>NZ_CP100755.1:0-4431216 GCF_024266725.1 Alcaligenes sp. NLF5-7
GACAGACCGATGCCAAACAGGCGCAAGGTCCTGAAAAGCAGGATAACTGCGCTTCGTTCAAAGGTTCCAGCACAAGGCCAAACAAGCCGGTAGAAGCCGGTGAAATCCGCTTCCAGATAGCATGACCGGGATGCGATTCCAATGCCGGATGCAACACCTGCTGAACCTGCGGGTGATTCTCCAGAAAACGGGCAATCTGCAAGGCACTGGCTTGGTGCTGACGCAAACGCACACCTAAAGTACGCATGCCGCGTAGCGCCAAAAAGGCATCGTCAGGACCGGCTGTCTGACCAAAATCATGTGCAGCACGGCGCAGCAACGGCCAGGCACGCTCATTCGCGGTGGCAATTCCCAGCAAGGCATCGGAATGCCCGGTCAGATACTTGGTGGCCGCCTGAATGGATACATCCACACCATGCTCGAAGGGCTGGAAGAACAAGGGAGTAGCCCAGGTATTGTCCAAGAGCACATACGCCCCCACCGCCTGTGCGCAGCGAGCAATCGCAGGAATATCCTGAATCTCGAAGGTGGCCGAACCGGGCGACTCTACGTACACCACCTTGGTATTGGGACGAATCAGGCTGGCCATGCCGTCACCCAAAGACGGCTCATAGAACTGCACCTGAATACCCATGCGGCTAGCCAGCACCTGCTGGGCAAACGCGCGTACCGGTCCATAGACTGAATCCGGTATCAGCAAATGATCTCCAACTTCCAGCATGCCCAACAAGGCATGAGTACAGGCCGCCAATCCAGAGGGAAACAAACTGGCCTGAAAACCGCCTTCCAGCTCGGCCACGGCCTGCGTCAAGGCTTGCAAGGTGGGATTAGTGAAGCGACCATAAGAGGCGTAGGGATTATCGGGCTCCTTGCGCTGCGCCCATTGTTCCAGATTGTCGGCCAGGATCGTGGAGCCGCGACAAACGGGCACATTCACAAAACCAGCCGACACGCTGGTGTCCCGTCCTACATGGGTCAAACGGGTATGTTGATAATTGCAGTCCTGCATGCTGTTTTCCTGATCCAGATCGCTAGAGATGAATGGAAACAGTCTACGCAAGAGCCCAAGGGCAATTATTGCGTTTTCACGCTATTGCAGGCAGAATTCCGAGAATAAAAACCTACAATCAGCAAGATTATTGGGAAATTATTTTTATGCTGGACAAATTCGACAAGCACATTCTGGAGATCCTCCAAAACGATGCCACCTTGGCCATCCAGGAAATTGCCGATCGGGTGGGTTTGTCCAGCACACCCTGCTGGCGACGCATACAGCGCCTGGAGCAGGAAGGCTATATCGAAAAACGGGTGGCTTTGCTCAGCTCTGAAAAGCTGAATGTCGGGGTGACGGTGTTTGTGGCCATCAAGACCAATCAGCACAACAAACAGTGGTACAGCCAGTTTTCGGCCGTGGTGGAAGCGATCCCGCAAATTGTGGAGTTCTATCGCATGAGCGGCGATACCGACTATTTGCTGCGCGTGGTTGTGCCTGACATCAAAAGCTTTGACCGTGTTTACCAGCGCCTGATCTCGGAAATAGAGCTGACCGACGTCAGCTCCAGTTTCGCCATGGAGCAGATCAAGTTCACGACCCGTCTGCCCCTGGACTACGCCTGATCCAGTGTGGTTCAAGGCTTAAAAGCTGTATTCCACATCCAGCGTCTGGCCGATACTCAGTCTCTGAGGTTTGGATTCAACCAGCATGGCCTGCATGCCAAACAAGGTCCCTTGCGGGAACTGACGGCTTTGCGCCAGGGCCAGGCCAGGTTGGGTACCCACATCCCCAGTCAGCTGATTCACATTGGGCATAGGGCAACGAGTACAGGGGCGGATAAAAGCAAAGCTCAAGCCTTCACTGCTGACGCCCAGCACATAGTCCTCTTCATACGCGGGCAAACCCTCAAAAACCACATTCGCGCGGAAACGATCCATGGGCACGGCCTGCTCACCCGACTGTTGCACCAGGCGGTTCAGCTCTTCCAGGGACGCCTCATTGGTAAACAGAAAAGGCAGCGCATCTGCAAAACCAAAACCGTTGATCTGATCACCAATCTGACGCCAGCCCTGGGCCTTTTCTTCCCAGGGACGCACACGCTCGGTCAGTACATAACGCCTGGCGCGGCTATGGTTACGCAATACCCGGCAAGGAGTCTGCAAAAAATCGCTAAACCATTGCGCGACCTGATCGCCCTCGTCCCGGCCCAAGGTATCTGAACTCCAGATACGCACGGACACAGCGACGTTATCCCCTGCCGGGGCATCCAGAGACCAGGACAAAGAATCCATACCAGGCGCTTGCACAGTAATCCGCCCGTCCTGCACCACTGGCTGAATCAAGGCCATGCGCGGCCAGCGACGTTGAGTCATGAATACGCCCTGTTGGTCAACAACAACCCACTCTCGGTCAAAGGCCAGGCCCGCAACGCTGACCTCCACGCCCTGCGGATGGGCCTGGGCGGCACAGGATTTGATGGGATGGGTAAAAAGGCCAGTGATGGTAATCATGAGTCGCAACAAAAAAGGCAAGTTAAGGGACTTATTCTAAAACAGGCTGAGCGCCTGCCTGCCCCTGCTTTGGAGACTGATTGCAAAGAAGTGGATCAGAAACATCGACTCTGAAAATCTATTTCGCACCAACACTTGACAACAGCGCAAAGCTATGAGTTAATAGTCAATTGATTGCACCAACATACCATTACATCAAGAAAGTGCGATCAACATTTTTTTGAATGTACCCACGCAAAACAGGTCCCTTTGACCTTCTGGCATGTCCCCAAACATGCGGGTATTCATTCACCACGGCGACGACAGCCACATCCAGACTTATTTTTTGCATCGTAGCGGACTCGCTCCGTCCATTTGCTTGGCAAACGAATAAGGCGCTGTCCATGCTGCCACAGAGCACGTCTGCCTGACATTTGTTCGACCAGCGCGGCTCTACATTGAAATAGCAATGGCTTGGCCTCCGTGTGGAGACCGATCCATCATGGTGTCATCAAATCTCAATAAAAAACGATGTAATGACGCAACACGATAAGGAAAAAAATTATGAAAAATATCTATCCAACCGGTTTGGTATCGCGCCCTGAGCATATTGCCTTGAACAAGACCGATATTCGCATTGGCGATACCGTTTACTTGCAACCCAAGAACGGCCCTCGCATGGCGGGTACCGTGATTTTCAGCTCGCCTGTACACGGCTGCACCACCTATACGGCAGACGCGCAGAACCAGGACGCCAACGTGCGTTTCCGTTTCCGCCTGCAGGACGTGCATCACGTGGCTCCGCGCCACCCTTTGCCAGCCTTGAACTAAGGCTTTGCCTGCTAATGAATACGGGGAGCGGAACCCAACTCCCCGTATTTATTTCATTTGCAAACAGATAATTACAATTTGCAAGAAACATTCCTGCTTTCATCCTAAAATAGTGGCGGCTTGAAACTTATCCGACGCTGTAAAGCGTCCACGACGAGCGTGCGCTCCTATGGCAACGGATATGAAATCAAAGCAGGCTTCCTGCTTGCGCCCGCCGCGGCGCTATTCCTATCTCTCCCGTTTTTTCCTGTTCAGCCTGGTCTTGATCCTGACCCTGCTGGGCACCAAGCTGCGCCATTACGACGCCCTGACCATCTTCTGGCCTGCCGAGGCCGTGCTGCTGGGCCTGTTCATTCGTCGCCCGGATTGGGCCAGCCAGTTCCTTAACTGGGTCATTGTTGTTCTGGCCTATCTGTGTGCCGAACTGATCGCCCTCAATCCCCTGCCTATTGCCCTTTTGCTAACCTTGGCCAATGTCAGTGGCGTCGGGCTGGCATACTGGCTGATCACCCGCAATCCGCTGCTGGACCTGTCCTTGCGCCGGCCTCAGGCCATGCTGACCCTGGCTGCCTACTACGGGCTGGCCTGTGCCCTTTCCGCCCTGCTAGGCGGCATTGCCCTGTCTTTACATACCTCTCAAGCCTTGTCGCTGGCCATCCTGTCCTGGATGCTGACCGGCATGATCTCCTACACCGCTATTTTGCCCGTCATCCTGACTGCCCCGGCCCGCCCCATACGCCGTTTCATGGAGTACTGGAACGAGCCCCATTTGATGAGTCTGGCCCAGTTGGCACCCGCCCTGTCCTTATTACTGACCAGCTTGCTGAGTTTGCTGATTGACGGCCCCGGCTCCATGGCCTTTCCCGTCCTGCCTTTATTGTGGTGCGCCCTGAGCTACTCGCTCTTTTCCACCACCTTGTTGACCTTGTTCTATGTGCTCTGGACACTGTTCGCCCTGAGCCAGCCGGTCTACTTCCTGCCCAGCCAGCTATATACCTCGCTGGATCTGCTGTCGCTGCGCATCGGCATTGCCTCCATTGCACTCGCCTCCATTACCAGTGCCAGCTTGATCTCAGCCCGTAATCAGGCAGTGGAAAAACTCCAGCGGCTGGCTCACCACGATGCCCTGACCGGTTTGCTCAACAAGCAGGCCTTTTATCAGCAAAGACAGACCATGTTGACTCAATGTCGCCTAAGGCACGTTCCTGTCAGCGTCATTGTTCTGGACATCGACCACTTCAAACCCATTAACGACACCCACGGCCACCATGTCGGTGACCTGGCCTTGAGCGCCATCACCCAGCGTATTTCCCTGGCTTTGCGCGATACAGACTTGTGCGGTCGATTGGGTGGCGAGGAATTTGGCATCTTGCTGCCCGACTGCAGCGCCACCCAAGCCCATGCCGTGGCCGAGCGCGTCCGCAAAAGTATTGCTCTGCGGCCCCTGGCCCTGGATAACGAGCAGCAACTGACCATGACGGCCAGCTTGGGTATCGCGACTCTGGAAGCCTCCACGCTGGATCTGCATGCTCTGCTTCGTCAGGCCGACACAGCCCTGTACGAGGCAAAACGTGCCGGTCGGGATCAGAGTTTTTCCTATCATTTCGCCGAACCACAAACGAAGACTTGACGCTATCCGTAAGCAAACCGATACTGATGTGTCAATACGAAACAAAACATCAGGGAGCGGTGATATGGCGTCAGTTTACGGCTCGCCCTTGTGCCAAGCGTGTTTAACCTTGCCACAGGGATTAAGTACTAGCCAAGCGCATGCTGACTTGCGTTTACTGGGACAGCATCCTCCCTCTCCTGACGGGGCTCATGAGACCCAGTACCGCTGCCTGAGCTGCCAGACCCACTGGCTGCTACGCACCAATCGCTGGGGCGTTCCCGAAGGCTTTCGCCTGAAACCCGTATAGGCAAAGCGGGGCACATGCACTACCATGACGGCTTTGTCTGTTAGCGATTCCCGTATGTCTGCCCTGCTGTTTGATACTGAAACCACCGGCACTGCCAAACCTCAAGTCATCGAGGCAGCCTGGCTGCGTTTAAGCGACCCTGTCTTCTTGCTGGTCAATGAAGAATTCGAGCAACGCTACCGGCCTGATGAGGCCAATTCTCTGGGTGCGCTGGCCACCCACCACATTTACGACGAAGAGCTGCAAGACTGCCCGTCGCATACCGAGTTCAAGCTGCCTGCCGACACCCAATACATCATTGGCCATAACGTGGACTACGACTGGGGCGTGGCCGGTTCGCCCAATATCAAGCGGATTTGCACTCTGGCCTTGGCCCGGCACTTGATTCCAGGCCTGGACAGCTACAGCCAGTCCGCCCTGATCTATCACATTGATCGCGCCAACGCCCGCGAGCGCCTGCGCAATGCGCACAGCGCCTTGGCCGATGTACGTAATTGCCTGGCACTCCTGCAATACTTGCTGGGCCTGACGCAAAACATCAATACCTGGGAACAGTTGTGGCAGCTCTCCGAGCACGCCCGGATTCCCACCATTTTGCATTTTGGCAAACACAAGGGCATGGCCATTGCCGATGTACCACAGGACTACAAGAACTGGTTGCTGCGTCAACCAGACCTGGATCCCTATCTGGTCAAGGCCTTGAAGGTCTAAACCTCAAGGTTCGTAAAATCCCTAATGGCTGTCAGCCATCATATGCCCAATGATGAAGGTCCCAACAAGAACTTCATGAGGTGGCAAATGATCGAGGTTGCATACGTCACGAAAGATATGCGTCGGGACCCTTACGAACGAATCACCCATCTTGGAGGCGCAGGCTGGCAACGCTCTCAACCGGATGTGGTCCAGCAAATTGAGCAGGGCCAGGAGGACTATTACATTCTTCTGGATGGCATTCCCGCCAAACTGATCGTGGCGCTCAGCCGTTTTGGTGCCAAGTACCTGAAAACTGAGCTTGAAGTTGAAGAGCCTCATATTTTGCTCAGCCTTCCCAGCCAGGCTGGTTAAGCAAGCCGGTCCTCCCTCCACTTTCCTTCAAGAAAAACAGAAAACGCGGCTTTAAGCCGCGTTTTTCCATGCCTGCCTTAAAACCTGTTTAAGGCTTGAGCAAATGCCATTGGCCATTACGTACCGTAATCAGCTCGCGACCACGCTCGTCAAAGCCGCTATGGTCTTCGGGCGACATGGTATACACACCTTGAGTAGCCACCAGATCACGGGTTTGCTCCAGCGCATCACGCAAAGCCGAACGGAACTCCGGCGTACCGGGTTTGGCCTTGGTAGCCGCCTCAGGAATTGCCTTTTCCAGCAAAAGACCAGCGTCGTACACGTTGGCACCAAATGTAGCGGGAGCCTGACCGTAACGCTCGGTATAGCGCTGGATGTAGTCCTGCGCGATAGGCTTGGACGGATTGCTATCGGCAATTTCAGGCAAGACCAACATCAGGCTGGCCGCCAGAATAGTGCCTTCAACCTGCTCGCCACCCAGGCTCAAGAACGCAGGCAGCGCAGCACCGTGAGTTTGGTAAATTTGCCCTTTGTAACCTTGCTTAACCAGCGTCACTTGTGGCAGAACAGCCGCAGCGCCAGTGCCGGCTACCAGGACCACGTCTGGTTTGGCCGCGTAAATCTTCAAGGCCTGGCCTGTTACCGAGGTATCGGAACGCACATAACGCTCGGTGGCCACAATCTTGATATTGTTCGCCTCGGCCAGTTCCTTGAACACGGTCAACCAGCTCTCGCCATAGGCATCGTTAAAGCCCAGGAAACCGGCTGTTTTCACGCCGGTATCGACCATATGCTTGACCAGGGCCTGAGCAATAATGTCGTCGTTCTGGGTCGTTTTAAAAACCCATTTCTTTTGCTCGGTCATGGGCAGCACGACGGACGCCGCGCCCACCGGTGCCAGCACAGGCGTGCCCGAATCGGCCGCAAACTGAATCAGACTCATGGCATTGGGCGAGCCGGTAGGCCCGATCAAGGCATCAATCTTGTCCTCGGAAATCATTTTCTTGAACAGCGTCACCGTTTGGTTCGGGTCGCTGGCATCATCCAGGGAGACATATTCAACCGTCAGATCGCCAACCTTGGTAGGCAGCAGCGGCACGGTATTGCGCTGCGGCAAACCGACCACGGCGGTCGGTCCAGTGGCCGAGGCGATCACGCCAATCTTGACCTGTGATTGAGCCGGTGCGGCCAGAGCGGCCAGAACAACGGACAAAGCGAAAGCAGTTCGAGTCAATTTCATAATGTGCAGAGCCAGTTAAGCCCTTCCCCCCTTGATATCAGCGCAGCCGCGCTTATATGGATTGATCTGGCATAAGATACCAAATTCCCCGTGCCGCACACGTCTTCTTGAACGATTTGCTCTGGCAGGTCTGCTTACAATTGTACGCGGGCACACACAATAAAGTAGTTTATAACGAAGCTACTGTTTACCTTTCATAGAGCGATCCCATGTCACTTCAGCAAATGCTGCAACAAATTCTGCAAAGCGGCCAAAGCGCACTAAAACAAGGTCAAGGCCAATTGAACTCCTCCGGCCTGGGTAAGAAGATCAGTGAACAAGCCGGTGGTTTTGGTGGCGGCGCTGTGGTAGGCGGCGTTCTGGGCGTCCTGCTGGGCAACAAGAAGTTCCGCAAAATGGGCGGTTCCATGGCCGCGTACGGCGGAGCCGCTGCCTTGGGTGCCCTGGCCGTCAAGGTCTATCAGAACTGGCAGGAACAAAATGCGGGCCAGCAAGCGGCCCCAACACCCGTGCAAGCGATCCCAGCCGCCCCGCTACCGCTGGCTTCCAACGGTCCGGCCGATACCCATGCCATGGTCATCCTGGCCGCTCTGGTCTCCGCTGCCAAGGCAGACGGCCATATCGGTGATGCCGAGCGCGAATTGATTGACGCGGAAATCAGCAAAATGGCCGCCCCCGAACAAGCCCGTCTCTGGCTGTCGCAAGAACTGCTCAAACCGGTTGACCCGCAAGCCATCGCCCAATTGGCGCAAACGCCCGAGATGTCCGCTGAAATCTACTTGACCAGTGCCATCGTCATTGATGAGCAAAGCTATATGGAACGCGCGTATCTGGACGAGCTGGCACGTTTACTATCCTTGCCAAACTCCTTGCGCGAAAGTCTGGATAATCAAGTACAAGCTTTACCCCAAGCTTGATCGGGAGTGGGACCGTTCCATCAGAACACCCCCACTCTGATTGTTTTATTTTTCAACCCCGGGCTGACACTCCCAATGCAGCCCACGACTCATCAAGGAAACCACTCATGAAAAACACCCTCAAGTTGACGATTGGTACATTGGCCTTAATGGGTCTGGCCGCTTGCGCGGCTCCAAACAACAGCAACACCGCGACTTCCGAGCGCCAAATGGATAAAGAAACCTCTCTGCAGGCTTATCACTGGCGTCTGTTTGCCACTACCGGCAAAGACGGCCAGCCAGCCCCCGCCATACCTGGCGCAGGCGGCGAGCAAGTCACCTTGAATTTCACTGACACCATGATGTCTGTCGACAATCTGTGTAATGTCCTGGGCAGCGGCTACACCATCAGCGGTTCCAAAATCACCTTTACCTCGCCAGTCAGCACCATGAAAATGTGCTCGGACCCCGAGTTGATGCGCAACGAACAAGCCGTTGGCAAATTGTTGCCTACAGCGACAGACTGGAGCATGGCCAAGGCCGATTCCGCACCGGATAATCCAGCACCGGTCCTTACCCTGAACTTTAAAGACGGCACCAAATGGCGCCTGAAAGGTGAACCTACTGCAACGACCCGTTACGGCAGCGAGCCTACCCGTGTGTTCCTGGAAGTGGCTGCACAAAAAGAGAAGTGCTCCCACCCCCTGATTCCAAACTACCAGTGCCTGAAGGTACGCGAGATCCAGTACAGCGATTCGGGCGTCAAGACCTACACGGGTGACTGGATGTACTACTACGGCGACATCGAGGGCTACACCCATACTCCTGGCGTTCGTAACGTGCTGCGTATCAACCGCTACGAACTGAAGAATGTGCCTGCAGACGCCTCGTCCAAGGCCGATGTTCTGGACATGGTTGTAGAGTCCGAACAAGTCAGCAAGTAACTCACGCAGCAACGTCGTCCAAGCGCTTTTTGCACTGACGACGTGATCGCATAGCCCCAAGGTTGGAGTTGATTCCGGCCTTGGGGCTATTTATTTCAGGGACATTTTTTTCGAGCCAGGAAGCAAACTGTCCTGGTTCAGATCCTCTAAAGCCCATAAGAAACAGCACATTCGGAGCCACAAATAGTTACTCACTGCTATGCTTTGAACCTAGTCAGCAAGCCTGCCCATCCGTAGTATGGAAATACCGGATAACATTTTTCACCTCCCTATTTATCCGGCTTCAGGCCTTGCGACATGCGAGGCTTTTTTTTATGCCTGAACGGTGATGAGGCTTGCTCTTATTTCAGCGGCCCATAAAAAATAAAAAACGCACCGGCACCAATCAGTGTGAAGCCAAGCAGGTGATTCAGCGTAAAGCTCTCTTTCAGATACAGCACCGAGAACACCACGAACACCAGCAAGGTAATGACTTCCTGCATGGTCTTCAGCTGCGCGGCACTGTAGACGGTGTGCCCCAAACGGTTGGCCGGCACCGCCAGGCAGTACTCCACCAAAGCAATACCCCAACTGATCAGCACGACTTTCAGCAAGGGGCTATTAGGATATTTCAGATGCCCATACCAGGCAATGGTCATGAACACATTGGAGACGACCAACATCAAGATGGGAAGGATCTTAGCCATTCTGGACACGAAAATAAAAAGCGGCCTGCACCGCGACCCGGCCAGTGTAGCGTCACATTTGAGCAGCGCCTATGGGGATAATCAGGCAGCAGAAAGACGGGGCATCAAGCAAGGGCTATCAGTCCACAACTTTCAAAAAATCCACCTCAATTTCGGGCGGGCGCTTGGAACTGGTATCGACTTCGCCAATCAGCTCCACCCTGGTTTTCTCATCCAAAGTCTGACCCGCAAAATGCTTGGCCTTGATCTCCGCCACGATTTCCCCGCTGCCATCAGAGAACAGAAACTTGTCGTGCGCCGTTTGACGTAGCAGATGACCTTGCACCCGCACGTCCTGATCATCGACGGGATTTTTCAGGATCTCCGCAACCGTCGTTTGACCAATCTCCGACGGGCCCGTGTACTGGGCATGGGCAGGAAACGACAGCGCGCCTGATAACAAAGCCAGCGCCACGGCCGAGCGCAATTTAACATAAGCAGACATAGTGACTCCTGTTGTTCATGGCTTGAAACTTAACCATAACAGCAGATATCATCAGCGTTCTAATTAAAATGGCGGTGTTGGGCTTGCCTTGTTACCAAGCGCGACATCACACCATCACTGCACCATGCCCCTTCTTGAGAACTTAGGCCCCCGCATCTGCATTCTTGGCCCATCCAATAGCGGTAAATCCACCCTGGCTGACGCGATCGCACGCAAGCTGGCCATCCCGGCCGTGCATCTGGATCAGCTCTACCACCTGCCCCATAGCAACTGGGTGCCCCGCCCCGAAGCAGATTTTGTTGCGCTGCACCAGGCGGCTATTGCGCAAGAACAATGGGTGATGGAAGGCAACTACACGCGCCACCTGGCCCCACGTCTGGCTCGCGCTACAGGTTTCATCGTGCTAGAGGTCTCCACCGCTACCAGCCTGCTGCGCTACTTCCGGCGCACCCTGTTTGAGCGCAACCGTCGTGGAGCCCTGGAAGGCGGTAAAGATAGTGTGAAATGGCAAATGATCCGCCATATCGCCATCGTGACCCCGCCCAATCGCCACAAATACTTGAGCATTTTCGAGGCAAGCACCTTGCCTAAAGTCAGACTAGGCAGCCCTCGCGACCTGAAACTGTTTTATCAAACCGAAGGCCTGCAACGCTAAGCGCACGAAGCGCTAACTCCTTGGGCTGTTTCCATCCGTGGGGCCCTATTTCCTCAAGGCCAACACATACCCCTGCAAACCGCTTAAAGCGCTCCGGTATCCATCAGCAACTCCTGCCATCTCTGTATATCGCTCTGCGCACAGGCCGACCACGTTGCGCAGCTGGCTGGCAATTCGGGCGTTTGCATCCAGCGCATGTCCGGCTCGGGCAGCCTGAGCCGCGACACGATCATTGGCGGCGGCGAGCTTGCTGTGCAAGCCGTCAAGATCGGCGCGAGCAGCCACAGCAACACGCTGGGCCGCATCCAGCTGCATTTGATAAGTGACTCGAACATCCTCCACCTCCTTTTGTAATCGTTGCTCCATCAAGCGCGCACGAACCTCGGCCTGCAACTGTGCCGCCCTGGTCTGCGCCTGGGCCAGCTCATAGCCTTTGCGATACTGCTCCTGACCATAAAGCGCCCCCCATAAAAAAAGGGCTGCCAGAACAGCAGCCCCTGCTAATGCAGACTTGATAGACATAACTGCCTCTCGGCCTGACGCCGCCGCTCCAGCCCCCGCAGTTTGCGGCCACCAGCATAGACCCAACGATCCAGCTCCTGACATGCTCCGGCTATATCCCGAGCCCGTAGCTTGCGCAGCAAGGTCGAATTGGCATAGGCCCCAGCCCCCACGTTATAAACAAAGCTGCTCAGCGCCACACGTACCTCATCCGGCAAGGGATAGCTAACGGAACGATCCACCACACTCAAAGCACGACGAACCTCCTGCTCCGTCAAGGCGTCGCAACGCTGCGGACTGGCCATGTCACCCAGCTTGACTCCTTGTGTGTAGCCGTAGCAGATAGTCGGAATGCCGACGGGGTCCACATAGGCGATCAAAGAGCGCCCCTCCCAGGCGGCAACCAAAGCAATCGCCGCCGAGACTACCCCTGCACCCAGCTTAGTCTTCAGATCCATGCTTCCACTCCTTGAACTGGCGCCAGGCACGCTGGATCCCGCCCACAATCCGCGCGGCCGCACGAGTAAAGTCCGGCAGCTTGGTCACAATCAAAATCACCACATAAGCCGCCCATAAAGTCAGCACAAAGTCCTGCATCGTCCAACCATAAATAAGCAGGGCCGAGCCGGTGCTTATGGGTAGGTGAGCGGCGTCGTTGTCGAACATCATTTTTTTCCTTGAGTAAGCGTGATCGCGAAACAGGAGAACCCGCAAAAACGCCGGACAACCGCTCCACAGGGACAAGAACTGTTGAAAATCACAGTTGAAACGGCCTGCCATATGGCCTACAAGACAGATTTACTTATGAATGCCACCCGTCAGCGCCGCCTTTCCCGTACCTGCCCTTCACTGGCAGAGGCCCTGGAGCGATACCTGAGTGAGGTGTCTACATTGAAAAAATCGGCCTACCAGGAGCGTTCCCTAACCCGAGCCTGGAACAGCACCTTGCTGGTAAACCGAAACCTGGCGCGAATTACCCCGCAAGACTTGCAACGAATCCGCGACGAATGGATGCAAGACCGCGCGCCAGCAACCGTCAATCGACGGATGGCCTTGCTTTCGCATCTCTATACCGTGGCGCGCAAGGACTGGGGCTATAGCTGGCTTGCCAATCCCGTTCAACTAATCCGACGCCCCGCCGTCAACGATGCGCGTGACCGTCGATTGTTTAATCAAATTCGTCTGTACGGCGTCAGTGCTGAAGAATGCCCACGCTCTGAATTCGAGTGGATACTGAAACATACCCGCTCCAGTTGCCTGCCCACTGTGGTTGCCTTGGCCGTCGAAACAGGCATGCGCCGCTCTGAAATTGTGAATCTGACGCGTGAACAAATCGATCTGACCCATGGGGTCATCACCTTGCAAGACACCAAGAACGGGGATACTCGTTATGTACCTTTAACACCGTTCGCACGCGACGCCCTGCGCAAGTGGCTAGTGGGAAAACCTTTGCGCGGTCGTATTTTTGATATCACTCCCGGCTCGATCAGTCGCGCCTTTGCTCGTGCTCGTCTACGCGCCCGTAAAGCCTACGAAAGCTTGTGCCGCCAATACAGCCGACGTCCAGTGCGAGCCTACTTCCTGGACCTGCGGTTTCACGATCTGCGCCATGAGGCTACCTCTCGCTTGGCTGACGTTTTCCCCGCCCACGAGCTTGCCAAAGTCACCGGGCATAGAGATACCCGAATGTTGCAACGCTACTTTCACCCTCGCGGGCGAGACTTAGCGCAAAAGTTGATGCGCAGCAAACTAGGTCGCGCCCAGGCCGACCACTTACGCCTGGGTGCCTGATCCCGGCCAAACAATCGCTTTGACAGCTGCTTCAGAAGCAGCGACATCAATCTGATCACGCAAGCCCTGACGCACACCGATAAATTGCTGGGTCATCTGCAAAAACAAGCGCACTTGTGCCAACGTCTTTTGACGCATTACGTCCAAGGAAATGCCACGTGCGGCTGCGATGCCATCCAGATAAGGGGTCGCTGCCGATGAGTCTGTGGACCATGCCAGAGCCTCTGCTTGCTGCACGGGCCAGGTCAAGCGCTCAGTCGCCGGATAACCTGCAGTCAGCTCCAGCACAGCACGCTCAAAGTCTGCATTCACGACCGCCAATTGCTGCTCACGCAGTTGCTCCAGGCTTGGCTCCGCCTCAGGCCCAGGCTCGACACTCAACCAGGTAGGCAATACACCAAGACCATCATACGTCTGGCCAAAGTAGGATTCGCCCAAGGTATAAGGCCCATCTGGGGTATAAAGCGTAGATTGACGATTGTCATCTACTAGTTGCCACTCCCCGGTACCTTCATCCCCAAACTGAATATCCAGCTTTTCCAAGCGCGATACCCAAAGCGCTACTTTACCGACAGGAATAGAGCCAGGCGGAGCAACAGCAACATCGCCAAATCCTTTTTCTTGATAAGGTGACTGGCCGCAAAACAGGCCATGAGCATCAGTTTGAAAATAAGACATAAAAAACTCCTGGCCACATCGTGGTGGCATGAAAAATTAAAAAAGTGACTATAGGACTGCAAATGAGAGGGGACTGGGTTCTGCGCAAGTGGACACGGCACAACCCATTGTGGGTATTGTTGGATCATTAATTGCCGACTCATCGAACGGGCCATTTAGAGTCTCCAGTAACGCGACGCACTATGCGCAGGGGGCAGTTCCTGGTACCGGTCATTTTTTGAGCCGTATAAATTTTGATAGCTCTCGTGTAGTACGTACCTCGAGTGAAAACCGTCCGACTAATACCGCTCTTTATCCTCGCGTTCAAATTTGAATGCGAGGGTGCAGTGAAGTGTTGACAGGGCGTGTTTCCACGCTCGATCGAGCCACCCGTTTAGAGTCAAAAGAAACTGTAGAGGAAAACCCAGCACCAGTCATACGGTAGGAATTTTCTACGGGGTTTCGCTCCTCTAGAAATACTCCAGTAGAGGGAACCCCCCCGATCATTTCAGCGAGTCTCATTGAGCCTACTATGCGCTCTACTGCGTCATTTTGGCTACTTCCTAACAGTCTCGCATTTGCAGTGTCAGCGTCAGTTCCGGTTGCGCGGATGAATTGATCACGCAAATCAGGTAGACGGAAACTGCCTGCAGAGACTCTGGAAAACACAAACGCTCCCTTCCTCCAGTCGCCGGGAGCAACAACGTGACCGTTTGCCTCTGCCCAGGCGACCAGGGCCACAAAGCGTGTATTGGTTGGAGCAACAACCTGCCCAATTGCATCCACTTCATCGGCACGGGCATCCCTTGATGTCCCCCACACGAAACGACCAACGTTCAGGCTGGCGTAACCGGTAAACGAACCGATGGTTTGCCATTGCAAAAGCTGCTGGCGGTCAATTGCGTAAATCACTGGACCTTCGTTAGTCTTGGGTGCAGTGGCAAACGTAGGAATAGAGGCTGATTTATCGGCCTTGGAGTCGGGGTCAAAGTTTTTGTCGTGCCAGATTTTGCACGCGGCACGATATTCCTTCTTACCCGACACTCCACCGTTTAGATAAAAATTATCAGTGTAAGGATCGGTGGACAGGCGCAAGCCTGCATTCAAGGACGTGCCATAAGGCATATCCAGAAAGAACGAGCCTCCGCCCCAAGTCGTAGCACGGTTCTGGTAGTACCACCCAAATGGGTTGACACTGTCTCGGCCATTAGCCGGATTGACAGTGCCTGCGCCCAAGCCATAATCCCCAACAGCCAGCGCCCGGTTCCATGCGGTGTACTCTCCGGATCGGCGACCGCGCCAAGCCAGCTCACCATCAAAAGACGCATAGAGCTGGCCACCACCGGAACCCGACTGACGGTGAAACACCACCCCTTGATTAGTCACACCGGCTGGCAAGTTGCTGGCGGCTCCTTGCGCATTAGGCACGTAATACATGCCAGCTCCTACCTCCAGCGTACTCAGATTTTCCGCCGGCCAAGCATCCGTCGTTGTATCAGCGCCCGCTCTGCCCAGGCCAAATGCACCTACCGTCAGAATTTTTCCGGCGGTAGTATCACGAGCCGAGGACTGCAGGTTCAGGCCCAGACCGTAAGGAGTCAGTGCCTTGGTCTTGATCGTCCGGGCAGCGGCCTCTGCATCACTAGCGTAGGCTGTCATACCCTTGACCGTCACGCTCGCATCAGGCGTTGCCGCCGTCAGAAGTTTGTTCAGCCCCAGCAGATCATTAGCACCGAGTGTGACCTTGCGCGCACTGGCAGCTGACTTGAACTGTCCCCACAACCAGGCAAATTTTTCATCGTTCAGTTGCTGCAGTTTGTTGAACTGCTCAACGGAAGGCGGAGTCGAGCCGATAAAGGCCCAGCCCAATTTGTATTGATCATCTTGCAGATCAATGACCCCTCCAGTTTGACCCCACTTGTACTCGAAGCCAGAATAAAAATTCACTGCTGCCATATTCACACCTCATAAAAAAACCGTCCGAAGGCGGTGGCTACCAACACGCGTGCGTAGTTGGCAATATTGGTTGTCAAATCACTCGTGCAAGCATCCCAACGCCAAAGCCATAAAAGCCCTGGCTGGTAAAGCCGAACGGTTTGTCGTTGGACCCGGTAAATATGTGGACGCCAACTCCAGCTGCCGCAGGTACCCACCGATAAGGATCAGCCATCAACGGGTTGTTAGGGCCAGGTAGAGCGCTGATCCAGATATTCAGCTTGGCGTTACCCACATCTTTGATGCGCACTTGGGAGACATCAAAAATTGTCTTCAAGGCCGCCGCAATTTCCGGGGTTGTGCCGTGTCCGTTATTGACGGCGATCTTCCAGTACAGGATTCGCCGGTACTCCGGATCCAGAAGCTTGCTGGAGCCCGATGTCTCGCTTTCATGTTCACGGCGAATGCGCGCCAGATCGAAGCCAACGGTAGCTGACTGACCGACAAAGCCAAAGAACTGCACGTAAACCGAGTTTTCAATCTCGCGAGATTGCCCCACGATCTGACCAATGCCATCCAGTTGGCGACCCACTGCAGCATCCAGCCAACGCTCGTCATGCAAAGCCTTGAGCTGATGATGTTCAAGCGGCACATACAAGGCTCGCACCAAAGACTCCAGCCTTGAGGAGCCGCCGTATTGGTCCAGAAAGTGTTTCCAGGCAATATCGGCATGATCTTGTTCCAGATTCATCACGTCACCTCGATCCGGCTGGCATCAAACAGCGCCTTCTGGGCATCCCCAATTTCAATATTGGCTGCCTTGTAATCAGCGGGACGAGGCACAAAATGGGGATCGGTGGAATGGGCAAGCTTCAGATCCACCTGCGCAATGCCCTTGGTGCCATAAATCAGACAAAAGAAGCGCTGGTGGCGTACATCCAGACCAATCGTGTGCTCTTGCCCGGTCGCCAAGATAGCTTTCTCTATCTGTCCAAAACCATCGGGCGGAAAGGCCTGCTCGTCTACCGGAAGCAAGCTCACCACTGCCCGCACCCACACGTATACAGGCTGAGGCCGATCAAACTGAATCAGTTGGATCCCTTCCGATGTGTCCAGCACTTTGATGACTGCACCATTGGTATCAATGCCGCCGCTCTTGAAGCGATAAATCGCATGGGCAATATCATCATCAAGGCCTCCATCAGCAATCACATGCACACTGTGCGGCTTGCGTCCGGCGGTATCAATTTGATCAGTTTGATTATTGAAAACCCGGATATCACTAATACCGGGAACCTCGTTAAGAATGTTGGGACCGATACTTGGTAGCGTAGCTGCACCAAACCGGAACACACCCAAGCGATAGCGCGCACGCAACTGAGCGTCTGTTTCTCGCTGATGTCCTACTGCCCCTTGCTGCAAATTCACGACCCGCGTCCAGCCGGGAACCAGTGTCACGATCGAATCCAGGTCCCCGGGTGCGGCCATCTCGGCGATTGCATCCACAGTTTCTGCCAACACAGGCGAACCAAGCTCTGCGAAAGACAGGTTGCTGCTTAGCTGGACACTGACTGCCAAGGTGGCCACGGCAACCAGACGGATGGTTGCGCCGTCACTGGCGATCTGTAAACCACTGGGTGCCAAAGCCGCCATCAACCCAGCCAGGACAGAAGCCATGGTGGCCCGGGTGCCACTGGTATAGACATAGGGCGTGCCATCTACCGTTACCGAATAGCTGGTCGAAGACTGCACAATCGGAGCAATCCGCAAATCTGCAGCGGTCTCCGCACCGATAATCAGGTCCTGGGTTGTGCGCCAGATCGTTTGCGTACTACGGTGACGAATCTGTGCACCAGCCGGAACTTGAGTGCCTTGCAGGCCATACGCCACGACATACACTCGACTGCGTTCTGCCTTCAAGCGCTTCACCCCTGAAAAAGACACTGCCCTGTCCAGGGAAGCGCCACTGGCCGAACCCGGATACATGGCGTAGTACACCCCCTCTCCCATTTCCCACAGAGCCGCTTCACGCTCGGCAAACGTGTCGATCAACACCCCCGTTACCGAATCCGGCCGGGTTTCCATATCATCAGGCAAGCCGCGAGCACGTAAATTGCGGCGCAGCTCTTCTATGATTTCCATCCGGATCTCAGGTAGGCGCGGCCGCACAAACCCCTCCGGAGTCACACCGTAATCAGCCATTTTTAAGAATCCTATTGGGTGACGGTGACCGTAAGCGGGCCCGCGTCTGTTTGAATTTCAGGCAACGTGATCCGGGCTCGGCGCGCAATGGCATTGAGCTCAATCTGCACCATGGGCACAGCAATCACACCTGGGACGGCACGCACTTTGGCGCGCACAATGTTTTCAATCTCAGCCCGATTAGGAGCCTTGACCATGATTTTTTCCAGATAGGGAACGCCCCAGCTCTGGTCCAGAAACCACTCGCCCAGAAAAGTCAGCAAAGTGATGGTAATTTGCTGACGAATCCGCCCAACCCCCTCAATCAAAACCAAATCCTGCTCTGAAGACAAAGCCAAATCATGGCGGCCATTAAGTTGCAGATCCCATGTCATTACACCGGCCCTCCAGTTGTGCCACCGCCGGTCTGCACCCCGCTATGACGATGGTCCGAACCGATGTTCTTGCCGTCATGCATAATCGTTCCCCCCTCAAAACTGGCACCACCACTGATGCTGATTGAATTGCCAGAGCCCCCCGAACCGGCCATCCCAGCGGTGTAAGTCAGCAAGCCGTTGACGGTGACAGGACTATCAAAAATAGTTTCCTGGGCAATAACATGCTGACGGGGTACGCGCACGGTCAAACTGCCATCCGGTGCCAGCTTCATCGAGCCAGGACCATATTGCACTGTCAGATTTTCCGTATCCGCTACCGGGCCAGGGCGCATTACTGGCGTAGCAAAGGCATCGCTCAAATCAAATTGACGGGGATCGTCGGGAGCCTGGTCTGAACCCGATAGCCAGTTCTCCAGGCTGCGTTGAGAAAAATGCAAAACAACGGGATCACCCGGTTTCAGGGGGACCGTAATCATGGCCTGCCCCGCATCGGCAATCGGCCAGCACACGGGTACAGCAACGATCAGCGGTGCAGCCAAAGTCTGACCATTGGCCAATTGCTTGGGCAAAGCTGGTTTTGCAGTCACGGTCTTGCCGTCGTAGGTCTGTACCACACCGGGCAAGCAGACATTAATGTCCGACAAAATAGACGTAATGAGCTGATTCATGAGCTGTCCCTCTCCTCTTCAGGTGATGCGTGCCGATCCAGCAGCTCCATCGTGGTATGCCAGTTTCCGGAGGCACTCCAATCCCCTGAGTGCTTCAGACTTTCTACCCGAAACCAATCCACTGCCTGGCGACTTTCCAGTTTGACCAGATCACCGGGGTTCAAGCCGGGCAACAGCAAGGATGTGACACGCCAACCATCGGCCTGCTGGCGTTCGGACTTGGTCCTTTCGCTGCCTTTGCTATCCGCCTTTTCTTTGGCGCTCTGCCGTATCCGTTCCGGATTGCCTAGCAAACCACTTTGTGCGGACAGAACAAAGCCCTTGCGCGGCGTTACTCCACAACGCTCAATTACTTGTAACTCGCCATTCTGTATGGAGTACTCGAGGCCGCTTCCCTGCACAACTTTATGCAAGGCCACGCGGGCAGCACCGTAAAAACTGAAACCGTTTTGCCAGACACGATCTGGCGCATCCTCAGCCATCACCAATGACAGGCCCATTTGGAAGGCAATATCCTCAATGATCAGCCGGGCCCGAACACCAGCACCACAGCCCAAGCTGACGACGGTGTCTCGAATTTGGGCAAAACCATCCAGCACCTCCAATTCGGTCACGATTTCCGCACCCTGAAAGCTACTTGCCCCCTGCACCACGGTTCCATAAGCCAGAAGTAAAGCCCCGTCTTCCTGACCGTAACCCGCATAAAGGGCGACCACATTATCGGGCTCCACAATGGCTTCACGGGTCTGCGGGCTCAAGTTCCAGACGCTGATCCTGATCTGGTTCGGAGACTCGCTGGTATCCTTGCTCACCTCAAACTTCATGCGCAATGGCGGAGCGATTTCCACGCCCTTCTCCCCTGGCCGGCCCACCAACAATCGGTACGTTCTATCGAAGCGCGCCATACTCTTGCCTGCTCAAGTAAAAGAAATTGGCCTGGCCGCTTAAAAAAGAGTCTCGATTCAATTGCAGTTTTTCATCCTGCACATCCACGATGAACTCTCCAGGGGGCACATTCAGATGCCGAAATTGCTCCAGCAATGGTGTGTTGGGTACCAGTACCAAACCATTCAAAATGCTTTTTGTATGGGCGTCCTGCAGCCCAAAAATCCAGATTTTGGCCTCACTGTTCCAGTTGAAGCTCAGAAAGTAGCTGGCTCCTTCCAGACTGGCTTCAATCACAAAGCTGTTCCGGTCTGCCAAGGGAATTTCAATCATGTCCCACTCCCTCCTTGCACTTTCAGATTGCTGGCAGGCGTGCTTTGAGACCGGGTATCACTGACTTTCCCACCCGCTGCCCCTGTCTGGCCCGCCTTGCCTTGAACAGAGGGTGCTACCTTGTCTGCAGGGATATCAGCCTCTCGCAGCTGGGCTACAACAATCTTCTGAAAGTTGCAGACCACATCCAGCTTTTCACCTTCATTCTTGCGAGTGATCGCTGCCTTGGTCATCGCGTAATTCTGATAAATATCAGCCCCGGTCACGATAGTGACAGGCTGACGTCGTTCATGAATCTGGCGAATTGCATCCTTGGCAGCAATCAACTTGGATCGGCCACCACTCAGAAACGTGTAAATACTGGCAGCGGTAATCACCCCTGACAGACTCAAAGTCTCAGGCTCCTGGGCAATGTGGTCGGAGATAACCGAACCATCCTCAACCGCGTACTTGCTGACGCTGGCAGTCAGCTCAGTTTCCTCCGTCAGCAACGCATCCAAAGGAATACTCCCCAGCATGCTTTGCTTGCCAGCCAAATCAAATAACAAGGTTACAAATGCCATGATGAGCACCCATAAAAAACGCCGCTCTGTGGCGGCGGGTCTGCATAAAGCGCATCAAGGGCGCAAGAAAAAGCAGGCTCAAGGTGGGGCTTCGGTATACGGAGCACGCGCACTCAGACCCTGACTCGAGTTGGCAAATCCATACTGCTGCACAGCCTGGCCCACCGTATCTACAATCTTGTCGGCCTGGTCTTTCGTCTGCACAGTCACCGTCATGGTGCGATTGTCGGTGTACTGGCCCGCCGCCCCTGTACTGGATACGGGAGTCGCCGTTTCAAAGCCCAAGGCACTCTTGACGCCATCCAATGTGGCCCAGCTTGGCAACTCCGGCACCATGGAGGAAAAGAAAGCTCCCACTTTGGCAAACTGCTCTTCAAACCAGTTGAACATACGGGTGAATGTGGCTTTGATCTCGACCCAAGTCTGCTCGGCTGCCAGCACGAACGTGTCCCAAAAGTCTTTCGCAAAACTCACAATCTCGTCGCGGTAGCTCAGGATCAATACAACCAGTGTCACGATCAAGGCCGGAATACCACCAATCAACAGCACCAGGCCAGTCACTACGGTGAGAACCGCTCCCCACTTTTCAATCCAGGAGTCCACAGTCTCTGCTCCGCCCCCTAGTAAGTCCTTGACCCATACTAAAGCACCACGAACGGCCTCAATCTCACCTTGCCACTGCTCGGATCGACCAATAATCGAACCCAGTACAGAATCGCCCCCCTGAAACCAGGAAATTACATCCTGAATGACCAGACTGATGGCTTCCACAATAATCATCCAGCGCAAGAAAGGACGGACCGCTACCCAGAGCTCCTTGGCTAATACCCCCGCTACGCCGACCAAGCCACGCAGCATTTGGGTCACAGACTGCCCTTTCCCTAGCAGAGCCCCCATCCCGGCTTCCAGCTTGCGCAGGCCCTGTGCTGCTCCAACCAGGAGCAGCAGATGCACAATTTGCTCAAGATGTTCACCCAACACTTTCAAGGTGAAACTCAACAGATCAATCACACCGGTCTGTTGCTGCAGTACCCCGCTAACCCGCGCCAGCTTGTCCGAAAATTCAGTCAAAGAGTTGACCAAGGAAGCTGGCAGTTTTTCCACGTCCCCACGCATGGTGTTCAACTGGCTACCCAGCGCAGACACCATCATGTCAGACGTAATCAGGCCTTGCTCAGCCAACTCAAACAGGTTCTGGCGAGTGACTCCCAGGGCAGGATTAGTCTTGTTCAAGCCTTCAAGCAAGTACGTCAACATACGCCGATTATTGGCCAGCATGTTCTGAAAGCCTTCCCCGCTCAGCTTTCCCTGAGCCAGATCCTTGACAAACTGCGCCATAAAAGCGCTGGTTTGTTGGGGGTCAGAGCCACTGGCCGTCAAGGACAGACCCGTTGCTGCGACCATATTCAGGCTGTCCCGGGCCCCCTTGCCTTGGCTTTGCATAAGCGGATGGATACGCAGAAACAAATCGGCACTTTGCGCAAACGGCTGGCGCGCCTGCACGGAATCTGCAACCAAACGCTGGTCAATAAACAGGTGTTCTTGTTCACCTTGAGAACTCATTGCGAGCTGTGCCTGCACCTGGTTGAACTGGTCACCTGCCAGAAGCACATCCTTGACCGTATCAAGACCCACATTTTTGACAATGGTTTGCTTGATAACCCCGGCCCAGGAACCGGATACCGTTCCCCCGGCCACACCCGGTCCTGTCGGCTTGCCAGCTTGTGATGGATCCAAAGAGCGAGCTCCCACCCCAGGTCCACGAAAGCCGCGCACCACATTCCCCACAGCCAGATGGGCGTTTTTAGCGCCACGCTCAAGCGCATTCAGGGCGCGACTTTGCTCGATGGACTGCCTGGCCAACTTCGCAAAGTCCACCGCATCCCTCTGAAGGCGCTGATACCACTGCGCATACGCCTTCAAGTCGGACAAGTCCACCAGGCTGCGCATATTCGCGACAATTTCACGGACATTTGTCATTACTTATTCACTGTGCGTGCTGCTTCCAAAGCAGCAGCCTCAGCGTCCATAAGGTGGTTTAACTTGATCAAATCCAGCAAAAGCACCTCCCGTCGGCGAATCTCGCCGACGGTGACTTTGCTGGCCATCACGGGCCGCCAGATCAGGAACTCTCTTTCGAGTTCTGGCTGATAGCTCCCAACGGGCTTGCCGGCAGTTGGCTCAGGTCCACACCAGAACGGCTGAGCCAACGCCCTAAAGGGGAGGCAAAATTCACCTTCAATACATGAAACAGCAGCTCCAGAATATCGGTGAACTCCTTGAAAGCCATCGCACGTGCCGCCGCATCCAGACGCATGTCCCGACCATTCATCGACACAGCTACGGAGTCGGCGTTGATCAAACGATCCGTCCACTGCTTGAGCTGACGGCCACTTAGCTTTTCGGACAATTTTTCAATGGCACCGGTCATCAACACTTCGGCCTGCTCCGCTTGCGCCCCCAGACTCAGAGACAGCAGCTCCCCCACTGCAGGTAGAAGATCTTTTTGCAAATCGCCAAAAACCTCCAGCGCCTCAAACGCATCCATCGGGGTAATCAGAAAAATGGTGTCATTGACCGTCACTTCCACTGGGCGGGCCATCAATCGTTACCCCCGTTGGTAAAGCCGCCCACCGCCTCCAGCGTCCATTCACGGCTGCCAATACCTTTGGCAAACGTCGCGTTGGCCTTCTTTTGCACCCAGGCGGTACCGGTAAACAGCGTACTGCCACGCAGGTCCGTGATCAGAATGGGAAATGCACCGGCACCGCCCGAGAGACGGTCCACGTCGCACAAGGACGAGAGCACATCGTTGGAACGGCTGGTTTGTTGCAGTGTGATCTTGATGATGTGTCGCGGGTCATGACTGATCGAGCGAGATACATCCCCATACACACCTACCGAGCTGCTGACACCATCACCCTGAGGCTCAATGCTGATGAAGGTGTCATCGGCTGGGCCCGTGACAGTATGTGCGCCCAGCACACATTTGACTTGCTTGGAATCGTAGCTTTTCAATTCATAGGCCATTTCAGGCTCCCAAAGAAAAAAGCCTGGCATCGAGCCAGGCTGGAGTTATGACAAGAAGGGGCGCTTAATCTCCTGGATTACAGGGCGTAGCTCAAGCTGCCCTTGATTTCCGACACATGAATGGCACCGGCCAGGCGAGCAGTGAAGTACACGTCGCGCAAGACACGATTAGCCTTGTCGTTGAAAGGAACCTGGCTGCTGCGCGGTAGACTCAGGGTATAGCTGGGAACAATGCGATCGTTCTCGTCCAGCTCTTCGGTAGCAATGCCACCGCGACGCACATTCAGGTCCAGTGGGGCACGAATGGCATTGCCAATCATCTGGATACCATCGTCGGTGAAGGCCACCTTGCCATCTGCATTGATCATGGCCGAGACCACAGACACCTTGATCTGCTCGACCAGCGCATCGCGCAAGCGAATAACATCAATCCATTCACCCGCCGCCGTCAAACCACCTTGGGTCACTGCAAAATTGCGGAATGGCTCAAAAGTGGAAAAGCTCTTGCCATGCGCCACCAAAGCCTGGCCTTCACTCAGCTCGTCATACGCAATGCCGGCCAGCTTTTTCAGTGCCCAAGTTTCCTGACCTGGGTAGTAAGTGAACATGGAGGACATCAAAGCAGCTTCAGGATACTGAATTGCGGCTGCCGCGCTATAAACGCCAAAGCTGCGGAAATACTGCTTTGCCTGCAACTGACTGGCCAAATCATCGGTCGAGTCCGGATCGAGAATGCTCGCATCGGCCGATGCCGTACCAAACAACTTCTCGTTGGATTCAGTCCAGGCGGCCGCCGACAGCACGTCCTCAATCACGCGGCTAGTAATAACCAGGCCATACCAATTAAAGGGCCCATTGGCGATGGTGGACAAAGCCTGAGTCACAGTCTCGGTGCCGGGCACCACCTGCATGGCCAGATTACCTTGCGGCTGAACAGCCAGAGCCGTACCTGCCGTTTTATTTTTCACCGTCACTACTGCCTCAGCAGCAGTAGCCGTCACAGGAGCAGCCGTTTGCGCAATCGCGCTAGCCAAACCCGAGGCAATTTCCGCTACCGTGTCTGCTTCCAGCGCCTTGTACGACACCTGCGCCTCCAGCTGTTGGCCCTGTTCGCCACGCCAGCGCAGCTGGACACGGTAGTCGGCATCAGGCACTGCACGACTTACCGAGATCTTGAGTTCGTCAACCTGACGACGACCAATAAAGACTTGACGTACGGCAGGAATCTGCGCGAAAGCATCACGCGCGGCCCAATACAAGGGGTCCGTATCTTGCAGACCCATGTCCAGCAGTTCATCCGCAGCGGTAATGGTCATGGCGCGTGCCGTGGAAAGCACGTGACTGCCCAAAATCAACATGTCGGAAAAGGATTGCTCATTGATTGCGGTCGTACGCAACGCAATATCTACGTTTGCGATCCGAGATAGTTTTGCCATCGGTGGCTCCAAAAAGAAAAAAACCACCTGGATCGGTGGCTAAAGCGATAAAACTCGCGTTCATGAAAACAGGCCTGCTAAAAGACCTGTCTGGTCACTCAAGCGGGGACGGTTGCTCCCCTTTCACTTCCACAAACTCGATCACATGCACCTCATCGTCCAGACTGGCCGTATACATCACATCCAGGTCCAAACGTGCATGGGCTCTTCCGTACTCGGTCTGATCCTGCTCGACCTCCAACCTGAGAGCACGAACCAATGCAATGTTCAACTTCTCACTCAATGCTTGCAGCGCCTCGGACTCCAGTTTCAGATGCAGCTGCTCCAGAATTTTCCAACTGTTCGCAGCAAAACATCGCACTTGTACCAAAGCTTGATACTGCACACTAATGTGGCGAACACCAGCGTCATTGACCCGTCCATAATGGCTCGGGCCAGGTCGGCCTTGAGTCAAGGAAAAAAGCAGATAAGGCATGGCAGGGAGCTGCCCCTCCTCAACTGGATCACGAAGCACCGCATACGGCTCGGCAGCTTTGGCGATCAGCGTGTAAAAATCATCTTGGGCATTGTTCATGGCAGTACATTTCCTGACCTGAACAAGCAGGCCAACACAGTGATCAAAGGACTCATCAAGAAAAGCGGTGTCTGATGCGAGGCATAAAAAAACCCCGCAGCAATTTCTTGCTCGGGGTTGTTTCGTTTGTATTGGACGCAACTTTGCACGCCCATTATTGCAATTAGCCTTGCAGATTCATAGCGGCCCATGTTGCAGACTGCAACGCCAGGCATAAAAGGCAGAGGTTTCACCCTCTTTGATCTTGTCCACCTGGCCTGAATCCTGCAATTGCACCAGCACACGCTTGACCCCTTCACGCATGGCGTTGCGTTGGGCTGTAGACAGCTCCATGCCTTTGCTGACGTGCCGCACAATCTGGATCATGCGGAACTCTCGTCCCGGATAGGCCGCTAACAGGTCTATGACTTCGGCTGCATACTTCACCGCAAAATCTCCTTCTCGACTGTGATTCTGAAATCCATCAAATGGCGGCGGTAGTCCTCATCCCGAAGGACCGCGCCCGTAACCTTCTTGATCCACAAACGAGCTGTGGCCTGGCGCTCGCTGGCGGTCAGATGGCCGTACTGAGCATTCTTGCGTGGGTACTCGGCCTGGATGACCATGGCTTGGTAATGCGGCAGGCGCTGGTAGAGGGCGTCAACCGCCAAAGCGTGGTCTTGATGTATGGGCCTGAAGTCCTCTTGCCAGGGAACGTAGCGTTCCATATTGCCCACGGTCTGCCCGGACCAGCACCAACGGGCCCAGTTCCAGAGCAAGTCGTCACCACTCAGGCCCTGCTTTTTTTCTGCTTTGATTGTCATGTGGGTTCCTCCTTCAAGCCCAATGAACGGTGATACCGTGCATCCGGGTCAGCAAAATTCGTTTGATGCTTTGGAGCAGGCTTTCTGGATCGCCGCTTAGCTGCACAATGCGATCGCCGCTGCTGTTGTCCGTGTAGGCAAAATCCGCGATATAGCAAATCCTGCCGGCGGGTATCAGGTGGCTGAAAAGCCGTGGCACCAGACTCCAGGATGGCTGCTGTACCAAATGCCTGATCTGGTCGTTCCGCTGCAAAGCCAGCAGTTCTCTGTAGCGATGGGCAGTTGCTCCGGTGATCGCCTGATGCACCTCTTGATGACGCCGTGTTGTCAGATCCATGGCTGTTTCACTCCTTGCCCAAGGCTGCTTTGGCCATCTTCAGCACAGCCAAGGAACACGCTTCCGGGCGGGCCAAGATCCGGTCCGCCCAGACTCGCGGGTCCTTGTTGGTGTCGCCCGAAATCACCTGAGCCAGATCGCGCACGCGTCGTTGCCCTTCCCGGCGCCCTTGCTCCCAGTCTTGCGGGGAGGTCAGGGCCAATCGAGGCGGCGGGATTTCTGCCCACTGTCCTTTGGCCAGGTGATCTCCCAGCACTTTGTGCCAGCGTTGTTCCAGCTGCGTGTAGGCCTGATTCAGCATGTCAAACTGCCCAATGCTGATTGCTGCGTGATAGATAGCCGGGTGTGACCACTCGCCCATTTCTCCTCGCACTCGTGCCTGCATGCCACGCACGGCCTGGAAAAAGGCGGTTTCTGGTTCCAGTTGAGGGCGGCACGCACGCAAGAACTCCGGCAAGCTGGGGGGCCAATCAAACATGCGACGGCAATTCTTGATGCCTAGTGCCACGTCATTGGGCGAGACACCTTCCTCGTCAAAAGCTTCGGCCCAGGCCTGTTTCCAGTCTTCAATGGCTTGCTTGTCCCGAAAGTTGGAGCGGAACTTGTTCGGATAAATGCCATTGAGCCGGTTGTACAAATGGTCCATCAGGCTGATGCCTTCCAGCTTGGTATGACGCAGCAGCCAGGGGTTGGAAAAATCAGATATCGATGACATCGTCTATCTCCTCGCGTTGCCGATGACGGTTCACATAAGCCAGGGGATCAAAGCCCGACGCCTGACCTGCACGGGGCTCGTTGCGTCCTTCCAGCCAGCTGGCCTTGCCCCCGCGCCAGCCACGCAACATGCACTCGGCCAGAAAGTCGTCCACGCTGTAGCCCATTTCCAAAGCACGGTGGGCTTCGGTGCCAAGGCGGTTCAGGGCGGTTTGCGTCAAGGGCGCTTTGATCTCGCGACGATGGCGCAGATAATCCGCCACTACGTCTGCGCTGGGTTCGGCAGGCCAGGCAGAAAACTCCAGCGCCGGAGCCTTGCTACGCACGTTTGTTTTTTCTGTATCTGTATCTCCTTCTTTATCTGTCTCTTTATCTAGCGCGTTACCCGGCCGTTTCGGTAACGTTACGGACGCGTTACTGCCCTCGTTACCGTCTTGTTCCTGTTTTTTTCTGGCCCGAAAACGCGCCACCCGCTCCGCGCTGCTGTCGGATTTCATCTGGCGTTTGTCCCACGCCAGAGGCTGCAAAGTTTCCTGGTCGATCAGGCCCACTTCGCTTAAGCGGCGCACCACATCGTCCAAGGTGCGCAGGTCCAGGCCCAGCTTGACCGCCACCTTGCGCAGCATCAGCGTGTCTTCGCTGTCTAGCACGCCCTGCCCTTTAAGGCAGAGCAAGGCCACGTAATGCCATCTGTCCTCGAAAGCCAGCAGACGCAACTTCTCGTCGTCCACCATCTCGGTATAGGCGCGAAACCACGGCATATTGCTCATAGGCACGCTCCTGACTGTGTGAGCCATCGACAAGCAAACTCGTGTCGATGGTTGTGAATACGTGTTTTCATGGCACCCCCGCCTGAAAAACCGCACGCCTCTGATGTATTTGCAAAAATATGACGCGCAGCAGGATCCCTGGCCCAAACAGGCCACGAACATCCGATTGATAGGCAATGCCCCAAGGGCACAAGAACTGCGTCACCCCATGACACAGTCGAACTGTCAGGCATGGCTTGCAAGCCAAACCCGTCGTAAATGCTTAGATATTTCTAGAGCTTTCTTTGGGTGCTGGGGCCGGCACCACCGGGTTCATGTGATGGAAGACCAGTTGCCAGACGCGCGGTATGACACCCGCCTTCTCCCATTGAGATATGCGGCCTTTGCTCAAGCCCGTGATACGCAATACGGCTCGGCGACCGCCCATTTCTTCGATGATGTGTTTAGCGTTCATGCATTGAGTATAGATAGTTCTAAACGTAAAGAAAAGAAATATCTAAACCCATGTTTAGTTTTTTCTTGTTTTAATGTCGAGTATGGATATTTACTCGATTCGCCGCAGAAACCTGCAACGCCTGATTGAAGACCGCGCTCACGGCAACGCGGCTGACTTTGCGCGCTCTATTGGGCGCACACGGGCGCAACTGGCCCAGTACCTGTCATCCACCTACAACGGTGGGCGCAGCATTGGCGAACGAGTGGCGCGAGCCATAGAAAAAGAAGTGGGTCTGGAAGCGCATAGCCTGGATCAGCAAGGCTATGGTTTTGGGGCCAAGCACGGTTTTGACTCCAACGTGCAAGACGCCATGATGGGCGAGCGGCGTATCCCCCTGCTGAACTATGTGCAGGCAGGTGTGTTTCGGGATCCCGGTCAGAACTTCACGTTTGAAGAAGTGGAATATCTGCTGACAGACCTGTGTCTGTCCGAGCGTTCCTTTGCCTTGCAGATCAAGGGCGATTCCATGTTGCCGGACTTCAAGGAAGGCGACCGGATTATTGTGGATTGCGAGCTCACGCCCCGCCCCGGTGATTATGTGGTCGCCAAAAACAGCGAAGAAGAAGCCACCTTCAAGAAATACCGGCTCTTGTGCATAGATGAAGGTGGGCAAGAAATCTTTGAGCTGGTGCCGCTGAACGAAGACTATCCTTCCATTCGCAGCGACCAGCATGCTATTGAAATCATTGGCACCATGGTGGAGCACCGGAAATACTATCGGCGTTCGTAAAAAGCTGGCAGCGCAGGCTGCCATGCATGATACGGCTTAACGCTTTTTCATTTCCTGATCGACCTTCTCCATCCAGGCCTGATCACAAGGGACGGGCTGTGCTGAGCGCTGACCATACAAACGGATATGCACCACGTTGCACCACTCCTGCGAGCCATAGTCAGGGCCATGCCCTTGTCCATCGGAGACAGCCAATTGGCGATCCACCTTTTCCAGCCAGGCTTCACTGCCGACTTTCTCGGTGGGCGCCGTAGTTTGGCAAGCGGCTAACAATAAAGCGGGGGCAAGCATCAAGATTCGCATGGCAATACCTGAAAAGAAGAGGCGAAACGTCCTTTATAGCAGAGTGCAAGAGGGTGGGTTGGGCGAGAATAAGCTCACTGCATGCGCCTGGCTCCTTCCTCCATCAAAGGCTTTAACCCGTACAGTAATCTGTACAAGTCATTCTATTTCCATTAGACTTGTACAGTGAATTGGACAAGTGAGGTTGCCATGAAAATCATCTCGTTTTCAGAAGCGCGCAACAGCTTGAAAGCTGTACTGGATAGCGTAGTCGATGACGCCAGCACCACCATCATCACGCGTCGTGATGCGGAAGACGCTGTAGTCATGTCACTCGATTACTACAACAGCTTGATGGAAACCGTCCATCTGCTGCGCTCCCCCGCTAATGCGGAACACCTGAGCCGCTCTATCGAACAATATCGTGCTGGCAAAGCCATGCCACGCGAGCTGAGCGATGACTGACCGTTTGTTATGCTGGACTGACGCTGCCTGGATTGACTATGTGTATTGGCAAGGCCAGGACCGCAAGACATTGAAGCGTATCAACAGACTGATAGAGGAAGTACGACGTGCGCCATTCGATGGCATAGGCAAACCTGAAGCGCTTAAAGAAAATCTGTCCGGCTTTTGGTCAAGACGCATTGATGACACGAATCGCCTGGTCTATGCCGTAGACAAGGCAAGCATCACCATCATTTCTTGTCGTTATCATTATTAATCAACCGGACTCCACTAAAGCATCCAAAACCAGTCTGAATTCTGGTGCCCCCCCAGTGAATCGAACACAGCCCCCTACAATCCGAAGTGACTAATTCGTCCCTGGCATGTGAGACAAGAATGAAATGGCTGTTCCTATACCTGATCATGGTATTGCTACCTCTGAGCACTCAGGCAAGAAACACTCCCTGCTCAGGCAAAAAAGGTGGCATTTCCCACTGCGAGGGGGAAGTCTTTGTATGCCGTGATGGTTCAGCCAGCGGCAGCAAGCGGTCGTGTCCTGCATACACCGGCACTGCAGGACAAAGTTCGCAGTCCAGGCCACAGGCGCTGCGATCCAGCAGCGCCTGCCCCTGCTCCAGTGGAACCTATTGCACCGGCCCTCGTGGAGGGCGCTATTGCGAAACCAGCACAGGCAGCAAACGCTATCAGCGCAAATAAGGGGGGCAGCCTGCGGTACTTGCTTAGCAATTGCCCTTTTTAGCCTGGCCAGGTGGACAGTGACGCTGCCCATATCCACCGTAACCATCCGGATCCACGATCACCGATCCCCGGGGGGTATGGACGGCACAGGCGGAAAGAACAGCTGTCATGGTCAAAGCTAAAATAAGTGTTTTCATCATTATTCTCTGGGTTTTAGACGCGCTCATTGTGCGCTAAGGATACACAACAAGGTGCTACCAATCGCGAGCAAATACAGTTGGCCTTCCAGATGCTTGAATCTCTTGCTCTAGCCGTGGCTACGCTAGGCACAAACACAGACTTTATGTAATAATTGCGGACTTGTTGCCCCTCTAGCTCATGCTTGGTTAGAGCAGCGGACTCATAATCCGTTGGTGCCGTGTTCGACTCACGGGGGGGGCACCACCCATTTCAAGCTGCACCTGTATTTCAAAGTCGCACAATCTGCGGCTTTTATTCATTCAGGGATAACCGAAGCTCTGCCTCGAAACCCGTTCGCCTGGTTTAACCACGACGGAAGGTTCTGGCGTGGTCATCACGTTCAGAGGAAAGAGAGCATGGATCCCCGCGTCTTCTTGTTTGCCTTGGCCACTTTCGTCACGGGCACAGCAGAAAACATCATTGTTGGGCTAGTACTGGATGTGGCTTCGGACCTGCGCGTCTCAGTGGCCCTGGCCGGATAGTTAACGGCAGTTTTCTCCCTCAGTTTTGCCTTGATGGCGCCATGCGTCCCTTTATTGGGACATCGGCTGCGCCCTCGCCCCCTGTACTTGAGTGCCTTGGCACTATTCGTCTTCGGCAATGTCCTGGCCGCCCTCAGCCCTTCCTTTACGCTGTTATTTTTGGCAAGAGTAATGATGGCTTGTGCCAGCGCGGTAGTCTGTGTGCTGGCAACAACACTGGCAACAGAATTGGTCCCACCTTCCCTGCAAGGACGTGCCATTGGTCTGATTTTCATGGGGATCAGCGGGTCGCTGGTGTTGGGGGTTCAGGCGGGAATGTTAACTGGCCAATGGGGCGGCTGGCGGATCGCCTGCCAGCCCCGCTAGCCTTGAACCTTGTAGCCGCACTTTATCTTGGCAGCCTGGTTTCCTTGCCCTTTTTACTGAACCACCTGCCTTGGCTAGGCAGCTTCATGGTGCTGATCTGGTTTGCATCAACGGGATGATTTCCCCGGTCGTACAAAGCTTTTTGATCCATACCGACAGTGAATCCGCACAGGCTGGCATCAGCCTGAACTTCTCGGCCATGCATATGGGTGTAGGAGCCGGAACTGAGGCGAGGGTTGATCACAAATGCAGCGAACATCGCTTATCGTGCCCATCAAGGCCTTCCATAAACTGTAAATACGCCCACAACAATTGTTAAAGTTTGTTTTATACAGGAACCCTTCGCCGCCTAGTCATTAAAATCGCTTCTCTTTATATAAGTAGAAGGGGAAGTCCATGACTTTTCGTATGGGTGCATTGGCCGCTATGCTGGCCGTCGCTGGCCTGACTGCAGGCTGTCAGACAATGGATGTGGGTGGCATGGTCGGTGCCGGCAGCAAGGCTGTCCAGGCGTTCAATTTGTCCGATCAGGAAGTGATTGCTCTGTCGGATCAGTCCTGCAAGCAGATGGATGCTGAAAACAAAGTGGCCAGCCCCAACAGCAAGTACAACAAGCGCCTGCAACGTGTCGTCAAGCCATTGGCGAAACAGTTGAACGGTCAAACACCGAACTTCAAGGTTTACCAGACTCAGGAAGTGAACGCCTGGGCCATGGCTAACGGTTGTATCCGTGTGTATGCCGGTCTGATGGACAAGATGAACGACGACGAACTGCGCGGCGTGATCGGTCACGAAATGGGCCACGTTGAACTGGGCCACAGCAAGAAAGCCATGCAAACCGCCTACGGCCTGTCCGCTGCTCGTGACGCTGCTGCCGCCACCGGTAACGGCGTGGTTGCTCAGTTGAACTCCAGCCAATTGGGCGAACTGTCCGAAGCCTTCCTGAACGCTCAGTTCTCGCAATCGCAAGAATCCGACGCTGACGACTACTCCTTTGACCTGCTGACCGAGCGCAAGCTCAAGACCCAGGGTCTGGTTTCTGCCTTTGAAAAACTGGCAGCTCTGGACGGCGGCGAAAGCAGCGTGATGAGCTCGCACCCCGGCTCCAAAGAACGCGCCCAGCGTATGCAACAGCGCATCGACGCGGCTAAATAAGCCCCTTCGACGCAGCGAATCGCATGCCGCTAACCCGTCCGCTTTTGCGGGCGGGTTTTTTTATGGGGACACTAGGGATCACAAGTCAGGATGCAGCACAGCATCGGGCCGCCGCTACCAAACGCTGGATGCTCGGCCAGGAACTTTTTACCCGTACGATGAACCAATCAGACATTACCAACACCCGTACTCCCTCGAACGCCCCTGCCTGACAAGCATTCCAGCTACAGCAAAGCCTGGTCTGTAAATCCTTACTTTTCGTCGCGGTGGCGCCATAAACCAATACCTGCTTTCAGGTATGCTTGTGCCATTCTTTGGTCTTGGCAGTTACGCTCTTGAAAAAGTCTTCCTCTTCAAAAAATTCCTGTCCCTGCGGCAATCCCAAAACCTACGAAGTTTGTTGCGGCCCTTGGCACCAAGGCCCGCAGTACTTGCAAGCCCCCGATGCGGCTACCCTGATGCGCTCGCGGTACAGCGCTTTTGTGCGCGACGATCTGGACTATCTGCTGGCCACCTGGCATAGCTCCACCCGCCCTCATTCGCTGGAACCCAATCCGGAAGGTTTGCAATGGTTGGGCCTGGATGTGCGACGTCATGAACGTGTTTCCGACACGGAAGCGATTGTGGAATTTGTCGCTCGCAACCGTCTGAATGGCCGGGCGAACCGTCTGCATGAAGTCAGCCGTTTTGTCCTTGAACAAGGCCAATGGTTTTACGTGGACGGGGATTTCTCATGAGCCAAAGCAACGACTTTGTACAAGCTGAACAGGTCCATGGCTCCAGCCTGCCCATGGCTTTGCTGCTGGAAGCCGATCCCAGCACGAGTCTGATTGAAAGCTACAAAGACACACCGTACGCCTGGTGTATCAAAGATCAGGAACACATCGTGGCGGCTGCTATTTTGCAGCGCAGGAACGCCCAGGATTGGGAGCTGATGAACATCGCCGTTCAGCCCTCGCACCAGGGTCATGGATTGGGTGCCAAGCTGCTGTCTGCCCTGATTAGCTATGTACGCGAACAAGGTGGGCAAACCTTATATGTGGCCACCGGCACCATTGGCTACCCCCTGTTTTTCTACCAGCGCGCCGGCTTTCGAGTGATAGCGGTAGAGCCCGATTATTTCCTGCACCATTACGACGAGGCCCTGTTTGAGGACGGTTTGCAGCACAAGGACCGCCTGATTCTGAGCCTTGCCCTGAACTAAAAGACTGCAATGATGCTGTCCCTTCCTTCTGGTTGATATGCTGAGCACCCTAAGCAATTTTGCAGAACAGGCCACAGCCCTGATCAGCGCCAACCCACAATGGGTGGCCCCCGCTGTTTTCGCTTTGTGCCTGGTCGAGTCCCTGCCCTTTTTGGCCCTGATCATACCGGGTACAGCCATCCTTTTATCCGTCGGTGCCCTGGTCGGCGCCGGGGAAATGAGCTTGCTGCCGATCTGGCTGTCCGTGACACTGGGCGCCGGCCTGGGCAATGCCATCTCGTTTTTTCTGGGCCAGCGTTACGGCGGCAATCTGTTCCACTTCGAGTGGGCCCGCAAGCGCTTGCATCTGTATGCAAAAGCGCAGGCTTTTTTTGCACGCTGGGGATGGTTTAGTATTGTGGCCTGCCGCTTTGTTGGTCCCTTGCGCTCAACTGTCCCCTTGATTGCGGGCACCTGTGCCATGTCGCCTCTGAGTTTTCATATCTCATCCTGGGCCTCGGCCGCCTTGTGGGCCAGTGTCTTGCTGCTACCTGGCTGGTTCAGTTTCCAACCCTGATTTTCAATGACCCCTGTAAGCCTCGCCTACCTGCATTTATTCATCGCGATTCTCTTCGAGATCATCGCCACCAGCTTGCTGCAGCGCTCCGAACAGTTCACGCGCCTGATGCCCAGCGCCTTCACGATCATGTTCTACGCGGGTGCGTTCTACTTTCTGTCACTCAGTCTGCGCGTCATGCCGGTTGGGGTGGCCTATGCCATCTGGAGTGGAGTGGGCATTGTGCTGATTTCCTTGATTGGCTGGGTGGTCTTCAAGCAGAAGCTGGATTTGGCCGCTATGATTGGCATCGGTTTTATTGTGGTGGGTGTGCTGATTGTGAATCTGTTCTCCAAATCTGTCGGCCACTGATTTTAGTGAATAAATATGATTGCCTTGATTCAACGGGTACGTCAGGCCCAGGTCGATATTGAAAACCAGACTGTCGCAAAAATTGGCGCAGGCATGGCCGTTCTGGTCTGTGCCGAGCACGGTGACACCCGCGAGCAAGCCACACGCTTGCTGGATAAATTGCTGGCCCTGCGCATTTTCTCTGACGAGCAAGGCAAGATGAACCTGAACTTGCAGCAAGCCGGTGGTCAGCTATTACTGGTTAGCCAGTTCACCCTGGCGGCCGATACGCGCAAGGGCAATCGCCCAGGATTCAGCCGCGCTGCGCCTCCTGCAATCAGCCAGCCCTTGTTTGACGAGCTGGTAGCCATGGCCCGCACCCGGCTGCCTGATACCCAGTGCGGCGTGTTTGGTGCCGATATGCAATTGAGCCTGACCAACGATGGGCCAGTCACGATTCCCATACATATTGCGCCCGACGCAGACCCAAGCTGACGATTGCCTTAAAGAGGCTCCATCCCTATAATTGCGCAGGGTGTTTTGCTGGCATGGTGCAGCAAGGCAGGTTAATTACATACGCAAGGTCGGGCCGCCTTGTGGAGATTTGCCGACCATGTCCCACCCTTCTTCCGGTGCGCCTTTGCCACGCGCCCATGTTCTGACCCGCCAGTTGCAAGCCCAATTGCAACGCCTCCTGCATATCGAGGCCCTCGGCGGTGTGGTCTTGTTGATGGCTGCCGCCATAGCCCTGATCTGGGCCAACTCTTCATTTGCCGACAGCTATTCTGCCCTGTGGCACACCCAAGTGACCTTGGAGCTGGGCTCCTGGCGTTTCTCGCAAGATTTGCATTTTTGGGTCAACGATATTCTGATGACCTTGTTCTTCCTGGTTGTCGGGATGGAGATCCGCCGCGAGATCCATGACGGCGCCCTGTCCGACTGGCGCTCGGCCATGCTGCCTATCTGTGCTGCCCTGTCCGCCATTACTCTGCCGGCGCTGATCTACGCCGCCATGAATCCCGACCCGAAGGTGCTGATGGGTTGGGCCATTCCGACTGCCACCGATATTGCCTTCGCAGTGGGTGTGCTGGCCTTGCTGGGCCGCTCCCTGCCCCCCAGCTTGCGGGTGTTTTTGCTGGCGCTGGCCATTATTGATGACTTGGTCGCCATCCTGATCATTGCCTTCTTCTACTCGGGTGGCCTGGACTACAGCGCCTTCCTGATTGCAGCCGTTGGTATTGTGGCCGTCCTGGGTCTGCAAAAAATGGGCATAGGCTCGGCCTGGGCCTATGTCGTTCCCGGTGCGATCCTGTGGTTTGGCTTGTTGAAGACAGGTGCTCACCCCACACTTGCCGGTGTGGTTCTGGGCATGATGAGCCCTGTGCGCGCCCTGCCCTTGCCTCGCAAGGCCCGTCACCTGAATCTGGAACTGGCCACCAAACTGGAAAGCCAACATGACACCCACGAAGTCATGCACACGCCGCAGAAAATGCAGCTGGCTCAACGCGAGATTCTGCCTCCGGTCCAGCGTATTCCTGCACTGCTGCACCCCTGGGTAGCGTTCATCATCATGCCGGTGTTTGCGCTGGCCAATGCCGGGGTCAGCCTGAATGGTCTGGACCTGAATGCCGCCGGTGCACAAAGCGCCCTGTTTGGTGTGGCGATTGCCCTGATTGTGGGCAAGCCCCTGGGCGTCCTGCTGGGCACCTGGTTGCCCGTACGCTTGGGGCTATGTACCCTGCCTGCCGGCATGGATTGGGCCGGCGTCACCCTGATTGGTTTGCTGGCCGGTATTGGCTTTACCATGTCCATCTTTGTGGCCAACCTGGCCTTTGCCGAGCCCGTTTTGCTGGATGCTGCCAAGCTGGGCGTTCTGTGCGGCTCTTTGGCGTCCGCCGTTCTGGGCTTGGCGTGGGGCCTGATTGTGCGTCGTCGCTATCAGCAGTCTGCCAGCCAGGCAGCTTATAGCCAGGCATAAACAGCCAGACGTCAAAAAAACAGGCCCACGCTAGCGTGGGCCTGTTTTTTTTAGGGCTGATCAATTAATCAATGGTCAGCACGCGTTCGTTCAGGATACGGCGGCAATCCATTTCAAACTCCAGATCCTTGACGGGAGGACGGGCCAGGTGCCAGCCCAAGCCATGGTTAATCGCACCGCGTTGAGCCAGTTCAGTAGCCATGAAAGGATGCAGATTGTGCACCGTGTACGCATGGGTGGCCGTCGTGTCAGCCCATTCATGGCCCAACACTTCCAGACGACGCTCCATTTCACCCAGAACCCATTGCGCCTTCTGCAACAGCCCTTCAGGCGACACGTCCTGGTAGGCCACAATGCTCTCTATATAGTCGTCGGGCGTTTCGGGGACTTCGCAGCTGCCTGCGATCACAAAGGTGGCTTCTTCAATATCGGTTTCCACCGTGTAGCTGAAAGCGTAAAAACTGGGCTCGGCAGGTGCGCCTACCAGCGGCGACACGTTGCTGCGGGCGACCGGATTATGCTTGCCTTTGACCAGGCCCCACTCTTTCAGCGTTTCCAGATACAGCTCATTGAACTTGTTGAAGTCGCTGTCGCTAACTGGCTCGGGCGAGCGCAGCTCGCAGGCGCACAAGGCTGTCAAAGGACGCTCTTCTGCTTCCAGCACGGCCTGAATCAAGTCAAAACCTTCTTTCAATGGCACGGGGGCAGAAAACACGACCCGGCAGATCTCGTAACCGGGCTGAGCGGCCACCCCGCCCGAAAAGCGGTTCACGCCGGTCGGAATGAAGCGGTAGTTGCCTTTGTCAAAATTAATCGCATTGCTCATGGTTGTTCCTGATCGTGTAGTGGGCCTTGGCCCGCCGGGGTCGAGTCGCCGTTATGCGGCAAAGCGGGCACTATAGCACCCTCTTAACCGTCTCAAGTTCGGTGCAGGGGCACAAGCCTCACCTTAACAGCACAAATCATTTTTTTGCGCATCATTGCAATCGCTTTGACTTCCAGCGCAGACCTCCCTACGATGGCGATATTCTTCATCACGCTGAGTTTCAGCTTGGTAGTGCACTGAGCGGTTCTATGGGTAAATCATGGATCGATTCACAGACATACTTAGACCACAGCATCAGCAATTTCCCAGACAAAATGCAGCGGCCTGGCGTTTCCTGCGCCCGGCTTGGGAAGCACGTATCCGCAAAGAACGCTATCCTAGCGAGTTTCGTGCGAACTGAGCCGGTTCGCTTTACGGTCTGTTGGCCCGGTGCCAACGTCCTGAACTCAAGACCCTGTACCTGCACGCCCACTGGAGTATTGCATGTCCACGCATCCATCAACTGAGCTACTTGGCCCTCAAACCCCGATTGCCGATATTGTTCTGGCCCTGAATCAGCTGGAGCAAGGCCCCGCGCTGCTCGCTGCCCAGGAGCTGGACAACGAACGCCTGCAAGCCTTGCTGGAAGTGCCGGAGTTGCGTTGGGCCAGTGCGCTCTTGATGGAGCTGACACGTCCCGAACGCCTGCCAGTGCTGGAGCAACTGGCCGAAGACCGAATGGCCGACTTGCTGCAAGACCTGGACCATGAAGACCAGGAGCAGATTCTTGGTCGCCTGACCCAGCACACCCGCACCTCCATCATGCGTCTGATGCACTATCCGGCAGACACAGCCGGCGGCATCATGACTACCGAGTTTCTGCAAGTGCCCATGAGCTGGAATGTGGCACAAACCTTGCAGCACATTCGGGAAGTGGAAAGTACCCGCGAAACGGTCTATGCCATCTATGTGGTCAACGACAAGCAACAACTGCAATTTGTGGTGCCTTTGCGCAAGCTGGTGTGTGCCGACCCGCAAGCGGCCCTGACCGAATTGTGGAGTGGCGACAGCCCCATTGCCGTGCAGGCCCTGACGGACAAGGAGGCCGTGGCCCAACTGATACGCCGCCACGACTTTCTGGCCATTCCAGTGGTGGACGAGGCCAATGCCATCATCGGCATTGTGACGGTAGACGACGTGATCGACGCCCTGATGGACGAGGCCGCCGAAGACATGAACCGCTTCGGGGGTGCCGAACACATTGGCAAACCCTATCTGCAAGCGGGCTTTAGCACCATGATTCGCAAACGGGGAGGCTGGCTGGCCATTTTGTTCCTGGGTGAAATGCTAACCGCCAGTGCCATGCAGTACTACGAAATACAGCTGGAAAAGGCCGTGGTCCTGGCCATGTTCATTCCCTTGATCATGAGCTCCGGCGGTAACTCCGGCTCGCAGGCCACTTCCTTGCTGATTCGCGGTCTGGCCCTGGGTGAAGTCCGGGTGCGCGACTGGTGGCGTGTCCTGCTGCGCGAATTGCCGGTGGGTCTGGTGCTGGGCACCATGTTGGGGGCGATCGGCTTTATTCGTATCGAAATCTGGCAACACCTGGGCCTGTACGACTATGGCGAGCACTCCTTGCTGATTGCCTTCACCATCTGGCTGGCTCTGGTGGGCATTGTGACGTTCGGTTCTTGTATTGGTTCCATGCTGCCCTTCATCTTGCAGCGCGTCGGTTTTGACCCGGCCAGTGCCTCGGCACCCCTGGTGGCCACGCTGGTGGACGTGCTCGGTTTGGTGATTTACTTCTCCGTGGCCGCGATGTTGCTGACAGGAACCTTGCTCTAGCCATGAATTTTTTTGTTGAATCCATACAAAAAAGCGCACAGTAAGAGACAAACTCGGTAACCTATCCGAATTTCACCGTTACATTCCCTCTGACAGGCAGGGGGAGCCTGACACATTTCGTCTAACTTGGCCCCATGGGCCGCTTCGGACATCAGCACCTATGCGGATACTCGACCAGTTCTTCATCAGTGCAGACCAGATGGCTCCCTTCTTGGTTGGCAGCTATAACAGTGGTCTGGTCATCCTGTCGCTACTGGTTGCCATCTTCTCCTCGGGCATGGCCTTGCAAACGGCCCATATTGCCCGCATGGCTGATTTGCGCATACACCGCCAGATTGCCATTTGTACGGGTGCCATCGCCCTGGGCGGTGGCATCTGGACCATGCACTTTATTGGCATGTTGGCGTTTGAACTTTGCACCAGCGTCCATTACGACCCGGCCATCACCATGTTGTCGGTTCTGCCCAGCGTAGGGGCATCCTGGGTCGCCCTGCAAATTCTCTCGCAAGCCCGTGTACAACGCTCGCACCTGATTGTGGGCGGTATTTTGGTGGGTCTGGGTATAGGCACCATGCATTACAGTGGCATGGCTGCCATGCGTATGGCGCCGGTCCTGCGCTATGAGCCCATCACCTTCTTCCTGTCGATTGTGCTGGCCGTGGTACTGGCCACGCTGGCCTTGTGGATACGCTTTCGCCTGCATCGCACCCGCCTGACCTTGCTGCAACGCGTGGTCATCAGCGGCATTGTGCTGGGCCTGGCCATTTCCGGCATGCACTATACCGGCATGGCGGCCGCCCGCTTTATAGGCCAGACCACACCGCCCGATGACATGATCATCTTCAACAGCACCTTTGCCTCCATGGTGCTGTCCACCTTCACCATTACGGTGACGGTACTGGTGACCGCAGCCAACGGCCTGCTGCGCTACCGCCAGTTGTTCTTGAAGATGGAAGAAAGCGAATCGCACAACCGGGCCATTGTGGATACCGCGATTGACGGCATTATTACCATCAACAGCCACGGCACCATTCTGGACTTCAACCATTCAGCCGAACGCCTGTTTGGCTGGAAGGCTGGCGAGGTGCTGGGGCGCAATGTGAACATGCTGATGCCCGAGCCGGACCGCTCGCGCCACGACAGCTATCTGTCCAATTATTTACGCACCAACGACCCAAAAATTATTGGCGTAGGCCGGGATGTCACCGGTTTGCGCAAGGATGGCAGCTTGCTGCCGATGCGCCTGGCCGTAGGCAAGGTACGCCAGCCGGGTGACCCGCTGTTTGTCGGTTTTGTCACTGACATGAGCCGCTACAAGGCACTGACCGAATCCCTGCGTCAAAGTGCGGAAAAAGCCGAGCAGGCAGCCCAGGCCAAGACGGCTTTTCTGGCCAATATGAGCCATGAAATCCGTACCCCTCTCAACGCGATTATTGGCTTTAGCGACTTGATGCTGAATGATCAGATCAATGCGCAGCAAAACAAGCACCTTGCCATCATCAACCAGTCCGCCCACTCCTTGCTGGCCTTGCTGAACGACATTCTGGATACCACCAAGCTGGAACGCGGCTCGGTCGAGCTGGAGCAAGTGGATTTTTCGCTGATTGAATTGTGCAATCAGGTCGTGGCCTCCTTGCGTTTGGCAGCGGATGCCAAGAACCTGGAGTTCCGTCTGAACCATGCGCCCGAGTTGCATCAGTTTTACAAGGGCGACCCGATGCGGATTCAGCAGGTGCTGAACAATCTGATCGGCAATGCCATCAAGTTCACCCAAAGCGGAGCGGTGCATGTGGATGTCAATCCCGAACCAGGGCGCAATACCGTCTCCATCCGCGTCACGGACACCGGCATTGGCATGACTCCTGAGCAGTTGCGCCATGTGTTCACCCCTTTTACACAGGCCGATGTATCCATCAGCCGCCGTTTTGGCGGTACCGGCCTGGGCGTATCCATTGCCCGCCAGCTGGTGGATCTGATGGGCGGCACGCTGAAGGTTGAAAGTACCCTGGGTGTGGGCAGCGTCTTTGAAGTCCGTATTCCCCTGGAACCGGGCAAGGAACCCAGCCTGAGCCCGGACGATCAGCCCGTGCCCCGCCTGCCGCCGCTGCGCATTCTGGTGGCCGATGACATCAGCCTGAATCAGGAACTGCTGACCTTGGCCCTGGAGCAGCACGGACATTCCGTCACAGTGGCCGACAACGGTCACAAAGTGCTGGAGCTGCTGTCCAAAGAAGATTTTGATGTGGCCTTGCTGGATGTGCACATGCCCGAGATGGACGGTCTGGAAACCGCCCGCCGGTGGCGCGAACAGGAACGCCGCGAAGCGCGGCTGCCTTTGCCACTAATTGCGCTGACTGCCAGTGTCATGGAGTCCGACCGTCATGCGGCCCAGGAGGCCGGCATGAATGGCTTTGCCACCAAACCGCTGGATCTGCCTTCTTTGCTGCAGGAGATTGCCATGGTGATGGGTCTGCCCCCCACCGGCCCCTTGGAGCACAGCGTCGAACCACAAGAGAGCAGCCTGATCGATTGGGAGTTGGGCCTGAGCCTGTGGGGTTCCCAGGTCCGTCTGCGCCGCGCTCTGCTGAGCTTTCTGTCTGACCTGCATACCCGCTACCCGCTCGATGAAATCAAGCAGGCATCCCCGAACTGGGAGATTGTGCTGGGCAGCCTGCATGGCATTCGCGGCACCGCCGGCAATCTGGGTCTGCCCCAAGTGTCTGCCCTCAGCGCCGAGCTGGAAGAAAAAATTCGTCGTGGTCAAACTCGCCAGATGCGTCGCCGTATTGAACAGTTGCAGGAAATGTTCAACCGCATCGCTCACGAACTTGGTCACAACGGCCCACCGACTACTTATTCAGACGCTCAACAGGTCGTGGTGCATCCCCCCGACGTTGCCTTGAACAATCTCCACATTCTGCATAGCAGCGTCTTGCTCAACGAGCTGGACGAGCCTGCCTTGCAAGTGGTCTGTCAGTATCTGGAAAGCACAGGGCAAACCGATACCCTGAATGATCTTAATAAAACCATCGACGTGTTCGACTTTGCTCAAGCCAGCCTGATCCTGTCCAAGCTGATCAAAGACCTGAATGCGAGCTTGGCCAAGGATCCGCCACGCCATGAATGAATTTACCTCGCCGCGCCCCACCCTTTTGCTCATCGATGACGAGCCCGCCAATCTGCAGATTCTGCGCCATACGCTGCAACAGGATTTCCGGCTGCTCTTTGCCAAAGATGGCATCAAGGCGCTGGAGCTGGCACAACGGGACCTACCGGACCTGATCTTGCTGGACATCATGATGCCGCAAATGTCGGGTTACGAAGTCTGTCGAGCCTTGAAGGCCGACCTTAAAACCCGCCACATCCCCGTTGTTTTTGTAACTGCGCTCTCGCAGCCGCAGGATGAGCAAATGGGGCTGGACATGGGGGCGGTGGACTACATCTCCAAACCCTTTAACCCGGCGATTCTGAAGGCACGTATACGCAACCATCTGTCCTTGGTACAAATGCAGGAACTGCGCGACAGCCGCCTGCAGATTATCCGTTGCCTGGGGACAGCGGCCGAATACAAGGACAACGAAGTTGGCCGCCACGTCATCCGCATGAGCCACTACACGCGCATTCTGGCCCATTGGCTGGGTTACTCCAGCGAAGCGGCCGACGAGCTGCTGCACGCCGCACCCATGCACGATATTGGCAAAATCGGCATCCCGGATTCCATCCTGCAAAAACCCGGCAAGCTAACGCCCGAAGAATGGGAAATCATGCGTACGCACACCTTGATTGGCGCCCGCATTATTGGCCAGCACTCGCATGGCTTGTTGAAACTGGCACGCACGATCGCGCTGTATCACCATGAAAAATGGGACGGCAGCGGCTATCCCTATGGTTTAACAGGCGAGAATATCCCCCTGCCCGCCCGCATCGTGGCGGTGGCCGATGTGTTTGATGCCTTGGCCAGTGAGCGACCCTATAAGAAAGCCTGGAGTGTGGAGAGCTGCATCAGCTATCTGCGCGAACAATCCGGCCAGCACTTTGACCCGCAACTGATCGCTCTGCTGGATAAATGCCTGCCTGAAATGCTGCATATCAAAGAAAAATGGGCCGACGATCCCCAGCCGATGGCAAAGACTTGAACCGATTGGCCCGTAAGCAGCAGGTGGGCCAGGTCCCGCGCTCCTCAGCCCTGCGGGCTTGCCCTACAATGACGGCTTTACTACCTACCCCCGCATCTACATGGCCGCTTTGCGTATTCGCCAAGTCCGACTTCATAAAAAACTGTCTCTGCGCAAGCTGGCCGAGCTTGCCCAAGTCTCCCCCGGCCTGATCAGCCAGGTGGAACGCGGTTTGACCCAACCCAGTCTGGATACCCTGCGCCAAATTGCACGTGCGCTGGATACGCCCTTGTTTTCCCTGCTGGATGACAATGTGGAGCAAGTGGCGGTGGTGCGCCAGAACGAGCGCATGAGCATTCAATCCGCTTCGGGCGTGCAGTACCAGCGGGTGTCGCCGGGCTTTGGCAGTATTGAAATGCTGGCGGGCTTCTTGCCGCCGGGAGGAAGCTCGGTCGGGCAGCGCTGGAGCCACCCTGCCGAGGAATGTGTGCTGGTGACGGAAGGCCAGCTGCTGGTCGATGTAGGGGATGATCAGCACTGTCTGCAAACGGGCGATAGCTGTTATTTCAACTCCAGCCTGCCCCATGCCTACCGCAATCCTTACGACACGGATGTGCGCTTTATTGTGGCGATCACCCCACCCAGCTATTAAGCACGAGCACTAGGCGGCGCTGTGCAGCTGGGCCTGGATCAGGTCCAGCTCGGTTTCATGGCAACGCTGCAAACGTAGCCAGCGGTTTTCATCCATGTCTGCACCGCGTGTCGCCAGCATGATCAAGATGCAGGAATTCTGATCCAGCGGCTGCACCATGGCGCTGATGCGCGGCGTACGTTGTGTGGCGCTACCTACCCAATAGCGAATCAGCCCTTGCTCGGCCAGAATCTCCACGCTGACATGGGTTTGGCCACCATCAAACAAGGACGTCCCCACCACCAGGCCAGGCGCCACCGTTTCGGTGTCAAAGCAGCCCAGAGACCAGCGTCCCAGCGCATCCAGATCCGCCATATAGTCCATCACGACCTTGGCGGATCGTTCGATACGACGGCTGGCCTGATGAGCCCAGGTTTGGCTATCCATATCCCCTCCTCCTTTACCAACCGGCTTGCAAGGTGTCGCACAAGCGCAGTACATCCTGCTCGGTGCAGACATTACCGGGCGACAGACGCAATACGCCGTCACGCTGATCGCAATAGAGCTCCTGCTCACGCAGCTGATCCACCATAGCCTGAGCGCGTTGGGCACTGCTGGCGCGCAACATGATGCTGCCGCCGCGCTCGTTCTCGGCCAATGGGGTCAGCACGGGCCAATTGGCTTTGGCCGCACGATCCAGCAAGACCGCCGTCAATGCCCGGTTTTGCTCCAGCAGTTTTTCTACGCCAGTTTCCAGCACGAAACGCATGCCAGGCAGGGACGCAATACTTCCCAAAATAGCCGGTGTGCCGTGGTCGAAACGACGCGCGCCATCAGCATAGCTGAACTGGTCCAGATTCCAGTTAAAGGGATTTTCCTGGCTGAACCAGCCGCGAAACTCCGGCTCGCACTGCTCGATCAAATCTGCACGCACATGCAAGAGGCTGGCACCGGACACGCCGCATGCCCACTTCAAGGAGGCCGACAAGGTAAAGGCCACGCCTTCATGCACGGTGAACGGCACCAGCCCGGCAGCTTGTGTCAAATCCAGCGCCATCAGGCTGCCGTGCTCCGTCGCACATTGCGCCATGCGATCCACATCCACCCGGTGCGATGACGTAGAGCTGACCCAGGTCACCAGGGCCAAACCCACACTGTTATCCCAGGCATTGATGAAATCATCGTCCGTCACATAGGACAGGCCCGCACTCAAAGGTACGGTGCGCAAGGTGAAGCCCAGGCGCAAGGCCAGTTTTTGCAACAGGAAATGCAGGCTGGGAAAGCAATCGGCCGCAACCAGCAAGGTACGTCCTTTAAGCACATGCGAAGGCAAAGAACCCAGAATGCTGTAGAGGCCGCCAGTGACATTTTCACTTAGCGCAATATCCTTGGAATCAGCACCAATCAAACGGGCCCAGGCATCCATGAAAGCCTGTTTCTGGCCCAGAGCGTACCCCCACTGGGCATCGTCCTGCGCCGACCAGACCTGGCTGAACTGATCCAGCTCGGCACGCATGGCCGCTTCCTTGCCCTCGAACATGCCAATGGAGTGATAAAGAAAATATCCGGACATCATTTACTTCCTTGAAAATCAATCGGCCAACTGACGGCCAGAGGTTTCCTGCACCGTGCTCAAAGCCACAATCCCGATCAGCGCCACTACCATCACGTAAAAGGCAGGTGCCATGCTCGAACCGGTCAGGCCCGTCAGCCAGGACGCCACGAATGGCGCCGTCGCTCCACCCAGAATGGTGGCGATGTTAAAGCCCAGCGACACGCCGCTATAGCGTACTCGCGTAGGGAACAATTCGGCATACAAGGGGTAGCCCACGGCCTGCACTACGATGAAGGGCAAAATGGACACGGCCACCGCGATCACCGCCAGCGGGAAACTGCCCCATGAGGCGACCCACATCGTCAGCGGCACCAGCACCAGATAGCCCAGCAAGCCAATCGTCAGCAAGGGTTTGCGGCCAAAGCGATCAGACAGGCCACCGGCAAAAGGCATGATGAAGGCCGAGCACAAGGTGACCAGGGAAATCAGCCAGAACACCGCCGTGCCGTCGTATTTCAGGGTGTGAATCAAATGGGTACTCAGATAGACCACGCCCACGTAGCCTGCTGCATTCTGCGCAAAACCAATAGCAATGACTTGCAAAAGGGGACGGCGGTAATCACGCACAATCAAGGACAGGGGCGAGTGCTCGGGATGATGGCTTTTGAGCATTTCCTTAAAGCGCGGCGAATCCTCGATACGTGAACGAGCCCAGACGCACAGAATGATCAGCGGAATGGACAGCAGAAAGGGAATACGCCAGCCCCAATCCAGCATGGCTTCCTTACCCACCAGCGCCGTCACCAACCCCGCGACGCCGGTGGCCAGGGACAAGCCCAAAGTGGCGGCGGCCGGGTTGAACGCGCCAAAGAAACCGCGCTTGCCGGGAGGCGAGCATTCCGCCACATAGGTAGCTGCGCCCGTAATTTCACCACCGGCAAAAAAACCCTGCAGCAAACGACACAGCAATAGCAAGGCCGGTGCAGCCAGGCCCAGCGTGGCGTAGGTAGGCAACATGCCCATCAAGGCGCTGGCCACTCCAATGCCCACAATCGTGAACATCAAGGCAGCGGTACGGCCATGCTTGTCGCCAAACCAGCCAAAGAAAATACCGCCTAAGGGACGTGCCAGAAAGGCGCCGCCAAACACGGCCAATGTGGACAGCAAGGCCGCGTTCTCATTGCCGGCGTGAAAAAACAGCACGCTTAGCGTCACAGCCAGGACGCCGTACAGCTGAAAGTCGTAATACTCGATCATGGTGCCCAAACCCGCTGCGCTGGCGGCACGCCACGGCGATACGGGGGCCTCGTCCTGTGGGGACTGTTTCTTGCTCATGTCTCATCCATCCTGATACGCATAATGCGTCTATTCTGTTTAGTGTGGCTAAACAAATTATACGGATGAATATTTCAGCTTTCAATCACTGGGAAAACCCTAAAGGTCGGGGTCTTCGGCCCTGTCCTTGTCCATGGCTTCCTGAACCCAGCGTTGGGCCGGATGCAGACTGATGCCCTGTTGACGCAAGCGCCGCAGAATATCGAGCATCAGATTGCTGCGCACCCGGCGCTGGACTCGCATGGTATTGATGAAACAACGGGTGCTGAATGCCACCCCATCCCCAAAAATTCCGTCGCAAGACAAGATAGGGGCTGGCTCGGTCAGAATTTCCGGTTCGGACTGTACGGCCTCACGCAAAATCTGCATGACCGCATCCGCGTCCACATCCAGCGGAAACAGCAAGCGGGACTCGATCGCGCCCAAGGAGGTCGGGGTGTAAGTCAGATTACGCACCTGCCGCCCCATCATCTGGGAGTTGGGGACCATGACCATGGTGCGATCAAAGCGCTCAACATAGGTCGCCCGCAAGCGAATCTGGCGCACATTGCCTTCGCTGCCCTCTACCTCCACCCAGTCTCCCACTTTGACGGGACGCTCGACCATCAGCATCAGGCCAGAGGCAATGTTCTGCACAATGCCTCGCAAGCCAAAACCCAGACCCACCGTCAAGGCCGTAAAGATCCAGGTCACCGATTCAATCGGCACACCCAGCATGGACAGGCAGATCACCAACAGAACAAAATAGGCAACGTACCCAACCATGCCCACGATCGCATTTTGCAGGCCCGGCTCCAGCGTGGTGTTAGGCATGTAATTCTGACGCAGCCAGGTGCGCAGAAAATGAATCAGAACACCTCCCACCAGCATCACGCCCAAGGCAATCAGCCACAAGTCCAGGCGCCACTGCACCGCTCCAAGACGCAAGGCCTCACGCGAGACATCCAGTCCCGACTCCAGCATCTGTTTGGGTTCAGTTAACCAATCCCCACTCACCATCCAGATCGCCAGAAGCAACACGCTCATCCGGGCGATAGCAAAAAACACAACAATGAACTGGCTTTGCACGCGAATCGGTGCCGCATCAGGATCACGGCTGCGGTTGTGCAAATAGGCCAGCAAGGAGTCCGAGATGTCCTGCAGCCACACCATGAAGACATAGGCAATCAAGCCAAAGATCAAAGGCATGGTGATGAAGTGGGACATCAAATCATCCGACAAGCCCTGCCACCCACCGATGAACAGCCCAGCGACCAGAACATAGACGGCGACGGCCCCTTTGAAGACCAGGCGCGCCCAGCTACGCGCTGTTCTGACAGAGTCCTGCCCCGACGATTCGGTCTGGCCAAACAGCTCGGCCCGCAGTATCCACAAGCCATAGCCATACAAGACCAGGTAAAGCAGGCTGGTGATGCCATCCATCAAGGCTTGAAACGTGTCTGACGTTCCTATCGAACCTTTGAAAAAGGTCGCCACAATGTCCAGATAGGCAATCAGAAAAAAGGCGAGTGCAAAATAACGCATTCGCCCTTGCGCCTGAGTCGACAAGGGCAGCAAGCGCCAGGAGGCGCGACTCTGGATCAAGATACCTTTCATGGTGGCCAGCACCACCGCCGCCACTGCCGCTCCGAACTTCAAGGTAGCCAGCAGTTCAAACTGCATGGCGCTAATGCCTGGGCGATCGAAGAACAGCTCAATCAACTGATCCACCAGAATCAAGCTGACAAAAAACCACAACAGGAAATTGGCCAGAGTCAGGCTGGAGCGGCGCAAACGCCCTGTCGGTAAATAACGACTGATCCACACCGGCATCAGTCGCAGCAAAACAAACCCCATGATCAGAACGGCGATCACCATCCCGAATGATGCGTTACTTTGCTGCCAGCTCGTGTCTTTCCAGGTTTCACGCCACTGCTGAGCGAAGTCGGACAGTTTTTGCCGATCCGCCGGCCAGGCCTCGCTCAATCCAGGCAGACTTTGCAACAAGACCAGGGAAGCACTGCGTTGCCAGCGCTTGGCATGTTCATAGCGCGCTGTCGCATCCCGCAACAGCTGACCTGTCTGTTCCGTTTCCAGTTGCACCAGGCGTGCTACCCGCAAGTCTGCGCGCAAGGCCGCGTCAGCCCGTCGCAATTGCTGACGCTCGTTATGAAGTGTGGTTTGGTCTGCCTCGTCTCCAGCATCTTCACCCAGCTCCTGCAAGCGCGCCCGCAACAAGCGGCTACGTCGCTCCAGCTTTTGCACGACCCGGCTGGACAGATCGCGCGCATGGGTGAGCTTCTGCTCGAACTCGTAGCTACGTTCGCGTCGTATGGAGGTTTGATTGCCTTCCAGGCGATACTGCAAAAGGCGAACTTCATCTTGCGCCTGCTGCAGCTCCCGCATCAGCTGACGCTCTTGCTCAATCTCGGACAGGGTTTGTGCCTGAGACCCGCCCCCCAGCAGCAGGCCAATAAACAAGAGCAAGACCTGCACACCTAGTCGTAGCGTCTTCATGGCTGTTGTCTCCCTGGGGCCTGCCTGTTGTTTTTATCGAGGTTCAATCATTCAGCAAGGGGTTGCCGCTTTCACTCTGGCTGGCGACCGGTGTATTGGGCAATACCGTCATGGTCTGAGTATGGTGCAACGCCAGACCTTCCTTGCGTAATTCATCCAGAATATCGAACATCAGGACACTGCGTACCCGGCTGCCAATGCGAGGCGAGCTTACATAGCAGGTCGCCGTAAACTGCAAGCCGTTAGCATCAAAGCCGTCCAGCGTCACATCCGGCGCCGGGTCGGCCAGCACGTCACTGTAGTTCTGCATCACATCCAGCATGATAGAACGTACCCGTTTAGCGTCTGTGTCGATAGGCATATTGATCTTGACCTTCACCACCCCCAAGGGGTTGCTCAAGGTCACATTACGCACGGTTTTGGTGATGAATTCGGAGTTCGGCACGATCAAGGTGGAGCGGTCGAACATTTCAATTTCCGTGGCACGGGCATTGATCTTGCGTACATTGCCCTCTACCCCGTTCAGGCTGACCCAGTCCCCAATTTTGATGGGACGTTCGGCCAATAGAATCAGCCCCGATACAAAGTTCTGCACCACCGCTTGCAAGCCAAAACCGATACCTACCGACAAGGCTGAAATCACCCAGGCCATGCGCTCCAGACCGATTCCGAGAGACGAAATCGCCGTAGCCACCACAATAAAGTAGCCCACATAGCTGAACAGATTAGCAGTAGACACTCGCATACCCGGATCGATACGCGTGGCGGGTAAAAGCTGGTTGGCAACCCAGCGCTGCAAGGCTTTGACAAACAAAATGCCCAGCACCAGAATCAGTACGGCCAGCAGGACCGAGCTGGGTTTTAACTGAACCTGACCTAAAGAAAAACCTTTAACCAAAAAGCCCAAACGACGCTGCAGCCACTGCGTGGGGTCTTCCCCAAAAGGCAGCAAGACCAGGGTAATCGCCGTAATAATCAGGCATAAACGCAATGCTCCGGACAGCACGATCACGATCTGGCTGCTGCCACGCAATTGCGTACTGCTCCATTCATTAGCGGCGCGCTTCTCTTTAAATTGCAGCAAGAGGCTTTGACCGATATCCGCAATCAGTGCGACCAGGACATAGCAGGTGCAAATCACCAGACTCAGCCACAAGACCTCTTGCACAATCAGACTGCTCAAGGCGATGTAGCCCAGCAAGAAGGCAATCATCCCTAGCCCAATGACCACACCCAGGGTGATAGGAATGGCGCGTAACCAGGTCGCCCCCTGCTGAACCGAAGCCGTTTTCTGCGGGTCCTCGCCGCCCTCTGGAACGGGGGTCTTCTCACGCCCCTGGCTCAAGTTCCAGGCTGCAATGGCAATAAAGATGCTCAGTGTCAGCGTGTTAAAGCTGTTGACCAGCAAGGTAGTGCTGAGCGTGGCGTTGATCAGGCCCAGCAATTGCTGCGACATCCAGGTCAAGGCCACCATGATGCCCAGAGCAATGGGCAACCATGCCAGCTTCAAAGCTACATTGCTGGGGATGGGAGGCAAGCGCCAGCTAGGACGCTGCGCCGACAGGAGCACGCGGCCCATCCCGGTCACAAAGCCACCCAGATACAAGGCGAATACGGACTTGGACACAAAGCTGGACAGATCCGGAGCCAGATTGCCGTTCCAGTAAAACAGCCCTGCCGCCACCGACGCCAGCAAACCGGGCGTCAGGCTGTAGAGCACAATCAAGGCCGTCGCATAAAAAGAGCGTCGCAAGCGCGAGGGCTTGGTGTGGTTGATGGTAAAACGCTCCAGCCCCCGTACCGCCCAGACCGACAAAGCCAGCAAGACCAGAGCCAAGGCTCCTGCCGACCACAGCACATAAGCGGGCAAATCGATTACCCGCTGAGCCAGCTCCTTGCGCATGCGTTCAACCCTGGCCAGATCACCGGGCAAATCGCGCGACACATTGCGCCAGAAGCGCGGTGTCAACACGGACTGCGACTGCCGACCCAATTCCGCCTGGAAAATTACGCGGCGCTGCTTGGACACCTGATCCAGGCCTTGTGTTGTTTCCACGCCGATCAAACGGGCCAGCTTGATCATGCCGTCCAGCTCGGTCACCGCCTGCTGCAATTGAGCACGCTGGCGCGCAATGTCCTCGGACTCCCCCGCCGGATCATCCACAGGCCCCAACTGATTCAGACGCGCGGTCACGCTCAACAGCTCAGGCTCCAGACGCACACTCATTTCCTGAGCCTGCTCTTGCGCCAGCAGCAACTGATTGCGCAAGGCAACCAGATCGGAATCGCCCAAGCCATCATTTTTCTGCAAACGGTCCTGGACAGTTTGCAGCGTGTCACGCAATTCATTCAGGGATTCACTGGCCTGCGCAGGCGTCAATGCCACTGTCTCGGCCGTCACAGGGACAGCGGTAACAGCCAGCACCACAGCCAGCAGCCACAAGGACAAAAAAGCACACAGGCGCGAACGGCGAAAAGCGTGCATCAATAAAACTCCGGCTAAACAATGAGGCCCCAAGCATGAAACCGCCAGGGCAGCAGAAAACATGCACAGAATACCGAACTATTGTGGGCTTGGCGCATGAGGTATTCACGAGAACCCTGTTTTTTTAGGCGATAAACGCCCCGAACTGCTCACTTTTCAGGTTCCGGCTCCTTTACTCCCCCTCATCTCCCCTTCTGGCTGAATGCCAAGAAGCAAAAAAACCGGCCATAACAGGTGCAAAACACCTACCCCGGCCGGTTATTCTGCCTGCAGGCATCAAGCCTCAGGCCCAGGAACAAGCAGGATTAACGAATCTGCTCCGCCACCATGAATCCGGACGCTCCCGCCAGACCTGGGCCTGGATGGGTGGACGCACCAATGTGGTAGACGTTCTTGTACGGTGTAGCGTGAGAGCGAGCGCCATTGCTGGACGCAAAAGGGCGCATCCAGAAGAACTGGTCGGGGGAACAAATGCCCGAGTACGGGTCCCCGCCCACCAGGTTGCAGTTGATGGATTCCAGGTCGGCTGGCGACAGCACTTTCTGGCCCACGATTTGTTGCCGCAAACCGGGCATGACGCCTTCCAGTTGGTCGATGATGCGCTCGGCCACGGCCTTGCTGACTTCTTCGGTCCATTTGCCGTCTTCTGGCACTTCGATCTTGCCAGCAGCATCGCCGCGTAGCTTGGATGGCATGTCCTGCATCTGCATCCACAGTATCCATTTGCCTTCCGGCGCACGGCTGGGGTCCAGCGAGCATGGCTGACCGATAGCAACAGTGAACTTGGCCGGGATCAGGCCGTTATTGGCCTGGGCCACGCTCATGCTGACGTCTTCCAGGCTGTCGGACAGGTGCAGCAACGGTACTTTCAGCAGCTCTGGATCGCTCCAGTTAGGCATGCTGTCCAACGCCAGATGAATTTGCATGTCGCCACGGCCAAAGCGGTAGGCATTAGCTTGTTCACGTACTTGAGCGGGCGCGCCCGGCAACAAACGACCATAGAGCTGTGGCGGTGTAACGTTGCACACCACATGGCTGGCTTCGTAGACTTGGCCGCCGGCACGCACGCCACGGGCTTTTTGTCCTTCCAGCACAATTTCTTCCACTTCGGTGTTCAGTTGAATACGGCCACCAGCCTTTTCAATAATGGCGCACAGAGCACGCACCAGATTCTGGCCGCCACCTTTCACCACGGGCATGCCACCGGCCACCACAGCCGCAAAGGTCAGCTTGCCGATCAAGGCCGAGCAGGCGTCGTCAGGGCCCAGGCCCGAGTGCAAGACCCAGGGAGCCATCATGCCGCGCACACGGTCATCTTTCAGTTCACGGTCAGCCCAGCGGCGGAAGGATTCCAGGGACTCGCGTCCGTACTGGACCATGCCGTCCATGCGGCGCTTGCGCCATTGCGAGAACAGCAAACCCAACAAGCCACGGCTGTATGGCTCGGTGCCCAGCAAGCCGAAGGTCAGGCCCGCATCGCGCTCGAACAACTGGCTGCACATGGCACCAAAAGCATCGCCATCACCAGCTTGCAAGCCATTGATACGCTGAATGGAATCGCCCACATCGTGGCGCAGGGCCAGGCCCTTGCCATCGCTGCCCACCACACCGGTGGTATAGCCGTTTTCCAGAAACTCCACGCCCTGGGCGGCCAGATCGTCTTTCAAACGGGCATAGGCAGCGCCGGATGTGAACAAGGGGTACCAGGACGACAGCAACTCATGGGTAAAGCCCGGAAACAGCTCCTCGGTACGGATACACCCGCCCGCGCGGTCGTTACGTTCCAGTACCAGGACTTGCTTGCCCTTTTGCGCCAGCAAGGCGGCACATACTAGGGAGTTGATGCCACTGCCCACCACAATGACGGCATACGATTTTTTATTTGTTGAGTCTGTCATCCCACACCTTTTTTAAATTGCCCTGAACGGGGTCAGGGCTTGTGAACACACAACAAGAAACAGGTGTTCACAAGCCCTGGACATCTTTTACCGCACTTTTTGATTTATGAGCCAGACGACTGCGCCGGCCAGCGTTCAAACCAGTGACGGGGCGACTTGCCCTGCTCCGGCCCGAGCACGGAAAAGCCACCGTCCACGGGCAGATCAATCCCTGTCATCCAGGAAGCCGCGCCCGACACGGCAAACAAGACCACCTGAGCCACTTCTTCGCCGGAACCGACTCGACCCAAAGGATGAACCTGCGCCCCCACCTGATTGGCCAGCTCACGCGAACCGCCGCTCATGCGTTCAACGGACGGCGACCAGGTCCAGGCGGGCGAGACTGTCAGCACACGAATGCCCGAGGGAGCCAGCTCCACCGCCAGACTCTTGGTGAACTGCAGGATGGCCGCTTTGGAAGCGGGATACAACGCACGTCCAGCCACGCCAAACTTGCCACCCGTACTGCCCATATTGATGATGACCCCGCCCTGCCCCATATAAGGCGTGGCTTTCTGGGCCAGAATGGCGCTGGAGATCAGGTTCACGTCCAGCGTCTGATGCCAGAGCTCGCGGCTGGAGGCCAGGCCTTCATCGCCATACGAGCAGGCATTGTTGACCACAATATCAATGCGCCCGGTTTGCGCCAGAGCCGCCTGTACACAGGCATCCAGCTGGGCATCGTCGCAAATATTGGCGGCCATGAACTGAGCCTTGCCCACCGCTTGCAAACGCGCCTCGGTACGCTGACCTTCTTCCTGACTGCGACCCACGATCAGCACCCACGCACCGGCGGCACACAGAGCCAGGGCGATGTCCGCCCCCAGCCCTTGCGTGGACCCGGTCACGATGGCGACCTTACCTTGTAAATTCACCTTCATGTCCTGCTGCATGTGCTTCTCCTACTGTGCTTTTGGTGCGCCGAACACCGTCGCCCAATCTTCGTCCCGGTCAATATGAGCAATCAGGCTCATGCTGGCCAGGGAGGCCTCATGGGTCGCGGGGGGAGCACCACAGGCGCTGGCCACCACCGCCACCTCATAGCCCATATCCACCGCATGGCGCACTGTGCTCTCGACTACAGAATGGGTAGCCACACCGGCAATCACCAGACGCTCCACGCCCAAACGACGCACCACCGGCTCCAGCGCGGAGCCAAAGAAAGCGTTGATACGCGTGTGGTGAACTTCAAACTCATCGGGCAAGGGAGCCAGCCCGTCAAAGAACTGGGCTCCCCAACTGCCAGTCTGCATGGCACCGATTCGTTTCACATTGTGCAGAATCGGTGCATTGCACAGCAGGTCGGCATAGTCAGGCCGATAGCCCACCCGCACATGCACAATGGGTACGCCCTGTGCGCGGGCCTGCGCCAGCAAACGGCCTGCGGCCTCGATCAAGGCCTGACGCTGGGGGCTATTGGCCTCTACCCCCACGCGGATCAGGCCATCGGCGTGCAGGACGTCGTTTTGATAATGCAGGGCCAGCAAGGCTGTGTGATGGGCTGCCGACATTAGATGTACACCTGAATAGCGCCGTGAACCGCGTCACGATCCACCAGGTTCACCTGCTTCATGCGCAGTTTCCAGCCACCGCCCTCCTGGGCCTGCAGCTTGTGAATCAGGCTGCCCACACGGTAGACCGGATCCTTGCCACGCCACTCCATGGAGTGGAAGCTGGAACGCACCACCAGATAGCCTTCCAGATCAGTGCCATCAATCATCACATTGCCCAGCACACGGCAGGACTGTGTGATTGGCTGCTGGGACCAGTTGCGGTGGTTTTCCAGACGACGGATACGCAGTTCACGCAGCAGCTTGTTTTCCCAGCACAGGGAAATGTGCTCGTAAGGGCTTTCCTGATCGTAGCTGTGAGGAATCCAGTACATGCCCTCCTCGGTCCACAGATCCAGCCATGCTTGCCAGCGACGCTCGTCCAGCAAACGAGCTTCGTGATAGATGAACTGCTCCACTTCACGGATGGCTTCCAGGCTCAGGTTCACAGGCGTGACCTGATCCACGCTGACGTCAAAATCAATATCAAACAACATAAGAATTCTCCTTGGCTCGGACAGCAGCCCGCTTAAGCCTGTGTTGCGGGGGCGATGGGCTCACCAGAAGCCGAACGCACCGTGGCTTTACCACTGTCTTCCGACTGCGCAGGCGCGTCGTACAGACTGGTAGTCATGAAATGCTTCCAGGCGCGGAACTGATTGCGCATGGGCAATTCGCTGGTGCCGTTGGTGGCGACCATACCGCCTTCGATAGGCTTGTCGGTGCCGTCATAGCGGTGCATGCTGATCCAGTCTCCGCCATTGGTCTGGTTACCTTCCTGACAGCGGCCATAGACTTCGATATCGTCCGGCATCACGTTGGACGACGGCGAGTTGATCAGGTTGGCGTACATCAGGCCGCGCTTGTAAATATCGTCAGGCGCACCTTTCAGGCGGAACAGCTGGATTTCCACATGAGTGCGGTCCACCGCCACCGGGCGAATCACACGGAACTGCTGGAATACGGTGTGGGGCGAGCCACTGCCGTAAATAATGCTGTTGTGACGGTTCTCGCCCAGAATGTTCAGCGCTTTTTCTTCGCCGTAAGCTTCTTTCAGCGTTTCGTAGTGCGCCTTGGTGATCGGGTCGGTTTCGATGGCACCGGGATTGAAAATCCCTTCCATGTAGCCGTGGCCGTTATCAAAGGCATACAGGTCCAGCTTTTCCCAGAAACCGTAGGGCTCGCCGTTACCGTCCATGATGTGCAGTTCCAGCGGCATGGAGCCGTAGTCTTCGGCCTGCTCGCGGGCTGCCACGTAGGACGACTCGTGCGTCACGTTGGCGTGCATGGTGTCGTGCAGGTTCTCGTAGAACACCTTCCAGTTGGAGGGCTGCCAGACCTTGAAGCTGCCACCGGCCACTTCCACTTCACCCACGGGTGAGCGATCGCACAGATTGTCGATGGAGGTGATGATGGGGCCCAAAAACTCTTTCAGGTCCGGGCCGTGGGCGCTTTGACAGGCAAAAACAAAACCACGGTAGCTTTCCACACGAGCCACACGGCGCATGGAGAAGTCCGGGTGCTTGGGATCAAAGCAGGTGTTTTCCAGGCCGTTTTTCATCGGAGCGGCCAGATGCTGACCGTCCAGCTTGAACGTCCAGGCGTGGTAAGGACAGCGGAAGAACTTGCCCGCGTTGCCACAGCCATCGGCCACTACTTTCGCACCCTTGTGCGGGCAACGGTTGTAGAGCACGTACACCTTCTTGTCGCTGCCGCGCACCATGATGACGTCCTGGCCGCCCAACAAGGTGGTGTGGTAGTCGCCGGGATTAGGCACCTGGCTGTCGTGGCCGATGTAGATCCAGGCACGGCCATAAATGCGCTCCATCTCCAGACGGAAGATCTCGGGGTCGGTATAGACCGATTTATGTACGCTGTCTCCCCGCACCAATGCGGACAGCTGTTCGTTGCTATAGCTCATCATTACCTCCTTGCTGCCGGATGCTTGACGCACCCTCTTTATGACTTTTCCATCTTGCACTGCGGTGCAAAATGATCCTGGAACTGCTCGAATACGGTGGACACAATCTTGTTGCTCATCTGGCCCTTGTCATTCGGGGCCACTTCACGCATGTAGTAGGTCTGCACCGGATACTGGTTGTTGTTAAAGGCAAAGGCGCCGCGTACAGACTCGAACGGTGCACTGCGCAAGGCTTTACGCAGGGCTTCCCGGTCGGTAGCGGCCTTGGGGTCTGCCTTCAGTGCGCCATCCAGCAACAAGGCGGCGTCGTAGCCCTGGGAGGCGTACATGGAAGGCAGGCGACCGTAGGTCTTTTCAAAATCCGCCACAAAGCGTTTGTTGACCGGGTTATCCAGATCCGGCGACCACTGGGCGGCATTCGCCATGCCCTTCATGGACTCCCCAATCGCGGCAATCGTGTCCTGATCAGCCGAGAAGCCGGGGGTATACACCGCCAGTTGCGTGGACAGGCCCGAGTTGATCAACTGCTTGATAAAAGACACGCCCATGCCGCCGGGCAGGAAGAAAAACACGGCATCCGCACCCGAAGCTCGCATTTGTGCCAGCTCGGCGGCGTAATCCATCTGGCCGACCTTCACATACACTTCGTCGGCAATCTCGCCCTTGAACAAACGCTTGAAGCCTTCAATGGACTCGCGACCACCGGGGTAGTTGGGGGCAATCAAATAGACTTTCTTGTGCGCCTGATCGGTCACGTACTTGCCCATGGCAGCGGGAATATCCTCGTTCTGCCAGGACACGCTGAAGAAATTGGGGTGGCAACGCTCGCCCGCGTAATCGGCCGGGCCGGTGTTGGCGGAAATGTAGATCGTGTCACTGTTCAAAATCGTCGGCATCACGGGCAGCAGCACATTGGAGAAGGCCATGCCGGTAATCACATCGACCTTGTCGCGCTTGACCAGACGGTCCACCGCCTGGCGGCCTTCCATTGGTTTTTGCTGATCATCCAGCATCGTCAGGGCCACATCCACACCGCCGAGCTTGCCACCCGAGTGGTTCAGGCCCAGCTCGAAACCATCACGGATTTCTGCGCCAATGGCTGCACCAGGGCCAGACAAGGTGGTGAGCAGCCCCACCTTGAATACTTCCTGACTGGATGCCGAGCTACAGGCCAGGGCCAAGGCCAGCGTGCTCATACAGAACGCCACTTGTTTTTTCATGTTTGTCTCCGTCCTCTGTCTTTCAAAAAACTGGACTTTAGTTCTGCCTTGGACCACCCCCAATACGCCGGAAGCTGTGTACCACTGACGCCCGTGATTTTTGCGGCGCTTGTCCTGCAAGCCAGAAAAGACGGGCCCAAGGGACTACGTGAATACAGCAATTCCCAGTCGTATCCCAATCTGCTAAGGTGCCGGGGCAGGACTACTGTTTTAGGTTTGAAATACATTAGACCGGCGCAGAATGGGCGGCTATCCAGATATGGCAAGCCTTATCCCGAACCGGCAAAAATTTGGAGACACACATCATGCAAGCGTGGTTTATGTCAGGGCTGGCCCCCTTGCAACACAGTGCGCCGCGCTTTGAATCGCGCTGCCCGGACCAGACACGCAGCGAGACGGCCGGTTTTTTGACCGAGCACCGCTTGACCTGGAATGACGGCCCGGTCGATGCTTCCCTGCGCTATGCCAGCAGCCACAGCTTTTCCTTTGTCTTGCTGAAATATGGCGCGGCGGTGCAGGTATCACCGGGGATTCTGGAAGATTTCCTGCTGTTTCAAGTGCCTATACAGGGACGCTCCTGTATTCGGGTTGGTCGGGAGTACGTCCAGGCCAACCCTAAAATCGCCAGCGTGATCTCCCCTTCCTTGCAAGTTGAACTGGATTGGGAACAAGGCTGTGAACAGTTTTTAGTGAAGATTCCGCGCCACAGGCTGGAAGAAGTGGCCCGTCAGACCTTGGGCTTGAGCCTGGATCGGCCCATTGAATTTGCTGCTGGCATGTCTCTGGATTCGCCGCACGGCTGCGCCTGGCAGCACCAGATTGGCAGCTTGCTGGCTTATGGCGGGCATTTGCCGCCCGAAATGGACCAGTGGTCGCGTCAGGCCGAGGACAATCTTTTGCTGCATCTGTTTCATACCCAGCCGGGTAACTACAGCCAGCAATTGCAGCAAAGCGTGCGCCCGGCCAGTTCGCGCCGGGTACAAAGAGCCGAGGATTTCATGCGGGCCAGCCTGGACGAGGCCCTGACGCTGGAGCAGATTGCCACCGCGGCCTGTGCCAGTGTGCGCAGCCTGACGCTGGCATTTCGTACGGAGCGGGGGCTGAGCCCCATGCAGTTCTTGAAACAGATTCGTCTGGAAGCGGCCCAGCAAGCCATTCGTCATGCCGTGCCGGGCACCCAGGTCAGCGAGATTGCCTTGCGCTGCGGCTTCAACCATTTCGGCCGCTTCTGTGCAGACTACAAGTCCCGCTTCGGGCGTTCGCCCTCGCAGGACTTGCGTATCGTGGATTAGTCCTTCAAGGCTTTGCCAGGAACCCACACACGGCCGTCAAACAGGCGACGCGCCGTACGATAGAAAGAACCGGCCTTGGCAAACCACTGGCCGTCTTTCTTTTCCACTTCCGCGCCCACTGTCAGCACACCAGAAGGCATGCCCAGACGCAGTGGACCTTGAGGGGCAACCGAGTCAGACAGACATTGCGAAGGCAGGCTGCCCGTCAAACGAGCAGCCACAGCAGTGCACAGCGAGATCGTCAAGGGCAAGGCGCGGTGCGGCTGGCCATTGGAAATCACGCGGGCAACCAGATCAATCTCTTTGGCAGGAACCACGTCGCCAGACAAGGTCGGGTTGTCCTGAGCCGGCGACACGATGCAAACAAAGGGCACGATGCGAATCTGGCGTGCGGCTTCCACATCGGGAGCAATGCCCATGCGTACCGACGCCTGCACACGAATTGCGTCCAGACGCTCCAGCACTTCAGGGTGAGCTTCCAGCCAGTCGGGCAATTCCAGACCGGTCAGGCCTACATCAGCCGCGCGTACAAACACCGCTGCGTTGGCCGCGTCCACCAGCGACACCTCGATACGGCCTACGCCAGGCACATCCAGCCACTCGGTCAATTCACCGCTAGGCAGCAAGGAGCCAGTAGAGGCACCACCAGGTTCCACAAAGTCCAGACGGATAGGCGAGCCCGTGCCGCCTACGCCGGGAATGGACAGATCACCGTCGTACCGGGGCTGACCATCTTCAACCGTGAAGTGGGCGTGAATGATCTTGTTGGTGTTGGTATTCAGAATGCGTACGCACGCTTCGCCATCCTCAACCTTGACCATGCCCTGCTCTACTGCGTAAGGGCCGACGGCCGAGCTCATATTGCCGCAGTTGCCACGGTAATCCACCTTCTCTTCCTTGATGGCTACTTGCGCAAAGGTATAGTCCACGTCCGCGTCCGGATGGCTGGACGGGCCGATAATACAAACCTTGGACAAGGAAGAAACACCACCGCCCATGCCGTCCAGTTGGCGACCATAAGGGTCCGGCGTACCCATGGCAGCAGAAAACAGAGGCGTCCAGTCGTCGCGCTCGGCAGGCAGGTCTGCAATATTGAGCATCAAGGCTTTGCTGGTGCCACCACGCATGAACACGGCGGGAAGGGATTTTTGCTTCATCACGTTATTCCTGGTTCTTGGCTTGCGCCATTAAAGAAAATTGCGCCGTCTCCTCCATGGGTTCGGCGTGAGAGACCATCGATTCACTAAAAGCGCCGGGCTGGCCGCTGCGTTGCTGCTGCTGCCGCTCCAGCTGCTGTACTTTCTCTTCACTGGCATTGCCCAGATGGCGGGCCAGCAGGGCGGAGGCCTGAGCGCGTTCGCCCTTTTCCAGCAAATCCAGAATTGCCAGATGCTCCAGGCATTGGCGACGAATACGTTCCCGATCCAGGGTTTCCTGATATTCCAGCAAGCGCCGCAACTGGTTCTGGCGTGTCACGGTCTGGGCGATAAAGCGGTTACCGGACAAGGAGGCCAAGGCTTCATGGAAGGTGGCATTGGCCTGATACATTTCCGCGTGTCCGGCATGACGCCAGCCCCCGTCGGCCAAGGCCTGCTGCTGCAAACGCACCCGGCGCAAGACAGTGGAGTCAATGGCGAAGCCCGGCAGCAGCATGGCCGCTGGTTCCAGCATCTGACGCAAGGTATAGCTTTCTTCGCAAGCCTGAGGGCCGTCAATCATGGGCAGGAAAGACCAGCCTTTGCTGGCGCGCTGTTCCATCCAACCTTCATTGGCAGCACGAGCCAGAATGCGGCGCACACGCTCGCGCGTCAGGCCATAGCGGCGCATGGCGTCGTTCTCCGACAAGGTGTCACCCCAAATACCAGATAGCTTGTCGCGGGCCAGTTGCAGATAGATCTGGTCGTCCTGGCTGGTACCCAGTTCTTCTTCGATCACACCAAGCTGGTCGGCCCCTTTCAACAGATATAAGCCACGTCGGGGCGGCTGTGCGCCCACAATGCCTTTTTCCGCCAGATAGGCCAGTGCGCCGCGTATGGGCGAGCGCGACGCACCCAGCGCCTCGGCCAGCGATTGTTCCGTCAAATGATGCCCGGCCTGCAAATGCCCTGCCCGCACGTAGTCCAGCAGGCGATGTGCCAAGGTGACATGCAAAGAATTGGATTGGCTTTTCATGCCGACATTCCTAAAAATCGAAGCGATCCTGGATCGTTTTATTGTATTATATACAAACAAAATACAATTTAATTGTTTTATCAAGGCTCCAGACGCATAATTTTATTGATTATTCTTGCTCAGGTTGGCCCTGCTTTCCTGGCTTCTTATTACGGATGAATCGTTTGCCATGTCTCAGTCTCTTGCCCTAGAAACGCTGTCCCTGAACGGACGTTCCGTACGTTACGTTCCTATCGCCGACATCCCCGGTATTGAAAAGCTGCCGTACTCGCTGCGCGTTCTGCTGGAAAACCTCTGTCGTCAAAAGGCCGTGCGTCACGCCGACGTGGATCAGGAAATTGACTCCCTGCTCCAGCGCAAGGTGGGCGACGGCATCACCTTCTACCCTGCCCGCGTCTTTGGTCAGGACATTTTGGGTTTGGTGATGCTGCTGGACATGGCCGCCTTGCGCGAAGGCGTACAAGCAGCCGGTGGTGACGCCAGCCGCGTGCGCCCTCAAGTCCCTATCGACGTGATTATTGACCACTCCCTGCAAGTGGACAGCTGGGCCAACCCCAAGGCAGCCGACATCAACCTGGCACGTGAATACCAACGTAACGGCGAGCGCTTTGCCTTCCTGCGCTGGTGTTCCAGCAACTTTGACGGCGTGAAAGTGGTGCCACCTGGCAAAGGCATCATGCACCAATTGCACATCGAGCATATTGGTCAGGTTGTATGGACCGAAGAAGGCAAGGACGTGGATCTGGTCTACCCCGACAGCTGTGTCGGGACCGACAGCCACACGCCTATGGTTAACGGCCTGGGCATTCTGGGCTGGGGTGTCGGAGGTATTGAAGCCGAAGCCGTGATGGTAGGCCTGCCCGTCGCCATCGCCCTGCCTGCCGTGGTGGGTATCGAGCTGACTGGCAAGCTCAATGACGGCGTGCTGCCTACCGACCTGGTTCTGGTCATTACGCAAAAACTGCGCGAACTGGGCGTGGTGGGCAAGTTTGTCGAATTCTTTGGCCCCAGCGTGGACGAGCTGTCCCTGGGCGACCGTGGCATGATCGCCAATATGGCACCAGAGTACGGCGCAACCGCGGTGTTCTTCCCCATCGACGACGCTGCCCTGCACTACATGCACATGACAGGCCGTCCGCAAGAACAGATTGATCTGGTCGAGCAATACAGCAAGGTTCAAAAACTGTGGCGCGACCCGGCCGCTCCCGCTCCTGTTTACGACACCGTGTTGAAACTGGACCTGAGCAGCATCAAGCCTAGCCTGGCTGGCCCCAGCAATCCTGAAGATCACCTGGATCTGGACACCGCTGCCCAGTCCTTCCCCGCCCATCACCAGAAAATTGCTGGCCGTCCTTACGACCCGCAACGTGCCGTACCCGTGGAAGGCGAGGACTTTGTGCTGAATGATGGCGATGTGGTCATTGCCGCCATTACTTCCTGTACCAATACCGCTAACCCCGCCAATATGATGGCCGCCGGTCTGCTGGCCCGTAACGCCGTCGCTCGTGGCCTGCGCAGCAAGCCTTGGGTCAAGACCTCGCTGGTGCCCGGTAGCCAAGTAACAGCTGACGTGCTGGAGCGCGCTCAACTGCAAGACGACCTGGACGTGCTGGGCTTTAATATTGCCGGCTTTGGTTGCACCACGTGTAACGGTGGCTCGGGCCCACTGCCTGCCAATATCGTCAACGCGATTGAATCCGAAAAGCTGATTGCCACCGCCGTACTGTCGGGTAACCGTAACTTTGAAGGCCGTATCCACGCCAACGTGCGCGCTGCTTACCTGGCATCGCCCGCCCTGGTTGTAGCCTACGCCCTGGCCGGCAACCTGAATGTGGACCTGACCCGCGACCCGCTGGGCAAGGATCAGGACGGCAAAGACGTCTACCTGAGCGACATCTGGCCCAAATCGGCAGAAGTTCAGGAAGCCATCCACGGCGCGTACGACCGCGACCTGTTCATCGAACGCTATGCCGAGCTGTACGACGGTGGCGAACCCTGGGATGCCCTGGCCCGCGAAAGCAATGGTGGCCACTACCCATGGGAAGCCGACAGCACCTACATCCGCAAACCGCCTTACTTTGACGGCTTGCAGCGCGAACCGGCTCCCGTGGCCAACCTGCGCGGCATGCGTCCGCTGGCGATTCTGGGTGACTCCATCACCACCGACCACATTTCGCCATCGGGTTCGATCAGCCTGGGTACGCCTGCTGCTGACTTCCTGCTATCCAAGGGTGTGGAGCAAAAAGACTTCAACAACTACACCACGCGCCGTGCCAATCACGAAGTGGTCAAACGTGCGACCTTCGCCAACATCCGTCTGCGCAACAAGATTGTTCCCGGCGTGGAAGGCGGCGTCACCAAGGTGATGCCGGAAGGCGAAGTGATGCGTATTTTTGAAGCGGCCCAGACCTATCAGGAACGTCAGGTTCCCTTGCTGGTGATTGCTGGCAAGAACTACGGTTGCGGTTCTTCCCGCGACTCCGCCGCAAAAGGCCCTGCTCTGCTGGGCGTAAAAGCGGTGGTTGCCGAAGGTTTCGAGCGTATCCACCGCACCAACCTGGTCGGTATGGGTGTGCTGCCCTTGCAGTTCCAGGACGGCACCAATGCCGATACCCTGGGTCTGGACGGCACCGAAACCTTTGATGTGAAAGGCCTGGAAGAAAACCTGGGTGTACGTTCACAAGCCGAACTGATCATCCACCGTCTGGATGGCAGCACCCAGTCCGTGCCGGTGATTGTGCGTCTGGATACGGTCGAGGACATGGAGTACTGGCGTCATGGCGGTATCCTGCCACGCGTCTGGCGCAAATACCTGGAAAACTAAGCCTTTACAGGCTTAGCTTGTCCAGTTAGCAGTATCAAACGCCAGGGGTCACACCCTGGCGTTCTTGTTTAACCAGCCGCAACCAATGCTCGATGCGCAGCAAGGCATGATTCGCACTTTGCTGGCGGATTTCATCCCGCGTGCCATCGAAAACAATCGTTTCCGTATAGACGACCAAAGGATCAAATTTATCCTGTGGCTTGAACAGCCAGGCAAAACATTGCGTGCCGGCCGGAATCTGCGGCTCCGCAATATCGTCAGCCACCCCCGTATTGGCAATGATCAAATTGGCCGGGGTCAATTCTGCGGCTCCTTTGGCCATGGCCCGCGCCACTGCCTCACTGCACAGATTGTTTTCCGCCAACACCCGCTGATCGACGCCCAGGCAGCGATACTTGGCCTGCGGAGAATACGTCACAAAAGCACAATCCAATACAGCTGCCGCCCCCGCTTGGTCAGCCAGCGTGGACGCAATCAACCCTGCCGTGCAGGATTCTGCGGTTGCCAGCGTCAGCTGGGCCTCGCTCATGGTTTTAACCAAGCGTGCAAGATCTACATCGTTCATGGCATACCCTCCTTATTGCTGAAACAAGGACGGTTTATTCAACCATAAAGTAAAAAAGCAGGAAACCAGCTCCTGCTTTCTGCTCACCATCTGGAACATGCGCTTACGCTGCCCCGCCCAGGCCCTTGATCAATCCCCGAACAGGCTGGACATATCCGTTGCTTCCAGCCCCAAATTGCCGGCCAGCGCGTCAAAACAACGCAAAGCCGCTTCTATATCTGCGTCCGCAATCCCTTCAAACAGGGGAGCACGGGATTGGCGCAGCAATTCCAGCAGGCGTTCGTGAAAGTCCCGCCCTTTTTCAGTCAGACACAACAGGCGAGCGCGCTTGTCCTGCTCGTCGGGCACACGCTCCAGCAAACCGCCGGACTCCAACTGGTCGATCAGGCGCACCAGGGTGGGGCCTTCCAGACGCATCATGCGTGCCAACTGCCCTTGCCGTATGGGTTCTCCCAACTGGGCCAGATAGCGAATCGGCAGGATGGTGGCCTCGGACACGCCATAACGCACCAGCGTCTGATCCAGTTCACGACGATACAGGCGCGCCAGCACAATCATGGACAGGCCAAATCGTTCATAAAGTTGGTGATTCATCAGGAAGTCTCCACAGCGCGCGGCGTAGCATCAGGCGGGTAAGCATAAACCAGAACCGCTTGCGCCCCTTGCAAGGACTGCGCCACATCCATGATCGCCTGCCTCAATACCATGTCGGTACAGGATTGGCTGAGACGCAGCAATTGCTGGGCCAACTCCACGGGCTGATGCTCAAACCCTTCCAGCAACTCACAGACCAGCTCCACACAAGCTTGCTGCTCCGTTCCGCGTTTGGCCAGCCGCTTCAGCGCGACCACGCCATGGCCCAGGTTGATCAAGGACAGCAAACCATGAGGGGTCTGCTCGCCCATCCAGTGCCAGAGACGCACCCATTGACGCGCTACCCGCGCACGCCAGACCCGGAACAGGCGTGGGCGCGAACGCTTGATCAAGGGATACAGTTCGCGCACCACACGTCTGACCAAGGCTTGGCCACGAGGATGAGTACGGCGAGGCAAAAGAAAGAAAGCACTGCACACGACCGCGGAGCCCGCCAGCAAAGGCAAGGACTCCTTCAAGATGATGGGCCAAGTAACCGCCGCCATCCCGGCCTGACTGGCCAGCTGGAAACACATATTCGCGTCCAATGCCCAGGTCGACGTAGGACGGTTGGCACGTAACAAACCGCCGATCACCAAAAAAGGAAGCACGGACAGAATGACCTGCCAGTCCGCAACCAGGTGTGCCTGGACGAAGTAGCGATAAAAGCTGGCTACCAGCACGCCCACGGCAATCCCAGTAAACATGGTTCGGCTCATCAGTTGCGGACGCGGCATGGAGCCCAAAATAATAGAGAACGTACACACCCCAATCGCCATCAACTCCAGCGCAGGGCTGGCCAAAGCGTAAGCGATACCACCAGCAGTGAAAGCGGCCAGGCCACTGACCAGGCCAGTGCGGATTGCCAAGGGCCAATCCACCGAAACAGCAGGCGTCGTCAGAAAACGGTGCCGTCTGGGCTGCACCCGTTCAGCGAACAAGCCCTGCTCCGCCCTTTGTATTTGACCCATTGCACGGCGCAAGCGCGCCAGACTGATCTGCCCCTCTTGCCGCAAGGCTGTCTTGCCCAGCACCCGCAAACTCAGACCGTCCTGCAAGCGTTGTGCCTGTTCCTGCAAGTCGCGTGCATAATCCGCGGCAGGCGAGAGGCCCTGCTCCCTTTGCTGGACAATCAGCGCGCTGGCGGCCAAAAGCTCAATCACGGCGTACAGAAACGCATCCACATAAGGCAGGCGTCGATAAGCATCCAGAGAGCCTGCCGCCAGAATACGGGCTTGGGCATCCAGATCTACAATCTCCTGGCGGACACGGCTCCACGAGCTCTGATCCGGCTGCTGATAAGACGGCCCCAAAGCATGAGCAGCGATGCGCAAGGCATCCGCCGCCAGGACACGTACGCGCTCGTAATACGTTTTGCGCTGACTGCGCGGCGTTGTCCGCGAGCACAGCAAGGTGGTGACCACGACCCCGATCAGCGTGCACTCCACTCGCGACAAGGCCAAATCCAGTGACGCCTCCGGAGCCAGCACCGAGGGCAAGACCACCACGCCAATCGTGATTCCCGCCAGCATGGGCAAGTAAGAAAAAGCGCCCCGAAACACATGGGTCAAGGCCGAGGCCACCCCCACCACCAGGGCCATCCCCAGCAATTGCAGATAAGGATTGGGCAAGTGCAGGAACGCCAATCCCAAACCGGCCCCCACCAACGTTCCCAAAATCCGCCACAAAGCCCGCTCGTACACCAGCCCCCGATACGCTTGCGACAGCACCCACACCGGCATGGCAGCCCAAAACGGGTTATCAACGGAAAGCAGAACAGCGATGGTGAACGACAGCCACGCTGCCAAGGCCAAATTCAGGCCATGCACAAGCGCAGGTCGATCCAGTTGGATCCAGGAAAGAGAGGGAAACATAAAAGACAGGGGACAGAACAAAGGCTAAAGCATGATTATATAGATAGCTTACCTACCTATTCAATTAAAACTCGCTGAATATCGTGTTTATGGCAGCTCCGGCCCTGCCCGCCAGACATAAGCTTCAAGGCAGAACACCCTGTTTCATGCTGCACCGCAACAGCCTCCCTGGTTTCCATCAAGCCTTTCAAAACTAAACAATTTGCGCCCTACCCCGCCCTTTTTCAGCCACTCCATGGTTGTTTGTTAGTTTTCATAAACTATCGCCATCCAGGCATGGTCAAACCGTACGGGAGCGTTCTATGATGTTGGCAGCCTGACCGGCAGGTACCCGAAATCCTGCCCGTCACCCCGTTTTCTTGGCAGGAGTCTTTATGCAAAAGTGGCTGACACGCTACACCGCCTTCTACATCATCATTGGCCTGACCGCCTTTTTCTTGCTGCTTTCCTTGTTCAGAAGCGCAAGCTGGCTATGGCTGGCGATACCAGGGCTGGCCCTGTGCATTCAGGGCTTGGTGGACATCACTCAAACTCGTCACGCCATTCGTCGCAACTATCCGGTTATCGGTAATCTGCGCTTTATCTTTGAAGCCATACGCCCTGAGATTCGCCAGTACTTTCTGGAAGGCGATGAGCAGCAACTGCCTTTTTCGCGGGCGGACCGCTCCCTGGTGTACCAGCGCGCCAAACAGCAGGTCGACAAGCAGCCTTTTGGTACTCACCAGGAGGTCTACAACAATGGGTACGAGTGGATCAACCACTCCATGACGCCCAAGCACATCAAGGACTCACAGTTCCGTATCAAGGTGGGTGGGCCGGACTGTACCCAGCCCTATTCGCTGTCCGTGCTGAATATTTCCGCCATGAGTTTTGGGGCGCTGTCGGCCAATGCCATCCTGGCCCTGAACAAGGGCGCCAAGATGGGCAATTTTGCGCATGACACGGGCGAAGGCGGCATCAGCACCTATCACCTGCGTCATGGCGGTGATCTGATCTGGAATATTGGCTCGGGCTACTTTGGTTGCCGCGATGAACAAGGCAACTTCTCGCCCGAACGCTTTGCCGAACGTGCCACTCAGGATCACGTCAAGATGATTGAAATCAAGCTGTCGCAAGGGGCCAAACCTGGCCACGGCGGCATCTTGCCCGGCACCAAGGTCTCGCCTGAAATTGCCCTGGCACGCGGTGTACCGGAAGGCGTGGACTGTAACTCGCCACCCAGCCACAGCGCTTTCCATTCTCCCGTAGAGCTGCTGGAATTCGTGGCCAAGCTGCGTACCTTGTCCGGTGGCAAGCCCGTGGGTTTCAAACTCTGTATCGGGCACCCCTGGGAATGGTTTGCCATTGCCAAAGCCATGCTGAAAACAGGTATCACACCGGACTTTATTGTGGTCGATGGTGCTGAAGGCGGTACCGGTGCCTCCCCCGTGGAGTTCATTGACCACGTCGGCACCCCCTTGCGCGAGGCTCTGCGCCTGGTTCATAACACGCTGGTGGGTATCGGTTTGCGTGAACAAATCCGCCTGGGTGCCTCGGGCAAGATCATCAGCGCCTTTGATATGGCCCGCATCATGGCCCTGGGTGCTGACTGGTGCAATAGCGCGCGTGGTTTCATGTTTGCCGTGGGTTGCATTCAGGCCCAGGCCTGTCATACCGACAAGTGCCCCACTGGCGTGGCGACACAAGATCCGCAGCGTCAAAAAGCCCTGGTGGTTGATGACAAGTCCCTGCGCGTGGCCAGCTTCCATGGCAATACGCTCAAAGCCCTGGCTGAACTATTGGGTGCGGCGGGCCTGGAACATCCGGACCAGTTACGTCCCCACCATATTGCCCGCCGTATCAGCAACGGCGAAGTGCGCGTGATGTCGGCTCTGTTCCCGGATCTGAAAAAAGGCGAACTCTTGCGCGGCCACTATCGTCAAACGATTTTCCGTGTGGGCTGGCCTATGGCTAACCCCGACTCCTTTGAACCGGCCTATAGCCTGAGCAAAGCCTTGTCGTACTTGAATGATGAAGCTGATCCTGAAGAAATCATGAAAAAACAGGATGCAGCTGACAGCGCAGGCCAAGCTCTGGCTTAACGCTGCAAGCGGCAGTCTCCCTAGTGAGACTGCCGCCGGGTCCCTACCCCCGCATCCACTTCCCCGTAAACTTCAACGCCCGACGGTCGACTCCAGCTGCTGTCTGCAGAGCGATCCGGTGTTGAACACGCCGCCAGCCCCAGCACCATGACCAAGGCGCTCAGCACCCCATAAATCTGTCGCATATCAAGCTCCTTGATGATAGGCGTCTACTGTGCCACAGAATCTGGGCAAACTGATTTCCATCTGTACTAGAATGCTCTGATCATGATCAGGCACTGCGCATTCCCCACCTCAGGTACTCGCAGCCGGTTTTTACTGGTGCTGGCAATCTGCGCCCTGCTTTTGCGTGGTCTGATCCCCAATGGCTACATGCCCAGCGCCGACCCTGCCAATGCAGCCGCGCTCAGCCTGTGCGTTCAGGGCGACCCTTTCCTGGCGCAATGGAGCAGCCAGCTACCTGGCGGCCCGAAGCACGACGAACAACACAGCCTGCATGCGGCCTGTCTGTTCGCCCAGGCCCAGGCGCAAAAAGCCTTGAATGATGATCCCAGCCCTGCCTGGAATCTGACACCTACACCACGACATACCTGGGACACTGCCCAACAGGCGGCGGTTCCCGTTCTTCCCCTGACGGGCCCGCCCCTGAGTGCGCGCGGTCCCCCCTCCACGCTCGTTTCCTGACCAGCCTCGGCTGCCCGGCGCAGCCATCTTATGTTGTCAATTAGCGGGATATTTCTATGAACGCCTCCTTCTCACGCCGCCAGCTCCTGCTTGCCATGCTGGCGACTCCTCTGGTCCTGAGCGCCTGCGGCGACAAGGCCCCCAAGCAGCCCGCCTTTCGCAATCTGGAAGGTGTAGACATGAGCAGTGCCGACTTTGCCAAGGATTTCAGCTTGCTGGATACCGAAGGCCAACGTCGCACCATGGCCGACTATCGCGGCAAGATCGTGCTGATCTTCTTTGGTTTTACCCAATGCCCCGACGTCTGCCCGACAGCCCTGACTCGTGCCGTCGACATCAAGGAACAGTTGGGCGAGGATGGCGACAAGCTGCAAGTCTTGTTTATCTCCATTGACCCGGAGCGCGACACGCCCGAACTGCTGCGGGCCTACATGCAGGCTTTCGACCCCAGTTTCGTGGCCCTGCGCCCCACCGAGGAAGAGCTGGCCAAAACCGCCAGCGACTTCAAAGTCTTCTATCAAAAGGTTCCTACCGGCTCCAGCTACACCATGGACCACAGCGCCTTGACCTATGTGTATGACACACAAGGCAAGTTGCAGATCGCCCTGCGTCATACGCAAACGGCTGAAGAAGCCGTGGCTGATATCCGCCAGGTACTGGCTCTGAGCAAGTGAACCCCAACAGGATTACCAACATGAAACGTACTATTGCTCGCTCTCTTTTTTCCCTGGCCGCCTTGCTGAGCCTGCCCACCCTGGCCCAGGCCGAAGTCACCGTGACCGATCCCTGGGTTCGCGCCACGGTTCCCGGCCAGCAAGCCACCGGCGCCTTCATGGTGCTGCAATCCACCGACAACGCCCAATTGCTGGGCGCCAGCAGCAGCTTGAGCAAACAGGTAGAGGTACACGAAATGGCGATGGAAAACGAAGTCATGCGCATGCGCCAGGTTGAAAAAATCGACCTGCCCGCTGGCAAGGCTGTGGAACTGAAACCCGGTGGTTACCACATCATGCTGCTGGGTCTGGACAAACAGGTTGAGGCGGGCAGTTCCGTGGATCTCACCCTGGAAATCCAGAATGCCGCCGGTCAAAAGGAAGAGCTGAAAATCAGCGCTCCGGTCCGTGCCTTGAACACCAAGGCTGGCCAGGGTCACCAGGGCGCACACGGCCACTAAGGCCCTGTTCCCACCCCTTCAAACCGCCTGTTTTACCGGTTTGAAGGGCTTTGTTTCAGACTTCCGGGTTTTCCATAATTGGCTGGTTTTGATTAGCTAACGTACATTGAAACCACTGACATAGTGTCAGTAAGCTGTCTGAAACACAGCTTTCCCAAACTGTCATCATGACAGTTCACCGCCGCCAGAGCGGCCCATAGGCCCTACCGCAACGGTAGGGCCTTCGTGTTTCTGCAGCAGGCTCTTTGCATATCACTAGGCCCTTGCCCGGGTCTGGAGTAAAGTTAAGACCGTAGCGTCGGTTTAACCTTGCAAGGAGTACATAGATGGCTCTAAGTCCACATGACAACAATCGCTCTGAGTTGCTACGTCAACTGCCCTTGAAACCAGGATGGTTTATTGGTCTGGGCATCGCCCTGATTATTCTGGGTCTGATCGCCTTGATCTACGTGGTTGGCGCCACGGTTGCCAGCGTGGTGTACGTCGGCATCCTGATGACCATAGGCGGCGTGCTGCATCTGGCTCATGCATGGAGTTCCAAAGGCTGGCGCGGCTTTCTGTTCTGGAGCTTGAGCGGCATTTTGTACTTGTTCGCCGGTTTGATCGCCATCAGCAACCCCTTGGTAGGTGCCACCGTCCTGACCCTGATTTTTGGCGCCTTTCTGATTGCTTCCGGCGCATTCCGACTCTGGATCTGGTTTCAGAACCGGGCCCAGGCAGGTGGCGGCTGGATGGCCTTTTCCGGCCTGATTACACTGGCAGCCGGTTTGATCATTGCCGCAGGCTGGCCCGGCAATAGCGTATGGATTCTGGGCCTGATACTGGGTATTGATTTGCTGACCCAAGGTTGGGCCAGCTTGTTGATTGGTATGGCAATCCAGCGCAATCAGAACTAAACCATCGGCCAGGATCAAACCCCTGCGTCGGGATTGATCTCCGCTGACTTAATCACTGCAAATCACTCCGAAAAAATGCCCGACCAGAAGCAGATTCTGGTCGGGCATTTTGCTATCTTGATCTCCCGTCCTGGACTGTAGGCCTGCCACCAGGCTGCCAAGCCTGCAACTCAAGCGGCACAGAGCAAACCCTACAATCGACTATCGGACTTCCAGCGCCGGCAGAGCGGCATCCCTTCCCCGCAGCCAGGGCTGACGCGTATGGGCCAGCATCTGCGCATCACCGGGGCTATCACCATAGGCCATATCCAGCTCCACGGGTTTATCGCCCAGCCACGCCTGCAAGCGATTCACCTTCTCCTGCCCCCAGCAATTGGCGCTGGCCATGCCCACACAACCTTGTTGATCATCAAAGGCCAACTCTGTCGCCAGCACCTGAGCCATTCCCTGTGCTTGCGCCCAGGGCTGTAAATAAATGGACGGCGAGGCACTGACCAGCACCACCGTATCTCCCCGCTCTCGATGGGCACGGACTCGCTCCATCATTTCCGGGCGGACAATCTGCGGCACATAGTCCCGCACGTAAGTGGCGGCTAAAGCCTGAACCTGCTCCCGGCTCAAACCACCCAAGGCACTGCGTAGAAAACGGTGCTTGATCGCCTGACGACGCTGCGGACCGCGATCCCAGACCAGGACGCGAGGCACGCAAGCTAAATAGGCACGAATACAGACCGGCCAGCCTCGCATGCGACGTATAAAGTCCTGCAAGCTGTCCCGGTCTGTAATCGTGCCATCAAAATCAAATGCGACCAGCACAGGTACCCCTTTGGTTTTCAGAAAAAGGGCTAGTGTAAAGGGGAACACCAGCCCTTCCCAAGCCCTGCTTTATAAGGCCCAGCCACCCAGGTAGAAAACAACCAGGGCAATGGCAATCAGAACCGTGCCCACATTCAGGCGACGCAGTTCACCCGAGAACAGGCGACCCAGCACCAGCGTGCAAAAGCCCAGCATGATGCCTGTGACGATATTGACGGTCAGCACGATAAACACGGCGCACACCAGACCCGCCATGGTGTCGACCGTATCTTCGGTATTCAGATGACGCACGCCGCCCAGCATCAGCAAGCCCACATACATCAAGGCAGGCGCAGTCGCATAGGAAGGCACCAGACCGGCCAAAGGCGACAAGAAGATCAGCATCAGGAAACCCAGGCCAACCACCACCGCGGTCAGACCGGTACGTCCCCCGGCGGCTGTGCCGGCAGCTGATTCAATATAGGCGGCGGCAGGCGAAGCCCCCAAGCTGGCTGACACCAAAGAGCTGAGCGAGTCCGTCGTCAGGGCGCGACTGCCATTGATGATCTGGCCATCCTTGTCCAATTGCCCGGCATTGCCCGCGACCGCACGAATCGTGCCGGTCGCATCAAACACGGCCGTCATCACCAGAGCCAGCACACTGGGCAGGACGACCGCATTCAAGGCCCCGCCTATGTCCATGGCACCGATCAAGGAGTTCTCGCCCAGCAGGCTAGGCATGGCAAACAGGCCAGTAAAACGCACATTGGGATCGAAGATCAGGCCTACCGCCGACAGACCCAAGATCACCAGCAAGATACCGCCCGTGACACGACGGCGCTCCAGGCCAAAAATCGCTGCCAGACCCAGCACACTCAGCCAGACCGGCATGGACGTGACGTCCCCCAGGGCAACCGGCAGACCTGCGCCCGTATTACGGGTCACCAGACCTACCTCGTTGGAAGCGATCATCAACAAGAACAGGCCAATTCCGATACCCGTGCCATGCGCGATGCCCAGGGGCAAATTGCGCAGAATCCAGGTACGAATCCCGGTGGCGGAAATCAGGGTAAAGATCAGGCCCATCAGGAACACGGCACCCAGGGCGACGGCCGGGCTGAGTTGCTGGCCCAGCACCAAGTCAAAAGCCAAGAACGCAGTCAAGGACAAGGCACAGCCCACCGCAATGGGCAGATTCGCCCACAGCCCCATCAGCAGGGAGCCAAAAGCGCTGGTCAGACACACGGCCACAAAGACCGACGAGGTATCAAAGCCCGCCTTGCCCAGCATGGACGGTACGACAAATACGGAATAAACCATTGCCAGGAATGTCGTCAGCCCTGCCAAGACCTCCTGACGCAGAGAACTGCCGCGCTCTGTATAAGCAAAATGTTTCTGCAACCAACCGCCAGCAACCGGAGGGACCAGGGCCTCCTGCCCTGGCCGCAATGCGGATTCTTGCTCAGCCATACTTCATGCTCCTTTATCAGTATTGTGATGTCTGAAACGGTACGTTGCCGTCATCAGGAATCAGTAATGGACAGTTCCAGCCCCAAAGGGGGCAAGAGACTTCTCACACGCTGAATCAAAGAAAACGCCGAGCAAAGACGAGTCCTGCCCTGCCCGCAACAAGGTGCAGACATAGGCAGAAAGAAGTAGGTATGCGGGGGTGTCTCCGACCGAACCGAGGCCTTTACGGCGCTTCTTTTGATCCCGATAATGGGAAGTGAGGGCCATTCTACGAGCCGTCAAGGACGGGAAAATCACCTCTAGGTAATGAGGGTTATCAATCGCTTCGGTGGCGAGATACAGGCATATAGGCTTGGCCGATGAACTGCTGGCGCAACTGCTGCCATTGACGTTGCATATCCTGGGCCTGCTGCTGGTCGGGTCGCAAACGCTCTGGTTCCAAGTGCATCAGAGCCAATCCATATTTGGCCGCCGACAGCTCCTGCGCGACGCTGGCTGACTGCTGCACCGCCTGGGCGGGACGTTCCTGCCATAAGCTGCCCAGGCCGCTCAAACTGTCAGAAGCCTTGGCCAAACGCTGACGTACCGAACCTGCAATACTGACAGGCCAGATCTGGGTAAACATCACGTACATCACCGCATTGCCCAGCAAAATACCGATCACCCGATCACGGGCTGAATCCAGATCAAAGCTGGGACCAAAGCCCTGCAAGGTCACCAGATAAAAGGCAAAGGCAATTTGAATGCCGGCATACGAGATACGTTCCGGGCCATAAAATACCCAGGCCCCTAACAGGGACACCAGAAATACCACGACCATCAAGCCGCCAATATCCAGCAGATGCGGCATCACAAACAAGATGGTGATAAAGCCCAGTGCCGCCCCCAGCAAACAGCCCACAATCCGCAAGGTCAGCTTGTGTACGGTTTCCCCGGTAGAGCCCAAAGCGGCCACGTAGCAGGTAATCATGGCGGTATGAATGCCCTGCCAGTCTGCCGCGCTATAGATCAGATAACAAAGCACCGCTGCTGCCGTCGCCTTCAAGGCATGGTGCTGATAAACAGGATTACTAAAGGCGTCGGGCACCATGAAGGAGCCATGTTCCGGATCCGCTTTGCCAATAGACACTGCCCCCGACAAGGCCAGCAAGGCATCGCGCAAATCTTGTTCGGCCAAAGAACTGGAGGCTGACAGCTCGGGCAGATCATTCATCTGCGGCAAACGCCCTTGTTCAATATCCTGTGCGCTGCGTTCACAAATCTGGGCAAATGCTGTGGCCTGCTCATTGTCCAGATGCTGATCGCGCAAGACGGCAACCGCCAGCAAGGCTCGGTAGGTATTCAAGATGGTCTGATCCAGTTCTGCCTGCTCTTGTGCGGGCCGCAAATGAAACAGCCGTATCCAGCCCAGTCGCTTCTGTTGTGCACTGACTCCCAAAGCCAGTTCGTCCCACAAATCCTGCGTATCTGCCTGCCCCATCAAGCCCTGGGCCGACAAACGCAAACGCGCTGCCAGCTCACGGCGCAACACCTTGTGCGGGTACAAACCAAAACAGAGATTGAAGATCAGCACCAGGCCCATGGGGGCGCAGGTCATCAACCAGGCATAAAGCACGGCACGGGTAGCAATCTCGCCAAAGGGCACATAGCCCAACAAGGTCAGCACAAAGGCGATGACCAAGGCAATAATCCCGCCCAAAGGCCCCAGCTTGCTGGCTACCCCGAGAAACAACAGCACAAAGGAGGTCAGCACCATGGCCAGCAAACGCCAGGCCGGATACTGAATCGTGACCTGAATCAGTGGCACCATCAGCAGCACCACAATGGACACCAGCACCACCAGAGCCAGCGCCAGTACCGAGCTCTCGCCGGCATCGGACTTCATCACAAAGAAGATCACAAAGCAGCTGACGGCAGACTCGGGAATACCGTAGTTCATGGCCAGCAGCACCATCAAGGCGCACAGCACCGCCACGCGCCAGCTTTGCGCCAGACGACCGGGGGTGGGCTGCAAGTCTTGCCAGACCAGCCGCGCCAGACCCGACACGCCGGTCTTAGCAGTTGCCATCGCGATGAATAATGGTGGTGGCCGAGGCACCCATGCGCATCAAGTCCTCGGGCGGGGCATCCAGACGGATACGCACCGGAAAGCGTTGCGCTACCCGTACCCAATTCATGGATTTCTGAATATAGGGCAGGCTGCGCGGCAGATTGATCTGCTCCTGACTACTGACGCCCCAACCAATTTCCTCTACCTTGCCCGAGAGCTTGCGCGACGGATCGGACATCACATACACCGTGGCGCAGGCCCCTGGCTTGATCTCCTTCAGATCCGTTTCACGGTACATGCCCGTGACATACCAGGAATCCGTATCCAGCAAGGTAAAGACAGAAGTGCCGGGCATCAGATGTTCCCCCGAGCCGATACGCAAACCCACGATACGACCGTTGTGCGGTGCCTTGACCTGAGTATGTTCCAGGTCACGCTGGGCCATCGCCAAACCTGCCTGTCGCGCTTGCACCATGGCTTCTTCTGCCTGCGTATTGCCGACCAGAGCCTGAGCAGCCCCGGATTGCTCTGTTGCCTGTTTCAAGGTGACTTGAGCATCACGCAGCAAGGTATTGGCTTCATCCAATTGCTGTTGGGAGACATAGCCCTTGGCCGCCAGATTCGCCAAGCGACGCTGGCTTTGCGTGGCCATCGTCAAATTGGTTTTAGCGCGGGTAATCTGATCATCGGCAATGACGGCGTTATGCCCTTCTGCGCGCACAGCCCGTTGTTTCATGTCCAGCGTAGCCTGAGCCAGCGCCAGTTCAGCCTGGGCCTGTTCCAGACGCAGCTGATAAAACACCGGGTCTACGGTAAAGAGCAGTTCATCGCGGCTGACGAACTGACCGTCACGCACCATCATGCGCTCAATATGCCCAGGCAAGGAGCTGGAGATGTGCACCACATCGGCACCGATCACCGCGTCTTCGGACAAAGGGTTGTTGGCAGAGCGCTGCAAATACCACCATGCCAAGACAATGGCGGCGACAACAATCAGCACGCTCAGCAGGCGGGCAGCGCCTTTACGGGGGGAGGATTTCTGTGCCTGGGTCATGGCTCAGTCACTCGAAGAATAGAAGAAGTGCGGCAAAGGTCAGTGCCAGCGTCAAGCAGGCATAGACAGGCAAACGCATGGGCAGGGCATCATCCACTCCCGCACGAATCAGCCCCCAACGAATCAGTAAGGTCAGCAGCACGGCTCCCAGCACACACACCAGCCAGGCCGGGAAATACGAACCCGCCATATAGACCGAAGGTGCAAGAGAACATCCCCCCAACAAGGGCAAGACAGCCAGACCGGCTAGTAGCGCACGCATGCGTGGCATCTCCCTGATTATTGTTAAACCGATCTGCGCATGGCGCCCTGATCGCTGCGATGAATTGTACCCGAGCCTGTCAAATACATCCCTTATATCCCTACCTGATTAAGCAACTGTGTATCTATGATTTTCACGAGTATAGTGACAAGCATCTTTCTGATAGGGTCTCAATAACCTCGGTTATTTACACAGAGTTGCCATGGATGACGTAAACCTGACTTTAAGCATGCTGGCCGCCGTTCTAATCAGTAACAGCGTGGTCAAGATAATACCTGTTGCCATCCCTGCCCCTCTCGTACAGATTTTGCTCGGCTTTCTAATTGCCGGCTGGTTCAATCATGGGATGACCCTGAATCCGGATCTGTTCTTTTATCTGTTTCTGCCGCCCTTATTATTTCTGGATGGCTGGCGCATTTCCAAGGAAAGTTTAATTCGGGACCGAATTGGCATTCTGGTTCTGGCTTTTATTCTGGTCTTTTTAACGGTATTCGGATTAGGCCACGTGCTGCACTGGCTCATTCCTGCCATGCCTTTGCCAGTGGCCTTCGCCTTGGCCGCCATTGTCTCGCCAACTGACCCAGTTGCCGTCTCGGCTATTACCCGCCGCGTGCCTCTGCCGCCACGACTGCAGGCCTTGCTGGAGGGTGAATCCCTGTTCAATGATGCCAGCGGTCTGGTTGCGTTTCGACTTGCTGTAGCCCTGGCCCTGGGCGGCTCTTTTTCCATCTCGTCTGCCAGCCAGAACTTCCTGTGGTTAACGCTGGCCGGCCTGGTCGTGGGCGTAGTGACCACGCGTGCCCTGCTTTTTCTGCGTAATCTCTTTGTGCGCCGCTGGGGCGAAGAGCCAGGGCCAGAAGTTCTGTTCAGCCTGCTTCTGCCTTTTGCGTCCTACTTCCTGGCCGAACAAATGGAGGCCTCTGGCATTCTGGCCGCTGTCGCGGCAGGCGTGACCATGAGCTACGCCGAGCTCTCGGGCAATGCACTGGCGGCCACCCGTATGCAGCGCAAGACCGTCTGGGACACCTTGCAACTTAGTTTGAATGGCATGATGTTCGTCCTGCTGGGCGAGCAACTACCCGCTATCTTTCGCGGAGCGGTACAGGTTGTCCAGGAGACCGGCCACCACAATCCAGCCTGGCTGCTGGTTTACGCGGTCGCCATGTGTACCACCCTGATTTTGCTGCGTTTTCTATGCGTTTACGCTTACCTGTGGCTACGACGCGGCCTGTCCCTGCTGGGCTTGCATCATGATGCTGAGACCGCCCAAGCCAACCCGCGTCTGGTGCTGGTGCTGTCCATTGCCGGGGTACGGGGTGCCGTCACCCTGGCCGGTGTCATGACCTTGCCGCTCACTCTTGCCGATGGCAGTCCTTTTCCCGCCCGAGATCTGGCCATTTTCCTGGCCTCCGTCGTCATTATCGTGTCACTGCTGACGGCCAGCCTGGCCCTGCCACCCATCATGAAACGAGTAAGCTTCCCTGCCCTGCGTCGACGTCAGGAGCAGGAAGAACGGGCCGAGCAAGCCGTACGTCACGCCAGCGCCCAGTCGGTGGCGCAGACATTGAATGACTTGATTACTCACAATCCCCAGTCCTCAGGGGCGCGTTACACGGCCATGGCCGACCGCGTCCTGAGCACTATTGCTCACAGCCCTCAAGGCGACGGACTGGAGCCGGATCTGGCAGAACAAGCACTGGAAAAAGACATGCAAATCCGAGCCATCCACGCCGCGCGTGAGGCCGTTTACACTTTAGCTCGCACACACCAGATATCCGATGAAATCGCTCGCGAACGGGTCCGCCTGCTGGATCTGATCGAACTGCGTATGTCTTGAGTCCGCCTTCCTTTCATTTATCGTTGATTTTTTAGGACGCCATGCAGACTTACTCCTACCTGGGCCAGTCCCCTGCCCTGCGCCAACAACGCCAAGCCTATCGTCATGGCTTGCCAGCCTGTGTTTGCGCCCACCCCTCCATTCCCTTCATTCACAAGCGCTTGAGTGCATCAGCCAGTTTCGCCCCCAGCGCGGCCCCTGCAGGCCCGGCCTTCCAATCCAATAATGCCCTGGATCAGAAACCCATCGCCCTGGCTCCCAAACTGATCCTGAGCAATCTGCGCCTGTTTGATGGTGAAACAACAGAGCTGAAAAAAGGGCTGGCCGTCCAGATTGACCAGGGCCGCATCACTGCCGTCATGCCGGTTGCCGAGATTCCGGCCGACGCCACCGTCATGGACTGCCAGAACAAAGTCTTGATGCCTGGCCTGATCGACGCCCACTGGCATAGCCTCTTGTGCGCTGTCGACCAGATGACCGCCATGATGGCCGACCCGGCTGACCTGCATTTGATTGCCAGCAAAGAGGCCGAGCGCACCTTGCTGCGCGGCTTTACCACCGTGCGCGATGCCGGTGGCCCCAGCTTCTCCTTGAAACGCGGTATTGATATGGGCTTGCTGCATGGCCCGCGCATCTATCCTAGCGGCGCCATGATTGCGCAAACCGGCGGCCATGCAGACTTTCGTATGCGCTACGAAGTGCCACGCGCAGAAGGCGAGCTAAGCCACACCGAACGAGCAGGTGTAACCTGCATTGCCGATGGTGCCGACCAAGTCCTGCGTCGTGTTCGGGAGCAACTGATGCTGGGCGCCAGCCAGATCAAGCTGATGGCCGGGGGTGGTGTCACCTCCTTGTACGACCCACTGGAAGGACTGCAATTTAGTGATGCCGAACTGCGTGCCGCGGTGGGCGCCGCCAGCGACTGGGGCACCTACGTGATGGTGCACGTGTACTGCGCTCGTGGTATTCAGCGTGCGATCAAGGCAGGCGTGAAATCCATCGAACACGGCCAACTTGCCGACGACGAAACCGCCCGCATGATGGCTGGCGAAGGCGTGTGGTGGAGCCTGCAACCCTTTTTGGCCGATGAAGACGCCAACGTCCAGCACGACCCACGCAGCAAGGCCAAGCAACAACAAGTTGCCGTAGGAACCGTACGTGCCTACGAGCTGGCCGATAAATATCAGATCCAGACCGCCTGGGGCACGGACATTCTGTTCACCCCCGCCCATCTACCACACCATGGCCGCATGTTGTCCAAGCTGACCCGTTTTTACAGCCCGCTCAAGGTGCTGAAAATGGCGACCGGAGATAATGGCCGGCTGCTGCAACTGTCGGGCCTGCGCCAACCGTACGAAGGCGAGCTGGGCGTAATCCGAGCCGGTGCCCTGGCCGATCTGCTGTTGATTGATGGCGAACCCGAACAAAGCCTGAGCTTTCTGGAGCAGCCCGAACAGAACCTGCTCTTGATCATCAAGGACGGCAAGATTTACAAGAACGCCCTGCCCGGCTGAAACCTCATCAAGGAGTTCCCATGCCCAACGAAGTGATGCAGTTATTCAAATTGCTTGGTCTGGGGCTGGCATTTTTGCTGCCCCTGGCCAATCCCTTGACCTCAATGGTGATGTACCTGTCATTGGGCGAAACCTTGAGCGCAGCAGAAAAGAAGCAGCAACTGCGTCAGGCGACGCTGTATGTCATTCTGGCCTTGCTGATTACCTACTACGCCGGTTTGTGGATTACTTCGGCACTGGGCATTTCCATGGTGGACATGCGTATCGGGGGCGGGCTGATTGTGGCGTATATCGGCTTTCGCATGCTGTTTCCTCCCACTGTCAGCGACGTGGTTTCCAAGGCAGCCGATCAGAACACCGCCGCCCACAACAATATCGCCTTCGTTCCACTGACCCTGCCCTCTACAGTCGGTCCCGGCACTATGGCTCTGGTCATCAGTGCCTCCTCCAAAATGGCTGGCATGCGCGGGCACTATGCGGAATGGGTGCTGGTGGCCACTCCCATCATTCTGGCCATCCTGATTGGTTTGATCTTTTTCATTTGCCTGCGCTCCTCGCTCAGCATCGTGCGTGTGATCGGGCATAACGGCGTCGATGCCATTTCACGCATCATGGGGTTCTTGCTGGTCTGCATGGCCGTACAACTCGTCCTTGAAGGCGGACAGCAGTATGCTGCTACGCTGCTGACTCATCCTGCTGCCTCCTGAATTTATGTCTATGACTTGTTTTCCTGCATTGCGTCTGACTCTGGCTGTGACGGCCGCCCTGACTCTGGCCGCCTGCGCGGCGCCTGAGAACAAACCCATGGCCCAGGCCATGCCCGAGCAAGATGCGCCGGAACCACCTCGCCTGACATTGGCCGAATACAGCGGCCCGGATCAAAGCCAGCCAGCGCCCAGCGTGCTGGCCCATCACGAATACAGCCTGCCTGAACTGATCGACCTGGCCCAACGCCTGAACCCCAGCACCCGCATTGCCTGGGGCGAGGCCCAACAAGCCGCAGAAGCTGCCGGTATGGTGGAAAGCACCTACCTGCCCTTGATCTCCGCCAGCGTGGTGGGCGGCTATATGCGCAGCGACCGCGACAGCAGCGTGCACATTCTGGGTAGAGAAATCGATGTGGATTACGACACCCATTTAAGTGGCGCCGTTCCTTCCCTGACCTTGAAGTGGCTTCTGTTCGACTTTGGCAAACGCGCCGCCTTGCAAGAGGCGGCCGACAAACTGGCCATGGCCAGCCGGATTACCTTCAGTGGAGTGCATCAGGCCGTGATTGCGGAAGTATCCATCAGCTACTTCAACTACAACTCGGCCCGCCAACGCGAGCAAATCTCTGCCCAAGGGCTGAAAAATGCGGCACTGATTGAAGATATCGCCCTGGAGCGGCAGCGCAATGGGCTGGGCACCCAGATTGAAGTCGCGCAGGCACGACAACTGAAAGCCCAGGCTCGTTTGCACCATGTGAATGCCAGCACTCTGGCACGTCAGTCTTATCAAACGTTGCTGGGTGCAATTGGCCTGTCCCCGGAAACGGAGCTGAAAGTCGCCGATAGCGCCACCCGCCCCCTGCCCGAGAATCTGGATATCCCTGGCAATGACACACTGAAAAAAGCCATCGCCCAGCGGCCCGATGTACAGGCCCTGCAAGCCGCCCATCAGGCCAGTCTGGCAGGCATAGACTCAGCCGAAGCCAGTTTCATGCCCAAGTTGGCCTTGATGGGTTTTATTTCCAAACGCATGGGTTCATTAAGTGTAGGCAGCCTGCCCGAAGTCAGCCCGCAATCCTCCTCCCGAGGCGCCGTGCTGGCCCTGAATATCCCGATCTACGACGCTGGGCTACGCAACAAGCAAGTGCGCGAAGCCCAGTTGCGTGCCGACACCGCGCGCGAACGCGTTGCCAAAACCGAGCAAGACGCCTACAAGCAAATGATCATCGCTGCCGACGCACTGCGAGCTGCTCTGGAGTCTCATCAAGCCGCCACCAGCCTGGTCGAGGCGGCCCAGATCACCTACCAAGGTGCGCTGGAATCCTACCAGGAAGGCTTGACCAGCATGACCTTGCTGACCGAAGCGCACAGCGGTCTATTAGGAGCACAAGAAGCCCAGACTATGGCTCATACCGCAGGTTTGGTCGGCTCTGTGAACCTGGCCTTTGCCATGGGCGAACTCAATCAAGCCCCCAAAACCCCTGGGGATGCCACCAAGTAGTAGGCAAAGAAGAAGCAAGCCGAACTCTACTTGGGAGCAAAAATAAAAAGGGAGCCATGCAAGGCTCCCTTCTCCTGTAGCAACCGCTACTGCAGCAACTTACTGCTCTTCAATCGCATCCAGCGCCTTGGCCAAACGCTCCACCGAGCGTTCCAGATTGTTCAGCTTGTCCAGGCCAAACAGACCAATTCGGAAGGTCTTGAAATCAGCAGCTTCATCACACTGCAAAGGCACACCCGAGGCAGCTTGCAAACCAGCCTTGGCAAACTTCGCGGCCGAATGTATCCCGTCGTCCGTGGTGTAGCACACCACTACGCCCGGTGCCTCAAAGCCCGGTGCCGCCACGCTGCGGAAACCATGTTCGCGGAGCAGAGCGCGCACTTTGCGGCCCAGCTCCAGCTGACGATTGCGAATCCAGTCAAAGCCCAGAGCTTCCGTCTCGGCCATCGCCTCTTGCAGCACTTTCAAGGAGTCGGTAGGCAAGGTGGCGTGGTAGGCATGAGCCCCGTTCTCATACGTTTCCATGATCTGCAGCCACTTGCGCAGATCGCAGGCAAAACTGGTGCTGGTCGTGGTTTCAATGTGTTGACGAGCACGCTCGCTTAACATCACCAGGCCGCAACATGCCGAGCCGGTCCACCCCTTTTGCGGCGCGCTGATCAGCACGTCCACACCCACATCCTTCATACCCACCCACACGGTGCCCGATGCAATGCAATCCAGCACAAACAGACCGCCCACCGCATGTACGGCATCCGCAACCTGACGCATATAGTCATCGGGCAACATGATGCCGGAGGCCGTTTCCACATGCGGCGCAAACACCAGGGCCGGTTTTTCAGCCTGAATTGCGGCAACCACTTCTTCGATAGGTGCAGGCGCATAAGCGGCTTGCTTGCCCTCCTCGATCGGGCGGGCTTTCAGAACCGTGGTGCTGGCGGGAATGGAACCCATGTCAAAAATCTGAGTCCAGCGGTAGCTGAACCAACCATTGCGTATCACCATGCACTTGCGGTCCGTTGCAAACTGACGGGCCACCGCTTCCATGCCAAACGAGCCACTGCCCGGCACCACAATCGCCGAATGTGCCTGATAGACCTGCTTGAGCGTGCGGGAGATTTCACGCATCACTTCCTGGAAGGTCTTGGACATATGGTTCAAGGCGCGGTCGGTGTAGACCACCGAATATTCAAGCAGGCCGTCCGGATCAACGGGAGTGCTGGTTTGAGACATGAAAACCTCGGAATTCTGGTAGAGAAGATATAAGGATCAAAGGATTTTAGACCAAGCAGATCTGTACGTGCGACTTGCCCCCAAGCTTCGTCCGGCTGCAGCCAAATCACAACTCAAACTCTTCGCTATGGGCTGTTCTGCAGGAGGTGTTATTGCGCTTCTTCTGCTTTCTTGACTCGGCCTGCCGCCCTGAGTACCGTGATGAGCACGTTTGATCTAGTCCGGGTTTCATCATCATGCAGGTAGCACACTTCAGCCAGAACACCTTGGGACGCGATATTGCGGTTGGCGATATTCACGGTTGCTTCTCCAAGCTGAAAACGTCTTTAAAGCGGATTCGTTTTGATCCGTCCAAGGACCGCCTTTTTTCGGTGGGCGATCTGGTGGATCGCGGTCCGGAGTCGCATCATGTTCTGGAGTGGCTGGACCTGCCCTGGTTTCATGCAATTTGTGGCAATCACGAGCAGCTGACCTGGCGGCGGGCGATTGGGCAGCCTATTCAGGAAGTGGATCATCGCGTGCATGGTGGGCTATGGCTGGACGATTGCACCTCGGACGAGCAGGCACTGATCGCTCAACGTCTGCAAGCCCTGCCTTTGGCGATGGAAATAGAAACGCCCTTGGGACTGGTGGGTATGGTTCATGCCGACTTTCCCTACGACAATTGGCAGCACATTCATACCGAGGGTTTTGATGCCAATGACCGCTATGTCTGTATGTGGTCCAGGGATCGCTATGTGACTGGCTACGATGGCATGGTAGAGGGTCTTCGGGCTTTGGTGCATGGGCATCAGACAACGCACAAGATGCAGCAATTAGGGAATGTGTTTTTCATTGATACCGGCGGGTGGCTGGATCATGGGCATTTCACCTTGCTGGATTTAAAGCGCTTGGTGGCTTTGTAGGGTCTTTCGGCTCTTCGCTCTCGATTAAAAAGATTGTTTTTGCCTAATTAGTTTCTGGGAAGGCGCTGTTTCGGTCCTGCTGGGGTGTCGGGGCTGAGCACTGGCCGGCGCTGCGCGCCGGTACCCCGGCAGGACCGAAACAGCTCTCAGCGATTACTTGCAAAGACAATCCTTATGCGGCAACTGATTGCTGCTTATTGGTTTACTGAGTACTGATGGCTGATGGCTAATGGCTAATGGCTAATGGCTGATGTTCGACTCGCCTTGAACACGGAATCAATGACACTACGTCTGATGACGTACAAACCTGTCTTCGTCAATGTCGGTACTGGCCTCGTCTCTCGATGTATCTACGATTACCTGAACAACAACCATGGTGACAGGCGCTTTGGCTTCAAAGACAAGCTACATGCTACAGATTACAAACTACAGCTTGGTGCTCCAGGAGATCCTCAACAAGATTCATGCTCCAATGAAGCACCAGGCACTCGATAACTAGCAGTTGGTCCCGATTTCTCTATCCCTCACCCTCACCCTCACCGCCAACTGTTGAAAACGACGATTAGCCAATAAACCTCGCCCCTCCCCCTCAAGCCCCCTGCGCACCTACGGCAACAGAAAAAACCACATATAGCCAGATCCCAAAAGAACGGAAGTCTCATATTTATAGTCATTGTGAGCCGGTCTGGGCCGGGGGGCCGTCCTCTGGGCGATTCAGGCTTCTTGCCGCAGGCGGGCTTGCTATTCGGGGTTCAAGCGTCCTGCTGTTTGAGCGAAATGCTTGTGCCTTGTCCGGGGGACAAGGCACTTTCGCGAGTTCAGGATGCGCCCGAATAGCAAGCCTGACCAGGGCACCGGTGCGCAGCACCGGCAAGGAGCCAAGCCCGGAGGACGGCCCCCCGGCCCAGACCGGCGTTTTCACGAGTCACTATCTAAACATGCAGGCTCTCTGCACTCCTTATCTCCCAACCCTCCTGCTCCCCCCCCCCACTCCTCAACACTCAGGAAAATGAAGAAGATGAAGCCCAAAACAAAACCGCCTCAGTTCCCAAAAGAAACTGAGGCGGTCTCATCTTCAAACAAACAGCAAACAGGCCAAAGGCTTACTTCTCCACGCCCCCACCCAAGATCACGCCGTTCACCTCCTTACCGTAGTAACTTTCCTCGCCATCATGGAACTCCACACGCGCTTGCTCAACCGTCCCCTTCTGACGAGCATCCTTGGGACGCTCATGACTGTTGATGTAAGCCGCTACGTCCCAGGCATCCTGATCGGACAAGGAGAACGGTTTACCCAAAGGCATATTGGCCTTGATGAAACCGGCAGCCGTATCAATACGAGCCATCCCTGCACCCCAGTTATACGAGTTGGGGCCCCACAAAGGCGGGAACACCACACCACTTTCGGCATCCTTCTGCCCCTGGCCATCGACCGCATGACACAAGACACAGTTGTTGGCGTAAACCTCTTTACCGCGTGCTACGTCATAGCCCAGTTCGGTCTTTTTAACTTTGGGGAAACCAGCACCCGGCAACTTCTGACCCGTAGGCGCCCCATCGGACATCCAGTACATATAAGTCATCAAGTCACGGTACACATCGCTGCCAGCGGGCGGCGCAACACCCGAGGGCGAAGCCTGCGCATTCATGGAATAGGTAAAACAGCCAATGATGCGATCTTCCAGCGTGCTGATCGCCTTGGTCTTGGCACGATAGGCGGGATAGCTGACATAGGCTCCCCACATAGGCGCAGAGTGTTCACGACGACCACCGTCCAGGTGGCAGTTCACACAAGCCAAGGTATTGCCCACGTGATCCGACACCGTGGTCGAGGTTTCCATAAAGATCTTGTGACCGCGACGAACCGCCTCGCCATACGGCGTATCCGGAATGCTGCTCTCTGGCGGTGGCAAGTAGTAACCATCTGCGCCTACCGGCATACCAGCCGTGACCGAATGCTTGTCCTTGCTCTGCGCCTTGCGATCGGCTTCCATGGCCTCACGACTATAGGTGGCCTCGCCAACCTGGATGGTGCCCTTGTCGGGCGAACCCAGGGAAAAGGACAACCAGCCCTTGGCATTCAAACCATAGCCAATCGCAAAAAGCAGCACACCAATACCGGCCCCCCAGGCCAGTCTGCGTCCACCCGACATGGTGGATTTGCTGCGACCATTTTTTTGAGTGTCTTTCATAAAAAGCTCTCTGTTCTGATCTTATTTCGCCTGCTTGCCATTGGCTGGCAGCGAGGCGGCGTAATAGGAAACCGCATACAGGTCCTCGTAGGACAAGCGCGATGCGATGTCATCCATCAGGCTTTGCGGCGAATTGTGGCGATGGCCACCTTTCCAGGCCGACAACTGACTGAACAAATACTCGGCCTGTTGCGCAGCCAAAGGCGGGAAAGATGTACCTACACCTTCACCCTGACTGCCGTGGCAGCTGATACATGCAGGCACGTTCTGCTTCCAGTCCCCTTTATGGAACAGGGCTTCGCCACGGGCCAGGTTCGCTTCCGAACTGGGCACATTAATGGCAGGAGCAGGCAGCTTGGCGTAGTAAGCAGCCAGCTCTTTCATATCCTCAGGCTTCAAACCGCGAGCTACGTACTGCATGGACTCGTTCAGGCGTGTACCTTGAGCAAAATCCTCCAGTTGCTTGAGCAGATACGCCTCGGGTATACCGGCCAAACGAGGAGTGATGCCTGCGCCTTCACCGGCCTCGCCGTGGCAGGAAGCACAGCTCCACACACTGCCCTGCCCCGAATGCACCAGTACGGGCGCATCCTTCAGTGCGGGGATGGCGGGCACCACAGGGGTACCGCCTGCATTGGAAGCAACGATAGCGGCGGTCGGCTTGTCCGCTGCGGCATGTGGCGCCAGATCGTGCAGGTAAAGACCCACACCGGCCAAGGCCAAGGCGAACAGCACAGCCAACAGGAAGATCGGAATGGGACGCGGTGGCTCCCACGGCTCGAAGGTGGGATCGATGTTCTCGACCTGGGGCGAACTAGAAACTTTTTCCATTGTCATGACTTGTCCTATTTAGCGCCCGAATCCGTCGAGGCTTCAGCGGGGCGACGATCGTAGCCACGGTCACGTTTATCCAGTTCCTGCGCGCTGGTCGCATAGGTGCGATCCAGAGCCAGCAGGTATTCCACCAAGTCCAGCGCTTCCTTGCGAGCAACCACATGCTTGCCCGCAGGCTGCAGGGACTCTGGCAAACGCACCACTACATCGCCTTCGGAAACCTGGTCTTTCAGCTCGAACATATAGGGATAGGACGGCATCAGGCTCCAGTCAAAAATCGCACGGGGCTGATACAGGTGGGTCAAATGCCAGTCACGGCTTTTCATGCGCGCACCGACGTTAAACAGGTCCGGGCCGGTACGCATGGTGCCCAGCAGGTGGGGCGAATCGTAAAAGTAATCGCCCGGTGTGGACGCACGGCCCCAGCCACGTGCCGTATCAAACAGGGTTTGACCGGTAGAGCGTGGCTGCTGGCTGTGACAGTACAAACAGCCGTTGGCCACGTACTCGTCACGCCCCAGCAGTTGCTGGGCGGTATAGGGTTGCAACTGCTCCGGCGGTTCCGAGGTACGCAATTGCCAGGCTGGCAAAATCACCAGCATCAAGGTAGCCAGCAGCAACACGCCAATGGCCCCGATTAGTAAAGGTAAGAGTCGATTCATGACGCATCTGCCCGAGCAAGTGTAGGAGTCGCATTAACAGCGGAACCTTTGCGCAGCAAGAGCAAGGCAAAGTGAGCCGCAAAGACAAAGTGGCCCAGTGTCATCATGGTGCCGCCAATAGAGCGGGCTTCCAGATACGGAACCATCTTGCGAGTGATCTCGCCAAAACTTGAACCTGGGTCCATCAAGCCCATGCCCTGCACCACACCGGCAATGCTCAGAGCCAGCACGTAAATCGTGAAGCCTGCGGTCACCAGCCAGAAATGGGTTTTGATCAGAGCCGGGAAGGGCCAGCGACGTCCCAGAATGTGCGGCATCATGTAGTACAGCGTGCCGAACATCACCATGGACACAAAGCCGTAAGCACCCAGGTGAGCGTGACCGACGGTGTAATGCGTGAAGTGCGTGACCGAGTTCACCGAGCGGATCGCTTCCAGCGAACCCTGGAAGGAGGACAAGGTGTACATCAGCGCGCCAATCCAGACGAAACGCAGGGCCATGGATTGCTTGAAGGCCCACAGGTTCTGCGCAACGGTTACGTGCTGGTTAATGGCCACGGCAATCACCGGCACAAACATCATGATGCTGTGCACCACGGACAAGGTGACGGCCCAGGTTGGCACCGGACCGCCCATCAAGTGGTGAATACCGACCTGGCTGTAGAACAGCGCCAGACTCCAGAAACCCAGCAAGGACACGTTGTAGGAATACACAGGCTTGCCGATGATCTTGGGAATGATGTAGTACGCCGCACCCACACCCATAGGCGTCAGCCACAGACCCAGCACGTTATGAGCAAACCACCAGTTCACGGTTGCTTGCTGAGCACCGATGTGCAGACCGGGGATGTTGGACACCAGAAACAGGAACGGAAACCAGACCATGCCGGCCAGGAAATACCAGCCCGACACATAGATGTGGCGCGATTTGCGGTTGGCGGCGGTTTCAATGGCAGGCCAGGCCAGGAAAAAGCCCCCTACTGCCAACAGAATGTCGATCTGCCAGGGGAATTCCAGCCACTCGATCCCGTCGGACCAGCCATTGGCCACGGCAATCGTGCCGCCCAATACCCCCAGGGTCCACAAGGCAGCGCCGAAGTACACCATATTGGGACGTCGCAAAGGCGTATGAAAAATACGCGGCAACAACCACAGAGCCACGCCAATCCCGGTCACCGACAACCAGCCGTAAGCCACGATGTTCAGGTGCAAGGTACGCGCACGACCAAAGGTCACTTGTGCCACGTCAGCCAGCCAGTCGGGCCAATGCAATTTCAGCGAGGCCATCACGCCAAACACCGAACCGATCAGCAGCCAGGTAATCCCGACCGTGACCAGAAGCAGAACCGGCCCCCGACCACTGCGGTCAATACCGGCACGCAAAACGTCAAAGCGATGCGTCTGTGCTTCATTCTCCCCCCCAAAGGAAGCACTATCATCCGGCTGACCAAGCTCACCTTTCATGAAGATGGTCTCAGCTTCGTTCTTCCCAACGAAGATCAGCTTGTTTGCCACGGCCCAGACAAGAATGCCCAGTGCCACCAAAGAGGCGACAAAACTGGTCGCCAGTAATATTCCTAATATAGGAGTCATGTGAATAAATGCCCGATATCTGTCATGCGGCTAAGCCTAAAGAAACGTCATTGCCCAAGCCGGTTTTATTAAAAAAGTAAGTACCGAGATACAAATGCAATGCAATCTACATCACAGTAGAGGATCAGGATTAAGGCCAAATTAAGAGAACTTTCCCTCTCGCCCCTGCCCTCAAGGCTGCTAACATAAACGCCGAAACGTAATAACCATCAGGCTTTGCCTGCACAAGCCGCATTTACCACAGGGGGGGAGAATGCACGTTTTACTTGTTGAAGATGATGCGCTCGTCGCCAGCGGAATTGTGGCGGGCTTGCGACTGCATGGGCTGACCGTGGACCACGTGGGCACGGCCAGCCTGGCCGACACGGCCTTGCTGTCGTCGCACTTTGATGTCTGTATTCTGGATCTGGGTTTGCCTGATCAGGACGGGCTGACCCTGCTGCGTCGCTGGCGCGAACAAGGCCGCAAACTGCCCATTCTGATTCTGACGGCTCGCGACGCCCTGCATCACCGGGTTGAAGGGCTACTGGGTGGGGGCGATGACTATGTCATCAAACCTTTTGACCTGGACGAGCTGCTGGCACGCCTGCATGTCCTGACACGACGTGTAGCGGGCCACGAAACAGATTGCATTGAATATGGGCGACTCAGTTTCTGTGCCTCCACCGGCCATGTCACCCTGGACGGCAAGCCAGTCAGTCTGGCGCGACGTGAGCTCTCCTTGCTGCGTGCCCTGCTCAGCAAACCGCACACCATCCTGAGTGCCGAACAACTGTGCGACAGCGTCTACGGCTACGATCAGGATCTGGAAAGCAATGCCATCAATGTGCACATCTACCATTTGCGCCGCAAGCTGGGCAGCAATATTGTCGAGACCGTGCGGGGCCTGGGCTACAAACTGGGGCCTGCCGGTTAGGTATTTCACACCATGAGCCTACGCCTTAGATTGCTGCTGGTTATCGGCATTTCCCTGACCGTGCTCTGGAGTGCGGTCGCCACCTGGATGCTGATGGATGCACGCCACTCCTTGCGTGAAGCGCTGGATAGCCGATTGGCAGCATCGGCCCGCATGGTGGCTGGACTGGTTGCCCAATTTCCAAACTTGCAGGAGCTGGCCCAATCCGCGGAGCGTCCCCTGGACATCATTGCCCGCGATGGCGTGGCTTGCGAAATCAGTGTGGTGCGCAGCGAAGTAGAAATTCAGGCGGTCAGCCGAACTGCGGGTAGCCCGGATATGTCACAAGTGGCTTTGGGCTTTGGCACGCACGTGCATGGTGGCAAGCGCTGGCGCACCTTTGTGCTGCGCGAAGGCCATATTCAGATTGCCGCCGCCGACAGCATAGAAATACGCGAAGCACTGGTACGGGAAATCATGCTTTCGGCTGGCCTGCCCTTTGTCGTGGCCTTGTTTGGTAGCCTGCTGCTTTTGTGGGTTGGTATCGGTCACGGCCTGGCTCCCCTGGAGCGGATTCGGGACATGCTGTCGCGCCGTCGTCCCGGGGACGACAGCCCACTGCCCAAGGTCAAAGTCCCGGTTGAGCTGCAACCCTTGCTGCGAACCCTTGAAGAACTGCTGGAGCGGCAACAAGCCGCCATCATGCGCGAACGCCGCTTTACCGACAGCGCCGCCCACGAACTGCGTACACCCCTTACCGGAATCAAAACCCATATTCAAGTTGCCCATCTGGCTGCCCAACGTCCTGGAGAACGCAACACGCTGGATACGGCCTTGAGCCAGGCAGACCAGGGCGTACAACAGCTACAGAACATTTTGCAGCGGCTGCTGGAGTTGGCACGGCTGGACGGGCAAAGCGCCCGAATGGAAAGTAGCCAGGCCGACGAGGCGGTATACGCTGCCCTGCATGCCCTTAAAGCCATCTACGGCGGCACCATAGACCAGATCACGCTGGATATACGCAGCAAACCCGGCCCGGTGCAGATTGAGAAATCCCTGCTGACAGTGGCCGTACAGAACCTGATCGACAATGCCTTGCGCTATACCAAAGCCCAGCAACCGATCAGCTTGCGGATTGAAGCAGGAGAGCCGGGCTATCTGCGTCTCAGCGTGCTGGACCACGGTCCCGGATTAAGCGACAGCGAACGGGATCTGGCCATGAACCGCTTTTGGCGCGGCTCGCAACAACAGGCGGGCTATGGCTTGGGTTTGTCGATTGTGAACGCTATCGCCACCCAGCATGGCGGAACGCTGGAGCTGCTGAATCGCAAAAGTGGCGGACTGGAAGCGCGTCTGACCGTGCCCCTTGCCGACCAGGGCAGCTGAAACCAAGCCACGCAATAAAAAAAGGCCGGAGCCCATCAGGGTCCGGCCTTTTCTGTTTGACGCGGTGCTTGCCTGTTTCAGGCAAGCCCATCATCAAAGAATTTGGATTTTAGTTGCGCATGGGCCTTTTTGGCCTGCACCTTCGATGAAGGAAACGCGTTGGTTCTCTTCCAGAGTTTTGAACCCGGTTCCCTGAATTTCACTGTGGTGTGCGAAGAGATCCTTGCCGCCGTTCTCCGGCACGATGAATCCGAAGCCTTTTTCGCTGTTGAACCACTTCACAATACCAATTTCTGTCTTCAAAATAAGTCCTAAATGTAATGACGATCAGAGAAAAAAATTTTCTCTCCCTGAACTATCCTCCGATTGCGTCCACAAAGATAGCTCCGTTACTTTTTAATTGTAAAAATCCGGAAATTCTGTTGTTTCCTGAGCCTGTCCATCCTGTTTGTCTAGCCCCGCCCTTGCATCCGGGATGCCGCTGCGCACCGCGTCCGGGCCAACTACCCCTGCCATCGCCAACACAAGAACGCCCGGGGAAAAACGCCGCCATTTCAGCGCCAAACGGTATTTGAGGCCTGAACAACTCACTTCAGCCGATAAAAAATCCCCACGCAATCAAAGCACTCTTGGCTATACTGGCTCGCACTTAGCGGTCTACTTATCCTGATTGACGTGTGTCATGTCATGATCACGAGGAACATACAATGAATCGTAGAAACTTCCTGCTGGCCACGCCGGCTGCCGCATTTGGAACCCTGGTTCTGCCCTCCACCAGCCAGTCTGCCCCCGCCATCATCACCAACACCAGCCAAATCCTGCCGCGCCACACCAAAGGCCAGCGCATTGTCATTTGTGGGGGCGGCTGGGGCGGAATGACGGCCGCCAAGCACCTGTCCAAACTGGTGCCCCAGGCACAAGTGGTGTTGATCGAGCGCAACCCTACGTTCTGGTCCGGCCCCATGAGCAACAAGTGGCTGATTGACATCGTCAACACGGATTTCCTGAACCACGACATGCTGGCGCCCTCCATCAAGTACGGCTACAGCCTGGTTCATGCCGAAGTCACCGCCATCGAGCGCGACAAGAAAACCGTGCGCACGACGCAAGGCGCGCTGGAGTACGACTACCTGATCCTGTCGGGCGGCATACGCAATGCCTACGATGCCTGGTTTGGCAATGACACCTACGCGGCGGAATACACCCGCCAGCACTTTCCCAACGCCTACATCCCGAATGCCGAGATGTTTGCCTTGAAGAACAAGCTCAAAGCTTTCAAGGGCGGCACCATTGTGATGACGCTGCCCCCGCCACCACATCGCTGCCCACCCTCGCCCTACGAGCGCGCCTGTTTGATGGCCTGGCATATCAAGACCAACAGGATTCCAGGCAAGATCATCATTCTGGATCCCAAGCCCACCATTGCCCCGATTGGCGAGGGATACCGCGCAGCCTTCCAGGAGCTGTACCCGGACATCATCACCCACGTCCCCAATGCCCGAGTGCGTGAGGTCGATCCCTTCAAGAAGCACATCAAGACCACCGCCGGCGATTTTGAGTTTGACGACGCGGTGCTGATGCCCCCGCACCAGGCCGCCGATATGGTCTGGAACGCAGGCCTGGTCGGTACAGGCCCCGATGGCAAACCCACGGGCTGGGCCAATATTGACCCACGCCTGTTCACTGCCCGCGACGACGACAATGTCTACGTGGTGGGGGACTCCATGGGCTTTATTTCCGACCAGTTCGGCCACTACCCCAAGAGCGCCCACGTGGCACACGCCGTAGCCAAGATTGTTTCCCAGAACCTGGCCGAACGTATCGCGGGCAAGGAAGTGGTGCCCGTGCTGCCGGATAATCTTTGCTACATGATGGTCAACGGAGATCCGCAAGAAGAAATCTCGGTCAAGTTTGAATACGAGCTGGACGCAAGCGGCAAGGTTCTGCAAACCCAGATCGATATGGATGTCCGTACCTCCGACCTTGTTCAAGAAGACTTCCAGTGGATCAAGACCCGTTTCAATGACTTCCTCTAAACTTCCCTCCCGTTTTGTCCGCCGCCGCCAGCTTGTACTGGGCAGTGCCGCCGGACTGGGTGCCGCGTGGCTGCCCATCAATCTGCATGCGCAAGTCGCCTTTGATCAATTGCTGAAACCGGCCACTGCGGCCCAGGTCCAAGCCATTGTGGACGAGTTCCTGAAAGGCGTCAGCCCAGAAGAAAAAGGCATGAAGCTGGATATGCCCGCTCTGGGCGACAACCCCGCCGCAGTGCCCGTCAAAGTGGTGCTGGACTTGCCCGCGAGCGACGATGTGTACTGCCAGGAACTGATCATTCTGGCCCAGGGCAACCCGCATCCACTGGCCTGCCGCTTCAACTTCACGGCCCTGGCCGGAACAACGGAAGTGGCCGTTCGTCTGCGTCTGATTGAAACCCAAACCATCCGCGCCCTGGCACGGTTAAGCGATGGCCGCGTCCTGAGCGCCCAGCATCACATCACGGTGACTGCTGGCGGCTGCGGCATGTAAACAAGGGGCACTCATGAGTAAACCACGTATCTGGATCAGCAATGCCAAGCCCAAGGCGGGCGACATTGTGCGCGTGCGCGCCCTGGTCGAACACCGTATGGAAAGCGGTCTGCGCCTGAGCAAGGAAGGCCAGGTTGTGCCGCGCAACATCATCCACGAATTCAAGGCCACCTTTAACGGCGAGCCCTTGTTCAACTGGCAGCCGGAAACCGCGATTTCCCAAAACCCGTACATTGAATTTACCTTTGTCGCACGACGTTCCGGCGCTCTGGAAATGAGCTGGACGGACGATCAAGGCGCTGTCATTACCGGCCAGACGGAGCTGAGCATCAGCGACTGATTGCGGATCAGTTCCAGCCCGGCCCCGTGACCTGCCCCATTCAGCGCCCTTAACGGGCGCTGAGTTCATAACAGTGTTCCATATAGTCATACAAGGTGGGCGTAAGGGGAATGCTACGCTGAGCGTCCTTTCCTACAACGATGCACATTGACAAGAAGAATGCCCATGTCCCTCTCTCTGGTAGGTCGTCTCCTTTTTGCCCCCGCCTTGCTCGTGGCCAGCAGTGCCACCGCGCCGGCCTGGGCCAGTTCCACACTGGACATCAAAACGGTGGCCAACTCCTGTGCGAACTGTCACGGCCCGGATGGGCGTTCCACGACCATCATTCCCTCGCTGGCTGGCCGCCCCGAAGCGGTGTTGCTGGAGCAACTGCGCGCCTTTGCCTCCGATACGCCTCCGGCTGGCACCACCATCATGAGTCGCCTGCTCAAAGGCTACCTGGATGCGGATCTGGAAGCCCTGGCACGTTATTTCTCTGCAGTCTCCTCCACCCCTCGCAGCGTTGCGGAAGGACGTTAAGAATGAGCACACCCTTGAACTCCTCCCGCCGCCAGTGGCTGAGCCGTGTCGGTAAAACCAGTGTGGCTGGTCTGGCCTTGAGCACCCTGCCTGTGTACGCGCGCAGCAGCTCGGCCCATGTCGTTGTGGTCGGTGGCGGCTTTGGCGGTGCAACCGCTGCCCGTTACTTGAAGCGCGGTGATCCATCCCTGAAAGTCACCTTGATTGAACCGGCCACCACCTTTTACACCTGCCCGTTCACCAATCTGTATCTGGCCGGCTTGCGCCGTTTTGAACAGCAGGGCCACGGCTTTGATGATTTGCGCGCAGCCGGTATCGATGTCATTCACGACCTGGCCACTGCGGTCGACTCCCAGGCCAAAACCCTGACCTTGGCCAAGGGCCAGAAGCTGTCTTACGACAAACTGCTGCTCTCACCCGGTATTGATTTTCGCTGGAACACGCTGGAAGGCTATGACGAAGCCGCTTCCTTGCTGGCCCCGCACGCCTGGAAAGCGGGCGATCAAACCCGTTTGCTGAAAAGTCAGCTGGATGCCATGCCCGACGGCGGCACCTTCATTATGGTAGCCCCCGAAAACCCCTTCCGCTGTCCGCCCGGCCCTTACGAGCGCGCCAGCATGGTGGCTCACTACTTCAAGCAGAACAAACCCAAGTCCAAGATCCTGATTCTGGATGCCAAAGACAGCTTCTCCAAACAGGGCCTGTTCCAGGATGGCTGGAAACAAGTCTATGGCGACATGATCGAATGGGTGCCCTTCTCCAAAGACGGCAAAGTCACTCGCGTGGATGCCGCCAAGCTGAGCGTGAAAACCGAGTTTGGCGAGATCCACAAAGCCGATGTGCTGAACGTGATCCCGCCACAAAAAGCCGGGGCCATTGCCGAACAGGCCGGTGTCACCAACACCAGCGGCTGGGTGCCAATTGACCCGCATACCTTCGAGTCCGAGCAGGTCAAGGACATCTACGTGGTGGGCGATGCCACCATTGCCTCACCCATGCCCAAGTCCGGTTTCTCTGCCAATACGCAAGCCAAGCTGGCAGCGGCTGCCATCATTAATGCCTTGAGCGGCAAGCCTGCGCCACAGGCCACACTGAGCAATACCTGCTACAGTTTGATCGCTCCCGACTATGGCATTTCTGTGGGGCACTTGTACGCCTTTGCCGATGACAAGCTGGCTGAAGCGTCCGGCGGGGTCAGCCCTAAAGAAGCCAGCCCGGCCTTTCGCAAGCAGGAAGCCCAGTATGGCGAGGCCTGGTATGCCGCGATCAGTCGCGACATCTGGGGCACCAAAGGCTAAGTGGTTCCAACCCGGTCCTAACATCCAGCGCACATGATGAATACAGAACTTGTACTGTGGGTCAGCTTGGCCATTGGCCTGCTCTTTGGCATTAGTGGCCAGCTCAGTGGTTTTTGCTTTTATCGTGGCTTGACCGAGCGCTGGTCCGGGCGTAGCGGCTACAAGCTTCAGGGCTTTGCCCTGGCGCTGGCCGTGGCCCTGGCCGGGACACAACTGGCGACGGGCTACGGGCTGATCAGTCTGGACAAGGTCCTGTACCTGAACCCCACTTTCTCCTGGCTGCTGGTGCCGCTTGGAGGTGTGCTCTTTGGGGCAGGCATGACCCTGGCTAATGGCTGCGGCGCCCGAGCTCTGGTTCTGTTGGGACAGGGAAATTTGCGCTCCTTTGTCGTCGTGCTTTGTCTGGGTATCGCCGCCTATGTCACCTTGACGGGCCTGCTGGCGCCGCTGCGCATGAGCATCGCCCAAGCCAGCAGTGTCACCTTGCCCGCAGCGACCCTGTCCGAGGGTCCCCTCCGCTCTATGGTGATTGCCCTCCTCGTCGCCGCCCTGATCGCTTTTGCCTTACTGCGTCGCCAGGACGGCCAACGCCTGAATGACCTGCTGGCCGGAGCATTTGTAGGGCTGCTGATTGTGGCAGGCTGGCTGACTACCGGCTGGCTGGGCGATGATCCCTTCGAGCCTTTACCCGTCAGCTCGCTGAGCTTTGTCGCCCCGATTGGGGAAAGCATTCAATACGCCATGATCTCCACCGGCATGAGCCCGCGCTTTACCATCATGATTGTGGTGGGTGTGGTGGCCGGCTCCTTGCTGAGCGCCCTGCTGCGTCGCCGCTGGAAGCTGGAAGGTTTTGAGTCGCCCCGCCACATGCTGCGCTCCATGGCAGGCGGTACCTTGATGGGCGTAGGTGGCGTGCTGGCCCTGGGCTGCACCATAGGCCAGGGCTTAAGCGGCTTGTCCACCTTGTCGGCCACCTCCTTGCTGGCGGTGCTGGGCATTATCGTCGGTGCACGTCTGACCTGGACCCGCCCAAGCGCCTGACTCCGTGTTTCAATAAGGGCTTGATTGACGGCGCTTCAGAATGGCCCTGGCGAGCTCCGCCTGACATTCGCTGAAGCACTCTTACCGAGCCCACTGCAATGCGACAGATCCTGCTTGTTGTCGATGTGCAAAGCTGCTTTTCACCGCCCCCCTGGCTGATCGACGGCATTAACGCCCTGAGCACCCGCCTGCCTTGCGCGGCCTTGATTGAACTGCACGACGAGTCTCAAACCCCTTTTTCCAGTCAGCTAGGCTGGTGTCCGCCGCGCAGCGATCGCTGTCTGGTCGATGCCAAACAAATCTTCATCAAGCACGGCTACGCCCCCAGCCCCGCTGCAATGGAATATTTGCAGCAATGTCAGGCTGATCGCATTCTGGTCTGCGGCATTCAAACCGATACCTGCGTGCTGGCTGCCGGATTTGCCTTGTTTGATGCCGGGCTGCACCCCACCCTGATTACGGATCTGACGGTTGGCTCGTCCCTGGATCGCTCCGGCGAGCTGGGTATCAAATTGTGGAAACAACACTTCGGGCGCACGATCCACAGCAGCGAACTACTGGCTGAACTGGACCGGCAGTAATCACGCGCATGGGCGGGCAAAGCCGGACTTGGCTCAGCAACCCAAAGGTAGCGCCCACACGCGTCAAGCCACTACTCTGCAGCGAACCGCTCATCAAATACGCCCCCCCTGTTCTCTCTGCTGCACCAGACAAATGCTGATTGAACATTCAACCATCGCGCCCCTGATTAATCATTACGTTTAGCGTAATCATTCACCCATAAGCTTTATTGATAGCCCTATACCGCCACTGATATGGTCGTTTCCAGAAACCTGCAAAAGGTTCAATTACAAGGAGACGAGACATATGCATTGGCTATCCATTGCCGTTTTAGGAGGCATGTTCGTACTGGCGACCGCCCTACCCATCAATATGGGGCTGATTGCTTTTGTAGGCGCTTTTCTGGTGGGTACGCTGGTGGCGGGCATGGGCGCCAAGGAAATCATGGGCGGCTTTCCGGCTGACCTGTTTCTAACACTGGCCGGTATTACCTATTTGTTCGCGCTGGCTCAGAACAATGGCACGATCAACTGGCTGGTCAGCATGGCCGTGCGAGCCGTGCGTGGCCGCATCGCCGCCATTCCCTGGATCATGTTTCTGATCACGGCCGCATTGACCGCTGTAGGTGCCGTCAGCCCGGCCGCCGTTGCCATCATTGCCCCGATTGCGCTGGGCTTTGCCCGCCAGTACGGCATCAACCCGCTCTTGATGGGTTTGCTGGTGATTCATGGCGCCCAAGGGGGCGGCTTCTCCCCCATCAGTATTTACGGTGGCATCACCAACCGTGTGGTCAGCGCCGCCGGTTTGCCCTTGAATGAAATGGCCACCATGATGGCCAGCCTGAGCATCAACCTGGCCGTGTCCATTTTGCTGTTCGTGTGGATGGGTGGTTTGAAGCTGATGCGCCAGAAAGTGGACTTAAGTTCGGCAGACGTAAACGTTGCCCGCGTGGCCCATGGCTCGGGTGGTCCGCAAGTGTTTGGCGACGCTGAAGCCGAAGCCTTTGGTGAAGAGCGCAAGACCGCCCGGAAAAGCCCCGATGCCCTGGTCGAAGCCGGTAATGGTGCCAGCGAGGCCCCCCACTGGTATCGCGTTCTTACCTTGGTCGGCCTGTTCATCCTGGCCGTGCTGACTTTGTTTTTCAAACAGGATATTGGCTTTACCTCGATCACCATCGGCCTGGTACTGACCTTGATGGCCCCCAATCTGCAAAAACGCGCGCTGGGCCAAGTGTCCTGGCCTGAAATCATGCTGATTGTGGGTGTCAGCACCTATGTGGGCGTGATGGAATCCATGGGCACGATTGATTTTGTCGGCCATAGTGTTGCCCAGCTGACCTCTCCCTTGATGGCGGCCTTGCTGCTGCTTTTTGTGGGCGCGGTCGTGTCGGCGTTTGCCTCCTCCACCGCCGTGCTGGGTTCGCTGATTCCGCTGGCGGTGCCCTTTCTGCAAGGCGATGGCGGCGTGGGGCCGGTGGGCTTTATTGCGGCTATGGCCGTGTCCTCCACCATTGTGGACGTCAGCCCCTTTTCCACCAATGGCGCACTGGTACTGGCCAATGCCCAGGGAGTGTCGCGTGATGCCTTCTTCCGTCAGCTATTGCTGTACGGTGCTGCCGTCACGGTTATTGCCCCAGTCGTCGTCTGGCTGCTGTTTGTAGTGCTCTAAAACTCCCGGCGAAGCAGAAATCCAGCTGGCCCCGGCACTTTGCTAGCCGGGGCCTTTTTGATGGGGATTCTGGCCTCATCAACCGGCAGTTAACGCTCTCTGGTCCAACTCCATAGTCCATAAGATTTGCTAGTGGCTGGAATGCCTGCAAGGCGTATTCCCTTCTGCCTCATCCCGGCGTTCAGTCCTCATCCCGGAACCGACAAGACTTATTCCCGCCCGAGTCTCACCCGATCATCGCCCCGCCTCCCTCTCAACCGCGTTTTTCCCTATGGAAAACGCCAAAACAGCTATGGCGCCGCATTAATTTCTGAATAAAGCCTTGAAAGCTGGAAATTCCTAACACCGAAATGAGAATGATTGCTATTATTCTGCCGTTGTTTCAAGCCTGATGCCCTCTTCCCCTCTCTGTCACCAAGAACTTGCTTACTGAAAAGCGAAGCTTGCGTGATGAGCGCAGCGTACAAGAATGGCGGACTCCATCCGTCACCCACCGTTGCCAAGCAAGCACGGCTTTTCTCGGTTTAATGATCATCAATCCAGCATCCGGAGACGGTGTTGTAGTAGGAGGCGCGTCAGCGTGAAAGAGTCATTTCGCCAATGTATGGCATGGCTGCATACCTGGGTCGGTCTGGTGGTGGGCTGGATCCTGTTTTTCGTCTTCGTCACCGGCACGGCTGGCTATGTGGACGATGAAATCACTCGCTGGATGGAGCCGGAGCGCCCCTTGCCCATGCAAGTCCTGCCCGAGCAATCCAGCCAGATGCTGGATCAGGCCCTGGCGCAGTTGCAAGCGCATGCCCCGGCAGAGTCCAAAGCCTGGACCATTACCCTGCCGCATCAAGCCCTGAACCCGCGTGCCACGCAAGGGCTGTCCATCGCCTGGGAAGAAATGCCCCAGCCCGGTCAACGCGGCCGTCGCGGGGGAGAAGAACTGGACCCTGTCACCGGCCAGATTCAGCCGGAAGTGGAACCCCGCGCAACTGCTGGTGGCACCGGCCTGTACCGCATGCATTACGCCTTGCACTACCTCCCCTATCCGGTCGCTATCTGGCTGGTGGGTATCTGTACCATGCTGATGCTGCTGGCCGTGATTACGGGCGTGGTAACTCACAAGAAAATCTTTACCGACTTCTTCACCTTCAGACCCGGCAAGGGCCAGCGTTCCTGGCTGGACGCACACAATATCGTCAGCGTCATGTCCCTGCCCTTTTTCCTGATGATTACCTATACGGGCCTGATTTTTTTCATGTCCATCTACATGCCGACCGGACGAGAAGTCATGTACGGCGCGACAGAAGAAGGACGGCAGGCTTACTTCCAGGATATTCGTCAGCAAAAACGCGACTTCCTGCCCGTGAGCATGCCGCAGGCTCCCCTGGGCGAGATGATGCACAGCGCAGAACAAGCCTGGGGCAAGAACAACATTGCCTCGGTGCAGATTACCCATCCGGCAGATAGCCAAGCCTATGTAGAACTGCGTCGCACCGGCGTCACGGGCGTGTACTGGACCCGTGCCGAGACCCTGCGCTTTAACGCCTCTGATGGCAGCCTCATGGAGCCGGAGGACAATAGCAATGTCACCGGAGACACTCACCGCGTATTGCTGGCCTTGCACGAAGGAGTGTTTGCCGAATGGTGGTTGCGCTGGCTGTACTTTATTTCAGGCTTGCTGGGCTGCGCCGTCATTGGGACAGGTCTGGTGCTGTGGACGGTAAAGCGTCGTACCCAGCATCAAAAACGCAAGGCCAAAGCCGCCCCGCTTAGCGCATCCGAGCGTTTTGATGCCGCTGGCCTGCGTTTAGTAGAAATCCTGAATGCCGGAACTCTGGCCGGTTTGCCCTTGGGACTGGCGGCCTACTTCTGGGCCAACCGCCTTTTGCCTGTGAATATGGCCGACCGCGCCGCCTGGGAGTTTCATGCTCTGTTCCTGGTCTGGGGCTGGTCCTTCCTGTATGCCTCCTGGAGACCATTAAAACGCGCCTGGCTGGAACTGTTGTACCTGACAGCCGCCACCTACGCCTTGATTCCTGTCCTGAACCTGCTGACGACCGACCGCCACCTGGGTGTCACCGTCATCCATGGTAACTGGGGCCTGGCAGGCTTTGACCTGACCATGTTTGGCCTGGCCGCTATCTTTGTCTATATCGCCATCAAAATGAAACACAAATGGGATATGGCCAGCCTGCCTAAAAAAGCCGCTGCCCCGGCCAGCTTGCAAACTGCGGGAGTGAACGGATGAGTGGACTGACTTCCCGCTACCGCCTGCAAGTGCTCTCGCGCATTGTGGCGGCCACTGTCGGCGGTTACGCCCTGGCAGCCGCCGCTACGGTGTTGCTGACCTTGCTCTGGCCTCTGCCTAAAGCCCAGGCAGTTCTGGCAGCGAATATGTTGAGCTTTGTCTGGTACGCCATCGCCGTGATGTGGGTGTTCAGCACTAAAAGTGCCACTCGCGCTTGGGTGGGTATGGTTCTACCGACGGCCTTGATCGCCTTGCTGAGCGTTCTGTTGATACCTGCAGGAGTGCTGCCATGATTAATACCAGTCTGTGGCTGAATCTGGCCGTTTTTATCATCAGCCTGGTGGGCTTTATCTGCCTGGCTTTGGCCAGTGATCGCCAGGGGGAATTCCTGCTGCATCGCATGCCCAGCGAGAAGGAAAGGCGGATCTTTCGTCTGCTCGGCTGGCCCTTGCTGGCTGTGGCTTTAGCTCTATGCTGGCAAGGCTGGGGCTGGAGCATGGGCACCGTTGCTTGGCTGGGTTGGCTGACCATGGCCGGTGCCGGGTTGACCTTTTACTTGCCCTGGTGGCCTTGGCAGGAAAAGAAACCTGTGCGGGCCAAACCTGCACCAGTTGCGAAGGCAGCGCCTAAAGCGGTTGGAGCGGACAACACTGCATCGACATCAAATGACGCTGTAGCTGGGAAAAATGGAGTGGCGGCGGCAAATTCAAGCGCTGCTTCAACTAGCGCTGGGGCTACACGTACAGAGCCAACTCACGCTGGAGTGGCGCCTACAGCATCACGGTTTTCCACACGCAGCCTGGTTTTTGCCAGCGGCCTTTTGGCCATCCCTGCCGCCTTCATGATTTATCTGGCGCAACAAGGCCCCGAGCCTGTATTTGGCCACCATGCCCTGCAAGGCCAGATTGGCCCCTGGTCGTTTGCTCTGGCTGAGACGAATAACAAAGCCCCCATCAGCGGGCCCACCGGCGCTCATCGCAAAGCATTTCAGATTCGCTTTTGCCAGGCCTGCGACCCACATATACGCCGCGCCTATCTGCACGTGAGCAAGCCCGAGCCTATGCCTGCGCCCCGTCAAGCTTTCAGCAACACGCGCTGGACACGAGCGGTAGAAATCGTCATTCCGCCCAATAGCGAACTGGAACATCAACTATGGCTAACCGTGGAAGCCAAGAGTGGAGAGATCTACCATCAGGCTTTTGATTTCCACCAGGTATCCCCGATGACGGCGGCATTCATCCAGCAACAGCCGTAAGCGCGACCCGAATAGAAAGGGCCAAGATTGAACCGCCCCCCGAGTGTTGAACAACAATTCAAGCTTTGGTGGGCCATTCAAATCCCGGCCCTTTTTTATTCCTGGGCAACGCGGGTTCCTTGATGAAACACCATCTGCCAACGCCCCTGACTCTGCTTCCAGATGGAGCTGCGCAAGGACTGCTGCGGCGTTTCATCACCTGATACCTCACACACATAAGTCGCCAGGACTACATCCTCTGACAGGATGGTCAGCTTGAAGTTGCTGAGGTGGCGCTGCACAAAATCCTGTTCGGGCAGATCGCCTAGCACTTCTGCTCTACCCCACGCCGCGCCTCTGGCTCCGAACTCTACAAACTCGTCGGCCAGTAAAGCGCCAAGCGCCGCCACATCCTGACGAGTGGCACGCTCAAACAGGCGCTCTTCAAGAGACAGGATCAAGGATTCAAGGGAATGAGGCACGTGAATGTGGGGGACTTGGGAGTGATATTCAGCGTCAGAATCGTCAACACAATTCTTCATAAACCAGACAAAATCCTACACCTGACACAAGCCGCCACGCCACCGATATTTCTCACATTTACTATAAAAAAACACCTCCCTAAGCAAAGGAAAATTTTTGACAGTTGTTTTCCTTTCAAGCACTTAGCGCTTCCCGCTTATCGCTAGAATCCAGCCGTGTTAAATGACTAACAGGACAATATCATGTCTTTATTAAAACGATGCACCGCAGAAACGCTGGGCACTTTCTGGCTGGTCTTTGGAGGCTGCGGGAGTGCGATCTTTGCCGCTGCCTACCCTGAACTGGGGATTGGTTTTGCCGGGGTAGCCCTGGCCTTTGGTCTGACTTTGCTGACCATGTGCTATGCCATCGGCAATATCTCTGGTTGTCACATCAACCCGGCTGTCACGCTGGGCCTGGTCGCTGGGGGACGCTTCCCCGCTCGTGATGCCATTCCCTACATCATTGCCCAGGTTATCGGCGGTCTGCTGGCCGGCGGTGTTCTGTACCTGATCGCCAGCGGCAAAACCGGCTTCGATCCCGTGGCAGGTTTCGCCTCCAACGGCTTTGGCGAGCACTCGCCCGACAACTACAGCCGCGACGCAGCCCTGATCGCAGAAATTGTGCTGACCGCCTTCTTCCTGTTCATCATCATGGGTGCAACCCACAAGCGTGGTCACGCTGGCCTGGCAGGCGTAACGATTGGTCTGGCACTGACTTTGATTCACCTGATCAGCATCCCTATCACCAACACTTCCGTGAACCCTGCGCGTTCTACTGGCGTGGCCTTCTTCCAGGGCACCTGGGCCATGGAGCAGCTGTGGCTGTTCTGGGTCGCTCCCTTGATTGGTGGTGTGATCGGCGCTCTGGTGTATCGCTTTCTGCACAGCAACGACGAATAAGCTGCACTGACTCCTGCTGACAGAATCATTGAGCCGCATCGGCTTGGACGGGCTATGTGCCCGATTCAAGACGATGCGGCTCAATGCTATTTATGGACCCCAATTGTCACCCTGCAAAGCACCAGGCTTGTCGCGCTTCTGTAGTAGGATTTACACCCTGCCCCAAGCAAAGAGGCAGTACGCGCTGCACCTGGCGACTCAACCCAGACTCATACGCTTATCAACGCCCGCAAACCCGGAGAACCTCATGAAAAAAGCATTGAATACCGGCCTGATCGCTTTAGGACTGAGCTTGATGGCAAGCGCCTCTTCCGTTCAGGCAGCCGACTGCGACAGCATGAGCAATCAAAATGCCATGAACCAGTGCTTTAGCAACGAGTACAGGAACTCGGACGCCGAACTGAACAAGCTCTACAAGGAAATCAGCCATCGTCTGAAAGATGATGCCGATACCCTCAAAGCCTTGCGCAACGCCCAACGGGCCTGGATCAGCTTCAGGGATGCAGAATGCGACTTTGCAGCGATCAACACCGAGGGCGGCAGCATTCACTCCATGCTGATCACCACATGCCGGAATGAATTGACCCAGGCCCGTATCAAGAACTTCAACACCTACCTGTCCTGCGAAGAAGGCGATATGAGCTGCCCGGTTCCACCGGCCATGTAATGACATGCCCGACACCAAACACCCATCCACGCGAGATTTGAACGACCTTTACTACTTTGTACAGGTCGTGGACCACGGAGGATTTGCACCGGCCGGACGGGCTTTGGGCATCCCGAAATCCAAGCTAAGCCGACGCATCACCTTTCTGGAAGAATCCCTGGGTGTGCGTCTGATTCAGCGCTCCAGCCGCCATTTCAGCGTCACGGAAATTGGCCAGATGTACTACCAGCGCTGTGTAGCCATGCTGGTGGAGGCCGACTCCGCTCAGGACATCATCGAGCGCCATCGCAGCGAGCCGCAAGGCTCAGTACGCATCAGCTGCCCCCTGGCTTTGCTGGACTACGGCGTCAATGAATTGCTGGCCCGCTATATGGCGGCCTATCCGCAGGTCAAGCTGGAAGTGGAAAGCACCAACCGCCGCGTGGACGTGATTCGCGAAGGCTTTGATGTGGCCTTGCGCGTCCGCTTCCCTCCTTTGGAAGACAGCGGTCTGGTGATGAAAGTCCTGGGCGAGAGCACACAGTATCTGGTTGCCAGCCCAGCCCTGATCGAACGCATGGGTGGGCTGCCCAAGCTGGACCAGTTAGGTAGCTGGCCCGCCTTGAGCGACGAGCATCTGCAGCGCAATCCCACCTGGCAACTGCAAACCGCAGAAAACACCCTGATGGAAGTGCCCTACCAACCCCGTCTGGTCTGCGACGACCGCATGACTTTGCTGCAATCAGCCTTGCAGGGAATTGGCGTCGTTCAGATGCCGGCCATGCTGATCGCTCCGTACATGCAGGACGGCAGACTGGTGGATGTGGCCCCCGGCTGGAACCCCCGCTCCGGCGTGGTACATGCCGTCTTTCCTTCACGCCGAGGCCTGGTGCCTGCGGTACGCGCTCTGCTGGATTTTCTGGGCCAGGAGTTCGTCACTATTTTGCATACGCCCGCCCCCTGAATCCCTGCTGCAAATTACCCAAAGCCAGCCGCCACTCAGTCGTTCTAATTATGGAACGCTGATGGCCATATTCTTGTCTATTCAAGCCATCGTTGCACTCCTATAGTCTCTTCATCGAACTATTCATGATGGGGAGTGCATCGACATGAACTCCAAAATGGCCGCGGCCACTGCCGCTATTCTCTGGGGCTTTACCTACATTCTGACCACGACCTGGTTGCCACCTAATCCCTTGTTCCTGGCTGCTGTCCGGGCGCTGGGAGGCGCCATCGTCCTGCTGGCATTGGTACGCAGCCTGCCGCCCCGTGCCTGGTGGGGGCGCCTGGCCGTGCTGGGCACCCTGAACACCGGCCTGTTCTTTGGTCTGTTCTTTATCGCTGCCACCCGTCTGCCCGGTGGCGTGGCCGCCATCTTCCAGGCACTGACACCACTGGCCACCATCTTTATCGCCTGGGGCATTTTGCGTGCTCACCCCGCCCTAACGCGGATTGGAGCCGTTCTATTGGGTGCACTGGGCGTGGCGCTGGTTGTCCTGTCCAGCAACGCCACTCTGGATCTGATCGGCATTGCCGCCGCTTTGGGCAGCATGTTGTCCATTGCGATGGGCGGGGTCTTGATGAACAAATGGGGGGCGCCACCTATCCCTTTGCTGGGCTTTACCGGCTGGCAGCTCTTGATTGCCGGTGTGGAACTGAGTGTGGTTGTGCTGCTGACGCAGGACATTCCAAGCCAGCTTATCCCTGTGCATTGGCTGGGCCTGTTCCTGCTGGCAACTGTACTGACGGCTGGTCCCTTCGCGCTGTGGTTCAGTGCCATCAAGCAACTGGGCGCCGTCACTGTTGCCCCCTTCATGCTGCTGGTGCCTGTGACCGCTTTTATTCTGGACGCGCTGATCAAGGGCATCTGGCCCACCACGCTGCAACTGGTGGGAGTGGCACTGGTCATGGGTGGACTGGTCTTGAGCCAGCAAACACTGGCCGTCGCACGCTCCACGCTGGAAGCATCTGTCCACAAGCCCTGAACGCCCCACCCAAGGAGGAGGCATCATGAACCACGTCATACAAGAATTACTGCGTTCACGAGTGTATTTTGTACTGGCTACTCTGCTCCTGACCTACATTTTCTGGTGGAGCGGTGTGAACAAGGTTTGGGACTTCAGCGCTGCAAAAAAGGAAATGGCCCACTTCGGACTGGAGCCCCAGGCTTTATTCGCCGTGCTGACTATCACAGTTCAATTGCTGGGCAGTTGGCTGATTATCAGCGCGAGTCGTCTGGCCTGGTTGGGGGCGCTGATGCTGAGTGTCTTTATCTTGCAAAAACGGCAGACATGGTTTGATGTCTGCCGTTTTCTTTTACAAGGCCGGTTCGGGCTGATCCGGGTCGCGCTGTATATCAAAACCAGCGGCCCGCCAGGCTTCCAATCCGCCTTCCAAAGGGCGCACCCGACTATAGCCACTTTGCAGCAAGCGTTTGGACACCAAGGCTGCGGACACCTCATTGGGGCAATCGCAATACACAATAATTTCCCCGTCGGTAATCAAATTCAGCGTGGCCTCACCCAAAGCCAGGCTGATCGCCCCCGGAATACGTCCTTGCGCCTGCATCAGGGTCGACCGCACATCCACAATCGTGGGGGGCGTGTCCGAGGACAGCATCTGCTGCAACTCCTGCACGCTGACACGCTCCATGCACAAGGATTTCATGAAGCGATGGCGCTGCCACCACTTTCTGGCAATGAACACGCCCAAAGCCAGTGCCAGCAGGATTCCGCCCACCACACCCAGGCTGATCAGCACATTCAACAGTTCATCCACCGCCGAGCTGAACAAGGAACCCAAAAATACGGCAGAGCCCGCCCAAACCGCAGCTCCGATAATGTCGTAAAAAAGGAAGCTTCTTCTGGGTGTGCCCACCGTACCGGCCAACACACTGGCAATGGAAGCAAAGCCGGGTATGAACTTGGCCACCATCAAGGACGGTGCCCCCCAACGCATATAAATGGATTCGGTCTGCCGAATACAGGAGTCCGGCGACAGTGAAATTTTGCACAGCAAAGCCAGCAATTTGCCACCATAGCGTCGCCCAGCTAGGTACCAGCCGTAATCCGCAATCATCGCGCCCAGCACGGCAAAACCCAGCAAGCCCCACAGGCTGTAGCCACCGGACCCGTGCAAGGCACCCGTTACCACCAGCACCGGATAGGCCGGCACCGGCGCCCCCGCCTGCTCCACCAGGACATTGAAAAACACGATCAACAGACCGTGTTGCTCGATAAGTTGCAGAATCGATTCGACCATATTGCGAGGTACAAAAATTGCCAGACAGCCAATATTGTAGGCTGGTGTCGGCCGATTTCTGTTTCAACGCCAAAGCATTCCGGCATAGCTTCCATGCAAAAAACACGGTCCCTTTCAAGGGCATCTGGCCAGACTCGACGCCGCTACTTTCATCACGCCCCTGCACTATCCCCGAGGCTGGCTCTGCAGCCACAAAACCGCTCAACAAACAAGAACTATTCTCATTAAAAGCCTACAGGTTAACGCTAGTAGTCATCGCTTTTTACCTGTCTATACAATAGCGGCGTCAATAACGGTTCAGGTGAGAGTCTTCACTTTGATGAAGCGCCGACGGAGCAACGACCCCGGAATCTCTCAGGCAAAAGAATCCTGAACCTTTGACCATCTGGAGAGAGGCACACCCGTGCCCACCGAAGGGGACCATCGCGAACCGATGGATAAGCTCTCAGGTAAACGGACAGAGGGGGTACAGAGGCCATATGGCCTGTGTTCACCTATTCGTCCGGAGCCTATTTATGAGCAGATAGTCAGGCGCCTTTTCTGGCCGCCTGGCATACCACATCCCTATTCCCATTTTTAATCGCACACAGGTCTGTTTTGACATTTCATGTCGTCAGAACAAGGAGGACTGCTGTGCGCTCCTCAGATTATTTAGATCGGCATCAAGAAAACCGTCCTTGAGGACGGGTTGTGCCCTTTGTTTTCTCGCAGCACAGTCATAATTACGCATTTGAACGAAAAAAAATTAGGAGAACAGTGTGTCTCAGCAACATTCATCTGGACTGCAGCGCTCGTTGAAAAACCGGCACCTGCAACTGATAGCAATTGGAGGCGCTATCGGTACAGGGCTATTTATGGGATCAGGCCGCACCATTAGCCTGGCCGGACCCTCGGTCTTGTTTACCTACATGATCATTGGGTTCTTTTTATTCTTTGTGATGCGGGCGATGGGGGAATTGCTCCTGCATAACCTGGAATACAAATCTTTTGTGGATTTCTCCGCCGATATTCTCGGGCCCACCATGGGTTACTTTCTGGGCTGGAGTTATTGGTTCTGCTGGGTGGTTATCGGTATTGCGGATATTGTCGCCATTACCGGCTATACCCAGTTCTGGTGGCCGGACATTCCGCTCTGGTTACCCGGCCTGGCATGCATTGCCTTCTTGCTGATCTTCAACCTGCTGTCGGCCAAATTGTTTGGGGAGCTGGAGTTCTGGTTCGCCCTGGTCAAGATCATCGCTATTGTGGCCCTGATTGGTGTGGGTGCTTACCTGCTGTTTACCGGCTTTGTCGGCCCAACCGGCGAAAAAGCCAGCCTGACCCACTTGTGGGATCGCGGCGGCATGTTCCCCAATGGCCTGCATGGTTTCTTTGCGGCCTTCCAGATCGCCATCTTTGCCTTCGTGGGGATCGAGCTGGTGGGTACGGCCTCGGCTGAAACGGCTGACCCTGCCAAGAACCTGCCCAAAGCCATCAACAAGATTCCCGTTCGCGTGATTGTGTTCTACGTGCTGGCCCTGACCGCCATCATGACCGTCACCCCCTGGGATATTGTGGCGCCCAACAAGAGCCCGTTTGTAAACATGTTCTTGCTGATTGGCGTGGGTGCAGCAGCAGCCATCATCAACTTTGTGGTGCTGACCTCGGCCCTGTCGTCGGCCAATAGTGGCATGTTCTCGACCGGCCGCATGCTGTACGGTCTGTCCAAGAACAAGCTGGCTCCAGAGGCATTCAGCCAGTTGTCGCGTAACGGCACTCCCCGTAATGGTCTGATCTATTCTTGCGCCCTTTTGCTGTCCAGCCTGTTCCTGCTTTACGCAGAAGGCGACGTAATGCGTGTGTTCACCATTGTGACCACCGTGGCCAGCATCTGCTTTATCTTTGTCTGGGCCGTGATTCTGATCACCTACCTGAAGTACCGTCGCATTCGTCCTGAGGCCCATGCCGCATCGAGCTACAAAATGCCCTTTGCGATTCCCATGTGCTACCTGACCCTGGCGTTCTTTGCCTTTGCGCTGTACCTGTTCAGCCAGGAAGAAGAAACCCTGATCGGCCTGATGGCTACGCCATTCTGGTTCCTGGCCTTGTTCATCTGCCTGCCTTTCTACAAGAAACGCATGAAGCAAGATCTGGCCCTGGGTCTGGCCGCGCAAAACATGCGCTAAGTTGTTGAAGTACACGGCACGGCTCTACCCGGAGCCGTGCTGATGCAGTCGGGTCTGGCCACGTTCTACACAACTTGGCTGGCACACACTGGCAACACTCCACCTTGCTGTCCCTGGACAGCAGATCTGGAACGAGGCTGGAGCCCGGCAGCAAAAAGCCACCCGAACGGGTGGCTTTTTTCATGCTCATTGTCGCCCCGAAAATCTGGCTTTCACCTTCAGGCCCAGCACGATTTCCCAAGAAAATCACCCTTATTTACGCCTTATTACCCTTAATTATTAAACTCAAGTTTACGTAAGGGTAAACCCAAGTTGTGGCGCTTTGGAGCTTACTCATAGACTAAACCCGGTGTGTGGCCAATAAAAACGTACAAAAGGGACAAGCATGGTTTTGCGTCTAATCGACTCAATCAATGAATGGATAGGAAAGCTCATTTCCTTTATTGCCATCATTTTCTCCGCCATTATTATTTACGAAGTGTTCATGCGCTATGTGATGAATCAGCCCACTCGCTGGACTTTTGACGTCACCAAGCAGCTATATGGGTTCTACTTTCTGATGCTGGGCGCCTACGCACTTAAACATCAGGCCCATGTCCGGGTGGATTTGCTGATCAACCGCTTTTCCCCCACCGTTCGCAAATGGACCGAGATTGCGGGTTATCTGATTTTCTTCTTCCCTTTTGCCTGGGTATTTCTGACACGCAGCTACGACTTCGCCATGCGCTCGCTGGCGCAAGGCGAAACCACGTACGGCGCAGTACAGTTGCCCGTCTATCCCTTGAAGATGTCCATGGTCCTGGCCGCCGTGCTTTTGCTGCTCCAGGGCATTGCTGAAGTTATTCGTTTGTTGACCCAGAAGGAAGCCGCTCACCATGACGCCTGAACTGATTGCACTTGTCATGGGTGGCCTGCTCCTGCTTGGGCTATTCATGGGCCATCCCTTGGCCTTTGTTCTGGGTAGTACCGCCGTCATCGGCGCAATGGTGGCTGGCAAGCCCATGGTTCTGGGCATTGTCGTCAACCGCATTTACGGCGATGTCCTGGACAACTACACCCTGATCGCCATTCCTTTATTCATCCTGATGGCGCGCTTCCTGTCCGACTCGGAAGTGACTGACAAGATGTTCGAAGCCTTGCGCCTGCTCATGTCCCGCGTTCGTGGCGGGCTGGCACTGGCCGTAGTGTTCATCTCCATCCTTCTGGCAGCGACCACCGGCATTATTGGCGCCTCCATTACCGTCACCGGCATGATGGCCTTGCGCCCCATGTTGCGATACGGCTACTGCCCCAAGCTGACCACCGGTGTTATTGCGGCCTCCGGCTGTCTGGGCATTCTGATTCCACCGTCCATCATGTTGATCTTGATGGCCAGCTACTCTCCCCTGTCCATCGGTGAGCTGTTCGCTGGTGCATTGATACCGGGTGTCCTGCTGGGCCTGCTGTATGCCGTCTGGGTGGTGTTCGTAGCCTGGCGTCACCCGGAACGTGCCCCCTCGGTGGAGCCTGATGAAAAGATCTCCAAGCCCGCCCTGATCCGCATGCTGCTGGTGGAAGCCGTGCCTCCTATCTTTTTGATTCTGGGCATTCTGGGCTCCATGCTGGCCGGTATTGCAACGGCCACGGAAGCCTCGGCCATTGGGGTGTTGCTGTCCCTGCTGATCGTTATTTTCCGGGGCAAATTCAAATGGTCCATTTTCCTGAATGCGCTTTACGAAACGGGCCGTACTTCCTCCATGATCTTATTTATCGTGGTGGGTGCAACCGCCTTTACCGGCGTCTTTAATATCACCGGCGGTCTGGGTGCCGCACAGGATCTGATGCGTGGCCTGGATATGGAGCCCTGGCTACTTATCGTGGTGATGCTGCTGATTATTTTTGCGCTGGGCTGCTTTCTGGACTGGACCGGTATTGTCCTGCTTTCCTTCCCGATTCTGTTGCCCATTGTGCAAGAGATGGGCATCAGCCTGCTATGGTTTGTGATTCTGGTCGCCGTTGTGTTGCAGACCTCTTTCCTGACCCCTCCCTTTGGTTATGCACTGTTTTACTTGCGGGCCATTACGCCCAAATCCGTCAAAACCATGGAGATCATTACCGGCGTCATTCCATTCATTGCCCTGATTATTTTGATGTGCATCTTGCTGGCCATTTTCCCTGGCCTGGCCACTTGGCTACCCACCGTCCTGTACGGAACCTAAATAAAACAAGGAGACACCATGAAACTGACAAAGAAGGCACTCTTCGCCTTGACGGGTTTTGCCCTGCTGGGCATGACCAGCCTGAGCCAGGCGGCACAAAAGTGGACCATGACCAGTACCTGGCCCGCTTCGATCGAGCTGGTGGAGCTGGACAAGAAATGGGTAGAGCTGGCTAACAAGCTGGTCGGCGACGAACTGAAAATCGAGTTCTTTGAAGGCGGCGCACTGGTTCCAACCGGCGAGGTCTTCAGCGCGGTGGAGTCCGGCACCATACAAGCCGGAGCCGACTGGCCGGGCTACTGGGCAGGCCGCAACCCCGCTTTCTCCCCTTTAGGAACACACTCCAGCCTGTTCAACGCGGTTGACTACGCCAACTGGATCAAGGAATGGGGTGGCGCCGAGCTTTATAACGAAATCTACGGCAAGTACGGCATGGTGTACCTCCCCTACGCCATCACCAATAACGAATCCGGCTTCCATACCAATGTGCCGATTCGCAATCTGGAAGAAATCAAGGGCAAGCGTCTGCGCCTCTCTGGCCTCGAACAAGGCAAGGTGCTGGAAAAGATTGGTGGCACGCAGGTTTCCATGGCTGGCCAGGAACTGTATCAATCGCTTGAACGCGGCGTGATCGAGGGAGCCGAGTTCTCCACGCCGAACGTGGACGTTTCTGCCGGGCTGCATCAGGTCACCAAGCACTGGACCACGCCGGGTTGGCATCAGTCCGCTTCCGTGTTTGGCGTCATGATCAATAAAACCGCCTGGGATGCACTCAGTGATTCGGCCAAGGAGAAACTGCAAATTGCCGCCGACGCCACCATGATGTGGTCCATTGCTTTTACAGAGAAAAAAGCGACAGAAGGTCTGCGCACCTTCCAGAAAGCTGGCGTGGAAATACACCGCATGGATGATGAAAGCCTGAAGACCATTCAGCAAGTCACCAACGAGGTGATGATTTCCATGGCTTGCAGCAATCCTGATGCGGCCAAGGTATATGCCAGCCAGATGGAGTATCTGCACGACTACAAGGACTGGCGCGAAACCTCCATGCCCTTCAATCTGGGACGTCCGATTGATGGCCCGGATCTGGAGAAAATCAAAGCCTGCCTGAAATAAAACGCCCTCCTCCAATGAGCTTAAAAGCGATAGTGGTCCGCCACTATCGCTTTTTTATGCGCCCCACAATCAAGTCTGAATCGCTTTGATCGCTACAGGACCTGCAGAAAGGCCAGCAAAGCCTGAAGTTCCTCATCGCTCAAGTTCAAGACCTGTATCCGTTCCGATTTACGCGGCACCAAAAGCCCGGTTTCTTTGGGGTCCGGCCCCATTGCCACGTCATACATACGCAACAGGCCATCCAGGCTGGGGAACAAACCGTTATGCATCCAGGGACCTGCCTTGGCAACATTGCGCAGGCTGGGTGTTCGGAACAGCCCCAGATCCGCAGGGTCTCGGGTCCATTCAAATCGTCCCAGATCCTGCAAGCGACGCCCATAAAAAGACAGACCGATATTGTGAAAACCGTTGTCTGTCAGCATGGGGCCGTTATGGCAATTCATGCAGCGTGCCTTGGTACGAAACAAGTGCAGGCCGATCAGTTCCTGATCATTCAAGGCAGCCGTATCCCCGGCGATAAAATCATCAAAGCGCGTTGCTGCCGGGCGAATGGTAACGACATAGGCGGCCAAGGCACGGGCCAATCGGTCGGCGTCGATGGGATTAGATGAGGATGCGCCATAGGCCTGTTGAAATGCCTGTCTATAGTCTTCTGAGTCCTGCAAACGTGGGATCAAGTCACTCAAGGCATGGTTCATTTCTACCGGGTTTTCTATGGGGCCGACAACTTGCTCCTGCAAGGTTCGAGCACGGCCATCCCAGAACAGATCTTTAGCAAAAGGCGCAGCAAACAAGGGTGGAGTACGGCGTTTTCCCATCAAGCCATCCTCCCCTACGGCTGATGCCTTGCCATCGGTAAAGGACTTGTCGGGCTGATGACAGGAGGCACAGGAGATCTGCTTTTTACGGGACAACTGCTTGTCAAAAAACAGGCGTGCCCCCAAGGAGACGATCTGCCTGTTCTTGGCATCCTCTGCCGCCTCGGGCTGGGCGCTGGAGCCAGGCCCAGGCACGGGCCCCCACTCTTGCCAGGGCTGCCCCGGATCAATAGTGGGCGCAGGCCATTGAGCGGGGACATTTTTATAGAGGGCGCGTAGACACCTGGCCTCAAGCATGTCCTTAGCTCCACAGGATTGCTCTGTTGTCTCCGACGCGGAAAGCCCCGTAGTGACCACAGGAGCAGAAGCTAAACCTGAGCCAAGCTTCTGGTCCGCTCCTGTCTCCACTCCCCCCGCAGCGCAAGCTGCCCCTGACAGCACGGTTGCCAGTGCCGCCATCAGCAAACTTGCGCCAGCTTGTCCCCCTTTTAATACCGATAGGAAGCGCGCAGCCACAGCTCTCGTCCTGTGCGATATAGGTTCGGGTTCAGCACCGAGGTTGGTGTCGAAACCACCACGGGTGCTTGCTTGTCCAGCACGTTCAGCACATCCAGCCCCAGGCCCAGACCTTTAAGCATGGCCGGTTCCCAATCCAGACGCATATCCCAGGTCCAATAAGAACCGACCCGACCGGATTCATACTTCTCCAGCCCATCGCCCCTATTCAGACCCACATAGTGCACATCCATGCGGGCGCTGTTCCAATTAATCCGGTTGTTCATCTGCAAGCCATACCGCGCCCACATGCCGGTTACGCCAGCGCTGACTCGCCAAGGCAGGTTGTAGTCCCCCACTGGACGATCACCACGGCGTATCAGGTCGCCGTTGTAATAGATGTTCTCCTCCTGTGCCTCGGCTTCACCGTCATAACCGTCGGCCAACTTGTTATTACGCTTGCTGTGCTGATAGGTCACATCCACACGCCCCGTCCACAAGCTCTCGCCCAAGGTCCAAGGGGCCGTATTCATCAAACTCAAGGTAACGGCATCGGTTTTGGACTTGCCATTATTGGTGTAGGTGTAGCCTGTCTTCGCCAGCCCTTCGATAGAGACTTGTTGACGGCCATAGCGGCGCACATAGGCCAGTTCGGCGGCCACTTTGTTCGTCAGCTGTTGCTGCAAACGCAAGGCCCACTCGTCGTCATACGGGGTTTTCAGGCCATCCAGCTTGTAGGCCGTATGCGAAGGACGGTCTACCGGATTGCCGCCCGTCACGAGCAAGGTGTGCAACTGGCTCTTGCGCTCGCGCATGGCAATTCCAAGAATATCCATTCCGTAATAGCGCGACCAGCCACCCGACAGACGGGTTTCACCCGTTCCCAGCACATCCCATTCCAGCAAGGTACGGGGGGCCAGATTGATGTTGCTAAAGTAGTTGTCCTTATCCATGCGCAAGCCCGTTGTCAGGGCCAGACGCTGCCAGGACATGCGATCCGATACATAAACGGACGCATTGGTATAGCTGACGCCCACCTCTCCAGCGCGGTAATAGTTCAAGACCTGCACCTTGCTGGGCTGCCCATCGCTGTAATGGCGTTTCTGCCCCCCGTAGGCATCCCGATCTCGGACAAATTCTCCCTTGGTATGGGCCAGCTCAAAGCCCACGTAGGGCGTATGTTCAATGGCCCCGGTCTGAAACGGCTTGAACTCCAGTCGGGTCTTCATGGTCAGATTGCGTTGCTCGGTGGACTCCTGCCCGAAACCACCGCTGATATAGGTGTAGTCGGGGCGGCCATTGGGCAGAAACACCATATTGACCATATATTCCGTGCCGTCGGAATTACGGTAGCTGTTCATCTGGTCATAACCCAGCTGAACCCGCCCTTGCCCCCAACCAAAGTCATGATTCAGGTCGAAACCCAGACCATAGGCTTTTTGTTGATTCTGCCACTGAACACGATTGGCCATCATGCCGGAATCGACCAGATCCTCGCGTCGATCCGCGTACTTGAAGGTCAAGGCGGAGTCCGTGCTGGCGCTCCAACGGGTATGGACTTTGGCGAACACATTATCGACACGGTCTTTGGAGTTGGTATTCACATCGGTGAATTCCTTCTCGTGCAAGACACGCATGGTGCGATCAATGCTGGACTCACGCCGGGACACATTGATCAAGGCCGCAGTATTGCCCGTAATGCCCACATCCAGCATGGCGGACGAAAAACGCTTGGTCCAGGCAGGGGTGAAACCGGGTTCACCTGCCCCGAACTTTTTCTTCTGCTCTTCTGGCACGGTCTGCGAGGTCAGCCCGGAGGAGTTGTAGCTGAAGTCCGCACGGAAGCTGTTATTGCCCTTGGGATCACGCACCTTGGCATCGACCACGCCCCCAGTGAAGCGGCCGTATTCCACGGGAATGCTGCTATCGAGCACCGTCACGCTTTCCAGCATATTCGTGTCCAGGTTGTAGGCCTGGGAGTAGGCAGGCACATTGCCCACCTGCAAATTCAAATTGCGGCTGGCAGGATCAATCTGATTGGTGGAGCTGATGCCATCAATCTGGAACTGATTCTGGAACGGACTGGCCCCGTAGAAGCTGATATCCTCCAGCGCCAGAGAGCCACGGTTGGCACTGGTTTTCGCGGCCTCGTTCTGACGCACGGCCGGGTTATCGGCCAGAAGACTGGACAGGTCGCGGTTACCTGCAGCACGTTGATCCAGTTCCTCGCGGGTATAGTTGCGTTCACCAACACGCTGGCCTTGTACGCGGACGGGCTCCAGCACGGACAAACCTTTGGCAACAGTAGCCGTCACAATCGTATAGCGCTGATCGCCCTGGGCTCTGGCCGCCAGTCCCCAAGGGGCCAGTAAGGTATCCAAGGCCTGCTCAACCGTCAGTTCGCCCTGCAAGGCCACGGCTCGCTTTTCCCGAACCTGTCCCGGTGAAAACGCAATTTCCACCTGGGCCAGACGGCCAATTTGCAAAAGTGCATCCGCCAAAGGCTGAGAGGCCATATCCAGCACAATAGGCCCGGCAGCGTGTGCCGGCATGGGCTGCATCACGAGCAAAACACTGGCCATCAAGAAAGCCATTTGCCCCTGCTTGAAGCGCGAGCCTTGGGAAGAAGAAAGGGACTTGGTTGTCACGCCGGGGCGAGCTTGCCTGCGCAAGGCAAAAAGAGACGGCGTGTCCTGCAAAGCGCACTTCATGATTGAGCATCCTATGTAAACAACTACCCTCAGGACGCTGTGCTACCCCTCTCCCCTCACCCCTGATTGCCATCGTATTTTTTAATTGTTAATAATTATCATTAGTAAATAACTATAAGTCCTGGTAACTCCTTGATTTGCAAGCCTTGGCCCGAGGTCAGCAAGTTCAGGGCAGCGGCTGGGCGAGCCGCTTGCACCACACCGGACACTCGCATTGAGCCCGCCTGCTCGCTGCCAATCCAGATCACTCGATGGGTGTATTCGCCCAACTGGCGGGCTACGTCCCGCAAGCTGACATCATCAAAGCTCAGCAAGCCGTTCACCCAGGCGGGCGCCGCTTCCGCATATGTGGACGTTGCAGGCTGAGCCAACTGCGCCCGCAGTTGCCCGCCCGCTACCGTGGCACTGTCTCCCGGCTGCAAGATCACTGGCTGCGAGCTCTCGCAAGACTGGCACTGCACCTGCACGGTATGTTCGTATACCGCCACGGCGCTGATCTGATCGTTAAGGCTGACCTCGTAGCGCGTTCCCAAAGCCGTCGCTTGTGCCGGACCGGCCTGCACGATGAACGGACCTGTCTGGGGCGAAGCAGGCACCACCTGGAAGAAGGCACGCCCCGACTCCACGCTGACTTGTCGTTGGCCATTTTCAAAATTCAGACGCACACGAGTCTGTGCGTCCAGAATCGCCACCGAGCCATCAGGCAAACTCAACTGAGTGATCTCCACCCCGCTGCGGATCGAGCCTTGCAGCTCAAACATCTGCCAGGCGTAAAAAGAGACGCCCATCAAGACACAGGCACTGGCCAGGGTTTTGACGCGTGACTTTCTCTTTTTACGGGCGATAGGCAACACCGAAACCTGATCCAGCCTCCGCCAACTGGCTGCCAAGGCATCGTAGGTTTGAGCATGCAACGGATCGGCTTCATACCAGGCGTCGAACTGAGCCAGGGCGTCCGGCTCCAGCTTGGTGCCTTCTTTACGCACCACCCAGCGGGCGGCGTCTTCATCTACTCGGCTCCAGGCCGAATCTGACTGCGCGTTCATACTGCGGAATTAAAGACTTGGTGCGCCACCAACAAAATGCGCATCATGTGTTTCTCAATCGTGCTCTCGGACACTGACAACTTCTGGGCGATCTGCGCGTAGCTCATCTCTTCACAGCGATGCATCATGAAAATCCGCACACTGCGCTGGGACTGGGCCATCAAGGCCTGCTCCAGACGTTGCAAGGTTTCCTTGGCCAGCACTTCCTCGTACGTATCCGGGGCATGGTGATGGGCAACACTCAAGGCGTAGCCATCGAAAGCAGCCTGCTCACGTGTTTTACGCCGATACCAGTCCGCCGCGATATTGGCAGCCACTCTGAACACATAGGCCCGGTGGTTGTCCACCGCGACCTGCTTGCCCTTCTCCAGCAAACGCAGCCAGGTATCATGAGCGCAATCTTGCGCCAGTTCAGAGCAATGAGTACGCCTGCGCAGATAGCGGATCAAATCCGGGTAGTGGGTCAGGAACGCCGCCGTCAGCTTGGACATAGAGACAATCAGGTTAATATCTAATTAGCAATCATTCTCATTATTATATACAAGTCCTGCACCTTGTTTGCGACTACCTGCCTTCAATACATTGGCTGATAGTTGCTGTCGCCTGGATGTATTCCCCTGTCTGTACGCATAAAAAAAGCGCAGCGTGTCTATACGCTGCGCCTGAAAAAACCTAAGTTTGAGTACTTAGGCTTTCTTCAAATACATGGCCTTCAACAAGTAGCTGATCCCATCAATCTTGCAATCGACTTCGTGGTCACCACGAACCAGACGTATGCCTTTGGCCTTGGCACCTTTCTTCAAGGTGCTGGAGCCTTTAACCTTCAAGTCGCGGATCAGAATCACATCGTCGCCCGCAGCCAGCAAGTTACCGTTGCTGTCCTTGACGATCAGCTCATCGTCATCGGTATCTGTTTCGGCAGCCGGGTCCGCGTCTTGCCATTCATAGCCACAATCGGCACATACCCATTGCTCGGTGTCATGGTAGGTATTTTCCAAGGTGCACTGAGGACAGGGAAGCGGTGTGCTCATATTTTTTTCCTGTAAAAAGCTGGGTGCTGCTGCACCAGAAGTGCGGCCAGTTTAGCCCTTTGCATCAGGAAGACCAAAAACGCAAGATTCACATCAACCATGGCAATGAGCTTGCGGCCAAGCCGTACCTCATTCATAGCAACGTCAGCCCCCTTAAAAAGGGCAAATAAACTGCGCATCAGGCTACAGAATTAACAATCTCTTCAAGCACCAATCCCATACTGCCTCCACCGACTGTCTGACCGGCGCTGATCGCTTGCGTACCAGATAGAAATCCGGCCCTAAAGCCCCTGCTTCCGCCACCTGCACCAGACGCCCAGCGGCCAGCTCTGTTGCCACAAAAGCCCTGCACGCCAAAGCCACACCTTGACCCGCCATGGCTGCATCCAATGCCAGCGTTGTCTGGTTGAACACCGGGCCCGGCAATCTGCCACTGCCTTTCAAAAACGTAGCCCAATGATCGTGAGCATCATGCAATAAAGGTAAAGCACGCAGTTGCTCAATCGACAATGGAAGCGTCATGCTCCCTACCAAACGAGGGCTGGCCACGGCCAACAGATCCTGACGAAACAATAGCCGGGCCTCCAGATCCGGAGCAAACGGTGGACGAGTCAGGCGCACGGCAATATCAACCTGATCGCGCTCAAAATCCGACAAGGCCTCGGTTGCCACGGTACGCAGCTCCACATCGGGCAAGGCCGCTTGCAAATCCCCCAGGCGGGGAATCAGCAATTTGGCCGCCACCGTGGGCGTGACGCTGATCGTGACTGTATCGGGGCGTACCAACAAACGCCCTGTTGCATCAGCCAAAGTGTCAAAAGCACGAGTCACCTCGGCCAAATAGGCCGCGCCCGCTAAAGTCAGCTGCAAACCACGTGGATGACGCTGAAACAGCGCAAGCCCCAGATGCTCTTCCAAGGCCCGAACTTGCTGGGCGACCGCACCTTGAGTCACGCCCAGCTCATCAGCAGCGGCACGAAAACTCAAACGACGGCCAGACACTTCAAAAGCACGCAAGGCATTGAGCGGAGGCAATGAACGGCGAGATTTCATCATTTTTTTGACAGTAGTTTTTCTACATCCTGGAGGGTTTATTTATCGCATGATTTTTCCATTCCAGACTGAAATAATAATATCAATCTCAACATATGGAGGCTCTCATGACTGTAGAAAAAGTAGCACTTATTAGCGCAGGCGGCTCGGGCATGGGCGCCGCTGCGGCCCGCAGGCTGGCTCAAGATGGTTATCGCGTCGCCATCCTGTCCTCCTCCGGCAAGGGCGAGGCACTGGCTAAAGAACTGGGCGGGGTGGGCCTGACTGGCTCGAATCAATCTAACGAAGATCTACAGCGCCTGGTTGACCTGGCCATGCAGCGCTGGGGGCGTATCGACGCCCTGGTCAGCTCCGCTGGACACGGTCCACGCGGCCCGGTTCTGGAGATCAGCGACGAAGACTGGCATAAGGGCATGGATGTCTACTTTCTGAATGCCGTGCGTCCAGCACGACTGGTAGCGCCCATCATGGCCGCGCAAGGTGGTGGGGCTATTGTGAATATTTCTACAGCCTGGGCGTTTGAGCCTGCGGAGATGTTCCCCACTTCGGCGGTATTCCGCGCCGGGCTAGCCAGCTTCACCAAGATTTTTGCGGACAGCTATGCAGACAAGAATGTACGCATGAACAACGTGCTGCCTGGCTGGATTGATAGCCTGCCGGCGACCGAAGATCGGCGAGAAAGCGTGCCTATGGGACGTTATGGAAAAGCCGAGGAAATTGCCGCGACAATTGCGTTTTTGTTGTCGGATGGGGCTGGCTACATTACGGGACAGAACATCAAAGTGGATGGTGGACTGACTCGGTCGGTGTGAACTGCCAAGAGCTGAGCTGACTGGCTGTGCTCACACTAAGGCTACTGTTCGCACACTAAATAAAGGCCTTATGGGATCCATGAATTCAATCCAGCAGCTGAGGAATAAACCAGCAAAGCAATAATCATGTCTTGACCCAATGCTACGGTGCCTGGAAGTCCAGGTCGGCTCGAACGAGAGCCGACCTACTCACACCGCACAACATCAACTCTGAACCTCTGCACCAAAAACTCCAGGCGAACAATCACATCCCAGCTGCTAACGCGCTTGCCCGTGCCACGGAACAAGCTTGGCCTGCAATCGACGCAAACCGATTTCAAGCACAAACGCCACCAAGGCAATAAGCAGAATCCCCGCCATCACCACATCAGTTGCCAGAAACTGCCCTGCTGACTGAACCATGAATCCCAAACCACGCGTGGCAGCAACCAGCTCCGAAGCCACAAGGGTTGACCACCCCACTCCCAAACCGATGCGCAAGCCCGTCAAAATATCAGGCAAGGCACTGGGGATAATGATGTAACGCAGCAACTGAGCACGCGTCGCCCCCAGAGATTGAGCCGCACGCAGTTTCACCGGATCCACATTACGCACCCCGCCAGCCGTCGCAATCGTGATCGGCGCAAAAATCGCCAGATAAATCAGCAGCACTTTGGACAGCTCGCCAATCCCAAACCAGATCACGATCAAAGGCAAATACGCCAGCGGCGGAATCGGGCGATAGAACTCAATCAAAGGATCCAGAATGCCCTGGACAATACGATTACGGCCAATCGCGATACCCGTAGGAATCGCCAACAGAACAGCCGCAATCAATGCCAAGCTGATCCGCCACAAACTGGCCACCAAATGCTGCTGCACTGTGGCGTCCATATAGCCCACCGAGAACAAACGAGAAACACGGCTCAGCACAGCCTGGGGTGAAGGCAGGAACAGCGGGTCCACATAGCCCCACTCGGTAAGGGCCCACCACAAGAACAACACCCCACTTAAAGTGAGCAAACTGATCACGGCAATAGACGTTTGCCGAGGTTTAGTGGACGCTGATTGATTAGGCTTGGAATCGCTGCACACACTTAAAGACGAAGCGCCCGACAAACCTGCGATATCGCCTGCTTGCAGAACCTCGCCAGCGACAGAGGATTTCATAAACAATCTCCTAAGTTCAGGCCGAAGCGGCAACAGGATGCGCCGAGAAAACATGCTCCAGCACGCGCTCTCGCGCCGCAATGAACTCCGGCGAAGACTTCACCGGACGTACCGGCTGCCCATCGGTGTAACGCCGCCCAAAATCCAGCACCAAACGCTCCACCACATGCCCAGGCGTACCACCCAAAATGATCAGATCGGTAGCTAGAAAGACAGCTTCTTCAATATCGTGAGTAATCAGAAAAACAGGCTTGGCGCTACGCTGCCAAACATTTAACAGCAGCGTCTGGGCCTGCTCGCGGGTGAAGGCATCCAGCGCCCCAAACGGCTCATCCAGCAAGAGCACACGCGGGTCCGCTGCCAGAGCACGAGCAATACCCACCCGCTGCTTCTGACCACCAGACAATTGCCAGATACGGCGCTGCTCCAAGCCCTCCAGCCCTACCAAAGCCAATTGATGACGAGCCACAGCCTGCCGCTGCTCCTTGGACTCCCCCAGCAGCGTCAAACCAAAAGCCACGTTCTCCAGAACCGTCTGCCAAGGCAGCAAGGCGTCGTCCTGGAACACCACACCGCGATCAGCTCCAGGGCCGCGCACAGGTTCGCCATCCAAGGTAATCGTTCCAGCGCTAGGCAAGGTGAAGCCTGCAATCAGATTCAGTAAGGTAGTCTTGCCGCTGCCCGAAGGCCCCAGCACCACTACCAGCTGCCCCGGCCCCAATTGCAGCGACACATCTCGCAGAGCCAGATGATCGGCACCGGGATAACGTGCGCTGACGTGATTCAGTGTTAACTGCGCCATCAGAATTACCTGGCCAGCGAGGCAGCCGCCTCGACATATTTGCTGGTGGTATAAGCGGCGTAATCAGGCAAGACCTCGTCGATACGGCCCTGCTCTTTCAGGAAGGCAGAGGTATCGGCCAAGGCCTTGGCAGTGGGCTGACCTAAAGTTTTGATTTGATCAGCCGCAGATAAAAAGCCGCTGCCAGCCAGAACATTGGGAATTTCTTGAGGCGTCGCACCAGTCAAGCGGGACAGCTTGTTGATGTGATCTGCATTGGCTACCCAGGCAGCAGGATCATGCGTATAGCCCTCGTACGCAGCCAAGGTGACACGCGCAAAAGCCGACACAATATCCGGATGTTTTTCCGCAAAATCCTTGCGCACTAACCACACATCAAAAGTCGGAGCACCCAGCTTGGCCAGTTCCCCTGAACTGATCAGCACCTTGCCGCTTTCCTTGGCCTTGCTCAAGGCCGGGTCCCACGTATAAGCACCATCAATATCACCACGAGCCCAGGCTGCCACAATATTGGCCGGCGTCAGATTGATGATATTGACCTGCTTGGGGTCGATCTTCCAATACTTGAGCGCAGCCAGCAGACTGTAATGGCTGGTGGACACAAAGGGCGTGGCAATCGTCTTGCCAATGAGGTCCTGCGGAGCCTGAATGCCAGAACCGTTACGCACCACCAGCTCTTCGCTGGTGCCCAACTCAGCTGCGACCAAAAAGGTTTCTATAGGTAATTTACGACTGACTGCGGCGGCCAAAGGGCTGGAGCCTAAATAGGCAATCTGCACATCACCCGAAGCGACGGCGTTGATGACCTCTGCCCCACCATCAAACTTGCGCCAGTCGATTTTTGCGCCGGTTTCTTTTTCATAAATCCCGTCTGCCTGAGGCACGTTCGACGGATTGGGAATGGTCTGATAAGCAACCGTCAGGCTGGTGGCCTGGGCTGCCAAAGTTACGACGCTGGCCGCCAAGGCCAGGCCCAGATGCTGCAGAGTTCGCGTCAACGACATGGAGCATTCCTCGATTATTTTTGCGGCTGGATAAGCCGTTGGGTCGAGGAATCAGGATAGACAAAGGGAGACGGTTGGCAAAAGACCGATTTCGCTTATTGTTAGTGCGCGAATTTATGAGGTGGGTGAACACCCTAACTACGCACTTTGCATTGCATGAGAGTATCCGAACAGATACAGCCAACCCCATGAACACGATCAATCGCACCGAAAGCTTCAGCTCCTGGCTATGAGGCTTAAAAGACCTCAAGGCCAGAGCGAAGACCGTGGTTCGCATTAAACAAGCCAGCCTGGGTAATTTTGGAGACGTAAAGCCAATTAGTGATGGCGTGTCTGAGATGCGCATCCACTTCGGCCCGGGCTATCGTCTCTACTGTGCTCGTGAGGGCCGTGTGGTCTATCTGCTACTTAGCGGGGGCGACAAGTCCTCTCAAAAACAAGACATAAAAACTGCAATCGCCATGTGGAAAGAAATTCAGGAGGATCAATCATGACCACCATCAAAACAGCCCCTTTCGACGCCGCTGAATATCTTGATAGTGAGGAATCTATCGCCGAGTACCTCTCTGCTGCTTTGGAAGAGGACGATCCAGCCTTGTTCCTTTCTGCGCTTGCGGATATGGTTAAAGCCAGAGGCATGACAAAGATGGCAAAAGACGCCGGTGTAGGCCGAGAAAGCCTGTACAAGGCCCTGGCGCTCCCGGTGCCAAGCCACGATATGACACTGTGCTGAAATTAGCGAGGGCTGCTGGGGTGAAATTAACGGCAGAGCCGCTTCATGCACGATAGGGCGCTATCAGGGGTTGACGGACAAGCGCACTTCCAATTGATCTGCCGTAACAGAAAAAAGCCACCCACTGAGTGGTGGCTTCTTCATCTGAAAAACAATAAACTGCAGCGACAATCACACACAACACAACAGTCCGATTTTGGCCATTTTATGGCATTTTTTGGCTATTCACGACACGTTCCGGTCACAGCACAGATAAAGAGGCCCGCCCTAGAGCGGGCTTTTTTTTTGCCCACACTTGACAATAGGCAAGGCAGACTACAGCGCCCCTAAGCAGGCGAGCGACTACTTTAACCACTTGAAATGTTCTTCCAGCCGCTGAATTCGAGTTTTGATTTCTGCTTTATCAAATGCACTTTTAATGGCCTGGCTATTCAACAGCCTCTGTTGCTCGCTGGCGGGTAAATCATCCCATAAGCTCAATAAGGACGCCCCTAAAAAACCAAGTATCAACTGATCATCTTCATCTAGCTGATCCACGGCTCGTGCCACTGCCAAGGCTTTCAATTGAGATCCGCCATCGTCATCCCATTGCCCGCCGCCTGATGAGACTTCTGTATTCATGACGCCCTCCCTAATCGGCGGTTAAACGAATTGTCAGTATAGACCTCCTCAGCCTTGCAAGCAGATTTAAAGCAAAGCGCACAGGCTGAATTCCCCTTAAAATACAATGATTTACAAATTAGCATGGTGAGTATTTCCAGGATCAGCCTAGTATGAACTTAGACCTTCTCGTTGACACCCTGAAGGCGCTACTGGCGCTGTCGCTCAGACTCTCTGAGAAATATCCCGCCAGTCATGGCAGGAGTGCCTATGACACACTATCTCCGGTCCATTGGAAGAAAAGTTAACTTGCTTCGCTTCCCCCTTCTCTCGGCCGCCGAACCCACTATCCCGGACCCCCGCGACAAACGCCCCGTCGAAATCGAACGGATCCACGAAGACGATCAGACATTGCCTGCAAACGATGAGCCCATCGGCGACAAGAAACCTCGCCCCCCTCCTCCAGCGCAAAACGATCAATCCATTTTTAACTAACTGTTAGTGCATCCCAGCACAAAGCAGTGCCCTCAACACGCCTGATTTGCTGCTGGGATTCACCTATTGGAGTCTCTCATGGCACAAACAAGCAGCTCGCAGAACAAAGCCCAAGCCCCTTCCCAAAACCCATCACCGTCTCCTGATCGAAAAGCGGCCATGCATCCTGATGACAAGAAGGATGGCAATAAAGACGGCAAAGCTACGCAGGACCAGCCGAGAGGCAAATAAGTAGCTTTCGCAGACTCGCCCCAACGAGTCTGCAATACGGGACCGCCAAACATTACGGCGACAGCCCCTCCCCCTGACGACTCCAACAACAATAAAAACTTTTCATCACCCTGGTTAATGCATGGAGCCCCTTCAGGAGAACAAGGTGCCCTATCAAAGTTCACATAATCTGTGCTCTGTGCCAGCTGTTACCCTTATCCTGGTCGATCAGCCTCAAGCACGAATTTATGGCTGTTGCCGGCCCATGCTTGCAAGGCTCTGGTGAAGCTCAAAAATCTTTATACCAATGCTCCAACTGCAAAACATTGTGGCTGTATGAGCGCGACCGTTGTGGCGCTTACCTAGGCTTTAAGCTATGGCCGGGTATGCAGCAGGATTTCCAACGCTAGTACACTGTGTAGAGTTGAAAACAAAAAGGCCTGCGATGATGTGTCATTGCAGGCCCTTTCTATAGCGGGATGGGATAGCGATTCAAGTCTCGAGGTTTATCTTCCCCGTACAGCCCCTCTTCCTGTGGGTTTGTGATCATGGGCAGCACTGGCGCGCTTGATCCCCGCATTAGGAGCCTGAGCTGGCCAACCCACTTGCGGCGGAGTGAGCTCAGACTTGCGTGTACTTGGCTTCTTAGCCGGTTTGCCTCTCTTGTCCATTATGACCTCCATTGGTCAATGGCAGCCCCAACAAATGTTAGGACATAAGTACAGGATAGGCGATAAACCGATAAATAGCTTGTTTATCTTCATCTGGTAGCCAGTACGCAAAATAAAGCCGCGTGAGGCTGAACAAGCCACCGCGGTCCGAGCAGTCCCAGACTGTCGCGTCCGCTTAGTAATCCCAGCTGCGCGAGTAGATGTTCTTCCCCTGCCAGATGTCACCCACGCGTAAGCTGATAAACACAAATTACCCTACAGCCATATAAGCACTCTTTCCACACATTGCTTTACATCCGTAACTTTTTGCGCATTTTAAAAACCCGTCTGAGCGTAAAGTCTGAAAGAAATAAAAGCAATGAGAATTGATTTGTATTTCCCGAGCTAGTTAGAGCTTAGCTGTTACCTGTATCAACCTTTACCAAAGGAGCAATATATCGGAAAGCTAGACCACGGCACCATGTACATCATGTGTCAGACATTGCCACTTTCCAAACCCCGCACATCGCGGCCACCCCAACATAACGGCTTTAACCCAAAAGAGGATTCTGGACAGTTTGGCATTCAGCGTCTTTACCAATGCACAGTCTGCCACATGCACTGGATTTATCAGCAGGACAAATGGCAAGCCTGCTTAGGGTTCAAGTTATGGTCAGGTACATTGAACACCTTTCTGACTCACGACAATCGGCAAGCTCCTCAACCTTCAATACTGTCGACGGCCAGCACAAGCAAAGGTGCGGTTCGCTTTAATTAAGAGAGATGAGCCTACCACCGGAAACATCCTTTTAAAGACCCACGAAACCAATTCGCCCAAATTAGGTGAAAGAATGACTAACACAACAACTATCTCTAAGCTATTGGCAGCCTCAGCACTCAGCCTTGGGCTAAGCGCCGGTGCCATGGCAGAAGACAGGCCCTCCCACCCTGACCTTTCTGCAACAGCCGGGAAAGGAGCAGCTGAGGAGAAAACCCCAGGAGAAGCAAACGCTAAAGAGGTACACAACCGCGGGGCCGATACTCAACAAAACACATCTGACGCAGAAATCACAAAGCAGGTAAAGGCCCGCCTAGCCGCCCAGAAAGAACTGCAGGGCAACACCATTTCAGTCGAAACCAAAAATGGAGTCACTAAGCTCACTGGTGCAGTTTCAGATGACAAGCAACTGCAGAAGGCAATTTCAGATGCGGAAAGCATCAAAGGCGTGAGCAAGGTTGACGCCACCGGCTTGACAGTGAAGGCCAACTGATCGACATTCCTCTGATCAAAAACACAGCCGCCCCCAAGTTACAGCCTCTGTTTCCACATAGCGCAACACTCTTATCGGCGTGGCGTCAATCTCAGCATCAGAGCGCCACTGGAAAGGCCGCTGGGCGGCGGCGCAGTAGCTACCGCCCTTCGCTGCCACCCATCCGCTTGCGAGCACGGTCGCGCACAGCATCGTCATCCAGGCGCTCAATCGTTTCAGTTGCATCTCTTGATACCCCCACCACGGCAGCCATGTCTGCCTTTATTTGTTTCTGCTCTGCCTGGGCCTTACCCTGACGCCGCCCGATCAGCAGCAGCGCCAGAGCGGCAAGGTTCAGGCCCCCCAGCAGGCCCAGCAGCACCTTGCCGCTCTGGCGCTGCAGGCGCTGGTCGGCGTCGGCTTGGCTGATGCGCGGACCCTGAACGACGCCCGGCCCGGCATCGGCGAAGCCTTCTCTGGTTCTGGTGTGGCCTGCTCCACTTTCTGCGGACGAAAAAAAAGGGCCAGCAAGCCCCAGACGAGCATGACCACCAGATCAACTGAGTTGTTTGCCCAGTGATGCAGCTCGTACTGCTAGATCACAGCGACACCGTCCAAGATCGAAGCCACCACCGTGCTGACTACGCCCACAATCCATTCAGACTGTGCGCGGCCGCTCCATCTGCTCTTTAACAACTGACGACATAATGAATGGCCTGCCGACGCACATAACATATGAAAGCGGGCCAGCAACAAAACTAACCCCTGCGACTCAGAACCGCTATCTCGCAAGCATGACACGCATCTTGTCTCTTGCGGCAGATGCTGGGTGGATCGACCGCAAACCCAAGCTACAGATAGCAAGAGAAGCAACCGTACGCGTTCACTGGCTTACCCAGGCAAAGGCCGATCAATTCCTGAACGCTATCCGTTTGAATTGGGTGCGAGACTCCTGCGAGTTTGCGTTGGCAACGGACTGCCGCGCTGCCGAAATATTCTCACTAACCTGGGACAAGGTGGATCTGGGTAGGAGTCTGGCCTGGGTCACGAATGACTTGGCCAGGTCGGGCCGTGCACGAGCAGTCCCATTGAACGAGCATGCCGTGGAGGCGGTTAAGCGCAGAATAGGAACCCATGCAAGCCTGGTGTTCTCTCGAATATGGGCAGGGTCGCAAATTGAGCAGATCGACCGCAGAGCATTTACTGCGGCAATGAAGGAGGTTGGGCTACGGGACTTCCGCTTTCACGATCTGCGTCACACCTGGGCGAGCTGGCATGTTCAGAATGGCACCCCACTCTTCGTATTGAAAGAGCTGGGTGGCTGGGAGACTTTGGACATGGTGAAGAAGTATGCCCACCTGGACGCAGGCCATCTGGCACAGTACGCCAATCACGTCACGTTTAGGTCACAGCAAACGGCAGGCAAGAAAAAAGCCGCCTAAGAAGGCGGCCTTAAAACCTTGACAAACAAGGATAATTCTGGTGGCGCATCCCTGATTCGAACAGGGGACCTGCGGATTATGATTCCGTCGCTCTAACCTGCTGAGCTAATGCGCCGAAGAAGAAATTATAGCAAGGTTTCGTCTTTTAGCAAGCACTTATCTCGATCTTTTTTCATCTTTTTGATAATTCTCTCCTATGAAAACGCTAAGCCCTTGTATTCATTGAGCTTCCCTTCTTCAACGCCTGCTCCTGCCACCCATCCAAATGATACAAAAAGTAAACGGCCCGGCCTTTTCCTGCTACTCCTCCCCCTTGCGCCCTATCAAGCCTGTTTGTCATTCCCTATTGCTACACTGCCTGCTTGGCGTTTGACCCGTCCTTGTTAATTGACTGACGTCCGTGATCCGGACCTTCCACAGGAACTTTGTTTATGGCCAGTACGCTTGCTATTGTTGTCTCGCTTTTGCTGCTGATGTTCTTCGCTTATCGGGGGGTGACGGTTCTGTTGCTGGCTCCCTTGATGGCCGCCCTGGCTGTGCTGCTCTCGGGGGACTCCGGGTTTTTGTTGCCCATCTACACATCCACCTTCATGAGCGCGCTTAGCGGCTATGTGCTTCAGTTCTTGCCCATCTTCTTGTTAGGTGCCTTGTTTGGTCAGTTGATGGCGGACTCCGGTGCGGCTCAGGCGATTGCTCAGTGGATTACACGCAAGCTGGGACATCGTCATGCTATTGCCACCATTGTGATGGTGTGCGGCGTACTGACTTATGGTGGTGTGTCCTTGTTCGTGGTGGCCTTTGCCATCTATCCGATCGCCAAGGATCTGTTTCGCGCCGCAGGCATCCCCAAGCGTCTGATTCCCGCGTCGATTGCTTTGGGCTCCTTTACCTTCACCATGACGGCTCTGCCTGGCACACCTGCCATTCAGAACGCGATTCCTATTCCTTACTACGGCACTAACGTGTTTGCTGCACCGGGGCTGGGGATTATTGGTGGTTTGATCATGGCTTTGGGTGGCTTGTGGTGGCTGCAGTCGCGTGCGCGCAAAGCTATTGCGAATGGCGAAGGCTATGGCGACCACGGTCAGGATCATTTTGATGCCAGCGACGATCACAGTACGCATGGTCAGAAACCCATGCCTATCTTCCTGGCTATCTTGCCGCTGATTCTGGTGATTGGCGTCAATGCCTTGTTCACTTATGGGATTTTCCCCGGCACGAACTTCGAGTTCATGGCCGAGCGCTTCCCTCAGGTTGATCCTGCCAAGATTACGGGTCTGTGGGCGCTGATTATTGCCTTGATTACCGCGAACCTGGTGCTGATCATCAGCCGCTTGGGTCACTGGAAGAGTCTGCGCGAGAGCATCAATAAAGGCGTATTTGGTTTCATGCTGCCGTTGTTCAATACCGCCTCTGAAGTTGGTTACGGCGCGGTAATTGCCAGCCTGGCAGGCTTTGCGATTATTCGGGACTTTGTATTGAACGTGGCTCCTGGCAATCCACTGATCTCGGAAGCAGTCGCCATGACGACATTGGCCGGGATTACAGGCTCGTCTTCAGGAGGTTTGAGTATTGCCTTGCAGACGTTGGGTTCGGATTATTTGGCGATGGCTCAGCAAGCTGGCATCAGCCCTGAACTGCTGCACCGTGTGGCAGTGATGGCAGCGGGCGGTCTGGATACCCTGCCCCATTGCGGCGCGATCATTACCTTGCTGTCGATCTGCAAGCTGAACCACCGTCAGTCCTATGGCAATATCGCCATGGTGACAATGGCTGCTCCTATCTTTGCGCTGATCACCGTGATTACGTTGGGTACGATTTTTGGCAGCTTCTAGATTTTCTTCTTATCAGTGCATCGAGCCAGCCCATTGGGCTGGCTTTTTAGTCCAAATGGAGACAGCCGACACACCAGGACCGTAGAGTCAGGACGTTAAAACCACACCCAAGAACCATTTAAACCTGCCTAAGTAGAAACACCAGCAACAACAAGGGCTTCCATAAGCAACTGATTTACAACAATAAAAATCAACATAACATAAACAATATAACCATTATCACGCTATTTTCAGATATTCTCCGCCACTATCAGAAATGCTTCATGCCTATGAAGCTAGCCAGCTAACTAAAAATAATCAGGTCCCGCTACGCCATCTACAAAAAAGGCGAGGCGAGGTCCTACCTGATACGAAGATTCGGAGACACACATATGAAATTTGGCCAAAAGCCCAACTTCGGGTTCTGACACGTCCCCATCATCAGCCACGCTCAACGATGCTGTACGACTACGCATCTGAAGGCGGAATGTTGCTCTCAATATCGCGACGTATCTTTTATTATCCGGAGGTCCTGCATGAGCACAGCGCCTTTTAATCGGCGACAGTTCCTGAAGTTTAGTGTCGTATCCGGCGTATCCATTTATATGGCGCCTTTTATACCCAAGGCAGCACAGGCCACACTTCTGGGAGAACAAGACTCCCGACCTACGCCCTGGAATAGCGTAGAGCGACAAGTACCCTTCAAGATTGACGGTACGCGACAAGTCACCGGCAGCAAATTTTTTGTACGTGACATTCGCGCCAAAGATATGCCCGGTTGGCCAGAGCATCAGGCTCACGCCTTTATCCTGCGCGCCGCTCAAGCTGATCATCGTTACATCGGCCTGGACCTGGAAGCGCTAGGTGCCGACCTACAACCCGATATATTGATCCAGGCCCAGGACCTCGCCAAGGCACAACTGGAACTGCCTGACTACTACAACGACGAGATGCTACTGGCCACCGGTAAGACGGCACGCTTTTTAGGGCACCCGGTCGCCATCTTGATCTACAAAGACTTTGATCGCTACCGCCGCGCTAAAAATGCCAGCAAGAGATCCGCCGTGCTGAAGTATGGAGACAAGACAGGCTTCAGGGAAATAGATGCCTATGGTGGGGCACGCTATATCCGTGTAGAGGGCGATACTCCAGGGGCCGACGATATATTCTCCAGCATGAAGGACGGAGTCGTGTTTCCGGAAAAAATTCAGGGAAACTCACCTGTATGGCCGTCCAGCAAGGGAAACACCAATACAGCGAAGGCCATCGCCTTGAGCGAAGCGATGCAAGAACGTTTCGACCAAGCGCCTGATGACTGGCTCGTGTTCGATGGTGAGTACTACTCCCAATCGATCGACGGCGCCCCTTTAGAACCGGAGTGCATCAATTGCTGGTATGACAACAAAAACAAAGAGCTGCAAATGGTGGTCGGCTCCCAAACCCCGGGGGCGGATGGTGCAGAAGCTGCGGGCATAGTGGCCGCATCCCAATTTGGTTTGGAGAACATCATTGTCCACCCCTGTACGGCCACAGGTTACGGGGTCAAGGAGCACAGCGCTTTCAACCACTACGGAGTTGTTGCTGCCCTGTTTGCAGACAATATGCCCGTACGGCTAGCCAATGACCGCTTTGAGCAGTTTCAAGCTGGTCAAAAACGACACTCCAACCGCATGAACAACCGCATTGCTATCGACAGAAAGAGCGGCAAGATCATGCAGTACCAGAGCTTTAGCATAACGGACGGTGGAGGCAGGGCTACGTGCAGCTGGGCGGTCACCACAGGCGGTGCACAAAGCGCACAGGGTATTTACTATCTGCCCAAGAGCGACTCCTGGGGAATTGCACTGGCCTCGCGCGCGGTGGAGGCCGGCTCCATGCGTGGTTATGGCAAGGGACAGACCATGACTGCCATGGAACTGATGTTGGACGAAGCAGCCGCTCGCCTGAACATGGACCCCATCGAATTACGCCTCAAGAACGTCATGCGCAGCGGTCAGAAAAATATGGAAGGAGGGATTCCGGCGGGCTCCCTGCGTGCCAGGGAGATTTTAGAAAAAGCACATCAACATCCATTGTGGACCGGGCGGGACAAGAAAAAGAAAGAGTTTGAAGCCAGTAACCCAGGCAAGCTGTATGGCGTGGGCTTTGCCTGCGTTATGAAAAACTATGGCACCGGCGCGCAAGGAGACCATTCTGGTATCGAAATTGATGAGCAAGGGCAAGTCCACCTTCGCACCTCTACGGTAGAAATTGGTACGGGCTCGGCAACGTCCCAAGCAGTGATCTGTGCCAAGTGGGTTGGCCGCGCTGCCCACACGGTAAAGGCTTCACATCTTGACTGGCCCGAGCTGGATATGCAGGCTACTCACAACCCCTACACCTTAAAACAGCCTGATCAAGACAAACATCAAACCAATCCACGCTGGACACCGGTTCTATCCTCCGGCTCCTACGCCAGCAGCTCCTCCTACTTTGGTTCTCACGGCACCTCGGAAGCGGCTCGCTTGCTGTTTCTGTATGGACTATGGCCAGCCGCCCTGTCCATCTGGGGGGAAGGTTACGGTGGTGGTCAAATCGCCCCCTTGACCGTACGCCCTGAAGACGCCAGCTGGACCGACGATGGCCTGCTCAGCACCGGAGGTCTGGAACCCCTCACGCTGCCACAACTGGCCAAGCGCGCCCACGAGCTGGAATTGGTTACCGGTGTTGTGCTGCATGCGTTTAACCGCTACCAGTGGGCCGAGGCCGACTTTGAGGTAGCTGGCCAAAACCTGCGACTACCGCTGGATGGGCTGGCACTGCGCCATGGAGCAGGCACCAAGACCGAACAGGCCAAGGCGCGTAATGGCTATCAGCGACTGGAGCGTCGCAATATCAGCTACCCGCCTGTGTCACGTCGTCGAGGCGGTTACCTGTATTACTCCGCCGTTGGCGTGTTAACGGAAGTGGAGATCGACAGCAAAAGTGGTGAACAGACCTTATTGTCAGCACATACGTGGATCGACTGCGGCAAGCCCATCGTGCCCCAACTAGTCATGAGTCAGGCCGAGGGGGGGTTAGCCATGGGATTGGGTCAGGCCTGGTTCGAGGATCTACCGCTGCACGAAGGTGGCCCCGGCGATGGCTCCTGGAATTTTCACCGCTATCGCCTACCTCGCGCCAAGGATGTGGCCGTCTGGAACACCAGTTTCGAACTACTGGACCAGATTTCCGAGACGGACTCTCCCAAGGGAATTGCCGAAGTGGTGATGATCCCCATCATTGCTGCCGCTGTCAGCGGTGTTAACCACGCTACAGGACAGTTCTTTCGTGAACTGCCTGTGACCGCAGAAAAAATCAAGGAGCGCTTGGCATGAGCAGCCCCACTAAGACCTTACACCTCAACATTAATCGGGTGGACTTGCAAACAATGGACGTCAGCCCAGATCTGCCCATGATCGACTTTCTGCATGAGCATGCAGGGCTGACCGGCACGCATTTAGGCTGCGGAATGGGGATTTGCCATGCTTGTGTTGTCATCGTGGATCACCCGGACGGACGTAGCGAAGAGATACAAACGTGCATCACACCAGCCAGTTACTTTGAGGGCAAAAAAATACGCACGATCGAGGCCCATGCCCAGCGGGATGCACAGGACAAGGTCACGCAACTGCACCCTGTACAACAAGCCTTTTTGGAGCACTTTGCCTTTCAGTGTGGTTACTGCACCCCCGGCTTTGTAAATGCGGGAATTGTGCTGTACGAGTCCCTGCAAAAGCAGCCCGTTTCACGTGAACAAGTTGAAGCCAAAGTATCGGAAGGTTTACAAAACCATATCTGCCGCTGTACGGGCTATGTCCGTTACCACCAAGCAATGAGGGATCTGATTCTCGCCACTCCAGGCATGGTCAGTTAAGTCACAAAGGCTGCGGGGGATCTAGCTGGTGATCCCCTGGCAACTGCACGGCAAAACTCTGGGCTCAGCCACACTGGTATCGAGGCGTTCGAGTACTCGACAGTACGCCTTCCGTTGCAACGCCATCTGTCTGCTCGTGTCACATGGTTAGCTAGATGGAGGGCTTACATCGCGCAGTACAGTGCCTCGATGCACACGGCTCCTTTTACCCTGTGCTAGGATTTGGATCTATGGCCGCATATTCTCAAGGCCCTCTATCAGGAGCACACCATGAACTACACCTACACCCTTAACGAGTTAGGCACTGAAGCGATTCGTCAGTTTGTTCTGGATCGTGGTCAGCCTGATCTGAACCTGCAGGCTTATATCGCCGCTGCCGAAGTAGAGGCCGATAATTTCAATGCGGGCGGCAGCCAGCGCGGCCAGATCGAGATCGATTCCAACTGCAGCAAGGATGGTTTGACGCATACCCTGCTACTGGAAAAACACTGGTTTGCGACCCAGCCTGTTCCTGAGGCGCCCAGTGAAGACAGCTTCTTCTAAATAGAAGCTGGGCTTGTCTGTCAGTTCACAATCGACTGACTGTTAGACAGACACAAGCTCAGCTATCGGCCCCTCGCCTCTCTATAGATATTGGCCCAGGTAAGCCCAAACCGCTGCCTGGGCCTCAAACTGTCTGAGGGACCAATAAGATTCATATAGAAACTGGGCATATTGCCGCATGATCTGATGCATTCGGGTGCCGGAACATTATCAGAGGAAAACCCGTCGCTGGCGTTCCAGGAGTCAACCAGTCCGCAAAGCAGGGCCCTACCCGCCCTAATCCACCTGCAAACCAATCTTGTAGGCCAAGGCCCCAAATCGGTCGATGTCGTTCCAGATCATGGCCTTGAAGCCACTGGCTTGTGCTGATTCATTGCCTTCTTGCGGCGTATAACCCAATGCCAGCAACTGCGATTGCATGGCCGGGTCCGTCAGGGCTTTTTGCACGACGCGGTTCAGCGTATTGATAATGTGTTCAGGCGTGTGAGACGGGGCCAACAGGCCGTGCCATTGGTCCAGCTCGAAATCACTATGACTGACTTCAGCCACGGTTGGCACTTTAGGCAGAACGGGGCTGCGTTGGGCAGAGGTGACGGCCAGGGCGCGCAAGTGTCCGGACTCGATCAAGGTAGCCGCGCTGGACAAGGTCACAATGCCTAAAGGCACCTGGCCCGCGACCACATCGTTCAAAGCGGGGCCGCAGCCGCGATACGGGATATGCAGCAAGGCCGTGCCTCGCAAGTCATAGAGCATCTCTCCGGCCAGATGCTGAGGAGTGCCATTTCCGCAGGACGCATAAGCCAAGGCCGGTTCGGACTGCTGCTCCAGAACTTGTTCCAGATTCTGAATATCCGAGCCGTGTCCGGTCACGATCACGGAGGGCACAAATCCTATATTCGCAATCGGCGCAAAGTCTTCTTTGGGTTTGAAGCCCAGGTTACGAAATACGCCAGGATTGATAGCGAAAGAGCTATTGGCCATCAGCAAGGTGTAGCCGTCAGCGCGGGCATAAGCTACCGCCCGCGCACCAATATTGCCGCTGGCACCAGGTCGGTTGTCGATAATAACGGGTTGGCCCAGCGCCCTTTCCAGCCTGGGGCCCAGTTTGCGGGCCAGCAAGTCGGTCCCGCCGCCAGGCGGAAAGGTGACGATCACGGTAATCGGCTTGAGGGGATATGTCACAGCCTGCTCGGCTGCCACCTCCCTTGCCTGCGCCGCTGGATTACCCAAGCCTAGCGCCACCATTCCCAGCAAGGCGGCTGCTGCCGCCCGCTTCCCCACCTGAACTCCCGCCATTACAGCCAACACGTTTCTCTACTCAAGCGTCCAGACCAATATCCAGCACACGGGCACTGTGCGTAATCCAGCCCACTGCGATTCGGTCTACACCGCAACGGGCTATTTCTACGGCTGTTTCCGGAGTGATACGACCAGAGGCTTCTGTTTTGGCTCGGCCTGCGACGCGGGCCACGGCCTCGGTCAAGGTTGCTGTGTCCATATTGTCCAGAAGAATGCTGTCCACACCCAGTTCCAGCACTTCATCCAGCTGCTCCAGGGTATCGACTTCCACCTCAATGCAAACCAGATGGCCAATATAGGCACGGGCTGCTTCCACCGCGGCTTTGACACCCCCGGCAACGGCAATGTGGTTATCTTTAATCAGTACCGCGTCATCCAGACCAAAGCGATGGTTGCTGCCGCCCCCGACTCGAACTGCGTATTTCTGCACAGCGCGCAGACCGGGCATGGTTTTACGGGTGCAAGTGACTTTCGTGCCGTAGGGCGCAATCGCGCGGGCAATGGAGGCAGTTGCCGATGCCACGCCACTTAAATGCCCCAGGAAATTCAAGGCGCAGCGCTCTGCCGTCAGCATGGAACGGGCCGAGCCGCTAATGACCGCAATCTGCGCCCCCGGAGTCAGGACATCGCCATCTTGCAGTTGGGCCTCGAAGCGCAGCGTAGGGTCCAGCAAGGTAAAGGCCAGACGAGCCAGATCCAGGCCAGCCAACACACCTTCCTCGCGGGCCACCAGGCGCATTTGCGTGCGCGTTGCTGCGGGAACGATAGAATCCGTCGTCAGATCACCAGCGCGACCCAAGTCTTCTTGCAAGGTGGCGCGCACCAAGGGTTCCAGGATGACGTCGGGCAAGGAAGGAATACGGTGAGCTCGTGTCTCTGCAGCTTGCGCTGTCGGCTCGGAGGCGTTAATTATGCTCATTATGAGTATTTAAATCGCTAAAAATAAGGCCTAATGGCACGGTGCATTTATGCTATTCCTGAGCATAAGCACTGTCAAGCCATAGGCCCGCTTTTTAACGCGCTTGTTTTGCCAGCGGCAATTTACTGCCCGAGATGGCCCGTTCAAACAAAACGTCTCCACGAAAGCGAAACAATTTGGCGGGTCGGCCTGAACCACCCACACTCATGGCGCCGGTTTCTTCCACCAGGGCTTGCTGTTCAATCAAACGGCGAAAGTTCTGCTTATGCAGTCCCCGCCCTGCCAAGGCTTCCACGGCCTGCTGCAATTGCAGCAAGGTGAACTCGGGCGGCATCAGTTCAAACACAACAGGACGGTATTTGATTTTGGCGCGTAGACGTGCCAAGCCAGTGGCCAGAATACGGCGATGATCGTGACGCATGCCCAGACCCAGCTCGTAATGCTTGCCCAGCTCTTGCTGTTCACGCTGGCGACGGCGACAGGACTCGGGCAACAAGCCCGCTTCATACAGCAGCTCGTAACGCTGCAAAACAAAGTCCTCGTTCCAGATCGCCCCTTCCAGGCCAAAACTGTAATTGACGCGCTGGCGGCGCAAGGCCCGCAAGGATTCGTCCTGCTCGCACCAGTCCAGCAAGGCAGGCACGATGGTTTTCTGAATAATGTCCGGTGCACCATCGCGTCGGTCTTCCCACGGGAAGTAACGGTAGCAGTCCTGCCAGATCACCTGGGCTACATCCGGCTGGCCAACTTCACGCGTCAGCCCGACATAGCTGACCGACACAATACGCGTGCCCTGCGCGTCAAAACGATCCCTGTCTGCAAAGGTATACAGCTGCTCCACATACCCCACCGGGTGATGGGTTTGGGTTTCCACCCAATCGCGCAGCCCCGTTTGCAAAGAACGGTGCGTGTGCTGAAACGGTCCGGCGGGCAAGGCCTGCCCGGCATCCGTGGTCAAGACACGAGGCTCACCATCGGTGACAGCCACTAAAACAGCCACCAGCTCAGCACTGACTACAGGTTCCTGCGTATCGATCACATATTCTCCTTCTGAATCGCGCCAGCGCGCATCTGGCGGATTATAAGCGAGGCCCGCCCTGCTCCGGCGGGCGGCAGGGACGCTATCCGAAATTACAGTGGGTACCTTATTTGCAGATGATCAAATTATGACCCATGAACATCTAAGCCTAAAGAAATTCGCCTGCCTGCCGTTAAGCGTTTGAACTGTATGTGTTTGCCATAAATGACAAGCAAGCGCTCAGTCAGAGGCCGGATCAGACAACAGTTTCACGCTTTGTTCTGCTCCGCCATTCGCAAAAATAGAAGGTTTCTGACAATTCAGGTCGATCACGGACAGACAGAAGCCTATGCCCCGTTTTTGCATGGCCCATGCGGGCTTGACGGCCCCCCGCGTCCCCTTTGTTGTTCTCCTCCAGGATGATGAATGCGTAAGAATTTCCCCATTACCCAGGACGAGGTTCGTGTCCGGGCCGATCAGTACCTTATTTCAAAAACTGACCTGAAAGGTCGGATCACCTACGCGAATGCAGCCTTTATTGCGATCAGTGGCTTCACCCGTGAGGAGCTGATCGGCAAGGCCCATAACCTTGTCCGCCACCCCGACATGCCCCCCGAGGCTTTCCAGGACTTCTGGGATACCTTGCAAAGCAAGCGCCCCTGGATGGGCGTGGTAAAGAATCGCCGCAAGGACGGCGGTTTTTACTGGGTGTACGCCATGGCGGTGCCTATTTACGAAAATGGCACCGTCGCTGGCTATGCTTCGGTACGCGTAAAACCCAGCCAGGAACAAATCGACGAGGCCGAAAGCCTGTACGCCGCCATTAATGAAGGCCGCGCCAAAGGTGTACGCTTGCATGAAGGCCGTGCTGTGCCTACCGGTTGGCGCAAGGCCTTGAGTCAGTTGCGCCGCCCTTTCAGCAATTCCTTGCGTGCCAGCCTGTTCCGTATGGGCACCCTGGCTCTGGCCACGACCGGCACCGCCCTGTACTTCGCCCTGACAGGTGGCGTACCCCAAGGCTCGGGTTTGTGGCTGACAGGTGGTTTGTGCCTGGCCAGTGCCGTGATGATGGGTTACGGCTGGCTGATTGCCCAGCGTGTGATCCGCCCTCTGGACCAGGCCTCCCTGATCGCCCAGCAAATTGCCACCGGCAACTTGCAGCTGGATATTGACATCAACTCCAGCGAAAGCAATTCGGAAATTGGCCAGCTCTACTTCTGTCTGGATTTGATGCGCAAGAGTCTGGTGGGAATTGCCAGTGATGCACGCACCGGGATTGATGCCTCTATCCATGCGGCCCGCATTCTGGAAGTCAACAATACCAATCTGGCATCGCGTACTGAAGACCAGGCCGCGTCCTTGCAGGAAACCGCCGCCAGCATGGAAGAACTGACGGTAACCGTGCGTCAGAACGCCGATAACGCCAATCAGGCCAGCCAGTTGGCCGATGCCAGTATGCAGATTGCTCAGCGTGGCGGCGAAGTGGTCAATGAAGTGGTGCAGACCATGCAAGGCATTCACGACAGCTCGCGCCGCATTGGCGATATCGTCACCGTCATTGAAGGCATTGCCTTCCAGACCAATATTCTGGCACTGAACGCGGCAGTGGAATCGGCCCGCGCCGGTGAAGCTGGTCGTGGCTTTGCCGTGGTGGCTGGTGAAGTGCGCAGTCTGGCCCAGAAGAGTTCCCAAGCTGCTGGCGAGATCAAGAACCTGATTGATGCCTCGGTCAGCCGTATGGCCGTGGGTGCCGAACAAGCTGCCCGCGCGGGCGCCACCATGGGTGAGGTCGTGGACTCGGTAAAACGTGTCACGGATATTATTGGCGAGATCTCCACCGCGTCGATCGAGCAGGCCAGCGGTCTGGATCAGATCAACGAGGCTATGGCCAAGATGGATGGAGTCACCCAGCAGAATGCCGCCCTGGTACAGGATCTGGGCAACACCATGAGCGACCTGGCCTCCGAAGCCTCCGAGCTGGCCGATGCCATCAAGGCCTTGAATACCGGCTCTGTCGATTCCAACCAAAGTGCTCCTGCTTTGGCTCAGTTGAGCAAGGCTCCCACCATGCAGGTACTGTCCTACCAGAACACGCAGCCCTTTCAGGTTCAAAGTGCCAAAACAGCGAACGCCCGCCTGGAAGCGATTCGTCGCTAAACCATAAAATCAGGATCGGCAGCGGCTCTGCTGATCCTGATAAAACTGACAGCTAGACAAAACAATAATTCCGGGATCGGTTTTGATACCCGGAATACTTGAAAATAATAATTAATAATAAAATCAAGGAAGTAGACCACTGCAACCTTGCTCTGAAACCCTGGATTCTGCTTGTCATTACATTGACACATTTAGACTCTAATGCAAATACCAGGTAACAAAATTGAGTCAATATGAAACATAATGATCTGTCCTTTTCCGCCTACGTCTTTAACAGGGCCAGATCATGCGTGAAAACCAAGCCATTACGTCTCATGAAACACAGGTACCCGAAAAAACCTATTTAATCTCCAAAACAGACCTGAAGGGGCGCATCATCTACGCCAATCCGGTCTTTATCGAGGTTAGCGGCTACAGCCATGATGAGCTGATCGGGGCACCCCACAATATCGTGCGTCATCCCCACATGCCGGCCGTGATTTTTCAGGATTTATGGCAGACCCTCAAGCAACAACGATCCTGGTCGGGGCTGATCAAGAACCGCCGCAAAGACGGCGGCTTTTACTGGGTGAAGGCCCGCGTCATTCCTTTAATAGAGAATGGCCGCGTCAATGGCTATGCCTCGGTACGGGTACGCGCCCAGCCCAAAGAGATCAAGGAAGCAGAATATCTGTACCACTCCATCCAGCAGCAAGGGTTGCGCGGCTTTCGTCTGCATGAAGGCCAGTTGCAAGCCAGAGGCTGGCGCTCTGCCCTGAACACCCTGCTCCAACCCTTGAACCGCAGCCTGCGCGCCAGCTTGCTACGCTTCGGGATTCTGACGGGCAGCCTGGTGACCTTGAGCGTCGGTTTGCTATTGGGCAGTGGCGCATCCGGCACCTATCTGACCGCCGGGCTGGCCTCGCTGGGGGTGCTCAGTCTGGCGACTCTGGCCTATGGCTGGATTGTGACCCAGCGCATGATGCAGCCCCTGCACAGTGCCACCCATATCGCTCAACAAATTGCGACGGGCAATTTGCTGATCGACCTGAACCCACAACACACCCGTAGCCAGGAAATTGCACAGCTGTATTTCTATATGGACATGATGCGCAAGAGCCTGCTGAGCCTTGCCCGCGATGTGCATCAGGGCATACAGGCCTCGCTGGATGTGTCCACACAAATTGAGGACGGCAACCGCCAGTTATCCCACCGTACCGCCGCCCAATCCGGCTCCTTGCAGCGCACGGCTGCCAATATGGAGCAGCTGACCATGAATGTGCAGCAGACAGCGGACAATGCCAGGCTGGCCAATCAACTGGCCGACCAGAGCCTGTCTACCGCAAGGCGTGGGGGCGAAGTGGTGCAGGACATGGTCAGCACCATGCAGGACATCCACAATAGCTCCGAGCGCATTGGCGATATTGTGTCGATTATTGAAGGGCTGGCGTTTCAGACGAATATTCTGGCACTGAACGCCGCCGTGGAATCCGCCCGTGCGGGCGAGGCCGGCAAAGGGTTTGCTGTCGTGGCCGGTGAAGTACGCAGTCTGGCGCAGAAAAGTGCGCAGGCCGCCGGGGAAATCAAGAACCTGGTGGAAGACTCCTTGAAGCGCATGGCAACCGGCGCCCATCATGCCAAACGGGCCGGTTCTACCATGGATGAAATCATGCAGTCCGTCTCCGATGTGACGCATCTGATCAGCGAAATTTCCACGGCCTCCAATGAGCAAGCCAGCGGTTTGGCGCAGATTAACGACGCTGTCTCCACCATGGACAGCGATACCAATGACAACGCCGATCTGGCTCGTAATTTGGGAGTGACAGTGCATGAGCTCAGCCGTCAGGCACAAGAGCTGAAACTGTCCATCCAGCTTCTGAATACGGGGTCGACTGGCCGTTCTACCTACGCCCCCGACCCGAATGCCACCCAGGAGCCGGTTCCCTTGCTGAAAGTTGCCTGATAAGAAAGCCGTGGGGGCAAAGCGCTGAGCGTCTCGCTGCCCCGCCCCTTCCTACTCCTGCCTCGATAAGGCAGCGGATTCAGCCCACTCGGGTCAGAAATGCTCTGCCCTGTTTTCCAGGCACGGCCAAGGCGCTGACAGGACGCTGATCTGGCAGGCTCTTTTTAGACCAAACCAAGTAACAGAATCGCGTGCAGGCCTACGCCAACCAAACCGCCCACCACCGTGCCATTAAAGCGTATGTATTGCAGATCCGTGCCCACGGTCAGCTCCAGCTCGCGCACCAGTTGCCTGTCATCCCATTGACGCACGGTGCGCGAGATATGGTCTTTGGCCCCTTCACGTAGTTGCTCGGCCAGGCCCGCTGCTGCGGACAGCATGTGTTCATTCAAGGTTTCACGCAGCGTCGCATCCGTATTCAAGCGTGTCCCCAAATCCTGCGCCACCTGACGCAGATGAGCCGCCACAGAAGAATCCTCTTTGGCCAGATCATTGCGCACAACACGCATCACATCCGTCCAGACGCCATCAATGTACTCACCCACATCTTTATGGTGCAAAAAGCGCTGCTTGATCGCCTCTACCTGCTCCATCAAGTCCGGGTCCTGACCCAGGCGCTGGATATAGTCGTGTACCCATTGCTCGTAATCCTTGCGCAAGGGGTGCTCGGGCTCGCTCAAAATGGTTTGCACTTCATCCACCAGAGCCCGCGCCAGACGGTCGGCCATCTTGCCCGATAACTCGTCTACCGAAGTCACTACCCCGACCATGGCCAGCAGCTTGGGCCACTCCCGCTGAGCGTAGCGCACCAATACATCAGCCACACGCTGTTTGACTGCCTCGTTGGACAAATAGCCACCCAATTGCTGCAAGACTTCGTCCAGCAGGCGCTGGTGTCGGGCATTGCGCGTCAACAAGCCCAGAATCTGGGAGCTGGAACCGGCCATGTCCACCCGCATCAAGTAACCACGTACGCCATCGGTCAGTGCTTGTTTAACGCTGCGCTCGTCCAGCAGGCGCAGAGCCTCGCCCATGGCGGTTTGCAAGGCACGGCTGACACGTTCGCTTTGTTCAGGTTGCGACAGCCACTGCCCCAAACGCGCTGCCGGGTCCAGGCTGCGCAGCTTTTCCAGCAACATGGCGGAGTCCAGAAAGTGGTCGCGTACAAAGACGCCCAGGCTTTCACCCAGGCTGTTTTTCTTGTTGGGAATGATCGCAGTATGTGGAAACGGCAGGCCCAGCGGGTGGCGGAACAAGGCCACGACGGCAAACCAGTCTGCCAGCGCACCGACGGTGGCGGCCTCGCTAAAGGCACGCAACCAGGGCCAAAATCCGGCAATGGGCGCCGCCTCGCCCTGCCGCATCATGGCGTGGCTTAGCAGGAACAGGCAGATAGTCAGCACCAGCAAAGCCAATGCGCTGCGCTTCATGCGACGCAGGCGGCGTTCGGGCGAGTCAGGGCGAGAGGATGATGTAGACATTTCCACAGTCTATGCGTAGTTCAATAGCCGCATGCAATAACCTCTTATTGTGAGCCAATCTTGCTGTCCTGCGCAAAACCCCCGCACGAGGAGAAGTGTCATAGTCCTTTCACCTTAAACCACTAGCATGAGCGCTACCCCTACAACTCAGCCTTGGCGCTATTTATCACTATGAGCAAACATATCTCCGACAAGACTGTTCGTAACGCTAGTCAGAACACCCCTTTTAGTGAAATCCTGGAACGAAGCATGACTCGCCGCGCCGTGATGCGCGGTGGCCTGGCAGCCGCCCTGGCCACCATGAGCAGCTTTGGTCTGGCTGGTTGCGATAACAGCAGCACAGGAGGCAATTCCACTGATAACGGCGGCGAGAACCCGAAACCCGGTCCCGGCCCTGATCCGGAACCACCAGCAAGCGTCAAACTGGGTTTTGAATCCCTGCCCACCTCCATGACCGACGGCTGTGTCGTACCTCCCGGCTACATCGCCCATGTACTGGCCCCATGGGGTACGCCAATCAATGACAATGCCCTGCCCTGGGACAAGAACGGCAATAACAGCTCCAACGACTTGCTCAACTCCATGGGCATGCACCATGACGGCATGCACTTCTTCCCTCTGGAAGGAAGCTCTACCGAGGGCTTGCTGGCCGTCAACCACGAATACATTGATGAAAAAGCCCTGCACCCCAATGGGCCGACCCTGGTCAATGGCAAGCGCCCGGCAGAAGAAGTACGCAAGGAAATCAACGCCCACGGCGTGGCCATCATCCATATTCGTCGTACCAATGGCCGCTGGGACATCGTTCAGAACTCGCGCTACAACCGCCGCTTCACCTCGGCCACGGCCATGAAACTGGCTGGCCCTGTGGGTGGCACGGACTGGGTCAAGACCCCCTTCTCGCCCAACGGCACGCAAGTGCGCGGCACCAACAATAACTGCGGTAACGGCACCACGCCCTGGGGCACCTACATCACCGCTGAAGAGAACTGGGCAGCCTGCTTTGTAAACACTGGCAATCGTGATGCAGCCCAATTACGCGTGGGCGTATCGGCTGGCCCAACTGGCCGCTACAAATGGGAAACCGCCGCCAAGGACCCTTCGGAAGTACTGGGCGAATTTGCTCGCTTCAACGTGACCGAAACCGGTGCCAGCGCCACGGAAGACTGGCGCAACGAGGTCAACGGCTTTGGTTACCTGGTCGAGATCGACCCTTACGACCCCAGCAGCATTGCCACCAAGCGCACCTCCATGGGTCGCTTCGCCCACGAAGGCTGTGCCTACAGCAAGCCCGAAGCCGGCAAACCCCTGGCTTTCTATAGTGGCGACGATTCGCGCTTTGAATACGTTTACCGCTTCGTGTCCGAAGCGAACTGGGACCCGAAAGACGCCCAGCGCACGGATCGCCTGGCCGTGGGCGCCAAGTATCTGGACAAGGGCACCTTGTATGTCGCCCGCTTCAACGAAGACGGTTCGGGCGAATGGCTGGCACTGACGGGCTCTACCAAAGGCAAGGATGGCGGCACCTTGGCTGACAAGTTCAAAACCTTGGAAGAAATCCTGATCAATACCCGTGGCGCCGCTGACTTTGTCGGTGCCACCCCGATGGATCGCCCCGAGTGGACGGCTACCCACCCCAGCAATGGCGACATCTACCTGACGCTGACCAATAACACCAGCCGCAACGCGTCCACTGGCACCAACCCCGCGAACCCGCGCCTGAACAACGTCAACGGTCACATCATCCGCTGGCACGACGAACCCGGTTCAAACAAGTTCAAGTGGGATATCTTCGTATTCGGCTCGGACTCGGGTGCGGACGCAGACACCAACCGCTCCGGCCTGACCGACCTGAACCAGTTGGCCAGCCCCGACGGCCTGGGCTTCGACAGCCGTGGCATTCTGTGGATTCAGACCGACAACGGCATCGACGGCGGACGCAAGAACAATGTTGCTCGTGCCACCAACGACCAGATGCTGGCCGTGATTCCGGGTGCCTTGGCGGACAGCTCGGGCACCGGCCCGGCCATCAACGCCAGCAACCAGTCCGATCTGCGTCGCTTCTTTGTAGGCCCGAACGAAGCCGAAATTACGGGCTTTTCCATGACGCCGGACCACACCAGCCTGTTCCTGAACATTCAGCACCCCTCGAACTGGCCGGCCTACGACACGCATGACGCCACGGTCGTCAGCATGAATACGGTACGTCCGCGTTCTTCGACCGTGGTGATACAGCGTGCGGATGGCAAGCCTATTGCTGTGTAAACGCAAGGGCGGCTTCGCGGTTTGAATCCGCCAGATTAAGCTTTGGGAAAAAGGGGCCGTTAATTAACTGGCCCCAATTTTTTGTCACAATATACCACTGCATTCAGCCGTCCCTTGCTGATCTTCTCCGTCTACAAGGCCCCTCACACTCTGTACCCACTGGACAGAAAAAGCACGGCATTTTGCTGAAAAAGCATCGTTCAAACAGCACCTTGCCCTACCCAAATAAGCCCGTATGAAGCTCCAACGTCCCAGGCATAAAAACAAAAAACCAAAAAATTTCCCAACCAAGCCCTAAAGAGTTTTTTACCCCTTCCGTTAATAAGTCTGTACAGGAAGAACGCAGTGTGTCGAAAGCGCAGTCAGCCCCCTGGGGCCTAGCAAAACACCAACGCTTTCCTGGGCAAAAGGCGAAACCGTTTCGCCGCTCTACTCAATATTGGGAGTTACCATGTCTGTTATTAATACCAACTACCTGTCGCTGGTTGCCCAGGGCAATCTGACCAAATCGCAAGGTGCCTTGGGTCAGGCTATTGAGCGCCTGTCTTCCGGTCTGCGCATCAACAGTGCTAAAGACGACGCCGCTGGCCAAGCTATCGCCAACCGTTTCACATCGCAAGTGCGCGGCTTGACACAAGCAGCCCGCAATGCCAACGACGGTATTTCCATCGCTCAAACAACCGAAGGTTCGCTGAACGAAATCAACAACAACTTGCAACGTATTCGTGAGCAAGTCGTTCAAGCCTATAACGGCACTAACTCCACAGACGACTTGAACTCCATCAACGCAGAAATTAAAGCCCGTATGGCTGAAATTGATCGCGTTGCTGCAAAAAGTGAGTTCAACGGCACTTTTGTCTTGAATGGCTCGGCCAGCGGTGGCATTAACATTCAAGTTGGTGCCCGTGATGGCGACATCATCAACATCAAAGGCACAGACGCTCGTTCCAGCACCCTCTTGAGTGGTACCAGCGCCATTAACGCCTCCGGTCTGAGCATCACAACCACGACCGTTAGTGGCACTAGCACTAGCACTGTTGCCAGCGGTGCTCTGGCAGAAATCGATGCTGCCATCAGCAAAGTGGACGGTATGCGCTCGGATCTGGGTGCCATTCAAAACCGTTTCGAGTCCACCATCTCGAACCTGAATAACACCATCACTAACCTGTCTGCTTCGCGTTCGCGCATTGAAGATGCAGATTACGCCGTCGAAGTCTCCAACATGACACGTGCGCAAATTCTGCAACAGGCTGGTACATCGGTTCTGGCACAAGCCAACCAGGTACCTCAGACCGTGTTGTCTTTGCTGCGTTAATCTACTAAAGTTGAAGTATCTAAAAGGCGCGTTTTTTCTATTTAGATACTGGATACTTAAATAAGTAGTAGCAACAAAAACCCGGAGTCGATTTTTATCGAATCCGGGTTTTTGTCATTTCAAAAAGAAAAAGAGAATAAAAGCTGCCAGAGAAGTATTGACCAGGTATCGTTCTGCTCAATCCTACCTCTTGGCTTTTAGGCACCCCACGCCTTACGCCACTGCTCTAAAAACTGCCCTTCCAACATCCAGGAGGCAAAAATCTCCGCCTGTAAGGTATCACCACGCTGGGCCAACTGCTCTGGATCCTCTATATGCTTACGAATTTCCTTAACCCACTCTTGAGGGCGATTACGCACAACCGTCACAGATAACCCTGAGTCCCGGTAAGGTTCGATATCGGTCGCTATAATAGGGACACCACAAGCCCCCAGTTCCAATAAGCGCAAATTACTTTTACAACGATTAAACTGGTTAAGCTCTAAAGGTGCCAGCGCCAAATCCAAATTTAAAGAGGCCAGTTTCTCGGGATAATCAGCAATCGGCACACCTTCGTGAAACTCACACACGACATTGTCCGGCTTCATCCCCATAAACACCCACTGAACCTCGTGCTGCAAATCTCGTACCACCGGCTGAATGACCGCCAGATCCCCAGTGTGGCTTGCACCTCCAGCCCAGCCCACCCGCAACTTCTTCCCACTACGGCGGGCCGATTTCAAACCGGACCACCAGGCGGGCAAGAGTCCATTCATCGCGACTCGAACATCGTCATGATAGGCCCTGTATTCATTAGCCAGCTGCTCCGTTGAAACGACCAACCAATCCACCTGCTCAATAGCCCGACGCATCAACTTCAGTACACCCTGACTCATCTGTTTACGGTGAATACTACGGGTAGGGATATTGGGCAAAAAATCATCAAACTCCAAGGCAATCTTAGCGCCCGTGTACTTCCGACACCGTTGAATCAACTCCAGGATATCTGTTTGATTCCACGTGCCCTGCAACACAATCACATCTGGCTGAATACGAACCACATCAAAAAAACTCAAGGCATTAAAAAACAGACTGCCCTCTATCTGTAGCTGATCACTTAATGCCTGAAAAGGATGCAGAATTCGATAATATCCACAACCGAACCAATCCGCATGGACTACGACGACAAGCGGCAGCGGCCTGCCCGGTAAAGGGTCATAAACTCGCGCGCTCTCTTGAGCTAAAGAAAATCCTGGCGAACTTTTACTAAACGCGGGGTGGTAGTAAGGGTCTTGCGCTAAGGACGGCATCCACCGCTCATACAATACATCCACTTGTTTAACGTCCAAGCTGCTCAAAGTACGTTGACTGGGAGCGACTTTTTCAGTTGTCTGGCCAGCCTCTAGAACGGCAAGATGCTCTAAGCCAGTATCAGGCTCTAAGCACAACAAATACCCAGCCTGTATTGCTTTCAGACATAAATCAATATCTGCAAACTGCTGTGGAAAGGCTTGCTCATCAAACCCCCCAAGCTCAAAAAAAACCGATCGTCGTACCATCATGCAGCTCGCAGAGATGGCGCTGGTATTTTGCTGAGCCACCAAGCGATTCATGTAGCCAACGCTTTGGCTAGGGCTACGATGAAAGACCGACTCAACACCTTCCCCAAAACCCAAGGTCATCCCATATTCGCTCACTCCCCGCCCTTGGGGATAATCCAACCGCCCCCCAACCACGGCTACCTCAGGGCGCAGCGCCATACTCAGTAAACGCTCTAACCAATCCTCTCGTGTCGTCGAGGTAAAGGAGACCTCATCGCTTAAAAATAGCAGCACCTCCCCCTTTGCCTGTTGCACAGCCACATTACTGAAGCCCGCCAAACCAGCATTGGGACTGCATTCAACGACTTTGATTAAGTCTGTCGCCCCCTGTACCAAATCGGTAAGAAAGAGACTCAGCTTAGGATCAGAGCTTGCACTTTTAGCCAGGATAATTTCCAAATTGTCATAAGCTGTGTGCTTAACCAAACCTTCCAGGCAATGTTTGATTAAGGGCAGGCTATTACCCAGAGGAAGTATCACACTGACCATAGGCCGCTGCGCAAGCGCATAGTCCACCCTCCACACTCCCTGGGTGGCCGTAGGTTCAACCGTGCCATTGATCCCCATACGCTCCAAATGAAGCTCGGTCAGCAATTTGACTTTCTGGGATATAAGATCCTGGCTACACCAATCCAACAGGCTCTGAGGACTATGCAGCAAAACTTCTTGCACATGCCCAATGGCAGGTGGCCCAGCATGCTCGACCAAACGCCAGAGCCAATCTAAAGTCGCTACCTCCCCTAAGCCCTCCTGCAATCCACCCAAGGTTCTCCAAGCTGTAACACTGAGCACACAAGAGCGACCGGTATAAGGATAAGAACGAAACAAGTCCACACTAAAGTCGGGCTTCAAGAGAACATTCAGCGTTTGCCCCTCCCGCTGAAATGCCTCATCGACATACCAGGCCATGGCCTGAGTGTTTTGTAAAATGGACACCTGCATCTGCAAAAGCGCGTGCGCAAACAGCTCATCACCCGCATGAAGTATCCATACCCAGTCAAGGTCTATTGCCTGGCTCAGCCTACGGTTGAACGCCTCCTGCCACGACACCTTGGGATCCAAAATCTCCAAGCCAATTGCAGCAGTGTCACCATCTGGATGCTGATCACCCGAGCTTGCCAGCCAGATACAAGACGCACTGAAACACTGGGATTGCACACTGTGTAAGGTACGCGATACTTGTTCCTGACTACTCTGTTCGTCAGCAACAATCAGGATGCCAACCCTACACGGCGACGTCTGGGCAGCCAGAATGCTTTTTAATGCGAAAATACGTGCGGCTGTCGGTGTCCGACCCGCTATCCAATTCTCACAGCCCCAGCCTGTTGTCTCGCCTGCTTCGGGATTTTCTTTCCCGGACACATTTCCCATGACCATCGTTCTAACACCAGACACCAAACTCTGACTTTGACTAGTCATTCACCACTCACTTTAAGCTTCCTGGCCCCAAGCCACATTCAACTGATCGGATACGTATTGGAAGTCATTTTGTACTACATTTAAATGCTGCTCTGGCGCCATCACGTCCTCATCCAGCATCGTCATATATGTAGCTACGATCTCGTCAAAATGAGTCTCTAATACCGTCGAACTTGGGTTCAGGCCCGTTACCACACCCAAACCACTTGGGTAAGTTGGAATAGTAAAAACAGTTAGTTCTGGTCGATACTTACGGATAATAGGAATTACTTTCCAAGTATCTCCTAACCAAAAATTGGTTAAACGTTGACGATTAGCACTAATAGGGTCTACAGGATAAATATCATGAAATACAATCACTGTTTTTTCATGTGATTCTTTTTCTATGTTTATGAAATCCTTTAAAGCCTGATCAAAAGTATGCAAACCATCAATAAAAGCAAAATCAAGCAAAGAATGACCCAGCTCTTCTTTAGGATCAAAATCCATAAAAAACTGATCGCTCTCGATTTTAAAAAGCTTACTCCAGGATCGGATATCCTTATTAATAACGTAAGCCGGATCCACGCCAATTGCTTTAGTTGAGGGATTCACATACTGCAAGGAGTTTCCATCTGCAACTCCTATTTCGATATACCCCTCAGGCCGAATGAAATCATGAAAAAAACTCAACCACTTTTGATACACCGGGCCAGTAAAACGTTGCTGTGCACTTTCCATCGCCAACTTGTCACTGACCATCCCTAAAATCTGGGTAGCGTGCTCGTTTCCCGGATCATACATGAGTACCTGCGCGCACATAGCACGAGCCTCTAACAGCTGACCCTGATCCAAAAAATCACGAATTGACACCAAATCTTCTAATAAATCGCTCATATCTTTATCTTTAATATTAAATTGTTTTTGCCTTCGCTCGTTTTTTCTTTTTTATAACCGCAAAAGAATCGCGAAAATCAGCACCAGACGCACGGTCACAGCTATCGTAAAGTCTTACATACTCAATATCAGCAACAATAGCTTTTAAATTTTCACTATTTATATAATTTGAAAAAGAAGGTTTAGAAGATGCGATTTTTCTTAAAATATCTAGCGTCTTAAAATCACCCTGACGCTCTAATAAAACCGGTTGGTAATTTAAATCCTCTATGAAATAAAACCCACCGGGAGCCAAATAAGAAAACAACGTACCAAAAGCTATCTGCTGATGATGACTGGCATGGCTGGCGTCATCAATAATAATATCTAAAGGCAAGTTAACTTTTTTGAGCATTGCCATCAAATCGTCTGTAACGCCCATATCACCTCTGTGAACCTGCACACCAGGGGGGCAGCAATAGCCAGAGAAATCAGCAATATCAAACCCATGTATCTCGCCAGCAGGAAAATAATCATGCCACATGGACAAACTAGGAGCCTGGTTTAATATGCTGGGGCTAATACTTTGGACGTCATGCCGCAACAGGCCAAGCTCTAAAAGAGTAACAGGGCGATTTCTAAGTCCCTGGAGATATTTATCGTATATTTCAGCATACGCATGGGAGTTATAATAAATATCCCCTTTGTCTGATTTATACTTATTTGCCAAAGCATTTAAATAATTATTTCTTCTTTTAAATAAATTTTTATTTAATGAGCCAACACCATCACGACTCGCAGACAAGGCAGAAACCAAGTATGATCTAGAGTCAAAGTCTGCTGCAACGCGCCCCCACTTCCCAGCCTGCCAATCCACCAACGGATTATCTGAAATTACCCCAGGAAATGTACCGTAAGAAAATTGCTTTTTAAAAGCCAAGAAATCAAAAGAAAGCTGATCCCGCTTAGAGTAGGCCAACACATGTTCGAACCACTCCTCGGACAATTCCTTCAAAACAGGATGATGGTGATGCCTCAAGAGCATCCCCCCGGTAATTAAACCATTATTTTCGGGGTAGCCTTGTAATCGATAGGCATCCATTTGCCCTCTAACTGTCTGCTCATCTTCATAAGCGTAAGCAATAACAGCTTCCGCTTCTTTATAAATACAATTACGAGGATGAGGAAAACAAAAAAAAGAAAAATCAGTCTGAGATGCGTATACGTCAAAAATATCAGCAGGGTCGGTTTTAAAAACTAATGAACTGTCTATATACAAAGAGCAGTCATAGCCTTCCAGATACTTATGAGGCAATAATTTCGGCCTTCTAGACTCACGATGTGAGTCTAGAAACCCTTTTTCCAGAGCAACAACTGTCCACCAGTCAGACGTGAGACTCTCATCATCTGTGAAGCAAATCCGATCAATACTCGGGTCGCTAAAACTGCAATTTTGCTCCGCAAGGCAAAACCCCTTTGTTGCAACGGTATAAACCACCTTACGCATAAAATGCCTTGAACTCTGATAAGAAATAAAAACTATTCGATTACACTGAAGATAAGTAGAGCGCGTGAACAACGCCACCAAGCAAAACTCGTAGCTTTCAATCACAGCAAAAACTGATATTCCAGCTCATTGCTGGCCTGCCCCCACTCTGTCTTAACTAAAGAAGCCCGGATGCGGGCAACCGCCTGGCTACGCAACTGCGACACTCGACCCTCGGTTACGCCCATAACCAATGCAATTTCCTTTTGATTTAAGTCTTGTTCAAATTGCAAAGAGAATAATATTTTTTCTCGCTCGGGCAAGGCGTCGATAGCCTCCATTAAGGCGACCCGCAACCCCTGAGAAACAAGTTGGTTGAGAGGATTATCAAAATATGACGCCTCGGGGTCTCCATCCTCCAAGAAACTGAGCGCGTCGCCCCCCTCCACCTTGCGAGCCAGGTCTTCGTAATGAATCACCTGAACCCCAGAGGCCTCCTCCAGCAAACTTTGAAATTGTTCCAGGCTGATATTCAGGGCCTGGGCAATCTCCGGCTCAGAAGGCTCACGTAACAAACGGTGTCGCAACGTACTGATCGCTGCCTCGATTTGTCGACTCTTGGTACGCACACTGCGAGGCAGCCAGTCTTGGCTACGCAGCTCATCAAGCATGGCTCCCCGTATCCGCGTAATCGCATAGGTCTCAAACTGAGCGTCGGCTAAGACCTGATAACGTCGCACTGCGTCAAGCAACCCCATCATGCCCGCCTGCATAAGGTCATCCAGCTCCACGCTGGGGGGCAAGCGCACCGCCAGTTGTAAGGCCTGGCGACGCACTAGCGGAGCATATTGCTCAACCAGAGAGTCTTCAGAACGAAACATGAAAATGAGAAATCCAAAATAGGGTACCTTATTGTGCAGCTCCTCTCACGGCGACATTCTCTAGATAAAGCCAACTTTCGCCTGCCTGTTTCCGTATTTGACTGCCCTCCCCACACAAAAAACAATCAAAAAAAAACTAAAGAAAGCGGTTAAGCCGTCGTTACTATTCGGTATTTTGTACATCAATCTCACAGGCACGCGGGTGTAGCACGCTCGCCACTATGGTCTGTTATCAAGAACACCCTCTGGAGAGATCGAATGACCCATCCAGTTTCGTCAAACACTACAGCTTTGTTTAGTACACAGCCGTCAGACGACGCCCTCCTTAACAGGGCCCGCCCGACAGTTCAACCGAGCAGCGTCGAAGTCAGGCTACACAACAACGGATCAACGCCACCTTTGGCCCAAGTCGGCATGACCAGTACCCTAGATGAGTCACTGGAAAATCTGAATGCCAGTATGGAGGCCTGGGCGACCGGGATGCGATTCGATATGGATGAAGATGCACAGCGACTTGTCGTATCAATTATTGACAGCAACACCGGAGAGGTCCTACGCACAGTACCATCCGAAGCAGTAATCCAAGTGGCTAGGATGATCGTTCAATTACAAGGCACCATGATCAACACTCAGGCTTAGCGCGAACCATCAAACTAAGGACTAAAGTTCACTTTATCGGGCCTTTCTAATTTGCTTACTTAAGGCACAATTACCTAAACATTGAGGCGATTATGGCTACTATTTCTTCTATTGGGGTGGGTTCTCAACTCCCCCTTAACACCCTACTCGATAACTTGCGTAAGGTAGAAAACGTTCAACTTGAGCTTATTCAAGCCAAGATCGACGCAAATACGAACCGTATTTCAGCTTATGGCAAGCTAAAGAGTGCCATTACGAACGTCCAGTCCACAGCAGAGACTCTTAGCAAGGCACAGACCTACGGTGCCGTAAAGACCAATGCAAGTAGTGACGCCGCGACCGTAAAAGGCATCAGCCATGCTTCACCAGGACACTACGAGTTAACGATTGATCACTTAGCCAGTGCTCAGACCCTGACAATGACGGCTCAGTCCAGCCGAACAGACGCATTGGGTAACGACGGCACAATCACGATTACCTTGGCCAACGGCAAAGAACACACCTTGGACCTGAGCGGACAAGACACTTCTTTACAAGGCATTATGAAAGCCATCAATGCCTCCCCAGACATAGGCGTGACTGCCACCATCATTAACAACGGGAATACCACTAATCCTTATCAGCTTCAGCTAAACGCCCGTGACACAGGCGAACAATCTGCGGTCAGCAAAATCCGGGTTCAAGGTAACGAAACACTAGAAAACCTACTTTCCTTCACCTCTGAAAACAGCACAAATGACGATAACGCACCACTAGGGGCTTTATCCGAAAAAGCGGCCACTGACGCACAGTTCACGCTAAATGGCATCACTATTCACAGTGCTAAAAATGTGCTGAAAAACACTGTAGATGGGTTAGAAATCACCCTGAACAAGGTCAGCGCAGACCCTATTCTCATCAACGTAGAGCGTGATAATGACGTTACGACGAAAGCTATCCAAGACTTCGTCTCAGCCTATAACGCCCTTAACGATACTGCGAGGAACCTGACCGCCTACAACGTCGAACAAAAAACCGCCTCGGCCTTAACCGGTGACTCGATTGTCCGCCGTGCTCAAAATAGTCTACGTAAAGCCATAGACCAAAACGTAGACCAGGGGCAGTTACGCTCTCTCAATAGCATTGGGATTAGCACCGACCCCAAAACAGGCAATCTTGTCATCAATAGTGAACGATTAAATGCGGTACTAGCTGAAAAACCAGCAGAGGTCGAAAGCTTTTTTGGTGGTGCCACTGGTTTAGGCGCACGAGTCCACAAAGCCGCCGACGAATACGTTAAAAGCGACGGCTTCATTGATAACGCTCAAGCCGGAGCCGAGCGAACCAATAAAACACTGGACAAGCAATACCTTGCCACCGAGGACCGGATTGAAGGCAAAATTGAAATCTTGCGCAAACAGTTCCAGCAACTGGATGTAATGGTTAATCAGATGGAGGGCATCAGCAGCTACCTTACCCAGCAGCTCTCCATGCTAGGCAACACCAAGAGTGGTCAATAACCCATGAGCTACCCTGCCCCCTCTCGTCGTTTTGGCCAACAATCGGTCCGTGCCTACGCTCAAGTCGGCCTGGAAACTGAAGTCCTAAGCGCCAGCCCCGAACACTTGATTACCCTCTTGTTCAACGGTGCACGCACCGCCATGTTGCAGGCGCGCCTGCACATGGAGCAGGGCAATATTGCCGGGCGGGGGCAGTCTTTATCGAAGGCTATTGATATTGTCGATAGCGGCTTGAAAATGGCGATCGATACCGAAAAGGGCGGAGAGCTGGCCCGCAATCTGGTCGCTACCTATGACCTGATTTTGCACAATCTGATGTTGGCCAACCTTCGCAATGACGCGGAAAAGCTGACGCTGGCCGAGCGTTTGCTGACCGATATTGCCGATGCCTGGCGCAGCAATGTTGATACCCAACGTGCCAAGCAGCCAGCTTGACTCCGGGGCTCGCAGGACAGGCTCTGTTCCTGACCTGCACCTCCAACCTCCTTTGCGCCTTTAGCGCCTGGTACGAACATGAGCGATACCTCTAACCCGATCGTCGATCAATATCAAATTATCGCCAGCATCACCCGTCACATGCTGGAGCTTGCCCAAACGGCTCGCTGGGAGGATGTGTTTGAACAATCCGAACACTATCAACTCGCCGTGGAAAAGCTCAAGAACATGGAAGACCTGTCTGTTACTGAAAAACAGGCACGCCGTCAATTGCTGACCCAAATTCTGGAGGACGATGCCCAGATCCGTCATCTGGCCACTCCCGAACTGGGCCGCCTGGGTGCACTGCTGGGCAATATGAAGCGCCAGCAAACTGTGTTGCAAGCGTATTACAGCCCTAGCGTTCACCCATGAGCATAGGCGGCCCCTCCCCTTTGGGGACGCTGCTTATTCAACGGCTTGATGCCGTTCTGGGTATCAGCACTGGACAGCAAAGCAATATCGCCACGGGCGCCCGGCCGGACGCCATCAGCCAGACACCGGGCAGCCAACGCGCCGAGCGCGCCGAAAACCAAACGGCTCGTGATCAACGCCAAAGCGTAGATCAAGCCCGCGCCCACACCCAGGGTCGCGATAGCCGGAATATCCGCACACAAAGCGGTCAAACCTCGACCGACCCGGCTCTGAATGCACGAGGCCCCAATACGGCCACCACCAGCTCGGCGCCCACAACGCTGGGGCGCACCGCCCAACTGATTCTGTCCTTGCTGGAGCGCTTCCCGGATCGAGCTCCTGCTATCCAGGGACGACAGGCCCTGCTGCCTGGCCGCCCCACCATGCAAACGGACGGCAATGAATCCACGCGCCCGGGTGGCGACAGCCAGGCGGGTACGCGCTCAGGCACAGCACAAAATACTGCCAGCACAATTGCGACTCCGGCGCAACAGCGACTGCCCTTGCCCGGCGGCACCGCAACAGGTGGAGCAAATACAGGCTCTGCCAGTGCCGCGAATGCAGGCAGCAGCGCCGCTGGAACAGGAGCACCTGCGGGAATGCCTGGCGCAGGCACTGCGGCCACTGGCGCAACAGCCCATGGCGCACTGCCCACCAGCAGCACCGCCGCCCTTGCCCAGCATTTCACCCAAGCCTTGCCGCAGGCCCTGCAACAAAGCGGGTTGTTCTACGAGTCTCATCTTAGTGATCTGCACTTTGGGCAACGCAGCGTTGGCGAATTACAGCAAGAGCCGCAAAACCTGAATCGCCCTGCGGCCGAAACACATACCAGCACAAGCCAGAATCCTCAGGCCCAGGCCAGCACCCAGGACCCGGCCAATAGCCTGCTGGTGCGTCAGCAACTGGATACGCTGGCCTACCAGAACCTGCAATGGCAAGGTCAGGCCTGGCCGGATGCCGACATGAACTGGAGTGTGCAACGTCACCATGCCCAGTCAGAGGACGAAACCGAACATTGGTCCAGTACCCTGCAACTGGACCTGCCCACGCTGGGGCCGATCACCCTACGGCTCAACCTCCTGAACCAGCAATTGCTGGTCCATATTCAGGCCGATCAATCCGCCCCTTATCTGGACGAGAACAGCCTGCCCTTGCGCGAACGTCTGCAAGACCAGGGCCTGATCCTGAGCCAATTGCAGATTGAAGCCGACCCGACCCTGCCGCAGGACCTGCCCGATGAGTCATGATTCCCCCTCCCGTCGCCCGCAGGCCCTGGCCTTGCGCTACGAGCCCAAAGACGGGGCCCCGCGTGTCGTTGCCAAAGGCTACGGCACCTTGGCCGAAAAAATTGTCGAGACCGCCCGCGAGCACGGTCTGTACGTACACGAGTCCCCCGAACTGGTCGGCCTGCTGATGCAGGTGGATCTGGACCGTCATATCCCCCCTCAGCTCTATCAAGCCGTGGCTGAATTGCTGGCCTGGCTCTACGCCCTGGAACAAGGCCATCCCCAGGCCACACAAGCCTTGCAGGCTTTGCACGACGCCCCAAAAACTTGAGCCTGCTATTTATAAGGGCTGAAAAGCCCCTGTTTTTGGGCTTAGATACCCTGCTTAGCCTCGCGTTCTAAACGTTACATTAAGCACGGCAAGCTGCCCGCACCTGTGCGCGTGGCCCATCCTGACTTTCTGGCAAGCGAATATGTCGATTTCCAATCTCTCCAGCATTGAAAACCTTTTGGCCCAGATGCGCGCAGTTGCGCAAGCGGCCGGGGCTTCCAGTTCTGTGTCCTCCTCGGCCAGCAGCGCCGCTCCCGGTGGTTTTGCCGCCGAGCTGGCCCGCTCTTTGAACCGGGTTTCCCAGGCGCAGAATGAGGCCAATGCCCAGGCTCAGGCCTTTGAAATGGGCGAGCCCGGAATTTCCTTGAACGACGTGATGATTGACCTGCAAAAAGCCAGCGTTGGCTTTCAGGCCACCGTCCAGGTACGCAACCGCTTAGTGGCCGCCTACCAAGAAATTGCCAGTATGCCGGTATAAGCGCCTGATTCTTTCATGCCCGCCGCCCTTTCCTTAATGCTGCCTGAGCACGTCCTGATTTGAACTCCCCTGATTCCATGCAGAACCCTGCCTCTGCCTCACCCATGAGTCAGACAGCACAGTTGCTGAACAAACTTCCTGGCTACGACACACTGCGCGCCTTGCCCAAGGTAGCGCTGATCGGGCTGGGTGCCGCACTGATTGCTCTGATTGTCGCCCTCTTGCTGTGGAGCCGCGGCCCTACCTACCAGGTACTGTTCTCCAATCTGGACGACCGCGATGGCGGTGCGATTGTCTCGGCCCTGGGCCAGATGAACGTGCCCTACCAGTTCAACAGCAACGGTACCGCCATTTTGGTGCCGCAAGATCGTGTGCATGATGTGCGCATGCAAATGGCCTCGCAAGGCTTGCCGCGCAGTGGCAATGCCGGTTTCGAGCTGCTGGATCAAAGTCGCTTTGGCGCCAGCCAGTTCACCGAGCAAGTCACCTATCAGCGCGCCCTGGAAGGCGAGCTGGCCAATTCCATCAAGGCCGTGCATGCCGTCAAGGAAGCGCGCGTTCACCTGGCCATGCCGCGTGAAACCTTGTTTGTACGTGACCGCCAGTCTCCGACCGCTTCGGTAGTGCTGTCGCTGTATCCGGGCCGCGACCTGAGCGAAGGCCAGGTTTCCGCCATCAGCTGGCTGATCTCCTCCAGCGTGCCCAATCTGCAAGCCGACAAGGTGTCCATCATTGACCAGAATGGCCGCTTGCTAACCGCCCCCACTGGCGAGATGGGTGCTGATAATCAGCAGCGCAATTTTGTAAACGATATTGAATACCGAGCCGTCCAGCGCATCCTGACCTTGCTGAACCCCTTGGTCGGTGCTGGCAACGTCCGCGCCCAGGTGACGGCTGAAGTGGACTTTTCGCGCCGCGAGCAGACGTCCGAGGTCTACAAGCCCAATCAGCAACCCGGTCAGGCCGCGGTACGCAGCCAGCAGACCAGCTCTTCTTTGCAACGCAACCCGCAGCAGCCCCAGGGCGTGCCCGGTGCCTTGAGCAATCAGGCTCCCAACAATGCCACCGCCAATCTGGTCAACCCGCCTGCTGCGCCAAATCAGCCCCAAGCCCCGGCTGCTCCGGCAACTGAGCCGGCCAATGCCGCCGCACAAACCGCCAACGCCGCAAACGCTGCAGCGGCCGGTACAGACCCTTCACTGGTGTCCCTGGCCGAACAGGCCCGCTTGCTGCAAAACACCGGCAATGCGCGTAACGACTCCACCGTGAACTACGAAGTGGATCGCACCATCAGCCACGTCAAAGGTCCTTTGGGTCAGCTAAGCCGCCTGTCGGTAGCCGTGGTGGTGAACTATCGCAATACGGACAAGGACCAACAGCCGCTGGAGCAGGAAGAACTGGACAAGATCCGCGATCTGGTCAAACAAGCCGTCGGTTACTCGGCTGATCGAGGCGATAGCCTGAGCGTGGTGAACGGACAGTTCAACGAACAAGGCGATATTGATACCCCCTTCTGGAAAAATCCGGAGTACCGCGAGCTCGCTATGGAACTGGTCAAGTATCTGGTCTTTGCATTCATTCTGTTCATGGCATGGCGCATCGTCATCAACCCCATCATCCAGGGCCTGATCCAGGCCAAGGCGGTGGCTGACGCCCGCGTCGAGCGCCAGAAAGAAGAATCTGCTCGCGAACAGGCTGCTGAACAACGTGCCGCCGAAATGAGCCGCTACGAAGAGAATCTGAACACCGCCCGCACGATGGCTCACGATGACCCACGTGCCGTGGCTATGGTGTTGCGCTCCTGGTTAAACAAAGATGAAAAAAATGAAAACGGCTAAACCGGACGATTCCATCGAACGCAGTGCGATTTTGATGATGTCCTTGGGGGAAGATGCCGCCGCCGAGGTGTTTCGCCACCTCTCGCCTCGTGAGGTGCAGCAGCTCAGTACCGCCATGGCGTCCCTGAAGCAACTGACCCGTGCCGATATGGACGCGGCTCTGGAGAGCTTTCGCCAGGAGGCCGACCAGTTCATGGCGGTGGCACTGGACTCCAACGCCTATATCCGCTCCGTACTGAACAAGGCGCTGGGCTCGGACCGAGCCGCTGGCCTGATCGAAGACTTGCTGGAAAACAGCGAAGGCTCCAGCAGCGGTATTGATGCCCTGAACTGGCTGGATGCCTCCAGCGTGGCCGAGCTGATTGCCGACGAACACCCCCAAATTATTGCCACCATTCTGGTGCATCTGGAGCGTGATCGCGCCGCCGACATTCTGGGCTACATACCGGATCGTTTGCGCGATGATGTGGTCCTTCGTATTGCTACTTTTGGCGGCGTGCAGCCCACGGCCCTGAACGAGCTGACCGAAGTGTTGAACGGCATGCTATCGGGCCAGGGTGCCAAACGCAGCAAGATGGGTGGTCCACGCACGGCAGCCGAGATGCTGAACTACATGAACGCCAGCCTGGAAGAGTCCGTCCTGACCAGTCTGCGCGGCATGGACGCCGACCTGACCCAGCGCATCGTGGACGAGATGTTCGTGTTCGAGAACCTGGCCGATGTGGAAGACATTGCCATTCAGCTGCTGCTCAAGGAAATCGAGACCTCTGCATTGACGATTGCCCTGAAAGGCGCGCCCGAAGAGTTGCGCGACAAGTTCTTCCGCAATATGTCCAACCGTGCTGCCGAAATGCTGCGCGAAGACATCGACGCCCAAGGCCCGATCCGCATGTCCAAGGTGGAACAGGAACAGAAAGCCATTGTGCAGGTGGCCCGTCGCCTGGCCGAAGCCGGTCAGATTACGCTGGGTGGCCTGAGTGGGGACGAGTATGTCTAAGACGGCCTCGTTTGGGCAGCTCCTGCCCGTCCAAGCCGTTATTCGCTTGTGCCCAGGCACGAACCGCCTGCGCGGGAGCCTGTAAATGTCCAGCCACCGTAAAGCCTCGGCCTACTCGGAACTTCAGGAAAGCTGGAGCCGCTGGCAAATGCAGGGGCTGGATGATCCTGTCGTCGCCCCGGAACCGGAAGAGCCCGAGTTCGTCCCTCCTACCCCGGAAGAACTGCAGCGCGATCTGGAAAACCAGCGCAGCCAGGCGCAGGAAGAAGGCCATACCCAGGGCTATCAGGCCGGTTACAACCAGGGCCATGCCGCTGGTCTGGCAGCAGGCCAGGAAAGTGGCCATGCCCAAGGCTATGAAGCCGGAATGGCGGCTGGAATGGCCAAGGCACAAGAACAGATTGACCAGTACATCAAGGAATTTGTCGCCTTGAACCAGAACTGCGCCCAGTCCATTGAACTGATGGATCAGGAAATGGGCCAATCCCTGATTCAGCTGGCGACACGTATTGCCGAGCATGTATTGCAAAGCACCATCAAGGCCGAACCCAGCCGCATCCGCGATCTGGTTGCCGAAGTACTGCGTAGTGATCCAGGCGATACCAGCGCCCTGGAACTGAGCTTGCACCCGGACGACATCAGCCTGGTGCGTGAGTTTCTGATTGAACAAGGCGAGCCCCGCGCCTGGCGTCTGCAAGAAGACCCCCAGCTGCAACGCGGTGAATGTCGTGTGCGCTCCAGTTACGGCGATATTGACGCCACCTTTGCCACTCGCTGGAAACGCGCCCTGGCCAGCCTGGGCTTGCCCGTCTCTTCGGAGCCCTGATGGCAACGCCCCTTTTGGCCTCCTCCCCCGAACGCTGGCGCGCCCAGATGCTGTCGGCACAGCAACGGGTCCAGGCCATTGAGCCCTGCTTGCGCAGTGGCCGCGTTGTCCGCGCCACGGGTTTAGTGCTGGAAGCTACAGGTTTGAAGCTGGCTGTAGGAGCCGCTTGTAAAGTGGAATTGTCTGCCGCGCAAAACATCTGGGCCGAAGCCGAGGTTGTAGGGTTTGAAGGCAGATCCTTGTATTTGATGCCCTTGAGCGAAATTTCCGGCCTGCCTCCCGGTGCACGTGTTGTACCGGTTGAAGCTCAATTGCAGCCGCCGGTTCCGCTGCCCGACTCCGATCAACCGGACAGCCTGCCCGCCCAGGCGCGTTCGCGCCATGTCCCGGTCGGCCCCGGCCTGCTGGGTCGCGTTGTCGATGGCAGCGGCAATCCGCTGGACGGTTTGGGCCCGATCGACGCGCAAGCGTGCGTCTCGCTCAGCCACACCACACCCAACCCACTGAAGCGCAGTCCCATCGACACGGTTCTGGACGTAGGAGTACGTGCCATCAACGGTTTGCTGACCGTAGGCCGTGGTCAGCGCATGGGTCTGTTTGCCGGTTCCGGTGTGGGTAAAAGTGTGCTGCTGGGCATGATGGCCCGCTACACCCAAGCCGACATCATTGTCGTGGGCCTGATCGGTGAACGGGGCCGGGAAGTTAAAGAATTTATTGAGCATAATCTGGGCGAAGAAGGCCTGCAACGCTCGGTTGTCGTCGCAGCCCCGGCTGATGTCTCGCCCTTGCTGCGCTTACAAGGCGCGGTGTACGCCACCCGTCTGGCCGAGTTTTTCCGCGATGAAGGCAAGAACGTCTTGCTGATCATGGATTCACTGACGCGTTATGCCATGGCTCAGCGCGAAATCGCCTTGGCAATTGGCGAGCCGCCTGCCACCAAGGGCTACCCTCCTTCCGTATTTGCCAAGCTACCGGCCCTGGTGGAGCGCGCCGGTAACGGTGAACCCAATGCACAAGGCCGTTGCGGCTCGATCACCGCGTTCTACACCGTGCTGACCGAGGGCGACGACCAGCAAGACCCGATTGCCGACTCGGCCCGCGCGATCCTGGACGGTCACATAGTACTGTCGCGCAGTCTGGCGGAAACCGGCCATTACCCGGCCATTGATATCGAAGCGTCCATCTCGCGGGTCATGCCCAGCATTGTGGAGCCAGAACAGATCAAGATGGTGCACCGCTTCAAGGGCCTGCTCTCCAGCTATCAACGCAACCGCGACCTGATTGCCGTGGGCGCCTATACCCGTGGCAATGATCCAGCCATTGATCAAGCCATTGATCGTTTCCCCTGGCTGGAAGCCTATCTGCGCCAGGGCATGCAGCAACGTGTGGACGTGCCACGCGCCTTCGATGAATTGAACGCCGTTCTCAATAGCGAGCAATAGCCATGAAAGCCAACGCCTCTTTACATACGCTGGTCGATCTCAGTCAGAACAATGTGGACGACGCGGCCCGCCATCTGCAGGAGCTGCGAACAGAGCGCGATGCGGCCCAGTCGCAGCTGGAAATGTTGCAGACCTATCGCCAGGACTACGCCCAGCGCCTGCTGGATGTGGGCCAAACTGGGGTAACCATGGCGAACTACCACAATTTCCGGCGCTTTATCGTGACATTGGACCAGGCCATTTCCCAGCAAAATAGTGTCATCCAAGCGCTGGAAGAGAAAATGGAACAGGGACGCCAGGTCTGGTATGGCCATCAGCAGCGCCTGAAAGCGTATGAAACCTTGATCGACCGCCGTCTCCAGACCCAGCAAGTCCAGCAACAAAGAATGGAACAACGTAACAGCGATGAAATCGCTGCTCGTCTCTTTACTCGTAGCCAGACCGCCTATTAAACAAGCGCCGCCATGACTTCGCCCACTCTTTCGGTTTTACCTGCGGCCCCTGCCGCACCCTCGGCCCCCGTCACTAACACGGCCGGGCCTGCGGCTGCGCATGCGCCCAAAGACGAAGGCTTTGCCCAGCATCTGCAAACCCAACAGCAGCAGGTGCAACACAAAGGGGCTGGCAAGACACCGGCAGCCGCCAAGCAGGACAGCACCAAAACCCAGGTTCCCGCCGACAGCCCCAAGCTGGCTGACGCCGTGGCCGAACAGGCTGGTGCCAGCGAGCTGGACCCCTTGATCAAAGACCCGGCCCTGCTGATTGCCGATCAGAGCGATCTGGAACTTGACACTGATGCCCCGGCCGATAGCGGCCTGCCTGCCATGGCCTTGTCGATTCTTTCGCAAGTACAGGCCATCAAGAGCAGCAAGGCCGACCCAAAAAGTGCCCAAACCGATAGCAAACTGCCACTGAGCGCTCTCAACACACGCCAGAATCTGGCCGCCGAGCCAAGTAGCCGTCAAGCTCAGACCGCGCCATTGAACGCTGTTGAAGCAGAAGCCAAGCTTGATCTGAGCGCCGAACTGGTCTTGCCTAAAGCCGTTGAAACCAGCAATCCGCTGGCCGCCACCACTACTCGCAAATCAGCGGTGAACACAGCACAATTACTGAACAACAACCCGCCAGGCACTGGCATCGACGCTAATGTGCCCTCATCCCAGTCACGTTTGATGGATGAAGCGTCGGCTTCCTTGGCTAGCTTTGGACGACAAATTGCTGACGATGCCCGTGCCGGCGTGAATCTGAACCTGCCCGCTCTGGATGCTTCCCTGCTAGCCCAACTTGGCGCCGCACCCAGCGCAGTCCAGGCCAACAGCCCGGCCGCCTTGCCCAGCCCCCTGACGCTGGCCATTGCCACGCCGGTCCAGTCCCCCGAATGGGGGGCGGCCATGGGTCGTCAAATGATTACCTTGGCCCAACAGGCTCAAGGCGGCGTTCAAAGCGCCGACATTCGTCTGGACCCACCCGAACTGGGCCCCTTGCGCATTACCTTGCAAATGCAAGATGGCATGGCCCACGCCATGATCACCTCGCCCCATGCTCAAGTCCGCCACGCCCTGGAGCAATCCTTGCAGCAGCTGCAACAGCAGTTTGCAGAAAACGGGCTGACCTTGGGACAGGCTGACGTAGGCGACCAGCACGCCTCGCACCAGGCCTTTCACGAGCAACTGGCCGCCAAGGGCAATCAAGGCGATCAACCCGCCTTCAGCCTGAACGGCGTGGCTTCCGCTGACGAAAGCAGCCCCTTGGTGAACAGCAGCGCCACACGCTCGCTGAACCCCGACGCGCTGGTTGATACCTTCGCCTGATTCACAGTCCCACAGACAGCCCGGCAAAAAGCATGATTAAGCTCGAAAAGCAGCGTCTATTCGCCGGGCCTGTCCTGTCTGACCTCCGGCACAATAGCTCAGGCATGCAGTCAGGCTCAGGCCCGACATGCGTTTGTCTGTTTGTAATACGCTAGAAAATACATCGCTCACATCACATGGCCCGAAAAGCACCCACCAAACTTGCACGCCTGATGAAAACCGGTCTGCTGGTTCTGTTTATTATCGCCGCTAGCGTGGGCGCAACGCTGTACTACTCCCTGCAACAAAGCAGCACGCCTGCCTGGTTGGCCTGGGCGGAAAAAGGCCAATCGGTTGAAGCGGCCCCTGCCCCGGATGAACCGCCGGTGGTCAAGGTCAATGCCAAACCCATTTTTGCGCCGCTGGACCCCTTTACCGTCACCCTGAACGAGAATGGCCGCTCGCGCATCTTGTACGTAGGCATCACCTTGCGTGTCCAGGACGATGGTTCGCGCTCCATGCTGGTGGAGTACATGCCCATGGTGCGTGATCGCGTGCTCAAGATTCTGGCTGAACAGCGCCCCACCTACATCCAGACCTCCGAAGGGCGTCAAGCCCTGGTTGCACAGCTGAGCGCCGGCCTGAAAGAGCCCTACGCGCCCAACACTGCTGTACCGAACATCAATGATGTCCTGTTCACCGCCTTTGTCATCCAATAAATGTCGTATCAGAGCTTCCTATCCCAAGACGAAGTCGATGCACTGCTGGCCGGTGTTACCGGCGAAGGCGCTGACACCAAGCCCTTGAACGAAAACCTGACTGGCGTACGGGCCTATGACCTGACCTCGCCAGACCGGGTAGTGCGTCACCGCATGCAGACCCTGGAGCTGATCAACGAGCGCTTTGCCCGTCGTTTGCGCTCGACCATGCTCAGCTTCATGCGCCGCAACGCAGACATCACCGTCGGTTCCATTCGTATTCAAAAGTACTCGGATTTCGAGCGCAACCTGCCCGTGCCCAGCAACCTGAACATGGTTGCCTTAAAGCCCTTGCGGGGCGTGTCGCTGTTTACCTTCGACCCGAACCTGGTCTTCCTGATTATCGACAGCCTGTTTGGTGGCCATGGCCGCTACAACACCCGCGTCGAAGGCCGGGACTTCACCACGACCGAGCAGCGCATCATCCAGCGTTTGCTGACCCTGACGCTGGAGAGCTACTGCGGTGCCTGGGAGTCCATCTACCCGCTGGAAGCGGAGTACATGCGCTCGGAGATGCATACCAAGTTTGCCAGCATCAGCAGCAGCAATGACATCGTGGTGGTGACCTCTTTCAATATTGAATTTGGTGCCCAGGGTGGCAATCTGAATATCTGCCTGCCCTACTCCATGATCGAGCCGCTGCGCGATCTGCTGACCCGCCCCTTGCAGGACAAAGGCACCAACGATATTGACCAGCGGTGGACCCAGCAATTGTCACGACAAGTGCGCAGCGCCGAAGTTGAACTGATTGCCAACTTCGTCAATATAGACATGACCATTGCCGAGCTGACCCAGTTAAAGGCCAATGATGTCTTGCCAATTGAAATCCCCACTCTTATTGAAGCCCACGTGGATGGCGTGCCGGTTCTGGAATGCCGCTACGGCACCTCCGGTGGCCGCTACTCCTTGCGGGTAGAAAACATCTTGGCCACCAACGACAGCGATTTGACTAAAGGTAAGTCCCTATGAGCGACCCTCACAACCCTAACGACCGGTCTGCGCCCGAGGACGACTGGGCAGCCGCGATGGCTGAGCAACAGGCTGGCAGCCAAAGCAGCACCCAAGCCCAAGGACTGGAACAACCCCTGGAGGATGACTGGGCCTCGGCACTGGCCGAGCAAAGCGCGGCCACGCCTGTGCACGAACCCAGCCCTGCCAGCAATCTGTTCCCGCCCATGGAGCACGCCGAAGCGAACGCCACCACCGATATCGACATGATTATGGACATCCCGGTCCAGCTGTCGGTGGAGCTGGGTCGCACACGTCTGACCATCAAGAACATTCTGCAACTGGGCCAGGGCTCCGTGGTGGAGCTGGACGGTCTGGCTGGCGAACCGCTGGATATTTACGTGAACGGCTACCTGATCGCCCAAGGCGAAGTGGTCGTGGTAGACGATAAATACGGTATTCGCGTCACCGACATCGTGACTCCATCGGATCGTATCCAACGCCTGAACGGCCGCCGCTAGAACATGGAACAAGCCCAGCTCGTCAGAATCATGCTCAGCCTGCTGCTGGTTGTAGGCCTGATTCTGGCGGCAGCCTGGGTTGCCCGCCGAGGCGGGCTGCTGAAAAACAAAAACCAGCAACGCATCAAGATTCTGGACAATCAACGCCTGGGGCCGCGCAGCAGCGTGGCCTTGGTCCAGATTGATGACCGCGAAATTCTGATTGGCATCACCCCTCAGCAGATCAGCCTGCTGCACACCACAACGCCCGCTAGCTCCGAGCCGGACTTCCAGGCCCATCTGGACCAGCACCGTGCGCCCCGCTGACCGCATCATGACCGCACTCTTCTCTCCCACCCAGCGCATCGGCCTGATGCTGCTTCTGGCCCTGATCAGCCTGCTCCTGCCTTCCGAGGCCTGGGCCCAGGCTGTTCCGGCCATTACCAGCACAGCAGGCCCGAACGGCTCGCAAACCTGGTCACTCAGCATCCAGACACTGGCCATGCTGACCATGATGTCCTTCCTGCCAGCGGCCTTGCTGATGATGACCGGCTTTACCCGCGTCATCATCGTGCTGGGGCTGCTGCGCAATGCAATGGGAACAGGTACGGCGCCGCCCAACACCGTGCTGGTGGGCCTGGCCCTGTTTCTGACTTTCTTTGTGATGTCACCGGTGTTTGATCAGGTGTATCAGGACGCCTACAAGCCCTTGTCGGAAAACAAGATCAGCTTTGAAACCGCGCTGGAGCAAGGTGCCCAACCCCTGAAAACCTTCATGCTGCACCAGACCCGCGAAGCGGACTTGAAGCTGTTTGGCGATATGGCGGGCGTGGCAGAACTGGAATCCCCGGAAGATGTCCCCTTGCGCGTACTGGTGCCGGCTTTTGTAACCAGCGAGCTGAAAACCGCCTTCCAGATCGGCTTTACGATTTTTATCCCCTTTCTGATCATTGACCTGGTGATTGCCAGCGTCCTGATGTCCCTGGGGATGATGATGGTCCCACCCGTGACTATCTCGCTGCCCTTCAAGCTCATGCTGTTTGTGCTGGCCGATGGCTGGCATCTGCTGCTGGGTTCCCTCGCCCGCAGCTTCTACCAATAAAGGACTGTCATGACTCCCGAAACCGTCATGTCCATGACCTATACCGCCCTGAAACTGGCCCTGTCCATGGCCGGTCCCATGTTGATCGTGGTGCTGGTGGTCGGTCTGGGCATCAGTATTTTCCAGGCAGCCACCCAGATCAACGAGATGACGCTGTCTTTCATCCCCAAGCTACTGGCCATGGGCATTACGGTGGTGCTGCTGGGCCCCTGGTTGATCAACAATATGGTCGACTACATGCAGGGCCTGTTGCGTGGCATTCCCGGGCTGGTCAACTAAGACTGACCAGCGCGACAAGGAGCCTTCCGTGAGTACGCAAATCCGTGACTGGCAAAGTGCAATGCCTTGCCCACTGAACAGGCCCTAGGCTTGCCGTGCTCGACCTGAACTCCGCCCAGCTCTATGCCTGGCTCAATGCTTTCCTGTGGCCCTTCATCCGTATTCTGGCCACTCTGGCCACGGTCCCCTTTTTCAGCGAATCGGCCATCCCCAAGCGGGCCAAAGTGGGTCTGGGCTTTGTCCTGACCCTGATTGTCGCGCCCTCGCTACCGCCTCTACCCGATCTACCTACGGCCTCTTACGAGGCCCTGCTGATTGCCGCGCAGCAAGTGTTCATCGGTGTCGCGTTGGGTCTGACCATGCGCATCGTGTTTGCAGCGGTACAGACAGCGGGCGAGTTTATCGGCCTGCAAATGGGCCTGTCTTTTGCCTCATTCTTTGACCCCGCTACCGGCGCGAATACCGCCGTGCTGTCGCGGCTGCTGAACGTGATTGCGGTGCTGACCTTTCTGGCCCTGAACGGCCACCTGCTCTTGCTGGGTGTGCTGGTGCGCACCTTCCATGTGCTGCCCATCGGCGCGGACCTGAACATCAATGGCTGGGGTGCCTTGCTTGATTGGAGCAGCGAATTGTGGGTATCAGGCATGTTGCTGGCCCTGCCACTGATTATTGTGCTGCTGACCATTAACCTGGCCTTCGGGATCTTGAACCGTACCGCCCAGCAATTGACGATTTTTGCTGTGGGTTTCCCAATTACGCTGACAGTCGGCCTGACCTTGCTGACCGTGGTCATTCCTCAGACTACGCCCTTCCTGACCCAGCTATTCAACTCCGGCTACGAAGCCATGATGCGGGTCGCGCTGGGACTGGCAGGCTCTTAAAACGCGTGCGCCTGCCGCTGCTTGTGCGATTGCATCAAGCGCCGAGCCTGGCCTATGGTCAGGACGCCTTTTTGCTTGGCGCGCCCAATCAGTAATTGCATCAACTGTGCAGTGACCAGGGCGTCTCCCAAGGCATCATGGCGGTCACTTACCGGCAGGCCACAATATTTCAGGCAATCGTCCAGGCCCAGACGACGACCACGCCAGTCGGGCAATACACACGCAGCCAGTTCAGCCAAATCCAGAGCCAAAGGTCGGGCCTGCTCCAGGCCCGCCTTCGGCCAGGCACGGTCCAGAAACGCCAGATCAAAGTCGGCATCCCAGGCGACCCATACCGTATTTTCGGAATAGCGGGCAAAGTCCCGCATCAGCTGGGGTAGTGGCTCGCCTTCTTCCTGTTGTTGCGGGCTGATCTCATGAATCAATAAGCTATCAGGGCTGCGCTCGCCCTGGGTGCGAACCAGACCGGACCAGATATTGCCCAGGGCAATCGAACCATTTTCCAAGCGGACCGCACCCATCTGAACGATATGGTGGCGCTTGGGCTCCAGACCACTGGTTTCCAGATCCAGCACAGTAAAGGCCGCTTCGTCCAAAGCCAGTTCGTCCACCCCGCTCCAGGACAAGGAGGGACTGCGTGCGGCAAAAGAGGATTTACGCCAAGGAAGCCAGGAAAGCAGTTTCATAAGCGATACCGGAAAGCCAGAATACGTTGGGCACGGCGCACTTGCGACAAGGCTTCACGCAAGACACGTGCATCCAGTGCACCTAACGTACTTAAACGCACCAGATTGTTGGGCTCCTGCCCCTGCTGCAACTGGGTTTGATGATGTTGCAAGCGCAGCAATTGCAAATAGCGGTAGGCCTCGCGCAGGCCATCCGACTCCTCGTCTGTGAAGACACCGCGCTGAGTCAGCACGGCCAGCCTGTCCATGGACGAGGCCAGTTCGCAACCATGCGCCAGGGCCAGCACACGCAGCACATCCACCATCGGTGCCAAGGCCTGTTTCTTGATGTCCAGCTTGTCATCGCCCTGCCCCATCAGCGCTTCCAGACGACTGCGCTTTTTACCACTGGGAATGCGGGTCTGACAGGTACTTTGAGCCAGCATGCGCTGGAACACAGGGTTATCGTTCACCATGCCCAGTACGCGGCGCTGCATGCGTTGCAGCATACTGCTCTGGCCCCAGATGGCGCGGCAATCAAAGTAAATCGTGGACTCCAGCAATTGCTCGGGCGCAGGCCGTTCAATCATGATCTGGAAACGATGCAGCCATTCGGCTTCAGACAGGCATAGGTCAGGATTGCTGGCCATGATGTTGCCAGTGCACCAGGCCATCCCGCAGCGGTCCAGGGCCTCGTTCACCCGACGCGCAAAAGGCAGGAGCAGGGCCCGATGGGCTTGGGCCTGTTCGGGCGAATGGGCGGCAAATAAAATGCCATTGTCCTGATCGGTATGACGGGTTTGCTCGCCACGGGCCTGACTACCAAAAGCCAGCCAGCAGAACTCGATGCCATCCAGCCCGGAGCCGGGCAAGCTCAATTCAATCGTGCGCTGAACCGTGTGATCATTCAAACGCGTAATCACCGCAGTCAGCTGTTCAGAACGCGCACCGTGAGCCAGCATGGCATCCACCAGCCGACCAATATCGGACTGCAGACGCACCAGCACGGACACGTCCTGAGCACAGCGCAAGGCACGCGACAAATGCACCAGATCCACGCGCTGCAAGGAGAACACATCGCGCTCGGACACCATGCCCACGACTTTATGGTCTTGAACCAGGCAGATATGGCCAATCTGATGCTCTACCATCAGCAAAGCTGCATCAAAGGCCGAGGATTGGGGAGCCAGCCAGACCGGGTCCGGTGTCATGACTTGAGACATGGCCTGGGTCGGATCGTATTGACCACCGGCTACCAAACGGCGCAAGTCTCGCAAGGTGAAGATGCCCAGCAAATGCTGGTCCGGATTGACCACCACCATGCTGCTGACCTGACGCTCGTGCATATCCTTGACCGCCTGCTCGACCGGACAATCCGGCAAACAGCTAAGCAAACCGCGTTCTGTCAGGGCTTGCAGACTCATGTCCAGCGTGTAGCTGGCACCCAGGTCGGCGCTGGCACTTTTCTGGGCACTGCGCCAGACCGAGGCCAGCAGGCTGCTGGTACCACGCAAGCAGTAATCCCGAAAAGGCTCGCTGATGGTCAGCAGATGGGCAACGGCTTCACCAGCCACGCACAAGGTAAAGCAGTCTTCCTGTACCAGGTAATCACTGTCCAGAGCCTGACCCGAAACCAGTTCACGCACGGGCAGAAGATCCCCTTCCACATACTCGTGAGTTTCCCCGTGTTCCTGGCTGGAGATCTGACCTTGGCGAACAAGGTAGAGCTGGTCAACACGCGCGCCTTCTTCCAACAGCACCTGTCCGGCTGAAAAAAACCGTAGCTCGCTATGCTCGATCAGGTAATCGCAGTGCTGCGCCTGCATCTGATCGAAAGGCGGGTAAGCAATCAACCAGGCCAAGATGCCGGGCGCCTTTTGGCGCACCGCCGTCTTGGCCACGGATTCACCGGGAATCGCGAAGGACATGGGCGTCTCTGCTGGCTATAGGCAAAGAATTATTGTGCCATGCAGCATGGCCCTCGCGGACCCTGTTTTTCTAGGGGATTTCAACTATAGGCATGCGCCTGTTTTTCCCCTCAAAGCGCTTAACGCAAACGATCGTAGTCGCGCTCGGCCATATCGATGACATCACCTTCCTGGACCTTGAATTGGGAGACCGCCTCGGCCAGGGTCTCGGATTGAGACTGCAAAGAGCCTGCTGCCGCAGCCGCCTCTTCCACCAGCGAGGCATTTTGCTGCACCACAGCATCCATTTGTGCCACGGCAGTATTGATCTGTTCGATACCCGCCGTTTGCTCTTGAGAGGCCGAGGAAATCTCGCTCATCAAGGTGGTCACGCTATTTACCGCGCGCACCACTTCCTGAATAATGTCGCCCGCGCTGGCCACTTGCTGTGTACCGGTCTGGACTTCATTTTGCGAGGCTTCAATCAGGCCCTTGATTTCCTTGGCTGCTTGCGCGCTGCGCTGCGCCAGGCTGCGTACTTCGCCCGCTACCACCGCAAAGCCCTTGCCCTGCTCACCGGCACGGGCGGCTTCCACGGCGGCGTTCAAAGCCAGAATATTGGTTTGGAAAGCAATACCGTCAATCACGTTAACGATGTCTGCCACTTGGCCGGAACGCGCAGAAATCTGGTTCATGGTATTGACCACGGCACCGACCGACTCGCCACCCTGGCGAGCAACCTTGGCGGCGTTATGAGCCAGCTGGTCTGCCTGATGAGCATTGTCTGCGTTCTGACGCACCGTGCTGGCCAATTCTTCCAGACTGGCCGCCGTTTCCTGCAAGGCGGCGGCTTGTTGTTCGGTACGGGAACTCAAGTCAGTATTGCCTGCAAAAATCTGCGAGGAACCCGAAGCAATTTCGTCCACACCTTGGCGAACGGTCAGCACAATGCCTTGCAAGCTTTGCTGCATGCGGCGCATGGCATCATACAAAACACCGACTTCATTGGCCGAACGATAGGTAATCTTCTTGGTCAGATCGCCATTGGCAATATGGTCAAAATGCACACCGGCTTCACGCAGGGGAGCCAAAGCGGTACGGCCCAGCACCAGGCGCAGCGCCACAATAATGGCCAAGCCAATCAGCAAGCCCAAACCAATCGCGCTATTGGCAACACGGGTTTGCAATTGAGCTTGCTCCAGCAACAGATCCGTCTGATCGTTGTAGAACTTGCTCAACTCTTCAATACGGAACTGGAAAGTGGCCGCACGCAGCACACCAAAACCTTCGCTGACGAAGTAAAAAGTGCTGTAGTCGCGTGTCTCCAGGGCCTGAACCATAGGCTCGATACCATCGTCCAGATACGCCTGATAGGAAGCCACCAAACCCATGGCCAGTCGGCGCAGCTCCGGTTCGGTAGGCATATTGGCACGGATATCTGCAAAGGCCTTGCGTACCTCATCCAGCTTCTGGTTAGCCATAATCACCAGATTGTCTGCACTTTGCAGCATATTGGCGTCGTTATCGATGCCAGCTTCCTGATAAAAGCGCGCTGCGCTCATCAAGCTAAGGCGCGCTTCCATCATATTGTTATTGAGCTGCAGAACCTGTGCGGAACGATCTGCCTGACGATTGATGGTACGCAGCGCATCGCCGCTTTGCTGCAGGTAGTAAGCCGCCAGGCCGCCCACGGCCACAATCAGGACCATGAACAAGCCCATGCAGATCATCAGCATGGTGCTGATCTTCAGGCCCGAAGCAGACTTCAGACTGGGGCGAAATGATTTTGAGGAACGACGTTTAGAAGCGCGGGACGCGGACGGAAGACTGCTTTCAATACCCAGCATTTGCTAAATCCAAAGAAAACTCTAGTGGCTGACCGGCAAGATGGTGATCATGTCCGTGCCAGGGTGCTCAATCGTGACCGAGCCTGTCGTGGTACTACGCGCTTGCTCGCGATACATGGAAGGAATATGACTGCGTTTGACCACTTGCTGGAAACGCCCCTGGGCATCAAATTGAAGCCACAGTTCCTGTCGAAAATAGACCGCATCCGTTGCCAGGGTTGTGCCCTGGAACCACACGGCCATTTCACTGCCATCGAGCTGTCGGTAGACCTGATGAGGACGACCTTGCAAGGACAGCTCGGCATCGGCACGAGTACTTTGGCCCAGGATCAGATCATTCAACCCCGAGGCCTTGAAGGAGGATCCCTGGGTGGCGCACGCAACCAGGGTCAGCAAGCACAAGCCTATCAGCGTCTTACGTCCCAGCCCGACCCAGGTACTCAGTCGGGTGCGAGACATTAAAACTCCTCCCAATCATCATCCGAAGCAGCGCTGCTGCTTTTGCTCAGGTCCGGGCGCAGCAGGCGCTGGCTATCGTCCTGGGCAGCGGTAGTCTTGGCGGCCGGTGCAGCCTTGGCAGGTGCCGACAAGCCTTTGGTGGGGGGGCTGGCTTTGGTGGCCGCGGCACTGCCGTTCAAGGCGGGGCTACGACGGTGTTCTGTTTCAGAGGAAGCAGCGGCCACACTGCGGCGGTTGGCCACACGGCGCGCGCTGACGTCAATGACTTCCGTACCGGGCGAACGGAAGAAAGCGATGGCCTGGTTGACCTTGGTCACCTGCTCGCTCAGGCCAGAGGATGCCAGAGCGGCCTGCTCCACCAGACGGGCGTTGTACTGCGTTGTTTCATCCATTTGCGAGACTGCGCGATTCACCTGATCAATCCCGGAGGACTGTTCAATCGTGGCAGCGGTAATCTCACCCATGATGTCGGTCACGCGACGCACGGAGTCCACAATTTCCTGCATGGTGGCGCCGGCACGTTCCACTTGCGAGGAACCTTCCGTCACTTTGCGTACCGAGTCCTCGATCAAGGCGGTAATTTCACGCGCGGCCTGGGCACTGCGCTGAGCCAGGGCTCGCACCTCGGCGGCCACCACCGCAAAACCCTTACCCTGCTCCCCTGCACGAGCTGCTTCCACAGCCGCGTTCAGAGCCAGAATATTGGTCTGGAACGCAATGCTGTCGATCACGCCCACAATGTCGGAAATCTTGTTGGAGCTGGCCGAAATGCCTTGCATGGTTGCAACCACTTCATTGACGGCACTACCACCACGATGAGCCACATCCGATGCCGTGGCGGCCAACTGGTTGGCTTGCTGGGCGTTGTCCGCGTTCTGACGAACAGTGCCGGCCAACTGCTCCATGCTGGCAGCGGTCTGCTGCAAGGAAGCGGCCTGTTCTTCGGTACGGCTGCTGATATTGGTATTGCCCTGGGCAATTTCCTGCGCACCGGCATGGATCTCTTCCAGGCCCAGACGTACCGTCGTGGTGGTCTTGACCAGGGATTCCTGCATGCGGCCCAGCGACTCGAACAGATCACCGATTTCATTGGCGGTCAGCACGCGAATACGTTGAGTCAGATCGCCTTTGGCAATTGCATCAAAGTACGCGGCAAAGTCGCCCAAGGGACGCACCACACGGCGGAAGAAGTAGCTGATCGCGGCCAGGCCCAGCAGCACGGCCAGCACCAGCACAACGGTCAGGACGATATTGAACGTGCTCTGCTGCTCTTGCAGGGTGCGCAATACTTTGTCGCCCGAACCCAGGGCCAGCAGGCCATGAAAGTAATACAGCGCCCAACCTGCCATGGCCACTGTCAATGCCATCAGAGCAGCAATACAAAAGGTCATGCCGACCTTTAGACTCAAATTCTTAAAAAGCATAGAAGATTCCCGCACGTGGTGCTTGACTGCCGGTTTAAGGAAAAACCACCCAAAAAAGGAACGCAGGCTTAGCGATTCATATTGAACAAGCTCATGCTCTGAATCGTCTGGAACGCCATGGCCGACATTTCCAGCGCGGCCTTGCGCAACTCCAGATCGGTGGAAGCCTGAAAAATATTCAGATCCTCCAGACGCGAGAGTTCATTGGTGTAGTTCAAAGCACGAGCCGCGCCGTTGGCGCTCAAGGCATCAATTTCGTTCATGCGCGTACCCACCGAGGAAATCACGGTCTGCACGTTATCGAAGTTTTCCCCGATACGTTGCATGGCCGAGTTCATCGCGTTGCGGAACTCTGCCTGCCCAGCAGGATCGCCACTGACAGGTTTACGCAGGGCCTCAACCACCGATTGCAAGGTGTTGAACATGTTCATGTCTGCCGAGCTGGTGCTGTCTACCGAGCTGACCTCGAAACTGTCACCGACGGCAGGCTTGCCTTCGATCTGGACGCTGACGCCACCGGGCAAATTAATGCGTTGACGCTCGTTTTCGTCCAGTACGCCCTGGCTGACAACCGCGCCATTCACTTCAATGTCGTACTCGGTTTCCGAAGTAAAGCGGATGGTGTAATGGGCTTGGGCACCGGCCAGCGAGGAGTTGCCATTAGGCGCACTGACTACAGCCGAGCCCGTATTGGCATTGGCCTGGGTGAAATAGGCGGTCGAGCCGGGATTGGCGCGCTCGAAAATGGTGCGGCCATGATCGGCCGAATCCATTTGACGAGTTTGCTCAACCTGAATATTGCGGCTGTTGGTGTCGCCCGTGTAGCTGAAGGTATTGCCCGTACGCTCGAAGGCCTGTGTCGTGCCCTTGGCACCGGAGAACAGGTATTGCCCCGAACCATCCTTGGTATTGGCAAAGCCAAACAGAGTATCCAGAGCACTTTCCACCACCGTGGCCAAGGTGCTGCGGTCCGCGTCGGACATGGTGCCGGTAGAGGCTTCCACCAGACGGGTCTGCACGCCTTGCAACTGCAGGTTGACGGCATTGAGCAGGTTTTCTTCCTCACCCAGGGCACGCATGGCCACTTCACGGTTTTCACCGTAACGCTTGTCCATGGCCTGGGACTGGGCCAGATTAATGGTCTGGGCCGAGGCCAGCGGATCATCCGATGGGGTGATCATGCGCTTTTGCGAACCCATTTGCTGAAAAACCCGCATCAGATCGGACTGCTGCTTGTTGATCGAAGTCAGGCCCGTCTGAAAGAAAAGAGAAGAACTAATACGCATAGCAAGGTTCCAATTTCAAGACTAAAGAGCCGTACTCAACTACGCAGGCCTAAAAGGGTGTCAAACATCTGGGAGCTGACGTCAATCAGACGGGCAGCGGCCTGATACTGCTCCTGATAACGCTGGAGCATGATGTATTCCTCGTCCTTGTTCACGCCGGACAAGGTTTGCTGAGCGGCATAGTTTTGCTCGATCAGCTTTAACTGGGCTTTGGCCGCCGTGCCGTTTTGCTGCGTTTGCACCGCAATACGGTTCACGATCTGACCAAAAGAATCGTTCAGGCTCAAGGAGCCGTCGGCCAGCACCTTGCTATTGCGCAAGTCCGCCAGTTTCTGGGCGATGGCACCGTTAGCCGAACCGGTATCTTTATCAGCTGCAGCAATATCCTGTGGACGCTTGATCTCCACCTGCAAGCTGCTGCCTGCATTGACGGTGGGCTGCAGCAACCAGGAGTCGCCATCCTGAGATTGGGTCTTCAAGCCGGAGACATCAATTTCCAGACCATCCACCCGGGTAATGCCACCGTTCTTGTCCGGACCGTTCAAGGGGGTAACGTCGTTGCTGCTCAAGTTACGCAGCTGGAAACGACCATCCACGCGCTCGATGCGGTAGTTGTCGCCCGTCAGCTTGTCGACTGGCTGGGTGTAGCCCTTGCTGGGATCAGCCGGATCAACAGGGTCTTTGTAGAAAGACACACCAGGCACACCGCTGCTGACCGGGTTATTGCCATTGGCAATCACTTTCGGGCCGCTGACGCTGAACATGTCTTTGCCCGCCTCACCCTTCAGGTCCACACCTTGACGGTGAATATCGTTCACCGTGTGAGCCAGACCCACAGCCAAACGCCCCAGCGCATTGATAGCCGGCTCCAGGCTTTCCTGACGGAACTGCAACAAGCCCCCCAAGGTGCCGCCTTTAATGGTGCCCTCGCGGAACTCGGACACCACCATCTTGCCGTCCACATTCAGTGCGGAGGTAAAGCCGACCACCATACGCTCGGGGTTTTCAGCCGAACGCACGGCGTGCAAGGGGTAAATACTTTCGCCACCCAGCAGCATCTGGCCGCCAGCGGTGGTGATGCTCATCCGTCCATCCTGCTCGACGGTACGCACATCAATCAGCTGCCCCAGCTCGGACACCAGCTGTTCGCGCTGGTCCAGCAAGTCATTGGGTTCGTGACCGGGCGTGGTGCCTTTGGCAGCAACGATCTGTTTGTTGACGTTATCAATCCGTTCCAGATAGCTGTTGATCTGGGTAACGGTGGTACCGACCTGGGTATTGATGTTCTCGTTGACGCGGTTCATGTAGGATGTCGCGTCACGAATCTGGGTAGCCAGGCTTTCTGCACGGCCCAGCAGTTCCTGGCGAGCCGAAGGATCCGCAGGTTGCGATGCCACGGCTTCCAGACCATTGAAAAAGTTTTGCAAGGCGGGGCTGACGCCGACCGTGCGGTCCGAGAACAGATTGTCCAGCTGGGCAATTTCCGTACCGTAGCTAACCAGAGCCGCACCGGTAGTTTGCGAGCGCACCAACTGCTGATACAGAAAGTTGTCGTAGGAGCGCTGAACGGTAACCACCTGCACGCCACGGCCGTAATAGCCATTGCCGCTTCCTACCGAGCCAGCCGTCTCAACCAGGACCGATTGGCGGTTATAGCCAGCGGTATCGATATTATTAATATTGTGGCCCGTGACCTGCATGCGCTTTTGAGCGGCAAACAAGCCGGTAATACCAAGGTTGGCGAGATTCATATCAAATCCTTTCTGTCCTGCCCGGCCCGTAGTGTCCAAGGCGAAAAATGAACATGCTGCTTTTTAACGACCACCTTGGTGCAATATTTAGACCTGTATCAATAATTAAGACTTGCCGCCATCAAAGTAGGCCATGATGGAGATCAGCTTTTTGGCGTAGGAGGGGTCAGTGGCGTAGCCCGCTTCCTGAATGCGTTGCGCCGCTTCTTGAGGCGAAGCCGCTTGTTTTACACTTTCATAGCGTTTGTTATTACCGATCAGGCGCGCGTAGTCCGCAAACGACTCGGCATAGGAGTCATAAGCACGGAAGGTCTGCGTCATTTTGCGCGCCACGCCGTTCTGATATTCCGTCGTCATGACTTCCACCGTTTTGCCCTTCCAGGACGGCGTGGCCTTGATACCAAACAGGTTATGGCTGGTGGAGCCATCTGCGTGCATGATTTCACGCTTGCCCCAGCCCGACTCCAGCGCCGCCTGGCTCAAGATCAGTTGGGCCGGGACGCCACTGTCCTCGGCAGCCACTTTGGCAGCCGTGTTCATGCGGTCCACAAACTGACGAATATGATTGGGCGCGCCCTGAATCGCGGAGTACACGCGCTGCACCGTATTGTTATTGCTGAGCTTGTCGATCAGCTCGGCAATCGATGCTGCATCAATGGAACGGTCATTAGGCATGCGCGAACGCAAATCCGCCCGACGCGAAGAGGCCGCTTCCGGATCATGGGACGCGACACCAAATGGCTCGCTGTTCTGCCCGCTCATCTGGGCCTGCAAGGCTTTGGCCAAACCAATGCCGGGGTCAGCCAGCTGCATGGCCAGTTGCTCATCACCCAGACTTTGTGCCATGCGCACCGACTGCGTATCAAACAGGCCGCCTTCGGGATTGGCTGCCCGTGCCTGCTTCAAAATATTTTGAATGAACAGGGACTCGAACTGACGCGCCACTTGCAGCTGAGTGGCCTGATTCTGACCGTCCTGCCCGGCTTGCCGACGCAGTTGGGCCAGTTGCTGCGGGTCAAAAATCGAAACCTGCGTTCCCGTGCCCGGACGTGGGAAGTACTGCACCGTCATTAGATGATCTCCAAATCGGCCCGCAAAGCGCCCGCGCTTTTCAGGTTCTGCAAGATGGACAACAAGTCTTGAGGGGTGGCACCCAAAGCGTTCAAAGCGCGCACCACATCGGCCAGATTGGCACTGGTCTTCACGCGTTGCAGGGAGCCGCTATCACTGCGCATTTCAATCTGGGTGCTGTCAGCCACTACGGTCTGACCACCACCAAAAGGAGTATCCGGCTGGCTGATCTGCGGTTGACGGCTGATGACCACGGACAGATTGCCGTAGGCAATGGCGGCTTCATCAATCGTGACCGTGCGGTTCATGACCACCGAACCCGTACGAGCATTGATCACCACGCGGGCACGTGCCGGTGGCAGATTCACCTGCAGGTTTTCAACATGCGAAATAAAGGCGGTTTGAGCCTGGGGGTCCAAGGGACCGCGCACCTGAATCAAGCGACCATCCAGGGCTGTTGCGGTCGAAGGACCAAACTGCTTGTTCAAGGCCGCCACCACGTTCTGGGCTGTACCGAAATCCGAGGAATTCATTTCCAGATTGATCACGCCATCCCGAGCGTAAGTCGTGGGTACGCTCTGCTCAACCGTTGCGCCGCCTGGAATGGTGCCGCCATTGAGCTGGTTGACCTGGACGCTGGAACCACCTGCTTCGGCCCCTGCCCCACCCACCAGCAAGTTGCCTTGGGCAATGGCATAGACCTGACCGTTCGCACCTTTCAAGGGCGTCATCAACAAGGTCCCGCCACGCAAACTCTTGGCATTACCCATGGAGGACACGACCACATCCACGGCCTGACCAGGACGGGCAAAGGCGGGTAAACGGGCCGTCACCATGACAGCCGCCACGTTCTTGAGCTGCATATTGCTGCCCTGGGGAATGGTCACCCCCAACTGGGACAGCATATTGGTCAAGCTTTGCTGGGTGAAAGGAGCCTGACGCACCTGGTCACCGCTGCCATCCAGACCCACGACCAGACCGTAGCCGATCAGCGGGTTGTCTCGCACGCCCTGAATGGATGCCAGATCCTTGATACGCTCGGCCTGACTGACCGGAGCCAGCAACAGGCCCGCCGCCAGCATGGCTGCCTGCAGCACATGGCGACAAGAAGAAAAACGAGTACGACTCATGGAAAACGCCATAGCAAGCAAAAGGCTCAGAACGGAGAAATATTCAGGAAAAAACGCTGTAGCCAACCCATGGTCTGGACTTCGTCCATCACCCCTTTGCTACGAAACTCGATACGGGCATCGGCCACCTGGGTGGAGGACACCGTATTGCTGCCAGTAATGGAGCGTGGGTCCACCACACCAGAAAAGCGGATGTGCTCGCTGCCACGGTTAATGGCGATCTGCTTCTCACCGGCCACCTGCAAATTGCCGTTAGGCAAAACGCCGACCACGGTCGTCGTCAAGGTGCCGCTAAAGGTATTGTCGGCACGGCTGGAACCTTTGCCCTGGGCCTTGTTCGAGCCACTGACTTCAAAGTTCTGCTTGCTACCCACTTCGTTAGGCAGGAAAGCTGGAACGCCGGTAAAGTCCAGACCACCGCTTCCGGTCCGATCCGTATTGGTCGAGACATTCTTGGCCGCGTTGGTCCGCTCCTGGATCATGATCGTGACAATGTCGCCCACATTACGTGGTCGTCTGTCTTCAAACAGCGGATAGTTACCGTAAGCCGAGGGCTGGTAGATAGAGCCATTGGCCACCACGGCGGCAGGCACCGCCGGTGGCGGGGCCGCCGTCAGGGGGCCGGTTACCACATCTTCAGGGGGCACCAGCGCACAACCGGACAGGGCTACAAGCGCACACAAGGCAAGACGGCTCATCAGAGCTTGGAACATTGTCACGATCTCTTTAGATTTACAGCTGTGTCAGGCGAGCCAGCATCTGGTCAGCCGTGGAAACGGCCTTGCTGTTGATTTCGTAGGCACGCTGGGTGCTGATCATATTGACCAGTTCCTCGGCCACATTGACGTTGGAGGTTTCGTTGTACTTGTGCATGACCAGACCAGCACCGTCCATGCCAGGTTGCAGGAAGTTGGCGGCACCCGAGGCATCGGTTTCGATGTACAAGTTCTCGCCCATACTTTGCAGACCGGCCGGATTCACGAAGGTGCTCAATTGCAATTGGCCCACTTCCACACTCGTACCGGCTGCACCAGGCTGAGTGACCGACACGGTGCCATCACGGCCAATCGTCAGTTCCAGCGCGTTATCAGGGATATTGATGGGGGGCTGAATGGGATAACCGCCAGCAGTCACCAACTGACCATTCTGGTCACGCTGCAAGCTACCGTCACGTGTATAGGCAAACGTGCCGTCCGGCATTTCCACCTGCAGGAAACCGCTACCCTGAATCGCGATATCCATATTGTGGCCCGTGTGCTTCATGTCACCTTGGGTATGAATACGCTCGGTGGCTACGGTGCGCACACCGGTGCCAACCTGCAAGCCGGTAGGCAACTGGTTGGCAGCACCGACTTGAGCGCCAGGCTGACGAATGGTTTGGTACATCAAGTCCTCAAACACCGCACGGGTACGTTTGAAGCCGGTGGTATTCACGTTGGCCAAGTTATTGGAGATAACGTCCATATTGGTCTGCTGTGCTTCCAGACCGGTCTTGGCAATCCACAGAGAGCGAATCATGTGTGTGTAATCCTTGCAGCTAGCGCCTGCGCAATCAGCGCGGCTTAGCCATTAAAAGAAAGTAGGGAGTTGGCCCGATCTTCGCGTGCGCTGGCGTCCTGGATGACCTTCATCTGGGTTTCAAAGCGGCGCGCATTGGCAATCATGGCCACCATCGCTTCAGCCGGGTTCACATTGCTTTTCTCGATAAAGCCCGAAACCATGCGTACCGACGGATCAGCCGGGGCCGGCGCGCCATTGCTCATGCGAAACAAACCATCCTGCCCCCGCAACAAATCAGCAGAAGGGGGATTGACCATCTTCAATTGACCCATCACCTGGATATCGCGTGGGTTGTCACCCGCACCCAGCGCGGTCAACTGACCGTCGCTGGAGAACGTGATCGATCCGCGATCCGGGATTTCAATGACCTGCCCATCGGCGCTGAGCACGGGCAAGCCACCTTGTGTCACCAGCTGGTTCTGGGCATTGACCACCAGATCGCCTGCCCGCGTATAGGCTTCCTGACCATCCAGCGCACGGACGGCAAACCAGCCCTCGCCCGCAATGGCCACATCCAGCGCATTGCCGGTCTCGGCCATGGCGCCAGGTTGAAAACGGCTGCCAGGCGTCACTGTGGCCGTGCCTACGCGGGTTTGCGAACCCACATCGCTTGTGACGGGCACGGAACGGTAATACGCCAACTGCTGGCGAAAACCGGACGTGTTCACGTTGGCCAGGTTGTTGGTAATGACGTCTTGTTGCTCCAGCGTGCGCTGGGCGCCATTCATGGCGGTGTAAATCAGGCGATCCATGCCAGCTCTTAACGCAGGTTGACCAGGGTTTGCAGAACCTGATCCTGCGTCTTGATGGTCTGGGCATTCGCCTGGTAGGTACGCTGGGCAATAATCATATTGACCAATTCCTGACCCATATCCACGTTGGAATCTTCCACCGCCTGACCCTTGATCGTGGCCAAGCCGTTCTCGCCGGGACGACCCAGGATAGGCTGGCCCGATGCGCCGGTTTCAGCCCAGGCGTTACCGCCTACAGGGCTCAGACCTTGCAGGTTGCTGAAGTCAGCCAGAACAAGGGAACCCAGACGCTGCGTTACACCGTTGGTGTAGGAGGCAATCATGGTGCCGTCCTTGTCGATGCTCATGCCAGCGTACTCACCCGTGGCGTAACCATCCTGGTAAGGCTTGCCCTTGGCAAACTCGCCACCGAACTGGGTGGTGCCGGTATAACGCACATCAAACACCAGATCATCCGCTGGCGACGCATTGCCGCCCGGATTGGCCAGGGTCAGATTGACGGTAGCCGGATTGGGGCTGGTCATCACGCCTGCACCGTTAAAGGTCAAGGTCGCGCTGGCAGGCGACAAGGGCGTGCTGCCTTCCATGTAATACACGTCCCACACACTCTCACCGGCCGCATTGGCGGGGCGCTTGACGAAGTATTGGGAGATCTCGTGGCTGTTACCCAAGGAGTCATACACCGAGTAGCTGAACGCTTCGCTGTAAGTACTGTTGTCTGTGGGGTCAAAGACATTAATGGGATTGCCACTAGCATCCTCTTTTGGAATCGCTTCGGCACCACCGGGCAGGTTGGGCTTGAAATCCAGGGCTGTCGTGGCTTTGGGAGGCACGTTGGCCGAAGGCACTTGCAAGCGCTCCAGCTGGCTACCACCTGGGCCGTAACCGGTCAGGTAATGACCTTGGGCGTTAACCAGATAGCCCGCCTTGTCCGGATAGAACTGGCCATTGCGCGAGAACAAGACAGCGCCGTTACTTTGCTCCAGGCGGAACAAACCGTTTGCACCGTCAATCGCCATGTCGAACTGATTACCCGAGTTGCTGACGTTACCTACCGAGAAACGCTGGCTGACCCGCGATACCTGCACACCCAGACCGATGCGCGAGTTGGCATACACGTCCGCAAACTGCACGGTCGAGGCCTTGTAGCCCACCGTGCCCGAGTTGGCGATGTTATTACCAATAGAATCCAGGTTTTGGGAGGCGGCGTTCAAGCCACTCAATCCTTGTCCGAAGCTCATGAACTTTCCTTTTAATGTCGTGTTGGCCCAGCCCGCTGTTGGGGCAAGCGGCGCTTACATGATTTTGCGTATATCCAGCAGGGAGAACGAACCCACCAGGCCAAGGTCCAGCATCAAGCCGCTGGAGGTGTAAGCCACGCTATCGACCTTGCCATGCGTCAATGGGCTGGCTGTGACGGCCGTGCCGTCATTACTGGCCAATACACTGACGGTGTACGAACCGTCGGCCAGCGGTGAACCATCGTTATCCAGGCCGTCCCACTCCAGCGAGTACACGCCCGCGTCTTTGGCGCCCAGATCGTATTCACGAACCGCTTTGCCGCTGCTGTCCTTGATCTGAACCACGGTCGAAGTCGCTCCGCTGACCAGATCAATGCCGTAGGGCATGGCCACTTTTTCGCCATCCTGGCTGGTCCCCAGAGACACTTTCGAGCCCGGCACCAGCACTTGCTTGCCGATCAGATTGGCGGCCTGCATGGACTGGCTGACGTCCATTTGCCCGGCCACAGCCAGCAAGGTGTTATTCAATTGCTGAATCCCCGCCACCGTGGACATTTGCGCCATCTGGGTCGTGACCTGGGCGTTATCCATGGGGTTGAGCGGATCCTGATTACGCAGCTGCGTAATCAGCATGGTCAGAAAGCGGTCTTCCGTTTCCGCCATGGCGCTTTTGTTGCGGGCATCCACACCAGCCATGGCCCCTGCGGTGGGGTCCAGGGCGGTGCGATCGTTATTGACTGTGCTCATGTTCTATCTTCCGTAAACCGGCTTACTGGCCAATGGTCAAGGTGCGCAACATCAGGTTCTTGGAGGTGTTCACCACTTCCACATTGGCCTGATAAGAGCGCGACGCGGCCAGCATATTGACGGTCTCGGCCACCACATCCACATTGGGCAGAGTCACATAGCCTTGTTCGTCAGCGTAGGGATTGCCGGGGTCATATTGCAAACGGCCAGGCGCATCACTTTCCTGCACGCCCACCACTTGTACGCCACCCACGGGGCTGTTGCCCTGAGGAGTCATTTGAAACACCACTTGGCGGGCCTTGTAGGGCTGGCCATCGGGTCCGACCACACTATCGGCGTTAGCCAGGTTGCTGGCCGACACGTTCAAGCGCTGCGATTGTGCCGTCAGAGCAGAACCGGCAATCTGGAAAATACTGAAACTGGACATGAAGACTCGCTATTACTGTTGCAAGGCCGCCATCAAGCCTTTCAAGCGCTGGGAAGCCAGGTTGATCGTGCTTTGATAGTGCAAGGTGTTATCGGCAAATTGCATGCGTTCAACATCCATCTCGACCGTGTTGCCGTCCAGAGAAGGTTGTACAGGAACGCGATAGAGCAACTCGTCCGTGCTGGGCGGACGGGTTGCCTGGGCGGGAATATGACGGACCGAGGTCAAGGACAAACTGGTATTGGGCAATGCCATCTGGCCCTGCCCCCCTAAAGCGGCCTTCAAGGTGGCCGTAAAGTCCATATCCCTGGCCTTGTAGTTAGGCGTGTCGGCATTGGCAATATTGGAGGCCAGCACCTCCTGGCGCTCCTGGCGCACAGCCAGGGCCGTCTGGTAAAACTTCAGGTGCTCACCGATGCGATCAATCATGGAGTCAAGCCAATATTCTGTGTTCAAGTTTGAGATCCAGGTGAACGCGCGCACGCCTTTTCACCGCTATAACAGAATGGTAGCCAGAGGCACTGCTTCACAAATCAGGGAACAAAACGCAATTTATCGGCCAGTTCAGCTCTTGACCTGGCGACTGAGTCCGTAAAATTCAGTCATGACCTTATATAGACTCCTGATCTGCGTATGCCTGTTCGCTCTGGGTGCAACAGCGAACGTGCGCGCTCAAGAGAGCGTTCAGGCGCTGAGCGTGCAAGCCATGCAGGACCAGGCGCAGGACTATCTGCTCAAGCTGGCGCAAATGTATCCCGGTATCGCCACGATCACCCTGGACAGCGCGCGCCTGAACGCCATGCCTGCCTGCACCCAGAACCAGATATTTCTGCCCAGCGGTCAACGCCTGCGATCGCGCATGAGTATTGGCGTGCGCTGCCTGAGCCCACAAAGCTGGAGCACCTCCATCAGCGCCACCTTGTCTATTCAGGGACACTATTACGTCACCAACCGCCGCATCAATCCGGGCGAGACCATCAATCAGGACGATCTGCTTGAGCGCGAGGGGGATTTGCTGGCTCTGGCCAATGGCGTGGTCATTGATCCCAACCAGATCATCGGGTATGTCGCCAGCCAGCGTATTCCTTTGGGCAATGCGATACGGGCTTCGGCTCTACGCGACCCGCAGTCGGTAACACGCGGCCAGATGGTGCGCACCATTGCGCGCGGTATGGGTTTTGTAGCGACCGGCGAGGGCCAGGCGCTGCAAAGCGGCTCACCAGGCACCCAGATTCAGATCAAGGCCAGTTCGGGGCAAGTGATTTCAGCCACGGTACTGGATGCATCCACGGTTCAGGTCGTTCTCTAAACTAAATCGGATGAGCATGCTAAAGTTTGCGTCCAGAGCGCCGTTACAAGATCAACGCAAAGAACAGGCCGCACGGAGAAACACGTGAAGATCAGCCCCTCCCCCCTCAAGACACCCCTTGCTGAAACGTCTGCCGCAGAGCGCAGCACGGCATCCCCTCGTGCGCGCCACGCGTACAACAACAGCAGCAGCACCAACGAAGTGGACTTCAGCGCTGCAGCCCGCCAGCTCAATTCCCTGCAAGACAGCAGTGCCGATGTCGACATGAAAAAAGTCGAGGCCTTGCGCAAGGCCATTGCAGCCGGCGAGCTCAAAATTGACACCAGTCGGATCGCCGACTCCCTGATTGCCTCTGTGCGCGATCTTCTCAAGTAACTCACCTGAAACGGCCATGTCTTTGCAAACCTGTCTTGCCGATCAACGCCAAACCCTGCTGGACTTCGAGCAGCTACTGGCAGAAGAAAACACCCTGCTGCTGCGCAGCTTCGAGCCACAAGAACTGGCCCAGATCACCCTGCGCAAATATCAGCTGGTTGAACGTATCGAGCAACAGGACCAGGCTCGCGCCCAGCTCCTGCAAGCACGTGAACTGGAAAACAACCTCCAGGGCCTGCGCTACGCGGCTGAAGAAGACGAACTGGAAGAAGAACTAGAACAGTTGATCGAGCTGAGCGAGAAGGTGCGCAACGCCAGCGACAACAACCGCATTCTGGTGGATACCTTTTTGGTCGACACCCAGCAAAACCTGGACGCCCTGGAAGCCTTCACGGGTCGCAATACCTTTTACGACGCGTCCGGCAAAACACGGAATACGCAGTCTTCCTTGAGCTTGAAGGCTTAGAGCCAAGCCAAAGCTGCGCTCTGACAGACATAAAAAAGCCTGCCACACGGCAGGCTTTTTCAATCTTGCTGAATTTAGCTCATCGCTTCCTTCAACACCAGCATCTTTACCAGCGCATCAACCGCGTGGCTGGACTTCAGCCCCGGTTTGCCCAGCAAGCGTGCGCTAAGTTGTCGCACACCCAAATTGTCCGGTGCCTGCAGCAAATCCCAGGCGGCCAGCGTCAATTGGGCGGCGGCCAGCAAGTTGAGTTCTTCTTCAAACTCGGAATTGCTGGTAGGCAAAATGCCACGCACAGTGCTTAGCAAGCGCGCCATTTCCTGCACTTCGCTACGCAGCATCATGTAGCAGGCCAGACTGGCCGGGGCGATAGCCTCGGAGCCTGCGCGTTGGTGCACCAAGGCAAAACGGGTTTTCAACACTTTGCCGTCGTGACGACGCACGGTGCGCAGGATGATCAGGTCCAGATGTACAGGCTCGGCATTGCGTTGTCGCAACTGCACCGGCTCGACGGCGTACCACAGGGCGATTTCACCCTGCTTGGCGCGGCCCAACGTTTCCAGATGCAATCGTGCTGCCAGATCAGGAATCGCGTGAAAGGCCAGCTGTTTGCCAAGAGCATTAGGCGTGGTCTTGCCGTCCTTGTGCCACAAGGAAGTCGCACCCGGAATCAGGGCCAGCCAGTCGGCTTCCATATCAGCCCATTGACGCCACATGGTGGGCGAACCACCTTCAAAAATATGCAGCAAGTTTACCGGTTGGGCCTGGGCATTCAAGACCTGCATGGCCTGGTTCAGTGCCTGTGTCGGGCCCGGCCGTTCCATGCTGCGCACGCCCCGTACATCCGACCATTGGGAGGGCGTTTGGCGTTGATAATACGGCACGCTCAAGGCCTGGCCCTTAGGACTGAACAGGAAACTGAACGAGCATTGCTCCTGGCTACCGGCAAGCTGATGATCGGCATGGATCACCAGCAAGCGGGACACATTGCCCTCACTGACTTCCTGACACGCGGCACGCATCAGGCCTTCGGCACGCTGTGCCGCCGCCCCGTCCTGAACAGGGGCATTTTGCGCATGCAGATCGCGCCAGAAATCATAGGCTTCCGCGCAGGCCAGACGCTCGTCCAGGTCGGCGGCTGCACGACGGGCCTGCTCCAGGGCGATAGGGCCACCCGCAGAGGCAGCCGACAACAGACGCGGCAAGACACGCGCACGGCGTTCTTCTTCAGCCTGTTGCTCCTGGGCGGACTGGCCACCGCTTTCCAGCAAGGCCGCCAGATCACCGGAACTGGGCGCGTACAAGGGACGCTGGTTCCCGCGCACCTGCAAGGCAGAATCGACCAGTTCGGCGGCACTCATGAAACGCAAATCCTCGGGCACTTTCTGGCCGTTGGACACGTAATGAATAGGCAGCTTGAAGCGAATGGCCGTATCCAGCGGGCCACCCAGCTTGATCGCCTCGTCCACTTTGGAGATGATGCAACCGCTTAGCGGTGTGCCACCATCTTGCGTGTAGCTGCGGGCGACCTCATCCAAGGTATCGCCCTGGCTGGCGGCATTCAGGACCAGCAAGCGTTGCACCCGGCGTCCGGCACTGGCCAGCAATGCAGCTTGTTCTCGCACATAACGGTCGCGCTGGCTGATGCCCATATTGTCGATCAGGATCACCTGATCGGGCCGCACACCCAGCATCACGCTACGCAGTTGCGCCACGTCCTGAACGATATGCACGGCTACCCGCATCAGGTCGCCATAAATTTTCAGTTGCTCGTGCGCACCGATCCGATAGGTGTCAGTCGTCAGCAGAACGACCTTATCGGGACCAAAACGACGCACGGCACGCGCAGCCAGTTTGGCCAGCGTGGTGGTCTTGCCCACACCCGTGGGGCCCACTAGAGCCAAGGCCAAGCCGGGCTGCCACAAGGAGTCCTCGGAACGCAGCACCGGCAAATGGGTTTCCAGCTCGGTCCGCACCCATTGCAAGGCTGCACGCGCGCCCAGTTCTTCGGGCAGGCGCTTGAGCATGGCACGCAACAAGGCGGTACTGAAGCCTTGCGATAAAAGACTCTGAAATAGATTCACCGCTACAGGCGAGCGCCGCATCTGGTGACTCCAGACCAGATCATCCATGCGGCCTTCCAGGGCACCACGCAATGCCCCAATCGCACCCATCACATTGTCGGCAGCGGGCGGCGGGGCCATTTCCTGCTGACGTATCCCCGCGGCTTGATGCGGCGCACTGCTGGGCATGGGCGCACGTTCGGTGGCGCCCCCCGGTACCGAGCTGGAGTCGGTAGCCAGAATCTCAACGCCGCCATTGACACGACGGTTGGACACAATCAAGGCATCGGGGCCCAAAGCGATGCGCACCTGACGCATGGCTTCCCGGCTGGTACTACCAAAAAAGCGACTTATATTCATTCAGACTGACCAATAATGGTGGTGACCCGAAGGATGCGTTCTTCAGGGATTTCAGCGTTGGACAAGACACCCAGTTGTGGGATGTGGTGACGCAAGAAACGCGACAAGGTGGCCCGCAAAACAGGCGGCACAACCAGCACGGGCGGATCCCCATGTTCCTCCTGGAACTGGGCCGCACGCATGGCATCGGTCAGTACCGACTCGGCCAGACCTGGTTCCAGCGCACCACTGCTGGTCAGCGCCTGCGTCATGACCCGCTCCAGACGGGCATCCAGACCAATCACACGCAATTCGCCCTCGCCAGGGAACCACTGCTGCACAATAGCGCGTCCCAAGGCCACGCGCAGAACCGCAAGCAATTCGCCAGCCTCCTGGCCGGGCTGAACCGCGCCGGGAGCCAGAATGCGCGGTGCGTGTTCAGCCAGCGTTTCCACAATGCTACGCATATCGCGAATCGGCACATCTTCAGCCAACAGACCACGCAAGACCTTGAGCAAGAGGCTGAGGGACAAGGTTTGCGGTACAAAATCTTCGACCAGCTTGGGCGCTTCGCGGCCCACGTGATCCAGCAATTGCTGCACTTCCTGACGGCCCAGCAAATCGGCCCCGTGGCGATGCAGCAAGTGATTGATATGCGTGGCAATCACCGTGCTGGCATCCACCACGGTGTAGCCCGCGATCTGGGCCTGCTCGCGCATGCTGACATCCACCCACACGGCGGGCAGGCCAAAGGCCGGGTCCGTGGTAGGTGTGCCGGGCAGCTTCATGGTGACGCCCCCGGGATCAATGGCCAGCCACTGCCCTGGCGTGGCGGTACCCCGGCCAATTTCCACCCCGGCCAACAGGATGCGATAGTCGTTGGGCTTGAGCTCCAGATTGTCCCGAATATGAACCACAGGCGGCAAAAAGCCCACTTCCTGTGCGAACTTTTTACGCAAGCTGCGGATACGATGCAGCAGCTCGCCGTTTTGCGCATGGTCCACCAAAGAGATCAGGCGATAACCCACTTCCAGACCCAGCGGGTCCACCATGGACACATCATTCCAGCTGGCTTCACTGGCGGCAGAATCGGCTGCGGCCAGGACTTCATCATTGGGTTCGCTGGCTTGCTGCTGCTGTTCGAGCTGATGCTTTTGCATCATCCAGGCTCCAGCACCCAATATCGCGGCCAGCAGCAGGAACACCAGATTGGGCATGCCGGGAATCAAACCCATCAAACCCAGAATACCGGCGGTGATGTACAGCACCATGGGATTGCGGAAAAGCTGGCTGACCATTTGCTGGCCCACGTCTTCATCCGTCGCCACACGCGACACCACCACACCGGCGGCAGTAGAAATGATCAGGGCTGGAATCTGGGCGACCAGGCCGTCACCAATGGTCAGCAAGGTGTAAACGCGACCGGCTTCCGAAAAAGACAAGTCATGCTGCAGGACACCAATAATCAGACCGCCAATCACGTTGATGACCATGATCAGCAAGCCCGCCACCGCGTCCCCGCGCACGAACTTGCTGGCACCGTCCATGGAGCCGTAAAACTCGGCTTCCTGCGAAACCTCGGTACGGCGACGACGGGCATCGTCTTCGCCAATCAGGCCAGCGTTCAAGTCGGCATCAATGGCCATCTGCTTGCCCGGCAAGGCGTCCAGGGTAAAGCGTGCCCCCACTTCCGCAATACGGCCAGCACCCTTGGTAATCACCACAAAGTTGATGATGACCAGAATCACGAACACGATCAGACCAACGGCAAAGTTACCGCCCACCAGAAAGTGGCCAAAAGCTTCAATCACCTGACCGGCAGCATCCGGACCTTTGTGGCCGTTCATCAGTACCACTCGCGTCGAGGCCACGTTCAGAGAAAGGCGCAATAGGGTGGCAAACAACAGCACTGCCGGGAAAGCGGCAAAATCCAGCGGCTTTTTGGTGAACATGGCCACCAGCAGGATCATGACGGCCAGGGCGATGTTAAAGGTAAACAGCAGGTCCAGCAGAAACGGTGGCAAGGGCAGAATCATCATGGCCATGACCATGAGGATCAGCACCGGACCGGCTAAAAGCCGGGCGTGTTGACCACCGTTTTGTTTCAGTAAGGCAAAAAAATTGTTCATTGCTTTTAGTGTTTGCGCGAACGCAGTGGCCCTTCATCCATGCCAGTTGGCACTTTCAATCGGGTGGGCATGATCGGGCGCTCGCCCTGCCCCTTGTTCCAGTTACGAAGCTGATAAACCCAGGCCAGCACTTCGGCCACGGCCGAGTACAAATCCACAGGAATCTCGCGCTCCAGCTCCACGTTGAAGTACAAGGCCCGTGCCAGCGCAGGCGCCTCCAGCATGGCCACCTTGTGCTCGGCGGCCAGCCCGCGAATCTTGGCAGCAATCAGCCCCGTGCCTTTGGCAACCACACGGGGGGCACCGCCCTTGCCGTCCTGATACTTCAAGGCCACCGCATAATGCGTAGGGTTGGTAACCACCACATCGGCCCCCGGCACCTGAGACATCATGCGCGAACGGGCCATGGACCGTTGCTGCTGCCGGATGCGCCCTTTCACATGCGGATCACCCTCGCTTTCCTTATGTTCTTCTTTCACATCCTGGCGCGACATGCGCAGCTTTTTGTAAAAGCTCCACAACTGCCAGGGCGCATCAATCAAGACAATCACCAGCAAGCTGGCGGCGATCAGGGCACAGCACTTGATGATCAGCGTCATCCCCGTGGCTATGGCCGCCGTGGGATGCACATACATCAGAGCCGTCATCTGCTCGCGCTCGGTCCAGATCACATACACCGCCACCGAACCTACCAGGCCGGCTTTGGCCAGGGTCTTGATCAGCTCGATCACGGTCTGCATGGAAAACATGCGCTTGATGCCCTTGGCCGGATTCATGCGCTCGAACTTGGGCTGCAAGGCCTTGCCGCTAAAGCTCATGCCGCCCAGGGCGATCGAGGCAAAGATCGCGACCACAACCAGCAGCAGGAACAGCGGTGCCAGACCTTTTAACGCTTCGCCTGCCAGACCGGCCGCCTGTACCACCATAGCGCTGGGATCGTGCGCTACGCGCGGATCAAACCAGACGCTGCGACGCACAATGCCGCCAAAAGTCTCGTACAAATAGCTGGCTCCGGCCCAGATTCCGCCAATCCCGGCCAGCAGCATCAGGAATGTCGTCAGCTCTCTGGAACGCGCCACCTGCCCCTCTTCCCGCGCCTTCTCCAGGCGCCGGGGTGAGGCCGGTTCTGTTTTTTCGAGATCGCTGTCTTCTGCCATGGACTGCCAAGACGCAGGAATTGAAAGAATGAATCACGCGCCCAGCACGAATGTCGCGTTCGCACTGCAGGCCGCGGGGTCATTCTAAAAGAGCACCGCGGCTCTGATAGCGCGGAGAAAGCCCGATAAAAGCAGGCTGTTCCCCACAAGCAAAAAGGCGCCGCAAGGTGCAGCGCCTTTCTGAAGCGAACGCGATGATCGAATTTGGGCGAGGATTAAAAGCCCAGATTCGCCAGCAAGTCGTCCACCTGGTCCTGGCTGGTGACCACTTCCGAGGCTACCGGCGAGACCACCGGGCCGTTGATAAGACTTTGAGTTTCTTCGCGTTTTTCTGTGGGGACATTATCGACCAGCACCTGGACCAGTTCGGTCTCGATAGTGCCAACCACACCCAGCATGCGCGTGATCACCTGCCCGGTCAGATCCTGAAAGTCCTGGGCCATGATGATTTCCAGCAGATTGTCCTGCGTCTGCTGGGCCTTGACGGGCACATCGCGCAAGAAGCCTCGAGTACGCTTGACCAGTTCGCGGGCCTGGTCCTGGTCCAGAGGCTGTTCAAACCACTGTTCCCATTCGGCATCCAGGGCCTGGGCATCCTCTTGCAAGGACTCCTGCAAAGGACGCACCTGCTCGGCCGCGTTCAGTACCCGGTTGGCGGCCTGCTCAGTCATGCGAGCCACATAGTGCAGACGATCACGGGCATCCGGAATCGCGTGCGCGGCATCTTTAATGGCCTGATCCAGACCCAGTTCGCGCATGCTTTCCCGCAGCAGGCGGGTCAGATTGGCGATGCGGTAGACCAGATCAACCGGTACGCTTTGGGGGTCGGGATGATTCGGTGTTTGCTGTGGATCCATGACGTACTCCGTATTAACCGGCCATTTTCTCGAAGATCTTGTTCAGCTTCTCTTCCAGAGTTGCGGCGGTAAAGGGTTTGACGACGTAGCCATTGGCGCCCGCCTGGGCGGCGGCAATAATGTTCTCTTTCTTGGCTTCGGCGGTCACCATCAGCACAGGCAAAGAGGACAGGTTGGCATCGGCACGAATCTGCTTGAGCATTTCCAGCCCATCCAGATTCGGCATATTCCAGTCAGAGACCACAAACTCGAAATTGCCGTTGCGCAGTTTTTCCAGGCCCATCTGACCATCTTCTGCTTCGTCTACATTCTCGTATCCCAGATCCTTGAGCAGGTTCTTGATGATCCGGCGCATGGTGGGAAAGTCATCGACGACGAGAATTTTTATATTTTTTTGTACCATTTACATTCTCCAAATGAGTAGCATGCCAGTGCGTTCAGGACCGTTTATACACGGTGCCCAAAGGCCCCCACACTGGCTAGAATTCGTTCGCTGATCTGCCCCAAGGGCAAGGCGATGTCCGCCGCGCCAATTTGCAGGGCTTCACGCGGCATGCCAAAGACCACGCTGGTGGCTTCGTCCTGGGCAAAAGTCATGGCACCGGCCTGTTTCATGGCCAGCAAACCTTGCGCGCCGTCCTTGCCCATGCCGGTCAGAATGACACCCACGGCATTGCGTCCGGCCAGCTCGGCGGCAGAGTGAAACAGCACATCAACCGAGGGCCGGTGGCGGTTGACAGGTTCACTGTCCACCAGCTTGACCACATAGTTGGCACCCGAGCGGGCCAGCTTCATGTGCGCCACGCCACCGGGAGCCAGATACACATGGCCGGGCAACACGCGCTGACCATCTTCGGCCTCGTGCACCTGCATGGAACACAGTCCATCCAGACGGTTCACAAACGAGCGCGTGAAACCGGCTGGCATATGTTGGGTAATCATGATGGCCGGACAATTGGCCGGCAAAGGCTCCAGCACCTGGCGAATGGCCTCAGTGCCGCCTGTGGATGCACCGATCATGATCAGTTTTTCAGTGGTCGAAAAGTTGTGCGTCAGGCGACGAGCCGGGGCGGACCCTGCCGGGGCCGGGGTCGCACGACGTGGACGGGCAATGGAGGCGGCGCGGATCTTGTCAGCAATCAGGTCCGAGTAATCCAGCAAGCCGTCCCGCAGGCCCAGCTTGGGCTTGGTCACAAAGTCCACCGCGCCCAGCTCCAGGGCACGCAAGGTCACGTCCGAATTGCGCTCGGTCAGCGAGGACACCATCACCACGGGCATGGGACGCAAGCGCATCAGGCGCTCCAGAAAGTCCAGCCCGTCCATACGCGGCATCTCGACGTCCAGCGTCAGCACATCCGGATTGTGTTCTTTGATCAGCTCGCGCGCCACCAGCGGATCGGGGGCCACGGCCACCACTTCCATATCCGCATGACTGTTGATAATTTCCACCATCAGGCTGCGCACCAGGGCGGAATCGTCTACACACAAAACTCGAATTTTCTTCATGCTACTCATAATCCCGATTTCAAACGCCAACAGAGCTTGGGGCGGGGTGAAACTAATGGGCCCTAGTTCCGGACATACACCGTCTGACCCAGCAGTCGAAAGGCCTTGGTCAGGTAGGAGAAGTTCTCGGAATGCCCCACAAACAGCAGTCCGCCAGGCTTGGTGACGGCGGCAAAGCGCTCCAGAATGCGTGTCTGATCATCACGATCAAAATAAATCATGGTGTTTCTACAGAAGATCACATCAAAACGGCTGGAAGACGGCCAGGCCGGCCCCACCAGATTGAACTCCTCGAACTCCACCATATTGCGCAACACGGGCTTGACGCGTGCCAGCCCCTTGCGAGCGCCCACGCCACGCTGAAAGTAACGCGGCAGCCACAAATCGGGCACGGGCTGAATGCGCTCCAGGGTATACACGCCCTGACGGGCCTTGTCCAAGGCAGCCGAGTCAATATCGCTAGCCAGAATGGATACATTCACATCCGGTGAGGGGCAGTGTTCGCGCACCGTCATGGCAATGGAATACGCTTCCTCGCCCGTAGAGGCGGCGCTGCACCAGATATCCAGGGGTTTGCCGCGTGTACTGACAAACTTGCCCAGAATATCGAAGTGATGCTGTTCCCGAAAAAACGCGGTGTGATTGATGGTGAAGGCGTTGACGAAGTCCTGCCACTCCTGGCTATGGGTGTCCTGTTCCAGAATATCCAGGTACTGGCGTACCTCGCGCATGCCCGCGTTCTGACTGCGCATACCCAGCGTGCGGGCAACCATATCTTCTTTGTGGGTACCTAAGATGATGCCCGCATACGACTTGAGCAAGCGCGCGGCTCGCTCACAGTCGGCCCTCGAGGCTTGCGGGATCGAGGGCAATGTATAAACAAAAGGTTCCACAGATGTGCTCATATAACTACAGGCTGGCCAAGGTCCCGCTAAAAGGCCCCGCCGACAGACGCTCGGTAGAACGTAATCGTTCCGGCTCGGGCGCTTCAAACGGATCATCAATAATGTCTTGCGCACTGACTTTGAACGCCGACACCGCATCGGACAAACGGGTTGCCTGATCCTGCAAGGAGCCCGCCGCAGCGGTAGCCTGCTCGACCAGGGCCGCGTTCTGCTGCACAACCACATCCATTTGCGCAACCGCCCGGTTCACCTGCTCAATTCCTTCGGACTGCTCGTTTGAAGCCGAGGAAATTTCCGCCATGATGGTCGTTACGCTCTGTACCGAGCTGACCACTTCCATGACCACCTTGCCCGCCTCATCCACCTGTCGAGTCCCTTCTTTCACTTTGGCCAGCGACTGCTCGATCAAGCCCTTGATCTCGCGCGCCGCTTGCGCACTGCGCTGGGCCAGACTGCGTACTTCACCGGCTACCACCGCAAAACCCTTGCCCTGCTCGCCCGCACGGGCGGCTTCCACCGCGGCGTTCAAGGCCAGAATATTGGTCTGGAAGGCAATGCCGTCGATCACGTTCACGATCTGGGCAATCTGTCCCGAACTGGCCGACAAGTCTTCCATGGTTTGCACCACGGTAGAGACCGCCTGGCCACCGCGCAGAGCCACTTCGGAAGCATTCTTGGCAACCTGGTCCGCTTGCTGGGCATTGTCCGAGTTCTGGCGAACCGTGCTGGCCAACTGCTCCATGCTGGCCGCAGTCTGCTGCAAGGAGGCGGCCTGCTCTTCCGTGCGACTGCTCAAGTCCGTATTGCCCACATAAATTTCGCGCGAACCAAAGGTGATCTCTTCCACGCCCTGACGCACGGTTTGCACCATGGACTGCAAGCTGCCCTGCATGCGACGCACGGCGTCATACAGCACACCAATTTCATTGGTGGACTTCACTTCCACGCGCTGGGTCAGATCCCCGCTGGCAATGCGATCAAAGTGCGCACCAGCCTGACGCAAGGGGCGCAACACCATGCGATTCAAGAACACATACACGGCCAAGGAGATAAACAGACAAAGCACCATGGCCAGACCCACCAGACGGATCACCATGTTGTACTGGTCGTTTTCTTTCTGGTATTGCGAGTCGATAGAACGCTGCTGAGCTTCCTGCAAGGTGTTCAAGGCGCTGTACAGATCCTCTTCCAGGAACTTGGTGGTAGTCGCCACATAGCTGCGGAAACCCGCAATATCACCTTGCTCCAGGTAGGCGATCAAGGGCAGCACGCCACCTTGCATCAGGGACATGAACGCCGCGTCGACACGCTGGTAGTAATCATTGGTGCCTTCCAGCTGGGTAGCGACACCCTGGTATTCAAAGAAGGATTCCTGGGCCAGCTCAAACTGCTTGCGCGTGGCGTCCAGGGCATCACGGGTTGCCGAGCTGATCGCCGAGGTTTTGGGAGCCACATCGCTCCACTCGGCCATCAAGTCCTGGTTTTGCAGATCATTGCTGACCACATAGCTGATGGCCGCTCGTCCAATCAGGGTTTGAGTCTCTTTGTAGCGCTCGATGGCCTGATACATGGCCGAGCCTACACGCTGATTGACCACGATGCTTTGCAGCGCACCGTTATTGGCGCGCAAGGACAAAATCCCCAGAGCGGCGCCTGCCACCAGCATTGCTAAAAAAAACACCAGTACCAGAATCAGACTGGTCCGCACCTTCAGATTGGCTAAACGTAATCCATCCAGCATTGCAAGCACCTTGTCTAGAGTAGATCCGAACATCAGAGGCGCTTGTGACGCCTCCCCCGGCCCGAACATTCCTTGAAGGACCCGTTAAACAAGTCCCCGCCTGGCAAGTCTTTACAGACTCGGGCGATCAGGCCACTGCGCTGTCAACCAGAGCCATCTCTTCACTGGTCATCAGTTTTTCAATATCCACCAAAATCAGCATACGTTCGCCCAGCGTACCGATACCGGTCAGGTACTCGGTCGAGAAGGCGGTGCCGAAACTGGGGGCAGCGCTGATCTGGGACGATTGCAGCACCAGTACATCCGAGACACCATCCACCACCACACCCACTACTCGGTCGTGCAAGTTCAGAATCACCACTACAGTCTGGTGGTCGTACTCCACCCGTTCCATATTGAAACGCACCCGCAAGTCTGCGATAGGAACAATTACGCCACGCAGATTGGTAACACCCTTGATGAAATTGGGCACGTTGGCGATACGAGTGACGGTCTGGGAGTCGTAGCCCCGGATCTCCTGAACTTTCAGAATATCGATGCCGTATTCCTGGTCGCCCAGAGTAAATACCAGATACTCCTTGCCGCCAGCCTCGGCAGCTTCGGAGTGGGAAGTAAAGTCGTTGGACATAAAGATCTCCGAATAATCAGGCCCACGTCGAGGCGGGGTCACGCGCCAGACGTTGCAAGGCAAAAACATCAACAATCAGGGCTACGCTGCCATCGCCCAAAATGGTGGCAGCGGAAATACCCGGAATTTTTCGATAATTGGCTTCCAGGTTCTTGACCACGACTTGATGCTGACCAATCAGGTGATCGACCAGCAAGGCAAAGCGCATGTCTTCGGCCTGCAAGATAACGGCAATCGCACGAGTCACATCAGTCTCGGCCCCTTCAACCGAGAAGATGTCACGCAGGGAAATCAGGGGCAGATACTCGCCACGCACAAACATGACGTGATCGGTATCGGTGACGCTGCGCAACTGCTCTTCTGTGGGCTGCATGGATTCGGTTACGTGAGCCAGCGGCAGGATGAACACCTCATTGCCCACCTGGACCGACATGCCATCCAGAATCGCCAGCGTCAGCGGCAAGACAATACGGGTGGTCGTTCCCTTACCTGCGCGCGAGTACAGCTGCACATGGCCGCCCATGCTTTGGATATTGCGTCGCACCACGTCCATGCCCACGCCGCGTCCGGAAATTTCCGTGACTTTGTCGGCGGTGGAAAAGCCGGGGGCAAAAATCAGTTGCCACACTTCGTCGTCCGGCATGGTCTCGGTGACAGGCAGGCCCGAAGACATGGCTTTCTTCAGAATACGTTCGCGGTTCAGACCAGCGCCATCGTCCACCACTTCAATGATGATATGACCGCCCTGGTGCTGGGCCGACAAGGTCAGCACGCCCTCTTCTTCCTTGCCCGCTGCCAGACGATCCTCGGGCATTTCAATGCCATGATCGATACTGTTGCGCACCAGGTGCGTGAGCGGATCAATAATGCGTTCGATCAGGCTCTTGTCCAGCTCGGTGGCCTGCCCTTTGGTGACCAGACGAATCTTCTTGTTCATGCGGGCCGCGCTTTCACGCACCACACGCGGAAAGCGGCTGAACACGTAATCCATCGGCATCATGCGAATGGACATCACGGACTCTTGCAGATCGCGCGCATTGCGCTCCAACTGTTCGATGCCATTCAAAAGACGATCATGCACGACCGGGTCCAGCGTCGAGGCAGTTTGCACCAGCATGGCTTGTGTAATGACCAGCTCGCCCACCAGGTTGATGATCTGGTCAACTTTTTCCACGCCCACGCGGATCGTGCCGGACTCTTTGGGAGCCGCGGCCTTGGCGGGTTTGTCGGCAGCTTTAGGGGCAGCAGCAGGAGCAGGCGTTTCGGTTTTTTCAGGTTCAGCCGCAACAGGGGCTGGTGCTGGAGCGGCCGGAGCGACAGCGGCGGGCTCGACAGCCACGGCGGCGGCAGGAGCAGAAGCTGCGGCGGATGCTGGAGCCGCCGCTTGCCCAGGAGCAGCAGCCGGTTTTACCGACACCTGGTCGGCATTCAGAATAAAGCAGCAAACGGCCAGGATGTCGTCCGCTGAACCTGTGGTTTCCACCCAGATATCCAGGCGATCGCCTTCACGGGTTTGATGGACGATGGTGCCCATCAACTCCATTTCTTGTTGCAGCGCCTCCGCATCTTTATCCGATACCGGTCCCATGGACACCCACAGTGGCAAGCCATCCGTATTGGCGGCCGGTTCCGGCTCGGGTTCCGCTTCGGCTTGCAGAATCGCTTCGGTTCCTTTCGCGTCCGTTGCCAGAATGCCCTTTTGCTCCAGGGCCAGTTGCCTCAATTGCGCGCAGATACGGGTATAGGCTTCCTCGTCAGGCTCCTGTTCCTCGCGGTAGGCATTGACTTGTCCGGTTAGCACGTCCTTGGTTTCCAGAAAGAGGTCAATCATGTCCTTGCGCAATTGCATCTCGCCATTACGGACCAGATCGAGCAGATTTTCGAGTAAGTGGGTAGTTTCAGCCAGCTGACCGAAGCAACCAAACGTGCCTGCACCGCCCTTGATTGAGTGCGCGGCCCGGAAGATGGCATTGAGCTGATCGCGATCAGGCTCGTCCAGATCCAGCTCCAGCAGCAAGCGCTCCATGTCCGCCAGCAACTCATCGGCTTCATCGAAAAAGGTTTCGTAAAACTGACTCAGATCTACGCCGGAGCTCATGAACACTTCCTTCCTGGTTATGGCTTAGAACAACAAAACAAAAAGCACAGCCCAAACACCTGGGCCGTCGGGCCTGTTAACAAGCCCTAGGGCACCACTGGCAAGGCAGAAGGCATTTCAGGCAGACCGGGAATATGAATACTGATTGGCCCCTCGGTCTCCTGCATGGCTTCGCGCAAATCAAACTCTTCCGAACCGCTTGCGGCTTGCTCGTCCATGCGTCGTTCGGCCCGGCTATTGAGCACGAGCAGGCTGATACGTCGATTTACGGCTGCGGCGGGGTTATCTTTAACCAGGCTGACACTATCGGCCAAACCCACGACCTGCTTGACCTTGGCCTCGGCCAGACCACCAGCCACCAGCTCCTGTCGAGCCGCATTGGCACGGTCGGCCGACAGCTCCCAGTTACTGTACAAACGCTCGCCACTGGCATACTGCAGCGAGTCGGTATGACCGGAAATCAGAATCCGGTTAGGCATCTCGTTCAAGGGGGCGCTTAGCGAGCGCAAAATGGCCCGCATGTAAATCTGCACCTGTGCGCTGCCCGTGGAGAACATGGGGCGGCTTTGACGGTCGATAATCTGGATGCGCAAACCGTCCTGAGTCATGTCCAGCAGTAGTTGCGGACGGAATTCTTTCAGCACGGGATCGATGCGGATCAGTTCTTCCAGAGCCGATTTCAAATCTTCCAGACGCTCCACATCCTGACGATCATCGGCAGCCTGGCTGCTGTTCGTGCCGGGATGGGGATTGGGAACCAGGCTGGGCTGGCCACCGGGAATGACGCTGCGCGAATAGTCGGCCTGATAGCCGCCCGAAACGGCGTCCATCAAGGGCATGCGGAAGTAATCGGCAATTTCCTTCAAGTCCTGCTTGGGAACCAGGGAAAGAATCCACATCACCAGGAAAAAAGCCATCATCGCCGTCATGAAGTCAGCGTAGGCAATTTTCCAGCTACCACCATGATGCTCGGCATGGGCCGTCTTCTTGCGACGGATGACCACGCGATCTTTATGATTGCTCATGAACGCATCCGCTTAGGCTTTGCGACCAGCACCCGAGCGGGCCTGACGTACATGCTCTTCCAGCTCCTGGAACGAAGGGCGATCGGAGGAAAACAGCACTTTACGGCCAAATTCCACGGCAAGCTGAGGCGGGTAACCGTTCAGATTGGCCAGCAAAGTGACCTTGATGCACTCCAGCACCTTGACCGAATCCGAGGTACGGCGTTCGATGGTAGCAGCCAAGGGGGCGACAAAGCCGTAGGCCAGCAAGATACCCAGGAAGGTACCGACCATGGCCTTGGAAATCAGGTCTGCCAGCACGGCAGGCGGCTGGTCTACAGAGGCCAGCGCTTTCACCACACCCAGCACGGCCGCCACAATCCCGAAAGCGGGCAAGGCGTCAGCCACTTCACGCAAGGCACGTGCAGGCACGTTACGTTCGTGCTGGTGGGTTTCAATGTCCTGGTCCATCAGCGTTTCGATTTCAAACGAGCTCATATTGCCGCTGATCATCAAACGCAGGTAGTCAGACACAAAGTTCATCAAAGCCGGATCTTTCACCACATTGGGGTAATCGGCAAAGATGGGACTTTGTTCGGGGTTTTCGATATCCGCTTCGATGGACATCATGCCATCGCGTCGAGCCTTGTTCAGCAGCACAGACAACATGCCCATCAACTGCATGTACAACTGCTTGTTGTAGGGACTGCTGCGAAATGCAATCGGCAACGCTTTGGCCAGCAGCTTGATGGACTTGCCGCTGTTGGACGCAAAATAGGCCCCCAGGGCCGCGCCACCAATCAGCAGTAATTCAAAAGGCTGGTATAGCGCACCCAAGTGCCCGCCCAGCCCCACAAAGCTCCCGAAAACGGAGACGAAAACAATGATATATCCAAGGATAATAAGCACGGATACGCCTTCTTCAAATACACGCTGCTAATGATGGCGGCAAGCAACCGGGCTAAAACGACGCGTTAATGGCCTTTTTCCAGCCTAGATCGACGCTTCCAGTTGCCTTGACACATTCAGATTCTTATCAGATCCACATCAAAAACCAGCATCTATCCGGCTTTGCTGCACACTGACGACAAAAGCTATTGTTAGATGGGCACGTCTACCTGTGCGTTGACGTGCCCCGTGACCCTGGCTTGCGGCTCCTTGACCGGCTCTGATTTTCGACTTTTGCCGCCCGGAGATTTAGGTGTACTGCGCGCCTTGCTGGCACGGGTCTTGCCGGCCCGTGGTGGCGGACGGCAAATGGCACAAATAAAGCCTGATTCAGGATCGTGCGCATGGGCCACGAAGCCCCCCTTGCAGCGCTCGCACTGGGACAGTTGCAACAAACCGCTATCAAAAAAGCGCAGCAGCATCCAGGCACGGGTAAAACTCAGCACGGGCTCTTCGTCCGGCCCCACTTCCAGACGCCCGGCCGACGATTGCTCCAGGTAAAGGCGATAGGCCTCGACCAGTGCACGACTTTTGTCGCACGGCGTATGTACGGCCATGAACTGGTAAATGCTATAGAACAGGCTGGAATGAATATTGGGCAGCCAGGTCATGAACCAGTCGACAGAAAAAGGCAGCATCCCTTTGGGTGGCGAGCAGCCCTTGACTTCACGGTACAAACGGGCCAGCCGGTCGTAGCTTAATGATGTTTCTGCTTGCAGGACCTGCAAACGCGCCCCCAGCTCAATCATGTCGGAAGCAAGCCCAATTTCCTGGGCTTCTTTGGCGACGCTTTTTATAGCCATAGTTCTTGATGTAATAAGTTCGCAGCCGGTTTAACCGGCTTGTTCTGCCGTCGCGCGCTGTGACAGAAGAATAGTGGAGTGAGCCTGCTGCAATACCCCTCCCAGCACATCCTGCGTCAAGGTGGTAAGCAGGTCGTAATCATTGAAGCGAAAGCCGCAAATCAACGAGCTGGAGCTGGCCAGCTTGACCAATTGGGCCGGCGACAGACGCAACAAGGTCTCTGCCACATCAGTATCGAAGCCCAAACGGAACATACCTGCCGAAAAATTCTCCCGCAGCAGGCGCTGCGCGAGTAACAAGTACGACAAATTGACTTCCTGAATATCATTCAGCAGCGAATTTTCCGATACGGGCATGTCAGCCATCCTTGTAAATCTGTTAATCAGCCAGTTTCTTGTAACAAAACACATTTAAAACATATAAAGTTACATAAATATGTATCATGCCTTGCAATCTATTGCGTGAATATAAATTTTACATTCTCGATGTTTCCGACACACACTCTCTTTTAATGCCCTAAAAACATGGAAAACAATAAATATATGCAATAAACGTATCAAGACACAGCAGAATATTATCAGATGCTCACTTAATGTTGTAGTTATAAACGAGATGTAACATGACAAAGATCAAAGCGCCTGTATCAAATTTATGTTTTGTTGCATACATTAGCCATTAATTAATGCATATTTCGACGATCCATCTCGCGTGCAGCCTAAAAAGCGTTGAAATATCGGATAATCTTCTGGGGACAGCTTTCCCCGCCGCCCCCACATCCGTTTTGTAACAGCCCATGGTTCCTGCTGCTTTTACGCAACGTCTGTTCGCCTTGTGCCTGACACTGATCCTGGCAGCTTGTGCGCACACGCCCTCGTCCCGCCTCCCCCCCGGCAAACCCATTGGTGTGGATGAACAGCGCCGCTCAGCCGTCGTCCTGTCTGCCCTGACATTGCTGGATACGCCTTACCGCTACGGCGGACGCGAGCCGTCTACCGGCTTTGATTGCAGCGGCCTGGTGCACTATGTATTCAGCCAGGAGTCCAGCTCCCCCATTCCACGCCGCACCGGCGACCAGGCCAGCGCGGCCCGGCGTGTCAGCCGTTCACAGCTGCGCCCGGGTGACCTGGTGTTTTTCAATACACTGGGTACCCCGAACTCGCATGTAGGCATCTATATAGGCAAGCAACAATTCATCAACGCTCCCTCCAGTGGTGGACGCGTGCGGATTGATTCACTGGACAATCCCTATTTCGCCAAGCGCTTTGAAACAGCTCGCACTTTCTTTGATTGACTCATCAGCAAGCCAGCGCAGGTATTGAATGGAAGCGGGCCTGATCTTTCACCAGACCCAATTTCATTGAGCGCAGAAAGCAAAAGGGCCCGTAATGAACGGGCCCTTTCTTATTGCCATACGTTTAACGCGTAGGCACGGTGGCGTATTGCTCGGCCAGTTCCAGAAAGGCCTCCAGCTCGGGCGAGCGCCCGGTCTCTTCTTCCATAATTGCCGCCACCGCTGGGGCAAGTGACTGCGCCAGACGCGCATCAAGGAACAAAAGGCGCGAACGACGGGCCAGCATGTCTTCAACGGTACGGGCATATTCAAAGCGGCAAGCAAAGCGCACCATGGCCACACTCAAGCCCGGCGCCAATTCCTGATCCGCTCCCGGCAAGGTCTGCACCCAGTCGGCCTCGCTGCCATACGCATCCAGACCGGCTGTACGCCCCAGAGAACGCCGGTCACCTACATAAGAAGCACCGACCAAACGTTGCTCCTGAGTCCGACAGGCTGGCAAAGGCCTCAGCAAGCCGGACTGCTGGCAGCGTTCCAGCACATCTTCGGCCATGGCACGATACGTCGTCCATTTGCCGCCAGTGACTGTCAGCAAACCATTCGCACTAACCGTAATGCTATGTTCCCGGCTGATGGATTGCGTCTGCCCCGCGGCCGACTCGGCTGCAGGGCGCACCAACGGTCGCAGCCCCACCCAGATACTGCGCACATCCCGCACCGTGGGCGCTTTTTGCAGATAATTCGCGGACTCTTTCAGAATGAAATCCACTTCCTGGGCCAAGGGGCGCGGCTCCAGCGGAATATCGTCTCGGGGAGTATCCGTCGTGCCCAAAATCAGCTTGCCCAACCAAGGCACGGCAAACAAGACCCGGCCATCCTTGGTCCGTGGCACAAGCAAGGCGTGTTCACCGGGCAGGAATTCCTGATCAACCACCAAGTGCACACCCTGGCTGGGCGACACCATAGGGCGCAGTTCACGCCCGGCTTCCTGCGCATCCAGTTGTCGCACCTGATCCACCCACACGCCCGTGGCATTGACCACGCATGTGCTCTGGATCTCGTAGGTCTGACCGCTTTCCTTGTCCTGGCAGCGCACGCCGCAGACCTTGCCCTTGCTGTGCATCACATCCACAACCGGACAGTAATTGATGAGCAAGGCCCCATTCAGTGCCGCCGTACGGGCCAGGGCCAAGGCCAGACGGGCATCATCAAACTGGCCGTCCCAATATTTCACACCACCTTTCAGGCCACTTTGCCGCGCACCGGGCAGAAGCTGCCGGATTTTGGAAGCACTCAAAAATTGGGTATGACCCAACCCCTCGCGCCCCGCCAAACCGTCATAGGCCATCAGGCCCACCCCGTAAAACGGAGTCTCCCAGCACTTGTAGCTGGGCATGACAAAAGGCAGGCGCTGCGCCAGATGGGGCGCATTGCTGAGCAAATGCATACGCTCGCGCAAGGCTTCACGCACCAGACTGACATTGCCCTGGGCCAGGTATCGCACCCCGCCGTGTACCAGCTTGGTCGCCCGCGAGGACGTGCCTTTGGCAAAGTCCCAGGCTTCCAGCACAACCACACTCAAGCCCCGCAAGGCCGCGTCCAGAGCCACGCCCAAGCCGGTAGCGCCACCACCCACCACGACCATATCAACCTGCGTGGTGCGCGCCAAGGCGCCCAGCATCTGGGCTCTGTCGGTCAATAAGGGGGAACTTAATGTAGTCATAAGATGAGCTTTGGACCTGAAATTAGCAGACACCCGAAAAAAACACTGACTGGCTCGGGATTTACCCTGATTTTAGCCCCTGAACTTTTACCGTCCAGTGAAACTTGTTTGCTCGCGTATCAAGTCCCCTTCTGCGACCGGACACAGATCACACAGAGCCAGTACACTGTGGTCTGCTCCGCTTTTACTGCCTCATTCGCATGACATTCATACTTGCTCTTGATCAGGGAACCTCCAGCTCGCGCAGCCTTGTGGTAGCGGCAGACGGCCGCATTCTGGCCAAGGCGCAGCAGGAAACTCAGCAATACTACCCGCGTACAGACTGGGTGGAGCATGATCCCCAGGAAATCCTGGACACCCAGTTCCGAACCGCCCGGCAAGCGATTGAGCAGGCAGGGCTGCGCCCTCAGGACATACACGCCATTGGCATTACCAATCAGCGTGAAACCACAGTGCTATGGGATCGGCAAACCGGGCAGGCCCTGCACAAGGCTATCGTCTGGCAAGACAGACGCGCCGAGGACTTCTGCGCCCAGTTGCGCGAACAAGGGCACGAAGCCACCATTACCGGCAAGACCGGCCTGCCTATTGATGCCTATTTTTCGGCCTCCAAGCTGCGTTGGCTGCTGGACTCCGTACCCGGCGCCCGTGAACGTGCAGCGCGTGGTGAACTGGCTTTCGGCACCATTGACAGCTGGCTGATCTGGCATTTAAGCGCCGGCAAAGTCCATGCCACCGATGTCAGCAATGCCTCACGCACTCTGCTCTACAACATTCATAGCCAGCAATGGGACGATGAATTGCTGGCCCTGTTCAACATCCCGGCCAGCGTCTTGCCCCAGGTACAGAGCTCCGCCTCCGAGTTTGGCCATTGCAGCCCCGAAATTCTGGGTAGCCCCATTCCCATTTGTGGTGTGGCGGGCGACCAACAAAGCGCCCTGTTCGGCCAGGCTTGCACAACACCCGGCATGGCCAAGAATACCTATGGCACAGGCTGCTTCCTGTTGATGCACTGTGGCTCGCAAGTCCCCCAATCCCATAACGGCCTGATCGCAACCAGCGCCGCCCATCACGGCGATGCTCCCGCCTATGCGCTGGAAGGCAGCGTATTTATTGGGGGGGCGGTGGTCCAATGGCTGCGCGATGGTCTGGGCGCACTGGAGCATAGCGCGCAAGTCGAAGAGCTGGCTCGCAGCGTGCCGGATGCACAAGGCGTACGACTGGTCCCTGCCTTCACCGGCCTGGGCGCCCCCTATTGGGATGCCCAAGCCCGCGGCACCATTACCGGCCTGACACGCGCCTCCACCATGGCCCACATCGCCCGCGCTGCTCTGGACAGCATTGCCTACCAAAGCGCCGCCGTGCTGCAAGCCATGAATCGGGATGTACAGGCCAACGGCGGCCCGGCCTTGCACGAGCTGCGTGTGGACGGTGGGGCCTGTGCCAATAATCTTCTGATGCAATTTCAAGCAGACTTGTTGGGCCTGCCTGTCGTGCGTCCCGTTACTATTGAGACGACCGCGCTGGGCGCCGCCTATCTGGCGGGCTTGGGCAGCGGTCTGTATTCAGGTCTGCCTGAGATTGCGGCGCTATGGCAATGCGACCGGGTTTTCGAGCCCATCATGTCGCGCGATGAAGCCCAAAACCTGATGCTCAGTTGGGAACAAGCCGTGCGTCAGGCACGCACTTATTGAACTTGCTGTTTTTTTTGACGGAAACACCATGCTGCAAAAAATCATTCTGGGCATTGCCATCTTCCTGATCGTGATGTTGGGCCTGACCTTTGGCGAGGCCATTTTCCACTACATTTCCTCGTACCTGGGATTCCTGTTCCATGACTTCATCGAGTTGATGCAGCAAGTTCAGCACTACCTGACCGTACATTGGGGCAAGGCGCTGATCGCCTTGATCATTACCATCCCGCTGGTGATCTGGATTTCCAAGAACAAGAAAGACGAAATGTCCAAGCCCAACAGCCACCGCAAGATCGCGATCGTGCTGGCGATATTTCTGGGCTGGCTGGGCGTGCACCGCTTTTACCTGGGCCAGATCGGCATGGGCTTGTTATTCCTGGTGCTGTTTGCCATCTGGTCGCCCCTGGCCTACTTCCTGGCCCTGATCGACGCCTTGCGTTACGCCTTTATGGGTGACGACGAGTTCAAGCTGGCCCGTTGATTTCCCGACTGCTCACCCAAGCCCCACTTGCTGGGGCTTTTTTTATGGCTGCCCCCTTCACGCATGCCAGAAGCCTGGCTACGTCAAATAAACAGGCTCCACTCAGGGCGTTTTGTGGACTTATCAGGGAAAACCACAGCCCATGCCGCTTGCAAGCCTAGTTCCTTGATTTCCAATACTTATATTAGCCACCATACCTTCCAGGTATACAAGCAAACCTTTTTAGTCTTGGAAATCCCCACGCCGCTTCGTGTCCAATCGAATTGGGGGAGACACGCCAGCCTCTAAAAGACTGGCAGCGGCGGCTCAGATCAAAAGTGTGAGGCCTTTGTTGCTGGCTCTGTCTACACATCCGTTCTACCTATAAACATAACTAGATTGAGACACAGGAAAATGAAAAATACTTATTTGCTGCGCAGCTTGCTGGGCCTGGCTTTGGCCGCCTGCACGCTAAACAGTCACGCAGCCACAGAGACAAAACGCCCCAATATTTTGCTGATCGTGGCCGATGATCTGGGGTATTCAGACATTGGCGCATTTGGCGGGGAAATTTCCACCCCCAACCTGGATGCCCTGGTCAAAGACGGCGTAGCCCTGACTGACTTTTACGCCTCCCCCTTCTGCTCTCCAACCCGCGCCATGCTGATGTCCGGCGCAGATAACCACCAGGTCGGCTTTGGTGGCATGGCCGAGCTGATGACGCCCCAGCAGCGCGCCCTGCCCGGCTACGAAGGCTTTTTAAGTGACCGGGCCCTGCCCTTTCCACTGGTCCTGCAAGACAATGGCTACCGTACCTATATGGCGGGCAAGTGGCATTTGGGTGTGAAAGAGGAAGTCGCCCCGCCCAATCGGGGCTTCGACCAGTCTTACGCCTTGATGCACGGTGGCGCCAGCCACTTTGACCAAAGCGGCATCATCACCTTTGATGCCAATAAAGCCCCGGTCGCCCTGTACCGTGAAAACGGCAAGGAAGTACAGCTTCCCAAGGACTTCTACTCCAGCGAGTTCTTTGCCTCGCGCCTGATGTCTTATATAGACGCCGACAAGCGCAAGGATCAGCCTTTCTTCGCCTACCTGGCCTTTACCGCGCCGCATTGGCCTTTGCACGCCCCCGACGAATACATACGCAAATATGAAGGCCGCTACGACGTAGGCTATGACGTGCTGCGTGAACAGCGTCTGGAGCGCATGAAAAAGCTGGGTCTGGTGCCCCAGGACATGCAAGGCTATGTGGGCAATCCTGCCTGGCCACGCTGGAAAGAGCTGAGCCCAGAACAGCAACGCGTTGAAAGCAAGCGTATGGCTGTCTACGCCGCCATGGTGGAATCCATGGACGCACAAATCGGCCGCGTGATCGAGCACCTGAAACAAAGCGGCCAATACGACAACACCGTCGTCATCTTCATGTCTGACAACGGTGCCGACGGCAACACGGTGCTGGATGAAGGCGAAACCCGTGCCTGGGCACACAAGCATCGCGACAACAGTTACGAAAACACGGGCCGCCCCGGCTCCTTTGTCGAATACGGTCCAGGCTGGGCCCAAGTTGGCTCCACGCCCTTCAATCTGTACAAGGCCTTTATGTATGAAGGCGGTATCTCGGTACCCAGCATCATGCGCGTACCCGGCGGCAAGCGTCAGGGCGAGTTTGTGCGTGCCCCGGCCCACGTAACCGACATCGCCCCCACCATTCTGGCCTTGGCGCAGATCGAACAGCCCAAAGGCGAATATCGTGGCCGCCAGGTCATCCCCATGCAGGGCAACTCCATGGTGGATGTGCTGACCGGCCGCAGCGATCAGGTACACGAAACCTTCCGCCAAGGCTGGGAGCTGAATGGCCGCCGGGCCATGCGTTTGGGCGACTGGAAAATCGTCTACGCCAATGCTCCTTGGGGCAAAGATCGCTGGGAGTTGTTCAATCTGGCTGAAGACCGTTCCGAGCTGAATGATCTGTCGGAAAAACATCCCGAGAAGCTGAAAGAGCTGATTGCCGAGTACGAGCAATATGCCAAGCGCAACGGTGTGGAAGACTTTGAAGGTCTGGCTTCGCGCCCTGGCTACAGTAACAGCCTGAACTACTACAAGGATCTGGATGAAGTCCTTTAAGCTCTCCCGAGCCAAGGCACTGCTGACAGTATGCGGGCTGCTGGCAGCAGCCCCGCTGCCCGCCGCGGCAGAAGGCTCCACCTCAATCCCTCCCCCGGTTCCGGCGCACGATTGCCAGGCATATAGCGGCATACCGGCAGGCTTTGGCCCAGCCCAGAACGGAATAGCCAACCAGGCTGGTTTGGTCCCCATCCCCAGCGGGCGTTTTCTGATGGGGTCCGACGAGGGCTACCCGGAAGAAAGGCCGGTGCACCCTGTAGAAGTCCAGGCCTTTCAGATAGATCAGCACGAAGTGACCAATGCCCAATTCGCGCAATTTGTGGCGGCCACAGGCTATGTCACCCAGGCTGAACGAGTGCCAGAGTTTCCACCGAATGTTCAGGTTCCCAAGCAGTATCGTCAGCCCGGATCAGCCGTCTTTACGCCACCGGCAGCGACGCATGATCACGATCAGCACGAAGGACACGAACAGCATGCCCCTCCTGGCAACTACAACTGGTGGGTATGGGTACCGGGTGCCAACTGGCGCCATCCCGGTGGCCCCGATACCAATCTGAATGGCCGGGACAATCATCCGGTCGTCCATATTGCTTACGAAGATGCGCTGGCCTACGCCCGCTGGTTAGGACGCGATTTGCCTACGGAGGAGCAGTGGGAGTTTGCAGCGCGCGGCGGACTGGAAGGCGCTACCTACCCTTGGGGCAATACGCCTGAAGTGCGCGGCCGCTTGATGGCCAACACCTGGCAAGGTAGTTTCCCCGCCCAGAACCTGCTGCGCGATGGCTACGAAGGCACCGCCCCCGTAGGCTGCTTCCCGGCCAATAACTATGGCCTGTGGGATTCGGTCGGCAATGTCTGGGAATGGACACGCAGTGCATGGCAGCCCCAGCATCGCCCCCTGGCGCCCAAACCCCTTCTCGTGGCAGCAACGGATGCCAACGGAAATCCGGCAACAGGCGTCATCAAGGGCGGCTCGTTTCTGTGTGCGGCGAACTTCTGCGTACGCTATCGCCCAGCTTCACGGCAACCCCAGGAAACCACCATGTCTACCCAGCATGTGGGCTTTCGTACGGTGCTTAATGCAATAAAAAACTAAGCTCAAAAGCCGGGCTCACCCTTGCCAAGCCCGGCACCAAACAACAATCCCCCCGCTTTTCACGAGGGGATTGTTCACTATCAAGTTCTTTCAGGGCAGACAAGCAAGGCATCAAGGCTTACGTTGCCATTCCCGTTTCAGGCGTGGCCGTTTCTTTTTGCTTGACGGCCTGATGGTCCAGGGTCTCGCTGACGCTTTCCCACGCATTCTGCAAGCTATCAAAAACGCGATGCGCGTGAATCTGCTTGAACAGACCCATGCGAATCAGCTTGCGACCCACTTTCTCGTTCGCCTCGCACAGCGCCACCATGACATTGCGCTGTTCCAGCTCCGCCAAGGCAGTCTCCAAAGCCTGCATGGCCGTCGCATCCACAAAAGGCACGTAATTCAAGCGCAAGACCACGGCCCGAACCTGCTCCGGCACCGTCAGCAAGGAACGATTCACCGCTTCCACACTGGCAAAGAAGTACGGTCCTTCCAGAGTCAGCACCGAAATATCCTGCCGCAATTCCTGGCTGAAGGACAAATCCAGTGCCCGCTGTAAACGGCGGCCTTCCAAGGCCCGCACTTGCACCCCATCCGAGGTGCGTTTGAGCACATACAGCATGGCCAGAATCACCCCAATATTGACGGCTACCACCAGATCCGCAAATACCGTCAGGGCGAAAGTCACCCACAGAATGAACAAGTCAGCGGTAGGCATACGGCGCTGCAGGCGAAGAACCAGCTTGGCCTGACTCATATTCCAGGCCACCATGAACAGAATGGCCGCCAACACCGTCAGCGGGATATAAGCCGCCAGCGGGGCCAGCAACAGCAGAACCAGTACCAGGAAAATGACATGCACCACGCCGGCAATGGGGCTGTCACCGCCATTACGGATATTGGTAGCGGTACGGGCAATGGCCCCGGTAGCCGCAATCCCGCCAAACAAGGGCGAGAGCACGTTGGCAATCCCTTGGCCCACCAATTCCTGATTGGAGTCGTGACGGGTCCCTGTCATGGAGTCGGCCACGACAGCGGACAGCAAGGACTCAATCGCACCCAACATGGCAATTGCAAACGCAGGCCCGATCAGCTCCACCACGCGAGTCAGCGTAATTTCCGGCCATTGAAACGACGGCAAACCACTGGGCAAGGCACCGAAGCTGGAGCCGATAGTGGCCACCGACTCAAAACGGAAAATCGCCTGGATAAGCGTAATGACCACCAGGGCCACCAGCGGTCCGGGCAAACGCGCCAGACTTGGGATCTTGGGCACGACAATCAGAATCGCCAGAGACAAAAGCCCCAGCAGTGTGGTTGCCCAATCCAGGGACGGCAGGTTCTGCAGCAAGAACCAGAGTTTCTCGTGAAAGTGCTGGCCCTCGACGACGGGAAGGCCAAAAAAGTCCCGCCATTGACCCACCCAGATGATCACCCCGATACCGGCGGTAAAACCCACGATGACCGGATCGGGAATAAAGCGGATCACGGCTCCCAGGCGCAGCAGGCCCAGCAACAGCAAGATCACCCCGGCCATCAGCGTGGCAATTTGCAGGCCCGCCACCCCATGTTGGGCCACCACCCCGGACAGGATGACAATGAAGGCCCCCGTCGGCCCGGCAATCTGCACCCGGCTGCCGCCAAATAAAGACACCGCCAAACCGGCAATAATGGCGGTATACAAACCCTGCTCGGGCTTGACCCCGGAGGCAATGGCGAAGGCCATGGCCAACGGCAAGGCCACCACCCCCACCACCAAACCAGCCAACAGGTTATTTAGCCAGTGTTTTCGCCCCAGGAGTCCGGCTCGACCCGCTTCCAGCAGTGCAATCATCGCGCGTCCTTGTCATGCCCAGCCTGCTCGACACAGATGAGAAACAAGCAGGGCCTCAACCCAAATGAAGCCTTAATGATACTACTGCGTGTCAAAAAAACTTCACGTTAGTGATGGGCTTATTTGATGCGGCATAAAAAGGCCCCCACGCTGCGCCTGCGGCTTGCTGCCCCCCCCCCCCCGAGGGGGCACTTTTTATCTTGGGACGGCCCAGCGATAAAAAAAGCCCCACCTCAAAGAGGTGGGGCTCAGTGACAACGAACACGGAATTCAAGGGTTGCGGGCGCGCAGCAAACGCAAGCTGTTCAGCACCACCAGCAAGCTGGCACCCACGTCGGCAAACACGGCCATCCACATGGTGGCCTGGCCGGTCAGGGCCATCACCAGGAACACGGCCTTGATACCCAAAGCCAGGCTGATGTTCTGCCACAACACGGCATGCAAGGCTCGGGACTGACGCATCAGCAAGGCAATCTTGCCCAGATCATCGTCCATCAAGGCCACGTCAGCGGTCTCGATCGCAATGTCCGAACCCAAAGCTCCCATCGCGATACCCACATCGGCACGAGCCAGGGCGGGTGCATCATTGATGCCATCACCCACCATCGCCACCAAACCGTTACCCAGTTTTTCCTCGATACGGTCCAGCTTGTCCTGTGGCAGCAAACCACCTCGGAAATCCTTGATTCCGGCTTGCTGGGCGACATGACGCACGGCTTGCTCGTGGTCGCCCGAAAGCACTTCCACCTGAACGCCCTGCGCTTGCAGATCGCGAATCGCCTGGCTGGTGGTGGGACGCAGCGTATCCATCATGGCGAACCAGGCCAGCAGACCGTGCTCGTCACCCAGATACACCATGGTGGCACCGCTCTCTACCGCTTGCTGCTCGGCCTGGCTGGACTCAGCCTTGTTCTGCCCCAGCACCCAGCTACGCTTGCCCAGACGCAATTGGCCAGTCGTGCCTTGTGCTTGCACACCATTACCCGCCAAAGCTTCGAATTGATCCAGGCGCACCAGACCCGATGCCACACGGCCACGGGCAATCGCTTGCGAGGCAGGATGATCCGAACGCTCGGCCAGAGCAACGGCCATGTCCAGCACTTCGCTATCTGACAGGCTTGGACGCAGGCTGCCATATTCGCTCAAGGAAGGCTCGCCCAAGGTCAGGGTGCCGGTCTTGTCCACGGCCAAGTACCGTAGCTGACGAGCCCGCTCCAGATACACGCCACCTTTAATCAAAATACCGGCACGCGCGGCACTGGCCAGGGCACTGACTACGGCCACAGGCGTGGAGATCACCAGGGCGCAAGGGCACGCAATGACCAGCAGAACCAGAGCGCGGTATACGGACTCCGACCAGCTCACACCCCAGATCAAGGGCAAGGCCACAGCCATCAAGGCTGCCGCCACCACAACCAGCGGGGTGTAGATGCGAGAGAACTGGTCGACAAAGCGCTGAATCGGAGCCTTGTTGGCCTGGGCCTCCTGAACCGAACGTGTGATACGGGCCAGCAAGGTTTCATCATGCGCGGCCTGGACCTGATACACCAGTTCGCCCATGCCATTGATGGTGCCTGCAAAAACCTCGTCACCGGGCGCTTTGTCCACGGGGGCACTTTCACCCGTGATAGGAGCCTGGTTAACCGTGCTTAGCCCTTGCAGAACTTTGCCATCCAGGCCAAAACGCTCCCCAGGGGCCACACGCACTTGCCAGCCTGCCTGCACCTGATTGGCCGGTACACGCTGCCAGTCCTTGCCATCGGCACTGACCAGCACTTCATCCGGAACCAGCTTGAGCAGGCTGTCCACCGCATTACGGGCGCGGTCCAGGGAACGAGCCTCAATCCACTCAGCCAGGCTGAACAAGGACATCACCATGGCGGCTTCAGGCCATTGGGCCAGTAGTACCGCGCCGGTAACGGCAATACTCATCAAGGCATTAATATTGAGCTGACCATTACGCAGCGCAATCCAGCCCTTCTTGTAGACCTGCACGCCGCCGGACAGAATCGCGGCCAGAGCCAGAACAATCACCAGCCACTCGGGGGCCGCCAGCCAGTGGCTGATCTCGGCGGCCAAAGCCAGCACCACGGCGCCGGCAATGCGAATCAGACCTTGCCTGGGCGATACCTGCTTCACAGGCTCTTCATCGGCCATGCGGGGTTCAAAGCCCAGGCCGCGCAACGCGCCCAGCACCTTGTCACGGGCACCATCCACGTGGTCTACGGTCAACACACGCTGCATCAGGTCAAAACCCAGGTTCTGCACCTGATCCAGCTTTTTCAGGCCGGAGCGAATCATGTTCTCTTCCGCCGGGCAGTCCATATCAGCAATATGCACGACCAGACGAGTGGAGGTACTGGCCGCCAAGGTCACCGATGGGCCAAATGCGGGTGCCGAGCAGCACGCCCCCTCGTGGGAGTGCGACGCTTGTTCTGCATGGCTGTGATCGTGATCATGGCTATGCTCGTTGCTGTGATCGCCCGCCGCATGGGCGTGATCATGACTATGGTCATGTACGTGCTCGGTCTGGCAGGCTGATGTTGTGCACTGCCCCACGCCGAGCTTTGATGTGTTGTTAGCTGATGTCATAGCAGTTCCTCGCTTCTTGCATGGGACCAGTAGAAAGCCTAAAGTAACTACAAGGTCAAGCCCTTTGGAGGCCAAGCAATGAAAATTGGTGAGTTGGCGGAAAAAAGCCACTGCAACACGGAAACCATCCGCTATTACGAGAAAGTTGGGCTGCTGCCCGAGCCGGAGCGCAGCGAGGGCAACTACCGCCTGTACCGCAGTATCCACCTGGAACGGCTACGTTTTATTCGCAACTGCCGCAGCCTGGATATGACGCACGAAGAAATTCGCGGCCTGCTGGCATTCATGGACGGCCCAGCGCAAGACTGCGCCCCGGTCAACGATTTGCTGGATGAACACATCGAGCATGTGGCCGTACGCATTGCCGAGCTGGAACACCTGCAAAAACAACTGATTGAACTGCGTCGCCGCTGCGGACAGGCCGGTGGCCTGGAGCATTGCGGCATTTTGCAGGGATTGGTGAATATGGAGCCGGATCAAGTCCCGGCTCCCACAACCCATTTGGGCTAAGGCGGTGTGACGTGGTCCTTAGCCACGCACCCGCCCTGCCGCCCACATTCCGATCAGCATCGCGACCAGAAACAAAATAGCCAACGGTGCGCCCGACGCAGCCAGCACAATGGCCGGTCCGGGGCAGAAACCTGCCACACCCCAACCAGCGCCGAAAATCAAAGCACCCAACACCAAAGGACGGTCTATTTGACGCTGCTTGGGCAGATTCATGGGCTGGCCAGTCACAAAAGCACAAGGACGACGGCGTGCCAGACTGAACGGCACAATCGCCACCGCAATTGCCGCGGCCATTACCAAGGCCAAAGACGGGTCCCAGGCTCCGGCCAGATCCAGAAACGCCAGCACCTTGCTGGGGTTGGCCAAGCCGGAAATCAATAAACCCAAGCCAAAAATCAGGCCGGAAACTAAAGCGATGAAATAGTGCATGGCGGGCTCCTTAGATCAAATGACGCAAGACAAATACGGTCAGAAAGCCGCTGGCCATAAACGTCAGCGTTGCCACCAAAGAACGGGGCGACAAACGCGACAGACCACACACACCATGACCACTGGTGCACCCCGAACCCAAACGGGTTCCGAACCCCACCAGCAAACCGGCTACCACCACCCACATCCAGGGCTGCGGCTGCACGACAGGTACGGTTTCCCCGGCCAGGCGGTACAGCCAGGGTGCCGCCGCCAGGCCCAGCAAGGCCATCCAGCGCCAGCCCTTGTCACCCGCCTCCCCGCTCCTGGTGCCCGACAGCAGGCCGGATATGCCAAACACCCGACCATTGAACAGCACCAGCACCGCGGCCGCCAAACCAATCAAGGCGCCGCCAAACAAGGCGCTCCATGGGGTAAAGGAACTCCAGTCAATTGCGATCATCAATGCCTCCTGGGGCACAAAAAATTCCATATAAAGTTTGCATGACAGCCAGCACCGCCGGGTTTTCCAGGCGGTAATAGACGTACTTGCCCTCTTTGCGGCTGGCAATCAGCTCTTCGCGCCGCAAAACCGTCAATTGCTGGGATAAAGTAGGTTGTGAAATTCCACTGCGTTGCGCCAGCTCCCCCACATTGCATTCGCCCTGCACCAACGTGCACAGAATCATCAGGCGGTCAGGGTTGGCCAGGCTGCCCAGCAAGCTGCTGGCTCGGCCCGCTACCTGTCGCAGGGCTTCCAGTTCGGTTTGATTCATAACGTTCTACAAAAATACAATATATATTATTATATAATATCTTTTCATATTTTTTAAGCAACAAGAGGTCTGACATGCTCCAAGCCCAGGTCGCCAGCTTCTTTCATACGGACACATCCACGTTCACCTACGTGGTTTATGCCGAAGGTCAACGCGAATGCGCCATCATTGACTCGGTGCTGGACTACGACGCCGCCTCCGGCCGCAGCAGCACCGTGTCTGCCCAGAAGGTCGTGGACTTTGTGCGCCAGCATCAGCTGGAGGTGCAATGGATTCTGGAAACCCATGCCCATGCCGACCATCTGTCCGCTGCGGTCTGGCTGCAAGAACAGGTGGGCGGGAAAATAGCCATTGGCGAACACATCAAGCAAGTGCAGTCCACGTTCAGCCGCACCTTTAATATAGAGGCCGAAATACAGGCCAACGGCACACCCTTCGATACGCTGTTCAAGGATCAGGAACCGTTCCAGATCGGCGCCATTCAAGTGCAGGCTTTGCACGTGCCCGGTCATACCCCGGCAGATATGGCCTATCACGTTCAAGGTCTGGGCGTATTTGTGGGCGACACCTTGTTCCTGCCCGATGTCGGTACCGCCCGCTGCGACTTTCCGGGCGGCAGCGCCAGCCAGCTTTATGAATCCATCCAGCGCCTGCTGGCCCTGCCCGCAGATACGGTCTTGTTCATGTGCCACGACTATCCGCCTGAAGGACGGGAGCCCCAGTTCCACTGCACGGTTCAGGAGCAGAAGGACGGCAACATCCACGTACACGACGGCATCAGCCAGGAACAGTTTTGCGAGCGCCGCCGCGCACGCGATAAAACCCTGGGCATGCCACGCCTGATCCTGCCTTCCATTCAAGTCAATATCCGCGCCGGACACTTTCCCGAACCAGAAAGCAATGGTCAGATCTATCTGAAACTGCCCGTCAATCTGCTTTGAATATGACTTTTTTTTGCGTCCGGGCAGACACAGGCTCGGACGTAGAAAAACTTTTAAGGCTCAGCCTGCGTATACTGCCCTTTTCTGCACCCTGAACTTCAGAAGGAAATAACAGGCATGACTTACGTGGCCATCAAACACTTGCACATGACAGCCGCCGGGCTGAGCATTTTGTTTTTCATTATTCGGGCCTTCTGGTCAGTCAGCGGATCATCCTGTTTGCAGAATCGCTTTGTGCGCATTGCCCCGCATGTCATCGATACCGTCTTGCTGGTCTGTGGTCTGGCGCTGGCCGGCATGTTGGGCGCAGCCGCCAACCAGCCCTGGCTGCTGACCAAGATTGTGCTGCTGGTGGTCTACATCGTGGTAGGCAGCTATGCCATCAAGCGCGGTAAAACCGCCTTTAGCCGCGGCGTGGCAGCCCTGATTGCGATTGCCATCTTTGCCTATATCGTAGGCGTGGCGCTGAATCGCAGCCCGGCGTCCTGGTTCGTCTAAACCAGTAGCCCACATACAAAAAAAGCCCCCACGCTACGCCTACGGCTTGCTGCCCCCCGAGGGGGAGCTTTTTGTCTTGGGACGGCCCGGCGACAAAAAAAGCCCCCACGCTACGCCTTCGGCTTGCTGCCCCCCGAGGGGGAGTTTTTGTCTCGGGACGGCCCGGCGACAAAAAAGCCCCTGTCAGTGAAAGTTATCTTCCACTGACAGGGGCTTTTTACATACCTGTCTTACCAGACACCTATCCAACGCTGTACCAGCAAACTGCTGACCGCCACCGCGATCCAGACTCCCAAGCCCAGCAAGGCAGGCCGCACGCCAGCTCGGGCCATCACACGCAAGTCCGAAGACAAACCGATAGCTGCCAGGGCCAGCACCATCAGGAACTCAGCCAGAAAACGCAGGGGTTCCAGCCACTCCACCGGCACCCAACCCAGCGAGCGCAGAGCCGAGGCCACCATGAACCAGACGATGAACCAGGGAAACACACGCATCAAGTCAAAATCCCGACCAGCCTGACGCGAACGCCACACTTCCAGACCCGCCAGAATCAGGCAAATCGGGATGATCAAGGTTGCCCGAGTCAGCTTGACGATAGTGGCGTGGTCACCGGCCTGACGGCTGTAGCTATAGCCTGCTGCCACTACTGAAGACGTATCGTTGATGGCGGTTCCCGCCCACACCCCAAAACCTGCGTCCGACATATTCATCATGTGACCGGCCAAGGGGAAAATCAGCACGGCCACAATATTGAAGATAAAAATGGTGGAAATCGCCAGTGCGGTTTCATGTTCCTCAGGCTTCAGAATAGGCGTGACCGCTGCAATGGCCGAGCCACCACAAATCGCTGTCCCCACCCCAATCAGGGTGCGCAGCTTGGAAGGAATCCCCAAGGCTCGGCCCAGCACCAGCGCCGTCACAAACGCCACCGTCAAGGTCACCAGGGTCACCGCCAGCGAATCCATGCCGGTACGCATCACTTGCGGCAGGCTCAAACCAAAACCCAGACCAATAATCGACCACTGCAACAACACCTTGGACGAAAAGCGCAAACCGGGCTGAAACACCGTAGCCACGCCCATGCTGTTACGCAATACCATGCCCAAGACAATCGCAAAAACCGGACCGCCAATCAAAGGCCACACTTTACCCAGGCCCATAGCGGCCACACCCACGGCCACCGCCAGTAAAAAACCCCACCAACGCGACGGCTTCAGAGAGAAACCCGATTTGCCCTGTGCCTTCAGGGTCGTGCTTCCTGCTGGTAAATCGGTCACACTGCTCATCTCGTCATTCCAGATATGTAATAAGTAAAAGTAATTTTAGGTTGACCCCGAGTATTAAAAAATTCATTATTACTTATCGTAAGTATCAATTTTATTTATCATGAATGCGATCAGCATCAGACAACTGGAAGTGTTCGTAGGCATTGCCACCTTGGGCACCGTGCGTGCTTGCGCCGCCCAGATTCACTTGTCCCAACCTGCCGCCAGCATGGCCTTGGCCGAGCTGGAAAAGCAGCTGGACTGTCCCCTGTTTGAACGCACGCCGGGGCGCATGCAGCTGACCAGCCGCGGCAAGCAATTGCTGCCACACGCTCGCGAAATTCTGGAACGCCTGCGGGAGATGCAAAGCCAGCAGGAAGAAAGCGAGTTGCGTGGTGAAATCCGCATCGGGGCCAGCAATACCGTCGGCAACTATCTGATTGGGGATCTGGTGGGGCAGTTTGTGCGCCAGCACCCGCGCGTGTCCCTGCATGTGTCGGTGGACAACACGGCCAACATCATCAATCAGTTGCTGGAACATGGCTGCGACATTGCCTGCGTGGAAGGCCCGGTCAATCACCCTCAGTTGGAAACCTGGATCTGGCGCGAAGATGCGCTGGTCGTCTGCGCCGCCCCCGATCACCCGCTGGCTACCAAGGCCACCTTGGAAAAACAGGACTTTGCGGGCATGAGCTGGATCATGCGCGAACGTGGCTCGGCCTCCCGAGCGCTGACCGAACAAGCCTTGAATGTGCTGCACGGCGGCCATGTGCTGATGGAGCTGGGTCAGGTAGAAGCCATCAAACAGGCGGTCATCGCCGGACTGGGCCTGGCTTGCCTGCCACAGGCAGCTACCCTGGATGCTGTTGCCAATCAGCGACTACGCATCCTGGACACCCCTTTTCTGGATTTGAAGCGCCGCCTGTCCCTGGTCCTGCATAAAGAACGCTACCGTAGCCAGGTGTTAAGCGCTTTTGCGGAACATGTACACAGCCCGGAGTCCGGTTCAAGCGCATCGGAAACTTGACGCAAGTTTGCATTCTGATGATGGTTGACACCCGCAGCAATGCTATTCTTGCTGCAGTGCAGCACAAACAGAAGGGACCATAAGTCCCGCTCTCCTGCCCACCTCTTGAACCGAGTGATGCCATGAACACTGTTCCTACGCCACAAGCGCAAGATGTCCCCGCTTTTGCCCGCCCCTCTTATTTGCCACCCTACGAAACGGTAGCCCTAGTATTGCAAGGCGGCGGCGCTTTGGGAGCCTATCAAGCCGGTGTATATGAAGGTTTGCTGGAAGCAGGAATCGAGCCAGACTGTTTATCCGGGATTTCAATTGGGGCCTTGAACACCGCGATTATTGCGGGCAATCCCCCCGAGCGGCAGGTAGAACGCCTGCGGGAGTTCTGGAATACCATTTGCGAGCCCTACTATGGCTGGTCCAGCCCAGCCTGCCTGGAGCGTGCCCTCTTTGGTATCAACGATGTCATGCGTGAGGCCATCAGCGCCTTCAATGCCAGCAACGCCCTGGTCTTGGGACAGCGTGGCTTTTTCCGCCCCCGTTTCCCCCCTCCAATGCAAGCCACACCGGGCGTGCCCGAAGGTGCCAGCTATTACGACACCAGCGCCCTGAAAGACACGCTGGAACGTTTATGTGACTTTGATCGCATCAACGACAAGCGTCAGCGCATCTCGGTAGGTGCTGTCAATGTAGGCACGGGCAACTTTGTTTACTTTGACAACCATCGCACTACCTTGCGAGCCGAACACTTCATGGCCTCGGGTGCCCTGCCTCCGGCTTTCGCCCCCGTGGAAATTGATGGTCAGTATTACTGGGACGGCGGTCTGGTTTCCAATACGCCGCTCTCTTATGTGCTGGATCAGTCACCCCGCCGGGACACTCTGGTTTTTCAAGTGGACTTGTGGAGTGCGCGTGGCCCGGTACCCAACAATATGGGTGAAGTCAGCGACCGCTTGAACGAGATCCGCTACTCCAGCCGTACCCGTATGGTGACCGAGGACATGCGTCATTCGCAGTACATGCGTCATATCCTGTCAGAGCTGCTCCCCCTGATCCCCGAAGATCAACGCAAAGACCTGTTGCCGTGCCGCCTGGCCGAAGAGCTGGCCAGCAACAAGCGCTACAACGTGGTGCACCTGATTTACCGCAACCAGCCCTACGAGCAGCACTACAAGGACTATCAGTTTGGTCGCATGACCATGCGCGAGCACTGGCGTAGCGGTCTGGATGATATTCGCCAGACGCTGATCCATCGAGACAAGCTGAACATGCCGGAGAACCTGGCCGGTTTCACCACCTACGACGTGCACCGCGACGAAATCGAAAAACGGCTGGCCAACAACGGCAAGTAAGCCAGCCTGTGCCGAGACTTAGCGGCGGCTCAAGACCATCGCGCCGCTAAGTACAAAGGCCGTACCCAGCAATTGCATGAGCGTAATCGGCTCCCCCAGAAACCAGTTCGCCAGAAACAGAACCGAAACTGGGCCAATCAGCCCCATTTGAGCACTCATGGGCGCGCCTACTCGCTCCACTGCCCACATTGTCATAAAGGTCGGCAAAACCGTATTGCAGACGGCGTGAATCATGGACAGGCCATAGACCGGCGCAGGCTGCACCAGCCCCTGCCAGCCCAGCACGGCAAAAAAGTGAATCAGGGTGTAGACCGCCGAGAAGGACATGGCATAAGCCACCAGCCGTGTAGAACCAATGGCCTTGAGCAGCTCGCCCGAACCAATCAGGTAGATGGCATAGGAAATGGCCGAACCCAACACGCAAAGCGCACCCAGCAGCACATCATCGCCGGTCAGGCTCAAGTCCTGCACAAAGACCAGCCCTACCCCTAAATAGGCCAGCGCCAGAGCCAGCCATTGTTTGGGCAGAATGCGTCGTTTCAGAAAGATGGCGGAGAACATCAGCACAAAGGTAGGCGACAAAAACAGAATCAGCCGCTCCAGCCCTGCCGAAATATATTCAAGGCCGATAAAGTCCAGCAAACTGGCCAGGTAATAGCCCAGAAAGCCCAGCACCACCAGCTCCAGCTTCTGACGACCAGTCAGTGCGGCCAGCTTGCCCTGCCGTACTTTCTTCACTTGCCAAAGGGCAATAGCCAGAAAGAAAGGCAGCGACAAGAGCATTCGAAAGCCAATAACGGTCAAGGCGTTGACATCGTATTGATAGGTCAGCTTGGCAACCACCGCTTTGGCGGAGAAAAGAATAGAGCCGCCCCCCGACAGGGCCAGTCCAATTAAAAAGGAACTGCGCTGCGCACTGGAGCTTTGACTAGCTTGCATGGGAATTCATCACTTTGCAGGGCGACACCGTCAGCACAAGAGCTGCTGGCCCCAGCGAAAAAAGAGTCAACAAGCCGTCGATTCTACTCTTTGCTTCTGGCAGCGGCCACGTTGACCCTGCCAATATCGCAGCCAATGGCCCACTAGAGTGCACAAGTCTCCAAAACCGGAAGATCGCGAATGACACGATGTCGAACCAACTCCTCAATAAAGACAAAGACTTAGTCTGCCCACCCGTGAAAACAGCACCAACATGCCAAAACTTTTGTGCTGTTCCTCCATGAAAACTTGCACATTTCGCAAAATACATGCTATATTCTTTTCCTCTGGTCCCCGATAGCTCAGTCGGTAGAGCGACGGACTGTTAATCCGCAGGTCCCAGGTTCGAGCCCTGGTCGGGGAGCCAAGAAAACCATTGAAATCAGCCCATAGCATTTGCTTTGGGCTGATTTTTTTTGTCCTTGCAAAATGCGTCTGTCCGATAACAACGCAGCGGCGCCATTAACATTTTGACAAACAAAATCCTTTAGCCAAAAAGACAGCGGGGCTGCATGTTGATGCCGCCCCGCTGTGGCTCTTTTCCCCTGACCTAGCCCCTGCCCGGGACGAGGCCGCCGCTGCTAACGCACTACGTCGACCCGGAGCTGGCAGAATCAGTCAGAAAGATCAGAAACGGTGCGTGATACCGACCGTGGCAACCGTGCTCTTCAGATCGCTGTAGTAGCCGATGTTGCGAGCGTAGGAGCCAATCGCGTACAGATTGGTGCGCTTGGACAGGTTGTGCAGGTAGCCAGCGCTAAATACGTGCTGGGTCTTGGCATCATCAGTACTGCGTGGAGTCGAGCGTGGATCAGCCATGGTCCAGGAAGCCAGAACCGAGCCGGCCTTGCCTGCAGGAACAGTCACGCCCAGCGCGTAGGAGTTAACCTTCAGGTCTTTGTGCAGTCCGGGACCAAACTGTTCGGTTTGCAGCGAGCCACCGATGTAACCGTTACGGCTTTGGCCAAAAGCAGCGTGCAAGGTAGCAAAGCTGAATTTGTAGCTGGCAGCCAGGTTCCAGGCGCTGACATTGCCGCTTTCAGCCGCAACCAGGTTGCCGCCTTGCTCACGAGCCGAACCATAACGGGCCTGGTCAAAGCTCAAGGCCGCTTTCAAAGGACCATTGGTGTAACGCATGGCCACGCTAAAGGCTTTCACGTTAGCGTCGTCGCTATTGATGGCATTGCCAGTCAAACCGCTACGATCCCACTTTTGTGCGCCGTTGGTATTGAAAGAATAGCCAGCACCGAACTGGAAGCCGGAGAACTCGGGGCTCTGGTAGGCGACCATATTGTCGTAACGAACCGTGTTGGCCGCATCAAATGCAGCACCCACGCCGTACTGATAGCCGTTGCCACCAAAGGGACTGGCTACACCGGCAACGTACAGGGAAGTCACAGTGGTTTGACGGCCCAGATCCACACGCCCCCAGGATTCGCCGCTCAGACCCAAGGTAGCTTGACGACCAAACAAGCGGTTCTGGCGCATATTGCCATCACTCAGATCAAAGCCGCTTTCCAGCATGAAGTTCGCTTTCAGACCGCCCCCCAGATCTTCACTGCCCATCAGGCCCCAGCGGTTACCCATCCAGCCCTGATCGTACAGACCAAAACGGCTTTGTTTCTCTGCGCCACCTTTCAGGTCGCTCCCTTTCCACTGCTCGTAGCCCAGGCCTGTATCCACCACGCCGTACAAGGTCACGTTTGATGCGGCGTATGCGGGAACCGCCAACACAGGCATCAACATGGCTGCCAAGATAGTTTTTTTCATGTTCTCTGTTCTCTGTAAACGTCTGAATGCCGGATTTCTTATCGTTGTCCGGCTCTTGATCAAGTGCTGGGTCCCACCGCCTGAAAAGCTGATTTCCCGACGTCAATCCCCTGCACCCCCTCCTATTTCTTGAAGCAAAACTGCTCAACAGATCAGCCCTGAAACAGGGATGAAAGGGGCTTGATAGTTGAGGCACATATACTGCAAGCATTTATATTTCAGACATAAACAATATTGGTGTCAATAAACTGAATCCAGCGTGTTTACTGGGTTTAATACGCATTTTCCCTAGTTTTTCACCTACAGAGAATTCAGCAAAAAATGGGCTAAACGGTCGCAAAGCCAATAAACAAAAGGCTTGCAACCATTTGCAACAAACCAGGCTCATGAGCCTTATTGACCAGACGGTATGTTTCCAATGAAAAAATCAGGATTTACGCCTATTGCCAAGGCCGCATCCGGTTTTGCGTATATGAAAATGAATTTCTCAAAAAATACCTCTTTACAATCTCGATAGCCCTACCCTATAATTATTTTCTTTGCTGGTCCCCGATAGCTCAGTCGGTAGAGCGACGGACTGTTAATCCGCAGGTCCCAGGTTCGAGCCCTGGTCGGGGAGCCAAAAATACAAAAAGCCCAGCTACGCAAGTAGCTGGGCTTTTCTACATTTGGACTCATGAAAAAAGCCTCTTGATTGCTCAAGAAGCCTTGTCTGCAAGATCACTATCCAGAATCGCTTACTTGGCTCCTGCGGGTGTAATGCTGATCTCATACGGCACGAAGTTCTCCACTTCCAGCAGATCCTTGGCCAACAAATCAACACGCTCGCCATTCATCACTGCAGTCGCCCCCGTCACCACCACTCGCAAATTCTGATCGCAAGCGATTTCGTTATACCAATAACCAGTGGCATAGCGATCGGCACTGGAACTTCCAAAATCGTCCACCTCGATCACATCCTCGGCCACCAGCTTATTGTTCTTCTTGCTTAGCACCTGAATATGAACCCTCAGTTGCTGCACCGGCTCCATTTGGGAATCAAAAGTAAAGTTCGCAGCGCACATTCCCTGATTCGCAAAGACCGTATCGGAATGCCACATCTGCACCGCCTGTGCCTGGCCAGCAACCACACCACCCAGCAGCATGGCCCCTGCAGCTAGCTTCACACTTTTACGAAAATCCACATTGCCCTCTCTTTTGCCATAGAAACCCAAGCGCTCTTATACACAAAAAAGAGAATAACCGCTGTGTTTGCAACATACGCTTCCAGAAACGTCCAGTTTGCAACACTGAAGTATTTCACTCCATAGGCTGCGTAACTGGCGATAATGCAGCATCCCGTTTTCTATCCCGGTCTGTCGCGCCGGAACCTGCCGATTATTTCGCTGCTTGCACTCTTTTATGCTTGATACTCTTTTCCCCTTTTTAGGGGGGCTTGGCCTTTTCCTGATTGGCATGATGCTGCTGTCCGAAGGACTGGTGGCTTTTGCGGGTGGCTCTCTCAAGCAGATCCTGCTGGCGTTTACCGGCAGGCCCATCAAGGCCTTTGTTTCCGGCGCCCTGATTACCGCACTGGCCCAATCCTCTACCGCCACCACCGTCACACTGATTGGTTTTGTCAGTGCAGGCCTGATCTCCTTTACACAAGCCATAGGCGTAGTCATCGGTGCCAGTCTGGGCAATACCGCCACCGGCTGGATCATCTCGGGTCTGGGGCTGAAAGTGAATCTGGGCTTTTACACCCTGCCGTTGATCGGCTTGGGTGCCCTGCTCAAACTGCTTGCCCCCGGTCGCTATAAGGAGCTGGGCCGGGCACTGGCAGGCTTTGGCACTCTATTTCTTGGATTGGGCATGCTGCAAGACGGCATGCAAGGGCTGGCAGCCAGCTTCAGCCTGGCCCATATGCCAACAGGAGGCTATGGCGCACACCTGTTGATCATGCTGACCGGCCTGGCTCTGACCGCCGTGCTGCAATCCTCGACCGCCGCAATCGCCATGACCTTGACCGCATTGGATGCCGGTGCCGTCAGCTTTGACCAGGCCGCCGCCATTGTCGTGGGAGCCTCCATAGGCACCACCCTAACCGGCGTACTGGTTGCGATCGGTGGCACCATTTACGCAAAACGCACAGCCATTGCCTACATTCTGTTCAACGTTATTGCCGGTCTATTGGGGCTGCTGATCCTGCCCTTGTTCCTGAAAGCCATGTACGCCACAGGCTCCTACATCAACGTTCCTCCCGGTGCATTGGGACTGGCGGCCTTTCACAGCCTGTTCATCGGCCTGGGGGCTGCCTTGTGCCTGCCCTTTACCCAGCAGTTTGCTCGCTGGGTACAAGGCCTGGTACCCGATCGGGCTGCCCGCCCCCAGCACCATCTGGACGACAGCTTGCTGCAAGTACCGGCCCTGGCCCTGGAGACCACACAACGCACCCTGGAAGAGTTGGCCCAGCGCCTGCTGAACCTGTATCAGCACAGTCTGAACATGAGCCGCCCCAGCACCGCCACTGCCGACCTGCAGCAAATCGAGACAGTCCTGGATCAAGCCTACGAATTTGTATTACGCATCCCCAGCGCTGCCGATGATCCCGCCGTTGCCGCCCGTATCAGCGCGCTCTTGCACACCATTGACCATATGCAGCGCCTGCGCAGCCGGCTGCAACATCCGCCCAGCACGGACCTGCAGGACAATCGTTACCAGCAAGCCCAAACCCTGGCCACAGAGCTCAATACCCTGGCGCAGCAAGGCCTGCACGGACAAGCCCCTGGTGATTGGCTGGAGCAAGTACAAGCCAGAGCCCAGGCCCTGGCTGATTTGTTAAGCGCCGTTCGCAGTCAGCTTCTAGCCGCGCCACAAGGCCATGATGATGTCTCACGCACCTTGCGCATCACAGACACCCATCGCTGGTTCGAACGCAGCAGCCAGCATGTCTGGCGCAGCAGCTATTACTTGCAGCTGGCTCGCCAACCGGAGCAATAAGCCCCAAGCCCATACATTAACCCGGCTGGCGCCGCTACCCGCAAGCAGGCGCCCCCAGCTTACCCTTCATACTTGAAGCAACTTTTGGGGCTCTCCTGCCGCGCAAAACTCATATGACAAGAATATGCAAAACAAGCGTGTTTTAAAGCCCACAGAAACCCAATAAACAGATACCAAGATTCACGCTCATAGTAAGGATTCCCCCTTACAATCGGCTCAAATTCACGCTAATGGAAAAACTCCATGTCCACCCGGCCAAATCTACAATTCCATACCTTTTTGCTTTTGCTGGCCGCTGTATCCGCTGCCTTTGTCTGGATACTTCTTCCCTTTTATGGCGCCATATTCTGGGGTGCCGTTCTGGCTATCTTGTTTACCCCCTTGCAACGCAAACTGCTGGCTAAAACCAAAGGCCGGCGGTCTCTATCTGCCCTGATCAGTTTGCTGGTCATCATTTTGATCGTCATTATTCCGGTCATCCTGATTTCCATTTCCCTGGTTCAACAAATCGCCTCTTTGTACGATTTGATGAATAGCGGTCAGCTCAATCCGGGCGCCTACCTGCAAAAAATACTGAATGCCCTGCCTCCTAGCGTGACGGATTTTGCCGCTCGTTTTGGTCTGCATGACTTTGCATCCCTGCAAGAGAAGTTCTCTGAGTTTGCCGTGCAAGGCGGCCAGTTCCTGACGAAACAAGCCCTGAACGTCGGCCAGAACACCTTCCAGTTCCTGGTCAGCCTGGGCATCATGCTGTACATGCTGTTCTTCCTGCTGCGCGATGGCGTGGAGCTGGGTCGTCATTACCGCCAGTTGATCCCTCTGAGCGAGGGCCAGAAAACCCATCTGTTCCGCAAATTCACCACTGTGGTACGCGCTACCGTCAAAGGCAATATCGCTGTGGCAGCCACCCAAGGTGCGCTGGGCGGGGTCATGTTCTGGTTCCTGGACATTCAAGGCGCACTGTTCTGGGGTGTGCTGATGGCCGTGCTGTCCTTGCTGCCTGCCGTAGGCGCCTCGCTGATCTGGGCTCCGGTTGCCATCTACTTCTTTGTCTCGGGCCACTACGTCCCCGGCATCATCCTGACCGCCTTTGGTATTTTGGTAATCGGCCTGGTAGACAACCTGCTGCGCCCCCTGCTGGTGGGTAAAGACACCAAGATCCCGGACTACGTGATCCTGATCTCCACCCTGGGCGGTTTGTCGATTTTCGGCCTGAACGGCTTTGTGATTGGCCCGCTGATCGCCGCCATGTTCATTGCCTGCTGGGACCTGTTCCCTTCGGCCGTCAGCGCCCGCGTGGAAGCGGAAGAGCAAGATAGCAACGGCAAATAAAAACAGGCCAGCTTTGCGACTGGCCTGCCAATAGTCCAAGCAAGCAATCCCAGGGCCTGTTCCATGCTTGATCAAAAGCACAGAACAGGCCCTTATTCATTTCATCAAGTCCGCAGCACGGGCAGGAACACAATCCAGATATTGACGGCCAAGGCCAGGAACCACACCAGCGAACGCAAGGTGGCCTTGTCCATTATGTACATCAGCAAATACAGCACGCGCAGCACAATCCAGGAAATCATCAGGTTCTGCACGCGCAAGGCATCCGCCCCCGACCATAAGGCCAGCAAGACAGCCGCGTAAAAGAACGGCAAGGCCTCAAACGCATTGGCCTGCGCCGCATTGGCCCGACCACGCCAGCCCGACAGGCTGGCCAGCCACGGACGAGGCTCATGATTCGTAAAGCCCGCCCCACCGGCTTTGGCACAAATCGCCGCCAACCAAGGCAAGAAAGCCGCTACCACCAAACTGATCTTGATCCCCAGCATCATCGTCCCCTTCACAGGCTGAAAACGCCCAACATAGCACGCCGCAGCCCAAATGCGTGCGCAGAATTTACAAACCCGAAAAAAACAGGATATACTTATCGTCTTAGGTTAGCCGATGTAGCTCAGTCGGTAGAGCAGCTCATTCGTAATGAGAAGGTCGAGGGTTCGATTCCTTTCATCGGCACCAGCTAATCTAAAACCATTGAAATAAAATAATCAATAACTCAGTTAAATCAATGGTTTAACATCAGAAGCAATTAATCGCCTGCTTTCAAATATTTCACATAGACGGCCCCAAAAAAGCCCCACGGCTAGCCTCATGCAAATGGGCATATGGCAAGCAATGCCAAACATGCAGCGGCCATAGCAAGCCAGCCCAGAAACCGTTAGGTTTCTCCGCTCACCAACACATCATTGCCGAGCTGAGAACCAAAAAAATAAACCCCCAGGCTCGAAAGCCGGGGGGATCAGTACTCCAAGGCCACGTCGGTAGCTTTTTTATAACCTCACGGCCCGACCACTTGGCTGACATGCTCCGGAATATTCCAGGCCCCCCCAGCGCGAATCAGAGCACAGCGCCCGGTGTCGCCGCGTTCACTTCCAACAAAGTCGGTTCCATCCCAGACCGATGCCTCGTAACTCCAGCAATCGCCCAAGCCCCGCCCCTTCATGCTGGACGAGATCATTCCATTATCGTAATCAGTGGCGCTGGTACTCACTAACACCGGAGCAGACTGCATATTGTTATTGATCACAAAATAGGCTGCCCCTCCGTTGTAAGCGGCTAACCAGCAAGGCGCGCCAACCAGGGAGAACTGCTGATTCAATCGTGCGATTTCCCATGGCTCGGACAGCATGTCAGCACTACAGGATTGCTCTTCATCAGCGGCAAGTACCTTCAACAGCACAGGCCGAATCAAGGCATCCTCTTGCGCTGTCATGGGGCGCAAGCTTTTATCCACTACCGGTGCACGGTTGATAACTGGCGCAGCAATAGGTGCCTTGACCGTAGACTCGCTGCCCTTCCCTTTACGCAGAATAGCCCCTGGCGTATTGACACGTCCTTGAACGTCATCCATTTTCAACAAGACGGCACTGGAACCTGCCCCCGAGAATGCATAAGTGCTGCCATTCCCACGAAAGGAAATTACGGCGTCTTTTTTCAAGGCTGCCAAAAACTGGGCTAACTGCGCCTCACTCATTTGCCAAGACTCGTCACCCGCAACACTCAGTGAACCGGCTTTACGGCCCGCAATAACAAGTTCTGGCACTGAGCCTTTTGGCCACTCGGGATCGTCGTAATGTGCAAGCATGACTCTATTTGCCACCGGCTCTCCACTGCCCGCTTTACGCGTCAATAACACCGTTGAGCCCAGCTCTTCACCTTCAGCCGCATAACCGGCGGCGCGGCAGGTTAGCGTGTTATCGCAACGTAGATCCCAGTCTTTATGAGAAAACGCCACTGACGCAGCATTAGCCGCTGAACCTCCCATACAAAGTACTAGCGATATGGCGGCTGTTCGTACTGAAAAAAACGCACTGTGATCTTGTTTTTGCCCGCTCATTTTCTCTCCTCCCTAAGGTGTTATCTGGATACACAGCACATATTACGTCGCGGCAAGGCTAAATGCGTTTTCCCAAGTCCATGTCAGAAAACCACATTAAACGTCTGACCGCCTGTGTTCGTGACATTATTCTGTTCAATCGTCCCCTTGCAAGGCTTGTCGCTATCTGGCTAAGCCACAGGCACCTGGCTCGCCCTGTTTCCGTTTGTGCTCGTGTCAATCCTCTGTATAGAATGCAGAAAAAAACCATGCCATGTTTATCAAACGATAGATAATCAAACCTCATCCACGTCGAGTAAATTCTGATGCGCAAATATCTGAACCCTATTGCAGTTGGCTTGCTCAGTTTCCTCGCCGTTGCCAGCCACGCGGCTTCTCCGGATTTTTCCGTCACGACTGAAGACCTTAAAAAGCTGCGCTCGACCTCCGTCATGCCACGCGAAGCGAGTCCCTCGGCAGCCACACCTAAAGATCCGGCCAAGGACTCGGAGTTCAGCAGAAACTTCCAGAAGGCGATGAACAATGAGGAAAAGGCTCGCCAAGCGGCACGAGAACAGCAACTTGAGCGCAACCGCCTGCCCCAGCTTGAGCAGAACAGAAACCCGGCCAATCGCTTCGGCCCGCCCAACAACAAGAAAGAGAATATGGGGATTTATTTTGATGCCGACGGCACCGCAGCTACCTCTTGCCGAGAGGACGAGCAAGGAAAGACTCGCTGCAAGGTACGTGAGCTCAGGTAGTAACCAGCCCGGGGCTTACAGCCTGCGCGCTGTTTCCAGGGACGAGCCTTAACGGGGTGAAGGCACTCATAGACCGTCCAACAAATTGGCACCTGGCTTGTATCCAGAGCTACGTCTGGATCAACCGATACCTCAACTTGAGGAGCGGCTCGCCCTTTGGTGGCATGAAGGAAAGCGGCATAGGACGCGAGCACTGCCGTGAAACCTTGAACATATACTCGGAACTGAAAGCCATCACGGTGCAAAACAGCTTACCGCAACCTGGGTTTGCTGTTTGAGCCAGGCAAGCATCAACGGCGGAGCTGAAAAGGGATAAAAAAACCAGCCTCAGCTTTGCCGCCTGGAGAAACGACGCGGGGAAGCCCGCGTCCACTCTTTGAAGGCGCGCGAAAAAGTCACGGTATCCGAATAACCAAGCTGCTCGGCAACGACGGACAAAGGCTGGTCAGCAGACTGCAACATGGCTTGTGCTCGCTCCTGGCGAACGGTCTGCGATGCGCTATGAAAAGATGCCCCCTCTTCCATCAAGCGTCGACGCAAAGATCGAGCCGACATCCCCAGAACCAAAGTAATGGAATCTCAATCTACCGGCGCACGCCCCAAACGCCGGGCAATCGCTTCCTCTACTTGCTCTGTCACAGCTTTCGCCACCGTAATCTCTGGCCCCATCAGGTCCGGCAAATGACATTCCAGCACAGACTTGAGCCGGGTATCCTGACTGCGCGGCCAAATGGCCCGATTCTGAATCCAGTGACTAAGCGTCGTGGTCTCAGCCTGAGCCATTACATGCAGGGATGCTCTGGTTTGCCAATGGCCTTGAAACATGCCAAACGAATCCAGCGTAGCCCGCGGGCTCCCCGATACGCAAGGCACAGACCACTGGTCCAGATACTTCCCCACGTATAACGGGCATTTCACGCGATACCCCGTCAAAACGGGGGCTGATCAAATCTCATCCCGCCTCATCAATCATATCGCCGCCAGCCAATCCACTGCCCCCTCACCCAGGCTGGAGCGAACCAGCCCGACCACCCGCGATCACTTCTTCATATACCGCGGCATCAATCAGCAAGCGGGAGCCCACTGTACATATTTGACCAGAATTGAAGAAAACAGCAGCGGCCGCACCAGGCACTGCTCGGCTCACATCAGCATCAGCCGAAATAACAGTGGAGGACTTGCCACCCAACTCCAGAGGGACAGGTTTCATGGTCGGAGCCGCTGCCGCCCAAACGGAAAACAGCTGTCTAGGCAAAAGAATGACAAGGGCCCACATAGTAAGCGCCACCTCGGTCAAACACCCTGCCCATACCTCTGCCTGGATTAGCGGCAGCGTCATACCACCAGCCCTCCTGGGCAAGCGTCATGCTTTGCCGACCGAAGGAAATATCAATGCCATCCTGGCCCAAGCAGGGAAGCAAGTCCTCCGAGCACTACCCCAAATACGCATCCTCAAAACTGGCACGCCTTTCTTTCCCTATGGAATAACCGCCAGGGTCACCGTCGCCCTAAGTGCCAGAGCTGACCAAGCCCAGGCTACCGAAAACAGAGCCAGCGCCAATACGGTCCGGGCGATCTATAAAGTTATGCTTGCTGCTCAAAATACCAAAGACACGGCCAGATCAGCATTGAGCTCAGTACCCTCTTCACAATAGAGCTCGTTAGGCTTGAGACTCAGGAATAGAGGTGCATAAGATGCCCGCGGCGAGCAAGGACGCGCGAATGGTTAAGTGCATGGAGCAACTCCTTTCTTTTTTATAGTAACTACAGCCTGAAAACATCCTGTGTGATGCCGATGAGCGCAGAAAGAACATCTAGAATTGAGTCCGCTACTCAAAATGGGCTGCTCGCACAAAAACGCATAGCTGCTAGTACATATTCGATGTATTTGCCTGCTGATTTTTTCACGACAATACGCCAAATAGCGAGCAACACAGCAACATCTTGGTGGAGAAAAAAATGCGAACTCAGGTAGCTATTATCGGAGCAGGCCCGTCCGGTTTGCTGCTGGGACAAATCTTGTCCCGAAACGGTATCGACAACGTCATTCTTGAACGTCAAACGGGAAACTATGTTCTGGGCCGCATTCGGGCCGGTGTGCTGGAAAGCGTAACCGTCGATGCCCTGGAACAGGCTGGTGTCACCGATAATCTGAAAAAAAATGGCCTGGTGCACAATGGCTGCGAACTGGTGTTCGACAACACCTCGTTCCGAGTCGATTTTGAAAAACTGGTCAATCGCCATGTCGTGGTCTATGGCCAGACCGAAGTCACCCGCGACTTGATGCAAGCGCGTGAAAAGATCGGTGCGACAACTGTCTATGAAGCCCAAGATGTGGCCTTGCATGAAGTGGAAAGCAGCCACCCCTATGTCACCTATAAGCACGAAGGAAAGGCGCACCGTCTGGACTGCGACTTCATCGTGGGCTGTGACGGCTTTCATGGCATATCACGCCCCACCATTCCGGCCGATATCCTGAAAACCTACGAATGTGTGTATCCCTTTGGTTGGTTGGGCCTGATGGCAGACACCCCCCCGGTCTCCGACGAACTGATCTATGTCAAGCATGAGCGCGGCTTTGTGCTTTGCAGCCAGCGTTCCAAAACACGCAGCCGCTACTATCTTCAAGTGCCCTTGAGTGACAAGGTAGAAGACTGGTCCGATGAGCGATTCTGGGACGAACTACGCACCCGCCTGGGGCCGACACGTTCTGCCAACCTGGTCACTGGCCCCAGCATTGAAAAAAGCATTGCTCCGTTGCGTAGCTTCGTGACCGAACCCATGCGCCATCACAACCTGTTCCTGGCAGGTGATGCAGCCCATATTGTGCCTCCCACTGGGGCCAAGGGCCTGAATCTGGCCGCCAGTGATGTCTTGTATCTCTCGGAGGCGCTGCTGGACTTCTACCAGAACCAGTGCCGCGAAAAAATAGAGAACTACTCAGATCGTTGTCTGAAACGTATCTGGGGAGCGGAACGTTTCTCCTGGTACATGACCCGGATGATGCATACTTTCCCGGACATGAATCATTGGGATCACAAGCTTCAGGCAGCCGAATTTAATCAACTGATGAACTCCGAGCACGGCGCCCGCCTGCTTGCCGAGAACTATGTTGGCCTTCCCTACTAACAAAAAACATCAAAATCAATCGTAACCAGGAGACGGATATGGCTTACCACAGGCCAGCAATACAAGGCTTCACTTGCCACGCTTTCAGAACAGCTCGCTTGCTGACATTGGCGGGGCTGGGGGGCTTGTGTTTTTCGACAAGCGCTGCCGCCGAACAAGCAAAGACACTGGGGCAGAAAACCTACGAAAAAACCTGTATTTACTGTCACGAAGCAGGAATTGGCCCGGAACTGAAAGGCCGGCAGCTTCCGCCCGAGTTCTTTGCCATTATTGTGCGCAGCGGCCTAAGAGCCATGCCTGCCTTTCCGCAGACCCATATCAACGATGCCACCCTCAAGGAGCTAGGTCAGTATCTGTCCACCTCCCCGGCCCGGGTGCCCGCCAGCGCTACCAGCAAATAAGGAGCCTGGCATGAACAGTCAACGTCGTCAGGTTCTCAAAGGCATGGTACTGACAGGATCGGCCCTGGGCAGCCTGGGTTCGTCCGCCACTGCCTGGGCAAACCGTGTACAGCAAGCGCCGCCCCTGCATGTCATTCTTACGCCGGGCCAATGCGCGTCGGCCTTTCTCAGTGGCGTACAGGCGTACCAGCCCGCGTCAGCCCCCCAGGTGCTGTACACCAGCACCGACTTGTCCTTTCTGCGCCAATGGCAAACCCTGCTAGAGCAGACAGGGCCTAAAAAAATCCTGGGGCTGGTCGATGATGCCAGCGCCACCATTGTGATCGATCTGCTGCGCAACGCTCAGGGCCGTCTGCATTGGCAGGCCCACCACGCACAGCTCAGCACCCGGGACAGCCAAGGTCTGGGCGCTGCCTTGGCCGGGGCCGCACCCATACAATCTGCCATTCAAAACACACACTACGTAAACGGCCATCACGTGTCGTTCATGCTCGAAATTTAAGGAGGGGGTCGTGCAAAACAACAAACAAATGGTGCTACCCAAAGGGGTAGATCAGTCCCAGTTTCAACAGGCGCTGACCCAGTTCCAGACCTTGTTGGGCAAGGAAAATGTCCTGCTGGAATCGGCACAGATTCAGCCCTACACCAAAATCATGATGTCGGTCTCCGAAGAGGCGCATACGCCCTCGGCGGTGCTGTCGGCCACTACCGTGGAACAGGTACAGCAGATCGTCAAGATCTGCAACGAATACAAGATCCCTATCTGGACCATTTCCACTGGGCGCAACTTCGGTTATGGCTCGGCCGCGCCCGGACAACGGGGCCAGGTGGTGCTGGATCTGAAAAAAATGAACAAGATCCTCCATGTGGACCCTGATCTGTGCACCGCTTTGGTCGAACCCGGGGTGACGTATCAGCAGCTCTACGACTATCTGGAGGACAACAACATTCCTCTCATGCTGTCCTTTTCTGCGCCCTCGGCCATTGCCGGCCCTTTGGGCAATACGATGGATCGTGGCGTGGGCTATACCCCGTACGGCGAACACTTCATGATGCAATGCGGCATGGAGCTGGTGCTGGCCGACGGCCAGGTATTGCGTACCGGAATGGGCAGCGTTCCAGGTGACAAGGCCTGGCAGGTTTTCAAATGGGGATATGGCCCAACGCTGGACGGCATGTTTACCCAGGCCAATTACGGCATTTGCACCAAAATGGGGTTTTGGCTCATGCCCAAACCCCCGGTCTACAAACCCTTTGAAATCAAATTCGAGGAAGAAGCCGATATTGCCGATATCGTGGAGATGATTCGCCCCTTGCGCATTGCCCAGGTTATCCCCAACTCGGTGGTTATTGCCAATATTCTGTGGGAAGCTGCTACCTGCAACACCCGACGCAGCGACTACCTGAGCGAACCGGGCGCCACTCCGGACAGCGTGTTGAAGCAAATTCAGAAAGACAAGAACCTGGGAGCCTGGAACGTCTACGCCGCCCTGTACGGTACACAAGAACAAGTAGATGTGAACTGGAAAATTGTCCAGGAAGCAGTCAAGAAAATGGGTAAAGGCACGCTGGTAACCCAGGAAGAGGCCGGCGACACACAACCGTTCAAATACCGCGCCGAACTGATGTCGGGCGTGCCCAATTTACAGGAATTTGGCCTGTACAACTGGCGTGGAGGTGGTGGCTCCATGTGGTTCGCTCCCGTCAGCCAGGCCCGTGGCAGCGAGTGCGACAAGCAAAAAACACTGGCCAAGGCCATTTTGAACAAGCACGGGCTCGATTACGTCGGTGAGTTCATTGTGGGCTGGCGAGACATGCACCATGTCATCGATGTGCTTTACGATCGCAGCAATCCACAAGAGACAGCACGAGCCGATGCCTGCTTTAATGAACTGCTCGATGAGTTCGAGAAAGAAGGGTATGCCGTGTATCGGGTCAATACACGCTTTCAGGAGCGGGTCGCCCAATCATACGGAACGGTGAAACGCCAGGTCGAACACGCGATCAAGCGCGCCCTGGACCCGAACAATATCCTGGCACCGGGCAAATCCGGCATTGACCTGAACAACCCGTTTTAACTTTGCCTATCTATCCGCAGTATTGCAGGAGACATAATGAACACCAGTCAACTATTGATCAATGGCCAGCTTCGTGACGCCAGTGGTCAACGGACATTTACGCGCCAGAACCCCGTTACAGGCCAAGCCGCGACCATCGCGGCAGCCGCCCAAGCTGAGGATGTGCAAGCCGCCCTGCAGGCCGCCGAACAAGCCTTTGTACACTGGTCAGCCCTGGGCCCCACCGAGCGCCGGCTGCGCCTGCTCAAAGCCGCTGACCTCATGGACGAGCGCGCGGCCGAATTTATCGCAACAGTACGTCAGGAAACGGGTTCGACGGACTCCTGGTATGGTTTCAACGTGCATTTATCGGCCAACATCTTGCGCGAGGCCGCTGCCATGACCACGCAGATTGATGGCTCCATCATCCCCTCGGATCTGCCCGGCAGCCTGTCCATGGCCTATCGCGTCCCCTGCGGCGTGGTCGTGAGCATCGCCCCCTGGAATGCGCCCGTGATTCTGGCCACTCGTGCTATGGCCATGCCCCTGGCCTGCGGCAACACCGTCATTCTGAAAGCCTCCGAACAGTGTCCGGCCACCCATGTTCTGCTGGGACAAGTGCTCAATGACGCAGGCGTCGGAGCCGGCGTGATCAACGTCATTACCAACGCCCCTGAAGATGCGCCTGCCGTAGTCGAGCAGCTCATTGCACACCCGGCGGTCAAGCGCATCAATTTCACAGGCTCCACCAAAGTTGGCAAGATCATCGCCGCAACTGCCGCCAAATACCTTAAACCCGTCCTGCTCGAACTGGGTGGCAAGGCACCGGTTATTGTGTGCGAGGACGCCGACCTGGAACAGGCCGTCGCCGGTGTTGCCTTTGGCGCTTACTTCAATCAAGGTCAGATATGCATGTCAACCGAACGCTTGATTGTGCATGAATCGATTGCCCCGTCATTTCTGGAAAAACTGGTCGCCAAAATCAAGACCATTCCGGTTGGCTCACCCGATCAGGCAGACACGCGCTTTGCCTATCTGGAAAGTGTCCAGTCTGCCCAGCGCATCCAGGCTCTGGTGGAGGACGCCGTTGCCAAAGGTGCTTCCTTGCCGCTGCCCCTGAACATCGAGGGCGCCCTGATGCATCCGCTGATCGTCAATGACGTCACCCCCGACATGCAGCTCTATGCCACGGAGTCCTTTGGCCCCGTCGTCACCATGACCCGCTACCGTGAGGACAGCGAGGCAATCCGCTTGGCCAACGATAGCGAATATGGCTTGGCGGCAGCAGTATTCACGCAGGATGTAAACCGTGGTCTGCGCATTGCCAAACAGATCCAGAGCGGCATCTGCCACATCAATGGACCTACCGTCCATGATGAAGCCCAAGCCCCATTTGGCGGCATGAAAGCCAGCGGTTATGGCCGCTTTGGCAGCAAGTCCGCCATCAATGAGTTCACCGAACTGCGCTGGATTACCGTCCAGACTACCCCCCGCCAGTATCCTTTATAAATCTGGCCTGCAGGCCCGGGCGCAGGATCGGTCCCGGGCCGACCCTGCGCCCTGTTGTCATGCCTCACCCTGCCTCTGTACCGCTTGCCCCTTTTCAAAAAAAAATGTTGCCCGCACTGTTGGCGTTGGCAATCTTCATGCAAATGCTGGACGTCACCGTGCTCAACACGGCGCTGCCCAGCATGGCCCGCGACCTGAACACCTCAGCCCTGCACATGCAGTCGGTCATCGTCAGCTACGTACTGACTGTGGCAGTATGCATCCCCGTCAGCGCGCACCTGAGCGACCGTTTTGGCACACGACGAATCTTCATGGCCGCCATGTTTCTGTTTGGTCTGGGATCGCTGTTGTGTGCCCTGTCCTCGCAGTTGTCCATGTTGCTGGTCTCCCGTGTGGTTCAGGGCATGGGCGGAGCCTTGCTGACCCCAGTGGCACGGCTGGTATTGATGAAATCATTTCGCAATGCCGAGTTATTGCGTGTACTGAACTATGCCGTCATGCCCGCTCTGCTGGGGCCCATACTGGGGCCGCTGGTAGGCGGCTATTTGGTGCAATATGCCAGTTGGCACTGGATTTTCCTGATCAATCTGCCCTTTGCCCTGCTGTCCCTGTTTTTTGCCAGCAAGTGGATGCCTAACTACACCGAAACGCCGGGAAAACTGGATCTGCACGGCTTGCTGCTGTTCACTGGCAGCGCCTGCCTGCTAACGCTGGGCTTTGAACTGTCTGGCAGCCTCGCCAGCCCCGCTTTGTCAGGGATGTTAATACTGGCCGGTTTTCTTCTTCTGCTAGGTTACAAGCGTCATGGCACGCACAAGCAAAACGCCTTGTATCCAGGCCATCTGCTGTCTGTACGTACCTATCGGATTGGTTTGAGCAGCAATCTGCTTAGCCGGATCGGCATGGCCGCATTGCCCTTTTTGCTGCCCATGCTGTTTCAGATCAGCTTTGCCTACAGCCCCGTGCAATCCGCTTTCTTACTGTTGCCCATGGCCATTTCCGCCATGGCAGCCAAACCCTTTTTGCACCCATTGCTGAACCGATTTGGCTATCGGTCCATTTTGCTAAGCAATACCATCCTGATCGGCCTGCTGATTACAGCGCTGGCTTTTATTGACGCGCAGACCAGTACCTTGTGGATCAGTCTGCACTTACTGCTTTTGGGAGCCGCCAATTCGATTCAGTTCAGCGCCGTCAACACCCTGACCATGGCCAGATTGCGTCCCTATCAAAAAAGCAGTGGCAATAGCCTGATGGCGGTAAACCAGCAACTGGCCATGGGTTTGGGAACCGCTATAGGTGCCATGCTTCTGCGCTACGGACAAGCCCTATTTGGCGCCTCATCCGTACAGACGGCCACCACCGCCTTCCAGTTCACGTTTGTCATTGTCGGGCTCATTACCCTGAGCTCCGCATTCCTTTTTCGACGCTTGCATGCCATGGATGGGCATAACATGACCCAAAAGCAAGGCGCTTAATCATCCCGGCCAGGAAAATGTCGCTGGCAAATATCAATCAGGATCTGCCGCACTTTAACCTGGAGTTTGGTGGGCAAACGTTTGGAGGAATAGGCCAGATACAAACGATTGACCAAGGCCGGCTGCTCGATTGGAATAGCCGTCAATAAGCCACTTTGCGGGATGAACTCCAACACCGAGCGGGACAAAATGGCAGCCCCCATGCCTTTGGCCAGCAATTGAATAATCACCCCCACACTGTTGATTTCAAACTCGATCTGCGGCTTCAGATTGAGCTTTTGCATCTCTTTTTCCACCAACATCCGAAAACTGTTGGACAGGCTAGGCATGATCAGCGGAATATCGGCCAGATCTTTAAGCGCGATGCGGCTGCGTCCCTGCGCATAAGGGCTGTCCACACCGCAGATCAGGTGCAACTGTTCCTCGGCCAGTAGCTGCGTCTCCAGTGTTGGCGAGGAAGAAGGGTTGTACAGCAATCCCATATTGACCCGATCCAGATGAATTTGCTCCTCCAGGTTAACCGTCAGTGACTCGATAATCGTCAGGTGTGCATCGGGTAATTGTTCCTTGAACGCCTGCACGACATCCAAAGAAATGGTGCGCGCCACCGTGGGCGGCAAACCTAAATACATGTGCCCGGTCAGCTTGCCCTCAGACAGACTCAGATCCTCCTGCGCCTGCTCCAACTGGCGCAAGATCAGACGACTGTGCTTGAGCAAGATCTTGCCGGCGTCGGTCAGCATGACACCGCGCCCGTGACGAATCAGCAAATTCTGCCGCAAATCAATTTCCAGCTTGCGAATCTGCCGGCTCAGGACTGGCTGAGCCACATTGGTAAATTCTGCAGCTCGGGTATAGCTGCCCAGTTCGGCCACATGCGTGAAGTAGCTCAATTGCTTGAGATCGATCACGTATTCCATAGGGCGCTTGTCTTCGCTATGTTTTTTTGACATATCTACTAGTCGGGTTTCGTTCTTTTAACTTTTATCGGGCTTACTAAAATAGGTACGCATAGCAAGAGCGAATGGGAACACAGTCAATGTGCCTCGCAGTTTGCCTGTTTTTTCAGTGACCTATGGAGCACCACCTATGGCCAGCCAATATAGCATTCCTTGTATCCTGATGCGGGGGGGTACATCCAAAGGTCCATTCTTCTACGCCAAAGATCTGCCCGAAAATATCCAAGAGCGGGATCGACTACTGCTCAGGCTGATGGGCTCGCCCGACCGTCGACAGATCGATGGCATTGGTGGCGCCCATGCCTTGACCAGCAAAGTGGGGATCGTGGATATCTGCAGCACCGGACAAGCTGACTTGAGCTTTTTGTTTGCCCAGTTGCAACCCGACTCTGACCTGGTGGACACCAAACCCAATTGCGGCAATATGCTGGCGGCGGTCGTCCCCTTTGCCTTGGAAAAAGGCCTGATCCAGGCCCAAGGCCCCACCACTACGGTCAAGGTCCTGACGCTCAATACCGGCATGGTCAGTGAAATTCAGGTGCAAACACCCGAAGGCGAAATCAGCTACGAAGGTAATGCCGCGATCAACGGCGTACCGGGCACCAGCGCCCCGATTGCCATCAATTTTCTGGATACGGCAGGCTCGGTTTGCTCGGGACTGCTGCCCACGGGCAAACCCAAAGACACCATCACCGTTCATGCGGATGGCTTGCCTCCGTTCACCCTGGATGTCACCTGCATTGACAACGGTATGCCGCTAGTGATTTTCAAGGCGACTGATGTAGGAGTAAGCGGCCTGGAAAGCGTGGCTGAGCTAAACGCCAATACGGAACTGAAGCGACGCGTAGAAGCGTTGCGCCTGCAGATATCCGAACGTATGGGACTGGGCGATGTCTCGACCAAGAATTACCCGAAGATGACACTGATCGCCCCGCCTGAACACGGCGGCGCTGTGACCACCCGTAGTTTCATCCCCCATGTATGCCATGAGGCCATTGGGGTGCTCGCTGCCGTGACAGTGGGTACGGCCATCAAAATGCCAGGCACCGTTTGCGAGGGGATCGCCCGCTTCGAGCAAAGCCTGGGTCCGGTCACGCTGTCGGTCGAACATCCCACCGGCGAATTCAGCGTCACACTCGATAGCGACCCCGAAAACCCCGAGATTGTGACCAAGGCAGCGTTGCTGCGCACCGCAAGAGCACTGATGCGCGGCGACGTTCTGGTACCGCACTCGAACTAAACGCATTTCAAACAAAAAAAAGAACACCGCAGGGCTTGCGCCACTGCGGTGGCAGGGGGTGGGCTGCGCCTGCGCATACGGTGCCCACCGAAAAATAATGATATTGGACGAGACAAACCATGACATCCCTAGCCGACAAAACAGACCAGCCCAGCCTTGATGTGCAAACGCTGCTCAATGAGCACCCCTTCTCTGGCTTTCAATGGCTCATCTTCAGCTTGTGCTTTCTGATTGTGCTGCTCGATGGCTTTGATACTGCCGCCATCGGCTATATCGCCCCCTCTTTGATCGCCGAGTGGGGTGTCAGCAAGCCCGCCCTGGCACCCGTACTGAGCGCTGCCCTGTTCGGTCTGGCAACGGGGGCCTTGCTGTCGGGGCCACTGGCTGATCGGCTGGGCAGAAAGACGGTGCTGGTCAGCTCGGTAGCCATCTTTGCCCTCGCCTGCCTGGCCTCAGGCTTCTCCCCGGACATCTGGACATTGGCTGTTCTGCGCTTTGTGACCGGTTTGGGTCTGGGAGCCGCCATGCCCAACGCTGTCACCTTGATGAGCGAATACTGCCCCGATGCCCGTCGCGCCACCCTGACCAATGCCATGTTCTGCGGCTTTCCTCTGGGGGCCGCCCTGGGCGGCTTTCTGGCATCCTGGATGATTCCCCAATTTGGCTGGCGCAGTGTATTGATATTGGGTGGCATCGCCCCCTTGATACTACTGCTCGTGCTGATCCCGAAGCTGCCCGAGTCCGTGCGCCACATGGTCGCCCGACATGACTCCGCCGACCGTATCCGCCGGGCGCTGGCCCCCATTGCCGGCAAGGCTGTGGACAGCGTCCAACGCTTTACGCTGACCGAGACCAGCTCCCAGCCTGCCGCCCACAATGGTATCGGTATCGTGTTATCGCGTGAATACCGCTTGGGATCACTCATGCTCTGGCTGGCCTATTTCATGGGACTGGTCATTTTCTACGCCTTGATGAACTGGATGCCCGTGCTGTTCAAAGAAGCCGGACTGGCATCCCAGACCAGCACGCTGGTTGCCGCTCTCTTCCCGTTGGGCGGTGTGGGTGCCGTGCTCTCTGGCTGGTTGATGGATCGCTTCAACGCCAACCGCATCATCGCTCTGGGCTACGCGCTGACCGCTCTATCCATTTGGTGGATTGGCCAGATGGCCGGACATCTGGGCGGCTTGGTTGTGGTCGTGTTTCTGGCCGGCACGCTGATGAATACCGCACAGTCCTCCATGCCTGCACTGGCGGCCGCCTACTACCCCACTCGGGGACGCGCCACGGGCGTGGCCTGGATGCTGGGCATCGGTCGTTTTGGCGGTATTGCCGGCTCTTTCCTGGTGGCCGAGCTGACGGCACGCGAGCTGGATTTCAGTCAGATCTTTACCGTTGTGGCCATCCCAGGCGTCATCGCCATGGCCGCCCTCCTCATCAAGCAATACAGCCGTGCACAGCCGCAAGGCGGCACGACTCCCCCTCTCATTAACCCTTAAACATCAAGACGCAGGAGACCCTCCCATGATCATCGACGTACACGGGCACTACACCACGGCCCCCGCCGCACTGGGGGCTTGGCGCGACTTGCAGATCGCCGGCCTGAAAGACCCCAATCAAACGCCCCGCGCCAGTGATCTGAAGATCAGCGATGACGAGATCCGCGAGACCATCGAGAACAACCAGCTCAAGCTGATGAAACAACGCGGCTCGGACCTGACCATCTTCAGTCCCCGTGCCAGTTTCATGGCCCACCATATCGGCAACTTCGAGACCTCCAGCACCTGGGCCGCCATTTGCAATGAGCTGTGCTATCGCGTCAGCGAACTGTTTCCTGACCATTTCATCCCGGCTGCCATGCTCCCGCAATCGCCGGGCGTAGATCCCAAAACCTGCATTCCCGAGCTAGTCAAGTGTGTGGAAGAGTATGGCAACGTCGGCATCAACCTGAATCCCGACCCGTCCGGTGGCCACTGGACGGCCCCGCCGCTGTCCGACCGCTCCTGGTACCCCATTTACGAAAAAATGGTGGAGTACGACATTCCTGCCATGATCCACGTCTCCACCAGTTGCAACGCCTGCTTTCACACCACCGGCGCCCATTATCTGAACGCGGATACCACCGCATTCATGCAATGTCTGACCAGCGATCTGTTCAAAGACTTTCCCACGCTCAAGTTCCTGATCCCCCATGGTGGCGGCGCCGTGCCCTATCACTGGGGCCGTTTCCGAGGTCTGGCACAGGAGCTGAAAAAGCCCCTGCTGGACGAGCACCTGCTCAACAACATTTTCTTTGACACCTGCGTCTACCATCAGCCTGGCATCGACCTGCTGACCGAGGTCATTCCTGTCAAGAATATCTTGTTTGCCAGCGAAATGATTGGCGCGGTGCGCGGCATTGACCCCACGACCGGTCACTACTACGACGATACCAAACGCTATATCGAAGCCACGCTTAACCTGAGCGAACAGGAACGTCACCAGATCTACGAAGGCAACGCACGCCGCGTGTTCCCGCGCCTGGACGCTGCGCTGAAGAAAAAAGGCTTGTAAGCCGCCTGCAACTATTCATCAAGGAATCAACCATGTACGAACTGGGTGTCGTGTACCGCAACATTCAACGAGCCGACCGCCAGGCCGCCGATGCACTGGCGGCCCTGGGCTCGGCCACTGTTCACGAGGCCATGGGCCGTGTCGGTCTACTCAAACCTTATATGCGCCCGATTTACTCCGGTCAGCAAGTCTCCGGCACTGCCGTCACGGTGCTGCTGCAACCGGGCGACAACTGGATGATGCACGTCGTCGCCGAGCAGATTCAGCCCGGCGATATCGTGGTTGCCGCGGTGACCTCGGAGTGTAGTGACGGCTATTTTGGCGACCTGCTGGCCACCAGCTTCCAGGCCCGTGGAGCGCGCGCCTTGATCATTGACGCCGGAGTGCGCGACATCAACACCTTACAGGCGATGAACTTTCCGGTCTGGAGCAAGGCCATTTCCTCCAAGGGCACCATCAAGGCCACCTTGGGTTCGGTCAATATTCCGGTCGTGTGTGCAGGCATGTGGGTCACGCCGGGCGATGTCATCGTGGCTGATGATGATGGCGTGGTGTGCGTGCCCGCCGCCAAGGCCGCCGCTACATTGGCGGCCGCCCAAAAAAGAGAAAGTTTTGAGGGTGAAAAACGCGCCAAGCTGGCCAGCGGTGTCCTGGGCCTGGATATGTACAAAATGCGCGAGCCCCTGGAGAAGGCCGGGCTCCGTTACATCGACTGAAGGAAGGATGATGAGCCATTTTGAGAAAACCCCCGGCTGGCTGGACTGGTACGCCGCCCCCTCCAAACCCCGACTCCAGTTACCGGCTGGTGCGGTTGATGCCCACTGCCATGTGTTTGGCCCCGCTGAGCAGTTCCCCTTCGCCCCCGAGCGCAAATACACTCCTTGCGATGCCAGCAAACAGCAGCTGTTTGCCTTGCGCGACCACCTGGGCTTTGCCCGCAACGTCATTGTGCAAGCTACCTGTCACGGCAAGGACAACAGCGCCTTGCTCGATGCCTTGCAGGCCTCACAAGGCAAGGCGCGTGGCGTTGTCACCCTGGGCTCGGATGTCACGCAACAGCAGTTGGACGCCATGCACCAGGCCGGCGTGCGCGGTGTGCGTTTCAATTTTGTCAAACGTCTGGTCGATTTCACGCCGAAAGAAGAACTGCTGAACGTTGCCCATAAAATAGCGCCTTTGGGCTGGCATGTGGTGGTGTACTTCGAGGCACAGGATTTGCCAGAACTATGGGATTTTTTCGCCGGTCTACCGACCACAGTGGTCGTTGACCATATGGGCCGTCCGGATGTCAGCCAAGGGGCAGAGAGTGCCGAGTTCGACCTGTTCGTACGCTTGATGGCCGAACACCCGAACATCTGGTCCAAGCTCTCATGCCCTGAGCGTCTGAGCAAAAGCGGTCCTGCCGCCCTGCATGGCGAGCAGCATGCGTATCAGGATGTCGTACCATTTGCACGCCGATTGATGCAGCAGTTCCCCGATCGCGTTTTGTTCGGGACCGACTGGCCCCACCCCAACCTGAAAGACCATATGCCCGATGACGGTTTGCTGGTTGACTACGTGGCACAAATTGCGCCCAGTCCCGCAGAACAACAATTACTACTGGTGGACAACCCGATGCGCCTGTATTGGCCAGAAGAGTTGACATGAATTTGAGGAGATAACTATGGCACTGGACAAACCGTACCAGGATATACCGGGAACGATTATTTTTGACTCGGAACAATCGCGTAAGGGCTACCACCTGAACCAGTTTTGCATGTCACTGATGAAGGCAGAAAACCGGGCCCGCTTTAAAGCGGACGAGTCAGCCTATCTGGATGAGTGGCCCATGAGCATGGAGCAAAAACAGGCTGTACTCAGTCGTGACCTGAATCGCTGCATGCAACTGGGTGGCAACATCTACTTTCTGGCCAAGATCGGCGCTACCGATGGCCTGTCCTTCCAACAAATGGCAGGCAGCATGACCGGTATGAGCGAACAGGACTATCGGGAAATGATGCTCAAGGGTGGCCGCTCCCCCGAGGGCAACCGCTACTTACACGAACAAGAAAAATAACCGGAACCTATCATGGCAAAGATCAAACACTCTGTTTATACCTCGCATGTTCCTGCTATTGGTGCCGCGCTGGACCTGGGCAAGCACACCGAACCCTACTGGAAAAAAGTGTTCGACGGCTACGAATTCTCCAAGCAATGGGAGCAGGAAAACAAACCGGATGTCATCATCCTGGTCTACAACGACCACGCCAACAACTTCAGCCTGGACCTGATTCCCACTTTTGCCCTGGGCACTGGCGCCTCTTTTGAACCCAGTGACGAAGGCTGGGGCAAACGCCCTGTCCCCACGGTACAAGGGCACCCCGAACTGGCGGCCCATATTGCCCACTCGGTCATTCAGGACGACTTCGATCTGACGCTGTGCAACAAAATGGAAGTAGACCACGGCCTGACCGTTCCACTTTCCCTGATGTTCGGTCAAGTCGAACAATGGCCCTGCCCCGTAATCCCCTTGCACGTCAACGTAGTTCAGTATCCGGCCCCATCCGGCCAGCGCTGCCTGGATCTGGGCCGGGCGATCGGTCGCGCGGTCGCCTCGTATGACGAAGACCTGAATGTACAGATCTGGGGCACAGGCGGCATGAGCCACCAGTTGCAAGGCCCCCGCGCCGGACTGATCAACGCCCAATGGGACAACCAGTTCCTGGATCGCCTGATTGCCGACCCCGATGCCCTGGCTCGCGTGCCCCATATCGACTATGTGCGTGAGGCAGGCTCGGAAGGCATCGAGCTGGTGATGTGGCTGGTCGCGCGTGGCGCCATGAATCCACACGTCGATGTGCGCCACCGCTTCTACCATGTGCCCGCCTCCAATACCGCGGTCGGACACCTGATCCTGGAAAACAAAGAGACTGCGTGAGCGGGCTTGGCCCCACGCTCTGAACGAAAGGAAATAGAAATGAAAAAAGTCAATATTGCACTGGTAGGCGCAGGCGCCTTCGGCATCAAGCACCTGGACGGCCTGGCCCGTATCCCCGAAGCCCAGGTCACCTATATCGTGTCCAGCACCCAGGCCAAGGCCCAGGAAGTAGCGCAAAAATACGGCGTCCCCCACGCCTCGGGCGATCTGAACGAGGCGCTGGCCAGTCAGGAGGTCGATGCCGTCATCTTGTGCACCCCTACTCAGATGCACGCTGCGCAAACACTGGCATGCCTGAAAGCGGGCAAACACGTACAGGTTGAAATTCCCTTGGCGGACACCCTGGCCGGTGCCCAGGAAGTGCTGCAAGTACAACAGGAAAAGGGCCTAGTGGCCATGGTTGGCCACACGCGCCGCTTCAACCCCAGCCATCAGTGGATTCATCAAAAGATAAAGGCGGGTGAATTGAACATTCAGCAGATGGATGTACAGACCTATTTTTTCCGCCGCAGCAACACCAACGCCCTGGGCAAACCGCGCTCCTGGACAGACCACCTGCTCTGGCATCATGCCGCGCACACTGTCGATCTTTTTCAATACCAGACCGGCTCCAAAGTCATCAAGGCCAATGCCATCCAAGGCCCTATCCATCCTGAGCTTGGCATCGCCATGGACATGTCCATCCAGTTGCTGACAGAAAACGGCGCACTATGCACGCTATCGCTATCGTTCAACAATGACGGCCCTTTCGGCACGTTCTTTCGCTACATCTGCGACAACGGAACCTATCTGGCCCGCTACGACGACCTCACCACCGGCAAAGACGAAGTAATCGATGTCTCCCACGTAGATGTATCCATGGACGGCATCGAATTGCAGGACCGGGAGTTTATCGCGGCTATTCTGGAAAATCGCGAACCCAACTCCAGCGTGGCGTCGGTCCTGGCCTGCTATGAGACACTGGACCTGCTCGAAAAACAACTGACCGCCTAAGAGTCTGCACCGCCCCTTCCTGCAAACGAGGCTATCTGCGCGACAACGGCAAGCATATCGTCAGGTGGAGGGGGCGAACAACAGGCAGGATAACAAAACCGCAGAATTTGCCCCTGCCTGCCCCCACGTTCAAGCGCGGACGTTGCGGCTGTACTGGGCCATCCTTAGGGGCCCGCAGAAAAACATTCAACGACTCGGACAACCCTGGTTCCTGCGACTATGCACTCAAGTATTGATCCACCAACTCAACCCAATGCTTGACCGCAGTCCGACCCGCTCCATTCAAATGATTCCCGCAGGCCATATTGGCCGTGACAATCAGGTCGGGCTTACTGCTTTCCAGCGCATCCATCTTGCGATCCCGCAGACGTCCTGCGATCTCGGGTTGAGTCAATGAATAGGTGCCCGCCGAACCACAGCACAAATGGCTATCCGGCACAGCGCCCAGATCAAAACCCAGGCGAGTCAGCACGACCTCAACTCGTCCCCCCAGTTTTTGCGCATGCTGCAAAGTGCACGGACAATGGAAAGCCAGGCGTGGGCGGGTTTGCGTGTTCAGGCATTCTTCCAAAGGCTGCTCTTCCAGCACTTCGACCAGATCCCTGGCCAGTTCACTGACGCGGCGAGCGCGCTCGGCGTAGGCCGGATCGTTCCTGAACAGGTCCACGTACTCTTTCACAAAAGCTCCGCAACCGCTGGAGGTCTGCACAATCGCCAGAGCTCCCTGTTCGATCTGCGGCCACCAGGCGTCGATATTGCGACGCGCCTGCTCCAGGCCCTGTTCTTGCGCACCCAAGTGAAAAGACGAAGCGCCACAGCAGCCTGCCTGAGCGATGGGCGTCACGCTGATGCCCAAGCGATCCAACACCCGGGCCGTCGCAGCATTAATGGAAGGCGCCATGGCTGTCTGAACACAGCCTTCCAGCATCAGGACACGCTTGCTGTGCCGCTGTGCGGGTCGTGTCAAATCCGCATTTTGCTTGGGCGGGATTTTTTCCTGTAAAGAAGATGGCAGCAAGGGACGCATGGTTCGCGCTACCCCCAGCAAGGCGTTGACTCGAGCAGGCTCTGGCAGAATCTGCGTCAGTGCGACTCGCATGGCACGGTCCTTCAAGGGACGCTTTACTTTGGGCTCCAGTGCGGCCCGACCTATATCCAGCAAGTTGTGATACTTCACCCCCGAAGGACAGGTGGTTTCACAATTGCGGCAGCTCAGGCAACGATCCAGGTGATGCTGGGTCAGCTCCGAGGTCGCTTTGCCTTCCAGGAACATCTTGATCAGGTATATCCGGCCACGGGGGCCGTCCAGCTCGTTGCCCTGGTCCAGATAAGTCGGACAGGTGGCATTGCAAAACCCACAATGCACACAGGAGCGCAAAATAGCTTCAGCTTGCTCGGCTTGCGGTAGTTGCTGAGCCCATGGTGTCAGTTGTGTTTGCATGTGGACTCCGCCGAAGGAAAGAGACGACCTGGATTAAAAATGGCAGCAGGATCCAGCTGTTGTTTCAAACGCTGATGCCATATCAACAAGGACTCGGGCAAGACATCCTGCCCTGCACCTGATCCGGACCAGCAACGGGCATGCCCTTTCAAAGCTTGAGCCTGCGCGTGAATCTGCTCGGCAGCAGCATCGGACTTCAGCCACAGCTGTGTCCCACCCCAATCCACCAGAACCTGGCCGGGCCATGTTTGCACTGGGGCATCGACTGGCAAGGCGATTCGCCACAAGGTGCCAGCTTGCTTGAAAAACTCCAGGCGCTGCTCGCACAAATCGTCCCAATAGGACAAGTCCAAAGCCTCCCCACCGATTTGCTCTTGAGCCAATTGCACCGAGCTGTCGCCACCTTCCAGACGCAAATGCAAACGCCCGTCCTGCCAAGCTGCGCCCGTAATGGGACGGCTTTGGTCACGCCAACTGCGTAATAAACCGGCGATTTCCTGCTGGGCTACCTCCAGAACCAGGCTGGCACGGCTACGTGGGCGAGGCAAGACTTTGAAGGACACCTCGGTAATTACACCCAATGAACCCTGGGCGCCGACCATCAGCCGCGATACGTCATAACCGGCGACGTTCTTCATGACCTGGCCACCAAAACGCATATGTGTGCCCATGCCACTGATCAAACGGCAGCCCAGTACATAATCTCGTAATGAGCCTACCCAGGGACGACGCGGTCCCGACAGACCACAGGCGGTGGCTCCACCAACAGTGGCGCGGCTATCAAACAGAGGTGGCTCAAAAGGCAGGCATTGACCTTGCTCGTTCAAGATCGTTTCCAGCGCCTGCACGGAAGTCCCGGCACGCACCGTGACGACCAGTTCCGCCGGATCGTAATCGACCACCCCTTCATGGCCTGCCAGGCTCAGCTCTTGCCCCTGCACGGCTTTGCCTAAAAAAGCTTTGGTATTGCCGCCTTGCAAACGCAAGGGGGTTTTAGTGGCCAGGGCTTGCTGGACCTGCTCCAGCAATTCAGCGCTGCGATCCTGATTTTTGTGTTCTACGGTACTCATCAGAAACGCTCCAACTCTGGGAAAGGCAATTGCCCGTGATGGATGTGCATGCCGCCCATTTCTGCACAGCGATGCAAAGTAGGAATGTTCTTGCCGGGATTCAGCATGGTTTTGGGATCAAAGGCAGCTTTGATCGCATGGAAAAACTGCAGCTCGTCTTCATTGAACTGCACACACATCTGATTGATTTTTTCTCTGCCTACGCCGTGCTCGCCCGTAATTGTGCCGCCGACTTCCACACACAATTCCAGAATCTTGCCGCCCAAGGCTTCGGCTCGCTCCAGCTCGCCAGGTTGATTGGCATCGAACAGAATCAGCGGGTGCATATTGCCATCGCCCGCATGAAACACGTTGGCGACGCGCAGGCCGTACTCTTCGGAAAGCTCCGCGGTTTTCTTCAGCACATAAGCCAACTGACGACGCGGAATGGTGCCGTCCATGCAGTAATAGTCGGGAGAAATCCGGCCTACAGCGGGAAAGGCGTTTTTACGACCGGCCCAGAAGCGTTGTCGCTCCTGCTCGTCCCGCGCAACCCGCACTTCTTGCGCGCCGGCCTTGAAAAGAACCTGCTCCACACGAGCCACATCGTCCTGCACGTCTTCCAAAGCGCCATCAATCTCGCAAAGCAAGATCGCTTGTGCATCAACGGGATAGCCAGCGTGGATAAAGTCCTCGGCTGCGCGGATGGACATTTGATCCATCATCTCCAGCCCTGCCGGCACAATGCCTTGAGCAATAATCTGCGCCACGGCATCAGCTGCTTTTTCCACTTCGTCAAAGCTGGCCAGCAGCACTACCGTACAGGGGGGACGTGCCAGCAACTTGACGGTAATTTCCGTGACTACCCCCAGCATTCCTTCGGAACCCGTAAACAGGGCCATCAAATCAAAGCCGGGCGTATCCAGAGCTTCGGAGCCCAAAATCAATCGTTCGCCTGTGACGGTAATCACTTCCAGGCGCAGGATATTGTGTACGGTCAGACCATATTTCAGACAGTGCACACCACCCGCGTTTTCCGCTACGTTGCCACCAATTGAACAGGCAATCTGCGAAGACGGGTCCGGTGCGTAATACAAGCCAAAGGGTTGGGCCGCCTGAGAGATCGCGATATTACGCACGCCGGGCTGAACGCGAGCAATCCCGGCTACAGGGTCCAGATCCAGAATCTGGTTCAAGCGCGCCATCACCAGCAAAATACCCTGCTCCAAAGGCATGGCACCGCCCGACAAGCCGGTACCCGCACCACGAGCCACCACCGGCACGCCGACTTCGTGAGCCAAGCGCATCACGGCCTGTACCTGCTCCACATTACGGGGCAAAACGACCAGCAAGGGTTTGGCGCGATAAACACTCAGTCCATCACACTCGTAAGGATGCAGTTGCTCATCAGTGTGCAGCACATCCAGGCCGGGAATATCATCACGCAAACGGCTAAGCAGCTGCATCCTGTCCACGCGGGGCAGCACACCGTCCAGTTTTTCGTCGTAGCGCAAGCTCATGACGCCTCCTGTCTTTTAAAGTCTCCTGAAACGGATGGTCTTTGATGCGGGCTAGCTTGTCCAGCCGTCAGACTACTGGTCCGACCAGTTTTTACCCTAAGAGAGTATTAGGGTTTATCTTTATACTTATAAATCAGACAGATAGATAATCAGCTTGTTATCATTTCCATAGGCATACAACTGGTCTGACCACGAATGAAAATGCAGGAACCCAAGCGTTTGGAAGTCACCGCCGAGCTGGTCGCCCAACGCATCGAAACTTTTATTATGGATGGCGTCCTGAAACCGGGACAAGTTTTGCCCTCCGAGCGGCAACTGACGCAAAGACTGGCGGTGTCCCGATCTGCCCTGCGCGAAGGGCTGCAAATCCTGCGCGTGCGCGGCTTGATTGAAACCCGACATGGCAAAGGCTCCTTCGTCTCCAACCTGATTGATTCAGCCGTCAGCAAGCCGCTGGAGCACCTGCTTCAAGCGCAAGGGCGCACTCTATATGACTTGCTGGAAGTGCGTGAACTGCTGGAAAGCGAGGCGGCTCAACTAGCCGCCTCCAGGGGGACGGAAGCCGATCACATCATGATACGACGACGCTTTCAGGAACTGGAGGATCTGCAAATGCAGGATGCAGCGCCTGAACAGGTTGCGCGGGCAGATCATGCTTTTCATGCGGCAATCTGTGAGGCTTCACACAACCCGGTGCTGGTACACATGATCAGCCTGTTCAACGACTTGATGTTGTCTACAGTGCGCGTGTCCGTGCAGCACCTGTATCCCGACCATGACTCCAAACGCAGGTTGGACAGACAACATGCGCGTTTATGCAATGCCGTCACGCAAGGCCAAGCTGACTTGGCCCGACGCGCCGCCAAAGAACATATCGATGGGATACGACGACAACTACAGGAGATGGAGGCCAAACAGCTGCGCCTGGAACATGCCCGGCAACGTCTGAATGGCCTTTAGTTCTTTGACTTACTTCGCCAACAGATTGGCCAGCATATAACCTGATCCGGCCCCCGTCCCTGCACCGGGCCAGGTCGAGGCGCCGCACAAATACAGATCCTTGATCGGCGTCTTGTATTTGGAGTAACCGGCCACTGGACGGAAGAAGAAGTTCTGATCCAGATGGTGGCTGCCCGAGAGGTTATCACCGCCAATCAAGTTCGCATTGAACTGCTCCAGATCCTGGGGCGACATGATATGGCGGGCCAGGATCTTGCTACGCAGGCCCGGCGCATAACTTTCAAGCAGATCCAGGACGCGCTCTGCATATGCACCCTTAAGCTGCGACCAATCGCCAGCGGCAATCTTGCCAGAAGCGTCGCCTTTGACTTGGGCTGGCAGCACACGCACTTGAATCCACAAGGTATGTTTCCCCTCCGGGGCGCGGGAAGGATCCAGTGCTGTACCTTGTCCAACCACAAGAACTGGCTCGGCAGGCAATAAACCTGCAGCTGCTTCGGCATAGACGCGGCTCATCATGGCCATATCGGGTGCCAGATGGACGTAGGAGAAACGCTGCAGCTCGGTGCCAGCTGTCCAATCTGGCAAGCCATCCAGAGCCAAATGGATCATCATGGTGCCCAAACCGGGGCGGAAGGCATCGACTTTCTTCTGATAATCCTTGGGGACGGTAGCAGACTGCACCAGGCGCCCAAAGACGAGTTGAGGATTCAGATTCGCGATGACCGCCTTGCGTGCCTTCAAGCGGCGACCGTCGGCCAAAACAACACCACTGGCGCGACCATTCTCTTGTTCAATTGTCTGCACGGGGGCATTCAACAGCAGCTCACCGCCCAACTCCTGCAGAAAGCTCGTCATGGCACGGATAATCGTGTCAGCACCGCCCTGCCCGATCACCATGCCAAAGGCTTGGTTGGCCATGGACTCCAGATAAGGAAACAAGGCACCGCCTGCTGTGTCTGGTGTGAAATCCACATGCAGCCCCCAGGCTGCCATCATGGCTTTCACTGAGTCGCTCTCGAAATAGCGGTCCAGAAAGTCACGAGGCGTCGCCAGCAGCAATTGCATCAGCTCTGCAACGCCATCCTTGCCCAGCTCACGCCAGCTCTTCCAGGCGCTTTTCATCAAGCCCCAAGAAGGCATAGGGCTACCGAGCACAGCAAACAGATGAGGGGCCTTGCTCTGGAAGTCATCCAGCATGGCTTGCCAAGCCTGAGCGTCCTTCTCAGAAACAGCTCGAATACGCTTCAAGGTCGTTTCCAGATCTGTACTGACGCCCAAGTAACTTTGATCCCGGAACACGCTGGCAAAGCAATGCTCTGCGGGGACGAAAGCCAAACCATGGCGGGCCAAGGCTTCTTTATGGCGTTGGAAGAACGCAGAGCCCGCGAAGGAGGACAGGTTCATGGCGCACACATCATGCTTGAAGCCTGGCATGGTCAACTCCTGAGTGCTGACCGCACCACCCGCCGAGCTTTTGGCTTCCACAACCTGAACTTTCCAGCCTTTACTGGCCAGTTCAACCGCTGCTGCCAAGCCGTTGTGCCCTGCCCCAACCACAATCGCGTCTACTACCGTCTCTGCACCCACGGGCAACTCCTTTAGCTCTAAAGTATTTATCCGTATTCTACGGCGCAAAGAGGAAACTGAGTAGGAATTTCAGGGGAATCAGGGAGGACGAGTAGGACAAAGGCGGGTAATAACTAGGCACGTTATATAGCCATACAGAACCTGATGCCGACAGCTGTACGCCCTATCTTGGTCATCAAAGCTGATTGGTACAGAAAGCTCAGCAACTAATGCTACAAGCGCGAAGAGTAGAACGACCGACCACCCTACAGGTAAGCAGCGACGGATTGAACGCCAATCCTCTTGTGCAGGGACAGGATGCCATGACCAACCTACTAGGCATAGGCCAATCGGCGTCGGTAAGAATAAGGAATACATGCAGCCCGGAACGGGCCAGGATGGGGGGCGGTACGCCTGAACCGGGTGGTCCAGGGTCAGGCCTTCGAGCAATCCGAGACAGGCCGGTAGCCTGTGCTTTTGTCGCCGCCTAAAACAAAACCCCCGCAAGGGATGCTTGCGGGGGTTTTGAGGAATAAGAGCTTGACGATGACCTACTTTCACAGACGTCCGTCCACTATCATCGGCGCAAAGGCGTTTCACAGTCCTGTTCGGGATGGGAAGGTGTGGGACCACCTTGCTATGGTCGTCAAGCGTAACTGGTTGCCGAGTCGTCTTTTTAAGGGACGCCCCAGCTAATTGGAAGAAGCACACCGCTAGCGATCAGTACGGATCAGCTAGCAGCGGTTACGAAGGTGTCAAGCGCGGGTTGCGCTGCACTTCAATATTACGTTCTGTGGTCAACAACTTAACTCACTACAACCTCAAGGGTTATAGGATCAAGCCACACGGGCAATTAGTACTGGTTAGCTACATGCATTACTGCACTTCCACACCCAGCCTATCAACGTCCTGGTCTCGGACGACCCTACAGGGGGGTCAAGCCCCCGGGATACCTAATCTTCAGACGAGTTTCCCGCTTAGATGCCTTCAGCGGTTATCTCTTCCGTACGTAGCTACTCGGCAATGCCATTGGCATGACAACCGATACACCAGTGGTACGTCCACTCCGGTCCTCTCGTACTAGGAGCAGGCTCCGTCAAGTATCCAACGCCCACGACAGATAGGGACCAAACTGTCTCACGACGTTTTAAACCCAGCTCACGTACCTCTTTAAATGGCGAACAGCCATACCCTTGGGACCGGCTACAGCCCCAGGATGAGATGAGCCGACATCGAGGTGCCAAACACCGCCGTCGATATGAACTCTTGGGCGGTATCAGCCTGTTATCCCCAGAGTACCTTTTATCCGTTGAGCGATGGCCCTTCCATACAGAACCACCGGATCACTATGTCCTACTTTCGTACCTGTTCGACTTGTCAGTCTCACAGTCAAGCACGCTTATGCCATTGCACTATCAAGACGATTTCCGACCGTCTCTAGCGTACCTTCGAACTCCTCCGTTACACTTTAGGAGGAGACCGCCCCAGTCAAACTGCCCACCATGCACGGTCCCCGATCCCGATAAGGGACCTAGGTTAGAACCGCAAACAGACCAGGGTGGTATTTCAAGGATGACTCCACGCGATCTGGCGACCACGCTTCAACGTCTCCCACCTATCCTACACAGGCCGGTTCACAATCCAATGCAAAGCTACAGTAAAGGTTCATGGGGTCTTTCCGTCTAGCCGCGGGGAGATTGCATCATCACAACCATGTCAACTTCGCTGAGTCTCAGGAGGAGACAGTGTGGCCATCGTTACGCCATTCGTGCAGGTCGGAACTTACCCGACAAGGAATTTCGCTACCTTAGGACCGTTATAGTTACGGCCGCCGTTTACCGGGGCTTCGATCAAGAGCTTGCACCCCATCACTTAACCTTCCGGCACCGGGCAGGCGTCACACCCTATACGTCCACTTTCGTGTTTGCAGAGTGCTGTGTTTTTAGTAAACAGTCGCAGCCACCGATTCACTGCGGCCTCTTCATGCTTTGTGCGCAGGCACATCACACTAATGAGGCATACCTTCTCCCGAAGTTACGGTATTAATTTGCCGAGTTCCTTCTCCTGAGTTCTCTCAAGCGCCTTGGAATATTCATCCCGTCCACCTGTGTCGGTTTGCGGTACGGTCTCGTAGAGCTGAAGCTTAGAGGCTTTTCTTGGAACTGCTTCCAGTTAGTTTAGAGCCGAAGCTCTATCCAGTCACACCCTTGAATTACGCACCCGGATTTGCCTAAGTGCCTTCTATGATGCGCCAACGGGGACATCCAACACCCCGATAACATTCTGCAATCCGTCCCCCCATCGCACTCTACGACGGTGCGGGAATATTAACCCGCTTCCCATCAGCTACGCATCTCTGCCTCGCCTTAGGGGCCGACTCACCCTGCGCCGATGAACGTTGCGCAGGAAACCTTGGACTTACGGCGAGGGGGCTTTTCACCCCCTTTATCGCTACTCATGTCAGCATTCTCACTTCCGATACCTCCAGCATTCCTCACGGAACACCTTCACAGGCTTACGGAACGCTCTCCTACCATGTGTACTAAAGTACACATCCGCAGCTTCGGTCTATGGCTTAGCCCCGTTACATCTTCCGCGCAGGACGACTCGATCAGTGAGCTATTACGCTTTCTTTAAAGGATGGCTGCTTCTAAGCCAACCTCCTGACTGTCTATGCCTTCCCACTTCGTTTCCCACTTAGTCATAGTTAGGGACCTTAGCTGGCGGTCTGGGTTGTTTCCCTCTTGAGTCCGGACGTTAGCACCCGGTGCTCTGTCTCCCGTACTGTACTTGCCGGTATTCGGAGTTTGCCATGGGTTGGTAAGTCGCTGTGACCCCCTAGCCATAACAGTGCTCTACCCCCGGCAGTAATATACGAGGCACTACCTAAATAGTTTTCGGAGAGAACCAGCTATCTCCAGGCTTGTTTAGCCTTTCACTCCGATCCACAGCTCATCCCCTAATTTTTCAACATTAGTGGGTTCGGTCCTCCAGCACGTGTTACCGTGCCTTCAACCTGGCCATGGATAGATCGCCTGGTTTCGGGTCTACACCCAGCGACTGAATCGCCCTATTCGGACTCGCTTTCGCTACGCCTCCCCTATTCGGTTAAGCTTGCCACTGAATGTAAGTCGCTGACCCATTATACAAAAGGTACGCAGTCACACCACGAAGGTGCTCCTACTGTTTGTATGCATACGATTTCAGGATCTATTTCACTCCCCTTCCGGGGTTCTTTTCGCCTTTCCCTCACGGTACTGGTTCACTATCGGTCGATCACGAGTATTTAGCCTTGGAGGATGGTCCCCCCATATTCAGACAGGATTTCACGTGTCCCGCCCTACTTGTTCGATGCTTAGTTCCACGTACTGAATTTCGCCTACAGGGCTATCACCTGCTACGGCTGGACTTTCCATTCCATTCGACTATTCACTACGCTAAAACATCCAGGCTGGTCCGGTTTCGCTCGCCACTACTTCCGGAATCTCGGTTGATTTCTTTTCCTCGAGTTACTGAGATGGTTCAGTTCACTCGGTTCGCCTCCACATGCCTATGTATTCAGCATGGGATACCGTATTACTACGGTGGGTTTCCCCATTCGGACATCTACGGATCAAAGCTTGTTTGCCAGCTCCCCGTAGCTTTTCGCAGGCTACCGCGTCCTTCATCGCCTGTGATCGCCAAGGCATCCATCATATGCACTTATTCGCTTGATCCTATAACGCTTGATGCTGTTATAGGAATATGAGTATACGTTGTTGCCGTTCATCAATCCTTAGCTGTTATCCAATCCGAAGATTGAACAACGTCTATATTTTTGAGAACTTTCGTTGAACATAATTTGTTCTGTTGCAATCACAACCCGTGTATTGTCATCACAAGGCGACTAATCGTCTTGCGTTTATTAGACAACACACCTTCGTTGTGCTTCTTCCTAATTGTTAAAGAGCAATTCGTGGGTTGCATAACCCAACGAGCAGTATTCTTGAAAAAGAACACTCTTCGTTGAATCTAGCGCCAGGTCAACCGTTGTTGGCCTGTGCCCTATACTCTGTCATGAACCTTGCTGTATCGACAACCAACCACAAAAGCGGTGGTGGAGGATGACGGGATCGAACCGACGACCCCCTGCTTGCAAAGCAGGTGCTCTCCCAGCTGAGCTAATCCCCCGAGGTAATCGTTGGTGGGTCAAGTTGGAATCGAACCAACGACCCCCGCCTTATCAAGACGGTGCTCTAACCGACTGAGCTACTGACCCATCTATCACCAGTGGGCGATACCTTCAATGGTCATGACATTAACTAACAGCCAATAAGTGTGGACGCTTTCGCTTTGCGAGCCATTCGCTCTAAAAGGAGGTGATCCAGCCGCACCTTCCGATACGGCTACCTTGTTACGACTTCACCCCAGTCATGAATCCCACCGTGGTAAGCGCCCTCCTTGCGGTTAGGCTACCTACTTCTGGTGAAACCCACTCCCATGGTGTGACGGGCGGTGTGTACAAGACCCGGGAACGTATTCACCGCGACATTCTGATCCGCGATTACTAGCGATTCCGACTTCACGCAGTCGAGTTGCAGACTGCGATCCGGACTACGATCGGGTTTCTGAGATTGGCTCCCCCTCGCGGGTTGGCGACCCTCTGTCCCGACCATTGTATGACGTGTGAAGCCCTACCCATAAGGGCCATGAGGACTTGACGTCATCCCCACCTTCCTCCGGTTTGTCACCGGCAGTCTCATTAGAGTGCTCTTGCGTAGCAACTAATGACAAGGGTTGCGCTCGTTGCGGGACTTAACCCAACATCTCACGACACGAGCTGACGACAGCCATGCAGCACCTGTGTTCCGGTTCTCTTGCGAGCACGGCCAAATCTCTTCGGCTTTCCAGACATGTCAAGGGTAGGTAAGGTTTTTCGCGTTGCATCGAATTAATCCACATCATCCACCGCTTGTGCGGGTCCCCGTCAATTCCTTTGAGTTTTAATCTTGCGACCGTACTCCCCAGGCGGTCAACTTCACGCGTTAGCTGCGCTACTAAGGCCTAACGGCCCCAACAGCTAGTTGACATCGTTTAGGGCGTGGACTACCAGGGTATCTAATCCTGTTTGCTCCCCACGCTTTCGTGTCTGAGCGTCAGTATTATCCCAGGGGGCTGCCTTCGCCATCGGTATTCCTCCACATATCTACGCATTTCACTGCTACACGTGGAATTCTACCCCCCTCTGACATACTCTAGCTCGGCAGTTAAAAATGCAGTTCCAAGGTTGAGCCCTGGGATTTCACATCTTTCTTTCCGAACCGCCTACACACGCTTTACGCCCAGTAATTCCGATTAACGCTTGCACCCTACGTATTACCGCGGCTGCTGGCACGTAGTTAGCCGGTGCTTATTCTGCAGATACCGTCAGCAGTATCCCGTATTAGGGGATACCTTTTCTTCTCTGCCAAAAGTACTTTACAACCCGAAGGCCTTCATCATACACGCGGGATGGCTGGATCAGGGTTTCCCCCATTGTCCAAAATTCCCCACTGCTGCCTCCCGTAGGAGTCTGGGCCGTGTCTCAGTCCCAGTGTGGCTGGTCGTCCTCTCAAACCAGCTACGGATCGTTGCCTTGGTGAGCCTTTACCCCACCAACTAGCTAATCCGATATCGGCCGCTCCAATAGTGAGAGGTCTTGCGATCCCCCCCTTTCCCCCGTAGGGCGTATGCGGTATTAGCCACTCTTTCGAGTAGTTATCCCCCGCTACTGGGCACGTTCCGATATATTACTCACCCGTCCGCCACTCGCCGCCAAGAGAGCAAGCTCTCTCGCGCTGCCGTTCGACTTGCATGTGTAAAGCATCCCGCTAGCGTTCAATCTGAGCCAGGATCAAACTCTTCAGTTTAATCTCTGTGGTTGTCCCGTCTTGCGACGAGACCGATTGTGTCTCAAAGAAAAATTCAGAGTTACACAAGGTAATTCTTCATCTTTCGTTTGTGAGCACTTGATACAAACTTGTGGCGATCCCCGAAGGGTTCGACTCGCTCATTCCAAGCGCCCACACTTATCGGCTGTTAATTGTTAAAGAGCAGTGACAGTTGCCTGTCGTTCTACTGACTAACCCGGCTGGCTCGTCGCGCTTAGCGCTTCGTACCTTACTGTGTTAGCAGCAGAGAAACGAGATTATGAAGCAGATCAGGCAGTGTGTCAAGCGTTTTTTTGAAGAAGTTAGAAAGTTTTAAAACCGTCTAACTCGTCCCGCTTAAACCAGAACTTTCGTTCTTTCTTACCTGCTGAACAATCAACCGTGAGGTTAACTATCCAACTTCACAAACAAGGGTAAATTCTCAAAACCGTTTCAACCTGCAAAACCGCTTAAAAACTTAACGTTGCGTTCTCTGGAGCAGAACCTAGAACTTTAACACAGAATTTTCTGATTTGTCAAGCTCCGGGTTTTACACCCTGTCAGTTTCCTGACCAGTCATTCAAGCTTCGGTGCGGGCCTCTTGGCCAAGGCGGTGAAACTTGTCTAACTGCTCTCTGCGGCGCTTCGGGGAAAACCCTGTGTGTGCTGCAGCGAGAAAAGAACTATAGCACGAGTATTTTCCGCTTTGCAAGCGTTCTATGGGATTTTCCTAGGTATTTCAGGAGAGAAAACTCCGTAAAACGATGTAGCTGATTGATAACTATGAAGAATAACTATAAAAATAATTTTTAGCTTATTTCGACTTTTTGCCTTCAGGCAGGAGGCTTCAAGCTTCTTCAGAGCAAAACACGAACAGACAGCTATTTTCCTCACGGAAATTCGTTAAATCATCTCCCCCATTCTCTGACAACTCCTCCCTCTATCCTCTTCTATATAGATAGAAGAAAAACTCCCTCCAAAGAACAGTCGCCAGTCGATGGGTTGGTTGGTTGGTTGGTTGGTTGGTTGGTTGGTTGGTTGGTTGGTTGCTGGATGGATAGATGGCGGACAAAAGAACGGCCACACGAACACTGCATCGGCCCTGTGCCTTCAACCAACAGTGTCTATATAGAGATAGATAACGAGTTGAATGGCCTCCAAGATCGAGCATTATGCAGGGCTGCTAGCCACTCGGGGCCCCGGGACCGGGTGTTGGGGCGAGTCAGAGTACTTGCCGCAGTCGGAGTCACAATCGGGGATGCAAGCAGTCTGCTGTTTGAGCCCAAAGTTTGTGATTGGTCCGGGGGACCAATCACTGGGCGAGTTCAGACTGCGCCCCGATTGTGACTCCGACAAGGGGACCGGCGCATTGCGCCGGCAAGTAGTCCGCCCCAACACCCGGTCCCGGGGCCTCGAGTGGCGACCTACATAAAGCAACTGGAACCATAAACGCCTCCAAGCAGTCTCCCAAACAAAGACAAGCGAAGCATTCATCCTCCCTAAACTCTCTATATAGTCATAAAGGCATAGCAGCCTCACCGACTTGGCCCTACACTAGCCCGGAACAGATATTCCTGAGCGAAATTACTATGCATGAAGACATCCTGATTAACGTCACTCCGTTTGAAACCCGTGTTGCCCTGGTCGAGCAAGGTGCTGTCCAGGAAATTCATATCGAGCGCAGCATCCAACGCGGTTATGTGGGGAACGTCTATCTGGGAAAAGTGGCGCGGGTTTTGCCCGGCATGCAAAGTGCCTTTATTGATATTGGCCTGGAACGCGCGGCGTTTATCCATGTCGCGGACTTACGCCAGAATCGCACCGAGCGTAATCAGGGTAGTCCCACCACGCCGATTGAAAAGCTCTTGTACGAAGGTCAGTCTCTATTAGTACAAGTCATCAAGGATCCATTGGGTACCAAGGGTGCTCGTGTATCAACACAAATCAGTATTGCGGGCCGCATGTTGGTGTATCTGCCTTTTGATCCTCATATTGGCGTATCGCAACGGATTGGTTCGGATGCAGACAGGATCGAGCTGCGCGAGCGTGTCAGTCGTCTTATGCCCAAGGATGAGAAAGGCGGTTTCATCGTACGGACTCAGGCCGAATGCGCGACGGATGAAGAGATCAGTGCAGACCAGCAGTATCTGCGTACTTTGTGGACACGTATTCAGGAACGTATCCGCGAGCAAGGCGCCCCCTCTGTGCTTTATACGGACTTGAGCCTGGCGCAACGTGTTTTACGCGATATGGTGACGCCCAACACCCAATCCATCATCGTGGACTCACGCACCGTGGTGCAGGAGATGAAGGAATGGGCACAAATTTACACGCCCTCGGTGCTGGAGCGCATCAGTCATCACAAAGGCAGTCGCGCTCTGTTTGATACAGCCCATGTGGATGAAGAAATCAATCGCGCCCTGTCGCGTCGGGTGGATTTGAAGTCCGGCGGCTATTTGATTATCGATCAGACCGAAGCACTCACTACGGTGGATGTGAATACCGGCGGTTTCGTCGGTGGTCGCAACTTTGACGACACGATCTTCAAAACAAACCTGGAAGCAGCGATTGCCCTGGCCCGCCAACTGCGTCTGCGCAATCTGGGTGGCATCATCATCCTGGACTTTATTGATATGGACGACCCGGCTCACCGGGAGTCTGTCTTGCAAGAGCTGCAAAAAGCGCTGGCCAAAGACCGCACCCGTGTGACGATCAATGGTTTCAGTCAGTTAGGTCTGGTGGAAATGACGCGCAAACGTACGCGTGACTCTTTAGCACACCAACTATGCGAGCCCTGCCCCACTTGCCAGTCGCGCGGCTCGGTACGCACGGCCCGCACCGTCTGCTATGAAATCTTGCGCGAGGTCCTGCGCGAAGCCAAACAATTCAATCCCAAGGAATTTCGTATTTTGGCGGCTCAGGAAGTCGTGGATCTGTTTCTGGAAGAAGAAAGCCAGCACCTGGCCGTGGCGGGCGACTTTATTGGCAAGCCCATTTCCCTGGAGGTAGATCCACACTACTCCCAGGAACAGTACGACATTATTTTGCTGTAATTGGTCAGCATTGGGGTTGGCTGGGTAGCCAATCCCCTGCATTAGCTCTTGTACGGCAAGGTCTGCGGCCTGCTCGGACACGCTCCTACACACGCAAAGCTCAGACACAGATACAAGCAAACCAGCAAACATCTTCTGGCACGCGGCAACTAGCAGCAGAAAAACACGCCCCGGCTTATTCGCTAATCTGATGGCGGATGATATGAAAGCCCTCTGACTCCTGAGGTGCCACAAAGTAAGAGCTGAACAAATCAAACTGCGCTTCGGTCGTCTCAAAGGGATGCTCACCACTGGCATTACGGGCATGCAAACGTGCCTTGCACAGTTTGTCAGCCACATCCAGATAATGCAGTTCATGAGCCACTGCCGATTTTTCAATCAGCTCCCGCGCCCAAGCGCGTGTTGCCAGGGTATTGGACGGAAAATCCAGCACTACAGACACTCCGGCCTGCAACAAAGCAGCAATATGCGGTGCCATGGCCGCCCGCAACTGCGCTGAACAGCGCGCGTAATCTTCCAAAGACGCAATTTGACCGGGGTATACGTTAGCCAGCCAAACGTCTTCGCTGATTAGTACGGTCTTGGGCTGCTCGGACAGCTTTTTAGCAAAGGTGGATTTACCCGCCGCTATCTTGCCGCAAATCAGATAAAGCATCGCTGCTGTCGAGGCTATCTGTCTGGCTTGGGGTGTAGAGGCAAGATCCATAATCATCTCTATTCATTGAGAGGGACTAAAAACAATAAACCCGCCTGAAAAAGCGGGTCACGAGCAGGACAGACTTGTCCTGCGATCAGGGCGCCTCATGTGCTGAGCGAGCTGCCCAGCACAAAGCTTGGACACTTACAGCGGCGCAACCGGAACAAAATCATCCTCGGGCAGCACTTCTTTTGGTGCATCGTCCGGGTTGCACACACCTGGAGCACGAATTGAAGTGAAGATCTCCTGAATCTCTCGCTTCACATCAGCGCGGTAAGCGTAAACCTTTGCGTCTACCCAACCCTTTTGCATCATGGTCAGATCGATCAGGATACTTTTATCCCAGCCCGCCCCCGGTTCCAGTTCGTAGCGCAAAGTGCCGTAGCTGGCCTGGCGCTCATCCATTTTGAAAACCGCTGCTTTGCCACACTCGGCCTGATGCTTGAACAAGGCACGCTGAATACCCACAAAGTCCGTATTAATGCGGCGCTCCGTCTTGAAATAGCTGGGACGACGCAAATCCTGTTCTCGCAGTTCCGCACCCTGCTTGGCACACCCTGCCAACACAGCCAGCCCGGCCAGCGCAAGAATGATTTTCTTCATGATGTTCCTTATCGTGCAGCCCCAGGCTGCTTATTCGTTGAACTGAAACTGCATTTGGTAGAAACCGGCGTACACACCGTTGCGGGCCAGCAATTCGTCGTGACGGCCCTGCTCAATAATCCGCCCTTCGTCCAGCACCAGGATTTGATCCGCATTTTGTACGGTAGACAGACGATGCGCAATCACCAAGGTACTGCGGCCCTTCATCAAGGTCTCCAGCGACATCTGAACCTGACGCTCGGACTCATTATCCAGAGCCGAGGTGGCCTCATCCAGAATCAGAATGGGAGCATTTTTAATCAAGGCACGGGCGATGGCCAGACGCTGACGCTGGCCACCAGACAGGGAATTGGCATTCTCGCCCACCATCGTATCCAGACCTTGTGGCAAGCCTTCCACGAACTCGCGCAGATTGGCTGCCTCCAGCGCTTCCCAGATACGCTCCGGCGTAACATCGGCTCCCGCACCATAGGCCACGTTTTGACCAATCGTCGCCTCAAACAGCACCACATCCTGGCTGACCAAAGAAATCTGGCTACGCAAGCTACGCAAGGTCAGCTCTTCCGAGGGAATGCCGTCTACCCGCACTTGCCCACTGCTAGGAATCAAGAAACGCGGCAACATATTGGCCAGTGTGGTCTTGCCACTACCGGAACGACCAACCAGGGCAATAGTCTGGCCGGGCTGCACCGCAAAACTGACCTCGGACAAGGTATCGCGATGCGCGTTGGGGAAACGATGTGACACCGAGTCGAACTCGATATGACCATGCACAGGCTGCGTGAACTCTCGAGTCCCGGTATCGGGCTCCGGGTCCTGGTCAACCAGCTTGAAGACACTTTCTGCCGCCACCAGCATGCGCTGCATCGTGCCGGTGATATTGGTCAAACGCTTGATAGGGTCAAAAATCTGTCCCAGGGCAGCCATGAAAGCAGCAAAGCTACCGATAGTCAGCGTGCCGGTATTAGCCTGGTAAAGAGCGACAAAAATCACTCCGGCCACGGCAATCGACACAAACAACTGTGTGATGGGCGACAAAGCGGCATCCGCAGAAGCTGCACGCATGGCGAAGCGGCGCAGGCGCGCATTCACATACATGAAACGGGTGTTTTCGCGCTCGTAGCCATCAAACAGCTTGATGACACGTTGGGCATCGATAGCTTCACTGACCACACGAGTCAGCTCAGCATTCATGTTCACGGTATCGCGGTTGATGCGGCGCAGGCGACGCGACACCAGTTTGGCCACAAAGACCGAGGCGGGCATGACCAGAAACACGATCACGGTCAATTGCCAGGACATGTAAAGCAGAACGCCCAACAAGGCGATCACGGTCAAGGTTTCACGCACTACGACGGTGACCACCTCGGTGGCCACGCCAGTCATGGTGCCGGCATCAATCGTGAAGCGGTTCAGCAAACGGCCAGTATCCCCTTGCTTGAACTCCGAATCGGACAATCCCAGCAAGCGGGAGAACATGTCACCACGTAAAGTCAGCAACATTTTGTTGGCGATCCAGGCAAACAAATAAGAACTGCCGTAACTGGTCACGCCGCGCACAAACATCAGCCCGATCACCGCCAGCGGGATGGACCACATGTAATCAGGATTGGCACCCGTAAAGCCATCATCCAGCAAAGGCTTCATGATCACCGCCAGCACTGGCTGGGTAGCTGAGGAGATGCTGACCAGGATCAGCGCCAGCACCGCCACCTTCCAATAAGGCAGCAAACGGCTATAAATGCGCTTCCAGAGATCGGATTTGACAGGATCGTGCCCAGCAGGCTTGATTTTGGTTTCTATGGCGTTGGACAACGAGGACACCCTATATACTATCTAATTGTGTTTATTCTAACGCTCATTGCCTGAGTCGAGCGCCTCCGCACTTGTTGGTTCTGCCTAGTTGTCCTGTTCATGTCTGATCCCTCTGCCCTTTATTTACGATTGCCTAATTGGCTAGGCGATGTATGCATGAGCCTGCCGTGTTTACAGGCTCTGCTGGATACCGGTTTGCCCGTCGTGGTTTGCGCCCGTCCCTGGGCCCGCGAACTGCTGTCGGCTTACCCCTTGCATGGCTTCATCCCCATGAGCAGCCACTGGCACCAGGATGCCAAGGCCATACGCCGTTATCGTCGCCAGCACGGCCATCGCCAAGCGTATGGCCTGCTGCTGCCCGATTCGCTGAGCAGTGCCCTCAGCTTCAAACTGGCAGGTCTGCCAGCCTGCGGTTACCGGGACGATGGCCGTAGCCTTTTATTACGATGGCCGTTAAATAAGCCGCAAAAGCAGTTGCATGCGGTGCAATCCTGGTTCTATATTGTTCAGCAGGCTTTGGCGCTGTGGAAATTGAACCCGGCGCCTGAACAAGCCCCAGCCACCCTGGATTTGACGCTCAGCCCCCTGCAACGGCAAGAAGGCGACAACAGTCTGCGCCAAGCCGCCCTGCGCCCCGGTGACTATATTCTGATCGCCCCTACCGCAACGGGACTGCACAAAGGCCGCGTCAAAGTCTGGCCGTATTTCGACCAACTGACCCGCCATCTGCAAGCCCAAGGCAAAACCGTCATTATGTGCCCCCCGCCCAACGAGCATGAGGCTGCCCTGCAAAATGCGCCCAGCGCACGTTGCCTGCCGCCCCTGCCTTTAGGAGCGTTTGCGCGGCTTTGCCAACAGGCGCAGTGGGTTATTTGCAATGACTCTGGCGTCTCCCATGTCGCGGCAGCCATCAAGGCCCAGCAGCTGACCTTATGTGGCGTCACCAACCCTGAAGACACCGGTCCCTGGTCGCCACGGGCGATTTGCCTGGGGCGCGATGGCCAATGGCCAACGCTGGACGAGGTGGTGCAAGTGCTGGAGTCAGAGCGGGAGCACCCATGAATGTATCGAGCATCCTGACCAGCCTGGTCATTCCGCTGAATTTGTTTGCCGCCCTACTACTTGTGGCGGTGCTGCTCTTTATCTTGCGCCTGCGCAAAACCGCCGCCGCTCTGGCCTTGGCCGGACTGCTCTGGACCGGCGCCTGGTCCCTGCCTGCCACCAGTCTGTATGCGGGCGGTTATCTGGAAAAAATGTATCCCTATCAGCCGGCTGAGCAGGTAACGCAAGCCGATGCCATTGTGGTTCTGGGCGGCCACACCGCTCAAAACCGCAGCAATTGGTTCTTGCCCCAAACAGCACAGAAAACATCGGCGCGGGTAGAACGAGCGGCCGATCTGTATAAAGCGGGCCGTGCACCTTACATTGTCTTGTCGGGAGCCGCGCTGGACGGCGGCATCAGTGAAGCCAAGGTCATGGCCAACACCCTGACTAATCTGGATGTGCCCGCCTCGGCCACACTGATGGAAAACGAAAGCCTGACCACCCAGCAAAATGGTGCATACACCGCCCTGCTACTGCAAGAAAAGCAGGCCAAGAAAGTCTTGTTGGTAACCTCTGCCCTGCACATGCCACGCGCCATGGCAATTTTCCGCAAGCAAGGGGTCGATGTCATTGCGGCTGGTGCCGCCCCACAGCTAACGGTTCCGAACAGCCCCGAGTTTTCCATGTGGAAACCCAATCTGATGGCCTTGCAATCCAGCCGCTCCATCATCAAGGAATATGTCGGGATTCTGGTGTACTGGTCCCGAGGCTGGGCATGATTTGCCGTTCTGAATGTGGGGCCTGCTGTATCGCCCCCTCTATCTCCAGTCCTATCCCCGGCATGCCCCACGGCAAGCCTGCGGGTGTGCCTTGCGTTCAGCTGGACGAACAGCTACGTTGTCGGATTTTTGGCCAACCCGAACGCCCTGCCTGTTGCTCGGGCTTGCAAGCCTCTTCGGAAATGTGTGGGGAAAAGCGGGAAGATGCCTTGATTTGGCTGACGGAGCTGGAAACACTCACGGCTCCGTCCCTCAACAACTAGGCATAAAAAAAGCGTTCTGAAATACACTCAGAACGCTTTTTGCTACAGGCTTGGCCTGCACCTGACTTTATAGCGCCCGCGCCTTCAAATAGGCCTGATAGGTATCCACCGAAAAACGCTGCGCATCAAAACGGTTTTCTGCGCGCTGCCTGGCACGCTTGCCCACGGTATGCAAGCAGTACTTCTGACATAACATGTCTCGGACATGCGCCTCAATGGCTGCCACGTCTCCACAAGGCACCACCCAACCCTCATGCAAATGCTCGATGCTTTCCGGTAGACCACCCGCATTGGAGATCAAGACGGGCAGCCCCAAAGCCAAGGATTCGTAGCACGCGTACGAGGCCGACTCTTTGTATGAAAGCACAAACCCCACATCACAGGCAGCCAGGATCGACCGCACATCCTTAACCAAGCCGGGGAAAACCAATTGCTCGGCACAGCCCAAAGCCTGCACTTGCTCCCGAACAGCCTCCACAGGCGGATCACCTGCTACCACAATCCGAACGCGCTGCTTGAGTTCCGGCTCCAGACGGGACACTGCTTCAACCAGCAGCAGCCAACCTTTTTCCAGATCCGTGCCACCCACTGAGCCCAGCACCAAACTGTTCTCTGCCAAATCAGCGCCGAAAAGTGCTTGGCGTGCAGCCTGCTTTTCCTGCGCGGAAACCGGGGAATAATGCTCCAAGTCCAGACCGTGATAAATCCGTTCAACGTTGCAACGCCGATAATCGGAATTGGCGAGTTGGCGGGCAACATAATCGCTGACAGCAATGCAAAGATCAGTCCCAAAGCGCGCCCGCAAACGGTTACCCATGCTGTGTAGGCGCTTGGTATTGTGTTTGGTCCAGATAATAACGGGAGGATTCGACAAGGTTTTGCAGGCGATCATGACATGACGATGATCGGTACTGCCATTGCAATGCACGATATCGAAGGCTTCGCGCTGCAAAAAACGGCGCAGGTTCCAGATTTCCGACAAGGCCGTCCCGATACGGGCGGTATACAGGCCTGGCAACACTCTTACCCCGGGTATCTGCGACGCTTCCCGATACAGTCGGCCCGTTGCCGGTGCCGCCAGAGTGAATTCACACTGATGGGCCAAACCGCGCAACAAACCCAGAATATAGGTGACATGGCCACCGCCATTACCATGGTGAATATCAGTGATCAGGACCTTCAAAACTCGCTCCGTCAGCGGCTGTGAATGACAGACAAATACTCAGATCGAGCATCTACAGGCCACAAAGTGTATCCGCTATTGCGTAAGCTGAACAATGACTGAACAGCAGTTTTGACGATTTAATCTCGGTAAAAGAGAAAACCTGGCTGCACCTGCCTTTAATCTTGGCGGCGAAGCAACACTTTTTGATACAGGTCCTGATAGCGAGTCGCGACGGCAGGCCAGCTGAATTGAACCAATAACTCACGCGAGTTCTCGATCAGATTCCTGGCCATGGCCGGGTCCTTGCTGATTTTCTCAATCGCCCGAGCCAGTTCCTGAGCATCCTCCGGATGGCTGAGCAGCAATGCGTGATAGCCGCCCTGCACATATTGGGCAAAGCCGCACCATGGAGCCGGGCTCAGGACAACCGGCAAGCCATAGGACATGGCTTCCAGCGGTGCCATGCCAAAGCTGTCATTCAGGGTGGGATGCACGTAGATATCGGCAGCGCGATAAAAAGGTTCGACGTTAGAGGTTTCACCCTGCAGGATAACGCGATCCTGCATATTCAGAGTCTGAAGCTGCTGGCGTATCTGGTCACGCAAACCCGGTTTTCCGCCCACCACCAGCAATCGATAATGAGAAGGCAGTTTCGCCAAGGCTTCCAGCACCGTATTCAAGCCTTTACGCAGCGGATTACGAGCCACCAACAGGCAGACAACCTGATCGTTCGCAAAACCCAAAGACTCGCGAACCTGGGTGCGCTCCTGGCCTTGGGCATCGGCTTGCGGCAAGGCCACACCGGGAGCAATGACGGGATAGTCGTGCACGCTGCCATAGGCTTGCTGCAATTGTTCGGCAATCAGGCCCGAAACGGCGACTACGGCATGAGGACCAGGGCGCAAACGGCGTTTTTCCAAACCCAGATACCCCCAGACCCTCGGGCTGAAGTAGGAGCCCAGTTTTTTCAATAAAGGCAAAGGCCGCACGCGCCAGTTAAACCGCACGGGGGTGACATGCACTACTTCCACGTCCCCGCACCAGCCGTTCATGTGCGAGTGCACAATATCAAAACCTTGCGCCGTGGCCTTGGCGGCCTGACGGGCAAACAGAATGCCGCGTATCCAGCCCGGCCAATGCGACCAATGTCGAATAGGCACATAGGCCAGCTTCAAATCACAGCGACTGTCATATTCGCGCGCAAACACGGTGATTTCGTGTTTTTCGGCCAGCTCGCGCATCAGTTCCACCCCATACGCTTCAGCGCCGCCAAAGCGGTTACCGAAACGGTCGACCACAAAAGCGATGCGCAGGCGCTCGGGAATCGCAGCGGGAGTGTCGCGGGTTTGATCTGAGCTCATGAGCGGGAAACCGTACGACGCTTGTCTTCCAGGCGTGTCACGCACTTTTGCACGAAGCGCAAAATATTGGTGGAACGCGAGACCGTCACACGGGGCAAGTCAAACAAATCATCGTCTGAACGGGCCAGACCGCGATTGGTCGTGGTGGCATTCAGATAACCAGCCTGACGCACCTGCTCACGAATAGCCTGATTCTGATCGCCATAGGGATAGCAAAACGCGCTGACTTCCACTTGCAGCACGTCTTGCAGCTCCGCCTTGGATTGCACGATCTGGTAATGGGCGATTTCCGAGGACACATCGGTCAGATGCACATGGTCCAGCGTATGCGAACCGGCTTCGTGACCGGCGTTCACCCAGGCGCGCAGTTCTGGCAAGGACATCAGACCGGAATGCGGCACTCCTTTGGGTTGGTCCCAGAAGTTCGAACCGTCCAGATGCCGCGCCACAATGTAATTGGTCGCCGTAAAGCCCAATTCATCCAGCACCGGCATGGCGTTCTGAAAGACGTTACGGTAGCCATCATCAAAGCTGATTCCCACAACCTTGCCCTGCTTTTCACCCCGCAGGTACGGCATCAGTTGCGCCATGGATAAACCACGGTAACCCAAGCGCTTGAGCCAAGTCATCTGGCGCCGAAAATCAGTAGGATGCACGGTCAAACCACGGTAAGGCGAGCCCTTGGGAGCAGGCACCCCAACCTGGTGGTACATAAGAATCGGAATCATAGGCGGCATTATAAGGGGCTAATCAGACTTCTGACGGGTGTAATACCACAGCTTACTATATCGAAACAGGCTGCCAGAAGCGGCCATACACGCCAGAATGAAGCCTTGCGGGCCATCCAGAAATCCCCGTCGAACAATATAGTGACGCACGAAGGTCCAGCTGGCATGGCCAGCAATGCCCGGCAGGCTGGTGGTCTTGCCCTTGGCCTGCATTTGACGGGCCGCATCCGAGGAATAACGGTTGATCTTGTCGATAAAGACTTCAAGGCTGGCGTAGGGGTAATGCAGAAAATGCCCATCCAAGACCAGGACTGGATGCTCGGTCTGCACGCTTTCATGGACTTTGGCGTCGTTAAAACGGGCTGTACCACGCTTGAACAGTCGTAATACCCGGTCTGGCCACCAACCGCTATGGCGCATCCAGCGGCCAGCGAACTCTGACAGGCGGGCAATCCGGTAAGCCGTACCACGCGGCTGGATCATTTCCTGCTGAATCAGTTGTGCAAGCTCGGGCGTAACACGCTCGTCCGCGTCAATGGACAGCACCCACTCGCCCGTGGCCTGATCCAGTGCCCGATTCTTCTGCGGCCCAAAGCCGGGCCAATCCGGGGTGACTGTAACGTTCGCCCCCATGGAACGGGCGATCTCCACCGTCTCATCCGTACTGCCCGAGTCCACCACAATAATCTCGTCCGCAAAGGCAACGGATTCCAGGCAGGCACGAATATGCGCCTGCTCGTTTTTCGTAATCAGGATAACGGACAGGCGCTTGCCAGAACTCGACGCGGCGCTTTGCCCTACTTCTGTCGTTGACGACGACGCCATGCTTTCCACCTGTTGAAAATCGGACCGATCACGGGATGTACCGCAACATTCAGCCTGCGTCCTACCGATACGCCCGTCGTGTCACGCACGGCGAAACGATAAATGTGCAAAGGATCGCTACCAGGCTGGTTGGAGCCGAAGGCGCGCGTTGTATACAGATAGCGGAAACCGGCTTGCTGGGCGACCTGCACATAATCAGGATCAAAATAGCCTTGCGGCCAACACAGCTGGTCAGAGACCATACCCATATTGGCCTTCAAGGTCTGACGGGATTGCTCCAGTTCCCAACGCATCTTGTCGTTCTTTTGATCGCGCTGTTCGCTCAGGTCCCAGCGAGTATGGGTATGAGTATGACTGTGGAACTCGAACACACCATCAGCCTGCATGGCGTGGATTTCACTCCAGCGCAAAATCACCTCGTCGCTACGGCCTTGCTCGATACGCGCTTCACATTCACGATGATCCGGGCATTCGGGCACGTCCTGACCCTGGCCCAGATAAGGGCGCACAGGCCCCTCATTGATCCAGCTTGTCACCAGGAAAATCACGGCATTGAAGCCATATTTTTTCAACAAGGGATAAGCGTAGACCCAGTTATCCAGGTAGCCGTCATCAAAGGTAATCAGTACCGATTTGGGTGGTACGCCCTGCCCTTGCAGATGGCCTACAAATTGCTCGGTTGTCAGGCTGGTCCAGCCGTTTTTCTTCAACCATTGCAAATGCTGCTCGAAATGCTCGGGACTGGCATTGATCATGCCCCCTTCCGGGGTGACATGGTGGTACATCATGACGGGCACAGTACTTGCCACTTTCATCCCTGAAGCTCCTTTAACCAAGCATAATAAGCGCCTTCCAGCCGGTCGCCCATGGCAACCGGGGTAAAGCGCTCGTCGCTACGACAAAACAGGCGCCCTGCGGCTCCCATTTCCTGACGCAACTCCGTGCTCCGGATCATTTTTTCCAAGGCGGCACGCCACTGCTCCGGGTCGTGCAAATCCGCCAGCAAACCGCTGCGGCCTTCTTGCATCATCTCCGGGACCCCGCCAACGCGGCTGCCCAGCACAGGAATGCCGGCGCTTCCAGCCTCTACAAAAACAGTGCCCGACGCTTCCATATGGGTCGCCAAGGCAAAAATATCCAGATTGGGCAGAATCGAGGGCACATCTGCACGAGCGCCCAGCATATGAATCCGCCCTTGCAGCCCCAGTTCCGCGATCAAGGCCTGCAACTGTTCATAGCCCGGAGAGCCGCCCCCCACCAGCACCAAGTGCAATTGAGGGTAGCGATCAAATAAAGGCTGCATGGCGGCGATCAGTTCATGATGGCCTTTTTCGCGCCGCAATACGGCAACGCAACCTACCAGCAAGGTATCAGACGCCAAACCCAACTGGGCACGCAAATCCAGGAGGGGCGCTGAATCAATCACGCTGGGATCGACACAGGGATAGACCACCCGAACATGCCCAGGTTTCACGCCCCGCTCGATCAGGTGATCGCGCACATAATCGCTGGGCGTAATCACCCGTTTGGGCACGATGGTGTAAGACATCAAGGAGCCCACTTTCTTGGCCAGATGGCGCGTACGCACAATCAAGGGGGTTCCCGCCAGGCGCCCGGCCACACCGGCCAGCATGGTGTCACGGCGGCTATGGCTGTTCAGCACATCAAACTGACCTTGGCGCAAGACCCGACGCAACTGGCGCACACCGCGCATGTAATTGGCCGGGCCATCCATCAACAGGGTATGAACCACAAAACCCTCGTCGCGCAGGCGCTCGGTCAACTGGGCGTGGGGTTGGCAGGCGGCCTCCACCTGATGCCCCCTTTCGCGCAAGATGCGCATGGCTCGCAGGATGTAGTTTTCCTGACCACCAAAGCTGGTGGCAGCTTCCGAGTGCAGAATGCGCAAGGGCCTCATCGGTAGCTGATCTCCACCTCGCGCGTGGCGTCCCAGCCTTCCAGCTGCTCCAGCAAGGAATCCGCCAGACGAACACGCCACTGCGGGCCCAACTGCACCACGCACTCATAATCAGGACGCAGCAGCTGTACCTCGACCGGCACTCCGCCCTGCTCCTGGGCACGATGTGGCGCCAGCAGAGTTTGCAGACGCTGCGCGTCAGCATTGTTGTTCAGGGCGATGCTCAGGCAACTGGCACGGGCTTCACGGGCCAGCTGCAAGTCAAAAATAGCATCAGCATTGATACGCAAGCCGCCGGTGTAATCGTCGTTGCTGACCTTGCCCTGGATGATGATCAACTGGTCTTCTTTCAGGCGCTGGCGATGCTCTTCAAACAGCTCATTGAAGATGGCCACTTCCAGCTGCGCCGAGCCGTCATCCAGCATGGCGTAAAGCATCTTGCCGCGACGTGTCATGCGTACACGCACCGCTGACAGCACACCGGCAAACCACTGCGGACTGCGCGACGCTTCCAGACGTGCCAACGGTGTCGGTGCAAAACGGCGGACCTCATCACGCCAGGCGTCAAACAAATGGCCGCTGAAGTAAAAGCCCAGTGCCGTCTTTTCCTGACGCAAGCGATCTTGCAGGCTCCAGGGAGCCACTTTCGCAACCTCGCCTTCCACAATATCGTTAGAGTCGTCATCAAACAGCGAAGACTGGTTGGCGCTACGTTCGGCCTGTTCGGCAGCTTCGGTAGCGGCACCGATACTGGCCAGCAAAGCGGCGCGGTTTTCATCAATCGTGTCAAAAGCGCCGGCACGCACCAAGGCTTCAATGGTGCGCTTGTTCACCTGATGGCGGTCTACACGACGGCAGAAATCAAACAGGCTGGTGAAAGGACCGCCTTGCTTGCGAGCATCCACAATTGCTTCAACCGCAGCCTGACCGGTCCCCTTCACGGCGCCCAGACCGTAGCGCATGGTGCGTGGCGGCAAGCCTTTTTCCGTATAGCTGTCCTGCACAGGCTCAAAGCGATAGTTGGACGCATTGATATCTGGCGGCAAGACTTCCACGCCGTTGGCCAGCGCGTCTTTCCAGAAAATCTGGACCTTGTCGGTATCGTCCATATCGGACAACAAAGTCGCGGCCAGGAACTCGGCCGGATGGTGGGCTTTGAGCCAGGCCGTCTGATAGGCAATGAGAGCATAAGCAGCGGAGTGACTCTTGTTAAAGCCATAGCCCGCAAACTTTTCCATCAGGTCAAACAGCTTGACCGCCAATTCAGGGTCGTGGCCTTTCTTGACCGCCCCTTCCTCAAACAGAACCCGGTGCTTGGCCATCTCCTCGGGCTTTTTCTTGCCCATGGCACGGCGCAGCAAGTCGGCGCCACCCAGCGAGTAGCCACCGATAATCTGCGAGATCAGCATCACCTGTTCCTGGTAGACGATGACCCCGTAGGTGCTGCTCAAGGTGCTTTCCAGATCCGGGTGGAAGTAATCGACCTCGGCTCGACCGTGTTTACGGTTCACGAAGTCCACCACCATGCCCGACTCCAGCGGCCCCGGACGATACAGGGCCAGCATGGCGATAATGTCTTCAAAAGTGGAAGGCCGCAGACTGCGCAGCAGCTCCTTCATCCCACGCGATTCCAGCTGGAACACCGCTGTCGTATTACCTTCGCACAACAGCTTGTAGGAGGCGTCGTCATCCAGTGGCAAGGCCATGATGTCGAACTCGCGCTTGTCCGCATTGAACTGGCGTACATAGCGCACGGCCCAGTCCAGAATCGTCAGGTTACGCAGCCCCAGAAAGTCGAACTTGACCAGGCCGGCAGCCTCCACGTCGTCCTTGTCGTATTGCGACACGGCGTTGGCGTCCGGGCCAGACTGGGCATACAGCGGGCAAAAATCGATCAATTTGCCGGGTGCAATCAAGACCCCCCCGGCGTGCATGCCCACACTACGGGTCAGGCCTTCCAAGGGACGGGCCAGATCGATCAGGGCTTTGACTTCCTCGTCGTTCTCGTAACGCTCGCGAAAGGCCGGCTCATCGGCCAGCGCACGTTCCAGCGTCCAGGGATCGGCGGGGTTGAAAGGAATCAGTTTGGACAAGCCATCGCACAGGCTGTAAGGCAATTCCAGCACACGGCCTACGTCGCGCACCACGGCTTTTGCGCCCAGAGTACCGAACGTGGCGATCTGGCTGACGGCCTGACGGCCATATTTCTGTTTAACGTAATCAATAACACGTTCGCGGTTGTCCTGACAAAAGTCCACGTCAAAGTCAGGCATGGATACCCGCTCGGGGTTCAGGAAACGTTCGAACAGCAAGTCATAGCGCAAGGGATCCAGATCAGTAATCCCCATGCTGTAAGCCACCAGGGAACCCGCCCCCGAACCCCGGCCCGGCCCTACGGGCACGCCATTGTGCTTGCCCCAGTTAATGAAGTCCGCCACGATCAGGAAGTAGCCGGGAAAGCCCATGGAAATAATGGTGTTGCACTCCCACATCAAACGCTCTTCGTAGGTGGGGCGTTGCTTCTCGCGCTCCTCGGGGTCGGCATACAGCTGCTTCAAGCGGATTTCCAGACCATCTTTGGCCTGCTGAATCAGGAAGTCGCCCAGCGACATGCCATCGGGCGTGGGAAAATCGGGCAGATAGGGTTTGCCCAGTTCCAGCTCCAGGTTGCAACGCTTGGCAATTTCCAACGTGTTTTCCAGCGCAGCAGGAACGTCCGCAAAGCGCTGCTGCATTTCGTCCGAGCTTAGAAAATATTGCTCTTGCGTAAAACGCTTCACACGCTTGGGATTGGCCAACTGCTCGCCTTCGGCAATACATACCCGCACCTCATGCGCGCGGAAATCGTCGGGTGCAATAAATTGAATCGGGTGCGTCGCTACCACGGGCAGGTCCAGCTCCGCGGCCAAGCGCATGGCAGCTTGTACATACAGCTCGTCGCCGTCCGCACCGCTGCGTTGCAACTCAATATAGAAAGCGCCCGGGAACAGACTGTCCCAGTGGCGGGCGCAATCACGGGCCAAATCTAGATTGCCATCGGCCAGAGCCTGGCCTACATCACCCATACGAGCACCGGACAAGGCAATCAAGCCACTACATTCTTTCAGCCAGGCGCGCTGTACCTCTGCCCGCCCCTTGTACTGGTTGCCCAGCCAGGCGCGGGTCAGAATGTCACACAGGCTCAAGTAACCGGCCTCGTTTTGCACCAGCAATAACAAGCGCGACGGTTTTTCGCGGTCTTCCTCGTTTTGCAGCCAGATATCACAGCCCATGATGGCTTTCAGCCCGGCTTTACGCGCCGAGGTATAGAACTTGATCTGTCCAAACAAGTTGCACAAGTCCGTCAAAGCCAGTGCAGGCTGCCCATAGGCCTGCGCTTTCTTGATCATTTCGGGAATACGGGCGATGCCGTCCACCACGGAGAACTCCGAGTGGGATCGCAAATGGACAAAGGAAGGGGTGGTTTCGCTCATGATGGAATTGTACTGAAGCCTATGGACATTGTTGAGGCTGAAATGGCGCTACGGGTGAATACCTTGAAACGTATTGCAAGGCATTCAAACCCAAAGCACATGATCTGCAAGGGCGCATCCCAATGCCCAATATCGCCCTGCAGATCTCAAACGGCTACCGTCTTAGCGTTGCAGCGCCGCCCAGGCTTTTTCCAGACGCTTGACCGAAACCGGCATGGGGGTGCGTAACTCTTGCGCAAACAAGGACACGCGCAGTTCCTCCAGCATCCAGCGAAAATCCCGCAAACCGCTATCAGTCGCACCTTTCAGCGCGGCCACGGCACGCTGGTACTTGGTCAGCAGAACCGACATATCCTGCATCAGGCGTTGATCGCGAGCCGGATCGGCACGCAGCTTGTCCACCCGTGTTTGTACCGCTTTCAAGTAACGCGGCATATGCGCCAACTGCGCGTATTCATTGCTTTCCAGAAACAAGGTAGGCATCAAGGCGTTCAATTGCTGCTGTATGTCTTTCAAAGCCTCGGGGTGGGCCTTGATTTGCGCCAGTTTCTTCTGGGCGGCACTCCATTCAGTCAGAATCTGCCCGGCCAGACGCGCCACTTCCTGGGCCACCAGACCCAGACGGCTGCGGCCCTCCTGCACGCGAGCCTCGAACTCGGCCTGGTTCTTGGGCCAGGGCTCCATCATGCAGGACTGCTCCAGAGCCACATCAATAATCTGGTCACGCAATTGCTCCTGCGTCCCCAGATTGATGTACAGCATGCTGATACGAGTCAGGTCCGTAATGTTCTTTTCCAGAAAGCGCACCTGCTCGCGCAGGGCCAAACGGAACAAGCGGCGCAAACCCTGACGGTGCTGACGCTGGGCCTGGGCCGGGTCATCGAACACATCCAGATCGCAATGGGTTTTCTTGTCGATCAAGGCCGGGTAGCCAATAAAGCTGCGCCCCTTGCGTTTGATTTCCATCAGCTCGGGCAGTTCACCAAAGCTCCAGCTGGTCAGTTGCTCGTGATCCAGCACTTGCGCTACCTGTTCGTCGCTGGCGGCCATTTGCTGGAAGGAGGCCTGGGCCTGACGGCCATGCTCGGCCTTGAGCTGATCCAGATTGCGCCCGCCCGACAACATGCGGCCATGCTCGTCAATGACCCGGAAGTTCATGAACAAGTGCGTCGCCAGCGTCTCGGGCTTGAAGTCACTGCGCTGCGGCCTTTGCTTGAGCTGAGTCCACATATCCTGCGAAATGGCGTCAAGCAGGCTCATGCCCGGATCGGCTGCTTTTTCAAACCAGCGTTGGTGAAAAGCGGCAGCATAATCGGGCAGCGGCACACAATGGCGGCGGATGCGTTGCGGCAAGGATTTCAGCAAAGCCAGCACTTTTTCTTTCAGCATGCCGGGCACCAGCCACTCGCAACGCGCAGCGTCGATCTGGTTCAAGGCGAACAAGGGAACGCTCAAGGTCACCCCATCGCGCACCGAGCCCGGCTCGAAGTGATAATCCAGCGCCATCTTCACGCCCTGCCATTCAACGGAGCGCGGAAAGACCTCGGTGGTGATGCCGGCTGCGTCGTGCTGCATCAATTCGTCGCGGTTCAGCTCCAGGCCCTTGGCCTCTTCTTTGGACAAGCCCTTGAACCACTTTTCCAATGTGGCGGTCTGGTACACGTCCTTGGGAATGCGCTGATCGTAAAACGCGTAAATCAGTTCTTCGTCCACCAGAATATCGGGGCGGCGGGATTGGTGCTCCAAACGCTCTACCGCCTGTATCTGCTGACGGTTATGACGCAGGAAAGGCAGGTTGGAGTCGATCTCGCCTGGCACCAGAGCCTGGCGCAAGAACAACTCGCGTGCCTGCACCGGATCAATGCGGCCAAAGTGAATGCGACGGCCACTGTAAATCAGCAAGCCATACAAGGTAGCGCGCTCATTGGCCACTACCTGCCCGGCTTTCTTCTCCCAGCGCGGATCGCCCCAGGTTTTGCGCAGCAAATGGGCACCGACTTTTTCAATCCACTGCGGCTCGATACGCGCCACACAGCGGGCAAAGAGCCGCGTAGTTTCCATCAGCTCGCCCGCAAGTATCCAACGGCCTGCTTTCTTGACCAGCTTGGAGCCGGGGTGAATCACAAAGCGCAATTCACGCGTGCCTTGGTAGACACCCGTTTCTTCACTCTTGTAGCCAATATTGCCGATCAAGCCCGTCAACAAGGCCAGATGCACCTGCTCATACGTGGCTGCCGAGGGGTTGGCGACCCAGCGCTGCTCCTGTACCAGACTGCGTAATTGGGTATGAACATCTCGCCATTCACGAATACGCAAAGGGGACAGCAAAGCCTGTTTAACGCTATTGGCAAACTTGCGCTGCGAGCTTTGTTCCTGCGACAGCTCTTCCAACCAGTTCCACAGCTTCACATAGGACAGGAACTCGGACTTGTCGTCGTTGAAACGGGCATGGGCCTGATTGGCCGCTTCACGCTCATGGACAGGACGATCACGCGGATCTTGCACGGACATGGCCGAGGCCACGATCAGCATTTCCGTCAAACAATGATGTTCATGACCGGCCAGAATCATGCGGGCCACACGCGGGTCCACAGGCAGTTTGGCCAGGGAACGGCCTACCTTGGTCAGGCGCTGCTGTTCATCCAGCGCACCCAGCTCTTGCAGAATTTGATACCCATCGGCAATCGCACGGCCAGTGGGCGGCTCCACAAAGGGGAAGGTTTCCACATCGTCCAGATGCAAGGCCTTCATGCGCAGAATCACCGAGGCCAGCGAGGAGCGCAAAATCTCGGGATCCGTAAAGGGGGGGCGGCTCTTGAAATCCTGCTCGTCATACAGACGAATACAGATACCGGGGCCAATACGACCGCAACGCCCTGCCCGCTGGCTGGCCGAGGCCTGACTGATCGCTTCAATACGCAGTTGCTCGACCTTGTTGCGCCAGGAATAGCGCTTGATACGCGCCAGACCACTATCGACCACAAAGCGAATGCCGGGCACGGTCAGCGAGGTTTCTGCCACATTGGTCGCCAGCACCACACGGCGCGCATTGCCTTTGGGTCGGAAAATACGTTCCTGATCCGCCTGCGACAGACGCGCAAACAAGGGCAGGATCACGGTATTGATGGGCTTTTCTTTTTCCAGCGCCTCGGTGGCTTCGCGGATTTCACGCTCACCAGGCAGGAAGACCAGAATGTCGCCCGTACCATGCCGGGCACATTCCTGCACCGCATCCACAATGCCTTGCATCAGATCCCGCTCCTCCTCGGAGGCGGAACGGCGTTCTTCGGCATCGACCAAAGACGGGTCCAGAATCGGGCGGTACACAATATCGACGGGATACAGACGGCCCGACACTTCAATGACAGGCGCCTTCCTGCCCTTGTGGGCAAAGTGCTGCGCGAAACGCTCGGCATCAATTGTGGCCGAGGTAATGATCAGCTTCAGGTCCGGACGCCGTGGCAACAGTTGCTTTAAAAAACCCAGCAGAAAGTCGATGTTCAGACTGCGTTCATGGGCCTCGTCAATAATGATCGTGTCATAGCGGCTTAACAGGGGATCGCGCTGGGACTCGGCCAGCAAGATCCCGTCTGTCATCAATTTGATGGCCGAGCGCGGTCCGGTCTTGTCGTTAAAGCGGATTTGGTACCCTACCCAGTCACCAATCTCCGATTGCAGCTCCTGGGCAATACGCTTGGCGACCGACGTGGCGGCCAGACGGCGCGGCTGGGTATGACCAATAATCTTGCCCTGCAGGCCACGGCCCAGCTCCAGACAGATTTTGGGTAATTGGGTGGTTTTGCCCGAACCGGTTTCACCACACACAATGACCACCTGATGGTCTTTGATCGCCTGCGCAATTTCGGCCCGTCGGGCGCTGACTGGCAGGTCATCAGGGTACGAAATTGTTGGTAAAGAGTGTGGGTTTTCAGTCAATTCGTCGGACTCGTGCATGAAAGGTAGTTTCTGGTACAGACATCATTATAATTTTGGCTTGAAACCATTTGGACGCAAAGATCCCCCGCAATGAACACAGACATCCCCGACTCGTACAACGCCATCGAACCACCTGATGAATCCCAGGCACAATTTGTGCGATGGTTCAGGGAAGTGGCGCCTTATGTGCACGATTTTCGTGGCAAGACGTTCGTGGTGGCCTTTGGGGGCGAGCTCATCAACGATGGACTGCTCTACACCCTGATCCCGGATTTGTCGCTGCTGTCAGCACTGGGCATCAAGCTGGTGCTGGTGCATGGCTCCCGCCCCCAGGTCAATGAGCAACTGCGCCTGAAAGGCGAAACCACGCAATTCGGTCGCGGTACCGAGCCAACCAGTGCGGTCGCTCTGGAATGCGCCAAAGAAGCCGCTGGTGAAATTCGCCTGGATATTGAAGCCGCTTTCAGCCAGGGTTTGCCCAACACCCCCATGTCACATGCCCAGATTCGCATCATTTCGGGCAACTTTGTGACCGCGCGTCCGGTGGGCGTGATTGATGGCCTGGACTTCAAGCATTCTGGCGCGGTACGCAAACTGGACGTGGACGCCATGCGGCTGATCATGAGCCAAGGAGCGCTTATTCTACTCTCCCCATTGGGTTTTTCTCCAACTGGCGAGGCCTTTACCCTGGACATGGAAGATCTGGCCACCAGCACGGCCATCGCCCTGCGCGCTGAAAAGCTGATTTTCCTGACCCCGGAGCATATCGGGCACTCCAATAATCTGGATATCGATTCGGAACTGGCCCGTGCCGATGCCGACTCCCTGCTGGCCTCGGGCAAGCTGGACGAGGACTGCTCCACCTTCCTGCGCTACGCCTCGCAAGCCGTCAAACGCGGTATTGCCCGTGCGCACCTGGTACCCTACAAGCAGGACGGCAGCATTTTGCTGGAGATCTTCACCCACGATGGGGTGGGCACCATGGTGGTGGAAGACACACTGGACGATTTGCGCCCGGCCAATCTGGACGATGTGGGTGCAATCGTGCAACTGATCGAACCCCTTGAAATTGACGGCACCCTGGTCCCCCGCGGCCGCTCGGTCATCGAGCGCGAGGTGGAGCAGTTCACGGTTCTGGAGCACGACGGCATTATTTACGGCTGTGTGGCATTAATTCCGTACGAAGAAGAAAGCATGGCCGAAATGGCCTGTCTCATCGTGCACCCGGAATGGCAAGGCTCGGGCGAAGGTGAAATTCTCTTGCGCCATACCGAAGCCAAGGCCCGTGCGGCCGGCTTCAAGCGTCTGTTTGTGCTGACTACCCGCACGTCTCACTGGTTTATCAAGCGTGGCTTTGTACAAGGTGGCGTGTCCGATCTGCCCAAGGGCAAGCAGTCGCATTACAACCGTTCGCGCAACAGCATGGTCTTTATTAAAAAGCTGTAAGCCGGTTTGCCACTCCTGCGCCCCTAAGTACAATACGCCCATCCAAGCATTTGATTGAAAAGGAACACATATGGCACGCATGATTCACTGTGTGAAGCTGAAACAGGAAGCCGAGGGCCTGGAGTTTCCCCCCTACCCCGGCGAGCTGGGCACCAAGATCTGGCACTCGATTTCCAAACAGGCCTGGGCCAACTGGATGGACGTGCAAACCCGTCTGGTGAACGAGAACCGCCTGAACCTGGCCGACGCCCGTGCCCGCACGTATTTGAAAGAACAGATGGAGCAATATCTGTTTGAAGACAAGGACGTGGAAGCCGACGGTTTTACCGCCCCTTCCGCTTAAGTCCCGATTCAGGACACGCACGCAGACCCCGGAGCATTACCATCGTGCTCCGGGGTTTCTTTATTTCTGCCCCCGACTCCCCCGCCTTTCCCCGCATTCTTATCAAATAGCCCCACCTTCAGCACGCAGCCAAAACGTAATTAAATGAAACGCTGCGCGACAAGTTAGTTTCAGACTGGTCAAAAATCAAAAGAAATGGGATTTTTCTACAGTTACCTGAAGCCCTAAGGCACAAAATCACGGCTGGCCTTGATGCGCATACAGTGCCCAAGCCACACCGGCCCATCACGTGTCCATGTCTGAGCAGCCTTGCGCCGAGCCCTGCACAGCACCGCCGCTTACTGCTTTACCCACAGGAAAAGAAGTTCATGTGCCGCCTAGACCTACCCGAGATTGACCAGTACTCCACTCACTTGCGCCTGTGGCTGGTCAACCTGAGCTATTTGGAGGCTTTGTATGGGCCGCAGTTTCATGCTTTTGTGCTGGATACCGTGCAGCAAAGGCTGCTGGACTGTGGGCTGACTGCCAATGAAATCTTTATCCGGGGAGATTTTGTCCTGATTGCCTTGAAGCAGTTGGGCAAGCAACACCGCTTTCAGCGTACCCATCCCAATGCCCTGGCCCAATTGCTGGGTGCTGCACTGGAGTGTGACCCCATCACCCAGGATGAGCACCGCATCTACCTGCACACCCAGATGGCTTACCACTACGATAGCCGTCAGTACGACACGAATCAGCTCCACCCTCCCGCTCCCAACCCCTGCTCTCATAATCATCCAGCCACGCTGGCCGCCTGGCACAAGGTCTGGGCCAAGACGTACCGGGACGATATGAGTCTGGCAGTTCGCATGCTGGATGATTTACAGAATGGGCTGCTGGCCCTGGCCTTTCAGCCCATCTATCACCTGGGTGAAAAACACAAGAACAAGGACTTTTATGAAGAAGCCTTGATTCGTCACTGTGGCACGGCGGATTACTCTTTACCCGAGGCCATCGCCGCTCTGGAGCGATTAGGTCTGGTGTCCCGGCTGGATCGCAGTGTCTTGGGCAGTGTGGTGGAGCTGCTCAGTACAAAACCCGGTCTTTGTCTGGGAGTGAATATCTCCGCAGGCTCCCTGCAGGACGATTTGTGGTGGCAGGATCTGTTCAGCTATCTGGACAGTCGCCCGGATGTGGCCCAGCGCCTGATTCTGGAGGTGACGGAAACCGGCACCATCGCCCACAAGCCCACGGCGCTGCGCCTGATTGCCCAACTGCAAAACCTGGGGGTACGGATTGCTCTGGACGACACGGGATCGGGCAATAGCACCCTCGCCTTTCTGGTGCAGACCCATGCCGACATTATCAAAATTGACCGCTCGATCTTGCTGCGGGCACGCAGCCCCGGTCAGCCAGCCCATTTGCTGCGCAACCTGGTCAATGTCTGCGCCGACTACAGCCCCTACGTAGTAATCGAAGGTGTCGAGGATGAGGCTGATCTGGAGTTTGTGCGCCAGTCCGGTGCGCACGGCGTACAGGGCTATCTGCTGGCCTTGCCAACGCTGACCCCGCCCTGGTGGGACTCGGCAGTGTTGATAACGGTGCAGGATGCGGTCCTGCTACGTACCCAGTTCTATCCTGATCAAGCCCCCAAAGGCTACGGCTTTGGTTTTTGAAAAGCAAACAAGCCTTGCATGTTGTCATGCAAGGCTTGCAGCAAGAAGGCCCGGGTCGGAATCAGGCTTTGTCTTCGGATTCCGGTTCTGGCAAGGGCTCACCACGCGCAGTACGTTCGGTGTTCTTCACACCGGTGTGACGCACGTCGTCACCACGTACCATGTAGATCACGCGTTCAGCCATGTTCTTGGCATGGTCACCAATGCGCTCCAGCGCACGGGCGATAAAGATCAGGTCAATGGAGTGCGAGATCGTGCGTGGATCTTCAATCATGTAAGTGATGATGTGACGCAGCGAACCCTTCCACTCACGATCCACTTCCTTGTCGCTACGCACAATCTGTGCTGCGTGTACGGCATCCTGGCGCGCAAAGGCGTCCAGCACATCGTTGATCATGCCAGCAACCGAGGAGCTCATATGACGCAGCTCCACCACAGGCTCGTAGCCAGCGGTGCCTTCGTGCAGACGACGAGCCATCTTGGCGATGCGCTCGGCCTCGTCCCCGCAGCGTTCCATATCGGTCAGCATTTTGGAGATGGACAGCAACATGCGCAAGTCAATGGCGGTGGGTTGATTACGGGCGATCAGGTTGGTGATGCGCTCGTCAATTTCCACTTCCAGGCGGTTGATTTCTTTTTCACGCTCGCGAACCTGGTCAACCAGCGACATATCCCCGGTTTGCAGGGCTTCGGTCGCACTGCGAACCATAGATTCAACAATACCGCCCATCTGCAAGAACAGCGAACGGGTGGCCTCCAGATCGGAGTGAAACTGCTTATTGGTATGTTCGTTCATAGTGGCCTTCTGTAACAGCAAAATGGCTCGCGCCAGCGCTTAATCCGTGCATAGATTAAGCACCGATTATGACAGAGACATTAAAATTCAGAAACCGTCGCCAGGCAGGGTACGCACACCCTGTTGACCGGCAATCAAGGCCACGCTGGCTGGGGCAATCGCGAACAGACCACAGCACACCACACCGGGCATATTGTTGATCTGGGCTTCCAGAGCAGCCGGGTCTGCAATCGACAAACCGGACACGTCCAGAATCAGGCCACCGTTATCGGTGACAAAGCCCGTACGCTCGACGGGATTACCGCCCAAGGCACGCAATTGACGAGCCACGGCATTCTTGGCCATGGGGATGACTTCCACCGGCAAGGGGAACGCCCCCAGGCGATCCACCAGTTTGGAATCGTCCACAATGCACAGGAACTTGTCCGAGACCGAAGCCACGATTTTCTCGCGGGTCAAAGCGCCACCGCCGCCCTTGGTCATGTTCAACGCCGCATCGATTTCGTCGGCACCATCCACATACCAGTCCATACGTTCGATGGTGTTCAAGTCTTGCACTGCAATACCCAGACTTTGCAGGCGAGCGGTCGAGCGCTCCGAGCTGGAAGCAGCAGCCTTGAAGGCATGTTTGTGCGCCGCCAGAGCATCAATAAACAAATCAACCGTGGAACCCGTACCCACACCCAGAATGGAATCCGGGGTCAGGAAAGGAAGGACGTAATCAACCGCGGCCTGAGCCACCTGTTGTTTGAGTTCGGTCTGTGTGTACATGGCAGATATAAAAATGGGGGGGCTTGGCCCCCCTTGGTTTATTTAAGAAAACGAGCGGCAAATTTGCCTTCGTTGAAACCCACACTGACCTCGCCCTCGGGCGTAATCAGCAAGGGGCGGCGCACCAGCGCCGGAAATTCAGCAATCAAGGCCAGCCATTGGGCATCGTCCTGCGGCTCTTTACGTTCCGCAGGCAAATTACGCCAGGTCATGGAGGCGCGGTTAACCAGCTTGGGCCAGCCACCCAGCTCCTGCGCCCATTGTTGCAAGCGGGCCGCTTCCAAGGGATGTTCGCGGTAATCCACAAAGTTCAATGGCAGACCGTTTTGCTCAAACCAGGCAATCGCCTTTTGGCAGGTGCTGCAATTTTTCAAACCATACATCGTGAACACGGCAATACTCCTTATCAATCAGGCGCGACGCTCGCGGCGTACCTGCAAGCGGCTGGCGACTACAACAAAAATACCAATCACCAAAATCAGCAGGGTTGCCAACGCATTGATCTCGGGCTTGAGACCCAAGCGTACGCGCGAAAACACTTCCACCGGTAACGTGGTAAAGCCAGGACCGGACAGGAAGGAGGCAATCACCACATCGTCCAGCGACAAGGTAAAGGCCAGCAACCAGGCCGCCATCAAGGCAGGCACGATCGAAGGCAGGACCACCTGGAAAAACGCCCTCAAGGGGGTGGCACCCAAATCAAGCGCCGCTTCTTCCTGAGAGCGATCCAGCTCACGCATACGCGATTGCAGAATCACGGTCGCGTACGCGGTGCACAGCACCACGTGACCAATCCAGATAGTGAAGATACCGTTCTGTTCCGGCCAGCCAAACAGGGAGTTCAGCTCCACAAACATCAGCAGCAGGGAAATACCCAGCACCACTTCCGGGATGACCAGCGGTGCACTGACCAGACCGATATACAGAGCAAAGCCCTTGAAGCGTCCCATACGGGCCAGCACATAGGCGGCCCAGGTGCCCAGAATGGTGGCCATGGTCGCGGTCAGCACGGCTATCAGGAAAGACAGCTTGGCAGCACTGAGCAGCGCTTTATCCTGAAACAGGGATTCGTACCAGCGGAAGGAAAAACCCGACCAGGACGTCATGATGGCCGATTCATTAAATGAAAAGACGATCAGGAACAGGATAGGAATGTACAGAAAACCAAAGCCCAGCGTCAGGACGATGGCACGCAGCCAGGGATTAGGCTTGGTCATGAGCGGCCTCCCCGTTGCGCTTCTATCTGTCGCATCTGGCTGTACTGGAAGAAAATCAAGGGAATGATCAAGAGCAGGACCATCACGCAAGTGACGGCAGCAGCCATCGGCCAGTCCGCATTATTGAAGAACTCGGTCCACATGACACGGCCCATCATCAAGGTGTCAGCCCCACCCAGCATTTCCGGAATCACGTACTCGCCTACGGCCGGAATAAACACCAGCATGGCACCGGCAATCACGCCGGACATGGACATGGGCAAGGTGATATTCCAGAACGCCGACCAGGGACGTGCGCCCAGATCGTAAGCCGCTTCCAGCAAGCGCATATCCAGCTTTACCAGATTCGCATACAAAGGGAGGATGAAAAATGGCAGATAGGCATAGATCAAACCGATATAGACGGCCAGATCGGTGCGGTAGATTTCCAGCGGCGCATCAATAATGCCTATCCACAGCAAGACCTGATTGAGCAGGCCATCGCCACGCAAGATGCCTACCCAGGCGTAGACACGCAGCAGCATGGAGGTCCAGAAAGGCAGAATCACCGCCAGCAACAACAGACTACGCACGGCGGGTGAAGAGCGCGCAATGTAGTAAGCCACCGGGTAGCCGATCAGGATACAAAAGATCGTGGTGACGGCAGCCATCTTCAAGGAGCTGACGTAGGTGGCCAAATACAGATTGTCGCTGAACAGCAGGATATAGCCGCGCAGGTTCAGTACAAAGGAAATGCTTTCCTCGGCAAACTGGGCCAAGGGCGTATACGGCGGCACCCCGAAATCAAGATCGGCAAAACTGATCTTGAGCACGAGCAAAAATGGCACCAGCAGAAACAGGATCATCCACAGGAATGTGGGTGCGACCACCAGCGTGCGACTGGTGGGCAGCAGTTTGCGCCAGGACAGGTTCTTCATGTGCTCAGTACCGTTGCGCTGTCGTCGGACCAGGACACGTAGACCTCTTCGTCCACGCCGGGAGCATCTGGCTGGGCCAAGGTGCCGCTAGGCATTTGCGCCTCGATCAACATGCCGGCGTCCAGACGAATCTGGTAGCGGGTGTAGCTACCCATCCAGGACACATGAGTCACGATGCCGTGGCCCCAGTTGGTGTCCTCGGAAGGCAACTCACGACTCACCTTGATCTGCTCGGGACGAATGGACACATACACGTCCATGCCCAGCGGTTCGCTGATCCCGTGGCTGACATACAAGGGGCGGTTTAACTCCTCGCACTCGATATGAACGTGGTCCGGTTCGTCCACCGTCACTACGCCGGTGAACAAATTGGTGGAACCGATAAAGCCCGCCACAAAGCGCGAGTTCGGGAAGGAGTACACATCGTAAGGCGTACCGGACTGGATGATCTGCCCATCGGACATTACCGCCAGTCGGCTGGCCATGGTCATGGCCTCTTCCTGGTCGTGAGTCACCATAATGCAGGTCACTCCCACACGCTCCAGAATCTTGACCAGCTCAATCTGGGTTTTCTGACGAATCTGCTTGTCCAATGCGGACATGGGTTCGTCCAGCAAGAGCAGCTTGGGACGCTTGACCAGGCTACGCGCCAAAGCGACACGCTGTTGCTGCCCGCCTGACAACTGATTGGGTTTGCGGCGTGAAAAACCCGCCATCTGCACCAGATCCAGGGCTTCAAATACGCGTTCGTGGATTTCGTTGCGGGGCACGCCTTCCTGCTTCAAGCCAAAAGCCACATTGGCCTCAACCGACATGTGCGGAAACAGCGCGTAGGACTGGAACATCATATTGACCGGCCGCCGGTAAGGCGGCAGGTCGGTAATATCCTCGTTGTCCAGATAAATCCGACCGGAAGTCGGCTCCTCGAAACCTGCCAGCATACGCAGCAAGGTGGATTTGCCACTGCCTGAACTACCCAGCAGCGCAAAAATTTCGTGACGGGCGACGTCCAGACTTACAGACTGGACGGCCACCGTATCGCCAAAAATCTTGACGACTTCGTCCACACGCACGAAAGCATCCTCGCCATCCATCCAGGGCGAGGTTCCGGTACGGATATCTTGCATGATGCCTTAACGTCCAGACTTGAGTTCAGCCCACAGGCGCGTTTGCAGACGCTGCACCTTCAGTGGCTGTGGTTTGATGACGAACAAAGTCTTGGAGACTTCGGGCGAAGGGTAAATCATGGGGTTGTCAGCTACTTCCTTGACCACGAACTCGCGCGCATCTTTATTGGCGTTCGGGTAGAACATGGTGTTGGTAATGGCGGCATGGACTTCCGGCGTTTCAATGTAGTTGATGAAGGCGTGGGCCTCTTTCACATTGCTCGCGCTCTTGGGGATGGCCATGGTGTCAAACCAGACCGGAGCCCCGCCTTGCGGAATGTAGTAGTCGATGGCGTACGGCTTTTTAGCCTGGCGCGCACGATCAGCGGAGATCATCACGTCGCCGGAGAAACCGTAGACCATGCACAGATCGCCCGCAGCCAGCTCGTCGATATAGCCCGAGGAGCTGAACTGACGTACGTAAGGACGGATTTGCTTGAGCAAGTCCAGGGCTTCGCGGTAATCGGCTTCATTGCTGCTGTTGGGGTCTTTGCCAATGTAGTGCAGCACGGCCGGGAACACCTGGGCGGCTTCGTCCAGAATGGAAATGCCACAGCCTTTCAGCTTCTCGGCATTTTCAGGCTTGAACAGCATGTCCCAGTTGCCCAGGTCCACCTGCTCGCCCATGATCTCTTTGACTTTGGTAACGTTGTAGCCCAGGCCATTGGTGCCGTAGCCCCAGGGAATCAGGTATTCATTGCCGGGGTCCACATCGGAGAGCAGCGCCATGATGTCCGGATCCAGATGGGACCAGTTGGGAATCTGACTTTTATCCAGCTTCTGGAACAAACCGCCTTCGATCTGACGCGCTGCGTAATGCGTGGAGGGAACCACCACGTCGTACCCCGACTTGCCCGTCAACAACTTGGCTTGCAAAGTGTCGTTATTGTCGTAAACGTCATAACGCACGGTAATGCCCGTGGCTTTCTGAAAGCCGGACAAGGTGTCGGGGGCCGTATATTCAGCCCAGTTATAGACGTTAACAACCTGATTTTGTGCCTGTGCAACAGGCATGATGGCAGCAGCGGCCAGCAGGCCGGCGAGTACCTGTGGTGTGTTCATCCCAAAAGACATCACGAGTCCCCTTCCTATCGAAAGCGAAAAACCCAAAAGGCGAGATGATAAAGCTTTTTTAAAGCCCGTAGTCGTAATTAACGCTGCGTTTGGTGACGGTAAGCAGAAAACATCTGCTGCCACCACTGATCGCCACGCGGCCCACACACTTTGAGCAAAGATCGTCTCAGGCGTTGCACATTACCCAGCGCCTGGGCGGGGCTGACGGGCCCCTGTCGTGCACGGTCAAAATCGATCAGCCAGACTTTGTCATTCGCATCCAGCAAAATATTGTAGGCGTTAAGGTCAGCGTGCCAAACCTCGAATTGGTGCATGCGGACAATCTCGTGTGCCACCGCTTCGGGGGAGGCACGGTCCAGGCACAGAGTCAAAGGCTGCACATTGGGCACCCGCTGGCTTATCAGAGCCGCATGGTACCAAAAACCTTGCTGCCACCATGCGCCCGCCAGCACTTTGGGGACGGCCAAGCCCTTGTTGTGCAAATAAGACATCACCTGAAATTCTCGCCAGCTGCGAGTCCGGGATGCCCCTTGCCACAAGTAGGAAGACTCATTGAAGCGAGCCACCAGACCACCACGGCGGTAGTGACGCAGCACCGCCTGACCAAAGGGCCCGTTCACAAACCAGGCGGCCTGACGACCACCCTGTCCCACCTTGCTGGCCTGGTCGCCATACGAGGTGGCCTCGAACCAGCGCTGCAAGGCCTCAGGCTCCAGATCCAGCTGATTGGCCAGCTCCGGTGCCAACAAGGCACCGCCGCCGGGCAAAGAATAGACAGTTTCGGATTGGGTGCTCACAGCAGCTCCTCAGGCACGAACCAGCAACAGGGCCATGATCAATACCAGCATGCAGGCAAAAATAAACTTCAGGCGATTCTCAGGCAGACGGTAGGCCAGACGCACACCAAACGGCACCAGCAGCAGGCTGCCTATCGCCATCGGTATGCCGACCTGCCAGGTAGCCTGACCATGAAACGCGTACGTCGCCAAGGCGACCAACGTGCCGGGAATAATCATGGACAGGGCCAAGCCTTGCGCACCGGTCTGGCTATAACCCATACGGCTGGTCAGGAACGGCACCACCAGCACCGCACCGCCCACACCAAACACGCCTCCGGCCAAGCCCGCCATCATGCCTACCGCGATATACCACAGCTGGCCAAACGACTCCGGGTCCGGACGCGGCTTGTCACTGCGACGACGCCGCCGGGAAAAACCCAGACTCTGGTCGAAATAATACAGGGCAATGGCCATCACAAATACCGAGTAAATGCGACGCAGCAAGATCGCATCCATGCCCAGAGCCAGACGTGCGCCCAGCCAGGTAAAGATGATGGAGGAGATCGCCCCCAATGCTGCCCGACGAAAATCAATGTGGTTGCGACGATGGTACTGGCGCACGGTCAGCAGCACCGCAGGCACCACCATGATCAGGGCCGTACCTTGAGCGGTTTGCTGGTCCATACCCAGAATCAGGCCCAGCAATGGAATAGCCAGCAAGCCGCCACCGATCCCCAGGACCCCGCCGGTATAGCCAATAAGCGCGCCTCCCAGCAAGCAGGCCAGGATCAATTCAATACTTATCATGGCGGTTACAGATTACGCAGACGGTCGACAGCGTCTTCCACCCGGTCTACCGCCCAGATTTCCAGGCCTTCGATCGCCTGACGCGGGGCGTTGCTCTTGGGAATCAAGGCAATGCTGAAGCCCAACTTGGCCGCTTCGCGCAAACGCTCCTGCCCACGCGGGGCCGGACGAATTTCACCGGCCAGGCCGATTTCCCCAAACACGACCAGGCCACGTGGCAAGGGGCGGTTATTCAGGGAGGACAAAATAGCCAGCAACACCGCCAAGTCAGCGGCTGGCTCGGTAATCTTGACGCCCCCTACAGCGTTCACGAACACGTCCTGATCGTAAGTGACCACGCCAGCATGACGATGCATCACCGCCAGCAGCATGGCCAGACGGGAGCTTTCCAGCCCCACAGACAGGCGACGCGGATTGGGTACATGGGCCGAGTCCACCAAAGCCTGAATTTCCACCAGCAAAGGCCGTGTGCCTTCCTGGGTGGCCATGACGCAGGAACCGGCTACTGACTGGGAATGCTGGGACAAGAACAGGGCCGAAGGATTGCTGACTCCTTTCAAGCCTTTTTCCGTCATGGCAAACACGCCCAATTCATTTACCGCGCCAAAGCGGTTCTTGAATGCGCGCACCATGCGGAAAGAGGAATGGGTATCCCCCTCGAAATACAGCACCGTATCCACAATGTGCTCCAGCACACGCGGACCGGCCAAGGTCCCGTCTTTGGTGACGTGACCGATAAAAATCATGGAAGTACCGCTTTGCTTGGCCAGACGGGTGAGCTGCGCCGCACATTCACGCACCTGCGATACCGAGCCTGGGGCCGCACTGAGCTGATCGGAATACAGGGTTTGAATCGAATCGATTACCACTACGCTAGGCTGGTGCGACTGCAAGGCCTGGCTGATGGATTCCAGTCGAATTTCAGCCAGCAGATCCACACCTTCGGTAGGCACGCCCAAACGGCGAGCACGCAAGGCGACCTGCTCGGCGGATTCCTCGCCCGTCACATACAGAACTTTGGTTTGCTGGGCCAAGGCTGCCATGGCTTGCAGCAGCAGCGTGGATTTACCGACACCGGGATCGCCCCCGATCAGGATCACGCCGCCTTCCACCAGGCCACCGCCCAGGACACGATCGAACTCGCCTATGCCTGTGGGCACACGCGGCAGTTCCCGTGCCTGCACATCTGAAAGACTTTGGACCGGGCTGGAGCCAGCCAGGGAAGCAAAACGATGCGCACTGGCCGCAGCCGGTGTCTCTACCGTTTCCTGCAAGCTGTTCCAAGCCCCGCAGGCAGGGCATTTGCCCGCCCACTTGGGTGTATCTGCCCCGCACTCCGTGCAAACAAATACAACTTTGGCCTTGCGGGCCGCACGAGTACTGGTGGCCATAGAAATTCCTTAACGTCCGGCCAAGCTGCCACCGCCATCCACGCCCAGGTTCTGGCCGGTGATATAAGCAGCTTCATCGCTTAGCAAGAAGGTAACCGCAGCAGCCACTTCGGCCGCCTGCCCAAAACGTCCCAAAGGAATGGAGGACAGGCTGCGCTGTTCGGCTTCGCTGCCGACGGGATGATTGGCACGGAACAATTCGGTTTCGATCGGACCAGGAGAGACCGCATTGACGGTAATGCCGTAAGGAGCCAATTCCAAGGCCCAGGTGCGGGTACAACCCAGCAAGGCACTTTTGGCCGCGGCATAGCTGGTGCGATCGGAACCGCCGTGCACAACACGACTGCAAATATTGACGATGCGGCCTTCCTTGCGCGCTTTCATCGAAGGGATGAAAGCCTGGGCCACTTGCACCGCCACACGTACATTCAGGTCAAACACCTGATAAAGATTGCCCAGGTCCACCTGACCAATCGGTTCGGGCGCGACCATACCTACGTTGTTCACTACCGCATCAACGGGATATTTTTCGCGGATAACGCGCAGCATTTCCTCGGTTTCGCCTGCATTGCTCAAATCGCAGGAGTACAGATATCCGGGGAAATCAATGCTTTCGGTGTGGCGGGCCAGACCCACAACGTGGGCCCCGGCATCAGCCAGCCTTTGGCTGATTGCCCAGCCGATTCCTTTGGTAGCGCCGGTAACGAGTACACATTTATTTTTCATGGCTATGCCTTGTTGGTGTTAATCCTGGATGACGCGCGGCACGCGTGGGGCGACCGCGCAAATCAATTCGTAGCCCAGGGTTCCGGCTGCCGCAGCAACCTCATCCACACTGGGCCCGCCTTGACCGAACAACACCGCCTGACTGCCTACACCGGCGGCGGGCACCGGGGTCAGGTCGACTGCCAGCATGTCCATGGACACACGACCGAGCAAACGAGTGCGCACACCGTTCACGGTAATCGGGGTGCCGGTTCCCGCGTGACGCGGGTAACCATCGGCATAGCCACAAGCCACCACGCCAATACGCATGGCCTGCTCGGCAATGTACGTATGGCCGTAGCCAATGCCCTCGCCCTGCTTGACGCCGCGCACGCTGATCAGCTCTGCGGCCAAAGTCATACCAGGCTGCAGGCCGAAGTCCTCGGCGCTGATGTCCGCAAAAGGAGAGCTGCCGTACAGACAAATACCGGGGCGTACCCAGTGATCCGGACCGGAGGGCATGTATGCACCCAGGTCAGGGCTTAGTGTTGCCGCTGAATTACACACACTGACCGGGCCCGGCAAGCCGTCGGTGATCCGGTTAAAGCAGCGAATCTGCTCCAGCGTGGCGTCGATATTGTCGTCAGCGCGCGCAAAGTGCGTCATGCGCCCCACGGTTCCCAGCTTGCCCGCTTTTTGCAGACGCTGAGCGCGCTCGAAGGCGGCGGGGTAATCGTCCACGCTGAAACCCAGACGGTTCATGCCGCTATTGAGCTTGACCATGGCATTCAAGGCCACCCCGCCCTTCCACTGCTCCAGCATCTTGAGCTGCTCGTGGCAATGAATGACAGTGGTCAGGCCAAACTCGGCCAGCACATCCAGATCTTCAGGCTGGAAAAAACCTTCCAGCAACATGATGGGGCCGGTCCAACCGGCAGCCCGACAACGTATGGCTTCTTTCAGGTCCAGCATCGCCATGCCTTCGGCGGCACTGAATGCCCGCACCGCATTTTCGATGTCATGACCGTAAGCATTGGCCTTCATGACGGCCCAGATATGGGGCCGTTTTACGCCGGATGGAGCCGTGGCGTTATTCAGGCTCTGAATAACCATATCGAGATTGTGACGCAGTGACGCAATATGAATGGTGGCCGAGATAGGACGTGGCATGGTTCTCCCCGAAGCAATACGAAAGTCTAAACCAGCCCTAGTGGAAACGAAAGCCGTATACTGGCGGACTATGTCTATCGAGCACTATGAAAACTTCCCTGTCGCCTCTGTGCTGCTACCTCGTCGGCTACGCCGACCGGTCACCGATATTTATCGTTTTGCCCGCAGCGCCGACGACATTGCTGATGAAGGCGATTTAAGCGCTGCCGAGCGCCTGGAACTGCTGGCGCAGTTCGAAGCCGGAATAGAACAACTGCAATATCACCAGCCCGTCCTGGCCGATACCCCGCACAGTGAAATTTTTGTCCCTCTGGCCAGCAGCATCAGCAACTTCCAGTTGCCGCTCAAGCCTTTTCTGGACCTGCTGTCTGCGTTTCGCCAGGATGTCACCACTCATCGCTATAGCGATATGGCCCAGGTGCTGGATTACTGTACCCGCTCGGCCAACCCGGTCGGCCGTTTGATGCTGCATCTATATCAAGCCCACAGCCCGGAGCTGGTCGAGATGGCCGACTCCACCTGTACCGGACTGCAACTGGTTAATTTCTGGCAGGACGTGGCACTGGACTGGCACAAGAACCGTGTCTATATCCCGCAAGACCTGCTGGCCCAATATGATCTGGATGATGATTACATCCAGGCCCGTACCCAGCTGCTGCGTCAGCCCGAGGCCGATGCCCGCTGGCAGGAAATGATGCAGTTGCTGGTTACCGATGCCCGTCAACGCCTGCAAGCCGGGCTGCTGCTGTCCAGCTATCTGTCCGGGCGCATCAGCCTGGAACTGAAAATGATGGTATTGGGCGGCCTGCGTATTCTGGAACGCCTGGAAGCGGTAAAGTTTGATGTCTTCAGCCATCGTCCCACCCTGTCCCGCCTGGACTGGCTACGCCTGATTACCCGCGGCTTGAGCCGTACCCCTTACCGACCCTGAACGTCCATGAGCCCAGACGAGTATTGTCAGAACAAGGCAGCCCAGAGCGGCTCCAGTTTTTACTACGCCTTTTTGTTTCTGCCGCCTGAACGCCGCCGTGCCATCACGGCGCTGTACGCGTTTTGCCGCGAGGTGGACGACGTGGTGGACGAGGTTCACGAGGAATCGGTTGCCCGCATGAAGCTGGTCTGGTGGCGCACGCAAGTGGCCGATCTGTACGAAGGCCGTGCCCATCACCCGGTCATGCAGGCCCTGGCACCGCATATCAAGGCGTTCGATCTGCCTCAGGACGAGCTGCTGGCCGTGATTGACGGCATGGAAATGGATCTGGACCAGGTTCGCTACCAAAGCTGGACCGAGCTGGAACGCTACTGTTGGCACGCCGCCAGCGTGGTGGGACTGCTGTCGGCGCGTATTTTTGGCCAAACCCAGGAACAGACCAGCGATTATGCCCAAAAACTGGGCCTGGCTTTTCAGTTGACTAATATCATCCGTGATGTGGGCGATGACGCTCGTCGTGGCCGCATCTACCTGCCCCAGGAAGATCTGGACAAGTTTGGTGTGTCACCTCACGAGATCCTGGATCAACAGCATTCGGAGCGCTTCGAGGCCCTGATGGCCTTTCAAACCGAACGCGCCCAGGACTTGTACCGACAGGCCATGCGCGCCCTGCCCGCTGTGGATCGCCGGGCACAACGCCCAGGCCTGTTGATGGCCGCCATCTACCATGCCCTGCTGGTAGAAATTGCCAATGATCGCTGGCATGTACTGGAACAGCGCATTTCGCTGACACCCATTCGCAAATTCTGGTTGGCCTGGAAAACCTGGGTATCGGGCGGCCGCAGCTTGCAACGCAAACTGGGCCGATGAAAGTCGCGGTTATCGGGGCGGGCTGGGCGGGCTGTGCTGCCGCCTGGCGGCTGAAGACGCAAGGCCATCAGGTCAGTGTCTTTGAAGCCTCGCGCCATATAGGCGGGCGTGCCCGCCGCATCCACAGCCCCAATCTGGGGCGTGATACCGATAATGGCCAGCACATCATGCTGGGCGCCTACTCCGTCATTCTGGGTTTGATGGGGGAAATCGGACTGGACGAAGCATCCCGTCTGGAACGCAAGGATCTGGACGTGATCTCGGCCGATGGGCGCTTTCGCCTGCGCAATCGCCCCTTGCCTGCCCCCTTCCATTTATTGACTGGCCTGCTAGGCGCCCAGGGCCTGAGCTGGTCGCAGAAAATCAAGCTGGCACGTTTTTGCCGCTGGCTGATGAAACAGCAATGGCGCACCCCGGATGGTCTGACGGTTTTGCAGCTCCTGGAGCAGCATCAGCAAGACAGCCAGGTCATCCGTTTGTTCTGGCAGCCGCTCTGCGTGGCGGCCATGAACACGCCCATTGAGCAAGCCTGCGCCCAACTCTTTGCCCATGTCTTGCGCGACAGCCTGGGCGGTCCCCGGCAAGCCAGCCAAACCTTGATTCCCTTGATGGATTTAAGCCAGCTCTGGTGCGAGCCCGCCCTGCGTGACATTCAGCTACAGCTGGGCCACAGAGTACAAAGACTGGAACTGACAGAGTCAGGTGTACAAATTGACGGCCTGCAGTTTGATGCAGCCATTGTGGCCTGCCCTCCCGTCCAGGCTGCGCGCCTGCTGCATAGCCTACCCAGCAGCCCGGCCAGCGAACAACTGCTGGCCGATCTGGAAGCCTTCAGCTACATCCCTATTGCCACCCTGTATCTGGAATTGGAACAGGCCTGGAATCTGCCCCATTCCATGTTGATGCTGGACGATAAAAGCGGCAGTGGTGGCCAATGGCTGTTTGATCACAGCGCCCTGAAACCGGGCAGCGGTGAAACGCTGGTGGGGATCGTCATCAGCGATGCTGTGCGCCTGCAAGCGCTGGACCGCGAGCAAGCCATTGCCGCGATCATCGAGCAGGTACGCAGCCAGACCCGGCACCTGAAAGCCATGCCTGCCATACGGGCCAGCGAGCTGATTATCGAAAAACGGGCTACGTTTGCGGCTGTGCCCGGTCTGCGTCGCCCTTCGGTAGCGACACCTTGGCCAGCTATTCGTCTGGCAGGCGACTGGACCGATACCGGCTACCCCGGTGTGCTGGAAGGCGCTGTGCGCAGCGGTCTGAAAGCCGCGCATCTGTAAGGGCCACGACTGAGCACTACTGCGCCGACGGTGTCAGCAAAGTTTGCGCAGGCTTATGAGCGGCCAGAAACTCCGATTGAAACAGGCACATGCGCACCACATCCCGATATTGGCCGTTAATGAAGAACTCGTGCTTGAGCTCGCCTTCCACCTGAAAACCAAACTTCTGATAAATGTGAATGGCCTTGTGGTTTTCCTTGTCCACAATCAGCACGATCTTGTACAGGTTCAGCACTCCAAAGCCGTACTCGATAGCCAGCTTGGTCGCCCGCGAGGCAATGCCCTTGCCCTGGAACTCCGGCGCAATAATGATCTGGAACTCTGCCCGGCGGTGTACATAATCAATTTCCACCAGTTCCACCACGCCGGACGGCTGCCCTTCCCACTCCACAACGAAACGACGTTCACGCTGATCGTGAATATGCTCATCGTACAGAGCCGCCAGCTCGCCATAGGTTTCGTAAGGTTCCTCGAACCAGTAGCGCATCACGCTGGCGTTATTGTCCAGCAAATGCACAAAGCGCAAGTCTTCGCGCTCCAGCGGGCGTAATTTAACGTGAGTCGTTTTACTCATGATTTTTCTATCCTTTCTCTATGTTCGATAGACGAGCCGCCTATCTGCCTATACCAAAGGCCATAGACATCATGCCCGCATATCGTGTGTTTTTGATGAAGGCCTGATAGAAAAAGTTCAGTTGGCTGCAAAACCGCAGCCCGACCAGTCTTGCGGCAAAACCGGCCAAAAACGCAAAAACCCCGATTTCTGCTTTCCTGCATAGCAAACTGAACATCAGTCAGGCCAGCAGGAATATCAAAATCGGGGTTTGAAACTACTACCTGGCCGCTATGGCTGCGCCAGCCCGGAGCTAGCGCAGGTAGCGGGCATCAGGTTGGGGCGTGTTCCTCGATGTAGCGACGTACTTGAGCTACATCCGAATCCATCACCACCACTTTCTGTGGCAAGTCTGCCAGACCGGCCAGGTGCGCAGGCACCGGAGCGGGCTGACCAATCGCTTCTTCGATTGTCTCGGAGAACTTGGCAGGCAGCGCGGTTTCCAGCACCAGCATGGGGATGCCTTCTTCGCGGAAGTTCTGAGCCACCTTGACGGCGTCTGCCGTGTGCGGGTCGATCAGAGTCTGGTACTGCTTGTTCACCTGAGCAATGGTGTTCAGACGATCCTGGTGCGAGCTGGCGCCGGCCACAAAACCGAATTCTTCCTGGAAGCGTGGCAGATGCTCGCTCAGGTCGAATTGGCCTTCTTTGGCCAACTGCTCCCACAATGCCTTGACCTTGCTGCCATCACGGCCCAGCAAATCAAACACAAAGCGCTCGAAGTTGGAGGCACGGGAAATGTCCATGGATGGGCTGGACGTGGCGTAAGTTTGCTCGGAACCACGGGGACGATAAATACCGGTGCGGAAGAACTCTTCCAGCACGTTGTTTTCGTTGGTGGCCAGAACCAGCTTGGCGATAGGCAGCCCCATCTGACGAGCAATGTGGCCCGACAGAATATTGCCGAAGTTACCCGAAGGAACGGCAAAAGAGACTTTCTGACCCGCCTGGCTGGTGCTTCGCAGCCAGCCCCAGAAGTAGTACACCACCTGAGCCGAAATGCGGGCCCAGTTAATGGAGTTCACGGCGCCCAAATGCCATTTGGACTTGAACTCCAGATCACCCGCCAAGGCCTTGACGATGTCCTGGCAATCATCGAACACACCTTTCACCGACAGGTTGTGGATGTTTTCGTCTTGCAAGGAGTACATCTGAGCGCGTTGGAAAGCACTCATGCGACCGTAAGGCGAGAGCATGAACACGCTGACGCCACGCTTGCCGCGCAAGGCGTATTCAGCCGCCGAACCCGTGTCGCCGGACGTGGCACCCACAATGTTCAAAGTGCTGTTGCGCTGTGTCAGCACGTATTCGAAAACCTGGCCCAGGAACTGCATGGCCATGTCTTTAAAAGCCAGGGTTGGGCCTTGGGACAAGCCCAGCAAGGAGAAACCGGGTTCCAGTTCCTTGACCGGTACCACCTGCTCGCTGTCGAACACGCCGGGGGCATAAGCACGTGCCGTCAAGGCGGACAGTTCATCAGCCGGAATATCGGTGACGAACAGGCCCAGCACTTTGGCGGCCAGTTCGGGGTAGCTCAGGGCGCGCCAGGACTCCAGCGTTTCTGCACTGACTTGAGGGTAGCTCTCTGGCATGGCCAAACCGCCATCCGGAGCCAGGCCTTCCAGCAAGATGTCCGAAAATGGCTGGGCCTTCATGCCGCCACGAGTAGAGATGTAATTCATTACAGGTTCTCCACGCGCAGACGGGTCACGGCAGACTGAACAAAAGGCAGATTCTGAATCTGGCTGATCGCGCCATTGATGGCACCTTCACGCGCTTCATGCGTCAGGAAGATGATGTCAGCCTGTTCACCGGCTGGCTCCTGGAACATGGAACCGATCGAGATCGAGGCTTGCGCCAGAATGCGAGCCACATCAGCCAGAACACCAGGACGGTCATCCACACGCAAACGCAGGTAGTACGAGGACACCACTTCATCCATAGGCAGGATGGGCGTATCGGACATGGCGTTGTGCTGGAAGGCCAGGTAAGGCACGCGATGTTCCGGTTCTGCCGTTTGCAGACGGGTCACATCCACCAGGTCCGCCACCACCGCCGAGGCGGTTGGCAAGGCGCCGGCACCGGCACCGTAGTAAACGGTTTGGCCCACGGCATCGCCATGCACCAGCACCGCGTTCATGGCACCTTGGACATTGGCCAGCATGCTTTGCAGTGGAACCAGTGTGGGGTGTACGCGCAGTTCGATACCTTCTTCACGGGCGCGGGTAATACCCAGCAGCTTGATGTTGTAGCCCAGGCGTTGTGCGTGTTGCAGGTCTTCCAGTGCCAGGCTGGTAATGCCTTCCACGTGAGCCTTGCTAAATTGCACGGGGATACCAAAGGCCAGGGAGGCTAGCAGGCTCAGCTTGTGCGCAGCATCCACACCTTCAATGTCGAAAGTAGGATCGGCTTCGGCGTAACCCAGACGCTGGGCATCGGCCAGGGCTTCAGCAAAGCTGACACCACGGTTGCGCATTTCGGACAGGATGTAGTTGGTGGTGCCGTTGATAATGCCGGCCAGCCACTGAATACGGTTGGCCGTCAGGCCTTCGCGAATTGCCTTGATGATAGGAATACCACCGGCCACAGCGGCTTCGAAGGCCACCATGACGCTACGCTCGTGAGCAGCGGCAAAAATCTTGTTGCCATGCTTGGCCAGCAGCGCCTTGTTGGCGGTGACCACGTGCTTGCCCTGGGCAATGGCTTCCATGACCCACTCGCGTGCCAGGGTGTCGCCACCCACCAGCTCGACCACAATATCGATCTCGGGGTTGCGCACCACATCCATGCCGTCTGTGGTCAGGGTGACCTCGTCCCCCACCAGCGCGCGTGCCTTTTCCAGGTCACGCACAGCAATAGCGACCACCTCAATACGGCGACCGGCGCGGCGAGCGATTTCATCTGCATTGCGTTTCAATACGTTCCAGGTGCCGCTGCCAACCACACCCAAACCCAGCAAACCTACTTTGATAGGACTCATTGAACAAATCCGTCCTTACGGAACATTTCTTTGATGCCGCGTACCGCCTGACGGGTACGTTGCTCGTTTTCGATCAGCGCAAAGCGCACATAGTTGTCGCCATACTCACCAAAGCCGATGCCGGGGGATACGGCTACTTTGGCATCGCTCAGTAAGCGCTTGGCAAACTCCAGCGAACCGATGTCCTTGTAGAACTCGGGAATCTTGGCCCAGATATACATTGATGCCTTGGGGACATCGACCATCCAGCCTGCTTCATGCAGGCCCTTGGCCAATACGTCGCGACGGCGGCGGTACTGCTCCACCACCTCGCTGACACAATCTTGTGGTCCTTCCAGCGCCGCAATGGCGGCCACCTGAATCGGTGTGAAGGTACCGTAGTCGTGATAGCTCTTGATACGTGCCAGGGCATTGACCAAGGACTCGTTCCCCACCATGAAGCCAATACGCCAGCCGGCCATATTGTAGCTTTTGCTCATGGTAAAAAACTCGACTGCGACATCGCGCGCACCTTCCACCTGCATGATGGAGGGGGCCACGTAGCCGTCAAAGGTAATGTCGGCATAGGCCAGATCGTGTACCACCAGAATATTGTGCTCGCGTGCCAGCGCCACAATACGCTCAAAAAAGGACAGTTCCACACACTGGGCCGTCGGATTGCTGGGAAAACCCAGAATCATCATTTTGGGCTTGGGAATGGACTCCCGCACGGCTTTTTCGATTTCCTCGAAAAAGTCCACGCCGGGGACCATGGGCACCGAACGGATATTCGCGCCGGCAATGACGGCACCATATATATGAATCGGGTAGCTGGGGTTGGGCACCAGAACGGTGTCGCCCTTGTCCAGGGTTGCCAGCATCAAGTGGGCCAGACCTTCTTTGGAACCGATGGTAACGATCGCTTCACTATCAGGATCCAAGTGCACATTGTAGCGGCGCTCGTACCAATTGGTCACGGCTCGGCGCAGACGCGGAATGCCTTTGGAGACAGAATAACCATGAGTGTCCGGGCGGGTGGCCGCCTCGACCAGCTTTTCCACGATGTGCGCCGGTGTCGCGCCGTCCGGGTTCCCCATGGACATGTCGATAATGTCCTCGCCACGACGGCGGGCGGCCATTTTCAGCTCGCCTGTAATGTTGAACACGTAAGGCGGCAAACGCTCGATGCGCGGAAAGCGAATCATGACATTCCTTGAGAAGAAAACAGCGAAGACCCAAACCAAAAGGTGCGAAGTAAATCAAAGAGTTTAATCCATGATTGACTTACTGAGAATCACTGCAAACAGATCAGGTGCCGCATCGTCCCTGACTCTTTGCGCTATCATCGACCCTGTAACGGGAGAGACTCATCGTGCAACTGCAACGCGAACACAATCCAGCCATGAATGCCATCACCGCTTACGGTGAGGACTATGTGGCAATCAACTTTCAAAACCACGATCATTCCATCTTCTTTAGCCCTGAAGGTCCTGTGCAGGACCTGGCCATTCAAAGCGCAACCGAGCTGACAGCCCCGTTGCTGCGCCGGATTGCCGGACTGGAATCGGTCAAGCAAGACCCCATGGCCTTTCTGGACGACGCCCCACCGGCGCGCCCTGACAACGCCCCCGAATTGATCTTGATTGGGACTGGCCAGCGCCAACACTTTCTGCACCCGGCTGTCACGCAGGAAATGCTGCAGTGGGGCATAGGTGTGGAAATCATGGATACCCAGGCCGCCGCCAGAACCTACAATATCCTCATGTCCGAAGGCCGCAAAGTTGTCGCCGCCTTACTCATACAGGAAAAAGCATGACAGCCCTACAAATTGGTGCCCCCATCCCCGACTTTTCCGTGCCCTCCACCCAGGGCGAGTTCAGCGCCGCTGACCTGAAAGGAAAAATGACAGTGTTGTACTTTTACCCCAAAGACAACACGCCGGGCTGCACCACCGAGTCCCAGAATTTCCGCGATGCCCTGCCCGAATTTCAGGCTGCAGGCGCACAAATCATTGGCGTTTCGCGCGACTCACTCAGTTCGCACGAACGTTTTATCGACAAGCAAGCCCTGACTTTCCCTTTGCTTGCCGACACCGAAGAGCGCTTGTGCGAACTGTTTGGGGTCATGAAAATGAAAAACATGTACGGTAAACAGGTACGTGGCATCGAGCGCAGCACCTTTTTGATCGACGCCCAAGGTGTGTTGATTCAAGAATGGCGTGGCATCAAAGTGCCCGGCCACGTCCAAGCTGTATTACAGGCTGTTCAGCAAGCCGCCTGAAACCTTACCGTGCCGACTTGCAGGTCGGCACACAACCAGGAGTACGTGTTATATGCCGCTACCAACGTTGCCCACCAAGCTGGGAACCCTGCTTAGCGAAAAAGATGACAGTGTCATCCTTGCCGATCCACCCGTACCACTAGACGAACCCGACACTCCCCCCGCCAGCCCCAAAGCCGCCACCAGCAAAGCGGCTGCTACGCCACGCTCCAAAAAGCCTGCGCCCGTCAAAACGGCGCCCGCGGCCCCCGCAGCAGCGCCTGCGCCCGCCAGTGTGGCCAAAGCAGCTCCCAGCAAAAGCGCTGCCGCCATCCCTGCCCAGCCCCCCAAGCCTGTCGCCGGCGCAGCCAGCAAACGCACCCGTCTGGCCCCCACCCAGCGCAAATTGTTTGTGCTGGATACCAACGTCTTGCTGCACGACTCCAATTCGCTGTTCAAGTTTGAAGAGCACGACATCTTCCTGCCCATGATGGTGCTGGAAGAACTGGATCACCAGAAAAAGGGCCTGTCTGAAGTGGCTCGCAATGCGCGTCAGGTCAGCCGCTCCCTGGAAGGTCTGGTGGGCGATCATGGTCTGGACAAGCCCATCAATCTGGATGGCATCGGCAATACCGAAGCGCGTGGCGCCGTCACCTTCCAGACCAGCGCTCTGGATACCACCCTGCCTATCCAGCTGCCGCTGGGCAAGGCGGACAACGCCATTTTGGCCGTGGTCAATGCCCTGACCCAGAGCATGCCCAAACGCGAAGTGGTGCTGGTGTCCAAAGACATCAATATGCGTCTGAAGGCCAAGGCACTGGGCCTGCTGGCCGAAGACTACCGCCACGATCACGTTCTGGATGACTCCGACCTGCTGTATGACGGTGTCATGCCCTTGCCGGACAATTTCTGGACCAAGCACGGCAAGAACATGGAGTCCTGGCAACAGGGTGGCACCACCTTCTACCGTATCAGCGGGCCGCTGTGCAGCCAGTTCATGGTCAACCAGTTCGTGTTTACCGAAGGCGACGATCCCTTGTACGCCCAGGTACGCGAAACCGCTGGCAATACCGCCGTACTGGCCACCTTGCGCGACTACAGTCACGGCAAGAACAACGTCTGGGGCATTACGGCTCGCAACCGCGAACAGAACTTTGCCCTGAATCTGTTGATGAACCCGGATTTTGATTTCGTCTCCCTGCTGGGCCATGCCGGTACGGGTAAAACGCTGCTGGCCCTGGCCAGTGCGTTGACCCAAACCCTGGAGACCAAGCGCTACAACGAGATCATCATCACCCGTGCCACCGTGCCTGTCGGAGATGACATTGGCTTCCTGCCCGGTACCGAGGAAGAGAAAATGCAGCCCTGGATGGGTGCGCTGGAAGACAACCTGGAAGTCCTGCACCTGGGCACCGGCAAGTCCTCCAGCAACCTGAACAACCCACAAGGCACCGAGGCTCCGCGCAACTCCACCATGGAACTGGTGCGCTCCAAGATCAAGGTCAAATCCCTGAGCTTCATGCGCGGTCGTACCTTCATGAACAAGTTCCTGATCATCGACGAGGCGCAGAACCTGACGCCCAAGCAGATGAAAACACTGGTGACGCGCGCCGGTCCAGGAACTAAAATTGTCTGCTTGGGCAATATTGCCCAGATCGACACGCCCTACCTGACCGAGGGCAGTTCGGGGCTGACCTACGTAGTAGACCGATTCAAAGGCTGGCCGCATGCAGGCCACATTACCTTGCAACGTGGTGAGCGCTCCCGTCTGGCCGACTACGCCAGCGACGCACTCTAAACCGAATCGCTACTCACTCAAACCGGGTCCAGGACCCGGTTTTTTTTTACCGCCAGGCTGCATCAAGGCCAACAAGCACAGCAAAGACGCAGCGTGGGGGATTTTTATTGACTGTTATGAAACGTACTGCACAGCCCATCGGGCTTACCATGGGCGATGCCGCTGGCATAGGCCCGGAAATTATTGCCCGCCTGATTGTTGAAGGCCTGCCCCACCCCGCCGTAGTCTATGGCGATGCGGGTGCGCTGCGCCGTGCCCTGACACTGATTGGCGCCGACCAGGACTGGCACGTCGAGGAGGTGGAGCAGCCTGTTTGCACACCCAAGGGGCTCATTGCCGTCCTGAATCGCTGGCAAGCCCTGCCCGACGATCTGCCCTATGGCGAAGTTAACGCTCAGGCCGGACGCGGCGCCTACGAATACCTGTGCCACGCTATTGATGATGCCCAAGCCGGTCTGATCCGTGCCATCGTCACCGCCCCACTGAACAAGCTGGCCATGCAAAAAGGCGGTATCGATGCCCCTGGCCACACCGAGATTCTGGCCGAGCGCAGCCACACCGAGCACTACGCCATGATGCTGGCTAACGAACACTTGCGCTCCATTCTGGTCACCATTCACGAACCGCTGGCCCGTGTCCCCTCCCTGATTACTAAAGAACGCGTCTTGCAAACCATCCGGCTGGCACAGTTGGCCTGCACCCAGGCCGGGATCGCCAAGCCCCGTGTGGCGGTGGCAGGCTTGAACCCCCATGCCGGTGAGAGTGGCAAATTCGGCTCTGAGGATATTGAGCAGATCACACCGGCCATTGAACAAGCCTGCGCCGAAGGCATCCAGGCCAGCGGCCCCTGGCCCGGCGACACGATCTTCATGCGGGCTCGCCAAGGGGAGTTCGATATTGTGGTGGCCCAGTACCATGACCAAGGGCTGATTCCCATCAAGCTGCTGGGTCTGGACGAAGGCGTGAACGTGACAGTGGGCCTGCCCTTTATCCGCACCAGTGTCGACCACGGCACCGCGTACGACATTGCCGGACAGGGCAAGGCTGATGCCTCCTCCCTGGGCTATGCCTACCGTATGGCTCTTTCCATGAGCGCGCATCAAGCATGATCAAGCGCTTACCGATTGACCCGTTTTTGCTGAAGCTGTTTGCCACGGTTGCACTTGCCAGTCTGCTGCCTGCCCAAGGTTGGGGCGTGCCTCTGTTCCAACACATCACGCAGATCGCGATTGCCCTGCTGTTCTTTCTGCATGGTGCCCGCCTGTCTCGTGAGGCTATCTGGGGCGGCCTGTCCCACTGGCGTTTGCACCTGTTGATTCTGTCCGTCACCTTTGTGCTCTTCCCTATTCTGGGCAGCGGCGTGGCGGCTGTGCTGCGTCCCTGGCTAACCGACAATCTGTACCTGGGAATACTGTTTCTGGCTTGCCTGCCCAGCACCGTGCAGTCTGCCGTGGCGCTGACCGCAATGGCCAGAGGGAATGTGCCGGTGTCGATTTGCAGCGCCTCGGCCTCCACCTTGCTGGGCGTGTTCATCACTCCCTTGCTGGTCGGCATCATGCTGGCGGGTGCCACCAGCGCCCAGGCCACCGTGTCGCTGGAGGCGGTGGGCAAGATCATGCTGCAGCTATTTTTCCCCTTTGTCTTCGGGCATATGCTGCGTCCCGTGATCGGGGCCTGGGTCATGAAGCGTCAGCAACTACTGAAAGTCGTGGATCAAGGCTCGATTCTGCTGGTGGTGTATACGGCTTTTTCAGGCGCGGTGGTGGGCGGTCTGTGGTCCTCCACCCCATTGAGTGCCTTGGGACTGATTGTGCTGTCCAACGCCGTTCTGCTGACCTTGGCGCAAGTGCTGGCCTGGAACCTGGGGCGCTGGCTGGGCTTTTCTTTTGAGGACCGTGTCAGCCTGCTGATGTGTGGTTCCAATAAAAGCCTGAGCAGCGGCATCCCGATTGCCAATGTCATTTTCCCCAGTGCCATGGTCGGGCCTATCATCTTGCCGATCATGTTGTTTCACCAGTGGCAGCTACTGGTGTGTGCATGGCTGGCGAAACGGCTGGCGGCCCGGAGTGAAAACTAAGAGAACGACGAACCTCCTCGCCTGACTACCCATACACGCTGAACGATGAATAAAAAAGAGGCATACCAAGGTATGCCTCTTTTTTGTCCTGACATCTGGCAAACGGCCTCACAAGCCCGCGCACTGAAGCAGCCACTGTGCTTTTTAATTGGGCATGTAATCCAGAAAGCGCGTGCTGGCTCCGGCGAAGGTCAAGCGAACCGAACCAATAGGACCGTTACGCTGTTTACCAATAATAATTTCAGCCGTGCCTTTATCGGGCGAGTCCGGGTTGTAGACCTCGTCACGGTAAATAAACAAGATCAAGTCAGCATCCTGCTCAATAGCGCCGGATTCGCGCAAGTCACTCATCACTGGGCGCTTGTTGGGCCGTTGCTCCAGGCTTCGGTTCAACTGCGACAAAGCAATCAAGGGACAATTCAATTCTTTGGCCAGACCTTTCAAGGAACGACTGATTTCAGAAATTTCCGTTGCCCGGTTCTCGCCACCGCTTGAGGACATCAGCTGCAAGTAGTCGATGATGATCAAGCCCAGTTGGCCACACTGTCGTGCCAGACGTCGAGCCCGTGCACGCACTTCCATGGACGACAGGCCGGGCGTTTCATCAATGTAAATCTGGGCCTCCTGCACCTGCTGCACGGCATGTGTCAGACGTGGCCAATCGTCGGCTGTCAGCTTGCCGGTACGCATACGGTGCTGGTCCAGCAAACCGACCGAACCGACCATACGCATGGCCAACTGTACCGCGCCCATTTCCATGGAGAACACGGCAACGGGCAAACCCTGGGCAATCGCAACGTGCTCGCCAATATTCATGGAGAACGAAGTTTTACCCATGGAAGGACGACCCGCCACAATCACCAGGTCGCCTGGCTGCAAGCCTGACGTCATCTTGTCCAGGTCAATAAAGCCAGTTGGGACCCCGGTTACTTCCGAGTCGCCTTCGCGGTGATACAGCTCGTCAATACGTTCCACCACCTGGCTTAGCAGGGGCTGGATTTCCAGAAAGCCTTGCGAGCCACGCGCCCCTTCCTGGGCAATCTGAAACACACGGGTTTCCGCCTCGTCCAGAATCTGCCGGGCCTCCTTGCCCTGCGGATTGAAGGCGGCCGAGGAAATATCATCAGCCACGGTGACCAGCTTGCGCAGAGTGGAACGCTCGCGCACGATTTCGGCGTAGCGACGAATGTTAGCAGCCGATGGCGTGTTGTGAGCCAGCGCATTCAAATAGGCCAGCCCACCCACCTCTTCCTGCTTGCCTGCAACCGACAGGGACTCAAAGACCGTGACGACGTCAGCAGGACGGGCCAGACCAATCAAGCGGGTAATGTGTTGCCAGATCAGCTTGTGATCAAACCGATAAAAATCCTCGTCGGTGACAATATCGGCCACCCGGTCAAACGCGGCATTATCGAGCAACAAGCCACCGAGCACCGACTGCTCCGCCTCAATGGAATGAGGCGGGACCCTGAGGTAATCCAGCGTTGAATCGGATTTGGCTGACTTGCTTTCCATGCATATACCTTCAAATCAAGGAAAAAAATCGACGCCGCAGCCAACAGAATGTGTTGTGCGGGCTTGAACAGTATGTGTATCTGGGGTCAGAACAGTCAGGCTCAACAGCGTGCTGGGCTGACAGGACCGAATGCGGCAATACAGTCACGCCGCAGGCGTGCTGGCTCTCTTCAAACAGAATGAAGAGAAAACAAAAAAGCCGGCTTGCACCGGCTTTTTTGAGCTTGGCAGATACACTCCATGAAAGAATGTACCATGCGTCAACGCGCTAGTCTTAGGCTACGTCGCCTTGAACCACAACGTTGATTTCAGCGATCACGTCAGGGTGCAGAACAACCTGAACGGGGTACTCGCCAATGGCTTTCAGGTGACCGTCTGGCAGACGAACCTGAGTCTTGACCAGGTCGGCAAAGCCGGCATTTTGCAATGCATTGGCGATGTCCATGGTGGTCACGGAACCAAACAAACGACCGTCCACGCCGGCTTTTTGAACCAGGGTGAAAGCTTGGCCGTTCAACTTTTCGTTCTGAGCCTGAGCAGCGGCCAGCTTTTCAGCTTGCAGCTTTTCCAGTTCGGCACGGCGTGCTTCGAACTCTTGCAGAGCGGCAGCCGTAGCACGGCGAGCAACTTTGCGTGGCAGCAGGAAATTACGGGCGTAACCATCACGTACGCGCACAACGTCACCCAGATTACCCAGGTTGGCGACTTTTTCGAGCAAAATAACTTGCATGACTAAGGTTCCTCTGGATTATTTGTGGTTGTCGGTGTACGGCAACAGCGCCAGGAAACGAGCGCGCTTGACAGCGGTGTCCAGCTGACGCTGGTAGTGAGCTTTGGTGCCCGTCAAACGTGCAGGGATGATCTTGCCATTTTCCTGGATGAAATCACGCAGGGTGTCCAGATCTTTGTAATCAATTTCTTCAACGCCAGCGACGGTGAAGCGGCAGAATTTGCGGCGCTTGAACAGTGGGTTCTGTTGTGCAAATTTGCGTTTTTTGTCTTTGCCTCTACGGAAAGCCATTTTGTGCCTCGTTAGTAACCGGGCTATACCCGGAAGAATTCAGTGTGAAGCGAGGTGTTGAACACTTCGCGACGATCGAGCCAGACCAGTCAAACCGTAACAGAGCCTTGTCCCGGAAAGTGACGCTGATATTGCTGTACATGCAGCACCAGACGCGTCGAACCTTTACGGGCTGGGGCAATAAAACCTTGTAGCTGCAAACGGGCTCCCAAAGGAGTGTCTGCCAGACCCAATGCATTATTTCCCAAAGCCACTACCTGCATCGTCAAAGCGATTTGCCGGGAGTGACCGGCTTCCATTACGGAAGATTCGTGTTCCAGGACCAATTCCAGAGCTGGGACACCAGCCGGCGTATAACGCAAGGGCTTGATGTCGACAAGCTGACCGGCAAGAGAGAACTGGTTCACGTAGTCGGAGCTATTACTCTTCAGCTTGAGCTTCGGCTTCAGCGGCTGCAGGAGCGCTGGCTTCAGTACTTGCTTTACGTGCTTCTTCGCGTTCGACGGACTTCATCATGACCGAAGCGCCTTCAGGGGCTTTCTTCGTGCCAGCGATGAGGTAACGCAAGATAGCGTCGTTGTAGCGGAAGGAATGCTCCAGCTCGTCCAGGGTGGACTGACCGCATTCGATGTTCAGGCACACGTAGTGAGCCTTGACCAGTTTCTGGATTGGGTAAGCCAGTTGACGGCGGCCCCAGTCTTCCAGACGATGAATAGCACCGCCTTCGGAAGTAACAATCGCCGAATAGCGCTCGATCATGGCGGGCACTTGCTCGCTTTGATCGGGATGCACAATGAACACTACTTCGTAGTGACGCATGGAACAACTCCTTGTGGATATCGCCTACTACCCGCTGTAAAACCAGTCAGGCACCAAGCGCGACAGCCCGCCCATTCAATCCGGGTCGAGCAAGAAACCATAGATACTAGCACCAAGAAAGGCTGACTGACAAGCCGAAAGCCTTAGCCCTGCACGCTTGCGTAGGCAGAGTGATTATGAATCGACTCAAAATTCTCGGCTTCGATGCTATAACGCAACACTCCGGGCAAGCTGCGCACGCTGACGGCTACATCACGCACCAGATCTTCGACGAATTTGGGATTGTCGTACGCGTATTCGGTAACGTACTTTTCGTCAGTGCGCTTGAGCAAGCCCCACAGCTGACAGGACGCCTGCTCTTCAACCGATTTGATCAGCGTAGGCAAGTCCAGCGTAGCCGGATCCGCAAACACGGCCTGCACGGTAACGTGCGAGCGCTGATTATGCGCACCGTACTCCGAAATGGCCTTGGAGCACGGGCACAGGCTGGTAACCGGAACCAGTACGGACAACTCAAATTCGGGCTGGGCATCCACACCGACACGTGCTGTCCAGCTGACGGTGTAATCCATCAGGCTGGCCACACCGGATACGGGCGCCACTTTTTCCAGGAAAACGGGGAAGGTGGCTGTCATGTCGCCACGTCCGGCATTGAGCAAAGGCAACATGGCCTGGGCCATCTGCACAAAACCGGCGGGCGTCATGGCTTGACGGCGGTACTCTTCCAGCAAAGCGACAAAGCGCGACATATGGGTGCCTTTTTCTTCGGGCGGCAAGGCCACCGTCAACTCCCATTGCGCCACGGTGGGCACGGCCTGCCCCTGCAGGTCCAGCATCATCGGATGCCGCACCCCGCGCACACCCACGCGCTGAATCGCAACACGGCGTGTATCCGTGCTGCTTTGCACATCTGGCATGGCCAAAGGCGATTCCGACACTGTATTCATATCCATCAGGTTCAGCTACGACAGAGCCGCAACCGTAAATAAAAACAATAATGAATTATTATCTTACGCTTATCGCACACGAGGTTCGATAACCTTAATAAGAACGCGCATATTGGGGTATTTAAACCCTAAACTGTGCAGAAATTGCCTCACGCCTCAAGCAAACTTGAGAAACGTGCACGAATGGAGCGCTCGATGCCGGCGGCATCCAGACCCAGATCCTGAGCAATTTTCTTCTGATCGCCGTGGTCGATGAATTCGTCGGGGTAGCCCAGTTGCAATACCGGCATCACCAGCGCTTCACGACTGACAAACTCCAGCACCGCACTGCCTGCGCCCCCCATCAAACAGCCCTCTTCCACGGTAACAAATGCCTGATGGCCTTGTGCCAGCTCTTGCAGCAAGGCTTCGTCCATAGGTTTTACAAAACGCATGTCTACCGCGGTGGCATCCAGAACCTCGGCTGCTTTCAGCGCCTCGTGCAACACGGGACCAAAAGCCAGAATGGCCAGATTCTTGCCCTGACGGCGCAGATTGGCCTTGCCCAGCGGCACGGTATGGAGCTCCTGATCCACTTCAGCACCGATACCCGCTCCGCGCGGATAGCGCACCGAGCTGGGCCCTGGGTGCTGATAGCAACAGGTCAGCAACAAGCGGGTTTCGTTTTCGTCCGACGGCGTGGCCACCACCATGTTCGGAATGCAGCGCAGAAAGGCGATGTCGTAATTACCGGCATGCGTTGCCCCGTCTGCGCCCACAATACCGGCGCGATCCAGCGCAAAAGTGACATCCAGATTCTGCAGGGCTACATCATGAATCAGTTGATCGTAGCCGCGCTGCAAAAAGGTAGAGTAAATCGCCACAACCGGCTTCTGCCCTTCACAGGCCAAGCCACCGGCAAAGGTCACGGCGTGCTGTTCGGCAATGCCCACATCAAAATAACGACGGGGGAATTGTTGCTCGAACTCCACCATGCCACTGCCTTCACGCATGGCGGGAGTAATACCGTACAGACGTTGATCCTGCCTGGCCATATCGCACAACCACTGACCGAAAATCTGTGTAAAGGTAGGGCGCGGCTTGGTCGTAGGCGTGACCAAACCCACAGAAGGATCGAATTTGCCTGGACCGTGGTAGAGCACCGGATCGGCTTCAGCCAGCTTGTAGCCCTGCCCTTTACGGGTCACCACATGCAGGAACTGCAAACCACCCAGATCACGCAGATTGCTCAAGGTAGAGACCAGCGCATCCAGATCGTGACCATCAATCGGGCCCACGTAGTTAAAACCCAGCTCTTCAAACAGCGTGGCCGGAGACAGAATCCCCTTGGCGTGGCCTTCAAACTTGCGCGCCAGTTCCAGCACAGGCGGGACATGCTGCAAGACAGTACGGCCTACATTCTTGGCAGCGGCGTAGAACCGGCCCGACATCAGGCGGGCCAGATAATGATTCAAGGCGCCCACCGGCGGCGAGATCGACATGTCGTTGTCGTTCAACACCACCAGCACATTTACATCGGGCGTTACACCAGCATTGTTCAGGGCTTCAAACGCCATACCGGCCGTCATCGCGCCATCACCGATCACGGCAATGTGCTGACGCTCGATCCCGGCATTGCGCGAGGCCACGGCCATCCCCAGTACCGCGGAAATCGAGGTTGAGGAATGCGCCGTACCAAAGTCGTCGTACTCGGACTCGGAGCGCTTGGGAAAACCGGAGATGCCATCTTGCTGACGCAAACCACTCATCTGATCGCGGCGGCCTGTCAGAATCTTGTGCGGATAGGACTGGTGACCCACATCCCACACGATACGGTCGTGGGGAGTCTCGAACACATAGTGCAAGGCAGTGGTCAATTCAACCGTGCCCAGATTGGACGACAAATGCCCACCGGTTTTGGATACGGATTGCAGAACAAACTCGCGCAGTTGTCGTGCCAGCTCGGGAAGATCACGTTGATCAAGCTGGCGCAAGTCGGCGGGAGACTGGATCTGCTCTAGGGAAACGGTTGTCATACTAAAGACGTCTATCCGGGCAAATAAGTGAAACGACTGTCTAAAAACAATCGCCAATCGGCTATTGTAAAACGCTTCGCGGCCTGTGCCAAAGTAGCACAGGCCCGCGTCGCTTAATGATTGCGACCCACGATGTAATCAGCCAGTTGTGTCAGACGTGCCGCAGCAGGTCCCAAAGGACGCAAGGCCAACTGGGCCTGCTCATTCAGAGCACCGAGCAACTCGCGCGATCCGTCCATACCCAGGATGGAGACATAGGTGGGCTTGTTATCGGCGGCGTCTTTGCCAGCCGTCTTGCCCAGCGTGGCGGTATCAGCCGTCACATCCAGAATATCGTCCACGACCTGGAAGGCCAGACCCACAGCCTGGGCGTACTCTTCCAAACCATTACGCACGGTAGAGGAAGCACCCGCCACAATACCACCCAGCAAAACGCTGGCTTGCAACATGGCGCCGGTTTTCATGCTGTGCATCTCTTGCAACTGATCACGGTCCAGGGCAATGCCCACGCTGGCGCAATCAATAGCCTGACCACCGGCCATACCGGCACTGCCGGCGGCCTGCGCCAACTGGGTAATGGCTTGCACAATCAGCGCAGGGGCAATCGGCATTTGTGCCAATAACTCAAAGGCCAAGGGTTGCAAGGCATCGCCAGCCAGCATGGCGCAGGCTTCATCAAACTGAACATGGGTGGTCGGGCGACCACGACGCAATTTGTCGTCGTCCATGCACGGCAAATCATCGTGAACCAGCGAGTAGGCGTGGATCAATTCCACCGCTGCCGCTGCCAGCTCCAGGGCTTTCAATTGGGCAGCGGCCATGGGCTTGCCTTGCAAGGCAGCCTCACCGGCGGCATACACCAAGGCAGCGCGCACGCGCTTGCCACCACCCAGCACGGAGTAGCGCATGGCTTCGTGCAAACGAGCAGGTTCCTGGCTGACAGGGGGCAGCAATTGTTCCAGTACGGTCTCAGTCTGCTCAACCCGCGCCTGCAGCCAATCAGAAAAACTGGTAGAACTCATCTTAACTATCTCCAACAGCTTCATCCCCGGACAAGGGGCGCAGCAGATTGCCTTGCAATACGCTGACTTGTTCTTGTGCAAGGTCCAGCTTGCGCTGACACAATTGGGCTAACTCCACGCCCTGCTCGTAAGCCTGCAAAGCCTGCTCCAGCGGCAATGCCCCGCTTTCCATGCGAGCGACCAGCGCTTCCAGTTGTGCCAGAGCGGACTCGAAATCCTGCTGGGCTGGCGCCTGGGCGCTTTGATTATCATCGCGAGATTTAACCATAACTATTCCTGATCAATGAGGGCCGTCAGGACTGGCTGAGACCCAATTGGAAGTGGCATTGTACGGGAGGCGGCGGCTTGCTGCCCTTCCCAAGGAGTACTTTCTACTTTGGGACCGCTCCACAGCAAAAAAGCCGCTCCGGAGCGGCTTTCTCAGCACCAGAAACTCAGGGCGTTGAACTAGCTGCGCGCAACAGGTCGGCTGGCGTCACTGACCCATTCACTCCAGGAGCCGGGATAAATGCTGGAGCCAGACAAACCGGCCAACTCCATGGCAAAAAGATTGTGACAAGCTGTAATACCGGAACCACACTGGTGCACAACCATCTCTGCCGAAATCGCTCCCAGCAAGTCCTGAAACTCCTGGCGCAGCTGATCGGCCGGTTTGAAACGCCCCTGTTCACCCAGATTATTCAGATGCGACCGGTTAAGCGCATCGGGGATATGACCTGCGACCGGGTCCATCGGTTCCACGTCACCGCGATATCGCTCGGCAGCACGTGCGTCCAATACGGTAAAGATAGGTTTGGACAGGTTTTTCAGTACCTGCTCGGTCTGCACAGTAGGCATGGCAGCCTGCTCAGGCACACTCAATTTAGCAGCTGCTGGTACAGGCTTGGCCGGGCCGCTTTCTTCGGCTCCGCCCAACTGCTGCCAGGCCTGCCAGCCCCCATCCAGAATGGCGACTTGAGGATGCCCCAACCAGCGCAGCATCCACCACATATGGCTGGCGAATAAAGAACCTTGGGCGTCGTAGACCACGACCTGCATACCATCACGCAAGCCGTTTTTCTGCAAAAGCTGCGTCAGCTCCTGACGGCTGGGCAAAGGATGACGGCCATTCAGACCCGTCTTGGGTGCCGCCAGATCCAGCTCGTGATCCAGAAACACGGCACCCGGAATATGCCCCTGTTCGTAAGCGCGTCGCCCTGCCTGGTGGTCGGCCAAATCATGGCGTACATCCAGAATCAGCCACTCCGAATTATTCAGATTGGCCTGGACTTGCTCTGCGCTAATCAGAAATTCAAACACGTTCTGCCTCCTTGACGGGAGCCTGCTCCGCTGTCGCGGCCTGACCTCGCAAGATACGATCCTCGCTGTAGGTACGCCAGGCCGACAACAGACCAGACCCAATAATCAATGCCATACCTGCCCAGGCTAACCAGTCAGGCACATCCCCCCAGAAAGCAATGCCAATCAGGGCGGCGAAAATAATGGTGGTGTATTGCAAGGCTGCGGTCAACAAGGCCGAACCCAAGCCAAAAGCACGCGTCATGGTCAATTGCCCGAACAAACCGGACAGGCCCACGCCCAGCAAGGCCAACCACGCGCGCCAGCTCAGCTCGCGCCAGCCTTCCCACAAAAGTCCAACCAGGCTGGAACAGACGACAAAACAGGAGAACAGCAGCACGGTGCGCCATTCCGGCTCGCCAGAGCGCCCCAGAGCGCGTACCTGCATCATGGCCACCGCGCTCAAGGCGCCGGCACACAGGCCCAGCATGGCGGCCCACCATTGGTCTGGCGTAATGCTGGGGCGCAGGACACCGATCACGCCCATGAAGCCCAACAACACGGCAATCAGACGCACAGGGTCACGCTGGGTGCCCCCCCAGGCAAGCATCCAGAAAGCAATAAACAAGGGAGCGGTGTAGTTCAGGCTGACCGCGGTGGACAAGGGCAGATTAGCCAGAGCCAGAAAGCCCAGCCACATGGAACTGACCCCGGAGACATTACGCCGGATATGCAGTTTCCAGCTTTGAGGAGCCAGCCTCAAACCACGGCTTTTAGCCCAGAACACCAGAAGAAGAACCGAGGGCACACCCCGGAACAAAACAATTTGCGCCATCGACGCCCCGGCATCGGCGGACACTTTGACACAGGCCCCCATAATGGCAAACATGGCGCAGGCTACCAGCATCCATAATGACTGCATGTGATCAAACCAGGTTCAGTAATAAGGGAAAGCCACTACTATACTCCCCACCTTGTAAAAGTGGACCGGTAACCCCATATCCAGACCACTTACGCAACAGCAAGAACCTCGGCGCAAGAAACTATCTTGCCCGGAAGCTGACTAAAAGCTGAATATTTTATTTTAACGCCTGGAATCAAGGCTAAAATTCGCGCAGATCGTGTTCTCACGATCACGATTTTTTCTGTTACACCGGAATCCGCATTCATGAAACGAATTGTCCTTTTCTTAATCACCAACCTGGCCGTCATGCTGGTGCTCAGCGCCTCCATGAATATTTTGGGTGTGGGACGTTACCTGAACGCGCAAGGTCTGGACCTGACTCAATTGCTGATCTTCTCGGCTTTGGTCGGTTTTACCGGCGCCATTATCTCCTTGCTGATGAGCAAATGGATGGCCAAGCAAAGCGTGAACGCCCGTGTCATTGACCCGAATGCCCCCGCCAATGCCGAAGAGGCCTGGCTGGTCGATACCGTGCACCAACTGGCCGACCGTGCCGGTATTGGCCGCCCCGAAGTGGCCATTTACGAAGGCGAGCCCAATGCCTTTGCCACCGGCGCTTTCAAGAATGATGCTCTGGTCGCCGTGTCCACCGGCTTGCTGCGCGGCATGACCGAAGAAGAAGTCATGGCGGTGCTCGGCCACGAAGTTGCCCACATTGCCAATGGCGACATGGTCACCCTGACCCTGATCCAAGGCGTGGTGAACACCTTTGTGATCTTTCTGGCCCGTCTGGCCGGCTACTTTGTTGACCGCGTGCTACTGCGCAATGATCGCGACGTGGGCATGGGTTACTACGCCTCGGTCTTTGTGTTTGAGCTGATTTTTGGCGTGCTGGCCTCCATCATCGTGGCCTGGTTCTCGCGTCAGCGTGAATACCGTGCTGATGCCGGTTCCGCTCAGTTGCTGGGTTCGCGTCAGCCCATGATTCACGCGCTGGCCCGTCTGGGCGGCATGGCTCCTGGCGAACTGCCCAAGAACTTTGAAGCCTCCGGTATTTCGGGTGGTCGTTCGATCAGTGCGATCTTCGCCTCCCACCCTCCTATCGCTGCACGTATTCAGGCTTTGCAAAGCGCTCAATCAGTCTAAGATCCCAGGCGGCCTGAACGGCACAGCCAAATAAAACGCCCCAAAAGCACACAGGCTTTTGGGGCGTTTTTTATACCTTGGCGCAAACTTAGCGTATCGGCTGCCGGACAAAGGGCCACACACAGATCCAAACCTAATCAGCAAAGTGATATTCCAAAATATCGTCACCGAACTCATCACGCTGGCCGCTTTCGGTCCAGCCTAAATGACGATAGAAACCATAGGAGCGCACCTGAGGATCACTATTACAAGCCAGGAACAGGCGCGTAAAACCACGCCCCTGCAAGTCCTGCATCATCTGTGTCAGCAAACGACGGCCCAGACCCAGGCTTTCATAGTCGGGCAACAGCGCCAGCACCATGATCTCGCCGCTCTCGCTATCACCGAAGCAATAGCCAGCCATCTGCTCATCGACCAGGGCCACATAGCCGGGGCAACTACCATCCTCAATACCTGCGGCCCAGCTTTCGGCGGTAACTCCCAAGGCGGCCAGATCCTCTTCAGAAAAAGCATTTTCACGAGTCAGTCCCCGGATACGCAGGCATTCGCGGGCGTCATCAGGCACTGCAGCGCGCAAGACTATCTTGCTCATTCACTACTCCAATATAAAAAGGGCAATGACGGCAAATCATCACGTCATCGACCATACAAAAGACTTAAGGGGTGTCAGTGTTGAGTTGGCTCAACCACTGGGCAATGTCGCCCACGACCTGGGGCATGGCCGAGCTGCCATCGGCCTGCGTCATGACGTGGTCCAGATCGGAATAGCTGCGCCACACCACATGCGGGTTATCCACCAGTGCCACCATCTGGGCAGCGGCTTGCGGCGAGACCGAGGTATCGCGCCCGGACTGAATCACCAGAGTGGGGATAGCAATCCGTCGCAGCACCTCGGCCTGATCCAGATTCAGCATCTGCTGCCACCAATCGCGTCCATGTCCGCTCATCCGAGTATCCAAGCCGGCCCTGGCCTGCCTCAAAAATTCGCCCAAGCCATCAAGCATGGCTTGCTTGTCGGCAGCCGGCATCTCTTGGATCGAGGCGCTATAGAGCACATCATCCTGGAACCAGCGCCCGCCGCCATTAAAACTGATGGCCGCATCCAGATGCGAAGTCTGGGCCGCCAGCAAATGAACAATCACCGCTCCCTCGCTGCCACCCAAGGCAAAAAGCTTGTCATAGCGGGTCTGACTTTGCAGCTGTTTTAAAACCGCCTCCAGATCAGCCACACGCTGTTGGGGCTGGTCGCGCTGAATATAGTCTGTCGGGCAGTCGCTACGCTCGGGATCGTCGCTATCAGGCAGCGCGGCCGTCAGCGCATATTTTTCCACCGCCAGCACCTGGGCTTGTGGACGAGCCTTGGCCAGGGTTTCCCAAACAACTTTCTTGTGCGCCACGCTATTGCAATCCGAGCCTTGCACAATCAGAAGCAGCTCATGCACACCTTCTTGAGGGGCGATGGCAGGCTGGACATAATAATGAATGGTGCTGCCATCTGCACGCGCCAATTCATGTGGCTGCGCTTGAGCATAAGCCTGGCTGCCCACGCCCCCAGAGATAGCAAGGCCCGCCAGGCGGGCCAGAGAAATTGAATAATCCATGCCGCACTGTGGCACAGAATGATGAAGATTTGATGGAGAAAAATGGCGGACTCGCCGCCATGAAAAGGGACCAGCCAGCAAAGAGCTGACCTGACCGGGGGAGACATCAAGCCATCACACCCTTTGCTGGCTGGTGTCCCGCCGCCGGTCGCCATTTGCCCAAAAAGACGACCGGACTGGCAAGACTCAAGGCTTCATGGGATTGGTCTTTTCCGGATTGATTTGATAGCGCTGCAAAGCATCGCTAACCAACGAGCGTGGCACCGAACCTTCGTCGGCCAAGGCCTTCAAGGCCGAGACCACGATAAAGTGCCGGTCCACTTCAAATCCGTGGCAACCACAATCGGGCCTGCATGCCCTTCCAGGCAAGACTGCACATAAGGGATACGCGGCTCGCTTTCCGGGTGCAAGGTGTTCCAGCGCTCCGTATCCAGGCCATCACGACGCAGTTGGTTCAGGCTGGGCGCATTCCACACATCGCTGGCCACACCAAAGTCCTCTTGCAGCAACTGTGCGGCAGCCAGCACCTCCATCAAGATAGAGCCACTGCCCATCAACTGCACACGCGGGGCCTTGGCTTTTTGCTGCGGTCCCGCCTGCAAGAGATACAGCCCTTTGATAATGCCCTGCTCCACCCCTTCCGGCATCTCGGGATGCGGGTAGTTTTCATTGAGCACGGTAATGTAATAGAACACGTCCTCCTGATCCTGATACATGCGACGAACACCATCCTGCATGATCACGGCCAGCTCATAGGAGAAGGTGGGGTCAAAAGAGCGGAATCGTGGGCACACCGTGATTGCTGTAGGCCGTGCCTGCTGCAATCCAGGAGGAGATTGCCCCGGACTCATTCAGGCCTTCCTGCAAGATCTGCCCGTCCTTGGCTTCTTTGTAATAGCTCAACTGGCCAGCATCCTGTGGCGTGTACAACTGCCCTAAATAAGAGTGGATACCAATCTGGCGGAACAGACCTTCCATCCCGAAGGTGCGCGATTCATCCGGCACGATGGGCACAATCAATTTGCCCAGCACCGGGTCTTTCAACAAGGTGCTCAAAATACGCACAAAGGCCATGGTCGTGGACAGACCACGCTCGCCCGTACCCTTCAACTGTGCGGCAAAACTGTCCAGTGCGGGAACAGCCAAGGCCGGAACGGAAGTTCTGCGCGATGGCACAAAACCGCCCAGAGCAGCACGACGTTGCTGCAAGTAAACCGCTTCCGGGCTGCCTGGCTCGGGGCGCAGATAAGGCAAGGCTTCCAGTTGCTCGTCCGAAACAGGTAGCAGGAAACGATCCCGGAAAGCACGCACGGCATCCGCGCTCATTTGCTTGAGCTGGTGATTGATGTTCTGGCCTTCACCGGCCTCGCCCATACCAAAACCCTTCACGGTTTTCACCAGAATTGCGGTCGGTCCGCCATGGCTGTTACGTGCTGCTTGGGCATAAGCGGCGTAGACCTTGTCAGGATCGTGACCACCACGGGCCAGGGCCCAGATGTCGTCGTCCGACAAATCCGCTACCAGTTCCAGCCACTCAGTCGTCTCTTGCGGGTCCTCATCTGCGATCTGCAAAGCGTGATTCATAACAATCTCCAGGTGGATAGGCCGGATCCGCCACGCGACGTCCTCACGGCCTGAACAAGACGCAGGGCAGGACAGACCCTCACCCATACGATTGCAATTGCAACTAAAAAATAAATTCCTGGGGGAAAGAACGATGAGTCGCTCCGACACGGATCTGTGGTTTTCCTTTGTGCGCGCGCACCGCAGCATCCTGAAAGAAATCGAACGCAGACTGGCTGCCGAAAAGTTGCCACCCTATGCCTGGTACGACGTGTTGTGGGGACTGGAAAGCGGACCGGAGGGGACCCGTCGCATGCATGAGCTGGCCGATCGACTGGTCATAGAACGCTATAACCTGACGCGACTGATCGACCGGCTGGAAGCCCAGGGGCTGGTCCAGCGCAGTCGTTCCTCGGAAGATGGTCGGGCCGCCTTTGCCAGCATCACGGATGAAGGCCGGGCCTTGCGCAAACAGATGTGGCAGATCTACCAAAGCGCTGTGCAGGAGCTGTTTCTGTCGGCCTTTTCCGATCAGGAACAAACGCAGTTTGCACACGGGCTGGATCAGGCTGCCCGACAAGCGCGGCAATCCTCCAACACCTAGATGTGTCTAACTGATACCTGAGGCTCACGCTTGTAAGAGGCGCTGGGCTATTATTTAGCAATGAAAGAAATCTTCGCACTTCTCGATTTCGGGGGTTATATCGCCTTGCTCCTGTGGGGTATCCACATGGTGCAAAGCGGTGTGCAACGCGCCTTTGGTGCTGAGCTGGGCGTCTGGATGGGCCATGCCCTGGGCCGCCCCCGCCGCGCCTTTTTTGCGGGTGCGGCCATTACCGCCGCCATTCAAAGCAGTACCGCCACCGGACTGATGATTACCAGCTTTGCCGCCACTGGCATGGTTGCCCTGGTTCCAGCCCTGGCCGCCATGCTGGGCGCCAATGTGGGCACGACGCTGATCGTGCAACTGCTGTCCTTCAAAATGACCGCGCTGGCCCCGGCCCTGATTCTTCTGGGCGTCTGGCTGTTCCGCTCGCAGGAGCCTGGACGCCGTCGTGACCTGGGTCGCGTCTTTATTGGTCTGGGCCTCTTGCTGCTGTCCCTGCATGAACTGGTGGGCTTGTTCTCCCCCATTCAGGACGCCCCCCTGCTGCAAACCATTCTGGAAGCGCTGGCAGGCAGTCCCATGACGGGCATGCTGCTGGCCGCTCTGCTGACATGGGCCGCGCACTCCAGTGTGGCCATTGTGGTGCTGATCATCTCGCTGGCCAGTCACCAGCATATGGACCCGCAACTGACCTACGCATTGGTGCTGGGTGCCAATGTGGGTACCGCCATCAACCCGATTCTGGAAGGGGCTGGCGGCTCCAAGGACCCAGCCAACAAACGTCTGCCCATCGGCAACTTGGGCACACGTGTGTTTGGTTGTCTGGTCGGCATGATTTTGCTGCCCTGGATTCCGGATTTGATGAGCTGGTTCACCAATGATCCAGCTCGTGCTGTGGCCAACTTCCATACCTTCTTCAACCTGGCCGTGGCAGCCTTGTTCCTGCCTTTACTCAAACCCTATTCGCGTCTGCTGAGCCGTTATCTGCCCCGCCGCACCGACCCGGATGATCCCGGCCTGCCCTTGTATCTGGACCAGTCCGCTCAGGAAGTGCCTGCCGTGGCCTTGGGCAATGCAGCGCGTGAGGCGTTACGTCTGTCCGATATGCTGCAGGAAATCCTGGATACGGCTCGCCAGAACATGCTGAACAATAGCGCCCAAAGCATTAACCATGCGCGCTATATCAGCAATGCCGTCAACCGTCTGGAGCCGCTGATCACCACTTATCTGGCCAGTATGGACCAGGAAAACCTCAGCAAGAAGGATACCCGTCGTCTGAACGATATTCTGACGTTCTCCACCAATATCTCGCACGCCGCCACGATCAGCGTCAATGGCTTGCTCAGCCACACGGCCAAGCTGCGTAAACAAGGCTGGATACTGCAATCGGAAGAACAGGCCGAAATCGGCAAAGTCATGGACAGGCTGATTCGCAACCAGCGTCAGGCAGCAGCCCTGTTTGTGGCCGAAGATGTAAAAACCGCCCGCTTCCTGGCCTTTGAAAAAGACTTCTTCCGCGAACTGGAAGTGGCGGCGGGAGACCGTCATATTCGCAAGATCAAGGCCGGTCAGCTGGACTCCGCCGAGCAGGGCTCCTTGTACCTGGAGATTTTGCGCGACGTGCGTACCATCAACTCCTATCTGGTCAGCGCCGCCGCCTATCCAATTCTGGCCAAGCACGACGAGTTGCTGCCCAACCGAGTGCGCTCCAACGAGGAATAAACAGACTGCAGCCAGGCGGTGAAAACAAGCCACTCTGCTACTTAAAAAAAAGGCGACCATCAGGTCGCCTTTTCCTTTAGCTTGCCAGGAAGCCTTAGTGAGCCTGTTCCCAGTTATCACCCACGCCGACTTCAGCCACCAGCGGCACATCCAGCTTGGCTACATTGCACATCAGGCCCGGCAGGTTTTCACGCAGAACATCCAGCTCGTCTTCGGGTACATCGAATACCAGCTCGTCATGTACCTGCATCACCATCTGCGTGCGCAGCCCTTTTTCTTCCAGCCAGCGCTGCACAGCCACCATGGCCATCTTGATCAGGTCGGCCGACGTGCCCTGCATTGGCGCGTTAATGGCGGCACGCTCTGCACCGGCCATGCGTGGCCCTTTCGCGCCCTTCAATTCAGGTAGCCACAGACGGCGACCAAACACGGTTTCCACATAACCCTGCTCATGCGCCTGCGCCTTGATGCGCGTCATGTAGCTGGCCACGCCAGGATAGCGGGCGAAGTAGCGATCAATATAGGCACGGGCTGCATCACGAGTAATGCCCAGATTGCTGGCCAGACCAAATTCGCCCATGCCGTAGATCAGACCAAAGTTGATCGCCTTGGCCGCACGACGCTGGTCCGAGCTGACGTCCTTGGCATCCACACCGAAGATCTCGGCAGCGGTTGCCGTGTGCACGTCCCCACCCTGCTCAAACACCTGCTGCAGATTCTCGTCGCCCGATACATGGGCCATGACACGCAATTCGATCTGGGAATAGTCAGCCGACACCACTTTGCCCAGTTCAGACACGAAAGCGGCGCGAACACGGCGGCCTTCTGCGGTACGCACAGGAATGTTCTGCAAGTTGGGATCGGAGGAAGCCAGACGTCCGGTAATGACGGCAGCCTGTGCATAACGGGTATGCACACGGCCACTGTCCGGGTTCACCATTTTGGGCAGTTTGTCCGTATAGGTGGACTTGAGCTTGGCCAGGCCACGATATTCCAGCAGTACCTGGGGCAAGGGGTAATCCTGAGCCAAACGGGTCAGCACATCCTCATCAGTAGAGGGGGCACCGCTGGCGGTTTTACGAACCACCGGAATACCCAGCTTGCCGAACAGAATCTCGCCCACTTGCTTGGGGGAGTTCATATTGAAAGGTTGGTCGGCCAGTTCGTAAGCCTTGTTTTCCAGTTCCAGCATTTTCTGGCCCAGCTCGTGGCTTTGGCGCGCCAGAGTAGGCACATCAATCTTGACGCCATTGCGCTCCACAATGGTCAGCACGTCTGACGCCTGCACTTCCAGCAAATAGATACGCTCCAGCCCCTCTTCCCTGGCTACTTGAGGGCGCAGGCACTGATGCAGACGCAAGGTGTAATCCGCGTCTTCACAAGCGTATTGCGAGGCCACAGGAATATCCACCTCGTCAAAGCTGATCTGCTTGGCCCCCTTGCCGCAAATATCCTCGTAAGAGGCGCCTTTCAGACCCAACCATTGCAAGGCCAGCTCTTCCATGCTGACACGCTTGTGCGATTGCAGAACATAAGCCTGCAACATGGTGTCCTCGCGAATACCGCGCAGGCTGACTTTTTCATTCAGCAGGACATGGGTATCGTATTTGGCGTTATGCAGGACCTTGGCCGCCTCTGCGCTTTCCAACCAGGGGCGCAGCGTTTCCAAGACATAGTCTTTATCCAGCTGTTCTACATCCAGCGAGCCACGATGAGCCACCGGCACATAAAAAGCCTGCCCCGCCTTGACCGACACCGACAGGCCCACCAGACGCGCTATCAAGGGGTCCAGGGAGGTGGTTTCAGTATCCAAGGCCACCAGCTCGGCTTTTTCCAGCAGGCTTAGCAGGGTCTGTAGTTGTTCTTTCGTCGTGACGGTCTGGTAATCCAGCTCGGCAGGCGCAGCAGGTGTTTCAGCCTCGACACGGGCATCCTGGGCGGGAACGCGTTTGGGATCATCCGTCAATTCACGCAACCAGCTGCGGAAACCGAAGGTCTCGTAGATATCCTGCAACACGGCGTTGTCGCGGGGCTCTGGCTCCAGCGCCTCGAAATCCCCCGTAAACCCAGGCACTTCGCAATCAAGTTTGACGGTGACCAGTTTGCGCGTCATTTCAAAGTTGGAGCTGAAGTCGCGCAGATTCTGGCCGGCCACCCCCTTGATTTTGTCGGCATGCTGCAACAGTTCATCCAGACTGCCATATTCGCCCAACCACTTGGCAGCCGTCTTGGGCCCCACCTTGGGAACGCCGGGAATATTGTCCGAGGTGTCGCCAATCAACATCAAATAATCGATAATCTGATCTGGGCGTACCCCATACTTGCTGGTAACGCCTTCTACATCCAGCTTCTCGTTACTCATGGTGTTGACCAGCTGCACATGCTCATTGACCAGCTGGGCCAGGTCCTTGTCCCCGGTAGACACCACGGTCTCGATGCCATTTTCTGCCGCCAGACGGGAAAGCGTGCCGATGATATCGTCGGCCTCTACGCCAGGCTGACAAATCAGATGCCAGCCCATGGCGCGTACCGCTTTATGAATAGGCTCTATTTGCACCGCCATATCTTCGGGCATGGAGGGCCGGTTAGCCTTGTATTGATCGTACAGATCGTCCCGGAATGTGCGGCCTTTGGCATCAAATACGCATACCATATAGTCCGCTTGATAATCCTGTAGCAGACGGCGCAGCATATTGATGACCCCGTACAAGGCGCCTGTGGGCTGGCCTTGCGCGTTTCGCAGATCGGGCATCGCATGGTACGCTCGGTACAGATAGCTGGAACCATCAACGAGCAACAAGGTTTTTTTCATGTCTAACAATAAAATCGTCCGTTTACCGGCCTCTGAGCAGATTCCTACCATCATGAAGGAGCTGCAAACTGCGGTCGATACATTAAAAGAAATGGGTGCTGGCGTTAGTGTTTTCGGCAGCGCACGCATCAAACCCGGTCATCCTTACTACGAACTGGCCCAGGAACTGGGCCGTCGTCTGGCCGAAGCGGGCGTCACCCTGATTGCTGGCGGTGGCCCTGGCCTGATGGAAGCCGCCAATAAAGGCGCGTACGAAGCAGGCGGGCAAAGTATTGGCCTGAATATACGCTTGCCTCACGAAACCACCAACAACCCTTACCAGACACAAAGTCTGCAGTTCGAGTACTTCTACTCGCGCAAGGCCACCTTTTTCATGCACAGCTGGGCCTACATTGCCCTGCCTGGCGGTTTCGGTACCCTGGACGAGCTGTTTGAAGTCATGACCCTGGTTCAAACAGGCAAAGTCCCACCCGCACCCATTGTACTGATCGGCACTTCCTTTTGGTCCGGCCTGATCGAATGGATTGGTGACCAATTGATGGAGATGGGCCTGATTGGTCCGAAAGACCTGAATTTGCTGGTCCTGACCGACGATCTGGACGAGGTCATGGGCTACATCAACCAGTGCTGCGTACTGCCTAGGGCGGAACCCGCATTGCCCCAGTAAGGCGTACGGGTTAAATTTGCAGTCTTTCTTCGGCCCTCCATCAGCAGGGCCGAATTTGTATTGAATGCCACAAGCTAGTCGATATTTGCCGGAGTCCTCCACATGAACAAAATGCTTGCCCGCCTCCTGATGGTGGCTTTTTGCAGTGCCTTGGTGCCCGCTGCTGCCCATGCAGCCGGGCCGTCCGAAATCCGTTTTGCCACTGAAGCGGGTTATCCCCCCTTCGAGTTTCTGGACCCCAGTGGCGAGCTGCAAGGCTTTGACATCGACATCGGCAACGAAATCTGTAAGCGCCTGCAAGCCAAGTGCGTGTGGATCGATCAGTCCTTTGACAGCTTGATCCCCGGCCTGCAAGCCCGCAAATTCGATCTGGCCAACTCCACCATGACCGCCACCGAGGCACGCGCCAAGGTGATCGACTTTAGCGAGCCCATGTATATCGTGCCGGTTCGCCTGGCCGCCCGCAAAGGCAGCGGTCTGGAGCCCACCGCCGAATCCCTGAAAGGCAAGCGTGTCGGTGTGCAGCAAGGCACCACCATGGAAACCTATGCGCGCCAGAACTGGGCCAACAACGGTGTCACCATCGTGGCTTACCCCAGCTACACCGACGCCTTCAATGACCTGGCCGGTGGCCGCGTGGACGCCACCTTCCAGGAAGCCCAGAACGCCGTTGAAGGCTTTTTAACCAAGCCTGCCGGTGCCGACTTTGAGCTGACCGGCAGCACCGTGGACGACAGCCCCATCCTGAACGAACCTATCGCCATGGGTATTCGCAAGGGCAACAAGAAACTCAAGAAAACTGTTGATGAAGTTCTGCGTGAAATGAAGGCCGATGGCACCATGCAGACCTTTGCCGACAAATACTTCCAAAAAGAAAACATTCGCATCGCGCCCTGACCTGGATACCTGAACCATGTTGCTTTACGGTTATGGGCCGCAGTTGCTGGTCGGCACCTGGGAAACCATCAAACTGGCCGTGCTCTCGCTGCTGGTTTCCCTGGTGCTGGGTCTGGTCGCTGCCCTGATGAAACTGTCCCGCACCTCGCTGCTGCGATGGGTGGGCGGTTTGTACACCACCTTGATCCGGGGCGTCCCGGATCTGGTGCTTTTGATGTTGTTCTTTTTCAGCTTGCAAATCTGGTTGAACGAACTGACTGACTGGCTGGAATGGGACATGATCGAGATCGATCCCTTCGGAGCCGGTGTGGTCACGCTGGGCTTTATTTATGGTGCTTACTTCGCCGAAACCTTCCGCGGCGCCCTGATGGCCATCCCCAAGGGCCAGATGGAAGCGGGCAAAGCCTGTGGCTGGAGCGCCTGGCAAGTTCTGCATCGCATCCAGATTCCTCAGATGATGCGCTACGCCCTGCCCGGACTGGGCAATAACTGGCAGATCCTGCTCAAATCCACCGCGCTGGTGTCCCTGATCGGCCTGAGCGATGTGGTCAAGATTGCGCAAAATGCCGGTAACGCGACCTTCAACTCCTTCCTCTTTGTGGGCATCACTGCCCTGATCTATCTGGGCCTGACCGCCGTCAGCAATATTGGACTGGGCTACCTGGAGCGACGCTACAACATTGGCGTGAAAGGAGCACAGTTCTAATGGATGTTCTGAACGAATTCTGGCGCGCCTATCTGTACCAAAGCAATGGTCAGCTCTCGGGTCTGGCCATGACACTTTGGCTGCTGGTGATCTCGGTTGCCATCGGCTTTTTCCTGTCGATTTTCATGGCCATTGGCCGTGTCTCGGGCAAGGCCTGGCTATCGCGCCCTATTGGTGCCTTCACCTACTTTTTCCGTGGCACTCCCTTGTACGTGCAGATCCTTTTGATCTACACCGCCATGTACAAGCTGGCCATCGTCAAATCCGTGCCTGCATTGGAAGCCTTCTTCATGAGCGGCTTCAATTGCATGATTCTGGCACTGACCTTGAACACTGTTGGCTACACCACCGAGATTTTTGCCGGAGCCATCCGCTCCATGCCTCCCGGTGAAGTCGAGTCGGCCCGTGCGTATGGCATGTCCGGCTGGACCTTGTACCGCCGCGTGATTCTGCCGCAAGCCCTGCGTCGTGTGCTGCCTGCTTACAGCAATGAAGTGGTGCTGATGCTGCATGCCACCTCGCTGGCTTTTACCGCTACCGTTCCTGACCTGCTCAAGATCGCGCGCGATGCCAATGCGGCCACCTACCAAACCTTTACCTCCTACGGGATTGCTGCACTGATTTACCTGTGCGTGTCCTTCATTCTGGTGGGCATTTTCCGTATCGTGGAAAAGCGCCAAATGGCATTTTTGAATCACTGAACGCTGAGGTGCTGAACAAGAAAAAAGGGCCGCTTTCACAAGCCGCCCTTTTTTCTTTAGCGATACAGCTACCGTATCAATCCCCCATATGGTCCAGGTTTTGATAACGCATCTGACGCCCCATCACACCGGCCATCATCAGAAAGAACGTCAGGCCACGTCGCACTTCCGGCTCCTTAGCCAGGCGTATAAGCCCCATCAGGGTCGGGGTGGTCTCCGTAGCTCTCACCTGGTCCGCAGCCATACGTGCGGCGTTTCCAACCGACCAGGCAGCCCCTACACCCTCCTCAAAGCCCTTCATGAGCTTTTCAAGCATATAGTCGTCGCTCATATCGACCAGATCGGCCAGCAGGGACACCGCATCCACCACCCGATTCAAACGACCACCGGCCAGCAAAGGTTCGATCTTGCCGATCAGTTCATCCAGGCCCTTGATGCCCGGATCCTCTCCAAGCAGGCTTTCCAGGGCGGAAGAGGACTTCTGAGCAGCGCCCGCATCACCGGGATTCAAGGATTTATCCGATACCGAATTCATCTGTCTCTCCTGAATTAGACCAAGCCACGGGCCACGGCCCAGTAAATACCCCGGTTAAAACCCTTGCGCAGCAGTCCACCCAGTTTGGTGGGCGGCGTAGGATGCACATCCTCCTTGTAGTCGTACCAGAGGGGCATACCGCCCTCCAGACCCATTTGGGCTACCGCCACCACACGGCCATCGTATTCGTCGCTGGTGCGCCCAAATCGCAACTCTGAGGCCAGGTTGTTGACCACCACGGGCGATTGGTTATGGCAGGAGCCGCCCGCTTTACTGATGGGCAGGTCCACCGTGTCACCCAGCACGTATACATTGTCCAGCCCCAGCACCTTCATGGTTTGGTGATCAGTGGGGACCCAGCCTTCGTTGTCGGCGGCTTGAGAAATCCCCGAGTCACGCACAGCAGGCACCGCCGTAATGGGAGGAGTCGCCATCAGGAGGTCGAACGGCTCTTCTGCGCCTTCTTCGGAATAGGCAATCTTGCGTTCAGAGTCTACACGGCTCAGGGTGAAACCGCGTTGATGCTTGATGTCCCGATCCTCAAAAATGGGCGGCAAGACCTGACAAACCTCATTCTGCATGAACAGACAATTACGCAAAAGCTGGGAGGTCGTGGGATAGGTATAAGCAATCTCCACCTTGTCGCGTACACCACGACGACGCAGGTACTCGTCCAGCATCAAGGTTGTTTCTACCGGTGCAATACCGCACTGGTGAGGAACGTTATGAGTTTTGGGGAAGGTGACCGTTACCAATACGCGGCCTTTTTCCAACTTGCTCAGGCGGTCAGCCAGTTGACGCGCAGGAGCATGCTGATAGAAGTGGTCACCGCCCTCTTTCAAACCTTCAATTTTTTCCGGAGAGGGCACGCAGCCCGTAGACAGCACCAGGTAGTCGTAATCAATCTTCTTGCCACTGGCGCAATGCAGGCGGCTGGCCTTGAAGTCAAAACCACTGACTTCCTCTAGCTGAAAATCAATTTCGGGGCGCAAAAGTGAAATTTGCGGACGTCGCAACTCGTCCCTGAAAAAAGCATCAAACGCCACGTACATAAAAGCGGGCTTGTAATAATGCCAGGGAGAGTTGGACAGCATGGTAATGCGGACTTTACCAGAGCGAATTTCCGGGTATAGCTTGGTCACTAAATGATTGGCGGTCATCGTACCGCCAATACCACCACCTACAATCACAATATGCTGCACCATCAGTATTCTCCTTAATGGGGGAAACTGCGCACCGGCTCTTGCAATGAAAAAATCTTTTCAAAAACAAGAAGATGCCCAGCTACAACTGAGACTTTGCAAAGCGAGCTTGGTAATGTGTCCAGCCAGTTTGTATCAGGCAGGTATTAAGCAGAAATTAAAGCAACTCATCAGACTCAATAAGCCACTTAATCAATTTTATTTATCCCACACCCTTTCTTGAATTTAAAAATCAAGCTGGGGTGCTTATGCATACACCCCAGCTTTTTAATACCGCGTTCTAAATCCGGCTGACGCCAACCATAGTAAGACAAAAAAAACGCCTGCATCAAGCAGGCGTTTTCTCGTATCGCTAAACCCGAAAAATTAACTTTCGCGTTGGCTGCGACGGCGCTCGTGTTCTTTCAGGTAACGCTTGCGCAGGCGAATGGACTTGGGAGTCACTTCAACCAGCTCGTCGTCATCCAGGAAGTCCACGGCGTATTCAAGAGTCAGACGAATAGGTGGAACCAGATCAATGTGCTCGTCCTTGCCGGAAGCACGCACGTTGGTCAGTTTCTTTTCCTTGATGGGGTTAACCACCAGGTCGTTGTCGCGGCTGTGAATACCGATGATCATGCCTTCGTACAGAGCATCACCCGGGGACACAAACATGCGACCACGATCCTGCAGCTTCCACAAGGCGTAGGCCACGGCATCACCGTCGTCCTGGCTGATCAGCACGCCGTTACGACGCTCGCCAACCGTGCCTTCGCGCATGGGGCGGAACTCGTCAAAGGTGTGGCTCATCAAGCCGGTACCGCGTGTCAGCGTCATGAACTCGCCCTGGAAACCGATCAGGCCACGGGCGGGAATACGGTACTCCAGACGTGTACGACCACGGCCATCAGCAACCATATCCTGCAAGTCACCACGACGACGACCCAGTTCTTCCATCACGCCGCCTTGGTGGCCGTCTTCGACGTCCACGGTCAGCTGCTCGTAGGGCTCCATCTTGACGCCGTTCTCTTCACGAATCAGCACGCGTGGACGCGACACGGCCATTTCATAGCCTTCACGACGCATGTTTTCGATCAGAATGGTCAAGTGCAACTCACCGCGACCGCACACTTCAAATACGGTGTCGTCGTCGGTTTCGTTAACACGCAAAGCCACGTTGGACTTCAATTCACGGTCCAGACGGTCACGCAACTGACGGCTGGTCACGAACTTGCCTTCACGACCGGCCAGAGGCGAGGTGTTCACCATGAAGTTCATGGTCAGCGTAGGCTCGTCAATGCGCAGCAAAGGCAGAGCTTCCTGGTGAGCAGGATCGGTCACCGTGCAACCAATGCCCAGCTCTTCAATACCGTTGATCAGCACAATGTCGCCGGCTTCAGCTTCATCTACCGATACACGCTCCAGGCCCTTGAACTTCAGAACCTGATTGATACGGCCTTTGATGACTTCGCCATCAGGACCAAATTTCACGACCACGTCCTGGGCAGCGCGCACGCGGCCACGGTTCACACGGCCTACACCGATCTTGCCCACGTAAGAGCTGTAGTCCAGCGAACAGATCTGCAACTGCAACGGTGCGTTGACGTCGTCCTCACGCTGAGGCACATGCTCCAGGATAGCGTCGAACAAAGGACGCATATCGCCTTCACGCACGTCTTCGGTCAAACCGGCGTAGCCCGACAGACCCGATGCGTAAATGATGGGGAAATCCAGCTGTTCGTCAGTCGCGCCCAGTTTGTCGAACAAGTCGAACGTGGCGTTGATCGCGAAGTCAGGACGGGCGCCGGGACGGTCAACCTTGTTGACCACCACAATCGGACGCAGGCCCAGTTCCAGAGCTTTGCGAGTCACAAAGCGGGTTTGAGGCATGGGGCCTTCAACCGCATCCACCAGCAACAACACGCCGTCAACCATGGACAGCACGCGTTCGACCTCACCACCAAAGTCAGCGTGACCGGGGGTGTCGATAATGTTGATGTGGGTGCCTTCGTATTCAACGGCACAGTTCTTCGCCAGAATGGTAATACCGCGTTCTTTCTCGATATCGCCCGAGTCCATGACACGTTCGGAGATATGTTCGTTGTCACGGAACGTACCTGCCTGTCTCAACAATTGATCGACCAGGGTGGTCTTCCCGTGGTCAACGTGGGCAATAATGGCCACATTGCGCAATGCGCGTCTCATAACTCATCCTTCTGATTGAAGTTTTTTGGGCAAAATCTCGGTAGGCAAGCTCTCGATGGCCAGCAAGGCCGACATCGGGTCTTCCATCGCCTGCAACCCGTCCAGGGTGTAGGCGTCGTCGATATGAAAAGGTCCTAATTCTGTCCGGCGCAAGGCCGTCAGATGGGCAAAACACCCCAGAGCACGTCCAATGTCTTGCGCCAGGGTCCGGATATAGGTTCCCTTGCTGCAACGTACAAACAAACGCGCCGATTGCGGCGTAAAGTCTTGCACCTGCAAATCGTGAATCACGAGATGTCGTGCTTCACGTTCCAGCTCTATACCCTGACGGGCATATTCATACAGGGGCTTGCCATCGCGCTTGAGCGCGGAATACATGGGCGGCACCTGGGTAATGGGTCCTCGGAAAGCAGGTAGAACTGCCTCCAGCGCCTCGAGGGTGACACCGGCAAAATCTGCCGGAGCCTGGGACACCACATTGCCGGTCAAGTCACCTGAATCGGTTTCCTGCCCAAACTGCAAGGTAGCTTCATAGGCTTTGTCTGCTTCCAGCATCGTGGCGGAAATCTTGGTAGCCCGGCCAAAACAGCAAACCAGCAGGCCCGTTGCAAACGGGTCCAGGGTTCCAGTATGGCCAGCTTTGCGGGCATCCAGAGTGCGGCGGGCACGCTGCAAAGCGTGGTTGCTGGACATTCCGTCGGACTTGTCCAGTAGCAGCACACCATCAATCAACTGCCCGCGTTTTCGCGTAGCCATCGTGTGTCAATCCGTGAAGAAACAACAGCCGCGTCAGGGCTGTTCGTCTGGCTCGTCCGATTTGGAAGCAGAGCCAGTCAATTCGCTATCGGCCTGGTTGGCGCTGTCGATGAGCTTGGAGAGCTCCATGCCGCGTTCCAACTGTCGGTCGTGATGAAAATGCAGAGTAGGAACCGTGTGGATGTGCAGCAGCTTGAACAACAGCGAGTGCAACCAACCGGCCTTCTCGGTCAAAGCCGCCTGAGCGACTTCAGGCTCGGCGCCCAGCACCGAGTAATACACTTTGGCGTGTGCGTAGTCTGGAGACAGCTCCACGCCGGTCAAGGTAATCAGACCAGCGCGGGTCATGTCGATCTCGCGCTGGATCAGGACCGCCAGATCCTTCTGGATCTGGTCGGCCAGGCGCAGGTTGCGCCCCGGGTTTGGTTTGGACTTGTGTCGTGCCATAAATTACAGTGTCCGGGCGATCTCTTTGATCTCGAAGATCTCAAGCTGGTCGCCCACTTGGATGTCGTTGTTGCCACGCAGCGTGATACCGCAATCGAAGCCGGAACGCACTTCCTTGACGTCGTCCTTGAAGCGGCGCAGGGAATCCAGGTAGCCACTCCAGTGCACGACGTTGTTGCGCAGCAAGCGAACTTGCGAATCGCGACGGACCACGCCTTCGGTAACCATACAACCGGCGATATTACCAATACGCGACACGTTGTAGACTTCGCGGATTTCAACCATACCGATGACTTCTTCGCGCTGCTCGGGAGCCAGCATGCCGGACAGGGCTGCTTTGACCTCGTCAACCGCATCGTAAATGATGTTGTAGTAACGCAGATCAATGCCGTTGGCTTCAGCCAGTTTCTTGGCGCTTTGCTCGGCACGGACGTTAAAGCCGATCACTACCGCGTTGGAAGCAATCGCCAGGTTGACGTCGCTCTCGGAGATGCCACCCACGGCGGCGTGTACAACCACCACACGCACTTCGTCGGTAGACAGCTTGACCAGCGACTGTACCAGCGCTTCTTGCGAGCCCTGAACGTCGGTCTTGATGATGAGCGACAGGGTTTGCATGCCTTCGCCCAGATTGTCGAACATGGACTCCAGCTTGGCGGCCTGTTGACGCGACAGTTTCACATCACGGAACTTGCCTTGACGGAACAGCGCGATCTCACGAGCTTTACGTTCGTCAGCCATCACAACCAGTTCATCACCCGCAGCGGGCACTTCAGTCAGACCCTGGATTTCTACAGGAATCGACGGACCAGCCGAATTCAGCGACTTGCCGGTTTCGTTCAGCATGGCGCGAACGCGACCGAAGGAGGCGCCGACCAGCACGCTGTCACCACGGTTCAAGGTACCGCTTTGAACCAGGATGGTGGCCACAGGACCGCGGCCCTTGTCCAGACGGGCTTCAATAACCGTACCCTTGGCAGGTGCGTCAACCGGAGCCTTCAACTCCAGCATTTCGGCCTGCAGCAGCACGTTTTCCAGCAATTCGTCGATGCCCTGGCCGGTTTTGGCCGACACAGGAATAAAGGGCACATCGCCACCGTATTCTTCAGGCACCACTTCTTCGGCTACCAGTTCCTGCTTGACGCGTTCCGGGTTGGCTTCAGGTTTATCAATCTTGTTGATCGCCACCACCAGCGGCACGCCAGCGGCGCGAGCGTGGTGAATGGCTTCACGAGTCTGGGGCATCACACCGTCATCGGAGGCCACCACCAGAATCACCACGTCAGTGGCTTTGGTACCGCGAGCACGCATGGCCGTAAAGGCTTCGTGACCGGGGGTGTCCAGGAACGTAGCCGTGCCACGTTCTGTCTTGACGTTGTACGCACCGATGTGCTGTGTAATACCACCGGCCTCGCCCGAGGCGATCTTGGCACGACGGATGTAGTCCAGCAGCGAAGTCTTACCGTGGTCAACGTGACCCATGACAGTTACCACTGGAGCACGGGGCTTCAGTTCGGCGTCGTTCTGAGCATCGGTATCGACCAGGAAGGCTTCAGGATCGTCCAGCTTGGCAGCAATCGCCTTGTGACCCAGCTCTTCGACCAGAATCATGGCTGTTTCCTGATCCAGAACCTGGTTGATGGTAACCATCTGACCCAGCTTCATCAGGTGCTTGATCACCTCGGCAGCCTTGACGGCCATCCGGTGAGCCAGATCGCTGACCGAAATGGTTTCCGGCACGTGCACTTCACGGGCAATGAATTCTGCCACTTGCGGTTCACGGCGCTCGGCCTGAGCGTTGCGGCCACCACGACCACCCTTGCCACGACCTGCCTTGGCATTGGCTTTCCAGCCTTCACGACCACCACCGGCACCGGCGGAAGCCACATCAGCCTTGGAAGGCTGCTTCTTGCGGCTGGCATCGCTGGTCCAGCCAGGGGTGCTGTCAGTCTTGACGGGTTTGCCCGGGGCCTTCTCGGTCTTGGAGCCTTTGGCGTCTTTCTTCTGAGCGCCCTTGGCACCTGCCTTGCTATCAGCCTCTGGCTCGGGAGCACGCAAGACCTTACGAGGACGGTTCAACATATCGCGCAACGCAGCGGCTTCGGCCTCTGCGGCCTTACGGGCGCGATCACGATCCTGGTCTTGCTCCACATCGGCGGCAACAGGAGGAATCACCGGGCCACGCACTGCACGGCGCTGACCAGTAGCAGCCATATCCCGAGGTTTTCCAGTCGAAGTGGGCGTTTTAGTCCCTTGAGGGTGCTGATTTTTATTCACAGAGTTAGCTTGACGGGCGTCGTTTACAGATTTAGTAGGTTCCACGGGCTTTTCTTGGGCCGTAGGAGAGGGAGCCGATTCGGCCTTTTCCTGAACAGGCGCTGCCGCAGCTTCGGATGGCTCCGTTGCAGCAGGTGCTTGTTCCTGAGGCTGAGGCTCGGGTTTCTTTGTATCTTCCTGAGCAGCCTCAACGGGCTGTGCAGGAGCAGCAGGTTCGGGCGCAGGCTCGGCAACAGGAGTCGGCTCGGGAGCAGCGACCACTTCGGGCTCAGGCTCTGGCTTGGGCTCAGGCTTGGGCTCGACAGGGGCTTGCTCTTTCACAGGAGCTTCAGGAGTTGCTGCCACAGGATCTACGGGCTTGCTGACAGGCGCGGCAGGCGCCTGTTCAACAGCTTGCTTTTCCTGACTGACCGCCTGGGTCTGAGCAGCTTGCTCCTTTGCATTTTCCTGTGCCAATGCCGCATTGGCTTCTGCCACCAGCTCGGAGGGATCACGCTTTACAAACACGCGTTTTTTGCGTGTTTCCACCTGAATCGTGCGGGAGCGACCCGATCCGTCATCCTGACGGATCTCCGATGTTTGACGGCGAGTCAGGGTGATCTTGTTGCCTTCCTGACTGCCGTGCGAGCGGCGCAACGATTCAAGCAGCTTCGCCTTATCCGAATCAGTGATGGCGTCATCAACTGATTTGAGCTCAATACCTGCGCTACGCAACTGCTCCAGCAGAACATTCGCAGGCATTTTCAGTTCTTGAGCGAACTGGGCGACAGTGTTACTCGACATTCGACTCTCTCTTGCTTTACTACAACTATTCTTAATGAATACAACGCGCGGGACCTAGCTAGACATATCAGGCCTCGTCGTCAAACCAGTGGGCACGGGCACGCATGATCAGTTCGCTGGCCGCATCTTGCGCCAGGCCGGTCATCTCGGACAGTTCGTCCGTTGCCAGTTCCGCCAGTTCATCCAGCGTTGTAATCTCGTTTTCGGCCAGTACGGCGATCAGCTCGGGCGTCATGCCCTCGACTCCTGCCAGTTCCTTGACCGCGGTCTGTACCAATTCTTCCTTGGCGATGGCCTCGCTCAGCAGCGCGTTGCGGGCGCGGGCACGCAGCTCGTTGACGGTTTCTTCGTCAAAGGCTTCGATGTCCTGCAATTCCTGCAGAGGCACATAAGCGATTTCTTCCAGACCGGTAAACCCTTCGTCGATCAGAATATCGGCCACGGCTTCGTCCACATCCAGACGGGACATGAAGGTAGCGCGCAATTCTTCGCGCTCTTCGTCCTGACGGTTGCGGCTTTCTTCCGGTGTCATGATGTTGATCTGCCAGCCCGTCAATTCCGATGCCAGACGCACGTTCTGACCACGCGAACCAATCGCCTTGGGCAGGTTTTCTTCGTCTACCACCACATCCATGGCGTGCTTGTCTTCGTCCACCAGAATGGATTCGACGTGCGCCGGTGCCAGAGCACCGATCACGAATTCGGCCGGATCATCGGCCCACAACACGATATCGACCTGCTCGCCGCCCAGTTCGTTACGCACCGCAGTAACGCGCGAACCTCGCATGCCCACACAAGTACCGATAGGATCGATACGCTTGTCGTAAGCAATAACAGCGATCTTGGCGCGCACACCCGCATCACGGGCAGCGGCCTTGATTTCCAGCAGGCCCTGTTCGATCTCGGGTACTTCGTTCTCGAACAGTTCTTTAATGAATTCAGGTGCTGTACGCGACAAGATGACCTGCTGGCCACGTGCTGCGTAGTCCACCTTCTGTACCCAGGCGCGGACACGGTCGCCCACGCGGATATTTTCCTTGGGGATCATTTCCGAACGAGGCAAACGTGCTTCGATCTTGCCCATTTCGATAATGGCATCGCCCTTGTCCATGCGCTTGACCGTACCGGAAACGATGGTCTCACCACGCTCCAGGAAGTCGTTGAGCACTTGCTCGCGCTCGGCATCACGGATTTTTTGCAGGATGGCCTGCTTGGCAGCCTGGGCACCGATACGGCCAAACTCGATAGGCTCGAGTGGCTCTTCGATGTAATCGTCCACTTGCAGCTCGGGATCGATCTCCTGGGCGTCCGACAGCATCTCCTGCTTGTCGGGCTCTTGCAGACCGGCCTCGTCGGGCACGACCAGCCAGCGCCGGAAGCCTTCGTGGGCGCCGGTTTCCCTGTCGATTTCCACACGGATATCGACATCTTCCTTGAAGCGCTTTTTCATGGCCGAGGCCAAGGCGCTCTCGAGCGCGCTGAACACGACATCACGCGCTACGGATTTTTCACGCGCCAGCGCATCGACCAGCAATAGAATTTCGCGACTCATCGCTTCTTACCCTTGAAATCAAGAACGGGATCCAATTTGGCACGATCCACCTGGTCATAGGTGAATTCGACCTGCGTCAGCTTGCCCGATGCTTCGTCCAGTTCCAGCCTAAAAACGGTATCCAGCGGAACACTAGCCGGTAGCGCCCCTTCAGGAGCGTGGAGCGTACCCACAAACACTTTCCGATTGTCGAGCGCCTCGTGCAGGCGCACCTGCACCCGACTGCCCGCAAAGCGCACGTAATCGCCAATACGCAACAAGGGGCGATCTATCCCCGGCGAGGCCACTTCCATGCGCTTGTAATCCACGTTTTCCACTTCGAAAACGCGTGATAATTGTTTAGACACCCATTCACAGTGTTCGATACGCACCCCTTCCGGGTGATCGATGACGATGCGTAACAAGCCTAGCGGCGCACGCTCCACGTCCACCAGTTCGTACTCGGTACCCGCCAGGGTCTCTTGTGCCAAAGCTAGAATGTCTGCCATAAAATCCAAAAAAAATGGGCTGTACGCCAGCCCATGGTCACCATGCACGCTTGAGAATCAAGCGGGCCCTGGTCTTGCGCATTGCCAACGTCAAATCGGGATAGTTGCAGGCGCAACCGAACCGGATGATCTACGCGGTCTTTGCCTTGAAAGACCGCCCTATTCGCTGGCGCGCAGCATCAAAAAAGACCCAGCCGACACAAACGTCTCTGAGCCAAGTTCTATATTCTACCAGAAAACCGGAAAATACGTGCATTCACACGGCCTTACAGGCCCAAACCGCAGGGTTCGGGCCACAAACTCAAAGTCCGTGCGTCCTGGCTTTACCGGCGCCCGCGTCCCAGGTGGGATTCATGGGCCGCCGAGCTGGCTGGTTGCCAGTCATCATCACGACGGCTGACACGGCGCACCACCGTTGTTTTCTTCACATGAGCCTTGGGCGTTTGCCCGGCTCCGGCACGATCGGACGCGCCGCGACGGGCCGAAGGCGCACGTCCTTCCTGAGCACCGCGAGCGTGACCACCACGGGCCTGATCACCACGCCCCTGCTCACCGCGCGCCTGGTCGCCACGCACTGGACGGCGGCCATTGTTCACACGCGCACCTTCCTGCGAACGCCCCTCGCGACTGCGACCTTCATGCGCGCGTCCTTCCGAAGAACGCCCTTCCGCCGAACGACCGCGTTGCTGGCCACCACGTACACCCTGACCGCTACGTGGAGCACCACGCCCTTGACCACCGTGTTCACGACGACCACCATCAGGATGGCCATTGGCCAGACCACCGCTAATGAACAAGGCACCGCTGACAGATTCGTTTACACGCACATTATTTGAGGAGCGACCGCGACCTGCCACACGACCACCACGCCCCATGCGAGCACCACTCAGACCGTTGTGCTCCAGCGTACCGAAACCGGGAGGCAAAGCGCTGTCGTGGGACAGAGGTTGACGTTCGCGACGCTGGTGGGTGCCTTCGTCATCCGACTCTTTCACCAGCCCCAGGCGCAGCATGAATGCCATCACCACATCAGCATCCAATTCTTCCCAACGGCCACGGCGCAGATTCTTAGGCAGACCCACATCCCCAAAACGAGTGCGAATCAGACGGCTGACCGTCACACCCATCGCTTCAAACATACGGCGCACTTCACGGTTACGGCCTTCATGAATAGTGACGCGATACCAACGGTTGCTGCCTTCGCCACCCAAAAATTCGATCATGCCGAACTTGGCCACACCGTCTTCCAACTGCACGCCATCGCGCATGGATTGCATTTGCTCTTCGCTCAGCTCACCCAGAACACGTACAGCGTATTCACGCTCGGCACCGTAGCGCGGATGCATCATGCGGTTGGCAATATCACCCGATGTCGTGAAGATCAGCAAACCCTCGGTATTCAAATCCAGTCGACCGACCGACAACCACTTGCCCACTTTCAGGGAAGGCAGGCGACCAAACACGGTGGCACGGCCTTCGGGATCGTCGTGCGTGACAATTTCGCCAGCCGGCTTGTGATACAGAATCACGCGCGGAGGACGCTTGGTGTTGGCACGATTGATCAGTTGACCATTGATACGCACCTTGTCATCGGCACTGACACGCTGACCGATATGGGCAGGTTCGCCATTCACGGAGACACGACCTGCAACGATCAGTTCTTCCATATCGCGGCGCGAGCCGATACCGGCTTCAGCCAGCACCTTGTGCAATTTAGGCTGCACCAAGTCGCTGCCCATGTATTTACCCAGGCGCTGCGACAAACGACTTTGTTTGTCCAGATGGCTGAATGCGATGTCATCATCACCATCCAGAATCACAACCGGAGCGTCGTCAGCAGGGTTGGAGTAACGGGCGGCCTGGGTGTTGCCTGGTCGCTTGTTGGCGCCACCGCGTGTATCTGGACGACGACCAGCAGCCGCAGGTTTGCGTCGATTGTTTTGTGGGCGAGCTGGGCGGGCCTTGGCCTCACCAGGAGCGGCCGCCTGGACCTCTTCATTCTGACGGGGAGCCGACTCTTGCGTGGCATCGCCACGACGGCGGCGAAACGGCGTGCGCAGCTTGCGCCCCTGGCCCTTCGCGCGGGGATTCTTGGGGTCGGCCGCGCCAGAGGCGTCCGACATGGAGGCTGTGTTCGTCTCGTGCGAATCAGTCATTTTTAATCATTTACTCCAGAGTTTTTTATTTCGTCCGGTACCTGTATATCCGATAGGCCAGCCGCAGCCTGGGCCTCATCCACGGGGTCCGGTGTCGTATTCACTTCAGCTTGTTCGGTTTGTGGCAGCTCCGCTTCTGAAACTGCCTCAAGCAAATCGTCCTGACTGCCTGGCTCGGAATCCGGTTCGGACTCCAGCTCAAGCTGAGCAACAGAGGCCTGTAGCGGCTCCATGCTCACTTCCAAAGCAGCGTCTTGCTCTGCTTCTAGTTCTATTTCTTGCCCTGCTTCGGAACCAGTTTGCTGCCCTGCCACAGATGCAGACTCTTGCTCTGCACCCTGCTCTGCCGCTTGCTCCTGGCTCTGATCCTGATGATCCCCGCCCTGCTGTTGATCTTGCTGTTGATCCTGTTGCTGATCCCGTTCTTGATCCAATTCTTTGTTCTGCTCCTGATCAGCCGACGCAGCTGCTTGCCCGTTTGGCAAGGAAGCCAAGGCATCCAGGGAGTCCAGAGTTTCAACCGAAGGCAACTCATCCAAAGAGCGCAGACCCAGATCATTCAGAAACTGACGGGTCGTTCCCAGCAATGCCGGGCGTCCGGGCGCATCACGATAGCCCAGCACTTCAATCCAGCCCCGATCCTCCAGGGTACGCACAATTTGAGTCGATACGCTCACACCACGTATGTCCTCAATATCCCCACGGGTAACAGGTTGCCGCCAAGCAATAATCGCCAAGGTTTCCAGCACGGCCCGCGAATACTTGGGCGCGCGCTCCAGACTAAGACGGGACAAAAACACTTGCATGGCCGGGCGACTTTGAAAGCGCCAACCCGAGGCAACCTGAACCAATTCCAGGCCACGCTCCTTCCAATCCAATTGCAAGATAGCCAGATAACGGCGCAGATCATCCGCGCTCAGCGGCGGGGAGACAAACATTTTGCGCAACTCGGCGCTGTTCATGGGCTGCTGTGCACACAGCAAAGCCGTCTCCAGGACTCGGATTATTTCACTTTCAGTCACTGCTGGGAAGCCTCACTTTCTGGCGATACTTGCATAAAGCAAAAATTCCATGTTAGTATTTATCTTTTCCGGCGCGGGGTGGAGCAGCATGGTAGCTCGTCGGGCTCATAACCCGAAGGTCGTAGGTTCAAATCCTGCCCCCGCAACCATCACCCGGAACTGCTTAGCAGAATCAAACAAGCCAGCCAATTTGTGCTGGCTTTTTTGTTGCCCGCTATTTTGATCTGCAATCTTGCGCGCGGCGCAGCCCACAGTCAGAACACGCAGGCCAGCCATCAGCGCTATGGCAACAACCCCAGCCCAAGCAAAGGCCACCACAGCAGCCGCAGCACGCATCCGAATCACCATCGTCGCCATCATCGGGTTTTTTTGCATCGGGCCGGAAGCGCACGCAAGCCCGCCGCCCTGGCTCAAACCAGAAACAGCCGCTTTAAAAGCAATTAAAAATGTTGTGTAAGCACACATGCTGATGATGAGTATGTCCGCAAGCCCTATCGGACTGGATTTGAATTGGCGCTCCGGATTGGCGGAACGCGAAAACAGCACAACAACGTTTGGGGCAATAACTGATCGGGGCGACAGGTCTACATTGTCAAATGCCAACATCAAGGCACCAACAGACCACCGCAGGGCTTATCGATTGCCTAAACCTGAAGCAAAGCCAGAAACAGAGAAATTCGTTTTGCCGGGACATCCCGCCTAGTAGGGGAGCCGACTGCTATCAAAGCCAGATGCCAGCCATCAAGAACTGGTCGCTATACAGGAAGCCGCTTGCGCGTTTGAACTTTTTGAAATGCCAGTCCGGCTGAACCTGTAAGCACAGTTCGTATTACACCATTGCGACCAGCAAGACGCAAGAAAATTGAGGATCGTTTTATCCAGCCTTTATGCCCCTTCCAGCGGCAATCGCCAAATATTAATGAAATAAACACGCCACACTATGTACATAATCAAAAACTATGTTATAGTTACTTTTCTGACGCGGGGTGGAGCAGCATGGTAGCTCGTCGGGCTCATAACCCGAAGGTCGTAGGTTCAAATCCTGCCCCCGCAACCAAATTCATTTATCGGCTTCTTGCAGATAAATTTAAAAAAACCGGATTTATTCCGGTTTTTTTTATGCCTGTTATTTTTAAATAGTCCGGCTTCGTCAAAACAATAAACAAGGCGAACCCAAGACAAGCCCCCCCCTTCCTGCAGTAACTCCCATCCCGCCAGTACGCACCCATCTACTTCAAGCACGAAATGTTCTTGACGACCGCAGTCTCACCGTGCGATAAACCTTCCCGTGCGGGTGATTAGCCAGCTTGAGCATGACCAGAACACAGAATAACAAGTCAGCTCCAGCCCCTCTAATCGCGCTTCAAATCCCGCCAATCAGCTTGTTTGTGCGTGAACACAGTGACGCCTCATGGGCGTGGTCTACGCTGCACGCTCACGCCTCACAGCCAAGCTGAGTTTCAAGAAAGACGAAATCCCTTACGAAAGCCAGGCCACCTCTTCTCCAGCGTTGGAGCCAAGTACGTGCCTGCGCGATCCCAGGATGAGTCGTACTTTTTGCAGTCACTCACACCCAAGCAGAATCGGCTGGAGACAGCCGACTAAAGGATCAAGACATGAAACGAGTACCCGCAATCGCAGGGGCCGCTCTGGCCTTACTGATGGCCAGCACCAGCACCTTTGCTGCCACCACCTATTTGACTTGCGAGTTTGCCGACCCGTCGGGCAAGCCCCAGGTTTTCAAATTCGCCCTGAATCAAGAGGCAGGAACATTTGGGGTCTACGTTCCTGCTTCGGGCAGCGAAAGAATGGAGCGAGGCACCTTTGCCGACAACAAGGCCAGCCTGAATGAAGGCGCAATTGCCTGGGAGATTGACTTGGCAAGCGGCACCATCATCCGCGATCGCCGCATGGTAGGCGAAAAAGACCAGGGCAGCTGCAGCGCCATTTCTGCCGAGCGCAGTGGCTTCGAGCAGTAACCCCCCTCCCCGAAAAGACCTGTCTCTGTCCATTTCCCCAGGGGCAATGCAGCTTATCTCTACAGCGCGAAAATGAAGAAACTTACAAGTATTGTGATCCTGGGCGCGATCGGCATTGCCATCGGCGCCTACGCCAGCGGCCAATTCAACACCTGGCTGCCACAGGAAATGAAGGTCGGCACCTCTGGCAGTTCCCTTCTGGGCAATGGTGAAGTGAGCCTGCAAAAGCAGGATATGCAACTGGCCGAGAAACTGCAGCCAGTAATTGCCTGCCTGAATGACGTCGCCAGCCCCTTGAGCCAGCATGCCCAGAAATACATCAAGGAATATCAGAACCTTGTCGCTACCCCCGGCTCCACCCGCATTGCCGCCAGCTTCAAGATCAAGGTGTACGAGCAGAACAACTCCATCTCGCGCGAATGCATCACCCAAATGCGCAATGCCATCGCCATGCCGCCAGCAGACGCTGGACTGGACAAGCCTGGTCAAGTGTTTGCTGACACGCTGGAAAAGCTGATTCCCGTCATGAATGAAGCGGATCTCTATTACAGTCGCAAGGACAATATTGACGACCAGATGAAGAAAGGCCGCGAGCTGGACGAGCAGATCATGCCTCTGTTCATCAGCTTCTTTGATGCGGAAGACACGCTCAGACAAACAGTCTCGGAGCGCAATCACAGTCTGCGGGAAAAACAGCTGGTAGCGATTGAAGAGGCTTACGGCACCGAGAACTTTGCTTGGCACACGCTGAATGTCTCTCTGGCCGCCCGCCGCGCCGTTGATGCCATCAGCACGTTGGCAGAGTCCGAGCAGCTCACTGGCCAGTCCATCGAGAAAATCGAGCAAGCGTATCAAGCCGCCTTCGACAAGGCTGATGCCTTTGCCAAAGCACATCCCGACACCAAAACGCAGCTGGGCAACGCGCCCAAGTGGTTTGCCCTGTCCAGCAACTTCAATACCTTCCTGGTGGGCTTGAAGGATCTGCGCCGAGCCCTGGCATCGGACGCAAAGCAAGCCAATGTGGAGTACCAGCTCTCCAAGCTGGAGAACGACTACAACAGCATGATCAGAAACTACAACATGCTACCCGACGCCTGACGAAACCAGGCTAAGGGCTGCGTTTTCCGTAAGCAGGAGAGCGCAGCCTGCGCACTGGCAATGGCAGACCCCAAGCAAGATGGGGTTGGTCCGGTATTACAGGGCCTCCCGCCACCAGGGCCAAACGCTCATTAGCGCGCCGCGTCATCCTTGCGAAGACCGAAAAACTGCAAACCATCGCGCAGGCGATCACGCAGCCAGACATAGACAGAGGGGACTTCTTGCCCCGTATGGTATCTGGCTTGCACCTTCATGCCAGACATCAATTTACGCACCTGATCCACAGACAAGCCAGACTCCAGACGTGCCGCTGGCCAAGGGGGATCCATTGTCATATTCAACGACAAGCGCCCTTGAGGCGCGGGGAGCTGAGCAATAAATGCCAGCAAGGCATCACGGCTGTCCCGATCCGCCACCGAGTCAGGCATCAACTGCACGGAAGTGCGTGCGGCCAGCAAGGCCTTCTCAATACCGGGGCGCGGGTCTTCGTACATGCTCATGTTCATCACCAACGCAGGCATGATCATGGACTGGATCAGATTCTGATTATCCAGGTACAGATTCAGACTTTTAAGCTCTGCCTGCTCAAGATCATCGGCACCCAAGGGGCGTCCTGCGGCCGACTCAATCCCGAATTGCGCCTGAGCACGAACCTCACGCAGGTACTGACTACGCAGTCGAGCCTGCTCCAAATTCAATTGTGCCGAGGCCGAGTCCCACTTGTACTTGAAAGTAAAATCCATAGGCTTGGCTTGCAGGCGCATTACGTAGTCCTGCCCTGGCAAACGTCCCGTCAGAACATAGATCCCGCTTACTTGTAGATCCATGGAGTCTGGAATAACTTGCCGCTCGGACAAGGATGCCAAGCCTTCATCACGCAAGACCAGCTCATCAAAGGCCAGCAGCATTGACGAAAAACCGGCCGACCATTGTCCGTTCTGAACCAGACAAGCCCCCTCCTGATCCTGCATCTGCAGCTCGTCGCCGGATTGCGGCTGTAAAGCGACATAATTACGCAAATACTCACAAGCAGGACCCGCTTGAGCCGAACCTGCCAGCACCATCCACGTACCCAGCGCCAAGGTAATTTTCTTCATGAATTCCTCTTATTGGGCAAGCGCTGGCAACAATACCAATCAAGCCTTCCCTTTGTATGAAACGCTGGCTAGTATACAAAGCCGTCAGGGTCTATGCCCTAGCCCTGTTTCAAGTTGAGCTTACCGACGTACTCCTTGCCATGGTCAGCACTGAACCGATCCAATTTTCACTTTGCACACAACTGAGTCAGCTCGACGCAGCACACTGGGACGCGCTCTCTGGCCATCACCTGTTGCTCAGTCATGCTTTTCTGACGTCATTGGACGAAGCTGGCTGTGCCATTCCACAGACAGGCTGGTCGCCACATTACCTCTTGATGCATCGTGGACAGACGCTGTGTGGTGCCGTGCCCCTGTATCTGAAGCACCATTCGCGCGGCGAGTATGTGTTTGATCAGGGCTGGGCGCAGGCTTATCAACGCCATGGGCTGGACTATTACCCCAAGCTCCTGTGTGCCATCCCGTTTACACCCGTCAGCGGCCCTCGCCTGCTGGCCCACACCCAGGAGGATCGCGTACTGCTGGCCAGGCAACTGATCCAGCTGACGCGAAGTAATCAGCTGTCCTCTGTGCATGTCCTGTTCCCGAATCCAGAGGACAGGCAAGCTCTGGAGCAGGCGGGCTTCATGATTCGCCACGATGTGCAGTTTCACTGGCAAAACCAGAACTACGCCAGCTACGAGGACTTCCTGGCTTCCCTGACCCAGCAAAAGCGCAAAAAAATGCGACAGGACAGCCGCAAGGTTTACGAGCAGGGGCTGTCCTTTGAGCACAAACAGGGTCAGGAGATTAGCGAGCAGAACCTGGACTACTTTTACCAGTGCTATGCCAATACCTATCAGGAGCGCGGACAACGCCCTTATCTGAATCGGGATTTCTTTGCGCGCCTGCACGAACATCTACCCGACTCTTTGGTACTGATTCTGGCGCAGCAAGATGGGCAAGATGTAGCCTGCGCCCTGTCGCTGCGGGACGGGCATACACTTTATGGACGTTACTGGGGCTGTACTCGATACGTGCCAGGCCTGCATTTCGAGACCTGCTACAACCAGGCAATTCAGTTCTGCATTGCGCAGCAACTGCGTTTCTTTGAAGGCGGTGCTCAAGGGGAGCACAAGCTCTCGCGAGGTTTGCTGCCCACTCCCACCAGCTCGGCGCACTGGATTGCTGACCCCCGCTTTGCCCACGCCATTGAAGAGTTCCTGCATGAAGAAGCGGGCCATGTGGCCCGCTATCAGGAAGCACTAAACAGCCATACCCCGTTTAAAACGCTGGCAAGCTAAAAATCAGTCTTTCTTGTCTTTGCCTGGTGGCGCAAAGGGAAAGACCGAGAACATTTGCCGGGTCTGATCCTGCATTTGGTCCTGCATTTGCACGAACAGATTCTTGCTCTGATCGATATAGCTGTTCATGACGGTTTGCATCACAGGCGCCTGTATGCTCATGAACTGAGCCCAGGCTTCGGGGCCGAACTGACCGCCGTAGACGCCTTTGGACTGTTCAGTCATGCGCTCCTGGATTTCCATGAAGGCCTGAATGTTCTTTTCCAGATACGAGCCCATCACCCCCTGCATGGCATTGCCATAAAAGCGGATGATCTGCATCAGCACCGGAGTGGAGAACATGGGGATACCCCCGCTTTCTTCCTCAAGAATGATCTGCAACAGAATACTGCGCGTCAGGTCCTCGCCGCTTTTGGCATCGACGACCGCGAACTCCTCTCCTGACAGGACCAGTTGCTTGACATCGACCATAGTGATGTAAGCGCTGGCCTGCGTGTCGTACAAGCGACGATTGGGGTATTTCTTGATGAGTCGAGGGGATCCCATGCTGGTGCTTACTTCCTAATCAATAAATCAAAAACACGCGCTATGCACTGCAACAAGCCTTAGCTCATGTGCAAGCCACCGTTCAGGGAGAAATCCGCACCCGTGGCAAAGCCGGAATCACCCGAGGCCAGCCAGGCCACCATGGAGCCAATTTCATCCGGTGTACCCAAACGGCCCACTGGAATGGTCGCCACGATTTTCTCCAGAACGTCGGGGCGAATCGCACGCACCATGTCCGTACCAATATAACCGGGGGAAATAGTATTGACCGTCACCCCCTTATTGGCAACCTCCTGAGCCAGAGCCATGGTAAAGCCGTGGATCCCGGCTTTAGCCGTGGAGTAGTTGGTCTGGCCAAACTGCCCTTTCTGCCCGTTTACTGAGCTGATATTGATGATGCGGCCCCATTGGCGCTCTACCATGCCATCAATGACTTGTTTGGTCACGTTGAACAGGCTGTTCAGGTTGGTGTCAATCACCGCGCGCCAATCTTCCTGACTCATTTTACGGAAGGTGCCGTCGCGTGTAATCCCGGCATTATTGACCAGAACATCCACACGACCAAAATCGGCAAAGACTTTTTTAAAGGTTTCAACGGTCGAGTCCCAGTCTGCTACGTTGCCCACCGAAGCATGAAATGTGTAGCCCAGCTCGGCCTGCTCACCCAACCATTTCTGAAAATCGCGATTGGGGCCGCAGCCTGCAATAACGGTAAAACCGTCTTTGGCCAGACGCTGACAAATGACTGTCCCTATCCCTCCCATACCACCAGTGACGTAAGCTACTTTGCTGCTCATATACTTCTCCTGAAAGGGGTGACAAAGCTCGATCCCTGGGCCGGCCCGGACAATGAAAAAGCCTGGCGTCGGGATAATGGAAGCAGGCAAACCGCCCTGCTCCCGAAACCTGAAAAATTGAAAATTAACTGGCGCGCACTTTCACATAACTGCCGGGCGCATCCTCCAGCACGGGATAACGCGCATGGCCCAGACGACGTTTTGCGCGACGCCGCGTACCCGACAAGGGTGCAAGCCACGCAATCCAATCGGACCACCAGCTACCAGGTACGGACTGAGCCCGCTCCATATACTGCTGGGCATCCAGCGTGGCGACTGGCTCGCCATCTTGCAGCACCCAGTAATTACGGCGCTGCTTGGCAGGCGGATTGATCACGCCTGCGATATGGCCCGAGGCCCCCAGCACAAAACGATGCTGAGCCGCAGGCAGTGCCTGCAAGGACGCATAGGCCGACTGCCAGGGCACGATATGGTCTTCTTTCGAGCCATACAGGTACACAGGCAAATCCAGTTGGCTCAGGTCGGCGCGGTGCGCCCCCACGGGGACACCACCTTTTTGAACCAGACGATTTTCCAGATAGGTATTGCGCAAATACCAGGTAAAGAAAGGACCGGGCAAATGGGTGCCGTCGGAGTTCCAGTACAGCAAGTCAAAGGCAGGTGGTTTTTTACCCTGCAAGTAGTTACTGTTCACATAGTTCCAAACCAGCTCGGCGGGGCGCAGGAAAGAAAAGGTACTGGCCAGCTCACGGGCATTGAGCAATCCGCCCTGCCCCAACTGCCACTCCCGAAACGCAACCTGTGCTTCGTCGATAAAGACATTCAGCATGCCCACGTCGGTGAAATCCAACATGGTGGTCAGCAAGGTCATGGAAGCGGCTGGGTCCTGACCTTTATCGCGTGCCAGTGCCAAAGCGCTGGCCAGCAAGGTGCCACCGATACAAAAGCCCAGCGTATTGATTTTTTCCTGGCCCGACAGCTCCTGGCTGACACGAATCGCCTCCAGCACGCCCTGCTCCAGATAATCCTGCCAACTCAGTGCATGGATATGGGCCGCGTCATTCGGCTGGGGATTGCGCCAGGACATCAGGTATACCGTCAGCCCCTGATCCAGAGCGTGGCGTACAAAGGAATTCTCCGGCTGCAGGTCCAGAATGTAGAACTTGTTGATGCAAGGCGGCACGATCAGCAAGGGCACGGCATGGACCATGCTGGTAGTAGGTGCGTATTGAATCAGTTGAAAAATATCGTTCTGGAACACCACGGCACCGGGGGTGGTACCCACGTTTTGCCCCAGTTGAAACTGGCTTTCATCCGTTTGTGTCAGACGGCCTTTTTGCCAGTCGTCCATAAAATTGGACATCCCTTCCAGCACGGACTGGCCGCCCGTATCCATCATGGTTTGCAGGGCCTGGGGGTTGAGCATCAAATAGTTGCTGGGCGACATGGCCTCGGCCCACTGCATCATGGAAAAGCTCAGGCGCTCACGCTGCGCGGCTTCCAGCTCCATCGAGTCCAGCATCTCGTTCATGGCCTGAACGCTAAGCTGCCAGATATGGGCATTGAACAAGGCGGTGGGATTGCTCTGCCAGGCGGCATCCGCAAACCGGCGATCCTGGGGAGGTGGCAAGGCACCGCGCTGGGCCTGGTCCCACAACTCCTGCCACTGTTGCATATAACGAGCTTGCAGTTCAGCACAGCGGGTGGCATCGATCGGTTTGCCAAAACCTTGAAAAGCTCTGTTGTTACTCGACATCTGCCACCTGTAAACGAATTGCAAATACGCTTAGAGCATGACGTTCGTAACAAAAGCAGTCAATTGGGGTAATTAATTAGGCTGGCACGCCAATAGACGGAATTAAAGATTCCATATCGTATTTAATACGATCAAAAAACCGTTAAAGCAGGTTCAAGCGAGCAATGGTGGCCTGTCGGCCGGTCAAGGGCGAGCGGCGGTAGGAATAAAACAATCCATTCTCTTGAAACGTACACAAGCCACTTAAGTGCACGGTCATTTTTCCAGGGCTTAATTTTTCCAAACGGTGGCGGGCAATACCGGGCAAATCCGCCTGCCATTTTCCAGGACGCTTTCCCTGAATAAAAAAGGCGGCCAATTCCGGCTCATCCTGAACATAGGCATCAAAGACCTCCTGCCCGACTTCGAAGTGCTCCTGACTGATTGCCGGACCAATCCAGGCTTGCCAGGATTGCGCTTGGGGACAACGGGCGGCCATCGCCTGCCAGGTACGCTCCAGGACTCCGGCTTGCAGACCACGCCAACCGGCATGGGCCACACCCAATACCTGAGATTGCTCGTCCCAGATCACCACCGGCAGGCAATCGGCGGTCAGAATGGCCAGGGTACGATCCCGGCGTGTAGTGATGGCAGCATCAAACTCTCTGGGCACGGCAGGCAACACATCCTGATCTGCATCCAGCACATCTGTGCCGTGTACCTGTGCCAGCCAGACTGGCTCCGAAGCCAGGAAGTCCGCCAGCCGCTGGCGATTTACCTGCACCCGCTCCGGATCGTCGCCGGTATTCAGGCCCAGATTCAGGCTGTCACGCTCGTCCTGGCTGACGCCCCCAGCCCGAGTCGTACAGAAATAAAGCAGCCCCGCTTGTTCGGGGCCGCTAACACCAGGAATCAGCTTTGAGTGTGCCATTCAATCGCCTCTGCAACAGACTGATAGTCAGACGGTGGCTCCGCCGAGAAGCGACGGCGCTCGCCCGTATCGGGATCATCAAACTCCAGCACATGGGCATGCAGCATTTGGCGCTGCGCCCCCGCGACAACGCGGCCACCATATAAGGTATCGGCCAGCAGAGGATGCTTGATTGAGCTCAGGTGGACACGAATCTGGTGGGTACGCCCTGTCTCCAGTCGGCAAGCCACCTCGGTCACCGCTTCCTCGCCTGCATAACCCTGACGCAACATTTGATAATGCGTTACAGCATGCTTGGGAGCGACGGACGGCCCAGTACTCATGCGCACTGGCACGCGCAAATCGCGTCCAATCGGCTCATCGACCGAGCCCTGGCCCGGCAAGACGCCATGGACCAACGCCAGATACTGGCGTCCCATGCTACGCTCTTGCAGTTGTCGGACAAAGTGAGTTTGTGCGACTTCCGTGCGGGCCACGACCAGCAAGCCGGAAGTGTCTTTGTCCAACCGGTGTACAACACCGGCACGGGGTACCTGACGCAGATTGGGGAAGCGAAACAGCAAACCATTGAGCAAAGTGCCACGCCAGTTACCCGCGCCAGGATGCGTGACCAGACCCACTGGCTTGTTAACCACCAGCCAGGAGTCGCTTTGAGCCACAATCTCGAAGTCCACGTCATCGGGTTCGAAGGCCATGTCTTCTGGGGCCTGTTGCTCCCAGACCAGCACGGTATCACCGGGGTAAACCGTATGCTTGACCTTGACGGCCTGGCCGTTGACGAGAACATGCCCACTCTCGACCCAGGACTGTAGACGGCTGCGCGAATGCTGTGGCAGTAAACGCGCTAAAGTCTTGTCCAGACGATCGGGAGACGCAGTGATGGGAAGGATAAAACGCAGTGCGTCGGAAGAAACAACACTATCTTTTTCAGTATCTGTGTCAGGCATGGCGACAAATCATATAATTGAGCAGCAATGCTAACACCAAGGACGCTTTTGTGACTCGCCTGAACCTGAACTTGCCACGTATTCGTGGTACCAAGCTGGCCCAAGTAGCCGCATTAATGCTGGCTGCCACTTTGCTTGCTGGCTGCGGCACTACCAAAAAAGAAGTTGACCCCACCTCGGGTTGGACCGCCGAGCGCCTGTATAAAGACGCCCGTGAAGAAATGTCCGCCGGCAACTGGAAAGACGCGCGTACCCGCCTGGAAGCCGTCGAGTCCCGCTACCCCTTTGGCACTTACGCACAGCAATCGCTGATCGACCAGGCCTATATCAACTGGAAAGACGAAGAGCCTGCCAAAGCCCTGGCCGCTATCGACCGCTTCCAGAAGCAGTACCCCAGCCACCCCGGTACCGACTACATGCTGTACCTGAAAGGGCTGATCTCCTTTACGCCTCCTAGCGCTGCCCTGTCTAACATTACCCAACAGGATCCCAGCGAGCGTGACCCCAAAGGTCTGCGCGAATCCTACGAAGCCTTTAACGATCTGCTGCAACGCTACCCCAATAGCCGTTACGCACCGGATGCCGCCAAGCGCTTGACCTGGCTGGTCAGCACCATCGCCCAGAACGAAGTACACGTAGCCGAGTACTACTACAAGCGTGGCGCTTACGTGGCTGCTGTGAACCGTGCGCAAACCGTGATTACGGACTTCAAGGGCGTGCCTATTGCTGAACGCGCGCTGTACTTGATGTACCTGTCCTACGACAAGATGGGTCAAACCGAGCTGCGTGACACCACCAAACGCGTGATGGATCAGAACTTCCCGGACTCCACCTACTTCAAGGACGGTCTGGATGCCAAGGTTAACTACTGGAACCCGATTAACTGGTTCTAAACCTTGAGGCAAAGCAGCATAAAACACAGGCTGCCTTTGTGAAGCGACAATAAAACGCATCACAGAACGCAGTCAAAAAAAGGCCGAATCCCATACAGGATTCGGCCTTTTCAGTTTTCCGGCTTCAAGCTGATATTCCTTACCAGTCTGCTCTGCCCTGCTCATCAAAACAGTAACGACAAGTCAGGTAGCTCCTTAGCCTGCAGCCATCTAAACACACCCCGCCCCCACAGGCCCCAGAGCATCCTGAATATCACCCCACCTTCTTGGCATTGTCCTTTTGCACGCTATACATACGCTCTGCAAAAGCCTTGGCCTTGGCTGGGTCCAGGGGCTGGCCTCCCAGAATCTTCATAGTGTCGTCCAGATACACCATGCGGTCTTCCAGCTCTTCCTGCAGGCCAATCAGGTAATAGCCAATCTGACAAAAGTACGTCGTCCGGGCTCGGGTCTGGGCTTCAATCTCTTCCACACCCATGCGCTGAAAGAAATTGGCCAAGGCATTCATGCAGGCCTTGTCCGCCCGCTCGACGGCTTGACGCACTCGCTCGGAGCGCCTTGCCCAATCCCGCATGGCCATATCCAGGCCCGGCTCAAAACGGGACACGTCCAACCAGGTAGAGAACAGGGACAACATGCCATCTTGCAGATTGTCCACATTCTCCAGCGCCAACATGGTGGAGCGCATATTCTTTTGTTCCCAGAAACCGACCAGCCCATCCAGCAGATCGTCCCTGTCCTTGAAATGCCAATAAAAACTGCCTCGCGTGACGGCCATCACCTGCGCCAGACGAGTGATGCGCACCGCCTCCACGCCTTCCTGCATGAACAGGCGAATGGCCGCCTCCAGCCAATCCGCCCGCGTCAAATGCACATTGGGCTCGGTCAGTACGCCGGCCTGGGCCACACGTTCAATCAATTCCTTATCGCTCATATCGCCTGCTTGTAGAGTCGCTTTAGTCGCCAAAGTATACCGGCGCTCCTCTTATAACAGGCCCAGCATTCGTGGAAACGCCAAGGAAACAGCGGGCACGAAGGTGGTGATCAATTGAATCGGAATAGCCACAAACACGATCATGGCGATGGCCGGGCCAAAGGAACGATGTACCGTCACCTTGCTGATACGGCAGGACATGTACAGCACAGGTGCCATCGGCGGGCTGTTGGAACCCACAATCACCGCACACGCCACAATCGCGGCAAACTGTATCGGATTGACATCGGCCACGCCCACCAAAGGCAGCAGCAAGGGAGCCACCACCACGGTCAAGGACACATCGTCAATAATCATGCCCACCAGAATCAGGAACACATTGACCATCAAGAGAATGCCGATGGGGCTATCCACCAGACCCGTCACAAAGGCGGTCAGGTCCTGAGGCACGCCTTGCGCAACCAAAATACGGCCGATCAGAAAGGAGAACAGCAAGATCAGGATAACGGTGCCCGTAGTCTCTGCCGTGCGAACGAAGCTGTCACGCAGCTTGCCCAGGGTCAGTTCACGATACACAAAGCAGCCGATGCCAATCACCAGCACAACCGCCACCGCCGCAGCTTCCGTGGGTGTGAATACGCCCCCGTAAATACCACCCAGAATCAAGGTGGGAATACACAAGGCGGGCACGGCATAAAGCAAAGTCTTGAGGGAAGAACGACGGGATTTTTCATCAACAGCTTGTGCTGGCAGCTCCTTGAACCAGCGTCCAGCCACCACATAATTGAACAGCGTCAGCCCGACCATCAACAGAATCCCTGGCCCGATCGTGGCTGCAAAACACGCCACTACCGACTGCTGCGTCACCACCGCGAACAGAATCATGGTGATGGACGGCGGAATCAGAATCCCTAGCAAAGAGGAAATCCCCAGCAAGGCCGCCGAGTACTGACGCGGATAACCGCGCTGCTCCATGGGATCGACCAGAATGGTGCCAATGGACGCCACCGCCGCCGAGGCCGTACCCGAAATCGCCCCGAACACCCCGGAAGCCAGCACCATGCTGGCCCCCATGCCACCACGACGATTCTTGACCAGCATCTCGGCAAAGCCCACCAAACGGTGTGCAATCCCGCCTGCCTGCATCAAGTACCCCGCCATGATGAACAAAGGCAAAGCCAGCAGAACCAGGGAGTTCAAGGAACGGAAACCTTGCAACATCAAGGTGTTCAAGTTGACGTCATACACCAGCGTCAACATCAGCAGCGTGCCCGCAAAGGACCAGGCCACTGGCACCCCGACACCTAGCAGGAACAGGAGCAAGAGAACAGAAAATCCAGCATGCATAATCAATGGCCTCCATGGCGCAAGGCCATTAAAGACTGATAAACATCGCGCAAGGCATACATCAGGCTACCGGCGGCGTTCAGACCAATAGCGGCTTGCGGTACCCAGACAGGAATTCCCAGCTCGGCCATCGTGGTCGAGAACCGGGAACCCCACATGAACATGCGCAAGGTCCAATAGGCAAAAGCCACCACAATGATCAGCACCAGTACGGACACGATGAAACGATGGATAGCACGCGCCCGTGGGGTCTTCAAACGATGCGACAGGTAATCCACCACCAAATGCTGACGGGACTGGCTGGCGATCAAGGCCCCCGTCATGTACAGCCAGATCGCCGCCACCATCACAATGGTGTGCACACCGGCTGCCGGCCAATTCAGGTAATAACGTGCGGCCACCACATAGGCCAAACCTGCCGCCACCACAACGCTGGACGCAATGGCCAGCCATTCCAGAGCGATCAGGGTCGGCCCTCGCTTGATCAGAGGGTCCTCACTCACATTCATACTCCCTTGTTCCAAGGTGTTCACTTGAGAGCCGAGGCGTTTTTCTCGATATGGGCCATGATGCTGTCGCCCACTTCAGCGTGCATCGCAGGCCAGACCTTGGCACGCACATGGGTGCCCAAAGCAGCCAGTTGATCCTTGTCGAGCTCAAGGTAGGTTTTACCCAGCGCTTTCCACTTCTCCACAATGGCCGCGTCCGCTACCTGGGCCTTGGAAAACTGATCTTGCATGATGGTGATGGCCGAGGCCTGAATCACTTCCTGCTGCTCGGGCTTCAAGGCTTCCCAGGCTTCCAGGTTCATGGACAGCACGCCGGTAATGAACTGCTGCTTGCTGCGCACGTAGTAATCCAGCGTGTCGCGGAAATACTCGTAGTCGTAGTAAATGACGTTGGCTGCATCGCCATCCACCACGCCGGTCTGAATGGACGTAAACACTTCGCCCCAGTCAATGGCTGCCGTCTGATAACCCATGGCTTGCACGGACTGCTGCATCATGGAGATCGGGGGGACACGTACCTTGATGTTCCTGGCGTCCTCTACCGTCACCGCATGTTTGCCTTTAGTGGCGACGCCATTGAATCCTTCAGGCCAGGCACCGAAGAACTTCAAGCCGTTCTCTTTGTAGATACCGTCCAGCGTTTCATTCAACCAGCCACCGGGCTGGTACGCGGCCAAGGCTTCTTCCCAGGTGGTGAACATGTAGGGCGTGTAGATCACCGCAATGCGCTTGTCGTAGGAAGTCATGGGCCAGTTCAGCATCAACTGCACATCACCGGCTACATGCTGGTCGAACACCTCTTCCTGACCACCCAACTGGTTTTGATAGAAAACGCGTGGCGACACCGCGCCTTGCGTACCCTCCTTGATCAGCGCAGCCCATTTCTCGATTGCATCACCGCTAGGCGAGCCTTGCGCGCCCGAGTCCGTTGCAATGCGCATGGTCTGTGCGGACACGGTGGCCGCGCTCAGGCTGAACATCACCGTCAGCAAGGTCTTGCTCAAAAGCTTCATAACTCCTCCTGGGTATGTCTTTTAAATTTATTGTTCAAACGTCGGCTATCAGGCTTCCGCCCGGTGCCGCCATAACTCCCAGCCCAAACGGGCCCGGACACCCACATCCAGAAACGGACGTGGCGGCAAGGCATCGGGTTGCCCCAAAGCCTGCATATCGGCAATCAAGGGATTGTCCACACCGCAAGCCAGATCGGCGACCAACATGCCGGAAATCGTGCCCTTGGTCAGACCCACCCCGTTCTGACACACCGCGGAATACACATGCGGTGCCACCTGCCCAAAGCCTGGGGAACCATTACGGGACAGGCAGATAAAGCCCGTCCAAGTGTGTTCCATCTCCACGTTCTTCAGATTCGGGAAACGCTCGTCAAACAGGGTTTTGTGCTCAATGCGCACGCGGCGGCGGCTTTCATCATCACTGCGCAAATTGGGCGCGTAAGTCATGTGCTGGCGGATCAGAATGCGTTGGTCATTGGTACGACGCATGGTGATGCCCACAAAGGCATTGGCGGGGGTCAATCCCCAACTGGGCAAACCACCCAGCTCGCGCTGTTCGCTTTCCGTCAGGCAGCGGGTCAGGCTGGCATGAGCGGCCATGGGCATCAGCTTGCCGCTGTAAAAACCGAACTGCTCGGCAAACACGTTCACAGCCAGAATCATCTTGCCGGCACGCACTTTGCCACCGGGTGTTTCCAGCGTGACGCCATCACCTTGCTGCACAGAAAGCACAGGCGTTTTTTCGTAGACGGTAACGTTGGGAGGCATGTTGTCGGCCAGACCACGCGACAGACCCGCCGGGTTCAGCAACACGGTACCGGGGGTATAAATGCCTGTGCGGAAATGCGTGAACCCCAACTTGTCCTGCAAGGCTTTGCCGTCCAGCCATTCGTACGGCTCTTGCAAGGAATCCAGAACCTGACGCGTCGGCTTCAGTGTTTTCTCTACGCCCTCTTGCGAGACCGCAGCGTGGAACTTACCGATGGGACTCCAGTCGCATTCAATGCCGTAACGCTCTACCTGTGTTTTCAGATATGCAATCGCCGTACGTGCCAGGCGCAGATGCGAACGCGCGGCATCCAGCTCGCCCATCGAGCTACCCACGTTGTGGGGGCTATCAATGGCAAAGCCGGAGTTTCGACCTTGAGCACCCTCGCCCACCTGATCCGCTTCCAGTACCACGATGCTGTCACCGGGGCGGTTCTCTGCCAGACGACGGGCGGCGGCCAAACCGGCCAGACCACCACCGACAATCACCCAATCCGCCTGTATGTCTTTAGCCAGGGACGGTTTGGGGGTACGAGGAGTCAGCAGCCGACTCCACCCATTGGTCTTGTCGTTCTCCGGCAAGCGCGTGATTTTCCGGATGCTCATGCGGCCGTCCGTGCGCTAGCCCAGTTGCTGGGATGCAGACAGTAATGAATCAAGGCGGATTCTGTTTCGTAAATCAAGGGTGTGCCAGCAGGCAGCCAGATGCAATCCAGAGGCCCAGCCGTCAACACTCCTTGTGGGGTGTGAATGTTGATGCTGCCTTCAATCACCGTGACCACTTCGTCATACAGGACGGTCCATTCAATCCGTGCCTTGCTCAAGCGGGCATAACCGGCACTTAAAGGCGTACCGTCCTGTTCTCCCACGATCTCGGCCAGTTGTGCCATCTCGGGCTTTTCCTGTCGAGGCTGGAAGGCCAACTCATCAAAACGCATTACCCGCGGCATAGTCTTTTCTGCCGTCATTAGGATCACCAAACACAAGTGGATTTAGAACATACATAGTTGTATGCTGTGATGGTAATGAGCCAGATTTGGGGAGTCAATCTATTGGAGGATGGGGATTACCCTGCGTTCGGCAGTCAAGTGTTTTACATTTAAACAATGAAGCCGGCGTTACAAGCACCCTTCGGAATGATGTTTCTCATGGAGCGGCAAACCGTTTTTTTGACGGGCCTCGTGCTCAGGATCCTGGCTAAAATTACCCGGATGCAAAATCAGCAGAATGGATTGTTGATTTCTGAACAAGTGTGGACATGCACCACACTTTTCCTCGCCACCGTTTCCCCGTCCCCGGACGTGCCTCCTTCTTAAAGCAGACACCATGAATCACGAACAAGCAGAAAAACAGGTGCTGCAAGCCATTCCTGTCCTGGCAGCGAAGCAAAGCATTGACGAATGCATCACTCAACTGCAAGCCAGCGGCCTGTCAGAAGTCCGTGCGACCAAGCTTTGCGTGATGATTCCCGAAGCCTTCGGGCTGGCACTGGCCTGGCGCCTGGGTGCAGCACTGCCTGATGAAGAGCAGATGTTTGATGTGCGCAATCGCGCAGGCGAGACGGTTCAGGTCCCCATGCTGGGCCAGCATGTGTTTTCCGTGGCGCTGGCCATGGCTGTCGCTGTACTCAAGCAGGGCTGGTATCCGCCTATCACTCGGGAAGCATTTGAGGCAGTCAGCAATCGCAGCGCCATCATGTCCGTGCTGCAGCAGATAGAGGGCAATCTGGAAGGTGCTGGCACGCCCGATCTGTTCTTGTGGGGCTTGGTGGCAGAGGACATCATCGCAGACGAGTCCTTGCCCTAGATTTATATAAAAAAGCCAGCCCGCGGTAGGCTGCACAGGGAGCGGCTGGCTTTATTTCCTCTGCTCCTCTGCCTCAAGCTTCTACAAGCGTGTAGTCCAAGCCAAGGCAAACGGAATACAAGCCGTATTCTCAAGCCTGTTCAGAGCTGTCGTTCAGTTCCACATCGCTGGCTTGAGCACTCTGCCGCCTGGCTTTCTGCTCCCGCAGAAACGCCAAGGCACGGGCAGGATCACGAGTACGCGCAAAGGGGGGCAAACCACGCCACAGCAATTTGCCGTAGGGCTTCTCGACAATACGGGTGTCGCCCACCATCAGCACGCCCCAATCACGTTCGGTACGGATCAAACGCCCTGCCCCTTGCTTCAAGGCAATGGCGGCTTCGGGCAACTGGTATTCCATGAAGGGATTACCGCCCCTGTCCTTGCACTCCTTGATACGCGCTTCCAGCACCGGATCATCCGGCGGAGCAAAGGGCAGCTTGTCGATAGCAACCAGCGTCAAGGCATCACCGGGCAGGTCAATCCCTTCCCAGAAGCTGGCGCTCCCCACCAAAACCGCATTACCACGGGCACGGAACTCGTCCAGCAGAACTTGCCGTGAACGCTCCCCCTGGCGCAGCACATTGCGTTCGATGTCTTCCCGATCAAATCGGTCCCGCAGCATATCTGCAATCCGCTCGACCGAGCGCAAGGTGGTACAGAGCACCAGCACACCACCCTGCCCCGCCTTGATCAGCGGAATAAGCGCATCCACGAAGGCCTGATTGAAGTTGGGATGGCTAGGAAGCGGCAAGGTGCTGGGGACGTAGAACAGCGCCTGATTCGGATAATCGAAAGGCGAAGCCCAGGCTTCGGTGCGAGCATCAAACAAACCCAGTTGACGCTTGAAGTGATTGAAATCACCATGCACCGACAAGGTGGCCGAGGTCAGCACCCAGGACTGCTCCTTGCCTCGGTAGCGCGAGAAAATCTTGGCCACCGACAAAGGGGCACTGTGCAGGCGCAGATAGTGCTGACCGCTTTCTACCCAACGCACGAACTCGTCGGGCTGGTCTTCGTCTTTTTCACTTTCTGGCAAATAGGCGTGGCGGCCTTGACGATCCGGCTGGCTCCATTGGAACAAGCGCGCACGTAACTCCAAGGCGCTTTTATGCGCCGCCGTCAGATCAGGATGGCGCTCAGCCACCATGGCCAGCATCTTGATGACCTTGTCAAAGGTCTCCAGCAAATTCTCCAGCGCCTCATCAAAAAGCTCGGGCTCGGGCAAGGCCTGAAAAGTGGCACGGCCACCTTGGGCGGCCAGCGACGCGGTGCGCAAATGCAAATCCCGAGCCGCTTGCTCCAGCTTGCGCGCCACCTGACTCCAGTCCACGGTCTCGCGCGCCTGGGCCAGACCCGCCGCTTCTATCTGACGACACAAATCCGTCAATTGATACAAGGACACGCTACTACCCAGAAAACGGGTGGCCACGTCGGGCAGTTGGTGTGCCTCGTCAAACACCACCAGATCCACGCTAGGCAACAAATCCGTCACACCCTCTTCGCGCAAGGCCAGGTCCGCCATGAATAGAGCATGGTTCACCACTACTACATCCGCATCCTGGGCATGACGGCGCGCCTTCATCACAAAGCAGTCGCGCACAAAGGGGCAATCCTGTCCCAGGCAGTTATCGCGTGTGGAAGTGACTCGGTGCCAGATATCCGCGTCTTCCGGGACTTCGGCCAGCTCACCCTTGTCGCCGCTACGGCTGCGCTCCGTAAAAAGCTGGATGGCCCGCAGATAAGCAATTTCCGCACGGGACTTCAGGGCACGGTCATCCTGCCCCAATCGTTCCAAATGGTAATGACAAACGTAGTTGCTGCGCCCCTTGAGCAAGGCCACATCCACCGGCAAGGCCAGCGCCTTGCGCAGGTGGGGAATATCCCGACGGAACAATTGGTCCTGCAAGGTGCGCGTACCGGTCGAGACCAAGGCTTTGCCACCTTGCATGAACACAGGCACCAGATAGGCCCAGGTCTTGCCCGTTCCGGTACCAGCCTCGGCAATCAATACACCGGACTCGGCAACCGTCTCGCTGATGGCTTGGGCCAGCTCCAGCTGAGCCTGCCGCGGACGATAGTGCGAGACAGACTCTGCCAGAGGGCCTTGGGGAGAAAAGATATCGGAATAATCCTGCAACAACATGGGGCAAAACCGCTCAGGGAGAGGTGACGAATGACAGAACTGTCTACAATCACAGTGGAATACATACAAGATGATACCTGCCAATTCTGGGTCGCTGCCGGTCTTTATGGCAAAATGCGGCGCTTGCAGACCCTTTTACAACGATGGACCCATAACTGAAATGACTGTGGAAACCCTCGCCCAGCAACAGGATCACCAACAGATTCTGGCGCTACTGGCCTCTGAACTGAACATCCGCATCCAACAAGCCGCCTCTACGGTTGAGCTCTTGGACAACGGGGCCACGGTCCCTTTTATTGCCCGTTACCGCAAGGAAGCTACCGGCGGCCTGGACGATAATGTCCTGCGTGATCTGGAAGTGCGCCTGATCTATTTGCGCGATATGCAATCGCGTCGTCATGCCATTCTGGAATCGATCCGCCAGCAAGAAAAACTGACGCCCGAGCTGGAGCAAGCCATTTTGGCGGCTGACACCAAGCAGCGTCTGGAAGACTTATACGCCCCTTACAAGCCCAAGCGCCGTACCCGTGCCCAGATCGCCCGCGAAGCCGGCCTGGAGCCGCTGGCGGACGCCATTCTGGCCCAGAAGGACGCAGACCCTGTGGCGCTGGCCGAAGGCTATCTGAATGCCGAAGCCAAGATCGACACGGCCAAAGCCGCCCTGGACGGTGCCCGCGACATTCTGGCCGAACGCTTTGCCGAGCAGGCCGATCTGCTGGAAGCCATGCGCGACTATCTGTGGAAGTCCGCTCACCTGTACTCCAAGGTTGCCGAAGGCAAGGAACAGGAAGGCGACAAGTTCCGCGACTGGTTCGACTTTAACGAAGCGCTGCGCCAACTACCTTCTCACCGTGTACTGGCTTTGTTGCGCGGTCGTCAGCAAGGTGCACTGGACCTGCGCCTGGGCCTGAACCCCGAGCAGGATGCGCTTCTGCCCCACCCTTGTGTACTGAAAGTCGCCGAGCTGACCGATATTGGCGCTGACTTTTCCGCCGACGCCAGCCCACGCGACCATTGGCTGGCCGAGGTTTGCCGCTGGACCTGGCGCGTCAAGTTGCTGACAGCATTCGAATCCGAACTGATTGGCCGTCTGCGCGAAGAAGCCGAGCAAGAATCCACCCGCGTGTTTGCCGCCAATCTGCGCGATTTGCTGCTGGCAGCCCCCGCTGGCAATAAAGCCGTTCTGGGCCTGGACCCAGGTATTCGTACCGGCGTAAAAGCCGCTGTGATCGATGCAACCGGCAAGGTGCTGGATACCGCCACCGTCTACCCCTTTGAACCCCGTCGTGACCGCGAAGGCGCCATTCGTACCCTGGCCGGCCTGGCGACTCGCTACCAAGTTGAACTGGTGGCGATTGGTAACGGCACAGCGTCACGCGAAACCGAGAAACTGGTTGCCGACCTGCAATCCGCTTTCCCGCAGTTGCCTTTGACCCGCGTGGTCGTGTCCGAGGCGGGCGCTTCGGTGTACTCCGCCTCTGAACTGGCCGCACAAGAATTCCCGGATATGGACGTCAGCCTGCGCGGTGCCGTCTCTATTGCCCGCCGCCTGCAAGACCCACTGGCCGAGCTGGTCAAGATCGACCCCAAATCCATTGGTGTGGGTCAGTACCAGCACGACGTGAACCAGCGCGAACTGGCTCGCAGCCTGGACGCCGTAGTTGAGGATTGTGTGAACGCCGTGGGTGTGGACGTCAACACCGCCTCTGCTCCCCTGCTGGCGCGCGTTTCCGGCCTGAACAACACGCTGGCCAAAAACATCGTCACCTGGCGTGACGAAAACGGTGCCTTCCAAAGCCGCAAGCAGTTGCGTGAAGTGCCGCGCTTTGGTGAAAAAGCCTTTGAACAGGCAGCGGGCTTTTTGCGTATTCCCGGTGCAGCCAACCCTCTGGATGCCTCGGCAGTTCACCCCGAAGCCTACCCGGTTGCCGCCCGCATTCTGGAGCGCCTGCAAACCGAAGCCAGCGATGTCATGGGTAAATCCGGCGCATTGAAAGGCTTGTCGCCTTCGGACTTCACGGATGAACGCTTTGGTTTGCCCACCGTGCGTGATATTTTTAATGAAATTGAAAAGCCCGGTCGCGACCCTCGCCCTGAATTCACCACCGCCAAGTTCCAGGAAGGCATCAACTCCCTGAACGATTTGACGCCCGGCATGATTCTGGAAGGCGTGGTCACCAATGTGGCCAACTTTGGTGCCTTTGTGGACGTGGGTGTGCACCAGGACGGTCTGGTGCATATCTCGGCCCTGTCCGAGACCTTTGTCAAAGATCCGCGTGATGTGGTTCGCGTTGGGCAGACCGTTAAGGTTAAAGTCCAGGAAGTGGATGTAGCTCGTAAGCGTATCGGCTTGACCATGCGCCTGAACGACGACAGCGGCCCTGTGCGTGGTTCCAGCAACACCAGCAACGCACCCCAGCGCCGTTCCGGAAACAATCGCCCCAACCGGCAAGCTGAACCGGCACCGACAGGTGCTATGGCAGCCGCCTTTAGCAAACTTCGGAGATAAGCCATGACTGAGACCGAGCGCCTTTCCCAACTGACGCGTCTGCTCAATCTGCTGACCGGATTTGATCAGAAGGAACAGGATATTGCAGCCATCAGCCAGTCCGTGCTGACAGCCAGCGCCAGCCCGACAGCGATGGGTGAGGCGTATGGCAAGCACGCCCAGAACTTGATGGAACACGATCCGGATGGCGCTCTGATCCTGGCCATCAGCTACGAGCTGGACGACTATCTGGCTCTGGCCGATACCGTGGACGAACTGTGGGAAGAGATTCTGGCTGCCTTTGAAAGCCAGGATCTGCCCGCCTTTCCCTACGACGACATGCCTTTTCAGGACGTGGACGGCTTTTTCCAATGGGCGAACGAGCAGTTGCAGGAGTTTCACCCCTCCTACTGCCTGCTGGAATTTGCCCAAAGCTATGACGAGGAGTTTCAGCTGATCGTGGTCAAACGCGAGAGCCTGGAGGAAATCCTGAGTCTGTGTGAAAAGTTGGATATTCCTGCCCAGCCAGCCGAATAAGGCCAGCAATCCCGGCCTAAACACACCAAGCCCTGCGTGAGCATTCATGCAGGGCTTGATGCTTTTGGCCCGCTTGAATGCCAAGCAGCTCAAAGCGCATTAGTCTAGTCCCGCCATCAACATCAGCAAGCGAGCCTCTTGTGCTCGCTTGGCTGCTTGGCCCAAACATGAACACCCACTTTGCCGGGACCGGCGCAAAGTCAGTTCCAGCGCGGCAAGGTCCAGAAGGAAAAACATGGAGCAAAAACACTGGTCGCAGGTCGAACTCCTGCACGAAACCGTATCCAACCCCAATATCCATGTGCGTGGCACGCACAGCTACTACAGCCATGCCTGGACCGGCAGTTTTGAAGAAAGCGTGGTGCGTTACCTGTACGGGGACGAGTACAGCCTCAAGGCATGGACCTCGCAATGGCCAGTGGACCAGCTCCACATCGGTGACTACGTCTGCATCGGTGCCGAGGCCGTCATCCTGATGGGTGGCAATCACACCCACCGCATGGACTGGTTCAGCCTGTATCCCTTCGTAGACAAAATTACGGAGGCCTACGTTGGCAAAGGTGACACCTACATCCATGACGGTGCCTGGATCGGTATGCGGGCCATGATCATGCCCGGCGTGGTCATTGGTGAAGGTGCCGTAATTGCCTCGGGTGCACTGGTCACCAAGAATGTGGCCCCGTATACGATTGTGGCAGGCAACCCAGCTGTGCCGGTGCGCAAGCGCTTTGAGGACGCAGCGATTGACCGGCTATTGGCCTTGAAGATTTACGACTGGTCGGAAGAGAAATTCACGGCGTTGCGAGATGTGATCTGCGCAGAAGATATTGCAGCATTGGAGCTGGCCAGCCAGGACTGGGATCAGAAGTCCAAAGCCCAAGGGCGACTGGCCTAGGCTCAAGTCCAGGTCTTAAGTCCGAATCCAGGTTTCGGGCTCAGAATTCAGAGTTCACGTTCGAATCAGATCTGATTTGGCTTGGCTTGGTTTGGCTTGGTTTGACCTGACCTGATTTCAAGAATGAATTTAAGGCCAAAGCCGATTACACGAGCAAGCTCAAGCCAAGCTCCAGCTTTGATCTTCTGCACACGTTCAATACAACGCAGAAAGAACAGCCCCAAAAGTGAGATAGGTCTCTCTTTTGGGGCTGCTCATTTTCAAGCAATCTTCAAGCTGAAGCGTTGCTGCTCAAAGAAGCTTGCTGCCTCCACTGCGGCATCAATCCTGAACAGCCGATCAATCCCACAGTAGACAAACCACTTAGTCGCGCATCGAATCCAAAGCGGCTGCAACGGCATCACGCAGATCTGCCGATACTCGTGCCACTTCTTCACCGGCACAATGGATTTGCAACTCCTGACCTTCCTGCTTGGCAACTTCGGCAAAAGCCGCAGTCTGCAGTGCCTTGATCGCCACACCAGCCTGTTTTGGGTCTGCATAAGAGCGAGACAGAAACAGCTCTTGTCCAGCAGCATCTTGCAGGCGGAAACGGAAGGTGCCGTCTTCGTCGCGGAAGTTCACAAAACGAGCTTTACGAGCCTTGGCTTCAGTCTTGCTAACTGCCACGCTCAAGGGGTCACGCAGGCCCACGGCCGCCTTCAATTCATGGATGAAGGGAGTAGCGTAGGCACGAGCCTTGCGCGCGCCGACTTGCAGCAAATCCTCAATATCCTGGGGACGAGCCATCAAGGCTTCGTAGCGATCACGCATGGGCGCAATCATGGCTTCCAGCAACTGATGCAAGGCATCCTTGGCCTCGCCCCAGGCCATGCCGTCGATCAACTGCTGACGAAAGGCCTGGGTCTGCTCGGGTGTCGCAAATGCCTTGTACAAGGCCGTCAGGTGCGAATCATCGGGATCTTTAGACTCGCCGGGACCTTTGGAGTCCGTCACGATGCGGGCAATGGCTGCCTTCAGTGCCTTGGCACCACCCTCGAACAGAGGAATCGTGTTGTCGTAGCTCTTGGACATCTTGCGGCCATCCAGACCAGGCAAGAGGGCCACGTCCTCTTCCACCTGCACTTCAGGCAATACAAACAGCTCCTTGCCACGGCCATACAGGTGGTTGAAGCTCTTGGCGATATCGCGTGCCATTTCCAGGTGCTGCACCTGATCCCGGCCCACGGGCACCTTGTGGGCATTGAACATCAGGATGTCGGCCGCCATCAGTACGGGGTAGCTGAACAGGCCCATGGTGACGCCATCATCAGGCTCTACGCCCGCCGCTTCATTCTTGTCGACAGAAGCCTTGTAGGCGTGGGCACGGTTCATCAAGCCCTTGCCGGTTACGCAACCCAGCATCCAGGACAGCTCCGGAATTTCCGGAATATCGGATTGACGGTAGAACGTTACTTTTTCCACATCCAGGCCGCAGGCCAGCCAGGTAGCAGCAATCGCACGGCGCGAAATGGCTACGCGCTCCGGATCGTCACATTTGATCAGGGCGTGGTAGTCCGCCATGAAGAAAAATGCGTCGACATCGGCTTGCTGGCTAGCACGGATAGCAGGGCGAATCGCCCCGGCATAATTACCCAAGTGTGGAATACCGGTCGTTGTAACGCCGGTCAGTACTCGTGTCGTCATGATAAAAAATACGCTTATAAAACTACGTGTCAGGGTTCAGGAATCAGACGCGTGGCCAGTGGCCGCGCCCAGCATCCTACAAAATAACTGCCTGGCGCCGTTCTGACTCCAGGTACTCCCGCGATTGCATTTCCATCAAACGCGAGACAGTACGGTGGAACTCATTGGCCATAGGGCCATCCACATACAATTCTTCTTCAGGCACCGCTGCGGACATGATGAACTTCACCTTGTGATCGTAAAAAACGTCGACCAGCCAGGTGAAGCGTCGCGCCGCAGAGGCATCACGCGCCGTCATGCGAGGTACGTCAGACAAAATCACGGTCTGGAAGCGGTTCGCCAGTTCCAGATAGTCGTTTTGCGAACGTGGGCTGACGCACAGGGTCTCGAAATCAAACCAGACGGCTGAACCGGACAAGGCGACCGCTTTTACATCCCGGTTTTCAATACTGAGCACCGGCTCTTGAGGGGCCGTGTCCGACAAGGCGGTGAACATTGATTGCAGCTCTGCGGTGGTCTGCGGGCCCAATGGCGTCAAATAGGTTTTCACCTGCTCCAGAGCACGACGGCGATAATCCACGCCCGTATCCACGTTCATGATATCCATGTTCTTCTGGATCAGCGCAATCGCAGGCAAGATGCGGTCGCGGTGCAGGCCTTCCGGATACAAGGTGGAAGGCTCATAGTTGGAGGTCATCACAAAGGACGTACCGCGCTCGAACAGACCCAGCAGCAGCTTGTACAGAATCATGGCATCGGCCACATCCGAGACGTGGAACTCGTCAAAACAGATCAGGCGATAACGCTTGGCGATACGTTTGGCGACCTCATCCAAGGGATCGCTCATGCCTTTGACCTGATTCAGCTCTTTGTGCACGCCGCGCATGAACTCATGGAAGTGAATCCGAGTTTTGCGCTTGAGCGGCACCGTCAGGTAGAAGGCGTCCATCAGGAAGCTCTTGCCGCGCCCGACCCCACCCCACAGGTACACACCACGCGGCACCTCCGGGCGGGAGAACATACGACGCAAGGCGCTGGAGCGCATTTTGCGAAACTCTACCCACTCGTCGTAATAGCGTTGCAGCCGGTCTATAGCTTGCTCCTGTGCCTGGTCGGCACGGTAGCCTTTTTCCGCTAAAGCCTGATGGTAATACTCGCGAACATTCATATCACTGAAAATAAAAGAACCTGTCCAAGACAGGTAGTAGTCTGCCAGCATGCACTGCGATCCACAGCAGCACCGCTTTTGATGCAGGGTCTGAGCATACTGCGCGGTCAATTATCTCACGCATCGCAACCGCTACGGACTGCTGTGATCAGCCTTTCGTGACGAAAAAAAGGGCGAGCCTGTGCCCGCCCTTTTCCAACAACACCCTGAAAGTCTATCAGAAGTTCAGAGCGCGTTTGTCCACTGCCAAGGCCGCTTCTTTCAGGGCTTCGGACAGGGTTGGGTGAGCATGGCAAATACGGGCGATATCTTCCGACGCGCCACGGAATTCCATGATTGCAACAGCTTCAGCCACCAGCTCGGAAGCCACAGGGCCCACAAAGTGCACGCCCAGAACTTCGTCCGTCTTGGCATCCGCCAGAACCTTCACAAAGCCGGTCGTGTCACCCAGTGCGCGGGCACGGCCGTTAGCCAGGAAGGGGAAGCTGCCAGCGCGGTAAGCACGGCCTTCGGTCTTCAGTTGCTGCTCGGTCTTGCCAACCCAAGCGATTTCGGGCGAGGTGTAGATAACCCAAGGTACAGTGTCGAAGTTGACGTGGGGCTGCTGACCAGCCAGACGCTCGGCCACAGCCACACCTTCCTCTTCGGCTTTGTGAGCCAGCATAGGACCACGCACCACGTCACCCACCGCCCAGATACCTGGCAGGCTGGTGGCGCAATCGTCGTCCACAACCACGAAGCCGCGCTCGTCCAGTTTCAGACCGATGGTGTCTGCACCCAGACCGGCAGTGTTAGGCACACGGCCGATGGATACGATCAGCTTGTCGGCTTCCAGCTTGTGCTCGGCACCAGCGGCGTCCACGTAGTTGATGGTGACCTGTTTGGCAGACTTCTTGATTTCGCCAACTTTCACGCCCACATTGATCTTCAGACCTTGCTTGGTGAAAGCCTTCAGGGCTTCCTTGGCAACGTCGCGATCCACGGCGGAAAGGAACTCGGGAGCACCTTCCAGAATGGTCACTTCGGCACCCAGGCGACGCCACACGCTACCCAGTTCCAGACCAATCACGCCGGCACCGATAACGGCCAGCTTCTTGGGAACCTTGGGCAGACGCAGTGCGCCGTCGTTGGACAGAATTTGCTCTTCGTCGAACTCGGCACCGGGCAAGGCACGAGCCGAGCTACCGGTAGCGATGATGACGTTCTTGGCAACCAGCTCTTCAGCGTTGGCACCGGCCACGTTCACCGACCAGCCGCCGTCAACCTTGGCGCCAAAGGAAGCGGTGCCGTGGAAGAAAGTGACCTTGTTCTTTTTGAACAGGTACAGGATGCCGTCGTTGTTCTGCTTGACGACCACGTCTTTGCGACCGATCAGCTTGTCCAGATTCAGCGATACGCCCTTGACGTCCACACCGTGATCAGCCAGATGCAGATTGGCGTGCTCGAAGTGCTCGGACGATTGCAGCAAGGCCTTGGAAGGAATGCAACCAACGTTGGTGCAAGTACCGCCAGGAGCGGGTTTGCCTTCAGCGGTGGACCATGCGTCCACGCAAGCGACGCTCATACCCAGTTGAGCAGCACGGATGGCGGCGATGTAGCCACCAGGGCCTGCACCAATCACGACAACATCAAATTGCTTAGCCATAAAAAATCCCATAAATGTGAAAAGGCACGCTGGACCGCCCGGAAGTCGGGCGGGAAAGTATCAGGTGGCGAACGCCAACCCCCAGGGCCTTAAACAAAGTCGGCCAAGGCTTAGAAGCAAGCACTTGGCCGTAAACATACTAGACCGAAACTACCGCGTGCTTAGACGTTCAACAGCAGACGCTGTGGATCTTCCAAGGCTTCCTTCATGGCCACCAGACCCAGAACGGCTTCGCGGCCGTCGATGATACGGTGGTCGTAGGACATGGCCAGGTAGTTCATGGGGCGAATCACGATCTGACCGTTTTCCACAACAGCACGGTCCTTGGTGGCGTGAATGCCCAGGATGGCGGACTGAGGTGGGTTGATGATGGGGGTGGACAGCATGGAGCCGAACACGCCACCGTTGGAGATCGAGAAGGTACCGCCTGTCATTTCTTCCAGGGTCAGCTTGCCGTCGCGGGCACGGGCACCGAAGTCAGCGATTTGCTTTTCGATGTCAGCGATGGACATTTGATCAGCGTTACGCAGGATAGGCACCACCAGACCGCGTGGGCTACCAACGGCCACACCGATGTCAAAGTAACCGTGGTAGATGATGTCCTTGCCATCAACCGAGGCGTTCAGTACAGGGTATTTCTTCAGGGCGGCAACAGCAGCCTTGACGAAGAAGGACATGAAGCCCAGTTTCACGCCGTGCTCTTTCTCGAACTGATCTTTGTATTTCTTGCGCAGATCCAGCACAGCTTGCATGTTGACTTCGTTGAACGTGGTCAGCATGGCGTTTTCGGACTGCGACTGCAGCAGACGCTCGGCGATGCGAGCGCGCAGACGGCTCATGGGCACGCGCTGCTCTGGACGGCCGTCCAGGGACAGGGTTGGAGGGGCAACAGGAGCAGCAGCAGGTTTAGCAGCAGCGGCGTTGGCTTCCAGAGCGTCACCCTTGGTGATGCGACCACCACGGCCGGAACCTTCCACGGAGCTGGCTTCCACACCCTTTTCAGCCAGGATCTTGGCAGCAGCAGGCGAAGCAACCGAAGAGGCGGCGGAGCTGGCAGCAGGAGCGGCAGCGGCTGGGGCAGCAGCAGGAGCGGCTTCTTGTGCAGCGGCGGCAGGAGCGGCAGCGCTGGCCTTGCCTTCGGAGTCGATACGGGCCAGCACGTCGCCGGAAGTCACAGTGCTGCCGTTGGCCTTGACGATTTCGCTCAGCACGCCCGAGGCAGGAGCGGGAACTTCCAGCACAACCTTGTCGGTTTCGACTTCGATCAGGATTTCATCAGCCTGGACCATTTCGCCAGGTTGTTTTTTCCACTCCAGCAAAGTGGCTTCGGAGATGGATTCAGAGAGTTGGGGAACCAGAACGTCGGTAATTGCCATGATTATATTTTCCGTATTTAAAATTTAGGGTGCGTTATTTGGTCAGCATGAAGCCTTTGCGAGCGCCGAAAGCCTGCTCCAGCAGCGCCTTTTGTTGTTCCTGGTGTTTGGCCAGGTAACCAACGGCAGGCGAAGCGGACGCGGCACGGCCGGCGTAACCCAGCTTCTGACCTTCGGTCATGTTCTCGTAGATGTGATGCTGAATGTAGAACCATGCACCTTGGTTTTGAGGTTCGTCCTGAACCCAGATAACTTCCTTGGCGTTGCTGTACTTGGCCAGCTCTGCCTGGAAGGCCTTGTGGGCAAACGGATACAACTGCTCCACACGGATAATGGCAATATCGTTGCGCTCCAGCTCTTTACGGTGGTTCACCAGATCGTAGTAAACCTTGCCCGAGCAAGCCAGAACACGTTTGACAGCGGCTGCATCAATTGCCTGATCGGTCTCGCCGATCACGGGCATGAAGTGACCCTCAGCCAGATCGCTCAGTGGCGAGGTAGCGTCTTTATTACGCAGCAAGGACTTGGGCGTCATGATGACCAAAGGCTTGCGGAAAGGACGGATCATCTGACGACGCAGCACGTGGAAGATCTGGGCGCCGTTGGTGGGCTGAACAACCTGGATATTGTTGTCAGCGCACAGTTGCAAGAAGCGCTCGATACGGGCCGAGGAGTGCTCCGGACCCTGACCTTCGTAGCCGTGTGGCAGCATCAGAGTCAGACCGCAATGACGGCCCCACTTGGCTTCACCCGACGTAATGAACTGGTCGATCACAACCTGGGCACCGTTGGCGAAGTCGCCGAACTGAGCTTCCCAGATAGTCAAAATGTTGGGCTCTGCCGAAGCGTAACCGTATTCAAATGCCAGCACGGCTTCTTCGGACAGAACCGAGTCGATCACCGTGAAGTTGGCCTGGCCTTCGGAGACGTTCTGCAAAGGAATGTAGGTGCCGTCGTTCCAGCGCTCACGTTTTTGATCGTGCAGCACAGCGTGACGGTGGGTAAACGTACCACGGCCCGAGTCCTGGCCGGTAATACGGATGGCGTAGCCGTTGTTCACCAAGGTTGCAAAGGCCAAGTGCTCGCCCATGCCCCAGTCCACCTGAGCTTCGCCACGTGCCATGGCACGACGGTCGTTCAGCATGCGGTTGACCAGTGGGTGAACCGTAAAGCCTTCTGGCACGGTGGTCAGTTTTTCACCAATGCGTGTCAGTTCGGACATAGGCAAGGCGGTGTCAGCCTGGTCAGTCCATTTGGCGCCCAGGAAAGCAGACCAGTCGGTGGCGTACTTGTTCTTGTAGTCTGTCAGAACAGGTTCAACCGTGCGCTTGCCATCTTCCATCAGTTGACGGTAAGCCTTGACCAGATCTTCGGGTTCGTTCTCGGACAGAATGCCTTGAGCAACCAGCTTGTCGGCGTACAGTTTGCGTGTACCGTTGTGCTGACCAATCTTCTTGTACATCAGCGGCTGGGTCATCGAAGGAGTGTCTTGCTCGTTGTGGCCCAGTTTGCGGAAGCAAACAATATCAACCACCACGTCGTGTTTGAACTCGCGGCGGAAGTCCAGAGCCAGCTGAGTCACGAACACCACGGCTTCAGGATCGTCGCCGTTCACGTGGAAGACGGGGGCTTCAATCATCTTGACCACGTCCGTGCAATACAGCGTGGAGCGTGTATCGCGAGGATCAGAGGTGGTGAAACCGATCTGGTTGTTAATAACGATGTGCAGCGTACCACCGGTACCGTAGCCACGGGTCTGGGCCAGGTTCAGTGTTTCCATGACCACACCCTGACCGGCAAAAGCCGCGTCACCATGAACCAGCACGGGCAGAACCTGGCTGCCGTCTTCGTCGCTACGACGATCCTGACGAGCACGGACCGACCCCTCGACCACTGGGTTAACAATTTCCAGGTGGGATGGGTTAAAGGCCAGAGACAGGTGAACCGGACCGCCACGAGTGGACAGGTCGCTGGAGAAACCGTTGTGGTACTTCACGTCGCCGTCGGTCAAGCCTTCAGCGTGACGGCCTTCAAACTCGGCAAACAGGTCACCGGGCATCTTGCCCATGATGTTGACCAGCATGTTCAGACGACCACGGTGAGCCATACCCACGATGATTTCCTGAACGCCGTTCTCGCCAGCGTGGTTGACCACTTCATCCATACAAGCGATGAAGCTCTCGCCACCTTCCAGGGAGAAGCGTTTCTGACCGACGTATTTGGTGTGCAGGAAGCGCTCCAGGCCTTCAGCCTCGGTCAGCTGCTGCAAGATGTTGCGTTTTTGCTCAACGTTAAAAGAACCTGTGCCATGCACCGACTCCAGGCGCTGCTGAATCCAGCGCTTGACGACCGGGTCGGAGATGTACATGAATTCTGCGCCCACCGAACGGGAGTACGTATCACGCAAGGCCTTGAGCATGTCGCGCAGCGTCATGGTGTCGGCTTTGGTGAAGTAAGTGTTGGTGGCGGAGTAGACCTGGTCCAGATCTGCTTCGGTCAAACCGTAGAAAGCAGGGTCCAGTTCAGGGATGCTGGGGCGTTCGGAGCGCTTCAGGGGATCCAGATCAGCAATGCGTGCACCCAGGGAGCGGTAAGCAGCAATCATGGACTGAATCGACACTTGCTTCATGGCAACTGTCAGGTCCGGTGCTTGGGCGCTGGTCAGGAAGGCATTGGCTTTGGCACGCTGAGCGAAGGACTCGACAATGGGAGCGTGAGCTTGATCGCGGGTGCTGTCGCGGCCGTCAGTCGCAGGCTGGTGCTGCAGCTGGTCGAAGTACTCGCGCCATTGGTCGGCGACGGAGCCTGGATTGTCGAGGTAGGACTCGTAGAGTTCTTCGACGTAAGGAGCATTGCTCCCGAACAAATAAGAGTTACTGAGCAGTTCTTTTTGCGATGACATTATTACGCTTCACCTATCCGAGTGTTTCACTCGTGTTGAGATGCAGGAAAACCTTCCGCGACACGGACCTCGCCGGTTAGCGGATAGCAGGAGCAGAAGGCAACGTGGGACGCCTTATACAAGCCGTATTGATCTAGTATAACGCCGCACACAAAAGGCGCAATTAATGACATCTAAAATGCTTGGCGACTGCGTCATACCGTTGGCATTAACAAACACATCGATCTATCACGAGGGCGAATTCTTACAAAAGAAGCGCTCCAAATCATGATTGACGCCCCTTGGCTGCCCCACATGAAGGAAAAATTCCGATATGCTAATCGGGTGCAGCAAGTACGCGCTTCGCGGGCCCCTTTTCCACCAAACCGAGCCCAGCCTGCCCTTGGTCACCTTGAGGCAGGCAACAAGCGTTGCCATGACATATGCTGCCTATAACAAATCAGCACCTACCTGGCGACTGTATTTCTTATAAATTAGATTCACTTTTACACTAGAAAATCCTATCAGGAGCTTTACCAAAATGGATGCCAACGCCGATCTGGCCAAACTTGCGCTGGACTATCACGCGTATCCCACTCCCGGGAAAATCTCGGTGGTCCCTACCAAGACCCTAGCCAATCAAGATGACCTCTCGCTAGCCTACTCCCCCGGCGTTGCATCTGCTTGCATGGCCATCCACGCCGAAGGCGAAGAAGCCGCCGCCAAGTACACCTCGCGCGCCAACCTGGTTGCCGTGGTTACCAACGGTACCGCCGTGCTGGGTCTGGGCAATATCGGCCCCCTGGCCGCCAAGCCCGTCATGGAAGGCAAAGGCTGCCTGTTCAAAAAATTCGCTGGCATCGACGTGTTCGATATCGAATTGAACGAAACCGATCCGGACAAGCTGGTCGACATCATTGCCGCACTGGAACCCACCCTGGGTGGTGTGAACCTGGAAGACATCAAGGCCCCCGAATGCTTCTACATCGAGAAGAAGCTGCGCGAGCGCATGAGCATTCCCGTGTTCCACGATGACCAGCACGGTACCGCCATCATCTCGTCCTCCGCTGTTCTGAACGGCCTGAAAGTCGTCAACAAGAACATCGCCGACATCAAGCTGGTTTGCTCGGGCGCTGGCGCTGCTGCCATTGCTTGCCTGGACTTGCTGGTTGCCCTGGGAGTGAAGCTGAGCAACATTTTCGTGGCTGACTCGCGCGGCATCATCTGGAAAGGTCGCGACGAGAACATGGAGCCCAACAAGGCTCGCTACGCTCAGGAAACCGATGCCCGCACCCTGGCTGATGCCATGGTTGGCGCTGACGTGTTCCTGGGTTGTTCCGCTCCTGGCGTATTGTCCGCCGACATGGTCAAGACCATGGCCGACAAGCCCCTGATTCTGGCCCTGGCCAACCCCGAGCCTGAAATCCGTCCTGAAGTAGCCAAGGCTGCCCGCCCTGACTGCATTATCGCGACTGGCCGTTCGGACTACCCGAACCAGGTCAACAACGTGCTGTGCTTCCCCTTCATCTTCCGTGGTGCCCTGGACGTTGGCGCCAGCGTGATCAACGAAGAAATGAAGCTGGCTTGCGTGAAAGCCATTGCCGATCTGGCCCAGGTCGAGCAAAGCGACGATATGGCCACTGCTTACGGCGGCGAAGATCTGCGTTTTGGTCCTGAGTACATCATCCCCAAACCGTTCGACTCCCGTCTGATCGTTCAGATCGCACCTGCCGTGGCCCAAGCTGCGATGGACTCCGGCGTTGCCGCCCGTCCTATCGAAGACATGGACGCCTACCGTCAGAAACTGATCGCCATGACCTACCACACCGGCCCGCTGATGCGTCCGTTGTACATGCAGGCCAAGGCTGCGCCCAAGCGCATCATTTACGCTGATGGCGAAGACGAGCGCGTATTGCGTGCCGTGCAAACCGTCGTGGACGAGAAGCTGGCCCAGCCTATTCTGGTGGGTCGCCCCAGCGTGATCGACATGCGCGTCAAGAAAGCTGGCCTGCGTCTGGAAGCGGGCAAGAACGTGCAAATCGTTGATCCTGAAGACGACGATCGCTTCACCGAGACCTGGACTGCCTACTACAAGCTCAAGGCACGTGAAGGCGTGACTCCAGACATCGCCAAAGCCATGATACGCAAGCACAACTCGCTGATCGGCGTGATGCTGCTGCAACGTGGTGATGCTGACGGCATGATCTGCGGCGTGGCCAGCAACTACGACAGCCAGCTGCACTATGTTGAGCAAGTCATTGGCCTGAAGAAAGAAGCCCAGACTTTCGCCGCCATGAACGTACTGATGCTGCCTACACAAACTCTGTTTGTGTGCGACACCCACGTCAACGAGAACCCCACTGCCGAACAGATCGCCGACATGACGATCCAGGCCGCCGAGGAAGTTCGTCGTTTTGGTGTGGTGCCTCGCGTGGCTCTCCTGTCGCACTCGAACTTTGGCAGCCGCCAGACCGAGTCGTCCCGCAAGATGGCCAAGGCTCGTCAGATCCTGGCTGAACGCGCTCCCGACCTGGAAGTGGACGGCGAAATGCACGCTGACTCCGCCCTGTCCGAGAAAATCCGCCTGAAAGCCTTCCCCGACAGCACGCTGCGCGGTTCGGCCAATCTGCTGATTACTCCTAACCTGGACGCCGGCAACATCACCTACAACATGCTGAAGATGACAGGCAGCAACGGTGTGGCCATGGGCCCCATCCTGCTGGGTGCGGCTCGCCCCATCCACATCCTGACCACCAGCGCTACGGTGCGTCGCATCATCAACATGACAGCCCTGGCTGTTGTGGATGCACAGCAAGAAGCCCAGCAAAACAGCTAATCCTGTTTAGCTGAATAAAAACCGGATGCAGCGTAAAGCGGCATCCGGTTTTTTTTTAATGATGACTTTGGCACCCAGTTTCGCTGAACAAAGCTGTCGCCTGATTCAACAGAGTATCGGTGCTCAGGATCCAGCTCATTTAGCCACAATGGATACAACACAGCCGCGTATCCTCTCTCAGGGTTGGCGGGTGCCCGGAATCTTGTGCAAGCTCGCTCCGTCAGCCGTGAAGTGTCCGAACCGGATGAGCAGACATCACACTCCAAGAGCGGCCTATTTCCGCACCCGCCCTGCCCGCACAGACAAAGGCCAGCTGATTCGGCGGTGATGGTCAGGATCACCCCACTGCTTGCGCAGCTCTACTTCCACTGCGCTCAAGGGACTGGCGCCCAGCGCTTTTTCAGCCGCTTTCACAGCCGACCAGGTTCTGATGTATCCCAGGAGCTGGGACAAATCCCAGTCCACCTCCATGGCCAAAGGCGGCAAGCTCAGGTCCTGAAAAGGAAAGGCCAGGCTGCGATACCCCTCCTCCACATGACGGCGCTCCGGTGGCCAGTAAGCGCCGATGGTTTCATAGTAGAAATGCTGCATGACGCTATCCACTTCACCCTCCACATGCAAGACGCCATAGGTGATCAAGGCCAGCAAGGCATCGGGGCGAGCGATACGCTGAACCTCGGCATAGAAAGGTTCCAGATCCAGCCAATGAGCCGCTTGCGCGACGGTGATCAAATCCACGCTGTTATCAGCCAGACCGCTGTTGTCAGCCAAAGCCGTGCGATAGCTCACACCCTCTTGCGGCTGCGCCTGAGCAATCTGATCGGCACTGCCGTCCGTGGCGATCACTTCCTTGAATCGCTTGGCCAGCAACACAGAAAGCTGCCCAGTCCCGCAGGCACAATCCAGCGCCCTATCCTGTGCGGGGCTCAGTTCGGCCAACACATCCGCCAGCTTTTGCGGATAGCTGGGGCGGTAACTGGCATAGTCGGCTGCAACTTGGGAGAAGTGATCTTTGAACTGGGAGTCTGCCATCGCTTCACCTTTGTCTCTTGATATCAAGCCATATAGTAGTTTGCTAAACGCGGAGCCTGGAAACCAGCGTAACAAAGAGACTATTTTTAAGCAGGCACATGAGGCATCCCTAGCCACTCGCTCACCGAGTGGCCGACTGACTGACTGACTGACTGACTGACTGACTGACTGACTGACTGACTGACTGACCGGCTGACCCAGCTCAAACAGGCCGACGAAGTTTGAACTTGCGATGACCCACACGTTGCGCATGATAGATCCCTGCATGCCCCGAGAACACATAGGCTGCTACACAAGCGATCGCCGCCAAAGGCCCCAGTTCTGCACCAAACAGCTCCATCGCCATCAGTGTGCACGCAATCGGTACATTGGCTGCGCCGGCAAAGACGGCCACAAAGCCCAAGCCCGCCATCATTGAAAAAGGCATGTGCAGCAAGGGAGCCAAGGCATTACCCAGAGTCGCCCCTATGTAGAACAAGGGCGTGACCTCCCCTCCTTTAAAACCGGAGCCTAAAGACAGGACAGTAAACCCCAGCTTGCCCAGAAAATCCCATGGCTGCATAGGCTCGTGGAAAGCGCGCACTATTTCCGGAACACCCAGGCCAATGTACTGGTAGGCATCCAACGCCCAGACAGCGATCGCCACCACCAGCCCGCCCCAGAAGGGTCGCATGGGTGCATACTTGATGCTCTTTTTCATCCAGGCGGAAAGCTGGTGAGTCAGCATGGCGAACAACATGCCGATCAGGCCGAACAGAACCCCGGCGATCAGCACAGCCAGCATGCTCCAGCCGTCTAGTGACACGACGTGCTCAACGACGTAATGGGTATGCTGCACCCCCCAGACCAGGCCCACCTGGTCGGCAGCAATCGCTGCGATCAGGCAAGGGAACAAGGCGTTGTAGCGCATACGGCCTATCGCCAGCACTTCCATGCCAAACACGGCTCCGGCTAAAGGCGTGCCAAAGACAGATGAAAAGCCGGCACTCATACCTGCCATCAACAGAATGCGTCGATCGTCCCGGTCCAAGCGAAACACATGGGTTAGCTGGTCCGACAAGGCGGCACCCATTTGTACGGCGGTGCCCTCTCGGCCTACCGATGCACCGAACAAATGGGAAATCACGGTTCCACCAAGCACCAAAGGCGCCATGCGCAAAGGCACCACTTTCTTGGGATCGTGAATTTCCTCGATCAGCAGGTTATTACCTGCACTAACAGACTGCCCTACGCGTTCATACACCCAGCCTACGGCCAAGCCTGCCAGCGGCAGTAGCCAGATCAGCCAGGCATGGTGCATCCGCCAGGAGGTAGCCTGCTCGAGTGAAAAAAGGAAAAAAGCGGAAGCGCTGCCTGCCAGCACGGCAATCAGGCAAGCGAGCACAAACCATTTGCCGTAATAGGCCAGCAGGTTTAGCGAGAGTGAGGTTTTGAGTCTGTTCATGGGTCGTAAGCTCAATGGAATCGGGCTGACCACAAACAGAAGATGTAAACGCAGACGCCTACAGCCCCGACGGTGGTCAGGTCGCTGTAGACGTCATCAGCTGCTTCAGAACGAAACGGCGGTTAAAGGAGGAACGTCATCTCCAGGAAGAAATTGTACAACGACTCCTTTAAGCCGCAAATAAACAGAGCGAAATGTTCAAGCCATGGCCGGCGTCATCTGACGGCCTCGGGACAGGCTCAAGCCCCCTATGGTCAGTGCCAGGAAGACTGCGGCAGCTATCCACCAGCCCATGGCACCAGTAATCAAGGCCTGGCCGATCAGGCCTGCCTGAATGACGTAATACACCATGGGTATCAAGGTCTTGCGAACAATCTCGCCCTCACGTCCCAACATGCCGACAACCGCACCGGCAGCCACCACGTTATGGACGCAAATCATATTGCCAGCCGCTCCACCTACCGCCTGCAATGCAACCACAATAGCGGACTGGTCCACACTCAAGCCAATTTGCTGAGCGGTAGAGAACTGGAAGTACGAAAACATCATGTTGCTGACAGTATTGGAGCCCGCAATAAATGCCCCCAAACTACCCACCCAGGGTGAAACCGTAGGCCATGCCTGCCCAACCGCCGACGCGGCCCCTTGAGCCAGCACCAGCGGCATGCTGGCAATGGAACCATCAGCCGCTGCCGAGTTGATAAACACCTGCACCATAGGCACGGCCAACAACAAAGCAGGAGCTGCGCTGCCCATGGTACGCAGCGATGCTTTCACACCGACGACATACTGCTGACTGTTCATGCGAAAAATCGCAATGCAGGCCAGTGAGACCAGAATCAAGATGGCCCCGGGCGAGAAAAGCAACTGAGCCGATGTAGAAATACCAGTACCCAAAATACCTTCCACCTTGATTGTGGCCGAAGGCCCCGTCAACCAGGCTTTTACGGCAGGAACAGTACGAGTAAAGATCAAAAGTGCAACCACCAGCACATACGGCGAGAAAGCCCGCAATACCGAAAAGCGTTGCTGCGATTCCGTGTTATCCATCGCCACTGTGCCCAGCCAGTGGGACGGCCATTGACTGCGATCCGGGAAATCAAAGGTTTTGCGAGGTGCAAACCAGCCCTTTCGAGCTGCGCTCACCACGATTACCAGTCCGACCATCGAACCCAGCATGGAGGGGAACTCAGGGCCCAGGGTAATGGCAATCAGGTAGTACGGAACGGTAAAGGCCAAACCGGCAAACAAAGCAAACTTCCATGCCCCCAGCCCCTCGGCAAAGGAGCGGCGTTCACCGAAAAAGCGAGTCAACAAACCGCAGAGCAACAGTGGAATCACAAAGCCGGTCATGGCATGAATCAAGGCGACGTTCTCGACGATCTGCTGCAAATACTCAAGCGGCTGCAAGGGCGAAATGGCAGCTGCAACATCAACCTTGTTATCAATACCTGAACGCACTCCAACCAGCATGGGCGTACCAACCGCCCCGAAAGACACAGGCGTGGACTGGATAACCAACACAGCCATCACCGCTGCCATGGCTGGAAAGCCCAGCGCCAGCAGCAAGGGAGCCCCAACAGCAGAAGGCGTACCGAAACCCGACGAGCCCTCGATCAGGGAGCCGAACAGCCAGGCAACAATAATGACCTGAATGCGACGATCCGGCGATACATCCATAAAGCCCTGGCGAATCGCACTTAATGCTCCGCCCACCTTGAGCGTATTCAAAAGCAGCACGGCACCAAATACAATGAACAGCAGGGTCAATGCGGTAACAATACCGTTGATCGTGGCTGCAGCAATAACTTCGGCCTGGCTCCCCCATACAAATAAAGCGAGAATCGCCGTAACCAGATACGCGGCCCCCATCGATAGTTTGGCTGATCGCCCCATCACCACCATCAATAGAAAAACAACCAATAATGGCGTCAGAGCCAACAAGGTGTATAAAAGACTCATCCCGGATTCTCCTTTGTGTGACTGCACGTATAGGAGGAAGAGGTTTTGTTGGTGAACAAATGCGGCTATGAGCCCGGCCCTGGGCAGCGCAACCACTTCCCGTTTTGTATTTTTGAGCATCATAGCGGTATTACCACCTTTGCATTACCAGCAGAAACCCTGACTAGTTTGGCGCCTCAAGGCCTTAATACGATTAAAAAACCAAGAAAGTGGTAATACCAAATTTAAAGAAGCGTCCTATATGACTATGAATCCCAGCACTCGCCTATCGGACCTGGTTGCTGAAAAAATCCGGCAACTTATACAGGATGAACAGTTGCAACCCGGTGACCGAATCCCGTCCGAGCGTCAATTGGCTGAACGGCTGGATGTGTCGCGTGTACCGATACGGGAGGCCTTGCGCTCGCTAAGCTCTGAAGGCTTGCTGATTACCCGCCGTGGTGGGGGTACTTATGTTCAAGACAGCGAGTTGATCAACTGGCCAGCCCAGAGCACTGCGCCTCTGGAGGAGCTGATCAATGAAGACCCCTTGTATCGCTATGATGTTCTGGAGGCACGTCGGGCCTTGGAAGCCAGCACAGCCTGGCATGCGGCACAACGAGCAACAGATGCGGACAAAAAGCACATTGAACAGTGCTTCCAAGTGATGGTTCGGCATCAACAAAACCAGGATGCAGACCTGTCGGCACGTGCAGACGCCCAATTTCATCTGGCAATTGCCATGGCCTCTCATAATGTCGTGCTGGTGCAACTGATGAATGGCTTGTTCCAGTTAGTGTTCTCTACAGTGAAAGAGAACCGGCGCGCCATGTTCGAGTTCGACAATGCACGGGAAGTGGAAATTTTGACCGAGCAGCACGCGGGAGTTATGAAAGCTATTTTGGATGGTGATGCAGAACGGGCTCGCGAGCTGATCGGGCACCACCTGGATCATGTCCAGGCCAAAGTCCGATTTTCTGAAGAGAACAAAGCTCGTGAACAGCGGATTTTCCGCTTCAACAACCACCTGTCTCAGCCTTGAAGCCTAGCCTGTCAGACATTGGGGCTGCTGCATGTTGACGTGCATAGGGTGATGACAATGCCAGCGACAATGCTGGCGGTGCGGGCAGTGTTGGTGATCGCTGTGGCTGTGGCTGTAGCCATAGCAATAAAAAAATAACGGGCAAAAAAAAGTGCACCCAATGGTGCACTTGACCTTCCAGCTACTGCTTCATAACGCTACGGGCTACATGAACACCCGGGGCACGCCCCAGGGATCGCAGCCCGAAAGCATTAACGTTGAGCAGGTACGTCGCGCTGAGTTGGGCCCACGTACAGCTGACGTGGACGGCCGATCTTGTAATCTGGATCGGACAGCATTTCGTTCCACTGAGCAATCCAGCCTACGGTACGAGCCAGGGCGAAGATAGCGGTGAACAAGGACGTCGGGATGCCGATAGCGCGCTGAACGATACCCGAGTAGAAGTCTACGTTGGGGTACAGCTTGCGTTCGACGAAGTATGGATCTTCCAGAGCAATACGCTCCAGTTCCATGGCCAACTTGAACAGAGGATCGTTCTCCAGGCCCAGGGCTTCCAGAACTTCCTTGCAGGTTTCTTGCATCAGCTTGGCGCGTGGGTCGTAGTTCTTGTAGACACGGTGACCAAAGCCCATCAGGCGCACGCCCGAGTTCTTGTCCTTGACCTTCTCCATGAACTCGCCAACCTTGTCGATGCCGCCGTTGGCTTGCAACTCTTCCAGCATGTTCAGGCAAGCTTCGTTTGCACCACCGTGGGCAGGGCCCCACAAGCAAGCAACACCCGCAGCGATCGCAGCGAAAGGATTGGTACCCGACGAACCGCACAGACGCACGGTGGAGGTGGAGGCGTTTTGTTCGTGATCTGCATGCAGGATGAAGATACGGTCCAGAGCGCGCTCAACCACTTCGTTGACCTTGTAGTCTTCGCAAGGGGTAGCGAACATCATGCGCAAGAAGTTGCCGGTGTAGGACAAATCATTCTTGGGATAGATGAAAGGCTGTCCCAAAGAATACTTGTACGCCATCGCAACCAGAGTAGGCAGCTTGGCGATCAAGCGGATAGCCGACACATGACGGTGATGAGGATTCGTGATGTCCGTGGAATCATGGTAGAACGCCGACAGGGCACCGACCAGGCCGGTCAGTATTGCCATGGGGTGAGCGTCCGGACGGAAGCCGCGCAGGAAGTGCTGCATCTGTTCCTGAACCATGGTGTGGTTCGTGACCAGGGAGTCAAATTCCTGCTTCTGATCTGCGTTGGGCAACTCGCCGTTCAGGATCAGGTAGCACACATCCATGAAATCGCACTTTTGTGCCAACTGGTCGATCGGGTAACCACGGTACATCAACTGGCCCTTGTCGCCGTCAATGTAGGTGATACCGGATTCGCAAGCCGCCGTTGCCATAAAGCCCGGGTCATAGGTAAACATACCTGTCTGACCGTAGAGCTTACGGATATCGATCACGTCCGGACCTACGGTGCCCTTGTGTACAGGGAACTCAACCGAAGGGCTACCGTCGGAGAAGGATAGCGTGGCTTTTTTATCTGACAATTCCATCACTTTTTTCCTCAATGGTTATAGCTTTCGCATAATGTCTACTAGTCGCTGAATGTCCGGTGTGGCGTACTGCCCTTCCGGCTCGGAGCGAGCCAGAAGGACATCCAGCAAAACTGTATCGTCCATTTCGAACAAGCGGGTCAGGGCCGAGACGTCCTGATCAGTCAGCTCGTTTTCGTATTGATCCAGAAAACGGGTGATCATCAAGTCGTTTTCAAGCAAGCCCCGGCGCGCACGCCAGCGCAGGCGCGCACGCTCCAATTCCGTCAATGTTCTCATCGGTACATACCCACCTTTTTAGATACTGCGACGCACCAGCATTTCTTTGATCTTGCCGATGGCATGCGACGGGTTCAGTCCTTTTGGACAGACGTCCGTGCAATTCATGATCGTGTGGCAGCGGAACAAGCGGTATGGATCTTCCAGATTGTCCAGACGCTCGCCCGTTGCTTCGTCACGCGAGTCGGCAATGAAACGATAGGCTTGCAACAAACCAGCAGGACCGACGAACTTGTCGGGGTTCCACCAGAACGATGGGCAAGAGGTCGAGCAGCAGGCGCACAGAATGCACTCGTACAGACCATCGAGCTCCTCACGGGCTTCGGGCGTTTGCAAACGCTCTTTCTCTGGAGGAGGAGCATCGTTGATCAGGAACGGCTTGACCGAATGGTACTGATCGAAGAAGTGGGTCATGTCCACGATCAGGTCACGGATAACCGGCAGACCTGGCAGTGGGCGCAGAACCACAGGCTCTTTCAAGTCGCGCATATTGGTGGTGCAGGCCAGTCCGTTCTTGCCATTGATGTTCATGGCATCGGAACCGCACACACCTTCACGGCAGGAGCGACGCAGCGCCAGGCTGTCGTCCATGTCGTTTTTAATGCGCAGGATCGCATCGAGCAGCATCTTGTCGGTGGGCTCCAGCTCGACTTCGATCTTCTGCATGTAGGGACGCTCGTCCTTGTCAGGATCGTAGCGGTAGATTTCAAATTTGACCTTACGTTTTTGGCTCATGTCAGTATCCTGCTTAGAAAGTCCGGGCCTTGGGCGGAATCGTTTCGGCTGTCAGAGGCTTCATCTGGACAGGCTTGTACTCCAGACGGCTGCCTTCCGAGAACCACAAGGTGTGACGCAGCCAGTTTTCGTCGTCACGTTCTGGGTGGTCATTCAGGGCATGAGCACCGCGACTTTCAGTACGATTGGCGGCCGACTTCGTCGTAGCGCGAGCCACTTCGATCATGTTGGCCACTTCCAGAGCTTCAATACGGGCGGTATTGAACACCTTGGACTTGTCTTTGAAGTAAATATCCTTGACTTCGGGAACCAGGGATTCGATCTGGTCGACACCCTTGTGCAACAGATCCAGGGTACGGAACACGCCGCAGTGAGCCTGCATGGCCACACGAATCTTGTTGCCCACGTCCTGTGCCTTTTCGCCCGATGTACGGGATTCCAGACGGTTGACGCGGTCCAGCGAGTACTCGATGGAGGACTCGTTGATTTCCTGGTGAGCGTGCGTTTTCTCGGGGTGCGAATCCACAATGTGGTTGCCCGCAGCGCGACCGAACACGATCAGGTCCAGCAGGGAGTTCGTACCCAGACGGTTGGCACCGTGCACGGAAGTAGCGGCACATTCACCGATGGCGTACAGACCGTTGACGATCTTGTTCTCGCCTGTTGGCGTTTGAGTCACAACCTGACCGTAGTAGTTCGTGGGGATACCGCCCATCTGGTAGTGGATGGTTGGAACCACAGGGATTGGGTCTTTGATCGGGTCCACGTTACCGAACTTGATCGCGATTTCGCGAATCGAAGGCAGACGTTTCTTGATGACGTCAGCGCCCAGGTGATCCAGTTTCAGAACCACGTAGCTGCCGTCGCCACAACCACGACCTTCCTTGATTTCCTGGTCCATGGAACGGGACACGAAGTCACGTGGGGCCAAGTCTTTCAGGGTGGGAGCGTAACGCTCCATGAAGCGCTCGCCGTCTTTATTGAGCAAGATACCGCCTTCACCGCGCACGCCTTCGGTAATCAGCACGCCAGCACCGGCTACGCCAGTGGGGTGGAATTGCCAGAATTCCATGTCCTGCAAAGGCAGACCAGCACGAGCAGCCATACCCAGGCCGTCACCCGTGTTAATGAAGGCGTTGGTGGAAGCAGCCCAGATACGGCCAGCACCACCGGTAGCCAGCACCACGCGCTTGCCTTCCAGAACGTAGATTTCGCCGGTTTCCATTTCCAGAGCGGTTACGCCCAGAACGTCACCCGCTTCGTTACGCAGCAGATCCAGAGCCATCCATTCCACGAAGAACTGGGTACGGGCTGCAACGTTACGCTGGTACAGGGTGTGCAACATGGCGTGGCCGGTACGGTCAGCAGCGGCACAGGCACGTTGAACAGGCTTTTCACCAAAGTTGGCAGTGTGACCACCAAATGGACGCTGGTAAATCGTACCGTCCTGGTTACGGTCAAACGGCATACCGAAGTGCTCAAGCTCGTACACAGCGTGTGGAGCTTCACGGCACATGAATTCGATGGCGTCCTGGTCGCCCAGCCAGTCCGAACCCTTGACGGTGTCGTACATGTGCCAGTACCAGTGATCCTCGCTCATGTTACCCAGGGAAGCACTGACGCCACCTTGAGCAGCCACGGTGTGGGAGCGGGTTGGGAACACCTTGCTGAGCACGGCCACGGACAAGCCAGCCTGAGCCAATTGCAGGGAACAACGCATACCGGCGCCACCGGCACCGACCACCACTACGTCAAACTGACGGCGGGGCAAAGATTTTGTGATGGAAGCCACGGTTTAGAGACTCCAGATAATTTTTGCAAAAAAGACGACACTGGCAACCAGCCACAGCAAGGTCAACACTTGCAGGAACAAGCGCAGACCAGCGGGCTTGACGTAGTCCATCCAGATGTCACGCACACCAATCCAGGCGTGCCAGGACAAAGACAGGAAGAACAAGGTTGCCAGCAACTGACCCAAAGGCAGGGAGCCGACCGTGAACGAGAACAGGCCGCGCCAGGTCTCGAAATTCAGTTCACTGCTAAACAGGATGCCGCCGATGATGACCAAGGTGTAGATGGCCATGATGACTGCGGTGACACGCTGTGCCAGAAAGTCCAAGGTACCGTAGTGGGCACCCACTACCAGGCGGTTTGCGCCAATGCGCTCACGATTTGCCATTACCACACCCCAAACAGTTTCAAACCAAACACAACGGTCAGCGCCAGGCTGACCCCGAACACCATACCGGCCGACTTCTTGGCGGACTCTTTGTCGTTACCCAGGTGCAGGTCCAGTGCCAGATAGCGGATGCCGGCACAGAAGTGGTGCAGGTAGCCCCAGATCAGGACCAGAAGGATCAGCTTACAGACAGGGTTGTCGACGTAGCTGCGCAAGGTCTCGAAGGACTCTGGAGAGCTGACGCTCAAAGAGAACAGTGGCAATAGAACGAGCGGCAGGCAAAGAAACAGCAATGCACCACTGACACGATGCAAAATCGACGATTTTGCAGCCAGGGGCAAGCGGTAGCTCAATATCTGCGGCACGCTGATATTGCGATACTGCGGACGCTGCTTGGGTGCGGTATCAGACATGATGGCCTCGAAGTAGATAAAAAAAAGTCATAAAATTTTTAACCTTGGTATTTTCACCTATTTGACACTACGGCGCAGTATCAAATACCGTATGCCGCCGAACTAGCTGAGCGTGTTTCGGTAATGGAAGCGCTCAGTCAGGTACAAGCCCCGGCGCAACTCCATCGGTCGATCACCATAGGTATAGGACACGCGTTCCACGTGCAGGAGCGGCGAACCGGCAGCGACCTGCAAGACCGAGGCGGCCTCTTCGGTGGCACTGACAGCACCAATCTTTTCATCGGCGCGCACCATGCTCACGCCGAATTTGCTCTCGAACCAGGCGTACATCGGGCCCTTGTTCTGCTCGACGGCCTCCAGGGTCAAACCCTTGAAGACGGAGCCAGGCAGCCAGATATCGTCATAAATGGTCGGGACCTGATCAAAGGACAAAACCCGGCGCAGGTTCACCACCATGTCGGAGGTGCGCAAATCCAGCAGCACGGCAACATCCGTAGGCGCTTTCATTCGACGCACATCCAGAATACGGCTCTGGGAAGCCACAGGCTTGCCATCATCCGGGGCCAGGCGCAGGAAACGAAAGCGCACACGAGCTTCGTGATGGGTGGCCACAAAGGTACCCTTGCCTTGACGACGGATCAGGAGGTTGTCGGCGGCCAGCTCATCAATGGCCTTGCGCACCGTGCCCTGGCTGACCTGAAAGCGGGCAGCCAGCTCCAGTTCACTGGGGATGGCTTCGCCGGGCTTCCACTCGCCACGATCCAGCCCCTGCAGCAACAAAGCCTTGATCTGTTGATACAGAGGGCTATAGGCCGCGCTAGGAGCGGATTTTTCGATTTCCTGGGTGCGTAGCGGCGGCACGTTATCAGACATGGGGCTCATAAAAAATGCGCGGCAGATACAGCTTGAAACGCGCATTTGTTCATAAAATAGACAGTGCACTAATTTTCGCATGACCGGCCCCGAATGTCTAACGCTCTTATGTCTTATATAAGATATAAGACGTTTGACGCCGCTATCGTTTTGGTCTAGTCTGCGCAGTGAAAAAAGAGGCTTTTCCTCTTGCGAAAAACCGTTTTCCACGCCAGCCGCCCGGTCTGCAAAAGATTTAAACTGTGTTTTTCGTCACCGTCTTCAAACCCAAAAACGGAGTCTTACTCTCATGTCCAAACCCGCAATGCGCGTCGCCGTTACCGGCGCTGCTGGCCAGATTGGCTACGCCCTGCTGTTTCGCATCGCTTCCGGCGAAATGCTGGGCAAAGACCAGCCTGTAATCCTGCAGCTGCTGGAACTCGCCGACGAGAAAGCCCAAAAGGCCCTGAAGGGCGTCATGATGGAACTGGACGACTGCGCCTTCCCGCTGCTGCAAGGCATGTCCGCCCACAGCGATCCTGAAACCGCCTTCAAAGATGCTGATATCGCCCTGCTGGTCGGTGCCCGTCCTCGTGGCCCAGGCATGGAGCGTAAAGATCTGCTGGCCTTCAACGCCCAGATCTTCACAGCACAAGGCCGTGCCCTGAACAAAGTGGCCAGCCGTGACGTGAAAGTGCTGGTGGTCGGCAACCCTGCCAACACCAACGCCTACATTGCCATGAAGTCCGCTCCTGATCTGCCAGCGAAGAACTTCACTGCCATGCTGCGCCTGGACCACAACCGCGCCCTGTCGCAGTTGGCCACCAAGTCCGGCAAGGCTGTTGCTGACATCGAGAACCTGATCGTTTGGGGCAACCACTCGCCCACCATGTACCCTGACACCCGTTTCGCTACCGTGAACGGCGAGAAGATCGACGCGATCATCAACGATCAGGCCTGGAACCGCGAAACCTTCATCCCCACCGTGGGCAAACGTGGCGCCGCCATCATCGAAGCCCGTGGCCTGTCCTCGGCTGCTTCGGCTGCCAACGCCGCCATCGACCACGTGCGCGACTGGGTGCTGGGTTCGAACGGCAAATGGGTCACCATGGGTGTTCCTTCGGACGGCTCCTACGGCATTCCTGAAGGCATCATCTACGGCGTGCCTGTGACCACCGAAAACGGTGAGTACAAGCGTGTTGAAGGGCTGGAAATCGACGCCTTCTCGCGTGAGCGCATGGACCACACCCTGAACGAGCTGCTGGAAGAGCGTGACGGTGTGAAAGACCTGCTGGGTTAATTGACCCGCTAGTCTGCAAAATCCCCGCCTGAACGGCGGGGATTTTTTTGCAGACCACAAAGAAGTGCCGGGCGCTGCATGCCAAAGGCCGAGTTGCAGATAGCGCAAGCCGCCATCCCTGCCTAAAAACCCAAGACAGAGCGCTGATCAGACGCTACACCGCGTCTACGTTCGCCTCATCCTGCAAAGACAGTGCATAGACCACCATCCGCAAATGGCGGCTTTCATCAATAATGAGCGAAGTCTGCTCGAACTCGCGCAGTTGCCCATCCAGGACCAGACTACGCAGGCCACTACAGGGCAAATGCACATCATGTTGATCCCAGTACTGCTTGAACTCCGGTGAGACCCGCTTGAGCTCATTGACCAGCTCCTGCATATCCGTACCCTCTGTCGCACGTGCGAAATCCCGCCGAAAGCCGGACAACATTTCTGCTGCCTGCTGTTCCCAAGATGCAAAACGCGTATGCAGCACCGGATCCGTAAACATCTGCCAGAGCAAATTACGCTGTCCTGGCTGATGAGCGCCAAAGCCCAGCAATTCATCGGCCATGTCATTGAAGCCCAAGACATCCCAACGGAGATTCAGAACAAAAGCAGGATGGGGCAAATCGTGCATCAAGCGTCGCACCAGAGGAGGCAAGACACACCAGGTGATACCCGGCTCAGCTGGCAGCCGCTCGTGAGCCAGCAAAAACAGATGACGTCGCTCGGCCGCGTCCAGCCTCAAAACGCGAGCCAAATTATCCAGAAAGCTGGCTGAGACCCCGATGTCACGGCCTTGCTCCAGCCAGGTATACCAGGTCAACCCCACTCCGGCCAAAGCAGCAACCTCCTCGCGCCGCAATCCGGGAGTACGACGTCGGCCACCGCTAGGCAAGCCTACATCCTGAGGCAAAAGGCGTTCACGACAGGTGCGCAAAAAAGCGGACAAATCGGGCCGCGTTCGTTCCAGCGTTCTCACTAATCAAACCCCCATTACTTTCAGTAATAGCATAAACAGTTAAATTGTAATCGCTTAAAAAGAATTCAAGAATACAGATGTTTTCACCTCAGACAAGCATCATGAACTCGAATTCCTTCTGCTCTACCCCTTGCTCACACGCAGCAAACAACCCGCCCTGGCTCGGCCTTGCCGTCCTGCTTCTGGCCGGATTCGTCACAATTTTTGATTTATTCGTCGTCAATATCGCCATCCCCAGTATTCAAGACCAGCTGGGGGCCAGCTTTACCGAGATTGGCTTCATTGTGGCGGCTTATGAACTAGCCTTCGGCGTACTGCTGATTACAGGCGGCCGCTTGGGCGATCTATTCGGCAGGCGCCGACTTTTCATTATCGGCATGACCAGCTTCACCGTAGCCTCGGCTCTGTGCGGTGTTGCCCCCAATGCTCCACTGCTTATTGTGGCCCGAGTAGCACAAGGACTGGCAGCAGCCCTGCTCTTTCCCCAAGTTTATGCCTCCATCCGAGTCAATTTTGACGGAGACAACAGCCGCCGAGCGTTTGGGCTTTTAGGTATGACGCTGGGGCTGGCCGCCATCGCTGGGCAAATACTGGGGGGCTGGATGGTTCACGCCGATTTATTCCAGTTGGGCTGGCGCAGCATCTTTTTAATCAATATTCCAATCGGATTGCTGGCAGTTGCCGCCGCCCGCTACATCCCTGAAACCCGTGCTGACCAAAGCAGCAGCCTGGATGGTGCTGGCGTCATGTTGATCAGCCTGGCACTGAGCCTTTTGCTCATCCCTCTCATCCAAAGCGCCGAGCATGGGTGGCCCCCATCCAGCCTTGCCGCCGCTGCTGCCTTCTTAGGGGTCTTCTATCTGCACCAAGAAAAACGGCGCTGCACAGGTCACGCTCCTTTAGTGGACATGCAGCTTCTAACCCAGCCGCGCTTTGCTTTAGGGACTCTATTGGTGTTGTTGGTGTACTCCACCGCCAGTTCTTTCTTTCTCTGCTTTGCCCTGTTACTGCAAAGTGGCTTGGGCTTAAGCCCTCTGTATGCGGGCAGCATCTTTGCCCCTGCCAGTGTGGGTTTTGTGGCCGCATCCCTGAGTGCTCCCCGCCTCGTCGCCCGCTACGGCACCCGAGCCATTACCGTTGGCTCTTTCCTCTACGCCCTCTCTTTTGCCTGGCTGATTGCTCAAATTGCGTCAAGCGGTACAGAGTTGACTCCCACATACCTGATTCCCGCCCTGACTCTTCTGGGAGCCAGCCAAGGTCTAATCATGACGCCCTTGCTGAATCTGGTTCTAGGCTTCGTCGATGAAACGCAAGCAGGCATGGCCTCAGGTGTAATCTCCAGCACCCAACAAGTCGGCGCAGCCCTGGGGATTGCCGTGGTCGGCCTGCTCTTTAATAACGGGCGCACTTCAGGCAGCGCCACCTCAACCATTGCAGAACAATATATCTCTGCCTTTGCAACAGGCATGCTCTATAACATGGCTGCTGCTCTGCTGATCAGTTTGCTATTACTGGCGTTAAGCAGAACCAGCCAACACTAGAAATAAGCCTTAACTGGTGGAAGTCTGCTCATTGGCTTCATTTAAGCGAGCTGAATACAGCCAAATACCATCAGCCTTTACGCAACTTCCGCCACAAGGTACTACGGCTAATTCCCAACTGCTGTGCCGCCAAGGCACGGTTACCGCCACACTCTTCCAGTACTTTGGCCAAATGCTCTTGTTCACTGCGCTCCTGCTGATCACGCAAGGCTGGCGAGGCGGGCTCGCTCACCACGGCCCGCAACTCAGGCGCAATATCTTCCAGCACCACAGCCTGATCGCCTTGCACTGTGCCTAACACCATCAAACGTTCAATCAAGTTTTCCAGTTCGCGAATATTGCCCGGCCATGTGTAGTGGCGGCCTAGTTCAAGCAACTCCGCCATCCACTGCGGGTTGAGCATGCTTGCACCACCCAGACGTTGGGCAACCTTGGCCAGTAAATGCTCCACCAACTCCGGCAAGTCCTGCGTGCGCAGACGCAAAGGCGGCAAACGCAGCACCAGAATGTTCAGTCGATAAAACAGATCCTGGCGGAACACGCCTTCTTTAACCTGCGCGGCCAGATCGCGGTGAGTAGCCGCAATCACGCGCACATCCACCGGCGTTGGCTCAATAGCCCCGATACGCAGCACTTCTTTTTCTTGCAGCACACGCAGCAAACGGGTTTGTAGCGGCAAGGGCATTTCGCCGATCTCGTCCAGAAACAGGGTGCCGGTGTGGGCCGCTTCCACCAGCCCCACCTTGCCACCTCGACTGGAGCCGGTAAATGCCCCCTCCACATACCCGAACAGCTCGCTTTCCAACAGGCTGTCCGGGAAAGCCGCGCAGTTCACGGCCACAAAGGGTTGCGCGCGTCTGGCGCTGGCGCTGTGAATGCCTTGAGCCAGCAATTCCTTGCCTGTGCCGCTTTCACCAATAATCAAGGTTGTGGCTGTACTTTGAGCGCAAGCCTGGGCTTGAGCACGCAGCTTGCGCATGGGCGAGCTTTGCCCCACCAGATCAGATAGCTCGTAACGGGCATGACGCGATGCGGCTTGCTGACTGCGTGAACGCAAGCTGCGGTCCAGTCGTTGAATCGCTGCCGGGTCCTGGCAAAGCAGCACTGCCCCGCTCAAGCGCCCCTGCTCCAGAATCGGCATGCGGGTCACGATCGCGGTACGGCCACCTACTTGCTGCACCGTATCCAACTGCACTTCCAGACTGCGCAGCGTGCCAGCCAGATCCAGCTCGGGATACAAGGAACCCAAACGACGGCCAATCATGGCTTGAGCCGGTTGGCCCAACCAGGCTTCCATCGCCGGGTTGACGGTTTCAATCCGCTCGTCCCTGTCCACTGACACCACGCCGTCACGCAACTGCGCCAGAATCGTATTCAAGCGATCCCGGCGAGCAGCCTCAGCGCGAGCCACACGAGCCAGTTCGATAGCGGATTCCAGGGCCTGTCGCACCGCTCCTTGTGAATACAGCAGCACGCCTTCCATCTGATTCTCGCGCGCCAGATCCACCACAAGACCGGGTGCCAGCACCCACTCCACGCCCAACTCTTTCAAATCCTGGACACAGCTACGTGCATCAGCCTCGCTGCGATAGCTGCGTAACTCCACAGGCAGATCAAAACGCTGCACGAACTCCATCAGCTCCAGCGGCATTTCACCATAGGTCACCACCGCTTTGCGCTCTGCCTGTGCCGAGGCCAGGCTGCCCATAATGTCGAAGCCACCGGGATGGACCAACACCACCGGCAAGTCCAGATGTTCGCGCAAATAACTGCCGTTGGAACCGGCGGACACCAGCACGTCGATTTCGCCTGTTTGTCGCAAAACCTGCACGGCCTCCACGGCCTCGCCATAGGCTTTGTCCACAATCAGTATTTCGGCCTGAGCGCGAAACTGCGGCACCAGCTCTTCCAATAGAGAACGCAGTCCATGCAAGCCAAAAGCTACCAGACGCAGACGCGCAGGCGGGGAGGAAGGATAAGGCATATGGTTTCACCCGGGCTTCAATAATGCGACATTGTTTCAAATTACGTTTCAATATTGAAACACAAAAAAGAAAAAGACAATATTCCTGGAAGGGAGCGACGACATCGCTCCACGCGAGAAATCCCCGCCTCCTCTGGGTTCAGGCTTTTCATCGCCCCCATATTTGAACTTGGCACAGCATTTGCTTTCGTAGAACCAACCCATCGCAGCACTACGCTGACGACATTTTTATATCTTGTGATCTGGAGCCCCAAATGAGCCAAAACCAACTGACATCGGCAGGCGCCCGTTTCCGCCAGGCCCTGCGTGAAGAACAGCCTTTGCAAATCATCGGCGCCATCAACGCCAACCACGCTTTGCTGGCCCAACGCGCCGGCTACCGCGCCATCTACTTGTCGGGTGGCGGTGTCGCGGCTGGCTCTTTGGGCTTGCCTGATCTGGGCATCAACACGCTGGACGACGTGCTGACCGACATTCGTCGCATTACCGATGTGTGCGATCTGCCTTTGATGGTGGACATTGATACCGGCTTTGGCGCTTCGGCCTTCAACATTGCCCGCACGATCAAAAGCCTGATCAAGTTCGGCGCTGCCGCTTGCCACATTGAAGACCAGGTGGGTGCCAAGCGTTGCGGTCACCGCCCCGGCAAAGAAATCGTCAGCACTGGTGAAATGGCCGACCGCGTGAAAGCCGCTGTTGACGCACGTACCGATCCAGAATTCTTCATCATGGCTCGTACAGACGCGATTGCCGTCGAAGGCGTGGACGCTGCTCTGGAACGTGCCCAGGCTTGCGTGGAAGCGGGTGCAGACGGCATTTTTGCTGAAGCCTGCTACGACCTGGACACCTACCGTCGCTTTACCGAAACCCTGAATGTGCCTGTGCTGGCCAACATTACCGAGTTCGGTCAGACCCCGCTATTCACGGTGGAAGAACTGGCGTCGGCCAATGTCGCCATGGTGCTCTACCCCCTGTCCGCTTTCCGCGCCATGAACAAGGCCGCCGAAACTGTCTACCAAGCGATCCGTCGTGACGGACATCAAAAAAATGTCATCGATTTGATGCAGACTCGTGAAGAACTGTACGATCGTATCGGCTACCATGCTTACGAGCAAAGCCTCGACAAGCTGTTCCAGAAAAACAAGAAGTCCTGAGCCACCACAGGCTCCCGCCCGGCCCCTTGACTGGGCCGTCGCGCGGGTAAAACCCCATTCAGCAGCCAGCCTCGTGCTGGCTGCCCAGCAACCAGGAGACCTTTATGAGCAGTACTGAGAACACCCCTAGCACTGGCTTCAAGCCCAAGAAATCTGTTGCCCTGTCTGGCGTTGTTGCAGGCAATACCGCCTTGTGCACGGTCGGTCGCAGTGGCAATGATCTGCACTACCGCGGCTACGATATCTTGGACCTGGCCCAGGCTTGCGAATTTGAAGAAGTGGCTCATTTGCTGATTCACGGCAAATTGCCCAACCGCGACGAACTGCGCGCGTACAAGCAAAAGCTCAAGCGTCTGCGTGGCCTGCCTCTGGCCCTGCAAACCGCGCTGGAAACCCTGCCTGCCCACAGCCACCCCATGGACGTGATGCGTACTGCCGTGTCGGTTCTGGGTTGCGTGCTGCCTGAAAAAGACGACCACAACCTGCCCGACGCACGCGACATCGCCGACCGTCTGATGGCTTGCCTGGGTTCGGCCCTGCTGTACTGGTACCACTACAGCCACAACGGCGAAATGATTGACGTCCAGACCGACGACGACAGTATCGGCGCGCACTTCCTGCACCTGCTCCACGGCGAGAAGCCATCGGCCGAGTGGGAAAAAGCCATGCATGTCTCGCTGAACCTGTACGCCGAGCACGAGTTCAACGCCTCCACCTTTACCAGCCGCGTTATCGCCGGTACGGGTTCGGACTTCTATTCCGCGATTGCCGGTGCGATCGGTGCCCTGCGCGGCCCCAAGCACGGCGGTGCCAACGAAGTGGCTTTTGAAATCCAGAAGCGCTACGAGAACCCCGACCAGGCAGAAGAAGACATCCGCAAGCGCGTGGAAAACAAGGAAGTCATTATTGGCTTCGGTCATCCCGTCTACACCATCTCCGACCCACGCAACGAAGTGATCAAATCGGTGGCCAAAGAGCTGGCCGTGGCCGATGGCAACACTCGCATGTTCGACATTGCCGAGCGTCTGGAAAGTGTGATGTGGGAAGTGAAGAAAATGTTCCCCAATCTGGACTGGTTCTCGGCCGTGTCCTATCACACCATGGGTGTGCCTACTGCCATGTTCACGCCTTTGTTCGTGATCGCGCGTACGGCTGGCTGGGCGGCTCACATCATTGAGCAGCGCGTGGACAACAAGATTATTCGTCCTACCGCCAACTACATTGGCCCTGAAAACCAGAGCTTTGTGCCTCTGGACCAGCGCCCATAAGTCACAGATCCTGGGCTATTATTTGCCTGTGATCTAACCCACGGCCCCGCTGCATTGCGCACGCGGGGCCGTCTTGCTGGTGACTTCCATGCTCTCTGAATTTGTACGCTACGCCCTGCCGCTGGCCGGCACCTTGATGATTGCCTGTGCCTTGACCAGTCTGGTCTCCGGTGCGTATTTACTGCTTTTCAATCTGCGCCGCAGCAACCAGGTGTTGCGTCATCCCTATCTGGATCAGTACCCCTGGGAAAAACTCAGTTTTTCGCTGAAGGCAGGCGTACTGCTGGATTATTTTTTACGTCTGAATTTCCCCAAACGCCAAAGCTCGCTGTTTGGCAATGCCAATCGTCTGCTCAAGCACGTACAGCCCGACGACGTTCCCATGGGCGTCAAATGGCCCCTGATGGGACTGTGGGGCGGCTGCTTTCTGGGCATGATCGCCATGCTGGCTGTTTGGATTCTGATCGCCCTGCACTCCAACCCCACTTGAAGGAGCCTGCCATGACTACCGAGATCCACCACGACCCGCAAGCGCGTCTGTTTTACTGCGACATTGAAAACCGCCGCAGCGTGATCGAATACGAACTGGACGATGCTGTCATGAGCATCACCCACACCCGTGTGCCGCCCGAGCTGGAAGGCCGCGGCATTGCGGGGCAACTGACCCGCTTTGCGCTGGAAACGGCAAAAAACCAACAGTGGAAAGTACGCCCCATTTGCAGCTATGCCGTGGTCTATTTCCGCCGTCACCCTGAATACGCCGACTTGCTGGCCTGAGCCCGATAACAGTCAGCTTCTCGTAAGTCTTATATAAGATATAAGACCATTGCTTCGCTGCGCGCTTCAAATTACAATTGGGGCAACACGCGATTTATTGCATTTTCATATCAACCATTTACCGATAGGCACCCGCACTATGCTGGACTCTTACCGCGAACATGTTGCCGAGCGCGCTGCTCTGGGCATTCCCCCGCTGCCTTTGTCGGCTCAGCAGACCGCCGAGCTGATCGAGCTCATCAAGAACCCACCTGCCGGTGAGGAAGCATTTCTGGTCGACCTGCTGACGCACCGCGTCCCCGCCGGTGTGGACGATGCTGCCAAAGTGAAAGCCTCCTACCTGGCCGCCATCGCGCTGGGCACAGAAACCTGTGCTTTGATCAGCCGCGAGCGTGCCACTGAGCTGCTGGGAACCATGCTGGGTGGCTACAACATCAGCCCGCTGATCGATCTGCTGGATTCGCCTGAACTGGGTCAGATCGCCGCCAACGGCCTGAAAAACACCCTGTTGATGTTTGACTCTTTCCACGACGTTCAGGAAAAAGCCGAAAAAGGCAATGCCTTTGCAAAAGAAGTGCTGCAAAGCTGGGCCGACGGCGAGTGGTTCACCAGCCGTCCTGAAGTTCCAGAAAGCCTGACCGTGACCGTTTTCAAAGTCACCGGCGAGACCAACACGGACGATCTGTCCCCCGCCCCTGACGCCTGGAGCCGCCCGGACATTCCGCTGCACGCTCTGGCCATGCTGAAGAACCCGCGCCCAGGTATCGAACCTGAAGAGCCCGGCAAGAAAGGTCCTGTCAGCTTTATCGAATCCCTGAAAGAAAAGGGCCACCTGGTTGCCTACGTGGGCGACGTGGTCGGTACCGGTTCTTCGCGTAAATCGGCCACCAACTCCGTGTTGTGGTTCACCGGCGAAGACATTCCTTTCGTTCCCAACAAGCGCTTTGGTGGCGTGTGTCTGGGCAGCAAGATTGCTCCTATCTTCTACAACACCATGGAAGATGCCGGCGCTTTGCCTATCGAACTGGACGTTTCCAAAATGGAAATGGGCGACGTGGTGGAACTGCGTCCCTACGAAGGCAAGGCCTTCAAGAATGGCGAACTGATCTCCGAATTCCAGGTCAAGTCCGACGTCCTGTTTGACGAAGTGCGCGCCGGTGGCCGTATTCCCCTGATCATTGGCCGTGGCCTGACTACCCGTGCTCGCGAAGCACTGGGTCTGCCCCCAACCACCCTGTTCCGCCTGCCACAAAGCCCTGCCGATTCCGGTAAAGGCTTCTCCCTGGCCCAGAAGATGGTTGGCCGTGCTTGCGGTCTGCCTGAAGGCCAGGGCGTGCGTCCCGGTACTTACTGCGAACCACGCATGACTACCGTTGGTAGCCAGGACACGACTGGCCCAATGACTCGCGACGAACTGAAAGACCTGGCTTGCCTGGGCTTTTCGTCCGATCTGGTAATGCAGTCCTTCTGCCACACCGCCGCTTACCCCAAACCTGTTGACGTTAAAACTCACCACGAACTGCCTGCTTTCATCAGCACACGCGGTGGTGTTTCCCTGCGTCCAGGCGACGGTATCATCCACTCCTGGCTGAACCGCATGTTGTTGCCCGATACCGTGGGCACTGGCGGCGACTCGCACACCCGTTTCCCTATCGGCATCAGCTTCCCCGCTGGTTCCGGTCTGGTGGCCTTTGCCGCTGCTACCGGCGTGATGCCTCTGGACATGCCAGAATCCGTGCTGGTGCGCTTCAAGGGCGAAATGCAGCCCGGCGTCACCCTGCGTGACCTGGTTAACGCCATTCCTCTGTACGCCATCAAGCAAGGCTTGCTGACCGTCGAGAAAGCCGGCAAGAAGAACATCTTCTCCGGTCGCATTCTGGAAATCGAAGGTCTGCCCAACCTGAAGATCGAACAGGCTTTCGAGCTGTCCGACGCTTCGGCCGAGCGCTCCGCTGCTGCATGTACCGTGCGCCTGAGCAAAGAGCCCATCATCGAATACCTGAACAGCAACATCACGCTGCTCAAGTGGATGATTGCCAATGGCTACGAAGACGAGCGCACTATCTCCCGTCGTATCAAGGGCATGGAAGCCTGGCTGGCCAACCCGGAACTGCTGGAGCCCGATGCAGACGCTGAATACGCTGCTGTGATCGACATCGATCTGGCTGAAATTCACGAACCTATCGTGGCTTGCCCGAACGACCCGGACGACGTGAAGACGCTGTCCGACGTGTCCGGCACCGTGATCGACGAAGTGTTTATCGGTAGCTGCATGACCAACATCGGTCACTTCCGTGCCGCTTCCAAGCTGCTGGAAGGCAAGCGCGACATTCCAACCCGTCTGTGGGTCGCTCCTCCGACCAAGATGGACCAGCAACAGCTGAGCGAAGAAGGCCACTACGGCGTTCTGGGCGTAGCTGGTGCTCGTATGGAAATGCCCGGTTGCTCGCTGTGCATGGGTAACCAGGCACAGGTTCGCGAAGGCGCCACCGTCATGTCCACCAGCACCCGTAACTTCCCCAACCGTCTGGGCAAGAACACCAACGTGTTCCTGGGTTCGGCTGAACTGGCTGCCATCTGCTCGCGTCTGGGCCGCATCCCGACCCGCGAAGAGTACCTGGCCGACATGGGCGTTCTGCAAGCCAATAGCGAAGACATCTATCGCTACATGAACTTCGACCAGATCGAAGAGTTCAAGGAAATTGCTGACTCCGTAGGTCTGTAAGCCCTAGCGCTTGCAAAAAACGCCTTCGCCGCTTCATGCGGCGAAGGCGTTTTTCTTTGCCTGTTTGAAATGACTTCCCTCTCAAGAGGCCTGTAAAAAGCCTGTTCAGCACAGCCCACCCGTCGCTAAAGGTGCACTCACTCACGCTTATCTGCCCACGGGTATACCCCTATCATCATTGTGGTTACTCCTTATGTACGGCCAGTGTTCGAATCGCATATAAAGCTGAAAGCAAACTGAAAGAAAACTGAAATAACGCTGAAAAATCAGATTGCTGCAGTTTGCTCTCGAACGCTCACAGCCACTTCGGAGACACACCCAATGAGAAACAGGATCAAAAAAAGCACCGCGCCTCAAGCACAAACTGGCGCATCCCGGCGCAAGTTCCTGAGCGGTGCTGCAGCCGGCACCGCGGCTGCAGCAACGATGGGCTTTCCTGCCATCGCTCGCGCGCAGGGTCCCATCAACTTCCGCTTCCAAAGCACTTGGCCCACCGTCGACATCTTCCACGAATTCGCTCTTGATTTCGCCAAGAAGATCAACGACATGACCGGTGGAGATCTGAAAATCGAAGTTTTGCCCGCAGGGGCTGTTGTACCGGCCTTTGGCCTGCTGGATGCCGTCTCCAAGGGAACGCTGGACGGGGGCCACGGCGTGCTGGGTTACAACTACGGCAAGCAGAACGCCCTGGCCTTGTTTTCGTCAGGACCGGCCTTCGGCATGGACGCCAATATGGTCCTGGCATGGCACAAGTATGGCGGTGGCAAGGAGCTACTGGCCAAGCTGTACGATGCCATCGGTGGCAATGTCGTCTCCTTCCTGACCGGCCCGATGCCCACGCAACCGTTCGGCTGGTTCAAAAAACCCATCACCAAGACTGAAGATCTCAAGGGTCTGAAGTTCCGCACCAATGGCCTGGCTATCGACCTGTTCACTGAAATGGGCGCGGCCGTCAATGCTTTGCCGGGCGGTGAAATTGTTCCGGCACTGGACCGCGGCCTGCTCGATGGTGCGGAGTTCAACAACGCCGCCTCGGACCGCGCTCTGGGCTTTCCGGACGTGTCCAAGGTCTGCATGTTGCAAAGCTTTCACCAGGCCTCGGAAACCTTCGAGATCATGTTCAACAAGGACAAGTACAACGCCTTGCCGACACAGCTGAAAGCCATCGTCGACAACGCTGTGGAGGCCGCATCGGCCGACATGTCCTGGAAAGCAGTTGACCGTTACTCGCAGGACTACCAACGCCTGCAAAAGGAAGACGGCGTCAAATTCTACAAAACGCCCGACACCATCCTGCAGCAACAGCTGGTCGTGTGGGACCAGATCGTTGCCAAGAAGGCCGAAACCAACCCCCTTTTCAAGGAAATCGACGCATCGCAACGAGCGTTCGCGGCACGCGCCATGGCGTGGGACATGGACACCAACAATAACCGCCGTATGGCCTACAACCACTACTTCGGTCGCAAGGCTCCCCAAGCCAAGAGCTGACCCCTAACGGCAATTGCACTGCGTCATCCCGTCCAGCCGGATGTGGATGACGTCTCCTTCCCCACTCCAGGCCGGCCGCGCCCCAAGCCGCAGCCGACACGCATCAGACCCTTTCCGCGCTAGCAAGGTGAACCTACCATGCAGAAAATTCTGGTCTTTATCGACCGGTTCAATACGTGGATAGGCCAGTTGTTCGGCTGGCTAGTCCTGGCATTGACCCTGTTCGTTTCCTTCGAGGTCTTCTCTCGATACGTACTCTCCAACCCGCACGCCTGGGCCTTTGACATGATGAACATGCTGTACGGTGGCCTGTTCATGATGGCCGGTGCCTACACGCTCTCCAAGAACGGCCATGTGCGCGGGGATGTGCTGTACGGCTTTTTTCCACCCCGCCTGCAGGCAGCCCTGGATCTGATCCTGTACATCCTGTTCTTCATCCCTGGTGTGGTCGCCATGTTCTGGGCCGGTTACTACTTCGCAGCCGAGTCCTGGGCCATCACGGAGCACTCCAATATCACGGCCAACGGACCGCCCATCTACCCGTTCAAGGCCATCATCCCGCTGGCCGGTTTCTGCCTTCTGCTGCAAAGCTTCGTGGAAATGGTGTATTGCGTACGCTGCCTGCGAGACGGGAAATGGCCTTCGCGCGACAAGGACGTTGAGGAAGTCGATGTCGACAAGCTCATGGATATGGTGGACGTCAAAAGCGATGACATTGAGAAACTGGATGCCTTTGTCACAGGCGACGGCAAGAAAGGGAGTCCAACATGAGAAAAGAAATCTGGTTCGGGCTCACCCTACTGATCAGCATCGTCCTGAGCATTGCCATCCTCATGCCAGCGCCAGCAGACATGAGCAACGGCCATTTGGGCCTGCTCATGCTGGCGCTGATTGTCGTTACCATCATGCTGGGCTTTCCCACCGCCTTCACCCTGATGGGGATGGGGGTGATCTTTACCTGGCTGGCCTATCGCGACATGGGCACGCAGCAAGCAATCCAGCAGACCCTGGACCTGATGGTTCTGCGCACCTACGCCGTCATGACCAACGACGTACTGATTGCGGTGCCTCTGTTCATCTTCATGGGTTACCTGGTTGAACGCGCCAACCTGATCCAGAGCCTGTTCCAGGGCATGCACCTGGCCATGGCACGAATTCCAGGTTCGCTGGCTGTAGCCACCATTGCCACCTGTGCCATCTTTGCCACGGCCACGGGCATTGTGGGGGCCGTGGTGACTCTGATGGGGCTACTGGCCATGCCCGCCATGCTGCGGGCGGGTTACAGCGTGCAGCTAACGGCTGGCTCCATTACCGCTGGGGGCTGCCTGGGCATTTTGCTGCCCCCCTCCGTACTCCTGATCCTGTACGGCGCCGTCGCGGGTGTCTCGGTCGTGAAACTGTATGCCGGGGCCTTTTTCCCCGGCCTGATGCTGGCTGTCCTGTACGTGGTGTACGTCATCATTCTGGCCAGGCTCAAGCCCAGTGTCGCGCCTCCGCTTTCCGCGGAAGACCGGATCGTGCCTCTGCCAGCCTTCGCACAAACCATCAAGGAGACCATTACAGACCGTGCTGTACCCGGCCTGATCAACGCCATGAAGGGGCCTCGCAACGTCGACGTGCCCATGAAGCTGCTGGTCAAGAATCTGGCCGTGGCCTTGCTGCCCGCTGTGATCTTCATCGCTGTCATGGGCTTTAGCTATCAGTCGGTCACTGCACCCAAAGTAGCCGAGCACTACGAGCTGCAGGAAATGGGCGGCGGTTTCAATAACTTCGACAGTGACTACAGTGGCGGTGGGCTGGCAGAACCTCCGGGTGCTGGCGGTTTATCCGAACCTGAAGGCAGCGAGCCACTCGTGGCGCTGGGTGCCAGCGAACCGGGCGCAGAAGCTCCCGCAGCTGCAGCAGAGGCAGCCGAAGAAACAACTACGACAGAGCGCCAAGCCGCGCCAATGACATTCTGGATCTTTCTGATCGTGGGCAGTCTGGCCTTGTTGTGCTACTACGCCATGCTGAACTTCGCACGGCTGGAAATCTTCAAGATGCTGCTCAGCTCCTTCTTTCCGCTGACCATGCTGATCCTTGCCGTGCTGGGCAGTATTATCGCTGGCCTGTGCACTCCCACCGAGGCGGCGGCCTTGGGTGCCTTGGGCGGCATCCTGCTGGCCTTCGCCTATCGCCGCTTGAATTTCTCCATGGTGCGCGAATCGGTGTACCTCAGCGCCAAGACCAGTGCCATGGTCTGCTGGCTGTTCGTCGGTTCCAGTATTTTCTCGGCCGCCTTCGCCCTGCTGGGTGGTCAGGAACTGATCAATGGCTGGGTGCTGTCCATGGATCTGACACCCATCCAGTTCATGATCCTGGCGCAGATTGTTATTTTCCTGCTGGGTTGGCCGCTGGAATGGACAGAGATCATCATCATCTTCATGCCCATCTTCCTGCCACTGCTGGCGCACTATCAGATCGACCCCCTGTTCTTCGGCCTGCTCGTCGCCCTGAACCTGCAAACCGCATTCCTGTCACCACCGGTTGCCATGTCGGCTTTCTACCTGAAGGGCGTCTCGCCACCCCATGTCACCCTGAACCAGATTTTCCTGGGCATGATGCCCTTCATGGGTATCCAGATCCTGGCGATCATCATCCTGTATCTGTTCCCCGGCATCGGCCTGTGGCTACCTAGCGTGTTGTACTGATCGCAACCTGCCAACATCGGACCGGGCCCGACACCTCCCCCGCTATCACAGGGGAGGCGCCGGGTGCATGGAGGCGGCCCCTCGCGTACATGCCTGATAAGTCACAAATTATCGCCAGCCTCTATTTTGCAAGCACCAGAACTCTACCAGCCATCCCCTAGGGGCTACCCTCATTCACACACCCCGGTCGTGGCAAAGGGTAAACTAGCTTGTCCCTCTCTCGGTTTTGTATGTCCATGTCGCAACTCAATTCCAAACTGCTCGCCCAACAACCCAAAGAAATCCAGCGTCTGATCAATTACACCGACGCACTGGTACGTTCCGGCTCGCAGATCGAAGATCGCTATTGGCAAGGGCTGACTGCTCAATTGCTGGACAAGCTCTATAGCGGACGCCGCAATACAGCGGTTGAACAGACACTGGAACTGCTGGGCAGCCAGCAACAAAACCAGCATTACGAAATCCTGATGGAGCTGGCCGAGTCCCACGCCGAATGCCAGCAAATCGAGCATGACGGCGTGCTGTACGACGCCCTGCTGTTTTCAGCCCCGCTGACCGCCTGGACACGCTATCAACTTCCTCAGGGAATCCTGAAACCCCAGCAACACAAGGAACTGGAAGAGGCCTTGCGCGCCACAGTTCTGGCCGAAGGCACGATGTGCGCTCTGCTGCCCAATCTGGTCAATTACGACGAGATGCCGCAGACCTACCAGCAGGCTTACGCCTGGACGCGCAGCCTGACCGCGCAAGCCCTGGGCCGCAGCCAGGAGCCTGCTCCACTGAACAAACCCGAAGAAGCCAGCAGCCTGTTGGCCGACGCCCGCTTTCTGGTTGGTGTGGTTATGGCTCCGGTCGGTCAGCCCCTGTTTCGCTGGCAGCAATCCAGCGACAATCTGCAAGCCGACCATCTGCGCTGGGTAGAGCAATGGGTGGAGCGTTACTCCGCCATCGTCACACCGTTATTTACCGGCTGCCAGCTGCAGTTCCTGGCTCCCAACGCTTATTACGTCAATAACCGCGAGTCGGACCGCGAGATTCGCCCACTGGCCCTGAAGGCCGGTATCACCTGGCTGCAAACAGCCGTGAAGCTCTCGCCCGACCATTTGCGTGCGGTCATCGTTGCTTGCGGTGAAGAACAAGTGGAAGAATATCGCGTGGGCTTTAGCACCATTTCCTCGCCCACCGTGATTTATGGCTGTATCTGGCCTGTATTGAGCCAGGAAGAGGCCGAGTCCTCTTTCCACAGCGACGACCATATCGACATTCCGGACGTGATTGCCGCCCTGCTCAGCACCCTGGGTCTGGTCCAGATTCAGCGCCTGCCCGGCCTGCACTCCACCGAGACCTGCGACGATTGCAACGCGCCCTTCTTCCCGGACATCAACGGCGAGATGCAGCACCCGGAACTGCCGGACGAAATCGATCTGGACCCCGTACAGCTGCACTAAATTGAACACCGCTACTGCTTCCCAACCTGTATCCATAGACCTGTTTTGCCGTGTTATCGACAATCTGGGGGATATAGGCGTGTGCTGGCGGCTGGCCCGTCAGTTAGCTGCCAAACCCGAGGTCGCCCAGCTACGCCTGTGGGTAGATGATCTGCACAGCTTCAGCCGTATCCAGTCCGAAATTCAAAGCGAACGGCAAAGCCAGCAACTGCAGGGCGTAGATATTGAGCATTGGCACGACGCGCGCCAAGAATACCCCGCAGCACATCCCTTCGTGATCGAGGCCTTTGCCTGCGAACCGCCCGAAGCCATGACACGGCAACTGACGGCAGATAGCCATGTGTGGATCAATCTGGATTACCTGAGCGCCGAACCCTGGGTACAGGGCTGCCACGGCCTGCCCTCCCCACAAGCCGGTGGTGCGAACAAATATTTTTTCTTTCCCGGCTTTGTCCCGCAAACAGGGGGGCTGCTGCGTGAAAGCGATCTGCTGGCCCGTCGCGATGCCTTTCAACAGGACGATGTCGCCTACCAGGCCATGCTGAGTCGTCTGGGCGTGGCGCAGGAGCACATTCAAGCCCTGCTCCAGGGCGAGATGCAGCAAATGTTCCTGTTCTGCTATCCCGATGCGCCCGTCCTGGCCCTGCCCGAAGTGCTATCTACACTAAAGCAGAAAACCCTGCTGCTGGTGCCCGAGTCTGTTGCCCAAGGTATCCCGGATCTGGAGCAAGGCCACTTGCAAGTTCAGCGCATCCCCGCTGTGAATCAGGCCGATTTTGATGCCCTGCTCTGGCGTAGCGCGCTGAATATTGTGCGTGGCGAGGACTCCCTGGTACGCGCCATCTGGGCCGCTCAGCCCATGCTGTGGCAGCCTTACGTACAGGAAGAACAGGCCCATCTGGACAAGCTGCAAGCCTGGCTGGATACCGGCAATTTGCCCAAGCCGGTTCAAGCCCTGCATCTGGCCTGGAGCAGTGCCGATCAGGCCGGTGCCGCCACTGCCTTGAGCCGCTGCCTGGACCCCAAGGTGTTGCGTCTATGGCAACAAGAAGCCCGTACTTATAGTGAAAAACTGGCTGAACAAGCCGATTTGGCCAGCAGTTTGCTGAGTTTTTACACCCAAGTCGCCCGAAAACGCTAAAATAACGGATTACCTCTTAAAAGCTCCCTGACACTGCGTTTGGCGGAGCCTGTCCCATTCGGAGTTTTTTTAATGAAAACCGCACAAGAACTGCGCGTTGGTAACGTCGCGATGGTTAATGGCGACCCTCTGGTCGTTCAGAAAACGGAATACAACAAATCCGGTCGCAACTCCGCCGTTGTCAAATTGAAGTTCAAGAACCTGCTGACCGGCTCGAACAGCGAAGCCGTGCACAAAGCTGACGAAAAATTTGAAGTGGTCCAGCTGGAAAAGCGCGAATGCACTTACTCCTACTTTGCTGACCCTATGTACGTCTTCATGGACGAAGAGTACAACCAGTACGAAATCGAAGCTGAAAGCATGGGCGACGCCCTGGATTACCTGGAAGAAAACATGTCCGTTGAGGCCGTTTTCTACGAAGGCCGTGCTATTTCGGTTGAACTGCCCACCATCATCGTGCGCGAAATCACCTACACCGAACCTGCCGTGAAAGGCGATACCTCCGGTAAAGTGCTGAAGCCTGCCAAGATCAACACGGGCACCGAAATCAGCGTGCCTTTGTTCTGCAACATCGGCGACAAGATCGAAATCGACACCCGCACTGGCGAATACCGCAGCCGCGTGATGTAAGAAAGACGTCGTGCCGCCCAGTGCGGTACGCGCAAAAAAGGGGCTGTTTTTACAGCCCCTTTTTCCTGCCTGCTCGAATCACCACATCATCCTCAGGCCAGCAAGCCGGTGTTAACAAAACCACCGTCCACGCTGATGACCTGCCCGGTCATATAGGCTGTTTTTTCGGTATCCAGCAAAAAGCAGATCGCCTGCGCTACCTCACGCGGCGTGCCATAGCGATGCATGGGCACGGCAGATTTCCAGGTTTCCTGCACCTGCTCCGTGTGCACCTGCATGGCCAATGGCGTCATGATGTGGCCGGGGCATCTACCGCCAGTTCGACTGGCGCAAGCTCTACCCCCATGCTGGTGGATACCGCTGTTCTGTCAGGAGCCATCCTGATCATCATCGGCGCAGCCTCCGGCATGGCCTGGGCCCTGACCCAATCTGGCTTCTCCCGCGAGCTGGCCCAATTCATGCAAACCCTGCCCGGAGGCCGCATGGGCTTCCTGATTGTGTCGGTGATCGCCTTCATCATCCTGAGCAGCCTGCTCGAAGGCATCCCCGCCATTGTGCTCTTTGGTCCGCTGCTGTTCCCCATTGCACGAGTCATGGAAGTGCATGACGTGCACTTCCATGATCGTGATTCTTTCCATGGGCCTGGGCCTGTTCGCACCACCCTTCGGCGTTGGATACTACACCGCTTGCGCCATCGCCCGCGTCAACCCGGATGAAGGCATCCAACCGATCTGGGGCTACATGCTGGCCCTATTGATTGGCCTGGTTTTTGTGGTCGCCTTCCCCTGGATTTCGATTGGTTTTCTGTAAGCGATATGGCTATGACACAGCAGCACAACTCCGCCGTTTTTACGCAAAGCCTGCAAGACAAAACAGTAGTGTTTTTTGGGGCGGGCGCGCCTTTAGAGGATTGGAGTAACGGGAAAGCGGCGGCGGTGGCTTATGCCAGGGCCGGGGCGCAGGTGGTTTGTGTGGATAAGGATTTGGCAGCGGCTAAACGCAGCGCGGATCATATTCTTGAGGAAGGTGGAGAAGCGCTGGCTTTGGAGTCAGATGTTTGTAATACCGAGACGGTAGAAAAAACAGTGACCTTAGCTATAGCGCATTTCTGAAAAATCGACGTTCTCCATAACAACGTAGGCATTGCACCTGCGGGTGGACCATTAGATATAGATGACGCTCTTTTTCAGCAGACCATGGGTATCAATGTCGGATCTATTCTGCGCACACTCGCGCAGTATTACCGCACTTTCTGAAACAAGGCTCGGGAGTGATTACTAATATATCTTCCCTGGCTTCAATCTGTTGGAGTGGCTACTCTTACTTCGCCTATTACGCGTCTAAGGCGGCGCTGAATCAGGCTACTGTTGCTACGGCATTGGAGTTTGCTAATAAAGGAATACGGGCGAATGCCATTTTCGCCGGGGGGTGATTGATACGCCACTGGTTTATCAGCAGATTGCTGCCCAGTATGATTCGATTGAACATATCAAGGAGCAGCGGGCTAATGCGGTGCCGATGAAGAGGACAGGGACACCGTGGGATATTGCGAATGCAGCGGTGTTTCTTGCTTCGGATGCGGCGGGGTTTATTACGGGGGTTTGTCTGCCGGTGAATGGAGGGCATTCTTGTGCTATGCCGGGGATGAAATGAGCAGTTAACTCCGAACAATACAAATAATTTCCGAATCCCCTTACCAAAAAACAACCTAGCAGCCCATGAATTTTCTTTGCCACTTAACCAATAACCCATAATCATATAGACCAAAAAAACAGGTCGAAAAATCTGAACTCAATAGACCATTAATAAATACAGTATATTTTTTCATACATGAAATTTAATCCTTATCCCGCAATTGAAATACCCAAACAGAAAAATGGGCTTATTGCCGCAGACCGCTTATCTCTTCAGGACTTTTGGAAGGCCGTAGATTCGGTTTTTGACGAGGCTGTCTCATCCGGGGTTGGGTGCTATATTTTTTCTATTAGAGCGGGAAAAGGGGCGCTACCTTGGTACGTAGGACTTGCTGAGAAACAATCATTCAAAAAAGAATGCTTTACTGCCCATAAAATTAATCATTACAACAATGCTATTTCAGCAAGAAAGGGTACCGCGCTTCTAACTGTAGTCCCAAGGTATACACCGAGCAATAAAATATCCACACCAAACCCCAGCGGGTATAAAGATATTCAACAGCTCGAAAAAATGCTTATAGGAAATTGCTTGACCCGTAACAGAGATCTATTAAACTTGCGCGACACTAAACTCCTAAGAGAAATGATTGTCCCTGGATTAATCAACACCCCTCCGGGTAAGCCACCTAAAGAAATACAGGCTTTTAAGACCCTGCTTGGTCTATAGCGCACATATAGCATAGTCCGATCCATGCTCCAGCCCGATGCAGTTTGATCAAAATTTTCTCTACCTTTAATCTAGGGATATTCGCCTACCCAATGCTGTCTTCGGCTATAAGCGGTCATTCCTTCATTATTTTTTGACGATCATAAAAAGGGCGTAATCTGTAGATTTTTAGGATTTCCTAAATAATTTTCTTGAGATTCCACACTCTCATTTTTATCGATAGATTCTTTTTAATGAGAGCGACGAGATTTTTTTATTTCGCCTAAATCTAGTTAGTCAACCACAGGTAAATTACATGAAGTGTCCAAAGTGCAAGTCAGAGAATATTGATAAGCGCAACTACGGCAAGCGCACAGGCGCTGTTGTGGGCGGTATTGGTGGAGCAGCTGGGGGTGCTGCCACAGCCCTCGGTGGCGCAGCTGCTGGCGCAAAAGCAGGGGCCTTAGTCGGAGCTTTGGGCGGACCTGTTGGCATTGCTGCTGGTGCATCCATTGGATCAGTGGCCGGCGCAATTGCTGGTGCGCTTGCGGGAGGTTCAGTGGGCGCAGCTGCCGGATCAGTAGCTGGACAGGCTATTGATGAGCACGTTCTGGATAACTTCAAGTGCCTTAGCTGCAGTCACACTTTCAATGAGGCTTAAGGCAGAGTGTCTGACCCATCGTTGCAACGGATACTCGACCCGCATGAGGCAGGCCACTTAGCATTTTCGTTGGTTACTTAATTGTCTGCTGTGAGTCAAGAGCAGTTATACCAAATACGCCCCTTCGACTCCTTATCATCCAGAAAGCAGAGGGGAAGAGCTGAAAGCTCTTCCCCTTTTCCTCCCCTACACCTACTTAACTTACCTCACCCCAAACGCCTCCTCAAAAATCCCCATAATCGTCTTCTTATCCGTCTGAATCGGATTAGTCGCTCCACAGACATCCTTGAGCGCGTTATCTGCCAGAACCGAAAAATCCTCCCGCTTCACACCCAGCTCTTCCAGCGACTTCGGAATCCCCACAATATCCGCCAGCTTTTTAATCGCTGCGATGACATCCAGGCCTTTCAGATCTGGATTGTTATCTGATAGCAGCTTGCCGATTTCATTCAGGCGTTCCCCCGCCACCTGCATATTAAAAGCCTGCACATGCGGCAGCAGCAGTGCATTACAGACACCGTGCGGCAGGTCGTAGAAGCCGCCTAGCTGATGCGCCATGGCGTGCACATAACCAAGCGATGCGTTATTGAATGCCATGCCTGCCAGGAACTGCGCATAGGCCATTTGTTCACGGGCTTTCTTATTATGCGGCTCGCGCACAGCAACGGGCAGGTATTTTGCGATCAGTTCTACCACTTTGACCGCACAGGCGTCGGTGATGGGGGTGGCAATTGTGGAAACGTAGGCTTCGACTGCGTGGGTCAGTGCATCCATGCCAGTGGCGGCGGTTAGCGATGCGGGCATGCCTTCCATCAGGTCGGAGTCGTTCACTGACAGGAACGGTGTGATGTGTCGGTCAATGATCGCCATTTTTACGTGGCGGGTTTCGTCGGTGATGATGGTGAAGCGCGTCATTTCCGACGCTGTACCTGCTGTGGTGTTGATAGCCAGCAGCGGCAATTGCGGCTTGGCGGACTTATCTACGCCTTCGTAGTCAGCGATCTTGCCGCCGTTGCTGGCGACCAGGGCTACGCCTTTGGCACAGTCATGCGACGAACCGCCGCCCAAGGAAACAATCAGATCTGCGCCGTGTGCTTTCAAGGCGTCCAAGCCGGCATTCACGTTACCGACGGTGGGATTAGGCTGCACCTGATCAAAAATCGCGGTATTGATGCCCTGTGCAGTCAGCTTGTCAGCCACCAGTTTCGCCATACCCAGCTTGGCCAGATCGGCATCAGTAATGATCAGAGCTTTTTTGAAGCCCATTTTCCCGACAATCGGCATGGCCTGGTCCAGTGCGCCGGGGCCAAGAATATTGTGCGAGGGGATAAAGAATTCCGAGACTGTCATGGTGCGTATTCCTTATTAATGATCGAAGAGAATCCCTGCGACCTCGGGGGTATACGAACTGAGAGCGCGCAAGGAGGGAATCCCCCCATATTGCATGGGGGGAGGTCTTACAACACTACGAATAGATCAAAGGATCAGAAGAAGCCCAGGGCGTTCGGGCTGTAGCTGACCAGCAGGCACTTGGTTTGCTGGTAGTTATTGAGGGCCATCTTGTGGGTTTCGCGGCCGATGCCGGATTGCTTGTAGCCACCGAAGGCAGCGTGGGCGGGGTACAGGTGATAGCAGTTGGTCCAGACGCGGCCAGCTTCGATGCCACGGCCTACGCGGTAGGCACGCGAGCCGTCGCGGCTCCAGACACCAGCGCCCAGGCCAAACTCGGTGTCGTTGGCGATGGCAATGGCTTCTTCTTCGTCCTTGAAGGTGGTCACAGCGGCCACCGGTCCGAAGATTTCTTCCTGGAAGGTACGCATGCTGTTTTTACCCAGCAGCATGGTTGGGCTGATGTAGTAGCCATTATCCAGGCCCTCACCCAGACGATTGCGTTCGCCGCCAGTCAAGGCTTGTGCGCCCTCTTCTCGACCGATATTGATGTAGCCCAGGATGCGCTCCATCTGTTTCTCGGACACCTGCGCGCCCACCATTGTCCCGGCATTGAGCGGGTTGCCGGTCTGAATACGTTTGACTCGCTCCACGGCACGCTCGATAAAGCGCTCGTAGATGGATTCCTGAATCAGGATACGCGATGGGCATGTGCAAATCTCGCCCTGGTTCAGGGCAAACATGCTCAAACCTTCCAGGGCTTTGTCCAGGAAGGCATCATCAGCCTGCATCACGTCTTCAAAGAAGATGTTGGGGCTCTTGCCGCCCAGCTCTACCGTAGCGGGGATCAGGCGATCAGCTGCGGCGTGCAGGATTTCTCGGCCGACGGGGGTGGAGCCAGTGAAGGCGATTTTGGCGATGCGCTTGGAGTTGGCCAAGGCATGGCCTGCTTCTTTACCGTAGCCGGTGACCACGTTCAGTACGCCAGCGGGCAGCAAGTCACCGATGATTTCCATCAGCAGCAAAATGGAAGCGGGGGTTTGCTCGGCGGGTTTCAGGACGATAGGGCAACCGGCGGCCAGGGCAGGAGCCAGTTTCCAGGCGGCCATCAGTAGCGGGAAGTTCCAGGGGATGATCTGGCCGACGACGCCGATAGGCTCGTGGAAGTGGTAGGCAACAGTGGTGCTGTCCACATCCGAGATGCTGCCCTCTTGTGCGCGCAGGCAACCGGCAAAGTAGCGGAAATGGTCGACGGCCAAAGGCAAGTCAGCCGCGCGGGTTTCACGGATGGGTTTGCCGTTGTCGATCGTTTCGGCAACCGCCAGACGTTCCAGGTTTTGTTCGATACGGTCAGCAATGCGCAGCAAGACGGCGGAGCGCTCGGCAGGCGGGGTATTGGCCCACTGGTGGCGCACCTTGTGCGCGGCGTCCAGAGCCAGTTCAATGTCCGCTGCACCCGAGCGGGCTACCTGGCAAAACACCTGCCCGGTGACGGGCGAGACGTTATCAAAATACTCGCCTTCGACCGGCGGCACCCAACGTCCACCAATGTAGTTGTCGTAACGGGATTTGAAAGGGAATTCCAGATCCAGGCCCATGGATTTGAGATCGGACAGATTCATGATGTCTCCTTATTGATTTAGTTCGGTGCCACAAGACGTGCACCGCAGGGAAAGGTTAGGGGTGCCTTTATCCTGATTTAACTAAAGCAAATAACGTGCCAAACTAGCTAGCGATTGTCCCGACTCGATCCTGAGCTCGCCCGCCTCCATAATGGAACGACCTCCAGTCGCAGGCTGCGACAACTACTGTCGCAAAACGCGAGCACTGTCGCAGAATGCGACACCCCTCCCGGAGCACACTCATGACTTCTCTACACTCGTTTTGCCCGCAGACCAACGAAACCATGTGGCGTCAGTCCTGGGAGCGCTGTCAGACGATGGAGTCGGAGTTAAGCGCGGAACCTCGGGACATGAGCCAAGGTGCGCTGCGACAGTTGCTGGAACAACAGCATCACTTGTTGCATCACTCCTCGGCAGCGGTACAGGATCTGGCGGCGCTGGTGCACCCGCATCGCAGTCTGGTTTTATTGTGCGACGCACAAGGCACGGTGTTGCAACAGGCGGGGGACCCACACTTTCTGCAGCGGGCCGAACAGGTTGCCTTGCGTGCGGGTGTGAGTTGGGCGGAGAACCATCGCGGCACCAATGCTATCGGTACGGCTCTGGTCTGCGCACAGCCCATCAAGATTCACGGCAGCCAGCACTATCTGCCTGACAACCGGATTCTTAGCTGCCACGCCGCCCCCATTTACGACCCTTACGGCAAGATTATTGGAGTGCTGGATATTTCCGGCCCTTCGGAGCTGGAACATCACTACGCGCTGGATTTGGCGCAGCTGTACGCCCGCCAGATCAGCCGCCAGATGCTGGAGTCACTGTGCACGCCATCCCGCCGTCTGCTGCATCTGCATACAGACCCCGGCCTGCTCAACAGTGCTTTTAGTGGGCGACTGGTTCTGGAGGACGACACCATTGTGGCGGCCGATGAGTTGGCCGCCCGCATGTTGCGCCAGGACTGGCAGGAGCTACCCGGCCAGGACTTAAGTTCGGTACTGGAACAGGCAAAAAGCACGAGTCGACCTGTAACGCTCCACCTGAGCACAGCGGCTAAAACCCCGGCTCCAGCCCGTGCGGTGCTGGCTCGGACTGAGACGGCAGAAACTACACAACTGTCCCCTCAACAGGAAAAAGCTTTGGAGCCGGCTTTGCGCGCCATGCAGATGGGCTTGTCCATCTTGCTCAGCGGTCCTAGCGGCTCGGGCAAAGAGCGTATGGCGCGTGAGCTGCATCGTCGTCACAAGTCGCAATCCGGTCCTTTTGTGGCGATTAACTGCGCCGCCCTGCCCGAAACCCTGATCGAAGCCGAGCTGTTTGGTTATGAAGCCGGTGCGTTTACAGGTGCACGCCGTCAGGGCTATGCAGGCAAATTGCGTCAGGCCCATGGCGGAGTGCTGTTTCTGGATGAAATTGGCGATATGCCAGTGGGTTTGCAAAGCCGTCTGCTACGGGTTCTGCAAGAGCGCGAGGTGCAGGCACTAGGTTCGGAACGCACACACAGGCTGGACTTCCAGCTGATCAGCGCCAGCCATCAACCGCTGGAAAAACTGGTGCGTGATGGCCGCTTCCGTGCCGACCTGTACTTCCGACTGCAAGACTATATCTGCACAGTCCCCAGCCTTAGGGAACGCAGCGATCTGGGCGACTATATTTCCAAAGAACTGGCTATTCTGGCACAAGGCCAGGCTGCTCCACAGCTACATCCCGAAGCCCTGCAAATACTGCAGGACTACGACTGGCCGGGCAATTACCGTCAGTTGCGATCGGTGCTGCTGCAAATCATTGTGCAAGATTCTCCGGGGCGGCTCTGGTTGGCCCAGGACCTGCCTGCCTTGCCGTGCTTGAATGCAGAACACCCGGTGCTGGCTCAAGAACCTGCCATCCCGGAGGTCCGGAGCATTACGGAAACCAGCTCCCTTGACTCCCCAAGGCCACAAACCCTGAAGGAACAGGAATACGCTGCCGTGCAGCAGGCTTTGAAACAGCATCAGGGAAATATTTCACAGGCGGCACGCGCCTTGGGACTGCATCGCAGTACCTTGCACCGCAGGCTGAAAGAGATGTCGCAGTTATTTACTGCAGGCGGTCATCATCCAGAAAGTCCGGAATCGGCATGGCAATAATGCCGTCGTCGGCCAGTTCCTGATACTCCTGCACCGTGGCCTGACCACGGATTGCGCGCGGCTCAATGTCGCCCTCGTGCATGCGCCGTGCTTCCTGGGCAAACTGGGTGCCCACATCGTCTGACTTGCGTATCACCGAACGCAGCTCTTGTAAAAGCTGACCTTGAATCGCCCGCATTTGCGCTTCGGTAGGCATGGTTGAAGGCAAGGGAGGCGGAACTGGAGCACTGGCAGGGGCGCCAAGGCTTTCCTGCGCACCTACATTGATACGTGGAGCCGAAAGTTTGCGTTTGACCTCGTGGCTGTCGCAGACGGGGCAACACAAAAGCCCGCGACTGATCTGCTCATCGTAACTTTCGCGTGAGCTAAACCAACCCTCGAACACATGGCCGTGTTCGCATTCAAGATCAAAAACCTTCAGACTCATAATGTGTTTATCAATGGGCGGACAGACCGCCGTATTGTGACATAGAAGTGCCGGACTAAATATGGCAAGTCCGGCATGTGGCGCGGCTTAACGGGGAACAGCGGCCAGCAGACGCTGCGTCAACTCTTCCTGCGGATGGAACAGAACGTGCTGTGCGCTGCCCTGCTCCACGATGCGTCCCTTGGCCATGATAGCAATTCGATCGGCCAGATACTCCACAACCCCGAAATTATGGGTAATGAATAAATAAGCCAGACCCAGTTCCATTTGTAACTCACGCATCAAATCCAGAATTTGCGCTTGTACGGACACGTCCAGGGCCGAGGTGGGTTCATCGCAAATCAGAACGGCGGGCTCTACCGCCAAGGCACGGGCAATAGCGATGCGCTGACGTTGCCCGCCGGAAAACTCATGTGCGTAACGATCCAGGGCATTCTTGGGTAGACCGACTTGGTCCACTAAAGTTTCAATTCGTTTGCGACGCGCCTTGGCATCCAACTCGGGACGCAGCGCCGTCAGACCTTCCAGGAGGATATCGCCCACCATCATGCGTGGGTCCAGCGACCCATACGGGTCCTGAAAAATGATCTGCAAGCTTGAGCGCAATTGCCGCAAGGCCTTGCCTTTCACTTGCAAGACGTTCTGCCCCTGCATCTGCACCTGCCCGCTGATCTGAGCCTGATGATCCAGCAAGCGCATCAACGTACGTGCGACCGTGCTTTTACCGCAGCCCGACTCGCCGACCAAAGCCAGGGTTTCGCCCTTGTGCAGTTGCAGGCTCAAGTCTTTGACCACGGGAATGACAGGCAGGCGTCGCCACCAGGAACCAGCCTGCTTATAGGAAACAGACAAGCCCTGAATATCCAGCACCAGCTCTTTGCCGCTATTGCGCGGTGGGACTGCTTCAATGGGCGCAGGGGCACGGGACAAGGGACGCCCACGTTTCTCAAAAGTGGGAATGGCATTGAGCAATTCACGAGCATAAGGATGGCTAGGGCGTAAAAAGAACTGGCTTGCCAGCCCGGCTTCCACTATTTGTCCGTGCCGCATCAAGGCCACATAGTCGGCATACTGTTTGACCAGCAGCAAATCGTGCGTAATCAGCAAGATAGCCAGGCCCATCTCTTTCTGTATATCGGCCAACAACTGCAGAATCTGCGCCTGAACCGTTACATCCAGCGCGGTAGTTGGTTCGTCAGCCACCAGCAAATCAGGTTCCGCCGCCAAGGCAATGGCAATCATGATGCGTTGCTTCTGGCCGCCGGAGAACTGGAATGGAAAGTCATCGTAACGCTGTGCGGCACCGGGGATGCCGACTCGCTCCAGCCATTTGATGGCCCTTGCCCTTTCCTGCCCCGCAGGAGCCACACCATGACGACGAATCACCTCGCTGATCTGCCGGCCAATGGACATGACCGGATTCAGACTGGTAGACGGCTCCTGAAAAATCACGCTGATGCGTTTACCGCGCACATCCTGCATTTGCTGTTCAGGCAAAGGTGGCAGTTCCAACCCGTCCAAGGCAATTTGACCAGATTGCATCCAGGCGGCTTCGGGCAAGAGGCGCAGGAGCGCCATGGCCGTCATGCTTTTGCCGCAGCCGGACTCCCCCACCAAGGCAAAGGTTTCACCGCGCTGCACGGCCAAAGACAGATTACGCACCACACTTTGCACACCGGCATCGGACTGCACACGCAGTTCCAGACCCTCGATACTCAGCACGGCAGGCGTTGCAGCGGGCTTCACGGCGGAGACATCTTCAAGCTCGCTCATACCTTGGCTCCTCCTGGACGACGTACTCGCAAAGCCTTGAAGCGACGAGTACGAGGGTCAAACGCCGTTTGCACCGCATCGGCAAAAATGTTCGCAGACAGTACCAAACCCAGCATCATCACAAAAGCCCCGGCCAGGCCCCACCAGATGATCGGGTCGCGGGACAGCTCGCTACGGGCCGCATCAATCATGCGCCCAAAGGATGGCATGCTGGGGTCCACACCAATACCCAGATAAGACAGCACAGCTTCGTACAGCACCAGGCCGGAGAACTCCAGAATCAGGGTGATCAGCACAATGTGCATGACGTTAGGCAGCAGGTGACGGAACATGATGCGCAGATGACCGACACCAAAGGCTTGGGCTGCCTGAACGTAGTCCAGCTCGCGCAGCTTCAACACCTCGGCCCGCAGCAGACGACACAGGCCCGCCCAGCCGGTCAAACCCAGAATCAGGCACAGCATGAACAAGCGCAGATCTGCGCGAGCGGCCACGGTGTCGAAGCTGTCGGGATGGGTGTCGATATAGACCTGCATCATCAACACGCAAGCGGCGATCAGCAGCACGCCAGGGATGGAAGTCAGCGTGGTGTAAATGTATTGAATGACATCATCCACCCAGCCCCGGAAGTATCCAGCGGCCAAGCCCAGAATGATGGCAGGTGGCAGCATGGCGAAGGTGGTCAAAGTGCCAATCACCAAAGCCGTGCGTACACTTTTCAAGGCTTGCCAGATGATGTCGTTACCCGTGCGATCCGTGCCCAGCACGTAGTAATTCGCGCTCAGGCTCAGCACCAGGCATAGCAGTATCACCAGCACACAGGCGCTGAACCAGACCAGTCGCCAATTCACCAAGCCCTGCCCTTGCCACCAATAACGCCAGGCCGCGCCCCAACCCGATTCCATGGATTGCTTGCGCCCCCAAAGCGTCAGCAGAACAGCCAGTAGCACGCTGCCCAGCACACCCCAGGCCAAACCTTTGGCGCCTAGCTGCAAAATATCGTGTCTATGCGCGGCAGGCGTATCCATACCCACCCCGGCATTAACCAGACGCGGAAAGTCCCGCACGGGCTTGCCATCTATCAGCATGCTTTCTTTGGTCAGCTGAAAGCGGGCCAAGGGAGCGGAATAGGTTTTTTCCACCTCGGCCAGCCCGGCTTTTTTCAGAATATCGTCCAACGCAGAACGGGCGACGGGGGCATAGCTGGCTGTGCTGGCTTCCTGCCCAGGGGCAGCCGGCAATAAAGGCCGGTAGTGGATGGAGTCCAGCAGACCAATCAGCAGGAAAAAGACCAGAAAAACAGCAGCACACATGGCCGAGGGCGTGCGTGCCACACTGGCCCAGGCCGAGCGCAAGGCAGGCCGCTTGACGACGCGCCAGGTGTAGAGCGCCATGGCCAGAAACAGTGCCAGCACAAAGGTATCGGTCCAGAGAAAGACGAACTGTGGCATGGCGGGCTCAACTAAAACGAATGCGGGGGTCAACCAGGGTGTAGGAGATATCGGCCAGAATCAAACCGGCGATATAAAGCATCGATCCTAAAAACACCATGGCACGCACAATGGAGAAGTCCTGGGCATTGATGGCATCAATGGTGAAGCTGCCCAGACCCGGAATACCAAAAAAAGACTCGGAAATCAGGCTGCCCATGAACAGCAGGGGCAAAGCCGATACGGTACCCGTCAGAATGGGCAAGAGCGCATTGGGCAAGACATGGCGGAACAAAACGGTAGATTCCGCCAGCCCCTTGGAGCGCGCCGTACGCACATAATCACGGCTGGCCTCTTCCAGGAACAGGCTGCGGTAAAAGCGGGATTCTGCGCCGATGCGCGACAAAATCCCCACCAGCACCGGCAAGACCAGAAAGCGCCAGTTATCCATCCCTTCCACCCAGCCCGAAAACGGCACCCAGCGCAGCACCCGTGCAAACAGCCATTGCCCGGCAATGATGTAGAACAGGCCCGAAATGGACATCAACACGACGCACAGCACAACGGCTGAAAAATCCAGTCGGGTTCCCCGAAAGAACACCATCAGCAAGGCAAAACTGATGCACACCCATAAGCCCAAAAAGAAGGTCGGCAAGGCCAGCGCCAAACTGGGCCCCATGCGTTGCTTGATCTGATAGGCAATATCCTGCCCCTGGTCGGACAAGCCAAAATCCAGGCGCAACAAAGGAACCGAGCGCTCGTAGAAAATCGTGTCGGTAAAGGTTTTGGAGCCCTCCGCCTGCGCGTTATAAAACAGCGGCTTGTTATAACCGCGCTCTGCCTTCCAGTTTTCAATGGCCGTCTGGCTGACGCGCTGCCCACCAATGGACAAACGGGCCATATCGTCAGGCGTGTTCACGGCAAAGAACAACACAAAGGTCAGCAGATTGACCCCTATCAGAATCAGCACGCCATACAGAATGCGCCGCAGCATATAGGAAAACATCAGTCTTTCTCCTTGCGCAGAGCCACATGGCGACGACGCGCCTGAGCCTGCGAGCGCACCACCCACACCAGGATCAAGGCCAGCAAGCCCAGCGGAATGGCGGGCCACCAGACGGGGCGATTCCAGCGATCAATTCGCTCCACACGCTGTTCGGGGTCGATACGGTAATACTGGATGCTGTCGCGCACCATCATGGACGGCTTGGCATTGCGCACCCAGCTTTGGTAGGCTCCACCCGCATTGGGCACATAGCCAAACATCCAGGGGGCATCATGCTGGACCAGATGGATCATCTGCTGCACCACCGCCTGCTTGTCAGGGCCGTCGTTCAGAAAGCGCATTTGCTCGTACAGGCGATCAAACTCCGCGCTTTGGTAATTGGCGGCGTTCTCACCACCAAAATCCTTCTTGGCCTGGGGGCCATACAGCAAGGTGAAGAAGTTTTCGGCATCCGGGTAGTCGGCTACCCAGCCCCACAGAAATAGCTGTGCCGCGCCCCGCTTCATCTTGTCCTGAAAGCGGTTGTAATCGGTAGCGCGCACTTCCAGCTGCAAGCCTACCTGGGCCAGCTGACGGCGCATCCAGTCCACCGTGGCATCCGAGCCCATACCCATCATGGAGTCGTAATACAGAATCAAGGGCTTGCCGGTACGGCTGTCCCGTCCATCGGGATAGCCCGCCTGTCGCAGCAAATCACGCGCTTCGTCCAGACTGCGGCGTTTCACCACGCCATTGTCCTTGGTGTAGACATAAGGGTTGGCACCCTGGGGCAGCGGCTGATAGCCCGGCACGCCAGGCGGCAAAGGACTATGCGCGGCTTCTCCTTGGTCATTCATGAAAATGGAAACGTACTGCTCCCAGTCGAACACAATGCTGATGGCCAGGCGCAGCTTGCGGTTTTTCTCGAACTGCTCGGGCGTATCGCCCTGGCCGACCACCGGGTCGTGCCAGTTAAAGCCCATGTAAAACAATTGCGCTTCAGGTGCCGTGCGCAATTGCAGGCCGCGCTCCTGATACAGATTGGCTTTGTCGACCGAGTCCTGCGCGGCTACTGTCATGGCGACACCGTACTCGCCCCGCTCCACCTGCGGAATGTCGTAATAGCCCTGCAGGAACTTGCCCATCAAAGGGACGCCCTCTTTTTCCAGAGAGAACACCACTTTATCCAGGAAAGGCATGGGTTTGCCGCAATCTTCCAGTAAACCAGCAGCCTGGTCGCCGGGCTCGCCCACACAAGGGTATGGCTCCCCCCGATAATTGGGGTTACGGCTCAGAACGTGACGACGATTGGTCAGGGATTCCGTCAGCATGAATGGGCCTGTGCCCACGGGCCAGCTATCCAGTGTCAGATTGTGCTGCGCCATGCGCGGCTGGCTATAAAAGCGCTCGGCCTCCCAGGCCATGGGCGCGGTAAAGGTCATGGCCAGCCAGTACTTGAACTGTGGGTACTTGCCATTCACCTCGATGCGCAAGGTGTGTTTATCCAGCGCTCGCACACCTGGCAAGGTGTAGGGCCGCAAATCCAGCCATTGTGGACGCGGCTCCTGCTTGTCGATACGGGCCAGTTCTTCGCTGAACTCCTTGAAGCCCCGGATGTGCTCGGCCATCACACCCAGCACAGGAGAGGCCAAGCGCGGGCTGGCCAAACGCTTGAAGGCGTAAACGTAATCGTGAGCCGTCAGCTCGCGCGAGCCGGTATGGGCGAAGTCGGCAATGCTGAAAGCATCGTTCAGGTCCGGCGCCCGCATGGGGTAATAGCGGTACTCGCCCTGTTCATCCAAGGCAAAGGCCGGATGCGGCTGAAAGCGAATGCCTTGCTTGATGGGAATATCGTAACGGCTGACTGCCACCTGCTCGCCCGGCACATCAGCAGGCAAACGATTACCCTGCTCATCAAGGTATACAGGCTCTACCAGCTCGGCCGCCGCCTTGGGAATCAGGCGGTAGGGACGGTCCAGATAGTGATAGCCGTACAGTGGCTCGTAAATCGAGTAGGTAAACGGCGTCTCGTCACCGGAGTAGGACAAGGCTGGGTCCAGGTGATTGGGAGAACGGGTCGTGAACGCGCTGTACAGCGTGTTTTCTGCTGCACTGTGTTCGTGATAAGGGCTGTTAACGGGCTTGGAGCAGGCTGCCAATCCGACGCACAACAGAGCCAGTCCGAGCCGCCGCAAAGGGCTTAGCATTGCCCTTGCTGCCAGCAGTCATAACGCCATTTCCATGGCGGAACAGGATTGGGCTCAGACCAGATGCCTACACCGGCTTCCTTGGCTTCGCGCTCCAGCTGATCAATACGAGGGTCGCGCAGGAAGCGGCCGCGTTTTTCACGATTGGCCATGGCCATTCCAGCCCGTACCAGTTTCTGGTTGGCGGTTTCGCCATCGGCCAAAGGCACATCGCATACAGCGCGACCGTGGCGGTCGCGCTCATAGCAAGACAGGGTCAAATGTTTACCGGAAACCAAATCCGACAGGAAGCGCCGCGAGGCCACCGCAAAGGGCTGGCCGGGACGACGGCTGTCTTTGGTGGTTTCGGGAGCATCGATACTGGCCAGACGCACGCGCACCTGCCTGTTATTGCTGGGCAAAATCGTCAGCGTATCGCCGTCGGCCACCCGTACTACGCGTCCGGTCAACTCGAAGTGTTGAGCCTGAACAGGCAAGGCCCAGACAGCCATCACAGCCGTCAAGCCAGCACAAACGGCTGTGCGCCGCGTCAAAGAAGAAAAGCCGGACAGGGAAAACACAGTCATGATGCGGACAACACTCCAGGCGGGTAGCAGAAACTAGGCTAACAAATTATAGATACTGCGCACCGCCTGTCCAGAGCAATGTCCCTAGTAGGCAGGCCTGCGTCAAGACGCCTGCAGGCGGGGCCAGATGCGATGCAAATACCAGGAAGCCTGCTCCACACCTTCCAGCCCGAATACGGTAGCCGGACCTTGTTGCAGACGATGGGTCGCGAACAGATCCGCGACGGCATCGGGAGCCACCTGGCGCATCAGGCAGGCTTGGTACAGCAGGGCCAGTTTCTGCGTCCAGACACGGCCTCCCGCCTGGGAAACCGTGCTCAACAAATCCTGCGCCGCTTGGCCCAGTTCCGCATCATCTCCCGTACGGGCACGCAAGTCTGCCTGCAAGGCCTCCAGGACACCTTCCTGACTCAAGGCGCGCTGCACATCCAGGCACATCACATTGCCTGAACCTTCTCAAATAGAATTGACAGGAGCTTCGCGCAGCAAGCGTGGCATGGGGCCATCCTCGATATAACCGTTGCCGCCCCAGGTTTCCATGGCTTCGGCACACAGGGCGATGGCCCGACGACATACCCAGAACTTGGCAGCCGGGGCCAGCACGCGTAGCACCGCCTGCGCCACGGGATCATCAGCCCGCTCCTGCAAGTCCACCAGGAACAGGGCCAGATGGGTGGCCGCTTCGCTTTCCAGGCTCATATCCAGCAATACCGCCTGCATCAAGGGCTGATCGATCAACTGTTTGCCAAAGCAGCGTCGGTGCTGACAGTAATGCAGGGACTGCACCAAAGCCTGCCGCATCAGGGCGGCACTGCCCAGCACGCAATCAATACGGGTACGGGCCGCCATTCCGGCCAGCAGAGCAATACCGCGACCGGCTTGGCCCACGCGCCAGGCCAGTGCACCATCAAAATCAATTTCGGCACTGGCGTTGGAGCGGTTGCCCAATTTGTCTTTCAGCCTGCGTATATACCGGCGATTCAAGCCATATTCGGTATAGCGCGGCATCAGGAAACAAGAAAACTGCTCGTGCTCACGCGCCAGTACCAGATGCCCGTCCGCCTGCGGCACGGAGAAAAACCATTTGTGCCCGTAAAGACGAAACGCCTGAGCCTGGGGATGCGCTTCAGTGGTGCAGCCGCGCAGATCAGAGCCGCCCTGCATTTCCGTCATGCCCATACCCAGCAGCACGCTGCTTTTTTCTGTCATCAACTGATCAGAAGAATCGTACTGATTGATGTCCAGCTTGGCCGCCCATTCCTGAAACGGATCAGCCTGCAGTAAGGGCGCAGCGGCGCGCGTCATGGTCAAGGGACACAAGGTGCCCGCCTCAATCTGACCATGCATGTAAAAGCCCATGGCTCGTTGCAGGTGCCGGCCAGGTTCGGACTGATGGGGCCAGATATGCAGGCCCTGCTCCATGCCCAGGCTCATCAATTGATGCCAGGCGGGTTGAAAATCCACCTGATCAACTCGTTGCCCTTGAGCAGACCAGCCTCGCCATTGCGGCGGCTGGCGATTGGCCAAGGCACCTTGCTCGCGCCAATGGGCAGAGCCCAGTTTCTGGCCGTAGTCCGCCAGCGCTTGCCGGGCCTCCTGGGAGGCCAGCTTGCTTTGCCAATGTTGTAAAGCCGGATCTTCGCCAAACAGATCGTCATTCATCAAATCCGGCACCTGATTCTGTAACTGCTGTTCCAGACCCATCTCGCCTCCTTGATTCCGGCCGTCCTGCCCCGTCTCTTAATCTAGAGCCATTTGGCCTTTTTGAATTTCCAGTACAAAAATCCGCACACGCTGCCCATCAGGCCCAAGGCCAGGGGGTAGCCCAGCGTCCATTCCAGCTCGGGCATGAATTTGAAGTTCATGCCGTAAATCCCCGCCACCGCGGTCGGCACGGCCAAAATGGCCGCCCAGGCCGCCAGCTTGCGGGTAGTGTCAGTCTGCTGCATCTGCCCTATCATCAAGCCACCTTCAAAGGCGAAGGCCAGGGCTTGCCGCAGGCTGTTAATAAATTCAGAAGTGCGGGCAATGCGGTCTGCCACTTCACCGAAATATGCCCGACTTTCCGCATCCACATACGCCAGCTCGATGCGCGACAAACGACGGCTTAGCTCCGCCAATGGCGTTACCGCGTTATACACGCGCAGCAAATCGCGCCGTAAACGATAAATACGCCGTACATCGTTTTCCTTGAAGCCCCGAATCAGAAATTGCTGTTCAATGGCCTCTACCGCCTTTTCGGTTTGTTCCAGGCAAGTCTGGTACTGGTCCACAATCAGATCCAGCAACTCCGAGGCGACAAAATCACTGCCCCGCTCCAGCAAGGCCGGTGTGCTTTCCAGACGGGCACGCAGCTCTAAATAGCTGCTGTTGGAACCACGCCGCACCGTCAACAACAAGCCGTGGGCAATCAGAATCTGCGTAGTACCAAAAAGTGGGCGCAGATCTTTCAGGCCCAAGGTTACCGCCACCACAATCAGGCAATTGTTGAACTCCAGCAATTTGGGACGACGATGAGGGGCAATCAATTCTTCAACGGCATTGTCTGGCAGACCCAGTTGCGCCCCTACTTCGCGCAAGGTCGCCTCGCTGGGGTCTTTCAAACCAATCCAGATAAAGCCGTCCTTCAAGGGATCGTGTACAGGCAGGTGATGAATATCCAAAGCCTGTGCTGGCTGGCCAGACTGATAGCGATACGCGGCCACCACAACGTCTTGTGCATCAGGGGCGACCGGAGCTATTTCTTGCATGCTGTCTCCTTGCAGACAAAGCCAATTTTTTTGTTCGATAATAGCACTGGCCTCCCTCCGCGCTGTGACCGCAGCGACTTGCAAGGAACGACATGAAATCACGATCCATTCTGTGCCTGGGCACACTGATTATGGCCTTGGGCGTAGGCCTGGGCGCCTTTGGTGCCCACGCCCTGCGCGCCATGGTTGACGCTTCGGCATTGGCAACCTGGCACACGGCCGTACTGTATCAATTGCTGCATGGTCTGGGCTTGCTGCTGATTGCCGCGTTGGGCTCGCAATTGAATGCGACCTGGCAGTCGCGCAGCGCAATTCTGATGCTGGCTGGCGTACTGATTTTCAGCGGCAGCCTGTACATTCTGGTGCTTAGCGGCGTGAAATGGCTGGGCGCGATTACCCCTATTGGCGGAGTAGCCATGATTCTGGCCTGGCTCTTTCTGGCCATTGCCGCCCTGCGTGGCAAGGACGCCTGACCCCAGGCCTTTGCCTTCGTATAATGGGGCGCATATTCTGCCTACCAGGAGCGCCCCGTGTCTGATTCCGCCTTTTCCCTACGCGAATTTACCCGCCAACTGCCCAAGGCTGAACTGCACCTTCATATCGAAGGCACGCTGGAACCGGACTTGATCTTCAAGCTGGCCCAGCGCAATCACATTACGCTGCCCTATCCCGATCAGGCCAGCCTGCACGCCGCCTATCAGTTCACCGACTTGCAGTCCTTTCTGGACCTGTACTACGCCGGGGCGGGGGTTCTGATCACCGAGCAGGATTTCTTTGACATGACCTGGGCCTACTTTCTGCGCGCCCAGGCCGATGGCATTGTCCACACGGAAATCATGTTTGACCCGCAGACGCACACGGCACGCGGGATCGCCATGGAAACCGTGTTTGCCGGGATTGCCCGCGCCGCCCGCCAGGCCAGATCCGAGTTGGGGATCAGCAGCTATCTGATCTTGAGCTTCCTGCGCCACCTGAGCGAAGCCGAGGCGTTTGACACCCTGGAAGCCGCCTTGCCCTTGCGCAAGCAGTATTCCGACCTGTGGATTGCAATTGGCCTGGACTCCTCGGAAAAGGGCAACCCGCCCGCCAAATTCGAGAAGGTTTATGCCCGTTGCCGAGAGCTGGGTTTCCGACTGGTCGCCCACGCGGGTGAGGAAGGCCCGGCCAGCTATGTACGCGATGCCCTTCAGCTTCTGAAAGTAGAACGCATCGACCATGGCGTGCGCAGCCAGGACGACCCGGCCCTGATGCAGTATTTGGCCGACCACGCCATTTCCTTGACAGTCTGTCCGCTGTCCAACATCAAGCTCAAGGTTTTTGATAGCCTGCACCAGCACAATCTGAAGCATTTGCTGGATCGCGGCCTGAATGTCTGCGTGAACTCGGACGACCCGGCCTATTTTGGCGGCTATCTGCTGGACAACTACCTGCAAACCGCCCAGGCCCTGAATCTGCGGGAGGCCGATTTACGCACTCTGGCAGCCAATAGCTTGCGCTCCTCCTTTTTACCCAAGGAGCAAAAGCAGGCCTGGTTGAACAAGCTGGAGCAGATTCCCGGAAATGACTGAATCCGCGCTGTACCTGCCACGTGCGTTCTTTGCCCGTGATCCGCGTTACGTTGCCCTGGAATTGCTGGGCAAAACCCTGGTTTTGAATGACGAGCGCGGGCAGCGCTGCGCCACCATTGTAGAAACCGAAGCCTATCTGGGCCCCCAGGATCAGGCCGCCCACAGCCGACGCGGTATCACCGAGCGCACGCGACTGATGTTCGGCCCGGCAGGCTACGCCTATGTGTATTTGATCTACGGCCTGCACCACTGCATGAATATCGTCAGCGGTGTTGAAGGCGATGGTACGGCGGTCTTGCTGCGGGCGGCGCAATGGACGTCGCCCGAGGATGGCCCGTCCCTGTCAGGCCCCGGACGATTGTGCAAAGGGCTGGGTATAGACAAAGCTTATAACGGTGCAGATGCCTGCGCCCCTGCCATGCATTGGCTGGACGCCCCCGCCCCGCCGCCAGAGCAAATTCTGATCAGCCCACGCATCGGCGTAGAGTACGCGGGCGCCTGGGCCAAGGCCCCCTTGCGCTACTCGATTGCCCAGCATCCCGAGGTGTCCGTCAAGCCGGGCAAAACCACCACAAAACGCAGTGTCAAAGGCCTTAAACGCCCCGCCTAGAACAGGTATTATTAATCCTTCAAGCTGAATGCTTCCCAGCTGCTTTTAAGGATTTCCCATGCGACTCTCCGTACTACTTAGCGTCCTTCCCGCCGTTTTGCTGGCTGCTTGCACGGCCACGGGCAATAGCGCGCAAACAAGTTCGACCTCTTCGTTCAGCGACTCTTCTGGTGGTCTGTGCAATGCGGACGCCTTGAATCCAGCCGGTCAAACCGCCAGCCAAAGCCAAGTTGAACGTCTGGTCAAACAGGCCGGTGCGGCAAAAGCCCGCGTCCTGGCTCCGGACCGCATGTACACCACGGACTACGACCCCACCCGTTTGAACATCCGCGTGGACGAACAAAACAAAATTACCTCTGTTTACTGCGGCTGATCCCTGATGACTCTTGAGCAAAGCCAACACTTGCTGGACACGCTATTTGCCCCTTGGGTGCAAGCCCTGAAATTGCGTGTAGAAAACATGAATGAAGACGGCGTGGTTCTACGCCTGCCTTTTTCAGATCAATTGACGCACGTGGCCGGTGTAGTCTGCGGTCAGGTGTATATGGCGGCAGCCGATACCGCCATGGTGCTGGCCGTCAGTCAAAGCCTGGGGGAGTTTCGCCCCATGACTACAGTTTCACTGAACACCAGCTTTGTACGCCCGGTTAGCCAGGGGGATGTGCTGGTACACGCCCAAGTGCTGAAGCGTGGCAAAAGCATGGTCTTTGGCGACATCAAGCTGCTGGACGAGCAAGGTCGACTGGCCGCCCACGCCACCACCACCTACGCCCTGCTGCCAGGCTGATGCTCCTCGGGACGGCCACCCGCTTTGCAAGACAGACTCTGACACAAAACAATCCGTCCAGGGGTTTGGCAGAGCGGGCGTGGCACGACTATCATCGTCATAGCAGCTGCGCCCCGGCTTAGCCCTGTGGCCGCTGCCCCGTCCGATTCCTTGTTGATCGCTTTTCTGGAGAAGTTCAAATGGCAAAAGTCCTGGTTCTCTATTACTCCGCCTATGGCCATGTAGAAAAAATGGCCCAAGCGGTTGCCGAAGGTGCACAAAGCGCTGGCGCGACGGTGGACATCAAGCGTGTCCCCGAACTGGTCCCGGAAGCCGTGGCCCAGAAAGCGAATTTCAAGCTGGATCAAGCCGCCCCGGTCGCCACTATTGGCGACCTGGAAAACTACGACGCCATCATTGTCGGCACCGGCACCCGTTTCGGGCGCATCAGCTCGCAAATGGCCAGTTTTCTGGATCAGGCCGGTGGCCTGTGGGCGCGCGGCGCACTCAATGGCAAGGTAGGCGGTGCCTTTACCTCTACCGCCACCCAACACGGAGGGCAGGAGCTGACGCTACTGTCCATTATTCATAACCTGATGCACTTTGGCATGATTGTGGTGGGCCTGCCTTACAGCTTTGCAGGCCAGACACTGCTGAACGAAGTGACTGGCGGCAGCCCCTACGGCGCGTCCACCATTGCCGGTGGCGACGGTTCACGTCAGCCCAGCCAGAACGAGCTGGACGGCGCCCGCTACCAGGGCCGTCATATCGCTGAAATTGCAATCAAGCTGAAAGGCTAAAACGGAGTACACAGATGGGCATGATGATAGATGGACAATGGCATAGCAAAGAGCCTGTCAGCAGCACCCAGTCCGATACATTTCAACGTGCCCAGTCTGCCTTCCGGGACTGGATTACCGCCGACGGCGGCCCCGGCCCGGACGGCCAGGCAGCGCAGCCTGCCCAGGCCAATCGCTATCATCTGTATGTCTCGCTGGCCTGCCCCTGGGCGCATCGCACCCTGATCATGCGTGAATTAAAGGGGCTGCAAAAGCTGATTTCAGTGTCAGTGGTGAACCCCATCATGGGCGATCAGGGCTGGACCTTTGAACCGGCGGAGGGCGTGGTGCCGGACCTGGTCATGGATGCGCAGTTCCTGCATCAGCTCTATGCCAAGGCGGACCCGAAATTCACAGGGCGCATTACCGTGCCCGTACTGTGGGACAAGCAGCGCGGCACAATCATCAATAACGAGTCGGCCGAGATCATGCGTATTTTCAATAGCGCCTTTGATACTTTGGGCGCGCGCAGCCTGGATATGGCACCTGCCGAGCTGCTGGGCGAAATCGACCAGATCAATGCCCATGTGTATGACACCGTCAATAACGGGGTCTACAAAGCAGGTTTTGCCCGCTCACAAGCCGCCTACGACACAGCAGTTCATGCCCTGTTTGACAGCCTGGACGGGCTGGAGGCTCGCCTGAGCCAGCAGCGCTACCTGACTGGCACGCAACTGACCGAGGCCGACTGGCGCTTGTTCACTACCCTGATTCGCTTTGATCCGGTCTATGTTGGCCATTTCAAATGCAATCTGCGCCGTCTGATTGATTATCCGAATCTGTGGAACTACATGCTGGAGCTGTACCAAATGCCTGGCGTGGCCAGCACGGTCAGCCTGGATCACATCAAGACCCATTACTACAGCAGTCACCGCCATCTGAACCCGACGGGCATTGTGCCGGCTGGCCCTGTACTGGATCTGAACGGGCCCCACGGACGAGGTCATTTACCCGTCCAGCCAGGGCCCTTGCATATCGGGCTTCAGTAACCGGGGCGATCGAAAATATCGGGATTGAGCAAGATGGAGCGGTCTACCTGATTGATATCGGTACGACCGCAAAACGCCATGGACACGTCCAGCTCATTCGCCATCAGTTTCAGCAAACGGGCCACACCGGCCTGCCCCGCCGCACCCAAGGCATACAGGAAAGCACGGCCAATCATGGCACCTTGAGCGCCCAAGGCGCGGGCACGCAACACATCCTGACCGCTGCGAATACCACCATCGACCAGCACTTCGATCTTGTCACCTACCGCCTTGCTGATCGCAGGCAGGCAGGAAATTGAGGATGGCGCGCCATCCAGCTGACGGCCACCGTGATTGGACACGATCAAGGCATCAGCCCCGCTATCCACGGCATAACGTGCATCGTCCGCATCCATAATGCCTTTCACAATCAGCTTGCCGCCCCAGGCATTCTTGATCCACTCGATATCTTTCCAGTTCAGGCTCGGGTCGAACTGCTCGGCCGTCCAGGTCGACAAGGAGCGCAGATCCGACACTCCCTTGGCGTGGCCGACGATATTGCCAAAACTGCGACGATGCGTGCGCAGCATATTGCGGCACCAGTACGGCTTGGTCGCCAGATTCAGCAAATTAGGAATAGTCAGGCGTGGAGGCGTGGTCAAGCCATTCTTGATGTCCTTGTGACGCTGGCCCAAGACCTGCAAGTCAAGAGTCAACACCAGGGCCGAGCAGTTGGCCGCTTTGGCACGCGCAATCAGGTTTTCAATAAAGCTGCGATCACGCATCACATAAAGCTGAAACCAGAACGGGGCACGGGTAGCCTGGGCCACGTCCTCCAGCGAGCACACACTCATGGTGGACAGGGTGAAAGGAATACCAAAATCCCGTGCGGCCAAAGCCGCCAGCATTTCACCATCGGCGTGCTGCATGCCGGTCAGGCCGGTAGGGGCAATAGCCACGGGCATGGCAACATCCTGGCCCAGAAGCTTGGTCTTCAGACTGCGATGGTCAATGTCCACGGCCACACGCTGTTTGAATTTCAGTTTGTGAAAATCCTGCTCGTTCGCATGATACGTGCCCTGCGTCCAGGAGCCGGAGTCGGCGTAGTCATAAAACATCTTGGGCACGCGGCGTTTGGCCGCCAGGCGGAAATCTTCAGTGCAGGTAATTTTCGACAGATCCATTACATTGGGCTCCAAAACAATGGCGTAATAATGCGACTTTGTGCCCTGCGGGGCAAGTCATCCGGGGCAGACTGTTCGAAGTTTCTGTCTGGCGCGCCTAAAGGACCACCAAGACGAGCCCCCAAGACCAAAAATAAAGAGATTCACTGTTGTCCCGCTGCACGCCTTGCCATCTCTGGCTTTACAGCCTGCCAGCCGACCCCGAAAAACATAAAAAAAGACGATTTCAGTAAAATTTGTTGATATTTTGGTGACAAGTAAAAATAGCCGTGCTATATTTCTACTTCTTTAGCGGCTGTAGCTCAGTTGGATAGAGTACTTGGCTACGAACCAAGGGGTCGTGGGTTCGAATCCTGCCAGCCGCGCCATATTCAGTAAAAAAGCCATTTCTTCGGAAATGGCTTTTTTGCTTTCTACTCGGATATCAGACGGCACCACTACACTGCCGAGCGTCGCTCAAACCTGCACCCACAATAGCAATAAGCAATACGAGCAGGCTTGAACGAAGAAATAGAACGAGCAATAGCGGTTATGGCTTTATATAGTTAGGAACTCTATTGCTATGAGCCTTATCGCCTTTCAGACAACTCAATACCCGCACCGTCACCAAAGCCATCGTGCACCCATGCTGTCACGGGGACGGCATAGCTCCACCCACCCGCTTTCCACCAGCACTCTGCAAACCACGCTTGGATAGTATTGGCGGCAATACTCAAGCCATCAAACTCGTCATCCAGGAAATAGTCTTCGTGGAAGGCGTCCATCTTGCCCAAACCCAGAGAAAGCTCCATGGCCCTACCGGGGAAAATGGAAGGGTCGTTGCTGTCTACTTTATTATTGTCACCACGGTAGTAAATCCATGCCGACGGAGTTTCCAGGCCGTCTTCACCAAAGAAGATTTGCACCTCGGCATCCGCGACACTATCTGGCACAGGCAAGGCAAACAAGGTACGCAGTTCAGCAATAAAATGCTTTGAGGCGCGCTCCAAACACCGTTTATAACGCTGCTGAAACTGTGCCGGACTCAAGCCGAATGGAACCATGCCTGTAACTCCTGATGCAGCTAAACTGCTGCTAATTAACTGGTGACAGCCGCATCATCACGTTCGATTCTGACGCAACCGCACAAAGAGTAATGGCTCCACTCCCCAAGCAGCAAGTCACTCTTGCATCGGCAAGGTCATCCATACCCTGGCTTAAAAACACTACAAAGTGCCGGGTTAAATCCGCAGCCCCCTGCCCCGCACACCCCTCCAAATCCTTATTTTCCCGTGTTTTCAGAAAAATTTCGCACTTATTTCAAGAAAAATGCTTTCTAGGCTTGTCATGCTGATAAATAGTCTGCTATAGTTTCACTTCTTTAGCGGCTGTAGCTCAGTTGGATAGAGTACTTGGCTACGAACCAAGGGGTCGTGAGTTCGAATCTTGCCAGCCGCGCCATATTCAAGTTGGTTTCTTCACGGAAATCAGCGACCAGAGTTAGAACTCGTGGGGTCAAACCCAATGGATGAGACTCTGAAAAGATCAGCCCTGATGACATCGTCATCAGGGCATTTTCTTTGCCTGCTGCTTTTACCCTGCATACCGCCGCTTACCTGCAAACAGATCAAAACTCCACGACTGCAGACCGGGCACAATGTCTGTTGCACTTTCCCGCCCCTACGGCCTCAACCGTAAAGGGACAAGCGGTGTAAAGTAGCGACTTCCGCCCAGACAGAGCCTGCCTGCTCTTGTTAGACCACAGTGTCTGCGCGGACCTCCTCTTAATCGACAGGATTGACCATGTTTGAGCGCACAAAACTTCTTTTGCCTTTAGCGGCCCTCCTTCTGGCCAGCGCCAATAGCTACGCCCAGGATAGCGGCCCTGCCATTCAGCTGGCGCAAATGGGCGGAGCCATGCACGCTGCCGCCGAAGTTTGCGGTGACTACAGCCAGACCCAGCTTGATGAGATGAAAAAACAGCAGAAATCCTCTATTCAAAGCATGGGCCTGAACGACGAGGACTTTGATAAAGCCTTTGAGCAAGGCCTGGACCGCGGTCGTCAGGATCTGCAAAAAGCCACTGCCGAACAGCGCAATCAGATGTGCGAGCAATTGCGCTCCGGCCCCAAGTTCTAAATTCGCTCTGCCCAGCAAGAAAGCGCTCTGGCCCGCAAGAACCAGAGCGCTTTTTACTGCCAGCGCGAAGACGGACTTGTCTTACAGCGCTTTGACCATATCTTCGATGGTCTTTTTGGCATCGCCAAACACCATCATGGTCTTGTCCATATAGAACAGCTCGTTATCCAGACCAGCATAACCAGCAGCCATGGAGCGCTTGTTCACGATCACGGTGCGAGCTTTGTAGGCTTCCAGAATCGGCATGCCCGCAATCGGCGAAGCCGGATCGTTCTTGGCGGCCGGGTTGACCACGTCGTTGGCACCCAGTACCAGCACCACGTCCGTTTGAGCAAACTCGCTATTGATGTCGTCCATTTCAAAGACCTGCTCGTAAGGCATTTCGGCCTCGGCCAGCAAGACGTTCATATGGCCAGGCATACGACCGGCGACCGGGTGGATGGCGTAGCGCACATTCACACCCTGGCTGGTCAGCTTGTCCGACAGCTCTTTCAAGGCGTGTTGAGCACGGGCCACGGCCAAACCATAACCAGGCACAATCACCACGGACTCGGCATTGCTCATCATGAACGCGGCATCTTCAGCACTGCCGGATTTCACCGAACGATTACCCTGATCTGCACCACCCGCAGCCGCTTCCGGATTGGCACCAAAACCGCCCAGAATCACGTTGAAGAAGGCGCGGTTCATGGCCTTGCACATGATGTAAGACAGAATCGCACCGGAGGAACCCACCAGCGAACCGGCAATGATCAGCATGGAGTTGTTCAGGGAAAAACCAATCCCTGCTGCTGCCCAGCCCGAATAGCTGTTCAGCATGGACACCACCACGGGCATGTCTGCGCCGCCAATCGGGATGATCAGCATCACGCCCAGCAGGAAGGACAAGGCCAGCAGCACACCAAAGGCCCACCATGCCTGGGTCATCACAAAGATCACGCCGCAAGCCAGGGCCAGCAGACCCAGCAGCAGGTTCAGCATGTGCTGACCTTTGAAGGTAACGGGTGCGCCCTGGAACAGTCGGAACTTGTACTTGCCCGACAGCTTGCCAAACGCGATCACCGAACCGGAGAAGGTAATGGCACCGACCAGCGCGCCCAAAGCCAGCTCCACACGGTTACCCATGGGCAGAGCCACCTCGGCCGAGCCAATGCCGAAGGCCACCGGCTCCAGCACCACGGCAATCGCAATGGCTACCGCCGCCAGACCAATCATGCTGTGCATGAAGGCCACCAGTTCCGGCATCTTGGTCATCTCGACACGGCGTGCCATGACGGTACCCAGCACGCCACCAATCACCAGACCAATCAGAACCCGCAGCAGACCAGAGAGCTCTTTGCCTTCAGGGGCCAGGCTATAAATCAGCACGGCTGTGGTCGCAATGGCCAAGGCCATCCCCACCATGCCAAACAAGTTGCCACGACGCGAACTGGCTGGATGCGACAAGCCTTTCAGGGCCTGAATGAAACACACCGAGGCCAACAAATAGCACAAGGTAACGGTATTCATGGAAATCATGACTGCCCTTCCTTGGGCGTATTTTTAGCGCCCTTCTTTTTGAACATTTCCAACATGCGGCGGGTTACCAGGAAACCACCAAACACGTTTACCGAGGCCAGCGCGGTGGCAATAATGCCCATCGCCTGCGCCCAAGGGCTTTCGGTCAGGGCCGCTGCCAGCATCCCGCCCACAATAATGATGGCCGAAATCGCGTTGGTCACCGCCATCAAGGGCGTGTGCAAAGCGGGCGTCACTGTCCAGACCACGTGGTAACCCACGTAAATGGCCAGCACAAAGATGATCAGGTTAATGACCAGGGGAGAAATAATATCCATGGCGTCAGGCTCCCTGCTGTGGAAAGAGTCGTTTGCCACCCTGTACAACACGGCTGGCATTCACAATGTCGTCGTCCGCAGGGATATGCAGCTCGTCAGACTGATCCTTGAGCATCAAGCCCAGGAACTGTTGAATATTGCGTGCATACAAGGCAGACGCATCCGCAGCCACACGGGCCGGGAAGTTGGTCTCGCCCACCAGGGTCACGCCATATTTCTCCACAATCTGGTCGGCTTCGGTCAAGGCGCAGTTGCCGCCACGGGCCGCAGCCAGGTCAATAATGACCGAACCTGCCCGCATGGACTGCACCACTTCCTCGGCAATCAGACGCGGGGCGGGCCGCCCCGGAATCAAGGCCGTAGTAATGATGACGTCGGCCTGGGCACAACGTGCCGCCACCACCGCCGCCTGCCGTTGCAACCAGGAGGCAGGCATGGGACGGGCATAACCGCCTACCCCTTGTGCCGCTTCGCGCTCTTCATCGGTCTCGTAGGGCACATCAATAAACTTGCCGCCCAAGGACTCGATCTGCTCACGCGCGGCAGGACGCACATCAGAGGCTTCTACCACCGCCCCCAGACGACGTGCCGTGGCAATCGCCTGCAAACCGGCCACACCCGCGCCCAGCACCACGACACGGGCCGCTTTGACGGTACCCGCCGCGGTCATCATCATGGGAAAGAACCGGGGATATAAGGTGGCTGCTTTCAGCACAGCGGCATAACCCGCGATATTGGCCTGCGAGGACAGAACGTCCATGCTTTGCGCCCGCGTGGTACGCGGGATCAGCTCCAGGGCGAACGCCTGGCAGCCCGAAGAAGCCAGCCTGTCCAGACCCTGACTTTCGTAAGGGTCCAGCATACCGACGACCACATGCTCGGCACGCAAACGCGCCGAATCAACATCAGCCGGGCCCACTACCAGCAGCACGGTGGCTTGATAGGGATCTCCTATCGTTGCCCCTGCTGCCTCGTAATCGGCATCCGAGCTGGCAATCCCCTGTCCGGCACCCGCCTCGATAATCACATCATGGCCCGCCTTGCGGTAAGCCTTGATGGTATCGGGCGTGGCCGCTACCCTCTTTTCCCCGGTCCCCCGGGGGCTTAGTACACCCAGTCGCATCTTCAATCTCCAGTTAATTAACTAACTTCTACGATCTCTGACGACGTGCAGTACCCGGATGGGTGAGTCTGTCACCACGTGGACACGACCCAACAACCTCTCCGGCCCGGTGTGTGTTTGCCCTCAACACCGGAACACCATCTATAAATTCGGATGTGCAAAAAACAGGCCTGGTGAAGACCGGCCTGAACAGGATAGAAACCTACCCTTTAGTGTCCCTCTCCCACTCCTGCCCCTTGCAGGAAACTGTCATTCTTTTTGAACTCACTATAAGGGCCTTTATTTGACACAAGAAACCCCGACCCGCACTAGACCGCTTTAGACGAAAAAGCAAGACACATTACTACCACCTGATTATCGCAATATGATGCCTGTTCGACGGGATTTTTTTTTCTTGCCCACTGGGTAACACTGAGTAGATCAGCCTTTGCTACGGACTTAGACGCCTGATAATTAAAACTACAAGCATTGGCCTGCTGCTAAGATAGCAACTTCCTATAAAACTTGTCACTAACTTGTAATTAATGTTCGTGTTCACGCCCCGGTGATGTTTGCGTCGCTACTGGCCGCTGAACCACTTCTTTTCAAAGCCTAGGCAACCGCCCCCTTGATGCGCGGTTTACCTGCACTACTCAGTCCCAGGCTGATCTATCCCCATGGCAGACATCCACATCGATCACGTAGTGAAACGCTACGGCAGCAATACCATCATCAATGAACTGAGCCTGCAAATCCGGCATGGCGAGTTCTTCACTTTATTAGGGCCCAGCGGCTGCGGCAAAACAACCTTGCTGCGCATGATTGCCGGTTTCATCATTCCTGATGAAGGCCGCCTGTTTCTGGACAAGGAAGACATTACCTACCTGCCCGCGCACAAGCGTGAGACCGGCATGGTGTTCCAGGACTACGCGCTGTTCCCCGATAAAACCGTGTTTGACAATGTGGCTTACGGCTTGCGGGTACGCAAAGTCAGCAGCAGCGAGATCAAGAAAAAAGTCGCCTACATTCTGGAGCGTGTGGAACTGGGTGGCATGGGCGAGCGTTACCCAGCTGAGCTGTCCGGAGGCCAACGCCAGCGTGTAGCCCTGGCCCGCGCCCTGGTGATTGAACCCCGTGTTCTGCTGATGGACGAGCCTTTGTCCAACCTGGATGCCAAGCTGCGTATTCAAATGCGCCAGGTCATCCGCGAATTGCAGCAGGAATCCAATATCACCGCTATTTTCGTGACGCATGATCAGGAAGAAGCCCTGTCCATGTCGGACCGTATTGCCTTGCTGCGCCAGGGCCGTATCGACCAGCTCGATACCCCCGAAGCCATGTACTCCACACCACGCACTGCCTATGCCGCCGACTTTATCGGCGCAGCCAATCTGATCGACACCCTGGGCGTGCATGTGGAGGACGGTCACACCACCGTCAGCATTGCGGGTGGGCACATTCTGGTGAACAACCCGCCCCCTGTCGGCCAAGTGCTGCTGGCAGTGCGCCCCGAAAACATCACCCTGCATACCGAGGCTCAGGCCAGCAGCATTCCGGCTCAAGTCGTGGCTCGCCAGTATCTGGGAACCAAAACGGCCTACAGCCTGAAGCTGAACGACGGCAAGCAAATTATTGCCGACGTTGCCGCTGCCCAGGACCCGCATCTGTCTGCAGGTGCTTCGGTGAACCTGAGCTTTAGCCCTGAATGTCGTCTGGTCGAGGCGTAAGACCCATGGCTATTGCTGCAAGACCCCTGGCCCTTCGTTCTCCCTGGTTCCTGCCCGCCCTGGTCTGTCTGGTGGTGCTGGTGTTCTGGGTTGTCTGGCCACTCGCCTCCCTGTTCTATCAAAGCGTGATCGACCCGGCAACAGGCCTGCCCAGCCTGCACGGCTTTGAAACCTTCTTTAGCGACCCTCGCTATGTTGAGGCCTTCTTCAACACCATCAAGCTGGGGCTGATCTCCACGATAGGTACGCTGCTGCTGGGTGCGCCGCTGGCCTATGTGGTGGCTCGCTACGACTTCCCCGGCAAGGCCATTGTGGCCATCCTGCCCCTGACCACCATTGTGCTGCCGGACATCATCGTCTCGCAGGCCTGGCTGATGCTGCTGGGCAATAACGGAGTGGTGCGTCTGGCCCTGGAAAGCATTGGTATTGACCTGCCCAGTTTCTACGGCTGGTTTGGCATGTCCTATGTGCTGATCCTGAACGATTACACCTATGTGTATATCGGTATGCTGGCTGCGCTCAAGGCCATTGACGGCACGCTGGAAGAAGCCGCCGTGAACCTGGGCGCCAGCAATTTCAAGCGCGCGCTCAGCGTCACCTTCCCGGTGCTGATGCCTGCCCTGCTGGTCAATGCCATGATTGTGTTCACGCTGGCCGTGGACAACTTCTCCATCCCCATGATTCTGGGTGGTCAGGTCGATGTGCTGTCCTCGCTGACCTACACCACCTTTCTGTCCGAGATGAGCGGTAACCCCACCATGCAAGGTGTGCTGGCCGTGGTGTCCGTGATTCTGGTCGGTGCGGTATTGTTCATCCAGAAGCGGGTCCTGGAGCGCAAGACCTTCCAGATGCAGCAAGGCCGCGCCCCGCGCCCGGTTCGCGCTCAAGGCCTGGCCGGTATCCTGCTGACCGTGGGTGCGGTGCTGTTTGTGACCTTCTCGCTGATTCCGGCCTTTATCGTGCTGATTGGTGCCTTCACCAAAGCCAGCGGCCCGGTCATGCAATACGGAACCTTCACGCTGGACAATATGGAGCGTGCCCTGCGCTACGCTCCCGAGCCCATTTTGAACTCGCTGATGCTGGCCAGTGTCGCCACTATTGCAGGCACCTGCTTTGCCACGATCTGCAGTTACCTGATCGTGAAAAAGCGCCTGTTCGTGGTAACCGCGCTGGACTATATGGTGATGCTGCCTTTGGCCATTTCCGGCACCGTGCTGGGTATTGCCCTGATCCAGACCTACAACAGCGGCATGCTGGTGCTGACTGGCACCTGGGTGATCATGGCCGGTGCGTACTTTGTGCGTAAAGTGCCCTTCTCCATTCGCTCGGCCTCGGCCTCGCTCTACAACATTCCCGACTCTATCGAAGAGGCCTCCATCAATCTGGGTGTCAGCCCCTTCCAGAGTTTCTTCAAAGTGGTTCTGCCCTTGATGAAGCCCGCCATTCTGGGTGCGGCCATCCTGATGTGGGTCACTTCGCTGGCTGAAATTTCCGCCACTATCGTGCTGTATTACGGTGGCATGGAGACCATGCCCATCCAGATGTTCCGTCAGATCGACGCTGGCTTCCTGGCCCGCGCTTCGGCCTATGGGGTGATCTTGATGGTCGTGATTCTGGTGCCGATTTATCTGGCTATCCGTTTTCTCAAGCTGGATCTGTTTTCCAGCCGCTAATCTAAAAAGGCTCACTATGCTGACTACACGTTTTCTGAAAACTGGTCTGGCACTCTCCCTCAGTGTCGGCGCCCTGTCCCTGTCCGGTGCCGCCCTGGCCGCCAATGCCGTGATGTACACGCCCAATAATGTGCAAACCATTGATACGGCGCTGGAAATTGCTCGCAAGACCGCGTCTGACCTGTCCATTCAACAAGTGACCTCGGGCGCTGGTGCCTTGATGAAGCGTATCGAAGCCGAAGCACAGAACCCGCTGGGTGACGTGGTATGGGGCACTGGCTACGGCACCATGGCGGCTTTCCAGCAGAACTTTGAAGCCTACGAATCGCCCGAGAACAAGGCCATTCCTGAAGCCTTCCACGGCAAGGACAGCCTGTGGACCAGCTCCAACGCCCACGTCATGGTCATCATGGCCAACGAGCGCCAACTGAAAGGCCAGGCCGCTCCAAAAACCTGGTCCGATCTGTTCGATCCTCAGTGGAAAGGCAAGGTCATTATTGGTGACCCCGCATCATCGGGCAGTGCCTACGACCAGGTTTATGGCATCTACCAACTGTACGGTGCAGAAGGCCTGCAAAAGCTGGCAGCCAACGTGATCGTGTCCAAGAGCTCGGGCCAGGTCTACAAAAGCGTGGCTAACGGCGAGTACCCCTTGGGCGTGACCATGGAATACGCGGCCTACGCCTACGTGGCCGGTGGTCAGAAAGGCATTGAGCTGATCTACCCTGAAGACGGTACCTTCATCGCTCCTGAAGGCGTAGCCGTAATCAAGAACCCCAAGAACGGCCAGGAAGCGGCTCGCAAACTGGTCGACGTTCTGCTCTCCAAAGAAGTACAGGAAGCCGAGCTGGTGGAGAACTTCCGCCGTCCTACTCGCAGCGACATCAATGTGGCCGAGCTGACCAAGTTGCCTAACCTGGATCAGATCAAAGTGGCCAACATCGATCCTTTGAAGGCTGCTGCCGAGTACGAAACGGTCATCGAAGCCTGGAAACAGGCTTTGGCTGCAGCTGGCAAATAAGCCGGAGAAATTCAGAGCGCAATAGCAATGCGTGGTGGGCCTGCCCCACCCGCCTGCTGATCCGCACTGAATGGAAAAACCCCTTGATGCTGGATTCTCCTCCGGCCCTAAAGGGGTTTTTTATTGCCTGAAATACGTGAGCAAAAACGACTGCTTGGTGACATATTCCAAGCACTTTCAGACCGGCTCCGAAACTGCGTTGCGCTCGGCAAGCAACAATCCTGGAGAAAGACCGAGCTGCCTTACTTATCCACTGGATAAATCTGATCTTCACGCAGGCGTGGGCGATTGGCTTCCACTTCGGTCAAAGGCTCCACACGCTGCATCGTAGCCAGTGAACGCTGGGCCAGACGCTGATACATGCGTGTGCCGAAAAACTTGCCATCAATGGCTTTCTGATCCAGTTCCTTGACCACCGTGGCCGGAGACCCAGCCACCAGACTGCGTGGTGGCACTTGCATACCTTTCTTCACAAAGGCCATGGCGCCGATAATGCTGTCTGCACCGATGTCGGCAGCATCCATCACCACGGCATTCATGCCCACCAGCACGTTACGACCGATCACGCAGCCGTGCAGCACTGCTCCATGTCCGACATGACCGTCCTCATGCACCACTGTGTCTTGGTAAGGCGTACCGTGAATCACACAGGTATCCTGAATATTGGAACCGGCCTTCATGATGATGCGCCCGAAGTCCCCGCGCAAACTGGCCGAAGGACCGATATACACGCCCTCGCCAATAATGACGTCACCAATCAGTACAGCGGTAGGATGAACATAGGCCGTGGGGTGAACCACTGGCACCAGCCCATCAATAGAATAAATATTTTGCATACCTGCCTCGTACAAAAAGCCTGCACCCACAGCCGGCACAAGGTCCGGCCAAAAATACGATCATAGCTGCTGCAGACCGATATAATGCGCCGTACTCTTTCTTTTTGCATCCTATGAGCATGTTGTATTACTGGCTGGCCTTTTCCCTGGGCATGGTGTTTTACGCCGCCTACTTGTCGCAGTCCTTTTTGCTGTCGCAAGGCATCATCTATATGAAGGAAAAAGATCAATCGCCGCCCCTGCTCTGGTTGTTCACCCGCCTGATCGGCTTTATCCTGCGTGCCATTCCCGGCCTGCTGATGCGCCCTATCCCCCTGATTTTGTGGGTCGTGGGCCTGGGGCTGACAGTGCAATACAGTTTCGCACTTTAAACCAGACGGGCCGCACTTTTCTCGTTCACTGCACGGACATCCGGGTCAGGATTGGGGGCTTCCTGCCCGCACGTCTGCGACTCCCAGTCAAGCCTTCTGCGCCTGTCAGTCAATTCAGCACTGTCCTCCCCTCCTAAACTGACACAAAACAGGATGGCCGGGCTCTGTAAGCAGCACGGCCTGGCGATCAAGATCGCGGATACCGCGACAAGGAGGATGTATGCAGACAAGGAAAATCGTCCGGGCAGCCGCCGTACAGGCCGCCTCTCCCAACTACGACCTGGCAGCAGGTGTTGATAAAACCATTGAACTGGCTCGACAAGCGCGTGATGAAGGCTGCGACCTGATCGTATTTGGTGAAACCTGGTTGCCAGGCTATCCCTTCCACGTCTGGCTAGGTGCACCGGCCTGGTCACTGAAATACAGCGCTCGTTACTATGCCAATTCGCTCTCGCTGGACAGCGCAGAGTTTCAGCGCATTGCCCAGGCTGCGCGAACCTTGGGCATTTTCATCGCATTGGGCTATAGCGAACGCAGCGGTGGCAGCCTGTATCTGGGCCAATGCCTGATCGATGACAAAGGCGAGATGCTATGGTCACGCCGCAAACTCAAACCCACGCATGTAGAGCGCACCGTATTTGGTGAGGGTTATGCCCGCGATCTGATTGTGTCCGACACAGAACTGGGACGCGTCGGCGCTTTATGCTGCTGGGAGCATTTGTCGCCATTGAGCAAGTACGCGCTGTACTCCCAGCATGAAGCCATTCACATTGCTGCCTGGCCGTCGTTTTCGCTATACAGCGAACAGGCCCACGCCCTCAGTGCCAAGGTGAACATGGCCGCCTCGCAAATCTATTCGGTGGAAGGCCAGTGCTTTACCATCGCCGCCAGCAGTGTGGTTACTCAAGAGACGCTGGACATGCTGGAAGTGGGTGAGCACAACGCCTCTTTGCTGAAAGTGGGCGGTGGCAGCTCCATGATTTTTGCACCGGACGGGCGTACTCTGGCTCCCTACCTGCCTCATGATGCCGAAGGCTTGATCATTGCCGATCTGAATATGGAGGAGATTGCCTTCGCCAAGGCGATCAATGACCCCGTGGGCCACTATTCCAAACCTGAAGCCACCCGTCTGGTGCTGGACTTGGGGCACCGCGACCCTATGACTCGAGTGCACTCCAAAAGCGTGACCAAGGCGGAGGCTCCCGAGCCAGGTGTGCAAAGTACGATTACCTCATTCGCTATCAGCCATCCCCAGGACTCGGACGCACTGCTAGTGCAAGAGCCGTCCTGATCCCAAGAGATGACACGGCCCGGACAGCTTGCCCGGGCCGTGACTCCTTCTGCTCCCCAGTCCTGCATCCGCGTCGTCCTGGTCTGAAATTATCGACCCCTGCCACTCTTTCTGGTCTGGCTCAAACCAGAGATCTTGCCTGATACTTAGTCAGTCCAGTTGACCGCGGTCCCTGCTGTCAGCCTTCGGACCCAAGACGGAGAGATCATCAATGGAGCAATGGTCCACCACGGCAGTTCCCGCTACCCGGCGCGCCCCCTATTGGATGGAGGCCGTCAACAAAGCTTATGTGCAGCTGGAGTGCGCCGTCCCCTCCCGTTCCGCTACCCCTTTCTTCGGGGCCATTACGCGACGGGAACTGGCAGAGGTCAGCCTATCTCGCATCTCCTCGACCACCCAGACCGTGCTGCGCACGCCGCTGCAAATTTCCAGAGCGTCCGAGGATATTTTTCTGCTCAGTATTCAAGTGGCAGGAGCGGGACAACTAATTCAGGATGAAAAGACCGCTACACTGAAACCCGGCGATCTGGCCCTGTACGACTCCACACGCCCCTATCAACTCCTGTTTGACCAGGACTTTGAGCAGTATGTCCTGTCTATGCCCGGCTCCATCCTGCGCAAGCGTTTGCGCAATGCCGAAGATATGACAGCCTGCAAAATAACCAGCGCCCAATCCGGCACGGCACGACTGCTCTCCTATATGGTGAGCGAGCTGATGGCCTGCCCGCCAACCGGCGGGCCTATTGTGGATCTATCACTTGCCGACAGCCTGGTCGGTATTCTGGTGGCAGCGCTGGCCGAGAATCTGGGCAGCCCGTCCTTAAAGGACGATACGGGATCCGTGCGGCGCGACCGGATCAAAGCCTATGTATTGGAGAATCTGCGCGACCCCGAGCTGAATATCGGCAAGATTGCCAAGCGCCTGGGCCTGACAGCCAGCACTGTGCATCGCGCCTGGGAAGGCGAGGCCGATTCACTGACAAACTGGATTTGGTCCATGCGCCTGCAAGGCGCTGAACAGGATTTGCGCCGTCTAGCCCATCACCACAAGACCATCACTGAAATTGCGTATCACTGGGGCTTCAGCAGCTCTGCCCATTTCAGCCGGGCATTTCGGCAGCGCTTTGGTGTGCCGCCTAAAGAGGCCCGCGAAAGTATGCGGGCCCAGGTCCAAACAAACACGATGCCTATCTGATCCGGCGGTCCGGCGGTCCGGCGGTCCGGCGGTCCGGCGATCAGGCAATCGCCTTGCCGTCATTCAGAGCCAGCAGGCCCTTGATCAGACGGTACAGAATCCACACGCTGACAATCACGATGGTCACGAAACCGACCAGAATCGCCATCAACAAGAAAGACAGCGCCACACCAAGCAATCCCCACCAGAACGTACGGATTTGCCAATCAAAGTGCGACTCCAGATAGGTGCCGCGCACTTCATCGCGCTTGATGTAGTTGATGATGATGGCGACCAGGGCGGTGATGCCGCCAAACATGGACAAGATGTACAGCGCGTAATTGATCAGAGTCAGATTACGCAGACTGACCAACTGGTTTGTACCGTCGCCTTGTGGGACCGGGTTCCTTTCCTCATTCATCCGTAACTCCTTGGAAAAATAAACGGTAGCGTTACCTATCCCGTAACGCTACCGAAGAAAACCTGTTCAGGTCAGTGACTGCCTGGAGATTAACGCAGTCCAATAAATGGCATGGCGGAACCGGGAACCAGACTTTCTGGCAACTTACCGTCCCATTTTTCCACAGCATTCAAATTGACCAGATTGGTATTCTGGGCCAATGCCTGGGCCCTGGCAGAAATGGCCTTGGCTTCGGCGTCACCACGCAGGCGAATACCGTCAGCTTCGGCCATGTAGCGTTCGCGCTGAGCGCGGGCTTCTGCTTCAGCCTGAACCACTTTGATTTCAGCCTGAATGGAAGCAGTTTCTTTTTGCTGGCGGGTGGTTTCAATTTGAACCTGGGCCAACATGCGGTTTTCAATCGATTGCTCATAGGCTTTGGAGAACGACACTTCCTCAACCTGCACGCCCATCATTTGCAAAGGAGCGGACTCCAGGGTCACGCGCATGGCTTCGTTGATGTCAGCACCCAGCTTCTCGCGATTCTGAATCGACTGAGCAGCAGTGTACTTACCAAACACGTTCTTGATCACATCCAGAGCCTTGCGTTCCAGCAAGCGAGCTTCCAGGGCATCGAGTGAACCGTACTCGGAATACAGCTGAGCCACATCAGTTTCAGGCACGCGGTATGTTACCGAAGCCACCATGGAAGCGGACTGCTGGTCAAAGCTGTACGCCTCAAGCTGCATGCGAACCGTGTGATCACGTACCGAAATGGTACGTACCGTGTCAAAGAACGGAACCTTGAAGTCCAGGCCAGGTTCGGCCACGCGAACCAGCTTACCGTTACGAAGCACCACGCCACGTTCACCCTGGTCCACCTGCAAGAACGAGCCCATGGAGGCCACAATCAGGATCAGGAAAATAACAACCGCCGCCCCCAGGAAACTCAGTCCCTTGGAGTAATTGGCAGGGCCACCTTCTGGCTTTGTTTTAGCGGCCAGTTTAGTAAATGGATTTTTATCAGTGCTCATCACGGCTTCCTTTATGTGGCTGACGCGTCTGGTCTTTTAATTGACGACGTTCCACCATCAGTTGCCGTATGCCTTTGGCAATCAGGTAGGCCAGCACAGCGGCCCCCAACAAAATCAAGATGATACGCATGACGCTTCAGTCTTCCCACTAGATTTCAATCAGAGCGCAATTATCCCCGATTCCCTCTGTCACGCTCAGAAAAGAAGCGTCAAAATATGACAAATGGACAGTATTGCTGGTAACAAATCTTGAACAGACGCCATTGCGACGCCCGAGAAAATGGAAAAAGCGGATTAGTTGCTTATTCTAGGGAAGCCAGGGCAGCGTCCAGTTCAGCCAGATGAGCCTGTACCGGCGGCACATCGCTACGGGTTGCAACCAGACGCAGGATATGGTTTTTACTGATCTGGAAGGTGCGCATCAACTGCTCCAGTTCAGCCGTAGAGTATTGGCGTGCGTTATCGCGCAAGGCCGCTTCCAGCGCATCCAGTTGCTCGTAAACCGAGTCCAGATCTTCGCGCTCCTGGATATAGAGACGAGTCAGCCAGATATGGCGTCCCACGCTATCCCATTGCTCCAGTCCGGCAAAGCCATACTTTTGCGTCAGGCTGTTCAATTGACGGTAAATGTCCGAACCGCGCTCGACCTGATCCACCTCCAGCATGGGTGGGAAACCGTCTGGCAGCCCGCCATCCCAAACCGGTTCGCTACGCTCTACGGTTTGCAGCACCGGCAAGATCTCACCCAGGCTTTGCACATAACGAGTCACAACCTGGTCATCCAATGCCAGCTCAGTTGACGATGCCAAAAAAGGCAGGCCCATCAAGGCCATGCTACAGATACAGAGGACTCGTTTAATCATCGCTCGCCCTAAAAAACAAGACCACCCGTCTTGAACGACGTAAAACACATTCGTCGATTGTAAGCACGGGAATGACTGCTTTTCTTTGTCTGTGCCAAAAACGACACAGCCTTTTCAATCCTCTACCGCCTTGGGTTGAAAAGTCTTGCACTTTAAAAATTCATGCTGTTTGAAACGCTGCCGCCAAGGACTCTCTACGATTTCACTTTGCCTGAATTGGCAAAAATAAAAAAGTAACAATTATTTTTTTCTTGTGTTTGGAAAGGCGTGATGCCGTCTTGTTGTCGCTCTTGCTGCCTGAACCAGAGCCAGGTTTGCACAAAGCCAAACTTGAGCGCGGGTCCGAACACGGGCGGCGCTATGCGACAGACAATAAAAAAAGCCCTTGAAAACAAGGGCTTGATTTAATTCCAGCTGGCGGAGACGGAGGGATTCGAACCCTCGATACGGGTATAAGCCGTATGCTCCCTTAGCAGGGGAGTACCTTCAACCTCTCGGCCACGTCTCCAGCTCTAGGAAAGAAGTAACTATAGCATTTTTAAAAAACCAATGCAAATAGCTAAAGGGATTATTTTTCCTGATCCAGCTCGAACGTCTTGTGCAGAGCACGCACCGCCAATTCCATGTACTTGTCGGCAATAATCACCGAGGTCTTGATCTCGCTGGTGCTGATCATCTGGATGTTGATGCCCTCTTCGGACAAGGCGCGGAACATGGAGCTGGCAATACCAGCGTGGTTACGCATGCCAATACCGACGATGGACACTTTGCACACGGCTTCGTCAAATACGATTTCGCCAGCACCCACAGCCGGGCCGACCTGGTTCATCAGCAGTTCCTTGGTACGCAGCGCGTCATTGCGGCTGACGGTAAAGGAAAAGTCTGTGGTGCCCTGAACCGACAGGTTCTGCAAAATCATGTCGACTTCGATGTTGGCCGCTGCGATCGGGCCCAGAATGGAATAGGCCACGCCGGGGGTGTCAGGAACGGCACGCAGGGTGAACTTGGCTTCATCACGGCTGAAGGCGATGCCAGAGACAACGGCAGCTTCCATTTTTTGGTCTTCCTCGAAAGTAATCAGCGTACCCGAAGACATTTCTTCTTCGAGCGAAATCATGGGGTCGGTCATGGAGGACAAGACGCGCACAGGCACCTTGTACTTGCCAGCAAATTCCACAGACCGGATTTGAAGAACTTTGGAGCCCAAAGAGGCCATTTCCAGCATTTCTTCAAAGGACAGCACTTTCATGCGACGTGCTTCGGGCACGACGCGTGGGTCGGTGGTGTAGACACCATCCACATCGGTAAAGATCAGGCATTCGCTGGCCTTCATGGCAGCGGCAACAGCCACCGCGGAAGTATCCGAGCCACCACGACCCAGGGTCGTGATATTGCCTTCATCATCCACACCCTGGAAGCCGGTCACAACGACCACACGGCCTGCGTCCAGATCCTGGCGAATGCGGGTGTCATCAATAGAACTAATGCGGGCACGGGTGTAGGCATTGTCGGTCTTGACGGGAACTTGCCAACCGGCATAGCTGCGGGCGGGAACGCCCTGGGCAGCCAAGGCCATGGCCAACAAAGCGCTACTGGCTTGTTCGCCCGTAGCGGCCAGCATATCCAGCTCGCGCGGATCAGGCTGAATGCTCAGTTCTTTGGCCAGGCCTAGCAAACGGTTGGTTTCACCGGACATGGCCGAAGGAACCACCACAACTTGGTGCCCGGCGGCATGCCATTTGGCAACCCGACGCGCCACATTCTGGATGCGCTCGATCGAGCCCATCGACGTGCCGCCATATTTATGTACGATCAGGGACATCTTTTACTCTGCATCAAAGGGCTAAGGTCTGGGATAGACACAAAACCCAACTATTCTAACGACTTTCTGTGCCCCAAGCGCAGGCTCTACCACATACACACGCAAAAAAACACATACTTTGTCGACTCAACACCATAGCCCACGCTCCTGCCACAGGCCACCCCAAACTACTTACTTGCTTGATCGGCCACCCGGCCTGCTTGCTGGTCGCCTGGACCGGCAGATTCGATCTGCACCCGGCCTCGCACACAGCGCACCAGGTTCTGTCCATGCTTCCACATCAAATTTCTGTCGTGCCCCCGGGCATGCAGCCCGCGCAGTTGCTTGAGCAGTTCTGCCAGACGCGCTTGCGTAGGCAAGCCAGCTCCCTGCTCCTGCAACCAATAACGGAGCACCAGGCTTTGCCGCGCTGGCTCCAGGCTACGCCACGCCACCAAACTGAAACTGCGTCCTGTTTCATCAGGTTCCAGTGTCTGCCAGTCCTGGCTGGCCACACTATCCAATACTTCCTGCGTTTCGCGGCTTAGCTGGGCTTGACGCTGCAAACGGCTTTGCCAGCCCGGCCAGCGCGCGTCGAGTACAGGCGTGAGCAAATCGCGCACTGCGCCACGGGTGTAATCAGGATTGATATTGGTGGGATCTTGTACCGCATGCCAGCCCGTGGCTGCGGCAAACGCATCACTGGCTTGAAGAATAAGTGCCCTGGGCTGCTCCAGCCAGGGTCGCCAGTACTGCAATTGATCGCGCTGCATACGGGGTGCCATCGCCCCCAGACCGGTTGTACCCGTGCCTCGCAGCAAACGCATCAGAACCGTTTCGGCCTGATCATCTTGATGATGAGCCAGCAGCACATGCTGCAAGCCAACAAAGTGCGCCAGTTCAGCCAGGCCTTGATAGCGGGCATCTCGCGCGGCGGATTCCATGCCATCTGCGCTTAGACGGCGGGACTGTACCTGGACCCGCAAGCTGTGACAGGGTCGCTGCAAACGCGCAGCCAAGTCATGCACATGCGCTTGCCACTGATCGGCAATGGCTTGCAGGCCGTGATGAATATGGAAAAAATGAAGTGTGACTTTGCGGCGGCTGGCCCAAAGATGGGTATGTACCGCCAGCATTGCCGAGTCCGCACCACCACTTAAGGCGACAGCGACGCTATCGCCGCTTTTAAAACTTAGGTGATGGTTAAGCGCCTCCAGCAGCGGGGGTGAGGGGCTAAAGCCCCCCAGCTGACTGGAAGGCAATGGATCAGGCACGAACTTCCTGATAACGGCCGTAGGCCAGGAGACGTTCCATACGCTGCGCCAGCAGTTGTTCGGTGCTCAGGCCCGAGACCTGACGCAAGGCATCAGCCAGGGCACGGCCCAATTGGCGCGCCATCATGGTGGGATCGCGATGTGCGCCACCAATGGGCTCGTTGATCACGCGATCGACCAGGCCCAGTTCTTTCAGACGGGGAGCGGTAATGGCCAGGGCCTCAGCCGCCACGGGCGCCTTGTCCGCACTACGCCACAGAATCGAGGCACAACCTTCGGGCGAGATCACGGCGTAGGTGGAATATTGCAGCATGGAGACCACGTCACCCACGGCAATCGCCAACGCACCACCCGAACCGCCTTCACCAATAATGGTGGAGATGATAGGTACACGCAGTTTGGCCATGGCAAACAGGTTATGACCGATTGCCTCGGACTGACCACGCTCTTCAGCGCCAATACCAGGATAAGCGCCGGGAGTATCAATGAAGGTAAAGACGGGGATACCAAATTTTTCCGCCAACCTCATCAAGCGCAGGGCTTTACGGTAGCCTTCGGGGCGCGGCATGCCGAAGTTGCGACGGGCGCGCTCTTTGGTATCACGACCTTTCTGGTGACCAATCACCATGCAAGGCGTACCGTTGAAACGGGCCAGACCACCCACAATGGCCAGGTCGTCCGCATACATGCGATCGCCATGCAGTTCGTGAAAGTCCGAGAAGATCTGGTTTACATAGTCCAGGGTGTATGGACGTTGTGGATGGCGAGCAACCAGGGCCGTTTGCCAAGGCGTGAGCTTGGCGTAAATGTTCTTGGCCAGCGTCTGGCTTTTTTGCTGCAGACGGCTGAGTTCCTCTGAAATATCCACAGCGGAATCAGATTGCACATAGCGGAGCTCTTCGATTTTGCCTTCGAGCTCGGCCAAAGGCTGCTCAAATTCCAGGAATGTATTTCGCATGTCGGTTCTTAAGGTTTAGGCCTAATTTAATATCGTACCGCAACTGTGTTCAGACTGCGCCACAGATGCCAGGTAGCCACCGTGCACCACGGTGCCCACGCTTGGGCAACTTCACGCGCCTCGAACCGGGATACCGGCTCGCCGCTGAAATAGTGCTGAGAGATTGCCTTGAGCAGGCCCGCATCATCCAAGGGGAGAACATCGGGTCTGTGCAAGTTGAAAATCAGAAACATATCTGCCGTCCAGCGACCTACGCCACGAATGGCGCACAGGTCTGCAATAACGGCTTCATCAGACAGGGACTGCCATGCCTGGGGGTCGATTTTACGAGCATCAAAGTGAGTCGCCAAATCAACAATGTATTCGGCCTTGCGTTTGGGCAAGCCCAAACCATGCAGGGCCTCGTAACCCAGTTCCAAAATAAGTTCAGGCGAGAGTGGCTGGCCGCAACCGTCCAGCAGCTTGCGCCACAGCTGGTCCGCCGTACGCGAGGCCAGTTGCTGGCCCACAATGGAACGCACCAAAGTGGTGAAAGCCGGAGCCTGATGTTGTAGCCAGTAGTCGCCATGCTGGGGGATGAGCTTGCGCAAGATACGATCGCGCTTCATCAGCTGGGCGCAGGCGTCGTCCCAGTAATCAGGTTTGCCCACCAAACGAACTTGAGGGCCGGATTGAACGCCGCTTAGGCCCTGCGCCATTGTGTTGCTCCACCTGGCCGATCTTCCAGCTCTACGCCCTGCTCTTTAAGCTGCTCACGGATGGCGTCGGCGCGCGCAAAGTCGCGATTCTGTTTAGCCTGGCCGCGTTCCGCCAGAAGCTCGTCAATCTGGGCGTCGCTCAAGGAATCGGCCCCGGCCACGCTGGCTGCCTGACCAAAGCGTGTGCTGGCGCGCCAGTAGACGGCCGGGTCCACTTGCAACAGACCAATCACGCCACCCAGAGCACGCATCAAACCAGCGGCCTGCGCATCCTTGTCGCGGTTGGCCTGGCCAGCCAGCTCAAACAGAACGGCAATAGCACCGGCCGTATTGAAATCGTCATTCATGGCTTCGGCAAAAGCCAAAGCGGGGCCTTGAGTCCAGTCAATTTGGACGTCGGCGGCAGGAACATGTTGAAGGGTCTGGTACAGACGGTCCAAAGCCTGCTGAGCATCGCGCAGATTATCTGGTGCGTAGTTTTGCAGGCTGCGGTAATGGTTGCGCACAATAAAGAAGCGCAACATTTCAGCTTCACGCGGGTTGGCGATGTAGCTGCTTTCTTCGTCGGCCAGACCTTCGGGCGCCACGGTATCGCGGATGCGACGGAAATTGCCCAGGGACTTGGACATTTTCTCCGAGTCCACCATCAGGGGGCCGCAGTGCATCCAGACATTGGCCAACTGACCGCCAAAGGCGCCTTCCGTTTGAGCAATTTCGTTTTCGTGGTGAGGAAACTTCAAGTCCGGGCCACCGCCGTGAATATCCAGTGGCAGGCCCAGCAGCGCCTTGCTCATGGCCGAACATTCGATGTGCCAGCCCGGACGGCCCAGGCCGTAGGAGGACTCCCATTTGGATTCGGCGGGTTCGTCTTCTTTAGCCGACTTCCACAGCACAAAATCCAGAGGGTCACGCTTGGCCGAGTTCAGGGCAACACGCTCACCGGCGCGCAGATCATCCAAAGAGCGACCCGACAATTTGCCGTAGCCGGGGAACTGACGCACGGCGTAGTTCACATCACCGTCTTCAGACTGATAGGCCAGGCCGTTTTCTTCCAGCTTGGCAATAATGCCCAGCATATCGGGCACGTGCTGCGTGGCGCGTGGTTCCGAGTCAGGGCTTTGCACACCCAGGGCCTTTTCGTCGGCATGCATGGCGGCAATATAGAAGTCCGTTACCTGAGACATCAGTTGCTTGCGCTCGACGGCACGGCGGATGATCTTGTCATCAATATCGGTAATATTGCGCACATAGGAGACGCGATAGCCGCTTGCTCGCAACCAGCGCTGCACGATGTCAAAGCTGACCAGCATACGAGCGTGTCCCAGGTGACAGAAGTCGTACACCGTCATGCCACAGACGTACATACGCACGTGGCCCGGTTCAACCGGAGAAAACACCTCTTTAGAGCGTGACAACGAGTTATAAATGCGCAACATGGCCTGTAATCGTCATAAAATCGGAACCTTGTGCCAGAACAATTGCCCTTGGATCAGGTTCCGTATTTCCCGCCCGGCAAGAGGCAAGGTTAGAATGATGGTCAATAAGTATAGCAAGCAGACCTCGTTAAAGGCAGCAATCTACCAACCTTCCTGGTCTTCAAGCCAGATTTTATAGGCGCCCCCTCTGTGTTCAGTACACCTAGACGGACTCGGTTTCTCGCTCCTTGCACCCTGGCCCTTTTTCTGGCCCTGGGTCAAAACGTGAGCGCCCAATCCCTGCCCGATTTGCCCCCGCCCAGTGCGCGGGTGAACGATCCCTTGCTGGATATCGCTCCCGAACCTGAACGTGGCTGGAAGGGTCTGGCCCGTGCTCTGGACGTGCTGGCCCCCAGCGTCGATACCTCTTTGCCGCTTAGCGCCGCTGAAGTCAGCCAGCGCATCAGCACCTTGATTGCCCAGGGCCGTCATGCCGACGCCTTGCAGGCGATCGAAAAACAGCTGGAGCAACGCAAGGACCGGGGCGAGCCCGGTGCCAATGTGCAGTTGCTGTTTTTGAAGGCACGCGCCCTGTCGGCCAGTGGTGACCACAATGGCGCCATCAGCCTTTACCAGAACATGACCACCTATTACCCGGAGTTGCCCGAGCCCTGGAATAATCTGGCGGCCGAGTACATCGCGCAGGACAAGCTGGACCTGGCCCTGGAAGCCCTGAAAATGGCTTTGACCGCCGATCCGTCCTACGCACTGGCCCGCGCCAATATGGGTGAAGTCCAACTGATGCTGGCCAATGACACCTACCGTCAGGCCGCCGCCAGTGGTGTGCCCAAAGCAGCCCAGCGTGCGCAACAAACTGGCCAAATTCTGCAACAATAAGATTTTTCTTTGACTGGGTTGTCCCTATCTTATGTTTGCAAGCACATTTCAATGGTGTGATCAGGCTCGCAGCTTGCGCACCCTGCTTATTGCTGCCTGTATGGCTATGCCTATGATGAGCAGTCCGGCTATGGCAGCAGATTCTTCCACTTCTTCTGAAGGCACTTCTATGAGCACCTCTCCACGCGTCCAACTGCAGACGAACCAGGGCACCATCCTGATCGAACTGAACGCAGAAAAAGCCCCCAACACCGTAGCCAACTTTGTGGACTACGTGTCCAGCGGTTTTTACGACGGCACCGTGTTTCACCGTGTGATCAACAACTTCATGATCCAGGGCGGCGGCTTTGAGGCCGACATGAAGCAAAAAGCGACCAACGCTCCTGTCAAGAACGAAGCCGACAACGGTTTGAAGAACGACAAGTACACCCTGGCCATGGCTCGCACCTCCGACCCACACTCGGCTACGGCTCAGTTCTTCATCAATGTGGCTGACAACGACTTCCTGAACTTCACCGCTCCTACCGCCAATGGCTGGGGCTACGCCGTATTTGGCCGCGTGATCGAAGGCATGGACGTGGTCGACAAGATCAAGACCGTGCGCACCGGCAACAAGGGCTTCCACCAAGACGTGCCTGTTGAGGACGTCGTTCTGGAAAAAGCCACGCTTGTCGAATAAGCTCACGCTTGCGGGCAACATCTGGATTGCCGCGGACCTGCATCTGGGTCCGGACAATCCAGACACCGTCCAGGATTTCCTGCAGTTTCTGCACTCCGCCCAGCATCAAGCTCATGCCTTGATCCTGGGCGGCGATATTTTCAATGCCTGGATTGGTGACGATCAAATCGCCCACCCTGCTCCCTGGCTTGCTCAAGTCAGTGAGGCGCTGCGCACCTTTGCGCAGCAGCACCCGCTTTATCTGATGCGCGGCAATCGCGACTTCCTGCTGGGCCAAACCTACGCCCGCCATGTGCATGCCACGTTATTGCCCGATCAAGTCGTTCTGGACACTTCTGCCGGTTTGATTCTGATGTCGCACGGCGATGAGTACTGTCTGGACGATCTGGCCTATCAACGCTTTCGCTATTGGGTACGCAAACCCTGGCTCCAGAAACTCTATCTGGCCTGCCCTTTAAGCTTGCGTCAGCGTATTGCTGATTCAGCCCGCGCCGGTAGCCAGCGCGGCAAGCAATACAAGTCCAAAGACATCATGGATGTGCAGCCTGCAGCTATTGTGGCAGCCTGCGAGGCGCATCCTGTGCAGGCCATGGTTCATGGCCATACACATCGCCCTGCAGTACATGACATTCCCGGCTTTGAGCCGGTACGCCGCTGGGTACTCCCGGATTGGGAATCTGACTCCTCGGAAGGAGGACGACGGGGCGGCTATATCAGCATTGAAGGTGTACAGCTCTGCCTGCACCAGTGGGGGCAAGAGGATCAGTGTCAGACACTGGGACCTCAGTAAGAGTGACTTCATCTACAGCCAGCTAGGTTTAAGCTCCACGTCTTTTTATACCTTCTTGCGATAAAACCTGTTTTTCTTCACACGGTGCTGGTGGCAGGAATCAAGGTGGCTGCATAAGCATTTTTGAGGGGGCAGTTGGGCTCGACTTGGCGGGTCTCCGGCCCGTGCTGCGCACGGGTTCCCTGGTCTCTTGCAGTATCCAGGCGCCCTGTGAACTCGCGGGGTGGCTCGTCCCCCGGACGAACCACAAGCGCCCCGCTCAAACAGCACAGGGCTTGCATCCTGGATACTGCAAGAGCCTGCGGCCAGAGCCCTGACTCGCCCGTCGAGCCCAACTGCCCCCTCAAAAACGCAAAAAAGACCGTGGTTTTTGCCAACAAGATACTTTCGCTCGCGGCAACCAAAGCGGACCACCGAAGGCTGGTCTCGTGCCCGACCACCGACTCTTGGCGCCATGAGCAGCAAGGCTGCTTGTCCCTTCCTCACTGTGAGCCTCTCAGTTCGTCTGCCCCGGTATCCGGGCGGTTCAGACTGCTTGCCGCAGGCGGTGTTCGGATACGGGGTGCAAGCGCCCTTCTGTTTGAGCGGGGCGCTTGTGTCTTGTCCGGTGGACAAGACACCCCGCGAGTTAAGGGCGCGCCCGTATCCGAACACCGACCAGGGTACCGGTGCGCAGCACCGGCAAGTAGTCAGCCCGGATACCGGGGCAGACGAACCGAGAGGCGTCTTGCTGAGACCAAGCTCCCTTCAATAAGCAGCAGCGTATCGAAGCCAAGCCAGACCAAATGACGGGCGACAAACCCGCTATTTGCCAACAAACCCTTGAACACAATAATCACCAAAAAAGTGCCTATCAAATTGGTACATCGCTAGATACGCGGACAGACAGACGGATAGACAGCTAGACAGATAAACAGATAGATAGATAGATAGATAGATAGATAGATAGAAATAGATAGATAGATAGATAGGTGGGTAGGTGGGTAGGTGGGTAGGTGGGTAGGTGGGTAGGTGGGTAAAGTATGTGCGTGAAAAGACGACATTTACCGAGCCTCCCTGAAAAGAAAAATCCCCGCTGGCAGGTCAAGCAAGCGGGGATTTCAAAACATCTTAGGCGGCAAAGATCTAAGTCATCAGCCACACAAACAATACTCCGCCCAACGCAATCCGATACCAGGCAAAAGGACGATAGGTGCGACTGGACACAAAGCGCAGCACGGCCTTCACCAGGAACAAGGCGCTAAAGAAGGCAGCAACAAAGCCCACAATAATCGCGGTGCTTTGATCTGCACTCAAGGACGCACCGTTGCGATACAGGTCATAAACCGTAGCAGCCAGCATGGTTGGCATGGCCAGGAAGAAAGAAAACTCCGTGGCGGTCTTGCGCTGAATACCAGCCAACATGCCACCGATAATGGTGGCACCCGAACGTGAAGTACCAGGCACCATGGCAATGCACTGGGCAAAACCAACCACCAAAGCCTGCTTCCAGGTGATCTCTTCCAAGGCAAAGGCGGTGGCCTTTTGCGAGGTGGCGGTTTCACCCTGATCCAGCTCCGACGTGTTCTTCGCGTACTGCGGTTTGCGCTCGACCCACAGCATCAACAAACCACCCAATACCAGCGTGAACACAAACACAATCTGGTGATGGAACAGCGCTTTAACGTACTGAATCGTCAAAGCACCAATAACGGCAGCGGGCAAAAAGGCAATCAGCAGATTGCGAGTGAACATCAGCTCGGTGCGATCTCCGCGCAAGACCCCGGTGATCAGCTGAATCAAACGGGCGCGAAAAATCCAGATCACGGCCAGAATCGAACCAAACTGAATGACAACCTCGAAGACCTTGGCATCGCCCGAGGAAAAATCAATCCAGGAGCCCAGGATCAGCAAGTGCGCCGTACTGGAAACCGGAATGAATTCCGTGATGCCCTCAACAATCCCCAGAAACAGGGCTTTCAACAAATAGAGAGTTTGCTCAGTCATGTTGTCCGAATCAAAGCCAATAAAAATTAAGACGCCAGAAATGGATCGATTTGTTCATCATCGTATGGCACACGTTCCAGGCTGACCTGTGAAATGCGACGCCCTTCCAGCTCTTCCACCTTGAAGCGATACACCGCATCGCTTTGCTCAAGCACACACATATCGCCCACCTTGGGCAATTGTCCGAAACGCGTCAGCAGATAACCGGCCAGGGTGGCATATTCTTCCTCTTCATCCACCAGACCATCCACACCCAGCATCTGTTCCAGATGATGCAAGTCGGTGGAGCCGTCCAGGAGCCAGTGGTCCTGGGACTCCTGGACAATATCGGGGGGTTCGTCCTCGCTGGGGAAGTCGCCTGCAATCGCCTCGAAAATATCCAAAGGCGTCACCAAACCTTCAATAGTGCCGAACTCGTCCGTCACCATGACCAACTGCCCGCGGCTTTGCTTGATGGTTTCCATCAGGTCCAAAATCCCGATGGACTCATACACAAAAACCGGCTGACGCAATTGGTCCAGACGGATATGACCATGAATCAGCAGGTCTGCCAGTAACTCTTTGCTTCGACCAATGCCAATAACCTCATCGAGCGAACCGCGACACACTGGCACCATGCTATGGGGTTCATGTGTCATCTTTTCGCGCAGGACCTCAGGATCGTCCTGCACATTCACCCAGGTAATCGCATTGCGCGGCGTCATCACCGAATGCACGGTACGCTCGGACAAAGTCAGCACACCACTGACCATATTGCGTTCTTCCTGACCGAACACCATTTGCGCCGCTGCACCGGGCAGATCCGGCCCGATGACCGTTTCACCGGAAGCGGGACGCTTGCCCAACATGCGCAGCACAGCCTCGGCCGTACGCTCACGCATGGGACGACCTGCCTGCAGCATACGCAACTTGCGACGCGCCAGCTGATTGAACATTTCGATCAGGATGGAGAAGGAAATGGCCGCATACAGGTAACCCTTGGGTACATGTACGCCAAAGCCTTCCACCAGCAAGGAGAAGCCGATCATCAACAAAAAGCCCAGGCACAGGATCACCACCGTGGGGCGACTATTGATATAAGCCGTCAAGGGTTTGGAAGCAACCAGCATGATGCCAATGGCAATGACCACCGCCGCCATCATGATGGGCAGGTGCTCGACCATACCCACCGCAGTAATGACCGCGTCGATGGAGAACACGGCATCCAGCACCACGATCTGCGCCACGATGACCCAGAAGCTGGCATACATGCGCGAGCCGGAAGCATGAGCGCTGCGGTTCTCAATACGTTCGTGCAGCTCCAGTGTGCCCTTGAACAGCAGGAAAAAACCACCCACGATCATGATCAGATCACGGCCAGAAAAATCCAGACTGAATATGGAGATCAAGGGGTCGGTCAGCTGCACCAGATGGGACATGACCGTGAGCAAGCCAAGGCGCATCAGCAAGGCCAGTGACAGGCCCAGCACACGAGCCCGATCGCGCTGCGCCGGAGGCAGCTTGTCGACCAAAATTGCAATGAACACCAGGTTATCGATGCCCAGCACAATTTCCAGAACTACCAGTGTGAGTAACCCAACCCAGGCGGTCGGGTCCATCAACCACTCCATCTCAGCTCCTTGGCGCTGTGATTAAAAGAACACCCCGGCAATGCCGGGGTCTAGGTTCTTAATCTTGCAGGTGCGACAGCATCTGAATAAAGATCTTCGGACTGGCGGCAATCACATTGCCAGTCTCTTTCCAGGTTTGTTCGCCTTCAAAGTCGCCCACCAGACCGCCGGCTTCGGTCACCAGCAAAGTGCCGGCAGCCAGATCCCAAGGTTGCAGGTTGACGGCGCAGAAGCCATCCAGACGACCTGCAGCCACATAAGCCAGATCCAAAACCGTTGCACCCACGCGACGCACGGCAGCACATTCGGCCAGCATATCGGCAAATGGAGAGGTGGGTTTCACGCCTGCACCCGAATCCGGCACGTGTGCACCGATCAAGGCATCGTGGTAACGAGTCTGGCCCGACACACGAATACGACGGTCGTTCAGGAAGGCACCACCGCCACGGCTGGCCGTGAACATTTCATTGCGGTTGGTGTCGTAAATGACGGCATGGGCAGCCTGGCCACGGTGCATCAAGGCAATCGAAATTGCGTAGCACGGAAAGCCGTGGATAAAGTTGGTGGTGCCATCCAGAGGATCAATGACCCACTGGTATTCGGGAGTACCTTCGCCTGCGGGTTCCAGCGGTGGGCGCTCGCCCGTTTCCTCGCCGATAAAACCGTGGTCGGGGTAAGCTTCGCTCAATACTTCAATGATGGCTTCCTCTGCTGCGCGATCCACTTCCGTGACATAATCTTTAGGGCCTTTACGCGCAACCGACAGGTGCTGGAGGTCCAGACTGGCGCGAGAGATAATGGTGCCGGCACGGCGAGCCGCCTTGATGGCGGTATTGAGCATCGGGTGCATGGAAATTCCGTTTTTTTAACAATAATTGAGCCTGCCTGGCGTGCCCTGTTGCAGGGCAAAATCGCGTGAGCAGACACAGGAAGCGTAGCTTCAAAGTAGCTATTTTAAATGACTCAGACGCAAGCATCGGCATTTGATGATAATTTTCACCGGGTTCGCTTCATTATGGTGCAACCCAGCCACCCTGGAAACGTCGGCGCAGCAGCGCGAGCGATCAAAACCATGGGCTTTGGCGACTTATGCCTGGTCGACCCGCTAGACCCGGACGTTGCACAAAACCCTCAGGCAATCTCGCTGGCCAGCGGTGCCGTAGACGTTTTGGAGCAAGCAACTATTGTTCCCACTCTGGCGCATGCACTGGAACCGGTCACTCTGGCTTTTGCCCTGACGGCCCGCCCCCGCTATTTAGGACCGCCAGCCGCCGATATACGTCAGACTGCCGAACTGAGCCGTGAGCATCTGCGCCAGCACGCCGGAACCGTCGCCATTGTGCTGGGGACCGAACGCGTGGGCCTGACCAACGATCACATCAGCCAGTGCCAATACGTCTGCCATATTCCGGCCAATCCTGAATACAGTTCCCTGAATGTCGCCCAGGCTTTGCAACTGGCTGCCTGGGAATTGCGCTACGCGCTGCTGGCTGAAAGCGGTGCCAGCCTGCTGCCCCATACGGATGGCAAGGCAGACCCTGGCAAGGAGCTGGCTCCCCAAGCCAAAGTGCAAGCCTTGCTACAGCACTGGGAACAGGCCATTGAAAGCGTCAAGTTCCTCGACCCCAAACACCCCAAGAAGCTGGTGCCCCGCATGCAGCACCTGTTCGGGCGCGCCCAGCTTAGTTTGGACGAAGTGGATATGTTGCGCGGCCTGTGTACCGCCATGATCAAGACCGCCAAAACAGCGGGCCACCCCATCCCCGAACAACGTAAAGACGATTCGGCAGGCCCGGAACATCGCTAAAACCTGCGTTCAAACGCGCAACCCCTCTTGCCCGCTGCACCCAGCGGGCATTGTCTTTTATGAGCGATCACACAGTGGACACTTTCTTGGCTGGCGTATATTCTTACTGAGTTACTTTTTCGGTAAGCAATAGCTGTTTTCAAGCATGAACACTCCCGAGACCGTAGAACCGCAGGATCAGGCCGGGCCGCGCACCTTGCAACGCGGCCTGCTGGTGCTCAAGACTTTGCAGAATCATCAAGGCAAAGGGCTGAGCGTCACCGACCTGTCGCGCGCCACGCAATTACAGCGCCCCACCATCTACCGGCTGCTGGCCGCCCTGATCGATCACGGTCTGGTCCAGAACAGCAGCCATAGCCGTCGCTACAGCGCCACGCGCCAGGATCAGGGCCTGTTTGGACTGGACCCGCGTGTCACCATCATGCAGCCCATCATGCAAGAGCTGGCTCAACAGACTGGCGACGCGGTCTTTCTGGTGGGCCGCGATGGCGACGACTCCGTTAGCCTGTGGCGCGAAATTGGCCCCTACCCGGTACAGATTCTGGCCACTTATGTAGGCAAGCGTCAGCCTTTGGGCGTGGGTTCGGGTGGCATGGCCTATCTGGCCACACTTGGGGACGAAGCGATCGAGCAGATTATCGAACGCAATGCCAATCAGCTGGATCAGTACGGTGGCATGACTCAGCGCGAGATGCGCCAGTTGGTCACCAACACCCGTATCCGGGGCTACTCGGTTGTAGGCAACTACGCCGTACGCGGTGCTTTGGGTGTGGGCTGCGCGTTGTGCGATCACAAAGGCCGCCCCATTCTGGCCATGAGTGTCACGGCCATTACCGAGCGCATGCCTGCGCCACGGCAAAAAGAAATTGCCGGTTTGCTGCGCGACGCGCTGGATTCAGTCGCCGACAAGTTTTAAATCTGGGCGGATTTCTCCCCCTGAATGGTGTCGGGATCGTTAACATCCTCATCCGCACACAGCCTGCCCTGTGTGCTTTTTTACGTCTCGAAGTTCATTCTGTCTGCTTTTCCAATCAACGCAGGTGGCTCCTCCAGGCTCAGCCTGTCAAAAAAAGAGAAACTACGCTGGCTATAAGCCCAGTCCCTTCCCACGCCGCACTCCCCCAGGTTGGCGTATGAAAAAAAGCAGTTCCGTTTCAAACAGCGCCCTATCCGCAACTCAAACTGATCCTCTAATCAGTTCGTTTTAGCTAAATATCCCCATCTCCCGTAAAACAAGCGGCTTTATACCCAAAGCCGCGTGTCGCAGCATTCGCACGCCCTTTTCCCCTAGGGTTAACGCGTCATCGTTTCGCCGCGCGTAAATAAAACAACATTTGCTTTATTGATCCACGCACTAGCCTGTCGCTATCTTGTGGGCACAACGATAAGCCCCCTAAGGGGCACACCATAAAAAAGGAAGGCGAGATACAGGCAACAGTCATTACCGAGGAGTACGCGCTAGCGGGACTGTGTATCCAGCATCCACATCCATCAGCCGACCCACTAGCCAGGTCGGGGAGACAAAAACAAGGATAAGTTCATCATGAACACCACTGCTACCCTCTCGGCCAAACCCAGGCCAAACTTGCTGACCCGCTTTACCAATATCTGCGTGCGTTACGTAGAAAAGTGGATGCCGGACCCGTATCTGTTCGCCGTCATCCTGAGCTTGCTGGTTGTAGGACTGATTGCCCTGTTTGTTGATGGCGCCACCCCCGGAGGAATGGTGGATGCCTGGTATCGCGGGGTATGGGGCCCCAAAAGTATTTTCACCTTTGCCCTGCAAATGGTGCTGATTCTGGTGACGGGCTACACCCTGGCCGAAGCACCACCCTTGAAACGCGCCATCATCTGGTTGGCCTCCCGTGCCCGCACACAAGTTGAAGGTGCCCTGCTGTGCTTTGCCGTGGGCGCGATCTTCTGCCTGCTGAACTGGGGCCTGGGTCTGGTGGCCGGTGCCCTGGTTGCACGCCAGGTTGCCCGCCGTCTGCCCAATGTGCACTTTGGTTATCTGATTGCCTCGGGTTATATGGGTTACCTGCTCTGGACTCAAGGTCTGTCCAGCTCGATTGCCCTGGCCAATACCGACCCCAACAGCCCCATTAACGTCATCCATCAACTGACCAGCATGACGGTGCCGTTCAGCCTGACCATTTTCCAGCCCTATAGCTGGATTCCAGTTGTGGCCCTGATCATCCTGCTGTTTCTGACGATCTGGCGCATGGAGCCTGACTACGCCTTGCCGCCTGACCCCGCCGTCTTTGCTGACATTGAAAAAGACCTGCCCAAAACCAAGCCCAGCACCCCGGCTGAAAAGCTGGAAAACCTGTGGATTCTGAATGTGCTGTTCTTTGCCGCGGGTATGTACTACTTCGTGCGCAGCGGTTTTGCGCTGAACATCTCATCCATGATCATGCTGTTTACCGTCACCGGTGCCCTGCTGCACTGGACGCCTATCCGCTTTATCAAATCCTTTGTCGAGTCCGCCAAAACGGCAGGCCCGTTGATTCTGCAGTACCCGCTGTATGGCGGCATCATGGGCTTGCTAGCCTATATCCCCATGGAAGGCGGTCGCGCCCTGGAAGAAATCCTGTCCTCCGCGCTGGTGACTGGGGCCAATGAATACACTCTGCCCTTCCTGACCTTTATCGCCTCCATCATCATCTCGCTGTTTGTTCCTTCCGGTGGCGGACACTGGGGTGTGCAAGGCCCCATCGCTGTGCAATCGGCCCTGGCCATTGGTCAGGACGGCCCTGCCTACCTGGGCCTGATGTCCATGGCCGTGGCCTTTGGCGAGGCGGTGGCCAATATGATCCAGCCCTTCTGGCTTTTGCCTGTGCTGGCCATTGCGCGACTGAATGTACGACAAGTGATGGGCTTTACCGTGGTGGCCTTTCTGATTGGCACCGTCATTTTGACGATTGCTATTCTTATCGCACCTTTCACGATCTAAGGACGCGCCATGTCTGTGAATGATTTCGCTACCCGAAACAGGACATCCAGCCAGGAGGCAGCAGAGGCAGCAATTGCCCGCTACGAGCAAACCGAGGATCTGATTCAGGCCTTTGCCCATCTGGACAAGGAGCAGGTACGGCATGTCGCCCAAGAGCAGGAGAACAACACCGGCCCCTTGAAGGGGCTGGTCATCGGCATCAAGGATTTGATCAATACGGCGGACGCTCCAGCCACCTATGGTTCGCCCATTTATCGCGACAACCGCCCCACCCAGGACGCTGCCATTGTGCAGGCCCTGCGTGCGGCCGGTGCCGTGCCTTTTGGCAAAACCGTCACCACAGAATTTGCGCTGTTTAGTCCACCCAAGACACGCAACCCCTGGAATCTGGAGCACACGCCGGGCGGTTCGTCGTCCGGCTCGGCCGCTGCCGTGGCTGCCAATGTGGTGCCGGTAGCTTTGGGCACCCAGACAGCGGGGTCCGTGGTGCGCCCCGCCACGTTCTGCGGAATTTATGGCTTCAAACCCAGCTTCGGCGCCTTGCCCAGCAGCGGCCTGAAAACCATCAGCCCGTCTCTGGACACCTTGGGAATTTTGGGCCAGCGTCTGGAGGATGTTCGCCTTGTGTTCAACGCACTACGCAGCACGCCGGAAGTATCGCAAGTCCTGCAGCAAGCCCCTTTGCGCCTGAGCTTTTTGCACACACCCTGGTGGGAGGACATTGCCGAGGATTTGCGTGATCGGCTGGAAGCGACCGTGACTCACCTGAAAATGGATGACGGCCAGTTCGAAGTTCAGCTTAGCGACAGGGACAGTCTGTTTGGTGAACTGACCCATGCGCAGCAAGCCGTCATGGGGGCTGAAGTGCTGATCCATTTAAGCCATGAACGCCAGCAACATCTGGAACTGCTCTCGCCTGCTTTGCAGACTTATCTGGATAAATGCGCACAGACTCAACCTGCCGAACTGATTCAGGCTCAAGGCCTGATCAATCAGGTCAAGCGCCAACCCGAGCTGATCTTCGGCGACGCAGACCTGATCCTGAGCGCAGCCGCCTTGGGCGAGGCTCCCACACGCGACACGACGGGCGATCCCGTGCTGTGCCGCGCCTGGACGGCACTGGGCATTCCATGCATCAACTTGCCCATCGGCTTTGGTAGCCACGGGCTTCCTTTAGGACTGCAAGTGGCTGCCCGCCCTGGGCAAGATGACCTGCTACTGGAAGCGGCCACCCGCATTGCCCACCGCCTGGGCACATTAACTATCGCGCTGCCTGAACTCCGATCCTGAAGGGTCGGGCAGCTTACTCAACGGATCACATCGACAGAGGTAGGACAGGGAAACCCAATGACGGACAGCAACTGGAATCTTAAGAATCAAGCCCGCCAGCAAAGACTGCAACGTGCCAGCCGCGCACTGGGAGACTCTTTGCAAGGCAAGATATGCAGCACGGATAAAGCCAGCAGCTTGCTGGAAGCCGTATTACAAGTAGGAGATCGAGTATGTCTGGAAGGCAATAACCAGAAGCAGGCCGACTTTCTGGCCGACGCACTGGTGGGCGTCGACCCAGCGCAGATTCATGACCTGCACATGGTGCAATCCGTGCTGGCCTTGCCCCAGCACCTGGATGTGTTTGAAAAAGGCATTGCGAACCGCCTGGACTTCAGCTTTTCCGGCCCGCAAGGTGCGCGCCTGGCCAGGCTGGCCTCGGCAGGACGACTGAACATCGGTGCCATTCATACCTATCTGGAGTTGTTTGCCCGTTACTTTGTAGATTTGACCCCGAATGTCGCGCTCATCGCGGCCCAGGCCGCCGATGAGCACGGCAATCTGTACACCGGCCCCAATACCGAAGATACCCCGGCTATTGTGGAAGCCACTGCCTTTTCCGGCGGCATTGTCATCGCCCAGGTCAACGAGCTGGTCGACAGCAAGACCACCCGCCTGCCGCGTGTGGACATTCCCGCCGACTGGGTGAACTTTGTCGTGCCCGCTCCCCGCCCGCACTTTATCGAACCGCTGTTTACCCGCGACCCAGCCCAGATCAGCGAAATCCAGGTCTTGATGGCCATGATGGCGATCAAGGGCATCTACGCGGAATACGGTGTGCAACGCCTGAACCACGGCATCGGTTTTGATACCGCCGCCATTGAATTGTTGCTGCCCACTTACGGCGAATCACTGGGCCTGAAAGGCAAGATTTGCCAGCACTGGGCCTTGAATCCGCATCCTGCCCTGATCCCGGCCATCGAAGCCGGTTGGGTGCAATCGGTGCACTCCTTCGGCTCCGAGCTGGGCATGGAAAACTATCTGCGCGCCCGCTCCGATGTGTTCTTCACCGGCCCGGATGGCAGCATGCGCAGCAACCGCGCGTTCTGTCAGGCGGCTGGCCACTACGCCTGTGACCTGTTCATCGGCTCCACCTTGCAGATCGACCTGCATGGCAATAGCTCCACCGCCACGCTGGGCCGTATTGCCGGTTTTGGTGGCGCACCCAATATGGGCGCGGATGCACGTGGTCGTCGCCACGCCAGCCCCGCCTGGTTGAAAGCCGGGCAAGAGGCACGCCAAGGACGCCAAGGTGCAGCCGGTACGCCACGTGGTCAGAAGCTGGTGGTGCAGATTGTGGAAACCTTCCGCGAACACATGACGCCCGCCTTTGTGGACACCCTGGATGCCTGGACCCTGCAGGAGCAGACCGGCATGGATCTGCCGCCCATCATGGTGTACGGCGACGATGTCACTCACATCCTGACAGAAGAAGGCATCGCCAATCTCTTGCTGTGCCGTACCGACGAAGAGCGCGAGCAAGCCATACGGGGCGTTGCCGGCTATACGCAAGTGGGCCTGGGCCGAGATGCCCGCATGGTGGAGAACCTGCGTGATCGCGGCATCATCCGTCGCCCTCAGGATCTGGGCATAGACCCACGCCAGGCCACCCGCAATTTATTGGCCGCACGCAGCATGCGGGATCTGGTTCAAGCCTCCGGCGGGCTGTATCAACCTCCGGCACGCTTCCGTAACTGGTAATGGCCCGCCACGCTATTTGCATTAGGAGATCACGATGACAAACATTCCTCACGGCCTGGAAACCCTGGCCTATAGCTTCAAAGGGCAAGAGCCTATTGGCACCTTCCAGCCTGTGCTGGTGGGCGTGGTAGGTTCGGGCAATCTGGAAGTGCTGGCCGAGCCCAAGGACAGCGCCGAATGCACCATCCATATTCATACCTCGGCACGTGGTTTCTCCACGATCTGGGATGCGGTAGTGCGGGACTTTCACCAGCGCCATCCGCTGGCCGGTATTCACTTTGACATTAACGATATGGGGGCCACCCCTGCCGTGGTCAGCTTGCGTCTGGACCAGGCCGCCAGCGAAGCCCTGGCACGCAGCCAAGCACAAGGAACACAGTCATGAGCAGTTATCTGGAGTGTTCTGCCCGCCAGCGCGTCCAGGCTCTGTTTGACGCCAACAGCTTTCACGAATGGCTGCCCCCTGCACAACGCTTGAGCAGCCCCCATCTGGCCCAGTTGGGAGTGCCTTCTTCCTTTGATGATGGCGTGGCTATCGGCCGTGCCTTGCTGGAGGGGCAGACCGTGTATGTGGCGGCGCAGGAAGGCGAATTCATGGGCGGTGGTGTGGGCGAAGTCCACGGCGCCAAGCTGGTGGGCCTGCTGCGTCGAGCCATGATCGACCGCCCTGCAGGCGTAGTGCTGCTGCTGGAGTCCGGTGGTGTGCGTCTGCACGAAGCTAACGCCGGTTTGATAGCCGTCTCGGAAGTGATGCGCGCCCTGCTGGACACGCGTAATGCCGGAGTGCCTGTGATTGCTTTGGTAGGCGGGCAAAACGGTTGCTTTGGGGGTATGGGCATTGTGGCCCGCTGCACCAACCACCTGATCATGAGCGACGTCGGCCGTCTGGCCATGTCCGGCCCGGAAGTGATTGAAGCCTCCCACGGAGTCGAAGAATACGACTCCAAGGACCGCGCTTTGGTCTGGCAAACCAGTGGCGGAAAACACCGCTGGCTGACCGCCGATTGCGACGACCTTGTACCGGACACCGTGGCCGCTTTCCGCGCCGCTGCCGTACAAGGCTTGAAGAATCCAGCTCGTGGTCCCGTCACCCTGGAAGAGCTGGAACAGGAACATCAGCTGCTGGCACACCGCGCAGCCCTGCTGCCTGTGGAGCAATGGGACCAAACTGAAAATCAGGCCCAAGCCTTGTGGCAAGCACTGGGGCTGGAACAAAGTGATCAAGTCGGGCAGATGGATGCTGCAGCCGTCAAAGCATTACGCAGCCAGGAGGCGCTGTCATGAAATGGGAAACACTGGTGCAATCGCTGTTCGATACGCAGCACAGCATTAGCGAACAGGATTTGTTCTTGCAAGGCAATGCCGAGTTTGATGGTGAAACCTTGGCCGTGATCGGCACGACGGAACACGCCCCCATCGGCGTGTCCCTGGCCTTGACCCAGGCACAGGCCGTGCTGGACACCATCAAGAACCATCCTGGCCGTAGCCTGCTGCTTTTGGTCGATACCCAAGGCCAGCAACTGCGCCGCCGCGATGAGCTGCTGGGCATCAACCGCGCCATGGCTCACTTGGGCATGTGCCTGGATCTGGCCCGACGCAAAGGCCACAAGGTCATTGGGCTGGTGTACGACCAGGCCCTGTCCGGTGGCTTCATCACCTCCGGCCTGATTGCCGATGCCTGCTATGCCGTGCCCGAAGCCGAAATTCGCGTCATGCGCATTCCTGCCATGGCCCGCGTGACCAAGCTGCCCGAAGCCATGCTGGAAGAGCTGGCGCAGTCCAATCCGGTCTTTGCGCCCGGCGTAGGCAACTACGTGGCCATGGGAGGCATTCAGTCTGTCTGGGACAGCAGCTCGCCAGAGCAACTGCGTGCTTCCTTGCGGGCAGCACTGGCTCAATCCAATGATCAGGATCGCCGCGCCAGCGATGGTGCCGAACGTGGTGGCCGCCGCCTGGCTGCCCAGATCATTGAACAGGTCTTGCAGGCATCCTGATGAACGCCCAGCTGCCCGCTCGCCGTCACCACCTGATCACGCTGGACAACACAGCCTGGGATCAGGTGCTGACTGATCTGGATCTGACCAGCCACGTCTGCCAGAGCCTGCGTCAATGGCAGGCTCGAGGCTGGCCGCTGGTCGTCAGCCGTCAGCCAGGCGAACTGCATAGCGGACAGTTGCAAGTGGGCATTCCTTTACCGACCGATTGGGGGCGGCAACGTCTGTCCCTGATCGTTTCCCAAAACCAGAGCCTGTCTTGGGGCAGTTTCCCCCCCGCCCATGAAGCCCAAACCTTATTGCCAGCCTCCTTGGCGCAAGACTGGCTGAGCTTATGCCAGCGTATGCAAGCACATGGCTGCACGGCTCAGGTCTATGGCAGTTATGGCTGGGAACTGATCACAGGACAGGGCTATGTGCGTGAAGGTTCAGACCTGGATTTGCTGCTACCCGTGCAGAGCGCCACGCAAGCAGATCGTCTGGTGGAGCTATTAGGTGCAATCAGCGAATTGTCCGGTTTGCCCCGCCTGGATGGAGAGTTGCTGTTCCCGGATGACGCGGCCATCGCCTGGCGTGAATGGCAGCAATGGCGCAGCGGTGCCAGCAGCAAAGTCATGATCAAACGCACTCATGGTGTACGTATTCAGGCGCACTCGGACTGGCCCGAGCACGCTCCTGCTCCGGAGTCCTCTCATGCTGCTTGATGCAATTGAAACCAGAACGTTGGCGCCTCGCCCCACTGCCGCCGACTTCATGGATCCATCCCGTTCCTGGAGTTGTGCGGCCATAGGCCGTGCGGCGGTTCTGGCGCTGTATGACGAGCTGATTCTGGCTCCCAAACCGGGGCTGGTTTCCTTGCTCGACAGCGGCAGCCATGACGATATGGATGCCAGCACTTTTTATCGCAGTCTGTTTGCCCTGCGCCATTATTTTTCTGACATGGCGGCTCTGGGCCAACAGCGTGTTCCATTCAGCCAGCTGCAAACTCGCGGGATTGCAGCGGAGGCTCGCATGCAGGCGGCAACCGGGGGCATCAATACCCACCGTGGCGCCATCTTCATGCTGGGTCTGTTGTGCGCAGCCGCAGGCTCTTGCCTACCTTTTCGCACCCTGACTCCCGCCACGATTCGGGACCAACTTCAAACATTATGGGGGGCGGCTTTACAGGCCCGCAGCCTGCAAGCTTCGTCCGCACTGCCGGGCGGACGGGCGGTACGCCGCTATGGCTTGCAAGGCGCGAACCAGGAAGCAGCCCAGGGCTTTCCCACCTTGTTTGAAACGGCCTGGCCCGCCTGGCAAGTCGCTGTCAAAACTTTGTCTCCGCACAGCACACCAGTGGCAGAAGAGCAGTTGCAAACCGTGGGTTTGCATACCTTCTTTTCTGTTATGGCGGTCCTTGACGATAGTAATCTGGCCCATCGTGGCGGACTGGAGGGGCTACACTACGCGCGCCACTGCGCCACACAATACTTGCAAGCAGGCAGTGCGTTCAGCCCCGATGCGGTGCAGCGCGCGCAAGCCTTGCATCAAGCCTTCATGAAACGTCGCCTGTCCCCCGGCGGCGCAGCCGACACCTTGTCGGCCTGCTGCTGGCTGGATCGCTTGCAAGCCTATGCACCCGGCAGTGCCAGCCAGCGTCGCCCTACTGGAGCCTGACTATGAAAATCGCCCTGCTGTTTTCCGGGCAAGGCATGCAATACGCAGACATGCTGCCCTGGATGAACCCGGCAAACCCCTCGCTGCTGCAAATGCAGGAACAGTTGCACGTTCCCGATTGGCGCGCTGCCATGCGCGATACCCGTTGGGCCAGCACCAATGCCCATGCCCAAGTTCTGCTGACAGCTTGCGCCTTGGCCGCTTGGCAGGAATTGCAGGAGCACGTCCCTGCTCTGCAAACCTCCAGGCGATCTTTGGTGGCCGTGGCGGGCTACAGCATTGGTGAACTGGCAGCCGCTTGTGTAGCGGGTGTGTTATATGCCAGCAATACCATCCAGCTCGCCGGACTAAGAGCCGCCTTGATGGATAAAGCCGGGGCCGGACAGGACAGCAGCATGCTGGCGATAAGTGGGGTTTCAATCCGGACGATTGAGCAATGGTGCCAAGCGCACGGCGCTGCCCTGGCGATACGCAATGGTCCTGATAGTGCTGTCTGTGCGGGACCACGTGACAAGCTTGCTGCCCTGGAAAAATTCGCTCAAGAACAAGGGGCACGTTGCACACCCCTGGCCGTGAATATTGCCTCCCATACCCATTGGATGAGCAGCGCGGCCCAGGCCTTTCAAGAGCAACTGAATCAAAGCGAACTGACTGCCCCAACCTTGCCTTGGCCCACCAATGCCGGTCTATGGGTGCATAACGCCACTACCGCTGCCCAGGCCTTATCAGCGCAGTTGATGCAAACTGTGCAATGGGACTCCTGCATGGAACAGATTGAAGAGCGACAGCCCAATGTGGTGCTGGAGATTGGTCCGGGCCGCAGTCTAGCGACCATGTGGAATCAACGCTATCCGGAGATTCCTGCGCGCAGTGTGGACGAGTTCCAAACCCTGGATGGCTTGCAGCGCTGGCTATCTCGCTGGGCTGGATAAACGCAAGACAGCGGCTTGCGCAGACCCGTATCAGCCCGACGTCGGCCCTTCTTTTTCCAACTGAGTACGCACGATCCGGCAGGCCCGTAACAAGCTCAACACATTCGGGCTGCGCTCGCGCGACTTCATGCACACCAGGCCGATACGCTGTGAATGTCGATACTTCTGCTCCAGGCTCAGCCACTGAATCTTGTCAGAAAAAACCGCTTTGGCTCGCGCAGGTAAAAGGGAGCATCCCACACCACCACTGACCAGACTCATCAAGGAAAAGATGTCTCCGGTGCGCATCACAATATCGGCATCAAACCCGGCTTTGGCCAACATGCGCTGCATGTCCCGCCCCGTTGCAAAATCATCGGTCAGCGACACAAAACGTTCCTTGGAACAACGCTCCAGATCCACCACGGACGAGTCCGATCCTTGCCAATCCATGGGAGCAGCAAACATCAGCTCATCATCAAAAATGGGCAGCACTTCCAGATCATCCGGTTGCTCCTGTGGCAACTCGATCAAGGCTGCGTCAATATGACCGCCCCGCAACTTTTGCAACAGCTTCTCGTTGGAGTCCAGCACCAGATCAATCTGCAATAAAGGCTTGTGAACCTTCAGCTCTACCAAAAGGCGCGGCACCAAACGTATCGTCAGCGAGTACATGGAACCTATGCGCAACTGATCCGACGAATACCCCCCGGCTTCCCGGGCAGCATCAATGCCGTGCTGCAAGGTGCGTATGGTTTCCTTGGCCGCTTCGGCCAGCTCGCGCGCCGACTCCTGTGGCACCAGATTGCGGCCCTCCTGCAAGAACAGCGGGCAGCGCAACCCTTCCTCCAGGCTTTTCAAGGCCCGATGCACGCTCACCGCACTGGTGCCCAATTGTTCAGCGGCACGGGCAATCGTGCCAGCTTCCAGAAAAGCCAGCAGAACTTCCAAGCGTCGTACCGTGATTTTTTCGTCGATCAGAAACATCGTGAGGGCAGGTGGAAAAACAGCGCCAGAGCAAAGAGTACAGTATGGGAGAAGCCCGCAGTAAGACCAATGCAGGCTAACCCGAAAAAAATGCCCCAAGCCGCTAAAAGCAAGGCTTGGGGCATTCCCATGTCAGGTCAGAACAGCACGGGCTTGAACCCGGCAAAATCGTATTCAGGATCTGGAAATCAGGCCCTGAGCCCAAGGCTTAAGCAGCCTTTTTCTCGCCACCCGTTTGCACGATTTCACGTACTGGAACGGGCGTCTGCAAACCAGCCTGATTCAGCACTTGGACCGCACGGCGGAACAGATCAAAACGGGCATCCCAGAAGTCAGCAGCATTGATCCACGCACGCAGATTGACGGTGATTACGCTGTCCTTGTACTCCATGACCATGACCAAAGGAGCCGGGTCTTTCAGCACCTGAGGATGTTCATTGAGCAGGTCTTGCAGCAGCTTGATGGCCAGGTCCAGATCATCGCCATAACGTACGCCCACCCCGAAGTCCAAACGACGAGTGGTGTTACGGCTGTAGTTGATGATAGGGTTGCCCCAGATCAGGCTGTTGGGCAGCGTAAATTGAATGCCATCCACTTGCTCAAAGCGGGTCAGGAACAAACCCACTTCCTGCACGGTGCCGTCACCTTTACCAACAACCGACACAAACTCGCCCGCACGCAAGGGACGCAGCATCAGCAACATGATGCCGGCGGCGATATTTTGCAGTGTGTTCTGCAAGGCCAAGCCCACCGCCAAACCGGCGGCACCCAGTACCGCGATAATGCTGGCGGTCTGCACACCAAAACGGGCCAACACGGCAATCAGCACAAAGATGCGGATTGTCCAGACCGTTACGGACTGGGCCATAGGCACAATCGTCGGATCCACTCGCGGCGAGCGGGCTGCCATGCGCTTGATGGCACGACCGGCGGCGGCAGACAGCCACCAGCCAATAATCAGAATCAACAAAGCAATCACGACGTTGAGCGCAATCGCGACAACGGCTGGAAACTCTGTCATCCAGGCTTGCAATTTTTCCACGTTTCAATCTCCTCAATTAAAAGGCAAAGCACCGAAGGGACTGGCCGCCAAGGGTAAACATTGCTAGTGCGCATCATAGCCTTGGGACGGGTCTGAACCCAAGTTGAGCAAGCCCACCATCTTATCCCCGAAAACTGTGGATAGCTCATAGGAAAAACTGGGCAAATCAGAAAAACCTTCCGTAGTATCAGCCACTTGAAAACCACGAACAGAAAACATCCAAATCCGGAAACAGACGCCAGCTTATCCCCATAAAATGTGGACAAGTCACAGGATAAACCGTGAATCACTGCACTTATCCCCGTGCAATCAAGCACTTAGAAATGGCGAGCAGAGAATCGACAATTCTTTACCATTTTTTTCCTCGGGCAAGCCTTTGCTTGTTGAAAACCGGCTTATCCACAAAAGATGTGCATAAAAATAGGGAAAACCCCTGTATTAGCAAAAAATAGGCTTATAAAACAATCACCTAAGTAGCCAGGTCAGGGATTCACCATTTTGCACCTGTTCAAGCCGGTACGCGCCACAGGGAAGCCAGCCAATGCTGCTCCTGCGGCGGCCTGTCTGTGGGGCGATAAAAGTGATCGATATACTCAAAGCCCGCTTGCTCCAGACGCTCTGACCACTGCTCCCAACTGTAGTAACAACCATAGCGCTGACCATTCCAGCCTTCTTGCCCCTGACCACGCGGATTGGAGGAGAACAGCACGCCGCCCGGTCGCAGACTGTGTCGCAAAGCAGTCAAAACCGCAGGCAGCTCCGCGCTGGGTATATGGAATAGAACCGCATTGGCAAACACGCCATCAAAAGCCGCAGCGGGCAAATTCAAATCCAGAAAGTCCTGATGCAGCACCGGCAAGCCAGTTTGCTGACGAGCCATCTCCACAAAAACCGCACAGCCATCCAGCCCCACCGGACGATGGCCCATGGCCTGAAACGCGACCAGATCCCGCCCCGGTCCACAGCCCAGATCCAGAATATCCACGGGCCCCGGCAAGCCGATGGCCGCCAGCAAAGCATCACGATTCTGGCTGACATCATGGTCCCACGTGCCGTCCCGATAAGCCTGCGCATGGTCCTGGTAATGATTGACGGTGCGACGACTGGTTTCTTTCATCTGAACATCCTTGCCTATGCTATGGGTTTACTTGACGCTGCCTAACGATGGATCGACTATATCCTGAGTCCAATTTGAATCTGATGCCATGAAGCCAAGCTATCCGCTCTCCGTCCTAGACCTGTCCCCTATTGTTCAGGGCTCCACACCGGCCCAGTCCTTTCGCTGTTCGGCGGACATTGCCCGTCATGCCGAGCAGTGGGGCTATCACCGTTACTGGCTGGCCGAACACCACGGCATGCCCGGTATTGCCAGTGCTGCCACTTCAGTTCTGATCGGGCACATTGCCGGTCAAACCAGCCGCATTCGTGTGGGCGCGGGCGGCATCATGTTGCCCAACCATTCCCCTTTGGTGATTGCCGAGCAGTTTGGAACGCTGGCCTCCCTGTACCCCGGCCGTATTGACTTGGGCCTGGGTCGTGCCCCTGGCTCCGACCCCGAAACCGCCCGCGCCTTGCGCCGCAATCTGAACAGCGACCCCGACCAGTTTCCGCGCGACGTGCTGGAACTGATGGACTATATGTCCGACGAGCCGCGCAACCGCATCATGGCCGTGCCCGGTCGCGGACTGAATGTGCCGGTCTGGATTCTGGGCTCCAGCCTGTTTGGTGCTCAACTGGCCGCCGCCTTGGGCTTGCCCTACGCCTTTGCTTCGCATTTTGCACCTGCTCAATTGATGGATGCTATTGAGGTTTACCGCCGTCAGTTCCAGCCTTCCGTGCATCTGGAAAAACCTTACGTCATGCTGGGCTACAACGTCTTTGCCGCCGACACGGAAGACGAAGCCAAACTACTGGCCTCCTCCTGGCAACAGTCTTTTGTGAACCTGCGCAGTGGTCGTCCCGGCCAGTTGCCACCGCCCGTACGCGACTACTACGAGCAATGCAGCCCATCCGCCCAGCATCTGCTGGACTCCCTGCTCAGCTGTACGGCCATTGGCAATCCGGAACAAGTGCTTGAACAGATGAAAGGCTTCATTCAACTGACCGGCGCCAACGAGCTGATGCTGAACGCCAATATCTTTGACCATAACAAGCGCTTGCGCTCCTACGAGATTGCCGCCGAGCTGCGCGGCAGTCTGGTATGAACCCACGCCATCTTCAGGAGACCGCACTGCGCTACTTCCAGGAAGTAGCGCGTTGTGGCTCTATCTCGCAGGCGGCCAGCAATCTGCATGTGGCCACATCGGCCATCAGCCGCCAGATCAGCGGACTGGAAGAAAACCTGGGTATGGCCTTGTTCGAGCGCCATGCCCGTGGCATGAACCTGACCGCTGCGGGAGAACTGCTGCTGGCCCATGCCCGTCGCAGCGCCATGGATGCCGAGCGCACCTTGCACGATATTGCCGCCTTGCAAGGGCTGCAAACCGGCCTGATACGCATCGCCTCCTCTGAAGGTTTGGCCGCCCAGCTACTGCCGCAATGCATTGCACAGTTTCGTGAAAAGCATCAGGGCATACGTTTTCAACTGGACGTACTGCCGCCACACCGCATCACCATGCTGCTGCTAAGCGGCCAGATTGATATAGGCATCAAATTCACCCAGACGGCTGAAAAAGACATCAAGACCTTGTTCCGCCGCGATGCGCCCGTCATGGCTCTGGCGGTTCCCGGCCACCCGGTAACCCGTACCGAACGCATCAGCCTGAAAAGCCTTCTGGCACACCCCCTGGCCTTGCCCGGCCCCGACACCACCGTGCGGCAAATGATGGATGTGGCCTGCAGCGCACAGAACCTGAGTCTGGACCCGGTATTCAGCAGCAATCACATGCAGTCTCTGCATCAATTTGCCTTGTCCGGCGCAGGCGTGACGGTGTCGGCCTTGCTCTCGGCTCGTCACCTGATTGAGCAAGGTTTGCTGCAAGCCAGTTTCATTCATGAACGCGGCCTGTTGAACCGCCAAATTGAAGTGCAGGCCCTGGCTGGCCGCCGCTTGCCCTCTATTGTTCGCCGCTTTCTGGACGAGTTGCTGCCACAGCTTGAGGTCGACCCTCTAGCCTTGCCAAAATAGCAACACTGACCTGCTTATTTGTTGCTGGTTCGGCATCATCGCCTTTCCTATCATCTCTTGATTGAGGAGATAGCCATGACAAGACCCAGCAACGCCGCAAGCAACGCGCAGCCCCCATCGACCCGTCGCCCCTGGCGGCGTCTTGCCCAAACCTTATTAGGTGCTGTTCTGGCCGTCAGCAGCGTGGCGGCCCATGCCAGCGATTGGCCTGATCGTCCCATTCGCCTGATCGTACCCTTCCCCACTGGCGGTGCCACCGACGTCATCAGCCGCCTGATTGCCGAAAGCGCGGCCAAAGCGATGAACGCCAACATCATTGTGGACAACCGCACGGGCGCGGGCGGCACAATTGGTTCAGGCGAAGTCGCTCGCAGCAAGCCCGATGGCTACACCCTCCTGTTCACCACCAGCAGCACCCACGCGATTGCTCCGCACCTGTACAAGTCCCTGCCCTACGATGCAGAAAAAGACTTCACCCCTATCGCTCACTTGGGCGATGCCGCCAGCGTCCTGCTGGTGAACCCGTCCGTACCCGTACAAACGCTGCCAGAGCTGATTGACTACGCTCGCGCCCATCCTGATGAGTTGAACTACGCCAGCAGTGGCAATGGCACCATCGTGCACCTGGGCACCGAAGCCTTTTTGAATCAGGCCAATATCGTCATGTCCCACGTTCCATACCGCGGAACCGGTCAGGCCATTAACGATATGCTGGGCGGCTCCATTCATGTTTTACTGGACGCCATCCCCACCGGGATGCCCTATGTGAACAGCGGCCAGTTGCGCGCCCTGGCGGTAACCGGCCAGCAGCGCTCGCCGCTGGCACCCGATTTGCCCACCTTTCAGGAGTCCGGCCTGCCGGGCTATGAGTCGGTGACCTGGTTTGGCCTGTACGCCCCCGCAGGCTTGCCCGACGAAATTCGTGACAAGGCTTATGAGGCTTTTTCACATGCCGTTCAGGACCCCAAAGTACGCTCGCGCCTGCAAACATTGGGCGTGGACCAACCCCGCAGCACCAGCCGAGAAGAGTTTATCTCTCTGGTCCGCGAGGACAGCGCACGCTGGCAAGGCCTGATCCAACTGACTGGAATACAGATTCAATGAACAAGACTGACACCTGTCTGGACTGGAACAACCCCTACCCGTCCGCCCGCTCTGCGGTACTTGGCCAGAACATGGTCAGCACCTCCCACCCCTTGGCCGCGCAAGCGGGCCTGCGCATGTTGCAGGCTGGTGGCAATGCCGTCGATGCCGCCCTGGCGGCCGCCATCACACTGACTGTGGTCGAACCCACGGGTTGCGGGATAGGCAGTGATGCCTTTGCCATCGTCTGGGACGGCAAAGAACTGCATGGCTTGAACGCCTCCGGGCGCTCTCCCCGTGGCTGGTCGCCGGATCGTTTCAAAGGTCACGATGCCATCCCCGACAAGGGTTGGGAAAGTGTCTCCGTTCCCGGTGCGGTCTCTGCCTGGGCCGAGCTATCCAGCAAGCTGGGCCGTCTGAGTCTGGAGCAAGTGGCCGCCCCCGCGATTCATTACGCCCGAGAAGGCTTCCCGGTCTCGCCCGTAATCGCGCGCTTGTGGGAGCTAGGCCGTCAGCGTCTGGGCGATCAACCCGGTTTTGCCGAAGCCTTTTTACGTGATGGCAAAGCCCCTGTCGCTGGCCAGTGGTATCAGAACCAGGACCAGGCCAATACGCTGGAACGCATTGCGGCCACCCAGGGTCAGGACTTCTACACCGGCGAGCTGGCCAAACGCATTGCCGACTTCTCCCGCCAGCATGGCGGCGCCATGGACGAGCAGGATCTGGCCGAGCACCGCGCGAACTGGTGCGGCACCATCAGCCATCCTTTTGCCCAGTCCGTGATTCACGAAATCCCGCCCAATGGACAAGGTCTGGCGGCCTTGATGGCCTTGGGCATCATGGAACAAGCTGGTGTGGGCCAGCAGCCGCTGGACCATATCGACACGGTGCATTTGAGCATTGAAGCCATGAAGCTGGCTTTTGCCGATCTGTACGAGCACCACGCAGATCTGGAGCACATGATTCATCATCCCGAGCATTTGCTGGACCCGGCCTATCTGCGCGAGCGCGCCGCCCTGATTCAGATGGACAAGGCAGGCGACCCCAAGCACGGCCTGCCTGGCCCCTCCGGCACGGTCTATGTCACCGCCGCCGACTCCAGCGGCATGATGGTGTCCCTGATCCAGTCCAACTACATGGGTTTTGGTTCCGGCGTGGTCGTTCCCGGCACCGGCATCAGCATGCAGAACCGTGGTCATGGCTTTACCCTGCGCCCCGGTCATGTGAATGAAGTGGCCGGTGGCAAGCGCCCTTCGCACACCATTATTCCGGCCTTTGCCATGAATGCCGATGGCACCCCTCAAATGTCTTTTGGTGTGATGGGTGGCCCATTCCAGTCGCAAGGCCATATGCAAATGGCACTGCGTGTTCTGCTGTACGGTCAGAACCCGCAGGCCGCTGCCGATGCCCCACGCTGGCGCGTGACGGGTGGCCGTGGGGTGGCAGTAGAACCCACTTTCGATCCGGCGCTGGTTCAGGCCTTGCGCGAGCGCGGTCATGAAGTCGTCGTTGAACCCGGCAGCGGTGTGTTCGCCTTTGGCGGTGCACAACTGATTCTGCGTCAGGGCAATCATTACGTGGGCGGCTCCGACCCACGTAAAGATGGTCAGGTGGTGGCTTACTAGTTAGTAACACCCTCCACCCCCTAGGGCTGACTATACGTCAGCCCTATCTAATTAAAGGTTATCAAGTGAACAGATAACAGCTAAAAATCTAATATTTCCCACGCCTTCTCGAATGCAAAAAAAATAATTTTAATTACAATAAGAATTAAAAACCAGTTCCTGAAATCAAATAGGAGGCAATCCATGTCAGCAAAAGAAGATTTACTTAAATCTCTCTCCGATAATGATAAATCTGGTGGTGTCGATAAAATTCATAAAGCTCTAGTCGACTCAGGGCTAAAATTTAAAGGCCCTAGAAACAGCAATACATTGCTCTACTACTATCGCCATGGGAATAGTGAAATTGGTGTTGCAGCAATGCGAGATTCTCCAACAACACTTTTATCACTCCCTAAAAATTTCTGGGAAAATAACAAAAAATTAGAAGTTGCAATTAAAAAAGCCCATACTTTCCATATAAGCCCAACTGGCCCTATATCCTCGAGCCAATACTCAAGCGCACAATTTCAAATAACAGCTACTAGCATCAACACGCTAATCTCGATTATCAATGAGATAATCATCCCTGAAGCTCTTGCTGCAGGAGCAAAACTTCAGAATACAGCGGCTAGTCTCATCCGAGGCTCGACACTCTCAAACAACCTTCGTCCGAAGTAAAAAACCTATTTATCAGTCTATTTGACGCTCCTACAACACAAAGACTGTGTTTTTATCAGGTTTTCTTCAGCCAGACAGAATGACTGCTGTACCATCAAAAATTGCCGCTTCATACCCCGGAAGCGGTTTTCTATTTGTCTAAACGGCCCTGTCATCCAGAGGGCCGTACGCTGGAGCCCATTCGGTGCTGTCATTCTTTGAACGTCGATTAGATCCCTATCCCGAACAACACGTCGCCCCTCCTCCCAAAGGATTTTTCCCCTTCATCTGGGCCTGTACGAAAAATTCACGCGGCTGGATTGGCCTGATGACCGTAACCTCGATTGGCCTGTCGGCCTACGAGGCCATGCTGTTTGCCCTGCTCAGCTATATCGTGGACTGGCTGCCCTCGATTGAACCTGCCCAGTTCTGGAGCCAGCAGGGTGGCACGCTGTTGACCATTGCCGCTGTTCTGCTGGGCAGCGTCGTGCTGATCAGCCTGCATACGCTGGTCATGCACCAGGTGCTGGCCATCAACTTCCCCATGCGCCTGCGTTGGCTGTTTCACAAGCTGATGCTGAATCAGAGCATGTCCTTTTACGCGGACGAGTTTGCTGGTCGCATCACCACCAAGATCATGCAAACCGCTCTGGCGGTGCGTGAAACGCTGTTCATGGCCGTGGAAGTGGTCGTGGGCATGAGCGCCTACCTGATCGGTATTCTGATTCTGGCGGGCAGCTTTGACCGCCTGCTGATCCTGCCCTTCCTGCTCTGGCTGGTAGGCTACGCTTTGGCCTGCGTGTACTTTGTGCCCCGTCTGGGCAAAGTCGGGGCTGAACAGGCCGACGCCCGTGCGCTGATGACGGGCCGTATTACCGACGCCTACACCAATATCAACACGGTCAAGCTGTTTGCCCACACACGCCGTGAAGCAGACCATGCCAAGAACGCGATGCGCCGCTTCCAGGAAACCGGCCATGCCCAGATGCGTCTGATCAGCATGTTTGAAGTGACCAACCATGTGCTGGCTACTGTCTTGCTGATCAGTTCGGCAGGCCTGGCCTTGTACTTGTGGTCGATTGATCAATCCACAGCCGGTGTAGTGGCGGCCGTCATTGCCATGGCACTGCGCCTGTCCGGCCATTCCCATTGGCTGATGTGGGAGCTGACCAATCTATTCGAGAACGTAGGCACGATTCAGGACGGCATCAATACCTTGACGCAAAAACCCACGGTGGTAGATGCTCCCGATGCCAAGCCCCTGCAAATCGAGCAAGGTCGCATCGAATTCCAGGACGTGAGCTTTGCCTACCGCGATAAAAGCCGTCAGGTGATCGACAAGCTCAATCTGGTGATCAAACCGGGCGAGCGCGTTGGTCTGATTGGCCGTTCTGGCGCGGGCAAATCCACGCTGGTCAACTTGCTGCTGCGTTTCCATGATGTGGATAGCGGCACCATTCGCATTGATGGCCAGGACATTGCCCACGTCACGCAAGACAGTTTGCGTGCCGCCATTGGCATGGTGACGCAGGATACCTCCTTGCTGCACCGTTCCATGCGCGACAACATTCTGTATGGCCGCCCGGATGCCAACGACGAGCTGCTGCATATGGCGGTAGAGCGTGCCGCTGCTGCCGACTTCATCCCGCAACTGCATGACCGCCAGGGCCGTGAGGGCCTGGAGGCGCATGTGGGCGAGCGCGGTGTGAAACTGTCTGGCGGCCAGCGTCAGCGTGTGGCAATTGCCCGCGTCATGCTGAAAGACGCCCCCATCCTGTTACTGGATGAAGCCACCAGCGCGCTGGACTCCGAAGTGGAAGCCGCCATCCAGGAAAGCCTCAACACCCTGATGCACGGCAAGACGGTAATTGCCATTGCCCACCGTCTGTCCACCATTGCGGCACTGGACCGCTTGATTGTGCTGGATCAGGGCCGCATCATCGAGCAAGGCAGCCACCAGGAATTGCTGGAACAAGGTGGTTTGTATGCTCGTTTGTGGGCACGTCAAAGTGGTGGCTTCCTGGGAGAGACTGGCAAACAAGATAGTTAAAACGTGTCACTTGCTTGCAAAAAAAAACTGACGTTACATCTTTGTCCCATTAGAATTTCGAAAGATCAAACTTCGCCGTGCTTGCGGCGAAGTTTTTTTTCAACTTATTCAGCCCATACATAGAACAAGATTATGTTTTTAGTCTTCCCCGATTCCGCCGCCATTGCGGCACACCTGAGCGCCCGTCTTCAGGAAATTATTCGTCAGGATCCACAAGCGACTCTGGGTCTGGCAACCGGGGGGACCATGGAACCCGTCTACGCCCGTTTCGTACAGGACGTACGTGCCAATGGGCTGGATGTCTCCAAGATCAACAGCTTCAATCTGGATGAGTATGTGGGTCTGGCGGCAGAGCACGAGCAAAGTTACGCCTACTACATGCGCCAGCACCTGTTCGGCCAACTGCCTTTTGAGGCTGCCCGTTTGCGTCTGCCCAATGGCCTGACCCAAGAGCTGGAGCAGCACTGCCAGGACTACTCCGCCGCGATTGCGGCCAGTGGGGGTGTCGCCTTGCAATTGCTGGGCGTAGGCACCAACGGCCACATCGGCTTTAACGAACCGGGCACCCCTTTTGACAGCCGCACCCATGTGGTGGCCCTGTCCGAGCGCACCCGTATCGACAACAGCCGCTTTTTTGACTCCATGGACGAAGTGCCTGCATCGGCCATCACCATGGGGATTGCCGATATTCTGAGCGCCCGTGAAATTGCCCTGGTGGTCACCGGCGAGCACAAGGCTCGCACCATGCTCAATTATCAGGAAGGCGGTGTCACGCCCGAGCTGCCTTTCACAGCCTTGAAGCAGCACGCCAACACCCACATCCTGCTGGATGAGGCGGCTGCCAGCCTGCTAGACCCCAGCCTCTGCCACCGTCCCCTGATCAGCCAGGCTGCCTGAGCCAGCTTGCCAGCCCCCGCCCAGCGCTCGGAAGAGCGCCGCGCGGGACTGCAAACGCGCCTGCATCAAACTGACGCGCACATCCTGAACGGCGTACAAGGTACGCTGCGCATCCAGTAAAGACAGCAAGGTTTCCGAGCCAGAGCGATAACGTGCTTCGGCCAGTTGAAACGCCAGCCTGGCTTGCTCCCACTCCAGCTCCATAGTCTGCGCCTGGGCATCAAGGCTATGCAGTTGTGCCAGCACGCCTTCCACATCCATATAAGCTTGCACAATGGTCTGCCGATACTGCGCCAGCCATTCCTGCAAACGGGCGTCGCTCAAATCCTTCCCCGCCTCCAGACGACCGGCATTGAAGATAGGCGCCACCAGCCCGCTGATCAGGCTGTAGACCGGATGGCGCAAGCTTTCTTCCCAATGATTGCCCGATGCCCCTGCCCGCGCCCCCAAGGTCAGGCTGGGATACATGGCAGCGCGCGCCACATGCACATCGGCATGAGCCGCTGACAACTGGGCCTCGATGCGCGCAATATCAGGGCGCTGCGACAAGATCTGTGAAGGCAGACCTGCTTCCAGCTCCGGCACCTGCAAGCTGGCAATATCCTCCTGCGGCTCGGGCATGATTTCAGTACGGCCCAACAAGGTCGCCAGCTCCACCCGCGTGCGAATGGCCTGTTCTTCAATCACAAACAATTTGCGCTGTTGCGAAGCCAGCAATTGGCGTTGCTGTGCCAGCTCCAAAGGCGAAGCTGCCCCCGCCTGCAAGCGTGCTTCCAGCAGGCTCAACAAGCGTTGCGCAACGGCCAGGTTTTGACGGGCAATGGCCACGCGCTGTTTGTCGCCCAAGGCTTGCAGGCTTAAATGCACCACCTGCGCCTGCACGCTGACACGCAGCACATCCAGCTCGTAATTTGCCGCCTGGGCCAGGAACACGGCACTGTCGGCCTGAGCACGATTGCGTCCCCACACATCCAGCTCGTAGCTCATGAACACACCGGCCACATATTGCGAGCGAGTGTCTCCATGCGAGGAAGAAAACGGCGCATCTCTTTGCGCAGACAGATTGCCCTGCAATTCCGGCAGCAAACTGGCTCCGGCCATGCGTGCCTGAGCCTGCGCCTGCAAGATCCGGGCCTGTGCCTGACGCAGCACCGCCACGTCCTTCAAGGCTTCCTGCATCAGGCTGTTCAAGGCGGGGCTGTTATAAGCACGCCACCACTCCGGCTCTACCTGGGCCAGTACAGGACTGGGTGTCGCCTTGGCTTGCTGTTGATACGCCTGGGGCAGCGTCGGCGGGGTCTTGTCCAGATCAGAGGACAAGGAGCCGCACGCTTGCAGCACAAGCGTGCTCATGGCCCCTGCTATCCATCGGTAATGAGCCATGCTTACTCCCCTGCCAAAGCCTGAACGGGGTCCAGCGCGGCCGCCGTTCGTGCTGGCATATAGCCAAAAACCATGCCCGTCACCACGGCGCAGCCAAAGGCGCCCAAGGCCGCCCGCAAGGAAAACACCACATCCACCCCACCAAAAATCAGGCCGATACCCACCACAGCACCAGCCAGCACGCCCAGGCAGCCGCCTGTAATCGTCAACAAAACCGCCTCGGTCAGAAACTGGCGCATGATGTCACTTTGCCGCGCACCGGTTGCCATGCGTATGCCAATTTCCCGTGTACGTTCACGCACCGTCATCAACATCACATTCATGACACCAATGCCGCCTACCACCAAAGACACGGCGGCAATCAGGCCCAGCATCATGCTCATGGCCTGACGCGTGGACGCTTCAGCCTGCAAGCGAGCCGCCGCATTCCCGATTGAAAAGTCTTCTCGCCCGCCATGACGCTGTGTCAGCAACTGGCGCATGTCTTGTTCCGCCTCCAGAACAGTGGAGCTGTCCTGTGCATCAATCACCACATAGTCGGGCTGCGTCTGGGCCTGATACACACGAGCACGTGCCGCGTGATAAGGCACAAACACCATATCGTCATAGTCCTGTGCGCCCGAATCGGCACCGCGCTCCTGCATCACCCCGATCACCTCAAAAGGTGAATTGCCGATCAGGAGCTGCTGCCCCAACGGCACGTCCATATCGGGGAAGAATTGCTTGGCGGCACGATGTCCCAGCACAACCAGGGGAGCCAGATCCCGGTCCTCGGCATCGGTGTAGTAGCGACCTTGTGCCAGCTGCCAGCGATGAATATCCGGCATGGTTTCATTGGCGGCAAACACATACACCTGGCGGTCCACGCTGCCACGCCGCACGGTAATCGGATCTCCAATCACCGGCATGACACGCCGTATCAATGGCAGCTCGCCAATCGCCTCCAGATCCTCTTCTGTCAGCTGTCCCTTGGCGACCCCATTGGGCGGTGATGAACTGCTCAAGTAAATGATCGTGGTCCCCATCGTGCCCATCTGATCCATGACACGTTGGCGGGCACCTTCACCCACCGCCAGCATCACGATGACCGAGGCCACCCCGATGATCACGCCTAACAAGGTCAAGGCCGTGCGATGACGGTTAATGAACATGCTGCGCAAGGCGCTGCGGGTAGCATCCTTGATCTCCGAAACCCAGGGCGAGCGGCGGTGCTCGGGCGGTGGTAAAGACTGCTCAAGCTTGGGCTCGGTGGCCGTTTCTGGGCGGCTATCCGAGAGGATGCAGCCGTCACGAATTTCAATAATCCGGTCTGCCATCGCCGCGACCTCATGATCGTGCGTAATCAGGATAATGGTGTGACCAGAGTTCGAGAGCTTGCGCAGCAAGGCCATCACTTCTGCACCACTGCGCGAGTCCAGCGCACCCGTGGGTTCGTCGGCCAGAATGACACGGCCACCGTTCATCAAGGCACGAGCAATCGACACCCGCTGCTGCTGGCCGCCGGACAACTGATTGGGCCGGTTATCCAGCTTGTCCGCCAGACCTAGGCTACTGAGTAATTCTGCGGCACGTGCCGCACGCGCGCCCTCATCCATTCCCGCGTAAATGGCAGGCATCTGGACATTTTCACTGGCGCTTTCAGTCGGAATCAGGTGATAGCCCTGAAAGACAAAACCAAAGGTCTCACGGCGCAACTGGGCCAGTTCATCAGGACTGAGCTGCGCGACATCCCGACCTTGAAAAAGATAGGTGCCGCTGCTGGGTTTATCCAGACAACCCAGCAGATTCATCAGCGTCGATTTACCGGACCCCGAGGCCCCCACAATCGCCACAAACTCACCCGGCTCAATACTCAAGCTGACATCGAACAGAACCTGCACAGGAGGCTTAGTGCTGGGCGGGCCGCCATAGATACGGTTAATGTCCCGCAGCTCAATCAAAGGAGGTGCAGCCCCTACCATTGCAGCCACCGCCAGCCACGCTCAGGAGTGAGCACCGCCAGAACAACGTGCTCCCCTTTAGCCAGCCCGTTCACGACTTGTACCTGGTGACGATTGCGCACTCCCAGGTCGACCGGCTTTTCCTGCACCTTGCCCCGCTCCAGCACCGGCACCGTAAAAGCATCAGGACCACTATCGGGGTCTGGGCGTAAAGCCACCAGGGGTATCAGTAAGGCCTGGTCGGCACGATCAATCTCAAACAGCACCTGCGCCGTCATCTGCGGCATCAATTCGCCGTCTTCATTGGCCACATCACACAGCACCGTATACATGATGGCCTGTGTGGCAGTCGGTGCCGCCGCCGTGCTTTCATCCTGAGTGCTGCCCTCTGGCGCAGGCATGATTTGGCGAACCTTGGCCTGCCATTGACGCGCCCGCGTTTCGCCCTGCTCTCCCAGAGTCGTGAAGGTGACGGTCATACCGGGCTTGATACGACGAATATCGGCCTCGGACACGCTGGTCCACACTGTCATGGTGCTCAGGTCTGCAATGCGCAGAATGTTGGGAGTTTGATACGTGGCATTCAGCGTCTGGCCTTCACGCGCCTGCACGCCAATGACCGTGCCACTCATGGGCGCGTAAATGCGCGTATAGCCCAAGCGTGCCTCATCGGCTTTCAGCGTGGCCTGAGTCTGCTCCATCTGCGCTTGCACATGCGCTACCCGAGCCTGCGCAGTCGCCAGATTGGCTTGGGCAATCTGAATATCTTCCTGACGGCTGGCCTGCTGGCGCTCCAGTTGACGCTGGCGAGCCAATTGCTGACGCGCCAATAAAAGCTGAGCCTGCTGCTCGGCCAACTGGGCCCGGAACGCGGCCAAGGAAGCGCGGCCTGCATCGACGGTGGCTTGCTGCACACTGGGATCGATTTCCACCAGCAACTGGCCCTGCTCAAGCTGATCGCCCGGCGCAACCGGCAAAGCCGTAATCTGCCCGGACACCTGCGCACCCACGTCCACATAGCGGCTGGGCTTCAAAGTTCCCACCGCAGCAACGGTAGCGCGTATATCACTTTGCTCCACGGCCACCGTTTCAAACTGCTCTGAAGAACGCCCGGCCTGTGCGGCAAGCGCCCCCAGCACCAGCACCGCCACCAGGGCCAACGCCCAGCGGCGCTTTACTGCATTGGACTTCATAACTAATCCCAAAAAACCGTAGATCTGCACCCGCCGTATCATGCGCGGCAGGTGATCAAAAAAACAAAAGTGGTCAAGAAGGCAGGTACTTGCTTAGACCAAAACCGGCTCCACGCTACTTAGCAGACAAGGAGGTTCCCACCTAAACGGTGCATTCAAGCGGACAGGGCAAGAGGTCCTTTTTCAGGCCTTCCTTATAAAGACGTTTGAGAGCCCACTTTCCGGACATTTATTTTGTAAAAGTTATAGCGATGGGCTTGAGATAAGGGCGTCAAACATTTGCTGGACGCCCTATGTGGTGGAGAACAGGCAGGACTGTGCCCCCTGCCCGGTCCTTTCCTTAAAACTCCGCCGAGACACTCAGCATGAACGTGCGTGGCTGCGACAAGACCAGATAGCCATTATTGGGATAGCCACCGACCGAAGCCCAATACGCCGTATCGGCCACATTCTCGACACTGGCCCTGAACGTCATGGGCACACCGGAAATCTTGCGCTGATAGCTGGCCCCCAGATCCCAACGCACCCAACCTGGCACACGGATCGCATTGGCCGAATCCGCGTAACGGGCACCGGTTGCCAGCAACTGCGTATCCAGCGACAAGCCTGTCACCTGCGGCACATCCCAGGTTAGGCCCAGACTGCCTTGCCAACGCGGCACGCCAATCACGCGCTGACCTTCGCTCAGCGGGTCACCCGTGTTTTTCTGCTTGGTGTCCAAGGCGGTCACCCCACCCAGAATGCGCAGGGAGTCCGTCAACTGGCCGTAGAAGCTCAGCTCCAACCCGTTATGGCGATCCTTGCCCGCTTCCACAAAGCGTAGATCGTCGTTCACCACACCACGCGGTTTGGTCGTGGTAAAGAAGGTCAGCCCGCCCCCCAAGGAACCGTTGTCGTACTTGATTCCCAGCTCTTTTTGCTGGGCCACAAAGGCCGACAAGCGCTGCCCGGCGTTTTGAACCGGCTGATTGTTAAAGCGAGTCGGTGCCAGATCGCCTTGCGCCAGGCTTTCCGTGTAGTTGCCGTACAAAGCCCATTCATCAGTCAGCTTGAACACCACACCCGCAGCAGGGCTGGTGTGCTGCTGACGATCTTTACGCTGCAAGGCCTGGGTGCCATAGTCATAGCTGCGCGTTTCCATGATTTGATGGCGCAGCCCCAACATGACTTCCAGCCTGTCGTCCCAGAGATACATCAGATCGCCCAGGGTATAACTGGTCAGTTTGGTGCGTCCCACCAAAGCGGGTGAACCCAAATCTCCCCCGGTATAAGCGAAGGGTGACAAGGCGTGATTCACAGGATCATAAAGATTACTTTCCTGCACGCTACCCATAGCCCAGGCATTTTTCTCTTTGTGGTCATACAAAGAAGCAGCAGCGACCAGCTCATGCAACACAGGCCCGGTCTCAAAACTGGCTCGCAAACCCAACTCGCCTGTTTTCACGTCATCACGTCGGGAATTGTTGAAACGCGAGAAGGTGGTTTTTCCAGAAACGGCATCCGTTACCGTCTGAGTCGCAAGCTGATTTTTTTCCTTGCCATCTTTCATACCGAAAGCAGCCCACAGGGTCATGGAATCATTCAGATCATATTCCCCGCGTACCGTCCCAAAAATGGTTTTCTCATTAGAGTAGGTCCAGGGCTGGGCGAAATTGCGCGTGTGCGAAGGCAAGCCCGGCAAAGCGGACAAGCCCGCCTTTAAAGCCACATTAGGCCGGACTTCACGCAGCTTATGTTCTTGATAGCCCAAGTCCGCCGACAAACGTACACGCTCACCACGCCAATCCACCCCTACTGTGTACAGGTCCAGACTGGTGTGCTCATTGTCGACCGCCGTATCACCACTGCGTTTGATGGCATTGATGCGAATGCCTGCCGCATCATCGGCAAAACGACGCGCAATATCCGCCTTGATCTGGCTTTGCCCGCCACTACCATAACCTGCACCGACCTTGGTCAGCGGGCTCTCGCCAGCCCGTTTGGGCAGCACATTGATCGTGCCCCCAATACCACCGCCGGAAGGCGCGGCACCGTACAGAAAGCCACCTGCGCCATGCAGCACTTCAATACGCTCGGCCAGTTCGGCAGCCGTCGCTTGCCGGGGCAGCAAACCAAACAAACCGTTGTAGGCAATATCATCGGACGCCGTCAAAAAGCCCCGAATGAAAAAACTTTCCTGAAAATTGCCAAAACCACGGGCCACGCGCACGGAAGGATCATGGCGCACCACATCGGCTACGGTCGACGCCTGCAATTGCTCGATATAGCGGCTGGTGTAGCTATTGACGCTGAAAGGCGAGTCCATGTTTTCAAGAGAACCCAATATCCCCACTCGCCCGCCGCTGGCGACCTGACCGCCCGCATACTCCGGCAACAAGCCCTGACGCGACGCATCCGCACTGGCATTAACGGTAATGGTGGACAACTCCTGCGGCTGGGCAACATCCCTCTGGTCTTGCGCCTGAGCCTGACAATGAAGAGCAAACAGAGACAGGACGAGAGAGCGTCCCAGGCAAGGCTTGAATAAGCTGGTCATCACGATTACCTATCAAGCCTTGATGTTCTTCAGGTCAATACGCACCACACTTTCGCGCTTGCTGGCTTTGTACTGCGGAGTGGAAGGAGCTTTAACGGTGACGTACAACTGGCTATCCGGGCCCAGCTCCAGGCTGTTGGGGTTATCAGGCAAGTTGTATTGCGCCTTGATCGCATAGCTGCCGCCATCCAGCACAGACACTTTGCCTTGCTCGCGGTGAGTCAAATACAGCTCGTCGCGATCAGCGTTATACAAGACATCCATGGCATCCCCCACCGGCAGTTCCTGCAGCAATTTGCCGTTGCGGGCATCCAGCACATACACGGTTTTCTGGTCTTTGGTCTCGGTCACGTACAGACGATTGCGCCTGGAATCCAGCGCAAAATTCAAGAGCAAGGCGGGTTTGGCGCCAGCCGGTTTCCAGCGCTGTTCGATCTTGTTGGTTTGGGTATTGATCACCATCACTTCGCCGTCGCCATTGGCGGCATACAGACGATGCGATCCCGAATCTATCAGCAGACCGGTCACCCATTTTCCTGCGTTTTCAATGGTGTCGATCAGTTCCAGATTACGATCATCCAGCACCCAGATCACGGCCGGCGCACCTACGGCCCCCACATACACACGGCCTTGCTGGGAGTCGTGACGAATCGTGCGCGGCCCCATTTTGGTGTCATCAAAACTGGTATTGCTAAAGCGGACTCGCTCCAGGCTCCCGTCCTCTTTCAGCTCAACTTTGGAGACGGCAGCAGCCAGACTATTGGTGACGTACAGGGTGTCGCCCGACGCGTTCATCGCCAGGCCGAAGTTACTTTCATCGGTATAAATCGTCCCCTTCACATCCAGGGTGATCGGGTCCAATTTATAGATCACACCTCCCCGAACCGAAGGCGCACGCTCTGCCGAGGCCACATACAAGGACTTATCAAACGGGCTGTAAACCGTTTGATAAACCCCGTAAGCCAGATCCTTGCGTAAAGCCCCTTCTGCCGTAATTGACGTCTTTTGCGCCAGCTCCGGCGTCAAGGGCAGCGAGACTGACTCGGACGGCTGGGCATGGGCAAAAGATCCGGCACTTAGCAAAGCGGCAGACAAGACAGACAAAGCAAGGCGACGTGTGAACATTTCAATATCCCGTGTTAGAAATAGAATTGATTATCATTTGTATTATTGCATTAAGCACTTCCATGCTCAAAATCGGGATATCCCTGCACCTTAAGGAGAAACACGCGGGACTAAATCAGCCGCTTCTCTATCCCCCACTTGACTGCCCTCGCTACAATATCGACTCAGCCGCCTTCTGGGCGGCCTTGTTGTTGAATTCCCTGACCTGTACTGCGCTATGACTTCTGCTGCCGATCTGTCCGCCCACACGCCCATGGTGGAGGAGGAGCAGTTGCTGTCGGGGACAGAAAGGCGAAATTATCTTTTATAATCAATTAGTTAATAAAACTACGCCTTACTTGTCTCTGGCTTGATATGGGCATCGATTGGCATGATTTAGCGACTGAATTGTCCCAAATTTGTCCCAAGAATTTGGTCATCAACGTGGAGCATATTCAAGGGTATGCAGGCATACTTTGCAGCGCTTCGCTGAGGTACGCTGTATTGCCCTGCCGTATGGAATGCCTGCTTCTCATATCCGTCGCATAGTGGAGAATTATTGAACGGAAAAATCCGATGCTAATTACAGCCAGCCTGGTCGATTTCCCCAATCTATCGGGAAGCCTATTTCTGCCAAATGCACCTCTGGGTATTTGGCAAACAGGGCTTTCAACTGTTCTGACCATTCCAGCGGTAGGCCTATTTGTCGCAATAGGTAATTGATAACCGTTGCCACGGCATAGAACGATTTTGAATCGGAAAACCGAATGTCTGCCTTACGATAATCTCTGGGAGCAACGCCAAGCGTCACGCGAAGCAGTTGCCCGCTATGAGCCACCATGTTCCGTACAACTGTCAGAGTATGAATCCACGATTCAAATACTTCAGTCGCATCGACATTGAAGCGCCGACTGATTGCTTTGCGATCATCGGGATTCTTCAGCAACTGATAGGTTCTGGACCAAAGCCCAAAGGTTACGCACTCGCATACTGACCAACTGGGCGGAAGATGCGGTTCGCTGTACCGCGAGAAATAATGCTTCACAAATGTCTTGTCGCGGGCTCGATCTACCTCGGCCTCGATCTTCGCCACAAGCTCAGCTGCGCCCTGCCGCCGCCCTTGCCTGAACAAGTTACCATCCAGGAACCAATGCGGAGAATGCTTCAGACTCAGATGGTTTGCCATCACGACCCGCACCGCAATTTCCAGGCGCTCGACGGCAGCCATGGTCAGGGCTCGCAGCTCTCTATCAAACTCGCAGCGGCTGACAATCTGTTCGAACCGATATCCAGCGGGAAAGTTTTTCGTGACTGGATCGACCAGATGATGCCAGTACCCTTTGAGACGATATCCGCCCACGAAACGCATGTAATTACGCGCTTGCCCACGCTTAAAATCATCCACGACCAACCCCTGCCGCTCCAGCTTCTGGAGAAGCTGCTCCGGCGAGGACGCTGGTTTGCTAAATGGAATGCGATTTATTGCCATGGGCGTAATATGGGCGCAAAAAACCCGCCTTTTGCACGTCTGCGTTAGCAGAACCCTACCCGAAGATAGGACGTGTGGCGGGTGTGTTGAGACTATTCTAACCCAACCAGCCCTCCTCACGCAAACGCCGGAAAGGCCGACAGAAACTGGGGCCAAGCCGTTCGCGGCAATGCCTCTGATGCAAACACAACACGACGTCCTCCGCCCTTCGTGAACCCCCGGTCCCCGCCATGAACGCTTCCAGCATGTGTGGAATCAGTGTCACGGCATCGACCGATTCCCCATAGGTTTGTGCGTGCAGCTCTGCGTAGCGGTCTAGATCGGCCTTCAGGCCAGTCAGACACGGGAAGGTTAACTTAACAGTTTCGGTCTTCGGCAGCGGCCCAAGCCGCTGTTTTTTTAGTCGCGCTCATTGTGAACACCCCCTTGTTGAAGAAAAGCGGTTGGTAAGGCCTCAGCACCAGATCACGGTTGACGATGATGTGCACTGGCAACCCTGAGCGGGTGGTCAACGTAGGTTGGATGTTCATGTTGCGAGCCGCTGCTATCGCTCTAGTTTCTGTGGGCGATGTCTGCCTTGCAGCGAGCTCAGTCATGGACGGGCTGACCGCATTTGGACTTAAAACGGTCACCCAAGCAGTTGCGAAGGACTACATCACTGGCACCTCCACGCATTGGAGCTTAACGTCAAGGTCGAGCTTGCTCCGTTGGCGAAGTCAGGTCTGCAATAGCAGTGCCGCTGACTTATGCTACATGTGCCCGCACACGCTCGTCACTTTTCTACCTCACTCGATCACATCCGATGCAGCAAACCGGCCTATGCCTCGGCCAAACTGACGGGGATCTTGAGGTAGCGCACGCCGTTGGATTCAGACTCCGGCAAGCGGCCCGCACGGATGTTGACCTGAATGGAAGGCAGCAGCAGCGTGGGAGCCGGAAGTGTGGCATCGCGAGACTGGCGCATCTCGGTGAATGCCTCGGCGCCCACGCCATCGCGCACATGCACATTGCTCTGGCACTGCTCGGCAACGGTCGATTCCCACGCATACTCGGTGCGCCCCGGAGCCTTGTAGTCGTGGCACATGAACAGACGCGTTTTTGGCGGCAACGCCAGAAGCCGACGAATCGACAGGTACAGCATATATGCGCTACCGCCTGGAAAGTCAGCGCGAGCCGTGCCGTAATCAGGCATGAACAAGGTGTCCCCCACGAACACAGCGTCACCGATACGGTACGACACGCAGGCGGGCGTATGGCCTGGCGTATGCATAACCTCTACGGTCAGCGCACCGATGTGGAAGGTTTCGCCATCGCGAAACAGCCGGTCGAACTCGCTGCCGTCGCAGAAAACATCGTCCAGGTTAAACACTGGACGGAAAATCCGCTGTACGTCGCGAATATGCTCACCGATAGCGACAGGCGCACCTGTACGAGTTTTGAGGTAAGGCGCTGCGCTCAGGTGATCCGCATGCGCATGGGTTTCAAGAATCCATGCAATCTGCAGTTCACGCGCATGGACGGCGGCCAGCATGCGATCAGCAGAGGTGGTGGAAGCCTTGCCGCTGCGGTGGTCGTAATCCAGCACCGGATCAATGATGGCGGCTTGGCGGGTGGATGGGTCAGAAACTAGATAGCTCACCGTATTGGTGGCTTCATCGAAGAAGGACTGAATGTCAGCGGCAGGAAACATAACTTGTCCATCCAGGGGTACGGAGTCTTGAATATATATTAGTTTATGCTAAATTAGAAAAATACGAAATAAATTGTGATTGTGACTATGAAAGACAAGCAGTTCCTACAAGACGGAGCGAAGCAGGCGGCTGCCATGTTACGAACCGTCGGCAATGAGCACCGCCTGTTGACCCTCTGTTTACTGATCGAGCATGGGGAAATGACGGTAGGTGCGCTGCATGAATACGTACCCTTGAGCCAATCCGCGCTGTCCCAGCATCTGGCCAAGATGCGCGAAGAGGGCCTAGTGACGTTCCGCCGAGAGGCACAAACGCTGCATTATCGGATCGACAACCCAAACGTGGCCACCCTCATTGCCACACTCAAGGCTATTTTCTGCCCCTGAACCCGACTGTCCGGAGTCAATTTTCATGTCTTTAAAGCCTATTTCCCCCCAAGCAGCCCGAGACCTTATGAATCACGGCGCAATCCTGATCGACATCCGTGCAGCGAACGAATATGCTCGCGAGCACATCGCCGCCGCACGCCACGTCCCCATGGAAGATCTGAAAAGCTCAGCACCGCTCGACGCCACGGCGGGCCTCATCTTTCACTGCCGTTCCGGCAATCGCACACGTATCAATGCTCAGACACTCAGCGCATGTGCGGCCTGCGAGGCTTATGTACTGGACGGGGGACTCGATGCCTGGAAGAAGGCCGGGCTGCCCGTGGTGACAGATACTTCCCAGCCGATGGAGTTGCAGCGCCAGGTGCAGATTACGGCAGGCTCGCTGGTCCTGTTGGGCGCTGTGCTGGGCGCCACAGTCTCGCCCTGGTTTCATGCGCTGTCGGCAACCATCGGCGCTGGCCTGGTGTTTGCTGGTGTATCTGGATTCTGCGGGATGGCCCGCCTGTTGATGCGTATGCCATGGAATCGTAAGGCTGTGGCCGGCTAGGCTAGATACGTCTGCCTCCAGGCATCTTATCACCACGCTCCTGGCTTTCCGACGTTTCTATGTGACTGGCGCACTGCACTCGCAAAAGGCATCAAATCAGCCATTTTTCTCCCTGCTGCTCCATTCGCCACCTCTTCTAAACCCACGATCTCCCGCTATGAACGCCTCCAGCATGTGCGGGATCAACGTCACTGTACTCACGGTTTTCCCGTAAGTCTGCGTGTGTAACGCTGCATAGCGGTCGAGATCGGCTTTCAGGCTGGCCGGACATACGAAGGTTACCTTGACAGTTTCAGTCTTGGGAAGCGGTCCCAGCCGCAGTTTTCGGGTGGTGGTCATTGTGTGACGCTCCCTTGTTGAAGAAAAGCGGCTGGTACGGTCGCAGCACCAGGTCGCGGTTGACGATGATGCGCACCGGCATTCCTGCACGGATAGTCAGTGTCGGCTGGATGTTCATGTTGCGCCGGGTCATCTCTTGGCCGACCTGATTGATGTTGTCCTGGGCGCTGTCGCGTCCGGCGATGATGACGCGGTTGCCGTCCTGCCGGTTTTCCGGCGCGGCCAACTCGGCTCCGACGCCCAAGAGCGTCGTCAGCACGGCACCGCCTATGATGCGATTCCAATGCCAGTCCACATCGTCTTCCAGGCCGGCGAACCCGGTCGGGTCGGCACCAACTAGGTTATCCAGCGTCAATGAGGCCGTATCAGGCAGGATGACCCGATGCCATACGACCTGCACCCGGCTTTGCCCATAGCTGACTTGGCTGTTGTAGCGCCCCAGGATGCGCGAACCTTGGGGAATCAACAGGTGCTTGCCGGTCGCGGAATCATAGACGGGTTCAGTCACGGTGCCGATCACATCCCCCGGAAGGTCAGACTTGATGCCCGTAACCAGCGCAGCGGCGATTACAGTCCCCGCCATAACCTGATACGGCGAGGCCGGCATTTGCAAATCCCCAGAATTACGGGTTTGCGTAGAACCGGATTGCAGGAAGGCTTCTTTCTGGTCTTGCCGGTTCTGTGCCGCAGTGGGATCGGTAGGTTGCGCCTCCGTCGAGGCTGGCCCTGCGGCCAACGGGTCGAACGCAGCTAAGGAATCATCCATTCCGGGCGCGACAGGCATCGCCTGCGCAGCCGTTACCGTGGGCTGGCCGGTGCGGAAGAATACAGGTGAAGCGGCTGCTGCTTCTGCTTCCTTACGCCGCGCTTCGCGTTCGGCAGCTTGCGCGTCAACCCCCGGCGGCGCATAGGTGGCAACCGCCGGCTGCTGACTATTCACGATGGCCGGCCCCAGATCGCCCGGCAGGGGCGGCCCGAGCTCCGGCACATCGGACGGCACGTCCGGGGCCGACAGCATGGAATAGTCAGCGGGCAAGATGTCCAACCCTTCCGACTTGGACACCCGGTCGACGTTGTACAGCTCGGTGTGCTCGCCCGCGCCGCGCCGCTGCGGTTGCAGTGACCAGATGGTGGCACCCAAGACCGCCGCCGACAGCCCTGCCACCAGGAGGGCGAGCATGCGACGGTTTAGTCGCGTGACGGGCCGTGGCCGTGCGCGCAGCGCCACGGTTTCGGGGGCCACCTTATCCGTCGCCTGTGGCGTGGCTTGTTCGGATCTGTGTTCCTCGCTCATACTCAGTTCCTCCGCGCCACGCCATCGGTACGCTCTATGCGCACCACGTCGCCTCGATCACCACCCAGGCGCAGTTCGGCTGCGCCAAAGAGTCGATCCACGATGTAGTACGGCGAACGGAAGCGATAGTTGACCAGTTGACCGTCGCCCTCAGCACCGATCACAAAGAGCGGTGGCAGCTCCCCTTGAGCAATCCCTGCAGGAAACTGGATATAGACCTTCTGTCCGTCATCAAAGGCGCGCAGCGGCTTCCAGGGCGGATTGCTGCCGCTGACTGCATACCGAAAGCGCAGGCTCTCCAGCGCCAGCCCGGTATCGACGGACGCGCCAGCCTGCGCGGCCCGGTTCTGGCGGTGCAAGGCTAGCATCCGATCCTTCGGGTACTCCCAAGACACCGACGCCATCCATGTCTTTTCGGTGGACGTCAGTTCCAGCAGATAGGTTCGGCGATTGGTGGTAATGACGAGGTTCGTTTTCAGGCCTGAGCGGATAGGCTTGACCAGCACATTCACGCGCAAGTCCGCGCCGCTGCCGCTGGACGTGTCGCCCACGATCCAGCGCACGGTGTCGCCGGCTGCCACCGTCACCAGCTCCTCGCCGGGCTGCAGCGCAATCACCGTTACGCGGCCCACGCCGGTATAGACCTGATAAAGCGCCCCATCGCTATAGGGCCAGACCTGAATGGCATTGACATAACCTTCGCGTGTGGGCGCAATCCGCGCTTCGGCATTGGCGCGGGACACCCGGACGGTTTCATCGGTGGGTTCGGGCGTGGACTTGCCCGCATCCGTGTCCGGCAAGGGTTTCAGTTGCGCCGGCAGCGCCAGCGGTTCGGGCACGGCAATCACTTCGACCGGGCTGGGTGGTTCGGGCAGCAGCTCGGCGGCTACCGGCTCATCGAGCGAAATGGCTGGTGGTGGCTTGCCGTGCGTAGCGCACCCAGCGAGGATGATCAGGGTTAAGGGGGCAACCCACATGCGGACAACATTAATCATGGCTGTGCTCCTTCCGACACGTTCAAATCTCGACTCCAGGACAATCCATGGACATACAGGCCCAAGGAATTCTTTCTCAGTTCGTCCTCTGTTTTCGGCGCCTTATGGACAAGCGTGATGACGGCAGACCAGCGCTGCGTGGACGCAAGAGCGCCGTTGGCGTAGTGCCGTTCAATCCAGCGAATGTTGAAGGTCATGTCGCTGGCTCGAACCACGCTATAGACCTCCACAGTTGTGGACTCCTTACCCACTTTTGCGAAAGGACTGTTCTGCCGTGCATATTCGTTCAGCACGGCGGCACCGCGATCCGTCGTGTAGCGGTAGGCCTCAAGCCAGCTTTCCCTCACGACCACGGGGTCAATAGAAAGCGAGCGAACAAGCTTGATGAAGCGTTCAAGATGCGTAACGATCTCAGCCTCCTTCGGGCTGTAGGGTTCTGTAGCTTTGCCGACCGCCCGCGTATTCCCCAGGCTATCGACCTCCACTACATAGGGAACGATCGTGGACTGCATCGAGCGCCACACCAGGCCACCGGCCATGAATAGCGCGAGCAGCAGGCAGCCGAAGGCCATAAGCCGCCAGTTTTTGGCCTGTACGCGAGCCGAACCGATCCGGTCATCCCAGACCTGGGCGGCGGATTGATATGGGGTTGCAGGTTGCGGTGTCTCGGCATAGCGCACCTGCGGTCGTTTGAAACGCATGGTTGTTCTCCTTATGAATCGGCATCACGAAGGCTCGGACCTTGGCCCGTGCCGCCTCCATCCCCACCGCGTAGAGCATGGGCGGCAGTCGTGGCGGCTTGCGTCAGTTGTTGTCTGCGGTGCAGGCGCTTGGCCCAGGCCGGTTGTGCGGTGCCGGCTGGTTCAGATGACGCAACACCGGACGCACCTATCCCGGCGCCAGAAGCGGAAGTCACCCCCGCCGCTCCTTTAAGGCCGCTACCCGCTGTAGGACCTGTCTGAGAGGCCGACCGGATGCTGCCCACACTTGAACCGATGGAGCGCGCTGCGCCGGATGTCATGCGGACGGCACCCGGGACCATGCGCGCGCCTGCCGCCACCGCACCACCCACCCCTGTGGCGGCCGCACCGATGGCAACCGCAGTCCCGACAGCACCCACGGCGGCACCGGCCATGGAGCCCGCGCCCAACTGCGGCCCGCCGGAGACAAGCCCCGTAGCGATGCCCGGCCCGAATATTCCTAGCGCCAGCAAAGAGAGCGAGGCCAGCATGATGACCAGCGCATAGTCGATGGACGGCTCATCGGGATGCACCTGGAACTCGGCAAACAAGCCGCTGCCAATGCCGACGATCACGGCCAGCACCAGCACCTTTACCCCTGAAGACACCACATTGCCCAGTACCTTCTCAGCAAGGAACGAGGTTTTGTTCCAGAGGGCAAACGGCACCAGCACAAAGCCGGCAAGCGTGGTCAGCTTAAACTCGATCAACGTCACAAAAAGCTGGATGGCGAGCACGAAGAAGCTCAGCACCACCACCATCCAGGCCAGGAACAGCACCACGATGGGGTCGATGTTGGCGAATACTTGGGGAAAGCCCGCCATGTCGCCGATTTGCTCCAGAATCGGCGCGGCGGCATCAATGCCGGTCTTGGCCAGCCGCCCTGGCTGCAGAAAGTTACCCATGCTCAACGACGAGCCCGAGGCCATCAGCCCCAATCCCGCGAACGAGCGGAACAGGATCCCAGCCAGCGCGTTGAAATTGCCGATAATGTAGGCAAAGGCGCCGACGTAAAGCACCTTGCGCAGCAGCTTGGCGATCACGTCATCGCCCTGGCCGCTGGCGTGACCCATTGCCCAATACAGGCCGGCCAGCGTCATGTCGATGACAACTAGGGTGGCGGTGAGAAACGCCACGTCGCCTTGCAGCAGCCCGAACCCCGAGTCGATGTACTGCGCAAAGGTAGCGAGAAAACGGTCGATCACCGCCACGTCGTTCATGGCTCAAGCGCTCCGGTCAGTTGCCGTAGAAGGTCACGGCCTGTGGCGTGTATGGCGTGCCGCTGCCCTGGAAGCGCCGCCGTACTTCACGGGCGCGCTCGGTCACGGCGGCTTGCTGGGCCAGCTCCAAGGCGGCAGCCCGATCCTGGGTAATCTGAAGCTGCTGCGCCTGAATGCTCTGTTTGGCCTGTAAAGCCAGAAGCTGGTTGGTCGCCTGCATGGCCTGCAACGCGCCTTGCGCCGACTGGCTTTGGTTCACCAGATCTGCCAGCGCGCTTTCATCGTCGCGCAGGTTCTGCGAGGCTTGCGCCTGCACCCGCATGGCCGTGTACAAGCCATTAAGCGTGTTCTGCCAGCGCGCCCGCGCATCCTGAGCCATACTGTCGCCGCTGACAGTTGCGGCGTACTGGTCGGGATACAGGCGGGCGAATTCCTGATCCATGTGCGCCACCTCGTAACTGAGCCCCTGCGCCTGGCCGATCAAACGGTCGGTGGCGGCCAGCGCGGTACGCAGACGGTTCACGACGTTGAAATCCAGGCTCGCCAGATTACGTGCCTGATTCATCAACATCTGCGCCTCGTTCTGAAGCTGGCTAATCTGGTTATTGATCTGCTCCAACGTGCGGACGGCAGTCAGCGTATTTTGCGTATAGTTGGACGGATCAAAGACCGTTTTCCAGGCCCAGGCGGGCGAAACAGCGAGTAACGACATCGAAAGCACGACGGCAAGCGATACGGATAGCGCGCGGGTTTTCATGGCAGGTTCTCCAGGGATGAAGGGGAAAGCTCGGGAACGGGCGAGAGACCGGGAAAATCGGGCAGCAGATCGGCAGCCCAGCCCAGACCGCGATGGCGCAGCCAAGCGCCCGCAAAGCCGGGGACCCCAGCGTCTAGCAGGATTCGGTCGATGTCGCGCTGGTCTTGCGGGGTGGACACCCCCGCAAAGGCCAGCGTCGCCGGTCCCAGGTCAAGGTCGAACAGACGATTGCCCAGACGCGATTGGTAGTAGTAGTCGCGCTTGGGTTGGGCGGTGGCGACAATCTCGATCTGTCGGCTATTCAGGCCAAAGCCTTCGTAGATCGTGCGAATCTGCGGTTCGGTCGCCTGTGGATTGGGCAGGAAGATGCGGCTGGAGCAGCTTTCGATGATGGCTGGCGCGATGCTCGAATCCTTGATATCAGCCAAGCTTTGCGTGGCAAAGATGACGCTGACATTCTTTTTGCGCAGGGTCTTCAACCACTGCCGGATACGAGCGGCAAAGGACGGTTCATCGAGAAACAACCATGCTTCATCTAGAATCAGGAGGGTGGGAGCACCATCGAAGCGTTCATCAAACCTGGCAAACAGATAGCGCAGCACCGCCTGCACGGCGGCCGGACTGTGCATCAATTCTTCCATCTCGAAGCCCTGCACGTCGGCCATGCCCAGCCGGTCATGGTCGGCATCCAGCAGCTTGCCGTGTGAGCCGCCCAGGACATAGGGCGCAAGCGCTTGGCGCAATGTGTTCGATTGCAGCAGCACGGAAAAACCCGTCAACGTGCGCTGCTCCACCGGCGCACCTGCGAGGCTCCCCAGCGCCGACCAGATGGCGACTTTATCGTCGGGGCTGACGGCCATGCCTTCGTGCAGCAAGCGACCTTCGATCCATTCTGCGGCCCAAGTGCGGTAGCCGTCGTGGTCAATGCGCGCCAACGGCTGAAAGGCAATCTCACCATCATTGCCAAGGTCATAGTGCTCCCCGCCCAGGCCCAAGATGGTGGCGCGCATTGAACGGCCCATGTCGAAGGCGAAAATACGTGAACCGCGATAGCGGCGAAACTGCTTGGCCAGGACGGCCAGCAGCACCGACTTGCCCATGCCGGTCGGTCCTGCGACCAGGGTGTGGCCCACGTCGCCGATATGCGTCACCAGCCGGAATGGTGTGGCGCCTTCGGTGCGCGTGATAATCAGCGGGGGGCCGTCCAGATGGTTGTTTTTCTCCGGTCCAGCCCACACTGCTGATACCGGCATCATGTGCGCCAGATTCAATGTAGACACAATCGGTTGCCGTACATTTGCGTAGGCGTTGCCGGGGATGGACGAGAGCCAGGCATCCACAGCATTCAGCGTCTCAGGAATCGTCACAAAACCCCGGCCCTGGATGACGCGTTCAATCATGCGCAGCTTTTCATCGGCCGCAGCGGGTTCGGCATCCAGCATCGTCACGGTAGTGGTGACGTAGCCAAAGGCGACTTGATCACTGCCCAACTCCTGCAAGGCAGCATCTGCATCGGCGGCCTTGTTGCTGGCATCGGTATCGACCAGAGGCGACTCCTGCTGGAAAATCGTTTCCCGCAGCAGCGCCACGACATTTTTGCGCTTGGCGAACCACTGACGACGTAGGCGGCGCAGCTCCTTTTCCGCCTCGGCTTTGTCCATACAGATGAAGCGCGTACTCCAGCGATAGGCAAAACCAAGCCGGTTAAGGTCATCCAAAATGCCCGGCCAGGTGGACGTCGGGAAGCCCCGCACCGATACCACGCGCAGATGTGCGTCGCCCAGTGTCGGTGCCAGCCCACCCACCAGTGCGCAATCGCTCAGCAGCGCATCCAGATGGAACGGCACTTCCGGCACACCGATGCCGTAACGCCGTGTCGAGATGGTGGAATGCAGGTACGCGAGCGTCTGGCTGTCATCCAGCCAGCCGATTTCTGGCATCACGCTATCAAGTAGATCAAAGACGCGATCCGTTTCCGCTACGAATGCGGCCAGCCGCTCACGCCAGTCCACGCCTTCGGCGGGACGGTTCTCATAGAGCAGCCCCGCTGCGCGGGCGCGAGACTCCTCGGGTGGGAGGAACACGAACGTCAAGTAATAGGCACTCTCGAAGTGATTCCCAGCCTCTTCGAAGGCGGCGCGGCGCTCCTGATCGACCAGCCAGGACAGGGCTTCAGGAAAGTCCGAATGGGGGTAGCCCGCCGCCGGGCGGCGCTCGGCCTCAATGAAAAGCGCCCAGCCCGACCCCAGGCGCCGTAGTGCATTGTTCAAGCGCGCCGTCGTGGCGATCAGCTCGCTTTGGGTCGCGCTATCCAGATCAGGTCCGCGAAAACGAGTCGTGCGCTGAAAGGAACCATCCTTATTCAGCACGATGCCCGGCGCAACCAATCCGGCCCAGGGCAGCCAGTCTGCCAGCAAGGCGGGACGCTGGCGATATTCGGCAAGGTTCAGCATGACGGTATCCTCTTATACGTCCAGCAACGATTTGTGCTTAATGTGGCGCGCGAACACCTGCATGAACTGCGGGTCCAGCCGCGCGCCCCAGACCGCCAGAGAGTGGCCGACGATCCACAGCACGACGCCCGGTATCCACAATTGCAGACCCAGCCCCACGGCAGCCGCCAGCGTGCCGTTGGCAATGGCCACGGTGCGCGGTGCGCCGCCCAGCAGGATGGGTTCGGTCAGCGAGCGATGCAGCGGAATTTCAAAGCCGGACGCGAAGCTCGATGCGCCTTTGGTGTCGACACTCATACGACGGCCCCGCCCGAGAACGAAAAGAACGACAGGAAGAACGAAGATGCGGCGAACGCGATGGACAGACCAAAGACAATTTGAATCAGTTTGCGAAAGCCTCCGCTGGTGTCACCAAAGGCGAGCGCCAGCCCCGTGGCGATAATGATGATGACCGCCACAATGCGCGCCACCGGCCCTTGAATGGACTCCAGAATGGATTGCAGCGGCCCTTCCCAGGGCATGGAGGAACCAGCGGCGTGTGCTGCGCCGGCCAGGAGCATCAACATCATGGCCAGCAGCAACCCTTGCGCGGCAGGCCGGACAAGCAGACGCAGGCGGTTCATAGTAGAAAGCGGAATCACGGAAATACGAAATACATCAGCAGGCGTCATGGCAGTTCTCCAACGGAATCAGGGGATGGGAAGATCGCCGCAGCGGGTGCGGCATCGGAAATAGGTGACGGTGCAGAAAGCGGCGTCTCCAGCGCATCCCCCAGGCGATAGCCCGCCGCATCGAAACCGATGACGCGGGCAATACTGTCCACGCGGCGCTTGCGGCCCCGTCCGGCGATGTGAATCACGACGTTGACCGCCTCGGCAATCAGCGCCCGAGGCGGGTTCACCGCGACTTCGAGAATCAGTTGCTCCAGGCGCAGCAGCGCGCCCAAGGCGGAGCCCGCGTGAATGGTGGCGATGCCACCGGGGTGGCCGGTGCCCCAGACCTTGATGAGATCCAGGGCTTCGCCGCCGCGCACCTCGCCGACCACCACGCGGTCGGGGCGCAGGCGCATGGTGGCGCGCACCAGCTCCTGCATCGACACGACCCCGGCACGGGTACGCAGCGGCACGTGGTCACGGGCGGCACATTGCAGTTCGATGGTGTCTTCCAGCACCAGTACGCGGTCACCTGTGGCGGCGATCTCGGCCAGCAAGGCATTGGCCAGCGTCGTCTTGCCGGTACTGGTGCCGCCGGCAATCAGGATGTTCTGGCGCTCACGTACCGCACGCCGCAGAAACTCGGCTTGTTCGGCAGTGAGGATGCCGTCGGCCACATAGCGATCCAGGCTAAGGATGCTCACTGCCCGCTTGCGTAGCGCAAAAGCCGGGCCAGGTGCGGCGGGCGGCAAGATGCCCTCGAAGCGCTCGCCTGTTTCGGGCAGTTCAGCGCTCAAGAGCGGCTGGCCGCGATGCACTTCCGCACCGACGTGGGCGGCAACCAGACGAATGATGCGTTCACCATCGGCTTCGGACAGTTCGACGCCCAAGGGGGTACGCCCCGACGAGAGCCGATCCACCCACAGGCTGCGGTCGGGGTTGAGCATGATTTCCACAACGTCCGGGTCTTCCAGTGCGGCGGCGATCACCGGCCCCATCGCCGTGCGCAGCATCTGGATACGGCGATCCAGCGAAGTGGACAAAGAAGACTGCGGGACAGCACTCATGAGACACGCTCCTGTGCTTCGAAATGCACTGGCGCGTCGTCCATCCGTATCGGCTCGGGATGCAGTTCCTCCACCACGTCGCGCACCAGGCTGCGACCGCGCAGCAGGTGGCGGCCAAGCTGTTCGATGAATTGCTCAAAGCGCGCCTTGCCCTGGGCGCGGGCGGCATCCTGATGGGCTTCAGGTACCGGCGTACTCACCGTCAGGTAATAGCGCACGAACAGCGCCAGCGTCTCGATCTGGATATTCTGGTCACGCTCCAAGCGCTCGAACTGGCGTGACAGGCGATCCAGGCGCTTGGCCATCGCCGCTTCGCGCTGGTCGCCGGCATCGGGCGAGAGCCACGAAGCCAAGGCGGCGGCGACGATGGACGATTTGGACACCCCTTTCTTGGCGGCCAGCTCGTCCAGGCGCTTGGCGTGTTCAGGGTGGATGAAGAGATTCAGGCGATATCGGCTCATAACTGGATTCCGTCATCAGGGTCGAGGACAGCCAGCCGCGCCACGCGCTGCATGGCCGGATCAAGCTGGCTGGGAAGAACAGGCGCCAGATCGTCGTCATCGAGCAGCGCCAGGTCGCTGGCGGGGTACTCTGGCTGCGGGCTGTAGGTGGCGGCTTCGTCTAGCTCGGGCCGATGGCGCGGGCCGCCGTCATCGGCCACGCCCGCCATGCCATCGCCACCCGCCGAGGCGGGCGCAACGGGAACAGCCGGAATCGACAGACCACTCCAATCATCGGAACGGGCTGGCGGCGCGTCCGCATAGCGACCGGCGGCGAGCACGGGCGGCGGCAACAGGCGGTGTTTGAAGTTGGCATCCCGGTAGTAGCGCAGCTTCTTGGCTTTGATCGGCGCCACGCTGGAGACCATCACCACGGCCTCGTCCGGCGGAAGCTGCATGACTTCGCCAGGAGTCAAGAGTGGCCGCGCTGTTTCCTGGCGCGACACCATAAGGTGTCCCAGCCAGGGCGCAAGCCGATGTCCCGCATAGTTGCGCTGGGCGCGTAGTTCGGTAGCGGTGCCCAGGGTTTCGGAAATCCGCTTGGCGGTGCGTTCGTCGTTGGTGGCAAACGTCACGCGCACATGGCAGTTATCCAGAATCGAATGGTTCTGGCCGTAGGCTTTGTCGATTTGATTCAACGACTGCGAGATCAAAAAACTGCGAATGCCGTAGCCCGCCATGAAGGCCAGCGCCGTCTCGAAGAAGTCCAGGCGGCCCAGCGCCGGAAACTCATCGAGCATCAGCAGTAGCTTGTGGCGACGTTCGATGCCGTCGGAGCCGTCGAGCGACTCCGTCAACCGGCGTCCGATCTGATTGAGAATCAGGCGGATCAACGGCTTGGTTCGTGAAATGTCCGAGGGCGGCACCACCAGATACAGTGATACCGGATGGGCAGAGGCAATCAGGTCGGCGATGCGCCAATCGCAGCGCGAGGTGACTTCGGCTACCGTCGGGTCGCGGTACAGGCCAAGGAACGACATGGCGGTGGACAGCACACCCGAACGCTCGTTATCCGATTTGTTGAGCACCTCACGGGCGGCGGAGGCCACCACAGGATGCGGTCTGCCTTCCCCCCCCTCCGGGCCCAGGTGCGGGGTCGTCATCATCCGGTGCAAGGTCAGCTCGAACGGACACGCTGGGTCACTGAGAAAATTGGCAACGCCGCGCAGCGTCTTGTCTTCACCGGCATAGAGCACATGCAGGATGGCGCCCACCAACAACGCGTGACTGGTCTTTTCCCAATGGTTGCGACGCTCCAATGCACCTTCGGGGTCAACCAGAATGTCGGCGATGTTCTGCACATCGCGCACTTCATGCGCGCCGCGCCGGACTTCCAGCAGCGGGTTGTAGCCTGCGGATTGGCTATCTGTGGGGTTGAACAGCAAGCAGTGCGAGAAGCGCGCACGCCAGCCGGCGGTGATCTGCCAGTTCTCGCCCTTGATGTCGTGAATGACGGTCGACGCCGGCCAGGACAGTAAGGTAGGCACTACCAGGCCCACGCCTTTGCCCGAACGCGTGGGTGCAAAGGCCAGCACATGCTCCGGCCCTTCGTGACGCAGATACTGCCCCTCATGCTGACCCAGGAAGACGCCGACAGGTTGGGTCAATCTGGCTTCGCGGATGTCGCGAGTCTCGGCCCAGCGTGCCGAACCGTAGGTGGTGACCAGCCGCGCCTGGCGCGAACGCCAGATCGACATGCCGATGGCGACCACCACGGCAACCAGGCCGCTGCCGCCTGCGATCACACCGCCGGTATTGAAGACCTCCGACGCGTAGGCGTCGAAGAAGAACCACCACTCGAACAGGCGCCAGGGGTGATAGATCGGCGTACCGTAGAAATCAAACCACGGCGAGCCCAGGCGTAGCTGATAACCCAGGGCGGCAGCTGTCCATTGTGTGGCGCTCCACACTCCGGCGATCACGATGCCGAATACGACGGCGATCTGCCCGAACAGTACGTTCGTCCCTTGCATGACCCAGCCTCCGACTTTCTTGCCTGACTTTCTCGCTCAACAGCGGCACACGAATGTGCCTGCCTATGAGGATCGGTGCCAGATCAGTGCTGGTCAAAGACTGTTATCGGGACAATGCTGATAAAAAAAGCATCAATTCATGGAGGGGCGAATACAAAGAAAACGCCGCAGGCGCGGGCGCGTTACGGCGTGTTGATAAAGAAAAATGGGGTTCGTAGGGAAATGCCGACGACTCAGAACTTAGGTGGCGTATCCGGTGGGGAGTAAGGTACGGTGCCGTCCCCGTAAAAGCGCTGGCGCGTTGCTTGGGCCACCCGGTCACACAGTAGATCTTCCATATTGGTACGATCCGTCTTGCACTGCCCGCGTAGCTCTTTTAACATCGTAGGATCGGCAGCCAACTCTTCTACGGTCGGGACATCCGGCTTCTGTTCAGTCGTTTCTGACTGGCCGCAACCGCTCAGTATGATTACCAGAAAAATAAAGATGACTCGTTTCATGGCTCTATTTGCTCCTTAGAGTCGACCTCAGATTACATCGGCTTGAGCTGACGGAGTATGTCAATAGCCTGCACGCGCTTGATAAAGCGGGCCAACTCATCAGAAACTTCGTCATCCCGACGCAGCAGATACGTCATTAACACCGGCGAGCGGCCCGCAAGCGGCCGTGCCACTATACCTGGCTCCCGACTTGCTGCAATATGTGGGGCGCTAGCTAGGCTGAGTGCAAAACCCGCCGACACCAATGCCATCATCAGGTCGTAAGATGCAACTCGCTCTGCGATTAGAGGCTCTACTTCGGCCTGCCGCAACACCCGGTCTATTTGACGAGAGAACCCTTCACACGCCAAAGGATCACACAGCACAAGTGGATACCGTAAGACTTCACTCAGAGGAATTCGCTTATAACTCAGCAACGGATGTCTCGCCGGCACGGCTACCATCAGCGGGTCGCTCCATACCGGCTCGGCAACTATGCCGTCCCCAACCTCATTGGATTGTGCAAGCCCCACATCGTACAAGTCTTCTTGCAGCCCTTTGAGCTGCTGCGACACAGGCACCTCGAATAGGCGGATCTCAATCTGAGGTTCCTCCTGGCGGCAGAGCGCTAACAAGGCCGGTAAGCGTGATGGAGTAATGCTATCGGACAACGCGAAGCGCAATTGACCGTAGAAGCCATTGGCCGCCGCTTTGACACTGTCTCTGGCTTGCTCTAAGGAGACGAAGACTCGTTGTGCATGCTCCAAGAACAGTAGCCCCGCTCGGGTTAGCCGAGTGCTTCGTGTAGTTCGAGCGAATAACACCACACCCAACTCATCTTCTAGCTCTTTGATAGCACGCGACAGGGGTGACTGCTCGATGTGGAGCCGCTCCGCGGCGCGGGCAAAATGGAGCTCTTCAGCAACCGCTAGAAAGCAACGCAGATGACGCAGTTCCACCGTACTCTCCATTAATTAGCTTGACCAGATCCCACGAGCACTTAGCAAGTGTCGTAGTCCGTTAAAGGCGTTTTCCCCAATATCGATGTCCCGACTCTCAAATGCCTCCATTACTTCTGTAGCAGGACTCCGGCGCGTTCGAGTGCCTCCTGTTCGACAAGCGACGGCTATAACGACATCGGGCAGCAATCGTCAGAAAGACCGCCACCAATATCAGCGCGGGGATATCGCCGAAGCGGGTATACGGAGTCAGGCCCGTCATACCTTGCACAGTGACCGGCAGCACACCAGAGCGGTGCGGGGGCAATGCGGCTAGAACACGGCCATGCGGATCAATAGCTGCCGTAATGCCGGTGTTGGTGGAAGTAACCATAGGTCGAGCAGTCTCAATGCTGCGCAACCGGCCAATTTGTAGATGCTGGCGAAGTGCCCACGTATCACCGAACCAGCCGAGATTGCTTATGTTGACGATAACGCTCGCGCCTTCGTCGCTGCCGGAGCTTGTGAGTAACGCCGGTAGAATTTCCGGCCCGAACACGTCCTCATAGCAAATGTTGAAAGCCAGTTGCTGCTCGCCTACCGTGAACGGAGTCTGTCGGATGGGACCACGGTCGAACTCGCCCATGGGCATGTCGAGCATCTGCACGAACCACTCAAAGCCCGGTGGCACATATTCGCCCCATGGCACTAAGTGGCGCTTATCATAACGCTGCGGCATCGTGCCTTCTATCAACTGCTGCACCGGCGTACTAGCGTCAAAACCGATTGCACTATTGGTATACCGAAACTCTCCGCTCGGTTGTGCGATTCGAAGAGGCGCCCCCATAGCAATCGTACTGTGCTGGCGCTCGGCAACGTCGCGCCACGCTTTCCAGACATGGGCTTCGAGCTGGTCCTGGAATACTGGTAGTACGGTCTCAGGCAGCACGATTAGATCGGGAACTGGTTCGTCAGGAAGAGGCGGTTTCGTCGCAAGCTGCAAGTGCCTGGCAATGCCCAGTTCAAGCAATGCCGGATCAAACTTCTGAGACTGCTTAATATTTCCTTGAACTAGCCGAATATTCAATGGCTTACCTTCGGCCGAAGCCCATTCGACATGAGTCAAAAGCTCGCCCACGCCGACGACGACTACCAGCGCAGACAGCGTGAAAATGGCAGGCCGGCGCAAAGAAGTAGGAGACGAACAAAGAGCGGCCAGTGCAGCCGCTACGAACGCAGCTGACAGCGCGGTACCATGCACGCCCAGGACTGTCGCCCATCCTGCCAGCGGGCTATCAACATGAGCGTAGCCGATATTCAGCCATGGGAACCCGGAAAAGGCCACAGCGCGCAGCCACTCCATACTTGCCCATGCTCCCGACCAAGCCAAAGCACCCATTAGGGGCGCTGTGCGTAAAGACGGTGGCCGCAGCCAAGAAAAAATTGCACATGCTATACCGGTAAATAAAGCCAGAAAGGCCGATAACGCAATTACACCAGCAGCAGCCAGCGTAGCGGAAAGACCTCCATAGTGATTCATGCTAATAAAGAGCCAGTACAAACCGACTCCGAAGCTCACCGCGCCGAACCACCAACCTCGTATGGCAGCTTGTTTAAGCGACTTGGCATCGCCAACGACACGCACAAGCACCGCCAAAGATGCGATCTGTACAATCGCCAACGACCAGGAAGGCAGCGGGCCTGTCGCGAACGTCATTGCGTGTACGCCACCAGACAGGGTCAACACCGTAGCGGAACGCAAATACCCGACCGGGAAAGAGGCTGACTTTATGCTTGGGAACACGCTATGCCAGATGGACAAGCTATTACGACCGAATGTATGCCCAACCGCTTTGTTGTAGGCGAACAAGCTCAAGGACTGCGGCTCTATCCAGTAAGCGAAGCGGCTGTCGATTCTCCCTATTGATTCGAGCAAGAGTATTCGGACACACCCATGTGAACTCATCCGCATCTGGATGCGCCTCATCCAAGGCTCCGGCAACCGCCTCAGCATTAATGACGATACACACATCTGCTCCAGGGTCCTCCCGTCTCAAGTTCATCGCGTTGTTACGCGCCCGCTGAAGCGCCTCGGGCGTCGGTGCGTGAAACACAACTTTCAGTTCATTATCTTGTTGCATACTGGTCATCGTAATTAGGAAGGTAAATCAAGCAAGTGGAGGCTCGAAGGCCACGCTATATATGGAATGCAAAAGCTAAAGCATCGTGTTACTCGTAATGAGAATCCAAGTTTGCTATCCAAGCTGATAGCCATAGCCACCCATGCGAGCACGTTTCTTCTATTTCTTTTGCGTGGCACTTATTGCAATCCCCGAAAAGAGAAGATCAAGCTCCTTTGACTTTTCACGAAGCTTCTCTGCGCTGTTTACGTTGTCAGCAGAATCAATATATGGAGCGTATATATGACTAGGCTGAATCCATGAAAGCGTAGCTTGGCCATGTTCGCTTTCGGTCACATAGAACCGAATTGGCGCTTCGATCATCGCCGACACGCTCAAGTTCAGAATATCAACGGCAAATTCGTTATTGAACACACCAATCACTCGGTTTCCTGGAATGTCGATACCTCGCTTTGCTGCAGCCTCTGTGGGGCCGACGTCAAATACCACTTGCAGGTCACTCTCGGAAACAGCCTCTTTTAGATGGCTTAGTAACTCCGAATAGCTTTGGCTGGTATCTATCACTTTCCATCCCTCAGTGGGAGTAGCTGCCGGGGCCTGCACCGCAACCATTAAGCTCGACAACCCAAGAACAAAGATAAGAATTGAACGGACATGGAAAGTCATAGTCGGCTCCTATAGAGAGATGACTTCAAGCACTGATTTGCTGGGACGCCGACTTCAATGCACTCTGCAACATCTCCTCGATGGAGGGATGGTAGTACGGCATGGTCAATAGATCATTGATGGTTTGCTTCGCCTGAATCGCCCATGCGAGCAGGTGCGCTATATGCTCACCTCGAGTCAGCAGCATGCTGGCGCCAAGCAAAATGCCCGTATCCGGCTCGGCATAAACTCGCAGCAGGTTATCTTGTGCACCCAGTATCTTGGAGCGACCATTGCCACTGCCTTCGGCCAACCCTATGATCGCGCCCTGCTGCATCGCGGCATCGTAGGACACCCCTACAGTGCAAACATCCGGGTCCGTAAACAAGATCGACATCGGCACTCGGCGTGAAGTACTTGGCCGCTGCTCATCGCGCAAGTAGGACAATGCGGCCTGCGCCGCCATTAGTCCTTCATCCGCTGCCTCGTGCATCAAAGCTCGGTCGGGTTGCACGTCGCCGGCAAAGAAAATCGGCACATCTGAGGCCTGCATGGTAACGGGGTCAATAGATGGCCTACCTTGATCATCCAGCGAAATTCCCGCAACCGACAGATTCAGTGCAGCAGTATTGGGAGCCCGTCCTGTGACGACCAGAAGGCGGTCCACAACGGCACTATGCTCACTCGTACGCATGAGTACCCCTTCGCCCGCCAGGTGGATTTCCACCGAGTCTCCCAGCCACATCGGCAGCTCGCTTATGAATGCTGAAATGGCCCGCTCCTGGACCATGGGATCTTGAATGCCACCGATAGTATGGCGCTGATCGGCTCCTATTACTTCTACGTCTAGACGAGCGAGCGCCAAACCCAGCTCAAGTCCAACCGCTCCCATGCCAAGAATTCCCAATCGTTTCGGCAGTGAATCCTGGTCGAAAAGCGTATCGGTTGTCAGGATTCTAGTCGCTACACCTTCAAGTGCTTTCGGCACAACGGGGCTAGAACCGGTAGCGACAATAAAGGCATCGGCTTCGAGACGCTCCGATCCTACCTGCAAAACGCCGGGTTCAATGAAGCTTGCTTCGGCCAAAATCAAGCTATCCTTTGCCGCATTGCGCGTACGCTCTGCTGCTCCGTTCGCCAACATGTCCCGTGTCTCGCGAGCATGTTTCCACAAAGCCTGTCGTCCCCGCGGGAAGAGGACAGCTCCATCTGGCAATTGCTTTACGGTCTTCCAGCGCATACCCGCATGCAACGCAGCTTTCGACGGCATACATCCGACGCGGGCACACGTCGTGCCCAGTGGCCCTCGATCAATGAGAGCCACTTGCTTGCCTGCAGCTTTTATCGCATGGAATGCTGTGATTCCCGCAGTGCCTGCGCCAATAATGGCGACATCAATTTTCCGGTTGGGCATTGAACTCCCTTTATCCATAATTAAAGAAATGGGCGCTGAAGCACGTTCGCAACAGCACACCAGTCTACGAACGGCTATCCGATATTGCGCATGAGCATCATGGCCGCCACCACAACGCAGGCGATCGCAAAAACTCGTTGCAATACCGTTGAGGAAATCTTCGGCACCAGCAAACGAGCGCTCGCCATGCCTGCGAGTGTGGCGGCCGAGAATGCCCAGGTCCCAGCAGTAAGTAAAAGACCTTGTTCCGACGCAATGAAGACGGTGACTACAGATAGCAGTGCAATCACCAGCAGAGATGTTGCGACGATACTGTGCATGCGAAGTTCGCTGAAGTACCCCAGCGCGGGGACGATGATGAATCCACCGCCGACGCCCAACATGCCGGTAAAAAGACCCGAGACCACTCCGATACCACCCAGCGTTGTGACGGTGCGTGGGTTCCAGATGAAGCGTCCGGTCTCCTTGGATACTTTGCAAACCCCAGATTGCACCATGGGCAACTCGCCATCGTTTTGAGCACCGCGTGAAGACATGAACATGCGGTAGGCGACCACAAGCATGACGGCGACAAAGATCAAGCTCAGCCACCGGGAAGGAAGCCAGTGAGCCAGCCTGATGCCGAGTGGCGCAGTAATGGCACCCGCTGTCGCCAAGACGATCGCGGCTTTGTATCGGACAAGGCCTTGGCGCAGCCCTTGCAATGCGCCAAGCATTGCTGCGGAGCCAACGGCCATGAGTGCCATAGGAGCAGCCGCACGCATATCCATACCCAGGCCAAACACCAGTGCCGGGACGGCAAAAATACCGCCTCCAGCCCCAGTGAGTCCTAAGACAGCGCCGATTACAAGCCCAAGCAGCCCGCCACTAAGCATCATGCCCTCTGCCTGACACATAATTCCGTACGTCTGTACTCAGATGATCCATCAGCGCGGACCTAACACTTCGGTCAACGCGCCCTGTTGCGGCATGCCGTTGTACTTCTGGATCAACCCCTTGTCGTCCTGAACGATGATGCCAGGTGTGCCTCGAAATCCCATCGAAAGCATGAGCATTTGATTATCTTCGAGCGTCCGCTGTACATCGTCCGGTACGCTCTTGGCGGGCGTAATGCCGCCCTGATCGAACTTGACTTCATTCTCGCGCAACGCAGCCGAAGGGTCGGCTGCGCCAAGAATCGCCGCCGCTTTGGCCGGGCTGTCCTCTTTGATGACGCCGACTAACAGGTGGCGCAACTGGACCTTTCCGGCATCAACCCACGGACGCGCGGCCTCCCAGAACAAATGGCAATAGGGACAATTTGCATCGGTGAAGGCATAGACGATACGCGGCGCGTCTGCCTTGCCATCCAGCACCCACGTGGCCGACTCCAGCTGCGCCCACGCCTGGTCGCTGATTGGCTTGGCAACCAAGCTCTGCAGTGTCGCTTGGTCAATCGGCTCGCCCTTGGCATTCAGGCGCGTGCCCGCAACGGCATTGCCATCGGCCAGAACGTAGACCGCGATGGGGCTGTCGCCCAGGACACCGGCGAAGGCGCGTACGCCTTTACCGGCCTCGAACTCCTGCTTGAAGATGACACCTTGGTCTTCCAACGCGTCGATAACCGGCGGTTTATCCGTGACCTGGGCCTGGCCTCCGCTGGGCATCAGAATGAGAGGCGCCGCAGTCATGAAAGCGAAAAGCACACGCTGTGCAAACATAGTCGTTCCTTATCCGTACTGGGTTCGATGAATGGTCAAAAATGGCGTGATATCTTGTCTTTGAGATCGCTCATCGTGATCTCGCCTAAATGCAAGTCCACCATGCGCCCTTGTGCATCGAAAAAGAAGGTAGTAGGCAAGCCTCCCGTTCGCATTTCCTGCATCGCCTTGGACGGTGGATCGAGCAGAACATCCTTCAAATTCAGACCTTCGCTATGAAGAAACGCTTTAGCCTGTTGCGCGCTTTCCCCCTGATTGATCAAGACGAAGGCAATGTCGGGAAATGCCGTCTGGGCCTGCTCGAGCACCGGCATCTCGCGCCGGCATGGTGGGCACCAAGTCGCCCAAAGATTGAGCACGACCGGCACCCCCACATACGAACTCAAGTGGGCGGGACGCTCCTCCAGCGTCATTAGCTGCAAGTCCGGCAAACGCAGCGCGGCCTGCTGCGCCAGCTTGTCGGCTTCCAATCCCCGTGCTGTTGAGGAGTTTTCTGCGTTGTCTGTCTGATTGCAGCCCGCCATCAGCACGAGGGTGACGACAATAAGAATGGGTAGGCGTAAAGCCGGTGTAAGCTTGGTTATCATTTTTCGGCCCCCGAGCCGGAAGATAGGTCGAAACGACGCAGCATCTTGTCCTTGAGACTGGGCATGGTGATCTCGCCCAAATGCATGTCCACTTGGCGCCCTTGCGCATCGAAAAACAAGGTGGTGGGCAAGCCGCGCGAGTTCATTGTGCGCATGGCTTCGGAAGCGGGGTCAAGTAAAACATCCGTCAAACTCAAACCCTCGCTTTCAAGAAAAGCCTGCGCCTGCTGCGCGCTTTCCCCTTGGTTAACCAACACGAAGGCCACATCCGGAAAATCGGTCTGAGCCTGCTCAAACACCGGCATCTCGCGTCGGCATGGCGGGCACCAACTCGCCCAAAGATTGAGTACGATGGGGCGCCCCGCATACTCGCTCAGTGAAACCGGGTGTTCGTCCAGCGTCGCCAGCTGCAGGTCCGGCAAAGGCGGCGCGGAGCGCAGCAATAAAGCGAGCACCCCGCCCGCGAGGGCCCATGCGACGACGCCGACCATGACGCCCGCCAGCACGGGGACGCGCAAGATCTGAGCGGACCGGGTTCGCTGCCAGATGTAAGCAACGACCACCAACACGCCGACCCACCAGACAAATCCACCATCGCCGATGGCGATCATGGATCTGGGTGCGGCCGAGTACTCCTCCCACCACTGCGCAATGTATGCCAAGCGTGCAGTCAAGAGCCCCCAAACCACGGCGTCAAGAATCATTGATCCGGCGGCTTTGTAAGGCGCGTCGGGCACCCGTCGACCGACGATTCGCGCTGTCAGCCAGGCCAGCAGCACAGCGGCGATAACAGTGACGACGTGTATAGGAAATGGACCAATGCCGCTCATGACACCCCCGCCGCGTCCAGTCGGTCCTGGAACTCGCGCGCACCGATCTCACCCACCACGCGCAGATCCCGCCGCTCCGTACCATCCGGTCCCACGAGTATGAGCGTGGGCGGTCCCATGACGCCCCAGTGTTTGAGCAGCTCCTTATCCGTGGCATCGTTACGCGTCACGTCGGGTCGTACGACCTGCATACGGGCCAGCTGCGCCGCGACCGCGGGATCGCCGAATACATTGCGCTCGATTACATGGCAGCTGACGCACCAGTCGGCGTAGAAATCAATCAAGGTCCACTGACCGCGCGCGGCGCCTTCCGAAAGGCGAGCATCTACATCGGCCACTGATTTCGCCTGGACATAGCTGACCTGGGCGGATGCCTCAACCGCAGCGGGCGCGCCACGCAAATGCGCCAGAGGCTGCAAGATGGCGTCGCCCCCTGAAGCGGCACCCACGAGCATCAAGACGGACCACAGGCCTGTGAATGCCGCCGCCGAACGCAAGGCCCACGCCAGCCGCTGCCTGGCCGCCACGGCTTGCGCCCAGGCGACGAGCCCTACCGCCACCAATAATATCCAGCCGCCCCAGAGTAACAGGCTCATCGTGCCGGTCAGGAAACGCGTCAGCATCATCACCGCCATTGCAACCATGATGTAGCCAAAGGCGACGCGTACCCGATCCATCCACGCACCAGGCTTAGGCAGTACACGGGCTCCAAACACCGCAATGGCCAATAGCGGCAGGCCCATGCCCAGGCCGAGCGCAAACAGAGCCAGCCCGCCTTGGACCGCACTGCCTGTCTGACCTATGTACAGCAGTGCGCCCGCCAAGGGTGCGGTCATGCACGGACCGACCAAAAGGGCCGACAGCAAGCCCAGCACAGCCGCCCCGGTGACACTACCGCCTGAGCGTGCCGGCCCTGCTGCCTGGATGCGATTCATCAGGGCGGACGGCAAGCGCAGCTCGAACAGGCCGAATAACGAGCTAGCCAGAATGAGAAACAGCGCGGCGAAGGCGCCGAGCAGCCACGGCGATTGCAGTGTGGCTTGCAAGTTGGCGCCCGCCAGTCCGGCTGCCACTCCCACGGCGGCGTATGTGCCGGCCATCGCCAGGACGTATGATGATGACAGGATGAAAGCTCGCCGCGGCTTGGCCTGGCTGCCAACCACCATGGTAGAGACGATGGGAATCATCGGTAAAGTGCAAGGCGTAAAAGCCAGCAGCAGGCCGAATCCAAAAAACAGCAGCGTACCCGCGACAGGCCCCAGCGTCGCAAGCCGCTGAGCCGCCGCCTGATCCTCGCCGACACGGGCGCTCGAAGGTATGCTGGCCGAACCAGGCCTGCTCTCCAGGGCCAGCTCAGTTGAAGCGGGCTCAGGCGGTTGTTCGATTGCCTGTCCGTCAACCGCCGCGGTTAATGCTGCCGCGCTGATCTGTATGGTTTGCGGTGGATAGCAGATACCGTCTTCTGCACAGCCTTGCCAATGCAGTGTCAGTGGGCCGGTTACAGCCGCCGGGAAGCGCAGACGGGCCGTATCGCCGGTGTAGATGACGGTATCGCCAAAAAACTCGTCATGCCGGGGCGTTCCAGAGGGAAGAGCCAGATCAACAGCATTCTCGTTGTCGTCGACCAGCTTCAACGAGTGGCGGTAGACATAATAGCCGTCGGCAATCTGCCCTTCGACTATATACTCTCCGCCTTGCTGCCTCACCTCCTCTACCTTGAATACGTCTGAGGCTTCAAGAAATTCGGGCTCCGTGGCCGACGAAAACAGACCATTGCCTGCCCAGGCACTTCCAACGGCAAAACAAAACAGTACGAGAGCCGCACGGGCAATCCGATAGACAGACAAGCTGAACTCCTGCAGGTAAACTTAGGTGAATCATGCACCTGCAGGATTAAGGGAAGCTTAAGGCTTCGCAGAAAACTCAAGAAAGCGTAGTATCGCCCGCTACTGGAAGCGTAAGTCGTGCTTCCAGCCCGCCGCCATCCCGTTCCAGAAGCTCAAATGCGCCCGCATGTCGACGTGCAATCGCGTTCACAATAGATAGGCCTAGTCCGTAGCCGGGTATTTTTGGGTCTCCACGCCAAAACCGATTAACTGCTTGAGCCCGCTCTTGCGCATTCAGGCCAGCGCCTTCGTCCAGCACACTAATGTGCATGGTGCCATTGCTTTGCGGCTCCAAGCGAATCGTAATGGGAGTGTCGGTGGGCGCGTAGCGTATTGCATTATCAATTAGGTTTTGAATTGCCCCAACTAGAAGTGGTCGGGCGGCGCGTACCGGTCGCGAGTTGTCAGCCCCTTGCACCGATATCCTACCTATAGAATCACCGTACATTGGCTTCAATGCCTCAATTGCAATGGATGCAGCCTCAATCGGATCGCTAACCTCCTTCGCGACAGAATGGCCTTCTAACCGCGCCAGATCAAGCAAACGCTGAAGGATATTCTGCAGCTGCTGTACCCCTTGGTCTGCGCTGGTGAGGGCTGCTTCCATGGTGGCTTTTTCATCTCGCCGTTGCAACGCAAGCTTCGCCACTTGAATGTGTGTTTTCACACCGGTAAGGGGAGTACGCAATTCGTGCGCCGCGCTATCGGTGAATCGGCGCTCTCGCACGATTGCGTCCTGCAGTCTCTCCAAAAGTTGCTCGATCGTATGCAGGAGCGGCTGTAACTCTACAGGGGCCTTCACCTCAGGCAATGGACTATCGTCGCCGGGCCGGCGCCGTGCCAGAAGGCTACGAATACGCTCCACGGGCGCCAGTCCACGGGTAATGCCCAACCACAGCACGATCAGGGTGCCAAACAAAGCGACAACGAACGGCACCCCTGCCGAAAGGATCAACTCTTTGACCAATGCCTCTCTGACGTCGATGCTGTCGGCGGTAGCGATCTGAACGTCGCCCTGCCGCAGTACATAGGTACGCCATCGCTTATTACCGTATATATAGGTACTGAAGCCTGGATCAGCATGCATCAGTTCCGGGCTGCCTGCCGTACGTGCCACGGTTTCAATCACGACTTCACCGCGCACGAGGCTTACTTCGCACGCCACCCCATCTCGGGCGACGACGTCCAATGGCTTATCACCCATTGCGGCAATATCTTGAGGTTCGGGAAATTGGGAAACCAGCCCGGCAACCATTCGTGCGGACGCCGCCAGACGGTTGTCCAATGCCTGGCCTAACGACTGACGGGCGTCAATGAACATCCAGGTCGCCACCAAAGTCCAAAGCGCAGTCAGCGAAATACCGATATACAGCAAAAGGCGCAAGCGCAGACTCATGTTCCCACTACCTTCTCGGCTGAACCAAGCCTATAACCGAGTCCACGCACTGTTTCGACAATATTGTTTCCAAGCTTGCGGCGCAAATGATAAATATGGACGTTGATCGCATTGCTTTCCACGTTCTGCTCGTAACCATAGACGCTATCACAAAGCTGTTCTGTGCTAAAGATGGCCTGAGGATTCTGCAACAACGCGCGCAGCAATGACAGCTCACGGCGTGCCAGCGTAACCGGCTTATCGGCTAGCCATACTCGGCCTGTTGACGAACAGAACTTCAGTTCCCCGTGATTCATGCAGTCGGTGACACGACCTGCGACCCGGCGCGTCAGTACGTGCAATCGAGCCTGCAACTCATCCAAATCGAAAGGTTTAACCAGGTAATCGTCGGCCCCTCCAAGTAACCCCTCCACACGGTGACTGAGTGCGTCACGTGCCGTCAACACGAGAACGGGAAGATCACGACCTTCTTCGCGCCAGCGGCGCAGTAACACCATTCCGTCTTCGTCCGGCAACCCAAGGTCAAGGATGCATACATCAAAGTATGACGTCGCCAATGCAGCATCCGCCAAGTTAGCCGTGCTCACATGGTCGATCGTCAGACCATGCAATCTCAATCCCGCCACGATACCGCTCGCGACGAGGAGATCGTCTTCGACGAGCAAAATATGCATTTCATTCTCCTTGCGTACCGGCGCTAAACATTCTCTGAACTCTCTATCAAGCAAAAATCTTAACAGTCTTTCGGGCTTTGCTCACCCGTTCCTCACCTCTTAATACTGCCTTAATTCTGGCAACTTATTGTGTCGTCAATTTCGCTGCTTTTAATCTGGATTGCCGCGTACCTCCTGTGGCGGCATCGGATTACGAATCTACCAAACGCAGCTGCCACTGGAAGCGGACACGTATGCTATGACACCTATACTGGGAACTTTGTTAGCGACAAGCTTTGTCGCTTCATTGGTGGCGCTGGGCATTCTCGTCTGGGCTGTTGCCAATAAGTTGATATTCGTGGGTAAAGCCGAAGCCTCCACGATTTTCATGGAAGGAGAGCTCGGCCATCCCGATGACAGCGCCTCTTTTGGTAAAAAGAACGAGGCCGAATCACATCGGTTCGACGTATTGCGAGCTGGCATCGATCACGCCGGGAAGGGCCCAGTTCTGGTTCTAATCACGGCTGGCATTCTCTGGCTACTGATAGGCTCGACGTTCGGCGTCATTGCATCTTTGAAACTGCACTGGCCAGATTGGCTCTCAGATGTTGCACAGATCACTTTTGGCCGTGCACGCACACTACATCTGAATATCGTTGCCTATGGCTGGCTTTCGGTCACAGGCATCGGCGTGGCTTTATGGCTGTTGCCACGAATCTTCCACACGCCCCTTCGACGGCCCAATATGGCCTATCTTGGGGCCTTTCTTTGGACGCTGGGTGTTCTGGGTGGGACCATCGCCGTCGCTAACGGCTGGTCCGATGGCATTGAGTGGCTGGAATTCCCATGGCAAATCGACTTGGTGCTTGCATTGGGCGGTTTCTTCCTTGCCTGGCCTGCGATTGAGACTGCTGCACGGCGGAAATCACGTCACATCTATGTGTCTGGCTGGTATTTCTTAGCCGGCATGGTGTGGTTTCCCTTCTTGTTCCTGGTGGCGAACATACCCGGCCTGCACGTGGGCGCTCAGCAGGCGACAGTGAATTGGTGGTTCGCCCATAACGTGCTGGGATTGTGGCTGACGCCCATGGGCGTTGGCATGGCCTACTACATTATTCCCAAGATCATCGGCAAACCGGTGTATTCATACAACGTCTCGCTCCTCGGTTTTTGGAGCCTGGCGTTGTTCTACAGCCAGGTCGGCATCCACCACCTGATGGGCGGACCGATCCCGACCTGGGCGGTGACGCTGTCTGTTGTCCATAGCATCATGATGTTTGTCCCGGTAATCGCCGTTGCGATCAACCAGCACGTCACTGTCGCCACCAACATGTGGGCGTTCAAGCAGTCAATGTCGCTCCGGTTCGTATGGATCGGCGCGCTGATGTACACCCTCTCTTCCTTTCAGGGCTCAATCGAGGCAATACGTTCGGTCAACTCGATCACTCACTTCACCCATTACACCGTCGGGCACGCACACCTGGGCGCCTATGGCTTCGTTTCGCTTGTGCTGTTTGGCACTCTCTATTACATGATGCCGCACATCGTTGGCCGGCGCTGGCCCTACCCGAAACTGGTGCAAACGCATTTTTGGCTGGTGGTGGTCGGATTCACGATCTACTTCGTCTCCCTGACCATCGCTGGCGTCCTGCAAGGCATGGGGTTGATGGATCCGGGATCGAGCTTTGCCGAAATCACCCGATCGATGATTCCTTATCTTGAAGGCCGATCCATCGGCGGCACGTTGATGACCTTGGGCCACTTCGTCTTTGCCGCACATTTCGCCTTGCTGCTGCTGAAAAAAGAATCGAGCACCAATTCCGTCGATACGTTCGCTCCTGTGAAAGCGTCATGAACAAACTTTTGCCACTTCTCATTGGCGCAATTGGCGTCTTGCTGCTCGCCACACTGATGCTGGTGATTCTGCCCGCCTGGCAGCTTCGCACATCGCAGCCGCCGGCGCAGCTCCAGCCCTACACCGAGCAGCAGTTGTTCGGACGCCAGCAGTACGTCGCCAACGGTTGTATCTACTGCCACAGCCAGCAGCCCCGCTCCACAGGCCAAACGCTATTCGACGGCGCCCGCGGCTGGGGCCGCGCCTCGACGCCGGGAGACTATTTCTACGACACGCCCCACCTGCTGGGCACCATGCGTACCGGCCCCGACCTGCTCAACGTCGGCGCCCGCCTGAAAAGCCGCGATTGGCATCTGACGCACCTGTACCAGCCGCGCGCCATCTTCGATTGGAGCATCATGCCTTCATATCCCTATATGTTCGACGTGAAGGATGAAGCTGCGCAGGACGACGTCGTGGTGCGCCTGCCCGCCCAGTTCCAGCCGCCGGGCGGCCGGGTGGTCGTGGCTCGCAAAGAAGCGCTGGATCTCGTCGAATACCTGCTCAGCCTGGATCGCACCTATCCGGCCAGCCACGAGGAATTGCAGAAGAGGGACCGCGGATATGACCACCGTCCGGAAACAGCGGCAGACGGGCATGCGGGTTAGGAACGCCATGAAAACTAATCACCACTCGACAACGCCCCGTGTCGACGACATCGATCCCACATTCGAACCTTGGGAGCCGCCCCGCCCGATTCCCATTTTCCTGCTGGCGGTGCTCATCGCCTTGGCGCTGGCCGGCGTCGGCATCTATCTAAGCGACCTGGCTCCATGGACGGACTCCGGCTCGCCCGATACGGTCGCCAGTGGCCCGGTCGCGCCGGTGACGCCCGCAGTGCCTACTCCCATCGCGACGCAGGATGCACCCGAGCTGGTCCATGCCGGCCGAGGTAGCGTGTGGAGCTGCGCATCCTGCCATGGCGATCAGGGCGAGGGTGCCGGCAACACCCCCCGTCTTGCCGGCCTTTCAAAGGAATACCTGGCCAAGCAGCTGCGCGACTTCGCTTCCGACGAGCGCATTAACGAATCCATGCACTACGTGGCGCGCGAACTATCGGCTCACGATATTGCGGAAGTGACGGCCTACTATGCGAACCTGCCCGTCCCCCAGTTGATGCTGCCGCACTCCGATGCCGACATGGAGAGAGGCCGCCTGCTGTTCGAAAAAGGTGACTGGAAACTGGACGTGCCTGCATGCGTCAGTTGCCACGGAGACCAGGGACAAGGCGTGGGTGTCTCCTTCCCGCCCCTGGCTGCGCAACAGCCCGAATACTTGTTCGGCCAGTTGGCCGCCTGGAAAGGTGGTCACCGGCACAACTCACCGCAATCCTTAATGGACGACATCGCGAGCCGACTGTCCTACCAGGATCTGTATGCGGTATCCAATTATGCGGCGTCCTTGCCGGGAGACCGCGACGACACTGTCAAGTAAGCATAGAGAGCCAAGATGACACAAAACCATTCCTCTAACCGGCCGGAGCCGGGCATACGCAAGCGGATGTCAGGCGCCCGGCGGTTAGCCTGGAGCGCGGGACTGGGCATCCTGTTGTTCGGCGCCGGCTACCTGATTCATGACAGCGGCCTGATGTCGTTCTCTTTCACTTCCGAGAAAGGCGGCATTACCCAGATCGGCAGCCAGGTCTACACACGTGAAGCCATGGAGTCCGACCGCAAGACACACCAAGCAGACAGGGCTGCGCCCACAGCCGGCATGCCAGTCGGTGCCGATGGCTATTACTCACCTCCATCGGAAAACAGTATTCCTGACAGTCCCTACGGCGATGCCGTCAAGCGAGGCCGCGCCATCTTCATGGAAACGTCGACCATGGTGTCCGAGCACGTCGGCAATACGCTCGCTTGCGTCAATTGCCACCTTGATGCCGGACGCCGAGAAAATTCAGCTCCCATGTGGGGCGCCTATGTGCGTTATCCAGCGTACCGAAGCAAGACAAAGTCAATCAGTACCATCGAGGACCGCATCAAGGGCTGTTTCACGTACTCAATGAATGCACAGGGCTCACCATCGGGCCAGCCTCCACCAGCCGGGAGCGATATCTACCGCGACTTGACAACCTACTTCTATTGGATGGCCGATGGTGCGTCCACGGGAGAAAAGTTACCTGGCTCAGGCTATCCCAAGCTCAAGAAACCCGAAGAAGACTACGACGTGATGCGCGGACAGACAGTCTACGCGCAGAACTGCGCCCTGTGCCATGGCGCGGATGGCCAGGGCCAGCGAGATCCCGACAGCGGTGTGGTGTTTCCCCCGCTCTGGGGCCCGAACTCCTACAACTGGGGCGCGGGCATGGCGCGTATCGATACGGCCGCCGGCTTCATCAAGGCCAACATGCCGCTGGGCAAGCCATTCTCGCTGACCGACCAGGAAGCTTGGGACGTTGCAGCTTTCGTCGACAGCCATGAACGCCCCAAGGATCCCCGTCAGACCGGCACCCTCGAAGAGGCGCGCGTCGAATTCCATGATGGGGAGGAAAGCTTCTACGGCAAGGCAGTCAACGGGAAGGTCGTCGGCGGGGGTACGGAACAAGAGGACTGATCACGCCATGCAGTCGACGACAACGGCCGCCGCAGCCAACACATTGGACCTAGAGTCGCTGCGCCCCGCCGGACGCATGATTTTTTCCGTGCGCGGCATGTTCTGCGCCAGTTGCGCCATGGCGGTGCAGCGCGTCATCGATAAAGCGCCGGGAGTGCTGGAGAGCAACGTAAATTTCACCTCCGGCTCCGCCTTAGTTCGGTGGGAACCGGCGCGCTTCGATTTTCAAAAGCTTTTTGATCGGGTGCAGGGCCTAGGCTACGAAATGTCGCCGCTGCTGGACGACAACGAGGTGAACCTATCCCTGGAAAAACAAGCATCGCGGATACGGCTGCAGTTGATCGTTGCCGCCTTCTTCGGCATGTGGAGCATGCTGGGATCCTGGATGCTTTACTTTGGCATCGAGGCCGTGGCCGGTATCGATGCCTTGCTGGTAGGCTGGACCGCAACCATTTTCAGCCTGCCGGTGGTTCTATACAGTGGCCTCGATTTTTATCGGGCGGGCTGGAAAACAGTGCGAGCCGGAGTTCCCGGCATGGATGCCCTCATATCGCTGGGCGTCTGGGGCTCCTTATTGCTGTCGCTATGGAACCTCACTCGAAATTCGCCCGCCGTATACGTCGATGCCGCCACGATGCTTATCACATTCCTGTTGGTGGGGCGGCTGATCGAGATCCAGGCACGCAAGCACAGCATGGTAGCGATCGACGCCCTGCGCCAGCTCATGCCGGAAACGGCACGCATCATCCAGCCTGACGGAAATAAAAAAATCGTTGCGCTGGAGTCGGTCCAGACGGGCTCACTAGTTTACGTGCTCGCTGGCGAACGCATACCTGTCGACGGGCTCATAGAAAAGGGCGCGTCGCAGGTAGACACGTCTTTGCTGACGGGAGAATCTCTGCCGCTGGAGCGCAGCGCCGGCGAGTACCTGCATGCCGGCATGGTGAATCTGCAGGCCCCGTTAGTGCTGCGGGTGGAAAAATCTCAAGGCGAAAGATATGCCGATAAACTGGGTCTGCGCATGCATGAGCTGTTCGGCGCGAAGTCCTCGATGTCGAAACTCGCCGAACAATTTGCCCGATGGCTACTTCCAGTGGCTGGCGCGATATCGCTGCTTGCGCTCATGCGCCACCTATGGATGGGTATGGCCGTCGACCACGCATTACTAGCCTCGCTCTCGGTACTCGTCGCGGCTTGCCCCTGCGCCGTCGGGCTTGCCCTGCCGCTGGCATTCTCGACAGGCAGTGCTCGCGCTTCGCGCGCCGGCATCCTGTTCAGGGATCCCGCCAGTGTCGAAGCCCTGGCGCGAGGCCGCACATTTGCGTTTGACAAGACGGGAACGCTCACGACGGGGCAATTGACAGTGGCGCGCATGACAAGCGAGCACCTGGCGCCCGACGATCTCCTACGAGTCGTCGCGAACGCGGAAACAGGCGTTGCCCATCCTGTGGCCAACGCCATCGTCCAGCATGCTCGTTCTCGTGGAATCGAAGATCTGCCGCTGACGCCCCTTGTGGAGCGGCATCCGGCCGGCGTACGTTATATCGCGCCCGATGGGGCGACATGGCTGATCGGAGCCGTCAAGTGGCTGGAGCGGCAGGGCGTGCGCTGCACCGAGAAGGAGGAAGCAGCCGCTGATCCCGCAACAGGCCCAGCACCAAGCGCCACAGCGCACATTTCTCGTAACGGACGATGGGAAGGCAAAATCGAACTGCAAGACAATATCCGGGCCGATTCGCTGAAGTCCTTGAACTTCCTGCGTAAAGAAGGCTGTCGAACTCTGCTGGTAACGGGCGATCACGCCATGGCGGCAAACTGGGTGGGTGAAAAACTTGGCTTTGCGCCGAAGCACGTTCACGCAGCCAGCAAGCCGGACGACAAAGTCGCAATCCTTCAGAAACATGGGCATGACACTGTTTTTGTCGGCGACGGCATCAACGACACGCTGGTCCTTGCTGCGGCCGGCTGCGGTGTGGCCGTCACTGGTGCAAATGCCATCGCCGTCACGGCCTCAGGCGTGGTGATCACGCGAGGCGGCATGAGCCAAGTGGTCCTGGCACGTCAAATGGCCCGCCACATCATGCGGCGAATCCGTCAAAACCTCTTTTTCTCGATCATCTACAACGTTGCAATCGTTGCGTTGTTCTTGCATATCGGCGTTACCCCCGGTGCGGCCGCCGTCGCCATGCTTCTAAGCAGCATGACGGTCCTCGGTAATTCTGCTCGTCCATTTCAGTCCAACGGTCTGGCTTAGCCGCTCATTGAGCAGCACCGCCAAACCTTTCATCCCTCTTGCCTGGAAACTTATCCATGATCAAAGAACTCACCTCCGAAAATTTTGATACCGCCATTGGCCTACCCGGCGTACACGTTGTGCGCTTCTGGGCTGAATGGTGTGGACCATGCCGGGCCATGTCGCCCACATTCAAGCAAACTGCCAGTGACATGGCCGACAACGCCCAATTCGGCGAGATCAACGTTGATCATGCGCCGGAATTGGCGCATCGCTTCGAGGTTCAGAGCATACCCGCAGTGCTGGTATTCAAGAATGGTTCACTCGTGAACCGAGCGGTAGGAGCGATTGGAAAGGCCCAATTGAACAAATTCGTCAAGCAACACTTGGAGTGATCGAATGAGCACGCACCGTTCTCTCATTATCCTTGGTTCAGGCCCTGCGGGATGGACCGCCGCCGTCTATGCAGCAAGAGCCAATCTTAGGCCCATGGTCATTACTGGCTTACAGCAAGGTGGTCAGTTGATGACTACTACAGAGGTCGATAATTGGCCTGGCGACGCACACGGCTTGGTGGGGCCGGAGTTGATGAGCCGCATGCAGGCACATGCCGAGCGCTTCGATACGGAAGTGGTGTTCGATCACATCCACACCAGCGACTTGTCGCGACGTCCCTTTAAACTTGTCGGCGACAGTGGCGAGTACACTTGTGACGCTCTCATCATCGCGACCGGCGCAACAGCTAAATATCTGGGGCTTGAGTCAGAAAAAAAATTTATGGGACGCGGCGTGTCGGCCTGTGCCACCTGCGACGGCTTCTTCTACAAGGAGCAGGACGTGGTAGTGGTCGGCGGCGGCAACACAGCAGTCGAGGAAGCACTATATCTGTCCAACATTGCCCGCAAGGTCTATCTGATCCATCGCCGCGATACGTTACGCGCCGAGAAGATCATTCAGGATAAGCTGTTCGAGAAAGCTGCTACGGGAAAGATTGAACCCGTCTGGCATCACACCATTGATGAAGTGCTGGGCAACGATACGGGCGTTACCGGCGTGCGTATCAAGTCGGTATCCGACGACAGCACTCGCGACATCGATGCACAGGGTTTCTTTGTAGCTATCGGTCATCATCCTAATACCGCGCTATTCGAGGGGCAGTTGGCCATGAACAACGGCTACCTAGAAATCAATTCGGGACTTAGCGGAAATGTGACACAGACGTCAGTGGAAGGCGTGTTCGCCGCTGGCGATGTGACCGATCAACATTACCGTCAAGCCATCACGTCCGCCGGATTCGGCTGCATGGCGGCGCTGGACGCAGAACGGTTTTTGGATCAGCCGCCTTTCGTGTGACTCTGCGAATAGAAGCAAACCTGACAGCCTCCGCCAGTTCAAACCGGCCCAAAGGCTGAAACCGGAGTTACATACGGCCACTGCGCCTTTAATATTGACTTAATCGGGTTGGCGTATCGTGTGTAATGATTGGCCCAATCGAACGGGTCATTACCCATACGAATGCGCTGAGCAGTGTGAGTGAATCAACACATGCAACCTGCGCTTTTACCGATTGGGAGTAATCCCATAAATTGAGGTGAAGTTGTTCAAAGCTCTCAACCTAGAATGTGTACGCGGTGATCGCAGCTTGTTCAACGGCCTGAGTTTTCATCTCAAGGCCGGAGAGTGTCTGGTGATTCATGGCGACAACGGTAGTGGAAAAACGAGTCTGCTACGCACACTTGTGGGGCTGGCAGCCCCCGCTGCTGGCGCACTGTACTGGCACGGGCGCAAGATCGACTCTCTGGATGAAGAATACCGATGTCAGCTCATTTACGCAGGCCACCTCCCAGGACTGAAGGAAGAGCTAGATGCAGAGGAAAACCTGCAGTTTGCCTTGACCCTGGCGAATGAACCGTCCAGCGTAAGTGCGATACACACGGCATTGCATCAGGTCGGATTGCAAGGCAAGGAAAATCTGCCGACGCGGCTCTTGTCTGAAGGACAGAAGCGTCGAGTGAGCTTGGCTAGATTAGTACTGCAAAAACGCCCTTTGTGGGTATTGGACGAACCTCTGGCCGCCTTGGACAGCAAAGCCGCCCAATGGGTGACGGAAACGATAGACCGGCACCTGTGCCGTGGCGGAATAGCCGCTGTCACGACGCATCATGAGATGAAACTGAAGCATGCGACGTATCACATCACATGCGGATAAGCACATGAGTGCGCCCCTGGGGCTGGCTTCTTTCCATGGAGTGATCAAACATGATTTAAAAGTCGCCATGCGTTGCAAGTCCGAAGTCCTGACTTCGCTTTCGTTCTTTGTCATCGTGGTCAGCTTGATTCCATTGGGCGTTGGCGCTGAACGAGACATACTCAGACAGATTGCACCCGGCATTCTCTGGATTGCCGCATTGCTGGCCACCTTGATCTCGTTGAATCGCCTGTTTGAACGGGATTATCTGGACGGGACCCTGGAGCAACTGCTCCTGTCCCCCGCTCCGTTGGGCGTACTGATATTGGGCAAAGTCGTCGCGTACTGGCTATTGACCGGCCTGCCGCTGACATTGCTGGCGCCATTTTTGGCACTGCAATTCGACTTGCCGCCTTCATCTCTATACGCGCTGACAGCCTCGTTATTGCTCGGCACCCCGGTGCTGAGCCTGCTTGGAGCGATTGGAGCCAGCCTGACATTGGGCTTGCGCAGCAACAGCGTGCTGCTGACACTGCTGATTTTGCCGCTTTACGTACCGGTGTTGATTTTTGGCACGGCCGCTGTTGACGTCGCCACCGGCGGGGCACGCACAGGCGCGAATATTTCGCTGCTGGGAGCGATGTTGGTGCTGGCCGCGTTTTTTGCTCCTTGGGCGACGGCTGCCGCGCTGAAGATTGCGCTGGAGTAATGAAAAACAGATGATCAACTGGTTCAAATACGCATCGCCAAGAACGTTTTATCCGCTTGCTGGGCGCCTGATCCCGTGGTTTGGCGCAGCCTCCGTCCTGTTGACTGCGGCGGGGTTATACGCAGGTTTCTTCATGGCGCCCACCGACGCCCAGCAAGGCGAGGGATACCGCATTATCTTCGTGCATGTGCCCGCCTCATGGATGTCGATGTTCATCTATTTGGTGATGGCTTTCTGGGCCGCAGTGGGGCTGGTTCTCAACAGCCGCCTGTCGGCCATGATGGCATCGGCCCTGGCCCCCACCGGCGCCATGTTCACCTTTCTCTCCCTATGGACCGGCGCCTTGTGGGGCAAGCCCATGTGGGGAGCCTGGTGGGTGTGGGATGCGCGCCTGACCTCAGAACTGATTCTGTTCTTCTTGTACATGGCCTTCATTGCGCTCCAGTCGGCCGTGGACGACCCTCGACGCGGCGACAAGGCCGCTGCCGTGCTGGCTCTTGTCGGCGTGGTGAACATTCCGATTATCTATTTCTCGGTCCAGTGGTGGAGCACCCTGCATCAGGGGGCCTCGGTCTCGCTGACACGCGCTCCGTCCATGGCAACGATCATGCTGGCCGGCATGCTGCTCATGGCCCTGGCCGCCTGGGCGTACACCATCGCCACCGCACTAAGACGTATGCGCTGCATCATTCTGGAGCGCGAGCGCCATGCCGGGTGGCTGAACGAATTGAAGGAGATGCAAGAATGACATGGTCAAGTCCAACTGAATTCCTGGCCATGGGCGGCTATGGTGCATACGTATGGGGCGCCATGGGAATGTCCATCATCGCTGTGTGCGCCGAACAGATGCTTCTTGGACGGCGCCGTAGATCAGCGCTGCTGCAAGCAGTTCGCGAGCAGCGCATGCAAAAAAAGGCAGTCCAATGAAGAAGCGCCATCAACGCAGCTTGCTCATTGGAGGCGGGCTGGCCGCCATCGCCATTGCGACGGCGCTCGTCCTCAATGCATTCCAGAATAATCTTGTGTTCTTCTTTACGCCTACGCAGGTCAATGCGGGCGAAGCTCCCCAGGAACGCCTCTTCCGCGTCGGGGGGATCGTGCAAGCGGGCAGCGTACGGCGTGACGGCCTAACCGTGCAGTTCGTCGTGACCGACAACGCCAAGACGGTACCCGTCAGCTACACGGGCATACTCCCTGACCTCTTCAGCGAAGGCAAGGGCGTAGTGGTGCAAGGCAGGCTTGAGCTTGGCGGCCGGTTCCTGGCCCAGGAGGTACTGGCAAAGCATGATGAAAACTACATGCCTCCCGAAGCTCAGCACGCCTTGAACGAAGCCGAGAAAGCCACCAATGCAGGGAGGCCATGATCGCCATGCTTCCCGAGATCGGACATTTCTCCCTAATACTCGCGCTGTTCGTGGCGCTAGCGCAGGCCAGCCTGGCCCTTGCGGGCGCCGCGCGTGGCAATGCCGCCTGGATCGCCCTCGCGCGTCCCGCCGCACGCGCTCAGTTTCTTTTGGTTTCCATCAGCTTTATCGCGCTTGGCGGGTCGTTCTTCGCCAACGACTTTTCAGTTCTCTACGTGGCGCAGAACTCCAACTCTCAACTTCCCTGGTTCTATCGAATCGCCGCGACGTGGGGTGGACACGAAGGGTCGCTGCTGTTGTGGCTGCTGATGCAAACCGGATGGGCGTTTGCCGTAAGCTTTTTTTCAAGACAACTGCCGGAGGCTATGGTGGCGCGCGTACTGGGCGTGCTGGGCTTGGTCACCGTCGGATTTCTGCTGTTTGTACTGGCAACTTCCAATCCGTTCGAGCGGCTGATGCCTCCCGTCATGGAGGGGATGGACTTGAATCCGCTACTGCAGGATATCGGCCTGATACTTCATCCACCTTTACTGTATATGGGGTATGTCGGGTTCTCGGTGGCTTTCGCATTTGCCGTGGCCGCCTTACTGGCCGGAAAATTGGATTCTGCCTGGGCGCGATGGTCCCGGCCCTGGGCTACGGCTGCCTGGTTGTTTCTGACACTGGGCATCGCCCTGGGTAGCTGGTGGGCCTATTACGAACTCGGATGGGGCGGATGGTGGTTCTGGGATCCCGTGGAAAACTCGTCCTTCATCCCCTGGCTTGTCGGCACTGCCCTGATTCACTCCTTGGCCGTGACGGAAAAACGCGGCAGCTTCAAGAACTGGACAGTGCTCCTTGCCATCTGTACGTTCTCATTTTCCCTGCTGGGGGCCTTTCTGGTGCGTTCGGGTGTGCTGACGTCCGTGCACGCCTTTGCCACCGATCCCCGAAGAGGCGTGTTCCTGCTCATTCTTTTTGCTGTTGTGGTGGGAGCATCATTAGTGCTCTTTGCTCTGCGCGCCCCCAAAGTAAGCACAGGCGGCCAATTCTCATTGGTGTCGCGCGAGACTCTCTTGCTGGTGAACAATGTGCTGCTGGCTGCAGCGGCCGGCGCCGTAACCCTCGGAACCCTGTATCCGCTGCTGCTCGACGGCTTCGACCTAGGCAAGATTTCGGTCGGTCCCCCGTACTTCAATGCCATCTTCGTGCCGCTGATGATTCCCGCCCTGCTGCTCATGGCCATAGGGCCCGCAGCCAACTGGAAATCGGCGAAAATCGCGGCCTTGACAAAGCAGCTTCTGCATCCCGCATGGATAGCGCTGATCGTCGGCATCGGTGCCCCGCTCTTGCTGGGGCGATGGTCTGTGCTGATAGCGCTGGGACTGGGCCTAGCGGCCTGGATCGCGGCGTCGGTGGCCATCGGCGTGATGCAACGTGTGCGCGCCACCCGCAGTGGCCCGCTGAAACAGCCGCGCAGCTGGCTGGGAATGCATCTGGCTCATTTTGGCATTGCCGTGTTTGTCACGGGCGTCACGCTAGTCATGGGGTATGAAACCGAACAAGACCTACGCATGGAACCCGGCGCTACGGTGCAGGCGGGAAGCTATGACTTGACGTTCCGCGGGGTCACCAAGGCAACAGGCCCCAACTACGAGGCGGAAATCGGTGACGTGCTGCTTTCAAAGAACGGCAAAACCCTGCGCACACTCCACCCCGAGAAACGCGATTACTTTTCGTCGGACATGCCGATGACAGAAGCGGCCATTGACGCCAACGGCCTGCGGCACGTGTACGTGTCCCTGGGCGAACCTCTGGGCGATGGGTCATGGAGCGTGCGGGTCTACTACAAGCCGTTTGTCGACTGGATCTGGATCGGCTGTATCTTGATGGCGCTTGGCGGGCTGCTGGCCATCAGTGATCGCCGCTACCGGCTTAAACGCCGCCGGCGCCAAACAGACACGGCGGCCCATGGAGCCGGCGCATGAATCGTTTTTTATGGCCTTTGACCGGACTACTGTTGCTGATAGGCTTATTGGCCATCGGCTTGACGTTGAAGCCCAGCGAAGTGCCTTCTCCGCTTATCGGCAAACCGGCGCCCGTCTTTAGTTTGCCCAAGTTGGCAGCCCCGGACGAAACATTCTCGCCGCAATCCATGGACGGCAAGGTGTGGCTGCTGAATGTCTGGGCATCGTGGTGCCCGCCCTGCCTTGAAGAGCACCCCGTCATTACCGATTTGTCCACCACCCACGGATTGTCGATTGTCGGCCTGAACTACAAGGATATAGCCGATGATGCAATCGCCTGGCTACAGCGCCATGGCAATGCCTATGAAGCAGTGATCACAGATTCCGAAGGCGTCGTCGGTATCGACTATGGCGTTTATGGCGTGCCGGAAACGTATGTCATCGATAAACAGGGTGTCATCCGCTACAAGCATATCGGGGCGGTCAGCTTCGGCGATGCACGCGACACCATCCTGCCCCTGGTTCGGGAGCTGCAGAAATGAGGCGTATATGGCTGTTGCTGCTTTGCGCACTGGTTTGCCAGCCCGTCTGGAGCAACGGCAGCGCGATTGAGGCGCGAATGCTGGATATCGCCACCGAGTTGCGCTGCCTAGTGTGCCAGAACGAATCAATTGCCGCCTCGCGCGCTGACTTTGCGAGGGACATACGGGAGCTGATTCGTAATCAGATCAAGGCGGGACGGTCAGAAGCTCAGATTCAGGATTTCCTGGTGGCGCGGTATGGCGACTTCATACTCTATCGGCCGCCATTGAAAGCTACCACGCTCTTTCTGTGGCTCGGACCCATGCTGCTGATGGTGGGCGGGCTCCTGGTGCTCGCCATGACACTGCGGCGCCGAAATAGAAACGCCGCGCCTGACCCGCTTGACGATGACGAACAACGCATGGCTGACGCCCTTTTACAGCGCAGCACCAGCGAAACTCATTCAAAAGGTAATTCATCATGAGCTTGCTCTTCGCTGGCATTGTGTCGTTGCTTTGCGCAACGGTGGCATTGTGGCTCGGCCGCGCCCTTTGGCGCGGCCCAGGCCAAGGTGATGAGATCGGGCATCACTCGGTCAACGCAACAGTTTTGCGCGATCAATTGGCTGAATTGGAAGGAGACGTCGCAAACCGTACACTATCCGAGCACGATTTTTCCGTGGCCAAGCAAGAGTTGCAGCGCCGCGCGCTGGATGAGGCGATACCTGGCTCGGCTCCCGCTACCGGTGCGCATAACAGCCGACGAGCAGCCGCGGTAGTGGGCATCGTCTTGCCTGTGGCCGCCCTGCTGGTGTACGCATACCTTGGCAGCCCGGCCGCAACGCGGCCCGCCCCAGCTCCCAGTGCTGCCACAATGACTCAGGCTGATGTGCAGAAGATGGTGGAATCTCTAGAGGCGCGCCTGAAAGAAAATCCGGACGATCCCGAGGGCTGGCTGATGTTGGGCCGCTCTTATCGATACTTTGGAAGATATGCAGATGCAGCCCAAGCTTTTTCCAAAGCTGCTCCCATCATCGAGGCGGACCCGCTTTCCCTGGCGGAATATGCCGAAGTGATCGCACGCAGCAGCGCAAGCGGATTTACCCAGGAAGCCACGCGACTACTTGACCGCGCCCTTACCCTCGACCCGGACGAACCATTCGCCCTCACCTTGGCGGGAAGGGCTGCATTCGAGCGCGGCGAATATCAGGCGGCTATTGGCTATTGGCAACAATTACTAGAACAGTTCCCGGCCGGTTCGGAAGCGGCCCAGGCGGTACTAAATGGCATTGATATGGCTCGACGAAGTGCTGGTGCCGCCTCTCCATAACCCATCAGCATACTTCGAACTCGCTTGGAAATCGCCTTCAAACCAGCTAATCGGTTTCTCGCATATAAGCCCGGGGACTGCACTTCATCTCGGTAGATCGATTCCAGACAGCTTGTCCGGACATCGATGTACGCTTGGACACCAACCACAAATCGGTAGACTTCGCAGCCCAGCGCATCGATATCGGTGTGCGCTACGGCATGGGGGACTGGCCAGGCCTGAAGGCCGACAAGCTCATGGATGAAGAAGCTTTTCCCGTATGCTCCCCTGAGCTGCTGCATCAGTTCAGGCAACTACGCAAGCCAAGTAATCTAATTCGCGAAACGCTGATCCATGACTTGACGATGGCCGGCCATGCGGGCTTCCCGACCTGGGAGGAATGGATGAAGAAAGCCGGCGTTAGCGACACAGCGACGATCCATCGCGGCATGCCCCTCAATAACTCTGCAGCCGTGCTGCAGACAGCTATTGAGGGGCATGGCATCGCGCTCGCACGCAGCATCATGGCCCGCGACGATCTGTCGAGCGGGCGCCTCGTGAGGCTATTCCCAGACATCAGCTTAGCGTTGAATGCCTCTTATTACATCGTTTACCGACCCGAGTGCGCCAATCTACCCACACTAGCGGCATTCAGGGAGTGGTTAATCACTGAGGCGGATGACTAATCACAAAGTAAAATTTCAAACGGAAGGGCTGCGCTGTCGCCCAATCTCCCACGACACCCCACCGCCATGCACTGTTGCGGCGATCTGCTGGCCCAGCCGCTGCTCGATCACCGGTCGCCACGGCACCAGACTGAACCCCATGCCGTCATCAAGCATCGCGTAACGCCCGCTGACGAGCATGATTGAGCGTCGGTAGATACCGGCCACGCGCTGCCCATCAGCCACGGGCCGATGCTCCAGACCGGTTTCGGCGGCAATGTCCTTGGCAGCCCGCGCCAGTTCCCGATTGCGCAGCGTGCTCAGCAGATTGCCCGCCAGGATCACGCGCTGCCCGCGCCGCTGGGCCAGTCCTTGCTCTTCGAGGAAGTCGGCGCGCTGCTGCATGGCTTGTTTGGCCTCGCCACCAAAACCCATATCCTCCAGCCCCTTGCCGCGGCCAATCAACTGGTGATCAAGCCAGGTGGCCCCAATCACGCGAGTTTGCCGCTCGATGGGAAGGGGTGATTTCAGTTCCACCGCCACACCTCCCTGCCGCTGCGCGTCATACTGGCGGCCACGTTCGGGGAGGTCACGCGGTACTTTCCATAGTCCATCAGCCACGCGCTCCACAATTCCGGCGCGGCGCAGGGCTTCCAGCCGGCGAACATGCGCCGCGACGACTTCCTGCGGGTCGCGACCAGCTTTGGCGCGACCTTGCTCAATAGCAAGGTGGTGATCGATACGATACAAACCGTCGCTTGCCAGTTCCACGATGTTGCGGTCAGCCGCTCGAATGTCGGCGGAACCCTTCACTTCCACCACCGCGCCGGTTGGATAGTTGGCCGGTTCGTCGCGAGCATTGAGTGCAACGTAATGGGCCTTGCCGTCCACGCCGTCGATCACCAGATAGCCCCGGTCGCGCAGCTCATCATCCAGCCCCTTGGCCGCCACGCGCCCAACGATGACGCGTCCACCTCCATCATCATCTTGGCCCGGCTCGAATACGGCAAGTTCGCGTTGTTTTCCGCTCATGGCCCGCTGCATGGTGCGGATAATGTCGCCCCGCTCGCTCAGGGCGCGCAAGATTTTTTCAGCGTCGGTGTGCATGGCCCAGGTGCCGGGCTGTATTTCATCGGCCAGCCCTAGGCGCTGCAAGCGTTGCAGGCGACCGATCAGCAACAGGCGCTGGCGTTGCAATGTCGGCTCATTGAAGCGTTGGATCTGCACCCGTCCATCCTCTCCGATCTCACGTTGCAGGGTGCGATCCAGGCTCGTCCACCGTTCCTGCTCCACTTCGCGCTGCATGGCCTGCTGGATTTCCAGCTCGGTGCGCGGCCCCAGCCATTCGGTCGCCAGCTCAGAAGCGCGATGACGCAAGCCCTGGGCGATATAGTCGCCCGCAATGATGAGGTCTTGACCGGTCTCGTCGCGCCCGCGCACGATCAGGTGGGTGTGCGGGTTGTCGGTATTCCAGTGATCCACCGCCACCCAATCCAGGCGCGTGCCCAGGTCGGCTTCCATGCGGTTCACCAGATGCCGGGTGTAGGTGCGCAGGTCACCCAGCTCCGCGCCATCTTCGGGCGAGACAATGAAGCGGAAATGATGCCGGTCGTCTGCGCAGCGTTCCTTGAAGGCATCCAGATCGGCGACGTCCGTCTGTGGCCCATAGGCTTGGCCTGGCTCGCCATTGCGGCCCGCGCCGTCACGCTCGATGTAGCGCAGGTGCTTGGCAAGCGACTGTGGGCTGGCACGTTGCTGATTGACCAGCAGCGTCTTAATGGTCACGCGCCGCGAGAATGGCGTGAGATTGGCGCCTGCGAAGCGCGCCGCCGTATGGCCGCGACCCAGGCGTGCGCCGGGACGCTGACCGGTGCGTGCGCCACGGCTACCGGCTGCGGAATGACGCATCGAGGACTTGCCCCCGCTGGCCTTGCCGGTCTGCTTGAGCACCTTGGAAATAAAACCTTGGCCTTGACCCTTGCCCCGGTTCTTCGGGGCGCTGGGGCGCACCCGGAAATCATCATCGCGGCGGTCGCTCATGGCTACGCTTTCTGTAAGTTCTGACTGAAGCTGCGGCGTAGCCGGTCGTGTGAAGCACGCGGCAAGCCCTCTCTTGGCGCGAGCCTTGCGCCCCCAGCGGCACGACGGCAACGCCGCGTCGTGCCGCGCCACCCCCACGTGCAGACTGGCTTTGCGGGCGGCTGTGTGCCGCCCCCTTTTGTCTTGCCTTCCGCCTTTGCCTGTCGCTTTCGCTCCGGGCGTCGGCGGTCCGGCAGCGCTGTGCTGCCGACAGCCAGCCCGCCGGCGAACGCGCCAATGGCCGCAGGCCGGGCGCGTTCGAGGCAAGACGCCTGCTCGTTGGACGGCTGCGCCGGATGTTGCGCGAGGCGCGGCGCGAATGCGCCCGTGCTGCACGCGCGACGACACGGCGGCAGCAGCCGGAACAGCATGCCCGATGGCACGATGAGATGCACGGCAACGTGCAGCGAATCGGCGGCCATCATGGATGTGTCTCCAGCCAGATCGGATGCGCGACGCCAATCACGCCGGATGCGCTGACCGGGCCGAAATAACGGCTGTCGAACGACGCCGGATGTGTGGCGCTCAGCAGGAACAGTTCGCTCTCAAGGAGTGGTCGGCAATGCGGCCAGAAGGGCAGCGGCCGGCCTAGCCGGTCGGCAGGCAGTGCGGCGGCCACCGGCACGCCGTCGATACGCACCTGACCGTCGATAATGCAGACGTGCTGCGGCGCGACGGCGCCCACACGTTTGAGCAGCGGGATATGTGCGGGCAGGTAGCCGCGCTGCGCGGCCAGTACGGCGGCGTCAGCAGGCAATCGAGTCAGAACAATACTGCCCACTTCCAGCCGACGGGGCAGCGAACCGGACTGATGTTGGAATGGTTTGACGCGATACCAGCCGGCCGGAACGCTGCTGGACGGGTTGTAGATCAGGCGCGGTAGCGGCTGCACGAACGTCGCCCAGGCGAGCGCCGCGAGGCCAACGGCGGCGAAGCCCGCCAGGACGATGCGAGCGCGCACGCGTGAGCGAGGAAACGGCGCGACTTCGGGTGTGCGGGCGGTGGTGGAATCGGGGGTCATGACAGCGCCCTCCCAGCCAGCCAGGCAGTGTGCCGCTCAATGGTGTATTCGGGCAACGCCAGGCGGGCCGCCAAACGGTTGCCCAGCGTGCGCCAGTACGCTGGCGATGTAGCGGCGGGCACGATGCCCAGCGCCTCGATGGCGTCAATGCGCTCCAGCACAGAACGAACTGGATGATTACCTTCGACGTTCAGCAGCAAACGCGCACCGGGCTGCACGCCGGGAATGCGCTGCGCCGCGTCCAACGGTGTGCAAGCCTGCATTACCATGAGCTGCCAGCGTACCGTGCCGTAATCGTTGGCCTGCCAGCGGACGCGGCAGAACATCACGCCCGGCATAAACACCGCCCAGCGCCGCCAGCGATCCAGCCGGATCATGTGTGCCGGTTCGCCAAAACGCAGATAGAGATTGAAATGCGGTTCGATCGTGGCGAGCGCCACCCGCGTCAGCGGCACGCTGTTGGCTTGGTTGGCAAGCGTGGCGGATAGCGGCAGCGATGCCGCCGTCGCCGCGCCAAAAGCAGGCGAAGCGGATGTATTCATGGCGTGTCCTCTTTGCGATGTTCTGGAAACTCGCGCTCCAGCAGACCGCGCAGCAGGTCGGCCACGGTCAGGCCTTGCGTGAAGGCCGACACCTTGATGCGCGCCCGCATGGCGGGGGTGATGTCCAGCGTCAGGCGGGCGGTGTAGCAGTCGCCCTTGTTCAGTGCGCTGGCCTCACCCTGACGAATCCAGGCCTCGGCGTGCGGATTCGCGGGCGGACGCGCGCCGATTCCGACGCGTTTGGCCGGACGTTTGCTGTTCGGTGGCGGCTTCGCTGTCATGTCGGCCACCGCAGCAGTTCATCGACCAGCGCGGTGATTTCACGCGCCGCCGCACCATCAGGCGCCGTTTCGCGTGCCAGCCGCCCAGCGGCCACGCTGTCGGCAAAGACAATTCTTTGCCGAACCTCGGCGCGCAGCGTCGGCAGCGGCTGGTCGGCGAGCGCCTGGCGCGCTTCGCGCCCGATCACCGTGGTGCTGACCCGTCGATTGATGACAAAGGCCGCTTGCAAGGCGGGCCGGAACACCTGGGCCTCGCGGATCAGCGCCACCATCTCGGCGCTGGCCCACAAGTCGTAAGGGCTGGGCTGAACGGGAATCAGCACGTAGTCGGCCGCCAGCAGCGCGGAGCGCGCCAGGGCGGCGATGCGTGGCGGCCCGTCGATCACGACATGATCGGCCCGTCTGGCCAGCTCCGGCGCTTCCTGATGCAGTGTTTCGCGAGCAAGGCCCACGGCGCTGAACAGCCTTGGCAAACCTTGCTGACTTCTGCGCTGCGTCCAGTCCAGTGAGGAACCCTGCGGGTCGGCGTCCAGCAGGATGACCTGCTGACCGCGCAGCGCGAGTTCTCCAGCGATGTGGGTGGCGAGTGTGGTCTTGCCGGCGCCCCCTTTCTGGTTGAGCAAGGCAATAATCATGGCGCAGCCCTCCCACCTGGAATGCCTGTCTGTTTTTGCCTTGCCAGACGGGCATGGTGCTTCGGCTGATTTTGCTGTTCAGACCGTCCCGATTGTTGGTTTTTGGAAGCTGCCCACCGATATGGCGCTTCTCTATTAAAAGTTAGAGTAGTTAAGTTAGGTAAGTTAAGGGGCGCGCAAAGCCAGCAATGGCGCCGGGTTGCGGCCATTTTTGTTGCCTGATAGCACGAGGATGTGTTGCCTGATAGCACGAGTGTTCCGTTGCCTGATAGCACGACACTATCCACAGGATATTCACAACTTACCCACAGATTTATCCCCGTGCCGTGGGCGGCACGGGCCGGAACGTGAGCAGTTCGGTTTTGTCCTCCGGTACGAGTTCGATGCCCAGGACGTAGCCCGGCAGCGATTGGCGCGCAACCAAGGCGCGCAAGTCGGCGGCAAAGTCGTAGAAGCGCGCTACGCTGCCCGATTTGCGGTACAGGTGCCGGAAGTCGAATTGCCAGCCGTCCGGCTGCTTGCCGCCGTGCTTGCGCACCAGGCGGTACAGCCAGCGTTCGATGCCGCCCGTCAGGCGGAAGTATGCCGGGTCGATGGTCAGCACCAGGGCCGCATCCATCACCCCGGCATAGAACCAGTCCGGCAAAATCAGTTCGATGCCCAGCGGCTTGCCATCGGCATCGGCCAGCTCCTTCCATTCGTTGATCCACGAGAAGCGGTGCAGCCGCCGCCCCGTGGTTTCGCGGATGGATGTGGCCACGCTGGTCGATTGCAGCCGGTCGAGGGCGGCTTTCAGGCGCTGGTAGTCGCGCAAGGACGTACCGCGCCCAATGAAGCGCAGGATCTCGTAGGGACGCACCTGCATCAACCGTGAGCTGCGGATGCCCGCATCGCGGGCTTGCACGATCTGACTGGCGGCCCAGATCAGAATGTCGGCATCCCAGATCGTGGCAATACCGTGTTCCTGTGTACCCTCCACGCGGATGGTGACGTTCCCGCTGTGAAAGTCGATGGGCGCAACGCGCCGCGACTTCGCCAACGAGAAGAAGGGATAGGCCATCAAATCCTGAGCATCGCGCGGCGCCATGTCCTCGCCCGGTAGTGCGCGGAACAACGCCAGTTGTTCGCGCTGCGGCGGGGGTCGCAGCCGTGATGACTGCGAAGGACTGGACATGGCGATGGCCGCCCGCACCCGAACGCTCAGCGACCGTCACGATAATCACCCTCATGGCGCTCGGCGTATTCCGGGTCGGATGTCGCCTCGTAGCTGCGCGCATCGGCCCAGGCGTCCAGATCGGCCACCGCATACATGACGCGCCGGCCGAATTTACGAAACGTCGGCCCGCCGCCGATCACGCGCTGCTTTTCCAGCGTGCGCGGCGACAGGCGCAGGTACTGGGCGGCTTCGTCGTTGGTCAAGTAGCGTTGGGGCTGCGCGGGCGTGGCAATGGGTGCGGCGGCGGGCCGTAAGGGAGCGGGTCGCATGAGATGAACCTCCATCGGTCGGTAGAGCCGGCGGCGCCAGTGCTGCCGGATGGAGACAGTCTCAACAAAGCCGGGCGACTTGCTCAGGGACGTTTTGCAGGGGATGAAGATCGTCCCTGTACAGGCTCGGGCAACTGTGCCAGGCGGCGGTAGCCGCCGCGCATCAGCGCATCGCCTCGCCGAACCAGGCGGCGCATGCGAGCGCGCATAGCGCCATCGGCATGCCAGTCGCGGGCCACCGCCTTGGAGCCAAACAGCCCTTCGGCGATGTCGCGCAAGGACGCACCCGCCAGGGTCGCGTCGAGCGCTTGCAAGGTGTGCAGTTCCTGCAAGGCCGACAAGGCGGGCCGGGGCCGCACCACGGCAATGGGAACGGCGTCGTTGACCAGAGCCAGATTGTTCATTTCCAGCGTGAGCGCTTGCGCGTGCGCAAGAAGATCGGCGCCGGCGCGCACGGCATAGACGTAGGCCATGCCGTCTGCCAGGCCAGGGGCCACCGCCAGCCGCAGGCAGCTACCCGGCCAACGCACCCGCAGCACCAGGCGTACACCGTCGTGAATCAGGGATTTGTCACCGAGGATGCGCCAGAGCGTGAATAGCGTGGCACCCGGCATGGGGTCGGCGTCCGGGTAAAGATGAACGCCATGAGAATTAGGGAACCAGATCGGATGTGCGTCACGCGCATCCAGGGCGGGGTCTTCCAGCAGGCGCAAGCCCCAGCGCTGCGCCGTGGGCTGCGCGGCTTCCGGCTGCTGGGAATGGCGCAGCCAATCTTGCCGGTAATCAGGATGGCGGCGCAGATATTCCCAGGCCAGCGCCGGGCCATCCAAGTGCAGGATGTAGAGATACGCGGCAACCGGATGCCAGTGCTTGGCGAGCGAATCGGCCATGACGCAACCCCCTTTGACTCAGCGGGGCAGCACCATCGGAAAATAAACACGAGCCAATAAACACAAGCCAGTTTCAATACGTTAAGATTTAACTACCAATCGCATAAAATGAAACTAAAAACATCAAGTCCGATTGCGTCTTAACCATTGCACCAGTGATCAGAATGCGATGATGGCACCGCTGAAGAATCAGCAAGCAGCATCCATGACCCTGCCGCATTTCGCGCAGAAGATCATGACTATTTAAGTCTGGGCCGTCGCGTATTCATGCAAGACTCATGATTCAGACCGTCACGGTCTTGAACATGACTGAAATAGTCACAATGCGCCTGGATGAGATGGGCTGCGCGGCTCGTATTGCGACTGCCTGTTAATCCGTGATCGAACCGTTTTCTTGCGCCAGGCGCACGTATTCCGAGAGCGGGCGCACCGCCTGGAAATAGCGGTCGCGCATCACGGGCTGCTTGCGTGGGCCGACGATGGAGGCCAAGGCGGAAAGCTGCACAGTGCCCAGCGCCGGCATGCCTATCCCCAGGTCGATCAGCCCATACGCCGTGTCGCCATCAGCCGGATCGAGTGCGGTCAGCAGCCAGGTCGCATGCGCGTCCGGCGTGAAAAGCCGCACGACCGGCGGCGGGTCGATACGCTGGCCCGCAGCGCGGGCCTGCCCGTGAGCGAGCAGTTGTGCGCGTTCGTCGTCGGTGATGAGTGAAAGGTTCACGTGTGCTCTGCCAAAACGTAAAACCGCTGATCTGCCTTTGTGCATTTGTGCGAAGACCCGAAAGCGGTTTGTCTCGAATCCGTAAAAGCGGGCAATCGTAATGCCGATTGTGCGCAAGCCCTGAAAAGCACGCTTGCGCATCTGCGCTTTAAAAGGAATCCACCTTGACGGGTTTGCGTCATTACACAAGAAAAAGCTGAAATCTGGATGAATGAGTTAAAGATAACGTGGTTTTAATTGTGCCGCCAAACGACGCTTGTGTCTATGCAAAAGCGTCCCATACAGCGCGGTCGGCCACCCGGCGCCACCACCTATGATGCCGAACTGGCGCAAGCCTTCGGCACAGCGGTGCGTGCGCTGCGCACCGAGCGCGGCATCGCCCAGGAAATGCTGGCGAACCTCGCCAATGTTGAACGCTCCCACCTGGGCAAGATCGAGCGCGGCGAACACGCGCCCACCCTGGCCATTATCTTCAAGATCGCCGGCGCGCTCGAATGCAGCACGGCCGTGCTCATGACCCGCACGGAAGCCCAGCTTGCCGAAGGCAAGGTCTCAGAATAAGGTCTGGGGCGGCCGCGCCGCCATAGGCCTTTGAGTGGATGCGCCCCACCAAAAAGGCGGGGCGTAGTGATTTAAGCCGCCTGCGGCTTGCTGCGCGACCACAGCAGATCATGCGTGCCGTCCTCGCCTTCGATCAGGCGGGCGTAGACAGTGGACGGGAACGTGGGGTCGTCCAGGGTGACGGACAGGTATTCCCGCCCGGCCTCGCTGGTTTTCTTCCACGCCGCGCCGATGTCATGACTCGCCGCCTGCAAGCGGAAGTCGGGGGCTTTGTCGTTTTCGCCCTTGTCGTTGGCAACCAGCTTGACCTTGACGTTGAGCGTCAGGGTGCGCAGGGTGCCGGTGTAGCCGTCTTTGTCTGCGGTGAAGGTGCCGATGTTGGCCATGATGATTCTCCTTTCAGGAAATCAAGGTCGCGCCAGTGCGTCCTTGTTGTGATCCGGTCGGCGGGGGTGGGCGGGCCGCACCGCGCCAGCGGCCGTAACAACGTGAAGGGCCGGGAAGCACAAAGAATTTGTCCCGCGAGGAAGCCGCCCGCGGCGGCGGGGAAATTGTTTGTGCTGGACGGTTGCGACCAATAAGCCCGAAGGCTTGCCGTCCCCCGCCAGGATTCACGACAAGACAAGGACGTACAGGCCGACCGTCCTGCAAAGAGAGGTGGCGAACTCGGTTTCTCCGCATACAGGCTTGACCGGCAAGCGCCCTGATGCGGGCAAGAACCAGGCTCCCAATGTGGGGTGAAAACGCACCCGCCGCAAGTGGCGGCGCTGTCGTCGAAAACGCGGTGTGGAAGCTCCATAAGCCAGACCGGGCAGCGTGTCGGTGAACCGCCCCTCCTGATGTCCAGACAAACAACCGCCAGCATCGAGGACGGCACGCTTGCGTGCAACCTGCGCCAGCAAGCCCAGGCGTAGCGTGACCCGCGCCGCCGTTTGGCGGGGCGCCATATAAAAACCGAAAGCACTTGAGGCTGCCTATCTGACAACAGCACAGGGTATAACGCGCCCTGTGCTGTTGTCGGAGCTTTACAGTTGCCCCCGCTCTGCCAGTGAGGTTGTGCTTGCCGCCGTCACGAGGACATGATCGAGAAGCCGTACGTCTACCATCGCCAGCGCGTTTTTCAGATGTTTGGTCAGGTTCAGATCCGCCATGCTTGGCTCGGTTGAACCCGACGGATGGTTATGCGCCATGATGAGCGCGGCTGCGTTCAGACGCAGCGCCGTCTTAACGATCTCGCGGGGATAGACGCTGGCCTGACTCAACGTGCCCGACCCCTGCTCGATATAGCGAATCGGCTTGAAACGTGAGTCTAGATACAGGAAGGCGGCGCATTCGTGTCCCAGCCCGGCCAGCTTGGCCTGAAAAAACTGCTTCACCTTGGTCGGCTGATCGACCGGCGACGATTGGGAAACCAGGCTTTCCGCAGCCGTGCGGCCCGCCGCCAGAATCTGCTCGTCGCTGGCCAGCTTGTAGCGGCCGCTGGGACTGCGTACATACAGAGCGTATGTCTCGTCCATGTTGTCATAGCTCAGTGCGGCGATGGTGTTGTTCATGATGCTCTCCAGTGTTCAGGGCGGGATTGCCCGGAACCCGAAGGCATGGCGCAGCGCAGGTTTCAAGGGTCAAAGACGGCCAGCGGCCGCAAGCGGCGCCCACGGCGACGCGCCGCCCTTGAAAATAAGAACGACATGACACAATGACCGGGAGTAAAACAGCCCCCACCGTGTCACTGGGTTTTGCGTTGGAATCCTCTGCGTGCAACGCAGCCAGACTTTAATCGTTGCGGGTCGCGCAACGTGCACGCGCAGTGCGCAGCGCCCCCCGACGCGAAGGCGTGAGGGATGGAAGCCGAATGGCCGTGACGGCAAAGCCGGCATGGGGCGCTGCCCGACAGCCCGGCGGCGCGTGCGCCGACACGCACGGATTTATCCACAGATTCTGTGAGCAAGCCTGTGCATAAGAGATGAAGACTTTATGACAGCCCTTGTCATTCCGTGCCTTGCGCCTGGATGGGCTGCTATTTGTCCAGCGCAGCGATGGCCGCCCGCCCCCAGGCGCGCTTGTGTCATAGGCTCCGGTCGCCGCTGGCCCGGTGGGCGGCGAACGGCTGATTTGGCTTTTCGCTTTGGCTGTTATCACCGGGCGCGGCGATGCCGCGTCCGGATTTTGCCCACCGTCCACAATGACGGGGAGACATTGTGGACGGTGCGAAATAAACCCATGAACCGCCAGCGCCCCGGCTGAAACCGGGGCGCTGGTTGCTCGTCAGGGTTATGCGGCGACGGCATTCACCGCATCATTCAGCGTATCGGCATCCTCGACGGTTTCACCATCTTCGTCTGCCGCCATGTCCTGCGAGGCTGCCACCCGGAAGATGGCGGGCATCCATCCCATACCGGCCACCAGCCGTTCGGCTTCGCTGGCAATATCGGCCTTTTTCAGCTTCGCCAGCCGCGACACCTGATCAGGCGCGAACTCGCCCACGGCATCCAGAATCACGGCCTTGGAAATGTGCTTGAAGTAGCCTTCGGCGGTCGGCTGCCACCATGCCGCCATGTCCAGCCCCACGGCCTGCGCGAGCTCCGCACCCGGTTGCTGTGCGGTAGCGCGGGGGGTGATGATGTCCACCGTTGCCGCCGCGCATACTGCCAGCAGCCGCACCAGTGCATCTTGCGGCGTTGCCAGCAAGACGGTGAACAGGTCGGCGCTGTCCTGCGGCAAGCCTTCGCTCAAGACCTTTTGCAATTCTGCCAGCGCCACGGCGGCGGGAGATTCCGGCCAGTCCGGGGCCATGCTTTCCAGCCGGTCTTGCACGGTCAAGCGTATTTCCAGTGGCAAGCCGTCGCGATGATAGCGATCACGCTGCAAAACCGTCTGCACCATGCCATGCACCACAGCGGCCAGGGCAGCTTGTGGATTCCGGGCCAGTTCGATTTGCAGCGCAGCGGTGCGGTGGGCGCTCAAGCGCTGCGCCAGCCGGTCGGTCATGGAAGCGGCCTTGGGCTGTTCGTCATCCTCGCCTTCGCCGTTAACGTCATCCTCACCGCCGAAGCCTTGGCGCAGCCGCTCCAAAGTGCGCAGCGCCTTCGCTTCGGCTTCACGCATCAGACCGCGATACACCACAATTTCCCCTTGCCGATCAAGGGTAACAATGGCCCCTGCGGCGGCTTTCACGTTCGGGGCGTAATCCAGCAAGCGATCTTCCAGCGCCTGCAATTGTTCGCCCAAGCTGTCGCCCTGCTCCTGCAAGGCATCGGCTTTTTCCTCGTCATCATCGCTCAATGCCGCATCAATCGCTGCACCAGTGGCCTGCATCTTGGTTTCCAACCGCTCCATGCGCTCGGCCTCCCGCTTGGTGGGATTGCGCCGCTCACGTGGGGCTCGCTGGAAGGCTTGCAGGTCGGCATAGGTGGCAAAGGGCGTGGCATCCACCCAAGCCCACCCCTCCGCCTTCACTGTGGCCGCGTGGTCGTCCAGCTTTTGGCGCACCAGCGTTTCCAACAGTGCCGCGTCGGTGACATACACGCCACTATCGTCCTGCGCGAACAAATCACGACGAATGCCGCCGCCTGCGGCTTCGTAGGCGTCCAGTCCGACGAAGCGCACCAGCGCATGGCCTGCGTCAATTTCTCGCTCGGTCAACCGATCACGCAAGGCATGGGGGCTGCGCTGCCATTCGGGCGCGTCATAAAACGCGGCGTCTTGTGCCGCATGATCGTCTGTGATGGCAAGGGCCATCAACTGATCAAGGTTCACGGCATCGGCGCGGTAATCGGCCAGCAGGCGCGGCGAGACGTTCGCCAGTTTCAAGCGGCGCTGCACCACCAGCGGGGTGACGCTGAAATCCGCCGCAATGTCTTCAATGGGTCGGCCTTCCTTGACCAGTGCCGCAAACGCTTCAAACTGGTCTGCCGGGTGCATGGCCTCACGCTGCACGTTTTCGGTCAGGCTCACGGTGCGGGCGCTGGCGTCCGGCACCAGCAGGCATGGAACCTCCCAATCCTTGGCGATGCGGCGCTTTTTCGCCAGCAGCTTGAGCGCCGCCAGCCTGCGGCCACCGGCCACGACCTCGTAATGCTCGCCATTGACGGCGGCGATGACGGTGAGGTTTTGCAGCAGCCCCACGCGGGCGATGCTTTCCGCCAGCGCATCAATCGACTGGCCTGCGGTCTTGGACTTGCGCACGTTGCGCTTTGAAACGCGAAGCTGCGACAGCGGTACGAGAATCAGGTTTTGCGCCGGGGCGGCGGCTTCGGGCGTAGCGGTGTCGATAGCTTGGGCTTCGGTGTGGTTGATCGCGTTCATGGTGAACACTCCTTGAGGTTTTGCATTGCAGCCATGAAAAGCGCGGCAAGGGTGGCTGCCTGCCCCTGCCGCGTAGGGGAATCAGGCTTTCAACTGGCGCATACCCTCGGCCAACAGCCACAGGGAACGGTTCAGGCGAATGTCGGAATCAATGCCCTGCACCGCTCGGGTGCTTTGGCGGCGACCGTTGGCGCTGCGGCCACGCAAACCGCCTTTGGTGAGGTTTTCTTGCAGGCGGTTGAAGGTCATCCACAGATCGGGGCGGCGGTCGTCATACCGGCGCGGCATCAGAATCTGGCTTTCGGTGATAGGTGCAGGTTTGTCGGGGTCGTCGTACTTCAGGGCCAGTGCTGCGCGTGCGAGAACCTCGGCTTCTCCCGCGTCCAGCGTGATCGCCTGCATGGCTTCGCGGGATTCCTGTACCCGCTCGAAACCGTCTAGCACTTCATAAGCACCTTCGATGACCTGCCCGGTAATGTCGCCTTTATGCGGGATGCGAACATCGGCGACGGTGTCGCCGCACACCAGCCCATTGGCGCAAACAAATCTGAACGCGCCCGCCAGCATCTGATAGCTGCTCGTGCCATCGTGCGAGTTCAAAAGAATGATTTCATTGGCAATGCTGTCATTCACCTGATTGGCATGGCGCAGGCGAATCATGTGTTTGGTGTGTTCGCGCCGGTCTTCGTTACGTACCCGGGTCTGCGTCACCATGAAGGGTTCAAAACCTTCTTTCCGTAGCTCCGTCAGCACTGCCGCCGTGGGGATGTAGCTGTAGCGTTCTGAACGGCTTTCGTGTGGAGCATCGGCATAGATGGACGGCACCACCGCCCTGATCTGATCGTCCGATAGTGGGCGGTCGCTGCGAAGCACGGGGGAATGGGGAGCGAAGCGGGATGCAAGCATGGGATTTCTCCTGACAAAGAAAGGGTTTGCTGTTCACCGCACACCGGATTCCAAGATTCGGAAGCCCAACGCTTTTGAGCTGTTGTTGTGCGGTCGGCACGAAGAACCCGGTTGGCCTCGTTGCCACCGTCTTTCCTGAGTTCGTCGCCCGCGACGGTCAGGAGCCCACGAACGGGGGCCGTCAAGGAAAGAAGCGTCAGGAGGGTGCGGCCCGCAGGCGCAGCCGAGGACACGGCCTGGCGCGCCTTGACGGCACGCGGCCACGGGCTACAGTCGCGGACAAGGTGATGAAGTCAGGAAAGATGGTTGAGCAGGCAACGGCCAGGTCTTTGGTGTCGCCCGCAGGCAAGCGAAGCGCGCAGGCCCGAAGCGGGGAAGCCGGGCCGTAGGCGTCAGGGATGTGGAAGGCTGGCGATAGGCAGTCCCGTCAGGGATGAGCGGGAGCGAACCTGGAGCAGCGTGGTGCGCGAAGCGCAGACGCTATGGTTTGATTAGGTGATGAACTTCAACAGCGACAACACCGCCCTGTTCATTTTTGATACATTCTTGAGGGGCGCCACTGCCTTTCGTGGCAAGAGACGACAAGAAGTGGCAATGCTGGTCGGGCACATATTGCCATCCAGTCATTCGTTCGGCTGTAGCCTACACCATGTTCCCCAGATAGCTGCCGTAAAAACCACCTTTCTCACACCAAAGGAATATCTAGAATGGATTTCATTACTACCGGAGTCATCGCAAGCACGATTTACGACGTATTGAAACGCGGCGCTCAATTAAGCGGCGATATTCTAAAGAGTCGTTTAGGTAGCTGGATTAAAGACGAGGTGGTTGCTGATGCTTTGGCCACCGAACTTGCGAAACTCAATATCAACGACGAGTTAAGTGAGCTAGCCATTAATCGCCGCCTAGAAAATTCCTCGCAATTACTCACCCTACTTCAAGAAATCAACGCAAAGGCTGCCATAGCTACGCCATCCACAATCAATACCGTCACTCAAACTCACAACAGCAGTGGCGACAATGTAGCAGGCAACAAAATCACCCAGTGATCAATAATCAGGAACCGCATACGTGAGCACAATTGAGCAGAGCCACACCGGTGTTGGTGATAACGTGGCTGGCGATAAGATCATGGTCCAGATCAAATCGCTGGCTCCGGCTGATCTGATTCCTCCAATGGATTTGGTGCTCGAAAGCCTTCGAAAAAAGGATAATGCTACGGCCAAAACCCAGATGGTCATGCTCAAAGCCATGGCCCAGCGAGACCCTGAAGCTGCCGCCTTGGTAGAGGTCATTTCAATCTATAGCGGACTGGTTGAAGCTCAAGATCACGATGACGCCTGGAAAACCGTTGCGAAGATCATCTCGACCGCAAGCAATCATGTGGTTAAGGACATGTGCTTAGCGGCGCTCCTGAAGTTGTCAAGTGGTACTGATCGCGAACAGGCGGCGAGAGACCTTTTTGAAGGAAAATCGCCTCCCGGACCGTACTCCCAAGAGACGTATCTACGTTTGTACGCAGACAAGGAGTACCTGGAGGCAGCGGGAAAAGGAAACCCCACAGAGGCAGAACTGACTGGGATCGTTGAGGGTGCCGCCCGACTGCAACTAACAGATCTGATGCTGCGAATGGCCAAGCACTTGGATACGTGGTTTCCCTCCTACAACTCCAAGGTGCTTCTTACCATCGCAACAGGCATGAAGTTCAACCCTGATCTTGCTAAATGTCACTTTTGGTTGAACCGGCCTGCAGTGAAGGAAGGGCTGGACGATCTGGCTGACCACACTGCTCAGCTATTCGAGCAATCGGAAGGCACCGATATACGCGTCCAGGAACTGGCCTGCTCCATTTTCAACGCTTATCAGGGCTACGCACCACTCAGCTTATTCAAAACGCTGAAAAAGCACCTTCCGAATCTTGATCCCACTCGATCTGCTTCTATTGCGATGTGCAAGGCTGCTTTAGGTGACGAGACCGCGCTGAACGAATCACAGAGGGAGCTGAAAGCGGCAACTGAAAATCCTCAAAAGCGCACTGCCTGGTGCAACCAGTTCCTTGCAGCGAATAGTCACCCAATCAGCGACATAATGCCCTTCCTTCGACTGGCAACACCACCCGAGCTCGAAGAATGGGTGGGTCGTGAGCATATACTAAATGACGCCTCTGAAATGGAGGAAGCTTACGTTCGACTGTTAGTCCACGCCCTTAAGCACGATGAAGATAACCATAGTGCACGGCAGAGACAGGAATTGGCCCAGCACGCGGATCGTTTCATTTCGCGATGGGGGAACGACATAACGACCTTGATGCCGGAAGTGGTATTTGAATTGGCAGAAAAGCTATCCGCCAGCAAACTACCTAATAAGGCAATCGAGTTCACCTCCCGTCTCATACCCGATGACACGTTATGGCCGTCTCAGTTCGTCGTAGCCTATCTGAGATGCTTACTTGAAGCGGAGCAGTACGAAACATTCGAGAAGGTGATCGACAAAATCAAAGATGCAGAAAAGTCTGTAATGATCTTAAACCTCAGTGCGATGAAAGCCGAGCGAATGGGGGATATCACATCTGCACTGAAATTTAGTGATCTCATGGTCGAGTATGCACCTGATATGGCATATGCATGGTATCAGGGCTGCCACCTTCGAGCGCGCCATCAGAGTTTAGCCGAGCAACAGCTTTTTCATCAGAGGATACCTGATGCTGTGCTGCAATCTCCGATTCCCGAGGTCATGGCCATTCTTGGGTTTCTTACCCGAGCCGGGAACTTCAAACGCGTAGAGCCGCTGTGGGTGGATTGGTTCATCCAATCCCCCAGAGACCGAGCCGTCGACTTGGTAAATTTCCACTTTGGCACAGGCCTCATGACCGACTTAGACTTAGATGTCTCGGCTACATTAGAGCAGTGCGCAGTTGCCATTGAGTATGAGCAGGAAGGAAATATTCAGACTCGGCTGATCGTTGAGGACGACCAAAACTCCGGTGAATACACATTGAGGTCCTCCAGCCACTTGGGGAGGCTGCTGCAAGATCTGCCGAAAGGCGAAAGCGCCAATTTGGGAATGGCTACTTACAGGGTGATAGACCGCCTGCCCCCTTACGTGGGGTGTTTACGTCTTGCATTAAGACTGCGACATATCCACAACGATGGCAGCGATTGCTTCGTCATGATGCAGATGCCATCTGACCCTGCTGAGTTAGTACCCTATTTAGAGAAAAAACTCGGCCAAAATTCAGATGCTGAGCGTCGCAAGCAACTGGAAGAGGTTGATGCCTTACCGTTATATATTCGTGGTCATGCGCTCTATCCAAACGATGCTTTTAAAAGCGCTTTGAATTGCTGGCCTGACGTCCGGATTCCCAAATCACCCCTATGGAATCAAGGTGAGGCTAGCCCTAATGCCATTGTGCTTGACGCTTACGGCATTGGCTACTTAGCAACTACAAACCTAGTCCGCGCAGTACTAGATGCTGGCATTTCATTTATTTTACCCGCAGCCACCAAAGAGAAGCTGACACAGTTCATCAATGAGATCTCCGATGAAAAGTTCATGCTCTTAGGTGTGACGGATAGTGGAAGACTTGTTCGAACCACGGCATCGGATATTCGCGAAAATAGCGCACACATAGTAGAGACGCTGCAATTAGTGCTGGACAATTCATCTGTAGCCTATCCGATGGCTCATGATGCAAATCTTGAGGTTTTTTCAATCAAGGAAGGGATAGACGCTACCGTCTACGATGCCATTCAGCTTTCCATGGCCAATAACATTCCTTGGTTTTGTATGGATGGGGCTTTTTCTGCTTTACACCACGCCAACAAGAGTCCTACGGCAAATGTAGCCGCTATAGTTCTTCGGGCTGTGTCAAAAGAAGAGTTCGACTTTGAGAGTCTGCGACACGGCTTTTTACTTTACTCTGTTGGCGCCCTTCCACTGGCATTCACTGCCCAAAATCTCCATTCGCTAGCACAAACACCAAATCCGTTGGCTAGTTTCATTCTGTTCCAACTGATAAAAAATCACGGTCGCCAAATTTTTTCAGATGAAGGGGAATCCGAGCTGTTGCTCCATTTGATTTTTGTTCATCTGTCCAGTCGCTATACCTTTGGCGGAGATCTCAGAACTCTATGGCCACGCTACACACCTTGGCAGATTTTCACCGATCATGTATTTAATCACGGACTCAGCCTATATCTCTCATTTGGCAAGGGCTACACGGAACTTCGACTAGCAAAGGTTATGAAGTACATGCTCTTCAGAACAGGGACGCACCACGCCCTTTGGGAGCATATTTGTCGAAAATTTTTAAGCTTTGCTGAAGGGCATTTCATGTCTTTAAAAATTATTGCTGAATATTTTCAATCATTTGAATCCGAACCATGAAAAAATCTGCACACACTGTTTGTTTTTAGCAAACGTAACGCGCAGACCCGACTCAACCAGACGGACCGAAGGTGTCATGCCGGATAACCATGACTTGAAGCACGGGCGGGCGCATCCCCGCGAACGCGACTGCTCCTGGCTCCAGGCCTATCGGTGAGACGACATACCCCGAGGCCACCCCACACACCCGCCTACGCTCAACTACGCCCACACAAGTTTCCCCAATAACAAACCCCGGCAACAATTTCCCCATGCTGGTTCGGTTGCATTGTGGCACCGACAACACAGGGAGAACGCCGTGAGCAATCCAAGCCGATGGGTACTCGTCAAGCGGTTTGCCGAAGTCACTGGCTACAGCGAGAACGCGGTGCGCCACAAGGTTAAAGGCGGAATTTGGCTGGAAGGTCGCATCTGGCGCAAAGCGCCGGATGGCCGTATCTTTTTGAACCTTGCAGAGTTCGAACGATGGGTGGAAAGCACAGCGCACGCCAGATCCTTCTGAGTGACGTTTAGAAGGCATAAGCATCCGTCACCTGTTGGGAATGGCAATTCTTGCAATACGACCAATGGTCGTATATAATTCGGGGATTAGCTGCAAACGCGCAGGTTTCCACCATTCTTGTCTATGTCTGAATCGACGAAGCAGCAAAGCCCGCCGGTCGCCACCATTCGTGATGCCCGCATCGTAGCTGGCCTTACTCAAACGGAAGCCGCGCAAATTGTGCGGGTATCGCTGCGCGCATGGCAGCGTTGGGAGGCGGGCGACCGTTCCATGCCTCCCGGTCTTTTCGAGCTTTTCATGCTCAAGACCGGCCAATGGCCCTTGAACGAGCAAACGAAGGCGGAGTAAGCATAAGCAGCAGGAGCATCGTGATGGCAGTCGAAGCAGTAGCGAAGACCGGCTTCCCCGGCATCTGGATACACGGCAAATCGATCCGCGTGGACTTCATGCACCAGGGCGTGCGCCATCGGCATACGCTTGGACTTGACCCCACCAAAGCAAACCTCAAGCACGCCGCGCGTCTGCGCAGTGCGGCTCTGTATGCGTTGCGCACCGGCACCTACAACGAAGCAGAAATGTTTCCGCACACGCGCCCAGCGGAAAGCACTGCCCAAACCAGCAAGCGCCTGGTCGACCTGTGCGACCGCTACAAGCCGCTCAAGGCGGTCGACATCACACCGGAAACACAGTCACGCTACGAGAACGCGCTAAACGTCTGCCTGGAGACGATCGGCCGCGACCGCCAAGTCGACGCGCTCAAGCCCGCCGACATCCAGCAGTTGCGAGTCGATCTGATCGCCACCCGCGCGGTCTCTACCGTCAACCACTACCTCGCAACCTTCTCCGGCTTCCTGTACTGGTGCGAAGACAACGGATACTGCAAGGATCTGGCCAAGCATTGCACCCGCTTCACCAAAAGCCACAAAGACCCCGACCCGTTGAGCTTCGAGGAGTATCAGTTGCTCATTGATAAAGGCTGCATACACCCGATTGACCGGGCGGCAGTCACGTTGGCGGTCTATACCGGACTACGCCCCGGCGAACTGCTGGCATTGGCTTTGGAGGACGTGGCCACCGACCTGAGCAAGATTACGGTACGCCGGTCAGTGACCCAATCCATGACGTTCAAGGTTCCCAAGACAAACAAGGAACGCACCGTCTTGCTGTTCCCGCCCGCCCGTGAGGCACTGCGGGTGCTTATCGAGGACGCCAAACATCGCAAGCCCGCTGATCTGCAAGTCTGGCTAAACCGCCATGAATCGCGTACCGACCGCGTGCGCGTTCTCCTGTCGCCCAAAACTCAAGCACGCAGGAAGGAAGTCAACGAATTCTTTGTGCCCAGCGCCTGGAATACCAAATGGAGCAACCTGGTCCGACGGGCGGAGATTCGCCCACGCCCACCCTATCAGACGCGGCACACCTACGCATGCTGGAATCTGACGGCTCGCGGAAACTTGGCCTTTATCGCCAATCAGATGGGCCACAATGATTACTCCATGCTCGTGCAAGTGTACGCGCGCTGGATAGATTCAGAGTCTCCCAGCGAGCTGGAACGTATCTGGGAGAGCATGCAAAACATGCGTCAAATTGTCCCAAATTTGTCCCAAGAAAACCGCGAAGAAACAGTAACTATTTGATTTGTATGAATAAAACCGATTTATCTTCGCACACGCCCATGATGCGTCAATACCTTCAGCTCAAAGCGGAGGCTGGCTCGCATCTGCTGTTCTATCGGATGGGGGACTTCTATGAGATGTTCTACGCCGATGCCGAACGCGGCGCACGCCTGCTGAACCTGACGCTGACCAAGCGCGGTTCCTCCAACGGCGAGCCTATCCCCATGGCTGGTGTGCCTTTTCATGCCATGGAAGGTTATCTGGCGCGTTTGGTGGCCTTGGGCGAATCCGTCGCCATCTGTGAGCAGGTCGGTGACCCGGCTGCCAGCAAAGGTCCGGTCGAGCGCAAGATCATGCGTGTAGTTACTCCCGGTACGCTAACTGATGACGCCTTGCTGCCTCCCAAGGCAGACCGCCTGATCGCCGCCTGCACACTGATCAAGGTGCAACGTCAGGAAATGGTGGGGCTGGCCTGGATGAACCTGGCCAGTGGCGAGTTTCTGGTCAGCCAGTGCGAACCGGACATGCTGGATACGGAACTGAATCGTATCGGCCCTGTAGAACTGGTCTATCCCGAATCGCTGCGCCCTGCCCCGGAACTGCCGCAAGCCAGTTGCCACACCCTGCCGGATTGGCACTTTGCACAGGACGGTTCACGCGAAACCTTGCTGGACCATTTTGACCTGGATTCCTTGGCCAGCTTTGGTCTGGACGATCTGCCTGCGGCGACGGCGGCAGCCGGAGCCTTGCTGCGTTATGTCGGCAGCACACAATCTCAGTCCCTGGTCCACATCACCGCTATCCGCGTTCAACACAGCTCGGACTTTCTGGTGCTGGATGCCGTCACGCGCAAGAATCTGGAAATTACCGAAACCATTAGCGGTGAAACCAGCCCAACCCTGTTCTCCACGCTGGATCATTGCCAGACTCCCATGGGCAGCCGTTTGCTGCGCCGCTGGCTACATCACCCCTTACGCTTGAACCACGCCGTTCAGCAGCGCCAGGATGTGGTATCCCTGTTTTTCCAAACCCAGCAAAGCGCCAGCTTGAATGCAGGCGATCCTTTGGGTGTGCTGCGCCATGCCCTGCGCCGCTTCCCGGACCTGGAGCGTATTGCCACGCGTATTTCGCTACGCAGCGTGCGTCCTCGGGAGCTGGCCAGCTTGCGCGATGCGCTGGTGACACTGCCTGAACTACGTCGGGAGCTGGAACAGAACTTTGCTCAGTCTGAACACTTGCATGGGCATTTGTTAAGTCTGGCTCTGGACCCGGAGCTGGCTTCCTTGCTGCAGTCTGCCATCGCCTCCGAGCCCGCCTTGCTGATACGCGATGGTGGTGTCATTGCCGATGGCTACGATGCGGATCTGGACGAGCTACGCAGCCTGGCCAGCGATAGCGGCGATGTGCTGGTGAAGATCGAAGCCCGCGAACGCGAGCGCACCGGCATTGCTACCTTGCGCGTTGAATACAACCGTGTGCATGGTTTCTTTATTGAAGTCAGTCGCGGTCAGGCCGACAAGGTCCCCGACGACTACCGCCGCCGCCAGACACTGAAAAATGCCGAGCGCTTCATCACGCCTGAATTGAAAGAGTGGGAGGACAAGGTCCTGTCCGCCAAGGACCGCAGTCTGAGCCGCGAGAAGTTCCTGTTCGATGAATTGCTGGACAAGCTGCAAAGCTATGCAGGCCCCTTGGCCTTGTGCTCCAGCGCGCTGGCCGAACTGGATACCCTGTCCTCCCTGGCCTTGCACGCACTGGACAATAATTGGGTCGCCCCCGAGCTGACCGAGCAGGCTGGTATCTGGATTGAAGCAGGCCGTCACCCTGTGGTGGAGCACAGCATCGAGCGCTTCACGCCCAACCATTGTAAAATGCACGCACAACGTCGCATGTTGCTGATTACCGGCCCGAATATGGGCGGTAAATCCACCTATATGCGTCAGGTTGCCCTGATTGCCTTGCTGGCCCGCATCGGTAGCTTTGTACCGGCAAGCACAGCCCGTATTGGTCAGATCGACCGCATCTTTACCCGTATCGGTGCAGCGGATGATCTGGCTGGTGGCCGCTCTACCTTCATGATGGAAATGACCGAAGCAGCAGCCATTCTGGCCGGTGCCACCCCCTACAGTCTGGTGCTGATGGATGAAATTGGTCGCGGCACCTCCACCTATGATGGTCTGGCCCTGGCCTGGTCCATCGCGCATCGCTTGCTCAGCCACAATCAGGCACTGACCCTGTTTGCCACGCACTATTTCGAGATCACGCGCCTGCCCAACGAGCTACCTGCCGCTGCCAACGTGCACTTGGCCGCCGCAGAATCGGCCTCCGGCATTGTGTTCCTGCACGAAGTTCAGGAAGGCCCCGCCAGCCGCAGCTACGGGATTCAAGTTGCACAACGTGCCGGCATTCCCTCTGCGGTCATCCGTCAGGCCAGTCGCGAGCTAAGCCGTCTGGAAGCACAAAACGATCCTAGCGCACAGTTGGATTTGTTCAATGCAGGCAGCGCTCCGGAAGCCACGGTCGCCGAGCCTGACCCAACCACAGAAAAAGCACTGGACCTGCTGGATCAGTTCAAGCAACTGGATGTGGATGACCTGAGCGCACGCGACGCCCTGGATTTGCTGTACCGCTGGAAAAAAGAGATGAAGGCGGCGGGTTAAACAGTCCTGAAGGGAGCCCAAGAGGCTCCTTTTTTTATGTGGTTTTCCGAGGACCGTTGGCGAGCAGATCGACAATCAATCATTCTTAGACTCCTACCGTGAGTCAATCACTCTATATCGCGAGTATTTCTCTGGATTCTTTGCGCTAGATACGCCTGATACGCAGGCTAGCCATACACCGGGACAGGCCGGATCAGTTAAGCTACGGGCTAATTTAATTCTTGTTCGGGCAGTCCATGACTATCGACCAGCCATTGACCCTTTTGGGCGGCATCAGCGCGCATGAGTTCATGCAAACCTACTGGCAACGCAAACCTTTATTGATACGCGGCGCCATCCCTAATTTCAAGCACTCGCTGAGCATAGACAATATCCGCGAGCTGGTAACGCGTGAAGAAGTCGAGTCGCGCCTGATCATCCATGATGGCGAAGACTGGGAAATGGAAACCGGGCCTTTTGACGAGCTGCCGCCCGCCTCGCAGCCCAACTGGACCGCCCTGGCACAAAGCGTGGATCTGCACGACGACAACACCGCCGCCCTGATGCGTCAGTTCCGCTTCATTGGCGATGCCCGTCTGGACGACGCCATGATCAGCATTGCTTCTGACGGCGGTGGCGTAGGCCCACACTTCGACAGCTACGATGTGTTCCTGCTGCAAGCCCACGGCAAGCGTCACTGGCGTATCAGCCAGCAAAAAGACCTGAGCCTGGTGCCCGACCTGCCCTTGAAGATTCTGCGCAATTTCCAGGTAGAAGAAGAGTTCACGCTGGAACCCGGCGACATGCTGTATCTGCCCCCGCACGTGGCACATGACGGGATTGCAATGGGCGACTGCATGACGATTTCCATCGGCTTTCGCTCGCCTACCCAGGCAACGCTGGCCCGTGGTTTGATGGATGCCGCCTCGGATCAGTTGGCCGCCGCCAGTGGCGAAGGCTTTGGCTTGTATGCCGACCCACCGATGCCCATGCCCGAGAGCCTGCAGCAGCGCTACACCGACCCGGATGCCCAGGCCAGCACCACACCTGCCGCCTTGCCGGAGAAGCTTGTTCAGAAGTCGCTGGATGCCTTGAACGCCATTCGTTTTGACGAAGCATTGGCCTCACGGTTCCTGGGCGTCTGGCTGACCGAATTGCCCAGTAATAGCTGGTTCGACATTGCCGAAGACCCGGTTGATCTGCATGACCCCGAGCGGCCTGCAGGCCGCTTGGCTTTGGATCGCTGCTCGCGCATGATGTATCGCGGCGATGAGCTGTATATCAACGGTGAGGTCGCCTCCTGCCCCGCCAGCCCGGCCCTGAAACAACTGGCTGACCAACGTGAACTCTTGATCCCCGGCGACAGTTTCGAAGCCCTGGATGAAGATGAGCGCGAAATGCTGAATGCCTGGCTGGATGACGGCTGGCTACAGTTCAAGGAAAACTGAGCACTGAGCCACTAACTCTGGCAAGTTCAGAAAAGAAGCGGGGCAGCTTGCAGGCTGCTTCGCTTTTTTATTGCTAACACCTCAGGAATCGAAAAACCGATACATTTGCTGGTTGCAGTTGCAGTTGCAGTTGCAGTTGCAGTTGCAGTTGCAGTTGCAGTTGCAGTTGCAGTTGCCACAGTATTTTATTCACGCCATCCAGCAAAAAAAAGCACTATCATGAACAACGCGATTCACAAGACGAGCAATTCGTCATAAAGCCACCATTAGTGGCTTTGCAGCCGAGCTTCAATCCAGCTCGGGCCACATTCAAAATCACGTAGCCACCCCACTCAATCTAGTCAGGCACCTACCCAACTCAAAAGTGGTCTGCCATATACCCACAAAGCGTCCTATCTGGCCAGTCCATTTAATCGCTATAAATAGTGCTCGTTTGTCATCTCTCCTTTTGGAAAGCGCAGAGCACTATGTCTACCTCCCGATCGACCTCATCCTCTCTAGTCAGCGACCTGATCCCGCCTATCGTGGCCGGTCTGATCTCGGTCATCGTCAACTACGGCGGCACCTTTATTCTGGTTTTCCAGGCCGCCAAAGTAGCCGGCCTCAGCCCTGAGCTGACCGCCTCCTGGGTCTGGTCAATTTCCATTGGTGTGGGTGTTACCGGTTTGCTCTTGAGCTGGGTTTCGCGCGAACCCATCATCACCGCCTGGTCCACGCCCGCCGCTGCATTTCTGGTTACGGCTCTGGCCACCACGCCATATGAAGAAGCCGTCGGCGCCTACCTGATCTCGGCAGCGGCCTTTGTGGTCCTGGGCCTGTCCTCCTACTTCGAGCGCCTGATCCGTCTGATCCCCAACGGCATCGCTGCCGGTCTGCTGGCTGGCATTCTGCTGCAATTTGGCATTGGCGCATTTGGCAGCATGACACTGGACCCGAAACTGGCAGGTCTGCTGATTCTGGCCTACCTGATCATCAAACGCTTTTCCGCACGCTACGCAGTGGTAGGCATTCTGATCCTGGGCCTGAGCTTCCTGCTGCTGGAGCATCGCGTAGACCTGAGTGGCCTGAAACTGGAACTGGCTGCGCCGGTATTCACCATGCCAGTATTCACCCTGAATGCCTTGCTAAGCGTCGCCTTGCCCTTATTCCTGATCACGCTGACCGGCCAATACATGCCCGGCATGCTGGTCCTGCGTAACGACGGTTTTCGTACCAGTGCCAACCCAATTGTCTGGGTGACAGGACTGGGTTCGTTGATCATGGCTCCCTTTGGCTCCCATGCCATGAACGTAGCCGCCATTACCGCCGCTATCTGCACCGGGCCAGAGGCGCACCAGGATCCTTCCAAACGCTGGGTTGCCGGGATTGCCGCCGGTGTGTTCTACATTCTGGTTGGCGTTTTCGGAGTAACCCTGGCCGCTGTGTTCATGGCCTTCCCTGCAAGCTTTATTACCACGCTGGCGGGCTTGGCTTTGTTGGGCACCATTGGCGGCAGCCTGGCGGGAGCCATGGCAGACGTCAAATCGCGTGAAGCAGCCTTGATTACCTTTTTGGCATCAGCCGCCAATATCACCCTGTTCGGGATTGGCGGGGCTTTCTGGGGCCTGGTGATCGGTCTGCTGGCGTACTTTATTTTGAATGGGAAGTTGCCGCAGCGAAAAACGGAAAAGCTGGGTACTGAGGGGCTTCCGGCGGCGTCTGATGCTCGGTAACTCATAAAAACCTATTCAGGCCAGAACAGAGTTTCTGGCCTGAATGGCAAAAACATTCCCCTTGCCCATGCAGGATTACTGCCTTGAATACCACTGATTTTATTGTAAAAACTAGTCACAAAAAACCCATCAATAAGCACTATAAACCTGCAACTTAGCCCTACTGCAGGCAAAAAACCCTGTAAGAATTAATAGACACAATCTATTGACTGCCTCTTCCACGCTCAAGTGCTAGCCTGCGCTGGCTTTGATCTTCAGGAAACGGTGTCATGTTTGGCGATTTCGATCTTGCGTCACCCTATGCGGCTTATGCCCGTCTTCGTCAGGGGCCGCCTTTGGTTTGGGATGCGGATTTCTGCGGTGGGGCGTGGTTAGTTCATAGGCACAGCGATGTACAAGCTGCCCTGCGCAATCCCGATTTAAGCGTGCGGCGTGTTGGCGGGTGGGTGGCCCAGGCTGGCGCTGATCCTTCCCCTCGTTTGCAAGCCTTCAAGGGCTTGATGGCCAGGACACTGGTCTTTCTGGACCGCCCCCGTCACACACGCGTCAGACGAGTAGTGAATGCCGCTTTTAGTGCGAAGGCTTTGGAAACCCTGCACAGCACGATTGATAAGCGCGTTGCGCACATCCACCTTGAGTTAAAAGCCAAGCTGCGGCACGGTTCAGTGGATCTGGTTGATGAGGTCTGTCGCCCACTCCCCGCCTTGGTCATGATGGACGTGCTCGGCTTGGAGCAGCTGCCTTTGTCTGTTTTTCAGGCCTGGTCAGAGCAACTGGCAGGCTTTATCGGACAAGCCACGCCGGATCTGCCTTTGCTGAGAAGCACCCAGGACGCCTTGCTGGATATGGCTGACTTTCTAGGCAACAGTGCCAATCTGCAAGAAGGCGGGTTGGCCTGGCGGCTTTTGCATGATGAGCAGCTTTCCCTTCAAGGCAGGCGCGAGCGCTTGGCACAGTCCTGTATGTTGCTCTTTGCAGGCTATGAAACCTCCCGGCATCTGCTTAGCTCCCTGTTTCAAACACTGCTGGCTGACTCCACAACGCTGCAGGACTTGCTATCGAATCCGCAGAAAATTCCTGCCGCGATCAAAGAGGTGCTGCGTCACGACAGCCCGATTCAGTACACAGCCAGACGTTTAATGCATGACCAGCACTGGCATGGTCAGCATTTGCGCAAGGGGCAGTTGCTGCTTTTGCTCTTGGGCGCTGCCAACCGCGATCCGGCGGTGTTTGCCAATCCCGACGATCTGGACTTCAGCCGCAACAATCAGGCCGAGCTATCCATGGGACACGGAATTCATCATTGCCTGGGAGCCGGTTTGGTGCAGCTGGAAGCCAAGCTCGTACTTGAGCAATTCCTGCCTTTGCTCCCTCGCCTGCAAGGGACGCAAGGTGAGCGTATTCGACTCCCCGCCTATCGGGGCTGGAACCGCTTGCCGGTTCAATACCGGGCGGCACAGTCATGAGTGCCTTTCTCGCTCATCTGGATCAACAACTGGAGACTTTGAAGACCAGGAAACTGTGGCGCCAAAGAGCAATCAGCCGCCCCTTGCCAAACGCCCATATCGAACGCAATGGCCAGGTCTTGCTGAATTTCGCCGGCAATGACTATCTGGGCCTTAGTCAGCATCCACAACTCAAACGGCTAGAAGCACAAGACGTCGCCGGAGCGACGGCATCCCCGCTGATTTGTGGGCATCATGCGCTGGCTCAAGCACTGGAGCAGGAGCTGGCAGAATGGAGTGGCTTCGAGGCCAGCCGTCTTTTTGTCAGCGGTTATCAAGCCAGCCTGGGCGTGATTCCCGCGCTGGTCGGAACGGGTGACACGATCTTTTGTGACAGGCTTAACCACGCCAGCCTGATTGATGCCAGCCGCCTATCCGGCGCTCGTTTACGTGTCTATCCCCATAGGGATATGGCACGGCTGGATGATTTGCTCGGCAGGCCAGCGCCAGGCTTCAAACTGGTGATCTCGGACAGCCTGTTCAGCATGGACGGGACAATAGCCCCGGTCGATGAGCTGATCGCCTTATGCGAACGCCACGATGCGTTGCTGTATCTGGACGATGCACATGGTCTGGGAATTTTGGGTGAGAACGGACGCGGAGCGCCTGAGCATTTCCAGCTCACGACCACGCAGCGGCGGCGTCTGATTTACCTGGGGACGTTTGGCAAGGCGGCCGGTCAGGGTGGTGCATTTATTGCCTGCTCCCACAAGCTGGCCGACTGGTTCACGCAATCCGCCCGCAGCTATGTGTACAGCACCGGCTTGGCCCCGGCGCATTGTGCGTCCTTGCTGGCCTGTCTGCAGCTGATCAAACAAGCCCAGCCCCAGCGGACCCTGTTGAAAGAGCATATCCAGACGCTGCAAACCTTGAGCCAGTATCTGCCCTGGCGTCTAGCTCCCTCCGATACGCCCGTGCAAAGCCTGTTGATTGGCGAGGTAGAACCTGCTTTGCAACTGGCCGAAACCCTCCTGCAAAAAGGTATTTGGGCACCGGCCATACGCCCACCTACCGTTCCTCGCCATCAAGCCCGATTACGCATATCCCTGTCTGCCGCCCACCGGCAACAGGACATTGAAAAACTGGTCCAGGCACTACATGAAGCCGCCCACTCTTTACGGTGATTTGCCATGAACTCAAACTCCTTTCCCCCTTTGGCCCAACGCAGCCTGCAAGCGGTCTGGCACCCTTGCACTCAAATGCAGCATCACGATCAAGGCGTGCCGCTACTGGCAATCAAACGCGCCCAAGGCGCCTGGCTTCATGATGCCGACGGCAACGCCTATCTGGACGCCATCAGTTCCTGGTGGGTGAATCTGTTTGGCCATAGCCACCCGCATCTGGTGCAAGCCATTAGCGATCAGGTTCAGCAACTGGATCACATCATGCTCTGCGGCCTGACCCATGAGCCGGTTGTGCAGCTTTCCGAACGATTGGCCGCCTTGAGCAGCCATCGTTTAGGCCATGCTTTTTATGCCAGCGACGGTGCTTCCGCGGTAGAGATTGCCCTGAAGCTGAGCGTGCACTACTGGCGCAACCAAGGCCAGGAACACAAGCACCGCTTTGTAGGCATCGCGCAGGGATACCACGGCGAAACACTGGGTGCTCTGGCCGTGACCGATGTGCCCTTGTTTCGGGAAAACTACGGCACACAGCTGGGCCAGCAATACACCGCAGCCAGCCCCGATCTGCGTCAAGCCACTAGCCCGGACGAACACACGCAGGTCACCGAAAACGCACTGCACTCGCTGGAGCAGATTCTGGATGGTCATCAGGACATTGCCGCCGTCATTCTGGAGCCGCTAGTGCAATGTGCGGCTGGCATGCACATGCACTCCCCCGACTATCTACGCGGCGTGCGCGAGCTGTGTGACCGCTATCAGGTGCATTTGATTCTGGACGAGATTGCCGTGGGTTGCGGCCGTACCGGCACGTTCTTTGCCTGCGAGCAGGCCGGTATCTGGCCTGACCTGCTGTGCTTGTCCAAGGGAATTACCGGCGGCACGCTGCCCTTGTCCGTAGTGCTATCCAGCCCCTCGATTTATCAAGGGTTTTATGACCAGGACTTGCGCAGGGGCTTTCTGCATTCCCATTCTTATACTGGCAATCCCCTGGCCTGCCGAGCCGCGCTGGCCACGCTGGACTTGTTCCAGCAATACCCCGTCTACGAGCTGCAAAAAACGCTGGGACAAGCACTTGATGAAGGTTTGCATAGACTGAACCGGCACTATCCCAAGATGCAGCATCTGCGCCGCTGCGGGGTAATCTGGGCCTTTGATCTGGACACGGGCCCAGCTCGCTACGATCACCAGGGCTTTGCCCGGCGCTTTTACCGCTCTGCCTTGCAACAGGAACTGATGCTACGCCCTATCGGCAATACGGTGTACCTGATGCCCGGCTATCTCTGGGGCACAAAAGAGGTGGAGCATTGCCTGCATGGGCTGGGTCGTCTGCTGAAGGAATACGCATGAGGGCCTGCTTTGTGACGGGCACCGATACGGAAATTGGCAAAACGCTGGTCAGCTCGGCTTTACTTCATTTACTAAGCCAAAGCGGCGCACGCACGCTCGGCATCAAACCCATTGCTTCGGGGGCCGTAGAGGTAGAAGGACGTTTACAGAACGAAGATGTGGATGCACTGGCGCGGCATTCCAGCCTGAAGCTCGCTCCCGAAACCCTGACACCGTACTTGTTCAAGCCCGCTGCGGCACCCCATATTCTGGCTGAACAAGCAGGAATCGAAATAGACCCGGCTCTGATCAAAACAACGGTTCAAACGGTGGCGGAGCAGGCCGACTATGCAATCGTTGAAGGAGCAGGAGGCTTCATGCTGCCCTTGGGGCAAGGGCGGACAGGCGTAGATTTAGCACAAGCCTTGCAACTACCTGTGGTGCTGGTTATCGGTCTACGTTTGGGTGCCTTGAATCACGCTTTGCTGACGGCTCAAGCCATACGCGCCAGCGGCTTGAACTTGCTGGGCTGGGTCGCCAACCACGTAGCGCCGGAGATGAGTTATGCCCAGGAGAACCTGCAAACGCTGCATGACTATCTGCCGAGCCCTTGCCTGGGTGCCATTCCCAGATTGGAAGCCACAACACTGGATGAGCGTATCCAGCAAGCAGCGCAATATCTACGCTCGCCATGGGGAGATAAGAACTAGGCGCTTTGCACAAGGCTTATAGAAAGTAGCTACCTACGCTACCCAAAAATGCCACTCCCAACAGCAGACACACTGCGCCACCCAAGGCAAAGCGCAAGGCCGGGTTAGTGGACCAGGCGTCCAAACAGCTATTTAGCAAACGTTGACGCCATGTCCCCGACCCTGCCGCGCCTGCGGCTTGCCGGGAGTTTGCACGCAAACGACTCAGATGCTCCTCGCTGATTCCATCCATGGCTTCCCACTCCAGCTTCCAGCGCAAGAAGGCGGCCTGATGCTCGGGATCAATGGACAACCAGGCCCGGAACGCAGACTGGCTGCGGGCATCGTTCTGATGTTTGGGGTCGTGCTGTTTGAGCAGCCAGCTCAAGGCCTGCTCATCAATGTGCAGCATGTGTTCGTCCTTAGACATACGAACCAGCCGGACGCGGCACTGCCCCGTCCACCCGATTGAGCGGTGCCGGATTATGGCGGCACGCCAACATGGCCATGCGGATATAGTGCTCAACGACTCGGGGGCTGGTGCCCATACGAGTCGCGATTTCTCTGTAGTTCAGGCCCTCGAAGCGATGCAGCACAAAGGCCTCACGACGACGGCGGGGCAAGGCCTCGATCATGGCCAGCATACGAGCACCCGGTTCTGAAGGAGCGTGAGCAGAGGCTTGTGTGCCACGCAGCATACGCAGGCAAAAACTTAAACCGTTACGGCAAAACGATTTCAGCATGGGCCACTCCCTAAAACGCATTAAATGATAATGGTTCCTATTATCTTTATAGTTTTAGAGAAAGTCCAGCCCTGCTCAAGAAAGATTAACTCTGCTCACAAAATAAAAGATGGCCCCTCTCAAGTCTCTGCCAAAGAAAGGCTTTGCACCATTTCAGGGAGCACCGCAATCCAGGCGCTACAAACAGAGCGCAGCGCAGCCTGGAAAAGAGACTGTGTCCTTTCAGGAAATGCCCCCAATGACCTCTTCTTCCGTAAAGGGAAAGCCAGCGCTAATCGCGCTGACCTCGCCAGATTCCTGGCCTCTGTTTGGCTCCTCTTCGACAAGAGAAAGAGAGCCAAAGTAACTCAGAACGGAGCTAGTGCATAAAAAAAGCCCTGGCATGAAACCAGGGCTTTTTCCAGACGGCCCGCAGGCCGACTCAAAACAATCAGTTGCCGGGGCGCAGATTGGTAGACAGCACATTGATGATGCGCTTGGCTGTCGGCGTGGTCTGCTCCTGACCTTGCTGATCCAGCACCGTTACGCGAGTGCCAGCACCTTGGGCGCTCAACTTGATGCGGAAGGGTGTGGCTTCGGCGGTGTTGCGGCTGCCGAAGATGCGGCCAATGATGTTTTGCTGCTCGATCTTCTCGCCGGTATCCGAATCCAGATAGCGGATGAAGAACTCGCCAGCGGAACGGTCACGATCCTCAACCGAGAAACCGGCGGAGTCGATGGCTACGCCAACACGACGCCATGCACGATCAAAGGACTCGTTCAGCATCAACTCAGCCTGATCGCCCTTGTCCGACGCCTGGACCTGAACGCTGGAAGGATCCTTGGAGGCGTTGGCCACTTGTTCACGTGCTGTTTCAATATCCGAGCCCAGGAAGACCATCATGCGAGCCAGCATGGCCGCATTCAGACCTGGATCTTCTTTGGCGAACACCCATTTAAAGGCGGAACCGTCTGCCGTTGGTGTTTCTTCCATGTGCTGGTGGGACACATAGATTTCGGTCTTGTTGCCGACGCGCTCAAAGCGGGTACGGAAGCGGTCACGTTCGCCGCTATCAAAGACCTGGTCAATGATGGAACCCAAGGCACTGCGTATCCAGCTTTCTGGAATCTTGGCACGGTTTTCAGCCCAGTCGGTCTGAATCAAGCCGGCACGGGGGTCCTGGGACTGAATGGTAAAACCATGCTCACCCCAGAAATCGACGATGCGGGGAAACAGGTCTTCCACGGGGCGGTCTACGACCAGCCAGCGCAGATCGCCATCGCGCATCACCTTGATGGCATCAGACTGAGGCAGGATCGTATCGGCACCGCCCTTGGCCTGCTGCGCGGTTTGACCTTGCGAGTAGACCGAGTAAGACGTGGCACCTTCTGGCGCACGGTAATGTGCGTCACGGTTGGCCTGGGTCAGATCCGGCGGAATGCTCAAGGGATCGCCTGCTACCGTACTCTTGTAATTCACCGACTCGCCCTGGCCCATAATCTGGTCCATCGTCGAGCAGCCCGACAGCACCAACAGGCTCAAAGACAGCCCGATCAGGCTTTTATTAACTGGCTTTGCAATCATGGAAGAAGATCCGCAAGTTTCAAAGATTGACGCAGCAACTCGTGATGCTGTGCATTTAACGGCGTCAATGGTAAACGATATCCCAGCTGAGTAAGGCCCATTTCTGCAACTGCCCATTTCACGGGGATGGGGTTAGCCTCAACAAACAGGTTCTTGTTCAGACCTGCCAGATAGGCATTCAAACGGCGTACCGTCGGTACGTCCATATCCAAAGCGGCCTGGCACAACTGGCTCATCAGGCGTGGGGCCACGTTGGCCGTCACGGAGATATTGCCTTTGGCGCCCAGCAAGATATACGAAGCAGCGGTAGGATCATCGCCGCTGACCACTATGAAATCTTCGGGGGCATCACGCAGCAGCAAGCCGCCACGAGCCAGATCGCCCGTTGCGTCCTTGATACCGATGATGTTGGGGATTTGAGCCAGACGCAGCACGGTGTCGTTCTGCAGATCGGCTACGGTACGACCCGGCACGTTGTACAGGAACTGCGGCAGATCCACCGCTTCTGCAATGGCGCGGAAGTGCTGGTACATGCCTTCCTGAGTAGGACGGTTGTAGTAAGGCACCACTGACAAACCGGCGTCTGCACCCACTTCCTGGGCGTGACGCGACAGTTCGATGGCCTCGCGAGTGGAGTTGCCACCCACACCGGCAATCACGGGCACACGGCCAGCCGCGTGTTCAACGGCTACCTTGATCAGTTCAGCGTGCTCATCAACCGACACCGTGGGCGATTCGCCCGAGGTTCCAACGACCACCAGCACACGCGTTCCTTCCTGAATGTGCCAGTCGATCAGCTTTCGGTAAGCGGCAAAATCCAGACCCCCATTGGGATCCATGGGTGTAACAAGGGCAACCATGCTGCCCTGAAAATTGGAAATAGCAGAGTCCGAACTTGCCATGATGAGATGAATCTCCGGGTTTAAGGCCCTATAGCCGAAAAAAAATATGACTCACAAGTTTAACGGATAAGCCGTTAAATCATAAGAACCATTTCAATATGCCTTCGCCCAGCGCAATCAAGGGACTCATCAGGGTCCACAGTACGCCGGTAAACATCAGCAGGATCAAAATGACCATGCCATAAGGCTCGATACGAGAATAATGATAGGCCAAACGATTAGGCAATAGACTAAATACAATGCGCCCGCCATCCAAAGGCGGCAAAGGCAGCAGATTCAGTGCCATCAGAACCAGGTTGACCTGCACACCGGCCACCGCCATGCCCATCCAGAAGCGGCTGTCACCCTGCCCGATCTTGACCATCAAATGGGCATACAGAACCCACAAGATAGCCATCAGCATATTGGAGGCTGGTCCGGCCAGAGCAACCCAGAGCATGTCGCGCTTGGGATTGCGCAGGCGCCCCCAATCCACAGGGACGGGTTTGGCCCAGCCAAACAGAATGCCGCCCATGCCCATCATGGCGCTGGACAGCAACAGCACCGCCGGCACCACAATCGTGCCGATAGGGTCGATATGACGCAGTGGGTTCAGGCTGATGCGACCGGCCAGCATGGCCGTCGGGTCGCCAAACATGCGGGCGACGTAGCCGTGGGCAGCTTCATGCAGCGTAATACCGAAAATGACTGGCAAAGCATAGACCGTCAAGGTCTGTATAAAAGAGTCCATGGTGATCCTTGGTCCAGGCCGGGGACTTATCCCCTACTTTTTCAAGACGATAAGTCGCCTGTCATCAGCCTGTCTGATTGGGACAGCGAGTGCTGCCCCAAGGTTCAGAATTGAAACACGGATAGGCACCTGGACGCGAGTTTTGTGCAAGCCCGCAGATCAGGACAGGCCCAAAGTGGCAGGATCACCCGAGCCACGACGCAACACCTCCGGCGTAGGGCCGGTCAGATCGATCACGGTAGTGGCCTGCAAGGGGCAAGGTCCACCATCGACAACCGCCGCCAACTGATGGGCATAACGGTCCAGAATTTCCTGGGCGTCGTTCAAGGGTTCGTCTTCGCCTTCAGGAATCAGCGTGGTGGAAATCAAGGGGCTGCCGACTTCTTCCATCAGGGCCAGGGCCACTTTCTGGTCGGGCACCCGAATACCAATGGTTTTGCGCGAAGGGTGCGACACGCGGCGCGGCACTTCCTTGGTTGCTTCCAAAATGAACGTCCACGGGCCAGGGGTGGCCATCTTCAACAAGCGATACTGCGGGTTATCCACTTTGGCAAAGTGGCTGATCTCGGCCAGATCACGACACAGCAAGGTCAGATGATGACGATCATCCAAGCCACGCAAACGACGCAGGTTGTCAGCGGCGGACTTGTCATCCAGGCGAGCGACAACGGCATAACTGGAATCGGTAGGAATGGCGAGCAGCCCTCCTTTAGCCAATAGTTCGGCTGCTTGAGCCAATGCGCGGGGTTGAGGATTTTCGGGATGAACGACGAATAATTGAGACATTTCGCGCTTCCTTGCTATTACGAGGGGAAATCATTAAACCTGAGTCACGCTCTAACCGGCAAGACCGGAGCGAGACTCAGGGTCGAAGTATTCTTGCACGAGTGTTGCATTCTTTAAAAAAAGCATGCTAGAATACATTTTTTACTTCACAGCCCACCTTGATGTAGGCCAGAAGCAAAAAAAGCAGTAAACAGTGGTGACCGTAGCTCAGTTGGTAGAGTCCCGGATTGTGATTCCGGTTGTCGTGGGTTCGAGCCCCATCGGTCACCCCAGAAATTTACCGCTTCCAAGGTTTTGAAGATCTCCTTAAATGGTGACAAGACCAGGAACTGGAAAAAACATACTTGAAAGCCCGCCACGCAGCGGGCTTTTTTGCGTTTGTTCATCGTAACAAGTTTGCCGCCTTCGCACACCCCACGCAAGTTCAGGCTGGACAATAAACTGTGTTTGATTGTGAACCCCAGACCAGTCCTGGCTTTCGCCTGCGACCCAGCCCTTCGAGTTGGCAGGCCCGCACAGCAAAAGCCCCTCCCCATCAAACACCCGACAATTCAGCCCGCCTCCTCTGTAATAGAAACTGGCACAAAACCACGCTTTCTTATACTCTAATCTGTCCCATTTTCTGGAAGTTTGCTGATGACACTCGGTTTCCCCTGCTGGGATCAGGCACCCGTCAATTGGGACTGGCTTGCACAGGATGAAGATGGCCAATGGTTCTGGTATGGCGTCCAGCCCTCGCCTGGCATAGGCGGTGGCGTATGGCGCTCTCCCTCCCGCCTGCAGCAGTTTGCCGCCCGCGGCGAACCGAACCCGTCCTGGATGCACAGCCTCTACCAACGCCCGGACCTGCCTGACAAGAAACGTAGCACCTGAACCCATGCAAGAGCATCTGATACACCTGCGCTCCCTGCTGCACGATTACTGGCCGCATCTGGCTTTGGCGCTCAGCGTGATACTGGGCGCTTCAGCGGCCATTCATGCCGCCATGACAAAAAATGATGTCCGCGCCGCCATCAGCTGGGTGGGCGTCATCATCATGTCGCCCCTATTGGGACCGTTTCTGTATTTGATCGCGGGGATCAACCGCGTACGCAGACAAAGCCTTCTGGAGCAAAGTGCAGACGTGTTCTATGAACAGGTCACCTATCTGCACCCTCCCGTCTCGGACATTGGTGCCCTGGTCGGCGCCCCATTTCGCTCTTTGCAAATTCTGGGGGACCGCGTCAGCCGCAGCCAACTACGCAATGGCAATAATGTGCGCGTTCTGGTCGGCGGCGATCAGGCTTATCCCGCCATGCTGGAAGCCATTGATCAGGCCCACAGCACCATTGCCTTGCAAAGCTACATCTTCGATAGCGACCGCCTGGGGCGCGAATTTGTCAGCGCCCTGTCGCGCGCCCATCAACGTGGCGTGCAGATTCGCGTACTGGTCGACGCTATTGGCGCTAAATATTCGCGTACGCCCATTGTGCGATTGCTGCGCCGCGAAGGCATACGCTGCGCCCTGTTCATGACCAACCCCCTGGGCTTTCTGCGCATGCCCTACGCCAATCTGCGCAGTCACCGCAAATTACTGATTGTGGATGGCACGGTAGGTTTTACCGGCGGCATGAATCTGCGTGAGTCCTTTATGGCGCAGTACAGCGACGGCAAGCCCTCTCAAGATACCCATTTCCGCCTGGAAGGCCCGGCAGTCATGCAATTGCTGGCTTCTTTTCGCCACGACTGGCAGTTCACGACTCGCGAAGACCTATCGCCCATCTATTGGCATGCCAGCTCCTCGCCCGCCCCCAGACCTCATGTTCCGGCTCGCTGCATTGCTTCGGGCCCGGATCGTTTCATGGCCAGTACCCACCATATGCTGCAAGGGGCGTTTGCCATTGCCCAGCGCCATATCCGTATTCAGTCTCCCTACTTTCTGCCCGATCAGATCCTGTTGGGTGCCTTGAACACCGCCGCCCGACGCGGCATTCAAGTGGATATCGTCATCCCCGGGCAAAACAATCTGCGCCTGGTCAATTACGCCATGACAGCCCAACTGGATCAGGTGCTGCGCGCAGGCTGCCGGGTCTGGCGCGCCAGCGGCCCCTTCAACCACTCCAAGCTCATGACGATTGACGGAGTCTGGTCTTATATTGGTTCGTCCAATCTGGACCCGCGCAGCTTGCGGTTGAACTTCGAGCTGGACGTAGAAATCTACAGCCGCGACACGGCCCGCCAAATCCAGAACCTGATTGATCTGGAAATTGAGGACGCCCAAGCCGTCAGCCTGGAGTCCTTAAGTTCAATCGGCTTTGGCAAGCGCTTGCGCAACCGCCTGATCTGGCTGGCCAGCCCCTATCTGTAATATGTGCACACCTGAAACTGCTGCAAGCTTCAAGAAAGCCCCTGGCTTGCACAATCTTTCAATCCGCTTGCGCACCCACCCTTTATAATCAAGCGCTTAAACGGTCTACACAGACAGGCGTGCCGTTCCAAAACAGACTTGAGCGCCATTAAAAAAACAATGTCCGAGCTTTCTTATTCCGACCTGGCCCAATGGGCCGCCCACCATCTGGAAAACCGCCCTCCCCGAGCCAAGTCCCTGGTCATGACCTTGTTTGGCGACGTGATTCGCCCACATGGCGGCAAACTTTGGCTAGGCAGTTTGATTCAGTTGCTGGCCCCCTTCGGGATCAGCGACCGACTGGTGCGCACCAGCGTGTACAGGCTGGCCGAGGAGGGCTGGCTGAGCGCGCAGCGCGAAGGGCGACGCAGCCAGTACACCTTGCGTCCCGAAGCCAGCCAGCGCTTCGAACACGCGTATCAACGCATCTACACCCCAACCTATCTGGCCTGGGACGGGCAATGGACGCTGATCTTCAGCATGCCCAGCTTGATGATGAACTCCAAGCAACGGGCAGACCTGCGCAAGGAACTGCTGTGGGAGGGCTTTTGCGCCTTGTCACCCACCGCTTTCCTGCACCCCAACCCGGATCACACGATTCTGGATTACATCCTGCAGGCGACACAGGCGCAGTCGCAGGTGTATGTGGGCAAGCTGGAACCTTCCCAACTGCCGCAAACCCGCCCTCTGTCCCAACTGATTCAGGACAGTTGGGATCTGGCTCAGGTGGCCAGCGGCTACGGTCAGTTCATCCAGCGCTTTGCGCCCGCTCTGGCCATGCTGGATGCAGGCCACGACTATAACGACGAGCTGGCCTTTGTGATTCGCACCCTGCTGATTCACGAGTTCCGCCGTATTCAGCTGCATGACCCGCAACTGCCCATTGAGCTACTGCCAGCAGGCTGGGCAGGGAAACAGGCTTATGAGCTGTGCCGGGATGTATACCGTCAGGTCTGCGGCAAAGCCGAGCGCTATATTCTGTCCACCTTGCGGGCCGAGGATGAACAGGCACCGGAGGCCGCCGCGTACTTCTATGAGCGTTTTGACGGCCTGCCCGTCCCGTCCGAGACTCAGGCCTGAAGCTGAATCCCTGAATAGAGAGACTGACTGCTGTGTGCTTGATATCCGCAGCACACGACCAGCAGTACTGACAGCAATAGCGGCATGAGCAAATGAAAAACCCGGTGTGATCTGAATCACACCGGGTTTTTCTGCACCCTTAACAATCTGGCTCAGGCACGGGCAAACAAGCCCGGCCTGTCAGAGCAGATTAGTGCGCAGACGCTGCCTCTGCACCCACACCTGTCTCGGAGCGTACCGACTGAGCCTCGAAACCAGCACGGTCGATCTCGGCACGTGGGCTACGGTCAGTGATCGAGAAGAACCAGATCGCCACGAAAGCCAAAGGCATGGAGAACAGCGCTGCCGACGCATAAGGGAATGGCGAAGAACCGGCTGGATTGCCCAGCGTAGCTTCCCACACCGAAGGCGAGAGCAAGGTCAGCAGCAAAGCAACGATCAAGCCCAGGAAACCACCAATCGTGGCACCACGTGTCGTGCAGCCTTTCCACAGAATGGACAGGAACAGGACCGGGAAGTTAGCCGAGGCAGCAATCGCGAAGGCCAGAGACACCATGAAGGCGATGTTCTGCTTCTCGAAAATAATACCCAGCAACACGGCAACCACACCCAGAATCAAGGTGGTAGTGCGCGAGACACGCATGACTTCCTCGTTCGTGGCTTCGCCCTTCTTGATCAGCGTGGAGTACAGGTCGTGCGACACGGCTGATGTACCGGAGAGCGTCAAACCAGCCACCACAGCCAGAATCGTGGCAAACGCCACTGCCGACATGAAGCCCAGGAACACGTCGCCACCAACAGCATCAGCCAAGTGCACAGCGGCCATATTGGAACCGCCAATCAGATCGCCGCCAACTTCCAGGAAGCGGGGATTGGTGGACACCAGCACGATAGCGCCGAAACCGATAATGAAGGTCAGGATGTAGAAGTAACCGATCCAGGTGGTTGCCCAGAACACGGATTTACGTGCTTCTTTTGCATCAGGCACGGTAAAGAAACGCATCAGGATGTGTGGCAGACCAGCAGTACCAAACATCAGAGCCATACCGAAGGAAATCGCGCTGATAGGGTCCTTGATGAAGTTGCCGGGGCCCATGATGGCTTGACCAATTGTGGAGGCCTGGACAGCATCTTTACCGGCTGCAATAGCGGCATCTGTCTTGACCTGCACTGCCGCAGCGAACAGTTTTTCTGGCGAAAAACCATACTGTGCCAGCACCATGATGGCCATGAAGGAAGCACCGAACAGCAGCAGACCAGCCTTGATGATCTGCACCCAGGTGGTGGCTGTCATGCCGCCAAACAGCACGTAGACCATCATCAACACGCCCACCAGCACCACAGCCACCCAGTACTCCAGACCAAACAGCAGCTTGATCAACTGACCGGCGCCTACCATCTGTGCGATCAGATAGAACAGAACCACAACCAGCGTGCCCGAGGCGGCGAAGGCGCGGATAGGACCTTGGCGGAAGCGGTAAGCGGCTACGTCAGCAAAGGTGAATTTGCCCAGGTTACGCAGCTTTTCTGCCAGCAGGAATGTAATGATGGGCCAGCCGACCAGAAAGCCAATGGAGTAGATCAGGCCATCGTAGCCGTTGATCATCACCGCCGCCGAAATACCCAAAAAGGAAGCCGCAGACATATAGTCACCGGCAATGGCCAGGCCGTTTTGAAAGCCCGTAATACCGCCACCTGCCGTGTAAAAGTCAGAGACCGACTTGGTGCGGGCAGCCGCCCATTTGGTAATCCACAAGGTCGCCACCACAAAGACCGCAAACATGCCGATGGCGGTCCAGTTGGTCGGCTGCTTTTGCAGCTCGCCCAGGTCGCCGCCAGCCGCCAGCAAGGCGGGGCTGGCCAGCATCAGGCCCAGAGCCAGGCCGGAACGAAGATAGGAATGCTTCATTTACGCACCTCCTCAAGGACTTCCTTGGCCATCTGGTCAAACTTGGTATTGGCGCGCCAGACATAAATGCCCGTAATGACAACAGCTAACACAATGACTCCAAAACCAATAGGAATACCCAGGGTCATGACGCCATCACCCAAGCGCTCTGCAAACAATTCCTTGTCGAAAGCAATAATGCCGATGTAACTGTAGTAAGCCACCAGCATGACGATGGTGAGTATCCAGCCCAGCCGCAACCGGGTCTTGACCAGATTCTGATAGCGAGGATTGGCCGTAATCCGACCTACAAGGGGGTCTTGCATAGTTTGTCTCCGCATTGTTCTGAACGCCTTATTTTGCTGGCGTATCTTATTGAACCGGCCCAGCCCGAAAAGGCTGAAAACGGCGCTATGAAGACGCCTGCCGACGTCTATGCGGTGAACATTAGAGCCCGACACTTACACCATACTTACTAAATGCATCGGCTCAGGGTAATGCCTAGGAGCAGAAAAGCACGCAAGAAAAAGGGGAGTAAGGTTGGCGCGGGTGGAGGGGTTCGAACCCCCGGCCCCAGGCTTAGAAGGCCTGTGCTCTATCCAACTGAGCTACACCCGCCAGGTGATGGTGGCATCGTCAAAACTGTCAGGCGATGCAAGGTCCGAGATAACGGTCCGTAAGGAATAAGGACCGAATTCAAGGCCCATTTTTTGTAAAAAAACAGACCTGAAAAGGACAATCGAATATTCTAGCCTGAAAATCTGTTTTAGATAAGCAGCACTCTGGTCAGAGTGTCAATACTGTAAGAAAAATAATTATAGGTAGTATTTTTAGTCGCAAATGGTACAGTCGTGTACGGATTAACCCGTTTTCCTGGACTTTTCTCCATGCCGACCAAAAAGAAACTAAGCAAGCACTCTTTAATACTATCGGCCCCCTTTCTTATCTTGAGCGCAGTCCTGAATACCGCACAGGCAGGTATCAGCTATCAATTGCGCCAAGTACAGGCCAGTTCTGGTGAAACCGTCGATATTGACGCTATCGTCTACAACGACACAGGCAGCTTGATGAGCTGGACCGCCCCGCAAAACCTGGTTTTGCAGTGGCGCGACAATAACGGCAACGTCATCCGTAGCCTGGCCGAGCTAGTCAGCCCGCGGCCCCGAGCATCCATCCCCATCAACAACTTCACCGCCTACAGTTGGCGAGCTGTGGTCCCCAATGGTTTGACCGGCTTGCAAGCCGTCAATATTGAAGGCGAGCGTGTGATGTTGGCGCTGGACACCAATCCGGAAGGTCAAAGCCCGATTACCTCGCAACCGGCAAACGCCGCCGTGGTGAACGCAGGTGCTGGCCATGACCCACGTGTCATTGACCCTGCCCTGCCCTATGCCCAGGCCGTCGCGGCCGGCGCACAACGCGAAGGGCCAGCCATCAATAACGGACAAGGCCTGAAACCCGCGAACTCCAGTTTCGAGAACTTCAGCAACGCGATTTCGGCTCACGACCCGACCTACTTTATTGTCGGCAATAAAGGCGGCACCAATGCCCGCTTCCAGCTGAGCTTCAAGTACCGCCTGCATTCGCCGGATGATCCTAGCAATCCGAAGCTCTACGATCACTTCTACATTGGCTATACGCAAACAGCCCTGTGGGATCTGCATGCCGAATCCAAGCCTTTTGTAGACACCACCTACCGCCCCAGCTTCTTCTGGCGTAAGGACTCCATCTGGGAATCCGAGCAGAAACGTCTGTTCATGGGCCTGGCAACCGGCTACGAACACGCTTCCAACGGCAAAGCAGGAGATGACTCCCGCTCCATGAACGAGGTCTTCATCCAGCCCGAGTTCAATTACCGCTTTGATCACGGCGCCACACTGACGTTCGCCCCACGCATAAAACACTATGTATTTATGGGCGAAAACGACGATTGGGCACATTACCGTGGTCGAGTGGACTGGAAGCTGCGCTACGCCCAGGACAACGGGCTGGTACTGTCCGGCATGTACAACAAGGGCGCCGGCAGCCGCAATACACATGAACTGTCTATTGCCTGGCCGCTGAACCGCACGCCTTTGAACATGAATGGCTATCTCTACGCCCAGTACTTCTCGGGTTACGCGGAAACCATGTTGAGCTACCGCGAGCGCAGCTCTTCGCAGTTCCGTATCGGTCTGGCGCTGGTGCCGTAAGCGCTGCTACAACAGTCCCCCACCGCGTCGGCTTCCCATGCCGGCGCGGGCCATATCATGGTCACAGGCCTGAATCAGAAAGCGCTGAAACAAGGCCACCAATCCTTCCGGCTCACGTCCTTTAGGCCACAACAAGCCCACCTCTACCGACTCCACCGGGTCATGAATCCCGATGGCATGGATACGCTTGCCTTCCAGAGACCAGGGCCGGTAAACCATATCTGACAAGATCGTCACCCCAAAGCCATAAGCTACCAAACCGCGCACCGCCTCCAGGGAGCGGGTCCGCATAGCGACACGCTCCGGAAAGCCGGGGCTGCCCCAATGTCGCATGGCCGCCGTATCGGCATCGTCCACCGTCAGAAAGATGTAAGGATAGTTGTTGACCTGCTCCAGGGACACACTGGACTCATTGGCCAGAGCATGTTGATCCGACACCCATAAGCGCCGGCGGGAACTGCTCAGGCGATGGTGCCCGAACATGGCCAAATCGGTGATATTCGACAAAATAGCAACACCCAGATCGATACGCTCGCCCTCCAGGGCGGCCTCCATTTCGGGGCGCTCCATATCCACCAGCTCGATGTCGATATTCGGATAGCTGTGCTTGAAACGACTGATCAGATCAGGCAAGAAGTAGCCTAGAACCGTATAGCCCGCGGCTACCCGAATCTGCCCTTCGATATTTTGTCGCCGCAAATCTGCATGGTTCAGCGCATCGCTGACGGCATCAATCACGTGATGGGCGTGGTGAAAGAACGCCTGTCCCTGTGGCGTTAACTCCACACCATGGGGCAAACGCTCAAACAAGGCCACATTCAGCTGGCGCTCCAGACTTTGCACCGCATTACTGATGGCCGACTGGGAGACGTTCTCCGCCTGGGCCGCCGCCGAGAACTGCCCGCTGACCGCCGCAGCAATGAAATATCGAAACTGCCTCAGAGTCACTTCGTGCTTCATAGCCATCCGTTTTTCAGATATCAGGTACACGTAAATTTGATTTTACGATAACAAAAAGCTGCCCTAGACTAAAGAACAAACGACAACAACTTGCACGAAAACCATCCTTCTTGCAGGAGACAAACTCATGAATGCCCCACTCAACAAACCTTACAAGGCCATGTTGGAGTCCGTGTCCCTGGATGACAAATACACTGTCACCAAGGGCCGCGCCTATATGAGCGGCACCCAGGCCCTGGTGCGCTTGCCCATGCTGCAGAAAGAACGGGACCGGCGCGCCGGTCTGAATACAGCAGGCTTCATCTCTGGCTACCGGGGCTCCCCATTAGGGAGCGTAGACCAGGCTCTGTGGCAAGCCAGCAAACATCTGAAAGAACACGACATCGTGTTCAAACCCGGTCTGAACGAAGATCTGGCCGCTACCGCCGTCTGGGGTAGCCAGCAAACCAATCTGTACCCCAGTGCACGTTTCGACGGCACCTTTGCCATGTGGTACGGCAAGGGCCCTGGCGTGGACCGTTCCATGGACGTGTTCAAGCATGCCAACTCGGCTGGTAGCGCCCGACACGGCGGTGTGCTGGTACTGGCAGGCGATGACCACGGTGCCAAATCCTCCACTGTTGCCCACCAGTCCGATCACGTTTTCGCCGCCGCCGGTATTCCCGTGCTCTACCCGGCCAACGTGCAGGAATACCTGGACTTTGGCCAGCACGGCTGGGCCATGAGCCGTTTCTCCGGCCTGTGGGTAGCCTTGAAATGCGTCACCGAAGTAGTGGAGTCAAACGCCTCAGTTGATCTGGACCCGGACAGCCTGAACATTGTCCTGCCCGAGATCGAGGACATGCCCGCCGATGGTCTGAACATCCGCTGGCCAGACCCGCCACTGGCGCAAGAAACCCGCATGATGAACCACAAGTGGTACGCCGCTCTGGCTTATGTGCGCGCCAACAAATTGAACCGCGTCGAGATTGATTCGCCCGAAGCCCGCTTTGGCATCATGACGGCGGGTAAAGCCTATCTGGATACCCGTCAGGCACTGGCCGATCTGGGCCTGTCCGACGAGCTATGCGCCGAGCTAGGTATCCGACTATTTAAAGTGGGCTGTATTTGGCCCCTGGACGGGCAAGACGCCCGCCAGTTCGCAACCGGCCTGTCCGAAATTCTGGTGGTGGAAGAAAAACGCCAGATTCTGGAATATGCACTTAAAGAAGAGCTGTACAACTGGCGCGATGACGTACGTCCCAAGGTCTACGGCAAGTTTGACGAGACCGAACACGGTGGCGGCGAATGGTCCAGCTTGCGCTCGCCCTGGCTACTCCCTCCTCAAGGTGAACTGTCTCCTGCGATTATTGCGCGCGCCATTGCCCGCCGTCTGTGCACCATGGACATTTCCGAGGAGCTGCAAGCCCGCATCCAGGCCCGTCTGGCCATTCTGGATGCCAAGGACCGCGAAGCCCGTATGCCGCGCGTCAGCGTAGAGCGCAAGCCCTGGTTCTGTTCGGGCTGTCCGCACAATACCTCCACTCGCGTGCCCGAAGGCTCGCGCGCCATGGCCGGGATTGGCTGCCACTACATGACGGTCTGGATGGATCGCAGCACCTCCACTTTCAGTCATATGGGCGGCGAAGGCGTCGCCTGGATTGGCCAACAACCCTTTACCGATGAAAAACACGTCTTCGCCAACCTGGGCGATGGCACGTATTTCCATTCGGGAATTTTGGCAATCCGAGCCTCGATCGCAGCCAACTCCAATATCACCTACAAGATTCTGTATAACGATGCCGTTGCCATGACAGGCGGCCAGCCCGTAGACGGGATCTTGAAAGTCACCGACGTCATTGCCCAAGTCCATGCCGAGGGCGCTCGCAAGATTGTGGTGGTCACCGACGAGCCCGAGAAATTCAAGGGCGTGACCCTGGCTGGCAACCCGCCTGTGTATCACCGTGATGAGCTGGACCGCGTACAGCGCGAGCTGCGCGAAGTGCCCGGCACCACCATCCTGGTCTACGACCAGACCTGCGCCACGGAAAAACGCCGTCGCCGCAAGAAAGGGACTTACCCGGACCCTGCCCTGCGCGCCTTCATCAACGACACGGTCTGTGAAGGCTGCGGTGACTGCTCGGTCAAATCCAACTGCTTATCCGTTGAGCCTCTGGACACCCCTATGGGCTCCAAGCGCCGCATCAACCAGTCCTCCTGTAATAAGGACTTCTCCTGCGTTAACGGTTTCTGCCCCAGCTTTGTCACGCTGAAAGGGGCGCAGGTACGCAAGCCGGAAGCTCAGGGCCGTTCGCTGAAGTCCTTCAATCTGGCCGATCTGCCTTTGCCCAAACTGCCGGATCTGGACAAGACCTACGGTATTTTGATCGCCGGTATTGGCGGCACAGGTGTCGTGACGGTAGGCGGCCTGCTGGGTATGGCTGCTCATATCGAGCAAAAAGGGGTCAGCGTCCTGGATATGGCCGGTCTGGCCCAGAAAGGGGGTGCGGTGCTAAGCCACGTGCAAATCGCACGCCAGCCCGATCTGCTCCATGCCACCCGCGTTCCAACGGGCGAGGCCTCCTTGCTCATTGGCAGTGATGCTCTGGTCAGCGCCTCCACGGATGTCCTGAGCCGTGTCAGCCGCGATCGCACACACACCATTATCAACACCGCAGCCAGCCCGACTTCGGATCTGATCGGCAATGCGCACTGGAAATTCCCGCTGCAAACTGCCTGCACGGATATTGAAAATGCCGTGGGTAAGGAAATCCGCTATCTGGACGCCAATGCCCTGGCCGTACACGTTATGGGCGATGCGCTCTATGCCAACCCCATCTTGCTGGGCTATGCCTTCCAGCGCGGCTGGATTCCGCTGCATATGGACAGCTTGCTGCGCGCTATCGAACTGAACGGCGTCGCTGTCAAAGCCAACCGTGAAGCCTTCCAGTGGGGGCGTCTGGCGGCTGAAAAGGGTATCGAAGCCTTGATGGAAGGTGCGACACCCAAAGCCCGCGAAGTCACTTTTCCTGAAAGCGTGCAATCCCTGATCAAGCGCATGGAAGAACACCTGACTGCGTATCAGAATCCGGCCTGGGCCAAGCGCTACCGCGACGCCATCAACAAGGTCATGGAACGCGAATCGCGCCTGAATCAGGACAAGGCTCTACCCCTGACTCGTATCGCCGCCACGCAACTGGCCAAGCTGATGAGCTACAAGGACGAGTACGAAGTGGCCCGCCTTTACACCGACCCGGCCTTCCTGGACAAGCTGCGTGCCCAGTTTGCGGGTGAGCCTGGCAAGGACTACCAGATTGAATACCATCTGGCCCCGCCCTTGCTCGGTCGCAAGAACAGCCAGGGTCAGCCAGTCAAGAGCAAGTTTGGCCCTTCGACCCGCAGCTTGTTCAAGATTCTGGCCCGTCTGCGTGGTTTGCGCGGTGGTGCGCTGGATATCTTTGGCTACACCCAGGAACGCCGTCAGGAACGTCAGAACATTGAAGACTATCTGGCCGACCTGAATGAAGTCAGTGCCCACCTGGATGCGGACAATATGGAAGTGGCCCAGCGCTGGTTGAACTACCCGGATCTGATCCGTGGCTATGGCCATGTCAAAGATGCGGGCCACGTCAAAGCCTACGCCCAGCGTGAACAACAACGCAGCCAGTTCCGTTCTCGTACCGAGCCCAGCCAACGCGTTGCCTGAACCTATCGCCAGCCCTGGGAACACAGGGCTGGCTCCCCTTAACTCCTCCTTAGCGGCAGGCTGTCTTTCAAAGCGGCCTGCTTTTTTTCGTCTTTAAACCCCGAACCGGCATGCGGCCACACTTCCCCGACAAGCCCAAGCGTTCAGCAAGATAGTTTGCTCATTAAACTGACATACAATCGTGCAATTCGATGCCAGTGCCACCGTCCGTGGCAATTAGGTCGACCAGGACCACATTTTATGCGCCATCTTGTTTACGTTTTTGTTCCTTCAGCCCTGATTTTGCTGACCGCTTTCAGGCTGGCTTTTGCCTTGTGGCAATGGCCGCGTGTACGTCAGGCCGGAGGTCTGCTGCCCATCCTGATTGGCGGCTTGCGTATCGACGCCCTGATGATCGCCGCGCTCAGCGCCCCCGTGGTCTTGCTGGCCCCCTGGCTAGGACACTATCCCGTCATGACGACGATAGCCGCCATCTGGTTTACCTTCGCCTGGTTCCTGCTGACCTTGCTGGAAGTTTCCACGCCCCAATTCATCATTGAATACGACACTCGCCCCAATCGGCTGTATGTGGACTATCTCAAGCACCCTCAAGAAGTAGTGGGCATGCTCTGGAAAGGCTACAAGCTGATGATAGGCATCGCCCTGATTGGTCTGGGGCTGATTGTGTATTCGGGCTGGTCTATTTTTGGTCATGTGTCTGCCGACCCCGTGATGAGCTGGTGGCTGCGTCCTATCTGGATGCTGATTGCTGCGGCCCTGTGCGTCCTGGCAATTCGGGGCACCTTGGCCCACCGCCCCATCAATCCTTCTTCGGTCGCCTGGAGCAGCGACAGCATGCTCAACACGCTGCCCTTGAACTCGCTGTATAACGTGGCCTACGCCATCTACAGCATGAAAAACGAGCGCTCGGCCGAGGATATTTACGGTGGCCTGGACGTCGCAGAAATGAACCAGATCGTGCGCGATGCGGCTGCCTTGCCGGCTGGCCCTGACACACTCCCCACCCTGCATCGTCAGACGCCCGTGCAAAAACGTGAGCGCAAACCCAATCTGGTCCTGATCGTGGAAGAGAGCCTGGGGGCGCAATATGTCAGCAATCTGGGCGGGGCCAATCTAACCCCCGAACTGGACAAACTGGCCCAAACGGGCTGGAACTTTCGCCGCGCCTACGCTACCGGCACGCGTTCGGTACGGGGTCTGGAAGCGGTTTCTGCCGGTTTCCCCCCAACCGTGGCAGACGCTGTACTGCGCCTGCCCGGCTCGCAAACCCGCTTTTTCACCCTGGCCCAATTGCTCAAGGAACAAGGCTACCGCTCACGCTTTATCTATGGCGGCGAAGCCCACTTTGACAATATGAAGAGCTTTTTCCTGGGCAATGGCTTTGATGAGCTGCATGAGCAATCCAGCTTTGAGTCCCCCGAGTTCGTCGGCACCTGGGGCGCCAGCGACGAGGACATGTTCAACAAGCTGCACCAGTTGCTAAGCCAGGACAAGGAACAACCCACCCTGACGCTGGCCTTCTCCGTCAGCAACCACTCGCCTTGGGAATACCCGGCTGGCCGTATCCAGGTGGAAGGCGATCCCGCCACGGTAGAGAACACGGTACGTTACGCCGACTGGGCCATTGGGGACTTCTTCAAGAAAGCGCGTGAATCCGACTATTGGGACAACACAGTATTCTTGATCGTGGCCGACCATGACTCGCGCGTGGGCGGTGCCAATCTGGTGCCTGTGCGTCACTTCCATATTCCTGCCCTGATTCTGGGCGCAGGCGTTCCCAACCGTCAGGACGAACGCATCATGAGCCAGATTGACCTGGCTCCCACCCTGCTATCTCTGATGGGCATTGAAAGCGAGCACCCCATGATCGGGCGCGACCTGACCCAGCAGGACAGCGACCGGGCAATGATGCAGTACTTCGAGAACTATGGCTATTTGAAAGGCGACATCCTGACCGTGCTGATGCCACACCTGCCGCCTTGTCAGTATCGCTATACCGCGCCGGACAAGTACGAGCCGCTGGACCAGATGGACGAAGGGCTGGCCAAGGAAGCCCTTGCCCACGTGCTCTGGCCTAGCTGGGCGTATCACGAACAGGCTTACACCCTGCCCCACCTGCAAAAACGCTAAAACCGAGGGCTCAGAGCTTGACGAAGTCCTGAATTTGTTCTACTATACTTGTCTTTAGTCGGGGCGTAGCGCAGCCTGGTAGCGCATCTGGTTTGGGACCAGAGGGTCGCGAGTTCGAATCCCGCCGCCCCGACCATTAAAGAATTAAAGGCTTAGTTCATTGCACAGTGAACTAAGCCTTTTTCTTTGCCTGCTCCCAGGGCATCGCCTTATTTGCGTTATGCTCTGACGACCGCCTTCAGCCCTGCTTGTTCCTGACCCGTTCAAACTACACGGATGTGTCCTTCAAAAAGCTGAGTTTGCCATTAGGCTCGATATAAGCCGCCGCTACCTCTTCCAGCGACTGGATTCCGGCCAAACGCATTTCACTCAGAATTTCATCGCGAGTCACAAACTCCCGACGCATATTGCGCCACTGCAATTGCCCGTCCCTGACCACACACACTTTGCGCGGAGTGGCCAGTGCATTGAGCGCCGGGAATCGGTACATCAGCCAATCGACTATGTACCCCCAAGCCACAATGGTTGCGGCCACCAGCAGACCATCCGTCAAGGAATTACTACCGCCTGACATCGCATTACCACTGGCATCGGCAATCAGCAAAAGAATCAACAGGTCCGCAACGCCCAGCGATCCCAGTTCACGTCGTCCTGCCAGCCGCAGCAGGACGAACAGAACAAAGTACACCACTGTGCCTCGCAGCACGGACTCCAACACAGGTATTTCCAGTGCGAAGACCGTGCTCCAATCAGGTGTCAGCATGACGACAAGCAGCCTTTGATCAGTTCAGATCAAAGTACTGGTGGTCTTTGGGACGCTGACCTGCCACGTCCTTGGCCGTAATCTTGTCACTGAACTCATTGCCCAAGTGGGAACGCACATAGTTGACGACTTCGGCTATTTGCTCGTCATTTAGAACGCCACCAAAACCGGGCATGCCCTTATTGCCCTGGTTCACCATGAACACCACATAAGCAGGCGCCCCCAGTTTCGGATTCTTGGACAGGGACGGATACATGCCCGCCCCTTGAGCGCCCTTGCCATCGATCATGTGGCAAGACGCACAGACCTGCTCATAAATTTCCTGGCCGGTTTTCTGGGTAAAGACCACCGTATCACCCCCTACCACCGCCGTATCCGCATGGCTGATGGTCAACAGTCCCGAGGCCAGAAAAACCGCTAGAGATCGCATCATCATGACTAGGCTCCTTTGGAATCGGCTTGTTGATTACCCACAATATGGCTATGCAAGCGGGAAATCGCGTTCAGGGACGACAGGATCGCACCTTCCTGCCAGGCGTTGACGTAAGAAGCGTGCTCACCCGCCAAAACCAGTCGACCATCAATCTGGCACAGGTTCTCGTAGTGCGCGGCCCGTGTCTGGTCCGTCCACATGCCATAGCAGCCCAATGTCCAGGGAACGCGGTGCCAGGCGACCGCCACCCCACTCTCGAACTCATCCTTATATTGAGGGTGGATTTGCGCACCATATTCCAGGGCCTTCTTGACCCGGTCCTCAGGACTGAGCGACGACCATTCCACGGCGCTGGGACCGAACATATACCCCCCCAGCAATACGCCTTTGCCACCGGCCATCATGCCGCCACTGGGGTAAGAGATTTGTGTGATGGGCAGGTCGGTATAACTGATGCCGCCATAGATCGCGTCATCATCTTCCCAGAAGCGCCGTTTGAACTGCAGCCCGATCTTGACCGAGGGAGCGTAGGGCACAGCGTCAATGGCAGCGTGCATTTCCTTGCTGGCATCCAGATCTATCTGGCTCAGAATCGACAAGGGAATGGTGCATACGCACCAGTCTGCTGTTTCAGTGTGCTCGCTACCCTTGCTTTGATCCTTGTAGCTAACCGTCACCTTGCCATCACTCTGCTTGATTGCAGTGACCTTGGCATTAAAGGTAAACAGGCCCTCCAGCTCCTTGCCAAAAGCAGCGCCGATCTGGTCCATCCCGCCAACCGGCTGAAACATGGTCTGCTGGAACTCGTACAGATCATGAATGCCCATATTGTGCCAAACACTGGAGCGCACAATATCGGCCAGTTTCAAAGGCTCGGAAAACTCAGGTTGAGCATTCAGACCGCCTCCCGGATCACGCTCAAAACCGCGCACCTCGGAACTGGCATGGCCTTTCACATAAGCCATGTTCTTGTCCAAGGCCCCCCAACTGCGCAAGGCTTCCAGCAGCTTTTCCTGATCTTCCTTGGACAAGGGTGCATCCAGCGACTGAGTATTAATGGCTTTGGACAAGAGCTCGGAGACCTGCCCCTGAAAATCCGCGTGGATATGGCGAAACCGCTGAGGCTTGCCACCAAAATGCTCTTTGCTATGCAAATAGGCGTTGTAGTTGTACTGGATAAACGGTTCCAGCCTGACTTTCAGCCGCTTGCAATAATCCAGCAAGGCCCGGTGATGGAAAGGAATCCGCCACGGGCCGGGGTTGATGTATTGATCCTTGTCGAACTTGACATCCTGCTTGGCACCCCCCAGCTCGGTATAGCTGTCCCCGCCGTGCAAGGACCAGTTGCGCCCCCCCACTTTTTCCCGAAACTCCAGGATTTTGACTTTGTACCCTGCATTGCGCAGCTCCAAAGCGGCCACCATGCCAGCCAGACCCGCCCCCAGGATCACCACAGAGGTCCCTGGCTTGGGCTTGCCTTCCAGACGAATCGGGCCATCGTAACTGCCCTCCGCCGCATGGCCCAGACGCATCATGGCCTGATACATGGCCGCGCCACCTGCGGCATACCCGACCATCGTCAGGAAATGTCGCCGTGTCAGTATTCCACCCTGTGAAACTTGGCTCATCGTCCTTTCTCCTTTTGGAAAAATGATGAGCAGCATTCGCCCCCAACTTCTTTGCCTGCCCCCGGTGCATGAATGCTACTCGTGTGGAAAAAAACAAAGAACACAATGCCTTATGATCAGCTTGTCACTTAACTATAAGCACCTAAAATGTTTAAGCCCAACATAAGAAACACATCTTTACAGGGCTGAAAATTAGCTGACTCCCGATAAATGCGTGCAAACCCCTTTTTGATGTGGGCCTATGCTTGCCAAGTTCACCACGACGGGATATAATTTTTTTCTTAGTCGGGGCGTAGCGCAGCCTGGTAGCGCATCTGGTTTGGGACCAGAGGGTCGCGAGTTCGAATCCCGCCGCCCCGACCAAAAAATTCAAAGGCCTTGCAGAGCAATCTGCAAGGCCTTTTAGTTTTGCCGGTTCGGTTCACTGCGTCATTTAACTTTGGCTGGCGCTCACACCCACCGAGTCGGGCAAACCAAAAATAGAATCAAATGCCCAGTTGTAGATAAAGGCGAAGATGGGAAAGAAAGCCAGCAACACCGCTTCCATCAAAAAAGCTTTCCACAAGCTGACATTTAGCCACCACGCAATCAGCGGGATTAGCAAAGACACCAGCACAATCTGAAAACCGGCCACGTGCAGCACCCGGTGCCAGAACGTACGCGCCTGAATCTGACGACGACGCTCCCAGGCTTCAAACAGCATGTTGTAGAACAGGTTTACCGATACCGCGCAGGTGCTGATCATGAAAGACAGCATCCCGCTTTCCATGGCCCCTGCCCCACTCAAGTGCCCCAATACGGTTGCCGCTACCATCATGCCCAGCAACTCGAACATCCCTATGTAGACAACTCTTCTTTTCCATCCCTGCACGATAAATATCCTTGATCAAAAGCTCAGAAAGCATGATTATCCGCAGTACAGCTTCTAGAAAAAGTCAGATTCCATCAGTTTTACTTATGGTTTAGCCATGCTTACCAGTGATCATCTTGAGCTCTTGCTTGCCGTGGTTGAACACGGCTCCTTCTCCGCCGCCGCGCGGGCGTTGCGCCGCACACAATCGGCCGTCAGCATGGCCGTGGCCAATCTGGAGGCCGAGCTGGATCTGTCGCTTTTTGACCGCAGCCGACGTGAACCCGTACCCACGGCCGAACTACTGGCCATGCTGCCCGACGCCAAGCTGATCGCCAGCCGCTTGCAGAGTTTGCGGCTGCATTTGCAGGAGTTATCGGGGGGATTGGAAAGCCATTTACGGCTGGGTATCGTGTGCGACGTCGATCCCGAACCGGCGTTGATTGCCTTGCAGGCTCTGGAGCAACGCTATCCCGGTCTGGACATAGAACTGCGAACCGCGCCCCAAGACGCACTGGTCGAAGCGTTGCAAAAGCGCGAGCTGGATCTGTGCATTGCCTATGGCGGGCGGGAACTGGAAAGCGTGGGGATTGTGCAATCGCTGTGGACCGAAACCATTAGCGCTGTCGCTGCACCCGGCCATCCCTTGCTACAGGAAAGCCCCAGGCCCCTGGAAGATTTGAAAGCCTACCGGCAGATTGTGATTACCAGCCCCGACAAGGATATACGCAAGGACCGTTCCATGCTCAGCCTGCGTCAATGGAAAACGGACAGTCTGCCCATGACACTGGAACTGGTGGAACGCGGATTGGGCTGGGCGAATCTGCCCCTGTCTTGCCTGCGGCCCTCACTGGAGTCTGGCCGTTTGCACCGTATCCAGTTCTCTACCGGCAGCAATGGTCTGGACTTGCCCATTTATCTTCTGCAATCCAAGGGACAGGATGTGGGCAAGGCGCGGGCCCTGTTCAGACAGGCCCTGCAAGACGAATTGAATACGCGCCTTGCGCCTATTCCGGTACGGTGACATTCGCCTGGCCGCTATCAGCCAGGAACTGCGCCACCATCCCTTCCTTTTTCTGCCGAGCAATAAAAGCCTCAACCCAGGCATGGGCCAGCGTACGCTCCGACGGCACCGCCATGGCCTGACGAATTACAGTGAAACTGTCGGGCAGCACACGCAAGCCGCTGCGGGAGCGGGCATAGCGCTCCAAAGGCTGTCGTACGCCCGCAGCGGCATCCAGCTCTTCTTCCACAAACAGATCAATCGCATCGGCAGAGGTCGTTGCTCGTACCAGATCGGCATGTTTTAAATGACGGCTCAGGAACAAATCGTAGGCCGCCCCTTTGCCAACGGCAATGCACACGCCTTGCTGATCCAGCTGATCCACGTTCTGAAAGGCGGACTTGTCACGCACCAGATAGGTGCCTTCGATATGCACATAGGCTTCACTGAAGCGAATCTTCTCCGCACGCTTGGGATCAATCGCCAAAAAAGCCAGATCCCACTCGTCCCTGTAGACCGCCTCTACGACAGCCTGGGCCGCATCGTAGCCATGAAATTGCACGCTCAGGCCCAGCTCTTGCGCCACGCTGCGCGCCAGGTCCGCCGAGACCCCTTTGGGCGACTGCTCATTGGCACCGCGTTGGGCCAGGACGGGATTGCCATAATTCATGGCAACACGCAAAACCCCGCTGGGGGCCAGTTCTGCTGCGACAGCCTGCTTTTGTGTCATGTAAATGCTCCGTCATACTTTTAAGAACCCGGTCTTCTACAATAACGCACCTTCCTGTCCCACTACATAATGGAGCGCCTGTATGTCTCGTGATGATCTTGGAAAACTCTTGCTGCGTGTCACGGTCGGTGTGTTGATCCTGCTGCACGGCATCGCCAAGATACGTTATGGCATCGGAGGAATCGAAAGAATGCTGATCGCCAATAATATGCCCGGCTTTCTGGCCTGGGGCGTGTACATAGGCGAAGTGATTGCTCCCGTCCTGATGATTCTGGGTTTTTACGCCCGTGCCGGCGGTTTGATTGTAGCCATGAACATGGTCATTGCCTTGCTGCTGGCCCATAGCAACCAGATCGGCAGTTTCAATGCCCAAGGTATTTGGGCATTGGAGTTGCAAGGCATGTTCCTGATTGGTGCGCTCACAGTCGGCTTGATTGGCGCCGGACGCTACAGCCTGGGTGGCGATGGCGGCCCCTGGAACTAAGGCTGGCCCGATTCATGTGCTGAAAAACGCCCGCTTCGCCGGGCGTTTTTCATGGATGATCAAGCTTAACCCCCACCTGCCCCCCCTTGTTCGCCCTAGCCACTCAGTCCGCTGGCCTCAGGTAGCTCTACACTCGACAATACTGCACTTGCACGGGAGTTAAAGTTGGCGTTGGCGTTGGCGTTGGCGTTGGCGTTGGCGTTGGCGTTGGCGTTGGCGTTGGCACCCAGCTTCCGGCCTTAACTTGCCAAGGTCAAATCCAGTCGCAAACCACCTTTTTCCGACGCACTGGCTTGCACCTTCCCCTGATAGCTGCGCGCGAGCTCACGCACAATATCCAATCCCAATCCAAAGCCTGGATGTCGCTCATCCGCACGCTGACCACGACCAAACACACGCTCCAACTGCTCCGGCTCCAGGCCAGGACCATCATCTTCCACCACCAGATGCAGCACATTGTCCTGCTGCCACACCTGACACCACACATTCTGCGTCGCCCATTTGCAGGCGTTATCCAACAGGTTTCCAGCCATCTCCTGCAAGTCCTGCTCTTCGCCTTTAAAGATCAACTCCTGATCGGGTAAATCCAGATGAATCTGTTTGTCGCTATGCAAACGCCCCATCACCCGACACAAGGATTGCAGACAACTAGACACATCCGTACGCACACCTATGGCGCGTACCGCCATGGCCCGTGCACGAGACAAGTGGTGGTCAACCTGACGCTGGGCCAAGGCCACCTGCTCGCTAACCAAAGCCGCCAAATGCGGATCTTCGGATTGCGCAGCATTGCCCATAATCGTTAGCGGGGTTTTGACCGCATGGGCCAGATTTCCTGCCTGCGCCCGTGCGCGATCCACCATACCCGCATTAGCACTGAGTACAGCATTGAAATCATCCACCAAGGGTTGAATTTCACTGGGGAAATTGCCACTGACTTGTGGCTCCCGCCCCTCCTGCACATCCAGCAAACGACGTCGCAAAAGATGCAGAGGGTACAAGGCCAGCACCACTTGCAAGATTGCCGCCAGGATCAAACCCACGGCCAAACCACCCAGCGACAGGAACAGAATCCGCTCAAAACGGGCTAATGGTTCGGCCAGCAGCTCCCGATTGCCGGCCACCATGATCTGCAAGCTTTGTCCCTTGTCATTCACCTCGTCCAGCTCCTGACGCAACACAACCAGGCGCTGCTTTTCCGGCCCCGTCAGTGACAAGACGCCATTGGGCGAATCGGGAGCATTCACATCCAGAGCCTCGTCCCACAAGGACGTCGAGCGCAAAACCACCGTCCACTGCTCACTGCCCGCTTCCTGGCGTGCAATCTGCCAGTACATACCCGAATAAGGCTGCTCAAATAAAGGATCGCTCAGGCGCGATTGCAAAGTCACCCCATCCGCATTGTCCAGATTCACGTCCGCCATAATCTGGTCCAGATGAGTTTGCAAACGCTGCTCGAACTGACGGTAAACGTGGTCTTGAAACAAGCGGTTCAGGCCCAAACCGGCCAGAACAATACTGATCAGAATCCAGGCCAAAGTCCCCAGCAGCAGGCGGCCACGCAGAGAGCCCAGAATGGTATGACCCCGCAAGGCGATCATGCTTCAGGGTCCACCAGACGGTAGCCCATACCTCGCACCGTTTCGATATAACCGGCGGGCAATTTCTTGCGCAGACGGCCGATAAAAACCTCGATGGTATTGGAGTCGCGCTCGAAGTCCTGAGAGTAAATATGCTCGGTCAATTGAGTACGCGACAGCACTTGGCCAGGGTGATGCATCATGAACGCCAGCAAACGGTATTCATGGCTGGTCAGCGACAAGACCATGCCCGCACAACTGATCGAGGACGAGCGCGCGTCCAGCTCCAATTTGCCCAGCTGCAAACGTGGGTTCGCCTGACCGGCCGCACGGCGCAGCAAAGCGCGCATACGAGCCAGCAGCTCTTCCATGTGAAAGGGTTTGGCCACGTAATCGTCTGCACCCGCATCCATACCTTCGACCTTATCGTGCCAATCATTGCGTGCGGTCAGAATCAGCACCGGCATATTGATGTCCGAAGCACGCCAGCGACGCAAGACCGATACCCCGTCCATGCCCGGCAAACCCAGATCCAGAACTACCGCATCAAAGGCCTCTACCTCGCCCTGATAATGGCCTTGCTCACCATCATGAGCCACCTGAACGGCATAGCCGGCCCGTTCCAGCGCCTGCTGCAATTGCGCTGCCAGGGTAGGTTCGTCTTCAACAACCAGTATCCGCATCTTAATGTCCTCGGGAATGCGAGCGTTTCACGCCGCGCACAAGCAGCACTTTGGCGGTCAAGGCATCCACTTTCAGACGCAACAGGCGGTTGTCATCAACCAGCATGCGCAAGTCATACACCCAAAGCTCAAAGCGCTCGTCATATTCAAACTGCACACGCAGCACTCGTCCGGGATAGGTCTCGCGCACCCGCTTCAAGACTTCCCGCAACGGCAAGGCTTCCCCACGGCGCACGGCTTCGCGGGCCTGATCGTGGCCCCGATAGGCCGGGCCCGGAGGCCAGTACGGGCTGGGGCCGAAACGCTCGTTAGGAGGGGGAGGCGGGGGTGGAGGCGGGGGAGGGGGCAAACGACGAAAACAGTCGTCGTCCCCGAGGTAATCATGTCCTGACCAATCCGAACGCTGATTCCTGTCCCACGACGAATCCCCCTTCTGCTTTTTGCTGCCGCAGTCAGGGTAATCGTGAGAATGGGCCAATGCCAATGGCATCACCGCCGTCAAAACGGCGGCCAAACTCATCAGCAAGGCGGATTGTTTAATGGACGTCATAAGAATCGGTACGTGCAGAAAAATAGAGGGATCAAACGATCACTCCCCCTTATATAGCAAGCTGCGGATGAACATAACATGAACAGCAGCTTCAGTTTAGATTCAGAGCCACCTGTCCATAATGGGCACCAGGCTGACAGGACAAACAAACCTTCCCACCTCAAAAGGAAGCTACCCAGGAATCTGACAGCACCACTTTTTGATTACATGAAGGAGCTATACATGAAACGCACTTCCCTCTTTTCTGCCCTGGTATTGAGCGCAAGTCTGTTGGGTGGCACCGCTGCCATTGCACAGGAAGCCACAAGCGCAGCCCAAACACAGAGCACGCAGCAACAAGCCCGTCAGGCCCGCGACCACAAACCGCTGACCGCTGATCAAGTCACCGATATCGGTCCCGCCTACCAGCGCCTGAAAGATGCCGGCTACACCAAAGTGGGCAGCCTGCATCAGCGAGGCGACAACATCATGGCCATGGTGGTCGATAAGGACGGCAAGGTTGTACGTGTCCGTTCCGAAGGTGCCAATGGCGAGTTCACGGTTGTAGAGCGCAAGAACGACGGTCAGCATCGTCGCGGCCACCGCTCCGGTCACGATCAACAACGTGACAGCGCCACGAAAGAGGCCACCAAGTCCTGATCATCACATCACTTTCCCCTAAGCAGTTGATGTTCGCAAGCAGTAGAAGTGACAACACGCAGTTGTTTTAGCAGTAGAAGTCGGTAGCAGGACGAAAAACGGCGCCCCCCCCAGCGCCGTTTTTCTTTTCTACTGATTAGCCCGGATAGGGTCATCCCGCTCAAGGCGTTAGGATGGGAGTCTGTTTCAACTTTGGGAAAAGTGTCTCTCATGCTGTCTGCTGATTCGGTTTACTCACAAAGCTACTCGGAATTTCACTGGTCCATCCCCGAGCACTACAACATCGCTCACGACACCTGCGACAAATGGGCTGACGGGTCCGGGCGTCTGGCCCTGATCCAGCAATTGCCCGATGGTCAGATCAAACGCTACACCTTCGATCAGCTCAAAGCCTGGTCCGATTCTTTAGCGGCTGCCTGGCAAGCCCAGGGTATTCAGGCTGGCGACCGTATCGCCATCTTTCTGGCTCAAGGACTGGAAACGGCGCTGGCGCATTTGGCGACCTACAAGATTGGCGCCATTGCCATGCCCTTGTTCACCCTGTTTGGCACGGACGCGCTGCGCTACAGGCTGAATGATTCCGGCGCCAGCACCTTGATTACCGATCAACAAGGCCTGGAGACGGTGTTGCCCTTGCGCGAGCACCTGCCACAGCTCAAACATCTTTACCAAAGTGACAGCCAGCAGGATCAGGGCGATGCACTTTCCTTATGGCAAGCCATTGCCGCCCACCCCGAACCGGCACCGCGCACATTGAATACCCGCGCAGACGACCCTGCCGTGCTGATCTATACCTCCGGCACCACAGGTTCGGCCAAAGGTGCTCTACATGCCCACCGCGTGCTGCTGGGGCATCTGCCGGGCGTAGAGATGTCGCACAACTTCCTGCCCACAGGCGAAGGCCTGATGTGGACACCCGCCGACTGGGCCTGGATTGGCGGCCTGCTGGATGTGCTGCTACCGGCCTGGCATCACGGCATACCCGTGCTGGCCTACCGCTTCCCCAAATTCGATGCCGAGGCTACCTGGAAACTGATGTCCGAGCACGGTGTCACGCATACTTTCCTGCCCCCTACTGCCCTGAAAATGCTGCGTCGCAGCCAATGGTCACGCGAGCAATGGCCTTTGAAGCTGCAATCCATTGCCAGTGGCGGGGAGTCACTAGGCGTACAGTTGCTGGATTGGGCGAAGCAGGAACTGGGCATCACCATCAACGAGTTCTACGGACAAACCGAGTGCAATATGATCGTGTCCTCTTGCTCGGCCTGGTTTCCAGGACAGGCGGGCAAGATCGGCAAGGCCGTGCCTGGTCACAAGGTCGCGATTGTGGATGATCAGGGGCAAATTCAGAAACCCGGCATCGAAGGCCATATTGCCGTGCAGTCCCCCGATCCGGTTATGTTCCTGGGTTACTGGCAACGGCCTGAAGCCACTCGCGAGAAATTTGTGGGTGACTGGCTGCTGACCGGCGACAAAGGCATGCAGGACGAGGATGGCTATATCCAGTTCGTAGGCCGCGATGATGATGTCATCACCAGCTCCGGCTACCGCATTGGGCCCGGCCCGATTGAGGATGGCCTGATGGGGCATCCCGCTGTCGCCATGGCGGCAGTGATCGGTGTCCCCGACCCCGAACGCACCGAAGTCGTGAAAGCTTTTGTGGTGCTGAAGGAGGATATCGAACCGTCCCAGGAACTGGTCAAGGAGATTCAGGAGCACATCAAACGCCGGGTGGCTGCACATGAGTACCCACGGCTGATTGAGTTTGTCGATGCCCTGCCCATGACAACCACCGGCAAAGTCATACGTCATGCTTTACGCAAATTGAGCCAGTAAAGGCACAAGCTGCAGGCGGCACCCGCACAACACAAGGCCGTCGCTACTCCCTTTACTGGAGCCAACGCCGCCCCAATGGATAAAAAAACACCCCAATCCTTGGACGTAAATCCAGCGATTGGGGTGGTTGCCACACAGGAACAACTGTCCCGATGTGGGGGTATGGCTTTATTCAAACTCCAGGCAAAGCGCCGCAAGGCCGCTCTGCCCGCATCCGTCTGATTAACCGAAACGACCCGTGATGTAGTCTTCGGTTTCCTTGCGAGCGGGCTTCACGAAGATCTGGTCAGTTTCACCAAATTCCATCAACTCGCCCAGATACATATAGGCAGTGTAATCCGAGCAACGAGCCGCTTGCTGCATGTTGTGGGTCACGATAACCACGGTGTAATCCGCTTTCAGTTCAGCAATCAGCTCTTCAATCTTGGCCGTGGAAATCGGGTCCAGTGCCGAGCAAGGCTCGTCCAGCAGCAGAACTTCGGGTTTGATCGCCACACCACGGGCAATACACAGACGCTGCTGCTGACCACCGGACAGGCCGTTACCGCTTTGGTGCAGCTTATCTTTCACTTCGTTCCACAGCGCAGCTTTGGACAAGGCCCATTCCACACGCTCGTCCATTTCGCCTTTGCTCAGGCGCTCGAACAAACGCACGCCAAAGGCCACGTTGTCGTAAATGCTCATGGGAAATGGTGTCGGCTTCTGGAACACCATGCCCACTTTGGCGCGGATCAGGGAGATGTCCTGCTTGGACGTCAGCAGGTTTTCATTGTCCAGCAGGATTTCACCTTCAGCGCGCTGGCCGGGGTACAGCTCGTACATGCGGTTCAGCGTGCGCAGCAAGGTGGATTTACCGCAACCGGATGGTCCGATAAAGGCCGTGACCTTCTTTTCCTTGATAGACATGTTCACATTGCGCAGGGCATGGAATTTGCCATAGAAGAAATTCAGGTTGCGGATTTCAATCTTGGTCGATTCGTCGGAGGTAATAATTTGACTCATAGCGTTGGCCGACTAGGGCGCTCCGTGAAAACGTTATTTTTGGCGGAAAAGGCTGCGAGCCAGGATATTGATACCCAAGACCAGCAAGGTAATCAGCACCGCACCTGCCCAGGCCAGACGGTTCCAGTCCTCAAAGGGGCTGGCAGCATATTGGAAAATCACCACCGGCAAGTTGGCCAGCGGTGCGTTCATGTTCAGGGACATGAACTGGTTGTTCAAGGCGGTGAACAACAAGGGAGCCGTTTCACCCGCAATACGAGCCACAGCCAGCAGAACGCCCGTCACGATACCGGGCAAGGCAGCACGGTAGGAGATGGACATCACAATCTTCCACTTGGGGCAGCCCAGAGCCGCCGCGGCTTCGCGCAGACCGTTGGGAACCAGCATCAACATATTGTCTGTGGAACGTACCACCACGGGGATCACCAGAATGGCCAAAGCCAAGGAACCGGCCCAACCCGAATAGTGCCCCACCTGTGCCACGTATACGGCATAGATGAACAGACCAATAATGATGGACGGTGCCGACAACAGCACGTCGTTCAAAAAGCGGGTGGCCGGAGCCAGCCAGCCGCGCTGACCGTATTCGGCCAGATAGGTGCCGGCCAGAATGCCGATAGGTGTGCCGATCAGAGTACCGACGCCAGCCATCATGACACTGCCGACAATGGCGTTCAGCAAACCACCCTCACCACCAGGAGGCGGGGTGCTTTCAAACAACAGGGACCAGGCCATGGCACTGCTGCCCTTTTCAATCAGGGTCCAGATGATCCAGAACAGCCAGAACAGGCCGAAGATCAAGGCAGTAAAAGACACACCCAGCATCAGGCGGTTAAACACCTGCCTGCGTTTGTAAATCGGGTTGCTCAGACTAATTGCGGATTTTTTATCAAACATGGTAGGTGATCCTTAGCGCGACGTGCCTTCGTTCTTGGCCAGACGCAACAAGAGCAACTTGGAGATCGCCAATACAACCGTGGTGATCAGGAACAGGATCAGACCCAGCTCCAGCAAGGCGGATTTCTGCATGCCACCGGCTTCGTTAAACTCGTTGGCCAGTGCAGACGCAATCGAGTTCGAGGGCGAAAACAGCGAGCTTGGCAAGTTAAAGGAGTTACCAATCACAAAGGTGACAGCCATGGTTTCACCCAGCGCACGTCCCAGACCCAACATGATCCCGCCAATCACCCCGTTCTTGGTGAAAGGCAGCACCACACGCCACATCACTTCCCAGGTCGTGCTGCCCAGACCGTATGCGGACTCCTTGAGCATGGGAGGCACCAGCTCGAACACGTCGCGCATCACGGCGGTAATGAAGGGGATCACCATAATGGACAGAATCAGACCGGCGGTAAAGACACCAATCCCGAAGGGGGGGCCCGCAAAGATCTGACCCAGCACTGGCACCCCGTCAAAAAAGGAGATCAGGCCAGGCTGTACATAGCGCTGGAACAGGGGCACAAAGACAAACAGGCCCCACATACCGTAAATAATGGAGGGAATCGCAGCCAGCATTTCAATGGCCGTACCCAGAGGGCGACGCAACCAGGCTGGCGAGAGCTCTGTCAGGAACATCGCAATGCCAAACGAGACCGGCACGGCAATACAGAGTGCGATGAAAGAAGTCAGCAAGGTACCGGCAATGGGCACCAATGCACCATATTCGTTATTGACCGGATCCCAGTTATTCGTCCAGAGAAAAGAGAAACCGTATTCGGCAATGGATTCCCGGCTTCCATAGATCAGGGAAATAGAGATGGCAGCCAGCAATATGAACACGAGAAACGCAAACGAGCGTGTCATGTTCTTGAAAATGCCGTCCATAAAGGCGTTCTGATTTGATTTCATGTAGACAGATGAAGGGACAGGCCGGAATAGGACGAACGCACTGCAACCGATTCACAGATTCTGTAACAGCCAAGGCTGCTCCAGCCCAACAAACCGGATAACGCTACGCGCTGTGCGTTCAAGACAAAACCGTAATTTTTACATAATAAAGACGGCACCACCTAGAGGTGGGCCGTCTCGCAGGATCAATTTACAACTGACCTGTATTTGAACACGAATCTTACTTCCAGACCGCAGCGCCGTCTTTGGTCTTGATCTCCGATGCCCAGGCCGCCTTGATCTGGTCGGTTACGTCCTTAGGCAACGCAACGTAATCCAGCTCTTCAGCAGATTTGGCACCGTTCTCGAAGGCCCAGTTAAAGAAGTTCAGCACCTCTTTACCGTTCTCGGGCTTGTCCTGCACCTTGTGCATCAGGATGAAGGTAGCCGAAGTGATAGGCCAGGATTTTGCGCCAGGCTCTTCGGTCAGAATCACACCCATGCCAGGCGTACCGGCCCAGTCTGCATTGGCAGCGGCGGCTGCAAAGCTTTCCTGACCAGGCTGGACAAATTGGCCGTCCTTGTTCTGCAACTGGGTCCAGGACAGTTTGTTTTGCTTGGCGTAAGCGTATTCAACGTAGCCGATCGAGTTCTGCAGCTGGCGTACGTAAGCAGCCACGCCTTCGTTACCCTTACCACCTTGACCGGTAGGCCACTTCACAGCCTTGCCTTCACCAACCTGGGACTTCCAGTCCGGGGACACTTTGGACAGGTAGTTGGTCCAACCGAAAGTGGTGCCCGAACCGTCGGAGCGGTGAACCACCACGATGTCCTTGTTAGGCAAGGTCAAATCGGGATTCAGTTCCTTGATGGCTGCATCGTCCCACTTGGTGATCTTGGCCAGGTAGATGTCGCCCAGTACTTTACCGGACAGTTTCAGCTTGCCAGGCTCAATGCCTTCGACGTTGATCACAGGCACCACACCACCGATCACGGCGGGGAACTGCAACAGGTTTTCTTTTTCCAGTGTTTCGACCTTCATTGGGTCGTCCGAAGCACCGAAATCCACGGTCTTGGCAATAATCTGCTGCTGACCACCACCCGAACCAATCGACTGGTAGTTGACGCGGTTATTCGTTTGTTTGGCGTATTCAGCCGCCCATTTGGCATAGATTGGGTAAGGGAACGACGCACCAGCACCGGTTACGTCTGCAGCTGTGGCAGTAGCCGCAAAAGCGCTGAACGCCAGAGCAATACTTACCTTGTTGAATACACGTTTTAACATCGAGAAATCCTCTTGATGATAGTCAGATCACAGGCCCACCCTGTATGTGTCGTCATAGTAAACAGACTATATGACACGTTCATGACAGTCTGTATTTCACACACCGCCCAAGCGCTGCATCATGCTCAGATGCAGATTGAACGGGGCACCGCGACTGCGGATGCGGTTATAAGTGCCATCCGGATTGGCCTTCCAGGACAACTGGTTGTCACGCAAGGCATAAGTGAAGGCTTCGGCAATAACCCGCTTTTTCAGGCTGCGGTCCAGCACCGGCACACCCAGCTCCACACGACGGAAGAAGTTGCGGTCCATCCAGTCGGCCGAGGAAATAAAGACCTCTTCCTGGCCGCCATTGTAGAAATAGAAAACACGCGAGTGCTCCAGAAAGCGTCCGATGATTGAACGCACCTGGATGTTCTCCGACAAACCCTTGACCCCCGGACGCAAGGCGCAAGCACCACGCACGATCAGGTCTACCCTGACTCCGGCCTGGCTGGCATCGTAAAGCGCCTGAATGATCTTGGGCTCCAGCAGGGAGTTCATCTTGGCCATGATGCGGGCTTTCTTGCCTGCCAGTGCGCGCTCGGTTTCCGCCTGGATGCGATCCATCATGCTGTCATGCAAGGTGAACGGCGACTGCAGCAAGCGCTTCAGGGGCCGCCAGGCACCCAGCCCGGTCAGCATGGAAAACACCTTGTCCATGTCCTCGCAAATTTCCTGATTAGCGGTAATCAGGCCAAAGTCCGTGTACAGGCGAGCAGTGCGCGGGTGATAGTTACCCGTACCCAAATGGCCATAACGCCGGATCGCCCCCCCTTCACGACGCAGCACCAGGGCCATCTTGGCGTGGGTCTTGTGCCCCACCACCCCGTAACTGACGTGTGCTCCCACCTCTTCCAGCTTGGCGGCCCAATTGATATTGGTCTGCTCATCAAAACGAGCCATCAGCTCCACCACCACCGTTACCTCTTTGCCAGCACGCGCCGCCGACAGGAGGATATTCATCAACTCCGAATCTTCACCAGTACGGTAAATCGTCTGCTTGATACCGACGACGGCCGGGTCCGCCGCTGCGGCACGCAAGAAGCTCAAGACGGGCTGGAAGGACTGATACGGATGGTGCAGCAGTTGGTCTTTGCGGGAAATCGCCTCAAAAAACTGTGCGGGGGATTCAAATGAAGAATCAAACGGCGCCGGAATAGGCGCACGGTAATCCGGGAACAGAAGATCCGGACGGTCTGGCACATTACACAGCTGCATCAGGCGCGTCAGATTGACCGGGCCGCTGACGCGATAAGTATCTGGCACATCCAGCGAAAACTCGCTTTGCAAAAAGCGCTCCAGGCGCTCGGGCATGGAACGGTCAATTTCCAGACGTACGGCCGCACCAAAGTTACGTTGCGACAGCTCACCCTGCAAGGCGGCGCGCAAGTTGGTAACTTCTTCCTCGTCCACAAACAGATCGCTGTTACGGGTAACGCGCCACTGATAGCAGCCCTTTACGTCCATGCCGGGAAAAAGCTCGCCCACAAAAACGCTGATCAGGGAAGTCAGCAGCATATAGCCCTGGGGAATGCCGGCGATATCGTCTGGCACACGAATCACACGTGGCAAGGCACGGGGTGCCTGCACAATGGCAATCGTGCCGGTGCGGGCAAAGGCGTCTTCACCGCTCAGCTCAACAATGTAGTTCAGGCTTTTGTTGTAGACGCGCGGAAAGGGATGCGCCGGGTCCAGACCAATAGGCGTGAGCAAAGGCATAACGTCACGCAAAAAGGTTTGATACGCCCACTCACGCTGAGCAGGTGTCCATAGCGCGGTCAGCAGCAGCCCTATGCCTTCATCCATCAAGGTCGGCAAGACCTCGTCCATCAGCAAGTCGTTTTGCTTCTCGACCAATTGGTGAGCCGCAGCCTGCACCTTGTCAAACGCTTGTTGAGGCAAAAACCCGTCATCCCCCACTTGATGAGGATTTTGCAAGATCTGTTCTTTCAGACTGGAAATACGAATTTCAAAGAATTCATCCAGGTTAGAACTCACGATACAGATGTAGCGCAAGCGCTCCAGCAAAGGCGTGGTCGAATTTTCGGCCATGGCCAGCACTCGCTCATTGAACTTGAGCAAGGACAACTCACGGTTTAGCAAGGTTGAATCTGGAGAAGGCAGCATGGTGAGGTCGTTAAAAAGCCAAAGAAAATGGGATCGTGAGACTTTTACTACATGAATGTTACAGCTCTATGACCCGTAGCAATTCAAGTCTAAAACAGCTCTGCCTGGCAGGAGCGCAAATATCCCGTAGCCGTTCCCAAGATGCTTTCGTCTAACTTTTCTTAATTTTCCGGTTTATGTAACAAAACCCATGATTAATGTCCTTATAATCGCACAGTAATCATCCCGAGCGATGCCTCATGGAACAACTTCTTGCCGCTGTGGACCTGGGCTCCAACAGCTTTCGTTTATCCATTGGACGAGTGGTTCAGCACAACGGTCATGCCCAGATCTACACCATTGACCGCCTGAATGAATCCGTCCGACTCGCCGCTGGCATGGGTCCCGACAAATACATCAGTCCCGATGCCATTGAACGCGCCGTAGTCATTCTGAAACGCTTCAACGAACGTCTGGCCGGTTTTCACCCCAATCGCGTTCGCGCTGTAGCCACCAATACCTTTCGGGTGGCACGCAATTTAAGCGAGGTTCTGCCGGCTGCCGAGGCAGCCTTTGGCTTTCCTATCGAGGTCATCTCCGGCCACGAGGAAGCCCGCCTGATTTTCTCCGGAATCAGCAACGAGCTGCCCCCCTCCCCCAATCGCCGTCTGATGATCGACATCGGCGGCGGTTCGACCGAAGTCATTATTGGCAAGGGCCTCAAACCTCTGCTGCTGTCCTCGCTCTACATGGGCTGTGTCAGCTATACCGACAAATTCTTCTCCGATGGCGTGATCACCGAAGAGCGCATGAGCAATGCGATCCTGACGGCTCGTCGCGAACTGGAAGGAATTACGCGCCAATACCGCAAAACGGGCTGGCAGGAAGCGTATGGCTCCTCCGGAACCGCCAAGGGCCTGATCGCCATCCTGCAAGAGAACGGCATGTCCAAAAAGGGGATTACCCTGGAAGGCATGGAGTTGCTGCGCAAACGCCTGGTACACGATGGCAAGGTGGACACACGCAATCTGAGCGGCATCAAGCCTCACCGCGCGCCCGTGCTGGCGGCAGGTCTGGCCATTATGATGGCCGCCTTCCAGGAGCTGAAGATTCGCCAGATGCTGCCTGGTGAAGGCGCACTGCGTGTGGGTGTGCTCTACGACATGCTGGGGCGCGAATCGGAACACGATCAGCGTGACCAGACCGTTCAGCAAATGATGAAGCGCTATCAGGTCGACACACGCCAGGCCCATCGTGTGCACGAGGCGGCGATGAAGTTCTTCGCACAACTGAAGCTGCCCGACACCCCTGAAGTGCAGGAACTGCAGCGTCAATTGGGCTGGGCCGCCGATCTTCATGAAGTGGGCCTGAGCATTGCACACGCGGATTACCACAAGCACACGGCCTACGTGCTGGAGCATGCCGATATGCCCGGCTTTTCCAACGACGACCAAGCCTTGTTGAGCTTCCTGAGCCTGGGCCACCAGGGCAAGCTGGGTAAACTCAAGCGCTTTGAGTCCAATAACGCCTGGTGGCTGACATTGCTGAGCCTGCGTCTGGCCGTCATGCTGATGCGCCGTCGCGAGGACAGGGAAACCCTGCCGCTGAGCCTGCAAGCGCGTGGCAAGACCGTCATGATTCATCTGGATCACGAATGGATGGCCAGCCATCCCCTGTCCCAGGCCTCCTTGCTGGCTGAAGTACAGGCTTGGCAAAGCGATATCAATGATCTGAGCCTGGAGCTGGTCTGACAAGGCCTGCTGGACCTGTAGCGGCTAGGTGGGCCAAGCCAAGCAGATAATCAGAACCTAAAAAACCCCCGAAAGTTGGATTGCCATCCAACTTTCGGGGGTTCTTTTTATTCGCAGGCCCTATTCAGGCCCGACTTGTTCAGGCCTGAGCAGTACGGAATCAGACCAGGCCAAAGTGACGTTTATAGCGCTCGTCCATGGCTTCCAGATCCAGCAGGACAGGAAAGTCTGCCGTATTGAAGTCCGGATCCCAGGCAGGCTCCCCACAAATCGTGGCCCCCAGCTTCAGGTAGCCTTTGATCAGCGGTGGAATGCGCGCTGGCAAATCGCTGTTCAGTCGTTCAACCGGATAGCGATTCAAGGGCTGCACATGCGGAATGTGCTTGTTGTCCTGCATGGATTTTTGGGCCACACGCCAGACTTCGGCGGCGGTGACGCCATCATCACGCAAACTGACACTGGCACAACCCAGAAGGTAACGGTAACCACCTACACGCGTCAGGGCAGCAATACCACCCCACAGCATCATGATGGCCGAGCCATTACGGTAGTCGGGATGGATGCAGGAGCGCCCAACCTCAACCAGGCTGGGGCGCAGCGCATCCAGGGCACTGATATCGAATTCGGACTCTGAATAATAGCCGCCCGCTTTATTGGCATTTTCAGGGGTCAGCAAGCGGTAGGTTCCTACAACCCGGTTTTCTTCGGGTTCGGTAACCATGAAATGCTCGCACCAGGGGTCGAAGCGGTCTATATCCAGACCATTGTGCTGGTCTGGAAAGACGGCGTTCATTTCCTGGGTGAAAACCTGAAAACGCAAGCGCTGAAGACATTCAAGCTCAGCCTGGGTACGAGCCAGGCGCAAGGCCAGGCCTCCAACGGTATGACCTGCCCAAGTATTCGCCCAATCCACTTCAGTACGTTCGCGCTCAAGATTTAGCATCGTGATGACTCCAAACACTTTCGTGCATCATGCACAAACAATGTTTCAGGTATTTGATAGCCACATTACTATTTCATTAAATCCACTGCAAGCAAGGTATCGATGCCTGCTTGAGCCAGATCGGCTTGTTCTGCTTCCACCATCAAGCGCAGCTTGGGTTCTGTGCCTGATGCGCGAATAAGCACTCGCCCACGGTCACCCAACATTTGCTCCACTTCACGGGTTGCCTGTTGCAAACCTGCATGGTTTTTCCAGTCCTGGCCCGCTTGCAATGGCACGTTAACCATAATTTGCGGGTACATCTTCAGACCTTCCATCAGTTCTGACAGGCTCTTGCCGCTATGGCACAGGGCGGTCAGCACTTGCAGGGCGGCAATAATACCATCGCCTGTGGTGTGCCAGTCCAGGCACAGCAGGTGACCGGAGCTTTCGCCACCGAACACCCAGCCGTTTTGCTGCATCAATTCCAGCACGTAACGGTCGCCCACTTTGGCTCGAGCAAACTCCACGCCCAATTCCTGCATTTTCTTCTCGAAACCCAGGTTGGTCATCAGCGTGCCGACCACACCTTTTACAGGCTGGGTCTGCAGATGATCAGCAACAATTAGATACAATAGTTCGTCGCCATTGTAAATGCGTCCCTGGGAATCGACCATTTGCAGACGGTCTGCGTCACCATCCAACGCAATCCCCAAATCTGCGCCGTGCTTGCGTACTTCTTCGGCCAGCTTCTCGGGATAAGTCGCGCCCACTTCCTGATTGATGTTGAACCCATCAGGTTGAACACCCACGGCAACCACTTCGGCACCCAATTCGCGGAACACGTGCGGAGCGATGTTGTAAGCCGCGCCATGAGCGGCATCCACAACAATCTTGAGCCCGTTCAGGTTCAAGTCGTTCGGGAAGGCACTCTTGCAAAATTCAATATAACGGCCAGCCGAGTCAGCCAGACGACGGGCGCGGCCCAGGGACTCGGACTTCACCCAGTGCATGGGCTGATCAATGGCTTGTTCGATTTTCAGCTCGATCTCGTCAGGCAGCTTGGTGCCCTGTGCGGAAAAGAACTTGATACCGTTGTCGTAATACGGGTTGTGCGAGGCAGAGATCACGATACCGGCCGTCAGGCGCAGCGTACGCGTCAAATAGGCCACAGCGGGCGTAGGCACAGGGCCAGCCAGCAATACATCGATCCCGGCGGCCGACAAACCGGCTTCCAGCGCCGATTCCAGCATGTAGCCAGAAATTCGGGTGTCCTTGCCAATCACCACGGTGGGGCGGCCTGTACCTTCATACTGGGCAGCCAGAACCTGCCCGGCAGCGTAACCCAGGCGCAAAGCGAACTCGGGGTTAATCGTTGGGCCACCTACTTCACCGCGGACACCATCGGTGCCGAAATACTTACGATCGCTCATTCAGAGACTCCACATTCAACCGCGTTCCACACATCCAGCGCTTCGCGCGTGGCGGCTACATCATGGACACGGACAATTTTTGCGCCCCGTGCCACGCAGGCAAGGGCTGCCGATAGACTACCAATCAAACGCTCACTGGCGGGTTTCCCCGTGACATGGCCAATCATGGATTTGCGCGACAAGCCGATCAACCAGGGGTAACCGGGCACTGCCGCCTGCTGCAAATCCCGTAGCAACTGATAATTATGTGCCGCTGTTTTACCGAAGCCAAAGCCGGGATCCAGCATGATACGCTCGGATTGAATGCCTGCGCTCACTATGGCGTCACATCGTTGTTGCAAAAAATGACGTACATCAACGACCACATCATCGTAGTGAACCTGCTCTTGCATGGTCCTGGGCTCACCTTGCATGTGCATGATGCACAGTCCGCAATTGGAGTCCTTGACGGCCTCGAGGGCACCGGGCATGCGCAAGGCATAGATGTCATTGATCATGTCTGCACCGGCCGCCAGGCTGGCGCGCATGACCTCAGGCTTGAACGTATCCACCGACAAGGCCACACCGCTGTCGCGCAAGCCCTCGATCAGGGGAATGACACGCTCAAGCTCTTGTTCCAGGGAAACGGGTTCGGCACCGGGACGAGTCGACTCGCCACCAATATCCAGAATGTCTGCGCCTTCGGCGATTAATTGACGGGCGTGGTCCAGCGCCCGAGGCAAATCATTGTGTGCATTGCCGTCATAAAAGGAGTCTGGGGTGACATTCACAATCCCCATAACCAAAGGGCGCTCCAGCCCAAACTGGAAGCGCCCACAAGACCACTCAGGGTAATTCATGAAATAGGCATGGCCTATGTTGTAAGTTAAGCAACCGGCGTTGTCGCCGCGGCACCCTTGTCATCAGCTGGGCGAGGACCAGCGGCTGGTGGCGTGGAGCCATCGGAGGGTGTGTTGTCATTGCTGTTGGGCACGTGTGGAGCCCGTGGTGGCAAACCTTTCATGATGTCGTCGATCTGGTCGGCATCAATGGTTTCCCACTCCAGCAAGGCCTTGGCCATGGCATGCATCTTGTCCATATTGTCTTCGATCAGCTTGCGGGCAACCGCGTACTGTTCGTCGATAATCTTGCGGATTTCGAAGTCCACTTTCTGCATGGTGGCTTCGGACACATGGGTGGTTTTGGTGACGCTGCGACCCAGGAACACTTCGCCTTCGTTCTCGGCGTACACAACAGGCCCCAGAGAGTCTGTCATGCCGTAGCGAGTCACGATGTCACGCGCAATTTGCGTGGCACGTTCAAAGTCGTTCGATGCGCCCGTGGTCATTTGATTCATGAACACTTCTTCAGCGATACGACCACCGAACAGCACGGCGATCATGTTCAACAGGCGCTCTTTGTCCATGCTGTAGCGATCGCCTTCCGGCAACTGCATGGTGACACCCAACGCACGACCACGAGGAATGATGGTGACTTTGTGAACCGGGTCCGTCTTGGGCAGCATGCAAGCTACCAAGGCGTGACCGGCTTCGTGGTAAGCGGTGTTGCGACGCTCTTCCTCGGGCATGATCATGGTGCGACGTTCTGCACCCATGATGATCTTGTCCTTGGCGCGCTCGAAGTCCTGCATATCCACGGTGCGACCATTACGGCGCGCAGCGAACAAAGCGGCTTCGTTGACCAGGTTGGCCAGATCAGCACCGGAGAAACCGGGAGTACCACGAGCCAGCACCACAGCGTCCACGTTGGGAGCCAAAGGCACTTTGCGCATGTGCACTTTCAGAATCTGCTCACGACCACGGATGTCAGGCAGGCCAACAACCACTTGACGGTCAAAACGGCCAGGACGCAGCAAAGCGGGGTCCAGTACGTCAGGACGGTTGGTTGCAGCAATGACCAGTACGCCTTGGCCGGTTTCAAAACCGTCCATCTCGACCAGCAACTGGTTCAGTGTCTGTTCACGTTCGTCGTTACCACCGCCAAGGCCTGCGCCACGCTGGCGGCCCACGGCGTCGATTTCGTCGATAAAGATGATGCAAGGCGATTGCTTCTTGGCGGTCTCGAACATGTCGCGAACGCGGGAAGCACCCACACCCACAAACATTTCGACGAAGTCGGAACCGGAAATGCTGAAGAAAGGCACTTTGGCTTCGCCAGCAATGGCACGAGCCAACAGGGTCTTACCTGTACCCGGCGAGCCAACCATCAGGATACCGCGTGGAATGCGGCCACCCAGACGCTGGAAGCGGCTTGGGTCGCGCAGAAAGTCCACCAGTTCCTGTACGTCTTCCTTGGCTTCGTCGCAACCGGCCACGTCCGCAAAGGTAACAGGGTTGGAGTTCTCGTCCAGCAAACGTGCACGGGATTTACCGAAGCTGAATGCCCCGCCCTTGCCGCCACCTTGCATCTGACGCATGAAGAACACCCACACGCCAATCAGGAGCAACATGGGGAACCAGGAGATGAACAGGCTGGTCAGGAAGGAAGGCTCTTCACGGGCTTTACCCGATACCTGCACACCGGATTTCACCAGTTCAGGCACCATCCACAGGTCACCGGGGGACGTCAGCGAGTAGCTGCGGCCAGAATCCGGCGTGACATGCAGGGTATCGCCCTGAATATCCACCTTGCTGATGCGGCCGGAGCGGGCATCATTCATGAATTGTGTGTAAGTGACGCCATCAGTGGCTGGTGGCCGGCCGTCAAACTGCTTGAAAACAGTAAACAGCACCAGCGCAATAACCATCCAGATCGCGACTTTGGAAAACGAATTGTTCAAAGCCAATCTCCTGCGATTGCGATAACTTGCTCCATATGCTTACACATACCTGAACAAGCGCCATACATAGTTCATTCTACCCGATTCAAAGCCCGGCAAGTCATAAATTACCTGCGCTTCAAGCCACGGGCAACGAGAAAGGTTTCGGAGGATTTATCACGCGAAGCCTTGGGTTTACGCTCGACGACTCTGACAAAATTCTGCTTGAAAGACTCCACGATCTGGGAAAACCCGCTGCCGTGGAAGGCTTTGACGATCAGTACCCCTTCATCGGTCAGATGCTGCAGGGCAAATTCCTGTGCCAGCTCGCATAAATGCTGGATGCGGGCGGAATCGGCCGATGCCACACCAGACAAGTTGGGGGCCATATCCGAAATCACAAGGTCTACCGCCGCACCTCTTAAGGAATCTTGCAATTGCTCCAGTACAGAGTCCTCGCGAAAGTCGCCTTGCATGAACTCTACCCCGGCAATTGGTTCCATTTCCAATATATCCAGTGCGATAATGCGACCATTGAGCACACCGCCAGGGCCGACCATGCGTTCCCGTATCAATTGCGACCAGCTGCCCGGCGTAGACCCCAGGTCCACCACCACCTTGCCCTGAACCTGAATCTTCTCCAGATCCAATATTTCACTGAGCTTGAAGGCCGCACGCGCGCGATACCCTTTTTGTTGCGCCAATTTGACGTAGGGGTCATTTATATGCTGCTGAACCCACTCTTTAGAGAATTTTTTCTTGGCCATTCCCGTACAATCTCTTTATGCCAAAACTCAACCTTACACCTCATGAGCGCAGCGAACTTCGTGCTGCTGCTCACGCTCTGCGCCCAGTTGTCCTGATTGGAGACAATGGCCTGACCGACGCCGTGATCAAGGAAATCACCGTCCACCTGCAGGCTCACCAGCTCATCAAGATCCGTGTGGCCGGTGATGACCGTCAGGCTCGTCTGACCATGTTAGAACAAATCTGCGATGCGCTCGATGCTGCCCCTATTCATCATCTGGGCAAAATCCTGACTATCTACAGACCCAATATCGAACGCCCCCCTGTTTTGGGAGCGCCTGTTGAAAAACCTACCCGTGCGGTGCGCAAGCCTTCGGAGCCTTACACGCCCAAAAAGCTGGCCGCTTCCGGTGTTCAGCGTACGCGCAAGACGGAACGTGCTCGCCGTGCTGAAATGCAAGCTGAACGCAGCAGCACCCAGGAGAAGAAAGCCTCGGCCGCACCACGCAGTGTTCAAAAGTTCTCGGCAGTCAAACCTGCTGCCGCGCCCCGTAGCAATACCAACCGTCCTGGCAGTGCCATGTCCTTGCGGGCAGGTGCTCGTCGCGGACTGGGCGGTTCGGGCAAACGCTAAACTGCCGTAAATTATAAGGCCCCCGCACAATGTGCAGGGGCCTTTCTTTTGCGTGCTCGAATCAACAGCAGGGCAAGCCTGCTGTCAGAAGCAAGGTCAAACGTAACTGATCGACAGGATTTCGTATTCACGAATACCGGCGGGCGCCTTGACCTCGACCACATCACCTTCGCTCTTGCCGATCAGGGCACGAGCCACAGGGCTGGAGATGGAGATCTTGTTGGCACGGATATCGGCCTCGACGTCACCCACAATCTGGTAAGTCACGGTGTTGCCGGACTCCAGGTCCTCGATTTCAACCGTAGCACCAAATACGATGCGGCCATCCGCCTGCAGCGCGGCCGGTTCGATAATCTGGGCATTGGACAAAGTGCCTTCCAATTCGGCAATCCGACCCTCGATAAAGCCTTGGCGCTCGCGCGCGGCATCATACTCGGCGTTCTCGGACAAATCGCCTTGTGCTCGCGCTTCGGCGATGGCGTTAATTACATCCGGGCGTTCCACCGTCTTGAGGCGGTGTAATTCGACTTGCAAACGTTGTGCGCCCTGCGCAGTCAATGGGATCGCAGACATAGTATTCCTGCTCAACAAGTAAAAGACGCTCCGTAGCAGGAGCGCCTGGAAGATAGGGGGATAACGATGATGGGGCAAACAATCAAACAGGTTGAATCGGCCGACTTGAAAGTCCTGCTGACCCTACAGCGTACATTCAAACACACTGCTCAAGCCAAACCTGCCGGCTGCCCCAATATGGCTTTTCCGACACAGAGAAATTCTGCGGCAGAAAAAAACCCCGCGAAGAACCGGGGTGTGAGATCTATTGTCGGCAAACTGCCTGAAAATAGCAAGCCCCTGAAACCCCTGTGTAAAAAAACAGAAGCTCAAGGGCCACGGGTTTAGAGCAGGCTATGTCAAGACAGGCGACAGGCTGAGGGCCAAACTAGTCAGAGCCAGGCCAGTCTTGATTCGCCTTGGGCCGACTACACCATATTCTGGCGACGGCCTCGCAACAAAGCGTGCAGCAAAATAGCACCAAAGGTGGCGCAGCCAATGCCGTCCAGACGAATCACGCCAAACTGCAAGGAGAAGTTACCAGCCCCCAGAATCAGGGTGACGGCTGCCACCAGCAAATTGCGGTTATCGCTGAAATCCACCTGGTTCACCACCCAGATACGGGCGCCCGCAATAGCGATCAAACCAAACACCACGATAGACATGCCACCGAGTACAGGACCAGGAATCGACTGAATCACGGCACCAAACTTGGGCGAAAAGCCCAGGAAAATCGCGATCACGGCAGCAAAGGCAAACACCAGCGTCGAGTAGATACGGGTAGCGGCCATCACGCCGATATTCTCAGCGTAAGTCGTCACACCAGTGCCGCCTACGGAGCCGGACAGCATGGTCGCCACGCCATCACCCACGAAAGCACGCCCCAGATAACCGTCCAGATCCTGGCCGGTCATGGCGCTAACCGCCTTGATGTGACCCAGATTCTCGGCCACCAGAATAATGGCCACCGGCACAATCACGGTCATGGCATGAGCCTGGAACACAGGCGCAGAAAAGCTGGGCAGACCCAGCCAGGCGGCTTCAGCAACCGGCGCAAAGTTGATTGGGGTGCCGTAGCCCATCACATTGGTGAAAACCCAGTACAACACGCAAGCCAGAGCCAAACCCACCAGAATCAGCAAGCGTTGAGCCACCCCACGGGTGTAGACCGCAATACCACCCACGCACAACACGGTCATCAAGGCCATCATGGAATCGAAGGTGCCGCTACCCATCGCGCCCTTGGCCGCAATAGGAGCCAGGTTCAGGCCAATCACCGCCACAATCGAGCCGGTAACAACCGGAGGCATCCAATGGTTGATCAAACGCGCTGCCCCACCCTGGGTACGGGCATTGAACACCCAGACCAGAACACCGATCAGCGTATAGACCAGACCACAGATAATAATGGCCCCCAAGGCCACGCCAATATTGGGATTCGGGCCGCTGCCGGCATAGCCGGTAACCGCAATCACACCGCCAATAAATGCAAAACTGGAACCCAGGTAGCTGGGAACCCGGCCACCGACAAACACAAAGAAAATCAGCGTACCAATACCGGACATCAAGATGGCCAGATTGGGATCAAAGCCCATCAACAAGGGAGCCAGAATGGTGGAGCCGAACATGGCCACCACGTGCTGCGCACCCATGGCAATGTTTTGCGGCGTGGCCAGACATTCGTCGGGCTGCACAACCGCACCGGGTTCGCTGCCGGACACTCGGCGCCAACGCGGGAAGTAAGACTGAGACATAAAGGGTTCCAGAAAAGGAATAAAGAAATACAGCGCAATTGGTCAGACGGTCGCGCAGTGCTCCCTGAGGCACTGGCTGATTCGTTGAGGCATGATTTTAAACGTGAAAGACTCAACAAGGCACCTGAAAATAAGGCAGTACGCGGTAAACCCCAACATGGATCCAGCCAATACAGGTTTCAAACTGCCTTTTGACGTCGATGCTCGCGCTATATGCGGTATATACCCCCTCTATCTACCTGTGCTTGACTGGCCCATTACAATAGACAATCAGCCTGCCTTTGGCAGTCCGATTCCCTAGCAGAGTGATTACGCCAGCATGAGTACGTCTATTTGTCTGATCCGCCATGGTGAAACCGCCTGGAACGCCGTACGCCGTTTACAGGGCTGGCAGGATATAGAGCTGAACGAGACCGGCCGCGAACAGGCCCGTGCCCTGCAAAGTTACCTGAGCTCCCCGGCGTTTCACATGCCTGTGGATGCCGTCATCAGCAGCGATCTGCAACGCGCCTCGGAAACAGCGGCAATTGCCTGTCAGCATTGGGATATTGAAATCCAGCAAATCCAGGGACTGCGCGAGCGTGGCTTTGGCAAGCTGGAAGGCCAGGCCTGGGATGCGGCAGGTCGCCATGGGCCGGATCAGCCCGACGACACCGTCGATATCGATTACGCCGTAGAGGGCGGCGAATCACTGCGTCAGTTTCAAACACGGGTTCTGAGCTGCTTTGAGGCGCTGGCGCAGGACAATACGGGCAAGAACTTGCTGGTCTTTGCCCATGGCGGTGTCATTGATATGGTTTGGCGCAAGCTGAACCAGCAGGCGCTGAATGCCAAGCGCACTCATGCCATTTTGAATACCAGTTTGAATTTCTTCAGTATCGATGAAGACTTGAACTGGACCTGTACACAGTGGGGGCAGTTGCCACATCTGAATACGGCACTGGACGAGCAAGTCTAAGCCATACATAGCCATGATCAGGCAGGTACCCGCAGATCGGATTAGCTGCAGCGTTCGATAAACCAGCCTGAGACTTGTGCGGAGTCCTGTCCGCCTGACTCACCTCATCAGATCCTGACAGTGTCTCCAGCGCCACACCCGCAACCTTCATCCTTACGATAGCGACGGCCCTATACCAGGAAGAGCCACAGGCACTATTGCGGTTGCGGTTGCGGTTGCGGCCATAAGCATAGCCCCCCTTCCAACCACGATGAGGCCAACAAGGGCCTCAAAAATCAGCGACAGGGGCAATGATCAGCTTTTTTTGTTCAGTCGTGGCTTGCGCGGCGCCTGACGAGCCAGACGGTCATACAGCCAATTAGGGAAAAGACGCATCAGGCGCGAGACAACTCCCATCTGCCACGGAATGACTCGATAGGACACGCCCTGCTCGATAGTCTTGCGAGCTTTGCGGGCAAAGTCCTCAGCAGGCATCAGAAACGGCATGGAGTAAGGATTCTGCGCCGTCATGGCTGTGCGAATATAGCCGGGCGTAATGGTGACAACAGAAACACCGTATAGCGACAGCTCCAGCCGCAAGCTTTCGCAGTAGGCAATGACAGCCGCCTTGGAGCTGCTATAAGCTCCTGCACCAGGCAGACCACGAATACCCGCCACGCTGGCAATACCCACCAAGGTTCCCTTCCCCGCCGCTTTCATGGTGCCGATAAAAGGCTCGAAGGTCGCCACCATGGCCAGAAGGTTTGTATCCACAATGGCTTTGAAGACGGCAAAATCCTCGGTTTCTTCCGTCAAGGTGCCAGCGCTGATCCCCGCACTGGCAATGACCACATCAATTTTTTGCCCTGTGAACTGCAAAAAGTCCTGGGCCGCTTGATGCAAGGCGTCTCTGTCACGTACATCCGCCACATAGATACGGTGCACACCGGGCAAGCTCTCAGCCAGCGCCTGGAGTTCTTCCTGACGCCGGCCCAGCAAACCCAGGCAAGCACCTTGAGCGGCGTACTCCTGGGCCAGCGCTTTGCCCAGACCGCTGCTGGCACCCGTGATAAAGACGGTTTGCATCTTTGCCTGCTTTTTACAGGAAGATCAGGGCAGCAATGCCCAGCACCAGCAACCACTTGAGGATGTAGTACAGGGTTTCGTTCTTTTTCTTGATCGCCTTGCCGAAACGACGCACTGCATAAACCGTACCGAAAATACGGTTGATACCACCGGTGCGGTCGCCTTCCTGGTTAGGAGCGGCAGCGGCGCGCAGCAAGAAACCACCCACTGCGTGATTGATCGCCTGTGCCCAACGGTAACGCATGGGGCGCTCTACGTCCGCAAACAAGATAATGCGGTTCTGATCCGTTTTGTTCTCGGCGTAGTGAATATAGGTTTCATCAAACACCACGGCCTCGCCATCACGCCAGTGATAACGCTGGCCGTCCACTTCGATATAGCAATCCGGACTATTAGGCGTCATCAGCCCCATGTGAAAGCGCAGCGAACCCGCATAAGGGTCGCGGTGACGCGGTAAACGGGCACCGGGTGGCAAAGAGGTGAACATGGCCGCCTTGATCGAAGGAATGTCCTTGAGCAGATTGGTCGTCACCGGGCACAGTTCGCGTGCTGACGGATGATCCGCGTCATACCACTTCAGGTAAAAACGCGTCCAGCCGGTTTTAAAGAAGGAGTTGAAACCCGCATCGTTGTACTTGTCCGAGGCCTTGATATGGCCTTCGCCAAATAGCTGCTCGGCCTCGGCACGGATTTCATCGCAGTGCTCCAGCAGCTTGTTCAGCTCGGGAAAGTGTTTCAAATCCAGATACGGCTCGTTCGGTACTGCCGAAAAGCCGTACATGAAGACGTTCAAAGGAGCCGTGAAGGTGGAATGATCCAGCAACTGGCGAGAAAACCGGTGCCTGACTCTACCCCTGAAGTGCACAACAATCGTGCACACGATGAACAAGGCAAGAATGAACCATTTCACGACATGATCTCCAAAGAAGAAAACTTCTGCACTGTGCAGGCAGTGGCCTGCGTGCTGCCCCAATACGACGGCTTGGTCTTGTCTGATGCAAGAACAAAAAAAGGCGCACCACTAAGGTGCGCCTTTCCAGCCGGGTAAGACTTAGTGTTTCGCGAGCAGAGCGTGCAGCTCTTGAAGCGCGTAAACTTTCAAGCCCTCACCTTGGCTCAGATACTGCAAGCCTTGAACCGCCGCCACAGCACCGGCAATGGTGGTGTAGTAGGCCAGGTTGGCAGCCAGCGCATGTGTACGGATTGTACGCGAATCAACGATGGCGTTGCGACGCTCTTCAACCGTATTGATGACCAAGGAAACTTCACCATTCTTGATCATGTCCACAATGTGCGGACGGCCTTCGGTAACCTTGTTCACCACTTGAACAGCCAGACCAGCCTGTTCGATGGCGCTGGCGGTACCGCGAGTAGCCACAACCTTGAAGCCCAGCGAAATCAGGCCACGAGCCACTTCAACCGCTTGTGATTTATCCTGAGCACGCACGCTGATGAAGGCCTGGCCGCCCTTGGGCAGGTTCACACTGGCAGCCATCTGCGACTTCACGAAGGCTTCGGCAAACGAGGTGCCCACACCCATGACTTCGCCGGTGGACTTCATTTCAGGTCCCAGAATGGTATCCACACCAGGGAACTTCACGAAGGGGAACACGGCTTCTTTCACGCTGTAGTAAGACGGCGTGACTTCTTCAGTAATGCCTTGCTGGGACAGAGTCTGACCAGCCATGGCGCGAGCGGCGATCTTGGCCAGCTGCAAACCGGTAGCCTTGGACACGAACGGCACGGTACGCGAAGCACGTGGGTTCACTTCCAGCACGTACACATCGCCATCCTGAATGGCGAACTGCACGTTCATCAAGCCCTTCACGTTCAAGGCCTTGGCCATAAGTGCGGTCTGGCGCTTGATTTCAGCCACGGTTTCGTCGCTGAGCGAGTAAGGAGGCAAGCTGCAAGCGGAGTCACCGGAGTGAACACCAGCTTGTTCAATGTGTTGCATCACACCGCCCACAAACACGCGCTCGCCATCGGCCAGGCAGTCCACGTCCACTTCGGTGGCGTTATTCAGGAAGTGATCCAGCAGCACGGGCGAGTCATTGCTGACCTTGACCGCTTCGCGCATATAGCGCTCCAGGTCTTGCTGCTCGTGCACAATTTCCATGGCGCGGCCACCCAGCACATAGCTTGGGCGCACCACCAGGGGGTATCCAATTTCAGCAGCCAGAGCAATGGCTTCGCCTTCGGTACGAGCTGTACGGTTTGGCGGCTGACGCAGACCCAGCTTGGTCAGCAGCTTCTGGAAGCGCTCACGGTCTTCAGCCACGTCAATGGATTCAGGGCTGGTACCGATGATAGGTACACCGTTGGCTTCCAGAGCACGTGCCAATTTCAGCGGAGTCTGGCCACCGTACTGAACGATGGTGCCCACGGGTTTTTCGATATGAACGATTTCCAGCACGTCTTCCAGAGTCAGAGGCTCGAAGTACAGACGGTCGGAGGTGTCGTAGTCGGTAGAAACGGTTTCGGGGTTGCAGTTGACCATGATGGTTTCGTAACCATCTTCGCGCAATGCCAAAGCAGCGTGCACGCAGCAGTAGTCAAACTCGATACCCTGACCAATACGGTTAGGACCACCACCCAGAACAATGATCTTCTTCTTGTCCGTAGGATGGGATTCGCACTCTTCCTCGTAGGTCGAGTACATATAGGCCGTATCGGTGGAGAATTCGGCCGCGCAGGTGTCCACACGCTTGTAGACAGGACGCACGTTCAACTGGTGACGCAGTTTGCGCACTTCCGATTCCACGGTGTCCAGCAGGAAGGCCAGACGGCGGTCGGAGAAACCACGACGTTTCAGACCGAACAAGGTGTCGCGGTCCAGATCGGCCAGCGTCTTTTGCTCCAGAGCCAGTTCAATGTCCACGATCTCTTTGATCTGGGCCAGGAACCAGGGGTCGATCTTGGTCAGGTTGTGAACTTCGTCCAGGGTCAGGCCTTGAGCGAAAGCATCGCCCACGTACCAGATACGCTCTGGGCCGGGTTCGCCCAGCTCGACCTGCAGTTTTTCGCGGTCGGTGGTTTTCTGGTTCAGACCATCCACACCCACTTCCAGGCCACGCAGGGCTTTCTGGAAGGATTCCTGGAAAGTGCGGCCAATAGCCATCACTTCACCTACGGACTTCATCTGGGTGGTCAGGCGCGAATCGGCCTGAGGGAATTTTTCGAAAGCGAAACGTGGCACCTTGGTAACCACGTAGTCGATGGTGGGCTCGAACGAAGCGGGAGTCGCACCGCCGGTAATTTCGTTCAGCAGCTCGTCCAGGGTGTAACCCACGGCCAGGCGCGCAGCGATCTTGGCAATAGGGAAGCCCGTGGCTTTGGAAGCCAGAGCCGAGGAACGGGACACGCGCGGGTTCATTTCGATAACGATCATGCGGCCGTTATCGGGGTTCACCGCGAACTGTACGTTCGAACCACCGGTATCCACACCGATTTCGCGCAATACGGCGATCGATGCATTACGCATGATCTGGTATTCGCGGTCGGTCAGGGTTTGGGCAGGAGCCACGGTGATGGAGTCACCGGTGTGCACACCCATGGGGTCCAGGTTTTCAATGGAGCACACAATAATGCAGTTGTCGGCGCGGTCACGCACGACTTCCATTTCAAACTCTTTCCAGCCCAGCAGGGATTCTTCAATCAGCAGTTCGTTGGTTGGCGATGCTTCCAGACCACGACGGCAGATGGTTTCGAATTCTTCAGGGTTGTAGGCAATACCGCCGCCCGTACCGCCCAGCGTGAAGCTGGGGCGAATCACGACGGGGAAACCGGCAGTACCGATTTCTTCAGCGATACGCTTTTGAACCGCCCAGGCTTCGTCCATGCTGTGAGCCACGCCGGACTTGGCGGACTCCAGACCGATGGAGGTCATGGCGTCCTTGAATTTCAGGCGGTCTTCGGCTTTTTCGATAGCGGCGGCGTTGGCACCGATCAGCTCGACACCGAATTTTTCCAGCACGCCATGCTTGGCCAGATCCAGGGCGCAGTTCAGCGCGGTTTGGCCGCCCATGGTGGGCAAGAGCGCATCGGGACGCTCTTTTTCAATAATTTTCTCGACAGCTTGCCAGGTGATGGGCTCGATGTAGGTGACGTCGGCCGTATCCGGGTCCGTCATGATGGTGGCCGGGTTGCTGTTGACCAGCACAGTCCGGTAACCCTCGGCCTTCAGGGCCTTACATGCCTGGGCTCCCGAGTAGTCGAATTCACAAGCCTGACCAATGATGATCGGGCCTGCGCCAATGATAAGAATGCTTTTTAAGTCTGAACGCTTTGGCATAGTGCGATTTATTTATTGGCCTGGTGGGCAGCCATCAGGCTGATGAATTTGTCGAACAGCGAGGCAATATCGCGCGGGCCGGGGGTGGCTTCGGGGTGACCCTGGAAGCAAAACGCGGGGCGATCTGTCAACTCGAAGCCTTGCAGGCTCTGGTCGAACAAAGAAATGTGCGTGACCTTGGCATTGGCTGGCAAGGTTGTGGCATCCACCGCAAAGCCGTGATTCTGGCTGGTGATGAACACGCGGCCGCTGGCCAGTTCCTGCACAGGGTGGTTGGCACCGTGGTGGCCATTTTTCATCTTCAAGGTCCGAGCACCTACGGCCAGACCCAGGATCTGATGACCCAGGCAAATACCAAACACAGGCAACTTGCGCTCCAGCAAGCCCTTGCAAGCTTCGATTGCGTAATCGCAAGGCTCCGGATCGCCAGGGCCGTTGGACAGGAACACGCCATCGGGTTCGTAAGCCAGCACATCGGCCAATGGAGTTTGCGCAGGCACGACGGTGACCTTACAGCCACGGTCCGCCAACAGGCGCAGGATGTTGGCCTTGACGCCAAAGTCGTAAGCCACCACGTGGAAGCGGTCGCCTTCGGGCTTGGAGAAACCTTGGCCCAGTTCCCACGAACCTTCGGTCCAGTTGTAGGACTTGTCGGTGGTAACCACCTTGGCCAGGTCCTGACCTTTCAGGCCAGGGAAAGAGCGAGCCAGTTCCAGTGCACGTTCGGCGTCATCACCCACCAGGATGCAGGCACCCATGGAGCCTTTCTCGCGCAAAATGCGAGTCAGCTTGCGGGTGTCGATACCGGAGATGGCCACAACACCCTGAGCTTTCAGGTAGTCGGGCAAAGACTGGGTGGAGCGGAAGTTGGACAGGCGGGCGGGACAATCGCGAATGACAAGCCCGGCAGCGTGGGCTTTGGTGGATTCGGAGTCCTCTGGATTGACACCGGTATTACCGATGTGCGGATAGGTAAGCGTAACAATTTGACCGCTGTAGCTTGGGTCTGTCAGGATTTCCTGATAGCCCGTCATGGCTGTATTGAAAACGATCTCAGCAACACAGTGCCCCTCGGCACCGATTGATACCCCTTTGAATAGGGTTCCATCCGCCAGGGCTAGGACGGCACTAGTGATAGTGCGGGACTCCTCAGGAAATAAAGACGGCAGCACGTTAAAAACCCCGGATTCTGAAATTAATATTAAACCTTCTAATTATATGCTCAAACGGGGTTTCTCCGGTAGTTTATCGGTAATAACACCGAAACCAGGCACGAAAACCTGGAAAATCGACTACAGTAATTGATTGGTTTGATGGCTTTGCGATGGACTAGTAACAGACATGACTACTCAGCTTGACTCCCTGCGCCAGTGCACAACCGTAGTGGCCGACACAGGCGATTTTGAAGCGATGCGTGCGTATCGCCCTACCGATGCAACAACCAATCCTTCCCTGATCTTGAAGGCTGTCCAGCAGGCGGCCTATCGCCCCTTGCTGGACCGTGTCATCGCCGACCACCCTCACGCCAGCCTGGCAGAAACCAGCGACCTGTTGCTGGTTGCCTTTGGCCAACAAATTCTGGACATTGTTCCCGGCCGCGTCTCCACCGAAGTGGATGCTCGCCTGTCCTTTGATACCCTGGCCAGTGTCGAGCGCGCCCGCCATATCATTCAGCATTACGAAAAGGCCGGTGTGCCGCGCGAACGGGTACTGATCAAGCTGGCCAGCACCTGGGAAGGCATTCAGGCCGCCCGTACGCTGCAAGCCGAAGGCATCAACTGCAACCTGACCCTTTTGTTCTGCCTGCCGCAAGCCATCGCCTGCGCCCAGGCCAAAGTCACCCTGATCTCGCCCTTTGTGGGTCGCATCTACGACTGGTTCAAGAAAACCGCTGGCCAGGACTGGGACGAAAGCGCCAACCAGGGCGAGAACGATCCCGGCGTGCGCTCGGTCCGCAGCATTTACGAATACTACAAAACCTATGACATCCCCACGGAGATCATGGGTGCCAGCTTCCGCAATGTCGGCCAGATCAAGGCGCTGGCCGGTTGCGATCTGCTGACCATCAGCCCGGATCTGCTGGGCCAGCTGGATGCAGCCCAGGGTGAAGTCCCTGCCATGCTGGATGTGGCGCGCGCCAAGGCCGTCGCCCCCGAATGGCGTGCCAGCAATGAAATCACTTTCCGCACGGATTTGAACCAGGACGCGATGGCTACTGAAAAGCTGGCCGAAGGCATCCGTCAGTTCACCGCGGATGGCATCAAGCTGGACTCCTTGATTCAGCAAGCGCGTCAGCAGGCTTGATCACTGGCACAACACTTTAGAAGGCTTTGCACCCAGCAAAGCCCGAAAAGAAGCTCCCATGTTTGATCAACAATTTGATCAGCAAAAAGGATCAGCCCGGCATTGCGCCGGGCTGATTTGCTTTGAGCCCTATCTGGACTGCAGCCAGATCTTGCTCAGGTCAATACGCACCACACTTTTCTAATCCAGCACACTTTCTTTCAACGTTCGCAAAGCAAGCTGATTTGTGGACAATTCTTCTTGTAGTCTTCCCAAAAGCCTGGCGGATAGGCATCCAAAGCCTGCTGAGTCAATAACGGCATCTGCCAGCGAAAGGACCGAAAACCCGCCTTTGCCAGGGCTGCTTCGTAATGCTCTTTACTCCAGCGGTGATAGGTAAAACGAATCGGCGGCCCCACATTAAAGTGTGCAGTATGCCGAAAGCCCTCTTGGTACGGCTCCTCCGTCAGCACTTTCAAACCGTACTTGGCCACATCCTCCTTTCCCAACTGAAAGTCCGGGTTCACGGTATAGGCCACCAAGCGACCATCCGGTTTCAGATTATCTGCCACGGCCTGGAACATCTGCTCCAACTCCTGCACTGACCGGGAGTAATTGAACAGAAAGGCCGCAATTGCCCGGTCGAACTGCCCGATTACCCCCATCTGCAGCACGTCTCCCACCCGGAACTCAATATCCTCCTTCTGCTGCCTGGAAATGTCTTTAGCCTGATTAACCATGCTCTCCGAAATATCCACCCCCACGACCTTGGCTGCCCCCTGCTCGTAGGCCCGGCGCCCGAAAAAACCATAACCACAGGCCAGATCCAGCACAGACTTGCCCTTCACGTCTCCCAGCAACTGCTCCACAGTAGCGACCTCTGCCAGCCGAGCGGGCGAGGTCCGGTTGAACTCTTCGTAAATCGTGCCGATTGCGTTGTAGTCATGCTGTTTTTCCATGTACGTCTCCATCTGCTTGGTTTGACAACAAACACGTCAAGGTACTAAGACTGCTGGCACACACCGATCACGCGGTGCGGCCTTGATCTATAACACTTTGGGGCCTGGGCGATAGGAGTGAAAACCACATATCGATCCTGTCATGTTTGTTCTTTTATGTATTTAAGCGCCTAACTGTCTCCTCCCTGTCCCCACTCTCGAAAACAAGCAGGCATAAAAAAACCGACTCCTGAAACGGGAGCCGGTTCTCTCGACATTTGGGCCAGACAGCGGTCAGAGCTTTTCTGTGCCGCCACCTTGCGGCCGCCAGGCCAGCAAGCGATCCTCAAAGACACTGACCAGCCCATCCAGGATCAGCGCAAACACCGTCAGGACAACAATACCGGCGAACACTGTATTCACGTCCAATGTGCCCTCTGCCTGCAAGATCAGATAACCGACCCCACTGGCTGAACCCAGGTATTCACCCACCACAGCACCCACAAAGGCCAGACCGACCGAGGTGTGCAGGCTGGAGAACACCCAGCTGGTTGCCGAAGGAATATAGACGTGGCGCAGCAACTGGCGACGGCTGGCACCCAGCATGCGGGCGTTGTCCAGCAAGGTGGAGCTGACTTCACGCACACCCTGGTACACGTTGAAAAACACGATGAAGAACACCAGTGTCACGGCCAGAGCCACTTTGGACCAGATGCCAAGACCAAACCACATGCCGAAAATAGGCGCCAGAATCACGCGTGGCATGGAGTTGGCCGCCGTCAGATACGGGTCCAGCAAGGCCGCCGCACGGGGCGAGAGCCCCAGCCACAGACCGCAAGCCAGACCGGCAATCGTACCGATGGCAAAGGCCAGCAGGGTTTCGCTCAAGGTCACGCCCAAGTGCAGGTAAATATCACCATTGGTGACGAACCAGGCCCAGATCACCTTGACCACTTCCAGTGGCTGGCCAAAGAAGAAGGCTACTTTGGGGTCCAGCGTAAAAAAGTGCCAGGCAGCCAGAATGACGATGAGCAGCGAAATTTGCCAGCCGCGCAGGGCCAGCTTGGATTGAGTAATAGATTTAGACATATCAGGCACGCTTTTGCTGGGCATAACCCTTCAGAACTTCATCACGCAAGACGGCCCAGATTGCCGCATGCAATTCGACAAAGCGAGGATCATTGCGTACTTCGGCCACGTCACGAGGGCGTGGAAGATCGACATGAAATTCGCCGATGGGATGAGTGCCCGGCCCGGCCGACAGGACCACCACCCGGTCGCTCATGGCAATGGCTTCATCCAGGTCGTGAGTGATGAACAGCACGGCTTTACGCTGCGCCATCCAGATCTCCAGCACTTCGTTTTCCATCAATTGACGGGTCTGAATGTCCAGCGCCGAGAACGGCTCATCCATCAGAATGATGTCGGGATCACGAATCAGGGTCTGGGCCAGCATGACGCGTTTGCGCATACCGCCAGACATCTGATGCGGATAACGATCTCCAAAGCCACCCAGGCCGACTCGCTTGAGCCACTCCTGGGCACGGGCGCGGGCCTCGTCCTGCGGGACACCGGCAAACTCCAGACCGGCCATCACGTTGGATTCGGCACTGCGCCAGGGCATCAGCGCTTCGCCCTGGAACATGTAGCCAGCGCGCTCGTTCACCCCTTCCAGGGGTTTACCGAACACACGCACTTCGCCCGACGAAGGGCTCAGCAAACCCGCCCCTACGTTCAGGAGCGTGGATTTGCCGCAGCCCGTTGGGCCTACAACCGACACAAATTCGCCTGGAGCAATGCTCAGGCTGGCGTCACGGACCGCTGTGTACGTACCTTTGCCATCGCGGGATGCAAAAACACAGCTGATGTTATCTAAAGAAAGTGCTGCCTCAGACATTGGGATACTTCTTGTTGGCTTTTTCAGCAAACTCGTTGGTGAAGATCTTGCTGGTATCAATCTTGGATGCGTCCAGATTCGGCACAAAAGCGGCCAGCGCATTCAAGGCGGTAGCGGGGCCATCAGCATCGACCAGACCATCTGGCGAGAGTGCTTCTTTATTGGCGTCCAGACATTGCTTGTACAGCTCTACATCACCCAGCAGGTAGGTGGCAGGCACGGTTTTGGCAATGGTTTCAGCGTCGTTGGCCTGAATCCATTTATCGGCGCGTACGATGGCGTTGGCCAGGGCCTGAGCGGTGTTCGGATTCTTGATGATGAAGTCTTCAGAAGCGTACAAGCAGGCCGAAGGCATATTGCCGCCAAAAATGGTCTTGGTGTCGGCAACGGTACGGGTGTCAGCAATGACACGTACTTCGTTCTCCTTGAGCAAGGTGCCGATAACCGGGTCCAGGTTAGCCATGGCATCGATCTGACCCGTACGCATGGCAGTAACCGCACCCGCGCCAGCGCCTACACCGATAAAGGCCACGTCCGAGGGTTTCAGACCATTCTGCTCCAGATAGAAGTTGACCATCATATTGGTCGAGGAACCCGGTGCGGTCACACCGATTTTCTTGCCCTTCAAATCCGCAGGCGACTTATAGTCAGCCATCGTCTTGTTGGACACGGCCAAAACGATGGCCGGTGCGCGTCCTTGCTGCACAAAGGCACGGTACATCTGCCCTTTGGCCTGCAAGTTGATGGTGTGCTCAAAAGCGCCCGAGACGACATCGGCACTGCCACCGACAACCGCTTGCAGGGCCTTGGAGCCACCGGCAAAGTCGGCCACTTTGACCTTGAGGCCTTCATCATCAAAATAGCCGTTAATCTCGGCAATGGACAAAGGCAGGTAATAGATCAGCGCTTTGCCACCGACGGCAATCGTGATGCTTTTTTTCTCGATTTCCTGTGCACGGGCCAATGTTGGCAGCGACAGTGCCAATCCCGATGCTCCAACCAGCTTGAGTGCATGACGACGAGTCAGTTTCATGGCAATCCCCTTCTTGTTGTTGGTCATTAATTATTTAGGTCTGATACTTATACTAAAAAACAAAGGGGGGTGTCCCCCCCTTGTCCGCCAAGCGGTCAAACCCGATTAGGTGGCGCGACGCTCCATCAAGGCCCAGGCAATGGTGCTGGGGTCTACGTACTCCAGCTCGCTCCCGGCTGGCACACCGCGTGCCAGTCGAGTTACTTTCAAACCTTGGCTAGTGAGCATTTCCGCCAGATGATGGGCGGTGGTTTCGCCCTCTGCGGTGAAATTGGTCGCTAGAATCACTTCCTGCACTTGGCCATCACCGGCTCGCTCTAGCAAGCGGTCAAATTGCAAGGCATCCGGGCCTATGCCTTCCAGCGGCGTCAAACGCCCCATCAGCACATAGTAAAGGCCTCGATAGCCATGCGTAGCCTCGATCATGTTTTGATCGGCAGGCGTCTCCACCACACACAACAACGCCGGATCACGGCGGGGATTGGCACAGGTCTCACAGATAGGTTGAACAGTGAAACCATTGCAGCGCTGACAGTGCTGCAGTGCCGTCGTGGCATGTTCAAGAGCGCGGCTCAATTGGTCGGCACCTACCAGGTCGTGTTGCAACAAGTGGTAGGCCATGCGGCGAGCGCTACGCTCGCCCACACCGGGTAGCCGACGCAGAGCCTGGATCAGAGCCCGAAGCGGTTCGGGCTCTGCGATCTGCGGTTCGTTCATTAGAACGGGAACTTCATACCGGGTGGCAGTGGCAGGCCAGCGGTAACACCCGCCATTTTTTCCTGCGACGTTGCCTCGGCTTTGCGCTGTGCATCGTTAAAGGCAGCAGCAATCAAATCTTCCAGCATCTCTTTTTCGTCTTCCAGCAGGCTGGGGTCGATAGAGACACGGCGCACATCGTGGCGGCAGTTCATGATGACCTTGACCAGACCACCACCGGAAACGCCCTCGACCTCGATATCGGCCAAGGCTTCCTGGGCCTTTTTCATGTTTTCCTGCATTTGCTGCGCCTGGCGCATCAAGCCGGCAATCTGACCTTTCATCATGGTTTGGTTTTCCTGATTGATATAAATTGACAAGGGGCCATTCAGGCGGCCCGAACCAAAGGAGTGGCCTTGATCGACCCGGCTTTGACGCTGCCGTCAAAGTCCTGGATCAGGCTCAAGACAAAGGGATCCTGGGCAACCTGCTCTTCGGCCTGCCGCTGGCGCTCGGCCAGCTTGGCCTGCTCCACGGCATGCGCGGTGGCATCGCCCGTATCCCCGTATTCGATCACCAACTGAATGGACTGGGCAAAGTATTCCGACAAAACGGTGCGCAAGCGCGCTTTGCCCTGGCTGCCTTCAGTAGCCTTGATTTTGGCACGCAGGTGGATTTCCTGGCCTTTCACGCCCAGCCATTCGCTCTGGCGGGCCAATTCAGCGGCCCAGCCACTTAAGGGCAGGCTGGTTGCCACTTCAGGCCAGGTTTCCGGTTTCATGCCGCCCAGACGGACGGTACGCGGGCTGTCCGAACCGCTTTGCGGTACAGGCAGGCCCAGTTCAGTGTCGGGCATGAAGCGATCAGACAGGGACACAGACGGTACATCGCCGTCTTCTTCGGCACGAGCCGCGTCCATATCCAGAGGTTGGTAATTCTCGAACTCTTCGTCCATGCCCTCGGACAGCCAGGCGGGCTCTTCCGGGCCGTCCTGGGCGGAGACGGCTGGCGGCGCTTCTTCTGCCACCGGGCCTACTCGGGCAGCGGCCTGGGCCTGAGACGACATCAGGGGCTGAGCACTGTTCTTGCCCTGGGCTTTGGAGGATTCCGCTACAGGGTCGGCAGAGGAATCAGCCTGGGATGCGGAGGTGGGCTCTGCGGCTGGCTGGGCTGACGGGGCGGATGGAGTCGATGCCGCTTGGACGGCTTCAACAGCGCTGCTGCCAGCAACTGCAGTCGCAGCTTCTTGAGGCTGACTGGTCGCGGAACGGGCGTCAAAGTTTGCATCCGCTGGGGCAGACTCTGAAGAGTCATAGCTGGCCCCTGCACCGGCAGGCTCGGGAGCATCTTCCCAGGCCGGGACAAAATCGTCGTCAGCAGGGATGGATTCTGCGACTGGCGCTGCTTGGGCTGCATGTGCACGGGCAACATCAGCGACCGGGGCGGCTGCAGGGACAGAAGCCTGTGCCTGCTGAGACGCGGCCTGTGGGCTAACCGCAGGCTGAGTGGTTTGCGCGGCTTGTACTGCTTGTGCGGTTTGCGTGCTCGGCTCTGTTTGCGCACCCTGCGCAGCTTGCTGTAGAGGCGCGGCAGAGGCGGCGGCATCAACAGAGGCAGCGGGGGCTGCCGCAGGAGCGGGAGCAGCCTGAGCCGCGCCAGCACCAGCACCAGCACCAGCACCAGCACCAGCAGTATCAGACCCCGAAGGCCCTGCTGGCGGTGGCACATACGCCGAGACGGGCTCGGGCAGCAAGGCCAGCATGCGCAAGCACGCCATCACAAAACCGGCGTACTCATCCGGAGCCAAAGACAGCTCCTGACGGCTATGCACCGCTACCGAATAAAACAACTGCACATGATCGGGCGAGAGCATGGGCGCTAGTTGCCGCACCGCCTCTGCCAGAGGATCATCATCAGAAATCGTGCCGGGAATGCGCTGCTCGATGGCGATACGGGACAACAAGGTTGCCAGATCAGCCAGAGCGCCCGAATAAGACAGGCCGCGCAAGGCCAGATCATCGGCCACACCCATAATGGCCTGTGCATCGTAAGCGACCAGCGCTTGCAGCAATTGCGCCAGGTGGCGTTGATCAATGGTGCCCAGCATGGCTTGCACAGCCTGGGCGCTAAGATCGCCCGCGCTATAGGCAATAGCCTGGTCGCTCAGCGACAAGGCATCGCGCATGGAGCCATCAGCTGCCTGTGCCAGCAAACGCAAGGCAGGCAGCTCGAACTGCATTTCTTCCTGAGTCAGAATGTCTTGCAGATGGCCCACAATCGCGGGCACTGTCATCTGCTTCAAATTGAATTGCAGACAGCGCGACAAGACCGTGACCGGAATCTTTTGCGGATCGGTCGTGGCCAGAATGAATTTGACGTGCGCTGGCGGCTCTTCCAGCGTCTTGAGCATGGCGTTGAAGGCGTGCCCGGTCAGCATGTGAACTTCGTCAATCATGTAGACCTTGTAACGGCCCGAGCTGGGTGCGTAGACCGCCTGCTCCAGCAGCTGGGTCATCTCTTCCACACCACGGTTGGAAGCGGCGTCCAGCTCTACATAATCAATAAAGCGGCCAGCATCAATCTCGGTACAAGCGCGGCAAACGCCACAGGGCTTGGAAGTGATGCCAGTTTCGCAGTTCAGCGACTTGGCCAGAATACGCGACAAGGTGGTCTTGCCCACGCCGCGTGTGCCCGTAAACAGCCAGGCATGGTGCAGGCGCTGGGTATCCAGGGCGTGCGTCAGAGCGCGCACCACGTGGTCCTGACCAACCAAGGTGTCAAAGGAACGGGGGCGCCACTTGCGGGCCAGAACGAGATAGGTCATGCGAATTCCGGACGGCGTGAACCATCAATACAAATAAGCGAAAGGAAAAGTGTACCGGATTCGGTGCTGAAGGGAAGCAGATAGACCGGGCGCGCATAACCCGATAAGCAAATGAAGTGGCGAGCCTGACTCCGGCACTGATTCTGCACGGCTGTGGCTGCTTCGTTCCCGACCTGACCAGATTCACCGCCGAACCATGCGGAGGGGCCCGCCGACCAATAGTGTAGCATCAATACGGCAGCCAAAGATCGGCTCTCGGGAAATAAAGCGCAGCCTGCGCGGGCCGGCCATCCAGAGCCTGCACCTGCTCACAATACCGCTGCAATTGCGGCGCATAACGCTCCAGCATCCGGGCCTTGAAATCGTCCAGACTTTCATGCTCGGCAGGTCGTCCGGTCTTGTAATCCACCACCAGCCAGTGATCTTCCTGGGAAATGGCCAGGTCAATAATCGACACCCGGCCACTGACGTCCAGCAAGGACCATTCCCGGTAAGCTCGGCTGACGCCCAGCAGCCAGCGGCCCCGTTCCGTCTGTACGGTCGCAGTAATCGCTTCAAACAGGGATTGGGCGGCTTCATCCAGATAGGTCGCTGGCACACCAGCACGCAACAGTTGACGACGCATCACGGCGCGGCCTTGCTGCAAGCGTTCTACCGGCCATTGCTCCAGCCCTTCACGGCCCAGCTTTTCCAGCCAGTCGTGGGCAACCGTACCAATGGCTTTTTCATGAGTCGTGTCCAGGGACCACTGCCAGCTTTGATACTGCGGGCTGTCGGCCTGCAACTGCTCGGGCGGCGCGGCCGGCAAGCTCACCACACGCTGCAACAATGCTGCGGAACCTTGCCCTGCTTCCTCTTGCTGTCCGCCCTGCTCGGCTTGCCAAACAGGAGCCTGTGGCTGCTCCAGGACCGGCCAGACACGGCTCAGCAAGGAGCGGCCATCCGGCTCGCGCAGGCCCTTATCCTGGGTGATGCTCAATTCCGCAAACAGATGCAGCTCCTGACGGGCACGCGTCAGGGCCACATATAACAAGCGGTGGCTTTCCTGCTCGGCCCGGATACGCTCCCGCGCCGCCAGAAACTGCGACACCGGATCGCGCTGCTCGCTGCCCTTGTGACTGATCGGCCCCAGAATCAAGCGCTCGGCGCTGTGCTCCAGACGAATCAACGGCTCGGAGTCGGCTGCTGACTGCTTGTGCAAACCAAACAAAATGACAGTTTCAAACTCCAGGCCCTTGGACTTGTGAATCGTCATCACCTCCACGGCCTTGCCCGTACCTTGCGGGGTGGCATACAGCGACTCCACACGGGCCTGCAATTGTTGCTGGTCGGGCGGTCCGTAAGGGCATAACTCCTCCAGCAGACGCAAGACTTGTTCTGCATCCGCCTGATCAGCCAGGCTTGGATAGACTTGCGGCCCGCCCAAGCGCGTCCAGCATTCCTGCACCCAGGCAGCAAAAGGCATCAAGCCACTACGATTGCCTTTGTCCAGCAAGATCTGGCAAGCAAAGAGCAGACGAGAACGCTCGTTGGCATCCCAGTCTTCAAAATCCTGATTGTGTGTAAGCTCGGCCAAGGTCTGTGTAGGATGCAAGGCGCACAGGCGGTGCAGACTCTCCAAACGCAGGCCGATCAATGGCGAGCGCAACACAGACAGCCAAGCCAGTCGATCAGCCGGGTGCGCCAAGGCACGGACCAACTGCACCAGATCAGCCACCACAGGACGCTGTTGCAAGGGTTCCAGTTCTACGGCTCGACACGGTATGCCCTGCTCGCCCAGCTTGCGCACCAGACCATGCAAGTGCGAACGTGCTCGCACCAGAATCGCCACCGGATGTTCGCTGTCCTGATAACGTTCCAGAGCTTGGGCCGCACACTGAACCGCCTCCTGCACTGCACGCTCTTGAGCCGCTTGTTGCGACGGCACAGCGTCCTCTCCCCTAGCCACTCGAAAATGCCAGGACGGGTGAAAATGCACCGCCCAATCGGGGATATCGGGCTTGAAGGCGGTCGAGTGTTCGTAGGTGACCATGCCCAGATCCGGATCGGGTCGAGCCGGAAACAGTTGCGCCCCCACCTTGTTCACCCATTCCACCAAGCGCGGATGCGAACGGAAGTTATTGCTGAGATTCAGCGGCTCCAACTCTACTTCGCCCAAGCGTCGAGCTTGCCAGACTTGCAGAAACAAACCCACTTCCGCCTTGCGGAAACGGTAAATGGACTGCATGGGGTCGCCCACCAAAAACAGACTGCGCCCGTCGCCCGGCTCCCAGCCGCTGGTCAGGCGTTCCAGCAACTGCACCTGGGATTGGCTGGTGTCCTGGAACTCGTCTACCAGCAAATGGCGTATGGACCTGTCCATGCGCAAGAGCAGCTCGCCCGGCTCGTCGGCATCACCCAAGGCTTGCAAGGCACGTTGGGCAATCTCGGTGAAATCGACCTCGGCTTTCTCGGCAAAGCGCAGTTTCAATTGCGCCGCAGCCAGCCACAAGACCTGAATCAGATTGGACAGGACTTCTTGCTGCTGGGGGGAGTATTGCTCGGGCAAAAGGCGTGCACTGGCCAGGCGAGCAATCCAGGGCTCTGCACCCAGACAATTGCTCAACCACTCGGTCAGCATTTCTTTTTGTGCCGTTTTAGGGGGAAATCCATTACGCACCGTCAGGCTTTTGCGCAGATCGCCTTTATCCGTCAGCAACAAGGCTGCCAGACCACGCCAGCGCGGCAAATCGTCCATGACCGGGGCCAGGTTATCGCCTTGCCAATCCGCCAAGGCCAGCACATCGCCGCTTTCCAGATTCGAGGCCGCAAAGCAGGCCAGGGGGGCCAAGGTTCGCGCCCAACCGGGTGGCAGTGAATCGCTTAGCTGCTGCAGTTGCTGCTCCACCACCTCACGCAAACTGTCTTGTAAAAAGGCTACATCACCGCCCTGCCCCACCGCTGGCAACCACTGATCGCGGCTGGCCAACATACCGGCCAACAGAGCTTGCGCCTGCAGCAAGTTCACATCCATGTGCTCCAGAAAACGCGCCACGCTGGGCACGCTTTCCGCCATCTCCAGCGTGGCCCAAGCCGCCGCTTCGTAATGCTCCTGGGCCTTATCGGTAATGGCCGGAACCCCGCCCAGCCCCGTAATCCAGGGCATGGCGCGTACCAGGTGGGCACACAAGGAGTCGATGGTCCGGATGCTTAAACGGGCCGGGTAAGCCAGCAAATCCCACTGCTGCTCCTGATTGCGCTGCATGGCGGCACGCGCCAGTTCCCAGCTGCGTACCCGGTAGGGCTCGGCAGGCCGTTCCTGATTGGCAGCGGCCAACTTCTCCAGTACACGCGCATGCATTTCAGCCGCAGCTTTACGGGTGAAGGTAATGGCCACTATTTCTTCTGGCCGCTGCACGCGAGCCAGCAAGGCCAGAATCCGATCGGTCAGCAGCTCTGTCTTGCCGGAACCGGCTGGGGCCTGGACCAGAAAGGAGGACTCGGGGTCCAGTGCCCGTGCACGGGCGGGGCTATCGCTAGGGACTGTCACCATTACACCTCTCCTCCATTGTCTTGGAGGTCTTCCTGGAACAAACGTAAAAAGGGCAAAACATCGCAATACAGCAAATCGTTGCGGTTCCAGATCTGGTTGGCGGCCTGCCCTTGCAGGAACTCATCTGCCAAGCTTTCCACCGCCTGTTTCCACTGCGCGATTTGGGCGGTCCACTGCTGGGCGCTCTCCAATTCGGTCAGACCCTCAATATCCATGCCGGGCGCGGCCAAACCGCTTAAACCGACCTGTCGGGCATGCAAGCGTACAAAGGCCAAACCACTGACGGTGCGGCCCTCATCCTGCAAGGCGGCGGCATAAAACGGCAATTGCAGATTCACGGGTCTGGGCCGCAGCCAGTCTTTATCGGGCCGCAGCTCGCCTATGCCGGTTTTGTAATCCAACAGTAATTGCTCGCCATCAGCCAGATCATCCAAGCGGTCCAGACGCAGGTTCAGACGTAACAAGCCACGGCTCCAACTCAACTCATGCTCCGTCGCCCCCAGGGCGAACGGTGGGCGCTGGGCTTCCTGATGAGCGTACTCGTTCAAGACGGCCAGACCCCGCTCCATTTCCAGGCTGCGCAGCACTGGACCGTAATCGGCCAGCTCTTCTTGCGCCGCTTGATCGATGCACGTTTGCACCACATCCAGCAGTGAGCCCTCACCAATCAGCTCATGCAGGCTGTCCTGATCCTTCACACGCAGCCAGAACAATTCGACGGCGCGGTGCAGGAACATCCCGCGTGTATTCATATCGCCCACACGGGCGTAGTCGGGCAAGGCCTGACCATGTAGCCGAAACTTCACAAAAGCCCACAAGGGATTGCGAGCCTGGGTATCCAGCACACTGATCCCGCCACGTATGCGCTCTTCCAGCTTCAGACTGGGGCCTTGCTCGTCCAGCAAGGCTTCCTGTGCAACGGCCTGCTCTGCCTGCACCGCCCAAGGCATTTCCAGCACGGGCCAGTGGGCAATCAAGGGGCTGGGCCTCAGCTCCTGTTCGCCCTGATGCAAAGGCGCACTTAGCAAAACCTGATTCCCACAGCGTAGCAAGGCACTCAGCATCCAGCGCGCCCATTCCAGCTCCCGCTCTGGCGTACTGCGAGGTGCCGAGACTCGACGCAACACCTGGGCAGGAATCAAAGGATTGGGTTTGACCGCAGCAGGCAAAATATCATCGGTCAGGCCCAGCACCCATACGGCATCCCAGCGCCCGCCTTCCGCTTCCAGAAAACCCAGCACGTCCAGCCGGGAACGTGGGTCTCGTTGTGGCTGGAACAAATTTTCACGGGCCATGCGGGCCAAAGCGCTTTGTGCCTTCAAGGCACTGATGCGACCCAAGACCGGCGCTTGCTGCGCCAATTGCAGCAGCAAGGCTTCCAAAGCCTCCAGAGTTTGAAACTGGGCACTATCCAGACGGTTAGTGCCCGGAAAGCCCAAAGCCTCCAGGCATTGGCGCATGACCGACGCCCAGGTATCCACTCCTTGAGCGCCTGCCGATACGGACTCGAAGCGTTCCACCGCCTTGCCCCAGGCCAGAGCCAGTTCGGGTGTGTGGAAGCTGAGCATGTCGGCAAATTCTTTACGGCTAACTTGTGTAATGCGGTTGTCGCGCCAGGCCTTGTCAATGCGGGCACGGCCACCTGCTTCAGACTGTTCTGCCTGACACGCTCCCAAACGCAAGGCTTCGCCCAGCATGGCGGGCTCGGCCTGCCCCTTGGTCGCCAGCGTAAACAAGGCCTTCAACCAGGCCATGGCCGCTTCAACCACTGGCCACTCAGCCAAGGATCGGGCTGCCGCCACGTTATAGGGCAAAGCACCTTGATCCGTGTGCATGGCCTGTCGCAAAAGACGATGCACCAACGGCAATTGCGTTTCCAGCTGCGCGGCCACAATGGCTACTGTGCGATCCGGGTACTCGTCCAATTGACGACGCGCCCACTGCACCGCCAGGCGCCATTCCGTATCCGCATCCTGCGCCTGCACCCGATACACCTCTGTCGCCGGAGCCTCTTCGTGCTGCAGCTGGAGAATCTCTACCCCCATGTCCTGCAAACCACTCAACAAACTTTGCAGGCGCGGCGAATATTCATGAAAACCATGCAGCACCATATGGCGATGACGCATGTGCAAGGCGCCTGCCTGCACCGCTTTAAGCACACGCTCCGCAGCCAGGTTTGCATCATCCAGATCTGCCTGCTCCAGGCTTTGCCGGTAGTGAGAGCGCCATTGCATGAAGCGTTCAAAATCCACGCTGGCCTCGCCGGGTTTCAGCTCGATATTCCACTCATCCAGCAAGGTATCGGCTTCACAAGCCAGACGCGCCGCCTGACCGACATCCAGAAAATAGCCCTCTTCCTCGCATTGCTCGATGCTGTGTTCCCAACGCTGCAAGGCGGCAAAGCGATCCATCTGGTGCGCGGCTGGTTGCCACTGTTCGGAAAAGCAGAGCTGATCACTGGCCTGCGCCAGCCACGCGCCCAAAGGCACAATTTCCGGTACGGCAACTGTCCCGCCAGCACCCGCCAGACGGGCCGACAAATGTCCCAGCAGGCGGCGCGCATAGCGCTTGTTCACGGTCAAGACAACCGTCTCGGCACTATTGAGCTCCTGCAATTGAGCCATGGAAACAGCAGGGGTGTCGTACATAGAAAAAACCAGTTAAGGTTGCAAGAAAACAGAACGGCCAGCAGCGCTGATCCGGCCATTGTACCGGCGCTCTATCCCTAGTTTGTTCCCGCCCTTACACTTATCACCATGTCTAGTTCAAACACCCCCAATACCGAATTAACCGGCAGCCTGTCGCTGCGCACTGGCGACCATACCTGGGGTAGCGCCCGCCGTATGGCCTTGCTGGCCGCCATTGCCGAGCAGGGCTCAATCTCTGCCGCTGCCCGTCATATTGGCATCAGCTACAAGGCGGCCTGGGACGCCATCGACATCATGAACAATATGGCGGGCGAACCTCTGGTGCTGCGCAGTACGGGCGGTCATCGTGGTGGCGGTGCCACCCTGACGCCCAAAGCCGTCGAACTGCTGGAGCTGTATCAAACCTACGACCGGCTGCATCAACGCTTCATGAGCCGTATTGGTCGTTTAATGCCTTCCGTGGCGACTCAAATGGAGTTACTCCAAACCATGATCATGCAAACTTCGGCTCGCAACCAACTGCCCGGTATCGTTACCACGATTAAAACGGGAGCCGTCAACGACGAAATTCATGTGGATATTGGCCAGGGCCAAATCGTGGTCGCGTCCATCACACGAGAAAGCACGGAAAACCTGGGCCTGCGTGAGGGGCAGAAAGTTCTGGCCTTTCTGAAAGCGTCCTCGATCATGATTGGCACGGGCGACACCCGTAACTCCCTGTCCGCACGCAATCAACTGCCCGGCACGATTACCGATGTCATTACCGGTGCCGTCAATGCAGAAGTACGTCTGGAACTGCCACAGGGCCTGACAGTCACCGCCAGCATCACCCTGGACAGCACACAGCGCTTGCACCTGGAAGCAGGCCAGTCCGCCTATGCACTGTTCAAGGCATCCAGCGTGATGATCGCTACGCTGTAAGAGCTTCCAGATCCGCGCTGGTACAGCATTCGATAATGCGTCCATCGCGAATACGATAGACCTCTTGGGCCAGGGCCCTGGCATCCTCAGGATCGTGGGTGATCAGGATAGTGGGAATATCGATCTGGCTTTGCAACTGAGCCAGTTCAGCCCGCAAACGCGCACGCAAGTCCTGATCCAGGGCCGCCAAAGGCTCATCCAGCAAAAGCAGCTGAGGTTCAATAGCCAAGGCTCGCGCCAAGGCACAACGCTGCTTTTGCCCGCCAGACAACTGGGCGGGATAGCTGCTTAATACCGACTCCAGCTGAAACGCTTCTACCCAACGCTGGGCAGCCGCAGGCATGTCTCGCACGGAGCGGTTGAACAAGCCCGTGTTCAGACCAAAGCAAATATTCTGTGCTGCGGTCAGATGCGGGAACAGGCCGTAGTCCTGAAACAGGTACGCCACCCGACGCTCGCGTGGTTTCAGGTTGATGCCTTTTTCAGAATCAAAATAGACCTGATCGCCAATTTGAATGCGGCCATGGTCGGGCCGCAACAAGCCCGCCACGCTTTGCACCGTCAAGGACTTGCCCGAACCCGAAGGCCCGTACAAGGCAATATGACGGGCTTCGGTTTGAATCTGAATGTTCAAGTCAAAATGACGGGCCTCGCTGACCACGGTGCGTTGAATCTGTACAGTCAGGCTCATTGCATCCCTCTTTTACGGCGTACGTGACGGGGTGACAAGGCACTGGTACTCCACAGGACCAGCACACAAGTAATCGAAATAATAGCGACCAGCACCAATGCCTGCTGATCCTCCCCTGCCTGGACTGCCTCGTAAATGGCGATGGACATGGTTTGGGTGCGCCCCGGTATGCTGCCCGCGATCATCAACGTAGCGCCGAACTCGCCCAAAGCGCGGGCAAAGGCCAGCAAAACGCCTGCCATGATGCCACGCGCTGCCAAAGGCAGGCTGACACGAAAGAAGATGGCCAAGGGCTTCAGACCCAGCACGCTGGCCGCATTTTCCAGGCGGGGGTCCACATCCTCAAAAGCCGCACGCGCGGCCTTCAAAATCATGGGAAAAGCTACGACAGTCGCGGCAATCACCGCGCCCTGCCAGGTAAAGACCAGTTCAATCCCCATACTGGAGAGCCATTGCCCAAAGGCACTGCGCCGACCCAGCAAGACCAGCAGGTAATAGCCGATGACGGTAGGCGGCAAAACCATGGGCAAGGTCAAGATGGAATCAAGCAGATCACACCAGCGCGACTGCCAGCGCGACAAGGCATAGGCCACTCCTATACCCAGCACACAGGCAAACAAGGTCGCCCAACCGGCGACCTTGAGCGATAAGCACAGAGGAATCCAAAGTGAAGTCATCCGACGATCAAAATCCTGTCAAGGCTTGGCAAAACCGTATTTTGCCAGCACTTGCTGTCCGGATTCAGACATGACGAAATCCTGGAAAGCCTGAGCCTTGTCATTACGGCCTTCGCGCTGCACCAAGGCAATCGGGTAAGTGACAGGTTCCGTGGTCTTGAGCACTTCCAGCACTTCCACCTTGTCTTTCATGATGGCCGCGTCGGTCGCGAACACGAAACCGGCTTCCACTTCACCACGAGCGACATAATCCAGCACCTGACGCACGTTCTGGCCCAGAATTTCACGCTGTTTCACCGCATCCCACTGACCGGCCTTCTCCAGAGCGGCCTGAGTATAACGACCCACAGGGACGACAGTCGGATTACCCAAAGCAACGCGTTTAACTTCCGCCTTGCCTAGATCGCCAGCGTTCGTAACCCTGGCAGGGTTGTCGCTAGGCACAATCAGCACAACCTGATTCTGCACAAAATTCTTGCGGGTGGCAGGATCCACAGCCTTGGCCTCTTCGGCCTTGTTCATGGCTTTCTGATCTGCCGAAGCAAACACATCCACAGGAGCGCCATTGACGATCTGCTGCAACAGCACGTCCGATGCTGCAAAACTGGTCAGCACTTTGGTGCCCGGATGCTCTGCCTCAAACTGGCCAGCCAGTTCCTTGAAGGCGTTGGTCAGACTGGCGGCGGCGGCCACAACCAATTCATCGGCTTGCGCGGCGCCTTGCAAGAACAGGGATAAGGCAGCGACCGATACGACACGTTTGAACATTGTTTTCTCCTCCAAGGGCAGGTGTAACGAATTAGTATAATCAGGAAATATATATAGGTATATAGCGTAAATCTACCCGTCTGCTGAATGAAGCTCATCATCCCGGAGTGATAGCATGATGGCTTTCCAGCTTCATTCCGGCTGCCAAAAGCACGCTTTACGACTCTTCCATCCTCATGACGCAAGCCAGTCTGATTTCCGATTTCATCACCATGCTCTGGTTGCAGGACGGCCTGTCTGCCAACACCCAACAAGCGTATCGGCAGGATCTGGAACGCCTGGAGGAATGGGCTCAACAAGAGCGCGAAGGCAAAGCGCTGGAGCAGTTGGAAGCCAAGGATTTGCGGGAATGGATGGCCAGCCAGGCAGATCAGAGCAAGGCCAGCACAGCCAATCGCAGGCTGGCCACCTTACGTCGCTTTTACAACTGGACAGTGCAGGAAGGCATGCGGCAGGACGATCCCTGCCTGGAATTGAGCAGCGCCCGACAGGCCCCACGCGTCCCGCACACCTTGTCCGAAGAACAGGTAGAACGCCTGCTGGCTGCCCCGGACATACATAATCCCTTGGGGCTGCGCGATCGCTGCATGCTGGAAACCTTGTATGCCAGCGGTTTGCGCGTCACGGAACTGACTGAACTGCCCTTGCAGAACCTGAGCCTGAGCGATGGCGTGCTGCGCATCGACCAGGGCAAGGGGGGCAAGGACAGGCTGGTGCCCTTGGGGCAGGAGGCCCTGCACTGGATCGAACGCTATATGCAGGAATCCCGCCCTGCCTTGCTGGGCCAGCGCCGCAGCGATTTTGTTTTTATTACCGGGCGCGGCACCTGCATGAGCCGCCAATCCTTTTGGTTGATCGTCAAGAAATATGCGGTTCAGGCCGGTATTCTGGCCCCCTTGTCGCCGCACGTTTTACGTCATGCTTTCGCGACCCATTTGCTCAACCACGGCGCCGACCTGCGCGTGGTGCAAATGCTCTTGGGACACGCCGACATTTCCACGACCCAGATTTATACTCATGTGGCACGTGAGCGCTTGAAAGCCTTGCACGCAGCCCATCATCCACGCGCCTGAGCGCACTACCAAGATATGGCTAAAGAAAAACACGTTAGCGAAACACCGGCCACGCAGTGGCTACGTAAAAATGGCATTTCCTTTACCGAGCATAGCTACAACTATGTCGATCATGGCGGAGCCATGGAAGCGGCAGCCCAGCTGGGTCTGGATCTGCACCGGGTGGCCAAGACCCTGATAATGGAAGATGAAAGCGCCAAGCCCCTGATCATCGTGATGCACGGCGACCGTGAAGTCTCCACCAAGAATCTGGCCCGTCAGACCGGCGCGAAAAAGATCGCCCCCTGTAAACCGGATGTGGCTCAACGCCATTCGGGCTATATGGTTGGCGGCACCTCGCCCTTTGCCACCCGCAAGGCCATGCCGGTGTGGCTGGAAGAAGAACTGCTGGAATTCGACACCATTTACATCAATGGTGGCCGACGAGGCTATTTGCTGGGCATCAATCCCCAGGTTCTGATCGACAAGCTGGGGGCACGCCCAGTACAGGCTGGCCTGGAAAAAGGCTGATTTTACTTGGCAGCAGGTATAAAAAGACGGCGCAGTCAGCCCGTCTTTTTTTGTCCCGCACTTGCTTGAGCCATCAAACGCCGCAATAGACAGCCTGGTTCTGCTCCCTGCACTTCCTGCTACGCGCAGCCACCACCTCCTCCTCCTCCCTCTCCCGCAACTGGACCTGGATAGCAGCGGACTACAACACTGTCCGCTCCATCGCTCTTCACAAACGCAGGTGATTGCACCTCTTTGGCATTTCGCCAGATAATTCAAACCTGAATAATAAGAGGGGACCCCATGTTTCAATCCTTGCGCCAGCCCGCCATCATGACGGTGACTTTGGCGGCTGCTGGCATCCTGATGGTTACCATGGGGATACGCCAATCCTTTGGCCTGTTCGTCGGCCCCGTTGATAAGGCAACCGGCATGGGCATCATGTCCATCAGCTTTGCCATGGCCGTGGGCCAGCTTGCCTGGGGGGCCATCCAGCCTATTGCCGGTGCCTGCTCCGACCGCTGGGGCCCGGACCGGGTTCTGATCGCGGGCCTTCTGATTCTGGCACTGGGCTGTGCCGTAACACCATTTATTGGTACCGGGCTAGGGCTGACCCTGACGCTGGGCCTGCTGGCCAGTATTGGCTCGGGCGCGGCCAGTTTCTCCACCTTGATTGGCGCTGCCGCCCAACGTATTCCGGATCACGCCCGCGGTCAGGCCTCGGGCCTGATCAATGCCGGCGGCTCCTTCGGGCAGTTCGTCTTTGCCCCCGTGGTGCAAAAGCTGATCGGCTGGGTCGGCTGGATGTCGACCTTTTGGGTTCTGGCCCTGATCGCCCTGCTGACCCTGCCTCTGATTCGCAAGCTAAGTCCGGGCAGCAAGCCCGAAAAAGCCGCAGTCACCCCAGCCCCTGTTGTCAGCGGTCCCGGTCTGGCCGAGACACTGAAAAGCGCCATGAAGGATCGCAGTTACTTGCTGCTGAGTCTGGGCTTTTTCACCTGCGGTTTTCACATTGCTTTTCTGGTCACCCACTTACCGGGGGAAATTGACTTGTGCGGGCTGCCACCTTCGGTAGCAAGCTGGTCGCTGGCCTTGATCGGCCTGGCCAATATCTTTGGCAGTATTGCCGCCGGTTCCTGCATTGCCCGCTGGCGCAGCAAATACGTGCTGGCCCTGATGTATGCCTCGCGCGCCGTGCTGATCCTGTGGTACTTGATGATGCCTAAAACCGATCTGGTGTTTTACATCTTTGCCATCGGCCTGGGGCTGACCTGGCTGGCTACCGTGCCCCCTACCGCCAATATCGTCGCCAAGCTGTTTGGCACGCGCTATCTGGCAACCCTGTTTGGTCTGGCCTTGTTCTCGCACCAGATCGGCGGCTTTCTGGGCGCATGGCTGGGGGGTATCGCCTTGACCCGCTTTGGTGACTACAGCTGGATGTGGTGGGCTGATATTGTCTTGGCCGTACTGGCGGCCATCGTCAACCTGCCGATTCGCGAAGCCAGGATCAAGATGCAAACAGCTTAGACAACTCGCAATCGAAACTTCGCCAAGCAACAGCACAAACGGTTGCCCAAAGAAGAACTCCGTTTACCCCTCATCAAAAAGACCCGCCATGGCTGGCGGGTCTTTTATTTGGCGTAAGCATAAGTCCTCGTTATAACGGGGCAAAGTCTCGCCCCCCTTTCGGCGCCGCGCAAGGCTGCTGCCGTATCGGTGGTAAAGAACGGGTTGCCCGAATAGTGAGCTTAGAACATGGTATTGCTATTGGCCGCCTGCTCCGGCACGGCCTGAATCACATCCCAGTGCTCCACAATCTTGCCGTCTTGCACCCGGAAAACATCCATCACAGCCTGCCCGCGATCGGCCTTGCCATTGGTCGAATGCACATGCAGATAAACCAGATCGCCGTCTGCGGCACTGCGCACAATCCGTGCGCGAGACTGCGGGTTCTCTTTGAAATAGCCATCAAAATACCCCACGAAAGGCGCTTTTCCGTCCGGCACCTCCGGGTTGTGCTGGATATAGTCCTCAGCTACGACCGACGCCGCTTCCTGCACCTGATGCTTGTTAAAGAAGCTGTCGTAAAAATCGACCACCAGCTTGCGATTGCTCTCTTCCTGAGCCACATCACGAGTCGGCGAATTGGCAGCCAACGCTGCATTTGTGCTCAACAAGAAAGAGCCCACTAATAAAACTGGAGATACCCATCGGATTAAACCTTTCATCAGTCCCACTCCCTGTTCAATAACCTACGGTGAAGCGCTGGCGTGAATGGGCAGGACGTTCAATCTCGTCCACCAAAGCGATGGCGTAATCCTCATAAGAAATCTTGCTGCCTTGGTCGGAGACCAAAAGGCTGTCTTTGTCGATACGGAATTTGCCTGTGCGCTGGCCGGGGCCAAACTCTGCCGAGGGCGACAGGAAAGTCCAATCCAGCTCTTTTTCCTGACGCAACTGATCCAGAAAGGCAATGCCACCCAAGGCCTCGGTCCGGTAAGCGTCCGGGAAAGCAGGCTGATCAATCAATCGCAGACCGGGGGCCACTTCAAGGCTGGCGGCACCGCCTACCACTAGATAACGCGGCACACCGGCCGCACGAACCGCCGTAATCAGCTTGGAAGGATCTGACGACGCAAAGCGAACCGCGCTAATTGCAATATCGTGCCCTTTCAATAGCGCAATCAAACCATCCAGATCATTCACATCGCCCTGAACTGCGGTGACATTGGGCAGGCTGGCAATTTTTTCAGTATGGCGAGCAATCGCTGTCACCGTATGACCGCGATCCGAGAGTTCTTTCAAAAGGCGCGAACCGACTTCGCCAGAAGCACCTATCAATGCAATACGAGACATAACAGCTCCTTGTGTGCTCAAATAAAGACTTGGTCTAAAAAATAGACCATTAAGCGTGATGCTAGACAGTTTTTTGACAGTCCACAAGAAGTCACGCAGGCCATACCAGGTCACACGGAAGTGACTATTGAACACAGGAAAGCAAGCCGCCATGTCCTCATCAAGCGCAGCCACACTGGCTTCCAGCCCCATACAGGAAGAATTTGAGCAACCCTGTCCCATCCGGGATGTACTGGATCGGATTGGCGACCAATGGAGCCTGCTGATCCTGGAATCGCTGGCACCGGGCACCCTGCGCTTTAATGAGCTGGGCCGGGAAATCGGCGATATTTCCCGTCAAATGCTCTCACGCACACTCAAGCGGCTGGAAACTGATGGATTTGTACAACGAACCTTGTACGCCGAAGTACCGCCACGCGTGGAATACACACTGACCGAATTGGGGCAATCTTTTCTGGTGCCCATGCGGGAACTGGTGAAATGGGCAGATGTGCACCATGCCCGTATCTGTCAGGCCCGTCGGGAAGCTCAGGTGGGGTGATAGAGCCAATCCAGCAGAAACAAAAAAAGCCGCATTACGCGGCTTTTTTTATTGAACGCTGGGGTTCAGGCTGCGCTGGCAGGCAAACCAAACACCCGGTCAAAGGTCCAGCTGAAGATAAAGGAATAAATCAGGAAGAACACCAGAATGGCCACTTCCATACGCAAGGCTTCCAGCAAGCCGACCTGATACCACCACATATACAAAGGCACGATAGCAATTACCAGGCCAGCCTCAAAACTGATGGCATGCACACTGCGGCGCAACAGACTGCGGCCTTTGACAGCTTGGCGGGATTCCCAATGCTCGAACGCCGTGTTGAACACGTAGTTCCAGACAATCGCAATCACCGAGATCGCCACAGCAATGGGCGCAGACTCTGAAGCCTCCCCACCGGCAAAGTACGCCAGCAAGAAAGAAGAAAAAACAATGGCAAAAAACTCGAACAAACCCACGTAAAAAACGCGGCGTTTCCAACCCTGGAGTGTCATGACTACCCTGCTGCGGTGCATCAGCCTGGCACTGAAAGAGATTCAGCCGGACGAGACGATGCGTTCAAAAATGGAGTGGCAAATCCGATGCACAGGCCCTCAGCCCGCATCGAAGCTGCGATAAAGCGCACAATCCTACCACAGGCAAGCAGACGGTTTGCAGGGCAGCTCCAATAACCCTTTTCAAACCCGATCGGGCAATATTGTTACCCAAGCCTTACGCCATTCACAGCCCGTATCACTCCTCATCAAATCGCATAATCTGTACGCCCCGCAGCATTTATGGTGTCAGTTCCAACCCTCAACCTCTGGACTGGAGCGAACAATGACATTACATAAAGCCAACACCGAACAGCTGCATGAACTCTTGTATCAAGCCCTGGAAACTGAATTGGGTGGGGAGCAAGTCTATAAAGCAGCCATTTCCTGTGCCAATAACGCGGACCTGAAAAAAGAATGGGAAGGCTACCTGGAAGAAACACTGACACACCAACAGGTGCTGAAAAGTATCTTTGAGGAGCTGGCACTGGACCCCGCCAAACAAACACCCGGCCGACAAGTACTGAAACAGATCGCCTCTGCACTGGTCAAGGCCATGGAGTTGGCCAAACAGGCAGGGGATCCGAATGCGGCAGAGCTGGTCGCATCCGAATGTGTCATTCTGGCCGAAACCAAAGACCATCTGAATTGGCAGTTGATTGGCCTGGTTGGCGAGCAGAGCAAAGACAAGAAACTGGCGACTTTACTCAAACAGGCTCATTACGCCGTCGCTGCCGATGAGGGCCATCACCTCTACCATACCCAGGGTTGGTCTCGCGAGCTGTGGATTCAATCCTTGGGATTTCCTGCCGTACTGCCCCCGCCAGAAGAGCAAAAGCAAGTCGAAACGCCGATCGGGGCCTCGCGGGCCGAGCAGCAACGCAACAAGATGCTGTAAAAAAAGGGCCGCAAGGCCCTTTTATCTTTATGTATCGCCGTCCAGACGTCGGCGCGCTTTCAACGCGATGGAGGAATAATAGGCCTCCAATTTCTTGAGCTGCTTTTCATCCAGTTCCTCAACATCAATCAAGCGCTCATTGGCATCGGTCAGTGAAATAATCAGCTCATCAAGTTTTATATGCAGTGCCTTGCTATCTTTATTCTGATTTTGCTGAATTAAAAACACCATCAAGAAAGTAATAATCGTGGTTCCGGTATTGATAATTAACTGCCAGGTCTCCGAATAATTAAAATAAGGCCCGGACAAGGCCCAGACCAGCACGGCTAAAACAGCAACAGAAAACATGATGGGCGAGCCGGCAAAGCGGGTCACGGTCTTGGCAAAGCAGTCAAACAAACTGTCTACAGAATCTGGCTTGCAAGGTTTGACCACGGGTGGCTCCTCCTGTCTGCACGCAGAGGAGGAAAACGGGTCTTTTTCCAAGGAACGCTTGTCGTTTTTCATGGCAAATTCCTTATAAATAAAAGCAGTTTAGTCGGGAGCCCGCCTCATATATTTCAAATAAAAACGAAACTGGGCAAAATTCAAACACAGCTCGATCAAGGACACACCAGATTTTCCTGCCATCGACTTGAGTCACACCGACGACAAGCCAGCCAAACGATTTGCCCAAGCCTTATCCCCTTGCCTGATGCAAGGATAGACAAGAACTCCTCTGTTTTTTTTACGGGTATTTGCGAACGAAATATCCTTTTACAGCTGACACTACCCAAGCCCCGACAAGATTTGTAAGATGCGGGCTGACTATCTTGCTTTCAGTTTGATAGTTTTTGTAGAAAGTACATTGCTGTCTTTTTTAAACACGCTATTTCCCATAGCTTTTATTTAAAAAGGAGCAAGAAGTGGGCAAGATCGACCATAAAACCATGTGTATTTTGTGCCAGACTCTGCCGCTTTCCAAAGCGCACACACCTAAGCATGCTTATATGGAACGCGTCACCAAAACAGAGGACTATGGAGACCAGGGAGCACAGAGCCTGTTTCGCTGCTCCGTTTGCCAAACTCACTGGCTTTATCAACAAGACAAATGGAAAAGTTGTCTGGGATTCAAGCTCTGGACCGGGAGTGTGGATGACTATCTGTCCTCAACAAGAAATCCCGTCAAAGCCTGGGGCCACCAACAGACCTCCAGAAGCTCATCTCCGGGTTTTGACAATCGACCGTTCCATTAGCGCCTCCTGCATTCCATAGCACGCATGACTCTTGAATTGTCATCACGAGCGATTAGTCAGGTGCTCAAGCCAGCCTTGTTGCTCAAGACAGGGCTGGCTCGAAAAAAGAAAACGAGCAGGCACGAACAGGCCTGCGCAAAAAGCACAGGATGCTAATCATCAAGTGGGATATCAAAGCTCGGCCTATCAGAACGAGCCTTCAGGACCATGAAGCCGGGCAGGCGTCATGCATAAGAATGGCGGGCCCAGCAGGAATCGAACCTGCAATCTTCCCTTAGGAGGGGAAAGTTATATCCATTTAACTATGGGCCCGGTGGCTTGTCTGCGCAGTGGGCCCAGGCGGGCCAGACACTACATGCACCGCAGGAATCCAGGCTTTACAACACGCAAGAGTAGATTCGACGCCCTCTCTTGTTCGTAAAAAACCAGCTATTTTCCTGCCTGCTGCTACCGAAAGTGCTACAGCAAAAGAACGGTCCAAAGACCCTGTCCTGCCGCCGTGCGCTTCTAAAAAAGCAGTCGCAAAGTGTACCAGCTAGACCGCGGGGACGAAAGGATTGAAACAGCTCAACAAGGCTGCCCCGCAGTGCTTCAAACAAGCATGAAAAAATCCGCATCACGAATGATTTCACCGCTGAAAATCCGCGCCAAAACCAGGTCTGGAACGCCCTTATCCTGTCCTTCCACCATCCAAAAAGAACACCGAAACCCAATCAGCAAGCCACCTCCGGCGCTTTCTAGGACAAACCCCAATCTAAATATGTTGTTAATATATTTAGAAAATATTAAGATCCATCCCATGCTTTGACGCTGGCCGCCAGCCTGCGACGGAGCTGGACTATAAAAAAACCACCGGAGACAAACATGAAATCCAAACTTGTTGCATCCACCCTGGCCGGCCTGTTTCTGCTGGGCAGCATGGCCTCAGCGCAAGCGGCCGAAATCAGTTGGCGCGTACCAACTTCCGTACCCGAAGGCTCCCCGTTTTATCAGAATTTTCTGGAGCGTTTTGCAAAGAACGTGAAGCTCATGACGGGGGATCGTGTCGAGATTCAGCCCTTTGGAGCAGGTGTTATTGTTCCCGCCCTTAAAGTTTTTGAAGCGGTAGAGACCGGCGTAGTAGAGGCGGGGCACTCCACCTCCAGCTACCTGGTCAACCAAGACCCGGCCAATGCCATTTTTGCTGGCTACCCCGGTGGCATGGGACCTGATGCTTATCGCGTCTGGCTGTATGAAGGCGGCGGCAAGGAAAAACTGCAGGAGCTGCGTTCCAAAAACGGTCTCAAAACCATGATTGTCGGTTTGGGTTCGACGGAAGTGCTGGCCCACTCCAACACCCCCATCCGAACTGCAGAGGACTTGAAAGGCCTGAAATATCGCACTTCCGGTGCCTGGGCGGACGTAATGAAAGACTATTTCGGTGCCGTTCCCACCGTGGTGCCACCCGGCGACACGTACACCCTGTTGCAGCGCAAAGGGGTCGATGCGGTGGAATGGGCTACCCCCTCCTCCAATACCCCCGAAGGTTTTCATCAGGCCGCCAAATACATTGTGGTCCCTGGCGTGCATCAGCCCACCTTTATGTGGGAAGTCGTCCTGAAGCAGGAAACCTGGGATAAAGTGCCGGCCGATTTGCAGCAACTGATTGAGGCCGCTGCCGAACTGACCACCCACCAATCCCTGGACTACTTCTACAACGCCGACATCAAAGCCATGGAGAAGTACCGCCAGGGTCGCAATGAAGTCATCACTCTGGACCCGGCCTTCATCAAGCAATTGGCGGATGCCGGCAATGATTGGGTACACAAGAAAGCCGAAGCGCAAGCGCAATCGGGCAACGACTACATGAAGAATTTGCTGACTGATTACGACGGATTCCTGAACCGTTGGCGCAGTGAAAGCAATTACCTGATCCGAGACTAAGTCCCACTTTCTGAAGGAGAGCTGCCATGCTGCAGCCTATTTCAAAACTGATCGACTTTATCGCTCTTGCAAGCGCTCGGCTGGCGGAAATGGCGGCGGCAATCCTGGTCACCGCCATGGTATGGGAAGTCTTTGCCCGTTATGTTCTGCATGCCCCCACCGTCTGGGCCTTTGATGTGGCGTACATGATGAATGGGGCTATTTTTCTGCTGGGCATGGCCTGGGTGATGCGTCAGAACGAACACATCAGCATTGATGTGGTTCGCAAGCACTTGCCCAAGTCCCTGGCCCGTATGTCTGACGTGCTCCTGTACCTGCTGGTGCTGTTTCCGCTGTTTGCCATCTTGAGCAAAGTCGGGATACAGAAAGCCTGGATGGCCTGGAAGCTGAACGAGGTCGAAATGGTCAGCCCCTGGGCCCCGGTGATGTGGCCCTTCTACGCCTGCATTGCCATTGGCCTGATCGCCTTTACCTTGCAACTGCTGGCCCATGGCTTGCGCTGTGCGGTCAAAGAACAGAACACTGCTGACGTCGAGGTGAGCCCATGAATTTATGGATCGCCGGACTCATGTTCCCTGCTCTGTTCCTGCTGATTTTTCAGGGCATGCCCGTGGCTTTTGCGCTGATCCTGCCCGCTTTTCTGGCCGGTTGGTACGCCTTTGGCCCCATGGTCTTTGACCAGATGTATGGTGCTTTGTATGGAGCGGCCACCAACCATATCCTGTCAGCGATTCCCATGTTTGTGCTGATGGGAGCCCTGCTGGAGCGCTCGGGCATTGCGGCACGCCTGTTTCGCACCATGCAGTTATGGCTGGGCGGCCTGCCAGGCGGGCTGGCCATTGCCACCATCGCCATGGCGGCGACCTTTGCCGCTGCAGCAGGCGTGGTTGGCGCGGTAGAAATCATGGTGGGGCTGATGGCCATCCCGGCCATGAAGCGCTTTCGCTACAACAACTCACTGATCGCGGGCACGATCTGCGCCGGGGGCTCCCTGGGCACCATGATTCCTCCCTCGGTGGTCGCGGTCGTCTATGCCTCCCTGGCACAGGTTCCGGTTGGCGAGCTGTTTGCTGCCATGCTCTTTCCGGGCCTGTTGATGACCACGCTCTTTGTGGCCTACATCCTGATCGCCACCACGCTCAAGCCGGAGCTGGGCCCACGGGCAGATGACGAGGATATGCGCCGACCTTTGGGGGAAAAAATCAGTATCACAATGCGTGGTCTGGTTCCCATGATGCTGCTGATCATCGCTGTTCTGGGCTCCCTGATGAAAGGGATCGCATCACCCACCGAGGCCGCCGCCTTGGGCGCTGCCGCCGCCGCTGTTCTTTGTATCTTCTACCGTCAGTTCAACTGGGAAGTTTTCAGTGGAGCCTTGCGAATCACGGTACGCATTACGGCAATGATCATGCTGATCGTGGCGGGAGGCACCATGTTTACCGGCGCCTTCGCGGCCAATGGAGGTGCCAAGCTGGTACAGATGCTGACCAGCGACTTGGGACTGGGCAGTACAGGTACGATCATTCTGTTCCTGGGCATCGTCTTTGTGCTGGGCTTTGTACTGGACTGGACAGCGAACGTGCTGATTTGCGTTCCGCTTTTCCTGCCCTTTATTGTGGCAAGCGGGCTGGACCCCTTATGGTTTGGCGTGATGGTGATCGTTGTCATTCAGACCAGCTATCTGACACCGCCTCTGGCCTCTTCCATTTTCTACCTGCTGTCCATTGCCCCGAAAGACATGACCTACGGACAAGTTTGTCGAGGTGTAGTGCCGTTTATTCTTGCTCAATTGCTGACCTTGCTGATCGTCGCCCTGTTTCCGGCGATTGCAACCTGGCTACCCCAGCAAGTGTCCGGCTTTTAACGCAATTTTTATATTGGAGTCTCCGTGAGTAGCGCCCCCACCCCCTCTTCTCGTGCCGCTGAAATCGCCTATCAAGCGATTGAGCAGTTAATTGCCACTCTCAAACTGGAGCCTGGTCAGGCCATTGTAGAAAGTGATCTGGTGGAAATGACAGGTTTGGGACGCACCCCCTTGCGTGAAGCCCTGATGCGCATGGTGGCTTTGGGATTGATCGAGCAACAGCCCCGCCGCGGCCTGCGTGTCAGTGAAATCCGTGTGGCTGAACATCTGACTCTGATTGAAACGCGCCGGGTTCTGGAACGCCTGATTGTGCAGGGAGCCGCCCGCTGGGCGACCCCAGCCCAGCGCAGCGCCTTGCTCGGTCACGCCCAGGCCATGGTGGATGCTGCTGACGCCAAGGATATCGACGCCTACATGCTGGCCGACCAGCATCTGGACGAAGTCATCCACCAGGCCTGTCGCAACACCTTTGCTGTGCAAGCGGTCACTCCCATGATCGTTCAGTGCCGACGGTTCTGGTACGCCTATCAATATGAAGGGGACCTGGAGGCCGGAGCCCAGGCTCATCTGACCCTGGCCGAAGGCATCCAGGATGGAAACCCCGAACAGGCCTTGCAGGGCTCCGAGACGCTGATGGCCTACCTCAGCGCCTTCACCCGCAAAGTCATTGAATAAACCGATAGATCAACTATTAATAATCTGGAGACATCATGAATCTGAACGGAATCCTCGTTCCCATCGTTACCCCGTTTGACGCCAACAACCAGTTAAACGAAGCTGCGCTGGAGCGTCTGGTTGAGTGCTTTATTGAAGCCGGAGTAGGCGGTATCGTGGCTTGTGGAACCACGGGCGAATACTACGCGCTCAGTGCACAGGAGCGTCGCCGCGTGCTGGAGATTGTTGCCAGAACTGGCCGTGGCCGTACAACACTGATTGCCGGCGTGAACTCCATGTCGCCTGCCGAAGCCATCAGCCGAATCCGTGAAGCGGAAGAGCTAGGGTATGAGGCACTGATGCTCTCTCCCACCCCTTACAGCCTGCCCGGCCAGAATGAAGTGGTGGCGTATTTCAAGGAGGTCGCCGCGGCCACTGAACTGCCCATCGTCATGTACAACTTCCCGGCACGCATTGGCATCCAGATCGAGCTTGAATCCGTTTACGAACTGGCCAAGGTCAAGAACATTGTGGGCATCAAGGAGAGCAGCGGCAACTTCAGCCGGGTGGTTGCCATGGTCAATGCCAATCTGCCCGATTTTCAGGTTGTTTGTGGTTGCGATGACCAGGCAGCCGATTTCCTGTTCTGGGGAGTTCGTAGCTGGATCAGTGGCGGGGCCAATGTGTTTCCTGCCGAGCAGGTCCAAATGCTGAAAGCCGCCGAGCAAGAAGACTGGGACACGGTACGTCGCATGATGGCTGCCATGTTGCCCGCCATTGCCGCCATGGAGTCGGGCAACTACAACCAGAAAGCCAAACTGGGCTGCGTGCGTCACGGCATTGATGTCGGTTCGGTACGCTTGCCTCTGCTGCCAGTCGACGCGCAGGAACGAGATGACTTCCTGGCCCAGATCAACGCTTATCAAGTAGAACAGGAGGCTTGAATGCCCACGCAACAAGAGACTGTCTTTGAGTTGGCCCGCGCCGGAAAGCTGCACGCTTCCCATTTGATTCCTGGCTATCAAACCACGGCTTCGGCCCTGCTCGATAACGTCAGCCCTATCGACCTGACCGTAATTGGCAAAATCGCTGCCGGCCAAGCCTCGGATGTACAAGCAGCGGTCGCTGCCGCGCGCACAAGCTTTGAGTCCGGCGAGTGGTCTGAACTGTCTCCGGCAGAACGCAAAAAGATCATGCTCAAATGGGTAGCCTTGCTGGAGCAACACGCCGAGGAACTGGCCGCACTCGATTGCGTGGATGCAGGCAAGCCCATCACCGAATGTCTGAATACCGACATGCCCGCCACCATCGATACCTTCAGCTGGTATGCGGAAACGGCTGATAAATGCTTTGGTCGAATTTCCCCAACCGGCTCCGACGCACTGGGTTTGATCACCAAGGAGCCCATTGGTGTGGTGGCGGCCGTCCTGCCCTGGAATTTCCCGGCTCAAATGTACGCCTGGAAAGTTGCCCCTGCGCTGGTGTGCGGCAATTCAGTCATTGTGAAACCGTCCGAGCTAACCAGTCTCAGTGCCTACCGCATGACCCAGCTGGCGCATCAGGCCGGTATCCCCGAAGGAGCACTGATCCTTGTTACCGGCACCGGCGAGGCCGTGGGAGAGCCCTTGGGACGACACCAGGACGTGGATATCGTATCTTTCACCGGGTCCACCGAAGTTGGACGGCTATTTCTGAAATACTCCGCAGAAAGCAACTTGAAGGAAGTTGTTCTGGAGTGTGGTGGCAAAAGCCCTCAGGTCGTTTTTGAAGACGCCTTGCTGGACGAAGCAGTTCCGTCCATCCTGGCGGCCGCATTCTGGAACATGAGCGAAAACTGCAGCTGCGGCTCCCGCCTGATCGTACACAGCAGCCTGAAAGATACGCTACTGCAAAAACTCAAACAGGGGCTAAGCTCCTGGAAAGTAGGTCTGCCTACGGACCCGGATGTGTCTATCGGGCCGATGGTAGAACAAGCACACTTTGAAAAAGTGGCCAGCTTTCTGCAGAACCCCGGCAAAAACGCCAAGTTGGTTCATGGGGGGCGCATTCACAGTGACCTGGGCAGTGGTTGGTATATCGAGCCCACCATCTTCGATCACATCACCCCGGAAGACCGCCTGTTCCAGGAGGAAGTGTTCGGCCCCGTTCTGGCCATCACGACCTTCGAGACAGAAGAGCAAGCCATCGCCTTGGCAAACGATACCCAATATGGCCTGGCCGCCTCCCTCTACACGCTTGATGTACGGCGGGCGCAGCGTGTCTCGCGCAAAATCAAGGCAGGCACCGTTTCGATAAATGGCTTTTCCGAAGGCGACATCACCGCGCCCTTTGGCGGCTTCAAACTGTCCGGTTTTGGCGGCAAGGACAAGGGAATGGAGGCCCTGGATCAGTACCAGCAAACCAAGGCCATCTGGTATGTGAACCAGTAAGCCACTGCTTGCATAGCCCCGGCATCAATAAACCGGGCGCTGCACACCACCCCCCTTCCAGACTCCTGGGCATACAAGCGGGGGGTGGTTCTTACCACTGAGCTGCTCCGGTTTTTTGAGCAGGTATGACATCCTGCTTCCAGCTCTTGCCCGGCCCGCTCAGCATAGTGCGCTCACGGTGTAACACTAGCAATCAGCCCGCAGCAGACAGAACGACATTAGTAGAAAAAAGCCCCCCGCTCCAAAGGTACCGTCTTATCAGTACACACCCGTTTCAGCTCCTGCGCGAACAGCTTGTCTACCGGACGCTGCTGACCGGCCACCCGAGTAAAAAGCGCGATAGGCGACAAGCCCCACTCAAAGGAGTACGGCACAATCGCCACGCCGGACACGCGTACCAATTCTTCAGCAATTTCGGTCGGGACCACAGACACAGCACGGGAGTGATTCACGATCAGTTCACCGATCAGCTTGGGTGAAGAGGTTTCCACACTGGGCACCGGCTCCAACAAGCCTGCCCGTAAAAACAGGTTCGCCACCTGCCGCCGCATCGGGGTATTGCGCGGTCCCAGAATCCAGTCCAGATCCTGCAATTGCGCCCAGTCCAGCTTGCGTCGGCCCAATCGCCCCGCCAGTTCCCGGCTGGCAATCAGGCGTGGTTGCTGCGCGTACAAGGCGTCATGGCGCAGCCCTTTCATATTCAGGTCCGGAGAGCTGCGCGCCACCACTGCATCCAAGGCGTGATCACGCAGTTGTTCCAGCAGCGTTTCCGTTAGCCCCTCGGTGATGCTGACGGACACTACCTGCCCTTGAGGGCGAGTTGCCCGCAAGGCCGTGGAAACCAGCTTGCCGGACACCAGGGGAATCACCCCCAGCCGCAAATGTGCTTGCCGCCCCATGCTGTGCGCCTGCAAGTCCAGACTCAACAACTCCATGTCCTGCACCATGGCCCGAGCACGTGAAATCACGATCTGCCCTTGCGCTGTTGCCTCCATACCACGCGATGAACGCAGGAATAGCGGTGTGCCAAAGACTTGCTCCACCTCGGCCAAGGCTTGAGTGACCGCAGGCTGAGTCATCGCCATTAAATCCGCCACTTTGGTCAGCGAGCCCAAGCGGTCGATCTCGATCAGCAGAGCCAGGTGACGCAACCTGAGTCGTTGTACCAGGCGATGGGCGATATCGTTTGTTTCCAAGCCTTTACCCTTATCTATAAGTATTTACTAATAGGGCAATAATAAGCCCTAATAGTGCGGACTGTTTAATTATCTACACTTGTTGAAAGCCGGCGCTGGCGCACTATTCGCCACGCCTTCCCTGGATTTCACCAAACACCTGTTTGGCGCCTGAGCAAGAGGACACGATGAGTTCACCTGTAGATCGACAAGCCGCCCTGGATTACCACGAGTTCCCCATTCCCGGCAAAGTCACCATTGCCGCGACCAAACCCCTGGTCAGCCAACGTGACCTGGGCCTGGCCTATTCCCCTGGTGTTGCTGCCGCCTGCGAAGAGATCGTGGTCGACCCGAAAAACGCCTTCCGCTACACCGGCCGGGGCAATCTGGTGGGCGTGATCTCCAACGGTACCGCTGTGCTGGGTCTGGGCAATATTGGTGCCCTGGCCTCCAAGCCCGTGATGGAAGGCAAGGCCGTTCTGTTCAAGAAATTTGCTGGCCTGGACGTGTTTGACATCGAGATCAACGAAACCGATCCCGACAAGCTGGTGGATATCATCGCCGGTCTGGAGCCCACCTTCGGTGGCATCAACCTGGAAGACATCAAGGCACCCGAGTGTTTTGAAGTGGAGCGCAAGCTGCGCGAACGCATGAACATCCCCGTCTTTCACGACGACCAGCACGGTACCGCCATTTGCGTGACGGCGGCTTTCCTGAACGGCCTGAAAGTGGTCGGCAAAGATATCAAGAAGATCAAGGTTGTGACCTCCGGTGCCGGTGCGGCCGCGCTAGCTTGCCTGGACTTGATGGTGGACATGGGCCTGCCCGAAGAAAATGTCTGGGTCACCGACATTGACGGCGTGGTCTACAAAGGCCGCCCTGGTCACCAGGTTCCTGAACTGGCCCGTTTCGCCAAAGAAACCGAAGCACGCAAGCTGGCTGATGTGATCGACAACGCTGACGTGTTCGTGGGCCTGTCCGCCGGTGGCGTACTGAAAGCTGAAATGCTGCAAAAAATGGCAGACCGTCCCTTCGTGATGGCGCTGGCCAACCCTACCCCCGAAATTTTGCCTGAAGTCGCCAAAGCCGCTCGCGATGACGTCATCATGGCAACCGGCCGTTCGGACTTCCCGAATCAGGTCAACAACGTGCTGTGCTTCCCCTACATCTTCCGCGGTGCGCTGGATGTGGGCGCCACCACGATTACCCGTGGCATGGAAAAAGCTGCTGCCCGCGCGATTGCGGCTCTGGCTGAAGAAGAGCAGGACGAAGCGGTGGCCGCAGCCTACGGTGGTTACGGCCTGAGCTTTGGCCCCGACTACCTGATTCCCAAGCCATTCGACCCACGTCTGATCGTGCGCATCGCCCCCGCCGTGGCTCAAGCCGCCATGGAAGAAGGCGTGGCAACCCGCCCTATCGCTGACCTGGAAGGCTACATCGCCAAGCTGCAACAGTTTGTCTACCACTCTGGCGCGTTCATGAAGCCCGTGTTTGCCGTAGCCAAGCAATTGGTGCGCGAAGGCGGCAAGGCTCGCATCGTCTTTACCGAAGGTGAAGAAGAACGCGTGCTGCGCGCCGTGCAAGTGATTGTGGACGAGAAGCTGGCCCACCCGATTCTGGTTGGCCGTCCTGCCGTGCTGCTGTCTCGCATCAAGAAATTTGGTCTGCGCCTGCGCTTGGGCGTGGATGTGGAAGTGACCAACCCCGAGTCTGACGACCGTTTCCACCAGTACTGGACCACGTACTGGGAAAAAATGTGCCGTCGCGGTATCAGCAAGGAAATGGCTCGCGTGGAAATGCGTCGCCGCCTGACCCTGATTGGCTCGACCATGGTGCACCTGGGTGATGCCGACGGCATGATCTGCGGCACGATCGGTTCCTACCACAACCACCTGCGCTATATCGACGAGATGATCGGCCGCAAGCCCGGCTCCAGCGTCTACGCTGCCATGAACATTCTGCTCCTGGGCGAGCGTACGGTTGCCTTGACCGACACACACGTCAACGACGATCCGAACGCACAGGAAATTGCGGAATACACGATTGAAGCCGCCCGCATGTTGAGTACGCTGAGCCTGGAACCCAAGGTGGCCCTGCTGTCGCGCTCCAACTTTGGTACCGACTCGGCCACTTCCGGACCCAAAATGCGTGAAGCCCTGCGTTTGATTCAGGAGCAAGCCCCTGACCTGGAAGTAGACGGTGAAATGCATGCCGACTGCGCTCTGGACGAAAGCTTGCGCAATCGTACCTTGCCCAACTCCTCGCTGAAAGACTCGGCCAACCTGCTGGTCTGCCCGAACGTGGACGCTGGCAATATCAGCTACAACCTGCTGAAAACCGCTGCTGGCAGCAACGTGGCCATCGGTCCTTTCCTGATGGGCGCCAATGCTCCTGTACACATCCTGACTTACAGCTCCACCGTACGCCGCATCATTAATATGACGGCCTTGACCGTGCTGCAAGCCAATCGTGGCTAGGCCTTGGGGCTGAAATAAAAAACCGGCCTGCACAGGCCGGTTTTTTTATGGCTGACATTTAAAGTCCAAGGCTTATTCCAGCTTGATGTTGCCTTTCTTGACCACGTCGTGGGCCCAGTCGTACTGCTCCTTGATTTCCTTGGCGAACTCTTCAGGCGAGTTACCCGACGGAGTCGCACCCTGCTTTTCCAGAGCCGAAATAATTTCGGGTTTCTTCAAGGCTTCCGCAGCAGCGGCATGCAGCTTGGCAACGATTTCAGGCGGCGTACCCTTGGGAGCCAGCAGACCATACCAGGCCGGGCTGTTCAGCTGCGGGTAACCTTCTTCGGCCAAGGTCGGCACATCTTTCAGAGCAGGCAGGCGCTCGGGCCAGGCAATAGCCAATGCGCGCAAGTTGCCAGCCTGGATCTGGGCCATGGACGAAGGCAGGTTATCAAACATGGCATTGATCTGGCCACCGACCGCATCCGTTACAGCCGGGCCGGCACCACGGTAAGGAACGTGCACGATGTCGGTGCCAGTTTCCAGCTTGAAGGCTTCGCCAAACAAGTGCAGCACCGAGCAAGTACCCGAGCTGCCGTAAGAATACTTACCGGGATTGTCTTTCAGTTGCTGCACGAACTCCTTGAAGTTCTGTGCCGGGAATTTGGGGTTGACCTCGATCACGTTGGGCAGGTTGGCAAAGTTGCTGACCGGCACAAAGTCTTTCAAGGGGTCGTAAGGCAAATCATTGGGGCGGCAAGCGGGATTCACTGCCAGAGTCGAGATGGTGGCAATTGACAAGGTATAGCCGTCAGGTTTGGCGCGAGCAGCTTCTGCCGCTCCAATAGCGCCCCCGGCACCACCCTTGTTTTCTACCACCATGGACTGGCCCAGCACTTCGCTCATGCCCTTGGTCACAATGCGCGCCACAATATCGGTGGAACCGCCTGGCGCAAAAGGAACAATGACGCGAATCGCTTGATTAGGATAATCCGCTTGAGCATGAGCGACATTAACCGTGCCGATCATGGACAAACTTGCACAAAGGGATAGCAGCGCAAATTTCTTGGGAAACTTCTCTATCATGGGAACATCTCCTCTTTAGTCTTTTTGTAGATCCATCCCCTGTGTAAGGGGAACTAACCAATAATAGCGCAGCTAATCCCCATCAATTGTTAATTCTGAAAGCAGATACCCACAGGGGATATACCTATATCTGCTTCTATTTACCCTCATCATGGCCACAATATTCCCGCTGATTCTGCCCGATTTCCTGTTAATTGCACTGGGGGCTTTACTGCTGCATCGCTTTCATTTCAGCCGGGATTTTTTCCAGGGTGCGGAGAAGCTAGTCTATTACGTCCTGTTTCCAGCCCTGCTGTTTGATTCCATTACTCGTATTCCGCTCAATCTGGGCGATACCTGGCCTTTATTGGTCGCTGCGGCTGTTTTAATTGCCGTAGGCACGGTTCTGGCCTGGCTGGCCCTGCCCATTCTGAAACCCGAACATTTGCAGCACGCGGCCCTGACTCAATGCGCCTTTCGCTTCAATACCTATTTGGGGATGTCTCTGGCCAGTGCGATTGCCGGGCCATCGGGTGTCGCCGTTATGGCTTTGCTGGTGGGCTTTTCTGTTCCCATGGCCAATATGGTGGCAGTGACCGTGCTAGCGCGGGGGCAGCAAGGCCGTATCGCCATCGAGCTGCTTAAAAATCCCCTGATTCTGTCTACTGTTGCTGCACTGGCCTGGAATCTGGCTGGTTTGTCCGTACCAGGCCCGGTTCAATTGGCCTTTAGCCGCTTGGGGGCTTGTGCCCTGGGGATTGGTTTGTTGTGTGTAGGCGCCACCTTGTCCCTGCAAGGCTCGCGGCGTGCGGGGGCCTTGATCGGCTGGATTACGGCCATCAAGCTGCTGGCTTTGCCCTTGGCGGCCCTGGCAATTGCCTGGGTGTTGGATATGAGCACATTGGAGCGCCAGATGTTACTGGTATTTGCTGCCCTGCCTACGGCCTCTTCTGCCCACGTACTGGCTGCCCGCATGGGAGCCGATAGCCGTCTGGTCGCGCTGACCATGTCGATCGGCACTATACTAGCGGGCTTGACCATTCCATTGTGGTTATCCCTCGCTACCTGATCCAAGCCTATGAATCCGCAAGCTTTAACCCTGTCCTTGCCTGACGAGGACGCCACCACCGCCTTGGCCGAGCGCCTTGCCCCGCTGCTAAGCGGTCAGGTTCCCGGTGTGCCTGTGGGTGGCCGAATTCATCTTCATGGTGACCTGGGTGCCGGTAAAACCCACTTTGTTCGGGCCCTGTTACGGGCTTGTGGCGTTACCGGTCGTATCAAAAGTCCTAGCTACGCTTTGCTTGAAAGTTATAAAGTTTCTAGCTTATACTTCTATCATCTTGATTTTTATAGATTTAGCGATCCACGAGAATGGGTCGACGCAGGTTTTCGCGATATTTTGCAAGACAATGCTGTTGTGCTGATCGAATGGCCCGAAAAAGCAGGGGATTTATTGCCCGAGCCCGATCTGGATTTACACCTGGATTATTGCGGTGACGGTCGTTTGGCCACCCTGGATGCACGCAGCGCCAAAGGAACGCTATGGATTACGACACTCGCCCCCAGCCTGCAGAAGTAGCCCCAGCCGGCAAGGCCCGTCGCCGATTCGTCGCCACGGCCACCACCCTGTTCCTGCTTCCCGTCATACCGCGGCTGGCGAACGCCAGCACCATCGTGGCCGTCCGTACCTGGCCGGCAGACGAATACACCCGCGTCACCCTGGAAATGGATAGCGAGCTCAAGGCCGAGCACTTCACACTGGAAAACCCCCATCGCATGGTGGTGGACATTCAGGGCCTGACCATGAACCGCACCATCGAGGAGCTGGTTTCCAAGGTCCGCCCCAATGACCCCTACATTCGCTCCGTGCGCGTGGGCCAGAACCGCCCCGACGTCGTGCGTCTGGTGCTGGATCTGAAACAGGCCGTCGCTCCCCAGATTTTTACGCTCAAGCCCGTTGGCGAATACAAGTACCGTCTGGTGCTGGACTTGTACCCGCGTGTGGCGCAAGACCCGCTGCTGGCCTTGCAAATTCAGGACGATAACGACCCCCTGGCTTCCGTCCTGGAAAGCCTGGCTCAAAACTCGCCTGACGCGCCTGTCCCTACGGTACAAGGGCAAACCTTGCCGCCCGTCGCTCGTACGCCGCCTCCTGTCACGACTCCACCGCGCTCCCCTTCGCCTGCAGCCACGCCGGGTACTCCCAATCGTCCTTTGCTGATTGCGCTGGACCCCGGCCACGGTGGAGAGGACCCCGGTGCCATCGGCCCCGGTGGGACCCGTGAAAAAGATGTGGTGCTGAACATAGCCCGACGCTTGAAACGTCTGATTGATGCGCAGCCCAATATGCGTACTTATTTGACGCGTGACTCGGACTTCTTCGTGCCGCTGCAAGTGCGTGTACAGAAAGCGCGTCGGGTGAAAGCGGACCTGTTCATCAGTATTCATGCTGATGCCTGGATCAAGCCCAGTGCGCGTGGCTCGTCCATCTACGCCCTGTCCCAGAACGGTGCAACCAGCTCGGCGGCCCGTTGGCTGGCCAAGAAAGAGAACGATGCTGACTTGATCGGTGGTCTGAACCTGGGTTCCCACAACCGTCAGGTCGCACAGATTCTGCTGGACCTGTCCACAGCCGCACAGATTAACGACTCGGTGAAAGTGGGCTCGCGCCTGCTGGGCGAGATCGGCAAGATCAACCGCCTGCACAAGCGCAATGTTGAACGCGCTGGTTTTGCTGTGTTGAAAGCACCCGATATTCCATCGATTCTGATCGAAACGGCATTTATCAGTAATCCGGAAGAAGAGCGTCTGCTACGTAGTTCTTCGCATCAGGACAAAATTGCCCAAGCCATTCTGACCGGCATCCGGGGATATTTTGCCGAGTTTCCGGCACTGGCCAGCCGTAGCTAACTATCTGCTTGGTTCGATGAAAAAAGCGCAGCAAAAATGCTGCGCTTTTTTTGTTTCCGTAGGGTCTGAGGCCGTTCGAAAAAGAGAGCGTCTTTGAGCAAGGACCTGTTTGAACCTGAATCGGTGTGGCCTTTTCTTGAGGGGGAGCAGCTAGCCTGCAGGCGAGTCAGGGTTCTGGCCGCAGGCTCTTGAGCTATCCAGGATACAAGCCCCGTGCTGTTTGAGCGCGACGCTTATAGCTCGTCCGGGGGACGAGCTATCGCGCGAGTTCACGGGGCGCCTGGATAGCTCAAGAGACAAGGGTACCCGTGCGCAGCACGGGCCAGGGCCCCGCCTGCCGACTAGCGGCTCCCCCTCAAGAAAACTGAGGCATTCTTTACTAAAGGCTGAAACAGAGGCGGTTTTTTAAAAATACGGAGAGTGCCAATAGTTACCTTGAACACTTGAGCCCAGATGTTGCGACAGCTTTTACCCCCTCGCCCACAACAGCGATATCTGACAGGTTCCCGAAATAAAAAAGGACGCCTACTGGCGTCCTTTCCTTAACCTTTAACAAGCAAACAATCCAATCTCAAATCCTACAAAGTCGCATTACCCTTGCTCTTGCGCTTGAAAATCTTCCACAAGGCCCCAGCCACGACAGGCACCGCGGCAGCCGCAATACCAATCAGCACGATGGTATTCAAATGCGCCTTGATGAAAGGCACATTGCCAAAGAAGTAGCCCAAGGTAATCAAGCTGCAAATCCACAGCACCGCGCCGGTAATGTTGTACATCTGAAAGCGCATGGCATTCATATGGCCCACACCCGCTACAAAAGGCGCAAAAGTACGGAACAATGGCAGGAAGCGGGAAATGACGATGGTCTTGCCACCATGCTTTTCATAAAAAGCATGGGTTTTGACCAGAGCACGACGATCCAGGAATCGGGATTCCTGGGTAAAGACTTTCGGGCCTATATACCGCCCCACGTGATAGTTCACGGTATTACCCAGCACGGCTGCCACGATCAGCAGGCCACCCAGCATGACCGGGTCCAACATGCCCGAAGCGCCAAAGGCCCCGGCAATAAACAGCAGAGAATCGCCCGGCAGGAAGGGCAAAACCACAAGCCCGGTCTCGCCAAATATAATCAAGAACAGAACAAGATAAATCCAGGCTCCATACTGCTCGACCCACACACCCAGGTACTGGTCAATATGAAGGATCATGCTGAGTAAATCGGGCATAGTTCCACACCAAAATAACAATCCAGCCAGTCCGATACTGGCCAGACCGACACCATAGAGCAAGCGGTTAAAATAAGCCGCTACCGTTTGAAACCCGTTGAACGTGTAATGTTCAACCCTGAATACACACAAGGCCAGCCGCCCTATGTCATCAAGACGCCGTATTATCCCACTCCCGGACCTGCTTGTAAGCCAAATTGCGGCCGGTGAAGTTATCGAGCGCCCGGCATCTGTCCTGAAGGAATTGCTGGAAAACGCGATTGACGCCGGAGCCAGTGCCATCGAGATTCGCCTGGACGGCGGCGGCATACGCCGCATCTCTGTCAGCGACGATGGCCACGGCATCACCCAGGAAGAATTGCCCCTGGCGCTGCTGCAACATGCCACCAGCAAGATTCGCTCGCTGGAAGAGCTGGAGTCCGTGGCCTCCATGGGCTTTCGGGGGGAAGCCCTGCCCTCAATTGCCTCGGTAGCCCGCCTGACGATCAACTCGCGCACTCAGGACGACCCGCACGCCTGGGAGTACTCACTGGGTCAAAGCGAACCCCAGCCCGCCTCCGGGCAGATTGGCACGCATGTGGATGTACGCCAGCTGTTTGACGAGATCCCCGCCCGTCGCAAGTTTTTGCGCACGGAAGGCACGGAGTACGGCCACTGCGTGACCGCGCTGGAGCGCATCGCCCTGGCACAGCCGCAAATCGCTTTCCGCCTGTTTCACAATGACAAGCCCCAACGCCACTGGCGCAGCGGCACACTGGAGCAACGCCTGCTGGATATCTTGGGCAAAGAGTTTATTGAGCAAAGCCTACCTGTCGCCCAGGAGCAAGGTCTGATCAGCTTGCGTGGTCTGGTAATTCACCCCGCCCATGCTCGCCCCAGTGCAGACAAACAGTTCCTGTTCGTGAATGGCCGTTTTGTGCGTGATCGTACTGTGTCACATGCTATACGCAGTGCTTATGCCGATGTACTGCATGGAGATCGCCAGCCTGCCTATGCCTTGTTTCTGGACATTGCCCCATCCACGCTGGATGTGAACGTACACCCCGCCAAGCACGAGGTTCGCTTCCGTGACAGCGGTGCCGTCTACCGCTTTGTGCTGCAGTCTGTTGGACAAACCCTGGCGCAAGGTAGCATGGCCGGGGAAACGCCAGTTGCCGCCATGCCTTTGCCTGAAGGCGCTACCCAGCCTCCCATAAGTGGCACACCCTATCCATCTTCGGCTCCAGGCGCACCGAGCGGTTCCTATACCAGCAGCGAGCCCGCCATGCCGTATAGCCATCCGGCCCGTCAAGGTTGGCAATCCAGTTTCAGCCTGCGCGAGCCATCTGGAGGCGGCAATGTCGACTGGAAAAGCATGTATCGCCCGATTGAACCTGCTCCCAGCAACACGCCTATCACCAGCTATCAAAGCGAGGCAGACAGCACAACGGACGAGTTTCCCTTGGGCATGGCCCTGGGCCAGTTGCACGGCATCTATATTCTGTCCGAAACCCGTCAGGGCATGATTCTGGTGGACATGCACGCCGCACATGAACGCGTGGTCTACGAACAATTGAAGCAGGCTCTGGATGGCCGCGAACTGCCTCGTCAGGATCTGCTGGTGCCGGTCGTATTCAGTTGCTCGGAAAGTGATATCGCCTTGCTGGATGAGCATCAGGAAACCCTGGCCGATCTGGGCCTGAGCATGAACCCGGCAGGCCCCACCACCATGGCCGTGCGTGCCGTCCCCGCCCTCCTGGCCCAAGGCGATATCGAATCGCTGGCCCGTGCCGTACTGCGCGATCTGGCTCAGGTAGGCTCGTCACGCCACCTGGATGAGCAACGCAACGAACTGCTCTCCACCATGGCCTGCCACGGCGCCGTACGCGCCAATCGTCGCCTGAGCATCCCCGAGATGAACGCTCTGCTTCGCAAGATGGAACAAACTGACCGGGCCGACCTGTGTAATCACGGCCGCCCCACCTGGTTCCAATGGAAGCTCAGCGAGCTGGACAAACTTTTTATGCGTGGACAATGAACGATTTACCCATTCTGTGCCTGGCTGGCCCGACGGCCAGTGGCAAAAGCGCAAGCACGCATATCCTGGCGCAACACTGGCCGATTGAAGTGATTGTGATGGATTCGGCCACGATTTACCGTGACATGGACATTGGCACCGCCAAACCCAGCGCCGAAGAACAAGCCGCTATCCCCCACCACTTGCTGGATATACGCGACCCGGTAGAGAGTTACTCAGCCGCAGAGTTCGCCACCGACGCGACCCGTCTTATTCAAGAAATCCGGACGCGCGGGCATTACCCTGTGCTGTGTGGCGGCACCATGCTGTATTACAAAGCCTTGCGCGAAGGCTTGAACGATTTACCGCAGGCAGACCCTGCCATTCGCCAGCAACTGGATGAGCGTGCCCAGGAGATTGGCTGGCCCGGCATGCACGAGGAACTGACCCTCATCGACCCGGTGACAGCTGCCCGACTGGCTCCCCGCGACAGCCAGCGCATTCAACGTGCGCTGGAGATTTTCCATATCAGTGGCAAGACCATGAGTGACTGGCTCAAGGACAAAGCCCAGCCGCAAGAAGAGAGCCACCAGTACGTCACCATGAGCCTGGAGCCAGAAGATAGATCCTGGCTGCATAAGCGCATTGCGGCTCGCTATCACGACATGATCGAGCAAGGACTGCTGCAGGAAGTGGAGAAGCTGTACCAGCGCCCTGATTTACATCCCGGTCTGCCCTCCATTCGCTGTGTGGGCTATCGGCAACTGTGGTCGTATCTGGACGGCGAAGTCAGCCTGGACGTGGCGATCGAACAGGCGATTGCCGCGACTCGCCAGCTAGCCAAACGTCAATTGACCTGGCTACGCTCCGAACCCGAGCGTCTGCAATTCAACTGCCAGAGCCCGCAAGCCGCCGAGCAGATTGTGCAAGCGGCACGCCAGATCTGGCCAGCCTGATACACCAGGCTCGCTCGTAGGAACGGCCCCTTGACGGCCGGATAGTATCCGACTGCCAAGGGGCCGTTCAAAGAGACCGTTTTTTTACCCGAAACGCCTCTTACACCGAAGCGCTGCTCAGCTTGGGCAAAACTTTGGTGCGCATGGCCAGGTATTGGAACGCACCACCCAACAAAGCGCCGATCAGCCAGCCGTAACCCGCCATATTCGCCAGCGCAGGCACCCACACGGTCGCTACCGAGAACACGGCCGCCAGGAAGAAAGCGGCCATTGCACGCTTGTTCCAGCCGTTCTGGAAGTAGTAGGTACCGCTTTCTGCCAGGCTGAACAGATCCGACACCACGACATGCTGTTTGCGGATCAAGTAGAAGTCCACAATCATGATGCCGTACAAGGGAGCCAGCAAGGCGCCCAAGGTATCCACAAAACCCGTAATCCCGATAGCGCTGATCAAGGGCAGCCACAAGGCACCGATAAAGAAAGCAATTACGGCTGTCAGAATGCCGCCCATCTTGGCAGAGATCAGCTCGGGCTTGAGGTTGGCCAAATCAAAGGCCGGTGGAATAAAGTTCGCCACCAGGTTGATACCCACGGTTGCGGCAAAGAAGGTCAAAGCCGCGATCACGGTCAAAGCCAAACTATCGACGCGATCCACAATATCGGTAGGGTTGGTCAAGGTTTCGCCAAACAACACAGCTGTACCGGCGGTAATGAACAAGGCCAGGAAGGAGAATACGGCCAGGCTGACAGGCAAGCCCATGAAGTTACCGATACGCATGCTGCGCTCGTCTTTCACAAAGCGCGAGAAGTCGCCGTAGTTGATCACAACGGCAGCAAAGTACGCCACCATAGTGCCCACCACCGCACCAAAGGCCATCAAGGGTCCGCCTTCGTAAGAGCCTTTACCGGCAAAGATCTCACCCACTTTATCGAGCAAACCACCGCCAGCCTTGTACCAGATCACGGCCAGCAAGGCGAACATCACCAGATACACCAACGGGCCCGCCCAGTTCAGGAAGCGCGTAATCCACTTCATGCCCATCAGGAAAATACCCAGCTGCAGGATGCAAACCACCACGTAAGACACCCAGCCCACCCAATCCAGCCCCAGGAACAAGGCTCCGCCGGGATGATCCAGCAAGGCATTGAACAACAGCGCCAAGGCCGTGGAGGCAAAGTAGGTCTGCACGCCATACCAGAAAATGGCCACAATCCCGCGCACCAGAGCAGGAAACTTGGCGCCCTTCACCCCCATGCTGATACGGGCAATCACAGGATAGGGAACGCCATACAGCACGCTGGGTTTACCGCTCAGGTTCACCAGTCCCATCACAATAAAACCGGCCAGCAAGATGCCAGCAAATACGGCCCAACCATTCAGACCATAAGAAATGAACAAGGTGGCGGCCAAGGTGTAGCCAAACAGACTTTGAATATCGTTAGACCAGACGTTGAAAATCTCGAACCAGCCCCACAAGCGTTTTTGTCGTGGCAAAGGCGCCAAGTCTTCGTTGTGCAAAGCAGGATGCGGGTCTTTCAAGGATAAATCACTGTGCTCCATTTTCTTCCCCCTAAGAAATTGCTTCTAACATTTCAGCTGAAATTTCTATGTGCTTGCCGCTACTGTAGGAGCCTTGCTGATCGGGGAACATTATGGAATGTACGAGTAATACCTAAATTCGGATTAGCTCGAAAAACGACATAATCAAATCCATATAATATTTATTTGAAAATCAAATACATCAGATTCGATGCGGTAATACAGGGCAATTCAAAGCAGGATGCAGGAATAAAAAAAGCCAGCTTGATGAGCTGGCTTTTTTACTGACGGAAAGATCAGAGGTTTTTAGACCACTTCGGTCTGTGCCTGACCTTCCTGACGCTCCAGGATTTCGCCCAATTGGTAGACGGTTTCGCCTTGCTCGGACAAAGTGGCGCTGATGGTGTCTGCCTTGTCTGCAGGAACAATGATGATCATGCCGATACCGCAGTTAAACACACGGTACATTTCTTCGTCGGCCACGTTACCGTTGCTTTGCAACCACTGGAACAAGGCAGGCATGGTCCAGGAATCGCGCTTCAGACGGGCAGTCAGGTGCTTTTGCAGAATGCGTGGCACGTTTTCCAGCAAGCCGCCGCCCGTGATGTGAGCCAGGCCCTTGATGTCCGCACCGTGGGCAGCCAAGGCAGCCAGCACGGATTTCACGTAGATGCGGGTGGGTTCCATGACCACGTCAGCCAAAGGACGGCCATCAAGCTCGTCGGTAGGCTTGGCGTTGGCGTGCTTGAGAATCTTGCGAATCAGGGAGTAACCGTTGGAGTGGGCACCGCTGGAAGCCAGACCCAGAACCACGTCACCAGGAACAATGGACTTGCCATCGATAATGCGCGATTTTTCTACCGCTCCCACTGCAAAACCGGCCAGGTCGTACTCGCCTTCGGGGTACATGCCGGGCATCTCTGCCGTTTCACCACCGATCAGGGCACAAGCGGACAGTTCACAACCCTTGGCAATGCCGCCAACTACTTGAGCAGCCGTGTCGACCGACAGCTTGCCGCAGGCAAAGTAATCCAGAAAGTACAAGGGTTCTGCGCCCTGGACTAGAATGTCGTTGACACTCATGGCCACCAGGTCTATACCCACAGTGTCGTGGCGCTGCCAGTCAAATGCCAGGCGTAGTTTGGTACCAACACCGTCGGTGCCGGACACCAGAACGGGCTCTTTAAGGTGGGTAGGCACTTCAAACAAAGCGCCAAAGCCTCCGATTCCAGCCATGACGCCTGCACGCATGGTTTTGGCAGCCAGTGGTTTAATACGATCGACCAGGGCATCGCCCGCGTCGATATCCACGCCTGCATCGCGGTAGGTCAAGGAAACAGAAGTAGTGTTTTTCATGGGAAAAGCCGTGGGATATGTGAAAATTGCGAGTTGGACGAAATTGTACGACACATGACCGAGCAACTGATTCTGGATATATCTCCAGCACCGCCTGCCTCTTTGGACAACTTTGTTGCCGGAGCGAATCAGGCTGCGTTGCAGGCTCTGCGTCAATGCAGTCCAGGACGCGCGGTTTACCTGTGGGGACCGCCCGGCGCAGGTCGAACACATCTGCTGCGGGCGATGGCCAGTCAAGACGACAGCCGCTATTTTAGTTCAGATACACCCTCCCAGCCCATCTTTGACATCGCCACGGATGACAAAGCTCCTCCAAGCCTGCTGGCCATCGACGATATCGAATGTTTTGACGAGCACGGACAGGCTGCCGTATTTGCACTGTACAATCGCTGGCGCGAGTCGGCCACCCGGCCTGACGCCTTCACGCTGCTAGTCTCCGGCGACCGGGCCCCCAAAACCATGTCCGTGCGCGAGGACTTGCGCACTCGCCTGGGCTGGGACCTGGTATTCAGGCTGGAATACCTGTCGGACGCCCACCGGGCCGAAGCCATGCAACAGCGAGCCGCTGCCCGCGGTCTGCAGCTGCAAGCGGAAGTGCTCAGCTGGATACTGACTCACTACGATCGCGATATGAACCGCTTGAGCGCACTGATCGATGCGCTGGACAATTATTCACTGGTAAAGAAACGCCCCATCACTTTACCCCTGCTCAAAGAACTTCTGGCCAACAGCCAGACCCAATCTTCTAGTTGAGTCATGACTGCTTCTTCTTTTATTGCCCTGTTTGATCTGGACCACACTCTGCTTCCTTTAGATAGCGATTACCAGTGGGCTGACTTCCTGGCCCGTACCGGCCGCGTCGGTGACCCCGCTGAAGCCATTCGTCTGAATGAAGACCTGATGGAACGCTATAACCAGGGATTGCTGACGGCCGAGGAATCGGCCGAATTCATGTTGGGCCTGCTCACCAATGCCAGCCAGGAAGAGTTGCTGGCCTGGCAGGACGAGTTCATGCAGGCCATAATCCTGCCCTCGATCAGCCCCGCTGCACGCGAACTGTTGGCCCAGCATCAGGACCAGGGCCATCTGGTGGCAATCGTGACCGCTACCAACGAATTCGTGACGCGTCCCATAGCGGCTGCATTGGGCGTAGACCACCTGATCGCCACCACCCCCGAAATGAAAGACGGCCGCTACACCGGCAAGATCAGCGGCGTGCCCAGCTTTCAGGCTGGCAAGATCACCCGTGTAGAACAGTGGCTGCAAACCATGGGCAAAACTTTGGCCGACTTCGAGCGCAGCTGGTTTTACAGCGATTCGCCCAACGATCTGCCCCTGATGGAAGTGGTGACCGACCCCGTGGCAACCAACCCCAGCGACAAGCTGCGTGCAGTGGCCACCGAACGCAATTGGGTCGTCATCGATTTGTTCGCTGACATGATGGACAGCAAATCGTAAAATCAGACGCATGCTCAAGCGAACAATAAAAACATTTGTCGACCGGCTGCTCAAACCAGCCAAAAGCGCGCGTCCCAAAGGGCCGCGCCGCTACACACGAGAAGAACATGGCATAGACCGGCGTCTGGTCTCGCGTCATGCCATCAAAGTGTGCGAGGTCCTGAACCACGAAGGCTATCAAGCCTATGTCGTGGGCGGCGCAGTGCGCGATTTGCTGGTGGGCCTGGAGCCCAAGGACTTTGACGTGGCGACCAACGCCACGCCCGAGCAAATCCGCCCCCTGTTCCGTCGTGCCCGCATCATTGGCCGCCGCTTCCGCCTGGTACACGTGGTGTTTGGCCAGGAAATCATCGAAACCTCGACCTTCCGGGCCGACGATAGCGGCAAGCAAACGGACGAACATGGCCGCATCCTGCGCGATAACGAGTACGGCACCATCGAAGACGATGCCGCACGCCGCGATTTCACACTGAACGCGCTGTACTACGATCCCCTGACTGAAACCGTCATCGACTACCACAACGGGGTAGCCGATCTGAAAGAGCGTCAGGTACGCATTATTGGTGATGCGGAAACCCGCTATCGCGAAGACCCGGTGCGCATGCTGCGTGCCGTGCGCTTTGCCTCCAAGCTGGATGCCACCATTGAACCGGCAACGGATGCGCCCATTCGTTCCTTGTCGCGTCTGATCGAGAACGTACCCGAGTCCCGTCTGGCTGACGAAACACTCAAGCTGCTGAACTGCGGCCACGCCATGGACTGCATCCAGCGCCTGCAGGCGCTGGGTCTGCACAGCAAGCTCTTGCCTATGGTGGAGCCGGTTCAACGCCTGCCCGGTGGCTCTGAATTCCTGGATATGGCCCTGGCCCGCACCGACACCCGCGTTCGTGCTGGCAAATCGGTCAGCCCCAGCTTTATCTATGCCTGCCTGCTCTGGAAGCTGGTCAAGCAAGAGTGGGAACGACGCAGTGCCCAGGACATGCATCCCCAGCAGGCCTTGCTGGAAGCCGCCGACCTGATCCTGGAAAAACAAAGCCGCATCATGCCGATTCAAAAGCGCTTCCAGTCGGATATGCGCGAAATCTGGTTCATGCAGCCCCGTTTTGAGCGCATCGCCAATCGCGCCATCTGGCGCATGACGGAACAACCTCGTTTCCGTGCCGCTGTGGATTTTTTACAACTACGCGCCGAAGCCAAAGAGGTGGATAGCGTGCAGGCGCAGTGGTGGATGGATCTGGCCGATGCTGGTGACGAAGAACGCAGCAATATGATTGCCGTGCGCAAACCTGCTGGCACCGCCGCTACCGGCTCGCGCAGCGGTCAGCGCCGTACCCGCCGCCGTCGCTCCAACGCCAAGCGCAGCAACGCAACGGGTGGAAGCGAATCGTGATTCCAGGCAGCACCACCGTTTTCGTCGCCATGGGCGCGAATCTGGGCGAAGCACGACAAACCCTGGAAACAGCAGCGGCTGAACTGGCCGCTACTGCTGGCATCCAGGATCTGACGCTGGCCCATTTCTACAGCACGGCTCCCGTCGATTCCAGTGGCCCGGATTACGTCAATACAGTCGTTCGCTTCACCTGCACCCTGGCTCCCGAGACCTTGCTGGACCGTCTGCAACACATCGAGCAAGAGCACGGCCGCACGCGCCTGTACCGTAATGCCCCCCGTACCCTGGATCTGGACTTGCTGCTTTACGGGCAAGAGCAGATCAACACGGAGCGGCTAATCGTACCCCACCCCCGCATGCATGAACGTGCTTTTGTGCTGGTACCGCTGGCTGATCTGGCTCCTGAACTTGAACTGGCCCAAGGCCACATCAGGGAGTTACTGATCAACGTGCAAGATCAGGAAATCAAGCAGCTCAGTTGATACCTGCGGCCAGGCCTGCGTCCGTAGCGGAGCCTGTTGCCAGCCGCCATCCCATTTGCAAGACCTGGGTAATACTGCTGACAATTTCCTCGCGGCGGGCCGCAGAGTCCACACGCAGCGCATACGAAGGATGCCAAGCTGCAATTACCCACGTCTGCCCTAAAAGAAACGGCTTGGCCAAATACTGAGCAAGCGGCACTTGGGTTCCCAGCAAAGCAGATAAGGCCGTCGCTCCCAAGGTGACGATGACAGCAGGTTCAAGACGCGCCAGCTCTTCTTGTAACCAGTGCCCACATGCCTGCACTTCGGCTTGAGAGGGGCTGACATGCAAACGCTGCTTGCCTCGCCCTTTCCATTTGAAATGCTTGACGGCATTGCTCAGATACAGCGCATTGCGTTCAATACCGGCACGCTGCAAAGCCTGATCCAGAACCCGCCCTGCAGGACCGACAAAGACACGCCCTGCCAAATCCTCGTAATCACCGGGTTGCTCGCCCAGCAACATCATGCGCGCTGTTGCCGGGCCTTCTCCCGGCACTGCTTGCGTAGCATGCTCCCAAAGGCCGCAGCGACGACAGGCTTCCAGTACAGACGGTTCACTGCGGTAAGGCTGTGCGCTGTGGGCCTCCACCGCGACTGACTTGCCCGGCATCCGGGCTACCGCACTAAACTGCCCCACTCGCCGGGCGCCATTACGGGCCTCGCTAATCATGGCGGGAATCAAGCTGGCTTCGGGCAGGCCTTTCCAGAATCGCACTGGCATGCTCTGCTGCAGAGCGGTTTCATTCAGCCGAGCGGGATTGAAAATGCTTTGGTAATAGCGCAGCCACAAGGCCTCCACCTGATCATCGGCCGGGCCAGCCCGTAACGCCTCTATATTGTCGGGGGCATCCTGCAGCTGCAGATTCTGACCATCCCACAGTGCAAGCCCTTGCGGCGTCGCGATACACCACGACGTGCCCCCCATGCGTTTGGAGAAATAGTCTGCAATCCACTCCAGCACATCATGCTCGGGTTCAAACCAGGCCCAGTACTCGGGCTGCATGCCCTTGCCACAATGGCGGAACCGTACATAAGCCATCATGTCGTGTTTTTCCTTGCGTACCGCTTTGGCCATCTCGTACAGACGGGCACCATCTTCGTCTGCTACAGACTCCACACTGCGATCACCCTGATGCCAGCGCCACAGGACACGGTAAAGCAAAGCCCAACGCACCGGCGCACGACACAGGGCCGCATCCTGCAGCAAGGCAGCCAGCCCTTTGGAAATACGCACAGACACACTGGAAACGGGCTGCTGCGCATGGGGCTCTTGCAAGGAAACAGGCGGGGAAAGCGGGGTATGGGATGCTTCATACTCCAACCCGATTTGCTGCCCTTGCCGCCCCGAAGCCGGGCTTGCTTCTGCCCAACAAAGCTCCTCCGGCGACCAGCCCTCGGCCAACGCGCGTAATGCCTGCTCGCGCCAGGCCAGATAACCGCCGTTCACCGTTAGAGTCATCATGACTGTTGGCTCCTGCTGCCAGAAAGAAGCAAGGTCGTCACACAAGGGGGATTCATAGCAAGCTCAGTTGCTGCGGATTGCTCGAGAGCATGCGTCGCAGCTTGTCTGACGCAGCCTCAGCAAGGCCGGGACGGTAATCCTGGACCACTACAAACGGCTGCAATGTTTTGATGGAACAACGCAAACGGATCAAGTCCTGATATCGGATCGCCCGCATCTGACGAAGCTCGACCAGGCGCTTGGCATTGCGTATGCCTATACCCGGAACACGCGCAATCAGACGCTCGGGCGCCCTATTCAGATCTACCGGAAAAACCGCTCGATTGGACAAGGCCCACGACAGCTTGGGATCAATATCCAAGGGTAAATCGCCCTTATCCTGAAACAGCTCCTCGGCCCGGAAACCGTAGCTACGCAGCAGGAAATCGGCCTGATAAAGACGATGCTCCCGCAAGAGCGGCGGCGGCTGGGCTGGCAGCGCTGACGAACTGTCCGGGATGGGGCTGAATGCCGAGTAATACACCCGCTTGAGCTTGTAGGCTCCGTACAAGGTCTGCGCCGTTTGCAAGATATTGCGGTCATCCGCTGCATCCGCACCGACAATCATTTGTGTACTTTGCCCGGCAGGCACTTTAGGCCGCTTCTCCTCCTGAGCCTGTTCCTGGGACAGACGAATGACGCCCATGGCGCGCTTGATCGTATGCCCACTTTTCTCGGGCGCAAGACGGCTCAGGCCAGCGTCTGTGGGAAGCTCGATGTTGACGCTGAGGCGGTCTGCATAAAGACCAGCCAACGTAATCAGCTGGGGATCTGCATCAGGAATGGTTTTAAGGTGGATATAGCCGCGAAAATGGTGATCTTCGCGCAAGGAGCGCGCCACCTCGACCAGGCTCTCCATGGTGTAGTCCGAACTTCGTATGATGCCCGAGCTCAGAAACAGACCATCTATATAGTTACGCCGATAAAAATCCAGCGTCAGATCAACCACTTCGGCAGGCCGAAAACGCGCGCGTGGCACGTTGCTGGAGCGCCGGTTCACGCAATACAGGCAGTCATACTGACAAAAATTGGTCAGCAGTATTTTGAGCAGCGATACGCAGCGCCCGTCAGGCGTAAAGCTATGACAGATGCCGGCCCCCGTACTGGCCCCAAGACCCGTACGCCCACGGGAATCCCGTTTGGGCGCGGCACTGCTGGCGCAAGAGGCATCGTACTTTGCCGCGTCGGCCAGAATTTCGAGTTTGCGCGATAGCTCCATGATCGAAATACTGTATATAAAAACAGCATTATACAGTTTTCGCTCAAGGCGTCACTTATCCAGAAAACGTTCAAAGAGGGCAAGCGGCCTGGCCTGTCCGGCAAAGGACAAGCCAGGCAAACCAGCTCAAGCTAAAGGATCACGCGTCCAAAAGCTTGATCAAGGCCTCTTGATGATTGGATCGAGCTTCCAGCAATTGCCGCCCTTCTTCGGTCAACATGGCTATCAGGGGAGCGGGGAAAGGGGAAGGAGTCTGCGTCGTTTGCGGGATGGCTTGGACTAATCCCAGCGACTGTAATTGTTCAAAAACTGCTTGTTTCTTGTGCCAGGGGGTTTGGCGTAAGCGCACGAGCTCAAGAGTGTTCCAGATTGTGGGGTTGAGCTGCGGAATAGTGATGGAGCGCTGAAGTTGCGTCATACAAGGCCCTTAATTAAGACCACCCATACCGACGTTGTGTGCCCATAAGGGAGGTCAGCCAGAAAGCATCCCTATACCGTACAACATAACGATGTACAGAATATTTCAAGGAGTTCTGACAGACATCGTCGCAGCGCTCCTCCAAGACTCCAATAAGCAATAACCCGCGCTTGCGCCCTGGCAAACCCGGAAAAATCAGTCCGGGCCCGTTTTTTCTGCTCATTTTTTTTGATGCAAAATTGTTCCGAAAAGCAGCAAAAACACAACAAACGATCCGGCTCCAGCCAACCCCAGATTCGCGCTTAAACCGTAGGCATCCACAGTCTGCCCGCCCAGCCAGGAGCCAAGCGCTATGCCGATATTGAACACAGCCACGTACAACGACGTAGCCACCTCAACAGCATTGGCAGCGGCCTTCATCATCCAGCTCATCAGCCCTACCGACACCCCGCCATACGCCAGGCCCCAAAGTAGCAAAATCGCACCTCCACTCAGCGGTGATCTACCCACTGTCAAGAAAAGCAAAGCAGTGATGCTTAGACCCAACGCTATCGCCATCAAGCTGGCTTCAGTGCGTTTGGCTGCCGACATCCCGATCAGGAAATTGCCCACAATCCCGGCCACTCCATAAGCAAACAACAAGGCTCCTATCCATTGAGCACCTATGCCGGAAACAGACAGCAAAAGAGGACGTACAAAGGTAAATGCGCTGAAATGCCCCGCGACCAGAATCAGGGTCAAGAGCAAACCAAACCATAACTGCCGATTGCCAAACTGCTCGGCGAACTGACGCCATGTGGTCGAGCGCGACACGGACAGGGGCGGAATCACGGCCAGATGGAAGATCAACACCAAAGCGCTCAGCAGCGCCATGCCGCCAAACGCCCAGCGCCATCCAGCCAGCTCGCCCATCAAGGCGCCCAGTGGCACGCCCAACACAGAAGCGGCGGCAACCCCACCGAAGATGATCGAGGTTGCCAAACCTACAGACTGAGCCGGAACCAGACGGGATGCCAAGCCACCTGCAATGGCCCAGATGCCTCCCATACAAAAACCAACCAGAACACGGGCGGCCAGCATCCAGGCGATGCTGGGAGCCAGGGCGGAGGCTATATTGGCCATCACCAGCAAGGCCAGCAAACCGCACAGAATGCGGCGTCTGTCCACGCCACCAGAGGCCAGCACCACCAGAGGCGCAAACAGGGCTGCCAACAAGGCAGGCAGGGAAATCAGCAAAGCAGCCGTCCCCGTGGAAGTCTGCAAACTGTCTGCAATGGGAGTCAGTAAACCTACGGGCAGCATTTCCGTCGTGACCACGGAAAAAGTGGCTAGGCCAACGGCGATAACGGCCAGCCAGGACTGCCGCTTGCTGGGCTGCCCGGTCATGGATAGAGAAGAGGTATTCATCGCTACATGCTCAAAGAAAGAAGTCTAGACAGCGCAGGAGCGGGCTACTACGGGTGCGCGCAAACTTTGATAGCTGCACAAGGCAAGCAAGACGATCAGGGCAGCGGCATAGAGCGCAACCATAAAGCCGGAACTGGCTCCGCCCTGATCCACCATCCGCCCCGAAACGGCAGCCCCCATAGCCACACCAATATTCAGACCAGCCAGCAGCCAGGTCATGCCCTCGGTTAATTGCTGCTCCGGCACCACACGCTCGACCAGCGACATGGCCACAATCATAGTGGGGGCGAAAAACAGACCAGCCAGCAAAACCGCCCCTGCCAGCTGTGCCACGCTGGCCACCAGCAATAAAGGCAAGGTCGTGGCGGCGGTAGCCAAACCGCCCAACAGAAGCAGGCGATGCAAAGGGATGTTCAGCTTCAAACCACCAAACACCAGACCTGCTGCGCAAGAACCCAAGGCGTAAGCCGACAGCACCAGGCTGGCCGCCCCCGGCTGCCTCATCTGCTGGGCAAAGGCCACGCTGACAATATCCACGGTGCCCACAATCACGCCCATGGCGACCATCAGCAATGCCAGCAAACGCACACTATTCAGACGCAGGACCGAAGGGCGGCTGCCCTGCTCCTGCGCTTGGATCGGCGGCTCAGTCCCCCTTTGCAACAACAGAGCCGATACACCGGCAATCAGCAGTAGCGCGGCAGCCAGCACACCGGCTTGTGGAAACACCAGGACCGCCAAACCCACCGACAAAGGCGGCCCGGCAATAAAGGTGACTTCATCCAGCACGGTTTCCAGCGAATACGCTGTTTGCAAGCGATCCTGCCCACGATAAATTGCCGTCCAGCGAGCACGCACCATGGCCGACATGCTAGGTATGAAACCGGCCAGCACCGCGCCTGCAAACAAGGTCCAGTCAGGCGCTTGCCACCATGTCGCCCCCAACAAGAGCAATAAGCCCAGAACACTAATGGCTGTTGCTAGCGGCAGAACACGGCTTTGCCCACGCCGGTCCACCCAACGGGACACTTGTGGCGATAGCAGCGCATAGCTCAATACAAAGGAGGCGGAAACCGCCCCCGCCAAGGCATAGCTGCCCCGCAGTTGCGACAGCATGGTGATGATTCCTATCCCTATCATGGGCAGTGGAATCCGGGCCAGCAGCCCGGCCAGGGCGAATCCCCGGGTGCCAGACGCAGCAAAAAGTTCTCGATAAGGCTGAGCCATTACATTCTCCGTGAGCGCCCGCTTGCCACGACACGGTGATGCGTCGACAATACATACAAGGCGTATGTTTAAAATGATATATACATACGCCACGCATGTAAATATACATTCAGCTCGTATGTAAGGAGAAACTATGGCACGCCGTACCCGCGCCGAGATGGAAGAAACCCGCGCCACGCTGCTGGCCACCGCTCGCACGTTCTTTACGGAACGTGGCTATGCCGACACATCCATGGACGAGTTGACGGCGCAAGCGGGCCTGACACGTGGTGCGCTCTACCATCATTTCGGTGACAAAAAGGGTTTGCTGGCGGCGGTGGTCGACCAGATCGATGCAGAAATGGACGAGCGCCTGCAGGCTATTTCAAACAATGCCGAGGACGCCTGGGACGGGTTTGTACGCCGCTGCCATACCTATCTGGAAATGGCGCTGGAACCGGAAATGCAGCGCATTGTCTTGTGTGATGCCAAGGCCGTACTGGGGGGCGCATCACCCGAATCGCATCAGTATTGCGTGGGTTCCATGGAAGGCTTGATTCAGGCACTGATGGATCAAGGTCGGATTGAACAGGCAGATCCCCACGCCCTGGCTTCCCTGATTTACGGCAGTCTGGCCGAAGCCGCCTTCTGGATTGCGCAGGGAGAGGATGGGGATGCCCGCTTGGTAAAAGGGCTGGCTGCACTGGATTTATTACTGCGCGGCTTGCTGATCAAGTCCTGAACGGGCGATGCTGAAAAAGCCAGTACCCAGGCAAAGAGCGGGTCTGGGATCATCTGCTTCTAACGGCAGGCAGATCAACAGATCGAATTCTTTTTTACGCGACCTCTTGAGCCACCAGAAATATACGGCCCTGGCATCTATAGCGGTAATGAACCTCTCCTAAAACCAGAACATTCAGGCAGCCAAGCAAAGCTCATACAAACGACAGACATAAAAAAACCCGCATTGAATGTTGTGCTGACGCTGTTATTACAAGCAGACCAGAAACACTCAGGCGGGTTTTGTATCGATAGCGCCGGGAAGCCCAAGCTTCCCGTTTCACGTCTTACACAGCGACCAAAGAGATCTCTGCGATACGCTTGCGCCACTCGGCAGGGCCAGTGTTGTGCACGGACACGCCTTGCGAGTCCACAGCCACGGTCACGGGCATGTCCTGAACTTCGAACTCGTAAATGGCTTCCATACCCAGGTCCTCGAAAGCCACCACTTTCGCATTGCGAATGGCCTTGGAAACCAGGTACGCGGAACCGCCCACAGCCATCAGGTAAGCCGATTTGTGAGCACGAATCGCTTCAATCGCGGTTGGGCCTCGCTCGGCCTTGCCGATCATGGAGATCAGGCCAGTTTTGGCCAGCATCATCTCGGTGAACTTGTCCATGCGAGTGGCGGTGGTCGGGCCTGCTGGACCAACGGCTTCGTCACGCACAGGATCAACCGGGCCCACGTAGTAAATCACGCGGTTGGTGAAGTCCACAGGCAAGGATTCGCCTTTTTCCAGCATGTCCTGAATACGCTTGTGGGCGGCGTCACGGCCAGTCAACATCTTGCCCGACAGCAGCAAGGTCTGACCTGGCGTCCAGGAAGCCACTTCTTCAGGAGTCAGCTCGTCCAGGTTCACCTGGCGGGACTTGTTGTAGTCCGGTGCCCAGTGAATGTCAGGCCAGGCCGACAGCGGCGGAGGTGCCAGCTCGGCGGGGCCGTTGCCGTCCAGCGAGAAATGTACGTGACGGGTTGCCGCACAGTTGGGGATCATGGCCACAGGCTTGGACGCCGCGTGGGTCGGGAAGGTGTTGATCTTCACGTCCAGCACAGTCGTCAAACCGCCCAGGCCTTGAGCGCCAATACCCAGAGCATTGACCTTCTCGTACAGCTCGATACGCAGCTCTTCCAGCTTGCTTTGCGGGCCGCGTTGCAGCAGCTCGTACATATCGATGTCTTCCATCAGGGCTTCCTTGGCCATCAGCATGGCTTTTTCAGCCGTACCGCCCACGCCAATACCCAGCATGCCCGGAGGACACCAGCCAGCGCCCATCGTAGGAACCGTCTTGAGCACCCAGTCCACCAGAGAGTCGCTGGGGTTGAGCATCACGAACTTGCTCTTGTTTTCCGAACCACCGCCCTTGGCGGCCACTTGAATGTGAACCTGATCCCCAGCGACCAGTTCCACATTCACAATACAGGGTGTGTTATCGCGCGTGTTTTTACGGGTGAACAAGGGGTCGTTCAGGATGGAGGCACGCAGTGGATTATCCGGATTCAGATAACCGCGACGCACCCCCTCGTCACAGAGCTCCTGCAAGGAGCGCTTGGTATCAAAGCGCACACCCATGCCCACTTTCAGGAATACGTTCACCACCCCGGTGTCCTGACAGATGGGGCGATGGCCCTCGGCACACATGCGCGAGTTGGTCAGGATCTGGGCGATGGCATCTTTGGCCGCCGGGTTCTGTTCGCGCTCATAAGCGCGGGCCAGATGTTCCAGATAGTCGGTGGGATGGTAGTAACTGATGAACTGCACCGCATCAGCGATGGACTGAATCAGATCGTCTTCTTTGATCGTGGTCATGGTGGCGTCTATATAAAAAACGGGATGAACAAGGGGAAACTATTTGCCCTGCCAGACAGGTTCGCGCTTCTCGGCAAAAGCCGTCGCGCCTTCCTTGGCATCTGCAGAGGTAAAAATGCCGGCGATACGGGGGCGCTGCAGATCGAACAGATCCGACTGACGCCAGTCGCGCGACTGGGAAATAATGCTCTTGGCGGTTTGCACGGCCAAAGGACCGTTGGCGGCGATCTGCTCGGCCAGTGCCAGCGCCTGCTCGGTAGTTTTGCCGGGTTCGGCCAGACGGCTGACCAGACCCAGCTCGGCCATGCGGGCAGCAGGGTACATACCCCCGGTCAGCACCATTTCCATGGCCATGTGGTAAGGAATACGGCTAGGCAAGCGCACCATGCCGCCCGATCCGGGGACAATGCCGCGTTTCACTTCAGGCAGGCCGAAGTTGGCGCTGTCGGCCGCAACAATCAGGTCGCAGGACAAGGCAATTTCAAAACCACCGGCCAGGCAGTAGCCTTCCACGGCGGCAATCAATGGCTTGGCAGGCGGGCGCTCGCAAATACCAGCGAAACCGCGGTCGCCTACATAGGGGCGCTGGCCAGTCTTGGCAAAGGCTTTCAAATCCATACCGGCGCAGAAGGTATTGTTGGCCCCTGTCAGCACGCCTACGGCAATGCTGGGGTCGGCATCGAACTCATCCAGAGCCTGGGCCAGCGCCTGCGCGGTTTCCAGGTTGATGGCATTGCGTGCCTCGGGACGGTTCAAAGTAATCAACAACACCTTGCCGATACGTTCAAGCGTGACAAGTTCACTCATGGACCTAGCCTCCTTTAGACTGCCGCCCGAGATTCTGTTTCAAGATCAGGTCAGCAAATAAGCAGTATTTGAACAAACGCATATGATACGTCTAAAAACAACCTGACCGCCCGGTACACAGCGGCCTTGCCCATGGCCCGGACGGCCAAAATAGCCCATTGCGGGCGCTTTTCTGCTGCAAGGGCGCAGTTCACGCTAAAATAGAAAAATTTTGCAGATTCTCGCTTTACTGGCCATTGCTCATGCTCACCTTTCAGCAAATCATACTTACGCTCCAGCAATACTGGGACAAGCACGGATGCGCTCTGCTTCAGCCCTACGATATGGAAGTCGGTGCCGGAACCTCTCATACGGCAACCTTTTTGCGGGCCATCGGCCCTGAACCGTGGCGCGCTGCCTATGTGCAGCCTTCGCGCCGCCCCAAAGACGGGCGTTACGGGGACAACCCCAACCGTCTGCAACACTACTACCAGTTTCAGGTCGTGCTCAAGCCCGCACCTGAAAACATTCTGGACTTGTATATCGGCTCGCTGGAAGCCTTGGGCATCAACCCCAAAGCGCACGACATCCGTTTTGTTGAAGACGACTGGGAAAACCCGACACTGGGCGCCTGGGGTCTGGGCTGGGAAGTCTGGCTCAATGGTATGGAAGTCACCCAGTTCACCTACTTCCAGCAAGTAGGCGGTCTGGACTGCACGCCAACCACGGGCGAGATCACCTACGGTCTGGAGCGTCTGGCCATGTACTTGCAAGGCGTGGAAAGCGTCTACGATCTGGTCTGGACCGAAGGTCACAACGGCCAGCGTATTTACTACCGCGACGTGTTCCACCAGAACGAAGTGGAGCAATCCACCTACAACTTCGAGCACGCCAGCACCGATGTACTGTTTGCGCATTTCAACGACTACGAAGCCGAAGCCAAACGCATCATTGACGTGCCGCTGGCCCTGCCCGCTTACGAGCAAACGCTGAAAGCTGCCCACACCTTCAATATGCTGGATGCCCGCGGCGCCATCAGTGTGACCGAGCGCGCTGCCTATATTGGCCGTATCCGCAATCTGTCCCGCGCTGTCGCACAGGCTTACTACGACTCCCGCGAACGCCTAGGTTTCCCCATGCTGAGCAACAAATCCTCGGAGGCCAAGTAATGAATGCCTCCACGACACAGCCTTTGCTGATTGAACTGTTCACCGAAGAACTGCCCCCCAAAGCGCTGCAACAGCTGGGGCAAGCCTTTAGCGAAGGTCTGCAAAAAGTATTGGGCGAGCAAGCCCTGCTGGCCCCGAACTGTGAAGTGCGCGCCTATGCTACGCCTCGCCGTCTGGCGGCCTGGTTCAGCGCTGCGTACCAGCAAGCCGAAGACCAGCCTTATACCGAAAAGCTGATGCCCGCCCATATTGGCCTGGATGCCAATGGTGAGATCGCTCCGGCACTAGCCAAGCGCCTGGCTGCCAAAGGCCTGGAGCATCTGAAGGCCAGCGACCTGCTGCGCGAATCCGATGGCAAGCAGGATTACCTGTACGCCAGCGGCATTGCCACTGGCGCCGCCCTGAAAGACGGTCTGCAAGAGGCCCTGGAATGGTCCATTACCCACCTGCCCATCCCTAAAGTGATGCGCTATCAGTTGGCCGATGGTGTCAGCAGCGTGCGCTTTGTACGTCCTGCTCACGGTCTGGTCGCCCTGTGGGGGTCGGACATCGTTCCCGTCAGCGCCCTGGGCCTGCAAGCCGGTCGCCAGACACACGGTCACCGCTTCATGTGCGATGCCCCCTTCGACATCCGTGATGCCGATAGCTGGGCCGCACAAGTCCAGGAGCAAGGCTGGGTGGTTCCTTCCTTCGAAGTTCGTCGCGAACAGATTCGCACCGACCTGGAAGCTGAGGCCAAACGCCTGAACTCCACCTTGGGCAACGATCCCGAAGTGGAAGCCCTGCTGAACGAAGTCACCGCTCTGGTCGAATACCCCACCGTGTACGTGGGCCAGTTTGACGAGCAATTCCTGCAAGTGCCTTCCGAATGTCTGATTCTGACCATGCGTCTGAATCAAAAGTATTTCCCGCTGTTTGACCCCGCCACACAAAAGCTGACCAATCGCTTCCTGATCGTCAGCAATATGAAGGTGAACGATCCCAGCAACATCATCGAAGGTAACGAGCGTGTGGTCCGCCCCCGTCTGGCGGACGCCCAATTCTTCTTTGAAACCGATCGCAAGCAAACTCTGGCCGAGCGTGTTCCTACGCTGGCCGGTAGCGTGTACCACAACAAGCTGGGTTCGCAGCTGGACCGCATCGAGCGCCTGCAATCCGTGGCTGGCTACATTGCCAAGCAACTGGGCGCGAATGAAGAGCACGCTCGTCGTGCCGCTTTGCTGGCCAAGGCGGACTTGAACTCCAATATGGTGGGCGAATTCCCCGAGCTGCAAGGCGTGATGGGCGCTTACTACGCCCAAGGCGATGGCGAGCCCGAGGACATCGTGCTGGCTATTCGCGAGCAATACCGTCACCGTCTGGACCAGGCTGTCACAGATGCCAGCCTGACCCAAGCCATTCTGTTCCTGGCCGAGCGCGCCGAAGTTCTGGTCGGTATCTGGGGCATTGGTCTGGCTCCAACTGGCGAACGCGACCCCTACGCCCTGCGCCGTGCGGCTCTGGGCCTGATCAGCGCCTACGAACAACTGCAAGCCGGTTCCCAATTGAAGGCCAATAGCCTGAATCTGGATACGCTGCTGAACACCACCGCTTCCTTCTTCAAGGACGGGGTTCTGGCCGATGACACGGTCGATGCGGTTCAGACCTTCATCTACGAGCGCTACCGCAATCAGCTCTGCAACGATTACGAGCGCAGCGTGGTCGATGCCGTGCTGGCCCTGCGTCCACCGCTGGAACAGGTTCACGCCCGCATTCAGGCTTGCGCCTCTTTTGCCCAACGCCCTGAAGCCGAGAGCCTGGCTGCCGCCAACAAGCGCGTCAGCAATCTGCTCAAGAAAGCCGAAGGCGAACTGGCAACTCTGGACGACCAACTGCTGGTCGAGCCCGCCGAGCGTGAGCTGGCTGCCAAGATTCAGGAATTGCAGCCCGTTGCCCAGGCCCAGTTTGAAGCCGGTGAATTTGACGCTTCCCTGGCCACGCTGGCCCAGGCCCGTGGTGCCGTGGACAACTTCTTCCAGGACGTCATGGTCATGGCCGAAGACCCTGCCATCCGTGCCAATCGCCTGGCCTTGCTGGCCAAGCTGCATGCACTGATGAACCAGGTTGCGGATCTTTCCAGGCTGGCTAACTAGTGAAACTTGCCATCATTGATCGGGACGGTGTCATCAACCATGACAGCGATGCCTTTATCAAAAGCCCACAAGAGTGGGAGGCTATCCCAGGCAGTCTGGAGGCCTTGGCTCGCCTGACCGAAAACGGCTGGAAGGTGGTCATTGCCACCAACCAGTCCGGTCTGGCGCGTGGTTTGTTTTCCATGACCACGCTCAATGCCATCCATGCCAAGATGCGCCGTGAATTGGCCTTGCTGGGTGGCTTTATCGATGCCATCTTTATTTGCCCGCACGGCCCGGATGATGGCTGCACCTGTCGCAAACCGGCCCCCGGCATGTTTCGCGACATTGCACATCGCTATGAAGTGAACCTGCAAACCGTACCCTCGGTGGGCGATTCCTTGCGCGATCTGCAAGCGGCCAGCCAAGCCGGTTGTGCCCCCTGGTTGGTCCAGACCGGCAAAGGCATGCGTACCCTAGAGAAAGGCGGCTTGCCCGAAGGCACGCGCGTCGAGGCCGATCTGGCCGCTGTTGTCGACAAATGGCTCCACGGAAACTGATATGGGCATTATCCGCGCATCACTCTATCAACTCTTTTTGTTGATTACCGTTATCCCCTACGCCTTTGCCTGCCTGATTATTGCGCCACTGCCCCTGGATATACGCTATCGCTTTACCACTGGCTGGCCACGTCTGGCTGTCTGGGGTGCGCGCACGATCCTGGGCATACGCTGGCAGACCAAGGGCTGGGAAAACCTGCCCGATGGCAAGGCCATCATCCTGTCCAAGCACCAGTCGGCCTGGGAAACGCTGTTCTTTCCTTCTTACATGCCGCGTCAGGTGTGCTTTGTGTACAAACGTGAACTGCACAAAGTCCCTTTCTTTGGTTGGGGGCTGGCTTTGCTGCGCATGATTCCTATTGATCGTGCCAAAGGCCGGGATGCCTTTGAACAGGTCATCAAGATCGGGCAGCAGCGCATTGACGAAGGCCGCTGGCCCTTGTTGTTTCCCGAAGGCACCCGTACCGCCCCAGGCTCTACCGGCCGCTACAAGATGGGTGGCGCCTTGCTGGCCAGCCGTACTGGCACGCCCATTATTCCCGTAGCGCATAATGCGGGCGAATGCTGGCGTCGCAATGCCTTTATCAAGACGCCGGGCTTGGTTACTATCTCCTTTGGTCCTCCCATTGATCCTGCCGGGCTGACCCCTGAAGAAGTAAACCAACGCGTACAGACATGGATTGAAACCGAAATGCGCGTCTTGAATCCGGAACGCTATGACGGTCCCCCCACAACTGGCTCTGTTTCCTGACACAGCCTTTCCCCACCCGGCGAAGCGGCAAGAAAAGCCGCCCGCCGGTTCTGCTCTGCCCCCCAAAAGTGCCCTGACTGTCCGGCCCGAAAGCTTGCCGGAAGGTGTGCAATGGCAGCAGGTGGAGCTGGATGGCCACACCATTGGCTATCAGCTCAAACGCTCCCGCCGCCGTACCCTGGGCCTGACCATCAACGACAGTGGCCTGACCGTTGCCCTGCCCTCCTGGGTCAAGATCAGTCAGGCAGAACAAGTGCTGCACAGCAAAAGCGCCTGGATCCTGCGCAAGCTGCGCGAATACCAGCAACGTCGCGAACAACTGGCCTTGCAAAGCCTGCAATGGGTTGATGGCGATACCCTGCCCTTTATGGGGGTGCCCATCCGCCTTAGCCTGAACCCGCAGATTCAGCAGGTACATTTCGACGGACGAGCCGGTCAGGTTCAAGGAGGTCAACGCCTGTCACTCCCCCTGCCCGTCGAGGCCGAACCACAACGTGTTCAGGAACTGACTCAGGCCTGGCTGCAAAAACAAGCCAAACAGTGGTTTGAGCAGCGGCTGCAACATTATTTGAACCTGTCGGGCTTGAGTGCCAGCAAATTGCGGCTGGCGGCCCCCGCCAAACGCTGGGGTTCCTGCAACAGTGACGGCACGATTATGCTGAACTGGCGCCTGATACACTTTCACCCATCCATCATTGATTACGTCGTCGCTCACGAGGTCGCGCATCTGCAAGAGATGAATCACGGCCCACGTTTCTGGGCCTTGGTCGAAACGCTCTACCCTGATTTTGTCAATGCGCGCAATCAGTTACGACAATATGATCCAGGCACCCTGCCCCTGCTTTAAGGCAGGTTGAACTCTAGGAGCTCTACCTTATGCGTATCCTGCACACCATGCTGCGTGTCGGCAATCTGGACCGTTCTCTGGCCTTTTACACCGAAGTGCTGGGCATGAAATTGCTGCGCCAGTCCGACTACCCGGACGGCCGCTTCACCCTGGCTTTTGTTGGCTATCAGGACGAGTCCGAAGCCGCCGTATTGGAGCTGACCCACAACTGGGACACCCCCTCCTACGATCTGGGCGACGGCTATGGCCACATTGCACTGGAAGTGCCTGATGCCTACAAAGCCTGTGAGGACATCAAGGCTCGTGGCGGCAAAGTCGTACGCGAAGCAGGCCCGATGAAGCACGGCACCACCGTGATTGCTTTTGTAGAAGATCCGGACGGCTACAAGATTGAACTGATCCAGGCCAAAGGGCGCGTGGATTAAAGCAAACAGAACCGGCCTTAACTGGCCGGTTTTTTTTATGCTTCCCCCTAATTGTTCAACTTGGCACAAAGGTGCCTGAATCATATTTTGCGACTATTTGTGCCGCTACCCTTACATACCGTAGCCGCTAAAACCCGCCTGTATTCTGCGACAATCTAGCTTGGCTTTTCCCTGCCCTGTTTTCTGCCAACACTATGCTCAATACTCTTTGGCTGTTTTTCTTCCTGATTGCCGCCGTCAGCGGGTTTTACCAGTGGCTGGTCGGGGGAAATAGCGAAATTTTTGCGCAGATGGTGCGCAGCCTGTTCGATATGGCCGCCCTGTCCGTGCAACTGATGCTGCTGCTTTTTGGCACGCTCACCCTGTGGTTGGGTTTCTTGAAGATTGCCGAGAAGGCCGGGCTGATCGACACCCTGGCCCGCTGGCTAGGCCCCTTGTTCAGCCGCCTGATGCCCGGCGTGCCTGCCGGTCACCCCGCTCTGGGGCTGATCACTCTGAACTTCGCGGCCAATGGCCTGGGTCTGGACAATGCCGCCACGCCTATAGGCTTGCGAGCCATGAAGTCCCTGCAAACACTGAACCCGCATCCGGACACCGCGACCAATGCACAGATCCTGTTTCTGGTGCTGAATGCCTCGTCGCTGACGCTGATCCCCATCAGCATCTTCATGTACCGGGCTCAACAAGGTGCACCCGATCCTACAATGGTGTTCCTGCCCATTCTGCTGGCCACCACCGCCTCTTCCCTGGCGGGCTTGCTCAGCGTTGCCCTGGTTCAGCGCCTGCGTTTATTTGATCCCGTTCTGATGCTGTGGTTCGGCGTTTTTGCGCTGATCCTGGGCTCTTTCATGGCCTTGCTGGCAACACTCAGTGCGGCAGCCATCCAGTCGCTGTCCTCTCTGATGGGCAACCTGACCTTGCTGTCCATCATCTGGCTTTTCCTGCTGATGGGCTGGCGACGCAAGATTCCTCTGTATGAGGCCTTTGTAGAAGGTGCTAAAGAAGGCTTTGGCGTCGCCAGGGATCTGTTGCCCTATCTGGTGGCCATGCTGTGCGCTGTGGGCGTGCTACGCAGCTCTGGCGCTCTGGATATCGTGCTGGACGTGATCCGCTGGCTGGTGAACCTGACCGGACTGGATACGCGTTTTATTGATGCCTTGCCTACAGCTCTGGTCAAACCCTTTTCAGCCGGTGCCGCTCGTGCCCTGTTGATTGAAACCATGCAGCATCACGGCGTGGACAGCTTCCCGGCCCTGCTGGGTGCGACCGTGCAGGGCAGCACAGAGACAACTTTCTATGTGCTGGCGGTCTACTTTGGTGCGGTCGGCATCCAACGTGCCCGCCACGCGGTTTCCTGCGCCTTGATTGCTGATCTGGCAGGCGTGCTGGCCTCGATTGCGGTTTGTTATTGGTTCTTTGGCTAGAAGTCAGGGCTCTGCATGAGGGCAGGAAACTCTGCCACTGCAGACTCAACCAGGAATGGCCGATCATTCCGTATGGCCTCAACGGTGTCCCTCATAAAAAAACACCCCAAAACGGAATCTATATCCTGTTTTGGGGTGTCGTTCATTATGGAGTTTTGTCTATCAGGCGGCTTGGATAACGCCCTTATCCATCAGGTGATCGGCCAGGGCAATGTACTGTGCCAGGGACAAATCAGCCGGACGGCTGGTAGGTGCAATTTCCAGCGCCTCCCAGTCGATATGAGCCGTCCAGTCACCCAGGCCACCGCGCAACATCTTGCGTTTTTGCGAGAAGGCCCGCGCCACAACCTGACTGAATACACGCGCGTCACGCGCCTGGGGACGATCTGCCGCCAAAGGCACCATACGCACGACTGCCGACACAACACGCGGTGGTGGGTTGAATGCCTCGGGCGGCACTTCAAACAACTTCACCATGCGATAGCGTGCCTGCAGCATCACCGACAGGCGGCTGTAGTCTGAAGAGCCGGGTTTGGCGACCATGCGATCAATCACTTCGCGTTGCAGCATGAAGTGCTGATCCACCACGGCATCGGCATAGTCCAGCAAATGAAAGAGCAAGGGGCTGGAGATGTTGTACGGCAGATTACCCACAATACGCAGATTCGGGCCTAAAGCACCGAAGTCCACACTCAAGGCATCAGCCTCAATGATTTCCAGCTTGCTGGGCGAATAGTGATTACGCAGACGGGCAGCCAGATCACGGTCAATCTCGACCACACGCAAACGCTCCAGCGCCTGCGTCAGCGGTCGGGTCAGGGCCGAGAGGCCCGGACCAATTTCCACCATATTATCGACAGGCCGAGGGCCAATCGCACGGATGATCTGGTCGATGATGGCCTCATCTTCCAGAAAGTTCTGTCCAAAGCGCTTGCGCGCCTGATGCTGGGCCATACTTATCCTTAGCGACGGCGGGTGCTGGACTCGGGGTCCAAACGGTTATCAATGTAAGCGCGGCCGCGCAGGCTGTTCAGCCAGTCCTCGAAAGCTGGCTCGGCACGCTGCTGGAACAGAGCCTGACGGGCCTGCATGCGCTTGTACTCACCTTCCATATTGCGGGTACGGCGCTCGATCACCTGGATCAGGTGCCAGCCAAACTGGGACTCCACCACGGCGGTATCGTTGCCGGGTTGCAGCTTGTCCATGGCTTGCTCGAACGGAGGCACAGTCTCGCCAGGCGAGAGCCAACCCAAATCACCACCTTGTGGTGCGCTGCTGTCTTCCGAGTACCGCTTGGCCAGATCCTCGAAGGACTCGCCATTGCGCAAACGCACTTGCAGTTGCTCAATACGCTGACGAGCCTGTTCGGAAGTCATAACCTTGGACAGCTTGACCAGAATATGGCGAGCATGAGTCTGCGTCACCATCATGGGACCGGACTGCGCCGATGCCGCACTGGGCACAGGCGAAGTATTGCCAGGCGCAGCACCGCCTCGCTCCAGCACCTTCAGAATATGGAAACCTTGACCACTGCGAATCAGGTCGGAAACCTGGCCGGGGGCCAGGTTATGGACAGCTTGTGCAAATAAGTCAGGCCAGTCGGACAAGGAACGAGTTCCCAACGCACCACCGCTCAGGGCCTCTTGACCATCCGAGTTGGAGGCAGCCAAACCGGCAAAGTCTGCGCCGGAACGAACCTGGGCCAGCAGGCCCTCTGCTTTGGTCCGCAAACGCGCTTCTTCGCTGGAGTTCGCGCCTTCAGGCACTCGCACCAGGATCTGCGCCAGACTGACAGGTGCATTTTGCGCCTGTGCCGCCGATTGCCCCAAATTGCCCAAACCTGCGCCACCTTGAGAGCGCAGGTAAATATCAATGTCGGCGTCCGTAATATTGATGCTGCTGTCGACCGCACGCATGCGCAACTGATCCAGCAGGATTTCCTGCTTCAGATTGGCACGGTACTGCTCCCAGCTAATGCCATTCTTTTCAATCTCGGCTCGCAACTGGGCTTCGGTCATATTGTTGCGCGAAGCAATCATGCGCACACCTTCATCCACTTGCTGTGGACCGACTGAAATCCCCATGGCGCGAGCTTCCTGCTGCTCCAGGCGCTCATTGATCAGCCGTTGCAAAACCTGTTTGCGCAAGATGTCATGATCAGGAGCAGGAATTTTCTGCTGCTTTAACTGTTCCAGCACCTGTGCGGCTTCCAGATCAACCTGACGCAGGGTAATCACCTCGTCATTGACCACGGCAGCAATGCCATCCACAAACTGGGAGGAAGCAGCGGGTGCCGCCTTGGCTGCAGCGGGCTTGGACTGCGCCTGAGCCATTTGAGCCGTGCCCAGCCCCATGACGGCCATCAAAGCCAATGACAGGGTACGGTTTTTCAAGCTGAAACGCATATTATTCATACCTCTCATGAATCATTTTTTCCTGTACGGGATTGGTGACGGGTTCATAGCCAATCACACGGTCACGCAGCATTTTGATAGGGTCGTTGCCAATTCCGCCCAAACCGGATAGCTCCAGCTGGAAGAACAGGGCCTTATTGGTTTCCCTGGCCGAAACCGCATAGCGTTGCATCACCACACGAGCCGCCCAACAACAGTCGCCTTTATACTCCAGCCCCAGCACCGTTTGCGTGCCACGGCTTTCCTGGATGGAATAATCGTAACGTCCCACAGCGTACACCTTGTTGCTCAACGGCCATTGGCCCGTCATGGAGACGTATTCCTTGCCACGATGATCTTCATCAGTCGGCGTGAAGTTGGGGTCAACGACTTGACGGGGGTCACGCTCATAACGATAGTTCACACCCAGTGTTGCCAGGCGTTTAGGACGCCAACGAATACCGGAGGCCAGACGGTTGCGGCGTTTTTCGTCTGGATTGAACTGCGCATCGAAGTTGACCGAGAACGTATTGGTCAAAGCCGCACTGGCACCGACCAGATAGTCTGAGCGGGTGCTGGTACGCGCTTTTTCAGCGCCCAGTGTTACGGTTTGCTTATCAAAATACAAGCGCTGAGCAGCCTGCAGAACCAGACGCTCATAGCCCGTGTCAGCATCCAGCCAGCGGGACGTCAGGCCGACGGTGACCTGGTTTGCATTGGAGATACGGTCCCAACCACCGGAGAAAATGTTTTCACTGAAAGCCTGGGCAAAGTTGAAACTGGCCAGACTGGTGTCGTACAAGGGCAGCGAGGATTGGTCGCGATAAGGCACGTACAGATAGTAAACACGCGGCTCCAGGGTTTGAATGGAGTCGTTGCCAAACAAGGTGGTGTCACGCTCGAAGGTCATGCCGGTATCCAGGGACAGGATAGGCAAAACACGACTTTGCGTACGGGCCCGGTCCGCGAAACGCGCCATATTAGGATCACCCACATACCAGTCTGTCTGGTACTGGCTCATGTGCAGGCCCGCTTTGGGCGTGATGTACCAGCCTGGGCGAACGATAGGATAAGCCACCGTTGTGTAGGACGAGAAACGCGTACCATCTGGAGCCAGACGGGTACTGCGCATGCTGTCAAATTCGCTTAGATTGCCACTGTAAAACGGCAAACGGAAACGGGTTGCGTAGTTATCGCTGACTACATCAAAGCCACCCCAGTTATAACGGGATGCACCCAAATACCACTCAGGCAATTTGTCGTACTGTGGCTGACGATATCCAGTAGAAGAATCCTGCAGGGTCTGATACCGCGTCGCACTGACGTGAGAGCGGAAATACTTGGAACCGCCCCAACCCAGAGTCACCGTACTGGCCAGATCCTGAATGGTGGAATCGTTCAATCCAAAGCTGCTGAAGTCACGGAAGTAATCATCATCCGAGACACGGCGGATATCCGCATTCAAATAGAAGCTGGCAGGCAGGTTCTGGCGATATTGCCCCATGAACAGCCAACGCTTGTAACCCAGCTCCTTGTCATCAGGCAGATAGTTACCGGTCAACTCTCCGGAGAAGCTGTCACCCAGATAACGGAATTCTCCCCCCAACATGGCGCCGCGTTTAGCCATGAAGCGGGGCGTCAGGGTGGCGTCGTAATTAGGGGCCAGATTCAGGTAATACGGCACGCTCAGGTCTACACCACCCCGCGTCGTCATGCCGTAAGTAGGCAAGAGGAAACCGGACTTGCGCTCTTTACGGAGCGGAAAGGTCAGGTAGGGAGAATACAACAGGGGCATACCCTTGAAGTACAAGACGCCATTACGCGCCACCCCTTCGTTTTCCTTGGAATACAGATCAACCTTGGGCGACTGGATATACCAGGCAGGCTCAGGACATGGACAACCCGAGTAATTCACATCGGATAGCCGCATATGGTTGGAACTGAGAATATCAGCCTGCGTCGCGGTACCGCTACCGCCGGTGGCCCCCAGCCAGAACTCCGGGGACGACATGCGCCCTGTATCCGCGTCCAGGTTGTAATCAAACTCCGGGCTGCGCACCAGGGCCCCATCACGCATGATCAGGCCGTTGCCACGTACTTCCACCTGGCCGGTTTTTTCCTGATAGTCGATCCGGTCGCCTTTGACGACAGAATCAATGCGCCGGACCTGAGCACCGCCTTCCAGACGCAAGGTGCCATCTTCCAGTGTTTTCATCTGGTCGCCTATCAGATAGACGGCCATATCCTCTTCCTGGAGCTTGCGCACTTGCAAACCGGGGGACGTCTTTAAAGACGGACGCACGGACGACTGAGCCTGGGCGACCCCCATGCCTGTCATCATCAACACGATATACCACGCCGCAACTCGCACTAAGACTGCGCCTCCAGTTGTGTCCTGCATTTATGTCCTGCATTTGTTCCACCAGAGATGAAAAACCCTGGCGACCCGGTATTATAGTTAAGCCTGCCGTTTAGCGGCACTGCTAAACACTAATCCGTTACGATCTTCTGCTTCCCCTTATTTATGTCTGCTTCTATTTCTGCCGCTACCGACCCTCGTTTGCAGCAAGCAATTACCTGGCTGAACACCCTGAAGTCCCGGTTTGGACTGGATCTGGACAGCCTGCAAGCGGCCTCCAGCGACGCCAGCTTTCGTCGTTACTTTCGCCTGCAAGCCCTGGACCGAACCGTCGTTTTGATGGATGCGCCTCCGGCCACGGAAGACTGCAAGCCCTTTGTGCACGTTACCGAACTGCTGGCACCGACGGGCATCCACGTGCCCGAAATCCTGGCAGCAGACACTGAACAAGGCTTTTTGCTGCTCAGCGATCTGGGTCAGGACAATTTCCAGACCGCACTGAAAACCCCCATGCCGCAAAGCGAGCTGGACAAACTGTACCGCAGTACGCTGTTGACCTTGGTGAAATTGCAACAAGCCGACACCACGGGTTTGCCTCCCTACAACGAACAGCGTTTGCTGGAAGAACTACAGGTGTTCCCCGAGTGGTACATCCAAAAACATCGCCAGTTTGAACTAAGCGAAAAAGATCAGGAGATGTTGCGCAAAACCTTTGCCGAGCTGGTTCAGGCCAATGTGCAAAGCGCTACTGTACTCGTGCACCGGGATTTCCACAGCCCTAATTTGATGATGCCCCTGCCCGGCCAAAGCGAGCCCGGTGTTATCGACTACCAGGACGCCCTGGCTGGCCCCATCACCTATGACATTGCCTCCCTGGTGATGGACGCGCGTGTTACCTGGACGGAAGAGCAGCAACTGGACTGGGCAATTCGCTACTGGCAAGCCGCCATGGAAGCCGGCCTGGATGTGCCTGCCGACTTTGCCGTGTTCCACCAGCAATACGAATGGATGGGCCTGCAACGCAATCTGCGCATTCTGGGTGTGTTTGCCCGCCTCTCTCTGCGTGACGGCAAACATCATTATCTGGACCATATGCCCCGCCTGCTGGGCTATGTACATCAGGTGGCCAGCCGCTACGAGTGCTTTAACGGTTTGCTGCGCCTGCTGAACCGCCTGGAAGGTCGCCAAACTGTTTTGGGCATGACGGTCTGATGCGCGCCATGATTCTGGCGGCCGGTCGAGGCGAGCGCATGCGCCCCTTGACCGACACCTGCCCCAAACCCCTGATTCCGGCAGGTGGTCGGCCTCTCATCGTCTGGCACTTGCGCGCGCTGGCTAAAGCCGGCTTTCGAGAAGTCATCATCAACCACGCCTGGCTGGGTGAGCAGATTGAATCCACTCTGGGTGATGGCAGCCAATGGGGCCTGCGCCTGAGCTACTCGCCTGAATCATCTGCCCTGGAAACTGCCGGTGGCATTGCCAAGGCACTGGATTTTTTCCAGGGCCAGCCTTTCCTGTTAATGAATGGCGATATCTGGTCCGATTGGGATCCTGCCCAAGCCTTTGCCATGGCCGAACGTTTGCAAGCTGCCCCGGAGCAGGCCTGGTTGATCCTGACCCCCAATCCGCCCCACCACCCCGAAGGCGACTTTGGCATGCAAGAAGGACAATTGCACCTATGCGCCAAAACCCTTGCGGGTGCCCGCAGCGCCACCTTGAGCGGCATAGGGGTCTACAAACCCGAACTCTTTGCCCATCTGCCCAAAGATCAGCCTGCCAAAGCCGCCCCCCTGCTGCATGCCGCCATCGAGCGCCGGCAGGTGCTGGGCAGTCTGCATGAAGGTTTCTGGATGGATGTCGGTACCCCCGAACGATTAGCCCAGTTAAACCAACACTTGGAATCGTTAGCACCCTCACAGTAAACTGATATTTTCCAGGCTAGCTGGCAGACGTTTCCAAGCACAACAAAGGGCAACAAAGCCAGCCATCCCGCCTCCATAGCCCCAATGACGTCTATGCTAATGGGTTTTGTAATCGGGACTTGATTTGCTTTGAGTCCCTTGTCTGACAGGAACGTCTGTTCTCATGCTTGGTTCCTCCAAACGCACCGTATTCAAACCCACCGCCTACGGCTCCAGCCGTCGAAAACGCCGTATTCCACGCTGGTTTGTCCTGCTTTTGACAGGTATTACCCTAGGTGCTGGTGGCCTGCTGTTCTTGCAAAAAAGTTATGGCCCTACGCGCCTGACCGTGGAGCAGTCGGAACAACTGCACTATGACCTCAACAGCGCCAACGCTGACAAGCAACGCCTGCAGGCTCAGTTGAACCAGACCAGTCGCGAACTTGAAGATGTCAGCCAGAAGGAAGACAAGCTGGGCAAACAGACCAGCGATCTGCAAGCCATGGTCACCAAGCTGGAAAAGGATATCGCGCTATTTGCCGATGCCATGCCTCCTGACCCACGCGGCACCTCCCCGGGCATTCGCGCTGCCGAGTTCTCGGTTACGGACGGCCAACTGAACCACTTTGTGCTGCTGATGCAGGACAAGGGCAAAGACGCCGAATTCACCGGCACCATGGAGTTGGTTGCTGCTGGCCGCTACAGCAATGGTCGCAGCGGCAATGTGGACCTGCCCAGCCAGCCTGTCAGCGTCGGCCGTTATGCCTACATCAATGGCTCTGTAGAACTGCCAGCCGGCTTTACGCCCCGTCAGGTCACGATCCGCATCAAGCCGGATGGTGCGAACCGCGTCGTTGCCACGCGCACCATCTACGTGACGCCTTCCCGATAAGCACGAGCCTGTCACGCACAGGCTGGTAGTCACAAAAAAGCCCTTCAGGCCCTTGGCTTCATCGCCAGAATCCTGAAGGGCTTTTTTATAGCCGACGATCCAGCCAGACTCTTAAGCCACGTGCTGCAAAAAGTCTTTCAAACGTTGGCTAGGTGGATTACTCAGCAACTCCGCAGGTGGGCCATCGTGTGCCACCCTGCCCTGATCAATAAAGATCAGGCGGCTCCCCACGCGACGCGCAAAATCCATCTCATGTGTCACCACCACCATGGTCATGCCCTCTTCCGCCAGCAACTGCATGACCTTGAGCACTTCCTGACGCAGTTCCGGGTCCAGTGCGGAGGTAGGCTCATCAAACAGCATCAGCTTGGGTTTGATCGCCAGGGCACGAGCAATGGCGACCCGCTGCTGCTGGCCACCGGACAGCTCGTTAGGATAATGATTCATACGCTCGGCCAGGCCGACCTTGGCCAGCAACTCCGTCGCTTCCTCACGCGCCTGAGAGCGGCTGGTGCCACGCGTATGGATAGGCCCGAACATGACGTTTTCCAAAGCGCTCATCTGTGGAAACAGATTGAACTGCTGGAACACCATCCCTGCTTCCCGGCGCAAGTCGCGCACCTGAGCGGGCGTACCATTGACGCTCAAACCATTGACCACGATATCGCCAGCCTGAATGTCTTCCAGCTTGTTGATGCAGCGCAGGAAGGTGGATTTTCCCGACCCGGACGGGCCAACCACCACAACCACTTCGCCTTTATCAATATTCAGACTGATATCGTCGAGCACGATATTGTCACCAAAGCGCTTGGTTACCTTCTTGAACTCGACAATACTCATACAATCCTCATGCGATGTTCAATAAACTTCAGAGTCAGGGCAATCAGGCTGGTCAGGATCAGGTAGATCACCGCCACCGCTCCCCAAATCTCCACCGAACGGAAGTTGTTCGCAATAATTTCCTGGCCCTGACGAGTCAGCTCAGCAACCCCAATCACAATAAATAGCGAAGAATCCTTCAAGCTGATGATGCACTGGTTACCCATGGCGGGAATCATGCGGCGAAACGCCACCGGTCCAATAATGTGGCGCAAGATCTTGTGAAATGGCAGGCCCATGGCCTCTCCGGCCTCTTTCAGGCCCTTGGGCACAGATTGCAAGGCACCACGCACAATCTCGGAAATATAGGCCCCGGAGTTGATCATCAAGGTAAAGATCGCCGCGGTCAGCCCGTCAATTCGGATACTGGCCAGCATGGGCAGTGCGAAGTAGATGAACATCACCTGCACCACGATAGGCGTGCCGCGTATGAACAGCACGTAAAGCTGGCACAGGAAAGAGAGCACATACAACAGATAGCGTCTGAAAAAGCCCAATAGCGACAGAGCGATCAGCGCCTGTATGGAGCTCCAGATCCAGGCTGGCACAAAGCTCAGCCAATTGCTCATCAGCCAGGACAGGCCCTTGAGCGCAAAGCCCAGTGCAAACACGCCCAACACGAACAAGGCGGCTCGGCGCCAGGTGACCGGTACCCGAATATAGGTGGTAATCACCCCGGTCAGAAAACCCAATATAGCGCCACCCACCAACCCCAAAAGGGTAATGAGCAGCGTCATTTTTGTACCTTCCAGCAGGCTGGGTAAAGCCCCCCAGATAGCGTCCCATTCAAAAGTCACAGTGCTACCTTTGTCTTTGAATAAACGCCCACAACAGAGCGTCAAAAAATAAAAGCGGTGATCCCGTTACGACACGCGATCACCGCTTGGCATGCGCTTGGCTTTACGCCTGTTTATTCAGGCTGTTTACCAAACCATTTCTGGTAGATTTTGTCGTAGGTGCCATCAGCACGAATATCTTTCAAAGCCTGGTTCACGACCGGAACCAGTTCGCTGTCCTTGGGAAAGGCAATACCGTAGAAGTCACCACTTTTCACGGCACCAGTGACCTTCACACGATCTTTGCCGCCAGTCTGGGCGTAGTACTGCACGTTAGGCGTATCGTGCACCACCGCGTCCACACGGCCAGTTGCCAGCTCCAGGAAGGCATTGTCGATATTGGGGAACAGCTTGAGCTTGGCAGTAGGAACCGAGCGCTGCATGAAGTCCACCGTGGCGGTGCCGATCTTCACCGCCACAGTCTTGCCTTCCAGATCGGAGGCAGTCTTGATGGCCGAGTTATCGGTGTTGACCAGAATGGCCAGACCGCTTTCGTAGTAAGGATCGGAGAAATCGATCACTTGCTTGCGGTCATCACGAATGGTGATCCCGGCCAGCGCAGCATCCAGATTGCGAGTTTGCAGGCCCGGAATAATGCCGTTGAAATCCATGGGCTGGAAGCGGTAATTCAGATTGGCCTTCTTGGCGACCGCATCCCACAGGTCGATGTCAAAACCGGTGTATTTACCGTTTTGCTTGAACTCAAAAGGCACAAACGCCGTATCGGTTGCGACCACCAGCTCTTTGCCTTGTTGTGCCAGAGCCTGCCCAGCGGGCAAAGCCAAAGCCAAGGCCAAACCGGCCATCAGGGTTTTCATTTTCTTATTGAACATCCGTTACTCCTCTGTAGGGACTGACCAAAAACCAGCCAGTTCGATGTTTTACCCAAGTCAGCGCAGGCTCATGACCTGCCCCAGCGTTGATCTATCCTACCCGAAGCAGCACAACTGTTTGTATTTAATAGTTTTAAAAAAAGAAAAACCTCGGGAAATCCCGAGGTTTTTTCATACAGCGAGTCGTATCAACACTCAAATTCAGAACGCAGGAACAATAGAACCTTTGTACTTGTCAGCGATGAATTTCTTCACGTCTTCGCTATGCAGAGCCTGGATCAGCTTGGCCACGCGTGGGTCATCCTTGGACTTGGCAGCTACAGCGATCAAGTTGGCGTAAGGGGAGTCTGCACCTTCGATAGCCAAAGCATCCTTGGTGGGGTTCAGACCGGCTTCCAGCGCGTAGTTGGTGTTGATCAGGGCGATATCCACATCAGCCAGAACGCGAGGCAAGGTAGCGGCTTCCAGCTCCTTGAACTTCAGCTTCTTGGGGTTCTGGTCCACATCACGCGAGGTTGCCAGAATGTTGGAGGGATCTTTCAGAGTCAGAACACCGGCTTTTTGCAGCAGCAGCAAGGCACGGGCACCGTTGGAAGGATCGTTAGGGATCGCCACCAGCGCGCCTTCTTTCAGCTCATCCAGGCTCTTGATCTTGGTGGAGTAAGCACCGAAGGGCTCAACGTGAACCACAGCCACCGACACCAGATCGGTTTTGTGTTCTTTGTTGAACGTATCCAGGTAAGGTTTGTGCTGGAAGAAGTTGGCATCGATATGGCCGTCAGCCACTTGCTGGTTGGGCTGCACATAATCGGTGAACACCTTGATATCCAGGTTCACACCTTCCTTGGCCAAAGCAGGCTTCACAAACTCCAGCAGCTCGGCATGCGGCACGGGGGTAGCAGCAACCGACAGGGTCTCGGCAGCTTGGGCCACACTGGCCAGCAGAGCCGACACGGACAAGGCCAGCACGGGAACAAATTTCTTCAAAGACATGAGCGACTCCAGTTTCAGAAAGGCAAGACTATGACGATAGCTGCCAGGACTTATTTTCGGCTCAAGCGAGCCACCATGGCGTCTCCAAACACCTGCAGGAGTTGCACCAGCACCACCAGGATAGTCACGGTCACCACCATGACATCCGTTTGATATCGTTGATAACCAAAGCGCAAGGCCAGGTCACCCAGGCCACCGCCGCCGATCACACCGGACATGGCCGAATACCCCACCAGGGCAATGGCGGTCACAATCAGGGCCGCCACTATGCCAGTCGTCGCCTCAGGCAGCAAAGCCAGCAAGACGGTCTGACGGGAGTTCGCTCCCATGGCACGGCAGGCCTCATTCACACCGGGGTCCAGTTCACGCAGGACGTTTTCCACCAAACGGGCAAAAAACGGCGCGGCGCTCAGGACCAAGGGTGGAATAGCGCCCTGCACGCCCAACGACGTACCGGCCAGAATGCGCGTCAAAGGAATAATGACGATCAGGAGAATCAGGAACGGCACGGACCGCAAGATATTCACGATCAGGGACAAGCTCTGGTAGATCCAGGCATTGTCCAGCATCTGCTTGCGGCTGGTCAGAAACAGCAGCACGCCTAATGGCAAACCAATAATTGCGGTAAAGCCCAGCGAAATACCCGTCATCAACAAGGTATCAATCGTGGCTTCACCAATCAGCGCCCAATCCAGGTTGCTAAAGTTCATGGTCGCAATACCTCAAATTGGACATTCAATTCAGTCAGCAAGGCATCCAGCCCTGCTTTAGCCTGCGCATCGCCTTCCACGGCCACGACCAGTTGTCCGTAAGGCTCGGTCTTGATGCGGCCAATGGCCCCCTGCAAGATGCTGACATTCAGCCCCAGCTGGCTGGTAATGCGGCTGATCAAAGGCTCCGTTGTCGCCACACCGCGCACGCTCAAGCGCAGGACACTACCGGGCACACCTTCTGCCAAGGCATGCCAGTCGTCAGCGTTCACGCCGCTTTCACTGAGCAAGGACTGCGTAGTGGGATGATGCGGGTGCAGAAACACATCCAGCACTTCACCACACTCCACGATCTTGCCGGCATCAATCACGGCAACCCGATCACAGACAGAGCGAATCACGTCCATGCCGTGCGTAATCAGGACAATCGTCAGCCCCAATTCCTGATTGATCTCACGCAGCAAACGCAAGATCGACTGGGTGGTTTCTGGATCCAGCGCCGAGGTCGCTTCGTCGCACAGCAAAAGCTGCGGCCGATTGGCCAGGGCACGGGCAATACCGACGCGCTGCTGTTGTCCACCCGATAACTGACGGGGATACTTATTGGCATGGTCCTTCAAGCCCACCAGCTCCAGCACTTCCAGAGCACGAGCGTGACGTTGGGCGCGATCCACCCCTGCCAGGCGCAGAGGAAAACAGACATTATCCAGAACCGTGCGGGAATGGAGCAGATTGAAATGCTGGAACACCATACCCACGCCCTGTCGGAACGCGCGCAACTGCGCACCCGAAAAGCGTGTGATGTCCTGATCCTGTACCCAGACCTGACCTGAACTGGGTTGCTCAAGCAGATTGAGCATGCGGATCAGCGTACTTTTCCCAGCACCCGAGCGACCAATAATACCGAAGACCTCTCCTTGGTGAATCTGCAAGGAAACGTCGTTCAAAGCATGAACGGTCTTGCCTGCCAGGGAATAGGTTTTTGAGATGTGTTCAAGACGAATCAAGATGAACTCAGCCTAGTTAGTCAGTCGAGTTATAAAAGCCTGAGCTGTAAGCGAAATTTACCATAAAGCAAATTTGACTATGACCAGATAGATATAACCCAAGGAAATATTGAAACCATACTGAGGGCTGCACTGTATAGCAAGATTTCCGACCGGCCAATGCGCGGATGTGACCTTGGCTGTGCAAGGCAAGCGCCCAAAGAAAAAGGCCGCTAAGAGCGGCCTTGTTTCTACGTTTCAGTTTAGTGGTGGGTCGTGCGCGACTCGAACGCGCGACCAACGGATTAAAAGTCCGCTGCTCTACCGACTGAGCTAACGACCCCCGACTGAAAGATGAAATTATGGCCTGATTAGAAGGAGCCGTCAAGCACTAAATGCAAAATAATTGGAAAAAAGGCGTTTTTCTTTAAAAAACCTGAAAACAGCGTCTTGCCAAGGCCCCGCCCCTGCCCTTTTCCCTGTTTCAGAAACAAAATCGGAACATCTATCCAGGAGCATTTACTGCTGAAAATAGAAAATGCCTCCCGAGACTGAGGACAGACCCCAATGCCGGGAGGCATTCAAAGACGATCAGGTTCGTCTAGCGCTTAACGGGCACGAGAAATACGGACCTCGGCACCACGGCGTTTGACCTCCAGCCCTTCGGACGGCAGGATCTTCAATCCTTCCAGACCCTTGATGTAGCTGGAACCCTGCATCTGCATGACGCGAATCTTGTTGCGCATCACAACCGGGCTGTGCTCGGGCATGCCAAACATCCAGACTTCATCCAGCAAACGAGCCGAGTTGAACTCGGATGTATGCTTGACCACCGGTCCCAGACACAGCATATGACCTTCACGGCCAAAGACCGGCAAGCGATCCAGACCCACAGTCATTTTCAGGATGGTGCCGCCTTCATAGCGCCAGCCCGTGCTCAGATCCCACCAGGCATCGCCTTCAGGCAGATAAACCTCGATATCCTGGCCGGGCTGCAAGACAGGAGCCACCAGCAAGGCAGGACCCAACAAATACTGGGTATCCCACAAGCGAGCCTGGGCATCTGCCGGGAAGCTTTGAGCCATGGAGCGCTGTACCGGCAAGCCAGTACGCACGGCGTCTTCAATAATGCCCAATACATAAGGCACCAGACGGAAACGCCACTCCAGCCAATGAGCAACCTGAGCCTGGGTTTCTTCATCAAACGCATCAGGACGCAAGGCAGGAATACCTTGCAGACTGAAGTTTGCCGAGAAAACCGACATGGCCAACCAACGCAGATACAGTTCTGGCGTCATTTCGCTAGTCGATGCAGCCGCATTACCCCAGCCATGAATCTGGATAGGCACGCCGCTATTACCGGTAGCCAAGGCGGACTTCAAGGATTGCGTCAGACCTGCCCAGGTGTTTTCCACCTGCGGGCCCAACTGCCAGGCAAAGCGCTGGGAAGATGGGCTCAAGTCACGGCTGGCAACCACGCCTTCTTGCGGTGTCTTGTGACCGGCAACAGCATCAAACAGGGCCTGACGTGCCAGCACAGGGTAAATCGCACGCAACAGGGCGCCCGACTCGCCACCACGGCTGGTGATGGCATCCGGAATATCAAAGCGGGCATTGCACAGCACGGCACCCAGACCATCGTCGACCATCTGACGCTGGCGCTCGGTCCACATGCGGAACACGTCTTTGTGGGTCAGGTCCAGCAAACCGTAGTCGCGTCCACCGCTTAGCTCATCGCCAGGGAAGACATAGGCGCAGCCGTCGTCATCATTGATAAGCAACCAACCGCGATCTTCCCACTCTTCGAACAAGCTGGTGCCCGCCAGTACGCAAGGACGAGTCCAGGCGGCCAGCTGCAACTGATCATTCTGCAAGGCAGAGAAAGCGTCGCGAGGGTCAGCCATGCGGGCGGCATCCCACTCCAGCGTAGGCTTGTCCTGCTGAAAATCGTAAGGCTCCGGTGGCGGCAAGACGGCCACATCCAGCGCAATACCCCGCTCGCGGCACTGATTGGCCAGCTCACGCAAGGACGTTACATCCTGCGCCTGAGCGCCATCCAGCCACAAGCCCATAGGCGTGACACCGGGCTGACCGGCACGACCCGTCAAGGCCGAGTACTGATTGATGATTTCGCTGGGATCACCCAGGAACAGGAAGAAATCCAGTTCGGCAGCGTGTACACGAGCGCGGTACGCATCCAGGTCTTGCTGACCCAGATCATGTTCAACCCGCTCGAAGGTATTGATGTATAAACCCCAGCCTTGGGTGCTCCAGAGCAAAGGCAGGCTGCGGTCGTCCGGACGATCGGTATCAACCGTTTCCTCGCGGCGGTCCAGTTCGCCCAGGGTTTCGCCCAAACCATACAGGGCGTCTTCCTCGGCCAGGGCCAGAACCAGCTGCCAGCAACTATTGGGCTCCTGCTCGAGCATCAATGGCTGATCGCCACTGCTCAAGAGCAGTTGCTCGCCACGCCGGACCTCAAAGCGCCACGGATTGGCCTGAATGTGCAGGGCAAGCTCGCCCTGCTCAATCCGCCAGCCCGAATCGGCTGCTTCCAGTTGAAATTCGCTGACCGCCTCATGGCGGGCCAGCAGCATATCGCCCAAAGCTTTGGCACGGGTACTGAGCTTTTCATTATCGAGCCGGGTAGCCGGCATACAGCGGAAACGAAAAACACCCGGCGCATGAGCTTCGATGCGCAGCGCAAAATCGGTTTCGACAAAAGCGAAATCGGCCTGGGCCGGTTTCGTCGTCAACAAACTCAGATGATTAAACAATTGTGTCACGTCGTCAGAGTGGAGCGAACGGCACGATGCTGATCGCAGGGTCACGCTCAAGATTACTTAACAAGGCCACTATTTTGACGTATTTGCGCTACAAAGGAAAATGTTGCTTCACATTTCGCCGAAATAATTCGAAAAAAGGGCCTTAGCGAGGTATTAAGGCTTGCTCCAAACGCCGCTCCAAAGGAATGGGTTCCTCCAGACAATAAGCGGCAAACAAACTGGCTGCCAGCAGGCTCCAACTCAAACCACGTGAGCCGTAAGCCGCAGCCATAAACACACCGGGCAGGCCCGGCACAAAACCCATCACGGGCAAATGATCACTTAAAGCACAGCGCCAACCGGCCCATCCTTGTGCAGGTGTTGCCACCGTCATAGCGGGATTGGCCAGCATGACAGAAACTTTTTCTATATTTTGCTGATGGCCCTGGCGGCTGACCTGGGCAGATTCACCAAAACGTTCGTAGGTGCTGCCGATAACTTGCCCCTGCGGGTCTACAGGCAGGATATAGCCCTGACCACTTAAAGTCACTTCACCACGAGTCAAAGCCTGGTCGGCAGGCAAGTATGTCACCTGCCCGGCCAGACGTTGCATGGCCGCCAACCGTGGTAGAGGATGCTGGGCCAAGAACTCGTCGGGCAGCAAACTCAGGCTTTGGGCTGCCGCGGCTATCACTACACGATTGCTGCTTTCCAGGCGCTCCCCCTGCTGATTGCAGATATCCCACACCCCCGGCTCCTGGCCGGCTCGCAAGGACACCTGCTCTGGCAGACATTGAATCAAGGGGTGATCCAGCAGATGAGCCACCAGTGCACCGGGATTCACTACCATGCCTTGCGGAAAATACAGGCCACCGCCTTGCAGCGGCACCCCAGCCAAGGCCGAGCCCTGCTCACGATCCAGCCATTGCACCCAATCCTGGTCCAAGGCCAAACGCTCCAGCGCCTGCTGAATTTCGGCATCACTATTGCCCGCCTGCCCAAACACCAAGGTTCCGACTCGACGCGGGCGAGCCGCTTCCGGCAAGTCTTTCCAGCCCTGCCAGGCATGCAGAACAGCATTACGGCTCAAGCGGGCCAAGGGGGCATCATCCAGGGCGAACACGGGGGAGATGGCAGCCAGACGGTGACCTTGATGCGTCGCATCCAGGCCCTGGCTCAGTGCCGGATCACAAACCAGAACGGGCACACCTTTGCGGGCCAACTCCCAGGCACAGGTCGCCCCCGCCAAACCGGCACCAATCACTACCGCCCGCCCTTGCTGTAGTGGCAAATTGCTGCGTCGTCCCAGGTGGGGACGCAAGCGAGCGCGAATGGTGCACCACTTCCCCCCGGCACCGGGGACTTTTTCCACTTCAAAACCTACCGAGGCCAGATCACGTCGCACCTGCCCGGCACAGCACCAGGAAGCCGCTGTCGCCCCCGGCGCAGCCAGACGCACCAGTTGCCCCAGGACCGACCGCGACCACATGGAAGGATTGCCACGGGGCGCAAAGCCATCCAGGTAAAACGCGTCCGCATGGCAGTGCAACTCGCGCATCATGGTTTCGGCTTGCCCAAAGGCCAAGGTCAGTGTGACTTGTCCCCTATCCAGCTCCAGCCTGTGTATGCCCGGCACCAGTATGGGCCAGGCTGCCAGCAGTTCCTGGGCTTGGGTCTGCAACTCCTCGGGCAAGCGGGCGTACAGAATCGCCAAATCTGAATGGCGGAAAGGATGAGCCTCAACCGACACGAAATGCAGCCGCTGGCTGCGCTCCGGGTCCTGACGCCAGGCCTGCCAGGTAGCCAGAAAGCTGGCCCCCAGTCCAAAGCCGGTTTCACAAATCGTAAATTGGGATCGCCCCCGCCAACGCTCGGGCAGACCATTACCGTGCAGAAACACCCGTCGTGCCTGCCCCAAAGGGCCATCTGCCGGGTGATAGCTATCCTGATACACCGCGCTGACAGGCACGCCACGCTCATTGAATTCCAGAACAGCCGGGACCAGGGGCTCAAACGCAGAGGCAGCCATTAATTTTCTTGCCCATAACAACACTCACACACGCTCTAACCCCTTAAACTGGCCTTAATCAAACTGACACCAACAAACACGTACAATGAAAAGTCTCAGCTTCAGACTTTTCTTTTTTAAAACCGGATTGCCATGCCATTGTCACGTTTACCGCTCAGCGCCTGCCTGGACGCTGCTGTTACCGCAGCCCATGCCGCCGCCGCTATTTTACAAGCCTATGCGTCGGACCGTAGCTCTCTGGTGATCAGCAACAAAATGCACAACGATCTGGTGTCGCAAGCCGATCACGAAGCCGAGCAGGCCTGCATCAGCGTGCTGATGGAACGCACCCCGGACATTGATATCGTGGCCGAGGAAAGCGGCGGCGTGAATACAGGCCGTCCCACCTGGTATATCGACCCGCTGGATGGCACGACCAACTTCCTGCACGGCATTCCTCATTATGCCGTCTCAGTTGCCCTGATTGCCCCGGCCGGCACGCAAATGGATAACGGCGTTCTGGCCCAGGACACGCCGGTCATTGCCGTGGTCTACGACCCCAATCGCGAAGAGCTGTTTACCGCCATGTACGGTGTGGGCGCCTGGTTAAATGGCAGCCGTATTCAGACATCCTCATCGAAAAAACTGGCGGACTCGGTATTGGCCACAGGCTTTCCCTTCCGCGACTTCTCTTTTTCCGACCAATACATGCCCAGCCTGAACGCCTCCATTACAGTCAGCCGTGGTGTGCGCCGCATGGGTGCCGCCGCGCTGGATCTGGCCTGGGTGGCTTGTGGGCGTTACGACGGTTACTGGGAAATGGGCCTGGCCCCTTGGGACGTTGCCGCTGGCACCTTGCTGGTGCGTGAAGCCAAGGGTGTGTGTCAGGACCTGTATCAGGAAGAGCCCTGGCCCGTCAGCGGTCACGTCTACGCAGGCAATGCCCACATTGCCGATGAGTTGCTGGGCATGGTGCGTCCGTCGCTGACACAGCGTCCGACCAAACCCAAGCCTTAACGCCTTATTCGGGGCCAGTTGCCAAACCTCCTGCTCTGATCTTCATCGCCCGATAAAAAAGCGAGCCATTTAAAACGGCTCGCTTTTTTCATACAGATCAGGTTGCAGGCCAGGTTTAGCGATTTGCTGAGTAATCGTCCCGCCAAATCAAGCCTGCGCCTCAGGCTTGACTTGCTCATCCCGCAGGACGCGGCGCAAGATCTTGCCCACATTGCTCTTGGGCAGTTCATCACGGAACTCAATAATGCGGGGACGCTTGTACGCCGTCAGACGCTCTTTGCACCATTGCTTGATATCGGCTTCAGTCAAGGACGGATTACGTTTGACCACGAACAGCTTGATGCTTTCACCACTGTGCTCGCTGGGCACCCCCACCGCCGCCACTTCCAGCACATCAGGATGCGCCGCCACCACGTCTTCAATTTCATTCGGATAGACGTTGAAGCCCGACACCAGAATCATGTCTTTCTTGCGATCCACTAGACGAATACGTCCCTGCTGATCCATGACACCGATATCACCCGTCTTCAAGAAACCATTAGGCGTAAAGACATTGGCGGTTTCCTCCGGCTGGTTCCAGTAAGCCGACATAACCTGCGGCCCTTTGACGGCCAGCTCGCCTTGTTCGCCCATGGCAACCGGTTGCCCCTGTTCGTCCAGCAAGAGCACATCGGTTGAAGGCAAGGGAAATCCAATCGTGCCACTGTAATCGCGTGAATCCGTCGAGTTCACCGCCACCACCGGGGAGGTTTCCGACAGACCATAACCTTCAATCAAAGGGCAGCCCGTCACAGCCAGCCAGCGCTCGGCCACGGCTTTTTGCAAGGCGGCACCACCGGCCAGACACAGTTTGAGCTGCGCAAACGGCAAGGTACGGAATTTTTCGTGATTCGCCAGCGCATTGAACAAGGTATTCACCGCTGGAACGACTTCAGGCGGATTGCGTTTCCAGGCCTTGTAAACCGAATTGAGATCGCGCGGATTCATCACCAGCACCATATGCATACCTGCATACATGGCAAACAGACCGCAAACCGTCAGCGCAAAGATGTGATACAGCGGCAAGGCCACCATCATGGTGTAAGCCGGACCTTTAAAGTCGCCCAAAGCGGGAAAGCCCACGGCCTCCACCTGCAAGACGTTTGCCATCAAATTGCGCTGGCTCAACATGGCGCCTTTAGGGCGGCCCGTTGTACCGCCCGTGTATTGCAACAGCGCCAAATCATCCGGTTTGGCGGGCTGACGGCTCAGGCTCAATTTGCTGCCCTGCTCCAGCACGGCCTTCAGACTGTGCGAACCCGGCAAAGAATAAGACGGCACCATGCGTTTCAAATAACGCACGGCGAAATTCACCACGCTGCCCTTGAGCCCCATCAGATCACCCACGGTACTCAACACCACGTGGGCAGGCTTCACATTGTCAGGAACTTGCTGCAGCACATGCGCAAAGGTTTCCAGAATCACAATGACCTGAGCCTGGCTATCGGCCAGTTGGAACTCCAGTTCGCGTTCGGTGTATTGCGGGTTGGTATTGACGCCCACCATGCCCGCCCGCATGGTGCCCAGCAAGCAAATCAGGAAGGGCAAACCATTGGGCAGCATCAACATCACACGGCTGCCACGCTCCAGACCCTGTGCCTGTAACCAAGCCGCGAAGGCATCCGCGCTGCGGTCCAGATGTTCATAGGAAATGTCATGCCCCATAAAGGTCAGCGCAGTCCTGTCCTTATGCTTTTTCATGGCGGCATCCAGACAATCGATCAAGGTCTGCTCGGCGCCTAACTGAATCTCATGGGGCACGGAGGCCGGATAATGCTCGAGCCAAGGTTTTTGCTGAGTATCCAAGGGCTTGTCACCTAATACGTGTTTATTTATGGTTAACTCTACTCTACTTTATTGTTCAAACCCAAGGACAAGCCCGCATCATGAAGCTGTTTGAACCCATTTCCGCCTGGTCGCATGAAATTGCGGCTATCCGGCGCGATCTCCACACCTACCCCGAACTGGCTTTCGAGGAAACCCGGACGGCCGATCAAGTCGCGTCCTGGCTGGAGAAATGGGATATTCCGGTACATCGTGGCCTGGGCGTGACAGGCGTTGTCGGTATCCTGAAGGGTACGGGCGGCGAAGGTCCATCCGTGGGGCTGCGCGCCGATATGGACGCCCTGCCCATGCAGGAGCTGAACGAGTTCGAACACAAAAGCCGTCACGACGGCAAGATGCATGCCTGTGGACACGATGGACATACCGCCATGCTGCTGGGTGCAGCGCGCTACCTGTCCGAGCACCGTGATTTTGCGGGCACCATCTATCTGATTTTTCAGCCTGCCGAAGAAGGTTTTGGCGGCGCACGCGAAATGATCAAGGATGGCTTGTTCACGCTGTTCCCCATGCAAGCTGTTTTTGGCCTGCATAACTGGCCCGGCATGCCTGCCGGCACCTTCGGGGTTTTGCCAGGCGGCATGATGGCCTCCAGCAATACCTTTGAAATTCGCATTGAAGGCAAAGGCGCCCATGGAGGCATGCCCCATCTGGGCGTGGACCCCATCATGGCGGCCGTGCAACTGGCGCAAAGTCTGCAAACCATTGTCAGCCGCAATGTGGACCCCCTCGAACCCGTGGTGCTGAGCATTACCCAGATTCATGCCGGCTCTGCCGATAACGTTATTCCCAACGAAGCCGTCATGCGCGGCACGGTACGCACCTTCTCCACCGAAGCCCTGGACCTGGTCGAGACCCGCATGCGCGAACTGTGCGAGCAAAGCTGTGCCGCCCAGGGTTGCAAGGCCGAGTTTGACTTTGACCGCCGCTACCCTCCCACCATCAATAATCCCGAGCAAGCGGCCTTTTGCGCACAAGTCATCAAGGAGCTGGTTGGCCCCGACAAGCTGCGTCAGGACATCCGCCCTTCCATGGGCGCCGAAGATTTCTCCTTCATGTTGCAAGAAGTCCCCGGCTGCTATGTCTGGCTAGGCAATGGCGATGGCGACCACCGCAGCCAGGGCCACGGCATGGGTCCGTGCATGCTGCACAACGGCAGCTACGACTTCAACGACGCCCTGATTCCTATTGGTGCCAGCTATTGGGCCAAATTGGCTCTGGACTGGCTGGCACAACACCGTTGATGCTTTAACAAATGTTTCATAGCGGAGCCAAAGCTGGCCGTTACAATGGCAGGTTCTATTGTTGACGGCGTGCGCTCCGCGCGACGGGCATCTGTCCCACCACCCTTTCTTCCAATACGGGAGTATTTGTGACTACTTCAAGCAACATCTCTTCGCTCCCGGACGGAGCCCCCACCCTGCGCGTCATGCCCATGCCCACAGACGCCAATATTCACGGTGACGTGTTTGGTGGCTGGATCATGTCCCAGGTGGACATTGCCGGAGCGATTCCTGCAACACGACGCGCCCAAGGCCGGGTTGCCACCATTTCCGTGAATGCCTTCACCTTCAAGCAGCCCGTGTTTGTGGGTGATTTGCTCAGTTTCTACACAGAAATCATCAAAACAGGCCGCACCTCCATTACGGTTTCGGTGGAAGTGTATGCAGAACGCAAACGCCTGCAACTTGAAACGGTCAAGGTAACGGAAGCCACGCTTACCTATGTGGCTACCGATGACGAGCGCCGCAGCCGCCCGCTGCCCCCTCTCTAAGTATTCGTGACAGGCAGGCCTATGCAGGAAAACCTGGTACCCCCTACTTCGCCCAGTGACACTCCCAAGCCACGCCGCCTGGAGCCCGAGGATGCGCAGCAGGCACTTTATCGCCTGAAAAACATCCTCAAGCGCCAGGAAGTGGTGGAATCGCTGGCCCAGCGCCAGTTCGAGGACGACGACCGCTCCAACCTGCTTGAGGGCTTGATCCATCGCCAGCATGAAAGCGAGATCAAGGCCATCCTGAACGATCTGCACCCGGCCGACATTGCCTTCATTCTGGAGTCCTTGCCCGAGCTGGAGCGCCAGGCCATCTGGCAATTGGTGGATGCCGAGCACGACGCCGACGTGCTGCTGGAAGTAGCCGACTGGGCACGTGAATCGCTGATTCGTTCCATGGACGCCGCGGACCTGATCGCGGCCGCCGGCAATATGGATGCCGACGAAATTGCCGATCTGGTCCCTGACCTGCCGCCCGATGTGGTGGCAGCCGTGCAGCGCGGCCTGACGGACGAGGAGCGTGCACAGTTGATCGAAGCCATGGGCTACCCCGAAGACACCGTGGGCGCCATCATGGACTTTGACATGGTGCGCGTGCGCGAGGATGTCACCCTGGAAGTGGTCCTGCGTTACCTGCGTCGTTTGCAGGAACTGCCAGACCACACTGACCAGATTTTCGTGGTGGACCGGGCCGATAAACTGCAAGGCACACTGTCCCTGACCCGCATGTTAGTCAGCGAGCCTGAAACCCTGGTGTCCTCTGTCATGTCAACCGATTATCTGACTCTGAATCCACTGGATTCGGACTCGGATGCGGCCGGGGCCTTTGAGCGTTATGACCTGGTGTCTGCTCCTGTGGTGGACGATATTGGCCGCCTGATTGGCCGAGTCACCATTGACGAAGTAGTGGACGTGCTGCAAGAGGACTCGGAAGAACAGGCCCTGTCTCGTGCCGGTCTGCAAGAGGACGATATTTTCTCGCCCATCCGTACGGCTATCCGCAACCGGGCTCCCTGGCTGCTGATCAACCTCTGTACAGCGGCAACGGCTTCCTTCATTGCCTCGCGCTTTGAGGATACCGTCAGCCACATCGTGATCCTGGCTTTCCTGATGTCGATTGTGGCCGGTATTGGTGGCAACTCCGGCAACCAGACCATGACCATGATCATTCGTGCCATTGCCACCGGCCGAGTCACAGGTTCCAACGTCCTGCCATTGATCAAGCGCGAACTGCTGGTGACCTTTCTGGTTGGTGTCTGTGGCAGCGCGGTAACGGCATTCTTTGCCTGGTTTATCTCCGGCTCGATCGCCATTGCTGCCGTGATGATGGCCGCCATGATCGGCAATATGTTGATTGGCGCAGCGCTGGGCGTGATGATCCCGATTCTGCGTGATCGCTTTGGCAATGACCCTGCTGTGGGCTCCTCGGTATTGCTGACCTTTGCGACGGACTCACTGGGTTTCTTGCTGTTCCTGGGACTGGCGACGGTGTTCTTGCTGTAAATCACCTGCAGGCATGATTAAAAAAACCGGCTCCTGGCCGGTTTTTTTTAATCATCACAAGGAATAGATCAAAATCAGCCTTCCAAACAACTAAGATCGTGAGGACGACTGTCGGGCCTCTTCCAAGAACACCTCCAGACTTTCCTGTGTCCCCACGGCCTGAGCTCTTTGCAAAGACTCGGTCTGCGCCGTGTGCTCAAAAAAATCCAGTACGCCATTGGTCACTCGCGGCGCAATGCCTGCCAACTCCAGCTGACGACGCACTTGCAGAACCTCGTCACGGCGGCGCACGCCGTGCACCAGATGGCTGCGCAGGCAGGACTCCATGAAGTCCTGCAAGCCCCGCTGATTCAAATCCTCCAGGACTTCATACAGCTCGGCCCGCAAACCCATGCGCTCGGCCAGCATCAAATTTTCAATTCCCAAGGCCTCCAGCCCCTTGGTCATCAAACTGCGCAGCAGCTTCAAGCGCATTGCATCCCCCGCCTGTCCCGGCAAGATACGCACAGAAGCGCCCTGAGCCTGCCAAAACGCCGCAGCCCTGCCTGACCCTTGCCCTGCCGCCAACAAGGCCGTCTGAGCGCCTGTAGAGGGCACAGAGCCCATAATCGCCAGGTCAGCCAGCTCGATTCCGTGCTCTTGCGCCAAAACGTCCATGCTCTCCATGTCCTGGGGCTCGGCCGTACACAAATCCATGTACAGCGCTCTCACAGACAAATGCGGCATGACGGCCTTGGCCACTATGTATGCCTTTGTTCCCGTCACTGCCGACAACACGCCGTCAAGACTCCGCCAATCCGTATCCGCCTGCAAACACAGTTTCGCTCCCAATTGCTGCGCCAGTTCGCTGGCTGCGGCACTTTCCCGGCGCACCAGGATAAACGGCACCTGCACACCAGCCGACTTCAAGGCAGCACCATAAAAACGCGCGACTTCGCCCGCCCCGATCAGGGCAACACGATGTAATAAGGGAGATGTTGTCATAGAAAAACACACAGAAGAAACGATCAGCCGCAGCCGGTAGCACCAAGCTGCGTCCCGTAGCTTACAGGGAAAAACGGCCCTGCATGAGCGGGATATAACCATTCACAGATCAGTTCGCAGCAACAAAGCTGGCATCCAAGAAAAAACCCCATGCGCCAGGGGCTCATGGGGTTTGATCTCGCAGCCTGCAGGCTGGGCAGCTTGAGTCAGAATCAATTCAAGCGGCCATGGCACTGCTTGTATTTCTTGCCGCTGCCGCATGGGCAAGGATCGTTACGGCCCACACGTGGCACTTCGCCCTTGGCCGCTTCGTCCAGACCAGGATCTTCACCGCTCAAGGCAGCATCGTAGTCCGAATGATGGAAACGGACATTGGAGTTGGCAGGAACCTCAACCGCGGCTTCCTCGACCTGCTCCGGAGTCTGAATACGCACGGTCATCAGCACTTTGACCACTTCATCACGCACACGGTCCAGCATGTCGGAGAACAGCTCGAACGCTTCGCGCTTGTATTCCTGTTTGGGGTCTTTCTGGGCATAACCGCGCAGATGAATCCCCTGACGCAGGTGATCCAGGGCCTGCAAATGGCCACGCCATTGCGTATCAATGGACTGCAAGAGCACGGAGCGCTCGAAGTTGCCCCAGTTAGGCTGCCCCACCAGATCAATCTTGGCTTGCAGCAGACGCTGGGATTCTTCGATAACGCGATCATGCAAGTCATCGTCGGTCAGATTGGATTCTTTCTCCAGCATTTCAGCCAAAGGCAGCTCAATCTGGAAGGTGCTTTGCAAAGCGGTGGTCAGGCCAGGGATATCCCATTGCTCTTCCATGGTGTCTTGCGGCACGTATTCACGGAACAGACGGCTAACGGCGGCTTCGCGCAGGCTGCTGATGGTGTCGGAAATATCAGCCGACTCCAGCACTTCATTACGCTGGGCGTAGATCACCTTGCGCTGATCGTTGGCCACGTCGTCATACTGCAGCAGCTGTTTACGAATATCGAAGTTGCGTGCCTCGACCTTGCGCTGAGCGGATTCGATGGAACGAGTCACCATGCGGGCTTCGATAGGCTCGCCTTCCGGCAAACGCAGACGCTCCATGATGGCGCGCACACGATCACCGGCGAAGATGCGCATCAGCGAATCTTCCAGCGACAGGTAGAAACGCGAGGAACCTGGGTCACCCTGGCGACCGGCACGACCACGCAGCTGGTTGTCAATACGGCGGGATTCGTGACGCTCGGTACCAATAATGCGCAAACCACCAGCCTGTTTGACCTGCTGGTTCAGCGGTTCCCAAGCAGCACGAATAGCCTGGATCTTGGCTTCTTTTTGCTCGGCACTCAGGGACTCGTCTTCACGCACCTGAGAAATTGCACGTTCGATGCTGCCACCCAAGACAATGTCCGTACCACGACCGGCCATATTGGTGGCGATGGTCACGTGACCGGGCATACCAGCTTCAGCCACGATGTCGGCTTCACGGGCGTGTTGCTTGGCGTTCAGCACCTCGTGCTTGACGCCAGCGGCATTCAGGCGTGTGGAGATCAGCTCGGAGTTTTCAATGCTGGTGGTACCCACCAGTACAGGCTGACCACGTTCGTGGCAGTCCTGAATGTCTTTCAGAATGGCATTGAACTTCTCGTCATCGGTTTTGAAGACCTGGTCGTTTTGGTCCTTACGGGCCAGCGGACGATTCGGTGGAATGATGACGGTTTCAAGACTATAGATTTCCTGGAACTCGTAGGCTTCGGTATCGGCCGTACCCGTCATGCCCGACAGCTTGTCGTACATACGGAAGTAGTTCTGGAAAGTAATCGAAGCCAGCGTCTGGTTTTCGTTCTGGATGCGAACGCCTTCCTTGGCTTCCACAGCCTGGTGCAAGCCATCCGACCAGCGGCGACCAGCCATCAAACGGCCAGTAAATTCGTCCACAATCACCACTTCGCCGTCCTGGACCACGTATTGCTGGTCGCGGAAGAACAGGTTGTGGGCGCGCAGAGCGACCATCAGGTGGTGCATCAGGGAAATGTGGCGCGGTTCGTACAGCGACTCGCCTTCGGGAAGCAAACCGATTTCGGTCAGGATCTGCTCGGCACGTTCGTGACCGGCTTCGGAAATATGAACCTGCTGGCCCTTTTCATCGACCCAGAAGTCGCCTTCGGGCTCGGGCTCGTGTGGACGAGGCTCTTGCGTCATGCGGGTCAGCATGGGCGGAACCACGTTCATGCGCACGTACAGCTCGGTATTGTCTTCGGCCTGGCCGGAGATGATCAGCGGTGTACGGGCTTCGTCGATCAGGATGGAGTCAACTTCGTCGACAATCGCGTAGGACAAACCGCGCTGGCGGCGATCCTCGGCGCGGTATTCCATATTGTCGCGCAGGTAGTCAAAACCAAATTCGTTGTTGGTACCGTAGGTAATGTCAGCCTGGTAGGCGGCAATCTTCTCGGCATTGTCTTGCTGGGGAACTACGACGCCCACGCTCAGACCCAGGAAGTTGTACAGACGCCCCATCCAGTTCGCATCGCGTCGAGCCAGGTAATCATTGACGGTCACCACGTGCACGCCTTTGCCGGACAGTGCATTCAGGTACACGGCCAAAGTCGCGGTCAGGGTTTTACCCTCACCCGTACGCATTTCGGAAATCTTGCCGTTGTGCAAGGCAATCGCACCGAGCATCTGCACGTCAAAGTGGCGCATGCCAAATACACGGACACCCGCCTCGCGCACTACAGCAAAAGCCTCGGGCAGGAGCGAGTTAAGCGAGGCGCCATCCTGAACACGTTGGCGCAGCTCCTGCGTCTTGGCTGCCAAGGCCTCGTCGCTCAGGCCCTGAATAGTAGGCTCAAGAGCATTAATCTGGGCGACCTGCTTACGGTACTGTTTGAGCAGTCGGTCGTTACGACTGCCAATAAGCTTTTTCAGCAATGAAACCATTCTTGTGTCGTCAATGTAGGCGAGGCCGCAAGGGCTTGAATCTGTGCCTCGAGCCTATCTCTGGTTAAAAGGGATGCGCAAGCAAACAATCAGTTTAACGCACATGCTGCAAGACGGAACTACTTGTCCGAATCCAATTGCGCGATCTGCTGTTCTACATACTCACGCGCCGGCAGAAAAAGCTTGGGATCCAGAGCATGTCCGGCCATGCGCACTTCAAAGTGCAGGTGCGAACCTGTGGACTGCCCGGTAGATCCGACACGGGCGATCAACTGCCCTTTTTCTACTACGTCGCCTAATTTAACAACGATTGATGACGCATGGGCGTATCGCGTGCTCATGCCATTGCCATGATTGATTTCCACCAGCTTGCCGTAGCCGGTCATATAGCGGGCTTCCGACACCACCCCACCGGATGCGGCATAGATAGGCGTCCCCTTGGGTGCTGGAAAGTCCAGGCCTTCGTGCAAGGCATGACGGCCCGAAATCGGGTGACGACGCCAGCCAAAGGAAGAAGCTACCTCGTCATAATCCACCGGACGGTAATTGGGCAGACGGGCTTCGTTGCCGGTACGCTCGGTCAGCACGGAATCCAGCATCTGAAACCAGTCCTGTTGCTCGGACATCTGTTTGGCCAGATTATCCAGCTGCTCGCCCAGACGGTCGGCGTTCCAGACCAGATCGGCTCCATCCATGCTGTCCATGACGGCCAGATCCTGCACGGGCATGGCACCGGCCAGCTCCGGATCGGTGTACTCAATGCCGGCCGCCTTGGCCACGCGCTTGCTGACACCGTCCATCTCGATCAGTTTGGCCTGCAAACCGCCGACTTTTTCGGCCAGGCGGGTCACGTTGTCCTGCATGGCAGCGGCCTGGCTCTGGGCCATATCCGCGTCCAGCGACACGCCACCGCGTTCACCCCAGTGCGACTGCACCAGAGCTCCCGCCGCTGCGGAAACGCCCAGCGATACCAGAGCCACCAGGGCGATCACCGTACGGCGCACCCCTTTGGCTTTGGCATCTAAGGACGTATAGTCTTTATGTTGATCCACTATCGTATAACCTCGAACATGACCTGGAAGCCTCCTTTTTCCTCATCCGCGCCAAAACGCAGTAGCGGGCAAAGCCACGCTTTGGGTTGGCTGGCCAGCGACCAGCAAGGTTCCCAGGTACTGGAAATGGCCCGGCAGCTGATGGCGGCGCAGACCCATGTAAGCAAAGCCTTGCCACCTGCTTTGGGCAAGGCTTGTAAAGTAGCCCGTATAGACAGACAGCAATTGACGCTGGCAGTTCCCAGCGCCGCACATGCGGCCAAGCTGCGTCAGCTGTTGCCCACTGTCACACGGCAGATGAATGCCACTGGCTGGAACATTAGCGAGGCGCTGGTGCACGTGCAAGCCCATTTGTTTGCAGCTGTGACAGAAAAGCCCGCGCGCCAGGTACAAGTCCTGGACGAACGGGCCTTGGAATCATTTGAAAAGCTGCATGACTCATTGCCGCAAGGTCCCTTGGCGCAAGCCATCGAACGCTTGTTGCGTCATCATCGCGGCTAAGCAAAGCACCAGGAGCGGGACCCTAAACAAGTATCAAGCGAATTTCCACTCGCTGGAAAAAGCGTGGGGTGCACTGGCAGCCGACTCGAAAGTCACCAGTTCCCAGCTATCCTGGGCGGCCAGCAAGGCACGCGCCAGCTGGTTATTCAAACCATGGCCGGATTTGCACGCCACATAGCGTGCAATCAGGGGGTGGCCAATCAGGTACAAGTCACCAATAGCATCCAGAATCTTGTGCTTGACGAACTCGTCCTCGTAACGCAGACCGTCGCTGTTCAGGACACGGTACTCGTCCATGACGATGGCATTATCCAAACTGCCGCCACGGGCCAGACCGGCCGCACGCAAAGCTTCCACTTCGCTGGCGAACCCGAAGGTGCGCGCACGTGAAATAGTCTTCACGTACGAGTCATGCGCAAAATCCACCTCGGCAAAATTGGCCGTTGCATCAATGGCCGGGTGGTGAAAATCGATAGAAAACTGAAGGGCAAAGCCTTCGTAGGGCTCCAGACGGGCCCACTTGATGTCCTTCCCCTCGCCTTCAGAGACTTCGATGGGTTTGAGGACACGCAAAAACTTCTTGGCGGCTTCTTGCTCCTGCAAGCCCGCCGAACGCAACAAATACACAAATGTGCCGGCGCTGCCATCCATGATGGGCACTTCTTCAGCCGTCAGGTCCACGTGCAGATTATCAATGCCCAGGCCAGCGATGGCCGACATCAAATGCTCGACGGTTGAAACCCGAACATTATCCTTGATTAGCACCGAAGCCATACGCGTACCACCGACCTTGTCTGCCTGTGCGGGCAAATCCACGATTTCGGGCAGATCGATACGGTGAAACACAATACCCGTGTCAGGCGCAGCAGGGCGCAGTGTCAGTTCGACACGACGGCCAGAGTGCAAGCCGACTCCTTTGGTACTGATGACATTCTTGATGGTGCGCTGACGAAGCATGGCTGTTCTTGTATTTGTAAAGTGTTGTTCGCAAAGACTATTGTAACCGTAATACGGGTTATCCACTATACGCTTTCTAAAAACATAAGCAATTGTCAAGCGTCAAACACCCCGACACAACAAAGCACTTACGCCCCCTGAGCGCGAACGCCCAGGGGGAGTCGTGGGAGAAATCAAATTGGCGACTCGGGTAATCGCCGAACCTGATTTTTAATCAGCCTGCTTGCGCAAGAACGCCGGAATGTCGAAGTGATCCATGCCAGCAGTCTCCAGCGCACGCACCTGGGCCGAAGCCTGGCTGCGTGGATTGCGGATGACGGCAGGCACGTCGGCGTTGGCGTAATCCGCACCGATGACAGGCATGTTGTCCGTACCTGTACGTAACACTTCTTCGTTGTTTTGTACCAACTGTGGGCGCGCTTGCTTGCGACCCAGGCCAGTAGCAACAACAGTCACACGCAGGCTGTCGCCCATGGACTCATCGTAAGCCGTACCGAAGATAACGGTTGCGTCTTCTGCTGCGTAGCCACGGATGGTGTCCATGATTTCGCGCGTTTCGCGCATCTTCAGGGACGACGAAGAGGTGATGTTCACCAGCATGCCGCGGGCACCGTGCAGGTCCACACCTTCCAGCAATGGGCAAGCGATGGCGCGCTCAGCCGCTTCACGAGCGCGGTTCGAGCCGGAAGCCACAGCGGTACCCATCATGGCCTGGCCTTGCTCGCCCATGATGGTTTTCACGTCTTCGAAGTCGACGTTCACGTTACCTTCAACATTGATGATCTCGGCAATACCGGCGCAGGCATTGTGCAAGACATCGTCAGCTGCCTTGAAGCAATCGGACTGTGTTGCGTCCTCATCCATCAAGTCGTACAGGTTTTCATTCAATACAACGATCAGGGAGTGAACGTGCTTGCTCAGTTCCTCGATCCCTTCCTCGGCCATGCGCAGACGGCGATTGCCTTCAAAGGAGAAAGGTTTGGTGACGACACCCACGGTCAAAATGCCCAATTCCTTGGCCACTTCGGCCACAACGGGGCTGGCACCCGTACCGGTGCCACCGCCCATACCGGCTGTAATAAACACCATATGGGCGCCGTTCAATGCTGCGCGAATTTCTTCGCGAGCGGTTTCCGCTGCTGCACGACCTTGATCAGGCTTGGCACCGGCGCCCAAGCCGCTGCGGCCCAGACGAATCTGAATAGGTGCCTCGCTACTGGCCAGCGCCTGCGAGTCGGTATTGGCGCAAATGAAATCAACGCCCTGAACACCAGAGTTGATCATATGCGTCACAGCGTTACCGCCTGCGCCGCCCACGCCCACGACCTTGATGACCGTGCCGCTACCGCTGGTATCTAACATTTCAAAGTTCATCATGATTGACTCCCACTCAAACACTTAATTAGTCAAGTTTCTACGTACTTCCCCGATACAACTGAAATTTGGAATCAGCTCAAAACATCTGCCAACCAAAGGGTTCGCACCCGGTTTGAACTGCCTCCTGGACAGCCCTTTCAGGCTGCCCGACCTGAGCGTCTTGCAACGCCCTTAATTCATGAACCATTCCTTCATGCGTGCCATCAGCCCTTTCACACTGCCTTTTTGCTGGGCCACTTTGCGGCCACGAGCGCTTTGCAGGCGAGCTTCGGTCAACAGACCCATCACGGTCGAAAAACGGGGGTTGCGCATCACATCAGCCAGGCTGCCTTCGTAGCTGGGCACCGCGATACGCACAGGTTTCAGGAACACGTCCTCGGCCAGCTCCACGATGCCCGGCAACATGGCCGTACCACCAGTCAGCACCACGCCAGAGGACAGCAAGTCTTCGTAGCCCGATTCGCGCAGGCTTTGCTGCACAAAGGTGAACAACTCCTCCACACGCGGCTCGATCACGGCACCCAGGGCCTGGCGCTTGACCTGGCGGTTGGGACGATCACCCAGACCGGGCACTTCAATCATTTCTTCCGGATGGGCCAGCGATTGCTTGGCCACACCAAAACGCAGCTTGATCTCTTCCGCATCCGGCGTAGGGGTGCGCAACATGGCGGCAATGTCGCTGGTGATCTGGTCGCCCGCGATCGGGATCACGTCGGTATGACGAATCGCACCGCCGGTGTAGATGGCGATATCGGTTGTACCGCCACCAATGTCTACCAGCACCACGCCCAGCTCTTTCTCGTCCGCCGTCAGGCAAGACAGGCTGGAGGCCAAAGGCTGCAAAATCAGGTCCTGTACTTCCAGACCACAACGACGCACACACTTGACGATGTTCTGCGCTGCGCTGACGGCACCGGTCACAATGTGTACCCGCACTTCCAGACGCAGACCGCTCATGCCTATGGGTTCGCGAATATCTTCTTGCGAATCCACGATGAACTCCTGCGTGAGCACGTGCAGCACTTGCTGGTCGGTGGGGATATTCACGGCCTTGGCCGTTTCAATCACGCGTGCCACATCGGTCGCCGTGACTTCCTTGTCTTTGACCGCCACCATGCCGCTGGAGTTAAAGCTGGTGATGTGGCTGCCTGCAATTCCGGTGTAGACCTCACGGATCTTGCAATCGGCCATCAACTCCGCCTCTTCCAAAGCGCGCTGGATAGAATTGACTGTCGTCTCGATATTGACGACCACCCCTTTGCGCATGCCCTGGGATTCATGCTGTCCCAGACCAAGCACTTCAAACCGGCCTTCCGGCAGCACTTCGGCCACCACCGCAACCACTTTGCTGGTGCCGATGTCCAATGCAACGATCAGGTCTTTGATGTCACGAGTCATATGTTCTTTACTTCACAGGGGTAGATGAAACCGGAGCCAGCGTTATCGCAAAGCCATTCGGGTAACGTAAGTCGGCACTTTGCAAAGCACGGTCGCCAAGCCGTTGCATCAAGGCAGGCCAAGCCTGCACAAATCGTTCAACACGTACCGCAAAGGGCAATGCACCTTTACGACCGTGCGGGTCGGCAATATCAGCAGCCGGGTCACGCCCCAGGCTTAGCTGCATGCCGTTGGACAACACTACATCCCAGGCGTAGCGCGGGCTCAGCGTCACTTCACTGACCTGTACATCCAGCGGCCCAAACCAGCGTGCCAACTCGGCATACCGTTGCACCACCAGACGCTCCGAATTCGGAGGACCGCTTAGCTGGGGTAAATCCACATCATCAGGCACCACGGCTTTATTGGCCGAAAATGATTCACCCCAGGTGTTGATCATTTCGTCTTCGTTCCAATAGGCCAGCGGCTGCTGTTCTTCAATCCGTACCGACAAGCTATTGGGCCAAACGCGGCGGATCTGCGCGCGACGTACCCAAGGAGCCGTTTCAATCAGAGCGCGGGACTTGTCCAGATCTACTGTGAAGAAGTTGCCTTGCAGGCGACCGGCAATCGTGGCTTTCACCCCTTCAGGAGTCACATAGGCCAGACGTTCGCCTTGCGAGGACTCGATCTGAATGCGTTCGATATTGAAGTACGGACGACGCACAGCCCAAACCACAACACTGATCACCAATGCCGATACCGCTAGCAAAGCCAGCGTATTGGCGATCAGGTTGGTCAGACGTGCATCGGAAAACATGAGTCAGGCTCCCCGTTCTATAGGCTGCGAGCAATGGCCTGCACCTTGCAGCGCGCCGTTGCCAAAATGTTCACGCACAACTGGGCGTAGCTGGTGCCCTCTGCTTTGGCTGCCATGGGCACCAAAGAGTGGCTGGTCATGCCCGGAGAGGTATTCATCTCCAGCAGCCAGGGGCGGTTTTGCCCGTCCAGCATGAAATCGGCACGGCCCCAGCCTTCGCAGCCCAGTGCATTGAACGCACGGACGGAAAGGTCCTGGATATGTGCCGTCAATTCGGGCGACAGATCTGCAGGACAGAAGTACTGGGTTTCGTCCGAGTAATACTTGTGTTCGAAGTCGTAATTGCCTTGTGGGGCCACAATATCGATCACGGGCAAGGCACGTGCCTGGGCGCCAACGCCGATGATGGGTACAGTCAATTCGCGACCACGAATGAATTGCTCAGCCAGCACGACGGTGTCGTAATGCATGGCGGTTTCAAAGGCGGCAACAGCCTCCTCGGCGCGGTCCACACGCACCACCCCCACGGTGGAACCTTCATGGGGCGGCTTCATGATCAGGGGCACACCCAGACGTTCAACCGCAGCGGCAACCTGGCTGACATGATCCAGCTGCGCAAAACCGGGAGTGGGCAAACCCAGGTGCTGCCAGATGTGCTTGGTCATGATCTTGTCCATGGCCAGGCCGGAGGCCATCACACCGCTGCCGGTGTAAGGAATGCCCATCCACTCCAAAGCACCCTGCAAGGTGCCGTCTTCGCCGTAACGACCATGCAAAGCAATAAACACGCGGTCAAAACCGGCCTGAGCCAGTTCGGTCAGTCCTTTCTCGCCCATATCGAACAAATGCGCATCCACGCCCATGCTGCACAGCGCTTCATGCACGCCTGCGCCAGACATCAAGGACACTTCACGTTCGGCGGACTTGCCGCCGTACAACACGCCGACCCGACCAAAATCCGCTGTCATGCCATTTCTCCCAATTGAGCAGGAATCCGGCTGATGGACCCTGCACCCATTACCAACACCACATCGCCGTCACGGACAAAGTCCAGAACGGCTTGTGCCATATCGCTGATTTCGGCCACGAAAATGGGTTCGACCTTGCCGAGCACACGCACTGCGCGACTCAAGGCTCGGCCATCGGCGGCCACAAGGGGAGCCTCACCGGCGGGATAGACCTCTCCAAGGAGGACCGCATCGGCCTGGCTAAGTACCTGCACGAAATCTTCAAAGCAATCACGGGTGCGTGTGTAGCGGTGCGGCTGGAATGCCAGCACGATGCGGCGATCAGGCCAAGCACCACGTGCGGCCGCCAAGGTAGCAGCCATTTCGACAGGATGGTGACCATAATCGTCAACAACAGTAAACGTGCCACCACCCTGCGCCTGGGAAACCGGGAAGTCACCCACCATGGAGAAGCGACGCCCCACGCCGGTGAACTCTTTCAGACCACGGGCAATGACCTCGTCACTGACACCCAGCTCAGTGGCAACCGCAATGGCAGCCAAGGCATTGAGTACATTGTGCTTTCCGGGCAGATTCAGGCACACGGACAGCAGGGGAAGATCGCCTGTGGCCCCTTTGCGCTGCACATCAAAACACATGGTGGTGCCACGGCTTTCGATGTTGATCGCGCGGACCTGGGCATCGGTATCAATGCCGTAAGTCGTGACAGGACGCGATACAAAAGGAATGATTTCGCGCACATTCGCATCGTCGTTGCACACGATGGCGCTGCCGTAGAACGGCAGGCGGTGCGTGAAGTCGATGAAGGCGCTTTTCAGTCGGGCAACGTCATGGCCATAGGTGTCCATATGGTCGACGTCGATATTGGTGATGATGGCCATCACCGGCAACAGGTTCAGGAAAGAAGCATCGGACTCATCCGCTTCCACCACGATGTAATCGCCCTGCCCCAAGCGAGCATTGGCACCGGCCGAATTCAGGCGACCACCGATCACAAAGGTGGGGTCCAGATCAGCCGCGCCCAGCAGGCTGGCTACCAGGCTGGTGGTGGTGGTCTTGCCATGCGTACCAGCCACGGCAATGCCGCGCTTCAAGCGCATCAGCTCGGCCAGCATCAGGGCACGTGGCACCACCGGAATGCGGGCGGCACGCGCGGCCAGCACTTCGGGGTTGTCACCCGCAATGGCGGTGGAGGTGACGATCGCGCCCATGCCAGCGACGTTTTCGGCTTTATGGCCGATCACGATACGAGCACCCAGCTGCTCCAGGCGACGAGTCACCGCCGTTTCCTGAATATCCGAGCCACTGATGGCAAAGCCCAGGTTCAGCATGACTTCGGCAATGCCGCTCATGCCCGAGCCGCCAATCCCTACAAAATGAATATGTTGAATGCGGTGTTTCATCCCACCCTCCTTGCCGCCTGCTGACATGCTTCGGCAATCTGCTGCGTGGCATTCAACTGTGCATGTTCTTGCGCGTGGCTGGCCACACGACTTAGCTCTTCACGGTTCAGTCCTTGCAACCATTGCGCAAGCCACTGAGCCGTCAACTCCGATTGTTTCTTGAGCCACGCACCCGAGCATTCGCTCAGGTAGCGGGCGTTGGCTGTCTGGTGATCGTCAATCGCATGTGGCAGCGGCACGAACAGAGCTGCTACGCCGATTGCAGCCACTTCAGCTACCGTCATGGCACCGGCGCGGCAAATCAGCACATCGGCCTCTTTCATGGCCTGCGCCATATCGCCAATAAAGGCCTTGCAGTCGGCCTGCACCTGATTGTCCGCGTAGCTTTTCTGCAAGCTTTCCAGATGCTGCTGGCCGGACTGATGGGTTACATGCGGGCGCTGCTCGGCAGGGATCAGCGCCATGGCCTCAGGCACCACTTTGTTCAGCGCTGCAGCCCCCAGGCTGCCGCCCACCACCAGAATGCGTAGCGGTCCGCTGCGTTTGGCATAACGCTCGGCAGCCGAACCCTGGCCTACGAAAGCATCGCGCACCGGGTTGCCCACAGTTACTGCACCAGGCAAGGCACCGGGGAAGCCGGTCAACACACTGGTCGCCATTTTGGCCAGGTAGCGATTCGCCGTACCGGCCACCGCATTTTGCTCATGCACTACCAGCGGGCAGCGCGACACAAAAGACATCAGGCCACCGGGGAAAGCCACGTAGCCGCCCATACCCAGTACCACATCCGGCTTGGCTTCCTGCAGGCAGCGATGCGCCTGCCAGCAGGCACGGATCAAAGTAAAGGGTAAGGAGAGCAATGCCTTCACGCCTTTGCCTCGTAGTCCGGAAAATCGCAGAGGCAGCATTTTAATCCCATGCTGTGGGACCAAGCTACCTTCCATGCGCTCGGGATGACCCAGCCACAACACTTGCCAGCCGCGTTGCTGCATGGCTTCAGCCACGGCCAGCCCGGGCATGATGTGCCCGCCTGTACCGCCTGCCATGATCAGGATGGTTGGAGTGCTCATGTGCGCTTACCTCGCATCATTTGCCGATTCTCAAAATCCACCCGCAGCAACAAGGCAAAAGCCACCAGATTCATCACAATGCCCGAACCACCGTAACTGACCAAAGGCAAGGTCAGACCCTTGGTAGGCAACAAACCCAGCACCACACCAATATTGATAAAAGCCTGCACGCCAAACCACAGCGCCACACCTTGAGCGACGACACCGCTGAACAAGCGATCCATGGCGCAGGCCTGACGACCAATATTGAAGCTGCGCCATACGACAAAGCCAAAGGTCAGGACTAGAGCGGCCACGCCAACAAAGCCCAGCTCTTCGCCAATTACCGCGACGATGAAGTCGGTATGGGCTTCAGGCAGGTAATGCAGTTTTTCCACGCTGGAACCCAGACCCACGCCAAACCATTCGCCTCGGCCCAAAGCAATCAGCGAGTGCGACAACTGATAGGCACTGCCATAAGCATTGTCAGGATTCCAGGGGTCCAGATACACGAACAAACGTTCACGACGCCACGGTGAGAGCCAGATCAGCAAAAGGAAGCTGCTGACCATAATGCCCAGCAAGGCAGAGAACAACTTGCCGTTAATTCCGCCAATGAACAAAATGCCCACCGCAATGGCCACGATGACCATGAAGGCGCCCAAGTCAGGCTCCATCAACAGCAACACACCAACCAGACCCAGGGCCACCGCCATAGGCAGGAAACCTCGAATAAAGGTATGCAGGTGCTGCTGCTTGCGCACGGTGTAATCAGCGGCATACAGAACCATGGCTACTTTCATCAGCTCCGAAGGCTGGAAGTTGATGATGCCCAAAGGCAACCAGCGGCGTGCACCGTTTACTTCACGGCCAATGCCGGGAACCAGCACCACCAGCAGCAAGAAAATAGCCAGAGCAAACAGAGGCACGGCCAACTTCTGCCACACACGCAGCGGCACGGTAGCAGTAAACATGGCCAGCACCACACCCACCACAATGAACAAGGCGTGGCGAATTACAAAGTAGTAACGACCGTAGCTTTCATAGCGCGGTCCGTCTGCCAAAGCGATCGAGGCCGAATACACCATCAGCAAACCAAACAGGGTCAGCATCAGTGTGGCGGCCAGCAAGGGGCGATCAAACGCAGGCAATGCCGTGCGTCCGGGGCGTACGGCATTGACACCCGAGGTCAGCTCAGCAAACAGACTCATGCCGGCTCTCCTCTATCCAGTGCCATCTCGGTCACGGCGGCGACAAAACACATGCCGCGATGGTGATAGCTTTTGAACATATCCATGCTGGCGCAGGCCGGAGACAGCAAGACCACATCGCCCGAACGCGCCTGCTCGGCAGCAGCGTGCACAGCAGCTTCCAGACCCTCGCAGAAACGATGACGGACATCATGAGCGTCCAGAACAGAGGCAATCAGCTTGGCGTCCTGCCCAATCAAGAATACTTCGGCCACATTCGAGGCAGCCGCAACGGCCAGCGGCTCAAAATCCTGGCCTTTGCCCAAACCACCGGCAATCAGCCAGACACGCTGATCAAAACCGCGCAAGGCGGCAACAGTCGCGCCGACATTAGTACCTTTGCTGTCATCCAGATATTGAACACCGTCCAGCACACGCACCAGTTCGACTCGGTGCGGCTCCCCTTGATAGGTGCGCAGACCATTGAGCAACTCAGCCCAACCCAGACCCAGACAACGAGCCAGCAACATGGCTGCTTGGGCATTCAAGGCGTTGTGACGCCCCTTGATCTGCAAAGCCTCAACCGGCATCAGGCGTTTCAAGCCACCTTTACCGCGCACGGCAGGCTCAGCCGGTGCATTACGTTTTTTCAGGCCTGTTGCCGGCAGCTCAAAATCGGTAGGCTCATTGGTCACCAACCACTGCATACCGCCATCCGTCAGCAAGCCCATATCGCCCAGCAAAGCGGGCTGGTCCAAACCGAAGCTGCGCACCGACTCCTGGCTGGCATCGGGAATCATGGCCATAACGGCTGGATCATCACGATTGACCAAGGCCACATCACACATGCTGTACATGCGCTGCTTGGACTCGACGTAAGCGTCCATGCCGCCATGCCAGTCCAGATGGTCCTGGGAGATATTCAGTACAACGCCAGCATCTGCCTGCAAGCTAAAGGTGCTGTCCAACTGGAAGCTGGACAACTCCAGAACCCAGACCTGAGGCAAGGCATTGTTTTCCAGAGCGTCGCACAGGGCGGTCAGCGCAGCAGGGCTGATATTGCCCACGGCCAGTGCAGAAACACCTGCCTGCTCCAGCAAGTGGCGCGTCATGGCCGTGACGGTAGTCTTGCCATTGGTGCCGGTAATGGCCACCACACGGCTTTCATGGCCTTGATCAGCCAAGTCTTTCAAGGCACGGGCAAATAGCTCGATCTCGCCAATGACTTCGATTCCACGATCTCGTGCCTGGCTTAAAAAGCCGGCCAGAGCAGGCTCCAGAGGCGACAAGCCGGGGCTGATCACCAGGGTATGCACGTCGTTCAGGCTATCGGCCTGCAGGGCATTTTGCCCCAGACGCGTATCCAGAGCCGAACTGCTCAGGGCCTGAAGCTTGTCCAGACCCTGCACGTTCTCGCGTGTATCCGCCAAACGAATGCTGGCCCCCTGGGCCAAAGACCAGCGAGCCGCAGCAAAGCCTGTCTCGCCTAACCCAAGGATAAGCATGAGGCCGTCTTTACGGATCGAAGGAAAACTCAGAGCATTCATCGCAATTTCAATGTAGACAGACCAACCATGACCAGCATCATGGTGATGATCCAGAAGCGAACCACCACCTGTGTTTCTTTCCAGCCGCCAACTTCAAAGTGATGGTGCAGCGGCGCCATGCGGAACATTCGTCTGCCCTGCCCGTAGCGTTTCTTGGTGTACTTGAACCAGGTCACCTGCAGCATCACCGACAAGGTTTCCACCACAAACACGCCACCCATAATGAACAGCACGATTTCCTGGCGAACGATCACCGCGATCGTGCCCAGCGCACCGCCCAGGGCCAGCGCACCCACATCACCCATGAACACTTGGGCGGGATAGGCGTTGAACCACAAAAAGGCCAGACCCGCACCGGCAATGGCTGCACAGATCACCATCAACTCGCCCGCGCCGGGAATATAGGGGAACAAGAGATATTTGGAGTAGTCGACCCGGCCAACCACGTAGGCAAAAATACCCAAGGCAGCGCCCACCAGCACGGTAGGCATGATGGCCAGACCGTCCAGGCCGTCCGTCAGGTTGACGGCGTTGCTGGAGCCAACAATCACTGCCCAGGTCAGCACCACAAAGCCCAGCACACCCAGCGGGTAGCTGACGGACTTGAAGAACGGCACGATCAGGTCAGCCTGCGCAGGCAGGGGCATGGTGAAGCCGCTCAGGACCCACTCTTTGAACAAGGGCCACAGCTCGGTATTGGCAGGCACCGAAACGGCAAAGCTCAGGTACACGGCCGCAACCATACCGATCAAGGCTTGCCAGAAAAATTTCTGACGCGAGGACATGCCTTCGGGGTCACGATTGACGACTTTCTTGTAGTCGTCTGCCCAACCAATCCAGCCAAAACCAAAAGTCACCAGCAGAACGACCCACACAAAACGGTTGGTCCAGTCTGCCCACAACAAGGTACTGATACCGATAGAAATCAGGATCAGGACACCGCCCATGGTGGGGGTGCCATTCTTTTGCAAATGCGATTCAGGGCCGTAAGCGCGCACAGCCTGACCGATCTTCAGTTCGGTCAGCTTGCGAATCACCCAGGGACCTGCCAACAAGCCAATTGCCAGCGCAGTGGCGCTGGCCAAAATAGCACGCAGGGTGATGTACTCAAACACCCCAAAGGCGCGAATATGATCGTCCGATAGCCAACGTGCCAGTTCAAGAAGCATGAGTGGCCCCTTCGTTATGGGAGAAGTGGTTTTCCAGGGCGGCAACCACACGCTCCATACGGGCGCTGCGCGAACCCTTGATCAACACATGGGATGGCTCCAGGGCCAGCAGATAAGCCACCATGTCTTCCAAAGTCTCGAATTGATGCGCACGCGTACCAAAAGCCTGGGCAGCATGGCTGGCATCGCCACCCAAGGTCAGCAATTCATCCATGCCACGCTCTTTGGCGTAGGCACCCACTTCAGCGTGCAATTCGGAGCTGTTATCACCGATCTCGGCCATATTGCCCAGCACCAGCACCTTGCGGCCTTTCAGCTGTGCGAGCACATCAATGGCAGCACGTACCGAATCCGGATTGGCGTTGTAGGTGTCGTCAATCAACTGGTAACCGGAAGACAGTTGCTTGGGCTGCATACGGCCCGTGACAGGACGGAAGCTTTCCAAACCCTGCACAATCGCGCTCAACGGCGCACCGGCGGCATGTGCGCAAGCGGCAGCGGCCAAGGCATTGCGCAGGTTGTGGATACCGGGGCTGTTCAAGGTCAGGGCAGCAGACTGGCCTGCCACATGCAACACAAAACGGGTTTGAGCTGGCTCGACAAACATATCGGCCGCAAAGACCGTTTCCTGACCGCTCAGGCCAAAGCGCAATACGGGACGCTGACCAGCCTGCTCAGCCCACATGGCGCTGAAGGCATCATCATCAGGAATCACCAGCGCGCCATCTTGTGGCAGCGCGTCAATCACGGCACCGTTTTCACGAGCCACTGCTTCCACACTGTGCATGAACTCCTGGTGTTCACGCTGTGCGTTATTGATCAGGGCGATCGTGGGGCGAGCCATGGACGCCAGCACGGCGATTTCGCCGGGATGGTTCATGCCCATTTCCAGAACGGCGGCTTTGTGCTCGGAGCTCAAACGCAGGATGGACAGGGGTACACCCAGATCGTTGTTCAAATTACCGCGAGTTGCCAGGCTTTCTGCTTCGCCCAACCAGGCGCGCAAGATCGCGGCAATCATTTCCTTGGTCGTGGTCTTGCCATTGCTGCCGGTCACGCCGATGACAGGGATGTCAAAGCGCGAGCGCCACTCGGTCGCCAAGGTCATCAGCGCACGACGCGTATCGCCCAGCACAATTTGTGGCAGTTCGACTTCGGCATCACGCTGAGCCACGAGGGCCGCCACAGCGCCCTGCTCTTTCGCTTTTTCCAGATAGCGATGACCATCGAACTGCTCGCCGCTCAGGGCCAGGAACACATCACCTTTGCTCAGGCTGCGGGAATCGGTGCTCAAACGCACGCCACGCAACCACAGCAAGGAGGCTTTGGCCCAGTCGGAATCGTCAAACACAGAGCGCTCGCCCTGGACTTCCTGATAGGTTTCGTGGCCCTTACCGGCCAGCAAAACAATATCTTCAGGGCTGGCAGCCCAGATCGAAGACAGGATGGCGCGAGCCCGATCCATCTGCACGGCCGGCGCTTCAGGCATACCAGCCACGATCTGACGAATGATTTCGGCAGGATCTTCAAAACGTGGGTTGTCGGTCGTAACCAGAACGCTGTCGGCCAGACGGGCCGCCACTTCACCCATAATGGGGCGCTTGGCCGTGTCGCGGTTACCGCCGCAACCAAATACGCAAATCAGCTTGCCGCCACGTACGCTGGCCACTTCACGCAAGGCTTGCAGGGCGCGTTCCAGTGCATCGGAAGTATGAGCGTAATCCACCACGACCAAAGGCAAGGGCTGACGACCTGCGGTGCTCTTGGGCGTCACAATTTGCAAACGGCCAGGCACGGACTCCAGCTTGTCCATGATGCGGGCGATCTTGGACACAGGCCAGCCCACTTCTTGCAGTACACCCGCCACCAACAGAAGGTTGGCCACGTTATGCTCGCCCAGCAAGTGGGTCAAAATTTGTGCGGTGCCGTGAGCGGTCACCAGATTGAATACCTGGCCGTCGGCACCGGTATGCACGTCCTGAGCCAGCAAATCTACCTCGGGCTGGCTCATGGAGTAGGAAATCACACGGGCAGCCAGACCGGCCTGCATCAATTCACGGCCCGTTTCATCGTCAGCGTTCACGACGGCGCTACGCAGACCAGGCCAACTGAACAGGCGCAGCTTGGCCTGTTTGTACTCTTCCATGCTGTGGTGATAGTCCAGATGGTCATGCGTCAGGTTGGTGAACCCGGCAATATCAATACGGACACCATCCAGACGGCCTTGCTCCAGACCAATGGACGAGGCTTCCAGGGCCACGGCATTGCCACCTTGGGCGCGAATAGCAGCCAGGCTACGGTGTACGGTCAGCACGTCCGGCGTGGTCAGAACGCCACCCAGATTGGAGCCATCAGGCAAGGTCACGCCCAGCGTACCGATCGTGCCGCAAGGCACTTGGGAATGATTCAAGGCCGACGCCACCCACTGCACGGTGGACGTCTTGCCATTGGTGCCGGTCACCGCCACGACAGTCATGGCCTCGGAAGGACGGCCCCACCATTCGTGGGCCACTTCACCCAGCAAGGCACCCAGATTGGGAACCTGCAAAACAGGCACACCGGGATCAACTGCTTGATCGCCCTGCTCGCGCACAATGGCCACTGCACCTTGCTGCACAGCCTGAACTTCGTACTCACGACCATCACCCTGATGGCCGCGGCAGGCGAAAAACGCATCACCCGCCTTGATCTGGCGGGAATCCAAACACAGATTAGCCGTGGGCGCTACATGCTGCGCCAGCCACTCCAATATTGCTGCGGCGTTCATCGTACATTCTCCGCACCGGGGCCAACGGCCACCAGCGAATCTATGGGCGCATCAGGCTGGACACCTAGGCGTCGCAAGCTCCGGGCCACAATTTCTGAAAAAATCGGCGCGGCAATACGCCCGCCGTAATAATTGGAACTATGTGGTTCGTCAATCGTGACGGCCACCACAATGCGAGGGTCGGAGACAGGCGCGAAGCCGACAAAAGAGCCGCGATACAAGGACTTGCTGTAACGACCATCCACAATCTTGCGGGCCGTGCCGCTCTTGCCAGCGACGCGATAGCCTTGCACCTGAGCCAGACGGGCACCGGCTGGGCCCGCCGCAGCTTCCAGCATGGCGCGAACTTCCGCGGCCACTTTAGGGGTGTAAACCTGAACGCTGGCGGGCTTGCCTTCGCGCTTGAGCAAAGTCATGGAAACCATGTCGCCATTACGCGCAAACGCCGTGTAGGCGTGGGCAATTTGCAGCAGGGAAACCGACAGGCCATAGCCATACGACATGGTGGCGCGCTCGATGGGACGCCAGCGCTCCCAGGGGCGCAGTCTTCCGCTGGCAATACCGGGAAAATCGGCCTGCGGAGAACGGCCAAAACCCAGCTCGGTAAACTTGTTCCACATTTCCTGCGAAGTCAGGCGCTCGGAAATCATGGTCATGCCAATATTGCTGGACCGACGCAAAATACCGGCAGCATCCAGCATGCCATTGTTGCGACTAACGTCACTGATCACACTACCTTGGTAGCGGTACTGACCATTGCCCGTGTTGAACTGGGTGGCGGTGGTGATGCGGTTGATATCCAGTGCCAGAGCCACGGTAAACGGCTTCATGATGGAACCGGGCTCAAAGGTGTCGGTCAAGGCACGGTTACGCAGGGCCGGACCCTTGCGATCGTCCCGGTCGTTGGGGTTGTAGGTAGGCAAGTTAACCAGGGCCAGAATCTCCCCGGTTTTCACGTCCATGACCACGGCCGCAGCGGCATTGGCCTTGACGTCTTCCATACCTTTTTTCAAGGCGGTGTACGCGTCGAACTGCAAGCCGGCATCAATGGACAAGTGCAAGTCCTGACCGTGGGTAGGCGGGATGATGGCGCGCACGTCCTCCACCACACGTCCCAGACGGTCACGAATTACGCGGCGCGAACCGGGCGTGCCGGACAAGGCGGAGTTGAAGGCAAGCTCAATGCCCTCGATGCCCTGGTCTTCAATATTCGTAAAGCCCACAATGTGCGCCATGACATCCCCTTCGGGGTAGAAACGACGCATTTCTTCTTGTTGGTGGATACCAGGGATCTTCAGTTCAGCGATTTGAGCGGCCACATCCACATCCACCTGACGCTTGATGTAGACGAAGTTACGATCTTCAACGGACAGACGACGCTCGATATCGGACTGCCCCATACCAAGGAGCTTGGCCAACTGACCGATCTGCTCGGGTTTGGCATTCCGAGCATCATCAGGAATAGCCCAGATGGCTTTGACAGGCACACTGGAGGCCAGCACCACGGAACCACTACGATCAAAAACCTTGCCACGCATGGGCGGCAGCACCTGGGTGCGCTCGTAACGGCGCTCGCCTTGCTGCTGCAGAAATTCGGTAGACAGGCCCTGCAAATACAAAGCCTTGACGATCAGGGCGCCAAACCCCAGAAACAAGAGGACCAGCACCAAACGCGAGCGCCAGAATGGAATCTGGACGCTCAGGACGGGATTTTCGTGATAGCCGAATCGTTTCATGGCCGCCCTCCGGACTGCACCTGGGTCGAGCTCAGCTCACCCCCTTGCAAATAGAGAGTGCGCTCGGGAGAGCTCAGCACCAGGCCCAATTCGTTGCGACCAATATCGTCCACGCGGGCGTTACGGGCCAGCTCGGCCCGTTCCAGTTGCAGACGACGCCAGTCCGTATCCAGTTCACCGGCTTTGGTGACCAGACGATCGGTTTGCACAAACAGCTCGCGCGCCTGATAGCGCGCCGTCACCAAAGAGATGGCCGAAAGCATCAACACCAAAGAGAGGGTGATGACCAGGCGCATCATCGGCGGCCTCGCTTGCCGGCGGGCTGTCGGCTATAGGCGGCCTGTTGCAGCAGACGCTCGCTGGCGCTGCGCATCCAGTCCTGGGGGATGGGGGTGTCGGTGCGTTGCACCACACGTAATACCGCCGAGCGGGCTCGGGGGTTGTCGCTGGACTCCTCGTCGGTGGGCAAGATTCTGCCCAAAGACTGCACCAGAGGCTGGGGCAAGTCTTTTTCCAGGATAGGTAGACGTGACTGTTCCTGCGCGGGACGCGCAGCTGCGTTCATGAACTGTTTGACCATGCGGTCCTCCAGTGAATGAAATGCAATCACCGCAAGCCTGCCCCGAGTCGCCAATCGACTCAGAATTGACGGAAGCGCGTGCGCGAGCTCTTCGAGCTCACGATTGAGGTAAATCCGTATAGCCTGGAAGGTCCTGGTTGCCGGATGTTGACCCTTTTCGCGCGTGCGGACGACACCGGCGACGAGCTCGGCGAGATCACGCGTTGTATGTAGCGGGCGGGATTGGCGGCGATCAACAATCGCCTTTGCAATCTGGAAAGCAAACCGTTCTTCGCCATATTCTGCAATGACCTCCTTTAAAACTTCTACGCTGACCTCGGCCAGCCACTGTTCAGCGGTCAAACCACCGCTGGTATCCATGCGCATGTCCAACGGACCTTCGCGCATAAAAGAGAAACCTCGTTCTGCGTCGTCGATTTGTGGCGAGGAAATGCCCAAATCCATCATGACGCCTTGCAATGGCCCCACATCCAGCTCGTCCAGAGCCTGGGCCAAATCACCAAAACCACTATGTACAACCGTCACACGACTATCTTGTGCTGCCAGCTCCTGGGCCACGGCGATCGCTTGCGGATCCTTGTCGATCACGATCAGGCGCCCCTGGGGACTCAAGTGCGACAACAACAGACGGCTGTGACCACCACGACCAAAAGTGCAATCGACGTACACACCATCGGCCAAACCCTGGATTTCAGGGTTTTGCGCCCAGCGCCGGGCCTCAAAGGACGGATCCACGAGGGCCGCCACCGTAGGCTCCAGCAGCACGGATCGATGTACCAGCGTCATGACTTACTCAGAAAGAAAAAGTGTCGAATACGTCTGTGGAGTTTTCAGCCAGATCCTGGGCCTGTCGGCGTTCCAGTTCCTGCGCATTCCACAACTCAAAATGGGTGGCCATACCCAGCAGCATGGCGTCGCGCTCCAACCCCACTGCGGTGCGCAGTTCGGGAGCGATCAATATCCGACCAGCGGAGTCCAGATCAACGTCCTGAGCACTACCCAGCAGCAGGCGTTGCAAGAAACGGGCACTCATGGGGAAGCGGGCAATTTGTTCGCGCTTTTCTTCCCACACACTGCGCGGATACACCAGCAAACAGCCGTCGGGATGGCGAGTGAGGGTCAAGCGGCCTTGTTCCTGCTGCAAAAGCGCGTCACGGTGCCGAGTCGGAATGGACATCCGACCCTTAGCATCCAGTGTGAGTGCGCTGCTGCCTTGGAACACTATTTTCCCCCACTTTTTTACACTATTTCCTACTTTTCCCCACTCTACGGGGGAAAGCCTTTGCGGTCAAGGCAGTGGTTGCAATTTTTTCAATCACAACAAGCACTTAGCGCACTATCCTAGAAGTGACTAAAAAAAAATACTGTGTGAAATCAAGAAATTGCAGGGCGCATTAAAAGTGAATTGTTATAAAAATGCACGCAAGCGACTCTTGCCAAGGATTCAACATCCTTAACAATTGCTTTCAAATGTACGAAATCGGTGCAATTGGTGGCGAACGCCGGGAGAAGTGTGAGACAGGCCTATAGGCCGGATTCTGTATGCCAGCGGGAACCCGCTGGCCGGCAATCATTCCTCTGGACCGACCATTACTGGCCGGTTCTAGCTACCTACCCGCATACTGAGACGAGCCGCCTCTCGGGCTAAAAGCCTGCGTATGCCTATTTGGTATTGCTCCGGGTAGAGGTTACCGCGTTTCACCCCACAGCACTTTGCACCGAAGTACAAGAAAACACGGAAGTCGCCGTATCTGTGCCTGCTTGCGCAAGCCCTTGCTGTGGTCTCGTCTCTGTGGCCCTGGTCCTCGGCTCGTCTGGCGTGATGCCACACTTGCCGGACGGCTGTTAGCCGCTACCCTGCTCTATGGAGTCCGGACCTTCCTCGATACTTGCGTACCGCGACTGCCCAGCCTGCCTCACAGATGCATTGTAACCTGCGACAATAGAGAAATTCGCAGGACGCGCTGATTTATCTGGAGTCTTATGTCCACCAATCTGATTTCCCTGACCGATGCCCAATTGGCATTCGGCCACCATGCTTTGCTGGACCATGCCGATCTGGTCATTCAAAGCAATGAACGTATCGGTCTGATCGGGCGCAATGGTGCTGGCAAATCGTCGCTTTTGAAAATTCTGGATCAACGTCAAGCTCCTGACGATGGTCAGGTCAAACGACTGGGCGGGCTGAAAGTAGCCACCGTCGAACAAGAACCGGAGCTGGATCCGAATCTGAGCATTTACGATTTGCTGTGTGGCGATTTCACCGAAGCCGAAGACTGGCAACGCCCTGCCCGCGTCAACGCCCTGATCGACAAGCTGGGCTTGAATCCGGATGCACGGGCTGGCAGCTTGTCGGGCGGACAGCGTAAACGCGTCGCCCTGGCCAATGCCCTGGTGAACGAACCCGACCTGCTCTTGCTGGACGAACCCACCAACCACCTGGACTTTGACGGCATTCTTTGGCTGGAACAATTGCTGCTGGATTTCCGTGGCAGCGCGGTCATCATTACCCACGACCGCCGTTTCCTGGATGTGGTGGCAACGCGAATTGTCGAGCTGGACCGCGGCAAGTTGTTCAGTTTCCCCGGCAACTTCAGCCAATGGCAGGAACGCAAGGCTGAGTACCTGGAAGCGGAAAAGCAGCAGAATGCCAAATTCGACAAATTTCTGGCCCAGGAAGAGGTCTGGATTCGCAAAGGCGTGCAAGCCCGCCGCACCCGAGATGAAGGTCGTGTTCGCCGCCTGGAACAATTGCGCCGTGACCGTGCCGAGCGACGCGAGCGCTCGGGCGACGTCAAATTCGCCATTTCCGAAGGCCAGCGCTCCGGTAAGCTGGTCGCTGAACTGCAAGATGTCACGCACGGCTACGACGACCGCATTCTGATCAAGGATTTCTCCACCGTGCTGATGCGTGGTGACCGTATTGGCCTGATCGGCCACAACGGCGCTGGCAAAACTACCCTGCTACGCATCATGCTGGGCTTGCAAGAGCCTAACTCTGGCACCGTGCGCCACGGCACCAAACTGAACATAGGCTACTTTGACCAGATGCGCAGTCGCCTGGACGAAAACGCCACTCTGGCGGACACCATCAGCCCCGGCAGTGAGTGGGTAGAAATTGGCAATCAGCGCAAGCACATCATGAGCTACCTGGAAGACTTCCTGTTCCCGGCAGCCCGCGCTCACTCCCCGGTACGCAGTCTGTCTGGCGGTGAACGTGCCCGACTGGCGCTGGCCCGCATGTTTGCCCAACCGACTAATGTATTAGTACTGGACGAACCGACCAACGATCTGGATATCGAAACTCTGGAACTGCTGGAAGACCTGATTCAGGATTACACAGGCACCGTGCTGCTGGTCAGCCACGACCGTACCTTCCTGGACAACGTGGTCACCCAGGTGATTGCAGCCGAAGGCGACGGCCATTGGGGCGAGTATGTAGGTGGTTACGACGAGTGGCTGGCACAACGCCCGCAAGCCAAAGCCGAGACACCGGCAGCCAGCACTCCAACTCCCGCCGCCACTGAAAAGCCTGCTGCTGAGCGCAACAACAAGGCTAGCAAGCCTGGCCGTCTGGCCCCATGGGAAGAAAAGGAGCTGGAAGCTTTGCCCGAGAAGATTGCGGCTATAGAAAGCCAGCAAGCCGAACTGGCAGAACAGCTGAGCGCACCGGATCTGTATAAAGATGGCTCTGCTCGAGCCGACGAAATCAACCAACAACTGGATCAGCTCAACACTGACCTGGAGCAGTTATTTGAGCGTTGGGAAAAGTTGGAAGAAAAGCGCTTGGCCAGCTAAAGGGAGACAGGGGAATCAGGGATTCAGCCCGGTAAAGCCGAACTGATCCTCCGGTTCCTCATCAATCCGGGCAATGCGCTGACAATCGACCATGATCGGTTCGAGTACCGTGCAACAACACGGCAGAACCTCGCCTGGGCCGACATACGCTAAAGGCTGCTCTTTATAAGCAACCTTTCCATACACAAGAGGAATACGGCAGGAGCCGCAATAGCCGCTCCTGCATTGATACTCAACCTGATGGCCGGTTCGTTCCAAACCTTCCAACAAAGTTTCGCCGTCCCGCAACTGAAAGTCATGATCAGTTGTCCGGACTTGACTCATAACTCGATACCGTCGAAGTCGCCAGCCGACACGGCCGAGTCGATCTGACCGACCAGGTAAGAGCTCAGTTCCACCTCTTGAGGTGCCACCTGCACGGTGTCCGAGGACAGCCAGGTGTTGATCCAGGGAATGGGGTTGTGTTTGACGGACTCAAACGCAGGCTTCAGGCCCACGGCACCCATACGGATATTGGTGATGTATTCCACGTACTGTCCCAGAATGTCCTTGTTCAGACCAATCATGGAACCGTCGCGGAACAGGTAATCCGCCCACTGTTTCTCCTGCTCGGCTGCGTCTTTGAACATATCAAAGCAGACCGGCTCCAGTTCGCGGGCAATCTGAGCGAACTCGGGATCATCGCTACCGGAACGCAAAATATTGATGATGTGTTGCGTACCAGTCAGGTGCAACGCTTCATCACGCGCAATCAAGCGAATGATCTTGGCATTACCTTCCATCAACTTGCGCTCGGCAAAAGCGAAGGAGCAGGCAAAGCTGACGTAAAAGCGGATGGCCTCAAGAATATTGACGCTCATCATGCACAGGTACAGCTTCTTCTTCAGCTCGTAGACGCTTAGCGTGCGGGTTTCACCGTTGATCTCATGATCGCCCGCGCCCAGTTGGGCATACAGCATGGTGTCGCTGATCAGATCGTCGTAGTACGAAGAAATATCGGCCGCACGCAGCTGAATGTTTTCGTTACGCACGATGTCGTCAAAAATAACGGACGGATCATTGGCAATATTGCGAATGATGTGCGTGTACGAACGCGAGTGAATCGTCTCGGAGAAAGCCCAGGTTTCAATCCAGGTTTCCAGCTCCGGAATCGATACCAGAGGCAGGAAGGCCACGTTGGGGCTGCGACCCTGAATGGAATCCAGCAAGGTCTGATATTTCAGGTTGCTGATGAAAATATGCTTTTCGTGGTCAGGCAGGTTCTGGTAATCGATTCGATCCTGGGTGATGTCCACTTCTTCTGGACGCCAGAAGAAAGACAACTGCTTTTCAATCAGCTTTTCAAAAATCGGATATTTTTGCTGATCGTAGCGAGCCACGTTAACCGGCTGCCCAAAGAACATGGGTTCTTTGAGCTGGTCGTTATCCGTTTTGGAAAAAGTACTATAGGTAGTCATGATGCTATTTACCCTTGCTTAGATCTTGCACGCGCCGCCTGCGCAACCGTCATCCTCTACTTCGCCATGCGAATCATCGGCACCGTCGCGGGTGTTGTGGTAGTACAAGGTCTTCACACCGTATTTGTAGGCCAGCAGCAAGTCCTTGAGCAGTTGCTTCATCGGTACGCGACCACCCTCGAACCGCTGTGGGTCATAGTTGGTGTTCGCAGAGATCGACTGGTCAACGAACTTCTGCATCACGCCAACCAACTTCAGGTAGTCGTCGTTACCAGGCATTTGCCACAGCAACTCGTACTGATCCTTATATTTTTCAAATTCAGGCACCACCTGACGCAAGATACCGTCCTTGGACTGCTTGACGGATACCAGACCACGCGGAGGCTCAATACCGTTGGTGGCATTGGCAATCTGGCTGGAAGTTTCCGAAGGCATCAAGGCGGTCAGGGTGGAGTTGCGCAGACCGTGCTTGACGATATCAGCACGCAAGGCTTCCCAATCCAGGTGCAGCGGCTCGTTGCAGATACCGTCCACATCTTTCTTGTAGGTGTCGGTAGGCAGCAGACCCTTGGCATAGGTTGTTTCGTCAAAGGCATCGCAAGGACCGTATTCACGCGACAACTGTACCGAAGCCTTCAGCAGGTAGTACTGGATGGCTTCAAAGGTACGGTGGGTCAGGCCCAACGCTGCCGGGTCGGAGTAACGGGTGCCGTTCTTGGCCAGGTAGTAAGCGTAGTTGATGACGCCAACGCCCAGGGAGCGACGCTTGTTGGTTGCGTTCAGCGCAGCCTTGACCGGGTAGTCCTGATAGTCCAGCAAAGCATCCAGAGCGCGAACAATCAGTTCAGCCAGACCGTCCAGCTCGTCCAGGGACTCCAGAGCACCCAGGTTGAAAGCCGACAGCGTGCACAGCGCGATTTCGCCTTCGGGATCGTTCAGATCGTTCAAAGGCTTGGTGGGCAGAGCAATTTCCATGCACAGGTTGGACTGGCGCACGGGAGCGCGGTCGGCCTGGAATGGGCTGTGCGTGTTGCAGTGGTCCACGTTCTGAATGTAGATACGGCCAGTGCTGGCACGCTCTTGCATCAGAAGGGAGAACAGCTCCACGGCAGGCAGGCTGCGCTTGCGGATGGCAGGATCTTGCTCGTACATCTCGTACAGACGCTCGAACTCGTCCTGGTCGGCAAAGAAAGCTTCGTACAGGCCGGGCACGTCGTGCGGCGAGAACAGCGTGATATGGCTGCCCTTGATCAAGCGTTGGTACAGCAAGCGGTTGATCTGAACACCGTAGTCCAGGTGACGGATACGGTTTTCTTCCACACCGCGGTTGTTCTTCAGAACCAGCAGTGTTTCCACTTCCAGGTGCCACATGGGGTAGAACAAGGTTGCCGCACCACCACGCACGCCGCCTTGCGAGCAGGACTTCACAGCCGCCTGGAACATCTTGAAGAAAGGCAGGCAGCCGGTGTGCTGAGCCTCTCCGCCGCGAATTTCGCTGCCGACGGCGCGAATGCGGCCACCATTGATACCGATACCGGCGCGCTGCGATACGTAACGAACAATGGCGCTGGTCGTAGCATTGATGCTGTCCAGGCTGTCGTCACATTCGATCAGCACGCAAGAGCTGAACTGACGGGTGGGTGTGCGCACGCCAGCCATGATGGGCGTAGGCAAGGAAATCTTGAATTGCGATACCGCGTCGTAGAAACGTTTGATAAAGCTCAGACGTGTGTCGGCTGGGTAACGGGCGAACAGACACATGGCCACCAGTATGTACAGGAACTGGGGGCTTTCGTAGATGCGCTTGGTCACGCGGTTTTGAATCAGATACTTGCCTTCCAGCTGCTTGACGGCACCGTAGGAGAAGTTCATGTCACGCCAGTGATCCAGATGAGCATCCAGCTCATCGAACTCGGCGCGCGTGTAGTCTTGCAGCAGATGCGGATCGTAGCGACCTTCCTTGGTTTGCAAGGTCACGTGATCGAACAGGCTTGGAGGTTCAAACTGACCAAAAGCGATTTTGCGCAGATGGAAAATCGCCAGACGGGCAGCCAGATATTGGTAGTCAGGCGTATCTTCGGAGATCAGATCCGCAGCCGACTTGATGATGGTTTCATGGATGTCGCTAGTGCGAATGCCGTTATAGAACTGAATGTGAGAGCGCAGCTCTACTTGGGAGACGGACACATTACTCAGACCTTCAGCGGCCCAATCAACCACTCGGTGAATCTTGTCGAGGTTAATAGGTTCTGTACGGCCATCTCGTTTGGTGACCATTAGCTGTTCGGTTGATTGCATGTCAGTCTCTGAAATCGGGGGTGATTGACGGAAGACGCGGCTTTTGCAGCCGCCAGCGTCAGTTGATGCACACCATATATAGTGTGATATTGGCGTCATTCTACTACATATAGCGGATTGAGCGAATAGCGGTTTTGCGACTGCAGAGCAGATTCAGCGCATAAAAATGCAACTAATCTTTGCTCTGCTAACAATTTCCTATTGCGTCTGGAGCTCTTGAACGCAGCGCAGCAAAGCCTCGCCATAGGCCTCTCTTTTGCGTACGCCTATGCCTGTAATCGGCTCCAGATCAGCCTCTGAACTAGGGCAGCGAATGGCCACTTCGCGCAAAGTAGCATCATGGAAAATGACATAGGCTGGCACACCATGTTCGCGTGCGGTGGCCGCACGCCAGGCGCGCAAAGCCTCGAATCGTCTTTGTTGATCGGGTTCAAGAGCAGGTCCGGCAGGCGCCTGACCTTTTACTCGGTGTGCAGCCGGTCCGCGTGTTACGGTTTCGCGCCGCAACATCAGGGTGCGCTCCCCTTTCAGCACTTCGCGGCTGGCCTCGGTCAGCAACAAGGTGCCGTAGCCCTCCGGGTCCACCGTGACCAAGCTATGCGCCAGCAACTGGCGCAGCACTCCGCGCCAGGCTTGATCGGTCAAATCCTTGCCCACACCAAAGACGGTCAGCTTGTCGTGCTCGTGCTCTTTGACACGATCCGTCAGCTTGCCCAGCAGGATGTCGATCAGGTGCCCGGCCCCGAAGCGCTGACCGCGCTCACGCCATAATCTATAGATGGTGGAGAGCATTTTCTGCGCCGCCACTGTGCCATCCCAGGCTTCTGGCGCTTCCAGACAGGTGTCGCAGTTACCGCAAGGTTCTATTTGCTGGTCAAAATACGCCAGCAAGCGCTGGCGACGGCAGGAAATGGTTTCGCAAAGGCCCAACATGGCATCCAGCGCCTGTCCCTGCTGGCGTCGGTGTGCCGCATCGCCTTGCGACTGGTTAATCATGCGGTGCAATTGCACCACGTCCTGCAGGCCATAGGCCAGCCAGGCCGTGGCCACTTCGCCATCGCGCCCTGCCCGCCCGGTTTCCTGGTAATACCCTTCTACCGATTTGGGCAGGTCAATGTGGGCTACAAAACGCACATCCGGTTTATTGACGCCCATGCCAAAAGCAATGGTCGCCACCATGACCACCCCTTCTTCTCGAAGGAAGCGAGCCTGGTTGATGGCGCGCTGCTGCGCGTCCAGTCCTGCATGATAGGGCAAGGCATGAATACCGTTCTTGCACAGGAACTCGGCCGTGTCTTCCACGCGCGAGCGCGACAGACAATACACAATCCCCGCATCTCCGGAGTGCTCTTCCTGAATGAAACTCAAGAGCTGCTTGCGCACCTCGTTCTTTTCAATGATGCGGTAGCAAATATTGGGACGATCAAAACTGGCAACAAAATGCCGGGCATCCTCCAGCTTCAGGCGCTGGGCAATTTCTACCCGCGTCAACTGAGTGGCGGTAGCGGTCAAGGCAACCCGTGGCACACCTGGCCAACGCTGGGCCAGCAAATCCAGACCCAGATATTCAGGGCGAAAATCGTGACCCCATTGCGATACGCAGTGGGCTTCGTCAATGGCAAACAGGGAAATCTGGCCGCGTGCCAGCAAATCCAGGCAGCGGTCTGTCAGCAAACGTTCGGGAGCCACATAGAGCAGATCCAACTGCCCCGTCAGAAATTCGCGCTCGACCTCGCGGGCAGTTTGCCAATCCTGGGTGGAATTCAGATACGCCGCGTTAACGCCCAACTCGTTGAGGGCGTCCACCTGATCCTGCATCAAGGCAATCAGGGGAGACACTACCACGCCGGTGCCGGGTCTCACCAAAGCAGGAATCTGGTAACAGAGCGACTTGCCGCCGCCGGTGGGCATCAAGACCAGGGCGTCGCCGCCTTGGATCAGGGTCTCGATAATCTCGTGCTGAGAACCACGAAAACTGTCATAACCAAAAACTTCCTGAAGAACCTCAAGTGCTGACTGGGCCATGCCGCCTGCTTAAAAAATCGGAATAGAAAAACGCAGCGCGATGTTCGACTGACGACTTTCCAGATGACGGCGAGCTTGCAAACCCACCCTAAGGTGGGGACTGTACCAGAACTGCTGCGTGACCCCAAGGTAGCGGTTCTCCCCGCCGGCAACTACCTGCTGCACCTCGTACTGAGTCTTCACTTCACCCCAGCGGCGCAGGGGCACGGACAGACCGACAATCTGCCGACTGCTGGCCGCATCCACCTTCATGCCCTGGTAACGGCTCAAATCCAGAAAATTGTCCTGGTAGCGTTCACCCTGCCACTGCAGGTGCAAATCATCCAGCACATCCAGGCCGTAGGCTGCCTGATATCGCCACCCCTGCCCCACCGCATGGGAAGCTTTGGCCACGCTGGCTTGCCACACGCCAAAGTCCGGCGATCGATAGGTTGCACCCAGACCGGTCAGCCCAAAATCACGAGCGCTTTCCATCTGGGTATCAATACTGGTACGACTGGTGACATCGGTACTGAGCATCAAGCTGCCAGCCGAAGAGCCATACACAAGATCCCCGTTATCCTGCTTGCCCGTCATGTCCAGCGCGCCAACGGCCAGGGCATAGCGCCATGGCCCGGCCGGGCCCTGCTCGAACTGCTGAGTGATATTGATACCGCCCAGTTCCACGGGCCGCGCCCAGTCCGGTGCGGTAACCGTGTCATTGCCCAGGGTCAGTTGCAGCCCGTCTTCATTCACATAGCGCCAGTTGCGCTCGCCAAACTGCCAGACCTGGTCGGGCGCGCTGCTCAACCAGCGGGCACTCCAAATTGGAGAGGACTGCTGACTATATTGGATGGAGCGCGCCAGACTGGCGGTGCTGGCACCGCTCAGACTGAAATCGGAAAATGTGTAATCCATGGAGGCCGCTGGACTGAGCAGGTCCTGATCTCCTTGGCGATGCCACTGCGTAGCATCAAAAAATGGCTCCACGGGCGGGAGCTCCTGGGCCGGGATGGCCTGCGCCTCATCCACGCCATACACGCGGGTAGCAGACAAATTCTCCAGCCCAACACGATTTTGAGCGGTGGCCAATGGAACAGCGAACAGCATGGCAAGACCGACCAACAGCCCGCCTGCCAAGCCTCGCTGGCAAGCTTTTGTACGCATGATTTATGTCACAAAAAGAGTTTAGCGCCGGGCATCCAGCATCACTTCGCCGCTCGCATCCAGGGAGCGTTTGATGGCGGAGTATTTTTCCAGCACAGCAGACTTATAGACTACACCAATCAGACGGCCCGAGCCGTCACCATTCAATACAGGCAGACGCTCCCCGGCAAAGCTCACAAAGTGTTCCTGAGCCTCGTCCAGACTCATATTCGGGTAGAGCGTCTTGACGAAATCCATGCGCAGAATATCGCCCACCACACGCTCCTGGGCAGCGTTGTCGTCCAACAACATTCGAGTCAGGTCAGGCTGAGCAATCACACCTTGATAAACTTGCTCCTCGTTCACCACATACAAATAGCGCACGGGGTAGTCCAGAAACATCTGCAAGGCATCACGCATCTGGGTGGTGGTGCTGACGACGGTATCAGCCGGACGTACCAGCTCGGCCAAGGTGGTGTGACGCAACTTGTGGCGCAGCAAGGCATCGCGCTCGCGCACCAGGGTGACTTCATACATGGCGACCTCGGCCACACCACGGGACACAAAATAAGCCATGACACAGGCCACAATCAAGGGCAGCACCAACTGATAGCTCAACGTCATTTCAAACAACATCAGTATGGCCATGAAGGGAGCGCTGGTGGCGGCCCCCAGAAACGCGCCCATGCCCACCAAGGTGAACAAGTACAACGGTAAATCCAGACCTGGCAAGATCAGCAAAGTCAGTTGACCAAACAAGGTACCGAAGGCCGCGCCCACAAAGATGGCGGGGGTAAACACACCGCCGACAGCGCCCGAACCAACTGTCAGCCCTGTGGCCAGAACCTTGAACGCCAGGATAAGCAGCACGCTGTACCAGGCCCAGTCGCTGTGCAGCATGGAGGACACTACGCTAAAGCCATTACCCGCCACGCGCGGCATGACAATCAGCAAAAGTCCCAGCAACAAACCACCCAAAGCCAAGCGCAAAGGCAAACCCAGGCCAGTACGCTTGAACAGGGTACGGAACAGATTCAACAATTTCAGGAAAGCGGGTGCAGCCAGACCAATCAGCACACCCAGGACCAGAAAGGGCAAGATGTCCCAACCCGCAACGGCCTGAACATTCGTCATTTCGTAAGGGGCATGATAACCACCCAGCATACGCATGGTCAGGTGAGCACTGACAGCCGCCATCAACAGGGGGCCAAAGCTGCTCATGGTCATGGTGCCCAGCACAATCTCGGCCACAAACACGGCACCGGCGATCGGGGCGCCATAAGCGGCAGCTACACCGGCTGCGGCGCCACAGGCCACCAGCAGGCGCAGACGGGCTTCACCAAACAAGGTGAAGCGGCCAATCGCGGAAGCGGACAAGGAGGCCAGATGCACCATCGCCCCTTCGCGGCCAATCGAGCCGCCCGAGGCCACCGTCATCAAGGACGACAAGGATCGCAGCAGCCCCTGGCGAATGGACAAGCGGCCATCGCCAATGGCCACAGCTTCCATATAGTCAGAATTGCTTCCCGACGGCAGACGCCCTGCCAGCCATAGCAGCATACCGGCACACAAGCCGCCCAAGGTGGGAAACAGGAGGCGCATGTACCAGGGCAGACTTTCCGTGACTGCGACGATCCCCCCGTGCTGACCCGTGACAACTTGCTGCACCAAGCGCATGCCCTGATGAAAGGCCAAAGTCGCCAAAGCACCCAAAATACCAGCCAAGACCGCCCAGGCCAGCATGGCGGGCATATCAGACAACCACTTGAAACCCTGCAGACGCTTGCGCATCGACAGCACGGAATGGGCAATCATAAAAAAGGTCAGCCTTTAAAGCTGGGCGGCAAAGGTGGGCGAGACAATCCAAACATGCGCCAGTACACCCACACGTTGAAAATCAGCACGATGGGCAAGGTAATCACAATCGCCGACAGGATCAGGCTCAGGGCTGGCACCCCGGCAGCGGCGTCCCAGATCGTCATCTCGTCCAGGATCAGATAGGGGAAGAAACTGAACGCCAACCCGGCCATGACGGACACCATCACGAACAGGGTCAGCAAAAAGGGCAAGGTCGTGGTGCGATAGCTGCTGTTGATCATGCGCTGCAGGCTCATTTCAATCGACACAAAGCAGCTGAGAATCAAGGCCCACAGGAACAATACCAAGCCCCAATACGGCCCGTCGCTCCATTTAAGCAGCACGCCGGCATTCACAAAGGCCAACACGACGGACACACCCACGGCACCGGCTGCAAACCAGCGTACCGAACGACGGCCCCAATTGACCGCTCGGGCACGCAGCTCGCCGGCTTCACGCATGATGAGCCAGCTAGCGCCTAGCAAGCAGTACGCGGCAATAGCACAAAAGCCCATGAAGACAGAGAACCAGATATAACCCGCATCGCTCTGAAAGCCCACTACGACCTGCGCCAGCAGCACACCATGGGAAAACGCCGTCAACCAGGACCCCAGGGCAAAACCCATTTGCCAGCGGGACTGACGCTCTACCGGCGCGCGCAGTCGGAATTCGAAGGAGACGGAACGGGCAAAAACGCCCACACCCAGCGCACATAACGGTCCGTACAGGCCGCCCATCACCGCCCCCCAGGCTTTGGGGAAAGCGCAGACAAACAAACCCAGGCCCAGAAACAGCCAGAACTCGTTGGCATCGCGCCAGGGGCTCAGCAATGACAGCATGCGGGGACGCAAGGAGTCTGGTGCCAGCAAGGACAGGCAGCCCACGCCAATATCGAAGCCGTCCAGAACCGTACCGGCCACAATGATCAAAAAGAACAGGGCCAGAAACGCCAGCGGCATCCAGAACGCCGGATCATGGGCACCCAGGCCCAGCGCATTTGCAAAAGAGTCAATCATGCCCGCCCCCGATGACGTGCGATCGGTACCACACCAAAACGAACGGCATGTCGCAACTTCTGGAAAAAACCAATCATGCACAAGACGTAGACCAGACCGTAACTCAGCAAACCCAGCCCGACGGTAAAGACGCTCTCGGTGCTTTGCACTTGCACGGCCTGAATATCGTTACCGACCAGATAAGGCAAAAAGCCCAACAGGACGTAGGCTGCGCCACCCAGCAACATGATCCAGCCCAACACCGAGGCGACCACCATGAGCTGACGTTCTCTATAAGAAAGAGAGTGCGGGTCCAGGCCATAACGGCGAGTGCGCAACAAGACCCACAACAGCAGGAACAGCATCAAGGCTCCTGCCAGCACGGCTACACGGAAGGACCAGAAGGTCAGGGTGACGGGCGGCATGGCGTCGGAAAACTGATCCAGACCCATCAAAATGCCACTGTCATTACGACCCAACCAGCGTCCACCTGCATGAGACCAGCGCAGCACACCCAGAACACTGTCCTGCATGGCGGAGGGCGCCGCCACCAGAATCAAATCAGGCTGCGAGCCGCTTTCCCAGTACGCCGCCGCAGCCGCTGCCTTGGCAGGCTGATGCTCCGCAGTCATGAAACCATTGCCTATCACGGCGAGGATCAGGGCCAGCCAAGCCACCCCGCCCAGAAACAAGGCACTGCGAAAGGCCAGACGCTCCTGATCGGTAACCGGCTTTTGCATGGTCTGGGCGCAGGTTACACCCAACATGAAAAAGGCCACCGTCAGCAAACTGCCTGCAAACAAAAGACCGGCATACCAGGGCAAGGCGGGCGTGCTGAGCACATCCAGCCATTCCATCACCACATAATGGCCTTCAATCACATCGACACCCGTTGGCACCTGCATCCAGGCCACAATCGCCACCAGCCAGAACGCCGTGACGGTAACTCCCAGGGCCACCATCAGCACCACCACGGTATGAACCAGATTGGACAGCATGCGCTGGGCAAACAGCATCACACCCAAAAAGCAGGATTTGAAAATGAACAAGGACAGCATGGAGGCGGCCAGCATGGGACCGATGACATCGCCCACCTGCTCCATCAGGCCCGGCCAGACACTGCCAAACTGAAGCAGCACGGGCATGGACGCCGCAAAGCTTAAAATAAACGCCAGCGCAAACAGACGCACCCAAAAACGGTACGCCCCCATCCAGGCCGCGGCCTTGTTGCCAAAGGTTCTGATCTTGAAATACAGCAACACCCAGGCCAGTCCCAGCTCCAGGGCCAGAAACAGCAGCATGAAGCCCAGGCTAAGGAAAAACTGGGCATGAGACAGAGAAAGGGCGGAGTGCGTCATAATGAGCGCTAGTGTAGGGTGAATTAGCCTGCAAACGCCACCATACTACCCCAAGTTCTTCCCTGATTTTTTAGAACCCGTTCATGGGGTAAATACCCCTCTAAAACAAGAACGTGGCAAAATGGTCGATTAGTCTGTCGGCTTCTTTATTTCAAACGTGTATGACCTCTGACACCACTCCCGCTCCCGTATCTAATTTTCTGCGCACGATCATCGACCAGGATCTGAGCGCTGGCCGTTACGCACAAAAATCCTGGGCCGGTCAGCCAGGCCCGGCCAGTACCCAGGAAGGGGCGGCTGTTGATGCCGCGCGTATCCGTACGCGCTTTCCCCCCGAGCCCAACGGCTATCTGCACATTGGGCACGCTAAAAGTATCTGTTTGAACTTCGGACTGGCCAGCGACTACCAAGGTGCCTGCCACCTGCGCTTTGACGACACCAATCCTGAAAAAGAAGAACAGGAGTACGTGGACGCCATTATCGACATGGTGAAATGGCTGGGCTTTGACTGGACCTTCAATAAAGAAGAGAACCTGTACTTTGCCAGCGACTACTTCGACTATATGTACCAGTTTGCCGAAGCCCTGGTGAACGCGGGCCATGCCTACGTTGACGAGCAAAGCGCTGAAGAAATGCGTGCCAATCGTGGCACCCTGACTGAAAAAGGCGTGAACTCGCACTGGCGCGACCGCCCTGCCCAGGAGTCCATCAAGCTGCTGCGCGAAATGCGCGACGGCAAGCACCCCGATGGCAGCATGGCCCTGCGCGCCAAGATCGATATGGGCTCGCCCAATATCAATATGCGCGACCCGGTCATGTACCGTATCCGCCATGCCGAACACCATCGCACTGGCGACAAATGGTGCATCTACCCCATGTACAGCTGGGCGCACCCCGTGGAAGACGCGCTCGAGCGCATCACCCACAGTCTGTGTACCCTGGAATTTGAAGACCAGCGTCCCTTCTATAACTGGATTCTGGAACGCCTGGTCGAACTGGGTCAGTTGTCCGACCCGCTGCCCAGGCAGTACGAATTCTCGCGTCTGAACCTGTCCTACGTGGTCACCAGCAAGCGCAAGTTGCGCCAGCTGGTTCAGGAAAACCACGTATCGGGCTGGGACGATCCGCGCATGCCTACCCTGGCCGGTTTGCGCCGCCGTGGTTACAGCGCCGGTGCCATCCGCCTGTTCACCGACCGCCTGGGTGTGTCCAAGGCAGCCCAACACGTGGACTACAGCCTGCTGGAACAAGCCCTGCGCGATGATCTGGACCCGGTGGCCGACCGCAGCGTTGCCATCCTGGACCCGATCGAACTGATCATTACCAATTACCCGGAAGGCCAAAGCGAGCTGTGCCACGCACCGCGCAATCCGCACAATCCGGAAGCCGGTCAGCGCGAGTTCCCCTTCTCAGGTCGCCTGTACATCGAGCGCGAGGACTTCAAGGAAGATCCACCCAAAAAGTACTTCCGCCTGTTCCCCGGCAATACCGTGCGTCTGAAGTACGGCTATGTCGTGCGTTGCACCGGCTGCGTCAAGGACGAGCAAGGCAATGTCACCCAGGTTTTGGCGGAATACCTGCCCGACACCAAGAGCGGCACGCCCGGCGCGGACTCGGTCAAGGTCAAGGGCAATATCACCTGGATCAGCGCCGAGCACGCGATTGCCGCCGAGATTCGTCTGTACGATCGTCTCTTTGCCCACCCTCAGCCCGATGCAGCCGACCAGGACTTCCTGGAGCACATCAACCCGAACTCGCTGCGCGTGATTCAGGGGTGGCTGGAACCCGGCACCAAGGCCACGCCCGATGCCCGCTGGCAGTTTGAACGCCTGGGCTACTTTGTGGCGGACCGTGTGGACTCCACGCCAGAAAAACCCGTTCTTAACCGTACTACGACTCTGAAAGACACTTGGGTCTAAGGCTATTGACGTGAACGATCAGACTCATGCCAAAGGGCCGCAGGCCCTGGATTTCAAAAGCGCCACGCTGTACGCCGTACGGGTGGTCCTGCGTTCGGCTGACACGGCCGAGCAGTTAGCCGCTCTGTCTCAACGCATGAAAGACGCTGGCTCCTTCTTTGAGGACGAACCCGTCGTCATTGATGCCAGCGCGATTGATGCGCCGGTGGATTGGGCCACCCTGGTTGCCGCTTTGCGTGAGCACAAGCTGCACCCGGTGGGTATCATTGCCCACCCTGACCATGCCGATAACGCCATCGACAGCGGCTTGCCGCATGTGGAGTTGTCCAACCCACCAGCCCGCCCCCAAACCCAGGCCGCACCGGACAAGGAAGTGCCCGTGTTGTCGCAAGCCTCCCAGCAAGAAGCACCAGCGGCGGTCGCCCCGCCACCGCCCGCTATTGCTCCGGCTGCGCTCATCATCAACCGTCAGCTGCGTTCCGGCCAGCGCATCTACGCGCGCCACACGGATCTGATCGTGATCGGGGCGGTCAGCCAAGGTGCAGAAGTGGTAGCCGATGGCAATATCCACGTCTACGGTCCACTGCGCGGCAAGGCCATGGCTGGTGCCCGTGGCGATGCAAAAGCACGCATCTTCACCACCGAGCTGGACCCGGAACTGATTGCCATTGCCGGTGTGTATCGCATTATTGAAACGCGACTGGATGCACAGCTACGCAACAAGCCCGTTGTCGTCACGCTGGAAGAAGATACGCTCAGATTTGATCCTCTGAGCTCCTAGCAGTACAAGGCGCCGGCTTTTACCGGCGCTTTTTATAGAGGCTTGCACTGAGAGCCCGCATGAGAGCAAGCAAGTGCAAGCGCAACCGTGTAAGCTGACACGGAACAAAGCAATTGATATGTTTTGTTTCTAAGCAGTAGGCTAAGTGGCAGAACGGATGTCAAAATTAGGCCCGTTATGCTTTACGATTATGTGACTTGAAAAACAAAGGAATCCGATTGTCATGGCGCGTATAGTTGTAGTGACCTCCGGCAAGGGTGGTGTGGGCAAAACCACCACCAGTGCCAGTTTTGCATCTGGTCTTGCGATGCGCGGTCACAAGACCGTGGTCATCGACTTTGACGTTGGCTTGCGCAACCTGGACTTGATCATGGGTTGCGAGCGACGCGTGGTGTATGACTTCGTCAACGTGATCCAGGGCGAAGCCACATTGAACCAGGCCCTGATCCGTGACAAGCAGCTGGAAAATCTGTTCATCCTGCCCGCTTCCCAGACGCGTGACAAAGACGCGCTGACCCGCGAAGGTGTGGAGAAAGTACTGGAAGAGCTCAAGGGCATGGGTTTTGAATACATTGTGTGCGACTCGCCCGCAGGTATCGAAACCGGCGCCTTGATGGCCTCCTACTTCGCAGATGATGCGCTGGTTGTGACCAACCCCGAAGTGTCCTCGGTTCGTGACTCGGACCGCATCCTGGGCATTCTGGCCGCCAAATCGCGACGTGGTGAACAGGGCAAAGAGCCCATCAAAGAATATTTGTTGTTGACCCGTTATAGCCCCAAACGCGTGTCGGACGGCGAGATGCTGTCCTTGCAAGACGTTGAAGATATCTTGCGCATCAAGCTGATCGGTGTCACCCCCGAGTCGGAAACCGTGCTGCAAGCATCCAACCAAGGAGTACCCGTTATCCATATCAAGGAAAGTGATGTGTCCCAGGCCTATCAGGACATCGTAGATCGTTACCTGGGTGGCGAAAAACCATTGCGTTTTGTGGATTACGAAAAGCCAGGTCTGTTCAAGCGCCTGTTCGGAGGAAAGTAATATGTCTTTCCTGTCCTTCCTGCTCGGTCACAAGAAAACGTCGGCAACAGTTGCCAAGGACCGTCTGCAACTGATCCTTATTAACGAACGTGGCCAAGGGGGTGTTGCTCCGGACTACTTGCCCCGCTTGCAAAAAGAGCTGGTCGAAGTGATCTCGCGCTACGTGAAGATTAATCCCGATGACATCAAGGTGAACCTTGATCGCCAGGACTCGCTGGAAGTGCTGGAAGTTAAAATCGAAATGCCGCAAATTGATGCCAGCACGCTGGAAAACAAGTAAAGCGTTGCTGACAGAAAAACTTTGCTGCTTGAAATGGCCATCCGCAAGGGATGGCCATTTTCATGGCTGCTCCCTATACCAAAAGCAAGCCGCAAAACACCTGCAACGAGCAGCGCAATGCGGCTAGGCGGCTAATAGATCAGGTACAATTTTCCCTTGGTAATCGGCCCGTTCCGATTTTTCTTCGCGCCAGAGATGGCAAGTAGTGCCATCGATGTCCCCTGAGGCCTGGCTTATTGACCCATGCGGAGGGAATCATGACCGAGCTCGGTCAGATGGCACGTCTTGTGCCCGCTCACCCCCAGCTTCCTGTTAGCGCCTATTTCGACCACGCTCTGTTCGAGCGCGAACAAGAGCGTATTTTTCAGCAGTCGGCCTTGTACGTCGGCAATGAAAAACTTGTTCCCGAACCCGGCGACTGGCGCACCTTGATCCAGGAAAACGCTGCCCGTACTCTGATACGCAGCCAACACGGCGTAGAACTGCTCTCGAACGTCTGCAGGCATCGCCAGGCCCTGATGCTTGGTGGCATGCCCGGCCAGTCCAATCAGGCCAGCCACGGCTCCCTGAGCAGCACAGGCGGCAATATTGTCTGCCCCCTGCACAACTGGACCTATAACGCGCAAGGCGACTTGCTGGCGGCTCCCCGTTTCAAGGACAAGCCCTGTCTGAACCTGGAACGCTACCCCTTGCGGGATTGCCATGGCCTGCTGTTTGAAGGCCCGCGCGATCCAGCCCAGGATATGGCCGCCTTGTTCAGCCGCCCTGAATTCGACTTTCAGGACTATGTGCTGGATCACGTCGAAATCCACCAGTGCAACTACAACTGGAAAACCTTTATCGAGGTCTATCTGGAGGACTATCACGTCGCTCCCTTTCACCCTGGTCTGGGTCAGTTCGTAACCTGTGACGATCTGGAGTGGGAGTTCAGCGACTGGTATAGCCTGCAACGAGTCGGCGTGCATCAGGCCCTGGCCAATCCAGGCTCAGCTACCTATCGCCAATGGCATGACAATCTGCTGGCCTACCGCCAGGGCGAAGCACCGGATTTCGGTGCCGTCTGGGTAACCTACTTCCCCACCCACATGATCGAGATCTATCCGCATGTGCTGGTGCTCTCTACGCTGTACCCCAAGGGGCCGCAGGAAACCATGAATGTGGTGGAGTTCTACTACCCGGAAGACATCGTGGCCTTCGAGCGTGACTTTGTGCAAGCACAACGCGCCGCCTATATGGAAACGGCCATAGAAGATGATGAGATTGCCGAACGTATGGATGCCGGCCGCCGCGCCTTGATGGAGCGTGGGGTCTGCGAGGTAGGCCCCTACCAGTCACCGCTGGAAGACGGCATGAAGCACTTTCACGAATGGTATCGCTCCATGATGGACGAGCGGCACCACCCGTAAGACATCACCGCAAGCCTGCTTACTGCCCTAAGCAAGAAAAAAGCCTCAAAGCCGGGAGGGATCTCCCAGGCTTTGAGGCTTTTAATCCGATGAGCGTTTCAGCTCAATCAGAGAATTTGAATTTAGCGGTTCTTGCCGATCTGATCGCCGATCACGCCACCAATCGCTGCGCCACCGACCGTACCCAGAACGCCACCATTAGTGATGACTGCACCAGCCACACCACCCAGACCAGCGCCGGTTACGGCACCCTTTTGACGTTTGCTCATACCATCCCAGGAAGAGCAGCCCGCCATCACGACGGCCAGAACCGTGGCCATACCCACTTTAGTGATAGTCGTCATTTTCATCCGTAAACCTCCGTGAAGTATCCGTGCTCAACACGGCATTAAAGTCTATCTTCACCCTACGGAGCCAATTAGTCCAGACCCTATTGTTAGGCAACGCAACAGATGTAATTCAGCTTTTGTTCAGTTTATTTGATCAGGGCCAGAACCTGCTTGAATACGGGGTTAGCCGGCGTTTCCAACAATTCAAACATGGCCATTTCGGCGCTAACGCGCTCCAATCCATGCATCGCCCAGCGATCCCAGGCAGCTTGTCGGGACTCGGGATGGCGCGAGCCTACGCAGTCCCCGACCAGCACAGGTTCATAACCACGCTCCATCAAACCCAGGCCAGTTTGTAACACACACACGTGAGACTCTGTACCCAGTAACAAGACTCGTGTGCGCCCTACCGGCAAGGCAGGCAAAAAATCGGCTTCGCGCGTGGCATCGAAGTGGGTTTTATGCAGCACTTTATCAATATGTGGTAACAAAGAAGCATCGGTTGGGCCGATTTTCTCGGCCCAATGCTCGGTTGCCAGCACCGGCACCCCTAAAAGACGCGCCGCCTGTGCCAGCTTCCCGGCCCGTTCGACCAAGGCTTGGTGGTCTGCAATGGCGGGCAGGAGCCCCGTTTGCATATCCACAATCAGGACGAAAGACTGGTGAGCATTGAGCACAGGCATGGCACTTTCCTTATTTCAGGGACTTGTAGCGGATACGACGAGGTTTGGCAGCATCTTCGCCCAGACGCTTCTTCTTGTCTGCTTCGTATTCCTGATAGTTGCCATCAAAGAATACGACCTGCGAATCACCCTCAAAAGCCAGAATGTGGGTGGCGATACGGTCCAGGAACCAGCGATCGTGACTGATCACCATGACCGAGCCGGCAAACTCCAGCAGGGCATCTTCCAGAGCACGCAGGGTTTCCACGTCCAGGTCGTTGGATGGTTCGTCCAGCAGCAAGACGTTGCCGCCTGCGATCAGGGTCTTGGCCAGGTGCAGACGACCACGCTCCCCGCCAGACAGATTGCCCACGATCTTGTTCTGATCCGCGCCCTTGAAGTTGAAGCGGCCCAGGTACGCACGCGATGGCATTTCAAAGCGGCCCACGGTCAGCAGGTCTGCGCCATCGGCAATCGCGTCAAAGACGGTCTTTTCATTAGCCAGGGCATCGCGCGACTGATCCACATAAGCCAGCTTGACGGTTTGGCCCAGTTTGACCGTACCGGAATCAGGCTGCTCTTTACCGGCCAGCATGCGGAACAAGGTGGACTTACCTGCGCCGTTAGGACCAATAATCCCGACGATGGCACCAGCTGGCACCTTGAAGCTCAAGTTGTCGATCAGCAGACGATCGCCATAGCCCTTGCTGACGTTTTCAAACTCAATAACTTCATTACCCAAACGCTCGGCCACAGGAATGAAGATTTCCTGGGTCTCGTTGCGCTTCTGGTATTCGTGCGAGGACAGTTCCTCGAAACGGGCCAGACGGGCCTTGGCTTTGGCCTGACGTCCCTTGGGGTTCTGGCGCACCCACTCCAGCTCTTTCTTGATGGTGCGCTGACGAGCACTTTCCGACGCCTCTTCCTGCTTCAGACGGTCGTCTTTCTGCTCCAGCCAGGAGCTGTAGTTGCCCTTCCAGGGAATACCGTGGCCACGGTCCAGTTCCAGAATCCACTCGGCGGCGTTGTCCAGGAAGTAACGGTCGTGAGTGACTGCTACTACAGTGCCGGGGAACTGGCGCAGGAACACTTCCAGCCAATCCACACTTTCCGCGTCCAGGTGGTTGGTGGGCTCATCCAGCAGCAACATATCAGGCTTGGACAGCAGCAACTGGCACAGGGCCACGCGGCGCTTTTCACCACCGGACAGGTTTGCAATGGAGGCATCCCAAGGTGGCAGACGCAGCGCATCGGCCGCGATTTCCATTTGGGTTTCGATGTCGTCCGCACCACTGGTCGCGGCGGCGGCAATAATGGATTCCAGTTCGGCCTGTTCGGCGGCCAGAGCGTCAAAATCTGCGTCGGGCTCGGCGTATTCGGCGTAGACCTGTTCCAGACGCTGACGCGCCTCGAACACCTGACCCAAACCGGCCTGCACGGCTTCGCGCACGCTGTGTTCGGGATTCAGCTGAGGTTCTTGTGGCAGGTAACCGATCTTGATCCCCGCCATGGGGACGGCTTCGCCCTCGATCTCGGTATCTACCCCGGCCATGATCTTTAGCAAGGTGGATTTACCCGAGCCGTTCAGGCCCAGCACACCAATCTTGGCACCTGGAAAAAAAGACAAGGAGATATTGCGCAGAATCTGCCGCTTGGGCGGCACAATCTTGCCCACGCGGTTCATCGAATAAACGTATTGAGCCATATAAACCTAAAAAGGAAAAACAGGTCGTGTTCGGAAAACTGGGATTGTAGGCGTTTGGCGCCCGAAAGGTGCGCTTCTGTCAGGTTCAGAACGAAACACCCGGCCTGAGTGCAGGCCTGTCTCAGGTAATATACTCACTTTTGCTGACAATCCAAAAACGCCATGCCCACACCTGACGCCCCTGAACTTGTATTTACCACCGAAGAGATCGAAACCCTGGGCCGCACTGCCGATGCGCTGAGTGCCTACCTGGGTCGTGCCGTCCTGGCCGAGATCGTGGGAGCGGAAGAAACCGGCTTTGAATGGGTCATCTTTGCCATGCCCCTGGACAAGAATGAAGACGAAAGCGAATTCACGATTGTGCAGGTAGGCGGCGAACAGGCCCGCATCGTGGGCAACCGCGGCGGCTTGGACCCCAAGGACACGGCGGTCTATGCCTGCCGTTACCTGTGGGCCATCCAGTTAAGCGATGCCGAGCCTGTGCGCTTTATCAAAGTGGACGAAGAAGGCGAGGAAGTCGCCTGGACCGAGACCCTGGAAGAATTGCTGCCCTTCGCCCTGAGCGAAGATGCCTTCGCCGTCGAGGATGAGACGGATGAAGACGACGAGGACGACGATGATGACAGCCCGGAACCGGGCGTGCACGGCCACACCCTGCACTAATCGCGTTCAGGCCCGTCGCTTGTCCCGCAGATATAAAGCAACACCCACCGGCCACATCAAACCCACCAGCAGATAAGACGCCAGGCCTTTCAAGCCATAGCCTGCTGGTGGCTTGCGCCCACTGGCACGCAGGTGCAGCCCAAAGCGGGTGTAACGCGCGGCAGCCATCAAGAACGCCTTGGGCTCGTAGCGGAACCAGGGCAGACACTTCACCACCGTATCCTGCGCCAGCAGCCACAAGCCCAGTGCATGTTGCTGGCTGGTTTTGCCTTGCACCGACAAGGAGTCCGGGCTGTCGTGGTAGACACGGAATACGGTGTTCACAAATCGGTTCTTGTAGCCCGCACGGGCAATCGCCCGCCACACCAGGCTTTCTGGCACAAAGCCGTCGATCTGATCGGGAAAGGGAAACTTGCGCAACACAACGGTACTCAAACAGCCGAACTTCTCGCCCCGCACGTGGTAGCGAAAACTCATGTCCAAAGAGCTGGCATCAAAAATATCCTGGGGGAACATATCACCGACGACCTTACCATCCGGTCGCACACACAGGCCTGTAATGCCCGCATAGCCCGCTCGTTCTGATACGGGGATGTCGGCCCAGATCTGCGCCATATCGTAGAGCGCATTCACCAGCAGGGTGTCATCACTGTCCAAAGCAACGACCAGTTCACCTTGGGCCAGAGCCACGCCGTGATTGAACGCCGCCTTCTTGTGACGATTTTCCTGCCAGGCATAATGAATCGGAAAGGAGGCTTGCTGTTGCCAGCCTTGCACCAGTTCCCTTGTCCCGTCTGTGGAACCATCGTCAATGACCACCCATTCAAAATCCTGACAGGTTTGCTCGCACAAGGAAAGATACACGCGCTCCAAGGTGTGAGCGCGGTTATAGCTAGGTGTCAGGACGGTGAACAAATGGCGCCATTCCATACGCGGGTGTCCCCATAAACCACTGTTTTGATTATTGTTACGGGCAGCTACTTAGATCTGCATCAGAATGACATCATCATAAAGCAAGCACGGCGCTGTGCAGCGCACTATCTGCAGGGCTCCAGACAAACCCGAAGCAAAATCAAACGCGCACAAAAAAACCACAGGCAAGCCTGTGGTTTTTTTGCTGCTGGGTGTGATTTCAAGCTGAAAAATCAGGTTTCTGCTTGTACACCGCTCAAGCCAGGCACTTAGACGCGCTTGACCTTTTCCAGCATTTTGAAAACGCCCTTGGGTGCGCGCACAAACAGACGTTTGAATGCTTTACCCAGGCAACGACGCTCCAGCGTGTTGCGGCGAGTGCGTTTGATTTCCGCCATGGTGATCTCCGATCTTAATGTAAGCCCTGCCGGATGATCCCGACAAAAGCGCAATAGCTAACCAGAAATTCTACCGTAATCCGCGTTAAGATACAAAGGCTAGAGTGTGCATCCCTGGCAACACCTTGCTGGCGTGTACCGCTCTCACTGGCGCATGGGGCCTGTTTGACAGGCCTTTTCGCTGCCGCTTCCCTACTCTGCCCTCTCCAGAAAGCCGACCTTGCCATGAGCTCAGAAATTCGCATTTTTGGCGCCCGCCAGAACACTCTGAAAAACCTGAATGTACGTATCAAAACGGGCGAGTTATTGGTTATTACCGGCGTTTCCGGCTCAGGCAAAAGTTCGCTGGCCTTTGACACTCTGTATGCAGAAGGCCAACGACGCTATGTAGAAACCTTCTCCCCCTATGCGCGCCAGTTCCTGGACCGCATGGACAAACCTCAGGTCGATCGCATTGAAGGCATCTTGCCCGCCATTGCCATTGATCAGGTGAACCCGGTACGCAACTCGCGCAGCACCGTGGGCACCATGACGGAGCTGAACGATTACATCAAGCTGCTGTACGCCCGCTTGGGCGAGTTGTATTGCCGCCAGTGCGCCCAGCCTGTGCGCCGCGACAATGCCGACAGCATCGCCAAGCAGATTCGCAAGCTGGCAGAGGACCACGATGACCCACGCCTGGTTCTGACCTTTGCCGTCAAGGTTCCGGCCAACTTCACGCAGCAAGAAATTGAAACCTTGCTGCATCAGCAGGGCTACACCCGCCTGCACCACGAAGAAACACAGACCGTCACAGCCAGCAGCAGCACGAAAAAGGGCAAAAGCAGCAAAGCCGCCCCCACGGAGCAAAAGCTTCTCTATGTGATTCAGGACCGCTTCCGTGCCAGCACGGTAGAGCCGGAACGTTTCATGGAAGCGATCGAAGCGGCCTTGCGCCACGGACAAGGCAAGTTGACGGTGTATGCTTCGGCCAGTGTCGATGGCCCGGAAACCGCCTGGCGTTTCAGCCAGGGCCTGCACTGTGCTCAGTGCGATATTGAATACAGCACGCCCGTAGCCAGCACCTTCTCCTTCAACTCGCCCCTGGGCGCGTGTGAATCCTGCCGTGGCTTTGGCCGCGTGATGGGTATTGATTACGGCCTGGTCGTTCCCGATCCCAGCAAAAGCCTGCTGGAAGGTGCGATCCGCCCTTGGCAGACAGCCAGCTACAAAGAATGTCAGGTCGAGATGGAGCGCTACGCTCCGGCAGCCGGTGTACGCCTGAGCGTGCCCTGGAAAGACTTGAGCCAGGAAGAGCGCGACTGGGTGATTAACGGCACCCCGGACTGGAAAGGCGGCAATCAGGCCTGGAAAACCCAGTGGTACGGCGCGCAACGCTTTTTCGACTGGCTGGAGTCGCGCGCCTACAAGATGCACGTGCGTGTGCTGCTGTCCAAATATCGCAGCTACAACACCTGCCCGGCCTGCGCCGGCTCGCGTCTGAAACCCGAAGCCAGCTTGTGGCGTGTAGGCGATCAGGCGGCCCCCGCCGATTCCCGCTACCCACGTTTCATGCCCGTGCATTCCAACTGGCTGCGCGAGCAACTGGATGCCATGCCCGGCCTGAGCGTTCCGGACCTGATGCGTTTGCCTATAGAGCACGTACGCAGCTTTTTCCAAGGCCTGCACTTTGGCGATGCACGCGATGCGGCCATTGATCTGCTCTTGAAAGAAACCCTGTCCCGCCTGGATTATCTGTGCGATGTGGGCCTGTCCTATTTGTCGCTGGACCGCCAAAGCCGCACCCTGTCTGGCGGTGAAGTGCAGCGTATCAACCTGACCACGGCACTGGGCACCTCGCTGGTAAACACCCTGTTCGTGCTGGACGAGCCCTCGATTGGCCTGCACCCACGCGATATGCACCGCATTATTGAAGTAATGCATCGTCTGCGCGGCAATGGCAACACCCTGGTGGTGGTCGAGCACGACCCGCAAGTGATGGTGGCCGCCGACCGTATTCTGGACATGGGCCCCGGCCCTGGCGAGCGTGGCGGTCAGATTCTGTTTGATGGTTCGCCCCAAGCCTTGCGCGGTGCAGAAACGCTGACAGGCCGCTACCTGAGTGGCGAGCTGAGCATCGAATCGCCCCGCCCTATGCCTGTGGCCGACAACACCCCGCGCCTGCTGCTGGAAGACGTGAGCGCACACAATCTGCGCCATATCTCCGTCTCCATTCCGCTGGGCCGTCTGGTCTGCGTAACGGGCGTCTCCGGCTCGGGTAAGTCCACGCTGATTCAGGACGTGCTCTACCCGGCCATCCTGAAACAACAAGGCAAACCAACGGAAGCCCCTGGCCCTTACGGTGCCTTGCTAGGCGCCGAGCAAATTGCCGAAGTAGTGATGGTGGATCAGACGCCTATCGGCAAAACGGCCCGCTCCAACCCGGCCAGCTATGTCGGTGCCTTTGACCCTATCCGCAAGCTGTTTGCCCAGGCTCCGCTGTCCAAAGAACGCAGCTACACGCCCGGCACCTTCAGCTTCAATAGTGGCGATGGCCGCTGTCCAACGTGCGGCGGCACGGGCTTTGAACATATCGAAATGCAGTTCCTGTCGGACGTGTACCTGCGCTGCCCGGATTGCGATGGCAAACGCTTCCGCCCCGAAGTGCTGGAAGTGCGTATCGAACACTTTGGTCGCAGTGCCTCGATTGACGAGGTGCTGGACATGACCGTGCATCAAGCCATGGAGTTCTTTGAAGGCCTGCGCGATGTGCAAACCGGCCTCGCGCCATTGGCCGATGTAGGTCTGGATTACCTGAAACTGGGCCAACCTGTGCCTACGCTCTCGGGCGGTGAGGCACAACGCTTGAAACTGGCAGCTTATTTGGCCCAGGCTTCGCGCACCCGTCTAAGCCAGGTGAAGGTCGCCAAGAAAGGCAATCTGTTCCTGTTCGACGAGCCCACCACCGGCCTGCACTTTGACGATATTGCCCGCCTGATGCGCGCCTTCCGCAAGCTGCTGGCCGCTGGTCACAGCCTGCTGATTATTGAGCACAATCTGGACCTGATCCGCGCGGCAGACTGGATTATTGATCTGGGCCCCGAAGGCGGCGAACATGGCGGCCAATTGCTGGGCACGGGTACGCCGGGCGACATCATGGCGCTGGAGCAATCGCACACCGGCCATGCCCTGAAAGAATACGAACAAGCCATTCTGGGTAAAGGCTCGGCCCTGTTCCAGGAACCCGAGGTGGATTACAAGGCCAGCTCGGGCGGCAGCAACGATGGCCAGATCGCCATCCTGAATGCGCGCGAGCACAATCTGAAAAACATATCGGTGCACATCCCGCACAATACCTTCACCGTCGTGACAGGTGTCTCCGGTTCGGGCAAATCCACCCTGGCCTTCGATATTCTGTTTAACGAAGGCCAACGCCGCTACCTGGAATCCCTGAACGCTTACGCCCGAGCGATTGTGCAGCCTGCCGGTCAACCCGATGTGGACGCAATCTACGGTATTCCGCCTACCGTTGCCATTGAGCAGCGCACCAGCCGCGGGGGCCGCAAGTCCACCGTGGCCACCATGACGGAAATCCACCATTTCCTGCGCTTGCTGTATGTTAAGCTGGCCACCCAATACTGCCCGGACTGCCATGTGCCTGTGGCCCCGCAAACGGCCGAGCAAATCGCCGCGCAATTGCTGCGTGATCATAAGGGTGAGCATATTGGTTTGCTGGCTCCCCTGGTCACCGCTCGCAAGGGCTACTACACTGACCTGGCCAAATGGGCGCAGGGCAAGGGCTATACCCATTTGCGCGTGGATGGCGAGTTCATCCCCGTCAACCCTTGGCCGCGCCTGGACCGTTACAGCGAACACACGCTGGAACTGCCGGTGGCCGACCTGATTATTGACCCTCGCCACGAACTGCAACTGCGCCAAGCCATACGCGAGGCGCTGGAGCTGGGTCACGGCTCCTTCAGTGTGCTGGCTCCCCTGACGCCATCGGGTTCCATGTCGCTGGAGCAACGCCGACAAGGTCAACCGCTGTCCACGGCCAGCCAGCAACACTTCTCCGTCAAGCGGGCTTGCCCGTGCTGCGGCACCAGCTTCCCCGAGCCGGACCCACGCATGTTCTCCTACAACTCCAAACACGGCTGGTGCAAGGACTGCTTTGGTACGGGCTTGAAGCTGACCGGCTTCGACCAGGAACAAACGGGCGAAGAAAACAGCTGGAATAACGGCTACGAAGGCGAAGCCGTGGAATGCCCAAGCTGTCACGGCCAACGCTTGAACCCGGTCTCTCTGGCTTTTGAATGGCGCGACCAATCCATTGCCAAGCTGGCCGGTTTGCCCGTGGATGAAGCGCAGACCTTTTTTGGCAGCCTGAACATGAGTGGCCGCGAGGCCGATATTGCGCGCGACATTCTGAACGAAATCCGCAGCCGTCTGGACTTCATGCACGAAGTGGGCCTGGGATATCTGGCGCTGGATCGTGCCGCCCCCACCTTGTCGGGTGGGGAAGCCCAGCGTATCCGTCTGGCGGCCCAGTTAGGCTCAAACCTGCAGGGCGTGTGCTATGTGCTGGATGAACCCACGATCGGTCTGCACCCGCGCGACAACCAGATTCTGCTGAACGCCATGGCGCGTCTGGAAGGCAACGGCAATACGCTGGTGGTTGTCGAGCACGATGAAGACACCATACGCCGTGCCCAGCACATTATTGATATGGGCCCCGGTGCGGGCAAACGCGGCGGTGAAGTCATCGCCCAAGGCACGCTGGCAGAAATCGAGGCCAACCCCAATTCGCTGACTGGCCGCTATCTGCGTGAGCCGCTCAAGCACCCCATGCAGGCACGCCGTCCCGTCCAGGCCGATGCACCCATGCTGACGGTGCACGATGCCAGCCTGCATAACCTGAACAAGGTCCAGGCCGGTATTCCGCTGGGCAAGCTCAGTCTGGTGACGGGCGTGTCAGGTTCCGGCAAATCCACCTTTGCCCGCGATGTGCTGCTGGATAACTTGCAACGTGTTGTCGGCAGCAAAGAAAAACCGGTGTGGCAGGGTTGTTCCAGCATCAGCGGCTGGGAAAGCCTGGACCGCGTGCTGGAAGTGGACCAAACCCCCATTGGCAAAACACCCCGCTCCTGCCCGGCCACCTATATCGGCTTCTGGGACGAGGTGCGCAAACTGTTTGCCAACACCAACGATGCCCGTCTGCGTGGCTGGAGCGCCTCACGCTTCTCCTTTAATACCGGCGATGGCCGTTGCCCCTTGTGCGAAGGCCAAGGCATGCGCACCCTGGAAATGAGCTTCCTGCCGGATGTGAAGGTTCCTTGTGACGCCTGCCACGGCCAGCGCTTCAATCCGGAAACCCTGGCGGTGACCTGGCGCGACGTCTCCGCCGGTCAGCTTTTGCAAATGGATGTGGATGAGGCGGTTGAATACTTTGCCGCACATCCTAAAATATTGCGCCCCCTGCAACTGATGCAAAGCGTGGGCCTGGGTTATCTGACCCTGGGCCAACCCTCCCCCACCCTGTCCGGTGGCGAGGCGCAGCGCGTCAAGCTGGTCAGCGAACTGGTCAAGGCTCGTTTGGACGAAGGTCTGACTCGCACAGGCCGCGCCTACAAGGCTCCGCACACCCTATACGTGCTGGATGAGCCTAGCGTGGGCCTGTCCATGGCGGATGTGGAAAAGCTGATTGTGGTGCTGCACCGACTGGTCGATGCCGGCCATACCGTGCTGGTGATTGAACATAATCTGGATTTGATTGCCGAAGCAGACTGGATTGTCGATCTGGGCCCCGAAGGCGGCTCGGGCGGCGGCAGACTGGTGGTGCAAGGCACGCCGGATCAAGTACAAGCCAACCATGCCTCGCATACCGGCATGGCCCTGGCGGAATTTTTAAAGGAACACGGCGCATGTATGGCCGATTTGAAGACAGACTAAAAGGCTATGCGCTGGAAATGCAGGGCTACCTGGGCCATATCCAGGCTCGTAGCCCTGAGGACTTAAGTACTGCTTTTGAAAAAATCGAACAGGCTCGCCAAGCCGGCCACTGGGTGGCCCTGGCACTGGACTACGAACTGGCCGAGTTGTTCGAACCCCGTCTGTCTGCGCGTGATGCAGCGTCCCATGCGCCCCTGAATGCGCTGGTGTTTGAGCAGGCTCAGGAAGTGGCTTTATGGGATAGTCAGGCAAAGCCCGAATTGAAGGTCAGCCTTCAAATCAGTCAGAAAGACTATCGGGATGCGCTGGCCCAGGTTCAGCAAGGTTTGCAGGCCGGGGATTTTTACCAGATCAACTACACCATGCCCCTGTGCATTCAATCCGGCATGGCACCGCGTGATCTCTATACCGCACTGGCCAGCCGCCACCCTGTAGCCTACGGTGCTTATCTGGATCTGGGTGATCGTCATATCCTGTCGCTGTCACCCGAGCTGTTTCTGGAAAAACGTGGCAACACTGTGCGGACCCGCCCCATGAAAGGCACCCGCCCGCGCGATACCGACCCTGTTCAAGATCAGAAAAACGCCCATGATCTGCAGAGCAGCCTGAAAGACCTGGCTGAAAACCTGATGATTGTGGATTTGCTGCGCAACGATCTGGGCCAGGTAGCCCGCACCGGCACCGTACAAACCACCAGCTTGTTCGATGTAGAGCAATATGCCTCGGTCTGGACCATGACATCCAGCATTCAGGCAGAGGTAGACCCGGACTGCAGCCTGGAGACCCTGCTACGCGCTCTGTTTCCCTGTGGTTCGATTACCGGCGCCCCAAAGCTGGCCGCCATGCAATGCATACGCCAACTGGAAACGCAGCGACGCGGTATTTACTGCGGCTCGGTGGGGTATCTCAGCCCCCAGGGCGACTTGTCCCTGAATGTCAGCATCCGCAGTCTGGAGCTGAACAATCATGGTCAAGGAACATTTGGCGTGGGCGGTGGCATTGTGCTGGATTCGGACCCGGACCAGGAATGGTTGGAGTGCTTGTGGAAAGCACGCGTATTGCAGGCCCCTGTAACACTGATTTAAAGGCAGCATCATGAGCCAAAGCAAACCTGAATTGATAGAAACCTTGCGGGTAGATGCAGACGGCCAGATCCCCCTGCTGGAACTGCATCTGGAGCGCGTGGCACGCAGCTGCGCGGAACTGGGCTACGACTGGGATGCACAAACCTGGTTGCAGGCCATGCATACGGCGCTGGGCCAGGCTCCGGTCAACACACCCTTACGACTGCGTATCTTGTGGGGTGCCGACGCCAGCGCCCAGGCACAGGCGAACGCACTGCCAGCACTGGAAGGCCCCTTACAGCTATGCCTGTCCCGCACACCCCTGCCCGCTCAGGACCCGCTGCTCTCGCACAAGACGACGCATCGCCCCTGGTATCAAGAGGCCAGCGCCCTGCTGGAAAAGCATCCCCAAATCTTTGATGTGATCTATCTGGATACACAGAATCGGGTTTGTGAAGGCAGCCGCAGCAATATTTATATTCAGGACGAACAGGGCCAGTGGTGGACACCGCCCGCCCAAGGCTGGCTCTTGCCCGGCGTGCAACGGCAGGCGCTTCTCAATAGCAAGCTGGTTCGTGAAACCGAGATTTCCCTGGAGGATTTACTGAACGCCAAGGCAATCCGAGTCTCGAATGCCTTGCGTGGCTGGCAGGACGCCTTACTGGTTCAGTATCCGGTTTAAGGCGTAGTCGGCGGCCTGCATGCCCATGCTGGCCGTCACAGTGACCCCGGAGCCATAACCCGCGCAGGCCAGTCCTTGCAGCGCACCGTCTTCGGCCTGGGTCCAGTTCTGTGGCAGACGCGTTTCCTGCTCGAACCACAGGCAATCCACTCCCATGCGAGGCACACGCTTCAAGGCGCGGCCCTGAGCATCGCTGCCACGTGCAAAGCCATGCTGCTTGCGCAGGATCTGGCGCAGCTTGCCCAACAAGGCATCATGGCGTGCTACCGACAAGTCTCCCCGGCGCAACGTCAGCGGGTCGGTTTTGCCTCCTGCCCCGCCGCAGCTCAGCAGGGGCACCTTGCAGCGCCTGGCCTGCAAGATCAGAGCAATCTTGGCACTGGCCTGGTCAGTGCAATCCAGAAACACGTCGGGACGCTGCTCCATCAGGCTGGCCGCATTATCCTCAGTGACAAAATCTTCAATCAGCTGCAGCTGGCACTGAGGATTGATCTGCGCAATGCGCTGGGCCATGGCTTCAATCTTGGCCATGCCCAAGGTGCTGTCCAGGGCAGGCAACTGGCGGTTGATATTCGATTCGGCAATATTATCCAGATCAATCAGGGTAATCCGGCCCACAGCAGAACGGGCCAGCGCTTCCACCGCCCAGGTTCCCACGCCCCCGATACCCGCCACCATCACATGGGCGGCCGCCAGACGCTCGCGCGCTCCGGCTCCATACAAACGATCCAAACCGCCGAAACGGCGTTCGGCATCCATGTTGTGCTGCTCTGTCATGCAATCTGTCCATCACCGGCCCATGCGGCCAAACCCGTTAATTCTACGTCTAATTGCCCCTGACCAGCCTGTGAAACGGGCCTTATGCCCTGGTGGCTTGACTGTGCCCTGCCAAATAGCAACACTCATATAAGCAAATTAGTATTTTTCCTTAGTTATCAGCATCAAAGCCCGCTACAGTGGACTGTGCTTGCTCTACAATTGTCATAGGTTTCAAGCATCTGTGATTTTGGCTTACCACCCCTTTTTGCCGTGAACATCGATTCTATTTCCGCCTCGCCTTCCGCCGTACCCACACCGTGCAGCTTTCGTGTCCTGACTGACGAAGAGCGCAACGCCTCTTTGCGTCAATCCTTGGAAGAGGTGCAGTGGTGTGAAAAACAGGACCTGTGGGTCTATGGTTACGGCTCTCTGATCTGGCGTCCCGATTTTGAATTTGCCGAGCAGCGCCAAGCCTTGCTGCGCGGTTACCACCGGGCGCTGTGCTTGTGGTCACGTATCAACCGCGGTACGCCCGAGCAGCCCGGTCTGGTTTTCGGGCTGGATGTAGGCGGTTCTTGCCGGGGCATGGCTTTTCGTATTCCCGCCGAAAGCGTACCCAAGGTATTTGACGCCCTATGGCTGCGCGAGATGCCCAGCGGTGCCTATATTCCTCGCTGGTTGCGCTGCCGCACCAGCCAGGGCGATATTCGTGCCCTGGTCTTTACCATGAACCGCAAGACCGACGCCTACGTCCCCCGTATGCCGGACGAACAGCTGCGACAAGTGGTGTACTCGGCCCAGGGAACCAACGGCCCTTGCATCGAATACGTCATGGAAACCGCCTCGGCGCTGCAACGCTCTAAAATTCTGGATAAACGCCTGCAATCAGTGGTTCAATTACTACAGAGCCAGACTGCACTGCTTAATCCTCAACAAGCCTGAGAGCGCCCCATGTCCCTTGCCGATTTGCGTAACGAATACGAACGCTTTTCCCTGAGCGAAAACGAACTCTGTGCCGATCCTAGCCAGCAATTTCAACGCTGGCTGGATCAGGCGATTGAGCTGAAGGAAGTCGAACCCACGGCGATGACGCTGGCCACCGTGAACCCGGAAGGTCGCCCATCGGCGCGCATTGTTCTGCTCAAAGGTTACGACGAACAAGGCCTGGTGTTCTTTACGAACTACCAATCTCGCAAGGGTACGGACCTGGACCATAACCCGTGGGCCAGCCTGTCCTTTTTCTGGGCCTCCATGCAACGCCAGGTGCGTTTTGAAGGCCGCATCAGCCGCATCAGTGCGGCCGAGTCCGACGAATACTTTCACAGCCGTCCTCTGGGCTCGCGCATTGGTGCCTGGGCCTCGCCGCAAAGCCAGCCCATCAGCCGCGCAGAGCTGGATGCCCGTGCCAAGCAGTACACTGAAAGCTTAGGTGAACATCCCGCCCGCCCTGAACACTGGGGTGGCTTCCGACTGACTCCAGACCATGTCGAATTCTGGCAAGGCCGTGCCTCGCGCCTGCACGACAGGCTGGTGTTCGACCGCAAGGACACATCTGACTGGCAGGTGAGCCGACTGGCTCCTTAAGCCGTTCCCTTGGGGACGCCTGCCCTCAGCATTGATGCAATGACTGTTTTTTCTTCTACCTTCGATAGCGACTTCTTCCGTTCGGCACTGGGCCGTTTCGCCACTGGCGTGACGGTCGTGACCGGTGCCAACAAAGACCACCCGGATCAGGCCATTGGCCTGACCGTCAGCTCCTTTAACTCTGTTTCCCTGGACCCACCTCTGGTGCTGTGGTCGCTGGCCAAGCGCTCCCAGTCCCTGCCACACTTTGTGGACGGCCAGGGCTACGTGATTCACGTTTTGGGAGCCAGCCAGCTATCGCTGGCCAAGCGCTTTGCCTGGGGCGATCAGGCCGAGCGTTTTCGCGATCACCCCATCAAGCGTTCCCCGCACGGCTTGCTCATGCTGGACGACGAGCGTTGCAGTGCCTGGTTCGAGTGCAAGCCTTATGCCGTGCATGAGGCAGGCGATCACCTGATCTTTATCGGTGAAGTCACCCACTGCGAACGTAGCGCCCATCAGCCCCTGATCTACCATGCGGGCGACTTTGACCTGACTCCCTCCCTGGCGTGACGGGGTGTTGCAACGCAGCCCTGACGCCGACAGCATGGCGGGAGTACACTACGCCTTTTGCTCCAACGCGCCAATAAGGTCCTGATTCATGGCAAACGATGTCGATTGCATAGTGCTGGGAGCGGGAGTCGTAGGTTTGGCCTGCGCCCGAAAAATGGCCCAGCAAGGCATGGAGGTTCTGCTGATCGAGCAAACCGCCAGCATTGGCAATGGCGTCAGCTCCCGCAATTCAGAGGTCATACACGCGGGCATTTACTACACGCCGGGCAGCCTGAAGGCTCGCCTGTGTGTAGAAGGCAAGGCCCGGCTGTATGACTACTGCCAGGAGCACCATATAGCCCACGCCCGTTGCGGCAAGCTGATTGTGGCGACCACGCCCGGACAGGAAGCCGATCTGCTCAAGCTGCAGGCCCAGGCGCGCGCTTGTGGCGTGGACGATTTGCAGTGGCTGGATGCCGCCCAGGCCCATGCTCTGGAGCCGGCCTTGAATTGCAGCGCCGCCCTGCTCTCTCCTTCCACCGGCATTGTAGATACCCATGCCTTGATGCTGGCCCTGCAAGGCGATGCAGAAAACCACGGTGCCCAACTGGTCTTCAATACGCCTTTTGTCAGTGCGCGAGTCCTGCCCGGACAAGGTTTCGAAGTGCATGTGGGTGGCGCAGAAGCGTTCAGCCTGACAAGCACCCATCTGATCAATGCGGCTGGTTTGGGCGCGGTCGCCGCCGCACGCCAGATCGAGGGGCTGGATGCCAGCCATATCCCGAATGCCTATCTGTGCAAAGGCAGCTATTTCTCTTTGGCGGGTCGCTCGCCCTTCAAGCACCTGATCTACCCCATGCCCAATAAAGCCGGGCTGGGTGTGCATCTGACGCTGGATCTGGCCGGTCAGGCCCGCTTTGGCCCGGACACCGAATGGGTACAGGACGAGAACTACGATATGGACCCGCAACGAGGCCAATCTTTTTACGCCGCTGTGCGTGAATACTGGCCCGCTTTGCCCGATAACAGCCTGAACCCCGCCTATAGCGGTATCCGGCCTAAAATTGTGCCCGCAGGTCATGCGGCAGCCGACTTCGTCTTTTCAGGTCCCGCCGAGCACGGCATACCCGGACTGCTGAATCTGTTCGGCATCGAATCCCCCGGCCTGACCGCGTGTTTAGCGATTGCACAACACAGCCAAGAAACCCTGGCCCAGGCAGCTTAAAAATTTTTCTGAAATCTTTACAATACTGTCGATGAACGATTACATCTTGACCCTATCCTGCCCGGATCGTACCGGCATTGTCCACAGCGTATCGGGCTGGCTGCTTGAGCAGAACGGCAACATTCTTGAGGCACAGCAGTTCGGCGACGCCGCCACCAACCGCTTTTTCCTGCGCATCCAGTTTTCCCTGCCCGAAAAGCAGGACGTCAACGCACTGCAAACCAGCTTCGCCCCCATTGCTGAAAAATTCAGCATGGACGCCAATATTTATGACGCCCAGCGCAAAGCCCGCCTGCTGATCCTGGTCAGCCGCCAAGGCCACTGCCTGAACGATCTGCTGTTCCGCGCCCACAGCGGCCAACTGCCGGTGGAAATTGCTGCCGTGGCCTCCAACCATACCGATCATGCCGGTCTGGCTTCTTCTTACGGCATCCCCTTCCATCACCTGCCCGTGACACCGGAAACTCGCCCCGAGCAAGAGCAGCAAATCATCGACCTGGCTCGTGATCTAAAGATTGATCTGGTTGTGCTGGCCCGCTACATGCAGATTCTGTCCACCAATCTGTGCCAATCCCTGTCTGGCCGCGCCATCAATATTCACCACAGCTTCCTGCCCAGCTTCAAGGGCGCACGCCCCTACCATCAGGCACATGCTCGCGGGGTGAAGATTATTGGTGCTACCGCCCACTACGTAACAGCTGACCTGGACGAAGGCCCGATCATCGAGCAGGACGTGGAACACGTGACCCACTCGGTCAGCCCAGCCGAACTGACCCAGATCGGTAGCGATGTGGAGTCTCTGGTTCTGGCCCGTGCCGTGCGCGCCCACGTGGAGCACCGTATCTTGCTGAACGATCAGCGCACGGTGGTATTCCGCTAAGCAGCGAGATCAGGCCTACCTTAAGCCTAAAAAAGCCCTCAATGCTGTGGATACAGATCCACGCATTGAGGGCTTTTTAATGGTCTCCCATTTTTCAAAATGCCAGACGATTTGAGCCTGCTAGCTACTTGGCAATCAGCTCTACCAGCCTCAGGCAACGATCGACTGCTGTCTCTACCAATCTCTGACGAGTATCTGCTTCAAATCGCCAACAGCCTCTCCCGCATACTGGCTGCTTCCCCAAGTCCACCATACGCTTACAGCATGTCTCGTCGGCAAGACCCATGTTTACCTCGGGTACACGGCTACAAGCTCTGCTTATTGCCCTAACGCCAAACCTTCACGCCGGGGGTCTACCCCGGCCTCCAGTCCATCCTGAGTCCAGCGAATCACATGCGTACCGCTAGGAAAAGGCTGCTCACGCACCTCGTGCCCCATTGCCCTCAAAGCCTGCGCCTGTTCCGTCACAGCGGTCCCAGCCTCCAGCTCTGTCGCCCAATTGCGGCTGCCGTAATGGGGCAGGCTGACTGCCTGTTGAGCATCCAGATTCCACATCAACATGCCGGTCAGGGCTTGAGCCACATAAGGAATAATGGCACTGCCACCGGGTGAGCCCAGGGCAATGACAGGACGGCCATCCTGCATCACCATCATCGGTGCCATGGAACTACGTGGACGCTTGCCGGGTTCCACCCGATTCACGGACAGGCGTCCCATTTCGTCTTTGGGGCTCAAGGCAAAGTCAGTCAGCTGATTGTTCATCAAGAAACCATGCACCATGATCTTGCTACCAAAAGCTGACTCGACCGAAGTGGTCATGGACACCACTTGCCCCTTGGCATCCGCCACGGACAAATGCGTCGTGGAAGGCAGCTCGGGCGTGTTGTCGCTGGCAGCTTGTGAGTCGGCCAAGGGCTTACCCGGTTGAGCGTGTCCCATGGATCGGTCTGGCTGAATCAAGGCAGCGCGGGATTTCAGATACTCCGTAGCCAGCAAAGCCTGCTGAGGGACAGACACAAATGCCGGATCGGCCACCCAGGCATCCCGATCCGCGAAGGCCAAACGCCCCGCTTCAGAGAAATAGTGAATCGCTTCCACAGATTGCGGCTTCGCTGCAGCAATGGGCGTGTGCTGCAAGATACCCAGCATCTGCATCACACTGATAGCCCCGGAACTGGGCGGTGCCATGCCACAGAGGGCCACTTGCTGCCAGTCCATACAGAGGGGTTCACGACGCAAGGCGCGGTACTGCGTCAAGTCAGACACGGCCAGATCGCCCGCAATGGGATCGGCAGCGACGGCAGCCACCATATCCTGGGCAAGTTCACCTTGATAAAAAGCCTGTGCACCCTGCCTGGCCAACAAGCGCAGCACCTGCGCGTATTCCTTGTTCTGCAAACGATGACCAACTGGCCAGGGCTTGCCTTGCTCGTCCAGAAAATAGGCACGTGTAGCCGCCTTGTCAGCCAGTTCAGGATTATCGGCAATCAAGGTATTCAAGCGTGGGCTGACCTCAAAACCGACCTCGGCAAGCTCAATCGCCGGGTCAAACAAATTCGCCCACGGCAGCACGCCACCGTCTTTATGCATCAACTCCAGGGCACGCAGCAAACCCGGCACGCCTACCGAACGACCACTATTGACCGCCTGCTTGAAGGACATGGTTTTACCGTCCAGCTCGAAGCGATCCAGACTGCTGGCTGCGGGCACCGTTTCCCGTCCGTCATAGCTCATCAGGCCGGTCTTGGGCTGGAACATCAGCAAGAAGCCGCCACCGCCAATGCCGGAAGACTGTGGTTCCACCAGCCCCAGAACCAACTGAGCCGCAATGGCTGCATCCACCGCACTGCCTCCCTGATCCAGGATGCGCAAACCCGCTTGTGTCGCCAAAGGATGTGCCGTCACCACCATGCTTTTCTGGGTGACAAGCTTGTCACGCTGCATGACACTGCTGGCGGTTTCCGGGTTCAAATGCTGGCTGGCTGCTTCCCCAGCATGCGCAGGTAGCGCCAGAGCCAAGGTCAAGGCAGCCGACAACAGAGCCGGTTTCCAGTGCAATCTCATGTGTTCTCCTTTTGGTACTCAAGCAGCCATTGTTCCAGCAAAAGCACCGCTTCGCTGGGCTCATTGGCCGTAGGATAACTAAAAAAATAGGCCTCACTGACAGGCATGGCATGATCCAGCGGCATGATCAGCTCGCCCTGCTCCAGCGCCTGTTGCACCAGAAAACGCGGCATCAAGGCCACGCCCATGTCGGCATGCAATGCCGACATCACCAGGCTGAAAAGCTCGTAACGCGGGCCGGAACTGACACGCAAATCAGGCTCCAGACCGGCAGATCGATACCAGTCCGACCAGCTATCGGGGCGAGTGGACATATGCAGGTGAACCAGCTTTTGCCAATCGCCACTGGCGGCCAGCTTGGGCGAGCAGACCGGCACCAGTTCGCCTTCGTCAAACAGCTTGATCCCTTCAGTTTGCGGCCACAACTGCCGTCCATGATAAATGGCAGCATCAAAGGGGTGGTCGCCAAACTGAAACGGAGTGGTACGCACGGACAGGCTGACGGTGATATCCGGATAGCGCTGGGAGAAACGGGCCAGACGCGGCATCAACCACACGGTCGACAAGGTAGGCAACACGGCCAGATGGATGCTGCGGCCCACACCGGCGCGTGCAATCAGGCTGAAAGTATCCTTGCCGATTTGCTCCAGATGGTGACGGATGCGAGCAGCATAATCGCGCCCTGCCGGAGTCAACACCAGACGCCGCCGCACCCGTGTCAGCAAGGTCACACCCAGCCGCTGCTCTAGGCCGCTTACCTGCCGGTACACCGCGCTATGCGTCAAGGACAATTCCTCGGCCGCACGGGAAAAAGTCCCCAAACGGGCCGTGGCCTCAAAGGCCTGTAATGCGCCCAAACTGGGTACGCCTTGTCTCATAGGTCTTCCTCTTAATCATGCCGCCTCCGCCCTCCTCATTCAGTGCAGGACCGGATCGTTACGCCAGAACACGACATTGTGCAATTTTATCAATTGCCTTGTGCGCTTTATGCACACTATGCTGAGACTTTATATTGATCTCGCTGATTCACAGCCACCTGATGATGCGCTTGCTGCTCATAGTGGCGACTGTCAGCGATACTTAAGCAGCTCTTTTCTATTTTCCAGACTGATGGCGCCCATCCAGGCTCCACCTGACTGACCCTCTTTGATCTTCCCGGAGTACCTCTATGTCTGCCAATCCCTCTTTCCATTGGGACGACCCCCTGCTGTTGAATCAGCAGTTGAGCGATGAAGAGCGCATGGTGCGCGATGCCGCCCACGCCTATGCACAGGAAAAGCTGCTGCCACGCGTACTGGAGGCCTTTCGCCACGAACAGACTGACCCCGCCATCTTTGCCGAGATGGGCTCGCTGGGCCTGTTGGGGGCCACCATTCCCGAAGCCTATGGCGGCGCTGGTCTGAACTACGTCAGCTATGGTTTGATCGCCCGCGAAGTGGAGCGTGTGGATTCAGGCTACCGCTCCATGATGAGCGTGCAATCCTCTCTGGTCATGGTGCCGATTTTTGAATTTGGCAGCGAAGAACAAAAACAGAAATATCTACCCAAGCTGGCCAGCGGCCAATGGATTGGCTGCTTTGGCCTGACTGAACCCAATCATGGCTCAGACCCCGGTGCCATGGAAAGCCGCGCCGTAAAAGTGGACGGTGGCTATCGTCTGAGCGGCAACAAGACCTGGATTACCAACTCCCCCATTGCTGATGTGCTGGTGGTCTGGGCTAAAGTCGTGGGCGGTGACGACGACGGCAAGATCCGCGGCTTCATTCTGGAAAAAGGCATGAAAGGTCTGTCCACCCCGGCCATTCACGGCAAAGTAGGCTTGCGCGCTTCCCTGACCGGCGAAATCGTCATGGCCGATGTGGAAATTGCAGACAGCCAGATGCTGCCCCATGTCTCGGGTTTGCGTGGCCCTTTCACCTGCCTGAACTCGGCCCGCTTCGGGATTGCCTGGGGTGCCTTGGGCGCCGCCGAATCCTGCTGGCATACCGCCCGCCAGTACACCCTGGACCGCAAGCAGTTTGGCCGCCCCTTGGCGGCCAATCAGCTGATCCAGAAAAAACTGGCTGATATGCAGACCGAAATTACACTGGCGCTGCAAGGCTGCCTGCGTCTGGGACGCATGAAAGACGAAGGAACAGCAGCGGTCGAAATCACCTCCATCATGAAGCGCAACTCCTGCGGCAAGGCACTGGATATTGCCCGACTGGCACGCGACATGCTGGGCGGCAATGGTATTTCTGACGAGTTCGGTATTGCCCGCCACCTGGTCAATCTGGAAGTGGTGAACACTTACGAAGGCACCCACGACGTACATGCCCTGATTCTGGGACGCGCACAAACCGGGATTCAGGCTTTCTTCTAAAGCAAACCAAACAGGGCAAAGCCAAAGGCTTTGCCCTTGTCCGGTTCAACCCGAACAAACTGGTGAATTACATGCTGTAAGGGGATTTCTCTCCCGTCTGCATTTGCGGTTATTACTACCGAAAGACTCGAGGTAAACAGCATCCCTTCATAAGCAGCGGGCAAAAGGTCTGGAATGAAGGCTCTTTCCAGTCGCAGGGCCGTCTCAAGAACAAAGTGGCCGCTGGAAAGTTGGTAAACCAAAACTATGCGGTGGGGGTCTTTTTATTCTTGTTAGGACTTCAACTCAAACATGCTGGTCGCTTCCATTTCCAGCACCAGCTCATCACGCTGATTGAACACATTCCAATTCCAGCGAATGATGCCCAGATCTGAACGGCTGCTGGACACACGCTTGGACACCACCGTGGCCTCCAGACGGATTGAATCACCGGCTCGCACAGGCAAGACCCAGCGCAGACGCTCCAGACCGGGCGAACCAAAGGACTCGGAATCGTGCAAGGCAGAATCCACGGCCATGCGCATGGTTTTGCCACAAGTGAGCCAACCGCTGGCGATCAAACCGCCCCAATGGCCTTCTTCGGCCTGCTTGTCGTCAATATGAAAGGACTGCGGATCGTATTTCTGGGCAAATTCCAGCATTTCTTCGCGAGTCACAGGGACAAGTGGGTGCTTGATGACCATACCCACTTCAAATTCAGCAAATTTCATGTTGTTGTACAACGAAAAAAGCCCCCACGCTGCGCCTTCGGCTTGCTGCCCCAAGGGGGAGCTTTCACCTTGGGACGGCCCGGCGGCAAAAAAGATCGAGAGCGCCACTCTACCATCTCTGCCAGAATTTGCAGCCCCTGCCCCTACTGCGCCACAAACCGCAGCAAACTGTCCACATCCGGTATCAGGAGAAGCCAGCCTGTGCGTCTTATACCAATCTATGGCATAAAGAGAGTTTCCTGATTACTAATTACCTGAGCGCCCGGTTTGTTCGGGGCTATGCACAACCAAGGCTATGACAACACTCGATTCATCTTTGCAATTTGCGAGCCTGACTCAGGGCTCACAAGCCATCCAGCTGGAATATCAACGCATTGCCCCCGAACGGGAAACCGCCCCTTTGCTGGTGTTCCTGCACGAAGGTCTGGGCTCGATTGCCATGTGGAAAGACTGGCCGGCACAACTGTGCGAACAAACCGGCTGTAGCGGCCTGATGTATTCCCGCTATGGCTATGGCCGCAGCACCCCTCGCCCGGACAATCGCCCCAAAGAGCCCGACTACCTGCATGAGCAGTCGCTGGACGTGCTGCCTCAACTGCTGGAGCAACTGGGCGAAGACGGCAAGAAGCGCCCGATTGTACTGGTCGGCCACAGCGATGGTGGCTCGATTGCCCTGCTGGCGGCCAGTGGCTTTAGCGACAAGCTGCAAGGCATTGTAGTGATGGCCCCGCACCTGTTCGTGGAAGACATTTCCCTGCGCGGCATTCTGGTTGCCCGCGAAGCCTACGAGCAAGGCTTTTTACGCGAACGTCTGGGCCGCTATCACGATGATGTGGAATCCGCTTTCTGGGGCTGGAACGCCACCTGGACCGATCCCCGATTCCGCGACTGGAATATTGAACAAGAGGTCAGCCGTATCACCTGCCCGATTCTGGCGATTCAGGGCGTGGATGATGAATACGGCACGCTGGAACAGATTCGCCGCATCAAGGAGCTGGTGCCCCACACCGAGCTGCTGGAACTGGAGCAATGCGGTCACCTGCCCTACCGGGATAAGGAAGCGCAGGTGAACCAGGCGATTGTGGACTTTCTGAAACGAACAGCCCGCTAAGTAGCGAACTCACTCAGTCCCTAAGCTCAGCCCTTAAAGCACACACGCACTACTAAACAGCAGACTTATTCAAAGGCTGCTGCTGCTCGGCCCAGGCGGTCATTGACCGCCTGCCAGTCCGGCGTATCCGGGCAACGCTGCACCCAAATATGCTGATACTGGCCTTGGTCCAGACGACGCAACATAGCGTACAAGTCCTGGGCATAAAGCTGCGCATCCGGGCTGCACACATACCAGTCGTGCACCTCCGCCGAAAATGGCGGCAAGGAGGCAAAAGCGACAATGGCCTGCTTGCCCCCCTGGCTCAAAGCAGCCTGCACCGCAGCCGCGCTGTCTTCATCAAACAAAGATAAAGGGGTACGCGGCGCATAGTGCGCTTTCAAGCTGCCCGACACTTGCGGGGCTTGTTGATCCGGACTGGCGGGTTCGTAGCCGATGACCTCGGCAATCATGGCTGCCGTGATATGGCCGGGCCGCAACAGCACCGCACCCACGCCTTGATGGGTACGCGAGGCGTCCACAATGGTGGACTCTATACCCACTTCCGACGGGCCCGCCTCCACAATCAGCAGTTCCTCTGCACTCATGTCCGCAAATTCATCGCGCACATGCTTGGCGGCCGTAGGCGATACCTGACCAAACTTGTTGGCCGAAGGCGCCGCCACACCCGCCTGACCGCTGGGCTTGAGTTCCGCCATGCGCTTGAGCAAGGCTTGAGCCACCGGATGGGAAGGACAACGAATACCAATGCTGCTTTGTCCGCCACTGACCGTATCCGGAATAGCCGGATTGCGCGGCAAGATCAGCGTCAAGGGACCGGGCCAGAAGGCATCCATCAATTGCTGCGCCACGGGCGGAATATCCGTCACCCAGTAACGCAGGTCGGCACCCGGGGCCACGTGCACAATCAAGGGATGATTCGCAGGGCGGCCCTTGGCCTTGTAAATCAGTTGCACTGCAGCCGGGTTTTCTGCATCCGCGCCCAGACCATAGACCGTCTCGGTTGGAAAGGCCACCAGCCCCCCTTGTGCCAGCACACGGGCGGCTTGCTCTATCTGCTGCTCGGAAGGGCTACGGGTGGAATCACTCATGATCAAACGCGATACGCAAGGCAGCGGCGGCTCGGGCAGTGCGTTCACGCACTTGCTGATCCGACTCGCCCACAATATTGACGTGACCCATCTTGCGGCCAACACGGGCCTCGGCCTTGCCGTACAGGTGCAAGGACACGCCAGGCACAGCCAGCAAGGCAGCCCAATCCGGCTCACGCATCTGGCCCTGTTCATCAAACCAGATATCGCCCAGGATGTTGAGCATCATGGAAGGACACAAAGCGCCGGTGTCACCCAGGGGCAAAGCCGCCATCACACGAGCCTGCTGTTCGAACTGGCTGGTGACGCAAGCATTCATGGTGTAGTGACCGCTATTGTGCGGACGGGGAGCCACTTCATTGGCCAGCAAACGGCCGTCTTCCAGAATGAAGAACTCCACACACAAGACACCCACGTAGTCCAGCGTACGGGCGATAGCGGCAGCCGCCTGACGGGCCTGCTCGGACAAGGCATCATCCTGAAACTGGGCGCTGATGGTGGACACGGCCAAAATGCCATCACGGTGCTCATTACGGGCACATGGGAAGGTTTTGACCTGATCGTCCAGGCCACGAGCCAGGACAACCGAAATTTCGGACTTCAAGGGTTGCAGGGCTTCCAGCACACAGGCCTGAGAACCGAACTCCTTGAAAGCAGCCAGAGCCTGTTCACGGTCTGCTACACGAGCCTGGCCCTTGCCGTCGTAACCAAAGCGTGCCGTCTTCAAGATACCGGGAAACAAGGCGCTGTCAGCAGCCTGCAAATCGTCCAGACTTTCGATGGCCGCATAAGGAGCCACCGGCACACCCGCCTGCGAGATAAAGGCTTTTTCACGAATACGATCCTGCACAATGCCTACGGCATCACCAGACGGTGTGACTCGTGTGTGCTGGGCCAAGGTCAGCAAGGACTGCGCCGGGACGTTCTCGAACTCGGTACTGACGGCTTGGCACAAGTCCCCCAGACGGGAAAGCGCTTGTGCGTCATCGTAGGCCGCACAGATATGCAGATCCGCCACTGCGCCTGCAGGGCTAAGGGTGTCCGGGTCCAGCACGGCCACCTTGTAGCCCAGGCTTTGGGCGCTATGGCAGAACATGCGGCCCAGTTGGCCGCCTCCAATCATGCCCAGCCAGGAGCCAGGGACCAGAAGGGCAACATCAGTCATGGGGGTCATCATCACAAAATAAAATCAGGCAGTAGCAGGAGGAACACGCATAGCTCGGGCGGCCTCGGTCTGGCGGGCACGGTACGCAATCAGTTTTTCAGTCAGCACAGCATCGTTGACCGCCAGATTGGCAATCACGTGCAGCGCGGCATTGGCAGCACCAGCCTCGCCAATGGCGAAGGTGGCAACCGGCACGCCCTTGGGCATTTGCACAATCGACAGCAGGGAATCTTCACCGCGCAGGTAGCGCGAAGGTACAGGTACGCCAAACACGGGCAAGTGCGTCAGGGCAGCCAGCATGCCGGGCAAGTGAGCCGCGCCGCCTGCACCGGCAATAATGGCTTTCAGGCCACGGGCCGGAGCCTGGGCACCATAGTCCACCATATCAATCGGCATGCGGTGGGCAGAGACCACACGGCACTCATAGGACACGCCAAATTCGTCCAGAATGGCCACAGCCTGGCTCATGACATCCCAGTCGCTGGAGGAACCCATCACAATGCCCACTGTGGGGACCGCAGGAGTTTGTACGCTCATTAGAGATACGCCCTAAAAGGAAGAAGGCGCCATGCTGCCAGGCGCCTTGGTAAATAGAAAAACAGCAGGGTCCATCCAATGATGGGTTTTCCGGCGAGGCAGACTTTGCTCTGCCCATCGCCCTCCCCAAAAGCCCGGCTCGCTGTAGCTAAGTTGTCCAAGGACATGCAGCCGCTTGGCACCCTGCGAAGGACGAGCAGGCAGCTCGTTTACGGCGAGCGCCTGTCCGGGCTGTAAACCGTTCACGCTGTCAGGCGTTCCAGGGCTTCACGGTATTTGTCAGCCGTACGCTCGGCCACCTCAGCAGGCAAGCGAGGAGCGGGTGGCGTCTTGTCCCAAACCTGGGTTTCCAGCCAATCGCGCACAAATTGCTTGTCGTAAGACGGTGGGCTGATGCCTTCGGCATAGCTGTCGGCTGGCCAGAAACGCGAGGAGTCCGGGGTCAGCACTTCGTCCATCAAATGCAGCTGGCCTTGATCGTCCAGGCCAAATTCAAATTTGGTATCGGCAATCAGAATGCCACGGCTGGCCGCGTAGTCGGCAGCTTCGGTGTACAGACGCAAGGTGACGTCACGGATCTGCTCGGCCAGTTCCTGACCCACTTCCTTGACCACGTGGGCGAAATCCACGTTCTCGTCGTGCGAGCCCATTTCGGCTTTGGCAGCCGGGGTAAACAACACGTGGGGCAGCTTGGCCGCTTGCTTCAAACCAGCCGGCAAGGTGATGCCACATACCGCGCCGGTAGCCTGGTAGTCTTTCCAGCCCGAACCGATCAGATAACCACGAGCCACGGCTTCCACCATGATGGGCTTCAAGCGCTTGACCACCATGGAGCGGCCTTCCACTTGGGCGCGCTCTTCAGGCGCCACCACATCAACCGGGTTCACGCCAGTGGTGTGATTAGGGATGATGTGCGCCAGCTTGTTCAGCCAGAACTCGGTCATCTGCGTCAAGACAGCGCCCTTGCCGGGAATGGGGTCGTCCAGAATCACATCGAATGCCGAAATGCGATCACTGGCCACAATCAACAACTTGTCCTCACCCACCGCATACATGTCCCGAACTTTGCCGCGCGCGAGTAGCGGCAGGGAGCTCAGGCTGGATTGATGTAAGGGCTCTTGCACGATTTCATCCTTAAAACGAAAACATCCCGCTGACTATGGATGCAGGCGGGACGACAATCCCGGCGCCTGCGGCACCGGGCAAAGACGCGGAGACCGGGGCGGGCAGTCGTGCTGCCCACTCCTGCTCCGCCTGACAAAATTACTGAACGATCTGGGACAACTCGCCGGTGCTGTACTGGCGGGCGATTTCCTGCAAAGGAATGGCCTTGATCTTGGAGGCCTGACCGGCGGCACCAAACTGCTGGTAGCGGGCCACGCACACTTTCTTGGCGGCTTCGCGAGCAGGTTTCAGGTATTCGCGTGGGTCGAATTTCTCCGGGTTTTCGAACAGGAAACGACGGATGGCAGCGGTCATGGCCAAACGGATATCGGTGTCGATATTGACCTTGCGCACACCGTACTTGATGGCTTCCTGAATTTCTTCCACAGGCACGCCGTAGGTTTCTTTCATGTTGCCACCGAACTGGCGGATTTCAGCCAGCAGTTCCTGAGGCACGCTGGAGCTGCCGTGCATGACCAGGTGAGTATTGGGCAAACGACGGTGAATTTCTTTCACGCGCTCGATGGACAAAATGTCGCCGGTAGGCTTGCGGGTGAACTTGTAAGCACCGTGGCTGGTACCGATGGCGATGGCCAGTGCATCCAGTTGAGTGCGTGTCACAAACTCAGCGGCCTGCTCGGGGTCGGTCAACAACTGGTCCAGAGTCAGAACGCCGTCAGCACCGTGACCGTCTTCCTTGTCGCCCTGCATGGTTTCCAGGGAACCCAGGCAGCCCAGTTCACCTTCAACGGTCACGCCCAGCTTGTGAGCCATTTCGACCACTTTGCGGGTAACTTCCACGTTGTATTCAAAATCGGCAATGGTCTTGCCGTCGGGCAGCAAGGAGCCGTCCATCATCACACTGGAGAAACCCAGTTCGATGGCGCCTTTGCAAATCTCGGGGGACTGGCCGTGGTCCTGGTGCATCACCACAGGGATGTTGGGGTAGGACTCGACAGCAGCTTCGATCAGGTGACGCAGAAACGCTTCGCCTGCGTATTTACGGGCGCCGGCCGATGCCTGCATGATGACGGGGCTATCCGTCTCCGAGGCGGCTTCCATAATGGCCTGGACCTGCTCCAGGTTATTGACGTTGAACGCTGGAATACCATAACCGTGCTCGGCCGCGTGATCGAGCAGCTGGCGCATGGAAACTAGGGCCATGAGAAGACCTCCTGAAGACTAAAATAATTGAAAAACTTGGCCGGGCACGGTTCCGTGCACAGCCGATTGTTTGTAAGCGTGTTAACTGGCGGTCCGGCGCGCCGACTTGGGGCGGAACGCATTGACCACATGCTCGTGAGTTTGTGCGTAAGGTCCACCAATCAGGTCGATGCAATACGGGACAGCTGCAAAAATACCCGGCACCAATACTTGTCCGGTTTCCGTATCCCGTAATCCTTCCAGAGTTTCCTGAATGGCTTTGGGCTGCCCAGGCAGATTGATAATCAGAGCAGCGTGGTCCTGAATTTCTCGGATGACCGCAACTTGCCGCGACAAAATCGCTGTTGGTACGAATTTTAAACTGATTTGGCGCATCTGTTCACCGAAACCGGGCATTTCGCGCGTTCCAGCGTCCAGAGTGGCCTCCGGCGTCACGTCGCGACGCGCCGGACCAGTGCCACCGGTAGTCAAAATCAGGTCGCAACCCGCTTCCACCAAGTCGACCAGGGTGTCGGTAATCTGGGCACGCTCGTCGGGAATCAGCCGTTCCAGATAGGCAGGTGCTACCGTCAAGGCGGAGTCCAGCCAGCGGCGCAGCGCCGGTATGCCTTGATCCTGGTACTGTCCGCTGGAGGCGCGATCTGAAACCGACACCAAGCCGATACGCAATTGATCCGGATGCTCGCGGGGAGACTGTCGATTGAATGTCATGCTTTTCCTTGGAAGCGAAATAAACTACAGGCCCTGAACGGGCCTGCCAATAGCACGATTGTAACGAATCGCAGTGGGGCTTAAATACAACGGCCGCCGTCTACTTCGATGCAAGTGCCTGTAATGAACTCGGCCTCGTCCGAGGCCAGATACAGCGCTGCCGCTGCCACGTCCTTGGGTGTGCAAAAACGTCCCAGCGGAATTCCCGCCAAGAAACGGCTGCGGTTTTCCGGCGTATCGGGCATGCCCATGAACTGTTCCAGCAACGCCGTGTCACCAATCACCGGATTAATGCAATTCACCCGGATATTGTCCGGCCCCAACTCGGCCGCCATACCCTTGCTGATCGTTACCACCGCGCCCTTGGTGCCGTTGTACCAGACCAGTCCGGGGCGCGGACGCAAGGCGGCGGTAGACGCAATATTGATGAAAGAGCCCGAGCCCTGGGCGCGCAGATACGGCACAAAGTGTTTGGCGGTCCAGTAAATGCTTTTCACGTTAACGGCATAGATCAGATCGAACTCGCTTTCGCTGACCTCCAGCAACGGTTTATTGCGATGCGTGGTGCCCGCATTGTTCACCACAATATGCAGCCCACCGCATTCGCGCAGGGCAATATCCAACAGGGCATGAACTTCGTCCCCTTGCGAGACATCGCAAGCGGCAAAAATGGCCTGACCACCCTGTGCCTGAATCTGGGCCGCTGCGGCCTGCCCTTGCTCTGCATTCAGGTCGGCAATCAGTACACGCGCTCCTTCGCGTGCAAAGCGCTGTGCAATGCCCAGGCCAAAACCCGATGCACCGCCCGTCACGATAGCCACTTTGTCTTGCAATCGCATGTTTGTCTCCTTCTGCTTTTTATATAGAAATGGCGGCATTGCGCCGCCATTGGTGAAACCTGTTTAGCGTTCAGCTGCCATGCTGCCAGAAAACCGGAGCCGCCACAGCCGCGCTAACCCCTAAATACCCTACGATCAGCTGGCCGCATGACGTAGCGCAACCGTTTTCAGGGAAGTCAGGGCGTACAAGGCTTCAAAGCCCTTCTCGCGGCCTATGCCGGACTGACCGGTTCCACCAAAAGGCAGTTCCACCCCACCTGCCGCACCGTAATTATTCACAAAGACCTGCCCGGCTCGCAGTTGTCGGGCCATACGCACTTGACGAGCCCCGTCGCGGGTCCAGACCCCGGCCACCAGACTGTAAGGCGTGCCATTGGCCATGGCGATGGCTTCTTCCTCTGTACCGAAGGGCTGGGCCACCAGAACAGGACCGAAGATTTCCTCCTGCGCCAGACGATGTTCAACAGGCACATGGCCCAATAAAACAGGCACTTGGTAAAAACCGCCTGCGGGGGCCTTGGAGTCCAGCTTGCCTTGCGCCAGCACCACAATGCCGTCCTGGTCCAGATTTTCCAGATAGGAACGCACCCGCGCTTGCTGCTGCGCGCTGATCAGGGGACCGCAATCCAGATTGTCGCTGGCCGCCCCGGTCAGCAGCGCCTTGAAGGCTTCGGCCAGACGCTCGGTAAAGTCGCCATAAATAGCGCGCTGAATCAGCACTCGACTCCCTGCCGAGCAGGTCTGCCCGGCGTTCTGCACAATCGCATTGACCACGACCGGCAAAGCGGCATCCAGATCCGCATCCGAGAACACGATTTGTGGAGACTTGCCGCCCAGCTCCAAGGTGACCGGCACAAAATTCTGCGCTGCTTGCAAGGCCACCTGACGGCCTGTGTCGGGAGAGCCAGTAAAGGAAATGTGATTGATATCCGGATGAGCAGACAAAGCCTGCCCGGCTTCACTACCCAGCCCCGTGCAGATATTCAGCACTCCCGCTGGCAAACCCGCTTCGTGCAACAACTCGGCCACGCGCAGCAAGGACAGACTGGCATCCTCTGCCGGTTTCACCACGCAGGTATTACCCGCAGCCAGGGACGCGGCTACGCTGCGCCCGAAGATCTGCAAGGGGTAATTCCAGGGGATGATGTGCGCGGTAACGCCCAAGGGTTCACGCAAGGTGAACGCCGTCATCTCCCAGCCCAGCGGGATGGTTTGACCATGCAGCTTGTCCACCGCGCCCGCATAGAACTCAAAATAGCGGACAATGGCAGCAGCATCGGACTGGGCCTGACGCAAAGGCTTGCCGGTATCGCGAGACTCCAGCCGCGCCAGCTCCTCTCGGGCATCAGACAGAGTTCGAGCGCAACGCAACAATAACTGGCTGCGTTGGGCGGCCGTCAGACGGCTCCACGGCCCCTGGCTGGCACGTCGGGCGGCCTGTACGGCCCAATCAATATCCACCTCGGACGATTGCGCCAAGCGGGCGAAGGTCTCGCCTGTGGAGGGGTCGATAACCGGTAGCAAACCACCGCCCTCCGCGCCAAGTTGCTGTCCGTCAATCCAATTGCGACACTCCATGACCGCCTCCAATGCTATTGTTATCTCAGCCAATCGAGCTTTGCTCGAGATCATTCTACTCAAGGACCTGCTGCTTTGGACTCTCGACAACGTACTTTGCTCTTAGCGGGCGCTGGCGATCTGGGCACCCGCACCGGGATGCTGGCCCGCCATCACGAATGGCCGGTGATCGGCCTGCGCCGTCATGTTCCCCTGGACGATCACAGCGGGATCGAATGGGTGGAAGCTGATCTGAGCGAGCCCACCTCCCTGCGCCTGAAGCACCGTAAAATCACCCACGTACTTTACGCCGTCTCTCCCGACCAGCGTAGCCAGGCAGCTTACGAACGAGTATTTCTGCACGGCCTGGAAAACCTGCTCAACGAGCTGGACCTGAAAGTCCTGAAACGCTTTGTCTTTGTATCGTCCAGCGCCGTCTACGGGCCGAGCACTGAATGGGTGGACGAGAACTCCCCCACCGAACCCACGCAGTTCAATGGCAAAGTACTGCTGGAGGCCGAGCAACTGCTGCACCACCGCATCCCGGCCCAAGCCGTCGTCATCCGCCCCAGCGGCCTGTACGGGCCAGGGCGTACCCAATTGCTGGACCGCCTGCGTGAAGGCCGTGCCACCGTGCCGGACGACCCGGAGCACTGGGCCAACCGCCTGCATATTGAAGACGCCGCGCGCGCCTGCTGGCACCTGCTGCGCACTCCCGCGCCCTTCCCTTGCTATATAGGTACGGACAGCCGACCTTACCGGATTACTGAGCTTTACGACGGACTGGCGGATCTGCTGGAAGTAGCCCACCCCGAACGGCGTCAGTCCAATGAAGGTGGCAAGCGCCTGAGCAACCAGCGACTGCTGGACAGCGGCTTTCAGCTGGACTGGCCCGACGCCCTACAGGGGTATGCTCAGTTGATTAAAGATGGGGCGTAAACTTTCAGATCCAACAAAAAAGCCAGCCAACGTTCGTTGACTGGCTTTTTCTGACGAAGCAAAGACTGGCTTAAGCCTTGTCTTCCAACGCAGCCACGGCTGGCAAACGCTTGCCTTCCAGGAATTCCAGGAATGCACCGCCGCCCGTGGAGATGTAGTCCACATCTTCGCCGATGTTGAACTGGGCAATCGCTGCCAGGGTGTCGCCACCGCCAGCAATCGAGAAGGCCTTGGAGCCTGCAATCGCACGCGACAGGGTTTCCGTGCCTTGTGCGAAGGCGGGGAACTCGAACACGCCCAGAGGGCCGTTCCAGACCACGGTGCCAGCCTTGGCAATGATGTCAGCGATCTGCTGAGCCGTTTGCGGGCCCACGTCCAGAATCATGTCATCGTCCTGAACCTGATCAGCAGCCTTGATTTCAGCCGCTGCATCGGCAGCAAAGGACTTGGCGCACACCACATCCACCGGGATAGGTACTTCTGCGCCGCGCTCTTTCATGATGCGGATCACTTCACGGGCTTCTTCCAGCTGGCTTTCTTCCACCAGGGATTTGCCCACGGACAGACCACTAGCCATCATGAAGGTGTTGGCAATGCCGCCACCGACCACCAGTTGGTCAACTTTTTCAGCCAAAGCACGCAGAATGGACAGTTTGGTCGATACCTTGGCACCGCCCACAATCGCAACCAAAGGACGGGCTGGCTGATTCAGAGCACGGCCCAAGGCCTTCAACTCGGCTTCCAGCAAAGGACCGGCGCAAGCCACGGGGGCAAAGCGGGCGATACCTTCGGTAGTCGCTTCAGCACGGTGGGCCGTACCAAAGGCATCGTTTACGTAAACGTCACACAAGGCTGCCATTTTGCGAGCCAACTCGGGATCGTTCTTCTTTTCCCCCACGTTGCAGCGGCAGTTCTCCAGCAAGACCACTTGACCGGGCGACACTTGCACGCCATCCAGCCAATTGCGACGCAGCTCAACGGGCATGCCCAGCAACTCGGACAAACGTTGCACCACGGGCTCCAGCGAATCCACAGGCTGGCACTCGCCTTCTTTGGGGCGACCCAGGTGAGACGTGACCATCACCGCAGCGCCGGCATCCAGCGCCATGCGAATGGCAGGCACCGAGGCACGCACGCGCGTATCTTCGGTGATACGTCCGTCTTGCAGGGGGACATTCAGATCAGAGCGGATAAATACCCGCTTGCCTCGCAGCGCGTCCGTTTCGGCCAGCGCAGACAAGGTCTTGATGCTTGTAGACATGATTTTTTGTTCTGGGAATTAACGTGACAGGGGCGGGAAATCCCGCCCCTGCTATTCAGATCTTACTTGGCCGACATCAGTGCAATGGTGCTGTCGAGCATGCGAATGGAGAAAGCCCATTCGTTGTCGTACCAGGCAGCCACTTTGACCATATTGCCGCCGGTCACTTTGGTCAGCAGAGAATCAACCGTGCTGGAAGCGGTGGTATGGTTGAAGTCGATGGAAACCAGAGGTTCGGTGCAGTAGTCCAGAATGCCCTTCATGGCGCCTTCCGAGGCGGCTTTCAGAATACCGTTCACTTCTTCAACGCTGGTGTTGCGGCTGGCCACGAAAGTCAGGTCAACCATGGACACGTTGATGGTGGGAACGCGCACGGCGTAACCGTCCAGCTTGCCATTCAGTTCTGGCAGCACCAGACCCACGGCAGCCGCTGCGCCGGTCTTGGTGGGGATCATGCTGCTGGTGGCCGAACGGGCACGGCGCATGTCCTTGTGACGCACGTCGGTCAGGACCTGGTCGTTGGTGTAAGCGTGGATGGTGGTCATCAAACCGCTAACCACACCCAGTTCCTTGTGCAAGGGAGCAACCAGGGGAGCCAGACAGTTGGTGGTGCACGATGCGTTGGAGATAACGGTATCGGTGCTCTTCAGAATGTCGTGGTTCACGCCGTACACGATGGTGGCGTCCACATCCTTGCCACCGGGGGCCGAGATGATGACTTTCTTGGCACCGGCTTGAATGTGCTCACCAGCCTTTTCCTTGGTGGTGAAAGCGCCGGTACATTCCAGCACTACGTCCACACCCAGCTCAGCCCAAGGCAGGGTCAGCGCATCGCGCTGGCTCAGCAGGCGGATACGGTCGCCGTTGACCACCAGATGATCGCCATCCAGCGACACATCAGCGTTGAAACGGCCATGCACGGAGTCATAGCGAGTCAGGTGTTCGTTGATCTCGGCACCGCCCGAGGCGTTGATGGCCACGATCTCGATATCGTGTTTTTTGCCGTACTCGTAGTGGGCACGCAAGATCATGCGGCCGATACGACCATAACCATTGATTGCGACGCGAATCGTCATGTCAGACTCCAATTACAAAATTTCTTGAACGGCCGCAGCGACCTTCTCTGCTGTCAGACCAAAATGCTTGAACAGGACGCCAGCCGGGGCGGATTCGCCGTAGGTATCGATACCCACTACAGCGCCTTCCAGGCCCACGTACTTGAACCACAGACCTGTGGTACCGGCTTCAACCGCAACACGCGGGATGCCGGGTGTCAGGACCTGATCACGCCACTGCTTGTCCTGCGCGTCGAACAGGTTGGTACAAGGCATGGACACCACACGAGTCGCAATACCTTGCTGAGCCAGCTGCTCCTGTGCTTGCAGCGCCAAACCCACTTCCGAGCCGGTTGCCATGATGATGGCGCGCGCATCTTGCGCATCACGCAGCACGTAGCCACCACGACGGATGTTCTGGATGGTTTGCGCATCGCGCTCGACGAAAGGCAGATTCTGGCGCGACAAGAGCAAGGCGCTAGGACCACCGTCCTGTACGTCCATACCGATGCTGGTAGGACGCTCGACCGAGCAAGCCCAGGCCACAGCCGTTTCCGTGGTGTCGCAAGGACGCCAGACATGCAGGTTGGGGATCAAACGCAGGCTGTTGGCGTGCTCGATGGACTGGTGTGTCGGACCGTCTTCGCCCAGACCGATGGAGTCGTGGGTGAACACGTGCACAACACGCTGCTTCATCAAGGCAGCCATACGGATGGCGTTGCGCGAGTAGTCGGAGAAAGTCAGGAAGGTACCGCCAAAAGGCAGGTAACCACCGTGCAGAGCCAGACCATTCATGATGGCGGCCATACCGAATTCACGTACACCGTAGTTGATGTGGCGACCGAAATGCACACCGTCGGCGTGGGCACGTACGGCTTCGGCACCCTTCCAGTCGGTGAAGTTCGAGCCGGTCAGGTCAGCCGAGCCACCCAGCATTTCTGGCAGCACATTGACCAAAGCGCTAATGGCCAATTGCGAGGCTTTACGCGACGCAATGGTTTCGGCTTTCTGAGCGGTTTCTTCAATAAAGGCCTGTACTTTGGCGCTGTAGTCGGCAGGCAGCTCGCCTTTCAGACGGCGAGCCAGTTCTGCGGCCAGTTCAGGGTAAGCCTGGCTGTAAGCGTCAAAGCGCTTTTGCCATTCCGCTTGCTGGGCGCCGCCTTTTTCGCGGCAATCCCAACCTTGGTAGACTTCCTGAGGAATTTCAAACGGTCCGTGGTTCCAGTCCAGTGCTGCACGGGTGGCGGCAATTTCATCAGCGCCCAGTGGGGCACCGTGAACCTTCTCGGAACCAGCGGCGTTAGGAGCACCCTTGCCGATCACGGTACGGCAGCAAATCAGGGTAGGACCCGTGCCCTCTTTCGCGTTGCGGCGAGCCTGTTCAATCGCGCTATTGATCGAAGCGGCATCGTGGCCGTCAACCGCGCGTATCACGTTCCAGCCGTAGCTTTCAAAACGGGCGGGCGTATCGTCACCAAACCAGTTCTCGACCTTACCGTCGATGGAGATGCCGTTATCGTCGTACATCACGACCAGCTTGGACAGTTTCCAGGTACCGGCCAAGGAGCAAGCCTCGTGCGAGATACCTTCCATCAAACAGCCGTCGCCAGCGAAAACCCAGGTCAGGTGGTCGACCACATCGTGGCCTTCGCGGTTGAACTCGCGCGCCAACAAGGCTTCAGCCAATGCGAAGCCAACAGCATTACCCAAACCCTGGCCCAAAGGACCTGTGGTGGTTTCCACGCCCGCGGTAATACCCACTTCAGGGTGGCCAGGAGTGCGTGAATGCATCTGACGGAAGTTGCGCAGCTCGTCCATGGGCAGGTCGTAGCCACTAAGGTGCAACAAAGCGTAGATCAGCATGGAACCGTGGCCGTTTGACAACACAAAACGGTCGCGATCAAACCAGGCAGGGTCGGCAGGGTTGTGTTTCAGGTGCCGGGACCAGAGAACCTGGGCGATATCGGCCATGCCCATGGGCGCACCGGGGTGGCCCGAATTAGCTTGTTGCACGGCATCCATAGACAAGGCACGGATGGCATTGGCTAGGGTTTTATCAGAGGCTGACGCAATATCCATTAGAAGCTCATTGGGGCGGCGGCGCGACAATTCCGACAGGCGGACGGCTCACGGCCCTGATTAGTTTATAAAACGCGCTATTTTAGCATTGCTGGCGCTAAATCGCCCCCACTTGAGCTGGGGCCTTGCGCTTTCTCCCCGAAGCCTGGGTACGGTATGCTTGTGCGGTTTTTTATGCTTGATGGTGTCTTGATATGACAGCTCCCCGTTTCTACCACCCCCTGGACTTGACGGCCCAGACCGAGATCGCCCTGCCCGAGGCTCTGGCGCATCACGCTATCCGGGTGCTGCGTTTGAAGGACGGTCAGGACATTGTCCTGTTTGACGGGCGCGGAACCCAGTATCCCGCCATCTTGCGCATTGATGGCAAAAAGGGCTTTGCCAGCCTGGGCGATGCCCAAACACCTGTCCGCGAGCTGGCCGGTCGCATAACGGTGCTGCAAGGCATTGCCTCCAGCGACAAGATGGACTGGATTATTGAAAAAGCCGTGGAAATGGGCGTCAGCCGCTTTGTGCCGATTCGCGCGCAACGTAGCGTGCTGCAACTGAACGCGGAGCGGCAGGCCAAGCGCATGGGCCATTGGCAAAGAGTGATTGAGTCGGCCAGCGAGCAGTGTGGTCGCAACCGCTTGATGGAACTGTCAGCGCCGCTGACATTGGCCGAATACTTCCGCGAGGCGGAAACTGGCCTGCATCTGTTCTGTGATCCCGATGCGCCCCAGCAATTGGCGCAGGCCATCGGACCGCAAGATCAGGCCATGACTATCTTGATTGGCCCCGAAGGCGGGTGGTCGCCCGAAGAGCAGAAGGTGGCACTGGGAGCCCAGGCTCAGGCGATTCGTTTCGGGCTCCGCGTGCTGCGAACCGAAACCGCCGCCTTGGCGCTGACAGCAGCGATCAGCGCCTTGCAAGGCTGGGAATAAGGCTTATTCTTCGTCCTGGCTGGAGTAGGAAGCAGGGGTCTCACCCGGTTCAGGGTCAGGATGCTTGCCAGCGTGCAGAACGACACATACAAAACGGCGCTCGTTGTTCGAGGCCCAGGCATGCACATCTTCACACACGCCCAAAATAGCCTGGGCGTCTTTTTCCAACGCAGGATCACCACTGTGCAGATTGTCCAGCCACAGGGCCAGGCCTGCTTTCTGATCCAGCACGGTGTCACACAGGCAATCGTAGAGCGCATCCAGATTGCCACCAAAAAATTCAGGGTAATCGACAGCCTTGGCGACTGCTCGCAGCACAGCGGAACGATTGCGCGCACGATCGCAACTTACTTCCAGGGCGGTAAGCCCCTGGTCCTGTGCCTGCTCCAGAAAATCAGCAGCCGTCAGGCCCGTTGCGTCGAGCACACCGCCTTGTTGCAAAGCTTCTTGCAAAGTCAGGGATTGGCTCATCAGGACGCTTCCTTAAAAAACGCTAACACTTCTTCACGACGACTCATGGTATCGGTCTTTCCTAACTCGATCAGCTCTTGGGTGTAGCCGGACTCGAATAACAAATATGAAATTAATGCACCGCCTGTGGTCGGACCGGACTTTGAAGATACACCAAGTACTCGAAATAGGGTACGTGCAGCAGTTGGCATCTGATGAATATGCCGAGTGGCAATTTCATCCAGCGAGCGGCTGGGGGTGATGGCAAACGTGCTGACAGGACGCAGCGATTGGCTTTGTAATACATTTGCAGGCATATAGGCAAGCAATGTATTGATGCGTTCCATACGCTCAATATCCGTTGACACACTATCGAGGAATATGTTGGATAAAGCATAGCCACTGATCTGCGCCAAAGAGGGGTATGGCGGATCCCTGGATTCCTGCTCGTGATAGGTGTTGTCGGCGTATCCGGTACCCACAATCAGCACCTTGTGCGCTCCCAGATGAATGGCCGGACTGATGGGTGCCAACTGACGCATCGTCCCGTCCCCGCACCACTGGGTTTGCTTGCCCACTTGCAGAGACTGAGCCGGAAACATGAAGGGAATGGCGCTGGAAGCCATCAGGTGGTCCACCCCGATGACACCGGGGATGGCACGGCGCAGATTGCGCGTCCAGGGGCGAATACGCTCGTCAGACTGATAGAAAGTCAGGTGCTCACCAGTGGTGTAGGCCGCTGCCGTAATCGCCAGCGCGCCCACATGCTGCTGGGCCAGATTGCGCTGCAAACGGTCGAAGTCCAGGCTCTCTTCCAGCAGGTCGCGCAGGGGCGAATTATCCAGCATGGAGTGCGGCACATGGTCACGCAGACGCGGCGCCAGCCAGCCCAAGGCCAGCGTGGCCACCCAGTGCACACTGGTCGCCAGCAACTGCAAAGGGTCAGCATGAAAAATATCGTTGGTGCGCAACGAGCCCCACAGCTGTTGTATATGGTCTACAGCCTCATGAGGCCTGTCGGCGCGGCACGCCAATCCGGCAGCGTTGATGGAGCCTGCCGAAGAGCCACAAATAATATCGAAGGGATTGCGAAACTGAGGGTTGCGATCAGGGTCCAGCAGCTCCAGCAAACCGGCCAGCACCCCGGCCTGATACGCACCGCGCGCCCCGCCCCCATTCAGGACCAATGCCACAGGAGCGGGAGAGCGCTGGATCATGATCGGTATCAGCCTTCAGTAGCGACGTTGGCATCCACTACCGTGACCGCCGTCATATTGACGATACGGCGCACCGAAGAAGTGGACGTCATGATGTGAACCGGTGCTCGTGCCCCCAACAGGAAGGGGCCGATTGCCACGTTACCACCGGCAGCCGTCTTGAGCAGGTTGTAGGCAATATTGCCTGCCTCCACGTTCGGGCACACCAGCAAGTTCGCCTCGCCAGTCAGGGCCGAGGTGGGCAGGATTTGATGGCGGGCCTTTTCATCCAGCGCGCAATCGCCGTGCATTTCCCCGTCCACCTCCAGACTGGGGTCCAGCTTGCGCACACGCTCCAGCGCACCCCGCATGGTGACGGCGGCAGGCGAATCATTGGTGCCGAAGTTGGAGCTGGACAGCAAGGCCACCTTGGGTTCGATATTGAACTGACGCATCTTGCGAGCTGCCGCCAAGGTGATCTCGGCTACCTGATCCGAATCGGGATCGTGGTTCACGTGCGTGTCCGTCAAGGCCACGGTACGCTCGCTAAGCAGCAGAATATTCATGGCCGCATACGTTTCCACGCCGGGGGCTTTGCCAATCACCTGATCGACCAGCTCCAGATGGTTCTCGTAACGGCCCACCGTACCGCAAATCATGCCATCAGCATCACCCAGATGCAGCATCATGGCGCCGATCAAGGTTGGGCGACGACGCATTTCCACACGCGCCATCTCTTTACTGATACCGCGACGGGACATGATTTCCCAATAGCTGGTCCAGTAACGGTGAAAGCGATCATCCTGTTCGGGGTTGGTCACTTCCACATCAATGCCCAAACGCAGGCGCAGGCCATAGCGTTCAATACGCTGCTGCAGGACAGCCGGACGCCCCACCAGAATCGGGCTGGCCAAACCTTCATCCACAATAATCTGCACGGCGCGCAGCACACGCTCGTCCTCGCCCTCGGTAAAGACCACACGAGACTTAGCGCCTTCCTGCACCAGGCCACGGGCCAGCGAATAGATGGGCTTCATGAAGGAGCCGGACTTGTAAACGAACTGACGCAGCTGATAGATATAGCTTTTCAGGTCCGCAATCGGACGCGTCGCCACGCCTTCCTCCATCGCTGCCTTGGCAACGGCAGGAGCAATGCGGACGATCAGGCGCGAGTCAAAAGGACGGGGAATAAAGAAGGAGGGCCCAAAAGACACTTCCTCCAGCCCATAGGCAGCCGCAACCCCTTCGTCCTGCTCTTCGCGTGCCAGCTGACAAATGGCCAGCACAGCGGCTTTTTCCATGCCGCGTGTAATCGTGGTGGCGCCTACGTCCAGCGCGCCACGGAAGATATAGGGGAAGCACAGCACGTTATTGACCTGGTTCGGGTAATCCGAACGGCCAGTTGCCATGACCACGTCGTCGCGCACGGCGTGAGCGTCTTCGGGCAGAATCTCGGGGTTAGGATTGGCCAGGGCCAGAATCAATGGCCGGGCGGCCATCCTCTTCAACATTTCGGGCTTGAGCACACCACCAGCGGACAGGCCCAGAAAGACATCGGCCCCATCAATCACATCATTCAGGGTACGGGCATCGGTCTGTTTCGCGAAGCGGGCCAGCTCGGGTACGGGATTGCCGGGGCGGCCTTCGTACAGCACACCATCAATATCCGTCACCCAGATATTTTCCAGCGGCAAACCCATATCAATCATCAGGTCCAGGCAAGCCAGCGCGGCCGCACCGGCCCCAGAAGTCACCACCTTGACCTGCTTGATGTCTTTTTCAACAACGCTCAAGCCATTCAAGAAGGCTGCTGTCACACAAATGGCGGTGCCATGCTGGTCATCGTGAAAGACAGGAATGCTCATGCGCTGGCGCAGCTTGCGCTCCACCTCGAAACACTCGGGTGCTTTAATGTCTTCCAGATTGATGCCGCCAAAGGTCGGCTCCAGACCTGCAATAATGTCCACCAGCTTGTCTGGGTCGGTTTCATTGATCTCGATATCAAAGACATCCAGACCCGCAAAACTCTTGAACAGCACGGCCTTGCCTTCCATGACCGGCTTGGAGGCCAGCGCGCCAATATTGCCCAGCCCCAGCACCGCCGTGCCGTTGGAAATCACCCCGACCAGATTGCCCCGACCGGTATAGCGGAAGACATTTTGCGGGTCGTTGACGATTTCCTCGCACGCGGCCGCCACACCGGGCGAATAGGCCAGTGCCAGATCGCGCTGGTTGGAGAGTTGCTTGGTCGGCGTGACCGATAACTTTCCGGGCCTGCCCTGTTCGTGATATTCCAGGGCTGCTTTCCGAAAATTGGCGTCCATGCTTATACCTACCCAAAAATCCATTCAAAACGGACCGGGATCGCCAGAGCGTCGCCATTGCCTGTCAACGTGAATTCAAACAAGCGCGTGGCTTGATACGCTGAATGCTGTTCTCGTCTCCGAAACCCCGGTCACCTTGCCTGGCCCTCAAGGCCAAAGCAAGGACCATTCTAGCCCTTGAGTTACAACATGGGTCAAGCACAGGCCAGGACAAACTTATAGCGTTTGGCCCGGATAGGAAAATCGGTCCGCTGGATCAAACAGAGCTTTGATGCGGCTATCCACATCCTGGGCTTGCCAGGGCTGCTCCTGATTCGGCCAGGACCAGTCTTGCGGGTCCGAGCCGCTTAAAACGGCATCATCCAGCACCAGCCATTCCACCCAGGCCAAATCACCGCCGTGGCCCAGCATCAGATGAGCCAGATTGATGCCCTCGCCCTCAAGCGGCTCCAGCGCATCCAACCTATAGCGGCAAGGCCATTGTTCCTGTCTCAAGGCCTGCGTTTCGGATTCGCCCATCAATTGGAACAGGGCCGGAATCAACTGCTGCATGCGCAGGCTATCAAGCGGGTTGCGGTTTTCCTGACCAAAGGGACCCAAGGCTGCCTGCGTGTTGTCAGCCAGAATGACCGAGCAGTGCAATACGCCCGACAAGGCAGTGCGACCTGTGGGCCAATCATGCTGGCGTCGATCCGCCAGCCAGGCGGCCACGGTCATCCCGGCAGGCGCATTGGCCAGTCCTTGAAAACCTTTGGCTTCCATTTCACCCAGCAGACAGCCAGGCTGAACAAACCAGCGATTGGAGTTGGGTTCCAGACGGTCGCAGCGGGCCATCTGTCGGCCCGGTGCCAGAACAATCAAGGGTCCATCGGTTTCACTGGCCTGCGGCACACCTTCCAGACACACCGTCACACCGTACTCGGCGGCCAGCGTCAACACCATATGGACATCCGCGCTGGAGGCAGGCTCCAGACGAGCCTGCTCGTGATCCGGTTCCGCACTGAGTTCTGACCACTCACCTTGAACCCGAGCTTTCAGACGTGAGCAAAATGTCTGCCACGCTGTTTGGGGAGGACGACGTCCCATCAAAAATGCACGCCGCGACGAAGAAACCATAGACTTTTCCTGCAACAAACCTAAACTTGAGTCTCACTGGCCCGACGGTTTGTACCCCTACAGGGCACACGCACATGCCACAGCCACCTGACGCCCTTTTGAGCAAGGTCCTACAATACACTTTTTACCCGAGATTTGCCGTATGTCCCGCCTCGCCAGTCGTACCGAACATGTTCTTCCTTTTCATGCTGTTGAACTCTTCAAACAGGCTAATGCCCTGAAGGCCACGGGCCGCGACATTATCAGCCTGGGCATAGGCGAACCGGACTTCACCGCCCCGCAAGCCGTGGTCGATGCGCTGCATCAGGCCAGTAATCAAGGCTTGAGTCAGTACACCGCCCCTGCCGGTCTGACGGCTTTACGTGAACGCATCGCCCTGTATTACGAGCAGCAGTTCCAGGCCCGTGTCGACCCTTCGCGTATTGTGGTCACGGCCGGCGCATCCGGTGCCCTGTCTCTGGCTACGCTGGCTCTGATCAATCCTGGTGACGAAGTGCTGATGCCCGATCCGTCCTACCCGGCCAACCAGAACTTCATCATGGCAGCCGGTGGTACGGCCCGCCTGATCCCGGCCTCGGCGGAGGAACGCTTTCAACTAAGTGCCCAGCATATTCGCGAGCACTGGGGCCCCAAGACCCGCGGCGTTCTGATTGCGTCGCCCAACAATCCCACCGGCGCAACGATTTCCCGCCTTGCCCTGCAAGAACTGATCAAGGAAGTGCGCGCCCGTGACGGCTTCATCATCATGGACGAGATTTATCTGGGTCTGTTTTATGAAGAAGCACCGCTCAGCGCCCTGACCCTGGATCAGGACATTATTGTTATCAATAGCTTTTCCAAGTACTTCCACATGACGGGCTGGCGTCTGGGCTGGTTGATCCTGCCCACCTGGATGACAGAGGCTTGCGAGCGCATGGCTGCCAGTCTGGCAATTTGCGCTCCCTCCCTGGCCCAACATGCCGCCCTGGCCTGCTTCGAGCCTGAAACCATGGCGATTTATGAAGAGCGTCGCCTGGCCTTCAAGCAGCGTCGTGATTATCTGCTGCCCGAGCTGGAGCGTCTGGGCCTGCGCGTGCCCGTCCGCCCTGACGGCGCTTTCTATATTTATACGGATATTCGTGAATACAGTCAGGACAGCGATGCCTTCTCGCAGCAACTGCTGCACGAGGCCGGAGTGGCCGCTGTGCCGGGCCGGGACTTCGGTACGGCCCACGCACCTTATACCTTGCGCCTGTCCTACGCCACTGGCATGGACCGCTTGCAGGAAGCGATCAGTCGTCTGGGACAATTTCTGGGCCGCTAAACCCGGCATCGTTTCAGTCTGCCGGGCAGTGCAGCCCGACACCAGTAAAGTATTTCGGGCCGCAAGGCCCGATTTCTTTTTCCATTCAGACCACTTAGCGTGCCCGGATCGGAATGCCCGAGGCCAAGGCAATACGGCGACGTTCAGCCAGCACCTTCGCGCCATAGCCGCCATCGCTAGGCCCGGTTGCGCCCACATAACAGGCCAGGCCACCTTCAAGAGACCCTCGGCGGCGAATACAGTCCGACAGAATCTGCGCACCCACCCGAATATTTGCCTCGGGGCTCAGCACCGCCAACGTCCCTTCCATATAGATATCGAACTTCTCTTTATGGACTTTGGTCATCACCTGCATCAAGCCCTGCGCACCTACATGACTTTCCGCATAGGGGTTGTAGCGTGACTCAATGGCGATCACCGCCAGAATCAATTGCGGGTCCAGGTTCTTTTCCTTGCCCACAATAAAAGCGGTGTGGATCAAGGCCCCCGCCACCGAATAGGCAATCTTGTACTTGCGCGCCAAATAGCTGCGCAAGGCCTGCTGCTGAGCCGCCGTGACGCCCGCAATGGGCTGCCCGGTGACCGAAGCACGCAGGTTCTTCATAAAGCCCTGATAAGTAGAGACAGCTTGCTGCTGTTCTGTCTGGCTCAAGTCCTCGCCCTCTTCGGACAGGTTGGGCTGTATCTTGTCCGCTGGCCAGACTGCCTGGCTGTACGCATCGTATTTCACCGCCTCGGGGCGCAGGGTTTGCACGAGACCGGTATAAAGCTGGTTAAACTGAGCGCGCATCGACGGCACAACCACACAGGCTGCAATCGTCACCAGTACGGCAATGCCCAGGTACATGGCACACACGTGCACAAACTCACCGATGCGATACGTCAGGGTGCGGGCCGAGCGACTAAGTACATAGTCCATATCTTGGAAGCCCATGGGATCATCCTTAGTATTGCTAACTGCCCGATGTTAACCTTAGAACCTGTTCAAGGTCTTAACCAAAAATATCTGCAAGCGGAGCCCCGTTCTTCTGTGAAATACCGTGACTTGAGAGACTTTATTGCCCAGCTGGAAGCCAAGGGCGATCTGAAGCGGATTACGCAGCCAGTTTCCACCTCGCTGGAAATGACTGAAATCAGTGACCGGGTACTGCGTGCCGGTGGACCGGCGCTTTTGTTTGAAAACGCCCAGCATCAAGGCTCCAAAGCCGCCATGCCTGTCCTGGCCAATTTGTTCGGCACGCCACAACGCGTCGCCTGGGGCATGGGTGCACAGGATGTGTCGGCATTACGCGACACTGGCGAACTGCTGGCCAATCTGAAAGAGCCACAGGCCCCCACCGGAATGCGTGATGCACTGTCCAAAGTGTCCATGCTCAAGTCCGCCCTGTGGGATATGAGCCCCAAGAATGTCCGCTCTCCCGCCTGTCAGGAAGTAGTGCTGGAAGGCAAGGACGTGGACCTGAACCAGATCCCCTTGCAGCTATGCTGGCCCGGCGACGTGGCCCCCTTGCTAACCTGGGGTTTGGTGATTACCAAAGGCCCCCATGCTAAACGCCAGAACCTGGGTATCTACCGTCAGCAACTGATTGGCCGTAACAAGCTCATCATGCGCTGGTTGTCCCACCGTGGCGGTGCCTTGGACTTCCGCGATCATGCACTGACCAACCCTGGCAAGCCCTTCCCGATTGCCGTTGCCCTGGGCACCGACCCCGCCACCATTCTGGGTGCGGTCACCCCCGTGCCCGATAGTCTGTCCGAATACCAGTTTGCCGGTTTGCTGCGCGGCTCGCGCACCGAAGTGGCCAAAGCCCTGGGTAGCGACTTGTCTGTCCCCGCCTGGGCCGAGATTGTGCTGGAAGGCCATATCCTGCCCAGCAATCACCCGGATGCCCTGGCCGCCGAGGTGCCTGAAGGGATGAAGCCGCCCGCAGACAGCAGCTACGAAATGGCACTGGAAGGCCCTTACGGCGACCACACCGGCTACTACAACGAGCAGGACTGGTTCCCGGTCTTTACTGTCGAGCGCATCACCATGCGCCGCAACCCGATTTACCACAGCACCTACACCGGCAAGCCGCCCGATGAGCCTGCCGTTCTGGGCGTTGCGCTGAACGAAGTCTTTGTACCCCTTCTGCGCAAGCAATTGCCTGAAATTGTGGACTTCTACCTGCCTCCCGAGGGCTGCAGCTACCGCCTGGCCGTGGTGTCGATTCGCAAGCAATACGCAGGCCATGCCAAGCGCGTGATGTTTGGTGTCTGGAGCATCTTGCGCCAGTTCATGTACACCAAGTTCATCGTGGTGGTGGACGAGGATGTGAACACGCGCGACTGGAAAGAAGTGATCTGGGCCATGACTACCCGTATGGACCCGGTACGCGATACCGTGCTGGTGGAAAACACGCCTATCGACTATCTGGACTTTGCCTCGCCCGTTTCGGGACTGGGCGGCAAGATGGGCATGGATGCCACCAATAAATGGCCCGGAGAAACCCAGCGCGAATGGGGTACGCCTATCCAGATGGATGAGTCCACCAAGAAGAAAGTGGACGATATGTGGAGTTCGCTGGGGCTGTAAGCCAGAACGCGCCTTCATATGGCATGTTCCAAAAACAAACAAAGACCATCACCGCGACGGTGCATGGTCTTTGTTTTATTCTGCTCTTCAATGCGGGCCAGTCAACGCTACGCCCAAGGCCAGTATCAGGTCGGCGAGGCCAAAGGCTCCACCAGTTCAATCAGGTACTCATCCGGGTCAAACACAAAGGCGATCGTGCGTTTACCGTGATTCATCTGCTTGGGAGGTGTCTTGATCCTGACGCCCTGCTCTTCCAGATAACGCACCGCCTGATGCACGCCCTGGACCATCAAGGCCAGATGACCAAAGGCCCCGCCCTTTTCATACGGCTCTTTTTGATCCCAGTTCCAGGTCAACTCCAGACTGAACTGCGTGCTCTGATCAAAGCTGAGAAACACATTGGTAAAGCGGCCGGACTCATAGTCCGTGTGGCGCACCACATGCATGCCCAGAATATCGCGGTAGAACGCCAGGGATCGCTCCAGATCCAGGACGCGCAACATGACATGATCAAGGCCAAACTGTATTTGGGAAGTGCTCATAGCAAGGGGTAGAGGGTTGAAAATTGCAATGTAGCAAAGCCGCCATCCTTGCATCATGACCGCTCATCAAGGGTCCATGAGAAATACTCAAGCCTTACGCACTGGCTGCCATCAGCTCCGACGAGATGGTCTGGATGAATAAAGGCACACAGGGATTGGCATTGCTTTCCTGCCACATGATGTTGATGAAGGACTGCGGATGCTGGCCCGACAAGTCCAGATCAATCGCCACCAGATCACGGTGCACGTACTTGCGCAAGGACTGCGACAAAACGGCAATGCCGATATTGGCCGCCACCATGCTCATGATGCCGGTAATGGTGCTGGCTTCCTGTACGGAATTGGGATGGAAACCGGCATGTCGACACAGGGAATAGAAATAACGCCGCCAGACCTGCCAATGCGTCTTGCTGCCCACCACAAAACGCTCATTGGCCAGTTCCACCAAGGGAATGGATTTTTCCTTTGCCAAAGGATGATCGCTCTGCAAAAGAACGATGGGATCATCACGACATACCGGCTTCCACAGCACGCCCAGTTCCTCGGGGTCATCAGAGAAAGCAAAGCCAAAGCCCAGGTCCAGACTGCCCTGCTGCAAGCCCTGTATTTGCTGCTGCGTGGGCATATATAACAAATCGGTTGTGATGTTCGAATACTGCTGCTTGAAGTGCTCCAGCGTTCTGGGCAGCACGTCCTGCACCGCATAGTCGTTATAGGCAATGATCAGGTGTCCGATATCGCCAAACTTGGCTTTCTGGGCCAGCTCGATACCGCGCTCCAAATGCACAAAAACCTGTTCGATTTCCTGCAGCAATAAAAAGCCTGCCGCTGTGAGCTTGACCTGGCGGGTGCTGCGTTCAAACAGGTCCACCTGCAAATCATCTTCCAGCTTTTTGATGATGCGCGTCAGGCCCGGTTGCGTGATGTGCAGCAGCTCCGCCGCCTTCTTGAAATGCAATTGTTCGGCCACCGTTTTAAAGGCGCGCAGGTGATGCAAATCCAGGCGTGCGGGAATCATGGTTTTGCTCATATTTTAGATTGATAACATCGCGATCAATAATAGTGCGCGAATAGTGAATGGACAAGCAATTTGCAGAGGATTAGCTTATCTAGCACGCACTGGATGGCGCTTTGCAAGCATGCCAGGACCGGATGCCCAGCCCCACGGAAAGGAGGAACTCATCCTGTTGCAGCCGATGCTCTAGCCGAGCTTTCAACCAATACCAAGAAAAGATAGACACGTAGAAATAATAAAAAAACCAGCTACCCCCACAGGGTTTGATTTCAAAAAACAGATAGTCCCAATACTTGAGGAGACATAAGTATGCAAAGGGAAAGCACCGTGGCCGAATCGGAACATACCGATACGGGTCACATCAAGAAAGTAATGATGGGTTCAGCGGCCGGTACGATCGTTGAATGGTTTGACTTTGCCTTGTTCGGCTATATGGCCGTCTACATCGCACAAAACTTCTTCCCCTCGGAAGACAAGATGGCGGGCCTGCTGGCCACCTTTGCCGTATTTCTGGTGTCCTTTATTGTTCGCCCCCTGGGCGGCATCTACTTTGGCAGGCTGGGCGACCGCATTGGCCGCAAGAAGATTCTGGCCCTGACTGTCTTGCTGATGTCCGGGTCCACCGCCGCCATTGGTCTGATTCCAACCTATGAAAGTATTGGCATCTGGGCTCCGGTTCTGCTGATCATCATCCGCTGTATTCAGGGGCTGTCGGCCGGTGGCGAATATACGGGCGCCACCATCTACACCGTTGAACACAGCCCCATGAACAAACGCAACTCCTACGCCTGGGCCATGTCCGGTGCCACCTACTTTGCGTTTGCACTGGCAGCCGGGATCAGCGCCGGTCTGGCCGCGATTGTCGGTACCGAGGCCATGGGTGATTGGGGCTGGCGCACCATCTTCCTGCTGGCCGTTCCCATGGGCATCGTGGCCTTCTTCATTCGGGATCATCTGGCCGAATCGCCCGAGTTCCAGCAGATGCGTGCGGAGAAAAAAGGTCAGCTCAGCTACAGCGCGTCCCAGGTCTTCAAGGCAGAGGGTTCCAATATTGTGAAGCTGGGCGGCTTTATCGTGCTGTACGCCCTGTCCTTCTACATTTTCTCCACCTACATGAACACCTTCCTGCGCACGGTCATTGGCTTGTCCTCCGTCCAGTCCCTGACTGCGAACATGGTTGCCCTGCTGTTTGTCACCGCCCTGACCCCGCTTGCCGGTGTGATCTCGGACCGGGTGGGCCGCCGTCGCATGATGCAATTTGCCGCTGTCTGGCATGCGCTGTTCACCATTCCGGCCTATATGATCGTCAGCAAGGGAGCTTCGTTGGAGGCCGCCATTTTCGGCATGCTGATTATCGGTATTGGTCAGGTGGCAGCCAGCGTGGTGGCCGTCACCCTGCTCTCGGAGATGTTCCCGACCGACATGCGCTATACCGCTTCGAGCATGTGCTACAACATCACCTTCGCAATTTTTGGTGGCACCGCACCTTACCTGGCTATCTGGCTGACGGCGCAAACAGGCAGCTATCTGGCTCCCGCGTTTTACGTCACGGTGGTCGCGGTTCTGTGCTTTTTCTGGGTGACTGTGCTGATGCCCGAAACCGCCAACAAGCCTTTGCGCCGCTACCACACCGAGCCGGCTCATGATGCCAAACCGGCCGTCAGCATGGGCAAGGCAGGCGCCAGTTAAGCCTTCTTTATTCCCGCTGGTTTTCCGCAATCAACAGCCCTGTTTTACAGGGCTGTTTTTTTATGGAAAAAGAGCATTGATTTACATTAAAAGCAATTCACATAAAGCTGATTCTGCCCATACAGAAACAGTATTCCCATACCGGCTTCTATAGAATAACCTTCTATAGCCCGCGTCAAATATAGACTCACCTCCTGCCTTAAGCAGACTGAAGAATGCGCTTGCACTGCCCAAGGGATTTGCACCATGACCACCATCAGCCTCACCGACGTAACCGTAAGCAGCGACGCCGCCTCGCATGCCCAAGGGTGGCTGACGGTTCAATTCAGCAATGGCTACCGCATCCAGGCCTCCTGCCCCGAGAGTAATGACAACTGGGCTCAGGGAACCCGGCAGTTGTGCAAGCCAGGACATCACGACGGTCTGGCTCCCACGCAGGTGGACGAGCTGCTGATGCAAGCGGCTGACGATGGCAGCTATGTCGTCTTGCAGGCCACTTTACCCAAGACCTCCATTCCCATGACCTATGCCCGTCCCGCTGACGAGCACGTTTATATGGAGCTGTCCCATAAACAGCAAAGCGTTTTCAGCGCAGATTTTCTGGCCATTGCCGCTATTATTTTCGGGGCCTTGTATGGTTTGAAATGGCTCTTTGAAAAGTACCTGCTGCCCAAACTATAAAAACGCAGCCCAAAAAAAACGTCCTGTAAAAACAGGACGCGTAAAAGAAAAAAGAAAACTACACCGCCAGAACTGAACTGCTGTTTAAAAAGCGCTGCTGCAACTGACGCGCCTGTAAAAGCAAAACATCATCCTGGTGCGGCTTTCCAATCAACTGCAAACCCATAGGCAATTTCTGGAAATACCCCAAAGGCAGGGACACCACCGGCAAACCCAGCAACTGCCAGGCACGACTCATGAAAGGTGCCCCCGTTCCTTCGGTTTTATAAGGCGCAACACCGGCTGCCGCAGGTGCCAGAATGAAATCCGCCCCACTATCTGCAAACCACTGCAGCATTGCCTGTTTGAGCGTGTCCGCTCTTTGCAAGGCAGCGATGTACTCCTTGTAGGGAAAAGCCAGACCCGTGCTCATCAAGGACTGCATATGGGCGCTCAAGGTTTCATGCTGCTGTTGCTCGTACACCAGATTCCGGGCCACTTCATAAGCCATGATCTGAGCATGCAAGGCCGTCAATTCAACAACGGCGTCCTGCAAGGGAAAATCCACCAGCGTATGCTCCTGTTCCAACAAATCCTGCTGGCACGCCTGCAAGGTCTCCAGCATCTTGCCCTGAACTTCACCCAATGCCTGCCCGGAGAAAACACCGAACACACAAGCCGCCTGCGCTCCCGGCGAGCTCAGACTCAAGGGCTTGTGCAGCAGAATATTGCGCAGCAAGAGCGTGTCGAGCACGTCATTGCTGAGTATGCCCAGGGAGTCCAGAGACTGAGCCAGCGGCTGAATATTGCGCAAGGAAAACTCGTTCTTGCTACCTACATAGCCAATGCAGCCACAGTAGGACGCTGGCCGTATGACCGATGCCGCCGTCTGGGTCCCGAAGGCGACTGGCACCATGAAATCAGCCACGGCGGCAGCAGAGCCGCTGGAGGAGCCGCCGGGGGTGCGTTCGGCATCATGCGGGTTATTTGTCTTGCCAGCCTGAAAATAAGCGAACTCGGTCGTGACCGTCTTGCCCATCAAAATGCCGCCTGCCGCTTTCATCGCGGTAACGCAGGAGGCATCCATATCCGGAATCCGATCCTGATGAATAGCCGAGCCCATTGTGGTGGGAATACCGGCCGTATCAATGACGTCCTTGACCGCAAAGGGCAGACCCATCAAGGGCGAGGCCTTGTAAAAATCACTGCGGCTTTCGTACTCGGCCAGATAGTCGTCCTGATCAATCAGATACTGCCAGGCACCAATCTTGTCATCGCGTATAGCAATGCGCTCATAAAAGGAGGCCACGATCTCCGGCAGACTGGCTTCGCCCGTATGCAGAGCATGCAGCAATTGATGCAAAGGCAGCTTAAACCACTGTCGTTTCATGCTGCCACTCCTTGAGAGCTTGCAATAAAGAGGCATCCACCGTCGCCACCCCACCACCAACACGGCCACGTTCTCCGGCACCGTCAATCATGCCCAGCAGCACCAACGGCCCGGTATTGTTGGCAATCACTTGCGCAAAATTGCTAATACCATTGCGCCCGGCCAGAAAGGGCAAGCGGGTTTTCAGGAACTTGTTTTGACGCGTCAGGTAGTCCGAGGGTAGAAAGGCGTGCAGATTCCTGGCACTCATTCCCGCCAGATCCAGACACTGGCCACCCAGCCCTACGAAATCCACGACAGCACTATCGCCCAGGGCACCCAGTGCTTTTGCCTGCTCATTACCGGGCTCTTTATTGCCAGCAATAACAGGAGCATCCGTAACCAGCCAAGTTATGGAGCTGGCCAATTGCAAACCAAAGCGCAAGCCATTACCGCCAACTTTAACGATGGCATCCGCGCCATCAGCAGGAGCCTGATTTGCCAGAATCAAGGCACTGGCGGCCATCCAGTAATTCAAGGCCCAGGCCATCGCGCCATATAGAAAGCTTTGGCTGGCGTCGTCATTAATGCCCCAGGAGACAATAATGTCGGCCAACTGCCGGGAGCCATGCATGGTACGAGCATGACCATCATCACCATTGAGCAGGGAAGCCTGAACAATAGGCCCCAGAGCGACCGGCCCCTGAAACTGTGCAGCCAGCCGCGCACCCAAACCCTGATGCAACCAACGCAGATGCGGCACCATTTCATCGGCAAAAATACCCAGGCGGGTACACCATTGCATGCCTTCATTCAGCACCGAGTACTTCTTGTTTTCGGGCTGATTACTGTCGCTGACCTCAATCAGATACATGGACGGCGTGACCACTCCGGCCAATGGCACCACCACGCCGTAATCCTGCGCGGGAGCCAGTTGCACGCCCCCTGCGTCCAGCAAGGCTTGCGCCTCTTGTTTGCTAGCTGCCCAGCCCTCATACAGAATGCCGATCAAAGCCGAATTTCGGATTGCGGCAGGCAACTCCTGTGCATCCCGAAACGGTGGCCCGGCATGCAGGACCAGGCGGCCTTGCGAGGGCAAAATGGATTGCAGAGGCCGGACCCCTGTCCAGGCTGGCATCACGGCCTGCGTCTCTACATGCTGAGCCATATCGTCTCCTTACGCCACGCGCACCCAGGTTTCGCTGTTCGCCAGGCTGGCGGACTGCGCACGCGAGCCGTTAAAGTCCCGCTCTATGGTGTTGCCCGGCAAGGCCGTGCCATTGATCAGCACCCTGGCTTGCTGGGCCGGGTGGAACACGCACATCATTTCGTGCTGCTGGGTTTGGGTCTGGCTTTGCGGCAGGTCCACACAAATCGCTGGCTGCGTCATGTGATGCCATTGCAATTCCACCGCCAGACCTGCACTGGCGGAGGTGACAGATTCGCTGACCAGCTCAGGGAAACGGTTCACTGTCTGGAAAACACCGTCACTCAACACTTGCAACTTGTCCAGCGCCACCGCCTTGCGAAACAGACCAAAATGGCGCACGAAGTCCCGTACCAGATACTCGGCCAAAGGCTGGTTGTCCGTAATCAGCAAACGCGCGTCGCTGTCCTGCCCGTCTTCGTAAGGCTTGTCCAACACCAGGATGGCCTGGCCGCTGCCATACGCCGAGCTGGCGATGCGAAAGTACAGGGACAAGGACGACCAGTCCTGTTCAGGGTCAGTCTTCAAGTAAATAAAAGGGTTGTCACCCGTCCAATCCAAGGTGCCGGTTTTAATTCCCGTCATGCTCAAGTCTCCGTGTTCAATATAGTCGTCATGGGTGCCTGGGCGTTTCACGCCAGGTCTTTTTCCACCGCGTATTCCTGGCGCAGTAGCTGGAAGTCCGTGCTTGGTTGCCAGCCCAGAATTTCCTTGGCCGCATGGCTGCTGAAAATGGAGGCACGGGGATTGTTCTGATACCAGCGCGGGTTCTTGATTTCAGGCACAGGGCCGATAATCTGCTGATACCAGTCCGTGGTTGCCAGGGGGTGGGAGCTATCGTCTGCGCTGATGAAAAACACGCCGTAGCGTAAACCTTGCAGATTCACGGCGGCCTCAAAGGCACGCGCCAGATCCGCAGCCCAGATGTAATAGAACAGCCAGTTACGCTGCGGGCTGTCAACGAACTGGATGTACTCGGCAATGGTTTCCGGCAGCACCACGGCCAGCGGACGCAGACAGATCACTTCCATATCGCTGGCATCGCTAAAGCTTTTTGCCATCTGCTCCATGATGATCTTGCTGACGCTGTAGGCCTGATAAGGCTTGTTTTCATGGGCCTCGTCCACAGGCAGATAACGGGGTTTCCAATCAGCTCGCATCTCGGACAGACCGCAAGCGGAAATGCTGGAACACAGCACCACTTTCTTGACACCGTTTTCGCGACAGGCTTGCAGCACATGCCAGGTGCCGCGCACATTGACGTTGATGTACTGCTCCTCAGCAGCCTTCCAGTCGAAATCAATCGCCGCCAGGTGAATCACGGCATCGGCATCTTTGGTGGCCGCACGCACGGCCTCCAGATCCATCACATCCGTTTGAATAAAGGAAACCTGATGCTGGCTGGGTTTCAGATCCGCCACGACCACATCCATGGTCTGCATCAATTGCTGTACGACGTACGAGCCCACACGACCCGAGCCGCCTGTAACCACCACTTTTTTCATGGTGTTTCTCCTGTTTATTGTTATAGATCCAAAACCAGTTCGGCCGACAAGGCGCGCGAAACGCAGATCATCATGGTTTCATTCAGCTGCCGTTCTTCTGGCGACAGCACAAAATCCCGATGCTCCGGCAAACCGGAAATCACCACAGTTTCGCAGGTGCCGCAGGTGCCGTTCTGACATGAGCACTTGACCCGTACGCCTTCCCGTTTCAAGGCGGCCAGAATCGTTTCATCCCCCGCTACCGCGATGCTTTTGCCCGACTTTTGCAAAGTCACGGTAAAGCCCTTACCTTGCAGCAGGGCCGGATCGGTCTCTACCGAGAAGCGTTCCAGCACCAGTTGCCAGCCAATATCGGCCTGTTCCTGTTGATAGTTTTCCAAAGCGGTCAGCAATGGTTGCGGACCGCAGGAATAGACGACGGTTTGTGCATCCAGCGTTTTCAATACGCCTTGCAGATCAAACAGCCCGTCCTGATTGGAGGCATGCGTGGTGATACGCGCAGCATCCACTTGTTGCAGCTCTTGCAGAAAAATAAAATCCGCTGCGTTTCTTGCCAGATACAGCAAGTGCCAGTCCAGGCCGGCTGCCGCAGCGGCCTGGACCATGGGCACGATAGGCGTGATGCCTATGCCCCCGGCCACAAAAAAGCACTTCTTGTTTGCAGCAAAGGGAAAGTGATTTTTCGGCACGCTGACAGCCAGCGCATCACCTTCCTGCAACACCTCATGGATATACGCAGAGCCGCCCCGCCCGGCTTCTTCTTTCAGAACGGCAATTTGCCATTCACGGGTATTGGCCTGCTGGCCACACAAGGAATATTGACGGTAAAGCGGTTCGGTCTGCGACACCGCCAGCTCCAGCTCAATATGCGCACCCGGCTCCCAGACAGGGAACGCGTCCCCGTTTTGCAAACCCAGGGTCAGGCCCACAACGCGCTCTGACAGCCTGGTTTTCTTCAGCACGCGTGTTTGCAAAGTTTGCTGCATGATGCTGCTCCTGCTCCCTTAGGCAATCGCTCGGATCGGCAATACCCGGCTTTGCTCGTCCACACGGCGCTCTTCTGCGCGGTACAGATCAATCAGCCAGTTTTGCAAACGCTTGATGACCAGCTCTTCATTGGTCAAACGACCACGGGAGGCAAAGTTGGATTGCATGCCCTGATGCGAACGACGCCAGGCAAACAGGTCCTCAATCATCACGGGGTACAGATCATCGTGTTCCTGATCGAACTTCTCTTTGTGGTCCTCGCGCTCCAACGTTTCCTGCGGGTACATCCAGGACACGCCATAGGTGGACTGCTTGGCGCTCTTGGGCAGCCACATGAAGTACTTCACCTTGTCGGGCATGGCCACCAGCAAGAGGTTGGGAGCCACGGTCACGTAAGAAAGCTGGGTCCGCTCCTGGTCAGTCAAGCCCTTCATGGGCGGCTGCAAGATGGAGCCGGTATGCGTAGGGGCGGCGTCTTTGTGGGTGGAGAGCAGGTTATAGGAGACAATGCCATTGGCCACATCATTGAAGACAGCGGTTTCATCAACACGATCCGGATTGGTTTCATACATGCCGCCCCAGGAGGAGGCGTGCAAAAAGCTGCAGTGATAGCACTCGTCATTGAAGATCTTCCAGTTCCAGTCGAAACTTTCCATCTTCAACGGTTCCGAGGACTTCAGCTCGGACATGCGGTAGTTCGCCAACTGCTTGCCCAGATTGCCCAGGCGGGTGTGCAAGGCCGGTGCCATGGCGTCGTAGTTGATGAAGATAAAGCCTTCCCAAACCTCGGCGCGGATCTTGGGCAAACAAACACTCTTGGGGTCAAAGCTGGCACCGGTATCGGTCAGACCTGGGGCGGAAACCAGCTCGCCTTCCATGTTGTAGACCCAGGCGTGCAAGGGGCAGCTGATGCGGCGTACATTGCCTGCCCCTTCCAGCAACAGCATATTGCGGTGACGACAGACATTGGACAGTACATTGATGCCACCTTCACGAGTGCGGATGGCAAACAGCGCATCATTGCCTACGTCGAAGGTGAAGAAGTCACCGGCATTGGGGATGTCAGTGGCACGGCCCACACAGAACCACTGCTTTTTCCAGACGGCATTCAGCTCAAACTGGAAAAACTCTTCCGAGGTAAAGCACTCGGGGGGCAAGGCGAAAACCTCGTCGGTTTCCTGCTGAAAGTAGCTGCGGTCAAATTCTTCAATCGCAATGGGCGAGCGTAGAGCGGTATTCATCTCAGTATCTCCTCTGGTTTGCATAAGCACCATGAATGGCTTTTATTAGGTCAGGCCAATCATGCGACAGGGAGCGACGCTTGAAAATTGAGCAAATTTGACGGAACGATGAGTTTTTTTTGTTGCTGAATATAGGTAACGAGAAAGCGGTAGGTCGCAAGCACTGCAAAGTGTGGAAATTCGCAGCGTCATGAAACCCGATTCATGGCTGCGTGCCAGGTATTTGGCAAGCAGGCATGAGCGGTGTGAGAACTATGCGAAGCTTGATATAGCCTCCAGTCACACGCATCAGATCGGGGTTCCACACCCTGATCGTTGAGAAATGAGCAATGAACGACGTGCGATGAGCGATGAGCGATGAGCGATGAGCATCCAGCCTGGTTCGGAAAGGCCGACACATAAAAAAACCTGCATATTTGCAGGTTTTTTTAAAGACGCAGGGACAGCGACAAGATCAGCAAAGAGCTGAGAAAGCCCGGTCACCGAGCACAACACATAGAAGCCATCTAGCAGCTATCGCCTAGCGTATTGCAATCGACGCCACCCAATCCACAAACTCCTGCTCCTGTCGGCTAAGGTTTGCCTCCTTGGGGTAGGCCAGGAAATAGGCGTACTCTTCCAGGCACACATTGAACAGCTGGACGATTTCCTTCCTGTCGATCAAAGGCTTCAGCAAGGCCGGACAGCCCAGCATCACCCCTTGGCCATTCAAGACCGCATTCATGCGCACATTGGTGTCATCAATGTGAAAGCTCTTCTTGGCCGTCAGCTCCTGTCCTGCTGCCTTGCGTAACCACTGCTCCCAGCACAGCTGATTTTCTTCATGAATCAGCACATGCAGGTTCAGATCTTCTGGGGACGTAATCTTGCCATGCGCCTGCAGGTAAGACGGCGCACAAACAGGCGTCAAATTGCCGGGGATGATACGCAAGGTTTGCAACTGCGGCCAATCGCCCTGCTTGCCCCAGACGATAGCAAAATTGATGTTGTCCCTGAAAAAATCCGGAGCCTGCAGCCTGTGCAACAAGTTGATTTCAATGTCTGGATGCTTCAGCCAGAAGTCTCCCAACTGCCCGGTAAACCACATGCTGGACACAAAGGGCCGCAAGGATAGATTGATGCGGCTCTTGCCGTGCGGCATGCGCAATTCGCTCAAAGCCTGATTGATCTCGTAAAACGGCCGTTGCAAACGGTCGAATAGAAACTGACCCTGATCCGTTAGTTCCAGAGATCGGTTCTTGCGCAGAAACAGCTTGCAAGCCAAATACTCCTCCAGCACCTTGATCTGGTGGCTGACTGCCGAGGGAGAGACCAGCAGGTCTTCTGCCGCCTTGGTGAAGTTCAACCTTTGCGCCGACACCGTAAAGGTTCTTAAGGCATTCAGTAATGGCACCTGCATGACGGGCTATGTCTCCTGATGTGGGTAGCTTTGTTCTGGAATTATTTATTATCGGAGCATAAGCCTTGCCGCCTTCAAAAACCAGTCAGGCAGAACGCCGAGCTTGCGGCAGGCAAAAAAAAACCGGCCTGGGCCGGTTTTCAAACAGACAAGCAGACTTACTCGTCCACATCGGTTTTGCGTCGTACCGGAACCAGTACATTGCGTGCTTTCTCGCGTGCCGACTTGGAAGAATCAAACAGTTTCCAGGCTCCCAGAGCCAAAGCCCCGATACGCATCCAGCGCCCGCCAAAACTGCTCAGCACGGCAGAAGCACCGGACAACAGGAACGGATAACGGCGCGACAAGGACAGCGCGCTGGTGACTACACCGCCCATGCTCAAACCCGACGGCTTGACGCTGTTCCACAAATTGCCGGGGCTTAAATCTTCGCCCAGGGAGTGGATCTGGGACGACATGGTCTGCCGCTCCAACGAGGCGCGGACTCGCAACAGTTCAATACGCACAGCCCGCTCCTGGGCGGACATGCTCTCTTGCTTCGTGCTCATTTGCCGTCTCCCTCGGAATCCCTCAAGCGCTCAATAAACGCGACATCGCGACGCAACTCGGACAAGGTGGCCGAAAAAGGAATCGGGCCTGTAGTCAGACGACGGCGTACGGCCAGGAAAAGACCCACTCCCAAACCGGCATACAGAACGACCAGCACTCCCAAAGCCCAGTAACGATAATCCGTAGGCCAGAAGTACAAGGCCAGCAACAAGCTGAAAACCAGCACCGCCAGAGTGGAGAACAGCAGTGCGCCAAACACCATGCTGAAGATGGTTATCAGGCTTGCCTTTTGCTGACCGGCTTCCAGAGCGAACAGCTCCAGCCTGGTACTGACAGCCCCTATCAAGGTAGAACCAAGCTGACTGATAGTTTGCCTAAGCGCCATGATTTATCCCTGCTCTGCGACATCTTGCCATTGCATGCAATGGCAAGAGCCTGATTTCTAAGAGGCTGCCGATCTGGACCGCAAAGTCCAGATCGGCAGGGCTGCTTTTTATGCTGCTGCAACCCCGCAAAGGGCCCGCAGCGCAGAGCAAAGACAGATTAACGACGGCTGATCAGCATACCGAACATCAGGCCCACAATACCGGCCACGCCAATGGCTTGCCAGGGCTTGTCGTGGACATAGTTGTCGGTTGCCTTGGCGGCACGCACACTGTGCTCGACCACGGCTTCCTGAGCATCGTGCAGGGAATCCCGGGTCACACGCAGAGAGCGCAGCGCCTTCTCACGCAGCTCACCGGCCTTGTCGCCCGTGGCTTCAGCGGCCTCACGCATCAGTTTTTCAGCTTCATCCAAGCTCGCTTTCACTTCTTCGATGAATTTGTCTCCGCTGTTTTCCACACTTTTCTTGGTAGCCATAAATAACTCCTTGCAGTTGAAAGGGACACGCGACAAATACGTATCGCCAAGTGAATGGCGCCATAGCAGCGCCGCACAAAATTCTTTAACCCGCTGTTTTCAGGATAAAGATACTCGATGTACCTGAGACCAGTCAGTCGCAGGTTTACTTCAGTTGCGTCACATCCACCGTGGACGGGACACCGTTCTGAATACTTTCTTGCTTCATCACCATCTGCACATCCGGGCAATACCAATCCGTAACCTGGGAGTTGATGCCCGGTATGGGCAGACTGATGCCACTGAAACTGGCCTGAGTAGGCTCGATCTCGCGTTGATAACGAATAGGCCAACATTGGTAATTGCCCAATGCGGTCTGTACCGATTGTTGAGCTCCAACCGTCTTGGCACCAGTATGAATGCGCAAGACATTGGCGTTGGACTGGGAGCGCTTGTCCAGATTGATCTGGAAATCCTGGCGCGGGAAGGTTTGCCCTTCCTGCAGCCCACCGTGTTCGTAGGAAAACAGGCCCAGCAGGCGCAGGTCAAACGAACCTTGAACGGCTTCCAGACCACCACGGCCATCATCGCGCTGGAAACGGGTGCGGCCATCGCGCACCGTCATCACGTAGTCAATATTGGGCTTGCTGGCCGGCAAACCGGCCAGGGCTACACTGGCCTTGCCCTGTACACGCGCCTGGCACTGATCACCGCCCTGCTTTTTCACGTCAGAAAAAGCCAGATCAGCGCCCAAGGCCAAAAAGCCCGAGCCAGTCAGTTGTATCTGCCCACCGTCACGCATGAAAGGCACGTCACACAAACCAGCCTGAGCCGAGCTCAGGCCCAACATGACCAACAGCGGTGCAGCCATCCAAGCATTCAGTTTCATGTACATCCTGATTCAGTGAAACTTAGATTCGACTCTTTATTATGCCTATCCCCTCTGGCGTACTGGCAAGGGATTGTAAAAAAGCACGACAAGTTCTGGACTTAGAGTTCGCCGTCCTGAACCTTCTGGCGAGTACCAAAAATACGGTCGCCCGCATCGCCCAGCCCCGGCACGATATAACCATGCTCGTCCAGATGCTGATCAATGGACGCGGTATAAATATGAACATCAGGGTGATGTTTTTCAAGAGTGGCGATGCCTTCCGGAGCCGCCACCAACACCAAAGCGCGAATATTCTTGCAGCCTGCTTTTTTCAGCAGATCAATTGTGGCGACCATGGAGCCGCCCGTTGCCAGCATGGGGTCAATAATCAGGGCCAGGCGCTGATCCAGCTCGCCGACCAGACGCTCCAGATAGGTCTGGGCTTCAAAGGTTTCTTCGTTGCGAGCAATACCAATCACGCTGACTTTGGCGCCAGGAATCAAGCTCAACACCCCGTCCAGCATGCCAATACCAGCGCGCAAGATAGGCACAACTGTCACTTTCTTGCCAGCCAGCTTTTCCACTTCCACATTGCCACACCAACCTTCAATGGTGGTGGGTTCCAGAGGCAGATCCTTGCACGCCTCGTAGGTCAGCAAAGAGGCAATTTCCTGAGACATTTCGCGGAAATTTTTCGTGCTCAGATCTGCCTTGCGCATCAAGCCCAGCTTATGGCGGATCAAAGGGTGGCGTATTTCGTGTATGGGCATGATTGCTTCATCAAATTAGGGACTAACTAAAAACAGGGCTGCTGCACAGCAGCCCGCACTATCGTGATCGTCAACGTACTGCCAGCCACTTCACCACCGCATCAAAAAAGGGTCGGGCAGAGGCAGAACGTTCGTCATTGACCATCATGACGACAATATACCGCTTTCCGCTGGCTCCCAGCACGTAACCGGCCAAGGCACGACTATCGCGCAGCGTGCCGGTTTTCAAGTGGGCACGGCCCTGAACCTCGTCATCGCGCAAGCGCGAACGCACCGTGCCGTCCACACCGGAGATCGCAAAGGACGAAATGTACTCGGGCATCCAGTTCGAGCGCCAGGCGACTTTCAGCATGTCAGCCATGCCGCCCGCCGTGACGCGGGCATTGCGTGACAGGCCCGAGCCGTTGTCCACGGTCCAGCCTGCGGTATTCACGCCCTGGCGACCCAGCACGTTCATGACGGCGCGCTCGCCGGTGGCCACCGTGGCACCGGGACCATTCATTTCTGCGCCCACGGTCAGCAAGATGGTACGGGCCATCACATTGTTGCTTTGCTTATTAATAAGACGGATCAGGTCAGACAGGGACTGCGAGTCATGCCAGGTAATCGCCTGCGCACGAGCCGGCACACGGCCTGCTTTGATGTCGCGGGCCAGGGTGCCGCCCAGATCGCGCCACAGGCTGCGGAACAGCTTGTCGAAAAACTCGGTTTGGGAATGAACCAGACGGTAAACGCTGAACTCACCGCAAGAAGCGGCGGCCTTGCCACTGACACGGACCACCATGCCACCGGCTTCAGGCTGAATCTGGGTACCAACAACAGGCGAACCAGGGCAGGTCGCCGTCGACCACTCGACTTCACCCTGTACGCGCACTCCGGGCAAAGGCGGGTCAATAATCGCAATCCATTTGCGCGCCTGTGTATCTGGCTGGAACACCAGCCGGGAAGCGCCTAGCCCCACCATCATGGCATCCGGGCTGGCGTTATAGGGACGGTCACCCGCATTATCGAAATCACCCGGATTGATGGTGACGTTGCCGAAGATGGAACGATCCACAATAACTTCGGTCAGATTCTTCACCCCACGCAAGCGGAGCTCGCGCAACATGTCCCATAACTGCGGCACGGTCAAAAACGGATCGCCCCCCGCCTTGATGTACAGAGGCCCTTTCAAAGTGCCTTGTTCGTCCACCTGCAGGCCGTCCTGGGCCATTAACGTCGTACGCCAGGTATATTCTGGCCCCAGAGCGGACAAACCGGCCCAGGTACTGACCAGTTTCATTACCGATGCGGGGTTACGGGGCTCCTGGGGATTGACGCCGATCAGGCGCGGACCGTCCACCTCGTCTACCACGATGGACAGAGACGATTGCGGCAAGCGGCTGGCGTTCCATACCGAAGCCAGCTCGGGCGGCAAGGCCTGGGCTAGGGCTAGTGATGCGCCTTGCACCATGAGCAAGGTGGCCAGAGCCACGTGCTTGCAACGACTCAAAACAGGCTTTGCCTTTAAAACGCCCATGCCCTCGTCTCCAACAGATCAATTCAGGAAAGACCCAAGCATACCGAAAGAAAAACACCACGGATATGGCCGTTTCAGCAATCTGGCGGCAAAGCGTTAAAATAGTCGGTTACCCCATCAGGCCCGGCCTTCTGGCCAGTGGCCCTTTACGACAAACCATGAGCATCGACCCCTCTTTAACTATCGCCCAGTTCGACTACGAGCTTCCCCCTGATCTGATCGCTCAAAGCCCGCCGGCCCAGCGCCAGGGCAGCCGTCTGCTGCATCTGGACGGTGCCAGCCAATTGCATGACCGCCAGTTCACCGACCTGCCCAGCCTGCTGCGCAAGGGTGACCTGCTGGTCTTTAACGATACGCGCGTCATCAAGGCCCGCCTGCATGGCCAGAAAAGCAGCGGCGGCAAGGTGGAAGTGCTGATCGAGCGCGTAACCGGCCCCGATACGGCTCTGGCCCATATCCGCGCCAGCAAGTCCCCCAAACCTGGCACGTTGCTGGAACTGGCCGACGGCAAGGTACTGGCCGATTGCACCGGGCGGGAAGACGCCCTGTTTGCGCTGCGCTTTCACGAGCCTGTGCTGGACATGCTGGAGCAATACGGCGCCACGCCTTTGCCACCCTACATTACCCACGCAGCGGACGAGGAAGACGACTCGCGCTACCAGACTGTTTACGCCCGTCACCCCGGTGCCGTGGCCGCCCCGACGGCTGGCCTGCACTTTACCGACGACATGCTGAACACCTTGCGCGAGCAAGGCGTGGACCAGGCCTTTGTGACCTTGCACGTGGGTGCAGGCACTTTTCAGCCTGTGCGTGTGGACAATATCAGCGAGCACGTCATGCACGCCGAGCGTTACCATGTGCCCGCCGCCACCCTGGCCAAGATCGAAGCCACCCGCGCTGCCGGTGGCCGCGTCATTGCCGTGGGCACCACCAGTGTGCGTTCGCTGGAGTCTGCCGCCAGCAAAGAGCCCGGCATGAACCAGCGCTGCACCGATGGCAGCATTGAAGGCGACACGCGCCTGTTCATTACCCCCGGCTTCCAGTACCAGTGGGTGGATGCACTGATCACCAATTTCCATTTACCCCAGTCCACCTTGCTGATGCTGGTATCGGCCCTGGCGGGGATCGAACCCATACAACGTGCCTACCAGCACGCCGTCCAATCCCGGTATCGCTTCTTTAGTTACGGCGATGCTATGTTCATTGAGCCTCCTACCCCATGAGTGGACTGAAGTTTGACCTCTTAAGCACCGATGGCGCCGCTCGCCGTGGCCAGATCACCCTGAACCACGGTGTGGTGCAAACCCCCATTTTCATGCCGGTAGGCACCTATGGCAGCGTCAAGGCCATGATGCCGCACGAGCTGAACGAGATTGGCTCGCAGATCATATTGGGCAATACCTTTCACCTGTGGCTGCGTCCGGGCACGGAGGTCATGGACAAGTACCAGGGTCTGCATAATTTCATGCAATGGGACAAGCCCATCCTGACGGACTCGGGCGGTTTTCAGGTGTTCAGCCTGAAAGGCATGCGCAAGATTACCGAGGAAGGGGTGAAGTTTGCCTCCCCCATCACCGGCGAGCGCCTGTTTCTGACGCCTGAAGTGTCGATGCAAATCCAGTACTCCTTGAACTCCGATATTTCCATGGTGTTCGATGAATGCACGCCCTACTTGATTGACGACCGTCCCGCCACGCATATCGAAGCGGCTAAATCCATGCGCATGTCCTTGCGCTGGGCTCGCCGTTCACGCGAGGAATTCAAGCGTCTGAATAACCCCAATGCCCTGTTTGGCATTGTGCAAGGCGGCATGTACGAGGACCTGCGCGACGAATCCCTGGCTGGTCTGACCGAAATCGGCTTTGAAGGCTATGCCATTGGCGGCCTGTCCGTAGGCGAGCCCAAAGAAGACATGATGCGCATTCTGGCGCACACCACCCCGAAACTGCCTACGCATGCCCCCCGCTATCTAATGGGTGTGGGTACACCGGAAGATCTGGTCGAAGGGGTCAGCCAGGGCGTGGACATGTTTGACTGCGTCATGCCCACCCGCAATGCGCGCAATGGCTGGCTGTTTACCCGTTACGGCGACATCAAGATACGCAATGCCCGTTACCGCGACGATACCCGCCCGCTGGATCCCAGCTGCACCTGCCATACCTGCAAGCATTTCTCGCGTGGCTACTTGCATCATTTGCAGCGTTCCAATGAAATTACCGGCTCGCGTTTGAATACCTTGCACAATCTGCATTTCTATTTGCAGATCATGCAAGAGATGCGCGATGCTATCGAGCAAAAGCGTTTCGCGGCCTGGCGGGAGCAGTTCCACCAGGATCGGGCGCGCGGTATTGAATGACACGCTGTTTGTGATACCGCAATAAAGTGCCGCTACAATACACCGTTAGTTTTTGACAACCCACACAAAAAAATCCTCAGGAGCCCCACATGTCCGCTGTTGACATTCTGACTCTCATCCCCGCCCAGGCAGCTGCCGGCGGCGAAAATGCCTTGATGGGCATGCTGCCCATCATCTTGATGTTCGTTGTGCTGTACTTCTTGATGATTCGTCCTCAAATGAAGCGTCAGAAAGAGCACCGCAACCTGGTCTCCAACCTGGCCAAAGGCGACGAAGTAATCACCTCCGGCGGTCTGCTGGGCAAAGTCAGCAAAGTTCACGACAACTACCTGACCGTTGAAGTGGCCAACCTGACCGACAAGCCTGTTGAAGTTCTGGTCCAACGCGTGGCCGTTACGACTGTTCTGCCCAAAGGCACGATCAAGTCGCTGTAATGCCTCCGACCCCGGACCTCGGTCCGGGGTTGCCATTTCTGCACCCGTCGTAGATATCCCATGAATCGTTATCCTCTCTGGAAATATGTCATCGTCTTGGTCGCGCTGGCGATCGGCCTGATCTATACCTTGCCCAATCTGTTTGGTGAGTCTCCTGCTGTCCAGGTTTCCAGCGCCAAATCCACGGTCCGGCTTGAAACCAACCTGATCAGTCACGTTGAAGAGCTGCTCAAGAAAAACAATATTCCTACGACGGGCTCGTATTTTGAACAAAACGGACCTAGCGCCACTGCGCGTTTCCGTTTTGAGTCCACCGATGTTCAGCTCAAGGCCAAAGACCTGATCGAGCGCGAACTGAACAAGGACTCCACAGCTACCGCCCCCGACTACACCGTCGCCCTGAACCTGGTGTCTGCGTCGCCTGCCTGGCTGACCGCACTGGGCGCCCACCCCATGCACCTGGGCCTGGACTTGCGCGGTGGCGTGCACTTCCTGCTGCAAGTGGATATGCAAGGCGCGCTTCAAGCCCGCTACGACTCCATGGTGGCTGATGCCCGCAGCGTGCTGCGCGAAGCCAAAGTGCCTGTTGGCGGCATCGAGCGTGATGGTCACTCGCTGCGCATGAGCTTTGCCTCGGCAGACGATCGCGACCGCGCTCAATCGGAAATGCGTCGCGCCATGCCTGATCTGGCTTTCACCCCTGCCGGTGACAGCGGTCTGACAGCCCGTTTGACCGAAGCCGCCACCATTCAGGTGCAATCGAACGCCCTCAAGCAAAACATCACCACCTTGCATAACCGAATCAATGAGCTGGGCGTAGCCGAGCCTGTAATTCAGCAGCAAGGGGCCGATCGCATCGTGGTTCAACTGCCCGGCGTGCAGGATGTAGCCAAAGCCAAGGAAATTCTGGGTCGTACGGCCACACTGGAACTGCGTATGGTGGAAGACTCGCCTGCTGCCGTTGCGGCCTTGAACTCGGGTACCGTGCCCTTTGGTCTGGAGCGCTACACCGAGCGTGGTGGTGCCCCCCTGCTGCTGCGTCGCCAGGTCATCCTGACAGGTGAAAACCTGCAGGACGCCCAGCCCGGTCGTGATTCGCAAACCCAGCAACCCACCGTCAACCTGACGCTGGACAATAAGGGCTCGCGCATTTTCCGCGACATTACCCGCAACAACATCAACAAGCGCATGGCGATTGTGCTGTTTGAAAATGGCGTGGGTGAAGTGGTGACGGCTCCGGTTATCCGTAGCGAAATTCCTAACGGCCAGGTACAGATCAGCGGCAGCATGAATGCTCAGGAAGCCGCCGATATTTCCCTGCTGCTGCGTGCCGGTTCGCTGGCCGCCCCCATGAGCATCATTGAAGAGCGCACCATTGGCCCTAGCCTGGGTTCCGACAATATTCGCCAAGGCTTTAACGCCACGCTGTACGGCTTTATTGCGATCGCCATCTTCATCATGCTGTACTACCACCTGATTGGTCTGTTCTCCACCATTGGCCTGACCTTCAACGTGCTCTTGCTGCTGGCTGTCTTGTCCATGCTGCAAGCCACCCTGACCTTGCCGGGTATTGCAGCTATCGCCCTGACCCTGGGTATGGCCATTGACGCCAACGTGCTGATCAACGAGCGTATCCGCGAGGAGCTACGCAATGGTGCCTCGCCGCAACAAGCCATTCACCTGGGTTTTGATCGTGCCTGGGCCACTATTTTCGACTCCAACCTGACCAGTCTGATTGTGGGTGTCGCTTTGCTGGCCTTCGGTTCCGGTCCTATCCGTGGTTTTGCGGTCGTCCACGTGATCGGTATTCTGACCTCCATGTTCTCTTCGGTGGTTGGGGTTCGTGCCCTGGTCAACCTCTGGTATGGCAACCGTCGTCGCCTGCAGGGTATTTCCATTGGTCAGGTCTGGAAACCACAGGACAAGAAGTAAAGTGCCGGGGCCGGTGCAAACCGGCCAGGCCCAACTACAGGCATAAAGCATCATGGAATTTTTTCGTATTCACCGCACTATCCCGTTCATGCGCCATGCGTTGGTGCTGAACCTGATCAGTTTTCTGACATTTATTGCAGCGGTCGTCTTCATTATTGTGCGCGGCTTTCACCTGTCCATCGAATTTACCGGTGGTACGGTCATGGAAGTGCACTATCAGCAAACCGTGCAGGTAGAAGATGTGCGCGGCTCGATTCAGTCGCTGGGCTATACCGACTTCCAGGTACAGAACTTCGGCACGTCGCAGGACATCATGATCCGCTTGCCCGTTCTGGACGGACAAGACTCTACCCAGCAAAGCGAACAAGTACTCCAGGCCTTGAAGCAGCAGCACTCGGACGTGGAGCTGCGCCGTGTGGAGTTCGTGGGCCCACAGGTGGGGCAGGAACTGCTGCATAACGGTTTGATGGCCCTGGCCTTTGTGGTCGCCGGTATCTTGCTGTACCTGGGCTTCCGCTTTGAGTGGAAGCTGGCGCTGGCTTGTGCGATTGCCAACTTGCACGACGTGGTCATCATTCTGGGCTTTTTCGCATTCTTCCAGTGGGAGTTCTCGCTGTCGGTGCTGGCCGGCGTCCTGGCGGTGCTGGGTTACTCCGTGAACGAATCCGTTGTGGTGATGGACCGTATCCGTGAAAACTTCCGCAAGCAGCGCAAAATGTCGGTGTCGGACATTATTGATCTGTCCATCACCCAGAACATCTCGCGCACCATCATCACCCACGGTTCTACCCAGATGATGGTACTGTCGATTTTCTTCTTCGGTGGCCCAACGCTGCACAACTTCTCGCTGGCGCTGACCATCGGTATCTGGTTCGGTATTTACTCCTCCGTGTTCGTGGCCGCCGCCATTTCCATGTGGCTGGGCGTGAAACGTGAGGATCTGGTCAAGCCGATCAAGAAAGACGAAGGCGGCGAGGTTGTAGAAGGCTAAGTTGCTTCTTGGCTCGCTGTTAACGAAAGCCCGACATTAAAACAATGTCGGGCTTTTTTGTTTCTAAGGCTGCTGGATTGCGAGTAATAGGGTGGCAGGCGTTTGTTTTATTGAGGGCCGGGGCAGGTCGGCTTGGCGGGTCATTCGCCCGTGCTGCGCACGGGTTCCCTTGTCAGGGGCCAGATGCGGGCGGGTCGTGAACTCGGAGCGCGGTTTGTCCCCCGGACAAACCGCAAGCGTGCTCCTCAAACAGCACGCCCCTTGCACCCCGCATCTGGCCCCTGCCCGCGGCGAATAACCTGACTCGCCCGCCGACCTGCCCCGGCCCTCAATAAAACAAAAAGAGGCTTACTGCTGCCACCCTATATTTATCTGAAGGGATACTTCGGCACGACGGTTAGACAACGGGCAATACTGCCATCACGATATGACGGGATCTCGCAGCTGTGGCAGCATCAACGAGGTTTACAGAAAATCTCATTTCCATCGGGCTGAAATAACTTGCTGCTGTCGTTTTCAGTGCACAAGCTGCAATGACTGGATGACACACTACAAGCCATAAGTAATGCAAGGGAGGGACGACCAACTACGTAATTAATTCGGGATGGTTTCATCAGGCCGTAAGGTCAATACGCGCACACCACTGTCTGTCACCGCTACCGTGTGCTCAAACTGTGCTGACAGCAAGCCATCGCAAGTGCGCACGGTCCAGCCATCTTTCCCGGTTTGCACTGCATGGCCACCTTGATTCAGCATGGGTTCAATGGTGAACACCATGCCCTCTTTCAATCGCAGTCCTGTGCGCGGCATGCCCCAATGCAAAACTTCAGGCGCTTCGTGCATTTCCCGCCCGATGCCGTGCCCACAGTAATCACGTACAACGGAATACCCATTCTTGCGTGCGTACTGGGAAATGGCAAACCCCACATCACCCAAAGTCGCGCCGGGGCGCACGGCTTGTATACCTTTCCACATCGCCATATAGCAGGCATCGACCAGTTTTTGCGCAGCAGGAGTCACCTGCCCCACCGTGTAGGTTTTGCTGGAATCCGCGATAAAACCGTTCTTCTCCAGGGTGATGTCGAAATTCACGATATCCCCCTCTTTCAGTACATCCGTCGTGGACGGCATACCGTGACACACGACTTGATTAGGCGATGAGTTCAGAACATAGGCATAACCGTACTGCCCTTTGCTGGCGGGCCGGGCTTGCAGCTCATGGACGATGTAGCTCTCGACCAGATCATTGATCTGCATGGTGTTCATGCCAATCAGATCTAACTGATCCAGGCGCGTGAACACTTGAGCCAGCAAACGGCCCGACTCGGCCATCAAGGCAATTTCATCTGCCATCTTGATCATGCTGACTCCACCTGATCCAGAGGCACGGCAGGCTCACCCAAACCAGCCGCCTTCATTTCACGGGCGACAATCTCGTTAAAACTCATGGTCGGGTTCAGTTCGCACAACAGCCCCATACGTATCCAGAAAGCCGCCTGCGCATTGATGGAGCGACATGAAACCGTACTCGCCTTGCGTAGCTGGTCGTGCAGCTCGTCATCAATATTCACGATACCCATTTTTCAATCCTTATATGATACATATACGAATCATATAATCCACAAAATCAGGACGCAAGTAGAAGCTGACTGAAAATCCTGATCCAGCTTCATGCCCCGACAAGACTATTTCCAGCCTTCTCACCCCAAAGGGCGGCCTGTCTGCAACAAGTCCTCCCACATGATCCCAGCTTGCTTGTGGCTCACGGGAGGCTGGGCGTTATAATGCCCGATTCATCATTTTCAATGGCCCGCGGGATATACACCCGTCACGGCTCCTTCTATGACCGACACCACAATCTCTACCCCTGCCAGCGCGGATGCTGCTACCAAGCCTGCCCGCAAGCTCTTCATTCGCACCTTTGGCTGCCAGATGAACGAGTACGACTCCGAAAAAATGGCCGATATCCTGAATCAGGATCGCCCCGTGGAGTTGACAACCAACCCCGAAGAAGCAGACATCATCCTGTTCAATACCTGTTCGGTGCGCGAAAAAGCGCAAGAAAAGGTGTTCTCGGATCTGGGCCGGGTTCAGCATTTGAAAGCGCTCAATCCCGATCTGGTCATTGGCGTAGGTGGCTGTGTGGCCAGCCAGGAAGGCGACACGATTATTCGTCGTGCTCCCTACGTGGATGTCGTGTTCGGACCACAAACCTTGCACCGCCTGCCCGAGCTGATCGTCAAGCGCCGCAACAGCGGCCGCTCGCAGGTAGATATCAGTTTTCCTGAAATCGAAAAATTCGACGCCCTGCCTCCAGCACGCGTGGAGGGTTATTCGGCCTTTGTGTCCATCATGGAAGGCTGCAGCAAGTACTGCAGTTTCTGTGTAGTGCCCTACACCCGTGGCCCCGAAGTCTCCCGTCCCTTTGACGACGTACTGATGGAAGTGGCTGACCTGGCCGACCAGGGTGTGCGTGAAGTGACGCTGCTGGGCCAGAACGTGAACGCCTACCGTGGCCCGACCGACGTCGCTGGCGAGATTGCCGACTTTGCCATGCTGCTGGAGTACGTGCACGAGATCCCTGGTATCGAGCGCATTCGCTACACCACCTCGCACCCCAAGGAAATGACCTCGCGCCTGATCGCCGCCCACGGCAATCTGCCCAAGCTGGTCCCCTTTCTGCACTTGCCCGTACAGGCCGGCAGCGACCGTATTCTGGCTGCAATGAAACGCGGCTACACTGCGCTGGAGTTCAAATCCATCGTGCGCCGCCTGCGTGAAGCGCGTCCCGACATCGTCCTGTCCTCGGACTTTATTGTGGGCTTTCCCGGTGAGACGGAAGAGGATTTCCAGAAGACACTGAAGCTGATTCGCGATGTGAATTTCGACCAGTCTTTCTCTTTTGTGTATTCGCGTCGCCCCGGCACACCGGCCGCCGACCTGGAAGACAACACCAGCAAAGAAGAAAAGCTGGACCGCCTGCACCGCCTGCAAGCGCAAATCAACGAGCAGGCCCAGGCCATCAGCCAGGCCATGGTCGGCAGCGTGCAACGCATTCTGGTCGAAGGCACCTCGCGCAAAGACGACTCGGAACTGAAAGGCCGTACCGAAAACAACCGCATCATCAACTTCCCCGGCGACCCTCGCCTGATCGGACAAATTGTGGATGTGCACGTGACCCAAGTACTGACCAATACCTTGCGCGGAGAAATCGTGACCCATGACCGGGTTGCAGGAGCCTGATCTATGACTAGCCAACGCCGCCGCCTGCCCACTTCCTTGCGTCTGGACGGGGACAATACCCATCTGGCCAATATGTGTGGCCCTTTGGACGAGAACATCAAGCAGATTGCCATTGCCTATGACGTCACCCTGCGTCGGCGTGGCAGTCATGTTTCGATTGAAGGCGAGCGCGCGGAGGAGGCTGCCAAGGCCATTGACTGGTTCCATTCGCGTGCCGTGCACCGTGCGCTGAATATCGACGATATTCAGCTGGGCCTGGTTGAGCTGGGCGCCAGCCGCCGCCACGAAAAAGAGGAAAAGCCCGAGCCCCTGCCCGAGCTGCCCCCCGTCGGCCAGGAAGAAATTTCCCTGCGCACCGCCAAACGCGACCTGCGTCCTCGCACACCCGGTCAGCGCGAATACCTGCGCAATATCCTGAACAATGACATCAACTTCGGCGTAGGCCCAGCCGGTACCGGAAAGACCTGGCTGGCGGTGGCCTGCGCCATTGATGCACTGGAGCGCGAATCCGTCCATCGCTTGGTGCTGACACGTCCTGCCGTCGAAGCGGGTGAGCGCCTGGGCTTTTTGCCCGGTGATCTGGCCCAAAAGGTAGACCCCTATCTGCGCCCTTTGTACGACGCCTTGTATGACTTGATGGGTGTGGAGAAGGTACAGCGCCTGTTCGAGAAACAAATCATCGAAATCGCACCGCTGGCCTATATGCGCGGCCGCACGCTGAACCATGCTTTCGTGATCCTGGACGAAGCCCAGAACACCACACCGGAACAAATGAAAATGTTCCTGACGCGCATCGGTTTTGGCAGCAAGGCGGTGATTACCGGCGACCCCACTCAGGTGGACTTGCCCAAAGGCCAGCGCAGCGGCTTGAATCATGCCGTCAAGGTGCTGGAAAACGTGCAGGGTATTTCCTGCTCGCGCTTTAGCAGCCGTGATGTCGTGCGCCACCCGCTGGTTGCGCGAATTGTGGACGCCTACGAACGAGCCGGTGATGCCTGATCTGTCCCTGAGCGTCCAGTACGCTATTGATTGCCCCGAGCTGAGCCGCTCCCGTATCCGCCGCTGGATGCAGCGCACGATTGATATGGCAGTCGAACGCATCCACCCCGAAGATCGCTTCACCGCCCTTTCCGCCACCTTGCGTATTGTGAACGCCGAAGAAGGCCAGAGCCTGAACCTGAGCTACCGGGAACGCGACTACGCCACCAATGTGCTGACCTTTGAATATGGTCAGGACGAGGACGGCGTGGTCCACGGCGATATCGTCTTGTGCCTGCCCGTGCTGGAGCGTGAAGCCCAGGAACAGCAAAAGCCATTTCTGCACCATGCCGCTCATCTGGTGGTGCACGGCTGTCTGCATTCCCTGGGTTACGACCACATTGAAGAGGACGAAGCCCAGGACATGGAAGCGCTGGAAACCGCTGTTCTGGCCAGTTTGCGCATCCCCGATCCCTACCAGGAGCGCTAGCTCGCCCACTTGTCACAAAGGGTCTCCCATCCCTGACAAAGCTGCGCCAATCCTCACTTCCCTTCCCGCATTCCGAATGATGACAGGTACATACCTTGTCATCATTTTTCGGTTATGCTTGTTTCTTCCTTAACTCGTCCTTCGGACAATGTCAGACTCTGCTCCCGACCCCGAGCCCCGCCCTTCCAAGGCCAGCTCAAACAATCCCATCTCTCGCTTAAGTGCTTTTTTCAATCGGCGTCACGAACCCGAAGACCGAGAAGACCTTAAGTCTGTCCTGGTTGCGGCCCACGCCCGCAAAGTTATCGACGACGAATCGCTGTCCATGATCGCCGGAACACTGGATATGGCCAACAAAACAGTGGCCGATATCATGGTGCCCCGATCCAAGATCGATATGCTGGACATCGCCAAGCCCTTGACCGAGATGCTGCCCATCATTATTGAAACGGGCCACAGCCGCTTTCCGATCTACGAGACGGAGCGCGACAATATCATCGGTATCTTGCTGGCCAAGGACCTGCTGCTCTCGATCGCCAATCCCACGCTGGATTTGCGCCCGCTGATTCGCCCTGCGGTATTCATTCCCGAGACCAAGCGCCTGAACGTCTTGCTGCACGAGTTCCGTGGCAGCCGCAATCACCTGGCCGTCGTTATTGACGAGCACGGTGGTACAGCAGGCCTGGTCACCATGGAAGACGTGCTGGAACAAATTGTGGGCGACATCGAAGACGAATACGATGAAGACGCCGAGCAGACCATTTTCCAGGCCGGCCCCGACAGCTGGCGTGTCATGGCACTGACTGAAATCCCCGATTTCAACGAAGCCTTCCAGACCCACCTCCCTAACGACGACTTTGACACCGTAGGTGGTTGGCTGGCGTCCGAATTGGGACATATCCCTCGCCGGGGCGATGTGGCCCAGCTTGATGGCATCAGCCTCACGGTTGTCCGTGCGGATGCCAAACGAGCCCTTTGGTTGCACGTTCAGCGAGCCACACCCGCCGAGCCTAATCTTGAACAAGCCTGATTCCAAACCTTTACCCCAGGCGCTTGGCGTCGCTTTACTGCTGGTCCTGGGGGGCTTGCATGCCCTGTCCTTTTCCATTGGCCCGCTGCCATCCTGGATTTTGCCTTTCTACCAGATCACCTTGCTGGCCATTGCCTGCTCGCAAATCATGGGTTCGACGTCCGTGCGCCAGGCCTTTGGTCGCAGTTATCTGTTTGGGCTGGGGCATTTTGGCGTAGGGATTTACTGGCTGTACATCAGCATGCACCAGTATGGTGGCATGCCCTCCTGGATGGCCGCCCTGGGCGTTTTGCTGCTAGCCGCCGCCCTGGCCCTCTTTCCTGCTCTGGCTTCAGCGGTTTGGCAAAAACTGCGCCCCAAGCACGATAGTGATTCCTGGCTGCCACGATTGTTGCTATCAGCAGGCTGGGCAAGCTGCTGGGCACTCAGCGAATGGCTGCGCGGCAATTTGCTGACTGGCTTTCCTTGGTTGAATATCGGCTACGCCCACGCAGAAGGGATGTTTACCGGCTGGGCACCCGTTGTGGGTGTGTATGGCCTGGCCTGGCTGTCGGCTTTCAGCGCCGCCGTGATTGCCCAGTTTGCCGCCTCCAAAGACAAGAACCAAAGCCCTTCCAGCGCGATCGGCATTGGTATCGCCATGATTTTTGGCCTGATCGGGATCAGTCTGCCGCATATTGCCTGGGTCCAGCCCCATGGCGCGCCCTTTATTGCCCGCCTGGTGCAAGGCAATATCGATCAAAGCGCCAAGTTCGGCCCCAATATGAGCGAAGGCATAGAGCGTTATTACGAGCTGGCAAACCTGCCGGCCAAGACCCCCGAAGACGCGCCACGCCTGATTGTTCTGCCTGAAACCGTTATCCCCGTATTGCAAAACCGCCTGGAAACCAGCTTCTGGTTGCGCTGGACGGAACTGGCACAGCGCCATCAAGCCAATCTGGTGCTGGGTGTCCCCATGGACCGTGGCACGGTCAACGGCAAGCTGAGCTACACCAACAGCGCCTTGCTGATCAGCCCCGAGACTCAGCCCCAGGACATCATCAATAGCACGGCCAGCTACTACGACAAGCATCATCTGGTGCCTTTCGGCGAATTCATCCCCACCGGCTTTCAATGGTTTGTGGACATGATGAATATCCCGCTGGGGGACTTCCATCGTGGCGCCTTGCCGCAAGCGCCCTTCAAGATGGCAGAGGGGCGTGTTGCCCCCAACATCTGCTATGAAGACGTGTTTGGTGAAGAGATCATCCAGGCCGTGCAAGGCAGTCCTGGCCAGGAAGGCGCTACCTTGCTGTTGAACATCAGCAATCTGGGCTGGTTTGGCGATTCCTGGGCCTTGAGCCAGCACTTGCAGATCTCACGTATGCGGGCTCTGGAAACAGGCCGTCCCATGCTGCGTGCCACCAATACCGGCATGACAGCCGCCATTGATCCTTATGGGCGTGTTCGTGCAGCTCTGCCGCCCCTGACGCCGGGTGTGCTGGATGTGGAAGTTCAAGGCACAACAGGCCTGACTCCCTACGTGAAATACGGCAATCTGCCCTTCTTGATCTGGGCAGGCCTGCTTCTGATTATTTTTGCCTGGCGCTCTCGTCGTCAGGACTGAGCACCAGCAAACTCACCACAGGCTTTGCGGTAGCGGAGACTCCCTGAAAGGATTCTGCTATTGCAAAGCCTGCGGTGCATTCGGGTACAAGCGCGCGGCAAAACCACCGGCACGCTCCCGATTCCAGGTCTTGCACCAGTCCACGAACTCATCCGCCGGGATGGGCGTAGAGCACAAATAGCCCTGCATATAGTCGCAACCGGCGTTGTTCAACAAATCCAGTTGCTCGTGACTGGTCACACCTTCTGCCACTACCCGCAAGCCCAGCTTTTGCGCCATGACAATCATGGCCTGAGTCAGCACCAGATCCTCGCTGCTCAGGGCCAGATTGCGGATATAGCACTGATCAATCTTGAGCACATTGATGGAAAACCGCTTCAGGTGCGACAGAGAGGAGTAGCCGGTGCCAAAATCATCCAGCGCCACACTCATGCCGTACTCCCGCAAGGAGCGCAACTGCTGCAAGGCTTGCCCCTGATCGTCCAGCAACAAGCGCTCGGTAATTTCCACCACCAGCGCATCACCCGGAATGCCTTGGGTTTGCAGATACTCCACCCACTCGCGCGCGCAGGAGCCATTGAGCTTGAACTGCGCGGGCGAGACATTCAGGCTGACCCGGAAACCGGGGTCCAGCTCGTTGCGTAGTTTCACCGCGGCCTGGGCAGCCGTCTCGAACACCCATTCGCCAATCAGCACAATCAGACCGGAATCTTCGGAAAACGGAATGAATTCTGAAGGGGGCACCAAGCCCAACTGCGGGTGTTCCCAGCGTATCAAGGCCTCGGCACGGGTGACCTGCCCTGTACGCAAATCCACAATGGGTTGGTAATAAAGCTGGAACTGCTGCTCGCTTAGTGCCTTTTGCAAATCCTGCGAAAAACGCAGGCGCGCTTCCACGGCTTCGCTCATGGCAGGCAGGAAGCGACAGTATTGATTGCGGCCGCAAGCCTTGGCGGCGTACATGGCCATATCCGCATTCTTCAAAAGCTGGCCGGCATCATCGCCATCTTCGGGGAACAGCGTGATTCCCAAACTGGCGGAAACAGACACCGAGTTCTTGCCCAACTGGAAAGGCTCTTCAATCGTGTCCAGCAAACAGCGACAAGTGCGCTCCACAATCGAGGTATCGCTGATATCCGAGATGATGACGGTAAACTCGTCACCACCAATACGGGCCACGGTATCCGTTACCCGCACACAGCGCTGCAAACGCTGGGCCACTTCCTGCAGCAGGACGTCGCCCTTCTCGTGCCCCAAGGAGTCGTTCACATCCTTGAAAAAATCCAGATCCATAAAGATCAGCGCGAAAGGTAAGCCTGTGCGACGCGACTGCTCGCGCGCTTGCTGCAAGCGATCCTGGAACATCTGCCGATTGGGCAAGCCCGTCAAATGATCGTAATGCGCCTGCTTCCACATCTGCGCTTCACGCTTCTTATGGCTGGTGATGTCGGTGAACAAGCCAATATGGCGATACACCGTGCCATCCGGGTTCCAGGCAGTGCTGATGGTCAAACGCTCGGCAAAATCCTCGCCGTTCTTGCGTCGATTCCAGATATCACCCTGCCACCGCCCGGTTTCCGAAATCTCGCGCCACATTTTGCGGTAGAACTCCGTGTCCTGACGCCCCGAGTTCAAGATAGACAAGGTGCGGCCCCGCACTTCGTCCAGCTCGTAGCCGGTGATGCGGCTAAAAGCCGGGTTGGCATCTACCACATGGCCAAAACGATCCGTCACAACAATGGCTTCGCAAGTGTTCTCGTACACCACGGCCGCCAAACGACCCGTCACTTCGTTGCGCACCCGCGTGGTGATGTCCTGCACTACTGCCACCATGCCCATACGACCCTCGAGCTCGATGGGAATGGCACAGATCTCGACATCAATGGATTTGCCGTCATAACGCAATGCCCGCGTTTCATAGCGCAAACTGCTGCCACCAGAACGCGAATCGGCCACCACTTGAGTCAAAGAAGGAAATCGCGGCGACAGAAAGACTTGATCAACCGTGAACTCCTGGCGCAATTGTGCACGGCTATATCCCAATGTCTCTGCCAGCTTTTTATTGACGAAATCAAAGCGGCCATCGCGGGATAAATAAACTCCCAATAAAGGGTTGTGGCTCAAACTGCGGCATATGGCGTTGAGCTGGGATAAATTGCGCTGCTGAATAGAAAGCTGCGCATCCAGCTGTTGAATCTGCAAACCGCAGTAATTCAAAATCTGCGACAAATAACGCGTTTCACTAGTGCCTGAACTGGTGCTTTTCGCACGGTAATTGCCGCCAGTAAAAGCCTGGCCTTGAGCCACCAGCTGTCGCAAGGGATCGGCTGCCCAGGCACGCAACATGAAGTAGGACAGACACAGCGCGATCAAATCCAGACCCAGCATGAAGAACACCGTCCAGCGGTGCTGCGAGCGGATACTTTCACGCGAGGCATCAAACGCATCCAGCAATTGCTGGGTGTTATGACGAAACAACGAGTCTTCCGCGTTCAGGCTGGCCGCTGGCAGGAGCACTTGCTCGGAGCTGACCGGAAAATCCAGACGCATCAAGCGCCGCTGCCATTCATTACTTAGTTGGGAGACCAGCCCCAGCAAGGGCTTGTCCAGCGGGACCAGGACCACACCATCGACTACTCCGCCATCGCGTAACAACTGCACCACCCCTTGGAACTGCTGATCCAAGTGGCGCAAACGGGCAGGCGTCGAACTGGAAGGCGCGGCCAGCGCCACGGAATAGCTGATATCAGAGAGCTGGCGCAGGAGGCCGCTACTTGCCTGCAGGCGAATTTCTGCCTGGTTTTGCTTGTAAATGACAGTAACCGTTGCGGAGATCAACAACAGCCAGACCAACAGCACCCAAATCAGCAAAGCACTCAAACTGATTCGTCTTTGTGCATCCACTGGAACAGGCAGAGGTGATGATATGCACTGCTTTGCTGACATAGCGCCATTAAATAAAAAAATGCAGGCTAAGTGAGGGGCCTACAAAACGTAATTATTGCAGGTGAAATGTTACTCAACGAAGCATACCATCATTAGATTACAGAGCAGCGCAAATTTCTCACAAACCCTGCATTTATGCGCCTAAGAAGGGAATTAGACAAGCCTGAAAGGGACAAAAAAACGACGCTAATAGTTGAAAGCATTTCCTTCTATTGAGCCACAAATGAAATGTTATGACACAAAGAAGATACAAAACTCCGTATAAAACAAAAAGATACAAGCGCATTTCAGGCTCACCCTGAGCCCTGTTTTCGGCTTCCGCACGCCGGGGGTATCGCCTCCTCTGCCTGCCCCATGCCCCCCTCTGGCAGCCCCTCTGAAGTTTTTTCACTTTATTTTGGTTTTTTTCTTCAAAAGACTTGCACAAAGATAAAAACACCTTCATAATCTCAATTCTTCGTTGGTGGTCGACAAAAAGAACGCCGAAATGGGGGTATAGCTCAGCTGGGAGAGCGCTTGCATGGCATGCAAGAGGTCAGCGGTTCGATCCCGCTTACCTCCACCAAAAAACGAAGGTTAGCTGTAGAGTCCTGTCCCCTTCGTCTAGAGGCCTAGGACACCACCCTTTCACGGTGGGTACAGGGGTTCGAATCCCCTAGGGGACGCCAAGATTCTTGGCAACCGCTGCGGAGCGGTAGTTCAGTTGGTTAGAATACCGGCCTGTCACGCCGGGGGTCGCGGGTTCGAGTCCCGTCCGCTCCGCCAAAAAATTTAAAAATCAGTCCTGGACTGGTTTTAGCAGTTTGAAGTGGCAAGCCTCGTCAAGCCTGACACTTATTTCGATACTTTGGTTTTTTGACGCAGTTAAAAAACGAAGTAAAGAAAATTGGGGGTATAGCTCAGCTGGGAGAGCGCTTGCATGGCATGCAAGAGGTCAGCGGTTCGATCCCGCTTACCTCCACCAAAACGACGATTTAGTTGTAAGTCCTGTCCCCTTCGTCTAGAGGCCTAGGACACCACCCTTTCACGGTGGGTACAGGGGTTCGAATCCCCTAGGGGACGCCAAGATTCTTGGCACCGCTGCGGAGCGGTAGTTCAGTTGGTTAGAATACCGGCCTGTCACGCCGGGGGTCGCGGGTTCGAGCCCCGTCCGCTCCGCCAAAAAATTCAAAAAGCCTGATAGATTTCGATCTGTCAGGCTTTTTTCATTGGTGGACTCCCGGCCTGCAAGCATGCGCACCAGAACACCTCTCTCAGCCTCTGGTGCCTATCGCTCGTCTACGAATACCGTGCAAAGAAAAACCGATAAGCACTAATGCCCCTCCAAACAGGCATACCGCATGCCACCCACCCAGACGCCAGGCAATACCAGCCCGACCAGCAAAACCACCGCCTGCCCCAGAATCAATTTTCTACGGTCAATCCGGTCTCCAAGAGGGACCAGAAAAAACAGGCCGCAAACAAACCCCAACTGGGTCGCCATCGGGGCCAGATTAATCAGCCCTCTTTCCTGCGAGAATGCCTGTTGCAACAGTTCCAGAAGCGGCTGGTTGTAATAGACATTCGAGACAAATACGCCGCAGGCAATGAGGCATCTCCCATCCGAACAACCATACGCATCAGCCACCTTGCAAAAAGCGCTATCCCTGGCACGCTCTCAACAAGCCAAAGCCTGGAAGGTCAGCCTCAAAGCATGATTCCATCCTGCGGATGCCCTGCTGCCTGCTCAAACCATCGGCTGATCTAAAAGGTTTGCCCGTCAAGAAGAGTCCCATCAAGCAAAAAAACGGGATATGTAGCCTCAATTTACTTGCCGCGGCTTAACAAGGAAGTTAATGTATTGCGTTATCGTTACTTCAACATTCAACTTCTATGCCAGCCAGTACCCTGGGCCAGCGTGGTCCGACCGAGCATCATCGCCGCGAACAGATCATTGAGCAGGCCAATACGCATTTCCGGCTCTACGGGTATCGCAAGACCTCTGTTGCCAGCCTGGCCAAATCCATAGGCGTGTCCAGCGCTTATCTCTATCGTTTTTTCGACTCCAAGCAGGCTATCGGCCAGGCGATCTGCCACTCTGTGCTCAAAGGCATGCACGTGCAGCTGCAACAGATTGTGGAGGGCGACTTGCCCCCTATCGAACGTCTGCGCCACTTCATTGAAACCGCCTGCACGCTAAGCCTGGAGCTGTTCTTGCAGGAAGGCCGCATGCAAGAAGTGGTCATTGAAGCGCTGCAAAACAATTGGACAACAGTGGACCAGCACAGAGAAGATTTGCTGACCCAAATCACCGCCCTGGTGCGCGCGGGCCGTGAAAGCGGCGACTTTGAACGCCGCACGCCCTTGGACGAGGTGGTTCAAGGCATCCTGTTTGCCTTGACCGCCTGTCTACACCCTGTCTTGCTGGAAATACATCCGCCTGAAAAAACCCGCCAAGGTTTGCTGGTGGTAACGCAGCTTATCCTGCGCAGCCTGATGCCTTGAACGTCACGTCCCAAGTTACAGTTCATCCAACTATTTACCTACCCGGAGTCCTGCATGGCTCTTTTTCGCTCTCTTAGCCCTGTCTTGAGTTTGTCCGCCGCCCTTGTACTGATGGGGTGCAGCCAGCAGACACAGGAGGCCGACCCTCGCACTCAGGCTCCTTTGGTCATTCAAAGCGTGATTCAGCCCAAGGCCGATCAGCAACGACGTTTCCTGGGGCTGGTCAGCGCACGGGTGGAAAGCCCGCTGGCATTTCGGGTAGGCGGCAAGATTGATACGCGCAAAGTTCAAAACGGCGAGCACGTTGAAAAAGGCCAGCTCTTGATGACGCTGGACCCCAAGGATCTGCAACTGGATTACCGCGCCCGTCTGGCTGCCGTGCAGGCCGCCCAGGCTCAGGCCGAACAAGCCCAGTCAGATTACAAACGCTTGTCCCTGCTGGTGGAGCAAGGCGGTGTTTCCCGTCAGGCGCATGAACAAAGCCAGAAGGCACTGCGTAGCGCACAGGCAAATCTGAAGTCCGCCCAAGCACAAGCTGAAATAGCCCGCAACGCCGACCAATACAGTTCCCTGAAAGCAGAAGCCAGCGGCATCATTACCGCCCAGATTGCGGATGTTGGCCAAGTTGTCAGCCCGGGGCAAGCCGTGCTGCGCCTGGCCCAGGACGGTCCACGTGATGTCATTGTCAGCCTGCCCGAGCAGTGGGATATTCCGCTGGGTACTCGCGCCACCATTGAACTAACGGACTCCCAGGAAAGCCTGCCCGCCCAACTGCGCGAGCTGGCCCAATCCTCTGACCCTGCAACCCGCAGCTATCAGGCCCGCTTTTCCTTCGAGGGCGAGAATGTCACCGCAAGACTGGGTTCCAGCGCCATTGTGCATTTGACGCCCCCGGATGCAGACGCCTTGAATCAAGTGCCGCTGACTGCAATTTACGATGCGGGTAAAGGGCCCGGTGTGTGGGTAATTGATGATCAGAAAACCGTGCACTGGCAGCCCGTGACCATTGCCAAGCTTGCCCAGGAACACGCTTACCTGTCCCAAGGCCCTGAAGCCGGTACGGCCATCGTGGCGTTGGGCGCTAACCTTTTGCATGAAGGCCAGGAAGTTCGTCCTGAAACATGCGAGGTCAAGCAATGACAGGCCGCTTCAATCTTTCCGCTCTGGCGGTGCGTGAACGGGCCATCACGCTGTTTCTGATCATTGCTCTGGCAGCGTCCGGCATTTACTCCTTCGTGAAACTGGGTCGAGCCGAAGACCCGGCTTTTACCGTGAAAGTGCTGACCGTCACTGCCATGTGGCCCGGGGCCACCGCCCAGGAAATGCAGGATCTGGTGGCCGAGCCCATGGAAAAGCGCATGCAGGAACTGCGCTGGTTTGACAAGGTAGAGACGGTTACCCGTCCCGGCACAGCCTTGATGGTGGTGACCCTGAAAGACACCATGCCGCCCGCGGACGTTCAGAGCGAGTTCTATCAGCTCCGCAAGAAGCTGCAGGATCAGGCTCCGCGCTTGCCCAAAGGCGTGCAGGGGCCGTTTGTGAACGATGAGTACTCGGACGTGTCCTTCAGCCTGTTCGCGCTGCAAGCCCCCGGTCTGCCACCGCGCCTGCTGACTCGCGAGGCCGAGAAAGTACGCAGCCAGCTACTGCAAGTCCCCGGCGTCAAGAAGGTGAATATTCTGGGCGAGCAAAGCGAGCGTATTTTTGTCGATCTGGACGAAGCCAAGCTGCACAATCTGCAGCTCAATCCTCAACAGATTCTGGAAGCCTTGTCCAAGCGCAGTGCCATGACAGCCAGTGGTGCCATCAGCACCGATGGCCCGCGTATTCACATGCGCCTTAGCGCCGGGCTGGAGGATGTGGAGGCCATCAGCAATACCTATATCTACGTGCAGGGTCATAATCTGCGCTTGGGCGACATTGCCACTATCAGCCGTGGTTACGAGGACCCACCCAGCTTCGAGATTCACCACAACGCACAATTTGCCATGTTGCTGGATGTGGTGATGCAGGAGGGCTACAACGGCCTGTATCTGGGCAAGGATCTGGAAAAGGCACGGGAAGATATTGCCGCTGCCCTGCCCCTGGGCTTCTCCCTGGAGACCGTCACCAACCAGTCGGTGAACATTGCCTCCGCCGTAGGCGAGTTCATGTTCAAGTTCTTCGCGGCGCTAAGCGTCGTGCTGCTGGTGTGTCTGGTCAGCATGGGCTGGCGGGTCGGGATTGTAGTGGCTGCCGCTGTGCCCCTGACGCTGGCCATGGTGTTCGTCATCATGATGATGACAGGCAAGGTGTTTGATCGGGTAACGCTGGGCGCGCTGATTATCTCGCTGGGCCTGCTGGTGGACGACGCCATTATTGCGATCGAGATCATGATCGTGAAAATGGAAGAAGGCATGGACCGCCTGAAAGCCGCCGCCTATGCCTGGAACCATACGGCAGCCCCCATGCTGTCCGGCACCCTGGTGACGATTATCGGCTTTCTGCCGGTGGGTTTTGCCCGTTCCTCTGCCGGGGAGTACGCCGGCAATATCTTCTGGATTCTGGCCGCTGCCCTGCTGACCTCCTGGCTGGTTGCGGTGGCCTTCACTCCCTATATGGGCGTGAAATTGCTGCCCGCCATTCCAGCCCGTCCCGGCGGCCATCAGGCCATTTACGACACCCCCAATTACATGCGCCTGCGCCGCATGATTGCCTGGTCGGTACACCACAAGTTTCTGGTGGCCGGAATTGTGGTGGCGGCCTTCGTGCTGGCGGTTGTAGGCATGGGTTTCGTCAAACAGCAATTCTTCCCCACCTCCGACCGACCCGAGCTGCTGGTAGAAGTGCAGTTACCCGAGGGCAGCAGTATTCAGTCCACGCAAGCCGTTACTCGCAAGGTGGAGAGCTGGTTGCGCGAGCAGCCCGAAACCAAGCTGGTCACCAGCTATGCCGGGCAAGGCGCACCGCGCTTTTTCCTGTCCTACAACCCTGAACTGCCTGATCCCTCCTTTGCTCGTCTGGTGGTGCTGACGGCTGATCACCACGACCGCGATGCGCTGCTGCAACGCTTCCGCCAAGTGGTGGCCGATGGCCTGACACCAGAAGCGCGTGTCCGTGCCACTCAGCTAGTGTTCGGGCCATCCACCAAATACCCGGTGGAGTTCCTGGTACGTGGCCCTGATCTGGACAAGCTACGTGATATTTCCGAGCAGGCCATGGCGGTGATGCGGGCCGACAAGGACATGCGTCAGGTGAACGTGGACTGGGGTTCGCGCGTACCCGTCCTGAAGCTGGACGTAGACCCACAACGTCTGCAAGCCTTGGGTTTGAATCGCCAGAGTCTGGCCGAACAAATCCAGTTGCAGCTGGATGGCACAACCGTTGCGGAATACCGCGAGGACCTGCGTAATGTGCTGGTTGTGGCGCGCAGCTCGGCCAGCAACCGCCATGACCCAACTCGCCTGTCCGGCCTGACCGTCATGAATGATCAGGGCCAGAACCTGCCCTTGGAGCAAGTCGGCAAGCTGGAAATCATGCAGGAAGAACCCAAGCTGGCCCGTCGCAACCGCCTGCCCACCATGACCGTGCGAGGGGATATTGCTCCGCACGTGCAACCGGCAGAAGTGGCCAACCGGGTGATGAAGGAGTTTGCCTCCTTGCAGGCTTCCCTGCCCCCTGGCTACCTGATCGAGATGAGCGGCATCACCGCCGAGGCCAAGAAGTCCAATGACGCGCTGCTGCCCGTCTTCCCGGTCATGATTGCCTTGATGCTGCTGGTCATCGTGATTCAGGTACGTTCGCTCTCGAACATGATCATGGTGTTCCTGACCGCCCCCTTGGGCTTGATTGGCAGCGTGCCCGCCTTGCTGATTTTCCAGCAACCCTTTGGTTTTACCGCGATTCTGGGGCTGATTGGTCTGGCGGGGATCCTGATGCGCAATACCTTGATTCTGATTGAGCAGATCAAGACCAACCGGGCTGAAGGTGCCTCGCCCTACGATGCCGTGATTGAAGCCACTGTGCAGCGTGCCCGCCCCGTCATTCTGACGGCGCTGGCGGCGGTACTGGCCTTCATTCCGCTGTCCTTCTCCGTGTTCTGGGGCTCCATGGCCCTGACGCTGATCGGCGGTACAGCCATTGGCACCATCCTGACGCTCTTGTTCTTGCCCAGCTTGTATTCGATCTGGAATCGAATCCAGGATCCACGCGCCTCATAACTTGCTTGAAGGCTGAAACTGTGTAAATAATGGATGCATGGTTTGAACACCAACAAACCATGCATCCCACTGCCAGTCTTGTGGGTCCGGAGAACAGAACGACGCAAGATAGCTTATGTCTACACAGAAAGACCTGCCCGCCGCCCTGTCTCACGCTTTCGAGAAGGCGATCTACCGTATACACAGCCCAAAGGGCGATATGGACGTGCGCATCGGCCAGCTCAACCGCCCTCTGAATCAATTACTGGAACAAGAAAACAGCCGTGGGGCGGCAATTTTGACCGCCTGCAATCCAGGCGCGCAAATTTGCAGCCGTGCCTTTAACGATGCGGTTCAGGAAAGCTTGCTGCGCGATTTGCAGAAACTGGATCTGCGCTGGTGGCCCGCCGTGAATCTGGACCCCAAGGGCAAATGGCCGGATGAACCCAGCCTGCTGGTGCTGGACATCAGCCTGCAACAGGCACGCTGGCAAGCACGCCTGTTCAAGCAATTGGCTTTTGTCTATATACCGCTCAATGGCAAGCCGCAGCTGCATCAAGTGCAGCAGCGCCTGCCGGTGTCTGATCAGGCCGCTTCAAACAGCCCCGTTCCCTTCTAAGCGCTGACGAAAGTCTTCAGCAATGGCGGCACCTTTCAGCCGCCCTTCCGGCAAGACCTGCGCCCAGGCGCGCCACTCGTGGCCGGTTGCTACCAGCACACCGTCCATATTGAAGACTTGATATTCAAGCTTGAAGCGCCGCTCCAGCCATTGAGCCACCTGCACGCAAACGCGAATCTCGCGATCATAGGTAACGGGTGCGCGGAAGTTGGCACCGACATCCACCAAGGGCGTTACCGCATCATATTCCTGGCGCAAGATACGCTGACTCAAGCCTGCTTGCCGCAGCCACGCCTGATACGTGCAGTCAAACCAATAAAAATAATTGGGATAGAAAACAATCCCGGCCTCATCGCAATCACCCCATTCCACGGTGATGCGGCGCTCGAACACGTGCATGTTTATCCTTTTGCAAAATCGCCTGCCAGTTTACCCCGGATAAAAAGATGGAAACCACGGTAATCAAGCACTGAATCAGCCGCTGAAACATTTTGCAAATACTGCCTTTGAAATAGTTTGTATCCCTCACAATAATTGAAATTAAGCGAAGTTAGCGACAATTTCGTCTAAAAATCACTGAAATAGGCCCCATAGCGAGACAAGCCTCCGGAGCCTGCCAGCCCCAGGAGTCGTCTTTCACAGGCAGAAAACCTAGCATAGCTGCGTCACTGAATAAGGTAGCCTGCCATGTCTGTAAATACCCCCGCACCCTGGACGATTCGTCGCATCATGGAGCTTTACGAGCTGCCCTTTATGGACCTCGTGTTCCAGGCGCAGACCGTACATAGACAGCACCACCCGGCCAATCAAATCCAGCTCTCCAGCCTGCTCTCCATCAAGACAGGCGCCTGTCCCGAAGATTGCTCCTACTGCCCGCAATCGTCCAAATACCAGACCGAGCTGGAACCTGAACCCTTGATGCCCCTGGAACAGGTATTGGAAGCGGCCCGCGCCGCCCAGGCACAGGGTGCTCAGCGTTTTTGCATGGGTGCCGCCTGGCGCTCTCCTACCGAAAAACAATTGGACCAGGTAGTTGAGATGGTCAGCGCCGTCAAAGCGATGGGGCTGGAAACCTGTGTCACCTTGGGCATGCTCAAAGACGGTCAGGCGCAACGCCTGAAAGATGCCGGGCTGGACTACTACAACCACAATCTGGACACTTCCCCCGAGTTCTATGGCCAGATCATCAGCACGCGCACGTACCAGGACCGCCTGGACACGCTGGAACGCGTACGCGCAGCCGGTTTGAACAGTTGCTGCGGCGGGATTATCGGCATGGGTGAAAGCCGTCGCGAGCGTGCTGGTCTGCTGGCTCAGCTGGCCAATATGCGCCCTTACCCCGAGTCCGTGCCTATCAACCAATTGGTGAAAGTACCGGGCACACCGCTGGATCAGGTCGATGATCTGGACCCCTTCGAGTTTGTACGCACAATTGCCATTGCTCGTATCCTGATGCCCACCAGCGCCGTGCGCTTGTCGGCGGGTCGCGAAACCATGGATGACAGCACCCAGGCCCTGTGCTTTATGGCCGGTGCCAACTCCATTTTCTATGGTGAGCAATTGCTGACTACCGGCAACCCGCAGTTTGTGGCGGACCAGGATCTGTTTACCCGCCTGCAACTGGAAGCGGCCAAAACCACGCTGTCCGAACCCCCTTTGTCATTGGAACAAACCCGTCCACGCGCTATGGTCGAGGCCCTCTAACATGCTCACTCTGATCGCCAGCATTCTGTGCAGTGTTGCCGTTTCCATTCTGCTGAAAGTCGCTCGCCAGCGGCAGATCGATGTCGCCCAGGCCATCATGGTTAACTACGGCGTGGCAGTCACCTTGAGTCTGGTATTGCTGCAACCGCATCCCAGCAGCCTGCTGAATCCTGCTACCCCCTGGTGGATTCTGATTGCCTTGGGTGTGCTCTTGCCCAGCGTCTTTCTGTTCATGGCGGCGGCAGTGCGGCAAGCCGGGATTGTGCTGAGCGATGCTGCCCAGCGCCTGTCCCTGTTCATTCCCTTGTTGGCGGCCTTTCTCTTGTTTGGCGAGCAACTGGCTGGTCAGAAACTGCTGGGCATCGCCCTGGCCCTGATTGCCTTGCTGTGCCTGCTGATACGTCCGCGGCAGGCCAGTAGCCAGGAAGCAGGCTGCGGGCATCCTGCCCTGATGCTGCTGGCTGTGTGGCTAGGCTATGGCGTGATCGACATCATGTTCAAGCAGCTCTCCAGAGCCGGTGCAGCTTTCTCCAGCAGTCTGGTGGTGTCCTTCTCGCTGGCCGGTGTGCTGATGCTGTGCTGGCTGCTGGCCAAGCGCACCAGCTGGCATAAAGGGAGCCTTTTAGCCGGTCTGGTGCTGGGCCTGCTGAACTTCGGGAATATTTTCTTTTATATCCGCGCCCACCAGATCTTCCCGGAGAACCCCACTCTGGTGTTCTCGGCCATGAATATTGGCGTGATTGCCATGGGTGCCGTCATCGGCGCGGGCTTCTTCAAGGAAAAGCTCAGCGCGCTCAATATGGTGGGGGTTGCCCTGGCCATTGGCGCTATCGTGGCCCTGATTCCGCGGTGAACAATATCGGGCATGTCTCATACATGCCCGCGTAAACGCACTATACGAGAATTCTTATATTTGACATTTAAAACTTCAGGAACCGCGGCTTTTCATCTCCTGTAGATTAGAAAAAAACGATTTTTACCGACGCCCACGTCGGAGACTACACAGGAGACATGATCATGACCGGATTTACCCGTCGACAGTTACTGCTGGCCGCCGCTTCCGCTGGAGCCGGCGCACTGGCTGCCCCTTGGCTTGGCCGCAGTGTGCTGGCGGCCAACAAACCCGTCGTTGCCGCCCTGTTCTGCGGCCACATTGATGACAACGGCTTCATGCAAGCTGGTTATCAGGGCTTCAAGAAGGCCATGGACCAGTTGCCTATTACCGGCCACTACAAAGATCAGGTGGCTAACGAAACCCAGGCGCAAATTGCCGCTCTGCGCGAACTGGCAACACAATACAAACCGGCCTTGCTGATCGCCCACGGCGGTCAGAACACCGATGCTGCCCTGGCCGTTGCCAAGGAGTTTCCGGATACCCGCTTTGTGATCACGCAAGGTGCCGTCACTGCCAGCAATCTGAGCAGCTATGACGTGCGTCAGGAAGAGTCAGCCTGGCTGGCCGGTGCCTATGCCGCCCTGATGACCAAGACCGGCGTGGTGGCCCACCAGTCCGGCGTACGCGTGCCCCCTGGTTTGCGCGCCCGCGCTTCCTATGCCGCTGGCGTCAAGCATGCCAATCCGGATGTGAAGCTGCTGACAAACTTCTCCGGCAACCAGGATGATATTGAGCTGGCCGCGCGGGTCACCCAGGCACAGGCCAAAGCTGGTGCAGACATCATCTACACCATGCTGAACAAAGGCCGTAGCGGCACAACGCAGGCCTGCCGTGAACTGGGCATCAAAGAAATTGGTAATGTGATCGACTGGGTCGCCCGTGAGCCCGACGTATTCGTCGGTTCCGCCTGGGCCGATGTAGGCATTGGCGTATTTGAAGCTTGCAAGGATCTGAGCGAAAACAAGTTCGAGTCCGGCAAGATCTTCAAGGTTGGCCTGCAGCAACCGGATGCGGTGCGCCTGATCATGGCCCCGGACACACCGGATGCCGTGCGCCAGCGTATTGCAGCGCTACAGCAGGATATTCTGGCTGGCAAGATTGAGGTTGAGGCCGAATTCAACGGGCCTGAGCTCCAGACTTAAGATCCGGGCAGAAATAAAAAACCCAGGCCAAGCCTGGGTTTTTTTATGAGTGAATCATGCTCGTAAACCGCTATGAGAACATGCTCGATTCTGGCGGCGACCTAAGGGGCTGGATCTGAGGGTTTACGTGCTTTCTCTGCGTCTTTCTCAGCGCTCGAGCTTTCCACATCTGCCGCGCTCCCAAAAGCATCCAAGCCTTCAGAATTCACAGAGCTTCCCGAGCTTCCCGAGCTTCCCGAGCTTCCCGAGCTTCCAACAACAGGATCAGCCCGTTTGTCGTCCTCGGCAAGTGTCGCCTCTGCAGCCTCATCTTCCGCCTTGCGCTCCGCAGCCGTGCTTTCCGTCGTTGCGGGCACCCGCTCTTCAACTGGCGGCAGATCTTCGAAAACCGGATCATGCGACACGTCAGAGCTGATATCCACCCGTGGGTCCAATGCCACCGCCGCAGCCGAGCTTTGCAAGCTGTCTGGCATAGGCACAAAGGTAGTAGGCGCATCCTGGCTCAAGTGATCACCCAGTACCTTTTGCGGGCGGACCAGCAGAACCAAAGCCAAGCCACAGGCTGCCACGAAGATGTAGTACAGATTGCTGCCAATATAAGACATCAGGCCGCCGGCAAGCAGCGGCCCCAGACAGGCCCCCAAGCCATAGACCATATACAAAATGGCGCTCAAGCCAACTCGCCGCTCCGGATCCACGTTGTCATTGGCGAAAGCCGCGCCCAAGGGGTACAGCGTAAATTGCAGAATCCCGAACAACGCCGAAAAAATCAGCAGAAACCAGAACGGGGCCTCAAACCAGCCCCACAACGGAATGGCCAAGGCCAGCAAACAGATCGCGTTAATGCGGATCAGTTTGACGCGATTCATGCGGTCCGCCAGCCAACCCACCGGCCATTGGGCCAGCACACCGGCGGCCACAGACACGGCGACAAACAAGGCAGCCTGCTCATTGCTTAGATGAACGCGCACCGCATACACGGGCGCCAAACCATAAAAGGCCCCGGTCAACATACCGGCGACCAGCAGCACCATCATGGACAAGGGCACGCGGTCCAGGTAATAGCGTGCGTTAATGGGCGCGGGTACTTGCAAGGGTGGGTGACTGCGACGGGTAATCGCCACCGGCACCAGACTGAAGGCCGAACAGATCGCCACAAATACCAGCGGCTCGTAATTCAGATGCGGAAACAGAGTCAGCGACAACTGCCCCAGCACGGTGCCCAGGCTGGAGAACACCATGTAAAAGGCAAAAATGGTGCCGCGTTGACTATTGTCGCTTTGCTCGTTCAGCCAGCTTTCAATCCCCATGAACTGCACCACCATGGCCGCACCCGCCAAAAAGCGCAGCAGCAGCCAGACGTACATGGAATCAACCAGAATCTGAACCAGCACACAGATGGTGACAATAGCAGCACTGGCGGCGTACGCCCGAATATGACCCACGCCCATGATCAGGCGGTGACCCATACGAGCACCAAATACCAGGCCCAGGTAATACACCGCAATCAGCCCGCCAATCCATACCTCTGACACCGAGATGGCCGTCAGGCGCACCCCCATGAAGGTATTGAACAGGCCCGAGCTGAGCAAGAGCATCAGGGTCGCAAAGTACAGGGACGAAAACGCACCCACCGATGACAGCATCCAGACATCCTAAAAAAACCGCGGCACCGGCCCCCAACTCTCGCTACCATCCAGATTCCGGCCTGGGTTTTGCGACAGGAGCACGGTAAAAAAAAGCGCCAGCTTGCCGCCAGCGCCTTGTAATCCTTCTATCCCTCGCCACGCCGGACTGGCGGGGGATCAGATACTTACGACTTTACCTGTTTCAACAGGGTGTCTGCATCCGATGTGTGCAGGCCGCCGTCGTTATCAATGTTCAATTGTTTGACAACACCGTCTTCCAGCAAGGCAGAGAAACGCTTGGAGCGCACACCCAGGCCTTTGGACGTCAGGTCAAATTCCAGACCCAATGCTTTGGTCCAGACAGCACTGCCATCGGCCAGCAGACGTACTTTGCCATTGACGTTCAGGGACTTGCCCCAAGCGCCCATTACGAAAGGATCGTTCACTGCCACGCACCAGATCTCGTCTACGCCGGCAGCCTTGAACTCGTCTGCCTTGGCAATAAAGCCAGGCAAGTGCTGCTCGGAGCAGGTGGGGGTGAAAGCGCCAGGAACGGCGAACACGGCAATTTTCTTGCCTTTAACCAGATCAGCCACCTGAAAGTTGTTGGGGCCCATAGGGCAGCTTTCTGTGGCGGTTTCAATGTACTCGCTAAGGGTCGCGTCTGGAACGCGCGCACCGACTGAAATGGACATAAGGTCTCCGTATGAATAAATACCGCCAGTATGGCGGCCCGAACTACCTATGATACTAATAGACTGGCCTGTCTTAGCAAATAACACTTATCAGTACGTTTCACAGGGCTACAAAACCGCGCGGGGTCTGCACACAAAAAAAGCCCCCACGCTACGCCTTCGGCTTGCTGCCCCCCGAGGGGGAGTTTTTTGTCTTGGGACGGCCCAGCGACAAAAAAAGCCCCCACGCTACGCCTTTTGCTTGCCGCCCCCCGAGGGGGAGTGTTTGCCTTGGGACGGCCCAGCGACAAAAAAAAGGCCGGGCTTTTTGCCCGGCCTTCAAGGTGATTCACGTCTTGCGCAGCTTGCATCAAGCCGTACTGCCACATCAGGGGCTCACCTTGCCCTGCTCGCGGATAGCGATCAGGACTACTACAGCCATCCCATCATGCGGGGCAGCCAAAGCGTAATTTCAGGTACGAAGGTAATCATCAACAGGAAGGCCAAACCAGTCAGCAACCAAGGCAATGTGGACTTGGTAACTTCGGTCAGGCCCAACTTCGATATGCTGGACGCCACATACAGGTTCAAGCCCACTGGTGGTGTCGCCAGCCCAATCTCCATGTTCACCACCAGCATGATGCCAAAGTGAACCGGGTCCATGCCCAGCTTCATGGCGACAGGAAACAGGATGGGAGCCATGATCAGAATCAGTCCCGAGGGCTCCATCACCATACCGATCACCAGCAACAGGACGTTCACGAACAGCAGGAAGGCGATCAGGCCCATGCCTTGCGACACAATCCATTCCGCAATGGCCTGTGGAATCTGCTCGGAAGTCAGAATGAAGGCGAACATGACCGCGTTGGTGATGATGTACAGCAGCATGGCACTCATGGCTGCCGATTCCAGCACGATACGTTTGACCTCGCGCAGCTTCACATCCTTGTAGACCCAGACCGCAATCACAAAGGCGTAAACCGCACTGATAGCTGCTGCTTCGGTAGGCGTGAACACACCGGAGTAAATCCCGCCCATCACGATAACGATCAACATCAGACCCCAGATGGAGTCCATGAAGGCGCGCCAGCGTTCTTTGTAGGAAGCACGCGGCATACGGGGGTAGCCCAGTTTCCAGGCGCGGAACATGGTCGTGGCACCCAGGAGAAACGCCAGGATCAAACCCGGAACCACACCGGCAATAAACAACTGACCAATAGAAGCCGTACCAACTTTGACCCCATCCGGACCCTCAACCATCATGCCGCTGGTTGCCACGGCATACATCACCATCACAATCGAGGGTGGCAGCAAGATGCCCAGACCGCCGGAGGTCGCCACAATGCCGGTCCCGAATTGCACGGGGTAGCCTTGTTTGACCATGGCCGGAATCATGATGGAACCAATAGCCGCCACCGTGGCAGGCGAGGAACCACTGATAGACGCAAACAGGGCGCAAGCCAGCACCGCAGCCAGACCCATACCGCCGGGCAAGTGGCCGACCATGGAAGCGGCAAAGCGAATCATGCGTTGTGCGACCCCGCCATGCGTGAGGAAGCTACCGGCCAGGATGAAGAACGGAATCGCCATGATCTCGAACTTCTCGATCCCGGTGAACAGCTTGAGCGCAATACTGTCCATAGGAACTTCGGTCATGGTGAACAGGAACCCCATCACCGTCAGACCCAGGGCAATCGATACCGGCATGCCTGTCAGCAACAGGATAGCCAGCAAGGCAAAAATAATCAGGGCGGTCATGCGCGCGCTCCTTCGGATTCAGACACACCGCGCTCTGTTTCAGCGATCAGATCCGCCGCAGGCTCGTGATGAGGCAAATGGCCCGTCTGGATAAAGTTCATCAAGGCTTGCAGGAAGCGGAAGCACATCAGCAAGGAGCCCGCAGGTACCGCCAGATACACAATCCACACTGGCACTTCCAGGTCAGCCGACACCTGGGCTGTCTGGGCAATGCCGTAGACAAAGCGGCCACCAATCCAGGCAACAATGGCTGTGAACAAGGCACCGGCGAACAGGGAAATCACCACCAGCAGATGACGCCAGCGTGGGCCCACAGCGTTCACCAGCACGTCCACACCCACGTGGATACCAACACGAACGCCGTAAGCGGCGCCGAATTTGGCCATCCAGACAAACAGGTAAATGCACAGTTCCTGTGCCCAGAGCAAGTTGACGCCGGCCACGCTTCGATAGGTAGAACGGGCCATGGCGGTAATGGACTCATAACCCTGAGCCCGCGACCAGGACACCAGATCAGCCAGCAGGCTGACCGAGTAGCGCTGGCAGACCGCTACAAAAATAATCACTACGGCCGCCACCATCAGAAATGAGATGAACATTTCCTCAAAGCGGTCCAGAAATCGTAAAAACATGGGTAGCTCCAGACTACAGTCTGCCCGCCCGGGGGCCGGGCAGACACAAGCATGTAGCGGGAAGAAAAGAAGAACAGGTCTGAATCAGACCTGTACAAGACAATCAGATGAAGCAGGCTTTATTCGGTAGCCTTGTAGAAGGCGTCGATCACGTCCTGGCCGATACGCGAAGCCATTTCCTTGTGCACGGGACGCAGCTGCTTGACCCATTCCTGACGCTCGGCATCGCTCAGTTGGTAGAACTGGGTCTTGCCGGACTCTTCCATGGCCTTCATGGAATCGTTGTTCTCTTGCTCTGCAATGTCGTTGGCGTAAACCGTGGCTTCTTCCATGGCTTTTTCCATACCTTGGCGAATATCTTCAGGCAGACCTTCCCAGAACTTCTTGTTTACGATCACGGCATAACCCAGGTAACCGTGGTTGGACACGGTGGCGTGCTTTTGCACTTCGTGCATTTTCTGGGTGTACATGTTCGATGGCGGGTTCTCGGTGCCGTCGACCACACCCGTTTGCAGAGCCTGGTACACCTCGGAGAAGGCCATCACCTGAGGCACAGCGTCCAGCGCCTTGAACTGGGCTTCCAGAACCTTGGAGGACTGGATGCGCATCTTCAGACCCAGGAAATCATCCACGCTTTTCAGGGGCGTGTTGGCGCTCATGACCTTGAAGCCGTTATCCCAGTAGGACAGACCCTTGATGCCCTTGGGCTCCAGCTTGTCCAGCAACATGCGGCCTACAGGACCTTCGGTCACCTTACGCAGGTCCTCACGGTTCTGAAAAATGAAAGGCAGGTCGAACACTTCAAATTCGCGTACGCCCAGAGGGCCAAACTTGGCCAGCGACGGAGCCAGCATGTGCACGGCGCCCAGTTGCAGGGCTTCCAGTTCTTCCTTGTCCTTGTACAGTTGCGAGTTCGGGTAGACCTCGACAACCACCTTGCCCTCGGTGTACTTTTCGGCCAGTTCCTTAAAGCGCACGGCGCCCTTGCCCTTGGGTGTATCTGGCGATACAACGTGGCTGAACTTGATGATCATGGGGTTAGCCAGAACAGGCGCGGACAAGAATACGGACGCCAGCAAGCTGGCCACAAGGGTCTTTTTCATGTTTGCCTCCGGTCGGTTAAGAGCCGACACGTTTTATTGATTGATGTGCTTGAAAGCGTGTAGCTTAAAAAAGCGGCCCCGAATTATCTATTGTGGAAATCCGAAACCTTTTGTCATGATGCGTCTTGCCCGTCCGTCCGGATTCATACGCCAAGCGGCCTCGCGCACTCTGGCGGCCTACCCGATCAGCACCTATGTGCCTATTTTGGCCATCCTGATTATTGTGCTGCTGATGGGCGTGTTTGCCTGGGCGGTCAATAAGGAACGGGATGAGGAGCAGTCCAACGAGCTGATACGCAATGCTTTGTGGGTGGAGCAATCCCTGTCCTTTCAGCTGCGCTCGCACGAGAACAATTTAAGCCGCATTGCCAGCGAAATTGAAGTCCAGTCCCAGCCCGTCACGACCCAGACCGCGCTGACGCAATTACAGCACTTCAAGACCATCCACCCGGATCTGCTGAAAGTGGCCGTGCAGGATCGATTTGGCACCACCTTGCTGGTGCGCCCGCCCGGTGCTGATACCCGGATTGCAGCCCACGTCAGCACGCCGCGCACGTCCACCTGGCTACCGGCCTACTACTCCAATGAACACCAGGAAAGCGTGCTGGACCTGGTGGTTCCGATCTACGAAGACAACGATATTGTCGGCACCTTGCGCGCCACCTTTTCCCTGGCCACCATCCTGATGGAAAACGTGCCCTGGTGGATTGCCGAGCAATATCACGTCTCCCTGATCGACCAAAGCGACCAGACGCTGGCCACACGCTCCAAAGGCGAGCCGGGCGAAAGCCAGTTGCGCTACGCCATGTCGGTAGACCCGCCCTTGCATGGTGTGCGTTTACTGATGACGCCTTACCCGCAAAAGAACATCCCCACCTTCACCTTGCTACTGACCGTGATTGCAGGCCTGGCCCTGCTGGCTGTGGTGAACCTGGCCATGCAACATCACTACGCCCGCAAGCGCCGTGAAGCCGAGCTGGCCCTGATGCAGGAGCAGGCCTTTCGCAGCGCAATCGAAAACTCCATGGTGACTGGCATGCGCGCCCGCGATCTGGACGGCAAGGTGCTGTATGTGAACCCGGCGTTTTGCGAACTGGTGGGCCGCAGCAGCGAAGAAATTATTGGTCTGGCCCCACCCATGCCCTGGTGGGTGCCGGAAATGATGGATGAAACACTGGAGCGTCGAGATCGACTGAAATCCTCCCGCTCGGTGCAAGTTTTTGACACCCTGTTCCAGCGCCCGGACGGCTCACGTGTCGATGTGCAGGTCTTTGAATCCCCGCTGATTGACGCGCAAAAACGGCACGTGGGCTGGATCAGTTCCATCATCGATATCAGCTCGCGCAAGCAGGCCGAAGCCCTGGCCAGTTCCCAATCCGAACAGCTCCACCACACGGCCAAGCTCATTACCATGGGTGAAATGGCCTCCACACTGGCCCACGAGCTGAACCAGCCGCTCTCGGCCATTGCCAGCTATGCGGCTGGTTCCCTGAACCTGCTGGGAAATGAACCGCTGGACCCGAAACAGCTGCGTCGCGGTCTGGAAAGCCTGGCGGAACAAACCCGCCGCGCAGGGCAAATCATCCACCGCATTCACGACTTTGTGCGCAAGCGCGATCCGCAGCTTAGCCCTCTGAATTTGCCCGATGCCTTGCAAGGCGCCTTGGCCATGGCCAAGGCAGGTCTGCGCCATCACCAGATTCAATTGATTGTGCCCTCCCACCCCGAAAGCCTGCCCGTAATGGGCGACAAGGTACTGCTGGAACAACTGATTTTCAACCTGCTGCGCAATGCCGCCGAAGCCATGTCGGGCCTGGAGCCAGAACGCCGGGTACTGGAAGTGACCATGCAGGCCAGCAATGGTGTCGTGCTGGTGATGGTGGCCGACCAGGGCCCCGGCGTGGCAGCAACGATCATGGCAGAAGTGTTCCAGGCCTTTACCACCACCAAAGCCCAAGGTCTGGGCATTGGCTTGAACATTTGCCGCTCCATTGTGGAGTTGCACCATGGCAAACTCTGGTTTGAAAACGGGGTTTCTCACGGTGCTACCTTCCTGTTTTCCCTACCCTTGATCGAACATGACTAAGCGCGCCCCTTTGGTCCACATCGTGGACGACGACCCGGCCATCCGCGATGCCCTGTCCTGGCTGTTCTCCACCCGGCAGGTCAATACCGAACTCTGGGAAAGCGGCGAGGCTTTTCTGAATGCCCTGAACCCCGAAACGCAGGGCTGCATCCTGCTCGACATACGTATGGATGGTCTGTCCGGCCTGGAAGTGTTCGAGCAATTGCGCGAGCGCCAATCCCGTCTGCCCGTTATTTTCCTGACCGGCCACGGCGACCTGCCGCTGGCCGTGACCGCGCTGAAACAAGGCGCGGCGGATTTCATCGAAAAGCCCTTTAACGATAACGATCTGGTGGACCGGGTACTGGATGTGCTGCGCAGCTACGAGGCCAGTCAGGAAGAACGGGACAACGAACAGGCACTGGAAGAGCGGCTGGACACCCTGTCGCAGCGCGAGCGCGAAGTGCTGGCCCTGGCCCTGGAGGGACGGCTGAACAAGCAGATTGCCCAGGACCTGAGCATCACCATGCGCACCGTGGAAGTGCACCGCGCTCGGGCACTTGAAAAAATGCAGGCTCGCACCCTGATCGAACTGGCCCGACTGCTGGACCCGGCCCGCTTGCGGGAAGACCGCAACCCGCCGGGGCCTTAGCCAGAGCCACCGCGCCGGGTGTATATAATGCAACCATAAACAATTAGAACCGCGCACTAGGCCCGGTCCCGGAGCGATCATGAGCACCACTACCGAAAACACAGATTTGCACCTTTCCCATCTGGATGAAGATGGGAAAGTTCAGATGGTCGATGTCAGCCACAAATCCGCCACCTCCCGCTCGGCCACGGCCCGCGCCGTGGTGCGTTTGAGTCCCGCTGCTTACCAGTTGCTGTCGGCTCAGCACAATGCCAAGGGCGAAGTGCTGAACACCGCACGCGTGGCCGGTGTGCTGGCCGCCAAGCGCTGTGCCGAGCTGATTCCCATGTGCCACAGCCTGCCCCTGGATTTTGTCGGCATTGATTTTGAAAGCGACGCCGCAGCAGGCACCATTGCCGTGCTGGCCACCTGCCGCACCCGCTACACCACCGGCGTCGAGATGGAAGCCATGACGGCCTGCTCCATTGCCGCCCTGACCATTTACGATATGTGCAAAGCGGCCGACAAAGGCATTGTGATCGAACAGACCCGTTTGCTGGAGAAAACCGGCGGCAAAAGCGGAACCTGGACTGCCCAGCTCTAAGCCCTTTCACGGAGATAGCATGACAAGCCCTTTGACATTGCGCGTCCTGTACTTCGCCCAAGTGGCCGAACGCACAGGCCAGCGCCAGGAAAACTGGGAATGGCCCCAGGAAGGCACCGTTCAGCAATGGACCGAGGCCCTGCTGCAACGCCACCCGAATTTAAGCGATATGGCCGGCCGCCTGCATGTGGCCGTCAACCAGTTTCACGCCAAGCCTACCGACCCTGTCCGCCCCGGCGATGAAGTGGCTGTGTTCGAGCCCGTCACCGGAGGTTGAGATGGTTCGCATCCAGACTGAAGACTTTGATGTCGCGGCCCTGAACGCGGAGCTGCGCGCCACGGCTGGCGGCAAGGCCGGTGCCATGGTGACATTTACCGGCTATGTGCGCGATCAGGCCGATGGCACCGCCACCGAATCCCTGTTCCTGGAACACTACCCGGGCATGTGCGAGCGCGAGATTGAAGCGGTTTGCGACCAGGCCCGTCAACGCTGGCCCATACTGGATACGCTGGTCGTACACCGCGTGGGCGAGTTGCACCTGACCGAGCAGATTGTGTATGTTGGCGTCACCAGTGCCCACCGTGGCGACGCTTTTCGCGCCTGCGAATTCATCATGGACGTGCTGAAAACCCGCGCCCCTTTCTGGAAGCGCGAAACCCTGGCTGACGGCAAGCGTTTCTGGGTACAGCAGCGCGACAGCGACGCCCAGAAAACCGATTCCTGGAATACCTCTTCGGACACCGACAAGCATGTCTAAAGCCAAGACCGATTTACCCGCTGTTCGCCTGAACGCTGCTGTGCTGACCATTTCGGACCGCCGTGGCCCGGATGATGACACCTCCGGCGATTATCTGGCGGCCAGCCTGACTGACAGCGGCCATTACTGTGTGCAGCGCGCCATCAGCAAGGACAATATTTACGCTATCCGTGCGCTCTTGAGCCAATGGATTGTGGATCCTGACATTCACGTCATCATCTGCAATGGCGGCACCGGCTTCAGCCACAAGAAATCCACGATTGCGGCCGTCACCCCCTTGCTGGATCAGGTCATTACCGGCTTTGGAGAACAATTCCGCTACTTGTCCTATCAGGACATTGGCTCCTCGGCGCTGCAGTCCGATGCGCTGGCAGGAACGGCCAACCGTACCTTGCTGTTCTGCATTCCCGGTTCGGGCGGCGCCTGCAAGCTGGCCTGGGAAAAGATCCTGAAAGAGCAGCTGGACAGCCGACATCGGCCCTGCAATTTTGCCTCGGAATATCTGGAGCCACCCGCCCCTTCAGCCCAGGCTTGACCCCACATGCAACGGTACAGAGCAGCTTGCACGCACGGTGACGACCACACGGCCATCACTCGCTCCAAACCAGAACCCAGTTTTATCGAGTTTCCCCAAACCTATGATCGAATTTGACGTAGCTCAGCAGCGACTGGCCCAGGCAGGGCAAGTCCCCACCCAAACCGAAACCTGCGACTTGTCGCAAGCTTTGGGACGCATTCTGGCCCAGGATATTCAAGCGCAATTGGACATGCCGCCCGCCGACAATAGCGCCATGGACGGCTATGCTCTGCGCCTGGCTGACATTGCCGACGGCAAGGTACTGCCCATTCAGCAGCGCTGCTATGCCGGCGATATTCCTGAAACGCTGAAAGAGAACATGGCGATCCGTATCTTTACCGGCAGCATGTTGCCACCCGGGGCGGATACCGTGGTTATTCAGGAAAACTGCCAGGAAGACGAAGCAGGTGTGCGCATTCTGGAAATGCCCGAGGCTGGTGTGAACATCCGCCGCCGAGGCGAGGACATGCGCATTGGTGAAGTGCTGATCACCACAGGCACCAAGCTGACGGCGGCCCATATTGCCCAACTGGCTGCGCAAGGCCACGCTCAGCTGCAGGTCTACCCGCTGCTGACCGTCGGTATTCTGACCACCGGCGACGAGCTGACCCCTGCCGGCCAGCCTTTGAAAGCCGGCCAGATCTACAACTCCAACGCTCCCATGCTGCGTGCACAACTGCAAGCGCTAGGGGTTGAAACAGTCCACGCGGTTCATGCCAAGGACACGCTGAAAGCCATTCAGGACGCCCTGAAAGAGCTGCTGCAACGCTGCGATCTGGTGCTGACCGTTGGCGGTGTCTCGGTCGGTGAAAAAGACTTTGTGAAACCCGCCATCGAAGGCATAGGCGGCCAGCTGGATCTGTGGAAAGTGCGCATGAAACCCGGCAAGCCGCTGGCGCTGGCCTACATTGATCAGAAACCACTGGTGTGCCTGCCCGGCAATCCGGTGTCGTCCTACGCCGTGTTCTCCTTGATGGTCTCTCCCCTGATTCGTCGTCTGCAAGGTCGCCAGCAAGTCCTGCCCACCACACGCTACGGCATCCTGCAGGGCGAGCGTCACTTTGAAGGTGACCGCGAAGAGTTCATTCGTGTTCAGGTAGATAACGACGAGCAGGGCCGCCTGCTGGTGCGCCCCTTCGATAATCAGGGTTCAGGCGTGATCAGCTCCTTGCCTTGGGCACAGGCGCTGGCCCGCCTCCCTGCCGATACCCACACTGCCCCCGGCGACGTTGTGCGTCTGTATGAATACAGCCAGTGGCAGGCATAAGTTCAGACACTGATCCAAGCTTTGGCCTTGCCATAAGGAACCGCCCTGATCAGGGCGGTTTTTTTTGCTTGAACAAACAGTTCCAGGCTCTTGCCCGCCTGCCCGGCAGCTTCATTTTTTGCTGCGACATCGTCACGTTTAATTACCTGTCATTGCCCCTCTGAGCGTTCAACGACTCTTACCTATACTGGCCGACTGCCTGTCGGTCAGCCATTCACTCTGGCTGTCACTGACTATCCCTTCTTATCAATGTCTCACCCCGGTAGCAGCCAATGAATCACACCTATCGCCTTATCTTTAATCGCCGTCTCGGACTTTGGCAGGTCGTCAGTGAATTGGCTAAAGGGCATGGGAAAGGCCGGGGCCAATCAAGCACGGTATCAGCAACATCCTCAGGTACAAGGCTGCCCATCCAGGAGCGTCAAGCAACATGGCTGCACCATACGCTCAGGGCAGCCCTGCTTGCCATGGCCCTGTCAGGTCAGGCACATGCCGATAGCTTCCACACGGGAGAGATCTTGTGGGACCGTCAAAACCTCTTTGTGGGCAAAACTGGCACGGGTGCTCAACGCATCGAAACCGTCAATTATGGTACCGCTTACCACGAGAGTCGCAGCGTCATCCTGGGCCATGAGATCAGCGGCATTGGCACTATCAGCGTCTCGGGGCTCAACTCCTCCTACCACTTACAACCACCCGCCCCCCACCAGCCCACCGTACTAACCGTGGGCAACGCTGGAACGGGAGCAGTCAACCTGATGCAGTCAGGCGGCCTGAAAACTTACGGTAGCAAGATGATCCTGGGCGCCCAGTCCACAGGCCAGGGCACGCTCACTATCGGTGCCGCTCCCGGAGCGGAGCCCGTTGCCGCCGGTTACCTGGAGGCTGGCAGTGTTGAATTCGGATCGGGCAAGGGGACCGTCAACTTCAACACTTCCGATACCCATCTGTTTGCAAGCCCACTGGTGAGCCTGCCCGGCTCGGGACAGCATGACATCAATCAACTCGCCGGCGTTACCATCCTGACGGCTGACAGCCAGCACTACAAGGGCAAGACCACCGTCTCAGGCGGCACGCTGCTTATCAGAGGCACGCTAAGCGGTGATATGCAGGTAAACGGCGGCACCTTGCAGTTTGGAGATAAAACAGCGGGCCTTCATAACCTCGTCAACAGTGTGAGCGTTCAGGGCTCAGGAAGTACTCTGGCGATAGACTCATCGGCCCAGCTAAGCGTTGATCAGACCCTTGAGCTGGCGAGCAATACCATCCTGGACCTGGGTGTCGCGCAGTCGGGCCAATCCCTCTCTGCCAAACAGCTCAAGATCGGGCAAGGCGTCACACTTGAGCTGAACAATGTCGCCAATGTGGGCGAGAGCGTGCGCACTCTCATCCAGACCAGTGATGGCATTAACGGCGAGTTTTCAACCATCAATGTGGTGGATACCTCCCCCGACAAGGTGGATTACAAGACAGTACAAGTTACCAAGTCCGACGATAGCGCTCGCTTGCTGGCCGCCTCTATCCTTAGCTGGAATGCCAACACTACGGTGGCACATGGCACGTTCACCCTGGCCAAAGCTTCAGACAAATTTACGGTTTCCACAAACCTGAAAGACCAGTCTGGCAACAGCGCCACGAACTGGGACGGCCGCAGCTTGACCAAAGCCGGGCCAGGAACCCTGGTTCTCGCTGGTATCAATACGTATACCGGCGGCACCGTGCTGACAGGCGGGACCCTGGAGGTCGAGCGCGACGAAAATCTGGGTGCAGCCAGTGGCTCACTGTCTTTCAATCAAGCCACCTTGGCCACGACGGCCTCTTTTGACAGCAACCGAAAGGTCACACTCAATCAGGCTGGCGAATTCAACGTTGCCTCCAACACAACACTGGGCCTGAACAACACCATATCCGGTACAGGGGCGCTGACTAAAAGCGGAAATGGCATCCTCGTGCTGAACGCTCAAAACAGTTATGAGGGCGGCACGATCCTGAACGCTGGCACGGTGCAGGTTCAAAACGATGGCAACCTGGGAGACAGCAGCACAACCCTCACTTTCCAAGGGGGTTCGCTGAAGACGACTGGCTCGTTTAACAGCATGCGGAGCATCACCCTTGCGAATGCAGGAAGAATAGACACGGCCACAAACACAAGTGTCAACTTGCAAGGCACCCTCTCCGGGCCTGGCGATCTGATCAAAGCGGGTGATGGCACGCTGCGCTTGAGCGGTAACGCCAACGCCTACGGTAATACTTATATTCGAGCGGGCACACTGATCGGCAACACCAGCTCCATTTCTGGCCAAGTCTCCAACCTGGGCAAGCTGGTCTTTGATCAAGTCGCCAATGGCCGCTTTGACCAGGTCATTTCCGGCTCGGGCTCGGTGCACAAACAAGGCACAGGCACCCTGGAGCTGAATGCAGTCAATCTTTACAGCGGCGACACAAGGGTTTCCGAAGGCACGCTGAGCATCAAACACAACAACAACCTGGGCAGTGCCACGTCCAAATTGATCATGGATGGCGGCACCTTGGCCACCCAACAAGATCTCCACCTGGGACGCTTGGTCCAATTGGATCAGGACAGCCAGTTCAATATTGCTTCTGGCGGTACTCTGCACCTGAACCAAATCGTCTCGGGCACCGGAGCCCTGATCCTGCAAGGTGCAGGCATCCTGGAGTTGAACGCGGCGAACAGCTATAGCGGCGGCACTGAATTGCAAGGCGGGCAACTGCATGTCGCCCGCGATGCCGCCTTGGGGAATGCCACAGGCGGACTCAAGCTGAACGGGGGCACGCTGGTCGCAACACAGACGTTTGATAGCTCACGCGATGTACAGCTGGCGCAAACAGGGCAAATCGAGGTGCGTGCCGACAAAAACCTGGGGCTGAACGGCGTACTCGCCGGCTCGGGCAGCTTGTCCAAGCTAGGCTCGGGCACACTGACCCTAAGCGGTGACAACAGCTTTAGCGGCGGTCTGAACCTGTTGGAAGGCACCGTGAGCATTGATCGCGACGCTAACCTGGGAGACGGCCAAGGGGGGCTGCTCTTTAACGGCGGCGTACTGGCCACAAGCGCCTCTTTTAACTCGGCTCGCGCAGCCGAGTTCAAGCAAGATGCACAGTGGAACATAGCCGATCAGTCACAACTGCACTTGAGTGGCACACTCAGCGGCACAGGCGCCTTGCTGAAAACAGGCAATGGCACGCTACGTCTGAGCGGTCAAAACCAGTACCTGGGCGGCACAGCCATTCATGAGGGCACCCTGGAAGTGGCGCAAGACGCCAATCTAGGGGATGCCAGCGGCAGCATCCGCTTGCATGGTGGGACTTTGCACGCCACGAACTCCTTTACGAGCGCCCGCCAAATAGAGCTGGACCAACAAGAGACCATTACGATCAGCTCGGGTGCCACCCTGGCTCTGACGGGCTCCATTGAGGGCACGGGTGCGCTCCATCAAAAGGGCGGCGGTACGATGGTGTTGAGTGGCGATAATAGCTATCAAGGCGGCACCACCTTGCATGAAGGACGACTAGTCGTCAGCCAGGACAGCAATTTAGGCTCCGGCGCACTGAGCTTTCAGGGCGGCGAACTCGCCAGCACAGCCTCTTTTGACATGAACCGCCAGATCACCCTGAGCCAAACCGCTCATCTGGATGTGGCAGACAACACCGTACTGGGGCTGAACGGAAAAATCAGTGGTAGCGGCAAGCCGGTTAAAGAAGGCGCGGGCACTCTGCGACTGTCCAACACCGCCAACCACTATGAAGGCGGCACAACACTGGCCGACGGTCGCCTGGAAGTGTCCCAGGACGCGAACCTGGGCGCCGCCAGCGGTGAGTTACGTTTTCAGGGCGGCACCCTGGTCGCCGCAGACTCCTTCAGTACTGCTCGCGATATCGTCCTGCTGGATGCTGGAAAGTTTGAGATCAGCCAGGACAACTCGCTGGATCTGAACGGAACGGTATCAGGGGCGGCTGAGCTCATCAAAGACGGCATTGGAACACTGGCGCTGAGCGGTAACAATAACTACCAAGGCGACACCGTGCTCAAGCAAGGCACAGTACAAGTCGCTCGCGACGCCAACCTGGGGGATAGCAACAGCAAGCTGGTCTTCAAGGGTGGCACGCTGGCCACCACCGACTCCTTTAGCTCGGCTCGCGCGGCCAGCTTCCTGGAAGATGCAAGCTGGAAGGTAGCCGATGGCACCACGCTGAGCTTGAGCGGCACCTTAAGCGGCACCGGTGCCTTGAACAAGAGCGGTGCCGGCACCCTGGTACTGAGTGGGCAAAATAGCTACCAAGGTGGCACCCACGTCACTGATGGCACGGTGCAGGTCAGCCAAGACGCTAATTTGGGCGCTCTCCAGGGACAAGTCAGCCTGAACAATGGCACCTTGGCGGTGACTGACTCTTTTGCCAGCACCCGTCAGATTGAGCTGGAACAAACCGGCACGATCGCCGTTAACGCCAACACCAGCCTGAGCCTGAACGGAGCCATCACGGGCACTGGCTCACTGGAAAAAACCGGCACAGGAACGATGATCTTGGCCGGCACCAATACCTATGTAGGCGGTACCGCCCTGCATGAAGGGCGCGTCGTCGTCAGCCAGGACAGCAATTTAGGCTCGGGCGCACTGGACTTCCAGGGCGGCACCTTAGCCACGACGGACTCTTTTGGCATGAGCCGCCAGATCACCCTGAGCCAAACCGCTCATCTGGATGTGGCGGACAACACCGAACTGGGCCTGAGCGGCCAAATCGGCGGGAGCGGCGATCTGATTAAAGAAGGCGCAGGTACCCTGCGCCTGTCCAACACCGCCAACCGCTATGGCGACACACAGATTCTGGCGGGCACCCTGATTGGCAATGCCAGTTCCCTGTCGGGCAATGTGCTCAACCAGGGTACGCTCGTATTCGAGCAAGCCTCGGCCGGACAATTCCAGGGCGAACTGTCGGGGGCTGGCTCTCTGCTCAAGACCGGCGCGGGAGCCCTGACGCTATCAGGTAACAATAGCGGCTATACCGGCCACAGCACGGTGTCCGAGGGCACGCTGACCGTACTGGGGCAGCTCGGTGGCTCGGCCAGCGTCAAGAACGGCACCCTGCAGTTTGGTAACGGCGTAAACGGAGCCGCCAGCCACCTGGTGGGTGACCTGAATATCGAAGGGGCAGACAGCACCTTGTCCGTGCAAGGACCCGCTACCCTCCACGTGGACGGCACCGTCAATTTGCACGACAACACGGTATTGGACATTGCCGCTGGTCCCAACAGCCCCGCACTGGTAGCGGACAGCGTGATCCTGGGAGACCAGGTTGCCTTCACACTGGGTGGCATCAGTCACGAAGGCCAGCTGGACAAAGTGCTGGTGACTACACGTGACGGCATACAAGGCGACTTCGCCTCCATTCAGGTGGGCGGCTTCAATGGCACGGTGGACTATCTCAACCTGAACACACACAAGTCCGCTGACCAGACTCAACTACTGGCCAGCTATGGCCTGAGCTGGACCGCCAACAACAATCTGGCCCACGGCACCTTCACCTTGACCGATGCCAGTAATCGGTTCGTCGTCGGCACGGACTTGAAGGACCAGACAAGCAACAGCGCCACGGGCTGGGATGGCAGCAGCTTGCACAAGGCAGGCGCGGGCACCCTGGTGCTGAGCGGTCAGAACAGCTACACCGGCGGCACAACACTGGCCGACGGTCGCCTGGAAGTGTCTCAGGACGCGAACCTGGGCGCCGCCAGCGGTGAGTTACGTTTTCAGGGCGGCACTCTGGTCGCCACGGACTCCTTCAGTACTGCTCGCGATATCGCCCTGCTGGATGCAGGAACGTTTGAGATCAGCCAGGACAACACACTGGATCTGAACGGAACGGTATCAGGGACGGCTGAACTCATCAAAGACGGCAATGGCACACTGACACTGAGCGGCAACAATAGCTACCAGGGCGACACCGTGCTCAAGCAAGGCACAGTACAAGTCGCTCGCGACGCCAATCTGGGGGATAGCAGCAGCACACTGGTCTTCAAGGGCGGCACACTGGCCACCACCGACTCCTTTAGCTCGGCTCGCGCGGCCAGCTTCCTGGAAGATGCAAGCTGGCAGGTGGCCGATGGCACCACGCTGAGCTTGAGCGGCACCATAAGCGGCATCGGCGCCTTGAACAAGAGCGGTGCCGGCACCCTGGTACTGAGTGGGCAAAATAGCTACCAAGGTGGCACCAGTATCACTGATGGCACGGTGCAGGTCAGTCAAGACGCCAACTTGGGCGATCTCCAGGGACAAGTCAGCCTGAACAATGGCACCTTGGCAGTGACTGACTCTTTTGCCAGCGCTCGTCAGATTGAGCTGGAACAAACCGGCACGATCGCCGTTAACGCCAACACCAGCCTGAGCCTGAACGGAGCCATCACAGGCACCGGCTCACTGGAAAAAACCGGCACAGGGACGGTCGTCTTGGCGGGCACCAATACCTATGAAGGCGGTACCACCCTGCATGAAGGGCGCGTCGTCGTCAGCCAGGACAGCAATTTAGGCTCCGGTGCACTGAACTTCCAGGGCGGCACCTTAGCCACGACGGACTCTTTTGACAGCACACGCCAGATCACACTGAATCAAGCCGGCCATCTGGATGTGGCGGCCAACACGGTACTGGGCTTGAGCGGGCAAATCAGCGGGAGCGGCAATCTGATTAAAGAAGGCGAGGGTACTCTGCGCCTGTCCAACACCGCCAACCGCTATGGCGACACACAAATCCTGGCGGGCACCCTGATTGGCAATGCCAGTTCCCTGTCGGGCAATGTGCTCAACCAGGGTACGCTCGTATTCGAGCAGTCCTCGGCCGGACAATTCCAGGGCGAACTGTCGGGTGCAGGCTCTCTGCTCAAGACCGGCGCTGGCACCCTGGTGCTGAGTGGTCAGAACAGCTACACCGGCGGCACAACACTGGCCGACGGTCGCCTGGAAGTGTCTCAGGACGCGAACCTGGGTGCAGTCAGCAGTGAGTTACGTTTCCAGGGCGGCACCCTGGTCGCCACGGACTCCTTCAGTACTGCTCGTGATATCGCCCTGCTGGATGCAGGACAGTTTGAGATCAACGATGACAGCACGCTGGATCTGAACGGAACGGTATCAGGGACGGCTGAACTCATCAAAGACGGCAATGGCACACTGGCGCTGAGCGGCAACAATAGCTACCAGGGCGACACCGTGCTCAAGCAAGGTACGGTACAAGTCGCTCGCGATGCCAATCTGGGGGATAGCAGCAGCAAGCTGGTCTTCAAGGGCGGCACACTGGCCACCTCCGACTCCTTTAGCTCGGCTCGCTCGGCCAGCTTCCTGGTAGATGCAAGCTGGAAGGTTGCCGATAGCACCGCGCTGAATTTGAGCGGCACTTTAAGCGGCACCGGTGCCTTGAACAAGAGCGGTGCCGGCACCCTGGTACTGAGTGGGCAAAATAGCTACCAAGGCGGCACCAGTATCACTGATGGCACGGTGCAGGTCAGCCAAGACGCTAATTTGGGCGATATCCAGGGACAAGTCAGCCTGAACAATGGCACCCTGGCGGTGACTGACTCTTTCGCCAGCGCTCGTCAAATTGAGCTGGAACAAACCGGCACGATCGCCGTTAACGCCAACACCAGCCTGAGCCTGAACGGAGCCATCACGGGCATCGGCTCACTGGAAAAAACCGGCACAGGGACGGTCATCCTGGCGGGCACCAATACCTATGTAGGCGGTACCGCCCTGCATGAAGGGCGCGTCGTCGTCAGCCAGGGCAGCAATTTAGGCTCCGGTGCACTGAACTTCCAGGGCGGCACCTTAGCCACGACGGACTCTTTTGACAGCACACGCCAGCTCACACTGAATCAAGCCGGCCATCTGGATGTGGCGGCCAACACGGTACTGGGCTTGAGCGGGCAAATCAGCGGGAGCGGCAATCTGATTAAAGAAGGCGCGGGTACTCTGCGCCTATCCAACACCGCCAACCGCTATGGCAATACACAAATTCTGGCGGGCACCCTGATTGGCAATGCCAGCTCCCTGTCGGGCAATGTACTCAATCAGAGTGCGCTGGTATTCGAGCAAGCCTCAGCTGGGCGATTCCAGGGCGAGCTGTCGGGTGCGGGCTCCCTGCTCAAGACCGGTGCGGGAGCCCTGACGCTATCGGGTAACAATAGCGGCTATACCGGCCACAGCACGGTGTCCGAAGGCACGCTGGCAGTCCTGGGTAAGCTTGGGGGTTCGGCCAGCGTCAAGAACGCCACGCTGCAGTTTGGTGACGGCGTAAGCGGAGCCGCCAGCCACCTGGTGGGTAACCTGAATATTGAGGGTGCAGACAGCGCCTTGTCCGTGCAAGGACCCGCCACCCTCCGCGTGGACGGCACCGTCAATTTGCACGACAACACGGTATTAGACATTGCCGCTGGTCCCAACAGCCCTGCACTGCAGGCTGAGCGCGTGATTCTGGGGGACCAGGTTGCCTTCGCACTGGGTGGCATCAGTCACGCAGGCCAACTGGACAAAGTACTGCTAAGCACACGGGACGGCATACAAGGCGACTTCGCCTCGTATCAGGTGGGTGGCTTCAATGGCACGGTGGACTATCTCAACCTGAACACACACAAGTCCGCTGACCAGACTCAACTACTGGCCAGCTATGGCCTGAGCTGGACCGCCAACAACAATCTGGCCCACGGCACCTTCACCTTGAGCGATGCCAGTAACCGTTTCGTCGTCGGCACGGACTTGACGGACCAGACCCCCAACAGCACCACGGGCTGGAATGGCAACAGCTTGCACAAGGCAGGCGCGGGCACCCTGGTGCTGAGCGGTCAAAACAGCTACACCGGCGGCACCACCTTGGCCGGTGGCCGCCTGGAAGTGTCCCAGGACGCGAACCTGGGCGCCGCCAGCGGTGAGTTACGTTTTCAGGGCGGCACTCTGGTCGCCACAGACTCCTTCAGTACTGCTCGTGATATCGCCCTGCTGGACGATGGACGCGTACAAGTCGCCGCAGACACAACACTGACCCTGGCGGGTGCCATCGTCGGTCATGCGGACCTGGTCAAATCCGGTGCGGGATCGCTGCGTTTAAGCAATGAAGCCAATGCCTATCGAAACAGCCGCATTGAAGAAGGAAGCTTGATTGCTCAGGCCGCCACCCTTCCCGGCAACGTGGATAACAAGGGCACCTTGATTTTCGACCAAGCCAGCGACGACACCTATGCCGGCGGTATTTCCGGGACAGGCTCCCTGATCAAAGACGGGGCTGGCACCCTGAACCTGACGGGAGACAGCTCTGCGTTCAAAGGCACCACCACTATTACAGCAGGCAAGTTGGTCTTGAACGGCCACTTGGGCGGCTCCACCACCATTGGGGCCGGCAGCATGCTGGCTGGCAGTGGCGTGGTCGGCTCGGGTGCAGGCAGCAACATCACCGTCACTCAGGGCGGGGTCCTCTCACCGGGAAACTCCATCGGCACCTTGACCATTGACGGCAACTTGAACATCGAGCCAGGCGCCCGTCTGCTCGTCGAGGCCGACCCAGGCAGTACCGCCGCCGACCGAATTCAAGTCACAGGCAAGACAAGCCTGAGCGGCGGCTCGGTCGCCCACATTGGCGCCAACGGCAGCTACGATTTACGCTCCAGCTACACCATTCTGACCTCCGAGGGCGGATTGTCCGGCGAGTTTGGTGACGTCACTTCCGACTTCGCCTTCCTGAACCCCTCCCTGTCGTACGACTACCAGAACGGTCGTGTCGCCCTGGTGCTGGAACGCAATGACCAGGCAATGACCTCCGCTGCACGGACACGTAATCAACAGGCCAGCGCCAAGGCCATAGAAAGCATTGGCATACAGGACAGACATGCTGTCTATGATGCTGTCGCCCAACTACCCAATGACATCGCGTTGCTGCGCGACAGCTTTGACAGTCTGTCGGGCGAATTGCACGCGTCAAGCAAAACCGTATTGCAAGAGGACAGCCGCCAGATTCGTGATGCAGTCAATGAGCGCCTGCGTTCAGCCAGCCGTGCTGTTGCGGCACAAGCCGCCCCTGTACGCAATGATCAGGGGCAGTTGTCAGCCGCCGATTCCAGCGGGACACACAGCTGGATTCAAGGCATGGGTAGCTGGCGCAACATTGACGCCACCGACAATACCGCCCACGTAAGCAGTTCCAGCAGTGGCTTTTTGATGGGTGTAGACACCAATGTGTCTGACTCGACACGTCTGGGTCTGCTTGCAGGCTATAGCCGTAGCGACATCAAGCTACGAGATCGCTCCTCCAGCGCAAGCAGCGACAACTACCACCTGGGTGCGTATGGGGGAACTCAGTGGGGTGCGCTGGGACTGCGCGGTGGTCTGGCCTACAGCTGGCATGATCTGTCCACAAGCCGCTCGGTATCCGTACCTAGGCTGTCAAGCACGCTGAAGGCGGACTACAGCAGCCAGAGCGCCCAGGCGTTTGCCGAGTTGGGCTATCGCATAAAGGCTGAGGCTGTGGCGCTTGAGCCCTTTGCTCAAGTAGCTTACGTGCACCAGAAAAGCAACAGCTTCACGGAAACAGGCGGGCCAGCCGCTCTGCACGCCGAGCGTCAAAGCAGCAACACGACATTCATGACCTTGGGGACCCGTGCCATTACTGAGTTTGAACTGGGTCGCACCCAAGTTAGTGCCCACGGCTCCGTGGCCTGGCGGCACGCCATGGGTACGGTCAAACCCAGCGCGACCCATGCTTTTTCGGCAGGTTCAGCGTTCACCGTCGTCGGAGCCCCGATTGCCAAAGATAGCGCCATGCTGGAAGCCGGCCTGGAGTTCAAGATCAACCCTCAGTCGGCAATCGGACTGGCGTATCAAGGCCAGTTGGCTCGCTCCGCCCAGGACCACAGTGTGCAGGCTCGCCTCAACATCCGTTTCTAAGCGAATCGCTTGAGCACGAGCAAGCAGGGCTGGTTTACCAGCCCTGCGCTGTTTCCAGGTCCTGCGGAGTATTGATATTGAAGAAAGCATGTTCAGGCGCATCGCAGAAATCCACTTCCACCGCGCCTATGCTTTCCAGCCAACTCATGACGCGGCGCTCGCCGCTAAGCAGATATTCTTTCAGGCCCGCCGCCTGATCGCTGCGCAGCAACAGGCATAAGGGGTGGCTACGTTCAGCCCGTGCATAGGCGGCAAGCGCGCCCTGATCTTGGACGGCCTTGATCAAGCGCTGGCCCAGATCCTTGGGAACAAAAGGCAGGTCCACCGGGCAGGATAACGCCCAGGGCGTCGTGATCTGATCCAGCACGCTGGCCAGACCGGCCAGGGGGCCCAGATAGCCCTCCAGTTCCACCGTGTCAGGAACCACACGTCCCCAATGAACATACTGCTCGGGATTACGATTGGCACTGATCAAGACTGGCCCCACCTGCGGACGCAGGCGACGTACCAGATGCTGCACCAAAGGCTGGCCCTGCAAGAGCAGCAAGCCTTTATCGATCTGGCCCGACAAATCAAAACGGCGGGCTCGTCCGCCCGCCAGCACAATACCGCTGATGTCCTGTGTGCTTATCATCCGCCGATATAACTCATTTCGATACGGTCACGACTCGTGGTTTGCTCACCCCGAATCTCGGAATATCGGTCCTGCCGTCCCGTCCAGACGCCGTGCATATAGGCGGCTAACTGTTCGTCGGACGCACCCGAGCGCAATTGCGCCCGCACATCATAACCCTGGGAAGCAAACAGGCACAGAAACAGGCGTCCTTCGGGAGAAAGACGCATGCGCGAACAGTCTCCACAGAAGGGTTGAGTGACGCTGGTGATCACGCCAACTTCGCCCGTCCCATCCTTGAAACGCCAGCGGCTGGCGACTTCGCCACGGTATTGGGCGGCCACTGACTCCAACTCGAAACGGGACTGGATACGTTCCACAATCTCCGCACCGCTGAGCACTTCTTGCAGATTCCAGCCATTGCTGGTGCCCACGTCCATATATTCAATAAAACGCAGAATCTGGCCCGAGCCTTTGAAGTGCTCCACCATGGGCAAGATCTGATCATCGTTCAGCCCTTTGCGCACCACCATATTGACCTTTACCGGGCTCAAACCCACGGCCTGTGCCTTGGCAATGCCATCCAGTACGGTGGAGACTGACACGCCGCTATCACTCAATTGAGTAAAACGGGCATCGTCCAAGGCGTCCAAGCTGACGGTGACACGATTCAGCCCCGCGTCTTTCAAGGCCTGAGCCTTGCGACCCAGCAAGGTGCCATTGGTGGTCAAAGTCAGCTCCACCGCATCACCTTCCGGTGTACGCAGCTTGGCCAACATGGCAATCAGCACTTCAATATTTCGACGCAATAGCGGTTCGCCACCCGTCAGGCGCAGCTTGCGCACGCCCAGAGCAACGGCCTGCCGTGCTACGCGCTCAATCTCTTCAAAACTGAGCAGGGAAGAATGAGGCAGGAACTCGTAGTCCGTGCCAAAGACTTCCCGCGGCATACAGTAGGTACAGCGGAAATTGCACTTGTCAGTCAGGGAAATGCGCAGGTCACGAAATGGGCGGTGACGCTTGTCCAAAGGTTGCCCTGACACAGCGGCAATCCGCACGGTCGGGCGGCGTGCAAGCTCTGCAGCACCCGCTTGCGCCCCCTGCTCGATGCCGGACGGCATAACTCCCGCTCCAGCAGGCTGCGGGTCACTCGGCTCCAAGGGCCGGGCCTCGGAACCTGGGGGAGCTGCTTCTTGATATGGCCTGTACTGAACCTGGTCTACAGACACCGGTTCACGTTTTGGCCCATGCTCATCGCTCATGGTGTTCTCTTTTTCAAGGACAGGGTTCGTCCCCGTCTCATGGTGTGTGTTTTCGTCATGCAATGGGGTCTAACGCCAGAGCATGTCGGCAGCCTGCCCGAATGCCTGTTCCAGCGTCATGATCTGTCCCAAACCCCGTGGGTCGTAACCCACCAGACCTTCCATGAATTGACTATACGCGGAACCGCCAATCACGTTCATCAGTTCCTGCATAGGAGCCTTATCCAGCGCTTCTTGCTCGACCGCAATGAAATAACGCTCCTGGGCCAGGGGAATGAACTCCAGCCCGCATCGACTGGCCGCTGTTTCCACACCCAGGCCGGTATCGGCCATGCCACTGGCAACGTGAGCCGCCACCGCCATATGTGTCAATTCTGTTGTTTCAAAGCCCAGCACCGCATTCGTGTTTACCCCTAACTGCCCCAGCAGCAAGGTCGCCAGAAAGCGGGTACTGGACCCCATCTGACGGTTCACAAAGCGCACATCGGGCCGCAACAAGTCGGCCATGCCGGTGATGTTCTTGGGATTGCCCTTCTCCACAAACAAGCCAGTCCGGCGAGTGGAAAGGAAAATCAGCCTGTGACGCGCCGGAGACAGCCACTGCCCATAACGGCGCATGGCAGCCACCTCGAACTCACCCACCGGAACCTGGAAACCGGCCAGATCGCAATCCCCGCGCTCCAGCGAAGCCAGCGCTTCAATGGCTGTGCGGTAGCGCAGCTCCAGCGGCAGACCATCGTGCTCATTGGCAAAACGCATCAGGCCTTCAATCGCAAATCCGTGACTGGCCTGAAAGCGCAAACGGTCCAGAGGCTGCGCATACAAGCGGCCCAGCTCCTCTTCCAGCTCGGAAGCCATGCTCTCCAGGGTCGGCGTCAGACGCGCATCCAGTCGCCGATTCGCCCACAGCAAACGCTGGGCGAACTCGGTCAGCTTGGTACCTTTGCGCCGGGAGGTTTCCAGCAAGGCCGCATCAAACTGTTTTTCGGCATTACGCAACAAGCCCCAGGCATGTCTGTAGGAAAACTGGCATTCCTTGCTGGCTCCCGCCAAGTGCCCCAGTCGCTCGATGGCACCCAACAAACGCAACACATCCCCCATGGGAAGGTCCACGCCGTCTGCATTTTCCAGAATCCATTCAGAGCGCAGCCGGGCTTTGAATTTCTGTTTGGTCATGTGTTTTTAAGACCAGTGTGTTTTCGTATTTATGTTTTGTGCTGCATGTACCAAACATTATATATGCGAAATATTGCTTATTGAAGTTATGGACTTAAGTGGTTAGATTACAAGGGAAAACACTGTCAAATAATATGCACCGCTGTGCATAAAAAATATGGAGGCGCAGGCACCCTATTCGGGCACCGCGCACACAGGACATGCAAACAACCCCTCATCACCAGGAGCAGGACCTGTCAGGTCTGGCTCCTGAAGAGGTCGCCTTGCAGGCCGTGCAGGAGCACGCCGGCCAGAAAGGTAACCTGTTGCCTATTTTGCACGCGATTCAGGACCGGATTGCCTGTATTCCCGAGTCCGTGGTGCCGGTGCTGGCCGAACAGCTGGCTCTGTCCCGTGCGGAAATCCATGGCGTTATCTCTTTTTACGCCCATTTCCGCACCCAGCCCCACGCGACTCATACCCTGGAAATCTGCCGGGCTGAAGCCTGTCAGGCGCGGGGCGGACTGGAGCTGACGGCTCATGCCCGTCGCCGCCTGAACTGCGACTTCCATGAAAACAGCGACGACGGCCAGTACACGCTGGAGCCTGTCTACTGTCTGGGCCTCTGTGCTCAGTCCCCCGCCGTCATGCTCGATGGCGTACCCCATGCACGCGTCACCCCCGAAAAACTGGATGCCCTGCTAAGCAGCCAGGAGGCCCAGTCATGAGCACCATTACCGTTTACGTTCCGCGCGACACCGCAGCGGTCGCCATGGGCGCCCATGAGATTGCCCAGCAACTGGCGGCCCAGGCTCAGGAGCGCGGTCTGGATGTGCAGATTGTGCGCAATGGCTCGCGTGGTTTGCTATGGCTGGAGCCCATGGTGGAAGTGCAAACAGCTGAAGGCCGCGTCGCTTACGGCCCTGTCCAGACTGAAGATCTGCCCGGTCTGTTCGACGCTGGTTTTCTGCAAGGCGGTGCACATAAGTTGTGCCACGGTCTGACGGACGCCATCCCTTACCTGAAGAATCAGGAACGCCTGACTTTTGCCCGTGTGGGGATTATTGATCCGGTCAGCGTGGCCGATTACCAATCCTGTGGTGGCTTCGAAGGTTTGCGCAAGGCGCTGAGCATGGAACCGGCCGCCATTGTGAAAGAAGTGACCGACTCCGGCCTGCGAGGTCGTGGCGGTGCGGCTTTCCCGACCGGCATCAAATGGAATACGGTACTGAACACCCCGGCACAGCAGAAGTACATTGTCTGTAATGCCGACGAAGGCGACTCGGGCACGTTTTCTGATCGCATGTTGATGGAAGGCGATCCGCTGTGCCTGGTTGAAGGCATGGCGATTGCCGGGCTGGCTGTAGGTGCGACCTATGGCTACATCTACGTGCGTTCCGAATACCCTCTGGCCGTGCAAGCGTTGAACGAAGCCATTGCGGCGGCGCGCGCAGCAGGCTGGCTGGGCAAGAACATTCAAGGCAGCGGCTACGAGTTCGATCTGGAAGTACGCAAAGCAGCCGGCGCCTACATCTGTGGCGAAGAAACCGCCCTGCTCGACAGTCTGGAAGGCAAGCGCGGCATGGTGCGTGTGAAACCGCCTCTGCCCGCCATCAAAGGCCTGTTTGGTCAGCCTACAGTCATCAATAACGTGGTGTCCCTGGCTTCCGTGCCGGTGATTCTGGCCAAGGGCGGTGCTTACTACCAGAACTACGGCATGGGTCGCTCGCGTGGCACACTGGCATTCCAGTTGACCGGCAATCTGCAAAACGGCGGCCTGGTAGAAAAAGCCTTTGGCGTCACCCTGCGCGAATTGCTGTACGACTACGGTGGCGGCAGCGCCAGCGGTCGTCCCTTGCGTGCAGTGCAAGTCGGTGGCCCCTTGGGCGCCTATCTGCCCGAGCACCATTGGGATGTCCCGCTGGACTATGAGGCCTACATGAAGATCAATGCCATGGTCGGTCACGGCGGTCTGGTGGCCTTTGACGACACAGTAGACATGGCCCACATGGCGCAGTACGCCATGGAATTCTGTGCCATCGAATCCTGTGGCAAATGCACACCCTGTCGCATCGGCTCTACGCGTGGTGTGGAGACCATCCAGAAGATCCGTCGCCGCGAAGACATGGACAACCATGTCGAGCTGCTGCGCGACCTGTGCGACACCATGTTCTCCGGGTCCTTGTGCGCCTTGGGCGGCATGACCCCTTATCCCGTCCTGTCCGCGCTGGAACACTTCCCCCAGGATTTTGGACTGGCCCCGCAAACCGAGCAGGACCTGGCCAAGGTCTAAGACGGAGATCACCATGAAAGAAACAGTCGCCGTACGCGAACGTGACCTGGGCACCCCAGCCTCGACCCAGACCGAGATGGTCAACCTGACCATCGATGGCAAATTGATTGAAGTGCCCGTCGGCACTTCCGTGATGCACGCAGCCGCCTTGGCCGGCATCAATATTCCCAAGCTGTGCGCCACCGATTCGCTGGAGGCCTTTGGCTCCTGCCGTCTGTGCCTGGTGGACATTGAAGGCCGTCGCGGCCACCCTGCTTCCTGCACCACCCTGGTGGAAGAAGGCATGGTCGTCCAAACCGAAAACGACACCCTGCACAAGCTGCGCCGCAACGTGATGGAGCTGTACATCTCCGATCACCCGCTGGACTGCCTGACCTGTCCTGCCAACGGCAATTGCGAACTGCAAGACATGGCCGGTGTGGTGGGCCTGCGCAGCGTGCGCTATGGCTTTGATGGTGCCAACCACCTGGACGATACTACCGATAATTCCAACCCTTACTTTGCCTACGACTCCAGCAAATGCATTGTCTGCAATCGCTGTGTGCGCGCCTGTGAGGAAGTTCAGGGCACCTTTGCATTGACCATCGACAAGCGTGGTTTTGAATCGCGTGTCACCGCCGGCCAGAACGATGGTTTCCTGGGCAGCGATTGCGTCTCCTGCGGTGCTTGTGTCCAGGCCTGCCCGACTTCTTCCTTGATGGAAAAGTCGGTTATCGACCTGGGTCAACCCGAGCACGCCGTCATCACCACCTGCGCCTATTGCGGTGTGGGTTGCGGCTTCAAGGCCGAGATGAAGGGCGACAAGGTCATTCGCATGACACCCTGGAAAGACGGCAAGGCCAACCGTGGCCACGCCTGCGTGAAAGGTCGTTTCGCCTGGGGTTACGCCACGCACCAGGACCGTATCCTGAGCCCCATGATACGCAAGAGCATTACCGACCCCTGGCAGGAAGTGTCGTGGGACGAGGCCATCAATTACGCCGCCTCCGAGTTCCGTCGCATTCAGGATCAGCACGGTCGTGACGCGGTGGGCGGTATCACCTCCTCGCGTTGCACCAACGAAGAAACCTATCTGGTGCAAAAACTGGTTCGCGCCGCCTTTGGTACCAATAACGTGGACACCTGCGCCCGCGTGTGTCACTCCCCTACCGGCTACGGCCTGAAGATGACCCTGGGTGAGTCCGCCGGTACGCAAACCTTTGACTCGGTGATGCACACCGACGTGGTGATCGTGATGGGTGCCAACCCCAGCGCCGCTCACCCCGTGTTTGCATCGCGCCTGAAACGTCGCCTGCGCCAAGGTGCCCGCCTGATCGTGATCGACCCGCGCCAGACCGAACTGGTCAGCTCGCCGCACATCCAGGCCGACTACCACCTGCCCCTGCGTCCAGGCACCAACACCGCCATACTGACCGCCATGGCCCACGTTATCGTCACTGAAAATCTGGTGAACGAGGCCTATGTGGCCGAGCGCTGCGATACCGCTGCCTTCAATGAATGGCGCAGCTTTGTCAGCCAGCCCCAGAACTCGCCAGAAGCCATGGCCGAGATCTGCGGTGTATCCGCCGACGACATCCGTGGCGCAGCCCGTCTGTACGCTACCGGCGGCAACGGTTCGATTTACTACGGTCTGGGTGTGACAGAACACAGCCAGGGCTCCACCACCGTAATGGCCATTGCCAACCTGGCCATGGCCACCGGCAACGTAGGCCGCGAAGGTGTGGGTGTGAACCCGCTGCGTGGTCAGAACAACGTGCAAGGCTCCTGCGATATGGGCTCTTTCCCGCACGAGTTCCCCGGCTACCGTCACGTCTCCGACACCAGCGTACGTCAGCAGTTTGAAGAGGCCTGGGGCGTGTCCCTGCAATCTGAACCCGGTCTGCGCATTCCCAATATGTTTGATGCCGCCTTGAGTGGCAGCTTCAAGGGACTGTACTGCCAGGGTGAAGACATTGTTCAGTCCGACCCGAACACCCAACACGTAGCTGCTGCCATGGCCGCCATGGAGTGTGTGGTGGTGCAGGATCTGTTCCTGAACGAAACCGCCAAGTACGCCCATGTGTTCCTGCCCGGTTCGTCCTTCCTGGAAAAAGACGGCACCTTCACCAACGCCGAGCGCCGCATTTCGCGCGTACGCAAAGTGATGGAGCCCAAGGCGGGCATGGCCGACTGGGAAGTCACCTGCGCCCTGGCCCGTGCTTTGGGCTACCCCATGAACTACGAGCATCCCGGCCAGATCATGGACGAGATCGCCCGTCTGACACCGACCTTTGCTGGCGTGTCTTACGATCGCATCCAGGAACTGGGTGGCAGCGTGCAATGGCCTTGCAACGAACAGGCACCTGAAGGCACCCCCACCATGCACATCGACGAGTTCGTGCGTGGCAAGGGCCGCTTCATGCTGACTCAGTACGTACCCACCGAAGAGCGCAGCAGCCGCAAGTTCCCCTTGCTGCTGACCACCGGCCGTATCCTGTCGCAATACAACGTGGGCGCACAAACCCGCCGTACCGACAACGTGGCCTGGCATGCAGAGGACTTGCTGGAAATTCACCCGGTGGATGCCGAAGATCGCGGCATTCGCAGTGGCGACAAAGTCTCGGTCAAGAGCCGTGCGGGAGAGACCGCCCTGCGCGCGACGGTGACCGAACGAGTGCAGCCAGGGGTGGTCTATACTACTTTCCACTTTCCCGAGTCGGGCGCCAACGTGGTCACCACCAACAACTCGGACTGGGCAACCAACTGCCCCGAGTACAAGGTGACGGCCGTGCAAATTCAGCGCGTGACCTCCGAGTCGGCCTGGCAAAATCGCTGGAACCGTTTCCACGATATTCAGCAGCGTCTCCTGCAAGGCGAGACCGTCCCGGCCGAGGATTTGGCCCAGGCGGATCACAGCCATTCGCATGAGCATGCCGAGGCCGTCGCGAAAGTATGATGCGTCCCAACAGGCCCTAAGGAGTTGCCCACGTGAGCCAGGCAGATTTTCGTGATGCTAGCGCCCCTGCCACCGTATGGCGGCAGGCGCGTACCCCAGCTGAAACACAAGCTGACACCCTGCCCCAAGAGGATCAGGATGCGCTGGCGCGCGAACAAGCCGTGGCTCTGGAGTTCAATGGCATCAGCCATAGTGCCTTGTTGTGCAGCCCCAGTGATCTGGAAGATCTGGCCTACGGATTCTCCATGACCGAGGGCATTATTCGTACCGCTGACGATATACGCGGCGTGGATGTGCTGGAAGGCGAGCGCGGCAGCCTGCTGCAAATCGAGATTGCCAGTGCCTGCCAGCATCAACTCAAGGCGCGTCGCCGTCAGCTGGCTGGCCGTACAGGCTGTGGCCTGTGTGGTCTGGAAAGTCTGGACGAGGTACGCCGACAGCTACCCCGTCTGGACGCTCCCGAGCACCGCCCCGATGCTGCCGCCATCTTCCAGGCCCTGGATGCCTTGCGCTCCAGCCAACCCTTGCATCGTCTGACGGGCGCTACCCATGCGGCGGCCTGGTGCAATCTGCAAGGTGATATCCTGGCCGTGCGCGAGGATGTAGGTCGCCATAATGCGCTGGACAAGCTGCTGGGCCACATGCTGCGCAACGATATTGATCCCCGCTCTGGCATGGTGCTGATCTCCAGCCGTGCCAGCTTCGAGATGGTCCAGAAGGCCGCTGCCATGGGCATCAACTTTGTGGTGGCCGTATCCGCCCCCACCGCCTATGCCGTGCAGATTGCCGATGAACTGGGTGTCATGCTGGCCGCCTTTGCCCGTGACCGCAGCTTCACGCTGTACAGCCATCCCCACTATCTGAATTCTGCCGAGTCACGCTCGGCCACATCACCATGAACATTGTTCCTTTGATTCCCATGGCCAACCAGATCGGTCAGTTCTTTGAAATCCTGAGCAATCGGGAGCAAGGACTGCGCGAGATTGCGGAACATATCCAGAAATTCTGGGACCCGCGCATGCGCCGCTCCCTGCTGGATTTTGTGGAACAAAATCCCAGCGGTAAAAGCGAAGATGGCGAGCTGCTGCCTATTGTTTTGCAGGCAGTCGTGACCCATAAACAGCAGCTGGAGCCACGCAGCCAATAAGACGTGCCGCAGACACAGAAAAGCCCGCCTAGGCGGGCTTTTTCTTTGGGCTGAAAACGATTAATCGCTTTCTTTGACGCGGTACACCAGCACGGTATTCTTGGCCATATTCAGCACCTTGATGGTCACGCTACCCAGCAACAGGCGGGAAAGACCACTGCGGCCGTGGCTACCGATAAAGATCAGGTCGCAGCCTTCCTGCTCAGCGACCTGCACAATCCCATCGGCCACATTGAAATTCGATACGGATCTACCAGTGGCCTTGACGCCAGCGGTCTCGGCACGGTCCAGAATCTGCTGCAAGTACTTCTGCGACTGTTCCTTGGCAGTCTTGTCGTAGTCCTCGTCGGTGATGGCGTAGGCAGCAGCCATACCATCAAAACCAACGGTGGCAGCAAATGGCTGCGTCACGTGCAAAGCCAGAACCTCGGCACCAATTTGGCGGGCAAAGGTCACGCCTTTGTTGGCTGCTTGGGAGGAGAGCTCGGAACCGTCAGTTGGAATCAGAATTTTCTTGAACATGGCATAACCCCTTTGAATGGAGACAGATAGCTTACCGCTGCATACCGACACAGGACAAGCTAGTACAGACCTGAACCTTGAGCCAGGTCAGGATTCGTTCAATGCGCGGAACAATACGGCACAGCGAGTACCCGTGCGGCAGTAGGCCAAAGTCGGCCCTGGCAAGGCTTCAAGCAATTGACCAAAACGAGCAACATCAGCAGAAGTAATAGCGCTACCCACTACTGGCTGATATTCCACCTGCAAGCCTGCCGCCTGGGCGGCCTTCATCACGTCTGCCGACAAGGGCTGGTCGGGACCGCCTTCCATATCGGGACGGTTGATGATGACACTTTTAAAACCGGCATCGGCCACGGCTTGCATGTCCTCTCCCGATAATTGAGGGGCGACGGCCAATTGCTCGGTCAAAAACTGGTGCGGGAAGGACATAGAAACTCCTGAAATCGGGATAAACTAAATCAGTTCAAAGGAAAAATAGTATGTTCCCCCCCGATAGTACGCAAGTCCCTTTCTCTGCCTCCCTGCCGCAAGGCAATCACGCCAGTGCCTTGCTGATACGTCAGGCCACGTTGGACGATATGGCAGCGGTACAAAACATCTATGCTTATCACGTACTGCACAGCACGGCGACCTTTGAACAACGCCCACCGGACGAACAGGAAATGCGTGCCCGCTTCACGCAAGTGCGCGAGCAGAATTTGCCCTGGCTGGTCGCAGAGCTGGACGGGCAGATCGTGGGCTATGCCTACGCAGGAACATATCGCTCCCGCCCGGCCTATCGCTTCACGATAGAAGACTCCATCTATCTGGCTCAAGGTCAGATTGGCAAAGGTCTGGGCAAAGCCTTGCTGGAACAATTGCTGCTGGAGTGTGAGAAAGGCCCGTGGCGGCAAATGGTGGCCATCATCTCCGGCCATGACAGCCGGGGCTCGATTGCCCTGCACCGTTCGCTGGGCTTTGCCCATGTAGGTACTCAGCCAGCCGTGGGCTATAAGTTCCAGCAGTGGATTGATGTGGTCATCATGCAGCGCAGTCTGGGTGACGGCAGCCAAAGCCAGCCAGCCCAGACGCCCTGATCTTCCTTCTCAGGCAATGCACAGGCTGTATTGATCCAGCCATTGCTGCATCTCATCGCCAGCCAGCACCTCGTACTCTGCCTGACGTTGCAAGCCCACAGGATCGTCCTGCACGCTGCTCAAGGAGGGATGGCACATCATGCTGTCCCCGTGCTGCATCACCGCCAGCCAGGCTTTGACCAAGGCGCTGTAACGCTCCTTGCCACCCTGAAAGTCGTACACGCCGGTGAAGCCGGTATTCAAGGTGACGCCTTTGGCTCTGGCCAGGCGCAGCAAATCCTTGGAACCCAGCCCGGCAATAATCTGCGCCTTGAATCTGTCTTTAAACGCGAAACTCGTAGCCAGACGCTGGGCGCCGGTATAACGCAGCCAAGGCATGGAAGCGGCATAACGGCGCTCCATTTCTGCCAGCAAGGCCTCGCGTATCATGGGTAGCTGATGCACGTGCTGATGCCCGTCGATATAGTCCGGGCCCTGCCCCATCACCTCCTCAAAACGATCCAGCTGGCGAGCCACGCTATCCTTGACCTTCTGGGCATCCAGACGATGCAGCAGGCTGCGGATAATCACCTGCTTGAGCGGCATGGCATACACGCCCGCTTGGGAAGCAAACTCGGTAAAATTCAGGTGCAAACCTTTTTGCAGCGTGCTCTGGCGCAGTGCTGGTGCATTTTGCACAAAGCTGTCCCCATCGACCAGGCAGGATGTTCCTGTCAGGCGCCGGGCCTGGGCCAATTTCAGTATGGCCTCGTCCACGGCGGGGGCCATGCCAAAATCATCCGCGCATATACTGATCTGCCTGTCCTTGGCCACTGCTCGCTCCGCTTTATGTCTCGTCAAATCATTCTGTTCATACTGGTCGGCACTTTGGCCGCCTTCACACACTGGGGCATTGTAATCGCCCTGGTGCAAACGCTGAGCCTGTCTCCGCTGCTGGCCAATCTTTTTGGCTGGCTGATTGCGTTCCTGGTGTCCTTTGGTGGCCACTACTGGCTGACATTCCGCTCCCAGAATGCCCGCTTTCTGCCGGCTCTGACACGTTTTTTTCTGGTGTCTGCCGCTGGCTTCGCCGTCAACGAAGCCAGCTATGCGTTTTTACTGAATCATTCCGGTCTGCGCTACGACTTGCTGCTGGGCCTGATTCTTATCGGCTTGGCTGTGCTGACGTTTCTGGCTGGGCGGCTTTGGGCGTTCCGCCGCACATAAGCTCGTACTCGTCGTGATCGAAGCGCCATAGAGCAATACGCTGATCTTCATACAGGCGCTGAGCATGGTTAAGCACCTGGCTTTGGCGCACGGCATCTGGCGAGCCGATCAACCAGACGACCGCCTTGCTGTCCCGACATAACTGCTGACGAAGGGTTGCCCGATCTATCAAGGTCAGCGCCCCACGTTGCGGCTCAAAGCGAGCTGCCTCCAGCAGCTCCTTGCGCCAACTATCGGTGCGCATGATTTCCGGATCATCCCAGCGCCCCATCACGCTGATGTTCTTCAGGCCCGGAACATAGAAGCCCAGGTCATAACGGTAATTATTCAGAAAGACGACACGGTCACCCTTTTGGTATTCACTGGCCAGTACACGGCCCAAGGCCTGACTGTTGACCTGTGGGCGCAGCATCATCGTCGCCACGGCAAACGCACAAATCGCAACACAAACACCCAGGCTCCAGACCGCAAAGCGCTCTACCTTTGCTTCTCCATCCCGCTGACTGCGGCGAATCACCACATCCGCCAGAAAAAAAGCCCAAGGGCCAATCGCAGGCAGGACATAGCCCACCAGCTTGGACGAAGGAATGGAAAAGAAAACCAGCACAGTCAGCAATGCCGACAGCATCAAGCCCCGTATCGCTCCCAAACCGTCGGAAGCATTAACAGAACCACGAAAGCGCTTGAACAAGAATGGCGTCCAACCCAAGGTGGCAACAGGCATCAGGGCAAAGTAGAACCAGAAAGGCTGAGGGTTGTTAAAGCCGGCTTCCAGAAAACGCTGGAAGTGCTGATAGACGATGTAATAGTCAAAAAAACCGGGGTAGCGCGCTTGCATGGCCCACATCCAGGGCGTGGCAACCAGCAGCAAAACCCCCAGGCCTGTCACAGAAAACAGACGCAACAAAGTACGCCACTGGCCTCGACCCAGCAGCCAGAACACCAAGATACCGCCGGGGATCAAAATCCCGATCAAGCCTTTTGCCAGAAAAGCCAGGCCTGCGGTGGCATACAGCCCCATCAAGGCCCAACGATAGGAGCGCCCTTGCTCCATCTGCAAGGCAGCATGACCACCCAAGAGCACACAGCTACTGATCAAGGCAGCAACCGTCATGTCCAGATTGGCGTAATGGGAAGCACCGAAAAGCAGGGGGCTGCTGACCAGAATCAAAGCCGTCCAGCCCGCATGTTGCTGGCTGGCATGACGCTTCAAGAACGCGTGCATACCGGCAATCAACAAGGCCGCCATCAAGGCAGGTACCAGACGAGCAGCCACAAAATTCACCCCCAACACTTTCAGGCTCAGGGCAGTCAGCCAATAATGCAAGGGGGGTTTATGGAAAAACGGCAGGCCGTCCAGACGCGGCACCAGATAATCACCGGATTCCAGCATGGACAGGGCCACGCCGACATAACGCCCCTCATCCGGAATCAATAAGGGGTACGCCCCCAGGGTCAGCGCAAACCACAGCAGTGCCAGCAGCCCCACGGACACACTAGAGAGCGTACCCAGGCGCTGGACGCCGCAACGTAAGCAATAGGCCGGTCCACGCGCTTGTCCAAGCGGTAGTGTTGCACCGGAAGAGGAAAAGGAATTATCGATACTCATCGCTCAAAGCCAAACCAATAGGGGTAGGCAGCTACTTGCGTAGCTGTCGAAGCGATCCAGAGTATCGATGTAGCGTTCAATTACAAATGAGAGCAGTTCGCCAATTAAACGATCCGGCCTGCCTTCAAAACCAGGCTTGCCTTCAGCCTTGCTGCGGGTCCTGATCGGGGGTCGCTAACTGCTTCTGGTCAGGTGCCGGTTCAGAGGCCTGAGCCAGTCCCTGCCCACGGCGACGATGCACCAGATACAAGGGCCGGTGCTTGACCTCGGCAAAGATGCTGGCGACATACTCGCCCACCACACCCAGCGAGAGCATATTCACCCCCGCGAAAAACAGTACCACCGTAATCAAGGTTGTCCAGCCCCGAACGGCATCCCCATACAACAAGTGCTTGAAGATAATGAACAAGCCGTAGCTGAAAGACAGCATGGCCAACACTGCACCTAACAAGCTTAACAAACGCAGTGGCCAGGTGGTGAATGCCGTCAAACCATCCACCGCAAAGCGCAATAGTTTAGTGGGACGGAATCGGCTGACACCATGCAAGCGTTCGGCAGGCGAGTAGTAAATGGGCTCGGACGGAAAACCCACCCAGGCAAACAAGCCTTTCATAAAGCGGCTGCGTTCGGGCAAGGCCATCAAGGCATCAACGACGCAGCGATCCATCAGGCGAAAATCGCCTGCATCACGCGGCACACGCAAACCGTTAGAGGTGCGCATCAGCTTGTAAAACAAACTGGTGCCCGCCCGCTTCATCCAGGTCTCGTCGTCACGGGTTTCCCGCACGGCATAGACCATTTCCAGGCCTGTAGACCAGCGCTCCAGCATAGCTTCGATCAAGGCAGGGGGATGCTGCAAATCCGCATCCATGCACACGACTACCTGCCCGCGGCTGGCCTCCAGCCCTGCCGTCAACGCTGCCTCTTTGCCAAAGTTGCGCGATAACTGCAAATAGACCAGTTGAGGGTAAGTTTGACGCAATTGCTCAATAACCAAAGGCGTTGCGTCTGTACTGCCATCGTCAACGAAAATGATTTCAAAGTCCGGAACCAGTTCGCGCAACTTTGCCACCAAAACCGGCAGCAATGCGGGCAGGTTTTCTGCTTCATTCAAACCAGGGATAACGCAAGAAAGCGTTTGGGCCTGTCGTTTTGTAATCATTATTCCTTGAGCACCGTACTGTAACAAAACCATGGTCTAGCCAACAAAAAGTAATCGTAGCCCGCCAGACCGCCTAGTGCAATTTACCTTCGGTGATACTTGTCTTTCTTAAAGAGCACCGTTCAAGACTTGTACAGCCCTTGCAAGCCGGCCAGACTGGCCAAACACCGCAAACGCAACATCCATACGCTGAAACGTGCAAGCAGTGTAGGAAAGCAAGCGTTGAATCAGCGTGAAATCCAGCGTGAAAATGTTCCGTTCCCAAGCGTTTTCTTTCCGGCTTGACCCCGATGAGTCATACCAATAAGATAGATAAAATATATATCTTTAAATTCAAAATATTATGGCTCTCAACCCTTTGTGTACCCGCCAGGAAATTCATGACCTGGTCTGGGACTTTTACGATCGTATCCGCATGGACGATGTCCTTGGCCCCATTTTCTCCGAGCGCATCAAGGATTGGGATACGCATCTGGGCGTAATGGAAGAGTTCTGGTCATCTCTATTACTCAAGACCGATGGCTTCAATGGCAATCCCATGGCCAAGCATTTGTCGCTCAAGCATATTCAGGCCAGCCACTTTGAACAATGGCTACGCCTGTTCAAGGAAACCTGCCAGGAGCGTGAAAACCAGGCCATGGCCGCGCTGGCATTGGAATATGCCCAGCGCATCGCCCGCAGCTTCTGGTTTGGCTACCAGTTCCAGCACAACCCCACTCAAGTGGCCAGCGAGCTGCAACTGCCCTGATCATGCGTCTGACCAACCTTACCGACTACGCCCTGCGTCAATTGATGTATCTGGGTCAGAACGAAGACAGGCTCTGTACCATCGCGGAAATTGCCCAGTACCACCAGATTTCCCAAGCCCATCTGATGAAAGTCACCCACCTGCTCGCCAAGGGCGGATGGATTCAGACACAGCGCGGGAAAAACGGCGGAATGCGGCTGGCCCGTGCGCCGGAAGACATCAATCTGGGCGAGCTGGTGCGCTATACCGAAACCGATCTGGCGGTGGTGGAGTGCCTGGGCAGCGGCACCCACTGCATCCTGAGCGGTCGCTGCAACCTGAGCAACATCCTTAAACAGGCGCTGGTCCAGTTCCTGAGTTATCTGGATAACTACACCTTGCGCGACATTATTGTGCCCGGCAGCAGCCCGGAACAGACGATTGCCTGGCCCACCAAGTCCATGCACTCGGCCTGATAGCAGACGGACGGATAGCAGACGAGCAGACGGCCCCGGACTCAAAAGAATCCGGGGCCGTTTGTTTAGGGTCCGACTACCGCTTCAAGCCGGGAAAATCAGATCGCTCCGTACAGTACCAGGATGGGCACGCACAGCTTCCAGCAAACCCTGCTCGGGCACACGATCCAGATCCGTCATGGCATAACCCAACTCGCCTTGCGTTTGCAGCTGCTGGCGGGTGATGTTGATACCGTGCTGGGCCAGAATATTGTTCAAGCTACCCATCGCGCCGGGAACGTTGCGATGAACATGCAGCAGACGCACAGCACCCTGGATGTCGTAGTAAGACACTTCGGGGAAGTTCACCGCGCCCTTGGTAGCGCCGCTACGCAAGTAGCTAACCAGTTTCTCGGCCACTTCACGGCCAATGTTTTCCTGGGATTCCTGAGTACTACCGCCAATATGCGGCGTCAGGATCACATTAGGCATACCGATCAAGGGGCTCTTCAACGGTTCGTCCACGCTTTTCGGTTCGGTTGGGAACACGTCCAGCGCAGCACCCGCCAGATGACCGCTGACCAAGGCTTGGTGCAAGGCATCAATATCCACCACCGTACCGCGCGAAGCATTGATCAGGATGGAGCCGGGTTTCATGGCCGCAATCGTCTCGGCATTCATGATGTTATGCGTGCCCTGCCCGCCTGGTACGTGCAAGGTGACCACATCGGACTCGGCCAGCATCTGCTTCAGGCTGCCATAGACACGGGCATTGCTCAGCGGCAGTTTGGATTCCACATCATGGTAGAGCACACGCATACCCAGCGCTTCGGCCAGAGTACCGACTTGGGAACCAATATTGCCGTAGCCAATCACGCCCAAAGTCTTGCCACGGATCTCGAAAGCGCCATCGGCACTTTTGTCCCAGAAACCCTGGTGTACGCGCAGGTTCTTCTCGGGGATACGACGTAGCAACAAGATGGCCTCACCCAGCACCAGCTCGGCAACGGAGCGGGTATTGGAGAACGGCGCATTAAAGACCGGTACACCATGGTTCTGGGCTTGGTCCAGATCCACCTGGTTGGTACCAATACAAAAGCATCCCAGCACTTTGAGCTGGTCTGCGTGCTCCAGCACCCGGCTGTCAAACTGGGTACGGGAACGAATTCCGACAACTTCGGCGCCTTTGACAGCGTCCAGCAGCTCCTGACCCGACAAGGCTCCCTTGTAGGTCTGAATATCGGTCAAACCCGCAGCCTCAAAAACTTCACGGGCGCTAGGATGAATGTTCTCAAACAGGACAATGCGACTCATGATGGTTCCAGTCATTGAAATAGTATCTAAATGGTACTATTTTTTTAGCCCGCCTGATCGAGCATCAACAATAACAGCAGGGGATTCTTGTCTTGAACGCCAAGCAAGGTCATGAATCCACAGCCAAATACAAAAACCCAGGCCAGGAAAATAAAAAATCCAGGACCTGGGTCACTTCATGGCGGCCTAGCTCATGAAAAGCCGCCTGAATAGCCTGCTATCAAGAACCAAATGGCACCGGACGTGGTGTGTTGTCACGCGAAGGTGGCAGGATTGGCAGCACGATTTCAGGCTGTTTGCCCGTCAGCGTTTTCAGGAACGCGACGATCTGGGCATTTTCCTCTGCAGAGAAACTGCGACCCAACTGCAGACGACCCATTGTATCCACGGCTTCAGTCAAGGTATTGACGGCACCATCGTGGAAGTAAGGGTAGGTCAGCTCGACGTTACGCAAGGTAGGAACCTTGAAGTTGAAACGGTCAGCATCCTTACCCGTCACAGCCGCACGGCCTTCAGCCGGGTTGGTGGTTTGGTACGGCTCGATCAGACCCATTTTCTGGAAGGAGGTACCGCCCAGATTAGGACCGTTGTGGCAGGCCACGCAACCACTATTCTTGAACAGTTGATAGCCAGCCAGCTCCTGATCGGTAATGGCTTTCTTGTCACCCTTCAACCACAGGTCAAAGCGCGAGTCAGGCGTCACCAAGGTTTCTTCAAAGGCGGCAATTGCGGAGGTGACTTCATCAATGCCGAAGTCGGCCTTGCCAAAGACTTGCTTGAACTCGGCCTTGTACTCGGGGATGGAGCTCAGGAACTCCATGGCCAGTTCGTGTGTGAACGCCATTTCCTTGGGGTTGGCAATCGGGCCACCGGCCTGCTCTTTCAGGTCGCTGGCACGGCCGTCCCAGAACTGGGCCACGTTCAGGCTGGAGTTCAGGACGGTAGGCGAGTTGATGGGGCCTTCCTGCCAGCGATCCCCGATGGAGGTACGGATATTGTCCGTGCCACCCATGCTCAGGTTATGACAGGAGTTACAGGAGATGAAACCAGAACGGGACAGGCGAGGTTCAAACCACAGTTTCTTGCCCAGTTCAACGCGTGCCGGATCAGTGACAACTGCGGCGGGAATCGGCTGTACAGGCTCATTTTCCTGAGCTTGCGCGGCACTGCCGAGCAGTAGACCGGCGGCCAGAGCAGAGAGAGTGAACAGGCGTAATTTCATAACAACTTCCTTATGGGATGACAGAGCTTCCTGCCAGTGAGTGGTCCGGATAGGACCCATAACCCTGCTGGCCTTATGGACATCGTAAGGAATGCCATTTCATTACACATTGATACATCGCAAGGAAATAATCTTTCCAGAGATGCTTAGGGAACTTTCAGAAGAAAGTGCAACTCCTCCGCCACAATCCCCTATAGCGCCTTGACGATAAGCATAAAAAATGCCGCCTGCAATCAAGCAGGCGGCATCTTGGGATTGTTGCAGTTTGTGTTTTTTACACGCCCAGATAACGCGTCCACAAGGTGCGATCAGCCCCCAATGCTTCGGAGTTCCCCTGCCAGACCAATTTGCCACGTTCCAGAATAATGTGGTGATCCGACAAGGCCATCAGCCGCTCGACATATTTGTCGATCAGCAAGATGGTTTGCCCTTCTTCACGCAAGACGGCCAGACAGTTCCAGATTTCTTCACGCACCTTGGGCGCCAGTCCCTCGGAGGCTTCATCCAGAATCAGCAGCTTGGGGTTAGTGACCAGCGCACGGCCAATGGCCAGCATTTGCTGTTCACCGCCCGAGAGCTGGTTGCCCATATTGGACGCACGCTCACGCAAGCGCGGAAAAAAGTCATAGACACGCTCGGGCGTCCAGGTCTTGTTGGCTTTGGGGTTGCGGTTGCAAGCAAAGGCCGTCAAGTGCTCGGCCACGGTCAGGTTGGGAAAGCACTGACGCCCTTCGGGCACAATGGCAATCCCGGCACGGGCAATACGGTCCGGATTCCAGCCCGCAATGGACTGGCCGTCGAACTTCACATCGCCGCCGCGCACCGGCAACTGGCCCAGAATGGTTTTCAGCAAGGTGGTCTTGCCCATGCCATTACGGCCCAGCACAGTCACAACCTGCCCGCTACGAATGGACAGATCTACCCCGAACAGCACCTGGCTGGCGCCATAGCCGCTTTGTAATTGAGTCGTTTCAAGCATGGCTTTCCACCTTGGTTGGAACTGGCGTGTCGTCGTCGCCCAGATAAGCTTGACGCACAGCCTCGTTATCGCGGATTTCGGCAGCCGTGCCGGTAGCAATAATGTGCCCCGCCACCAGCACAGAAATCCGGTCAGCCAGACGGAAAACTGCTTCCATATCATGCTCGACCAGCAACATGGTGGCTTTGCCACGCATGGTTTCGATCAATTCAGTCAGGCGCAGCGTTTCGTCCGGCCCCATCCCGGCCATAGGCTCATCCAGCAGCAGAACTTGCGGACGGCTGGCCAAAGCCAGGGCGAATTCCACCTTGCGCTGCTCGCCATGCGGCAACACACCGGCCTGGGTATGCAGCAAGGACGCATCAATGGCACATTCGGCAGCCAAAGCACGGGCTTGCTCGTACAGCTCGGTTTCCGCCTGACGAGCACGCCAGAAGCGGAAGCTGCTGCCACTGCATGCCTGCAAAGCCAGCACCAGGTTATCCAGCACCGTGTAGTTCTTGAAGATGTTGGTGATCTGGAACGAACGTGCCAGACCGGCAGCCACACGCTGGTGACCCGACAAGGAAGTCACATCCCGGCCACCCAGCAAGAGCTGGCCCGAATCCGGGGTCAAGGTGCCCGACAGCAAATGAATCAGGGTCGATTTACCAGCCCCGTTCGGGCCGATCAAACCATGAATTTCACCGGGCACCAGGTCCAGGGACACATCATTGGTAGCCTGCAAAGCACCAAAGCGCTTCATCAGACCACGGGCTTGCAAAGCGGCCGAGCCGCTGCCCGCCTTGGAGGCGGTTGCTATCGTGTTCGTCATGCTTGCTCCTTGGCAGTAGTAGCGGGATCAGCGGTCGAGCGGACACGCACCAGTCCGGCCAGCCCCTTGGGTGCAAAAAACACCACCAGCAGCAACAAGATACCCAAAGGCATGTGCCAGTACTCGGTCCAGTTGCGCAGCAACTCTTCCAGCACCAACATCACGAACGCACCCAGAGCACCGCCATACAGCAAGCCAATCCCCCCCACCAGCACCATGATGATCAGGTCAGCCGACTGGGTCCAGTTCATCAGGCTGGGCGAGACAAACAGGTTGTGGTTAGCCAACAAGGCACCAGCCAGACCCATGATGGCTCCGCTCAAGGTGTAAGCCGTCAGGCGAATGCGGTAGACGGGGTAACCCAAGGTTGTCATGCGGCTTTCGTTTTCACGCGTGCCCATCAAGGCCTGCCCGAAACGGGCTTTAACCAGACGATTGAACAGGAACAGCACCGCCACCAGAATAGCCAGAACCAGGTAGTAAAAGCTCAGCTCATTGCTCAGATCAATCCCGGGCAAGGAGGAATGGCTGTACATGTTCAGACCGTCCTCGCCACCGTACTGGCGCAAGGAAATGAACAGATAAAAGATCATCTGGGCAAACGCCAGCGTGATCATGATGAAGTACACACCACGAGTACGCAGCGACACGGCACCGGTCAGGAAAGCCAGCAAGCCGGAGATCACCATGGCGGCAGGCCAGGCAATCAGGCCGCTTTGCACGCCTTCGGTAGCCAGGATACCCACGGTGTAGGCCCCTGCCCCGAAAAACGCGGCATGGCCCAGGGCCACCATCCCGCCATAACCCAGCACCAGATTCAAGGCACTAGCAGCCAGGGCATAGATGAAGATACGGCGTACAAACGAAATGTAGAACTCAAGTCCGTACATCGGTGCAATCAAGGGGAAAGCCAATAAGGCCACCAGCACCAGGGCGGAAAAAATACGCGAAGTAGACATACATTAACCTCGCGCCGGGAACAGGCCCGAAGGACGGAAAACAAGAACAACCGCCATCAGGACATAGATCGAAATGGCGGCAATCGTAGGACCGACGCTGGAAGCCACATCTGCCGGGAAAACGTTACGCAGCAACATGGGCAGGAATGCACGGCCAGCGGTATCAACCATACCCACCAGCAAGGCACCTACAAACGCGCCACGAATCGAGCCAATCCCGCCAATCACGATGCAGACCAGAACCAGGATCAGAATGTCCTCGCCCATACCGATCTGAACCGCGGTAATCGGACCCAACAAGGCACCGGCCAGCGCAGCCAGAGCGGCTCCCAGAGTGAACACACCCAGGAACAGAATAGGCACACGCACCCCCATCAGGGTGGCCATTTGTCGATTGGAGGCTCCTGCACGCACCAGCACCCCAGCCCGTGTTTTGGTCACGAAGGCATACAGGGCCAGCGCCATCACCAGACCGACCGCAATAATCATCAGACGGAAGGCGGGATAGAGAAAGTCAGGCAAGAGTTCTACCGGCCCGGACAACAAGGCAGGCATATTCAACATAACGGGGGTTGGGCCCCAAATCATTTTGACCACATCATTGGCGATCAAAATAACGGCATAGGTTCCCAGTACCTGAGCCAGGTGATCACGAGTGACCAGCTTGCGCAGAATGAGAATTTCCAAGGCAATACCGACCAGGGCTGTCACCGCCACCGCCACCACAATGGCGGCGGTAAAAGACCCTGTACGCTGCATGGTTTCCGCGGCCACATAGGCTCCCGCCATATAGAGGGAGCCGTGGGCCAGGTTCATGATATCCATAATGCCGAAGACCAACGTCAGGCCCGCGGCAATCAGAAATAACATCAAACCAAACTGCAAACCATTCAGCAATTGCTCGCTAATCAGAATGAGCGACATGCTTTTACCACCTGTGAATCTTAATTAAGTTTGCATTCTTTGGCGTAGACGTCCTGGTAGGAGTCAAACACCTTGCTGACCATACGGTTCACAAGACGTCCGTCCTGATCCTTGACCACTTCACGCAAGTAGTAAGCCTGCACGGGGAAGTTGTTGTTGCCGTAGGTAAATGGGCCGCGAACCGAGTTGTAGTCGGCGGCTTTCAGTGCCTTGAGCACCGCTTCGCGGTCGGATACCTTGCCATCAACCTGTTTGACGGCGGCGTCAATAGCCAGAATCACGTCATAGGCCTGAGCAGCGTAAACCGATGGATAGCGGCCGTCGTAGGCTTTGCGGAACTCTTCCACAAAGGTCTTGTTGGCAGGAACATCCAGGTCAGGCGACCACTGAGCCGTGTTCAACATGCCCAGGATAGGCTCGCCCACGGCGGGGATGATGTCCTCGTCACCCGAGAAGGCTGGGCCCAGCAACACCACATCTTTATTTAGGCCAGCGGCCACGAACTGTTTGATGAAGTTGATGCCCATGGCACCGGGCAGGAAGAAGAACACGGCCTGGGGCTTGGCCGCACGGATCTGTGCCAGTTCAGCCGAGTAGTCAATCTGGCCCAGCTTGGTGTAGAGCTCGTCGTTGACGGCTTTGCCGTAACCACGCTTGAAGCCGTTCAGGTGATCCTTGCCGGCCGGATAGTCAGGGGCAATGATGAACATTTTTTCGTAGTTGCGATCCGCAGCCACTTTACCGGCGGCCTCGTCAAAGGCGTCGTTCTGGTAGGACACACCAAAGAAGTACGGATTACAACCGGCACCGGCCAGTTGGCTGGGGCCCGGGTTGCTGGTCAGGTAAGGCACTTTGGCCGAGAACAGGGCGGGAGCCACTGCCAGTGCCACGTTGGAACCCACGGGGCCGGTAAAGAAGTCGATCTTGTCGCGCTGCACGAAGCGATTGACCAATTGGCGGGCCTGGTCGGGGTTACCGGCCATATCCTGTTGAATGAACTCGGCCGGGAAACCGCCCAGCTTGCCGTCCAGTTGTTTGATGGCCAGATTAAAGCCATCACGAACTTCACCACCAACGGCAGCGAACGGACCGGATGTGTCCATTGCCATCCCCACTTTGATGGTATCGGCATGAGCCAAAGAACCGCCAAAAGCCGCCGCCAGAGCTACGGTCAATGCAATACGTTTCATGTTATCTCCTTGCGCCACCGCGCTTATAGGCTGTCTTTAAATAAGATGCACAGCAGATCGAACTACAAATTCAACTATGCCAACCATTCATTTATAAATAGTTTAGTTATGAAACAATTTTGCTGGCAAGCTGTGGTTTTTACCTACACCCCTCAAATGCCCTGGTAATTCGACAGGAAACAAAGCCCCGTGCCAATCCCATGGACGGATAAGCACTATAACGACTGTAGGGATAGCCGTTTATGCAGGTTTTCCTTGATTTTGTTAACAATCCCGCACTAAGCGCGCTGCTAAACTGAAGGCTCGCCTCATTATTGGAGATCCCATGCGTATTTCCCATTCTCTGTGCCGCCTTGTCCTTGGCAGCGCCCTGCTCGCCCCTTTCCTGAGCAATGCACAGTCCTCGGAATCCGTTTATCTGGCTGACCTGGCCAAGTCCAACAAGCAAGTGGCCCAGCAGTATCAGAGCCTGATGCAGGACGTCGCCAAAAACGCCAGCTGGGTTAAAGATTTCGGTACGGCTTCGCCGGGCGAAACCGTTTCTCTGGATGGCCGCGACTACCAGGTTTTCCAGGGCTGCAAACCCCATGACTGCACCAGCTCCAGCTACGTAGTGCTACTGGACACTCAAAAGCAGACCATCTCCTACGGTGCTTTTGTGGAAAACAAGGAATCAGGCCCAGGTTTGGCCAGCAGCCAGATTCAATGGCTGGGCAATCCCGAGTTTGATCAGATCCGCCTGATGTCACCGGCCCTGTTTTAAAAAAAACAGCACTTGACCTTGCCCCCGTGGCAAGCCTTAAGCTGACTCCATTGTTTTTATCAAAGGAGTCAGCTATGTCCACCTTCTCCGTACCCGACATGACCTGCGGCCACTGTGTACGCAGCATCACTGAAGCCATTCAGGCTGTCGCCCCTCAAGCCACCGTCAGCACGGATCTGGAAAAACACCAGGTTACCGTTCAAGGTCTGGATGGCGCACAAGCCCTGAAAGTGATTGAAGAAGCGGGTTACACCCCCAGCGCCCTGTAAGCACGACGCGCCTTTCACGGTGCCAGCGCTTCAGAGCCAATAAAAAGGCCGGTTGATACCGGCCTTTTTTCATACTGCTTCGTTTAGCACGCACATACCGTCAACAACTGACAGGCTCTTGTGTGGTGTCAGCCGGGTCTGTCAATATTGACCGCAAGAATCGGAGTGCTTGCGATGAAAGACCCGCGTATTCTGGCTTCGTAATTGATGATGTCAGGATCCCTGCCCTATGACTACGAACCCTGCTTACAAAACCGACGATCAGCGCTGGGCGGCTGTGCAGGCACGAGACCCCGCTGCCGATGGCCAGTTCGTCTATGCGGTGCGTACCACAGGCGTGTACTGCCAACCCAGCTCAACAACACGCTTGCCCAAGCGCGAGAATGTCGAATTTTTCGATTCGCCCCAGAACGCTGAAGCAGCAGGCTATCGTTATAGCCGTAGGGCCCATGGCTCTCAAACCAGCGCCGCAGCCGAACGGGCCGCCATCGTGGCTCGTGCCTGCCGCCTGATCGAAACTTCGGAGACGCCGCCATCGCTGGACACGCTGGCAGCCGCGGTGGGCAAAAGCCCCTTCCATTTTCATCGGCTGTTCACAGCCGAAACAGGTCTGACGCCCAAGGCATACAGCTCGGCCTATCGTGCTCGCAGACTGCGCGAGGAACTGAGCAGTCCGGATACGACCATCACCAATGCGATCTACGACAGCGGATTCAACTCCAACAGCCGATTCTACGAAGCCTCTGAACAGCTGTTAGGCATGCGTGCACGGGACTACCGGGCTGGAGGGGCCGGTGCTGTCATCCGTTTCGCTGTAGGTCAGTGCTCTCTAGGAGCGATTCTGGTAGCCCAAAGCCAACGCGGCATCTGCGCCATCTTGCTGGGCGACGATCCCGATCAACTGGTTCGTGACCTGCAAGATCAGTTTCCCAAAGCCGAAATCATCGGCTGCGACGGCGAGTTCGAGCAATTGATCGCTCAAGTCGTGGGCTTCATCGAAACGCCCTCTATTGGCTTGCACCTGCCACTGGATGTACAAGGAACGGCCTTCCAGGAACGAGTCTGGCGCGCGCTCTGTGAGATCCCGCCAGGCGTCACCGTCAGCTACACCGACATCGCCGAACGCATAGGCTCGCCCAAAGCTGTGCGTGCCGTGGCCCAGGCTTGCGCCAACAACCACATCGCCGTAGCCATCCCATGCCACCGCGTCGTACGCCGGGATGGCGATCTGGCCGGTTACCGCTGGGGGGTAGACCGAAAACGTGAACTGCTACGCCGCGAAGTACAAGACTGATAGTCGGCTACCTGCCCCATCATCAAGAACCGGTTTTGAAGGCAAGAAACGGAGTTCCCCGTCAGGCCAGGACACATACGATGTGAGCTCCCAATAGAAATACAGGAGATTTCACTCATGGCTTTGCTTGATGGAAAGGTTGCCCTTGTTACCGGCGCATCCTCTGGTATTGGACGCGCCATCGCATTGATGTTTGCTGAGCAGGGAGCGGCACTTGTTCTTACGGCAAGGCGTAGCGCATTGCTTGATGCCGTCGCCAAGGAGATCCGGCAGTCTGGCGGCCGTGCCGAGTTTGTGACGGGGGACATTACGCAGGCTGAAACCCATGAGCAACTGATCGAAGCCGCGAACAGCAGATTCGGTGGGCTGGATATTGCGATCAATAACGCCGGTATTGTCGGTGCCCTCAAGCCGCTGGCCGAGATGTCACTGGAAGAATGGCAAACAACACTGGATACCAATCTTGAGGCAGCCTTTCTGGGTGCCCGTAGCCAGATTCCAGCCATGCTCCATCGCGGTGGCGGTTCGATTGTTTTCACCTCGAGCTTTGTGGGCACCAGTGTCGGCCTACCCGGGATGAGCGCTTATGGTGTCGCCAAAGCGGCACTCATGGGACTGGTCAAAGGCATCACTGCAGACTATGCGGCGCAAGGAATACGAGCTAACGCTCTATTGCCTGGCGGAACTGACACAGACATTGCCGGGGATCAGAGCACCAAGGATTGGGCGGCGGGGCTGCACGCCATGAAGCGAATCGCCCAACCTGAAGAAATTGCGTCCGCAGCGCTCTTTCTGGCCAGCTCCATGTCCAGTTTTGTGACCGGATCAGCCCTGTTCGCCGATGGCGGCAATGCTGCCGTGAAGTGATAGACGACGGTTCAGCCCAGTTGTCCTAACACCGGGAATGTCTTGAGCACCCAGATCGCAAACCGCGCCAGCTCGCCGGTTGCCATGGCCCAACCCATCACAATCAGCACCAGACCCGCCCCCCAGCGCACATAGCGCCCGATCTTCCTGATCTGGGTCATGCGCTGCAAGAAGGGGGTCAGGAAGCAGGCGGCCAGGATGAAAGGTACGCCCAGACCCAAAGCGTAGACGGACAACAGGATACTGGCCTTGCCCGCACTGGCCGTGCTGGCTCCCATCATCAAAATGCCCGCCAGAATCGGGCCGATGCAGGGAGTCCAGCCAAAGCCGAACGCCAGCCCCATTACCGTTGCCCCGCCAGGGCCTGCCGCTTTGCCGGATTCAAAGCGATAGTAGCGTTGCAGGCTCATGGGCATGCGCAGCACCCCCATCACACTAAAGCCCGCCAAAGCCACCATGACACCTGCCGCCACATTCAACTCATAGCGATAGGCCATCAACAGCTGACCAAGGTAAGAGAGGCTGGCTCCCAAGGCGATAAAAACCAGCGAAAAGCCAGCCACAAAACAAACGCTGCGGCCCAGTAGCTGGCTGCGCTTGACCTGCGTATACACCTGCCCGTCCCCGGCCAGATAAGACAGATAGCCGGGAACCAAGGGCAAGACGCAGGGGGAGAGAAACGAAGCCATCCCCGCCAGAAACGCCGTTATCAGGGCGATCAGGCCCAAATCCAAAGACACTATTTCCATATCAAGGGGCCGTGGCAGGTTCCGCTGCAGGGGCGGCCGGCATACGCATACGTTCGCGCGCCAGTTGCAAGCCCTGGTTCACGACCTTGGCGGTTTCCGAATCGGGGGGAAACTGCGCCAGCAAACGCTGCCAGTAGTCGATCGCAGCCGGATACTCCTCTTTATGCAAAGCGGCAGCGCCGGCCAGCATCAAGCCCAATGGCTCTTCGGGATACAGCTCCAGCGATCGCTTGACCAAACGACCCGGCAAACCGTCCAAGGTATCGACACCGGCCAGCAGCATGGATTCCGCATACTCAGCCAATGCCGTCGGGTCTCCATCCACCACGGCCATGGCCTTGGCATACGCCTGTGTCGCTTCCTGATGGCGGCCGTAATAGCGATGTGAACGGGCCATCATCAACCAGGCGCCCGGATCGTCCGGGTTTTCTTTCAGACGCTGCTCCAGACGGGCCACCATGGCCTCAATATCCACGGGCTGTGCGTTGGCTTGCTGCTGCACGGCGGCAGGATCGAGCATGGCCGGATTGCCCAGATAAAAGTACAAGGCGATAGCCGCGACCGGAATGCTGACCATCAAGGTCCAGGCCAGCTTCGGTGCGCCTGCTTGCTGCACAGATTCCGTTTTCAGCCCTTCGTTTTCTTCCAGCACACGCTGGCGCAAATCCATCTGCGCCTGTTCAAAGTCCTGGGCAGACAAGACACCGGCCTGCTTGTCCCGTTCGATTTCCTTGAGCTGCTCACGCAAAATCGCCAGATTGGCCTGCTTGTGTTCAACCACACGCTGCACGGCGGGCTTGCGCTTGACGCTCAACATCAAATACACCGCGCACAGCAGCACCAGTAGCGCGGCCACAATATAAAAAACAATAGTCACGATTGTTCATCCCGAGAAGAGCCCTGCAAGAGAGCATCGGCTTGACGACGTTGTTCCTCGGTCAAGGCCGTGTCATCACCCGCGCGGCGTCGACGGCGCAGCGTAAAGGCATAGACCAGAAAGCCAGTCAGCAATAACAGAGCTGGCCCGAACCAGAGCAGCAAGGTGGTGGATTTAAAGGGCGGGCGATACAAAATGAAGTCGCCATAGCGATCCACCATATACGTGCGAATCTGATCGGGGCTGCGCCCCTGCCCCAACTGCTCCATGATCTGCTGACGCAAGTCCACCGCCAGCTCGGCACGCGATGCCGCAATGGATTCGTTCTGGCACACCAGACAACGCAGCTCGGCCGCAATTTCCAGCATCACCGATTCCTGGGCGCCCTGTTCCCCCGACTGGGCCTGCGCCGCCGGCACCAGAAACCACACACTGGCCATCAAGGCCACCATCCATTGACGCATCATCATGGCTGCTGCTCCAAACGACGGATCAAAGGCAACAAGGTTTCCTCCATGGATTCACGCGACACGGGGCCTATGTGCTTGAAGCGCACAATGCCCTGCTTGTCGATCACAAAGGTTTCCGGCACACCGTACACACCGAAATCAATGCCCACACGACCGTCCCTGTCCATGACAGAGACTTCATAAGAATTGCCATTGCGTAGCAGCCACTCGCGGCTTTCTTCAGGTACGTCCTTGTAGTTCAAGCCCACAATCGGCACCTTGTGCTTGGTGGACAGCTCTTTGATGAAAGCATGTTCGGTCAGGCACGGGTAGCACCACGAGGCCCACACGTTCAGCAACCAGACGCGTCCCTTCATTTGCTCACCCGAAAAACTGGCTTCGGGATTGTGCAATTGAGGCAGGCTGAACGCCGGAGCCGGTTTATCGACCAAGGGCGAAGGCACTTCGCTGGGCTTCAAGGTCAAACCAATGCCCAGAAATACCAGCAACAGTACAAAACCGATCAAGGGAACAGTAAAACGGTTCATGCCTGCACCTGCGTATTCATGGCTTTGTTTTGCACAGCGGCACGGGTTTGCTTGGCGCGATAACGTCGATCACTGATTGCCAGCGCACCGCCCAAGGCCATCAGCAAACAACCCAGCCAGATAAAGTCCACCAGAGGCTTGTAGTACAGACGAACACTCCAACCGCCCTGATCAAAGTTGTCGCCCAGCGCCACGTAAATATGACGCAAGCCATTGGCGTTGATGGCCGATTCCGTCATGGGCAAGGCCGAGGACAGATAGGTGCGCTTTTCCGGATACAAGGTGGACACCACCTTGCCATCCTGCAGCAGTTCTACCGTGCCGCGTTCGGCCGAATAGTTCGGGCCCGGCACAATACGCACGCCCTGGAAGCGCGCGTCATACGCGCCCACCTGCGCCGTCTGACCGGGTTGCAACAAGACATCGGTTTCTGTCTCGTAGTGGCTGACCATGGTCACCCCCAGGACAAAGACAGCGACCCCGATGTGGGCCAGGTGCTGACCCAGCCAACTGCGTGGTTGCGAGAACACGCCGGAACGCGTGGCGCGCACACGCTTGACCACATCAAACAAGCTGCCCAAAACAATCCACATGGCCAGACCCGCGCCCAAGGCGGCGGTGCCCTGCCACTGGCCGTACAACAAAGGAATGGCTGCACCCAGCACGATACTGAACACGATCACCAGGGCCAGTTGGCGCACCATATCCATCATGCTGGCACGCTTCCAATTCGCCATGACGCCAAACACGATCAGAACCAGAGCCGGGATCATCAAAGGCACAAACACCTTGTTGAAATAAGGTGGCCCCACGGAGATTTTACCCAGGCCCAGCGTATCCATAATCAGGGGATACAAGGTGCCCAACAGCACCGTGCCCGTCACCACTACCAGCAAAACGTTGTTGACCAGCAGCAAGGACTCACGCGACACCACGGCAAACTGCCCACCTGCTCCGACACGCGGTGCGCGCCAGGCAAACAGGATCAGGGAGCTGCCCACAATGACGGCGAACAGACTCAGAATGAACACACCTCGGGCCGGATCTGTAGCAAACGCGTGTACTGAGGTCAGCACGCCGGAGCGCACCAGGAAAGCGCCCAAAATGGACAGCGAGAAGGTGCTGATTGCCAGCAACACGGTCCAGTTCTTGAAGCTGCCACGTTTCTCCGTGACCGCCAGCGAGTGAATCAGGGCGGTACCCGCCAACCACGGCACAAAGGAGGAGTTCTCTACCGGGTCCCAGAACCACCAGCCGCCCCAACCCAGCTCGTAGTAGGCCCACCAGCTACCTACGGCAATACCCAAGGTCAGAAACAGCCAGGCCGAGGTTGTCCAGGGACGCGACCAACGCGCCCAACTGGCGTCCAGTCGGCCTGCCAGCAAAGCGGCAATCGCAAAAGCAAAGGCCACCGAAAAGCCCACATAGCCCATATACAGCAAGGGAGGGTGAACAATCAGGCCAATATCCTGCAAGAGCGTATTCAGATCCAGACCTTCGGCCGGAACCGGGAACATGCGCTCAAAGGGGTTGGAGCTAATCAACACAAACAGCAGAAAACCGGCGGTAATCAGACCCAAGACGCCCAGCACACGGGCCAGCATGGCTTCCGGCAAGGAACGCGAATAAATGCTGACAGCAAAGGCCCAACCCGTTTGCATGAACATCCACAGCAGCAGCGAGCCCTCATGCCCGCCCCACACAGCAGCAATGCGGTAGAACAAAGGCAGTTTGGTGCTGGAGTTCTGCGCCACATAGGCGACAGAGAAATCAAAGCTCACAAAGGACCAGGCCAGACACAGCAAACTGAAGGCCACCAAACCGAATTGCCAGCGGGCTGCGGGACGTGCAAAAGCCATCCAGGCCAAATTGCCACGCCAGGCACCATACAAGGACACAATGCCTTGGGCCAGCGCCAGTACAAAAGTCAGAATCAGGGCAAAGTGTCCAAGCTCCGGGATCATGGCTGGGCTCCTTGTTTCGCGCGCTCGGCCTGCTCCATGGCATGCATGGCCTCGGGCGGCATGTAGTTTTCATCGTGCTTGGCCAGCACTTCTTCCGCCACAAAATGGCCCTGCTCGTTCAAGCGACCTTGGGCCACCACGCCTTTCCCCTCTTGAAACAGGTCCGGCAAAATTCCCGTATAGCTGACAGGCACCTGGGCCGCGCCGTCTGTCACCACAAAGTTCACGGCCATGCCTTGGGCGCCACCACGGCGGATGCTGTCCATCTGCACAATGCCACCCACCCGGAAGGTCCGGTTTTCAGGGCTTTGCCCCTGGCTGACTTCAGTAGGGGTAAAAAAGAACACCAGGCTGCTTTGGAAGGCATTGAGGATCAGGGCGGTTGCCGCCCCCAGCACGATCAATGCGCCCAGAATCAGGACCAGACGATTTTGTCGCTTAGTCATGGCGCTGGCCCCCCAGGGCGCGCTCGTCACGTACCCGCTGCCAGGCCCGTGCCCGCCCTGCCCGGACGCTGAGCACTTCACCCAGCATCAACACGGTACAGGCCAGCACCGAGCCCCACACATACACGGCATAGCCGCCCATAGCGAAAAAATCGCCCACACTCGACCAATGCATCATCAGCCCTCCGTCAAGTTGCGAACCCAGGCGGTATGCGCCTCACGTTCAAGAATCAAATTGCGCACCCGGTACAGTGCGATGGCAATGCTGTAGCACCACATGGCCAGACTCATCAGCAACATGCCCGTCAGCATGACGGTGGCCATGGATGGCGAGCTGGTCAGCGATACCGAAGCCCCCTGATGCAAGGTGTTCCACCACTGCACCGAGAAATAGATAACGGGCACATTCACCACCCCGACCAGGGCCAGGATGGAAGCGGCTTTGTCAGCGCGACGTGGGTCGTCAATGGCACCACGCAAGCCCATGAAACCCATGTACAAAAACAGCAGCAGCAATTCGGAAGTCAGACGGGCATCCCAGACCCACCAGGCGCCCCACATAGGCTTGCCCCACAGGGCTCCGGTTACCAGGGACAAGACCGTACAGATCGCCCCGGTCGGGGCCAGCGCGGCTGCCATCATGGCGGCGGTGCGACTGTTGAAAACCAGGCAGATCAAGGACCAGAAGCCCATGGCCAGATAGATCAGCATGGACATCCAGGACACGGGCACATGCAGAAAAATGATGCGATAGCCTTCGCCTTGCTGGAAGTCGGTAGGGGCCAAAAAGAAGCCTACATAAGCGCCGACCAGAAACAGCAGAAAGGCCAGGATGGCAGCCCACGGGATAATGCGTCCGGCCAGAACATAGAAGTTTTGAGGAGCGGCGTAGCGATACAGAAAGTTCATGGAATTTACTCAAGAGCAAGGCGCAACGCCGCTGCCGTGGCAGGTGGCGCAAAGAACAAAGCCAACAGTAAAAAAGCGGCCAGAACGGACAGATGCGCTTGCGCACCCAATCCTGCCTGAACCGCTTGCACCGCCCCCGCCCCGAAAACCAGCACGGGCACGTAAAAGGGCAAAATCAATAAAGCCAGCAAAACCCCTGCCGAGCGCAGGCCCAACACCAGAGCCGCGCCAATCGCCCCCAACAAGGTCAGAACGGGCAGGCCCAGCGCCAGGGACAGCATCAGCACGCCCAGGCTGGACGTAGGCAGGCTGAATTGCAGCCCCAGAATCGGAGCCAGCAAAAGCAAGGGCAGGCCTGTCAAAAAGGTATGCGCCAGCACCTTGCCCAAAACCCAAAGGCTAAGCGGCAGGTGAGAAAACAGAACCTGCTCCAGTGCACCATCCTGCTCGTCCTGTTCAAACAGGCGGCTTAGCGACAGCATGGTCGCCAGCAAGGCCGACACCCACAGCACGCCAGGCGCCATCTTGGACAGCAAGGCCGCATCCGCCCCCACACCCAAGGGAAACAGGCTGCACACCACCAAAAAGAAAACCAGTGGAATCAGGACATCGCCGGGGCGACGCATCGCCAGGCGCCACTCGCGCTTCATCAAGGCTAAAAAGAGACTCAACATGCCTGCCCCAGATCCAGATGCTGCACCTTCAAATCCCAGGGCAAGGTCTGGTGGCTAGTTAGAATGACAGCGCCCTGCTTATGCAGATGCTGCGCAATCAACTCGCCCAGAAACTTCTGACCGGCGCTGTCCAGCGCAGTCAGCTGCTCGTCCAGAATCCACAAGGGGCGATTGCTCAGAGACAGGCGCACCAGAAACACGCGGCGACGTTGTCCGGCTGACAGTTGCCGTACAGGCACACGACGGTAAGCCAGCAAACCGCCAGCCAACAACGCTTGGTCGCAAGCGTCCCGCTCTAGGGGAACGCGATCCTGCATAAGCAGGCTGTCCAGATTTTCTTGCACCGACAAGCTGCCATTCAGCCCCGGCGCATGCCCGCCATACACCAGCTGCCGTCGGTAATCGCTATCGTTGCTTTGCACGGGACGGTCGTGCCAGATCAGTTGGCCTTCGTCGGCCTGGGCGATATTGGCCAGGATACGCAACAAGCTGGTTTTGCCGCTGCCATTGGGCCCACTGACCAAACAACATTGGCCAGCTTCAAGCCTTAGGCTCAGCTCGGAGAACACACGACGCTGGCCCCGTCTACAGGTCAGCGAAACAGCTTGAAGCACAGCAACCCCTTGTCAAGAAAGCAAACAGAGCGAAGCCGCCCCTGAAAAAAGGCGGCTTGCTTAGCTCGCTAAGTAAAGACGAGCCCTCTTCAAGACAGGGGATGTTTTACTTAGTTCCACAATACCCACGAGAAACTCAAGCTTATTGATCTAGGCCAATCCGGGTTCAAGGCTGCATTCTTGATAAGATGCTGCCTTAGTACTTTCTTTGAGCAATAAACCATGAGCACCCCAATCACCCTGACTCCCCAGCCCCTCAGCCCCGAGGCTTTTGCTCCTTATGGCTGGATGTTGGGTAAAGGTCTGGCCACGGCGCCAGCGACGGCCGCCTTCAGCAATGCCGCCACTGACTTCTGGCACGAACATGCGTTTGACACAGGTCCAAGCGGTCAGACCGAAGTGCTATGGGTGAATTACCGCATTCAAGACCCCAACATCACGACCCTGGAAAACCACCTGCTGACGCAACAGGCACTGATCCCGCTGACTGGCGAAGTGATCCATATCGTGGCTGACAGCAAGCCCGAAGGGGGTCCGGATTTGTCGACCCTGAAAGCCTTTCGCATTCCTCAAGGGCAAGGCGTCTGCATGCGCCCCGGTTGCTGGCACAGCAGCCGTGTAGCCGGAGGTGAAGTCGCCTGTCTGATGCTGACGCGTATCTCTACCACGGTAGATCTGGTCGCCCATTTGAACGAGGGCGAACCCGCCACGGAAAGCGAGTTGCGCCCTCTGGAACAAAGCGTGGTGGTGGCGCTATAAGGTGCCCGCAGCAGAGCGCGACCATCGCTCTGCCCGACACCCGCATCAAAACGTCGATGCCGCGCCGTATTTCAGCGCCAGCTCAATAAAGGCGCGCATTGCAGCAGATTGATAGGCACCCTTGCGCTGCATCAAAATGGCCCGCCGTTGCGGCGGGGCCGGGTCCAGACTCACAGCCACCAAATACTCGCTATTGCCGGCAATCGCGGCAGGCAACAAGGTCGCCAGACCCGTGCGCCGAACCACCTCGATCACGGCATTGAGCGAGTTCGACTCCATCGAAACCTTCAAATCCAGATCATGCTGACGGCAATGGCGTTCGATCTGCCCACGCGTGGCGAACTCGGGCGTCAACAAAACCAAAGACTCACGCATCAGCGTGTCCCTATCGATGCTGCGGCGCTCGGCCAAGGCGTGCGTGCGGCTCATCACCAACGCCAGCGTCTCCACCAGTAAAGGCTGAAACTCCACGGCAGCCGAAGTCGGCTTTTCAAAAGCGATACCAATATCCAGCTCGTCTTCGACCAATTGCGTTTCCACACGCTCCTGCAGCATTTCCTGCACCACCAGGCGCACATTGGGATAACGGCGGTAAAAGGCCTCTACCAGAGGGCCAATCAAGTAAGACGTAAAGGTAGGCGCCACCGCCACTCGCAAGGAGCCTCGACTCAAATCGCTGACGTCATGCAAGGCCCGCCGCCCTTCTTCCAGATCCTGCAAGGCTTGCCGGGCATAGCGCAAGTAGACCTCGCCCGCATCCGTCAAACGCACAAGACGTCCGGTGCGATCAAACAGTTGTGCGCCCAGATGTTCTTCCAGCTGGCGTACCTGCTGAGACAAGGCCGGTTGAGACACGTGCAAGGCGCGTGCGGCGCGGGTAAAGCTTTGATACTGGGCAACCGCCAGAAAATAATTAAGATGGCGCAAAAGCATAAGGGACCCTTCTATAAGCAAACCCAATGCAAAGCATCAGAAATCGGTATTTTACCTTATGACCCTGAAGGGTTAATCTTCTATCCAAGCCGAACTACAAGGACAAGGATGAAAGACATTATCGACGGTTTCCTGAAATTCCAACGGGAAGCCTATCCCAAGCGCGCCAAGCTCTTCAAAAATCTGGCCACACAACAAAACCCCCGCGCTTTGTTTATCTCTTGCTCCGATAGCCGTCTGGTCCCCGAGCTGGTAACACAACGTGAACCCGGCGATCTGTTCGTGATTCGTAACGCTGGCAACATCGTTCCCTCCTATGGTCCGGAACCCGGTGGTGTGACCGCCTCCGTGGAATACGCCGTGTCCGCCCTGCGTGTATCCGACGTCGTGATTTGTGGACACTCGGATTGTGGTGCCATGACCGCCATTGCCTCCTGTCAGTGCCTGGACCATATGCCCGCTGTAGAACACTGGCTACGCTACGCCGACTCGGCCCGTCTGGTGAATGAAGCCCGCACCCACGCCAACGAGCAAGAACGAATTTCCTCCATGGTGCGTGAAAACGTGGTAGCCCAACTGGCCAATATTCAGACTCACCCTTCCGTGCGGCTGGCCATGTCCGAAGGCCGTTTGACCCTGCACGGCTGGGTCTACGACATTGAATCGGGCACGATCGACGCCTATGACGGTGGCAGCATGAAATTTGTGTCCCTGGCTGACAACCCGGATGTATGTGCTGCTCCCTTGGTACGCCGATAAGTTCCTAGCGGACAAAATAAAAAACGCCATGCAAATGCATGGCGTTTTTTTTGCTACCTGCCTACGTTTATCCCCCTCAAAAACCTGTGCCTGTCTGTGTCAGGAATAAACGCCTCCCCACTATGATGGTCCTGATCCGATGATCTTTTCATCCCTCTGTTCCATCCGGGTCGCGCGTTCATCTTGAACATCACGATATAACAAGCAAAGCGCTGTTCAGAACATGCCGCTCGGAGACTCTTTTTTAATGGCTGAACAATGAAAAAAACATGTCTTGCCCTGGCCTTGATGGCCTTGCATGCCGGGACACAGGCACAAGGCTTCTCCAACACCTACTTTATCGGCGACAGCCTGACTGACAGTGGGCAGTTCGGCTCGCGCTTTACCACCAATCCAGGCCAGGTCTGGTCCCAGGTACTGGCTCAGAAACTGGGAACCGACGCGGCCCCTAGCAGCCAAGGTGGTAACAACTATGCCGTCGGCGGAGCCCGCGTGGCTATCGATGAGCTGCTGGATCCCAGCAAGCCTCCCAGCCCCACTAATCCCCCTTTGCCCGCCATGACCACGCAGACCGCTCAACTGCTGGCCATGCACAATGGACGCCTGGACGGACAGGCCCTGTACACCGTCTGGGGTGGCGCAAATGACTTGTTTGCCGCCGTAAAAGATCCGTTCAATATGTCCCAAATCGTGGCTGATTCCGTCGGCAATCAAGCCGCCTTGATCAACACGCTATCGCAAGCGGGCGCTCGCTACATTCTGGTCCCCAACATTCCTGATCTGGGCATGACTCCAGAGTTCGCCGGCTCCCCTATCAGCGCGGGTATCGCCACCTTGCTCAGTGACAGCTACAACCAGGCGTTTACCCAGCAGCTCAGTTCCAGTGCTGCCAATATCATCCCCTTGAACGTCTCGGCGCTATTGCACGAAGTGGCTGCCGACCCGCAGGCCTACGGCTTCAGCAACGTCAATACAGCAGCTTGCGGCAGTGTGTCCTCTCGCCTGTGTACGCCTGCCGATCTGGTGGCTCCTGGTGCGGACCAAAACTATCTGTTTGCTGATGGTGTCCACCCCACGTCAGGCGGCCATGCTGTTATTGCCGACTATGCCCACGCTGTCGTCAGCGCCCCCAGTCAGGTCGCCATGCTGGCCTCCGCAGCCAATACCGCCGGGCAGATGCAAATGCAGCACATTGACCGTCGTCTTCAAACCGTCAGTTCGTCACAAGACAGGGATCTGGCAGTCTGGTTCCAGGGCGAGGCCATCACGCGTAATGGCAGCAGTGCGAACTCACGTCTGGATGGCGCGCAGGCAGCCTGGAAGCTGGGTTTGGATAAGCGTCTGGCTGATTGGACGATAGGTGCCTACCTGTCTTACGACAATCTGGATAGCGATACGGACGAAAAAGGCACTTATAGCCAGAAGCGTCAGTCCGCTGGTCTGTACGGCCGCTGGCAGACCGAGAATCTATGGGTGAACGCCCAGCTTTTCTACAGCGATCTGGACAATAAAACCCGCCGTCATATCCGTCTGGGTGCCACCACACGCGAACACCAGGCCAAAGCAGGCGGCAGCCAATACGGCGGCAAGATCAGCACGGGTTACGACTGGCAGGCCGGTGCCGTCACCCATGGCCCGCTGTTAAGCCTGAGCATGCAGAAATCCAAGATCAAGGCTCTGTCGGAAGATGGCCGAGGTTTGTCTACCTCCATGGGTTTTGATGCTCAGGACCAGACCTCGGTACAAAGCAGCCTCGGTTACCAGATCAATGTTGCTGTCAGCAATCAGTGGTCCGTTCATGCCTCCGCACAGTGGCTGCATGAATTCAAGAAACCGGCAGAGCTGCTGGGCGCGCGCTTGCAGGACGGCGTCTACAACCACCGCCACTTTTATCTGCCTACGGATCAGGAGCGCGTGCGTGACACAGGCCTGTTGGAATTGGGTGCGACGGGTCAGCTCAGCAATAACTGGACGCTGGGAGCCGGTGTCAGCACCCAAGTGGGTAAAGGCACCAGCGCTCAAACAGCCTTGTATCTGAATACGGCTTACCGCTTCTAAGTTGGCAAGTCTTCAAAACTATTGCGGCATCCTGGCCTGGCCAGGATGCCGCAATTTCAATCTGCTTTATGTACCGAACTGCTAGTCAGCCCAATAAGGAATCCAGGGTCTGATTCAGCGTTTCCAAAGTGGTACCAACCGCCGGTAGCTTTGTCACTTTTCGACCATCCACAAACAGCAAGGTCGGATAGGATTGCGCGCCTAAAGCCCGAGCCAGGGCAAAATCAGCCAAGGCTTGTTCCCGGCCTGAACCGTCAGTCAAATGGCGTCGCACAGCATCTACGTCCAGGCCATTGACAGCAGCAATCCCCTGGCAGACCTCCGGATCAGACAAGCTGCGTCCGTTCAAGTAGAAAGCCTGCTGCAACTCGTGCACCCAATGAATGGCCTGCTCCGGATCTTGCGCTCGCAGCACCGCCAAGGCCGTGGCCGCATCCAGTGAATCCATGACAGTCGAGCCCTCCTCTGCCAAGGCTTTATAAGCAGCCCCAAACGTCGCCCCCGTCATTTGCGCGGTGCGCTCGTTGGATTCGGAAATATAAGGGTAGCGGGACATGGGAGCAGCCCGGTCACCCACGAACAAGCCACCCGAGACAGCGGTAAAAGGAATGCGATGCTTGTTAGCCGCCTCGAACTCGACCATGCGTTCGGCAAAACCCCAGCACCAACCGCAATACACATCCTGCACATACACAATCGAACGAGCGGGTAAATTGAATGTGTTCATGACATTCCCTAAAAATGGTGTAGCTTCCCGGAATGGGAGAGAAACGGCACTCCTGATCCTGGCCCCCAGACATGAAATGACGCAGAGGATAAAAAGACGAGGACTCCACTTTATTGAATAAACGTCAGGAAATAAACTTCATTTCCTGACGGGTGGCAGCCTCTCGCGGCTCGATATTTCAAGCGGCCTGCAGCAGCACAGGCCTCACCGCGCTGAAGCTTGTAAAACAAGATCCCAAAACTGTGAGACAAGCCCAGGCTTCTGAGCCCAAAGCCGCTCCTGTGTTGGAATCACACGACCTTCATGGCTCCCTTGAAAGCCCGACCGGCTTTACCTTCCCGGCAAAATGCTTTTATAGTGTGGCTTCGATTCATTTCCCGTGAGGTATTCGTCCAATGCGCCACTAATGCCGCCGTCTCTTTGACGGCCAGTCTCCACCCACCCCCACTAAGACTCAGGGGGAGTTCCTGGCATTAATGGAAGCATTACGCATGACGAATCCTTATCTGACGCTGGAAAGCGTGTCCTATACCTTGCCGCAAGGCAAGACCCTGTTTTCCCAACTGAACGAAACCTTCGACTCGCGGCGCACTGGCCTTGTCGGACGCAACGGTGCAGGCAAAACCATTCTGGCTCAAATCCTGGCCGGAGAAATTCAGCCTAGCAGCGGCCGTTGCCTGCGCTCGGGAAAAGTGCATTATCTGGCGCAGCAAGTGGCTTCTGTCAGCGGCTTGCGCGTCGCTGATCTTGCGGGCGTAGGCCCAGCGCTGGACGCCCTTGCCCGGATTGAATCCGGCAGTAGCGCCGTAGAAGACTTCAATCTGATCGAAGACCGTTGGGATATTCGACAGCAATTGCAGGAAGCGCTGGAGCGCAATGGCCTGGGTCATCTGACTGCCGAGACGCCTGCCGAAACATTAAGCGGCGGCCAGGCCATGCGGGTGTCGCTGATCAATGCCTTGCTGTCTCAGGCCGATTTCCTGATTCTGGATGAACCCAGCAACCACCTGGATCGCGACAACCGGCTTGCGCTGATTGAGCAGCTACGACACTGGCCCCATGGCCTGCTGGTCATCAGCCATGATCGCCAACTACTGGACACGATGGAGCGCATTGTGGAGCTGTCTTCCCTGGGGCTACGTAGCTATGGCGGCAATTACAGCCACTACGCCGAGCAGAAAGCCTTGGAGCAGCAAAGCGCCATGGACCAGCTTGAGCACCGCAAGCTGGAGCGTCAGCGCGCAGAAAGCACCATGCAAGAGCAGCGTCAACGTCAGGAGCGTAGACAGGCACGCGGGAATCAACAGGGCAAGCAGGCCAATCAGGCCAAAATCCTGCTGGACAGGCAAAAAGGTCGCAGTGAAGCCACCACCGGCAAGCTGCGCCAGCAACACGTGACGGCTCAAAAGCAGTTGGCACAACGCGTACAGGAGGCTGCCGAGTTGATCGAGCAGGACAGCGCTATCAATCTGCACGCCCTGCCCTTGATGCCGCTGACCCGCCAGCGCGTTGTGGAACTGGATGAGGTGAAGCTCCCCTATGTCCCGGCCAACCAAGCCCTGGTCACACTGCTGTTAAGCGGCCAGCAACGAGTAGGAGTCATAGGTCCGAACGGCTGCGGCAAATCCACGCTGCTCAAGGTCATTGCAGGCCAATTGGAGCCCCTTGCTGGCCACTGCAAAGTAGTGCCACAACATGTTTACCTGGATCAGGGCTTGGCCGATCTGGACCCGCAGCAAACCGTGCTGGAACAAATACAGGCAGTCAACCGCAAAAGCAGCGAGGGCGATTTACGCATGCGTCTCGCACAGCTGGGACTGGACGCCCAAAAAGTCACCGGCCCCAGCGCTGCCCTGAGCGGTGGCGAACGCCTGAAAGCCGCCCTGGCCTGCGTGCTGTACGCAGATCCTCCACCACAACTGCTGCTTCTGGATGAACCCAGCAACCATTTGGATCTGCCTTCAACCTTGGCCCTGGAAACCATGTTGAGCAGCTACCAGGGCACGCTGATGGTGGTCTCGCACGACGATGCCTTCATGAACAATCTTGGGCTGACGGAACGGCTGGAATTCAGTGAAGAACGCTGGAGATTGCTACCTTGGTAGCGGCGCAAAACATAAGTGGCGCTCCCCCGCTATCTGAACGACAACCACTTATAGCGGTGGGACCGAGGGCCAAATTCAGGGCGCACTCTTACAAAACCTGCTTAATGTTCCCAAGTAGTGCCTGCGCCAAACGCTCTGCTTCCTTGCCCCTTGTGTCCCAGCGATCAACCACCGCACCCACATAGGCCAGACGCGCATACTCCAAAGTCTTGGCTAGCTCCGCAGGTAGTTTAGGGATAGCCCACTCAGCAGCCTGCTCCTTAGTCACAAAATCCCCATGAACACCTGTTCGCCACATGCGCGCCAAGGTCAGCAGAACATTGCGCTCGTCTCCACGCAGCCCTTCATACAAGGGATCTACACCCTCCCGCATTGCTTGGCGTATATGCTCGATCGGCGTGGCAGGCATATCGGCCAGCACATCCCTACCCCACAACAACTGCGCCTGCTAGCGGGCCTGGGCCAAGAGCAAGGTGTATTCCGGGTCAGCAGCGGCGTCGGACAAGTAGCCCTCCTTGAAGGCATCCCGCAGCCATTCACCGTAAATGAACTCCACCTGGGCCGGATGAACATTGCGTTGAATATCTGCCAGACGACACACCACCAGCTCGATACAACGCGGACCACCAGGCGTGGCCGGATGAGGGGCTGAAACAGACAATAAAGCCGCAATCAGATCCTGACGCTGTTCATCTGACAGGGGGGCATCAACGACCGCCAATATATCCAGATCGCTTTGTGGCCGGAGCCCTCCGGCCACAGCGGAACCGTGCAAATACAAAGCTTGCAGATCAAGGCTCAGGATTTGTTGCACAAGCGCCAAGGCAGATTGCAACTGGTTGTTTGGATTTTCTGAGGCCAACATTCGACAAGATCTCTTCATAAGCAGTATTAGCGACATAGAACAAGCATTGGGACTAGCAGGCTGCTCCCCCAATGCAGCCCTGCCAGCTCCGAGGACCCAAACGCTTAACGCGTCGCTGGACAGAAGATCGAATACCGATTGGTCAAACAACGGAGAGAGAATCAAGCAATTGCTTGAATGCCCTTCTTCTCAACCACCGTCAACAAACGCAATGCTGGGCCGCCCGGTTTTTTTACACCACGCTCCCAGTCGGAAACCAGGTTTTTACTGACATTCAAATAGAGTGCAAACACAGGCTGCGAAAGATGCTCACGTTCACGCAAAGCGCGAATGCGCTCAGGTGTCATAGGCAAGACTGGTGTTAAACAAGACTCATCAAACTCACGCATGGTTTGTTTGTCAATAGCGCCAACTTCCTGCAAGGCCTGCATCGTTTCATGGATTGCTGCGTAAGCTTCACTTCGATATTTTTTTGTCATTATCATGTACCTCCGTAAATTGCCCCTTGCTGATCAACTGGGCCAAATAGGCTTCTGACAAACCCAATACATAAGCGGCAGCCTTCTTGAACGCCGCTTCTTCATCCGCATCAATATTGGCGCGATCACTTTTAGCAAAGCCATATACAAAGAAAGCCAGCTCGTTTGTACGGTAGAAAGTCCGAAATCCGCCCGCCTTGCCTTGACCACTACGGGTCACACGCTGCTTGACCAGGCCCCGCCTAGATCTGCATCGACAAGTCCACGCTCTGCTCGTGTTATTGCATCCAAAAGCGCCAGATCCGCAATGCCCTGTTTGCCGGCGAACCGCTCGAACCATGCATTTTTGAAAACTCTCACCGCGGCCTCAAGCGTGATTAATAACACTAAGTGTTATAGATATTAGCAAAAAAAAGCAGGTACCTGATCCCAGGCACCTGCCACATCTACAACACTTGCAAGAAGCTTAGACGTTAAACAAGAAGTTCAGCACGTCACCATCTTTCACAACGTATTCCTTGCCTTCAGCGCGCATCTTGCCGGCTTCCTTGGCACCTTGTTCGCCCTTGCAGGCTACGAAGTCGTCAAAGGCGATGGTCTGTGCACGGATGAAGCCGCGCTCAAAGTCGGTGTGGATCACGCCTGCAGCTTGGGGGGCGGTATCGCCCACGCGGATGGTCCAGGCGCGGACTTCTTTAACACCTGCAGTGAAGTAAGTTTGCAGGCCCAGCAGGCTGTAGGCGGCGCGGATAACGCGGTTCAGGCCTGGCTCTTCCATGCCCAGATCGGACAAGAACTCAATCTTGTCAGCGTCGTCCAGTTCAGCGATTTCAGCTTCTACGGCAGCACATACAGCCACAACAGGAGCGCCATCAGCGGCAGCATAGTTCTGCACGGCTTCCAGGTGTGGGTTGTTGGTGAAACCGTCTTCTTTCACGTTGGCCACGTACATGGTGGGCTTGGCGGTGATGAAGCCGTAGGATTTGATCTGGTGCAGTTCGTCTTCGTCCAGCTTCAGCGAACGCACGGACTTGCCTTCTCCCAGTGCTTTCTCGATACGCTCCAGCAGGGCTACCAGCTTGGCAGCGTCTTTATCACCCGAGCGAGCCAGTTTCTGGTTACGGTGCACGGCTTTCTCAACCACGCCCAAGTCGGCCAGCGCCAGCTCGGTGTTGATGATTTCGATGTCAGCCAAGGGGTCAACCTTACCGGCAACGTGAATGACGTTGTCATCGGCAAAGCAGCGCACCACGTGCACGGTGGCGTCGGTTTCGCGGATGTTGGCCAGGAACTGGTTACCCAGGCCTTCGCCCTTGGAAGCACCGGCGACCAGACCAGCGATGTCTACAAATTCCACCACGGCAGGCAAAATGCGCTCGGGGTTCACGATCTTGGCCAGATCTTGCAAACGCTGGTCAGGAACTTCGACCACACCGACGTTCGGTTCGATGGTGCAGAAGGGGTAGTTTTCAGCCGCAATGCCGGCTTTGGTCAGAGCGTTGAACAGAGTGGATTTACCAACGTTGGGCAAGCCAACGATGCCGCATTGCAGTGCCATGAGTATCCTGAAAATCAAAGAGTTATATAAACGATGCGCTATTGTAGCGCCCTTGGGCGCTACAGAGCCTGCAGACAGATCAGAACAGTCGTGCCGGGGACACAGGATAGCGCCTTGAGACGCGGGCTTGTCTAGACTGGAATGCCGTCAAACAGCTTGAGCAGGCCAATAATCAGCAAGACCGGGCCACCATTGAAGATGGCATGCAGCACGATCGATGCACCAATGCCTCGACGCACTCGCAGCCAGGCCAATACCAACCCTGTCAAACATTGGGGCAGCACCAGCATGGGCAGCAAATACCAGCTCATACTGTTGAGTTGGAAGTTATACAAATGCAGCGCTCCAAAAGCCAGCGTTGCACCATAAAACACCCAGGGAAAGAAACGCCAATAGCGTCGCATGGATGAAAAGCGCCATGCCCTTCCCTGCAAGGCGCCCACCAGTTTGCGCCACCAGCTGCTGCCTGCGGGCAAGGCTTGGCGTGGCATGCCGGTATAACGGCTGATCCAGATTGCCAGACAAAAGACCAGCAAGCCTTGTATCAACCACCAGCCTGGTCCCTGAAACATCAGGAACACTGCCAGCGGAACAACCGTCAGCCATTGTGACGGCCGTCTCAGCACGAAACGAAAGACCAGCTCTTCCACAATGGGTGCCCAGATAATAGCTTGCACCCAGGGAATACGCGTCGGGTCCAGACGATGCTGCGCACCACCCACACCCGCTACCGAGACTGCGATCGGCCCCAGCACCAGCGCATTGATCAGCCAAAGCATGCCCGCCCATTGCAGCAGACGCTTCCAGGGCAAGGGAGCAAACCAGTCCAGATACCAGCCATCACCCTGGACTCTGCCAGGCAAACGCCGGGCGCTGCGAGGGTGACGCAGAAAATAGAAGAAATCTTTAAGCTCGTCCCGGAAACGCATCTGGCTGCTTGGCGCTGGCTTCATGTATCAAGCCTTCTGGGGCGCGTAAAGCTGGCGGATCGCCTGCTCAAAGTCGCCACGCAGCAAAGCAGGCATCATGACGCGGCAACGGTTCATACCGTCCTCGATCTCGCGCAGCTCTTCATTGCGAGGGGTATGCAGTACAAAGTTCACCACTTGCTGGGCCAGGCCCAAGGTGCGAGGGTGACCAATGCCCAGGCGCAAGCGCCAGAAATCCGGTGTCCCAAAGGCGGACTGGATGTCGCGCAGGCCGTTATGCCCGGCGTGCCCACCGCCTTTTTTCATCTTCACCTGACCGGGCAGCAAATCCAGTTCGTCATGCAGGACCAGCACCTGTTCGGGCTTGAGCTTGTAGAAACGCATCAAGGCACCGGCGGCTTGCCCGGACTTGTTCATGAAGGTAATGGGTTTGGCGATGATGACGTTTTCACCTTCAAAACGCGCTTTGGCCACCCAGGAGAAAAAGGATTTTTCCAGGTTGAACGTTGCATGCAGATCATCAGCCAACTGGTCTGCCAACCAAAAGCCCGCATTGTGACGGGTGGTTTCGTACTCAGGGCCAGGATTACCCAGGCCAACAATCAAACGGATAGGCTCAGACATGAATGTTTTCGCAGAAAGCGCCTGCTCCGGCAAAGGCGCAGGCACAAATAACAAACCCCCGCCAGCATACGCTGACAGGGGTTGATTCGCCAAGCTGCAAGCCGACCGAAGCCGGCTGGCAATCTTGATTACTCGGCGCTTTCTTCTGTTGCTTCCGAAGCAGCAGCACCACCGCCAACTGGCAAGGCAGCAGCCAGCAGAGGGTTGGCTTCGTTACCAGCGTAAGTAACACCACGTGGCAGCTTGATGCTGTCCAGGTGCACGTTGGCGTTGGCAGTCATGCCGCTCAGGTCCACAGTGATGGACGCTGGCAGGTTAGCTGGCAAGCAGGTGATTTCCAGCTCAGTCAGGATGTGGCTGATAACTTGGCTGCTCAGCTTGACGGCTGGGGACACATCGCCACCTTCAAAGTTCAGAGGAACTTTGGTGGTGATGGCTTGCGAAGCCAGAACGCGCTGGAAATCAACGTGCAGAACTTGCTGCTTGTAGGGGTGCCACTGAACCGAGCGCAACAGCACTTTTTCAGCTTTACCGTCCAGTTCCATCGTCAGGATGGAAGCGTGGAAGGCTTCTTTGCGCAGGTTGTGGTAGGTCTCGTTGTGATCCAGAGCGATCACGACGGGTTGTTCGTCGCCACCGTAAACGATAGCTGGAACCTGGCCAGCGCGACGCAGGCGGCGGCTCGCACCCGTACCCTGTACATCACGCGAAGTAGCGGTGAATTTCATGTAGAACTCCAATTGCAGAACGCTGAATACGTACTGCGGAAAGTGGTAGCGAACTACCAAGTTGACGTGCGCCGCGACCAGCGCACGCTAAAAAACTTAATCAGTGAACAAGGAGCTGACGGACTCGGCGTTGGAGATACGCAAGATGGTCTCGCCCAACAGTGCTGCACAGGACAGCTGGCGAATCTTGCTGCATTCACGTGCCTTGGCGGACAAAGGAATGGTGTCCGTTACAACCAGCTCGTTCAATTGGGACTGCGTAATACGTTCGATAGCTTCGCCCGAGAGCACAGGGTGCGTACAGTAGGCGTAAACCGCCTTGGCACCGCGCTCTTTCAGAGCTTCAGCCGCTTTGCACAGCGTACCGGCCGTATCCACCATATCGTCCATCAGGATGCAGGTGCGTCCGTTGACATCACCAATGATGTTCATGACTTCGGAGACGTTGGCACGTGGGCGACGCTTGTCGATAATGGCCAGGTCCACTTCCAGTTGCTTGGCCAGTGCACGTGCGCGCACCACACCACCGATGTCAGGCGAGACAACCACCATATCCTGGTAGTTACAGCGCCAGATATCGCCCAGCAAAATGGGGGAAGCGTAGATATTGTCGACAGGGATATCGAAGAAACCCTGGATTTGGTCAGCGTGCAGATCCATCATCATGACGCGATCGACACCGACCACTTGCAACATATTGGCCACGACTTTGGCAGAGATCGACACACGCGCCGAACGGGGGCGTCGATCCTGGCGGGCGTAACCAAAGTAAGGGATGGCGGCGGTGATGCGACCGGCCGAAGCACGGCGCAAGGCATCGACCATCACCATGATTTCCATCAGATTGTCGTTGGTGGGAGCACAGGTGGGCTGCAGAACGAAAACATCGCGACCGCGCACGTTCTCGTTGATTTCAACCATGGCTTCCCCATCAGAGAAGCGACCCACCGTCATTTTCCCCAGCGACATATCAAGGTGGTTGACGACATCGACAGCAAGGCGAGGATTAGCCGTGCCGGTGAAGATCATGAATCGGTCTTGTGCCATGATGGGAGATAGATTTTGATGCAGGAAAAGCAAAGCTGTTGATCGAAACCCCTACAAGGAAACGACTCAACAGCTTTACATTATCGCAGGCTAGGCCTGAAAGGTGGCTGGGGAAGAAGGATTCGAACCTTCGCATGCTGGAATCAAAATCCAGTGCCTTAACCAGCTTGGCGATTCCCCAAATACTTACTTAATCCAGTCGCGTAGCGGATGATCTTGCAAACCTGAACAAACCCAAGTTTGTTCGACCAGCAATTTACCACTATTTGATTCTTCGCTACTAGAAAAATCTATTTTACTGCTATTTTGGTCAATTTCAAACTGACCTGTCTTGGCGCTTTGTTCGTCTCTGCACTCAACAAACAAACAAGAACCTGAGCCCGTCATTCTAGCATTCAATTTTAATCTTTGCAAGCCTTGTTTTAAACTTTTTAAACCAGGATAAAGACTGAATGCTACTGACTCCAGATTGTTTCTGCCAAAATAAGGATTGTCGTCCTTGGCTTGCCAGAATTTTTCTTGCCAATCAGTAAAGAACGTCATTGTGATGGGTTTTTCATCACGTGTCAAGCATTCGGAAGTAAATATTTCCCCCGTGGATATAGATTGCGGCGGACGGATGATGATGTAGTGTCGTGGCGGCATCTGAATGGCCTGCAACTGCTCACCCACCCCTTGGGCAAATGCGGCCTGTCCGAATACAAAAACCGGTACATCGGCGCCCAGGGGCAAGCCAATATCCATCAAGGCCTGACGGCTCAGGCCCAGGTTCCATAAACGATTCAGGGCAATCAAGGTGGTGGCCGCATCGCTGGAGCCACCGCCCATCCCCGCTCCCGAAGGGATGTTCTTGATACAAGAGATGTCTACGCCTTGCCGAGTGCCCGTCGCTTGTTGCAGGGCACGAGCCGCTTTGATCACCAGATCCTGCTCAGGCTCCACATCGCTCAAGGTACTGTGTGCCCGATGGATCTGCCCATCGCTACGTGGTACGAAGCTCAGGTAATCATTCAGGTCGACAAAACGAAAAGCAGTTTGCAAGAAATGGTAGCCGTCCTCACGACGACCCGTGACGTGCAAAAACAGATTGATCTTGGCCGGAGCCGGGACGTTGTAGAGCGCCATTACACAAACCTGCTCGGGACTTTACTGATCCACGACCAAGCGCACGCTGATGGAGCGGTTGGCTTCATGACGATTCAATTGCAGCAGGCGCGGGCCTTGTTCGTCGTAACGCGAGAGCGTCACACGCCAGCCGGACTGCTCGAAACTGCTTAGCTTTTGCTGGTCATCCCGGCGTTCGCTTTGAACCGGGGCACTACCCGTGAGGCCATGCAGCCAGTCACGCAAGCCTGCAACAGGAACAGGACTGCCCAAGACCTGTTCAACCAGGGCATCGGGATGGGAGGCCATTTCCTGACTACCATCTGTGCGTTCCAGAATGGCGCGCCCCGGTAACACCCAGACTCGCGCCAAGGTATTACCCAAAGGATTGCTCAAATCCAGCATCAGCTTTTGGCCGTCGTCGCGCCAGGAAAAGCCCCCCTGCACGGCTTCGACCTGCGAGCTGGAATGAGTCACGCTCAGCGCAAAACGGCCTGAACGAGACAAGGCGCTTGCCTCTTGCGACGCATCCGTAACGCTGCCAAGGTCAGATTTGGGCGGTGTCGCACAAGCACTGAGCAAAGCAACCAGGGCCAAAGCCCCTGCTCGGGTCCAAGCCCGCTGTTTCAAGATACTCACGGCAGGGGTACTCCCAGACGCTTGATGGTTTCTGTCAGAGTTCGGTTTTCGGGGTCTTTGCTCAGGCCAGCCCGAAAGACCAGCATGGCATCATCACGACGGCCTTTGACCCACAGCACTTCACCCAGGTGGGCGGCAACGTCCGCTTCAGGCAGACGCTCGTAGGAACGCTGCAAGTATTCCAGCGCGGCTTGCAGATCGCCAACACGGAACAGATACCAGCCCACGCTGTCCAGAATATAAGGATTGTCCGGCTCCAGCTCCATGGCTCGTTCCAGCAAATCCTGGGCCTCGTCCAGACGGCGATTCTGATCCGCATAGGTGTAGCCCAAGGCGTTATACGCATTGGCATGGTCCGGGCGCAGCTCAATAACACGACGCATCAAGGTTTCAAACTTGTCGTGCTTGGCGCGCTGCTCGTACAACATGGCCAGGTTGTATTTGATCTCGGCGCTATCAGGCAACTCACGGTCCGCCCGCTCCAGCACTTCCAGAGCCTGGTCCGTACGACCGCTGTCTTGGTAGATAGAGGAATACGTCAAAGCCACAACGACCTGCTCGCTCATGTCGCGTGGGCGAGAGTTCTCCAGGGTACGACGTGCTTGCGGCAGATTGCCTTGGCGGGCTTGCAGGACGGCTTTATGAATCTGGGCCTGGAAACGCAGCGCAGGCTCTTCAATCAAGTCCAGCTGGCGAATGGCTTCGTTCATATCGCCCTGAGCTTCAGCAATTTGCACCAAGGACAAGCGGGCTTCAGAAATACTGGCCAAAGCCGTGTTGACGGCGTCGTTCAAGGACTGGCGGCGCTGCTGCTGGACCGCAATGTATTGCTCCAGCAATTTACGGGCCTGGTCAAACTCCTGGGCACGAATATGAATTTCGGCCTGGGTGTAGAGCAGATCAAAATCTTCAGGATTGGCGCGTTGCAAGGCGCTGACGATGGATTGGGCTTCGTCGAACTGCTGGCGCTCTACCAGACGGTTGGCCAGCAGCAGTTGCAACTTGCGGCTATCCGGATTGGCTCGCACAAAGATACGTGCACTTTGCAAGGCAGCCGAAGGATCAATCTTGATACCGTATTCCAGCACGCGCTGCGCGGCGGCTTCGGAATGCGGGTCCAGCTTCAGGGCTTCCCGTGCTTCGCGCTCGGCCCGGCTCATGTCCCCGGCACTCCAGGCGGTATCCGCCAAGGCCAGACGGGCTATGGGCAAGGAGCGCACGGGTTGCTGCAAGGCCTTGTCCAGCACTTCCAGCGCCAAACGGCGATCCACCATCTTGCTGACCATGCTCATGGCTTGGACCACGGCCTGCTCTTTATCCTGGGCGCGAGAGATACGCAGCCACAAGGCATCGGCCAAGCCTTCGGTCTGACCGCTGGAGGCTTCCAGGGCCAGAGCCGTTGCTTTAGCTTCGGGATCATTCGGGGCCAGCAAGGCCCATTCTTTAGCGGCACGCAGCGCACGACCCAAATCACGGTCGGCCATGGCGTATTGAAAGGCGTTTTGAGCCAGGCGAGGATCGCTGGTGTCACGCGCCAAAGACAGGAAAGTCTGGCTGGCAACGTCGTATTCACCACGCGAAGCAGCCACTTCGGCAACCAGAATGCGATACAGAATGTCCGAAGTCAGGCTGACCAAAGGCAATTGCCCGCTGCGCAAACGAATCTTGTCAGCAGGCGGCTCCGCCTTGAGTATGGGAAGTGAGGGTTGGGCTTGCACCGAAACCGCTGCAAGCAACGACATCAGGCCCAGCTTTAGTGCTAAGGTCAGAGCATTCATCCAGAAAAACCCGTGCCCTGATACGCGCGACAAAACGCCCGATGGCACAATAAAGGAATCAGATTTGTTGATGGTATCACCCCCCCATGCCTGAACTGCCAGAAGTTGAAACAACTCGTCGCGGAATTGCGACGGTTATCCAGGGAAAAAATGTCCGACAATTCCTGGTTCACGAGCCCCGTCTGCGCTGGCCCGTGCCTGCCTCTTTGCCGCAATGGATTGAAGGCCAGGTCGTCCGGAATTGCACGCGTCGAGGCAAATACTTGTTGTTGCATTTTGAACAAGGTGTCCAGATCGTCCATTTAGGAATGTCCGGCTCCTTGCGTCGTGTGGATCTGGATGAAGAACGCCGCAAGCATGATCATGCGGAATGGATCTTTGATGAGGCCCGCTTCCTGCTGCACGACCCACGACGATTTGGTGCGATATTATGGCATGCCCATAGGGACGGCCCTCTGGAAAACCACCTTTTGCTACGTACTTTAGGCGTAGAGCCTTTCGACCCCCTGTTCACCCCCGAGTATCTGCACCGACATCTGCAAGGGCGGCGCGTCGCCATCAAACAGGCCCTGCTGGGCGGCAAGATTGTGGTGGGAGTCGGCAATATCTACGCTTCCGAATCCTTGTTCCTGGCCGGTATTCACCCCGAACTGCCCGCCGGTGAAGTTTCCTTGCATCGTTGCGAAAAACTGCACTCGGCCATCTTGAGCACCTTGCAATCCGCCCTGGACTCCGGGGGCAGCACCTTGCGCGATTACGTCAATGCAAGTGGTGAACCGGGCGCTTACTTCGACATTCACGCCAATGTGTATGAGCGTGCCGGCAAACCCTGCCCACGCTGCCAACAGCCTATCAAACGGATAGTCCAAGGCCAACGCGCGACCTATTACTGCTCGCGCTGCCAGCGCCGCTAAACCCTCCCCCTTTTTTCTGACAGCGTCTGATGCCGGTTCCGGCAGGCAGGCGCTCGTCTGCTTTTTTTCCAACTAAGCCTACCCTATTCAGGTATTCACCTATATCTAACTGATTCACCATAAACTAATCTGACACCATCCCTATCGACTGTGGAGTCATTTTCATGAGCAAGTCCTTCGCCTCGCATAACGACCTGGAAGACAAAGTCGTTGCCTTTGAAAAACTGTCCGACAACGCCTACGCCTATACGGCTGAAGGTGATCCCAACACGGGCATCATCATTGGTGACGAGGCCATTATGGTGATCGACACCCAGGCCACGCCTGTCATGGCTGAAGACGTGATCCGCCGCATCCGCGAAGTCAGCGACAAACCCATCAAGTATGTCTTGCTGTCGCACTACCACGCCGTACGGGTGCTGGGTGCCTCGGCCTACAACGCCCAGGAAATCCTGGCCAGCCGCGACACCTACGACCTGATCGTGGAACGTGGCGAGCAGGACAAAGCCAGCGAAATCGGCCGTTTCCCCCGCCTGTTCCGCAACGCCGAATCCATTCCTCCCGGCCTGACCTGGCCCACCATGACCTTTGAAGGTCATATGACGGTGGACCTGGGCAATCTGGAAGTACACCTGATGCAAGTGGGTCGTGGCCACACCAAGGGCGACACCATCGCCTGGCTACCCAAGCAGAAAATACTGTTCGCCGGTGACCTGGTGGAATACCAATCCACCCCGTACGCAGGCGACTGCTACTTTCGCGAATGGCCCCGCACACTGGACCGTCTGGGAGACTTCAAAGCTGAACAAATGGTTCCTGGCCGTGGCCCGGCACTGAAAAACGCCACCGAAGTGCGTCAGGCCCTGGCCGGCACGCGCGCGTTTTTGACAGACCTGTACTCCAGCGTGCAGCAAGGCGCGGCAGCCGGTAAAGATCTGAAGACCATTTACCGCGAAACCTACGATTTCATGAAGCCTCGCTACGCAGACTGGGTCATTTTTGATCACTGCATGCCCTTTGACGTGTCCCGTGCCTACGACGAAGTCAACGGCCACGAAGACCCACGCATCTGGACCGCCGAACGCGATCTGGAGATGTGGAAACAACTCGAAGGTCAGTAAGACGCAAGGCCAGGGAGAAAGAAAATGGGAGACATTAATTACCAGACCCTGGAGCTGACGCAAGCGCCCCCACCGGCTACCCATGCCCGCCACCCCGTTGTGGTGGTGGGTGCCGGCCCGGTGGGGCTGACCATGGCCCTGGATCTGGCGGCCAAAGGCCACCGGGTCGTGATTCTGGACGACGACACCACGCTGTCCAAAGGGTCACGGGCCATTTGCTTTGCCAAACGCACCCTGGATATCTGGGATCGATTGGGCGTGGGCTCGCGCATGATGGACAAAGGTGTGTCCTGGAATGTGGGCAAGGTTTTTTTCCGCAATCAGGAAGTCTGGAGCTTCAATTTGCGGCCCGAAGAAGGCCACCAGCGCCCCGCCTTTATCAATTTGCAGCAGTATTACTGCGAAGGTTATCTCTACGAAGCAGTCTGCGCTCAGCCCCTGATCGAACTGCGTTCCGGCCATAAAGTGCTGAACGTGGTGAATCAGGCAGAAGGCGTGCATCTGGATATAGAAACCCAGCAAGGCAATTACACCCTGGAAGCAGAATGGCTGCTGGCCTGCGACGGCTCGCGCTCGGCCATTCGCCGTGCTTTGGGTGAAAGCAGCAGCGGACGCGTATTCAAGGACCGTTTCCTGATTGCAGACGTGCGCATGCAAGCCGACTTCCCCGCCGAGCGCTGGTTCTGGTTTGACCCGCCCTTCCACCCCAATCAATCTGTCTTGCTGCACAGCCAGCCGGACAACGTCTGGCGTATCGACTTCCAATTGGGCTGGGATGCCGACCCGGTTGAAGCCGTCAAACCAGAAAACGTGCTGCCCCGCATTCGTGCCCTCCTGGGTGCCGACGCCCCCTTTGAGCTGGAATGGGTCAGCATTTACACCTTTGCTTGCGAGCGCATGCAGCGCTTTCGCCATGGCCGTATTCTGTTTGCTGGAGACTCGGCCCACCGTGTCTCGCCTTTTGGCGCACGCGGCGCCAACAGCGGTATCCAGGACGCCGACAACCTGGCCTGGAAGCTGAATCTGGTTCTGAATGCCCAGGCTCCCGACAGCCTGCTGGACAGCTACAGCCATGAACGTGAATTGGCTGCAGACGAGAACATTCGCCATTCCAGCCGTTCAACAGATTTCATCACGCCTAAAAGCGAAGTCAGCCGCCTGTTCCGTGATGCGGCCCTGATTCTGGCGCGTCGCCACGCCTTTGCCCGTGTACTGGTCAATAGCGGCCGCCTGTCCTTGCCCAGCGCCTACCCAGACAGCCCCTTGAATACGGCTGACACACACGAGTTCTCCGCCACGGCCACACCGCTAGGAGCCTGCGTCCCCGATGCACCTATAGAACAAAACGGTCAGCAAGGCTGGTGGCTGGGTCAATTGGGCAGCGGCTTCACCCTGCTGGAGTTTGGCGAAGGCCAGGCCAGCCAGTCTGAAGTGGTAGACGAACTGGTCGCCCAAGGTCTCTTGACCCGCCTGCGTGTCTGGCCTGCTGGCACCAGCGCTACCCAGGCCCAGAAAGAGATCATCGACAGCCAGGATATGCTGCGCCAGCGTTACGACGCCCAACCCGGTTCCTGCTATCTGATTCGCCCCGATCAACACCTGTGCGCCCGCTGGCGTCATCTGGATGGGCAAGCTGTCCAGGCAGCCTTGCACAAAGCCTGTGGCCATTTCCTGGAGAGTGCTTCATGTCTACACTGAATACCGATACCCCCCTGGAACGGGCTGACGATTTCTACCAAATGTTGATCGATGCCCACCAAGGCCTGAGCACAGCACAAAGTCATGCCATGAATGCCGCTTTGGTGCTGTTGCTGTGCAATCATGTCGGCTCGCTGGATGTGATCAAGCAAGCCTTGGACGCCGCCCGCCAGACCTGCCTGGAGCAGGCTGCCTGAATCTGGAGACCCCTAATGAGCTCTTTGAATTATCAGATTGGTTTTGGTAACGCTTTTACCACCGAGGCTCTGCCCGGTGCGCTGCCACTGGGACGCAACTCGCCGCAGCGCTGCCCTTACGGGCTGTATGCCGAGCAGTTGTCCGGCACGGCCTTTACCGCGCCACGCGCCGATAACCGCCGCTCCTGGCTGTACCGCATTCGCCCCAGCGCCAAGCAAGGAGCATTTACGGCATTTGAAGGCGCTCCCCACTGGAATGAAGACTATGGTCAAGGCCCGGCCAACCCCAATCGCCTGCGCTGGAGCCCGCTGAATCTGCCCAGCAAGCCGACCGATTTTCTGGCTGGTGTCCATACCTGGGCAGGCAATGGCAGCAGCGATTCGCAAAGCGGCGTTGCCATCCATCTGTACGCCATCAACCAGTCCATGGGTCGGCGCGTGTTCTACAACGCCGACGCCGAAATGATGTTCGTGCCTGAACAGGGCCGCCTGCGTCTGGTCAGCGAATTGGGCATCATGGAAATCGAGCCTTGCGAGATTGCCGTCATGCCGCGTGGCGTCCGCTTCAAGGTAGAGTTGCTGGACGATGTGGCCCGTGGCTACTTGCTGGAAAACTTCGGCGCTCCTCTGCGTTTGCCCGAACTGGGTCCGATCGGCTCCAACGGCCTGGCCAATGCCCGCGACTTCAAAACACCGGTAGCCTGGTACGAAGATGTCAGCGAGCCGCATGAGCTGGTCACCAAATTCACAGGCGGCTTCTGGGTTGCGCAACTGACGCACTCGCCCTTGGACGTCGTGGCCTGGCATGGCACGCACGCCCCCTATAAATACGATTTACGTGACTTCAATGTGATCGGCTCGATCAGCTACGATCACCCCGATCCCTGCATTTTCAGCGTATTGACCTCGCCCTCCGACACACCCGGCACGGCCAACCTGGACTTTGCTATTTTCCCGCCACGCATTCTGGCCATGGAAAACACCTTCCGCCCCCCTTGGTTCCACCGTAACTTCGCCAGCGAATTCATGGGCCTGATCCAAGGTGTGTACGATGCCAAGGCCGATGGCTTTGCACCCGGCGGCTCCAGCCTGCACAATTGCATGAGCCCGCATGGCCCCGATGCCAACACCTTTGACAAGGCCAGCAGTGCGGACTTGAGCAAGGCAGACTATCTGCGCGGTACCATGGCCTTTATGTTCGAGACCCGCAAAGTCATCCGCCCCTCGCCACAGGCCTTGCAAAGCGGCAGCCTGCAAGCCAATTACGATGCCGTCTGGGACGGACTGGAAAAACACTTCTCTACGGAACAAAAGGCATGACCCGACCTTATCTGAATGACACTCACGACCCCAAGCTGCAAAGCTGGGTGCCCGGCGCCAACGAGGCCGATAACGGTTTCCCCATCCAGAACCTGCCCTTTGCCGTGGCCCGTCGCCGTGACAGTCAGGAAGACTTCCGCGTCATGGTGGCTATCGGCCCTTACGCGCTGGACCTGGGCCTGCTGGCCTGCGATACCCCCTGGCACGGCAAAGCCGCCGACGCCCTGGCCGCTTGCGTCAAACCTGCACTGAACGGCCTGATGGCCTTGGGCCAGGAATACTGGAGCGCGCTGCGTACCGCCTTGTCACATGACTTGCGCCAAGGCTCCTCAGCCGAGTCGCGCCTGCGCCCCATGCTGATCGAGCGCAGCAAGCTGGAATACGCCCTGCCCGCCCAAATTGGGGACTACACCGATTTCTATATTTCCGTGCACCACGCAACGGCGGTGGGCAAACAGTTCCGCCCTGATGCGCCCTTGCTGCCCAACTACAAGTGGGTACCCATTGGCTACCACGGCCGTGCCTCCAGCATCGGTGTGTCCGGCCAGCAATTCCCACGACCCGTCGGCCAGACCCGCCCACCCGAAGGGCAAGAGCAGCCCAATTTTGGTCCTTGCCAACGCCTGGACTTCGAACTGGAAATGGGCATTCTGATTGGCAAAGGCAACGAAGCCGGTCGCCGTATCCCTATCGCTCAGGCAGACGAGCACGTTTTTGGCCTGTGCCTGTTCAATGACTGGTCGGCGCGCGATCTGCAAGCCTGGGAATACCAGCCTCTGGGCCCCTTCCTGGCCAAGAACTTTGCCTCGACGATCTCCCCCTGGGTAGTGACACTGGAAGCCCTGGCTCCCTTCCGTCGCCCCTTCAGCCGCCCCGAGTCTGATCCCCAGCCTCTGCCTTATTTGCAGGATCAGACCAACCAGGAAAGTGGCGTTCTGGACGTGGAACTGGAGGTGTACCTGAGCACCGAACAGTCTCGCCAGCAAAAGAAAGACCCCGCTTTGCTCTCGCGCAGCAACTTCAAGGAAGCGTATTGGACTGTGGCCCAATTGGTCGCCCATCACAGCGTCAACGGCTGCAATCTGCAAACTGGAGACCTGCTGGGCACCGGCACCTTGTCCGGCCCGGCCAAGGGTCAGGAAGGCTCCTTGCTGGAAATGAACCAGGGCGGCAAAAACCCCATCGACCTGCCTTGGGGCGAACAGCGTAAATTCCTGGAAGATCAGGACGAGATCATTTTGAAAGGCCTGTGCCGTCAAGATGGCTACCCGACCCTGTCTTTTGGTGAATGTGCCGGTCGAGTATTGCCTGCCGTGCCTTAAGTTCAAGGCACCAAAACCTGCGAAGGTCTGATTGGCAAGAGACGCTTGCTTGTGAACAACACCCCGCAGCCGCTACCTGGCTTCGGGGTGTTGTTACGTAAAACCTATAGAAACAGGCTCGCAAAAACAAAAAAGGGACTTGAATTCCCCTTTTGCAGATTCATAGAGCCACTAGGCAGGCAATTGCTTATGTCTGGCCCAAGACCAGAGGATATAAAACAGAACGCAGCCATACAGCCCCAGCACAGCGCCTGAAGCCAGCACCTGGCTAAGAAAATGGTAGCCCTGCATGATGCGTAGAAAGCCGAACAGCAAACCGGCGCTAATACCCAGCACAAAGCCCCCGGCGGCCAATTTTCGGCAGCCTGTCATGACGCCCACAAAGAACAGGGACAGGAGCACAAAGCCGGATGCGGCATGAGCACTGGGCAAGGCATTGCCTGCCTCAGCCCAGGAATGCGCCCAGAAGTAGGTGGGCATGGATTCTATACCGCCAAACATGGCCAGATTAAAGGGTCTTGGCATGGCGGTCAGATGTTTCAGGACGCCTACCATTAACGGGCCACTACCCATGAAGAAAGCCGCCCCCGCCCAAGCCAGTTGGCGGCGGGAACCCTTGGGCTGCCGCCAGGCCACGATCGTCCATACCACTGCGCCGCCAAAAGGAACGAACCACACCAGCCTGCGCCCGAACAAATCGACAAAAGGCTGCAATCGCCAGGAAAAATCCTGGACTTGTGGGTCATAGAAATAGGCACTGAGTGACAGGTCCGTTGCTGAACCCATCGTCACTGCCGCAACGATTCCCAAAACAGTAAAAAAAACGGCACTGGCAACGATATAAGGACGAAAAAACATCTACACACCAAGTAGCTTCAATCAGTCGGGCAATACTTTACCGGGGTTCATGATCCCCAAAGGATCCAGCGCCGTCTTGATCTGCTTCATCAAGGCCAGGGAAACCGGGTCTTTATAACGGGGCAGCAGTTGGCGCTTGAGCTGGCCTACGCCATGTTCGGCACTGATGGAGCCATGGAAACGGTGCACGCTGTCATGGACCAGCGCATAGATCTCGTCCTGACGCTTCAGCAGCTCTTCCTCCGTGAAGGCCGTGCCGCGCGCGACGTTGTAGTGCAGGTTGCCATCACCCAAGTGCCCGAATGTCACGTTTTCCAGACCCGGGAAGGCTTCTTGCAAAGCCTTGTCCGTCTCGTGCACGAACTGGGACATCACAGACACAGGGATGGACACATCATGCTTGATGCTTTTCCCATAGGCTTTCTCTGCCAGTGGAATGCTTTCACGCAAATGCCAGAGCGCCTTGCTTTGTGCGATGGTCTCGGCGATAACGGCGTCTTGCACCAGATCTTGCTCCAGAGCCTGACCGATCACGCTTTCAAAACGCTCGCGGGCATGCTCCAGGCTTTCGCTATCAGACAGCTCCAGCAAGGCATACCAGGCTGCTTTTTCAGCCGGGCCCTGGAAAGGCATACGTTGATCGGGATAGCAATGCAGCACGGCTTGCAGACAATTGCCTGCAATCAGCTCAAAGCCGGTCAAGGACGCCGCCAGACCCTGACGGGCCAATGCCAGCACCTGAACGGCATCTTCAATCGTATTCAATGCCAGCAAAGCGGTGCACGCTGCTACAGGCTGGGGATACAGCTTGATGGTCGCGGCGGTGATGATACCCAGGGTGCCTTCGCTACCAATAAACAGGTTGCGCAGGTCGTAACCGGTATTATCTTTGCGCAGCCCAAGCAGCCCATGCAGAATTTCACCTTGGGCAGTCACCACTTCCAGTCCCAGGGTCAGGTCGCGAGCATTGCCGTAACGCAAAACCTGCGTACCGCCTGCATTGGTGGCCAGATTGCCGCCAATCGTGCAGCTGCCTTCTGCGGCCAGACTCAAGGGGAACAGACGCTGATGATCGCGGGCGGCCTGCTGCACATTTTGCAAAATGCAGCCTGCTTCCACCACCATGGTGTCGTTGTCGGTATCCACGCTGCGAATCTTGTTCAGGCGCTCCAAAGACAGCACCAGCGCAGTGGCGCTGTTGTCCGGCGTTGCGCCCCCGCACAAACCGGTATTGCCGCCTTGAGGGACGATGGGCACGCGGTGCTGCGCGCATAGACGCACAACCTGGGCCACTTCTTCCGTCGTTGCAGGCCGGGCCACCGCCAAGGCAGTACCGGTATAGCGTCCACGCCAATCCTCCAGGTACTGCTGCATGGATTGTCCTGTCAGCACATGTTGCTGACCAATACGCTGTTCAAGTTCGTTCAGAAAAGTCATGACCCAAGCCACTCAAGAAAAACAATCAGGCGCTCTTGCTGTCGCGCTACAGCTCTTAATGGTAACTCACGAAAGCCGGTGGCATTCGCGCTAAACTTCTTTCTTTGTGTATTCGTTCAGGACGCGACAGTGACCCACATTCCCGCTCTACCGACCGCTGTATTCAAAGCCTACGATATTCGGGGCACCGTTCCCGAGCAACTGAATCCCGACTTCGCCTACCAATTAGGACTGGCCCTGGCGGCCTTGGCCCGTGAACAAAGCGTGCAAACCCTGGTAGTGGGTTACGACGGCCGCCACAGCAGCCCTGCTTTGTCTCGTGCCCTGCAACAAGGGATCCAGGCAGGCGGAATCAACACAGTCGATCTGGGCATGGTTCCTACTCCCGTCGTCTATTTTGCGGCCAATGTACTGGAAACCGGCTCGGGCGTAGCCATCACAGGTAGCCATAATCCGTCCAACTACAACGGCTTCAAGATGATGATGGCCGGCAAGACCTTGCACGGCCAGGATATCCAGGGCCTGATGAAACGCATGCAAGCCGGTATTGAGCCTGCGGCTCAAGCAGGCACCGGCGAGAAAAAGGACTTGCTGGACCAGTACGTCAGCACCATCGCCGAACGTGTCAAACTGGCCCGTCCCATGAAAATCGCCCTGGACTGCGGCAACGGCGTGGGGGGCGTCGTGGCTGCTCGCCTGTTCAAGGCCCTGGGTTGCGAAGTGGACATGCTGTTTGAGGATGTAGACGGCAGCTTCCCCAATCACCACCCGGACCCGGCCGAGCCGCACAACCTGCAAGACCTGATCACCCATGTTCAAAACACGGACTGCGAAGTGGGTCTGGCCTTTGACGGCGATGCCGACCGCCTGGGTGTGGTGACTCGAACGGGTCAGATCATCTGGCCTGATCGTCAGTTGATTCTGTACGCCCGCGATATTTTGCAGCGCGAACCTGGCTCCACGATTATTTTTGACGTGAAATGCAGCCGCCACGTCGCTCTGGAAATTGCCAAGGCCGGGGGTGAGCCCTTGATGTGGCAAACCGGCCATTCGCTGATCAAGGCCAAACTGGCCGAAACGGGTGCCCCTTTAGCGGGCGAAATGAGCGGCCACGTGTTCTTCAAGGAAGGCTGGTACGGCTTTGATGATGGCTTGTACACAGGCGCACGTCTGCTGGCGATTCTCTCGCGCGGTGACAACCCGACGGCAGAGTTGGAAGCCTTGCCGCAAGACCTGTCCACACCGGAACTGAAACTGCCGCTGGCCGAAGGCGAGCCTCATGCCTTGATCGCCCGCCTGCAAAAAGAAGGCCGTTTCCCCAGTTCCAATCAGCTCAACACGATTGATGGTGTACGTGCCGAGTACCCGGACGGCTTCGGTCTGGCTCGCGCCTCCAATACCACTCCAGTGATTGTGCTGCGTTTTGAGGCCCAGTCCCAAGAGGCGCTGGATCGGATCCAGGGAGAATTCCGGGCGGCACTGCTGGCTTTGAAGCCGGATGCAGCATTGCCTTTCTAAAGCCGTGGAAGTGCACTCATACCCAGATCCCTGCTCGCTGGTCTCTAGTCTCTAGTCTCTAGTCTCTAGTCTCTAGTCTCTAGTCTCTAGTCTCCAGCGCAGTATAAAAATGCCTCCACGCGGCAACTTTGGCTTGCTGCCCCCCAAGGGGGCACTTTTTACCGGGACGACTAGCCTTGGGGCAGCACAGCGATAAAAAAAGAGCTGCACTGCCTCTGAAACCTTGGATTCAACCCCAAGTCACAGCAAGCAGTTCAGCCCGTTTTTTATGCCTTGGCCCAGGACCAAGGCAGCCAAAGCCTTAACGGCTCAAATACTGATACAGATCCAGATGAGCCTCGCTGATACGGCCTATATCAAAAGCCTCTTCAGCCAAACGGCGGCTTTCCGCCCCCATGGCTTGCCGCTTGGCCGTATCTTCACCCAAGTCCATCACAGCCGCCGCCAAAGCCTGTGCATTACGTACTGGCACCAGCACGCCCGTTACTCCAGGTTCGATGGCATCACGGCAACCGGGTACATCCGTTGTAACCACCGCGCGCCCGCAGGCTGCGGCTTCTACCAAGGACTTAGGCAGGCCCTCACGGTAGGACGGCAGCACGGCAATGTGTGATTGAGCGTAAAGCTGCGCAATATCGCTACGTTCGCCCAGACACTCCACCACGCCCTGCTTTTGCCAGCTCTGCCACTCCTGATCGCTGATACTGGCCGGATTACCGGGGTCGGGACTGCCAGCCAGTACCCATGTAACCGGGCTACCTTGAGCAGCGCTGATGCGTGCAGCTTCAACAAACTCACGCACACCTTTATCTACCAGCAGGCGCGATACCATCAGGGCAACGGGCGGGCCTTCGGGCTCCGGCAAAGCCTGAAACTGATTCAAGTCCACGCCTGAGCCACGAATCAGGACGCACTGATCGCGTTTGACAACACGGTCTTCCAGCAAGACATCACGGTCATTGCTGTTCTGGAAAATCACGCGGCTATTCGGATGTCCCAAGGCAATGCGGTAAAGCTGCAGGGCAATCCAGCGCACCGGATCAAAGGACTTGTCGCGCTTGGTAAATACATAGCCCAGCCCGGATACAGCGGCCAGAAAACCAGGCACGCCGGCCAGTCGCGCTGCAATCCCTCCATACAGAACCGGCTTGATGGTGACCGCATGCACCAGCTCCGGACGCTCACGGCGAAACAAGCGCCATAGAGCCCAAATGGTGTGCAGCTCTTGCAATGGGTTGGTCCCGCTGCGTGTCATGGGCAAAGCATGGTGATGCAGGCCGTGACGCTCGATCTCGGCAACCGCCGGGCCGTCCATGGTGGCGACATGCACGTCATAACCCTCACGTTGAGCGGCTTGCGCCAAAGGCAAACGATGTGACAGGAAAAAAGCGGGGTTATTGACCACGAACATCAGCATGCGCGTTTTCTTGCTGGTTTCGTCCGTCAAGGCACTCAAGGCCTGACGGCTGCGCTTGCGCTTGGGGGGATACTGCGCCGTCAAGGTCTTCCAGGCCTGCGTGTAATTCTTGACCATGCCTTCCAGGGAGAACAGGCGGGCAACCCGTTCACGCGCATGCTCATGACGAGCCTGCCAGGAAGGCGCACCCAGTTCATCCACCGCGCTATTGATCGCGCCTGCCAAAGCTTCAGCATTGCTGGGGGGAACAATCCAGCCCTCATTACCGACGATCAAGGCAGCATCACCCACATCGGTGACCACATTGGACACCCCCGCAGCCATTGCTTCGCAGACCACGTTGGGAAAGCCTTCTGCCGAGCTGGACAAGACATGCACGTCCAGCGCATTCATCAGGCGAGGGACATCGCTGCGTCGTCCCATCAGGATGACGCTCTCGCGCAACTGATGCTGATCCAGCAAGCGCATCAAGGTTTCGTTATTACTGTCCATGCCATCGCCAATCAAAAGACAACGCAAGCCTGGATGACGGTGCAGGCTGCGAGCTAAGGCGGCCAGCAGATTGGGATGATCTTTAAGCGGATTCCAGCGGGCCACACTGCCAATGACAGGCGTATTCAGTGACAGGCCCAATTCTTCGCGCACTTCTTCACGTGCCTGCGGGTCAGGATGCCAACGGCTTAGATCGTAGCCATTGGGAATCACTTTCATGATGTCCGCACGATAACCCCACTGCTTGTGACGTCGGGCGGCATTTTCTGCGCAGGACACAATCAAATTGGGAATAAAACGTGACAGGCGGGCGCACAGCCAGGCCACCATACGAGCTTTCGGGCTGCCTTGATACAGATTCGCGCCCGAGTTACGAATACCCCAGGACACAGCCGGAATGCCGACCAGTCGCGCTGCGGCACCACCGATCAGATCGGAGTGATACATCCAGGTCTGCACCACATCGGGCTGCAAATCGCGCAGCAAACGCGTCAGCGATCGCAGACCTTTCAAAAAGCCCAGCGGCGAGTGCATGTGCAGGCAGTACAAAGGAATGTCTGCAGCCCGTAGTTGCGGCCCGAAAACATCTTCCTCGCCCAGAGAAATCACAATATGTTCGGTATCTTGACCGGGTGCTGTCACCAAGCGGAACAAGACGGTTTCTGCCCCACCCTGCCCCAGTCCCGCAATAATATGCACGACTCGCAAGGGCGGCGTTACTTTCTCCAGCTTGTCATCCACGGCGTCTGTGTCCTGATTGAACGACCTTGGCTGCATTGCACTCATGCTTTGGCTCCCTCTTCGATACCGCCACGGGCGGCCTGAAAGACCTGGTCCCAGTTAAGCAAAACCTGCTCTAGTTCATAACGCTGACGCACCGCTGCAGCGGCACGACGGCCCAAGACGCCCCGAAAGACGCCATCCCCCATCAGCTCGGCCAGGGCGGCAGTCAAGGCACCTTCATCCCCTACCGGCACCAGCAGGGCATCCTTGCCATCGGAACTGATTTCGCGCGGGCCGCTGGGGCAATCAACCGTCACGGCGGGCAGGCCCATGGCCATGGCTTCCAGCAACACGTTCGGAAAACCCTCTACTTCCGAAGTCATGACAAAGGCATGGGAGCGCGCCATTTCCTGCCAGGGCTCAGCGGTTTTGCCGGCCAGTTCGATACGGTCGCCCGCGCCGGACATGGCAATCTGCTGCACCAATTGGGCTCGCTGCGGGCCATCGCCCCAGATTTTCAATTTCCACTCCGGATGCTCGGCGGCCAGGCCTGCAAATACGCGGATCAAGACATCAAAACGTTTGGAGGGCACCAGACGCCCCATGGCCATCAAGGTGCAGTGACGGTTCTCCTCCACCCGCACCTCGCGCTGCACGGCATTCAAGGCCTGCGGCAAGGGGTTGGGAACCACCATGACCTGCTTCATGCCCGGCACCATGGCCTGGAACGCCGCCACACTGGCTCGGGTTTGCACAGTCACTACCTGCGCCTTGGGGTACAGACGGCGGCGCAGGCTTTGCAACAGCTTGCCTGCGCTGCTGCTAAAGGCCGGGTTGGTGCGTTCACCCACCACAATAGGGACGCCCATGCCGCCCAGCCCCAGCAACACATTGATATTCACATTGGTCAGAAAAGACACGATGACATCAGGCTGTTTTTCATGCACCAGCTTGCGCATGGCGCGCAGCTTGGCCAAGGGTTTGGGCAACCAGCTACGGCGCATGCGATGGGCCAGCCACACCAGTTCCACCTTGGAGTCAATAGGGTAAAAGGCGCTGCCTCCTCCACTATAAGTAGGCACCAGGGTGACCTGATCGCCCCGCAAACCCCAGGCATTGGCCAGGGTGGAAGCGACGCGCTCGGCGCCGCCTGCGTTCAGGGAGCTGACGAAAAACAGAATATTCACTGGGCCTCCGTGGGCTCATCGACCGGGTAGCTTGGGCCTGCTGGCACTAGGCAAAGCGCCATTTTAAGGCCGACGCAAGCACTGTTCCAACACTTGCTGCCATAGCGCCAGAACTCGGGCCGAGGAAAAACGATCGCGCACATCCGTGGCGCGGCGCGCCAATCGCTGGCGCTTGTCGTCGTTGGACATCAGGTCGGATAAATGGGCTGCCAGGGCTTCCACGTCTTCAATCGGGCGTACCAAGACGCCGTCAATATTGGCGCGGATAATCTCGCGCGGGCCGGTATCGCAATCAAAGGCAACAGCGGTCAAACCGCTGGCCATGGCTTCCAGCAGGCTGTTGGACAAGCCTTCCATGCGGGAGCTGAGTACATACAGATCTGACTGCTCGTACCAGTCCGCCATATTGCCGACGCGGCCGGGAAGCTGAATCCGCTCTTGCAGCTCCAACTCTTCAATTCGTGCTTCCAGAGGAGCACGCTGCTCACCTTCGCCCAGAATCACCAAGTCCCAGTCCGGGAAATAGTTGGACAACATGGCAAAGGATTCGATCAGGGTGTCAAACCCTTTAACCGGGTGCAGTCGCCCCACAGCCAGCAAACGTTTGCGGCCTTCTGGCAGTTCGGGCACCGGCACGACAGGCTCGGCACTATCCATAGGCCAGCGTACGGCATTAGGAATTACCTGAACCTGGCTGCCGGGCACATGCTCGCGCAACCAGTCTGCAGTACCAGCAGTCAGCGCGATCACGGCATGAGCTTGCGGATAGGTACGCAAACGGGCTTTTTGCCAGAAAGAGGACAAGGACTGAGAGGGCGGATGCGTATGCTCGGTAGCAATCACCTTGCAGGGCAAGCCCTTGGCGGCAGAAATGGCCAGTACCGAGGAAGTGGTCATCATGCCCAGAACCACATCGGGTTTGGTCTTGCGTATCAGGGATCGCACCCGGCTCACGCGCCGCCAGTTCTTCCACAAGGCATCCAGGCGGCCACGACTGCTGCCTGCCGTTCCCAGCACGTGGCGCTCTACGCCCTCTGCTACGGTATACGCGTCTTTGTCACGGCCGGCCTGCGTCACCAGAGACACTCGATAGCCGCGCGCCACCCAGGCTGCGCTTAAATCGACGGCGACACGTTCTGCCCCGCCCCCACCCAAAGAGTGGATAAGCAGCATGATATGAGGGCGAACTCCCGAATGACTGTGCACGTTTTCCTATTCCTGCGAACCAGATGCGAAGGCACTGGCTGGCCTCAAGGCCAAGATGAAATAACAAGTGAAAGAAGCCGCATACATCAGGCTGGTCGCCAGCATGATGCCCGACGGGCCCATGCGCGCCGCCAGAATCGGGTTCAGGGCCGCTTTCACCAAAAAATTGATCACGGCAATAATTGCCATGGATTTATAACGGTTCTGACTGGCCAATAGCTGCACCAGAATCAGCACCCCAAAATAAAAAGGTAGTTGCACCAGTCCCCAGCTAAAAACCTGGGCGACGGTGGCCGTATCCTGCGCGGTAAACGCGCCACGCTCAAACAGCAGTGCCACGCCCCAAGGAGCCAGCAGGACGCCGATGGCCGCCGCTACTCCACCAGCCGCCAACATCATGACCGACCATTTCAAGGCCATGGAACGAGCACGGGCGTTATCGCCCCGGCTTTGAATATCAGCCAGCACAGGCAAGGCAGCACGGCCTACAGAGGCCGCCCCCACACCTAGAACCAGGGCCAGCAAGCGCGTGGCATAACCCAAGGTCGCGTTGGCATTCGCGCCCAGATTGGCCGCCGTATATTGGTCGATAGGGCCGACAAAGCTCATGGCAACCTGCCCCACCAGCATGATGGTGGCGGCCTTGAGCAAATCTGGCCACTGTTCGGCACGCAAGCTGATCGTGGGACGAGCCCAGATCTGATCAGCCCGAGAAGCCAGAATCATCAGCCACACGGCCTGGATAGTCATGCCCAGCAAGGTGCCCCACAACAAGGGGCCAATGCCAGCATTGGCGCCTGCGGCCAGCACCCAGATCAGGATGACAAAGGCAGGAACACTTTCCAGCAAGGTGTTGATATGACGCTCATGCGCCCGCAAACGGGCGGCACTCAGGCCAATCATCAGGGTCAGAACCGCCGCTGGCGCAAAGGCAAACAGCAGTTCCTGGCTCATTTCATGGACTGCAGGGCTTAAACCCTGTCCCGTCCATTGCAGCACCCAGGGCCAGCTAATCCAGATCAATGCACCCAGCACGCAGCCCAGCACAATGCACCAGGCCTTGAGTTCACCCAGAAAACGGCTGCGCGCTGCCGGTTCCAGACGATGCAAGCGCACCAGAACGGGAATCAGCACAACGGACATGGAGCCAACGATTGTCACTGGCAGCCAATTGGCCATGACCATCGTGAACTGATAGGCATCGACTACATCGCTCACACCGTAGCGATAAGCCACCGCCATTTCTTTGAAAGCGCCCGCTGCCTTGCCCAGCAACAGAAAAAACGCCACCCGCATCGCCCCCAGGGCGATGCGACGGTGGTCGTCATGCAAACTAGACAGACGTGCTTTCAGGCTGGCCCAAATCAACTCAGAAACGCCACGTACCAGGGCATAGCTGTATTCAGGCCCTGCAAAATCGTGTGAGTCGGCTCGTAACCCAATTGGGTGCGAGCCTTAGTGATATCGGCTTGAGAGTGCAGCACATCGCCCGCGCGGAAGTCCGCATAGATGGGCTGTTTGGTGTAGTTCACACCATTTGCACTCAAGGTCTGCTTCAAGTGCTCGAACAGCTCGTTCAAACTGGTGCGAGCATTGACGGCCACGTTATAGACTTCGGCCACAGCAGGTTTTTGCTGCACGGCGGCCAGGATATTCATCTGAATAACGTTGTCGATAAAGCAGAAATCGCGGCTGGTTTGGCCATCCCCATTGATTTGCACATCCTGGTTCTGGATCATGGCCGATACCCATTTGGGGATCACCGCAGCGTAAGCACCATTGGGGTCCTGACGTTTGCCAAATACATTGAAGTAACGCAGGCCCACGCTGGAAAAGCCATAGGCACGGGCAAACACGTCCGCATACAGCTCGTTCACGAACTTGGTGACGGCGTAGGGAGACAGTGGACGACCAATCGTATCCTCCACCTTGGGCAAACCGGGATGGTCGCCATAGGTGGAACTGGAAGCCGCATAAACAAAGGCTTTAACCTGTTCGTCACGCGCAGCCACCATCACGTTCAAGGCGCCGTTCACGTTGACCTCATTGGAAGTCAGCGGATCGTTCAAGGAACGAGGCACCGACCCCAAAGCGGCCTGGTGCAGCACATAGTCCACGCCTTTAACAGCTTCGCGACAGGTATCCAGATTGCGGATATCGCCTTCAATAAAGCGAAAACGAGCCCAGCGCTCGGCACCAACCTGATCGCGCACTTCGTCCAGATTGTATTGATGGCCGGTTGCAAAGTTATCCAGACCTACCACCTGCTGATCCATTTTCAGCAGGGCTTCCAGCAGGTTGGAACCGATAAAGCCGGCACAACCCGTAACCAGCCAGGTTTTAGGCTGATTACGCAGTTGCTGGCTCGCCTGTTCAAATGCAGCGCTCATAATGCTTTCCAAAATTAAAGACGCAGATCGGATTGTTCGCGATCAAACACATACTTCAAGTCGTAGAGCACATGCTCGGGCTTGCCCCATTGGCGCACACCTTCCACACCCAGTTCCTTGAACTGCTTGTGGGCTACAGCCACGATCACCCCGTCGTACTCACCCGCTTTAGGAGTCTCGACCGGAGTAATACCGTATTCATGTTGCGCTTCTTTAGGGTCAACCCATGGATCGTATACATCTACGTGAACATCGTATTGCTTGAGTTCATGCACGATATCGACAATACGGGTGTTACGCAGGTCCGGGCAGTTTTCTTTAAAGGCCAGACCCAGCAACAAGACGCGCGAACCTTGCACCTGAATGCGGCGCTTGGTCATGGCTTTAACCAGTTGGGAGGCCACATAGCCGCCCATGGAGTCGTTCAGACGGCGGCCAGCCAGAATGATCTCGGGGTGGTAGCCAATGGCTTGCGCCTTGTGGGTCAGGTAGTACGGGTCCACGCCAATGCAGTGACCACCCACCAGACCAGGACGGAAAGGCAGGAAGTTCCACTTGGTGCCCGCCGCTTCCAGCACGTCCAGGGTATCGATGCCCAGACGGTTGAAGATCAGAGCCAATTCGTTGATCAGGGCGATATTCACGTCGCGCTGGGTGTTCTCAATCACCTTGGCCGCTTCTGCCACACGAATGGAGCTAGCCTTGAAGGTACCCACCACAATGATCTCGCGGTACAAGGCGTCGACCAATTCAGCGACTTCAGGGGTCGAGCCGGAAGTGACTTTCTTGATTGTGGAGACGCGGTGTTCCTTGTCGCCTGGATTGATACGCTCCGGACTGTACCCCGCGTAGAAATCTTCGTTAAAGCGCAGTCCCGACACTTGCTCCAGCACAGGCACACACACTTCTTCGGTCGCACCGGGGTAAACCGTGGACTCGTAAACCACGATGTCACCACGCTTGAGCACTTTACCGATGGTCTCGGAAGCGCGGACCAGAGGAGTCAGATCAGGCTGCTTGAATTCATCGATAGGCGTGGGCACCGTCACAATGAACACATTGGCCTGGGCCAGTTCATCGGCCTCGCAGGAGTAGCTCAAGCCACTGGCCTGGGCCAGTTCTTCGCTCTCGACCTCCAACGTGCGGTCTACCCCTTCCTTGAGTTCGGCGACACGACGCGCGTTAATGTCAAAACCAATAACGGAACGCTTTTTGCCAAACTCTACAGCCAAAGGCAAACCGACATATCCCAAGCCGATGACGGCCAGTTTCACATTCTCAAGTTGCAACTTCATTCTCCAGTTAGCGCTATGCGCAAGGAATAATCTCGAACGCCTGACAGTATCAGTCCCGATCTATCCGCCGCCGTACCGAGGGTAGCAGCAGCCAGGAAGGGCGACGCCACGAAACCAGACGGGAATAGAGCCAGATATAAACCAGTGAGAAGGCCAGCATGCTGGCACACAAAGCCCAAGTATTGTCCCACCAGATCGTGGCTGGTACCAAACCGATCAGGGCCAGTACCCACAGGTAAGGCGAGGTCATGGCATTACAAAACGCGGGCAAGGCTCCGCCACTGTCACGACTGAACGTGGAACGCACCAGACGACGGAACACCAGTTGATGCAGGTGCAGCGCGTCCGGCTGATCCACAGGCACACCGCGTTTGAAACGGCGACGCCAGATCGAAAACATGGTTTCAAAAACAGGGTAAAACAGCACGGCCAAGGCGTAAAACGGCGACACACTGGGGTTGCGCACCACCAGTTGCACAGCCAGTTCAGCCAGCATGAAGCCCAGGAAATATGCGCCCCCATCCCCCAGAAAGACCCGTCCAAAAGGAAAGTTCCATACCAGAAAGCCCAAGGTGGCCGAGGCCAGCGAGGCGGCAATCAGGAAAATCGGAATGTCCTGCACCTGCAAGGCCACCAGAGCCAGGGACAGCGCCATCAAGGTGGCGATCATGCCGGCCAGGCCATTCATACCGTCAATAATATTCAGGGCATGGGTACAGCCGCCTACCGCAATCATGGTAAAGAGCAGCGAAATGGGCCAGAAACCCAGAACCCAATCAGCCCAGCTCACCCCAACACGCGACACACCACCCAGCAACCACCAGGCAATCGCGGCCGACAGGAAAGCGGCCAGCAAGCGTTTCAGGGAACCTACGTCCTTGGTGATGTCCTCGACCAGGCCCGCCACAAATACCGGCATGGCAGCCAGAAACAAGACCGGCCACAGCCAGGTCAGTGTCATATTGCTGGGTCCAAGGACCAGCAAGCCAGCCAAACTGCCTGCCACCACGGCCAGACCACCCACACGCGGGGTAGGACGAGAATGGGACGCTTGGGGTTTACTAAGGTCGCTGTCCCCGGTCAGACGGCCATGCCAACGTTCGGAGGCCACGATCAGCCCGCCGACCATAAAAGCCACGACACAGATATACAACCAGGTAAGAGACTCCCCCATCTGAGGTAAAGACACCGCAAAACACCTGCTAGGTTAGGAACTACACATTATCAACCTGCCTTCCGGCTTGTGTCCGTGACCAGTCGCATTAAATGCAACAATTTCCGTCAAGTCCCGTATCACTTTCGTGTAGGCAGGAGTAGCTCGCTAATTTGCCCGAGCGCGAGCCCGAAAGCAAGTATTTTGCGGGATTGGGGCTCAGGAATCGGGTTGCGGCAACGGTTCTGTCGAGGCCAGCTGATTACCGCACTCGGTCAGGAGTCGCCGTAACCAGCGATGGCTGGGCGAATGCCGGTTACGTTCATGCCAGAGCTGATAAAAGCGCATGGGCGGAAACTCCAGCGGGGCCTCCAGAATCGCCAGGGGCAATAGTCGACAATAAAACTCGGCGAAATGACGCGAAGTCGTAAAAATCAGGTCTGTATTCTGTAGCAAATACGGTGCTGCCGAAAAGGACTGCACCGCCACGCTTTCATCACGCTGAATACGCAGAGTCGCCAAGGTCGTATCGATGACACCGCGCTGGTTGATGGAATACGGCATGGGCACCACATGGCGCGCCCGCACGTAATCATCCATGGTCAACCCCTTGCGAGCCAAGGGGTGCGTTGCCGCTACCAGGCAGACAATCTGATCTTCCAGCAGCACGGACAGGTGCATGCGATCGGGCGGTTCGGGCCAGTTCCCAATAACCATATCCAGGTCGCCTTCCGCCAAAGAACGCTCAAAATCAAAGCTGGCATCCAGAGAATGCAGATTCAAGCGTGCCCCCGGTGCCTCGCGACGCATGCGCTCGACCACTCCGCCAATAAAGACAGGCGCCAGATAATCTGGCGCTCCGATATGAAACTCACTGCGACTTACCTGAGGGTCGAAACTGTCGGGCGCATTAACCATACAGTCGATCTCGGCCAGGGCTCCTTTAGCGTGGGCCAGCAGGCCAATGGCGCGCTCGGTAGGCACCATGCCCCCTTTTTCGCGGACCAGCAAAGGATCGCCAATAATGTCACGCAAGCGTCGTAAGGCCGCACTGATAGCAGGCTGCGACTGGTTCATTTTGAACGCGGTACGCGAGACGCTGCGCTCGGTAACGAGTAAGCAAAATACCCTCAAGAGATAGGTATCAAGCGGGTTATCCCCACGTCGGGCGGCCATCTTATTCTCTCCTTCTTACGCTTTTTTCCAGCATGATAATGACATACATGCACAATACGAGATGGCATATATCATTTATACGCCTAATTCTATTTTATTTATAAACAGAAAACTTAAACTGGTCCCATATAAGAAAATCATAGCCCACAGGCGGTGGTTTATAAGGGTTTGAATAAATCAAACATACCGTGTAAACGCCCACCCACTACCCTTGATAAAACGGCCTCCAGGCCTGGTCCTGGAGCCGCCTCGGCTCGCACTATTTACGCTTAGATAATCGGACTGACACATGACTACTCAAACCCTTACCACCACACAGGCGCTCACCGAACTCTCCAGCCTGGATCAGAGCCAATTCGTGGAAAAGCTCGAAGGTATTTTTGAACATTCCCCCTGGGTCCCTGAGCGTAGCTGGAACCAGCGTCCCTTTGAAAGCGTGGATCAGTTGCACGCCTGCATGGTGCAAGTGGTCCAAGAAGCATCGCACGAAGAACAGAAGAACCTGATCTGTGCTCACCCCGAGCTGGCTGGTAAAGAAGCCGAGCAAGGGACCCTGACCACCGCATCGACAGGCGAACAACGTGGCGCCGGCCTGGATCAGTGTTCGGCCGAAGAGCTGGCCCGTCTGCGTGGCCTGAACGCCCAATACCGTGAGCGCTTCGGTTTTCCCTTCGTGATTGCCGTCAAGGGTTTGAGCCGTTACCAAATCATGGATACAGTAGAAGCTCGTCTGAACAACAGTGCTGAAACCGAGTTTCAAGCTTGTCTGACTGAAATCGGCAAGATTGCCCGTTTCCGTCTGGATGCGCTGCTGGGCTGATTTTGCTGCCTGCCGGGTCTTGTTGACCCATCCAGTTCACGGGGTAGCGCCAGCCTGCGGGCACGCTGCCCTTTGTTTCCTCTGACCCTTCGTGGCGCGGCTGCTTTCAGCCCCACGCGGGTCTGCCCTACCAAGGACCTCTGCCATGACAATCACATTGAAGTTGGAAACCCTGACAGCCGAAGCCTTCGCCCCCTTTGGTGATGTCATCGAGGCCTCCGACACGGTTCAGCACTTCACCATCAATGAAGGCAATACCGAGCGCTACCACGACCTGGCCAAGATCGAGCCGGGTGCAGACGGTCAGGCGATTGTGTCCATTTTCCGTGGTCAGCCACGCACCTTGCCCTTTACCGTGGAAATGATGGAACGCCACCCCAAAGGTAGCCAGGCCTTCATTCCGCAGTCCGGCCAACCGTATCTGGTGATTGTGGCCCCTGCTGGCCCGACTCCCAAGGCAAGCGATCTACGCCTGTTCCTGGCCCGTGGCGACCAGGGCGTGAACTACGCAACTGGCGTTTGGCACCACCCCTTGATGGCACTGAATCAAGTGGCCGACTTCATCGTGATTGACCGCAAAGGTCCCGGCGACAACTGCGATGTGATTCAGCTGGAAGAAAAAGCCATCATTGCTGAACTGGAAACCACAGCAGCGTGAGCCAGTCCTGTCCCATCACGCCGGACATAGCGGCCATTTACGCCCATCGTCCGGCCGATATTGATCCTGAGCACTGGCGCGCCCGTGTCAATCTGGCCGCCGCCTACCGGCTGGCGGCCCGCCAGGGCTGGGACGATATCATCTACACCCATATCTCCCTGCGCCTGCCCGGCCACGACGACACTTTCCTGATCAATCCCTTCGGTTTGCGCTTTGATGAAATCTGCGCTTCCAATCTGCTCTTGATTGATACCCAGGGCCAGGTTGTGGACGGCACAGGCCGTCGTGCCAACCCCAGCGGTTTTGCCATTCACGGAGCCGTTCACCGCGCCCGAGCGGATGCACACTGTGTCATCCACTTACATACAGATGCCTCGATTGCCGTCTCGGCTCTGTCCTGTGGACTGCTGCCTCTATCGCAACACGCCATGCGGTTCTGGCAGGATATTGGCTATCACGACTATGCCGGTCTGGCCTTCCCGCCCCAGGAGCAAGAGGCCCTGCTCAAGCAATTAGGCTCCTATCCCGCCCTGCTCTTGCGCAATCACGGTGCCCTGACCTGTGGCCGCACTGTTGCCGAAGCTTATGTCCTGATGGATGCCTTGGAGCGCGCCTGTCGCATTCAGCTCTCGGCCATGGCTGCCAGCCCGCAACTGCACCTGCCCCCGACGGATGTGCTGGATTTGACACATCGCCAGCTTTTACCCGGGGATGAGCCAGAGGGCTTGTTAGAATGGCCAGCCTTGCTGCGCAAGCTCTATCAGAGCGAGCCGGATTTTTGCCGCTAAGACCCTTTCCACCCCTACGGAGCTTTTATGCCTTCTATTAACGTACAACTATTCGACGGCCGTCCCGTGGAAATCAAGCGTGAGCTCGCCCAGGCCCTGACTAAAGAAGCCTGTCGCGTGCTTGGCTGTACCCCGGAGGCCGTCGATGTGGTCTTTACCGATGTCAAACGCGAGGACTGGGCCACGGCCGGCGTCCTGTGGTCGGACAAGTAAATCAGACCCATGAAAAAGCGGCCACAGGGCCGCTTTTTTTATATCTTTCAGCACCTTAACGGCTCTTCAAACGTAAATCAAACAGTAGTTTGGAGGCTATTAACATAGATTTTCAGGATGGACTAGGTGGGCAATACCCCTAGCGCTGAAAAATGCATGAAAAAAGCAGGAATCTGCTAGGGCGTGGCCTGAACACAGGCCCCATCTACAGGGCATATATCCTTTCCCCCCTGTCAGCATCAGCCTGCCATACGCTTTTACGTATTCTACTTATCAAGCCGTACTGCCTTCCAGTGATAGGGCCCATCCGATAACTTTATGCTTACGCGGCCCAGGCATCGGCTGCGCATAACGTATTAATAAGGAGACCCGGATGTCCGCCAACCCAGAAGTGTCCACACCTGCTGCTTGTGACGGTGTAGACGAACGCCTACCAACGGGGCGCCTGGCAACCCTTGGTTTGCAACACGTCATGGTGATGTACGCGGGCGCAGTTGCTGTCCCCCTGATCATTGGTGCGGCCTTGGGCCTGTCCAAGGAACAGATCGCATTCCTGATTAATGCCGACCTGCTGTGCTGTGGCCTGATCACCATCATCCAGGCTCGTGGCCTGGGTATGTTCGGCATCAAACTGCCCGTCATGATGGGCGTATCCTTTGCAGCGGTCAGCCCCATGATCGCCATTGGCCTGGATCCACAACTGGGCCTGCCCGGTATTTTTGGCGCCACCATCCTGGCCGGTATCTTCAGTATTCTGATTGCTCCGGTATTTAGCCGTCTGATGGGCCTGTTCCCCCCGGTCGTGACCGGCATCATCATTACCGTGATTGGCGTGACGCTGATGCGCGTGGGTCTGAACTGGATCGGCGGCGGCTCCCCTACTATTACTGACGCCGCCACCGGCCTGTCCATCCCCAACCCCGAATACGGCTCGCTGGAAAACCTGGGCATTGCCTTGATGGTGCTGACTGTGATCCTGCTGATCACCAAGTTTGCACGCGGTTTCCTGGCAAACGTGGCAGTGCTGATTGGCCTGCTGGTCGGTTTCTTTGTCTCTTTGGCCATGGGTCGCATCACCTTTGAAGGTCTGGATCAGACCAGCTGGTTTGCGGTGGTGACTCCATTCCACTTTGGCGTGCCTACTTTTAGCTGGGCCCTGCTGGGCGCAGCGGCAGTCCTGTCCCTGATCATGGTGGTGATCATGGTTGAGTCTCTGGGCATGTTCCTGGCATTGGGCTCCATCTGCGGCCGTCCTACCGACCGAGAAGCGCTGGTGCGCGGTCTGCGTACCGACGGTCTGGGTACCCTGGTGGGCGGCATCATGAACACCTTCCCGCACAGCTCGTTCTCGCAAAACGTGGGCCTGGTCAGCGTGACCGGCGTGCGCAGCCGCTGGGTATGTGTCATGGGTGGTGCCTTCCTGATCATGCTGGGCCTGTTCCCCAAAATGGCTTTCATTGTGGCCTCCATCCCCAACTACGTTCTGGGCGGTGCTGGCATTGTGATGTTCGGCATGGTGGCCGCTACCGGCATCAAGATCCTGATGTCGGCCAACCTGAACCGCAACCCTTACAACCCCTATATCGTGGCCATCAGCCTGGGCTTTGGCATGATTCCCCTGGTTGCCGAGCACCTGCTGGACAAGATGCCCCCTGCTCTGGCTCCCTTGCTGCATAGCGGAATCTTGCTGGCTGCCGTATCTGCCATCTTATTGAACCTGTTTTTCAACGGCATGGAAAAATACGCCGACCAAGGCCACACCGTTGAATCCACCGCTGCTACCCAGGCCCGCAAACAGGCCGCTGCTCAAAAAGCGACTGAAGACAGCGGCAATCACCTGGCCTCGCAAAACGGCTAAGCCCCTTTTTGAACAGCCGTCCTGCCTGAAATGGGCGGCTGTTCAAATTTCCGCAGTACCTTCATAAAAGTATCGACTGCCCATAATTAATCTAAGCAAGGTCAGTAACACCCACTCAAAGAAAACTAAGGCCGCAGGCCATAAGGGACATCAGATCCCAGGGACCTGCTTGTGCTCAAACAAAGAGGAGACACCATGAAAAAGCTACACCCTGCTCGCTGGGCATGCGCCCCGCTGGCCGCCGCCCTGCTGTCCAGCCCCGCCTTGGCAGCTGACTGGAGCGACACCTTTTTAGGCTACCGCTTCAGCACGCAGTACACCGAGCCGATGAACGATCGGACTATTCAGAAGCACATCCTGAGCCTGACACACGTCAACGGCTACAGCCTGGGCCAGAACTTCTTCAACCTGGATATCCTGCAGTCGGACCGCTACGATCCCTCCAACGGGAATGGCAGCAATGGCGCCACCGAGTTCTACGCCACCTATCGTCACCAGCTCTCCATGGGCAAGGTATTCGACAAGGATCTGAGCTTCGGCCCCGTAAAAGATGTGGCCATCACAGCGGGCTTTGACCTGAACACCAAAAACACCGCCTTTGCACCGCGCAAACGCCTGCTGGTACTGGGCCCAACCTTCAAATTCGATGTACCCCGAGGCTTTGTTGACCTGAGCCTGATGGTGGGTAAGGAGTGGAACCACTGCGGTCTGGGTGCTCCCGCCTGCCCGGACAGCCGCCGCTCTTTCGACACCCAGTTTTTAGCCAGCCTGAACTGGAATCTGCCCTTTGATGTGGGTTCAGTGCCTTTGAAGTTCCAGGGCTTTGCCAACTACGCCGGCCCCAAAGGTGATGACTACGCGGGCATCAGCACCAAGTCTGAAGTATTGGTCCGTACATCCCTGATGGCCGACGTGGGTAAAGTGGCCTTCGACAAGAAGAACACCTTGTGGGTGGGGATTGGCTACGAGTACTGGTACAACAAGTTCGGTAACCGCTACAAGGCAGACGGCAGCCTGAAACCCGGTATCAAAACCAGCGCTCCAACCGTACAGCTGGAATGGCATTTCTAAGTCGTACGCAGCAAAAAAACCGCTTTTCGAAGCGGTTTTTTCATTCCAAAGCGTAAAAATCCTAGAACTGCACCTCACCGTCCCAGTAACCCGGCGTGTTGTAGATGGCACGCAAATAATCAATAAAGCGCCGCACTTTGGCCGGCAGATAGCGCTGCTGCTGATACACCGCCTGAATGTCATAACTGGGAATCTCGAACTCGTTCAGCACCGTCACCAGCTCGCCCCGCTTGAGCTCTGGCTGAATTTCCCAGGTGGAGCGCCAACCTATCCCCCAGCCCTGCTTGACCCAGTTAAAAAGCAATTCACCGTCATTGCAATCCAGATCACCATCAACCCGTACCGCCAAAGGACGACCATCCCGCAAGAAGGTCCAACCGCGTTGCTGCCCACCCTGCAAATTGAACGCCAGGCAGTTATGACGAGCCAGATCTTCCGGTACGCGCGGCACCCCGTGACGCTCGAAATACTCGGGCGTACCACACACCACACGCCGGTTCGGATACAGACGTACCGCCACGTAGTTGGGGTCGGTGACCTCGCCAATGCGCAAGGCCATGTCATAACCTTCGCGCACCAGATCCACCACGCTGTCGGTGAAGTTGAAAGACAGCTTCAGCTCGGGGTAACGCTTCTTGAAGGACAAGGCATGCGGTGCCACATGACGGCGCCCAAAGGCAGCCGGAGCCGATACCACCAGGTGCCCGCGCACCACTTTACGCTGGGCGCTGATGCTGGCTTCAGCCTCTTCAAAGTCCTTCAGAATTTGTTTGCACTGCTCCAGAAACTGCTCGCCCAGATCAGTCAAAGTCAGCCCGCGCGTGGACCGGTGCATCAAACGCACCCCCAGTCTCTGCTCCAAGGCATCCAGGCGCCTACCCATCACCACCGGGGTAACGCCTTCGATCACGGACGCAGCCGCAAAACTGCCTTTTTCAGCGACCAGCGCAAAACTTCGAATTTCGGTATAACGGCTCATTCAATACTCCAAGTATCGATAGAAACAATCGTACCACCATTTCTAGGCAGGGCTATCACTCCTTATTATCGAGTTGTGAATTTCGTCAAACGATGATCTAGGAGATATCAATGGCTCGAATGAGAGCAGTGGACGCCGCCGCCGCGATTTTACGTAAAGAAGGCGTGAGCACCGTATTTGGCGTGCCTGGCGCCGCAATCAACCCCTTCTACTCCGCACTGCGTAAGGAAGGTGGCTTTGATCACATTCTCGCCCGCCACGTGGAAGGCGCTTCCCACATGGCCGAAGGTTTTACCCGTGCCAATCCCGGCAATATCGGCGTATGTATCGGTACTTCCGGCCCCGCTGGCACAGACATGATCACCGGCCTGTACTCCGCATCGGCTGACTCGATCCCAATTCTGTGCATTACCGGCCAGGCCCCTCGTGCCCGCCTGTACAAGGAAGACTTCCAGGCTGTGGACATTGAATCCATTGCCAAGCCCGTGACTAAGTGGGCCGTCACCGTGCGCGAACCCGATCTGATCCCGCGCGTGTTCCAGCAGGCTTTCCACATCATGCGCTCTGGCCGTCCTGGTCCTGTGCTGATCGATATGCCTATCGACGTGCAGATGGCCGAGATCGAATTTGATCTGGATACCTACTCCCCGCTGGAAGCCTACAAGCCTGCTGCCACCCGTGCCCAGGCTGAAAAAGCCATCGAACTGCTGAACGCTTCCGAGCGTCCGCTGATCGTATCCGGTGGCGGCGTCATCAACGCCAACGCATCCGAGCTGCTGCAGGAATTTGCCGAGCTGGTCAACGTACCCGTTATCCCGACTCTGATGGGCTGGGGTACTGTGGCCGACGATCACCCATTGATGGCTGGCATGGTTGGCCTGCAAACCTCGCACCGCTACGGCAACCAGACCTTGCTGGCATCGGACTTTGTATTCGGTATCGGTAACCGCTGGGCCAACCGCCACACCGGTTCCGTAGACGTCTACACCGAAGGCCGCAAGTTCGTGCACGTGGACATCGAGCCTACACAGATCGGCCGCGTATTTGGCCCTGATCTGGGCATTGCCTCGGACGCTGGCGCTGCATTGAAACTGTTCATTGAAGTCGCCAAGGAATACAAGGCTGCTGGCAAGCTGCGCGACCGCGCCGCCTGGGTAGCCGACTGCCAGAAGCGCAAGGCCACCTTGCAGCGCAAGACCAATTTCGACAACGTACCCCTGAAGCCTCAGCGCGTTTACGAAGAAATGAACCGCGCCTTTGGTCCTTCGACCACCTACGTCAGCACCATTGGTCTGTCGCAGATTGCTGCCGCCCAGTTCCTGCACGTGTACAAACCACGTCACTGGATCAACTGCGGTCAGGCAGGCCCATTGGGCTGGACCATTCCCGCCGCCCTGGGTGTGGTCGCCGCTGACCCAGGTCGTGAAGTGGTGGCCATTTCGGGCGACTACGACTTCCAGTTCATGATTGAAGAGCTGGCCGTAGGCGCACAATTCAAGCTGCCTTACCTGCACATTCTGGTCAACAACGCCTACCTGGGTCTGATCCGTCAGGCACAGCGCGGCTTCGAGATGGACTATTGTGTACAACTGGCCTTTGACAACATCAACGCCCCTGAAACCGAAGGTTATGGTGTGGATCACATCACCGTGGTGGAAGGTCTGGGTTGCAAGGCCATCCGCGTACACAAACCCGAAGACATCCAGCCCGCCATTGAACAGGCTCGCGCATGGATGAAAGAGTTCAGCGTGCCGGTTGTGATAGAACTGATCCTGGAGCGCGTCACCAACATTGCCATGGGTACCGAACTGCACAATGTGACGGAATTCGAGTCCCTGGCCGAAGCGGGTATTGACGCCCCCACCGCCATCTCGCTGATGGACTGATTGCTGATTTAAAAAACGGAGTAGCACTATGCCAAAATTTGCCGCCAACCTGACCATGCTGTTTAACGAGCACGACTTCCTGGATCGCTTCCAGGCAGCGGCCGAAGCTGGTTTCAAGGGAGTGGAGTACCTGTTCCCCTACGCCTACGACAAACAGCAGCTGGCTGACAAACTGCAACAACACGGTTTGACCCAAGTGTTGCACAACCTGCCTGCGGGCGACTGGGACGGCGGCGAGCGCGGCATTGCAATCCTGCCCGAGCGCGTGGGTGAATTCCAGGACGGCGTAGGCCGTGCCATTGAATACGCCACCGCGCTGGGCTGCAAGCAAGTCAACTGCCTGGCTGGCAAGCTGGCCGAAGGTGCAGACCGCGAACTGGCTCACAAGACCTTGGTCAGCAATCTGCAGTTTGCTGCCGCCAAGTTGAAAGACGCCGGCCTGCGCCTGCTGGTTGAACCCATCAATACCTTCGACATTCCAGGTTTCTACCTGAACCGTACCGAACAGGCCGCGGCGCTGTTGCAGGACGTGGGTTCGGACAATCTGTTCATCCAGTACGACGTCTACCACGCCCAGCGCATGGAAGGCGAGCTGGCTGCCACCATGAAAAAGCACCTGGACAAGATTGCACACATCCAGATCGCGGATAACCCAGGCCGCAACGAACCGGGCACAGGCGAGATCAACTACGCCTGGCTGTTCAAGTACATCGACAGCATTGGCTACCAGGGCTGGATCGGCGGCGAGTACAAGCCCGCCGGCGTGACCAAGGATGGCCTGGGCTGGATGACTGAACTGACTGAAGTCACTGCCTGATCGTCGAATACCTGCAGATAATTATTAGGAGATTACACAATGGCTAAAATCGGTTTTATTGGTTTGGGCATCATGGGCGCACCCATGGCCGTCAACCTGATCAAAGGTGGTCATGAGCTGTTTGCCTACACCCGTGGCGACTTCCCCAAAAGCGTGAAAGAAGCTGGCGCCACCGTTTGCGCCAACGGCACCGAAGTAACCCGTCAGGCTGACATCATCATCACGATGGTGCCCGACACCCCGCACGTGGAAGATGCGCTGTTTGGCGAAGACGGCATTGCCGCCGGTCTGACCGCTGGCAAGATCGTGGTGGACATGAGCTCCATCTCCCCCGTGGCCACGAAAGACTTTGCCGAGCGCATCGTCAAGCTGGGCTGCGAATACCTGGACGCTCCTGTGTCCGGTGGCGAAGTCGGTGCCAAGGCTGGCTCGCTGACCATCATGGTCGGCGGCAAGCAGGAGGCCTTCGACAAGGTCAAGCCCCTGTTTGAACTGATGGGCAAGAACATCACCCTGGTCGGCAGCTACGGCGACGGCCAGATCACCAAAGTGGCCAACCAGATCATCGTGGCCTTGACCATTGAAGCCGTGGGCGAAGCCCTGTTGCTGGCCTCCAAGGCCGGTGCCGATGCAGGCAAGGTTCGTGAAGCGCTGATGGGCGGTTTCGCAAACTCCCGTATTCTGGAAGTTCACGGTGAGCGCATGGTCAAGCGCACGTTTGATCCAGGCTTCCGCATCGAACTGCACCAGAAAGACTTGAACCTGGCCCTGACCACGGCACGTCAGCTGGGCGTGGCCCTGCCCAACACCGCAACGGCACAGGAACTGTTCAACACCTGCGCCGCCCACGGTGGCGCAGCACAAGACCACTCCGCCATGGTCCGTGCCCTGGAAATCATGGCCAACTACGAGATTGGTCAATAAGATCGGTTCAAGGATGCTCCTGTCCGGGCTGGTTTCTTCCATGCATCAAGCCACCACGGTCGGGGCATCCAGCAAGCGGGCTGCGGCCCGCTTTTTTTTACCGCCAAGCCCCCCAGACAGCACAATCTTTCTCGAAGGCTGCAAGTCAAAGCGGGGAGGTGAAGGCGTGTTGTAGCGCAGTAAGATGGTTTGTTGCCGTCACTCTGCATTAGGATTGACCCATGAAGATCGAGCCACAAGACTTACTCAGCAAAATGTTTCAAGCTGCCGTCAACGCGGCTCAGCCTGAACATTGCATCCCGCCTTATCTGCCCGATGCTCCCAAAGGCCGCACCATTGTGATCGGTGCTGGCAAAGCATCGGCAGCGATGGCCCAGGCACTGGAGCGTCACTGGGACAAAGGCCCCATCAGCGGTGTTGTCGTCACCCGCTATGGCTACGGCGTGCCTTGTGATCACATCAAGATTCTGGAGGCCTCTCACCCCGTGCCGGACCAGGCCGGTGAAGACGCGGCCCGCGAAATTTTGCGCACGGTCAGCGATCTGAACGAAGACGATCTGGTTATTTGCCTGATTTCCGGTGGCGGCTCGTCTCTGCTGCCTTTGGCCGGAGAAGGCATCACCCTGGCGGACAAGCAAGCCATCAACAAAGCGCTGCTCAAATCGGGCGCTTCAATTGGTGAGATGAACACGGTACGCCGCCACTTGTCTGCCATCAAAGGTGGCCGTCTGGCAGCGGCTTGTGCCCCCGCCCGCGTCCTGAACCTGCTGATTTCCGATGTTCCCGGCGACAAGCCCATGGACATCGCTTCTGGCCCCACGGTGGCAGATCCCACCACATGCGAGCAAGCGCTGGAAATCATTACCCGCTACGGCATCGAAATTCCTGCCGCAGCCCGCGCCCTGCTGGAGAGCGGCGATGGCGAAACCATCAAGCCTGACGATCCACGCCTGGCTCATGTCACCACCCATCTGGTCGCCACACCCCAACTGGCCCTGCTGGCTGCAGCTCGTGTCGCTGAAGCCCGTGGGGTGCGTCCCGTCTTGCTGGGCGACAGCATTGAAGGCGAAGCGCGCGATGTAGGCAAAGTCATGGCTGGTATTGCCCTGAGCGTTTCCCAGCATGGCCAGCCTGCCCAGGCCCCCTGCGTGCTGCTCTCGGGCGGAGAAACCACCGTGACCTTGCGCGGCCAGGGCCGTGGCGGTCGCAATGTGGAGTTTCTGTTGTCCACCGCCATTGCCTTGAACGGGGCACCCGGTATCTACGGTTTGGCCGGCGATACCGACGGTGTGGATGGCCAGGAAGAAATTGCCGGAGCCTTCTGCGGTCCGGACACTTTGGAGCGTGCCTGGCAACAAGGTATACGCCCAAGGGCCAGTCTGGACAATAATGATGGTCATGGCTTCTTTGAAGCCTTGGATGACGCTTTGGTTACGGGCCCTACCCTGACCAACGTCAACGATTTCCGTGCAATTCTGGTTTTAACCCCTAGCGATTAACGCTTTTCTTAAAGGACTGGACATGAGAGACACGAAAGTACTGACCCTGGCCGATGTTAAAAAAATTGCTGCTGCTGCCGAGCAAGAAGCGCTGAAGAACAACTGGGCTGTCAGCATCGCCATTTGCGATGCAGGCGGTCACGCGCTCTGGATGCAACGTATGGACGGCGCTCCCTTGATGAGCGCGCAGGTTGCTCCCGCCAAGGCACACACATGCGTGCTGGGCGGTGGCAAGCCCAGCAAGGTTTTTGAAGACATGGTCAACAATGGTCGCTTTGCCGCTCTGTCCATGCCCATCACGCCACTGGAAGGCGGCGAGCCGATTGTGGTGGACGGTCAAGTCATTGGTGCAGTCGGCGTGTCCGGCGTAAAGGCACCTGAAGACGCTCAGATCGCCCGCGCCGGTATCGCTGCTCTTTGAGCTATCGATCCCCCTAAGGACAACAACCCATGAAACGTCAACGTCATTCCCGCATTCTGGCTACCCTGGGTCCTGCCAGTTCTACGCCAGAACGCATTCGTGAACTGTTCGAGGCCGGCGCTGATGTGTTCCGCCTGAACTTCAGCCACGGCACACATGAAGACCATGCCGCGCGCTATCACACCATTCGTCAGATTGAACAGGAAACCGGTCGCAGTATCGGTATTCTGATGGACCTGCAAGGGCCCAAGCTGCGCGTTGGCAAAATGCAAGATGGCCGCGTGACATTGGAAACCGGCCAGAAATTCCGTCTGGATCTGGACCCCACTGAGGGGACCAGCCAGCGTGCCTACCTGCCTCACCCCGAAATCTTCGCTGCACTGGAAGATGGGACAGACCTGCTGCTCGATGACGGCAAGCTGCGTCTGCGTGTGGACAGCTTCGGTCCGGATTTTGCAGAAACCACGGTCATGGTCGGCGGCCCGCTGTCCGACCGCAAGGGCGTGAACGTACCCGGCGTGGTGCTGCCTATCTCGCCCTTGACCGAAAAAGACCTGATCGATCTGAAGTTTGGACTGGAATTGGGCGTGGATTGGGTTGCGCTGTCCTTTGTGCAACGTCCTGGCGACATCCGTGAAGCCCGCGAGCTGATCGGCGACAAGGCCTGGATCATGGCCAAGCTGGAAAAACCACAAGCGCTGGAACACCTGGAAGAAATTGTCCAGCTGTGTGATGGCGTGATGGTGGCACGTGGCGACCTGGGCGTGGAAGTCCCACCCCAGCGCGTGCCTGTGTTGCAGCGTCAAATCGTGCGTACTGCCCGTGCGGCAGGCCGTCCGGTGGTCGTCGCTACACAGATGCTGGAATCCATGATTACCTCGCCGGTGCCTACACGTGCTGAAGCTTCCGACGTGGCTACCGCCATCTATTCGGGTGCTGATGCCGTCATGCTGTCCGCCGAATCGGCCTCCGGCCAGTTTCCACTGGAAGCGGTGTCCATCATGGATAGCATCATCAAGGAAATCGAAAACGATCCTAGCTGGCGCACCATTCTGGAAGCCAACCACAGCACCGCTGAAGCCAGCACCGCAGACGCGATCTGCTGCGCCCTGCGTCGCGTGGCCAGCATTCTGGAACCGGCAACGAACGTGGCCTACACCACGACTGGCTTTAGCGCCTTGCGTGCCAGCCGTGAACGGCCCATCGCCCCTATCCTGGCACTGACACCCCGTGTGGAAACCGCACGCCGTCTGGCCTTGGCCTGGGGTGTCCATGCCGTGCCTTGCGAGGACGTCAGCGATCTGGGCGAGATGATCGACCACGCTACCGATATGGCAGCGCAACATGAGTTCGCCCAGGCGGGCGACACCATCGTGATGATTGCCGGTGTTCCTTTTGGCACCAGCGGTCGCACCAACCTGCTGCATGTGGCCACGGTTCCACAGAAGTAAGTTCGCTCAACCTTGGCGATAAAAAAAGCCTTGTCCATCCACAATGATGGGCAAGGCTTTTCCTATTCAGACTGTGCAGTATTTTTTTTCATGTGAAGCCAAAACAGCGACGGCGAGCCGCACGGGCATCAACAAGGCCAGAAGCCCCGTAAATGCTGGCCCTTCAAGACAGGACACTCACAAACAAAAGATACGAGCAAAAAAAAACCCGAGATCTAGAGATCTCGGGCAAATCCACCAAAGGAGGAGGGTGGAGGAGACAATCGTGGCAAGTTGGGCTACCAGATAAAGTATCGAGCCAGAAAGCTAAGGGTTATTACGCTTGTGCTTTTGCTTATTTCCCGCTTTCTTTTCAACATCCAATAACTAAAGTCTACCCACAAAAATGGTGCAATGCAAGATAAATGCTGTGGAAAACCCTTAGATGCCTATCTTGTCGCTTTAATGCATCAATTTCCTAGCGCAAATCTCATTCCAGGTATCTAGTCGTTAACCCTAAGCCACCAAACAAGCTCCAAACCTACAAAGAAAAACGGGTCAATTACTGACCCGTTTTGCTACTTGCATCCATGAAGGCTCGGCACTCATCAATAAGTGATTTGGCCCAGAGCTCCCTTTTACAGGCGATAAGCCGTCGTCGTCATGACTTTGGACATCATGCGCATCAAGGTTTTGACAGGTGGAGGCAAACCCACAGCCCCATGATTCTCGGCGGTACGACGATGCTCAATCTCGTCATCGCGCATTTTTTCTACGATCCGACGCGAGCGATTGTCTGTAGCAGGCAAGGACTCCAGATGGCTTTCCAGATGCTCTTCAACCTGGCGCTCTGTCTCGGCCATAAAACCAAGGTTATACGGCACCCCTGCCCGGCTGGCGAGCAAACCCAGCGCGAAGGAACCGGCATACCACAAGGGGTTGAACACGCTAGGGCGGCTATCCAGCTCGCGCAAACGGTCATCGCACCAGGACAGATGGTCCACCTCTTCCTGGGCAGCTTGCAGCAGTACCTCGGTAGCCTGGGGATCCTTGCACAGCATGGCCTGGCTGCGGTACAAGGCTTGGGCGCAAATCTCGCCCACATGGTTCACACGCATCAAGCCGGCAGCATGGCGGGCTTCGTCAGCCGTGATCTCGGACACTTCCTTGCCAGCGGGATTCGGGCGCGACGCGCGTGCCGAACGTCCCAATACTTCCAGGGCCCGATTCGTCTCGCTCAGAATCTGGTCAAAAAAGCTGTTGCGTCGGTACAGACGGGTATCGCTGTTGGAAACGGTATGGCTCATGAGGACACCTGCAAAACAAAATGGATGGGTATTATTGCCGCAAAAAGGCGATCACTGCCTTGCTCTCAGACAAGAGCCAAAGCAATGGCAGCACACAAGCCATGATAACCAGGCCTATGCCGGCAATCTCTTGGTCAGACTGTAGATAGAAATTACAGAGCCGAACCGGATTGTCGTAATACAGCAGACCAACAATAGCCATCATCCAACTGAAATTACCAAAGAAAAACAGACGAAACACCAGATGGGCGCGGCGCCAGGACTCCATGAACAACATGCCCATCAAGACCAGGCCGATATATTTGGCAGTGGCCATGGGAGGCGATACCAGCACATCGTCCAGTGCTTTGGGAACCATCCAGTAAGCCGCCGCAAAGCTGACCATGATCAAACCGGGCAAACCATATTCATTCAGGGCGTAATACGGGCGCAGCAAGGACTGCATGGCAGCCGAACGGCCAACCCCCTGGTAGCGCAAGGCCAGTTGCAAGCTAATGCCCGACAGGACCAACAAGGGAATATGCACCAGCATATGCAGACTCATGGAGGCGGTCAGAGGGCGATCCCAGAAGACTGCGGCAGCAAACAGCAAAGCTGCCACCAATGCCAGGGCACTACCAAAATAAGGACGTACTTTAGGGGATTCGACGACACGTTTTAAGGACATTACATCGCTCCCTTCTTGTCCAGATCCTCGAGGGCGCGCTTGGCATACGCCAGGGCCAACATAGGCTCACCGTAATCCACGATACGACCCAGGCGCGGCTCGGCACTGACAACGTGATAGGCTGCGTTGTGCTCGTACTCATCGAAAGGGGCGGGAATAACGACGATACCAAAATCATCCAGCACACGTTGACGCTGCTCGCCAGGCATCATGGTGACAAATTGCCAGACGTCCGGGTTGGCCTTCATGGTTTTGCTATAGCGGCGCAGGTGATCGGGTGAATCGGTGGGATCAAAACTGATGCTCAGCAAGCGGATACGGTCCTGCAGGCCCTCGTCCACAATCGCTTTTTGCAGTTGCTGATACTCCGAGCCCATCGCCAGACATAGCGTGACACAGCGGGTATAGATGAAATTGACGATGGTAATACGACCATCGTTTTGCAGCAGAGAGCTTAGCTGGGTACTGCCCCCGGCAGGGAGCAGTACTTCGACATCGGAGATCAAACGCGGCGAGGCGGCAACATCATTGCGACGGGCCGTCTCGGCTGTCAGGGCGGAGAACCCTTGCGTCAAATGGGCCAGTGCCCCAATACCCAGGGCGAAGACCAGGAGAATACTTATAAATAGTCTCATCGCTGGCCCATCATTTCAGTCTTACTCTTCCATGGGAGCCAGATCAGCGTCCCCATTCCAAGGATCGGTTTTATCAGCGGTTTTTTCACGTTCGGCTTTGACAAAGGCCACGTCCACAGGATCGGCGCTATTGCCACCCAATTCTGTACGCAGGTAATTAACAACGGCCGTCATTTCCTCGTCATTGAACTTCTCGCGGAACTCGGGCATCGCACCATTGTACTTATTACCCTTGACCGTGATCTCACCCGTAATACCGTGCAGCATGATCTGGACCAAAACTTCAGGCTTGCGCAGTACCCATTCGGAACCCACCAGCGGAGGGAACACGCCTGGAACACCGGCACCCGTTGCCTGGTGACAGGCGGCACATTGGGCTACGAACAGCTGCTGACCATCTACCGCGCCTTCTGGCAATTCGAAGTCGGCAACGATACGGTTGTCGCCCACGGTTGCGTCATGGCTCAGGTCACTGCTGAAAATATAGTAGATGCCCCACAGGAACAGACCTGCAATGATCAGCAGAACCACCCAAGGGATCGGTGCTGCGTTTTCTTCCGGATCGGAATGCTCACGCAGCTGTGCTTCATATTTACGATTGTCGCTCATTCTAATTCTCCGAGGCGCCCCGCCTTGCGGGGCGCGCTAGCTCAGCAATGCCTGTTTATTTGATAACGCTGGCTGGCGATACGGGATACGTACGATCCAGCGCCAACAGGTATTCAACCAGGTCCAGGGCCTCTTGCTTGGCCACAACCACCTTGCCTTCCGGTGCGAAATCACCTGGCAAGTTGACAACCTTGTCGCCTTCCTCTGCCTTGTCCTTGAGCTCGAACATGAAGGGGTAAGAAGGCATATTGCTGCCAGGGGTATAAGCACGAGGCTGATACAAGTGACCCAGGTGCCAGTCCACGCTAGGCTGACGAGCACCAATATTGAGCAGGTCAGGGCCGGTACGCATGGTGCCGAGCAGGTGAGGCGTGTCGTAGAAGTAGTCGCCTGCTACCGAGGCACGACCCCAGCCACGCTGGAAGTCAGGAGCCTGGTTCTGGCTACGTGGCTGCTGCGAGTGACAGTAGACACAGCCCATATCAATGTATTGCTGACGACCGCGCAGTTGCACTTCCGTGTAAGGCTTCAGGCCTGGAGAAGGCTCCACCCTTTTAACTTGCAGGTAAGGGACAACGACCAGAGCCGATGTGGCCAGGGCGAGCGTCACCATGGCGCCGCCCAATAGTTTGTATTCGCTTTCCATGACTAAATCATGCCTCCACTACATTGCGAGTTGCCGAGCGCTGGTGAAACAGGGCTGGACCAATACGACGGCTGCCATAGCGCAAAGCCATTGCCACAAAGTGGAAGGCAAACACAAGGTGACCCAGAGTCATCAAACCACCACCAATCGAGCGCGACTTCAGGTAAGGCATCGTGACAAACACCGATTCCATGAAGGCTTTGGCAGGATCAAGCATGGCCAGACCTTGCAGCCAACCGCCAATACTCAGACCAATAGCGTAGATGGAGAAACCAATCACAACCAGCCAGAAGTGCAGGGAGATCAGTTTGGGGTAAGGCCATTCCCAGGACATCACGCGTGGCATCACGTAGTAGATGGCACCGAACATCACGATGGTAAAGAAGCCGTACAAGCCGATATGGGCGTGGGCAACCGTGAAGTGCGTGAAGTGGGTAATCGTGTTGATGCTGCGCAGCGCTTCAAAAGAACCTTGAATGGAGCTGACGGTGTACATCATGCCGCCCAGCACGATAAAGCGCAGGGTAGGCGAGTGAATCAGGGTACGGAAGTGACCCTTCATGGTGTAGTGCTGGTTGATCGAGAAAGCCAGCACGGGGATGATCATCATCATGCTTTGGACGATGGACAGGGTAACCATCCACTGCGGCACAGGACCGCCAACCAGGTGGTGACCACCAACCTGACCGTAGAAAAATGCCAGACCCCAGAAACCCACCAGAGACAGGTTGTAGGAGCTGATAGGCTGACCGATGATCTTGGGCAGGAAGTAGTACACCGAAGCCAGAGCCATCGGGGTGTAGAACAGACCCAGCACGTTGTGGCCAAACCACCAGTTCATGGTTGCTTGTTCAACACCCACGTGCACGGCAGGCAGGTTACCGACCAGGAACAGGATGGGGAACCAGAACAGGGCTGCGCCCATGTACCACACCGACACATACAGGTGGTGAGCACGACGGTTTTGCAAGGTGAAGACCAAAGGCAAGGCTGCCAGAGCACCACCGATAACCATCAGGATATCAACCTGCCAAGGCATTTCCAGCCATTCCATACCGTCGGTGATACCCATCGCGATACATGTCAGGCCGATAGCCAGGCCAATGTTCCACAAGATCCCGCCCGTGATGGCATAACGCGCACCGATCAGGGGAGTCTTGAGCAAACGAGGCAGCATCCACATGGCAACGCCGAACGCGGCCATTGGAGCCCAGCCGTAAGCCACACCGTTCAGGTGCAACGTACGCATGCGACCAAAGGTCATCCAGGCGTGTTGCGTCAGAAATTCGGGATCGTGCAGCTTGATCGAGCTGATCAAGCCTGCCGTCGAGGCAAAGAGCAGCCAGAAGACCGAACAGGCCAGCAAAATGAAAGTGACCTTGGCGGAGGAGCGGTCGGCTTCCACGCGTTCTGCCAATTCAAGGCTCAGCGCCTGACGATCTTCAGCCGAAATTGCCTTGCGGCCCATTTCTTCTTGAAGTGCCTGACGTTGTTCAGGGGTGGCGGAGGGGTCATCTACCTGCCCGATTTCGCCTTTGGAGAAGATCTCTCGCGAAGCAGCGGGACTGTGGTCAAAGAAGTTACGGCGTAACGACCAGATGAAAACAAAGAGTCCTGTAACGGACAATATGAAAGCTAGTAGCAGTATTGAAACGGTATTCACAATGATCCAGGCCTGGTTAATGTGAAGCTGCCAAGCAGCTCGGCGGCACCTTGACGCGTCGCAGATCAAAAGAGCATGGACGCAAAAAATCTGCGACTGCCTAGGTCGCGAGAGCCGTCATGTTAAAACACCCGCTTGTGACGTCCGAATAAAGCCCCCATTGAAAGCAAGGTTTATTGAGACAGAACAAATACGAGCACGACATTTTTTGGTATACGGGCGACAGCCATTATAGGCGAGGGTAAACCCCTGTGACATATCTGTTTCAAAATGCCGTGTACCGCACAGCAGTTTATCCTAGGACAAACAACAAAACCAGTCTAAATCTTACAAAGAGCATGGTTCTGCTCTGATTTGTCCATATGGAATTTCTTATACGGGTGCCACATCCGCCACCATCAGATGCCCTGAGAAGTGACAAGGCTCACATCCGGGCTTCACATTTCAATTAGCAATAAAGCTGCAAAAATCCGCGTCAAATCACGCTAAACCTGGTTTCCATCCAGGCGCGACACAGCCCTCATCAAAAAGTACAATCACCGCTATCAATCTACTGACGAGTCTTGGCTCGCACTGCAAACAAAGGAATTCATATGGAATGCACAATCGACTGGGGCGGCAAAGACGGAATGTTGTTCGTTGCCCGTACAGGCAGTGGTCATGTGACGGCCATGGACGGTGCACCCGAAGGTGGCGGCAATAACCTGGCTCCACGCCCCATGGAAATGCTGCTGACCGGCGCCGGTGGCTGCGCAGCCTACGACGTGGTGCTGATCCTCAAGCGTGGTCGGCACGCCATTACCGGCTGCCAGGTCAAGCTGACCGCCGAACGCGCCGACACCGACCCCAAAGTCTTTACCAAGATTCACTTCACTTTTGTGGTCACTGGCAAGGATCTGCCCCAGGCCGCCGTTGAGCGTGCCGTACAACTGTCGCACGACAAGTACTGCTCCGCTTCGGCCATGCTGGGCAAAACAGCCGAGATCACCTATTCCGTCGACATTCAGCAAGCCTGAGGCCACCATGTCCCTGTATCCCTACGAAGACCTGCTGCGCCTGGTCTACACCCAAGGCACTCCCAAAGGGGACCGCACCGGCACCGGCACGAACTCGGTATTTGGTCACCAAATGCGCTTCGATCTGTCGCAGGGTTTCCCGCTGATCACCACCAAGAAACTGCATACCCGCAGCATCTTTATTGAGTTGCTGTGGTTTTTGCGTGGTGAGTCCAATGTGCGCTGGCTGCAAGAGCGCGGCGTATCCATCTGGGACGAATGGGCCGACAAGGACGGCAATCTGGGCCCGGTCTATGGTGTGCAATGGCGTTCCTGGCCCACTCCCGATGGCCGTCATATCGACCAGATCAGTCAGTTGGTGGAACAGATCCGCAAAAACCCCGACTCACGCCGCCTGATTGTTTCGGCCTGGAACGTAGCGGATGTGGGCCAGATGGCCCTGCCCCCATGCCACGCCCTGTTCCAGTTTTATGTGGCAGACGGCAAGCTGTCCTGCCAGCTCTACCAGCGCAGTGCCGATATTTTCCTGGGCGTGCCCTTCAATATCGCCAGCTACGCCTTGCTGACTCACATGATGGCGCAGCAATGTGATCTGGAAGTGGGTGATTTCATCTGGACTGGTGGTGACTGTCACCTGTACTCCAACCACTTCGAACAAGCAGAGCTACAGCTCTCGCGCGAGCCTCGCCCCTACCCCAAGCTGACGATCAAGCGCAAACCCGCCAGTCTGTTTGATTACGAGTACGAAGACTTCGAAATCACCGACTACGATCCTCATCCCCACATCAAGGCGCCGGTTGCCGTATGAGTTCCACTCCTTTCATTCGCCTGGTCGTTGCCTATGCGGCCAATCGCTGCATTGGCAAGGACAATGACCTGCCCTGGCGCCTGCCTTCCGATTTGCAGCACTTCAAACGCGTAACCATGGGTTTGCCCATCATCATGGGCCGTAAAACCTGGGAGTCTCTGGGCCGCCCCTTGCCCGGCCGCCCGAATCTGGTGATCAGCCGCAATGCGGTTTACCAGGCAGAAGGTGCGCAGGTATTCAGCAATCTGGAGGATGCCCTGGCAGCCTGCCCCGGCTTTGAAACCGCTTGTGTGATTGGTGGCGAACAGCTTTTCCGTCTGGCCTTGCCTGTGGCGCAAGAACTGATTGCGACCGAGATCAAGGCTGATGTGGACGGGGATACTTTCTTTCCGGAACTGCCCGCCGGGGAGTGGCAAGAAGTGGAGCGCCTGCCTCAGCCTGAGGAAAACGGTTTCACTTACGACTACGTGACGTACCGCCGCCGTAGTTAAGAAAACCGGCTACTTGGCCCAAGCTATCCGTCTCACTGCACGCTTAACCGCGTATGCTCGAAACCAAATAAAAAGCCTGAATCCGATGACACGGATTCAGGCCTTTTTTGCGATCAGTCCGCCAAAATCAGGCAAGACCAAGGCGTATTCCTGCTAACTCAATATCTGAACTTACTCAGCCACCGCGGCATAGGCAGGGCCATCCAGCAAACCTTGCAGATCAGCCGGATTGTCAGCCTTGAGCTTGAAAATCCAGGTATCAAATGGAGCTTCATTGATCAGATGCGGTGCATCGGACAAGGCCTGGTTGAACTCCACCAGCTCGCCCGCCACAGGCGCGTAAATGTCGGAGGCGGCCTTCACCGACTCCACCACACCCGCTGTAGCACCCGCAGCCAGACGCGTCCCTGGGGTGAAGTCACCCACAAACACCAGGTCGCCCAACTGATCTTGAGCAAAGTCGGTAATGCCAACCAGCACAACACCGTCTTCATCTTTGGCCCACTCGTGGCTTACTACGTACTTTCTATCTCCTGGCAGCTGCATATCGCCTCCCTGACTGACCAGCCAACAATTCCGATGATTTCAGAAACGGCAGCAGACCATGCCCACTGCCCTTCCTGCTCGCATACTTAACCCTGCTCTGCCTGTGTCTTCAAGGCGCGTGCACACGCTGCTGCCGACGCCCAGGCCCATTGGAAGTTATACCCGCCCAGCCAGCCGGTGACATCGACCGCTTCACCGATGAAGTACAGACCAGGTACTTTACGCGCTTCCATGCTCTTCTGATTGAGCTCGCGTGTATCCACGCCACCGCTCATCACTTCCGCCTTTTTATAGCCTGCGGTGCCACTAGGTTTCAACTCCCAGCCATTAATCACCTGTCCCACCGTGCGCAACACGCGATCCGGCAGATCAGCCAGACGTTGCTGTCCCACGCCTTTGGGCAACAAGTCCGAGGTATCCAGCCATTGTTCGACCAGACGGCGCGGCCACAAGGTCGACAAGACAGTGACCAGTTGCTGACGGTTACCCGCCTTCAGATCCAATAATTGTTGCGCGATGTCCTGACCGGGAGCCAAGTCCACACTAATGCTCTCGCCCGACTGCCAGTAGCTGGAGATCTGCAAGATACCCGGCCCGGACAAGCCACGGTGCGTAAACAGCAGATCTTCCAGAAAGGCCTGACGTTGCTTGCCCTGCCCTGTGCTGACCTCCACCTCCAAAGCCATGCCGCTCAAAGCAGAAAATGGCTTCCAATCCCGACCGTCAAAGGTCAAAGGGACTAGAGCGGGGTGCGGCTCAATCACTTTCAAGCCGAAGTGACGTGCCACGCGCAAGGCATAGTCCGTGGAACCCAGCTGCGGAATCGCCATGCCGCCCGTGGCAATCACCACTTGCAAGGCATTCAAATCCCCCTGACCGGTGCGCAGCACAAAGCCGTCCTCGGTACGGCCAATGGACTGCACCGAACAGGGCATGCGCCAGGACACCTGCCCTTTCAAACACTCCTGACGCAGCATCTGGATGATGGACTCGCTGGAGTCATCACAGAACAACTGGCCTTTGTGCTTTTCATGAAAGCCGATGCGGTACTCCCGCACCAGCTCCAGAAAATCCTGAGGGGTATAGCCCGCCAAGGCCGAACGGCAAAAATGCGGATTCTTGGACAGAAAATTCTCGGGCGAGGTGCCCGTATTGGTGAAGTTGCAGCGCCCTCCACCGGAAATACGGATTTTCTCGGCCAGCTTTTCAGCGTGATCAATCAGTACCACTCGCAGGCCGCGCTGGCCTGCGATACTGGCAGCCATCATACCGGCCGCACCTGCGCCGATGACGGCAACATCAAAAAAAGGGATCACGCGGGTTTACTCGTTGGTTTCAGACTCAAGCACACAATCTACGTAGTAGCGTGGCAGTCCATCAGGGCCGATATCCTGCGCCAGTCCATGCACATAGGTCTCAAAGCCAGGGAAGCGGGCATTGAACTCGCGTGCAAATTGCAGGTACTCCACAATGCGCGAGTTAAAGCGTTCGCCAGGAATCAGCAAGGGAATACCGGGAGGGTAAGGCGTCAGCAAGACACCCGTCACACGGCCTTCCAGTTCGTCAATGCCAACGCGCTCGATATCGCCGTGCGCCATCTTGGCATAGGCATCCGAAGGCTTCAAAGCGGGAACCATGTCGCTCAGGTACACCTCGGTCGTCAGGCGAGCCAGATCGTACTTGCGATAGGCCTGGTGAATCTGCTGACACAGGTCACGCAAACCCATGCGCTCGTAGGTAGGCTGAGTCTTGCAGAAGTCCGGCAAAATGCGCCACATGGGCTGATTGCGGTCGTAATCGTCCTTGAACTGCTGCAAGGCGGTCAACAAGGTATTCCAACGGCCCTTGGTGATGCCAATAGTGAACAGAATAAAGAAGGAGTACAGGCCGGTTTTCTCGACTACCACGCCGTGCTCGGCCAGATACTTGGAGACCAGAGCGGCAGGAATACCCTGTTCAGCAAAGGTGCCGGAAATATCCAGGCCAGGAGTCACTACCGTGGCTTTGACCGGGTCCAGCATGTTGAAGTTGGTCGACAACTTGCCAAAGCCGTGCCACTCCGCATCGGAGCGCAGAATCCAGTCGTCGCGCTCGCCTATGCCTTCTTCAGGCAGATTATCCGGGCCCCAAACCTTGAACCACCAGTCGTTCTCGCCGTATTCCTTGGACACCTTGCGCATGGCGCGACGAAAGTCCATGGCCTCGCAAATGCTTTCCTCGACCAGTGCGGTGCCGCCGGGCGGCTCCATCATGGCCGCCGCCACATCACAGGACGCAATAATCGCGTACTGCGGGCTGGTGCTGGTGTGCATCAGGTAGGCTTCATTGAACACGTTGCGGTCCAAGGGGCGGTTCTCCGCATCCTGCACCGTAATCTGGGACGCTTGCGACAAGCCAGCCAGCATTTTATGCGTGGAGTGCGTGGCGTAGATCATGGTGTCTTTGGTGCGCGGACGGTCCGCACCAATGGCGTGCATGTCGTGATAGAAATCGTGGAACGCCGCATGCGGCAACCAGGCTTCATCAAAGTGCAGCGTGGGGATCTTGGAGTCCAGGGTTTCCTTGATCATTTCCACGTTGTAGATCACACCGTCATAGGTGCTTTGCGTCAGCGTCAGAATACGGGGCTTCTTGTTCTTGGCCTTGCTGGCAAAGGGGTTGGCCTCGATCTTGCGCGCAATGTTTTCCGGCAGGAACTCGTCTTGCGGAATCGGGCCAATAATGCCCAGGTGGTTGCGCGTGGGGCGCAGAAACACCGGGATAGCGCCCGTCATGGTAATGGCGTGCAGAATCGACTTGTGGCAATTACGGTCCACAACCACCACATCGTTATTGGCCACATTGGCGTGCCAGACGATCTTGTTGGACGTGGACGTTCCGTTCGTCACGAAAAAACAGTGGTCGGCATGGAAGATACGGGCAGCATTGCGCTCGGCCTCGGCCACCGGGCCGGTGTGGTCCAACAGTTGGCCCAATTCATCGACCGCATTACAGACGTCGGCACGCAGCATGTTTTCACCAAAAAACTGGTGAAACATCTGGCCAACCGGGCTTTTCAGAAAGGCTACGCCTCCCGAGTGCCCTGGGCAGTGCCATGAATAGGAACCGTCAGAAGCGTACTTGACCAGCTCGCGGAAAAACGGCGGTGCCAGACTTTCCAGGTAGGAGCGGGCTTCACGGATGATGTGACGCGCCACGAACTCGGGCGTGTCCTCGAACATGTGAATGAAGCCGTGCAGCTCGCGCAAAATATCGTTGGGGATATGCTGCGAGGTGCGTGTCTCGCCGTACAAATAGATGGGGATGTCCTCGTTGCGGAACCGCAGCTCGCCAATAAAGGAGCGCAGGTTCTTGATCGCATTGGCGACATCCTCCGGGGAGTCCACATCGAATTCCTCATCATCAATCGACAAAATGAAGGCGCTCGCGCGGCTTTGCTGTTGCGCAAAAGAACTAAGGTCACCATAGCTGGTGACCCCGAGAACCTCTACGCCTTCGGCCTCTATCGCCGAGGCCAGGGCTCGAATGCCCAGGCCCGACGTATTTTCGGAACGGTAGTCTTCGTCGATGATGACGATGGGAAAACGAAACTTCATCCAGAACTCCTAGGTACGAGGCAGGGTAACGCCTAGCTGACCTTGATATTTGCCGCCGCGGTCGCGGTACGACACTTCGCACACTTCATCGCTTTCAAAGAACAACATCTGTGCACACCCTTCACCGGCGTAAATCTTGGCTGGCAGCGGGGTGGTATTGGAAAACTCCAGGGTGACGTGGCCTTCCCACTCGGGTTCCAGCGGAGTCACGTTCACGATGATGCCGCAACGGGCATAAGTACTTTTGCCCAGACACATGGTCAACACACTGCGAGGAATACGGAAGTACTCAACCGTGCGGGCCAGCGCGAAAGAATTGGGCGGAATAATGCACACATCACCGACAAAATCCACAAAGGATTTTTCATCGAAAGCCTTGGGGTCCACGATGGTCGAGTTGATGTTGGTGAAAATCTTGAATTCGTTGGCACAACGCACATCGTAGCCATAGCTGCTGGTGCCGTAGCTGACGATACGTTGTCCGTCTACATTGCGCACTTGGCCTGGCTCGAAAGGCTCGATCATGCCCTGGGCAGCAGCCCGCCGAATCCAACGGTCGCTTTTGATACTCATAAGAAATTAGCCGCCTTAAATCAGTAACCGGTTATTTTATCGTTTAGATACACACACAAGCCAATTGCGGCGCAAATATGTCATTTGCGCCACAATTCTCTGCCCGCTTTGCGCCGGGCAAGCCCGCATCAATCCTTCGAGAACCAGCGGTAAATCAGGGCCAGACCGTTTACCGTACCGGCGCTGACCTCAGCCGTCAGGCCTCGTGCCAGGCGGTAGCTGGCTCGACCCACCGTTCCGGTATCGGCCATGGCCTGCTCCAGGCTAACGGAAATATCCGCCGTCAGTGCCTTGGTGATCGCAATAAACTTGCGCTCTTCGTTGCTGGTGCCGCTGTTCAGGGATTTGACCACACTTTCCACCGGCAAAATGCTACCGGCACTGCCCAGGTCGCCCGAGCGCATCGCCACTTCATCAATCCCGAACTTGCGGTAGAAGGGCTCGCCATCGCCCAGGAAGGACGTCCCCACACTGAGCAGCAAGGCCATGTCACCACCAGAATCATCCGGCCCGTGGCCCAGCAGGAGCCAGGACAGTTTTTCAACTTCGCTGACTTCCGGGTAGGACACCAAATCGATTCTGGGCTTGCGAGCCGTACCGGCTACCTTAACACCTGCCTCTACAGCCTGACCGGTACGCAAGGCTTCGATGTCCAGAATAGGCGAGGTAATGTCACCCTGGAAGGTCACGGTTCCGCGCTTGAGCAGCAACTTCTGACCATAGAGCTCAATTCGCCCGCCACGAGTGCGCAAGGCACCCATGCCGGTCAACTTGCCGCCAATCATGGTGACCCTCAGGCTGCCAACCAGACCGGAGTTCACGCCGTAACCCGTCAGGTAAAAACGCGGCCCCAGATCCACATCAATTTCCATGCTCATGTCGGTTGCAGCCTGGGAAGGCTCGGAAACCGGCTCGTCGCCTGCCCGCACAATCACCACATCGCTATCAACAGTGGGAATACCACCCAACATGTCCAGGTTGAACCAACCCGCATCAGCAACAACCTTGCCGGTAATGGCAATACGCGGCAGTTCCATGTCCAGATTGATATTGCCGGACATCATGGCGTAACGATCGGAGCGCTGCAGAATCGGGAAGCGGAAAATATCCACGTCAAAGGCCCCTTGCTGAGTGCTCAGGTTCCACTGCCCCGACACAGTCAGCTTGCCATCCTTGGCGTCCGGGCTCTCTTTCAGCCAGGTTGCGGTACGCCATTCCTGCGGCTCTACTCGTGGGCGAGCCGGGAACGTCAAGGACTCCAGGCGGAAAATGTCACCATCGAAACGGGCATCCAACTGACCGTCAATTAGACGGATGCCGTCATCCAGACGTGTGAAACGCAACTCGCGGCCCCTTACCGTGCCACGACTGGTCCAGGCCCATTTCGCACCCACATCAATATTCACGTCTGCATTCAAGCGACCGCCCAGCTCCATGGCATCGCCCAGGAACAGGCGCGTCCAGCTCAAGTCATCAATATTGGCTTGTATGCTGACCGTTTTGCGATCGTTCTCATTCAAGGCCAGCCCGTGAAGAGGAGTCTGGGCCTTGGCTGTGACGTAACCCATTTCCTTGGTACGCACATCCATCTGAGCATCCAGACGGCTGGTCGTGGCCGAGGTAGGTTTCGCATTGATGACGATACTCAGATCTTCCAGCCCCAGGGACATGGGCGGCTCAGCAAAAACCTGTACATCCCCCGCCACGCGGTCGACGCGCACCTGGCCGGACAAGGCGCCATTAAATTTCAGGTCCCAGCGCGCTTTGATATCAATTTCGGGCGGCTGAGTTTTCTTGTTCTTGGCAATCTTGACACCACCCTTGGCCTTGTCAGCGTTCTCTTCTACGCCAACTTTGCGCAGCAAGCGCGCGATGCGAGGCTCGGACAGGACCAGGTCCAACAACTCACCACGGCTGGCCCATTGTCCAGGCTGGTAAGTGGATTCCTGATGACGCAGATTGATCCAGGGTTCGCCATCAACTGTGGTGCTCAAGGTACCGGCACCAACTCGCACTGACCAGGGAGCCAAAGGCTCGGGTGCCTTGGGAGCGTTTGCTGTTTTATCGGCTGCGTTTTCGGGAACGCCAGCCTGTGCCTTCGCTTGCTCTGCTGCCGATGAAGCAGACGGAGCAGCATTGGCCGCAGCAGCAGACTTAGTATCGGGGTTGTCCTTCGTTTCCGGATTTATACCGGCTTGAGCCGCTCCTTCTTCCTTGGCGGCCCCCTGGCCTGCTGCACCACCTTCAACCTTGGATTGGTCCTTGGCCTCTGCTGTGGCAACTTGAACAGGAGGCTCCGGCGCCCGCAGAGCATCGGTAAAACGCACAGGCAGTGCCGACTGCAAACGCACGATCAAACCGGCATGGTCGGCCACCAAACGGTTTATCTTGCCATCCCAATACGCGGCCTTGCCCTGATCGGCAAAATGCCAGCCACCTTCCAGTGCCAGATCGGCCTCGGCCATGCCTTGGCCCAACTGCCCCTTGGCCTTGCCGCCCAAGTCGTACTGCCCCTTCAACTGCAGGGTGTGATGAGCGATATCGCCACGCAACTGCCCTTCTGCCGACGCCTTGCCCAGCTCCAGGCCAGGCCACAGTTGCTCGGCACGAGGCATCTTCGCCAGCAAATCCAGCTCGGCCTTGCCAGACATGCCAAAACCACCTTTCAACTGAACCTGGTTATCCCCGATCTTCATATCGGTGAGCACATCCGAAACCGACAGCAAACGCCACCAATCCGCTTGGCCCGGCTGAGCCGGAGCCGACGCTTTTGCCTTGATCTGCCCGATAGCGGCCTGCTTGTTCCAGCGACTACCCTGCAAAAGCTGCACATCCACATCCGCGGAGAGCAATTGTTCTTTATCCGCCAAGACCACATCGAACTGGCCTTGGGTATTAATCAGGGCGTCGGGCAGCACATCGCCCAACAAGGCATGCAGATCCAGCTTGTCGCTGCGGAACTGACCTTTGAAATGATCCTGAACGTGCACACCTTCCTGCGTGGCATCCCAGGCGAAGTCTGCATCCAGCGAGGACTCGTCTGGCAGTTTCACCGCCACCTTGGCCTGACGCACTGGCACGGAATCCAGCGGGCTCAATTCTGCGCTGGCGTCCAGGCTATAGCCCTGGCCCTGACCGTTAAGCAGCAAGGTGGCTTGTTCCAGAGAGCCATTCAAGGTGATTTGAGCGTTGACCACACAATCGGGCAAAGGCTCGGGCTCAGGAACAGCAACTGGTTCCTGGATACGTTCTTCATCGACAAGACCCGTACTACCCTCGGGCTCGGAGCTGATGACTCCGGCGACACCATGGGCGTCTACGGGCTGATCGACTGGCGGGCTGGCAGGAGTTGCATGACTCGGGGCGCTGGCCTCAGCTTGACCTTGCTGTGTTATTGCAGCCTTGGCACTGGTCTTGGCCGTTTCAACCGTGGCTGTTTTTTTGGACCGATCGACTACTGCCTTCTCGGCAGGTTTGCCGGATTTCGACGGCTCTGCATAAGCAGGCAAATACTGTTTCGCACAAATAGGCGAATCGGCCGTCAAACCGCGAGCAATGATTTGAATATCGGCTCGTGCCGGGTAAGGCGCTTGTAGTCCCGCCAACTCCACCTCACCCTGAAAGCCGGCGCGGATGGACTCATTAGCCACCATCAAATCGTACAGTCGAAGCTGCGCGCTGTCGGAATCCAACGCCAGTGCCGAAGACAAATCCGCAATCGCGACCGGCAAGGGCGTGCCATCCTGCGTTAACAAGAACTGCCCCAAAGCCAGCTTGTCCACGGCAATGCTGATAGGCAGCTCGGGCATTGTGAAGGGCTCGTCGGACTTGGGCTCGTCCGAGGAGGTCAAGGCCACATCCACTTTCTGAGCACTAAGCTCTACCACGTGCAGGCGGCGTTCCCACAGTTCTTTCCAGTTGGCCTGCAAGCGCAAACGCTCGATATCCACATGGGTGTCCGGCAGGCCAAGCACCAGGTGGTCGATACTCAAGCCATCCCAGATGGTTCCGCGCACACCTTGGGCGCTGCCCTGCGCATAGGGCAAAGCCGTGCGCAAGGCCCAGCTTGTACCGGCCTGACTGGCCAGCACCCAATACACAAAGCCGCAAACAAGCAGCAGGGCAATCACCACAAAGGGAATTCCCCACAAAGCGAAATATCGGAACCAGCGCCGAACCCAAGCCATTAAAATGCGATTCCCAAAGAAAAGCTCAAACGTATGCGTTTGTCTCGCTGACCATAGGCCAGATCAAGATTGAAAGGGCCAGCAGGGGTGCGCACCACCGCACCCAAACCGTAGCCCCAGGCTAAATCCATATCACCAAAGCTGGGCGCAGCGTCACCCACGTCAACAAAAGCTCGCATGCCATACATACTGGTGAAAAAGTGCGTGTATTCCACGCTGGCTACGGCCATGGCTGGCGCGCCCACCACGGCGTCGCCTTGTCGAAGCCCAATGCTTTGATATTTGTAGCCACGGACACTGCGAGCGCCCCCGGTGCGATAACCGAAGTCAGGCGGTGTGCGGTCCGTCATGCGCCAAACCTTACCGATTTCACCCCGCAGGGACAAAATATCCCGCTCCCCAACTGGCCACCACTGCTGCAATCGCAAATTACTGCGGTAAAAGGTCTCGCCCTTGTCCAGCGTGACACCGGCGCCCACGCCAAAATCAATCAGATTGCCTTCGCGCGGATCGTACTTCTTGTCTACGTCCCGACGCAGCCATTGCCAGGTTGCAATGGCAGAAGGTGTTTCACGGGTGGGCAGACCGGAAATCTTGGTTTTGTCCCAGGCGCCCAGTAAGCCCCATTCGGTTTCATATTCCACGCGGCTATTGCCCGCTGCCTGTCGCTCCTGGCGCAGCTTCCAGCCCAGGGCCGCCCGCTCCGTGTCCAAACCTTCAATGTCCGAGCGATCGTACAAGACACCAAAACTGTTCTTGTAGCCGCTAATGGTGGGCGGCAAGTGAATGTCATAAAAGGCCCGCTGACGTTTTTTATCCACGCCAATACCGGCCTCGGTCCAGATCGGCAGGCCAAACACAATATTCTTTCGATACAAGGCCTCAACACGCGCGCCGTGGTCACTGTCAAAACCCAAGGAGCCGGTGAACTGCCTGGATGGCGCTTCTGTAACCCGTACACGTACAGGCAGTTCTACATCACCATCTGGAAGCTCTTTCTTTTTGCCGGCTTGTTCATCCAGGGTGACAAAGGCACCCCGGAAAAAAGTGGTGGCAGCCAAAGATTGCTGCCACTCGTCCAGCTTGTCCTGATCGTAAGGATCACCGGGGGTATAGCGCACATAGCGGTCTACCAGAGACTGGGGAACTCGCTTCAGGCCAGTGGTTTCCAGCGGCCCCATGCGAACCCTCGGCCCGCTATCCACTTTCAGGGAAAGGTCGGCCACGCCTTCATCGGCCAATACGGTTGCCCGCGTGTCTATGTAACGAGCGTAGTAAAAGTCCTGGCGCTGTACACTTTCCAGCAGATCCGACTTGGCGGAGGACCAGACCGAATTCAAAAAGGGATCGTCCACTTTCAAAGGAAAGCTGGCTTTGATCCCTTCCAGACGCACCTGATATTCCGGCTCCTGAATCTTGCCTTTGAAGTCCAGGGCAATGTCTCGTACGCGCGTGATTTCGCCCGGCTGAATAATGATGTCCCAATATTCACCGCTGGAATCCTCACCCACCTCCAGCGTGACCACAGAGTCAAAATAACCCTGAGTCTGCAAGGCGGAGACGGTCGCATCGTGAGCCCGGCGCCGCAGACGCGAGACCTCTCCCAAGTCCTGGTCTTCCGCCAAACGTGTAATGGCACTGACCGCGCGCTGAATTTCTTTCAGCGCCTGGGGGGGCACGCCCCCCGGATCAATAATGACATCGGGAACGGAAGACTGAGCCCATACTGCAGGGCTCAGGACTATCGAAAACAACAGGCAAAAGCCGGATTTGCGCATACGTACTCAAAGAGGACGAGGAACAACCTTGGGGCGCTGCCCCGACGTGTCTGGAGGAAGTTGCGACAAGTTAGCCGAAACGCGATTGGCAATCTCGTGATACAGGCGGGCCTCGGGACTGTCTGCGCTGGCAATCACCGTCGGGGTACCGGAGTCGGTCTGAGCCCGAATGCTCATTGCCAACGGCAAGGCACCCAGCCAAGGCACGTTGAACTGGCTGGCCATATCGCGACCACCATGCTGACCGAAGACCGGGTCAGCATGACCACAGTTCGAGCAGATATGGACCGACATGTTTTCCACAATACCCAGAACAGGCACATTCACCTTCTGGAACATGTTCAAGCCACGCTTGGCATCGATCAGCGCCAGATCCTGAGGAGTGGTCACAATCACTGCACCCGTCAAAGGCACTTTCTGCGACAAGGTCAAGGCGATATCGCCAGTGCCGGGAGGCATATCGATAATCAGGTAGTCCAGATCATCCCAACGCGTTTGTGTAAGCAGCTGTGTCAGCGCCTGGGTTGCCATCGGGCCGCGCCAGATTGCGGGAGCGTCTTCGTCCAGCAGGAAACCAATCGAGTTGGCTTGCAAACCGTGACCAATCAGCGGCTCCATCATCTTGCCGTCTGCACTGCGTGGGCGCTCGTGCAGGCCCAGCATGGTGGGCACGCTAGGGCCATAAATATCCGCATCCAGCAAACCAACACGCGCACCTTGCATATGCAAGGCCAAAGCCAGGTTCACCGACGTTGTACTTTTACCCACACCGCCCTTGCCCGAGGACACCGCAATAATGTTGCGGATATTGGGCATGGGTCGCAACCCTTCCTGCACAGCATGCACGCCAATGCGGGGATTCAAATGCAGCTTGGACAGGGTGGCACCCACGCCTGTCAAGGCTTGCTCGATACGTTCGCGCAGCTGTCCCTGAATGTCATAAGCCGTATAGGGCAGGTGCAAAGTCAGCTCAACCTGGTTCTGGTCAATGCTCAGCTCGCATCGACCCGCATCGACCGATAACTTCTTTAACGTGTTGGGATCGGTCACACTCGCCAGGGCTTGCAACACGCGCTCGGAACTCACTGTCATTTATCCAAAACCTTGATATAAAGAAACATCACCATACCTTTAAACCAGAAAATTAGCGGTTCAAGAGGAATTTTTTTACACTTATGATGTCATACTAACCCTATGAACACATTTAACCAGATTATCCGCACAGCCCTCTTTGTCTTGCTGACAATTTTCGGTGCAATCATGGCGTTTATCTTCATGGTTTCTACCGCTATTGCGATCGGCATTTTATACATTGTGGCGCGTATTAGTGGCCGTCCTTTCGGCGTCAAAGCCTATTGGGACCAGCGCCGCCGCCCTGCCGCTGCCAGCAAACAGTCGACCACACCACGTTCGCGTGATGTCACCGACATCGAGATGCGCGAGATTCCTTAACAGTTCTTGACTGTTCGCCAAGCCTTTGGCGAGCAGCAACGCTGATTAGGCACTGCCCCCGAACACCCTGAGTCGTCAAAGGCTCAGGGTGTGTGCATTTGTATCATTCGCAATTGCCGATCAGCACTTTGCCCGTGGACATTCCTCGGTCTGGCGCAGCACAAGTGTGCAATAGACCGTAGAATCCTTGTTCCCTTTCTCTTTTATTTTGTTAAGTCATGTCACGAACGATATTTGTTACGACCGCCCTGCCGTATGCCAACGGCTCGTTTCACATCGGCCACATCATGGAATATATCCAGGCCGACATCTGGGTTCGGTCCATGCGAATGTCGGGACATACTGTGCATTTTGTGTGTGCGGACGACGCCCATGGCGCGCCCATCATGCTCAAGGCAGAAAGCGCTGGCATTACCCCCGCTCAGTTGGTAGACAAGATCGCGGCCGAGCGCCCCACCTACCTGAACGGCTTTAACGTCAAATTCGACCATTGGCACCGTACGGACTCGCCAGACAACGTCGAACTGGCCCAGGATATCTACCGCACGCTGAAAAGCGCCGGCTTTATTGACACCCGCACCATCGAACAGTTCTACGATCCGGTCAAAGGCATGTTCCTGCCCGATCGTTACATCAAGGGCGAGTGCCCCAAGTGTCACGCCAAGGACCAGTACGGCGACAGCTGCGAAGTCTGTAGCGCGGTTTACGCTCCTACCGAACTGATCGAGCCCTACTCCACCCTGACCAATGCACGTCCGGTGTTAAAGACCTCGGAGCACTTTTTCTTCCGTCTGTCCGACCCGCGCTGCGTAGCCTTCCTGCAAGAGTGGACCACGGGCAAGAACGCCCAGGGCAAGCCACGTCTGCAATCGGAAGTGCTGGGCAAGACCCGCGAATGGCTGGGTACAGGCGAAGGCGCAGAGGCCTCTCTGAACGACTGGGATATTTCCCGCGACGAACCCTACTACGGCATCCCGATTCCGGACGCTCCCGGCAAATATTTCTACGTCTGGCTGGACGCCCCTGTTGGCTATCTGGCCTCCTTGAAAGCCTACTGCGCCAAGGCCGGTCTGGACTTTGATGCCTTGCTGGATCCGGAAGGCAGCACCGAGCAGGTCCACTTCATCGGCAAGGACATCGTGTACTTCCACGCCCTGTTCTGGCCTGCCATGCTGAAGTTCTCCGGCCGTAAAGTGCCTGACGCCTTGAACGTGCACGGTTTCATCACGGTTAGCGGCGAGAAAATGTCCAAGAGCCGTGGCACCGGCATTTCGCCTCTGCGCTACCTGGAGCTGGGCATGGATGCAGAGTGGATGCGCTATTACATGGCCGCCAAGCTGAACTCGCACGTCGAAGACATGGATTTCAATCCTGACGACTTCATTGCCCGCGTCAACAGCGACCTGATTGGCAAGTACGTCAACATCGCCAGCCGTGCCGCCAACTTCATCAGCAAGCATTTTGATGGCAAGCTGGCATACCAGGGCGACACTTCCGAACTGCAAAACCAGCTCAAGGAAGTCGCCGAGAAAGTCCGCACCGACTTGGAAAGCCGCGAGTATGGTCGTGCCGTGCGCCAGATCATGGCTCAGGCCGACATCATCAACCAGGCTTTTGATACCGCCCAACCTTGGGTCATGGCCAAAGGCATTGCGACCGCCGAGCAAGCTCAGAAAGATGCGCTGCAAGATATTTGCTCGCGCACCCTGGCTGGCTTCAAGGGCTTATCCGTCATGCTGACCGCCATCTTGCCCACCCTGACCCATCGCGTGGCCCACGAACTGTTTGGTCTGGACCGCGACTTTGTCTGGGACGACGTGGCTGCCTTGCCTGATCACATCGCTCCCTTCAAGCATCTGATGCAGCGAGTAGACAGCGCCATGGTGGACGAGCTGCTGGCTCCGCCACCCGCCCCCGTCGTGTTGCCCGGTGGTGAAGCCATTGCCGAAACCATCGACATCAAGGACTTCATCAAGGTGGACCTGCGCATTGCCAAAATCGTCAGTTGCGAAGCCGTAGAAGGTTCGGACAAGCTGCTGCGTCTGAGCCTGGACGCTGGCGAAGGCCGCTTGCGCCAAGTGTTCTCCGGCATCAAGTCGGCTTACCAGCCCGAAGATCTGATCGGCAAGCTGACGGTACTGGTCGCTAACCTGGCTCCTCGCAAGATGCGTTTCGGCGTATCCGAGGGCATGGTGCTGGCGGCCAGCCATGCGGATGATGCGGTGGATCAAGGCATCTATATTCTGGAACCATTCCCCGGTGCCCAGCCCGGTATGCGCATCAATTAAGACGCATTCCTGATACGCAAAAGAGCCTCGCCGAAAAAGCGAGGCTTTTTTGTCTACATCTACCAAAGAACAGGCTCAAAACAGTCTGCCAAGCCCCTTTCAGCGCCCCGTAACCCCGGAAAGCCGATACACTCTTTATCTTGAAACTGCTGTATTGATGCACAGTCTGCTGCTTTGAATGCAAGGACCTCTTGGCATGGAAAACATCCCCCCTACTGAACTGGATCGGCACCTTGGTGCACAGCGCTCCACCTGGGTCAGTGTCATCGTCAATATCAGTTTGAGCGTGCTGCAAATTGTGGTGGGTCTGTTTGCTCATTCGCAGGCCCTGATTGCTGACGCCATCCACTCCCTGTCCGACCTGCTGTCGGACTTTGTAGTGCTGATCGCCAACCGCCATAGCCGTCGAGGTCCGGACGCAGATCACCCTTACGGACATTTGCGCTACGAAACGGCGGCCACCCTGGCCATTGGCGGCCTCTTGCTGGCCGTCGGACTGGGCATGCTATGGAATGCCGTGTCTTCCTTGCGCGACCCCAGCAGCATCGAAGCAGTACACCCGATTGCCCTGGCCATTGCCTTCATCGCGCTCTGTAGTAAAGAACTCCTGTTTCGCTACATGTTGCGTGTCGCGAAGCGCTTGCGCTCGACCATGCTGGTTGCCAATGCCTGGCACGCGCGCTCCGACGCAGCCTCCTCGCTGGTCGTCAGCGTCGGGGTGATGGCCAACCTGGCAGGTCTGCCCTTGGGCGACCCCTTGGCCGCCAGTATTGTGGGTTTGATGATTCTGCGCATGGGCTGGAAGTTTTCTATTGGCGCATTTCACGACCTGACCGATAAAGCGGTCGATCAGGAAACGGAAGAGCGCATTGCCAAGCTCTTGCGCGAGACCCCCGGTGTGGAAGGCATACACCAGCTAAGAACCCGCAAGCTGGGTGACATGATCTGGGTAGAAGTGGATCTGGAAATGGACGGCACCCTGACTATTGCACAAGGTCATGCCATTGCCGTGGCCGCACGGGACCGTGTAATGGCCGAAGAGCCCGTGCTGGATGTCATGACGCACTTTGATCCGGTCACACCCAAGCGCTAAACCCTGTCTAAGCTCTACGAGCCTCGCCAGCCCAACAGCAGGCTATCCAGGACGGCGGGCGCTCTCGGGTGCCAGCATCTCTACCAGTACACGGGACAAGGCCGTCACCATCTCATTGGCATGAGGCCGATGCAAAATCGCCAGTTCAAAAGCATCGATACGGGGCAGACCTTGTGCTTGGCCCAATTCAACATGGTCATCGCGCACCGCACGCCGCGGCAGCAAGCTGATCCCCATCCCGTCTGCCACCGCCCCCTGAATACCGCTCAAGCTGGAACTGGTAAAGCTGATACGCCAACGACGTCCCAAGGACTCGACAGCACTGATGATTTCCTCTCGATACACACCCCGACGCGGGAAGGTCACCAAGGGGATGGGGTCCAGATGAAAGACCGGATCAGTCGCACTATCCACCCAGGCCGTCTGCTCGGGTAGACAAGCCACCGCTTCACGGGCATTGTGACGCTGCTTGACCAGCACCAGATCCAGCTCACCCTGATCGTAAGCGGCCAGCAGGTCGCTGCTCAGGCCGCTACTGACTTCCAGACGCATCTGCGGGAAGCGACGGTTGAAGCCCGCCAAGGCCCGCATGGTCTGTCCATTGGTAAAGTCCTCAGGCACGCCCAGACGCACGGAAATAGTCACCAGAGAACCGGATAGGGCTTCAGACAGCTGATGATTCAAAGCCAGCATCTGGCGGGCGTAACCCAACAGGGTCTGCCCCGCTTCAGTCGTGCTGACGCCCCGGCTGGCCCGGTCCAGCAGACGCAGCCCGGCCAGTTCCTCCAGGCGCCGCACTTTCTGGCTGATCGTGGACTGTGTGGAATGCAAACGCGTTGCGGCCGCCGTGAAGCTGCCGCAATCGACTACCGTCAACAAGGCCCGCAGCAGGTCCAGGTCGTACAAGGGCCGGTTCAGGCTGGGACTGCTTGATAGTTGATGATCCATATGCTCAAACCCTTTCTGAAATCCGCCAGGGTAATCCACCCCGCCGCCCGTTTATTCAAAAAACAAATACTAGAGATTTATACATTTAATTTGTAAATATCACCAGCAGTCGTTAAGGTGTATTGGTCCCGCGCATTACAACGACATCCCGCCTGTGCCTTTTGCCAGCCGCCGGGATTGCGCCGTGCCGTTCGACAGATTTTTCCTTACTGAATTTCAATGGGAATCAACATGTCCAAAGTCAATTACTACGCCCCTCCAGGTGGCCATCCTCCTCAGACTCAGTTGCTGACGGACCGCGCCATGTTCACCGAGGCCTATGCCGTGCTGCCCAAAGGCGTGCTGCAAGACATCGTGACCAGCTTCCTGCCCGGTTGGGAAAATACCCGTCTGTGGGTATTGGCACGTCCTCTGTCCGGCTTTGCCGAGACCTTCTCCCAATACATCATGGAAGTAGGCCCACAGGGTGGCAGCAACAATCCTGAGTCCGACCCCGAAGCCGAAGGCGTGATTTTTGTCGTCAAGGGCCAGCTGGAACTGGTTCTGGAAGGCACCAAGCACATCATGGAAGAAGGCGGCTATGCCTTTATTCCTCCTTCCACCAACTGGACCTTGCACAACCGCACGGGCGAGCTGGCCAACTTCCACTGGATTCGCAAGCGCTACCAGCGTGTGGAAGGCCTGGATGCCCCTGAAGCCTTTGTGACCAACGAAAAAGACGTGAAACCTGGCGTCATGCCTGGCACCGAAGGCCGTTGGAGCACCACCCGTTTCACCGACATGTCCGACCTGCGTCACGACATGCACGTGAACATCGTGAACTTTGAACCCGGTGGCGTGATCCCCTTCGCTGAAACGCACGTGATGGAACACGGTCTGTACGTTCTGGAAGGTAAGGCGGTGTACCGTCTGAACCAGGACTGGGTTGAAGTGGAAGCCGGTGACTTCATGTGGCTGCGCGCTTTCTGCCCGCAGGCTTGCTACGCAGGCGGACCAGGCCGTTTCCGCTACTTGCTGTACAAAGACGTAAACCGTCATGCCAATCTGACACTTGGCGGCACTCGCTAATAGGGTCTGAAACAGAACAGCCGCTGCCCGTCAGCGGCTGTTTTGCATTACAAACACGCCAAACCGGAACGCGTCCCCCTGATGCCGACTGTGCCCGCAGGGGTCCCACACGGCACAGATAGAGACTCTGGTTTCAAGGCTCATTCCAACCTTGCTTCTCTACAGGAGAAAAACATGAACGATAAACACTATCTGCTGCGCTCCATCCAGATCGCCGAAGAGAATGTCGCCCGCGGCGGCCAGCCCTTTGGCGCAGTGCTGGTGCGCGATGGCCAAGTTCTGGCCGAAGGGGTTAATGAGACCTACATTGCCCATGACCCCACCGCGCACGCTGAGATCCAGGCGCTGCGTACTGCCAGCCAGAACGTGAAAAGCAGCAGCCATGCAGGCAGCACCATGTATGCCAGTGGCATCCCCTGCCCCATGTGCATGGCCGCCATGATCGCCTCGGGCGTGGAGCGCGTGGTGTATTGCGCCGACGATGAGGAAGGCGAGCCCTTTGGCTGGTCTACCGAATCCTTCTACAAAAAAATGCAGCAGGACTTTGGCAAGCAGGGCGTGAAAATGGAGCACCTGCCCTTGCCGGAAAAACGCAAAGTGTATGAAGCCTGGCAAGCCCGATTTGGAAACGGCTCCAAGCAGGACTAAAACAAAGGCCATTCAAAACCCTGCCATCAAGCAGGGTTTTGCGTATTTACATAGACAGACAAGTCAGAAAAGTTTATAAAACAGAGCAGTTATAGTAACGATTCTCATTTATTGAATCCCAAAGGAAATACATGATTGCGTCCCGCCCAGCCTCTTTAAAAATGATTGTTGCCTCCGTAATGGGCGCTTTGCTGCTCAGTGCATGCCAGACTGCACCGCAATCGCAACAAGCGGGCCAAACATCGTCCTTGAATGCGACTGCGCCTCAGGCACAGGTCACTTTCCGTCAGGACACCATTAATGGTGCCTACGAAATTCTGGCCGCCAAGGACAGCAAGCAGTTGTTTGTTGCTGCTACTCCTTTGTTTGAAGACCGTGCTGCTGGCTTCCTGCACGTTCTGGACCAGGACACGCTGCGTGAATCGCAACTGATCCAATTGCCGCGCCGTGCCTTTGCACTGGGCCTGAACCAGAAAACTCACACTCTGTACGTGGGCAACACCCTGGACGGCTCGCTGCTGGCAATCAACAGCCTGAATGGCACCGTCAAGCAACTGATCCAACTGGGTCAAAAAGAAGACAAGGGCGGCTGGGAACACACCCGTAAAGTCGTTATTGACGAGCAAGACAACCGCATCTTCGTGACCAATCCCTCCGAAGGAGGCCGCGTATGGATTGTGGATGGCGCCGACGGTCGTATCCTGCACAATATCGATAACGTGGGCTTGTGGCCTGCTGGCGCTGCCTACGATGCCAACACCAAGCGTCTGTTCGTGGGCCACGGCGGCAAGGATGAAATTGCCGTCATCAACCCGGCCACCGGCGCTATCGAACAGCGCTTCACCACTGGCGATGCAAAAAGCGATAAACGTGAAGATTCCCGCCACTTCTTCGTGAACATCGCCCTGAGCGCGGATGGCAAGAAACTGTTTGGTGCTGACGCCAATACCGGCAAGATCTACCAATTCGACACCAGCTCCGGCAAAGTGGAAAACACGGCTGAAGTGGGTCTGGGGCTGCTGGATATCGTGTACAACGACGCTCGCAAAGAGCTGATCGCCACCAACCGTGGCGTGGATCGTGAAACACCAGCCGGTACCGGTTCGGTCACCATTCTGGATGCCAACACCCTGGCTGTTAAACACCGTATCAGCGCCCCTGTGCACCCCAACAGCGTCACGCTGAGCGCTGACGGCCAGACCGCTTTTGTCACTATCAAAATCCCTCATGGCGACAAGAGCCCGCACTACCTGAAAGGTGCCAAGGACAGCGTTCTGCGTCTGAACCTGAATCAGCTCTAAGCCCCTGGCTTAAAGCCTGGTCCCAAGCCGAGACTACCGCAAGGTAGCTCGGCTTTTTTTGTACCTGCCACTTTGGTCTGCCAGGCGGCCTGCCCCTCATCTGTGCCTTGGCCGCAGGATAGTTTTGTCCGCTGTTCAAGCCCTAAGCCAAGGCCCGCCATCGCTGGCTCTTGGGCGTTTCAACGCTGTTTTAGCAATGCGGTCTGGAAACAAGCAGCAAAGCGGATTGCTGCAACCGGCCACTTGCTCAATAGAATCAATTAGTGGCCTAGCAAGACGCCTCTTGTCTCCCGGCCCCACACTCCCTTTCCCGCCTCCAGCTGTGCCACAGATTGGCATTTCTGGAGCGTTTTCCATTGAAGACAAGTCATGGTTCAGCTGAACGCGTATCACCAGCCTATTGGCCCCTCGCTCCCTCATTGGCAGGCCCGCCCGCAGCCAGCACGCTGCGTTCTGCACGGCAAATACTGCCGTCTGGAAGCCGTGAACCCGGAACAACATGGCGACAGCCTGTACGAGGCCTACAGCAACGCCAGCGATGGCCGCGACTGGACCTATTTGTCTGTAGGCCCCTTTAACAACCGCGCACAGTTCGACCAGCACCTGCAAACCATCAGCCAGGCCAGCAATGCCGTGCATTACGCCGTCGTCGAACAAACCACGGGTCGCGCATTGGGGACCTTGTCCCTGATGCGGATCGACCCACAAAACGGCTGCATTGAAGTGGGCTTTGTAGCCTGGTCGCCCGCTCTGAAACAAACCCGTATGGCCACCGAAGCCCACTACCTGTTGATGGCTTATGCAATTGATGGACTGGGCTACCGTCGCTACGAATGGAAGTGCGACACACACAATGCCCCCTCCCAAGCCGCTGCACGACGATTGGGCTTTCGTTATGAAGGTATCTTCCGTCAGGCGATTGTGTACAAGGGCCGCTCGCGCGATACAGCCTGGTTCTCCATTACCGACCAGGACTGGCCAGCCCTGAAAGCGAATTTCCAGGCCTGGCTGGCACCTGAAAACTTTGACGATCAAGGTCGTCAGAAACATCGTTTGGGGCAGCAAACAACTGTCGCTCCAGCCGGTCCCGGGGCCCGCCGCTTAAAGCAAATGCTGGCCCTGCAAACCGAGCTGAATCAGCTGATTGATCCGAACTGGCGAGTGGCCAAGCAGGACTACTACCGGGCGATCTGGGTGGAATGTGCGGAGCTGGCCGATTACCTGGACTGGAAGTGGTGGCAGCATAGCGAGCGCAATCTGCCGCAACTCCAACTGGAGCTGATCGACATCCTGCATTTTGGTCTGTGCGATGTACTGCGTGCCAACGATGCGCTGCGCGAGCAAGAAGCCGCCACCGCACTGGATCAGCTCCAGCACGCATCAGCCACCGCCAGCGACTCTACGGCCATCATGACGGCTCTGGAACGCTTTACCTTGCGCGTTCTGGAGACACGCCAGTTCGATTTCAGCGGCTTTGCCCAACTGGCTGCTCTTTGTGGTCTGACACTGGACACGCTCTACCACTCCTACGCGGGCAAGAATGCCCTGAACCGCTTGCGCCAACTGCGCGGCTATCAGCACGGCCACTATCACAAGCAGTGGGGCGGGCAGCAGGACAACGAGCATCTGGCACAGCTGCAATTGCGTCTGCCCACCGAGCATGACCATTACCCCGAAATGATCCTGCATGCCCTGCAAGAAAGCTACGACACGTTTTTTTCGGGAGCCTCCCAGGTCCGGAACGGAGCCTGCGTACCGCCTCCCCTTTCTTCACGTTGACAAAGGACTGTCCATGTACCTCGATTGCGATTGTTCCATCAATGTCTTTCTGGACTCGCCTAAACCGGACTCCAATCCCGTGGAAAGCAATGACACGCGACATCCACCCGACCCCCGGCCACAGCCGCATAAGGTGCAACATCCCTGGTCCCGCTCGCGACGCCGCGAGCGCTCCCGCTGGCGCCAGGGTTAAGCAGCCCCAGCGCTTGTCTAACGGCCCGGCACCACTGCCGGGCTCGTCTCCTTGATAAGGCTCCAAGCAAATGGAATAGGAGCTATGAGCCAGCGCGCATAGCTCCTCTTGATGTAAATCAAGACAATGAATCCCATCGTCGGCACAAGGATCGACGAGGCCTACCAAAGGAGACAAGCACATGGATACCCCACTCAGAGACAAATCCTATTTTGATGAACGCGCCACCAAAGAGATGGCCACTCATCTACAGCAAGTGCAACGCGACACCCGCGAAACCATGGCATTTGCCTGCCGCATCCTGGCCATGACCGAGCAGGAAGCTGGTTTGGCCGGCCAGATCAGCGTCCGTTCCGAGCGCCCCGGTGCGTATTGGACCTTGCGCTTTGGTCTGGGTTTTGACGAAGCCACCCCCGAAGACTTTATTGAAGTTGACCGCGACTTGAATACCCTTAGCGGCGAAGGCATGGCCAACCCGGCCACCCGCTTTCACCTGTGGGTCTACGAAGCTCGCCCCGACGTCAATTCCATCATCCATACACACTCGCCCTGGGCCACGGTATTGGCCACCGCCCGCCAGCCCTTGGTGATTTCGCAAATGGACATGACGCCTCTGCACAATGACTGTGCATTTTTGGGCGAATGGCCTGGAGTGCCCATTGCCGATCAGGAAGGCGTCATCATCTCCAAAGCCCTGGGTGACAAGCGTGCCATTATTCTGGCCCACCACGGTTATCTGACCGCAGGTAAAAGCTGCCAGGAAGCCACTTACCTGTCGGTGTATCTGGAACGCGCTGCACGTCTGCAAGTGCGTGCACAAGCGGCCTTTGGCCCACTTACCCCTGTGGACGATACCTTGGCGGCCGAAGCGCACGACTATCTGCTCAAGCCCTCCATTGTTAACGCTACCTTTGACTACTGGTCCCGTCAGACCCAAGGCATTGCGCCCTTAACTAAAACTCGCTGACACCCGCAACCAATACCCCGCTTCCACCAGGAGGTCGCCATGACGATGCCTAACAATGGACAGGCGCGTTCGTCGCGCCAGTACGTTACCGCTGGCTTGGCCAGCATGATGGGAACCACTATAGAGTGGTATGACTTTTTCCTGTACGGCACCGCTGCCGCACTGATTTTCAACAAGATCTTTTTCCCCGCCTTCGACCCGATTACGGGCACGCTGGCGGCCTTTGCCACCTACTCTGTGGGCTTTTTCGCCCGTCCTTTAGGAGGATTTGTTTTCGGCCATTTTGGCGACAAGCTGGGCCGCAAATCCATGCTACTGATCACGCTCTTTCTAATGGGAATCCCCACCATCCTGATCGGCCTGATTCCCTCTTATGAAAGCATTGGCTACTGGGCCGCTGTGCTGCTGGTACTGATGCGCTTTCTGCAAGGTATCGCAGTAGGCGGAGAATGGGGCGGAGCCGTGTTGATGGCGGTTGAACATGCCCCGGAAGGCAAAAAGGGCTTTTTTGGCAGCTTGCCGCAAACAGGGGTGGCCCCCGGCCTGATCCTGTCTTCCCTGGCTATGGGAGCCGTCGCCAGCTTGCCAGAGGAAGACATGCTGTCCTGGGGTTGGCGCCTGCCCTTTCTGGCCAGCGTCGCCCTGCTGCTGGTGGGTTGGTGGATACGCGCCAAAGTGGCCGAATCCCCCGACTTCGAGCAAATGAGCAAAAAGGGCAAACAGGTTCCGATTCCTGCTCTGGAAGTTCTGCGTCATTACCCACGCGAAGTCCTGCTGGTCGTGGGAGGCCGTCTGGCAGAAGTGACCTGGTTCTACACCGTGGTGACCTTTGCCCTGGCTTACGCCACCACCACCTTGGGAGTAGAGCGCAGCGTCATGCTGGATGCCACCGTCTGGGGTGCCTTCGCGGCCTTGTTCACCATGCCCCTGTTTGGCGTATTGGGCGACCGAATCGGCTTCAAATGGGTCTTTATGGCAGGCACGATCTGCATGCTGGCATTCTCCTCCACCTTCTTTTCCATGCTGGGCAGCCTGGATTCCAGGACCATCACCCTGGCTTTGGTGATTGCGATTGGGCTGGTGTATGCCGCGCTGTATGGCCCGCAAGGTGGCCTGTTTTCCACGCAATTTCCACCTGAAGTGCGGTACAGCGGCATCTCCATTGCCGTGCAGGTATCCGGTGCCATCGGTGGCGGCCTGGCTCCCTTGGTGGCGACCTCCCTGCTGGCCTATGGCGACGGTCAACCCGACTACATCGTCTGGTACCTGAGCGCGCTGGGTCTGATTGCTTTTGCCAGTACCTGGTTCATGCATGGGCCGACGCACTTCTCTCTTCCCGCCCTATCCAGCCGAAAGGTACGCACATGAACGCAGCCGGTATTCACTACTACTTCTGGATGAATTCGGACTGGGCCTACCTGGGAGCCGACAGACTGGAAGCGATTGCTCGCAAGCATGGCATCCCTATCCACTACAAACCCGTGGACTTGCCGCAAGTCTATGCACGTACAGGCGGTGTCCTGCTGGGACAGCGCTCACCAGAACGTCAGGCTTATCGCATTGCAGAGCTTAAACGCTGGTGTCGCAAATTGGGCATACAGGTAAATCCCACACCGCGCTTCATGTGCCCAGACGCCACGCTGGCCTCCACCCTGGTGATTGCTATCAATCAGGCTGGTATGCCGGTGCTGGATCTGTACAAAGCCATTTTGCGGGCACAATGGTGCGAGGAGCAGAACATTGCTGACCCCACGCAACTGGCTCGAATCCTGCAAGCACAGCAGCTGGATGCAGACTACTGGCTGAAACAGGCACCGCTGATGCAGGCGCAGTATCAAGCCCACACCGAAGAGGCCATTAAAGCCGGTGTCTTCGGTTCGCCCTCCTATGTGTATCAGGGCGAACTGTTCTGGGGTCAGGACAGGCTGGACATGCTGGACGAAGCCATCGCCCTGCATCCTGCGCCAGCTTGAAGCACAACCCCGACACCAAGCCTGACTGTTTTTAAAACAAGGGCGGGGCAAGGTTTATCTACCTTGCCCCGCTCTACTTGTTTACAGCTTGGTTCGCAGGCTCAAACCCTGCCCCCAAGCCATCAAAATGATTCAAACGGTCTATACCGAAATCGCTCTAATAGCCCTAACAGTCATCAACGGCGAGCATCCGTACTTGGTCAAAATCTAACAAAAAAGCGGCGAATAAACGCCTCGCTACGGGCTGCGCTTGCTGCTTGAACAAATCGTCACCCAAAGAGCCTCACAATCTTCCCCGGACGACCTCATCCAGATGCACACTAGTGCGGGCAAAACCGCGGCTGGCCTGCCTGAACATAGTCCTTTATTCAGAGGTAAAAGCCGTAGAATCACGCCTTTTCCTGCCAGGAAAATTCACCGATACGCCAGCGTAGCATTCCTGAAATTGGACTTTTGGGTCCGCCTTAAGGCCCGAGTTTCGGGCTTTCGGCATGCCGCCTGCCAAAAATGAAATGCAATGAGCAATTTTGAAAATTTACTTTTTCCATTGATACAGAATGTTATGTCTGCCGTACGAATCATATCGATAGATTTTATCTATTCATTGAGTCTGTATTCTGAGGAAATTGGCTACTTGAGCAATGCCAGTAAAGGTAGCCGTCTTCGTCAGAAGAAGGGCGCGGGGCTTTATATTGAACAAATACGCCACTATAAAGTATCAGCCAGATCAAAAAATCAGGATTCTGCTGATCTCCAATAACACTAGACAGCACGAACAACTTCTTCAAGCCCTGCTGGCTGGTGCTTTTCGGGTTTCTGTTGCTGCGGACGGAGTGCAAGGATATACCAAGGCCCAATTAACGCTACCCGAACTTATCCTGATGGATAAGCAATTGACGGGGATAGACGCCTTGTCCTTGACCCATATGTTGCAAGGATTAAAAGCCACGGCCCAAATCCCCATCATCGTTCTGGATTCACGCATGGATGGCAGCAGCGATGAATGCGTCACTTTTCTAAAGGCTGGTGCGGTTGATTACATTGGCAATCCGTATGCGGTCGATGAAGTAAAAGAACGTATCAACGTGCCCTTGCGCTGCCCCAAGCAGATGGCGCCTGCACTTGTGCCGGGCAAGATGCCAAGCCAGCGGCCCAGCACGACAGCCGAAACCAGCATGCTGATCCATGCCATTCAGAAAACCATTGATGCCAATCTGGGTGCGCCGCCCAGTCAAAAAGAACTGTGCGATATGTTCAAGATTTCGCGTCGAAAAATCATGAATATATTTCAGCGTAATTTTGGCTTAAGTGTAAGTAGCTATATCCGATTGCAGCGTATGTATCGGGCCGAGTATTTGCTGAAGACTACGGCCTTGAAAATTGATGTGATTGCGACCGATTTAGGATTTTCCAGCCCGGCCAATTTCTCTACCGCATTCAAAACGTATGCGGGAGTGTCTCCCGGAAAATTCCGCCAGGCTATGGAGAAGAACAAACCCTATACAGAAAACACACCATGTATTCGCTCCATGGGCCCACCTGTTTTCTCATCTGGGTGGTGTCCGCCGTAAATGGCAACAGGAAAAGAACAAGGTCCACAGGAGACTCGAGCCAGACTCACATAAAAATAAAACTGTTGAACGAAACAATGCCAGGAAGGTGATAAAGGAACCCGCCCTTCACACCTCCACCTTGGCCAGATACAGAAAAAGATGGCTGCACGCCACACAAATCCGGTTTCAGAGGGTCTGCACTTGCCGCCAGGGGGCAAGGTGATAAAATCGTGGCTACTTGAATAGTTCAATTCAAAACAGATCCGGGACGACCTGGATCTGCCTTTTCAGTACAGGGACGGCCCTACCTCTTTGGCGGAGCATCCACGATGGCCCACCCTGCATCACCCTCAACTCAACTCATTACTCCCATCACCTGGCTGCGTCTGCTCGGTTCCTGGTCCATTGTTGTCCTGTTCATGATTTTCGGCGGGCAATGGCTGGGAGACTCCCTGAACGGCACCACGGCGGCCATCGTCTTTCTGGTGCTGTTCGTGACTATCCTGACGGCCTCGTTTGGTGTGGTCCGTGAAGCCGACCACCTGGCCCACCAACTGGGCGAGCCCTACGGTACCCTGATCCTGACCCTGTCCATTGTGCTGATCGAAGTTATCCTGATTGCCTCGGTACTGCTGGGGCCGGGCGACTTTCCCACCATAGGTCGGGACTCGATCTACGCCGTGATGATGATCATCCTGAACCTGATCACCGGCCTGTGTCTGATTGCCGGCGCAGCGCGCAATGGCGATCAGGAGTTCAATCGCCAAGGCACCAATACCTACTTGTCCATGATCGTCTTGCTGACCAGTGTGGGCCTGATTCTGCCCAACTACACCAGCAATGCGGGCGAGTTCAGCACCACCCAGGCCATTGGCATTTCGGTTCTGACGGGCCTGGTCTATGCCATCTTTCTGTATCTGCAAATGGGCAGTCACCGCCATGACTATGTGCAGCCCAATCAGGCGATTCAAAGCACTGAAGATACGACACCCACATCGCGTGATCCCCAGGCGACTCGCGCGATGCTGATACGCAGTCTGGTGCTGATCGCCCTGATCCTGCCTATCGTCCTGTTGGCACACCATCTGGCCATTGTGACGGACTACGGTATCGCCGCCTCGGGCGCCCCCGTTGCCGTCGGCGGTGTACTGATCGCAATTATCGTATTCACCCCGGAGTCCATCACTGCGATCAAGGCGGCCATGAACAATGAAATGCAGCGCGCCATCAATCTGTGTCTGGGTGCCTTCGTCTCTACCGTGGGGCTGACTGTGCCAGTGGTGCTGATGATTGGTCTGATCACCGGCAAGCAAGTGATCATGGGCATCAGCAATATGGAAATCGTGTTGTTTCTGATCACGGCACTGCTCAGTATCTTGAGCTTTAGCGGCAAGCGAACCTCACCCATTCAAGGCTATATGCATCTGATGGTTTTCGCCGTGTTCGGGCTGCTGCTGTTTTATCCCTGAGAAGAACAAGGCAAACAGAGCCAAACCGGCTTTGTTTGCACCTATCCAACGGGACAGACAAGCATAGCGGGCCTTCGTGGCCCAAGCGCCTGTCACTCAAGGTCCATGATTTACTGACAGAAACCGAGCTGCTCAGGATCGATCCGGTTCCGAACGAACACACTTGTACTCGAACTCGTTCATACCATCGGCAAAGTCCACGTGTTCCCAACCCAAGCGTGTAAAAAAGCGGCAGGCACGCTGGTTTTCGGGGAACACAAAAGCCACCCATTTACGACATGGGGGATGGCCTGGCCAAGCCAATACCGCTTCCAGCATGGCTCCGGCCTGACCATTGCCGCGTAATGGCGGCGCAACGGCAATGTCGGTAATTGCATGTGGCAGATTTCGCCCGTCTCCCCAGGCACACCCAATCAAACCAATGGGCTGACCGTTCTGCTCGGCAACCAGCTGGACGCCATCGCTTTGGTTCAACACGTGCTCCAGCCACTCCTGATCCAGTGGCCCCAACTCGCGGTTCAAGTCCTCGTCCTGGAACCATTGCTGTATCCAGTCCCAGTCCGTCGCACGAATTCTTCTGATTTCCATCGCTACCCCGTTTTGAGTTGTCCGCTGCAGCTTGGAGCAGCCCCAGACAAAAACGTTCGAGACCAGCCTCATTCCAAGGCGGAATGACGCAACAAATTTTCCAGCCAATCCGCAAACACCTGAAAACGGCGCGACAAGTGTTGGCGATGCAAATACAGCAAGGACATGGGCATGGGAGCGGCACGGTGATCCGGCAGCACCTCCACCAATTCACCTGATTGCAAATGCGCCTGCACATCGTAAGCAGGGATCTGAATTAGCCCCAAGCCGGACAGACAGCAGGCGATATAGGCCTCGGCATTATTCACCGTCACACGACCTGGCAGATCCAGCACCTGACGCTTGTCCTGCTCCATCCACTCCCAAGGAGCCACACGCTCGCTGGTAGGCGAGGCATAACGGACCACTTGGTGGTTCTCCAGATCCGTTGGCGTCTGGGGCATGCCATAACGGGCAAGATAAGCGGGGCTGGCTACATTGATCAAGGGCAAGCTGCCCATTTTTCTGGCGATCAGGCCCGAATCACTTAATGGTCCCACGCGCAGCACACAATCCACCTGCTCCTCAATCAGATTCACCTCGCGGTCCGTCACGCCCAGATGCACATGGACATGCGGATAGCGCTCCAGAAACTCCGGCAGCGCAGGTGCCACAATCAGGCGGCCTACCCGCCCCGGCACATCCACCTTGATCGTGCCACTAGGCCCCACACTGGCTTGGCGAAACAGGTTTTCGGTTTCCTGCACATCAGCAATCACGCGCAGACAGCGCTCGTAAAACGCCGCACCATCTTGCGTGACTGTGACTTTGCGCGTGGTGCGATTCAACAGGCGAGCGCCCACTCGCCCTTCCAGCTCCTGAATGGCGGCCGACACCGAAGAGCGCGGCATACCCAAGGTATCCGCCGCGCGGGTGAAATTGGCACACTCCACGACCCTCGTAAAGATGCGAAACAGGTCAATGCGGTCCATAGCTTTCTCCCGATAAGCAGCAGCAAAACACGGGCAGAACTGCTAGACCCGGTTGACTCAAGCGGCGGTGCGTATTGTTCGCTTTTTCAGACAAATGATGTCAGAACTAGATGATTTAAACAATTTCAGCGACTTATATCATGAAAAAACGAAAAGGCTTGCAGCCCGCAGCCCACACTAGCAAGGAGTCATCATGGCAAAGCACAGCATCAAAGGTAAAACCGTTCTGATTGCAGGCGGGGCAAAGAATCTGGGCGGCCTGATCGCCCGCGACCTGGCAGAGCAAGGAGCGAGCGCCATTGCCATTCACTACAACAGCGACAGCTCCCAAGCGGATGCCGAAGCCACCGTCAAAGCCATCCAGGCAACTGGTGCACAAGCCGTCGTCTTCCAGGCCGACTTGCGTTCGGCTAGTGCCATGGAAAAACTGTTTAGCGATACCGTCGCCGCAATTGGCCGCCCTGATATCGCCATCAACACGGTGGGCAAAGTACTGAAAAAGCCACTGACCGAAGTGAGTGAAGCCGAGTACGAGGAGATGAGCGACATCAACTCCAAAACTGCTTTTTTCTTCCTGAAAGAAGCCGGCAAACACGTACAGGACAATGGTAAAGTCTGCACCCTGGTCACGTCCCTGCTGGGTGCCTTCACCCCCTTTTACGCCGCGTATGCCGGCACCAAAGCACCGGTAGAACACTACACCCGCGCCGCCGCCAAAGAATATGGCGCACGCGGTATTTCCGTCACGGCGGTTGGCCCTGGTCCTATGGATACGCCCTTCTTCTATCCAGCCGAGGGGGAGGATGCCGTGGCCTATCACAAGACCGCGGCTGCCCTGTCCCCCTACTCCAAGACCGGGCTGACGGACATTGAAGATGTCGTGCCCTTTATCCGTCATCTGGTGAGTGACGGCTGGTGGATTACCGGCCAGACCATTCTGATCAACGGTGGTTACACCACCAAGTAAGAAGGCAAGCCAGTGTCTGAGCCTGCAAGATCACTGCTTCAGGCTTGAGCACTGGCTTTTCTCAACACCTGCGCATGGATGTCCAAAAGGCATCCACAAGTGGGAATGCCAGCCAGAACGTAACCGCGTTCAAGCTCGAGATTCCTGATACGGGTTCTCGAAAATCTCTTCTACGGTCTGCCCGAACACGGCACTGATCTTGAAGGCCAGATCCAGAGATGGCGCATGTTTGCCCGTTTCCAGCGCATTCACCGCCTGCCGGGACACACCCAAGCGCTCTGCCAAATCTGCCTGCGTCCAATTCGCCTCGGCCCGCAATACACGCAATCGGTTTTTCATTTAATCGCTAGTCCGGACAAAGGGTGAAACCAGAGCGAACACCGCCCAAAAGAAGGGGTAAATCAGCCAGGCAGGAATATGGGGCGCAGCGGCGTAGGTTTCCCCAAAGCCCCAGGCTGTCCACAAGGTCAAGGTTGCGCCTGAGGCCAGCACAAAACACTTGGCCACGATCACCCGCACGAACTCATCGCTTTGCGCTATCAAGCGCAAGGTGGCCCAGACTTGTCCGGCCACAGGCAAGGCGACGGCTATGGCAATCAGCCAACCAACAGGCCGACCGAGCAGGCTGTCGAACAGCCCCAGAATGGTCAAGGCATTGACCAGGATATACACGCCCATAAAGAGCAAAGTGCGAATCAGATAGCTGCGACCTGGTGACGGCGCAGAGGGGGAATTACTGTTGGCAAGCATGGTTAAGCACCTGAATGTAAAGTAAACCTGACTTTATAGAAGTCAAAACTACTTGTCAATAAGTAATGTTTACTTTACATTTTTGAATATAGAGCCAGTCAACCAGCAAGCATTCCGATTGGCTGGCTGGTCTATTTGGGCCTACACGTTCTGACCATAAAAACGAGATTTGCAGCTACCACCTGCGCGCGTTGCTACCCCCAACACGCAGCCTGGATATAAAGCCACTTGAACAAGCAAAGTTCAAGACCTGCCCGTGTAGCCTAGCGTCGACGGAGATTGCCCAAACCGCGCCTGAAATAGACGGCTGAAATGAGAGAGGTCCTTGAAGCCACAGGCCATGGCCACTTCGGTCACCCGTTTAGGTTTCCCGCCCTCCAGCAAACGGTAGCTATGGATCAAACGCTGCTCCCACAGCCATTGCATGGGGGTTGTCGCCTCAAAAGCAAAGAGTCGGTACAAAGTGCGAGTCGCCATAGACGAAGCACGGGCAATCTGGTCCACATCCAGCGTATCATCATGCAAATGTGCACGCATATAAGCCTGAACCTGCTCCAGCCGCCGCTCCTGACGAGTGCCCCGAGAAAGCGCAGGAGCGTCAGACTCGAATACCGCGGAGAAGATATCCAGCACAGAAGCCGTCACACGCTGATCCATACCGTCCGCTGCCGCCTCCCCCATACCAAGCAGTTGCTTGACCAAGGCGCCAGCCATCGGCCCCAGACGCGAGTTGGCTGCAATACGACGCGCTGCCAGATTGCCCACCGAGGGCAAGCGCGATGCCAATAAGGGGCGGGGAATCATGACCATGGCCGCGTGAGCCAAAGAGCCCAGCTCCAGATCAAAAGGCCGAGATTGATCCTGAAGTACCAGATCCCCTGTTCCCAGGCTGACGTAGCGTCCGTCCTGGCTCAGTTGAATATGACCATCCAGCATGAGCCACAGCATGAAACAGTCGCGCTGATCTTTACGGATATCGGCCTGCCGTCTGCTCACCCGTATCGCCTCCCCCTGAGGGGTGGCAGACCAGATGCTGCTCAGGCCCAAACCACCAAAACTAGTGAGGGTGACCCGCGCCTGAAACTGGGGCCGGGCAATCTGGCTGCACTCGGTCTGTGAAAACTGCCTGCAAGTGACCTCGTGCCAGTGCTCAAAGCTGTCTCCGGGCTTGACCGCTATGATCGCTGTCATAGGTTCAGTCTCCATAATCGGGGCTATCTGCACCGATGGATTAATCGTTTTTCAACAAGATTACGTCCATTACCCAAAGACAGACAAGCCCTGACAATACCAAGCCTCAGCTCCCTGCCCGTGTACTGTCCAGGATGGCAGGCACAGTCAAAAAAAACGTAAAACTGGCAGTGGCAGCCAAGCCAGAACTGCGCCACCCTCCTACTCTACAAGCGTCTATGACACCGGCAGCGGCAATACCAAATACACAGTCGCCCGGCCGTGAGCAAACCAAAGGAGAATGAAATGGCTATTCAAATTGATCAAATCAACCCCAGCAGCACGGCGGTCATTGTGATCGACATGCAGAACGACTTCATCGCACCCGGCGCCCCACTGGAAACACCCATGGGCATGGAGTTGATGCCCCGCCTGCAAAAACTGCTGGGCCACGCTCGCCAAACTGGCATGGAAGTGATCTTCACCGCCCACGCCCACCGCCGCAACGGCTGCGATATGGGCCTGTTCGGAGAGATTTACCCTCCGATTCAAAACCAGGTGGGGCTGGTAGATGAGACAGCGGGCGTTGATATCTACCCCGAAGTAGCCCCACAGGGGGATGAAGTCGTCATCAAGAAGCACAGGTACAGCGCGTTCTTTGGCACCGACCTGGACATCATCTTGCGTACTCGGAAGATCGACACCGTTGTCATCACCGGCGTGACCACCGAAAACTGCTGCCACGCTACGGCTCGCGATGCCATGTTCCATGGCTACAAAGTGGCCTTTATCTCTGATGCCACAGGCACCTACAACTACCCGGATATGGGCTTTGGGGCGATTCCGGCTGAAGAAGTACACCGCGTCACCTTGGGGGTGCTGGCAGTATCCACCGCGCATGTCATGACGACGGATGAGCTGATTCACAAATCCAGACAATAATCACGAACCGGACCAGAACCCGCATGCATTGAGCCTCCAGCTCATCAGGCAGCACCACAGGTCTTGTGAACCGCCCCACTTGTGAGGATCGCTTCTCAAGACCTGTGGTTATTTTTCTTGTGCCACAACAAGTTGCGCCAGCCGCTGAATGGAGAGCGGCGCACAGCCTTCCGCATCATTGCTGATTGTCACATACGCCGCCTGCCCCGCCCCCGTGATCCCGCGAATCGTGCGGGCCAGCACCGTGCGAGTATGCACGTCCTCGCTGACAATGGCATCGAAGGGGGTATGCTTTTTTTGAGCATCGGCATAGCCGTAAGCACCAAACTCCCGGTTCAAGTTCCAGCGACACACCAAGGGTCCCGGCCACAAGGCGCGCAAGACGGGCAGTTGCTCTTCAATCGGCGGCATCTTGCCATGCAGCCCCAGACAAAATGTCGCGCCATTGGCCTTGAGCGTATCGACAAAATGTTGAGTCAACAGCTCTGGATCTCTTACCTCTACCGCAAGTACCACCTGTGAGCCTTGCGGCAAAGCCTCACGCGCCGCTGCCAGCATCTGCCCCAACTTGTCGAACAACTCTGCCGGACGATTCAACCAGCCCCAGGACAGAGGGCTTAACTGGAAGACCAAGACGCCCAACTTGGCACGCAAGCCCTCGACTGCAGGCTGCACGAACTGCTCTACAGCCAGACGAATATCCAGAAAGTCCGGATTAGATTTGCGTACCTTGCCCTGCTCATCACGAACTTGGGCATCCGTAATCATGGAAGGACATTTCACAACGAAGCGGAAATCTTCATCAACCTGAGCGGCATAGGCGGAATACTGCGTGACCGTCAAAGGACGCCAGAAGGTGCGATCCACACAGACTGTGCGCATCAAGGGATGCTGGTGATAGGCCTCCAGGCCGTGTTTGGACAAGATGCTCGACTCGTACTCGCCATCCCAGATCAAGCCTTCCCAACCGGGGTAGGACCAGGTGGAGACACCGAAACGCAAGGTTTCAGGAAGCTGGGTGGCCAGATCACTTAGCTCCAGCGCGGAAGCAGCAAGGCTGACTTTGGTGATTTTGCGTCGGGAAGGAGCAGCGGGCTTTGAGGCGGGTGGCTGAGGAATGGCATCGCCGAAAAGATCTTCTTGCATGCTGGGTATAGTGCCATGGGAATGAAGTTAAGCAAATGCCGGCTCAAAATCCACCAGATCCGTACTTTGCATGCCTAGCCCTTTGGCGACGCTACGGCAACGACTAACAGCCTGAACAATCTCCGCCCAGATTGCTTCTGCTTCCTTCACCGTTAACCTGAAGTATGGTGCCCCACAACATGCGCACTGGAACCTGGAACCCAGGCGCACCTCCAGGTCTGAGCGCTTGGCAGATCGTGTCGTCATCAGAAACCTTCCAACTTGTCAGGATTCACAGAGGCCGAATCATCTTGCGACTTGGCCCCCGAGGTTTGATCCGCTTTGATACGTCGTGGCCGCCTGACGCGCTGGGGCAACTGCTCACGCAGCAAGTCCATCCCCAAGGCATCATTTTCCATGGTCATTACTTTAGTCACATCATTCAAGCGTCCCAACACATGCAAAGCGCTTAAAAAAGTATGCAAGGCAGTACCGGCATTACCATCCTCCATGCGCCGGACTGTGCTCAACGACGTACCAATACGCTGGGCCAAATCCTCTTGGCTTAATCGTCGCGCACGGCGAGCCGCAGAGATATCCCGCCCCAGCCGCAGCAAGGCACGGTCTACAGGACGGGAGATGACACTACGAGGAGCATTTTTATTCTCTGAATCAGTCATATTTTTATCCATTCATATATGAACAAATATAAATCATAAGAACTCAAATATGAACAATAAGGACGCAGTATATGCTTTCAGTGAAACTCTCCATACCCAAGTGGGTACAGGTGCTTGATCACACGCCAAGAAGCGGCACAGCGCTACAAGACACCTGTACAAGCAAATGGCCAATATGCTCATCACGCGACAGTGCGGTGAACAGCCGATAAAAGTATTGGGGGAGATATCAGAACTGGAGCGGGCGATGGGAACAAGTCCAATCAACCAACCCATTGATTAATAACGGGTTTTTCCTGTTAGCTCCACAGGAAATGACCATATATTGTACCAGCGGCGCACGCTAGTCACCGCGCGGCGTCCATCGGTGTCTGCCCGCGACCAACAACAGCCGACAAGGATCGCTCAGGCCCCGCCCTCGTCAGGTGTCGGGGCGTTCAAGCGTTTCACTCGACTGATGAACCGCTTCAACGGCTCGGAGGGCTCGCCCCCACGGCGCACCAGGTAGGTCGAGAGCATCGGTGGCGTGCCCGCTAGCGGCCGTGTCGCAATGTCCGGCCGGTTCAGCGCCTCCACCTGCGAGGCAATCGCAAAGCCGATCCCGTATCCTGCCCCAACCAGCGTGAGCATCACGCCCAAGCTGGTGACATGATCGACCACCTTCAGCGGCAGCGCCGCACCATCGAGCACCGCCTGGATCTGGTCGTGGCAGCCCGAGGCTGCGTCCGGGTGGCACAACACCACCGGAAACTTCAGCGCGTCGGCGAGCTTGACCTCCTTGTGGACCAACAGCGGGTGGCGCGCCGACACGATCACCGAAAGTGGATCGGTCCACACCGGTTCGGCCACTAGGCCGCCATTGACCGAACCCGACAACGCGAAGCCCACGTCCAGTAGATCGGTGTGCAGGCCCTTGAGCTGCTGCGATAACGGAAGCTCGAAGATGCGAATTTCCAGTTCCGGCTCTTCCTCGCGGTTGCGAGCGAGCAACGCGGCGATCCTGGGCTGGGCCAGGCTGTCGCAGATCGCGATGCGAAGGTAGCTCTGGTACCCCTGCGCGGCGCCCTTGGTAGCCTGGATCGCCTGGTCCAGCGTAGCGAGAACGCGCCGGCACTCCACCAGCAGCACTTGGCCGGCCCAGGTCAGGCGCGTCTGCCGGCTACTGCGGTCGAATAGCGCCACACCCAGCCCTTGTTCGAGATCGCGCATCGCGCGCGACAGTGGCGACTGATCGATGCCCAGCCGATCGGCTGCGCGCGCCAGGTGCAGTTCCTCGGCCACTGCCACGAAGTAGCGCAGCAATCTCAGTTCCATTGCGTGCTCCTTGTTCGTCTTGTTCTGGTTCGGCCGATCCGACCCGCCGGATTCAAATCGATGCCCGCTACTGTTCTCTTGGTCGCCTCCTACCAAAGCTCGATACCTGGCTCCTCTCGTCAGCCTACCCGTTCGTGAATGAACAGCGTCACGGCCCACCAACGACCGGCCGGTTCAATAACTTCGAAAGTGCGCCCACCCCGCCTCCGTTGATCGCATGGCTATATCCCATCTGCTCAACGATTTTGCAGGCACGTTGGGAGCGCGCGCCCGAGCGGCAATACAGGATCAAAGGCTGGGTCCGAGTGGGCACAGCGATCGCAACGTCTAAGTGGATACGGTCAAGCGGTAGCCACAGCGCTCCTTCGATGTGCCCTGCAGCGAACTCCCCGGCGGAGCGGACGTCAACCAAGACGGCGCCGGCCGACAGCATTTCGGCGGCCGATTTACCCGCCGATCGACCAAAACGGGAACAAGAAGCCCCAAGAATCTTCGCTAACCAACTCATGCGATCAATTTCCAGTGTCAGTTCAAAGGTGACGCAGCAAGTTCGCCATCGGCTACTTGCAAAGCAGCCTCATCCAGGCGGCCGATCAGCGCGGCCAGTCGCAGCCGGTCCATCAACAGACCGATGCGAGCTTGCGCAAGCGCAAGGCTGGATGTGGCGGATTCGTTTTCGGCATTGAGAAGGTCCAGCGTGGTGCGCTGGCCGACCTCGCGTCCCAGGCGCGTGGCGTCGAGCCTTGCCAGGCTGGCACTGAGCGCCTGTTCCAGCGCCCTGACACGTTCGGCGCCAACGCTCAGCCCCAGCCAGGCCAAGCGCACCTGCTGCGCGACTTGCTCTCGCGTGCGCTCTACCTCGGCTGCGGCCTTTTCCGCCAGTCGCAGCGCCTCTTCTTCCTTGGCGCTGCGGTATCCGCCGGTGAAAAGCGGCATCGAGAACTGGATGCCGATCATCCAGTTCGTGCCCGTGTTGCTGGCCGACCCGAAATCGCCACTGCCGCTCAGTCGATCACGTCCCACCTGGGCAACTAGATCGACGGAGGCGGACGAACTCCGGCCGTACTTCGTCGCCTCTTGCCTCGCGACATCGGCTGCCAGCAACTGGGTGCGAATTTCAGGGTTGCGCGACTGCGCCTCATCCAGCCAGAACTCCAGCGGCTGGAGCGATGACGTCTGGCCTGCGCTGGGGCCAGGAAGACGGGCCGCCAGAGAACCGGGAGGCAATCCCGTGGTGTTCGCCAGCAGGTTGCGCTTGACCAGCACGTCGCTCTCGGCCGCCAGTACCTGCGCGCGAAGTGCTGCCAGGCGTGCGCCTGCCTCATGGGTATCGGTAATGGGGACGTCCCCGAGCTTGAAGCGGTCTTGCGCTTCGACCGCCGCCTTCTCGACGGCATCGAGTTGCTGTCTATGCACGCGCACGGTTTCCTCGGCAAGGGCGAGATCGAGATAGCGCTCCACCGTGCGGAGCATCAGCGTCTGTCCTGCTGCCTGCCATTGAAGGTCTGCCAGGTCGGCTGAGGTGGAAAGCTGCTGCTGCTCGGCGCGCCGCTTCGGGTTGTAGAGCGGCTGCGTCGCTGCCACGGCCCAGCGCGAGGCGGTGCCGTTGGTCACGGAGGTGCTGAAGCCTACGCCAGTGGATTGCCCGAACGCTGGGGCGCTGAATTGCGCACCTCGCGTTTCGGATTCGTTCGTGGCTACCCCCACCGAGCCGACCACGCCGACAGTCGGTCGCCACAGCGCCGCGGCCTGGTCACGGCGCGGCTGGGCTGCCGCATGGGCAGCCCGGGCAACGGCGTACTCCTTGTCGCTTTGCGTCGCCGCTCGCCAAGCCTCGATGAGCCCGGCGGCCATCGCCACTTGCGTCTGGCAATACAGGGGCGCAGCCAGCAACGAGATCCACAAAGCCTTTGACATGCGCTTCTTCATGGAATTCATCCCTTCTGCGTGAGGTCTTTGCGGACCCAGCGCACCAAGTCGCCTGCGACCATCGCCCCCGAGTGGCGCGCCAGCTCCTTGCCGGCGCGATACAGGATGAGCGTTGGGACGCTGCGAATGGCGCTGACCGCCACGGCCTGCGGATTGGCATCGATATCGAGCTTGGCGAAACGGACCTCGGGGAGCTTCGCAGCCGCATCGTCGAAATGCGGTGCCATCATCTTGCAGGGGCCGCACCAACTGGCCCAGAAGTCCACCAGCACCGGCGGATCGGTGCGCGTGATGTAGCGCTCGAAGGTCGCATCGCTCAGCGATGCGGGCTTGGCCGCCATCAGTTCAGCGCCGCAACGACCACAGACCGGCTCGCCGGACGGGCGTTCGTCGGGGACGCGATTGATCGTCCCGCAGGCGGGGCAGCCGACATGCATGATCAGGCTCCCTGGCGCATGCCGAGCTTGCGCAGAATGGATTCCATCAGGCACCACTTGGTCAGCCCGCTTTGCAGCAGGTTCACCCCGACGAAGGCGGTGAAGGCCAGCCACCATTGATTGACGAAGATCGGGCTGCCAGGGATGCCCAGGGCCAGTGACAGCAGGATGAAGGTGCCTGCGATGACGCGAACGAGTTGCCAGGAAGTCATGGAGTTTCTCCTTGAGTGGACAGGGTTGCGGGGGTCGACGTGACGGTTTCATCGGGCTCTTCGCGGCCCACGATCGCGTCCAGCCGGTTCCGGTACGCGATGAAGTAGAGGATCGGAATTACGACCAGCGTCAGCACGGTTGAGACGAAAATGCCAAAGATCAGCGAGATCGCCAGGCCGTTGAAGATCGGGTCGTCGAGGATGAAGAAGGCGCCCAACATGGCAGCCAGCCCGGTCAGCACGATGGGCTGCGCGCGCGTGATGGCGGAGCGCACGATGGCCTGCTTGAACTCCACGCCCTCGCGCACCTGCAGGTTGATGAAGTCCACCAGCAGGATGGAGTTGCGCACGATGATGCCGGCGAGCGCGATCATTCCGATCATGCTGGTGGCGGTGTACTGCGCGCCCAGCACGGCGTGGCCCGGCATCACGCCGATGATGGTCAAGGGGATCGGAGCCATGATGATCAACGGTGTTAGGTAGGACCCGAACTGCGCCACCACCAGCAGGTAGATCAGCACGAGGCCAACGCCATAGGCCAGGCCCATGTCGCGGAATGTTTCGTAGGTCACCTGCCACTCGCCATCCCACTTCAGCGCGTAGTCGCGGTAAGCGTCATCAGGCTGGCGGATGAAATACTCCTGCAGCGTCCCGCCGCCGGGCGTGGCGATCTTGGTGAGTTCCCCACGCATCTGGAACATGCCGTAGAGCGGGCTGTCGAGCGCGCCGGCCATGTCGGCCACGACGAAGTTCACCGGCAACAGATCCTTGTGATAGATCGGCTGCTCGCTCACCTGGTCACTCAGGGTGACGAGTTCCCGGATAGGCACCGGCTTCCCATCGGCGCTGCGCACTGTGAGCTGCAGCAGGGCGTTCAGGTCGCCGTGCTGCTCGGGCGGCAATTGCAGCACCGCGGCCGCCGGGTACTTGGTCTCGTCATGCAGAAAGGCCGTGGCCTCGCCGGCCAGTCCGGCGCGCAGCGTGGTGACGATGGCCTGCTGCGGCACGCCGAGCATGGAGGCCTTCTGCCGGTCCACCAGCAGGATCGTCTTCGGTGCCGCAGCGATGCTGCTGTCGTCCACGTCCACCACGCCGGGCGTGCGCTCGAACACGGCGCGCACGGCCTTGGCGACCTGATGCCGACCGGCCGCATCCGGGCCATAGATCTCCGCCACGATGGGAGAGAGCACCGGCGGGCCCGGCGGCACCTCGACCACCTTGACGTTGGCGCCGAAGCGCTCCCCGATTTTCTGCAGTTCGGGTCGCACGCGGGTTGCGATGGCATGGCTCTGGTCCTTGCGCGCGGTCTTGTCCACCAGATTGACCTGCAGGTCGCCGACGTTGCCGCCGGCACGCAAATAGTATTGGCGCACCAGGCCATTGAAGTTGATCGGCGCCGCGGTACCGGCATAGGCCTGGTAGTCGGTGACTTCGGGCACTGTCGCCAGGTAGCTGCCCAGCTCGTGCAGGACTGCGGCCGTCTGCTCCACCGGCGTGCCGGCGGGCATATCAACGATGACCTGGAACTCCGACTTGTTGTCGAAGGGCAGCATCTTCAGCAGCACCAAGCCGGTGGCCGGCAGCGCCAGCGACGCCGCGATGAGCAGCGCGACCCCCAGGCCCAGCAGGCTGCGGTTGCGCGAGCCACGCCGCTCGTCCAGCAGTGGGCGGAAGATCCGCTCAAAGACCGGCGCGATCTTCGCGGCCAGGCCGGAGTGGGTCGCCGTGTGCGGCCCGCCGTCGCCATGCGCAGCAGCCGGTACCGCCTTCATCCACAGCCGAGCCAGCCAGGGCGTGACGACGAAGGCGATGGCCAGGGACAACAGCATGCCCATGCTGGCATTGATCGGGATCGGGCTCATGTACGGGCCCATCAAGCCCGTCACGAAGGCCATGGGCAGCAGCGCGGCGATCACGGTCAGCGTCGCCAGGATGGTCGGCCCCCCCACTTCGTCCACGGCACCCGGGATGATCGCCGCCAGCGACTTGCCGGGGTAGAGCTGCTGGTGCCGATGGATGTTCTCGACCACGACGATGGCGTCGTCCACCAGGATGCCGATCGAGAAGATCAGCGCGAACAGCGATACGCGGTTGAGCGTGAAACCCCAGGCCCAGGACGCGAATAAGGTCACCGTCAGCGTCAGCACCACCGCGCTGCCGACGATGGCCGCCTCGCGCCGGCCGAGCGCGAAGAAAACCAGCGCCACCACCGACGCGGTGGCGAACAGCAGCTTCTTCATCAGCGTCTGCGCCTTGTCGTTGGCGGAGGCGCCGTAGTTGCGCGTTTCCGCCACCTGAACGTCGCCAGGGATGACGGTGTTGCGCAAACCTTCCACCCGCTTCATCACGGCGTTGGCCACGTCGATGGCGTTCTCACCCGCCTTCTTCGTCACCGCGACCGTGACCGCCGGATACTCGGCCGGCGCGGCGCCGTCCTTGCCGGCAACGCCATGCCAGACATAACGGCTGGGCGGAAGCGGACCATCGCGCACCTGCGCCACGTCCCGCAGGAAGACCGGCTTGCCGGCCCGCACGCCGACCACCAGATCGGCCACCTCGTCGGCGTGGCGCAGGAAAGGCCCGGACTCGATGGCCACCGAACGGTTGCCTGCGATCAGCTCACCCACCGGAAGCCCCAGATTGGCCGACAGCAGCGCTTGGCGCAACTCCGGCACCGTGACACCGACACCGCTCATGCGCACCGGATCGATCTGCACCATTACCGCCCGGCCCGGGCCACCGATCGTGGTCACCTCGCGGGTGCCGGGCACACGCTTGAGGTCCGCCTCGACACTGTGCGCGACACGCTCCAGGTCGAATGCGCCGGTCGACGCGTTCTCGCTGAACAGCGTCAAGGTGACGATTGGCACATCATCGATGCCCTTGGGCTTGATGATCGGTTCGAGCACACCGAGCCCCTTGGGCAGCCAGTCGGCGTTCGAGTTCACCGTGTCGTACAGCCGCACCAGCGCTTCGGTGCGGGTCACGCCGACCTTGAACTGGACGGTGAGCACGGCCAAACCTGGGCGCGACACCGACATCACATGCTCGACGTCCAGGATCTGGCTCAGCACCTGCTCTGCCGGCACGGCCACCATCTGTTCCACGTCGCGCACGGCAGCCCCCGGGAAGGGGATCAGCACATTCGCCATCGTGACGTTGATCTGCGGCTCCTCTTCGCGTGGGGTCACGCCCACGGCGAACAGGCCGAGCAACAGCGCGAGCAGTGCCAGCAGTGGCGTGATCTGCGCCCGCTGGAAAAAGGCGGCGATGCGGCCCGAAACGCCCATGGCAGGCGCGCCGGTAGTGGTGGATTGTGTTTTCGTCATGACCGGCCTCAACGCACGCGCGCGGCGGATTGCGGATCGGTCACGACCTGCTCACCGGGCATCAGTCCGGACAGGATCTCGACGCGGCCATCGGTGGCCCGCCCGAGGCGGACTTGGCGCAGCACGGGCTTGCCCTGCGGATTCAGTACATACAGGCCGGTGAGTTCGGCACGGCGCACGACGGCTTCCATCGGCACGGACAGGAGAGCGCCTGGCGCTGTGCCGGGGGCATCGCTGCGTGCCAGCGGCAGCCACAGCCGCGCGAACATGCCGGGCGCGACGGTAGTGCTCACGCCACCAGGCAGTTCGGCACGCAACTGCACGGTGTGCGTCGCTGCATCGACGGTGGGCAGCAGTTGGCCATTTCCAGGGACCACCCATGCACTCGCCGACGGCAGGCCGGGCAGTTCGATGCGCAGCTTCGGATCGGCCGGCATGCGCGCCGCCACCGACTGCGGCACAGCCGCCGTGACGCGCAGAGCCGTCGGGTCATACAGGGTCAGCAGAGGCCGGCCAGGCATGGCCATGTCGCCCAGGGATACCGGCACTTCGGAGACCACACCCGCGAAGGGTGCGCGCACGACGTGGTAGCCGCTCTGCGTGCGCGACGCACTGGCCTGCGCGAGCAGCGCATTGGCCTGGGCTTGGGCCGACTTGTAAGCCGACTCGGCGCGCTCCATGGCCGCCTGGCTGATGTAGTTCTTCTGGAACAGCCGCTGCTGACGCTCAAAGTCCTTCGTGGCCAGATCCAGGGATGACCGTGCTGCCTGCACCTGGGCATCGCTGGCGGCGGCATTCTGCTCAGCCGCCCGGGCGTCGATGCGCAGCAGCACCTGGCCCGCTTTCACACGATCGCCCACCTTGACATCCAACTGGATGACCGCACCGGGCACCTGCGCCGCGATCACCGTCTGGCGAACAGCTTCGACGACGCCATCGAAGGCCGAAGTCGTCGTGCCCGCAGCGGCCACCGCCGCGGTGGCCTTCAACGGCTGGGGCGGCGTCTGGGCGGAGGCAGTCAGGCTCGCCATCAAGGCGACAGCCGCGAAGCAAAGGGTGTAGCTGGTGTGGCGCATGGAAGGCACTTTCTGGTAGGGAGCGCTGTCAGGCATGAGTGTGAAGAACTTTAATTCATTATTTGCGCACATAGTTAAATAGTCAAGTACCATGTTGCTCACAGACCAGCAGATCATCAAGATCCGAGGCATCATGTCTACTCATCTACCTTTGGCATGCTCAACACATATGGAAGACCTTCCCGACGAGGCGCTGGAAGAGGTGGCGGCGTACTTCCAGGCGCTGTCCGAGCCAACGCGCCTGCAGATCCTCAACCTGCTGCGCAAGCAGGAGCGCAGCGTGGGCGAACTCGCCCAGTTGTGCGGTTACAGCTCGGCCAACATCTCGCGGCATCTGACGCTGCTGACCCAGCACGGTCTGGTGGCACGCGAAAGCCGCGGAAACAGCGCCATCTACAGCATTGCGGACAAGTCCGTTTATTCCTTGTGCGATCTGGTCTGCGGAAACATCGCCAAGCAGTTCGAGCGCAAGGCGAAGGCGCAGGCTGCGTTCACCGTAGCTCCGCCCAAGCGGACCAAAGCGCACTGAGCGGCACCTGCCATCGTTGATCGCAGTCCCGTCTTCGCGAGTGGACGGCGAGGACTGCCCCAGCGTCGGCCTCATGCAGGCCGCATCCTGCTTGCCACCATACTTCAACAGGTTGAGATGGCCTTGGCGCTTGGCAGGTTGTGCTGCCGCCACCCAGTCGGGCTTGCGCTCCCAGGCTCGCGGCTCACCCTTCGCTGTCCACTCGCTGGATCGTTGCTTCTTGATAGGCGACAACAATGACCTCATTACTTTTATTTCAACGTATTCTAATTTAGCATGAACTAATATATGATGGTCACTTCGACGCACAACCTTCAACTGAAGAGGTCATCATGCAAGACACCAACTCGGCGCCCGTCGCCTTCCCCCGCCTCAACGAGCCTGCCCCGGACTTCAAGGCCAAGACCACCCACGGCGAGCGCAGCCTGGCGGACTACAAGGGCAAGTGGCTGATCCTGTTCTCGCACCCGGCTGACTTCACGCCGGTCTGCACCACCGAGTTCATCGGCTTTCAGAAGGCTGCCGACACGTTCCGCGGCATGAACTGCGAACTGATCGGCCTGTCCATCGACAGCCTGTACTCGCACCTGGCCTGGACGCAGAACATCCAGGAGAAGTTCGGCGTCGAGATCAGCTTCCCGATCATCGAGGACATCAAGATGGACGTGGCCCGTGCCTATGGCATGGTGCACCCGGGCGCAGCCGACACGCAGGCCGTGCGCGCGACGTTCTTCATCGATCCGAACGGCATCCTGCGCGCCATGGTGTATTACCCCATGAGCAACGGCCGCTCGATCGACGAGTTCGTGCGCCTGCTCACGGCCATGCAAACGAGCGACGCCAACCAGGTCGCGACCCCCGAGGGGTGGACGCCGGGATGCGATGTGATCGTTCCCCCACCCAAGAGCCCCGACGCCATCAAGCAGCGTATGGGCGAAGGCTACAAGACCACGGACTGGTACTTCTCGACGAAGAGCCTTTAAGTCCGGCGTTGCGACCGAAAGGCCGCAGCCCCGCGCCGTGGGATCTGGGCTACTGGAGGACTGGGCGCGTCATCTGCGCTCTCGCGTCGAACAGCCGTCCAGCCTGCGGCCGGTGTCCGGTTCAGCCTGTGCCGCGCAAGCGCTTTGGCGCACCGGCCACCGGACCAGCCCTCAGCCCCTATGCGGTTGCATCGTCAGCCGCGCACCAGGAGCCCGACATGAGCGACCTTGCCCTTCCTCCTTCCAGCGCCATGGATCCTGAGCGCCGCGCATGGCTGATCGCCACGACTGCGGCCGGCGGTGTTGCGGCCGCGGCGACCGCCATCCCCTTCGTCTCTAGTTTTGCGCCCAGTGAACGGGCAAGAGCAGCGGGCGCGGCGGTCGAAGTCGACCTGGCGGACATCCCGCCCGGCGGATTGAAGACGGTCGAATGGCGGGGCAAGCCCGTATGGATCATGCGACGCACGCCGGAAATGATCGCCGCACTCAGCGGGCAGGACGACAAGCTCGCCGACCCCAACTCCAGCAAGGATGCCTTGCCGGAAGCCCTGCGCAATCCCGGCCGCTCCGAGCGACAAGACCTATTCGTTGCCATCGGGATCTGCACCCATCTCGGGTGTTCTCCCAGCGCGGTGGCTGCGGGCACTTCCAACCCGAGCGTTGGCGAAGACTGGCATGGGGGGTTCTTCTGTCCCTGCCACGGCTCGACCTTCGACCTCGCCGGTCGGGTGTTCAAGAACAAGCCGGCACCCACCAATCTCGAAATCCCGCCGCACCGTTTCCTGAGCGACGCACGTGTCGTAATCGGCGACGAGTCGGCCTGAGAGGGAATCCAACCGTGTCGCAATCCATTTCCCTGTCCGGCGCGAGGTTCACCGCGTTGCCCCCGGTGCCTGCTGATCTTGCAGGGGACGCCTCGAACGCACTGCCATGACGACCGTGCAGAATCCCCGACACATCGTGGTCCTGGGTGCTGGCTTTGCCGGCCTGTCGACGATCCGCGAACTGCGGCGTCGTGATCCCGCGGCGCAGATCACGCTGGTTGCACCGCGCCCGGAACTGCACTACCTTCCGGGCATCATCTGGATCCCGAGCGGCTTGCGCCGCCGCGAGGATCTGATCGTGCCGTTGGACGGCTTTCTGCAGCGCCAGCGCGTGCGCTTTGTCTCGGCCGAAGTCACCGGCCTCGCCGATGATGGCCGCACCGTGCAGACAAGCACCGGCGATGTCGTCAACGACGGCCTGGTTCTCGCCACCGGCGGGCGCTTCATCAAGAAGCTGCCCGGCATCGAGCATGCCATCACACCCTGCGAAGGCATCTCTGCGGCAGAACGCATCCGCGATCGACTGCGCGAAATGACCGGCGGCACGATCGCCGTCGGCTTCGCGGGAAATCCGAATGAACCCAGTGCGGTGCGCGGCGGCCCGATGTTCGAGTTCCTGTTCGGCATCGACGAGCAGCTCAAACGGGAAGGCCGGCGCCAGCACTTCGATCTCGTCTTCTTCAATCCGTCCTCCGAGCCCGGCAACCGTCTCGGCATGAAGACCGTGAAGCACCTGCTCCGGGAAATGGAACGGCGCGGCATCCGGACCCACCTGGGCCACAAGCTGGTGCGATTCGAGGCCAACCGGGTTGTGACGGAAGGCGGATCGTTCGCGGCAGACCTGATCCTTTTCATGCCCGGCATGACTGGTAACGCTTGGTTTGATGCAACGACGCTCCCCCGGTCCCCGGGCGGCCTGGTACAGGTCGACGCGCATTGCCGGGTGCCTGGCTTCGAGCGCGTGGTCGTGGTCGGCGACTCAGGCAGCTTCCCCGGCCCGGACTGGATGCCCAAGCAGGCCCATATGGCGGACCTGCAGGCCAAGGCCGCGGCGACCAACCTGATCGCCGACCTGGACGGCCGCCCATCGAGCGAGACCTTCCGCGTCGAGCTGATCTGCATCGTGGATGCGATCGATCATGGAACCCTGGTCTGGCGCACCCCGCAACGCAATGTGCTGCTGCCTTCGACCCGTTTTTTCCATTGGGCCAAGCGTGGCTTCGAGTGGAACTATCTCAGGCAGTACCGATGAGCCCCCAGTCCAGCCACTATGCACACCAACCGCTGGCGATGGCCAAGAGAGGTATCGCCCGCCGGCGGGTCCCGCTGCTCCTGCTCGCAGTGGCCATTGGAGGCGCCTCCATCCCGCTGCTGGCCGCGCCCTTGGCTCCAGGAAGTCTCTTGCCACCCCTGAGCGTTACGGACCAGCACGAGCGCCAAGTGAGCATCGAGGCGACCACTCGTTTTGTGGTTTTTGCGGCCGACAAGACGGCGAGCGACATCGTGAGCGATGCGTTGCGTCTGCACCCGTCCGTTTTTGCTGAGCGTCGACTCGTCTACATCGCGGACATCAGCGGCATGCCTGCGATGGTGACCCGCATGTTCGCGCTTCCCAAGTTGCGCGATTTTCCCTTCCAGGTCGGCTTAGTCCAGAACTCCGAGGTCACGGGTCATCTGCCCCGAAAGCCTAAGGAGGTCACGCTGATTTCGCTGGAGGACCAGCGTGTCCAAACCATCGAATACCTGCCTGATGCAGCATCGCTGCGTCGCAGCCTGGGTATCGCACCCCCTTGATGGGGTGCCCGTTCCCGTTTCATCCAACCAAGGAGCCTTCCCATGAAAAAGTCCATAGCACTCGCACTCGCGCTCGTCTGCACAGCAGCGGCCGCCCAGGCAGAAGAACTGTTCGTGTCAATCCACTCGGCCAGTCCCATGGCGCAGGGTGCCGGCTTGGTGCTGGCAGGCCAAGCGCTGGAACAGAAGGCAGCAGTGCGCGTGTTGCTGTGCGACGCAGCCGGCGACATCGCCTTGACCGGCCAGGAAGGCGCCAAGGCTCAACCAACTCTCAAGCCCCGCAACGTCACGCCGCAGCAGATGCTGCAAGGACTCATCAAAGGCGGCGCGAAGGTAGAAGTCTGCGCGCTTTATCTGCCCAACACCGGCAAGCAGCCGACCGACCTGTTGGCTGGCGTCACGGCAGCCAAACCGGCAGATGTGGCGGCCCATCTGCTCAAGCCCGGCGTGAAGACATTGGCGTTCTGACCTGCAGGCGGTTCACAACCAAGGGGACCGCCCAGGCCGTTGCGGCGTTTGCAGCCCCTGGTCGTATCGACCAGGGCGTCGGCATCGTCGAGGTCGCCAACTTTCAGGGCCCGTGGTCTGTCAGCAGCCAGCCTTTAACGTCCGCTGCTGCGGAGACTCCAGGGTCGCACGGCCTTTTATCACCGGGGCATCACAATCGCCTATATCCCTTTATGCACTGATCACGAAGTACACCGCAATCGTGAGCGCGACAAACGCGAGAATGAAGTTGAGCCAGATGCCCAGGGTGGTCCAGTAACCGGCGGGGATCTCCTGCTTGCCCAACCCGCGCAGGACTCGACGAAACTGTAGCGCAGAGACGACGGCCACGCCCGCGCCGAGCATCAACAACACGACCCCCAGCCACAACGAGAATCCCCGCTGGGCATCGGAGATCGGCTGGTTGCTGATCATGCGCAGAAACAGCCCGAAGCGCTCGACGACGAAGCCGAAGCCCATCAGCGCTATGGCGGTGCGTTGCCAGGCGAGCAAGGTTCGTTCGGCGGCGAACAACACACGAGGGTCATCAAGGTAGGACATGCCGCATGCTTCCGTTCAAGGCTTGCGCGCAACAAGTCCCACAAGCGCCGAGCGTCCTGCGTGGCGCGCCCCTTCGTGCAACTCGGCTTCGTACTCGACCAAGTCGACAATCTGCAACGAGGCGAATGCGCGGCGGAGCAGGTCTGCGGTGTAGAGGTGCGACAGCGCCCCTGGGCCACCCGTCTTGTACTCCAACTGCTTGGGCGTATAGCCCTGAAGGACCACCAGGCCTCCCGGTTTCAGCGCTCGCATGATATTGGCGAAGAGCCGTTCGCGCATCTCGGGATCAGCGAACTGGACGAACACCGCGACGACGACGTCGTAGGCATCCACGGCCCACGGCCACTCATCGCAGCCAGCGACATGGTAGGCCACAGACACCTCTGCTTCGTCAGCCAGCCTGCGGGCCTTGGCCACGCCCGCCTGTGCCACATCGAAAGCCTCGACCTGCAGGCCCTGGCGAGCGAGCCAGACACTGTTGCGCCCTTCGCCGTCGGCCACGCACAGGACGCGGCTGCCGGGCGCGAACAGCTCTGCCTGAGCGCGCAGGTATTCATTGGGTTCGCGACCAAACACATAGTCTTCGCCGGAAAATCGCTCGTTCCATGTTCTGGCGGCGGCGATGGATTCAGAGGTCACGGAATACTCCTGTCGAAGAAGGTGTGGGGCTCGGAAACACGCGACACACGGTTCCCAGGCAAGATTGCGCAAGGAGTCGGCAACGCGGCCCTGCCGTGGTCCTCCCAGGCGAGGCTTGGGGCATTGAGCGCGCTTTGCGCCATCTCTTCAATGCCGGACGGCATCGCCCAGCAGGCTTTCTCCCGTCTCACCGCGTTCGACGTCACTCCAGCAGATGGCGCCAAGTGCTCGCTGCGTGCAGCCAGGGAGCCGGCTTTGTGCAGGCGAGCGCTGGCGTTGACCAAACGCCCATTCGCCTGAGCATACCGGCGCACTCCCGCCGGCAATGCATCCTGGATGCGTTCAGGGCTGCTTGGACTTCAAAGGGCAGGTGCTGAAGCCCAGTAGCGGATACAGAGGGCAGAAGCTCACCAATCCGGTCAGCAAGGGCACAACCCCCAGCCAGCCCCACCACCCCACGGTTCCCGTGGCAGCCAAGGCAATCAAGACGATGCCGACCACGATGCGCAGGATCCTATCGATACCACCAACGTTGGATTTCATGTGCAATCTCCTTCTTCAACAAAAAACTAACTCTGCGTAGCCCTCGGCCTCGGGGCCGCGCGACGGCAGCGGCTGCGCCTACCGCAGCCCCCGGCACCGCAGCGACTTCGACCGGCGGTCAGGGACAAAACATGGCCTTGAGGGTCGCCATCAGCTTTTCGACATCGGGGTTGTCGATGCGGTAGCACAAAGTCTGGGATTCACGGCGGAACGTCACCAGTCCCTCCTCGCGCATCTTCGCCAAATGCTGCGACAGCGCTGACTGGCTCAGCGCCACGTGCTCCAACAGCGCACCTACGGTCAGCTCCCCGTGCTCGATCAGCAGACACAGCACCAACATCCGGTGCTCGTTGCCGATGGCGCGCAACATCGCCGCCGCCTTGGCCGCGCCTTCCTGGATGAATCGCTGGTCTTTCTTGCTCAGTGCCACGGGTGTCCTCGACTTCAAGTCCTCTAATTTAGTGGATTCTAATATATAATGAACTCAAGATGTGCTCTTTACAAGGAGTCAGCATGCAGCCTCAAGCCCATATCCAAGCCTTCTTCGACGAACCGACCAACACGGTGACCTATCTGGTGTCGGATCCGGCAACGCGGCAAGCTGCGGTGATCGACCCTGTTCTGGACTACGACCATCGCAGCGGCAAGGCCTCCACGGCATCCGCAGACCGCGTGCTGGAAGCCGCGCACAGTGGCGACCTGACCGTCGCCTACGTACTGGAAACCCATGCCCACGCCGACCATCTGAGCGCGGCCCCCTACATCCGGCAGCGTACTGGCGCCCAGGTCGCCATCGGTGAGCACATCCGCGACGTGCAGACCATCTTCCGCCCGGTCTTCAACCTCGACGATGTGTCGGGCGACGGCAGCGAGTTCGATCGCCTTCTCCAAGACGGAGAAACCCTCAGGATCGGCGAACTCACGGTGGAAGTCCTGCACACACCGGGCCATACCCCCGCTTGCGTTTCCTACCGCATCGGGGATGCGGTCTTCGTGGGTGACACGTTGTTCATGCCCGACTATGGCACGGCGCGCGCCGACTTCCCCGGAGGCAGCGCGCGGACCTTGTTTCGCTCCATACAGCGGTTGCTCGCTCTCCCGGCAGAGACACGGATATTCCTGTGCCACGACTACAAGGCGCCAGGGCGGGACAGCTATGCGTGGGAGACCACGGTCGCCGAGGAGAGAGCGCGCAACGTCCACGTGCGAGAAGGGATCGAAGAGGATGCGTTCGTCGCGATGCGCCAACAGCGCGACGCCACCCTGGCGGCACCCACACTGCTGCTGCCGTCGATCCAGGTCAACATCCGGGCTGGCCAACTCCCCCGCGCCGAATCCAACGGTGTGCACTACCTCAAGATCCCCATCCGGATGGCCGCATGAACTCCGCGATGGGCGACACAGCGCCAAGCAAGGTCCGCTGAGCCATGGCACCGTCGGACAGGACGCTCACAACCAGGTCTCGGCCGACGCCGGACTTGCGGCTCGATGCGGCCTGCCTGGTCCATGCGGTCAGCCCGCTGCTGTGGCTGCCGCAGGCGGCGTTGCTCGCGCTGGGCGTGTCACGCCTGCACAGTGGCGCGGGGCTGAACGGCGTCTTATGGCCCGCCGCGGGCATCGTGCTGGCAGGCATGCTGCGAGCTTGGCTGGAGGCCTGGAGCGCTGGGCGCATGTTCGATACGGCCCGCGAGCACCTCAGCCACTGGCGCGACCGCTCCATCGCGGCGATGGCGGCGCGTTCTCCGCTGGACCGCGCTCGCGTGCACGCCGGTGCCGCGGCGAGTGCACTGGCAGAACAGGCCGAAGCGATGCTGCCATGGCAGACGCGCTACCGCGGCGCCGCCTGGCGCGTGCGCATCATGCCGGTGCTGATTCTGCTGCCCGTTGCCTGGTACTCCTGGGCCGCCACAGCCGTGCTCGTGCTGGCGGCGCCGCTGATCCCCATGTTCATGGTGATCGTGGGCTGGCGGGCCAGAGCCGCCAGCGAGGCCCAGTGGCTGCAGATGGGCAGCATGAATGCATTCCTGCTCGATCGCCTGCGTGGCTTGCCGACGCTGCGCGCATTGGGCAGCGTCGATGCCACGGCGCGCCGCCTGCGAGCCAGCGCCGAGGATCTGCGCCAGCGCACCATGCACGTGCTGCGCATCGCATTCCTGTCTTCGGCGGTGCTGGAGTTGTTCGCGGCGCTGGGTGTCGCGATGGTGGCCGCCTACGTCGGGTTCCATCTGCTGGGTCACCTGGATTTCGGTGCCTGGGGTCGGCGTCTCAGCCTTGCGCAAGGCTTGTTCGTCCTGTTGCTGGCCCCCGCCTTTTTCGAGCCCTTGAGGGAATTGGCCTCGGTCTGGCATGACCGGGCTGCTGGCATGGCGGCAATGGATGCCCTGGACCGGCTCAACGCCGACGGGTTGCCGTTGCCGGGCGAGGCATCACCGGATCAGGCGACGCAGGGGGCTTCGGCCGTACTACGGCAAGAAGATGGCACGCCAGTTCGTCCGCCACGTGTCAAGGTCCAAGACCTTGCGTTCGCGTTTCCTGGCGAGACACCCGTTTTCCAGGACTTTGCGCTGGATGTTAAGCCCGGTGAGCATGTCGCCCTGGTGGGCGGCAGTGGAACCGGAAAGACCGTCCTGATGTCGCTGCTGGCCGGATTGCTGCCCCCTTCGGAGGGCCGCATCGAAATCGGCGGCATCGCGTTGACCGCCGAAACGGCGCGCAGGTTGCGCGACCGCATGGCCTGGATGGGGCAGCGACCGCACGTGTTTTCAGGGTCGGTCCAGCACAACGTCGCCCTCGGGCGAACGGGCGTGGGGAGCATGCAAGTGCACCGGGCAATCCAATGGGCGCAGCTCGACCAGGTGGCTCAGGCCCACCCCGGAACCTCACTCGGGGAAGGCGGCACGGGCCTGTCGGGAGGCGAAGCCGCGCGTCTGGCGCTTGCCCGCCTGGCCGCCGCACCGCGTGCCGATCTGCTGCTGGCGGACGAGCCGACCGCTCATCTGGACACCGAAACCGCCGAACAGGTCATCGAATCCCTCGTGGCCCTGGCCCAGGGGCGTACCCTGATCGTGGCCACCCACGATCCGGTGCTCGCCGCACGCATGGACCGCGTGGTGCACCTTACCGCCCCTGTCGATGCCGCGCAGCCCGTCCCGGGAGGATGGCATGGCGCGTAGAGCCGCCGCCGCACCGGCCCTGCTGCCCGCGCTGCGGGCCATGCTCGCCGGGTCTTCTCGTCGCATGGCCTTGGGCGCCGCGCTGGCGGCGCTGACCGTCCTCATGGGCATGGGCCTGCTGGGCCTGTCGGGCTGGTTCATCGCCGCCACAGCGATCGCCGGATTGCAAGTGGCCAGCGCCCTGGTGTTCGACGTCTTCGCACCATCGGCCGGCATCCGCCTGCTGGCGCTGGGGCGCACCGCTACGCGCTACGGCGAGCGGCTCATCACGCACGATGCCACGCTCGCCGCGCTGACACAGCTACGCGAGCGCCTGTTCCGGGGTTGGGCGGGCGCGGGGAACATCCGGGATCTCTTGCGCCGACCGGCCCGGGCGCTGTTCCGCCTGACCAGCGACCTCGACGCCCTGGAATCCCTCTATCTTCGCCTGCTGGTGCCGGCCAGCGCGGCGCTGGGTGCCGCAATCCTCGGCACCGTGGTGCTCGGCGCCATGGCCCCTTGGCTCGGCATCGCGCTGGGGGCGTGGATGCTGGCCGTCGGCGCCGCCGTGGCTGCTGGACTGTTCCTTCGCTCGCGTCTGCCCGCCGTGCGCCGCGCGCTGATCACCGAGCGCCTTCGCGCGCAGGCCGTCGACCTCGTGTCCGGCCAGACCGAACTGGTCATGGCCGGCCGCCTGGCGAGCCATCGCGACGCACTGCAGCGCACAGACCGTCGTCTGGCGCGTGCAGACCGGCATCTGCACCGCCTGGACGTGGCGGCTGGCGCGATCTATGGCGTGGCCGGCAGTCTCACCTTGGCCCTCGTGCTCCTCGGCGTTGGCGTGCTGGTCGACCAAGGCCGGCTCGGAACCGCTGGCGCAACGCTGGCCCTCTTGATCGCGCTGAGCGCGATGGAGCCGTTCGCCGCGCTCAGGCGAGGCGCGCTGGAGGCCGGGCGCACGTGGCTGGCGGCGCGACGGCTGTCACCGTATTGCGGCATGTCCCAACAGGCTCAACAAGCATCCCTGCCTGCCGAGGCTCCCGAGCCGGGCTATGCGATCAGTCTGAGGCAGGTGTCTGCGCGCTACCCCGACAGCCCCGTGGACGCGCTGCAGTCGTTTTCTTTGACATTGGCACCCGGAGAGCGGGTCGCCGTGGTCGGACCGAGCGGTGCGGGCAAGTCGACGCTGATGGCCTTGGCCGCTGGCGAGCTGGCACCGCGGCAGGGAACCATCCGGACACTGCCCTATGCGTGGCTGAGCCAGCGCACCGATCTGTTCCAGGACAGCCTGCGCGACAACCTGCTGCTGGCCGACGCCGATGCCGACGACGACGCCCTCTGGCGCGCGCTCGGGTCGGCAGGGCTCGCCTCCGAGGTACGAGCCCTGCACGCCGGGCTGGACACCCGGCTCGGAGAAGGTGGGCTGGGGCTGTCAGGCGGACAAGCACGCCGCCTGGCGCTCGCGCGATTGCTGCTTCAACCCCACCCTTTGTGGCTGCTCGATGAGCCCACCGAAGGGCTGGATGCCATCACGGCCGCCGACGTGCTGGCGCGGCTCCATGCGCTGGGCACGGGGCGGGCGTGGCTGATGGCCACGCACCTGCGGCGCGAGGCCGCGCTCGCCGACCGCCTGCTGGTACTGCGCGGCGGCCGGATCGACGCCGAATTTCCGCGTGGCAGCGCCGGCTTCGAAACGACGTTGGCCGCCTTGCGCCCCGACTGATCTTTCAAGCACACATGATTTCACATCGATAGAGGAAACCGCCATGGACTTTGACATCGTCAGCCTGTCGCGATTGCAGTTCGCGATCACGGCGCTCTACCACTTTCTTTTCGTACCGCTGACGCTGGGCCTGTCCATAGTGATCGCCATCATGGAAACGGTCTACGTGATGACGGGCCGGACCATCTGGCGCGACATGACCAAGTTTTGGGGCGTGCTGTTCGGCATCAACTTCGCCATGGGCGTGGCCACCGGCATCGTGATGGAGTTCCAGTTCGGCATGAACTGGAGCTACTACAGCCACTACGTGGGCGACATCTTCGGAGCGCCGCTCGCCTTGGAGGGGCTGATGGCCTTCTTCCTGGAAGCGACCTTCGTCGGTCTGTTCTTCTTCGGCTGGGACCGCCTTTCCAAAGTCGGGCATCTGGTGGTCACCTGGTGTGTGGCGCTGGGATCGAACTTCTCGGCGCTGTGGATACTGATCGCCAACGGCTGGATGCAGAACCCGGTCGGCGCCCAGTTCAATCCGCAGACCATGCGCATGGAGATGACGGACTTCTTCGCCGTGCTGACCAACCCGGTGGCGCAGGCCAAGTTCGTGCACACCGTCTCGGCCGGCTATGTGACAGCCGCCATCTTCGTGCTCGGGATTTCGGCCTGGTACGTTCTCAAGGGGCGCCACCTGCAGCTTGCCAAGCGTTCCATGACGGTCGCGGCATCGTTCGGCCTCGCCTCCGCGCTGTCGGTTGTGGTGCTGGGCGACGAGAGCGGCTACCTGTCCACCGAGCACCAGAAGATGAAGCTGGCCGCCATCGAAGCGATGTGGAAGACCGAGCCCGCGCCGGCCGCGTTCACCGCCTTCGGCTTTCCCGATCAGGCGGCGCGCGAGACACACTATGCGGTGCACATCCCCTGGGCCATGGGACTGATCGGCACACGTTCGCTGACCACCGAGATTCCCGGCATCGACGAGCTGGTCGCGCGTGCCGAGACGCACATCCGGGATGGCATCGTGGCATACGACGCCCTGCAGCAGATCCGCGCCGTGAAGGGTGGCGCGGACGTCCCCCCGCAGGTGCAGGCCGCTTTCGAGGAGCATGGGCATACGCTGGGCTACGCGCTGCTGCTCAAACGCTACGTGGACGACCCCCGCCAGGCCACGCCGCAACAGATATCCCAGGCTGCATGGGACACCGTTCCACGGGTGGCGCCGCTGTTCTGGGCGTTCCGGCTGATGGTCGGCCTGGGCTTCTTCTTCATCCTGCTGACCGCCGTGTTCTTCTGGTTGTCGGCGCGGCGCAAACTGGATGCGCACCGATGGCTGCTCAAGGTCGCCGTGTGGTCCATCCCCTTGCCCTGGATCGCCGCTGAACTCGGCTGGATCGTGGCCGAAGTGGGGCGTCAGCCCTGGGTCATCGAAGGCGTTCTGCCGACGGCCGTGGCCGTCTCGAACTTGGGCGCATCGACCGTGCTGCTGACGATCGCTGGCTTCGTCGCGATCTACACCGTCCTGCTCGTCATCGAGATGAAGCTGATGCTCAAGGCGATCCGCAAAGGCCCCGATGACCATGCGCTGGCCCGCGTCGAAGGTCGGCCCGCCGCTTCGGCCGACCTGGCGCCTGCGCAGTAACACCCCAAGGAGAAACGAACATGATTCTGCACGAACTGATCTCCTACGATGTCCTGCGCCTGATCTGGTGGGCGTTGCTGGGGGTGCTGCTGATCGGCTTTGCCCTCACCGATGGTTTCGATCTGGGCACCGGAACGCTGCTGCCTTTCGTGGCGCGCAGCGACGTCGAGCGCCGTGTCGTCATCAACACCATCGGCCCGGTCTGGGAAGGCAACCAGGTCTGGCTGATCCTCGGCGGGGGGGCCATCTTCGCGGCCTGGCCGCAGCTCTACGCGGTGTCGTTCTCGGGCTTCTACCTGGCGATGTTCGCGATCCTCGTCGCGCTGATCCTGCGGCCGGTGGCCTTCAAGTTCCGCAGCAAGCGCGAGGAACCTGCATGGCGCAGCCGATGGGACTGGGCCTTGTTCGTAGGCGGCTTCGTGCCCGCACTGATCTTCGGCGTGGCGATGGGCAACGTGCTGCAGGGCGTGCCGTTTCGCATCGAGGACGACATGCAGATCTTCTACGACGGCTCGTTCTTCGGGCTGCTCAACCCTTATGCCTTGCTCGCCGGCCTGGTTTCGGTCGCGATGCTGGTTATGCACGGCGCCGCCTGGCTGCAGCTCAAGACGTCGGGCACCGTGGCCGAACGCGCGCGCCGTTTCGGGATCGTGGCGGCGCTTCTCACAACGGTGCTGTATGCCGTGGCGGGCGTGCTGCTGGCCTACTTCGTGACGGGGTATGCCATCACCGGCAGCATCGACACGTCTGGCGCTTCGAACCCTCTGCTCAAGAACGCCGTGCCGCAGGGCGGCGCGTGGTTCGCCAACTACGCCACCCATCCCGCACTGTGGGTGGTGCCGGCGCTGGGTCTGGCCGGGCCGGTGATCGCGGCGCTCTGTCTGGCCATGCGCCGGCCGCTGGCTGCGCTGCTCGCCGGCGGCGTCGGCATCGCGGGCATCGTCGCCAGCGTGGGCGTGTCCATGTTCCCCTTCATCCTGCCCTCGTCGGTCAACCCGTCGGCGAGCCTGACTGTGTGGGACTCGTCGTCGAGTCACCTGACGCTATTCATCATGCTCGTTTCAACGGTCATCTTCATGCCCATCATCCTGGCGTACACCAGTTGGGTGTTCTCGGTCCTGCGCGGCAAGGTCGACCCCGAGGCCATCCAGGACGGCAAGGGCCATGCGTACTGACGCACGCACACCATCATTCATAGGACATTGACCATGTGGTATTTCGCCTGGATTCTCGGCTTGCCCCTGGCAGCCGCCTTCGCCGTTCTCAATGCAATGTGGTTCGAGTTGATGGAGGACGAAGCGGTCCGGCGCGACCGCCTCGATCCCAAGGAGCCCTGAATCAGACTGCGCGCCCCATCACGACGCGAGCCCATGACAAGTTCCATCATGGCGACATCGACAGGTGCAGCCAACACCGCCGATGCCCAACGCAATGTGTGGTTGTTGGTAGCTGCCCAATCGCTGGGCGGCGCCGCGCCACCCATCATCATTTCGCTGGGCGGCATCGTCGGGCAGATGCTTGCCAGCGATCCCATGCTGGCAACGCTGCCCGTCAGCCTCTATCAACTGGGGCTGGCGCTGTCCACCATTCCCGCAGCGATGCTCATGCGCCGCCTGGGCCGCCGCGTGGCCTATGTACTGGGCGCGCTGCTGGGCAGCATCTCCGGGCTGATCGCCACCTTCGGGGTCGTCCAAGGCGACTTCGCCACCTTCTGCGTGGGCACCGCCATGGCTGGCTTCTACGGCGCCTGCGTGCAGAGCTACCGCTTCGCCGCTACCGATGCGGTCGAACCGTCGAAGCGGGCTAAGGCCATCTCGCGCATCATGGTGGGTGGCCTGGTTGCCGCCGTCATCGGCCCGCAGGTCGTCATCTGGACGCGCGATGCGTGGCCGACGGCGCCGTTCGCCGGCAGCTTCCTCGGGCAGGCCGGACTAGCCCTGCTGGCCTTGCCGCTCCTGTGGATGCTGCGCGCAGCGCCACCTCAGTCGGCAGTGGTCGAAGGCACCGCACGGCCGCTTGGCACCATTGCCCGCAGCCCTGGCTTTGTCGTGGCGGTCACTGCGGGCATCGTCTCGTATGGCCTGATGGCCTTCATCATGACCGCTGCCCCGATGGCCATGGTCGGATGCGGCCACACGGTCGGCGAAGCCGCACTGGGCATCCAGTGGCACGTGCTGGCCATGTTTGCCCCGAGCTTCTTCACCGGCCACTTGATCGCCCGCTTCGGCAAGATCGCCATCACGGCGCTGGGTCTGGTGTTGATCGCCGCCTCTGGCCTGCTGGCATTGGCCGGGCTGGAGCTGTTGCACTTCTGGGGCTCGCTGATCCTGCTAGGCGTAGGCTGGAACTTCGGCTTCATCGGCGCCACGGCCATGGTGACCGACACCTACACGCCCGCAGAGCGAGCAAAGGTGCAGGCGCTCAATGACTTCCTGGTGTTCGGCACCGTGGCAGTGGCGTCGTTCGGCTCGGGGCGCCTGCTGAACACTTCGGGATGGGAAACCATCAACACCCTGATGCTGCCGCTCATCGCCGTTGTACTGGTGATGCTGGGCTGGCTGACGTTGCACCGCCGTCGCGCCACAGCCTCGGCGACCGTCACACAATAAGGCGGCTGTGCAAAGGCAACCACTGGCATGGGGGAGATGTTGTCCTCAACCAAACCGCCTGGACTCTGATCGTCCATGACCCGCGCCTCGCACCCCACGCAGCATGCCCAGCGCGTGTTGCTGCATAACGAAGTCCATGCACGCCCGCCCGAAGCCCTGGTGGCGCCGCTGGCGATCACGCACATCGTGATGTTGACCGACGCGATGGGCCGTGATGCGAGCCGCGCACACTTGGCCACGTTTCTGCGCGACCATCACCAAGCTCCGCCAGATGCGGACACCACCCACTTGCGCGTAGACCTAGGGGCGTTCCGCATCCGTTGGGAATTGCACACAGAGTTCGTCTCTTGGACCTTCACGGTCATACCGGCTGGCGATGCCTTGTCCAAGGATGGGCGCGCCCCAATGACGGCGTTGGATGCCGTTCCGCGTGACTGGCTCGCCGCGCTGCCCGGCGAATGCCTGTGTGCCTTGCATCTGTGGGTGGCTGGCAAGCGGGATGGGAATGCCGATCCAGCGCTATGCAGTTGGTTGCGCGAGGAATCGCTCGTCGCTTCCGTCGTCGCGAATGACCAAGGTGAGGTCTATACCGACTTTGCCATCCATGCCGATGGCTTCTCGCGCATGCTGCTCGTGGCCGAGGCACTTTCGCCCCAGCGCCTGGGTCGGATCGTCCAGCAGTTGCTGGAAATCGAAACGTACCGTATGGCTGCTCTGCTTGGCCTGCCCGCTGCGCGTGATGCCAGTGCAACCCTGGTCAGTGCCGAGCTTGAACTGGCGGAGTTGGCCCAAGCCATCCGTGTCTCCAACCGCGATGCCGAGCCTGTGCTGCTTGACCGCCTGACGCGGCTGGCGGGCCAGGTCGAGGGCCAGTACGCCGCCACCCATTCGCGCTTCTCGGCCAGCAGCGCGTACTTCGAACTGGTGGACCGGCGGATACAGGACATCGGCGAATCCCGGCTCGGTGGCCTACAGACGATAGGTGAGTTCATGGAGCGGCGGCTGAGCCCTGCGCGCAGCACCTGCGCCTGGGCTGCACGGCGGCAGAACGCACTGTCCGAGCGTGTTTCACGCATGAGCAACCTGCTGCGCACGCGTGTAGAAATTGAGCAGCAGCAGAACAACCAGGCCCTGCTGGCCGCGATGAACCGTCGAGGGGACTTGCAGCTCAGGCTCCAATCCACGGTGGAGGGATTGTCGGTAGCGGCCATCACCTACTACATCGTCGGTCTCGTGAGCTACCTGGCGAAGGGAGCGCAGAAGCTCGGTTGGGGCTTCTCCCCCGAGAGCACGGCTGCGGTGGCGATTCCACTGGTGGCCGCAAGCGTATGGTGGTCATTGCGGCGCTTGCACCACCGGATGTTCGACGAAGTGCGTTGAATGCCCCCCAAATGCGCCTTTGACGCATGCCAACCGTGGCCGCGGCCCTTGCTGCCTCAAGCCAGGCTGTGAGGTGCCAATTCGGCGATGGCTTGATAGTGGGTGAGGTAGACCCGTCCACTGAGGTGCTTCAGAAACGGTGTACCGGAGAGCTTGTCCATCACTGGACCCTTCACCTCCGAAAGGTGAAGCTGGATGCCGGCCTCGTTCAGCCGCGCCTCGATTGCTTCCAGACTTTCGAGCGCGCTGGCGTCGATGTCGTTGATGGCCGAGCATTGAAGCACCACGTGTTGGAGTTCGGGGCAATCCGCAACAGCCTCATTGATGCGGTCCTCCAGATAGCGTGCGTTGGCAAAGTACAAGCTTTCGTCGACGCGCAGCCCCAGCACCTGCGGGCTCGTGAGCACGGAATGGCGAAGCACGTTGCGAAAGTGCTCCGTCCCGGGCACAAGCCCGACGACAGCCACGTGCGGCCGGCTGCTGCGGTACAGATGCAGCATCAGCGCTAGGCCTACCCCGGCGATCAGGCCAGTCTCCACGCCCGCCAGCAGGGTCGTGACCAGCGTGGCCCCCACCACGGTGAAGTCGAAGCGTGAGTATTGCCAGGTGCGCTTGAGCATGCCCAGATCGACCAGCGAGAGCACCGCCACCACGATCGTGGCTGCCAGGGTGGCCTGTGGCAGGTGGTGCAGCAGCGGCGTGAGCAGCAAGGTCGCAACGGCAATGCCGATGGCGGTGTAGATCCCGGCCGCCGGCGTCTGCGCGCCGGCGTCGAAATTGACCACGGAACGCGAAAAGCCACCCGTTACCGGCAAACCACCCGTGAAGGCCGCTGCCACATTGCTCGCTCCCAGCGCGACCAGTTCCTGATCCGGTTCGACACGTTGGCGCCGTTTGGCCGCGAGCGTCTGCCCCACCGAGATGGATTCAACGAAGCCGACCACGCTGAGCAACAGCGCTGGCACGGCCAGTTCCGTCCACAGGGCCGGGTTCCACGTGGGAGGCGTGAACGGGGGAAGTCCCTGTGGCACCACCCCTACCACACGCACGCCTTGCGCGGCCAAGTCCCAGGCCCAGACTGCGGCTGTGGTCGCCGCGATTGCTGCCACGGGTCCCGCCTTGGCGAGGGCATCTGCCCAGCGCTGCCCGATGCCGATGCGGCGCAGCCATGGCTTGAGCCCGCTGCGCGACCACCACAGGAACAAGAGCGCCGACAGCCCCAGCGCCACGGTAGGGCCATTGGTCTGGGGCAGACCTCGCCATAGCGCGGGAAGCAGTTCCGGCAGGGTATCGCCCGATGCCGCAATCCCCAGCACGTGCTTGGCCTGGCTCAAGGCGATCAGCACGCCGGACGCCGAGATGAAGCCGGATATGACCGGGTGACTGAGGTAGTTCGCCAACCAGCCAAGCCGCAGCACGCCCATGAGGGTCAGCATCAGGCCAGACAGCAAAGCCAGCACAAGCGCGGCGACCCAATAGTCGGCGGAGCCCGCCGCCGCAACCTGTCCGATGGCTGCGGCGGTCATCAACGACGTCACCGCTGCAGGCCCGACAGCCAGCGTGCGGCTGCTGCCGAACACCGCATAGGCAAGCAGGGGAAGCATGCTTGCATAGAGGCCTGCCTGCGGTGGCAGGCCAGCCAGCATGGCGTAGGCCAGGCTCTGGGGAATCAGCATCAGCGTGACGATGCCAGCCGCAAGCATGTCCGCGGACCATTGGCCTCGGTCGTAGGTTTTCCCCCAGGACAAGACCGGCAGCCACCGCATGGCTGCAGAGGGCCGTCGGGATGTGGAAGTGCCCTTCATCGGTGGGCCTCGAAAGCCAACGAGAACGGCACGCGGGAGGGTCCATCAGAAACCATCACATTCACGGGGATACCTCTGTAATGTTTTATGAATTTACATATTATAATTTCTTCATTCGTTCCACAGAGAGAACCAAGATGCCATCGTTCAACAAGAGCGATCTGAAAGCGCCCGAGCAACTGCGTGAGCACGCTGGCGAAGCGTGCGCCTTGCTCAAGGTTCTTGCCAACGAAGACCGCTTGATGCTGCTGTGCCAGATCGCATCCGCTCGCCACAACGTGGGCGAGCTGGAAGCCATCACCTGCATTCGCCAGCCCACCTTGTCGCAGCAGTTGGCCGTGCTGCGTCAGGAGGGGCTGGTCGAAACCGAGAAGGAGGGGAAGTACGTCTACTACCGGCTGGCCAACGACAACGTCGTGCGCGTCATGCGCATCCTCTGGGACATCTACTGCGCCCCGAAGTGAACGGGGTACGAGACCATGAAACACCACAAAAACCATATCGAACGAGACAACGCGCTTGTCCAACCACTCAATCGACGCCGGGCTTTGCTGACGCTCGGAGCGGCCGGCGCCGCAGGCATCGCGCTCACGCCGGGCATCGCCAGCGCGGCGAACAAGGTCAAGACCACGGCTCGCATCGTCATCGCAGGCGCTGGGGCCGCGGGCCTGGCAGCAGCATCGCGTCTCTCAGAAGCACTGGACGGCGCAAAGATCACGCTGATCGACGCGCGCAAGGAGCACTTCTACCAACCGGGTTTCACGCTGGTGGGCTCAGGCATCAAGCCGGCGGGCTACGTTGTCTCCACCACCGCTGAGTACGTGCCCGCGGGCGTCGAGCTGGTGCAGGAACGCGTAGCCGAGTTCGATCCGGAGGGAAAGAAGGTCGTCACGGAAAGCGGCAAGGTCCATGCCTACGACTTTCTCATCGTCGCCACCGGCATGAAGCTGGAGTACGGCCTGATCGAAGGCATGGACGAAAAACTGATCGGCAAGGATGGCATCGGCAGCATCTATCACAGCCCAGCAGGGGCCCAGGCCACCTGGCAAGCCATGTCGGCATTCGCGGACAAGGGCGGGCGGGGCGTCTTCTTGCGTCCCGGCACCGAGATGAAGTGCGCGGGCGCGCCGCTGAAGTACACCTTCATCACGGACGACTACCTGAGCCGGCGCGGCCAGCGCAGCAAGGCAGAGGTCGTCTACAACTCGAACAACAAGGCGCTGTTCAGCGTACCCATCGTCTCGGAGAAGGTGCGCATGCTGTTCCAGGAGCGCGGCATCCAGGTGAACTACGAGCGAGTTCTCAAGGCCATCGATCCGGGCAAGCGCATCGCCACCTTCAACACGCCGACGGGAACCGAAGAACAGGGTTTCGACTTCATCCACGTCATTCCCCCCATGCGTGCGCCCGAGCCCATCCGCAACAGCCCGCTGCCCTGGCAAACCGGCGCGTGGGCCGCCGAAGGCTGGCTGGAGGTCGACAAGGGCACGCTGCGTCATGTGCGCTACCGTAACGTTTTCGGCGTCGGTGACATCGCCGGGGTGCCCAAGGGCAAGACCGCAGCGAGCGTGAAATGGCAGGTCCCCGTCGCGGTCGACCATATCGTTGCCGAGATCGCGGGCAAGACCTCGGACGCGCTCTACACAGGCTACACCTCGTGCCCACTGATCACGCGATTGGGCCGCGCCATGCTGGTGGAGTTCGACTACCAGAACAACCTGGTGTCATCCTTCCCCGGCGTGATCGCGCCGCTGGAGGAACTGTGGATCAGTTGGGTCATGGAGACCATGGCGCTCAAGCCCACCTACATCAGCATGCTGCGCGGCCGCGCCTAAGGAGACACCGCCATGAAAGAACTCGATCCCTTCATCCTGCTGGCTGTTTTCCAGGAAATGCTCGGCCCCTTGCTGTGGATTCTCCTGGCCGTCGTCGTCCTGGGTCTGGTCGCCTTCGTTGCCCTGCTGGTGCGCGAGAAAGGCCTCGTGTCACGCCGCCTGGTGCGTTCGGAGGCGCTGGGCATCGTCGGGGGGGCACTGGCTTTGGTCCTGATGGCCAAGGTGTCGTCCTCAGGCTTCACCGATGCCGCTGGTCCCGCCGACTGGTTCTTGATTGCTCTGGTGTTCGGTGCCGGCCTGGTCGGATCGACCATATTGGCCTACACCATCGCTGGCTGGTGGCCTGCTCGGCGGCAGCCGGCCGGCACCGCAAACGCCCATTGAGCCAGGGAAACTTCCATGACGACGACCAGCTACAAGAACGTGACGAAGCAGATCACCTCCAACCTGGCACCGCTGCGTGCCAGCGTTCCACAGGTCATGAAGAGCTTCACGGAAATGGGCAAAGCCGCCATCGCCGATGGGGCGTTGGACGCCAAGACCAAAGAGTTGATTGCACTGGCGATTGGCGTCGCCACACGCTGCGACGGTTGCATCGGCTTTCATGCCAAGGCCTTGGCCCGTCTGGGGGCGACGAAAGCCGAAGTGCACGAGACCCTGGGCGTGGCGGTCTATATGGGGGGCGGCCCCTCTGCGATGTACGCAGCCAACGCCGTGGCCGCCTTCGACGAGTTCATGGCCGAAACGCCTTCCAACTCGTTGCCGGTAGAGCGATAGGGCGCTTCCATGCGGCACTTGGCCAGCTACATCGCAGCTATCCGCCAACGCCGCAGCCTGACCTGCATCGAGAGCATGACGCGTGAGGCGTCGAGCTGGCAGGAGGATGGGTTCGACGTAACCCGGGAGACCATCACTTATCGGTTCACCGATGGCGCCATGATCTTCTGCACGACCGAGCAGGACTCGGTGCCGGTGGATGTCGATATCTGCCCGGAATGCTGGATCACCTACGAGGTCGTTTCAGACGGGCATTCCGACGAGCGGATCACGCCTGCGCGAATGACTTTCAACTCGACCTGTCGCGAAGCCTTCTGGCTCAAGTACCACGCGCCGTCGTCCAACGACCTGGCCATTTCTGCGTCGAACCCTTGGGCTGCCGAGACCTGCTGCCACGTCGCAGACACAACGAAGGAGAACCCCTAGCATGCCCTCGTCCATCACCACCGACGTTGCCATCATCGGAGCTGGCACTGCCGGTCTCACGGCTTTCAGCGAATTGCGTCGCCTCGGCCTGTCCGCCGTTCTGATCGACCATGGCCCTTTGGGCACGACCTGCGCCCGGGTGGGCTGCATGCCTTCCAAGGCAGCACTGCATGCCGGCCACCAGTGGGCCAACCTGCGCGCGCTGCTGAAAGAGGCCGCCGCACCTGCGGGCTCGGCCACTCCTGACGACTTGTGGAGCCACGCCCGCAGGACGCGCGACCTGCTCGCTGGTAACACCGCCAAGCGCACCCGCGAGGTCGCAGGAGATCGGCTTCTCACGGGAACGGCGCGTTTCACCGGTCCCAACACCGTGGACGTCAACGGCCAGCCCATTCACGCTCGGGCGTTCATCGTCGCCACCGGCTCCCGGCCGGTGGTTCCGCAGGCTCTTGCGGCGCTGGGCGATCGGCTGCTCACCACGGATAGTCTGTTCGACCTGGACACCCTTCCCAGGAGCGTCGGAATGTTGGGACTGGGCGCCATCGGGCTGGAAATGGGGTTGGCGCTGTCGCGGCTCGGGGTTCGACTGGTCGCCGGTGACATGAAGGCCTTGCCCGCAGGCATCACCGACCCCAAAATCGGTGCGCGTGCCATCGAGCACTTCAGCGGCGAGATCACCATGTGGCTGGGGCGGCCCGTCGAAGCCACTGCCCGGCAGCAATCAATCGAGCTGCGCAGCGGCGACGCCGTCGAACAAGTGGACGTCGTTCTGGCCGCACTGGGTCGCCGTCCCAATGTCGAAGGTCTGGATCTGCAACTGGCAGGCGTGCCGCTTGATGCACGCGGACAGCCGGTCCTGCATGCCAAGACCCTGCGTGCCGGCTCGTCCCTCGTGTTTCTCGCCGGTGATGTGAGTGCCATTCGGCCGCTGATGCATGAGGCCGTCGATGAAGGACTGATCGCAGCGCGTGCCGCTGCGCAATCGCTTGGTGGCTCCCCCCTTGCCGAACTCCCGCCACGCCGCACGCCGCTGGCGATCGTGTTCAGCGACCCCGACATCGCGACGGTCGGTCAAGCCTACGACACGCTGAATCTCGACCAGACCGTCATCGGCTCCGCGCAAGGCGACGCCAATGGTCGATCGCGCGTGATGGGTGCCGAAGGCAACCTCGTTCGCCTGTATGTGGACCGCGGCAATGGGCGCCTGCTAGGTGCCGGCCTGCTCGCCACGCGCGGGGAACATCTGGCCCACTTGCTGGCCTGGGCCATCCAGCGCGGGGAGACGGTCGAGAGTCTGCTGACGATGCCGTACTACCACCCCAGCATCGAGGAAATGGTGCAAAGCGCGCTCAAGGATGCAAGCCGGCAGTTGAAGGCTTCGGCATGAGCACCTTTGCCAAAATCCACGCAACCTCACCCCGTAGACCGTCCCACCGTTCTATTCATACACTGACCAGGAGCTGAACATGCAAACCACTGATTTCGTCGCGACCGTCTTCGACGGCACCAGCAATCCGAACAAGGTCACCGTGACCTTCACTATGGCCCTCAACGCCTTGCTCAAAGGCCACACGGCCACAATCATCCTGATGGTCGAAGCCGTCGAACTCGGCAAGCCCGGGGCTACGGCAGGCATGGCGATCGGCAAGCCGTTCGAGCCCGTTGCAGACCTGCTGGCCAAGTACATCGAGAAAGGTGGCCGCATCGCCGTCTGCGGCTCTTGCATGATCCACAACGGCTTGACAGCCGAGCAAATGGACCCGCGCTTCGAGGTCATCACGGCACCGGATGTCATCGAGCTTCTCATGAATGCAAAGGGCTCCTTGCAGGTGACCTGAGGGTACAACCTGCCGTGCGATACGCCAGGCCATCCACCAGCAGGCGAGAGGCGCCTCCTGCCCAAGAACTGGCGAGCGGATGTCTCGGCCCGCTCGTTCAAGGCGGGAGCTAGAACTTGATTCATGCCATTCAGATAGGACCAGTGTCACTGCCGCCGAGTTTGGTCCTCGTTGCGCTCGTCCTGGCCATTGCTTTGTTGGTCGGAAATTACCTGGGGCGCAAAGCCGGCGTCGAAGTAGAGAGTCGAATCTACCGCGTTCTTTTCGTCAGCGCGATCTGCGCTCGCTTGGGGTTCCTGCTCCAGCATCATGATGCCTACTCCAGCACACCATGGAGCATTTTTGATCTTCGTGACGGAGGATGGTCTCCCTGGGCTGGTCTACTGGCAGCATGGCTCTATGCCACGATGGTGGTCCGACGTTTTCCGGCAATGAAGAAGCCCTTGCTGTCGGGCTTGATTGCTGCAAGTGTGATTTGGGTGATGGGAACAGCACCCGGTCGCTAACTCGTTTATTACGAACGTTTTTTCCGATCCAAGCGTCACGGAATGGACTCGATTGTGGACTCAAGTCTTCGGCCTGGTCAACGCAGGCCGTTGCGGGTGATCCAAAGCGAGCCAAGCACATCCATCAACAGCCAGAGCATCGGATTTCATACCGAAGTCTATCTGTCCACTGGCACATCACGCCACAGGCCGCTACGGACAGGTGAGCTGCGTCCTCAAAGGATTGACTCATCATCGACAGGCGCGGTCCCGCCCGCCTTTCGCCCGCTCGATGAACCGCTTCATGGACTCCGAGGGTTCGCCCCGGCGGCGCAGCAGGTAGGTAGAGAGCACCGGTGGGCTGCCGGCCAAGGGACGAATGGAGATGTCCGGGCGCTGTAGCGTCTGCACCTGCGAGGCGATGGCGAAGCCGATGCCGTAGCCGGCACCGACCAGGGTCAGCATCACGCCCAGGCTGGTCACTTCATCGACCAGCTTGAGCGGCGTGCCTGCGTCCTGCAGCAGCGCTTGAATCTGATGGCGGCAGCCCGATCCCGATTCGGGATGGCACAGAACCAGCGGGAACTTCAGGGCTTCGGCCAGCGGCACCTGCACGTGTGCCAGCAAGGGGTGGCGTGCGGGCACGATCACCGACAGCGGATCGGTCCACACCGGCTCGGCGACGAGGCCATCATGTACCGCGTTTGACAACGCAAAGCCGATGTCCAGCAGATCGTCGTGCAGCGTCTTGAGCTGCTGCGCGAACGGCAGCTCGAAGACGCGAATCTCCATCTCGGGCTCCTCCTCGCGGCTGCGTGCCAGCAAGGTGGCGATGCGGGGCTGCGCCAGGCCGTCGCAGATCGCGATGCGCAGATGGCCCTGGTAGCCCTGTGCCGCCGCCTTGGCACTCTTGACTGCCTGCTCCACGGTGGCCATCACGCGTCGGCATTCGCCTAGGAACACCTGGCCGGCCCAGGTCAGCCGCGTCAGGCGGGTGCTGCGGTCGAACAACTGCACGCCAAGCTGGCTTTCCAGGTCGCGCATTGCTCGCGATACGGGAGATTGCTCGATCCCGAGACGCTCGGCCGCGCGGGCGAGATGCAGCTCTTCCGCGACTGCAACGAAATAGCGTAGCAATCTAGGCTCCAAGGCAGCCTCCCATCGGCCCTTTCCACCAGGTCTTGGTACGAGCCAGCCACCAAGCGATGGGGATGTCAATCAGGATCAGGGTGACGACGCCTGCTAAACGTGCGGTCAACCGGAGGACTTGCAGATCACTATCCGTCAGCACGCAAACACCCTCGTGTCAATGCGCATGCTTCGTGTCCGAGCACCCGAGTGTGTAAAGGATGCTCTTCGGTGAACTGCCCAAGCGAATGGTCCAGACTTTCATGCCGCAGGCCCCTCGACTACTCAATACATATGCTGGCCGCCGTTCATCGCCACGTTGCTGCCGGTCATAAAGGCGGCGGCTTCGCTGGCGATGAAGGCGACAAGTGCCGCAATCTCGTTCGGCTGGCCCAGACGGCCAACCGGAATCGCATCGATGATCTTCTGGCGCATGTCCTCCCGCACCGCCATCACCATCTCGGTGGCCAGATAACCCGGCGACACGGTGTTGACCGTCACACCCTTGCGCGCGACCTCCTGCGCCAGCGCCTTCGTGAACCCGTGCACGCCGGCTTTGGCCGCCGAATAATTGGTCTGCCCGAACTGGCCCTTGCTGCCGTTGATCGACGAGATGTTGACGATGCGACCCCAGCCGCGCTCGACCATCGGATCAATGAACGGCTTGGTGACGTTGAACATGGAGTCCAGGTTGGTGTGCAGTACGGCATCCCAACCGGCCTTGTCGAGCTTGCGCAGCGTTGCATCGCGGGTGATGCCGGCGTTGTTCACCAGGATGTCGATCCGATGACCGTCGGCGTGGATGCGCCGCGCCAGTTCCTGCGTTGATTCGTAGTCCGATACATCCACCCCGTAGGCAGCAAATGTGTAGCCCTGTGTCGCTTGCGCTTGCTGCCACCGGCCAATCGTGGTGTTGCCGGGGGTATGCGTGACGATCACGCGGTGGCCGGCATCGTGCAGGGCACGGGCGATCGCAGCGCCCAACCCGCGGTTGCCTCCCGTCACCAGCGCCGTCCGTTGCGTCGTATTCATTGCCGTCCCCTCATTTCTTGGTCTTGCCCTGGGGTACGGCGCTTGGGGCGGTCCAGGGCTGCGTCCAGCGCTGGCAAAGCTGCGTGAAAGAGGCTGCGTCGCCACTCGCGCCGAATGCCTCGGAGACAGACTCCTGCCAAGTCGTGAGCGCCTGGCGCAGTCCATTGGCAAAGGCCGTCTGGCTCTTGGCTGCTACTTGCCCGACCGCTTGGGCATCGCCCATGCGGCCTTGGCACAGACGCCAGAACACCTCGGACGGCAAGGTCGCGAGCGCCTGCCAGTCGGCCGCCTGTTGGAGGCCCTGGATGCGCGAGGTGGTCTCCAGCACGCCGCCAGCGCTGAGCTGTTGCATGACTTCGAGCCAGTGATGGCTGCTCTCCTGCAGCAAGCGCGTGATCTGCAGTTGCAGCTCGGCATTGGCTTTGTAGAGATGGATTGGCAGTTCGTTGCTCATTGCAGTGCCCTTCGGTCATGGTGGGCCCCCTTCGGGGCGGGTGTAGGCCATCCCTAGCGATGTCCCTGTTGAAATAGTCTTGTCTTGTCTCGGCTTCGGCGCGTCGTATCAGCGCATTGCCACATAGGTTCCCGGTGCATCACCAAGCGGGACCTGCGTGCCGCCCATGGCGGGCGGCGATACCCGCTCGGTCGAATGTCGTGCCAGCCACTGCTGCCAGGCTGGCCACCAGGAGCCCTCATTCAGAGGGGTTTCGGTACGCCACGTTTGCGGATCGACGTAGCGAGCGCCGACGCTGCGGGTCGCAATCTGGTAGCTGCGCCGGGGGTGCCCCGGCTCGCTGACCACGCCGGCGTTGTGCCCGCCGCTGGTCAGTACGAAGGTCAGCTCCGCATCACTGAGCAGATGCATCTTGTACACGGATGGCCAGGGGGCAACGTGGTCGCGCACCGTGCCGACGATGAGCATCGGCACTTCGATGTCGGCGATCGCCACCGGCCGTCCGCCGACCCGGTAGCGTCCCTCGGCCAGATCGTTGTTCAGATACAAACGCCGCAGGTACTCGCTGTGCATGCGATACGGCATGCGCGTCACGTCGGCATTCCATGCCATCAGGTCATTGAACTCCTGCCGTTCGCCCAGCAGGTACTCGCGCACGCGGCGCGACCAGATCAGGTCGCGCGAGTTGAGCATCTGGAAAGAGGCGGCCATCTGCTTGCCGTCGAGATAGCCCTTGTCCCACATCCCGGCTTCCAGCCAGGCGAGTTGACTGTCGTCGATGAAAAGCGCGATTTCGCCCGACTCGCGGAAGTCGGTCTCCGACGCCAGCAGCGTCAAACTGCGCAGCCGTTCGTCGCCATCGCGCGCCATCGCGGCTGCGGCGATCGTCAGCAAGGTGCCGCCCAGGCAATAGCCAACCGCCTGCACCTTGCGCTCGGGCACGATGGCCGTGACCGCGTCCAGTGCATCCATGACCCCCAGCCACCGGTAATCCTCGAGGCCGAGGTCGCGATCGGCCGCGGTCGGGTTCTTCCAGGAAAGGATGAACACCGTATGCCCCTGGTCGACCAGGTACTTCACCATCGAGTTGTGCGGTGACAGGTCGAGGATGTAGTACTTCATGATCCAGGAAGGCACGATCAACACCGGCTCGGCATACACATCGGGCGTCGTCGGCGTGTACTGGATCAGTTCGATGAGGTGGTTTCGGAACACCACCTTTCCTGGCGTGACCGCCACGTCCTGGCCGACCTTGAAGCCTTCGACCCCGGCCGGTTCATCGTCAAGCGCAAGACGCTGTGCATCGTCGAGGAAGTTCATCGCGCCGCGCCACAGGTTGACGCCGCCGCTGGTTTTGATGGCTTCCAGCACTTCCGGGTTGGTCCAGACGAAATTCGATGGCGACCACATGTCCAACCACTGCCGCCCGGCGAAAGTGACCATGTTCTCGTGATGGCGCGACACGCCGCGCACGCCGGTCGTGGCGTTGTGCCACCACTGCTGCTGCAGCAAGAAGCCCTGGTGGATCACGTTGAACGGCCATTGCTGCCAGGCCGGCGCCTCGAAGCGCCGATCCTGTTCCAACGGCTCAATGCACGTGGGGCAGCCGTGGGCACTTGCAGCGTGCGCGACGTAACGCGCCAAGCGTCGCTGCTTGTGCAACCCCTTGTCGATCAGGCTGCGCTGCTTGCCCGGTGAAAGGCTCAGGTGCAGCGCCCAGTCGTACCAAGCCAGCAAACCCGCCGCCGGCGACAACCCGCCAGTGCCGCGTGCCCGGCACGCGTTCGCAAGCGTATCCAGGACATCGGGGTGACAGACGGACGGTGCCGGCGCGGGCTTGTCAGGTATGGCAAGGGTGTTCATCTCTGATCTTCCGATGTTGTAAGTAACTTATTACTATCATAATGCCTACGGGAAAAGATGCAAAGCCTTGAAGAACGCCCGGGGGATTTCCGCCTTCGCTCGAACGAAATCGCTTCTCTTGCTCTGACTGAGGTGGCCGACTTGCCGACCGATTACTCATGATCCGCCTGAGGGGTGTGTTCGCTTCCTGGGTCTCGTCAGCTCACTTGGCCACGATCCATGGATGGGGCAGGAACCATCCTTTCCCGTGCGATGAACCGTATTCCCGATCTTGCGACGCGGATGTTTTGCATGTTAGGATAGTAATAGGTCACTTACTTTATGGAGTCTGATCGGTGAGCGAACGTCCTCAACATCTGTCCGCTGAAGAGCGGCGTGCTGCCACAGTGCAAGCGGTGGTGGACTTGGCCGCGGAGCAAAACCCGGCCGAAATCACGACCACGGCCATCGCCGATCGAATGGGTTTGACGCAGGGCGCGCTGTTTCGCCACTTCCCCACCAAGGACGCGATCCTGGAGGCAACGATGACCTGGGTCGGTGAGCGTCTACTGGTGCGCGTGGACAAGGCGGCCGAGGGCGCCGCGTCTCCTGCCGCAGCACTCGAAGCCATGTTCATGACGCACATCGACTTCGTGGCCAAGCATCCCGGCGTGCCGCGCATGCTGTTCGGAGAACTGCAACGCTCTGGCGAGACGCTCGCCAAGCGGATGGTGCAGACCTTGCTCCGTCAATACGAACAGCGCCTGCGCCGCCTGATGGAGGCAGGCAAGGCGCAAGGCGACCTGGATGCGGATCTGGACGTGGATGCCGCCGCCGTGTTGTTCATCGGCACGATCCAGGGACTGGTCATGCAGTCGCTGTTGGCCGGCAAGGTCAGTCGCATTCGTCGTGATGCGCCAGCCGTGTTTGCCATCTATCTCCGTGGCATCACGCACACCCGATGAAACGCCTTCCATCCTGCCGCCACGCAGTTGCCCGGTCGGCCGAGAGGCACACCACGGTCATGCGATCGCGTTGCGCCTCCAGCGCGAATCCGCGTCATTCAACACTCAGCCCGACCGCCCGGCGGAACGCACACGCACGCCGCGACGACGGCGAAGGCTTGGGAGTTTCCGCGATCAAGTAAAGGCCATGAAGATGACCACTCATCCACAACGCAGCCTCTGGAACTGGCTGATCTCCCTGCTCGCGATCGGCTTCGGCCTGCTCACTCTTCGGGAGGGCGGCGCCGTTCTGTTTGTCGACGGCGCGGCGCGCCAAGCCGCCGGCCACTATGTGCCTTTCGTGCTCTGGTTCAATTTTCTGGCCGGGTTCGCCTACATCGTCGCCGGCGTCGGCTTGTGGATGCGCCGGCGCTGGGCCGCGTGGTTGGCGATTGTCATCACGGTGGCGACCGCACTCGTGTTCCTCGCTTTCGGAGTGCATGTGGCTCTGGGTGGCGCCTGGGAGCGACGCACGGTGGTCGCCATGACGCTGCGCACGTTGGTGTGGGCTGGCATAGCGGCCATCGCCTGGCGCCGGTCAGCGGCGAATGCGCCGGTCGCACGCGAGCACTGAGCACCTTTATCCAGCGGAAACCCATCGATGAAAACTCCAAACCTCCTCTTCAAGAAAACCCGTTGGGTCGTGATCGCCGTCGTCGTGCTCGCTCTTGGCGGCGCACTGGCGTTCTGGCTGTCGCGCGACCATGGACAACAAGATGCATTGCGCCTCTACGGCAACGTCGACATCCGCGAGGTGCAACTGGCCTTCCGTCAGCCCGGGCGCGTGATGCAAATGGCTTTCGATGAGGGCGATGCCGTCAGCGCGGGCGCGCGCCTGGCGGCGCTTGACGCGCAACCCTATCGGGAAGCACTTGCGGCAGCACAGGCCCAGGTGCAGGTGGCGCAGGCGGAACTGGCCAAGCTGCGCCGCGGCCTGCGACCGCAGGAAATCACCCAGGCGCGCGAAGCCCTCAGGCAGGCCCAGGCGCTCGCCACCGAGACCGAGCGCAATTTCCAGCGCCAGAGTGGCCTGCTGGCATCGGGCGCCAGCAGCCAGCGCACGGTCGATGCCGCCCGCACGGCGCGCGACCAGGCAACCGCTGGCGTCGAAGCGGCCAAGGCGGCCCTGTCGCAAGCATCCGAAGGTTTTCGCAAGGAAGACATCGCCGCGGCAGAAGCTCGCCTTGCGGCCGCACAGGCTGCCGCAGCGCAAGCCACGACAGCCTTGGCGGACACCGAGTTGATGGCGCCCAGTAGCGGCACCGTCATCGCACGAGTGCGGGAGCCCGGCAGCATGGTCGCAAGCCAGAGCGCGGTCTACAGCCTGAGCCTGGACAAGCCGGTTTACGTGCGCGCCTACGTGGGCGAGTCGGACTTGGGGCGCATCGCGCCCGGTACTGTGGTGCGCGTCAAAAGCGATTCATCAGAGAAGGTCTATCGCGGCCAGATCGGCTTCATCTCGCCGCGCGCCGAGTTCACCCCCAAGACGGTGGAGACGACGGATTTGCGCACGGATCTGGTCTACCGCCTGCGCATCGTCATCGACGAAGCCGACAGCGACAGTGCCTTGCGCCAGGGCATGCCGGTGACGATCGAGGTCGATGCGAAAGCCGGCACCAGTATCCCGGCGGGGGAGCGTTGAAATGCAGGCAAGCCCTGCCATCGCCGCCGTGTCTGCGGGTGCGGGCGAAGACGCTGCCGTCGTCATCGAGGGCGTGGACAAGCATTTCGGCGACGTAAAGGCGCTGCGGGGCTTGAGCGCGCGCATCCACTATGGGCGGCTGACGGGTCTGGTCGGCCCCGACGGCGCTGGCAAGACGACGCTGATGCGGATTCTGACCGGCCTCCTGGTGCCGAACGCCGGCCACGTCACCTTGGCAGGCTATGACGTGGTCAAGGACAACGACGCCATTCACGTCGCCAGCGGCTACATGCCGCAACGCTTTGGACTGTACGAAGACCTGTCGGTGATGGAGAACATGCGCCTGTATGCGCAGTTGCGCGGCATGGATGCGGACCGCAACGCCGATCTGTTTGCCGATCTGCTGGACTTCACGCGGCTCGGACCCTTCACCAAACGCCTGGCCGGCAAGCTCTCCGGCGGCATGAAGCAGAAGCTGGGCCTTGCCTGTGCGCTCATGGCGCGGCCGAAGGTGCTGCTGCTGGACGAGCCGGGCGTGGGTGTCGACCCGGTCAGCCGCCAGGACTTGTGGCGCATGGTGCAGGCGCTGACCGATGAAGGCATGGCCGTGGTCTGGTCCACCGCCTATCTCGACGAAGCCGAGCGCTGCGAGAGCGTGCTGCTGCTGAACCAAGGGCAGCTCCTGTTCGATGGCCCGCCGCAGGAGCTGACCGCGCAGCTCGAAGGCCGCAGTTTCCGTCTGGAAGACGTCGGTGCCGAGCGACGAGCGGTCCTGACCCAGGCACTCGACCTGCCCACCGTGAGCGATGGCGTGATCCAGGGCGCCGGCGTGCGCGTGGTGTTGCGCGAGGGCGCTCAAGCGGAGCAGCTCCAGGCCCTGTCCGATCAGGCGCGAGTGGAGCTGGCGCAGGTGCCCGCGCGCTTCGAAGACGCCTTCATCGATCTGCTCGGTGGTGGCCCCGGCGGCACTTCGACGCTGGCCGAGCGTCTGCCGCCGGTTGAGCTGGGTTCCGACATTGCCGTGTCGTGCCGAAACCTCACCAAGCGCTTCGGCGAGTTCACCGCCACCGACAACGTCAGCTTCGAGGTGCAAAAGGGCGAAATCTTCGGCCTGCTCGGCCCCAACGGCGCCGGCAAGTCCACCACCTTCAAGATGCTGTGCGGCCTGCTGAAACCCACGGCTGGCGAAGCGCATGTGGTGGGCCATGATCTGCGCCGCGCCACCGGCGCAGCCAAGAGCCGGCTCGGCTACATGGCGCAGAAGTTTTCGCTCTACGGCCTGCTCTCGGTGCAGCAGAACCTGGAATTCTCGGCCGGCGTCTACGGACTGGAAGGCAACACCCGTCGCGAGCGCATTGCCGAGATGATCGAAACCTTCGATCTGGGCGACTGGCTGTCCGCCACGCCCGATTCCCTGCCGCTGGGCCACAAGCAGCGCCTGGCATTGGCTTGTTCGCTGATGCACCGGCCGCCCGTGCTGTTTCTGGATGAACCCACTTCGGGCGTGGACCCGATCACCCGGCGCGAATTCTGGACCCACATCAACGGACTGGCCCGCAAGGGCGTGACCATCATGGTCACCACCCACTTCATGGACGAGGCCGAATACTGCGACCGCGTGGCCATGCTCTCGCGTGCGCAACTGATTGCGCTGGATACGCCCGACGCGCTCAAACGTTCGGCGGTCAGCCCCGAACGACCCGACCCGACGATGGAGGACGCCTTCATTCACCTGGTGGAGTCGGCGGACCGCGAGCTGGAGGCCGCCACATGAACGGCACCACAAAGCACAAGGACGGGAATGGACCACAGCAGACCGACCTGCGCCATTTTGATCTGCGGCGCTTGATCGCCCTGGTCACCAAGGAAAGCTACCAGGCGCTGCGCGACCCCTCGACGCTGCTGATCGCGTTCGTGCTGCCGGTGGTGTTGCTGCTGCTGTTCGCCTATGCGGTGTCGCTGGATGCGAAGGATGTCCGCGTCGGCGTGGTCCTGGAGTCACCCGGCGCATCGGCACAGTCGCTGGCCGCAGCGTTTTCGGGCACCCGCTTCCTGGATACGCACTTCGCTCATGACCGACGCGAAGTGGCCGACCAACTGGTCTCAGGCGACCTGCGCGGCTACGTGGTGATCCCGCAGGATTTCGAGCAGCGGCTGGCCCAGCGTGGCAGCGAGCCGCTGGTGCAGATCGTCACCGACGGCTCCTACCCCAATACCGCCAACTACGTCGAGAACTACGCCCGCGGCGTGGTCCAGTCCTGGCGTGCCGGACTGGACGTCGGAGCACCAGCGCAGGCCGTCATGCTGGAACCGCGCTACTGGTTCAACCCCGAGCTGGAAAGCCGCCGCGCACTGATTCCCGGTGCCATCGCCATCGTCATGACCATCATCGGCACCATGCTGACTGCACTGGTGGTGGCGCGTGAATGGGAGCGCGGCACCATGGAGGCGGTGCTGTCCACGCCGGCCTCGGTGGCCGAAATCCTGATCGGCAAGCTGCTGCCGTACTTCGTGCTCGGCATGCTGTCCACGCTGGGTGCGGCGGCGCTGGCGGTGTTCGTGTTCGGGGTCCCGATGCGGGGCTCGCTGGCGGCGCTGCTGCTGCTGTCGGCGGTGTTCATGGTGCCGGCGCTGGGTCAGGGTCTGCTGATTTCCTCCTTGGCACGCAACCAGTTCCTGGCAGCGCAGATCGCGCTGTTCACGGGTTTTCTGCCGGCTTTCATGCTGTCGGGCTTTCTGTATGAGATCGACGCGATGCCCGCGCCAATCCGGGCCATCACCCGGCTGGTTCCGGCGCGTTACTTCGTCGATTCGCTGAAGACGGTGTTCCTGGCCGGCGACATCTGGGCCGTGTTCCTGCCCAACCTGGCGGCCATGGCGGCGATCGGGGTGCTGTTCTTCGTGATCGCCAAGCGCGCCACGCGCAAGAACCTGGAGTGACGCGATGTTGACTTCCGCATTCTCGTTCACCCGCCTGCGCGCCCAGTTCATCAAGGAAGTGCTCAGCGTCCTGCGCGACCCGCGCAGCCGCATGGTGGTGTTCGTGCCGCCGATCCTGCAGTTGCTGGTGTTCGCCTTTGCCGCGACGCTGGAAGTGCGTAACGTCGATATCGCCGTCTACGATCAGGATGCGGGGCGGTGGTCGCACGAGTTGGTACAGCGCCTGGACAGCGCCCGCTTCATCACCCACGTCCGGCATGTCGACAGCCAGCAGCAGCTGCACGAGCTGATCGACCGTGGCGAGGTGATCGCCGCGCTCGCCATCCCGGTGGATTTCTCGCGCTCCATCGCCGCCGGCGAAAGTGGCCGCGCGCAGGTACTGGTCGATGGCCGGCGCAGCAACTCCGGGCAGATCACCGTGGCCTATCTGTCCACCATCGCCGCCGATGTCGGCGCCGAGGTCGTGCCCGACGCCCAGGCACCAACGCCCGTGGTCGTGCGCCACTGGTTCAACCCGAATCTGGTCTACCGCTGGTTCATCGTGCCCGGCCTGACGGGCATCCTGGCGCTGTTCAGCGCGCTGCTCATCACCTCGCTGTCGATTGCGCGCGAACGTGAACTCGGAACCTTCGACCAGTTGCTGGTGTCGCCCACCTCGACGCCAGAGATCATCATTTCCAAATCACTGCCGGCACTCGCAATTGGCACTGCGCTGGGCCTGTTCATGATCAGCGCGGGCGTCTTCCTGTTCGGCATCCCGTTTACGGGCTCGTTTGCGCTCCTGCTCGCCAGTCTGGTGCTGTTCATCCTGTCGGTGGTCGGCATCGGTCTGATGATTTCCGCGGTCAGCATGACGCAGCAGCAGGCCATCCTGGGGGCGTTCGCCATCGGCGTGCCGGCGGTGCTGATGTCCGGCTTTGCGACACCTGTGGAAAACATGCCTGTCGTCCTGCAATGGCTGGCTCAGGCCATTCCACTGACCCATTTCCTCATCATCGTCGAAGGCAGCTTTCTCAAGGCCATGCCGCCCGGTGACATTCTCGCCAGCCTGTGGCCGCTGGCGGTCATCGCCCTGGCCACGCTGACGATGGCCACCGTATTCGTCCGAGGACGCCTGCAATGAAATCCAAGCCCCGCACTCCCTTTCTTCGCGCAACCGTCACCGGCCTGACCCCTGGGCGCGCGCGTCCGCTCGCGCTGGCCCTGTCCTGCGTGCTGCTGACTGCCTGCGCAAGCGTGGGCCCCGACTACCGCGAGCCGCCGCCGGTCGACGTCGGCAGCGGCTGGAGCTTGCCGTTGGCAAGCGAATCCCAGTCCGCAGACTTGAGCCAATGGTGGTCTGCACTGGACGATCCCATCCTCGATCGCCTGATGGCCACGGCGCTGGCACAGAACCTGGATCTGCGCCAGGCTGCGGCACGCATCGATGAGGCACGCGCCCTGCGCGATCGTGTGGCCGGCGAGGCATTGCCCACCGCCGCCGCTGGCGCGAGCGTCAACCGGCGCCGTCAAAGCGAGAACGGACCCCTGCCCGTAGGTTCGATCCCCGGCCTTGACGCAACGCAGACCATCTACGACGCGGGCTTCGACGCGGCCTGGGAGGCCGACTTGTTCGGGGCCAAGCGGCGGGCGCTGGAAGGCGCCAGCGCCCGCCTGCAGGCGACCGAAGCCGAGGCGCAGGGCGTACGCATGCGCATCGTGGCCGAGGTCGCGCGCACCTGGTTCACCGCCGTCGGCGCCCGCTACGAGTTGCACGCACAACAGGCCACACTGGATACGCTGCAGCAGACCTTGGAATTGGTGCGCCTGCGGCATGCGCTGGGCGACGCGTCGGCCGCCGACGTGGAGGCGGCGTACGCCCAATGGACAGCAGTCAACGCGCTCATCCCGGATATCCAGGCGCGTCAGCGCGCCGCGATACTCAGCCTGGGCGTGCTGCTGGGCGCGCCGCCGGAGCGGGAGCTGGCACTGCTGGATGGCCCCTTGACGCCGAGCACGCTGCGGGCGCTGCCGGTGGGCGAGCGCGCAGAGATGCTGCGCCGGCGCCCGGACGTGCTGGCTGCGGAACGTCGCCTGGCAGCGAGTTCCGCCGACATCGGCGTGGCCACGGCCGAGTTGTTCCCCAAACTCTCCATCGGTGTCGGCGGCGGGTTCCAAGCGCTCAGTACGGGCGATTGGTTCGATGCATCCAGCTCGCGTTTTTCCATCCTGCCGCTGATTTCCTGGCGCCTGTTCGACGGTGGCCGTGTGCGAGCCGAAATTCGGGCACGCGAGGCGGCCGAGCGACAGGCCGCGCTGGCCTATGAGCAGGCCGTGCTGGCGGCGCTGGGCGATGCCGAGCGCGCGCTTGGCGACTACCACGGCGGGCTGGACACACTGGAGCGCCGCGGTATGGCACTGGATGCCGCGCGCACCAGCTACGGCCACGCCAAGGCGCGCTACGCGGCGGGCGACATTGCGCTGGTCGAACTGCTGGCTGCCCAGCGCAGTCTGCACGAGGCCGAAACCGCAGCCGCACGCGCGCATACCAACGCCGCCGTGCAACTGGTGGCGCTGTACAAGGCCCTTGGTGGTGGCTGGGACGTATCCACGACGGCATCGACCGCAACCCATCCGCTGCGGGGCGCTGCCGCCCCCGTCGCGTTTTCAAGCCGCTGACTCAACAAAAGGAGACCGTCATGCAAATCAACGTTGGAAATCTCGACCGCATTGTGCGCATCGTCATCGGACTGATTTTGCTCAGTCTCCCATTGTGGCTGGACTCATCTTGGCGTTGGCTGGGACTCATTGGAATCATGCCACTCCTCACCGGCCTGGCAGGCCGCTGTCCTGGCTATCGCCTGCTCGGCCTCAGCACTTGCCCGATGCGAAAACCCGAGTGAACGCCCTATGAAACTCAGTTTTTTGGGCGCAGCCCGAGAAGTCACCGGATCGTGCTTTCTGGTCGAAGCGGCTAATGTCCGCTTCCTGGTCGATTGCGGCATGGTTCAAGGTGGGCGTATAGCAGCAGCACGCAACCACGAGCCGCTCGCGTTCGACCCGGCGTCCATTGACTTCGTCCTGCTGACCCACGCCCACATCGACCACAGCGGGCTATTGCCCAAACTCACGCGCGCCGGGTTCAAGGGGTCCATCTACGCCACGCCAGCGACGGTTGATCTGCTCGGGGTGATGCTGCCCGATAGCGCTCACATCCAGGAAAGCGATGCCAAGCGGGTTGCCAAGCGGCTCAAAGAAAAGACCGTGCCGCCACCCCTGTATACCCTGCAGGATGCACACGAATGCCTGCAGCAAGTACGAGGTATCGAATACGACCGGGAGTTCGCACCCCGCGTCGGGGTGCGCGCCCGCTTTCGTGATGCCGGACACATCCTTGGTTCGGCCATCGTGGAAGTGTGGATTACCGAGTACGGTTACCCCACGAAGATCGTGTTCAGCGGCGATCTGGGCCAGCCGGGACGCCCCATCCTGCGCGACCCGACACCCATTGAGGAAGCCGACATCCTCGTCATCGAGTCCACCTACGGTGACCGCCGGCACAAGGATTTTTCGGCGACCGAAGCGGACATGATCGGCATCGTCGAGAAAACCCTGTTCGAGCGCGGCGGCAACGTCATCGTGCCGGCCTTTGCGGTCGGCCGAACCCAGGAGGTGCTCTTCCACCTACATCGTCTCACCTGCGAAGGGCGTCTGCAGCGTCCAATGGTGTTTGTCGATTCGCCGATGGCCACCGAGGCCACACGCATCACGCGTGAACATCTCGAATTGTTCGACGAACAGGCGAAGCGGTTGGCCGGATGGCACGCGCGCGGCGAGAACCTCCCGTACCTGGATTTCACAGCGAGCGCTGAGGAGTCCATGGCGCTGAACCGGATTCGCTCCGGGGCCATCATTATTTCTGCCAGCGGCATGTGCGATGCGGGACGTATCCGGCATCACCTGCGCCACAACTTGCCACGCCGCGAATGCAGCATCTTGTTTCCCGGTTTCCAGGCGCAGGGGACGCTTGGCCGGCGCCTGATCGAGGGGGCCGAACGTGTACGCATCTTCGGCGAGGACATCCCGGTACGTGCGGCGATCCACAGCGTGGACGGCCTCTCGGCGCATGCCGACCAGAAGGCGCTGCTGGATTGGGCCCGTGCTTTCATTCAAGCACCGGCGCAAACCTTCGTGGTGCATGGGGAATCGTCGGCCGCGCAAACCTTCGCTGACCTCTTGCAGCAGCAACTCGGCTGGCAGGTCACGGTGCCCGAGTATGGCCATGCGCTGCGCTGGCCGGACTTTCTGGCGCACGAGTGATGAAGCCCGCAGAAGATCTCGATGAACGCCTGCGCGCCATCCGCGAGTCGCCAACGTACCGGCTTGCGTACGAAGACATCGAGCTGCTTGGCCAGGACGAACTGCGGCCGCTGCGACTACAGCTCGAACTGCTCAAGCCCGAGCGCATCCTGCACGAGCAAGGCATTCGCTCGACGGTAGTGGTCTTCGGCAGCGCACGCGTGAGCGATGCCGAGACGGCAGAAGCCCGTCTTGGCGTTCTGGAGCGTCAGGCGCTCGTCACTCCGGAGGATGTCGGGCTGCGGCAAGAGCTTGCGCGGGCCAATCGCCGGGTCGAACAGGCACGTCACTACGAGCAAGCGAGGCGTTTCTCGGGCCTTATTTCGGCGCGTTTCCAGCAGCAAAACCGCCGTGATTTCGTCGTCGTCACCGGGGGTGGGCCCGGCATCATGGAGGCCGCCAACCGCGGTGCTTTCGAGGTCGGCGCACGTTCGATTGGCCTCAACATCACGCTGCCCCACGAACAGGCACCCAACCCCTACATGTGCCCGGATTTGGCGTTCCGATTCCACTATTTCGCGCTGCGCAAGATGCACTTCTTGTTACACGCCAAGGGCTTGGTGGCCTTCCCCGGTGGCTATGGAACGCTCGATGAGCTGTTCGAGGTGCTCACCTTGATCCAGACCAGAAAGATGCAGCGTGTTCCGGTGGTGCTGGTCGGCCGTGCATTCTGGCGTCGCGTAGTTGATTTCGATCTTCTGCTCGACGAAGGCTATGTCTCTTCATCCGATCTCGACTTGTTCACCTGCGTAGACGATGCGGAGGAAATCGTCAGTGCCCTCGAACGCTTTTACGTCAACAGGGCGGCAGGCGATGGGGCAACATGATTGGCATCGGCGGGTATCGCTGGAGCCTGCGCGGCACCAAGGTGCGGCAGCCGATGCAGTGCGTTATCTTGTTGATTGCGGGTGCATTGTTCAGCCCGATTTCTGCTTTTGGTTCCGAAGTCTCACTCTCTGCAAATCCTCCCTCCTGCTCGCCAGAGCAATCCCTGCGCTGGCGGGGCGGCACCCTGCGTCTGGAGAACGATTTGTTCACCGGCTCCGATCGCAACTACACCAACGGTGTCGCGCTAACAGCAGTCTCACGTGATCTGCAAGGCGGGCTCCGTCCGGAGTGTCTGCCTCAGCCGATTGGTTTGTACGCCCGCTTCATCGGCTGGGCTGATCCCGGGTTCTGGCGCGATTCCGGCGCCCAGACATCGTCGCAAAACCTCGTCGTGCGCTTTGGCCAGTCCATGTACACGCCCGAGAACAAGACGCGCACCGATGTGATTCCAGATGACCGACCGTACGCTGGTTTGCTCTACCTGGGTTTGGCGTGGAATCGCCGCGTCCACCCACAAGCCGCCAGCTACGAAATGCTTGACGTGCGTGAGCTGACCCTGGGCGTGATCGGCCCCTGGTCGCTGGCCGAGCAATCTCAGGATCTGGTGCATCGGGCACGCGGCATTGAGCGCTTTCGCGGCTGGGACAACCAGTTGCGCAACGAGCCGGCGTTTCAGATGGCCATGGAGCGCAAGTTCAAGCCGTACACGGAGGGTGCGGTCCGCCCTGGATGGGGCAGCGACGTGATCGGCAGCTATGCCCTGCGGGTCGGAAACATCGAAACCGCCGCCAGTACCGGCGTGGAGTTTCGCGCGGGCTGGAACATACCGAACGACTTCGGCAGCTATCCGATCCGCCCTGGCGCAGAGAACCGCCCGCCCTCTGGTGTTGCCGATCTGCGCACGACAACGCCGCAGTCGGTCCTGGCGCCCAAACCTGGGGCACATGTCTTCCTGAATCTGGAGGGTAAAGCCGTCGCCTGGGACTTCTCACTCGACGGAAACATGTTCCGGCATAGCCATCACGTCAGCCGGCGGCCTTGGATCGCGCAAGCAGCTCTCGGCATCAGTAGCCAATGGATCGTTGCTGGACGTGGCGTACGGCTCGCCGTGATGCGCGTTTGGAGAACCCGCGAGTTCGACCAGCAGGCGGGCCATCACGCATTCGGATCGATCGCGCTGAGTCTGGAATTTTGAGGACACCTGCAACCAATCGTTAGACCCAAAGCATTCGTCACAACATCAATGGAGAAATTCGTGAACCAGCCCTTGAAACCCAGATCGTTTTTCACCGTCCCGCTGTCCGTGCTCTTGGCAACCTTCGCCACGGCACTCGGTGCGCAGTCCGTAGAGGCGGCAAAGCCAATGGCGCTTCGTACCATAATGGAAAGACTCGGTCGCGACATGCAAGCCGTCACGGGCGCGATCTCCAAAGAAGACTGGCCGCTGGTCGCCGAGCTAGCACCACGAATCGCCAAGCATGCCGAGCCGCCCATGTCGGAAAAGATGCGCATCCTTGCTTGGCTTGGGGCAGACGCTGGAAAGTTTCGGGGTCTTGATGGACAGGTCCATGACGCCGCGACCGCCATGGGCGAGGCTGCACAGCGGAATGACGGCCAAGCAGTCATCGCGGCTTTCTCCAAGACCCAGCAAAGCTGCCTAGCCTGCCACCAGAGTTACCGTCGCTCGTTCGTGGAAAAGTTCTATGGAAGCCGCTAGCAAGGGATGGCTACACCTGTTGACGGAAGACTAGCTTCTGTCCAATCAATATACCTCGACGCGTTTCAGGTTCCCAGGAAGCCACCCGTGCAGCGATCACGGGTTCCTGCTTTACCCGCGGCAGCACTCGTTGGATCTGACGTTCATGACTCCCGTATGCATGTGGGTCACCAGCACCAGCGGATAACGCAGCACCTCGTCCAGTGAGATACGTTTGTGCTTGAGCAGCGGATGCCATGCCGGCGCCGCGACCATGAGGGGGGCGCTCCAAAGCGCCTTAGCCACGATGTCGTCACCCACTTCACCAGACTGGGCCCTAGGTCATACAGATCGCCATGCAGCCCCTTGATTTGCTGCGACAGTGACACCTCGAACAGGCGCAACTCGACGTCGGGCTCCTCCTGCCAGCTTAACGCCAGCAAGGTCGGCAAGCGCGACGGGGTGATGCCATCGGACAGCGTAATGCGTTGCTGACCGTGAAAGCCGTTGGCCGCTCCCCTCACGCTGTCGCGGGCTTGCTGCAAGGCAGTGAAGATGCGCGGCACATGTTACAGGAATTGCTTGTCCGCCCGCGTCAGCCGCTTGCTGCGACTGCTCCGGCCGCAGTGCTTCAGCAGCGCGGTTACAGGTGGCGATCTCGAATTCGCCGAACATGCCCATCGACAGTTCATCCGGCGCGATGCCCGCTGGCGCGAAGTTCAGACGCTGCGCCGCCGCCCGTGTCGACAGACCAAATCGCTCGCCCTCGGGGAGTGACGTAAGACGCCGCGACTGTCTTCCTCGGGTCGCTGCGGCCACAGAAGACTAGCCGAGGCGCGCTGGCGCGAGTGCTCTAGCTAGCCATCCGCCATGACCGCCGCCCGCGTTCAAGCAGCGTTGCAATAACTCCGGACACCATTGCCCGCGTGCTGTGAGCCGGCGACGACAGCCGCTGCAAGACATGCCGGCCTCTTCTCCGCACGCATGCGGCTCCCTACGATCATAAGGACTGGTCACGTCACGAGGGACTGCGCATGAACTTACGTCATCTTCGCTGTTTCATTGCTGTAGCCGAGGAACTGCACTTCGGTCGAGCCGCTAGGCGGCTGCATATAGAACAATCTCCCCTATCACGCACGATCCGCAAGTTGGAGACAACTCTAGGCGTGACGTTGCTCAGTCGCACGCCGCGGGGCGCAACCCTGACTTGGGCAGGGCGAGTCTTCCTCGACGACGCCCGCCGCATCATGTTGAGCGTTGAGCAGGCAGTGGCCAGCGCGAAGGCTGCTGCCTCCGGTTCTCAGGGCATTTTGCGAATCGCGCTGTCGAGAGACATAGGACGGGCGAGGCTATCAGCACTGCTTGCACTGTGCCGCGAAGAGTCGCCGCAGGTAAACATCCGGCTCTCCGAAGTACCGCTGACCGAACTCGTGCAGGGGCTGAACGCAAATCTGTTCGACGCCGGCTTTGCAATGGTCAATGAAGTGGAGGACGGGATCATTGCTGAGCCGCTGTGGGCCGACCCCTTGGTAGTGATCCTGCCCGCACGGCACCCGCTTGTAGCCTTCAAGGAAGTGCCGTTGCAGGAAGTGGTGAGCTATCCGCTGGTACTTTGTGATCCACGGGCATGCCAAGGTTGCGGTCGGCAGAGCGAACGACTGTTCCGCTCTGTCGATGTCCAACCGATCGTGGCTGAGTATGCCGCTTCTCACGGGCTGATGCTGACGTTGGTGGCCGCAGGGTACGGGCTAAGTTTTTCCACTGCCGCGCACTTGGCAACTTGCCAGCCGGCGGATGTTGTTGTCCGCCCGTTGGCCGGTCAGAGCGCATCGATAACCACCTATCTGTTACGAACCGAGGGTGGCATGACGGAGCCGTTGCAGCGGTTCATCGAACGCGCCGAACGTGTATGTCATCAGGACGCAAGCACATCACGCGCGATTTGACGCAGATCTATCGAAAGGTGCGCGGCTAGTTTTCTCGGATTGCGCGATTCATCTTTGGTCTTGCGGCTGACCCGATCTGCATGGCTCATGCGCTGTACTGATTCCAGTTTCGACGCAATTGCTGCGCCCTTCCGTACTCCGGCACTCGCCTGCGGGCTCGCCGCCGCGGTCATTTCACTGACGCGGAACGCATGAGCTTTTGCTGGTTGCAAACCGGCTCATCCTGTTGACGCATTGGCACTTTACGCCGTTGGAATTCCTACGGAAAACTTTGGCCAGGTTTCGGGTAAAGCGCGGCACCCATGCTTGACTCCAGGGGAGCGCGACCACCAAGCCGCGTGCCGGTCCAAAGGCAAAGCGCCCGCATCCTGGTTGAGGAGTTTCAAGCGTAGCAAGATGTAGTTCGCCCTTAGCCGGCCGTCAGCGCCGATGCAACGCTTCCTTCCACGATCCCGGCCGGTCCTGCGCTTCATCCGGATTTCTGGGCAATCGCCTCGCCCACTTGGGCGGTGCGCGTCTGCCAGAGTTCGATCCGACGATGGGACGCACGCGACATGGAGAAATCGAGTTGCCTTGCCTTTGGCGCCAGGATCTACTACCGCCCGATCGAGGCGGCCGTCCGTTGGGCGGGACTGTTGCGCTTTGAGCCGCGGATTCTGGAAACGCTCGGGCCACGTGCCATGCCTGAGCCGAACGACTTTCCGCGCTGGCCCTTGCTGCGCCTTTTCTCCGAGCGCATCTTCGACGCATTGGCACACGATGAGCTTTCTTACGGCAAGGCAGGCATGGCGCAGGAACCTCAGCGCCCCGCACTCGACGATCCTGCGTTGATCGTGCGCCACGTCGACCTGAAGGCGTGGATGTCGCATTACTACCCCGGTGAGCGGCCTCCATTCCTGTTCGACGGCATCGAGCGCGAACTGCATCCTTCGGTGAGCGTCGCCATGCTGAACGTGTTGCTAGCCGATCGCGAGGCCGCCAAGCTGCAGCTTGCCGAACTCGCACAACTACATGCGGCGCTGAAGGCACAGCACGAAGCGTTGGCGAAGGAGCATGCCAGTAGCATTCGTGAGGGCGATGCGAGTGAACCGGGCCTGCGCAGCGAATCGACTTACCTGAACATCATTGGCGGCCTGCTGACATTGCTGTTGGGCAAGTCCCCCGCGGGCTCTGCCTACTCGTCCTTCCGCAACATGGATGCGGTGATCAGTGCGCTACTGGCCCACCATGAAGGGCGGCCCGGCATCAGCGAGCGAACGCTGTGGAGCAAGCTGGCACAGGCGCGTCGCCACCTGGAGGCATCGCGCTGAGCCTGTAACAGCAGACTGCAATTGCAGTTGCGTGTTCTGCAGTTGCAGTGAATCTCGCAGCAGCAGCATATGGAATGCGAGGCACTTTCTGAACAACGCCATCGAGCGTCAAGGAGTGCCTCTCATGTCTTCGCAGACCATCGCGCCGGCCTTGCCGCCCGAGCACCGCATCCTGCGCCGCGCCGAGGTCGAAGCCAAGACCGGCTTCAAGCGCGCGCACATCTACAGCCTCATGAAGGAAGGCAAGTTCCCCAAGGCGCTGCGCCTGGGCGTGCGCGCGGTGGGCTGGGACTCGGTGGAGATCGAACAGTGGATCGCCGATCGCCTCAAAGAACGCGCCTGACGCTTCTTCTCGGTTCATGCCATTCGACGAGGAGAAGCCCATGCAGGTGGTGTCCATCATTTCGACCAAGGGCGGCGTGGGCAAGACCACGACGGCGGCCAACCTGGGCGGCTTCATCGCCGATGCCGGGCTGCGCGTGCTGCTGCTGGACCTGGACGTGCAGCCCACGCTGTCGAGCTACTTCACGCTGGACGTGCGCGCGCCCGGCGGCATCTACGAGATGCTGGCCTTCAACGAGCGGCGCATCGAGCAACTGGTGTCGCGCACCGCGATCGCGGGCCTTGACCTGGTGCTCTCCAACGACGACCGCGGCGAACTGAACACGCTGCTGCTGCACGCACCGGATGGGCGCCTGCGACTGCGCCATCTGCTTCCCGTCTTCCGCACGCACTACGACTTGCTGCTGATCGACACCCAGGGCGCGCGCAGCGTGCTGCTGGAGATGGCGGTGCTGGCGTCCGACCTGGCGCTGTCGCCGGTGACGCCGGAAATCCTCGCGGCGCGCGAGCTGCGGCGCGGCACGCTGCAACTGATCGAGGACATCGCGCCGTATCGGCACCTGGGCATCGAGCCGCCACCGCTGCGCCTGCTCATCAACCGTGTGCATCCGGTGTCGTCGAACGCGCGGCTGGTCCAGCAGGCGCTGCGACAGGTGTTCCAGGAACAGGCCGGCGTGCAGGTGCTGGGCACCGACGTGCCGGCCATCGAAGCCTATCCGCGCGCTGCGACACGAGAATTGCCGGTGCACCGGGTGGAGTACCGGCAGCCGGCTGGGCGCACGGCGCCCGCGGCGCTGGAGACCATGCGCACGCTGGCCGGCGAGCTGTTCCCCGCGTGGCGGGAGCGCTTCGCGCTGGTCACCGGCCGGGCCGATGCGGGAGGGGCCGGCCATGGCGAGCGCGCATGAACTGGCGCGCGGCCGCGAACGGCTGCGCGCGCTGATCGAGTTCGCGCTGGGCGAAGGCTGGCGCGTGGTGCGCACGTCCGGCGGGCACCTGAAATTCACGAAGCAAGGCTGCGCGTCGATCTACACCAGCTCGACGGCGAGCGACCACCGTGCTGACCGCAATGCCCGCGCGCAACTTCGCCGCGCCGACCGGCAGGCGCAGGAGAACGGCCGTGGCTGAGCTGACGCCGCAGGACATGGCTGCCAAGCTGCTGGCCACCGGCTTCGAGCGCAGCGGCCCTTCGGCCGCGACCTTGAGCGACCCCATCGCCGACACGCCGATGGTGGTGACGCTGGACCAGTTGCGGCCCTACGACCACGACCCGCGCGTGACGCGCAACCCGGCCTATGCGGAGATCAAGGCGTCCATCCGCGAACGCGGGTTGGACGCGCCCCCTGCGATCACACGCAGGCCGGGCGAGGCGCACTACATCATTCGCAACGGCGGCAACACGCGGCTGGCGATCCTGCGCGAGTTGTGGAGCGAGACCAAGGAGGAGCGCTTTTTCCGCATTGCGTGCCTGTTCCGCCCGTGGCCGGCGCGCGGCGAAATCGTGGCGCTGACCGGGCATCTGGCCGAGAACGAGCTGCGCGGCGGGCTGACCTTCATCGAGCGGGCGTTGGGCATCGAGAAGGCGCGCGAGTTCTACGAGCAGGAAAGCGGCCAGGCGCTGTCGCAGAGCGAACTCGCGCGGCGACTGACTGCCGACGGCTATCCGGTGCCGCAGTCACACATCAGCCGCATGAACGATGCGGTGCGCTATCTACTGCCGGCGATCCCGACGCTGTTGTACGGCGGATTGGGCCGGCATCAGGTGGACCGGCTCGCGGTGCTGCGCAAGGCGTGCGAGCGCACCTGGGAGCGGCGTGCGCTGGGCCGCACCGTGACTGTGGACTTCGCCACCTTGTTTCAGGACGTGCTGACGCAGTTCGACACACAGCCGGACGACTTCTCGCCGCAGCGGGTGCAGGACGAGCTGGTCGGCCAGATGGCCGAGCTGCTGGAGGCGGACTACGACACGCTGGCGCTGGAGATCAACGACAGCGAAAGCCGCCAGCGTGCGCTGACCAGCGAACCGGCGGCACCGACGCCACCGGCAGCGCCTGTCGTGCCTGCTGGTCCTCCCCCGCCGGTCTCCGCGCCTCGGCAGCCACCCGCCTCGTCTGTGCCGCGCGACACCACGCCGGTCGCGCCTTCGGCGCCAGCAGCGACACCGCTTGCATCGCCCGAAGCGCCGGAGGACCAGCACGGGCAACGCGACGAGCGCCTGCAAGGGCACATCGTGACACCGGCACCGACCACCGAGCGCCTGCAGTCCATCCAGCGGATGGTCGCGGACCAGCTCGGCGACAAGCTGCCCGACTTCGAGGCCGATGCGCTGCGTGCGATCCCCGTGCAGGTCGGCGGGCTCTATCCCATCTCGGACGTCTGGTACGTCGAGCCGGGGCTGGACGTGCCGGATCGCCTGCGCGTGCACATCGCGCAGTTCGCGCGCGAGATCGGCGAGGAAGCGGCGGTCGCCGACCACATTGAGGCCAGCGTCGGCGGCATCGGCTTCGTCTGCGCGGCGCCGGTTGTGGGCCAGGCGAAGGCGCTGCCGGCGTTCGCGCGGGCGGTGCTGACCCTGCTGCATGTGCTGAGTGCGGCTCCGCCCTCCGCGAACGGATTGGACCGCGCGCGGCTGGCCGACGAGCTGGCGGCGCTGCTGCATGGCCACGGCGGCTCGGCCACACGCCTGAGCGATGCTGCGCTGGTGAAGCTGTTCCGTCTGCTGCGCCTGGCGCGCCGGCTGCTGGATCTGGAAGCCGGCGTAGCGAGCCAGGATTCCTGAGCGCAGGAGGCTCCCGTATGTCGGCACCGCACCCGCTCAACCAGGCCGTGATCGCCCAGGCCCTGCATGACCTGCGCAACGGCCAGTTGCGCCGCTGCAAGGCCATGGGCTTCGGCGAGGAGGAGCTGGATGCGCTGAAACACCCCGAGCTCGTGAGCATGCTGGTGAATGCCACGGTGTTGTGGTGTTCGGTGTCGGTGAACCGGGAGGTATTGAAGCGGCTTCTGAGCCAGGTGCACGACGTGGAGCGGGAGATCGCCACGGTGGACCGCATGCTGCGCCTGGGGGCGAGCACGGAGATGGTCAGCAAGTTCTACGGCCTCACGCATCAGGAAGTGGCGCTGCGCCGTGACATCCTCGGGCTGCCCAAGCGCAAGGGCCGGCATCCGGTGCTTGATGAGGCGCAGGACGTGGCCTTGTGGGAGCGCTGGAAGGCCGGCGTCGCCGAGCGCCATATCGCCCTGACCGACGACATGGCGATGCTGGCGCTGACCATGGACCTGGCCGAGGCCATGACCCTGCCCATGTCGGTGATCTGGTCGGCGATACGGAACTGGATCGACCAGGGGCTGGTGTAGCCATGACCACGGGCAGCGCATCACGGCGCGATGGCCCGGTTGCGCTGTCGGCGTTGTTCGACGAGGCGCTGCGGCACCTTGAGCCGAAGGAACCGGCGCAGGGCACGGCGCCGGCCGCCGACGGTTTCCTCTACAGCGGCAACCGCCATGAGAGCGTGCCGCGCAGGCTGTTCCTCGACCGGCGCCTGACGCCGCTGGAGCGCAACGCCTGGCAGGTGTTCCGCCTGCAGCTCAACGACGACGGCGTGACCGCCTTTCCCACCTACGACCAGCTCCGCCCCTATCTGGCGTCCATGCCCTGTGCGGCGCAAGCCTCGCACGAGACCGTGGCGCGCGCCTTGACGCTGCTGCGGCTGACGCGCTGGCTCAGCCTGGCGCGGCGGCGGCGCGACCCGAAGACCGGCCGCATCCAAGGCAACCTCTACGTGCTGCACGACGAACCGCTGTCGCCCTTCGAGGCGATGCAGCTCGATGCCGACTACCTCGGCCTGGTCAGCCAGGCGCTGACCCATGCCGCCAAGGCGGTACAGATCGTGGGCATGAACACGCTCAAGGAGATTGCCGAAGACCCGCTGCTCAGCGGCCGCACATTGCCGACCCGCTTGCAGGTGCTGGCGCAGCGCATGGCGCTGCATGGCTGGACGACGCCAGGTTATCCACAGGAGGGTGCGGACCACGAATCCGAAGAAGGCCAGGAAGCCCTTCTTCGGAATGCTGCGCGCCCGTCTTCGGAATCCGAAGCAGGACCGAAACCCGCGCCGGACGGCTCTCTTCGGATTCCGAAGGAGGACCGTACAGTACGTAATGATCGTATAAATGAAGTACGTACAGTACCGCGCGCGAGGGCCTTGCAGAACCTGCGGCTACCCGAGCGTTTCCTGCGCTTGAAGGACGAGCAGCAGGCCGGCGCGCTGGTGGCGCTGCAGCAGGTGGACGAGGCGCAGAGGCAGGCCGTTCTCGACGAGTGGGCGGCACGCTGCCACAACAGCGCGGTACGCAACCCGGCCGGCTACCTGTTTGGCATCATCCAGAAGGCGATCCGCGGGGAGTTCAAGGCCTGGGCCGGAGAAAGTGCATCGGCACCGCCAGCGCCCCCGTCACCTGCGCCCTCGTCACCGCCGGCATCCCGTGCGGCTGACCCCGAGGTCGCACGAGCCTACCTGGCTCAGCTCCGAGAAGCCTTGCGTGATCGCTGATGTTGACTATCCCCAGGGGATAGCTGGAACAGACATCTTTCCGCCGCGCTCGATTGTCGCCCGCCGAATGACAGGCGAAACTGTCGCCTGTGAATCAGACGAGGACAGCCACGCACGAGCCCGGCCGACGATGGACATGACGACTTCCCCCGCCACAAACGCACTGCAACCACTACAGCAAGACGTTCAGCGCTTGCTGGGCAGATGCCTGTTGCGCCTTCAACAATACGAGCGCCTCATGAAAGCCATCGTGGCCCACCACGAGATTTCAGGCCCGGCGCATTCGCTGGAGGCCATTCGCGCAGCGCGGATTGAAGATGCCGCGACCAAGACCCTGGGCACGTTGGTCGGACAACTGTTTGGTTCGTATGTCGTCACCGATGGAAATGGCGGCGAGGAACGCGACGACGATCTTCCCGGCGACGTGATTTCCTTTCGCACGCGCGTGCAACTGAGCCTGTCTGCGCAGGACTACGCCAACACCCAGGCCGACCTCAAAGACCTGGTATCGCTGCGCAACACTCTGGTGCACCACTTCATCGATCAGCACGATCTATGGACCGTGGACGGGTGCCGCGTTGCACAGGACGAACTCGGTTCCGCCTACACGCGCATCGATCAACACTTCGAGCAGCTGCGCGGCTGGGCCGAGCACATGGATCAGGCGCGGCGCCTGGCAGCGGAGTTCGTCCAGTCGGATGTGTTCCACGACCTGGTGGTCAATGGCATCGCGCCGGACGGCACGGTGGACTGGCCGGCCGCCGGCATCGTCCGCGCGCTGCGCGAGGCCGCCGCGCAGTTGGCCGTCGAGGGCTGGACACCCATCGCCGCCGCTGGCCGCTGGATCGCGGACCGGCATCCCGAGCAGCTTCCAGCCAAGTACGGCTGCAGCAGTTGGCGGCAGGTGGTGCATGAGTGCCGCCTGTTCGAGCTTCGCTACCGTGAGGTGGAGGGGCAACGGGCCGCCTGGTACAGACCTCGCGAAGCATAGCCCCGCAACGCGGTCTCACCTCCGCGCGAGCCGCGAACACATCCGCCGAGCTATCCCCAGGGGATAGCCGGCACACACAGCCTTCCGCGCGGAACAAACCGGGCGCGCATGGGCTGCGGTTTGTTGACTGACAGCCTTCCGGCCGATGCCGATGCTGGCGACTCGCCAATTCACCGCGAGTCGCTCCCATGGCCAACGAACGCACAGAACCCCTGCAACTGAATCTCGGATCGCTGCGCAGCGCGATGTCGCTGACGCTGCACACGCACCACGCTTCGCGCATCTGGCACGGCCGCGCGCCGACCGAGGGGCGCCCAGGCATCATCGGTCTCAACGGCTTCATCGGCGCCATGAACAAGATGAAGCGCGGCGCCGAGCAGGACGACCCGTACTCGGACTGGTGGATGTTGCGGATCGAGGACAAGCTCGCCGACACCAAGACCCGTCTGCAGACCCTGCGCGACCAGGTGGATCAGGCCTTGGCCGACGTGCCATCGGCGCTGTCGCTGGGCGAGAACATGAACGTGCAGCCGGTGAAGCTGCCGCTGTTCGTGAACGCCCAGCTCGGCTTCATGGCGGTGTATCTGCTGGCCGACTACGACGACCTGGCACGCAAACTCATCCTGGCGCACCACACGGCGCTGATCGACCGCAGCACCTTGGAGCGCTGGCTCAATGATGGTGCGCACGCGCTGCGCAGCCTGTTCTCGCTGGCCCAGCAGTACCGCTACTCGGGCACGGCGCGCGACGACTTCGCGGCGAAGAACGCGGCGGCGCGAGCGGCGCTGGAGAAGTTCGGCGAGTTGCCGCAGGACGTGCTGGAAGGCACGCGCCGCTCGCGCTTCGCGCCACCCATCGCGCGGCGGACGAACAAGCCCGGCACGCCGCCTGCTGCGCCTGCCATCGTGCCCGATGCGCAGGCTTCCACGGGTGGCGCAGCCGATGGTGCGGCGGGCGATGAGGGTGCTGGCGCATGACAGCATCGCCCCCTATCAGCCACTCCACGCGCTTCGTGGCGCTGGAACAGGCGGACTTCCAGCGGCTGGAACACGCAGGCTACCTAAAAGGCCTTTTACAGCCTTTTAAGGGTAAGGGGAGTCTGGAGACCTGGGCCAGCCAGTGCGCAGCGCTGCGCGACGACGTGATTGGCCTGGCGCAGCGGCGCGTGCTGCCCCAGGCGCGCGCCTATCCATTCAGTCTGCTCGACGTGCAGCTGGCCCAGCAGGCCACTGGCGCAGGGACGACCTTCCTGCGCTGGCGCAACCTCGACCGTTCCTCCATGGGCGTGGCGTTGTGGGAGGCCCTGCTGGCCAACCCCGCGACGCCGGCCTCGCTGATCGACGAGCTGTACGCGATCGAACTGCAGCGCATCGTGCTGAACATGCAGATCAGTCTGACCCACAGCATCGCTCGCCAAGCCCTGGAATGCGCCAACAAGGCCGCGCAGGCCGAAGCGGCTTACCTGCGGCGCGTCCACGGGCATACCGCGTCCGTTCCACCCACCACCAAGGAGTCACCATGAGCACGCACTTCGTCGGCGAGGGCAACATCGGTTCTGCGCCGGACTACCGCGAATTTCCGAACGGCAACGACGAGCCGCGCCGGCTGCTTCGCCTGAACGTCTACTTCGACAACCCGATCCCGAAGAAGGACGGCGAGTACGAAGATCGCGGCGGCTTCTGGGCGCCCGTGGAGCTGTGGCACCGCGACGCCGAGCACTGGAAGACGCTGTACCAGAAAGGTATGCGGGTGCTGGTCGAGGGCCGCACCGTGCGCGACGAATGGGAGGACGCCGACGAGAACGAGCGCGTGACGTTCAAGGTCGAGGCGCGGCGCGTGGGCATCCTGCCGTACCGCATCGAGTCGGTGGCGCTCAGCGCCAAGCCGGCCGGCGGACAGTAATTCGCCCATCGCCGTTCCCCCGAGGGCGGCTGTAGCAACCGTCATACGCCCGCGATGCACCAGCGAGCTATCCCCAGGGGATAGCTCCAAGGTCGTCCACGGAGTTCCAGCCGCCCTCCCGAAACGACGCTCTTGCTGTGCCAGCTCCTACGATCTATGCACACCGCTGCGGCAACGAACCGCCTGCCAATCACAAAGCGGTGTCTGCATCAATCGACTTCCTTGCTGCCGGCATCTCCTGGCCCCGCCAAGCTGACGCCCATCCGATGAACCGCACATTTCCAAGGAGGCTTCATGCGCGTGTTCCTGTGCGAGAAGCCGTCCCAGGGCAAGGACATCGCCCGTGTGCTGGGTGCCGGTCAACGCGGCAACGGCTGCTACAGCGGCGCGGGTGTCGTTGTGACCTGGTGCATCGGTCATCTGGTGGAGGCGGTTCCGCCCGAAGGCTACGGCGAGCAATACAAGCGCTGGGCCATCGAGCAACTGCCCATTCTTCCTGAGCGTTGGCGTGTCGAGCCCAAGGCGGCGACCGCAGCGCAATTCAAAGTCGTGCAGCAGCTCGTCGCCAAGGCGGGCGAGCTGGTGATTGCGACCGACGCCGACCGCGAGGGCGAGATGATCGCCCGCGAGATCATCGACCTATGCGGCTACCGCGGGCCGATTCAGCGCCTGTGGCTGTCGGCGCTCAACGATGCGTCGATCCGCAAGGCGCTGGGTGCGCTCAAGCCGTCCGCCGAGACGCTGCCGCTGTATTTCTCCGCACTCGCCCGATCGCGCGCCGACTGGCTGATCGGGATGAACCTGAGCCGCTTGTTCACACTGCTGGGGCGCCAGGCCGGCTATAGCGGCGTGCTGTCGGTGGGGCGCGTGCAGACGCCGACGCTGAAGTTGGTCGTGGACCGCGATCGCGAGATCGCGCGCTTCGTCTGCGTACCGTTCTGGGCCATCGAGGTTGCGCTATCGCATGCAGGCCAGCCCTTCGTCGCAAGCTGGACGCCGCCGCAAGGCAGCACCGACGATGCGGGCCGCTGCCTGCAACAGCCGGTGGCGCAGCAGGCCGCCGAGCGCCTGCGCACGGCCGGCTCCGCCCAGGTGCTGTCGGTAGAAACCGAGCGCGTTCGCGAAGGGCCGCCGCTGCCGTTCGACCTGGGCACGCTGCAGGAGGTGTGCTCCAAGCAGTTGGGCCTCGACGTGCAGGAGACGCTGGACATTGCCCAGGCGCTGTACGAGACGCACAAGGCGACAACGTATCCGCGCTCGGATTCGGGCTACCTGCCCGAGAGCATGCTGGCTGAGGTGCCGACCGTACTCGACAGCCTGGTCAAGACCGACCCCAGCCTGCGGCCGCTGATCGAGCGCCTGGATCGCCAACTGCGCTCGCGTGCATGGAACGACGGCAAGGTGTCGGCTCACCACGGCATCATCCCGACGCTGGAACCCGCCAACCTGTCGGCCATGAGCGAGAAGGAGCTGGCCGTCTACCGGCTGATCCGCGCCCATTACCTCGCGCAGTTCCTCCCACACCATGAGTTCGACCGCACGATGGCGCAGTTCTCGTGCGGCGGTCAGTCGCTGGCGGCCGTGGGCAAGCAGATCGCCGTCACCGGCTGGCGCGAGGTGCTGGCGACGCCGGGGCCGGACGATGCCGATGGCGAGGATGCGCAGCGCAGCCAGGTGCTGCCCGCCCTGCATGCGGGCCTGTCCTGCCCGGTCGGAAAGGTGGATCTCAAGGCGCTGAAGACGCTGCCGCCCAAACCCTACACGCAGGGCGAGCTGATCAAGGCCATGAAGACCGTCGCCAAGTTCGTGACCGACCCGCGGCTGAAACAGAAGCTGCGAGATACCACCGGCATCGGCACCGAGGCGACACGCGCCAACATCATCAACGGTCTGATCGGTCGCGGCTACCTGGTCAAGAAAGGCCGCGCCGTCCGCGCTTCCGACGCGGCATTCACGCTCATCGACGCGGTGCCCTCGGCCATCGCCGACCCCGGCACCACGGCGGTGTGGGAGCAGGCACTCGACATGATCGAGGCCGGCCAGATGGCGCTGGACACCTTCATCGAGAAGCAGTCCGTGTGGGTCGGCCAGCTCGTGCAGCAGTACCGCGGCGCAACGCTCTCGCTCAAGCTGCCGCCGGCGCCGGCCTGCCCGCAGTGCGGCACACCGATGCAGCAGCGCACGGGCAAGAGCGGCGCGTTCTGGTCCTGCTCGCGCTACCCGGACTGCAAGGGCACGCTGCCGATCGAGTCCCCGACGGGCCGGCGCAGCGCACCGCGCAAGCGGCGCGCTGCCTCCAAGGCGTCCTGATCCTCGCTTTTCCCCTGCCGCGCCGGCCACTTCACTGGCGGCGAGGCAAACGTCCCGCACCGCGCGGGACTCCAAAGCGCGCGTCTCCTTCTGCAACGGTGTGCGCGCCCCGTCTGCCCGGCATCGGGCGACGGGGCGAGAAGGTCATTGCTCCACGAATCGCGCCCGCCGCCATTCCCTTGATCGGTGTGCCTTGCCTCGGCCACGAGGGGCTTCCTGACGCCTTGCCGCCGCGCGAGCCGTGAGGAGGCCACTTGGGCCGAGGGTATTCCGTGCCGGTGCCCGCCGGCGGAACAACGGGCTCCCTTTGTGTGTGGATGCACGCCAGAGGTGTCCGGCCCCAGCCACGAAACGGGCCGGGTGCGATTGCTGACGCAGCGAACGGCTTTGACGACGGCCTACGCTGACGCAGCCCACAGGTGGTTTTCCTTCCTCTCCAGCCGAAGGCCCGCGTGGCCTTCGGCGCCCTGGTCCTTGCCTTGTCCCGTGACGCGGGCCTGCCCTAAAGCGGGCCGTCCGCGATTCGGTTTTCCCTGCGACGGCAGCCATGCTTCGCGCCCATCCTCACCCATGCGTTGCTGACAGTCGTCAGCGGCATGCCCTGGCAGTCTCGGTCTTCAAGACTGCAACGCGGTTCGCCGCGTTGACCGATCCAGTCCGCTTCGCATCGCCCACCGCGGACGCTCGCCGGCCTGGCGACGATGCACTTTTCTCAACCACCCGAGGGGAACCCCATCCCCTGTGGGATGCGTGCTCCCCGACCCACCAAGGAGCACGGCATGTCTGAACCTTCCGCATCTTCCTCTGCAACCGCAGTGCGCAGTGGTGCGCTGGCGCTGGCCTGGACCGGCAAGCGTCTGCCGCTACAGGTGCTGCGCAGCGCGGCCGGCCAATACATCGGCACGCAAGACGACGAAGGCCCGGTATCGCGGGAGTCCGTCGAGTATTTCCCCACCCACCTCGCAGCACAGCGCGCCCTGGATACCCATGCCTGGACGCAGCGCGCTCAGCCCTGATTCCCCACCCTTCAAGGAGTCCTCTCATGAATCTGTCTTTGCCCGAAGACGTGCTCGATCAGATGGCGCTGGAACAGGCGCACTTCGACGCTGCACCGCAGGCCTTCTTCGAGGCCTGGAAGCGCGGCGCGCAGATCGCCGGCCACGAGTGGTTCGGCGACGGCACACGCGAAGGTCTGCAGCGTGCCACCACCAAGTGGGATCTGCGGCCCAACATGCTGATGCTCAACGACGCCCTGGGCGTGCTGAGCAGCGGTCAACGCATGTTCCTGTCCGCGATGGTGAGCTTCTACAACGCCCGCGAGGGTGGCGCGATGCTCAAGCGTTGCGGCTTCGAGGGGCTGTCCGACTTCGGCGGCCTCGATCTGGAACGGCGCCAGGTCATCGCTGACCTCACGCTGCACTACAACGGCTGGTGAGCCGCGCCTGGCAACCCACCGTCCTTTCATCCCACCCCACGAGGGACATGCGTCCCCGTTCGGGGCCATGTCCCTCCTTCTTTTCGCAGGAGCGGCCATGTCCCGAATCAGCATCTTCCACTGACCCGCACCGCCCGCCACCAGGGCGGTCCGACGCCGCGGCCGGCTGACCGGCTGCCACTTCATCCACCCGCTGGGGTTCAATCCCCGGCAGGGGATTGCCTCGGCCATCCTCTGCTGGAGGAATCCCATGTCCCATTCCAACAACCCCTTCGTCCGCGGCTACGATGGCCTGTCCGTGCAACGGCTGCTGGCGATTTCCTACGACGACGACTGCCCGCTGAGCTATCTGCCGCTGCACGTCTCGCAGTCGCACCTGCCGGACAGCCAGGTCGAGCGCCATGCCTGCGTCTTCTGCGACGACTTCGCGCTGATCACGGAAGGCCAGAACGTGCCGCCCGAGCTGGACGCGCAATGCCGCAGCCACGGCATCGCCCGAAACCTCGTCTACGCCGTCATGGCCGAAGAAGCCGGCCAGCCGCTGCACGTCGGCGATACCTACTCCGAGGAAGCCGCACGCGAGGTGGTGCGGCGCCTGCGCTTCGAGACCGGCTTCTACAGCCGTGCCTGGGAAATCAGCTCGGCGCACATCACCGAGGAGGCCGGCCGCTATCTGGCCAACCTGGCCGACATCGCCACGCCGAGCGGTTTTCTGTTCATCGCCTTCCGCATTCCCTACAGCCCGGCGGTCGGCGTGAAGCTGATCGCCACGCCCTGGACGGATGCGAACGTGCAGCAGGTCGAGGGCATCACCGCCGAAGAACTGCGGCAGGAGCACCGGGCCAAGGGCATGCCGGAGTCCCTCGTGGAAGTGTTGCACCTGGCTGCGCTCGCCGACGTTCGCATGTTGGTGTTCGATGCCGGCGCGCCCGTGCTGGACGGACTGACGCTCTACGACGACGAGTAACCCCCTCTTGAGCCCCGTGCGGGGCTCTTCTTTTCCGCGGAACGCGGTGCCGGCGCGTTGCCGATTCCAGGCGGACGGCCGCCGCCATGTGCCGCACGCTGGCCGCATGTTCGCTGGCGTTGCCGGCAGCATGCCCAGGCAGTCGAGACCTTCGAGACTGCGGCGCGGTTCGCCGTGCTGGTTGTTTCGTTCTCCGGGCGCACCCGCGTCCATCCACCTCACCCTCAAGGGACAGACCTCCCTTGCGGGCGGGAGTCCCTTGGTTGCCACAAGGAGTCTCCCCATGGATACCCAAGCCATCCGCGCACAGATGCCGACGCTCGTTGTCGGTCATGTGCCTTCCAACGTCCGTTCGTTCAAGTTCAACATCTTCGACGGCCAGCCCAAGGTTTCGACGCTGGGCTTTCACATTGACCCGAAGCCTTTCGAGGGCAAGGTCATCGCCACCACCGACGAGGCCATCGTCGTCAAGACGGGACGAGCCGAGTTCGCGGTGCTCGATCGAACGCTCGTGACCGAGGTGCCCGACGAGGGCGCCAAGGTGCAGGTCGAACCCTATGTCAGACGCCGCTTCGACGGTCAGCGGGCGGACACGCCCGAGGAGCAGACCGAGTTCACCGCCGACGGCCAGCCCTACACGGTGAAGCGGTTCGTGCTCGGTTCCGCACCGGCGAAGCTGCCGATCCCCGAGCCGCGCTGCCCCGAGCTGCAGGAACTGATCGACCAACTGGAGCAGTTGCCCGCTCCCGACGGCTTCCGGCGCATCACCCACATGCTGGTGGATGCCGGTGCGCGGGACATCACCTGGGTCGATCCGCTGCCCGCCGACATCATCCGCACGCCGCCGGCCATCGGCTTCACCGTCGCCACGACGAAGTTCCAGGGTTGCGTCACCGTGCTGTATGAGCGTGGCCTCGACCTCTACGCGGTGGAGCTGCGCCGCGACGGCGAGCTGATTGAACGGGTCGATGAGGTGTTCTTCGACACCCTCGGCGAGACGCTGGAACGGCTGATCGACGACGGGAGCTGGCGCCGCATCCGAGTGCAGTGCCTGTTGTCGGGTCGCAAGGCTGTCCGGCACTGATCTCCCAGCAGCTTCCCGCCTTCGCGGCGGGAAGCCTCTCTTCCTGCATCCCTGGAGATCACACCCATGACTGTTCGATTCAAAGGCACGGAGCTGCGGCCCGTGCTCGCCGAAGCGGTGGCGAATCAATGCCGCGTCATCCTGGTCAAGGATCAGGGCGTGTACTTCCTGGCCGAGCGCGGCGAGCGCCGACCCGATGGTCGCCAGAAGACCATCGCCTATGCCGCTGGCTGCAACCCGGATGTCGATGCGTTCGATGACTGGTGGGAGCTGGCGCGCGCCGAGTTCGGCGGCGATGACTTTGGCGAGTTCTTCGATCCGAAGGAGGGCGTGTTTGCGTGCATCCTGCACAGCGAGGACGATCTCGACGTGTCCGCCACCGCGACACACCTGTCGCTGCAGGCGGTTCCTTCCGCGCCCAGCGGTAACTGACCGCCCATCCCTGGCCCCCGCTCCGGGGGCCTCTTTCTTCCCGGCAATGCGGACAGCCGCGAGTGCCAATTACCGCTCGCATGCGCGCCGCCCCGGCGCCACGCTTCCGCCCATGTTCCGCTGACGTCCGTCAGCGACATGCCCAGGCAGCCACGATCTTCAAGGCTGCGATGCGGTTCCGACCGCGTTGATCACCCCAGTTCGCACCGGCATCCATGCGCGAACGGCCATCGGTTCTCGATGGCGATGCCACCAAGCTGTTCCATCAACCCACGCGGGGGTTCCACACCTTCCCCGCCTTGGGTCGGGTGTGTCTCCGCCTCATTGTTCTCAGGAGATTCACCATGACCACTTCCACCGAAAAGTCCTACTTCGATCTGCACATCACCGGCCTCGGGTATCTCAATCGCATCCGCGAAGTGAAGCCCAAGAAAGGCGATGCGTTCCTGGCCTGCGACATCGCGGCTCTGAACGGTCCCAGCGATGACGTCTCGTATGTGCGTTTCGACACGCGCGTATCGGGTTCGGAAGCGCAGCACCTGGTGCGCCGCTGCATTCAGGCGGTCGACGCCGAGAAGAAGGTGATGATCGGCTTCCGCCTGGGCGACCTGTGGGCCGACACCTTCACCTACTCCAAGGGCAAGCGTGCCGGCGAGCAGGGGGTGAGCCTCAAGGCCCGCCTGCTGTTCGTCAGTTGGATCAAGGTCGACGGCAAGCTCGTCTACAAGGCCGAACCCAAGCCGACCGAGACCGACGAGCGCGACCCGGAAGTCCCTGTGACGTCCGACGCGCCCGCCGCGCAGCAAGCCTCGGCACCGGAGCCTTCCAAGCCCGACGCCGATGCTGCCGACGACGCTGCCGATGCCCCCGCATTGGCCGTTGCCGAGTCGTTCTGATCCGCAAGGCCCCATCCCCGGGGCCTTGTCTTCTCTTCGTCAGCAGGAGACCTTCATGATCACCATCCCCGGCCAACTGGCCATCAAGACCATCCACGGCAGGAACGGCGACTTCAACGTCGGCCGCCTGGCGACCTCGATCGGCGAGTTCGTCGTGAAGAACGCCGAACTCGATCAGTACCGCGAGGGCAAGTACGACGGTGATTTCGTCATCGTCGAGATTCGCCCCTCCACGTACAACGCCAACGGCCGCATGGTCATCGAGATCCGCGCCCATCTGGGCGGGATGACACTGTCCAACATCGACGCCCTGAGCCGCGACGAGGCCCGCCGGCTGAGTCCGCAGGAAGTCGATCCGATCGACGAGGAAGCGCAGACGCCCGCGCCGGCAACGCCCCCGGCCAAGCCGAAGGCGAAGTCGCGCAGTCCGCGTGATCCCCTGGTCGATACCACGCCGTTCGGCAGCGAATCGGCTCCCGTGTCCGCTGCGGCCTCGGCCGAGGCAGACGACGCGGTGCTGTTTGGTGCCTTGTGGCCCCTGGGCGAGACCGTGAAGCTCGATGCGACCGTGGATCGTCGTGTGCTGCGTCAGCAGCGCGACCGTCTCGACAAGCTCGGCTACGAGTTCGCTCCGTTGTCCCAGGACTGGCACCTCAAAGCTGCCTGATCCATCCGCCGCCTTACGCGGCATTCCGCCACCCGCCGGGGTTCTCCCCCGACGGGGAGGGCTCCGGCCTTTGCTTCAAGGAGACCCTCATGGGCTGGACCTTCGTTCGTCAGACGCGCGATCAGTTGATCCGCGAGCTGCTCGCTCCGCAGGCGTCCGAACGCGCTTGCTGCGAAGTCATCGACCACACACTGGACGGCGACGTTCTGTGGACCGTGGTTCGCGTCACCGCCAGGCAGGCGGGCGTCATGGGCCTCGCGGCCGGTGAGTCCGTCTGCTACATCGGCTGCCATCTTCTGGAAAGCTCGGGCGGCGATTGGGGCTACAAGTCCCTCGATGAGTCCGTGCATCCGTACTACTACTCGTGCCCGCTGCGCTATCTCGACATGGCGCCGGTGCAAAGCTCCGAGTGGCGCGAGCGGGTTCACCGCTTCCACGCGGGGCGCGCTGTCTAGCGGCACGCATCTTCCTTCACCCAACCGGGGCGAGCACGGCCCCGCGGGCTGTGGTTGCTCCTTCTTTTCCAAGAGGACATCACCATGCCTGCACCTTCTTCCGCGAAACCGCTGTACCGCATCGACGAATGCCCCGACCTCATGGCTGACGGTTGCGTCGGTGACGAGCAGGGCAATCTCGTCTTTCTCTCGATCTGGGCGCGCGACACCGCCGTTCAGGAGTTCCTCGCCCGCCTGACCCTCGGCCGGGACGAACAGGGACTGGATCAGTTCCACGTCATCACCGAGCAGGGCGCATCCATCTCGGTCTTCGTCGGCAACGTCGAGAACCTGGAAAAGCGCATCACCCGCGCCTATCGGCGAACGCTGTTCGGTTCGCTGACGAACGTGTGGCTGTTCGATCGTCGCTGCGTGAAGCCAGACAAGGCCAACGCCAGCGCGCTGGCGCTTCTGCCCAGGGATTCCGCTCACCGGCTCGACCGGCTGTGGACGCTGGTGCAGGACACCTGCCCGCTGCCACTGCTCGACCACTGGCGCGACACCGTGCTGGAGCTGTTGCAGACACGGCGGATGCTGACCGGTCTTCCCTTGGCCCTCGGGCCGCTGGAAGGCCATCGGCTGGCCCTCGATGTCCCGGCGCTGACGAAGGCGTTGGGCGAGCTGATCCGCAACGGCACCCTTGGCGCCACGCAGTACGAACTGGCCGCGAACGCACCGCTTCGGCGTGTGGCGTGAGCCATCCCCACGGGCATGCGCGCCGCGCGTGCCCGCCTTCCCTCATCCATCACCAGGAGAAATCCATGGCACTCATGTTTCCGCGCCTGGCGCGCAATTTCATCCGTAACGGCTACTTCCCCACCGACGAGCCGACGCTGGAGCGGGCCTTGTCCGCACTGGTGCCGTCTCCCGGCTCCATGTCCCTCCTCGATCCCTGCGCCGGCGAAGGCGTGGCGATTGCCGAAGCCGCCCACGCCCTCGGGCGCGAGCAGGTCCAGGCCTTCGCCGTCGAGTACGACGCCGAGCGTGCCCGCCACGCACGGCAACTTGTCGATCGCTGCATCCAAGGTGATCTGATGGACACGCTGATCTCGCGCCAGTCCTTCGGGCTGCTGTGGCTGAACCCGCCGTATGGCGACCTGAGCAAGGACGTGAACGGCAACATCGGCTATCAGGGCCAGGGCCGTGCGCGGCTGGAAAAGCTCTTCTATCAGCGCGCGCTGCCGCTGCTGCAGTACGGCGGCGTGCTGATCTTCATCGTGCCGTCCTACGTGCTCGACGCCGAGCTGGTCGGATGGCTGACGCGCCACTTCGCCGACCTGCGCATCTACCGTGCGGTGGAAACGCAGTTCAAGCAGGTGGTGATCTTCGGTCGCAGGATTCGTCAACGCGACCAGGCGTCGGAGTCGGCCAAGTCCTTGCGCGGTCTGCTGCTGCAGATCGGACAGGGTGACGCCGAAGCCGAGGAGCTGCCGCCCGAATGGCCGTTCCTGCCGTACACCGTCCCTGCCAGCCCGGCCGAGCCGGAGCACTTCTATCGCGTGACGATGGAGCCCGAGCAGTTCGCCGATGAAGTCGGCCGGCTGCAAGGACTCTGGCCGGCGCTCGATACGCACCCGGGGGCCGCGCAGCAGTCGCTGCGTCCGCCCGCGCGGGCCTTGTCGCACTGGCATCTCGCCCTGGCCTTGGCCGCAGGCGCGATTTCCGGCGTAGTGACGTCCAAGAGCGGGCGCGTGCTCGTCGTCAAAGGTGACACCCACAAGGAGAAGATGCTCCAGACGGAATACACCGAACGCGACGACGGCTCCGTGGCCGAGACACGCATCCTCACCGACAAGTTCGTGCCGGTCATTCGTGCATGGGACTTGACGCTGGGCTCGCCTACGTGGGGCGAAGTGCTGACCATCCGCTGATCGCTGTTCCCTGACGGTTCGCCGTCGCTTTCATCCACCCACCGGGGTCACGTTGCCCCGATGGGGTGCCGTGGCCCCTTCTTCCAGAAGGAGAAACCACCATGGCACTCGCAGTCCTCAACCTCGGGTCACAAGCACGCTTTTCGCCAGGGCAGGTGGTCATGACCGCCGGCGTCGACGAGCTGGTCCGACAGGGCCGGCTCAACCCCTCGCCGTACCTGCGCCGCCATCTTCATGGCGATTGGGGCGACCTGGACGACAGCGATCGACGGCAGAACGACGCCGCGCTGCAATCCGGTGAGGATCGTCTGTTCTCGTCCTACCAGGTCACGCGCGACCTGAAGCTCTGGATCATCACCGAATGGGATCGCAGCGTCACCACACTGCTGTTGCCCAGCGAATACTGATCCAACATCCAGCGGCCTCGCGCCGCTTCTTTCTTCCCACCCAGGGGCATGTCACCGCCCCGTGGGGGAGGTGCATGCCCCATTGCTTTGGAGCATCACCATGTCCCTCGATCTCGAAACCGTTCCCGAAACCGCTGTGCAGGGCGACCTGCTCGAAACGGCTGCTTCACCCCTCACGCTCAGCCTGCAGGACTTCGTATCGGAGTTCGGCGACGAGCTGCTCGACTCGCTCAACCGCGCCAATCCTCCGGTCTACACCGGCCAGGTGCGGGTGCATCGGCAACTGATCCTCGCCGCGCTCATGCGCAAGCTGTTCCCGGCGCAAGCCGATGTGGTCCATGCCGTCACCGAGCTACTGGTAGACCGCGGCGAACGCGCCGCGATCGTCAATGGCGAGATGGGTTGCGGCAAGACGACGGTGGGTATTGCCACCGCCGCCGTGCTCAACGCCGAAGGCTACCGCCGCACCCTGGTGCTCTCGCCACCCCACCTGGTCTACAAGTGGCGGCGCGAAATCCAGGAGACGGTGGCCGGTGCCAAGGTCTGGGTACTCAATGGCCCGGACACGCTGGTCAAGCTGCTGAAACTGCGCGAGCAGTTGGGCGTGCCGGCCCAGGGCCAGGAGTTCTTCGTCCTGGGCCGCGTGCGGATGCGGATGGGGTTCCACTGGAAACCTGTCTTCGTTCGGCGGCGCACGCCTCACGGCGACGTGGGGGCCTGCCCGGATTGCGGGCATGTCATCACCGACCTCGACGGCGAGCCGATCAACCCGGTCGAGCTGGAAGCCGAGGAGTCCCGCCGCAAGTGCAGCCACTGCCGTGCACCGCTGTGGTCGTTGATCCGTCCCAGAGGCCTGTCCGCCAGCGACCAGTCCTCGACCGTGCTCAAGGCACTGAAGCGTATTCCAACCATCGGGGAAGTCACCGCGCAGAAGCTGATGCAAAAGTTCGGTGACGCCTTCCTCGCGTCGATGCTCGGGGACAACATCCACGAGTTCATCAACCTGATGGATGGCAACGGCGAGCTGGTCTTCTCGGACCGGCAAGCCCACCGGATGGAACGCGCGATGGCCAACATGGAGTTCGGCTTCGGCGAGGGCGGCTACCAGCCGTCCGAGTTCATCAAGAGGCAGCTTCCCCAAGGCACGTTCGACCTGCTCATCGCCGACGAGGCGCACGAGTACAAGAACGGCGGCTCCGCACAGGGCCAGGCCATGGGCGTGTTGGCGGCCAAGGCGCGCAAGACGCTATTGCTCACCGGCACACTGATGGGCGGCTACGGCGACGACCTGTTCCACCTGCTGTTCCGAGCCCTGCCGGGGCGGATGATCGAAGACGGCTACCGGCCGACGAAGAGCGGCAGCATGACGTCGGCCGCGATGGCGTTCATGCGCGATCACGGCGTGCTCAAGGACATCTATTCCGAGAGCACGGGCACGGCGCACAAGACGGCCAAGGGCACCAAGGTATCGGTGCGCACGGTCAAGGCGCCGGGCTTCGGTCCGAAGGGCGTGCTGCGTTGCGTCCTGCCGTTCACGGTCTTCCTCAAGTTGAAGGACATCGGTGGCAACGTGTTGCCGCCCTACGACGAGGAGTTCCGCGAAGTCGCGATGGACACGGCGCAGGCCGCGGCCTACCGCGATCTGGCCGGTCGGCTGACCCAGGAGCTGAAGCAGGCTCTGGCGAAGCGCGACACGACGCTGCTCGGTGTAGTCCTCAACGTGCTGCTGGCCTGGCCGGACTGCTGCTTCCGGTCGGAAACGGTGGTGCATCCGCGCACGCGCAACACCTTGGCGTTCGTACCGGCTCAGTTCAACGAGCTGGAGGTGATGCCCAAGGAGCGCGAGCTGATCGAGATCTGCAAGCAAGAGAAGGCGGAAGGTCGCAAGACCCTGGTCTATTCGGTCTACACCGGCACGCGCGATACCACGTCGCGTTTGAAGGTGCTGCTGGAGCAGGAAGGCTTCAAGGTTGCGGTACTGCGCGCGAGCGTGGATGCCTCCCGCCGCGAGGACTGGATCGCCGAGCAGTTGGACCGTGGTATCGACGTGCTCATCACCAATCCCGAGCTGGTGAAAACCGGCCTGGACCTGCTGGAGTTCCCGACCATCGTGTTCCTCCAGTCCGGCTACAACGTGTATTCGCTGCAGCAGGCCGCCCGGCGCTCATGGCGCATCGGCCAGAAGCAGCCGGTGCGCGTGATCTACCTGGGCTATGCCAACTCCTCGCAGATGACCTGCCTGGGGTTGATGGCCAGGAAGATCATGGTCTCGCAAAGCACGTCGGGAGACGTACCCGAGTCGGGCCTGGATGTTCTGAACCAGGATGGTGATTCCGTCGAGGTCGCACTGGCCCGGCAGCTTGTCACGGTCTGATCCATGTGCCCATGCCGGTGGCCCCTCGGGGTCGCCGGCTTCTTTCCACGGCCCTTCGGGGCCGTTTTTCTTGGGCGTATGACAGTCTATGGCGCTGCCCAGCCATGTATTCGGGCGGGCGTCAGTGCGTTTTGTTTGCTGCCCGCAGGCCAAGCGGCGGCGATGGTGAGCGCTCCGTGTTCCAGGGAAGCGCCCTCCATGCAACCATCCATCCGCACTGTTCACCGCCTGGCCCTCGCCGCTGGCTTGCTGGCAGGCAGCCTGTTGGCCGCCGGCTGCGCCACGACCGCCGCGTCGTCTGCGCCAGCGGTGCCGGCCGCATCGCCAACCGCCGTCGCGCCGGAGCCGGGTTTCGTTCCGGTGGCCCGCTACGGCCGCTACACCCTGGTCGAGCTGGTGCCGGAACCTTCGCAGCGTGATCTCTTGCAGCAGGCGGTGGAGGTTTCGATTCCGCCCATGCTCGATGCCAGCGTGGGCGATGCCATGCGCCATGTGCTCCTGCGCTCGGGCTACCGGCTCTGCGATGCGGTCGAAGCCGCCACGCTCTACGCGCTGCCGCTGCCTGCCGCACACCTGCGCCTAGGCCCGCTGATGCTGCGCGATGCCTTGCTGACCCTTGCCGGCCCCGCCTGGGAGCTGTCGGTCGATGACTTGACCCGCCAGGTCTGCTTCAGCCGGCACGGTGCTCCCACCTTCCTTTCCGCCAACCCGCCCGGCACCGCCACGCCCGTACCGGACGCCGACCGGCCCGGGGAGATGCAGCCATGACCTTTCCCCAAGCGCCATCCGAGCGCAATTCCCGCACGCGCTGGCTCAAGGTCGCCGCGGCCTTCTGGCTGGTCCTCATCAGTGCCGTGGCACTCGTCAACAGCGTCGGCCTGTCGCGGCTCGCCGAACAGACCCAGAGCAGCGCACAGGATGCGCAGGTCAATGCGCTGGGCCTGCGCGTGGCCGATCTCGAACAACAGGCCGATGCGGACAAGCGCCGGCCGGCGCCGATCAGCCAGGCCGAATTCGCCACCGCGCGGCAGGCGCTGGACGAACGGATGACGCGCCTCGAAGAGGCCGATGAGGCGAGGGCCTTGGCCGTCGACCTGCAGACGCTGCTGGCGCGCGTGAACGCAATCGAAACCCGCCTGGAGAAAACCCGGCAGGTGGCATCCGCCGCTCGCCCGCGCACTCCGGTTGCGACGAAGCCCAAGGTGCCGGAGCCGCCGTTCCGGGTGCTCGGCGTGGAGCTGCGGGGAGGCGAGCGCTTTCTGTCGATCACCTCCACCGCCGCGGCCTCGCTCGCGGGCGCCCGGCTGCTGCGCCAGGGCGATGCCGAGGGCGGCTGGCAACTGCAGTCCATCGAGGCGCAGGCGGGCGTGTTCCAGGTGAACGGCCAGACGCAGCGCGTTGCGGTGCCGTAGGAGGTGCCATGACCCCCACGCTCACTTCGTTCGCAGCCCCCCGAGGGGGCTTCAGCCTCCTTGAGGCGGCTCGGCGGAGGCTGACCATGAACCTGCGGCCGTTGCTCGCTACCGTCGTTCTGTTCGCCGCTTTCGGCGCATCCGCCCAGCCGGCCCCGGTGACGAACTCGCGCATGGTGCCCGCCCAGGTGCAGCCGGGCGCTGATGCCGCGCTCGACGAGAGGCAGGCGCGGGAGTGGGGGCTTCAGCCCGAGGAGTGGGCACGTTACCGCCAACTGATGCAGGGGCCGCTCGGGGTCTATTCGCCCCAGCTCGATCCGCTCACGGCGCTGGGCATCGAGGCCCGCAGCGACGAGGAGCGCAGGCGCTACGCGGAGTTGCAGGTGCAGGCCGAGGCCCAGCGCGTCGGCAAGACGCTGGCCTACCAGCGCGCCTACGACGCGGCGTGGCAGCGCCTGTTTCCCGGCCAGCCGCGCGTGAGCCTGCCCGGCGCCAAGGCGCAGGGTGCCGGCAACACCGGCTCCGGGCGCCTGGCGGTCTTCGTCAAGGCCGACTGCGCACCGTGCGCGCAGCGCGTGCAGCAGTTGCAGGCGGCCGGCACGGCCTTCGATCTCTACATGGTCGGCAGCCGTCAGGACGACGCGCGCATCCGGCAGTGGGCCACCCAGGCGGGCATCGACCCGGCCAGGGTGCGCGCCCGCACCATCACGCTCAACCACGATGCGGGACGCTGGCTGTCGCTCGGCCTGCCCGGCGATCTGCCGGCCGTGGTGCGCGAGGTGAACGGCCAATGGCAGCGGCAATAGGTGCTCCGGGCCGGGAGCACCGGCCATCCCGCGTCGCCATCCGCTGCGCCGGCGCCGTGCTGCTGCTCACCAGCGGCGGCTGGGCGTTGGCCGCCCTGGCGCGGGAAGTGCCGCCGCCGGCCTATCAACTGGCGGCGCACCGTGCAGACGTGCCGGCGGCGGTGCTGTACGCGGTGGCCTTGCAGGAGAGCGGCGCCATGCTGCGCGGGCGCCTGATCCCCTGGCCGTGGACGCTCAACGTCGCCGGCTCGCCACAGCGCTATGCCAGCCGCGCCGAGGCCTGCGCGGGGCTGCACCGTGCGCTCGCCCACACGCCGGCCAATCGCATCGATGCCGGCCTCGGCCAGGTCAATCTCGGCTACCACGCGCATCGCTACACGCAGCCCTGCGAGCTGCTGGACCCGTACCGCAACCTCGCCATCGCTGCGGAAATCCTGCGCGAACAGCACACGCCGGGCGAGGACTGGCTGCTTGCCATCGGCCGCTACCACCGGCCCGCCGGCGGGGCACCCGCGGCGCGCTACCGGCGCAGTGTGCATCGGCACCTGACCCGCGTGCTCGACCCCGACGTTCCCGTTCCAACCCTCCAGGCCACCACGCCATGAACCACATCGTCCTCATCGCCACCATCGGGCTGCTGCCCACGACCACCGTCTTCGCGCAGACCGCCTCTGCGCCGTTGATCGTCGTCGAAGACCGCGGCGGCGACTCCGCGCTGCCGTACTACCAGTCGCTGAATCCTCAGCCGGATCAGGCCACACCGCCGGCCCCGATGCCGGCCCCTCGCGTTGGCAATGCGGCCGACGCCGAAGCCGCCATGCTGCCGGTGCGCTCGACGCAACTGTCGCCGGGCGAGGTGCAGCGCCGCGTCAACCGGGCGCCGGGCCTGACGGCGCTGTTCCTGATCGGCGACGACGAGCGTTCGCGCGCCTGGCTGCGGCAGCGGCAGACCGCGCTGCGCGAGCTGCAGGCCGTGGGCCTGGTGGTCAACGTGGAGTCGATGGCCGCGCTGACGGCGCTGCGCAGCCTGGCTCCCGGCCTGAGCCTCTCGCCGGCCTCCGGCGACGACCTGGCCCAGCGCCTGGGCCTGCGCCACTACCCGGTGCTCATCACGTCCACCGGCGTCGAGCAGTAGGTGCGCAAATGGCCCAACCGCATGCGGTCGAGGTTCTGCTGCGGCCAGCGGTGGAGCTTCATACCGTGGCGGTCTGCACCGGCGCCGCGATTCTGTGCCTGGTGGCACCGTGGTCGCTCGCGCTGAACCCGCTGCTCGGCCTGGGCTCGGCACTGGCCTTCCTGATCTTCGGCGCGATTCGCCTGCGCGATGCCTGGGCGATCCTGCGCTATCGCCGCAACATCCGCCGCCTGCCGCGCTACGTGATGACCAGCCGCGACGTGCCGGTGAGCCAACAGCGGCTGTTCGTCGGCCGAGGCTTTCGCTGGGAGCAGCGGCACACGCACCGGCTGATGCAGACCTACCGGCCGGGGTTCCGCCGCTATGTCGAGCCGACGGCGATCTACCGGGCCGCCCGGCGGCTGGAGGAGCGGCTTGAGTTCGCGCCGTTTCCCGTCTCGACACTGGCGCGCGCGCTGGCCTGGGACAGCCCGCTCAACCCGGCGCGGCCGCTGCCGCCGGTCGGCGGGCTGCCGCGCCTGCACGGCATCGAGCCGCATGAGGTCGACGTCACGCTGCCGCTGGGCGAGCGCGTCGGCCACTCCCTGGTGCTGGGCACCACGCGCGTGGGCAAGACGCGGCTGGCCGAGCTGTTCATCACCCAGGACATCCGCCGCAAGGTCCGCGGCGAGCACGAGGTGGTGATCGTCTTCGACCCCAAGGGCGATGCGGACCTGTTGAAGCGCATGTACGTCGAGGCCAAGCGCGCCGGGCGCGAAGGCGAGTTCTACGTGTTCCATCTGGGCTGGCCGGACATCTCGGCGCGCTACAACGCCGTGGGCCGGTTCGGACGGATCTCCGAGGTGGCCACGCGCATCGCCGGGCAGCTCTCCGGCGAAGGCAACAGCGCCGCGTTCCGCGAATTCGCCTGGCGCTTCGTCAACATCATCGCGCGCGCCCTGGTGGAACTGGGACAGCGGCCGGACTACCTGCTGATCCAGCGCCACGTCATCAACATCGACGCGCTGTTCATCGAGTACGCCCAGCACTACTTCGCCAAGAACGAGCCGAAGGCCTGGGAGGTCATCGTCCAGCTCGAAGCCAAGCTGAACGACAAGAACATCCCGCGCAACATGATCGGGCGCGAGAAGCGCGTGGTGGCCCTCGAACAGTACCTGTCCCAAGTGCGCGTCTATGACCCCGTGCTCGACGGTCTGCGCAGCGCCGTGCGCTACGACCGGACGTACTTCGACAAGATCGTCGCTTCGCTGCTGCCGCTGCTGGAGAAGCTCACCACCGGCAAGATCGCGCAACTGCTCGCACCGAACTATTCCGACCTGTCCGACCCGCGACCGATCTTCGACTGGATGCAGGTCATCCGCAAACGCGCGGTGGTCTACGTGGGGCTGGATGCGCTGTCCGACGCCGAAGTCGCGGCGGCGGTGGGCAACTCGATGTTCAGCGATCTGGTCTCGGTCGCCGGCCACATCTACAAGTTCGGCGTCGACGACGGGCTGCCCGGCGCCGCGGCGGGCGCCAAGATTCCGATCAACGTCCACGCCGACGAATTCAATGAACTCATGGGCGACGAGTTCATCCCGATGGTCAACAAGGGCGGCGGTGCCGGCGTGCAGGTGACGGCCTACACGCAGACCTTGAGCGACATCGAGGCGCGCATCGGCAATCGTGCCAAGGCCGGTCAGGTGGTCGGCAACTTCAACAACCTGTTCATGCTGCGCGTGCGCGAGACCGCCACCGCCGAGCTGCTGACGCGACAACTGCCCAAGGTCGAGGTGTACGCCACGGCACTGATGAGCGGCGCCACCGACAGCTCCGACCCGCACGGCAATACCGCGTTCACGTCCAACACGCAGGACCGCATCAGCACGACCAGCGTGCCGTTGATCGAGCCCGCGCATGTGGTGGCGCTACCGAAGGGGCAGTGCTTCGCGCTGATCGAGGGCGGCAACCTCTGGAAAGTCCGCATGCCGCTGCCGGCACCCGACCCCGACGAAGCCATGCCGAAGGATCTGCAGGAGCTGGCCGGCTACATGCGGCAGCACTACGTCGAGGCAGGAGACTGGTGGGAGAACCAAGGCATCCCCGGCCTGCAGGACAAGGCGCTGCCCGACGACCTGCTGGACGACTTCAGGCAGATGGCCGCCGCTGAAGAGGCCGAAGCATGAGCGATCCGGCCGTCGCGGCACAGCGCCAGCAGCAACGACAGCAAGGCCTGATCGCCGGCCTGGTCACGCTGCCGTTCCGCTTCTTCGGCGTGCTGTGCGGCGCGCTGCTGCTGTGCATCCTGATCGAATGCGTCGGCATGCACTTCTTCTGGCCCGAGCAGGGCTGGCGCCACGCGCAGGGCATGCTGCACTACGAGCTGGATCAGCTCTCCACGCATTTCACGCGCAGCGCGCTGGTGCAGGAGCCGGGGCGCACCGCGCACCGGCTGGTCGAACTGGGCTACGACTGGCTGTTCGTGAAGAGCGGTCTGCTGGACTGGATACGCGACGCCTCGGCGCAGGCCGGCGCCGGCAGCCATCGCCCGACCAAGGATTTCCGCTACTACATCGGCTTGGTCTACGTGAACGTGGAGAGCTACCTGATCGCGGCGGCCTACACGACGCTGGTCTTCCTCGTGCGGCTGCTGGTGCTGTGCCTGACCCTGCCGCTGTTCCTGATGGCCGCCTTCGTCGGGCTGGTGGACGGCCTGGTGCGCCGGGACATCCGCCGCTTCGGGGCGGGACGCGAGTCGGGGTTCATCTATCACCGCGCCAGGGCCAGCTTGATCCCGCTGGCCGTACTGCCGTGGGTGACTTATCTGGCACTGCCGGTCAGCGTGAACCCGCTGCTGATCCTGCTGCCCAGCGCCGCATTGCTCGGCGTGGCGGTGTGCATTGCGGCGGCGACGTTCAAGAAGTACCTGTAGTGCAACCGGTAAGTGGCTCCACGGCGCGAATACGGTTTGCACACTATTTCGGCAAAGTCATCGACGTGCCATAAGGTAGCAAGGGCAGCCCTAACTCCTTGAGGAATTCGTTGTGCCGCTCGGTAGCCGTCTTGATTTTTTGATCCAACAAAACCAGTTCTGAATGCACCGCCGCGACGTCGATCTCCTCCTCGGCTTCTGCCGTACTCACGTAGCGCGAAATGTTGAGGTTGAAATCGTTCTTCTCGATCTCCTCCATGCTTACACGGCGCGCGTAGCGATGCTCTTCCTTGCGGAACTGGTACGTGTCGATGATCTTGTCGATGTGCTCGGGCAAGAGCTGGTTCTGCCGCTTGCCCTTTTCATAATGCTCGGCCGCGTTGATGAACAGCACGTCGTCCGGCTTCTTGCACTTCTTCAGCACCAAGATGCACACCGGTATGCCGGTGGAGAAGAACAGGTTGGCCGGCAAGCCGATCACGGTGTCGATGTGGCCGTCCTTGAGCAGCTTGGTGCGGATGCGCGCTTCCGCGCCGCCACGGAACAGCACACCGTGCGGCAGGATGATGGCCATCACGCCATCCTGCTTCAGGAAGTGGAAGCCGTGCAGAAGGAAGGCAAAGTCGGCCGCCGACTTCGGAGCGAGGCCGTGGTTCTTGAAGCGCACGTCCTCGCCGAGCGCATCGGTTGGTTGTCGATCTTCTCGCCGGAAAAGAGCGCAATGGCTTCTTCCACCGGCTTCTGCTGCTGCCGGAAGTCGAGGATGTTGCCGTAGGGCTTGCTGTCGTTCAGCACGCGATTGGTGCGCGAAAAAGTCGGTGCTGATGCGCAACTGGTTGACCACCTCGAAGTCGTTCTTGCACCAGTCGCGGATGTTGACGAGGGTGTAGTTCAGCGGCGTGCCGTCGTCGCGCTCGAAGCTGTTGATGTTGCGCAGCGTCTGGGCAGCGTTGTAGACATCGGACGTGATCACGCTGTCGAGCAAGCGCTGGAATTCGCTGTCGGTCAGGCGAACGCGGTTGAGGGCCTGGAACTTCTCTCGGAAATTCGCCTCCAGCGCGGCACGGTCGCGGATGTCGGGGCGGTAGGTGTATTTGAGATCTTCCAGTGCGGCAATCAGATCTCGTTCGATTTGGTTTTCTGTTGTCGTCATGAACCGGCCCCCTTCCTTCGCAGTGCTGTTTAGACCCATGTTCACACTGCCTCCGATTTCTTCCTGTTGATGCTCTCGGCGATCCAGCGATCCAGTTCGGAGCGGCGAAAGCGCCACGTGCCCCCGAGCTTGAACGCCGGAATTTCTCCCTTCTGGGCCAAGCGATAGACCGTCCGTTTTCCGGCTTTGAGGTATGCGGCGACTTCGTCGAGAGTCAGGATTTCGTCTTCTGGATCAGTCATCGTCTTGCCTTTGCCATTTGCCGACGCTGGATTTCGTTAGCCAAGATTGGCCAATTCTACCAAGCACGGTAGGCGCTCGCCAGCTCCGCATTCCGGCAGCTCTGCGCAGTCGATGGCCGCCTCGACCCAGGAATCCGGTCATGTCGTAGTTCCCATTCCCTGCGGCGCAAAGCGAGAGCGCGCCACAGCATCTGGTCATCCGCTTCAACGAGGAATGGCACGATGGGACAGACCAACCGCCGCGCATCCGCATGGCCTTCGCTGGCCGTGCTGTTGGCCGTGTTGCTCTCGGCCATGCAACCCGCCATCGCCGCCGACAGCCTCGCCTCGGAGCGTGAGCAACTCGCCGCGCTCACGCGCCAGCTCGACCTGAACGACCGCCTCGCCGAGCACGCCGCCAATACCGCTCCGCAGGAACGCGCCCGCTACCACTTCGACTACGCCCGACTGCGCGCCGACCTGAACCGCGTTCGCGTCGGCCTGCAGGACTACCTCCTGCCCCAGCGCGCCCAGCCGCGCGACCCCGTCCCGCTGGTCGGCGATTACGTCCGCCGCGACCGCTCCGACGACGAGGAGCCGTCGCCATGACGCCTTCCGCCGATCAGGTCGCCGCCTTCCACGCCAACGGCGGCTTTGCGCCTTCGGCCGTCGCCACCGTCGTGCTCAGCTTCGTGTTCGCCGTTCTGCTGCTGTGGGGCGTATGGGCCATGCGCACCGCCTACGTCGGCTGGGCCGAGCACCGCATCACTGAGCGTCAGTTCCTCGCCGTCGTCGTGCGCTTCGTGGCGATGTACCTGGTGCTGACGTTCTTCCTCCTCTCTTGACCGTCACGAAAGGCCATACGCCATGAACACGCCAACGACATCCCATCGCATTCCGTTCCGCATCGCCGTACCGCTGCTGCTGCCGCTGGCGCTCGCGGGCCTGCCGCTGTCGGCCTTCGCGCAGGGCCTGCCGACCATGGAAGACCCATCGCGCGGCCAGGGCAGCGGCATCCTGCAGACCTTGCAGAACTACGGCTACGACATCGTGCTGCTGATCGCGCTGCTCGTGGTCGCCTCGATGTTCGTCGGTGTCTGCTATCACGCCTACACCCGCTACTCGGAGATCCACACCGGCCGCGCCACCTGGGGCCAGTTCGGCCTGACGGTCGCCGTGGGTGCGATCCTGCTGGTGGTCGGCATCTGGCTGCTCACCAAGGCCACCGGCGTGCTCTGAGGGCGGCAAGCGATGGCCGTCCCCTCGGAGACCCCGCGCGACACGCTGGTGACGTTCCTGCCGCACCGGCTGAACCGCCAGCCGGTGGTCGTGCGCGGGCTGACCGCCGACGAGTTGTGGATCTGCGCCGGCCTGTCGGCCGCAGCCGGGTTCGCGCTCGGCCTGCCGCTGGCCTGGCTCACGCACAGCATCGCCATGGTGCCCACGCTGATCGTCGCCGGCATCGCGTTGGGCGTCTTCGTCGGCGGTGGCTTCCTGCGTGCGCAGAAGCGCGGCCGGCCCGACACCTGGCTGTACCGGCAGCTCCAGTGGCGGCTGGCATTGCGGCACCCGGCGCTGGCAGCGCTCCTGGGCGGGCAGCGCCTCATCACCCGCTCGGGCTACTGGACGACCCGGCGCAACGCCGATCGAGGTGCGCCATGAGCCGTTTCAAGAACGAGGTTGCGCACCTGCAGGCGCACGTGAAGACGTTGCGTCTGGGGGCCGGCGCGTTGTTCGTGGTGGCGCTGCTGCTCGGTTTCGGTTGGTGGAGTGCGCCGAAGAGTCTGACCATCCATGTGCCGCCGGACCTGCGCTCGGGCAGCACGCGCAAGTGGTGGGACGTGCCGCCCGAGAGCGTGTATGCCTTCTCCTTCTACATCTGGCAGCAGGTACAGCGCTGGCCCACGAACGGCGAAGAAGACTACCCGCGCAACCTGCGCGCGCTGTCGGCCTACCTGACGCCGAGCTGCCGGGCCTTTCTGCAACAGGACTACGAGTACCGGCGCGCCAGTGGCGAGCTGCGTCAGCGCGTGCGCGGCATCTACGAGATTCCCGGCCGCGGCTACGGCGACGATCCGGCCACGCGCGTCAAGGTGGTTTCCGACCGCGATTGGATCGTCACGCTCGACGTGAGCGCGGATGAATACTACGGCTCCGAGCAGGTCAAGCGCGCCCTGGTGCGCTACCCCATCAAGGTCGTCCGGCTAGACATCGACCCCGAGCGCAACCCCTTTGGCCTGGCGCTCGACTGCTACGCCAGCGCACCCCAGCGCATCGAACCGCCGCCGACGCCGACCCAGGCCGGCGCGCCCGCCAACGCCTCCGGCCACCTGCAGGGAGACTCTCCATGAAGTCCGTTGCCTTGTCGGCCCTGGCCGGCGTCCTGCTGATCCTCGGTTTCGTGCCGGCCAGCCAAGCCGTGGAAATCCTGCGCTGGGAGCGGCTGCCCCTGCCGGTGCCGCTGGTGGTCGGCCAGGAGCGCGTGGTCTTCATCGACCGCAATGTGCGCGTCGGCGTGCCGGCCAGCGTTGGCGATCACCTGCGCGTGCAGAGTGCGGGCGGCGCGATCTACCTGCGGGCGAGCGAGCCGATTCCGCCCACGCGGCTGCAACTGCAGGACGTGGAATCCGGCGCGCTGATCCTGCTCGACATCGCCGCCGAGCCGGCGAAGGACGGCCAGGCGCCGCTGGAGCCGGTGCGCATCGTGGATGCGGAAGCCCCCGCCAAGCGCTACGGCGGCGGTGCAGCAAGCGGCGCGGACGAGCAGGCCGATGCGCCCGCGGGCAAATCCGTTCCCCGGCGCGAAACGCCGGTACCGGTCGTGCTGACGCGCCATGCCGCACAGAACCTGTACGCGCCGCTGCGCACCGTCGAGCCGGTCGCCGGCATCGGGCGCGTAAACCTGCGCCGCGGCCTCGCGCTGGACACCTTGCTGCCGACGTTGCCGGTGCACGCGCGGGCATTGGCCGCGTGGCGCCTGGAAGACCAGTGGGTGACGGCCGTGCGACTCACCAACACCGCCGCGCGTTGGCTCGACCTCGACCCGCGCGCCCTGCAGGGGAACTTCGTGGCGGCGACCTTCCAGCATCCGAACCTGGGGCCGGCCGGCACCCCGTCCGACACCACGGTGCTCTATTTGGTCACGCGCGGCCACGGCCTGGCCGAGTCGCTGCTGCCGGCGCTGAGCCCGATCGACGCCAGCGTGAACCTGCCGCCGGCCGCCGCGGCCGGCTCGACCGGAGGAGCGCGCGATGAAAAGTAATCCGTTGCTCAAGTGGCTGCTGATCCCGATGGCGCTGCTGCTGGTGTTCGTCGGCATCAAGCTGTTCTCCGGCGCGCCCGGCGGCCAGCCCGCTCCCAAGGGCGCGGCCAGTACGCTCACGCCCGAGGAGATGAAAGCCCTGGGCATCGCTGGCGACACGCCGCGCGATACCGTCGCCACGCTGGTGGCCCAGGTGAAGCAGTTGCGCACCGAGCTGCAGAGCGCGCTGGGCGACAACAAGCAGCACAAGGCCGAGAACGAGCGCCTGCGCGCGCGGGAAAGCGCGATCGACCAACGCATCCAGAGCGCGCTGGAAGGCGAGCGCAGCCGCCTGGAGCAGGAGCGCGCCCAAGTGGCCAGCGACAGGCATCAGACCGAGGGGCTGATGCAGGATCTGCAGCGGCAACTGGACGGCCTTGCGGGCAAGGGCGGCCCGTCCGACCTGCCCGTCGGGCTGGGGCTGGAGGAGGGTGACGGCCAGCGCTTCGACCGCGGCACCAGTAACACGCAGTGGGTCGAGCCCGACGATGCCAAAGTGGACGCCACGAGCGGGAGCAAAGCGCCGGGCTTTCCATCGAGCTTCGGGCCGGCCCAGAAAAGCCTGTCGGCCACGGTGGAATCCGTCGCCGACGTTGGCAGCCGCGCGGTGGGCGCATCCACGAGGGCCGTGTACACCGTGCCGTCGAACTCCACGCTCATGGGGTCGATTGCCATGACGGCGCTGATCGGGCGCGTACCGATCGATGGAACCGTCAACGACCCGTACCCGTTCAAGGTGCTGATCGGCCCGGACAACCTCACGGCCAACGGCATCGACATCCCCGACGTCGCCGGCGCCGTGGTCAGCGGCACGGCCTCGGGCGACTGGACCCTCTCGTGCGTGCGCGGGCAAATCCGCTCGGTCACGTTCGTGTTCCAGGACGGCACCATCCGCACGGTGCCGGAGGACAGCAGCAAGGGCAGTAGCAGCGGCGGCAACTCGGGGCACAACGGCGCCAGCATCCAAGGCGGCCTGGGCTGGATCAGCGACCCCTACGGCATTCCCTGCGTCAGCGGCGAGCGGCGCAGCAACGCCCAGCAGTACCTGGGCAGCCAGGCACTCATCACCGCGGCCGGCGCCGGCGCGGCCTCGCTCATCAAGTCCGACAACGGCAGCGTGGCCGTGGTCGCCAACAGCAACGGCTCGCTGGGCACCGTCGGCATCAGCGGCAACGAAGCGATGGGCCGCATCCTCGCGGGCGGCGTGCGCGACATGGCCGATTGGGTCAACAAGCTCTACGGCCAGGCCTTCGCGGCGGTCTACGTGCAGCCTGGCGCCAGGGTGGCCGTGCATCTGGAGCAGCCGCTCGACATCGACTACGACGCCAAGGGGCGTCGGGTCCACCACCGCACCGGAGAAGCCCATGCCTCGGATCTGGATTGACGCGGCCGCCGTGCTGCTGGCGGCCACCCTGCTCGGCGGCTGCGCTACCAGCAAGGAGAAGCTGCTGCCGCACGGCGACAGCACCATGCTCGACATCTGGCATCAGGAGACCGGCGGCAGCGCGGGCGGCGGCCAAGCCGCCCGGCAACTGCTCGATGCGCGCCAGGGCCTGCGCCGGCCGCTGACCGAGGCCGCTGTGCAGGCAACGCCCGGCATGCAGGCGCGCTACACCCGTACCGCGCAGAACGAGATTTACCGCCAGTTCCACCGCCTGCCGAACCCCGACCTGGTGATGTACGTATTCCCGCACCTGGCGGGCACCGACCCGGTGCCGGTGCCCGGCTACAGCACGGTGTTCCCGCTCTACCAGCGCGTGCAGTACGCGATGCCGGGCGAGCGCGTGGAGGACTACTGATGGCCTGGTGGTCACGCAAGCCCGGCGCATCGCCTGCTGACGCCGCGGATGCGACCGATGATGCCTGGGCACGGCACGTAACGGCCTTGGCGGCACAGGGTGTCGCCGAGCCGGGCAGCGCGCTCGGCCGGGGCCGGCGCAGACCGGCCACCCAGGCCGACCACGATGCGCTCTATGGCGTCGCGCCGTCGTTCGCGGACTTGCTGCCCTGGGTCGAGTACCTGCCCGGCAGCAAGTGCATGTTGCTGGAAGACGGCCAGTCGGTGGCGGCCTTCTTCGAACTGGCGCCGGTCGGCACCGAGGGCCGCGAGATGGCCTGGCTATGGCAGGCGCGCGATGCGCTGGAGAACGCCCTGCAGGACTCCTTCGACGAGTTGGACGACAACCCTTGGGTGGTGCAGCTCTACGCCCAGGACGAGGCCGACTGGGACAACTATCTGCGCTCCCTGGCGAACTACCTGCAGCCGCGTGCGCAGGGCAGCGCGTTCAGCGACTTCTACCTGCGCTTCTTCGCCCATCACCTGCGGGCCATCGCCAAGCCGGGTGGCCTGTTCGAGGACACCACGGTGACGCGCCTGCCGTGGCGCGGCCAGGTCCGGCGCGTGCGCATGGTGGTCTACCGCCGCACGTCCGCCGCCCCGGCCTCGCGGCGCGGCCAGTCGCCCGAGCAGGCGCTGACCACGATCTGCGACCGCCTCGTCGGCGGGCTGGCGAATGCCGGCGTGAAGGCCCGGCGTCTCGGCGCGGCGGACATCCACGCCTGGCTGCTGCGCTGGTTCAACCCGAACCCGACCTTGCTCGGCGCCACTGCCGAAGACCGGGAACGCTTCTACGCGCTGACCCGCTACCCGGAAGAGCGGGAGGAGGGCGAGATCGAACTCGCCAGCGGCACCGACTTCGCGCAGCGCCTGTTCTTCGGCCAGCCACGCTCGGACGTGCCGAACGGCCTGTGGTTCTTCGACGGCATGCCGCATCGGGTGATCGTGATGGATCGCCTGCGCACGCCACCCGTGACGGGCCATCTGACGGGCGAGACGCGCAAGGGCGGCGACGCCATGAACGCGCTGTTCGACCAGATGCCCGAGGACACGGTGATGTGCCTGACGCTGGTCGCCACGCCCCAGGACGTGCTGGAGGCACACCTCAACCACCTCGCCAGGAAGGCCGTCGGCGAGACCCTGGCCTCGGAGCAGACCCGGCAGGACGTGCAGCAGGCGCGCGGCCTGATCGGCAGTGCGCACAAGCTCTACCGCGGCGCGCTGGCGTTCTACCTGCGCGGCCGCGACCTGGCCCAGCTCGATGCGCGCGGCCTGCAGCTCGTCAACGTGATGCTCAACGCCGGCCTGCAGCCGGTGCGCGAGGAAGACGAGGTGGCGCCGCTGAACAGCTATCTGCGCTGGCTGCCGTGCGTGTTCGATCCGGCTGCCGACAAGCGCCAGTGGTACACCCAGCTCATGTTCGCGCAACATGCGGCGAACCTGGCGCCGGTCTGGGGCCGCAGCCAGGGCACGGGGCATCCGGGCATCACGTTCTTCAACCGCGGCGGCGGGCCGATCACCTTCGATCCGTTGAACCGCCTCGACCGGCAGATGAACGCGCATCTGTTCCTGTTCGGCCCCACGGGTTCGGGCAAGAGCGCGACGCTCAACAACATCCTGAATCAGGTGACGGCGATCTATCGGCCGCGCCTGTTCATCGTCGAGGCGGGCAACAGCTTCGGCCTGTTCGGCGACTTCGCCGCACGGCTGGGTCTCACCGTGCATCGGGTGAAGCTCGCGCCCGGCGCGGGCGTCAGTCTGGCTCCGTTCGCCGACGCCTGGCGCCTGGTCGATACGCCGAGCCAGGTACAGACGCTGGACGCTGATGCGCTCGACGAAGACCAGACCGATGCCGGCATGGCCGTGGAAGGCGATGAGCAGCGTGACGTGCTCGGCGAACTGGAGATCACTGCACGGCTGATGATCACCGGCGGCGAGGACAAGGAAGAAGCGCGCATGACGCGCGCCGACCGCAGCCTGATCCGCCAGTGCATCCTCGATGCGGCCCAGCGCTGCGTAGCGGAGAAGCGCACGGTACTGACCCGCGACGTGCGCGAGGCGCTGCGCGAGCGCGCCCGCGACGCCACGCTGCCTGAGATGCGGCGCGCACGGCTGCTGGAGATGGCCGACGCCATGGACATGTTCTGCCAAGGCGTGGACGGCGAGATGTTCGACCGGTCCGGCACGCCGTGGCCCGAGGCGGACATCACCATCGTGGATCTCGCCACCTTCGCGCGCGAGGGCTACAACGCCCAACTCTCGATTGCCTACATCTCGCTCATCAACACCGTCAACAACATCGCCGAGCGCGACCAGTTCCTGGGCCGCCCGATCATCAACGTGACGGACGAAGGCCACATCATCACGAAGAACCCGCTGCTCGCGCCCTACGTGGTCAAGATCACCAAGATGTGGCGCAAGCTCGGCGCCTGGTTCTGGCTCGCCACGCAGAACCTGGACGACCTGCCGAAAGCGGCCGAGCCCATGCTCAACATGATCGAGTGGTGGATCTGCCTGTCGATGCCGCCCGATGAAGTCGAGAAGATCGCGCGCTTCCGCGAACTCAACGCTTCGCAGAAGGCGCTGATGCTCTCGGCCCGCAAGGAGGCCGGCAAGTTCAGCGAGGGCGTCATCCTGTCCAAGTCGATGGAAGTGCTGTTCCGCGCCGTGCCGCCCAGCCTCTACCTGGCGATGGCGATGACCGAGCCCGAAGAGAAGGCCGAACGCTTCCAGTTGATGCAGCAGCACGGCATCAGCGAGCTGGACGCCGCCTTCCGCGTGGCCGAGAAGATCGACCGTGCGCGGGGCATCGAACCGCTGGCGCTGGATACGTTGGCCTGACGGGAGCGACACGATGCGCCTGCCCTCATTCGCCCGCCGTCATCCCTGGATCGGTCTGCTGATCGTGGTGACGATTGCGGTTGCCTCGTGGATGCTGCTGCGCGCGCCGCATCCGGCAACCGAGTCCATGCCCCTGGCCGCCGCCGGGTCCGAGGGGCCGAAACCGGCTGGCCCGCCCTGGCTGTATGGCCGTGCCGATGCGCGCTTCACGGTGGTCGGCTACGCCGACCTGGAGTGTCCGTACTGCCGGGCCTACTTCCCCGAACTCAAGCGCTGGATCGACGCCCATCCCGAGGTGAACTGGCAGTGGCACCACCTGCCGCTGTCCATGCACGAGCCGGCCGCGACTGCCGGGGCACGCCTGGCCGAGTGCGCGGGCGAGACGGGCGGACACGCCGCGCTTTGGCAGGCAGTGGCCTGGCTCTACGCAAACACCCGTGGCGACGGCCAGGGCCTGCCGGAGGGCCTGCGCTATCCCGACCTCACGCCGGCCATGCAGGGTTGTCTCGACAGCGAGCGCCCCGATGCCGTCATCCGTGCCCAGGCGGCGGAAGCAGCACAGCAGGGCATCGCGGCCACGCCGGCCCTGCAACTGCGCGACCGCGAGTCCGGCAAGACCCTCCTGCTGCACGGTCCCGTCGAAGGCGATGCCTTGCTGTCGGCCATCGACCTGCTCGCCGCCGGCAGCACGACCGCGGCCGAACCCGCCCATTCCCCAGACATGCCCGCCGGCGTCGCCGGTGACATGCCCAGGTAGCCATCGATCTTCAAGGCTGCGGCGCGGCTCGTCCGCGTTGATCGAAACCCGTTCGCATCGCATCCCTTGACGCGAACAGCCACCGCATCCGCGGTGGTGGATGCCCGCTCGTCACCTGTTCCATCCCCATCGTCCCCCGGAGGGTTTGCCCTCCTGGGGCAGGCGCCCTCCGATCTCATCCATTGGAGGTTCGCCATGTCTCTTGCCATCGCCGACTCCCGCCCGGAGTCGCTCACCCTGATCGCCGCCCAGCACGAAGACTGGATCATCCAGCAGGCCATCACCCTGCTGGAGAACCGCGTGTTCAAGGCCGGTCCGGCGCTGGGCAGTCCCGCCGCCGTGCGCGACTACCTGCGCCTGAAACTGGTCGCGGAGCCGAACGAAATCTTCGCCGTCGTGTTTCTCGACAACCAGCACCAGGTGCTCGCCTACGAGCCGCTGTTCAAGGGCACGGTCGACCAGACTTCGGTGTATCCGAGGGTGGTGGTCCAGCGTGCGCTGGCGCTCAACGCTTCGGCGCTGATCCTGGCGCATCAGCATCCCTCGGGGAACACCGAGCCCTCGGCCGCTGATCGTGTGATCACCGAGCGGCTGAAGAGCGCCCTGGCCACCGTCGATGTCCGGGTGCTGGATCACTTCATCGTCGGCAAGGGCAGCCCGTACTCGTTCGCCGAAGCCGGCTTGTTGTAGTCCGCAGGCGCCCCTTCCGGGGGCGCCTTGCGTCTTGCCCCTATCCACACGTTCGCGATGCGCTCTGATGGTCGCGACTTTCGGAAGCTTGGAAGGCTTGTGGGATAGGCGACTGAACCGGCCTTTACCTGTTGAGAAGCACACCTTTGCATGGCAGAATCTGCATATTTTCTAGTTGCCAGCAACGCGAATGTCTGCCGTCACCGCCATCCAGTACACTCAGGACCAGATGCGCACGCTAACCGGCGTGTCCGTCGAAACGGTGCGGCATTGGCGCAAGACCGTGCCCTACTTGGCGTCCAAGACCGGGAAGGCTGCCCGATTCACCTTCGCGGATCTCCTAGGCTTGGCCGTTACCAATGAGTTGGTCAGCTCGTTGGGAGTGCACATCGCCACCGTCAGCGTCGGCGTTGACGCGCTCTTTCGGTTGCTGGGCACGAGTAGCGCATTGGCGCTGAATGGGTCCGTGGCGTTCGTGACGGCCACTTCGGCGACCCTGTGCGATATCGGCCCCGAGGGGATTGGACCGGCGCCGACGCAACCGACTCTCGTCATCCCGCTCGATCCGTTGATCATGCGGCTTCAGCAGCACATGCTGCCGATCGTCCCGACGCCGAGCCAGGCAGCGTTGCCGTTTCCACCCGAAGCTATCCGGAGTAGGGCGTGAACACTGCCACGCTGGAACAGGTGCTCGCCGCAACCGGCTACCTGCCGGACGGGCAACCCGCGCCCGGTCTTCGGTTGGGGGCCGAGGCGCAGTCCTCGCGCCACGGCCGCGTTTTTGTTCCGGACGCATTGTGGCGCAGCGCGTCGTCGTTGACCGTCTACTTCAAGTTTGAGCAAAGCGCGCCTGCAGACGATCTGGTCAGCCAGTGGCGACGAGAGGTCTGGAACGAGGGGTTCGCGCCGTTGCTGTGGGTGATCTCGCCGCAGCGTATCGACCTGTACAACGGTTTCGGCACACCCGCGAAAGAAGGCGATGCCCAGAGACATTTGATTCGGCGTTTCGAGAACATCGAAGGTTCGCTTCATGAACTGGACGAGTTGGCCGGCCGACTGGCGATCGAGACGGGCCAATTCTGGGCCCAGGTGCCGGCCATCGATCGCAAGACCAGCGTCGATCAGAAGCTCCTGTCTGACCTTGGATGTCTCGAACGCGATTTGGTCGCAGGCAATCTCGCGCGCGATGCGGCGCAGGCCTTGATTGGGCGCGTGATCTTCACCCAGTACCTGATTGACCGCGAGATCGTCAGTGCGGCGCGGTTGAAGCGGGTATGCGGCCGCACGGCGTTGCCGGCGATCCTGCGCGACCGGCCAGCGACCAGCAAGCTGTTCGCATGGCTGGCCCAGACCTTCAACGGCGATATGTTTCCGCCCTCGTCGGTGAAAACGACACCAGCAGCTCACCATTTGACGCGGGTTGCGGAGTTCCTGGAGGCTGTCGATCCTGAAAGCGGGCAACTCAGCTTCTTCCCGTACCAGTTCGACGTGATTCCGGTCGAGCTCATCAGCTCGATCTACGAGCAGTTTGCACATGCTGAGCCGCAGACTGGAGGAAAGCGCACAGAAGCGTTGCGAAACGGCGTGCACTACACGCGACTGTCCGTCGTCTCGCTGGTCCTCGATGAGGTCATGGATGGTCTATCTGGACGGGAGTCGGTGCTGGATTTGACGTGCGGCTCCGGTGTCTTCCTGGTCGAAGCGCTGCGGCGCTTGGTTCATCTTCGCTCGCAAGGTCAGCCGCCCACGAGGGAGCTGATCCGCTCGACGCTCTACGGGCAGGTGTATGGCGTAGACATTAGCGAAGCCGCGATTCGCGTCGCTGCGTTCAGCCTGTACCTGGCTGCGCTTGAGCTGGACCCTGACCCGCAACCACCGCAGTCCCTGAAGTTCCAGCCATTGATCGGCAGGACATTGCTCGTCGGTGACGCTCGTACTGTCGAACGTGATGGAGATGGCAAGGCCGTGCTGGCGACGCCGACAGGGCTGAAGCAGTTCGACCTTATCGTGGGCAATCCCCCTTGGAGCTTTAGGGGGCAGACAGGAACCGAAGCGCGGCGCAAGACCAGGGTTGCGGGCGTACCTGCGCAACCGCGCGGTGAAGGCTTGGATTTCGTGTTGCGAGCGGCGGAGTTCTCACATGAGAAGACCCGTTTCGGCATCATTCTTAGCGCGATGCCGTTCTTCAGCCGCAGCGGCACCGGCATGGCAGCAGCTCAGCATGTGATGCGAGCCGTGGCTCCGATCACCTTGGTAAATCTGTCCAATTTGTGCAGTTGGCTCTTCGCGACAGCGGCCATGCCCGCAGTGGTTCTCTTTGCCCGTCATCGACCGAAGCAGCGAACGGATCAGGTCACGGTCGTTCAGATCCCGTGGACGCCCAGCGGTGCAAGGACTCATTCGTTCGAGGTGGCGCCGAGTGACGTCATCACTTTGACACTCGACGAAATCCAAGAACAGCCGTTGAAGCTCAAGGCAGCAGCCGTTGGCCGGCGCCGTGACCTCCTATTGCTGGATGACTTGACTTCGGCCCACAGAAATCTGGGCGAGCAACTCTCATTACTCGACACTACCTTCCAGGTTGGATTGATTCGCGGGGCCCCAGAGAATCAGACGCGCGATGCTCGCCCGCTAAAAGGATTGGATGTACTGCAAGTCAAAGACATGCAGCACTTCAACATTCCCGATGATTTGCCGACTTTCAGCCAATCGAAGGCACAATGGCCACGATCGCGGGAGATATATCAAGCCCCGCTTCTCATCGTGAAGGAAATGCTTCTGGGGAGTCCACGCGTCTTGGCGGCCGTCTCCGAGCGGGATCTCGTCTTCACGAACTCATACTTCGCAGTGTCTCTTCCGAGAGGGCACACGCGGACGGCACATTTGCTTGCCACCGTGTTGAGTTCTGCTTTTGCGACATGGTTCTTCTATCTGACCGCTGCAGAGTTTGGAATCTACAAGAGGAAGCTGCTGGCTCGCGACCTCAGCTTCCTACCGGTGCCTAATTTCACGAGCGCAGTGAAATCTGAGGCTGGCCAGCGCCTGCTGCAGATTGAGAAGAATCTGCGCGCCAACGGCACCGACGAGAGGGGATGGGCTGAACTGGACGAAGCTGTCTTCGATCTGTACGAACTGAACGATGCCGACCGAACTGTCATTCGAGACGGCCTCCTTCGCGCCGGGTGGCAATGGGAAACCGGCCGCGAATCATCCGTGGAGCCATCGGACAGTCGTACTGAGGTCACGGCGTATGCCAAGACGTTCCTGTCCGTTATCGAGGATTGGCTTTCCGTTCGCAATAAGCGGCACATGCGCGCCGAAGTGCTCGACTTGCCAAGCAGTTCGGCCTTGCGCGTCGTGCGCTTTGTCTTGGAAGAAGGGCCGGGTAATGCGAGCGTGAGCGTCGTGGCACCACAAGGCGAATTGGGTGAAGTACTGGCACGTATCGGCAGGCGCCTGAAAGTCAAGATTGCGACCGCGCTCAGTGCAGAGCGGGAATTGCGAGTACACGGACGCAACGAAGTCGTGATCATCAAGCCAGCAGCGCGGCGCTACTGGATGGGCATAGCGGCACTGGAAGATGCCGATGCAGTGGTCGCGGAGAGCTTTTCAGGGGGCAAAGTTTGAGGATCCCCTATGAGGCACCTCCTGCACTGGGCAGAGAGTTCATTGAACTTGAGCCCGAGGTTGTGGCGGTCATTCTGCTGACACTGGCCGCAGGTTGGCAGCGAGCATGCGCAGCCGAGGACGTGAATGCCAACGCTGGAGAGGTAATCATGACCGAGCGCCTGCGGGACGGGATGCGCATTGCGCTGAAGAACTCCCCGTGGAAGCAGATCATGGTGCTGCCTGGCACGGAATCGCGATCCAAAAGCAACGTGATGCTGCCAGACGGACGTACCGACATCCCGCTGGCGTTCGTCGAAATTTTCTTGCGCACGCAGGAGCATGATCCGCACGCGATCATCGAATGCAAACGAATCGCCGGGTCGGACACTCACTTGTGTCGAGAGTACGTCGTCGAGGGCATGGATCGATTCATCCAGGAGAAGTACGGCGAGAACCATGCTATCGGCTTCATGGTGGGGTACGTTCTTGCCGGCGCTCCTTCGGAATCCGCGGATGGCGTCAACGCTTACTTGAGAAGAGTTTCGCGCTCGGTAGATCGCCTCGCCCCGAGCGACATCAGTGACGGGACTTGGCAGAGCCTACATGCACGCTCCAAGCCGTCGATGCCGATTCGCTTACAGCATGCGTTTCTTGGGTTCGCGGGCACCTCAGCGTCCCGCACCTGATCTCCGCCTCCGACAGGAGGCAATCACAACGCTCACAACGGCATAGGGTATGAAACCGGCAGGGGCCGGATGCGGTTTCTTTGTCGCGCTAGATCGGCACTTGAAGTCGACTGTGACTTTGATCGACTCCAAGGACGCCCGATATGCCGGCCCCCGTCTTCAAGGCTTCGCCCCGGCTGCCGACCATCAGCATTGCGCCCGGACTGTGGGCAGTGCTGTTCATGTTTACCCAGACTGCAGCAGCCGACGTGCTCGTCGTCACCGACAGCCGTCATCCGGTGCAGGCTCCAGCCGGCGTGCGGATCATCGAGCTGGACCAGGCCACGCGCATCGAGGTCGAACTCGCCGCGCACCTACCGGCCGACCCGCAACAGGCTGCAGCCCTGGTGCGGCAGCGGTTGCATGACGGCGGCGAGGCCCTTCAACGCCGCATCGGCCACGCCTACCAAGGTGTCGCGGATGCCTGGGGACTGGGCATCGCCAAGATTCCCGCCGTGGTGGTCGATCGACGCTACGTGGTCTACGGCGAGCCCGACGTGCCCCGCGCCGTCGCGCGCATCAACGCCTACCGGAGCACGCAGCCATGAGCCTCCTGCTGGCATCCCGGCGCCTGCGCGCCACCGTCGCCTCGCTGCTGCTGAGCACGGCCACGTCGACGTTCGCCCTGGACACCGCCACCATCGTCTCGTCGGCGCTGTCCCCCGACTGCCTCGAATACCGCGTGGTCGGTATCTGCTACTGGCTGTACTGCACGCCCTTCGGCTGCTCGGTTCGCACTTCCGTCAAGGTGCGCCACTACGTCCCCGATGCGGTGGTGTCGAGCTACTCGAACACCGGCGAAAACCCGTGGCTGGAAGTCAGGGCGATGAGCATGCCCAACCCGACCGCGAAGGCTGGCGGTGACGGCACGACCAATCACGACAACGAGAACAACCTCGCCAAGTTCAAGAACGCCGATGTCATCGGCCATCCGGCCGGGATGGTGTTCAGCCAGTTCGCCAGCGCCTCCGGCTACACCTGCGAAGGCGCTGGCACGGCCTTCATGCCGTATCTGCTGAGCACGCTCGACACGATCGCCTGGCGCTACAACATCCCGGAAGCGTTCTACCCCGAAGCGCTCATCCCCGGCCGGCGCGAAATCGGTACGCGCACCGGCCTGAACCTCTGGGGCAACGTGTATCCCCGTGGTGGCTTCCTGCACCAGACCGACGACCACAAGAGCGGCGCCGTGGTCGCGCAGCGCGCGGGCGACATCGTGACGCGCCGCAACCAGATTCACGTGTACCAGCCTCTGCTGGCCAACGCCCGCGACGGCTACTGGCCGGCCGGCGCGCTGATGGAGACCGACGCATCGACGGGCAAGTGGCAGGAGCTGACGCCCACGCTCTCGAACAGTTGCGTGGTCTTCCCGCACAGCCGCACCCGCGTGCAGGCCCAGCAAGGCGACTACGCCTGGGCCCTGTGGCGGCCTTACTCCTGCTGCCGGCGCCGTGGCCAGGTCTTCCTCGGCAGCGTCGATTTCATGTGAGGAACCCACGATGAACGCCTCCCTCCCTGACTTCCTGCACCGCGCGAAATCGCCCCTGCGGGCCACGCTGCTCGTGGCGGCCATCACGCTGGTCGTCGGCGTCGCCTGGGCGCAGACGCGCATCGATCCCAATGGCGTGAACGTCAGCGGCAGCGTGATCGGCGACGACGTGCTCTACAGCATCGGCGGCGGCCGGGCCGTGTCGATGGGTGGTGCCGGCAACATGCAGAGCATCGGCGTGGGGGTCGGCTGGAACAGCAACCTGATCTGCGGCGACATGAGCATCACCACGACGCTGCAGAACCAGCTCAACGGCATCACCAACGGCTTCCAGACGATCATGAGCAACGTGATCCAGAACGCCACCAGCGCCGTGGCCTCGCTGCCGGCGCTGATCATCCAGCGCGCCGACCCGGGCCTGTACAACCTGCTCACCAACGGCATCCTGCAGGCGCGCCTGGATTTCGACCGCTCGAAGATGACCTGCCGGGCCATCGCCAATCGCATGGCGGACATGGCCGGCGGCCAGGCCGGCTGGGACCAGCTCGCCGAGGGGATGGCGCTGCGGGATGCGGTCAGCAGCACCGATGCCGTCTCCGCCATCGAGCAGGCCGAGTCCAACAAAGGGAACAACGGCGTGCCCTGGGTCGGCGGCGGCAACGCGGGCGGCTCCGGCCAGAGTTCGATCAAGGTGGTCGGCGACGTGACGCGAGCGGGCTACAACCTGCTCAACGGGCGCAGCGCCACCGATACCTCGTCGATCACGCGCAGCGCCTGCAGCAACCGCCTGACCTGCCAAACCTGGTCGTCGCCTGGCGCGGCCGCGGACTGGGCGACCCGCGTGTTGGGCGAACGCGAGCAACGCACCTGCGAAAACTGCACGAAGACCCAGACCACGCCTGGCGTCGGGCTGACGCCAATGATCCAGGAAGAGTACGAGACCAAGCTGCAGGCGCTGCAGGAACTGGTGACGGGCGCCCGGCCGACGACGCCGGCCAATCTCGATGCGGCCGGCAGCAGCTCGCTGCCGATCACCCGCGGCGTGATCGAGGCCCTGCGGGACGAACCCGACCAGGACGTGCTGGGCAAGCGCCTGGCGTCCGAGGCGGCGCTGTCGAGCGTGCTGGAGAAGGCCCTGCTGCTGCAACGCACGTTGCTGACCGGCAAGAAGGAGCCGAACGTCGCCGCCAACGAGCTGGCCGTGCGGGCGGTCGACCAGGAGAACAGCGCGCTGGAGCAGGAGATCAACAACCTCAAGACCGAACTGGAGCTGCGCCGCACGCTGGCCGGCAACTCGGCGATGGCGATCATCCAGCGCCACAGCACCCGCGCTGCCGGTTCGCGCGGCGTCTTCGAGGGCGACACCACACGCGACCGTCTGCGGGAAGTCCAGAAGCCGCGGAGCGGTACGCCATGAGCCGGCTGGCCTGGCTGCGGCTGCCATGGCTGTTCAACCGCCGCGTCGGCGTGGCGCTGCTGTGGACCTTGCTGGTGGTGGCCGCCGCGGTGGCGGTGAACATCGCCGGCATCCACGTGGTCGGCGGCGTCGAGGGCTGGCAGCACTGGCTGCAGGCGCACGCCGGCCACTTCTTCGTGTGGCGGCTGTGCCTCTACGGAGCGACGGCTTACGGCTGGTGGTGGATGCGTCGGCGCCTGTTGCGGCGGGAGCCGTCACGCGAGACGCATCAGCGCCTGCTGCGCACGGAGATCGCAGCGGTGATCGCCGTGGTCGCGCTGGAAGCCAGCCAACTGTTGCGGCACGGCTGAGACCGGGAGGCAGGCATGACGCTCTACACCACGGACTACCTGGAGTATTACCTGACCCTGGTGGCTTGGGTGGTCAACAACGGCATCTGGAGCATCCTCGTGGCCAGCGGGGTGTTCGCTCTTCCGTTGGTGGCCATCGTGATCCAGGAATGGCTCAAGGCCCGCAGCGAAGGTGCGGACGAAGGCAACAAGGGCGTGCTGTCGTCGATGCGCATCGAGAACCGGGTGTGGGTGGCGATCGTGGTCATCATGTTCGCCGGCATCCCACTCATCCCGGTGGATCTCGCCACGATCAGGTTCGACACCACGCGCTCCGCGCAATGCCAGGTCAACGTCCCGCTGCCCAACGACACGGGCTGGTCCAACGTCTACACGGCGCTCAACGACCAGAGCGCGCTGGTGCCGGTGTGGTGGTTCTTCATGCACGCGCTGTCGAAAGCCGTGACGGGCGCCGCGGTGGCGGCGATTCCCTGCGGCACGGACCTGCGCCAGATTCGCATGGATGTGGATGCCTCGCGCATCGACGATCCGGTGCTGGCACAGGAGGTCGCCGACTTCACGCACGACTGCTACGGGCCGTCGCGCGCCAAGCTGTTCATGAACCGGCCGACGCTCTCCGACGAGCAGATGAACGACGTCACCTGGATCGGGTCGAGTTACTTCCTCGACACGCTCGGCTTCTATGACACCTATCGCGCCAAGACCCCACGCACGGCCTGGCCCTACGACGCGACCCGCGATGCGGGGCTGGCACAGGTGGACAGCGGCGGCGGCTATCCGTCCTGCCGGCAGTGGTGGGCGGATGGCGGCCAGGGACTGCGCAGCCGGCTGCTGGCACAGATCGACCCGGACCTGCTGACCCGCATCGGGCGCTGGGTGGGCTTCCTGTCGCAGCGCGAGGTCAATGACTCGGTGATCCGCGCCGTCGTCTCACCGCGGCAGCAGAAGATGAACCAGGGCGCCGTCTACACCGACTACGGCGGCCAGATCGACAAGACGCTGCCGAACATCGTCACGCGCGGCGCGAGCGACCTGGGTCTGACCGTCGGTTCGCTGGGCTTCTTTCCGGCGATGGACGTGGTGCGCCAGGCGCTGCCGATGGTGCTGACGATGCTCAAGATGGCGCTCGTCATCTGCATCCCGCTGGTGCTGCTGATCGGCACCTACGACCTGAAGACGGTGGTGACGGTGAGCTGCGTCCAGTTCGCGCTGTTCTTCGTGGACTTCTGGTTCCAGCTCGCGCGCTGGATCGACAGCACGATCCTGGACGCGCTCTACGGCTGGGGGTTTGGCGCGGACAGGCCGCACGCCAACTTCGACCCATTGATCGGCCTGAACAATGCGTTCGGTGACATGCTGCTGAACTTCGTCATGGCAACGATGTTCATCGTGTTGCCGACGTTCTGGGTCATGGCACTCGGATGGGCAGGAGTTCGCGCTGGAAACTTCCTGGGCGGTCTCATCACTGGCACGTCCGATGCGAAGTCGGCCGGAGGTAGTGGCTCTCGCCTTGCGATGACGGCCGTATCGAAAGGTGCGGCGAAGTAAGGAGCACTCTCTCGCGTTGATGCGACAGCTACGGCTCGTCGGGATCGCCCATGTCGATCCGCCAGTCATCTTTGTCGTACAGGCCGACGCCCGAGTGTCCGTCTCTGAGTTCCGGCTGCTTCTCGTCGTCCTCATCGGCATTCCGCGCGAGCCATGCGGCGACCACAGCAAAGGCCAGCAGCAGGACAAGCCAGGATACGGAGTACAGCAGCATACCAAGCACGGCCAGCTTGACGATCCAGAGCACCGCCGTCGCCGCGCCTGCGGGCACCCCGCGCGTCACCAGCCAGCCGGCGACACGCTGCTCGCGGCGCAGGTATCCACGCCAGGCACGGCCAGCCCCCCGGCCCAGCCGGTGGCTCCAGCGCCCGTTGTGCGTGTTGGTGGTCATGCTCATGTGCCTCGGTTTCAGTGGTGCCTCACCTCAAGAGCGGCCGGTTGGGGCTTGCCCTCCAGCATAGACCGCGATCAGGAGGCCGGGTTGCGGCTGGCAGAGCGGTCGCAGGTCGATTAGATTCTGCACTATAAATCAAACGTTATGCTACTTTCCCTGCACGTTCTTGCGATAACTCTAGAGGCTGATTTGATTCCGTGCTATTTTTATAGCATGGATGGAAATTCTAGGCACCAGGTAATCAAGCGGCTGCAGGCAGGACTCCCCCGCGGGGCGCCGTTCGACCTTGCCACCCTGAGCCAGTTCGGGGTGTCGCCCCAGCTCGCCGCCCACTATGCCGACGGCGGGTGGCTCGTGCGCCTGGCCCATGGCGTCTATGCCTTCCCGAACGATGAGTTCGGGGTCTACGGTGCGCTGAAGTTCCTGCAACAGCGCGTGCCCGGCCTGCACGTCGGCGGCAAGAGCGCCCTGGCCCTGCAGGGCGTGCGGCACAACCTGGGCAGCCGGGAGACGCTGGTGCTGTGGGGCGACGGTCGTTTCGCGTTGCCAGCCTGGTTCACCTCGCGCTTTCCGGCCCGCTACGTCCACGCCCGCCTGTTCGACTGGCCGGACACGGCGCTGGCCAGCAAGACCCTGACCACGCCGCCTGGCCTGCCCGAGGATCTGCGGGTGGCTGCCTCCGAGCGTGCCGTTCTGGAACTGCTGTACGAAGCCGGCGTCAAGCAGAGCCTCGAAGAGGCCCGCAACCTCTTTGATGGACTGCGTTCCCCCCGCAAGGACTTGCTCGGACAACTGCTGTCCTGCTGCACCAGCGTGAAGGCCGTGCGCCTGTTCCTCACCTGGGCGCGCGAGACCAGCCTCGTGGATGTCGATGCCCTGCTGGAGCAGTACCCGGTTCGCACCGGCAGCAACACGCGCTGGATGAGCCGGCTCGATGACGGCACCTTGCTGAGCCTGAGACCTCATGGATAAGACCTACGCGGACACCGTTCGCCTGCTGCTGGCCGTCGCGCCCGACGTGTTCGCCAACGACATCTTCGCTATGAAGGGCGGCACGGCCATCAACCTCTTCGTGCGGGACATGCCGCGCCTGTCGGTGGACATCGACGTGGTGTACCTCCCGTGGCAGACGCCGCGCGACGAAGCGCTGCAAGCCATCAACCAGGAGCTGGCCGCCATCGCCACGCGCGTTGCACCACTGGGCGTGCAGACACGCCTGGTTCGCGCCAAGGATCTGGGGGACACCAAGCTGATCGTCGAGAACGACGCCAACCAGGTGAAGATCGAGGTCAACGTCGTGTTCCGAGGCAGCGTGCTGCCCGTGGAGCGGCGGCCGCTGAGTGCCAAGACCAGCGATCTGTTCGGCGTCGAGTTCGAGCTGCCGGTTCTGGCACCGGACGAGCTGTACGCCAGCAAGCTGGTGGCTGCGCTGGATCGGCAGCACCCCCGCGACCTATTCGACGTGTGGCAGCTCTACGAATCGGGCGACATCAGCGACGGCATGGTCGAGTGCTTCGTGATCTATCTGGCGGGCCACAACCGGCCGCCCCACGAAGTGCTGTTCGGCAACGACAAGGACATCGCCGGCGAGTACGAGCGGGCCTTTGTCGGCATGACCGAAGTGGACTGCTCCCTGGAGACACTGCTCGACGCTCGCGCCAGGATGCGGCGCGAGCTGCCACAGCGACTGAGCACCGCGCACAGGCAGTTTCTGAGCGGGCTGGCGCGCGCAGAACCGGACTGGTCGCTGGTGCAGTGCCGGCACGCCGCGCAACTGCCGGCACTGCGCTGGAAGCTCGCCAATCTCGAAACCTTCCGCAAGCGCCGTCCCGACGACTTCGCAGCGCAATCCGCCGCCCTCGACACCGGCTTGGGCCAGAGCTGACGAACGTCCCGCAGCGCCCCACTTGCCGGGGTTGCCCCATGCCGCATTCATCGTGGCAGCCGCGAAGCAGCGGCCCTATACCCAAAGGCTTCCGACAAAGGCCAAAGGGCTGGGAAGGGGCAAAGGAAGGGCGCCAAGGGGAAAGGCCCTATCCTGAAAAGGCCAAAAGGCGCCCCGAGCAGCCCGTCATCCGGGGTTCGCCATGCTCTCGCTGTTCCAGCGCAAACGGGTGCCACCCACCGCCGGCACACCGCCCACCTCCGCCATCGAAACTCCGAAAGGGTTGACGCGGCCGGAGTCGGCCGCATCGCTGCTGGCCACGCCGCGTCGGCAGAAACTGCTGGAACACATCTGGCAGCGCACCTCGCTCTCGCGCCGGCAGTTCGCCACGCTCTACCTCGCCCCACTGGAGCGCTACGCCGAGCTGGTCCAGCAGTTCCCAGCGTCTGAGAGCCATCACCATGCCTACCCGGGTGGCATGCTGGACCACGGCCTGGAGATCGTCGCCTACGCCCTGAAGCTGCGGCAGTCGCACCTGCTGCCCGCCGGCACCACGCCGGAGGCACAAGCCGCCCAGGCCGAAGCCTGGACGGCTGGCACCGCCTATGCGGCGCTGTTGCACGACGTCGGCAAGGTCGCCGTCGACCTGCATGTGGAGTACGCGGACGGCACGGTCTGGCATCCCTGGCACGGCCCGCTGCGGTGGCCGTATCGCTTCCGCTATCGCAAGGAGCGCGAATACCGGCTGCACAGCGCCGCCACCGGACTGCTCTACGTCCGGCTGCTCGATCCAGGCATCTTCGACTGGCTCGCCGACTACCCCGACCTGTGGGCCGCGCTTCTGTACGTGCTGGCCGGCCAGTACGAGCACGCCGGCACTCTTGGCGAACTGGTGGTGCAGGCCGACCAGGCCTCGGTGGCCCAGGAACTCGGCGGCGATCCCAGCAAGGCACTGGCCGCGCCCAAGCACGCCCTGCAGCGCAAGCTGCTCGATGGCCTGCGCTTCCTGCTGCGGGAGGAATTCAAGCTGAACCAGCCCCAGGCCTCGGACGGCTGGCTGACCCAGGACGCACTCTGGCTGGTGAGCAAGACCGTCTCGGACAAGCTGCGCGCGCATTTGCTGCAGCAAGGCATCGACGGCATCCCGGCCAGCAACACGGCGGTGTTCAACATACTGCAGGACCACGGCATCGCCTTGCCCACGCCGGACGGCAAGGCGATCTGGAAGGCCACGGTCGCGAGCGATGCCGGCTGGTCGCACAGCTTCACGTTCCTGAAGCTCTCGCCCGCACTGATCTGGGAGGCGGCCGAACGGCCCGCGCCGTTCGCCGGCCAGGTGCGGGTCGAGCAGGAGGACGCAGCGCAGCCGGAACCCGCTGCGCCTGGTGCGGCTCAGCCGGGGCCTGCGCCGAGCGCTGCGCCGCTGGTCCTGTCCACGGCTGCGGACAACGGCGTGGGTGCGCTGCTAGATCTGCTGGACATGGCACCTGCCGCGTCGGCGCCACTCTCGACGCCGCCCGAGCCCGTCGCCGACGCCCGGGCAGATGCCGAAGGAGATTCCTTGGCCAGCGCGGCGGCGCCGCCGCCGGCAACACCAGCTTTGACACCCCGCCCACAGGCCGAGCCCTCCGGCGAAGACTTCATGGCCTGGCTGATCCAGGGCGTGGGATCGCGCAGGCTCATCATCAACGATGCCAAGGCCCTGGTGCATACCGTCGCCGGCACGGCCTACCTGGTCAGCCCCGGCGTGTTCCAGCGCTACGCGCAGGAACATCCGCAGGTCGCGGCCGTCGCCAAGCAGGAGAAGCTGGAGGCGTGGCAGTGGGTGCAGAAGCGCTTCGAGAAGTTGGGGGCGCACCGCAAGCAGGCCAGCGGTCTGAATATCTGGACCTGCGACGTGACCGGCCCGCGCAAATCGCGGCGGCTGCACGGCTACCTGCTGGCGCGGCCCGAGGCGCTATTCGGGGAAGTGCCGCCCGATAACCCTTACCTGCGTCTCGCCAACGAGACCCCAAAGCGCGAAAATCCCGCAGTTCAAAACGATAACGACGAGCAGGGATAAGTAGGCGGCCCAAGCCCCGGCCGGCTTCAGTCCTCTGACTTGGAGGGAGCCGGTTCGGCCAGCTTGGCTTCGGTCAGGGCCATCAGGTGGGCAGAACTGCATTTCAGCGCACGGGCGATCTTGAGGATCAAGGGGAGCGTAGGCGTGTGCTCGCCGCGCTCGATCTTGCCGACGTGCGAGCGCTCGATGCCGGCCAGGTGAGCCAGCGTTTCCTGGGCGATGCCCTGGTTGGTTCTCTCATCGCGAACGGCGGCTCCAAACGCGATGGCTGGTTCTGCTTCGTAGGTGGTCGTGCCGGCGGGTCGGCCTCTCTGAATCGGGCGCTTCTGCATCAGCAAAAGCGTCGAGCATTGCCCGTAGATAACCCACGTTAAACTTAACTCACATGCGATAGCACGCCTGATGCTTTCGCCCCCCCACGAGTTTCTGCCCTTGGGAGGAAGCAGTACCGTGACATCAAGCGACGCCTCCACCGCGATCCGCGTGGCCCTGCTCGGTAGGTGGGTGCCCTCGCAGCTCGCCGACGTGCTGGCGCTGCAACGTGCCGAAGAACCGGAGACCACGGCCGCTCTGGTCGAATGTGCGTACAGCACGCCGGCAGGTGAGGTGTCGAGAGGCGGCTTCGATTTCGCGCTGTCGACCGCCGATGTGGACTGGCCTGGTTGGGTGTGCGAGCCGTTGTGGCACGACACGCTGGCTGTCGCCGTCGCCAAGCGTTCGCACCTGCTGGTCCATCGCGACGTCCCATGTCATGAACTGAAGAAGCAGCCCCTCATCTGCGCGCAATCGACCGCGGACGAGCCGTGGCAGGCCATCGTGCATCGGCTGATCGGCGACGCGCCACACGAGCAGGTCGTGAGCACCTTCGACATGGCGATGACGCTGGTCGCCGCGGGGTACGGCATCGCCATCGCGCCCGCCGCGCGGCTGGCTGGATACCAGTGCCGAGGCATCGCAGTACGACCGCTGGCCGGTGCGCCGCCCATCGTCATGGCCTACCTGCTGCACACGTGCGAGGCCTTGACCGAACCGCAGAAGCGGTTCGCGCGCCGCGCCCGCTCCGTGACCTGAAGGCCAGCGGCGTCAAGGCTCCATCAGGTCTTCGGCGGCATCGGCCGTGATGGCATCCTGCACCAGGCGCTGCACGCTGCGCCGCACTTGGACCGGAATGTCGGAGTCCTCGGGATCATCCGCCGCGATGCTCTGCGCCGCGACCAGCCGCGCGGCCAGGTGCAGGTTCTTCGGGTTGACCGCCTCGATAGCGGCCCGCCCGCCAAGCGCGTCATAGGACTGCAGCAGCGCGTGGTAGATCGCCCAGGTGTCCAGCCCGCGCGGCACCTGCTTCAGCACGGACTGCACGAGCCTGCGCTTGAGCGGATCGAGCTGCCAGTCCGGCACCCGCTGCCCGCGGTTGCCTATGTGGATCGACAGCAGATTGCCGGCCTGGATCTCGTAGGTGATCCAGCGACGCGACTTGCCCGCGAGCTTGGCGTAGTCCGCCACCGAGAGGTTGTGGGGCGCCTCGAAGGTTTCCAGCACCTGCAGGCGTTCGCGCTGCACCTCCGACAGCCGCGGCCGCGCGTACTCGGGCATGCGCACAGCCGACAGCCGCTGCACCGATGCCGGCGCTGCGGGCAGGTCGGGCGTCGGCGCGGTCACGATCAACTGCGGCGCTGTGAGGTCGACCACCGGCGGCTGCACGGCCGCCTGGCCGGCGATGGTCGGCAAGCCCTGCAGCGTGATGGTCAGGTGGCGGCTGGCGACCTCGACTTGGTTCTGCTCGAACAGGTCCAGGCGATCGGCCCAATCCTGCATCATGACCCGGCGCTGCTCGACGTACTCGGCATGGTTGTAGGTCGCGCTGATCTTGTCCGGGTCGGCGTGCGAGAGCTGGGCATCCACCCACTTCTTCGGGTAGCCAAGTTCGTTGAGCGCAGTCGAAATTGTCGCGCGGATGCCGTGCCCCGTGAGCTGATCCTCGTAGCCCATGCGCTTGAGCGCGCCGTTGAACGTGTTCTCGCTGACGGGGTGCTTCAGGCACCAGTCGCCGGGAATGAGGCAGACCTGGGCCGGCTTGCACTGGTCCAGCAAGTGCCGAACGATCTCCTGGGCCTGCACCGAGAGCGGCACGATGTACGGCGGGATGTCCACCAGGCGCTTGCGCTTCTTCTTGGTGAGCAGCGCGCGCTGCTTGAGCCTGGCCACCGGGATGATCCACAGGCCTTGCTCCAGGTCGAACTGGTCGGGCGTGGCGAAGCGCAGCTCGCCGGTGCGCACGCCGGTGAGCATCAGCAGCCGAATGCCCAACTGCGTGTTCAGACGCCCGCGGTACTTGCGCAGCGTCTGCAACATGATCGGCAGCTCGGGCATACGCAGGAACGGGTTGTGCTCGACCGGCGGCAGCGGCAGCGCGACGACCTCCAAGTCCTTGGACGGGTTGTCGTGCATGTTCGGGATCGCCACCGTGGCGTAGGTGAACAGTTGGGTGAACCAGGTGCGGAGCTTCTCGGCCACCGACAGCGAGCCGCGCTTTTCCACCTTGCCGATGATGTCCAGCAGGTGCGCGCGCGTGATGTCGTAGATGGTCAGGTGACGCAGCACCGGGAACACGTCTTTCTTGAAGACGCGGGCGATCTGCTCCAGGCTGGTCTGCCGTCCTTCCTCCAATGACAGCTTGCGATGTGCCAGCCACTGGTCGTAGACCGCCTGGAACGTGTGTTCGCCCGCCAGCACGATGGCGTGGCGCTTGCGCTTGCGTTCGGTGTGCGGGTTGACGCCCTTGGCGAGCAGGTTGCGGGCTTCATCGCGAAGCTCGCGCGCCTCCTTCAGAGACAGCGCCGGGTAGCTGCCGAAGGACATGCGATCGCGCTTGCCGCCCCAGGTGAAGCGGAAGTGCCAGGCCTTGGTGCCGTTGGCGGAGACGAAGAGGGAGAGGCCGTCCGAATCGGCCAGCGTGTACGTCTTGCCGGTCGCCTTGGCCTGGCGAACCATGAGGTCTGAGAGCATGAGCCCAACTCCTGAGAATCGAGTTGGCTGCATGGTCCTGTCCGACCCCGCGCTGCTCCAGCAACTATGCGGAAGCGGGAAGCTCCGCTTTCCGATGTACCACTTGATGTACCGTTTTGTACCGGCAGTCAGTGGTTTTCGCTGGACGTCACTGGATTCAGCGATGGCGAAAAAGCTGAATGGTGACAATCACTTGCGACGTTCCACGGTCTTTTCTGGAAGTCCTTGGAAAGTCGAAGTGGAGCGGGCGATGGGAATCGAACCCACGACGGATGCTTGGGAAGCATCAGTTTTACCATTAAACTACACCCGCCCTGATGGAGAGGTCTGCCTCAAAAGCAGACGATCCCGCGAATGGGCAAGCGAAAATTATAGCGCGATCTTTTCTTCATGCGTCGCCCCGGCCCTATCTTTTTCGCGCGCCACCACATGAATTCGGCGGCAAGACTCACTACAATAGAGTTTTCCCGCTTTTAGCTGATACGCGAGCCATTCCTGATGCCCGCGCCACAACCATGACCTCCAGCAACGAAAAACAATCCCTGCTGTCGCCCAATGTCGCGAACAGCAATTCCGGCGAGACCCATATCCGTAGCTTTGTTCATCGGCGCGCGCACATTACGCCCAGCCAGGAACAAGCCCTGGCGCGCCTCTTGCCCCTGTGGTCGATCAGCTACCGCGACAACATCCTGAAACCGGAAACGGTGTTTGGCAATGACAATCCCCTGATTCTGGAAATCGGGTTTGGCATGGGTGAAACCACCCAGAAAATTGCCCAGGCCCGCCCGGACGACAATTTCCTGGGCGTGGAAGTCTTTAATGCCGGTGTCGGTGCCTTGCTCAAGCGCATTGATGACAACCAGATCAGCAACATCCGCATCATCCAGCATGACGCGGTGGAAGTGGTGCGCGACATGATCGCTCCCGGCTCGCTGGCCGGTATTCATATCTACTTTCCCGACCCCTGGCCCAAGAAGCGCCATCACAAGCGTCGCCTGGTGCAATCGCCCTTTATTCAGTTGCTGACCAGCCGTCTGAAACCCGGTGGTTACATCCATTGCGCCACCGACTGGGAAAACTACGCCGAACAAATGCTGGAAGTGCTGTCCGCCGAGCCCATGCTCAGCAACACGCACGAAGGCTACGCACCCCGCCCCGACTTCCGTCCACTGACCAAGTTCGAGAACCGTGGGCTGCGTCTGGGTCATGGCGTGTGGGATCTGATCTTCACCCGCAATGACACCCCTACCCCTGAACTGAACTGGCCCAAGAAAGAACAATGAGCGCTACCCTGTTCCCGCCTATAGAGCCTTACGCCCAAGGCACGTTGCACACCGATGATGGGCACCATATCTACTGGGAATGCTGCGGCAACCCGGCAGGTAAACCGGCCATTTTCTTGCACGGTGGGCCGGGATCAGGATGTTCTACCGATCACCGTCGCCTGTTCGACCCGCAAAAATACAATGTGCTGCTGTTTGATCAGCGCGGTTGCGGGCGTTCCTACCCTCATGCCAGCCTGGAGAACAACACCACTTGGCATCTGGTTCAGGACATGGAGCGGCTGCGCAAGGAAAAGCTCAAGGCCGACAAGATGCTGGTGTTTGGCGGCTCCTGGGGCTCGACTCTAGCGCTGGCCTACGCCCAGACTCACCCCGAGCACGTCAGCGAACTGATTGTGCGCGGTATCTTCATGGCCCGTCCTGAAGAGCTGCACTGGTTTTATCAGGAAGGTGCCTCGCGCCTGTTTCCCGATATCTGGGAACAGTATCTGGCCCCCATTCCCAAGGAAGAGCACGGGGACCTGATTACCGCCTACCACAAGCGTCTGACAGGCGATGACCCCGCTGTGCAGTTACGGGCCGCACACGCCTGGTCGCAATGGGAAAGCAATACCATCACGCTCTTGCCCAGCCAGAATCACCTGGATGCCAAGTCCAGTGATAAAGCTGCTTTGGCCTTTGCGCGTATTGAAAACCACTATTTCATGAACCGGGGTTTTCTGGAGCCGGATCAGTTGCTGAAAAACGCCCACCGCTTACATGGCATTCCCGGTGTCATCGTACAGGGACGCTATGATGTGTGCACTCCGGCGCATACAGCCTGGCAACTGCATCGCGCCTGGCCCCAAGCAGAATTTCATATGGTTGCGGACGCAGGCCACGCCTACGACGAACCCGGCATTTTGGCCCGGCTGCTGGCCGCCACCCAGAAATTTGCCATCTGAATCACTCGTCCGGCCCTGGCCGGACCATATCCAGAGACAAGAATGAACATTACCCTGAACGGCCAGAGCAAGACTCTGGCAAACTCCGACACGGTTGGCACGCTGATTATCGAGCTGGGCTACGAGAACAAGCGTATTGCCGTGGAACTGAACGGCGATATCGTGCCCAAAAGCCAGCACGCCAGCACCCCGATCAAAGAAGGCGACACCATTGAAATCGTGGTTGCCGTCGGTGGCGGCTGATACTCGCCCTTTAAAATGCACAATTGCTGACATTCAGCTACGGCTTCGGGGATAAAAATGAGGTCATAATGGGCCGTCTCGCCTGCCATCAAGCAGGCAGCCGTAGAACCCTAACTTCAGGAGCAAAGCGATGGGCGTATTCAGTTTTCTTAAAGATGTCGGCGAAAAACTCTTTGGTGCCAACGAAGCCAAAGCAGCAACAGCTGACGAACTCCAGAAAGAACTGGCCAAACACCAACTTTCCGCCGACGGTCTGAATCTGACGGTTGATGGCGACAAAGTCACGGTTAGCGGCCAAGCCGCCTCCACCGAACAAGCCGAAAAAATTGTGCTGGCTCTGGGTAACACCCTGGGTGTCTCTCAAGTCGACAACCAGCTCAGCGTTGCTCAGCCTTCCGCACAAGCCACCATGTATACCGTACAGAAAGGCGACACCCTGTGGAAAATTGCTGAAACCAACTACGGCAAGGCAAACGGCGCAAAATACACGGTTATTTTTGAAGCCAACAAGCCTATGCTCAGCCATCCTGACAAGATCTATCCCGGTCAGGTACTGCGTATTCCTGCGCTGTAACAACAACAGCTCAGGACGAAAAAAAGCCCGCGTATGCGGGCTTTTTTTGTTGGTGGTCCCGCCAGAGCGATTCACGCCTTTGCGGCAAGCTCCAAGCGCTTCTTAGCGAAAGCCCTTGAAGCCCTTGCCAGCCAGACCTTTCAAGGCACCCATACCGCCCAGGCCGCGCATCATCTTGGCCATGCCGCCTTTTTTCATCTGCTTCATCATGCCTTGCATTTGCTCGAACTGATTGAGCAAGCGGTTGACCTCTTGCACTGGCACGCCAGAACCGGCAGCGATACGACGCTTGCGCGAGGCTTTGAGCAGTTCGGGCTTGGCACGCTCGGCCGGGGTCATGGAGTTCAAGATCCCTTCCGTACGACGCAATTGCTGTTCAGCCTGACCACCTTGCAACTGGGACGCGGCTTGCGAGAACTGGGCAGGCAGTTTTTCCAGCAAGGAGCCCATATCACCCAGCTTCTTGACTTGCTGCAGCTGGTCACGGAAGTCATTCAGGTCGAACTTGTCGCCCGATTTGATCTTGTCGGTAATCTTCTGCGCTTCGGCGATGTCGATATTGCGCTGGGCCTGTTCGACCAGCGAAACAATATCGCCCATGCCCAGCACGCGCTGAGCCATACGCTCGGGGTGGAATGGCTCCAGACCATCCAGCTTTTCGGAAACACCCACAAACTTCAGCGGCTTACCGGTGACATGACGTACGGACAAGGCCGCACCACCACGTGCATCACCATCCAGCTTGGTCAGCACCACACCCGTCAGCGGCAAGGCATCAGCAAAGGCCTTGGCCACGTTGACCGCGTCCTGCCCCTGCATGGCATCGACCACGAACAAGGTTTCAATCGGGTTCAGCAGATCGTACAGAGCGCGAATTTCGCGCATCATTTCTTCGTCAATACCCAGGCGACCGGCCGTATCGACAATCAGCACATCAAAGTGATGACGCTTGGCGTGATCCAGGGCATTACGGGCAATGTCGGCTGGTTTCTGGCTAGGATCCGACGGCAGAAACTCGACACCCACCTGGGCAGCAACGGTTTTCAGCTGCTCGATAGCGGCTGGTCGATACACGTCGGCACTGACCACCAGAACTTTCTTCTTGCCTGTCTTGCGGCCATGCTGAACGTGGCCGCCTTCGCTCAGCCATTTGGCGAGCTTACCGGTGGTGGTGGTTTTACCCGCACCTTGCAGACCGGCCATCAGAATAATCGCGGGAGGCTGAGCCGCCAGGGACAGCTCGCTGGCGTTGTCACCCAGGTCTGCACCCATCAGATTGGTCAGCTCCTGGTGAACAACACCCACCAGTGCCTGGCCAGGATTCAAGCTGTCGGCAACTTCAACACCAAGTGCCTTTTCTTTGACCCGTGCGACAAACTCGCGCACGACGGGCAAGGCCACGTCCGCTTCCAGCAAAGCCAGACGCACTTCCCTCAACATATCCTGAGTATTGGATTCGGTCAGACGAGCCTGTCCGCGCATGGTTTTCACCACACGCGACATACGCTGGGTCAGATTTTCAAACATAGGACTGGGTTCGCTTAAACTAGGTTATCGTGTGGTCTACGAATAAGAATAAAATGGCCACTTGAGGTACGCCCCGTACCGTTTTTCAGGAAATCCGGGACTTATGTCTGCAAGTATTGTATTTCACTTGCTCGCCGCACTGGCGTACATCGTGCTGTCGATCTCGCTCTGGCGTCCGTTGACTCGCGGCAGCACCCGAACCGTACTGAACGCCCCCAGCCGGGTGGCCTTGCTCTGCGCCATCATTGTGCACGGAGCGGGCCTGCTACTGACTATTGTGCTGCCTCAGGGGCTGCATCTGAGCTGGGCACTGGCCCTGTCAGCGGCAATCTGGCTGGGCATGGTGGTGTTCTGGTTCCAAAGCCTGTATCTGCGTCTGGACAGCCTGCTGCTCATTCTACTGCCTGCAGCCACAATCGTCAGCCTGCTGGCCATGGCCTTTCCCGAAGGCCATATCGTCAACCATGTCGGCAATGAATGGCTACGTATTCACTTGATGATTGCGCTGGTCGCCTATGGGCTTAGTACCGTAGCGGCTTTGCACGCCGTCTTGATGACGGCTCTGGACCGTCAGTTGCACCGCCCTATTCTTCATCAGGAGCAACGCGGTTTGTTCAGCCGGGTTCTGGACACCATGCCGCCCCTGCTGGTGCAAGAGGAGCTGCTGTTTCGCCTGATCCGTGTCTCTTTCGTGATTCTGACCTTCACGATTCTGAGCGGTGCCGCCGTCTCCATGGCAATAGACGGTAAATTTTTGCCTGCCGACCACAAAACTGTCTTTACCTTGCTATCCTGGGTTACATTTGGTGGCTTATTATGGGGTCGAAAACAGTATGGATGGCGTGGTCGCGTTGCCTTGCGCTGGACCTTGGCCGGTTTTGCCTTCCTGCTGCTGGCCTATACAGGCAGCCACTTTGTACTAGACGTCATCTTGCAACGAGGGAAAATTGGGTAAAGTCTTATTTTGGGTTGTCGCCATCCTGGCGGCCATGATCATTGCCCGCATCGTGTCGCAAAACAAGGCCCGCAAGCGCAATCCACCCAACCCCACCATGCGTCCCCCGCGCAAGCAAGGTACTGCTGAAGAAATGGTCCGTTGCGCACACTGTGGGATTTATCTGCCACGCTCCGAAGCCTTGATGAGCAATCATCACACCTGGTGCAGCCTGGAACACGCCAAGCGCGGCCCACGCAGCTAACGCCATGGCTCGCATGCACCACGCCTACGACCTGGACCGACAGGGCTGGCTGAAACCTCATGCCAATGTCCTGCGCGCCCTGTCACCCAATCAGGATGACCGCCCCGAGGGCGACACCCCGACCTTGCTGGTGCTGCACAATATCAGCCTGCCACCGCAAGAGTTCGGCGGCCCCTACATTCGGGATTTTTTTCAGAACAAGCTGGATATCAGCGCCCACCCCTGGTTCGAGAACATCCGGGACCTGAAAGTTTCGGCCCACTTTCTGATCCAGCGCACTGGCCACATCATCCAGTTTGTTCCCACTACCCGCCGCGCCTGGCATGCGGGTGTGTCGCGCTTTGAAGACCGCGAGCGCTGCAATGATTTCTCTATTGGCATTGAGCTGGAAGGCAGCGATTTCGAGCCATTCACAGAAGCGCAGTACCGGGAGCTATCCCGCCTGAGCCGCGCCTTACGTATGCGCCATAACTTGCGCGCCGTACGTGGCCATGAGCACATCGCTCCGGGGCGCAAGACAGATCCGGGCCCTTTCTTTGATTGGGAACGGGTGAAGCGGGAACATGGCTGGCCCAAAGAAACATTGCCGGAACAAGAGTTGGGACCAAAGCAAAGACAAGTGCCAGATCAAGACCGATAAAGTAGTTCAGGGCCAATATCGGCCAAGGTATTGCAGCCGGTCAGCGCCATCGCCACTTCCAGCTCCGCCCGCAAAATATGCAGGACATGAGCAACACCGGCCGCTCCTGCAGCGGCCAGGCCATAAATATAGGGACGGCCAATCATCACGGCTGTTGCTCCCAGCGCCAATGCCTTGAGCACATCTGTTCCGCGGCGAATACCGCCATCAATCAGGACCGGCACCCTGCCCTGCACGACCTGACAAACCTGAGCCAAGACGTCCACAGAAGCGGGGGCACCATCCAAGGTTCGCCCACCGTGATTGGACACAACAATCCCGGCAACCCCCATCTCCAGGGCTCGCTGAGCATCACGGGGTCGCATGATTCCCTTCACCCAAACAGGCAAAGGACAGTTCTGCACCAGCCAGGCCAGATCATCCCAAGTCGGGGCCGTATCTAGCAAACCACTGCCAAACAAAGGACTGGTGCCTGCTGCGCCTAAAACCGCCTGCTGCGTTGGGGCACCCCGCAAATTCACGGCATCCACACCTGCGGGCAAGGCAAAGCCCGCACGCTGTTCCTGATTACGCACACCATTGACCGCAGCATCCACTGTCAGCATCAGCGCGGTATACCCTGCCGCTTCAAGCCGCCCCAGCAAATTCAGAGTAAATGCGCGATCCCTTTGCCAATACCACTGCGCCCACAAGGGGGCATGCGCCTGTGCGGCAATCTCTTCAAAGGAATGACTGGACTGCATGCTAATTACACTGGTCGCTCCCATCGCACCCGCGCCCAACACACTGGCCAATTCACCATCAGGGTGAGCCAATCGCTGATAAGCCACGGGAGCCAGAAGAATCGGGTAGTCCATGGACTGCCCTTGCAGCGTCAAACAGGTGGAAGGCTGATCAAACGTGCTTAAAGCAGCAGGCCATAAGCCCCAGCGCCCGAAGCTGGCCAGGTTGTCTTGCAGCGTCAGCTCATCCGCCGCCCCTGCACTGAAGTAAGCCCAATCCTGCGCACGCATACGCTGACGGGCATACGGTTCGTAATCCGTCAGACAGGCAATCTGAGCTGGAATGCTACTGAGCGGGGGCAGTCGTTCTTGGGACATGGTCAATCAAGCTCCAGGCGATCAGACATCGCTCCATTCACGCAGCAAATTATGATAAATCCCCGTCAGGCGTGATAGCTCCTGGGCATCCGCATTCTGCTTGGCCAGTTGTTGAATGCTCTGATCCAGCTCCCATAGCAACTTGCGTTGATGCGCATGGCGCACCATGCTTTGCGTCCAGAAAAACGAGGCATAGCGCGTTCCTTTAGTGACAGGCTGGACGCGATGCAGACTCGTTCCGGGATACACCACCATATGTCCTGCAGGCAGCTTGATGGACTGCGTGCCGTACACATCCTCGATGATCAGCTCTCCACCTTCGTATTCATCGGGATCGCTGAAAAACAAGGTCGTGGACACATCCGTACGCAAGCGCTGAGCCGTGCCAGGAACCGTAAAAATCGCGTTATCAATGTGCTTGCCGTACTCCCCGCCACCCTCGTAACGATTAAAGCGTGGCGGCAGCATACGCAGGGGCAAAGCAGCGGCAATAAAGCCGCTGTGCTGACCCAGTACGTGCATCAGAAACTCGCCCATCTGGCGAGACACTGCTGCATCCAGAGGCAGTTGCAGGTTCCGTTTGCTGTGCTGGGCCAGATAACCCGCCGTCGCACGCCCATCCTCCCACTGCGCCTGCTCCAGGGCCTGGCGACAGTCTCGCAATTGCTCAGCGTTGAGAACGTCCGGGATAGTAATCAGCATGGGATACCTGCAAGAACAAAAAAGCACAAAGTCGTACAAGAAGCAGGCAGGCCGCCTCAAGAGGGCGGCCCATCCGACTTTACACTACAAGCTGCAGCTTACTCGAAGCGGTAAGAGGCATTGAACATGTAGGAGCGGCCTGGACCGACGTTGGCAAAAATACCGACGTGGGAAGCATCATACATGCGCACATTGCTGATGTTATTGACGTTGAACTGGAAGGATACATTCTTGTTCAGGTCGTAGCGTGCCATCGCATCGTAACGCCAGTAAGAAGGCAGTTTCAATTGGTTGGCGTCATCCACAAAGCGCTTGCCTACAAATGTGGCACCTGCGCCCAAGGTCAACTCGGGCATGATTTTGTAGGTTGTCCAGATATTGAAGCTCTGCTTGGAGATGAACTTCATCTGGTTGCCGTCAAAGACATTGTCTTTGTTGCGGTACTTCTTGATCTTGGGATCCAGGTAGGTGTAGCCAGCCCACAGATTCCAGTTAGGGGTAATTGCACCAGCCGCGCCCAACTCCAGACCACGCACACGATTGCTGCCACTCAAGGACACGTCACCGGTCAACGGATCAGTAGAGCGAGCATCTTTCTTGTCGGTCTGGAAAATGGCCGCTGTCAAAGACAACTTCTCGTCAGCCACATCCCACTTGGTCCCCAGTTCCCAGCTGTAGCTGCGCTCTGGCTTCAAGTCACGAATTGCTGCTCCGCCTGCCGGGCCATCTGCACCACCGGCCTGCCCCAGGTTTTCACCCGTAGGATTTGAAGATGTACCGTAGCTCAGATAAATGGAACCATTTTGTGCGGGTTTGTAGACCACGCCCAACTGATAGTTCCACATATCGTCTTTGCGAGACTCTTTGGTGTTGTCGGCTTCAAAGCGATCAAAGCGCAAACCACCATTGATCATCCACTGATCATTCAAGGTCACAGTGTCAAAGATGTAGGCCGAACGGGTCTTGATATCGCCGGTTTTGGTCTTGGGACCGTACTGCAGCGAATAGTTGTACTGTCGATTAGGGTTCGGGTCGTAGAACGAGTCAGTATCACGGCCTGGGCCACCCGTCATCGCTTTGTTGTGGATTTCCTCCTTACTGATTTCCACACCTGCAACGAGGTCATGCTTGATCGAACCAGTATTAAAGCTGCCGTAGACATCTGTCTGGTTCAGCAGAGACTCTGCAACACGGTAGTTCGTCCGATCATCGCGGCGAAACTGCAAGCCAGCACCTTCCGTCGCGCAAGCCCCACCTGCACCTGCGGCGCAGTTATCAAAAGACGGACGCGTCATCAGATAGTGATTCAGAGTCTTGCTGTAACGCGTGACGTTACGCACCGTGAAACGATCATTCAGATCATGTTCGACGCTGGCCGAAGCGGTATCGGCAATGTACTTGCGAAAGTCCACATTGCGGCGACCGTAAAAGTTATCGCGGTCCGCTTCCAGTGGGGTGACGCGATCCGGATTGGCAGCATTCTTGAAAGGAAAGCCCAAGTCCGGCATGTCCTTGTTCTCAAGACGCGAGTAAGACAAGGTCACACGCGTTGGCGTACCCAAACCAAAGGCGATGGAAGGAGCAATGCCCCAACGATCAATCTTTACACCATCGCGCCCTGCCACTTCGCCGCCCATACGCATCAGATTCAGACGGATGGCGCCGGTATCCGAGAAAGCGTAGTTACCGTCAGCAGTCAGACGATATTGATCAGACGTGCCATAGCCCGCTTCCACCTGGAAGAAGTCTTTCAGCTTGGGAGACTTGGTCACCAGGTTCAGGCTGCCGCCGGTACCGCCACGGCCGGTATAAGCCGAGCTGGGACCTTTCAAGACTTCAACCGATTCCAGGTTGAAGGTCTCGTGCGAGCCACGGGAGTAGTCGCGCACACCGTCGATGAAAATATCGGTACTGGCTTCGTAACCCCGGATAAAGGGACGGTCACCCATAGGCGTGCCTCCTTCGCCCGATCCCAGGGTAATGCCAGGAGTCGTACGCAACACATCTTGCAGCGACGTTGCGCCACGGTCCCTGATCACCTCCTCCGGGATCACGGTGATGGAACGCGGGGTGTTAAGCAGTGTCTCGGAAAACTTCACCGATTGCGCTTTATGCGCTTGAAAACCATCAATGCCATTAGCATCCGTCGTGCCTTGAACTTTGATGGATTGCAGCTCGGTCACGCCTGGATTGGCGGTTTGAGCAATTGCAGGAGTTGTCAGAGCAGCAAACAATGCTGCGGACAAAACCGTCTCGGCGAACCGACGAGGCGGCAGGGTGGAAACAAACAACATCACCAGCTCCATGTGGTAGTTATCGCTCTTTTTTGGGCAGTGCCATCGAATCAAGTCCGATCGCTCGCTATTAGCGATGTTTCGCTGCCAGATAAGCGCTTTTAAAGGAAGCGGTAATATTAATCATTCTTATTATGAAGTCCATCCATATCCTACGATTTCCTGAAATTTGACTCAAAAACCGCGTTTTTGTCCTTACATTGTGGCGTCCATACATCGTATTACGATCAATTCTCATTAAGATGGACAAAAAATAAAAAATCGCTTAGCCACAAACTTTTGTTTAGCCCCTTATCTTCCTGCTTCTCCCCTTAGTCCTCTGCCAATGGACGCAAAAAAGCCTTGATCTTACAAATGAAGATCAAGGCTATGAGGCTAAACGATTGCTGACTCCACCCAGAGGCAGAGCCAGCAAGATTCAGGTTTACAGATTCAACAGCAAACGGTTCACACGCTTCACAAAACTGGCGGGATCCTGCAATGCGGCACCCTCGGCCAGCATGGCTTGTTCCAGCAGCAACTGTGCCCACTCACCAAAAGCCTCGTCGTCAGCGGCCTGGACTTTGGCGATCAAGGCGTGCTCCGGGTTGATTTCCAGAATCGGCTTGACCTCGGGAGCTTCCTGGCCAGCGGCTTGCAGCATACGCAGCAGGTGCGGGCTCAGTTCGTTAGCATCGACCACCACGCAAGCGGGGGAATCGACCAGACGGGCAGTAATGCGCACTTCCTTGACCTTCTCGCCCAGTGTGGTTTGCAGGCGCTCGACCAGAGGTTTGAAGGTTTCAGCCACTTCTGCCTGATGTTTCTTTTCTTCCTCGTCCGCCAGCGAATCCAGGTCCAGGCCACCCTTGGCCACGGATACCAGTTGCTTGCCTTCAAATTCGCGCAAGTAAGACAACATCCACTCGTCCACACGGTCGGACATCAACAGCACTTCGATGCCTTTCTTGCGGAATACTTCCAGATGCGGGCTGTTAGATGCAGCTGCAAAAGTGTCAGCCGTGACGTAGTAAATCTTGTCCTGACCTTCTTTCATGCGACCGATGTAGTCGTTCAGGGACACGGTCTGGGCCGAACCTTCCTGATTCGTGGAGGCAAAGCGCAGCAAGGCAGCGATACGGGCCTGATTGCCCATGTCTTCGCCAGTGCCTTCTTTCAGGACCTGGCCGAACTGGTTCCAGAACTCGGCATATTGCTCGGGTTGGTTCTCGGCCAGATCTTCCAGCAAGGACAGGATGCGCTTGGCACTACCTTCGCGGATAGCGCGGACATCACGGCTTTCTTGCAGGATTTCACGCGAGACGTTCAACGGCAGGTCGGCCGAATCAATCACACCGCGCACAAAGCGCAGGTAGGCAGGCAGCAGTTGCTCGGCATCATCCATGATGAACACGCGTTTCACGTACAGCTTCACACCACGGCGAGCATCGCGATCCCACAGATCGAAAGGAGCTTGCTTGGGTACGAACAGGAGCTGGGTGTATTCGCTACGACCTTCGACCCGGTTGTGTGTCCAGGCCAGAGGGTTCTCGTAATCGTGAGCGATGTGCTTGTAGAACTCCTGGTACTGCTCGTCGGTGATTTCCGACTTGGAGCGTGTCCACAAGGCGCTGGCCTGGTTCACGCTTTCCCACTCGTCCTGCTTTACTTGTTGCTGCTTTTCTTCGTCCCACTCTTCCTTGCGCATTTGCACGGGCAAGGAGATGTGATCGGAGTAGCGACGCAGCACGTTGCGCAGGCGCCAGCCGTCCAGGAAATCGTCCTCGCCTTCACGCAGGTGCAAGGTGATGGTGGTTCCGCGCTCGGCTTTTTCAGCGGCGGCAATGGTGAACTCGCCTTCACCGGCGGACTCCCACAGCACGGCTTCCTGATCGCCACCGGCACGACGTGTCAGCACGGACACTTTATTGGCCACGATAAAGGAGGAGTAAAAGCCCACGCCAAACTGACCAATCAGTTGGGTGTCTTTTTGCTTGTCGCCCGTCAGTTGGGAGAAGAACTCTTTGGTGCCCGAGCGAGCAATGGTGCCCAGGTTGGCAATGGCTTCATCACGCGACATGCCAATGCCGTTGTCGGAAATGGTGATCGTGCGCTGGTCCTTGTCGAACTCCACGCGGATACGCATTTCTGGGTCGCCTTCCAGCAAAGCCGGATTGTCGATAGCTTCAAAGCGCAGTTTGTCACAGGCATCCGACGCATTGGATACCAGCTCACGCAGGAAAATCTCCTTGTTGCTGTACAAGGAGTGAATCATCAAATGCAGTAATTGTTTGACTTCAGCCTGAAAACCCAAGGTTTCGGACGTATTCGCAGTGTCAGTCTGGCTCATGGTGAAAAAGCAAAAAAATGGGTTGATTGCCGCACGCCAAAGCGCGCCCTATTGCAGACAGATAGGGACGACCCACCATATTTCAAGAGACGGATCAGGCCGCCGGCCCGGATGTCAGGGCAATGACTCCGCTGATCATGATGGCGCAACCGAGCAAACTCCAGACATTGGCCTTTTCGCGCAGGACGACCATACCCAATATGGTGCCGGCCATCATGGACATTTCACGGGCGGGCGCCACCATGGACAAGGGTGCGCCCATGCTTAATGCCTGCAAGACCAGGATGTAGGACATGGGCGATAACAAACCCACTGCAGCCGCCAGTTTCCAATAAGGTTTGAACTTGACGAAGCCTGCCCGCCCCCGCTTGGCGATAAAAGGGGCCAGCATCCCCAGGCGCAACACATTGCTGAACCAATCCAGCAGGAATGGCGAGATCAGCAGCACCTTGACGCCATAGGCATCGACCACGGTATAGGCCGCAATCAGAATCCCGGTCTGCATGCCCCAACGCACACCCGTCAGCGCTGCAGGGCTGAAAAAACGGCGCAGTCGACCTTGCGTGGCGATCAGCAAAATCCCCATCACGACCAGCAAGATGCCGAGCACTCCCAAAGGACGCACAGGTTCGCCCAACAGGATAAAAGCACCAATGGAAGAGAGCATGGGGCCCGTACCACGGGCAATGGGATACACCACGGACAGGTCTGCAACCTGATAGCCTTTTTGCAAACTCAGGCTATAACCCATGTGCAGCAAGGCACTAAGCACCAAACAGGTAATGGTCTCGCTGGTCCAGGGCATATTGCCTTGCGTAAAGACCACCCACAGCGTGATGGGGAAATAAAACAGAATGGCAAAAAAGGAATAGGCGAATACAAAATGCGCCCCTGCCATCGCCGCCCGTTTAGAGAGCAAGTTCCAACCCGCATGAATGAACGCAGCACACACCACCAACAACAAAGCGGTCCAGGACATGAGGGCTTCCACCAGCAAATAGCAAAAGAAAAACTATACGCCCCCTTCAAGGGGGAGGCCAGCCAATCACGGGCCTTTCAACGTCCCATGACAAATAAGAGACAGTACTGGACAATTCAAACATCAAGGTATGATGTTCGACACGTATTTTGATATGGAGCCGATCATGAGCACCCTGCTGTATGTTGATTTTCCTTACCCCAGCCCTTGGGGTTCAGAGATGAGCGAAGCCATGCAAGAACTGGCGCAATCCATCTGCCTGGAACCTGGCTTGATCTGGAAAATCTGGACCGAGAATAAAGAACAGTCCAAAGCAGGTGGCGTGTATCTATTCAGCGATCAAGCCAGCGCGCAGGCGTATCTGGAGATGCACAGCAAACGGCTCAACCGCTTTGGCATCACCGGCATTGATGCGCGCTTTTTTGATGTGAACCAGCCGCTGACAGCTATCAATTCCGGTCCCTTGTCAGCCAAATAAAACACAGACAACAGACGCAAGAAAACCCGCCTGCATATCAGCAAGCGGGCTTCCATATCGATGCTTAAGCAGTCAGCTCAACGGCCTTGAAATCCACCGGAACCTCCAGCGCATTGTTGATGTAGTTGGTGAACAGGTTCAAGGCAGTCACACCGACCAGTTCCACCACCTCACCTTCGGAAAAGCCGGCATCGCGCACGGCTTGCACATCGGCAGCCGAAACTTGCCCACGCTGATCCACCAGCTTGAGCACAAATGTCAAAGCGGCGGCGGTACGCGGGTCATCCGACTGACCACGCTGGGCCTGAGCCAGTGTCTCCGGGCTTAGGCCAGCATTGGCACCCAGCACGTTGTGGGCAGCCAGGCAGTATTCGCAACGATTACGGTCGGCAATGGCAACCGCCAATTGCTCGCCCAGTTTCGCACCCAGCTTGCCACCGGCAAAGGCACCGAAAGAGCCCCACATGCTGCGCAAGGCGGCGGGCGAATTGGACACCATACGGAACATGGCAGGCACGCTGCCACCAAAGGCTTTTTGAATTTCCTGCAAAGCAGGCTGGCTGGCGGCGGGAGCTTGGGCAAGGTCAGGCAATGTAAGACGCGACATGATGATCTCCTGGTGAAGTGGGCCGGGGTGGCCGGAAAAAGCTTGCAGGGATAGTGTCTCGCCAAGATCAAGATCATTGGATAAGATTAGTCCCGACAACTTACCTTTTCATCCAGACAAGGATGTTTTCATGAACCTGGATCGCCTCTCCCTTTTGCTGGAACAATTCCGTGTTCGGGCTCATTTGTTCTACAACGGCTCTTTGTGTGGCGTCACCCGCTTTGCGGCCCAACCCGGACGGGCCTTCTTGCACATTCTGCGGCGTGGCCAGTTAAGCGTGCGCCACGATCCGCGCGATCCCGTGCCGGAAGTCCTGACCATTGACCGCCCCAGCCTGCTGTTTTACCCCCGTCCGCTGGAGCACGCTTTTTACGATCTGCCCAATGAAGGCTCGGATTTCACCTGTGCCACCCTGGATTTTGATGGGGGTGAGCATCATCCCTTGGCCCGCTCCCTGCCCGATCTGATTATTGTGCCGCTGGAAGAAGCGGCCGGCCTTGAACAGGCACTGGGCCTGCTCTTTGCAGAAACGGAGTCCGTGCGCTGCGGCCATCGCCTGCTGGCAGACCGTCTGTTCGAGATCGTGTTGCTGCAATTACTACGCTGGCTGTTTGACCATCCTGATCGTTGCGAGATTCCCGTAGGCCTGTTCCGAGGTTTGTCACACCCACCCATCGCGCGCGCACTGCTGGCTATTCAGGCCGATCCCGGTCGGGACTGGACCGTGCAATCACTGGCACAGGAAGCCAAGATGTCGCGCAGCGCCTTTGCCGTGCAATTCAAGCACTGGGTGGGCGACACACCGGCAGACTATCTGGCCCAATGGCGCCTGTCGCTGGCCTGCCAGCGGCTGGCACAAGGCCAATCTGCCAAACGTATTGCTCTGGATCTGGGCTACGCCAACCCCTCTGCCCTGTCCCGCCTGTTTCGGCAGCGCACGGGTCAATCCATGCGGGAATGGTTGGCCGCCCGTCAATCAGCTTGAGCGATTCTGCTCCAGCACCGCCAGAAAATTCACCAAGGCCGGGTTGGTATTGTCCGAGACATAAGCACTCATCAGCTCGGCCGCAATATCGTCTGCATCCAGCAAAGGCAGATACTCCAAGGTATCGGTGCGCAAGCGCGCCAGGGAAGCGGGAACAATAGCCGGAGCAATGCCCGCTTCAACCATGACCAGCACCGTGGGCACCATGCTTTCCTGTGCAAAGCGCGGCAGGCAGCCTGAGCGCTGCAGCATGCGCTGCTGCAAGAGATGAAAGTAACGCGACTGTTGCCGCGAATACGCCACCATTTCGTAAGAGAAAGCCTGGTGCAAGGTCAGCCCCTGACTATGCTCCTGAGCACGTGGATCATCCCGCCTGACGACAAACATCATGGGTTCGGACTCCACCAGCTGCGGGTTCAAATCGGGCACGGCAAAGGAAGGCCGAATCAAGGCCACATCCACCCGGCGCTCATAAAGAGCCGCAGGCATATCGCTGGAGTTCATCTCGTAGATCTGAATATCCACCTGCGGGAAGTCCTGTCGAAAGCGATACAAATGCTTGGATACCCCCGCATAGGCGCTGCTGGGGGTCAGGGCTATGCGCAACATGCCAGTCTCGCCTCTGTGCACCTGCTGTACCGCTTGCAAGGTCTGCTCCAGTTCGTTGCCGATCAAGCGCAGGCGGCGCTGCAACTCCGCTCCCGCCGCCGTCAATTGCACCGTGCGTGTGGTGCGGATAAACAAGGTCGCCCCTACCTGCTCTTCCAGCCTGCGTATGGCCTGACTCAAGGGCGGCTGGGTCATGAACAAACGCTGGGCGGCTCGACCAAAATGCAGCTCTTCAGCCACCACCAAGAACATTTCACTTAATTTGGAGTCCAGCATATGCCCGCCAATTAGGTTAAAAAACAGATCAATAACGATTATTTTTAATATTAGACAACATAATCAGCTCTTACTACCATCCGTCCTGACACTTATCAAAAACAGGGCCATACTGCACGTCACTGCGAATATTGGCCCAACGCAGGAGATAGACATGACGGTATTCAAGCATCGCGCCCCTTTACTGAGTGGCCTGCTCACGCTGACCTTGCTGGGTTCCGGTACGGCCATGGCCGACGCAAGCTACCCTTCGCAAGCCATTACCTTTGTGGTGCCTTACGCTGCAGGTGGCAGCTCGGACACTCGCTCACGCATGCTGGCTCAAAAAATGAGCGACAGCCTGGGCGTGACGATCGTGGTGGAAAACAAGCCCGGTGCCAGCGGTAATATCGGCACCAGCATGATTGCGCGCGCCAAGCCCAACGGCTACACCATCGGCCTGGGCAACTTTGGCCCCATGTCGGTGAACAAGGCGCTGTACGGCAGTAACCTGCCTTTTGATCCTGAACAGGATTTGCAGCCTATCGCCCTGATCGAACGCGGTGCCATGGCACTGGGTGTGAACAGCAACTCGCCCTACCAGTCTCTGGCTGATCTGGTCGCCGACGGCAAGAAGAACCCCGAAAAACTCGACTACGCCTCGACTGGCGCTGGCGGTGCCTCGCACTTGCTGACGGAACAGTTCAAGGCCACCTCCGGCTTTGACGCCGTACACGTGCCTTACCGTGGTGGCGCTCCTGCATCGAACGACCTGCTGGCCGGCAATATCTCCTTCTATCTGGAATTGGCCAGCCTGTTCCTGCCCCACATGCAAATCGACAACCCACGCCTGCGCGTACTGGGTGTGACCTCGGAAGAGCGTCTGAAAGCCATGCCTGACACCCCCACTTTCAAAGAACAAGGCGTGGATCTGGTGGCCTCGAACTGGTTTGGCGTGATTGCCCCCGCCGGCTTGCCTGCTGATGTACTGGAAAAACTGAACAAGGCTGTCAACGACGCCCTGAAAGACCCCGACTACCGTCAGATTGTGGAATCCCAAGGCGCGGAAGTTGTAGGTGGCACACCTGAAGAATTTACCGCTTTTGTGAAAGAAGAAACCAAACGCTGGACCGCGCTGATCAAGGCACAGAACATCTCGATTCAGTAGTTCCAGTTCTCGCTTATGACTGCAAACCCTTCCCCTCTCGCTACGCAGGACCAGGCTATCCAGGCCTGGTCCTGGCTGGCTGATCCCGCCACCTGTATCAGCACCAATCCCACTGGCCCCTTGGCGGGCTTGAGCTTTGGTGTGAAAGATGTGCTGGATGTTCAAGGCATGCCCACGTGCTACGGCGCGCATTTCCCCAATGCGCTACCGGCCGAGCGGGACGCCGCCTGTGTCGCCCTGCTGCGTCAGGCTGGTGCCATTGCCCTGGGCAAAACCGTCACCGCCGAATTTGCCTACGCAGCCCCCGGCCCCACCCGTAATCCACTGAACCTGGAGCACACGCCCGGCGGTTCTTCCAGTGGTTCGGCAGCGGCCGTAGCAGCTGGCATGATTGATTTTGCATTGGGCACCCAAACGGGAGGCTCCATGATGCGCCCCGCTGCGTTTACCGGCATTCTGGGTTTCAAACCCAGCTTTGGCGCGGTGCATCGCAGCGGTCTTTTCCTGTTGTGCGACAGCCTGGACACAATCGGCTACTTCAGCCGGGACTTGTCCGTGCTGCGCCGCGTGGCCACTGTCCTGCAAGGCTTGCCTGATAGTCGAGTCCCCACAGCGCCGCGCATTGGCGTGCTGGATGGCAAAGATCTGGGCCCGATCACACCCGCAGCACTGGCCGCGTTGGAACAAGGCTGTGAGCATCTGGAGCAACAAGGCGCCCACCTGGAGCGTCTGCCTGCGGACCCACAACTGAAAGAGCTGCTGATCCTGCAAGGCCAGATCATGGCTTATGAAATGGCCCGCAGCCTGCTGCCCGTCTGGCAAGCCAGCCCGGATGCCTTGCGCCCCATTACCGTGCAAGCCATCAAACAAGGCCTGGAATTGCCTGCAGCGGATTACCACGCCTGGCAGGCGCGCCGTCGCCAATTGCAAACAGAATGGCAGGAGCGTTATGGCCATTTCGACGCATTGCTGACTCCAGCGGCTCCCGGCCCGGCTCCCTATGGACTGGATAGCACGGGCTCTTCGATACTGAATCGTCCTTGGTCCTTGTTGGGCTGGCCTACCTTGAGCCTGCCCGCGCCCGGTCAAAACAGCCCACTGCCCTTGGGTTTGCAACTGATCGGACAGCCTCACCAGGACGCGGCTTTGCTGGATCTGGCATCGCTTGTCTGCCCGGCTTGACGGGTTTGAAAAGCAATCAAAAGAACTACTCTGCAACCAGCTGAAATAGAGTAAACAGCAACCATAATCATTAACAAATTCTTTAAATAACAAATATTTAGGAGTGCCTTGAGTTTTCTCAAAACACTCTTGAATATTGGCTCTGCAAACGGCCTGGCAGCGTACTAACATCAATAAGGTGTTCCCGGTGCGCTGCGTCGGAACGTTCATCACATCGCGACTACGCAGCACCCGGCTCTTTCAAACAATCCGGAAAAGACCATGCGTCGCCCTCTCTTACTGCTGCTCTCCACTTTCTTTCTGATCTGGGCTGTTGAAGCCCTGTGGCTGGCCCCCTCGCCACCGGGCGATATGCTGTGGGTGGTCCGACAAGAAGGCATGCTGTTAACCGGGATTCTGGCACTGGGCACCATGACGGCCATCATGATTCTGGCCCTGCGTCCCCGCCGTCTGGAACCCTGGTTAGGCGGCATGGACAAAGCCTACAGGCTGCATAAATGGCTGGGTATCATCGCCATTTTGCTCAGTCTGGCTCATTGGCTCAGCAAGGAATCCAAAGGTCTGATCTCGGCAGCGATCGGCACGGGAGGCCGTCTGGCCAAAACCCCGGTTCCTGAATGGGTCAGCCTGTTCAAGCCCTATGCAAAATCACTGGGTGAATGGACGTTTTACGCGCTGATTCTGATGCTGATCATCACCCTGGCGCACCGCACGATTTCCTATAAAAAGTGGTACAGCCTGCATCGCCTGATGCCAGTGGCCTATTTGATCCTGATCTTTCATGGCGTGGTACTGACGCCCCCTGCTTACTGGAGCGGTATAGGCGGCTGGGCACTGGCCATCACCATGATGATCGGGACAGCAGCAGCTGGCATCCAGTTGCTACGCAACTTGAGTTCGGCCTACCCACACACGGGCACCGTGATCTCCTGTACGTCACAAGGTGATGTGCTGGAAGTGCAATGCCGCATGGACCAATCCTGGCCAGGTCACCAGGCTGGGCAGTTTGCCTTTTTGCGTTTGAAGGGTGAATCCGAGTCCCACCCCTTTACCTTGTCCGATGCGGATCAGGACAACCAAATTGTGCGCTTTCATATCAAGCAGCTGGGCGACTGGACCCGCAGCCTGCCCGAGCGTTTGCATGTGGGCCAGAACATTGAGCTGGACGGCCCTTATGGACGCTTCACTCAGCCGGACCGCGATGACAAGGGCATTTATATCTGGGTGGGTGCGGGTGTCGGGGCCACGCCATTTCTATCCTGGTTAAGCCAGGAACATCAGGACGGTCACGCTCCCTACGCCTATCTGCAATATGCCTGTCAGCACAGCACTGACCCATTGGCTCAGGCCTTGAGCAAGGCTGCCAAAGAGCACCCGGACGTGAACCTGGAAATTTATGCCGATGGCCGTCGCTGGACGCCCAAAGAGGTGCTGCAGCATTACCAGGCCGACAAGCCTTTGCATATCTGGTTCTGTGGACCGGCTGCAATGGGCCGACAGTTGCGACGTGAGCTCAAGCAAACACTGCCTGCAAAATCCTGGACCTTGCACAAGGAACACTTCCAGTTCCGCTAAGCCTTTGCTCATCCAGCAACTGGCCTTGTTTAGAAATCAGAACAAGGCCAGTTCTGCGTATGCTGAGTGCAGCAATCCAGTGCGACTGGAACAGCCTACATATTTTGGTGAGGCGGCGTCGCCCCGAGCATAGACACAAAAAGAGTCACCAGATTGTTCTCCATGACGGCCCACTGCTCTGCAGTTTCCAACCCCATATTGTCGACCGCGCCGTGCATGCCCTGGTAGATCACCCAGGCGGTCAAATCCACGTCGGCCACAGACCAGGCACCCGCTTTCTGCCCTTCGCTCAGGATCCGGTGCAAGGGCTCGGTTACCGTGTTGCGTTCGCCCTGGTAATTGCTGCGCATATGGTCTGAAAACACCAGATCATGCATCTCCAGGGTGTCTCTGTACGCCTGTACCGAAGCTCGAATCCAACAGGCCAGACGCTGCACCCAATCCTCTGCTGGCGCCTGCTCCAGCGCCCCCTGCACACGATCATGAAACTGCTGGATGAACTGCTCGCGCAGGGCAGCCAGAATCTCTTGCTTGGAGCTGAAGTAGTGATAGAACAAGCCCTTGGACATGCCCGCCCGCGACACAATTTCATCCACCGGCGTGGCTTCAAACCCTTGTTGCAGAAACAAAGTGGCAGCCGCCTCCAATAAGTCTCGGCGACGAACTTCAGAGGGTTGGGTACGAGGTGTTTTGGCAGCGGTCATGGATGTCAAAGTATCAGAAAAACCCCGACAAAGTGCCTCGTCGGGTGTCACCGCGCTATTTTAGCCAGCCTATTTATTTCTAATTGACTGACAGTCAGTCAATATTTTATAGTCGTCGATAATAATTCTCATTTATCAAATATCATGACTCGCCGACTTGCTCTAACCGTCGCTATTTACCTGGGGACTTTCATGGTCACCCTGGACATCAGCATCGTGAATCTTGCCTTGCCACGCATGCAACAAGCCTTGCAAACCGATATGGCCGGGCTGCAGTGGATCGTGGATTCCTACGCGCTGTGCCTGTCCGCATTCATGTTGTCTGCCGGGCTACTGGGGGATCGCTACGGACGCAAGAAGAGCTGGTTGCTGGGCGTGCTGGCCTTCACCGTCGGTTCCATGATGTGCGCCTTGGCCGGCTCACTGAGCACCCTGCTCTGGGGGCGTGTCGTGCAAGGCATGGCCGGGGCTTTACTTATTCCTGGAGCCTTGTCGATCCTGACCCACGCCTTCCCGGACTCCGCCCAGCGTGCCCGCGTCATTGGCGGCTGGTCTTCCTTCAGCGCCCTGGCTCTGGTACTGGGCCCGATTCTGGGCGGGGTGCTGGTCGATGTAGCCGACTGGCCTTCGATCTTCAGCCTGAATTTACCGCTGGGCTTGCTGACCCTGGGCTTGGGCATGTGGGGCATTCAGGAGTCGGCCAACCCCGAACACGCAGCTTTCGACCCTATCGGCCAACTGCTTAGTGTTATCTGGCTCGGCTCCCTGACCTATGGCCTGATCTGCGCGGGTGAGCAAGGCTGGCACACCACCGAGACGATTCGCGCTCTGATCGTGGCAGCGGTCACCTTCGTGGCGTTTATCTATGCCCAAACCCGTGTCGCCCGCCCCTTGCTGCCTTTAAGCCTGTTTCGGGACTACCGCTTCAGCACTGCCAATATCGCCTCCTTTGTGCTGGGCTTTGCCGCCTATAGCAATGTGTTTTTCCTGTCCCTGTTCTTCCAGAACGCCCTGGGCTGGAGTGCCACCCAAACCGGCTGGGGGCTGGCTCCCCAGTTCATTGGCATGGCTGTGCTGGCCTCCCGTTTCGGTGCCTTGAGCCAGCGCTTTGGATTGAAGCTGATCCTGACTGTGGGCTTTGGCCTGATGGCTGCCGGTTCCTGGTTGATGATGTTGCTTCAACCTGGCGCTTCCTACTGGATGGCCGGTTTCGCCTTGGCCGTACTCGGCATTGGCATGGGTTTGTCGGTGCCGGCGTGCAGTACCTTGGTCATGAATCTGGTACCGCGTGAGCGTTCCGGCATGGCATCAGCCACCACCAATGCCATCCGCCAAACCGGAATGACCTTGGGCGTTGCCCTGCTGGCTTCCTTGATGAGCCAAGGAGCAGTCAGCTCCCTGTCCAGTCGTCTTGATCCGGACAATCCCATGCTGGAACAGGCACAACAAATTATCAGCTCCGGTCAGGTGAATCTGCCTGCCTCAGCAGATTCCTTGTTCTGGATGCAAGCCATCCAGCACGCCTGGGCAGACGGCTTTCACCGCGTCATGTTCTGGGCTGGATTGCTGGCCGTCTTCAGTCTGGTTCTGCTGCTGCGTCTGCGTTTGCCTCGTGTACAGGCTGCTCCTGCCGCTGCGGTGGAACTGCATTAAGCCCAGCTTTTGCAGACTGGATTTACAATAGCGCATGGACAAATTACGACTGGATAAATGGCTCTGGGCAGCTCGCTTTTACAAGACGCGCAGCCTGGCTTCCGAGGAGATCACCAAAGGACGGGTTTTGCTGAATCAGCAAAGCACCAAGCCTTCCCGCGAAGTCTCAATAGGTGATGTGATTACCTTGCGCAAGGAGACTCCTGCCATGGAGGTTCACGTCACCGCCTTAAGCGGCGTACGTGGTCCCGCGCCGCTTGCTCGCCAGCTGTATCAAGAGACGGAAGAAAGCAGCACACGACGCGCGCAGGCCGCCGAACAACGCCGTCTGGCACCTGAACCTGCACTGGACTTTGATGCTGGACGTCCGACCAAGAAAGATCGTCGTCAGATGCAGTTGCTGCGGGGGAAATAGACCGCTCCCTGCTCGTACTTCGCGGTATAGAAAAAGCCCTGCCAAGCTGCCCTGCCTGGCAGGGCTTTTTTTATGATTCGTTCTTTCGATGAGTCTATCGCCAGCGTTTCACGGCGATCTGCACAGGGACTAACAACCCGCTCCTGCTTGCCTCTTCCCCGCCGGTCTACCTGCTTATGCTGCAAGCCCCTGCACTGCTTTTGAGCACCCCACAAAACGTCTGCACTCCCGTCCGCTAAAGCATCTGCCGATGCAGAAAACCTTCAACTAAAAACCTTAAAAACAACGCTGCAAACCCTTTTTGATATATCAGATTGCACTTTTATATATCAATAAAATCAAGGGTTTACACCATTGATCGCGCTTGCAACAAAACGCTATAAACCTAAAACAATTACATGCAAACGCATTCAAAAAAATGCAAGGAGACAGGAAAATGAAAATCACGGCAGTACGCGCGATTCCCTTGAACGTGCCTTTTCAATTCGATAGCGCGGGCATCCAAAAACCCACCAACCTGGCCATCTGCCATGTGGAAATCGAGACCGATGAAGGCATCACCGGCTATGGACTTAGCGCCATTACCGAAGAGCACCCTGTTGCCAGCACGATCAACGATATTCTGGCCAGCGACCTGATCGGGCAAGACCCCTTGAACACCGAGCGCCTGTGGGATCGCATGTACTGGAACGTGTGCCCTCGTGGCCAGACGGGCTATGCCATGCACGCTATCTCTGCGTTGGACATTGCCTTGTGGGACATCAAGGGTAAAGCCCTGGGTCTGCCCGTATGGAAACTGCTGGGGGGCGCTCGTGAAAAAGTCCCTGCCTACGCGACCTTCGGCTTTGCTTTCCTGGGCGAAGAAGAGTTGGTTAAAGTTGCGCGCGACTGCGTGGATCAAGGCTTCAAGGGCTTGAAGATGGTGGTAGGCCATCATGGCTTGCAACGTCGCGACGAACCCCGTCCCCTGGCCGACCTGATCCGCCAGGACATGCGCCGCATGAGCCTGGTACGCGAGGCCATCCCCGCCGACATTCCACTGTACATCGACGGCAATTGCAGCCTGGACTATGTGCACGCCAAAGCCATCGCCCGCCACGCCCGTGATCTGGACGTCGGCTTTTTTGAAGAACCCATTACCCAGAACGACACGGGCCGCTTGCGCGAATTGCGTCAAAGCACTGGGATCACCATTGCCGCTGGTCAAAACGAAGGCCAGTCCTACCGCTTTCGGGATCTGCTGATGCAGCAGGCTGTCGACATTCTGCAGCCCAACGTGCTGATTTCTGGAGGTTTCACCCAGTCCCGCAAGATCTTCGCTCTGGCGGAAAGCTTTAACGCGTCCGTCGCCAATGGCGGGGCGTTCCCCTCCCACAACGGTCACCTGCACTGCGGATTGCTCAATGGCGGCGATGTGGAATGGCACCTGGCCGCCAGCGCCATGATGGCCGAGATCTACACCGGCCTGCCCCAGCCCGAACAAGGCTGGCTGCGCATGCCCGAGGCCCCCGGCCTGGGGCTGACACCACGACAAGATCAAATCGACAAGCTGCGCAGCAACCCCGGCAGCCTGGGCTCCGGCAAAGGCTGAAACCGACGACTACCGAGGAGGTAAAAAAACATGAAACCCTGGTCCCGTGTTGTACTTGCCCTCAGTTTTATCTTTGCTGCCGCGCCCCAAAGCTGGGCAGCTCCCCCCGCCTGGGCCGAACGCCCGGTGCGACTGATCGTCCCTTCTGCCGCGGGTGGTTCGGGCGACACCCTGGCTCGTCCTCTGGCCGAAGCTCTGGGCAATGAAATAGGTCAAACCGTTGTTGTAGAAAATAAAGGAGGTGTAGGCGGCGTGCTGGGTGCCAGCATGGTGGCCAACTCCAGCCCCGCCGACAATCAGCTCTTGTTTGGTGCCGTGCATCACATGATTGCACCTGCCGTGTTGAAGAACTTCCCCTACGACACACGCAAGGACCTGAAAGCCGTCACCCTGATTGCCGCCATGCCCAATGTGCTGGTGGTGAACGCCAATTCGCCCTATCACAGCGTGGACGACCTGCTGGCCGCCGCCAAGCAAGGCGCTGGCGTGAACTATGGCACCAGTGGCGTAGCCACCATGCTGCATCTGATGGCCGGCAAGCTGGAAAAGAAATCCGGCACCACCATGACCGCCGTGCACTACAAAGGCAGCGGCCCGGCTGTCATGGCGCTGATCAGTGGCGATCAAGTGGACTTCATGTTCGAGACCATGCCGTCGGCCGTGGCGCAGATACGCAATGGTCGCCTGCGCGCCCTGGCCGTATCCAGCCCGGAACGCGCTCCTGCCTTGCCGGATGTTCCCACGCTGAAAGAACTGGGCATGGATGAGATCAGTGCCCAGACCTGGTACGGGATTTTCATGCAAGGCGATGTACCGGATGCCACCGTGCAAAGCGTGGCAGACAGCATTCACAGTGCCTTGAATACCGACAAGATCAAGGAAATCTGGGAAGGGAACGGCGCGACCCTGGTCACCAATAGCCCGGCCGAATTCACGGTCTATGTGGATCAGCAGTTGAACTATTGGGCCGACTCGGTCAGTGATCTGGGGCTGAGCAACTTCTAACTCTAAAAACTGCAACTCACCTTCAGGGCTGCCACTGGCAGCCCTTTTTCTTGAGCCTGTCCTGCCCCTGCTGCTTCGCGTTATGCTGTGGCACCATCTACAGCAAACCATAGCCATGTCCAGCCTGTTCCACCCCTTTGAAAAGCTTGCCGCCCAACTCCTGCCCCATAGCAGCACCAGTCACAACGACGGCTCCCACGACCAATCGCACTTGCAGCGCGTCTGGAAGAACGTCTGTGCGATTCAGGAAAAAGAAGGTGGGGATCTGCGGATTTTGCTGGCAGCAACGGTGCTGCACGACTGCGTGGCGGTAGAGAAGAATTCGCCATTGCGCTCTCGTGCTTCCACCCTGTCGGCGGAGCAGGCACGACACATTCTGACCAGGCTGGGATGGTCAGAGCAGGACTGTGAAGCCGTGGGCCAAGCAATTCAAAGCCACAGCTTTTCAGCAAACATCCCGCCCGTCAGTCTGGAGGCCCGCATCTTGCAGGATGCAGACCGGCTGGATGCCATTGGCGCTTTAGGGATAGCTCGCTGCTTCTATACAGCGGGGCGAATGGGCTCCAGCTTGTATGAGCCGGAAGACCCAAAAGCAGAGACTCGTCCTCTGGATGACAAGCGCTACGCGCTGGATCACTTCCCGGCCAAATTGTTCAAATTGGCCGAGGGTTTTCAGACTGAACGGGGGCAAGCAATCGCGCGTGAGCGACACGCACGGATGGAACGGTTTATAGAGGAAATGCTGGGGGAGCTGTAATCCCTAGCCCCTTTTACAACTCCGTATATTTCTTGTTCGTCCCCCGCACTTTGTCAGCGGGGTATTTCCGGGCGTTTTTTACCAGCTTGTTGGTAACAGCCTCATTCATATCCACACCCAGAACGAAGGCCAGACGGCTCAGGTAGATTTGCACGTCAGCCAGTTCATCGCGCACGGCTTCAGCAGTTTTCGGGTCTTTGCCTGCTTCGCGGGACTGGTCTTCTGTCAGCCATTGGAAGATTTCGATCAGCTCGCCCACTTCGTTGGTCAGGGCCATGGCCAGATTTTTGGGGCTATGGAACTGGTCCCACTCACGCTCGCGGGCGAACTGGGCGACGGCCTCGTTCAGGCCAGTCAAATTCATCAAGGGGCGTTTTGAGTCTGTCATTACGTACTTCACTCTAAAAATTTCAATCCAGCGACAGACTCACACAAGGGCCGGGGGGATGGCAAGTCTGTTTACGATCTCGCAGCCGTTTGCAGGCTCATCATCAGGCGGTCCAATGCGTTGGCAAACTCACGCCGGTCGGCCTGGCTAAAGGGGGCCGGGCCTCCGATATCCACGCCAGTGCTACGCAGCTCTTCCATCATGTCGCGCATGGCCAGGCGCTCGCCTATGCTGTTGGCGTCCAGGCGTTCGCCCCTGGGGGTCAGGACCAGCGCTTTACGCTCCAGCACCTGGGCAGCCAGAGGGATATCGGCGGTAATCACCAGATCTCCCACGCTGGCGTGCTGGACGATGTAGTCGTCCGCCACATCAAAGCCCCGTGCCACCTGCACCGCCCTCAACCAGGGCGATGGCGGGGTGCGCAGCATCTGATTCGCCACCAGGATCACATGGCGACTCCAGCGCTGCCCGGCGCGGTACAGAATCTCTTTGATGACTACGGGACAAGCGTCCGCATCGACCCAAATCTGCATGGGTTACAGGCCCAGAGCTTGAGCCAGCAGCCGATCAATGACCTCATTGGTCGAGACGCCTTGCTCGGTAGCACGAGCGCGCACGGCATCAATAACTGGCTGGGTCAGCTTGACGGGGAAGGACACCAGGCCAGCAGCCTGATCCAGACGACGTTGTTCGCGCCGATCGGCCACGGCGGAGTCACCTGCAAAGCGTTGTGGCGTACCCGCTTTTTTTACATTGCTCAGCAGTTTGACGGCGCTGAGTTTTTCCATATCGGTGCGTTTCATCGGATTTCTTTATAAGAATGGGCTGGTTCGCTCACGGTAAGCGAACAATACGGCGACAAGGCCGTTAGCCGGTATGGCTGGCATACTGCGCAGCTTGCAGGAAAATGTCCAGGCTTTTTATGTATAAGCCCTGATAATCAAAGCTTTAGTTTCTGTAAGCAGCCACCGCCCGGCCCTACACCTAACCACCAGTCACCAGTCACCAGATCAGCATGCGCAAAAAAACCCGCCGTAGCGGGTTTTTTATTGGCCTGATCGTATCAGTCCTGACGTGCAGTCACTTCTACCAGGTGGTAGCCGAACTGAGTCTTGACGGGGCCTTGCACAACGCCAACGGGGGCGCTGAACACAACCTGATCGAACTCGGGCACCATTTGGCCACGGCCAAATGTTCCCAGCTCACCGCCCATGCGGGCCGATGGGCAGCTGGAATTTTCCTTGGCCACCTGAGCAAAGTCAGAACCACCTTCGATAGCGGCTTTCAGTTCGTTCGCTTTCTCTTCGGTGCTGACCAGAATGTGGCGTGCGGAGGCTTGTGCCATGGTGTACTCCTTTTTTTAGAAAATCGTTTGAGCTTAACCCAGAACCATGCCGGAAGCGAAGCCCCCGGCACCGGTTCTACACCTGCTGTTTCAATTTCAGGCCTGGGCAGCTTTCTTGCGCTTGGCCGCGGCAATGCCATGACCCAGGGCAACGATCAGCAAGGCACCCACCACTTCAGCAATCAGCTTGGTGCTGGTGGAGGCCTCACCAAAGAACTCGATGAACTTCACGTCGGTCACGATCATGCCACCGGCAATCCAGCCCAGCAGCGCGGCGCCTAAGGTCACCACGATAGGGAAGCGATCGATCAGCTTCAGAACCAGGGTGCTGCCCCAGATAATGATAGGCACACTTACGACCAGACCAAAGACAACCAGACCGATCTGATGATCCGGATCGGCGGTTTGCGCCGCACCGGCAATGGCGATCACGTTGTCCAAGCTCATCACAAAGTCGGCAATAATGATGGTTTTAACAGCTTTCCACAGGGTGGCACTGCCTTCCACATTACCGTGGCCTTCATCTTCAGGGATCAGCAGTTTCACACCAATCCAGACCAGCAACAAGGCACCGACCACTTTCAGGTAAGGCACGGCCAGCAAGGTCAGGGCAAAGGCAATCAGGACGACGCGCAGGCCAATGGCACCGGCCGTACCCCACAAAATACCTTTGACACGTTGTTTGGCAGGCAAGTTACGGCAAGCCAAAGCGATAACCACGGCGTTATCGCCCCCCAGCAATATATCGATCAGGATGATCTGAAATACTGCCGCCCAACTCATTGTTTGCAAAAACTCCATCATGTGTAAGACCGCCTTTTCATATTGTTTGATTAAAAGCTGACGACCATCTTGCATGACTGTACAACGAGAAAATGACGACTCGTGTACAAAACAAAAATGGCCTGATCCATTAAGGGCACAGGCCATATCGTTTTTAGAGGATACACCTTGCCCTTTAATGGCAAGGTCTTGCTTGCAACCCTAAGGTTGCCCGGGCACCGGGAACGTGTGCAAAAAACACAGATTGCCGTGATGACGATGCGCCGGAAAGTAAGCTACTCCCCCTGATAGTTCGCAAGTATAACGATCTTGTATGAAACAACAAAGCTTTTCGCCGGACATGACGATTTTTCGGTGCAAGTTCCGGATCGACGTTGCAAGCTGGCCTCACGCCCCGATAGGCCCTGAATAAAGCGCCATTGAGTTAATGAGAACTATTTGCAATAATTTGCTTTTTGTCATTCAAGCTCCTTGCCCCCATGTCCAATTCGGACCTCTCCCGCAAAAGCTGGCTGGCCTATTATGGCGAGTTCATGCAGTCCTGCCTGCGCCGCTTTGGCGGTGCCGCGGACGCGGAAGACGTCGCCCATGATGCGGTAGAGGCCCTGCTTCGAAAAGATCAGAAAACACTGACAGCGGCCCATGCCCGCAATTTTCTGTACAAGTCCGCGCGCCATCGGGCCATTGATCTGTGGCGTCACAACAGCCGCTTCCAGCACCTGGCCTGGGACGAGCTGCATGAAGACGCTCACCCCATCACCGACGGTGCCGATGCCCACGCCAGTGCGGAGCAAGTGCGCCACGCCCTGGTTGCGGCCCTGGAAGCGTTGCCTTTGAATCACCGACGGGTTTTTGTCTTGAATCGCATCGAAGGCTGGACCCAGCCTGAAATTGCCCGTCATCTGAAACTGTCCATTGCCAGCGTGGAGCGTTATATTGCGCTGGCCAGCCAGTTTATCCGCGAGCGCCTGCGCGATGAGTTCTGAATCCCCTTTCTACCCCAGTGATGCCACCTCCCCCGCCGAAGCCGCCGCCCAATGGTCGGCCCGCCTGCATTCGGGCCGCTTCAGCCCGGCTGACGAGCAAGCGCTGGAGGAGTGGTTGCAGGCTGACCCGGAAAACGAGCGCGAATTTATGGCGGTGGAGCAGTTAAGCTCCCTGGCCAGCACGCTGGACAAGGATTTGGTCAAGTTGCTGTATGGCGGCAAAGTGCCCCAGCGGCCCGATCTGCGCCGCCGCAAACTGATCCGTAATACCGGCGCCCTGGTCGCTGTCGCGGGCTCTGCCGGTTTGGCAGGCCTACTACTCGGCCCCCAGGCTGTGTACGCCGCTAGCCTGCAAACACGTGTGGGCGAGCGCCGCTGGGTTCCTCTGCCGGACGGCTCCAGCCTGGAGCTGAATACCGCCACCCAAGCCGAGCTGCGATTTTATGAAGACAGCCGTCATCTGGACCTGATTCAGGGCGAAGTGATGTGCGCGATAGCATCCAGCCCGCAGCGCCCTTTCATCGTCAAAGCAGGCAATACGGTGGTACGCGTTACCGGCACCAGCTTTACGGTTCGCCGCGATGCCGAGCAAGTCAAAGTGCTGGTCGAAAGCGGTAGTGTGGAAGTGTCCAGCGGCCGCTGGTGGAACCGCCAGACCCGGTATCTGGCCGCTGGCTCTGGCGCCACCGTTTCCGTTCAGGATGGGCTCAGTATTCAACCCGAGGTCGATGTGGCCGCTGCCACCGCCTGGCGGCAAGGACGCCTGATTGTGCGGGACCTGTCCTTGTTCGAAGTCGTTGCTGAAATCAACCGCTATCGCGAGCATCCCATCCGCATTGCTGACGGCAGAATCGGCCAGCAGCGTGTCACCGCGTCCTTCCTGCTGGATGAACAAAGCGCGGTGCTTCAAGCCCTGCAACAGATCCTGCCACTGCAGGCCAAGACACAAGACGATGGCAGTGTCCTGCTGAGCAGCGTCTCGTAATTACAATTAGTTTCAAATAAATCGATTCAGGCTGAGGGGTTTAGTAAGACTGACTCGTATTTAGATTCAGCGTTCCTCAACATCGCGTTTGACGAACATCTCTGAATCCGGGCGTCGCCCTGCTCGCCCCTACCCTGAATCTGCACCGTGAACCGAACCGCTTTCCTACCCCGCCTGCGCCCCGTCCTGCTCGCTTTGATGCTGGCCAGTGCCAGCACCCCTGCCCTGGCCCAAGACAATCCTGTCCCTATCCACATTCCCGCCCAGCCCTTGTCCGAAGCGCTGCTGAAACTGGCCGAACAGACCCAGCTGCAGGTGTTTTTCTCTCCCTCGCTAGTGCAAGGTCTGAGCACGACACCGATTCAGGGCCGCATGCGCCCGGAAGACGCGCTGCGCAGCCTGCTGCAAGGCTCTGGCCTGGAATACCGGCGCGAGAACAACACGATCACCCTGTCGCGCCCCAATACGGACGCCACCATGCTGGACCCGGTGCGCGTCGTGGGCCGTCGCCTGCCCGTGACGGAAGGCAGCCAGACCTATGCCAGCCACGGCGCGACCACCACGGCCACCAGGCTGAACATGACGCTACGCGAAACACCACAAACTATCAGTGTCATGACGCGCCAGCGCATTGAGGACCAGTCACTGGACAACATCGGCAGCGTGCTGCAACAAGCGCCCGGTATTTCCATCCAGCACATAGGCAGCGACCGCTACACCATCTACTCGCGTGGCTATGCTATCGACAACTATCAGCTGGACGGCCTGTCCACGCTGTCCGATATCGTCAGCCAGAACATCCCACAGGGGCTGGCGGATATGGCGATTTATGACCGCGTGGAAGTGCTGCGTGGTGCCTCTGGTTTGCTGGCTGGTGCAGGCGACCCAGCTGGCGTCGTCAATATGGTCCGTAAACGTCCGACAGCCGATTTTCAGGGCCATGCCGAAGTGAGCTACGGCTCATGGGATCAGATGCGGGCTCAAGTGGACCTTGGCGGCCCGATTAACGAGAACGGCAGCCTGCGCGGCCGTCTGGTTGGAGCCCATCAGGAAGGCAACAGCTATATGGACTACTTCACAACAAAAAAAGATGTGGTCTACGGCATACTTGAGGCCGACATTACGGACACCACGCTTGTCACCTTGGGGATGGATTATCAAAAAAATGATCCGCGCGGCTCCTCTGGCTCCGGCTTTCCTTTGTTCTACGACACCGGCGAACAGACCGATTTTGATATTTCCACCAATGCAGGGGCTCGTTGGAACACCAATACACTGGAGTCTCACAACACCTTTGTGAAACTGGACCAGCAACTGGGGGCAGACTGGTCACTGGCCATGTCCCTGAATTACCTGAAGGCCCGTCGAAGCGGAAAAAGCGCGGATGCTTCCTGGGGCTATCCCAACCGTGAAACGGGCGACGGCGTGCAGCTTTACGGAGGTGTTTCAGATGCCACACAGTATCAAACCAGTTTTGATATTCACGCAAAAGGCCCTTTTCAACTATTTGGACAGGACCACGAACTGATCGTCGGCTTTAATTCGTCACGCTACAAGAATCGCCATGACACCATGGACGACGATATCGAAGGCACCTCCATCAATCTCCACGACTGGAACAACAACCCGGCCTTACCCAATACAACTGGAGAAAAGCTGTTTGACTATGATCTGACCGTCAAACAGTACGGTGGGTATTCGGCGCTACGCCTTAAACCCAGCGACAAGCTGGCTGTCATTTTGGGGGGCCGCCTCAGCAATTACCGCTACAGTCTTTCCCAAAGCTATCCTGACCCTGGTATGCAGCGCTTTAACAGCCTGAAAACCATGCACGAAGACAATGTCTTCACCCCATATGCCGGCATTGTGTACGACCTGAATGAAGAGCATTCGATCTACGCCAGCTACACCAGCATCTTCAAGCCACAAAGCTATCGCGACCGTAGCGGCAACTTTCTGGACCCGCGCAAAGGTAATAACGTCGAAATCGGCCTGAAAAGCGAAATGCTGGACGGCCGCGTGAACAGCAGCATTGCGCTGTACGAAATCCACCAGGACAATCTGGCCGTGGCCGACAGTGGCTTTATCGTGCCGGGTACCGAGCGCGAAGCGGCCTACACGGCGGTCAAAGGCGCCAAGACCCAGGGCCTGGATATGGAAGTGACGGGCGAGCTGCTCGATGGCTGGAACATGGCCTTTAGCTACACCTACAGCCAGACCAAAGACGCCCAGGGCGAGCGCATCAAAACCCTGGTGCCACGCCATATGGCCAAGCTATGGACCACCTACCGCCTGCCCGGCAGCTGGAATCGCCTGACGATTGGGGGTGGTGTGAACTGGCAAAGCCAGATCCATTTCACCGCCACACCGTGGGATTTGGGCAAGACTGTCACCGGAGAACAAAGCAGCTACGCCGTCGTCAACCTGATGGGCCGCTACGACTTCAGCAAGCAATTGACGGCCACCTTGAACGTCAACAATCTATTCAACCGCGAGTACCTGAGTGCGCTGGATCAGACCTTCTACACCGGCTATTACGGTGCGCCGCGTAATGCCATGCTGAACCTGCGTTATTCCTTCTAATCACGTGAAAGCGGCTACCAGGCAAACAGCCCCCGTAACCTGGAAAATAATCCAGGCCTCGGGGGCCACTGCGGGTTTGCTGATCACTTCAGCCTTGTGCCAGCGTTGCTGAACCCTGAAGGCTTACACGCACTTCAGGGCACTCAAATCCCCCGTATACGGAAAGCGCAATTCCTCGTAGCCAAAGGGCTGAAAATGCACCGTCAAACCATCTGCGTTGGGCAAGATAAGCGCGTAACTGGCAGGCTCGAAAGTCGATGTTGCGGCCCCCTCGCGCTCCAGATCCAGTTCGTGCTGATGGTTGGTGCCATTGACCGTCACAAAATGCAGGCCGTTCCACACACCGCTGGCGCAGCGATGCACGTGACCGGAGAACAAATGCACGGGCGCGGGATGAGCCTTGAGCAAAGGCAATAAATCCGACGCATTACTCATACGCAGCCAATCCATGGACGGATACTGCAAGGCAGGTAAAGGATGGTGCGAAAACAGCATTACCGGCCCGCTATGCGCGGCCAGCTCCTGCTGCAACCATTGCAGACGCCGCGTACACAAAAAGCCGTTGGTATAGCCGTCCTCCAAGGTATCCAGGTAGATCAGGCGCCAATCGCCCAGGGTCTCGGCATGCTGTACAAAGCCGGGTAAATCGGTCGTGGCCTGCGGAAATACACTGTGAAAAGCGCTGCGGCTATCGTGGTTGCCCATCATCAAACGTACAGGCGGAATCAAATCCTGCAAGCCTTCACACAGCCGCTCGTATGCGCGTGGATGACCGGCGTGGGTCAGGTCGCCCGTCAACACGCACAAGTCTGCATCGGCATGATGACGATTGACGTGCTGCACACAACTACGCAAACGATCCAGAGGGTCCGAGCCAAACAACAGGCCATCGGGCGGGGTAATGTGCAGGTCCGAAAACTGGATGATCTTCATCAGAATTCCTTAACGAATGCCGGCGCGTAAAAAGGCCTGCATGAACTGCTTTTGAAACAGCAAAAAGCCCAACAAAAGCGGCAAGATAGTCATTAATGTGGCGGCACTGATCAGGGAGATACTGACCCCGCTTTCCGGTGCGCCAAACAGGGATAAACCTACGGTCAAAGGACGGGTATGGTCAGAGCTGCTGATCACCAAGGGCCATAGAAAATTGTTCCAGTGCGTAGACACCGACACCAGGGCATAAGCCAGGTACACAGGCTTGACCAACGGCACGTACACTCGCCAGAGCACACCCAGGCGGCTGCATCCTTCCAGTCGCGCCGCATCCTCCAGTTCACGCGGCACTTGCTTGAAAGCCTGGCGCAACAAGAACACGCCAAAGGCACTGGCCATATAGGGCACACCCATGCCCCAGACCGTGTCCGTCCAGCCCAGCAAGGCCACCATGCGGTAGTTCTCCACAATCAGCACTTCGGGCAGGATGAACAACTGCAAAAGCAGCAGCATGAACAGAAACTGGCTGCCAAAGAAACGAAAGCGGGCAAAGGCATAAGCGGCCAGGGTACACAGCACAAACTGCCCGAGCAGAATGGTCAGCACCAGCACGGTGGTGTTGAAGATGTAGCGCAACCAGGGCGCACGATCCCAGGCGGCTGCAAAATTACTAAAGGTCCAGCCTGCGCTCCAGTCAAAACTCAAGGCGGCGGACGGGTCGCGAAATGCAGCCCAGCAGGCGTATAGCAAAGGGGCAATCCACAGCAGGGCCAGCGCATGTGCCCCCACCGTATCCAGGGATGGCAAACGCAAGCTGCGGCCCGGAGCAGTCGAAACAATGTCCATGTTCATCACTGGTAGTGCACGCGTCGTTCAGCGTAGCGAAATTGAAAGATGGCGACAGCACCCAGCCCCAACAGGAGCACAACCGTCAGCACGGCAGCACTAGGCGTATCCATATAGGCAAAGGCGGTTTCCCAGATCCAGTACAGCATCAGCTTGGAGGCATTATTGGGGCCGCCCTTGGTCAAGATAAACAGGTGATCAACCAGCTTGACCGAGTTGATCAGGGCGTTGATCAAAATGAACAGGGTCGTGGGTGCCAGCAAGGGCAAGAGCACACGGCGGCCATACTGCCAACGGGTCGCGCCTTCCAGACGAGCGGCATCGCGCAGCTCGGGCGGGATGGTTTGCAAGGCAGCCAGATAAAAGATCATGAAAAAACCGGCCTCTTTCCAGATCGTCACCACCATGACCGCGCCCAGGGCGGTTTGCGGCTGGCCCAGCCAGTTGGTGGCCCCGGCGCCAAACAGCTTGGCAATCTGATCCAGTAAACCCAGATCCGGTGTGTAGAAAAACAGCCATAGATTGGCGGCGGCAATCATGGGCAGCATGGTGGGCGTGAAGTAGGCACAACGCACCCAGGCCCGCATGCTCATGGCCCGGTTGGCCCACAAGGCCATCAGCAAGGCCAGAGCCATGGACACCGGAATCACAATGGCGGCATACCAAAGATTGTTCTTCAGAACCAGCCAGAACGTCGGGTCAGCCAGCATGGCATCGTAGTTGTCCATGCCCACAAACTGGGCCGGGCGACGAGCCGTGCCTTTGCTCAACAGGCTGGACCAGAACGTGTGCAGCGCCGGGATAAAGGCAAACACGCTTAGCAGCACAAACAGCGGCGTCAACAAGAGGTAAGCAAATACCCACTCTTTACGCAGCACACGCAATGGTTCAGCCATTCCTGCACCTGCTTAGTTGAAAGGACGCAGCAGACGGTCTGCGGCAGCCTGGGCTTCGTCCAGAGCGGCCTTGGGCGTCTTGGCATTGGTCAGCACGGCTTGCACGGCGTTGGACAGCAGCTCGCGTACACGTGCTGTCTCGTAAGTGGCAAACTCGGGCGAGGCCACGGCCAGCTGATCGCGGGCGACCACAGCTTGCGGGAACGTTTTGGCGTACTCGACCAGAGCAGGCGTTTCATAGGCAGCAGGGCTGACACCGACATAACCCGTAGCCATGGACCAGTTGGCCGCACGTTCGGGAGCCGTCATCCAGCGCACGAAATCCAGGGCCGCTTTCTTCTGTTCCTCGTTCGCGCCCTTGAACAGGTAGAAGTTGCCACCGCCGGTAGGCGACGCGGCTTTTTCCTTGGCGGGCAGCATGGCAACACCAAAGTCGAACTTGGCTTCATTCTTGACGGCCGTCAGGTTGCCCGTGGTGTGCCACATCATGGCGGTCTTGCCTTGGACAAAAGCCTGGCGCAGCGTGCCCCATTCAATGGTGCCAGTGGGGCTGACTTTGTGCTTGTAGGCCAGGTCGTGGAAGAACTGTAGCGCCTCCACCGACTTGGGGTCATTGAAGTAGACCTGTGTGCCTTCTTCATTCATCAACTGACGGCCATTTTGCAAGGCCATGGCCTGGAACATCCAGTAGGGGTAGCCCGTCGACGGAATCATCAAGCCGTGATGCTGGTCATTAGTCAGTTTCTGGGCGGTTTGCACCAGCTCGTCCCAGGTCTTGGGAGCTTGATCCGGATTCAGGCCCGCTTCACGGAACATGTCCTTGTTGTAGAACATGACAATGGTGGAGCGCTGGAACGGAATGCCCCAGACCTTGCCTTCCAAGGTGCCGTTAGCCATCAAGGCAGGATAAAAGCTTTTCAGCCAATCCTGGCTGGGGGTGTCCTGAGCCACATCGCTAAAGGCTTCGACCAGACCTTGTTCCACCAGATCATGCGTATCCAGTGCGCCCAGTACAGAAAGCTGCACCGGCTCGCCCGCACGCAGGGCCGACAAGGCACGTACTCGGGTTTCATCGTAGTTACCGGAGTAGACGGCTTTAACGGTGACCTCCGGGTTTTGGGCCTGGTAGTCCTTGATCATTCCATCGACCACATCGGTCAGCGGACCTCCTACGGCAATGGGGTAATACATGGTCAATTCCACCGCGCTATGGGCATTGGCGCCCAGGCCCATCAACAGGGCGCTGGAGGTGGCAAGCAAACAATTCTTCAACATGGGTAGACTCGCAGTACGTTTAGGGAAGAACAGCAGGAGGAACAGCGAAAGGAGCAGCAGTCAGAGCATCCGCAGACGGCAGGCGAGCCCCGCTGTCCTGGTTAAAGTAAAAAGCGTGAACAGGGTCCCAGCTCAAGCCACAGCGAGCACCCGCCTCGACGCTGCGGCTGTGCGGCGCGCGCACGATCAGGGTGTGGCCATCGTCAAGCTGCACATACACATAGGCATCGGCCCCCTGAAACTCCTGGTGCACCACGGTGGCAGCCACATACTGCTCGCTCGCTTCGTGCAAGTTCAGGTTCTCCGGGCGCACGCCCACCAGCACACGATGCGGCTGGTCGTACTGACGGCGCGAGGGCCACAACTCCAAGGGCACTTGGTCACTGTGAATCATCATCATGGGTGGGCTGCCGATAAAGCCGGCGGTAAAGACGCTATTGGGCTGCCCGTACAGGTCCTGAGCACTGCCCTGCTGCTCAATATGTCCGGCATTGAGCAGCACCACGTGATCGGCCATGCCCATAGCTTCGGTCTGGTCGTGCGTGACATATACAACAGTCAAGCCCAAACGCTGCTGCAAGGCACGGATTTCATGGCGCACGGTGTGGCGCAGCTTGGCATCCAGGTTCGACAGCGGCTCGTCCATCAGGCAGATACGATGGCCCGACACAATGCTGCGCGCCAGGGCTACACGCTGCCGCTGCCCGCCCGACAACTGGCCGGGCTTGCGCTCTTCCAGGCCTTCCAGATTGGTCAGCGCCAGGGCTTCACGCAGACGCTCTTTTTGCTGCTGACGATCGGCACGGCGTACTTGCAGGCCGAACAAGATGTTGTCGGCCACATTCAGATGCGGGAACAGGGCGTAGGATTGGAACACCATGCTCAAGCCACGCTTGGCGGGCTCCAGATAGGTGGCGTCCTGCCCATTGATCAAAAGCCGACCCTGATCGGGGGTTTCCAGCCCGGCAATAATGCGCAGCAAGGTGGACTTACCGCAGCCCGAAGGCCCCAGCAAGGCGGTAAATTTACCTTCCTGAATGGACAGATCCATTTGTTTGAGCACGGCCTGTTCGCCCCAGGCTTTGCCTATGCCTTGCAACTCGATAGCTGCGCGACTCATGCCTGCACCTCGTCAGCAATCACGATCTGAACACGCGCAGGAATTTGCTCGCGGTAAGGCTCGGGAATAGGCTGGTCGCTGACCAGAATATCCACATCATCCAAAGAGCCACTGCGCACAGGGGCACGACGGCCAAATTTGGTGTGATCCAGCACCAGAATCCGCACACGGCAATTGCCGCGCAGGGCTTTGTGGCAATCGGACTCGGCCATATCAAAATCCAACAAGGCACCGTCCGAGTCAAAGCCCCCTACCCCGGACACGCCAAAGTCCGCCTTGAAGCTGTTGAACAGGCGTTCGGCGCCGGGGCCCAGAATTTCGGGGTTGGGCTGACGCAGTTCACCACCCGTCAGTACCACGCGGTGGCTCATATTGTGGGACAGGGCCAGAGCGGCACTGATGTTGTTGGTGACCACGGTCAGATCGCGATGGTCGGCCAGCGCCAGGGCCACTTGCTCGGGGGTGGTGCCAAAACCCAGCAGCAGGCTGGCACCGGGGGGAATCAAAGTGGCAACGGCTCGCCCGATACGGGCCTTGGCTTGCAAATGGGTAATGCGGCGCGTTTGGAAAGGCACATTACGCTCGACCACATTCAGCTCGGCACCACCATGGCGGCGGCGCACCAGATCGGCTTCATACAAGTGGTTCAGGTCGCGCCGGATAGTCTGCGGCGTCACCCCGAAATGCGCGGCCAAGCCATCCACTGACACCGCCCCTTGGGCGGCCAGCAGATCCACAATAATGCTTTGCCTGACAGATAGGTTCATAACACGGCGTATGGGTTTCGTTTGAATACCCGGCAGTGTAGGAACGCGAAGTTACGTGTCGGTGACGCTCAGATGAAAGTTTTATGACGCCCAAATGTTCATATGAACATACTCTGCCTACCATCAGCCATCAAACGCATGCGCCACTCGAGCAGGCCGACTCCATCGTCCATCCTGCACATAAGGTAGCTCTGCATTACGCATAGGGTAATATCAACGCCGAACAACTAAAAAAACCAGGCGTCTACAGGCGCACTTATTCAGGAGACATGACATGAAACTTCATCGCTTTCTGCGTCCCTTGCTGGCCGCTACCTTGCTGGGGGCTACAGTCACTGCGCAAGCCCAGCTCAGCATGATGCTGCCTGCCAACCCAGGCGGAGGCTGGGACTCCACAGGCCGCCAATCCATGCAGGCCATGAATGAGGCGGGCATCTACACCGGCACGGTCAGCTTTAGCAATAAAGGCGGTGCCGGCGGCACCATCGGTCTGGCCGACTTCCAGCGCTCGCAAAAGGGCAAACCCGATGCACTGGCTGTATTCGGTGCGATCACAGTCGGCTCGATTGCCATGAACAAATCCCCCATCGATTTAAGCAAGTTTCGACCTGTTGCGCGTTTGACAGCGGAATACGTTGTGCTGGCGGTCAAAGCCGACTCCCCCTACAAAAACCTGGACGATTTTGTACAAGCGATGAAAGCCAACCCTGGGGCCATGCCCGTGGGCGGTGGCTCTGCCGGTGGAACGGATCACATTGCTCTGGCCTTGCTGGCACAGCAAGGCCAGGTGCCCGTCAAAGCCCTGAACTACATCCCGCAAGCCGGCGGGGCCGATACAGTGACAGGGATCGTCAACGGGACCCTGAAGGCCGGAATCTCGGGGGCGTCCGAGTTTCAGCAATTTGCCGACAGCGGCCGCATCCGTATTCTGGCCATCTCCTCGGACAAACGGATGAAAGGCCTGGAGCAAGTGCCTACCTTCACAGAAGCTGGCTACAAGGTGGAGATTGCCAACTGGCGGGGCATTCTGGGCTCGGTGGACATGCCTGAAGAAAACTATCAGCTGTGGATTGACCACTTCACCAAACTCAGCGAAGCACCACAATGGAAAGCAACGCAGGAACGCTTGGGCTGGGAACCGTACTTTCTGGCCGGCGACAAATTCGGTGACTTCATCAAGGCAGAAACCGAGCGCACCACGACCATCCTGCAAGACGCAGGCTTGATCCAGTAAAGCAAGTCGGGGAACACACATGAGTGTAACTTCGCGTCAGCCCTGGTGGCTGGGGCTGGCGGTCATCCTGGCGGGTGCCGTCTGTCTCTACGCCTCCATGTCCCTGACTCTCGGCGCACAATATGCCGCGATCGGCCCAGGCCTGTTCGTTGCGCTGGTCGGCGTGGGACTGGTTGTTCTGGGCATTTTGTTCCTGCTGCAAATGCATCGTGGCACCGCCTTCGACAAGGAAGAGCTGGCCCAGGATCCAGGCATGGACAAGGGGCCCTTCCTGACCGTCCTGCTGGCTGCCGTGCTGCCCAGCCTGATGATGGAGCCGTTGGGCCTGCCACTCACGGCCTCAGTGTGTTTCATGCTGGTGGCACGTGCCCTGGGTTCACGTCGCGTGCTGCTGGATCTGCTCTCCGGCTTGGTACTGGGCAGCGCCTGCTGGTTTCTGTTTGGCCGCCTGGGTTTGCAACTGGGCGGCTTTCTTCCTGTGGCGGGGCTGTAATGAATACGCTTTCTTTGCTCTTGCACGGCTTTGAGGTGGCTCTGCAGCCCATGAACCTGATGTGGGCCTTGATCGGTTCGGTGCTGGGTACGGCCATCGGCATTCTGCCCGGCATTGGCCCGGCACTGACCATTGCCCTGCTGCTGCCAGTCACGGTTTCCGTGGGGCCGGTCTCAGCCTTCATCATGTTCGCCGGTGTGCTGTACGGCGCCATGTACGGAGGTTCGACCACCGCCATTTTGATCAATACCCCCGGTGAAGCGGGCTCCATGATGACCGCGCTGGAAGGCAACAAGATGGCACGCCGTGGGCGAGGCGCGGCCGCCTTGGCCACGGCCGCCATTGGCTCTTTTATTGCTGGCACCATCGCCACGCTGGCGTTGACCTTCGCCGCCCCGGCCGTGGCCGAACTGGCCTTTATTTTCACACCGGCGGACTACTTTGCCCTGACCATCATGGCATTTACCTCGGTCGCTGTGGTGATGGGAGCTTCCCGTGTCCGTGGTTTTATTTCCTTGTTTCTGGGCCTGGCTTTGGGCGTGATCGGCATCGATGCCATGACCGGGCAGGCTCGCATGACTTTCGGGCTGCCCGACCTGCTCGATGGTGTTGAGCTGACGGTGGTGCTGGTCTCGGTCTTTGCGGTGGGAGAAATTCTGTACGTGGCCAGCCGCTTTCGTCACAACGACGAGCAGATCATCCCCATCAGTGGCAAAGCTTTCATGACACGCAATGAATGGGCACGCTCATGGAAGCCCTGGTTGCGTGGCACGGTCATTGGTTTCCCGATGGGAGCGATTCCTGGCGGAGGCTCTGAGCTGCCCACCATGCTGTCCTATTCCCTGGAAAAAAACCTGTCCAAAAACAAGGACGAGTTTGGACACGGTGCAATCGAAGGCGTTGCCGGTCCCGAAGCGGCCAATAATGCCGCCGCAGCCGGAATTCTGGTGCCCTTGCTAACGCTGGGCTTGCCCACATCCGCCACCGCCGCCATTTTGCTGGTTGCCTTTCAAAACTACGGTCTGCAGCCCGGCCCTTTTCTGTTTTCCAGCAACCCCGAACTGGTCTGGGGCCTGATTGCCTCGCTGTATGTCGGCAATGCCATGCTGCTAGTGCTGAACCTGCCGCTAGTCGGCCTGTGGGTGCGTCTGCTTTATATTCCCAAACCGCAGCTTTACGCCGGAATTCTGGTCTTTGCCATGATCGGCATCTGGGGCGTGTCCGGCTCCACCTTTGAACTGGCCATGATGGCCGGCCTGGGCGTGGTCAGCTACATCATGCGAGTCTACGGCTTTCCCATTGCCCCTTTGCTGATCGGTCTGATTCTGGTGCCCTTGGCAGAAAATCAGTTGCGAACGGCCCTGGCGGCCGGACAGGGAAATTTTCTGGTACTGCTGGAAAGTCCAGTTGCAGTGGGTTTTTATATTGCTGCCATTCTGTTTTTGAGCGTGCCATACATGCTCAAGCGCCTGCAAAAATAAGCCAAAAAAAAGCAAGCCCCGTATCCTGCGCGGCTTGCTTTCCCCCGACCAAGCCTCAAGCCAAGCGTTTATTTTGTCCCTTGCTGCGCCGCCAGATCGCGCACGGCCTGCAAGGTTTTGCTGACATGCTCATCGGGATCCATAGCCGTGTATTCGTACACAATCTTGCCTTCGGGCGAGATCACATAAGACATGCGGGCAGCCCGTTCGGTGTGCGTCCCCAGGCCCGCATCATAAGCCTTGATGACCTGGCCTGTGGTGTCCGCCCCCACCGCGAACTTGCTGCCGCAAGGTCCGGTGGAAAAATCCTTCAGGGTATCGATATTGTCTGAAGACAAACCAATTACAGTGGCGCCAAAGTGGCTGTATTCGTCAATGGCTTGCGCAAAAGTATGCGCTTCGACAGTACAACCCTGAGTAAACGCTGCCGGGTAAAAATACAGGACGACCGGCCCCTTCTTTAAGGCCTCATCCAAATTGAATTCAAAGGTTTTACCGGCCAGAGCGGCCTGCACGGTAAAGTCCGGCGCGGGTGTGCCCACGTCCAAAGCGGCCTGTGCGCCACCTGCCCCCGCCAGCAGGGACAAACCCAAAGAGAAAGCTGCTATTGCCTGCTTCATGCCATTACCTCCGTATGTGTGCGCTGCACCAGCAAGCAGCGTAATCCGCACAGGCATGAAAGCACAAGGCCTGGTTTTCCGGCCCGATCAGGGATGAACGATGCCGCTCCACAGCAGGACAAACACATTGTGGGGTGCGTCATGGCGGGCCAGACGGCCAGCTCGAATCAGCCTGGCGGCCTTGCCCAGCAAGGCAAACAAGGACTCGCATAACCAACTGGCCGCCAGATCGCGCCGCAAGTCCCCGCTTTCCTGCCACTGTTGGAACTGCTCAATCAACGCCTGTCGTACCGCTTCAGTGCGAGCCGTGGAATACTCCTCTACCTGCAACTGGCGCTCAACGTACATGTACAGATCCACAATAGGCAGCAGTTCCTGGATTAGTCGTTGAATGACTTCTTGTGGACTTCCCTCGCACAAGCGGGCGCGCTCAATAGCCTGCTCCGCACTATTTACCCCTTCCTGGAAGATCTCCATCATCATGGCTTCACGAGACGGGAAGTAGCGGCACAGGGTTGCGCGACTCAAGCCCACCAGACCGGCCAATTGCCCCATGGACGCCCGCGGCTGGTCGGCCAAAGCGCTTACAAGGCGCAATAGCAATTCCTCGCGAGGCCGAGGCTTTGCTGCAGTCATAATTCTTCCCCTAGGTAATACAGGACTGGATCGGGCACGGGCTATTGCCAGATCGCTGCGAATCGGTCTTCTTGTTTGGCACCACTGGAGAGCAGGAAAACGAACAGGCACGCTACCTGGGTGGAGCGTGCGCTAGTGTAACGTCATTCATTGAGAAACCGTATTTCACCCATGGAATAATGACTATGCGGGTGATTTTTTAAACGCTCAGACCGGCACGCGGAGCCGGCCAGAAAGCATCTGTCAGCAAGGTATCCGGATCCAGATCCAAAGGGCCGGGCCGGGTCTCCGGCACGCAGCGGCGCAAGGCTTGCTGCATCCGGTGCAAGGCCAGTTCGCCCGTGGCCCCGGCAGTGACCCGATCCCACCAGAAGCGATGCACATGGCGTACCTGCACGGGTACGCTAGGCAGGCCCAGCCTCTGGGCCATGGCCAATCGGTGCAGACCACGATTAATTTTCAGAATACGGCCATCACGGGAGATCACCACTCCCAAGGCATCTTTGCCGCGCCTGGGATCAAAGCCATCACGAGCCATCTCATCCAGAAAACCCAGGTAAATACGCAGGTACTCAATAATCTTCTCCGGCGTATCCAGAAATACACCTTGCTGATACGACTCCCAAGGATTGCCCTGTTCAATACGCTTCATCAGCTTTTTGAAACGCGCCGTTTGTTCCAGCTGATGCCGGTTTTCATCCAGATCGCTGATCAGGGAGTAACGCGTTCCGACGCGCAAATCTTCACGTCGCTGGTCCCAGCTTCCCTCCCAGATAAAGGCCAGGGAGGACGGCCGTTTTTCCTCTTTGCGAGGCGCCTGAATGGCCATGCGGATCAGCTCGCGCGGGTTCACATGCAGGGTTAAGGCCTGCTCCCCCAAGGTTTCATGGACGATGTGACGCGGCAGGCCAAACGCCTCGATCCGACGGCTGCCAGCTTTGCTGTGCATCCAGCGCTGCAGCATGATGCGGCCCAAGGGGAAACCCAAGTACTGCTGGGTCTTGTCCCGGCTATGGGCCACCCAATGGGCCAGCAGCACGCGCTGCCGAATCTCGGGCGCCGCCAAGCTGCTAAAAGCGGCATCCGCGCCGGGGCCCAGCAAGGCTTCGCGATTCGATTGACGCAACTCACGCGGATGAGTCATGCGCTTTCCATGACGGTTCACAGTTTTCCTCCCAAGCACTCGCAGCCCTGGCCGCCCCCAACAAAGCACAGCGGCCCAGAACGACTGACAGTGGCCTTATTGAGCAATCACAATACCAAATGATACATAATAGTCTCAAATAATACATATTTTTATCGAGCCGATTCTCCACAAACCGCAAGGCTGACAAAGATCAAACCGGCCCCACACCGCATCCTTACCTGTTCAGACACACACGCCTCAACATCACTACGCTCCCGCTGTTATCCGACAGGACGAGCTTCCTGAAACGCACGCTGCAAAAAAAAAGCCCCTGCCAAGGCAGGGGCTTGTTCAAACAGAGCCAGAAAGTCAGATCACTCAGGCAGCCTTACGAGCGCCTCGTACAAAGTAAATCACGACCAATGCAAGCAGGAACGGCACACCAAACAGCAAGGTGTAGTGAAAGATATTGATGAACCAGGTGGTCACCAAAATCGCGACAATGCCAATCAAGCCCAGCAAGGTGCCGATGGGATAGGCCGGCATACGGAAACGTAGCTGCACACCGTCCTGTGCCACGCGGCGGCGGAAGAACAAATGAGTCAGGAAGATCATGCCCCATGTGAACAAGGCGCCAAACATGGACAGGGCGATCATCACCGGAAAGGCGGTTTCCGGATTGTTGGCATACACCACTGCGGCCACGGCCACACCGCTGGCCGATAAAGCCAGGGCATTCAAGGGCACACCATTGCGCGCCACCTTGCCCAGCGCAGCGGGCGCATCACCGGCACGCGACAGGCTGAACATCATGCGGGTCGAGATATAGAGCATGCTGTTCATGGCCGACAAGGCCGCAATAATCACAATGAAGTTCAGGATACTGTCTGCATAGGGAATGCCGACGGACTGCATCACCGTAATGAAAGGACTGGTTGTGCCTTCCGCTACCAGCACCTGCCAAGGCACCAGCATCACGATAAGCGACAAGGACAGCAGGTAGAAAATGATCAAGCGCCAGATGGTGGCCTTGAAGGCCTGGCGCACGGCTTGATCGGGGTTTTCTGCCTCGCCCGCCGCCACGGCAATCATCTCTATACTCAGATAGCTGAAGATGGAAATGATCACCCCTACCCACACCCCATACCAGCCATTGGGCATGAAGCCACCCTGGCCAAACAGGTTTTCCTGTACCTGTGCGGGCTTGTAATAGCCCGTCAACATGCCAATGGCCAGCACGATGAACGCAATAATGGCAAACACCTTGATCAGGGCAAACCAATACTCCACCGAGCCAAAAGCCTTGACGCTGTAGGCATTGACGGCAATCAGCACGGCCGAGAAAAAGGCGATCCAGATCCAGGGTGAGACGTCCGGGAACCAGAACTTCATATAGTCCGCCACCGCCGTCACCTCGGTGCCCACGGCCAGAACAATGCAGGCCCAATAGCTGTAGCGCACCAGGAACCCGGCCAGCGGATGAATATAGAACTCCGCATAGGCTCCAAAAGAACCCGGTGTGGGGTGTTCCACCGTCATCTCGGCCAGGCAGCCCATCAGGACCAGAGCAATGAAGCCGCCAATCACATAACTCAGTACAACGCCGGGACCAGCAAAGCCAATGGCAAATTTGCTGCCCAGGAACAAGCCGGTACCGATGGCGCCCCCGATCGCAATCATGCTCATTTGGCGGGCACTCAGTTTTTTATGCAGCCCGGCTTCGCGCGATTGAATTTGCTCAAATCGGCTCATGTCTCCTCCTTTATGCTTATTTTTTATATCAGCCTGATCAGGTCACCTTGGAGCGTGTTTTATAGGCGGGCTTGTCCCATTCCTTATCGGTCAGTACCGCCTTGATATGCTGCACAGCCTGCCAAATATCCACAAAAGACAGATACAAGGGCGTAACACCAAAGCGCATCACTTCAGGCTCGCGGTAGTCCCCAATCACACCACGGGCGATCAGGGCCTGCACCACGGCATAGCCTTGCTCATGGGCAAAACTGACATGGCTGCCACGGTAGTGGTGATCGCGTGGAGTCACCAGACGCAGGCCAAATTCCGCACATTCCTGTTCCACCAACGCGATGAACAAGTCCGTCAGCGCCAGGGATTTACGGCGCACCGCCTGCAGGTCGGTTTGCAGGAACACGTCCACACCGCAAGCCACCAGGCTCAAGGAAACAATGGGCTGAGTACCGCACAAGAAACGCTCGATACCGTTGGCGGCTTCATATGACGGGCTCATGGCAAAAGGGTGCTTGTGGCCCCACCAGCCGGACAAGGGCTGGCTGATCTGGCCCATCAGCTTGGGGTTCACCCACAGCAGGGCCGGAGCACCCGGACCGGCGTTCAGATACTTGTAGGTGCAGCCAATGGCAAAGTCGGACTCGCTGTCTTTCAGCTCGATAGGCAAAGCACCCACGGAGTGGCACAAATCCCAGATCAACAGGCCATTGTGTTCATGCACCAGGCGGTTGGTCGCCTGCATATCGTGCAAGTAACCCGTGCGGTAATTCACATGGGACAGCACCACCACAGCGGTTTCATCATTGACGGCTGTTTGCAGGTCTGCCGGGTCATCAATCAATTCAAGCCTATAGTCTTTGCCAAAGAAGGCGTTAAACCCTTCAATGATGTAAAGATCCGTAGGGAAGGAATCACGCTCGGCCAGGATCACTTTCTTTTCCGGATGGCGCTCTTTTTGCAAATTGACGGCGGCAGCCAGCACCTTGAACAGATTGACCGAGGTGCTGTCGCTGACGATGGTTTCACCTTGACCGGCACCGATCAGGGGCGACATCTGGTCGCCCAGACGCACGGGCAAGGTCCACCAGCCTGCCTTGTTCCAGCTATTGATCAGGTCGGTACGCCATTCCTGAGCAATAACTTCCTGGGCACGCTCCATGGCGTGTCGGGGCATGGCGCCCAGCGAATTCCCGTCCAGATAAATCGTGTTGGGTGGCAGGTCGAACTTGGCTTTGAAGGCAGCCAGTTCATCGGCCTGATCCCACTGCTCGCATTGCTGCAAGGTAATCATATTCATGCTCCTCGATTCTGCTTTTTAAGCTATTTAGTCTAGCACCGAGCCTCTGGTAAATTATTGCAAAGCGATGAAGATTACGATTAATACTGGAAGAAAATTCGGTTTTTAAAAACCTTTTTCATAGAAAATTCTAAAATATGAGACTAGATGAGACAGACCTGAAAATCCTGCGTCTTTTACAGGACAACGGCAGGCTCAGCAACCAGGAACTAGCTGACCTGGTAGCCCTTTCGCCCTCCTCCTGCCACCGGCGCGTAAAGATTCTGGAGCAGGAAGGCTTCATCGAAAACTACAGCGCCAACTTGAGCGCAGGCAAACTGGGCTTTGCCATTGAAGCCTTTGTGGAAGTGAATATCGGGCAGCTCAACGAGAGCGAGCATCAGTACCTGAGCAAAGCACTGGCTACCATGGATGAAGTGCTCCATGCCTACATCGTGACCGGGCAGGCAAACTACATGCTGCACATACGCACGCGCAACTTCGAGACTTTTTCCAATTTTGTCATTCACAAGCTCAACACACTGCGCGGCGTCACCAAGATCCATTCGCAGATCGTGCTGTCTTGCATCAAGGCCAAGGGGCAACGCTTGCCTGTGTAAACCGGCTACCGGCAAGGTCTGGCCAGGTGCCAGACCCCGGACTTAGTCGTAGTTCAGTTTGAAGCGTCGCTTGAAATGCTCGCTGCGCCACCAGCCCTTGCCGCTTTGCACCGGTTTGTTATCGGTATTGAACAGATCAATACGCTGCACAATCACGGCCTGGTTCTCCTTGATCCAGAGCTGCTTGGCCATGTCTGCCGACGCATTGGCCATGCTGATCTCTTCTTGCGCATGCTTAATGGGCACATTCAGCACGCCAGTCAGCATCTCCACCATGGTGTGTGTTTCCAGAGCCTGTTGCTCGATACGTTCTCCTATCGAGCGTAGCAAGTAGTTCTCAGCAAAATAAAGGGGCACCGCTGACCTGTAGCGCACCGCTTGCAGCTTATAAACCGGCTCATCGGAAGCGAAAAACTCAGCAATATCTGCCGGAGGGGTGACCAGCCCCCAACTGGCAATCTGAGTGGTGGTGTCTTTGCCCAACTGCACCAGGTCATTGATGGAACTCAGCTCCCAGGAGCCGGTGTTCTTGCGTTCCAGCACAAAGGAGCCTCGGCTGGGAAAACGCTCGATCAAGCCATTGCGCGTCAAGATCGCCAGGCCCTGACGCACGGTGATGCGGCTGACGCCGAACATCCCCCCTAGCTCGGCCTCTGTAGGCAAGCGGTCGCCGGGCTTCAAGCGACCGTCCTGGATATAGCGGGTCAGCTTGTCAGCAAGCTGCTCATACAGTGGTTTTGTACTCACTTTTTTATCTCATCCCTGTTGATGACGCTCTGCTGCTGGCTCTCCCTACGTGTTGTGTTCCACCTGCGGTATCAACAGAAAATCGTTGGTTCCCCTGCCAGTAAGCCGTCTTCTTATTCGCGTTCCAGCAGGCCCTTGATCAGAAACATCTCGGCCTCATGGACACAGGAAATCTGCTCCCATGCCGCATCGCTTTGTGTAGCCAAACGCCAGGTCAGCAAGCTCACTACACATTTGTCTGCGCCCAGCTTGAGCACCTCGCCTGGAATAACGCGCGACATATTACGAAACTGCATCGCCTCCTTGCTGGCGCCCACCTCGTAATCCACCTGAAAGCGGTCTGCATCCACATTCAAGCGCACATAGGTTTCCTGGCCGCTAAAGACCGAGGTCCCCATGAACAGACCCGGTTCCACTTCGCTGCGATTCGCACTGCCCCAGGCCCACTGACCTTGCAAGATGCCATCGGACATGATCTCAAAAGCGACCTTAGCCGGGCGCTCCACCAGGATGCTACTGGAATGACAATGTGGATCTTTCACGTACTTGCTCCTGTGACCAATGCTTATTGTTATGACAATGTTTTTATTGTCATGCCAAAGGAAAACCGATACTAGACGGGAAAACACGTACAGTTCAGCAAAAGATTGTCCATAACAAAGCCGCTGCCTCTCAACCCGGAGACGCAGCGGCTTTGAAACCTGAAGCAAAGCGCTATCAGGCGATGGACTACTGTCAGTTATGTCCTAACTTGCTGTCACCCACTGCTGGATGAAAGCGCGCAGCTCGTCGGGGCTGGAGGCCACACCCCCAGGTACCCGATAAACCTTTTCCAAAGGCCCCACCATCTCCTGCAGGGCAGGCAGATTGGCAGGGTCATCGCACATCATCACAATCCCGCGGCAATAACGACCGAAGCCTTCACGATGTGCCTTTAACCACAACACCGCTTTCTTGCGCCCTTCCGGGTCGCCGGGAGTGGAAGGATCGGGCAGGCTTTCGTAGACCAGAACGAACTCTTTTTCGGCCTTGATCAGGGTTTCCATATCGTCCAGCCATTGCGTGGCCAGCTCCAGGGTCAAGGGGAACTCGCGCACCCTTGCTATCGGCAAAGCGGATGTATCCAGAAACTGGGTAGAAAAGTCAGGAGAAATGTCTTGCTCACTCATTGCTAAAGCTCCTTGAATGAGGGCTGTCATGCCCAATTGCAGTATGCCCTCCATCTCGACCTCCTCCACGACCCGTTCCACGGCTGCACGTGGCTCCCGGCCAGCCACGGCATAGACCGTATCGGCAACCGCCAGGCAATGAAAGGCCACCGTTCCCATCAAGTAACGCGAGCGCTCGAAGGACACGCCATAAGCCTGGGCAATGTGCTCTTGATGCTCCCGGATCTTGTCCAGCATGGAAGGAGTCGCCACCAGCCTGCGTATCACATAGGGCGTGATACCAGGATTGGCTTTCACAAAAGCCTGTGTCGCCGCACTGAACAGCTGCAGATAGTCCTCCAGGCTGTCTTGAACCGGAATCGTGGCCCGAGGCACTTGCCAGCGGCTGAAAATTTCTTCGGCCACCAGTTGTTTAAGCCCTTCCAGATTGCCCACATGCTTGTACAGCGCCATCTGGCTGACACCCAAAGCGGCCGCTACCCCCACAAAGGTGATGTTGGGCAGGCCAATCTGAATGCCAGCGTCGGCAATCCGTGCTCGGGTGATGGTGGGAGGACGTCCGCGTGGCGCGGGCGCCTGAGGGGTTGGCATATCTATGTTGACCCTTTTGATGGCAGCAGCGTGCTAGTACCTGCCACTGCCTCTTATTTAATTTATGAAACTCTACTAATTAGAAGCCTAGTTTACATCCACGATAATGATTCTCAATATCATTTTTTGCAAAGCGAGTGTTCCCGCTGATGAAGTCGCAAGACATCGACCTGAACGAGCAACAGCGTAACCCGATTCCTCCCGCCCCATCCTGGCAAAAATAGTCAGGAACAGAGACTTTTCACGCCTGAAAACCGTGTGACAGCCCCTGCCCGTTCCACCTCTTATTTCTGGTTTTTGACCAAAATTGGTCTGACCAATTAATTGGATAAAAAATTGTTTATTCTTGAATCGTTAGGGTAAACACTTAGATTCAATAAAATAATCCTTTCTATACAATGCGCTCTGTTCTTGACGATCTCAAGAAATGGTCAGACCAATTTAACGACCTTCAGGCTCGCTTGCGATACAAGCGCCTCCCATTTGCTCCTGCGGAGATAGAACAACATGCAACAAGCGTGGCTGCAGCAATACGATCCCACCGGCAATATCTGGCTGTCGGCACTGATCGCCCTTATTCCGATCATCTTTTTTTTCCTGGCCCTGACCAAGTTGCGCATGAAGGGGTATATGGCAGGGACGATTACCGTCTTGCTGGCCCTGGGCGTTGCCCTGTTTTTCTATCGCATGCCGGTTTCCACTGCGCTGGCCTCGGTGGTGTATGGCTTTTTCTATGGGCTGTGGCCGATCGCCTGGATCATTGTGGCCGCCGTTTTTCTGTACAAGATTTCGGTCAAGACCGGTCAGTTCGACATCATTCGCGCCTCCATCCTGTCCGTCACGCCTGACCAGCGCCTGCAACTGATCCTGGTGGGCTTTTGCTTTGGCGCCTTCCTGGAAGGGGCAGCCGGTTTTGGTGCGCCCGTTGCCATTACTGCCGCCTTGCTGGCTGGCCTGGGTTTCCGCCCCTTGTACGCGGCCGGTCTGTGTCTGATTGCCAATACCGCCCCGGTGGCATTCGGTGCCATGGGTATTCCTATCATCGTGGCCGGTCAGGTATCGGGTATTGATCCCTTTGAAATCGGCCAGATGGCTGGTCGCCAACTGCCTTTCATGACGGTGCTCGTGCTGTTCTGGCTGATGGCCATCATGGACGGCTGGCGCGGTATCAAGGAAACCTGGCCTGCCGTGCTGGTCGGTGGCGGCTCCTTCGCGCTGGTGCAGTTCCTGACCGCCAACTACATTGGCCCCGAGCTGCCGGACATTACCTCGGCTCTGGTTTCCCTGGTTGTGCTGACCCTGTTCCTGAAAGTGTGGCAACCCAAGCGTATCTTCCGTTTTGAAACACAAGAAGGCTCGCCTGCCCAGGACAATCTGGCCGATCAGGCCCCTACCGTGCTGAGCACTGGCCGCATCATCAAAGCATGGTCGCCCTTCATCATCCTGACCGCCATGGTCACGATCTGGAGTGTGCAGCCTTTCAAAGCCTTGTTTGCTGCCAATGGCCCGCTGGCGTCGACCATCGTGAATATTCCTGTGCCCTTCCTGCACAATCTGGTCGACAAGGCCCCACCCGTCGTGGCCTCGGCCACTCCGTATGGCGCGGTCTACTCCTTTAACTGGCTCTCTGCCACCGGCACCGCCATTCTGATTGCCGCCTTGCTGACTATCCTCTTTTTGCGCATGAAACCCGCAAAAGCGGTGGAAACCTTGGGCGAAACCTTCAAGGAACTGGCTGTACCGATCTACTCGATTGGCATGGTGCTGGCCTTTGCCTTTATCGCCAACTACTCCGGCCTGTCCGCAACTTTGGCGCTGGCCTTGGCTCACACCGGCAAAGCCTTCACCTTCTTCTCGCCATTCCTGGGCTGGATTGGTGTGTTCCTGACTGGTTCCGACACCTCTGCCAACGCCTTGTTTGGTGCCTTGCAGGCAACCACGGCACAGCAGCTGGGTCTGCCTGAAGTGCTGATGGTGGCCGCCAACACCACAGGTGGTGTGACCGGCAAGATGATCTCGCCCCAGTCGATCGCCATTGCCTGCGCGGCAGTGGGTCTGGCCGGCAAAGAATCCGATCTGTTCCGCTTTACCGTGAAACACAGCTTGATCTTTGCGGTTCTGATTGGCCTGCTGACTACCCTGCAAGCCTATGTGTTACCTTGGATGATTCCCTAAGGGCCCGCCCTCATCCTTCATCTGCAAGGCGCGTAGACGCGTGCCTTGCAGATTTATTTTTCCGGTATCTCAAGAACTATGCGCCTCTCTGATCACGTTGCCCAACAATTGCTGGCGCTGATTCAATCCAGCGATTTCAAGGCCGGGCAAAGACTGCCTGCCGAGCGTACGTTGGCAGCTCAATTGAATGTGTCGCGTGCATCGCTGCGCGAGGCTATTCAGCAACTGAACAGCCAGGGCATTTTGCGCAGTCAGGTAGGTTCAGGCACTTACCTGGCCTCCCAAACGCCCCAATGGACCCAGCGCTCGGTAGACCCGCTGGCCGCCCTGATGCTGTCTGATCCCCAGTACCGTTACGACGTGCTGGAAGCGCGCATTGCTCTGGAGAGCAGTACCACCTGGCACGCCGCCCTGCGTGCCTCGCCCGAAGACAAGGACAAGATCCTGCAATGCTTCGAGCAAATGATTCGCTACCAGCAAAGCGGCGATACCGTGCAGTCCGCCCGCGCCGATGCCCAGTTTCACCTGGCCGTGGCCGAAGCCTCGCACAATCTGGTGCTGGTTCAGGTCATGCGGGGCCTGTTTGATCTGGTGCTCAGCAGCGTGACGCAAAACCGGGACATCATCATGTTCGTGCATGACTCCCCCGAGACCATTGTCAATCTGACGGCGCAACACGAAGCCCTGGTCAAAGCCATTGTCGATGGCGATCCCGCTCAAGCACGCCACGTTGTGAACGACCACCTGGGCTACGTACGCAACACCCTTCTTCAGGCTGACGAAGACCTTGCACGCCGCGAACGTGCCGCGCGCCTGCAAACCCCTCCTTCCGTCTTATCCGACCCGACTCTGCCATGATTATTTCCTCCTCGACCGACTACCGGCGTGCCGCCCAAAAACGACTGCCTCCTTTCCTGTTCCACTACATTGACGGCGGTGCCTACGCCGAGCACACGCTGCGCCGCAATGTGGACGATCTGGCCAATGTCGCCCTGCGCCAGCGTGTCCTGAAGGACATGAGCCAGCTCGATACCAGCATTGAGCTGTTTGGTGAAAAACTGTCCATTCCGGTGGCCCTGTCCCCGGTAGGTCTGACAGGCATGTACGCGCGTCGAGGTGAAGTCCAGGCTGCCCAGGCAGCCGATGCACATGGCATTCCCTTCACCATGTCGAGCGTGTCAGTCTGCCCGATCGAGGAAGTTGCCCCGCGCCTGAAGCGGCCCATGTGGTTTCAGCTGTATGTGTTGAAGGACCGTGGCTTCATGCGCAATGCACTGGAACGCGCGCAAGCTGCTGGCTGCAGCACCCTGGTCTTTACCGTGGACATGCCCGTACCCGGCGCTCGTTACCGCGATGCGCATTCGGGCATGAGCGGCCCGAACGCCGCCCTGCGTCGCTATGCACAGGCTGTCATGCACCCGCGCTGGGCCTGGGATGTTGGTCTGCTGGGTCGCCCGCACGATCTGGGCAATATCTCGCGCTACCTGGGCAAGCCTACGGGTCTGGAAGACTATATGGGTTATCTGGGCGCGAACTTTGACCCCTCGATTTCCTGGAAGGATCTGGAGTGGATACGCGAATTCTGGAAAGGCCCCATGCTGATCAAAGGCATTCTGGACCCCGATGACGCCCGCGATGCCGTGCGCTTTGGTGCCGATGGCATCATCGTCTCGAATCACGGCGGCCGTCAGCTTGACGGCGTCTTGTCCTCGGCACGCGCGCTGCCTGCCATTGCCGATGCCGTCAAAGGCCAGATCAAGATTCTGGCAGATTCGGGTATCCGCAGTGGCCTGGACGTGGTGCGCATGATTGCGCTGGGTGCCGACGCTGCCATGCTGGGCCGCGCCTACATCTATGCCTTGGCCGCCGCCGGGCAATCCGGCGTGGACCACCTGCTGGGCCTGATTGAAAAAGAAATTCGGGTCGCCATGACACTGACCAGTGTCAGCAGCATTTCCCAGATCACCTCTGACCTGCTTGTACAGGAGTCTTGACCATGTCAGTTTCCACCAGCGCTGCGGATTTGTTGCAGCAACTGCGCTCTATTGTCGGCAACCCTCACGTCCTGACGGACGACCGCAGTACGCGTCGTTACCGCAAGGGCCATCGCACGGGTGAAGGCAAGGTATTGGCCGTTGTGCGGCCCGGAACGCTGCTGGAACAATGGCGCAGCCTGCAAGCCGCTGTCGCTGCCGATTGCATCGTGATCATGCAGGCAGCCAACACCGGCCTGACGGGCGGCTCCACCCCCGACGGGGACGACTACGACCGCGACATCGTGCTGATGAACACCATGCGTCTGCAAGGCATACAAGTCATCAACGATGGCCAGCAAGTTGTCTGCCTGCCCGGTGCCACGCTGGACCGTCTGGAACAGACCCTGGCCCCGCTGGAGCGTGAGCCCCACTCGGTGATTGGCTCCTCATGTATCGGCGCCTCTGTGCTGGGCGGTGTTTGCAATAACTCAGGCGGTGCGCTGGTACGACGCGGCCCGGCCTACACGGAATTGACGCTGTACGCGCAAGTGCTGGACGATGGCACCCTGCAACTGGTCAATCACCTGGGCATCAATCTGGGAGATACCCCGGAAGAAATTCTGAGCCGCCTGGAGCAAGGCAAATACAGTGTTGCGGATATCATCAACGATCCGGAACGCAAGGCCAGCGACCCACGCTACGCCGACGATGTGCGCGATGTGGATGCCCAGACCCCGGCCCGTTTCAATGCCGACCCTTCACGCCTGTACGAAGCCTCCGGCTCGGCCGGCAAGCTGTGCATTTTTGCCGTGCGTCTGGATACCTTTCCCAAAGAAGCCAGTACTGTTTTCTACATTGGCACCAATGACCCGGACGAGCTCACGGCTGTGCGCCGCCATCTGCTGACGGAACTGCCCCGCCTGCCCATTGCGGGCGAGTACATCCATCGCACCGCCTACGATATTGGCGAGCAATACGGCAAAGACACCTTCTTGCTGATCGACCGTTTTGGTACCGCCAAAGTGCCATCCGCCTTTGCCATGAAAAGCCGTGTGGATGGCTTTTTTGAGCGCTTTGGCTGGCGCGGCGTCACTGATCGCGTGATCCAGGCCATCATGAACCGCCTGCCCAGCCACCTGCCGCCGCGCATGCGTGAATGGCGCGACCGCTTCGAGCATCACCTGTTGCTGCGCGTCTCCAACGACACCGCGCAGGCCACGCGCGATTTTCTGAGCCAGCAATTTGAAGGCAGCCAGCAAGGTGCCTATTTCGAGTGCGATGCCGAAGAAGGTCGCAAAGCCTTTCTGCACCGCTTTGCCATTGCCGGTGCCGCCATCCGCTACCGCGAGGCGCACCCCGACAGCGTGGAAGATATTGTGGCGCTGGACATTGCCTTGCGCCGTAATGACAAGGAATGGGTGGAGCAACTGCCGGACGATATGGAAAAAGACATCGTCCACAAGCTCTATTACGGTCACTTCCTGTGCCACGTATTCCACCAGGACTACATCGTCAAAAAAGGCGTGGTTCCTCTGGATATGGAACACCGCATGTGGAAGTTGCTGGATGAACGCCGTGCCGAATACCCGGCCGAGCACAATGTCGGCCACCTCTACATCGCCAAACCTGCCCTGGCCGGCTTCTACCGCGAACTGGACCCGACCAACACCTTCAACCCTGGCATCGGCCACACCTCGCGCCGCAAATGGTGGAGTGTGTGCTGCGGCGGCAAACACGACTAGCCCCCTTTTTCTTGAAGGCACTCACGGGCTGCAAGCCATTCCCTTGCTTGCAGCGCGGTCCGCCCCTTCAATAAACCGTCCGTCATGCAGACCAGCAGGCCCCCAAGCTCGACTTGGTGGGCCTGTTTTTTTGTGCATTGTGACAAACAGAACACAAAAATATTCTGCCGCCTTTCCTATTTAGTTTAATAGGTTCCACTAATTCAAAATTTAGATTACATTATCGATAATGATTCTCAATACCTTATATTGAAGAGCCGAATTCTCCGGCTTTTTAGATACTTACCACCGCTCATGACCACTCGTGAAACTGCTACGGACGTGCGTAAAGAGCCTGGCCCAATCAGCCAGATCCTCAGCTCCATACGCTCACGTCTGATTGTTGCCGCCGTTCTGGCGGCCTTGGGTTCAATGCTGACCCTGGTGCCTTTGGCCGGAATCGCCCATATCGCCAAGCTGACTTTGGGCAATACCCTGTCTGGCGAGCTGCAAGGCGATATAGGCTGGACGGTGCTATTGAGCATCATCAGCATGTTTGCAGGCCTGGCCCTGATCTCGGCAGGCGAGCTGCTGGCCCACCTGGCCGACAATCAGCTGACACGCGGTCTGCGTCTGAGTGCCGCCCAGAGGTTAGCCAAGGTGCCCCTAGGCTGGTTTACCGGCCAGGCTTCAGGCGAAGTGAAACAAGCCATGCAGGATGACATCGCCACCCTGCACAGCCTGACCGCACACTTTTACACCTCGGTCGGCCGCGCCGTCGGTGCTATTGCGATCTCGGTGCTGTACCTGTTCGTCATGGACTGGCGTATGGCCATCGTGGCTTTGCTGCCCTTCCCCGGTTTTTTCCTGTTCCTGCGCCACGCCATGAAAGCCAGCAGCGCGAACATGCAGGGCTTTGTCGAAAAGCTGGGCCGCTTGAATAGTGCCACCGTGGAATTTGTCAGCGGCATTCCCGTGGTCAAGGCCTTTGGTTCCAATGGGCAGGCACATGGCGGCTATAGCAAGGCCGTGGATGGCTTTGCCAACGCCTTTCTGAACTTTGCCCGCCCTTTGGTGGCCCGCATGGCTCACGCCCATGCCATGATCGCTCCAGTCACGGTTCTAGGTGTCGTGCTGATCTTCGGTGCCCTCTTCAGCTATTTGAACTGGATTGCCCCGGTAGACATTCTGCCCTTCGCCCTGGTGGCTCCCGGCATTTGCGCCCCCCTGCTCTTGCTGCATACCCTGCTGCACGATCTGGGTGGCGCAACGGGTGCCGCACAGCGCCTACAAGCTTTGATGAAAACACCCGTACTGGAACCGCTGAGCACTGATCAGCAACAAGTCCCAGCAAATCACGAAGTGCGAGTCGAAAACGTCAGCTATGCCTACGGCGAAGGCCATCTGGCACTTAGCAATATCAGCTTCACCCTGGAGCCAGGCACAGTCACCGCGATTGTGGGCTCTTCCGGTTCTGGAAAATCCACCATCGCCCGCCTGCTACTGCGCTTTTTTGACCCCAGCGAGGGCCGCATCACCCTGGGCGGTGCCGATCTGCGCCAGATTGAATCCACCGAACTTTACCGCCGCGTTGGCTTTGTGCTGCAAGAGGTGCGCCTGATCAATGCCAGCGTGCGCGAGAACATTGCGCTGGGCCGCCCCTCGGCCAGTCAGCAAGAGATTGAAGATGCCGCTCGCGCCGCCAATATTCACGACCGTATCTTGACCCTGCCTCGTGGCTACGACTCTGTCGTGGGTGAAGACGCCCAACTCTCGGGCGGCGAGCGTCAGCGCGTCAGCATTGCGCGCGCTGTCCTGCTGGACCCACCCATTCTGGTGCTGGACGAAGCCACCGCCGCTGCCGATGCCAGCAATGAAGTGGCTATTCAAGATGCTCTGTCACGCTTTGCCCAAGGCCGCACCTTGCTGGTCATTGCTCACCGCCTGGACACCATCATGCACGCGGATCGCATTCTGGTGCTGGAAGACGGCGCGATTGTGGAGCAAGGCAGTCACACCAGCCTGCTGGCTGAACAAGGCCGTTACGCACGGCTCTGGACCCTGGGTGGCTACGACAACCGTTCCAAGGACACATCATGCTAAAGACCCTGATTCAGTTGCTGGGTACGGATGCCCCCATTTTCCGCCGCTATAGCTGGATGGCTGTCTTATACGGCCTGCTGTGCGGCCTGACCATGACTACCTTGGTCCCCGTTTTCACTCATCTGCTCAATGGCGAACCCAAACAAGCAGGCGGCTGGTTGCTGATCCTGCTGCTTGGCGTGGCTATCTGCTGGGCTTGGCGCCGCCATGTGGAGCAGGCTGGTGTAAATGTTGGGGCCGCCATCCTGCAAGGTGGCCGGCATCGTCTGGGCGAACATATCGCCCAACTGCCCGTAGGCTGGTTCTCCGCTCAAAACACCGCGCGGCTTGGGCACATCGTCACTCAAGGCATGATGTCGGTGGCCCAATTGCCTGCACACGTCTTCACCCCGCTGATCGCCGGAGTTGTGACGCCGCTTGTGCTGGTCGTGGCGCTGTTCATCCTGCATTGGCCGCTGGGTTTGATTGCCCTGATCGCGTTGCCTTTGCTGGCGGGTGTTCTGGCACTGACCGCCCATTTGGGACGCAAGGCTGATGATGCCTTCCAGGCCCACTTCGCCCATGCCAGCCAGCGCGTGGTGGAGTTTGCCCAGGCCCAATCCGTGCTGCGTGCCTTCAATGGCGAAGGCGGTGGCACCCGTCTGCTGGAAGAAGCGATTGAGCGCCAGCACCAGGCGGGCAAGAAACTGATCTGGCAATCCACGGCCTCGGCGGTACTCAATGCCTGGGCCGTACAAGCAGCCTTTGCGGCCTTGCTGATTGCCGCCACGCTTTGGCTAAACAGCCATACGGGTCTGGGCCTAAGCAGTGCAGAAGTCATCGCCGTCATCGTGTCCTTGCTGCTGAGCGCACGCTATATCGACTCCTTGCTGGAAGTGGCCAGCTACGGTGAAGTGCTGCGCGGTGCACGCGGCCAACTTGATGCGATTCAAGAACTGTTTGCCGTTCAGCCCCTGCCCGAACCCGCTTCGCCCCAAACTCCAAGCGACGGCTCGATTGTGCTGAACAATGTGCATTTCCGCTATGCCGCCGACAAGCCCAATGTACTGAATGGCGTCAGCCTGAACATTGCACCTGGCAGCATGGTGGCCTTGATCGGGGAATCCGGCTCAGGCAAAACCACACTGGCTCGTCTGATTGCCCGCTTCTTTGATGTCAGCCAGGGCAGTGTCTCCATTGGAGGCGTGGATGTACGCCAGATCGGCAGCCCTGTACTGGCCACACAAATCAGCCAGATTTTCCAGGACGACTATCTGTTTGCAGGCAGCATTGCCGAGAACATACGCCTGGGCAAACCGGATGCCAGCCAGGCCGAGTTGATGGAAGCGGTAGAACAAGCCGGTGTCAGCGAAATCATCGCGCGCTTGCCAGAAGGTCTGAACACAACGGTGGGCGAAGGCGGGGCCCGCCTGTCCGGGGGCGAGCGTCAACGCATCGCCATTGCGCGCGCTCTGCTCAAGAACGCCCCCATTTTGCTGGTGGACGAAGCCACTGCCGCACTGGATGCCGAAAACCAGGCAGCCATTGCCCAGGCTTTGGCCCGTCTGCGTGGCAAGCGTACCCTGCTCGTGATTGCTCATCAGCTCTCTACCGTAGCCATGGCCGATCAAATCGTGGTGCTGGAAAACGGCCAGATTATCGAGCAAGGCCCGCCGGCCCAACTGCGCGAAACCCAAGGCCGTTATGCCCACTTCCTGAACCAGCGTCATGCCGCCAAAGGATGGCGTATTGCCACCGCAGCCCAGAATAACGGTGTGTGATGCGAGCTAGATCTTTTGTGCTGGTGTTTCTGATCTTGTGCAGCCTGTCTTTGCTGATAGGTGCACGGCAAATCAGCTGGGCACAATTATGGAGTTTTTCAGGCGATGCCTGGCTGACACTGAGCGCCAGCCGCCTGCCCCGTCTGGCGGCGCTGGTCTTGAGTGGTATAGGCCTGTCTGTCTGCGGGGTGATCTTGCAGCACATTGTGCGCAATAAATTTGTGGAACCGGCCACCTCGGGCGGGCTGGATGCCGCCAAGCTGGGCATTCTGATCGCCCTGACTCTGGCCCCCACCAGCGGCACATTGGGCAAGCTGCTGTTTGCCCTCTTGTTCTGCTTTGCCTCCAGCCTGATCTTCATCGCTGTGGTACGCCGCATCCGCTTCAAGAACACCGTGCTGGTGCCGGTGATTGGCTTGATGTATGGGGGTGTGCTTAGCGCCATTGCCGAGTTCTATGCCTACCACCATCAGATTTTGCAAAGCATGCAGGGCTGGATGCTGGGCGACTTTTCCAAGATCGTGCAGGGCAATTACGAAATCATTTATTTGATCCTGCCCATTGTGTTGCTCACCTATCTGTATGCGCATCGCTTCACAGTGCTGGGCATGGGCGAAGGCATGGCCACCAGCCTGGGCCTGAACTATTCCGCCACCGTGGCCCTGGGTTTGATACTGGTCGCGGTTACCGTCTCGGCCACTGTTATTACCGTAGGGGCCATTCCCTTTATCGGCCTGGTCATCCCCAATCTGGTGGCGCTGCGCTATGGTGACAATCTGGCTCGCACCTTGCCCATTGTGGCGCTGGGTGGTGCCAGCCTGCTGCTGGCTTGCGACATCCTGGGCCGCCTCATTATCTACCCGTTTGAAGTCCCTATTGGCCTGACCGCAGGTGGCGTGGGTGGCCTGCTGTTTCTGTTCCTGATCTTCTGGAGGAACCGATGAAACGGCAACATCTGGTCTGGATACTATTGCTGGTGCTGGCACTGAGCTTTGTGTTCTATCGCTCCGGCCTGGACTTCGACTACATCATCCCCAAACGCCTGAACCGTTTGGCGGCTATGGTGATTGGCGGCATCTGCATTGCCTGGTCCTCGATTATTTTCCAGACCATGACCGGCAACCGGATTCTGACGCCCGCCATCATGGGATACGAAGCGGTTTACCTGCTGTTCCAGTCCCTGCTGATTTTGCTGCTGGGCACACAAAGTCTGGTGATGCTGGGCGCCAATGGCAATGTGGTGCTGTCCATTGTGCTGATGCTGGCCTACTCGCTGGCAATCCATCACTGGCTGTTTCGCCAGGGCAAGAACAATGTGTATTTCCTGCTGCTGATGGGGCTGGTACTGACCATGATCATCAGCACCTTCGCACAGTTTGTGCAGCTAAAGATCAGCCCCGGCGAGTTCTCCATTTTGCTGGGTTTTAGCCAAACGTCCTTTAACCGGGCCGAGCCTTTGCAACTGCTGGTTTCCGCCCTTCTGGTGGGGAGCATTTGCCTGGGCAGCCTGCGCAGCTTGCCCACGCTGGACGTGCTGTCTTTGGGCCGCGAACAAGCCATTTCTTTAGGTGTCGACTATCGCCGTACCGTGCGCATCCAGCTGGCACTGATTGCTGCCCTGGTGGCTATTTCCACCAGCCTGCTCGGGCCCACTGCCTTCATGGGGATTTTTGTAGCCAACACCAGCTATGCGCTGGCCCGCAGCTTCCGACACCGAATCACGCTGCCGCTAGGCTGCGCCATCGCCATCGTCATGTTTTTGCTGGCACAGATAGCGGTGGAACACATTTTCAATTACCGCACGACCGTCGGGATACTCGTCAACCTGGTGTGTGGCGCGTACTTTCTGGGACTGATGGTTCGTACCCGAGGCACTGCATGATTACGATCAATCAGCTCTCCAAACACTACAAGAAGAAGACCGTGCTTTCCAAGGTCAGCACACAGTTCCCCGCCGGACAGCTCAGCTCCCTGATCGGCCCCAATGGTGCCGGCAAAACCACCTTGCTGATGAGTATCGCCCGCTTGCTGGAGACCGACGAAGGCCGGATCCAGCTGGACGGCCGCAACATTGCGGATATACGTATTGCCGACTATGCGCGCCGGGTAGCCACCTTGCGCCAATCTCCTGATTTCAATTTGCGCCTGACCGTGGAAGAACTGGTCGCCTTTGGCCGCTTCCCCTATAGCCGGGGCGTGCTGACGGATGAAGATCAACAAGCCATCTCCGACGCTATTCAGTTTCTGTCGCTGGAACCCTTGCGCCAGTCCTATCTGGACGAGTTGAGCGGCGGTCAGCGACAGATGGCTTTTCTGGCCATGACCATTGCCCAGCAAACCGATTATTTGCTGCTGGATGAGCCGCTGAACAATCTGGACATCAAGCACGCCGTTCAGATCATGCGCGCCTTGCGTCGGCTCTGTGACGAGTACGGCCGTACCGTGATTCTGGTGGTACATGACATCAACTTTGCCGCCAACTATTCCGATCATATTGTGGCCATGAAAAACGGTGCTTTGTACTGCGCAGGACCGGTGTCAGAGGTCATCACGCAAGCACGGCTGACCGAACTTTATGGTCTGGATTTCGAGATTACGCACAGCGAGCGTGGCCGCCTGTGCAATTACTTCACCCCATCAGGAGAACTAGCATGATCGCCAAACACAGATACGGGCTGATAGCCCTGTTTGTGGCCGCCAGCTTTGCCTTGCAAGGCTGCGAGAAAAAGACCCAGGCAGCGGCGGAAACCCCGGCACCGCAAGCCGCCGTCAGCCCGCAGGCCAGTGCCCGCTATGAACCGATTGTGGTCGAACACAAGCTGGGCTCGACACGCATCGAAAAACTGCCACAACGCGTCGTGGCGCTGGACATGAACGAAGTGGATTTTCTGGATGCCTTGGGTGTCCCGGTGGTGGGCATGCCCAAAGACTTCATCCCGGCATTCCTGGACAAGTATAAAAATGCCCCTGAAATCCAGGACACCGGCGCAATTGTGCAACCGAATGTGGAACAGGTGTACGCCGCCAAACCGGACCTGATTCTGATCACCTCCTTGCAAGCCAATCACTACAAGGAACTGAGCCAGATCGCCCCCACCATTCACTTTGACGTGGATTACCGCGATAGCCAGGTCAACCACATTGAAGTCATCAAGAATCACCTGCTGACTCTGGGCTCGATTTTCAAGAAAGAAGAGCTGGCCCAACAAAAAGTGGCCGAACTGGATGCCAAAGTCGCCCAGGCCAAACAAATCACCCAGGATCGTCCTGAAAAAGCCCTGATTGTTCTGCATAACAACGGCTCGTTCAGCTCCTTCGGGGTGCAGTCCCGCTACGGTTTTGTATTCAATGCGCTGGGCGTACAGCCTGCCAGCCCGACAGTAGAAACCGGCCTGCACGGACAGCCTGTTTCCAGCGAGTTCATCCAGCAAGCCAATCCGGACATCATTTACATCATCGACCGTACCGCCGTAATGGAACGTCGCCCTGCCCTGAACGCCGACAGCCTGAGCAACCCGCTGCTGCGTGAAACCAAAGCCTGGCAAAACGGCCGTGTGGTATTTGCCAATGCCGAAGCCTGGTACGTAACTGCCGCCAGTGTCACCTCGCTGAAATTGATTATTGATGACGTGATCAAAGCCTACCAACAACCATGATCTAACGGTTTTTACACGGGCAAATAGACAGTAACGCGACTCAATCCAATTTCTATTTGCCTTAATCAAAGCAAAGAAACACACCCCGCCACATAAAGGAAACTGGCATGTACACACCACGCCACAATGGGACGTTTGCGCCCTCGATACGTAAAATCGGCAGTTCCAGCCGCTCCGGCTTTGCCCTGGACCGCACTTTCAGCGCCGTGCAAATAGCATTAATACTGGGTTTGGGAGCCAGCGCGCTGGCCTTGATGGCCTCGCCTGCGCAGGCACAAAACAGTACGGCTGCCCAGGCCGATGGAGTCGTCACCCTGCCATCCGTTACCGTCAAAGGCCAGCGCGACAAGACCGTCGAGAGCTACGCCGGTGGACAAGTTGCCACTGGCGGACGTGTCGGTTTGCTGGGCACCAAAGACTTCATGGAAACACCCTTCAACACCATCAGCTATACCGAGCAATACATAGCCGATCAACAGGCGCGTGACATCAGCGAAGTGATCGCCAAAACCGACCCCAGCGTGTTCATGAGCGGCATCGCAGGCGAGAGCAACGAAAGCTACTCCATCCGCGGCTTCCGTTCCGATGTGGGTGATGTCACCGTCAACGGTCTGGCCGGGATGGGCGGCTACTACCGCAACTCGCCCGAAGCCTACGAGCGCGTCGAGGTCCTGAAAGGCCCCTCGGCCCTGCTTAACGGTATGCCGCCCAAAGGCTCGGCAGGCGGCGCCGTCAACCTGGTCACCAAACGCGCCGGCGACGATCCCCTGTTTCGCGTCACAGGCAGCTATATGTCCGACTCGCACTTTGGTGGCCACGTGGATCTGGGCCGTCGATTTGGCGAGGACAAGCAGTTTGGTGTACGCCTGAACACAGCCTACCGCGATGGTGAAATTGCCGTCAAAGACCAGGACAAGAAAATTACCCAGACCTCTTTGGGCCTGGACTGGCGCGGTGAGCGTGTCCGCTTGTCTGCCGACCTGTTTCACAGCAAAGACCGCGCCTACGGCCTGACGCGCGGCCTGACCTTGAATCCCGGCGTAGAACTGCCCAAACCACCCAAACCCGATGTGTCGTGGAACCCGCCTTGGGCTTTTTACGACACCACCGATAAAGGCGCCATGATCCGTGGCGAGTTCGATCTGAACGATCAATTCACCGCTTACGCCGCCGCCGGTATCAGCCGTACCAAATTCAGATCCAATATGGGCGCTGGTCAGGTGATCAATAACGCAGGCGACTTCCGGATCAACTTCAGCGGCGTGGCCGACGAGATGCGGCGCAAAACCGCTGAAGTGGGTCTGATGGGTAAGCTGCAAACCGGCCCGGTCAGCCATCAATTCGCGATCAACGCCACGCAGTACAACGAAGACTACGACCTGAGCGGCTTTCGCAACTTGCTGCCCACCGCATGGGAAACCAATATCTACGATCCCGTCTGGGGCCCAGAGCCTTCCTTGCCGAACAATATTCCGCTGATCAGCACCACTAAAACTCGCTTGAAGAGCATCGGTTTTGCTGACACCCTGTCCTTTGCCGAGGACCGCGCACAAGTGACACTGGGCGCACGCCGTCAGCAAGTGATCAACGAGAGCTTTAACGGCACCACCGGCCAGCGTACAGGCGAGCGCTACAAGGAAAGCGCAACCACTCCCGCCGTCGCTTTCCTGGTGAAAGCCACTGATCAAGTCTCGGTCTACGCCAACTACATCGAAGGCTTGTCCCAAGGCGCGATTGCTCCCAACACCGCCGCCAATGCAGGTCAGGTTTTTGCCCCCTTCAAAACCAAGCAGAAGGAAGTGGGCCTGAAGCTGGATCTGGGTGACTTTGCCCATACCCTGGCCTTGTACGAAATCAAGCGCCCCGGCAGCTATACCGACCCATTTACCAACGTGTTCTCCTTTGGTGGCGAGCAACGCAACCGGGGCATTGAATGGGGCTTTTTCGGCTCCCCCATGGAAGGTGTTCGCTTGATGGGTGGCGTGGCTTACTCCGATCCGGAAATCACCAAAGCCGCCAACCCGGCTGAAGAGGGCCGCCAGGCCACGGGCCTGCCCAAGTGGCAAGCCAAGCTGGGCGTGGAATGGGATGTACCCAACTTGCAAGGTCTGACCGTGATGGCCAACGCCTCCACCTCATCCAAGCAATACCTGAGCGCGGACAACTCCCTGTCCATCCCCGGCCATACCGTGTTTGATCTGGGCGCACGCTATCGCACCAAGATCTCCGGCCGTCCGCTGACCTTGCGGGCGACGGTGAATAACGTAGCGAACAAAGCCTACTGGGCCAAGCCGCACTTCACCAGCCTGGGTGTGGGCGCACCACGGACTTTCATGTTGTCAGCAACGATGGATTTCTAAGCTGAAGAGCTGAATTTGATGACAGGGCCTTGTTGCAGCTGAGTGGTGTGACAAGGCCCTTATTTGATGACAAGCAGATGCTGCCATCGGTATTTTCAGGTGAGCTCACCAGCGGTCGACTCACCAGTCAGCTAAGTGGCGTACAAGTGAGCAATTTCTTAAGCCACGAAGCACAACAGGTGAATATCTTCCGGGTCCAGCGCAAATAAACGCGGGTCTGGCTCTGGCGCGATTTCAAAGCCGTGAGCCATATAAAAATCCACCGTATTCACCGAAGGCGTGGCCGAGGCATAGACCGCCTTTGCGCCCCACTTCACAGCCTGCTTCTTGGCCTGATCCAGCAGCCATACGCCCATCCCCTGCCCGCGCAAGGACTGGCTGACATGCAGAAAGAACAACTGACGCCACTCCCCCTGTGGTCCCAAGGGCAGGCTGTCCAGGCCGACGGCGGCCAGCAGGCTATCACCCTTGAATACGCCCATGAACCAGGAGCCTCGATGAAAAGCGTCCTCATGTTCCGGGTGATATTTCTCCGGGTCACCTTCCGGCCAACCCTGCAAATCAATATCAGCCGCTTGCTTGTGCAAGACGCCATCGCGCAGCTCGTACAAACCGTCAATCCGTTCACTACGGTCTATAGACCACAACAGATTCAGTTCGGTTTCTTTCAAAGGGCGCAGCGTCAAGCCTGGAGGTAAAGAGGGCATGGTAATCAAGGTGATGTATTTCGGGTTTGTAGAGGATTGAATCCGCCTCAACGCTCAACCAGGGAACTCGCCTGGCCAAGTCCCGCATGAAACTTGCCCCCTGAGTGAACGCGCCCGATTATAGGCGTACATCGCTCTGAATGCCTCGGCGAACAGGACGGCGCAAGACCGTAGCAGCTCGCAAATCGGGCTGTGGATCACGATCCTCTGCCTGCGCCAGCGTACTTAAAATCGAGCAGTCAGGCTGTTCATCACCCGGACAACAACCAATGGATGCTTCCAGCGCCAAGGCCATGTCCTGCATGTTTTTAATGCGGCTGCTCAGCTCAGTCAGATGCTGTTGCGCGACCCGCTTTACATCTGCACTCTGACGCGACGGGTCGTGCCACAGGCTCAGCAAATCACCAATGGCTACCATGGAAAATCCCAGATCGCGAGCACGTCTTATAAAGCGCAAGCGCTCCACATCTTTTCGGCTATACGTCCGGTAACCCGCAGCAGTGCGCTCGGTTTCCGGGATAAGGCCAATCTGCTCGTAATAACGAATCATTTTGGCCGACACTTTGGATACCTTGGAGGCTTCACCAATATTCATCTTGCTCCCCTTGCTCAATGAAAGGACTCGAAAGTCGGGTGTCAGTGATGGCAAAAGGTGGCAGGCCTTGTCCAAAGCCCCATCAGTCTTTTCTGCCTGCCCAGGCCTGTGTTGCCAGCACTGACAACACACAGTGTGAAGATTCCCACGGTAGGAAGGTCAAGCGCCCGCGTGGCCCAAGCCTCCGGCTCTAGAACGCTATGGCGTAAAAAATACATCCACATGCAAATCCTGCACTTTCAAACCGCGCTTGAGCACCATGCCCATCGTGGCATCCACCATGGATGGCGAGCCCGCCACATAAACCTTCCAACCGCTTAAATCAGGCTGATCGTGGCCAACGATATCGGTGACAAGCCCCCGGCGATAGTGAGTGGCCGGTATCCCGGAGATGACAGGAGTAAAAGCCAGATTGGGGTATTGGCGCTCCAGCGCCCGGAAGTCATCAATAGCATATAAATCCCGCAGTTCGCGCGCTCCAAAATACACATGAATGGGCTGGCTCATGCCACAGGCCAACGCCGTTTCAACAATCGATTTGATAGGGGCCAGGCCCGTGCCTCCCGCAATGCACAAGATAGGGCCGCCATGTCCCTCGCGCAGATAGGAGGAGCCGCGAGGCACGTCCAGGCTGAGCTTCTCGCCCGGCTGAAGCACGGTGTGCACATACGAAGACGTCACCCCACGGGGAACACGGCGTATGTGAAACTCCAGCTCGGGTGCACCAGGGCGGTTGGCCATGGAGTAACTGCGCACGGGCGCCTGTCCGAATTTGATATCCGCGTACTGACCGGCAAAAAACATCAGAGGCTCAGGCTCATCCAGACGGATACGCACAAGGCGCACATCGTGCGTCAGTTCTCGCAACTCGGACACCGTGCCGGTCACGCTACGCGAGGGTGCCAGCCCCCGTACATCATCCGTGCCAATCCAGTCTACGGTCACATCACTTAAGGGGATCGCCCTGCAGGCCAGAATCAGACCGCGGGCTTGCTGCTCCTCGGTCAGGGCAAAGCGGGAGTGCTCCAGCCGGTCAATTTGCCCATCAACCAGCCGGGTTTTACAGCCCCCACAACGTCCCAGACGACAGCCATGCGGATAGGCCAGGCCGCTTTGCAAGGCGGCCTGCAAAATGTTTTGCCCCTCCTGAGCGGCGATCTGCTGACCGGTCTGACGGATAAGAATTGTTTTGCTGCTCATTGCTGCCCCCTTCACGTATAGCCCCACGGGCCACGCATTGCTCTCAGTTCCCGCCCGGTTCTGGTTGACCAATAGGGATCTGGCTGTCTCATTCTTGTATTTGACATGGCGACTCCACACAAAGTTGTTGTTTAACGACACAAAAGGCTTATTTCTCAATGCCTTGTGAACAAGCTAAAGCTTCCAACGATTGGAGAGTCAACACCTTCAACAAGGTGTGCAGACAAACCTTGACCTTCCAATCGTTGTAATGCCTAGCCTTGGCTAACAACTTTGCACAGACGCTTCGGAAGGGCCGAAGCCCTGCTGCAAGAAAGGGATACAGCCATGCGTCGAACATTCAAATTTGCTTTAGCGGCAAGCGCCATCGCCGCCATCGGAACCGCCTACGCTGCCCGCGATGGTTCCGATCATAAAGACAAGGCAGCAGAACCGCCACCAGAAGCCGCCAGTGCACCCGCAGGCCCCAGCGTGCCTGTTGCTCAAGTTCTGGAGCGCAGCATTCTTCCCTCTACGGATTTCACCGGATTTCTTGCCGCCCCTCAATCGGTAGAACTACGTTCGCGCGTAAGTGGAGCGGTCGAAGCGGTCAGCGTCCCGGAAGGCAGTCTGGTACGTAAAGGGGAGGCTTTATTTCATATAGACCCGCGCCCCTTTCAAGTGGCTCTGGATACAGCCACAGCGCAATTACGTCAGTCCGAGGTTCTGGCCAAACAAGCGCAAGACGATCTGAACCGGGTACAGAAACTGGTCGAGACCGGCGCCGTTTCCCGCAAGCAATACGATGATGCACTGGCCATACGCAACGCCCAGCAAGCCCAGGTCCAGGTTGCCAAAGCAGCGGTCGCCGCCGCGCAGCTGGACCTGTCCTACACCCATATCCGCTCGCCCATCTCGGGTCGGGTAGACCGGGTCCTGGTCACGGCAGGCAATCTGGTCAATGGCGGCGCCACTGATCAGGCCAGCCTGTTGACCACCATCGTCTCCACAGACCCTTTGTATGCGTACTTCGACATAGACGAAGCCACCTACCTGAAAGCCATCCGCCAGACCCGCCCCGAAAAGGATGACAACACCTCCGGGCTACCCGTTTCCGTTGGACTGGCAACAGATCAGAGCTTCCCATATCAGGGGACACTGGACTTTGTGGGAAACCAGATTGATCGCAGCACCGGAACCGTACGGGCGCGCGCAGTCATTCCCAATCCCGACGGCATGCTGGCCCCCGGTTTGTTTGCACGCGTCAGACTGGCTACAGGGGCAGAACAGGCCGCTATCTTGATTGACGATCAGGCCTTGGGCACTGATCAAGGGAAAAGATATGTACTGGTTGTAGACCAGAACAATCAAGCCCAATACCGCGTGGTCGAACCTGGACCGATGGTCGATGGTTTACGTGTCATTAAAAGCGGTCTGCAAGCCGGTGAAAAAGTCATCATCAAAGGCTTGGTACGCCCCGGCATAAGCATCACTGCCCGCCTCGTTCCCATGCAGGCGAGCAGTGAAACAGCAAGCGCTGCGGTCCACCCCGCGGAGGCCCAGCCATGAAGTTCCCTCACTTTTTCATCGCCCGGCCCATCTTTGCCATCGTGCTGTCCTTGCTGATGCTGATCGCCGGTTCCATGGCCTTCTGGCAACTGCCGCTAAGCGAATATCCGGCAGTCACGCCCCCTACCGTGCAGGTAACGGCCAAGTATCCAGGTGCCAATCCAGAAGTCATTGCCGACACGGTGGCCGCGCCGCTGGAACAAGCTATCAACGGCGTGGAGAACATGCTGTACATGAACTCCCAAATGGCGACCGACGGCCAGATGGTCCTGACCATCGCCTTCAAGCAGGGAACGGATGCCGACATGGCACAGATCCAGGTGCAGAACCGGGTTTCTCGCGCCCTGCCTCGTCTGCCCGAGGAGGTTCAACGCATCGGCGTTGTCACCCAGAAAACCTCGCCAGATGTGCTGATGGTGGTTCATCTGGTCTCCCCGGAAAAACGCTACGACTCGCTGTATCTGTCCAACTTTGCCATCCGGCAGGTACGAGACGAACTGGCCCGCCTTCCTGGGGTGGGTGATGTGCTGGTTTGGGGAGCCGGTGAATACTCCATGCGCATCTGGCTGGACCCGTCCAGCGTGGCAACACGTGGGCTGACAGCCAGCGACATCGTGGCGGCCTTGCGCGAACAGAACGTGCAGGTCGCTGCCGGTTCGGTGGGGCAACAGCCCAATACGGACTCGGCCTTTCAAGTCACCGTCAATACCGTGGGGCGCCTGTCCACGGAAGAACAGTTTGGTGAGATTGTGGTCAAGACGGGCGAGGACGGACAAGTGACCCGTCTGCGCGATGTAGCCCGAGTCTCTTTGGGGGCCGATGGCTACACACTGCGCAGTTTGCTTAATGGCGAATCCGCCCCTGCCCTGCAAATCATTCAAAGCCCAGGTGCCAATGCCATTGATGTCTCCAATGCGGTACGCGCCAAGATGCAGGAACTGCAAGGCGGTTTTCCGCAAGACATTGAATACCGCATCGCCTATGACCCGACAGTGTTCGTTCGGGCCTCCTTGCAATCCGTGGCCATCACCTTGCTGGAAGCCGTCTTGCTGGTGGTGATTGTGGTTGTCCTGTTTCTGCAAACCTGGCGTGCTTCCATCATCCCACTGGTCGCCGTGCCAGTGTCCCTGGTGGGCACCTTCGCCTTGATGCATATATTTGGTTTCTCCCTGAACACGCTCTCGCTGTTCGGGCTGGTCTTGTCCATCGGCATCGTGGTTGACGATGCCATTGTGGTGGTAGAGAACGTGGAACGGCACATGGCGCTGGGCGAGTCGCCCAAGCAAGCGGCCTTCAAAGCCATGGATGAAGTAACCGGCCCGATTATTGCCATCACATCCGTTTTGGCAGCGGTCTTTATCCCCTCCGCGTTTCTATCCGGACTGCAAGGCGAGTTTTATCGACAGTTCGCCCTGACGATCGTGATTTCCACCATTTTGTCGGCCATCAACTCCTTGACCCTGTCGCCCGCGCTGGCCGCCATCCTGCTAAAACCCCATCACAGCAAGACACGTCCAGACTGGCTGACACGGCTGATCGATACCCTGTTTGGCGGATTCTTCCGCCTCTTTAACCGCTTCTTTGACCGCGCTGCCGGCTCTTACGTAGGGACAGTGCGCCGTGCAGTCCGTGGCAGTGCGATTGTTCTGGTGTTGTATGTCGGCTTTGTGGGTCTGACCTGGCTGGGTTTTCACCAAGTACCCAACGGCTTTGTGCCCGCTCAGGACAAGTACTTTCTGGTGGGCATCGCTCAGCTTCCTAGCGGAGCCTCACTGGACCGCACCGAAACGGTGGTCAAGCAGATGTCGAACATTGCCCTGTCCGAGCCGGGCGTGGAAAGTGTGGTCGCGTTTCCAGGCCTGTCCGTCAACGGGCCGGTCAATGTTCCCAATTCCGCTCTGATGTTTGCCATGCTCAAGCCTTTTGACGAACGTCAGGACCCCTCGCTTTCTGCCAACGCCATCGCCGGCAAGCTGATGGGCAAGTTCAGCCAGATCCCTGACGGATTTTTGGGGATTTTCCCACCGCCACCTGTCCCCGGACTAGGCGCCATGGGTGGCTTCAAACTGCAAATTGAAGACAGAGATGGTTTGGGCTTCGAAGCTCTGGTGCAGGCACAAGGGCAAATCATGGCCAAAGCCATGCAGGCCCCGGAGCTGGCCAATATGCTGGCCAGTTTCCAAACGAATGCGCCCCAGCTGGATGTGGAGATTGATCGGGTCAAAGCCAAGACCCTGGGCGTCTCCATGACAGACGTATTCGAGACCTTGCAGATCAACCTGGGATCGCTGTATGTCAACGACTTCAACCGCTTCGGGCGCACTTACCGCGTCATGGCACAGGCTGACGCGCCATTTCGCGCCCAGGCTCAAGATATTGGTCTGCTGAAAGTACGCAGTAATAAAGGCGACATGATTCCCTTGAACGCCTTTATCACCCTGACCGAAGGCTCCGGCCCCGACCGGGTGATCCGTTACAACGGCTTTCCTTCCGCCGACATCAGTGGCGGCCCAGCCCCTGGCTACTCGTCGGGACAGGCCACAGACGCTATCGAAAAAATCCTTAGGGAAACCTTGCCCGAAGGCATGGTCTACGAATGGACAGACCTGGTCTATCAGGAAAAGCAGGCCGGCAACTCCGCCCTGTACATATTCCCTCTGGCCGTCCTGCTGGCCTTCCTGATTCTGGCCGCGCAATACAACAGCTGGTCCCTGCCCTTTGCCGTCTTGCTGATCGCCCCCATGGCCCTGCTCTCGGCCATAGGTGGTGTCTGGCTATCCGGTGGCGACAACAACATCTTCACGCAGATTGGTTTTGTAGTACTGGTCGGGCTGGCCGCCAAAAACGCCATTCTGATTGTGGAGTTTGCCCGCACGCAGGAAGAGGCGGGAGCTGACCCATTAACGGCCGTCCTGGAGGCCGCCCGGCTACGGCTGCGCCCCATCTTGATGACCTCTCTGGCCTTTATCGCTGGCGTGGTTCCCCTGATGCTGGCCAGTGGAGCAGGTGCAGAAATGCGCCACGCCATGGGGGTGGCCGTGTTCGCCGGCATGTTGGGCGTCACCCTGTTCGGCCTGCTACTGACCCCTGTGTTCTACGTGCTGGTGCGCAAACTGGCACTGCGCCGCCAACAGCGCCGGGCCCCTGACCGCAACGACCAGCAACACGCATGAAGCCAAGGACAAGCATGAACATGATTTTCCCCTCTCTGCCCCGCGTTCGACGCCTCAGCCCCCTTGCCCTGGCATTGATACTGACAGGCTGTACGCTGGCTCCCAAGTACGAGCGGCCGGAAGCCCCTATCGAGGCCACGTATCCCGCTTCCCCCCTTATGACCGAAGAGGCTAGCTCTGCTGCAGTCATCGCTGCAGAAATAGGCTGGCGCGACTTCTTCCGCGACCCGCTACTACAGCAACTGATAGAAATTTCACTGGCAAACAACCGCGACTTTCGTACAGCGGCCTTAAATGTCGAAGCGGCACAGGCGCTGTATCGCATTCAACGCGCCAAACTGCTACCAGAGCTGGAGGCGGCCGCCAGCGGTGCCTCCGAGCGACTTCCCGCCGACCTAAATCCAACTGGCACCAGCCAGCTTAATCGTCGCTACGAGGTGGGCGGTGTCAGCACAGCCTGGGAGCTGGATCTATGGGGCCGCATCCGCAGTCTGAACGAACAGGCACTGGCCCACTATCTGGCCCTGGATGAAACTCGCGTAGCGGCCCAAACCAGCCTGATCACCGAGCTGGCCAATACCTATCTGACGTTGCGGGCCGACCAGGAGCTACTACGCCTGAGCAGCGACACGCTGGCAACGCAACAGCGCTCCTACGAATTAAGTCGCCAGTTAAAGGAACTGGGCCATGCCACCCAACTGGACCTGCGCCGCGCGGAAGTCGCCCTGCGACAGGCAGAATCCAGCTATGCCGCCTATAGCCGCCAGGCAGCCCTGGATCGCAACGCTCTGGTCCTGCTGTTGGGACAAGCACTCAGCGCTGATCTATCCAGACAGCTGGATGAGGCGGTTACGCTGCCCGATCAGATCCTTGTGGCGGATCTACCTGGCGGCCTGCCCTCCGACCTGCTGGTACGCCGACCCGACATTCGGGCTGCCGAGCAAACCCTTCGAGGCGCCAACGCCCATATTGGCGCAGCACGAGCTGCTTTTCTTCCTACCATCAGCCTGACTGGGTCCATCGGAACCGCCAGCGCTTCACTGGAAGGTCTGTTCGACTCGGGTACACGGGCCTGGAGCTTTTTTCCCAGCATTAATCTGCCCATTTTCAAGGGCGGTGCCCTGCTGGCAAATCTGGATGTCGCCCATGTGCGCAAACGGATAGAAATCGCCCAGTATGAAAAAACCATTCAGGTCGCTTTCCGGGAAGTTGCGGACGGGCTGGAAAGCAAAAGCCTGCTGGACCAGCAGATCCAATCCGAGAAGCTGGCGGTCACGGCCAGCCTTGAGGCTCAAACCCTGGCCGAGCAACGCTTTCAGGAAGGTATGGACGACTACTTGAGCGTTCTGGATGCACATCGCAGCCTGTACAGCAGCCAGCAAACACTGGTCAGAACGCGCCTGGCACGACTGAGCAATCTGATTGACCTGTACAAGGCTTTGGGGGGTGGGTGGAAGGAGTACACAAACTCGGCGGATCACAACACTTGAACCTCGCTTTTGTGCCCGAGGCAGGACGGCATGTGCATGGCGTGCATGGATGGACCTCCCACTCTGGCCCTGACACTGCTCTAGCAGTGCCAGGGCAGCACGGTTGATCTTAACGATTCCGACGGGCCCGCTCCTGCACGACGTTACTTTCCAGCATCAATGCCGCCCGGCTAGTAACCCGATCCAGCATGCTGCTCAGGGCCGACAGTTCTGCTGCACTCAAATCCTGAAAGATCTCCTCGTTCAAGGACGCAACAACCGGCATGACCTCCTCATAACGCTGCACTCCCAACTCCGTCACCGAGACATGCACAATGCGCGTGTCTTTGGTATCGCGCGTACGCTTTAGCAAACCTTTCTCGCACAAAGTACTGACCGCTCGTGAGCAACGAGCGGTATCCAATGCTGCCGCCTCGGCCAAAGCCGTGCCTGTCAAAGCAGGATGCATGTTGGCAATCGCCAGAATGCGCCATTCACGGCGAGTGATATTGAAACGCCCCTCGCATAAGCGAATAAAAATCGGATTACTGGCAGACCAGGCTCGATACAGCTGGAACATCATCATGGCCGGCAGCGTAAGGGGCGCCGCACTGCCTGCAGTGCTTGCCAAGGCAGGGGAAGGCTTGGGGGAGCTGACCATGGGATGACCTTTAACCTTGAAGATACTTGATTAGAACAACTATCAGCCCCCTTGGTAAGCTGCGGTAAAAACTGATGGAAATCAAAAAAAAGGAGACAAATCATGGCCCTGAACCGCCTTCGCGCCACGGTAACAAGCTGTCTGCTGTCAGGACTGCTGTTCACTGGTTTATCCCACGCAGCAAGCCCCGTTGAAACCCTGACTGTCGTTGTGCCCTATGCGCCCGGAGGCGCGTCTGACCGGGCCGCACGCATTGTGTCGGACGGTCTGCACAAGAAACTGGGTATTCCCATTGTGGTCGAGAACAAGACCGGCGCCGGGGGCCGAATTGCCGCCCAGTATGTCAAAAGTACGGCGGCAGACAAAAATGTGCTGATCCTGGCCAACCCCGCCGTCATGGTCGTCGCTCCCCTGGTTTTCAATGACATCCCCTACAAACCCGACACCGACTTCCAGGCCGTTTCCATGGTGACTGAATACGGTTTTGGGGTAGCGGTGTCGGCAGACAGCGACATTCAAACCATGGGCCAACTGATTGCCTGGGCCAAAGAGCATCCCGGTGCCTTCAATATTGGCGTCCCGGCCACTGGCAGCCTGCCGCACTTTTTCGGCTTGATGCTATCCCAGCAAATTGGCTCCAAGGGCGAGATCATCGGCTATCGCGGTTCGGCCCCAGTCATTACAGACTTGATCGGCGGCGTACTGCCCTTGGCTATCGATACGCTGGATGTACTGACGTCTCAGCACCAGGGCAAGCGCATCCGCACTCTGGCCACCTCGGGCAGCGAACGAGAGACCACCCTGCCAGACGTACTTACCTTGAAACAGTCCGGTGTAGACCTGGAAGCCTCAGGCTGGAACGCCTTCTTTGCCCCGGCTTCCATGCCTGCCGACAAAGTCGCCTTCCTGGGCACGGCCATTAAAGAAGTCACCCGCGACCCGGCGCTGCAAGAAACACTGCTGAAAAATGAATTGATTCCCGTATCTGCCGATGCAGAAGAAACCCGCGTCCGCATTGAACAATTCCGCCAGCAATGGGCTCCGGTTATTCAGGCTTCCGGCTTCAAAGTCACGCAATAAACCAGCAACACAGACAACATGACACAACGCAAGAACGTCCTGTTCATCATGGCCGATCAACTGCGGGCTGATCACCTGGCCTGCTACGGCCACCCTCATATTCGTACCCCCCATCTGGATGCTTTGGCCGCCAAGGGGGTGCGCTTTGATCGCGCTTTCGTCAATTCCGGCGTCTGCGGCCCATCCCGCATGAGCTACTACACGGGTCGCTACCCGTCGACGCACGGAGCCACCTGGAACCGCGTGCCCTTGTCGGTAGGCGAAGTCACCATGGGCGAGTATTTGCGCGCCGGTGGGCATAAACTGGTATTGGCGGGCAAGACCCACATCATGGTCGACCACAAGGGGCTGGAACGACTGGCTCTGGATGGTGGCAGCGAAATGGCCCGCCTGCTTAAAACAGGGGGGTTTGAAGAGATAGACCGCTACGACGGCCACCACGAACCGGGAGAAGAAAGCGGCTACCCGGCTTACCTGCGGCGTCATGGTTATGAATCCGACGACCCATGGACAGACTTTGTCATCTCTGCGCACGGGCCCGATGGGCAGCCAGTCAGTGGCTGGCACATGCGCAATGCTTGCTACCCGTCCCTGGTAGAGGAAAAGCACTCGGAAACGGCCTATATGACGGACCAGGCCCTGTCCTTCATGGAGCGCATGGGGGATGAACCTTGGGTGATGCACCTGAGCTACGTCAAACCACACTGGCCCTATATCGCTCCTGCGCCCTACCACGATATGTATAGCGCCGAGCAATGCCTGCCCGTAGTGCGCAATGAGGCCGAATTAAGCAATGCGCATCCGATCGTAGAGGCCTACCGCCAGCAAGAGGAATGCGTCAGTTTCGCCAGCGAAACCTGCATCAACACGGTCAGACCCGCCTACCAGGGCCTTATTACCCAATTGGACGACCACCTGGGCCGCTTGTTCGACTTCATGTCCCGCAATGGCCTGATGGACAACACCCTGATCATCTTCACGGCCGACCATGGGGATTTCCTGGGCGATCATTGGCTGGGCGAGAAAGAGCTGTTCTACGACACCGTGCAGCGTGTACCTTTCATCGTCTACGACCCGTCACCGGAGGCGAATGCTACGCGGGGAACAGTCGATAACAGAATGGTCGAAGCCGTGGATGTGCTACCCACCATGCTCTCGTGGCTGGGCCTGCCGCTGGCTTCCCACCGCCTTGAGGGACGAGACTTGCTGCCCCTGCTACATGGCACCCAGCCACCTTGGCGCGACTGCGTGTTTTCCGAACTGGATTACAGCTATCGCCTGGCCCGCGTGATACGCGATAAATCACCATCCAATGCCAGAGCCTGGTCCCTGCGCAGTGACCGCTGGCGCTATGTGTATTGGCTGGACGAGCCTGAGCAGCTCTACGACCTGCATGCCGATCCTGAGCAGTTCAACGACCTGGGCCAATCTCCAGACCACGAAGACGTACGGGTTGAATGTCGGGAGCGCTTGCTGCAGTGGTTCACAAGCCTGAAACGCCGAACGACCGTGACGGATGAAGAAGTAGAGCGCGGTACCAATGCGTATAAAAAAGCAGGGGTATTTTTCGGGCAGTGGTAAGCCCAGGAGCAGAAAGGGCAAGCGTGTAGCATCAAGCGCTTGCCCCCTTCCTAGTCCGGGTTCTTCGGACCGCGGCGCTTGGGCAAGATGGTGGGCGTATCGTCATGTGGCTTGAACAAATACGGACTCTTGTCGGGTTCCGGGTTCGGAGAACCATCAAACTGCGTGGCTTTATGGTCTACCGGCCGCCTTCGCTCCTTGTCTTTGCCGCGTTCATTTACTTCCTTCAGGTCTTCCTGCACCCGCCCGGCAATATCCACTTGGGATTCGCTGCTGGGCTCCGGTGCTTTGGCTTGATTCGAGCCTTCGGTGTTGCCTTTGCGTGTGGGACTCATGCTGACTCTCCAAAGATCAGGTTGCGCAGACAGGCTCCAGCAAACAGTGTGCCTGGTAGCCTTCATGGCTGCCCCCAAGCTGAAAACCTGCCAAGCAAGGCCGTCAATCAACCGCCTTGGACGGATGTGGACTAAGGTTTGGCCTGACTGTGACCTTCATTGGCACGAGCCAGAAAGATCCGTATCAACTCCGGTGAGTGCTCTTCCAGCCAACGAGCCATCGCGCGCTCTTGCTCCAGGATTTGATGGCACACCATCGCCGTCTCCGTATCGCCCACAAAATCAGCGGCCTCCTTGAGCTGGCTGTAGGCCGCAATTTCCAGGTTTTCGAAGGCAAAGCTGAACATCGTGCCTTTCACCACCTCATCAGAGGCAAAGATCCCGGAAAAGCCCTGAAACGCTGCCATAACTTTCCCGCCCAGGTCTTTGAGCAAGGACGTATCCCCACCGCGCCGCTCTATGCATTCGCGCACCAGCCCCTGCTGTGTCTGAGTTTCCTTGATATGTTGCTGAATGCGCTGATGCAACTCCGGGTAGTTCTCCACCCGCGAGAGCATGCTGTTCAGCATCGTCTCAGCCTGTTCTTCCATTGCATGCGCGTCTCGAAGCCAGTCCATCAAGTGTTTGTCCGCGCGTGATTTATTGGTATCCATGACATTCTCCTGTCGGTTTACCTTGCCGCAACTGCGACAAGCAACTGATACCCAGCATATGGCGTTCCCAAGGTGCCAGCGCCCCGCGCACACCTTGAAAAACACCAAACAGCTACCTGCTTCCTCTTGAATCAGCCCCCACACATCTCGGACCGAAAAATTGAAGCCAGGCAATCACACACGGCAAGCAAAACACTTAAATAATCGACATTAGAAAGGCGCCCAGCCCCGCCAAAAGCACAACCAACGCCGGCGGTACACGCCCCACCGTCAACAAGCCAAACAAGAGCAAGGCCAAGCCAAAATCCGCCTTGTCATGAATGGCACTGGTCCATACCGGGTCATACAGCGCGGCCCCCAGGATGCCGACCACCCCTGCATTAATCCCTGCCATCGCCGTGCGCACACCAGCCCGATGTCGCAGCCCTTCCCAAAAAGGCAGGACGCCAATCAGAATCAAGAACGCCGGGATAAAAATCAGTGCCAACAGCGCCATGCCACCCAGCCAGCCTTGCAAAGGCCATTGAGCCATCGCCCCGATATAAGCCGCGAAGGTAAACAGTGGGCCCGGCACTGCTTGCGCTGCTCCATAACCCACCATCAAGTCCGCATTGCTGACCATTCCTGTCGGTACGACAGAGGCCTGCAAGAGCGGCAACACAACATGCCCCCCACCAAAGACCAGTGCCCCAGATCGGTACACCCCCTCAAGTAACTGAACAATCGATGAGCCTGTTGCCGCAGCCCACACGGGCAAAACAAGCAAGAGCCCGACAAAAGCCACTAGGGCAGCCATCCCTACCCTGCGAGACACCGGAAACGAATGAGCCTGAGCCACTCCTGCTTGAGCAAAGTCCAATTTCCTCCATGCGATCAAACCTGTCACCGCAATGGCCAGAACCTGCCCAAAGGCCGAGGGCAAGGCCAGACTTAACAAAGCAGCCACCATCGCCAATGCAGCACGAGATCGATCAGGACATAAGGACCGGGCCATTCCCAACACCGCCTGGGCCACAATTGCTACCGCCACAATCTTGAGCCCATGTACCCACGCAGACTCTGCAATCCCCTGCTGTCCCGCCAATCCCATGGCAAACAAAATCAATGCAATGGCCGATGGCAAGGTAAAGCCGGTCCAGGCTGCCAGCAAACCCATCCACCCGGCACGCCCCAGCCCCAGCGCCATCCCGACCTGGCTGCTGGCCGGGCCCGGCAAGAACTGACACAGGGCAAGCAGATCGGAGTAGCTGCGATCATCCAGCCAGCGACGGCGCTCTACGAACTCGGTACGGAAATAACCCAGGTGCGCGATCGGGCCGCCAAACGAAGTCAGCCCGAGTTTCAGGAAGGCCCAGAAGACCTCCAGCGGGCTGCCTGGCCTATCCGACACCTGCCTCTGCACTTCTGCCGGTACTGATGTGGGTGTCTGTGTCTGTGTCTGTGTCTGCACAGGTTCGTTCGAATTATTCATTGCTGCCTGTTCCCCCCCTTGATCAACATCCGGCACACGTCATCTGCACCACCTGTTTTTACTGCTGATTAGTTTTCTGCTTACCGCCGATAGACAAGCTACAGACACCTTAGCCTGGCAACATATGAATACTGTGATGTAGAACGTCAGAACCGTCCTCATCACGCGCTATTTCGACCCACCCAGCCCTGCCTCCCAGCACTCGCTCAGATAGCTTACAAACGTGGAAATCCGCGCCGATAAAGCCGTATTGCGGTAGTACACCGCATTGATAGGCTGACACATCTCCAGCGTGCGTTTCGGGAACAACTGCACCAAACGTCCTGCCTCGCGATCCCGGTGCGTCATGAAGTCCGACAACGACACAATCCCCACGCCATCCAGCGCCAATTGCCGCAAGGTTTCCCCACTGGAAGCGGCAATACTTGGCTTGATATGCACCGGCATCCCGTCCTGCGCAGGCAAGGGCCATTCATTCAGAGATAGCGGCTGGGTAAAGCCCAGCAAAACATGATTATCCAGATCGGCCACGTCACGCGGATGACCGTGCTTTTCCAGATAAGCAGGTGAAGCCATCACGCGCAGACGCGTGTTGCCAATAGGTCGCGCATGCAAGGTAGAGTCCTTGAGCCGACCAATCCGAATAGCCACATCCGTGCGATGCTCCAGCAGATCAATCCATCCTTCATTACTGGTCAGCTCCAGGCTGACCTGCGGATAACGCTCCTTATAGCCGGGCACAATCGGCACCACGCAATGCAGAATAAAAGGCGAGGCCGCATCCACCCGCAAGCGCCCTACTGGCTGCTGCCGGCGTATGGCCAGATCCTCCTCCGCCTCCTCCACATGGGCCACAATGGATCGGGCTCGCTCCAGAAAAACCGCCCCTTCCTCCGTCAGTTCCAAGCGCCGTGTGGTACGCCGTAGCAAGGTGGTGTTGAGCTTCTCCTCCAGCCTGTTCAATGTGCGGCTGACCGCCGACACCGTCAGCCCCAGATGCTCGGCCGCCCGCGAGATGGCACCGGCATCCACCACGGCTATAAATGCCTGCATTTCATCCAGAGTTGTTTTCATTATTGACTTTAAATCAAATGTATTTCGACCAATATGGACTTTTTAGACTAAATCATCAAGAACACAATGGCATCTTCTGCAATGCTCCACGCAAGGATGCCATCATGCCTATAGCTCTACTGGCGCTGACCATCAGTGCCTTTGCCATCGGAACGACAGAGTTCGTGATCGTTGGCCTTCTCCCTACCATCGCGGCGGACCTGGCCGTCAGCCTGCCCTCCGCCGGGCTGCTGGTCAGCTTGTACGCCCTGGGCGTTGCCGTAGGTGCCCCCGTCCTGACCGCCCTGACCGGCAAGGTCCCCCGCAAAGCCTTGATGCTGGGCTTGATGGCCCTGTTCACCATCGGCAACCTGGTGGCCTGGCAAGCACCAGGTTATGAATCCCTGATCGTGGCCCGTATTCTGACCGGCCTGGCTCATGGCGTGTTCTTTTCCATTGGCTCCACCATTGCGGCCAGCCTGGTCCCCAAAGAAAAAGCCGCCAGCGCCATTGCCATCATGTTCACCGGCCTGACCGTTGCCCTGGTGACGGGCGTACCGCTGGGCACCTTTATCGGCCAGCAGTTCGGCTGGCGCACCACCTTCCTGGCTGTCTCAGCCCTGGGTGTGATCGCCTTCCTGGGTAGCCTGCTCTTTGTGCCCAAGAACGTAGTACACAGCAAACCGGCCACACTGCGTCAACAAATCCGCGTCTTCGCCCAACCACGACTGTTGCTGGTGTACGCAATGACAGCGGTGGGCTACGGCGGCTCTTTCATTGCCTTCACCTTTCTGGCGCCCATGCTGGAACAGATTACGGGCTTTTCCATTCACGCCGTGGGCGGCGTCATGCTGGCTTACGGGGTGTCAGTTGCCATCGGTAATCTGTGGGGTGGCAAGCTGGCCGATCAACGCGGCCCCATCCCCGCCCTGAAACTGATTTTCCTGCTGCTGGCCATCGTCCTGCTGGCCCTGACCTTTACCGCCCACAACCCTTGGTTGATGCTGGCAACCGTACTGGCCTGGGGTGGTGTGGCATTTGGCAACGTACCCGGACTGCAGATCTATGTTGTTAACCAGGCCCAACGCTTTGTCCCTGAAGCAGTCGATGTGGCCTCCGGCCTGAACATCGCCGCCTTCAATATCGGAATTGCAATCGGAGCCTGGGGTGGTGGCCTGATCGTCGCCAACGTCGGCCTGATTCATACCGCCTGGATCGGGGCCATCGTCGTCCTGCTGGCCCTGAGTCTAACCGTCTGGGCAGGCAAACTGGATCAGCGAGATCAAGAAGATCAACTGGACGTAAAGGCAAGGCCCCTGGCGGTTTGCTAAGCATCCAGCCCCAACAACGCAACAACCCAGCAATACTGCTGCACCAAAGCACCGAGCACGCTCCCGAAATCAGCACTGGAAGCGTTCCCCCATACGCATCAACGGGCGGCTCTTGCCAACCGTACAAATTTACTCAAATGGAGTTACCACTATGTCTATCCCACAAATCGGCCTCGGCACCTTCCGCCTGAAAGAACAAGCGGCCATTGATTCAGTACGCACCGCCCTGGACGTTGGCTACCGCGCCGTCGATACCGCCCAGATCTACGAGAACGAAGCTGAAGTTGGCCAAGCCATTGCCGAATCCGGAGTGCCTCGGGACCAACTGTTCATCACCACCAAGATCTGGATCGACGAGCTGTCTGCCGACAAACTGATCCCTAGCCTGAAAGCCAGCCTGGAGAAACTGCGCACCGACCACGTAGACCTGACCTTGATCCACTGGCCGTCGCCACAAGGCGCTGTGCCTTTAAAAGAGTCGCTCCAAACCTTGCTGCAAGCACGCGAACAAGGCCTGACCCGCCAGATTGGCGTGTCCAACTTCAACATCGCTCTGCTGGACGAAGCCATCAACGCCATTGGCGCAGAAAACATCGCCACCAACCAGGTAGAAATCAGCCCCTACCTGCAAAACGCCAAGCTGGCTGCCTTTGCACGGGAGAAAGGCGTGCACCTGACGTCCTACATGACCTTGGCTTACGGCAAGGCGGTGCAGGATACGGTGTTGCAGGAGATCGCAGCTAAACATGGAGCGACTGCGGCCCAAGTGGCACTGGCCTGGGCGATGCATCAAGGATTTTCGGTGATTCCTTCGTCGACCAAACGGGCGAATCTGGAAAGCAACCTGAAGGCTGGCGAGCTGAAGCTGGATGCGGAGGATTTGCAGAAGATTGCAGAGCTGGATCGCGGGGAGCGTTTAGTTGATCCTGAGGGTTTGGCGCCGGTTTGGGATTGAGGCCAAGGATTCAATAAGCCCAAAAGCAGACGACACGTCTACGGGCATGTCGTCTGCTTGCCTTCTACTGCAGTGAACCGTTTAGAAGCGTGTGCGTATACCCACACCAAACGTATCGCCACGCGACAAACCAGTCAGTTTGTCGCTGTAATACGCGGCATAAACATCCGTGCGCTTGGAAAGGTCATAGTCGTAACCCAAGGCCCAACTGTTGCGCTTGACGTCACTCGCCCCGCTGCTACGAGTATGACCATACGAAGCCAGCACCTTGCCGCCGCCCATGGGGACAGACACACCAAACTGCCCGCCCTTCATCGTGATGTCACCACTAGTGATGGTGTTCTTCACGTACTGAAACTGAGCAAAAACCTTGGCGAAATCAAAGTCATAAGCCATGCCTAACTGGCTTGCTCGCTGATGACGAAAGCCCACAATAATGTTTTCCAGATCATCCGCCTGATTGTCGAACTTGATCTGCTGATAGGCCAATGTCGCAGAGAAAGCACCATTGAAATACAGCGCATTGCCACCCCATTTATTGGAGCCAGACTTGTTAGGCTCGTTACTGAACCCGTAAATCAAGTTTGCCGTCAGGCCATTGAAGTCTGGCGTGGTGTACTTGACCGCATTGCTCCAGCCCGAATCGCCCAGCACGCCTTGGCCTTCCATCCCCAGATACGTGTGAAACACCGACGGGGAGAAAGTGTAGGAATCGCCAAACGGGTTAAACAAAATGGTGGAGACGAAATAAGGCGTAGTCAGCCGCCCCAACGTCAAGGTACCTGCATCATCACTTTGCAAACCCACATAAGCACTACGAGAAAACATGGGATCGCCATTGAACCGCCCCGCTTGGCCTGTCTCTGGCCGGAAGAACCCTTCCATGGCAAACACGGCGCGAACACCGTTGGACAACTCCTCCTGGCCTTTCAAGCCCCAGTAAGAGGTTGTCATCCCTCCCCCGCCTACCGTCCCTTCCCGCTTGTTGCCTCCTACAGGCTTATGTATACCTGCCCAGGCATCGACCAGACCGTACAGCTGCACATTGGATTGAGCGTGGGCAGTTGACCCTATTCCCAGCAAAGCGGCCAGCAGCCCGCCTGCCAATATCGGCATCTTTAGAACCATTGTGTCTCCGTTATCGTTTTCAGTATTGTGGTGATCCCCCTTCCCTTTTTCTAAGGGGGAGCCCTGACTGGGTGTCATCCACTTCGGCAGTACAAACAGGCAAAGCGAACAAACCCAATTTTTCTAGGGACTTTTAATTTTTACTGTCACTTACAAGTGGTTTGGAAAGATGCGGGTGATAACGGTTATTCCTGGGCCTGCTTTAAGAAGCACACACCTTGTACTGGCACTACCGCCTTTTTTGCCTGAATTTGTTGCTATTGAGAACTTTCTACATAGCCAAAGAGAGCGCAATAGACATAGGCGTAGATGCGCACCCGCTTGGGAAAGATAGATCGATAAGTTGAGCCTCAGGCCGGTTGTAGAGGTATTCCCTAACGTGACGCCTAGACTACAAAATCTTCCAAAGATTCGGCATGCGAACAAGGATTGAGCGTGCCAAGACCGGACTCAAACCAGCATAACTTGCCGCCTAAACCCCCAGTCGAAGAGTGGCCTGATGCCTACAGGAGAATGCTGATGTCCCTTACCTAAAGACGAGCGTTCTCTTCTTGCCTACTTGACCCTCTAAGGTCAGAAGCGGGAAAAAAATTTGCTAAATCCAAAAGTCATATTTTTTAAAAACAACAGAAATTTAAAATAAATGACAATTAATAATTAATAAATAAAAATAGAATTAAAATATATTAATATTTAATTATTAGCATACTAATAAAAAACAATAAAAAAAAGAAAAAAATGAATTAAAGCTGTTTCACATACCAATCCTTGTTTTTTAATAAAAAACAAACGAATAAACTAAAAATTACTCTTAATCAAAAGCAAGGAAATGGCGTGAAAAATAGAACCTCTATAGCATCATTGTTTTTTTTATTGCTGCAAAACCTGCTCTTTATCGCCCCAACACACGCCGCCAGCTCTTACTGGATGGGCACACAAACATTCCAACTGAACAGACTAAGCTCCTATCAGGAAACCTACGACCCAAGCAGGTTCGGCCACAACATCCCTCCCGGCTCTAGAATTACCCGTGTCGAAGTTGGCATGTCGGGAACTCAAGCCAACACCATCTCGGCCAACAACAAACTCTGCTGGAACAGCACTACAAACTGCGTCAGTTTTCTTGGCAAAGATCTGACCACTCGAGTTTTTAATGACCTCGATGCCAGCAAACCTTTCTACGTCATTTTTGATGTCAGAAGCTGGGGTAGCGGACGACCACCCATCTATGTCCCCACAACCGTGACCGTGTACTACTCGTACCCCTGATCTTCTCGGGGCTCCATAAACTCACTGGGGCCCCCACTTCTGGATGTGACCCATGCTTATCAACTCATCAACTCCCAAATTTGCTTTGGTTGGCACAAACGTCAATCAACAGCCGCCCAACGCAAGCACTACTACGACCAGCTTCCAAGCCGCTCTTGAATCAGCCTCGACACGAGTAACAATCTCATCCGCAGCTCAACAACAAGCTCAGGTCACCGAGCTTAAGCATGGCAGCTTTGCAATGCGCGACACCGTCAGCAAAATGGACGAAAGGGAATTTGGCGCTTTTCTGAAAGATATCGTGTATGAAGGAGGGCCCAAAAGACTAGCCCTGCACGAAATCATGGTTGATATCACCGACTGGCTAAAAGGTGGACCGATGTACTACTCAAATACACGGGAGCCGGTCACGGAAGAAAGCACCGCCTATTTCATGATGGCTGATGCCAAATACCAGGCGGAGAAAGTCGCCTTGTATGAGCTGGAACTAAGTAAGGGCACGCCGCTTATTGATATTTATGACAAGTTATCAGACTTGACATCCAAACAACCTGCACGGCTTTTGGGGATGAGGGGGTATCTGGTTAAGCCGACTTGATTCTGCCTATCCGGTTTGAAAGGCTACATGTTCTGATGAAGCCAACAGGGAGCTGTTCGCAGGCTCCCTTTTTAACTACACCTTTTGTTGCACTATCCTGGCATCGCAAGAGCGAGGATCACGACACATCGCCATACGTTTTGTTAGCCACGGCTTAGCCGCCCCATCAGCAACAATGCACTGCACAGTGAAATACTTGCGCACTACTATGCAGGTACATAAAAATACTTAAGCGGCACTAACTGCTTGGTAGCCATATCAGTATCCTGATAATTATCCATTAGTGCTCTGGCCAACTCTTCCAGAGTCCAAAGCATCAATGGCACATTAGCTCGATCAGCCTCATAATAGGCATCCTTAGTAAAGCCTCCGGTACTGACAAAGAGCCCTCTATCGTCCTTATGACGCCCTCCTAAGAAGCTACGTATTTGGGGGCTGGAAATACGGCCATTCCGATGCTTTACTTCAACGACGATACGAGGTTGTTGAAAACCGAATCCATCCGGGGATGCCAGAATATCCTTACCTCTGTCCGCACCAACTGAGGACACAGTCGTCTTATACCCCATCGCACGTAATATACCCGCGACCAGCTCTTGCATTTCCTCCCAACCCAAGCCATTGATCTGATCCTTGATCCGCTCAAACGCAATATCACTCAGACCTTTTAAAGGATCATCTAACTGCTCATCATCCAGCTTTTCAAGTACTGGATTAATGGTGCTTGGCTTTCCTGCGGCGAGAGCCAACAATTCCTGACGAGCAAAGTCAGGGACCTTGAATACAGTAAGGGTAGAGCCAAGACTGTTTTTACTAGCAATGCTCAGTAAGTCCCGATCAACCTCTTCTACCTTCCATTCAACAGCGCGAGTCAGTGCCATGCCATTTTCGGCACCACCTGGATTGTATTGCGATGGACTTTTGAACTTTCCAACTAAATACGTCCGTGTCGCTGGCGAATATGTCACCACGTCATCGTCTTCTTTCACCTCATTCACAAAACGAAAAACCTGAGAGGCTCCTGAAATAGCGGTACCCTCTTTGATCCCTGGCTCTCCTGCTAAATATGCATGAGTAAGGGCCTGACGAGAAACACCTGGCTTAGCCTGTTCAGCAATCTGAGACCACCCGATCGCCGCTATTTTTTGCTCGCGAAAATCGTCGTAAAGACGGCCAGCGTCTCCTCGAATCATCCACATGTTTTTCATAAAATTATGTGCCTCTTCAATGACTTTGCAACAACAAACCGTTGTGCCACTATTACCAGGTCCGCCTCTTGTGTCAGACCCTTAGGTTTTCCCCGTTTTCCCTCAGCCACAAGCGACACTCTAGATAATCGGGCATCACCCGCGCCACTTCCTTCCAAAATGCAGGCGAATGATCATGGCGAATAAGATGACAAAGCTCATGAATCACCACGTAATCCACCATCCTGTTCGGGGCCATAGTGATCTGCCAGTTGAACTCTAGCTTGCCGTGGGCGGTACAACTTCCCCAACGGGACCGAAAGGTTTTAACGCCTACACCATTAGGGAGGACGCCTACGATAGGCGCAAAACGCGCTACTTTTTCTGACAGCTTTTGTGCTGCTTGCCGCTTGTACCAACGCACCAAAGCATTTCGTACCATGTGCGGCTGCTCGCTACCTTGTGGAGCACGGACAAGCAGCCTACCTTGTATCAGGCGCACAGGAGCAAAGTTGCCGTGCTCCACCTTCAAACGATAATTGCGCCCCAGGTAAGGAAAGGCCTCCCCAGAGACAAATGCTTTGCCACCAGCAGGTGCTATTTCTTGATATAGCGCCAATTTTTCTTTAATCCAGAGCCGCTTTTTCGCCAAAATCTGGTCGATTTTTTCGACGCTAACATGATGGGGAACCACAATGGAAACAGCACCGTCCTCGACACGCAAATCAGCCGTTTTCTTGCGGTCTGTACGAATGACTTCAGCTATAAACCCGTCACCGTCACGAAACTCGCCTTGCGCGTTCTTCCTATCAATCATGACGCAAACTTGGTTTTTGCAAGTTCCATAAACCGATCTTGAAGCACACTTACCAAGGCTCTATCGTTAAACGAACAATCCATAAGCGCACGTTTGATTTCTTTTTTCATGCGCTTGATCTCATCCGGTTTCCGAAAAAAATCCACAATACGGGTCGCTTCCTCAAAAACACCCACCAGTGCCTGGCTTTTCAACTTGATTTCGTCATTCACTGTCTCGCTAACCGTATCCTCACCTAAAAGCTGCGTCACTTCCGCCATCAAAATGTTATAGAACGCATACTCAGTTGGGTTTAAACCAAGGGCCTCAGCCGCCTGCTGGTGGTCGGTCTTCATGGTGCCAACCATATGCAGCAGCAACTCCAACTGCTGCTCCCACTTACCATTTGTTTGCTCAATAATGTCCCGTAAGCGTAGGCTCAGCGACTTATAGTATTCGGGGTCTTCATCCAGATTCACGGTGATATGGTGTTTGATGGCACTTTCAATTTCTGAGGCCCGTGACTCCAGCGACTTGGTGTCGTCGATACTTATCTTGAAGTTTGCATCCATCAAATCTATAGGTGGGATTTTCGGGTCAACGCCAGTACTGATGATATGTTCATCCACCAGCTTGCGTACCTTGGCTCCCGCATCATGCAGATTTAGACCCGGATCGTAATACCTGTTACGAGCGGCATGCTGCACTTTGCCCCATAGTCGAAGGTCCGCTAAAAAAGGTTTGGCGGCTGCATCAGGCAGAACAACGTCCATCTGCTTTGCAAACTTCTTAAAGGCTATATCAAACTGTTGACGAATTTCCTCATCTTTGAGGTACAAAACATAGTCATCAACATCGTGACCCTGTACCGTTTTAAAGATGGCTGCCACTCGAGTATGAGTAGCCTCCAACTTAGGAATCTCGTCGCGCAAAGTCACATAACTACCTTCTACATCATCGCTGCTAAACAGATCCAATGCCTGCGTCAAATGATCCGATAGCCCGTAGTAATCCACGATGAAACCGGCTTGTTTTCCCTTATAGGTTCGATTGACACGTGCGATAGCCTGCATCAAGGTGTGATCTTTCAGACTACGGTCGATATACATCACTTGAGCGATCGGCGCATCAAAACCCGTCAACAGCATATCCTTCACGATGAGCAAGGCGGTCGGGTCTTCGTCTAACGGCTTGGTGAAGTTCTTGATAATGGACTTCTGGCGCGTACTATCGGTGTACTGCGCCAAATAAGCCGGGTCATTATGACTACCCGAAATAATCACTTCGCTTGGCGGGGCACCCAACTCATCCAGGGTCTTTTTGAAGATCGTCGCAGCATGGCGACTACCTACAACGATCATGCCTTTAAAGCCGTTAGGCAGGATATGTTCTCGGTAATGCTTTAAAAGGTCGATACAGACCCAACGAATCCGTGCTGGTGCTTCACGCACAGCACGCTCAACACCATATTTCTTCTTGATCGCTCGCTTGTCTTCCTCGCTGTAGTCTTGAAAATACTCTTCAAACAAAACATCCAACGAGTCACCCACAACATCGGTTTTCACCTGGCGACCTTCATAGATGATGCGCACCGTAGCACCATCCTCAACGGCTTCATTAATCTTGTACTGATCGATATAACCGCCAAAAGCCTGATCCATTTTCTGGGTCTTTAGTAATGGCGTACCCGTAAAACCAATCTTGGGCGCGTTGGGCAGAGCGGCATTAATAGTCATGGCTAAGCCACCAAACTGCGTCCGATGTGCTTCGTCTGCCAGCACAATAATCTTGTCGCTGATGTTCAGCTTGCTAAAGTCGCCTTCTTGTTCAGCTTCCTGAAACTTCTGCACCATGGCTGTCACAATGTCGGACGCATCCTTCTGCAGCAAGCTGCGTAGATCAGCCACGGAATCCGCGTTATGCACTGTCTCATTTTGCGCATTGCGAAAAGTCGTGGACAGTTGGCTGTCCAGTTGAGTGCGGTCAGTCACGAACACCAGTTTGTACTGCTTTAGGACCGGATCGCGCCGCATCTTCACCGCCAGCATAACCATCGTCAGACTCTTACCTGAACCTTGGGTATGCCACACCACCCCCGACTTTTCTTTACGGGTAACTCCGTTCTTCAGACGGTCAATAACCTTGTTAACCGCTCGATACTGTTGATAGCGAGCCACTTTCTTGATCAGACGACCATCAATCGGCTCATAGATCACAAAATTTTGAATAATGTCCAGAAAATGCGAGCGGTAAAACATACCCGCCAACAAACACTCTTGGGCCGTAATTGCGGCAGGGGCACTGTGAACTCGCTCTGCAGGGCGTGTCGCCTTGATAAGATAAGGGGCAGCCGACATATCGCTAAGCAAGGTAGGTAATGCTTCGTTGGCGACTGGAGCCTCCAAGAGATCACGAACCTGGCTGATAGTCAGCGGGTAGGCATCCTTCCAATCGGCGTAATGCGACATGCCTGAGCTAATTGTCCCTACCTTGGCCTGATCGCGGCAGGTAGACACCATCAACTGGTTGTACCAGAACAATTTCTGTGCACCCTCTTCGGCTGATGGCTCACGCAAATTGGCATAACGGTGCAACTGATCTATGCCCTGCGCCACTGCATCTGCAATGTAAGGGGATTTGCACTCAATCACGGCCAAAGGCAAGCCGTTCACGAAGCAAACAATATCGGGAATGATCTTCTGGTTCGGACCTTCGATTTTGAACTGAGTAGTACAAAGAAAATCGTTATTGTCCGGGGTGTCGAAGTCAATAATCTTGACTGTCTGGCCCTTGCGCCCTCTCCCAAGGTCTTGCTCGACAGAGACATAATTAACCAGCATTTGCCAAAACGCTTGGTTGTACTCCATCAGCCCCGCATGGATCGGATGCGTGATGTCACGCAGCACTTTACGTAGATTCTCTTCACTGAGCCATGGGTTTAGGCGTTGGATTGCCCGTTCCAAGCGATTGGCTAGTACGACATCGCGGTAATAGGCCCGCTCAGCTTTTTGACCGTATTGAGTCGGTGCGTCAGGCGTAAGCAACGCGCCAGGAATATACGTCCAACCGAGACGCTGAAGCAGTTCAATGGCGGGCTGTTCAACTTTCTGGATTTCGTCTTGGAACATGGCAAAGGGCGGCAACGCCTTAGGCTGCTACAGTTTCCGGGGAATCTACCTTGACGCGGACTTTGCCGGTTAGGAGGTCTTGCATTAGGGCTTTTTTTAGATCTATCAGCGTTCTAAGCTGATCACTCTTTCGCATTATTCGTTTCGATAAGATTTTATGCACATCAACTATTTTTTTCTGCTCTTCTATGGGAGGGACAGGAACCATCAAACTCTTTAAAGTTGACGAGCTTATAGACTCCATCACCCCACCTTGAGATTCATTAAGAAACTGCTTTTTCACCCAATCAGAAAAATTAATTTGCCAGCAAAGCAACTCAGGAAAATACTTCTCTTTATCAAGTGACAAAGTCCAAACATGCTTAGAGGATAAGGCTATACCAAAATCTTCTGGAACCACACAACATCTTCCTACCGTACCCATTATTGTAACCATTACATCATTGGGAAAAACTCTATATTTTCTTAATTCTTGAAATTTTTCATTGCTTACAAATCTTTTAAAAACCGAGCGTAATTCCTCAACATGTACATTGTCTATTCCCAACAAAGGAATTCCAGAATTAACTAGCTCACTTTTCAGTAAAGCGCTTCCGAATGGCCCACTTCGGAGAGCATATTTCGTATCCGCCAGTAGTTCTTGCACTTTGATCATCGACCAAGTTTTCGGGATTTTTCCAATAGGCGAATCCTTGAACTCCGTATGCCCTATCCCTTGTGTCAGCAACTCCTGCATCATGCCGGTTTTCAGGTCTTTCAGCTTTTCAATTTGGGCACGCGTTTTTTCGATCACGTTATCGACGAATGACAGGATGGTAGCGATCTTTCGTTGTTCGAGGAGTGGGGGATAAAGAAATAAAAACTCTTTCAGCTCATTGCCATTGATAGCTTCGAACGTACTGCCCTGAGAGACTGCCTCAAACTGCGATTTGGAGTGACAAAGATATTGAAAGAGAAACTCTTGATCAGCATCCTTTGCTCTTATAGCAGCGAGACCGCGCCCGATACAGCAATCCGTCGGGGCAATATTTACTTCTCCAACAGGAGCTCGGACGGAAAACAAAACTGAGCCAGCTTGTGCAATCTTATTTGGCTCTGAGCACCAATTTCGAACGATTGCCTTCCTTGAGCTAAAGTCTGCCTTTCCTTGAAAAAACGGTAGGCCAATACCCTCTACGTTGTAAGTTTGGGAGGCAGGAGATTGCCCCATTGTCAGCACGGCAACATCGCCCAGTTTCTTGTGAGCCCACCCTAACGGAATCACCTCACTCATACCCCAACTCCTTCAAATACCCACGCATCACCTTCTCTGCCTCGGCCACCTGCACATCCAACTCATTCAGCGACACGCGATACTTATCCCACCAGCGTTCTAGTTGAGTGATCACCTTACTATCAACCTCTCCCACCGCTTCCCGAATCTGCTCTTTCGTCTCGATCTGCGGCTTGAACTCGTAATACGCATCGTCGCGCTTTACAAATACAGCCGACACATCAAAATCCCCCAGAATTTCCTCACGGATGTACTCGCTTTCGACCTCACGCACGGGAATGCCGCCATGCAGAATGGCTCGTACATCAAATATTTCTGGCGGTGGCGAGGTATCCGCATAGCGGCGGATGTTGAGGTTGTAATCGTTCTGGGTAATCTCATCCAACGTAACGATTTCCGAGTACCGTTTGATCCGGGTATAGCCCTCAAACGTACTGACAATCTTGTCAATATCGATATCACGTAACTTGTTCTGGTTTTTGCCTTCTTCGTATTCCAGCTCGCCGTTAATAAAGAGCACCTTGCCCTGACGCGATGCTGGTTTGTTCTTGTTGATAATCAATAAGCAGGCCGGAATGCCTGTGCCATAGAACAAACCCGCAGGCAGTCCAATGACGGCTTCGAGCAAGTCACTGCTCAAGATACCCTTGCGAATTTCTTTCTCGCTGGAGCCACGGAACAAAACACCGTGCGGCATGACCACGCCCATCACGCCATCCGCATTCAAGCTGGCGATCATGTGCTGCACAAAGGCCAGATCACCAGCATCTTTGGGCGGAGTACCGTAGGGGAATCGGCCGAAGGCATCGTTGTCGGCTTCCTCTTTACCCCACATTTTCAAGCTGAATGGCGGGTTGGCGATGACCCGATCAAACGTCATCAACTCACCCTGATGAGTGTGTTGCGGTTCGCGCAGCGTATCGCCCTTACGAATGTCAGCACTGTAGACCCCGTGCAAGAACATGTTCATCTTGCAGATGGCCCAGGTATTCAAGTTCATTTCTTGGCCGAACAAGGACAGGTTCGCGGGGTTCTCTCCATGATTGGCCAGATAGTTACGCGTCTGGATCAGCATGCCGCCTGACCCGCAGGTGGGGTCATAAACACGCATACCGGCGGTAGGTTTAAGCAGCGACACCAGAAGCTGCACTACTTCGGATGGGGTGTAGAACTCACCGCCCTTTTTGCCAGCACTGTCGGCAAACATCTTGATAAGGTATTCGTAAGCCGTGCCCAGCAAGTCAGTACGCTCGAAGTCTGCATTGCGCAGCCGGTAGCGACTGAAATGGCTAAGCAAGTCGCGCAGCTTTTTATCGGACAACTTGTTCTTGATATTGAAGTCGATAGAGACCAACACCCCTTCCAATGTAGTGTTGTATTCTTCAATCGCTTCCGTGGCTTTGTTTAGCTCTGCACCAATATCATGCTTCAGGTCTTTTAGCGCGTCCCAACGGGCCACAGGAGGGATGTAGAAAGCCTGGTCGTACTCATCCTCATCATCGGCTAGCTCATGAGCCTCCGCCTTCGTTTTACCTTTATCCAGGTAGTACTGAATTACGCTGTCTCGCGCTTCGTCAAACGCATCAGACAGCCGTTTCAGAAACATCATCCCGAAGATATAGTCCTTGAATTCAGACGCATCCATGTTGCCGCGCAAAATATCGGCCGCGTCCCAGAGAAAGGATTCAAGTTGCTGGAGGGTAATACGTTGGGTCATGCTAGAAATTCCGAGGGATAGATCAACGGCCTGAATACGCCGTTCGCGGCATATCAGCGTGCAAGCGTCTACCGCGTGCTGCGCAATGATTGTGTGATGTTATTGTCTTAGCGTCAAACTTAGATACATGCAAGGCTGTACGCGGAGACGCACGGGTGCACCAAGGCTGTACCTAAGCGAACTTTGAGGAAAATCCCCCAGTACTGGGGCTATGACTTGAATCGCGCTAAGTGCTTGTGAACACTAGGGATTTTTGAGTGGTGCCGGGGCCGGAATCGAAGATCTTTGTATGTTGTTGAAAAAACAAAGGTTTTTTGTTTTGTTTCTTGCGTGTACCAACATATGTACCAACAACAATAAAAATGATGGTGTGACATAGGTCGGGCAATATATTGTTAGTGGCTATTTTGGTATTTGTCCTTTGCCAAAGATTCGTCCTTTATCAGGTGGAGTGACACGTAAGAGGTAGTCCGTACGAATAAGCCTAGAAACCAGTTCCTGCATACGCCCAGTATAACCATTTTTACTCGTGGGCAGTGCGGATGCTTGATCGGGGGAGGGGGTAAGTGAAGCCATTCCTTGTTGCACGGTATGTGCTCTTTTACAGAGCTGTAACCAAAGCTGGTTGCAAGTGGCGTGCAGATATGACTCACTTAGGTTGGGCTGGGAGGCAATATCAAAAAAAATGGCTAAATCATAAGACCATGAAGAAAAGCCGTTGTAATTTAATTTCCATACATAGCCAGCAAAAGCGTCTCCTAACACAGTGTGCTTTTGCATGTTTTTAATATGAGCAGTACGTGCATTTTGTAGAGTTTTATATAACGCATGGTTAGGGTTAAGGGTCCGATCTGAAGGTAGCAAACTTGGATCTATATGCAGTCTAGAGTGTTTGAGAATTTCCGCCTCATGAGCGGATTTTCCTGTCTCAGAATCCGAGAAATTAATTGAGTCAGCTAACGTGATGTTTTGTTGAACAAGCAAAAGTCTAGGGTGTTTTTTTTCTAGCTTAATCAGGTAATCTTTCAGTCTTTTTGCATTCTGCCTTACGGGTTTATCAAAGTCATTGACAGCAGTAGTGAACCCATTTTCTCCATGAAAATTCTTCATTAACCTGATGACTAGATGACAGACTCTCCATACCAGTTTTGCCTCTTCTAAGCTCATGGGGTGGGAAAGATTGTTCTCGATAAAGTAGAAATTATCCTCTAGGCTTAAGCGCTGTTTCATCATCTTTTTTGCAGTGATAAAAGCTTCTAAATAGGGGTTGAATCTGTGGTGATAAAAGTAAGAAGTGAGTTTTTTTAGGTCAGACATTAATGCGTCATAAAACCTACTTCCGAGTTCGGATGTTTCTATTTTGAAGTGATTTTCTAAGTGATGCTTCTTGATCTTGAAGTAGATGAGTTGGTGCTTTTTTTGTTCATAACCTAGTGTTTCAAGGATGATTTTTTTGCCCTTTATGAGAGGATGGTCGATGATTTTTTTTGAAAGTTTTGTAAGCGATAGCAAGTGGTAAGAGTGGGTAATTCCATCAGGAAATATAAATTTTTTACCGGTTGAGTTGTCTAGGATTGTGGAGTTTTTCTTCATATTTTCTAGACTGTTTTTCATGCTTTTCTTCACAATCCCTCCTGTTAAGTTAGTGGCTATATGTTTTTAAGTTAGCTCCTATTGTTGGTTTTGTGGGTGTTGCTGTCAAGAAAAAGGTACTGTTTTCTATGTGGGCTTAGGAAGAGCCTCAGTACGAAAGAAAGATGAGTATGGTCGTTCTATGTACCAAGAAATGAAAATAAAAATATTTTTTTAATGGCTGATTACATGCTTTGGAAGTGGTGTTGACTACTCTTGTTAGCACGAACTTCTGACTCTGAAAAGACAGGAGCTCAGCATGACTGAAAAGCCTATTGAAAATCTATTTTTATCAAAAATTCCACTACAGTCTAGTGTCCCTTTGCTTGAGGATCAGTTTGTAGATATGAAGTTCATCACGAAGTTTACTACGATGTCAGATAAGTGGTTTTACAAGCTTATAAATGAGGGGAGGTTTCCAAGTCCGGTTAAGCTAGGAAGGAGATCTCTTTGGTTAAAAAGCGAAGTTGAGGATTGGCTGCTACAGCGTATTCTAAGCTCTAGAGGATGTTTAAGATCTGAGATAGGTTGAAGGGGGGAGTGGCATGCCTGCTACTCCTCTAAAGTGGGTTTTACATGAAATCTAATGATTGGTTTCCTAGGAAGTAACGGATAATTTTTTATGCCGTATCACACATGTTATGAACCTAAGTGTGTAGAAAATATTTTCCTATGAAGACTGATTTTGGTGCTGATTACAGCGATGTTTTGAAATGACTTCCTGCACTGATTGGGTTCGTGATTTTAGGTTTTAGATGTTATTAAAGAGAAAGGTATGATGAGGAGTAAGGGTGTGCCCAACACTCCCTCCTTGACTCTCTTCATTTAAGACCTATTCCTAAATCTACACTTAAGGACATAGGCATGCACGTAACCACTATCAACCGTCGATTATCCGTTAATCTTTTCAACCAACGTAGACTTCATGGACTGATCAATGAACTCTTCAATGACTACTCAAAGCTGTTAGTTATCCGACTAGACCTTTACCTAAAAAGTGAGTACGAAGACATCAATACTCATGCATACATGAACCAAGCGTTTACGCGCTTAAGAAATAACTTAAGGTTTAACAGTCTGTTCGAGCACTACATCACCTACGCGGCAAAGCTTGAGTACGGAGAAGACAGAAAATGGCACTACCACGTGCTATTTTTCTTTGATGGGCAACGTGTGAGAAATGATTACTTACTCGCCAGAGACATAGGCGAATATTGGACTCACACTATCACCCGTGACATCGGTGACTACTACAGTGCCAACATGAACACCAGTAAATACCAAACAGTAGCAGTAGGTATGCTTCACTACCAAGACAGCTTAAAGATAGAGAACCTAAAGGCTATTGCAAACTACCTAGTCAAAGAAGACAGGGGCAGGTTTACGATACGTGATGCAGCAAACAAAGCCTACCGCTCTTATAGACAAGGGCACTATAAGCCTAGAGTTACAGGCTTAGGTAGGCCAAGGGAATACACTTTCAACAGACGCAGGACTACTACGCCCAGTTAAGTTCGGGTGTAATTCACATTGGCTAAAAAAAATGACAGAGTGGGTCCTGGGGCGTATTGAAGAGGCACGTATCATCTAAACAAACCAAGTGTTTTTGGCGCTTAAACGGAACTTAAGCCTGTTGCATAGATCATCAATCAGTTGGGCTTCAGCTCTAAGATACAGAGGCTTACTCATGCAAGATGCAAAGGCAGAAACCATCTTAGGTAGCTGCTATGAACAGCTCAAGAAACTCATCCAGAAACAGGACTGGATAACGGTGAGCTTACTCCAACATAGTTTCAGGTTGAACTATCCGTATACTTTCTTTCCGATGGATATACTAGAGAGCAGAGGCTTCAGGGCTGCACACTCAACGGGAATACCTCAACTGATCACTACCACCATTCAAAAAGGATAAGGCTATGCAAACAAATAACATCCCTACTATTACAAAGGAAGATATCCCTGCTCTTGCGGCACAGACTCTCGATGAACTGCTAGATCAGCCAGGAACCATTTTATATAGCAGCCATGAGACGATCAGTCCTGGAAGTATCTATCTGATCGGCCTTAACCCAGGTGGAAGTGAGAGCGACAAGCTCCTACGCGGAAATATAGCCAACATGTTGAGTGAAACCCAAAATGCCTACCTTGACGAGGCCTGGGGGAGCTCAGATGAAGGAAAATCACCTTTGCAACGAAGGGTTCAATGGGTCCTGGAAACGCTGGGTACCAATCCAAGAGATGTGCTCTCCACAAATCTGATATTCAAGCAGAGCCCCGACAGTACAGGCGTCACCACAGACATGGCTAGGAAGTGTTGGCCGATTCATGAGGCTTTGCTGGGTATTGTTCAGCCATCACTGATTGTCGCTTTTGGTAACTCTGGTTTGTCGCCCTACAACTATATTTACTCTCTCTATGGAGGGACACCACAGGAGTACCAGCTAGCAGGACATGGCGACTGGAACCTGAAACGTTTTCAGACTTCCATAAACGGGCGAACAACAACGGTCATCGGACTCCCTCATCTGAGTTGGTATCAACCGATGGGTAAGCCCAATGTAGAGGCTTGGCTGAAGACAAACCTGCCGCGCTAATTTCAAGTTGTACTAGCCCAGACCTGATCTGATAGTTACCCGATTTTGGGTGCCGTTGTCAGATTAAATTTGGGCTAAATACTTTGCACTAGCTCAGACCTACTCCCTATTTTAATTTTCATTACAATCCAGCAAACTCGTGCTGACTCTTTGATTGGTTACAGGAGAGGTGAGCGCTTCCATCGCTCACGTAAACACTCGTTTTCCAACTTCAGTCGCTGATACTTTACGTAGTGTTTATAGCTAGCTCGTAGCATCACAATAAAGCCTATTGCTGCAAATAATAAAAACATGGCTATCTCCTAAAAATGATTACGCACACGCAACGTCAGTTTCTGCCTCACCAGTCAATTGCGTAAGTTTGTCAGTAAGTGATGGTCTACTTTGTACGCTGTCATCAAGGCTGCTCTGACTTGGGTAAAACTCTTCTATCACCTCTGGCGCTTCATCTGCGCTGTCCTCAAAGGCTCCGTTAGCAAAGCCTGTACGCGCAATGGCGTCTAGTGCTTGTTGGTCAAATCCCATGGCCTTACGCTGTGCGTGGATTTGCTGTGCTTGAGTCAACGCCTCTTCTAGCGTCATGCCTTCGCGTATGGTGAGGTCTACGTAGTAAATAGGTGTGCCGCGAGATTGGGCGGTACTCTTACCTCGTAGCCGTAACTCTAAAGGCAAGCAAGCGAGCAGATCACCTGATACGGCTTGGAAGTAATGCAATCTCGCCGCTAAGGTGCGAATGCTGTTGTAGCCGGTCGTTCTAAAGATAAACGTACCCAGTTCATCGTCGGCAGTGAGTTTGACGTTTAAGCGTCCATAAGGCTTACACGCGCCGCCTTTCGCTAGCTCACAGCTATCGCTACCAGGGCAAGGCAGGCTTTGTATGCCACTGGTGGTAAGTCGTCGGCACGTATCCCCATTACCAACACACACCGGACGTCCTGAACTGCGATCAAACAGTGAGTACTCTGCGCGTAGGTTCAAATCGGGATCATTAAAAAGTAATGTGATAGGAGTAGAGCGCAACTTACCGTTAGGGTTTTGTTTACGTAACGTTTCATCCAAGGGGTGAACAAGCCAGCCGTCTTTTGTATTGATCTGGCTGGTAATCGTGAATTGGTCGTCTTTCTCTGGCAGTCGTTTACCGTTACGTTCAACAACACGGCCAATAGAGATACGACCAAGCACAGGAGGAGTGATGGCTAAACCTTTAATCATGAGGAGCTCCAAATATAAAGAGCCCACTGCATGCACAGAGGGCTCTAGGAAAGAGTGATAACAACAGTAGAGTAGTAAGTAACTCGCTATATCTGGCCACGTTCTGCTAAAGACGTGCAGCCTTCAGTCCCTACAACGATATGGTCAACCACTTGAACAGCAACGAGATCCAGTGTGTTTTTTAGGTTGCGGGTGAGATCAATATCTACTTGGCTAGGCTCAGGGTTACCTGAAGGATGGTTGTGTACCAAAATAGCGGCGGCAGCATTGTGTTTGAGGGCTAGCTTAACGACTTCGCGCGGATGCACTACAGCCGAATTGATCGTGCCACGAAAGAGTTCATGCAGACCAATGACACGGTAGGTATTGTCGAGCAGCAAGATACTAAACACCTCATGCTCATAATGCGCATACAGGGTTTGTAAGTGAGCTTTGACGTCGCTGGGGTTCGCAAGGCTTCGGCCCTTAGCAAAACGCTTACGTGCGAGTTGTCTCGCCATGGTCAGAATATCGTGTTCGGTCACAATAGCGCTTTCCATGACGTAAGTGCCCGGCTCAGGGCCAGCTTTAAGTTTGTGGTAACGCATGGGGATTCCTTGATAATGCAAAATGCCGCTCATTAATAGCGGCATCTATGCGGGTGAAAGTAATAGGGAGGACCAAGGCAGTAGAGACGACTACGCACTGATCACGAAACGTCTACTGCCTGGACGAGTGAGGCTGAACTGATTGAGGAGTTCAGGTTGCTCACTGAGTAAGCGTTTGCTATCGAGCACAATGCTGTCTTTGCTGCGTTTCCAAGTCACCGAGCCCGTTTCAAAGACTGCTTTACTGGCTTCGCCCATAGACTGCTGAATTTTCTGTTTGTACTGTTCCTCTAAGGCTTTGTATTTATCAGCATGGAACCGTGCCTCTTGCAGATCCGTAAACAGTGCAGACATCTGGCTGTCTTGGCTAAAGTCCACGTGTTGGCCGCTATCTACGGGGTACAGGAATTGCAATGCTGTAGCGGCAGAATGTGAACCGTCTGTTGGTGGTGGTGTATCTGTTGTGACGTATTGCCAGAAGCGTTCTTGTAGTCCAATGAGCTTCATGATGAGTTCCTCATCACGGGCTATGCGGTATACCTGCAATTGTTGACCGCATAACAGCACGGCGACATCTGCCGCTTGTTTACCAGTGACGGCTAATTGGTGTTGGACTTGAAGTTGTACATATTCCGGTACGCCTTCTTTCCATAAACGAGCCCCAAACTCCCCCGCAGTTTTGCACTCCAAGATTTGTACATCACTGGCTCCAATGACCTCACGGTCTATATTGGCGAGCATCCACGGTTTTTCTGGATGTTGTAGTACGGCATTGATCTTGCGTACTTTACGGCCTGTTTGTTTGGTGTAAGCAGTCGCCACGATGGGTTCCAGTAACGTTCCCCAATACACCGGAGCCGTTGTGTCATCTGGATCAGGTTTTGGTAAGCCTGCATCGCGTCCTGTTTTTTCCATCCAGAGTTCGAGTTGGCTTTTATAAGGGCTTAAACCTACCGCTGCTGCTGCATCGGAGCTGCCAATGCCATGCTTACGTACAGTTAACCATTCATCGCGTGTGAGGGTGTTGGTTTTGACTAGGCGTAAAGCAGGACGTAGTGTGGGTGGTGAAGTATAGGTTTGTGCAAGATTCGTCATGGTTTTTGAACCCATAAATAGCATAAGGCCCAGCGCAATGAAGTCGCTGGGCCTTATGCTGTAATCGTAGAAAAGGAAGATGGTGTTAGGCGAGCATGAGTAATGTTTGCTCTAAGGCACTTTGTTTAAGTGTGGCGCCTTGGCCGAACCAGGCGGAGTCTAAGCGATAGTCACTATTACGGGCTCGGCGTTCATGATCCACAAACTCTGTGACCGAGTTAAGTAACCCCAGTGCCGTACCTTTGGCTGCCCCTAACTCTGCACCACGACCTTGACCGTTATAGATGCTAAGCGTCTTACGCATGGCATGTTCATTGGGTGTTTGTGTGGCAGGCTGCTTGCTACCTGAAAATAGCTGCCTGAAGAATTGCTCGGCTTCAGCGTGTTTGACTTTGCGTTCACTCAACTGCTTCATGCGATACATAAAAGTATCCCAACTAGAGACAGAAATGCCTAATTGCTGTTTTACCGCTTGAGCATCAAAGGCTGTACTGTGTGGGACTTTAACCGCTCCTTTGTTATCGTCTAGTGCGACAGCTAACGTGTTGTTGCAGACTACGCGAATCGCTGTAAATTGTGCGGTGGTCGCCAACGAGCCATCACAGGCTGTGGCTAGCAGCACATAGGCATTGGTAACATCATTGCCTTGTAAGGAGGCAGAGTGCCCGGTCCGCGCTAACGCCCATACCTTTTTACCGCCTTTTAATACACCGGCTGTTTCCAACTGAAAACCTGACACCTCGGTGAGATCTCTATAAAACTCCAGAATCTCGCGAGGTTGTACAACTTGATAGCGTTGGCTGACAACGGAGAGTGGTGTATTGGTATCTGAGCGGTACAAGACCTTATTCTGGGGAAAGGTAATGAGACTGCTTTGGGTTTCATCCACCGAGTCCATGAACTGTACCGGCGCTTCTTTTATGTCCCAGTCCATACCCGCTTGCTGTTGCCAGACCTCAATAGGCTGATTGGCTGATAAGTGATTGCCCAAGCCATGCCAGGGCGTTTGGCCTACATAGGCCATCTGTTCAACGTGATGTGACATTGTGACTCTCCTGTAGGTGTTAGGTGGTTTGAAATGAGTGATGACAACGTAAACACCTGTAGTTTTTTAAGATGGTGTTATCAATTGCTTGTCCAAAAGCAGCACCGGTAGCGCAGCCTATTGCTCCTCCTACGAGGGCTCCGAGTACGGATGCTGAGATACGAGTAAGGGGATGTGTGGATGATGTAAAGTGAAAAGCCAGTGCAGCACCACTGCTAGCTCCTTGAGCAGCACTTGATAAGCTGCTGAACATCCCAAGTCCAGCACCTAGCGTACCGCCGAGTTTTTGAGCGTGGTTTTTAGTGTGGATAGAAGAAGAGCCGCAAGCTGGGCAGCGGATAGGTGGCTTGGCGCGATGAGCACGTTGCCCATCGGTAGTGAACGATTCAGACATAGATAATCCTTGATGTAGGTAAACGGCATATGAGCAAGCCTTCGCTTGCTCTCATCAAGGTGATATATGTTTGAAAAAATTTGGATTCCTTCAGGTAGAGTGTTTAAGCAAGACTGCGACGATACTGCGTTGATTGCTATACTCCGTCATATTCGCTATATCGCTATTGTCACGGAAATCCACATGTCAGCATTGCACACCATTCTTGATTCCTTTCGTCAGGTCGCTGTTACTGAGCGGGAGAAGGGTACGTACTTTGAAGAGCTAATACTTACTTACTTACGTAATGAAGCTACCTACCGGGATTTGTATAGTGACGTGTGGACGTATTCGGACTGGGCTGCACAACAGCAGCTCGATAAACGTGATACCGGTATTGACCTTGTGGCTAAAACTCGTGGTACGAATGAATATCATGCCATTCAATGTAAGTTCTATGCAGAGGACTACAAGGTTCAGCGTCGTGACATTGATAGTTTCTTTACCGCATCAGGACAACGTCCTTTTACGCATCGCATTATCATCAGCACCACAAACAACTGGAGTGAGCATGCTGAGGACGCCTTACGGGATCAGCAGCCTCCTGTCAGTAAAATCGACCTATACGACCTAGAGAACAGCCAAATTGATTGGGTGCAGTATCAGATAGGTCAGCAAGCACCTGTCTTAAAACCACTTAAAACCTTACGACCCCACCAAGTCAATGCGCTAGAAGCAGTAGAGCGGGGCTTAACCACAGCGGATCGGGGCAAGCTAATCATGGCCTGTGGTACAGGTAAAACCTTTACTAGCTTAAAGATTGCTGAGAAGTTAGCAGGGGCTGGCGGACGAGTCTTATTCCTCGTGCCTAGCTTGTCGTTGTTATCCCAAACGTTGACCGAATGGACGCAGGAAAGTGAGGTGCCGCTGCATAGCTTTGCGGTGTGTTCAGATAGTGACGTAGGTAAAAAACGCAGCGCAGACGATGACATGGTGCAAACCTTTACCCATGAACTACGCTACCCAGCCACGACCAATGCCAAGCGTTTAGCTGAAGAGATGACTAAGCGCTATGACAATGAACATATGAGCGTGGTCTTTAGTACCTACCACTCCATTGCCACGATCAGTGAAGCACAGCATGAGTTTGATCTGGCTGAGTTTGATTTGGTGATTTGTGATGAAGCCCACCGCACAACAGGGGCTAGTTTTGCAGATGAAGATGAAAGTGCTTTTGTACGAGTGCATGATGCTGACTTCTTGCGTGCTAAAAAGCGCTTGTATATGACAGCGACGCCTCGTATCTACAGCGCGGATGCCAAGATGACCGCAGCAGAAAGCAACGCTGCGGTGTACTCGATGGATAGCGAAGAACACTACGGTAAAGAGCTGTTTGTGATTAACTTCTCTGAAGCCGTACAACGTGGTCTATTGGTGGATTACAAAGTCATTGTTTTGACGGTATCCGCTGATCTGGTAAGCGATCGTCTACAAACTCTCTTGGCTGATGATGATAATCAACTCAAAGTCGACGACGCAGCGAAGATAGTAGGTTGTTGGAAGGCTCTGGCTAAGCAAGGCTTAGACGAAGGCTTAGAGCATGACCCAGAGCCAATGAAACGAGCCGTGGCTTTTTGTCAGGTGATTCGTCCTAGTGCTAAGGCACGTCGTCATCAGGTGTCATCAGTCAACATCGCCAATATCTTCCAAGATGTGGTAGAAGCGTACCAAGAGGCGGAGGCCTTTGAGAGCCTCGATCCTGAAACGGCTGTTCGACTCCGATGTGAAGCCGAACACGTTGATGGCAGCATGAACGCCAGTCAAAAAGAAGAAAAACTAAACTGGTTAAAAGCCGACACGCCTGAAAACACTTGCCGTATTCTTAGTAACGTACGATGCTTATCTGAAGGGGTAGATGTGCCTGCGTTGGATGCAGTGTTATTCCTTACCCCGCGTAACTCACAAGTGGACGTGGTGCAATCCGTAGGCCGTGTGATGCGCAATGCACCCGGTAAGAAGTTGGGCTATGTGGTGTTACCGGTGGTGATTCCATCAGGCATGGAGCCACATGCAGCCTTAAACGACAACCAAACCTATAAAGTCGTTTGGCAGGTGCTACAAGCCTTACGCTCGCACGATGACCGTTTTGATGCGATGGTCAACAAGCTAGAGCTAATCGGTCAAGATCGCAGCAAAATGGAAGTCATTGCTATTACTGATAAGGTGCAGCAACGCAGTAAAAGCACACCTCAACAGAAAAAGAAAAAAGCAGGTAAAGGGCAATACGGGCTTGGCGAGTCAAGTGGAGGTTACCCAGCAGAGCAGCAACAGGCGAGCTTGCAATTTGAGATTGGTGAGATTGAACGTGCCATTTACGCCAAGCTCGTCGAGAAGGTGGGCAACCGTTTGCACTGGGAAGAGTGGGCAGAAGATATTGCGAAAATTGCCAATACTCACATCAGTCGAATCAAAGTGATTCTTGATAACCCAGCTAACCTAACCGAACGGGCAGCTTTTGATGCCTTTTCCCTTGAGCTACGAGATGACCTGAATAACTCCATCAGTGATGACGAAATCATAGAGATGCTGGCTCAGCACCTCATTACCAAGCCTGTGTTTGATGCTTTGTTTAAGGGGTATAACTTTACTGAGCATAACCCCATGTCAAAGGCCATGCAGGCGGTGGTAACGGCCTTAGAGGCGCACCATATAGACAAAGAGGCAGATACGCTCCAGTCGTTCTACCAGTCCGTACAAATGCGAGCCGAGGGCATTGAAAGCGCCGAAGGGAAGCAACGCATTATTGTGGAGCTGTACGATAAGTTCTTCCGTAAAGCCTTCCCACGTATGACTGAACGCTTAGGGATTGTGTACACCCCTGTGGAAGTGGTGGATTTTATTATCCATAGTGTTGAAGATGTGATGCGCAAGGAGTTTAACTCCAGCCTAGCAAACGAAAACGTTCACATCATCGACCCCTTTACGGGCACAGGCACATTCATCACACGCCTACTGCAAAGCGGCATTATTCCAGCCGACAAGCTGCCGTACAAATTCAAAAATGAAATCCATGCGAACGAGATTGTGCTGTTGGCGTACTACATTGCCGCCATCAATATCGAAGCCACTTATCATGGAATTTTGTCCGGTAATGTGACGGGTAAAGAAGATGAGGATGACATCACCGATGTACCCTATGTACCGTTTGAAGGTATTTGCTTAACTGACACCTTCCAGATGTACGAGTCAGAAGACCTAGTGGACCAACTACTAGAAGAAAATAGCGAACGTAGAAAGCGTCAAAAGTCATTAGATATACGAGTCATTATTGGTAATCCACCGTATTCGATTGGACAGGCTAGTGCAAATGATAACAATGCGAATATTGCCTATCCAGAGCTAGATAGGCGTATTGAGTCCACATACGTTGCTCGTTCCAGTGCTGCTCTTTCTAAAGGTATGTACGACAGCTATATACGAGCCATTCGTTGGGCGTCGGATCGAATTGGAGATCAGGGTGTAATTGGTTATGTGACTAATGGTGGCTTTTTAGAGGCGAATACTGCCGATGGAATGCGCCAGTGCTTGGCTGAAGAGTTTAGTAATCTGTATGTGTTTCATTTGAGGGGTAATCAACGTACCTCTGGTGAACTGTCACGTAAAGAGGGAGGCAAGATTTTTGATTCAGGAAGTCGCGCTCCTATTGCTATCTCTATCTTAGTAAAGAACCCTGAAGCCAAAGAGCATGGCAAGATTTTCTTTCATGACATTGGTGATTATTTAAGCCGAGACGAAAAATTAGGGTTGATTAGTCAGTTTGGCAGTATTGAGGGTATTCCAAAGTGGAAAACCATTACGCCCGATGAGCATGGGGACTGGTTGAGTCAGCGAGATGATAGCTTTGAGCAATATGTTGTCTTGGGTGATAAGAGTCGACAGCCGGAGCTAAAGTTATTTGATAATTTTTCGTTAGGGGTCGCTACTAACCGTGATGCGTGGGTCTATAACTCTAGTCAAGTAAAAATGATTAGCAATATGCAGCGTATGATTGCTAACTACAACGCGGAGTTGAATAGATTCAATGTAGAACAGCAAGGTTCAGATAGGAAGTCTAGGCAGGCGGCTGTTGATGGGTTTATAGATAATGATCCAACCAAAATTAGTTGGACCGTTAACTTGAAAACAGAGCTGGCTAAAGGTAGTGAAATTGCTTTTAAGGGTGAGAGTGTTGTTACTTCTTTGTATAGACCATTTACGAAGCAATGGATGTATTTCAATCGTCAGTTAGTTGAACGTGTACTTCAAATGCCCCGAATTTTCCCCAATGCTGAGGCTGAGAATTTGGTTATTCAAGTTAGTGGGATGGGCGCTAAAGAGCCAAGTGTAATTATTTCAAATGTAGTTACAGACTTGCAGGTGCAGTTTAATGGCCAATGCTTCCCCCTCTACCTTTATGAGGAAGCCCCTAAGCTAAGTGAAGCCGATTTATTCAACGACGCCACAGTCGAAACAGGCTTAGTTCGTCGTGATGCCATCACAGATGAAGGCTTAGCGCACTTCCAAGAAGCCTACCCCAACCAAACCATCAGCAAAGAAGATCTGTTCTACTACGTGTATGGTATTTTGCACAGCGAGGATTACCGCAGCCGCTTTGCAAACAACCTAAGCAAAGAACTACCTCGCATCCCTCGCGTTAAAACCTTTGAGGATTTCACAGCCTTTAGCCAAGCAGGCCGTCAGCTTGCTGAGTTGCACTTGAACTATGAAACCGTCGACAAGTACCCCGTGACATTTACGGGCAAGCTCCAGCATAACGGTGCTGATTTCGTGGGGGCTACAGATGAGGACTTCTACGTCACTAAAATGAAACACCCAAAGAAAAAAGACGAGGAAACGGGTAAGAGCGTAAATGACCTGAGTAAGATCATTTACAACACCAGGATCACGCTCTCTGACATCCCCTTAGAGGCTTATGACTATGTAGTTAATGGTAAACCCGCCATTGCTTGGGTCATGGAACGTCAAGGCGTATCTACGCATAAAGACTCTGGCATTGTGAATGATGCCAACGATTGGGCGGTTGAGACGATGGCCAACCCACGTTATCCGTTGGAGCTATTACAACGGGTTATTACTGTGAGCTTGGAGACGCTGAAAATCGTACGAGACTTGCCTGAGTTGGATATTTAACTATTTTCTCGGGGTAGTCCATTTTGAAGGACAGGACTATCTAGTAAACAGGTGGCGACTCATGTGCCATACTAGGAAAAATCAGCATGAAGAAAGATGAAACTCAAGAACTAGAAGCCAGCATTATTGCCAAGATAAGAACCAAGAAAAAACCGAACAATGTGGATGATTTCTTGTTGCTAGTAGATGCAGCAAGAAATAAAGCCTCTACAGAGATGCTCAGTGTGTATAGAGCTCTAATGCGGGATTTGGTGAAAATTGAGCTGTTAAAGCAAGAGCAACAGAGTTTAGCGGATGGGTTAGCCAGCAAGTATGGTGAGTATTTGGCGAACACGGATGGAGTTCTAGGGATGCTGCTGAGTCTCCAAAGAGAGGTTGAGCAAAATGCAGAAATAGAAAAAATGATAGAAAGAGAGGAGAGCTCTCAGGCAGGAGACTAATCTGCTGAAAGCTCCTTCGATTATTTACTGAACTCGAACGGATTAATGTAGTGATCGCGATTAGCATCTAAGTAGTCAGCCCACCATTGCATCATTTGCTTTCGTTCTTCTAGATGTCCGGCTTTATGGATGTATGCAGCTCGTACAGAGTTGCGTTCCTGATGGCTCATTTGCCGTTCAATCCCATCCTTAGACCAAAGCCCAGACTCGATCAGAGCACTGCAAGCCATAGCTCTAAAGCCATGTCCGCAGAGCTCTGTTTGAGTGTTATATCCCATATTGCTAAGAGCCTTGTTGATAGTGTTTTCACTCATGGGTTTTTGTGTATTGTGGTCACCTATAAAAATCAAGTCATGATTGCCGCTATAGAAATGAATAATCTTTAACACGTCCAATGCTTGACGGCTAAGCGGCACTAAGTGGGGGGTGCGCATCTTTGAGCCACGATGGGAAAATGGCACTCCTTTAATGGGTTCTCGCTCAGCAGGGATAGTCCACAGTGCTTTAGAAAAGTCGATTTCCGACCAGCGTGCAAAGCGCATTTCACTTGAGCGTACAAATGTCAACAAAGCAAATTTAATGGCGTGCAGAGTAAGTTGCCTGCCTTTGTATTGCTCAATGCGTCCTAGTAAGTGTGGCAGTTGGTCTAGATCTAAAGCTGGGCGGTGAACTGTTTTTCTCACTGTCAGTGCCCCCGCTAGTTCTTGTGCAGGGTTGTAGTCAGTAATTCCATTTTGTACAGCAAAACGCATAATGGATGTTACCCGTTGCTGTAAGCGGGTGGCGGTATCGTAGTTGCCAGTTTTGTCCACGCGTTTGATGGGGGCGAGCAAGTGGGGTGTTTTGAGCTCACTTACTTGCTTGTTCCCTATGTAAGGGAAAATATCTTTTTCTAAAGACCGTAAGACACGAGCGCGATGATCAGCCGTCCACGTTTTGTTAGCGTTGTGCCATTGACGAGCAATAACCTCAAAAGTGGTTTCAGTTGCTGTTTCTAAGGCTACCTCTTTTTTAAGCTCATTCGGGTCAAGGCCTTTAGCCACTTGAGTTTTGGCTTGGTTTCTAGCTTCACGAGCCTCAGCAAGTGAGATCAATGGATAGACTCCCAAAGCTAAAGTTTTTTGTTTGGTTTGAAAACGATAGTTGAGACGCCAGTATTTTGAGCCGTTGGGATGGATGAGTAGGTACATGCCTTCGCCGTCTACAAGTTTGTAGGGTTTGGCCTTGGGCTTGGCGTTTTTTACTTGGGTGTTTGTGAGCTTCATGTTCGATCCTTATTTGTTGGTACAAATTTCTATCGAACCAGCCTATACCAACAAATGTACCAACAAAAATTGCTTGATGTGGGTAGAGCTCTGTTGACTTCAGTAGACTTTCAAAATTGGTAAAAATCATGAAAGGCGCATGAAATATAGCTTTGGCAAACTGTAGACGAAAAAAAAGACCGCGTTAAGCGATCTTCTTTTAGTGTTCTTGGTGCCCGGGGCCGGAATCGAACCGGCACGCCTTGCGGCGGGGGATTTTGAGTCCCCTGCGTCTACCAATTTCACCACCCGGGCTAGGTATGGCAACCTGGGAATCCAGGCTTGGAAGGAAAGATTGTTATTATACGCAGATTCCTCGGGGTTTTGGCAAGTGATACAGCAATTTTTTTAAATTTAGCCTGGCACTGAAAACATTCCCGCCTAAAGTCCGTCTGAAGCTCCGTTTTCCGCCTGCTTTGTCACAACTGCTTAAGCATTAACAGACGGTTCTCGGCAGGCAGGAATCCACACCACTTTTGACCATACTCAAATCTGGATTCCAAATAAAAAAACAGGCCAGGTACACCGTCCTGGCCTGCTCAATTTTTTGGTTCTAAGTATAGAGTCCCTAGTCCCCTGCCACAGCCTGTCCGTTACGAATCCACTCTCTCCAGATCGCGACCAACAAAGCCATCAGGACCGGGCCGATAAACAAGCCCACGATGCCCATTGTTTGCACACCTCCAACCAAACCAAAGAAGGTCGGCAAAAATGGCAGTTTCACCGGACCACCGACCAAACGTGGTCGCAGTGTTTTATCGACAATGAACAGTTCGATTGCGCCCCACAGGAACAAGCTCACGCCAGCCACCAGGTGGCCAGAGCCTATTAAATACAAGGACACCATTGTGAATGACAGGGGGGCACCGCCAGGGATCAGTGCCATGAAGCCGGTGATCACACCCAAGAGTACGGGCGATGGAACACCTGCAATCCAATAGGCAATACCCAGAACCACACCCTCGCCCAAGGCGATCAAGCCCATCCCAGTGACGGTGGAGTTAACAGTAGCAGGCACAACACGAGAAAAACGCTGCCAGCGGCCTGGCAGGATGCGCTCACCAACAATATCCAATTGCACCAGCAGCCTGTCACCATCTTTAAAGATGAAGAACAGCGTGATCAGCATGAACAGCACGGTCAGCAGCAGGTGGAATACGTTGCCTGTAGCGGACAGTACCATGCGATAGATATTGCCCAGATGCTGGCCGCTGACCATCTCGACCAGCTCGCCCAACGCGTGGGGTTCGCCTAAATAGACTTGCCAGTATTCGGTCAAGCGCTCGCCCATCAGGGGCATGGCTTTGATCCATTCCGGGGTCGGTGTGCCGTAGCGGTTGGCAGCCAGCGCCCAGGTAATGAAGCTGCTGGCTTCCTGGATCGCAAAGGACAAGGCCAAGGATAAAGGCACGACCAGGACCACGATGACGACCAGCAAGGCCAATGTAGCCGCCAGTGCGGTGCGGCCATTGCAGCGTACGACCAGCCGTTTATATAAGGGCCAACCGGCCAGGCCTATGATCAACGCGGCGAGGACAGGGACCAGAAATCCCTTTAAAAAGTAGACGCCTGCGGCCAGCAAGAGCAGCAATAGCCAGCGAGCGATAAGGAATGCGGGTAAGACGGGTTGCATAAACGGTGGAGACCCTCTTGTCTATTGGTCTGGGCATGGGTCGGTGCCCGAAAGTTTTTTGACGATAGCATGATCACAGCCCTAGGAATACCCGTTTCTTACAACAAGCTGAGTGAGGTGTTTGATATGGCAAATTTGCTTTAGGCAAACCCGGTTCTTCAGGTCAAGCCGGCCTTGGTATAGCACCAAGCTATTTGGCGGTTAAACCAAGCCAAGGCCTGAAAGCTCAATTACATGATCTGCACCGCCCACTAAGTATCCTCCTCGCTCATCTAAAGGCCTAGAAAAAAAGTTGTCTCCAGCGCCTCACGGCCAAGTTTGTATGTCCACGGCAACTCTCAGGCTCGTCGCTCCTTTTGGGTCAACACGCTAAGGCCCTCCGCCCTTCCCCTCCTTACCCATCTTTCTCTCTGCTGGCCTGACTCAGAGTTCAGGCACGCGCTGCTGCATCTTTTTCTGCTTAAACCCTCCCAATCAATCACCCACAGGTAAACCCCAGTTTTTTTAATTTTTCACATACGTAAAATATTTTTCTTACACAGGAAATCTATAAATGAAAAAACCATCTTGGATTGTTAGTCCCGAAGACGCCGTTGCCTACTCTCCCGCCAATCACACGGGCACTGTGAATCGCCGCTTGATCAGTCAGGCCAATGTCGGCGCCAAGCATGTGGAGGTGCTTTTGGGGGTGATTGAAAAGAACCAGGGCGCCCTTCCCCATGCGCATCCTGGAATCGAGCAGGTCTGTTATCTGCTCAGCGGTACTGCCGATGTAGAAGTCGACGGCGAGCGCGGTCAGATGAAAACAGGCGAGTGCTGCTATCTCCCCCCAGACAAAAAGCACGTTTTCACCGTCACCAGCGATGAACCTGCCCAACTGCTGGTGATTTACTCCCCGCCCTATGAAGAGCACCCCGATCGGGTTATCCGCTGATTCGCTTGTGCTTGCTGGTTTGGGCTAACGCGCCCTGCCTTTCCACCCAGAGGAGACCGCTATGAATTTCAAGAAAAATAATCTTTTGCTTTCGCTACGTTCACGCTGCAAGGCCGTATTGGCTTGTAGCGCCGCCATGTTACTGATGGGAGGCAATGCCTGGGCTCAGTATCCGGAACGAGCCATTACCTTGATCGTGCCTTTTCCGGCTGGCTCAGGCACCGATGCCGTAGGTCGAATCTTTGCGGAAGAGATGGGCAAGCGGGTAGGCCAGACCATCATTGTGGAAAACCGCCCTGGTGCCAATGCCTCGATTGCGGCCAACTATGTGAAACGGGCTGCGCCAGATGGCTACACCCTGTTCATCACCACCAATACGTCGCATTCTGCTGCGCCGTGGTTGATGAAAAATGTGCCCTATGACCCGATCAAGGATTTCACGCCCATTGCCCGTGGTGGCAACCTGCCCTTTATTCTGGTGACGAATCCTGATCGTCCCTACCAAACTGTTGAGCAGCTGCTGCAATACGCCAAAGCCAACCCTGGTCAGATTACGTACGCCTCTGGCAACAGTACCGGCATCGTGGCAGGCGGCACGTTGGATCTGCAAGCAGGCATGAAAGCGCTGCATGTCCCGTACAAAGGCACCCCTCAAGCACTGACTGACCTGATCGCCGGGCAAGTGGACTTTATGTTTACTGACGTCACCTCCGGGCTGGCGTTTATTAATAGTGGCCGCCTGAAAGCCCTGGCCGTGTCCACCGCCAAACGCAGTGCCTTGCTGCCCGATCTGCCTGCCATGGAAGAAGCAGGCTTGTCTGACTTTGACATCACTTCCTGGAACGGATTTTTCGGCCCGGCGGGGATGGACCCGGAGCGCGTGCAGCTACTCAACCGCACAATCAATGAAATTGTTCAGGACGAAGCCGTGCGCCAGAAGCTGGCCCAGCTAGGTTTTGATGCCTTTAGTGGCCCACCCGAGGAGTTTGCCCAGTTTGTTCAAGAGCAGTATGTACTGTGGGGAAAACTGATTAATGACGCCAATCTCGGCCCTCAGTAATTGGGTGGACTCCTGCCATGACTGAACACAAGAAGGACAATGTGGGCCCCTTGAGCGGTATCCGTATTCTGGATTTAAGCTCGGTGGTGATGGGGCCTTTTGCCACGCAAATTCTGGCCGATCTGGGAGCTGACGTGATCAAGGTGGAGTCCCCCAGCGGGGACACCATGCGGGCAGTCGGCCCTATGCGCAACGCGGCTATGGGGGCCTTGTTTCTCCATCTGAACCGCAATAAGCGATCCGTAGTTCTGGATTTGAAGACCCCTGCCGGTCAAGAGGCCTGCCTGCAGCTGATTCGGGAATCGGATGTGCTGCTCTACAATCTGCGCCCGGCTGCCATGGCACGCCTGGGCCTGGATTACGAGCGCGTCGCCGCTGCTAACCCGGCTATTGTGTATGTCGGCGCCTATGGCTTCGGGGAAGATGGCCCCTACGCCGGACGTCCTGCCTACGATGACCTGATCCAGGGCATGACGGGGCTAGGCCATCTCTACCAGCAGCAGTCCGGTGATGTACCTCGCTATACGCCGTTGACTCTATGTGATCGCACAGTAGGTCTGCATGTAGCCGTAGCGGTACTAGCTGGTGTCATTGAGGCACGCCAAAGTGGCCAAGGCCAGGCCATTGAAATCCCCATGTTCGAAGCAATGGCGCATTTTGTGCTGGGCGATCATCTGGGCGGCCACTCTTTTGAGCCTGCACTGGGTCCCACCGGCTATGCCCGCCTGCTGGCTAAAGAGCGCAAGCCCTATCAAACCAGTGACGGCTTTCTGGTGCTGTTGATCTACAACGACAAGCATTGGACCAATTTCTTCTCCCTGATTGGTCAACCCGAACTGCAACAGGACCCACGTTTCAGCTCGCACTCGGCCCGCGCCATTCATATTGGCGAGGTCTATGACTTTGTGGCCTCACAGATCAAGCAAAAGGACACAGCTTATTGGCTCCACGCCTTGCGTCAGGTCGACATCCCGGCCGCCCCCTTGTACTCCATCGAACAACTGATCGATGACGAGCATCTACAAGCGGTACAGCATCTGCAACATATGGAACACCCGACCGAGGGCCCTATCTGCACCCCCTCCCCTCTGGGTAAATATTCGCGCACCCCTCTCAGCATTCGACGCCATGCACCGAGCCTGGGAGAACACACCGCCCAGGTTCTGGCAGAGCTGGGCTACACCGAGCAAGACATACAGGCCATGCTGGCCAGCGTTCACCCCTCACCCCGAGAACAGATTGTATGAATATTGAATTAAGCGAAGATCAACGCGCCTTGGTGCAGGCTATTGAGTCGGTTTGCCAGCAGTTTGATGACGAGTACTGGCTGGCCCGCGATCAGGATGGCGTCTATCCCCATGACTTTCATAAAGCGTTGGCAGACGGTGGCTGGTTGGGCATTGCCATGCCAGAGCAATACGGCGGGGCGGGCTTGGGCATGATGGAAGCCGCTCTAATGATGCACACCATCTCCCGTACAGGCGCTGGGTTCTCGGGGGCGTCTGCCGTACATATGAATATTTTTGGTCTGAATCCGGTTGTGGTGTTTGGCAACGATGAGCAGCGCGCCCGCTTTCTGCCACCATTAATTCAGGGCAAAGACAAAGCCTGCTTTGGCGTCACCGAGCCTAACTCCGGACTGGATACCAGCAAGCTGGAAACCCGTGCCGTTTTGCAGGGTGAGCACTATCAGGTACATGGTCGCAAGATCTGGATTTCTACGGCACAAGTTGCCAACAAAATCCTGCTACTGGCCCGCACAACCCCGCTATCGGAAGTCAAGAAACCAACGGATGGTCTATCTCTGTTCTATACCGACCTGGATCGCAGCACCATCGAGGTACGTCATATCGACAAGATGGGACGCAACGCAGTGGACTCGAACATGCTGTTTATCGACGGGCTACGTATTCCTGTTGAGGACCGTATCGGTGAGGAAGGTAAAGGCTTTAGCTATTTGTTGCACGGCTTGAACCCGGAACGAATCCTGATCGCCTCCGAGGCTATTGGACTGGGCAGAGCCGCCTTGGAGAAGGCCACCCTCTATGCCAAAGAACGGCATGTGTTTGGACGGCCAATCGGGCAGAATCAAGGCATACAACACCCGCTGGCTCAAGCCTGGATGCAGCTGGAAGCCGCCGACCTAGTCACTCTGAAGGCTGCAGCTTTATATGATGCTGGCAAGCCTTGCGGGGAGTACGCCAACGCCGCCAAATACCTGGCAGCCGAAGCCGGTTTCCAGTCTTGTCAGACCGCCATTCAAACCCTAGGAGGCATGGGTTACGCCAAGGAATACCATGTAGAGCGCTATCTGCGCGAAAGCTTTATTCCGCGTCTGGCTCCTGTCAGTCCGCAATTAATCATGTGCTATATAGCGGAAAAAGTGCTGGGACTGCCCAAGTCCTATTGAGGTACCTTCTAGGCCTCTTCAATAAAACGGCAAGCTACACGCAGCCGCTCCGCATAACTTTGCAGGTTCTGTTCAATACGATAAACAGGACCTGCAATCGAAATGGCGTAACTGCCGCCTGAAATCCGGATGGGCCACGCAATACCGCCCACATCGGACATGGATTCGCCCATATTGCCGTACCAGCCGCGCTGCGCAGAGGTTTCCAGGTCTGCATTCAAACTGTCCAGGCTGGTCAAGGTCTTGTTCGTAAAGGCTTCCAAAGGCCCATCACCCAAAAGCTGGGCGCGCTCTTCCAGTGTCATCTGAGACAACAGCGCTTTACCAATAGAGTTGGCATGAACATGGCGTTGGGTTCCTGCCACCGCCACATAGCGTATGGGATGCGGGGAAGAAATCACCTCTACATAGACTACTTTCTTATCCAGATCCAGCTTGCCAAACACAACGGTTTCCTGCGTGGTGTTGCGCAGTTCTTCCAGGCTGGGGCGAACTTTTTCCAGAATCGGGTCTGCTTGAGAAATACGCTGGGCCATCGCCAGCAAACGGCCTGTCGGGTAATAACCTTGCCGACGTCCCGTCTCGTAGATATACCCCTGCCGAGACAAAGTGCGCAGCAAAGCCAGGCAGCTGGACACAGGCGCATCCAGCAATCGGGCCATTTCAGAAAGCGCTAAAGGGCGCGTCTCTCGAGCAAACAGTTCGATAATCTCGATAACGCGCAGAGCCGTTTTGACATTGCTCTCGGCTGGTTTGGTGCTCATGCTCAGGGCGCCACCGGCAATGCACGTTTATGCGCCGAGGCATGGAAAGTCTTGATGATGATCTGCGTGGCTTCATCATCAATGGCTTTGCCTTCCAGAAAATCATCAATCTGGTCGTAGCTGACACCGAAGGCATCTTCGTCTGGCTTCAGAGGGCTGAGACTTTCCAGGTCAGCGGTGGGGACTTTAAAGACCAAGGCATCAGCAGCGCCCATTGCCGTAGCCAAAGCGCGCACACGGCGTTTGTTCAAGCCAGCCAAAGGCGTAATGTCAGCAGCGCCGTCACCAAACTTGGTGAAAAAACCCATCAGGGCTTCAGCGGCGTGGTCTGTACCAACCACCAAACCACCGTTCGCACCGGCAATCGCGTACTGCGCCACCATACGTTGACGGGCTTTAATGTTGCCCATCAGAAAATCCTGTTGTGCCGCGTCGCGGAACTTCAGGCCGGAGGCCAGCAGTTGCTCCAGCATGGCATCCGATGCGGGCTTCACATTCACGACCAAGGTCTGATCGGGATTGATAACCTTCAAACCACCTTGGGCGTCTATCTCGTCAGCCTGCTCACCGTAAGGCAAACGCACGGCGATGAATTGCGCTTGATGGCCTTGCTGACGTGCCTGCTCTACGGCTCGCTGAGACAGACACCCTGCTGCCAGGGAGTCCACGCCCCCGCTGATCCCCAGGACCAGGCTGCGGCAGCCGGTACGCAGCAGATAGTCACTTAAAAAGCGGACGCGACGTTCGATTTCTTCCTGAGCATCGAAATGATCCGTGATCCCCAATTCCGCACGGATACTGGCTTGCAAAGCTCGTTGATCATCTGTCATGGCGCAGGCTCTCTACACAAAGTGAACAATAGTTCGATTGTAAAGGACTGGGAGAGCTGTGCCATACCGCCTTATCAGGGGCTGTTAAAAAATTGGGATCCTTATTCATTAAAAATGGATTCTGTATATAATCTTCAGTCAAGAAAAACAAATCGCCCTTACTGAGACAAGCCCCTTAGCTACTGCTCGGGCACCATAAAACCCGCCCATGCCATCCAGTGCCTTGCGCGACATTGAGCGTGCCTACGCGCCCGGCTGACAGCAAGCTCACCAGACGTATCCCATGAGATCCTCAACTGAAATCGCAGACGAAATCCTGAGACGTATTCAGTCCGGCCACTACCGGCCCGGCGACTCGCTAAGTCAATACGAGCTTGCGGAGGAGTTTCAGACCAGCCGCACCCCTGTTCGGGAAGCCCTGCGTTTTCTGGAGGCACGCCGCGTGACCTCGTTGACCAAGACCGGGCGCACGATTGTGGCTATTCCTTCTGCCAAATCAATCCGCGAGGCATTTCAGATTCGGGCCGAACTGGAAGGCTTGGCAGCGCAACTGGCGGTGGACTGGATCAAGGACTCGGATCTGGAGATCTTGATGCAGCATCAGTCCGACTATGCCCGCACCTTGCGAACGCGTGTGCGCAGCGAGGAGGGGTCAGAATGGTTGCAACACAACCGCGCTTTCCACGACTTGATCACGATCACCAGTCACAACGAGCGCCTGCACGAGCTGATTCAGGAGCTGCAAAACGACAGCGTCTCCAGCGCTTTAAGTTTTGCCTCGAAAATGCCGCCGCGTTTGATGGAAGAAAATATTCTGGAGCACGAAGCAATTATCTCTGCACTGGCCGAACGCAATGGGACAGCAGCACGCGAAGCCATGACCGAGCACGTTGCCAAGACCATGAATCTGGTCCTGGACTGGTTGCCAGAGCGCTAAGCAAAAAAACAGTGCCACCCGCAAGGAGAGGTGGCACCGCACAATCAAGGTGGTTTGCGATCCCCCGGACAAACCACCCGATTGTTAAAACCGCGGCCTGCGCACTTGCAGGCAATCCTCTACCAGCTGGGCAACGTCCACCAGCCACTCATCCTGATACAGCCCCCCCACCAGTTGCAGCCCCACGGGCAAACCGGAGGCGCTGATACCGGCTGGCAAGGAAATGGCGGGCTGCCGCGTCAAATTGAAGGGATAGGTATAGGGATTCCAATCCAGCCAATTCTGCGAAGCGGCGTCAGACGGCGCTTCCCGGCCCGCCTCAAACGGCAATATCGGAACGGTAGGCGTCAGGACCAGATCAAACTGCGCAAAGTGTCTAAGCATGGCTTCACCCAGCTTTTGTCGGCCAATCAGGGCTTGGTAATAATCTGACAGGCTGTTTTGCTCGCCCTTGCTGGCGACCCGGCGCAGGCCCTCGTCAATTAAAGCGCGTTGCCCAGTAGAGACCTGACTTACCAACCAGGCCGTACCGGCTTCCCAATGCGCCGTAATCAGCTCTTTTGCACCAGCCAAGGGTAGCTCGGTAGGCATGATATGCGCGCCCTGCTCTTGCAACTTGTCCGCCGCCGTCTGGATGATGTCCCTGACCTCGGGGCTGCAATGCTCATCCAGATGCAGACCGATACGCAGGCCCTGCAAGGCACGAGCGGGAGCTCGCACATGACGCGGCAAGGGCACCGAGTTCCAGTCACGTGGGTCGGCCTGCATCATGACGTTCAGCAAGCCTTTCAGGTCCGCCACGGATCGGGCCATGGGGCCTACATTGGATAAAGTCAGCATCGGGCCAGCAGGCCAGGCCGGTACGCCCCCAAAGCTAGCTTTCATGCCGGTGACACCGCAAAAGCTGGCGGGAATCCGGGTGGACCCACCGCCATCCGTACCGATTTGCAGCGTTCCCATGCCCGCTGCCAGCGCCGTAGCCGCACCGCCACTGCTGCCCCCGCTGGTCAGACTAAAGTCCCAGATATTGCGTGTGACTCCCGTTAAAGGACTGTCCGCCGTGCCTTTCCAGCCAAACTCCGAGGTCGTCGTTTTGCCGATCAGTACCGCCCCGGCCTCACGCATCCGCGCCACCGCAGGCGCGTCATCCTGGGCAGCGTCCGCCATCTTTGCTGCACTTGAACCATAACCAGTCGGCAAGCCACGCACCAGAAGCAAGTCTTTAACTCCGTACGGAATGCCATCCAAAGGACCACGTGCCGCACCTGCCATCCAGCGAGCCTCTGATTCGGCAGCCTCTTGCAAGGTCAAGGCACGGTCCAGATAACAGTAGGCATTCACAATGGGATTCCAGCGATCTACCGCATCCAGCGTAGCCCGCGCCACATCTACAGGAGACACCACTTTGCTTTGATACAAGCGCTGCAGTTCATCCGCACTGGCATAAATCAGATCCATAGAAGTGGGAGACTTCATGTCCACGGCGCTCTCAGGTTTGGCGATTGGCTCATCCTTGTGGGAACTGCGCATCATGCTGACGCCTCCATCAAACGAACCAGCACCAGGGAGATCTCAGGCACATAAGCCAGGATGAACAGAACGATGATGGCTGCAATGACAAAGGGCATGACCCCTCTCACCACCACCTCGTAAGGCTGGCCTGATACGGAGACCGTCGTGAACAGATTCAAGCCAAAGGGAGGGGTAAAGAAACCCACCACCAGATTGACGCAGAACACCACGCCCAAATGAATAGGATCCACGCCCAAGGCAATGCCTATAGGAACCAGAATCGGTGCCAGGATCACGATGCTGGCTGCAGCATCCATCACGCAACCAACCAGCAGCAAAAACACCACCAACAAAGCCAGGTACAGGAACTGTGTATCAAGCAAAGGCGTCAGTTCCGTCACCATCAGCATGGGGATACGCGCCGAGGCCAGAATCCAGCCAAAAATACCGGCTGCGCCCAGAATAATGCCCACCATGGAAGAGGTTTCTACCGAGCTTTTCATGACCTGCCACAGGGTACCTACGGTGAACTGGCGGTAGCACACACCCAACACCAGGCTGAATACCACACCCACGGCGGCGGCTTCGGTAGGCGTGAACACACCACCATAGATGCCGCCCAGAATCACAACAGGCATCAACAAGGACGGAATCGCCTTCAAAGCCACCATGACCATCTCTTGCGAGGTATAGGAACGCGTTGCGCTTTTAGGCACTTTCAGCTTTCTGGTCAGCAGCATATGGGTCAGCATGAAAGCCAGAGCCATCAACAAGCCGGGCAGGATATTGGCTACAAACAGCTTGGGGATAGAAACGTTGACGGTTGCGCCATACAGAATCAAGGCAATGCTGGGCGGAATGATATTGCCCAAGGCACCGGACGAAGCCGTAATCCCTGTCGCCAAAGAAGCCGGATATTTCTGCGCGATCATCGCGGGCATCATGATGGCACCAATAGCCGCCACCGTTGCCGGAGCCGAGCCAGTCAAGGCACCAAACATCGCACAAGCAATCACCGTCACATAGCCCAGTGCGCCATGGACGCGCCCGACCAGCATGTCGATCAGATCAATCAGGCGCCTGGACAGGCCCGCCTTTTCCATCAGGTTTCCCATCAGGATAAACAGCGGCACCGCCAGCAAGGGGAAGGAGTCCAGCCCCGCCATCACACGCTGCGGCACAACAATCAGTGGCCGCATGCCGGTAAACAGCAAAAACAGCGCACTGCACAGCAATAAGGAAAAAGCGATAGGAATGCCCGCGATGAACAGCGTGAACATCAAGCTAAAAAGTAAGAGAGCTTCTTGCATTTACACCCCCTGCGCCGCTGGGCTGGGCTGATCCCGATACCCGTCCAGCAAGGCATTCACACACTGCACGGCAATGATGGCGCCACCTACCGGCAAGGCCGCGTACACATAGGCCATGGAGATGCGCATGGCAGGACTAAGCTGTTGGTAAACGATGGCAATCAATTGCAAACCCTGCACCAGCAGGACCAGTGCGCAGGTCAAAATCGCAATCTGAACCAAGCCGCTATGCACTTGGCGGGCTTTGCCTTTCAGTCGCATCACCAGCAGGTCAATCACGGCATGACCATTGCTTTTAACCAGCACAGCCGTGCCCAGCATGATCATCCAGATAAAGCTGTAGCGTGTGATTTCCTCAATCCACGGTGGGGAGTAACCCATAAAATAGCGCCCGGCCACCTGTATTGATGCGGCCAGCACAATCAGCCCCAGAAATGCCGCCCCCAAGGTTCTGCATAAGCTATCCAGGCGGGTACTGACTCTATCGGCCCAATCGAGCAAAGAGTGTTTCATGATGGTTATCCGCCAGGATTATTGAGCAAGCGCCGCAGCACGGGTGACCAGATCAGGATCAATCACCGTCTTGTACTTTTCATAAATCGGCATGACGGCTTTGCGGAACTGAGCCTTGTCCACATCGGCATTAATGGACACGCCTGCATCCATCAGCTTTTTCTCGATCTGCGCTTCGCTCTGGATCAGGAACTGACGCTGCTCCTGCACTGACTCGCTTGCTGCTTTCTGGAAGATGGCTTTTTCATCAGCCGACAAGGTGTCCCAGACCCGCCCGGAAATCACCAAAGGAATCGCCACATACACGTGCTCGGTTCGGGACAGATAAGGGGCCGCTTCGTAAAAGCGACTGGTATAGAACAAGGCCGTGGGGTTCTCTGCACCATCAATGGTTTTTTGCTGCAGGCCGGTAAACAGCTCCGGATACGCCATGGAGGTGACATTCACGCCCAGCGCCTGCCAGGTATCCACATAAATAGGACTTTCCGGCGTACGCACTTTCATGCTGCTCAGGTCCGACAAACTGCGGATTGCGTGCTTGGAGTTATACAGATTCCGGAAACCGCCATGCCCCCAACCCAAAATTTTCAGGCCGGACTTTTCCAGATCTGCTTCAATCGGATCCGTGAAACTGGAGTCCAGGGTTTTGAAGGCGGTCTGGTAATCCTTGAACAGGTAAGGCAGGTCAAACACCATCGCTTTTTTCTCGAAGGTGCCCAAGGTGAAGCTGGCAAGCAGGCTCATGTCCACCGTGCCCAACTGCATGCCTTCGGACACATCGCGCTCGCCACCCAGTTGAGCTCCGCCCAACACTTGGACCTTGATTGCCCCCTTGGTTTGATCTTCCACTCGCTTGGCAAAATTCGTTGCCAGGTGGTGGTACATGTCTTCGCTCTGCTCTACCGAAACGTGGGCAAGCTGTAGCGTTCGCGGGCCTTTGCTCTCGTTGTTGGCGGTATCGCCAGAACCGCCTTTGTCACATGCGCTCAGCGCGCCCAGCATCGCCAGAACCGCGATTCCCACTCGTGTCATTCGTTTCATGATCGTCCCCCTGCATCCTGTGGTATTGAATTTCTGTTCAGTTTTATTTGTGTTTCAAGCCAGCCCTGATCGGGCTTTTTTTGCTTGTGATGCTGCCCATACGCAAAGGCATGGGCAGCTTTCCTGTAGCTCGCTGTTAAAGCGGGACTGCTTACACCGCTCTGGATTCTTCGTCTAGGGAACGGCGGGTTTTCATATTGAAGCGGCCTTCATAAATCGCAGGCTGGCGGGTGGTCGGCCCCATGTACTGCACGTACAGAATCTCGCCGTCTTCCAGGGTCGTCAGTGCGTGCTCGTAATGCGGGTCCGGGTGAAACACCATGGTGCCCTCGCCGTAGATCACGCCATTGATCTCGAACTTGCCCGCCAGGATGTACCAGATCTGGGCAAAGTAATGGCTGTGCAAAGGGTGCCCGGAACCCTTCAGATACTTCACGACCCCGGCATTAGGAATGGTGGGGTCGTCTTGCGTGGGGTGGAACATCATCTTGGTGAACTGCCCTTCGTAGCGCAGGTTGTCCCACTCCAGATCATCCCGATGCTTGACCGCCATTTCCCGGTGAGCTGCCGTCAGCGGGCCACCAATGCCACCCGGATTCAGAATCGGAGCCAAGGTAATTGGATCTATTTCACTCATCACTTCCTCCTTAAAAACCAAATTAACAAAATGGGATCCCGTTTTGCATGAAATGGATTCTATCAGGACGATGGCACTGGAATATTCGTATTTACCCGGTACGTTTCTACCAGGCAGAAAAAAAACCCCACCTGCTTCAAGGCAGGTGGGGTTTTTACAAGCAGAACTAGTGCTTAGCGGTCCAGTTGCGACACATCACGCACGGCACCACGGTCAGCCGATGTTGCCAGCGCGGCATAGGCTTTCAATGCTTGCGACACAACGCGCTCGCGGTTCACTGGCTTCCAGGCCTTGGAGCCACGCGATTCCATTTCGGCACGGCGTGCGGCCATTTCTTCATCGCTGATAGCCAGGTGAATACGACGGTTGGGGATGTCAATCTCGATGGTGTCGCCATCTTGCACCAGGGCGATATTGCCACCTTCGGCAGCTTCAGGTGACGCATGACCAATCACCAGACCGGACGAACCGCCGGAGAAGCGACCATCGGTGAACAAGGCCGAGCTTTTACCCAGGCCCATGGATTTCAGATAGGAGGTGGGGTACAGCATTTCCTGCATACCTGGGCCACCTTTGGGGCCTTCGTAGCGAATGATGACCACATCGCCTGCCTTGACCACGCCGTCCAGAATGGCAGCAACGGAATCATCCTGGCTTTCATAAACACGCGCCGTGCCGGTGAAGGTCAGAATGCTGTCATCCACGCCAGCGGTCTTGACGATACAACCGTTGATGGCCAGGTTGCCGTACAGCACAGCCAAGCCACCGTCTTGAGAATAAGCGTTGGCCTTGTCGCGGATACAGCCCTTGACGCGGTCTGTGTCCAATTCCTGGTAGTAACGATCCTGGCTGAAAGCCACTTGGGTCGGAATGCCGCCGGGGGAAGCACGGAAGAAGTCGCTGATGGCTTTGACGTTGTCGCCCTTGACGTCCCAACGCTTGATGGCTTCACGCAAGGTGCCACTGTGTACGTTGCCCACATCCAGGTTCAGCAAGTCGGCCCGGGCCAGTTCGGCCAGAATGGCCATGATGCCACCTGCGCGGTGCACGTCTTCCATGTGGAATTCGGGGGTGGCAGGGGCCACTTTACACAGGCAAGGGACGCGACGCGAGATCTTGTCGATATCGGCCATCGTAAATTCCACACCGGCTTCCTGGGCTGCGGCCAGCAAGTGCAGCACGGTGTTGGTGGAACCGCCCATGGCCACGTCCAGGGTCATGGCGTTTTCAAAAGCCTGGTAGGTGGCGATGTTGCGTGGCAGGACGGATTCGTCGTCTTGCTCGTAGTAGCGCTTGGCCAGATCCACGATCAGGCTACCAGCACGCTCGAACAAACCTTGGCGACGAGCGTGGGTGGCAACAATGGTGCCGTTACCGGGCAAGGACAGGCCCAGCGCCTCGGTCAGACAGTTCATGGAGTTGGCGGTAAACATGCCCGAACAGGAACCACAGGTCGGGCAAGCGCTACGTTCAACAGCTTCAGCCTGTTCATCAGTGACATTAGGGTCAGCGGCTTGAATCATGGCGTCCACCAGATCCAGCTTTTGCACCACGGTCTTGCCGTCTGGCGAGTAGACCTTGCCCGCTTCCATCGGTCCGCCCGACACAAACACCACAGGGATGTTCAGGCGCATGGCGGCCATCAACATGCCGGGGGTGATCTTGTCGCAGTTGGAGATACACACCATGGCGTCAGCACAGTGGGCGTTGACCATGTATTCCACCGAGTCGGCGATCAGTTCGCGCGAAGGCAGGGAATACAACATGCCGCCGTGGCCCATCGCAATACCGTCGTCCACCGCAATGGTGTTGAACTCTTTTGCCACACCGCCGACCGCTTCAATTTGACGGGCAACCAGTTGGCCCATGTCTTTCAGGTGTACGTGACCCGGTACGAATTGCGTAAAGGAGTTCACCACCGCAATGATCGGTTTGGAGAAATCCTCGTCTTTCATACCGGTGGCGCGCCACAGGGCACGCGCGCCGGCCATATTCCGACCGTGGGTCGAGGTACGGGAGCGATATTGGGGCATGACTACTCTCTGAACAGGAAAATTATGTAAAGATACCTATCATAAACGTCCCAAGGCGCTTTGTGCGCGTCAAGGTCGGGAAGGCGTCTTACCGTAGGGCGGCTACCGATCTGGCACCCAGAATCCTTTGCAGCAAAACCCCTTAGTTAACAGGAGATATATTATGCCGCAGGCCGTGCCTGACCTTTCCAACCTGCTTCGACAGGACATCCGCTTTCTGGGCAAGGCCCTGGGAGAGGTGATTCGTGATAGCGAAGGAAAGGCGACCTTCACGCTGATTGAAGCCCTGCGCCGGGCGGCTGTCAGTTTCAGACGTGAACACGATCCGCAGCAAGCACGGATTCTGGAAAAAGACATTCCCAAGCTGAACGATGCGCAGGCCCGTTCCGTGGCCCGTGCCTTTGCCTACTTTTTGCACCTGTCCAATATTGCCGAGGACCGCGACCAGAACCGTCGCCGCGAAGAGCAAGATCCCGAGAAACTGCTGGGCAGCCTGCAACACGCCATTCAGACCTTGATGGACCAGGGTCTGAGCGCCAAGAAAATTCGCCGCTATCTGCAAGAAGCCTGTGTGATGCCGGTGCTGACGGCTCACCCTACCGAGGTCCAACGCCAAAGTACGCTGGCTGTGCATATGGCCATTGCCGATGAATTGAACGGCCTGGATCACAAAGCCAACGCCACACAGTCAGCCCGCACCCAGGAAAAGCTGACCGGTCTGGTGTCCCTGCTGTGGCAAACCCGCATGCTGCGCGATCACAAGCTGACGGTGATGGACGAGATCGATAACGCCCTGGCCTATTACGGCTCCACCTTCCTGCCCACCATTCCGCAGCTGTACCACGACCTGGACCGTTTGCTGGAACCGGGCAAAAAAAGCCTGCTGGATCAGAAAACACGTTCTCTGCCCGCCTTTTTGCGCATGGGTAGCTGGATTGGCGGTGACCGCGATGGCAACCCCAATGTGGGCCCTGAAACCGTTGAGCAAGCGGTGCTGCGCCAGTCGACACGCGCGCTGCAACACTATCTGGAGCAGATTCGTCTGCTGGGTACAGAAATCTCCGTATCCGACGCACTGAACCGCGTCAGCAAAGACCTGGCGGCCTTGTCGGCCAGCAGCCAGGACCCATCGCCACACCGTGTAGACGAACCTTATCGCCGCAGCTTTATTCACCTGTATGCCCGTATGGCGGCCACAGCGCAGAACCTGCTGGGCCGCGATCTGGCCGATCGCCCCACTTACACCGCTCCACCCTACGCAAACCCGCAAGAATTCAAGGCTGATCTGCAAATCATTGCCGACTCTCTGGCTGAAAACAAAGGCGGCGCCATTGCCGGCCTGCGTCTGAACGAATTGATTCAAGCTGTGGAGGTTTTTGGCTTCCATCTGGCCACTTTGGACCTGCGCCAAAGCTCGGACGTGCACGAGCGCGTACTGGACGAACTGTTCCGGGTGGCAGGCACGCTGTACAAGGACGAACCCGTCAATTACCGCCAACTGTCCGAAGAGGACCGCATCACTTTGCTGCGCTCGGAGTTGCGCCACCATCGCCCCCTGGTTTCGCCCTGGTATCGCTACTCGGAAGAAACCGAGAAAGAACTGTCCATTCTGCGCAAAGCCGCCGAATGCCGCCGTCGCTTTGGTGCGCGTGCGCTGGAACAAACCATTGTGTCGCACACCGAAACGCTCAGCGATTTGCTGGAAGTGCTGGTGCTGCAGCAAGAAACCGGCCTGATCGTGCCCAACTCCAACGAGCCAGAGCATCAAGGTTTGATGGTTGTACCGCTGTTCGAGACCATTCCTGACTTGGAGCGTGGCCCGCAAATCATGCAGGAATGGCTGGATATGCCTGAAATCCGCCAGCGCGTGCGTCACGCTCAGGACAGCGTGCAGGAAGTGATGCTGGGTTATTCGGACAGTAATAAAGACGGTGGCTACCTGACCTCCAACTGGACGCTATACCGTGCCGAGCGTGAATTTGCGCAGGTATTCTCGCGCCGCAAAGTACGTCTGCGCCTGTTCCACGGCCGTGGCGGTTCGGTAGGCCGAGGCGGTGGTTCCAGTTTCGACGCTATTTTGGCGCAGCCTCCAGGCACCGTGAACGGTCAGATTCGTCTGACTGAGCAAGGCGAAATGATTCAAGGTCGCTACAAGGATGCGGACGTGGGTCGCTGGCATCTGGAGCTGTTTGTCGCTGCCACGCTGGAAGCCAGCCTGGGTTCACGCAAAGGCTCGTCCAATGACGACGAACATCTGGCTGCGTATGGTGACGCCATGGCCTGGATGTCCGAGCAGGCTCATCAAAGCTATCGCCAACTGGTCTACGGTACGCCGAACTTTGATCAGTACTTCTTCCAGTCCACGCCTATCAAGGAAATTGCTGGCCTGAATATCGGCTCGCGTCCTTCCTCGCGCAAGGCCACGCAAAGCATTGAAGACCTGCGCGCCATCCCCTGGAGTTTCTCCTGGGCACAATGCCGTCTGCCTATTCCTGGCTGGTACGGCATGGGCACGGCCTTGAACCGCTATCTGGAATCGGGGCTGCCCAATGATGGCCTGAACCGCAGCAAGCGCTTGGCTCAGTTGCAAGCCATGGCGCGCGACTGGGCCTTCTTCCGCACGCTACTGTCCAATATGGAGCAGGTGCTGGCCAAGACTGACTTGGATATCGGCCTGAAATACGCCGGTCTGGTCGAGGACGAGGAACTGCGCGAGACCATCTTCACGCAAATCCGTGACGAGTTCGAACTGACACACCGGCTGTTCCGTGAAATTACGGGCCACGAACTGCTGGCGCACGATCAGGCTTTGCAAGATGCCCTGGCCGAACGCTTTGCCTATATTGACCCGCTGAACCACTTGCAGGTGGAACTGCTGCGCCGCCATCGCCGTCAAGGTGAAAAGGCCAACAAGCCCACACGCAGCGGTGTGAACAAGCAACACGTCATTCACCTGACGATCAACGGTATTGCGGCTGGCCTGCGTAACTCGGGCTAACTCCAAGCCATGGAAATTGACCTATTAATTACTTTTATAAATAAGCTAATTTCCAAAAGAAGTTAAGAGCGTACAATAAGCCATTACTACGCTTTCTGAAAAAGGCGTGATCCCTACCGGGGTCACGCCATATGGCTTATGGCGCTTGCAATCATCCTGGGAATTCTGACTGGCCTGTCGCTGGGCCTGACTGGCGCGGGTGGCGGTATTTTGGCCGTGCCCGCTTTGGTATTGGGCATGGGTTACAGCATGACGGCGGCCACGCCAGTGGCCTTGCTGGCTGTAGGCGCCGCCGCTCTGGTCGGCGCGCTGGATGGTCTGTACAAGCATATCGTGCGCTATAGAGCTGCCATGTTCATGGCTATCACGGGCGCTTTGGTCACGTCTTTGGGCGTACGCATCAGCCACGCCTTGCCGGAAAAAGTGCTGGTAACGCTGTTTGTCGCCATCATGCTGTGGATCGCCACCAAAATGCTGCGTCGTCCGGCGGCAACAGCACATGCTCATACACCCTGTTGCCTGAACCCGGAAACCGGCCGCCTGCGCTGGACGCCAGCAGGCACAGCCACCTTGGCTTCAATTGGTGCGGTAGCGGGTTTGTTTTCAGGCATGTTGGGCGTGGGCGGCGGCTTTCTGATCGTGCCTGCCCTAAAACGTTTCAGCGACCTGTCCATGCATAGCATTGTGGCTACATCCTTGATGCTGATCGCCCTGATTTCCCTGAGCGCGTCGGCCATGAGTCTGGCACACGGGGCGGAGATTCCCCTTAGCGGCTGGGTTTTTGTGGCCTCGGCCATGGGTGGCATGGTGATAGGCCGACAACTAGCCCCTCATATTCCTTCTGTGCGCTTGCAACAGGGTTTCAGCATCCTGACCGCTGTTGTGGCCCTGTCCATGCTGGCACGTACCTATCTGTTTTAAGCCGCGATTCGATACGCGCGCTCAAGCAACAACGGATACATGGCTTTGAGCCAAGCGCTGCGCTTGGCTCAAAACTGCACATACTTTACTCGCAGATACTGCCACCACCGTCTTGCGGATTCAGACGGTAATCGCTGAAAGAGCCGCCCTCACGCGGACGCACGGCGACAATGCGCTGAACAATATGGTCCGGATCGGCCCGGAAACCATGCTCATACGCCACGATATCCAGGTCCGCACACCAGCGCAGCAGCTCCCCCGGCTGCAACAGAAAGTCCGGATTACGCGGCGTGTTGTATTGCTCGTTGCCCACCCCAAAGGTTTCGTAAACCAGCACCCCACCTGGCTCCAGACTCTCCAGCAAAGTCGGCATCAAGGGGCGCCACAAGTACTTGGTCACCACCAGAGCATTGAACTTGCGCCCGGCAAAAGGCCAGGGACCGTTTTCGATATCAGCCTGGATAATTTCCCCGTAAGGCGAAGTCGCTGCCACCGCTTCCGGGTCCCGGTCTACACCGATCACGGTATTGCCGCGCTCGGCCAACCAGCGGGCATTGCGCCCCCGACCACAGGCCACATCCAGGACCGTGCCCGGATTCGGAATCAAATGGGCCCATGCCTGTAACCAGGCGCTGGCCTGTCCCCTGTCGTTCATCCTTACCCCTTTGCTAAGCAGACAAAACGCCCATGGTAACGCAGCAGTGGGCAAGCTCAAGCACAGCACTGGCCTGGGCTACAATTGGCCCCGATTCCACGCTATTTTTTTGAGGGTGTATGAAAGTTCTGCTGCAAAAACCCATATTGCTGATGGCCGTTCTGTGCCTGCCTTTATGGTTTGTCTACGGCAACTTCATCCTGGCCGCTGCCACCTCCATCCTGATCGGGATGCTGGTGGGCATGATCCGCACCCTGCACCAAGTGACCCAGGCCAAGAAAGCCAGCGCCAAGAGCGCCGCCCCGGCTTCTTCCGAGACACCTAACGACAAGCCCAACTGACGCCATGAACGTACTGTCCGCCCCTGCCCTGCCACACGGTTTGCCTCCCCTGTCCGAGGAACTGAAGAAACACGTCGCACAGGTTAACGATTACTTGCTGGACCGCATTGCCGATGAAGGCGGTTTCCTGCCTTTCGACCAATGGATGCACCATGCGCTGTACGCCCCGCATCTGGGCTACTACACCGGTGGCAGCACCAAGTTTGGCAGCAATCAGCCAACGGGCGACTTTACGACGGCCCCCGAACTCTCCCCCCTGTTTGCTCAGACCTTGAGCCGTCAGGTCATGGAAGTGCTGGAAGGCAGCCAATCCCTGTCCATTTTGGAGTTTGGCGCGGGTAGCGGTGCTTTGGCCGAAGCGCTGATTACGGAATTGCGCAAGCAAGGTATCGAGCCGCAGTATTCAATTCTGGAAGTGTCGCCGGACTTGCGTGCGCGTCAGCAAGAGCGTCTGGCCCCCCTGCAAGCACAAGTGCAATGGCTGGACAGCACCCCACACAGCTTCAAGGGTTGCGTGGTAGCTAATGAAGTTCTGGATGCCATGCCTGCCAGCCTGTTCACGTTTGATGTGGCTGGCAAGGTGCTGGAAGTAGGTGTCATTGCCGCAGACGACAGCACGGCCCAAGGCCTGCCAGCGCCTTTCTACCTGGCTACCCGCCCGGCTCCCGACCATCTGGCTTCGCTGGTGGCCGAGCGCGTGGAAGCGCAGCCCTTCTACCTATCCGAGATCAACCTGCAAGCCGAAGCCTGGGTGCGCAGCATGGGTACCTGGTTAAAGCAGGGCGCGGCCATTTTGATCGACTACGGTTTTCCGCAGCGCGAGTACTACCACCCACAACGTGACAAAGGCACCTTGATGTGCCACTTCCGTCACTTTGCTCATGCCGAGCCGCTGGTGCTGGCTGGCTTGCAGGACATTACCGCCCACGTGGACTTCACCGCCATGGCGGATGCCGCCCTGGAGGCCGGTTTGGATGTGCTGGGCTATACCAGCCAGGCGCGCTTCCTGATGAATTGCGGCATCACCAATTTCCTGGCTTCTCCGCCGGAAGACCCATCGCCCGCCGTGCAACAGCAATGGGCACAGACCATGAGTGCCGCCAACAAGCTGCTGTCTGAAGCGGAAATGGGGGAACTGTTCAAAGTGCTGATTATTGGGCGCGATATTTCAGCCCCAGTGCTGGGCACAATGAGCGGAGATCGACGCGAGCGTCTGTAAAGCGGCCTTGAGGAACTTCCTGAGGGCATTTCCCTCAAGAGCCATAAGCAGAGATCAGCAAACGGCAGGGTATATACCTTGCCGTTTTTACGTGAAGCAACCGCGCCAGAACACTCCCACGAGACACCGCCCCCTAGACGAACACGCACTCAGCAGAAAAGAATAAGCGGCTTATTCTTTTCTGAGTATGCACTCCAGGCTGCTCACACATAGACTAAACAGACTGCTCCAAAGCTGCCAATCGAGCTGCGCGCACCGCTTCACGGATTTTGCCTGGCTCGGCCTTGTATCGAGCAGCAACTGCACCGGCATCCACACTGGCCATCACCTTTCGCAAAGAGTCCCATTCCAGCTCTGGAACGTCTTGCAGACAGGCCGCCGCACTGATCAGCTGAGTAAAGCGCTCTGGTTTGCGCAAGGCATCCAAAGACTCCATGACTTGCAAGGCAGATTCCACGTCTGCACGAGGCTGCAACAAGGCAGGGCTGGCTAACAGCACTGGCAAAAGACGGGCCTGGTCGCGCCATTCAGAGGGTGCACGAATCTGTTCGGCCACCTGTCCTGGGGTGTCCGAAATATGGCACAGAACGGCAAAGCAGCTTGCCAGATCCAGACGCCTGTCTTTAGCGACCTGCACTTGGTGGCCCACCTGATCGTTGTAATTCAAACCAGGCATGACACGCTCTAGTGCGCCGACTTCCCGCAGTACCTCGAACATGCGAGCGGGCTGCTTGGCAGACAAGCCTTTGGCTATTTCCAGATAAATGCGCTCGGGCACCAGCTCGTCCACTTCACCCTGCTCGACCAGATCACGTGCCAGAGCCCAGGTATCGTCGGCCACGGTGAACTCGGAAAAGCGGGCGGCAAAACGTGCCAGACGCAGCAAGCGTACCGGGTCTTCGCTAAATGCGGTGCCCACATGCCGGAATAGACGGGCCTGCAAATCCGCCAAACCATTCAAGGGATCATGCAGATTCCCCGCCGCATCCACGGCCATGGCATTGATGGTCAGATCACGGCGACGCAAATCGTCCGCCAGGCTCACGTCTGTGCCGGTGTAAAAGGTAAAGCCCTTGTAACCACGGCCCGACTTGCGCTCAGTTCGGGCCAGGGCAAACTCTTCTTTGCTATGGGGATTCAGAAAGACAGGAAAGTCGCCACCTACGGGAACAAAGCCGCGCGCGGCCAGGTCTTCGGGCCGGGCACCGACTACGACCCAATCCTTGTCACCCGCTGGCAGCCCCAGCAAGGCATCGCGAACCGCGCCACCCACCACATAGACCTGCAAACCGTCCAGAACAGGATCTGGCGGCCCCATCAGGGCCGCCAGAGCTGCTTGCTGTCTGTTATCAAGCATGGACGAACTCATCAAGGCGAAATCGTACCCAAACGCCCTTTGAGGGACTGCGGCTGACCGCTGAACATCATGGCGTAATAGGTCGCGTTGGAGAGTACGTTTTTCACGTACAAGCGCGTTTCGGTAAAGGGAATGGTTTCGGCAAAAATGGCTCCTTCTACCGGAGTGTTCAAGCGCGAACGCCACTGGCGGGGACGACCTGGCCCTGCGTTATAGCCTGCCGATGCCAAGACCTGCGATCCATCCAATTGGCCCAGAACCATGTTCAGGTAATTGGTACCCAGCACCGTGTTCACCTCGAACTCGTTCACACGGGAGGGAGAGAAGTCGCGCATATCGATCTTGTTGGCCACCCATTTGGCGGTGGCAGGCATCAGCTGCATCAAGCCCGACGCCCCGACTCCCGAGCGTGCATCGGTAATGAAGCGCGATTCCTGACGGATCAGGCCATACACCCAGGCCGGGTCCAGATTGATGGACTTGGCCTGCTCGGTTACGCGGCCTTCAAAGGGCGCGATAAAGCGCTGGCTGAAGTCGATCTCGTTCTTGGTCAACAGGGAGGTATTCACCACGCGATCATAGATATGCTGCTCGCGCGCGAACTCGGCTGCTGCACGCAACTGTCTGTCGTTCATGCCACGCAAGGCAAAGTTCCACTCGGGTACCGCTTCCGGACGCCAACCCAGCTTGAACAGCTCCACCGCACGCAGCAAGCCCGCATTGGTACGGGCATCCTGCATGTCCAACGGCGTCAAAGGCTGTGGCTGAGGGGGCAAGGAAGGTGTCAGACCCAACTCTTCCGTGGCCAGTTGACCGTAGAAGTTCAGATCACCCACAATGGACTGGAACTTGGCACGAGCCTGATCTTTATGACCCAAGGCTTCATGGGCACGCCCCGACCAGTACACCCACACCGGCTCGGCCTTTTGCGCATCGTTCATCTTGTCGATGGCGGCAGAGACATGCTTCCACTCGATGGTGCTCTGACGCAACTCGGCGCGCACTTGCCAGGCATTGTTGTAATCCGTCATGGGGGTACGACCGGAGCGGCGATACCATTTGGCCGCATCGTCTTCCACCCGCAAGGCACTGATCAGACCAAACTGGCCCCACACCCAATTCAGGTTCTCCTGAGGGATCTTGCCCGCCCAGGTACGGTCGATATAGGCCGCTACAGCATCACGCTGACCACGACCCAGACGGGACAAGGCCAAGGACACCAGCTCCGGATTGACCGAACTGTTGTTCACATTACGATCCAGCCACTTCTGCGGGGAAGCCATCAAGGCGGTGTAATCCTTCATTTGCGGCGCAGTGAAGATAATCGCAGCCAGGCGGCGGGCCTGGGATGTGCGATTATTTTCCAGAGCATCACGCATCAGATCACGGACCTGATTCTTGCTGATCACTTTACGGGCGTACAACTGGTCCAGTGCCGACCAGCAGGCCTGGCTTGGAGAGAACGACGCCAGCAAGTCCTGCACATCCACAGGCTGACCGGCCATGTTCTGTGCTGACGCTACTGCACACTTCACAGCCGAGGTAGGGGCGTGAACGGGGGCAAGCTCACGCACCAAAGCATAGTTGCCGGTACGCGCGGCCGCCACAATCCAGTCGGACTTCAGGCGATTTTCCAGGTATTCGTCTTGATTGCCGCTCAGGAACAAACGAATTTGCTCATCGGGCACGGGCGTGGTCGTATCCTGCAAAATCCGGCGCAAGCGCCAGTATTCGGCGTAAGAACCCAGAACAGGATCATTAGCGGCAACCGGAGCCAGAGCATCGAGCGCCGTCCAGCGCTTGGCCTGCATGGCATCACGGGCGTCAATCAAAGCCTGGCGGGCCGTTGGCGGCACAGGCGGGACTCGATCCCAGCGACGCACGGCTTCTTTGGCAGGCTGCAACGCGACAGCTTGCTTGGCAACGGCAGGATCCGGGGAATGAGTCTGGGCTTGCGGCGACTGCGACCCCGCACAGCCGACCAAACCCAGGGCAAACACCACCAAAGCGCTCAAGGGCGGGCGAGGAAGCATGGATGCCATGCCCCAAGCTGGTGTTTTCTGGTACTTTAGCTGGTTGATACCCATAGTGACGGCCTTTAGAAAATCACCCATGATTCAGAACGTAGAGCATAACGCAGCCGCGCTGCGCACGCGACTAAAAGACCTGCGAGCCGGGCAGCCCTCCATCGACACCAACCGGGGCGCTTTGCTGATACGGGGCCGTCTATTTACCTGGCTGGCCACCAACCGCAGCCGCCTGCGTGAACAGGGCCGTACCGAACCCACTACCATTGCCGCTTTCTGGCCTATGACCCAGGAGCCGGACTTGCGCCCACTGCTGCTTCAATGGGTGGAAGAGGAAGGCATCAATGTCTGTCTGCCCGTTGTCAAAGAGGCCGATGCCCCTTTGAGCTTTGTCGAGTGGACACCCGAGACCGAAATGGAAAAGGGTCGCTACGGCATCGAAATCCCCATTTCCACTAAAACCATGCAACCGGATATTGTCCTGGTCCCAACCCTGGGCTACACCAGACAGGGTGATCGTCTAGGGTATGGCAAGGGTTACTACGACCGGACCTTGGCGGCGCTGAAAGAACAAAACCACGCTTTTACCAGCATTGGTATTGCCTGGGCAGTGGGCGATTTATCCGGCCAGGCCTACCAGCCCGCCCCGCACGACCAACGCCTGGACAGTATTCTGACTGATAAAGGCTGGGCTGTGCCCGCTCCGGAACTATAAGTAACCCGCTACCACAAACTGTTTAATCCACAACTCTGTTTGCCAAGCAGTTGATTAAACCGGGTCAGATGCTGGCTAGTCAGTTCCCCATGAAAAAACCCGCCAAATGAATGTGGCGGGTTTTTTTTCGCGACGCGAAGTGCTTAGCGCCAGGTCAAATTCGGCAAGATAGCCATGCTTGCATCTGCCCCGTTCAGGGTGTACATGTGAATGCCAGGAGCGCCGCCATCGAGCAGGTCCTGACACAAGCGTGCCACCACATCGATACCGAAAGCACGAATCGATGCACGATCATCACCAAAATCGGCCAGTCGCAGGCGAATCCAGCGCGGCACTTCTGCACCGCACATGGTCGAGAACCGCAGCAACTGGGACGAGTTGGTAATGGGCATGATGCCCGGTGTGATCGGAATCGTGACTCCTTGCGCCTGGGCTCGCTCAACAAAGCTGAAATACGAGTCCGGGTTGAAGAAGTACTGCGTGATCGCACCGTGCGCACCAGCCTTGACCTTGTTCACAAAGTGACCCAGGTCGTCGCTAAAGCCTGTGGCCTGAGGGTGCATCTCGGGATAAGCGGCCACTTCGATATGGAAGTGTTCGCCATAGTTTTCACGAATGAATGACACCAGATCGCTGGCATAGCGCAGTTCGCCCGCGTCACCACCCATACCCGAAGGCAAGTCACCGCGCAGGGCCACGATACGTCGTATGCCCTGATCGCGGTAATTGTCCAGCATCTCGCCAAGCTGCGCGGGCGCCGTACCAATGCACGACAAGTGCGGTGCGACATCAAAGCCCAGTTTTTGCAGCAGTGCTACCGCATCGACCGTGCCAGCACGGGTGGAGCCACCGGCTCCAAACGTCATGCTGACATAGGCGGGGTTCAGGCCCATCAAGGACTTGGCGGTGCGCACCAGTTTTTCCTGCGCCGCGATATCTCGCGGCGGGAAAAACTCCAGGCTCAAGGTTTGCTTGTTGCTCATTTCATTAACAATCCCGACAGCAGCCCGGAAACCAGACTGTAGACGATCGCCCCAATCACGGCCCACCAGAAGCCTTCAACCTGGAAGCCTTTGAGGATGGAGCCCGCAAACCAGAACACCAAGGCGTTGAGCACCAGAAGGAACAAGCCCAACGTCACAATAGTGATGGGCAAGGTCAGCACAATCAGCAAAGGTTTGACCAAGGTATTGAGCAGGCCCAGTACCAGCGCAGCGATCAGTGCCGAGCCAAACGAGGCAACCGTAATACCAGGCAGGATGTAGGCGACAACCAGCAGGGCAACAGCATTCAGGATCCAGACAAGTAGCAAAGTCATGATAGGGCTCCAAGAATAGGCGTCCGAAGACGCCGGTGCGTTTTAGTAGCGGTAGTGCTCAGCCTTAAATGGCCCTTGCACAGGTACGTTGATGTAATCCGCCTGCGCCTGAGACAAGGTCGACAAGTTCACACCCAATTTCTTCAAGTGCAAACGAGCGACTTTTTCGTCCAGATGCTTGGGCAGTACATATACTTTACCCGTTTCGTAGTTCTCGCCACGAGTGAACAGTTCAATTTGTGCAATGGTCTGGTTCGTGAACGAAGCCGACATCACAAAAGAGGGGTGACCAGTAGCACAACCCAGGTTCACCAGACGGCCCTTGGCCAGCAGAATGATGCGCTTGCCATCAGGGAAAATGATGTGATCAACCTGAGGCTTGATCTCTTCCCACTCCAGATCTTCCACCGAGGCCACGTCAATTTCATTGTCGAAGTGACCGATATTGCACACGATGGCCTGATCTTTCATGCGTTCCATGTGCGAGCGGTCGATCACGTGGTAGTTACCGGTGGCAGTCACGAAGATGTCGGCCTTGTCGGCGGCTTCTTCCATGGTCACAACACGGTAGCCTTCCATCGAGGCTTGCAGGGCGCAGATAGGGTCAATTTCGGTAACCCAAACCTGGGCGCGCAAGGCGGCCAGTGCTTGGGCACAACCTTTACCCACGTCACCGAAGCCGCAAACCACGGCGATCTTGCCGGCAACCATCACATCGGTAGCACGCTTGATACCGTCTACCAGGGACTCGCGGCAGCCGTACAGGTTGTCGAACTTGGACTTGGTCACCGAGTCGTTCACGTTGATGGCAGGGAAAGCCAGTTCGCCTTTCTTGGCCATCTGGTACAGACGATGCACGCCTGTGGTGGTCTCTTCGGTCACACCCTTGATTTGGGCCAGACGGGTGGAGTACCAGGTTTTGTCGTTTTGCAGACGGGCACGAATGGAGGCGAACATGACGCGCTCTTCTTCGCTGCCGGGTTTGTCCAGAACGGACAGGTCTTTTTCTGCACGGGCACCCAGGTGCAGCAACAAGGTTGCGTCGCCACCGTCGTCCAGAATCATGTTGGCCTGTTCGCCGGGCCAGTCGAAAATGTCGTGGGCGTATTGCCAGTACTCTTCCAGGGTTTCGCCCTTGACGGCGAACACAGGCACGCCAGATGCGGCAATGGCAGCGGCTGCGTGGTCTTGAGTCGAGAAAATATTGCATGATGCCCAGCGCACTTCAGCGCCCAGGGCGGTCAGGGTTTCAATCAGAACCCCGGTTTGGATTGTCATGTGCAAACTGCCGGCAATGCGTGCGCCCTTCAGGGGCTGGGAGGCAGCAAATTCCTCGCGGGTGGCCATCAGGCCAGGCATTTCGGTCTCGGCAATGGTCAGCTCGCGGCGGCCCCATTCAGCCAAGGAAATATCGGCAATTTTGTAATCGGTAAAAGTCACAGTCGGGCTCCGTTATACGGCACGCAGACTGCAGGGAGAGCAAATGAATTCTCACCAGCAGCCCGCCATGCAGGTCGTGGTGAGCGTCGTTCTCCAAGGTGGATACCACCTATCCATGCCCCGAGCCTGGCAAGACCGTGAGTCTTGTCGCAACGCCCCTCGAGGATGGCAAATGAATGTGGGTGACTGTACCCGTTTGGATCATCTTGGGAAGACAGCCCCACGGGTAAAAATCATAATTTCTTCTCATGAGACTGGCACTTGCCCGTCCCACCCAGCGTTGCTGGCTGACTGGTTTCCCGGCCCCGACAACGCTGTCAAACTGCAGCAAAGCGCCGCCCGCAAGCGGCCTTTGCCTATCTGCACATCGCTTAGATAGCCTGACGCAAAGCCTGGGCCTTGTCCGTAGCTTCCCAGCTGAACTCGGGTTCGCTGCGGCCAAAGTGACCGTAGGCAGCAGTCTTGGAGTAGATGGGACGCTGCAGATCCAGCATTTCGATGATGCCGCGTGGGCGCAGATCGAAATGTTGGCGAACCAGCTTGGCGATCTCGGTGTCCGGGATCACGCCTGTGCCTTCGGTGTAGATGGTGATATTGATAGGCTCGGCCACACCAATGGCGTAGCTCAGTTGCACCTGACACTGGCGGGCCAGACCGGCTGCCACAATGTTCTTGGCCACATAACGGGCGGCGTAGGCAGCGGAACGATCCACTTTGGAGGGGTCCTTGCCGGAGAAAGCACCACCGCCGTGAGGGCATGCGCCACCGTAGGTATCCACAATGATCTTGCGACCAGTCAGACCGCAATCGCCTTGAGGGCCACCAATCACGAACTTGCCGGTGGGGTTCACCAGGAAGCGGGTTTTCTCGGTCAGCAGATCCGAAGGGAAGCATGGACGAATGATGTGTTCGATCACGGCTTCGTGAATGTCTTTCTGGGACATTTCAGGCGCGTGCTGAGTGGACAGCACCACAGTATCCACTTCGGTAGGACGGCCATCCACGTAGCGGAAGGTCACCTGGGACTTGGCGTCAGGACGCAACCAGGGCAAACGGCCATCTTTGCGCAGCTCGCTCTGGCGCTGTACCAGGCGGTGGGCGTACCAGATAGGAGCAGGCATCAGATCAGGGGTTTCGTCGCACGCGTAGCCAAACATCAGACCCTGGTCGCCAGCGCCCTGGTTCAGCAACTCTTCTGGACTGCGATCCACACCTTGGGCGATATCGGGCGACTGCTTGTCATAGGCCACCAGAACGGCGCAGGACTTGTAATCAATGCCGTAATCGCCATTGTCATAGCCAATGCGCTTGATGGTGTCACGGGCAACCTGGATGTAATCCACGTTGGCGTGCGTGGTGATCTCGCCAGCCAGCACCACCAGACCGGTATTGCACAAGGTCTCGGCAGCAACACGTGCCTGAGGATCTTGCTCGAAAATAGCGTCCAGGATGGCGTCGGAGATCTGGTCGGCTACCTTGTCGGGGTGGCCTTCAGAAACGGATTCGGATGTAAAGAGAAAGTCGTTGTTGTTCACAGCGTAGCTTCCTTGAATAAGGGCTGATAATCAGCACGAGGTTGAACAAACTGCGTTGCACCTCGAAGCCAGCGATGTGGATACGATAGACGGGGCGCGACGCTTTAGCGGTTTATAGTGGGCAGCTTGCTGCCCGATCGCTCCGCAAGTTGTCGTTTAACTCAGCGATACAATCTATTTTAAGCGAAAATACGTATTTATTTCAGCAAAACTTCATTTTCAAGGATTGCCTGGCCCATGCTAGTGGCTCTTTTGCGCTTGATGGCTCGCCTGCCTTTACCCGTCCTGCATGGCTTGGGTAGAGCTATAGGCCGACTGATTTACGCCTTTCCCGGACGCTATCGCCGCCGTCTGCAAAGCAACTGTCGTCAAGCGGGCTACAACTCTCCGGCGTTCTTCCGACAAGCCGCCGGAGAAACGGGGGCCATGATAGTGGAAACCCCGCGCGTATGGCTGCACCCGCAAGCCTGTCTGGAACACTGCACAATCGACAATCTGCCCCTAGTACAAGCAACCTTGGCCGAAGGGCGCGGCATACTCTACCTGACCCCGCACCTGGGCTGTTTTGAGATGATTGCGCGCTACTTTTCCGGTGTGGATCCGATGACCGTTCTGTTCCGCCCGCCTCGTCAAGCGTTTCTGGAACCCTTGATGGTGGAGTCACGTGAGCTGCCAGGCCTGCATGCCGTACCCGCCAATATCAAAGGCGTGCGCGAACTGGTTCGCGCGTTTCGCCGAGGTGAGTCGGTAGGCATGTTGCCCGACCAGGTCCCCAGTGGTGGCGATGGTGTGTGGGCCCCATTTTTTGGTCGCCCTGCCCTGACCATGACACTGGCTGGCAAATTGGCCCGTCAGTCCAATGTGCCTGTGATTGTGACCGCTGCCGAGCGCCTGCCTAAAGGGCGCGGCTGGCATATTCACACCTTGCGCCTGCCCGAGCCGTTGCCCGAAGACCCGACGGAACTGGCCACCCTGATCAACGAATCCATGGAAAGCTTGATACGCCGTTTCCCCACCCAGTATCTGTGGGGCTATAACCGCTACAAGATTCCCCACGATGCGCCCCCTTTGCCTGGCGATACCACCCCATGAGTTTTAATTCTTACCCGCTGCTCAAATCCGTTTTCACCTACTTTGGCCGTGCCTCGGTACGCACGCGCCAGCGTTGGGGTGCTGTGCTGGGCGGGCTGGTGCATCGCTTTGCCTCCCGCCGCCGTCATATCGTGCGTACCAATCTGGATCTATGCTTTCCAGACACGCCCGAGAGCACCCGTCGCGAGTGGGAAAAGCAGCACTTTCGCCTGCTGGCCCAATCCTATCTGGACCGGGGCCTGCTCTGGTTTGGTTTGCCCAGCACTATTCTGAACACTCTGCACCTGACGGGCGAAGAACACATCACCCAGGCTCTGGAACAGGGTCGCAAGGTCATGCTGCTGGTGCCTCACTTTCTGGGTATGGATGCGGCGGGTACACGCCTGTCCATGTCCATCTCGCCGTTGGTTGCCTTTTACACTCCCCAACGCGACCCCCATGTGGATCGCCTGATGTACGAAGGCCGTAGCCGCTTCTCCTCCGTCCCGCTGATTTCTCGCAAAGACGGCATTCGCGGTCTGATGCGTGCGCTGCAAAAGGGCCAGCCGATTTATTACCTGCCTGATATGGACTTCGGCACCAAGGGCTCGGCCTTTGTGCCCTTTTTCAATGTACCGGCGGCCACGCTCTTGTCCACAGCCCAGATCGCACGCAACCAGGACGCGCTGGTGATTCCGGTCATTTCCCGCGTGGACGCCGAGACTGGTCACTACCATATTCAGGTGCTGGAACCCATGTCCGACTTTCCGGGTGAAGGCAGCCTGGAAGAAGCCACGGAACGCATGAATGCCCTGATCGAAAAATATGTGCGCGAAGACCCGCCGCAGTATTATTGGGTACATCGACGCTTCAAAACCCGCCCTGAAGGTCAACCCGGCATCTACTAGGCCCCATCATGCACAGCCCCACCACACCCCAGCCCGCTTCCTCGCTTTGGCGTTTCAGCAAAATGCACGGCGCGGGCAATGACTTTGTCATGCTGGATGGTGTCAGGCAAAGCATTGAAATGACCCCCGAACGCGCCCGCGCGCTGGCGGATCGTCACTTTGGCATTGGGGCGGACCAGATCTTGCTGGTTGAAGCCGCAACCGAACCCGGCGCGGATTTCCGATACCGCATATTCAACGCTGACGGTGGCGAGGTCGAACATTGCGGCAACGGCGCTCGCTGCTTTGTCCGCTTCGTACACGAACAAGGCCTGTCCTCGGCCAACCCTTTACGAGCACAAATTCGTACCGGCATCATCAGTTTGAATGACGATCCGGAGCTTGGCGTGGATGTCATGATGGGCACCACCCGATTTGCCCCTGCCGATGTCGCTTTTGACCCTAGCGGGCTAGAACAGAAAGCTCAGGGCGAAGATACGCTGTGGCTTCTGCCCGTACCCGATCAAGCCGAACCTGTCGCCCTGTCGCTGGTGTCCATCTCCAATCCGCACGCCGTGCAGATGGTAGACGATGTGCTGCAGGCGCCGGTTGCCAGCGTCGGCCCCTTCATCGAATCTCATCCGCGTTTTGCTCAGAAGGTCAACGCCGGTTTCATGCAGGTTCTGGACGCCCATCACATCAAGCTGCGCGTCTACGAGCGCGGCGCCGGTGAGACCCTGGCCTGCGGTACAGGCGCTTGTGCGGCTGTGGTGGCAGGCATACGGCGGGGATTGCTCCAAAGCCCGGTTGTCGTTGATACTCGTGGAGGCAGTCTGCGCATTGAATGGGACGGACAGGCGCTACGCATGAGCGGCCCGGCCCAAACTGTCTTTACCGGACAAGTCGATATAGATGCACTGTGTGCGTCCCTAGCCAGAAAGGAAACCTTCTAGACATGGATACCCCCAACAGCCTTAGCGCCGTGGAAGTGGCCCAGTTTTTGAAAGCCAACCCTGATTTCTTCGACGCGCATGCCGATGTTTTTTCCAAACTGATGGTGCCGCACCCCCATCAAAGCCGCGCTATTTCACTGGGCGAGCGTCAGATCATGCTGCTGCGCGAGCGCGGCAAGAAAACCGAGCGCCAACTGGCCACGCTGGTCGCCAATGCCCGTGGCAATGAAAAAATTTCGCGCCAACTACACCAATGGAACTGCCAGATGCTGGCCGAGTCCGACCCGGCAGCCCTACCCGAACTGATCTGCAGCAGCCTGGAGCGCATCTTTGAAATGCCCGTGGTCCGTCTGCACTGCTGGAATCCGGACGAAGTGCTGGCTGACGACGCCCTGGTCAGCTGGGCCTACACCTTGATCAACCCCTATTGCGGCGCTCGACGCGAACAGGAGTTTCTGGCCGATTTGCAGCAAGACGCGCAATCGGTGGCCATTGTGCCCTTGACGTTTCCGGAGTCGAACACCCTGTTTGGTCTGCTGGTTCTGGGCTCGCCTGAAGCCACGCGTTTTACGGCCGATATGGGTACGGACTTTCTGGAAGGCATTGGCGAATTGTGCAGCGCCGCCCTGCAGCGTTTGTACAAGCCCAGCAGTGTTGATCAAAGCGAATGTCCGGCCTGAAAAAACAAGATCACTCCCCTTCTGGGGACACGCCTCAAAAGCAGCCAGCCGCCCCCCAGGCCCTCAGCCCGGCCATGCAAAGCTGGCTGCATCAACTAAGCCACGAAAAACGCTATTCGGAACACACCCTTAGTGCGTACCGTAATGATTTGCGCCACTTGCTGGCGCAGTACCCAGGTACAGACCCCGACACACTGACTCAAAGCCAGTTGCGACAGGCTGCCGCCCGCTTGCATGCGCAGGGCCTGGCACCACGCAGCCTGGCCCGCATTCTGGCAGCCTGGCGTGGCTACTATCAAGCGCGCACTAAAGAACTGGGTTGGCCCTTGAACCCTGCAGCCAGCCTGAAGGCACCCAAGATAGGCCGCCCTCTGCCCAAGGCCTTGTCCGTAGACCAGACCCAGCAGCTATTGGACCGCCCCACCGCCCCCATTCAGGACGACCCGGTCAGCTGGCGCAATCAGGCCATGTTTGAATTGTTTTATTCCAGCGGACTACGTTTGTCCGAGCTGGTCAGCCTGGACACGCACTATCACCAGGACGCGCACTATCAGTCCAAGAGCTGGTTACTGCTGGATGATCGTGAGCTGGTGGTCAGTGGCAAAGGCGGCAAGACGCGCCGCCTGCCTGTCGGGGAGAAAGCGCTGCATGCCTTGCAGCAGTGGCTGGAAAAGCGCCCGGCTTTGGCATCACTGGCGACCAGCGCAGATGCCAGCGCGGCCCTGTTTCTGGGTGCCCGTGGAGCCCGCATTCACCCACGCGTGGTGCAGCAAGAACTGGAAAACTATGCCCGCGCCAGCGGCCTGCCAGTGCATGTCCACCCGCACAGCTTGCGTCACAGCTTTGCCAGCCATTTGCTGCAATCAGCACAAGACTTGCGGGCGGTGCAGGAACTATTGGGTCATACCAATATTTCCACGACTCAGATTTATACCCGTCTGGACTTCCAGCATCTGGCCCAGGCTTACGATCAGGCCCATCCTCGGGCACAACGCAAGAACCGGGCCAGTGACAAGCCGGAGGAGTGAATCAGGGCTGCAAGGCCTTGACCAACTGGTCTGTGTTCGAGCGCATCATGCCCAGGTAGGTATCCACGCCCGAGCCTGGGGCTCCCAAAGCATCGGAATACAAGGTGCCGCCGACTTTGGCGCCGGTCTCCCGTGCCACTTGCTCGACCAGTTTTGCGCTGACCGTGTTTTCCACAAAAATGGCCTGAATCTGCTCGCTACGCGCTTGCTGGATGATCTGCGCAATATCACGGGCTGAAGGCTCCGCCTGGCTGGATACCCCCACCAAGGGAATGAAACGGATGTCGTAAGCCTTGCCCATATAAGAGAAAGCATCGTGCGAGGTAATAACCTTGCGCTTTTCTACCGGCACCGCCTGCAGGCGGGTTTTGATGGAATCGTCCATCTCCTGAATGCGCTGTGCGTAATCCTTGGCGCGACGCTGGTAGTACTCGGCATTGGCCGGATCAGCCTGCTCCAGACCTTTGCTGATATTACGAACATAGATCTGTGCCAGGCCCAGGCTTTGCCAGGCGTGGGGGTCCTGGCTGCCGTGCTGATGACTATGGTCATGCCCGCCGTGGGACTGTGTATCCTCTTTGGCGTGGGTCTGCTCATGGTCGTGGGCATGCTCAGGTTCGGAGTCGTGACCGTGGTCATGGTCATGGTCATGGTCATGGTCATGGTCATGACCAGCATGATCCTCGTGTCCGCCACCTTCAAATGCCAAAGGCGTAATACCTTCTGTCGCCACGACTTGCGGCCCTTTATAGCCTGCTGCCTGCTGCAAGCGTGGCAACCAGGTCTCGAACTCCAGACCATTGATCACCAGCAGTTGCGCGTTAGCCAAGGTCTTTGCATCACTGGGACGCGGCTCAAACGAATGGGCATCCCCATTGGCGGGCACAATCGTGCTGGCCATAACCTTGTCGCCGCCTATCTCCTTGACCATATCGTTCAAAATCGAGAAGCTGCTGACCACACGCAAAGGCTCCGCCTGCACCGACAGGCTGGCCGCCAGCAAGCCCAGGGCCAGCACCGTGCGGCCTGAGTAAATGTCTCGCATTTTCATCAATCGTGCTCCAAGAGAGAGGCCATGCGCCGACGCCGTGCACGCCATTGGGAATAAGCACGCAGCAAACCGCCTTGGGGGCCAAAGGTGATAGAAAGAAAATAGAAGGCGCCGGCTGCCAAAATAATCGCGGGCGAAGCAGGCACGTTGTAGTAGTACGAGAACAGCAGGCCCAGATAGGCGCTGATCATGCCCAGCAAGGCCGCCACCAGCATCTGACGACCAACGGAATACACCCAGAATCGGGCCGAGGCAGCGGGCAGCATCATGATCCCCACCACCATCAAGGTTCCCAGCACCTGGAAGCCAGCCACCAGCGTGATGACCAGCATGAACAAGAACAACATATGGACGACGGAACCGCGCCCGCCTTGCGTGCGCAAAAAGATCGGGTCCATGCACTCCAGCACCAGAGGCCGGAATACCAAAGCCAGAATAATCAGCGTAACCGTCGTGCTGCTGGTCACCAGCAGCAAGGAGGCATCATCCAGGCCCAGCACCGTGCCAAACAGCACATGGATCAAATCCATATTGGAGCCGCGCAAGGACACCAGCAGCACCCCCAGCCCCAGGGATACCAGGTAGAAGGCCGCAAAACTGGCGTCCTCCCGTTGTGGTGTCAGGCGGGCCACCAGTCCGGCCAGCAAGGCGACAACCAGGCCGGTAATCATGCCGCCTATGGCCATCGCGCTTAAAGACAGGCCCGCCGTCAGAAATCCAACCGCCACACCGGGCAGGATGGCATGTGCCATGGCATCGCCCATCAGGCTCATGCGGCGCAACACCAGGAATACCCCCAAAGGTCCGGCCGCTGCAGCCAGGGCGAAAGAACCAGCCAGTGCGCGCTTCATGAAACCAAAGTCCATGAAGGGGCCAAACAGCACATCAATCAGCGCCATCATAGGTAGTCCCCCGCGCACAAATGGCGAGCCAGATGCAGGTTCTCCGGCGTCAGCACCGCCTCGGTCTCACCCCAGCCCACCACCTGCCCGGCAAGCAGCACGGTTTGCGGAAAACAGCTACGCACCATATCCAGATCATGCAGCACGGCCATCACGGTACGGCCCTGTTTGTGCCAGTCCAGAATCAGGTTCATCAATTCGTCCGAGGTTGCACGGTCCACCGCAGCAAAAGGCTCGTCCAGCAACAATATCTGGGCGTCCTGCATGATCATGCGGGCAAACAGGGCTCGCTGTAATTGCCCACCCGACAAAGTGCCAATGGAGCGACGCGCAAAGTCGGCCAGCCCCACCTGCTCCAGCGCATGGCCAATACGTTCATGTTCTGCCTTGGGAAATCCGCCCCAGGCACCCACGCGCTTCCAGGCTCCCATGGCCACCAGGTCATGCACTGTCACAGGGAAGCTTTTATCCAGATCGCCCATTTGCGGCAACAAGGCCAACTGATCCAGAAAACCGCTATCGACGGCAATGCGCCCTTTCAGGGGATTGATCTGCCCTGTCAGCCCTTTCAACAAGGTGGATTTGCCCGCCCCATTTGGCCCCACAATGGCCGTCAGCGAACCGCGTTTGAAACAGCCGCTGATGTCGCGCAAGGCTATCTTGTCTTTCCAGCCCAGCGCCACATGGTCAAGCTCGATCAAGGTTTGGTGTGAACTCATGCCTCTACCACGCACCCAATGCCCAGGTGGTCAGCAACCACAGGACTGCTGACACGCACAAAGCGCCCAGTACGCGCTGCCCGGCCGAAGCCAGCAGGAGCGAACGGCGGGGTGCCGCACTACGGGGAGTCGAGGAAAATTGAGAACAGGACATGAAACAGGGATAATGCGGCTAGATTGGGAATTTAATTTTTCCAAAGATGTTATAACATAACAAACACCTCATCAAGCGCCATGCCTGTACATATTCTTACGCCCAACGCCATTGAAGATCAGCTTGCTACCGCTGAACAGCTTTGTCTGGAACGCGGTAAACGGCTGACTTCAATTCGCCGCCAGGTGCTGGAAATCCTGATTCAGGCCCAGCGCAGTTTGCGCGCCTACGAACTGCTGGATCTGGTTCGCGAGTTCCAGCCCGGCGCCAAACCCCCTACCGTTTACCGCGCCCTGGACTTTCTGACGGAAGAAGGCCTGATCCACCGCCTGGATGCCGTCAATGCCTGGACGGCCTGTGTGGATGCCGGCGGCCACCCCCACGACTTGCTGATTGTCTGCACCCAGTGCGGCACCGTGGTGGAGCTGTGCGCTCCGGACCTGAGCCAAAGGCTGGCCGACTGTGTGCGCGGAGCGGGCTTTGCCCTGTCCGGCCACGAAACTGAACTGCGCGGCCTGTGCCAACGTTGCGTTGCAGCTAAAAACGAGCGAAAACCCTTATCTGCCCCCTAAAACGTGGTATTTTGCCGCCAATCGGTATATATTCCCCGATCTATTGGCAAACCTCTGTGAATTTTTACAGATCACCGTTTGCCCAACAGGCAAGGCTGTGATGTAATCGCACGTTGTTTTCGTGCGGAGCAGATGGGTGCAGGAAGCCGCGGTTGGTGCCGTGCCTTGTACCTTTCGCCCGCCACTGCGAGGCATGTTTATGAACGCGGCATCAGATCTGAACAACATGGTTCCAGTCACTGTTCTGACTGGTTTTTTGGGCGCTGGTAAAACCACGCTGCTCAAGCGCATCCTGAGCGAATATCACGGTCGACGCATTGCCGTCATCGAAAACGAATTCGGGCCCGAAGGTATCGACAACGAACTGTTGGTGCAGGACTCCGAAGAAGAAATCGTTGAGCTGAGCAACGGTTGCGTATGTTGCACCGTGCGTGGTGACCTGATGCGCACCCTGAATGATTTGCGCGTTCGCCGCCAGGCAGGCGAACTGAAGTTCGAGCGCGTCATCATCGAGACCACCGGCATGGCTAACCCCGGCCCGGTCTGCCAGACCTTCTTCATGGACGATGATATTGCCGACTACTATCGGCTGGACGCGGTCATCACGGTCGTGGATGCCAAACACGGCATGGCCACACTGGACCAGCAAGAAGAAGCTCAAAAACAAGTTGGTTTTGCGGACCGCCTGCTGATCTCCAAAAAAGATCTGGTCAACGATGTGGATTACGAGGCCCTGCGTGCCCGTCTGATCCGCATCAACCCGCGAGCCACGATTACGCCGGTTCACTTCGGTGAAACCGACATCAAGGATTTGCTGGAAGTCAGCGGTTTCAACCTGAATTCCATTTTGGACATTGATCCTCAATTCCTGGCAGAGCAACACCCCGATGCGGCGGACGGCCATGATCACCACCACGATCATGCCCACGGCGACGAAGGCGAGTGCGGTCCGGGCTGCGGACACGATCACCATCATCACCACCACGAGCACGCAGCTCACAATGACGAGATCGGGGCTTTCGTGTTCCGTTCGGACCGTCCTTTCGACCCCGAGCGTCTGGAAGATTTCCTGTCGGGCATTGTCCAGGTATTTGGACCAGATCTGATGCGCTACAAGGGCATCCTGTATCTGAAGGGCATCAATCGCCGTATGCTGTTTCAGGGCGTACACATGATGATGAGCGCCGAGCCTGGCAATGCCTGGCTGGCCAAAGATAAAAAGGGCACCAAGCTGGTCTTTATTGGCCGCAAATTGCCACAAGACATATTCACCCAGGGCCTGGAGAATTGCCTGGTTTGAATTAATAATTATTCAGTAAATGCGGAGCGATTGCGCGTGACGACAGTTACAGGCTCCCAGACGTCAACAAGAGGTAAGCATCATGGCAACTAAGTCACATGACAGTACTACAACCCTGCTGACCGAGCAGGAGCTTTTGGCGATGCCTGAGTCAGACTACATGAACGCCGCCCAGCTGGAGTTTTTCAAGCATCGCTTGCGCCAGCTGGAGCAAGACATTCTGGCCAACGCGGGTGCTACAACGGAAAACCTGCGTGAAACCCAGTTCGTTCCTGACCCGGCTGACCGTGCCACGATCGAAGAAGAACACGCTCTGGAGCTGCGTACCCGCGACCGCGAACGCAAACTGCTCAAGAAAGTGCAACAGTCCATCGCCCTGATCGATTCGGGCGAATACGGCTGGTGTGAGGAAACTGGCGAGCCCATCGGCCTGCCTCGTTTGCTGGCACGTCCTACGGCTAACCTGTCTCTGGAAGCCCAGGAGCGTCGCGAGAAGCGTCAAAAGATGTTTGGGGATTGATAGGCGGCACAGCCCATCACCCTGATAAAAAGCCCGCCCGATCATTCTGGCGGGCTTTTTTGTGAGTCACCCAACTCGATCCAACCCACTTGTGTACGCTGCTGAAAATAAGCAGGCTCAAAAAAGCCGGCTGCGTCTACCGCTAGCAGGCCAACAGGCTGCTTGCACGCCAAGAAGCCAGGCGACATACGAGAACAACCCCTGCAGCAGCCCCTGCCAAGGGAAGCCACCCTGTTTCAGCCCGGTTACCAGGCACGACCCTCAGTCGGCAAAAACTTCCTGCTGTCATGCGCTTGAAATTTCCTTCCGGGCCCCCAGATGGGAACCTTAAAGGAAGGAAATCATGGAACAATTTCACGCCACTACTATTGTCTGTGTACGCCGCGGAGATCAGGTCGCCATTGGCGGCGATGGTCAGGTCACCCTGGGCAATATCGTCATCAAGGGCACGGCCCGCAAAATTCGCCGTTTGTACAATGACAGCATCCTGGCCGGTTTTGCCGGTGCGACGGCTGACGCCTTCACCTTGCAAGAGCGCTTTGAAGCGAAGCTGGAAAAGCACCAGGGCAACCTGCTGCGCGCCGCCGTCGAACTGACGCGCGACTGGCGCACCGACCGCGTTCTGCGCCGTCTGGAAGCTATGCTGTTGGTGGCGGACAAGGAGCACACGCTGGTGCTGACCGGCAATGGCGACGTGCTCGAACCCGAACATGGCCTGGCCGCCATCGGCTCGGGCGGCTCCTATGCCCAATCTGCCGCCATGGCCTTGCTGCAAAACACCGATATGGCTCCCGCCGACATCGTCAAGAAATCGTTGGAGATCGCAGGTGATCTGTGCATCTACACCAACCAGAACCATATCGTCGAAACACTCTGACAGCCGGATACACCACCATGTCTACACCTAATATGACTCCCGGAGAGATCGTCTCCGAACTGGACAAGCATATCGTTGGCCAGGGCAAGGCCAAGCGCTCCGTGGCCGTGGCCCTGCGCAATCGCTGGCGCCGCCAGCAGGTTGCCGAGCCCCTGCGTAGCGAGATCGTCCCCAAGAACATTCTGATGATCGGACCCACCGGCGTGGGTAAAACCGAAATCGCCCGTCGTCTGGCCAAGCTGGCCAATGCGCCTTTCATCAAGGTCGAAGCCACCAAGTTCACGGAAGTGGGCTATGTAGGCCGCGACGTTGAAACCATCATTCGCGATCTGGTGGATATTTCGGTCAAGCAAACCCGCGAAATCGAAATGCGCCGTGTGCGCACCCAGGCCGAGGAAGCCGCTGAAGACCGTATTCTGGACGTGCTGGTGCCCCCTTCGCGCGATGCCCACGGCCAACCCCAACGCGAGGACAACTCTGCCCGCCAGGTGTTCCGCAAGCGCCTGCGTGAAGGCAAGCTGGACGATACCGAGATTGAAATCGAGATGGCCCAGGCCATGCCTCGTATGGAAATCATGGCCCCTCCCGGCATGGAAGAGATGACCGAGCAGTTGCGCGGCATGTTCTCCGGTCTGGGTCAGGAAAAGACCAAAGCCCGCAAGCTGACGGTCAAGGAAGCCTTCAAGCAACTGACCGAAGAAGAAGCGGCCCGTCGCGTCAATGAAGACGATTTGCGCACTGCTGCAGTGGCCAATGCCGAGCAGAACGGCATCGTGTTCCTGGACGAGATCGACAAGATCACGGCGCGAGGCGAAAGCCAGGGTAGCGGCGGCGATGTGTCCCGCCAAGGCGTGCAGCGCGACCTGCTGCCTTTGGTAGAAGGCACCACCGTCACCACCAAATACGGGGTGGTACGTACCGACCACATCCTGTTTATTGCCTCGGGTGCGTTCCACCTGTCCCGCCCATCGGATCTGATTCCTGAACTGCAAGGCCGTTTCCCCATCCGTGTGGAACTGGAATCGCTGAGCGCCCAGGATTTTGTACAGATTCTGTCCACGACCGACGCTTCGTTGACCAAGCAATACGCAGCCTTGCTGGGCACCGAAGACGTACAGCTGGACTTCCGTCCCGACGGCATCCAGCGTCTGGCCGAGCTGGCCTTTGAGGTCAACGAGCGTACCGAAAACATTGGTGCCCGTCGCCTGTACACCGTCATGGAAAAACTGCTGGAAGAGCTGTCCTACAGCGCTGGCAGCCACGGTGAGCAAAACGTGGTCATTGATGCGGACTACGTGAACAAACAGCTGCAGGAAACCGCAGCCAGCCAGGATCTGGCGCGCTACGTGCTGTAAGCCTGACTTCGGTCGGACATGAAAAAGGGGCAGATTTCTCTGCCCCTTTTTTTACATTTCGCTTGCAGACCACATCCAACACGGCATCAGGCTCTACCCTGTCAACGTAAACGCGATGGTCATCACATCACCCTGTCATCTCGACCACGAACCCACACCAGTGTTTCTCCTGCGTCGGAGATGAAAAAACCGGGCGAACCCGGCTTTTATCAACCCACTCAAACAGGCTTACTTGCTGATCTTGGTGACCACGTAATCACCACCGTCACGTTTGGCAGTGAACTTTACCTTGTCACCCGGTTTGATGTTGGCCAGCAAGGCGGGATCAATTTTGTACACCAATGTCATGGCGGGCAGTTCCAGGTCGCTGATCTCACCATGCTTGATGGTAATTTTGCCGGCCTCGGCATCCAGTCGGCGCACTTCACCCGACGCACTGGCTTCCTGAGCCTGGGCGACCACGACATATGCCGAGCCAGCTACCACACCCAAAGTTCCCAACGCCAAGGCTGCGCTTCGTTTCGTCCACGTCATTTTTCACTCCTGCAAATTGGGCAGAGCCAGACAATTAGCTCATAATGCCTACTTTCGGACGCCTGAGGCGTCTGTTTCCGATCAAGCATAACGCTAAACCTTTGCAAAAGCATGAGCGAATTTATTAAAGGGTATGTGCTGCGTCCAGCCACCCCCGCAGACCTTCCGGCCATTTTGGGCCTGATGCGCGATATGGCCGCCTTTGAGAAACTGGAGCATATTTTCAAGGCCAGCGTTGAGTCTCTGCGCAACAGTTTCTTCTCCGACGAGCCCAGTGCCTACTGCCTGGTGATTACTCCTGAGGATCAGCCCGACGCACCAATTTCTTACATTATGTGGTTTTACAACTACTCCAGTTTCCTGGATCGCCGCGGCATCTATCTGGAGGATTTGTATATAGACCCGGCTCACCGCAAGCACGGTCTGGGCGCTGCTGCCCTGCGCCATCTGGCTCAAATGGCCGTGTCCCAAGGCTGTGGCCGCCTGGAGTGGGTAGTACTGGACTGGAACCAGAACGCAATCGACTTCTACAAGTATCAGGGGGCCCAAGTGCTGGAAGACTGGCGCGTGGTACGCGTCACTGGCGATGCCCTGGTCAATTTGGCTCAAGGCACCCCTACTCCTGCCGAAACATAAGGCTTCTTCATGTCCACACGACTTTCCATTATCAGCACCCGCACCGGCGACGATGGCACAACGGGCCTGGGCGATGGCAGCCGCCTGCCCAAGACTGCCCCCCTGATTCATGCCCTGGGCGACGTGGATGAACTGAACAGCCATATCGGCGTCTTGCGCAGCATGGCACTGCCCGAGGATGTTGATGTCCTGCTGTCCGACATTCAGCACGACTTGTTCGATATGGGGGCCGAGCTGTGCATCCCTGGCCATCAGGTCATAGGCAGCGTCCATGTAGAACGTCTGGACCAAGCGATTCGTCACTACAACGAGCCCTTGGGCATACTCAAAGAGTTCATTTTGCCCGGTGGCAGCCCCGCAGCCGCACAAGCACATGTACTGCGTTGTGTGGCGCGTCGTGCAGAACGTAGCGTCGTGGCGGTGCCCTCAGAATCCTTGCCGCAAGAAGGCCCGCGCTTGTATCTGAACCGCCTGTCGGATTTGTTGTTTGTGCTGGCGCGTACCTTGAACCGCCATGCAGGCCGCTCTGACGTGCTGTGGGAGCCCAAGCGCAACGAGCCTGGCAAGGGCTGATCGCCCCATCGCGACTGCGACTGCGACTGCGACTGCGACTGCGACTGCGACTGCGACTGCGACTGCGACTGCGACTGCGACTGCAACTGCAACTGCAACTATAAAAATAGGGCCCTGCTTTAGCAGAGCCCTATTCCTTTTCAGGCCAGATCAATGCGAGTGGTATCCGCAAACCTCAGCACAGGCTCGTCCGTGGGGTCCTCATAGACCTGCCACTTCAAGGACTGGCTGCCCACCTGAATATCCACAGTAGCCAGGGTGTTTTCCGCATCACTGTCCGCTGGGTCACAGCGCCAGATCGGAAATTCCGCATGGTGCTGATCCGCCAGGACGGTCAAAGGATCAAGCGCAGCACCGGCTTGTGCCAACAATTGATCCCCACGCTCCTGCCGCAGTTCGGACGACCGGGTAATACGCTGTTCAAAGCCTTTCATGGACGGATGTACCGCATGGTTGGCGTGCAGATGGTTTTGCTCAATGGTCTGCACAGAAACGGCCTCGGCACTGAACTCCACGCTCAGCAAGCGTGGATCGCCACGCTGCGCCAGGCTCAAATGGAAAGCGCCGGAACGTGGGTGATCCTGCAAGATCCCTACTGCCTGATCCAGATCAGGCTGATCCAGCATGGCACGGGTCAGGACCATGCGCGGCACCCCTGGGGCCACATGCCGCGCCCGCACATTATTCACCGTCATGGCCAAACCGGCCTGGGTCACTGCAAAGCTGTGGCCCGGCAAGGAAGCAGGGTAAAGAAAGGAGACAAAGGACATGCCGCTGTCGGGGATGAATTTGGCCACCCCGCAGTAACCGGCAAAACCTGGATCACCATCTTCGTTATGCACCAGACGAGGTTCGCCCTGGGCGGGCATTTGCACGGTGGTGCAACCATCGGGAGCCATGGCCCACAAGTCGCCCCGGCAATTCCACAGGAAAACGTCTTCAAAGGGGAGCTCCAGACCCAATGCCAGGCCCTGGAGCTCGGTCCATATTCGGGGGAAATAACGCTCGGTGTACTGAGCCAGCTGACCGGCTACAGCCGTCCCCTTCGATTGCATGATGCCTTGCCATGCTGCTGAGTTCAGCAAGTAGGCATGCACGGCGGGGGCTCCGAAACGTCCCAAAGAATGGCCAATTTCTTTGGGACCACCACTTAACTCCAGATAGGACAACTTAGCCATTGCGTCTATTTCCAGTAAGCACCGGACTGGTGCAATTGATTTTCAACCAACTCAATACCGCTGACAGCACGACTGCCCGCCTTGGCCAGAACCTGTTCCAGCAAGACCTCCACCAGTGCCTGCGCAGCAACCAGAGAAGGAAAAAAAGACGGACTGTCGGTTCCAAACAATAATGTGGCATCTGCCTGCTGCGCAATAGGGGCAAGCAAGCTGTCGCAAATCGCCAGAATTTGTGCATCTGCCTGTCGGGCCGCTGCATGGGCCAGCACGGCTTCCTGGGAATACGGTGCAAAACCGAACAAGACCAGCACATCCCCTTTTTGCAGCGCCCGCAGATCCATATCCAGAGTACCGGACTCGCCACGCAACAAGCCAATCGAGGGCCGGAACAGACGGTACTGATAATGAAAGGAAAAAGCGGGTGCAAAAGAGGCTCTGAACCCGGCCACAAAAACCCGCTTGGCCTTGTTCAGCAATTCCACAGCCTGTGGCAAGCGTGCTTCATTCACCTCGCGCAGCAGCGCCAGAGTATCCATTTGTGCTGTCAGCGTCTGCGCCAGGCGATCTTCTTTATTTCGATTGCGTACCACCGCCCGGGCCTGATCGGCATAACGCCGTGCACCCTGTCCATGCAGCGCCTGGGTGAACACAGCCTTGAATTCCGCCCAACCGCCAAAGCCCAAAGACTGGGCAAAGCGCAGCAAGGTGGCAGGCTGCACCTGTGCCTGCGCGGCCAACTGACGCATGGACATCAAGGGCACCTGATCGGCATGATCCAGCACATAGCGCGCGCTTTGCTGGAACTGCGGCGACATGGTGACAAACACTGCCTGAATACGCTCGGTCAGATTGCTCAAGGAGTTCATGGGCCAACACGCTTCAAAAGGGGACATCAAGTATATATCGGGCGCAAATGCAGTCTGGGCGCAACAGTGAGGCCTTTATCCACCTGTCCCGACAAATCAATGATGATTTATTTGTTGAAAGTATTATTATATATTCAACATACGTTGAAAATCCTTCCGGGCCTACTTTCTGGATCTGCGCCATGACACATGTCTTTCATCGCAACCCCAAACAAACCTTGCCCTGCGCCGTCAAAGGCGATGGTATCCGCATCGTGGACAGCAATGGCAACACTTATATAGACGCCAGCGGTGGCGCGGCCGTATCCTGCCTGGGCCATAGCCACCCTGTTGTGATCGCTGCCATCAAGCAACAGCTGGACCAGATTGCCTACGCCCACACGTCCTTTTTCAGCAGCCAGGCTGCCGAGGACCTGGCAGATTTTTTGACCAGCCGATCCCCCGGTGATCTGGACCATGTGTACTTTCTGTCCGGAGGCTCGGAGGCCGTAGAAGCCAGCCTGAAGCTGGCACGGCAATATTTCGTGGAGATTGGTCAGCCCGAGCGTCATATTTTCATCGCACGCCGTCAGAGCTATCACGGCAATACGCTGGGGGCTTTGGCCATTGGCGGCAATGAATGGCGTCGCAAGCCGTTCCTGCCTCTACTGGCTCCGGCCCAGCATGTCTCGCCCTGCTACCCCTACCGCGACCAAGGCAGTGATGAAAGTGCCGAGCAATATGCCGACCGTCTGGCTCAGGAACTGGACGACATGATTCAAAGCCTGGGTCCCCAGAACGTCGCGGCCTTTGTCGGCGAGACTGTAGTGGGCGCGACCGCTGGTGCCTTGGCGCCAGTAGGCGATTACTGGAAAAAGATCCGTCGGGTTTGCGACAAGCACGGCGTGCTGCTGATTCTGGATGAAGTCATGTCGGGCATGGGGCGTACCGGCTATCTGTTTGCCTGCGAAGAGGACGGAGTCGTGCCGGACATCATGGCCATTGCCAAGGGTCTGGGGGCGGGCTATCAGCCTATTGGTGCAATGTTGGCCAGTGACCGGATTTACCAGGCCATCCTGAATGGCTCGGGCTTTTTTCAGCACGGCCATACTTATATGGGTCACGCCACAGCCTGCGCTGGTGCTTTAGCCGTGCAACAAGTGATTGAGCAAGACCAGTTGCTGGAAAACGTCCGTCAGCGCGGCGAGCAATTGCGCCGGGAGCTGCATCAGGCGTTGGACAGCCACCCCAATGTGGGTGATATACGTGGTCGTGGCCTGTTTGTCGGAGTCGAACTGGTGCAAGACAAGGCCAGCAAGCAAGCGCTGGACCCTGGCTTGAAAACCCACGCCAAGATCAAGCAGCATGCGTTTTCCCAAGGTTTGATGCTCTACCCTATGGGTGGCACGATAGATGGAGTTCACGGCGACCATATCTTGCTGGCACCGCCCTTTATCTGCACCGAGGCCGACATTCACGAAATCGTGACACGTCTGACCCAAACCATCGAACACATCCTGCCCCGATAAACCCGTCGAGCAGAGCGTCGAACAAACAGTCAGAACGCTCTGCTGACTGCGCTGCGGCAAGCCAGCCGCAAGAGGCACCGCTAGTTATACATAAAGGAGAACCATGGCCCGCCTACCCTATGCTGACCTGAAAGCCCCCGACGCCGCCCCATTGGTAGAACAGATCATTGCAGAGCGCGGCAGCGTCTTGCACCTGTACCAGATGCTGCTGCACAGCCCACCCATTGCCAAAGGCTGGCTGAATCACCTGACCGGCATACGCCACAACAGCAGCCTGCCAGGCGATCTGCGCGAACTGGTCATCATGCGCGTAGCCCTATTGAACCGTGCCCCTTACGAGGCCGATCAACATGCCCCTATCGCGCTGGCAGAGGGGCTGAGTCAAGCCCAACTGGATGCCCTGCCCGACTGGCAAGACTCCGATGCCTTCACGCCCATTCAGCGTGCTGTGCTGGCTTACACCGATGCCATGACTCTGAATGTGCAAGTGGAGCCCGCTGTTTTTCAGGACGTACGCCAGTATTTTGATGAAAAACTGACGGTTGAGCTGACCGCCACCATCGCTACCTACAATATGGTGTCGCGCTTCCTTGAAGCCTTGCACATTCATTCCGACGACTCGCGTTAAAACGGCACCTTGAGCGCCTCCGTCCGGCCACCTCCCAGGCGCCCCGCCAGAAACTCCACAAACAAACGCAATTTGGGAGGCAAATGGCGGGTGGGCGGATACAAGGCCCACAAGGCACCACAATACTGCGTGCGGAACTCCCAATCGGCCAGCACGCGCACAATACGCCCTTCCAGCTCCGGCTCCCTGGCCACAAAGCAGGGCAAACTGCCTATCCCCAAGCCGCGCTCTACCGCATCCAGACGCACACCCGTATGGTTAGCCGCATAGCGCCCGCTAACCGACACATTCAGTACCCGCCCGCCTTTATTGAAACGCCAACGTGAATCGCTGGGTGCCTCGCCCAGGTAGATGCAGCTATGTTCGCGCAACTGCTGAGGATGAACGGGCAGGCTGTGTTCGGCCAGATAATCCGGACTGGCGTACAAGCCATGCCGAATATCCGTCAGATGACGCCCCATCAAACCGGGCGGCGGCTGATCCGTGATGCGTATCGCCAGATCCAGCTGATCGTCGATCAGGTCTGCATAGCGATCATCCAGATTCATCAGCACATTCACTTTGGGGTGCGCCGCCAGGAAATCCGGCATATGCGGATGAATCAGAAAATGCCCCACGGCTTTGGGAACACTCAAGCGTATCTGCCCCTCCGGCTCGGTCTGGAACTGCCCTGAGATCTCCATCGCGGCCTGGGCGCAGGACAGCATGTCACGGGCATGCTCGTAAATCGCCTGGCCACTGTCGCTTAGCCGTAATTTACGCGTCGTGCGCTGCAATACCCGCGTTCCCAAACCTTTCTCCAGACGCGCAATGGAGCGGCTGACTGCCGACGGGGTATAGCCCAGGTGGCGAGAGGCTTCGGAAAAGCTGCCGGTCTCCACCACTTTGACAAAAACCACCATATCGCTCATCAGGGAAGTGAGATTACTTGTGCTCATAGGGAATAAATTATTTCAATGAATTGCAATTATCAGGACTGCTCACTATGCCTACAATGCCTTAAAACCAACCTACAGGTAATAAAATGCAAGATAAATTATATTTGACTAGCAATAGTCTTACCTGCATAGCGGAAATCCTGGAGTGTTATCACTCCGAAAATGAGCGTTATGCTGTCAGGCTGGATAAAACCTTATTTCATCCCCAAGGCGGAGGTCAGCCTTGCGACAAAGGCACGATAAATGGGCACGAGGTCCTGCATGTGGCTCAAAACCGCGACGGCCACGTGCTGCACTACCTGCATGTGCGCCTGCTCCTGGGGCCCGTAGAACTGCATATTGATCGCGCTCACCGACTGGAGCACGCCCGCCTGCATACGGCCGGCCACCTTATCGGCCATCTGGTTGAACGCATAGGCTGGCAGGCCGTAAAGGCGCATCACTGGCGGGGCGAGTCACGGGTGGTCTTTCGCAACCCCAAGGATGCTCTGCCCCCCTTTCTGGATGATTTGTCCAATCGTTGTGCTGAACAGATTCAATTGGCTCAGCCAATTTCCATCAGTTTTCAGGAAGGGCTCCGCGAGGTTGCAATTGGTAGCCTGGGGTGCTACCCCTGCGGCGGCACACATGTTGAAAACACATCCGAATTAAATGGACTGAAAATAATCCGTATAAAAAACAAAAAAGATGAATTGAGCATTCATTATGAAATGATGAATTAATAAATAATAAAAACCATGGCAGTGTATTAGCTTTGGCTATTATCGGAAAAGAAAAACAATTCTTTTAGAACCCCCAAGGGAAGTGAGATATGTATTTAGAGACCGAACGATTGCGGACTGAGCATATGCAGTCCCTGCTAAATGGCGAACTCCTGGCTATCCGCCTCTCCGGCTTCATTGATGCGCCCACCTCACAAAAGCTGGGCGAGCAAATCATAGACAAAGGCTTTGATCGCTATGTGAACGCTCCGAGCATTGGCCGCATTGGCATGGCTTTTTACGAAGCCGAAAACCAGCCCGAACGCATGGCCTCCTATTTCGAGGGGGTTTTTGACAATATCGACGAACTGCGCCGCCGCTGCGCCCCCTACCTGTCCCCGATTGACGTGCTGCGTTGCACGCTGGATGAAGTCTGGCCTGCCGGAGCCACACTGGAGACCTTGTACGGAAAGAAAATGTATGTGGGTTTGTCGCGCGTGGTGCAACCCGATGTGCGCTTTCTGGCGCATCACGACATTTTGGCCAAGGACGCCCCCGGTAATTACCAGGCCATCAGTCTACAAGGCCAGTTGGCCGCCAATGTCTATTTGAAAATGCCCGAACAAGGAGGTGAACTGCAAATCTGGCAAACCGAACTGAGCCCGGATGAATTTGATGAAATGCGTGGCGACAGCTATGGCATCCATCCTGATTTGTTGGGCACCCCCGAAGTACAGATACGCCCCGGTCCGGGCGATCTGATTATTTTCAATTCTCGCAAAATGCATGCCGTCACCCCCGGCAAGGGCGATTTGCGCCTGAGCCTGTCTTGCTTTGTGGGATATCGCGGTCCGGCCATGCCGCTGACCTTCTGGAGTTAACGTGTTGCAAACCTATTGGCCAGAGTTCGCTACTCTGGCTTTGATTCATTTTTTGGCCGTTATTGCCCCTGGACCAGATTTTGCTGTCACCATCCGCCAAAGTGTGCGGCTAGGCCGCCAGGCCGGTATTGCCACTGCCATTGGTATTGGCGCCGGAATCTCCGTGCATGTGATCTATACCTTGATGGGCGTGGGAGCCCTGCTGCACTCCACCCCCTGGCTGATGAGTGTGGCCGAGGTATTGGGAGGTGCCTACCTTCTCTATATAGGCTGGGGATTCCTGCGCCAGGCCAGCACACCGATGGAAGTGAGCCTGGCCGAGTCCGACAATGGCAAACCCGCTGCTGTCAGCGTGCGCCAGTCCTTGACGCTGGGCTTCATGACCAATGCCACCAACCCTAAGGCTACGCTGTTCTTTCTGGCCGTGTTTACTACCGTGGTCAGCGCCAGCACGCCTTTGACGACCCAGATGCTCTACGGCGTCTGGATGTGCCTGGTTAATGCGGGCTGGTTTATTGTGGTCAGCCTGATCTTTACCAATCCTCGCGTACGTCAGCGATTCCTGCGTATGGGGACCTGGTTTGAGCGCGTGACAGGGGTTCTACTGCTGGGGTTTTCGCTGCGCCTGCTGATCCATGCCGGTCAGCGCATCCTGCTTTAAGCCCGCCAACAAGCCATGGACCCCAAGGCTACGAGTGATAAGGTCTGCGCAGCAGAACCATCAGACGCTAAACAGCACACAGGTTTGACTTCATGCCTGTACTCACCATCTTGGCCTGAGCACCGTCTGGCACCTATGCGGCGCTTTGGTCTTGGCTTGGGCTCTGCGCATCATAAAAAAATCCCCGCCCTGAAAACAGGGCGGGGATTTTTACTCCTTAGACCATGGACTCACCCGTCTTGCGGGCGTTGCGCCAGTCACGTACCAGGTTACCGACCAGCAGAACCAGAATGATGGCCGACATGACCGGCCAGACCAGAAAGTAAATCGTCATAAGCATAGTGTTCTCCTTTTAACGTCTTGTCTCATACTCTCAAGCACGAGCCGAGGCCGGCTCACCTTGTTTCGACTCCCGAACTTTCTGCTTGCTCGGTGCAGGTGTGTCATCGTAGTGAAACGACTGCACACGCTCGGCAAGCACAGAGAAATCAAAACGTTCCTGACTACGCAAGCTGATGGCCACACACACCACAGCGCTAACGCCATAGGCGGTCAGGGAACCCAGCAAAACAATGTACTCACGCAAGAAGCCAATGAAGTTGGGCAAAAGAATCGCAGTGGCAATCACCCCCACCGCAATCGCAATACGGCTGCGGAAGAAGGCAAAAGCCATCAGACCGGCAACCACACCGCCACCAATCGAAGCGGTAATCTCGTAGAACACGGCGACCGCACCTTCGATAGGAATCAGCTCGAAACGCACGATCGTAAACAGCACGACGGCACACAACACCGACCAGCTAAAGGCTTTGTTGGTAACACGATCCCAGTAAAAGCTGACAATGACCGGGAACACAATCGCGCCCCACAACGCACCCACAAACACCAGCATGACCAGAATATCCAGCTTCAGGCTGGCGAAGATCACACCCACCATCGTGGCAACCACCATGGTCATACGGCCCCACCACAACATGCGGGCTGGTTTTGGACGACCACGTGCAATGTTCTTGGCGTAGATGTCGGTCATCACAATGGCCGACAGTGCAGCCAGGTCCGAGTCCGCCGTGGAAGACAAGGAGCCCACCACCAGGATGAAGAACAAGGCAATGCCAAATGGCGGCAAGTAGGTGGACGCCATCTGCGGGATGATGTTGTTCATGTTTCCATCCACAGGCTGCAAGCCGGTGAACAGAGCCAGCAAACCCAACATGCCCAGACCAATCACCACGGCACCATAGCCAATGGTGGCCGTCAGGAAAGTGGGTTTGATCAGGTCCTCGCGTACGGCGAACAGGCGCTGGGCAATAGTTTGGTTACCAATCGCGTAAGCCAGCACCGCCACAAAATACGGCGCCCCCTGCTCCAGAATTGCCTTGGTGGAATAGAAGTTGGCTTGCTCGGAATCCAGACGCCACCAGTTGGCCTGCACCATCTCCGGGCCACCGGCGTTAAAGAAAATCAGCGGGATAATGACCACGGCCGACAAAATCATGGCAACCAGCTGGGCAAAGTCCGTCATCACCGAGGCGCGGAACCCCGACCACAGGGTATAGGACAAGACGCCCAGACCCGCAATCAGCACACCTTGAATAAATGTCAGAGGGCTAAGGATCGAGACCAACGCACCTGCCGCGGTGAAGTTCACCATCAGGCTGATACCACTGCCTACCACGTTGGAAATCGCCATAATCATCTGGCTGGACGAGCCGTGCCGTGCATGCAGCACCTCGGCCAGTGTGTGTGCCTGCGGGGCCAACTGGCGAAAACGTCGCCCGAAGGGGTAGATGAACAAGATCATCAAGGCTCCCCATAGCCCGTAATGCAGAGGGCCGGATAGCCCGTACTTGAAGCCCGAGGTCGCGCTTGCATAAAACGACGCCGCCCATACCCAGGTGGCAATCATGCTGGCCGCCGACAGGCCAAACCCCACCGCACTGTTGGATACCATGTATCCGTCCACGTTTTCTTTCTTTTGACCAATCATGAGCGACATCAGGAACGTCGCGCCATAAAAGCCGACCAATAACAATATGGCCGTCGTGGTTGAAAGCGTAAAAAACTCCGCCTCTTGCATGTCTTTCCTTTTCTCTTCTGCGCGAGAGCCACTTGCACCACCTGGCTCACTCGCATGCATGCCGATTCCGCATTAACGCGCTGGGCGACACCCATCCCAGGACCAGAACCGAAACACTTGAACCGAACGCGCGCGCACACGCCCCCGCCCTTGGCACAAGCCAAAGCGAGAAAAAAGCAAGACACAGCGCAAAGTGCCTCACATTGCGGCGAGTCTGCGGGCCTTACAGCAAATAAACATGGCCAGAGACAAGCCGCTCTGTTGCAGGCCGATGTCGTGTGAGACAGTCGGCTGGTTGTTCCGCGACCCAAGGGCCGGGCAAGGTGTTTCGGGCTAAAGCCGGGTTGTTGTGCAACAACCTGTTGAAGAACGGGCCGTCATTTTTTTATGCAATTTTGTCGCACCTGAACGGCCTGCTCGAGAAGCTGATTCAATGAACCAGAGCGACCAATTATACATATTTAAAATTTAAGGGTCTATATCATGCTGTTTCAGCATCGAGAACGGGCTATCAAGCCCTTTCCGAGTCATTCATAGACCTCATCATTATTAAGGCTCACGCGTGCCAGCTCCTGACATGCTACGGGCACTTTACCCACAAAGGCGTAGCCTTCCCCGCGTACCGAACGAATGGGCAGCTCCTCTCCCATGGCGGTTAATTTACGTTTCAAGCGACTGATCAAAACGTCCACAGAACGGGCAGTTGCCTCCCGCCCGTCCTCCAGCGGAAAAAGACGATCGCGCTCTACGGTTTGGGGGCTGACAGCAAAGAGAACCTGGACAATACGTCGCTCGCCGCGAGTCAACATGACCGAGTGCCCTCTGGGCGTGATCATGGTCCAGCCATTCTCCATCAAATCCCAAAGCTGGGAATCTGGCTCCTGCTCGGATCTATAAGCGATATTGCCTGCATTGACCGGCTCTGCAGGAGAATCACGCAAGCTTCGCTGCAGGGCATAACCACGCCGGCGCAAGGCCTGCACGCAAGCGACCACCTCCACCGGCAAAGCCTCCTGATCGAAGCAGGCGTCCGCCCCGGCAAGCAACAAATGTCCACGTTCCAGGCCGGCCATTTTGTCGCGCCGCACAACGATGACGCCGGCAGCAGGAAAATCCATACGCAAACGATTGATGTGTAAAAAAACGTTGTCTGCCTGACACACCAAAGCAAACACCGTCTCCGCCCCGCAAGCATGTGCCTGAGACAGACACTGCTCCATCGTCTCTACCGTCTGGATCCTGCCCCCCCACTGCTCCGACTCCAAAGCGATCTGCTGCAAACCAGCCTTGTCGTCATACAACAGAAAAATCTGTTCTACCGTCATAGTCCTCACCCTTGCTGGCCCTATCAGGCACTTTATGTTTTTTTACCCTTGGACCTGCCTTAACAAACGCTGTGCTGCTGCGTCGTCAGGCATGGATAGATAAATAGCCCCCTGCTTCAAGGGCTCGCCAATTCGGGCGACTTGTGCCACCTGATCTTCCATGACCAAAACCAGCAAGGCTCCCACATTACCAGAGCTGATCTCGGCCAACTTACGCGCGCCCAAAGAATTCAGTTGGAATCGAACAAGATGCTGTCCCTGTTCGGTCCGCAAGGACGCCACACGCGTCAAATCGCTGCGTTGCACAACAACTTGCGGATACAACCACAGAGGGCCTTGCGGTCCCTGCACTTGCACCAGACCGGGGGAGGCTTGGCGCATTCCCACGTAGAAATCTACTTGAGGAACCTGCACCGAGCGCTGTGTCTGAGAGGCCAAAAAACTGCGTGTTCCATCTGCCCCTTCCCGCTCATAGTTGCTTGCCAGTGCAGGCGGGCTCAAATCAGCCCCGCCTCCTGCTGCTGTGGTCTGGCACCCGGCCAGTAAAAACAGCATCATGCCTATCGCCGTGCCCAGTACTGCTTGCCCTGTTTGACTATGCGTTGTCGCCATATTCACTCTCCGCTTTGACCCGCCGCTGCGGCCCCGTTCAAGACACCGGGCATAGCCCAGAAAAAAGGGCCGCGTGCCCAGGCACGCGACCCTTATCCCTCACCCCTTTACCATTGATACCCCACACCCACCGAGCCACCGTAATCACCACGGGAGGATCCCGCAACGTTGCCCTTCAGGACCCAACTGCCGCTGTCTGTCACCGTGGACAAACCCATGGCGTAGCCACTTTCACCACGCCATACACCGCCAGAAACGGAGAACATGCTCTTGCCGGGAACATAGGCTTGCGGCAAACCGGCCATTGCCATGGCGGCTGCCACGCCAGCACTCGCCCGGTTCTCCACCTTGTCGATACGACGGTCCAGATGGTTGAACTGATTGGTGATATTGGAGGTCGCCTGGTTCAACTGACGCACGTTGACGGCATCTTGCGTTGCCTGACCATCGGCCAGATTGCTGATGGTCTTGTCGTGCATGTCGATACCCTGCTGATTCATGGTTGGGCCATCGACAATCTTCACTTCATTGGTAGTGACGGACTTGGCCGCCACACTGTTCACCTTGATGTCCTGCGCCAGGGCTACTGTCACGTCCGTACCGGAGCGCGAGATTTCGATGTTGTCGCCATTAAGGAACTGCACTGTAGACTTGGGGGCCACATTGCTGGCCGTATCGCCATTGGTCTGGATGTTCCAGCCCGCACTGGCCAGCTCGGTCACGTTCTCTACCTTGGTATTCAAGCCACCCAAAGCATCGTTCACGTTGTTGTAGGTTTTATCGCCTACGTTCAGCTCCGTAACCAGCTTGCCGTTCTCGAACTTCGAACCCCCACCCATGCCGCTGGCGATGCTTTCACCCATATCGTGAATCTGGCTGCCATTGACCGCATCGGTACTGTTCGCGGAGATATCACCACGCGCCACATTAGTGATGCCCGTGCCACCCGTACGACCGCCATCAGTAGACTCGGCTCCGGCCATGGTGACCTTGCCATAGTTCACTGACTGGTCCGGATTCAGGTCGTACTTGACAGCACGATCCCCCAGATTCTGGGTTTCGCCCCGCACCAGATCCAGTTGCTCTTCAGTGGCGGCACGACCGCTCTTGCCAAAGTTGGCCCCCGTCAGGGTACGGTTGCTCAAGCCGGTAATGTCATTGTCCGTTGCCGACACCATCACGTTGCCAGCGCGCAGTCCGGCAGTGCTCAAGGCAATGTTCGTCCCGATAGCAAAGCCCAGATTATTCATGACTACATCAGGAGCGCCACCCGTGCCTTTCACGGTCACACTCTTGAGGTCCAGATCGTCATTCAAGGCAATGCTCAAGGTATCGCCGCCGTCGCCACTGGTGCTCAGATTGCTATTGCTGCCCACAATCTTCAGCGTCTCTCCCAGATCACGATGCACTGCCGTGCCGGTGCTGCCCGCAAAGTTCATGCCCTTGGCGGTCAAACCATCATCACGGCCTTCCAACTGACTGACGTTCACCGCATCAGTAGGCGCCACGCCTTTGGCCACGCCGGTAATCTTCTGATTACCAGCATTGATGCCCTGGTCATTGATCACCACATTGAAGGCGGTCAGACCGGCATTGGTCAGATTGACTTGCCCGATCGTCAAGCCGGTATTGCCCAGAATGACATCAGGTTTGCCCGTGGCACCCTTGACCTTCACTCCCGCGGTCGTCATCTCGGTATCACCTGTGGTGACGCTGGTCAGTGTCAGATCATCATTCAGAGCCACTTGCACTGTATCGCCCCCCACCGTGGAGGTACTCAGATTGGCATTGCTGCCCTTGATGGTCAGTGTCTGGCCCAGATCACGATGTACGGCTGTACCGCTTTGTGCAGCAAACTCCATGCCCTTGGCCGTCAAGCCACCTTCGGCGTCCGTCAACTGGCTCAGATTCACCGCGTCGGTACCTGTGGTTCCCTTGGCCACATTGGTGATCTTCTGGCTGCCCATATCAGCACCCTTGAAGAACGGGGTCTCGGCAATCTGTACCTGCAACTGACCATTCAGGACCTGGGTGCGCAGATTGGCACCGCTGTAATTACCCGCAGTCGTCGCCCCACCCAGAATCTCCAGGCGTTGCCCCAGATTCTTGTGAATCGTCGTATTGCTGTTGCCGCTACTGAAGTTATTGCCGCTGTAGTTGGTCCCCAGGGCCGTCAGATCCTGGTCCAGCTTGATCAACTGAGCAACGTTGACCGCATCAGTCAGATCCTGACCACCGGCCAGATTGGTGATACGGCGTTTTTCTGAACCATTACCGATCGATACCACACCCTGCCTGGCTTCCTGGGTAACCGTGCCTGTATAACGCGCAGTCGAGGACGTGTAAGCCGCATTCGTTGTGGCCCCCGCCCCCAGCGCCACTGCACCGGCTGCCGACACGGTTGCACCCGCACCCAGAGCCATACCCTGAATTGCCGTCTCATTGGCAATCGCGCCCTGCCCCATCGCCAGCGACTTCTCGGCAGAAGCGCGCGTATCCTTACCCCAGACCTGGGACCCGGCCGCCAAAGCCTGGGCATTAGTCCCCAGAGCCGAGGCATCCAGGCCTTCGGAAATGGCCTTGAAGCCCAGGGCCAAGCCACCATCTTCCTTGGCGTTGGAGCCTGCGCCCACGCTCATCGCCCCTTCACCGTGCAGGATGTATTCGATCAAGCCATTGGGACCTGTTTTTTCTTCAATCCAGCCGGCTTTGGCCTTGTCACCCACAGCAATGGAACGGCGACCATCAGCCTCGACATCCGAACCGGCCCCCACAGCATTGCTGGCACGGGTCTTGCTGCCTTGACCCAAGGCCAGGGAGCCACTGCCTGCCACAAAAGCCTGATGGCCCAGCGCCACGGACTGGCTGCCCGAGGCCGAGGAGCCACTGCCCAGCGCCACGCTCTGCGATGCTCCCCGAGCAACACTGGAACTGGTACCAATCGAGATGCCATCTATCGCTTGATCGTAGGCATTGCGTCCAAAAGCAATCCCCCCTTCCTGGGTAACTCGAGCCTGCTCCCCGATTGCCACAGCTCCTTTGGCATGCGCCAGCGCATCACCCATCACCTCTGCTTTGTAGCCAATGGCCACCGCGTAATTCGACGTATCCGATACCCGCGACTCCTGACCAAGGGCAATGGAGCTCTCGGACGCTGCCGTGGCAGAGGTGCCCAAGGCGGTAGCCCCCAAGCCCGAGGCCTCGGTATGTGAACCAATAGCGGTGGTCAGATTTGCCTGCGTCAACCCACCCGCTGATGAATTCAAGCCAATCGCCGTTGCCCCTGTTCCGGAACCACGAGCCACAGCCCCAATGGCTATCGCATCAGCACCAGTGGCACCGTTATTATTTTCATTGGGGTTATTGGAGGAGTTAACACTGACATAGCGCTGGCGGCTCGCAATCAGCGTTGACTCCAGTTCTTCCAACTGTCCTTTGTTGACAGCATCACCTGCAGCTATCCCTGCGGCCAAATTGGAAATTCGCACAGGTGCTCCTGTCGAACTGTCAAGATCAATCAAGCTGCGATCGGCATTGGAGTAGGTGACAGCAGACAGTCCCGAAATCGCTCCTGCTACCCCCGTGCGCATGGCCTCAAATGCGGACCCGATAGAGGTATAGGTATGATCATTCCCGTTTTCGTCTTTAATAATAAATGCCGGGCCAGTCATCTGCCCGTTTGCGTCCCATTTCAAGTTGCCACCCACAATGGCCGTTAAATCCCCATGGAGCAGCTTGAGCTGACTGACATTGACTGCATCCGTATCCAAACGGCCAGCAGCCAAATTGCTTAAGCGACGCTCCCCTCCTACCGTGCCAATTGACACACTGGATGAAGGTAACAATGCCCCAGATGCGGAACCGTAACCCGCTCCCACTGTCTGGACGGACCTCGAATTGGCACCAATTGCAACGCTATTGGCATGCGTGACATGAGCCTGATCGCCCAACGCAATTCCACCTGCAGCCGCATTGGTTGAAGTACCCGCATAAACCAATGCCTGATTACCAATCGCAATGCCGCCAATATCGTAATCAACGACGGTAGCCATGGAACCCAATGCAATAGAGCCATCTGCACCTGAACGAGACCGCTCACCAATGGAGACTGCATGTGCCGCTTTCACGGGTGGGGCAACCGGGCTGCCTGAACCCGTTTGACCGGGCAGATTATTGGCACCGTAGCCAATGCTGACCGTACGGTCGCCAGTAAGCTTGTTGCCCGCCTCCCGTCCAATAGAAACCGTATCGTCGCCCGTGATATCACTACCTGATTTGTAGCCAAGAGCGACGTTATAACCACCATATACTCCCTGCCCTGCCAGCCCCCCTACAGCCACCTGACCGAAGCGGTTGCCAATCACCGGTGTACCCGCATTCGAGCCGGCGCCTTCTCCAATAGACACACCTGAAGTGGTGTTACTCATCGCCCCTGCGCCTACTGCCACCGAATTACTACCGAATGCCTTGGAGCCACTCCCCCCGGCAAAAGCAGCACTACCGGATGCCTCGGCCACGTTACCAATCGCTGTGGATCCTGTCCCGGAACTACTTGCACCAGTGCCCATTGCGGTACCAGCGACGCCCCAAACCCTTGCTCCTGAACCCACCGCCGTTGCCCCGGCAGCATCCTGCGCAACGGTGGAGTTGTGCCCCAATGCAATTGCATTGGTCGCCAACAAACCTACATTCGCGCTATTGCCCACCGCAATAGCTCCAGTTGCCTTGGCCTGGGCTTGATTACCAACCGCAACCGTGTTGTCGACTTCCAGAGGATCGACCAAGCTGGCCGCCGCATTACCAATTGCTACATTATTGTTACCTTCCAGCCGCTGGCCCGCCTTGTTACCCAAAGCAACCAAGCCATTGCCTTTGCTCTGTATCCCGGCATCACTGCCAATCATCACCCCATTGACAACCGTGTTGTCGACTCCAGCACGAGCACCCAGGGAAACCGATTCCTTGCCCGCAGCCTGGGACTGCAGCCCCGCCGCCAGAGCTGCCTCACCGGAGGCTAAAGCCTGCGGACCGATAGCCAGCGCATCCGCTGCACTGGCCACTGAATCGGCCTTGGTTGACTTACTATGGAAATATTTCATTCCATCGCCCGAGTTCAACGCACCATACAAAACCTTGCCAGACACTGCCTCCGTGCTGGCAGCGCTGACTGTCGCATCCGCCAAGCCAGTGATTTTGTTGTTATTTACATTCACCCCGTGCAAGCTACTGTTGCCTGCAACTGTCAAACCACCGGTGTTCACATTACCAGCCGTCACAGTATTGGTAATAGCCGCAGAGCTTGCCTGTAATCCGCCTTGCAAGACGGCTGAGCCCGCGCTTAACTGCCCAGTGAATTCCCCACTCGCCCCTTTGATTGCGCCAGTGGCCGTGACAGAGTCCACGTTAAGGTCAGAGCTCAATGCAACAGAGACGGCCTGACCTGTCTGGGTCAAGACCATATTACTGCCCGAACTCAGGACGAACGCCCCACCCGGAATAACATGGAAGGGAGTGGCCCCATCCACGCTAAGCTCCCAACCGTCTGTTATCTGGGCGGTAACAGGAGAGGAAAGTCCACCCAGGAGCAGTAAAGACAGAACAACTGAGCGCAACTGCAGGACCGGTCGCAAGCCTGCAAAAGCTGGCGATGCACTGCACCCTGCGCTGCTGCGCTTACCGCAGGTTTTGGTATTTTCCGCAACAGCCACAAAGGTTGCTGTCCGCTCGTTCCAAACCGACTTATAGATTCTGTTCATGATCTGTTCGCTTACAAAAGTAATTAGTCATGTCTGCCCCCCTGAGCTCATTCCTCGCACTGGCGTAACAAAGTTTCAAGGCACAGCACAGCCCCTCACCTCGTTATGGCGATAAATTGAAATTTATTACTCAGAAAAGTCTTACCGAACCCTTACACCTATTCGGATATTTTTTATTCTCTTACCAACTTTTAATAATTACTTTTGAATTCTTACGTTAGCCGTTTGAATTATTGCAAAACATGAGCTTTCATTGAATCATCAATTTAAATTTAGCTCTAAATATTAGTTCTGTTCTGCTGCCTGTAGACTGAGGGTGACAAGCCGCTGTACTGCCTGAAGGCAGTAGCAAAATTGGCAGGGTTCACATAACCGGCCTCAACCGCCACGTTCGTGACAGCTATATCCGTGCCCCTGAGCAAATGCATGGCATATCTCATCCGGCTGGAACGCACGTAATCATGCACAGTCAAGCCGCAGCTTGTCTTGAAAAGCTCATTCAGGCGTCTGCCCGTCGTCCCGAACAAGTCGGCCAGACTCTCTGTGCTCAGGGGCTCAGACAGATTGTGAAGCACGTACTGCTGCACAGCCTGCACCAAATGATGGCGCACCTGCAGCCCATGACAAGCCTCCAGGCTAGAAGGGGAATCATGAGAACCACCCGCTTGAGGCATCTCCTTCAAACTCAGATGCAAACGAATCCGTTCCAGTACCAACTGCACATTCGTTCGATAATCGATGAAGTCACGAGCACCACTGCGCAACGCCATCAACTGGCTGTCAGCACACGACAAGGCCGACAGAAATACGACAGGGATAGCCGCCGTCTGCGGGTTGGCGCGCAACAGACGCATGAAAGAATCCCCGCGCAAGCGAGGTAGATGATATTCACTCAAGATGAAATCAGGCCGCAGAGACTGGCATCGAGCCAGACCTTGTTGCGCATCCAGCGCAAAACTGATTCGACCAAAATTAGTGCGTAATAAAACCAGCAAGTCTGCAACACCGGCCGGTTCCGGAGCAATAAATAGAATATGAGCTTCAGACGAGACGTGCATAAGCTATCCACCCAAGATCAGACAGGCCGTATTACTCCAAATTAGAACAAATTCTAATAATCAAGAAGACTTGCTTATAAATGAGCTATTTTTCTTAAACCCCCTATTTACTTAATTTCCAAAAACAAAAGTTACACTATTTCAATTTCTTTCTTTAAACACCCATTAATTGCTTAGCAAACCGCAACGAATAGAAATTAAACCTGCATTAAACATCCATATTTTATTTTTGTTTCCAAAGAGTAAATATAGATTCATAAAGCTACGGAAAATCCAAATAAAAACCCCGCTGTAGCGGGGTTCATCGTGTCCAGCTGGGTCAAACCCAAGAATCAGGCGCGGCGAGCATAGCCTGCACGAGCCAGCACACTCAGTGGGCCAATTTGGCGGACCAGATCTATTTGCTCGGGGGTACGCACATAAATGCAGCCTGCATACGACAGTGCATTGACCGAAATACCGTCAACTAACTCCACGCTGCGAGGCACCACCAGCATCCACCCCTGGCCTGCCAACATATTATGTGGCGGCAGCAAGCCATCTTCTGCCGTTTCCAATCCCAACTCATTGCAGGCATTTCGGTACGAACTCAAAAGACTGGCTGTCAAAACATCCGGCTCCTGCGCATCCTGCAACCGCACAAAACAGTGTTCAAAAGCCAGCGCGGGATGTTGATGCGCACTGCCTGCCGCAGCCTGGGCAGGGAGCTTGTCCAGATACAGGGCCAGCGAGCCGTTGCTAGCCGCCTGCGGAATCCATTGTGTATGTTTATGACGCTGACTGGCCCCAGCCGGGCCACCGCCGTTATAAAAGCCCAGACCGCCTTGCACGGCCAGGAAATCCGCCAGAATTCGGAAATCAATCTCGCGCAACGGGCTGAGCTGTTCGGAAAACACCTTGTCGGCCAGCACCAGATGCAGATCACAGACGGCAAACTTGTTCAGCACGATATTGTGCGTACTACTGGCGTCATCCACTGTCAGTGCCGGAGCAGGTGGCAAAAAGGGATTGAAGTTGGGGTCACGTGGTCCACCTGGAATCGAGACGCTGGCGGCATCCTTGGCCGCCAGAGTGGATACCCAACGCACAAAAAATGTCAGTCCCTGATCGTGCAGCAGCTCTTCCTGAGCTTGCACGGGCAACAAATCACCGCTGGCCAGCGCGGCCTGGCTCAGTTGGTCCAGGCGTTGCAAAATTTCCTTGCTCACGTCGTCTCGCTCCTCATTTGAAGTTGTATAGTGACGCCTTATTGTAGGCAAGAGACGCGAATAAACGCGCATTGCTGCCTAGTCCGAATTTTCCACCATCCCTATCAGGAGTATTCCATGTCCGGTATCCGCCGTATTGCCAGCCCACTGCCACTGCCCTTCTCGCGTGCCACCATGGCTGGCGGCTTTCTGTTCTTGTCCGGCCAGATTCCTTACGACGCCCAAGGTGAAGTGGTGCGCGGTTCCATCCAGGACCAGACCCACGCCGTCTTTGATCGCCTGATCGAAGGCCTGGCTCTGGCTGACGCCACCCTGGCCGATGTAGTCAAAGCCACTGTCTGGTTATCCGACATGGCCTTGTTTGCCGACTTCAACAAAGTCTACGCCGAGCGCTTTGGCGACACCCTGCCTACCCGCTCGCTGGTTGAAGCCAAGCTGGCCAAAAACGTAGACGTAGAAATCGAAGTGCAGGCCTGGCTGGGCGATCGCGCCTAAGCAGCCTTAAGGCCGACGGGCCGTCACACAAATTAACGCTGCTTGGCCCTGGCTATGGCACACTGAATTCCCCTAGTCCAAGGAGAATCCTGATGCGTTTTTTTGCTTCGGCCCGTCACATTTTGCTGGCTTGTTCTGCCTTAGGTCTTGGCGCCAGCAACCTCGCCTATGCCGCCAACACGGGCAAAACCGCAGAACCGACTGCGATCAAACGCTATCTGGGCGACTCGGACATGCCTTTTTCCCGCGCCGTGCAGGCCGGGGACTTTCTATTCCTGTCGGGACAAATCCCGCTGAATGAAAAAGGCGAAATCATACGCGGCAGCATTGAAGATCAAACCAATGCCACGCTGGACCGGATTGAAGAGACCCTGAAGCTGGCAGGTGCCGACTTCAGCCATGTCATCAAAGCCACTGTCTATTTATCTGATATTGCCTTGTACGAGCAATTCAACAAAATCTATAAAGAACGCCTGGGCAGCAACTTCCCGGCCCGCTCTCTGGTACAAGCCAAACTGGCGGGTGGTGTGGATGTGGAAATCGAGGTTCAGGCCTGGGTGGGTGCGCAAAACAGCCCCGCCAAGCATTGATGCAGGCCACTTACTATAGGCAATTCGATATAAGCAGCACGCTTACAGCCTGGCTATCTTGTATGGCACACTAACCCCTTAGCCAGACCCCTTACCTACGCCAGGCTTGCCGCCTGGCGTTTTCGTGCCTTTACGGAAACTCTCATGATCTACGCGATTACTGCCCTTTTCGCCTTTCAGCTATTAGGCGAGATCCTGGTGCAGTCCTTGTCCTTGCCATTGCCAGGCCCTTTGGCCGGCATGCTGCTTCTGACTGCCGCCTTGCTGATTCGAGGCGGCGTGCCCAGCTCTTTGGAGAGCACGGCCAGTGTCATGTTGCAGAACTTGATGCTGCTGTTCATCCCCGCTGTCACTGGCGTGATGTTGTATTTTGATCGGGTAGCCGAGGAATGGCAGCCCTTTTTGATCGCCACCCTGGGCGGCACCGTCATCACCATGGTGGTCACAGCCCTGGTGCTCAATCGTCTGCTTAAGAATCGTCAGGAAGAAGAATAATGACGGACGGACTTTTTCAAATCTGGGTCTTTTTATCCAGCTCGCCCCTGCTGTGGCTGACCTTGACCTGCTCGGTCTACGCAGGCTCGGTCTGGATGTACCGCCAGTCCGGCAGTAGCCCCTTTTTGTTGCCGATTCTGGTCTCGGTCGTTGTGATTGTGGCCCTGCTCTTGCTGACCCGCACGCCTTACCCCGTTTACTTTGAAGGGGCCAAGTTCATTCACTTCCTGATTGGACCGGCAACCGTCGCCCTGGCTGTACCGCTCTACAGTCAACTGCGTCAGCTGCGCAAGATCTGGAAGCCGCTGACCATTGCCCTGATCATTGGTTCGGTTACCGCTATTTTCAGCACGGTCCTGATTGCCTGGGCTTTGGGCGGATCAATTGAAACCATCATGTCGGTTGCCCCACGCTCGGCCACCATGCCGATTGCCATGGCCTTGGCAGAACAATTTGACGGTCAGCCTTCCTTGGCTGCTGTGGCGGTTGCCATTACCGGGATTGCGGGCACGATCATGGCGCGCCCGCTGTTGAACTTGCTGCGTATTGATCGCCCCGAGGCTCGGGGCTTTGCGGTGGGTGTAACGGCACATGCCATTGGTACGGCACGTGCCTTGCAGGTTCACGAAACGATTGGGGCATTTTCCGCCATTGGCCTGAGCCTGAACGGGATCATGACTGCCGTGCTGGTTCCTTTTGTTCCTATAGTCCTGCGCTGGTTAGGCGTGGCCTGACCCGGCAAGACAGGCTGGCTCTAGCGCCACTCGTCTCGATAGACGAAGCGGGGCATCTGCCAATTGCGGTGCAAAGCCAGCATACGAAAACTCAAGCCGATGATCATGGGGCCCAGCAGGGTCACATACGGGTGCCAGTCCAGGTGCTGGGCACCCAAATACAAAGCACCTGTCAGCATGGAAACGCTGGCATACATCTCCTTGCGTAGCAGCAAGGGGATGTCATTACACAAGATGTCGCGCAAGACGCCACCGGCACAGCCGGTAATCATGCCGCTTAGCAGCACCACCGTAATGGGCAGCTTCATTTCCAGTGCGATCTGACAGCCAATCACGGTAAAGACCACCAGTCCCATGGCATCGAGCAGCAGGAACAGGCTGTGCAAACGCCGCATGATCGGAGCGATCAAAGCTGTAAGGATGGCCGCGCCTGCCGTGATCCAGAGGTACTCAGGATGCTGCACCCAGGTCAGCGGGTAATGCCCCAAAAGCACGTCCCGCACCGAGCCACCGCCCAGAGCGGTGACACAGGCGATGGTACAGACCCCCACCCAATCCATGTCACGACGGCCCGCGGCCAGCGCTGCGGTCATGGCCTCTGCGGTGATGGCGATAATGTAGAGAACAAGTAAGAGCATGATATTTTTTACGCATCAAGCTGTTGAATAAGACCCCGATAACAACGCAGCATCAGCAAGCCAGGCACAGCAATAAAGACGGTACAAATAAAAAAACCTGGCCAACCCAGGGATTCGACCAGCACAGGCGTAAGAGGCCCGGCCAGATAGGTACGCCCCACTGCCGACAGGGCCGACAGCAGCGCAAATTGAGTGGCGGAATAGGTCCGATTACACAAAGCCATCAGCAAAGCGACAAAAGCCGCTGTGCCCAGGCCACCACACAGGTTTTCCAGACCGACCACAATCCCCATCAGCCACATGGATGGCGCGGTTTCAATCGCGATCAGCCAATAGCCCAGGTTGGAGACGGCCTGCAAGATACCAAAAATCATCAAGGCCCGGTATAGCCCCAGGCGGGCCATGATCGCCCCCCCCATCAAGGCTCCGACCACGGTAGCAGCCAAGCCAAACACCTTGTTGATGGTGCCGACCTCGGACAAGGTAAAGCCGGCTGCACGAATCAGAAAAGTGGTGGACAAGGCGCCTGCAAAAGCATCACCCAGCTTGTAGAGCACAATCAGCGCCAGAACGCTCCAGGCACCTGGACGCGAAAAAAAATCGGCCAAAGGCGCGATCACAGCTTCTGACAAACTGCGCGGCGGACGGCTTTGTTCCTTTGGTTCGGGTGAAATCAGGGTCACCAGCGCGCACAGCGCCATGAAGGCACCCATCAGAAAATACGTGTTGGACCAGCCCAGCCAGCGGTCCGCCAGAATCAGGGCCAGACCGCCAGACACAATCATGGCAATGCGATAGCCCATGACCTTGACCGCCGCCCCCGCCGCTCGCTCATGTGCTTGCAGCACGTCCGTGCAATAAGCATCGAAGGCTATGTCCTGCGTGGCCGACAAGAAGGCCACCCACACGGCCAGCAAGGCCAGTGCGGTCAAATTCACCGAGGGAGAAAACAGGCCCATGGCCGCAATGGAGGCGGCCAGCAGCAGTTGAGTGACAAGAATCCAGCCGCGCCTGCGCCCCATGAACGGCGGCGCGTAGCGATCAATCAGGGGAGCCCAGAGAAACTTCAGCGTGTAGGCCGAGCCGACCAGGGTCAGAAAACCAATCTCGGTCAGTGAAACATTTTCAACTGTTGCCCAGGCCTGCAAGGTGCCTGAAACCAGGGCCAGAGGCAGGCCGCTGGCGAACCCCAGAATCAGCAAAGGCAAGACTCGGGGACTGGTATAGACACGTGACACGTCAGGCCTTATTAGCGCTAAGCAGCAAGAAAATGGGGAGACTCGAAACGATACATGGCCAAGGTACTGCGCCAGCCCGGCAAAAAACGCACCGTGTCGCGACCATTGAAGGCAGCACGATCAAGAATACGTACGCCCACCGCCTGGGCCAGATCCTGAAAGTCTTTCATGGTGCACAAATGGATGTTGGGCGTGTTGTACCACTGGTAAGGCATTTCGCCCGTGACTGGCATGCGCCCGCGCAAAATGCTCCAGCCATGCGGCCAATAACCGAAGTTAGGAAACGAGACGATACCATACCGCGCCACCCGCGCCATCTCGCGCAGGATGTGCTCGGTATGGTGCATGGATTGCAGTGTCTTGGACAGGACAACGGTATCGAACTGCTGGTCGCTGAACAGCGCCAGGCCTTTTTCCAAGTCCTGCTGAATGACATTGACGCCACGGCGTACCGAGGCAATCACAAACTGGTCGTTCAGCTCCACCCCCGTTCCGACAACCTGGCGCGTGTCACGCAGATGCGCCAACAAGGTGCCATCGTTACAGCCCAGATCCAGCACACGCGAACCTGGCTCAATCCACTGCGCAATGCGCAGCAAGTCCGGTCTTAACATGGCGGCATCCACCTGAGTTTGCGGCTTAGTCATTCGGCCAACACCCCTGTAGTACGGGTGCGCGCAGGCAAGCCCAAATTAGCGGCAATCTGGTCATAGTATCCCTGCACAACGGCATGATAACGAGGGTCCTCAAGCAGGAAAGCGTCATGCCCGTGCGGAGCATCAATTTCGGCGTAAGTGACCTCGCGCTGGTTGCGCAACAAAGCCTGCACGATTTCGCGCGAGCGCTCGGGCGAGAAACGCCAATCCGTGGTGAAAGACACCAGCAGGAATTTGGCCTGCACCTTTTCAAGCGCCTTGACCAGGTCCCCCTGGTGCTGGCGCGACGGATCAAAGTAATCCAGCGCACGGGTGATGATCAGATAGGTATTGGCGTCAAAGTAACGCGAGAACTTTTCGCCTTGATAACGCAGATAGGACTCGACCTCGAATTCCACGCCGTAGTTGTAGTGATACTCGCCGCCCTGGGCTGGGGCACGCTGGTTGCGGCCAAACTTCTCGGCCATGACGGTGTCGGACAGGTAGGTGATGTGGCCCACCATGCGAGCAACACCCAGGCCAGCCTTGGGCACCACACCGTGCTCGTAATAATTACCACCGTGAAACTGCGGGTCGGACAAAATGGCGCTGCGGGCCACTTCGTTAAAAGCGATGTTCTGGGCCGACAGGCGCGGGGTACTGGCAATGACCACGCAGTTTTCCACGCGCTCCGGGCAGCTGATGGCCCAGCTCAGGGCCTGCATGCCACCCAGGGAGCCACCCATAACGGCCGCAAACTTGCGAATGCCAAAGTAGTCGGCCAGACGGGCTTGGGCACGCACCCAGTCTTCTACCGTCAAAACGGGAAACTCGGAGCCCCAGGGTTTGCCAGTGGCCGGATTGATGCTGGACGGGCCGGTAGAGCCAAAGCAGGAGCCGATATTGTTGACCCCGATGACAAAAAAACGATCCGTATCAACGGCTTTGCCGGGGCCGACCATATTGTCCCACCAGCCAATGCTTTTAGGATCGTCGTCGTAATAACCGGCAACGTGATGCGAGGCATTGAGTGCATGACACACCAACACCGCATTGTTGCGTTCTTCGTTCAGGGTGCCGTAGGTTTCGACAGCCAGCTCGTAGCTGGGCAGCACTTGCCCACTGCGCAGATGCAGGGGTTCGTCAAAGGCGATCAGTTCGGCATGTACAGGGCCCACAGAACCTTCGGGGATCAAACCGCAGGATGGGCTAAGGGCGCCAGTGTCGGCGCTAGGGACGGAATCAGTGGCCATCAGGACCTCTTTAGCTGGATTTATGGAGCGCCCGCAAGCGGATCAGGCAAATCGGCGCAAAACGTATAAGACAAAATTCTAGCATCGCTGCGGCGCGGCGTCCAAATCGACCAGCCAGGATCGATTCAGAACTCTGGGCAACGGTAACGTCAGAGAAAAGACAATGCTTTGATTTACATCATTATTTTCATGCACATTTGTCTGCCAGCTAAGCTAAATTTGAGTACATTGGCCCGACGTCTACCACGAATGCATGAGGAATGGCTTTACCGTGACGCACTTAACTTCACGCGAGCAGTCCTGCCTGAACTGGGCTGCCCATGGCAAGACCAGCTGGGAAATCAGCATCATCCTGGGCATTACTGAACGCACGATCAACTTCCACTTCCAGAACGCCTACGCCAAGCTTGGAGTCTATAGCCGCCAAGCTGCCATTACCCTGGCCTTGCAACAGCACCTGATCAGCGGCGACCCGGCTAGCGAGCTAAGCCGTCAAAGAAAACCTTTGCCTGAGCCGCGTCCGGGGCCTTCCCGGAATCCGTCATAACAAAACCCTGCACCAGCCAGCCTGGTTCCATGCGTATCATCGCTTCCAGGCGCAAGGCCACACCGCCCACATCGCGCGTCATGAAGAAAATCTGTCCGGGTGGCGGTAGTTGTATCTGATTTTTCTCGCTGACTTGCCCATCGGGTATGAATTTCTCGCGCAGGGAATCGTGCAGTGCCTCGTACAAGCGTTGGCGAGCAGCCTGGTCCTGCTGCAGTTCCTTGGGCAAAATCACATGGCCCACGGTGTAGCTTTGCCCGCCTGCCGTGGCGGTGGTCAGGTAAAAATCCAGTTGATGCTGCTCGAAATCCAACAGTCGGTGACTGGTCGTGGGCTTGCCGGGCAGCATGGCCGACAGGCCCGTTTGTTCAAGCTGAACCTTGCGCCAGTTAAACTCTGGACTGCAGGCTGCCAACATCAAGAAAGCCGCCAGTACCGCGGTCATGCGCCTGATCATCATGGTGCTAATCCCATATCCCGTTTCATGCTTTTCATCGGCTGGCTAAACAGCCGTCTTATACTCGCCCTGCCCGATACGCCTTTTGGCGCAACTTAACAAAGCAAGTCTGGTCGGACTACTATTTATAGACGGGGCCAGGCCCCCTTGAACAGTCCCGTATCTTGCACACGATTTCGAAAGTGGGAAACACCACCATGAACACCAGCCACGAACGCCGCCTTGCCCTGCAACAGAATCCCGAGATTTTGACGGGAATCTTGCGCGGCATCGAAAAAGAAGGACTGCGCGTCGATGCGCTGGGCCAATTGGCAAACACCCCCCACCCGCAAGCCATTGGGTCGGCCCTGACCAACGGCCATATCACGACCGACTACGCCGAGGCCCTGCTGGAGCTGATTACCGAGCCGCAAGCCCGGGTCGAGGACGTGCTGCAGGAGCTGACCGACATCCACACCTTTGTGGCTGGCAAGCTGGACCAGGAGATTATCTGGAACCAGTCCATGCCCGCATTGCTGCCCGCCGAAAAAGACATTGCCATTGCCTGGTACGGCAAGTCCAACACGGGCATGCTCAAGCATGTATACCGCCGTGGCCTGGCCGAACGTTATGGCAAGCCCATGCAATGTATTGCCGGCGTGCATTACAACTTTTCCCTGCCTGATGGCATCTGGCCCTTGTTGAATGTCTGTGGCGACAATCTGCAAGATCAGCGCTCCAATGGGTATTTGGCGTTGATCCGCAACTTCACGCGCTATTCCTGGCTACTGATGTACTTGTTTGGTGCCTCGCCCGTGCTGGATGCGAACTTCCTGCAAGGTCGCCGCAACAATCTGGACAAGATCGACGAGGACACCTTGACCATGCCCTGGGCAACCAGCTTGCGCATGAGCGATCTGGGCTATCACAACAAGGAAGCCCAGGCCGAGCTCCAGCTTTGCTACAACGACCTGGACACCTTTGTGATGCGCATGTATCACGCTGCCGTAACTCCTTGGCCGGATTACGAAAAACTGGGTACCCACCGCGATGGCGAGTGGATTCAACTCAACACCCATATCCTGCAGATTGAAAACGAGTACTACTCCAGCATTCGTCCCAAGCGCACCACCCAGCGCAGCGAGCGCCCGGCTACAGCCCTGGCCCAGCGCGGTGTGGAATACATTGAAGTCCGCTGCCTGGATATAGACCCTGAATCGCCTACTGGAATTTCCGAGCAAACCTGCCGCTTCCTGGATACGTTCCTGCTGTTCTGTGCCGTGCAAGACAGCCCCTTCTTCCCGGACGGCGGCTACTGTCAGGACAGCAAGAACAATTTTGCAACCGTCGTGCGCGAAGGCCGTCGCCCCGGCTTGATGCTGACCAATCAGCAAAAAGAGAGCGTCAGCCTGCAAGACTGGGGCCACGAAATTCTGGAATCGCTGCTGCCTTACGCGCAAATGCTGGATCAGGCCCTGGATACCCAAGGTCACACAGAAGCTGTGCAAGCCCAAATCCGCAAACTGGAAAACCCGGAGCTGACACCGTCGGCTCAACTGCTGAGCCGTTTGCGCGAAACCGGCTTGAGCTTTCACGACTACGCCTTGCAACGCAGCCGCGAGCATCACCAGACCTTGCTGGCCCATCCATTACCTGCCGACAAGCAAGCCGCTTTCGAGCAACAGGCCAAAGAGTCTCTGCAAGCCCAGATTGATATCGAAGCGCAGGATCAGGAGTCCTTTGAGGACTACGTCCATCGCTACGAACGCAATCTGATTCCGCCTGAAGTGGAAAACAGCTAAGCGTCACACAATTACAACAAGCCGCCGCCCCAGGGCGGCTTTTTTTTGACTGTTACCTGCAGGCTCATACAGCAGGAAGTTTCTCTTTCTCCCTTTTCTCAAAATGGCTTTTCCTCTATTTCGAATAATTATTGTTATGTTATAACATATCGAAAATTAACAAACCGGAAGATGAGATGCGTTTCCAACCCCGCCCCCTGCCACTAGCCCTGGCTCTGCTTTTGTGCGCCTCGGCCCAAGCCAATGAAATTGAAGAAGCTGTCCCTGAACTGGCCCCTATCCGAATCTCTGCCAGCCCCCTGGCCTTGCGACAAACCGAGCTGGCCACCGCCAGCACGGTCCTGCAAGGCCCCAAACTGGATTTGCGCCGCAGCAGCACCTTGGGTGAATTGCTGGACGGTGAAGTCGGCATCCATGTAGACAGCTTTGGTAGCGGTGCCAGCCGCCCCGTCATTCGCGGCCAAACTGCACCCCGCGTCAAAGTTCTGAGCGATGGCGCAGAGGTCATGGACGCGTCGGCCATCTCGCCCGACCACACCATCACGGTCGACACCTGGCAAGCGGATCGCATTGAAGTGCTGCGCGGCCCATCGGCCCTGCTTTACGGGGGCGGTGCTATTGGTGGCGTGGTCAACGTGCTGGATCGCAAGATCCCCACGGCCATTCCCGAAAAGGGTTTTGAAGGCTCGGTACGTGCCCAGGGCTCCACGGCTGACCGTGGCAGAATCGGCGCAATCGAAATGACAGCCGGCGAAGGCAATATCGCCTTGCACGTAGAAGGTGCCTCGCACCGTAGCCGCGACTATCGCGTCCCCAACTGGACCGATGGACGCGTCAAGGACTCCGACTCCAGCACGGACACAGGCAGCGTTGGCCTCTCCTTTATTGGGGACCGTGGCTATATAGGCGCGGCCTACTCCTACCGTGAAGGCAGCTACGGTCTGCCCGGTCACAGCCACGAATACGAGGACTGCCACCCGCACGGCGCCACTCTGCATTGCGGCGGCCACAGTCACGATCACGGCCATGCCCACGACCATGGCCACAGCCACGAACATGATCACGAACACTCGGCCACCGCTCACCTGCGTACTCAGCGTTTCGATATCCGTGGCGAACTGCGTGACCCTCTGCCCGGCTTCAAACGGGCTCGCCTGCGCGCTGGTGCGACCAACTACCAGCACGTTGAAAAAGATGGCGATATTGATGGCACCCGCTTCACCAATCGCGGTTACGACACGCGCCTGGAACTGGAACACAACCCTTGGGGACCGTTTGAAGGGGTCATCGGCCTGCAGACCAGCCAGTCTGATTTTGCGTCCCGCGACGGTGCTGAAAACTTCATTCCGCCCACCCGTACTCGCAGCCAGGGCCTGTTCCTTCTGGAAAGCGTGAACTGGGACGACTGGCGTCTGGAACTGGGCGCACGTCAGGAATGGCAAACCGTTACGCCCGACTCGCAAACGCTGGAACGCCGCAAAGGCACGGCGACCTCCTTCTCTTTAGGTACGGTCTGGGACTTCGCACCCGAATACGCCGCCAGCCTGTCCGTGTCCCGCTCTCAACGTCTGCCCACGGCTCAGGAACTGTTTGCCAAAGGCGTGCACTTTGCCACGCTGAGCTATGAGCGTGGCGACCCAAACCTGGATCGTGAGACCAGCCATACTGTCGACCTGGGGCTACAAAAACACCTGGGCGATCTGCGCTTTGATCTACGTACCTTCTACACCCGTAGCTCGAACTACATTTATGGCCGCAGCCTGGATCGTCACGAAGACTTTCAGCTGATCCAATACAGCCAGGACAAGGCCCAGTTCTGGGGCCTGGAAGCAGAAGCCTCTTACCCCGTCACGTCCTGGGTCTCGGTCAGCGTGTATGGCGATCTGGTGCGCGGTAAACTGCAAGATCCCGGCCGCAACCTGCCCCGCATGCCCTCCGCCCGCCTGGGTATTCGCACGGATCTGAACTGGCAGAACTGGTCCGGCTTTGTCGGCTACACCCACACCTTTGCCCAGGACCGACTGGCTGAACATGAAGAGCGTTCGCCGTCTTACGGTTTGCTCAGCATGGGTTTAAGCTACCGCCTGCATATGGATCAGAACACCTACACCCTGTACCTGAGAGGAAATAACTTGCTGAACAAGTTGGCTTACCGCCATACCTCCTTTATTGCCCGTCAAGCCCCGCTGATGGGACGCAACATCCTGGCCGGGATACAGGTGGAATTTTGAGCAAGACCGCCATACACACGGGTAGCCGCCTCTACCAGATCGTGGCCGACATGCAGGGCGAGCGTCCTTGGGGCAACTTTCTGGATGCCGGCACCGGCAAGGGTTCGCTGCGCTGGTTGCTGACGCTGGACACAGAACGCTGGACGGCCATTACCGCCTCTCCCAGCATGGCCGAACAAGTCACCCGCGAGCTGGGCGATCAAAAACGCCCCGAGGACCGTCTGCTGGTGGGCAACTGGAGCGACCCTGAATTTTTGCAGGGCGAACGCTTTGATACGGTTCTGGCCGATTATCTACTGGGTGCCATAGACGGCTTTGCCCCCTACACCCAGGACCAGTTGTTCAGCCGCCTGCGGCCGCTTACCGGCCAGCGTCTCTACATTATTGGTCTGGAGCCCTACGTGCCCTATAGCAGCACGGACCCGGCGGGCAAATTGATTGTGGAAATAGGCCGTTTGCGTGATGCTTGCCTGCTGCTGGCAGGCGAGCGCCCGTATCGCGAGTACCCGATGGACTGGGTCCTGCGCCACCTGCGACAGTCCGGCTATCGCTGTGTGGATGCGCAGCGCTTTGGCATTCGTTACGGCGACAGCTTTATCCACGGTCAACTGGATATGTGTGACGGGCGCTTGCGCCGTCTGAAGGACCGCAACCTGGCCATGGCTTTGTCCGAGCATGTCCAAGCCTTGCGCAAGCAAGCTCTGGCCTTGAACCAGACCTTGGGTGGTCTGCGTCATGGCCACGACTATGTAATTTGTGCCGAAGCTGTTTAAAAACCAGAAAGCTGCTCAGGAAAAAGCAAAAGGGGCCTCGGCCCCTTTTGTCTTGCATAGACTGCGATGGCAGCACATCTGGTTGTAGCGACGGCCACAAGTTCAAGACTCCAGGCACTGCCTGTCCAGACATCGCCTATACGCCTGATCGTCGTCCCGGCCAAACTCCCAAGCGCAAGCTCGCCTGTCAACGCAGGCGAATACGCAATTTCGTCCCAGGCCAAATGATCAGGATCAATAATTAGCCCACTTCACCTGAACCGCGCATAAGGCCGTGTTTTGACAAACAACAGACACAAAAAAAGCAGCCTTTGGCTGCTTGCATCGCGACACTTTATAACTGGAAATTCAAGCCAGGTCTTGAAAAGCAGTCCTAAAGAGCCGTATAAACAAGAAGTTCTGGCGCGTCCGACAGGAATCGAACCTGTATCGAGGGCTTCGGAAACCCTAATTCTATCCATTGAACTACGGACGCCAAGCTCGCTATTGTAGCGCGAGTTTGGAGTTTTTTTCAGCATCTATCCGGCAATTATGAGTGCGCTAAATCAAGAGTCAGATACAAGAGCGACACACTCCGCTATAATCCATGGTTGCGCGATCTGGGTCGGTGGCTTGGTAGACACGTCCTTGCGCACACCCATTAGGTAGGCGCAAGCCTTTATTGGTGGCCTTTAAAGGCCCTCCCGTCATTTCTTGTACGAACTCGCAGGATCCGATAATGAGCAACACGGAACAAAAACCCGAAGAACACAACGAGGGTCACTCAGCCATGATCAAAACCCCTAAACAATTGCTTGTGACCGTGGCTCTGGCTTTCTTGGTGCCCATCGCGATTATTGTCATGCTGGTTAGCCTGGTTACCTCCACCATGGGTGCTGGTGCTGGCTCCGCCGCCCTTTCCCCTGAAGCCATTGCAGCCCGCATTCAGCCTGTTGCCGGTTTCAAACTGGTTGACGCCAATGCCGTCAAAGAGCTGAAGACTGGTCAGCAAGTTTACGAAACCACCTGTACCGCCTGTCACGGCGCCGGTGTAGCCGGTGCGCCTAAATTTGGCGACAAGGGCGCTTGGGGCGAGCTGATCAAGCTGGGTCAGGACGAGTTGGTCAAGAACGCTATTCATGGTATCCGCGCCATGCCTGCCAAGGGTGGTAACCCTTCGCTGGACGACATCGAAGTGGCTCGTGCCGTTGCTTACATGGCTAACGCCGCTGGCGCTGACTTCAAGGAACCCGACGCTCCCGCACCAGAAGGTGAAGAAGCTGACGCCAAGCCTGAAGCCACTGCGGCTGCCGATACCAAGCCTGCTGAAGAGGCTCCTGCTGCAGAAGCTCCCAAAGCAACCCAAACCGCTGCTGCGGATGACAACAAGGTCGACCCAGCCGGTATCAAGCTGTACGACACCATCTGCTTTGCCTGTCACGCAGCCGGTGTTGCTGGCGCGCCCAAGTTTGGCGATCAAGCGGCCTGGAAGCCATATATCGAATCCGGTATGGACACTATGGTTCAAAAAGCCATTCACGGTGTAGGCGCCATGCCTCCACGCGGTGGCTCTCAAGCCTCCGACGACGAAATCCGTGCTGCCATCCAGCACATGGTTAACGCCGCCAAGTAAGACTGCGACAAGGCTCTGGCACCGTACAGAGCCTGCGAATACAAAAAGCCCGATGAATATTCATCGGGCTTTTTTATTGCCAAGACCTGCTGCGCAGATAAGCATCCTCACGCCCAAGCCCTACAATCGACCAACGTTAGCCGCACACACTGCACTCCACAATCCCGAACAGCTATTACCATGACACGTGCCTCCCTCTTTGCACGAGAAGTGCTCGCAAGCATCCTATCGGCCTTTGTCTTTGCAATACTGCCCTTCACCACCGTATCTGCCAAAGAACGGACAGAAGGTTCGGCAGCCACTCAAGGGGCGCAGCAAGTCTGCGCCACTGTGAATCGAGACAATCTGGACCTTGCCATGCAAACCCTGCTGCGTGCCACCATGGCCCGCGACATGGAAACCCTCTTGCAGTTCCAGCCTCCTCGAAAAATCCAAAAAATGGCGGAGGCCATGGGAAAAAGCCGGCAAGAAGCACTTGTCGAGATTGCGAAGTTTGGCCGCGCTCTGGACGAGCAGCAGCCAGTAGAGATCCTTACCGGCCATTACGATCTGGAAACTGCCCGATTCGGCAAAACCAGCACGGGCCGCACCTACGCGCTGTTCAACTACAGTCGCACATTCAAGAAAGAAAGCGAGACTTTCGAGCTGACTTACCCTACGCTGGCCAGTCAGGATGGTGAACATCTATTCATCATCCCTTTAAGCGAAGACAAGCTTTTATCGGAGCTGGTCGACCTCTACCCAGACCTGGCAGAGGTCAAAGTACCCACTGCCATAAACGCTCCTTGATAAGCTGACCTGTGCCAAGCGGAAGCAGGCTACGACTTGATCGGTTCAGCCAGGCGATGCGGGCTATGACGCTCCTGGAAGTACAGCACCAAACCACACACAGCAACAACAATCTGGGTTCCGATCAAGACACCAAAACCTGCCGCAAAACCGGCACCGCTAGCCGCATTACCGCCGGCAAACTGCGTGATTACCCAGCCCATGATCGCTGGCATGAACCCGGCAAACAGACTTCCTACGCCGTTCACCACCCCAAATGCACTGGCAACATGCTGGGCCTGGGAAAAATACTGGACTGTGCTGGGAATTGCCGGGCTGGCCAGTCCCCAACAAAAGTTGGCGGCAATTAGACACATGGCAGCGGTATAGCGATCTGGCACGCTGATTGCCAGCCAGATACATAGGCCCACCCCCGTTGCACCACCAACAAAGATCAAGGGCACACGTTCACGCGGCAAACGATCAATAATCATGCCGCCAATAAAGACGGCCACAATGGTTGCGTACTGCGGCAAGGAGGCAATCCAACCCAGGTCGCGCAAATTAAAGCCACGAGCTTCTTTCAGATACGCCGGCAACCAGTTGCTACTGCCCCACAAGTACGCCAAGAAAGCCGAAGTCAGCAGGGTGATCAGAAAAAGATGGCGGGTTTGCAAAGAGCCGCGAATGATCTGCCCCACTTGCTGCAAGCTGGCCTTGGCACTGGAAGCCTTGACCGTCCCGCGTTCCACTTTGGGCATGCGCACAAAGGCCAGAACCAGAGGAATACCCAGCAAAATATTCATCAGGCCCAATATATGAAAGGAGTTATCCCAGTTATGCGAGCTCAGCAAGAAGCCGATGAAAGGATAGCCAATGGCCAGCCCCAAACCCGTTCCCATATTCACCAGCGAATTAGGTTTGCCGTTCTCGCTGGCCTCGAAGTGGGCCTTGATATACGCCCCTGCCAAAGCAAACAGAGGCCCCTCTGAAATTCCCAGCAAGGCACGCGACATCAACAGCAGCCCATAACTGTGCATCAAGGGAGATACATAAGTGACTACCCCCCAGAAAATCAGCCCGATCACCAGGCTGCGACGCACACCCAGCAAGGCCGAACAAAACGGTGTCAGAACCACTGAAGACACGCCATAGCCCACCATAAAAGCCGTCGCCAGCAAGCCCTGGCTGACGCGATCATGGGCTTGCATGCCCATATGCCGCAAAAAGTCCTGATCGGTAATCAACACCGCAATATTGATGCGGTCAATGTAGGAGATGGCCACAACGATCAACAGGGTGATCACGCCATACCAACGAAATGTCTTTGGATTCATGATGTCTCTCTTGCTCTTGGAGGACGCGATCAAAAGAACTTCCGGATACCAAATTGGTAGCCCTGGGAGTTTCGACCTGCGCTGTTGATGGGCGAGTCCATGCCTTGCACGCTGATCGCTCGCGCCGAGCCTGACTGGTTATGCACATAGGCACAGGAGGCATAAATCTGCGTGGTCTTGGAGAAGTTGTAGGCGTAGCCCACGCTGTACTTGATCCAGTCCGCATTGGCTTGCTGACCGCTGACGTCGTACTTGCCAATGCTGCCGCGAATCAGATGCTGGCCAATCGGTGCCGTCGCCCCCAGCTGATAAGCTCGAATCCGGGCCGACCCACGCTTTTCCTGCGCCAGAATCAAAGATGGCTTGATAAAACCGAAGTCATACGTAGCCGCCAAGTTAGCCAGACTCAAGCTGGACTGCACATTGTCCTGCTGCCGTCCGGCCGCCAGAGCCACGTTCAGCGCTCCTTGTGCATAACCAAAACGCGCTCCGCGATAGTTGCCGCTGCTCGGTGTCGAGGTAGGTCCGGAGGCGTACTGCAACTGACCATAAATGCCTCCCAGATTGGGCGGCAGAAAATAGCTGATCGCATTGCTGATCTGAATGGGGCCACCCAGCATCATGAAGGAGTTGGTACCGGCCACCCCATTAGTCATGAAGGGGTCGAACAACAAGGTGCTCAGAAACGTGGCCGAATCGTCCCGTCCCAGACGCAGTTCGCCATACGGACTAAATAGACTAATCGTTGCTCGACGACGAAAGTCCAGACCACCATCCTCGGCCGCGCCCTTGCCCAGATTCGGATGCAAGCCCCCTTCCAACCAGAACCCGGCGGCATAGCCCGAGCCCAGATCTTCACGCCCTCGAAACCCGAAACGGGAGATATTGGAACCGCTGTGCGCCAGACCGGTTTGGGACTGGCCATCCGTACGTAAATGCGTCACAGCCATATCCAGAGTGCCAAAGATCTCCAGCGTATTGGGAGCTGCCTGCACCGCCCCCGCCAAGCTGAATGCCGCACCCACCATAACGACAGGTTTTTTCATCTGCTCCGTCCTCTCTTATAAGTATGCTTATCGCTCTTTTTGCAGGCACAAACCGCCCCTGCCCAGGTCCTGGAAACAAGACCGGCATATGCCAGAAAACTGAAAATAGAGTGGAAGGCCTAGGCGAAACGGCACAGTCTCACGCTGTGCCTCTAACGTCAGGTCTTGCCTTGGGAATTAAATATCCAGCACCATAGGCCCTCGCTTGCAGCGCGATACACACACCATCATGCTGCGACCCGCCTCACGCTCCTTTTTGGACAAGACCCCGTCACGATGGTCTGCTTCTCCTTCCAGAATGCGCGTCTCGCACGATCCGCACACTCCTTCCTTGCAGCTGTGTTCAATCGGGATTCCTGCATCCAGCAAGGCATCCAGAACGGATTTGCCCGCAGGCACCTGGATCGTCTGCCCGCTCTTGGCCAGGCGCAACTCGAAAGCATCGTCCGGAGCGGTCTGCGCCAAGGGGGCTGCCGCAAAACGTTCAATATGCGCATGCTCATAACCCAAGGACTGGCAAGCCGCCTCAAAAGCATCCAGCATGGGGGCAGGCCCACAACAGTAGTAGTGCGTGTCAGCCCCCTGCCCGGCCAGCACAGTCTCCAACTGCGGCCCAGCGCCCTGCTCCTGATCAAAATGAAAATGGCACAGGATGTGATGGCTGTCGCACAGCGACTGAATCTCCGCTACAAAAGCTGCTTCGCGACGGTTGCGCGCACAATAAAACAGCTCGACCGCCTGCCCTTGTTCGGCCAGCTTTTGCAACATGCACCACAGCGGGGTAATGCCAATGCCACCGGCTACCAGCACAGACTTGGGGGCCTGATCACTCAAGGCGAAGTTATTGCGTGGCGCCGAAATTTCAATGGTCGAACCCACCCGTAACTGCTCGTGCACATAGCGCGATCCACCACGGCTTTTGCGATCATGCAAAACAGCCACCACATAGCGCTGCTGATCCGTATGGGGATTGCACAGGGAGTAATTGCGCACCAGGCCATTGGGTAAATGCAGGTCAATGTGAGAGCCAGGCTCAAAGGACGGGAACAGTACCTGTTCCGTCGCAGGCTGAAATTCGACACTGACGATACCGTCCGCCTCATAACGCATGGCATGGATGCGCGCTGTGAGAGTCTGGGTTGACATAAGAGAACACCTTGCCCGCCTTCAAGAGCGGACCTTATCGGGAAAAACCGGCCCGCCAGGCGGGCCACCTGCAGGCAATCAAACGCTTGCTTCTACCTGGTCCTGCGCCAAGGAGCGCAAATGACGGCGCAAGCGGACAATGCCCAGATCATGCTGATACAGATTCTCGTAGTCACGAGCATTGGGCTCCATATCCTCCAACAGGACGCGGTCCTGCTCCAGCACATGCCAATGGCGCGCTTCCAGGCGGTTGCGGTAAAGGAAGCGCCAGGTATCACGCTGCCAACCCTTGGGCAAACGGCGAATACGCCAGAAGAAAACCGAACACAGGGTTTCATCAATCGGCGTGACACAACCCACAATAATGAAGTTGCCGCCAGGGCCACCCGTCTTGGGATACGGAATCTCCAGACGCGTCCAGTGCATGCCGGTGTCGGCCCACTCGGTCCAGTCAAAGTTCACATCACGCTGGCCTTCTTTTTCAAAGACAAAACCGATATCGGTCTGACGAATGACGAACTTGGCCTGGCTATCGCCCTCGGCCATGGAGTGCGACTGCTTGTGCAAAAAGGTGCCGTGCATGGGATCCATGACGTTATCAAGCACATAGCGGTAATCGCTCTTCCACTCGTTGTAGCAAAGGAAACTGGAGTAGGACTCCTGGTTGGCCAGCTCTTCAGGCAAGACCAGCTCGGGCGGCTCATCCACGGGCTCGACATCGTTGTACAAGAAGATAGTGTCCACAGCCTCACGCACATGGAAACGACGGCCTGCACGCGACCCTTCCAGAGAACAGCCGGGGCTGCCGGGCACACGGGTCACTACCCCGTCACTGCGCACTTCCACGCCGTGATACGGGCAGGAGATGCGATCTCCCAGCACCACACCTTGCGACAGCGGCGCACCACGGTGCGGACAACGGTCCAGCAAGGCATGCACGGTGCCAGTGGTATCGCGCCACAGCACAATTTTCTGCCCCAGACGACGCAGGGCAATGGGCGTCTCTTTGATGAAAGAAGCGGGGCAAATCGGATACCACAGGTTCTTCAGACCAACCTTCAGTAAATGCTCAACAGCCTGGTCGGGCGTATGGTTCATGGGAGTCTCCTTAAACAGGTTTGGTGGACGCGAGGGCCGGCGCTTACTGGGCCAGGGCCGCAATCGCGTCGCTGTAGTTTTCTTCTGTCCAGGCCTGTCCATCAGGGGTGGACAAGCCTTCACGATTCAATTGCTGAACCAGGCCGGGCAAATCATGCACGCCCTTGGCAAAGGCGCGCTCGATTGCATCGCCAAGCCGGTCTTCGTACAAGGTGGGTTCGCGCCGTTGCGCTTGATTGGCCTGGAGATAACGCACAGACATAATTCCTCCTGAAATACGTTCATGTATTGAAAATGAGCGGGCTAAGAGTGACTCCTGGCAGCCGCTTGTCGGGGCTGAGACCCGATCCCTTATTTTTTCTCGGTCAAGAAGGCCCCTTCCGGTGCCAGCGCAGTTTTCTGACGGCGTGTATTGCCATCCAGGCCGCCATCAATGGCCCATTCTGCAAACACGGTGGGGCCCGGCTCGAACTCGCGTGGCTCCCAATCCGCTGTTAACTGATCTTCATCCGCGTAATACTCGATCAGGCCTCCAGCCGGATTGCGGAAGTACCAGAAATAGGCTGATGAGACCGGGTGACGCCCCGGTCCCAGTTGGGTTTCCCAGCCGCAGCGCGAAAAGTGCAGACCACCACCAAAAACCTCGTGAATATCGCGCACCGTAAAGGCGACATGATTAATGCCTCGCTTACCAGTAGGCAGCTGCAGCAGGAACAGATCGTGGTGCCCACCATCCTCAGTGCAGCGCAAGAAGGCGCCACGGCCCGGATAGCGATCCGACGACACAAAGCCCAGGTGTTCAACGTAGAACTGTTCCACGCGATCCACATCCGCCACAAAGAACACCACGTGCCCGACTTCAATCGGCACGGCACGCTCATAGATAGGGGCTGGCTGGTTGACACGACGGCGCTCGTTCCAGGTGTTCATGGGTGCACTATCGGTCTCCACCTCACGCTTGCGAGTCACCTGCAAGGCAATGGCCAGACCATTGGGGTCCTGACATGCAACCCGTCGCACACCCTGGATTGATTGGTCAGAGAACCCCGGCTGATCGCGTAGGGCAGCTGCATAGCGATCCAGGTCGGCCTCGCTCTCCACACCCCAAACCACTTCGCGTACCGTTGGACCATCCTCAATGGCGGTCGGCAAATCCACCTTGCCAATATCCACCACCAGAACCTGACAACCGTTCAAGCACTCAAAGTGCAAGGTGTCCGCCGTTTCTTTTGCCAGCGTCAAACCCCAGTCCTGAAAAAACTGGCGCGATTCGTCCAGCGTTTCCACCCCATAGGTGATCTGATCAATGCCTACTATGCTCATCTCCGCTCCATCCAAATTTCTGTTTTTTTATGGGTCTTGCCGTGCTGACGGCGTTCTGCAGATAATCGCGCTGCTTTTTAAAAGGCCTGCGCGATCAAGCCTCAAGCCGGACGACAGTCCCAAAGGGCTTAACCTGCCCAGGCAATGGGGGCCTCATTCGTGCCCCAATACATGCTTTTCTGCTCCATATACTGCAAAATCCCTGCCCGCCCTTTTTCACGCCCCAAGCCCGAATCGCGCCAACCTCCAAAAGGCGTCGACACCGAAAACTGCTTGTAGGTATTGATCCAGACCGTGCCTGCCTGCACTTGCCGCCCCAGACGCCAGGCTCGCTTGAAGTCACGGCTCCAGATACCGGCAGCCAGTGCGTACACGCTGTCATTAGCCTCTTCGATCAGGGATTCTTCGTTCTCGAACGGCATGGCAACCAGCACCGGGCCAAAGATTTCCTCCTGGGCCGTACGGGCCTGATTGCTCAGGCCTTCAATAATGGTCGGGGTGTAAAAATAGCCATTGCGCAGACTGCCTGCTAAACCGGCGTGCTCAGGGCGCACCCCGCCGCTGCGGATCACTCCGCCTTCCGATACCCCCAGCTCCACATAGCGTTCGATACTGTCACGATGACGGGCCGTAATCAGAGGGCCCATCTGCGTGTCATCACGCGCCGGGTCACCCACGCGCAAAGACTGGGCGCCTGCAATCAGACGATTCAAAAACTCTTCATAAATCGGGGCCGACACAAACAAGCGGGAGCCCGCAATGCAGGACTCGCCCGAGCTGCTGAAAATGCCATACAGCACACCCGCGACAGCGTGTTCCAGATCCGCATCGTCCAGCACGATGGTGGGTGATTTGCCGCCCAGCTCCATGGAAACCGGCATCATCTTGTCGGCGGCGATACGGGCAATATGCTTGCCCGTGCTCGTGCCGCCGGTAAAAGACACGCGCTTGATCAGCGGATGACGGGTGATTACATCTCCGATCACAGAACCCTTGCCGGGCAGCACGCTGACCATTCCTTTGGGCACACCAGCCTGTTCACAAATTCGTGCCAGTTCCAGCGCCATCAAGGGCGTAACTTCAGCAGGTTTGACGATAACGGCATTGCCGGCCGCCAAAGCAGGTGCCAGCTTCTGGGCTTCACTGGCAATCGGCGAATTCCAGGGCGTAATGGCCGCTACCACACCCATGGGCTCGTACACGCTCATGGTCACAAAAGGGCCACGAGACGGCGTAATCGTTTCTTCCAACGTTTCGCAGGCGGCGGCAAAATATTGGAAGGTTGCAGCGGCGCTGGCCACCAGCGCACGGGTTTCGCTAATGGGCTTGCCATTGTCCAGGCGCTGCTTTTGCGCCAGCTCTTCTGCCTCGGCCCGAATCAAGGCGGCAATCTTGTGCAATACAGTGGCGCGTTCATGTGGCAGTTTTTGTGCCCACCCGCTGTGACGGAATGCATGATCCGCCTTCTCGATCGCCTCCAGCACATCGTCCTCGGACGCAGCGCGCACACGTGCAATCGGCTCGCCGGTGGCAGGGTACAGGCTTTCATACACATCGCCCCCGCCCTGACGCCACTGGCCTGCTACGCAAATATCAAGCACGTTCTGGAAAATCATAAAAACCTCTAATCCTGTTGCTGACTCAAATCGCCAAGGCATCCGCGCTATTGCGCAGGGCTCGCACGGCACTGAACACCGTCAATGCCGAGGTCTTGGGATTGCTCGCCAAAGGTTTGTTGCTCATGGTCAGCGACAGCTCGCCAAATGCGCCGCTGGCCTCAACCGTATGGGTATTTCGCTGGGCACCAGGGTCTGCCAAAAGACGAACCCGCGTCTGATCCAAACCCAGGCCTGCCAGGGAAATCGTGGCCGCTACATTGGCGTTCTTGGGGTACAAGCGAGCCGCTTCGCGGGCACTTCCCTCAAAGATCACTGTGGGTGCTTCCAGGTGCTCCAGATCAAAGGCTTCTTCAGCAGGCGTACCTTGCCAGGCGTGAGCCGGTTTGCGGCCGGTGTAGACCACAGCATCCAAGCCACCAATACGTGCAGCGGCAATTGCATCTACCGCGCCAATCGCACCCGCAATCAGCTCCACGCGTGTACCGCCGGCCACCGCGGCGGCCTCCAGTTGCTCAGCCAGATCCGACGACGACAAGGCGCCCACCGAAGCCACAATGGCCGGGATACCACGACGCAAGGCCGGTAAGACATGACCTTCAATGGCGGAGTGTCCGGCCACTTCGACCACCAGATCAATGCCCTCTTCCGGCACGTACTCACCCACTTGGGCTTTCGGTGCCAAGCGGGTGGCTGTGACCTGGGCCTGTTCCATCCAGGCCTGAGGCACCACAATCGCTCCGACGCACAAATTACTGTCGTTCTGGATGGTTTCCAGCAAAGCGGTACCGATGGCACCACAACCAATGACGGCAATAGTCAGCATGTCCGCCTCCCTCACTCTGGATTACCCGCCAGAGCGGGAATCTGGTTCAGCGTGTTGACGGGCGGGCCTGCAAAACGGCCTTTGAAACTGCCAATGGACACCATGTCAATTTCCAGCATGAACGGCCCTTGAGCCTTCAAACCTTGCTGCAACAGACGCGGCAAGTCGTCCAGCTGCTGCACCCGTGCATGCGGCAACTGCAATGAAGCACACAGTTGTTCATAGTCAGGCGTGTGCAAATCCACATAGCAGCGACGGCCGCCGTATTGGGCATCCTGAATATTCTTGATCACGCCGTAGCCCTGGTCATTCATCAGGACGATCAGCATGTCGGCCTTCTCCTGTACCGCTGTTGCCAGCTCACCCAGGTTCAGGATGAAGCCGCCATCTCCGGCCAGACAGATCGTCTTGCGACCCGACTGAGTTTCTTGTGCACCTACAGCGGCACCGATAGCCATGGGCATGCCTTGGCCAATCCCGCCGCCAGTGGCATGCACTCCTGCATCAGCTTCAAAAATACGGAGTTCGCGATTGCCCCAGGTGCTGTTGGAGATGGTCACATCACGCACCCAGTTGAACTGCCGGCCAGCCAGCTTCTGCAACTGCTGAACCAGTTCGGTGTAAGGGCCCAGACCGTCATGCAAACTGGCCACCGCGCTTTCGCGTACCTTGGCCAGATCTTTCAACAGCTGCGGATCAGCCTGGTAGTCTTGAGCTTCCAGACGATCGGCCAGCCCATTGAGCACACGTTCGGCGTCGCCACAAACAAAATCATCACTGACATAAGCGCGGCCTTGTGCCTCGGCATCCACGTCGCAGCGATACAAAGGACGGGGCAGCTTCAATTCATACTTGAGGGTTTCATTGCTGCGCAGACGCGAACCCACCACCAGCATGGCGTCGCAAGTCTGATAAAAATCTTCAACCGGCTTGTGAATGTTGTAGGCCCCCAGCGTGCCTGCATCATCTTCAGGAACAATACCGCGACCCTGCACGGTGCTGACCACCCCAAAGCCCAGCTTCTGCAAGCGACGCACAGCGGCACCGGCCTTGCGAGCCCCACCGCCCAACCACAGCAAGGGACGGCGAGCACATTGCAAGGACTTGGCAAGGCGGTCCAGCGCAGCAGGCTGCGGCTCAAAGCAAGGAATTGGCAAGGGGGACAAGTCCAGCGGCATGGGGATCAATGCCTGCTGAATATCAATCGGAATCTCTACACTGACCGGACCGCTGGGGGCTGTCAGCGCACATTGCACAGCCTGCTTGAGCACACCCAGCACATTGTCTGCGCTGCGTACACGAAAGGCCGCCTTGGACACGGCTTCCAGCATGGTCAGTTGATCGGGCGCTTCATGGATGTATGCCATTTTCTGGTCCAGAAAAGGCGTTTCGATCTGACCCGTAATGTGCAGCAAAGGCGCACCAGCGGTATAAGCTTCCACCAGGCTGCCCGCGATATTGCCAGCAGCAGGGCCGGTACTGGTCAGACACACACCCAGACTGGACGTGGAACGCGCATACGCATCGGCCATATTGCCCGCCCCCGCCTCGCCCCTTGCGGGCACGAAACGGATCTGCTCACGCTGGGCAAAAGCGTCCAGGATGGGCATGTTATGGATGGAAATAACGCCGAAGGCGGTCTTTACATCGCATTGCTCCAGAAAAGCCGCAACAACGGCACCGACGGTCACGAGCGGCTGTTTATTCGGGGCGTTACGCATGACGGGACAAACCTCCAGAAATATCGATGTGGCTGCCTGTGGTGTAGGAAGCCAGTGGGGATGAAAGAAAAACGATGGCGTTGGCGGCCTCTTGTGGCTTGCCCAGGCGTGCCAATGGAATCTGCTTGCTGCGCGCCAGTTGTGCGCTCCACTCATCCCAGTTCTGGCTGGCGTCATCACGCGCATCAAAACGTCGTCGCCACTGCCCGGATTCCACCAGACCAATCAAAATGCCGTTGACGCGCAAGCCGTCCGGTGCGAACTCGGTGGCCATGGAGCGCACCAGATTCAACAAGCCTGCGCGCGCTGCCGAGGTGGCCACCATATGGGGCTCGGGCTGACGTGCCAGCAAGGAATTCACACAGACAATGGCCGCATCACCATGAACCGCACGCTGGGCCCGCAACTGTGGCAAGTAAGCATGTGTGGGGTTGAGTACGGAAAAAAACTTCAAATCCAGCTCCGCACGCCAATCCTCGTCGCTGGTGGTGGCAAAGGTGGATACCCGCCCCTGACCAGCGTTGTTGATCAATATGGAAGCAGCTCCCAGCGCGTCCTGACTGGCCTGGGCAAAGTCGGCAACCTGCTGCGCATCCAGGACGTCACACTCTTGTGTGTACAGACTCGCCTGTGGCACGGATTGCTGGACCACTTCACGGGCACTGGCCAGACGCTGAGCATTGCGGCCGCAAAAAGCAACGGCGGCACCGGCCTGCGCCAGAATGCGCACGGTCTCCAGGCCTATGCCTGAAGATCCACCAGTGACGACGGCCACGCGACCAGCCAGCATATCGCTGGAGAACTGCACCCTATTGTCAACATTCATGGTTTTCTATCTCTTTCTTCCTGCCCCGGACCGATCGCTCATCCACGACCCGTCTAACGGAGTCTTAACTATGGGGGGAATGCCTGACGAGCTCCGAGAGCTCGGCGGCGGCTGCCTTGACCTGAGCAATCATCTCGGCCAGACGCTCACCTTCAAAACTGGCCGCCATGGCGGTTACGCCCAGTGCCGCTGCTACCTTGCCCGCACCATTGAACACAGGGGCCGCAATGGTCGAGATCGTGGACTCGAAATAGCCCTCACTCAGTGCATAGCCTTGTTCGCGTATGGCTTGGCAAAACTCGTACAGCTGGGGCACATCCGCTGGAGTATGGGAGGTAAAGCGCTCCAGTTCCGGTTCGGGGTACAGCTCTTTCAACTCAGTCAGGCTCAGTTGGCTAAGCAGCACATGGCCCAGCACTGTGGCATGCGCTGGCAAGCGGGTCCCTACCGTCACCGAGCTGGCAAACGGGGTTGGCGCCGCAATGCGGGACACATACACAATCGAGCGCAAATCACGCACCACCAGATTGCAGGGCAGACGCACCTGCTCACACAAACGCTCCATCACCGGACGGCCCAGTTCGGTCACGTCCAGGGAGGCCACGTATTCAAAACCCAGGCGCAAGACACCGACGCTCAAACGGTAATCACGGCCATTCTCGGTTCGCTCCACAAAACCCATGCCTTCCAGCGTGGACAGCAGGCGAAACACGGTCGAGCGGGGCAAGTCCAGGCGTCGCGCCAATTCGGGCGCACCCAAAGTGCGCTGATCCCGGCTGAACTGGGTCAGAATCAGCAGGCCCCGCTCCAGCGCGGGCACGGTATAACGGTCAGCACTGGCATCGCTCTTATTCAATTCACTGCTCATGACTACTCCTGGTCGTGGCCACGGAACGCAAGGCTTGCGTCTGGCCCAGCAAAGATTGCAAGGCTTCCAGCATGGCACCAGGCTGCTCGACATAACTGGCATGTCCCGCTTGGGGAACCAGTTGTAAATGTTGGGAACAAGCCCGCGCCACCCCGGCGCACGCCTCAGGAGTTGTCACCACATCCACTTCGCCACAACTCACTGCGACAGGCACGCTGCTGGAAAGAGGCAGGTAGGTTAGCAGGTCTTCCTGGCACAACATCTGCACAGCTTGCTGATAGCCCGCCAGGTGCAGACTGGCCATAATCCACAACACCAACTCCCGGTTTTCGGAAGTAGCCTGCTCCGACAGCAATCGCTGGTGACGCTGACGAGCCATCAAGCCCATATCACCCGACGCCACCTGCGCCATACGCTGATCCCACACTGCCTGACGGCGCTGTTCCAAACCCGGGCGTCCATACCCAATTGCAGGGCTCATCAGGAACAACGCCTGCATCTCTCCCTGATCAAGATGACGGGCATAGGCGCCCGCCATCAAGGCACCCAAGGAGTGCCCGACCAGCACAAAATCCTTCACTTCCAGAACATGCAGCAGTTCCTGCAGACGCCGGGCATAGTCCAGCGCCGTGGGCTTGTCCATTTCCAGAGGAGTAGACAAGCCATAACCGGGAGCATCCCAAGCCAGCAAGCGCAGGCCCGGTGGCAATTGCTGTGCCACCCGCAACCAGGACGCCGAGCCCGAACCGATGCCGTGCAAGCAAACGACCCATTGCTCACCGTCGCCCGCGCATCGCACCGCCACCTGTCGGCCACGACCGATGTCTACGGTCGACAAGGGCAGACAGGCCTGCAGATAGCGCGTCTCCCGGGCGGATAAAAGCGGCAAGGTGCCAGGCAGGGGATTCATGATCTGGATGCTCCGCTGTGCCCAATCAACGCTTGATCTTGGACAGAGGATGATCAGCCGGATAGGTAGGCGTGACGGGTTTCTTCGCACCCAGCATCACACACATCAAGGCGTCTTCATCACCGATGTTGATCTCTTCGCGATACACACCCGGCGGCACCGACACCAGATCGCGATCCGTCAGGATGGTCTCGAACCGTTCACCATCTTTTTCAATGATCAGCTTAAGCTTGCCGCGCATCACGAAAAACACCTCTTCCACATCGGTATGCAGGTGGGGCGGGCCTTCGTGACCAGCCGGAATCACCATGGTCGAAAAGGTGAAGTTTTCTGCAGGCACTGTGTTCATGTCAGCTGTAACACCTGTGCCGCCCGTACCCACATAACGCATTTGCGCACGACGGAATTTCGGGTCGTAATCAGCCTGGAACTTCAGCGCATTCCAGTCGTATTTGCGGGTGGAATAACGGGCAATGCGGGTATTCATCCAATCCTCCAGCGAGGCACCCTCCGGGCGACTCCAGCTGCTTACTTCCGTCTCCACGGTCTGCTCACTCATCTTCATGCTCCTTGATCGATAGCCTTAGTGCATAACAAAGCCGCCGTTGACGGCCAGGACCTGGCCCGTCACAAAGCGTGACAGTCCAGAAAGGGAAAAAACCACGGCGCCACACACGTCTGCTGCCTGTTGCTCGCGGGCGATAGCACGTCCGTCCAAATAGGCTTGATGGCGACTTAAAGGCACGTATTCGGTGGCTTCCACCAAGGTCAGCCCCGGTGCCACGGCGTTGACGGTGATACCGTCCTCACCCCACTCCCGAGCCAGGGAATGCGTCATGGCAGAAACTGCCCCCTTGCTGGCCACATAGGCGAGCAAATTGGGGGCACCCCACAAAGCCGTATCCGAGGACAGATTCACGATGGCGCCGCGACCACTGGCCTTGAGCGCACCATGCACCGCACGACTCATCAGCCAGGTGCCACGCACATTGACCGCCATCACCTTGTCCCACATGGCGGCTTCCAGCTCATGCGCATTGCGGCCACCCGAGTTGGTGATGGCGGCGTTGTTGACCAAACCATCCAATCCGCCCATCAAAGTCACAGCCTGCGTGGCACAGCGATCAATCGATTCGCTGTCCTCCAGATCCAGTGCCACGGCATGAACCTGCAATCCATCAGCGCGCAAACGCTGGGCTTCTTGCTGTGCCAGATCAAACAAAATGTCGGCAATCACCACCCGAGCCCCGGCCTGTGCAATGCAATGAGCAAACGCCAGACCAAGGCCACGCGCTGCACCAGTCACCAGCACTCGTCGCCCGGCAAGTAAATCGCGAGGAAGATCAGCCAGCAGAACCTGCAAGGACGTGGGATCGATAGCGGTACTAATAGTCATGCGCTTAAAACCTTGGAATAGATCTGCTCAAGATCGTAAAACCTGTTTTGTTTCACTAATGAAACGTTGATTTACTAATGGAATGAACACAGATTAACGAAAGCCTTATGGACGGAGTATCGGCAAAAACCCTAGTCGACAGCCCAAAAGGGTGCCTGCCCCTAAACACACAGACACTTAAAGATAAAAACCGGCGGGTAAAACAAACAGGGCCCCGCAAATGCGGGGCCCTGTTTGGCAGATAAAACGGAAAGGACTACAGCTTTACTGCGCCTTGCACTGAGCCAATGCCGTCAAGGACATACCCAGTTGGACACGGCGTTGCAGCCAGGGGCTGGCACGGTAGCGCATATCGCCCGTGACAGCTTGCAGGGTGTTCAATACATCCAGCAAATCACGCGAGCCGACGGCATCACCCATGGACAGCGGGCCATTGTGCGGATAACCCAGGCCCAGACGCACAGCGGCATCGATATCTGATGGGGTCGCTATCTGCTGCTGAGCGATATCGCTGGCGATGTTCACGATGGTAGCCACCAAGCGCTGGGCCACAAAACCGGCAGAGTCTTCGATCACGCTAACCGCCGTACCATCACTGGCCAACATGGCCCAGGCTTGATCGCGCCATTCTGGTGTGGTCGCAGCCGAGCACATCAGCACGCGGCGGCGGCCTTTCTCCAAGCCGAACAAGGTATCCAGCGCCACGGTGCGAGCTGGGTCCAGGCCATGCAAAGACACCAAAGTCGCCACGTCTTCACCATAAGGCGTCAACAGAATCAGCGCATCAGCAGGTGGCTGGTCGCCTTCCACCACTTTTACGCCCAGTTCGCTCAGCAATTGCAGCGCGCGAGCCTGACCTTGCTCGTGGTAAGGCGAGACCCACACAGGAGCAAAGGAGGTGACAGCGGGAACAGCAGGCTCTTGAGGAACCTGTTTCTTGCCATCTTCATACTTGTAGAAGCCTTCGCCGTTCTTGCGACCAAACAATTTACCGGCGTGACGCACGGCGGTAATGGGCGAAGGACGGAAGCGCGGCTCATCGTAGAACTGACGGTAAATGGATTCCATGACCGGATGGGACACATCCAGCGCGGTCAGATCCAGCAGTTCAAAGGGCCCCATGCGGAAACCGGCCTGCTCGCGCATGATGGCGTCGATCTGGTAAAAAGGCGCCACGCATTCCTGGGCGATTTTCAGGCCCTCGATGTTCATGCCACGACCGGCGTGGTTCACGATAAAGCCGGGCATATCCTTGGCGCGCACCGGCGTGTGGCCCATATCGCGCGACACTTGCATCAAGGCATCGCCCACTTCCGGCGAGGTGCGCAGGCCGTCGATAACCTCGACCACTTTCATCAGCGGTACGGGGTTGAAGAAGTGATAGCCAGCCACGCGTTCGGGGTGGCGGCAAGCTTGGGCAATGGCGGTAATGGACAGCGAAGAGGTATTGGAGGCCAGCACACAGTCGGCCGACACAATCTCTTCCAGCTGTTGCAGCAAGCCTTGCTTGACGTCCAGGCGCTCCACAATGGCTTCCACAACCAGATCGGCAGGGGCCAGAGCTTGCAGATCGCTGGCGGTTTGCAGACACGCTTTGGCCGCGTCCACCTGTTCAGCCGTCATGCGGCCTTTTTCTTGCAAACGACTCCAGACGGCGTGTACATCCGCCAAAGCAGCCTTGACCGAGTCCGCATTCAGGTCATACAGCAAGACCTGCTTGCCAGCCTGGGCAGCAATCTGGGCAATGCCCCTTCCCATAGCACCTGCGCCAACAATAGCGATGGTTTGTATCTGTTTCATGATTCACAACCTGATCGAAAAGCAATAAAAATTAAGCCTGTGCAGCGGAGCCGGACACCAAGGCCTCGACCTTGTCGGGCGACAGCTCCAGCACTCGTGCCAGGACCTCGCGGGTGTGTTCTCCCAGACGCGGGGGCGCACTGCGATACTGCACCGGCGTGGCCGACAAACGTAAAGGACTGGCTACCGAAGGCACGCTCCCCCCCTGCCCGGTCGGCAAGTCCAGGCGCAAGCCGCGCGCCAGCACCTGCGGGTCCTGATAAACCTGTTCCATCGTATTGATGGGCCCGGCTGGAATACCCACGGCTTCCAGCGTCTGCAACCAGCTATCGCGCCTGCGGCTTCGCATGATCTGCGCCAGCATGGGCACCAACTCGTCCCTGTGCATGACTCGTCCGGCATTGCGCGCAAAACGGGGATCATCCGCCCACTCGGGGTGACCCAGCTCCCGCGCAAAACTGCGAAACTGGGCATCATTGCCCACCGCCACAATCAAATGCCCGTCACTGGCTTCAAAGACCTGATAGGGCACCAAATTCTGATGTGCATTGCCGGGGCGCTGTGGCGCCTGTCCGGTACACAAGTAATTCATGTTCTGGTTGGCCATCATGGCCACCTGACAATCCAGCAGAGCAATATCCAGATGCTGACCCAGGCCACTGCGATGGCGCTCCACTACGGCTGCCAGCACAGCCACGGTGGCGTACATGCCTGTCATGACATCGGCCACAGCCACACCCGCTTTTTGCGGTTCACCACCTGGCTCACCGGTCAGGGACATCAAACCACCCAGCCCCTGGATCATGAAGTCATATCCTGGACGACTTGCATAGGGGCCAGTCTGCCCAAATCCGGTAATCGAACAATAAATCAGGGCCGGGTTGATGGCTTGCAGGCTTTCATAGTCCAGTCCGTACTTTTTCAGGCCACCGACCTTGAAGTTTTCCACCAGAATATCGCAGCGACTGACCAGCTGACGCACCACCTCGGCACCTTGTGCAGTGCCTATATCCAGGATGATGGACTCTTTATTACGGTTGGCAGCCCCAAAATAGGCTGCATCTTCCGTGTCCGCCCTGTGACCATCCTTCAGATACGGTGGCCCCCAGCCTCGGGTGTCGTCCCCGGCACCGGGACGTTCGACCTTGATGACTTCCGCACCAAGATCAGCCAGGTTTTGAGTACACCAGGGCCCGGCCAGCACGCGCGTCAAGTCCAGAACACGCAATCCCGCCAAGGGCGCTTTTCGTTCAGTCGTGGTCATAGCAAACAAAAATCCTTCAAGTCGCTTATTGTGCACTACGTCTTCTTAGTCCGGTCTACGGACAGAAAAAAGTGCTCAAACCATGGTCATTTTCGAGGCCGGAGGAATTTGTGCAGCGCACCAAGCCGGGCGACGATAAACCGTCCTAGAATAGGTGACGATAGATTATCAGCGGCAGATCTTCCTTGCAGGACCCCGCCCCTTCAAGAGGCAGGGCACTTCTTTCGATAACAGGAGACCGACCTTATGCCATCGGCATTAACGCAGCAGCTTTATCAATCTATGACCCTGCCTGTAATGGCAGCGCCCATGTTCATTGTTTCGAACCCCGCCCTGGTGATTGCACAATGCGCCAGCGGCATCATCGGTTCCGTCCCCGCCTTGAACGCCCGCCCCCAGGAAAAACTCAAGGATTGGCTGGACGAGATCGACGACACCCTGGCCGAACTACGCGAGCGCCATCCCGAGCGCCGTATCGCCCCCTACGCCATCAACCACATCATCCACCAATCCAATGACCGCCTGGAGCAGGATTTGCGTGTGTGCGCCGACCACAAGGTGCCACTGGTGATTACCAGCCTGCGCGCCCCGCAAGACATCGTGCCGCATGTGCACGCCTGGGGTGGCAAAGTCTTCCACGACGTAACTACCTTGCGTCATGCTGAAAAAGCGCTGGAAGCGGGTGTGGATGGCCTGATCGTGGTGGCTGCAGGTGCTGGCGGCCACGCCGGTACCTTGAGCCCCTTTGTGCTGGTTAACGAAATCCGTCAGATTTTTGATGGCCCGATTGCCCTGTCCGGCGCCATGAGCCGGGGTCGCGACATTCTGGCGGCCCAAGCCATGGGGGCGGACATGGCCTACATCGGCACGCGCTTCATTGCCAGTACCGAAGCCAATGCCTCGGACGATTACAAGAACATGATCGTCAAGGGTCGTGCCGCCGATATCGTCTACACCCCGCTGTTTACCGGCATCCCCGGCAACTACCTGAAAGACAGCATCCGCGCTGCAGGCCTGGACCCGGACAAGCTGGACAGCGAAAAAAATGCCGACACCGCCTTCGGTTCGGGCATGAGCAAAGCCTGGCGCGACATCTGGGGCGCTGGTCAAGGCATTGGTGGCATTGACTCGGTGGAATCTACTGCCGACATCGTGGCCCGTTTGCATCGCGAATACCAGGAAGCCAAGGCAGCACTGCTGGCCTCCCCCTTCGCCTGAACAGGAGCACGCCATGATACGGACTCATGACGCAGGTCATTGGCTGGAAGTCATTCTGGACCGCCCGGAACGACGCAATGCCTTGACTGGCCCCATGTACGAAGAGCTGGCCGACATCATCGACCAGGCCAATCAGAACCAGAAATATCGTGCCCTGATTCTGACCGGCGCGGGCGAGCATTTCTGTGCCGGCAACGACATCTCGGAGCTGTCCAATGTGCGCAACAATGACATGCCGCCGCCGATCAAGTTCCTGCGCAGTCTGGTCCAAGCCGACATCCCACTGATCGTGGCCGTAGAAGGTCACGCGGTGGGTATTGGCGTAACCTTGCTGCTGCATGCGGACTTTGTGTACGCGGCCCGTGACGCGCGTTTGCGCATGCCCTTCACCGCACTGGGCCTGTGCCCGGAAGGCGCCTCCAGCCACCTGCTGGCGCAGTACGTGGGGCCACGCCGTGCCAACGAATGGCTGCTGCTGTCACAAGCCTTCAGTGCCGAGCAAGCCATGGAAGACGGCCTGCTCACTGAACTGACCGACCACGGCAATAGCCTGGAAGCCGCCCGTGCCTGCGCCCACGCGTTGTCCGAGCAGCCTCCCATTGCCTTACGCACCAGCAAGCGTCTGCTACGAGAACCCCAGCGCGAAGTTTTGCTGGAGGTTCTGGAACGCGAGCGCAAGCTGTTTTCCGAACTGCTGGAAGGCGAAGAAGCTCTGCAGATTCTGGGGCAAATGAGCCAGAACCGCAGCGGCAAATAGCGCTTGTGTGGACCTGATTTCTGCGCAAACCCGCATGTGCAGCGATCTTGCCACACTGCACCCGGTTCAGACGGGTGATAAGGGGCCTGTGAGAGCAGGTCCCTAATTTTTTTTACCGTATTCGCAAAAAAATCTTGCGTGCAAAAAAAAAATCGCTGTATTTTATTTTTTGCGCTGCAACAAATGCACCGCTTTAACACGTTCTTTGCGGATACGCCCATGACACACTCCTGTCCCCCCCAAGCCCAAGGCTTGTACCTTCCCGCTAACGAACACGACGCCTGCGGCGTCGGATTTATCGCACACATCAAAGGCCAGGCGAGCCACGCCATCATCACCCAAGGCCTTAAAATTCTGGAAAACCTTGATCACCGCGGCGCTGTAGGCGCAGATCCCTTGATGGGCGACGGTGCAGGCATTCTGATCCAGATCCCCGACCAGCTTTACCGCGAAGAAATGGCCGCTCAGGGCGTGACCCTGCCGCCCCCCGGCGAGTACGGCGTAGCCATGGTGTTCCTGCCCAAGGAAACCGCTTCCCGCCTGGCCTGTGAACAGGAGCTGGAACGTGCGGTACGTGCCGAAGGCCAGCACATGCTGGGCTGGCGCGATGTGCCGGTGGACAGCACCATGCCCATGTCGCCCACCGTCAAGGCCAACGAACCGGTGATTCGCCAGCTGTTCATTGGCCGCGGCCCGGATGTGATGGTGCCCGATGCGCTGGAGCGCAAGCTGTACGTGATCCGCAAGACCGCCAGCCACGCCATCTACCGCATGGCATTGGCCCACGGCCAGGAATACTTTGTGACCTCGGCCTCGGTGCGCACCATCGTCTACAAAGGCCTGCTGTTGGCTGACCAGGTTGGCCGCTACTACCGCGATCTGGCCGACCCTCGTGCCTGTTCAGCCCTGGCTCTGGTGCACCAGCGCTTTTCCACCAATACCTTTCCCGCCTGGCCTCTGGCCCACCCCTACCGCCTGATCGCCCACAACGGCGAAATCAACACGGTACAGGGCAACTTCAACTGGCTGCGTGCCCGTGAAGGCGCCATGGAATCGGCCGTGCTGGGCTCAGATCTGCAAAAGCTTTACCCCATCGTGTACGAAGGCCAGTCCGACACGGCCACTTTCGACAACTGTCTGGAACTGCTGGTGATGGCCGGCTACTCGCTGCCGCACGCCATGATGATCATGATGCCGGAGGCCTGGGAGCAACACGCCGAGATGGACGAAAGCCGTCGCGCTTTCTACGAGTACTACGCAGCTCAGATGGAACCATGGGATGGTCCTGCTGCCATCGCCTTTACTGATGGCCTGCAAATTGGTGCACTGCTGGACCGTAACGGCCTGCGTCCCGCCCGCTACGTCATTACCGACGACGACATGATTGTGCTGGCCTCTGAAGCCGGTACCCTGCCTATTCCTGAGCACCGCATCGTCAAGAAATGGCGTCTGCAACCGGGCAAGATGCTGCTGATCGATCTGGAACAGGGCCGCATCATTGACGATGCCGAGATCAAGTCCCAACTGGCCAACACCCACCCCTACAAGCAGTGGATTGAACGCCTGCGCTTGCGCCTGGACTCCCTGCCCAGCGTGCCCGGCGTGCGTCCCCAATTGGCCACCCGCGACCTGCTGGATCAGCAACAAGCTTTTGGCTGGACCCAGGAAGATATCAAAGTCGTCCTGCAGCCCATGGCCAGCAAGGGCGAAGAGGCCACCGGCTCCATGGGCAACGACGCTCCGTTGGCCGTGCTATCCGACAAATCCAAGCCCTTCTACAACTACTTCCGCCAGCTGTTCGCTCAGGTTACCAACCCGCCTATCGACCCGATTCGCGAACAGATGGTGATGTCGCTGGTGTCCTTTATTGGCCCCAAGCCCAATCTGCTGGACATCAACAACGTCAACCCGCCGCTGCGTCTGGAAGTGTCCCAGCCCGTGCTGAGCCCGGCTGACATGAACCAGATCCGGCGCATTGAAGCGGCCAGCAATGGCAAGTTCCGCAGCCAGGAACTGGACATCGTCTACCCCAGCGCGTGGGGACCGGAAGGCATAGAGGCCAGCGTGGCCGCCCTGTGCGCCCGTGCGGCAGATGCCGTGCGCGATGGCTACAACATCCTGATCCTGACGGATCGCCGCTGTGACGCCGAGCATGTGGCCATCCCCGCCCTGCTGGCAACCTCGGCCATTCACCAGCACCTGATCCGCATCGGCCTGCGTACCCGCACGGGTCTGGTCGTGGAAACCGGCTCGGCCCGTGAAGTGCATCACTTCGCGCTGCTGGGTGCGTATGGTGCCGAAGCCATGCACCCCTGGCTGGCTTTTGAAAGCCTGCAGCATCTGGCCCAGGACCCGATCAACCAGATCGACGCCTCCCAGGCCGAGGGCTACTACATCAAGGCCATCAACAAGGGCTTGTACAAGGTCATGTCCAAAATGGGCATCTCCACCTACATGTCCTACACCGGCGCGCAGATTTTCGAGACCATCGGCCTGTCGCGCTCGCTGGTAGACAAATATTTTGTGGGTACTTCCTGCCCGGTGGAAGGGATTGATATCTTCACCGTGGCCGAAGAAGCGCTGCGTCAGCATCGCGCCGCCTACAGCAAAGACCCCGTGCTGGAAAACCATCTGGAAGCCGGTGGCGAATACGCAGTACGCGTGCGCGGCGAAGCCCATATGTGGACCGCCGACTCCATCGCCAAACTGCAACACGCCACCCGCAGCCAGAACTACAGCACCTACAAGGAATACGCCCAGCTCATCAACGAGCAAAGCCGCCGTCACATGACACTGCGTGGTTTGTTCGAACTGCGTCTGGACCCGGCTCAAGCGATTCCTTTGGAAGAGGTGGAACCGGCTAGCGAGATCGTCAAACGCTTTGCAACCGGCGCCATGTCGCTTGGTTCGATTTCAACCGAAGCCCACGCCGTACTGGCCGTGGCCATGAACCGGATTGGCGGCAAGTCCAATACTGGTGAAGGTGGCGAGGACGAGTTGCGCTACCAGCACGAAATGCAGCACGGTAAAAGTGGCATCCGCCAGGGTGACACCTTGGCCAGCGTGTTAGGCCAGGATCGCGTATTTGCCGACATTGAGCTGCAAGAGAACGATTCGCTGCGCTCGCGCATCAAGCAGGTTGCGTCCGGTCGCTTTGGCGTATCCGCCCAATACCTGTGTAGTGCAGATCAAATTCAGATCAAGATGGCACAAGGCGCCAAACCCGGTGAAGGCGGCCAGTTGCCCGGCCATAAAGTGTCCGAGTACATCGCCAAGCTGCGTTACTCGGTGCCTGGTGTCGGCCTGATTTCGCCCCCACCGCACCACGACATTTACTCCATCGAAGATTTGGCCCAGCTGATTCACGATTTGAAGAACGTGAACCCACAAGCAGATATCTCCGTGAAGCTGGTGTCCAAAGTCGGTGTGGGCACCGTGGCTGCTGGTGTTGCCAAAGCCAAGGCCGATCACATTGTGATTGCCGGTCACGACGGTGGTACAGGCGCCTCGCCCCTGTCTTCCATCAAGCATGCCGGCACCCCCTGGGAACTGGGTCTGGCTGAAACCCAGCAGACCCTGTTGCTGAACCGCTTGCGCAGCCGTATCCGCGTGCAGGCCGACGGCCAGATGAAAACCGGCCGCGATGTGGTGATCGGTGCCTTGCTGGGTGCGGATGAGTTTGGCTTTGCCACCGCTCCGCTGGTCGTGGAAGGCTGCATCATGATGCGCAAATGCCATCTGAACACCTGTCCCGTTGGCGTTGCCACTCAGGACCCCGTGCTGCGCCGCAAGTTCAAGGGCAAGCCCGAACACGTAGTGAACTACTTCTTCTTCGTTGCAGAAGAAGTGCGTGAACTGATGGCCAAGCTGGGTGTACGCCACTTTGACGATCTGATCGGTCGCAGCGACTGGCTGGATATGCGCAGCGGTATCGAACACTGGAAAGCCCGGGGCCTGGACTTCTCCCGTCTGCTGCATAAAGTGGACAATGAAGAGTCCCCACGTCAGATCGCTACCCAGGATCATGACCTGGAACACACGCTGGATCGCCAACTGATCGAGCGCAGCGCCGTGACCCTGAATCAGGGCACGCCGTTGTCTTTCATCACTCCCGTACGTAACCGCAACCGCAGCGTCGGTGCCATGCTCTCGGGCGTGTTCACCAGGAAATACGGCCATCAAGGTCTGCCTGACGACAGCCTGCACATTCAGTGCAAAGGTACAGCGGGTCAGAGCTTTGGCGCTTTCCTGGCGCAGGGCATCACCCTGGATCTGGTGGGTGAAGCCAATGACTACGTAGGTAAAGGCTTGTCCGGCGGCCGCATTATCGTGCGCTCGCCCAACGACTTCCGTGGCTACGGCCCGGACCACATCATCGTGGGCAATACCGTGCTTTACGGCGCCCTGTCCGGTGCGGCTTACTTCAACGGCGTGGCCGGTGAACGCTTTGCTGTGCGTAACTCCGGTGCCAGCGCGGTTGTGGAAGGCGTAGGCGATCATGGTTGCGAATACATGACGGGCGGTACCGTGGTTGTCCTGGGCGAAGTGGGCCGCAACTTTGCAGCCGGCATGTCCGGTGGCGTGGCCTACGTGTGGGACCCGCAACGTCGCCTGCAACTGCGCTGCAACCCCGGCATGGTGGATCTGGAGCCTGTGCTGAGCAAGGCCGAGCAAGAGATGAACAGCAGCATGGCGCAATGGCACAGCCGTAGCGCCCAGGGCGAACGTCAGACCGACGATGCAATCTTGCAAACCCTGGTTCAGGAACATTTCAAGGCCACGGGCAGCTTCCAGGCCCGCGAGCTCTTGAAAGACTGGGACAGCGCCCGCGCACAATTCGTCAAAGTCATTCCACGCGAGTACCGACGTGCATTGAGCGAATTGTGGCAAGGCCCGCAAGCGAGCAAAGCCGCGCCCAAAAGCAGTAAAACCCGCCGTTCGGCTTCGGCCTGAACCCTTCCCATCACCATCAGGAAACGACACATCATGGGAAAGACGACTGGATTTCTTGAGTTTCAACGTCTGCAAGAAGCCGTAGAAGCTCCTTTAAAGCGGGTCAAGCACTGGAAAGAATTTGTCCAGGTATTGAACGACGAGCAGGCAGGCCAGCAGGCCGCCCGCTGCATGGATTGCGGCATCCCTTTCTGCCACAACGGCTGCCCGGTCAATAACATCATTCCCGACTGGAATGATCTGGTTTACCGCCAGCAGTGGAAAGAGGCGCTGGACGTGCTGCACTCCACCAATAACTTTCCGGAAATTACCGGCCGCATCTGCCCCGCTCCTTGCGAGGCAGCCTGTACCTTGAACATTGACCGTGCGCCCGTGGGTATCAAATCCATTGAGCACGCCATCATCGACAAAGGCTGGGCAGAAGGTTGGGTTGAACCACAAGTACCTACCCACAAAACTGGCAAACGCGTGGCCGTCATTGGCTCCGGCCCTGCCGGATTGGCCAGCGCCCAGCAATTGGCACGCGTCGGCCACGAGGTTACCGTGTACGAGAAAAGCGACCGCATTGGTGGCCTGATGCGCTACGGCATCCCCGACTTCAAGCTGGACAAACACTTGCTGGATCGCCGTATCGCCCAGATGCAGGCCGAGGGCGTGCAGTTTTTCCCCTCTACCTATATTGGCCAAGCACAAGACCAAGCCGCCCAGGAACCGGGGCTGACCGTGCTGTCCCCTACCGATCTTGAGCAACAGTTCGACGCCATCATCCTGGCAGGCGGCTCCGAAACACCACGCCTGCTGGACGCCCCCGGCAGCCAACTGCAAGGTGTACATCCCGCCATGGACTTTTTGCGCATCCAGAACCAGCAAGTTGCCGGTTCGCGAGGCGCTCCCGCCATCAGCGCTCAAGGCAAGCATGTCGTAGTGATTGGCGGCGGTGATACCGGCTCGGACTGCGTGGGCACCAGCACACGCCAAGGCGCAAAATCGGTCACCCAATTCGAACTGATGCCCCGCCCGCCCGAGCAGGAAAACACGGAGCTGACCTGGCCCTACTGGCCCATGAAGCTGCGCACCTCGTCCTCGCACGAAGAAGGCTGCGAGCGTGACTGGGCGATCAACACCGTAGAGCTGGAAGGCAAGAACGGCCAAGTCAAAGAACTGCGCGCCGTTCGGGTGGAATGGAAAACCGATCCCGCGACAGGCCGCATGAGCATGACGCCCATCGCCGGTTCCGAAATGACCTTCCCCGCCGACCTGGTCCTGCTGGCCATGGGCTTCACCGCTCCCGTACGCCAAGTGCTGGACGCCTTCGCCGTAGAAGCCGACCAGCGCGGCAACGTCGCCGCCAACACGGATGACTACCAAACCAGCCGAGCCAAAGTCTTCGCCGCCGGAGACATGCGACGCGGCCAGTCCCTGATAGTCTGGGCCATCCGCGAAGGCCGCCAATGTGCCCGTTCCGTAGACGAGTTCTTGATGGGGAGTTCAACACTTCCCCGCTAAGTCTTCTTGGCAGTACCAGTAAGCAAACAGCCAGCCGCGATAAACGGCTGGCTGTTTGTCTTCAAGCGAGCGAGATCACTTCCAGGCCCCCTGACTTCGCGGGTTCTTATTTGTTGTTTGCGGCTCGCTGCCTGCTGCCTGCTGCCTACGAGCCTGTCATCCATATCTGCCAGCTTTATTTGCCTGGCAACGGATTGCAGCAAGAAGCAGCCAGAGCGATTAGTTGTGGGTTGTCGGCTGTTGGCTGTTGGTTGCCACCATTCTGAAGCCCTTGCTGGCTTGAGGCTGGGTTGGAGCATTCAGGGGGCTTGCCGCCGTCTGGGGCTGTTGTAGGGATGCAAGCACCTTGCTGTTTGAGTTCAACGCTTGTGGTTTGTCCGGGGGACAAACCACTGAACGAGTTCAAGGTGCGCCCTACAACAGCCCCAGACAAGGGCACCGGTGCGCAGCACCGGCAAGCTTCCGCTCCGACCCAGCCTCAAGCCAGCAAGGGCTGCCGCAAGGACTCCACTCCCCACCTAAAACCCGCAAAACCCTGCAAACCACAACCCCATAAGCCTTTGATTTAATTTCCCTTTCCAAAGAACCCTAGGGTTTTCCCTTAAAAACCACAGGCTAATCCAATCCCTAGGGTTTACCCTTGCTTTTAGACTAGGGAAAACCCTATAATGAGGACTCGTAACTTAGACCTTCACCTTAAAGGGAAAGCAAATGTCTACCATGACCACTTACTCGCACTACATTCACTGGAGTGATGCTGTTGAGCGTGGGGTAATGCAGCATGCCCTGGAAAATGGTGAATCCGTGTCTTTAACTGCACTGACCAAAGCAGCGGCCAAACAAGTTTCCAAAGCCGCAAACGTGGTGTTCAAGTACATGGTCGAACTGACCCGTGCCTTGAACGAAGCCCGCATCCGCGATTCCCGCATGTCGGCCAGCTACTGGTAAGCCACGCATCACCGTCGTAACGCTCAAGCAAAACACCGCTTGATGTTGAAAAGCCTGCTGATTTAGCAGGCTTTTGTTTTTTCTGCGTTTGCTAATACGGCCTTTCCAGCGGCACACCTTCATCCACCGCCCGGGACCTTGGCTCATTAGGCGCCAGCACCTCACCACGCGTCTCCCCAGCCCCAAGATCAAGACAAGCCCAGGCACGGAGAGCGTTTCTTCCAGCGCCGCAGAAAATGAAAAAGGCCAGCAAAAGCTGGCCTGCAGAACGACGGTGCCTCACAAAACATAGGCCCAACACGAAATCGTCCTTGATCAAGAAGCACTGCTCAAGACTTGTTCAACAAGTTCTTCAACATATCCAGCCGCTGCTTGGGACTTAAAGCCGCCTGCGCCGGATCTTCCTGGGCACCAGGGTCTTCAATCTTCATCTCATCAATAAAGCGCGATCGCTCACGCACCAGATTCTCACGTGCGCGTCTGCGCTTCTTGCACCAGCTCAAGCGCAAACTGCGCTGCGCACGCGTAATACCCACGTACATCAGACGCCGCTCTTCCTGAATGCGCTGGGCCAGAATATCGGCTTCTTTATCCGGGTCTATATCTTCGTCATCGCGCCCAATGTGCGGCAGCAGCCCCTCTTCCACCCCCACCAGGAACACATGCGGATACTCCAGCCCCTTGGAAGCATGAAGCGTGGACAATTTGACCGCATCCGGGTCTTCATCCTCACCGCGTTCCAGCATGGTGATCAGGGCAACTCGCTGCACCAAGTCATTCAAACTCAGCTGATCGTCTGCCGCTTTGGACTTCAGCCAGGTAATCAACTCCAATACGTTTTCCCAACGAGTCTGCGCGGGTCGCTCGTCGAACATATCGTAGAGATAGCGCTCGTAATCAATCGCCCGCAGCAGCTCGTCCAGCAATTCGCTGACGGCCGTCTCGTGTCCTTCCTGATCGCTCTCTACCCGGTCCGCTCTTTGCTGGATACGGCCAATAAACTGCGCAAAGACACTTAAAGGCTCCAACTGCCTCTCCGGTAAGCGATCCGTCAGAGCGATTTGCGAGACGGCGGAATACAAAGACAGCTTTTGTTCCGCCGCAAACTGACCCAGCACCTGCAAGGTAGCCTGCCCAATTCCGCGCCTGGGTGTCGTCGCTGCGCGGATGAAAGCCGGATCATCATCGTCGTTCGCAACGACTCGCAAGTAAGACAGGATGTCGCGAATCTCGGCCTTGTCAAAGAAACTCTGCCCACCCGAAATGGTGTAGGGAATGCGCAGATTGCGCAGCGCCTGCTCAAAGATACGGGCCTGATGGTTTCCACGGTACAGCACCGCAAAATCTCGCCACTCGGCCTGACGCTCGAAGCGCTCTGCCGAGATACGCATGGCCACTGAATCGGCCTCGTTCTGCTCGTCGTCCGTCACGTGGACCTGGATAGGCTCACCAAAACCCAGGTCAGACCAGAGCTTTTTACCGAACACGACGGGATTATTGCCAATGACATTATTGGCAGCCTGCAAGATGCGCTGCACCGAACGATAGTTCTGCTCCAGCTTCACGACTTTCAGGTCCGGATAATCCTTGGGAAGCTGCGCCAGATTCTCCACGGTAGCGCCACGCCAGGCGTAAATGGCCTGATCGTCGTCCCCCACTACGGTGAACATATTGCGCTGACCGGTTAGAGAGCGCACCAGCCGATACTGACAAAGATTAGTGTCTTGATATTCGTCCACCAGCAGATACTGCACCCGACGCTGCCAGCGCTCGCGCACTTCCTGATTGTCTTCCATCAACTGCGCAGGCAGGCGGATCAGATCATCAAAGTCCACCGACTGATAGGCAATCAAGGTGGCGGCGTAGTCGCGGTAAATACGAGCCGCCTCGATCTGGCTGGGCGAGTTTGCAGCACGCTCCGCATCGTCCGGCCCCATCAAGGCGTTTTTCCATAAGGAGATTTCCTGCTGAACGGACTTCAGGCGGCCTTTATCCGTGGTAGCCAGCAGTTCCTGAATAATTGCCAGCGCATCGTTGGAATCCAGAATGGAAAAGCGCGGCTTCAAACCCACGTGCTGTGCTTCCTCACGCAACATGCGCAAGCCCAGAGAGTGGAAGGTGCTGACGGTCAGCCCTCGCAACAGCTTGGGATCTACCAGGGCGCGAATCCGCTCATTCATTTCACGCGCCGCTTTATTGGTGAAGGTCAGCGCGACCACTTGCCGGCCCGTGTACCCACACTCACGCAGCAGATAAGCGATTTTCTGCGTGATCACCCGTGTCTTGCCACTGCCCGCTCCGGCCAGCACCAGGCAAGGCCCATCCATATACAACACAGCCTGACGCTGCATGGCGTTCAGGTCGGTGGGGACAGTATGGCCTGGAGTAGTTACGGAGGTGGACATGGTGGAATCAGTGAATACTAGGCAAGAAAACGAGGTTCAACGCCAAACAACGTGCAGAACTAAAAGTGACATCCCAGCCAGGCCGAGTACGGTTTGATGACAAGCGAAAGGCTGACACAGAGACACAGCAGCAGCGAGGTACAGCGGCATGGCAACGGCAGAGCAATCATCACCCTACAGCCATCGCTCCACAGCTTCATGGCTATTGGCTCATAGCTGCATAGCGCACAAGGATACACCCTGATGTACTGAAGATGCTCCTACCGTCCTGCATATACATGAGCCTGGAGAGTCTTAAATTTCGAGAGGATCAACCTCAATCGTAATGCGCACTTTATACTGCTTGGCCAACTGCGCGACCTGTGGCCCCCAATAGCGCACAAAGGCTTGCAAGGCCGGACGATGGGCGCTTTCCAACAGCAACTGGGCACGCTCCACTTTGGCAACGCGCAAAACACGTAAGGGCACGGGATCGTACAGGAAAACCTGATCCGCGCCCGGAAATTCATTCGGATATTCTTCAGGCAAACGACGTGCCTGGGTCAACAAGCGAATGGCATCTGCCAATTGCGGCGCTTCGGCAGACAGAAGCACCTGATAGGCAAAAGGCGGCAAGCCCACGGACTCGCGCTCGTTCAAGGCGCTTTGAGCAAAGCCTATGTAATCGTGCTTGATCAGGCTTTGATAAACGGCCTGCTCCGGGTAGCCCGTCTGGATGATGACATCCGCCCCTTCGGTATGGCGACCGGCCCGGCCTGCTACCTGCATCAGTTGAGCAAACAGACGCTCGGGCGCGCGGAAATCATGGGCGAACAAGGTAGCATCGGCATTGAGCACACCGACGACGCTCAAGCGGGTGAAGTCATGACCTTTGGCCACCATCTGGGTGCCCACCATGATGTCCACTTCGCCCGCATGCACCTGCTCGAACAATTGCTGCGCGCTGCCCTTCAAGCGGGTACTGTCCGCGTCGATACGCACCAGGCGGGCATTAGGAAAACGCTCGCCCAGAAACTCTTCAATACGTTGAGTGCCACGCCCCATAGGCTGCAAGTCCTGATCGCCGCAATCCGGGCAAGCACGCGGCACGGGGGCCTGATAACCGCAATGGTGGCACTGCAAATTGTGCTTGAAGCCATTTTGCCGGTGCAGCACGGTGTACACCGTGCAACGCGGACATTGAGACAGCCAGCCGCAAGAGGCGCAATGCAGCACAGGCGCGTAGCCACGCCGGTTAATGAAAACCAGCGATTGCTCGCCGCGCTCCAGACATGCTTCCAGCGCATCCAGCAGTTGGGGAGAAAAGCCCGACTCCAGGCGCAAATGGCGGGTATCGACCAGACGCACTCGGGGCAAGGAAACCTCTCGCGCACGCTTGGGCAGGCTCAACAGGCTATAGCGCCCTTGTCGGGCATGATTCCAGCTTTCCAGCGAAGGGGTGGCTGAACCCAGCACCACTGGCACTTTCAGATCGTAGCCACGCCACACAGCCAGATCCCGAGCGGAGTAACGCAAGCCATCTTGCTGTTTGTAAGAAGCGTCGTGCTCCTCGTCCACAATAATCAGGCCCAGCTCGGGCATGGGCGTGAAGATGGACAGCCGTGTTCCCAACAAAATGCGCGCCTGACCACTGTTGACGCGCAACCAGGAGCGCAGCCTTTCACCTTCGGACAGACCACTATGCAAGACAGCCAGCACATCGCCGGGCAGGACGCGCGCCAAGCGGGCACGCAGGACCTGCTCGAACTGAGGCGTCAGATTGATTTCGGGCACCATGAACAGGACTTGCCGACCAGCGGCCAGCACTTGTTCCAGCACCCGCATATAGACTTCGGTTTTCCCGCTACCCGTTACGCCATGCAGCAATAGGCAGCTTCCGGGTTTGGCCGCCACAATGCCATCTACCGCAGCCTGCTGCTCGGCATTGAGCACGGGCAGGACGTCGCTGTCCACCGGCTCCACCTTCTTTTCCTTGCGCTTGGCCATGCGCAATACCGGCCCACCAGCGGAACGCTTGCCCAGATAGGCAGAGGGTTTGCGCAACGGCCCTGGCAAGGACGGCATCATGACCTCGCCCAGCGGACGGTGGTAATAGGTAGACGCAAAGCGCGCCATCCGCAACCAGTCCTGCGGGAAAGGCGGCAAGTCATCCAGCAGCTGATCAATCGCTTTGACCTGCTCGGGCGGGTAGGAAGGTTGCTCCGGCAAAGCCACCACCACGCCTATCATCTGCCGCCGCCCAAAATGCACAATGACCCGCTGTCCGATCAGGACGGGTTCGTGGTGCTGATAATCAAACACCCCATCCAGGGGAACGTCCAAAGCCACATGCAGCCAGAAAGGTCCGGTGCTTGCCGATGCAGAAATAGCGTCAGGAGTGGCGGTCATGGATGGTGGTTCAAAAAAGGGCTGGCCTGGCTGAAAGCCTGATAAGTCAAGAGCTTAGCGACCTGTGGATAACTTTGGGGAAAATGACATGAACAAAAAATACAAAGAAGCAAGCACAGATACAATTTAATTTTCAATATCTCTGAAATAAGGATAAAACGCAGAGAAATCAACTAATTAAAACTGGGTATTGAAATTAAACCTTAAATATAAAGACCTCAAACCCAGCTCTGTCTGTGTGCATAACTTTGCGCACAAGCTGCGACAGCCCGTGCGCAAAGACTATCAAACGCTGTGGTGTCGACGGCTGTAGGAGTGCACTTCGTCGACCAGAATGCCCACGGCTTCCGGGTCTGTGAAACGCGAAATACCGTGACCGAAGTTGAACACGTGACCGCCCTGACCCACAGGGCCAAAGTCGTCAATAACGCGGCGGGCTTCACGGCGGATGGCTTCTTCGCCACCGAACATGGTCATGGGGTCCAGATTGCCTTGCAAGGCTAGTTTGTCACCAATACGAGCGCGCGCACGGGACAGGTTCACCGTCCAGTCCACACCCATGGCATCAGCGCCACAGCCAGCAATATCTTCCAGCCACATGCCGCCGCCCTTGGTAAAGACGATGGCAGGGACGCGCTTGCCGTCATGCTCGCGAATCAGGCCATCAACCACTTTACGGGTGTAGGCCAGGGAGAATTCCTGGAACAGGGAGTCGGACAACACACCACCCCAGCTGTCGAACAGCATCACAGCCTGTGCACCAGCACGGATCTGATTGTTCAGGTAGTCGCAGGTGGTTTGGGCATTGATTTCCAGCATGCGGTGCATCAGGTCCGGACGCTGATACATCATGCTTTTCACCAGACGGTAGTCGTCCGAGCCCTGGCCTTCCACCATGTAGCAGGCAATGGTCCAGGGGCTGCCGGCAAAGCCGATCAGCGGTACTTTGCCGTCCAGTTCCTTGCGGATCAGGGATACGGCATCAAACACGTATTGCAGCTTGGACATGTCCGGCGCTTCCAGCGCCATGACGTCGGCTTCGTTGCGTACAGGACGGGCAAAACGCGGGCCTTCACCAGCGACGAAATCCAGACCCAGGCCCATGGCGTGTGGCACGGTCAGGATGTCCGAGAACAGAATGGCGGCATCCAGATCGAAACGACGCAAGGGCTGCAAGGTTACTTCGCACGCAAATTCGGGATTCTGAGCCAATTGCATGAAGGAGCCAGCCTGGGCACGGGTGGCATTGTATTCAGGCAAATAACGCCCGGCCTGACGCATCAGCCAGATGGGGGTGTAAGGCACAGGTTCGCGCAACAGCGAGCGCAGGAAAACATCGTTTTTTAATTGAGGTAAAGACACGGCAATCCCTATTGAAAAATGCCTGTTAATTTTAACCATCGTGTTCGTCGTCTGGGTTTGACGCGGATCGAAAGCGTGCTGCATCGATATGGTGTTTGCGCATCAGTGCCCAGAAAGCACGCCGGTGCTTTTGCGCGGAGCGGGCCGCCATGGCGATATTGCCGCTATGGCGATCAAGGGCGGCGTGGATATAAGCCTGCTCGAAGCGGGCCACTATCCGTCCCTTGGCAACTTTGAAAGATTCCTGGCTGCTGGCGTAGCGCGAGGCTACCGCAGCGGCATAGGCTTCCAGCGTTGTCCCCTCCTGTTGCAAGATCGTTTGCGACAGGCGCTGCTCCGTTGGGCCGGGGTGCAGGACCAGATCCTGGTTTTCCTGCACCCTATAGTGTATCCGACCCGACAGCCCCGGTTCATTCAAAGCGTGGGAAGAGGTCTGTAAACGCTGACGATTGATGCGGGCGCGCAAATCGTCCAGGCATAAAGGCTCGCGCACGTAGTCTGCCAGACCCAGTTCCAGCAGGTCTGTCAGGGCCGCGGCCTTGATGGCACCCCGCAGCAAACCAAAGACCGGCACTGGCAAATGACCTTGGGCCACCGACAAGGCTCGACGCACGTGAATCAGGGTGGCCGCTTCGATGGGAATCAGACAGGCATCAAAACGTAGCAGCAAGGCCGATGCGCTGCGCAAAAACAAATACTCCTGATCGGGATGGGGCGGTGGTGGCGCCTGCAGAACATGCAGCTGCAAGCGCTCGCAAGGCGGGACGATGGCCTGTAAATTCTGAGCCCACGATGGCTGGGTGTGCAGCAACGCACAATCGAGGTGTAGACGCATAAGACTGTCCTTGAGAAGCCGGGCGAACCACACCGGCCGCCCCATAATCATGAGCCTCTAGGATAGAAATCCGACCCGTCTGCGATAAGTCGGAGTTGCGTCTACGTAGCTGTACTTAATCGCCGCAAATACGGCTGCGACGCCATTCGCTGGGCGATACGCCATAGCGTCGCCGGAAGGCGTGGCTGAACACGGCCGCGTCGGAAAAGCCCATTTGCCAGGCCAGCTCACTGATCTGCCGACCGGGTTTGCCGTCCACCAACAATTGACAGGCGCGCTCCAGGCGGGCGGCCATGATGTAGTCGGCAGGCGCTTGCCCGCACAGCTCGAACAGCTTGTAGAGATAACGGCGTGAAATGCGAAACTGCAGCGCCAGGGACTGGGCATTCAAACCGGTATCACCCAGATGATCCTGCACGTATTGCTGAATTTGCAGCAGCTGCCCGCGCCGCACTTCGTCCAGGGCGGACTCGGTCGTCACCGGGCGACCATCGGCCAGGCTCAGAGCCATCATGCGAATCACGGTCTGGGACAGTTCGCTCAAGGCCGAGGGCGACAAGTGCCCGCGCTCCTGCAAACCCAAACGCAGCATATCCATGGCAATTCGGGCCGGACCTGTCGTGGCGGAGAACGAGCGGGCCACCGCATCGCTTAGCCAGGGCAACCAAGGCAGCAAACGCTCTTCCTCGAACTGCAAGACCAGAAAATGGGATTGATCCTGCACGGCCACTTCGTAAGGGCGGGTGGTGTCATAAATGCCCCACTCCCCGGCGTGCAAGATGCCACTGCGATTATCCTGCTGAATCTGACTGCTGCCACTGATCTGCAAGGTGACCTTGTACAGCGCCTGCTCGGATCGGCTGGCCAAGGCCTGGGTACGACGCACGCGCTGCGCGCTGGTACACAGTTCCATGACATCGACCGAACCCATGCGATCGGTTGCCGCCCGGTTGGAGAAACCACGGCGAGAATCCGGCTGAACTTCCAAGGGCACAAAGTACGCGCACACCACTTCCTGCCAAGCAGCCAGGCTCTTGAAAGAAGCAGAGGGAGTGCGCAATAACATAGACATTGCCTGAGTGCCCTTTCGGCCAACGCAATTGATCGGGGTAAGGGGCAGAATATGCCCCCTTTCTTATAGCCCTAAAAAATTCAAGCGTCTACGGTCGTTAACCCGCTGTATCAGCGATCCATGGAGCCGTACAGGTAGGGCGCAGGCTCCAGACCCATACTGTTCATCTTGACGGTTAGCTCCGTACGCGCCTTGAGTACATCATCAAAACGATGCCGGCGCGATGCCCCTACCTCGGCCGAGGTAAAGGGTCGGTAATCGGGTGTCATTTCTTCCGGGCTGAACTTGGCCACAATCCAGTTCAGCACACGAGCCAGATCGGCATTATCCAGTTGCGACTGCGAGGCACCGGGCACTCGAATCATATAGTCCCGTCCAGCTGGCAGGCGTGTAAACAAGCCAATGGACTGGTTGAAATTGGGGATGCCCCGATGCGTCAGGCCCTGGCCATCGTAGCGATGGCAACCTGCGCATTGCAGCATATAGTCTTTGAAAGCCTGCGAACTTTGCAGGTAATCGCCCGTTCCGGCCATCTCTTCTTGGGCATGGGCCCAAGGCGTAAACGCCAGGAGTACGGCGCCCAAACAGGCCAGGCGCAAAGATGTCCACACAGTGATGCCTCCTTAAGTGACCGAACGCCATCCTGGCCGCCCGGCACCTTGTTCAAACCCTGGGGCTGCCTATGCAGGAAAGAACTGGCGTCCCAAGGACCGTTCTTCCCGCATGACTGGCAGCCCGACGGGCTTTTTTAGTTTTTAGCCAAGCCAACCAGTACCGATGTCGTGCAATGGAAGGTGCTGTTCTCGTTCGCCATGCACCAGTTCACGTCATTGTGCAGGAAGAACTCGTAACCAGGACGCTCACGGGTCTGCGTGTTGCACTGGCAGCGGCCGCAAGCGGTCTTGCCGCAGCAGTCGTGGTAGCTGATCAGGTAGTCCTTGCCATCATGCGGGTTGTGGCAAGTGCCAATCCACGAGATGGGCGAAGGCGTCGAGCCCGGAGGGCAGGTGGTGGTCGTGCCACCGCAGCAAGAGCACAGGAACCCGTCCACCGCACAATGACGCCAGTAGTCGCAGGAGTTCACTTCGTCTTCATTCGCCAGATCGGGATTCAGACTGATGTGATCGGCACCACTGCTGCTGCCACCACCACCGGCGGCGCGAGCCACCGGCAATACAGGCAACACAAAGGCCGAACCGACCATTAATTTGCCCACCGAGCGCAGCACGCTGCGACGCGAAGTCTTGTGGGCCACAGAACGGGAGAGGTTCTCCCCAAATTTATCCAGCCAACGCATTGACGTTCTCCTTTCGTGATACCTGCACTTGCTTCATGCCCGAGTCACCGGCCAAGTATTCTTGCGCCGAGGCCACGCCCAGGTCTTTGGCGGTAAACAGGCTTTCCAGCTGTTCACGCGAATTGACCAGACCCTTGCCGCGCACCACACCGTTCTCGTCGATCAGGACGGCGTAAGGCAGTTTGCTGATCTGAAAGCCCATGCCCAGCTGTGTGGACAGGACGTAAGGGAAGGCGTCCAGTTGTGCTTTCTGGTAGAAAGCCAGATGCTCGGGCATCTCGCCATCACTGGCCAGCACAATATCTACCCACTGACCTTCCGAGCCCTGAATGGACTTCAGAATCGGCAAGAGCTTCTTGCACACCGGGCAGGTAGGCGACATGAAGAAAATCAACTGGCTACGCGGGCCAGCCACGCCCACGGTAACGGCACGACCGCGCAGGTCCTGCAATTCCATGACGGGAGCGACATCACCCACCTGCGGGCCTTTATCCATAGTCAGGGCGCCCATGGGGGCAACCCGTTCATACAACACGCCAATCTGGCGCGACAGGGCAAGTACAACCAGCACCAGGGCCAGTACGATTACCCATAAAATGACGTTGGAAATCATTAAAGCGGTCATTTAGGTCTCCTAAGAATTCTGCATTTTCTGGAATTTCAGATGGGATTCGATCAGCTGGTTGGCCGCATAGTACAGGCCCAGCAAGGCCAAGGTGGCACCAAAGAAGGTCAAACCGTCCACCCAGACCAGTTCACGGGCGCTGCTGATGGCCCAGTCACCGCTGGCCACGGCCAGCGCAGCCAGCAAGGCATTGCGAGCCACCAGCCACCAGGACAGACCACCGGAGGATTCCCCCAGCCCGGAGCAGCCGCAATCCACATCGCGGCGGCCACGCAGCAGGTTCATCACAATGCCACTGGTGGCGACCAGCAGGACGCACAGGGCCAGAACCGCCCCCAGCGAACGGCTGGCTGGCCACAGCAGCAAAGGCGCACTCAAGGCCTCGGCAGCGACAAACAGCACACTGAACGGTCGTAACAACACTTCCGGCAACAATCGATAACCGCCAACGGCTGCCTCGAACAGGCTGAAGTGACGCAGTTTATCCAGCGCCCCCAGTCCCATCAGCACGGCCAAGCAAGCCAGGCTGGCGTAGGTCAGGACCGGGTCCATATCAGACACCCCCAACTGGGTGGAACTGAACTTGCAAGGATGCTTCTGCGGCGCCTTCAATGGTGCGCAGCAACTTGGGTTCAGGCTGGCTGATGTCATAGACGTTCACATTGCCACCGTCCAGGGTCAGCATCAGATTGCGTTGCTGATCAATGGTCATGGACAAGGCATCACGCCCTGGAATGCGGGCTACACGCTGCTTGGTCTTGGTGTCCATGACCCAGATCTCGGCCGCGGGGAACTTGTGAGTGCCCTCTTTGCCATCGGGATGCATGAACACATACATGCGACCGCTGGCGCGATGCAGACCCACCAGGTTGTAGCCACCGGGCACCCAGTTCTTGGCCTTGTCTTGGTCGTTCAGCAAGGACCAGGGGCCATCTACCTTGACCTCGTCACCGCTGAAATCAGCACTGTAGACATTGCCGTAGTAGGACACGAAGTGAGCCTTGTCCTTATCCAGAGCCGGAGCGATAAAGATCGGATCATCCTTCACGGAGAACATCTGCTTGCTGCGCGACTGGCTGGCGACCTTGCCGTCTTCGCCCAGATTGATGGTCAACAGGCCACCATCACCACAAATGGTCATGAAGCTGCGGGGGCGATTGGGCTGGGGAATCACGCTCCAGCAACCGGCGGCAGCTGTGACGTCTTCCACATAGTCGCCCTTGGCCACGTCCACGATCCCGATCGAGGTCGCTGGCGAGGCGTTTTGCAGCACGATGAACTTGCCGTCCGTCGTCTGACGGAACAGACCGTCATAGTTCAGACCTTGCACACGCTTGGGTGGCAGGGAAATCTCCTTCTCGAAGGTCAGCTTGTCGGCATCCCACACTTCCACTACATCCGAGCGCTTTCCACGCGTAATGCGCTCGTGATAGGTGGTCATGGTGTAGATTTTCTTGCCGTCGTTGGACACCTGCACGTGGCCGTTGAAGGCGGTGGGTACCATGCCCAGGAACTTGCCGTTGGTGTAGTCATAAACGTGCACACGGCTTTCGGTCAGGTGCATGAACACCGAGTCCATGACATAGATACGGTTTTCCTGCGGGGCAGACACACTGTGACCACCTGTCAGGACTTCGCGCGGCTTGTCCTGGGCCTGCGCGCCACCGGCCAGTACCATCAGCCCCAACATGGCGGCGGCGGTCGTTAATTTAAATTTAGACTTCATTGGATGTCTCTCCTCATGGGCGTCCACGCTGTCAGAACGCATAGGCATAACGGAATTGCAGGCCGCGCATGCGCGGGCCATTCTCGACTTTCAAATCATGGATGTACTGCAATTGCACCTGGTGAGCGTCGGTCAACTGGTGGGTGATCTCGGCGGCCAACTGGTGGTTACGTGCACGCGTCGCCGTGGTCTGGCCATTGACCCGCTCACGGCCACCTGTCTCGTAGCGGTAGCGCATACCCACATAAGTCTTTTCAGTCAGGTTGGTTGAAACCAGGGCCATCAAGCGGATTGCCGTGTCTTTTTTCAGAGTCTGGCCGTAGTAGTTCTTGTTGTTGCCAAAGAACTCGAACTCCGCCACACCTTCAATAAAGGAAGACTCCCCAAAGCCTTTCACAATCGCAAAGTCCTGGATGGTGCTCCAGCGGTTCTTGCCGGAAGACACATCGGCCTGCGAGCCGTGGTAACGACCTGTAGGAGCCGTAATGAAAGGCTCCCACGCGAACCAGAAACGGTTCTCCGGATCGTTGTGCAGCCACACGGCGGCACCGGCAGTCACATCACCAATACCGGTCATGCGATCGCGGTCCTGTCCTGGAACATCCAGCGTGTTGCGAAAACCGGGCACGATCAGCTCGTACTGCACCGTCTTGCCGGCCAGTTCGCGAAAGTGCATCTGGCGGTAAATCATGCCTTGCACATTCAGCTTGGGGCTATCGCCAATTCGTGAACCCTGATCATAAAAACCGTGAGACTTCAGGCCCATCATGTAGACGGCCAGGATATTGGTCCCTACCGGAGCAGGAATCCAGTCCCGCGCACTGGGGTCGCCCGCAAGGGCGGCACCGGCACTGACGCCGCTCAAGGCCAAGGCCAGAGCGGTCCGCTGCAAAATTGCATACATTATTGTTGTCTCCTCAAAGAGGCGCGAACGGTATCGTTATTGTGTTCGCGCCTTTATCCCTAGCTAGGCTGCCGGGTAGGCCATGCAGACCGATTTGGTCTCCAGGTAAGCCTCTACCGCAGCGCGCCCGTGCTCCCGACCCAGGCCGGACTGCTTGTAGCCACCAAAGGGCATGCTGGGGTCCAGCATGTTGTGGGTGTTGACCCACACGGTTCCGGCCTTGATACCAGTGGTCAAACGCTGGACGCGGGCCAGATCCTGACTCCAGACGCTGGCACCCAGGCCAAAGTCTGTATCGTTGGCCAACTGCAGTGCCTGCGCCTCGGTATCAAACGGGGTCGCAACCACCACGGGACCAAAGATTTCTTCACGCATGATGCGGGCATCGGGAGCGACGTCGGCAAACACGGTAGGGCGTACAAAGTAGCCCTGCTCAGGGCGAGCACCCTCGCCTGCCAACATGCGACCGCCTTGCTGGCGACCCACATCGATATAGTTCTGCACGCGCTGCTGATGACGGGCGGAAATCAGCGGAGCAATCTGGGTGGACTGCTCAAAGCCCGATCCCAGAGTCATGGAAGAAGCCAGATCGGCTACGCCCTGCACCACGCGCTCGTAAATGCCTTTTTGCACGAACAGACGCGAGCCGGCAGTACATACCTGGCCCTGGTTAAAGAAGATGGCGTTGGCCGCACCTTGAATGGCCATGTCCACATCGCAATCGTCCATGATGACCACGGGGGATTTGCCGCCCAGCTCCAGGGACATGCGCTTCATGTCATTGACGGCCTGATGACCGATCAACTTGCCCACTTCCGTGGAGCCGGTAAAGGAGATCTTGTTCACGCCAGGGTGAGCCGTCAAAGCCGCACCTGTGCTTTCGCCACGACCCGTGATCACGTTGATCACACCGGCGGGGAAACCAGCTTCCAGAGCCAGCTCGGCCAGACGAATGGCAGTCAGCGGTGTCTCTTCAGCAGGCTTCAGAACCACGGTACAACCGGCGGCCATGGCAGGCGCAATCTTCCACACCGCCATCAGCAACGGGAAGTTCCAGGGCACGATAGCGCCCACCACACCAACCGGTTCCTGGCGGGTATAAGCGTGGTATTTCACGCCGGGAGGAAAGCCGATGGAAGGCGAGAGCAATTCGCCATTCATCTTGGTGGCCCAGCCAGCCATGTAACGCAGCCATTGTGCGCTGGCAGCCACTTCCAGACCGTAGGAGAAGAACAGCAGCTTGCCGTTGTTCAGGGTTTCCAGACGAGCCAGCTCATCCGCGTGGGATTCAATCAAATCAGCCAAACGCAACAAGAGGCGCTCGCGCTGAGCGGGCAACATCTGAGCCCATTCGCCCTGCTCCAGAGCCTGGCGCGCAGCACGCACGGCCAGATCCACGCCTTGAGCACCGGCCTCGGGCTGGTGCGCAATCACTTGTCCCGTTGCGGGATCGTAGACGGGAATCGTGGGCCCTTGAGATTCAGTGACGGGTTTGCCGTCAATAATCATGTGTTCGCGAATCGCCTTGCGCTCGGCTTGTACGTCCTGCCCCATAGTCTGTCTCCACACGGAATAGTTGATTCTTAACGAATCCAGTATAGGGACGAGGACAAGCCCGGACTTGTGATTCTGTGCACGGAGGCTTGTTGATTTGGGTACGGAGTGAGCCCTGTCCTGCTTTAGAACAAATCCAGCTGGGCGGGCATGCTGGCCTGGATGTCGCCCGTGCCAGTCAAATGCACGCGGCGTTCAAAGTCCAGCAGGCTGGCTTTGCGATGCAAGCCGGAGCTAAAGCCGGTCAACATGCCATTGGCGCCTTGCACGCGGTGACACGGCACGATAATGCTGATGGGATTGAGGCCGCAGGCCTGGCCCACAGCACGGACCGCCTTGGGACGGCCCAGATGTTCGGCCATCTGGCCATAGGTCCAGGTCTGACCATAGGGAATAGTCAGCAAGGCCTGCCAGACCTGTTGCTGAAACTCTGTCCCTTGCAGGCTGAAAGGCAGATCAAACTGCTGCAGCTTGCCGGCAAAATACGCGTCCAGTTGAGTCTGCACGGGCTCGGCCAAAGCAGGTTCCGGGATCAGCCCGGCCAGTTGCTCGGGTGTCAGACCATGTACGGTCTCTTCCTCGAAGTCCAGACGCAGCAAGGCTCCTTGAGCGTCCACCAGCAGACGCATCGCCCCTAAAGGCGTATCAAAGCAGGCAGTACGCAGCCCGACATAGGCAAACATGGCAATCCCGATCCAAGGGCAGAATGTCTGATCATACTGCGCGGCTCCTGCCACTTCAAAAACTCCGGCAATACCCAGGCAGGCTAGAGGCCAGCTCCTGGTCAAAGGCTTTTCAACCCAAAGCCGCCTGGCCGCAGCACCTCTCGTCCTTGTACCAACTCCTTATGCGCCTATAAAAGCGCCTGAGTGAGCAAGAAAACCTAAAAGAACAAGAGACTGAGACAACAACAATCACCTTGGCAAGCGCATTGGCTTTGGCGTCAAAGACGCACGACAAGCTCCCGATTACGCACAACATTTTGTTGAGCGGGATATCCTGCGCAAGGTTCATGCTCCCATGAAGTGCCTGGCTCTCAATAGTTAGTGCTTGGCTCCTATTTTTGCGTCCCCCCACACCCACCGCTAACTATTGAGAGCGACGACCAACACGCAAACCTCGCTCCCTCAAGTTCCTCACGCCGCTACAGCAGCCCAAAGGGCTACATACCGCCAGGCCCAAAAAGGACGAAAGTCTCATATTGATAGTCATTGTGAGCCGATCTGGGCCGGGGGCCGTCCTCTGGGCGATTCAGGCTTCTTGCCGCAGGCAGGCTTGCTATTCGGGGTCCAAGCGTCCTGCTGTTTGAGCGAAATGCTTGTGCCTTGTCCGGGGGACAAGGCACTTTCGCGAGTTCAGGACGCGCCCGAATAGCAAGCCTGACCAGGGCACCGGTGCGCAGCACCGGCAAGGAGCCAAGCCCGGAGGACGGCCCCCGGCCCAGACCGGCGTTTTCACGAGACACTATCTAAACATGCAGGCTCTCTGCGCTCCTTGTCTCAAAAACCTCCTGCTCTGCACACAAACAGCGCCACTCCCCAACTCTCAGGAAACCGAAGAAGAAGAAGAAGAAGAAGAAGAAGAAGAAGAAGAAGAAGAAGAAAGAAGCGCAAGCAAAAAAACCGGCTAAATAACGCCGGGGCCCCCCAGACGTTATTTACCCGGCAAATCCAACAAATGCAGCAGTTACTCAAGAACAGCAAGGTTTAAACGGTTTGCACACCCGTTGCAGACAAGTCCAGACCCACACGGCGCACCACAGCCTCAAACTCGTCCCGGCTGATATGGTCCAGAGCCGTCGCCGGATCACGCGTCGCATCGCAGGCGATGATGCCACGGCGCATATAGGAATACTTGCGCAAGGCCAGCGCCACCAAAGGCTGAAACTCGTAACGAATCAGCGAACAATAACGGTCAAACACACGGGCGGCTTCCTCCTGTTCGCCCTGACGATGCAAGGCATAGACCTTGAGCAGAATTTCCGGGAAAGAGAAGCCGGTGACCACGCCATCGGCCCCCCGTTGCAGCTCTTCCAGAAAATGCATGCCACCCAGGCCACTCAGGATCGGCAAGGCATCGCCAGACAGACCCCGCACAGCGGTAATCTTCTGTCCCACGGGAGGGTCTTCGGAATTCAGAATGGACACACCCGCCTCTGCCTTCAAACGCACAGCCAAGGCCGGACTGATGCGGGCGGCAAACAGTTCCGGGAAGTCGTGAATGACCACCGGCAAACGAATAGCCTGCACAATCTGGCGGTAAAAGGACACCTGCATATCGTCATCCGCCCCCGCCAAGGGAGCGACAAAAATCGCATCGGCCCCCAGATCTTCAGCGCTGCGAGCCTGCTCCACCGCCGCTGCCGTTCCCATGGCCCGCACTCCCACCCAGACCGGCACCGCACCGCGCACTGCCGCCACGACGGTTTCAATGACACGCCGACGCTCAAAGGTACTGAGCTTGTGCAGTTCACCCATCACTCCCAAAATCGCCAAGCCGTGAATACCGGCTTCCAGCTGGAAACTCACCAGACTGACCAGGCTTTGCAAATCCAACTCACCACCCGGTTTGAAGGGAGTGGGGCAAATGGAAAAGACACCTTTATTTTTCATAATTACGCTTAGGCTCAACGTGGAATAACAAATGGCTTTTGCATACGCGAAATCATGCGTACCAAGGGCCAGAGAAGAATGAAGTAAATCAGCGCAGCGGCCACCAGCGGGGTCTGGCTATAGGTCTCGCCCTGCACGATCTGGGCCGAACGCAGCAGTTCAGGCAAGGCCACAGCCGAAGCAATCGAAGTCTGCTTGATGGCTTCCAGCGTGTTGCTGGCCAGATCCGGAATTACATTGCGCACACCTTGGGGCACAACCACATAGGCCATGGCCTGACGGGCGTTCAAACCCGTGGAGCGCGCCGCCTCGTTCTGTCCGGGGGACACCGACTCCAACCCGGCACGGAAAATCTCCGCGAAGTAACCACTGCTGTTCAAAACCAGCGCCAGCACCGTGGCGGAAAACTCATTCAAGGGCAGGCCCAAAAAAGGCAGGCCGTAGTAAATGAAGATCAGCAGCACCAAAGGCGGGAAGGCACGGAAGAAATCCACGTACAGCAGAATCAGGCGGTTCAGCCAGCGATGTTGCTGATAATGCAGGCAAGCGATCACCAGACCCAGCAAGGCAGCCAGCGGCACGATGATCACCGAGAGCTTGACCGTCAGCCACAAGCCCTGAAGCAGCAAGGGCCAACTGGCAGCAAGAATCTTCGGGTTCAGAAAAGTATCGATCAGTTCCATAGCGCGTCACTCCTACGACTTGATCGCATAGCGCCGTTCCAGCACCCTCGTCAGATGAACGAAGGGGAAGAAAATCAGGCAGAACAAAATGGCCCCGGCCGTAAAGGCGGTGGGGTTGGCAATGTTGGACTGGATATTGCTGGACACATTAAGCAGCTCAGGCACGGCAATCACCGAACCCAAGGTGGTGCCTTTGGTAATCCCGATAGCGCGATTGGTCAGTGGTGGAATCGCCAGGCGCACGGCTTGCGGCAGGATGATGGCAAACAGCGTCTGACTGAAACCCATGCCGGTGGAGCGGCCCGCTTCCCACTGCCCCGTAGGCACTGAAGCAATGCCAGACCAGAAGATTTCTTCAGCAAAGGCAGACAACACCAGGCTCAAGGCCAGCACCGTGGCGGGTACGGGCTCAATCACAATCCCCAGGGACGGCAAAGCGAAGAACACCAGCACAATAATGACCAGCTGCGGAATCGCACGGAACACGTCCACATACAAGGTCATCAAGATATTGACGGGGCGCCAGCCGTAGCAACGCAACACGGCCAGACCCAGGCCCAGGACAGTGCCCAGAACCACGGTCATCACGGCCATTTGCAGCGTGACCCAAAAGCCCTGCATGATCTCGGGCAAATAGGGGCTGATCAGCGTCCAGTTAAAGAAGTAATAAATTATCTGATCCATGGCCGGCCTCAGTTCATGCGGCTAAGAAAATCCTGAATACGCTTGTGACGCGGCTTACACAGAATTTCATCGGGACTGCCCTGGTCCAGAATCACGCCCTGGTCCATGAACACAATGCGGTCCCCTACTTCGCGGGCAAACTGCATTTCGTGCGTAACAATCACCATGGTCATGCCCGCATCGCGGGTGCGTTTCATCACGTTCAGCACTTCACCGACCAGCTCCGGGTCCAGACCCGAGGTAGGCTCGTCAAACAGCATGACTTTGGGCTCCAGCGCCAGCGCGCGGGCAATGCCCACCCGCTGCTGCTGGCCGCCGGACAACTGGCTGGGATAGTGTTCGATACGCTGGGCCAGACCCACCTGTTCCAGATGATGGCGGGCCTGCTCTTCGGCCTGCGCCTTGGGCACTTTTTTCACCTTGCGCAGCGCCAGCATCACATTGCCTAGCGCCGTCATATGCGGGTACAGGTGTATGCCCTGAAACACCATGCCTATGTTCTGGCGCACCTGGTTCAGGTCGGTGCGCGGACAGGTCACATCACTGCCAGCCACCACAATCGTGCCGCTGGTCGGGGTTTCCAGACGGTTGATGCAGCGCAGACAGGTACTTTTGCCCGAGCCCGAGCCGCCAATCATCACGACAACTTCGCCGGTGTTGACGCTCAGGTCTATGCCTTTAAGAATTTCGGCCTGCCCAAACGATTTGCGCAAGCCCTGGATGCGGACAATTTCACTCATGGTCGCTCCTTGACCGCCTGCCAGTCGGGCAGGCGGGGACCGGCCCCTGCAGGGCCATATAGCTAGAGAAACAGCGCGAAGGCGCTTTTAAGGACGGGAGCAGTCGGGGGTGTGCTCGGTGGGCTCGTAGCCAGGGAAGTCGGGCACGCCATAGCCGGGGAAAATCACCGTCATGGCCGTACCAGCATTGGGTTCCGTACCGAACCACTTCACATGCAGCTTGGACAGGGAGCCGTCCTGCTTCATGCATTCCAGCACTTCATCCACGCGATTACGCAGGGCCGTGTCGTCCTTGCGGAAGGCAAAGGCGTAGTTAGCCTCGGTGGTCATGTCGTAGACCGGGGCCAGTGCGGGGGTCTGGGTGGCGATATAGCGTGCCAAAGGAGTCTCGGACATATTGGCAAAGGCGCGACCAATAGCCACGGCCTGCACAGCATCCGTGTTCTTGTTGAAGCGCTGGATCTTGTAGCCGTATTTTTCCTGGTTGTCCTGCAACCAGCGGTCCGAGAAGCTGCCGTTATTGACGGCAATGGTCTTGCCTTTCAGGTCTTCCAGCGCATTGACGGTCGCGCCCTTTTTAGCCAGAAAGCTCAGGCCGCCCGCCATATACGGCTCGGCAAACAGCATTTGCTCCGCACGTTCACGTGTGGTGTTGGTGGGAGCCGCCACCATGTCGTAACGACTGGAAAACAAGCCCGCAAAAATAGCGGAAAACGGGGTGTCGATGACCTCCGCCCCCTCGTAACCCATGCGTCGGGCCACTTCCTGGGTCAGATCATTAGAAAAGCCATCCAGCTTGCCATCGGTGCCGCGCATGAAAAACGGAACCAGGCCCACGTCTGCAGCCACCTTGAACATCTTGCCCTGATTGGGGTTGACCGCATGAGCGGGCAGGCTCAAGGCCACGCCGGCAGCCAATGTGGCCAGCATCAAGCCAGCTTTGCTGCTGACACGTCCCCAGCGGGACAGGGTGTTTTTGCGGGATACAGCCGCAGCCAACGGGGCGATTGTGTATACGCCTTGCATAAGGTCTCCTTGCCATCCATTTTCTGTTTGTAGTGCTTTAATTCTAGGATTGGCAAAACCTTGATGTCATATGCTTTTTTATTAACTCTTCATAACACAGGGTTAAGAAAATACCCCTACCCCTTATACGCGGCGCAATACGCGAACACGCAGGTTTCCCGACAGCTGCCCTTGATAAGGGTAAGTCCCCCCCCTGGAGAGGCCGCCAAGCGAAGGCGCAGCGTGGGGGGATGGTTTATTTATGGATGAATCACTCAAGCCCAGCCTGCCCGCATGCCTCGGGAGGCTGTGGAAATCACCACTTCCATGAAGTCGTGCGCCAATTGCGACACCGGTACCACATTGGAATGCAGCATGTGCAAAGGCATGGTGGTGCGCGGATTAATGGGGCGTACCACCACATCCGGCCAGACCCGGCCTGCCACGGCCAGCTCGTCCACAATTGCAATCCCGGCTCCAGCCTGCACCATGGCACAGGCAATATGCGTCAAACGCACTTCTACCGCCAGTTGCGGCACACCAGGACGGTTACCAAATAACTGCTGCACCATCTGGCCATAAGGTGTGTCATTGCCATAACCAATCAGGTCCAGTCCTTCCAGATCGCTGGCGTCCAGCTCCTGCTTGTCGGCCAACGGATGGCTGGCTGGCAACACCGCCACCAGATGGTTTTCATAAATGGATTGGGCATGCAAGCTGGGATGTGTCAGCGGCACGATAGCCACACCGACCTCGGCCTGCTGGGTGACCAAAGCCTGTACCAGATCACTGGAAATCAGCGTGCGCACATACACCTTCACGTCCGGGAATGCCTGGCGAAAACGCGTCACCGCCATGGGGATCAAGGTCTGGCCCAGACTGGGGCTGACGGCAATGTGCAAGCTGCCGTGGCGCTTTTCGATCAGGTCGGTGGCCACCTCGTTTACCCGCTGCACGCTGTTATGAACCTGCTCCACCTCCTGATAGAGCCGACGCGCCTCGGGCGTGGGGTACAGACGCCCCTTGATGCGCTCGAACAGCACCAGACCAATACGCGATTCGGTATAGGACAGCAGGCGGCTGATGGCCGGTTGCGACACGTTCAGCAATTGCGCCGCCTTGCTGATGGAACCGGTCAGCATGATCGCGCGAAAAACCTCGATTTGACGAAGATTGAGCAGCATCCCTTAACGTAGCCTTATGTTTCGAGCACAAATAAGCATAAGACATTTTGATTTGCCTATGTTTCAATTTTTTCAAGCTGCCATCCCGGCGCGCTTTGATCGCAACGGGCTTACAGAGCGGCTTCATAACTACGACACGGAGACAAAATCATGCAAACCCTGCTTGCTCGCACCCTGGCGGTGCTGGGCTTGGGACTGGCCGCCGCTGCGCCCACCGCCCACGCCGCTGACAACGTTCATCTCATGCTGGACTTCATCCCCACCGGCGACTATGCCCCGTATTACTCCGGCATTGCCAACGGGATTTACGAGAAACACGGCATCAACCTGAAGATTACCCGTGGCACCGGTTCGGGTGACACAGTTCTGAAAGTGGCTGGCGGCGCGGCCGATATTGGCTTGGCCGATATTTCCGCCATTCTGACCTCGCGTCAGAACAGCCAGACTCCCATCAAGGCCATTGCTTCCACCTTCTCGCACTCGGCCCATTCCCTGTTTGTGCGCAAAGACTCGGGTATTACCGATTTCTCCGGCCTGGAAGGCAAGAAAATTGCCGTCTCGCCCGGTAACAGCCACAAGCTTTACTTCCCCATGGTGGCGCGCAAGGCCAACACCGATCCCGACAAGATTCAGTGGGTGACCGTTGACGGCTCCTCCATGGCACCGCTGCTGATCAACGGCAAAGTGGACGCCGCTCCTTTCCTGGCCACCAACTACTACTACCAGAACAAGCAGGCCAAGCGTTTTGGCAAGGAAATCGTGGTGCTGCCCTTTAGCGACCAGGGCTTCAACATCTACGCCCTGTCCGTATTCGCCACCGACAAGACACTGACCGAGCGCCCACAAATGGTGCAGAACTTCCTGGACGCCACCATCGAAGCCTGGGAAGCCGCCCGCAAGGACCCGGACACGGCTTGTCAGGCCCACGTAAAGGCCAATCCGGAAATCGACCTTGATGACTGCATGGGCAACCTGAACGCGGTGCTGGGCTACATCTACACCGATTTCAGTGCCGAGCACGGAGTAGGCAGCCTGGAAGAAGGCCGCATGAAAAACACCTACGAGGCCGTTGCAGAAGCCCAAAGCCTGGATCCCGCCTGGGACTATCACCAAGCCTACGACACCCAGTTCATCGTCAAGGCCAACGGCACGGCCAAGCCCTGAGCTGAACTGATTTTCGCGCGTGCTCCGGCTTGGCCCAGGCGGGCCGGCGCGCGCCTAGGAGCGCATTGTGATACGCATTCAAGACGTCAACCTGATCTACGGTCGTAATACCGAGCGAGAGACTCAGGCGCTGAAACAAATCAATCTGGACATCCAGGACAACGAAATCATTGCCATTGTCGGCGCTTCGGGCTGTGGGAAATCCACGCTGCTACGCCTGATCGCCGGCTTGCTGATGCCCACCACCGGCACCGTCAGCATTGATGATGAAATCGTTGCCCACCCCCGCCAGGACACCGGCATCGTGTTCCAGGCCCCGACGCTGGTGCCGTGGGCCAATATTCTGGACAACACCCTCTTGCCATCGAGCATCATGGGTCGTCTGGACGATCAGGCCCGCAGCCGCGCCACGCGTCTGCTCACTACCGCCGGGCTGGGCAATTTTCTGCACCACCACCCCAAGCAATTGTCGGGCGGCATGCAGCAACGCGTGGCCATTTGCCGCGCCCTGGTCCACAACCCCAAAGTCGTGCTGATGGATGAGCCCTTCGGCGCCCTGGACGCACTGACCCGCGAAACCATGACGCTGGAGCTGCTGCGCCTTTGGTACGAAGACCCCAAAACCATTGTCTTTGTGACGCACTCAATTTCCGAAGCCGTCATGCTGGGCCACCGCATTGTGGTCATGTCGCCGCGCCCCGGCCAGATTACCGAAATTCTGGACGTGAACCTGCCCCGCGAACGCGACTTTTCCCTGGTGGGCACGCCCGAATTTACGCGCTGTGCCGCTGCCGTCCGTGAACTCATTTTCCAACACGAGGTGGCTTGATGAGCGAGCAAACTCAAACCCTGGGCGCCGCGCCCGTGCGCAAGCGACGACTGCGCCTGCGCGATTTCAATGAAATTACCGTCCCGGCCATCACCCTGATTGCCGTGGTCATCCTGTGGGAGCTGGCCAGCCGCCTGTTTGATATCCCTGAATACCTGGTGCCTGCCCCCTCGCGCATCTGGGCCGATTCCATGCAAATGAAAGAGGCCATGCTGATGCACACGCTGGTGTCCACGCGCACCATCATGCTGGGCTTTTTGCTGTCGATTGTGATCAGCTTTCCGCTGGCCGTGCTGATTACCTACTCGCGCTTTTTCGAGCAGGCCATCTACCCGCTGCTGATCCTGACCCAGTCCATCCCCAAGGTGGCCCTGGCTCCGATTCTGGTCATTATCTTTGGACCCACTGAGCTGCCACGCGTCGTGGTGACTTTTCTGGTGGCCTTCTTCCCGCTGGTGATCTCCATGACCTCCGGCCTGCTGGCGGCCCCGCCCGAGCTGATCGAGCTGGTCCGTGCCTGCCGCGCCACCCGCTTGCAAGAGTTTTTCCGCATTCGCCTGCCCTTTGCCGTGCCCTTTATTTTCTCGGGCCTGAAAGTGGCCATCACCTTGTCCGTGGTGGGTGCTGTAGTCGGTGAATTTGTAGCCGCTGACCAAGGTCTGGGCTACTTGATCACCACCTCTACAGCCTTCTTCAAGACACCGGTTGCCTTCGGCGCCATGGCGATCTTGTCCGTGCTGGGCATTGTGTTCTTCCAGGTGATTTCTGCCGCCGAACGCATCCTGTTCCCTTGGGCAATCAAGGACAATCGGAGCTGATCATGACATCAAGTTATACCGTCATCCGTGGGGGCCTGGTGCTGGCCCACGCCCAAGCCAAGGCCGAACCTCTGGACATTCTGATCAAGAATGGCGAGATCGAAGCCATGGGTCCGCCCGGCCTGCCCGCGCCGTCTGAAGCCACGGTGGTGCAAGCGGATGACCAATTGCTGCACCCCGGCCTGATCAACGCCCACACCCACGGCCACGGCACCTATGCCAAGGCCATGGGGGATCGCTGGTCGCTGGAACTGCTATTGACAGCCGGCCCCTGGATCAATGGCGACCGCCATCTGGAAGACAAATACCTGAGCACTCAGTTGAACGCGGCAGAAATGCTGCTCAAAGGCTGTACCGCCAGCTACGACCTGTACTCCGAAGTCCCGGTACCCACAGCGGAAGGCATGAATGCGGTCGCCCAAGCCTATGTGGATGCCGGTATGCGAGCCACGGTAGCGCCCATGATGGCGGACCTGTCCTTTTACCAGTCCGTCCCCGGCCTGATCGAAGCCCTACCGGAAGAGCTGCAAAAGTTTGTGGCCCAACTGGCACCGCAGTCGTTCCGGGCCACGCTATCAGGCCTGACGGACTTTCTGGATCAGCAGCGCAACCCCGACCGCATTCGCGTGGCCTTGGCCCCGACCATTCCCATGCTGTGCTCGGACGAGTTCCTGCAAAGCTGCGGTGAAATCAGCGCGGAGCGCAATATCGGCCTGCACAGCCACGTTGGCGAGTCCTATGTGCAAGCCCTGACCGGCATGAAACGCTATGGCACCACCATTGTTCAGCATCTGGACAAGCTGGGCCTGATCTCGCCCCGTTTCACCCTGGCACACGCCATCTGGCTGGACGAGCGCGACCTGGACATTCTGGCCGAACGCGGTGCCATGGTAGCCCACAACCCCGGCAGCAATATGCGTTTAGGTAATGGGATTGCCGATGTGAACTCCATGCTGGAACGCGGCATTACCGTGGGCCTGGGCACGGACGGCTCCAATAGTGGCGATAACCAGAATATGTACGAGGCCATGCGTCTGGCCTCCTTCTCGTCCAAGGTGCGCGGCCCGGATACAGAACGCTGGGTCACAACCGCACAAGCGCTGTACGCCGCCACCGAAGGCAGCGCCCGCTGCCTGGGCATGGGCGAGCAGTTGGGACGTCTGGAACCGGGTCGCAAGGCCGACATCGTGTTTCTGGATCTGGCCCATATCAACTGGATTCCGCATAACAACACAGTCAATCAGCTGGTGCATCTGGAAGACGGGCTGGCGCTGCGCCATGTGATGGTCGACGGCCAGTTTGCCGTGCGCGACCGACAGTTAACACAAGTGAATATGCCTCGCCTGCGCCAACAAGTGGAGCAGGCCCAGGAACGCATCACACGCAATACCTACGACAAGCGCCACATCACGGAAAAACTGGCCAAAGCCGTAGGTTCGTTCTGCCTGTGCCTGGGCCACGACCGCTATCACGTGCAGCGCTGGGCGCACTCCAAGCAAGACTTAACATGACGTTATGTTTTACCGATAAATAGGCATACGACATTCATGACTGGATTTGCTTCAATCATGGAAACGAACACGATTGCGGGCACGCGAGATGCGCGGGTCCGAGCCATCCAAGGAGGAAGATAATGAGCGACTTTGATCTGGTAGTACGAGGAAATATTGTTGAACGCGACCGCATCATCACTGACGGCTGGGTGGCCGTCCGCGAAGGCCGAGTAGCAGCCCGCGGTGTTGGCGCGGCTCCTTCGGCCCGTGAACATGTGGATGCGCGTGGCATGTGGGTCATGCCCGGCGTGCTGGACGGTCAGGTGCACTCTGGTAGCCAGGCCAATCAGGAAGGTCTGGGTTGGGCCTCGCGTGCGGCGGCCGCCGGTGGCGTGACCACCATGGTGGAAATGCCGTACGACGATCCCGAACCCGTTGCCTCCCGCCCGCAGTTGGAAGACAAGATTGCCCGCATTGAAAGCGATTGCCACGTGGACGTGGCCTGCTACGGCACATTGAACGACCAGCACGGTCTGGAAGCAGCCGCTGGCCTGATTGAAGGCGGCGTTTGCGGTTTCAAGTTCTCTACCTTTGAAGCCAGCCCCAACCGCTTTCCGCGCGTGGAAGAAGACATCCTGATGGAAGCCTTCCGCCTGATTGCCCCCTCCGGCCTGGCCTGCGGTGTCCACAACCAGGACCAGGAACTGACACGCAAGAACATCAAGCGCATGGTCGAAGCCGGTGATACGGGTTGGGACGCCTTCTTGCGCGCTCACACCCCTTTGATCGAAAACCTGGCCACCAGTGCCATTTATGAAATCGGTGCCCAGACCGGTGCCCGCGCCCACGCCGTGCACGTATCTCTGTCGCGCGGGTTTGAAATCTGCAATATGTACCGTCAGGCAGGTCACAAAGCGTCGATTGAAACCTGCGTGCAGTACCTGATGCTGAACCACGAAGAACACACCCGCCGCTTCGGTGCCAAGACCAAGCACTACCCTCCCATTCGCCCCAAGGCGGAAATGGATCTGCTCTGGACCCACATTGCCAACGACGAATGTACCTTCGTGTCCTCCGACCACGTCAGCTGGGGCCTGGAGCGCAAGCAGTTTGACAATGTGTTCCAGAACTCCTCTGGTGGTCCTGGTCTGGAAACCCTGCTGCCCGCCTTCTGGACAGGCTGCGCCGAACACGGCATTTCCCCCACTATGGTCGTCAAGCAATTGTGCTGGGGCCCTGCCCAACACTTCCTGCTGGAACACCGCAAGGGTTCGCTGAATGTGGGCGCAGACGCCGATATCGTGATCGTCAAACCCGAAACCTACCGTTTTGACCCGTCCACCAGCCTGTCCGCCGTCACCTGGAGCTCCTTCGAGGACCGCGAGTTCCAAGTGCGTGTGGAAGCCACCTATGTGCGCGGCCAACTGGCCTGGGACGGCAAAACCGTGCGTAACGCAGCGGGCGACGGTCAGTTCATCCGTCCGCACAAGGCAGGCGAATTGTCATGAGTCTGGCCATGCCCTTGTTGAATCAGGAGCGCCTGTGGCGCAGCACCCAGGAGCTGGCCGCGTTCACGCTACCCGACCAGCCCTGGACACGCCGTGCATTCTCCGATCTGTTTCTGCAATCGCGTCAGTGGCTGCTGAAACAGTTCGAAGAAGCGGGCCTGACCGTACGCATGGATGCCGCGGGCAATCTGATCGGTCGCCGCGAAGGGCGCAAGCCCGGCCTGGCACCGATTACCACCGGCTCCCACTGCGACACCGTGATGTATGGCGGACGCTACGACGGCATCATCGGCGTGCTGGCCGGGCTGGAAGTGGCCCGTTGCCTGAACGAGCAGAACATTCAGCTGGACCATCCTTTTGAAGTAGTAGATTTTCTGTCTGAGGAGCCTAGCGACTATGGTGTGTCCTGCGTAGGCAGTCGCGCCATGGGCGGGGTCTTGTCCGACGCCATGCTGGCCGAACGCAATCCGCAGGGCGAAACGCTGGCGCAAGGCATTGCCCGCGTCGGAGGCCGCCCCCAGGAGCTGGCCCAGGCCCGTCGTGCGCCCGGTGATACCGCCGCCTTTGTCGAGTTGCATATCGAACAAGGACCGGTACTGGAATCGCGCAATCTGCCTATCGGCGTGGTCAGCAATATTGTGGGCATTTGCCGCCACCGCATCATCATCACAGGTCGCCCGGACCATGCAGGCACCACCCCCATGGACATACGCCGTGATGCTCTGGTCGGTGCCAGCCTGATCATCAGTGAAGTGGAGCGCAAGGCCCGCCGGGCTCTGGGGGGACCAGACTATCTGGTCGCCACCATTGGCAACCTGAACCTGACACCCAACGCCTCCAATGCCGTTCCCGGACGCGTAGAAATGATGGTGGAAGTACGCAGCGACCGCCAGGAGCTGATGCAGAACTTCACTGAGGAACTGTTGGCCCAGTTGCGCCCGGAAATCGAGGCCATGGGCCTGGGTCTGGACGCGGCGCAAGTCAGCCTGGCCAAACCCACAGACTGCACGCCCGAGGTGATGAGCATCATCGAGCAGGCTGCCAGCGCTTTGGGATACCCGAGCATGGTCATGCCTAGCGGCGCCGGTCATGATGCGGTTTACATGGCACCCAGCGGCCCCATGGGCATGATCTTCATTCCCTGCCTGAATGGTCGCAGCCATTGCCCTGAAGAATCCATTACGTCCGAGCAGCTTCTGGACGGTACGCGGGTTCTGTATCAGACCGTTGTCATGTTGGACCAGAGCCTGGAGAGCTGACATGGACTGGTCCTGTGATCAGCTTGGCGAACGCGAACGCTACCGCTTGTTGGTCAACACCGTGTTGCCGCGCCCCATTGCCCTGGTCACGACCTGTGACCAGCAGGGGCGCGTGAACACGGCCCCGTTCAGTTTTTTCAATGTGATGGGCTCGGAGCCTGCCGTACTGGCACTGGGCCTGGAAAACGATGCGCACTCTGCCGATGGTCTGAAAGACACCACCCGCAATATCCTGGCCACCGGCCAGTTTGTGGTGAACCTGATCAGCGCCAAGATGGCACGCGCCATGAACATCTGCGGCATTGCTTACCCGACCGCTCAGGCCGAGCACCTGCAGGCGGGCCTGGATCTGGCCCCCAGCGTGCAAGTGCAGCCGCCCCGTATCGCCCAATGCCCAGTGCAGTTTGAATGCCGCTTGCACACCGCGCTGGACCTGGGCCCGCTACGCCATATCGTCATTGGCGAAATCCTGCATTTGCACTGCGACGACGCCATCCTGACACCTGAAGGGCGCATTGATATCGATGCTTACGACCCAATCGGACGCATGCATGGTTCTGACTGGTATGTCGGCCTGCAAGGCCGCTTTCAGTCAGAAAAACTAAGCCACCAAAACGGGCTACCGCCCACCCAAACATAAAAACATCATGAACCGTCGCCCTCATATCTACGTTCTGAACCCCAATTCCAGCCAGATCGTAACGGATGGCCTGGACCGTGCTGTCCAGCCTCTGCGTCTGGCCGATGGCCCGGCCATCTCCTGCCTGCGCCTGCCCCAAGGCCCGGCGGGTGTACAAAGCCAGACCGATATTGACACCCTGATCCCTCACTTGCGCGCCCAGGCCCTGAGCGTCAAGGAAGACGCCGCTGCTTATGTGGTGGCCTGCTTTAGCGACCCCGGCCTGTACACCTTGCGCGAAGCAGTGGATGTGCCTGTATTGGGCATTGCCGAAACCGGCGTGCTGACTGCCTTGTCACTGGGCCAGCGTTTTGGGGTGCTGTCCATTTTGCAGGCCTCTATCCCGCGTCACCTGCGCTACTTTGGTGCAATGGGGGTGACTGATCGCCTGGCCGCCGACCTGGCTATCAATATGGGCGTGTCGGAGCTGGCTGACGAGAAAAAAGCCCTGCAACGTCTGACAGAAGTCGGCCAGCGCCTGCGCGATGAGCACGGTTCTGATGTGGTGGTGCTGGGTTGCGCTGGCATGGCCAATCAGCGCGAGGCGCTGGAACAGGCTTTGGGCATTGCCGTCGTGGAGCCCACGCAGGCCACCGTTGCGGTGGCCTTGGGCCGTTGCTTATTAGGCTGGTAAGCCTTGATGAGCACCACACTGCAAACCGACTGCCTGGCGACGGCACAACGTCTGCTCCAGGCCCGCCAAGAACACCGTCCCATCGAAGACTGGCCCGACGCGCTGCGACCTGTGTCTTTTGATCAGGCCTATCGCGTCCAGGCCGTGCAAATGGAAACCCTGGGCCCCATAGGAGGCTGGAAAGTCGGCGCGGCCAATAGCGTGGCCCCGCCCACCTGCGCCCCCCTGCCCCAGCGTTCTCGTTACGCCAGCCCGGATGTACCATCCAGCAAGGAGCTGTCCTTGCGCGGCATAGAAGTGGAAATCGGCCTGGTTCTGGGTCAGGACTTACCGCCCGGCCAGGCACCGTATTCCATGGAACAAATCTGGCAGGCGGTCAGCCAGATCTGTGTAGCCGTCGAAATTGTGGAATCCCGCTTTGCGCAGCGTGACTCCGTAGGCCGTCTATCCACCCTGGCCGATCTGGCCAGTCACGGTGCGCTGGTCTATCAGCCGCAAGGCGTCGCCGCGCAGGATATGGCACTGCTACAACCTGAATGGGCACGCCTGCAAGTGGGGCAGCAACCCTTGCTGCAAGGGCCGAACCAGAACCCGGCGGGTGAGCTGACGCGACTGCTCATCTGGCTGGCTAATCAAGGCAGCCACCACCTTGGCGGGCTGCAAAAAGGGCAGGTCATCATTACGGGCACCTGTTTACCCATGCTGTATGCCGCCCCCGGCGACCGAATTCAGGCTGCCATTCAGGGGATCGGCGAGCTGAACTTTATCTGCGCCTAAGATCACATCGCCAGCGTCCGAAACGGCGCTGGTTTTGCCCGACAGAGCTTCTCATCAGGCAGCACAAGCTCTGCACTGCTGCTCCAAGAAATGCAGCGTGCAAAGCCGATTTGCCAATAGTGGCTGACCTTGAGAGACAACGACCAGTCGGGTTTAAAAAAACTCATCCAACAGGCAGAAGAAAGCGATGCGCTCGGCATCCATTTCCACGCCGTACAAAGCAAAGAAAGGCGCTAGCCACTCCTTGCCCAAATTGCGCTCTATGCTGCGCGCCGTCAGCGCCAGATCCTGATAACGATCCGCCACGCCCAAACGTCCGCAGTCGATAAAACCGCTGAACTGCCCTTGATGCACCATGAAGTTGGGCAAGCAGGCATCGCCATGGGTGACCACCAGATCTTCTTGTCCTGGGCGGCTGGCATATAGCTCGTCCAGCAGGCTTTGAACCGGCATGCCCTGACGCTCATCGTCAAAATCTTCTTCATCAATCAGGCCGGCTTTCGCCCTGGCACGTGCATCGGCCAACCGATGCTCCAGGCGATGATCGAAGGGGCAGGCTTCAAGTGGCAAGCGGTGCAGGCCTTGCAAGGACGAAGCCAGTAACTCCACGGTTTGCTGGGGAGACAAGCCCTCTGTGCAGGCCAGATCGCGCCCAGGAACAGCACTCATCAGCAGCCAATGGCGGCCCTGCGCCAACAAGGTATCCAGCACCTCTGGGCAAGGCAGACCTTGCGTATGCATCCAGCGCAAGCGCTCAATTTCATCGGGCAGCTCGGCCAAAGGCAGATCGTCCTCCGCCTTCACAAACTGGCAGGAGCCATCCGGCCAGTCCAGACGCCAGACATCAGCCCCGGACTCCCCAATGGTTTGACGTTGTACCTTGGCGGCAGCCAGTCGGGTTTGCCAGGCAAGAGGAAAACTCATACTTAAAAACCTTGCTGAAAACAGTCGATAAAAACGGAGGGAGGGATCAAGCCAAACGAATCAAACCGTGATGCCCATCAGACCTGATACTGCAGGTGAATCAGCGGGTATGGCTTGCCCTGATCGTCCACGGGCGAGCGTCCAATACGCTTGAGGCCCATTTTTTCGTAAAAGCCTACAGCCTGCTCATTCTGTTCATTCACATCAGTGGTCATGCTGGGATGCAGGCTCAAGCCGTGCAGCACCAAAGCCTTTCCTACGCCCGTTCCCCGGCTGTCCGGGTCCACAAACAAGGCCTGCATATGGCCCTGCTCAAGCAGCATGAAAGCCAGCGGGTAATCCGTCTCATCCACCGCCAACCATAAACTGGCCTGGGGCAGAAAACCGCAGACCATGACATCAATTTCCTGACGATCCTGCACGGATAAAAAATCGTGCGTGGCATCCACGGCCTTGCGCCAGATTTCAACCGCACGTTGCCCGTCCTCCGGGCGCGAATGACGAATCCTCATGGGGCGCATCCTGTGTGTAAAGTGTTAGCTGGCAAGCAGGACACTGATGTCAGCGGTAGGTACGTCAAGGCTGCAGCCGGGACAAGAACACCGGCCAGGCTCAAGACAACAGTCCCTGCGATGCAAAAATCTTTTGATAAATATTCCGCACTACTGCCTGCTTTCGCTGGTTGTAATCCCGCACACTGCCAGCCCCTTCTTTAGCCTGCATTTTGGCCTGAGCATAGCGCTGCAAATCCTCGGGATGCGTACCCAGCCAGTCCCGAAACAGGATATGGCGAATATGTTCAGGGCAATCCGGGCCGAACACATGCAGATTCACACGCGGCTCTTCCTGACGCAGCATGCGGTGCTGATACCAGGAGCGCTCACGTATGCTCAACTCATAACCCAAGGCGTTCAACGCAGGAACATAGTCCTCTTCCTGCTCCGGGTCGGCCACCAGCACATCAATATCAATCACAGGCTTGGCAGGCAGACCGAGCACCGCGGTCGAGCCCACATGCGCAATAGTCAGGGCCTTATTGCCCAGGGCCGCCTGAATTTCCTGACTCAAGCGCTGATACAGCACCGGCCAGTTCGCGTCGTAGTCCTGAACCTCGATCAGCTCTGCTTTAGGCTGGCCTGCCACCCAGGGATTCTCATTGGGGTCGCCATCCTCGAAGGTGGTGATTCTATCCAGTGCCCGTACAGGCACATTTTTGTTCTGATTATTCAAACAACTTCTCCTTGATACGACGGACCTTGCACCCTCAGCCTTGTGAGCCGGACAGAATCGGCCGGGTTTCCAGAAAAAATAAATGACGCAAATGCTGCTCGGCCTGGGCAGGGCTCAGATCCGTAAAATCGGTCAACAGCATATTGGCCAAGCCGTCATACATCGCAGATAAACGCAGTGCCGTGCCCTGGGCATCGGGTACCTGCCAAAAACCTTGCTCCGTGCCCCGACTCAGGTAAGAGGCCAGTTGTTCCAGCATTCTTTTATGCACGCGGGTGGTCACTACGGCCAGGGCTGCATCGGTTTTGGCCAGATCAGTGGCATCAATCCACAAAAACCAATAAATGCGATTGCGTTCTTCAAAAGCCGTCTTCAGGTAGTCCTCCATCAGAACTCGAGGGTCTGCAGATTGCGCAGCCTCCCATTCCATGAGCTGATCGAAGATCTCGCCCCAAGCCTCGGCCCGCAGTTCGGACCAGCGAAAGTAATGGTTCAACAGTCCACGGCCCACACCAGCCCGTTCGGTCACCATGCGAGTGGTGGCGGCACGAACACCAACTTCCATCAGGACCTCAACCGCGGCCTGTCGAATTCGTGTGGCACTGTCTTCTTTTTCACTCATCACCTTCCCTCCCTATTGACAAATTGAGCAAGCGCTCAATATTATGGCATTGAACAAGCGCTCAATCAATAAACATCCATGTCTACGGCTTCTCGAAACTCCTCCATCGACCTGATTCGCACCGCTGCCCTGATCGGTATTTGTGTGGTGAACCTGCCCTATCTGGCACTGAGCGACAGTGGCCCGACAGCCACATCCTCCTCCTATGACCACATGGCTGCCTTCCTGATCGAATTTCTGTTTCAGGGCAAATTCTTCCTGCTGTTCTCGCTGATTTTTGGCTGGGGTATAGAAATCCAGGCACGCTCTGCCGAACGTGCTGGCGTCCCCCTCAGCAGCCGCTACTTCCGCCGCATGTTCGGCCTGGCCGTGCTGGGTTGCTTGCACGCGACGCTGGTTTTTACCGGCGATATCCTGCTGCTTTACTCGGTGCTGGGTGTGCTGATCTGGCCGCTACGCAAGCTCTCCCCGCGCGGCTTGATCAAGGTGGCGTTGTTGATGGTGCTGGTAGAAATTGTCAGCCTGGCACTGATCGCTTATCTGCTGGCCGGTAGCGAAGACATGGCCCCGGTGTACTCCTTGGGCGGTGCCTTCTCCGAGGCAACGCTGGCACGCATCAGCGAATGGCCGGAGTCCTTTGTTTTCCTGTTTCTGTACCAGGGTCCACTGGCCTTTGGAGCCATGCTGATGGGCTTGGCCGCGGCCAAGAGCAACTTCTTTGAAGCCCATAGCGCCGGACAACAAAAGCTGGGGCGCGCCCTGCCCTGGCTCCTGCCACTGGCTTTGGCGATCAACTTCTTTAGCGCCTCCGTGACCAACGAAGAGAACCTGATGGGGCTGACGGGTCTGTTCAGCATCGCCATCGGCGCGCCCTTGCTAGCAACGGTGTATCTGTACCTGCTGCTGCGTTGCGGACAATGGCTCAGCTTGCCCAATGTACTGATTGAGGCGGGCCGCAATTCACTGAGCGCCTATGTCAGCCAAGGCATTCTGGCTGGTCTGATTTTCAGCAGCTATGGCCTGGATCTGTTTGACTCCTTTGGCAATGCAGCACTGCTATTGATCTCCATTGGCCTGGCTTTGCTGGCCATGAGCCTGACAGGCCTGATCGCCCAGCGCTGGGGACGTGGCCCACTGGAGGCGGTTCTACGACGCATCACCTACGGGTCCAAACACGCCTGAACCGAGCGCCTTTTAGCTGAACATGAAACCTTGAATTCATATGAGTGAACAAACCGTTTCCAAAGACGCCACCGTCTCTTTTCGTCGCATCAACTCGCAAACCGTCTACGAGGTATGTGAGCTAAGCGAGACCCTGTCTCCCGCACAGCGCAGCATGATTGCCGACAATGGCACCTCCATTGCAGAGGCGCACTTTTCCGAGAATGCCTGGTTCCGTGCCATCTACGCCGATGACACCCTGGTGGGCTTTATCATGCTGCATATCGGTGCCGACCACGACGAAGGCATTCTGTATCCTGGTGCCTTTTTATGGCGTTTCATGATTGCAGCCCCCTTCCAAAACCTGGGTTTCGGGTGCAAAGCAATTGCACTGCTGATCCACGATCTGAAGTACCAGGGCTACAAGGAAATTAGGCTAGGCTATAGCCGAGGTGAAGGCAGCCCGGAAGCGTTCTACTCGAAACTGGGTTTTGAGCTGACAGGCGGCACCTATGGGGAGCACGAGCTGGAAGCCGTGCTGAAATTTGCTTGATAGCCAAATGGGCAAGGTGCTGAACGACGGCCTTCGCAAACCGTGTGCAGCCCTTGTGCAAACCGCATCCTAATCACCAGATAGGCTTAGCGCTGCCCGAACAAATCCGAAATGGCCGTGCGCAACCAGCGCACGCCTTCGTCCTGTCGACTGCGCTCATGCCAATGTACGCGCACATCAAAGCTGGGCAGAGCCAGCGGCGTAGGCACAATGCACAAGGCGGCAGGGTCCTGGAAAGACAGGACGGCCACATTGGGCACGGTCAGCAAATAATTACTGTTAACCAGAATCTGCTCCGCAGCCAGATAGTGGGGAATCGTCAGGCTGATATTGCGCCGCATATCCAGGGAGCGCAGGGCGTTTTCCACCAGAGAATGCCCGCTGCTGGTGGCATCAATGGCCAGATGATCAGCCGCCACAAAGGCTTCCAGATCCAGCTCATTTCTGGCCAGGGGATGGCCTTTGCGCATGGCTGTCACATAACGCTCGTGGCGGAACACGCGCGAATGCACTCGCCCTTTAATCATGGGCAAAGAGCCAATCGCCAGATCAATCTCGCCCGAACTCAAACCGCTTTCCAGCGATTCCCAGCCCAGATTCTTGATGACCAGGCGAATACCTGGCGCGTGTTTGGCGACAAAATTGTTCAGCCCCGGCAAAAAAACCAGTTGGCCGATATCCGTCATATGGACCTTGAAAACACGCGTAGACTGAGCAGGATTGAAGCCTTGGGTTTGCGTCAAGGCAATGCCCACTTCTTCCAGCAACGGTTGCAGTTTTTCGCGCAGTGCAATGGCGATCTGCGTGGGTGCCACACCATAGCGCGCCCGTACAAACAAAGGATCACCCAGCGCCTGTCGCCAACGTTGCACCATCAGGGAAATAGCCGACTGGCTGATCCCGATACGCAGCGCGGCCTGACTCAGGTTCTGACATTCACAGATCAGGCAGAAAGCATGCAGCTCGGCCAGCGTCCAGTTATATGTTTTGTAAATATCAGATAGCACGCTGACACCACCTCAAGTCGTTTTTTGCTCTCTATTATGTGTGTTGGAAATAGTACAACGACAAGATAAATTGCCACTACGTCCCAACAAAACCAGGAGGAAAGCCCCATGAGTAAAAATGAAATCACGTGGTCCAACGGTCAATGGAATAGCACCAGCGCACCTTTGATTGGCGCGACCGACCATGCGTTCTGGATGGCCACCACGGTCTTTGACGGTGCCCGTTCTATTCAAGGCCATACTCCGGATCTGGACCTGCACTGCGAGCGCTTGAACCGTTCTGCCCTCACCCTGGGCATGGAGCCGGTGATGACGCCGCAGCAAACCGTGGACCTGGTGCGCGAGGGCCTGAAAAAGCTGCCTCACACTACGGACTACTACATCAAGCTACTGTATTTCGCACCCGGCGGCTTCTTGTTGCCCGACCCGGCCACCACCCAACTGGCCATTCATATTTTTGAATCCCCACTGCCTGCTGACAGCGGCTTTAGCGCGACCTTCAGCGAATTCCTGCGCCCTGATCCGTCCATGGCTCCTACCGATGCCAAAGCCTCCTGCCTGTATCCCAACACCCAGCGTATTTTGCGTGATGCCAGCGCACGCGGTTTTGACAACGCCATCGTGCTGGACTCCAAGGGCAAAGTGGCCGAGTTTGCTGTTGCCAACCTGTGGATTGTGCGTGACGGCGTCGCCCTGACCCCGGCGCTGAACGGCACCTTCCTGAACGGCATTACCCGCCAGCGTGTCATGCAGCTGCTGCGCGACGACGGAATTGAAGTACGTGAAGCCAGCCTGACACCACAAGACGTACTGGATGCCGATGAAGTATTTAGCACCGGCAATAACGGCAAGGTCCTGCACTGCAATCGCATTGACGATCGCCACTACGCCCACGGCCCGATTGAAACCCGTGCTCACGAGCTGTACATGGCCTATACCAAGCGCAACTAAGTCTCAGAAAGTAGCCAACAGCATGGTTGGAAATGGGCCATGTGCCCAATAGAAAAACGGCTCATTATTGAGCCGTTTTTGTTTTTACATCTCGGCAGAAATCGAACTATCGCCCTGCCCCAAATCGGGTGTTTGAGCCCCCTCTGCCTGCGCTTGCGCCTGCTTCATCTGATTGAGCAAGCTATGCAGCATCTCTGTAGACAGACCGTGCAGCACCAAGCGGTAGCCTGCTCGCAAGGTCGACATGGGCACCAAGGGGTGACCATTGTTCACCAGAATCAAATGCTCGGGTGCCTGCAAAATCTTGGCCGCGTAAATCCCGATAGTCTCGTCCAGCTGCAGGGAATTGGCCGCACGCCAGAAGTCGTTATCAGTCAGCAGCAACTGGTACAGGGGTGTGAACAGTTCGATGGCACTTTGCAGATCCATCTTGTTCAGCGGGCCTTGCGGCATATCGTCCAGCGCCAAAGGCACGGGCTGGATCATGGAGAAATCCACGCGTTCCGGCGGGCCGATTTCCTGATTATTGTCCCGCAAGGTCTGATTGAGCCGGATCACGAAATTGAACAGATTCAAATCGTGCTTCACAAAGGTGTGATCGCGCAATTCGTCGATGTTCATGGGGGTGAGCGGCGTAGTCGGCACCTGGGTGGGCGAATTGGCCGCGATAAAGGCCAGCACCTGTGATCCCAAATGGAAGTGACGCAGAATCAACCAGTTGGCCTGTGGCGAGACAAAGCGCTTCAAGCCCCAGACCAGAATGCGATGCAACAGCCCCGAATGCGACCATTTACGCGGCAAAAAGGTTTTAACGACCTGAATCACGATAATCATCAGGCGCGCCAATGGCCGCAGGAATGGCAGCAGATACTGGCGTGACGACGAACTGGAGTCGGCCAGCCAAGCCTGCTTCACTTCATCCGGCAGGGGCGTGCTGCGATCCAGATACAAGGCCCGCCAAGGATTGGGGTCCTGCGGGTCGTGCGGCTTGCTTAAAAAATCCGGGATTTGATCCATGACTTAAAACTCTTTCGCGTATTGGAACTGCATCAGGTACAGGGCGGCGGTACGACGCGCGGTTTCAATAATAATCTGCTCGGCGCGGCCTGTTTCATCACAATCCAGAGCCAGTTCAACGGCCACCAGCCAGCGGGCCAGGTGATGCTCGTCGTTCATGCCATGGTAGTGCAGGAAACGGTACATATTCGGTTCGAGCGACAGCGAGGATTTCAGTAGCGGTAACAAGGCAGGAACAATGCGCTGGCCGGTGCCCTCAATAATGTAAATCGCACCCAGCAAACCAATCGGGTCCTGGCTGGCCGCCAGGGCATGCAAGTAAGCGTTCAGCGCCTGACCGCCGGGATTACGGCTCAGCTGCTCGATCTCGGTCGCGGTGCCACCGGCATGCTGATAGTCCTCGAACAGAATCTTGAAGTCGTCCTGTTCTTCGCCGGCGTGCAAGCGAATCAGCTCGGCTAACGGAGCATAGGTGGGCGACAGGGAATCGCACGCTTCGCGCATCCACTTGGCGCCTTCACGTACCTGGGGAATCCAGTCTGCCATCCACTTTTGATAATCCTGCATGCGGATCGAACCGTCGTGCAGGCTGCGCAGCAAGGGCGTACGCCACACTTGGGAGCGATAGTCGTGCCAGATGGGCGCCAATTGCGTCAGCAGATCGCGCAAACCTTGCGGGGCTGTGGCCGGGTCATGCGGAGGGGCAATATCCACCTGATCCACCGAGGCCGGAGCCGACTGTTTGGCAGACGGGTAAGACACAGCCGGGGCTGGTGCATCGCAGGCTTCTACTTCCAGCAGCATGTAGGCCGTCATGAAGCGGCCTGACTCGGGCACGTAGCACAGGATTTGCTCGCCGGGCGTCAAGGTCCGGTCGCGCATGAACTCGGCCAGCATGATCAGAATGGACGCTGCGCCCGTATTGCCGCGCCAGCGCAGATTGCTGTACCAGCGCTCGGCAGGAATGCCCAGACCAGCCTGTTCCAGCAAATCTGCCACCACAGGGATGAATTTTTCGGAGGAGTAATGGCACAGAAAGTGGCTGATGCGCTCGGGGTCTACCCAGCCATCACGCACCAGTTTCACGTACTCGTGAATGCCGATGTCGAACAAGTGCGGCAGCAGGCGAATATCCTGGCGCAGGGACAAGGCACCGGCCTGCTCGGCGTCGGCCCAGGAATCGTAATCCAGGTGGCTGCGTGTGGAGTCACGTGCGGCACCTAACTGCATGCAAACGGGGTAGTCACCGGAGAATGATTTTTGATGAATCCAGCGCAGGCGCAAACGAACACCGGGCTGAGTGGTGGGCAGCACCTGATCTTGATGGCTAAGCAAAGCGGCACCCGCCCCATCGGACAGCATCCAGCGCAGGAAGTGCGCATCGAAGTCCGCCTGATAGTCCTGCGACGCAAAACGCGATCGGCGGAACAAGCGCGATGGCATTTCACTGGCCACGGCCATGCCGTGACGGTGCGCACCCAGCTCGATCCCCTGGGCAACGGCCTGCAAGGCGGTCACGCCAGCGGCGCAAATTCCGTGGACCGAATGCACCTCCAGTGGAGGAGCGGCCAACTCACCTTGAATGGCATTGGCAAAGCCGGGCATCAACAAATCCCCGCCTGAGGAGCCGCTGGCCAGCAAGCTCACGTCAGCCATGCTCAAACCCGCCTGCTCCAGGCACGCACGCACGGCATTAGCGGCCATGGCCGTATTGCTCCAGCGCGTGCTGCCATCTTCACCAATGGCGTAGTAGCGCTGCTGAATACCGTTCTCGGCCAGAATGCGTTGCTTGATGCGCCCCGAAATACGGTTCAAAGGGGCAATAAAGTTATCCATTGCGGTGTTATCGACCGGCTCTCCGGGCATAAACCACTGGGCCTGATGGATAACAACGTGCTCAAAGGCCACGGGCATAGAAATACTCCTGATTACACGGAATCACGCCGACGCTCCGTCTGGCCCACGGCGTTCAAGGATTGACTGCGGTAGCGGGGCACAAATAGGCCCAGCACAAAAACACGCAGCATATAAGGCACCAGCCCCCCTTCGTTCAAGGCGTCCGGGGTGCGGGCTCGGTATTCGGTGTCGTGCAGCCGGGTCAGCTCGGACCAGTGCGCGCGAGAATGCTCATGGTGGGCCACATGCAGGCCGATATTAAAGAGCAAGGGATTGACCAGGCCCTCGAAATTGCGGGCATAGGCCAGTTGCTCGCCATGACGGCCCTCATGACTGCCATCAGCATGGGCATGTTGCAGATAATTCGTGGTCAGCAGCCAGTGCAAACCGTGCAGCTGCGGCAGGATCACGTACAAAAAGCCTTTTACCGGGTCCAGCGCCAGGGCCAGCGCCCAGCTTCCCAGCCACACGCCGTACTGCGCCATGCAATAGGCCCAGACGCCCGGCCAATGACGGCGCAGGCTACCCAGCCAGCCAAAAATCATGGGGTACAGCGCAGGTACGGCCTCAAAAGGGTGCATCAACCAGCCCAGCGTGTCGTTGGTATCGCCCCGCCAGAAACGGTAGGTGCGGGCCACATCTTTTTCACCATGTTTATAGCGATGGTGATTGCGCCCATGCGCAGGCCAGAACACGCAAGCGGGGTGGCCCTGTACCAAGGTCAGCCAGAAATCCGTCAAGCGATTGGGGATACGCCCCCGCCACATGCGCAGATGATGATGGTTGTGGTTGATGACGCCAACGCCCAGCGTCAGGAACAGCAGCAAGCCGTACAGAATCCAGGAGAAGCCGCCCCGCCAAAGCGCGACCACCAGCACAGGATAGGCAATCAGGTACAGCAGGCTTTGCCAATCGCGCGGCTGACGCAAACGCCACGCAGCGCTCATCCCCGCGCCTCCTCGGGGCGATCGGGCAAGCGGGTGCCAAACAGGCGATCCATAAAGCTGAATTGAAAACCGTAATTGCCGTTGTACTGCGCGTGATGGCGTTGGTGACGACGGCTGGCCGCCAGCCAATGGCGGCTGGAGACTTGGGGGAAAAAGTCGTAATTGGAGTGGCCGATGCTGTTGAAAAACAGGCTGAACAAGGGCACGGACAAGAGCGACCAGAAACTGAAGTCATGCACGACCATGGGCAGCAAAATCACATTGCCCAGCATGATCGACTCCAGCGGGTGGAAACTGTAGGTGGAGAACGGCGTCACCACAACGGAAGAATGGTGCGGGCCGTGATAACGGCGCAACCAGCGGGTATGCAAGAGACGGTGATTGATCCAGAAATGCACGTCGTTCCAGATCACCAGAGCCAGAATTTCCAGAACAATACGGGTCGCGCTGGCATCAGGCGTCAAATGCGCCCAGCCTAGCTGCAAAAAACCCCAGGGAAAAATCATGCCGGTGCCAAAAATCAGAATGGCCGTACCGGATTGCTTCAGTTCCCGGCGCAGTTGGCCAGGACGCAAAGGGCGCGTGTCCAGGGGGCGTCCCCAACCCAAGGCAGGTAAAAGCCAATGTGTCAGCGCCAAGGTGCCTAGTGCAAACAGCACATAAATGCCGCCGAAGAACAATAAGCCCACGCCCATTACCTGCCAGACGCTCAAGGCCTGAAAAGCCTGCCCCATTCCACTCTCTACGTAACAAAGTGCGCTAATGCTAGCGCGGTCAGGAAGATTACGTTTGTTAATTTGGTTACTAATTGCTCACATTCGTCCAGCCCGCCCAAGCAATACAGTTTTGCAATAGCGGGGGCTAATCATAGCGGGGTTTCGCCCCTATCCTTGAAGGCATGCGCTTTCAATCGGAATCCATGCCATGAAAAAGGTCGTCAGCATCCTCAGTCCATGCCCCTCTTTGGCGGGTGACGATGGCCTGGCGGCGCGTACCTTGTTCAGCCATCAGGACCACGCGGACCGGCACAGCCCCTTTCTGCACTTGAATTATGCCGCTCCCACCCCCTACCCGGCCCGTAGCCGTCGCCACAAGGTACATGGCTCCCCGCAGCGCGGCTTTGAAACCGTCACGCTGGTGTATCAGGGCGAGCTGGAGCATCGCGACTCCAGCGGTCATAGCGGCATTCTGGGTCCGGGCGATGTGCAATGGCTAAGTGCGGCCTCCGGCCTGCTGTATCAGGCCAGCCACTCCGAGCCGTTCGCCCGTCAGGGTGGTACTTGGGAAATGGTGCAGCTATGGATCAACCTGCCTGCTTGTGCGAAAACTCTGCCACCCAGCCAGCAGTCTCTGCCCAGCACAGACATTCCCGTTCTGGCCCTGCCCGATCAGGCCGGACAGATACGAGTGATTGCCGGGCAATACCTGGACCAGCCCGGCGCGGCCCGGCATCACAGCCCGCTCCTGTTGTGGGACATACAGATCAAGGCCGGGCATCAAGCCTGTTTTCAGGTGCCCGAGGGCTGGAACACCAGCTTGCTGGTGCGACGCGGCGAAGTACAAGTGAACCAGCAAACGCGAGTGCGCCCCGCTCAGGTCGTGTTGCTAAGCCTGGAAGGCCAGACTATCCGGCTGAACGCCCAAAGCGACACCCAGCTACTGTTGCTGGGCGGCGAGCCCATTGATGAGCCCGTTTTGACCTACGGCTCTTTTGTGATGAATACACAACAGGAAATTACCCAGGCAATTGCCGACTTTGATCAGGGCCGGTTTGGCTGCCTGGGCTGAGCTTTCCCTCTCCTATTTCCAAGCTGCCACGCACCCCGATGGCGGCCCCTGCCACCCCGACCTGACCATCCATCATCACAGCACACTTGCATTGAGCCAGCCCGCATACGATATACTGAACCGTCATCGACTTCCCTTAGACACTATGAGACGCTGGTTCGTCGTCGTCTTGCTTCTTATTCTTCCCCTGCAGGCTTACAGCTCCCACTACCACGCAACCGTGCAAGGTGGTCAATCGGCTTTATTCGCTCAACACGAATCCGATGCAGCCGAGTCTGCGGAACGCCGTGTCTCATCCGCCGATCATCCTCTGCATCAGCTCAGCGCCATTTTGGCGCACACGCCCATGCAACAGTACGCCGATCACGCGGATACCCCCTTGCCCTGCCCGGTTCAGTCTTTTTGGCTGCATGCCTGGCCATCGGCTTGTCCGACCTATTGCCTGCCAGCAATTTGCTGCGAATTTGCCCCGGAGCACCGCCCGCCCCGCGTCTGACGCCTGACGCGCCGCGGCGCGGCGCCCTGCTTCTTTGCTTTTTTGCACTTATTTATCTGTCTAACAGGACAACATCATGGAATGGCTACTCGATCCCAGCATCTGGGTCGGCTTATTAACTCTGGTGGTGCTGGAGATTGTTCTCGGCATCGACAACCTGATCTTTATCGCGATTCTGGCCGATAAACTGCCCCCGCATCAGCGCGACCGTGCTCGCCTGATCGGCCTGTCGCTGGCGCTGATCATGCGCCTGGGTCTGCTTACTATCGTCTCCTGGCTGGTCACCCTGACCACGCCACTGTTCTCCATTGGCCCGCTCAGCTTCTCCGGGCGCGACCTGATCCTGCTGCTGGGCGGTCTGTTCCTGCTGTTCAAGGCCACCAGCGAACTGCATGAACGTCTGGAAGGTGGCGATCATCACTCCAGCACCAACAAGGCCTATGCCAGCTTTGGTGTCGTGGTAGCCCAAATTGTGGTGCTGGATGCCGTGTTCTCGCTGGACGCGGTGATTACTGCCGTGGGGATGGTGGATCAACTGCCCGTCATGATGGCAGCCGTCATTATCTCGATTGCGCTGATGATCTGGGCCTCCAAGCCACTGACCACCTTCGTGAACAACCACCCCACCGTGGTGGTGCTGTGCTTGAGCTTCTTGCTGATGATCGGTCTGACGCTGACCGCCGAAGGCCTGGGCTTCAAGATCCCCAAGGGCTATCTGTACGCGGCCATTGGTTTCTCCATCCTCATCGAGTTCTTCAACCAGATTGCCCGCCGCAGCCTGCAGCGCTCGCAGTCACGCCGTCCTTTGCGTGACCGTACTGCGGAAGCCGTACTGCGCATGCTGAGCAACCGCAAGAATGAAGACAAGGACGACAACGGCAACGAGGGTCAGCTGGAACTGGACGAACAGGCATTCCGCACCGAAGAACGCAATATGGTCAGCGGTGTGCTCAGCCTGGCCGAACGCCCGATTCGCTCCTTGATGACGCCTCGTCAGGAAATTACCTGGCTCAATATCGAGGACTCCGCCGACACCTTGCGCCAGCAACTGCGCTCTACCCCGCACAGCTTCTTGCCGGTGTGTCAGGGCGATCTGGACCAGGTGGTGGGTGTGGCTCGCGCCAAGGATTTGCTGGCCGATCTGGACGACTACCCGCAGGTCAAACTGTGGCCGGATCTGCGTGAGCCCATCATCGTGCACGAACACACCGATGTACTCAGTGCGATTGCCATGTTGAAGCAGTCCAATGGCCAGTTCGTGCTGGTAACGGACGAGTACGGCGCGATTGAAGGCCTGCTGACCCCCATCGACATTCTGGAGGCCATTGCCGGCGAGTTCCCCGACGAGGACGAACAACCTGCCATTCAGCAGATTGGCCCCAATCTGTGGCAAGTGGATGGCAGCATAGACCTGCTCTTGCTGGCCCAAGCCGTGGAAGCGGACGACCTGCTTTTGAAAGACAGCAGCTTCAATTCCGTGGCCGGCTTTTTGCTGGAGCGTCTGGACTCCCTGCCCACGGTAGGGACGGTCGTTGAGGCAGACGGCCTGCGCTTCGAGATTACCGAAGTCAGCCAACGTCGTATTGCAACGGTACACGTCAGCCGCTTGCAGGAACCCGAGCAGACACAAGAGTAAAAGAAAAGGCCCGCTTCACAGCGGGCCTTTTTCAATCAGGCTCGGCTTAAAAGAGCGATTCCGCCAGGCAAGCGCGTCACCGCCACGCCATATAACTGCTGCAAAATGTCCAGCGCCTCAGGCAGATTATCCAGACTGACGGCAAAGCTGACCAAGACAGGGCCTAACGTGGCGTCTCGCAAAATCAGATGTCCTGACCAATAGCGGTTCAGCTCGGCCAGCACCTGCGACAAAGGCTGCTCATGAAAAGTCAGACGGCCCTGACGCCAGGACGGGAAGTCCTCCGCCGCAACTGTCTGCACCGAGCTGATCGCATGGCGTCCATACACCAACTGCTCACCAGCCGCCAGCCGATATCCCTGTCCACCAAAATCCACCTGCGCACTGCCGGACAAACAGGTGACTTCGGTTTTGCCATCCAGATAGCGGATATTGGTACGGCCATTAAAGGTCTGAATGGAGCCAGCACCCGCAAACACCGTACACACCGAGGCCGAGCGCTCGGACTGTCGCACTTCCACTTCCCCATCCAGCAAAGCCACAATTCGCCCCAGATGCGGGTCGTCACCGACGTTCAGGCGACTGCGCGTATTCATATCCAGCCAGACATGGTCCAGCAACTGCACGCGCCGCTGCTCGCCCGCACCCGTGCGATAGTCAGCACGCAAATCAGCCAAGGAAGGCCACAACTGCATAGGAGGCTTGGCGACCAGATACAGGCCACCACCCAGCAGCAAACCGCCCAGCAGGGCGCGACGAAAAGGCTGGTGGCCACGTTTTTTCATCAACTTGGCTTCGCGCAGCCAATCTTCACGATCTTGGGGCATGGCATCCCACATTTCGCGCGCGTGCGCAAAAGCGGATGCATGAGAAGGACTGCGCCCACACCAGCGGCGCAGCTCCCGAGCCTGACGAGAGGTCAGCGAGGACGTTTTCAGGCGGCTGACCCAGGCTCGTGCCTCCTTGTGCAAGGTGTCTTCATCCAGATTCAAGGCATTAGCAGGGTTCATCAACAATCAATTCAAAAAGCACTACACAGGGACTGACAAACGCAATCCAAAACGTTTTATCCAGCCGTTTAAACGGATAAAAACGAGAATTCAAAAGTAAACATAAATTGTCGGAAACTGCAGGCCCTATCGTCAAGCCATAGCCCGTCATAAAGAGTAAAGACGGGCTTTAACAGCACTGCATCAACTGCTGGCGCAGCCAGACATGAGCCGGGTCCGCGTGGCGACGGCTATGCCAGACTTGCTGAAACAAGACCGAGGGAATGGGCAGAGGAGGCTGGAAAAACACCAGTTCAGCCTGTTCGCGCAAGTGCTCGGCACTGCGGCTGGACACCGTCAAAATCAGGTCCGTGCCCGCCAGGACTTGGGCAGCCGCACTCCAATGCGGCAAGGACAAGGCAATCTGCCGTTTAAGACCGAGCCGATTCAGGACGTTGTCGACCTCACTTTCCCCTCCCGGACGCATGGCCAGCAACACATGCGGGCGCTGCAACCACTCTTCCAAAGCAGGGGCTTGCCCGCCGCTCAGACTGGCCCGATCCGCAATGCAGATCAGGTGTTCCTCAAACAAGGTCTGCGCCTGCAAGCCGGCCGGAATTTCCGAGAACACGCTCAAGGCCAGATCAATCTCGCCATCCCGCAGCTGACCCTGCATGGCTTCCCGGCTGGCCTGGCTGACCGCCAGCCGAATACCCGGTGCGTCACGACGCAGGCGGCGCATCAACGGTGGCAAGACAATTTGCGCGCCGTAATCCGACATGGCCAAGCGAAATTCACGTTGTTCACTGGCTGGATCAAAGCCACCCGCATCCAGCAGGCCATTGAGCTGCTGCAAAGCCTGCTCCAGAGGACGCTGCAACTGCAAGGCCAGCGCGGTCAGCTCCAAGCGGGAACCGCGGCGTATCAACAAAGGATCGTTGAACACCTGGCGCAAATGAGCCAAGGCATGACTGACGGCAGGCTGGCTTTTGTGCAGGCGCTGGGCAGCCCGCGTCACATGCTGCTCGGTCAACAAGGCATGCAGGCTCAGCATCAAATTCAGGTCTATACGGCGCAGTTCATCCATAGAACGAATAATGACTGTGCACACTATTAATTTCAATAAGAATTGCGAATAGTGCAAGATAGAGCTTTGATTCTTATGGAGATACGCTCATGCCCGGTCCCGCTTTGTTCAGTATGTTGGTGGCTGTCTTTGCCGGTTCGGCCGTGCCGTTTCAAGCTGCCAGCAATGCCGTTCTGGGTAAGGTCCTGGGGCATCCGCTCTGGGCCACACTGGTGTCGCTCTGTATCAGTGCGGCTCTGGTGCTGCCCACAATCTGGCTGATGCGCGCCCCCGCTCCCCTGACCGCGCAACTGGCGCATGCCCCCTGGTGGGTATGGACGGGTGGCGTTGGCGGGGTCATTTACATCAGCGCCGCCCTGATTCTGACGCCACGCATGGGCGCCGCCAGCTTTATTGTCTGTGTGGTGGCCGGGCAAATGCTCAGCTCCATGCTGATCGACCACTACGGTTTGATGGGTCTGACACCACGCCCGGTACATATGGGACGCATTCTAGGCGTGCTGCTGATTTTGGCTGGTATGGGCCTGGTGCAATGGTTTACGCCTTCCGTAGCTGCGGCGGCTGAAAGCAAAAGCGCCACTGCAGATCAAAGTGGCGCTCAGGAAAACAATCCAAGTCTGACTCAACGCGCTGGCGCTGACAACAGCACCCGATCTTGATGTCGCTTAAGCGGACGCCTCGGTCGATTTGGAACGGAACTGGCTGCACCACCAGAACCCGGCCGACAAGGCAGCCGCCGACAACATGCCCAAGGCCAACAACAAGCCGCTATCGAACAGCAGCGGAGCCACCACACCGGAAACGGTGGCGAACAAAAGCATTTGCCAGGCACTTTGTACCGAGGAAGCCAGGCCGCGCATGGTGGGGAAGGTGCCCAAGGTCACCACCGTCATGCCCGGCAAGGCCATGGACATGCCAAAGGCGTACACAAAAATAGGCATCACGGCCCACGGCACCTCTGCCTGGAACAGGAGGTTGTACACGGTATTGAAGGTGGCGCCAGCCAGCATGATGGACAGGCCCAGACGAATCATGCGTGCCGGGGCCAGCTTTTCAGCAAAGCGGGCATTCAGGATGGAGCCACCCAACATACCGCCAATGAAGGGCAGGAACAGCCAGGCAAAGGCGGTTTCTGTCAGACCCAGCACATCAATCACAAAGCTGGCCGCCGACGAAATGTACAAGGCAAAGCCGCCAAACGCACAGGCAATGGCGGAGATCGCCAGCACGAAGCGGCCATTGCTCAAGGCCCGTGCGTAATTGGCCAGAATCACCCACAGCTTCAAGGGCTGGCGCGAGGCCACGGGCAAGGTTTCAGGCAGTTGCCGCCAGCACAGCGCAATCAGGGCAATACTGAGCACCGTCAGCATCCAGAACACCGAGCGCCAGCCCGAATAACTACTTAAATAGCCGCCCATGACCGGTGCAAGCGCCGGGGCCAGACTGAAGACCATCGTGATGTGGGCAAACAAGCGCTGAGCTTGCACCCCTTGTACACAGTCGCGCGCCAGGGCCTGACCGACGACACGCCCGGCACCTGCCGAACAGCCCTGGATCAAACGGAAGAACAACAGCCAGGAAAAGCTGGGGGCCAGCGCCGAGCCCACGGACCCGATCAGGAACAGGATCAGGGAGGCCAGAATCACGGGACGCCGCCCGAAGCTGTCGGACAACATGCCCCAGAACAGGCTCATGAAGGCAAAACCAAACAGATACAGACTTAAGGTCTGCTGAACCATTGACTGGTCAACGGAAAATTCAACACCGATACGGTGAAATGACGGCAGATAGGCATCGGTAGCAAAAGGCCCCAGCATCGCCAACGCCGCCAACACCAAGGTCAGCTTGCGGTAATTCATAGATAGCTTTGGAAAACAGGGAGGGCGCCAGAATCAGCGCAGGGATAGGGGCATGGTACCCCTTAACCGGACCGTACGGACACATCCGCACGGTGCACAGTGTATCAAACGATATAAAGCGGATCGAGCCAAGCCGCTTTCATGCTAGCTGGCCCGGTAGCCACTTGTCTGAAAAAAAGATCAGCGTCTGCTCGGCGACGGCGTACCAAAAGCCTCGCGGCTGGTCTGTCCGAAACCGCTTTGATGCAGCAGGCTGCGCTCAATAAAGCGGCTGACCAGGGAGCGCACTTCCGGCAACCACGGGCCTTGGTCAAACACTTGCGGGAACTTCATGCTGAACCAGGCATAAAGGCTGATCTGCTTGCTGAGCAATTCGGCGTCTTCCAGGCGGGAGGGGCTGGCGGATTTCAGCCAGGACGGCGCCGGTGGCAAGGCCATGGGGCGTTGTGCCACATAGGCAGACAGGCAACGCTTGAAGTAATCCAGCTCCGTATCCTTATCCACGGACACCGGCGCGCAGGCAAAGGTGAACTTCTCGCGCAAATCCAGCTTGGGAGCCAGGCGGTCTACACAAAAGCCCAGCTCGATGGCGTCTTTCAAGCCCGCTGTCTGAAACAAGGGGCTATCGGAAGCCACTTTCTGCGCAAAGTACTGCAACACAGCGCCGATATTGTTGTTATCCAGTAAAGAGGCCAGCGCCTGCACGTGCTCGGGGCTGGGTGCAATGGGCAAGCGCAAATCCACGCTGGGGGCGTCGCTTTGCAATTGGGTACGAATATGGTTCAGATCCTGCTTGTCCATCGCCCCCACATAGCCTTTGGGGTACAAGCCATAGCGGCCTGCCCGTCCGGCAATCTGGCGCACTTCGGTTGCGTTCAAGGCTCGCATGGAGCGGCCGTCAAACTTGTGAACCGTAGAGAACAGGACGCGGCGAATCGGCAGGTTCAAGCCCATGCCAATCGCATCGGTGGCTACCAGCACATCGGCCTCGCCTTGGGAAAAGCGCTCGGACTCGGTGCGGCGCACTTCCGGAGCCAGCGCGCCGTAAATGGTGGCGACTTTCCAGCCTTGGGCGCGGTAACGAGCACTGAGCGTCAGTACGTCCTTACGGGTAAAGGCCACCACCGCGTCGCCTTTGGAAACACCCTGAGCTTCACGCTGACGATCTTTGCGCCCCCGCCACGGCGCTTTATGACGCCCTTGCTTGCCTGTTGCTCGTGGCGGCTCCACTGGGTAAGGCATGACCTCCAGGGGAGTTTTGCGTTCGGTAAATTCCAGCTCCATGGTCTCTTCCATGGAGCGCACCAGACGCTCGCACGGACGCAGGACGGAAGCATCACCACAGACAAACAGGGTACGGGCCGGAACACCGACCAGGGCTGCCGTCCAGGCCCAACCGCGCTGCTCGTCTTGCAACATTTGAATCTCGTCCAGGACGGCCACACGCACTTCCATCGTGGGGTCCATCATCTCGACCGTGCAGGCGGTGTGCTGGGCACCGGGCACCATCACGCGCTCTTCGCCCGTCACCAGATTGCAAGGGATACCAGCATTCATCAGGCGATCGCGCACTTCCATGGCCAGCAGTCGCAGTGGGGCCAGATACACGCCGGATCGGGCTTCCATCAAAGCTTCCAGGGCCTCGTGCGTCTTGCCCGAATTGGTCGGGCCCAAACGGAACACCAGATGGCGGCGGATGCCTCGGGCCAGGCTGAACATTTCCGGGAAGTCGCCCAGGCGCATCAAATCTTGAGCGCGCTGCTGCTCCACACTTTCCAGGATGCGGCGCACCGGGCCATTGAGCAGACGCTTTTCAAAATCCCCGGCCTCGATTTCTTTTTGCTCGATGCCCTCTTCCAGAGCCATGCGCAAGGCTTTGGCCAGTTCCAGAAAGGACGAGCCATCAATCAGGGGGCGCTGGGTTTGCAAAAACGCATCCAGCGAATCTTCCAGACGCTGGGACAGACGGTTTTGAGCTGCCGTGTTGAACAAGACTGAAACACGAGCGGGCAATCGATCCAGCTCCGAGCCGGTACGTGGCAAAGGCACGGCAGCCTGCATACGCACATTGGCGCGCCAATGCTGACGCTCGCCCGCTACGGGCACATTCACCGCCAGCCACAAATCCTTGTGCCACCACAGGCGCAATGGATCTTCCGGGTCAATTTCGTAATCGCACGCTTCTTGCTTCTTGATCTGGTTCAGCACTTGTTGCTGACGCCATTGTGTACGCGCACGGTCAGCCGCTCGCTGGTACTGCGCACGTTCACGATTGCTCAAGCTGCTGGCGTATTGCTCGCGCCATTGCTCAATCTGGCTTTGATCAATCGCTGCCAATAAATCCGGGTGATGGGCAACACGGTCACGGCCGCCAGCGGCTCCGCCACGCACTTCCAGTTTGGTACTGGGCAAACGGCGATCAGCCAGCCATAGCTCGTATTCCTGACGAGTAATGCCCAGCAAGGCCATCGTTTCTTCCGACCCTATGCACTCCTGCTCCCAAGCCCAACGCTGCTGTCGTTGCTCTCTCTGACGCTCCTGGCGTTGGGCTTGAGCCTGCAGCAAAAACTCCTGCTGCTCGGCATCCAGCTTGAACTCCTGGGTCAAGACAGCGGCACTGGCATTGCGGCCATACACGGTCATGAACCAATGGGCAGGTTCCCCGGCTTGCAGGCCCTCGAAGGCCTCCAGGGTGATGCGTTGCGGCTCGCAACCTTGCTCTTTCAGCCAGGCTGTCAAACGCTCCTGGGCCTGATTGAACTTGCGCTGTTTGTCGTTTTGTTCTTTTTGACGCGCTTGTTCACGTTCTTTTTGGGCCTGCTCCCAGCGCTGACTGCGTTGCTCGCGATCGCGCTGTTCGGCCTGTAACTGCCACAAATAGGTCTGCGCCAAAGGCATGGACTGCCAGGCCTGCACTAAAGCCTGCAAGCGCGGGCCGCGCTCGGCTTCGGGCCAGTTCTCGCTTAAAGGCAAGGACTGGGAGGCTATCGCTCCGGCCAATTGAGCGCGCTGTTCAAGCAGTTGCTCACGCAAGGCTTCATAAATATCCGCTTCCAGCTTGTCCACGCTCATTTGATACAGCAGGCGCAGGGTACGAATCACGACCTCGGGCACACCTTGGGACTGTAAACGCTGGTCCGCATCCTTCAAACCCAGTTCGGCAGCGATGATCTGATTGAAAAAGGCGGCGTCCTGCGGCAAGCGCCAGGCTTTCAGCCACACGCGCCGTATGCCTGCCCGGTCCTGAAAACGCGCTTTCTTGGCGACCTGACGAGCCACACCTTCCAGACGAGGGTAATCCAGCCATTGAGGATGGAGCAGCAAGCCCGCTTGAGTGGGAACGGGAGAATCGGAAACAGACGAAGCGCGACGCGCAGCCATAGGGCGGGGACCTGAAAATACGGGAAGAAGAGAACGAGAAAGGCAGACAAGCCGGTTCAAGCAAGCATGAGCAGCATTATACGGGTCTGCTCGGGGACGTTCAGAGGATACAGGCAATCACCGTGCTGCACGTCTTTGTGGGCAAGAAGACACAGGACTACTCAGCCAACCATTCCAGACAAGCTTGCGGCAAAGCAGCCAAACCGGACTGGCTGTGATTACAACCCGGCACGATGCGAAAACGCGGCTCACCACCTTGTTGCTGCGCCAAAGCCTGCGCCAGTTCGCGGGTGCCATCCACCATGCGGCGCTCTTGCAAACGTAAACGACGCAGCTCGCGCTTGTCCTCAGGCATGGCTTCTTCTGCCGGGCCCAGGCTTTGCTCGAACTCGCCAACGGAGAACTGTACGGGCATCGTCATAGCGGCTTTGGGCAAGGGTTGGGCCAGCAGTCGAGCCAGATAGCCCTCCCCCCACCAGACCGAGGGGCTGGACACCACCAGTGCATCGAACAATTCTGGCTGTTGATACAGCAGATGCAAGGCAAACAGGCCACCCAGGGAATGGCCGCAGAGCAAACGCCGCTGCGCATTCAAAGGCGCCTGTGCGTAGGCCCAGGGCAAGAAAACGTCCTGCATCATGGCCAGAAAATCTGGCGCGTGGCCCGCTTCTCCATTGAGCGCGGGGGTGAAGTCCTGATCGCGCCAGACCTCCGCGCCATAACCTATCCCCAGCACGGCACAGGCTTGTGGAGCCTGCTTTTCAAAGGTGGCCAACACCGCTTCAAATTGCGGTAGATCAAGCACACACAGCAATGGCCAGCCCTGCGCAGGCGCTGGCACGTCCGGCCAGGCCAAAGTCAGACGATACTGTCGGCCCAATGGGGAAAGAAAATCCAAATGTTCAAGCTGCATAAAAGAATCGCGGTAAGGACGCCAAAGCCCGGCTGATGAACTATACTTTCTTTCTATGTAAACGGTTATCATTCAGACACTTAATGTCCACATCTGCTGTTCCGGCTCCTGCGCTGGCCGACTATCAACACATCCTCAGACGTCGCTGGCTCCTGGTTGGGGCCCTGGTTCTTGTGATTCTGGCCTCGATTGTGGCCGACTTCATGTTGGGGCCCTCGGGTCTTAGCCTGGGAGAACTGAGCCATGCGCTGTTCAACCCGGAACAGTCCGACCCGACCACCCGCGTTATCGTCTGGGAAATCCGCCTGCCTTATGCCTTGATGGCCATGGCCATTGGTTTGGCACTCGGCCTGTCCGGTGCGGAAATGCAGACCATTCTGAATAACCCACTGGCCAGCCCCTTTACCTTGGGGATTTCCTCGGCAGCGGCGTTTGGCGCGTCCCTGGCCATTGTGCTGGACCTGTCGATTCCCGGCATTCCGCAAGCCTGGACCATTGCCGCCAATGCCTTTATTTTCGCCCTGCTGTCCGCCATGCTGCTGGACGCGGTCGCCCGCTGGGGCGCCATGAGCACCGCCAATCTGGTGCTGTTTGGCATTGCGCTGGTGTTCTCCTTCAATGCACTGGTTTCGCTGGTGCAGTTTGTGGCCAGCGCCGAAGCCCTGCAAGGGCTGGTGTTCTGGACCATGGGCAGCCTGTCGCGCTCCTCCTGGGGCAAGGTCGGCATCATGCTGGCGGTGTTTGCGCTGATTCTGCCGCTGTCGCTGCGTGATACCTGGAAACTGACCGCCCTGCGTCTGGGTGAAGACCGCGCCACCAGCTTTGGTATCAATGTCTCACGCCTGCGCCTGGTGTCCTTGCTGCGTATCAGCTTGCTGGCCGCACTGGCCGTATCCTTTGTGGGCACCATCGGCTTTGTGGGCCTGATTGCGCCGCATATTGCCCGCCGCCTGTTTGGTGAAGATCACCGTTTCTACCTGCCCGGCAGTGCACTGGTCGGTGGGGTGATTCTGTCGCTGGCCTCGATTGCCTCGAAAAACATTGTGCCCGGCATCATTATTCCGGTCGGCATCGTCACCTCGCTGGTGGGTGTGCCCTTCTTCCTGGGCGTTGTGCTGCGACGCCAAATAAAGTGAACCATGCTTGAAGTCCACGATCTGAGCCTGTCTTACGGCAAACGCGAAATTCTGTCCAAGTTGACCATCGAGCCTTTGCAGCCCGGTCAGCTGGTGGCTTTGCTGGGCCCCAATGGTAGCGGCAAATCCACTCTGCTCAAGTCCCTGGCGGGGCTGCTCAAGCCCACCACCGGCGAGATCCTGCTGGACGGTCAGGAGCTGAGCGGCGTCAGCTTCGAGCAGCGCGCCCAAAAAGTGGTGTACCTGCCCCAATCCCTGCCCGCCTCGGTCCACCTGCGTGTGTTTGAATCCGTACTGGTGGCGGCCAATGCCTCGGCCCCTGGTGGCCACGCCCGCGATGTGGATCATGAGCACATCATGCACATCCTGCAACGCCTGGGCATTGCGCACTTGTCCATGCACTATCTGGACCAGCTTTCGGGCGGTCAGAAACAGCTGGTGGGCCTGGCGCAAGCCCTGATACGCAAGCCTACCCTGCTGCTGCTGGACGAACCCTTGTCGGCTCTGGACCTGAACTATCAATTCCACGTAATGGACTTGCTGGCCCAGGAAACCCACGACAACAATCTGATCACCCTGATCGTGCTGCATGACCTGAACGTAGCTCTGCGCCATAGTGACTATGCGCTGATGATTGAAGGCGGTGGTCTGCTAGCGCAAGGCGAGCCAGCCAAGGTGATTACCCCCAACTCGCTGGCCCAGGCTTATGGCGTCCGTGCCCGCGTGGAAAGCTGCTCGCAGGGCACCTTACAAATCATTATCGACGGGCTGCAAGAGCCTGTGCTGTGACCTTCGGAGAACCCATGAACATCCTGCGCCACCTGCTGCTGTCGCTGACCTTGCTCTTGCCTTTGGGCGTGCAGGCCCAGCCCATCGAAGTTACTGATGCCATGGGTCGTACCGTTACCCTGCCTGGCCCCGCCAAACGCATTGTGCTGACTCAGGCACGTCACTTCCCGGTACTGGCTTTGGTCCACCCCGAGCCAGCAAACCTGATTGCAGGCTGGTCGGACGAGTTCAAAACCTCCTTCTCCAACGAGTACAAGACCTATCTGAAGCGCTACCCGCAACTGGCCAGTATCCCTATTGTGGGTCGCCATACGGCAGACACCTTCTCGATCGAACAGGCCCTGGCCCTGCGTCCGGATCTGGTCGTGCTGACGGCCGCCTTTGCGGGCCTGACTCCCGGCCAGGACACACGCGACTCGGCCCTGATCCAGCGCCTGACTGCCGCCAAAGTGCCCGTCATTGTGATCGACTTCTTTGTGAACCCGCTGGAGAACACCGTACCCAGCCTGCGCGCATTGGGCTACGCCGTGGGTGAGAAAGAACGCACCGACGAGTTCATCCAGTTCTACGAAGAACACATGCAGGGCGTTGCCCAGCGACTGGCCGATCTGCCCAAGGAGGATCATCCGCCCGTTTTTGTGCATGCCCATGCAGGCAGCACGGACTGCTGCAACTCGCCCGGCGCAGGCACCTTTAACGACATGATCAGCTATGCAGGTGGCCACAATATTGGCGCGGATGTCCTGAAAAGCTCCACCGGCAAGCTGAATTTTGAATACATCAATTCCCGCGCGCCTGTGGTCTATGTGGCTACGGGCACAGGCGCAGGCAAGCGCACCACCTCCGGCGGATTGGCTATTGGCACAGGCGTCAGCGAAGACCAGGCTCGTAAAAGCCTGCAAGCCATTATTGACGGCAATCGTCTGCAAGCCCTGCCAGCCGTGCGCAGCGGCAATAGCCACGGCATCTGGCATGCCTTCAACGATTCGCCTTTGCACATGATCTTTATCGAAGCACTGGCCGCCTGGATTCACCCCGACCGCTTCCAGGGCGTCTCGGCTCTGAAAACACTGGAAGAAGTGAACCAGCGCTTCCTGACCGTGCCGATGGAAGGCACCTACATGATTGATTTGAAGTCCGCCCTCTAAGCCTTCATGTCACGCCTGATTCCACTGGAACTGCCGCCTGCGGGCGGCCATCCCCATCACGTCTTGCTACGCCTGCCAGACAGCAAGCCAGAACACGGCCCCCTGCCTTTGCTGTGCCTGCTCGATGGTCAGTGGACCTTGCCCTTGCTGGAAGAAAGCGGCCACCCCGCCTTGCAGCACTGCGCGATTCTGTCGCTGGGTTACCAAGGCGAGCGCGATCAGATCACACGTTATCGCGCCCTGGATTACACCCCGCCCAGCCCGGACGGCACTCTATGGGAAGACCCACGCGTCCCCCAATGGCAGGCGGGTGGCGCTCCTGCCATGATCGAACAAGTGCGTATGGCACTAGCCTTGGCCCAAAGCATGGAGCCTGCGCTGACCCGTTCGCGCATCAGCCTGTACGGCCACTCCTACGCTGGTCTGTTTGTGCTGTATGCCCTTAGCCGGCAAAGCCTGCCCATTCAGCACTACCTGTGCGCCAGCCCTTCCTTGTGGTGGCGTGATCCCCTGATCTGGACCTTGCTGGAGCGGGTAGACAAGCCGGTACTGGTAGATATTCTGGCCGGTGCCTCCGAGGCCTGGTATCCGCTTAGCGCTCAGGCAGCGGGCCCGGAAGGACGCAAAAATGGTGTGCCTACCCTGCCCACCATGCAAAAACTCCAAGCGCACTTGCAAGCCCAAGGCATGCAGGCGAATCTGCATGTTCTGCCCGGAGCCGGCCACGGCCACGTTCTGGCACAAGCCACCTTGCGTGCCCTGGAACTGGCTTGTGGCGCGGCTTAGCCGTGTTCTCCCGGCGCGCATGACACGCCTTTTCACTTCATATCCAAGTTTTCCCGCCCTAGGGTAACTCCCCCCATTCATCCTCTTGTTTTAGGCCTCAACTTCTTTTAGTCTGTATTTATATGCAAGTGCATAGAAATCAAAAAAAGAGATTGGAGACAAACATGAAGGTAGCGGTATTAGGTGGCGGGCACGGTTGTTACGCAGCAGCGGCAGACTTGAGCGAACAGGGCCACGAGGTCCGTTTATGGCGTCGTGATACGGCCCAGTTGCAGCCCTTGCTGGACCGTCCAGTCATGACCTTGAAAGACGAAGCAGGCGAGCGCGAAATCCCCATTGCCAAAGTCTGCGCCGATATTGGCGAGGCCATCGCCGGTGCCGATCTGGTACTGATCCCTTCGCCCGCCATTGCCCAAACCGATATTGCCCGCGTCATGGCTCCGCACCTGACAGACGGCCAGGTCGTATTTCTGCCCCCAGGCACCTTTGGCTCCTTCATCATGAGCGAGATCGTGCGCGGCACCGGCAACAAGGCCGATGTCAGCTGGGCCGAAACCGGCACCCTGCCCTGGCTGGCTCGCAAACATGGCGATACCGTCATCAACATCACCACCCGCGCCACCCGCCTGCCTACTGGCGTGTACCCTGCGCGCAATACCGATCACGCCCTGGATGTGATTGGCAAGGTCTTCCCCAGCGTGGAGCGCTGCGAAGATGCCCTGTCCGGTGCCCTGATGAACGCCGGCCCCATCATCCACCCACCGCTGATCATGATGAACGCCGGCCCGCTGGAGCACTTCCCGGCCTGGGACATTCATAACGAAGGCACTCAGCCTTCGGTCCGTGCCGTGACCACGCAACTGGACAATGAGCGCATGCGCATTCGTGAAGCGCTGGGCTACGGTGCCCCGCACTTCCCGCTGTCCGACCATTATGAAAACGATCAGTGGATGTATGGCGACCGTTCCTCGCACTCCAAGCTGGTGAAAAGCGGCGACTGGCGCGAGAAGATCGACCTGCACGAACACCGTTACATGCGTGAAGACACCATGCTGGGTCTGGCCTTCTTTGCATCGGTAGCCGACTGGGCCGGTGTAGATGCTCCCGTCACCAAAGGCTTGCTGGCGATTGCCGGTGCCATCGTGGGTGAAGATTTGCGCCAAGGCCAACGCACACTGGCCAGCCTGGGTCTGGACACGATGAGCCGCGAGCAACTGCAAGAGATGTTGCAAGCCGGGAGAGCCTGATGAACGCGCCCGCCCCGATCAAACGTATCGTTGCGGTGGGCGCAGGTCGCATGGGGCGGGGCATCGCCCTGGCCTATGCGCTGCGCGGCCAAGCCGTGACCTTACTGGATTTCAAACCCCGTCAGCCTGCTGATAGTGTCCGTCTGGAAGCCGAAATACGCCAGGAATTGCGTGCCACGCTGGAACAACTGGCCGACCTGGGCATGTTCGCCACCGAACAGATCGACGGCCATCTGGCCTGCATCAGCGTCGCCCCCTTGAGCGCAGCGGCGCAAGTGCTGGGCCAGGCCGATCTGATTTATGAAGGCGTGCCCGAAACACAAGAAGCCAAGACCGACGCCCTGGGACGTATCGGTGAACTGGCCCGGCCCGATGCGCTGATCGCCTCCACCACTTCCACCATGCTGGCCTCGGATCTGGCCCCCATGTTGAGCCATCCGGAGCGTTTCCTGAACGCACATTGGCTTAACCCGGCATTCCTGATTCCACTGGTCGAAATCAGTGCCCACCCCGGCACCAGCGAGCAGACCTTGAGCCGTCTGCAAAGCAATCTGGAATCCATCGGCAAAGTGCCTGTGGTCTGTGGTTGCCACCCCGGTTTCATCGTTCCACGCCTGCAAACCCTGATCATGAACGAGGCCGCTCGCATGGTTGAGGAAGGCGTAGCCAGCGCAGCCGATATTGATAAGGCCACCCGATACGGCCTGGGTTTCCGCTTTGCCAGCATCGGCGTGCTGGAGTTCATCGACTACGGCGGCAACGACATTCTGTATCACGCCGGGCAATACCTGTCGCAGAACCTGGACCCGGAACGCTACGCCGTACCCGACATCATCACCCGTTATATGGAAAGTGGACGCAACGGTCTGCGCAGCGGACAAGGCTTTCACGAATACCCGGTGGACCAGCAACAAGCGTATCGACGCGACGTGCTGGCCCGCGTACTGGGAATGCTGGATCACATCGGCCTGGCCCCTGCCCGCGCCGAACACCTTGCCAAGGAGACACAGGAATGAAAAAAGACTCCCACGCTGCGCCTTCGTCTTGCTGCCCTCCAAGAGGGCGCTCTTCATCTTGGGACGGCCCTGCGATGAAGAAAACCGCTGCGTTGCTGTTTGCCCTGATGAGCTGTCACGGTCTGAGCCAGGCTCAGGAAGTCCCCACCTTGCGGGTAGGCTGGACCATTCCGGGCGAGGAAGCCAAATACCTGATGGCCAAGCGCCCCGAGCTGTTCCCGCAACTGGGCAAGAAATATCAAATCCAGTGGACTCAGTTCCAGGGCACTTCGCCCATGGTGCAAGCCATGCGTGCTGGCGTTCTGGAATGCTCCACCATGGCCCCCATGTCGCTGGCCAATGGCGCTATTGAAAGCGGTCTGGAAGCCTATATCGTGGCCCAGCACGTGCACTCGGACGATGACCACTTCTCCGTCTACTGGGCCGTGAAGGAAGACAGCCCGATCAAGACCGCGGCGGACCTGAAAGGCAAGGTCATTGGCACCAATGCTTATGGAGCCGGTGTGTACTTCGACATGCTGCTGTGGCTGCGCCAGAACGGTATTGACCCGGACAAGGATGTAAAAATCGTTGAAACCGGCTTTCCACCTGCAGCTGACGCGATTCGCAGTGGCCGTATTGATGCCGGTCCCATGGCCCAGCCCTTTGCCCTGCTGAACGAGAAGAAAGGCGGTTTGCGCAAACTGTTCTCCCTGTCCGAAGTGGCCAGCCCATCCGTACAGATTTTCGAAGCCTGCAGCAAATCCTATAGCGACGCCAATCCCGAAGTGGTGCGCGCCTATGTGCAGGACTTGAAAACAGCCATGGGCATGCTCAGCAAAGATCCTGCACTGGCCGTAGAAGTCACGGCACAAATTACCCGTGCGCCCAAGGACTTGCTGGCCCAGTACCTGTTCACCGACAAGGACTTTGCCCGCGTCCCGGATATGCAGCCCAATCTGGAATCCATCCAGGGCACCTACGACCGCTATCACAAGGCTGGTTTCCTGAAGAAAGCCTTGAACGTGCAGGACTTTTATCGGGCTGATTTACGCGAGGCAACACCATGATTGAACTGGATGGTGTCGGTAAAACCTTTAACACCCGGCAGGGCCGCAGCCATACGGCCCTGCAAGACATCGCCCTGAACATTCCGGCAGGGCGTTTTGTGTCTATTCTGGGACCCAGCGGTTGCGGCAAAAGCACCCTGCTCTATATGTTAGGGGGCTTTGAGTCCTGCTCCAGCGGCCAGATCCGCGTCAAGGGCAAGCCCATTACCGGCCCAGGCCCAGACCGGGGCCCGGTATTTCAGGAATACGCCCTGTTCCCCTGGAAAACCGTGCTGGGAAACGTGGCCTACGGCATGCGCGAACAAGGCATGCCCAAGGACCAGGCCGAACAGCGCGCCAGCGAATGGCTGGACAAGGTCAAGCTGGGGCCTTACGCCTCCTTCTATCCACGTGAACTGTCCGGCGGTATGCGTCAGCGTGCGGCCATCGCCCGCACCCTGGCCTATGAGCCGGACATCCTGCTGATGGACGAGCCCTTCGGGGCGCTGGATGCCCACACGCGCGTCACCCTGCAAACGGAACTGCTCAGCTTGTGGGAGCAGTTACGCAACACCGTGGTCTTTGTGACGCACGGCGTGGACGAGGCCGTCTTCCTGTCCGATACCGTGATTGTCATGACTGGCTCGCCCGGCCGTATCAAGGAGGTGGTGGAGATTGACTTGCCCCGCCCCCGCGTCCGTAGCGAGCTGCTGCGCAATCCGGTCTATCAGGAAACCATTATTCGTCTGGAGCAATCCTTGATGGCGGAGGCCCACCCATGACGCCACAGCACTGGTATGAACATCGCTGGGCCTCCTTGGTCATGGCGGCCATTCTGGTGCTGCTGGCCTGGGCAGGGCTGGCACGTTGGGTAGGGCTGGATTCCTTCCCCAGCCCTTGGGCGGCCTTGGGCGAACTGCCTGCCCTGATCAGCGACCCGATGGCCTGGTCGGCAATCCTGCAGTCGGTTGGCCGCATGTTTGCCGGTTATGCCCTGGCACTGGTCGTGGCCGTCCCCCTGGGTCTGGCCATGGGCCGCAGCCGCCTGGTCTATACCGCTTTCTATCCTCTGGTGGCCCTGGCCTATCCCATGCCCAAAGCGGCCTTGATGCCGATCTTGATGCTGTGGTTCGGTCTGGGGGATTTCTCCAAGATCCTGGTTATTGCGCTGGGCGTGTCCCTGCCTTTGCTCTATCACAGCTATCACGGCGCAACCCGCATCGAGCCCAAGCTGATCTGGGTCGCCCAGTCCATGGGCATGGGGCCCATTGCCCGTCTGGGCAAGATTGTTCTGCCCGCCTCCTTGCCGGAAGTCATGATTGGCTGCCGGGTCGGGGTGGTCATGGCCCTGATCGTGATGGTGTCCTCCGAGATGATTGCGCGTCAGGAAGGTATAGGCAATCTGCTGTTCACCTCCATGGATATGGCGCAGTACTCCACGGTGTATGCCGTCATCATGCTACTGGCCGTGCTGGGCATTGCCTGCGATGCGCTGTTCGAGTTTGTCCGCAAACGCTGCACACACTGGCATGACTCGACCCAGAGCCTGATGGACAAAGGATGACGCTATGACCACCAAAACCTTAGCCTCACCGGGACAAGCTATGCGTTCTACTCAAACCCGCCCGGCCAAACGCCGGGATTTGTCGGGACTGTCTTTATGCATCAGTCCGGCCCTGATGCTGATTGTCTGGGAGCTGTGCACCCGCTCGGGCTGGGTCAGCCCGCAGTTGCTGCCTGCCCCCTCTTCCATTCTGATGCGTGTATTGGAACTGGCCGGTCAGGCGGACTTCTGGCAGAACCTGGGCATCACCGTCTACCGCCTGATCAGTGGTTTGCTGATTGCCTGTGTGGCCGGTGTGGCCCTGGCGCTGATTGCACAGCTGACGCGCTGGAGCTCGTTTCTGCTGGATGCCCTGATCCGTCTGCTGGCCCCTATCCCCAAGATCGCCCTTTACCCGGCACTGATCCTGATCATGGGGTTTGAAAGCTCATCGAAAATCGCTCTGGTGGTCTCGGATGCGATTTTCCCTGTGCTGATGGCCAGTTGGGTGGCTGCGCAAACGGTGGACCGCAAGCTGATCTGGTCGGCGCGTGCCGCCGGGACATCTCGCAGCGCCTGCCTGTGGAAAATCATTTTGCCCGCCATCAGCCCGACCGTGCTGGCCGGTGTACGGGTGGCAGGCGTCATTGCCTGCGTGGTGGTCTTTCTGGCCGAGATGATTGCCTCCACCGACGGTCTGGGCCATATGCTGACCGCCGCCGCACGCAGCTACCGCACGATTGATATGTTTGTACCCTTGGTCTGGATCTGTGTGCTGGGCTTCGCACTGAACCTGACGATTGCCGCTTTGCAGCGCAAAGTGGATCATACGAACTGACACTGAACCAACCACTTGCCCGGCCAATGGCAGCGCTGGTCGGGCTTTCGCAGGCTCACTCAATCACTCTGAACGAGTAGCCTGCTTTTTTTTTGCATCAAGGAAGCCGCTTCACTATGGCCAGCCGTACTCTGACTGACGCCTATACCGGGCACGATACGTTTATCCCCTATCTGCTCAATCGCAGCACCTCGGCCTTAAATGCTGACTTTCAAACCTTGCTGCGCAGCCATGAACTGACCTTGCTGCACTGGCGCGTGCTGGCATTTCTGAACGAAACCGATGGCCTGGGCGTCAGTACCCTGGCGCAATATACCGACGTGGATCAAACCACCTTGTCGCGCGCCCTGGTGGTAATGGAAAACGCGGGCCACCTGTCCCGCCAGCCCGACCCGCTGGACCAGCGCCGTGTACTGATCCATCTGCATGAGCAAGGTCGCCAGCACTTTCTGCGTGTTCTGCCCGCGGCTCTGGACATTCATCACCGCGCCATCCAGGGCTTTTCGGCGGAAGAACTGACCCAGTTGCGCCAGTTCCTGAACCGCATTCGCGCCAATATCAATGGAGATGCGCGCTAAATAGCCCGCCCCTGTGCGTTTTTATAAAGCGTCCGCGTGACCGTTTTCATACCGTTGTCACCCTGAATCCGCCCCCAATCGGGGCGCGTTGCCTTTAAAGACCCACGCACGAAATGGACATTCAAGGGTATGAGCCTTTATTTACGTCAGGAAAGACCATAAAATGATAATGATTAACATTTAGTAGCGCAGCCTCCTGCCTGAGATGTCCTGCCAGGCAAGCTTGGCTTTCTTACGGAAAATAAGATCTCGTGACTCTCTCCCCTACCCGTGCTGGACGTCGCCAGCTTTTGCTGGCTGCCGCAGCCAGCCCTTTGCTGTTTGGCGTTCCCCGCCTGCTTCGCGCCCAAGACGGTCCCCTGAAAATTGCCCTGCTGACATCCTTGTCCGGCCCCTTCGCCTCCTTGGGCGAAAGCATGCGCGCCGGTCTGGAGTTGATGCTGCAACAGTGCAATTACGAGATGGGCGGGCGCAAGGTGCAGTTGCTGGTAGAAGACGACCACGGCAAACCGGACGAAGCCATCCGTAAAGTGCGCAAGCTGATCGAGCGCGACAAGATCGACGTTCTGGGCGGTGTCATCAGCGCCAATATCGCACTGGCCATTCGTGACATCGTGCACGATGCGCAACTGCCTACCTTCATTTCCAATGCCGCTGCCAATGGCCTGGCTCGTGAAGCAGCCAGCCCCTACGTATTCCGCCCCACCAAAACCAGCTGGATGCTGGGCCACACCGGCGCCTTGTGGGCCTTCGAGCACATTGAAAAATCCGGCGGCATCACGCTGGGTTCGGACTACACCGCTGGCCGCGAATACATTGAAGACTTCGCCAATACTTATCAGGAACAAGGCGGCACGCTGGGTGAGCGGATCTGGACGCCCTTGGGCACACCCGACTTCGCACCTATCCTGATGAATCTGGCCGCCAGCAATCCCAAGTTTGTCTACACGTTTCTGGCCGGTGCCGACGCTGTGCGTTTCCACCAGCAAATGCAGGACTACCAACTGCACGGCAAGATCCAGATCGTGGGCCCCGGTGCCCTGTTCGATCAGGAAGACGTGATTACCGCTGTGGGCGAAGCTGCTTTGGGTGGCGTCAGTACCTTCCACCAATCGCCCGGCGCTCCGGCTGCCCAGGACTTTGTGGCTGCTTACCAGGCCAGCCGTGGCCGTTTGCCCGGCGAAGCCAGCACCTCCGGTTACGTGACCGGCCAGGTCATCAAGGCCGGTCTGGATGCGGTCAAGGGTGATTTGTCCAACAAAGTGGCCTTCAAACAGGCCCTGCTGGACAAACCTATCAACACCGCCTTTGGCCCCATGGCTTTTGACCCGCGCAATAACCAGTCCATTCTGGATATTTACGTCAACCGGGTGGAAAAAGACGCGCAAGGTCGCCCCTTTAACACGGTGGTCCACACTTACCAGCGTATCCAGGACCCCGGCCCGCGTTCTTGAGCTCCACCTTGTCTTATTTTCTGCTTCAAATCCTCAATGCCCTGTCCTTCTCAGCACTGCTGATGTTGGCGGGGCTGGGGCTGTCTTTAGTGCTCAGCCTGATGAACTTCATCAACCTGACACACGGCTCTTTTTTCCTGCTGGGCGGCTATATCAGCGTCCAGTGGCTGGCATCCGGCGCGCCCTGGTGGCTGGCCTTTCCCGCCGCTTTCGCACTGTGCGGGCTGATGGGCCTGTTGCTGGACCGCTTCCCCTTTCGCCAGTTCTACCAGCGCACCCACTTGATGCAGGTGCTGCTGACCTACGGCCTGTCCGTCATTCTGGCGGATTTGATGCGCTGGGGCTTCAGCGCCGACACGCTCTCGCCCATGCTGCCGCAAGTGCTGCGTGGCGGCGTGTGGATCATGGGCCTGCCCTTCCCCACCTATCGTCTGTTCCTGATCGTCACCGGCCTGACGCTGGCCTTGCTGTTCTGGTTCCTGCTGGATCGCACCCTGTGGGGTGCCGCCATTCGCGCTTGCGTGCAGGACGCCCAGATTGTCGAGACCCTGGGCTTGAACTCGCGTCGCCTGTTTGCCATCGGCATGGCGCTGGCCGCTGGTCTGGCCGGTTTGGGCGGCGCCCTGGGCGCTGGCATGCTGTCGGTTTACCCCGGTCTGGATGAAGAAATCCTCTTGCTGGCCTTGCTGGTGGTGGTCATTGGCGGCTTGAACTCGGTACGCGGCACCTTGCTGTGCGCGCTGATTCTGGGTTTCGTCACCACCTTTGCCCGCGTCTGGGTTCCAGCCTTTGCCAATGCCGCCACCCTGGCCGTCATGCTGGGCCTTCTGCTTTGCTGGCCCAATGGCTTGAGCAAATCCGCTACGCGTCAGGTTTAAATGAACAAGCTCAACACCTGTCTGCTGCGCACTGGACTTTGGCCTGCTCTGGCTTGCCTGGTCTTGCTGAGCAGCTATTTCTGGGGCGACGCCTTCTTATGGCGCTTTGGCACCGAAGCTCTACTGATCGGTTGCGCTGTCCTTAGCATCAACCTACTGATAGGTTACGGCGGCCTGGTAACCCTGGGCCACGGTGCGGTTTTCGGCTTTGCCGCCTACGCCACCGCCGTCAGCAGCCAGTATTGGGGCGCGTCCCTGCCGCTGATGCTGCTGGTGGGCATTGGGGCGGGCACCCTGTTGTCCATATTGATGGCGCTGATCAGCCTGCGCAGTTCCGAGCTGTTTTTCATGGTGGCTACGCTGGTCGCCGGTCAATTGATCTGGGAAGTCGCGTTTCGCTGGCGTGATGTCACGGGCGGTGCCGATGGCCTGCGCGGTTTCCCGCGTCTGAGCCTGGGCGATCTGCCCTTGAGCGCCCCCTACACCCTGATGATTCTGGCCCTGGCGCTGGCGGTCATCTGCTGGTTGCTGCTGCGTTCTTTCAGCCGCGCCCCAATCGGGCTGGCCTTGACCGGTCTGCGCGATCAGCCCTTGCGCATGGCCGCCCTGGGTTATCAGGCATGGCGTATCCGCCTTTACACCTTCATGATTGCAGGTGCGGTAGCAGGTGCTGCTGGCGGCCTGTATCCCTTTGCGAATCAGTACGTCAGCCCGCAACAAGTGCATTGGAGCTTCTCGGCCACGCTCATCATCATGGGTGTGATCGGTGGCATACGCACCTGGCGCGGCGCATTTATTGGGGCCACCTTCTATCTGTTTGCCCAGACCTACCTGAGCTCCTACACGGATCGTTGGCAGTTACTGGTAGGTTTGATCTTTGTGCTGACAGTTCTGTTCATGCCCAATGGTCTGGCAGAACGACGCAAGAGGTCTGCATGAGCGTTTTATTAAGCACTCGCGAACTGGCCTTGCATGTAGGCGGTCTGGATATCCTGACGGACGTCAGCCTGGAGCTGCGTGCGGGCGAAACCCTGGGGCTGATTGGCCCCAATGGCGCAGGTAAAACCACACTGTTCAACATCATCAGTGGTCTGGCCACTCCTTCCAGCGGTCAGGTGTTCCTGGAAGGCAAGGACCTGCGCAGTCTGGGCCCGATTGAACGCGCCAAACAAGGTATGGTGCGCAGCTTTCAGACCAGCCGTATTTTTCCTGAACTGACCCTGCTGCAAAACCTGGCTCTGGCCGTGCGCATCAAAAAAGATTGCGCCTACCTCTGGTGGGGCCGCAAGGCCGCCCGCGCCGCCAGCCAAGAAGCAGCCGAAGCATTGCTGGAACATAGCGCCCTGGCCGGCCGGGGCCATGTGCTGGGTCGATCCCTGTCCTATGGAGAGCAGCGCATTCTGGATTTGCTGATCGCCCTGGCGCAGCAACCCCGCGTGCTCTTGCTGGACGAGCCTACCGCTGGTCTGTCCGAGTCCGAATCGCGTGAAGTCATGGCATTGGTCCACGCCATGCGCGGCCAATGTGCCGTGCTGCTGATCAGCCATGACATTGATATTGTTTTCCAGGAATGTGACCGGATTGCCGTGCTGTCATCGGGCAGCTTGTTGACCTGCGACACCCCGGACGCCGTGCGCCAGCACGAAGGCGCGCGTCAGGCCTATCTGGGCGAACTGGCTTTGGAGGCGGCATGAGCACAGCGCTGAACATCTCCGGCCTGCATGCACGCTACGACCGTGCCGACATTCTGCAAGAAATTTCGCTGGATATCCCCGCCGGGCAAAGTGTGGCCCTGCTGGGCCGCAACGGCGCCGGAAAAACCAGCCTGCTGCACTGCCTGTTCAATATGGGCCCGCAGTGGAGCGGACAAATCAATGTGCACGGGAAAAACATTGCAGGTTGGCCCACGCACAAAATCGCCCTGCTGGGCATGGCTTTAGTGCCCCAAGGCCGAGGCCGTTTCCCAACGCTGACCGTGCAGGAAAGCCTGCGTTTGGCCGGGCTGGCACGACGTCCGCGCTCGGATGATCGTTGGACGCTGAACAGCATCTACGAAGCCATGCCGCGTCTGTACGAACGCCGCCAGTCCTCCTGCTCCGCCTTGAGCGGTGGCGAACGACAGTTGCTGGCACTGGCCCGTGCGCTGCTGACGCAGTCCTCCATTATTGTTCTGGACGAACCCAGCGAAGGCCTGGCACCCATGACGATTCAGGACACCTTGCTGCCGCAGCTGCAAACGCTGAACGAGCAAGGCATTACCGTACTGATCGCCGAACAGAATTTAAGTCTGGCTCTGCAGTTGGCCGAACGCGCTTTGTTATTGGGTAATGGTCAACTGGTGTATGACGGCCCTGCCGAGCAACTGCGCCAGGACGCCGCCCTTTTGCAACGCCATTTGGGACTTTGACATGCTGTCCGTATACAGTTTGTCGCTTCCCTTACCCGCTGGTATGGAATCCTGGTTACGAAACCAGGTTCCCGACCATACCTTGGCGGTGATTGCCCGTCGCAGACAGCAGTCGGACCAGCATTTAAGCCTGCTGGCCCACGGTGCGCTGCGCCATTTTCTGGCGCCCTTGCTGGGCTGCACGCCACGCGCCGTTCCCATCACCCAACTGGAACATGGCAAGCCCGTGCTGGATCTGGACGATGCCGATCTGCACTTTAGCCTGTCGCACAGCGGCGAGCGCGTGCTGATTGGAATTGCCGACCGAACTATAGGCGTAGACATCGAGGCCATGCGCCTACCCGTCAAAGCAGGGCTGGTCGAACATTGCAGTGTGCCGTCCGAGCGTTCTTGGCTAAAGAGCGATCTGGACTTCTACGCGCTTTGGTGTGGCAAAGAGGCCGCCCTGAAACATGCAGGCACGGGTTTTCATATTCAGCCTCAAGAATTATCCTTGGACGGTCACCCAGATCATGGATGCACCGTACAATCCCCCCATCCCATCTTGCAAGGTTTGGTGGTGCGCAGTCACCGGCCGGTGGAAAACTATGCCGCCGCCATCTGCCTGAACACCCCCTTTGCTCCGTGGACAGTCAGCTTTTTGGACAGCGCTCAACTGCCTGACACCAAGCTGACTGAGCACGAGTAAATCTGACAAGCCTACTTATTTATGTAATAGTTCTCATTACCATGATGAAATCTATTCCTGTTGAACAAATTTGGCCTGACGCTTTTGCCCAGCGATACCGCGATGCTGGACACTGGCAAGGGGAAACTTTTGGCGCTTTGCTGCGCACGCGCGCGCAAAACCACCCGGAACGCGAAGCCATTGTTGGCGGCACCCAGCGCTGGACCTATGGCGCGCTGGACCAGTACGCCAGTCAGATCGCGGCGGGCCTGCTGCAAGCCGGTCTGCGCAAGGGCGACCGCGTCCTGGTGCACCTGCCCAACATCCCTGAGTTTGTCAGTGTGATCTTTGGCCTGTTCCGTGCCGGTCTTTTGCCCGTGTACGTCCTGCCTGCGCACCGCATCACCGAAGTCGAACACTTTGCCAATACTGCTCAAGCGCGCGCCTATATTGGTGTGGACGCTCATGCCGGTTTTGACTACCTGCCTTTGGTACGCGAACTGCGTGAACGCTGCCCGCAGGTCGAGCAGGTTTACATCGTGGGCGACGCACAAGAATTTACGTCCCTGGCCCAGTTGCAAAGCAGCGCTGCCAATGTAGACGTACCCGTATCGGCGGCCCAGCCTTCCGAAGTGGCGTTCCTACAAATCTCGGGGGGCAGCACCGGCTTGTCCAAGCTGATCCCCCGCACGCACGACGACTACATCTACACCTTGCGCGAAAGCGCCAAGACTGCCGGACTGGACGAGAACAGTGTGTTTCTGGGCGCTTTGCCCATTGCCCACAACTTCCCCATGAGTTCGCCCGGTTTTCTGGGTGCTCTGTACGCCGGAGCCAAAGTGGTGCTGAGCCCCGCCCCCAGCCCGGACGTTTGCTTTGAGCTGATCGAGCGCGAAGGCGTAACCGACACCAGTCTGGTCCCCCCGCTGCTGATGCTGTGGATGGATGCAGCCACCAAGACCGATGCCAAGCTGGATTCATTGAAAGTCATCCAGGTGGGCGGTGCCAAATTGAACGCCGAAGCGGCCAAGCGTGTACGTCCCACTCTGGGTGTGACCTTGCAGCAGGTGTTCGGCATGGCCGAAGGCCTGGTGAACTACACCCGCCTGGACGATCCCGAGGACACCATCATCAACACACAGGGCCGCCCCATCAGCCCGGACGATGAAATCCTGATCGTGGACGACAACGGCAATCCGGTCGCCCCTGGGGAAACCGGCTATCTGCTGACACGGGGTCCTTACACGATCCGTGCCTACCACAACAACCCCGCGGCCAATGCCCGCTCCTTTACCGAGGACGGCTTCTATCGCACAGGCGACGTGGTACGCATGACGCCCGAAGGCTACTTGATGGTTCAGGGTCGTGCCACTGACCACATCAACCGCGCTGGCGAAAAAATCTCCGCCGAGGAAATTGAAGATCATCTGCTGGCTCACCCGCAGGTCTTTGATGCTGCCGTGGTATCGGTGCCCGACGAGTTTCTGGGCGAGCGCAGCTGCGCTTTCATCATCCCCAAGGATGACAAGCCCCGCGCGATTGAACTGAAGAAATGGATACGCAGCCGCGGTCTGGCCGACTTCAAAGTGCCGGATCAAATCGTGTTTGTGGACCGTTTCATGGAAACTGCGGCCCTGAAGATCAGCCGCAAGGAATTGCGCGCCCAACTGCGCGAACAACTCGAAAACACAACGCAAGAACAATCATGAGTACTGCACTTACCCTGGAACGCATGCGCGCAGATATTGCCGCCATGCTGCATGAAGACCCCCAGGACATTCTGGATGATGACAATCTGATCGACCTGGGTCTGGACTCCATGCGCGTCATGACCCTGGCCACCCGCTGGCGCGAAGCTGGCGCTCCTATCGAGTTTTCCGAGATGGCCTCGGTGGTCACCTTGGGCCAGTGGTGGTCCCTGATCGAACGCGCCCAACAAAACGGCCGTTGATTTTCTTACTGCAACACGCTTATGTTTAGCTCCCCTTCCGAACTGCCATTGCGCCCCCTGACCGAAGCACAAGAAGGTCTGTGGTACGCCCAGCGTTTGGACCCGCTCAACCCGATTTTCAATACCGGGCACTGCACGCATATCCATTCGGCGCTGGACACCGCGCTGTTTGCGCAAGCCATCAATCTGACGCTGACCGAAGCCGATGCCTTGACCTTGCGCATGGTGGACACGCCCGACGGCCCGGCCCAGTACCTGCGCCCGCAAGAGCCCATTCAACTGGAAATTGTGGACCTGTCTGCCCACGCAGACGGGGCCGAACAAGCCCAAGCCCAGCTGATGGCAGACCTGCGCACACCGCTGGACCCAACCGTTGCGCCACTGGCACGACACATCCTGTTTGTACTGGGGCCCAAGCACCATCTTTGGTATCAGCGTATCCATCACCTGGCCGCTGACGGCTATGGCATGGCGCTGATCGAGACGCGAGTGGTCAAGCTCTACAAGGCGCTGCTAAGTGGCCGTGAAGATCATGGGCATAAGCTGGAATCGTTCACCCTTTTGCAGGATGATGATCAAAGCTATCGGAGTAGCGAGCGCCGCAGCAAGGACAGACAGTTCTGGCTGGACACATTAAGCGATGCAGAGCCCGCCCAAAGCCTGAGCGAATCCCAGGCTTTGAGCGATCATCATTTCCTGCTGGCACGCAGCGCCGTCAAGCCCGAACTGACAGCCAGCCTGCAAGCATTGGCACAAAGCAGCGACATCAGCTGGCCAGACATTCTGACGGGCCTGACCGCCGCCTATGTGCGCCGTCACAGCCGCCAGGACGAATGCACGGTGGGCGTGCCCTGGATGGGCCGTCTGGGCCATATCAGTGCCCGTATTGTCTCCACCGTCATGAACGTGGCTCCGCTGCGTTTGCAGATCGACGAATCCCAGCCGTTGAATCAGTACCTGATTCAGGTTTCCAAGGCTCTGCGTCAGGCACGTCGTCATGGCCGCTACCGTAGTGAACAACTGCGCCGTGATCTGGGTTTGCTGGGTGGCATGCGCCGCCTGCACGGCCCCATCATCAACGTGCTGCCGTTCGATGCGCCCTACGAACAAGCGGGCCTGACCGCCAGCCAGACCGTGCTGTGCGCTGGCCCCGTGGAAGACTTGAACTTCACCTTCCGCGCCCAACCCGATGCCAGTGGCTTGCGTCTGGAAGTGGAAGCCAACCCGCGTCTGTACACCGACGCACAGATTCAAACCCATCTGGTCCGTCTGGAGCAGTTCCTGCTGCGCGCTTTGCAGGCTGAAACCCTGTCTGCCGTGCCGACCTTGACGGATGCCGAACACCACCACTGGATTGAGACCGTCAACCAGACCGCTCACCCGGTTCCTGAAACAACGCTGTGGGCACTGATCCACGCCCAGTTGCAGGCTCACCCGGAACAAAGTGGCCTGGAATTTGAGGGCAAGAAGCTCAGCTACGCCCAGATCAACGAACAAACCGCCAATCTGGCCGCGCAACTGCGTCTGGCCGGTGTGCAGACCGGCGATATTGTCGCCGTGGCCCTGCCTCGTTCGCTGGAGCTGGTGCTGTCCTTGCTGGCTATTCACCGTGCTGGTGCTGCCTACTTGCCGCTGGATCTGGACCAGCCTGCCGATCGCCTGAACACCATCTTGCAGGCCGCTCAACCGCGACTGCTGGTCGGCCAGCCCGGTTGCACGCTCAATGCCTCTTTGCTGGTCCCGCAGCCTGAACAAACCTGCACTGCGCCAGACTGGGCCGCCGCCGGTCCGCACGATCCTTCCTACCTGATCTACACCTCCGGCTCTACCGGCACACCCAAAGGCGTGCTGGTTAACCACGACGCCATCGTCAATCGTCTGGTATGGATGCAGACGCACTACAGCATTGGTGCCGGTGATCGAATTTTGCAGAAAACCCCGGCCACGTTTGACGTGTCGGTGTGGGAGTTCTTCCTGCCCTTCCTGTCAGGGGCAACCTTGGTCATCGCCCCACCACAAGCGCACCGCGATCCGGCTCATATTGCCCGCCTGATGCGCGAACAAAGCATCACAGTGCTGCACTTTGTGCCCTCCATGCTCAGCGCCTTCCTGGATGAGCCTGCCGCTCGTGGACTGGCTCCGCGTCTGGTGTTTTGCAGTGGTGAAGAACTGTCGGCCGCTACCCGCGACCGCTTCCATTCTCTGCTGAACGCCGAGCTGCACAATCTGTACGGCCCAACCGAAGCTGCCGTGGACGTGTCCTACTGGCCTGCGTCGCGGGATGACCAATCCCAGCCTGTGCCCATCGGTTTCCCCGTATGGAACACCGCCCTGTACATTCTGGACGAGCAGTTGCAACCTGTACCGCCCGGCGTGGCCGGTCATCTTTACCTGGCTGGCCGACAGTTGGCACAAGGCTACTGGGGCCGCCCGGACCTGACTGAAGAACGCTTTGTGCCCGACCCTTACGCCCTGCATGGCCACCGCATGTACGCCACTGGCGATGTGGCCCGCTGGCGTGAAGATGGCGCGGTTATTTTCCTGGGCCGCTCCGATCACCAGATCAAACTGCGCGGTCAACGTATCGAGCTGGGTGAAATTGAAGCCTTGCTGGCGCGTCATCCCGATGTGGCCCACGTAGCCGTGATTGCCCGTGAAGACATACCCGGTCAAATGGCGATTGTGGCTTACTGGGTACCGCAAGCAGGCAGCCAGTGCACGGACAACACGCTGGCCGCTTATGTAGGCGAGCACTTGCCGTCCTACATGGTGCCCAGCGCCTGGATCAGCCTGGATGCCCTGCCGGTGACAGCCAATGGCAAGCTGGACCGCAAGGCGCTGCCCGTCCCTGCCTTGCAGGCCCGCTCGGCAGGTTTGCAGCTGGACGGTGCCACTCAGCACCAAATTGCCGCCGCTTTCGCCACCGTGCTGGAAAGCAGCGAAGCGTTTTACGCCGACGACGACTTCTTCGCCCTGGGCGGACACTCGCTGCTAGCTGCCAAACTGGCCTTGATACTGCGCGAAGCACGCGGTCAGGCCGTATCAATTGGCACTATTTTTGAATACCCCACTATTGCCCGTCTGGCCAAACATCTGGATCAGTCTGGCAGCGCGGCAGCCGATGGTTTTGGTCCCGTCATCACCTTGCGTCCGGGGCCGAACGATCAGCCCGCGCTGTTTGTGGTTCACCCGGCCGGTGGTTTGTCCTGGTGCTATGCGGCACTGGCACGTCACCTGCCTGCCGGCCGCGCTGTTTATGGCTTGCAAGCCAGTGTGCTGTCTGACGCCTCGCTAGGTCTGGATGGCAGCCTGGATGCCATGGCCAAGGTGTATGTGGATCGTATCGAGCAAGTTCAAGCACAAGGCCCCTACCATCTGGCAGGCTGGTCCGTGGGCGGCATTATTGCTCAGGCCATGGCCGTGGAGCTGCGTCGTCGCGGTCAACTGGTAGGCATGTTGTCCTTGCTGGACGCCTATCCCAGCGACGCGTGGCGTAACGAACCGGCCCCCGAGCCCAATGCCATCTACAAGGCGCTGCTGCATATTGCGGGCCACGACCCAGACAGCTTGCCCGACGTTTCCCTGACCCGTCAGGGTGTGGTGGACTTCCTCAAGCGCAGCGGTCACCCGCTGGCCGAGTTGCCCGACACGCGTCTGGACAGCGTATTTCAGGTAGTGGAAAACAATAACCGCCTGGTGCGCCTGTACGAGCATCACGTCTATGACGGCCCCATGCTTTATTTCCGCGCAGCGCTGGATCACGCCGGCACACAATTGCATCCCGATTTGTGGAAGCCCTACACAGGGCAGTTGGATGTGCACGACATTGCCTCCTTGCACGCGCATTTGACCGGTACTGAAGCCGTGGCCATCATGGCCCCGCTGATGGACTCGGCCATGGCTTTTGCCGAACAGGCACAAGCCCAACCTGAACTCGATGTATAAGCCATGTCTGTAAGACGTTTCTTTCTGGATATCTCGCCACTAATCGAAAGTCGAGCATTCCGCTTTGCCTACTTCGCTCGGGCCGCCACGGTGCTGGTCACCGGCATGTTGATGGTGGCTGCCAGCGTGCAGCTTTATGAACTGACCAAATCCAGTGTGGCCGTTGCCTTTCTGAACGTATCCATGGCCACCCCCATGGTGCTGGCACTGATTGCCGGCGGTGTCTTGTCGGACCGCATGGACAGGCGCAGCCTGATGGTCTGGTCGCGCAGTGTCTACATCATCAGCGTGGTGCTGTTCCTGCTCAATACGCTGATGCCCAACCCGCAGGTCTGGTTGATCTATGTGGCCGCTGCCATTGGTGGTGCGGCAGGCGGGATCAGCGTCCCGGCCATGATGTCCGCTACCCCGGCACTGGTCGGTCGAGACAAGCTGGCCGCTGCGGCAGCCCTGTCCGGTCTGGCCATGCAGTTGGGCGGCATTATCGGCCCCGCACTGGCTGGCGTGTTGATCTCCGGTCCCGGCCTGATTTTCTGCTACGTGATCGTGCTCTGCGGTGTCATCATCACCCCTTTGCTCTTGCGTGCTCTGCCGCCCTTGCCTCCGCAAGCGGGCAAGCAGCCTCAGAAAAACGCCTTCCAATCCCTGCGTGATGGCCTTGGTTTTGTGGCCAGCCACCCCTTGCTGCGCGCCCTGTTGCTGATTGATCTGGCTGCCCTGATTCTGGCCACGCCTTTGGCCCTGATGCCCGAGTGGGGCGACACTATTTTGAAAATGGGCGCCACCGCCACCGGCTATCTGTATGCCGCTCCGGCTGTGGGTGCCACGCTGGCCGCCCTGTCCAGTGGCTGGTGCCGTCAGGTATCCCGCCCAGGTGCCGCCATCGTGATTGCCGTACTGATCTGGGGCCTGGCGGTAGCAGCCCTGTCCGTGCAAGCGACCCTGTGGTGGGCGCTGATCTGCCTGGCCATCATGGGTGCTGCCGACACCATCTCCAAAATCATGCGTATGGCGCTGGTTCAGCACCACACCCCCGATTACCTGTTGGGCCGTGTCTCCAGCTTGTGGATGACGCAATATTCCCTGGGCCAGGCCCTGGGCAATATGCAAATGGGTTATCTGTCCCGTCTGCTGGGCCCGGCAGTCGCCGTGGCCGTGGGTGGTTTGGCCTGTGCCGCTGTCGCTTGCGGTTTCGGCGTGTTTAACCAAGGCCTGCGTTCGGCCAGCAAACAGGATGGCCCGCCCAATGCCTGACATCTCGCTTTTGTTCTACCCACGCCTGCTGCACGCCTGTAGAAAGATCTCCTACATGGACCGTCTTGTCGACCGAACCTTTATTTAGGATTAAAAGATGCTAATCAATGTCAATTGCATTCGCCGTACCCCTGCCGCACTGCTGCGCAAGGCCGGCCTGAGCGCAGCCGTCCTGTCGCTGTCCCTGGCCAATGCCTTTGCAGCCCCCGCTTTTGACCAGCCTGATGCTGACTTTCGCGGTTCCCTGAATGCTGCTGGCGTGGTCTATGCAGGCTCCGAAGCCCAACTGGCAGGCCGTGGTTTCACCCCCGGCCAGGAAGTGATCCTGCTGCAAAACGGTCACACTCTGACCCCTCAAGCCCTGGTTGCCGACAAAGAAGGCAATCTGAGCACCAAGATCACCATCCCCGCTGACGCCGCTGTGGGCGTGCACCCTGTGGTCATGCAAGTCAGCAAGCCCTCGACGGCCGACATCTTCAATCTGAAGGTGTCCCCAAAAGTTGAGCTGAGCGGTCAGGACAAATTCGAACTGCAATCCCAGCACCTGGTTCCCGGCTTGTACCAAAGCGCCTACAGCCCCAAGAACAAAGTGCTGTTCGTGACTTCCGCCGTGGGCCGCCCACCCGTCAAGCAGTCGCAATTGGTGAAAGTGAACCCCAAGACCCTGGCGGTTGAAGCCAGCGTGACACCTGCCGCCCAAAAAAGCCGTGATGATGGTCAGGTTCAAGCCGTTTACGGTGTGGACGTGGACGACAAGCAAGGCAATGTCTGGGTCACCAACACCCGCAGCAGCTCCATTGCTGTCTACAGCCAGAAAGACCTGAAACTGGTCAAACAGTTTGAAGACGGCGTCGTCAGCCACCCACGCGACGTGGTTGTAGACGAGAAAACAGACCGTGCCTACGTGTCCTCGCCCGGCGCCAACACCATCGCTGTATTCGACACCAAGAAGCTGACTCAGCTGGACCCGATCGAACTGCAATCGAAAACCCGCAACAAACCCGGCACCATGAGCCTGGTACTGGATGCTGAAAAAGACCGTCTGTACACCGTCAGCGCCAGCACCAACGAGCTGATCATTGTTGACCTGAAAAACGACAATGCCCAAACCGTGTTCCCCGTACCTGGCGCACGTGGTCTGGCTGGCGTGTCGGTAGACAGCAAGAATGATCAGGTCTACATCACCGCCCAGGGCAGCGACAACCTGCTGATCATCAATGCCAAAGACGGTGCCGTTCAGCACGACATCAAGATCGGTGCCGGTGCCCTGAACGTGGTGTTCGATCCCAAGACATCCCTGGCTTACGTGGCCTCCCGCGGTGCGGGCACCGTGACGGCCGTGAATGGTAAGGGTGAAATCGTTGCCAACCTGGACGGTGGCAGCTTCCCCAACCACGTCTCCCTGGATGGCGAAGGCAATGCCTATCTGGTCAACAAATCCAAAGGTAAGGATGACCAGACGGCTGACCGCATCACACGCCTGCATCTGAAGTAAACCGCCCGATGCGCCCCTTCCATGAAAAGGGGCGCCAAGGCAAAACCCTTGCCCCAAAAAGGACTCCTATGAATAGCCGTATAGCCGACCAAGTCCGCCATGCCACCATTGAAGAATGGTTAGGTCATTACCAGGCCGACAGCAGCGTATTTGCCTCTCCCACCGTCAGTTTGATGGCACACGGCACGGCACTGGAGCGGCATACCAACAATGCCCAAGGGCAACTGCTCTCTGATGCCCAAACCTTGCTGGCGCAAGCCGCTCGGCAAGGTCTGGATGCTCCCCTGTTGATGGGAGTGATCCCCTTTAACCCGACTCGCCAGGCTTACCTGCGCGTTCCCAAAGAATATCAGCGCGATCCCGTCCTGCTGCGCCCGGTACAACGCCCGCCGTTGGCCAAATCCAGCAACAGCATTGCCAGCCAAAGCCTGCTGCCTGATGGCGAAGGCTACGAAGACAGCGTCAGCCGCATCCTGGCCACGATGCGCGAACAGAACATTTCCAAAACCGTGATGGCCCGCACTGTCACCATCACTTTGAACGAAGCCCTGGACCGTCAGACTGTGTTGAGCAATATGCTCCACAGCAATCCTGCCGGCTACACCTACGCCCTGCCCTTGCCGGGCGGCAAGGCTCAAGACCCGGATCTGTTTTTTGGGGCCAGCCCCGAGTTGCTGGTGCGTCGCCAGGGCGATCTGGTTACCGTCAACCCGATGGCAGGCACCGCCCCTCGCTTTGCCGACCCACAGCGCGACCAGGCCAGCGCCGACAGCTTGATGGCTTCCAGCAAAGACCTGCGCGAGCACGCCTACGTGATCCAGGACGTGGTGCGCATCCTGTCCCAGTTCTGCGACTCCCTGGACGTGCCTGATGGCCCCAGCCTGACCAGCACCGCCAACCTGTGGCACCTGTCCACCCGTATCAGCGGCCGTTTGCGTGACCCGTCCGTCACCTCTTTGGAGCTGGCACTGGCCATGCACCCCACGCCGGCCGTTTGCGGCCTGCCCACCCAGCCCGCCATGCAGGCCATCGAAGCCACTGAAGTCTTTGATCGCGGCTACTTTGCAGGCGCCATAGGCTGGAACGACCACGAAGGCAACGGCGAATGGGCAGTCGCCATTCGTTGCGGCCATTACACCCAGCAAGAGCTGACCTTATCGGCTGGCGCCGGCATTGTGGACGGCTCCGTCCCTGCCCTGGAACGCCAGGAAACCGGCAATAAACTCATGACCCTGATTAACTCATTGGGTCTGGCCCAGAACATAACCCTCTAAAGGAGACACGATTCATGACCATTCACGCCTTGCCCAGCTACGAACTGCCTCAAACCCCCGTAGCCAACCGCGTCAATTGGCGCCCACAGCCCAATCGTGCCGCCCTGCTCATTCACGATATGCAGACCTACTTTCTGCAGAAATACGATATGAGCCAGGCTCCTATCCCCATGTTGATCGAACGCATTGCCGCCCTGCGCGAGGTTTGCCACAAGCTGGGAATACCCGTGTTCTACACCGCCCAGCCTACCGAGCAACCCGAGAAAGACCGCGCCTTGCTAAACGACTTCTGGGGCCCCGGCCTGACCGCCAGCGAATTTCATGAGCAACAAGCCGTGGTTCCCGAGCTGACACCGGCCGAAAACGACATCATGCTGACCAAGTGGCGCTACAGCGCCTTCCAGCGCTCCGACCTGCGTGAGCAACTGCGCAATCTGGGCCGCGATCAACTGATCATCACCGGCGTTTACGCCCACATCGGCTGCATGACCACCGCCCTGGAAGCCTTCATGCAAGACGTGCAGCCCTTCCTGGCTATCGACGGCGTTGCCGACTTCTCGCTGGAAGAACACCACATGGCGATCCGCCACGTCTCGCAACGCTGCGGCGTCAGCCTGACCTGCGCCGAAATCCAGGACAGCCTGCAAAGCTAAACAGGAAGCACACATGAGCACACAAGAATTTGCAGGTGAATGCATAGCCGTCACGGGCGCGGCCCGTGGCATTGGCACTGCCGTCACCCAACTACTGCTGGAACGAGGCGCCAGCGTCATCGCCCTGGACCTGGACGTAGAAGGACTGACCCAACTGAGTCAATCCGAATACAGTGATCGGGTTTCCTGCCACCTGGTCGACATCAGCCAAGCCGATGCCGTCGATGCAGCGCTGGCCCAAGGGCAGGAAAAACTGGGGCCCATTCATCGTTTAGCCTGTGTCGCGGGCGTCCTGCAAATGGGCCGCATCACCGAGCTGAGCAACGAACAATGGGATCGCACCTTTGCCATCAACACCACCGGCGTCTTCAACGTCTGCCGCAACGTGGCCAAAGGCATGATCGAGCGCAAGCAAGGCGCGATCGTCAACGTCAGCTCCAACTCCGCCGCCACACCACGCATCGCCATGGGAGCCTACGCCGCCTCCAAAGCCGCCGTCACCCAACTGAGCCGCTGCCTGGGCCTGGAACTGGCCCCACACGGCATCCGGGTGAACATCATCTCCCCCGGCTCCACCGACACCCCCATGCAACAAGCCATGTGGGCACAAGGCAGCTCGCGCGAAACCGTCATCGCGGGTTCCGGCGAAAACTACCGTCTGGGCATCCCCCTGCAAAAAATCGCCACCCCCGAAGAAATCGCCGAAGCCGTCCTGTTCCTGCTCTCGGACCGCGCCAGCCACATCACCCTGTCCGACTTGCGCGTGGACGGCGGTGCCACACTGGACCAAGGCTAAACAGCCAGACGCAAAAAAGGGCGGAATCTCCGCCCTTTTTATTGCCCATCGGAACGAGTCCGAACGCAAACATGCGTACATCGATATTAGTGTCAGTGCCGATAAGGGCTGAGCACATATTGCCGAGCTAAGGAGCAATACAAGCGAACCAGAACATCGCGATCCAAGCGCCCCAACCAACAACCGTTGAAAGCAGGCCCACTCAAGAGCACTGCCACCATGCTGTTCGGGTCGGGGCAGGCTCAGGCGGGGCGGATCAGAGTGCTTGCCGCGGGCCTGAGATTGCGTAGGGATGCAAGGGGCCTGCTGTTTGAGCCAGGCGCTTGTACTTGGTCCGGGGGACCAAGTACCTGGCGAGTTCAGGCCCCGCCCGTAGCAATCTCAGGACAAGGGAACTGGTGCGCAGCACCAGCAAGCGCTCAGCCCCGCCGGAGCCTGCCCCGACCCGAACAGCCCCCCGGTCCAGCCTCCTGAGCCCGCCTATAGCCCGTCCCTCACAGCTTAAGTCCAGCTACTTCTTGTTCTCGACCGGAGCCTCAACCTGCTCAATCCCGAACAAATGCTCCAAACCCAAGGCCAAAGCATCCCGCCACGCCACAAAATCATGTGCCGTCGCACTCTCCACGTAACGCACGTCATACCCCCGCGCCCGCAGCACATCATCCAGATGACGATTAGCCTGCACCAGGCTGACATCCCGGCTGGAACCTGAAGACTCAAACACCCCGGCACTCATATAAATCTTCACTGGCACAGCTTCTGAGTCCGCCATCTGCCGCGTCAGCCACTGCCCACGAGCATCACCCGGAGGAGCCCACCAGAACGACCCCGACATGCTCAGAACATTGCCAAACAGTTGCGGCAAACGCCAAGCGGCATTCATGGCTGCCAAACCACCATAGCTGGAGCCGCCAATCGCCGTCTTGTCCGCTGTCGACTGCACCCCCTGGGCCTTGAGCCAAGGCATCAATTCCTTATCCAGAAACTTGATATAAGCCTCATTAGGCGGCAACTCCCGCGCCCGTTCCGCCATGCCCGGATTGTCCACCAGGACCAGCCACATAGGCTCCACGCGCCCCTGCGCAATCAAGGTATCCAGCATGGCCGGCGCACGCGCCAAATCCCGATAGTCCCGACCATCGAACAAAATCAAGGTGTGATCAATTTCCTGAGCCCGAGTGCCCGCAGGCTGATAAATCTGCACCTGCCGTTCCACACCCAAAGCCTCGCTGGGCAAGCGCTCCGTACGCCATTGCCCCTGCCCCAACTGCTGCGGCTCCAGGCTCACCACTTCGGCAGGTGCCTGCGTCAAACGCAAGACCGACTCACCATCAAACAGATCCTTGCTGTTTTCCGGCAAAGCCTTGGCATTATGAGGATCGCGCTGCAACGCCGCCCGCAGCACTTCGCGCGCCAGGTTCTGGCCCACATAAGGCACATCCGGCGCCATGCGATAGGCAAAGCGGGCATCACGCGGCAAATCGTAGGTGATGTACCAGATATCCGACTCACCCAAACGATGCATGCGATCGCTATACGAGAAAGGCCCGCCATGCAGACGCACCTCGTTCTGGGCACCGCGCCAGACAAACGTGACGCGATCATGCGTAGTGCTGTAGCGCTCCACCAAAGGCGAACCTACACGCTGCACATAGTCCCAGAAACCGCGAGACGGCTCGCCCGCGCGCAAGCGCATGCTCCACTGACGGATCACATCGCCTTGCAAAGGCTCGGCCTGAGCCGGCGCTTGGGGAGCCGTAACCGATTCAACCTGCCACTGATACTCGCCCTGCCCCTGCACACGCAAACGATATTCGCCCGCCGTGCTGGCAATAAAGCCAAAAGGGCCACCCCGTTCCGGGGCATCTGCCCAATGACGAATCGCCTTGCCATCCGGGCCGAACAATTCCAGCGCCACATCACCACTGTGCTGCCAACTGCCTTGCACCAGCTCATTTTGCTGCAAGCTCAGTATTCGTTCATGATGTTCGTGCGCCTGAACCTCACCTTGAGCCGAAGGCAGCGTAGCCGCCCAAGCCGACCCAACCATTCCCACCATCAATACAGCAACAACAGGTGCGCGCAACATACATCCTCCTAAATGCCGGTTTGCCGCAGGACAAGCCCAGTACCAAGAAGCAGTATACGATCAAAAATAATCAGCGCACCCCTTGGCTGGCTCGAGGCGGCGCCATTCATCACTCTAGACGGAAAGCCTGAATCAAACGATCCAGCTCTTGCACCTGCTCCTGCAACTCGCTGGAGGTGTGCGCCACCTGGTTCACCATCTCCGCATTTTGCTGAGTGGCCGAATCCAACTGCCCCACCGCCACGTTGATTTGCTCGATACCAATGGTTTGCTCGCGAGTAGAAGCCGCAATCTCGTGAACAATCGTCATCACTTGCGAGCTGCCGGTGACCATCTCCTCAATGACCTCACCGACCTGCCCCATCAACTGCACGCCTTCGCGGGTGCTATTGGAGGACGCTTCCACCAGTTGAGCAATCTCCTGGGCTGACGCCGTCGTGCGCTGCGCCAGAGCACGTACCTCACCCGCCACCACCGCAAAGCCTCGACCTTGCTCACCGGCTCGCGCCGCTTCCACAGCCGCGTTCAAGGCCAGAATATTGGTCTGAAAGGCAATCGAGTTAATCACCGTGGTAATGTCCGCCACCTTGCCACTGGTATCGCGAATCGCGCCCATGCGGTCCACCAGTTCACTGACCATCTGACCACCATGCTGGGCAGTTTTCTGCACCTGGCTGGAGACTTCCTCGGCACGCATGGCGTTTTCTTCGCTCATGCGAACGGTGCCCGTCATCTCTTCCATGGCCGATGCTGTTTCCTGCAAGGCCGCCGCCTGCTGAGTCGTGCGACTGGACAGCTCCAGATTGCCCACAGACAGTTGCGAGGTATCGTCCGCAATCACTCCACTGCTGTGTTGCAGCGTGCGCATCACCTCGTTCAACTTCAGGCGCATCTGCTCGATGGAGGCCATCACGCTATTGTCCGGAATCGAACGTAGGGAATGAGCAACCCGCAAATCCCCATCAGCAATCGCTTGAGCAGCATCATGCAGCACCTTAGGTTCAGCCCCCAGCTCGGCAAAGATCTGGCGCGCCAGAAACACAGTAACCGCTGATACCAGCAGCACGATCAGAACGAACACGAGTGACGAGCTGAGCAGATTGCTCAGGAAGCGCGCCTGAATATTGTCGATATAAACGCCCGAGATCAGCACCCAATCCCACTGCGTCACCCCTTTGCCAAAGGCCAGTTTGAGGGCATTGCTCTTGTCGCTAAGCTTGGGCCAGTGATACTCCAGAAAACCTTCGCCACCATTGCGGCCGATGCGGCTCATCTCGGCAAAAGGGTGCACGCCGTTGCTGTCGACCACGGCACTGACGTTCTGGCCGTCCAGCTCCGGTCGGCTGGGATTCATGATGGACACCACATCGGTCGATAACACCGACACATAACCTTCCTGCCCAAAACGAATACTAGCGATGCGTTGCAGCGCCTGCTTTTGCGCCTCTTCCTTGCTGAGAACGCCTTTGCTGACCAGTTGCTGATAGTCCTGCGTAATGTTTACTGCAATATTGACGATGTGCTGCAAACTACTTTTTCGCTCTTCCATCTGTGCCTGATAGAGCTGATAGTTCACAAACGCAAAAACCGCCACCAACGCCATCAAGCACAAGATCAATGGCAACCACAACTTCTGTTTCAAGCCCAAACGCATCATATTCCCCGAGCAACGCTGAAAAGACAGGTCCCAGGTACGCAAAAACCGACCGTGTCACCACGGTCGGCCTGCATGGAGGCCCCATCGAACAAGCTGGGTAACGGCCTCGGGCTTGAAATACTTAATTAAAGTTACATATCGAGATAATTGGATGCTAAGGCGGCTTATAAAACACTACCGCTCAAGCGTCGGGAAGCTTCATGGCCTTGGCCAAAAGAAGGTTCGCTGCTGGCCAGAGTCAGCAAGAAGCCATCTTCAGACATCAATTCCGAGGTCAGACGCCCCTGGTAATGACCCAGCTCCAGATTCACGGCAAGATCGCGCTGTTCCAGGTTATCGACGCCTTTGATAACCAGCTCAAAACCCTGCTCGCTCAGTAAATGGCACGCGGTTTCCAGCAATGCCTTGAACGTCGGTTCACGGCAGGCGCGCTGAATAACCTCGGCTTCCAGTTTGACGCCGCTGATTGGCCAGCCACGCAAACGGTTGAGCTTGCTGTTCTCAATATCGGGGCTGGTCAGCCAGACCTGAATGTCCTGTTCTTTCAGAAACTGCAAAGCCTGGATCAGTTCTGGTGTTTCTTCCAATTCCTCGTCGCTGAACAAGTCCAGCTCTACACAGCAAGGTTGCAGCTCGAACTGACTCAACATGCTGGGCATGCGCTTATAGAGGGGCAGCAGCATATCGATGGGCAACTTCAGACCAATATGGCTGGCACGCAGCGAATACTCCTGCCACCAGCGACGCACGTCAGCCATCAGAGTACGCAGCATCCATTCGCACAAAGCCTGACGGTGAATGGCGTCAGGCATATGGCGCAGCACCAGATCCGATGACAGACGCAAGCCTGTGGGCGAGGTCCAGAACACCTGGGCGTCCACACCACTGTATTGGCCCGTACTGGTCGCCACCCGCAACTGATAAGAGAAAGACAGCGCTTCGCTGGCCTGCGGATCAAGCACATCCAGAGTTTCCAGCGCACGCAAGAGTTCCAGCGGCGTGGGCTGGGACGCTTCCTGCTCGTCGCGCTGGGCGTAAAACTCCATGATTTCAGTATCTTGCGGCTCTTGCTGGGCGATCAACTTGCCCGTAAAGGTGTAGCCCCAGCCGTGCACCGACTTGATCGGCAAGGCCACCCCTGCCTGAGTGGCCTTGCGGCGCAAACGGCTGATCAGGGAATCCACTGCACGGCTGTCACTGGCAGCCAGGCCTTTGTCGCGCATCAGGTCTTCACGGCTGAAACGGGCATCCGCATGGCGGATGAATGCGTCCATTAATTGACGTTCGCTATGCGTCAGTTCCAGTCCCACCCCATTGGGAGCCACCAGAGTCCAGCCTTTATCGCGCAAGATCCATTCCTGCTGGCCACTCTGATCCTGAACCTCTTCCATCGCCTGGGCGGCACCCACGGCGGCATACACATTACGGCGGCGCACGGCATGGCACCAGGCCATCAGCTCGGGAACTTGCACATCCATAGCCAGACACGCATCAGCACCCGTCAGCAGCAACTGCACACGAGCACTGGCAGACAGGCCGGACTGAACGGCCACAATACCCAGCGAGCCAAAGTCATTGCGCAATTTGGCCACCATCAAAGGCACGTAGCCCGTCTCAACAGGAAACAGCAACAGATCGGCCTGGCTCAGACGCGCCTCGGCTACCTTCTCCAGGGATCTGACAACGCTTGTCTTGGTACCGAAAACCCGCAGTTGCTCCAGCCAGTAGTGCAAGCCTTCGCCTTCTTCCAAAACAATCAACACGCAGTGTGCATGTTCCATAAGCGCCTACTATTTAATTATTGTCAGTCCCACGACGGTCCCGGCGAGGGCCGACAATACTATTTTTATCAATAGTTAGAATTATCACTTCTAGAATACGGAGCACAAAGTAAAGAATGGTCAAATGTGGCGTTTGAAATTTTTTGTCTTCAAAATAACGTCCGCCTTACCGCCTGAACCATCTCGGGATTATTTTCTAATCGCTGTTCTTTTAAAATCATGCCCCACAAATAATTATAGTTTCCATAACGATGGGGCATAAAAAACCCGCTCGAAAGCGGGTTGTTCTAGCTCAAGACCAGGCAGAATACTTACTGGGCGGCAGCGTCCAGGCGAGACTGCAACTGGGCAGCAGGCAGCCAGCCATCAGCGCGGCTACCATCGGCAAAGTAAATGGCCGGGGTACCTTGAACGCGCAGTTTTTGTCCCACTGCCAATAACTGATCCAATGGATGCTCACACGAGGCTTTCTCGGGTCGCACTCCGCCCCCCATCCAATCACTCAAGGTTTTAGCGGGGTTTTGGGCACACCAGATGTCCTCGGCTTTGCGGCGGCTATCCGGTCCCAGGATGGGAAACATCAGGCTATAAACCGTAACATTGTCGATCTCCTGCAAAGTTGTATGCAGACGTTTGCAATAGCCGCAATTGGGATCTTCAAAAACCACCATTTGACGGCTACCGTCGCCTTTTACCAGCTTGATAGCCTTATCCAGCGGCAAGTCATTCAGCGACACACGATTGAGTTCCTGCATGCGCTGCTCGGTCAGATCAACACGAGTTTTGCTATCCAGCAAAGAACCCTGCATCACAAAGCTGGCCTGCGGGTCGGTGTAGAGCAAGGTGCCGCCCACTTCCACTTCCAGCAAATTGGGAAATGGTGTGGCGCGAATACCATCGACCGTCACGCCGGGGAAAGCGGCTTCAAAGGCCTGGCGGGTAGTCTCGAAACGTGTGTCTACTTTGGCGGGGCTGGCGGCCTGAGCCAGGCTGCACAGCGACAAAAGCGCCAGTGCCAATACAGAACGAAGGTGCAACATCATGACGTACTTCCTTTGCTAATCGACAAGACCCTAGCGGCCTTAGAACAAGAGCGCGCCGGGGCTGACGCCGGCAGCATGCGCAATCAGGCGGCGTTTCACCCAGGGCAGGCGGTCCACCACTTGCATACCGGCATTGCGCAGCATGGAAGCCGGTGCCCCCGGTGCCGCAAACAGACGATACAAGCCATCGGTGGCTGCCCGCATGGCCGCAATCGGTTCAGCGCGAGCGCGCTTGTAGCGATTGAGTACACGCATATCACCGACCGAATAATGCGGGCCGCGCTCGGACAAGACCTTGATCAGGGCTTCGATATCGCCCAGACCCAGATTCAAACCCTGGCCTGCCAAAGGATGGACGCGATGCGCCGCATCACCCACCAAGGCCACACCGGGCGACACCAGGCCGCTACGCTCAAAGGTCAAAGGGAAACCGCGTACCGGGCTACGTAAGCTTAATTGCCCCAAACGGCCGTTGGATAAAGAGAACAAGCTGTTTTGCAGATACTGCGCCTGCTCCTCTGAGGGCATGGCCAGCACCTTGTCGGCCTGCGCTTGCGGCACGGACCAGACCATGGAGACTTGCGGTCTACCATCCACATCCGGCATAGGCAACAGGGCCAGAATCGAATCGCCAGTAAACCACTGCAAGGCAACTTGCTGGTGCGGGCGCTCTACGTTGAAGTGGGCCACCAAACCGGCGTCCCCATACTCACGACCATGATGCTCAATGCCAGCGGCAGACCGCAGGCCGGAACGGGCACCATCTGCCCCCACAAACAAATCGGCGCTGATGCGCTTCTGTCCGGCGGTGATGATGGTCTTGCCTTCCAGACGCTCGAAACGGTCTTCAATCCAGGGCACACCGAACACTTGCAAGGCCTGATACAGCGCCTGCTCCATCTGTCCGGACTCAACGATCCAGGCCAGATAATCCTGCGCGTCCTGCCAAGCATGCAGATTCAGGCAACCGCCGCCATCACCATGTACTTCCATGGCCTGCACTGGCGAAATGCGCTGGGCCGACATCAAGTTCCAGGCACCCAACTGCGTCAGAAAACGCTGGCTGGCGACCGAGACGGCGTAGACACGGGGGTGATACTGCCCCGCCGCCAGTTCCATAGGCTTGTAAGCGGGGGACAGGATGCTGACATCAAACCCGGCCTTGCGTAAACCCAGGGCGCTGGCCATACCGGCCAAGGCCCCTCCACACACCACAATTCGTTCTTTGCTCATCGTGCGCTCGGTGCTCCTGCCTGACGTGGCCACAACAGCCACATTTGACCTTGCTGCTTCATGCGCCCTGCCTGCGCACCAGCCTGATCGCCCGTGCCCCAGTACAAATCGGTACGTGCGGCACCTTTAATCGCCGCGCCCGTGTCCTGAGCAAAAACCAGTCGCTGCAAAGGTTGGTTAGAAGCAGGCTGCGAGGTAGCCAAGTACACAGGCGTACCCAAAGGCACGTACGTGGGGTCAATAGCCACGGAACGCAGACCAATCAAGGGAATGCCATAGGCACCTTTAGGGCCCAGCTCCGGATCCACAATGGCCTCTTCGCGGAAGAACACCATAGCGGTATTTACATTCATCATTTCCTGAACGCGATGCGGATTGCGCTTGGCCCAGGCCTTGATGTTTTGCATGGAAGTCTGCGCCAAAGGCATCTCGCCCTGCTTGGCCAGCCATTGGCCTACCGAGGCATAAGGGCGACCGTTATGGTCGGCATAGGCCAGACGCACGGCGCTGCCATCGGGCAGGACCGCACGACCCGAGCCCTGGATCTGCAGAAAAAAGCCTTCTACCGGATCTTCCGCATACACGATCACGGGTGGCTGGCGCTCCTGCCTGGATACGATCTGCTCGCGTGTGTCGTAAGGCACAATGCGTTTGCCCACTTGCTTGCCGCGAATACGCTTGCCAGCCAGCTCGGGATACAAGCTACCCAGATCAATCGTCAACAAATCATCCGGCGCAGCGAAAAGCGGCCATTGATAGCTGGAACTACGGGTGCGCGAGGCCTTGAGCAAAGGCTCGTAATAGCCCGTGACCGTATTTTGAGCCACCTTGCCGTCGCCGGTCAGCAAACGCCAGGGCTGCAACTGTTGCTGCAGAAAATCACGTACAGCAGCCGTATCTTTGGTGTCAGCGTTCAGACCGGCAGAAGCCGCAGCCTGACAAACAGGCTGCCAGGCACGGGGATTGGCACGTGCGGGCATGGCCAGCGAACCGCTGACAGGACGCATCAGGCCCTTGCAGTTATTGATGAAACCTTTCCAGACATGGTCCAGCGAATCAGCCTGCCAGCCCGGCAAGGCGGACCAGTTCACGGCTTGATAACGCCCTGCCAACGCACGCGCCGGGGTTTCCGGCAGTGCCGACAAGGACGGCACGCGCAACGGTTGCAGAGCGATATCAGGACCGCCTTCTGCTGTACCCGGAGCCGTTGGCGAAGAACCCTGATCCCCAGGAATGGTGGAACAGGCACTTAATGCCAGCAGTACGGCTGGCACGCAATAAATTATCTTCATGGCTGGGTTTGGCCCTTAGTGCAAGGTACGGGGAGAGGAAAGGATGAACTCCTGAATGGCGACCTCAAAGGGCACACCATTTTCACCAACACATTGATAGCTGCCGCGCATGGTGCCAAACGGCGTGTTCAGGGGGCAACCACTGGTGTACTCAAAGGTCTCACCTGGAGCCAGCACCGGCTGTTGCCCTACAACGCCCAGGCCACGCACTTCCTGAACCTGCTGATTGTCGTCCGTAATGATCCAGTGACGACTGATAATCTGGGCCGTCTGCTGTCCATTGTTGGTAATCCGTACGGTATAGGCAAAAACATATTGATTGCTATCGGGCTCGGATTGCTCAGGCAGGTACTGGGGCGTGATCTGCACCTCAATATCGTCAGGCTTCATGATGGATTCCAGGTTACGGCTGTACAAATACGGGGCGCTGCACAGCCCCCCGCTTGAAACTATAATGATGACATATGGCCACGATTTTCGTGATGTCTAATCTTTACGGCACCTATTATGTCCCAAGCCAGCTCCACACGTATCGCTCCCAGTATTTTATCGGCCGACTTCGCCCGCCTGGGTGAAGAAGTCCGCAATGTTATCGCCGCCGGTGCCGACTGGGTTCACTGCGACATCATGGACAACCACTTTGTACCGAACCTGACTTTCGGCCCCATGGTCTGTGCTGCGCTGCGCCCCCACACCACTGCCCCCATCGACGTACACCTGATGGTGGAGCCCGTGGATGCGCTGATCCCCGAATTTGCCAAAGCCGGTGCCGATTACATCAGCTTTCACCCCGAAGCCTCGCGCCACGTGGACCGCACCCTGTCGCTGATCCGTGACCACGGCTGTAAGGCCGGCCTGGTATTCAACCCGGCCACCCCGCTGAACTGGATGGATCACCTGATGGACAAGCTGGATCTGGTCCTGCTGATGTCCGTTAACCCCGGCTTTGGCGGCCAGGCCTTTATCCCCAGCGCCATGGACAAGCTGCGCCAAGCCCGCGCCCGCATTGATGCGTGGACTGCAGAGGGTGGTCAGCCCATCCTTCTGCAAATCGACGGTGGCGTGAAGGTGGACAATATCGGCGCCATCCGTGCAGCCGGTGCTGACACCTTTGTGGCCGGTTCGGCTATTTTTGGTCAGCCCGACTACGCTCAGGTCATCCGCGACATGCGCGCGCAAATCGCTCTGGCAGAGCAGGCCTAAATCCTGCGTCCGGCCTGCTGTTTCCGCTACTGCAACGTCGTATTGCGGCTATAACTGCTCTGCCGAACCGCACTGTCGGGGCGGCGGCGCTCCACAAACAAGGCATTGCCCTGTACACGCTTGGCCTGTGCCTTGGCAGAACTGGCCAGCTCCGCAATTAAAGAGCCCGAATACAATTCGGGCTCATCGACTGTGACCACACCTAAAGACAGGCTCACTAGCGGGTGAAACACCAGCACGCCTTGACGGTTTTCAGCCAGATAGCCGCCTGCTTGCCGATGCTCCACTCTATACAAGGACTCCAGCTCTTTTTCCAGCTCGTCCAGAATGCTTTGGCAGCGCTCGGCCCAGTCCGGGCTGGTAAACACCAAAATAAAATCGTCACCCCCCACATGGCCCACAAAGTCCATGCGAGCCACCGCGTAACGGGTGAAGAGCTCGGCCATGGAGCGTAGCAGCTCATCGCCTTTGCGATAGCCGTACAAATCGTTATAGGGTTTGAAGTGGTCCAGATCCGCATAGCACACAGCGAAGTTCTGCCGATTACGCAGCAAACCATCAATATGCTCATTAATCGGCACATTACCCGGCAATTGCGTCAGTGGATTGGCATAACGCGCCGTCATGATCTGAATCTGCGTAATTTCACGCATCAGCTCCACACTGGAGCCCAGGCCCAGATACTCGCCCGCCCCGGTAATGATGAAACCATCACTCAAGGCATCCCCCGCTCCCTGCGTCATCAAGGTGCCCAACTCCAGCAAGCTGGTATCGCAGTCAACAATCAGCGGTGGGGTTTCAATAAACAGGGAGCATGGCTTGTTGCCATACAGCTCGCGGTGATAAGGGCGGGCAAGCTGATCATAAAGCTGACTACGACGCAAAATACCCGTCGGTCTGTCCCCTCTCACCAGAGCCACGGCACTAAGATCCGGGTGGCTTTGAAACAGCTCATACACACGATTCGTGGGTGTATTATCAGGCACCGCAGGCGCGGCACGCAGTAAACGCCGCACGCTCATGGAGTCACGGCCTTGCACTTGACGCTGAGTGCGCACAGTGGATGGTCCAAACAGCGCGGCTTGCGCGGGCTCCAGCTGAGGCGGGGGGTTAGGTTGAGGGCGACACAGCAAATAGCCCTGCCCACAGGCCACGCCCAAATACCGCAAGGTGCGTAGTTCCGCGCCGGTTTCAATCCCTTCTGCAATCACAACGGATTGAGCATGGCTGGCAATATCGCAAATGGAGCGTACCAATTGCTGCTTGAGCACATCAGTATCAATATCGCGCACAAAGTATTTGTCGATCTTGACGTACTCGGGCCGCAATTCGGACCACAAGCGCAGCGAGGCATAGCCTTCACCCAGATCATCAATGGCAAACTGCAGGCCTTCTTTTCGATAAAGCTCAATAGCCTGATTCAGATAGTCGTAGCTGTCAGTACGCTCGGATTCGGTCAATTCGACCACCACCCGGCTCCAATCAATGCCATCCAGCTGAGGCATACCGGTACGCGGTTCGATGCGGGCCGAAGGCAACATGCGCATCACCACATCCGGGCTGGAGTTCAAAAACAGTTTGCCCGCCAAACCCTGCTGCTTGAAACTGCTGACCAAGGTATGGCAACACAGCTCTTCCAGATCCCATAAGCGGCCACATTGCCGGGCGGCGTCAAACAAGGCCAAGGGCGAATAAAAACTGCTGTCCTTTGGCCCTCGAATCAAACCCTCGTAACCCAGAATCAAGCCGGACTGCAAATCCACAATGGGCTGAAAGACCGGCGTAACTTGTTTTTCTACGAGAATCTGATGAAATGTATCGAGCATCATACTTCCGCTCCTAGGGCCTTTCTGAACGGACTATCGAAAGCCAATCTTGTACCAAAATACGGTTTGCTCACTAAATTGATAAGCCCGCGTGCAGTAAGGAGCTTTAACATGATGAATCAAACGAAATGAAAACCCGACGTTCCGAAAACTTTTTTCTGCTCGACCTTAACAGGAATTTGACAATATTTTGTCACAAGTCCGCTACAAAAAGATGAATATTTTCTCTGTGCTGTTTGATTTGGATGGAACCCTGCTCGATACCATTCCCGATCTGGCCTCGGCATGTAATGCCATGCGTATCGACCTGGGTTTACCCCCGCTCCCAGAGGAGCGCATCGCCACTTTCGTGGGTAAAGGCTCGGAAAACCTGGTGCGACGCGCTCTGACCGATCTACCTGAACCTCCTGCCGACTACACCCCGGCATTGGAATCATTTTATTACCATTACCAATTATGTAATGGCCAACACAGCCGCCTGTATCCGGGTGTACTAGAAGGATTGGATGACTTTAAAAGCCAGGGATTGCGTCTGGCTGTGGTCACCAACAAGCCCGAACAATTTGCCCGCCCCTTGCTGGAACAAACAGGTTTGGGCCCGTACTTCGAACTGGTGGTGGGCGGTGATACCTGCCCGCGCAAAAAGCCCGACCCCATGCCTTTTGTCTACGCCTGCGAGCAAATGAAACTGGCTCCCGAACAGGCCTTGGTCATTGGGGATTCCATGAATGACGCCCAGGCAGCGCGTGCGGCGAACATCCCCGTACTGTTGGTTCCTTACGGCTATAACGAAGGCAAGGATGTGCAAAGCCTGGATTCCGATGGTATAGTTGCCTCTATTGCCGACGCGGCCACCTGGCTGCGCAATAAACGCAACACCATATTTACGTCATAAAATTCATGTCTACTCGCACTCACGCATCCACAATCTACGGCGCTTATTGGCGCTGGTGGCGTTCGTGTATCGGGTAGATATAACCTTGAAGTCTGGCGTCCCTGCAAAGTAGTACACAGCGGACCGCCTCCAGGAAAATAAGCCCGGTAATCACAACGACCGGGCTTTTTTTGTTTCTGTCCGGCTCGTCGTACCCACTGACCCTCGAGATCCCAATGACAGAAATAGAATTCAATGCCCTAGCAGCAGAAGGCTTTAACCGCATTCCCCTGATTGCGGAAACCTATGCCGACCTGGATACGCCCCTGTCGATTTATCTGAAACTGGCGCACAACGGCCCCGAAGGCGGACGTTACAGCTGCCTGATGGAATCGGTTGTGGGCGGCGAGCAGTTCGGTCGCTACTCCTTTATTGGCCTGCCTGCCCGTACCGTGATCCGCAGCTACGGCCGTCATACCCAAGTGCTGCACGATGGCAAAATTGTCGAAACAGCCGAAGGCGATCCGCTGGAATTCATCGAGCAATTCCAGGCCCGTTTCAAAGTAGCCCTGCGTCCTGGCATGCCCCGCTTTGCGGGTGGTCTGGCCGGTTACTTCGGCTACGACACGGTGCGTCACATCGAACCGTCCCTGGGCATGAACCGCAAACCCTTCCCTTCCGACCAGGAAGAAGGCGTGCCGGACATCATGCTGCTACAAGTGGACGAACTGGTGATTGTGGATAATCTGGCTGGCCGCACTTACCTGCTGGTCTACGCCGATCCCGCCCAGCCCGAAGCCTACGTACTGGCCAAGCGTCGTCTGAAGGATCTGCGCGAAAAGCTGCGTTCACCCGTCGTGATCCCTTACGCCTACGCCAGCATGCAAACCGAATGCGAGCGCGACTTCGACAAAGAGGATTACCTGAAGGCCGTGGCCCGCGCCAAGGAATACATTGCAGCCGGTGACCTGATGCAAGTGCAAATCGGCCAGGTCATCACCAAACCTTTCCGCGACTCGCCCCTGTCCCTGTACCGCGCCCTGCGTTCGCTGAACCCATCGCCTTACATGTACTTCTGGAACTTCGACGACTTCCAGGTCGTGGGTGCATCGCCAGAAATTCTGGTGCGTCAGGAAGAACACCGTCAGGATGGCCGCAACATGGAGCGCGTCACTATTCGCCCACTGGCCGGCACTCGCAAACGCGGTGCCACACCTGAAGCCGATGCCGCACTGGCCGCCGAGCTGAAGTCCGACCCTAAAGAACGCGCCGAACACCTGATGCTGATCGACCTGGCCCGTAACGATATTGGCCGTATCGCCAAAACCGGCTCGGTACAAGTCACGGACACCATGGCAATCGAACGTTACTCGCATGTTCAGCACCTGGTCTCCAATGTCTGCGGCGAACTGCAGGACGGCATGAGCCAGATGGACGTGCTACGCGCCTCCTTCCCTGCAGGCACCCTGACCGGCGCCCCCAAGGTACGCGCCATGGAAGTCATTGATGAACTGGAGCCAGTACGCCGTGGCGTTTACGGCGGTGCTGCTGGCTACCTGAGCTACTCGGGCGAAATGGATCTGGCTATTGCCATTCGCACCGGCGTCATCAAGGACGGCATGCTCTATGTGCAGGCCGCCGCCGGTGTCGTGGCCGACTCCGATCCCGAAAAAGAATGGCAAGAGACCGAAGCCAAGGCACGCGCCGTGATCCGCGCTGCCGAACAAGTGCAATTCGGTCTGGACGAGCCTATTTAATCGCCCCACTGCCATCCTTTTTTTGCCGGAGAATTCCCATGCTGTTCATGCTCGATAACTATGACTCGTTTACCTATAACCTGGTCCAGTACTTTGGAGAACTGGGTCAGGAAGTAGTGGTACGACGCAACGATCAAGTCACACTTGAAGAAATTGAAGCCTTGAATCCCAGCCATCTGTGCGTCTCGCCCGGCCCCAAATCCCCTGCAGACGCGGGCCTGTCGGTTGCACTGATCCAGCACTTTTCCGGCAAGCTACCGATTCTGGGCGTCTGCCTGGGTCATCAAGCAATCGGACATGCTTTTGGTGCGCGCATTATCCGTGCGCAGCAAATCATGCATGGGAAAGTCTCCCCTATTACTCACCAGGGCACGGACGTATTCAGCAACTTGCCCTCGCCCTTTAACGTCACCCGTTATCACTCCCTGGCCATCGAGCGCGACAGCCTGCCCGACTGCCTGGAAGTAACCGCCCAAACCGAAGACGGCGAGATCATGGGTGTCCGTCACCGCGAATTGCCTATTTATGGCGTGCAGTTTCACCCCGAGTCGGTGCTAAGCGAGCATGGCCACGCCTTACTGAAGAACTTTCTGGACCTTTAAATCATGAACACCATCACTCCTACCGAAGCACTGGTGCGCTGTATCGAACACCGGGAAATCTTCCACGACGAAATGCTGCATTTGATGCGCATGCTGATGCGCGGCGAAATGTCGCCTCAGATCGCGGCTGCCTTGCTGATGGGCCTGCGCGTGAAAAAAGAAAGCGTGGGTGAAATTTCTGCCGCCGCCCAGGTGATGCGCGAATTTGCCACCCCCGTCATTACGCCTAACCCGGACGAACTGCTGGATATGTGCGGTACAGGTGGCGACGGCTCCAATACCTTCAATATCTCAACCGCTTCCATGTTTGTGGCCGCCTCCGTAGGGGTGAAAGTAGCCAAGCACGGCAACCGCAGTGCGTCTTCCTCGTCCGGCAGTGCAGACGTGCTGGAAGCCCTAGGCGTGAACCTGACCTTCTCGCCCGAGCAAGTGGCCGACAGCATTGCCGAAACCAATATCGGCTTCATGTTCGCCCCCGCTCACCACGGAGCCATGAAAAACGTGGCTGCCGTCCGCAAAGAGCTGGGCGTGCGCACTATTTTCAACATTCTGGGCCCGCTGACCAATCCTGCCGGTGCGACCAACCAGCTGATGGGCGTCTTCCACCCCGACCTGGTCGGTATTCAGGTGCGCGTAATGCAACGCTTGGGGGCCAAGCACGTGCTGATCGTGCACGGCAAGGATGGTATGGATGAGGCCTCTCTGGGTGCGGCCACCCTGGTGGGCGAACTGAAAGACGGTCAGGTGCGGGAATACGAAATTCACCCCGAAGACTTTGGCATGGCCATGACCTCCAACCGCAGCATTCGCGTCTCCAGCAAGGAAGAATCTGCCGTGATGATTATGGAAGCCCTCAATAACCAAGAGGGTACGGCTCGTGATATCGTGGGCTTGAATGCTGGTTTGGCCATCTATGCTGCCAACCACGCCGACTCCATTGAACAAGGCCTGCGCATGGCTTTTGAGGCCATTGCCAACGGTGCCGCACGCGAAAAACTCGAACAATTCCGCGCTTATACAAGGAAGTTAAATCCATGAACGACATTCTGGCCAAGATCCTCGACACCAAAAGAGCTGAAGTCGTCACCGCCCGCCAACTGCGCAGCGAGTCCGATCTGCTGCGCGAAGCGAAGAACCGGAACGACCTGCGCGGCTTTGCCAGCGCCATTGAAGACAAGATTGCTCAAGGCAAGCCTGCCATTATTGCGGAAGTCAAAAAGGCCTCCCCGTCCAAGGGTGTGATCCGTGCCGACTTCAACCCGACTGAGATTGCCTCCAGCTACGCCGCCCACGGGGCGGCCTGCCTGTCGGTCCTGACCGATATCCAGTATTTCCAGGGTTCCTACGACCACCTGCGCCAGGCCCGTGCAGTATGCGCACTGCCCGTACTGCGCAAAGACTTCATTATTGACCCCTATCAGATCATCCATGCCCGAGCCATGGGTGCCGACTGCATCTTGCTGATCGTCGCCGCGCTGGAGAAGGATCAGCTGATGGAGTACGAAGAAATGGCCCACGAACTGGGCATGGACGTACTGGTTGAAGTACATGACCGCGCCGAGCTGGATATTGCCTTGCAAATGAAGACCAGCCTGCTGGGCATCAATAACCGCAATCTGCGCACCTTTGAAACCAGCACCCAGAACACGCTGGACCTGCTGCCCTTTATCCCCAGCGAAAAACGCGTTGTCACCGAAAGCGGTATTCACACCATTGAAGATGTGGCCCTGATGCGCGAGAACCAGGTGCAAGCCTTCCTGGTCGGTGAGGCCTTCATGCGTGAACCTGATCCAGGCGTTGCCTTGCAGAACCTGTTCTTCGGTCAGCCTGCATGAGCACCCACGCTTGCCCCCTGTGTGCCTTGAAACCCGATCAATTGCTATGGTCGGGTGCAGGGCTGCAGGTATTGGCCGTCACGGACAGCCCGTTTCCCGGCTATACACGGATAATCTGGCAAGATCATGTGGCTGAAATGACAGACCTGTCTGAAGAACAACGGCAGCACATCATGGCAGCCGTATATGTGGTTGAGCAGACTCAGCGTGAACAACTGGGAGTCGCCAAGATCAATCTGGCTCAATTCGGAAATCAGGTGCCGCATCTGCATTGGCACATCATCCCTCGCTGGAAGGACGACCCTTTCTTTCCGGACTCTGCCTGGTCACCCGCCCCCACACGCACCGAAGAGCAGAAACAAAGCTGGGCTTCCCACGAGGAACGCCTGCTTGAACAAGTCAGCCAGTATCAGCAGGCACTTTGTATTGCGCTAAAAGCACGATTCAAGCACTAAACCCGCTATTCAAGTCCTGCTATTAAAGAAATACCCGCTGGCCTGTAAAAAGTCAGCGGGTATTTTTTTGCCTCCCGGAAAAGAGACGGCGCACTGTAACAGACAAGTACACCGCTTATCCGTGGAGCCCGCTACAGTGCGACTCCACCGGCAGGAGCCAAGCTGCTGTTGTGCTACTTGCACGCAACCCACATAAACAGCTTGCTTGCTTGCTTGCTTGCTTGCTTGCATAGCATGGCCATAGCCAACTCTTTATACCTGGCAGCATGACCACCTCGACTTCACAAATCTCCACCTACGAACGATCAGAGTAAGGAGTGCCCAACGACTTCTTTCCGACAACCCCCTTGACCCAGTCACTTCGAGCACAAAATTAACCTAGATCAAGCCTGGACGACAATCGCCTAGCCCCTTCAAAAACCACCATATATAGTGTCGTGAATCCTAAAAATCACTATATATAGGTTCTGGTGAAAAATATGGCTACCCAGGAAACTGCCTCGCGTCCAGCTGCTCAGCTGGACATCATCCGTTCCATTACTGAATATCTGGACCGCCAGGACTGGCGCGTGCAAGCCAATGCCAACCAGGGCTACTCGCTGGGCGGTCTGATTCTGAACAGCTCGGGCAAGATGATTGCCAACTACTGGCTCAGCCACGTTTACCCCGAAGCAATCGGCCAGGCACACCGTCAGGCCGACCTGCACATCCACGATCTGGACATGCTCTCTGGCTACTGCGCCGGCTGGTCCTTGCGCACTTTCCTGAACGAAGGGCTCAATGGCGTACCCGGAAAGATTGAATCCGGCCCACCGCGGCATCTAAGCAGTGCGGTCGGTCAGGTCGTCAATTTCCTGGGCACCCTGCAGAACGAATGGGCCGGAGCCCAGGCCTTCAGCTCCTTTGATACCTATATGGCGCCCTTCATCCGCAAGGACGGCCTGAGCTACAAACAGGTGCGCCAATGCATGCAGGAGCTGATCTACAACCTGAACGTACCCTCACGCTGGGGGACGCAGACGCCCTTTACCAATCTGACCTTTGATTGGGTTTGCCCCGAAGACCTGCGCGAGCAAGTGCCGCAAATCGGTGGCGAAGAAATGCCGTTTTGCTACGGGGATCTGCAGGCCGAAATGGACATGATCAACCAGGCCTATATCGAAGTCATGAGCGAGGGTGATGCCCGTGGCCGTGCCTTCACCTTCCCGATTCCCACCTACAACATCACCCGGGATTTTGACTGGCACAGCCCGAATGCCGAGCGCCTGTTTGCCATGACGGCCAAATATGGCCTGCCCTACTTCCAGAACTTCATTAACTCCGAGCTGGAACCCAATATGATCCGCTCCATGTGCTGCCGCCTGCAGCTGGATCTGCGCGAGCTGCTCAAACGCGGTAATGGCTTGTTTGGCTCTGCCGAGCAAACCGGCTCCCTGGGAGTGGTCACCCTGAACTGCGCCCGCTTGGGGTATCTGTATCAAGGCGATGGAGCTGGTCTGTTTGCCCGTTTGGATGAGCTGCTGGAAATGGGTCGTGACAGCCTGGAAATCAAGCGCACGGTGATCCAGCAACATATGGACCAAGGGCTGTTTCCCTACACACGCCGCTATTTAGGCACCTTGCGTAATCACTTCTCCACGCTGGGAGTTAACGGCATTAACGAGATGATCCGCAACTTTACCCAGGACAAGCAGAATCTTTGCACGCCGTGGGGGCACCGCTTTGCCTTGCGTTTGCTGGATCACATTCGGGAGCGCATGGTGGAGTTTCAGGAAAGTACCGGCCACCTGTACAACCTGGAAGCCACCCCTGCCGAGGGCACCACTTACCGCTTTGCCAAAGAAGATCGCGCCCGCTGGCCCGACATTCTGCAAGCAGGGACCGAGCAAATGCCCTACTACACTAATTCCTCACAGCTGCCGGTGGGCTTTACTGAAGACCCCTTCGAGGCATTGGAGCGACAAGACGAGCTGCAAGGCAAATACACCGGCGGCACCGTGCTGCACCTCTATATGACCGAAGCACTGTCCAGCACTGATGCCTGCCGCAATCTGGTGCAACGAGCCTTGAACCGTTTTTCCTTGCCTTACATCACCGTTACGCCCACATTTTCTATCTGCCCCAAGCACGGCTATCTGTCTGGAAAACATGAGTTTTGCCCGCATTGCGACAGCGAATTGCTGGCCAACAAGTTAGCTCAAGCTCGGGCCGAGGCTGACGTTCAAAACGAAGTTATCGCGGACACGTCAACGCCGTCGTCGACACCGACACCGACACCGACACCGACACCGACACCGACACCGACACCGACACCAGTCCATTAAAGCCGATCTCTTCAAGCCAACTTTTTACCACGACAGGCTAAACCCAATCCACTTGGCTCAACTAAAACCAGGCTTTTAGTTGTCCTCAGCCTTTATCTACAACCAGCCTCTTGGCACACACCCAGGCTAGTCACATCCGCATAGCGTGACGGCCCTTTTTTCCAAGGAGTTATTCATGAACACCGACACCATCACTCTTCAAGATTCCGAACGCCAGCCTTGCGAAATTTGGACACGCGTCATGGGCTATCACCGTCCCATGTCGTCTTTCAATATTGGCAAGCAAGGTGAGTTTCATGAGCGACGCTACTTCACCGAAGCCAGCGCCTGCGCAAGCAATACCGTCCCCACCCGATAAACAGCCCGGTCAAATTCCATGACTTACGCCACGCGCCATCTTTACCCGGCCACGCCTGCCCACAAAGTGGCATTGAAAGTGGGTGGCTGCGCCCCTTTCTCGGCTACGGATTACCCCGGCCAATTAGCCGCTGTCATCTTTGTGCAAGGCTGCCCCTGGCGCTGTGGCTACTGCCACAACCCCCACCTGCAAGAGCGCACACCAGACAGTGCTATTGATTGGAACGCCTTGCTGGACTTTCTGAATCGCCGCGTCGGCCTGCTGGATGCCGTCGTCTTTAGCGGCGGCGAGCCCACACTGGACCCGGCCCTGGGCTCCGCCATCCGCGCGGTGCGCAGGCTGGGTTTCAAAATCGGTTTACACACCGCAGGCACACATCCGGCCAGACTGCTGGAAATCCTGCCTTGGGTGGACTGGATAGGCCTGGATATCAAGGCAGAGTTCAGTCACTACGACGCCATTACTCAACGCAGCAATAGTGCCGCTGCGCCCTTACGCAGTTTGCAGTTGCTGCTGAACGAAGACGTTCTGTTTGAGTGCCGCAGCACTATTCATCCCCAGCTGCACAGTCCCGCCTCGGTACAAGCTTTGGGACAACACCTGCATGAGCTGGGCGTCCAGCGCTATGCCGTGCAGATTTTCCGCACACAAGGCTGTGATGATGATTTCCTGAATGAAACTGGGCAGGCTTTGCAGGCCTACCCGGGAGCGGAAGTTTTGGAAAACCTCCAGAAGCTGTTTCCGCACTTTGAAGTGCGACGCTCTTAATTGTCTCAGGAAGAAGCGGGGGTGCGTATCGGGCGGCGCAGCACATCCTGTAAAGCTGCTTTACCCTGTTTAAGCACTGCACGCGGATGCAGAATATCGGGGTCCAAGGCGTCCAGGGTGTTTTTCACCATCAGACCCAATTCGGTATCACCCTCAATCGACAGACGTCGATTAAAGAACAAGGTATCCGGATCTTCCTGCCGCTGCAAAAGCTGATAAAAAGCCCAAAGATCCGCTTTCAGAGTCAAATCCGGACGTTGTACGCGTGCCGACAGAGGATAAAAAGCCCCTTGGCGCCACGTATAGTCAAACGCTAAGCCGGCATCCGCCACCTGTATGCGTAAAGCTCGCCCTTCCAACCGTTCCGCAATGTCAGCCGGCAAGTGCGGACGCATCAGCACGTTCAAGCCCGTACAAAACAAGCGGGAGCCGGGCCACGGAGGTAATCGGCTTAAAACACCCGCCACAACAGCGGGTAAACGGGGAGTCGTTATTTCATTCATTCTTCCATCCCTCCCTTAAAAACGCTCTGACACCGGCGACACCCATTCCAAACCGGGGCGACCATGCCAGAAACCGTTGCAGGCCTTAGCGGGCAGTAAAGGCAGCATATCCTCGTGGGCATCCCTTGCCTGAATACGCCCCTGAATCACGTCATTAAACAAATGCACGACCGCATCCATATGCTGAGATTGCGGACTCAAACGCAGCATATTCACACCCAAATCGCGCAAATCCTGTACCTGCTCCAGTAAGGTGTACACCCAGGCGGATTGAGTCTGGATACCGTTAATCGTCAGAAAACCCTGCCCTTCACGGGTTTCCAGCAGCAAGCCATCGGGATAGTCCATGCACACGTACTGGCAATTGTCCTTGGGCAGATTGCGGTTACGCGCCGCAAAGCAACGGGCCGAGAAAGCCAGGGGCAAACGCCCGAAGGCAAAGACCTCGGTTTCCAAACCGGCAGGTCTGTCTTGCTGCAACTGCGCCAATCCTGCACGGCCCATTTCCAGAGGCATCACCCAACGCACCGCGCCTTGAGAAGCAATCAAATCCAGCACTGGCCCGTTATAAACATTTAAAAAAGGGCCAGCGACAAAGTCCCGACCCTGCATCAAACGTACTGCTCCCATATCATTGGCTTCGACCAGATAATCAGCCTGTTCGGTGACCTTGCGTAGCGTATTCACGTCCCGCCCGGACTCCAGCAAGACCTGACTAGACAGAACCGGCACCTTGCCAGCCTGGGCCAGCATCTGGGCAATATCCAGCCAATCATCCAGTCGTAGCTCGTGACGACGCGAACATACGGTCTCGCCCAGATACACCACATCGATCGGCCAGTCGCAGGCCGACTCATAAAACTGCATCGTGGCAACGCGGGACCAGTAATACTGCAAGGGGCCTAAAGATAATTTCATGATTGAGCCTCCCATGCTCTACTTCCAGGGCCGAGAATAGGCACCCAGCGTATGTTGCTGCCCTTCGGCCAGTTTGTTCAAAGCCCCCATCCAGGCCGGATGGACTGAATAACGGGCTGGCGTGGATTTGGCCGAATCAATGGCTTGCCGCCAAACCTGGGTAACTTGAGCCACATAAGCCGGGCTGCGCTGTCGGCCTTCAATCTTGATTGCGCTGACACCCGCCGCCAACAGTTGTGGCAACAAGGACAAAGTGTTCAGGCTGGTGGGCTCCTCCAGTGCGTAATAGTTTTCGCCTGCCACATCAAAACGCCCTTTGCACAAAGTGGGGTAAGCCGCATTTTCACCATCCTGATAGCGGTCGATCAACACACCATTCAGACGCGACTCCAGCCCCTGATCTGTCTGCTCCCAGCGCACATGCCCGGCGGGGGAACAGACTCCATGTGTATTGGGGGACTCACCAGTGGCATAGGAGGACAAGGCACAGCGGCCCTCCACCATCACGCACAAGCTGCCAAAGCCAAAAACCTCAACCTGAACAGGGACCTGCTCACAGACCTGCTCCACTTGGGTCATGGACAGGACACGCGGCAAAACCACGCGCTGAATACCGAAGTTCTGGTGGTAATACTTGATGGCTTCCGGATTGGTGGCTGAACCCTGCACCGACAAGTGCAAGCGCAGATTGGGATGTGCCTGACTGGCATAGGCCATCAATCCTGGGTCTGCCATGATGACCGCATCGACCTGAGCCTGGGCAGCTCTGTCCACCGCGTCGCGCCACTGTTGCCAGGCATTGGGTTGCGGGTAGGTATTGAGAGCCAGCAAAACTTTGCGGCCGCGCTGGTGTGCGTAATCAATCCCTTGTGCAATCGCCTGTGCATCAAAATTAAGCCCGGCAAAGTTCCGGGCATTGGTGGCATCCCGGAACCCCAGATAGACACTATCGGCTCCGTTATCAATGGCTGCTTTCAAAGCAGGCAAGCTGCCCGCTGGGCAAACCAGTTCCATCTGCGGGTTATCGGACGCGGCTAAAGCCGTGGACGCTGTATTCATGACACTCCCCGATCAGCAATCTGGCCAGGGTGGATCCTGGCTCGACAAGACCACCACTATGCCTGCTCTGAAATTAAGGGGCCTTAACGCATATCAAATTCTTCCCACCTCCTGACCCGTGGCAAACAAGTCCCACTTTGCCTGCGCCATAGGCGGGCAGAATGGTCCACAATGCCTTCCAAGCCTTTCGTGCTGGAGTCTTGATGACACAAACTGAGATCACGCTGGATACTCGCGGCCTGCCCGCACCCGAGCCTTTGGAGCATTGCCTGGAAGCACTGGCTGAACTGGCTCCCACCCAGGCCTTGCTCATGTGGCTGGATCGAGAACCTTTCCCCTTGTATGAAATCCTGCGACGCAGCGGCTTCAAGTATCACGGCACCCACCAAGAAAACGGCTTCAAGCTCATCATCCGCAGGAACTAAGTCTATGCAACGCGCTTTATCGCTGGATCAGTCACCCTCTTTGTCACTGACCTTGCCCCTGTTTGCGAATGTCCCTTTTTTTGGACTGCTGGCTGCCATGCTGGCGCTCTATAGCGGACCGGAATTATTCAACTCCCGCTGGCACCCCGCCACCTTGGCCATAACCCATGCCTGGACCTTGGGGATCGTGGGCAGTGCCATGTTTGCCTCTTTGGCACATATTCTGGCCGTGGCCTGCAATGTGCGTATTCAGGTGTCACGCGGTCAGGCGCTAGCTTTTTGGGGCTTGCTCAGCGCTGGCACACTATTTCTGATGACGGGCTTTCTTAGCTGGCAAAGCTGGGCTTACACGCTGGCAGGCGCTTGTCTTGCCTTTGCTTTGGGGGCTTATCTACTGACTGCCATGCTGGCCTTGTGGCGCTCTCGGCGCGACGTCTTTCGCGGCGCCAAAGAAATCGTTGCTCCTATCCGACTGGCTTTGCTGGGACTGTTGCTGACTGTCTCAACGGGGCTTGCCATGCTGGTCGCCTTGGCAAGCGAACAAGCCGTCGCCAATTTGCTGAATCTTCACATGACGATGGGCTTGGCAGCTTGGGCAGGCTTGCTGCTGATTGCCATGTCGTTCCAACTGCTGCCTATTTTTCAAATCACCGAACTCTACCCGACGCCTCTAGTACGTTGGCTACCTTGGGTCGTAGGAGCCTTGTTGATTGCACAGTGGGCCCTGGCCTCCTTACCTGGCTCCTGGTTACCTTTGCGTGATCTGGTCACCTACCTGATCTTTTTAAGCTACGGCTTATGGGCGGTGATTACGTGGGCGCGCCTCTGGAAACGCAAGCGTCCGACAGCAGGAGCCAGCACTTTATTCTGGTATAGCTCCTTAAGCAGCCTGTTGATTGCTGTTCTGTTGAACTTCTGGACCCACAATCCCGCCGCCTCCAACGCAGAGCTGGCGATTGGTGTCTTGCTCATTATGGGAGCCTTGGGTTCCGTCGTCTGTGGGATGCTCTATACCATCGTGCCCTTTCTGCTTTGGCGCGAGGCCCAGGAGCATGTCAGCATGGATACGGACAATACCGAGCACACGCGTGCCCTCTTGCGCCTTATCCCCAAGACTGCCAACTACATCCCCGCGCCCACCGCCCGCGCGCATTGGGCTTTGCATAGCCTAAGTCTGGTGCTTTGGACAGGTGCGAGCTTGGGGATCGAGTCTTTCGCCTGGATAGCTGCTCCTGCTTTGCTGCTGTCTTTTGCAAGCTTGACTTGGAATCTATGCACAGCCTGGCAGCGCTATCGCCGTAGCCTGCGCGCTATCCGCGCATATCAGGCAGAACACCATATTGTCGCAAAGCCACGCTGTCCAGAATCGTAAAATTACGTCGCTGAACCCGAATCAGATCCCGGTCCATCAAATCACGCAAGGTACGTGATAAGTGCTCCGGGGTCAGATTCAGGCGGGAAGCAATGACGGACTTACCGACATCGATCCTGAAGGGGACACCCTCTTCGCCCGGCCACTCCTGCAAAAGGTAATTCACCAGACGTTGCACACCATTTTGCAGCGTATAGGCCTCCAACTCGCCCATCAAGCGATAAAGCCGCTCACTTAAACCAGCCAGCATCAGGCGAGCAACATCACTGCCCTTCTCCAGCTGCTCCATCAAGGTGTCTCTATTGATATGCAAGAGCAGAGAGTCCACCAAAGTCTGGGCCGTCACAATGTAATTACGGCCCATGAACATCAGCGCCTCACCAAACCCCTCTCCTGGCCCCACCAGGCGAACGACGCGCTCTGAGCCCGTGGACGAGACAAATACCAGCTTCACCCGACCATAGACCAACATGTGAAAGCCCAAACAAGGATCTCCACTGTGAAATAAAGTCGTACCACGCAAAGCGTGTACTTCCTGAGTACCTTTAGCAATGGGCTCCAGTTGTTCCGGTGGCAGCTCCTTGAATATAGGCAGATGAGCCAGCTGGGCCTTTATCCGCTTCCAGCGTCCCGGCCCTTCACCCTGCAGTAGCCTGGTGTCTGACAATTCTTCATTGCTTGCCTGCGAGGCCATGTCTTGAGCCGCCATATCTTTTCCGTATGCCAAATAGAACCATAGCTAGACTGACATACTCCGTTCCCTCTTGTTCAGATTAGCTCGGTGCCTGATTGATACACGTCAAACAGATAAATCGAGGTTTTAAAGAGGACGTAAAAAGATAGTCAGAACTGCTAGTTCAGCATGACTTAGGAACAGATCCAAGCAAGAAGCGGTCAAATTTGACCATGTTAGAGGTAGGGAATATTGAGAGGGGAAACTGATTGGGAACAACCTCATTTCCAAATCGACTTGAATTCTGCATGGAGGCGATAGGCCTTAACAGAACCAGCAACGTCGACGTTAAAGAGAAAACTGAGTAGGAATTTCAGGGGAATCAGGGAGGACGAGTAGGACAAAGGCGGGTAATAACTAGGCACGTTATATGGCCATACAGAACCTGATGCCGACAGCTGTACGCCCTATCTTGGTCATCAAAGCTGATTGATGCAGAAAGCTCAGCAACTAATGCTACAAGCGCGCAGAGTAGAACGACCGAGCCCCCTGCAGGTAAGCAGCGACGGATTGAACGTCAATCCTAGGGTGCAGAGACAGGATGCCAAGACCGACCTGCTAGGGTTGGGCCAATCGGCGTCGGTAAGAACACGGAATACACGCAGCCCGGAACGGGCCAGGAGGGGTGGCGGTACGCCTGAACCGGGTGGTCCAGGGTCAGGCCTTCGAGCAATCCGAGACAGGCCGGTAGCCTGCGCTTTTGTCGCCGCATAAAACAAAACCCCCGCAAGAGATGCTTGCGGGGGTTTTGAGGAATAAGAGCTTGACGATGACCTACTTTCACAGACGTCCGTCCACTATCATCGGCGCAAAGGCGTTTCACAGTCCTGTTCGGGATGGGAAGGTGTGGGACCACCTTGCTATGGTCGTCAAGCGTAACTGGTTGCCGAGTCGTCTTTTTAAGGGACGCCCCAGCCAATTGGAAGAAGCACACCGCTAGCGATCAGTACGGATCAGCTAGCAGCGGTTACGAAGGTGTCAAGCGCGGGTTGCGCTGCACTTCAATATTACGTTCTGTGGTCAACAACTTAACTCACTACAACCTCAAGGGTTATAGGATCAAGCCACACGGGCAATTAGTACTGGTTAGCTACATGCATTACTGCACTTCCACACCCAGCCTATCAACGTCCTGGTCTCGGACGACCCTACAGGGGGGTCAAGCCCCCGGGATACCTAATCTTCAGACGAGTTTCCCGCTTAGATGCCTTCAGCGGTTATCTCTTCCGTACGTAGCTACTCGGCAATGCCATTGGCATGACAACCGATACACCAGTGGTACGTCCACTCCGGTCCTCTCGTACTAGGAGCAGGCTCCGTCAAGTATCCAACGCCCACGGCAGATAGGGACCAAACTGTCTCACGACGTTTTAAACCCAGCTCACGTACCTCTTTAAATGGCGAACAGCCATACCCTTGGGACCGGCTACAGCCCCAGGATGAGATGAGCCGACATCGAGGTGCCAAACACCGCCGTCGATATGAACTCTTGGGCGGTATCAGCCTGTTATCCCCAGAGTACCTTTTATCCGTTGAGCGATGGCCCTTCCATACAGAACCACCGGATCACTATGTCCTACTTTCGTACCTGTTCGACTTGTCAGTCTCACAGTCAAGCACGCTTATGCCATTGCACTATCAAGACGATTTCCGACCGTCTCTAGCGTACCTTCGAACTCCTCCGTTACACTTTAGGAGGAGACCGCCCCAGTCAAACTGCCCACCATGCACGGTCCCCGATCCCGATTAGGGACCTAGGTTAGAACCGCAAACAGACCAGGGTGGTATTTCAAGGATGACTCCACGCGATCTGGCGACCACGCTTCAACGTCTCCCACCTATCCTACACAGGCCGGTTCACAATCCAATGCAAAGCTACAGTAAAGGTTCATGGGGTCTTTCCGTCTAGCCGCGGGGAGATTGCATCATCACAACCATGTCAACTTCGCTGAGTCTCAGGAGGAGACAGTGTGGCCATCGTTACGCCATTCGTGCAGGTCGGAACTTACCCGACAAGGAATTTCGCTACCTTAGGACCGTTATAGTTACGGCCGCCGTTTACCGGGGCTTCGATCAAGAGCTTGCACCCCATCACTTAACCTTCCGGCACCGGGCAGGCGTCACACCCTATACGTCCACTTTCGTGTTTGCAGAGTGCTGTGTTTTTAGTAAACAGTCGCAGCCACCGATTCACTGCGGCCTCTTCATGCTTTGTGCGCAGGCACATCACACTAATGAGGCATACCTTCTCCCGAAGTTACGGTATTAATTTGCCGAGTTCCTTCTCCTGAGTTCTCTCAAGCGCCTTGGAATATTCATCCCGTCCACCTGTGTCGGTTTGCGGTACGGTCTCGTAGAGCTGAAGCTTAGAGGCTTTTCTTGGAACTGCTTCCAGTTAGTTTAGAGCCGAAGCTCTATCCAGTCACACCCTTGAATTACGCACCCGGATTTGCCTAAGTGCCTTCTATGATGCGCCAACGGGGACATCCAACACCCCGATAACATTCTGCAATCCGTCCCCCCATCGCACTCTACGACGGTGCGGGAATATTAACCCGCTTCCCATCAGCTACGCATCTCTGCCTCGCCTTAGGGGCCGACTCACCCTGCGCCGATGAACGTTGCGCAGGAAACCTTGGACTTACGGCGAGGGGGCTTTTCACCCCCTTTATCGCTACTCATGTCAGCATTCTCACTTCCGATACCTCCAGCATTCCTCACGGAACACCTTCACAGGCTTACGGAACGCTCTCCTACCATGTGTACAAAGTACACATCCGCAGCTTCGGTCTATGGCTTAGCCCCGTTACATCTTCCGCGCAGGACGACTCGATCAGTGAGCTATTACGCTTTCTTTAAAGGATGGCTGCTTCTAAGCCAACCTCCTGACTGTCTATGCCTTCCCACTTCGTTTCCCACTTAGCCATAGTTAGGGACCTTAGCTGGCGGTCTGGGTTGTTTCCCTCTTGAGTCCGGACGTTAGCACCCGGTGCTCTGTCTCCCGTACTGTACTTGCCGGTATTCGGAGTTTGCCATGGGTTGGTAAGTCGCTGTGACCCCCTAGCCATAACAGTGCTCTACCCCCGGCAGTAATATACGAGGCACTACCTAAATAGTTTTCGGAGAGAACCAGCTATCTCCAGGCTTGTTTAGCCTTTCACTCCGATCCACAGCTCATCCCCTAATTTTTCAACATTAGTGGGTTCGGTCCTCCAGCACGTGTTACCGTGCCTTCAACCTGGCCATGGATAGATCGCCTGGTTTCGGGTCTACACCCAGCGACTGAATCGCCCTATTCGGACTCGCTTTCGCTACGCCTCCCCTATTCGGTTAAGCTTGCCACTGAATGTAAGTCGCTGACCCATTATACAAAAGGTACGCAGTCACACCACGAAGGTGCTCCTACTGTTTGTATGCATACGATTTCAGGATCTATTTCACTCCCCTTCCGGGGTTCTTTTCGCCTTTCCCTCACGGTACTGGTTCACTATCGGTCGATCACGAGTATTTAGCCTTGGAGGATGGTCCCCCCATATTCAGACAGGATTTCACGTGTCCCGCCCTACTTGTTCGATGCTTAGTTCCACGTACTGAATTTCGCCTACAGGGCTATCACCTGCTACGGCTGGACTTTCCATTCCATTCGACTATTCACTACGCTAAAACATCCAGGCTGGTCCGGTTTCGCTCGCCACTACTTCCGGAATCTCGGTTGATTTCTTTTCCTCGAGTTACTGAGATGGTTCAGTTCACTCGGTTCGCCTCCACATGCCTATGTATTCAGCATGGGATACCGTATTACTACGGTGGGTTTCCCCATTCGGACATCTACGGATCAAAGCTTGTTTGCCAGCTCCCCGTAGCTTTTCGCAGGCTACCGCGTCCTTCATCGCCTGTGATCGCCAAGGCATCCATCATATGCACTTATTCGCTTGATCCTATAACGCTTGATGCTGTTATAGGAATATGAGTATACGTTGTTGCCGTTCATCAATCCTTAGCTGTTATCCAATCCGAAGATCAGACAACGTCTATATTTTTGAGAACTTTCGTTGAACATAATTTGTTCTGTTGCAATCACAACCCGTGTATTGTCATCACAAGGCGACTAATCGTCTTGCGTTTATTAGACAACACACCTTCGTTGTGCTTCTTCCTAATTGTTAAAGAGCAATTCGTGGGTTGCATAACCCAACGAGCAGTATTCTTTAAAAAGAACACTCTTCGTTGAATCTAGCGCCAGGTCAACCGCTGTTGGCCTGTGCCCTATACTCTGTCATGAACCTTGCTGTATCGACAACCAACCACAAAAGCGGTGGTGGAGGATGACGGGATCGAACCGACGACCCCCTGCTTGCAAAGCAGGTGCTCTCCCAGCTGAGCTAATCCCCCGAGGTAATCGTTGGTGGGTCAAGTTGGAATCGAACCAACGACCCCCGCCTTATCAAGACGGTGCTCTAACCGACTGAGCTACTGACCCATCTATCACCAGTGGGCGATACCTTCAATGGTCATGACATTAACTAACAGCCAATAAGTGTGGACGCTTTCGCTTTGCGAGCCATTCGCTCTAAAAGGAGGTGATCCAGCCGCACCTTCCGATACGGCTACCTTGTTACGACTTCACCCCAGTCATGAATCCCACCGTGGTAAGCGCCCTCCTTGCGGTTAGGCTACCTACTTCTGGTGAAACCCACTCCCATGGTGTGACGGGCGGTGTGTACAAGACCCGGGAACGTATTCACCGCGACATTCTGATCCGCGATTACTAGCGATTCCGACTTCACGCAGTCGAGTTGCAGACTGCGATCCGGACTACGATCGGGTTTCTGAGATTGGCTCCCCCTCGCGGGTTGGCGACCCTCTGTCCCGACCATTGTATGACGTGTGAAGCCCTACCCATAAGGGCCATGAGGACTTGACGTCATCCCCACCTTCCTCCGGTTTGTCACCGGCAGTCTCATTAGAGTGCTCTTGCGTAGCAACTAATGACAAGGGTTGCGCTCGTTGCGGGACTTAACCCAACATCTCACGACACGAGCTGACGACAGCCATGCAGCACCTGTGTTCCGGTTCTCTTGCGAGCACGGCCAAATCTCTTCGGCTTTCCAGACATGTCAAGGGTAGGTAAGGTTTTTCGCGTTGCATCGAATTAATCCACATCATCCACCGCTTGTGCGGGTCCCCGTCAATTCCTTTGAGTTTTAATCTTGCGACCGTACTCCCCAGGCGGTCAACTTCACGCGTTAGCTGCGCTACTAAGGCCTAACGGCCCCAACAGCTAGTTGACATCGTTTAGGGCGTGGACTACCAGGGTATCTAATCCTGTTTGCTCCCCACGCTTTCGTGTCTGAGCGTCAGTATTATCCCAGGGGGCTGCCTTCGCCATCGGTATTCCTCCACATATCTACGCATTTCACTGCTACACGTGGAATTCTACCCCCCTCTGACATACTCTAGCTCGGCAGTTAAAAATGCAGTTCCAAGGTTGAGCCCTGGGATTTCACATCTTTCTTTCCGAACCGCCTACACACGCTTTACGCCCAGTAATTCCGATTAACGCTTGCACCCTACGTATTACCGCGGCTGCTGGCACGTAGTTAGCCGGTGCTTATTCTGCAGATACCGTCAGCAGTATCCCGTATTAGGGGATACCTTTTCTTCTCTGCCAAAAGTACTTTACAACCCGAAGGCCTTCATCATACACGCGGGATGGCTGGATCAGGGTTTCCCCCATTGTCCAAAATTCCCCACTGCTGCCTCCCGTAGGAGTCTGGGCCGTGTCTCAGTCCCAGTGTGGCTGGTCGTCCTCTCAAACCAGCTACGGATCGTTGCCTTGGTGAGCCTTTACCCCACCAACTAGCTAATCCGATATCGGCCGCTCCAATAGTGAGAGGTCTTGCGATCCCCCCCTTTCCCCCGTAGGGCGTATGCGGTATTAGCCACTCTTTCGAGTAGTTATCCCCCGCTACTGGGCACGTTCCGATATATTACTCACCCGTCCGCCACTCGCCGCCAAGAGAGCAAGCTCTCTCGCGCTGCCGTTCGACTTGCATGTGTAAAGCATCCCGCTAGCGTTCAATCTGAGCCAGGATCAAACTCTTCAGTTTAATCTCTGTGGTTGTCCCGTCTTGCGACGAGACCGATTGTGTCTCAAAGAAAAATTCAGAGTTACACAAGGTAATTCTTCATCTTTCGTTTGTGAGCACTTGATACAAACTTGTGGCGATCCCCGAAGGGTTCGACTCGCTCATTCCAAGCGCCCACACTTATCGGCTGTTAATTGTTAAAGAGCAGTGACAGTTGCCTGTCGTTCTACTGACTAACCCGGCTGGCTCGTCGCGCTTGGCGCTTCGTACCTTGCTGTGTTAGCAGCAGAGAAACGAGATTATGAAGCAGATCAGGTAGTGTGTCAAGCGTCTTTTTGAAGAAGCTAGAAAGTTTTAAAACCGTCCAACTCGTCCCGCTTAAACCAGAACTTTCGTTCTTTCTTACCTGCTGAACAATCAACCGTGAGGTTAACTATCCAACTTCACAAACAAGGGTAAATTCTCAAAACCGTTTCAACCTGCAAAACCGCTTAAAAACTTAACGTTGCGTTCTCTGGAGCAGAACCTAGAACTTTAACACAGAATTTTCTGATTTGTCAAGCTCCGGGTTTTACACCCTGTCAGTTTCCTGACCAGTCATTCAAGCTTCGGTGCGGGCCTCTTGGCCAAGGCGGTGAAACTTGTTTAACTGCTCTCTGCGGCGCTTCGGGGAAAACCCTGTGTGTGCTGCAGCGAGAAAAGAACTATAGCACGACGATTTTCCGCTTTGCAAGTTTTTTACCTCAAAATTTCATGTAAAAGAGGCGGTTTACAGTGCTTTTCCACTTAGATCATTGTTATATATGATAAAATTTAAATGCAACCAAATGATACTAAAATGACTATATTTCGTTCATAGCTGGAGAGACACCAGAACTGGCAGGTGAAACGCCCGGATGCCCCATCGCAGAACAGGTCGATTCCAGGCGTATCCTCTCCAGCTCAGCATCGATTCTCCTGTTTCGCGCTGAATTCCCGCCCCAAACGTATTTTCGCAGACAGACAGACAGACAGACAGACAGACAGACAGACAGACAGACAGACAGACAGACAAGATAAGAATGCAGTTGCAATCCTGGGGAAGGCTACACAAATCCCAGGCTACCACCATGGACCGCTAATCTGGAACCTGGTCTACAACACTCTATATATAGAGCGCCGGTCATCCCTCTATATATAGAGGCATACCAAGCACCTACTTTTGACCGCCAAACCCCTCTCTATATAGAGGCACCCCATCCAAGCAGATAGGTAGGCCACCTCTCCCCTATTACAATAGGCGGACAAATAACTCTGTATGCAGACTATGGCCCGCTCATCTTCTCAAGCCCCTGCGGCACAGCTCAGCCTGATTGGTGAGGAACTACTCTCCGGCAATCTCCTGACCGAGAACATCCTGAATCAAATTGCCCGCCTTCCCAGCGACTGGCGTGCAACATTGGATCGCCCGGAGCTGCAAGACATATTGGCAACTCTGGCCAAGTGGTTGGACAAGGAGTGCCAGGATGGCGCCTCTATTTATCCGGCCGCCCCTTTCCGCGCACTGGAGCTGCTGCCATTGCAAAAAGTCAGCGTAGTGATTCTGGGCCAGGATCCTTATCACGGGCCCAATCAGGCACAGGGCCTGTCATTTTCTGTGCCTGACACCTGCCCGGCTCCACCCAGTCTGCGCAATATCTTTAAAGAGTTGGAGCTGGAGTATCCCGACACCGCCTTGCCAAACAGTCATGATCTGAGCAACTGGGGTCGACAAGGTGTCTTGCTATTGAATACATCGCTGACTGTAGAAGATGGTTTGCCTGCCTCTCACGCCAAGAAAGGCTGGGAGCAGATTACTGACTCCCTGCTGATGAACCTGGCCCAGCAGACTACACGCCCTATTGTTTATATGTTGTGGGGTGCCCACGCCCAAGCCAAAGAAGCACTGATTCAGCAGCACTCCCAGCATCCTTACCTAATTTTGAAAGCCAATCACCCTTCCCCCTTGGCTGCTCGCCGCCCCCCTGTTCCTTTTATTGGTTGCGGTCATTTCCAGCAAGCCAATGAGTGGCTCAAGGAGCAAGGCGTCGCTCCCATACAATGGTTTGCCACCGGCGCTTGACCATCCGTTCCCCTTACCTGATCCAGAACCATGCCTTTAAGCCCTGCCAATCCAGAATTAAGCTCTCAAGAACAACATGCTCTTTGGTCGAACGAACTGCTCGAACAATATGGCTGGCAATTTCAGGGAGAAACGCCATTTGCCGTCCCCTTAAGCAGCCTGCCCTTGCTGGATGAATTGTTCAAGTTTGTGAACGAGACCATCAAGGACTCTTTTGATCGCTCTTTATTCTGCTGGACTGATCTCAAACAAGACAGCAAAGGTCTGACGGCCTGGTATCTGGGCGTCGAAGATTACGACGAAGTGCTGGAGCCTTATATAGAGAGCTTGTCTACCAAGGCTCTGGCCCAGAGTGATGCAGTAGAAAGCCCACCGTCCGAATAAATAGACACCGGCAAGCATTGATACAGGCAGCCAGGGATACATGCCCCAAAAACCGCTAACGGCTCGCTGGCTGTCCTGGAACCTGTAAAAAACAGGCAGACGCGGATCAACAACACCGGAAAACCCGGAAGTCATAAAAAACCCGGCGCCAAGGCCGGGTTCTTCAAATAAAAGCCAAGTCTTACAAAGACCTGCTCTCTTATCTTTAAGGTTGCACACCTGCTGCATGCGCCTGCTGGTCTGCATGATAGGACGAACGCACCATGGCACCAACCGCCGCATGGGTAAAGCCCATTGCATAGGCCTCGCGCTCAAACATCAAGAATTCATCAGGCGTCACGTAGCGCATCACGGGCAAGTGGTGGCCGGATGGCTGCAAATACTGGCCAATGGTCAGCATATCAATATCGTGAGCACGCATATCGCGCATCACTTCCAGAATCTCTTCGTTGGTCTCACCCAAGCCAACCATCAAACCAGATTTGGTTGGAATGTTTGGATGCAACTTCTTGAACTCTTGCAACAGTTTCAAGGAGTGGTGGTAATCCGAACCAGGACGCGCCTGCTTGTACAAGCGAGGTACCGTTTCCAGGTTGTGGTTCATCACATCTGGAGGGCAGGCATTCAGGATCCCCAACGCACGATCCAGACGAGCACGGAAGTCCGGCACCAGCACTTCAATGGTCGTAGTTGGCGAATGCTCGCGCACCTGACGGATACATTCCACAAAGTGGGCAGCGCCACCATCACGCAAATCGTCACGGTCTACGGAGGTAATAACCACGTAGGACAACTTCATGGCACCAATGGCCTTGGCCAGGTTGGCAGGTTCATTCTCGTCCAGCGGGTCAGGACGGCCATGGCCCACATCACAGAATGGGCAACGACGTGTGCACTTGTCACCCATGATCATGAAGGTGGCCGTGCCCTTGCCAAAACACTCCCCGATATTGGGACAGGAGGCTTCTTCGCACACCGAGAACAGCTTGTGCTCGCGCAGAGTTTCCTTGATCTCGTAGAAACGGGAGTTCGGTGCAGCCGCCTTCACCCGAATCCAATCAGGCTTTTTCAAACGCTCTGCCTGCACGACCTTAATGGGAATGCGCGAGGTCTTGGCCTCGGCCTTCTGCTTTTGCGTTGCGTCGTATTCGACAACGCGAGGGCGCACAGTAGGTTTGGAATCGACGGACGTATCTGTAGGGGTGGTCATAGGCGTCTAAATAGAAAAACAGCGTGCGGGCAACATCACTAAACGATGGGCGCAGTGATCGATTGTAGCCCCTTCGCTTTACAAGCGCCTAGAACAAGGGCGATAGTTTGTACCAGACCCCTCTAATATAGAGGTCGACTTAACGATGCAGCAACACCCGAAAATAAAACCTGCACATACTATAAGTACGGAGACTTGCATGTCACAAGAGCACCTCGCCGATCCCGTCCTGCTGGAACAGCATCAGGGACTGGCCCGCATCACCTTGAACCGGCCCGCCAAGTACAACGCGCTGTCTGAAGAAGTGTTGGACTCTTTACAACACATTCTGGACAAGCTGGCCCAGGACCCCAGCTTGCAGTGCGTCATCATTCAGGCGGAAGGCAAGGCCTTTTGTGCCGGGCACGATCTGAAACAGATGCGCTCCAAACCTGAACATGACTACTACCGGGATCTGTTCAGCCGCTGCAGCCGGGTCATGCAAGCTGTGCTGGCCTTGCCCGTGCCGGTGATTGCTCGTGTGCAAGGGCTGGCCACCGCAGCGGGCTGTCAGTTGGTTGCCACCTGCGATATGGCTGTGGCCGTCGAGTCCACTCGCTTTGCAGTATCCGGCATTAATGTTGGTCTTTTCTGCTCCACCCCTGCTGTTGCCCTGTCACGCTGCGTGCCACCCAAGGCCGCCATGGAAATGTTGATGACTGGCGAATTCATCAGCGCCCAACGAGCTCAAGAGCTGGGGCTGATCAATTACGCGGTAGCCGAAGACCAGCTGGATCAAACCGTACAGAAACTGGCCGACAGCATCATGGCCAAGAGTCCGGTCGCCGTCCGCGCAGGCAAGGCCATGTTCTACCGCCAGCGCAGCCTGGCTATTGAACAAGCCTACGACTACGCCGGTCAGGTCATGGCTGACAATATGATGAGCAATGATGCCTGCGAAGGTATTGATGCTTTTATCGAGAAACGCGCGCCGCACTGGAGCGGAACCTGAGGCGGCACTTGACGAATAAATAACAATATAAAGATGAGCGCCGCCACATGCGGCGCTTTATCGCTGCGCTATTTAAGCTGCCGCTGCCTGTAGGCGCAGAGCCATCGCTTGCGATAGATAACTAGACAAATACTGTGCAACCTCGTCCATAGGGACCACAACACCTTGCGAACGCATATCCGTTGTTTGCAGCCCTTCATAGCCACAGGGATTGATACCGCTAAATGGGCTTAGATCCATGCCTATATTCAAGGCCAGTCCATGGTAAGAGCGGCCATTGCGAATCTTGATCCCCAATGCGGAAATCTTGGCCAACTCCTGGCTTGCCACCCCTTGCGGTACATAGACACCCGGTGCCCCTGGCTTGCAGCAAGCTCCTTCGACACCAAAATGCGTCAGACAGGCAATAACAGCCTCTTCCAAAAGGCGTACGTATTCTTTGACGTACAGGCCTACCCGGCGCAGATCAAACAGGCAGTACACCATTAACTGCCCAGGGCCGTGATAGGTAATCTGCCCGCCCCGGTCGGTTTGCACCACGGGGATGTCACCGGGGTTCAGCAGATGTTCCGGCTTGCCGGCCTGTCCTTGCGTGTAGACAGGCATGTGCTCGACAAGCCAGATTTCATCAGCAGTCTCTGGCCCGCGCTGCTCGGTAAAGTCGCGCATTGCCTGCCAGATGGGTTCATAGGCGCTAGGCCGCTCAAACCACTTGATACGAACTGAGTCGGACATGAACGCCTGATCCCTGCTTTACATCACCACACGCACCAGATGATGCGCATGCAGGGCACGGTAAAGGTTATCCAACTGCTCACGCGAAACAGCGCGCACCGTGAAAGTCAGGCCCGTGTAGTTGCCTGCCTTGCTGGGACGCACCTCGATAGTGGCAGCGTCAAAGCCTGGATCATGTTCCAGCACGATAGCCAGCAATTCGTCTTGCAGGGTTTCGTGAGTCTGGCCCATGACTTTGATAGGAAAGTCACTGGGGTATTCGATCAACGATTCTTCGGGGGAAATGGTCATGCTTGCTCCGCAGCCTTGATGGCCTTGTCATAGCCCTCACGTAATTTGGCAAAGACAGGGCCGGGTCGTCCGTCACCGACGGGCTGACCGTTAAATACAACGATGGGCAGCACCTCTTTGGTGGCTGACGTCATCATAATTTCATCGGCAGTGTCGACCTCTTCACGAGAGATCTGACGCGCCTGAAAAGCTATACCCGCCTGGGCGGCCAGCTCTTCCATCAAACTGTAGCGAATCCCTTCCAGGATCAAATTGTTGCGCATGGGTGCCAGCAAAGTGCCGTCGCGCACAATCCAGATATTGCAGGAGGCCCCTTCGGTCAGAAAACCGTCTCTGAACTGAATGACCTCGTCCACGCCGGCTTCAACCGCCTGCTGCTTGGCCAACACATTGCCCAGCAGAGAAACGGATTTTATATCGCAACGCAGCCAGCGTTCATCTTCAATAGCCACTGCCTTCAAACCCGTTTCGCGTTCTTGCTGCACACGCTTGAAGGGCGAGACCATGATGAAGATGCTGGGCGGCACATTGCTGGGGAAGGCATGGTCGCGCTTGGCAACACCGCGCGTCACCTGAATGTAGACCATGCAGTCGGCACCTCGGCCTGAACGTGCCAGCATATCCAGCACCAGCTTTTCCCACTCACGTCGAGTGAAAGGATTGGTAATGCCCACTTTTGCCAGACTGCGCTCCAAGCGCCCCAGGTGTCCATCTATACGGAAAGGTTTCCCGTGATAAGCAGGCACGACATCATAAATGCCGTCGCCAAAGATGAAGCCACGATCCAGTACCGAGATCTTCGCTTCGCCCAGGCGCACGAAATCGCCGTTCAAATAAACAATGCTGTCGGGGTCAATGCCTGCAATCATAGGGTTCAGCCTCGCACCAATGAATTACTCAAACATCAAGCGCACTTTGTCAGCCATACGACCGAAAAAGCCTGCCTCGGGCACATCTTGCAGCACCAGCAAAGGCTGTTCTGCCAATACTTTGCCATCCAGGGACAAAGTCAGTGTACCGACCTTGTCACCCTTGCTCAACGGAGCCAGCAAGGGCTGGGTATAGTTGGCGACAGGCTTGATTTCCGAAGACTTGCCGCGCGGAACCGTCAGCCACAAGGCTCCTTCTGTACCCAGGCCTACATTCTCGACCTCACCTTCCCAAACACGGGCGGTAACAGCAGGATTGCTGGCGTCGTACAACTTCACGGTTTCGAAGTTCTGGAAGCTCCAGTTCAGAAGCTTCAAGCTGTTTTCTGTACGAGCGGCGTCATTTGCCGTGCCCACCACAACCGACACTACGCGACGGCCATCGCGCAAGGCGGTCGACACCAGGCAGTAACCGGCCGATTGGGTGTGGCCGGTTTTCAGACCGTCAACCGTGTTATCCAGCCACAGCAGGCGGTTACGGTTGGGCTGCTTGATATTGTTATAGGTGTACTCTTTCTGGCTGTAGTAGTGCAGGTACTGAGGAAAGCGGGCAACCAGCGCAGCGGACAACACGCCCAGATCACGTACCGAGGTCAGATGCTCGGGATCAGGCAAGCCGGTGGAGTTCTTGAAATGCGTAGCCGTCAAACCCAGCTTGGCGGCTTCTTCGTTCATCAAGGCGGCAAAAGCACCTTCGCTACCCGCAACGGCTTCGGCCAAGGCAACAGAGGCGTCATTACCCGATTGCACGATCACGCCTTGCAGCAGATCATTCACGGCCACTTGCGAATTAACTTTCACGAACATGCGCGAACCTTCGGTGCGCCATGCCTTGTCCGAAATCACAACGGTCTGATCCAGCTTCAGGCGACCGGATTCCAAAGCATCAAAGACCAGATAGGCCGTCATCAGCTTGGTCAGGGAGGCAGGCTCGACCTGTTCGTTCAGCCCTTCTGCCGCGATGATCTGGCCACTATTAACGTCCATGGACAACCAGGCACGTGCCGTCAGGCTAGGTGCGGGTACAACGGACAAATCACCTGGCAAGGCAGGCGTCTGAGCGCCAAGCACTTGAGCCGATTCTGTCGGGGTAGGGGTTTGAGTCTGTGCCTGAGCCACCATAGGCAGCGCCAGGGCAAGTGCCACTACACAACGAGAAAGGACTGGAGATGCAAATTTTTGAATAGAAGTCATGGAAAAAATCGATTGCTTTGACAGTGGCGGAAAGAACCCATTATGGCAGAGCCATCTGGGCCTGTGAGGGGCAAGGCCCCTGAGTCTGAACAGGAAAACGCAACGATTTGAAAGCAAAACCCGGCTTAGGTTCCAAGCCCGGCCAAATGACGGCTGACCAACTCACGCAACTGAATCAGCTTGCCATGAAAAAAGTGGCCGGCCTCTGGCAGCACAACCATGGGCAACTGATGCTCACGCGCAAAGTCCATGCCTTCCGACAAGGGAACGACATCGTCGGTTTCACCGTGCACTAGCAAGGTATCGGCAGGAGGGCTGACATCCCGGAAGCGGAAACGATTGACCGCAGTACCAGTCAGGATGAAGGCGCCGGGCAAAGGTGCCTGGGCTTCCTGCAGGCTGGCATACACTTGAGCAGCGACTGCAGTGCCAAATGAAAACCCGGCCAACATGGATGGGCCGGAACTCCACTGCGGGAAATGTGATGGGAATTGCTCAATCAAAGCCAGCATATCGGCAGTTTCGCCGCGGCTGCTATCGAACTCCCCGGCAGACTTTCCGACACCACGGAAATCCGGGCGTACTGCCAGCAAACCATGTTGAGTGGCACTGCGCGACAAGGTTGTCACCACTTTGTTGTTACGTGCCCCACCATGCAAAGGGTGAGGATGCAGCAACAAGGCCCAACCCTTGGGCTCGCCCGCTGGCCAGTCCAGAGCACAGTCAATAACACCGGCCTGGCCGGAAAATTGGATTGTATCTACGCGTTCAGACATGCTCAGATCAAATATCACATAAGATTACGTTTAACTCATCCAGTGTACCGGATTGTCATGAATACCTCTTCTGCATTCACCCTACCCAGCCCGCGCGATATGGTGGCAGAGCTGCGTACGCGCTTGCCACATTTTCCCCAGATACGCTGGGTAGACTCGACCGAATCGACCAACGCCGACTTGCTTGCCCTGGCTCGTCAGGAATCCGGGCCGCGTGTGCGTCCCTGGTTGCTGGGCGCACATCTGCAAAGTCGTGGTCGTGGGCGTGCCGGACGCACATGGGAGAACAGCGTCGGTGCAAACCTGATGTTTTCCTGTGCCTTTGATATTTTTCTGCCTGCGCGGCAGCTGCCTACTCTTTCGCCGCTGTCCGGTCTGGCAACAACGGAAGCACTGCGCCAGTTTCTGGAACCGGCAGTGCGTAATCGTCTGGCCATGAAATGGCCGAATGACGTGCTATGGGATCAGGCCAAGCTGTCCGGCATTCTGGTTGAGGCGACCCGCGCCAGTGCAGCGCCCAGCTCCAGTGACCATCATGTGGTGATTATCGGCATAGGCCTGAACCTGCGTGAGGCAGAGACCATCAGCCAGAACACGCAACGCGCCATTGCAGACTGGACCAGCATTGCTGAGCACTCCCAGCAAGCATCTCTGGCACGCTGTTCGGACCTTGTGGCCAAAGTCGCGCAAAGCCTGTACCTGAGCCTGAACCATGTCACAGCCCACGGTTTTGCTGATCTGCCTACACGCTACGCGCAAGTTGACGCACTAATTGGCCAGCAAGTCCATATTATTGACAATGGCCAAGTCCTGCATACAGGCATCGTGACGGGCATCAATACCTCGGGGCAATTATTATTGCGCCACCCCGATGGTTCCGAACGTGCGGTCACAGTGGGCGAAGTTTCCGTTCGCGCTCACCGCTGATCGCTATACTGCACCCTTTTTAGCTCTAACGATCCGGCATGACCCTGCTCATCGACTCTGGCAACACCCGTATCAAACTAGGGTGGTGTCATCCTTTAAGCGGCGCGCGCGAAAGCCAGCCGGTTAGCGTGCATGCCGACCAATTGGATCAATTGGCGGTTTGGCTGGAGGCAGGCCAGGCCCCGCTGCAAGAATTCGCCCAACAAAAAGGTGTACAAGCACTAGGGGTGAATGTGGCCGGGCCACAGGTCCAAGCGCAAATTGATGCAGCCGTCAGCCGTCTGGGCTTGGGCTCGGTACGCTGGTTGCAGGCCCAAGAGCAGGCTTTTGGGCTGCACAACGATTATGAACAGGCTGGCCAATTGGGTGCCGACCGTTGGGCCTCCTTATTAGGGTTAAGCGATTTGCTAACCCAGGAATACCCGGTCGACCAAGGCGCCTTGCTGATCAGCTTTGGTACTGCTACCACGATTGACTTGCTGGGACCTGCACAAAATGGAGTGCGTCACTTTTTAGGTGGCTCCATTCTGCCCGGTCCCAGCTTGATGCTGGCTTCACTCAAGCAAAATACGGCGCAGCTTCCTGAGGCGCATGGGCAAACTGCGGCGTTCCCACGCAATACTCAGGAAGCTATCAGTACCGGGGTGGCTGCAGCACAGGCTGGAGCCGTATTGCGACAATGGGAGAAAGGCCGTCAGCATCTGGGACACAGCCCATTGGTCTTTCTGGCGGGCGGTGGCCGCGCACTGGCTCAGCAAGAACTGTTAGAACAATTAAGCCATCATTGCCGTTTGCTCAATATAGAGCCCCCCCATCTACACGAGCTGGAAACTCCTGCCTTGCGGGGTCTGTCGCTGTTTGCGGCCCACCCGTAAGTCGATTCGAGCTTATAACCGTCCCTCTGCCCCCTCTTGCCTGTGAACTGCCGGTGACCCATAGATACGATTGGCATTAAAACGGATGAACTTAAACTCCCCTACCCGTACAATCTTGGGTTGAACTGTATTTTTCAGGGCATTTGCGATGCGACTGCTTTTCATACTGATCCTGGTGGCAAACCTTGCCTTGCTGGCTTTTGGACAAGGCTTTTTTGGCACGCCCCCCAGCGAACAAGGCCGTGAGCCTAGACAGTTTTCGCAGCGTAACCAAGATGCCATTCAACTTGGAACCCCGGCCCATCCAACACCCGCTTCCCCTTGATCCTCGATTGACGACACTATGAAACCCATACGCAAAGCAGTTTTCCCCGTCGCCGGTCTAGGCACACGTTTTCTGCCCGCCACCAAGGCCATGCCCAAGGAAATGTTGCCAATTGTCGACAAACCACTGATTCAGTACGCTGTCGAAGAGGCTGTCGCCGCTGGAGTCACAGAACTGATCTTTATCACTGGCCGCAACAAGCGAGCCATTGAAGATCACTTTGACAGCATCCCGGAACTGGAACACGAACTGGAAGGCAAGAACAAGCTGGAATTGCTGGATGCCGTTCAAAACATCATTCCCAGCCATGTCAGCTGTATTTACACCCGCCAGCCACGCGCGCTGGGTCTGGGCCATGCCGTGCTGTGCGCTGCACCCATCGTGGGCAACGAGCCCTTCCTGGTCCTGCTGGCGGACGACCTGATCGACGCCACCACACCTGTATCGCGGCAACTGGTTGAGGCTGCGCATCAATACAACGGAAGTATTGTGGCAACTCAAAATGTAAATAGAAATGAAACAAATAAATATGGAATTGTTTCGGGTAATTTAGTCGACTCAAAAGCAACTCGACTTAATGGAATTATTGAAAAGCCCGCACCCGAAGTAGCCCCTTCTACACAAGCCGTTGTAGGCCGTTATGTATTGGAAGCGGAAATATTTGACCACCTGCGACGCACTCAAGCAGGGGTAGGTGGAGAGATTCAATTAACGGATGGAATTGCCAGTCTTTTGGAAAGTCGTGCGGTATATGCATATGAATATGAAGGCACACGTTACGACTGTGGTAGCAAGTCCGGTTTCTTTCATGCTACGCTTGAATTTGGTCGTAAATACCACGGACTTTAACGAGGGGCGCAGAGGGGTCCGTTACGATAACAAGCTTGGTTGCAATTGTTGATCAAACACTGCCTTAAAACCACGCAGAGGGTCGATTTAGCTTGACTTACAGGTTAAATACCCCCTACGATTGGCGGTGCAGGATTTCAAGTTCGTCGAAGTTTGTTCAATACGGTATTGTTTCTAATACTCATTGCCCTGATTTTTACATCTTGACAATCTTTTTTGAGCAGATTGCTCGTCATTTTTAGGGAATGCAGGAAATGCAAACAGAAACCGGTATCGTGAAATGGTTCAATAACGAAAAAGGCTACGGCTTTATCTCCCCCGACAACGGTGGCAAAGATCTTTTCGTTCACCATTCCGACATCTTGGGCACGGGCTTTAAATCCTTGGAAGAAAACCAGCGTGTTTCGTACGTGTCGGCTGAAGGCCAAAAGGGTCCACAAGCTAAGAGCATCCAAAAACTGTAAATCGATCTCGATCAGTTTTTAGATCTCAAAAAAGCCCGCTATATGCGGGCTTTTTTATTTAACTTGATTCAAATCAAGACGAGCTGTCATCAAATCGCCACAAATTCCAAAACACGTAAAACTAAATACTTATTAGCTAATAAACAGCCACGTATTTAATCGCAGATTTGTGCCAATCCAGAAAGTACACGCTGCACTGCGCCTTCGTGCATTTGAACCCAATGCAAACCCGCATCAGCCATTTTGTGATGACGTGCTGGATCATCTACTAGCTCCAGTGCCTGCTGCAACGCCAAGGCTGGCGTACCCGCACGTATCGCAGCGCCGGCCTGCATGGCATCTTGCATGGCTTGGGCAAAATTATGAGTATGCGGGCCCACAATCACAGGGACACCCACTGCGCAGGCCTCGATAAAGTTCTGCCCGCCCAAGGGCTGGAAGCTGCCCGCCACAATGGCGACTCGTGCCAGGCCGTAATACCAGTGCATTTCACCTAGGGTGTCGCCCAGCAGCACATCTACTTCACGACACGCCTTGATAGCACTGGTGCTGGTATCGCCCTGCTCCAGCAACTCGCTACGCCGCACGGAACGCAAGCCTAGCTGATTCAGATAATCTGCCGCTTCTTCAAACCGCTCCGGGTGACGTGGAATCACAACAAACAGGACGGGGCTATGCAGCTCGCTCCCATGCTTGCGTTCACGGCGCAGGTAATGGGCAATGGCATCAATGAAATCGACATGCTCAGTCTCGCGCGTACTGGCGATCACCACCACACGCCGTCCCAGGTCACTGGCAAAGCCACGGCCACGTGCAATCTTGTCCTGTGGCAAAACTACATCAAACTTCAGATTCCCTGACACGCGCACGCCTTGTGCGCCCGCCAACTCCAGCCGCTGTGCATCAGCCAGGCTTTGTGCATAGATCAACTTGAAGGAGCGGTAGGCCTCTCGCATGACCGAACCTGCTTTCAGGCTGGTACGCAATGCACTTTCCGAGAACCGGGCACTGGCCAACATCATGGGAACACCTTGCCGGCGTGCCGCAGCCAATAGATTGGGCCACACCTCGCGTTCAATCAGCACCCCGGCACATGGCCGGTAATGGGCGAAAAAACGTCGTACCGAGCCCGGAAAGTCGTAAGGTAGCCATTGTTGCAGCAATTTCCCGCTGGCAATCTCAGCCGCAAACGCAGTCGCACCTTCTGTACGGCCCGTAACTGTCATATGGGTTAACAGGACCGTCTCACCCTGATCCAGCAAAGCACGAATCAAAGGCTGCGCCGCACGCGTTTCACCCAAGCTGACCGCATGCACCCACACCGGGGCTTTCTTGGGCGCAGGCAGCGAACCATAAAAACCAAAGCGGGGACCCGATAACACCTGCCATTCGCCACCAGCTCGACGGGCACGCAAGCCCATCCAGGCCATCAAAGCTGGAGCCAATATGCGAATAGAGGCAGTATAGAAGAATCGGTTCACCCGCTTAGCCTCAGTACGAAATCAGCAGCAGCCAAGCCACGCTCGGCGCTACCAGGAAGACGAATAGAAAATAATGTCAGGCAGACAAAGGGCCTGCGCCCAGGCGGGGCTGCAGGCCCCTTAGCATCGCGTATTGTAAGCACAAAGCCAGCTGACAAAAAAACGAATTGGCGATCAGACCCGAACTAGCCTTTTGGCGCGTCCAACAAGGCCGCCTCCGGCACGCCTGTCCGCCCCAGCGCCTGATCGATGGCACAGAGCACCGTTTCCGCTGAAGGAGGATGCCCACGCTCGCCCAGGCTGGCGGTGTAGGCGGAACCTTCCAGGGGGGTACGCACTGGGGTCGAGGCTTTATAGATACCAATAGTAGGACGACCCAAACCGGCTGACAAATGCGTCAGACCACTGTCCAGACCCACCATGACTTGCGCTCCAGCCAATTGCAGAGCGATAGGCGTCAACTCCATTCGTGGCATCACCTGAGCCTGGCTGCGACCGACAATCAGCGCCTCGGCACGGGCAGACTCGGCAGGGCTGCCCGCCAACAAGCGCAGTGCCATCCCTTCCCCTTGCAGGCGATCAAAGACCTGTTGCCAGTTCTCCGGCTCCCAGAGCTTATCGTCGCGGCTGGCCGACGGCATGATGATGGCGTACGGATCCTCGTCCTTGGGGGCTTGCGCGGCCAAACCCTGCAAACCAAAATCAGGAGCGCCTTCAAACTGATAGCCAAAGGCAGACGCGGCCAAGCTGCGCTGACGGAACACAGCAGGCTGCCAGAAACCGACGCGATGACGCACATCGTAGAACAGCGAGGCCAGCGGTTCACGCGCCGACTTCCAATCCAGCCCATGACGACAGCCTTTAGTCTGCCGTACCAGCCAGATGGATTTCATCAGCGCCTGCATATCCAGCACAACATCGTATTGGCGTGATTGCAGTTGTTCGCGCAAGGCGGCGCGTTCCTGGCGTGTCTGGGCAGACCACCACTGTTTGCGCCAGCGCCGATGCGCCACCGGGATCACTTCATTTACTGCCGGATGCCAGCCCGGAATCTGAGCAAAGCTCTCTTCTACGAGCCAATCAATTTGTGCACCGGGCACATGGCGTGCAATGTCCGAGATTGCTGGCAGCATATGCACCAGATCTCCCAAAGAGGATGTACGCACAATCAGTATCTTGCAAGTCATGGGCGAATTATAGTGGTGGCCGCGTCCAATCAAACAAAGATGCAGAAAAATATCCGCCTGCTCTACTTATGCCCGCCAATTGCCATCAGGCATAATAAGACTGCCTATTTTCTGGACCGGAAACATGATTGATCTCAAACAGATCGAAGCCTTTGTATGGGTTGCCGAGCTTGGCGGTTTCCGGGCAGCTGCCGAAAAACTCAACACGACCCAACCGTCTATTTCTCAGCGTATCGCCGGACTGGAATCCAGTCTGGAGCTGCGCTTGTTTGATCGGGGTGCCCGGGGCATCAAGCTGACCGATAAAGGCCAGGAGTTGTTGTCGCACGCACAGCGCATGCTGGATCTGCGTACCGAGATGCTGCGCGCCGCCAAAGAGCAGAACGCCATCCGCGGCCTGCTGCGTCTGGGGGTGGCTGAAACCATTGTGCAGACCTGGCTGCATGAGCTGATCGACAAGCTGCATCAGGAATACCCGGCTTTGGTCATCGAGATTCATGTCGACACCACCAGCGTGCTGCGCCAGCAACTGGCCAGCTTCCAGATTGATATGGCCATGATTGTGGGCGTAGGCCAGGATCCCAAAGAACAATGCATTCGACTGTGCGCTTATCAGTTAGGCTGGGTCGCCAGTCCCGAATTGAAGTTGCATAGCCGCAAAGTCAGCGTTTCCGAGCTAGGGGTTTACCCTGTAATCACCTATCCATCCGGTAGCGTTCCCTACCTCGCCACACGCGAAGCTTTGCTGCGTGCCGGCGTCAAATCCCCACGTATTTTTGGCAGTGCATCGCTAAGCACAATCGTGCAAATGACGCGTCATGCCATGGGCCCCAGCGTGCTGGCTCCCGAGGTCATAAAAGACGAGCTTTCCGAGGGAAAACTGCGCCTTTTGAAGGTGGATCAGCCCCTGCCGGCCATCGAATTTTTTGCCTGCTGGATGGATTCTCCGGACAGTCATATTGCCCGCGTCGTGGCCAATCACGCCCAAGAAATCGCCCAACAATACGTGCAGTCCGATAAGTAATCGTTATGGCCTAGGATTCAAACATACGATTGGACACAAATTATCTGATCGGTTGCAATCCGAGGCTGTGATCAACCCCCTTTGTGCGAGTGGTCATCATGAACCTGCAAACCCTGCCTGTGCTGGCGCCCGAGGCTGAAAAATGCCGCGAGCTGATCCGTCAAGAAACTCATACTGGTCCTACCGCAGGACTGGCCGCAGGCTATGTGCAGGCCAACCTGATGATTCTGCCCAAAGACTGGGCCGATGAGTTCCTGCTGTTTTGTCAGCGCAACCCCAAACCCTGCCCTTTATTAGCCGTGACGGAACCCGGTCAGTTTCAGGTGCCAACCTTGGGTGGCTCGATTGATCTGCGCACGGATTTCCCTCGTTACCGTGTCTGGCAGAACGGCGAGCTCAGCGCCGAGCCACTTAACATCGAAGATGTCTGGCGCGATGATCTGGTGTCCTTTCTGATTGGCTGCTCCTTCTCCTTTGAAGAAGCGCTGCTGGCCGACGGCATTGATGTACGCCATATCAGTGCGGGCGTGAATGTGCCCATGTATCGCAGCTCTATCCAGACCCAGGGCACACAGCGCCTGTCTGGCCCGCTGGTGGTATCGATGCGCCCCATGCGTGCGGCCGATGCCATTCGCGCCATTCAGATCACCTCGCGCTTTCCGTCCGTGCACGGTGCCCCGGTTCATATTGGCAATCCGTCCCTGATTGGAATCAGCGACCTGCAACAACCCGACTATGGCGATGCTGTGCCAGTCGGCTCCGACGAATTACCCGTTTTCTGGGCTTGCGGCGTTACCCCTCAAGCCGTCGCCGCCCAGGCCAAGCCGCAGTTTTGTATCACGCATGCCCCTGGCCATATGTTGATTACCGATCTGCCCAACACACGGCTGGCCGCGCTTTAAGCAAGTTTTGACCGACACAAAACCGGTCACCCCTTTGGTTTCAATATGCAGCCCCTTCAAACAGGGAGCGCACTCTATCAACCATACAGCTGGACCGCTATTAGGAGCACCTTATGAAAAAAATCGTACTGACCTCCCTGGCTTTGGGCTCGCTGGCCCTGGGCTCTGCTGCCATGGCCCAGGAACTGCCCAAGACTTCTTTGAAAGTTGTCGGTGGCTTGAGCAACCTGACCGCCTACCAGAACACCGAGCAGCCCTTCTGGACCAAGAAAGTACCTGAGCTGTCCGGCGGCCAGATCACGGCCGATATCAAGGGCTTTAACGACATGGGCCTGAAAGGTCCTGAAATCATGCGCTTGATCAGCCAAGGTGTGATTCCTTTCGGTACCGCCACCCTGGCTTACTTTGCCAGCGACAACTCCATTAACGAAGCGATCGACCTGGCTGGTCTGGCTCCCGATATTGAAGTGGCCAAGAAGCTGACCGACGCGTTCACTCCCGCCTACGAACAGTTCTACGCCAAGAGCAACGTCAAGGTTCTGGGCTTTTCCACCTACCCTGCCCAAGTTCTGTTTTGCAATGGCAACTTCAATGGCCTGAGCGACCTGAAAGGCAAGAAGGTGCGTACCAGCAGCCGTACTCAGGCTGAATTCGTTCAGGCTCTGGGCGGCAACAGCGTGACCATCCCATTCGGTGAAGTGGTTCCCGCACTGCAAAACGGCGTGGTCGATTGCGCCATTACCGGCTCCATGTCCGGTTACTCGGCCAAATGGTACGAAGTCAGCTCCAAGCTGTACGAAATGCCAATCAACTGGAACCAGCAGATTCACGCTGCCAACCTGGGCACCTGGAACAAGCTGGACCCCAAAGTTCAAGAGTTCCTGGCCAGCAACATCAAGGCCATGACCGAAGAAATCTGGGTTGCCGCTGCCAAGGAAACACAGGAAGGCTATGACTGCAACACGGGCGCCGACGCTTGCACGCAGCCCGTCAAAGGCAAGATGACTCTGGTCAAGCCTACCGACGCTGACCGTGAACTGCTCAAGAAAGTCATGAGCGAGACCGTGGTTCCCAAGTGGGCCGAGCGTAGCGCCGCCGACACCGTGGCTGCATTCAACACCAGCCTGAGCCCGATCCTGGGCTTCGAAGCCAAGAAGTAAATCTGTACGTCCTGCCTGCCACCAGACTCACGGTGGCAGGCTGCCTGTACCCCAGGCCCCTCCCTCCTAGACCCTGTACGGGGTAGACATCATGGAAAATACCGAAAAATTCGCCATGCTGAACCGTTTGCTGTCCGCCGCCACATCCCTGTCGCGCGTCGCCATCTGGTTCGCAGGCAGCCTGACATTGATCAGCGCCCTCTACATCACCGCGGACGTCCTGTTCCGCAAATTCAGTGGCAGCTCTCTGGGCGGCTCGGATGAACTGTCCGGCTATGCCTTTGCCATCAGCATTTCCTGGGCACTGTCCTTTGCCACCCTGCAACGGGCCAATATCCGTATCGACGCCATCTACCAGCACCTGCCTGTTCGTCTGGCTGCCCTGCTGGACTGGATTGCTCTGGTGGCCCTGTCTGTTTTCATTGTCTACCTGACCTTGTACGCCACTGACGTGGCCAGCCTGTCCTGGACCAACCAGTCCACCGCCAACACCGCCATGGGCACTCCCTTGTGGATTCCCCAGTTCCTGTGGGTGGGCGGCCTGATCTGGCTGTGCGTCGTTCTGGCCTTGATGCTGCTGCGCTCCAGCCTGGCCCTGATTACAGGTGACCTGGCCGGTATCCAATCCCTGTGCGGTATCCGCAGCACCCAGGAAGAAGCCTCTGAAGAAGCCGAGGCTGGCAAACGCATGGTGCAAGGAGACGCCAAATGATTACAACCGCACTGACTCTCTTGCTCGTTCTGATCGGACTGAGCATTCCCGTGGGCGCTGCCCTGGGTGTTTTGGGCCTGATTCTGGACCCGCTGTACTCCATGCTGCCCCTGACCGGCGCATTGGGTGAAATTTCCTGGGGCACCAGCAACGAATTCCTGCTGGTGGCCATTCCCCTGTTCATCATGCTGGGCGAGATCCTGCTGCGCTCGGGCATGGCTGAACGTATGTACAACGCCATGAGCCTGTGGCTGTCCTGGCTGCCCGGCGGCCTGATGCACGCCAACATTGGTGCCAGCGCCCTGTTTGCCGCCACCTCCGGTTCCAGCGTGGCCACTGCTGCCACCGTGGGCACCGTGGCCCTGCCGCAAATCAAGAAACAAGGCTATAACGAGCCTCTGTTCCTGGGTAGTCTGGCCGCTGGCGGTACCTTGGGCATTCTGATTCCGCCTTCGATCAACCTGGTGATCTACGGCGTACTGACCAACACTTCGGTGCCCAAGCTGTACCTGGCCGGCATCATCCCCGGTTTGGGCATGGCCTTGCTGTTCATGTTGGCAATTGCTGCTGCATGTATGGTCAAACCCAAATGGGGCGGTGCGAAGATCAAGGCCTCCTGGGGCCAGCGTTTTGCCAGCCTGGTGCACCTGGTTCCACCACTGGGCATTTTCCTGCTGGTCGTGGGCTCAATTTACGCCGGTGTTGCCACCCCAACCGAGGCTGCTGCCCTGGGTGTGGTCGGTGCTCTGATTCTGGCTGCCTTCTCGGGCCGTATGAGCTGGAACATGATCAAGGAAGTGCTGGAAGGCACCATGAAAGCCACCGCCATGATCATGCTGATCGTGATCGGTTCGGCCTTCCTGAACTTTGTCATGTCCGCCACTGGCCTGACCAATGCGCTGACCGACGCCATCACGGGCCTGGGTGTCTCACCCATGGTCATGTTGATGATCATCGTGGTGTTCTACCTGGTGCTGGGCTGCTTCATGGAAACCCTGTCCATGATGATCACCACCATCCCTATCGTGGCTCCCATCATGATCGCCCTGGGCTTTGATCCGGTGTGGCTGGGTATTGCCATCATCATTCTGGTGGAAGTGGCGCTGATCACTCCGCCGGTTGGTCTGAACCTGTTTGTGGTCCAGAGCCTGCGCAAGAGCGGCAGCATGAATGACGTCATGATGGGCAGCCTGCCCTTTGTGATCATGCTGCTGGCCATGGTGGGCCTGCTGGCTATCTTCCCGGATCTGGCTTTGTGGCTGCCACGCCTGTTCGGTTAATCCCAATCTGTCTTTGAGTAAACGAGTACTGCTATGCGTTTGACCTTTGAACTGGCCCAGGCCACCCACACTGAAATCATCGAAGCTGATTTGCAGCACTGCATCGTGGCCGGCTGGGCTGGCCGCGATCTGGCTGCCATCGAGCACCATATTGAAGAGCTGGCCGAACTGGGCGTACCGCGCCCTAGCTCGGTGCCTTTGTACTACCGCATCGCCGCCAACCAGATGATCCAGGATGCCGACATCCAGGTCGTGGGCTCCGGTTCGTCCGGCGAGACCGAAGTGTTTGTGTTCAACCACCAGGGCCGCCTGCTGGTCAGCCTGGCCTCGGACCACACGGACCGCGTACTGGAAGCCCACAGCGTGGCCCTGTCCAAGCAGATCTGCGCCAAGCCCGTTGCTCGCGAAGCCTGGTTGTTCAGCGACGTGGCCGACTACTGGGACGAGCTGATCATCCGCGCCTACATTCAGGAAGACGGCAAGGAAGTTCTGTACCAGGACGGTCCCTTGTCCACCCTGAAGAACCCGCTGGAGCTGATCGAAGGCTACTTCCAGTCCACCACCATGCCTGAAGGCTTTGGCATGACCTGCGGTACCGTGGGTGCCATCGGCGGCATTCGTCCTGCTACCCAGTTCACCATGGAACTGTATGACCCCCGCCGCGAACGCAGCATCCGTCATACCTACGTAACCGAAATCCTGCCTGAAGTAGCCTAAACTGGCCCAGCCCGCCCCACCCATTTATTTTGCGAGTGACCCATGCTAGCGACTATTACCGAACTGCAACGTGCTCTTGATCGTGGCGAAACCACCTCGGTCGAACTGACCCAGCAAGCCCTGGACCGTATCCAGGACGAAAGCCGTGACGGCGCTGCCACGTTCATCGAAGTGTTTGCTGAACAGGCTCTGGCCGCCGCCAAAGCCTCCGACATTTTGCGCGCTGCCGGTTTGAGCCGCTCGCTGGTTGAAGGTCTGCCCATGTCGGTCAAGAACCTGCATGACATCGCGGGCTACATCACTCTGGGTGGGTCGGCTGTGCTGAAAGACGCCGAACCGGCCGAACAGAACGCTACCATTGTGGAGCGCCTGCTGCGCGCCGGTGCCATTCTGATCGGCTCCACCAATATGACCGAGTTTGCCTTCTCCGGTCTGGGCATCAACCCCCACTACGGTACGCCTCGTTCCGTTTGGGACCGTGACAATGCCCGCATCCCGGGGGGTTCGTCCTCCGGCGCCGGCGTGGCCGTCGCTCAAGGCATGTCGGTTTTCTCCATTGGTACCGACACGGGCGGCTCCATCCGTATTCCTTCGGCCTTTAACGGCCTGACCGGTTTCAAACCCACCGCCGAGCGCGTTCCCAGCGAAGGCACCATGCCTTTGTCGCGCAGCCTGGACTCCAATGGCCCTCTGGCTGCCTCGGTAGAGTGTTGCGCCATTGTGGACTCCATCCTGACCGATCAGCCTTATGTGCCCGTGGCAACACCTGCCCTGGACACCTTGCGTCTGGCTGTGCCCAAGACCTTTGTGTTTGACGGCATTGATGAAACCGTGCGCGCCGCCTTTGACCGTGCCATCGCCCTGCTGCGTGAGCAAGGCGCTGTGGTTGAGGAAATCAACTTGCCCGAGTTTGACCAACTGCCGCAGATCAACCGCAAAGGCGGTTTTGTCTGCGCCGAAGCCTGGTCCGTGCACCGCGACACCCTGCAAAGCAAGGGCGAGCAATACGACCCACGCGTGGCTTCCCGCATTCTGCGCGGCAAGGACATCGATTGCGCCGACTACATCGAACTGCAAGACACCCGCCAGGCCTGGATCAGCGCGGTGGAAAGCCGTCTGGAGCGCTACGACGCCGTCCTGATGCCTACCGTGCCCGTTGTCGCTCCCCGCATTGCCGATCTGAAAGAGTCGGACGAAGTCTACTTCGCCACTAACGGCCTGGTCCTGCGCAACCCCACCCTGATCAACTTCCTGGACGGCTGCGCCCTGTCGCTGCCTTGCCATGCCGCTGATGAAGCCCCTGTGGGCCTGATGGTGGCAGCTCCTGCCTACCACGACGAACATCTGCTGGCAGTAGGTTCAGCAATCGAACGGGTATTACCCCTGCGCAAACGCTAATCCAGTAAGATTTACGTTCCTTCCAGGACGGCCATCCGGCCGTCCTTGTGCTTTTCGTCAGGAGCCTGTCATGAGCACACCCCAGTCCTCCTCCTTGCCCCAGACCATGACGCCCACGGTCTTTCCCTTGGCGGGGGTGCTCATTCTGATTCTGTCTTCCTGGGCCCTGTCGGGTCTGGATGCCAGCGGAAAATGGATCATGGGCTTTGGTGTGCCCCTGCTGGTGATGTGCTGGTTTCGCTACGTCGTCCACCTGGGACTGGTGCTGGCGCTGGTCTTGCCGGTCAAGGGCCGAAAGATCCTGCGCAGCTCCCGCCCCAAAGCACAAATTTTGCGTGGCACAGTGATGATGCTGTCCACCTTCTCGTTTTTCAACGCCTTGAGCTATCTGCCTCAAGCCGAAGCCACCTCCATCAACTTTCTGGCCCCTTTGCTGGTGCTGTCTGTTGCCCCCTGGATTCTGAAAGAGCCACCGCGCATCAGTCGCTGGGTAGCTGCCGGAGTCGGCTTTCTGGGCGTGCTGATCATCATCCGACCTACCGCTGGCCTGCACCCAATAGGGGTGATGTTTGGCTTGATGACCGCCTGTCTGTTCGCCACGCAATTTATCGCAACACGTCGCGTGGCCGTGGACAATTCGCTGACCACCCTGATCTGGAGCGGTGCAGTCGGCAGCATCTGCCTGACCATTGCCTTACCCTTTTTACTGCCCGCCGCCCTGCCTGCCTTAAAAGAGCTGAGCTTTTTCCAATGGTTGATTCTGATTTCGACCGGACTGTGGGGTTGTCTGGGCCATCTGCTGCAAATACAGGCCTATCAACGCGCCTCGGCGTCTTTGCTGGCCCCGTTTGTGTATCTGCAAATTGTGGCCGCAGCCGCGCTGGGATGGCTGATCTGGGGTCAGTTCCCGGATGTCTTTACCTGGATCGGGATTGCCGTGGTGTGTACCAGCGGCATTGTGATTGGGACTCTGGAGTGGCGGCGCCAGAACAGGTCTGGCGCCTGAGTCCAGGTGGCAAGGCTTAGCGAGACTGCCAGCCCTGCACAAAGACGGCGACGGGCTGACGCTTGGAACCGGCTTTTTGCAGCTCCAGCAAACGCAACACACCTTCACCGCAAGCCACGTCAATGCCTTGGGCACTGACGTTCAGAACCTGACCAGGTTCTGCTGAATGCTTCTGCTCTAGCGCCTGAGCGCGCCAAACTTTCACGGGCTGCTCCAAACCGGGCAGGGACAGGGTGGAGCCAGGCACTGGGTCAAACGCGCGAATACGGCGCTCCAGCTCCTTGGCCGGTTGGCCTAACTCCAGCACTGATTCGGCCTTGGACAGTTTCTCGGCGTAGGTCACGCCTTCTTCTGGCTGGGGAGTCGCCTGCAAGGTGCCATCACGCACTTGCTGCAAGGCTTCCAGCAAGGCCTGTGCACCTAGCTGCGCCAAATCGTCATGCAGGGTTGCGGCACTGTGATCATCACGAATCGCCAGCTCGCTGCGCACCAGCATATCGCCGGTATCCAGGCCTTCATCCATCTGCATGATGGTAATGCCCGTGGCCGCATCACCCGCCTGAATCGCACGCTGGATCGGTGCCGCACCGCGCCAACGAGGCAGGAGGCTGGCATGAATATTGAAGCAACCATAGCGCGGCAGCTCCAAAGTCCACTTGGGCAAAATCAGACCGTAGGCTGCCACCACCATCAGATCCGGCTGTAAATCCAGCAAGGTCTGGCGGGCCTGGGCTGCTTCCTCGGGATACTTGCCATCCAGACGCAAGCTGTGCGGCTGCAGCACCGGGATATTAGCGTTCACAGCGGCTTGCTTGACCGGGCTGGGACTGAGCTTCATGCCACGGCCAGCTGGACGGTCTGGCTGCGTCATGACCAAAGGAACATCAAAGCCCTGTGCTAACAGGGCTTCCAGGGCGATACGGGCAAAATCCGGAGTGCCGGCAAAAACAATACGCATGGCGACTATTGCCCTGCCTTCAGTGCTTCACGTTGCTGCTTGCGCAGACGGCTGCGGATACGCTCACGCTTGAGCACGGACAGGTACTCCACAAACACCTTGCCATCCAGGTGGTCCAGTTCATGCTGAACACACACGGCAAGCAGGCCATCGGCTTCTTTCTCGTACCACTCGCCTTTTTCATTCTGGGCCTTGAAGCGAATATTGGCGGCGCGCTCAACCTTGTCGTAGGTATCAGGTACAGACAGGCAGCCTTCTTCGTAGACCTTCAGCTCTTCGCTTTTCCAGGTGATTTCCGGGTTGATCAGCACCAGCAATTCATTGCCGCTTTCCGATACGTCAATGACCACCACGCGCTCGTGCACGTCAACCTGCGTCGCGGCCAGCCCTACGCCGGGCGCGTCATACATGGTCTCGGCCATATCCTTGACCAGTTTGCGAATACGGTCGTCGACCTCCTGCACGGGTTTGGCAACCGTGTGCAGACGTGGGTCAGGAAATTTCAGGATAGGAAGCAAAGCCATTGTCATGTCCGAAGAAAAAGCGATAAGTCGATATAATAAAACAAGTTTCAGGGCGGCACCCGATTGCCCCGGCAGCATATGAAGCCCTAGCCCCCGAAGCGGCAGTCACACTGGATACAAACGTCCGGGCCACACAGAACAAAGATCGGTTTCGTGCCACACTACCTTATGCCTGATCATTTTAGCTCGGATGAAATCTCGGAAGAATTGCGTGCCTGGTTGCGCCTGTCGCTGGAGCCAGAGCTTGCGCCCGCCCAGGCCCGGCAATTGCTGGCTGCCTGTGGGCTTCCACCGCAAATCTATCAAAGCTCGGTTCAAACCCTGTCGCGCCATCTTCCGGCCGAACTGGCTGTGCAACTAAGCCAGGAACCACTGGACGAGCTGCAGGCGCAGATTGAACAAGCGGTGGCATGGCTCAAGCAAGCCAATCACCATATCGTGACGCTGGCTGACCCCACCTATCCCGCCTCCTTGCTGGACCTGCACGACGCTCCTTTGCTGTTATATGCCAACGGCGATCTGGGAGCCTTGCAACGCAAAGGACTGGCTATTGTGGGAGCCCGCAATGCCACCCAATCCGGCCAGGAAATCGCGACAGATTTTGCAGCTACTCTGGCCTCCAGAGGCTGGTGCATCATCAGCGGCCTGGCTAGCGGCATCGACCAGGCGGCACACAAAGGAGCGTTAAAAGCCGGCCCTTCTTCCGCAGGCACTATTGCCGTGATGGGGACGGGGCTGGACTTGGTCTACCCGGCAGCACACCGCGATCTGGCTCATCAGATCAGCGCTGACGGTCTATTGCTGAGCGAGTTTCCTTTGGGCACCCGGGCCATGCCCCATCACTTCCCACGCCGTAATCGCATTGTGGCTGCCTTGGCCAAAGGCGTACTGGTGGTTGAAGCGGCCAAACAAAGTGGCTCCCTGATCACGGCTCGTTTGGCCGGAGAATTAGGTCGAGAAGTTTTTGCCATTCCCGGCTCCATTCACTCCCCCTTGGCTCGCGGCTGCCATGCCTTGATACGCCAAGGTGCCAAACTGGTGGAAAGCGCCCAGGATATTCTGGACGAACTGGGCAATGTGCAAGGCGACTCCAATCTGGATAGGGCTCCACAAACTGGTTCAAAACCCAATCCTTATGAAGCCTTGCCCGAGGAATTGCGCCCTATTCTGGAGCGTATCGATTTTGCGCCTCTCAGCCCCGAACAGCTGATGCGACGCACAGGTCTGCTGGCGACCGAACTGCCTGCCGTTCTGGCTGAACTGGAGCTGGCAGGCTGCATCGAACCCCTGGCGGACGGACGCTTTCAACGCTTGAAACCTTAAAGACCATAGGGCAGTTCCTAGGACGCCAGCCCTGGCCTTCAAGAGGTATCATGACGATTACGTAAGGGCCTTCCAGCCCCAGCCATCTACCCCTTCAGGAAACTTCATGTCATACCCATCGCGCGTCAAGATTGTGGAGGTCGGCCCTCGGGACGGCCTGCAGAACGAAAAAGAATTCATCCCCACCGACATCAAGGTCGAACTGGTCAACCGCTTGTCCCACGCCGGTTTTGTGAACGTGGAAGCCGCGTCCTTTGTCTCGCCCAAATGGGTGCCGCAAATGGCGGACGGCGCAGATGTAATGGCTGCTATCGACCGACGTCCCGGTACGATTTATTCGGTTCTGACACCCAATATGCGTGGTTTTGAAGGTGCCCTGGCCGCCAAGGCTGACGAAGTGGTGATCTTTGCCGCCGCCAGTGAGGCATTTTCCCAGCGCAATATCAATTGCAGCATCGAAGAATCGCTGGAGCGCTTTGCCCCGGTTGCCCAGGCTGCCAAAGAAGCCGGTTTGCGTCTGCGCGGCTCCATCAGCTGTTCTTTCGGCTGTCCCTATGAAGGCGCTGTGGCTCCCTCCAATGTGCTGAAAGTGGGCAAACGCCTGATCGAATTGGGCTGTGACGAGATCGATGTGGCCGACACCATCGGCGTAGGCACGGCCCGCCAGGTGTATGACGTCATGCGCATGGTAACCGAGCACATTGACCCGGCTCATGTGTCCGGCCACTTCCACGATACCTACGGCCAGGCCATCGCCAATATCGTTGCCTCCATGCAAGCTGGCATCCATATCTTTCACAGCTCCGTAGCCGGTCTGGGCGGCTGCCCCTACGCCAAGGGTGCAACCGGCAACGTCGCCACCGAAGACGTGCTGTTCCTGATGCAAGGGCTGGATATTGAAACCGGCATTGATCTGAACGCCGTGGTAGACACGGGGCAATGGATTTCGGCTCATTTGAAGCGCAAATCGGCCAGCAACGCCGGTAACGCTCTGGCCGCCCGCAAGCAAGGGGCCGCCGCGTGCTGATGAGCCAAGCTCCCTCGAAAGAGGAAATTGATGCCATGTTGAAGGATCTGGGCTCGCTTCCCATTCAAGGCCGTTCCTGGCCCAAATGGGTAGCAGCCAGCGCCTGGATTGTGCTGGCCCTGATCGGCGTGCGTTTCGCGCTGGTGGCCAGCTCCCCACAAGGGGCCGCCATCAGCCCCGTCCTGGCGGGCTGCCTGGTCCTGCTGTTTACCGGCCTGATTCTGATTGCCTGGCATATGTGGCACGGCATCACCACGATTGACCAGAATGGCATACGCCAGAACTGGATCATGAAACGGGAGGTGCAATGGCAGGATATTCACTTTGCCAAGTTTGTGCCGCTGTTCAACTCCAAGCGCCTGATCTGCTTTACCCGGCGTGGCCGCCCTGTGATTTTCCAAGGTGCCACACAGGATCTGCAAGTGGCCTTTGCCAAGATTTCGCTGGTATTGCGGCGCAAGAGCTAAGTCTCCCTGTTTGCCCCATACGGCTTGCCATATCGGGGGAAACAATGCTGGACGTCTCCCATCCGAAAACCGCGTACTACAGTTACGTAGCCTATCTATCGCCGTGTTCCAACACACGGCGATACATGCACCAAGGGTTCAGGGCAGCCCATATCGCCAGGGGGCAAAAAGCACAAAGCTCATCAACGTCATAACCCCCAGATCGATCAGTCAATAAAAAAGCAGCCCTCAAAGAGAGCTGCTTTTTGCATATCGCGAATCCCGAAAGGATTAACGAATCGGCAGACCGTAGATCAGGCCACCGTCGATCCACAAGGCGTTCAGGCCACGTTCGATTTGCAGCGGGCTGCCTTTACCCACGTTGCGCTCGAAGGACTCACCGTAGTTACCAACTTGCTTGATGATGTTGTAAGCCCATTTCTCGTCCAGGCCCAGGTTTTTGCCGGCACCGGGAGTCACGCCCAGCAAACGCTGGATATTGGGGTTATTGCTCTTGAGCTTCTCGTCCACGTTGGCAGCGGTCACACCCAGCTCTTCGGCGTTGAAGCTGGCCTGAATGGACCATTTCACAATGTTCAGCCAGGCATCATCACCCTGACGGACGAATGGGCCCAGCGGCTCTTTGGAAATGATTTCAGGCAGCACCAGGTAGTCGTCCGGGTTCTCCATTTTGGAGATACGGATCGACGCCAGACCGGAAGCGTCGGTAGAGAACACATCACAGCGGCCAGCCACGAAAGCGTTAACCACTTCGTTGAACTGCTCGATCACTACAGGCTTGTACTCAACCTTGTTGGCACGGGCCCAGTCAGCCATGGTGTTTTCGTTAGACGTGCCAGTCTGCATACAAACCGTGGCACCGTTCAATTCCTTGGCGCTGGATACGCCCAGTTTCTTGGACACCAAAAAGCCCTGACCGTCGTAGAAGTTGATACCGGCGTGGATCGCACCGACAGCAGTGTCACGCTGCTGAGTCACGGTGGTGTTACGAGCCAACAGATCAATTTCGCCCGACTGCAGGGCCGTAAAGCGCTGCTGCGAGTTCAAGGGTACGGCCTTGAATTTGCTGGCGTCGCCCAGGGTGGCGGCGGCTACCGAGCGACACACGTCGATATCCAGACCCGTCCACGTGCCCTTGTCATCAGGGGCAGAAAAACCGGCAAATCCGGTGGTCACACCACACAGCACGTGACCGCGCTGTTTGACGTTGTCCAGGGTGTCGGCGTGGGCAGCAGGCATGCTGGCCATCAAGGCCAGGACTACAGCAGAAACTGGCACAAAACGCATCGGGCTCTCCTCAAAGATATAGGTATTGACTATTTTCCAGCATAGTACCGCAGCCCGACTGCTACTTGTGTGCATATCTACATGGCTAATTAATCGTAGCTGCGTTGGTCCTCGATGACTTTACCATCCCGAGGCAAGGCTCCTGGCTCCATGAACTCCACCTGGGCACGCAGTTTGGTAATTTCACGAATCGAGTCGGCCAAAGCGCCTTCCAAACCCTCAGGCTTGGACGCGACTTCTACCTGGAACACCATCTGGTCTTGTCCACTGGCACCACGCACCACCAAGCGCGCCTGGCCCAGTTCCTTGTGACGCAGACGAATCTGCTCCACCTGCCCTGGATGCACAAACATGCCGCGCACCTTGGTGGTCTGGTCAGCCCGCCCCATCCAGCCGCGAATACGCTGGTTGGTACGACCGCAGGGAGACTGGCCGGGCATGACAGCAGACAAGTCTCCTGTCCCGAAACGCACCAGCGGATAGTCGGGGTTAAAGGAGGTCACGACCACCTCGCCCACTTCGCCCGGTGCAACCGGCTGGCCTGTACCAGGACGCACAATTTCCAGAATCAGGTTTTCATTGAGCACCAAGCCTTCGCGGGCCTGGGTTTCGTAGGCAATCATGCCCAGATCAGCGCTGCCGTAGGCCTGGTAGCCTGCCACCCCGTGCTCACTGAACCATTTTTGCAAGGAAGGCGGGTAGGCTTCGCCGGAGAACAAGGCCTTGCTCAGCCCTGGCAGCGCAATCTGCATGGACTGGGCTTTTTCCATGATGATCTTCAGAAAACTGGGGGTGCCGGTATAACCATGCGGGCGCAAATCGGCCATGGCCTGTACTTGCTGTTCGGTTTGACCCACGCCTCCTGGAAACACCGTGCAATCCAGGGCATGTGCGGCGGTCTCCATCATGGAACCAGCCGGGGTGAAGTGGTAGGAGAAGCAGTTGAAAATCAGTTCCTCGCGGCGGAAACCGGCCGCGTACAGTGCGCGTGCAAAGCCCCAATAGTCCGGACGACGGCTTTCTGGCTCGTACATGGGACCGGGCGAGGCAAACACCTTGCGGGCCGCACCCCAGGCAATGGAGGAAAAGCCCCCGAATACGGACTGCGCGTAATCCGCAGACGGCGCCCCGGAGCGAGCCTGCTCGCGCGCTTCCAGCTGGGCTTTCAGCAGCTCGCTTTTACGAAACACCGGAATGGCCAGCAGATCCTCGCGGCTGCGCACGGCGGCCAGATCAACCGAACCCAGTTGCTTGGCAATCGCAGGGGCCCCTTTTGCGGCCGCTTGCAAGACCTGCGGCAAACGGGACAGTAAATCGGCTTCGCGCTCGTCCGGCTCCAGGGTTTCGCGCTCGTCGTAATATTCGCTCATCTCTCCTCCAGTGGGATGAATTGGCATTCAAACACTCCCGCGCCCAGCCGACGTTCTGTCCGCAGACAGACAGGTGTCGATACCAAGCTCTGCTACCACACCCCGTGTAGCCAGAAGCTGCCCAAAACTAAAAACGTCAAAAGGGGTCAGGGCGGCACCTTGTGTGCATCCCGATCGGTGGCCTGCTCCTGTGCTGATCCTGCTGCTTTCAATACAGGCCAGGCCCTGCTGATACATTGGAAATCCTTGGGAGTTAAGCCAGCCAGCGCTTGCGTCGTCGATAAAATTTATTGTCGCGAAAGCTCTTGCGCTCGCCCCCGGACACACCCAGATAGAACTCCTTGACGTCTTCGTTCTCGGCCAAGGCCTGGGAGGGTCCATCCATCATGACGCGGCCGTTTTCCAGGATGTAGCCGTAGTCGGCATACTTCAGGGCCACGTTGGTGTTTTGCTCGGCCAGCAAGAAGCTGACGCGCTCGCGCTGATTCAGGTCACGCACGATCTCGAAAATTTCTTCCACCACCTGCGGTGCCAGGCCCATGGAGGGTTCATCCAGCAAGATCATGCCCGGGTCGGCCATCAAGGCACGGCCAATGGCACACATTTGCTGCTCCCCGCCCGAGGTATAGCCGGCCTGACTGGTACGGCGCTGCTTCAGACGCGGAAAATACTGGTACACCTTGTCCAGCTCGGCGCTTAAATCGCCGCGTGACAAGGTACGGGTATAAGCCCCGGTCAGCAGATTCTCTTCAATGCTCAAGTGCGCAAAACAGTGGCGCCCTTCCATCACCTGCACCACGCCGCGCTTGACCAGATCAGCCGGAGTCAGTTGGTCAATACGTTCGCCACGCAGATGGATCTGGCCTTTGGTCACATCGCCACGCTCGGCGCGCAGCAAATTCGATACGGCCCGCAAGGTCGTGGTTTTACCGGCACCGTTGGCGCCCAGCAAGGCAACAATCCGCCCTTCTGGCACACGCAAGGACACGCCCTTGAGTACCAGAATGACGTGGTTGTAAATCACTTCGATGCCATTGACGTCCAACAAGATGGGCGTCTCATCCACTTGGCCTACGGTCTCACTCATAATCTTCCCCACGCAATGCAGTGCCCAGGGCGAACCCTGGGCGCCTGGGTTTAGCCTTCGCAGGTGCGAGGCGTAATTTTCTTCTCGGCGGCGTATTTAGCCGACATTTCCTTGACTAAAGGATCGACAAACTTCTTGTCGGACTGATACCAGTCGGACACGACGTCGAACTTGCTGCCGTCCCACTGCACGATACGGGCCCAGTCATCACCCATGTGGTTGTTGCACGAGGTTTTGACTGGACGCATGATGCCTTCAAAGCCCAGCTCTTTCAGGCGTGCTTCGTCCAGATTCAGGTTCTCGAAGCCCCAGCGCACTTGCTCGGGAGTCATGTGCTGACCTTTGCCGAACTTCTCTTGTGCGGTGCGGATAGCCTCAACCTGCATCATGGAGATCATCATGCCGCGGGTGTGAGCCAGCGTGCCGACGTACTTGTCACCGTTTTCAGCGCCTTTGCCTTTGGCGTGCATCTCGCGCACAGCGTCATGCACCGGACCGTCCCCAGCACTGTTGTGAATGGTGATGCCCTTGTAGCCCTTGGCGGTCTGGCCCAGATCGACCACATCGCTCTCGGAAGCTGCCCACCAGATGCCGTAGATCTTGTCGCGTGGGTAACCCACAGCCTGAGCTTCACGGATGGCGGTAGGCGTCATGATCCCGGCGCTCCACAGCAGGACGAAGTCAGGACGGTTCTTGCGCACTTGCAGCCAGGTGGATTTCTGTTCCACGCCAGGGGCGGTCACAGGGTACAGATCCAGCTTGAAGCCTTGTTCCTTGGCGCGTGCTTGCAACAGGGCGATAGGCTCCTTGCCGTACGGCGAGTCGTGATAAACCAGAGCAATGCGCTGGTCCTTCAGCTTGTCCTCGCCCACTTGCTTGGCGATGTCCTGGATCATGACGTCAGCCGCAGTCCAGTAGGTACCCAGCAGCGGGAAGTTCCACTCGAATACCGCACCGTTAGCCGAGTGCGACAGGCCGTAGCCCATGGTCTCAATGGTCACGCCATCCACAAAGGCCTTGTCGGTCAGCGCGAACGTAATGCCCGTGGACTGGGTGTCAAAACCAGACGCCCCCCCGTTCTTGCCTTTCATGCGCTCGTAGCACTCTACGCCACGGTCGGTGGCGTACGCCGTTTCACACTCTTCGTATACCAGCTTGACGCCATTCACACCGCCGTCACGTTCATTGACCAGAGCCAGATAGTCCAGCTTGCCATCCGCCCATGGAATACCCAGTGGGGCAAAGGAGCCGGTGCGGTAGGTCAGCAAGGGAATGTACTGTTCCTCGGCTGCTACAGCGGCTGTACTCATGGTCAGCATTGCAGCGCAAGCACTCAAACCGAGCACAGCGCGTTTCAGTCGTGTTGTCATCTCCTGGTCCTCCGATAAGTACCATTTGTCTAAGTACCCCGTCCCGATTGGCGGGGCTGTTGTTGTAATGAACTGCCTACCTGCTGTTAATGGGGGAAGGGCCACAAGCGCAGCTTTTCCTTACCAATACTCCAGAGTCGAGCCAAACCGTGCGGCTCCACAATCAAGAAAAATACGATCAGGGCACCGAATACCATGTGTTCAATATGCGAGGCGGTATCCACGCCAATGGACACACCAAACCAGTGCGGCACGTTGGTCAGGAACACGGGCAGCAAGACCATGAACGCGGCACCGAAAAAGCTGCCTACGATCGAGCCCAGACCACCGATGATGACGATGAACAGCAACTGCAAGGAGCGGTTCAGGTCAAAGGCCAGCGGCTCCCAGGAACCTAGGTGCACAAAAGCCCACAAGGCACCGGCCACACCGATGATGAAAGAGCTGACGGCAAAGGCGGTGAGCTTGGCGTAGACCGGACGAATACCAATCACTTCTGCGGCCACGTCCATGTCACGAATGGCCATCCATTGGCGGCCAATCGCACCACGCACCAAATTCTTGGCCAGCAGAGCAAACACCACCACGAAGATCAGCACGAACAGGTACTTCTGCATGGGGGTTTGAACCGGCAAGCCAAAGGCGCTCAAGGCAGGCACCGACACGTTGCCGGAAGGCGAGTAGTTCGTGAAGAAGGCAATACGCAGGAAAGCCCAATCCACAAAGAACTGTGCGGCCAAGGTCGTGACGGCCAGGTACAAGCCACGGATACGCAAGCTGGGGATACCAAAGGCCACGCCTACCAAGGTGGCGAACACGCCGCCCAGCAGGATCTGCAGGACCAGTGGCAGCTCCGGAATACGGACACCAAAGTTCCAGGCGGCATACGCACCCACAGCCATGAAAGCACCCGAACCGATGGAAATCTGGCCGCAATAGCCCACCAGAATGTTCAGGCCAATCGCTGCCAAAGACAGGATCAGAAAGGGGATCAGAATAGCTTGCAGGAAGTAGTTGGATGCCATGGCTGGCACCAGCAGGAATGCCACCAGCAACAAGCCCAACACCACATAGCGATCCTGGCGGATGGGAAAAATCTGCTGGTCAGCCCGATAGCTGCTTTTGAACTGACCATTTTCGCGGTAAATCATATCGACTCCACCTCAGACGCGATCAATAATCTTCTCGCCGAACAGACCTTGTGGTCGGAACAGCAGGAACACCAGGGCCAGCACATAAGCAAACCAGATCTCGATGCCGCCACCTACATAAGGGCCCAGGTAAACCTCGGACACTTTCTCGCCCACACCGATAATCAGGCCACCCACAATAGCGCCGGGCACCGAGGTCAGACCACCCAGAATCACCACCGGCAAGGCGCGCAGCGCTGCGGTCGACAAGGTGAACTGCACCCCGTATTTGGAGCCCCAGATAATGCCGGCAACCAGAGCCACCAAACCGGCTACGGTCCAGACCACCACCCAGATACGGTTCAAGGGAATACCAATGGATTGCGCTGCCTGATGATCGTCCGCCACCGCACGCAGGGCGCGGCCCACGCTGGTGTATTGGAAGAAGATGGCCAGGGCCACAACCAGCAAGGCCGCCACCACGGCCGAGCTCAAGTCTTCCAGACTGACCAGCACACCGCCTTCAAACATGGACTCCAGAATGAAAGCCGGGTCTTTGGGCATGCCCACATCAATGGAATACACGGAGCTGCCAAACACGATCTGACCCAGACCGTCGAGCAGATAGCTGATACCGATCGTGGCCATCAGCAAGGTTGTGCCTTCCTGATTCACCAGATAGCGCAGCACCCAGCGCTCAATGACGACGGCCAGCACAAACATCAAGATGGCCGAGACAATGAAAGCCAGCACATTGCCCAGGATGCCCGGCTCCATGCCCAGCAACTGCGGAATCCACTGGGACAGACGGGCCATGGCCAGCGCGGCCACCAGCACCATGGCGCCCTGTGCAAAGTTAAAGACACCCGATGCTTTGAAGATCAGCACAAAGCCCAGCGCGACCAGGGCGTACAACATCCCGCTCATCAGGCCGCCCAGTAACGTTTCAAGAAAAAATGCCATGTCCGTTCCCCTCAATGGCCAGCGCCAAGATAGGCGCGGATGACGTCCGGGTTTTGTCGTACTTCGTCCGGTACTCCGTCACCAATTTTCTTGCCATAGTCCAGGACCACCACACGGTCTGAAATATCCATGACCACACCCATATCGTGTTCAATCAAAACAATCGTGGTGCCGTACTCTTCGTTCACATCCAGAATGAAACGGCACATATCCTGCTTTTCTTCGATGTTCATGCCCGCCATGGGCTCATCCAGTAGCAGAATGCTCGGTTGCATCGCCAGTGCCCGACCCAGGTCAACCCGCTTTTGCAGGCCGTAAGGCAAGCGTCCTACCGGCGTTTTTCGGTAGGCCTGGATTTCCAGAAAGTCGATGATGCCTTCCACGTATTCACGGTTGCGAATCTCTTCACGCTCGGCACCGCCCAGTCGGAAAGCCTGGGCAAACACCCCGCTTTTCATGTGCAGATTGCGGCCGGTCATGATGTTGTCCAGCACACTCATGCCCTTGAACAGAGCCAGGTTCTGAAAGGTGCGGGCAATGCCCTGCTCGGCGGTGTGACGCGAGTTCATGCGGGCATAACTCTGGTCACGCAAGACAATCTCGCCTTGTTGTGGTGCATACACGCCATTGATGACGTTCAGCATGGAGCTTTTGCCTGCGCCGTTCGGGCCAATGATGGAGCGGATCTCGTGTTCACGGATGTTGAACGAGATGTCGGTCAGCGCTTTCACACCACCAAAGGACAGCGAAATATTCTTCAAATCCAGTACCACTGGGCCAATGCGACGGCCCGGCATTTGCGCCTCACTCATCATGCGCTCCTTGCTGCTGCGTCTGTCATGCGCTCAATGTGCAGGTCTGCCGAAATGCGACCGCTGCGCCCATCCTCAAACTTCACTTCTGTCTCCACAAACTGCCTGTCCAGGCCATTGAACAGGGCGTCGACCAGAACCTTGTATTTTTGCGCGATAAAGCCGCGACGTACTTTGCGGGTACGGGTCAGTTCATCGTCATCGGGATCCAGCTCTTTGTGCAGGATCAGGAAGGCGCTGATGCGCGATCCTGCCAGCTTGGGATCATTCGCCAGATCAGCATTAACCTGAGCCACACAGTCCCGAATCAGGGCATAGACCTCGGGCTTGCCTGCCAGGTCGGTATAGCCTGCGTAAGGCAGGTTGCGACGCTCGGCCCAGTTGCCCACGGCTTCCAGATCAATATTGATAAAGGCACACACTTCCTCCTGGCCATCGCCAAAAGCCACGGCTTCCTTGATGAAGGGGAAAAACTTGAGCTTGTTCTCGATGTACTTGGGTGCAAACAAGGAGCCATCGGCCAGCTTGCCCACGTCCTTGGCACGGTCGATGATCTTTAACTGACCATCGGTATCCAGATAACCGGCATCACCCGTGTGATACCAGCCGTCCTCGGTAAAGGACTCGGCCGTGGACTCGGGATTGCGGTAGTACTCCTTGAACAAACCGGGGCTGCGTACCTGAATCTCACCGTTATCGGCCACACGAATTTCCACGCCTTTCACAGGTGGGCCTACGGTGTCGGCACGCACATGGCCGTCTTCCTGGACGCAGACGAATACCGAGGTCTCGGTAGCGCCATAGAGCTGCTTCAGGTTGATGCCAATGGAACGGTAAAAGTCGAACAGGTCGGGGCCAATAGCTTCACCGGCGGTGTAAGCCACACGCACGCGGCTCATGCCCAGGGCATTCCGCAAGGGGCCGTAGATCAGGATATTGCCCACGCCATAGCACAGACGATCCCACATCCCCACGCCGGGGCGCTTGTCCAGAATCTGCACACCCACACGGTGCGCCAGAGACATGAAACGCTTGTACAAGGCGCGCTTCAGGGCACCGGCATCTTCCATGCGGATAGTCACTTGCGTGAGCAAGCCTTCCAGCACGCGGGGAGGCGCAAAGTAATAGGTCGGGCCAATATCGTGCAGATCGATGGACACGGTTTCGGGTGACTCAGGGTGATTCACCGTAAAGCCCGTGACCAGGAACTGCGTGTAGGAAAACATGTTCTGCCCGATCCAGGCGGGGGGCAGATAGGCCAGCACTTCCTCGGCATCGGTCAGCGATTCCAGTTCCTGAATGGCCAGGCCACGATCCACCAACGCGCCGTGAGTCAGTACCACACCCTTGGGCTTGCCGGTGGTGCCGGAGGTGTAGAACATGGCGGCGGCATGGTCAGGCGTAATGGCCTTCCAGATGCGTCGCACACAGTCCGGATCCCGCGCCAATTGCAGGCGGCCCTGCTCCATGACCTGCTCGATGTATTGCAGCTGTTCTTGCTGATAATTGCGCAGACCGCGTGGGTCGTCATAGATCAGCGCATCCAGATCGGGGCACTGGTCCCAGACTTCCAGCAGCTTGTCGACCTGCTCCTGGTCCTCGACCACGGCCACGCGTATGCTGGCATCCAGCAATACGTGCAGCATTTCCTGGGCTACCGCATCCTGATACAAAGGCACGGGCACAGCGCCCAGCATTTGCGCCGCCATCATGGCCAGGTACAGGCGCGGGCGGTTTTCACCGATCACCGCGACGTGCTGACCGTCTTTGACACCCAGCCCGGCCAGGCCCGCAGCCAGTTGCTCGGCCTGTTCAGCCAGCTCTTGCCACGTCCAGGTCTGCCAGATTCCCAGGTCTTTTTCGCGCATGGCAACTTTGTTGCCGCGCACCTGGGCATGGTGTTCTATCCAGGCTGGGAAGGTGCCGGGTAAACCCGCTACCTGCTCTTTATCCATCCGCACAACCATGTCTCCTCCGAATTTTCCCGGCTTGTTATGGTCCAGGAGGCTGCTTATGATTGCGGCAGAAGGCAGATGTTATGCCCTCAAGCTATTTGCAGCCTGTTAATAATCAAGTTATCGGTTGCCCGTCCCGAAGATTGTCACGGACATGACATTCGACCTTTATCGAGGGTTAATCCTCATGCATGTTGTAGATGCTTTATCGGAGCGAGCCGCCTGGTTTCGCTTGTTGACACCCGAGCTGCAAGAGCGTGTCCGCCGCGACACACTGATCACCGCATACGAGGCCGGGGCCATCGTCGAACGCAAGGGAGAACGCGCCACCGCGTGGATTGGCGTGCTCTCGGGTTTGCTCAAAGTGTCGGTGGGAAATTCCGAAGGCAAGATCGCTTCCATGACCGGGGTACCCGCCGGTGGCTGGATAGGCGAAGGCTCCTTGCTGAAAAACGAAGAGCGCAAATACGATGTGGTCGCCTTGCGCGACAGCCAGGTGGCCCGCTTGCCCGTACACAGTTTTAACGATTTGCTGGACCAGAGCATTGCTTTCAACCGCTACCTCCTGCATCAGCTCAATGAACGTGTGGCGCAATTTATCGGCAAGGCGGAATACAACAGCCTGTCTACCCCCGATGCCCGCGTGGCACGCTGTCTGGCAGAGCTGTTCAACCCGCTGCTCTACCCCGGAAAAGGTCTGCGCCTGGACATTACCCAGGAGGAGATCGGCTACCTGGCGCGTGTGTCGCGCCAACGAGCCAACCAGGCCCTGCGCCAACTGGAAAACGAAGGGCTGTTGTTGATCAAGTATGGTGGCGTCCAGGTGCTGGACCTGGACGGTCTGAAACGTTACGGCGATGAATATGCCGCCTGATTATGCGGCCACTGTGGGCCGCATCAAGGTCAATCCATACGGATGCCCGCACGCTCGATAACCGTGGCCCATTCAGCGCGTTCACGCTGGGCGTAAGCCTGGAATTCATCGGGCGTCATGGGCATGGGTTCCACCCCCATCTCGCGAATACGCTGATCCAGCTCGGGCGTTTTCAGGGCCTGCATCAAGTCCTGGCTCAAGCGTTGACGGGCGCCTTCGTCCATCTTGGGTGGGCCCACCAAACCTTGCCAGGCATAGGCGTAGAAGTCGGCAATACCCGCTTCGGCCATGGTTGGCACATCAGGCAACAGACTACTACGCTCGGGCGTGGCAACCGCCAGCACCCGCAATTTGCCGGCCTTGATGTTGGATAGCGCTGCGGCGGAATCCACAAAGGACATATCCACCTGACCGCCCAGCAAATCCTGAATGGCGGGTGCGGCTCCCTTGTAAGGCACGTGCACGATCTTGGTGTCCGTGCGCTGCTTGAACATCTCCAAAGCCAAATGGTGTGGAGAGCCACTGCCAGCGGACGAGGACGTCAGCTTTTCAGGTTGTTTACGCGCTGCTTCCAACAGATCGGCCACGGTTTTATAGGGCGACTCCTGTGGCACTGCCAGCATCAGGGGGAAGCGGGCCAGACCGCCCACATAGGTGAAGGCAGCCGGGTCGTATTGCAGCTTGCTGTACAAAGAGGAGTTAAAGGCCAGCGTGCCTGAATCAGCCGTGCCTACGGTATAGCCATCGGGCTTGGCATTGCTGACGTAGGTTGCGCCAATAATGGTGGCGGCCCCCGGTTTGTTTTCCACAATCAAGGTCTGGCCCAGGCTGCTTTCCAGCTGCTTGGCGACCAGCCGGGCAATCACATCTGAACCGCCGCCTGCAGGATAAGGGACTACCCAGGTGACGGCAGACTGGGGCCAGTCTGCTGCCAAGGCCGTTCCTGTCAGGCTGGCGCTTAGCAACAGCACACCGGCTCCAAAGTTCTTCCAATGCATGATGTCTCCTCCATGCGTGTAGACAGCGCTTTTGGCGCTATTTTTTTAAGTTTTAAGCATCCCGTCCGGGATGCGCAGAGACATTATGCGCGGACAGCCCTGCACAGGGCATTAGTAACGATGCGGATATCGATTAGCTGTAATCGCGTGCGCCAAACAGGGCCGAACCCACTCGCACTTCAGTGGAACCTTCCTGAATCGCCAGCTCGAAGTCACCGCTCATGCCCATGGACAGGCCTTGCACCTGTTCATGGCCCAACTCCACCAGACGATCGCGCCACTGGCGCAGGCTGGCAAAGCAGGCGCGAACTGCCTGGGGGTCATCGCTATTGACGGCCATGGTCATCAGACCACGGACCTTCAAGGTATCGAGCGAACGCAGGGACTGCATGAAGGCGGGCAGTTCTTCAGGGGCCAAACCAAATTTGCTGGGCTCGGGCGAGGTCTTGACCTGGATCAGCACGTCCAGGCTACGCTGCTCGTTTTGCAGGTGTCGATCCAGGGCCTGAGCCAGGGACAAACGGTCCAAAGACTGTACTTCGCTGGCCAAGCGTGCAATATCTTTAGCCTTATTGCTCTGCAGATGGCCTATCATCACCCACTGCACCGCGCGATCGGCCAGCTCTGCCTGCTTGTCTCGAATCTCCTGAACCTTGTTCTCGCCCATTCGCGACAGGCCCAAATCCAGGGCTTGAGCCAGCACGGGCACAGGAAAGGTTTTGCTTACCGGTAAAAGAGCCACCGCATCAGCAGGGCGGCCGGCCTGCAAGCAAGCCTGTTCGATACGTTGGCGCAATTGCGCCAAGCGACCAGAAAGGGAAGAGTCAGAAGAAGCCATCAATGCACACGCACCCAGATAAAACCATCGCAAACGCTGCAAACACAACAGCGGCCATTTCCGATAGCATAACTGTTGCACACGGCCACCGCTAAGCCCATCCACAGCGTGTTTGCCAGGTTCTGCGTCTGTGCGCAATCACACGTCTTCACTGTGTACTCGTATCCCGTTTCCCCAACCTTATCGAGGAGCTCATGACAGATCGTCCCACCCATGCTTTGCCGTCATACCTGAACGCCGACGACGTCGGCCCGTGGGGTATTTATCTCGAACAAGTGGAGCGAGTCACTCCGTATCTGGGCAAACTGTCCCGATGGGTTGAAACACTCAAGCGCCCCAAGCGCACGCTGATTGTCGACGTACCCATTGAACTGGATAACGGCACCGTGGCCCACTTCGAGGGCTACCGCGTTCAGCACAATACTTCCCGTGGCCCAGGCAAGGGCGGCGTGCGCTACCACCAGGATGTCACCCTGTCCGAAGTGATGGCTCTGGCTGCCTGGATGTCGATCAAATCGGCTGCCGTGAACCTGCCATTTGGCGGTGCCAAGGGCGGTATTCGTATTGACCCGCGCAACCACTCCCAGGCCGAACTGGAGCGCATCACCCGCCGCTACACCAGCGAAATCGGTGTGATTATTGGCCCCAACAAGGACATTCCAGCCCCGGACGTGAACACCAACGCCCAGACCATGGCCTGGATGATGGACACCTACTCCATGAATGTCGGTGGCACCAGCACCGGCGTAGTCACCGGCAAGCCTGTCTCCCTGGGCGGTAGCCTGGGCCGTGTGGAAGCCACTGGCCGCGGCGTGTATACCGTGGGTTGTGAAGCGGCCCGCGACGCCGGTATCGACCTGAATGGCGCCCGCGTCATTGTGCAAGGCTTCGGTAACGTGGGTGGCACCGCTGCCCGCCTGTTCCAGGAAGCCGGTGCCAAGGTGCTGGCCGTACAGGATCACACCGGCACGGTATACAACCCCAACGGTCTGGACGTACTGGCCTTGCTGAACCACATGGAACAGCACAAAGGTCTGGCCGGAGCGCCCAATGCCGAGGCCATTTCCAACGAAGACTTCTGGCATATCGAAACCGATCTGCTGATCCCGGCCGCGCTGGAGGGCCAGATCAACAAGAGCAATGCCGACCGCATCCGCGCCCGCATCGTGATCGAAGGCGCCAACGGCCCCACCACCCCGGAAGCCGACGACATCCTGAACGACAAGGGCGTGATCATTGTTCCGGACGTGGTAGCCAACGCCGGTGGCGTAACCGTGTCCTACTTCGAATGGGTCCAGGACTTCTCCAGCTTCTTCTGGACCGAGGACGAGATCAACAACCGTCTGGAAATGATGATGCGCTCGGCCTACACCACGGTGGCGGCGGTTGCCAAAGAGCACAACGTCACCTTGCGTACGGCTGCCTTTATCGTGGGTTGCGCCCGCATTCTGGAATCTCGTCAAGTACGCGGCCTGTATCCATAAACTCATAAGGCGGCGTACCCGGTTTATGCCGCTTTTTATGAGCAAAATACAGCGCTTGTGCAAAAAAAACAGGGGGAAAGCGGTAGAATCGGGGCATCCAGGATATGACACCCGTATGAAACCCTTACCCCCTTTCTCTTTGACCGCAAGGACGTTGCTGTGAATAACAATGACCTGAACGCGGCGGTCCAGGTACGCGACATCCACAAACGCTTTGGCACCAACGAGGTGCTCAAGGGCATTTCCCTGCAAGCTCACAAGGGCGACGTGCTCTCCATTATTGGAGCCTCCGGCTCGGGCAAGAGTACCCTGCTGCGCTGCATTAACCATCTGGTCGTCCCCGATCAGGGCGAAATCCAGATCGGCAATGACATTTTGCGCAGCCATCGCAATCGCAAGGGCATTTGCCAGACAGACAATCCGCGCCTGCTGGAACAAGTCCGCGCCCGCTTGGGGATGGTGTTTCAGAACTTCAATCTGTGGTCGCACCGCACGGTGCTGCAAAACGTCACCGAAGGCCCCATCCATGTCAAAGGCCGCCCGGCCCGTGAAGCGGCTGAATACGCCCGCGAACTGCTGGGCAAGGTGGGCCTGAGCAACAAATGCGATGCCTACCCGGCCGAACTGTCCGGTGGTCAGCAGCAGCGCGTGGCCATTGCCCGTGCCCTGGCCATGGACCCGGATGTCCTGCTGTTTGACGAACCGACTTCGGCGCTGGACCCGGAAATGGTGGGCGAAGTACTACGTGTGATTCGCCAGCTGGCCCAGGAAGGCCGCACCATGATCCTGGTCACCCACGAAATGAATTTTGCGCGTGACGTCTCTTCCGAGACCATTTTCATGCACAACGGCCTGATTGAAGAACGTGGCCATCCCAAAGATCTGTTCGATAGGCCACAATCCGAGCGTCTACAGCAGTTTCTACAACCAATGCAGTAAGATCATCGCTTCGTGAATACGACACCGGCTGGAAAACCAGCAGGGCCAATACGGCTCTGACCAGCCTATCCACAAAGGAGAGCCAGACCATGAGTTTCCTCAGCAAGACCCTGATCTGTGCCAGCCTGGCCCTGTTGGGCTCCCAGGCTGCAATGGCAGACACCCTGAAAATCGGTACCGAAGGCGGTTACCCACCATGGAGCATGGTGGACGCAGCCGGTAAAGTCACCGGCTTTGACGCCGACGTGGGCGCTGCCCTGTGCAAGGAGCTGAACAGCGATTGCAAATTCATCGTGCAAGCCTTTGACAGCCTGATTCCTTCGCTGGATGCCAAACGCTTTGACCTGATCATCTCGGGCATGTCCTACACCCCCGAGCGTGCCAAGCGCGTGAATTTCAGTATTCCTTACGCCGTTGAAGACGCCATTTTCGTTCTGCCCAAGAACAGTGAACTGGTCGGTGCCGACAACGAACAAGCTATTTTTGATGGCCTGGCTGGCAAAACCATTGGCGTTCAAGGTGGCACCACTCACGGCGCTTTCCTGTCCAAGAAAGCCCCCAAGACCACCGTCAAGAACTACGAGACCCTGGACCAGATGCAAATCGATCTGGACGCCGGTCGTCTGAACGGCACCTTTGCCGACCTGACCTCCCAGTCCAAGTTCCTGCATAAAGTCGGCGAGGACAACTTTGCCCTGTCCAAGCTGGTCATCAAAGGCTCCTCCGACCCTGAAACTCTGGGTTATGGCATTGCCGTCGGTATTCACAAAGACAATGCAGAACTGAAAGCCAAGGTTGACGCTGCCCTGTGCAAGCTGATCGACGATGGCACCGTCAAGACCGCCAGCGAAAAGTGGTTTGACATCGACATCGCCAACTACGAGATCTGCAAGAAATAAGTCGAGAAGTACCACTTGATGCTAGAGACCATTTTTAATGTGCTGCGCGAAGGCTGGGGCTGGATGTTCCTTCGCGGAGCAGCAATGACCTTGCTGATCTCCGTTTTGGGCATGGCCCTGGGCGTAGTCATTGGGATTACAGGAGCCAGCATCAAGACCAACGGGCCACGCTGGCTGCGTGGCCCCGTTAGCCTGTACACCACGGTGGTTCGCAGTATCCCCGAGCTGCTCATCATCTACCTGCTGTTCTTTGGCTCGGTCCAAGTCGTCTCCGATCTGGCCGATTTCATGCGCATGGAAGATGTAATGACGCGCTGGTTCCCCGCACTGGTCGGCATTTTGGCCATTGGCCTGATTGCAGGCTCGTACAGCGTGGAGGTGTTTCGCGGTGCCTTGCAAGCCATTCCCGAAGGCCAGATCGAGGCCGCCAAAGCCATTGGCATGTCCCCCTGGCAGCGCCTGCGCCGCATTATCCTGCCGCAAATGTTCTGGTACGCCCTGCCCGGCGCCAATAACGTCTGGCAAACCGCACTGAAAGACACGGCTCTGATCTCCCTGGTGGGTCTGGTCGAGATCATGCGGGCCGCGACCCTGGGAGCCGCCAACACGCGCGAACCCATGGCCATGTACCTGATTGCAGGCGTGCTTTATTTTCTGATTGGTGCCTGTAGTCAGGCCCTGTTTTTGCTGGCCGAACGCTATACCGGCAAAGGCATGAGAGCCCAGGCATGATTGATCTGGAATTATTCAATACCACCGTTGAAACCCTGTTCAAGGGGTTCGGCATGAGCGTCTATATCGGTCTGTGGGGCATTGTGCTGTCGCTGTTCATCGGCCTGTCACTGGCCCTGATGCGCCAGTCCCATAGCCGCATTTTGCGCAGCTTTGCCTTTAGCTACAGCACGGTATTTCGTGGCACCCCATTGCTGGTGCAGTTGTTCCTGCTGTACTACGGTGTGGGCACCCTGAGTTTTGTAAAGGACTCACCCACGTTGTGGTGGCTGTTCAGCGACGGCATGCGCTGCGCGATTCTGGCCATTGGTCTGAACAGTGGCGCCTACGTCAGTGAAGTCTTCCGGGGCGGTTTTCAGGCTGTGCCAGTGGGCCAGATCGAGGCAGCCAAGTCCATCGGCATGTCCGCCTGGATGCGCTTTCGTCGCGTGGCGTTTCCTTTGGCGATTCGCCAGGCCTTGCCCGCATACAGCAATGAAATTGTGCTGGCCATCAAAGGCACCAGTCTGGCCTCGACCATTGCCGTCATGGACCTGACCGGTCATGCCAAACGCTTGATGAACCAGAACTACGCCATCATCGAGACCTTTGTTATTGCGGGTCTGCTGTACCTGCTGATCAACTTTACCCTGCTATCGGTGGTGCACCTGGTCGAGCGCTGGTTGAAAGTGCGCCGTTAAACCGGCGCCACCCCAGGCTCTCCGCACCCCCTAGCGCAACAACTGGACGCGGAGCACCCTCACATGCCGACTCGCCCCAAACTGGCCCTGGTAGGCACCGGCGGCACCATTGCCGCCACAACCCAATCCAATCTTGGTCTGACGGACTACGACATCACCCAGGGCGTAGAAACGCTATTGCAAGCCGTGCCCGGTATCACCGAGCTGGCCGATCTGGAGTGCCATCAGATTTTCAACGTGGACAGCCGGGCCATGGGCTCGCTGATGCTGCTGGAGCTATCCCACAAGCTCAATGCTCTGCTCGCACGACCGGACATCAACGGCGCGGTCATTACCCACGGCACCGATACGCTGGAAGAAAGCGCTTTTTTCCTGCACCTGACCCTGAAAACCGACAAACCCGTGGTTATGGTGGCGGCGATGCGCCCGGCTTCGGCCTTGAGTGCCGACGGTCCGCTGAATCTGTATCAGGCCGTGCAAGTAGCCTGCTCTTCGCTGGCACAGGATCAAGGTGTACTGGTACTGCTGAACGACCAGATACACAGCGCCCGTTTCCTGAGCAAACAACACACCACTCAGACCAGCGCCTTCGGTTCACCCGATGCCGGCCCCTTGGGTCTGGTTGCAGGCGGGCAGCCGCGCTTCATGATGCGTACGCTGCTGCCCCATACGCACAGCAGCCTGTTCGATGTGCGCTCTTTGCACAGCCTTCCTAAAGTGCAGATTTTTTACGATCACCCCGATACTTTGGCCGAACTGTACCGCCACGCCGCACAAAGCGGTGTGCAAGGCATTGTGGTGGCGGCGACTGGCAACGGCAGCCTGACCCCCGGAGCCTTGGAAGGTGTCAGCCGGGCACACCGACTAGGCGTGGTGTGTGTGCGGGCTTCTCGCATCCATGCAGGACCTGTGACAGACAGTGCGTATGACCAGGATCACAACACCATTGCCGCGCATTACTTGCCTGCTCAAAAGGCCCGAATTTTATTAATGCTGTGTCTGGCTGCTCAACTGGAGCACGATGAGATAGAGGCGGCTTTCCGCGACTATTAAGGTTCGGGCTTTCGCCATCGTCCCTTGGACTAGCTGGCTAGATAAAGGGCACCAGCAGCAAGACTGGCTGTGGCTGTGGCTGTGGCTGTGGCTGTGGCTGTGGCTGTGGCTGTGGCTGTGGCTGTGGCTGTGGCTGTTCGACAATAGCGTACTCAAGCGCAATGCCAATAGGCTCAAGCCAATTCCAGCTGCCGCTGACTGCTGAGGCGTCTTTGCTCACCCGTTATGGGGTCCACAAAGGCAATGTGCCGAGCCAGCAACTGCAAGGGCTGGCTGAAGTCGTCCGCGTCACGCTCCGGCAAAAGCTCAGGGTAGAACACATCATTGATGATAGGTGCCCCCAGGCTGCTCAAATGCACGCGTAACTGGTGCTTGCGGCCACTTTTGGGACGCAGGCGGTACAAGGCCAGCTCCTGACCCTGCTCAGCCTGCCAGTGGCGTTCGCAAATAATTTCGGTGCTGCTATTGGCCTCGCCCTCAACCTCACACATGACAAACTTGCCGGGCACTTCTTTCATGCAGCTGCTGTACAGCAGCCCATTTGCCAGCTTTTCCTGAAACGGCGCGACCGCTTCATATTCTTTCTCGATCCCGCCCTGCTGAAACAGGGACTGGTAGGCCCCGCGAGCCGCAGGATCACGACAAAACAGCAAGATACCCGCCGTTTCCCTGTCCAGCCTGTGAATGGGGCTGATGCCATCCTCTCCGAAGTCCCGCCGCAGACGAGTCAGCGCAGTTTCGTACAAGTAGCGACCGCCCGGCGTTGTAGCCAGAAAGTGCGGCTTGTCCACAGCAATCAGACGCTCATCCGCGTATAGAACGGGCATATCGAAAGGGACGACCGCTTCGTTTTCCACCATGCGGAAGTACCATAACCAACGATCGGGCTGATAAGGCGAACCAAAATGTTGCGGCACCCCGTCCTGATCCAGAATATCGCCTCGTGCCAGTCTGTCCAGCAGGACCTCGGGGCTGACATGGGGGAAGCGTTCCAGCAAGAACTCCTCCAGCAAAAGCCAGGGCCCGCGTGGGCACCATACCTTGCTGGGGCTGACCCCATTGCGCGAAGGCAGGGGCGGCACACTTGTTATTGGTGTCATTACAAAAACAAAATAGATAGAAAATGGCCCGCTATTGCAGCGGGCCAGCCACCCAGTGGCATCAGTGTACTATCAGCCGCCGCCGAGGCTGCTGGCTCGCTCAACTCTGGACAGCACCTTGTGGGGCGGCATCATGACGGATCCGGCGGCCTTGCCTTAACCACAACCAGAGCAGAATCAGAAAAGCAGGAATATAAACCCAAAACTCGGAAGGACGATCTGGATGTGGCACTTTCACCTGTTGAATATCCCAGCCCTGCTCCCATCCGGCCCGCCGCGCTGAACTGCCAAAAGCCACCGAGGCAATTTGCGCCGTATCGCCGAAAGCCATCACCGTCAGCCCAGCCTGAGACAAACGCTTGCTCGCCGCTGCCAAGCCGGCCGCCCCATCTCCTTGCGGCAAGCCGGGCAATGATACAGCCACTGTTTTCTGCAAGTCTTTACCCTCCAGATTCATCCCCGCTAGTTGCACCACCAGATTGCCTCCGTCTGGCGTGTTCTGAACAATCTGCATCAACTCTGACGCGGGGCGACTCTGGTACTTCTCGCTGATATGGTCCATGAACCAGTCCGGTCGGAACAGCATGAACGTCACCAACAGGAGCAAGACGGTCTCCAGCCAGCTTGTTTTGATGCGCAGCCATCCCATGGTTGCCGCCGCAAATGTCAGGGAAGCCACGGTCGCTCCCACCACGACCATAATCAACTCCCAGACACCATGTATGCCGATCAACAAGAGCATAGGATTGAAGATGAACATGAAGGGCAGCACGGCCGTACGCATGGCATAGGTCACGCCCTGCACCCCTGTCTTGATCGGGTCCTCCCCTGAAATGGCAGCGGCTGCAAAAGTGGCCAAGCCCACAGGCGGGGTGATGTCCGCCATGATCCCGTAATAAAACACGAACATATGGACGGCAATCAGCGGAATGATCATGCCGCTTTGCGCCCCCAGCTCCACCACCACCGGCGCCATCAAGGTCGCCATCAGAATGTAGTTGGCAGTGGTAGGCATACCCAGGCCCAAAACCAGACACACAGCGGCGGTAAAAAACAGCATGACCAGCACATTGCCCATGGAGACCAGCTCCACAAAAGCTGTCATGCGCAGGCCCAGACCCGTCAAGGTGATAGCACCCACAATCAAGCCGGCCGTCCCGCAAGCAATGCCGATGCCCACCATATTGCGGGCACCTTCCTGTAGCCCCACCCAGACTTCACCGACGCCTTGGCGCAATGGCTGAGCTGTCGCCTGCTTGCGGAACCAGGCAATGATGGGACGCTGGGTTGCCATCTGGAACAACATGGCCACAACGGCCCAGAAGGCCGACAGGCCCGCAGACATCACTTCTACCGTCAGACACCAGACCAGAATGCCGATAGGGATCAGAAAATACAAACCGGCTCGCACCGTTGGCCACGGTTCGGGGCGCACCGGTGTGTTGACATTGATATCGGTGGGCAGGTCCTCGTGGTCTGCAGCCACTTTCAGCAAAAACACATACAGAACCAGCAGCAGGAACAACAAAATCCAGATAGCGGCGGCACCAGCTACCGCCTGAACCCCTACGCCTATCCAGTACACCAGTCCCATCACAATTAAAGTACCCGCCGTGCCCATGCCCCAGCCGGCCAGCTTCTGCATGAACGTTCTGGGTTTGCCCGATGACATCATCGGCTGTATTCCCAGCTTGAGCGCTTCCAGATGCACGATATAAAACAACGCGATATACGAAATGACCGCGGGCAGCAGCGCATGTCGAATGATGTCGGTATAGGGAATGCCAACATACTCAATCATCAGGAAGGCCGCCGCTCCCATGACAGGCGGCATGATCTGGCCATTGACGGAAGACGCCGTTTCAATGGCCCCGGCCCGAATACCGCCGTAACCGGCTTTCTTCATCAGGGGAATCGTGAAAATACCGCCCGTCACCACATTGGCAACGGAGGACGCAGACACAATGCCATTCACCGCCGAGGACACCACGGCAACCTTGGCAGGCCCACCACGCAAATGCCCCAGCAAGGCAAACGAGACCTGCATCATGTAATTGCCCGCCCCGCAACGATCCAGCAAGGAGCCCAGCAATACAAAAATAAAGATATAAGAAACCGAAACGCCCAGTGCGACCCCATAAACCCCTTCGGTAGTCAGCCACATATGCGAGACCAGGCGCTGCAATGAAGCACCACGATGAGACAGGGCATCCGGCAACCAGGGGCCGAGAAAAATATAAGCGATAAAGATCAGTGCCAACACGGCCATCGGCGCACCCAAAGAGCGACGTGTAGCCTCCAGCAACAACACCAGGCCAACACTGGCCACGACCACATCCATTGTGGTCGGGATGCCTGGGCGCATGGCCAGTTCTTTATAGAAAAAGAACAAATATGAGCCGCAAAAAGCAGCGATCAGAGCCAGGACCCAGTCATGAATTGGAATACTGTCCCGAGCCGACTTTTTGCGGGCAGGGAAAGCCAGATAGGCCAGAAACATGGCAATGCCCAAATGCAGGGCACGCGCCTCAGTGTCATTGAAAATGCCCATATTCAGGGCAAAGGGCAGCGGGGAAGCGTACCAAAGCTGGAACAAGGACCAGCCTATGGCCGCCAGAAACAAAACCATGCCCGCTGCGCCCGCAACAGTGCGCCCGCCCCTGTCTACGTCTGCAACCAGCTTTTCCAGTTCTGCCGTTTCATCCTGTGTCAGGGCGACGTCCGGCCCCATTTTCTTCTGTTCTTGTTGTGTCATTTGCATATATCTCCAGGAAAGTCTGGTTTGAAGCGCCGATGCAGCCGGGTCAAACGACCAGGCACCGATCACCTGGGCCAGGCAGCCCAGGAACTCCAAACCAGAAGCAAGACCACTGCCGGTGCGGTGGCACTTGCGACCAGGCCAGCGTAGCCAGCCTGGTCAATATCAGGCCGCCTTACAGCAGCCCTTTTTCCTTGAAGTACTTTTCAGCCCCTTTGTGCAAAGGAGCAGACAGGCCGTTCTTGACCATGTCTTCTTTTTTCAGGTTTGCCAATGCAGGATGCAAACGCTTGAAATCATCAAAGTTGTCGAACACGGCTTTGACGACGTTATAAACGGACTCTTCAGGGACATCCTCTGACGTCACAAAGGTCGCTAAAACACCGTAAGTTTGGACATCGTCTGGGTTGTTAGGATACAGACCACCCGGAATGACGGCCTTGGCATAGTAAGGATAGGTTTCGACCAGTTTTTCTACAGCAGGCCCCGTCAGAGGAACCAGCTTGGCGCCACAAGATGTGGTCGGGTCCTGAATATTGGCCGAAGGGTGCCCGACTCCATAGATGAACCCATCAATCTTGCCATCACACAGGGCTGGACCATGTTCGTCCGGGCGCAGCTCGGAGGCCAGCGAGAAAAAGCTGTTATCCAGGCCCATTGCCTGCAGCAACTGATCCATCGATGCTCGTGTGCCCGAACCCGGATTGCCTACGTTAAACCGTTTGCCCTTGAAGTCGTCAAAGGTACTGATATTGGCTTCTTTGCGCGACAACACCGTAAAGGGTTCGGGATGGATGGAAAACACCGAGCGCAGCTTGGTGTAGGCACCGCCGTCCTTGAACTGCCCTTCGCCGTTATAGGCGTTGTATCCCACGTCGGATTGCACCACCCCCAGATCCAGTTCGCCCGCCTTGATGGTATTGACGTTAAACACCGAACCGCCGGTAGACTCGACAGAGCATCGCACGCCATCGGTCCCACGGTCTTTATTCACCAACCGGCAAATAGCTCCACCGGCCGCGTAATACACCCCTGTCACCCCACCCGTTCCGATGCTGACAAATTTTTGCTGGGCACTGGCCGGCAAAGGACTCAATAACATGGCACATAAAGCGGCGGCTGTGCTTGATGCCAACACCAGTTTCTTACCTGTTTTCTTTGCAGTGTGCTTCATCTTTTGTCTCCCTTGGGGTGGACCCCATTTGAATTGCCGGAATGCCCGGTTTACTTTCTATCGTGGTGCTCAAGGCGGATTAGTGACAGCAACATCACCCTCCTGCCAATAAATCTCCTGACGGCGAAATGAGGACTCCAGCTGCGCAAGACGCTCTACTACTGTCTTGCCGCCCTGTGCAGCGATACGAGCCAGCAGATGTTCGGCTACGGTCACAGGCCCTACCAAGGAATGAAAAAAGCTGGCCATGGGCTGCTTGCCCGTATGAGGATCAAACAGCAATACATGCTTGGCACCTTGTGCAATGGGTGACAAGACGCTATCGGTCAGGGCCACCACGGTCGTGCCACGCTCCACCGCAGAGCGAACGCTGTTCACGACGGCCTTCACATACGGGGCCTGGCTGATCACAAGCAGCACACCACCACTTTCCAGGCCAGTTTCCAGCTCCACCAATACATCTGCGGCTCGGTTAAGCAGCACCCCGTTGCCACACATCAGTTGATAGGCGTAATGCATCTGGAAGGCGCAGGCAAAGCTGGCGCCCGCCCCTAGAAAGCCAACCTTGGGTGCCGCCAGAATGGCTTTGGCACATGCATCCAGACTGCCCGCCGGGTTAAGCCGAAGGACAGATTCCACGGCTGCCTCCTGCTGCTGGCCCAAGGCCTGGGTCTGCTGTTCTGCAGCGCGACTACCTTGCAAGGATTGAGCCCGCGAAGCCATGGTGTCGTCATTGCGATGCAAGGCTTGTTGAAACGGCGCCCGGAAACGGTCATAGCTGTCATAACCGGCAGCCCGTGCCAAACGCAGCATCGTGGCGGGAGCCACTGACAAGGCCTGAGCTTGCCTGCGCATGGACCAAAGGCTGACCTCAACAGGATGGCGTTCAACCCACTGGGCAGCCCGAAGCAACTCAGGCGTCAGTTCTGGCAAAATGCGTTGCAGTCGCAGCAAAGGTTCCATTCGGCTTCCATCGACGTTCTGCTGGAAATAAAACGAATGGTAATCTGAACCGACTAAAAAAAAACAAGTGTTTTCCTAGGGTTTGCCCGCAAACTATCCGACACGTAATCACTTGTTTGTCGGTGAAATGCGCCCCACCAGCTTCTGCCGTCAACGCTGCCGCGCTAACGTATATCAAAAAAATCGTAGCGTTTGTCTGTGTAAGAACGCTGGATATCTACCTGCTCGACCTGGGCCTGTTCAGGGCCAATATGCAGCCAGCTAACCATCTGGTCAATCGCATCCGTACTGCCCTGCAACACCAATTCAACCGACCCATTGGCCGCGTTACTGACCCAACCTTTGACGCCGTATAGATGAGCATGGCGCAGCGCACTTGCCCGAAACCCCACCCCCTGCACCCGGCCTTTAACACACACTTCTACCGTTTCACAATCCGCCATTAGCCTGCTCCCTGCTATTTGTGCCCGAAATGTGGCAGCATCCGCCCCGCATCTCAATATTCAGTTAAATTAGTCGCATCATTGTTGCATGACCGCACCCGCCCCCGATTACCTGCTTTGTGCAGCCTCTACCCTATGAATTTGCCCCGCCTTTTTACTCTATCGCTGCGCAGGGCAATGTACGTGCTAGGCATGCTGGCCACTCTGGGTTTCGTCGCCCCCGCCGCCCATGCTGCACCGCATTCCCAGCAGCATATTGTGCGCGTGGGTATTTACGAAAACCCACCCAAACTGCTGCTGGACAGCCAAGCCAGGCCCGGCGGCATCATGGGCGAACTCCTGCTGGAGATTGCCAAGCGTGAAGGCTGGACTCTGGAAGCCGTGCAATGCGACTGGCAGCAATGCTTGAATGCCCTGCAAAATGACTTGCTGGACATTGTGCCCGGCCTGGCTTATTCCCCTGAGCGCGCCGCCCTGTACAGCTTTCACAGTCGCGCCGTGCTGGAGGACTGGTCTCAGATCTTCACAGGTAAAACCACCCATATCGGTGCTCTGAACGACTTGAATGGCAAGCGCATTGCTGTCATGAGCGGCACCCTGCAACTAACCCAGCTCTACAATATTTTGCAGAAACTGGAGTTGGGTTCCAGGCTGGTCATTACTGACTCCCAATACAATGCCCTGAAACTGGTCCAAAGCAAACAGGCCGACGCCGCCGTAGTCGGCCATTTATTTGGAGTGCGCCATGCGGGCGAGCATGGCCTGAAAACCGCCCCCATCCGGCTGGAGCCAACCAATACCTACTTTGTCACGGCCAAGGACCGCCACCTGGACCTGCTGGCCGCCATTGATACTCACATCAAGCAATGGCAAGACAATAACGACCCGTTTTACACAGAAACACTGAACCAATGGGGCCTGCGCCTGATCGAGAAACCGACCAAGCCCTGGATTATCCCCGCCTTGCTGACACTGGGTGTCTTGCTGACCATTGCCCTGCTGACCGTCACCCTGATGCGCATTGGCCTGCGTCGTCAACGCAAGAAACTGGTCCGTACCGAGCACCATCTGCATACGGTACTGGATGCGATTGATGCGTACGTCTACATCAAGGACGATCAGTTTCGTTATCAGTACGCCAACCGCAAGCTGTGCGAAGACCTGAACTACACGACCGTCAGCATTGTGGGCAAAACCGACCAGGATTTGTACGCCAACAAACAAACTATTAACGAGTTCCGCCATAACGACGAGCAGGTGCTGTACAGCGGTGAACGCCTGGCCGTGGAAGAAGTGGTACGCGACCGGAAAGGCGATATACGCGCCACGTTCTTTTCCATCAAAATGCCGGTCAAAGACCCCGAGACCCGGCAGACCAGTCTGTACTGTATCTCCACGAATATCTCGGCCCTGAAAGCCACGCAGTCAGAGAACTACCGGCTGGCTTTCTATGACCCGCTCACCGAGCTGCCCAACCGCCGCCTGCTGCTGCAGCGTCTGGAACGTCACCTGCAGACCATAGAGCCGTACAAACGACCCGGTGCGCTGTACTTCCTGGATCTGGACCGCTTCAAGCACATTAACGATGCACGAGGGCACGCGATTGGCGATGCCTTGCTGCGCAAAGTCGCGCGCCGCTTGTCCTTGATGATTGATCCCCAGGACATCGTGGCCCGCCTGGGCGGAGACGAATTCGTCATCCTGAAAATCCTGCATCCCGGCACTGTGCGCGACTGCTACAAAGAAGCACTGGAATTTGCTGAACTGGTACGCACCCGTCTGGAAGAGCCCTACAGCATCGAAGGCCACTCCTACCTGAGTAGCAGCAGTATCGGCCTGGCGCTGATTACCGACAGTACGCTGACCTCTGAAGACTTGATGCGTCAGGCCGACACCGCCATGTATCGCTCCAAGGAGAATGGCCGCAACCAGATCACCTTGTACGAACCTGGCATGCAAGAGGCGCTTGAAGAACACCTGAGCCTGCAGCACGACCTGCGATTTGCTATTGGTTCGGATCAGTTGCGCCTGTTTGTCCAATCCCAGTACGACAAGCAAAACCGCATCAGCGGGGCCGAAGTGCTGCTGCGCTGGCTGCACCCGACACGCGGCATGCTGACACCCAACCTGTTCATTCCGCTGGCCGAAAGCACGGACTTGATCACCCCCTTGGGCGACTGGATCATGGCATCCGTCTGTGATCTGCTGCTGCAGACCCAGGAATGCAGCTTCCCCATTTCCATCAACGTCAGCCCGATTCAATTCCGCCGCCCTGACTTTGCCCGCCGTACACGCCAGATCCTGGAAACCAGCGGCGCACCGGCCCATCGCCTGATCTTTGAAATCACCGAGGGCGTGCTGATGGAAGACTTTTCCTCCGCCAACTCCATGATGCGCGAGCTGAAAGACCTGGGTATCCGCTTTTCCATGGACGACTTTGGCACTGGCTATTCCAACCTGGCCGCCATCCGCCGCCTGCCTCTGTATGAGCTGAAAATGGACCGCAGCCTGATCCTGGGCGTACCCATGGAACAGGAAGCCAACGCCATTGTGCGCACGGTGCTGGCAATGGCAAGACAGCTAGGCCTGCATGTCGTGGCCGAGGGCGTGGAGAACGAGCAGCAAAAAGAATTCCTGCTGCGTCGCGGCTGCCATGCGCTGCAAGGCTATCTGTTCAGTGCCCCGCAATTGGTGGAGCAGTGGCTGGAGCTTATTGAGCAGGATGATGGCGCTCAACCATAAAAGCCATCAACCGCACTAAACCAGCCTCAACGCCCCTCAGCCAGTTCAAAAACTCAACCCCAGGCGAAACAGCAAATAGGACAAGAATAACGTCAATATTTGCATATCGTATAGCGATCATATACACTATACAAATGATTAAGAGCTTCCGACACAAGGGTCTTCAGGCTTACTTTGAAACCGGCTCCAAATCCGGCATTCAAGCCAAGCATGCTGTCCGCCTCCAGATTCAGCTAACAGCCTTGCACGCTGCTACTCAAGCGGAAGATATGAACGCCCCCGGATGGAAGCTCCACAAGTTATCGGGCAAAAACCCCAAAGGCCAATCTGTACAAGATCACTACACAATATCGGTTAGCGGGAACTGGCGTCTAACCTTTTACTTTGAAGGCGAAGACGCTGTTTTGGTGGACTACCAGGACTATCACTAGGAAAACACTATGCGTATGCACAACCCATCCCACCCCGGCCCAGTCTTGCGGGAATACTTGGGCGAACTCAGTGTCACAGAGGCGGCATCCCGTCTTGGCGTAACGCGTGCAGCCTTATCGCGCATCCTCAATGGTTCTGCCGGTATTTCGGCAGACATGGCCTTACGTCTGCGCGACGCGCTTGGAACCAGCGCCGAGATGTGGATCAATATGCAGTCCCACTACGATCTGTGGCAGGCAGAACAAAAACCAAGGCCCAAAGTGCTGTCCTTCCATGGCCCCCGCCCATGCCTGAGCCACGACGAGCAAAATAGGAAGTAAATCGCTGTAAGCCATATGCTTTGTCAGCCTGATATCTGCCCAATATCATCAAGCCTGCTTCTCTCACATCAAGCATCCGGCTCTTTGTCCTGAGCAGGCGCGGCCTCTTCCGGCAAGACCCAATCCAGACGCTCGTGCTCTATATCCGTATGCAAGGGCTCAATGCCAGGTTGAGTGCGTTTAGCCCTGGCCGAGAGCTCGGCAAAGCGGCTGACTTTGCCGTACAAGCCTTGCTGGCCGGCCAGTGCAGTCACCGTGCTGTTGTAGTGTTTGCCCGCCTGCCCCAAGGTTTCGCCCAGCTTTTTCAGGCGCTCGGCCAGGATGGATACCTGGTTGTAGATATCACCTGCGCGCTGACTTAATTCATGGGCTTGCTCGTTGCTGCGCACCATCATCCAGATATTGGCTACGGTACGCAAAATAGGCAGCAAGGTTGTGTGCGAGACCATCAGGACGTTCTTGCCCAGGCCGTAGTCAAACAGGCCATGATGCTGCTGCAAAGCCTGCATATAGGCCGCTTCAATGGGCACGTACATGAACACGAAGCCGGGGCTGTTCAAGCCTGCCAAGGCGCTGTAATCCTTGGAGGCCAGATCATCAATATGATTGCGTAGCGCTTGCACATGCGCTTGCAGGCTTTGTTGACGTTCCTCGTCAGTCTCAGCGCGAATAGCGCGGTCGTAATCCACCAGGGATACTTTGCAATCGAGCACCAGATGCTTGTCCTGAGGCAGGTGCACCACGAAGTCAGGGTATCGCAAGCGGCCTTGCTCGTCGCGGGCCTGCCATTGTGTGTCAAAGTGGACACCTCGTACCAAACCGGCCACTTCCAGCGTTTTTTCCAGCTGAGTTTCACCCCAGTTGCCCGTAGTCTTTTTGTCGCCCTTCAGCGCCACCGCCAGGGAGTGAGCCTCGGCACTCATGCGCAGACCCATTTCCTGCATGCGCTGCAGCTCCAGACTCAAGGCAGTCTGGCCTTTGACGGATTCATCGTGCACTTGATTCACACGCAGCTGGAATCCTGCCAATTGCTCCCGGAATGGTCGCAGCATTTCATCCAAAGTGCGCTGACTATCCTGACGCAGGGTCTGTCCTTTAGCCTCCAGAATCTGCTGGGCCAAAGACTCGAACTGCAAACGCATCTGCTCGCGGCTATGCTCCAGGTCCTCTTGTATGGCCTGATTGCGCATCTCCTGAGCCTGCAACTGGGCATCGCGGCGTATCAGCTCTTTGTCCAGCTCCACTGCCCTATCCTGCGCATCCTGAGTCTGCTCCTGTGCATGGGCCAAGTCTTGTTCCAGACGTGCGCAGCGATCCGCCAAGGCCTGCTCGACAGGCGCACTCATGCGCGCCCTCAGCCACAGCCCGATCAGCAAACCCAGCGCCAAGGTGACCAGGGCAATCAGCACATCCAAGCCCCTCAAATCCAGCTCCATCCACCGTACTCCTGCCCAGCACCGCCCGCTCAGGAATGCCCTGGCGGGTCTGTCTGGCTAAGCCTGCTATTTAACCGTATAACGCTGGTAATTTATACACCCTTTTACAGTCTCTCTCGAAAGGGAGCGGGATGATTTCATCCAATCCGCATTCACATACCACCTTCAGCCATACAGTCACATCCAGATAAAACTGGACGCTAAATCCCGTATTTGGGGGACAAATCAGAAACGTCTGCTCGTTAGGATGGGGAGGTCTCTGATTTTTCTGTCTTGTCATGAACTGGATCAGCAATGCACGGATCGTGGCGATTTTCTCTGTCGTCTGCCTGCATATCGCCGCCTATGCCGTCCTGAACGCCGAGTTGGGCACCGCCAACTGGTGGAGTGGCAACCTTTACGATGCCGCCACCCGCTGGTGTGTGCCGGTATTCGTCATGGTTAGCGGCGCACTCTTGCTGGAGCCTCGTCACCAGGAAGGCATGAAGCTGTTCTATCGGAAGCGAGCATCGCGAGTCTTGCTGCCGCTGCTGTTCTGGACCGCTTTCTACTTGGGCTGGACGGCCTTCAAGCAGCATTGGTGGACGCCGGACGCGGACCCCTATCCCTATCTGGAGCGGCTGCTACAGGGTCGGCCTTATTTCCATCTCTGGTTTCTGTACATGATTGTGTTCCTGTACCTGTTTACGCCCTTTTTGCGTCGCATGGTCCAGAACACCAACTTGAAGCAGCTGGCTGCGCTGACCGGAGCGGCCTTTGTGCTGTCCGCCCTTAGCACCCTCAGCAATCCGGACTTGAACACCCACTCTGCGCCCTTCTTTACCTGGTTCCTGTCCTATCTGCCCTATTTCCTGCTCGGTTATCTGCTGCGCAAAGTACCGGTGAATGTGCCCCGCTGGCTGACTATCACGGTGCTGCTGGGCAGTATCGTGGCAACGGCCTGGGGCTTTTATGCACTGGCTATCACGCACGATAGACAAACGGGTGCGTACTTTTATGATTACCTGAGCATCACCGTCATCCCCATGTCCATCGCGCTGATTCTGCTGCTGCGTGACTGGGATCAGCCTTTGATCAATTCGCGTATCAGCGCCCATCTGGCGGAGCTGACCTTGGGGGTGTATTTGATCCACCCCTGGCTGATCGACCTGATGTACCGCTACCTGTTCACGGCACTGGATTTCAATGCGCTGTGGTCGATTCCGGTGCTGGCGGTAGCGATTTATGGCCTATCTCTATTGTTGACGGCGGGCTTCAAAGCCATGCCAGGCTTACGAGCGACGGTATAAGAGCAAAACTTGAAAAAAATGAGCAGGCTTCCAAGAGGAAACTTGCCCATCTACAAGCGTGTAACCATCGCTACTGACTATGAGCAGCAAGCTTGGCGGCACGAATCATTCCATACGCACGCTCAGCCCCCCCCCAGCTCATGACCGGCCACTAACCATTGATCGCCAGGGACCCGTCATTTACTTCAAGGCTTAAGGACGAAATGGGGCATCATCAATAGGCGAAGCCTCGCCTGTCAGGTGAGCCGCCAGAATCGCCGCGCTGCCGCAAGCCAAGGTGAAGCCCAATGCGCCGTGGCCTGCATTCACCCACAAGCGACCGGCCAGCTTGCTGGCCCCCACAACGGGCTTGCCCGAAGGCGTAGCAGGACGCAAACCGGCCCAGGTCTGCGCCTGCTCCAGCGGCAGGCCAGGGAACAGATCCTTCACCTGTTGCTTCAAAGTTGCCATACGGGCAGCGGGAATATCCAGGCCATCAAAACCAATGTCTACCATCGCGGCCATACGCAGCACTTCACCCAAACGGGCATACACAATGCGCTGTTCGTAGTCGGTCACACTGATAGCCGGCACGGCCTGATTCAAGCCTTCCAAGGGGAGACTCAAACTATAGCCCTTCAGCGGGTAGATCAGAGGACGGCCACCCAGCTGACGCAGTAAAGGCACCGTACCCATCCCGCTAGCAACAACAAACTGATCCGCCTGAATCTCGCCTTCAGCGGTTTGCACCGCACGAATATCGCGCCCTTCCATTACAAAGCGCTGCACCGGCGTGTTCAGCTTCAACTGGTAGTCGCTGTCGTTTTGCATGCGCTCGTGCAAGGCCACGGAAAACAGATAAGCGTCGCCCGCTTCTTCGCTAGGTGTGTATATCGCCCCCTGCAAGCGCGAGCCCAACGCCTGCAAAGAAGGTTCCAGCTCCAGCACTTGGGCTGCTTCCAGCACTTGTTGTGACGATCCCATATCCGCCTGCAATTGCGCCTGTTCACGGGCATGCTGGAACGGACCAGGGCTGCGGAACACAATCAACTTGCCATTGTTTTGATGGGCAAATTCCAGATTGAAGCGCTCTTGCCAGTCGTGCAGAATGTCGCGGCTCAGATAGGACAAGGTCAGCATCTGCGCGGTGGTACGGCGCACCACATCGCTCCGGCAGGCTTTCAGAAAATGCAGCAGCCAGCGCCATTGCTGGGGGCTAAGCGCAGGCTTGAAGCGCAGTGGCGAGTCTTTATTCAATAACCAGCGTGGCAAATCCTTGAACACACCGGGATCGGCCAGGGGGGCCACATAGCTGTAGCTCAGTTGTCCGCCGTTGGCAAAGCTGGTCTGACCGGCCACTTGCGAACCAGCTTCCAGCACCGTGACCTTCACCCCTTTTTGGCGCAACATGAACGCGGTGCTCATACCAATGACACCGGCGCCGATAATACATACATGCATGGAAATACCCCCCAATAACTGGCCTCTATTGTCTTGGGGGTCGCTGTAGAGCGCCAATGAATAGTTGGCGCACTCCATAACCCAGGGTTATGGAATCAACTTTCTGCTCAGTCCGGGAAACGGCATTCCAGCAGAGCCTGCCGGATGTGATCCAGCACACGCTCACGCGAGCCAGAACCGGCATCATCATGAGCCGTCAAAATGCTGACCGGAATCGGCAAAGGCTCGGGCAAGCGGTGTATGGCAAGGCCTCGGCCTTGCATGGCTCGGGCCGTGACCAGATCCACCAAGGCCTCGCCCACCTGTTGTAAAACCAGGCCACAAGCCACGTAATGGGTCTGCACACGCATGAAGGGGGCAACATCGGGAACATAGCTTTGCAGCAGATCCTCCACCATCGCGCCAACGGGATCGTCAGCATCCAAAGCGATGAAAGCACGCTCGGCCATCTCCTCCCAATGACGCAAGGGTGCAACGCCCGGCAAGGTAACGTGCACCAGCTCGGTATGGGCCAGCACCTGCTGTTGCACGCCGGAAGACTCGCCCTGATCAAAGCTCATCACCATATCCAGGTCGCGCGTTTCCAGAGCTTGCAGTAGCTCCCCGCTATGGTGTGTGCGCAGCTCGAAACTCATGGCCGGGTGAGCCTGACGACAACGGCTCAAGGCCACCGGCAATAGCTCCAGACCAAAAGCCGGGCTGCTACCGATACGCCACAAGCCTTCATGGTGGGAGCGCAGATTACGCGCCAAGCGGCTGACGTCGTCCAGATTCTGATGCAGACGCGCAACGTAGGGAGCCAGAATGCTGGCCTCACGCGTAGGGATCAGGCGGCCGCGCACACGGTCGAACAATCGAAAGCCCAGCTGCATTTCTGCGGTCGCCAACATTTTGCTGGCCGCAGGCTGAGAGATATGCAGCAACTGCGCCGCCTGCGTCAAGGAGCCGCCACGGCAAATCGCATCAAAAATTTCCACATGCCGCCACCGCATCGACTGGCCCTCCTGCTACGCGCTGGTCTGAAAACGACTTATTATCCTGCAACTTGGCCTGACATAAAACGCGTCAGTCCCCAGTGCTTACTTGGTATCCTATAGCCCTTTGAGTCTTTTGCCGTGCGCCAGGCGCCGGGCGAGCTTATGGCTGCCAATCCTTATAAGAAACGCGAACCCAATATCCGTGAACAAGTCTACGGCATGCTGCGCCAGGACATTGCCTTGGGCAAAATCGGTTTTGATGTGCGGCTGGTGGATAACGAAATTGCCGCCAGCTTGAATGTCTCGCGCATGCCGGTGCGCGAAGCCTTGCTGCAACTGAAAAACGAAGGGGTGCTGGAAGGAACATCGCGCGGTTTTGTATTGCGGGTCTACACCGCCCAGGATATTGAAGATATTTTCTCGGTACGCCTGTTGCTGGAACCGCCTGCCGCCAAGCTGGCTTGCGTCAATCAAAGCAGAGTGGGCATGCAGGCCATGGAACAGGCCTTGAGCCGTATTGAAGCTACCCATCAGCAAGGCGATCCCATCGACAATATTCAGGCCAACTGGGCGTTCCGCAGCGCCTGGATCAGCATGGTGCCCAACAAGCAACTGGTCGATACGATGGCGCGTCTGCATGACCAGGCCGATCAGGCCCGGATTGCCTGCTTGCAAGACCCTCAATTCCGTCTGGAAACCATGCAGCGGGCCAAGGGGATTTGTCAGGCCTTCAGTGAGCGTCAGGAAGAGCAGGCAGCTCATCTGATTATGGAAAATCTGGTCATTTGCTGCTCGGCTTACTGCCTCAAGCAGGCGGAGCTGCTGGCTTGATAATTCAGCATAAGCAGGAAGCTGCAAGGCAGGCTGTGATTGCCGCCGCCGATGCTTCCTGCTTAAGCACCGGCAATATAAAGCCCCGACTGTAACCCATATACAAGGTTTAGCCCTTCAGCCCAAAACTGTCTTGTGGGCTGAAGACAGTGTCCCCTCTTGGTTCCGGAACAGCCCACGCACAACAAAAAAAGGCGCCGTAGCGCCTTTTTTCTTCAAGCCATCACGTCTTAGTCCAGCGTGATTTCCAGGGCCTTGATGGTTGGTCCCATGGCCTGAGCATCGTGCTCGATCAGATCAGCAAACTCTTTGGGAGTGGAAGGCTCGATCTGGATGCCGAAGTCCACGAATTTCTTGACCACTGCATCCTCTTTCAGGACAGCCGTCAGTTGCTCGGTCAGGCGGGCCACGTCTTCATCAGGCGTACCAGCTTTGGCCGAAATACCCCACCAGATGGTGAATGCCACATTGGGGATACCGGCTTCGGCAATGGTAGGCACATCTGGACGCAGAGGGCTGCGCTCCGTTGTCGCTGCGGCAATCGCGCGCAGGCGGCCATCTTCCAGGAAGCCACGGCTGCCCGTCAGCACGTCAAAGATAAAGTCGATCTGGCCGCTGACGGCATCAATCAAAGCGGGGCCTGCGCCCTTGTAAGGCACGTGCACCAGACGAGCGCCGGTTTCTTTGCGCAGCATCTCGCCCAAAAGATGAGTGCCCGTACCCATACCAGGCGAACCGTATGTCAGCTCCTGCTTCTGGCCAGCTGCAACCAGATCCTGAACCGTCTTGAAGGGGCTGTCTTTATTGACCAGCAGGAACACCGGCGCCTTGGCAGCCAGCGTCATGGGGATCAGGTCGGTAGCCACGTCGTAATTCAGACGTTGGTACAGGTGGCGGTTCAAGGAGTAAGCACCGCTATCGGCCAGGAACAACACCGTACCCAAGGAGCTGGGGTTGGCGTTTTTCACCACATTCATGGCAACCTGGGCACCCGCACCCGGGCGGTTTTCCACAATGACTTTCTGATCAAAGCGTGTGCCCATTTCCTGAGAAATCACCCGCGCCAACTGGTCAGCCGCACCGCCCGGTGGGTAAGGCACAACCAGCGTCACATTCTTGTTTTGAGCATGGGCCTGTGCACCCAACATCAGCGCACAACACGTTGCTAATTTAAGCCATACCTTCATTGTTCTATCCCCGTTGCCCCTGTGGGCTTATTCAAAGTCGTTGTGAAGCACATTGGCTCAAACACGTGAGCCCGGCCTGCTTGTTGCTGATCAACTGTCGTCCATAAACCTGATCAACCGTCTTGCTGGCCATCCTGCTCCGGCCTGCAAAACGCCCCCTTTTCTGTCCTTGCTCCGCCCCTGGTTTGCGCGAAATACCACTGCCTGGTGAGCTCTGCTACTTCGGGTTTTTCCGGTGAAGGACAGGAATTTCAAAATAATATATTGCAGTATACTATTTGCAGGATATTAGTAATTTCACCCATGCATATCGGCTTGCCGCCTTGATCGCGCGTTGGCCGGGAGACAGATAGATCATGCACGCCCATTCCATTCCTGCTTCTGAATTGCCGCTGTTTTCAATACCTGCCACGCAACGCACGGTACCCGCCCTGTTGCGCCTGCGCGCAGAGCGCATGGGTGATGCTCCGCTGTTTTCAGACCGCAACACTCACTACACCGGCCAGCAAACCTTGCACAGGGCCGCTGCCAGTGCCAGCCGATTGAGCCGTGCCGGTATCAAACGTGGCGACCGTGTTGCCTTGCTGTGCACCAACCGCCACGAATTCCTGGATATGGTTCTGGGTTGCGGCTGGCTGGGCGCGATTGTGGTGCCTATCAATACCGCCTCGCGCGGGGCGCAGTTGCAGCACATCTTGTGCAATAGCCAGGCCAGTTTGCTGGTAGTGGAAACGGATCTGACGCCGCTACTGGCCGATGTGGACCTTGGCGCTACCGCCGTCCAGCAAGCCTGGTTGATTCAAGGCCAGGAAGCGGCACAAACACTGGCGGTGAGCACCTGCGATCTGCCTGCTTTGGGCGATTACTGCGAGCCTGCCGATATAGGCCCCGGCGATACGCTGGCCATTCTGTACACCTCCGGCACCTCGGGCCCTTCCAAAGGCGTTCAGTGCCCGCACGCCCAGTTCTACTGGTGGGGCATTTATACCGCCAGCAAGCTGGGCATGAAGCCCGATGATGTGCTGTACACCTGCCTGCCCATGTTCCACACCAATGCCTTGAATACGTTTTTCCAGGCTCTGGTCAGCGACGCCTGCATGGTGGTGGACAAGCGTTTCTCAGCCAGCCGTTTCTTTGACAATCTGTATGAAACCGGCGCCACGATTACCTATCTGCTAGGCGCAATGGTGCCTATCTTGCTATCCAAACCTGAGACGGCGGCAGAGAAGCTGCACAAGACGCGCATTGCATTAGGCCCCGGTGTTCCCGAGCAGTTTCATAGCCAGTTTCTGGAGCGCTGCCGCATGCATCTGCTGGATGGCTTTGGTTCTACCGAGACCAACTATGTCATGGGCCGTGGCATTCAGGAACAGCGCAATGGCTATATGGGCCGTGTGTCGGAAGGTTTTGAGGCTCTGGTCGTGGATGAGCACGACAATCCCTTGCCAGACGGTGAAGTGGGCGAGCTGTTACTGCGCGCCGATGAACCCTACGCCTTCGCGCTGGGATACTACGGTCAACCGGACAAGACAGTCGAAACCTGGAAAAACCTGTGGTTCCACACGGGTGACCGCGTCGTGCGCGATGCGGATGGTTACTACCGCTTTGTGGACCGCCTGAAGGACATGATTCGCCGTCGTGGTGAAAACATTTCCTCCTACGAAGTCGAGCAGGCTTTGGCCAGCCATCCTGCGGTCCATACGGTTGCTGTCTATGCCGCCAAGTCCGAGCTGGCCGAAGACGAGGTCATGGCCATGATTGTGTTGCGTCCGGATTGCACGGTCAGCTGCGAGGAGCTGCTGCAGCATTGCGAGCGCCGTCTGCCTTACTTTGCCGTACCGCGCTTTATTGAGTTTGCCCAGGTCTTGCCCACCACGGAAAATGGCAAGATTCAGAAGTTTGCCCTGCGTGATCGCGGCATTGGTCCCGACACCTGGGATAGAGAAAAAGCAGGCTATCAGGTTCGCCGCTGATGGCTGCCACAGGAATTCAATATGACGCCTAATTTCAATCTGGACACGGTGCGCCTGCTGGGCGCAACCGAGGTCACCTACACCCGGCGTGGTCAACTTGGCACCTCCGAGCTGCTGGCCCAGGCTTTCAAGCAGTCTCTTGCCGCAGCAGGTCTGAAGGCCAGCGACATTGATGGTCTGGGGGTAGCCTCCTTTACCCATGCACCGGATCGGGCTATTGATCTGGCCTGGAAGCTGGGCTTGAAGGTAGGCTGGATCATGGATGATAGCAATGGCGGCGCCAGTGGCCTGAATATTCTGCAGCACGCTATTCGTGCGGTTCAGGCGGGTGATGCCCGCTGTATTGCGATTGTGGCCGGGGATCATTTTCAGGCCAAGGACTTCCAGCAACTGGTCGAAAACTATAACCAGACAACTTACGATCATTTGCGCCCTTTAGGGGCTGGCAGTCCGAATCATCGCTTTGCCATGCTGACGGCGAATCAAATGCGCAAGCTGGGTTTGGAGCGAGAGGACTACGCAGCGCTGGTGATGCGCCAGCGGCTATGGGCCAGCATGAATCCGGGTGCTGCGTATCGCAGTCCCATGAGTCTGGATAAGTACTTGAATGCGCCTCAAGTGGCAGATCCTTTGACGCGACTGGATTGTGTGCCGGTGGTGGATGGAGCCAATGCCTTGATTGTGATGCGCGCGGATCATCCGGCGGCGCAGAATCAGCCTGCGATTACGGTAAAGGCTTTACGCAGCTTTCATAATATTGATGATCAGCAAGGCGATGGTTTGAGCACGGGTTTGGCGGCTTTGGCTCCGGCTTTGTGGGCGGACTCGGGGCTGAGTCCGGCTGATATGGATGTCCTCAGTATTTATGATGACTACCCCGTCATGGTTCTGGCTCAATTGCAGGATTTGGGCTTCTTTCGGGCTGATAACGCCAAGCAGTTTATTCACGAGTCGATTGCGACGGGACGTGTGCCTTTGAATACCTCTGGCGGGCAATTGTCGGCTGGGCAGGCCGGGGCTGCTTGCAGTCTGCATGGACTGGTGGAGGTGATGCGTCAGTTGAGCGGTCAGGCGGGGGAGCGTCAGGTGGCGCAGGCTCGTTACGGTTTGGTCACGGGATACGGCATGGTGGAGTATCGCTATGGCATGTGTTCGACGGCGCTTGTTTTGGAGGCCTTGTGATGAGCCCTTCTGTATTTCGTTGTGTGCAGTGTGATCATCGGATGTTTCCGGCGCGGTTCTTGTGTCCGAGGTGTCATGGGGATGAGTTTCTGGCTGAGGGGTGTGCGTCTGGTGTGGTCACAGAATTGACGCGTAGTGCCATCTCTGGCGAGGAGACTGGGGTGTATATGCTGGCTACGGTTGCCAGCGATGCGGGGCCGGTGTTGATTGCTCGTGTGCTGGATGAGGCTGTCCAGCGAGGGGATAAGGTCGCTTTGGCTTTGCGGGATGGCGGGATCTATGCTGATCCTGTGCGAGAGTAAAGGCAGTTTCTCAACTGCTTTCTTTGGAATGGCTCGATTGGATGGGGTTGGGTTTAGATGCCCAGAGTGTAGAGATCAGGGTGACTCAAGGTTTGGAGTCAACCACTGTTCGACGCGATGAAGAAGGTGGCTATAAGACGCTGATTAAGGGGCTGTCCCGGTGTTGGGGCTGGCAACTTGCCGGCGCTATGCGCCGGTGCCCTGGTCAGATAATCGCTACGGGCGCACCTTGAACTCGTCCGGTGGTTTGTCCCCCGGACAAACCACAAACGTCGGACTCAAACAGCAAGGTGCTTGCACCCCTGCGCAATTATCTGCCGGCGGCAAGTCACCTGATCCGCCCCAACACCGGGACAGCCCCTCAATCAGCTCACAGCATCTTTTATCGGACGATTGCTGATCGGGGTTTGAATGCTCCGACTTAGTGTTCTTAACGGGATCGCTGATCGTAGTAAAGGTTGATCGTGGAGCTGCTGGATGAAAGGAATTGCTTGGAAAGATGGGAGTAAGCAGTCACTGTCCTAAGCCCGTACTTGCCAATGTCTGAGTGCGCTTTACTACACAGGTTAAAAACTTAGCGGCTTATGCGCTTAAGCCTTAAAAACTGACTTGAACGCTGTCGATACACACACTGCCTGCGTCCTGCTCGGCTCCAGAATCGACCTCAGCAACAGGCAGAAAAATCATTTAAGTTTTTATGCGCCGCTTCCACATCAATCACTTTGCTGCACATAAATAGGCGGCAAAAAATGGTCAGCACTATCGAGCATAAAAAAACCTCAGTTTGGCATCTGCCGAACTGAGGTTTTTTAGTTTGGAAAGCTTTTCCAGACTCCAGCTTTCTTCGCGGGACAACATCCTTATTGTCCCGCTTTCAGACTGCCTGCTCTGTCTTAGCCGATCAGTCCTGGCAGGCCCACGGCAATCCAGGGAACGAACAAGACCAGGGCCAGGATGCCGACTTCTATGACCAGGAAGGGCACGGCGGCGCTGTAGATGTGGGGCAAGCGGATAGATGGCGGGGCCACGCTTTGCATCACGATCAGCAGCAGGCCGAACGGTGGGGTCAGCAGGCCAATTTCCAGTGCGATCAGGATCATGACACCCAGCCAGACGGTATCCACACCTGCGGCTAGGGCCAGGGGCATGAAGAAGGGCAAAGCGATCATCATCATGGAAATTTGGTCCAGCACCATGCCCATGACCAGCAGCACCAGGAGCATGCAGATAACCAGCACGAAGGGCGACAGGTCGTAGTCTTTGATCATGCCCAGGAAGCCTGCGCTAGCTCCAGAGAAGCTCAGCAGCTGGGCGAAGGTGGTGGAGGCGGCCAGGATGAACAGGATCACAACCGACACTTTGGCAGTTTCGATCAGGCTCTTCCACAGTGCTTTCAGGGTCAGGGCACGGTAGGCGATGGTGGCGATCACCGAAGCCACGACGCCGATCGCGGCCGATTCAGTGGGCGATGCCCAACCGGCCAGCATCGAGCCAACCACCGCAATAAAGATACCCAGCAATGGCACGACGTTGAACACGAAGGGTTTCCACAAGGCCCAGCCTTTCAGGCGAGTGGCTGGATCTTCGTCGCTCATGGGCGCGTCTTGCGGACGCAGGCGGCTGCGCACGACCACGTAGGCCAGGAAGCCTGCTGCCATCAACATGCCGGGCAGGATGCCGCCAATCAGTAGTCGTTCGATGGAAATGCCAGCCAGGCTACCCAGCATGACTGCCAGAGCCGAAGGTGGGATCAGCATGGCGATACCGCCTACGGCCATGATGGGGCCCATGGCCATGGTGGGGTGATAGCCGCGACGCAGCATTTCTGGCAGCATCACGCCGCCCATCATGGCGGTGTTGGCAATGGACGAACCCGACAAGGTAGCGAAGGTCGTACCGCCCAGAATACTGACGATGGACAGTTTGCCCGGCACGCGCGAGATCATGCGTTCAATGGAGTCGATGGCTTTGAAGGCCAATCCAGTGTGGAACAGCACCTCGCCCATCAGGACGAATAATGGGATAGGAGTTAAGGAAAAACTGCCAATAGAGGCGGTGGTGTTACGCGCCCATTGGGCCAAACCAGCCGCCTCACCCAGAAACAGCCACGCGCCCAGCAAATTCACGGACAGGAAGGCAAAGACCACCGGTGTGCCGATGGCCATCAAGAGAAAAAGTGATCCCAGCAGCAGGATCAAGGCCATGTGCCATTCCATGCTCAGACTCCTTGCTCAACAGGACGGGAAATCAGGCGGCGCAGGAATTCCAGCGCCAACATGGATGCACCAAACAGCAAAGGCAGATTCAGCCACCACTCCGGGAACACCAGGGCTTTAAATACCATGGCTCCTTGCTCGTGAGCATCCAGAGCGACGACGGCACATTGCCAGGCCAACACACCACAAACCACCAGACCCAGCAGGTTGGAGATCAGGTCCAGCAAGCGCTGGACAGACGTGGGCAGATTGTTGAACAGCACGTCGATACGGATATGACCGCCCAGGTACAGCACCCACGGCGCTGCCACGAAGGTGGCAATGATCAGCATGTATTCGGTTACTTCCACGCTGGTGGACAGCGCGTCGTAACCCAGGTTGCGCAGTACCACGTCGGCACAAACCAGCAGGCTCATCAGCCCGAAAGTCAGCGCCGCAACGGCTCCGCAAGCGTTCATTAACAGGGCGTAAGGACGCCCCCAGGTCGTGTTGGAAGGCTGGCCTTCCGGGGCAGTTGCAGCAGACATCGCGTCTTCTCCGCAGATCAAAGTCACTGAAAGGGCGGGCATCTTGCCGCCCGTATGGCACCATCAAAAAGTGGACACTGTCCCCAAGGGCGCAATGTCCACTGTCAAAAACTACGTAATCAGCAATCTTGTTTAAGGCTGATAACCACCAAACAGTTCACGCAGTTGCGCGGCGTATTTGGGGCTGGATTTATCGATACCGGCCCAGCCTGCTTCGTAAGCCTTGGTACGCAAGGCACGAGCCACTTCAGGTTCCAGAACCAAGGCTTGCACACCGGCTTGTTCGGTGGCCGCTTTTTCATCAATTGCCATCTGGTGTTCAGTCACGTTCTGCGACTCCATCCACTCGATTTGCTTACGCATGAAGGCTTTCTGGTCTTCGTCCAGTTTTTCCCAGCTCTTCTGGTTCATGAAGAAACCCACTTCCACGTTGTAGAAGCCTGGCTCGACACGGTATTTGGTCTTTTCATGCCAGCCCATTTCCATCACACCCACGGAAGGCCAGCCATAGCCGTCAACCACGCCGCGTTCCAGCGCGGTGTAGACCTCGCCCGGTGGAATCTGCAGCGGCGTTGCGCCAATTTCGCGGAAGAAGGACAGGTACACGGGCACGCCACGCAGCTTGAAGCCCGACAGGTCTGCCGAGGTCACAGGCTTGTTGGTATAGATGTGGTATTGCAAACCATCTGTCGTACGAGCCAGCCAGGTGATGTTGGCTTTCTCGCGGTGAATCTTGTCCATCAGCTCGTAGCCGCCGTTCTGACGCAGCTCGCTCATGGGTTTTTCTGTCAGCGTCAAAGCCAATGCTTCAGGCACCAGATTGGCGTGGAATACGGCTGTGGTATTGGCAAAATCAATCACGCCGGAACGTAGCGCGTTACCTACCTCGAAAGGAGGAATGGCCTCTGGACCACCAATCACGTTGATCTGCACCAGGCCCTTGCCTTCTGCGTTGACCTTGTCCACAAACTGTTTGAAGCGCTTGGTAAAGAAGGTGTCCATCGTAAAGACAGATACCGCTTTCAGCGTTACTTCCGCTGCCTGCGCGCCAGCCATTCCCAAAGCCAGCAAGGCCGCTGCCACCACCCGAGTTGTTTTATTCACCATGACGGAACTTCCGCAGAAAGGTTTGTTATGAAATTTTAGTTTAGATATAAATATATCAATAATCAATTATTTATAAGTCGGGGTTTTCACTAAGCGCGCTACGGGCCCATAAGGTCTGGCGCCGATATTGCACCTGAATTCTGTATGCGGACGGCCTGCTGTATCATCACAGACTTCTAGTTTTGTTGGCTTAAAAGGTATTACCCATGACATTTTCCGCTGTGCTGTTTGATTGTGACGGTGTGCTGGTAGACAGCGAGCCAATCACGGTTCGTGTACTGCGGGATATGTTGCAAGAAGAAGGCTGGGTGATGACTTATGAGCAGTGCTATGACTGGTTCATTGGCAAGGCGCTACCCGATGAGCTGCCCACCGTGCGCAAGATGACAGGTAAAGATCTGGACATGGAATGGGTGATGGCCTTTCGCATGCGCCGCAACCACGCTCTAACCAATGAAGTCATGGCCATTCCCGGTATTCAGGACACGCTGGATGCGATCTTGCGCGACAAGCCCGGCATGATTGCCTGCGCGTCTGGCGCAGACCGCGCCAAATTGGTGCTGCAATTAGGCCAGACCGGCCTGCTGGATTACTTCGGCACCCATATCTATAGCGGCGCTGAAACGCCACGCAACAAGCCTTACCCGGATGTCTATCTGGCCGCCGCTCAAGGGCTGGGCGTTGACCCGCAACAATGCCTGGTCGTGGAAGACAGCGTGACTGGCGCAAGTGCAGGCTTGGCCGCCGGTGCAACCGTGCTGGGCTACTGCCCGGTTCCTGATAAGGAAGAGGAATTGCGCCGCCTGGGTGTGCGTGACACCTTCCGCCGCATGGACGAGCTACCCGCTTTGATCGCCAAGTTGGAGCAGGAACGGGTACAAGGCTGATTCATAGCCAGGCAATCGAAAAGGCGCTGTGTTTTAGGCAGTTTCTTCAAAAGGTGGGATCTCCCTCTTTTGAAGAAACTGCCTAAAACACAGCGCCTTTTTTGCCGCCAGACCGTCTTAAGACTCGGTGCCGCCAATAAAAAGCCCCCTCGGGCGGCAGCAAACCGAAAAGCGTAGTGTGGGGCCTTTTTTCTGTTGCTTAGTCTTCCAGATGGAAGGTGTGCAAGATTCTATGCAGCACAGGGGCAATAATCAGACCAAAAGTCGCGGCCAGTACCAGACTGATATACGCGCCATAAATGGCAAAGAACACCTTGCCAGCCCATGTTTCAGGCAAGGCCATCGGCCCCAGCCCACCGACCATCATGGCCGCATTCAAGGCGGCATCGTGCCAGTGCACATTCTCTTCAAACCACATATGGCCCAATGCCCCCAGCATCAGAGAAAAGGCCACGAAAACAATGCCGATAAGGGCATGCGCCAACAGGCGCTTGGCAAATTGCCACCCCGTAATCAGGGGCTCATCACGTGACTCGTACATGTCATTAAAGAGTATTAGCCTGGACCGTTAAAGAAGCTAACCATTGGCTGACCTGCAAGGACAAGGCATCCGTGGCCTGCCCAAATGCTTCAACCACCTGTGGCACGGCCGTGCCGACAACATCCTGTTGAGCGACAAAGCGACGGGTCTGAATCAACTGGCCCGAGCGCTGATCGCGCACTAACGCATCAAACTGAATCCGTACCCGTGGGGCGCCCTGAATATATTCGACCTGAAAAGCTCCCAACGTCCCGCCCACTTCCACATCAGCGATGACAGATTCGGTATCCAGCACCACCGCCCGGAACTGAGCCGAGTCACGCAAGGCATCGGCCAGTCGATTACGCAACAAGGCGGGCACATCGTCGCCCCAGCGTACGCCTTTGTAGGCACTTAGCTCGTTACCTTGAGGCAGAACCGTAATGCGCGAGCTGGCCAGCAGGCGCTCGGCGTGGGGCCGGTTCACCTGAATAATCAGGCTCTTATGCGAAGCGGGCGCTTGCTGGGCCTTCAAACTGGTAGCGGGAAGCTGATAATACGTCAGGGATTCGGCCTGAGGCAGGACCGAACAGGCGGTGGACAAGACGGCCAGACCGACTAGCGATATCTGCAAGAAACGACGCACAACAGTGGGCATCATGGTGTGAACTCCTGTAATTTGTCGCGACCCAAAAGGTAGCCTGCTGGATTATCTTCCAGACGGGAGGTGACGGCACGGAAACCGGCCAGCACCTGACGCAATTCACGCAAGGCGGGTTCGATCTCGGTCAGACCCTGAGCACCCCGGCCAATAGCGGCCGAATTCTGCTCCAACAGCTTGTTCAAGCTTTGTGTGGCACGGCTGAAATCCTCCATGGATTTCTGGATGGCATTCATGGCTTGCGTGCCCTGGCGGTCTACCAGACCTTGTGTAGACGACAGCAAGGTGGTGGCTTGCTGGCTGGCCTGGGACAACTCCTTGACCAAGGATGGCACGCCTTCGCTAGCGGTCGAGAGCTGGCCCATCAAGGCTTCCAGCTTTTGCAAACTGGCGGACAGGGACTTGGAGTTTTCGGACGACAAGAAGGTATTGGCGTTCTCCAGCAGCTTGGAAATTTGCGTCATCAACTCTTCACCACCGGCCATCAACTGGGCCAGAGGGGAAGGCGAAGCCACAATCATGGGCAGGCCATCGCCGGTGGCTTCCAGCAAGGGGCTATTGGGTGTCCCCCCGCTAAGTTCGATCACGGATTGGCCGGTAATGCCGGCCAGTGCCAGGCGCGCCTGGGTATCTTCGTGAATAGGGATCGCGGCCTGAATTGACACTTGCGCACGCACACGCTGCAAATCGTGCGGATCCAGGCGCAGCGAGCGCACCTCACCAACCCGCAAGCCGTTGTACTGCACGGCGCTGCCACGAGACAGACCACGCACACCTTCCAGAAAGACAATATCGTAATCGCGGGTCTCGGCGTCTTGCCCCGCCTTGGCCAGCCAAAGCGAGAACAGGACAGCAGCCACAGCCACTACCAAGGTAAAGACCCCGATCAATACATGATGGGCACGCGGTTCCATTAACTATGCTCCTGACGACGGTTTTGGGCCTGTTCGGCGGCTCGTCCCCGTGGACCGTGGAAATACTCCCGGATCCAGTCGTTATCAACTTGCTCTACACGCGCCAATGTGTCGTTAACCAGCACACGCTTTTGCGCCAGCACGGCCACTCGATCACAGATGGTGTAGAGCGTATCCAGATCGTGTGTAACCAGAAACACGGTCAATCCCAGCGCATCGCGCAAGGTCAAAATAAGCTGGTCAAAATCCCCCGCACCGACCGGGTCCAGCCCGGCAGTGGGTTCGTCCAGAAACAGAATTTCCGGGTCCAGCGCCAGAGCACGTGCCAGAGCGGCACGCTTGATCATGCCGCCGGACAGCTCTGCCGGATATTTGGTGGCCGCGTTGGCCGGCAAACCCGCCAGAGACATTTTCATGGCAGCGATATGTTCTGCAGAAGACCGGGACAAGCCAATATGCTCGATCAGGGGCATGGCAATGTTTTCCACCACCGTCAGCGAGGAGAATAAAGCCCCTTGCTGGAACAGCACGCCTAAACGACGCTCCAGCCGCGAACGGGCTTCGGGTGACAGCGTGCCTATTTCCTGATCAAAAATGCGTACTGTGCCGCCAGTAGGTGGGCGCAATCCCAGAATGGAGCGCAGCAGCACGGACTTGCCCGTGCCGGAGCCGCCCACCACGCCCACGATTTCACCGGGATACACATCCATATCCAGATGCTCGTGCACGACGTGATCGCCAAAGCGATTATCCAGGTCACGTACTTGAATAATGGGACGAGCGGTGGCCTCTACCATCCCATCTCCATGAAAAACAGTGCTGCCAGCGCATCAATCAGGATCACGATAAAGATGGACTGCACCACTGCCGAGGTCGTATGTTCACCCACGGACTGCGCACTACCGGTCACTTTGAAACCTTCCTGACAACCGATGACGGCAATCAAAAAGGCAAAGATCGGGGCTTTGGCCATGCCCAGCACAAAGTGCCGCAAATCAATATCCTGATTGAAGATATTGATGAACATGGTGGGTGAAATATCCAGAATCAGGGCGCAGACCAGCCCACCGCCAAAGATCCCGGCCACCATCCCCACGAAAGTCAAAATAGGCATGGCCAGCAACATGGCCAGTACACGCGGAATGACCAGAATCAGCATGGGATTCAAGCCTTGGGCACGTAAAGCGTCGATTTCCTCGTTCGCTTTCATGGAGCCGATCTGCGCGGTAAAGGCACTGGCGGTGCGACCTGCCATCAGGATAGCAGTCAAGAGCACCGCAAATTCACGCAAAAAGGAAAAGCCGACCAGGTTTACGGTGTAAATGGTGGCACCAAAGTCCGCCAGCACCGTCGCCCCCAGAAACGCGATCACCGCGCCCACCAGGAAAGTCAGCAAAGCCACGATAGGGACGGCGTTAAAGGCCGTCTCTTCCAGCTGCGCCACAATCGACGTAACGCGCCACTGGCTGGGCCGCAGCATGTTCAGAATCAGGGTTTCCAGCGTCAGGCCGATAAAGCCCAGCAGCTCGCGCACATTGCGCGAAATATGGACCATGGACAGGCCCACGCGCTCGAACAAATCTGTAATGCCCCAACGCGCCGGAACCAACTGCTCATGGTCCATGCGGCTCATCGCCTTGGCAACGGTTTGCAATAATTGATGGCGCTCTTTGGACAAGCCTTGCGCACTGTCCAGCGCCGCCTGCACACGCTCGGCACCCAGCCATTCACAGAGAACTTGAGCTCCCGTGGTGTCCAGCGACTTCAGTTCGCTGAAATCCAAAGACCAACGGCCCTGCTTGTCACTGAGCGAGCGCAAACTGCTTTGCAGCGCTTCGTAGTGACGCAAGGACCAATCGCCTAGCAATTGCAGCTGGCCGGAGGAATCTGTACGAACATACAGAGGCACGGACGTATTCATGCGCATAGTCTAATGGATTTGCTCTGAGAGCTTCCATAGCGCCGACTACTTTTTCATGCTTTGTGGACAATTAAGCAGGCTGTAAGCAGGTCAAACAATCCGGCAACATTTCCGCTATATAAATGCGCCCATCCAAACCGGCGGACAGGCCGTGCCCGTACACGCCTTGTACCCGGCAACGCCCCACCAAGGTGCCCGAATCCGGATCGAACAAGGACAGACTGGCCGTTTGGTCACTAACTAACACCGTACCGTCTGTTTGCACAGCTACCGCCATGGGCTTGTGCATGGGGCGCAGCTCGCCCAGATAACGGCCTTGCGCATCCAGGTGCTGGACACGGTTGTTCTCCCGATCAGCCACCCAGACCGAGCCGTCGGCGGCACAGGCCAGCATATGGGGGGTGCTGAACTGCAAGGGACCAGAGCCCGGCGCGCCTAATGCCGCCAGCCATTGGCGTTGCGGGTCAAAGCGATGGACCACCGTATTGCCGTAGCCATCAGTGACCCATAAGCCCCCGTCGGCGCACTCGACCGCATGCGTGGGATGGTTGAAGGGCTCTTGCCAGCGAGGCTGCTCGGGTTTGCCCACACGCCATTGCTCATTGCCTTGGGCGTCCAGCGCCAGAACCTGATGCCCGTCCAGATCCGTGACCAGCACCCCACCTTGCGGCCGGGCGCTGATATGGTGCGGACACAGGATTTCCTCCAGGGGCCAGCGCGCCGACACCTGCCCATCCGGTGCCAGCACCAGCACGCAGGCCGGGCGACGCAGCAAGGCGGCGATGCGCCCATCAGCCAGCACCGCCACACTGGTGATACTGCTGATGTCCGCCTGAGTCCAGGCGCGCTCTACCTTGTAGCGCTGAGAACCCAGAGTTACGTAAGCCATTGCCATCTCCCTTCCCCCTTACATGGCGTTGGGCAAGACCATGACGATTTGCGGGAATATCGTCACCAGGGCTGTCGCCAGAACCAGCAACAGGAAAAACGGAAACGCCATGCGCACCAGCTCAAACAGATTGCGTCCGGTAATGCCCTGAATCACAAACAGGTTAAAGCCAATAGGCGGGGTGATCTGCGCCATTTCCACTGTCAGGATCAGGTAGACACCGAACCAGATTGGATCAATACCCGCCGCAATCACGGCAGGCAGCAAGACCGATGTGGTCAGGACCACAATCGAGATGCCATCCAGGAACGCACCCAGAATCACAAAAAACACAGTCAATACGGCAATCAAGGCGTATTGGCTCAGACCCAGGGAGCCGATCCAGGCGGCCAGATTCGCAGGCAGTCCGGTAAAGCTCATGGCACTGGTCAGGTAAGCGGCACCGATCAGGATGAAGGAAATCATGCAGGAGGTCCGTGCCGCCCCCAGCAAACTCTCCACAAAATTCTTCCAGTTAAGCGATCGTCCAAACGCAGCGATGACCAAAGAGCCGATCACACCCAGCACCGCGGCTTCGGTGGCGGTGGCGATACCGCCGTAGATCGAGCCGATCACCGCCATGATCAGCAGCACCACGGGCAAGAGCAAGCGCAGACGGCGAACTTTCTCGCCCCAGGTCAAGGTTTCGACATCAGCAGGCACACGGTCCGGGTGGCGCAAGGACCAGATCGCGATGTACAGCGAGAACAGGCACATCAGCATGATGCCGGGCAGCACACCCGCCACAAACAGGCGGATGATGGAAACCTGAGCAGCAACGGCATACACAATCATCACAATGGACGGTGGAATCAACAGGCCCAAGGTCCCTGCTCCGGCCAGGGAGCCAATGCTGATGCTGTCGTCGTAGCCGCGCGCTTTCAACTCGGGCAAGGAGATGCGCCCGATGGTCGCAGCCGTTGCCGCCGAGGAACCACTGACCGCGGCAAAGATACCGCAACCAAACGTGTTCACGTGCACCAGTCGCCCAGGCAAACGCTGTACCCACGGCCCCAGGCCGCTGAACATATCTTCAGCCAACCGTGTTCGATACAGAATTTCCCCCATCCAGATAAACAGGGGCAAGGCCGTCAAGGCCCAACTGGCCGAGGAGTCCCAGGCCTTGGTGGCAAAAATAATGCCTGCAGGCGCGTCGGCATACAGAAAGATAGACAAAATACCGCAAGCGATCAGAACCAGCGCCACCCACACGCCACTGGCCAGCAAGGCAAGCAGAACAACAAACAGCACTATTGCCTGAGATAAATCAGCCATGTTCAGTTGCCTCCAGTGTTTGACCTTGCGCCGCGTGCAGCAAGCGCCGCAACAACATCAGGGTCAACAATCCCAGACCAATCGGCATACCCAGTTGCGGAATCCACAGAGGTACCGCCACCATGCCCTGGGCCACTTCCTTGTAGATAAAGGACTCATAAACAAAATGAGCCGTCTCCCAAGTGCACCAGGCGGCCAGCACCAGACCAATCGTGGTGGCCAGCAGCTCGTACGGGCGATGCAAACGCTCAGGAATCACCTGCAGCAAAAGCGTGACGCGGATATGATCCCCGCGCAACATGGCATAAGGCAGCGCCAGGAAAATAGACGCCGCCATAAACCAGCCCGCAAAGTCATCCGAGGCGGGTATTTGCATGGAAAACAGGCGCGCCACAATCTGCGCAGTCACCACAACCCCGATCAAACACAGGAAGAATGCGGCCAGTGCGCCGCAGACTCTGGCCATACGCTCCAGAACGATCATGGACGCACCCCTTGCTTATGGTTGACGGTAAGCGTCAAGCAACTTCTGACCATCTGCACCGGCTTTCTTCAGCCACTCTTCGGTCATGGTTTGACCAATCGCGTGCATTTCGCTGGACAGTTTTTCGCTGAGATTACCCACTACCATGCCTTTATCCGCCATGGTTTGCGTCAACTTGGACGTTTGCTCGCGCGACATGGCCCAACCACGCTCCTCGGCACGTGCACCCGCATCCAGCACGGCTTTTTGCACAGTTTCAGGCAGGCGCTGGAAGGCGCGCTTATTGATGATCACAAAGCTTTGTGGAATGAAGACCTGGGCGTCGTAGTAATACTTCACGTAGTCCCAAGCCTGCGAATCCACCCCGGTTGCGGGCGAAGTCAGCATGGCATCAATAATGCCGGTAGAAAACGCCTGAGGCACTTCGGGTGTTTGCACCGTGGTGGGCACTGCTCCCATCAAGGAAACCAGGCGGCTGGTAGCGGGGCTGTAGGCACGGAAACGGACACCAGCCAGATCAGAGAGCTGCTCCACCGGCTTTTTGGTGTAGATGCCTTGTGGTGGCCAGGGCGAGCCATAGACCAGCACAATGCCTTGCTTGTCCAGACGCTCGGCCAGGAAGGGACGAGTGGCTTTCCACAGTTTTTCCGACTGATCGAAGGACGAGGCCAGGAACGGCACACTATCGACCTCGAACAAAGGATCTTCGTTGCCAATGGCCGCCACCAGCATTTCACCAGCCTGGACCACACCTTGCTGTACACCGCGCTTGACCTCGGGGCGCTTGAGCAGCACCGAGTTCGACTGCACGTTGATATTCAGTTCCCCGTTGGTGGCCGCCTTGATGTCTGCCGCAAACTCACGCGCGTTTTGCGTCAGGAAGTTGTTATCAGGCTGCTCGGTACTCATGTTCCAGTTGGTCGCCGCCTGCGCGGTGCCAGCCAGCGCCAGAACGCAAGCCATGGAAAGTAGTTTTTTGATCATGATGTCGCTTCTCCCAAGAATTGAGGTGATGGCCGCCTTATGAGCGGCTTGCATTCAGATCCCGTGACTGCAGATCCCACAACAAAGAAAACTCGGATACATCGTTGGTCGCCACCCCCAGATCCTGCTGCAAACGGGCAGCCAGGGTACGAGCGGCATTCAAGGTGGTCAGATCCGCCACCAGGTAGGGGTCCAGGCTGCGCTGCTGCGTATCCTCGGACGGCAAAGGGGTCGAAAGCTCTGGGTCTGGCGTCAGCACACGCAAGGCCAGCAGGCCATCGGTCTGTTCCAGATAGGCGGCACATTGACGTGCCAGGGCTTCCCGTTGAGCCACCTCCGGCACACGCACCAGCAAGACCACGGCCCCGGTGCCAACCCCTCCCAGCAAGGACACCACCATCACGCGCCGCTGGGTATTGCTCATGCGGGCAAAGTTGGTATTGGACCAATCCGTTTGCTGCTCAAAGGCCTTCTTGTATTCCGCCGTCCCAAAAACCCGCAGGGACTCGGTGCGATACAAGGCCAGATACTTGCGCCCGGCGCCTTGACGCACATAACGGCGCGACCATTGAAAACCCGGTATGGCAGCGCGTTCAGCCATGTGCTCGCGCTCATACCATTGATTGAAATCCTGCTCATGCTCTGGGGCGATGTCTGTCCAGATGAACAGTTCCCCCGGCGCATCACGATCAGTGTGAAAAGTAGCAGACACGACAGCCCTCCCGAATCAAGGTCATTGCACACTCTTTGTGGGAGTGTCCAACGGCTGCCAAGCAGATTCCAAACGGTTTATTTCAGCCTGGGGCAATAAGAAAAAGCGATCAGATCAAGCGAATGGCGCGGTATATAGATTATCAAGCAAGCCCACGCTCAGTACACATGCGCAGGCAAGGGGAAAACCCTCAAAGGCTAAATCGCGAAGACACGCGTATCTGGCGGGGGTAAAGCCAGGCCAGGATGCTGGGCAGCAAAATGGTGCATGCGCTCCAGCGCCACGCCAATCACCGCTTGAGCGGTCTGCGTTAAAGGGTCGGGCCGCCAACTGGCGACCAGGCGCAAATCAGGCAAGGCATGTTCGCAAACAATTTCCTGGTACAGACCGCTGTCCAGCTGACGGCTGACTGCCGCCAGGGGCAAGGTGGCAATGCAAGGCTGGGCTTCGATCAATTGCGTGCTGGCGGCAATTGAAGAAACGTAGTGAATCCGGGCCTGATCCACAGGCAAGGGCTCAAGCAGCTGCACCAAGGCCAGATGCGGCTGGGAACCACGAGGGAAGGTCACCAAAGGCCAGCGTTGCACCAGCTCCTGCAAACCGCTGCGTACCGGCATGGACTCATCGGCCATGCATACCCAGCCCATGCGCATGGAGCCCATGGGCAAGTTGCGTATGCCGTCCCCCATGATGGGGTCGGTCTGCAAGGCCACATCAATGGTGCCGCGCTTGAGCAGGTCGTGAAGGCGCAAGGTGGACTCGGCGGTCAGCTCAATTTCCAGTTCGGGGTAGAGCGCATGCAGCTGACGAATCAAATCCTTGAACCAGGTATGCACAATGGACTCGACCACGCCCAGGCGTACCCGACCACTCAAGCGGCTGGAACCTGCCAGAGCTTCACGTAAATCGTGCTCCATGCCCAGCATCTGCTCGGCGTACTGCATCAATTTTCGACCTGCGGGAGTCAGGCGTAGATCGCGGTGGCCCCGCTCGAACAGGGTTTTCTGGAACTCGGCTTCCAGGGCTGCAATCCGCCCCGACACGGCGGCTTGTGTCAGATGCTGCTTGTTCGCTGCCGCACGGAAACTACCCAAACGGGCAATCCAGATAAAGGTTTCTAAAAAGCGGATATTCATGCACCTGTCCTTTCAGGCTTCATCAGGGCGGCCAGATGATATTGGCTACGCAGCTCACCGGGAACGGACACGATCAGACCGGCACCATCACCCACAAAGGCCTGCGTGGGCAAAGCATGGCAATGGGACTGACCGGCGGCAATCCGCGCATGGCGCAACAAGGACACATGCGGGCGAAAACGACGCGGCGGCTGCGTCCAGCCTAAAGCACTCAGCTTGGCCCAGATCTCATCATGCCACTGCTGCAAGGCCGCCAGTGCCTGAGTTTGCGACTCGTCCGGCCCGGCCCACACTACCCTTGGTTTCTCGAATACATCCCGTATGGTCAGATCCAACTTGATCTGCGGCACCGTCCATTGCGCCATCTGTGTCGCCAAAGTCTGCAGATCCGACACACGGCTGCCGTCCAGAAACGCCAGGGTCAAGTGAAAGTGATCAGGCTGCATCATCCGCCCGCCATAAATCGCATGTGCGTGCAGCGCCTGCTCCGCCAGCCAGGCGCGGGTTTGCGCGTCTGGCCACCAGCCAATGAAAGCGCGAAAAACGTGTTCGGCACCTGACTGCTTCAGGTCCAGAATGGGCAAGGGAATCGTCATCAGCAAACCCTCAAACAAGGCAGATCAGAAAGCGGGGCGTCTAGCCTAGGCCCTGCACAGGCGACGCGCCAGATCGTACACAATATCCAGAGCCGGCAGTTGCGTGCGACCCGACAAACGCACCAAGGCATAGTGCCCGGACAAGGAAGAAGAAAAAAAGCCCAGCGGCACCAGATCACCGGCATCAATATCGCGCCGTACCGCCGCCAGCACACTCATCAAGACCATATCGCTATCCAGTACCACATCGCGCTGAATGCTGAAGCTATCACAACAAAAGCGTACAAAGCTGTCGGGATGGCCTTGGGCGCCAAACTCGGCAATCAGACGGTCAGTCAAATCATCACTGATCACGGAGCAGGCCACGGGATACTGGCTGATCGCAGCAAAGTCCAGCGACTCCAGCTGCAACAGCGGGTGGCCTTCGCGTACCAGCATATCGCCTTCCATGGCAGGCAAATACTCAATATCCAGGCCACGCACATCAGTCACCGCGCTGACGTCCAGCACCACCATATCGTAGTGTTCCCGGCGCAAACCTTCGATCAGTTCCAGCGTGCGGCCAATCACCGCGTCCACACGCAAACGCGGGTACTCGTCGAGCAGCGCCACCATGCACGGATGCAGCAAGACCGCGGCGGGGGTCGAACTTAAGCCCAAACGCAGACTGCCCGCGTCCTCGCCCTGCAGCAAGGCCAGCTCGCGCTGCAAGGCACGGCCTTCCTGCAAAACCCGGGGGGCTCGCTCCAGCAGTACCCGACCATAAGGCGTCAAGAAAATGCGCTGACTGCTGCGATCAAACAGCGGCACACCCAGCTCCTGCTCCAGAGCCTGAATGCTACGGCTCAAGGCAGACTGGCTTAAGTGGACAGCTTGCGCGGCCCGGTGAAACGTACCGTGTTCGCAAACGGCCACAAAGTGCCGCAGCTTGCGAAAGTCCATGCTTGTCCCCTTGCTGACGCTTGAACCGGCTTATGCACAGACCGCATCAACTTGATGATTTTTTGGCGTTTGAGCCGCGCATTGTACCTGCATAGAATGGCTTGGCCACTTGGATGGCCCTACAAAAACACCGGAGACAAACATGACTGATTCCCCAACGCCGCTGGGTACACGCCGCCGCTTTTTGAAAACCACCGGACTGCTGTCGCTGGCGGGTATGGCCCCTTCCCTGGGACGTCAGGCCTTCGCAAAAACCGCTCCCGGTCCGGGCACGGCTCAAGATATCATCATGGCCGACGCGTTGACTCTGTCGGGCTGGATCGCACAACGCCAAGTCTCCTGCCGCGAAGTGATGGTGGCCTATCTGGACCACATCGACCGTGTGAACCCCAAGGTCAATGCCATTGTGTCCCTGCAAGAACGCAGCGGCCTGCTGGCCCAGGCCGACAAGCGCGATCAGCAACTGAAAGCAGGTCAGTACATGGGCTGGATGCACGGCATGCCCCAGGCACCCAAAGATCTGGCGGCCACGGTCGATATTGTCACCACCAGCGGTTCACCGATTTTCAAGGACTATCTGCCCAAACAAGATGCCATTGTCGTGGAGCGCGTGCGGCAATCCGGTGCCATTCTGATCGGTAAAACCAATACCCCGGAATTTGGCCTGGGGTCGCATACCTACAACTCCGTGTTCGGTACCACCGGCAATGCCTACCAGCCCGATCTGTGTGCTGGCGGCAGCAGTGGCGGGGCCGCCGTCGCCCTGGCCACCCGCATGTTGCCCGTCGCTGATGGCAGCGACATGATGGGCTCCCTGCGCAACCCCGGTGCTTTCAACAACGTCTACGGCTTTCGCCCCTCCCAAGGCCGCGTGCCCTATGGCCCGTCCTCCGAAGTGTTCTTCCAGCAAATGGGCTACGAAGGCCCCATGGGCCGTACCGTGTCCGACCTGGCCATGCTGCTGTCCACCCAGGCCGGTTTCGATGCTCGCGCCCCGCTTAGCATCGGTCAAGACCCACAACAATTCGCCGGGAAACTGCAACGCGACTTCAAAGGCACCCGCATTGGCTGGCTGGGCGACTACAACGGTTACCTGCCTATGGAAGCCGGCATCCTGGACCTGTGCCAAAACGCATTGAAGAGCTTTGAAGCCATAGGCTGCACCGTTGAAGCGGCCCAGCCCGACTACTCCATGGAGCAGCTATGGCAAACCTGGCTGACGCTGCGCCACTTCACCGTAGCCGGAAGCGCACAGAGCCTGTACGCCAAACCGGAACTGCGCGCCCAAATGAAGCCTGAGGCGATCTGGGAAGTAGCGGGGGGCCTGAACCTGAGCGGGGCGCAGGTCTATCAAGCCTCCATCAACCGCAGCAAATGGTACGAAAGCCTGCGCAAGCTGTTCCAGACCTACGACTATCTGGTGCTGCCTACCGCCCAGGTCTTCCCCTTTGCTGGCACCACCCACTGGCCTGGCGAAATCGCCGGGCGCAGAATGGACACCTACCACCGCTGGATGGAAATCGTGATCGGCGGCTCTCTGGCAGGGCTGCCCGTCATGAACGTGCCTGCCGGCTTTAACGAAGCCGGATTGCCCATGGGCTTGCAGATCATGGGCCCTGCACAGGCCGACATGGCGGTGCTGCAACTGTCCTACGCCTATGAGCAGGCCACACAGTGGGTGCAAAAACGTAAACCTGCCTTGCTGACTTAAACAAATCTGATTACACACCCTCTATTTACAAAACCTGACGTTTTTAACTGTTTCAAAAACGCAAAACGATAGACGCCTAAAAACTCCATACCTAAGATAAGCAGAGCGGTCCGAATCCCAGACCGACAAACACAGAACAGGAGTAGCACGATGGGTATTATCTCCATGATTATTGTGGGCTTTATCGTAGGCTTGCTGGCACGAGCCATCATGCCTGGCGATCAAAAAATGGGATGGATAATGACCACCATCCTGGGTATTGTCGGCTCCTTTGTCGCAGGCTACCTGGGACAAACCATGGGCTGGTACGTGCCTGGTGAAGGCGCAGGCTGGATCGGTTCCATTGTGGGTGCCATCATCGTCCTGTTTATCTACGGACTGGTCAGCAAGAAAGCGTAAAACGCCGTATAAATACAAAACAGCAGCCTTGCAGCTAATGTGATTGGCGATCCGAAACATCACCACACACGGCTGCAAGGCTGCTACACAACCATTTGCTAGTCTGCATGAGGCTCGATTCGCCGATACCTGTCGATACGCGACTCTGACTCACAGAAAAAATAGACAATAAGTCATTGACCGCCAGCGCGTGAACACAAAAAGCCTGACGCTCCCGGAGCCAGTCATGCCCTACACCATCACCTTGAGTCGCATTTACGACGCCGTCCATGAGCCTGCCGGCAAAGCGGCCCGGGTACTCACAGACCGCCTCTGGCCACGCGGCCTGAGCAAAGGCGAATTGGGCGACATCCAGTGGCTGCACGAGGCCAGCCCCACAAGTGAATTACGCAAAAGCTTTCATAAGGACGATATTTCGCCCGAGCAATTCCAGCGTCGCTATCAGGAACAGCTAGAGCATGATCCTGATTCCTTGCTCTCCTTGATGAAGCTGGCTCGCAAAGGCGAACTGCAATTGCTAACCGCCACCCACGACCCGCAAACCTCGTACCTGACGGTGCTCAAACAGGCTGTGATTCAGGCTTTGCTTGAAGAAGATCGCATACACGACGGCAATGAACCCAGCTCGCCGGTTTGCTATGCGCACTTAATGAAAGATGAAAAGAAATAAGCCGGGGTTTGTTATTCCTGCGCCTGCCCGACAGCGTTAGCATTCGGCCCATTACGCGCCCCCAGCAAACGCTGCACCAAGCTCTGCACACACGTCTCCCGCCGCGAATCCGGCGCATAGTCTGAACGCAAGGTAGACCAGGTCGGATGTATCCGTGCCTGCGCCAGTTCCTCCGGCAGGCCTTGCGCCCGCCAGACATTCAATTCCCGCTGCAAGGCCTGATCGAAATTCTCGGCATCAATCTCGCCCAGGCGAATCGGCGTCTGTGCGGCATGACCGCGCCGCTCCAAAGCCGCAATCAAGCTTAGCTGCCGCACAGCCAGCAAACGCAGCACGGCATCATCCACGCTAAGTTCCGTCTCGCCCCGCAACTTGCCCATCAAACGCTGGCCCCACTTATCCGCGCCTTGCCACAAACCACCGGCCAAGGCGCCCAGCACCGTCCCGGTTCCCAGGCTCAGGCCACCTGTCATCACATCCAGCGTGGCGCCTGCCATGGCACCTGCGGCCACACCCTTGCCCAACTGCACGCCAAATTCCTTCAAAGCCTGGGGATCAAACAAGTCCATGCCCCAACGGCCGCCCTCGAAATGCAGCAAATCCGCCACTACATCCTGACGGCCAAAGCTGTAGCGCTTGAGCAAAGCCTGCACACTCTTGGCCTCGCGGGCCAACACCGGCTCCCTTAGCTGCTGTGCCGCCAGCTCCATGGACTCCTTGTCCGAGGGTGTACTGACACGCCAGGCCGCCACATCAATCAACAGCTCTGCCAGCAAGCGCAAGGCATCCCGACGCCGCAATACTGCCTGCTGCGCCAAATCCACCTTCAACTGCTGCAACACCCCCGCATGCGTCTCCAGCAGCACCGCCAGCTTGTCGTACAGCAAGGCCTCGCCATCCAAAGCCGGTGCCACCGTATCGAATTCCGCCAAGGCATGCAGGCCCAAGCGTGCCAAGGCACTGCGCCATTCCTGCACCCGCGCCTGCGGACTACGAACGAAATTGAGTACAGGCAGCAAAGGCCGCCCGCTATAGGCCAGCAAGGTCAGCTCGTCCTTATGCTTGCTCAAGACCGGATCGCGCGCATCCACCACATACAAGCCTGCATCGCAGGATTGCAGCTTGCGCAACACGCGCGCTTCTTGCTCGAAACGGCCCTGTGCCGCTGGGGATTCCAGAAAACGACGTACCCGCTCTGGCCCATCAATACGTTCACCGGCTTGGCTGAGCTGATCCATGAAGTCCAGCAAGGCCATGCTGTCTTCCAGACCAGGAGTGTCGAACAACTCCACCAAAGCCTCGCCGTCCACCGTCAGCCTGGCGCCTTCCACATGCCGTGTGGTGCCAGGGCTATTGCTGACCTGACCGAACTCCGTGTCCCGTGTCAGGGTACGCAGCAAAGAGGTCTTGCCCGTATTGGTGTGACCCACCACCGCCAGCGTCAAAGCCGCAGCACTCATGATGGCTCCTTCAAAGACAAGTCAGGCCATTGATCGTGAATCTGCCCAGGCGCAAAGCCTGCCGCCACCAAACGCTCATGCCAGCTACGACGGCGCGTTTGATCCGGATCGGCCATGGCTTCATCCAGCAACACCACATCGGACTGCTGCGCCAATTGTGCCCATTCAACCAGCGTTGCCACCACCCCGCGATCCGGCGTCTGAGCGGCATCACAGACCATCAACAAATGACGAGGGCTGGCAGACTGCAAGCGGCCCAGAATATCCAGACGCTCGGCCCGCGAGTCCACCCGCCCCAGATCCTGCATCTGCGCCTGCATGAAAGCAGGGGGCCAGCTATGTTCTGGTGGCAACTCCAACCCCACCACACACAGTGCATTGGCCGCCAAAGGCGTGCTTGGCTGGTTTTGAATGCGCGCCACTCTGTCGGGCGACGCCAATTCATCCACACCCGTCGGCTCGCTAACGGGCATCAAACGAGGACGCAGCTCTGCCAAACCCGGCAAGCTGTCGTCCAGACTCAAGCGAGCCGTGTGCTTACGCCATTGCCACAGGCTCCAGGCCAAAGCCAGCACACGAGGCAGCAAACCATAAGTCACCACCGCGCCCAATAACCAGCTGGACCACAGGGCCTGAGCCTGGGCGTCCAGCATTTGCAGGCCATCGCTGCTACGTATGGTGAGGGTATCGGGCAGGGCAAAGCCCAATAAGGAGGGCAGGACGCCCAGGCCTTCAACCAGCCAGACAAAGGTATCCGGCGTCAAAAGCGTGGTTTCCCAATTGAAGTGGTAGCGGCGTGAAGCCAGCAGTAACAGCAGGGTGCTCAGAGCCGACAAAAAGGCCAACACCCACAAGCTATGGCTGATCAGGCCTGCTAGCCAGGACTGGCTGCCCCGGCGCGCCAGCACGGCGGCAAAAGCCTGGGGAACCAGACTGGCATCGCCTTTGACGAAGCGGCGACTGAGCCACCACCAGGCATCCCCGGCCCAACTGCCTGTGCCGCTACTTTTGCCCGACCAGGCCAGGCTGAACAGCCAGAAAATAAAAGTCAGTATGTGCAGACCCAGCAACGCACCCAAAGCCGTCACTACATTCACGGCTCGACTGCCATCGCCCAATGCACCCGCGGCTGTACCGGCCCCGGCCAGCAAGGCCAGCACCGCCATGGCAATCAATAGAAGGCGGGCAACACGCCACCAGCGCGTCCAGGCTTGTTCCAGCCCATCGCGTCGCGCCAGCGCCAAGGCCCGAGCCGACACACGTTGGGCAAAGGAGCCGCCTGCCGCCCGCGCACGGCGCGATTCAGACAGGTCTTCAACAGGCCCCCACAGGGTCTCGCGCAAACGTATGGCTTCAACCAGAGTTTGCTGCTGCCAGGAGCCGACGGATTCAGACGGTTTCATGGCACTGGCCATCACTTAAAGAAGTACAGGTTCGTCAGGCAAGGCATTGACTGCCGCCACGCCTGGAGTCTGCGCCGGAGCGCCTTGTTGCAAGACGGTTTCAATCGCGCTGACAGCGGCCAGCAAACCAGACAAATACTCACGCGAAGCCAGATCTTTTTCCAACTGCTGACAGATCTGTGCCCATTGAGCCTGATCGGCCTTGATGCCCCGGTCTGCAATGATGTGGATACGGCGCTGACCCAAGGCCAGATACAGCAAGACGCCGGAGTTCAAGGGTGTGTCCCAGACACGTAAACGACCGAAGACTTCAAGGGCACGCTGGGCGCTATCGGCTTCATGGGCGGGCAAAACCGCTTCAATCGCCACGACCAGTTCACCACTATGGTTCTCTTCACCCTTGCGGATCTGCTCAGCCAGATGGCCCAACATTTCGGCATTGAAATGACGACGGCGCAGCCATTGGCCTTGCACCGATGCCCAACCCGACAATTCTTTCCAATTCACACTCATGTCGCTCCCCTGTGGCCTTACCAACTACCGGAAGCGCCACCGCCTCCGCTACCGCCACCACCGCCGCCGCTGCCTCCGCCAAAACCGCCGAAGCCACCACCACTGCTGCCACCATTCCCGCCAAAACCACCGGAGGAATAACCGCCCAAGCCGCCAATGACACCACCCCGGCGCGAGGCACGCCCGGAACTGGACTTGCCGCCTGCCCCAAAGAGTCGGCCAATCATGCTCAAGCCTGCACCGACAACAGCGGCAAGCAGGGCCAGGCCAATACTGCCCGACACCACCAGCGTGAACACACCAGCAGCAAAGGCGGCAAACAAAGGCGAAGCAAAAAATACAATCGCGCCTACAGCCAGCAAAGGCTCCCAGAACACACCTTCTTCACCCGACGAGGTGACAGGGGCATTTTTAGGAGGAGGGGGAAGCTCTTCGCCGTTGACCAGACCCACCAGACTATCGGCTGCGGCCTGGATACCGGCATAGAAGTTGCCTTCGATAAAACGAGGCGTCATCTGTTCGCGGATGATGCGCCCCGCCTGCAAGTCCGTGACCGCGCCTTCCAGACCATAGCCGGTCTGGATACGCATGCGGCGATCATCCTTGGCCACCAGCAGCAAGATGCCATCGTCCACTTTCTTGCGGCCAATTTCCCACTGATCAAAGACACGCAACGCGTATTGTTCGATGGTTTCTTCGCCCGTGGTAGGTACCATCAGAATCACGACCTGCGCGCCCTTTTCCTGCTCCAATGCTTTGAGCTGCTGGTTCAGGGCGTCTTTTTGATCCTGGCTAAGGGTGCCCGTGGTATCCGTTACCCACCCCGCAATGGCAGGAACAGGTTCAGGTTTGGCCTGCGCCTGCGTCCAGGGCCAGCACAGCAATAACAAGGCCATCAACAAACCACAGGCCCAGACCAGCCTGCCAGAACGTGCAGACCCAGGCCCAGCAGTCAGTGCAAGATCGTGCACGTTCATGACTCCACCTCCAGAATTAATCAATACCCAGCAGGAGCGGGGGTCGCAGGAATATCAAACTTGACCTCGGGGTCACGCGTGATTTCGCTCTGACGATCCACACCGTAGTTTTCCTTGACCTTGTAGCCAAACAGCTTGGCGGTAATCAGGGTAGGGAACTGACGGATGAACAGGTTGTATTCCTGCACCGTCTGTACATAACGGCCGCGTTCGGTGGCAATACGGTTTTCCGTGCCTTCCAGCTGCGTCATCAAGTCGCGGAACAGGCCATCGCTTTTCAGTTGCGGGTAGTTTTCCGACACGGCGATCAAACGCGATAGCGCCGAAGACAACTGATTCTGGGCTTCCTGGAAGCGAGCCATCACTTCGGGGTTGTCCAGATCATCCACTTTCATCTGAATGGTACCGACCTTGGCGCGCGCCTCGGTAACCTGCGTCAGCACCGCGCGCTCGTTCACCATATAGGCATTGACCGAGCTGACCAGCTTGGGCACCAGTTCGGCGCGGCGCTCGTATTGATTCAAGGTTTGCGACCAAGCGGCCTTGACCTGCTCGTCCAGGCGCTGGATCTCGTTATACCCACAACCCGACAGCAAAACCGCCACGCTGCTGATAAAGACCCATCGTATCCATGATGTCATGATTTTTTTCCTGCAAAAATAAGCAGATAAACAACAAAAACGGGTTACGACCCATTTGCTCGGGCACGTGCCAAACAGAGCCCGGCGGTCCGTGCACGCCAAGCGTAAACCGCGTACCGCAGCATAACAAGTACGTCTATGGCGGCGCTTAACAATTTCTGTCAAATCCGGCAGGGCAATCCGCCTGACCGTTTACGTTTGAAGCAGGTTGTTTTAACGCTACCGCTCAAAATGATACAAGATGGTCAATGAGGATTTTTACTAATTTCACGCTATAATGGCAGATTGCGCAGCGCACCAATCACTGCGCCTCTTGCAGCAGGCGGCGTTCTTGCCCCTGCCGTGGCATTGTCGCCATAACAAAACACCTTAGCCTGGATTGGTAGGGCCCCAAAGAGGGCTTTTGGGCTAGTCACTGGAAAATTCTTGGACTCTCAAATCACTTTTGCCTCTCTTGAGCTGGCAGAACCTCTGTTGCGTGCTGTAACCGACGCAGGCTATACCCACCCCACCCCTATTCAAGCCCAGGCCATCCCCAAGGTCATTGAAGGTGGCGACCTGTTGGCTGCCGCTCAAACCGGCACCGGCAAGACCGCAGGCTTTACCCTGCCTATCTTGCACCGTCTGCTGAACAACCCTCAGCAAAACCGTAAACCAGGCCGCCCACGTGCGCTGATCCTGGCCCCTACCCGTGAACTGGCCGCCCAGGTTGAAGAATCGGTACGTTTGTACAGCCAGCACACCCGTCTGCGCTCGATGGTCATGTTTGGTGGCGTGAACATCAACCCCCAGTTCCATGCGCTGCGCAAGCCCTTGGACATTCTGGTGGCTACTCCTGGCCGTTTGCTGGACCACGTGCGTCAACGCACCGTGGACCTGACCGGCGTGGAAATCCTGGTACTGGACGAAGCCGACCGCATGCTGGACATGGGCTTTATCCGCGACATTCGCAAGATCATCAGCCTGATGCCGGTTGATCGCCAGACTCTGCTGTTCTCGGCGACTTTCTCGGACGAAATCCGTGAACTGGCCCGTGGTTCGCTGAACAACCCTGACGAAGTGGCCGTTGCTGCCCGCAACACCACCAACGAACTGATTACCCAGCAAGTGATTCTGGCTGACCAGGCACACAAGCGTGATCTGCTGAGCCACATCATCCGCGAAAGCGGCTGGAACCAGGTTCTGGTGTTCTGCCGCACCAAGCACGGTGCCAATCGTTTGGCCGAAAAACTGTCCAAGGACGGTATGGCCGCTGAAGCCCTGCACGGCAACAAGAGCCAGGCGGCTCGTACCCGTGCGCTGGCCGGCTTCAAGAACGGCAAGGTTGTGGTACTGGTTGCCACCGACATCGCCGCACGTGGTCTGGACATTGATCAACTGCCTTACGTGGTCAACTTCGAACTGCCTAACGTTCCTGAAGACTACGTTCACCGCATTGGCCGTACTGGCCGTGCCGGTAGCGAAGGCGTGGCTCTGTCGCTGGTGGATCGCAGCGAAATGCGTTTACTCAAGCAGATCGAGCGCATGACCCGCAATCCTATCGAACGCATCGTGGTGGAAGGCTGGACGCCTCCTTCGCGCGCCGCTCTGGCTGAAGAAGCCAAGGAAGACACCTACGCAGAGCGCCGCTTCAACAGCGCTCCTGGCGCTCGTGCTCCTGGTGCCCGTCGCCCTAACGGTGGTGGTCAAGGTCGCTCCGCTGAAGGCCGTGGTGGCAATGGCGAAAGCCGTCCGCGCCGTCCTGGCAACGACAACCGCCCACGTCGCAGCGCCGCTCCTGGCGGTGCAGGCGGTGGCGCAGCCCGTGCTGGCCAAGGTCGCCCCGGTGGCCGTCAAGACAGCCGCGGCCCGAACCGCAGCAACCGCAGTTCCGCACAAGCCAAAGCCTAAACCCTGCAAAGGGACTGTGCCTGCCAAAGGCGGGCACAGCGCCCGCCTTTGAACCGAGCACACCATGGCACTGAGCACCTGGCTCGCCTTTTTTGCGGCTTCCTGGGTTATTTCGTTTTCACCTGGCCCAGGTGCGATTTCCTCCATGTCCTCCGGCCTGAAATACGGCTTCAAGCGTGGCTACTGGATGGCTATAGGCCTGAATATCGGGATCATGATCCAGATATTCATCATCAGCCTGGGATTGGGCCAAGTCCTGGCGCGCTCGGAACTGGCGTTCACCACGCTTAAATGGTTGGGTGCCGCCTACCTGATTTATCTGGGCTGGAAGCAATTGCGCACCGACGCCATGCCGGTGCAGGTCACAGGTCAGGAACCCAGCGACTTTCGTATTCGCGATTTGTTGATACGGGGTTGCCTGATCAATATCACCAACCCCAAGGGTCTGGTATTTTTGCTGGCCATCATGCCCCAGTTTCTGGACTTGAATCGGCCCATGCCGCTGCAATACCTGCTGATCGCCATGACCCTGTGCTTTACGGATCTGGTGGCCATGGGTTGCTACACGTCGCTGGCCGCTCGCATGTTGCATTTGCTGCGTCAGGCCAGCCATGTCCGGCTGCTGAACCGCGTGTTCGGTTCGCTATTTATTCTGGCAGGGACGGTATTGGCCAACGTGTCGCGTTAGCCTTGTGCACGCATCAGCTTGCCCCCAAGCTCTGCTTTACGGATAATTCGCTCACTGTTTTCCACGCGCCAGACTGGCGCTGCCACAAGGATTTTCAATGTCGTCCGGTGACATACGCTCTGAAGTCAAGAAACGCCGCACCTTTGCCATTATTTCTCACCCTGACGCGGGTAAGACCACACTGACAGAAAAACTGCTGTTGTTCGCGGGTGCGATTCAGATTGCAGGTAGCGTCAAGGCCCGTAAAGCCAGCCGTCACGCCTCCTCGGACTGGATGGAAATTGAAAAGCAACGTGGTATTTCGGTGGCCTCCTCGGTCATGCAGATGGAATACCGCGACTGCGTGATCAACTTGCTGGACACCCCCGGTCACCAGGACTTCTCCGAAGACACCTACCGTGTGCTGACCGCCGTGGACGCCGCCTTGATGGTGATTGACGCGGCCAACGGTGTGGAACCGCAAACCATTCGCCTCTTGCAAGTGTGCCGGGCCCGCAATACGCCCATCATCACTTTCGTGAACAAGCTGGACCGCGAAGTTCAAGAGCCGCTGGATGTGCTGTCGGAAATCGAATCGCACCTGGGCATGGAAGTAGTGCCGTTTTCCTGGCCTATCGGGATGGCACGTCGCTTTGGCGGTGTGTTCAATCTGCGCGCCAATCATATGCGTGTGTTCAAGCCCGGTCAGGAACGTCATGGCGAGGATGAAATCATCCCCGGCCTGGACAACCCTGTGATTGCCGAACGCTTTGGCGAGCCCTTTGCAAAGGCTCAGGAAGAAATCGAGCTGCTCAATGCTGCAGCGCCCGAATTCGACCTGGACCTGTTCTTGCAAGGCAAGCAAACTCCTGTGTTCTTTGGTTCGGCCATCAATAACTTCGGTGTGCAGGAAGTGCTGGACGCACTGGTTGACCTGGCGCCTGCTCCTGGCCCACGCGCCGCCTTGCAGCGCGAAGTACAGCCCGATGAGCCCAAGTTCAGTGGTGTGGTGTTCAAGGTGCAAGCCAATATGGACCCCGCCCACCGCGACCGTGTGGCCTTTGTGCGCGTCAGCTCCGGCCATTTCAAGCGCGGGATGAAACTGAAAGTGTCGCGTACCGGCAAGGAAATCCGCCCCAATAACGTGGTGTCCTTCCTGTCGCAACGCCGTGAACTTCTGGACGATGCCTTTGCTGGCGACATTATCGGTGTGCCCAACCACGGCATCCTGCAATTGGGCGACGTGCTGACCGAAGGCGAAAACCTGCAATTTACCGGGCTGCCTTTCTTCGCCCCCGAACTGTTCCAGTCCATTGAGGTCAAAGACCCATTGCGCACCAAGCAATTGCGTACCGGCCTGACCCAGCTGGGTGAAGAGGGCGCCATTCAGGTGTTCCGTCCCCATATGGCAGGCGGCATGATGCTGCTGGGCGCGGTTGGCCAACTGCAGTTTGAAGTGGTGGCCCACCGCCTGAAAACGGAGTACGGTGTGGAAGCGCGCCTGTCGTCCAGCCGCTTCAATATGGCTCGCTGGGTAACAGCCAAAGACCCCAAGGACATGAAGAAGTTTATCGAGACCAACGCGGGCAATATTGCTTATGACGTGGTCGAGGCCACTGCCTTTTTAGCAAGCTCGCCTGCGCAGTTGCGCGTGGCTCAGGAGCTGAATCCGGGCATTGAATTCCACGCATTACGTGAACATGGTGGACACGTTTTCGGGGATGCCGTCTAATTCTGTCACAAGAGCAGGGCCGACATTTCGCTACAATGACGGCTCTTTTCTTTTAATTACGCGCATCCGGCCGACCGGATTGCCCCTGATTCAACCGAGACATCGCTTATGCCCTGGCGTTTTATCATTGCTGTCTTGCTGCTGGCCGCAGGTGCTTCAGTGTGGGGCGGCCTGGAACTGGGGAACTGGCTAATCGCGCACGGCCCTGAAAAGTCCATGGCGGTCAGCACCCCCGACCCGTCAGACTTGCCTACGCTTGATGCCGATGGCAAACCCTTTACCGCGCAACCGCCGCAGCCTTTACCCAATGGCCGCCTGGGAGTGCCGCAAGCACCCACACCGATCGCTTGGGAAATTGACACGTCTACGCTGACGGAAGAAAAGCCACCTATTGCCTTGGCCACCACGTCCATTTCGCTGGAGCAGGCCATTCAAATTGCCATGACCGAGCAGAACCGGGAGTTGCAAGGGATTGCTCGTGTAAACCTGGGTGGCTCCGAGCCTATCCAGCCGGTAGATATAGGCACGCCCCCACCACCGCCACCACAAGATATTCAAGTGGCCGGCAACAATAACGGTGCCTGGCAGGCACAGCTGCAGCAAGAGTTGAATGCCTGTAGCCAAAAAGGCTTTTTCGATCGCCCAAGTTGTTCCTGGGATGCCCGCAACAAGTACTGCGGTCCGAACAATGCCTGGGGCAAGGTGCCTGGCTGCCCAAGCAAGTCCTTCTAAGCTGTCTGTAGTCGCTTCCCAGGCTACGCTGCCTTTGCAATTGAAGGCTTCGTTTCCAGAGCAGGAAGCTGCCAAGGACAATAAAAAAGCACCCGTTAGTAACGGGTGCTTTTTTTGGTCTGACCAAACAAAGACTTATTCGTGGTCGCCCATCTGCGATTGCAGGTAGTTTTGCAGGCCCACTTTTTCGATCAGCTCCAGCTGTGTACCCAGCCAATCGATGTGCTCTTCGGTGTCGTCCAGAATCTTCAAGAACAAATCACGCGACACGTAGTCGCGGGTGGACTCACAGTACTCGATAGCCTCTACCACGGTCTGACGGGCAGCCTGTTCCAGCTTCAGGTCACAGCCCAACAGTTCAGGCACGTTCTCACCGATCATGATCTTGTGCATGTCCTGCAGGTTGGGCAGGCCGTCCAGCATGAAGATACGTTCGATCAGCATATCGGCGTGCTTCATCTCGCCGATGGACTCGTCATACTCGTGTTTGCCCAGCTTGTTAAAGCCCCAATGGTTCAACATGCGAGCGTGCAAGAAGTATTGATTGATTGCTGTTAGTTCGTTCTTTAGCTGCTTGTTCAGATGCTGAATTACCACTTTATCGCCAAACATGCTGTTCTCCTGTAAATCTGACGGCGCTCCCCCCAAGGAGCCGCCGAGCCCCCACAAATGCTGCTCACGCCACAGATCGCACTCAGGCGCGATGCAGGCAAAAACACAATGGGGGATGAATGTGACAGGCTACCATGCACGCATGTGCCATGGCTTAAAAAACAGCTAAACACCCAGAAAGCGTTGCACTTTTGGGTTAGTAACAGGACCAATAACAATCATTCCCACTAACAATAGCGGGAATGGAAAATCCTGATCAAAAACACGCGCTTAGGCGCGACAAACAAGACGGCCGAACTCAGGGGCAGGGATCAGGCTGTCGTTGGCAGCGTAATCCACCCGGGCGGTTTCAAGACTGGCAATCATGGTCTGATTGGCATAGCGTCCGCCGGGCAAATAGTCCTGAGCCGTCTCCGCGCAACAGCCACAGCAAGACGCCACGCCAAGCTGACCTTGCAGGTCTGCCAGGCTGGAAGCGCCGCCACGTACTGCTTCTTGTACTTGACGCTCGGTGATCGCGTTACATATGCAGATAAACATGAGAACTATTATTATCAAGAAACCTGAAAATATCAAGAGTCATTCTCATTAAGAACTGTCTTTCCTCGATATAGCCCTGGGAATGGCTTGCAGCCTGCCCTTGCGGTCTTGGCCTGAAAACGACAGTCGCATCAATTCTGCAATAGATGGTCCATCAACAAGCGCGCGGCGGGCGACAAGCTATAGCGGCTACGCACGCACAAGGCCACGCGACGTGAGGTCCAGGGCTCCTTGATCACGCACAAGGCCAGGCCCAGGCTTTGTACATAGGACTCGGCCACAGAACGCGGCAACATGCCAATTCCAAGCCCCGCCTCAATCATGCGGCACTGGGCATCGTAACTGGTCACCTGCACGCGGCAACGCCAGGTGCGCTCCAGTTCGCTGGCGGCACGTAACAGCAGCAAATTGGGGTGACTGCCAGTGTGCATCCCCACATAGTCGAAATCCAGCGTGTCGGCAAAGGCCAACTCCCCCCGTCCTGCCAAAGGATGGGTAGCAGGCACCAGCAACACCAGCTCGTCCTGGCGATAGTCGTAGTACTCCACCTCGGCACTGCCTACGCCTCGAATCAGTACTCCCAGATCAGCATTATTATCGGCCACCGCCTGGGCGACTCCAGCACTGATACGTTCCTCCAAGGACACCCGCACTTTGGGGTGACGCGCCATAAAAGAGCTCAAAGCCTGCGGCAAAAACTGCGTGATGGACGACAGGTTGGCCGCAATCCGCACATGCCCAGTGGCCCCGCCGGCAAAGTCGCGCATCAGCGCGCCCATGGCATCCATATCGTCCAGCAGGCGCTGGGACATGGCCGCCAATGATTTGCCCGCTGCCGTCGGATACACACCCTTGTTGCTGCGCTCAATCAGGGCTGCGCCCAGTTGCTGCTCCAGATCGCTCAGGCGCTTGCTGACCGCGGCAGGCGCAATATGAAACTGCTCGGCCGCCCCCGAGATGGTGCCGCGTTCCAGCACCAATAAAAACAGCCGTAAAGATTTGGGATCGATGTTCATAAGCCAGTATTCCATCCTAGGAAGGGCGGGTCGACAAGCACTCTGCCATCATCAATTGCGATAGCACCATCGCAATTTGACGCTGTACTCACGTCATTAGCGATGACAGACTACGCACATAATACGGAACCTGATTATTTAAGTCAGGAATAGAGAGTGAGGGGAGAAACAAGATGCGCGACAGCGACAATCTGAAAGGGGGCTTTGACGGCACCCTGCCCATGGGGCAACAGCCGGCTTTGGTCGTTATCGATTTTCAACGCGGCTTTACCGAGCCTGGCTTGACGCCACTGGCCTCGAACTGCGACAGCCAGATCGAACAAACCAACACCCTGATTCGCGCCATGCGTGGCAAGGGTCGCGTTATTTTCACCATCATCGGCTACGAAGCCCATCTGGCCGACGCCAATCTGTGGCTGACCAAGGCCTCGTCCTTGCGCTGCCTGCTGCGTGGTTCGACTGCCTGTGAGCTGGACCCACGGCTGGACTACGACCCCGAACAAGACATCATCCTGTACAAGACCCAGGCTTCCGCCTTTTACGGCACGCCGCTGCCCGCCTTGCTGGCCCATCAGGGCTGCGACATGCTGATTGTGGCCGGTGCCACCACCAGCGGTTGCGTGCGTGCCAGCGTGGTGGACAGCTTGCAGTCGGGATTTGCCCCGTTCGTGGCTGAAGATGCGGTGGCTGACCGCTCGGCAGCCCAACATCGCAGCAATCTGATCGATATGGCCAGCAAGTACGCCGAAGTCCTGCCCTCGGCAGACTTGATCGCTCATCTACACACGCTTTAAACGCGCAACAAAAAAAGAAACCACAGGAGACTCTCATGAAAAAAGCCCTGACAGCGGCGATGGCCGCCTGCACCCTGGCGCTGGGCATCTCGCCCGCCCAAGCCCAAGAAGTTGAGCTGACTTTCTCAACCTATTTGCCCCCGGCCTACGAATACGCCTGGAAACCCATCGAGAACTTCGTTCAGACCGTGGAAAAAGAAAGCCAGGGTCGCATCAAGATCAACGTGTTCCACTCCGGTCAGCTGTTCGATGGCTACGAGGAGCTGCCAGCCTTGTCGCGCGGTGACGTGGATATCGTCAACATGACCAGCACGTACCCCAGCGGCACCGTGCCAGCGCTGAACATCTTTACCCTGCCATTCCTGTTTGACAGCACGGCCCACCTGAAGCGTGCCCTGGATCAAGGTCTGTTCAAGCTGGGTGCCGAGCAGGAACTGCGTGACACCCACGATGCCGTGGTGCTGGGCCTGGCCCCTTGGGACCCGTACGAGTTTTACAGCCGCAAGGCACCGATCAACTCGGCCGCGGACATCAAGGGCAAAGTCTGGGCATCGACCAGCTCCATGGACGCACGCGCCCTGCAACTGCTGGGGGGCTCACCTACCGGCATGCCGTCTTCCGAGCTGTACCTGGCCTTTGACCGTGGCGTGATCGACGCCACCCCACGTCCCTTGCTAACCGGCATTGGCCGCAACCTGTATGAAGTGGCCAAGTACCTGTCCATCGCCAACTTCGGTATCGATGTGTCCGTGCTGACCATCAACCGCAAAAAGTGGGAATCCCTGCCACCTGATCTGCAAGAAATCATCAGCAAGGCCGCCCACCAGCGCGACGAAGAACAGTTTGAGCGCGTGAACGCCTTTGTAGGCCAGGCCCTGCAACGCTACGAGCAAGCCGGTGTGACCATCAATCGTGTTGAGCCCGCTCAACTGGCCGAAATGCGTCAGCAAACCCAAGCCGCCATTGATGAATGGAGCAAGCAGGTTGAAAACGGTCCCGCTTATCTGGAACTGATCGAAAAAACCCGCCAGCCCTGATCACGCGTGACTGCGCGCCGGACCACCAGCCGGCGCGCATCCCTCGTGTGGAGACACCATGAATCCACTTATTCATTTTCTGGGCGCATTTGCGCGCGGTAGCAACCGGCTCGCCATTCTGGTGGCCGAAGTTGCACTGGCCGCTCTGATGATTGCCTGCACCTACGGCGTCATTGCACGCTACGTCTTTAATAGCCCCAGCATCTACATCACCGAAGTGTGCGTGTACTTGCTGCTGGTCTGCTCCTGGCTGTCCATCGGCTGGGTTCACCTGGAAAACCGCCACGTCAGCGTGGAAGCCTTCCACATGCGCTTCTCGCCACGCGGCCAGCGCCTGGCCACCTGCATTTCGCAGCTGTGCATCTTGTTCTTCTGCCTGGTGCTGCTGTGGGCCGGTATTTCCGTGGTGGAAACCGCGATTGCCCGTAACTACCGCTCGGCCTCCATGCTGCGTTTCCCCCTGTGGATTGCCTACGGCATGATCCCATTGGGTGGCACCTTGCTGGGCCTGGCTGCTCTGCGCCAGCTGTTCATCCCGAACAGTGTGGAATCCAACGACAGCATCAAGGAGTTCTGACATGGATTCCATGCTCATTTTCAGCCTGATGATGGCCTGCTTTGCCATCCTGATGGTTATCGGCACCCCCATTTTTGCCGCACTGGGTGTCGCCAGTGTTTCCGGCATTCTGATGAAATCCGGCCTGGGCGGCCTGGACGTCATTCCCGCCACCTTGCACCGCGGCATGGCCAGCTATTCCCTGATCGCCATTCCGCTGTTCATTCTGATGGGTGAGGTCATCGCCCGCACCAGTATCGGCGGCAAGTTGTATCAGCTGTTCTATCTGTGGCTGAACCGCCTGCCCGGTGGTTTGGCTGTAGCCAGTGTGGGCAGCTCGGCCGTTTTCGGTGCCATGAGCGGGGTCAGCGTGGCGGGTGCCGCCACGATTGGTCGCTTTGCCATTCCAGAAATGCTCAAGCGTGGTTACTCGCCCAGCCTGTCTGGCGGCACGATTGCTGCGGCCGGTGCCCTGGCTTTGCTGATTCCACCCAGCATTGGCTTTGTGCTGTATGGCGAAATGGCTGACCAATCCATCGGCAAGCTGTTCATTGGTGCCTTGCTACCCGCCTTGATGGTCACCGTCATGATGGTGATCTATGTCGCTCTGGTTGCGATATTCAAACCAAAGTCCGCACCGCGCAATTCGGAAGTCGTTACCTGGGCACAGAAACTGGCCGCCCTGAAAGACATCTGGGCCGCTTCCTTGCTGATTCTGCTGGTGCTGGGCACGATCTATCTGGGTATTGCTACTCCGACAGAAGCGGCCGGCATTGGTGCTGCAGGGGCATTCATCATTGCCATTGCCTACAAGGAAATGAACTGGCGCACGGCCTTGCAGATTCTGCGCTCCACCGCCGTCACCAGTGGCATGATTTTGCTGATTCTGGCCGCCGCGCTGCTGTTTGGCTACATCATGACGCGTCTGATGATTCCGCAAAAGCTGGTCACGCTGATTACGGCTTCGTCTCAACCGGCGTGGGTCATTCTGATATTCGTTCTACTATTTCTTATTGTGATCGGCATGTTCCTGGATATTGTTTCTCTTATCCTGATCACCACACCTGTTTTACTGCCTGTTATTGTGGCGCTGGGCTACGATCCATTATGGTTTGGCATTGTGATGATTATTGCCTGCGAAATGGCCGTCATTACGCCGCCGGTGGGTTTGAACCTGTATGTGATCAAGGGCATTGCCCCACAAATATCGCTACAGCAGATTACACGCGGGGCTCTGCCCTTTGTGGCACTGGAAATTTTGGCGATTGTGATTTTGACAATCTTCCCCGAAATCATTCTTTGGTTACCCAGAACGCTTTAAAAAATAAAACCCGCTTCATGCGGGTTTTTTTATTTTCCATCCACGTTTTTTACGATGGCAGCATAATATTTGATTGCTTTTCTACTTTCTTTTTCTATCCCAGAATCAATAACTGGAGGAAACAGAAATGGATAAGAACAGCTTTACCGAACCCCCGCTCAAAGGCATCAAAGTCCTGGAGCTGGGTTCCTTGATTGCCGGCCCCTATGCCGGCAGCCTGCTGGCCCAATTCGGGGCCGATGTCATCAAGATCGAACCGCCCGGCAAGGGCGACCCGCTGCGCCGCTGGCGGCAGTTGCACAAGGACACCTCCCTGTGGTGGCGCGTACAAAGTCGCAACAAGCGCTCCATTGCGCTGGATCTGCGCCAGCCCGAGGGCCAGGAAATTGCCCGTGAACTGGCCTTGCAAAGCGACATCGTCATTGAAAATTTCCGCCCCGGCGTGCTGGAACGCTGGGGCCTGGGCTGGGAAACGCTGCACGCACTGAACCCACGCCTGATCATGGTGCGCGTCTCCGGTTATGGACAGGACGGCCCCTATCACCGTCGCCCCGGCTTTGCCGCCATCGCGGAATGTATGGGTGGCCTGCGTTATGGCACCGGCTATCCGGATAGGCCCCCTGTACGAGCCGGTGTCAGCCTGGGCGATACGCTGGCTTCGCTGTACGGCACGATTGGCGCGCTGCTGGCCATGCACCATCTACGTCAGGAAGGCGGGCAGGGGCAGATGATTGATGTGGCCTTGTATGAATCTGTCTTTGCCATCATGGAAAGCCTGATTCCAGACTATCAACTGAACGGTCATCAGCGCGAACGTACCGGGGCCAGCCTGCCCGGCATCGCCCCCTCCAACACCTATCCCACCGGCGACGGCAAATGGGTAGTGATTGCCGCCAATAGTGACGCCATTTTCATCCGTCTGATGCAGGCCATGAACCGTCCTGATCTGGCCAGCGATCCGCACCTGTCCGACAACGCCGGACGGGTGGAACACAGCGCCATGCTGGACCAGACGATTGGCGACTGGACAGGGGCCCGCAGCCTGGAAGAGGTGTTGAGCGTGCTGGATCAGGCTGAAGTCCCCAGCGGCAGCATCTACACCGCCGCCGACATTCTTGATGACCCGCATTACCAGGCCCGCGGCATGCTGGAGAAACACACCTTGGAGGACGGCCAGGAACTGACCATACCCGGCATCGTCCCCAAGCTAAGCCGCAGTCCCGGTGCCACCCAATGGTTGGGGCCGGAGTTGGGTGAACACACAGACAGCATCCTGCAAGAACTGGGCATGAGCCCGGAGCGCCGCCAAGCTCTGCGTGAACAAGGAATCGTGGAATGAGTACCGTTTTATTAACTGATGTCACCTTGCGTGACGGCCTGCAAATTGTGCCACGCTGGGTGCCTACGCCGGACAAGCTGCGTATCGCGCAAGCACTGCCTCGATGCGGCGTGCGCAAGATAGAGCTGACGTCCTTTACCTCGCCCAAAGCCATCCCATCCCTGGCGGATGCCGACGAGCTGGCTAGCCTGACCGCGCGCGCGCCCCAAGTCTGCTACACCGCCCTGGTTCCCAATCTGCGCGGTGCACAGCGTGCTTTAGCGGCCAATATGGACGAGCTGAACTTTGTATTTTCGGCCTCTGAAGCGCATAACCTGGCCAATCTGCGCATGAACATTGCGCAATCACTGGCCCAGCTGGAGCAAGTGCTGGAAGCGGCGGGCAAAACGCCAGTCAACGTGTCCCTGTCCACCGCTTTTGGCTGCCCCTTTTCCGGCGCCGTCGCCCCCGCGCACGTGATTGCACTGATGCAACAAGTGCAACGCATGGGAGCCAGCTCCGTCAGCCTGTGCGATACCACCGGCATGGGCTCGCCCGCCGATGTGGAACGTCTGACCCAGGCTGCCTTGAGCTTGTATGGTGAACAAGGCGTCACCGCCCATTTCCATGACACCCGCGGGCTGGCCCTGGCCAATGCCTGGGCCGCGTATCGCGAAGGAGGGCGTCGGTTTGACGCAGCCTTGGCCGGTTTGGGCGGTTGCCCTTACGCCCCCGGTGCCAGCGGCAATGCCAGCCTGGAAGATCTGGCCCATATGTTCCAAATCAGCGGTGTGGAAACAGGCTTGAGTCTGGAAGCGCTCCAGCCCTTGGCCGAAGAAATCGCAGCCCTGACGCAAGAGCCCGTTCAAAGTCGCCTGCACAAAGCAGGACCAGCCTACGCCTTGAAGGTGTGCCAACCATGAGCACGGCCCGCACCCTTTTTCAAAAGCTCTGGGATGCACATCGCGTTGCGACGGTAGACGATGAGCATGATCTGATCTACATAGACCGCCAGTTGTTGTACGAAGTCACCAGTCCGCAAGCCTTCGAGAGTTTGCGCTTGGCCGGACGCCAAGTGCGTCGCCCGGAAACTGCGCTGACCACGGTGGACCACAACGTGCCCACGCACCGCCGCAATCAGCGTCTGGAAGACCCGTTGGCGCAGGCACAGATCGACCAGATGGAGATCAATAGCCGGGAGTTTGGCCTGCGCTACTTTGGCCTGGATGACGAGCGCCAGGGCATCATCCACGTGATCGGACCCGAGCAGGGCATGACCTTGCCCGGCTCCAGCATCGTGGCAGGAGATTCCCATACCAGCACGCATGGTGCGTTTGCGGCCTTGGCCTTTGGCATTGGCACCTCCGAAGTGGAGCATGTTCTGGCCACGCAATGCTTGGCCGCAAAACGCATGCGCAGCCTGCAGGTCGATGTGCAAGGTGAATTGCCTGCCACCAGCACCGCCAAGGATCTGGTCCTGCACATCATTGCCCGCATGGGTGCGGATGGAGGACGGGACTGTGCCATCGAATTTACCGGCCCCGCCATCCGTGCCTTGTCCATGGAAGGGCGCATGACCTTGTGCAATATGGCGATCGAAGCGGGGGCCCGTATTGGTCTGGTCGCTGTGGACGACAAGACCCTGGACTATGTGCGCGGCCGCCCCTTGGCACCAAAAGGAGAGGCATGGGACAAGGCAGAGCAGTACTGGCGCACGCTGATCAGCGATGAAGGCTGCCAATACGATCAGCATTTGCTGATCGACGCCACGCAGGTTGCCCCCACAGTCACTTGGGGCACATCGCCCGATATGGCGGCGGCCATCGACCAGCTTGTACCTGATCCATTAGCCGCTGCCACGGGCAAACAAGCTGATGCCCAACGCGCCTTGAACTATATGGCTTTGCAGGCCGGGCAGCCGTTGGCAGGCATCACCATAGACCGGGTGTTCATCGGTTCCTGTACCAATGCGCGTATTGAGGACCTGCGCAGCGCCGCTGCCATGGTCAAAGGCAAACGCGTAGCCAGCACAGTGCTGCAAGCTTTGGTCGTACCCGGCTCGGGTCTGGTACGCCGTCAGGCCGAGCAGGAAGGCCTGGACCAGATATTCACGCAAGCCGGCTTTGAATGGCGCGAGCCGGGCTGCTCCATGTGCCTGGGCATGAACGAAGACCGCCTGAACCCGGGCGAGCGCTGCGCCTCCACTTCCAACCGCAATTTCGAAGGCCGGCAGGGCGCCTTGGGACGTACACACCTGATGAGCCCCGCCATGGCTGCTGCCGCTGCAATTGCGGGCCATCTTGTCGATATCCGTAACTGGGACGCCGCATGAACACACCTTTTACTTCCGTGCGCTCGCGCCTGATTGCGCTGGACCGTGCCAATGTAGACACCGACGCTATCTTGCCCAAGCAGTACATGACATCCTTGTCGCGCACTGGCTTTGGACAATATGCCTTCGACAACTGGCGGTACGCGGACATTGGCTACCCCGGCAAACCACTGGACGAGCGTGAACCCATCAACAGTTTCTGCCTGCATCAGCCGCACGCCCAGGGAGCCCGGATTCTGCTCGGACGCGAGAACTTCGGCTGCGGGTCCAGCCGCGAACACGCAGTTTGGGCACTGAAGGATTTGGGTATTTCGGTGCTGATCGCCACTTCATTTGCAGACATCTTTCGCAATAACTGCTTTAAAAACGGTCTGTTGCCATTACAACTCAACACCGACCAGGTAGATGCCCTGTTTGTCACCGCCACCAATCATCCCTGGGCTGAATGGATGGTCGATCTGGAGGCGGGCATGTTGATCGGCCCCGATCAGCGCATTCACTTCCAGATAGAACCGGAACGCCGACGCCGTTTGCTGCTAGCGCTGGATGACGTCAGCGTGACGGAGCAAAAGATGGAAACTATTCGGGCTTACGAACAGCAGCGCAAGAAGCAGGAGCCTTGGCTATTTAATTGAACGGAGCAGATGGCTGCAAAGGAGGGCTTTTGCAGGGCCTGTTCATATGTGCGCGCAGGCCCTGTTTGTTTATTGTTTTGACGTCCAAGGCTGCGAGTTGCTCGGCCAGGCTCGCCAGGAACCTTTGACCTGCTGTGGCCCGTTTTCCTAGACCCCAGCCGCCGCCCGCATCTTGCGTTGTGAAGCCGGTGCCAAACCTTCCGCTTCCCGGTACTTCGCCACCGTACGGCGCGCCAAAGTCAGGCCCTGAGCCTGCAAGAGATCGGTAATCTGCTGATCCGACAAAGGCTTGGCTGGCGACTCGTCACGAATCATCTGTGCGATCTGTGCCCGTACCGAAGCCGCCGACAGATCAGCCTTGCCATCAGCACTGGCCAAGGCCACGGTAAAGAACTGTTTAAGCTCCATCACCCCATGCGGTGTTTGCATGTACTTTTGCCGCGTTGCACGAGAAATCGTGGACTCGTGCAAATCCAGCTCGGCTGCCAGATCGGCCAATTGCATGGGTTTGAGCGCCGACACACCTTGCGTGAAGAAGTCCTGCTGCATCTGCACAATCGCTTGAGCCACCCGCAAAATCGTCACGAAACGGCTGTTAACGCTGCGCAGCAAGCCGGTCGCTTTTTGGCGCTCTGCCAGCAAGGCAGGGTGCGCTTCAATTTCGTAATCGTGCAGATTCACCAATTGCAGGCGTGGCACAGCCAGGGGATTCAAGGCCGCCTGCCAATTGTCCTTGCCGCGAATCAACAGCACATCGGGTACCACATAAGCCGAGACGTCCTGCGTCCAGGCCCGCCCCGGCTTGGGGTCCAGCTTCAAGACCAGATGATGGGCGCGCTCGACCAGCTCGGCCGAATAGCGGCCGGCACAGCGCTGACGCAACTGACTGGGAGAGGCCAGAATTCCGACATGCTCGCGCACCAGATAGCGGGCGCAGTCGAGCAAGGCAGGTTCCAATTGCTGAGCCTGTTGCATCAGTTGCAAGTCCAGGCACTCGGCCAGATCCCGCGCACCGACACCGGCCGGGTCCAGAGACTGCACCTGGGCCAGCGCACAGCGCAAGTCACTTTCATCAATATCCAGCTCGTCGGGCAGGCAGTCCAGCACCTCTTCCAGCGAGACGGGCAGGTAGCCGTTATCGTCCAGCTCATCGATCAATAACTGGGCCAAAGCGCGGTCACGGTCGCTCAAACGCAACAGTCCCAGCTGCTCGCTTAAATAAGCAGCCAGGTCCTGGGCAATGGCCGATTCGGGAGTCCAGTCAGGGTCGTCCGAATCTCCCTGATGTTTGGGAAACTCAAGGCTCGCCCACGAGGATTCCGCCTCGCCCGAAGCGGCTTCGGGCAATGGCTCGGCGGCGACATCCGTCTGCACGTCCAGACGTTCCAGCAAGGGGTTATCCAGCAAAGCTTGAGCCAACTCCTGCTCCAGCTCGGCCCCCGATAGCTGCAACACTTTAATAGACTGTTGCAATTGCGGCGTCAAAACCAGCGTTTGCTGCTGGCGTAAATCTAGTGACTGACGCGTAAGCATAGGTACAATCGTTTCCATGAAAACTGACAACGCCCAGACACCCACCGCCAACGATAGTCAGGCTCTGCGCAGCACACTGTTCAAGCTGTGCGCCACGGCCACTATTATCTGCACCGTAGTCACTATCGTGGTCGCCATTATCTGGTGGGACCTGCTCAACCGTCTTATCAGCTTTGGGCGTGGCCTGGATTACTCCGGCCTGCAGGCCTTGAGCATTCAAAACCTGGCGCTGATCAAGCAGTACAACCCGTTTTTCTGGTGGACGGTAGTGGGCGTCATAACCCTCATTATTGCCTATCTTTTGTATGGCTTCGTACAAGGGGTCATGCGACGCAACCAGCAACGCATTATCGACGAGTCCACGGTGGCTCAACTGGCCCGATCGCTCAGCCGTCCGGCCCGTGAAGTGATTTTGTGGTGCTGGCCCGACCAGCGCAGCCCGTTGACTGTGGGCGATTTACAACGAGCCCATAGCGAGTTGCGCTCCGGACGTTTTAGCAAAATCGAACTGGCCGAGCAGCAAAGCCGCCTGCTGCAAGCCGACTACGAACGTCACGAGCCACAAGCCTAAAGCTTGCCTTCCTGTTTTTTTTGTGTTTGACTAACGGTCATGACTCACGCACGCCAATTCTCCTACGCCTGCCAAGGTTTCAGCCCCGCCGCTGAAGCAGCCTTGTCGCGTTCCGTGCGTGAAGGCCGTTCTTCGGCCCCTGCCTCCAGCCTATCCCAGCTGCTACTACTAGCGTCCGGTTGCCGGGCCTAGTGTCCCGTGGCAGTTCGGCAGCCAATACTCAGCCACATCTACGTCATTTGTGCCGCCACCGGCCTACGTAAATGCTGCAATCGCTGGTGACGGCAAGAAGTAATCAACACTTTTTGTCCGACAGGTATCCCCATGGCAATGCTGAAAAACCCCTCTCAAAAGTATCGTCCTTTTGTCGCCTTTGATCGCGACTTCGCTGAACGCACCTGGCCTTCCAAGCGCATTACCAAAGCGCCCATCTGGATGAGCACGGACTTGCGTGACGGCAATCAGTCCCTGATCGAGCCCATGAACGTGGCTCGCAAACTGCGCTTTTTCGAGCAACTCGTCAAAATCGGTTTCAAGGAAATCGAGGTCGGTTTCCCATCCGCATCGCAGACCGACTTCGATTTCGTTCGCAAGCTGATCGACGAAAACCGCATTCCTGAAGATGTCACCATCATCGTCCTGACGCAGTCGCGCGAAGACCTGATCAAGCGCACGGCTGAAGCGGCTGCCGGTGCCAAACGCGCCATCATTCACTTGTACAACGCTTGTGCCCCCGCCTTTCGCAAGATTGTTTTCAACTTGAGCAAGGACGAGATCAAGGAAATTGCCTTGACCGGTACACGCTTGGTCAAGAACGAAGTGGCCAAGTATCCGCAAACCCAATGGGGTTACGAATACTCGCCCGAAGTGTTCAGCACTACCGAGCCCGAATTTGCTCTGGAGGTGTGCAACGCCGTCGTGAAAGCCTGGGGTCCAGCCGCCGACGAACGTGTCATCCTGAACTTGCCCGCTACGATTGAGGCCACCACGCCCAATATGTACGCCGACCAGATCGAATGGATGCACAACAATCTGGAACAGCGCAACAACGTCACCTTGAGCGTGCACCCGCACAACGACCGTGGCACTGCGGTCGCTGCCGCTGAACTGGCTGTGATGGCTGGCGCGGACCGTATCGAAGGCTGCTTGTTCGGTAGCGGCGAGCGCACCGGCAACGTTTGCCTGGTGACCTTGGCCCTGAACTTGTACACCCAGGGCGTGGACCCTGAACTGGACTTCTCGGACATCGACGAAGTGCGTCGCACCGCCGAGTACTGCAACCAGTTGCCCGTGCACCCACGCCACCCTTACGCAGGCGACCTGGTCTTTACCGCGTTCTCCGGCTCCCACCAGGACGCCATCAAGAAAGGTTTGGCTCAACAAAAAGCCGACGAAATCTGGGAAGTCCCTTACCTGCCTATCGACCCGGCCGATCTGGGCCGCAGCTACGATGCGGTGATCCGCGTCAACAGCCAGTCGGGCAAGGGCGGTGTGTCCTACTTGCTGGAACAAGAGCACGGTCTGGTCTTGCCACGCCGCATGCAAATCGAATTCAGCCGCGCCATTCAGCGCGTCACCGACTCTTCCGGCAAGGAAGTGACGCCTGCAGATGTGTACGGCATTTTCGAATCTGAATACCTGAACTGCAAGAAGCACTACAAGCTGCTCAAGCACAACATCATCAGCCAGCCTCACGCTGACAGCGGCCAACAATTCACGATTGAAGTGGATGTGGAGCACGACGGCCAGGTTCGCACCTTGAAGGGCTCGGGCGAAGGCGCGATCTCTGCCTTTGTGAATGCCTTGGATCTGTCTATCAAGATCATGGACTACAACGAGCACGCCATCGGTTCCGGTGCTGAAACCCGCGCTGCCGCTTACGTGGAAATGCGTATCGGCGACAGCCCATCGGGCTTTGGTGTGGGCATCCACGCCGACATCGTGACTTCCTCCTTCCTGGCGATCTTGAGTGCGGTTAACCGCCACACCATCGCCCAGCAAGAAGCTGAAGCCACCACGGCTTAATACCGTCTTCATGTCGCGACTTGGGTGGTGATCCCACCCAAGCGCCCGCCCGGTTCACCATAACCGCGCCTGACCCGCTTTCGCAGCCCGGCTTATCGTCGCTCTGCCCGCAACCCGCCCACAAGGCGGGTTTTTCGTGGGCGGGCCATTAGATTGTGGCCCCCCGCCGTAGGTAAACCGGACTGGGCCAGGTCGGACTGGACCTGGTCAGTTTGAATAGCCCGGTTGGTTCGGCTGTTCGGCTGTTCGGCTGTTCGGCTGTTCGGCTGTTCGGCTGTTCGGCTGTTCGGCTGTTCGGCTGTTCGGCTGTTCGGCTGTTCGGCACCAGAGCGTAAAACCAATGCTCGTGGCACAGTACAAATGGCTGTGCCAATATGCCTCTAAACGGCCAATCTCACCACACGGAGCTTGCCCCCTGTTTAGCCGCAATCCACTTGAAGACGGCTGAAGTCTTTGGCGCGCAGCTTGTCCTCTTCAATAAAGGCCATCAAGCGGGCACCATCTTGCCAGCACCAGTTCAAATCATCATGGGACTGCAAGGTCAGCAGTGAACGCCATGGCGACTGACTGGGATACTCGTCCTGCGTCGGCGTAGGGTCATAGCCCAAACTGTCCCAAGAGGGACGACCCAGCAGATAGTCGCGCGGCAAGTCGCCGCTTTCTTCCAGCTCCTCAAACCAGTCATACAGCTCGTCCATATCCACTGGCCAATCCTTGCGCAGCTCTTCATGGCGAGGAATATCAATGCAGTTTTCGAACAGCACTTCCCGACTTGCTGTACCCCAGTCATGAGGGGCCTGAAGCTCGTGAAAATCAGTGGTGTCCGGCCAGTAAAAAGCCTTCAGATAGTCCTCATCGCGCCAGAAAATGACGTCTTCCTGATCCATACCGTAAAACAGCGACAGCAGCCCGCTCGTGGGCAAGTCCGCTGGGCGATCCGGTCCTTCCGGCAGCTCCGCAAAATTGATCTGGCCGACAAATAAATATTCACCGTCCGGATGCTCGGGCCAAGTAAAGCCTGGAGGAACCATAGGTTGACCACCAAAGCGGCTTTGCAAAGGCTGACCCTGGCCTTGCCCCAAACGGATGGCAACCGCCGGTTGTGCCAGGTCCAGGAAATACTGTTTATGCTCTTGCAGCACAGGTGAGGCATCAAGGTACTTTTCTAGCGTGTTCAGATCCATGGCGCTGGGAAGGAAGAAGTTGAAGATGGTGCAGGCAAGGATAAGAGTGTCACAGCACACACGGCAACCCTTGCCGAAGAATCAGAAAGAAAAAAAACCGGCCCAAGAGCCGGTTTTCGTTTGCCTTGCCGCAGATCAGTACGTGACCGCCAAACCCGGCAAATCCACAGTAACTTGCATGGAGCCCACCGCTTGCAAGCAATGGCGTGCAAATTCCTGGGCGCGCTCATCGTCTTGCGACAGCAGCGTGTAACCCAGGGCATCGGCCACGCCCATAATCTTGTCCAGCAACAGCACTTTGCCGCTGGCCCGCAGGGGTTCACAGCCAAGCTCTTGCCAGGTGCGATCAAACCAGTCACGCGATTGCTTGCCGCTGTCCGCGTCAATGGTTTGTATAGGAGTGACCAGCTCTATGTGCTGGCGAGGACTAAAGATCACAAGCACCATAGCGCTCATAGACGATCTCCGAAAAAAAATAGATCAACTTTGGAGCTTAAGCAAAGAAGGCCTGCCAAATTGTCGGCAGGCCGACATTCCAGGAACTACCAGGAGCTATCAGCCGGTTCCCACATCACCGGCACGCCAGTGTTATTCGCCTGGCGCAACATATCCAGCAAAGGATAGGCGCGTTGGCTGAAACTCACAGCCTGTGAAATCGGGTGTTCCTTTTCATCGTCTTCGTCCTCGTGGGGCGAATGCTTGTTTTCCCGGTCCTGCCCGATCGCTCGCTCAATATTGCCAATAGCTTCGGACAGTTGCTCTGCCGTGAACACGCCACGCTCGGGCAAACCATCAGGATAGGAACGCCCCGCGGCCCGGAGAATAGGCATGGCATGCTCAGAGAACATCAGAACATCGGCGGCGGCTTTGCTTTTAAAGACGACTAGCATACGGTTTCTCCTTATGGATCTTTGTGTTTCCGATTCGACTTTCAGGATACACACCCCTGCAAGATAGCAGGATTTTCCCCGTCTTGGAGAGTCCTTCATGCCTGCCGCGTTTCTGCCATGGTTAATCTTGCTCTTGACCACCTTGCCGTCCCTGGTCTGGTCACAAAGCTCGCTTGAATGTCCATTGCCTCCATCTTCCACCCGCTGCGCACCAGCGGCCGCCTTGGGAGAACAGGCCGAGCCCGCAACGGATATGGGTTTGCTCAATCCCGTGGATTTGCTCAGCGGACAAAAATACCAAAGTGATACAGACCTGCCGCTAAGCCAGGCCTGGCCTTTGCTGCAATTACAGCGTCATTGGAATGGGCAGGGGCAAAACCCCACACCGACACTTGGGCAAACTGGCTGGGCCTTGAATTACGACCTGCAATTGCGGCAGCAAGGCCATGCCTTGTTCATGCCGGATGGAAGACAAACGCGCTTGTACCCACCTGCACAGCGGCAAAGTTCGGGCTGGTTCTGGCAAGGGCCGAATGGTTTGATTCTGCGGTTTGATGAGCAGGGCTGGTTAATCCATGTGCGTATATCTACTCAGCAGTGGCTGGATATAGAACGTTTTGCAGGTACGCATCCACAGGCGTATGCGGTTAACACTGTGCGTAATCATTTGGGCCAAGCGCTGGTGTTTGACTGGGAAAGCCAAGCGCAAAAGACGGTGTTGCTACCAGGGCTGGAACAGAGCAAAGAACCAGGACAAAACCAAACTCAAATTCAGGTTTCAGGACAGGTTCTATCCCAAACTAAAACCAGTTCCCTGACCCATGTCACAAGGGCGGTAAGGGCAGCGGGAACGGCCGCAGTAGCAGCAGCGACGACGGAGGCAACTACGGCTACGGCTACGGCTACGGCTACGGCTACGGCTACGGCTACGGCTACGGCTACGGCTACGGCTACGGCTATCAATATTAAAACCCCGGCCGGGCCGTTTCGCTTGCTTCTGGAACAGCAGGATCAACAAATCTGGCTGGCCAGCGTCAGCCGTCCGGACGGCATGCAACGCCTCTATCATCCAGCCCCCGCAGCTTGGTCGCACCGTTTGGGTGGCAGCAGCCTGCAAGCACCGGGGCAAGCCCCTCAGCCAGTCCAACAATGGGAGTACGACGCCCAAGGCCGAGTCAATAGGTTGATCTCCCACGCCTTCAAGCAAGACTGGACGGCACGCTATGAGCCGGGTCTGAGCGAATGGTCCATAGGTACGGAGCGACATCGCTTCCATTACCGAGACCATCAAGGCCTGCAGCGGCTACAAAAACTGGAAAGCCGCTTGTGTAGGGACTGTCCGGCCCACAGCACGGAATGGCAATATGACCCACAAGGGCGCTGGTTGCAGGCCGGACCTTGGACAGCGCAACGCCGGGCAAATGGAACGCTCTCTCGACTGGAGAAAAGGCAGGGCGGCTGGGGAGCATTACGTTTGGAGCTGAATGAAAAAGGGCGCTTGCAAAGTTGGGCAACCAGCCAGCATGGAAGCGAAACACGGCGCTGGAACCCGAATGGCAAACTGACGCACCTCGAATATGCCGAAGGAGGCGCGCTCCAAATTCAGTACGACCAACAGGGACGCCTGAGCAGTCTTGAACATCAACAAGGTCAGGACACTGAACGCAGTGAGCTGGACTGGCTCGGGCCTGGCGCGCTGCGCATTCTTCATCCAACAGAAACGCAATGGCTCAAATTGCGGGCCGGTTTACTACAAGAGCGCCGCTTGGAACGCCGCCATAGTCCCGGCCAACGCTGGACCGAGCGCTTTGAGTACGACGAGCAGCGCAAGCTGACGCGGCACACCCTGCCGGAAGGTGGCCAGCTACGCTATCACTGGGACAAAAACGGACGATTGCTGTCTCTGGAGTGGATCAAGCAAACCGGGCAAAGCCAGACCGTGATCCACGCACAAGAGGTGGGCTATGCCTGGGGCAATGGCCTTCAACTGATCAGCCATGCGAACAGTACCGGGCAAGCGGTGGATTTGATGCTTTTGCAGCCGGATGGCAAACCTGCCTGGACACAAGCCCGCCGTCTGGATGCCCAAGGCAGGGTGCTGGAGGATCGTCATGAATACCCGCTGCTACAGCAAACCCGTCATTGGCTATTGCACTACGACGCCCAAAGCCGGCTCATCGCTTTCCGCCAGGACCAGACAGAACCCGAACAGTGGCTGGCCTGGAGCCACAACGGTGGCCTTGCTGCACGCCACCCGAAGCCAGCCGCCTCCATTCAGCGTTCTTCCTCCGGCACGGCGAAAGCCGTCGGAAACCTGAATCTGGACTACGGCCCCAACCGTCGCTTGAAGCGTGTGCAAACAGCAAGCTCCACACTGGTCGAATACCGGCACGATGCCTTTGGCCAACGCATCTGGCGCCAGCAAGGCAATCAGGAGCGTGCCTTCTTCTTTCACGGCCAGCAATTAATGGCTGAGCTGGATTTACCAGCTACACCCGGCCAGCTCATCTCCCGGCGCTATCTGTATGCCGGGCTAACACCAATAGGCATGATTGTTTATCAGCCAGACGGACAAGGGCAGCTGTATTACCTGCATAGTGATTTGATGGGAGCTGTGCGGCTGATTAGCGATCAGCAAACCCAGCCGGTTTGGGCTGCCGACCTGAACCCTTTAGGACAGGCCGAACCTTTGCTTGAAACCCTGGAATTCAATCTACGTCTGCCGGGGCAGTACGCGGAATCGGCTACCGGCTGGCACGACAATCTCTTGCGTACCTATCTACCCGATCACGGACAGTATCTGGAAGCGGACCCGTTGGGGCCCTGGCCACAAACCCAGGCCGTGGGTTACGCACAGCAACAGCCTTTGCGTCATATTGATCCCACCGGCCTGCTCCTGTTCGCCTTTGATGGCACACGACAGGCTCCTATTACCAATAGCAATGTGTGGAAACTGTCGCAGTTGTATCAGGATGGGGCGGTGCATTATGCCGCAGGGCCGGGTGATCCAGTCACCCTGAACTGGGATGCACTGACTGCTTGGCGAGCAGGGCAGATTCTGGAGTCGCAATGGAACAATTTTCTGAATCGCATGCAGGAACAAGGCCCGGCTCCTAGCGCTGTACCCGTGGACTTGCTGGGTTTCTCTCGGGGAGCGGCACTGGCACGAGACTTTTCCAATCGAATTCTGGACCACGTGCAGCAGGGCTGGTTTGTGCTGAATGATCCGCAGCGCGGCGCCATCCGTGCCTGCATCACGCCCCGTTTTTTAGGGCTGTTCGACACCGTGGCCCAGTTCGGGCTGGGAGGCGGCAGCAACTCCCAATACCGCCTGGGCGTGTCTGACGCCTGGAGCTGGGTTGCTCATGCCGTCGCCATGCATGAACACCGCGCCTACTTCCCTTTAAGCGCCCTGGCAGAGGCCATGAATACCGTGGAAATGCCTTTTATCGGCGCGCACAGCCAAATTGGCGGCGGTGTGCTGCCTGATGAAGACGAAGAAACCATCAGCGATCTGGATAAGGTAGCGCTGGCCTGGATGCATTGGCAGGCCAGGGCGACGGGTCTGACGCTGGCGGAACTGGCGCACACAGACCTTAGCGTCCTTCACCCTGTATTACTGGACATGCGCCTGCCTGGGCTGCGACTGACTAAAGGCAGTTTGCGGGGTGTGGACTATCACGGAGCGGGTCGAAACCTGATGTATCAGGACCTGCATCCACGTCTGGGGCAGGCTACCCAACAATCCATTGAAACCGTGATCAAACGCCATAACAGCTGGCGCATCCGTCCCGGAAATCAAGTGGGTTGGGTAGACATGGATGCTTACGATACGTGGTTACATAACCACCTGGGATGGGAGCGACAGGCTTCTTGAAAAGAATTTGGCGTCAAATCACGCTATCATGTGGGGCTATCCGGCGGGCCAATGTCGCGCCTTCCATCTGGGGCGTGTTCCACACGCCGCAGTTGTCTTTCTACCAATCCAGACCTTTCCTATGCTTGCTGAGCAACAATCTCAATTAATCGCCTGCCTCCAGGCTGCCGTCCGTGCCATCTTGCCCCAGGCTGAACCCAACATCACGCTGGAGCGCCCCAAAGTGGCTGCGCACGGTGATGCTGCCTGCAATATTGCCATGCAACTGGCCAAACCAGCCGGTCGCAACCCGCGCGAGCTGGCTCAGCAAATCGTCGATACCCTCCTGGCTGATCCGAACGCCGCCGCTTTGCTGGCAGGCGCGGAAATTGCCGGTCCGGGCTTTATCAACTTTCGTCTGTCCACCGCCACGCACCAGGCCGTCCTGAAGACCATTGCCGAGCAAGGCGATCGCTTCGGTCACCTTGCTCCTACTCAGGAAAAGCTGATGGTGGAGTTCGTGTCGGCCAACCCGACCGGCCCCTTGCACGTGGGCCACGCCCGCCAAGCCGCGCTGGGCGACTCGCTGTGCCGCGTATTCAGCTCCCAAGGCTACGACGTAACCCGCGAGTTCTACTACAACGACGCCGGTAACCAGATCGACAACCTGACCACCAGCGTGCATGCCCGTGCCCGTGGCATCGAGCCCGACAGCGAGCAATTCCCTGCTGACGGCTACAAAGGCGACTACATCCTGGACATCGCCCGCGACTACCTGGCCGGCGCAACCGTTCAGGCTGCCGATGGTGCTTCCGTCACCGCCAGTGGTGATCTGGACAATCTGGAAGACATTCGCCGCTTTGCCGTGGCCTATCTGCGCCGCGAGCAGGATCTGGACTTGCAAGCCTTCGGCCTGAAGTTCGACAACTTTTACCTGGAAAGCTCGCTGTATACCTCCGGCAAGGTTGAAAAAACCGTGCAGGCCCTGATCGACGCCGGTCACACCTATGAGCTGGACGGCGCGCTGTGGCTGCGCACCACGGAACTGGGCACAGGCGACGACAAAGACCGCGTAATGCGCAAATCCGAAGGCGGTTACACCTACTTCGTGCCGGACGTGGCCTACCACGTGGCCAAGTGGGAACGCGGTTTCCACCACGCCATCAATATTCAAGGCTCCGACCACCACGGCACCATTGCCCGTGTACGCGCTGGCCTGCAAGGTCTGGGTCTGGGTATCCCCAAGGAATTCCCGGCCTACATCCTGCACAAGATGGTCAAAGTCATGCGCAATGGCCAGGAAGTGAAAATTTCCAAGCGCGCAGGCAGCTACGTCACCTTGCGTGACCTGATCGAATGGGTAGGCCAGGACGCCGTGCGCTTCTTCCTGATCCAGCGCCGTGCCGACTCCGAATTTGTATTCGATATCGATCTGGCCCTGTCCAAGAGCGAAGAAAACCCGGTTTACTACATCCAGTACGCCCATGCCCGTATCAACTCCGTGTTGAACCAGTCGGCAGAACTGCTGGATCAGGTTCCTCAGGCCGACATCACGCCTTTGACCGCCCCCACCGAAATCGCCCTGCTGCAACGCCTGTCCGAATACCCCAATGTGCTGGCCCAATCCGCTCGCGAATTGGCTCCTCACCACATTGCCTTCTGGCTGCGCGACTGCGCGGCGGACTTCCACTCCTGGTACAACGCCGAGCGCGTGTCGGTAGACGACACCACCTTGCGTCTGGCCCGTCTGCGTCTGGCCCAGGCCTGCGCCCAAGTCATTCGCAATGGTCTGAACCTGCTGGGTGTGTCCGCACCCGAACGTATGTAAACCCATAGGCAGATATGGCAAGAGCACGTAAAAAATCCAGTAGTTCCGGCGGTACGTATACCGGCATTCTGATTGGCCTGATTCTGGGTCTGGGCGCGGCGGTCGCCGTTGCCCTGTTTGTCACCAAAGTGCCCATGCCCTTTGTGGACAAGGCCAGCCGGGACAAACCTACCGTTGCCTTGCCTGAAGGGCGAGACTTGCTGGACCCGAACCGGGACCTGTATGGCAGCTCCAGTGGACAAACTCCTCCGCCGGGCGACACCATTCCCGGTTTGACCTTGCCCCCCGTGAATTTGCCCAGCATCCCGTCCAAGCCTGCTGCACCGGACGCCTTGGGTGATCTGATCGCCACCTTGCCCGCCATGGGTACGGAACCAGCTCGCCAGCCAGAGACCCGCAATACCGCTCCTGCGGTAACGCCTCCGGCCACAACGCCTGCCGCTCCAAGCACCCCGGCACCGGCCACCAGCAAACCCGCCACACCAGCTCCGGCTGCGCCCCCGGCGGCGACCAAGCCAGCCACCACCTCCACCCCCTACTACCTGCAAGCAGGCGCATTTCGCAACAATGCGGACGCCGAAGCCATGAAGGCCCGCTTGTTGATGCTAGGCTTTGACGCTTCAGTGCAAAGTGCACAGGTCAATGGCAGCACGGTGAACCGGGTACGCATGGGCCCCTTCAAGGGCATAGACGAAATGAACCGGGCACGCAGCCGTCTGGCCGAGGAAAAAATTGATACTTCGGTGGTCCGGCCCTAAGCAATTTGTGCCAAAGGCAGCCCCAAGGTGAACTTTTCCGCCATTGCACAGGTCATAGACCTCATCTTCCCCATTAAGGAAATTGATTCATGAAGCTGAACGCATTGTTTGTACGATCCCTGGTCGGTGCCAGTCTCTTGGCTGGGGCGACCTTGTTGCCCGCCACCAGCGCGCTGGCTCAACAAGCCGACCAAGGCTACGTTACCCTGCCTGCGGCTCAGCCCTCGGACAGCGTCGGTAAAACCGAAGTGCTGGAGTTCTTCTCCTACAGCTGCCCACACTGCGCCATCCTGGAACCCAAGGTCGAAGCCTGGTCCAAAACCCTGCCAGACAACGTCGTACTGCGCCGTGTGCCTGTTGCCTTCAATGCCGGCATGACTGATCTGCAAAAGCTGTACTACACCCTGGAAGCCATGGACCGTCTGGACCTGCATCCCAAGGTGTTTGAAGCCATCCACCAGAAACGTGAGCGCATTTTTGATGCCAAGACCATCACGGCCTGGGCAGCCGCACAAGGCGTAGACAAGGCTCGCTTCGAGCAGACCTTCAACTCCTTTGGTGTGCAGACCAAGGCCAATAAAGCCAACGAACTGTCCAACACCTACCAGATCCAGGGCACACCTAGCCTGGCCGTGGGCGGCAAGTTTGTGACTTCACCTGCACTGGCCAATGGTTACGACGAAAGCATCACCAAAGCTCAAGAGCTGGTGAAGATGGTCACTAATCGCTAATTAGCGATCTGGCAGAGCCATACCGCCAAGGGCCCTCAAGACTGGATTCGTTCCGGTTTTGAGGGCCCTTGGCGTTTCCGCTTGCGGTTCCCAGGCATAAACCTCAACCTCGCCCGATCAAGCGCGTAGTCGTCTCCAGAGCATCGCCAGAACACCGCTCAACAAGGCCAGGATCGCCGCCGTTAACACAGCAGCCAGCAAACCACTTTGCGCAATCATCGCTCCACCCAGAATCGCCCCAAAACCGGTTCCCGCATTGGCTGCCGCCACATTCAAGGTTCCTGCCAGGGCTTCAGCCTGCGGCGCAGTCTGCATGACTCGTACCTGACACACCGGAAACAGCGCGGTATACGCTAGCCCCCACAAGGCCAAGGCAGGTACCCAAAGATACAAGGACGAAGCCCCCATCACCGCGAGACTCATCGCCACGCCCAACAAGACGACAAACAAAGCCGTACTGCGCAAGGCACTCCGATCCACCAGACGTCCGCCCCAGTAATTGCCCACCAGCCCTATCGCGCCAAAGCCCATCAAGCACCAACCCACCCAAGCGGCAGGCACCTGCATGACACGCTCCAGCACCTCGGCCAGATAGGTATAGGCGGTAAACATGGCGGTAAAGACCAATACCGACAAGGCAATATGTGCCATGACTCGGCTATCGCGCAGCAAGCGGGCTTGTTCAGCCAAACGCACGCGTGCCGTTCCCGGTACTGCTGGCATCCACGCGGCCAGTAACAAGGCCATCAACAAGGACAAGGCCGCCAACATCCAGAACGCTCCCCGCCAGCCCATTGTGTCAGCGGCCAGCGTTCCTAAAGGAATGCCAAACAGCAGGGCGGCTGAAATGCCCAAATACACTTTGGAGACGGCTCGCCCCGCGGCTTCCGGTCCCGCCAGACGGCCCGCTGTTTCACTGGCCATGCCCCAGAATACGGGCAAGGCCATGGCTGGCAAAAACCGCGCCAAAGCCAGAACCCAGATATTGGGGGCCACAGCGGCCAAAGCGTTCGCTGCCGCAAAGAGCAGCAAGATACTGATAAACAAGGGTTTGCGCGCCACATGCGCCAACAGGGCCGTCAGGGGCGGCCCAAACAGCATCACGGTAAAGCCAAACAGGGTCAGCAACTGCCCTGCCAGGGAGATTGAGATTCCCAAATCTCGGGACAAGGCGGGCAACAGGCCAACAATCAAATATTCGGTGGTGACAATAACAAAGGCGGCTGCAGCCAGAATCACGACTGCCAAGGCACTGCCTGCATGGGCAGGCCGGCTTGAGTGGACCAGGGTAGACATCTTCAACTTCCAGCAATCAAGGAAACCCCAGTCTATTCAAGACTATAGATCCTATCTCTGGTAAATTTTCCTCCTATTAATGACAAATATTCCAGAATAGATTCGCCATGATCCCATCCGAACGACTGAAAGGCATCGCCGCTTTTGTCGCCAGCGTTGATGCCGGCAGTTTTACCGCCGCCGGGCAGGCGCTGAACTTGAGCGGTTCAGCCATCAGCAAAAGCGTGGCTCGTCTGGAAGAGCGCCTGGGTGCACGCCTGCTGGAGCGTAGTACCCGGCGCTTGGCGCTGACCGATGCCGGTACGGCGTTCTATCACAGTTGCGTACGCGTTCTGTCTGAACTGGAACAGGCCGAGCAATCCTTGGCCTCTCGTCATGAGGCCCCGCTAGGCAAGCTGCGTATTGATGCCCCGGCCACATTCGGGCGCTTGAAGGTATGGCCCTTGTTGCTGCAGCTCCGACAGCAATACCCGCGTCTGGACATGCACCTGTCCTTGTCAGACCGCTTTGTGGATGTTGTGGAAGAAGGCATCGATCTGGCCGTGCGCATTGGTGGTCCGGCACCGGACTCACCCCACCTGGGCTATCAGCATCTAGGCCGCGAGCGCCTGATTTTCTGCGCCTCACCCACTTATTTGAACCGTGCAGGGGTCCCCTCAGCCTTAGCCGACCTGCAGCACCACGAAAAGGTTCTATATGGTCGGGCCGATGGCAGTACCGGCCCCTGGCGCATCCTGCATGACAACGGCCTGACAGAACGACAGGAACAAAGAGGGGGGTTGGTCGTAGGCAATGCCGAGGCCCAGATCATGGCTGTATTGGCACACGGCGGCATCGCTCAGCTAGCCACCTGGCTGGTGCAGGAGCATTTGGATAACGGTGAATTGATCGCCGTGCTGCCGCAACTCGATACCGAGGGGCTACCGCTGAGTCTGATCTGGCCCATAGGCCGACAGCTGCTGCCCAAAGTCAGTGCAAGCCTGGCTCATTTAAGCCAGGGTTTGTGCATTGCCTGACTAGTCAGTTAAAGCGTTAAACCTGCGCCGCCGTCTCAAAAGCCTGCGTCAGGTCAGCGCACAAGTCTTTGGTCGATTCCAAACCGATATGCAGGCGCACCAGACTGTCCTGGCTGTCCTGCCAGTAGCTATGACCACTTAGAAACGCCGTATCCACCAACTGCACCAGGCTTTCAAAACCACCCCAGGAAAAGCCGATACCAAACAGGGTCAGGGCATCTACGAATGCGCGTGCCTGCGCATTGTTCAGTCGTAGCTGCACCGACAACATGCCGTTAGAGCCGGTGCAGTCACGTTGCCACAAGGCATGGCCAGGATCTTGTGGCCAAGCGGGATGATAGATACGGGTAACTTCAGGGCGACTATCCAGAAATTGGCACACGGCCAGCGCATTGGCGGCGCTTTCACGCATACGAATAGGCAGGGTACGCACACCGCGCAAGGCCAACCAGGCGTCATCGGCACTGATGGAAAAACCCAGCGCATAGTGGTTGTCGTGCAAGCGTTTGTTGATTGCTGGATCTGCAGACATGACAGCACCCAACATCAAGTCGGAGTGGCCTGCCACATACTTGGTCCCAGCCACGATAGACACGTCAAAACCCAATTCCAAGGGACGGTAGATATAGCCCGAGCCCCAGGTGTTGTCAGTAACCAGCAGCAAATCGTGCTTGCGACCAAACTCCGCCAAGGCGGGCATATCCAGCATTTGCATCAACAAGGAGCCGGGTGACTCCACGTACACCATGCGGGTATTGTCCTGCAGATGACGGGCCATTTCCTCGGGGGTCGGTGCACAGAACGTGGCCTGTATGCCCATCCGGCGCAACACGGTCTTTTCCAGATAACGCACCGGACCATAAGCACTGTCAGCAATCAGCACGTGATCGCCAGAATCCAGCAGTGCCAGCAAACCCAAGGTAATCGCTGCCATGCCGGACGGTGCCAGCAAAGCCTGGGTGGCAGATTCCAGCTGACAGAACACCTGCTCCAGTGCAGCGTGGGTATCCATGCCCGAGCGCCCGTAGGTAACCGAGCGTTTTTCAGGATCTGCCTTGTCCGCCTGGGCTCGATCCAAAGCGTCCAGATTGCGAAAGCGCACCGTACTGGTGCGCATGATGGGCACGGCCACCGGCGCCGCATCGGTATGCGGATCGAACGGGGCCAGACCCGTATGTTGCAAGGCGGTGTCCAGGGCGAGATCAGAGCTCATAGTGTTGGCAGGCGGTAGCAAGAAAAGCTCTACGCTACCACAGGCCAGCGGGCCCGGTCGCCTCTGCCAACAGTCGCTATATTGCCCCTTCTTATTAAGAGGCGCCCCAGTGTTTAAATGCGCTGGAAACGGTAAACCCCATCCTCGCCCATCTCACGACGCAAACGATCATCAAAATACAAGGCGTGCAGGTGAGCAATGGCCTCGCCCATGGCAAAGGTCATCTGATGCGAGTCCAGCTTGCGATGAAAGAGCACAGGCAGAATATCGGCGGCGGTACAGGGCTGGGCACAGGCTTCCAACACTTCTTCCAGACGCTCGGCGTGATGTTCCTGCTGCTGACGAATGCGCTCGTGCATGCCACGGAAAGGCTTGCCATGCGAAGGCAACACCAAAGTATCCGGGGCCAGATCCTGATAGGACAGCAGGGAGTTCAGGTACAAAGGCAAGGGATTCGCAAAGGGCTCGGTATCGAACACGCTGATATTGGTGGAGATACGCGGCAAAAGCATGTCACCGGAGATCAGCACCTTCAGTTCTTCACAATACAGGGACATATGCTCGGGAGCATGGCCGTAGCCCACGATCAAACGCCAGGGGCGACCGGCAATCACCACACGCTGACCATCCATCAAGCGCACAAAACGCTCGGGCACCGAAGGCACCATCGAAGGGTAGTAATCCCCACGGCTGCGAATCTGTTCACGGGCTTTCTCATCTTGCAGGCCGTGACGGACAAAATGCGCTTCTGCCGCCACACCATTCGGGCCACCGGCCTCCGCGCCAGTCTGGCGTCCACCTGTCCCCGACCACAGCCTGGCGGTCGCGTAGTCCGTCATGCTGATCCACAAAGGTGCATTCCAGCGCTGGCACAACCAGTCCGCCAAACCGACATGATCCGGGTGCATGTGAGTAACGATCACGCGCAGCACGGGCAAGCCTTCCAGCTCGCTCTGGAAGACCTGTTCCCACAGTTCGCGCACTTCGGGACGGGCGACGCCACAATCCACAATGGTCCAGCCCTCGCGCCCCTCGATTTGGTCGCGCAATAGCCACAAATTGATGTGATCCAGCGCAAAAGGCAAAGGCATACGCAGCCAACGCACCCCCGGCGCGACTTCCAGGCTGCCACCCGCTGGGGGCAGGGTATCTGCCCAGGGATAATTCAATTTTTGTTCGTTAGGATTCATGCTCGCTCCAATGAATGGCTCTTGTAGGGCGTAAGGGCTGTCCATACTAAAAGGCCCTAGTTCCCTCTCTAGCTCTATGGCATGATAGTTTACGTTTACGTAAATCACACTAAAAATGACAACGACAACCTGGACAATATCGGATCTGGCGCACGAGTTTGGCATCACGCCTCGTACCCTGCGCTTCTATGAAGACCAAGGGATCTTGAGCCCGCTGCGCCAAGGTACACAGCGCATTTATCAGCCCCGCGATCGTGCCCGCCTGAAGCTGGCTCTGCGTGGCAAGCGCCTGGGGCTGCAGTTATCGGAGATTCTGCGGCTGATCAATATGTATGAATCCCCGATGGACACGGCCTCCCAGCTTAAGCACTATCAGGAAGTCCTGAACGAGCACCGCCTGCGCCTGGAGCGTCAGCGGCAGGACCTGGATCAGACCTTGCAGGAGATTCAGGACCAGCTCGACATCTGTCACACCATGAGCGAACAGTTGAAGTTGGAGTCCCGATAAGGGAAAACCCATATATATGACGTTTACGTAAACGTAATATAAATACAATTCCACAACCCATTTATTTCCACGGAGTGTCTCATGAGCCTGCCCGGCCTGAATTTCGATCTTGGCTCCGACCTGGACATGCTGCGCGACGCTGTCGCCGACTTCTCCCAGGCCGAAATTGCCCCCTTAGCGGCTCAACTGGATCACGATGACCAGTTCCCCATGCACTTGTGGAAGAAGTTCGGTGAGATGGGTTTGCTGGGCATGACCGTTAGCGAAGAATACGGTGGTGCGAACCTGGGCTATCTGGCTCACATGATCGCGATGGAAGAAATCTCCCGTGCCAGCGCCTCGGTGGCCCTGTCCTACGGCGCGCACTCCAACCTCTGTGTGAACCAGATCAACCGCAACGGTACAGAAGCCCAGAAGCAGAAATACCTGCCCAAACTGATCAGCGGCGAGCATATCGGTGCTCTGGCCATGAGTGAGCCCGGTGCCGGTTCGGACGTGGTCAGCATGAAGCTGCGCGCCGAAAAGAAGGGCGATCGCTACGTGCTCAATGGCTCCAAAATGTGGATTACCAACGGCCCGGACGCTGACACCCTGGTGGTGTACGCCAAGACGGACCTGCAAGCCGGCGCACGCGGCATTACCGCCTTCCTGATCGAAAAGAATTTTGCCGGTTTCTCCGTTGCCCAAAAGCTGGACAAGCTGGGTATGCGCGGCAGCCACACAGGCGAGCTGGTGTTCCAGGATTGTGAAGTCCCTGAAGAAAACGTGCTGGGCCAACTCAATGGTGGCGTCAAAGTGCTGATGTCCGGCCTGGACTACGAACGCGCCGTGCTGGCCGGTGGTCCGCTGGGCATCATGCAAGCCGTCATGGACGTGGTGATTCCTTACATCCACGACCGCAAGCAGTTCGGCCAGGCCATTGGCGAATTCCAGCTGATTCAAGGCAAGGTGGCCGATATGTACACCACCCTGCAAGCCAGCCGCGCCCTGTGCTATGCCGTGGGCAAGAATCTGGACCGTCTGGGTGCAGGCCATGTACGTTCTGTGCGTAAAGACTGCGCAGCCGCCATCCTGTACAGCGCTGAAAAAGCCACCTGGATGGCTGGTGAAGGTATCCAGATTCTGGGCGGCAACGGCTACATCAACGAATTCCCCACAGGCCGCCTGTGGCGCGATGCCAAGTTGTACGAGATCGGCGCGGGCACCAGTGAAATCCGCCGCATGCTGATCGGCCGCGAATTGTTCGCCGAAACCGCCTAAAAAGGCAAAGGCATGTCCAACCCTGATTTTGGCGAAACCACCGTCATTACCCCGGTTCAAAAACCGGGGATGACGGCTATCCAGGTGGCCCAGGCCATGCTGGATGGGTTCAATCGCCACTATGCGCTGTTTCGCTACAGCGCCCAGCGCGCCAAGTCTTTGTACGAATCAGGCGACTGGCATGGTATTCAGCAGCTCTCGCGCGAACGTATCGAGTACTACGCGACACGGGTGCGCGAATGCGCGGCCATGCTTAGCCAGAATCTGCGTTTGCATCAGCCCACGCCTTCCGATCCGGCCCATCTGGACGAGGCCCAGCAGCAGTTGTGGTTGCAGGCCAAGGCGGAGTTTGTACGCCTGCTCTCGGGTCACCGTCAGCCAGAATGTGCGGAGACCTTTTTCAACTCCGTCTCCTGCCGCGTGCTGCATCGGCACTACTTCCGCAACGAATTCATTTTCGTGCGCCCAGCCGTTGCCACGGATTATCTGGACGGCGCGCTGCCTTCGTATCGGGTCTATTACCCCACCGAAGAAGGTCTGGAAGCCAGTCTGACCAGTATGCTGGCCGACTTCGGTCTGGCCGCCCCCTTTGCCGACCTGCCGCGCGATGTGCGCACGCTGGCTCGTATGGCCGTGCGTCAACTGTGCCGCCGTCTGCCACGTGGCTATGGCTCGCGCATTGGCTCGGACTGCCAGATTCAGGTGCTGAACTCCCTGTTCTTTCGTAACAAGGGCGCCTATGTGGTGGGCCGCCTGATCAATCAGGGTGAAGTGCTGCCGTTTTCGATTGCCATTTTGCATCGCCCATCAGGACACTTGTATATAGACGCCTTGCTGCACACCACGGACGACCTGTCCACGCTGTTCAGCTTTACCCGCGCCTATTTTCTGGTCGATATGGAAGCACCGTCGGCCTATGTGGACTTCCTGTCCAGCCTGCTGCCCCGCAAGCCCAAGGCCGAGCTGTACACTGCCATCGGCCTGCAAAAGCAGGGCAAGACCCTGTTCTACCGCGACTTTCTGCACCACTTGTCGCACTCGCACGATCACTTTGATCTGGCACCCGGTATTGCCGGTATGGTGATGACGGTATTCACCCTGCCGTCCTACCCCTACGTCTTCAAGCTGATCCGTGACCGCATTCAAAAGCAGGGCATGGACCACGCTACGGTACGCAGCAAATACCAGCTGGTTAAAAAACATGATCGTGTCGGGCGCATGGCCGACACCTGGGACTACGCTCAGGTGGCCTTGCCCAAGGCACGCTTTTCCGAAGCCTTGCTGGAAGAACTTCGCCGCGAAGTGCCCAGCCTGCTGGAAGAGTCCGAGGACACCATCCTGCTGCGCCACGTCTACATTGAACGACGCATGACCCCGCTGAACCTGTATCTGAACAAAGCCAGCGACCCCGCCCTGAATGCCGCCGTGGAGCAATACGGCAAGGCGATCCGGGAACTGGCCGCCGCCGACATCTTCCCCGGCGATATGTTGTTCAAGAACTTTGGTGTGACTCGTCTGGGCCGCGTCGTCTTCTATGACTACGACGAAATCCAGCACATGCGCGAGATGAACTTTCGCGCCATTCCGCCTGCACCAAATGAAGAAGCCGAAATGGCCAGCGAACCCTGGTATCCCATCGGCCCGAACGATGTATTTCCCGAAGAATTCGGCTACTTTCTATTGACCGACCCTCGTATTCGCAAAGCCTTCATGGCCCACCATGCAGAACTGCTGGAGCCTGAATGGTGGACTCAGTGCCGCTTGCGAGTGACGCAAGGTCGGATCGAAAATATTTTTCCGTATAACAAAGATCGGCAGCTGCACGAGTTTGCCAAACGCGGGCCGGTCTCCTCTTTGCAACCAGGAGTCTTTCATGACTAATTCCGTTGTCATCGTCTCGATCGCCCGCACCCCTATGGGCGGCATGATGGGTAGCCTGTCCGATCTGGCCGCCCACGAACTGGGCGCCGTCGCCATCAAGGCGGCCATGGAGCGCTCGGGCATTCAGGCCGACAAGGTCGACGAAGTGATCATGGGTAACGTGCTGCAAGCCGGTCAGGGCCAGGCTCCTGCACGCCAGGCTGCCTTGGGCGCCGGTCTGCCCCAGGGTGTAGCTTGCACCACCATTCACAAGGTTTGCGGTTCCGGTCTGAAAGCCGCCATGTTTGCCCACGACCTGCTCAAGGCAGGCAGCGTGGACGTGGTGGTGGCTGGCGGTCAGGAAAGCATGAGCAATGCTCCCTACCTGCTGCTGAAAGGCCGCGAAGGTTACCGCTACGGTCACTCCACCGTGTATGACCACATGGCCCTGGACGGCCTGGAAGACGCGTACAGCCGTGGCACCGCCATGGGTGTATTTGCCGAAGATTGCGCCAGCAAATACGAGTTCAGCCGCGAAGAGCAGGACGCCTACGCGCTGGAGTCGCTGCGCCGCGCTCGCCAAGCCAGCGATGACGGCAGCTTTGAATGGGAAATTGCGCCAGTCACCATCGCTGGCCGCAAGGGTGATGTCGTTGTTGCCAAGGACGAAGCCCCCACCAAAGCCATGCCCGAGAAGATCCCCACGCTGCGTCCCGCTTTCAAGAAAGACGGCACAATTACCGCTGCCAACGCCTCGTCCATTTCGGACGGTGCCGCCGCCATGGTGATCACCACCGAAGAAAAAGCCAAGGAATTGGGTGCCACACCGCTGGCCCGCATTGTGGCTCACACCCAGCACGCGCAAGAACCGGCCTGGTTCACGACCGCTCCAGTCGCTGCTATCCAGAAACTGCTGGATAAAACCGGTTGGAGCGTGGCTGACGTTGACCTGTTCGAGATCAACGAAGCCTTTGCCGTGGTGACCATGGCTGCCATGAAAGAGCTGAACATCCCGCACGACAAGGTCAACATCCACGGTGGTGCTACCGCCCTGGGTCACCCCATCGGTGCATCGGGTGCTCGCCTTCTGGCAACCTTGATCGGCGCACTGCGCAAGACCGGCGGCAAGCGCGGTATTGCCTCGCTGTGCATTGGCGGTGGCGAAGCTGTCGCCCTGGCCGTCGAGCTGGTTTAAAACAAGCTCATCAGCCGGGCTGCGGCCCGGCTGATTTTATGGGCTTTTCTCTGTTCTCTTTCCAGGCACGCCATGTCAGTTATTGAATCCCGCATCAATCCGCGTTCCCAAGACTTTCAGGACAACGCCTCGATCATGCAGGCCCTGATCCTTGATCTGCGCCAAAAGCTACAGAAAACCGCCTTGGGTGGGTCCGAATCCTCCCGGCAACGCCATGTGGGTCGCGGCAAGCTGCTGCCCCGTGAACGCGTCGAACGTCTGCTTGATCCCGGCACCCCTTTCCTGGAGCTTTCGCCTTTGGCTGCCCAGGATGTCTATAACAACGAATCCCCGGGCGCAGGCATCATCACCGGCATTGGCCGCATTGCAGGCATTGAATGCGTGGTGGTCTGCAACGACGCTACGGTCAAAGGTGGTACTTACTACCCGCTGACCGTCAAAAAGCATTTGCGTGCCCAGGAAATTGCCCAACAGAACAATCTGCCCTGCGTGTACCTGGTGGACTCGGGCGGGGCCAACCTGCCCAATCAGGAAGACGTGTTCCCGGATCGTGACCACTTTGGCCGCATCTTCTACAACCAGGCCAATATGTCGGCCCAGGGCATTGCCCAGATTGCGGTCGTGATGGGTTCGTGTACCGCTGGCGGTGCCTACGTTCCAGCCATGAGTGATGAATCCATCATCGTGCGCGACCAGGGCACCATCTTCCTGGGTGGCCCTCCACTGGTCAAAGCCGCAACCGGTGAAGAGGTCAGCGCCGAAGACTTGGGCGGTGGCGATGTACACACCCGTCTGTCCGGCGTAGCTGACCATCTGGCGGAAAACGATCTGCATGCGCTGGAGCTGGCGCGCCGCTGCGTAGGCCGCCTGAACCGCGAGAAAAAACTGCCCTGGCCGCTGAAAGAAGTGCGCGAGCCACGCTACGACCCGCAAGAGCTGAACGGCATCATCCCTGCCGACACCCGCAAACCCTACGATGTGCGCGAAGTCATCGCCCGCATTGTGGATGACTCGGATTTTGATGAATTCAAGGCCCGCTTTGGCACCACGCTGGTGACCGGCTTTGCCCATATCCACGGCATGCCTGTAGGCATCATTGCCAACAACGGCATTCTGTTCTCCGAAGCGGCCCAGAAGGGCGCCCACTTCATCGAACTGTGCTGCCAGCGCAAGACGCCTCTGGTGTTCCTGCAGAACATCACCGGCTTCATGGTGGGCCGCAAGTACGAAAACGAAGGGATCGCTCGCCACGGAGCCAAGCTGGTGACTGCTGTCTCTACCGCGGCCGTGCCCAAATTCACCGTGATTCTGGGCGGCTCCTTTGGTGCCGGTAACTACGGCATGTGTGGCCGCGCCTTCAGCCCACGCCTGCTGTTCCTCTGGCCCAATGCCCGTATCTCGGTCATGGGTGGTGAACAGGCGGCCAGCGTGCTGGCTACCGTACGCCGTGATGGCCTGGAAGCCCGTGGTCAGACCTGGAGTGCCGAGGAAGAAGAAGCCTTCAAGGCCCCCATCCGTGAGCAATACGAACATGAAGGCCACCCCTACTACGCCACCGCGCGTCTGTGGGATGACGGCATCATCCAGCCTTCGGATACCCGGCGCGTTCTGGCCCTGGGCCTGTCCGCCGCCTTGAACGCCCCTATTGAAGACACCCGCTTTGGCGTGTTCCGCATGTAAGACAAGGAGACACTGTGTTTCAGACCCTGCTGATAGCCAATCGCGGTGAAATTGCCTGCCGGGTGGCCGCCACTGCCCGCAGCCTGGGGCTGCGTACCGTTGCGGTTTACTCCGACGCGGACGCCGACGCCCAGCACGTACGTGCTTGTGATCAAGCCGTGCGCATCGGTGGCCCCGAGCCACGCGACAGTTATTTGAAGATCGACGCCATTCTGGAAGCCGCCCGTGCCACTGGCGCGAATGCCATCCACCCTGGCTACGGTTTTCTGTCCGAGAACGAGCACTTTGCTCGCGCTTGTGAAGAAGCCGGCATTATTTTTGTAGGCCCGCCCGCTCAAGCCATTGCGGCCATGGGCAGCAAGTCCGCCGCCAAATCCCTGATGGAAAAAGCCGGTGTACCCTTGGTGCCCGGTTACCACGGCGACAATCAGGACCCCGACTTTCTGCACAAACAAGCCGACCAGATCGGCTACCCCGTGCTGATCAAGGCCAGTGCCGGTGGTGGCGGCAAGGGCATGCGCATTGTGGAAGAGTCCGGCGCGTTCCTGGAAGCCCTGCGCTCTTGCCAACGCGAAGCCGCCAGCAGCTTTAGCGACGACCGCGTACTGATCGAGCGCTACGTCACCAAGCCACGCCATATCGAAATTCAGGTCTTTGGTGACCAGCACGGTGGCTACGTCTACCTGTTCGAGCGCGACTGCTCGGTACAGCGCCGTCACCAGAAAGTGATTGAAGAAGCTCCCGCCCCCGGCATGACGCCCGAGCGTCGCCAGGCCATGGGTGAAGCGGCCATTGCAGCAGCACGCGCCGTGAACTATGTGGGTGCAGGCACGGTGGAGTTCATTGCCGAGCAGGACGGACGTTTCTACTTCATGGAAATGAATACCCGCCTGCAAGTGGAGCACCCCGTCACCGAACTGATTACCGGCCACGATCTGGTGGAATGGCAGCTGCGTGTGGCCGATGGCCAACCTTTGCCTGCCAAGCAGGAAGAACTGAGCATCAATGGTCACGCCATTGAGGTTCGCATTTACGCAGAAAACCCCGATAAGGACTTCCTGCCCTCCATCGGTACACTGCGCAGCTTGCAGTACCCCGCCCATGCGTCCTTCACCTCCGGTGATGTGCGTATCGACAGCGGCGTGCGTGAAGGCAGCGTCATCAGCCCCTTCTACGATCCCATGATTGCCAAGGTGATCACCCATGGTGCTGATCGTGAGCAGGCCCGTCGTCGCCTGATTCGCACGCTGGCCGATACTCAAGTGGCCGGCGTACACACCAACAAGACTTTCCTGCAACGCCTGCTGGGCGATGAAGCCTTTGCCCAGGCCGATCTGGATACAGGTCTGATCCCACGCCGTCACGATGCGCTGTTCCCCAGCAATCAGGACGTTCCAGCGTCTGTGCTGGCCTTCGCCGCCTGCGCCGTGCTGACTCACCAGGGTCTGAGCGGACAAGCCTCCAACTCCGACCCCTGGGCGGTGCATGACGCCTGGCGTCTAAGCGGAGACTACGATCAGAAAGTAGCCTTGCAACTAGGCGAACAAACTCACGAAGTACTACTACAACGTCGTGAAAACCAGTGGCAGATCACACTGGGCGAAGCTCAACACGTGCTGCGCTGGCAAGCCGAGACAACCGCTGGTCTGGCCAAAACCCTGACCTTACGTCTGTGGCTGGATCAGGTCGAATATCGCGCCCAGGTGCTGCAAGATGGCGACCATCTACAAGTTGCCCAGGCCGGTTCGGACTGGACTCTGGCCGTGATCGACACCTTGGCCAGCGCCGGCACCAACAGCCAGGAAGCCCACGGCGGCCGTCTGACCGCTCCCATGCCCGGCAAGATCATTGCCCTGAACGTGGGCGCTGGTGACAGCGTCAAGCAGGGTGATGTGCTACTGGTCATGGAGGCCATGAAGATGGAACATTCCATTCAGGCACCGGCTGATGGCACCGTGGCCGAGCTGTTCTTTGCCGTGGGAGATCAAGTGCCCGAGGGCGCAGAACTGGTCACCATGGAGAGCTGAAACTCCTCCCTTCCAGCCCGTGTAAAACGCATTGCCGGGCTGGAAAAATAGGCGTAAAGTCGCACTAACAAGAGCCCCCGTCCAGGGGCTCTTGCCGTTAAGAACGACTCATGACCGCCCAGCCCCTTACCCCTTACTGTGGTCGCTTTGCGCCTAGTCCCAGTGGTCCCTTGCACGAGGGTTCACTGGTGGCCGCTATGGCCAGCTACCTGGATGCACGCGCCCAGAACGGGCGCTGGTTACTGCGCATTGAAGACATAGACACGCCACGCGTGGTCGCAGGGGCTGACCAGATCATCATGCAGCAGTTGCAAGGTCTGGGCATGCGCTGGGATGGCGAGGTGCTTTGGCAAAGCCAGCGGCTGGCACGCTACCAGGAAGTGTTTGATGGCCTGCGCGAGCGAGATCTTGTCTACGGCTGCGCCTGCACCCGTCAGGAAATTCTGGCGGCTTCCCTGCCAGTCGCGCCGGATTCGCACGAATATCCCTATGCAGGCACCTGCCGCCACGGCATCCCGGTAGACCGTGCCATCCGTGCTTGGCGGCTGCGTGTCCCGGAAGGGGTGGAACACTTCACCGATCGCTGGGCCGGGCCGCAGCAACAGGACGTAGCCAAAGAAGTAGGGGACTACATCCTTAAGCGCGCCGACAAGCTCTGGGCTTACCAGTTTGTTGTGGTCATTGATGATGCAGACAGCCAGATCACCGATGTTGTACGCGGTGCCGACTTGCTCAGCTCCACCGCCCGCCAACGCGTACTGCAAAAAGTCCTGGGCCTGCCTGTACCGCGCACGTTGCACGTGCCGCTGGCCTGCGATGAGCAAGGCCGCAAGCTCTCCAAACAGAACCATGCCCCGGCCTTTGACCTGGAGCATCCTATGGAGACACTGCAACGCGTCTGGGCCTTTCTGGGGTTTGCTCCCGTGGCTGCGAACACCCTGGACGAGTTCTGGAGCCAGGCCATCAGTGCGTGGGCGCAGCGCTTCCCGCTGCCTGCGGAGCCAAGCCCGAACAGTTGAGCCACGAGCCGAGGCTGGATGCGGATGCGGATGCGGATGCGGATGCGGATGCGGATGCCAGCTAGTTTAGTGGCCTTTCAACCGCTGCGGTCCCACTTGCAGGGTTTCAAATAAACGACAGTTTCTGCCCCAACAATCGATTTATGTTTCAATCATAAAGACGCCCCGCCGCAAAGGGCGTCTGCCAGAGCAGACCCAGGCAAAAAGCAGTCTGGATGCGCAAGGCAAGACCCATCCATCCCCTGAACACCCCATTTGCCCCCTACCGCAAATCAGCGTAAAGTTTGGTCACTGGTTACCGAAATCACGCAGTTTTTTTAATCACTTAGGACGGCAACCTTATACCCATGTTTGATATCCTGGTTTATCTATTCGAGACGTATTACAACCCCCAGTCCTGTCCCAAGGCGGAGGTTCTGGCCCACAAATTGGCCGCTATTGGCTTTGAAGACGAGGACATCAACGACGCACTGGGCTGGTTACATGCACTGGGCGAGACCTCGCAGCAGTGTCAGCCTACGGCTCAACTCAGTCCCAACAGTCAGCGTATTTTTTCTGAGCACGAACAACATGTGCTGGGCGCTGATGCCATGGGTTTCATCACCTTTTTGCAGAATTCCGGCGCTCTTACCGCCCACCTGCGCGAAATCCTGATTGAAAGCGCCATGACGGTGGACGAAAGCCCGGTCTCGTTGGACAAAATAAAAATTGTCGCCCTGATGGTTTTGTGGAGCCACGAAGCCGAAATCGATCACCTGATCTTTGAAGAGCTGCTCAGCGACGACTCCACCCGTCAGTCCCACTAAGCTGATACACAGGAACCTATTTTTTGTTCAAGAACCGGCCCCGATAAAGAGGGTCCTTCAACACAAAAAGCCAAGGCCCGAATCCGACGCCACATCGGACTCGGGCCTTTTTGATTAGGCTTGCTGCTGACTGGCTCTGGCTTGGCTGCCTCTAGCGAAACAAACCCCAGATACAAAAAAGCCGGATTGTCTTTATTAGAGACAATCCGGCTACAGGCTATTGAACGCAGTTGTTCAGCTCAGGCTTACTTGATTTCCTTTCTGTCCTTGTCCAGCATCGCGCGCAGCAGGCTTTGGCCATCCTCGACCACCGCAAACTCGCCATAACGGGCGGCATCGAAGCGATCTGCCGAGCCTTCAGCGAAGAACCAGGCATCTGTTCCAGGCGTCCAGTTACTGCGGTGACGACGCATGCGCAAGCGCATCACATCGGAAGGTTCAGCCACAGGGCCTTCTTCGCTCCACAGACGCTCCTGGCCGTCCTGCTCCAGATAAACACCCTTGAACTGCGCCACCTTGTTCTCATCCAGCTGCACCGCCACAACAACCCATTGCTGAGCGTCCATCTTGGCAAGCGCATCCTTGGGCAAGCCCCAGGACAGGGCAGACAAGTTCTGCGACAGGGCAAAGTTCAAGGACATATAGTCGCCCTGCATCAGCGAACGGGGGTCCACCGGAGCCAGTTCCAGCAACACCGTCTGACCATCGCTCAAGATACGTTCTTTTTGCACGATGGCCACGTTGGCCACACCCAGCACCAGCATGGTCCCCAGCAGAACGCTGGCAACCATACCTTTGGGCGCGTCCTGCAAGCTTGCTGCCGTCCCTGCCTTCTTGCGGCTCAACTGACCCAAATAGGCAAAGACCAGACATCCCACCCCGGTTGCCAGCAACAGCTCGGCCTTGTCCAGCAAACTGATATTCAGGATGTAATACAGACGCCAGAGGCAGAACAGGCCCATTGCCACGGCCACCGCCAACAAGCTGAGATAACGCCAGGCATAAGCTACCAGAATCCAGCTCAAGGCCAGGGCCACCGGCGGATAGGGAGTCCAGACTGCGCACAAAGCGGCCATCCCCAGCAAGGCAATGCCATAGACAAGGGGTTGGTCACGCCAACCGCGCCAATAAAACGCCAGTATTGCCAGAGGAGCCATGGCCAGCAGAAAGCCAGCTACGGTCAGGTACGGCCGCGACTCGTCCCAAAAGGGCATGGAATAAAACAGTGTGCCCGCCCAAATAAGATGAATCTGGGAAGCGAGCAGCAAGGACCAGAACAAGGGCAGCCAGAAATGCGGCTTGCGCTCACCACGCAAATAAAGATGCCCCAGCCACAAGGCGGCAAAAAACATGAATGCCGCGGGCATTTCCAGCACCCAATAAGGCATCATGGTCCAGCGATCAAACAAGCGCTCGATCACCAGAAACTCGATCGCGGCCAGTGCCCAAATCACCAGCAACATGCGCAATACGAACTGGCCTTTGGCAAGCCTGTACAGCAAGGTACTGATCACGACGGCTATCATGGCGCTGGCCTCAAGTGGCCAGGGGTAGCGCAAGTCCATAACCGGCACGCTCAGCAAGAGCAACGCACACGCAACCCAGCCGCCGACCAGATCCTGGCTGGGTACTGTGTGAGCCTTGGCAAACAGCACGGGGGACACCAGAGCCATGATGCCGCCCAGTACACCCAACGCTTCCAGACTCAATTCCAGAGAAACACCCAGGTACAGCAGAATAATCAGTGGTAACAGCAGGTATAAGAACAGCTTGATCACGCGCAGATACCAGGGGTGATGCTCGTCACTATCCTGAGCGTCAGCTTGAACACTAGCCTGTGCGTTGGCCAGGATCTCTGCTGTTGGGGCGGCAGGACTTGTTGTCCTTGCTGCGTTCACTGGTACTTGGGTTGCAGCCGCTTCAGCTCCAGCGTGAGTCCGTCGCCAATGGACGACCTGTTGCTGCAGGAAGCGCAGCAAGCCCAGGCCCAGACCCACAATAACCACCACGATCAGCAGGAACGCATCGCCTGCATACTCGATAATCAGCATGCTCAAGGAGCCATACGCGCCGAACGAGGCCAAGGACATGATCAGCAAATCCGGGCGGCGGTAGTGATAAATACCGTACAGCACCAGGAACAGGACCAGTCCCAGCAAGGAGTTGCCTTCCATGACCTGGGCACCGATGAAAAAGCCCACCGCAATTGCTGCCACACGCGGCACGATGCGCCACGGGTCATGACGCGCACGCCAGATGGTTTCGGCTGCCAGCAACAGCAGCACATTGACTGCCAGAGCCAGCAAGGTCTGCGTGGTGTAACTGCGCCCGAACCAGCCCAAGCGGGCAACATCTATCCATAAGTACAAGGCGGTATTGATCAGTACCAGCCACAGCACCGACAGAAAGACACTGCGCACTGTGAATACCCAAGGTATGATCAGCACAGTCCACAATGCGAAAAGCTGCCAAGGGTCTGCGCCGGTCTGATAAGTCTGGCCAATCAGCGCCAGCAAACCGCCCGTGGCCACGGCGGCCAGGCCGGTCAAGGCAGCCGGCACTCCCAGATCATGACCCCAGCCACCGGAACGTCGGCGAAACAGCAAGGCCAGCCCTGCAGAAACCAGCACGGCGCCTTGAGCCAGGGCAAATTTGGCTACGTGCCCCCAGTTTTCCCAATTGGCCGCAATCCAGGTCACCAGACCACTAGCGAGCAGCAAAACGGCCAAACCCCAAGCCAGTTTTGTCAGAAACACTCGCCAGTCTGTGGGCCATACGTTAGTCTTGTCAGGTCTCATAACTTGCATAGAGGGATAAGCACCTCGTATCATTTCGCGCATTGCAGCGCAGTTGCTGTCACTGGAATCATATGGATAAAACACTAATCATTGCCGAGAAACCTTCAGTCGCCGTAGATATCTCGCGGGCATTGGGCGGTTTCACTCGAGAAGGTGATTATTTCGAAAGCGATCGCTATGTGCTGGCCTCCAGCATCGGCCATCTGCTGGGCCTGGTGGCCCCTAATGATCCGGTCCGCGGCAAGTGGAGCTTCACACATCTACCTGTTATTCCCCCTCAGTTTGAGCTCAACCCGACTGACAAGAAATCGACTGAGCGCTTGAAACTGCTGGTCAAGCTGATCAAACGAAAGGATGTCACCGCTGTTATCAATGCCTGTGACGCGGGGCGCGAGGGTGAGCTGATTTTTCGCTACATTATGCAGTACGCCGGTGCGAAAAAACCGGTAAAAAGGCTTTGGTTACGTTCGATGACACAATCGGCGATCCGTGAAGCATTTGAAAACCTGCGCGACGATGAAGACATGAAACCGCTGGAAGCGGCTGCCCGTTCGCGCGCCGAAGCGGACTGGCTGGTGGGCATTAATGGCACGCGTGCCATGACGGCTTTCAATAGCAAGGATGGCGGTTTTTTCAAAACCCCCGTGGGCCGTGTGCAAACCCCCACGCTGGCTATCGTGAACGAGCGCGAGAACCGCATTCGCCAGTTCGTGTCGCGCGATTACTGGGAAGTACACGCGGACTTTATTGCCGCTGCAGGCCTGTACACCGGCCGCTGGTTCGACCCCAAGTTCGTCAAAGACGAGCATGACCCCGAGAAAAAAGACTCGCGTCTGTGGTCCCTGACGGCTGCCCAAACCATTGTGGCCGCGTGCCGCGAGCAACCCGGCGTAGTCACCGAGGAATCCAAGCCCAGCACGCAGATGTCGCCCGCCTTGTTTGATTTGACCTCGCTGCAACGCGAAGCCAACTCGCGCTTCGGCTTCTCTGCCAAGACCACCTTGTCCTTGGCGCAGACGCTGTACGAACGCCACAAGGCGCTGACTTACCCCCGTACCGATTCGCGCTATCTGCCTGAAGACTATATAAGTACAGTGCAAGAAACCATGCGTGCGCTGGCTGACAGCGGCACGCCTGCCAGCGCTTCGGTGCAACCGTTTGCGCAGGAAGTGGTCGAGCAGAAATGGGTCAAGCCCAACCGTCGGATTTTCGACAACAAGAAGGTTTCGGATCACTTTGCCATCATCCCCACCTTGCAGGTGCCTCGGGAGCTGAGCGATGCCGAACACAAGATTTACGAGCTGATCAGCCGTCGCTTCCTGGCCGTGTTCTTCCCGGCTGCGGAATTCCGCGTCACCACGCGTATTACGCAGGTGTCCGGTCACCACTTCAAGACCGAAGGCAAAGTGCTGGTCAAACCGGGCTGGCTGGCTATTTATGGCCGCGATGCCCAAGGTGAAGATGCGTCCCTGGTGCCGGTTGCCGATGGCGAGAAGGTTCGCACTGAAGACGTGAGCACCAAGGCCCTGGCTACCAAGCCACCTGCACGCTTTACGGAAGCGACCCTGCTGTCGGCCATGGAAAGCGCCGGCAAGCTGGTGGATGACGAAGCCTTGCGCGAAGCCATGTCCGAGCGCGGTCTGGGTACGCCAGCCACTCGTGCTGCCATTATTGAAGGTCTGCTGAACGAAGCCTACTTGCGTCGTGAAGGCCGCGAGCTGGTGCCTAGCGCCAAGGCGCGTCAGCTGATGACTTTGCTGTCCGGCCTGGGTGTTAGCGAACTGACTTCGCCCGAACTGACTGGCGAATGGGAGCACCAGCTCAAGCAGATCGAGCAACGTCAGCTGGATCGCGACGTATTCATGCGTGAAATCGCGCAGATGACGCAAGTTATCGTCAAGCGTGCGAAAGAGTACGAACGCGACACGGTTCCTGGTGATTACGCGACCTTGCAGACGCCATGCCCTAAATGTGGTGGCGTGGTCAAAGAAAATTACCGTCGTTATGCCTGCACGGCTTGCGATTTCTCTATCGGTAAGCATCCGGGTGGTCGCACCTTTGAGCTGCCTGAGGTTGAAGAGCTATTGGCCAAGAAAGAACTGGGCCCACTGCCCGGTTTCATCAGCAAGATGGGTCGTCCCTTTGCGGCACTTTTGCGCATTACCGACGAGTACAAGCTGGAGTTCGACTTCGGCCAGAACGATGACGATGATGACGAAGCCCTGGATTTCAGCGGCCAGACCCCGGTCGGCCCCTGCCCCAAGTGCCAGTCTCCCGTCTTTGAGCACGGCTTGCGTTACTTGTGCGAGAAGTCGGTCGGCCCATCCAAGAGCTGCGACTTCCGTAGCGGCAAGGTGATCTTGCAGCAGGAAATTACCCGCGAACAGATGGCCAAGCTGTTGGGCGAAGGCAAGACAGACCTGCTGGATGGTTTCGTGTCCTCGCGTACCAACCGCAAGTTCAAGGCCTTCCTGGTGCGTCAGGCAGACGGCAAGATCGGCTTTGAGTTCGAGCCGCGTCCAGAGAAGCCAGGTCGCAAAACAGCCGCCAAGAAAACGGCCACTAAAGCAGCGGCTAAAAAGACAGCAGTGAAGAAGACGGCGGCCAAGAAGACGGCAGCTAAAAAAACAGCTGCTAAAAAGACGGCCAGCAAGGCGGAGTAAAAAGCTCGGCTTGTTTGAAAGAATGGCCTCCCTTTTTTGGGGGGCCTTTTTTTATGGGTAGTCGTGTAGAGCTTGCAGGCTGGGGAAGAGAGTCTCTGTGAAAACGCCATTCAGGGACCGGGTTTGGGTCTCCGGGCTGCGCACCGGTTCCCTTGTCGAGTACAGGATCCGGGCGCACCCTGAACTCGCCCGGTGGTTTGTCCCCCGGACAAACCACAAACGCCGGGCTCAAACAGCAGGGCGCTTGCATCCCGGATCCCGCACTCGCCTGCGGCAAGTACTCTGAACCGCCCCGAGACCCAAACCCGGTCCCTGAACGGCTCACAATAGTTCTTTGCCCAGAAGCTGTAAGGCTTCTTACCCTTATGACCTCAATTCCACCCAAATACTTATGTACGCCCCTGGGCATGGCATAAAGAAACGAGCGAAACATAGGCTGCTAAGCAAGCATAAGCATCGAAAAGCTAACAACAACAACAACAACAACAACAACAACAACAACAACAACACACACACATAGTGCAAAGCACACGACACCCTGCACGCAGCCACAGCCAATGCAAACCCAACCGAAACAGTGTTGCAAGGCCGAGGTATTAGAACGGTGTGAAGGCTCGAGTCCGTGGGGCGTTGGGGGTGGGCGGGTCAGAGTACTTGCCGCGGGCAGGAGATAGCGCAGGGGTACAAGCATCCTGCTGTTTGAGCACGACGCTTATGGTTTGTCCGGTGGACAAACCATCGTGCGAGTTCAGGATGCGCCCTGCGCTATCTCCTGACTAGGGAACCGGTGCGCAGCACCGGCAAGTGCTCAGCCCACCCCCAACGCCCCACGGACTCGAGCCTGGCTTTTAATCACCTCTCCTATGCCAAGCTCCGTTCCAAGCACTACTCCAGAGCCAAAACCCTTCTAAACCACAATGCAGCAGCATCAAAACCGCAACTAAAGCGGTAAGTAAAACAAAGCCTTAGCAAGCACCACAATCAGCAGGACGTGTGCAAAAACACTAAGGTGGATAATCCGTGAACGCCGCGCCGTCATGGTCTTGCGTCGGCTCATCACCATTACAGATAGAAAATGCCCGAATACGCTTAGCGCCAGGGTGATCTTTACACCCAGTATCCAGGCACGAGCGCCGCCGACCTCAAACAAGGCCCGATGCTGCCAGGCCAGACTCAAGCCAGCACAGTAGAGCAACAACAGAACCCAAGGCATGATGCGGCGCGCGCGACGCCCCAGGGCATACTCAAACTCCCGCATCGATGGCCGGGAAACCTGACGCGCCAAAGGCGACAACATCAGCACCTCGAAAAATACGGTGCCAATAAAGAAAATCGCAGCCAGAAGGTGAACCAACAACAGGAGGAAATAGCTCATGAACAGCGCTCAGGAAAGCAGACGATTCTTCAACGGTACACCAGGTCTCGCGCCCACAAACTGACTTCTGGCACATAGCTGATCAGCATCAAGCAAGCCAGGATGACGACTACAAAAGGCAGCAGGGGACGTATCAGTTTTTCCAAAGAAATCCCGGCCACTGAACAGGCGGCAAACAGGTTCACGCCAAAGGGCGGAGTCACCATTCCCAGCGCCAGATTGACCACCATGATGATGCCAAAGTGCGCCGGATCAATGCCAAACTGCATGGCCACCGGCAGCAAGAGCGGTGCCAGCACCACAATCGAGGCCGAGGTCTCGACAAACATGCCCACCACAAACAAGGCCACGTTCACACCCAGCAAAAACATCATGGGGCTACTGAACAATTCCCCCAACCAGATCCCCATGGCAGCCGGAATGCCGGTGCGATTGAGCAGGAAGCCAAACACACCCGCATTGGCGATGATGAACATGATGACCGCCGTGGACACCACGGAACGATGCAGCACCTTGGACAAGTCGCCCCATTTAACGCTGCGATAGACAAACATGCTCACGATCAAGGCATAGACTACCGCCACCGCCGAAGCCTCGGTAGGCGTGAAAATACCCCCGTAAATCCCGCCGAGAATAATCACCGGCATCAACAAGGCCAACCACGCCTGACGGAATGCCGTCCAGACACCCAAACGACCCACGCCGTCCTGCAAACCCAGACCATGGCGACGTGCATACAGCCACACATAAAGCATCAAGGCGCCGCCGATCAGCAAGCCAGGGCCAATACCCGCAACGAACAGCTCGCCTACCGACGTGTCCGTGGATACGGCAAACAGAATCATGGGAATGGACGGCGGGATGATCACCCCCAACTCCGCCGCTGAGGCCTGCAAGGATGCCGCGAACGGTGCCGGGTAGCCATGCCGGACCATGGCAGGGATAAGAATTGCCCCGACCGCAAAAGTGGTTGCCACACTGGAACCGGCCACTGCCGCAAAAATCATGCAGGTCAGCACACAGCTACAAGCCAGGCCCCCTTGAACACCCCCCACCAGGCTTTTGGCAAACTCCACCATACGGTTGGACATGCCGCCCGACTCCATCAGGTTGCCTGCCAGAATGAAGAAGGGCACAGCAACCAGAGGATACTTGTCCAGAGCTGCATACAACTGCTGGGCGATGACCAGAAAAGTCATGCGCCCCTCCCAGGCTACCCCCGCCATATTGGCCAGCCCCACGGCAATCGCCACGGGCACCGTCAATACAAAAAACAGCAGCATGGACACAAGCATGATCTGGGACACGATACGGCCTCCGGTCTAAACAGATGCCCGTAAGGCATCGAGAGTTCGGTGGTGCTTTACAGGCACGGAATCAGGTCTTGAATTAGAGCTGCGTGTTATCGACCACAGCAGGCGCAGGTTTCTCCAGCCAACGGGCCAGCAGGCCCAAAATGGCCAGCACGGCACCAATCGGGATCGCGATATACACCCAGGAAATGGACCACTCCAGACTAGGCATGGTCTGAAAGCGCACCCGCCAGGTCATTTGAATGCCGACCCAGGTCAACAGGCCGAAGAAAGCCAGACACGTAATCAGCACGGCCACATCCAGCCAATGCTGCGTCCGCTTGCCGACCCAGAGCCGCAGCACATCCACGCTTAGCATGGCACCCTGACGCAAGGCCAGACACAGACCCAGCATGACTGTCCAGATCAGAGCGGCACGTGACCAGGCCTCGCTCCAGTCGGCGGGCGACTGGAGCACGAAACGAGCGATCACTTGATAGAACGCAGCCGCCACTGCCGAGAGCAGCAGCAACTGCGTCACCCAGGACACCAGACGAAACAGGCCCTTATCCAGAACGGACAACAGAGCTTTCATGATGAATGCCGTTTACTGAGTCTGACGGATAGATTCGACCAGTTCCTGGCCGAACTGTTTGTAGTACTGGGGATAGACAGGCTCTACCGCTTTGGCAAACGCGGCATGGTCAACTGCATTGACCTGCATGCCTTCAGCCTTGACGGCATCCACGCCGGTTTTCTCGATGTCGTCCACGTAATCACGCATGGCCTGGGCAGCCGTTACGCCGGCATCTTTCATCAACTGCTTGTCCTGATCGGACAAGCCGTCATACACCGCCGGAGACATCAGCACCAAGGCCGGGCCATACACGTGAGCAGTCAGCGACAAATACTTTTGCAGCTGCGGCAGCTTGGCCGACACAATCACGGACAAGGGGTTTTCCTGACCGTCGATGGTGCCCTGTTGCAGTGCGGTTGCCACTTCCGGCCAGGCCATAGGCGTAGCCAGAATACCGATTTCACGGAAAGCGGCAATATGGATGGGGTTCTCTGTGGTGCGAATCTTCAGGCCCTTGGCATCAGCCGGGGTGGTGACAGGACGCACATTATTGGTCAGGTGACGGAAACCTTGCTCGCCCCAGGCCAGCGCCACAATCCCGCGTTTGGGAAATTCAGCCAGCATGTCCTGACCGATCTTGCCATCAAGTACATGGCGGGCATGCTGCAGGTCGCGGAACAGGAAAGGAATATCGAACACGCCGGTCTTGGGCACAAAGTTCAGGGTTGCGCCGGTAGAGACAATGGCCAGATCAATCGTGCCCAATTGCAAGCCTTCAATAACTTCACGCTCGCCGCCCAAGGCACTGTTGGGAAAGGCCTCGATGGTGTAGTTGCCGTCCTTTTCCAAGGCACTGGCAAAGGCTTTTGCACCCGCACCATAGTGAGAGCTGGTGGACAAAGCGTAAGCCAGCTTCAAGGAAGTCTGGGCCGTGGCCGCTCCCGCCGCCAGGCCCAAGCCCAGCATCAAACCTGCGGCCAAAAGACGGTTCTTCATGTGACGGTACATCATGCATGCCCCTCCTGTCTGAATGGATCAGTGTATTTAATGCGTAGTGCTCGGGCTGGGACATAGGGGTTTTTACGCCTGTGTCCCAGCCGGGCACCTTATTCTTCTACGTACCAGTTATCTTCGGACAACATGACCTGTTGATGGCCATAGCCTGCTGGCATCATGGGGAAACAGTTTTCCAGCGCCAGCACTTCCACGTTCAGAAAGAACGGGCCATCGTGGGCCAGACAACGCTCCAGCGCCGCATCCAGCTGATCGGGATGCTCCACGCGTTCGGCTTCCCAACCAAAGGCGCGCGACAAGGCCACAAAATCGGGCATGGCTTCGTTGTAGCTGTGGCTGTAACGACCATCGTGAATCAGCTCTTGCCACTGGCGCACCATGCCCATGTGGCGGTTATTGCACAGAATCACCTTGATCGGCGTGCGATGCTGCACAGCGCTGGCCAGTTCCTGAATATTCATCAGTACCGACGCGTCACCACTGACACACACCACCAGCTTGTCCGGATGCGCAATCTGCGCCCCAAACGCAGCAGGTACGCCGTAACCCATGGTGCCGGCTCCACCCGAAGTCAGCCAACGGCGAGGACGATCAAACTTGATGTACTGCGCAGCCCACATCTGGTGCTGGCCCACATCGGTAGAGACGATGGCATCACGGCCTTCCAGATGCGCGTCCAGACGTTGCAGCAAGTGCTGCGGCAAGATGGCGTCGCTATGAGGCGTCACTTTCAAGCACTCTTGAGCACGCCACACGCCAATGCGCTGCCACCAATCTTTCAAGCGACCTTCGGGCAATTCGTGATGCGACAGCTCTTTGCGCAGGGCGCGCAGTAGGGGATAGCAATCACCCACCAGAGCCACATCAGCACGCACCACCTTGTCGATGGAACCGGGGTCGATATCAATATGAATCTTGCTGGCATGGGGGCAGAAATCGGACAGACGGCCGGTAATGCGGTCGTCGAAGCGAGCGCCCACACAGATAATCAGATCCGCATGGTGCATGGCCAAGTTGGCTTCCAGCGTGCCGTGCATGCCCAACATGCCCACGAACTGCTCATCACGTGCAGGGTAGGCACCCAGGCCCATCAAGGTCAGTGTGCAAGGTGCGCCAGTTTCCTGAACCAGGCTGGTGAAGGCGTGGCTGGCATCGGCCCCGGAGTTGATCAGGCCACCACCACCGTAAAACACGGGGCGGCGAGCGTGCGCAATCATGGCGGCGGCGCGTTTGATCGCCGCTTCCTGGGCAGAGGCCGGAGCGGCAGGAGCCAAGAGGCTGTCAGCCTCGTCCTGGGCCGGCGCGTCGCTGCTGGCAGCGGGCAGGGTGGCGATCTGAATATCTTTGGGGAAGTCCAGCAGCACCGGACCGGGGCGGCCCTGGGTACACAGGCGCAAGGCCTTGGCCGTCAGGGAGGCCACGTCTTCAATACGACGAACCTGGGCATTCCACTTGGTCACAGGGCGGGAAATGCCAATCGCATCGCACTCCTGGAAAGCGGCGGTACCAATTGCGGTGGTCGCTACTTGACCACTAATACACAGGACAGGAATAGAATCACACAAGGCATCGAGCAAACCGGAGGTGGTATTGGCCATACCGGGGCCTGATGTCACCAGCACCACGCCAGGTTTGCCGGTGCTGCGGGCATAGCCTTCGGCCGCATGTACGGCAGCTTGCTCGTGACGAACCAAAATATGACGAATTCGCGGCTGGGCATGAAGAGCATCATAGAGCGGTAACACCGCTCCGCCAGGATAACCAAAAATGGTATCTACACCCTGAGCGATCAAGGTTTCGAGCAAGATTTGCGCGCCGTTGTGGGCGGTCGTTTCAAGTGACATGGTTGCGTAGCCCTGCATGTTTTGTAAGATAGAGATCGCCGTCCAGTTTATCCCCTTTTACAGGCTGATTCCCCATGGTCACTCAACGCCAACCCTGGCACGTCGTCAAACCATCCAAACTGCATGGCAATGGCGTCTTTGCGCTACGCGATATTCCAGCCGGAACGCGCATCCTGCAATATGCTGGCAAGCGGCTTACGCCGGAACAGGCCGATGCCTTGTTCCCCGTCAATCCGGATGAGCCTTTCCACACTTTTTTCTTTGCACTGAGCAATGGCAAAATCGTGGACGGTGGTCAGGGAGGCAATGATTCACGCTGGATCAACCACTCTTGCGCCCCCAACTGTGAAGGTCACGAGAACGCCGATGGCTCGCGTGTCTTTATTGTGGCCATGCGCGATATTCCTGCCGGGGAAGAGCTTTTGTATGACTACTCGCTGGTCATCGACGATGAAATTACCGAGGAGCTCAAGCAGAACTACCGCTGCCTGTGTGGCGCTCCCCAGTGCCGTGGCACCATGATTGCCCTGCAATCAGATCGCTCCCAGGCTGTTGCCGACGAGCTACGCGAAGTGGCCGCAGAATTGGATGCGGAAATGGAACAGGCCCGCAAAACGCCGGTTTCATCCAAACAAAAAGCCGCTGATCTGAAGGCCACTGCCATTAAGCAGGCAGAAAAGGGCGAGTCCGATCAGGATAAAGATGAGGACGCGGATAACGATAAAGAATCCTCAAGCGAGAAAGGCAAAAAGGATAAGAAGAGCAAAAAGAAGAAAAAAGAAAAAGCCAAAAACAAGGATAAAAATAAAGACAAAAAGCCTTCCAAAAAGGACAAAGAAGGCAAAAAAGGGAAAAAGGACCGTAAAAAAGAGTAAGCTGTCCCCCAGCTTGCATTAGCCCAGGCTGCCTCACCGGCAGCCTGCACCCTTGCTAATCACCCGCACAGCAAGCCCGGCAACACCCCAGCCGGGCCTATCAGAGCGCCACACACAGGCCCATCTGTCGTGCCGGGCCAGGTTTCAGACCTCATCAGCTAGGCGAAGCACCAACCCCCATATTGCGTGTGCCCTCGCCCCCATCCCTATCGTCTCTCCCCAGGCCAATGATGGCCCGCGGGTGCTATTGCACCGGGGGAAATTACTCACTGCCAGCCCCGTCTTTGACCGCTAGCATGTAGCTTTATTGCCAAATCTGACAGACCTCATGGATTCAAGTTCTACAGATACACCCGATAATCCCGCCGCCTCGCCCGCCGAATCCGGCCCGCGTATTCCTTTGCAAATAGAGGACTGGGCTTCGGTCCTGATCATGGCGACCCTGGCTTTAATTACCTTTGCCAACGTGTTTGTGCGCTATCTGACCGATAGCTCCTTTGCCTGGACCGAGGAAATCTCCATCTTTCTGCTGGTGGTCCTGACCATGAATGCCGGTGCCAGCGCCTGTGTGCGCCACTTGCACATTCGTATTGAAGTCTTTGCCGATGCGGGCACGGTGCGTCGTCAACGCCGCCTGGCCCTGTTTGGCATTGGCATGAGCCTGCTGTTCTTTGTCGGCATGGCCATTCTGTCCGGCCGCATGGCCCTGGACGAGTTCGAGTGGGGCGATACCTCGCCCTCCATTGGTGTCCCGACCTGGTGGTACAGCATGTGGCTGCCCATCCTGTCCACTACCCTGAGCCTGCGTTTGCTGGGCATGTGGGTGCGTCGTTGGCAGGCTAAATCATGATTGCAACCTTGCTGTTTGTCATCTTCATCGGCCTGATGCTGGTGGGCGTGCCGGTGGGCGTGTCTCTGGGTATAGGTGGTGCCTTTGCGATTTTGATGTCCAACCTGGATACGCACTGGTTTGGCCTGATGGCCGTGCCGCAAAGCTTTTATGCCGGTCTGGCCAAATACCCCTTGCTGGCCATTCCCATGTTCGTGTTGGTGGGTTCCATTTTTGACCGCTCGGGCGTAGCCAGCCGTCTGGTGAACTTTGCGGTAGCGCTGGTTGGCCGCGGCCCTGGCATGCTGCCCGTTGTTGCCATTGGCGTGGCCATGTTCCTGGGTGGCATTTCCGGTTCCGGCCCGGCCTGCGCCGCCGCCGTGGGCGCGGTCATGATCGGCGCCATGAAACGTGCGGGCTATCCCGGTCCTTTTGCGGCCAGTATTGTGGGCGCGGGTGCTGCCACCGACATTCTGATTCCCCCCTCCATCGCCTTCATTATTTACTCGGTGCTGGTGCCCGAAGCCTCCGTACCCGCGCTGTTTGCGGCTGGTATGTTCCCCGGCATTCTGGCGGGGATTGGCCTGATTATTCCGGCCATCTGGCTATCGCGCCGTCACAAGCTGGGATTGGCCGAAGCCGAGCTGCCACGTCCGCCATTCTGGCGCAGCCTGCGAGAAGCCGCCTGGGGCCTGATTGCCCCGGTCATCATTCTGGGCGGGATGCGCCTGGGTCTGTTCACTCCCACAGAAGCGGCTGTTGTGGCCGTGTTCTACGGCCTGTTCGTGGGCATGGTCATCCATCGCACCATCAAGTTCCGCGATCTGTTTTTGATCCTGCGGGAAGCCGCCGAATTATCAGCCGTCATCATGATGGTTGTGGCACTGGCCGGTATTTTTGCCTGGGCGCTGTCCACCCTGAGCATTATTGACCCCGTCACCAATGCCATCATCAATTCCGGTCTGGGCGAGTACGGCATTCTGGCGCTGATGATTGTCATGCTGATTGTGCTGGGCATGTTCCTGGATGGCATCTCGATCTTCCTGATCTTCGTGCCGCTGTTCATGCCTATTGCCTACAACTTTGGCTGGCACCCCGTCTGGTTCGGGGTCCTGCTGACCTTGAACGTGGCTCTGGGCCAGTTCACTCCACCCGTCGCCGTCAACCTGATGGTCGCCTGCCGTATCGCGGGCGTCCCCATGGAAAGCACCCTGCGTTGGGTAGGCTGGCTGCTACTGGGCATGGGCTCGACCATGCTGCTCGTTATCGCACAACCCGAGATTGCCCTGTGGCTGCCGCGCTACCTGGGCTTTAACTAAAACCACAAGACTGAAACAGAACTCATAGAAAGGGAGACCTGACCCATGAAATTACGTCACATTCTGGCCGCTCTGGCATGTACAGCCGCCACCCTGGCCGTGGTTCCCGCTGCCCAAGCCGCCTACAAATCCGAGTACAAGCTGTCCATCGTGGTGGGTACCACTTTCCCTTGGGGCCAAGGGGCGGTGATCTGGTCCGACCTGGTGCGCGAGCGCACCGATGGCCGCATCAATATCAAGATCTACCCCGGCACCTCGCTGGTACAAGGCGACCAGACACGCGAGTTCACTGCCATTCGCCAAGGCATGATTGATATGGCCGTGGGCTCCACCATCAACTGGTCCCCCCAGATCAAGCAGTTGAACCTGTTCTCCCTGCCATTCCTGCAACCGGATGCCAAAGCCACCGACGCTTTGATCAACGGCGAAGTGGGCAAGGATCTGTTCGGCTACATCGAGAAAGCCGGTGTGGTGCCTCTGGCCTGGGGTGAAAACGGTTTCCGTCAGCTCAGCAACTCCAAACACGAAGTGACCAAGCCTGAAGACATGAAGGGCCTGAAACTGCGCGTGGTCGGTTCGCCGCTGTACATGGACACCTTCAGCGCCCTGGGTGCCAACCCCACGCAAATGAGCTGGGCAGATGCACAACCCGCACTGGCTAATAAGGCTGTAGACGGCCAGGAAAACCCCCTGTCCATTTACGCCGGTGCCAAGCTGTACGACGTGCAGCAGCAGTACCTGACCCTGTGGAACTACGTGTCTGACCCACTGGTGTTTGTGGTGAACCGCGACGTGTGGAAATCCTGGAGCGAGGAAGACCAGAAGATCGTACGTGAAGCCGCTATTGAAGCCGGTAAACGTGAAATCGTGATTGCCCGTACCGGCATCACGGCGGAAGATCCTACCTTGCTCAAAGAGATCGAAAGCCACGGTGTGAAGGTCACCAGCCTGACTCCAGAGCAACATGCTGCCTTTGCCAAGGCAACCGAAGGCGTGGTCGAGAAGTGGACCAAGACCATTGGTGAAGATCTGGTGAAGAAAGCACGCGACGCGATTGCTGCCAGCCGCTAATTAGCTGGGTTTGAAAGACTGAAAGCCGGGCCTGAATGGGCCCGGCTTTTTTATTGTCTGGCTGCCCCGCACAAAACAAACCTCATGAAAGCAGCAGCCTACGAGCGCAGCGTGGGGATACTTTCAACCTCCGGGTTACCCTCGAAGAAAGAAATGCCATAAATCGGCGGCACAACCTGAGGGCATTCTTTACAGCCTACACATATCAAAAACCAGCTTCCTTCTGAGCGATCAGCAAGTCCAAGACACCGTGTCAAAGCACGTTGACCGCTGAGCCCCAAAAAAATCCCGCTTATTCCTTGAAGCGTATCGCCAGCATTTCACCCGTCGCACAAACTTCGCCATTCGCGCTAAGCGACAGGTCCACCCAGACCTTGCGTCCATCCAGCTCACGCAGCTTGCCTTGTACCGTCAGCTCTGTCCCCATTGGAGTGGGACGCCGAAACTCCACTTTCAGGGAGGCTGTCACGCAACGGATCGGCTCCTCGCTGGTGCCCATCTCGATATTCAGATCCCTATAGATGAAGGCTGCCGCAGAAGCGGTGCCATGGCAGTCCAACAAGGAGGCAATCAAACCGCCATACACATGATTGGGCACGCCACCGCTGTAAATCGGCTTGGGGGTGTAGCGGGCCACGGTATCGTCGCCGTCCCAATAGCTCTTTAGCTGATGCCCGTCGGGATTATGTTTGCCGCAACCGTAGCAATGGCTGAAGTTGTCGGCATAAAAATCTTGAAACGCTTTAACCATATGAGTATCTGCTGTCCTCAAAGAAACCAAGAGGCCGTGCTCCACTTGGTAGCACGGCCTATTTCTTAAGCCACTAAAGGTAATTTGTCAGCGCTACGAGCCAACAACCCACCCAGGAGCGTAGGCACTAACAAGGCCTGCAATATCTTATTGAAACGCCGTTTCCAGAAAGCTGCGCAGCTTGCGCGAATGCAGCCTTTCTTTGGGCATCTCGCGCAGCAGTTCCAGCGCCCGGATGCCAATATGCAGATGCTGGCCAACCTGACGTGCATAGAATTCGCTGGCCATACCCGGCAGTTTCAGCTCGCCATGCAAAGGCTTGTCCGACACGCACAGCAAAGTGCCATACGGGACACGGAAACGGAAGCCATTGGCAGCAATGGTGGCGGACTCCATATCCAGCGCAATCGCCCGCGACTGCGACAAGCGCCGCACCGGCTCGTGGTGGTCTCGCAACTCCCAATTACGGTTATCAATAGACGCCACCGTACCCGTGCGCATGATGCGTTTCAGCTCCCAACCTGACAGCCCGGCCACCTCGGCCACGGCTTGCTCCAGGGCAACCTGAATTTCCGCCAGAGGAGGGATGGGCACCCAAGTAGGCAAATCCTCGTCCAGCACGTGATCCTGACGTACATAACCATGTGCCAGTACGTAATCACCCAGACGCTGGGTAGTACGCAAACCGGCGCAATGGCCCAGCATCAGCCAGGCAGCAGGGCGCAGAACGGCAACGTGGTCGGTAATGGTCTTGGCATTGGATGGCCCCACGCCGATATTGATCAGGGTGATGCCGGAATGATCGGCACGGCGCAAGTGATACGAGGGCATTTGCGGCGCGCGAGCCAAAGGCGAACCGGTTGTCGATGCATTCGCACCCGCCGGAGTGATGATATTGCCCGGCTCCACCAGATCTATATAGCCTTGATCATCCGCCTGCAGCACTTCACGCGCCCACTGGCAGAACTCGTCCACATAAAACTGATAATTGGTGAACAGCACAAAGTTCTGAAAGTACTCGGGACGAGTAGCGCTGTAGTGCTGCAAACGATGCAAGGAGTAATCGATACGCGGCGCAGTAAAAGGCGCCAGCGGCAAGGGTTCGTTATGCATGCGCTCCCACGTACCGTTGACGATGGCATCGTCCATATACGCCAGATCGGGTACATCGAAGTGATCGCGCAAGGTGTCACCGGGCGATTCAGGCACGGTTGTCACCGTGGACTGCACACCATTATTCAGGGCGAAATGCAGCGGGATAGGCACGGAGGATTCCCCCACTTCCACCTGCACACCGTGATTGCGCAGCAGCAGTTCCAGTTGCTCCAGCAAGTAATCGTGATAGAGGCCAGGAGCGGTAATGGTGGTCATGTACACGCCAGGCTCGACCACATGCCCATAAGACAGGCGGCTATCCACTTCCTGATAGGTATCGACGCGCAAACGCACGGCAGGGTAGCAGGCTCTGAAGCGCTGCCCGCGTGGAAATCCGGTTTTCAGACACTGGGCAAAAGAGTCGCGCAAAAAAGCGGTGTTGCGGTCGTAAATATGGCGCAGCTGCTCCAAAGCCTGGCCGGCATCCTGATAGCCATTGAATGGAATCAGCTCCGGCGTGGACGTGATACGAGAAAAACCGCTGGGATCAGACATAACAAGTATTCCAAGGGGAAACAAAGACAAGCAGATCTGCAAGCATCATAAGCTGTTTATTGTTCCGCCTCCTACACGACTCCATGACAAGTTCAGCCGCCTGATCCTGACGCTCATGCACCAGCCGAACAGACAGGCCTGACCGTCTGCCGCTTTCGCGGACCATCGCTCCCCAATACAGATGTTCGGCTATCGGTTTCGCCTGCGCTTAAAGCCATCAACCATATACCTTTGCAATGGCTCGCCTAGCGCCCCAGCGTCTTGCCATATCCGAGCAAGGCAACCCAGACCCAGTCCCACTCAAAGCAAATGTCGTTACTGGTTTTTGACTGAATCACAAGCCCTACTGTCCACACAATGGACACGACTATCGTTGGTTTTGAGACTGAATTTACTCACAGGCCCCATTTAAACAGGCAGCTTTACCCCGGTTTTGGGCAAATTCCATTTTTCCGGGATCAGGCAGGTCGAGCCCTGGCGCAAGCCCTTGACCCAAGACCCTGTTTTTATGCTAATGGCGCTAGACAAGCGGCTTGGCGGGCATATCAGGTATTTCAAGCGGGACCAGATGAGGCAGCTTATGATGGCAAGTGGAAGTCAGGCACGTCTTCTACCTCATATATAAGACTTGCCCAAATCCAGTAAATACATTAAGTATGTAGTCTTAATACTTTTAGTATTAAATCCAGCTAGCGTCAGTCCTTCATAATTTAAGTTATCCAACCTGGCAGTGTGCTCGGCATGCGTGTGAGACATAGCTCGTCATCGCGCAAATTAGCTTGTATTTAGGCTAATTTACAATGGGTTAGCGTATTTTAATGATTTTCGCTTCAAGCATTTGCTCGCCCTCTGATGTCATTTGTGTCTTGGCGCCGCGTGGGTCTTGTCACCCGCGATTTCAGCAAGATCTGAAAGTGCTCTTGACCAGGTAATTGCAGTTAGCAAGGCCGTTTTGGCCTGCCACTGTACCGAATCACTTTTAACTATCAGCAAGGGTACACATGACCACTCGAATCTCCTGCCAGCGACTGCAAGTCGCCGAGGTGCTTCATCAGTTCATCGAACAAGAAGCCCTGCCCGGCACAGGTATCTCCTCCGAAGCCTTCTGGGCTGGTTTCGATAAGCTGGTCCATGATCTGGCACCTAAAAACCGCGCCTTGCTGGCCGAACGCGACCGCTTGCAAGTCGAACTGGACAAGTGGCACACGGCCAACCCAGGCCCCATCACCGATATGCCTGCCTACAAGAGCTTCCTGAGCTCCATCGGCTATCTGAAAGAAGCGCCTGCCAACGTCAAGGTCAACACGGCCAACGTCGACACCGAAATCACCGAACAAGGTGGCCCTCAGCTGGTTGTGCCCATCATGAACGCACGTTACGCGCTGAACGCCGTAAACGCACGCTGGGGCAGTCTGTACGACGCGCTGTACGGCACGAACGCCATCCCTGACACTGACGGTGCTCAGCGTGGCGGTGGCTACAACGCCGTGCGCGGTGCCAAGGTTATCGCCTTTGGCCGTCAGTTCCTGAACGACACCATTCCTCTGGCTCAAGGCAGCCACGATCAGGCTACCTCCTACACCATCGCTGACGGCGCTTTGCGTGTCACCCTGGAAAACGGCGGCACCACCGGTCTGAAAGACGCCTCGACCCTGCTGGGTTACCGCGGTCAGCCCGATGCGCCTGAAGCCATCGTGTTCCTGCACAACGGCCTGCACTTTGAACTGCAGATCGACCCCAACAGCCCCATCGGCAAGACCGACCCGGCTGGCGTGAAAGACATCGTTCTGGAAGCCGCACTGACCACCATCATGGACTGCGAAGACTCCGTGGCTGCCGTGGACGCCGACGACAAGGTCCTGGCATACCGCAACTGGCTGGGTCTGGTGACCGGTTCGCTGACCGAAGAAATCAAGAAAGACGGCAAGGTCTTTACCCGCCGCCTGGCTGACGATCGCCAGTACACCGACCTGAAAGGCGCTACCCAGACTCTGGCTGGCCGCTCCCTGATGTTCGTGCGTAACGTCGGTCACCTGATGAGCAACCCTGCCATCATTGACGGCGAAGGTCGCGAGATCCCTGAAGGCATTCTGGACGCCGTGATCACCACCCTGATCGGCATGCGCGATCTGAAACTGAAGAAAAACTCGCGCAGCGGCTCGCTGTACATCGTCAAACCCAAAATGCACGGTCCTGACGAAGTGGCGTTTGCCAGCGAGATCTTTGACCGTGTGGAAAGCCTGCTGGGTCTGGCTCCCAACACCGTCAAGCTGGGCATCATGGACGAAGAGCGCCGCACCAGCGTGAACCTGAAAGCAGCTATTGCCCAGGCCACCGAGCGTGTCGTGTTCATCAACACCGGCTTCCTGGACCGCACGGGCGACGAAATCCACACTTGCATGCAAGCTGGCGCCGTAGTGCGCAAGGCCGACATGAAACAAGCTGACTGGCAGCCTGCCTACGAGCGCAACAACGTTCAGATCGGCCTGCAATGCGGTCTGCGTGGTCGTGCCCAGATCGGTAAAGGCATGTGGGCCATGCCTGACCTGATGGCTGAAATGCTGGAGCAAAAGATTGGTCACGTGAAGGCCGGTGGCAACACCGCCTGGGTACCATCGCCTACCGCTGCCACGCTACACGCCTTGCACTACCACCAAGTCAATGTGGTCGACGTTCAGAAGGGTCTGGAAGGCGACACCAACGACTACCTGGACAGCATCCTGACCATTCCTGTGGCCACTGACACCAGCTGGTCCGCCAAGGAAATCCAGGAAGAACTGGACAACAACGCTCAGGGCATCCTGGGTTACGTGGTTCGCTGGATTGACCAGGGCGTGGGCTGCTCCAAAGTGCCTGACATCCACGACGTAGGCCTGATGGAAGACCGCGCTACCCTGCGTATCTCCAGCCAGCACATCGCCAACTGGCTGCTGCACGGCATCGTCACCCACGAACAAGTGGTTGAAACCCTGCAGCGCATGGCTGCTGTGGTGGACCAGCAAAACGCGGGTGACCCAGCCTACCAGAACATGGCCGGCAACTTTGAAGGCTCCTTTGCCTTCCGCGCTGCTCAAGATCTGGTTCTGAAGGGTCTGGAACAGCCTAACGGCTACACCGAGCCTTTGCTGCACCAATGGCGTCTGGCTTTCAAAGCCGCTCAAGCCTGAAGCACACCATACTGCCCGGAGTTCACCTCCGGGTAACAGTACCCCCAAAATCCCCATCTTGCTGGTTCAGGATGGGGATTTTTTTTCGTCTCCTGTTTCCAGCTTTGCGGCAAAGAGGAATTTGAATCGTCGCTCGGCACAAGCAGCATTTCCAAGTTTTCAAGCAGGTTTGAGTCTCGGGGCTCCGGCTTCGGAGCTTGGCGAACATCCCTGTTTGCCTCATCTCGTTATAAACTCGAACTCATAACGATTTTGACCGACAGGAAACCCCATGAAATCTTTGCTGTTTTCCGCCGCTTGCCTGCTGGCCATCACCACCACCGCTCACGCTTCCGACCTGCTAATCGCTACTGGCGCAGGCTACCGCAAGCCCGTCACGGAATTGATGGAAGCCTTCAATAAAGAAACAGGCCTGACGGTAGAGAGCAGCTTTGGCAATATGCAGCAGGTCCGCGCCCAGAGCGAGCAAAATCCAGACATTGCTGCCATTATTGGCGACCGCTTTTTTCTGGAGCCCATGGGCATTGCCCAGCAGTTCGTGAACATCAGCCAGGGTGCCCTGATGCTGGCCGTGCCCAAGGGCAAGACCATTGATTCCATCCAGGACTTGCAGCAGCCCAGCTATGCCCGCATTGCCATTGGTGATGCCAAGAAAACTGTCTACGGCCGCGCCGCCACCACCTGCATGGAACGCGAAAAAATCCAGGCCGAGGGTCGCAGCATTGAAGTCGCCATGCTGCCGCAGGTATCCACCTACCTGCTCAATGGCGAGGTGGACGCCGGTTTCATCAACCGCAGCGAAGCGCTGGCCCACAAGGACAAGCTGGGTACCATCCTGCCCATGCCAGCCCAATGTCACGACCCGATTGATCTGAGCCTTGCCGTGCTCAAGGACCGTCCTGCAAGCCCTGCCTTGCAATCCTGGACCCAGTTCCTGGGCTCGGACAAGGCCAAGTCCATTCTTGAGCGCCACGGCCTGTGATGTCCGCCTGGATGAGCTGCTCCAGTAGCTCGCTGGGCCTGAGTGTATATGTGCTGACTGCCACCTTGGTGGCTCAATTGGTTCTGGGGGTAGCGCTGGCCTGGGTACTGGCCAGAAAGCGCTTTCCAGGCCACGGATTACTCGATTCGCTGGTGAGCCTGCCGCTGGTTTTCCCACCGATTGTTATCGGTTACTTGCTGCTGCTTGCCTTGGGTAGACAGGGCTGGTTGGCCAGTGCCACCGGCTGGTCACCCAATATTGTTTTTCAGCCTGCGGCCTTGTTGATTGCTGCCTTTATCGCCGGGCTGCCATTGATGGTCAAACCCGTGCAAAACAGCATGAACAGCCTGTCGCCACGGCTGCGTGAAGCGGCAGCCACACTGGGCCACGGCACCTGGTCCTACTTCTTCCGGGTGGAATTGCCCTTGCTGCGTCCTGCCTTGGCCACCGGACTGATTCTGTCAGGCGGACGGGCCATGGGAGAAGTGGGCATTTCGCTGATGTTGGGTGGCAATATCGCGGGTCGTACCGAAACCCTGTCTTTATCTATCTACAACGCCGTCCTGGATGGCAACACAGACTGTGCCAATGCGCTGTCCTGCTTGCTGGGGCTGACGGCATTAGCCTGCTTTTGGGCGCTGCGGCGCTACGGGAATCAAAAATGACGGTTTTTTTTGAACAAAGCCAAATCGACCAATGGATTGGCGAGGATGCCTCCTACCTGGATCTGACCAGCCACATGCTGGGACTGCACAACCAGAACACCACACTGCGTTACGTCGTGCGTGACCATATCCGCGTGGCAGGCACTGAGGAGGTGGCCGAGATTGTGCGCTCTTGCGGCGGCCAGACTCAGCACTACACCCCCAGCGGCGTGGCAGCGATGCCCGGCCAGACCATTTTGCTGGCACAAGGCCCCGCCAAAGCCTTGCTGCGCGCCTGGAAGGTCGGCCAGAACCTGCTGGAGTTTGCCTGCGGCATCGCCACCCTGACACATCAAGTCGTGCAAGCCGTGCAAACGGTAAATGCCTCGGTGGCTGTGCTGACCACTCGCAAACATGCGCCTGGGGTACGCAAGCTGGCCTTGAAAGCCACACTATCGGGCGGAGCCATGCCGCATCGGCTGGGACTGGGCGAAACCATTTTGATCTTCCCCCAGCACCGCGCGCTGATGGGTGGCTGGGAGGAGGTGGGCCGGGCGATTGCCCGTCACAAATACGCCTTGTGCGAAAAGAAAATCGTGATCGAAGCGGCAGATCTGGATGAAGCCTATAGCGCGGCTCAGGCGGGCGCGGACGTGGTGCAGTTCGACAAAGTCCCGCCCGAGACCCTGGCACAAATTGTGCCTGCGCTGCGCAAAGCGCATCCCAACGTCACCATTCTGGCAGCGGGCGGGATTCATGCAGGTAACGCAGCCGCCTATGCCGCAACAGGTGTCAATGCCTTGGTGACCAGCAGCCTGCACTACGCGAAACCGGCCGATATTGGAGTGAAGATCAACTTGGCAGAGCCAGCAGAATCGCAAGAGCCGCTTGTTGCCAGCAAACTGGAAGGGCTGGAATAAAATCACCGGCCGCTCACTATTTGTCAGCCTGGCCCACTAGGGTGTTAAGCGAAAACAAGGAAGGTGAGCTCCAGCATTAGAGCCAGTCATCAAACGACAGAGTTGCAAAGCACCACCAATAGAAAAACAGATCGCTGAATCCGACAAAAAATGCGGGAATCAGCATGAACCTTACGCCTGGCATCTGCCCCCTGGCGGTTTGGAAAGCATGCAGCTCCGTGAACAAGTGTCCACAAAAAATGTGAACTCAGACAGTCTCCTTAGACCCCAAATGCTGCAACAAGCGCTGCATGGGTTTGGATAGGGCGCCCCAGTCCTGATAACACAGGCACAAGGAGCGCTTGGCCCAGGCGTCACTCAAAGGCCGCGCCACAAAGCCATGGCGACGCCTGTAGCGGCTGGCCACGCCTTGCGGCACAATCCCCAGGCCCACACCGTGGGCCACCATCTGGCACAGCCCTTCGAAGGTTTTCATACGGATGCGCTGCACCCAAGCATGGCCTGCTGCGCGAGCATGTTCGTCCAGATGGTCTTGCAGGGCATTACCCGGCATCAGGCCCACGAAGGGCTCATGCAGAACATCCTGCAAGCTCAATTTGCTGTGTGCCACCAAGGGGTGAGCCGCAGCCATAATCAGCACCAGATGATCCTTGGCCACCGGCTCCAGCACCAGCCCCGGTGCCTGCACTGCATCCGACACCACACCGGCCTGGGCCAAACCGGCGGCAACCGTACGCACAATATCTGCGCTGGTACGCTCTTTCAGCTCGATATGCAGATTCGGCCGTTGTGCCAGCCAGGGAGCCAGACGGGATGGCAGAAAGTCGGTTAAGGCCGCCGTATTCGCATACAGGTGCAAAGTCCCCCGCGCTCCAACAGCGAAATCCTGCAATTCGCCTTTCAGCAGATCATGCTGACGCAGCATCAGCCATTACCACTGTGAAATCCAGGGAGAAGACGGCAAGATGATTGCGACAGTGGAAAGCGCCGTCATGACCTTGAAAGGGGATCGGGCCCAGGGGCGTTAAAACTCCTGCTGCAGACTTCTTCAAGCCTCAACCACAGCACCAAGAAGCAGACAGCTTCTTTTAAACTTAAATAAAATAGAAAACTGGCTATCTATCTGTAAATAAATAATATTCTGAAACCGACCAGCCCCGATCAGGGATAGCCCCCATGCCCACCCAGCCGCTCAACTTTTACACTAGGCGCTGGTCACGCGCATCCTTATGCTCTGGAACAAGGGGTTCCCAATGTCGGCAGAAAATGGCTTGGATCTGTCGGTGTTGTACCGCCATCCAATCTTTCATTCGCACAGCGCCGAGCTGTCTCATCAGCCGCTTAGCCGGGCCATTTCCCGGCATGCCCTGCATTGGGGTCGCGGGCGCATCAACACCAGCCTGTACCGTCGCGATATTGATCAGATCAGCCTGATGCGACTGGGCTACGGTGCCGAAGTGGAAATCCAGGCCGATGCCTTCGGGGACTTCTGTCTGGTGCAAATGCCTTTGCAGGGTACGGCCGAATTCATCAGCGATGGTCATCACAAACTAACGGCCTATCCCGGCGATATTGCGGTGGTGTCTCCCCGCCATCATGTGCGCACCTTGTGGCAAGCCGGTTGCGAACAGCTGATCGTGAAAATCCCCTACAGCCTATTTGACGGTGTGGGCCATCAGACGCTGACACAAGAGGGCATGACCCGAGGCTGCGTCTACAAGCTGGACCCCTGTATGGGCCCACAATGGGCCAACCTCATCCAGCATCTGCTTCTGCTACCGACGCAACATAGCGACCGTCCAGCCAACTGGACACAGCATATTGAAAGCAGCCTGGCCTTGTTCCTGCTGTGTCATCCTGCCGATGAACAAGCCGTGCAGACTCTGGTGGATGAGTCCATGGGAGCGGCGGCCCGAGCAGGGCAGATGCGTCTGCTCCAAGCTAAAAACTATGTATTGGCGCATTTGCACAGCAACATCTCACTGGATGATCTGGCGCAGGCAGCGGGTGTGAGTCCCCGCTTCCTGCATCTGCTGTGCCGTCGTCACTACAAACAGTCCCCCATGAGCTGGGTACGCAATCTGCGTCTGGACGCCGCCCATCAGGTGCTGCAAAGCCGACCCCGCCCCAACGTCACCGAGGTGGCACTGGCGCATGGTTTTGGGCATCTGGGGCGGTTTTCTGCCTACTACCAGCAACGCTTCAAGGAACTGCCCCATCAAACGGGGCAGACACGGCACACAAGCATCAAACAGTCTTAGATGAACATGGACTTGTTGATGGGCAGATTGTGCTTCTTACAGTAGCTGGTGTAGTGGTCGATCATCCAGAACACATCAATGATTTCCAGGATGTTGTCGTTCTCGTCCAGGAACTCGATGGGCGTGCCCAGGTGGAACAGGGTTTCCATGCCTTCGTCGGACACCAGGGTGTGCGTGCGACCGGGGCTTTCGTGGATGTAATGACCGGCGCGGGCCACCCAATCGTATTCCTCGTAGCGCAGGCTGCCGGACAGAATGTAGCCGGTCACCACAGCGCGGTGGCGATGACGCCCCAAAGAACCACCTTTGTCAGCGCGCATGATGTGCACCGAGGTGTTGTTGCGAATATCAAAGCTCAGGTGACGCAGCCAGATATTGGGGCCGAAAGGAATCCAGGGGGAGGTTTCCTCGGACGTATCGAAGTGGCCTTCAACCAGCGCGTATTCGTCGCGTACCTTGTCGATGCGTTTTTCAATGTCGATATAGGGTGGGGTGCTGTTTTGAGTCATGACTTGTCTCTCTCATAGAAATAAAAGCCGCTGTGTTTCCCACACAGTCGGATGCCAATCCCCCCGGATTGACCTGGTTTCATTCTATGAAGCCATTTGGCGCCGAACTATCCAGCTTTGGCACAACGTAGCGGCGCACTATCCAGTTCTGGCACTCCCGTCCCGATCGCTTTATTTGACCCCGAAAAAGACCGGCGACGAACTCCTGACACAGTTCATGCCCATGCCATTTGGCAGCTCATTTTTTCACATTCAACAATACTGATTTTCATAAGCAAATCAAAAGAGTAAGGACACTTATCGACCATAAACACATGAGCGAATTGTCTTTCGTGGCCGCGGCGATCAGGCATGTAATACAAGGCATTGACTCGCACAGGTGCCCCCGTTTTCTGGCGGCACCTTGTTCTGATTTCACTGCAAGGAATTGCCATGAGCCGCCCTCTGAAAACCGTTATTGTGAATGGGAGCCTGCACCGTCCCTCCCGCACGCAAGTGCTGCTGGATGCGCTGCGCGACACACTGAACGACCAACTGGCACTGGACGTGCAAAACATCGAGCTGGTCAACCTGCTGCCCGAACTGGGTGCGGCCCTGTCCACCGATGCCTTGCCCGCCCATGCGCATCAGGCCATCACCGCCATTGAGCAGGCCGACTTTCTGATCGTGGGCTCGCCCATCTTTCGCGCAGGCATTCCGGGCTTGCTCAAGCACCTGTTCGATCTGCTCGACATGAATGCCCTGAACGGCACTCCCGTGCTGTTGGCCGCCACTGGCGGCAGCCAACGCCATGCCCTGGTCATCGAACACCAGCTACGGCCCCTGTTCAGCTTCTTCCAGGCGCTGACCCTGCCCATCGGGGTCTATGCCACTCCCGAGGAGATTCAGGACGGCGAAGTCACCAGCGCCGCCCTGCAACAGCACATCCAGCGCACCGTTGATCTGGCCATACCGGTACTGCACAGTATTCAAACGCGTTTGCCGCTGCGAAACTCTGTTCTGGAGGCGCAGGCAGCATGAGCCAAATCACCTCCACCACACCCGATATTTTCTGGTTCCTGCCCACCTCGGGCGATACCCGTTATCTGGGCAAATCCGACTTTGGCCGCGCGCCCACCAACGAGTATCTGCGCAGCATTGCCGTCACCAGCGAGAACCTGGGTTATGACGGCTTGCTGATTCCCACCGGCGCCTCCTGCCTGGACCCCTGGGTAGTGGCGGCCAGCCTGGTTCCTGTTACCCAGCGCATCAAGCTGCTGGTGGCGCTACGCACCTCCTTGGGCGCTCCCGTCTCCAGCGCACGTCAGGCAGCGTCCCTGGACCAGGCCCTGCATGGCCGTTTGCTGCTGAATGTAGTGCCTGGCGGCGATGCCACCGAATTGGCCGCCGAAGGCGTGTTTCTGGACCACGATGCCCGTTATGAATACGCCCATGAATACCTGACGATCTGGCGTCAATTGCTCTCTGGCGACACCGTGAATTTTCAGGGCAAGCATTTCAAGGTAGAGAATGGCCGCAACTTTTTCCCGCCTGTGCAAAAACCCTATCCGCCCTTGTACTTTGGCGGCTCCTCAGACGCCGCCCATGAACTGGCTGCCGAGCATGTCGATGCTTACCTGACCTGGGGCGAACCACCGGCTGCTGTGGGCAAGAAATTTGAGGACATCCGCCGCCGTGCCGCCGCCCGTGGTCGCAAATTGAGGCTGGGGGTGCGCTTGCACGTGATCGTACGTGAAACCAATGAAGAAGCCTGGGCCGAGGCGGATCGTCTGATCAGCAAATTGACGGACGAGGACATTGCCAAAGCACAGGCCAACTACGCCAGCATGGACTCGGTAGGCCAGAAACGCATGGCGGCCTTGCATGGTGGCCGTCGCGATCAGTTGGAAGTCTCGCCCAATCTGTGGGCAGGGGTGGGGCTAGTACGGGGCGGGGCAGGCACCGCACTGGTGGGCGACGCCCAAACCGTGGCCCAGCGCTTGCAGGAATACATAGACCTGGGTGCGGACTCCTTTGTGCTCTCGGGCTACCCCCATCTGGAAGAATCCATACGCTTTGCCGAGCTGGTGTTTCCACTTCTGGGCAAACGGGCCGTCACCGTCAGTGATCGCGCCCAGACCGGCGGTGCCTTTGACGCACGCGGTGTTCAAAATCAGCAACTTTCCTCTGCATCATGAGCCAGAAAATAATCGATCTACGCTGCCGACCTGCCTTTCTGCACAAGTTTTTCGGGGCCGAACCTGGTACGCCAGAACATGCCACCGCGCGTTGGCTGAATCGCCGCGTTGGCACTCGTGGCAGCGATACTCACTTTGAAAAGTCACTTAGCCAGGAAGGCTTTCTGGAAGAAGTGCGCCAGGCCGGACTAAGTAAAGCGGTCGTCGTAGGCCGCCACACACCGTCGCAACATTTGCCCAACGACACCATTCATCAGATCGTGCACGGACACGATGAATTGCTGGGCATTGCCGGTATTGATCCGGCTCTGCAAGGCGAGCAGCAAGCCCTGGCCGAGGCAGAACGCGCCATCAAGGAGCTGGGCTTGTCCGGCATTGATATCGAGCCGGGTTTTGGTGTTCCAGCACGTCACCCCGATGACCCGGTTTACTGGCCCGTTTACGAACTGGCGCGCCACCTGAAAGTACCCGTCTTTTTGATGAGTGGCCCCACCACGCCGGACCCGCGCTACAACGACCCGGCCGGGCTGGCCAAAGTGGCCAAAGCCTTCCCGGATCTGCCTTTAGTGGTCTATCACGGCTATTGGCCCAATGTGCAACAGGCCATAGGCCTGGCCTTTCTGCACGAGAACGTGCATCTGGTGCCGGATATGTACATTTTCCAGCCGGGAAACGAGGGCTATGTGCAGGCAGCCAATAGCTTCCTGTCCGAGCAATTGCTGTTTGGTTCGTCCTATACCTTCCGCCCGATTCGCCAGAGTATTGAGGACTTCCAGCAGCTGGGTTTCAAGGATGTAATTCTGGACAAGCTGTTTTATGACAATGCGGCCAGGCTGTTTCAACTCTCGTAATAATTTCGATCTGAGGAACCAGGCCTTGAAATCCCATTCTCGATAACTTACCGTTTTGATGAGTTTTGATAAGAAGGGATGACCATGCGTCCATCTGTTGTGCTCGACATGAACCGAGATGCAGTGCGTGAAGCCGTAAGCCGCTTTCGCACGGCGAATCCACGCGTCTTCGGTTCGGTACTACATGGCACCGACCAGGATGGCAGCGACATTGATTTGCTGGTTGACGCACTGCCTGGTGCGACGCTGTTTGACCTGGGAGGCCTGCAAGACGAGCTGGAATCACTGCTCGGTATTCACGTCGATTTGCTGACGCCCGGTGACCTACCACCTAAAGTCCGTGCCCAAGTGCTTGCAGAGGCGCAACCAGTATGAGCAAGTACCGTCTTCCGGATTACCTTGACCTCGAGTTCGCTCAGGCTCATGGACAAGTACCGTGGCGTAATATGCGCGGTATGCGCAACCGCATCGCCCACGGCTACTTCGACGTCAACCTCGATGTCGTGTGGGACACCGTGCAGACAGCACTACCGGAATTGCTTCAACAGTTACTTGCCGTTCGTCAGGATGCAGACGGCGACACGCCATGCTGATCGGCTATGCGCGCGTCTCGACGCAAGATCAGAACCTTGAATTGCAATGCGAAGCTTTGATTCAGGCTGGGTGCCAGAGGGTCTTTGAAGACAAGGTAAGTGGCACGCGAGCAAATAGTCCAGACTTGGTCAAAGCGCTCGAAATGCTGCGCGAGGGCGACACATTGGTGGTCTGGAAGCTGGACCGCTTGGGCCACTCAGTCAAGCAACTGGTCGATCTGATCAACGAACTGCGCACACAAGGTATCCAGTTCAGAAGCCTCACCGACTCCATCGACACCAGCACGCCGTCTGGTCGGTCCTTCTTCCACGTCATGGCCAGCCTGGCCGAGATGGACCGCGAACTGACAGTCGAACGTACCCGTACCGGGCTGGAAGTCGCCAAGCAGCTTGGCCGCAAGGGTGGTCGCAAACCCAAGATGAACGACAACAAAATCAAGTCAGCCAAGAAGCTGCTGGCCAGCGGTGTACCACTCAAGGACGTGGCCAAGAACCTGGACGTATCCGTTCCTACGCTTTATCGCTGGGTGCCAGCCTCATCACGCGCTTAACGTACTATTTTGTCGTTGATTTACCCTGAGAGGCTGCGCGCTCACGGCTGACAACATAAAGGGCACGATTAATTCGTGCCCTTTATGTTTTCAAGAGGCGGCCCCGCCTCTGGCCGCATCAGCTCAACTCCCCTTGGTCCCCACATGCCAGTAGTACACAGGCTCGGCCTCGTTCAGCAAAATATCCCCCACCGACCGAGCCTTGTAGATCACCGGATTGTGCGAGGCCAGGGCTCGCGCATTACGCCAATGTCTATCCAGACGACGGGACTCCTCCAGGGCCGTAGAGCCACCCACATCAAACAAGCGCGTGGCCGCCCGCAAGACAGGTTCCACTACAGCCACTTGCGCCTGTGCCGTTCGCAGTTCCAGGGCATCCAATGTTTCGCGGGAGACCTCCACACCCGTCTGCCGCTGATCCGCAATGCTTTGCAAATGAGCCGCCACATCACGTACCGCCAGTTGGGCAATATAGGCCGTGCTGGCCAGCTCTCCCACAATATGCTGCACCAAGGGGTCGTCCTTGGGCAGCGCGGCACTGCCGTGGCTAAAGACACGTTTGCGCGCCTGTACATAGGCCACTGCATCACGCTGCACGGCTTGAGCAATACCTGCCAGGGTCGCCAAATGCACCAGCTGAAAATAAGCCACCAAGGGTGTGGGCTCCTGGCGCGGAAAACGGATGATGGCGCTCTCGGGCACAAGCACATCCGTCAGCACCGTCGTGCCAGATCCCGTCAGCCTTTGGCCAAAGCCATGCCAGTCATCCAGACGCTCCACGCCGTCCTGATCGGTGGCAACGACCGCATGTACCGTTTCATCTTCCTGTTCCGTTCCTGTGCTGCGAGCCACCACCGTGACCCAATCAGCGTACAAGGTGCCCGTGCTGTAGAACTTGCGGCCATTCAGACGCCATTGACCGGCCTGCTCTGGATCGGGCTCCAGCGTGGTTTGCAACTGGCCTACAGCGCCCAAACCAGTCTCGGTCGTGGCATTACCAAAAATCGCCCCTTGGCCTGCCAATGGCAGCCACTGCGCTTGCGTGGCCTCATCCCGATCAATCAACAATCGGTCGATGAAACCGAAATGAGGGCGCAGAATTTGGGCGACATTTGAATCCGCCGCAGCCAGCTCCTGAAACAGCTCAAAGAACACCGGGATGGAGACACCGCTGCCACCCCATTGAGGCGGCACACGCAGAGCCGTAAAACCGCTATCTTTCAGCCACAGAATGGGCGCATAGGCCAAGGTACGGGTATGCTCGCGCTCCGCCGCAGTATCGGCAATGCGCTGAAAGAGGGCGCTGAAACGGGCACGCAAGGCGCCCAGATCGGAAGCTCGTGCACTTGCTGGCGCTGCCCTTTCTGGCACAGTCCGGCGTGGCGCAACATCAGAGGTCAAAACGGCAGTGTCAGTCATCATGATGTGCAGCCCTCAAGGAACCTGCGTAATGGAGGCATGACCCGCCGTCTTCCACGGCAAGGCATACAGCTTCTTGTCTCCCGCAAAAGACGTGTCGATCTGCGCGGCCACGGCAGGGGAGTTTTGATAAAGATCCACAAACTGGCGTATGCGCGGATCATCTCTATGGCCGCTTCTAGCCACAAAGCGAATCGCGTAGTACAGATCATCCACCGTGGAATACTGCAAGGCCTTGCTGGCCAGCTCGGCCTGCCCGGCGTTCACAAAATGGGCTGGATAGCCTTGGACCAAGGGCAGGTCATCGGCTGCGCGCACCAATTGCGGCCCTTCGACTTCCACAATGCGCAGCTTTCTGGGGTTGGCCGTCACATCATGAATCGAGGCACGTGCCTCCACACCCTCTTGCAGCTGAATCAGGCCAGCCGTCTGCAAAAGCAGCAGGCCGCGCGCCTGATTCACCGGGTCACTCGCCACCCCAACAGAAGCGCCTTCGGGCAGCGCATCCAAGGACGAATACTGCTTGGAATACAAGCCAATATTAGGCAATAAACCATAAGCCACACTTTCAATGGCATAGCCGCCTTCCTTGACGGCATTGTCCAGGAAAGCCTGATGCTGGAAGTAATTCAAATCCAGATCCCCGGAGGCCAAGGCCGTATTGGGCGTGGTCCAGTCGGTGAACTCAATCACCTCGACCTCCAGGCCCTGTTTCTTGGCCTCCTTGGCTGCCACGGCAACAGAATCGGCCAAAGAGCCGGGCGTGACGCCGATTTTCAATGCAGCAGCAGACACATGACCCGCTAGGCTCAAAGCTGCCAAGGCAAACACGGCACGAATAGAAAAACGGGCAAACAACATGATCCTGACCTTAAAAAAGGGGTCGTAAAAAATGATCCAACGCAGCAGATACTGGCTCTTTCTCGCCTTAATCAGCTTGCCTGCAAGGCAGAGGTAGCCGCCTCATCCGATCCCGCCTCCGGGGTCGAACCGGGCACCAAATGCCGCCACTGCGCGGCAGGGTGCGTGGCAGATACCCGATCTCCTTGTCCAAACAATTGCTGGCGCAGGGTTCCACCTTCATAGGCCGTGCGATAGCGGCCCCGGTTTTGCAGCTCGGGCACGATGTAGCTGGCAAAGTCTTCCCAGGTTTCAGGCACAACGATGCGGGTCAGATTGAAACCGTCGATCTCGCCTTCATCAATCCAGGTGCTTAGCGCATCCGCCACTTGCTGCGGGTCGCCCACAATGGTTTTGTAGCGGCTACCCAGCGTGAATTGCTCCAGCAGCTTGCGGCGCGTCGTCCAGCCTTGTTTCTGGGCTGCGGCCGCTGCGGATTGAATCGCGTTGCTGGGGCCAAAGCTGATGGGTTCATCCAGGTCATACTGGGCAAAGTCCACGCCGGTACTGGCCGCAAAATGCGCCAGGCCGCCCTCGGAACTGGCATGGGCCAGATAGTCGGCATACTTCTCTTTAGCCTCGGCTTCCGTAGCACCCGTAACGACCGCTACACCCGCATAAATCTTCAGGTCCTGCGCTTGCCGTCCCGCATTGACCGCTGCCTGACGCAGCTTGCGGGACGAGTCCCTGGCCGCTTCCGGGTCCCGCGCACCGATGAAAACCCCTTCAGCATGTTGCCCGGCAAACTGCAGCCCCCGCGCCGAAGTGCCTGCCTGGAACAGCAGAGGCGTGCGCTGAGGAGAGGGCGCGCTCATATGAATTGCATTGCTGCGATAAAACGGCCCTTCGTGATGCACGGTATGCACTTTCTCGGGCAGAGCATGGATACGACGCTGCTTGTCGGCAATCAGCGCGCCATCTTCCCAGCTGCCTTCCCACAGCTTGTAAGCCAATTGCAGAAAGTCCTCGGCCCGGTCGTAACGACTATCGTGTGCATCCAGACCATCCTGCCCCAAACCCCGCGCCCCGCTATCCACATAGCCAGTCACGATGTTCCAGCCTATGCGGCCATTGCTTAGCTGATCCAGCGTGCTGACATCGCGTGCGAAGGTGTAAGGGTGATGCGCCGCCACTGACGCTGTCAGACCAAAGCCAATATGTTGCGTGACGGCTGCCATGGCCGAGACCAGCAGCCAGGGGTTGTTCACCGGTAGTTGAATACCCTCGCGCAGCGTCAAGTCCACACCTTGCTGGTAAACGTCGTAATAGCCGACCACATCCGCCAGAAAGATGCCGTCGAACAAGCCTTTTTCCAGCGTTTGGGCCAGATCCGTCCAGTTCTTCAGAGTGTGATACTGCGTGGATTGATCACGCGGATGCGTCCACAAACCATGGTGGATGTGGCCGACGCAATTCATGTTGAAAGCGTTGATATGGATGTGTTTCTTGGGCTGCGTCATGGGGCATTCTCCTTGCTTAATGCGGCAACCAGGTCAGGCGATACAGCTTTTTCTCGCCCTGGTAGAACTGATCGATTGCCTCGCGCACCGCAGGCGATGTTTTGTAGACCTCCAGGAACTGGGCAATGCGCGGGTCTTTCGTCTTGTCGCTACGGGCCACAAACTGAATCGCCCAGGAGTCGTCCTCGTAACTGGTCAAGGACAAGGCTTTCGTAGCATCAAAGGCTTTGGAGGCCAGGATGAAATACGGAAAGCCTTGAGCCAGATCCACGTCCTGCGTGGCACGTGCCAATTGCGGGCCTTCCACTTCTACAAACTTCAGGTTCTTGGGGTTGGCAACAATGTCATCGGGAGTGCCCAGCAAGCCGGTTTCGGGGCGCAGCGTAATCAAACCTGCATGCTGCAACAGGCGCAGCCCACGGCCTACGTTGACGGCGTCACTGGCAATTGCCACTTTTGCGCCATCGGGCAAATCAGCCAACGTGGCATGCTTGAGGGAATACAGGCCCAGGTAAGACAAAATGCCCGGCTGCACGCTGACCAGCTTGAAGCCCTTGTCGCGCACGGCATTGGCCAGGTAATTACTGTTCTGGTAGTAGTTCAGATCAATATCGCCCGCATCCAGCGCCACATTCGGTGTGGCCCAATCGGTAAATTCGATCACCTGCACATCCACACCCTGCTTCTTGGCCTCCTGCGCGGCAACGGCTACCGAGTCCGCAAAAATGCCGGGAACAACGCCGATTTTCAATGGCGCAGCGGTCGCTGTGCTGCTCAACAAAACAGCAGTAGAAACCAGGCTAAACGCCGTCAGTTTTTTCAAAATCTTCGAGATAGTCATCAATCAACATCCAGATAAAAGAGAAAGATCTGTGGCCTGGAAAACAGGCCATATCGAAGCGCATATGTGTCTTGCTGGAACGTATTTACTGACATGCTTTGAGCCATACTGCGCAACGCTTCCTCACCCCTGCAGCCATGCCCAAACACAGCTTTCCAGGTGGCATCACAAAGCACCATGGCGCGGCGGGCGCACTCCATTCAGGGCGTAATTGCCAATGGCGTGGTACTTCCAGCGCACCGGGTCATGCAAGGTATGGACTCGGGCGTTACGCCAGTAGCGATCCAGCCCATGCTGGGCCTGCGTAGCGCTGGTGCCTGCCAGTTCAAATAACTTGCTGCCTGCCAGCACACTGGCACTGGTCGCCAAAGCCTTGGCCTGCGCAACGGCAATGGAGGCCTGAGCGACACTGTCCTCATCCGGTGCTTGCTGGGCGGCGTCCACAAAGCGGGCGGCGCGGGCCAGTAGCGCTTGCGCGGCACGCAAACGCACATGCACATTGCCCACCTCCTGCAGCAGCAAGGGGTCCTGTGCGGCGCTGTCCACGCCAGCGGTAATCCAGGGGCGGCTGTGCTCGCGGATAAAGGGCAAGGTGGCCGCAAAAGCCCCTTGGCCTATGCCCAAATCCAGTGCTGCATGGATGATCTGGGCATAGGGGCCAATGGTGGTCGGACGCTCGAAGGAATCCGTGAACGGCACAACCCATTGCGGCTGCACAGGAACACGCGTGAACTCCACCGACCCACTGCCTGTGACACGTTGGCCAAAGCCGTCCCAATCGTCTGTCAGCATGACGCCTGCAGCCCCACGCGGTACAAAAACCAGATACAGGCGGCCATCATCAGGCGAGGTCGTCAGCGTGGGAATCCAGTGTGCAAACAGCGAGCCCGTGCAATAGAATTTGCGGCCATCCACAAACCAGCCATCGGGTTCTTTCAGCAACTGCGTGCGACGGACAAAGTCCTTCTTGCCGATCTCTGCCAATGCATTGCCAAAGCGTTTGCCTTGCAGCACTTGATCGTAGAAAAAGGCTTTTTGCTCGTGCGTCGCCCCCACGCGCAACACTTCCAAGGCGTAGTAGTGGTTTTGCGGGATATGGCCAAAGTTGCCGTCGGCCTGGGCAATGCGCTGCACGACACGGGTGAGCACATCGGCGGAAACGCCCGCGCCGCCGTATTCTTTGGGGACCGTAATGCCCCATAAGCCACTTTGACTGAATTGCTCCACCTCTCGATGCGGCAAGATACGATCGCGATCACGCTCCAGCGCATGGTGGGCAATGGATTGTGCAAACTGCTCGGCGGCTTGCAGCGCTTCGGCCTCGGACTGGATGATGTGTACGGATGTAGAAAGCTGTGTTGTCATGGCCTCAGTTCCATTGGTGATAAGACGGCGAGGCGCCATTGAGCAGGTAATTACCCAGCAAGTGATATTTCCAGCGCACCGGGTCATGCAAGGTGTGCACGCGGGCGTTGCGCCAGTGGCGATCCAGGTTATGAGCCGCACGGGTGGACGACGAGCCGGCCAAGGCAAAGAGCTGTTCACTGGCATTCAAGGCGGCTTCCGTCGTCAGGATTTTGGCCTCGGCAACAGCCACGGAAGCACGGGCGCTGCTGTCTGCATCCACGGGCTTGGCGGCCAACTCATCCAGCAAACGCGCTGCCTCCAGCAAAACTTCCTGAGCGGCATCCACCTCAATCTGCAAGGCCCCGACTTCCTGAATGATATGAGGGTCCTGCGTGGCACTGGCCACACCCGAATCGGTCCAGGGGCGCGCACGATTACGGACAAATTCCAGTGCATCCTGCAAGGCCCCCTGAGCGATACCGGCATCAATACTGGCTTGAATCAGTTGAGAAATAGGACCCGACAGGGAAGGCTTGTCCACAAAACGCCAGCTTTCCAGCACATGGTCTTCCTCGACCAGGACCTGCTCGAACACCACACTGCCACTGGCGGTGGTGCGTTGCCCAAAAGCGTTCCAGTCATCAATCACCTGCACGCCGGGCGCATCACGACGCACCCAGACCTGTACGCCACGGCCTTGCTCATCCGCAGCCCGGAAAGGAATCCAATGGGCGAACAAGGCCCCGGTTGAATAAAAGCGTGTGCCGCTAACGCACAAGCGGCCATCCGCTGCCCGAGCAAGATGGGCAGTGATGTCGGTAATCACCGCTGCCTTGCCCTTTTTTTCCGGCCCGCCATTACCTAAACGCGCGCCTTGCAGCACCGCCTTGAACCAACGCTGCTTTTGAGATTCAGTGCCGGTGTCTTGCAGGTTCTGGATCAGCGCGAAATGGTTTTGCGGGATCTGCCCCAGAGAAGGGTCAGCCGCGCTGATGATGGCAAAAACCTGTACCAGCGTTTCATTGGAAACTTCCAGGCCGCCATAGGCTTTGGGAATAGTGATGGCACCCAAGCCGCTGGCGGTATAGCGCTCTATCTCGTCCCAGGGAAGCTGGCGCAGGCGATCGCGCTCGGCAGCAGTTTGGGCAAATTCAGCAGCCAATTGCCGGGCAATGGCGAGGGCTTCGGCTTCACTGCCAATCACATGCGGCTGTTGGGGGGGCAAGGGCAGACGCGGCTTTGCAGATGCTTGGGGCAAAGCTCCGCCCTGAGTAATCCGATCATTCATACGGCACTCTTTTCAATGACTAAAAACGGTAGGGATAGACGCAGCTTCCAGCACCTGCGTCACGGCTCAAGACAGGTCGTTCGAGCAAATAAAAAACATCACATTCACCGCAAAGGCGACGCCATTACGCGCAGCGTCAACCCCTGGCTAAGTGCGGATCAACGAGCTCGCAGCCATTGCACGTAGCGGTCGCCGGCAAACTGCACCACAGTCACTAAAGCAATCAACACGGCAATCACGATCAACATCACCTGCGTGTCAAAACGCTGATAGCCATAGCGGATTGCCAAGTCACCCAGGCCACCGGCACCAACTGCACCCGCCATGGCAGACGAGCTGATCAAGGCCACGATGGTGATGGTGAAGCCACCCACAATGCCGGGGAGTGCCTCGGGCAAATAAACGTGGCGCACGATGTCCCACTTCTTGCAGCCCATGGCTTGAGCCGCTTCAATCAGGCCCGAATCCACCTCGCGCAGGCTGACCTCGGCAATACGGGCAAAGAAAGGCGTGGCGCTGATTGCCAAGGGCACAATGGCCGCCCACACCCCAATCGTGGTGCCTGCCAGCAAGCGCGTGAAAGGAATCAGCGCAACCAGCAAAACAATGAAGGGCGTGGCCCGGAAACCATTGACCACGCTACCCACCGCCCGGTTGATCCTGGGCGACTCCCAAAAGCCATGGGGGGCCGTCACAATCAAGAGCACTGCCAGCGGAATACCGGCCAGAAAGGCAATGCCCCCAGACACGCCCACCATCATCAACGTGTCCAGAAAAGCCTGCCAATAACGCTCAGCGGGGATACTCAGATTCCACAACATATCCAATGTCCTCAATGTGATGCGCGATGGCCGCCGGGCCTTGCGTCAAAGATGTCAAATCGGGCAGGCTCACATGCCCCTCAATGGCGACCAGCAAACGTCCATGTGCATGGCCCTGAATGCGGTCCACGCCACCATGAACCAGCTGCGGCTGGCCGGGCAGGCTGCGGGCAATGCGCAGCAAATCCGGCTCCCAGCCACCTTCGCCGCTATAGCTCAATTGCAGGATGCGGCTGTACGTGCCAGTTTTAGGAGGCTGCTGTACCAGACATGCCTGCAAGTCCTCCGGCAGTGTGTGCTGCAAAGGTGCCAGCAGTGCCTTGGTGGCGTCATGCTGCGGTTTGCCAAACACGCGCCAGACCTCGCCCAGCTCGGCAATGCGGCCTTTTTCCAGCACCAGCACGCGGTCGGCAATTTCACGGATCACGCTCATCTCGTGCGTAATCAGTACGACGGTGATACCCAAACGGCGGTTAATGTCCTTGAGCAAACTCAGAATGGATTGCGTAGTCTCCGGGTCCAGCGCCGAAGTGGCTTCGTCACACAGCAAAATCTCCGGGCCGGTTGCCAAGGCGCGAGCAATGCCCACGCGCTGCTTTTGCCCACCCGACAAACGACTGGGATAGGTATCGGCCTTATCTTGCAAGCCGACCAGTTGCAGCAGTTCCTGAACACGCTGAGCAATGTCTTGTGCCGACACCCCGGCCACCTTCAAGGGCAAAGCCACGTTCTCGTACACCGTTTTGGCAGACAACAAATTGAAGTGCTGAAAAATCATGCCGATGCGGCGACGCAGCTGCACCAGTTCCGATTCATTCAAGTGGGCAATATCCACGCCATCCACCAGTACCTGGCCGCTGCTCGGGCGCTCCAGCCGGTTGATGGTGCGCAGCAAGCTGGATTTACCCGCGCCGCTACGGCCAATAATGCCGAAGATGCTGCCTGGCGCGATGTCCAGATCAATGTCCTGCAAGGCAGGCACGGCGCCTGCCGAAGACTGATAGATTTTGGACAGATTGCGAAAAGCCACGCTGCCTGCCTTGACGACGCTGGGTTGCTGTTCCAGTTCCGCTTTGGCAGACGCACTGGCCTTATGAACCTCGCGCTGTCCTGCGGCCTGTTCGGCGGTGTCCCGCAGCTCGTCCAAATTACGCCGTAGTGCTGATGTGTATGCCATATCACTTGCTCGCTGTGCTGCTGCCTTGCCAGGGCAAGGTGTACAGATGGGGGTTGTGATCAAAGCGGTCTGCAATCGTGTTGCGTACCGCTTGCGACTGCTGGAACAGCTCCACGAACTGTTTCAGGGCAGGGTCGTTGACGCGGTCTTTACGCGTGACAAAACCCATTGCATAAAAGGTGTCGGCAATGCCGGAATAGACCAGGGCCTTGCCCGCATCCGCCTTGCGGCCAGCGCTGACGAAATAGCTGGGCCAGACGACAGCCAAATCCACATCCGGCAAGGAATGGATCAGTTGCGGGCCTTCAATTTCCACCAGCTTGAGCTGCTTGGGGTTGTCCACCACATCATTGACCGTGGCTCCGGTATCCAGACCATGACGCAAGGTGATCAGGCCCGCTTTTTGCAGCAGCAACAGGCCACGGCCCTGATTGACCGGATCATTCGGCAAGGACACGGTTGCGCCCTTGGGAACCTGGTCCAGAGACTGATACTTGTTCGAGTACAGGCCAATGTTTTGCAGCAAGCCCAGACCAATCAGTTCCAGGTCGTAACCACGCTCTTTGATGGCATTGTTCAGAAAGGCTTGGTGCTGGAAGAAATTCACATCAATATCGCCGTTGTTGACGGCCTCGTTGGGCAGCGTCCAATCCGTAAATTCCACCAACTGAATATCCAGACCCTGCTTTTTGCCTTCCGGGATCAGCGCTTGCACCGCATCCGAGGTTGCACCGGGAATGGAGCCCACTTTGATCACGGCGGCAGAGCTGCTGAACGGCAGGGCAGCGGCAAACAGAATGCCCAGCGCCCAACGCTGCAGGCGAGAGGAGAAGATCGCAGCCATTATTTCGCCTCTCCTTGGGTATTCAGCCAGGCCAGGGTGTAGAGGCGTTCGTCGTTATTGAATGCCGCACGCGACACGTCACGTACAGACTGCGAGTTTTGATAGATGGAAATGAACTTTTGAATGACAGGATCGTTGGTACGGTCCGCTTTCACCACGAACTGAATGGCAAACTGCGCATCTTCAATACCGGAGTAGGCCAGACCACTGGAAGGATCAAAGGCTTTGGCCGCCACGATGAAATGCGGATAGCCTTGGGCAATATCCACATCACCCGTAATACGCACCAGCTGCGGGCCTTCTACTTCCACAAAGCTGAGCCTTTTGGGGTTCTCCACAATGTCATCCAGGCTGCCCAGATAACCGACCTCTGGCTTGAGCTTGATCAACCCGACTTTTTGCAGCAAGAGCAGACCACGCCCCTGGTTCACGGGGTCGTTGGCAATGCCTACCTTGCCGCCCTGAGGGACCTGGTCCACCGCCTGATGCTTGAGCGAATACACTCCCACATTGGCCAAAATACCCGTGCCCGCGCTGGCCAGCTTGTAGCCGTTTTTCTCGATGGCGTTCTTCAGGAAAGGCTGATGCTGGAAGTAATTGATATCAATATCGCCGTTATCCACCGCCACATTGGGCGTGGTCCAGTCGGTGAACTCGATCACCTCGACATTAATGCCTTGGGCCTTGGCATCCTGGGCCGCGGCATTGATGGAATCGGCATAGGCGCCCGGCACCACGCCAATGCGTAAAGAATCGGCGGCAATGGCCGGAGAAACAGCCAGCACAAGGGCACTAGCTACGATGAGTTTGGACAGTTGCTGGAGCATGGTAAACAGTGCCTCACGGGGTGGGCCTGCGCTTGCAGGCAAATCTTGGAAGCTTCTATTACATCGACTCCATTCCCCTGGCACCACAACAGAACAATCATTTACTTATGCTGGCTAACTGCTGGATAAAATTACTTCAAGTTATTGATATTTATATTATTTTTGAAAATAAACTAAATACTGCCAACGATGGCATTTGTGATATTTCATGCGCGTTTCAAGTTAGCAGCGCGGTGCTACCCACATACGTCTGCAGCCTCTCAAGACCAAAAAAAATCCGCCCGAAGGCGGATTTCTGTACAGCAAGCTGGCCGCTTAGCCGCGAACCTTGACCAGGATTTCGTCCAGCCAGGCCAGCATCAGGTCGATTTCGTCGGCCGTGATGTTCAGGGCTGGCATGAAACGCAGCAGGTTAGGACGTGGCGAGTTCAGCAGCATGCCTTCTGGAGCGCGGTCGCGGGCAGCAGCGACGATTTCCGGGCCGTCGTCCTGATCCAGGATCAGAGCACGCAGCAGGCCTTCACCACGCTCACCGTTCATGCCCCACTTGGCGCTGATGGCCAGCAGGCCTTCGGACAGCTGCTTGGCGCGGGCGTTGACCGAAGCCAGGAAGCCAGGAGCAGCCAGTTCGTCGAACACGGCCACGCCAGCAGCGGTCATCAGGGGGTTACCGTTGTAGGTACCGCCCTGGTCGCCTGGCTGGAAGCAGGACACTTCTTCGCGGGCACACAGTGCCGACAAAGGCACACCACCACCAATGCCTTTACCCAGAGTCATGATGTCAGGACGGATGCCCGAGTGTTCGTAGGCAAACATGGTGCCGGTACGGCCCATGCCGGTTTGCACTTCGTCCACGATCAGCAGCAATTTGTGCTCGTCGGCCAGAGCGCGCAGTCCCTTCATGAATTCCACGGTCGCGGGAATAACACCAGCCTCGCCCTGTACGGGTTCGAGCATGATGCCCACGGTTTGATCGTCGATCAGCGCGCGCACGGATTCCAGATCATTCAGTTTGGCTTTAGGAAAGCCATCGACCTGAGGGGCGAACATGCGATCCCAGCCGGGTTTGCCGGACAGGGACATGGTGGCCAGGGTACGGCCATGGAAAGAGTGCTCAAAAGAAATGATCTTGTAAGCGTTGTTCTTGTTGATCTGACCCCATTTGCGCGCCAGCTTGATGGCGCCTTCGTTGGCTTCGCCACCACTGTTGGCAAAGAACACGCGGTCAAAGCAGGAGTGCTCCACGATGCGCTTGGCCAACTCGATAGAGGGCTCGTTGTAGAACGCAGGCGAGGGGTTGATCAATTTGGACGCTTGTTCGGTGATCGCCTTGATCACGTTGGCAGGGCTGTGGCCCAGCGCGTTCACGGCCCAGCCCTGGACGGTGTCCAGGTATCGCTTGCCGTTGTGATCTTGCAGCCAGGAACCTTCTCCTCGCACAAAGACCAACTCCGGACGCTGGGTAATTTCCATTAATGCACGTACACCGGCCCGATCGAATTCCATAACGGCAAACCTTGATGAAAATGAAAGAAGAAAAAATAAACCAGCCCGGCGGCTGGACAATTAATTCTAACGCAGCACACCCCCAGCAGGACGCTTATGCCTGGGACAATGGCCATCTGGCCGTGGATTGTCCCTTTTCTGGTACACATCCGCGCCCTGGCAGGCGCCAAAGCGTTTTAAGCCTGAAATCTTTGCACGGTATCGGGGTGGGAGTCGCCGGGACGCGTTTGTATAAAACCTGTCATCCAAGCAGCCTTCCAAAGATCTGCCTGCCTAAAACAAACCGTCCAGATCCAGTTGACGAGGCTGCTCCTGCGGCATTTCACTGATGGGCAGCAGAGCGCTGGCTTTCACACCCAGCAAGCGCAAGCGTCTGTCCAGCACGGCGCGTTTCAGATTCTGGCGGGCAGCAGCCAGAATGGCATCCGCCGCCAGCACGGGAGCGGGCAGGGACAGGTCGCGCGTCACGGTTTTGAAGTCCTCGAACTTCAGCTTGATTCCTATGGTTTGGGCGCACATGGCGGATTTGCGTAAATCCTGCTCCAGCTTTTCACACAGGGACTCCAGCACGGCAGACAGGCGGGACCGATCCATGCGCACGTGCAGATCACGCTCGAAGGTGGTTTCACGACTGATGGATTTAGGCGTGCGGTCGGTGGATAAGGGGCGCTCGTCCTGGCCTTGAGCCACGGCCATTAGCCATTGCGCGTAGCGCAGGCCAAAATGTTCCTGCAATTTTTCTGCAGGTGTAGCGGCCAGTTCCCCGATCTTCTGTATGCCCATTTCCGTCAGTTTCACGACCGACTTGGGACCAATGCCATTGATCTTGCCCACGGCCAGCGGCCAGATGCGGGTAGGCACATCGTCCATGGTCAGCACACAGGCCCCATTGGGCTTGTTCAGTTCTGAGGCAATTTTGGAGAGCAATTTGTTGGGAGTGATGCCTACCGAACAGGTCAGGCCCGTAGCCTGATTCACGGCTTGTCGAATCTGCTCAGCCAGCTCGTGGCTGTCTTCGGTTTTATGGCTGAGGTCCACATAGATCTCGTCGATACCCCGGTCCTCGATATGGTCCGAGACCGTGGCTACGGCCTGTTTAAACAAGCGCGAATAATGGCGGTAGGCTTGAAAATCGGCAGGCAGCAAGATGGCATCGGGGGCCAGTTGGGCCGCCTTCATTAAACCCATGGCCGAGAACACACCCAGCTGACGCGCTTCATAGGTCGAAGTCGTGGCCACCCCGCGCCCAACATAATCAGCCAGACGGGCATGTTGCCAGCTGCCATCGGGCAATTGCCTGGGCGCATCAGCACTGCGCCCGCCAATCACCACGGGACTGCCGCGCAAATGCGGGTAGCGCAGCAGCTCCACCGAGGCATAAAACGCATCCATATCCACATGAGCAATACGCCGCTCCAGAGGTTTTTCTTCTTGTGCCGCCACCTTGATCAGCCTGTTAACTGTATATATGTACACCATTATAGCGACAAGTCAGCGGTGCACCGAGAGCCACTGAATAAGCGCCGGGATGATATAAATCACTAAACATCATTAAGCTGACAGCAGGCTGAAACTACGTATTGAATCGGCAGCAAGCGCCCGGTTACTATGCAGCCTCTCTATCAGCGACACCAAGCACCCCAACAGGAGGTTTTCATGAAAAAAACAGTATTGGCTGCTGCGCTGGCAGCTCTGGTCGCCCTGCCCTTGGTGGGCCACAGCAAAACGCTTACCTGGTCCAGCCAGGGCGACTTCATGACGCTGGACCCACACGCACAGAACGAAAACCTCACGATCACAGGCAGCATGTATGTCTATGAGGCGCTGGTGGACTACGACAAGGATTTCCAGATTGTGCCCAGCCTGGCCACGGCCTGGGAACAACGTGAACCTACTGTGTGGCGCTTTACGCTGCGCGAAGGGGTGAAATTCCACGACGGCGCTCCCTTTACCGCCGATGACGTGGTGTTCTCCATTCAACGCGCCATGGCCCCTACGTCCAACTTCAAGGCCTACGTGAACGGCATCGTCAAGGCTGAAAAAGTGGACGACAAGACCGTGGACATTGTTACTGCCGCTCCCAACCCGGTTCTGCTGCGCCAATTGACCAGTGTGTTCATCATGAACAAGGCCTGGTCGGAAAAGAATAATGTGACCCAGCCCCAGGACTTCAACAAGAACGAAGAAACCTTCTCGGCTCGCAACACCAACGGTACTGGCCCTTACAAGCTGAAGTCACGTGAAGTGGACGTACGCACCGTCTTTGTCGAAAACGAAGAATGGTGGAACAAGGGCAACAAGGTGGGTAATGTCACCGAAGTGATCTACGTCCCGATCAAGCAGAACGCCACCCGTACCGCCGCCTTGCTGTCGGGCGAAGTGGACCTGGTTCTGGACCCGCCTGCGCAGGACTTGCAGCGTCTGCGCCAGCAAACCAAGATTGTGGAAGGCAACGAGTACCGCACCATCTACCTGGGTCTGGACCAAAAGAATCCGGAACTGAAGTACAGCAGCATCAAGGGCAAGAACCCCTTTGCTGACCAGCGTGTGCGTGAAGCCCTGTACGTGGCCATCGACATTGAAGCCATCAAGAAAGCCGTGATGCGCGGTTCTTCCGCCCCCACCGGCACCATGGTGGCCCCTCAGGTTCACGGCTACACCAAGGAATTGGCCCAGCGCCTGCCTTACAGCCAGGACCGCGCCAAGGAACTGCTGAAAGAAGCCGGTTACGACAATTCCCTGACCTTCACCCTGGATTGCCCGAACGATCGCTACATCAACGATGAAGCCATCTGCCAAGCCATTGTGGGCATGTGGGCCAAAGTCGGCGTGAAAGCCAACCTGAACGCCATGCCGCGCGCCACCTACTTCCCCAAAGTTCAGAGCTACGACAGCAGCGCCTACATGTTTGGCTGGGGCGTTCCAACCTTTGATGCGCTCTACACCCTGCAAAGCCTGATGCACAGCAAGGGCGAGGGCGCTGACGGCTCCTTTAACTTCGGTAACTACGAAAACGCCGAAGTGGACGCCTTGATCGACCAGATCAAGACCGAAACCGACACCGCCAAGCGCGATGCGGCCATCCACAAGGTTCTGGAAATTCATGCCAAGGAAGTGGGCCACATTCCCCTGCATGACCAGATCATTCCTTGGGCCATGGCCAAGAAGGTCAACGTGATTCATCGTGCGGACAACCGCATGCTGGCCCAATGGACCACCATCGACTAAGTTGTTTTCATACCCCAGCCCCGCCTCCGTGCGGGGCTGGTTCCCATTACGCTGTAGTCATCCGTTTCTACACCAGCCCCCTTGCCGGGCCCTTTTTACACATTAAGGACGACACTGGTCGCGAGTGATCCTCGCGCTCTACCAGGAGACCGCCTATGCTGGTATTTATTATTCGCCGTCTGATCCAGGCTGTTCTGGTGATGCTGACGGTCAGCCTTCTGGCTTTTGTGCTGTTCCGCTACATTGGTGACCCGGTCACCATCATGCTGGGACAGGACGCCACCGAACAAGATCGCGTGGAACTGCGTGCCAGCCTGGGGCTGGACCAACCCGCTCCCGTGCAATTCGGACGCTTTGTATCCCAGGCCGTACAAGGCGAATTTGGCCTGTCCCTGCGGCAAGCCCAACCGGTTTCCACGCTACTGAAAGACCGCCTGCCTGCCACGGTAGAGCTGTCCGTGGTGGCCGCCATACTGGCCTTGCTGATAGGCCTGCCGCTAGGGGTGTACACCGCCTTGAAGCGCAATGGGTTCATGGCGCAGAGCATTCTGGCCTTTTCATTGCTGGGGATCTCTCTGCCCACCTTCCTGATCGGTATCTTGCTGATCCTGATCTTCTCCGTGCAATTGGGCTGGCTGCCCAGCTATGGCCGGGGCGAAGTCCTGAAGTTTGGCTGGTGGAGTACCGGCCTGCTTAGCTGGGACGGGATCAAGCATTTGATCCTGCCCGCCATCACGCTCTGTTTGTTCCAGCTCACGCTGATCCTGCGTCTGGTGCGCTCCGAGATGCTGGAAGTACTGCGCGCCGACTACATCAAATTTGCTCGTGCCCGTGGCCTGTCGCAACGCGCCATCCACTTTGGCCACGCCCTGAAAAACACCATGGTGCCGGTTATCACCATCACGGGGCTGCAACTGGGCGGCATCATCGCCTTTGCCATCGTGACGGAAACCGTTTTCCAATGGCCGGGCATGGGTCTGCTGTTTATCCAGGCCGTGCAATTTGCCGACATCCCCGTGATGGCGGCCTATCTCTGTCTGATTGCCCTGGTATTTGTTGTGATCAACCTGCTGGTAGACCTGCTGTACTTCCTGGTCGATCCACGTCTGCGCACCCAATTGTCGGGCGCCAAGGGGCACTAATATGTTCGCTAAATTGAAAACCGCCTGGGATAGCGATCTGGTCTGGTCCTGGCGCCACTCTCCCGTCGCCATTGCGGCCACCATCATGGCCTTGCTGCTGTTTATCGGCGCGCTGGGTGCCCGCTGGGTGGCTCCTTACGATCCCTTCGATCTGACCTCCATCGACCTGATGGATGCCTTGCTGGCCCCGGCCTGGTCGGAAAACGGTTCACCCCAATACTGGTTGGGAACAGACAGCCAGGGCCGTGACCTGTATTCGGCCCTGTTGTACGGGACGCGCACCTCCTTGCTGATCGGTCTGGCCTCGGTAGCCCTGTCCATGGTGGTCGGCATTGTGCTGGGCCTGCTGGCCGGTTACTCCGGTGGCCGTGTGGATGCCTTCATCATGCGTGTGGCCGATGTACAGCTGTCCTTCCCGGCCATCCTGATTGCCTTGCTGATCGACGGTGTAGCCCGTGCCGTGTTCCCCTTGAACATGCACGATGTGGTCGCCTTTCCGGTGCTGATCGGAGCGATTGCGTTGGCCGGTTGGCCGCAATATGCCCGTACCGTGCGCGGCTCCACGCTGGTGGAGAAAAACCGTGAGTACGTGCAGGCTGCCCGCGTCATTGGCGTGTCTTCGCCGCGCATCATGTTCAGTCATGTGCTGCCCAATGTGATGGGCCCCGTGCTGGTGCTGGCCACCGTGCATCTGGCCACCGCCATCATTACCGAAGCCACGCTGTCCTTTCTGGGCGTCGGCGTTCCGGCCACCTCACCCTCTCTGGGCACCCTGATCCGGATCGGTAACGACTTCCTGTTCTCGGGCGAATGGTGGATCACAATTTTCCCTGGCCTGATGCTGGTGCTGCTGGTGCTGTCGGTCAACCTCCTGGGCGACTGGTTGCGTGACGCCCTGAACCCCAAATTGAGCTAAGCCATGACTGCACTCTTAACTGTCCAAGACCTGTGTGTCGAATTCCCGACCAGGCGTGGTGTGCTCCAAGCCCTGGATAATGTGTCCTTTTCCATCGCCCCCGGCGAAGTGCTGGGAGTGGTGGGGGAGTCCGGTGCCGGCAAATCCCTGACGGGTTCCTCCATTATTGGTTTGCTCGATGCCCCCGGTCGCATCAGCGGCGGCCAGATCCTGCTGGAAGGCGAGCGCATCGACAATCTGAACCAGGACCAGATGCGCAAGATTCGTGGCCGCAAGATTGGCGCGATTTTCCAGGACCCGCTGACCTCGCTGAACCCGCTCTATACCGTGGGCCATCAGTTGGCCGAAACCATCGTCACGCACCTGCCTCTGTCCTGGAAACAGGCACAGGAACGCGCCATCGAATTGCTGGAAGCTACCGGCATTCCGGCAGCGCGCGAGCGTATCGACCACTATCCGCACCAGTTCTCCGGCGGCATGCGCCAACGGGTGGTGATTGCGCTGGCCCTGGCGGCCGAGCCCAAGCTGATCGTGGCGGACGAACCCACCACGGCACTGGACGTGTCCATTCAGGCGCAGATTATCGACCTGCTGAAAAAACTCTGTCGCTCGCAAGGCACCTCGGTCATGCTGATTACCCACGATATGGGGGTGATTGCGGAAACCGCCGACCGTGTGGCCGTGATGTACGCCGGTCGCATTATCGAGATCGGCCCTGTACAGGATGTGATCCAGAAACCCAGCCACCCTTATACCCGTGGCTTGATGCGTTCCATTCCCAATCTGCACGCGGGGCTGGAGCGTCTGGAGCAAATCCCCGGCAGCATGCCACGCTTGAACGCCATCCCGCCCGGCTGCGCCTTCAATCCGCGTTGTGATCGTCGCTTTGATCGCTGCCTGGTCGAACGCCCCGAGCTGATGCCTGTTCCCCCACAAACACAGGCGGCCTGTTGGCTGCATGCACAGGAGTCCGCATGAGCGCCCCTAAACAAGCCCTGGTCCAGGTCAAGGACGCTGCCTGCTGGTTTGATGTGTCCCCGCCCTTGCTGGAGCGCCTGGTCTACCGCAAACCCAAAGTAAACCTGCGCGCGGTCGATGGCGTCAGCTTCACCTTGAACAAGGGTGAAACCCTGGCCCTGGTAGGCGAATCCGGCTGCGGGAAATCCACCGTGGCCCGTTTGCTGACGGGCCTGTATTCGCTGACACGCGGCGAGATTCTGTTTGATGGCCAGTCCCTGAAAACCATGGACAAAGCCAGCCAGAAGGCCATGCGCAAACGCCGTCAGATGATTTTTCAGGACCCCTATGCCAGCCTGAATCCTCGTTGGCGCGTGGGCCGCATCATTGCCGAACCACTGGTCACCCACACGGACATGAGCCGCGCCCAGCAAGACGCCAAAGTGGCTGAGCTGCTGACGCAAGTGGGCCTGAACCCCAGCGACGCCCAGCGTTACCCGCACCAGTTCTCCGGTGGCCAGCGCCAGCGTATTTCCATTGCCCGTGCTCTGGCTCTGCAACCCGAATTCATCGTCTGTGACGAGCCCACCTCGGCGCTGGACGTGTCGGTGCAGGCCCAGGTCCTGAACCTGATGAAGGATTTGCAGCGCGAACTGGGGCTGACCTATCTGTTCATCTCACACAACCTGGCCGTGGTGCATCACGTGGCCGACCGAGTTGGCGTCATGTATTTGGGCCGGATTGTGGAAATTGCGCCACGCGACGATTTGTTCGCGCAGCCTCGCCACCCCTACACGCGCATGTTGCTGGGAGCCATTCCCGACATGAGCGGAGCGGGCAAAAGCCGCATCCCGGTCGCTGGTGAAGTGCCTAATCCACTGAACCCGCCATCGGGCTGTACCTTCCATCCACGCTGCCCGCTGGCCAATGATCGCTGCCGCCGCGAAGCCCCGGCTTTGCTGCAAACCGGGCAGCACGAAGTGGCTTGTCATGCTGTAGAAGAAGGGCGCGATCAGGCCTGATCGCTTGCGATGCCAACAGTAAAACCGCCCACGGCAACTTGCCGAATGGGCGGTTTTTTCTGATAATTGAGAATTATTCTCAGTTCTCATTGCCCGATTCTCTACCATTTTTCTGGTCGAGCAGGCACCACTGGAACGCATCATGCACAATGCCGCCTTCTCACCCGACACGGAATCGCTCTACCGGAATTACCACGGCTGGTTGCATAGCTGGCTACGACGCAGGCTAGGTAATTCCTTCGATGCGGCCGATCTGGCCCAAGACGTTTTTGTCCGACTGCTGCAAAAACCCCGTCAATTCGGCAGCGAACCCGAAGCCCGTGTGTATTTGCGGCTCATGGCCAATGGCATGTGCGTGGACTTATGGCGACGCCGTCAGATTGAACAAGCCTGGCTGGAAGAGCTGGCCAACCGCCCGGCCGCCCTGGTTCCTTCTGCCGAACACCAGGCCCTGGTGCTGGAAGCCCTGCAAGAGATAGACAGCATGTTGCGCACCCTGCCTGCCAAAGTGGGCAATGCCTTTTTCATGGCCATGGCCGACGGCATGAGCAACCGGGAAATTGCAGAGGCGCTGGGCGTGTCCACACGCATGGTGCACCGATATCTTAGCCAGGCCATGCTGTGCTGCCTGAAACTGGAAGCCCGCCATACCGCCGCTGACATGCCCGTGCATCAGGCCTCCTGCGTGCCCGAGCCACGCTGATTACCCGCCCCCATGAGCACCTCCGAACTGCATCCCGACGATACGCTGGAGCCTTCATTTGACGCGCTGGAGCAGGCCGCCGAATGGTTTGCCCTGCTGCGCTCCGACGAGGCCTCGGCCCAGGACCAGCAACGCTGGCAAGGCTGGCTGGCCGCTCAGGCCGAGCATCGCAAGGCCTGGCAGTATGTAGAGCGCATCAGTGGCCGCTTTGAACCGATCCAAAGCAGCGACAGCCGCCAGGCTGCCGTCCAAAGCTATTGCCTGGCCAACCGACGAATGGGACGCCGCCGCCAATTGCTGCTGGGCCTGGGCACATTGGCAGGCAGCAGTTTGGGCAGTTGGCTGGCCTGGCAGCATACGTCCTTGCCCGGCACAGTAATGGCCTGGTCAGCCGAGCATCGCACCGCCCGTGGTGAAGTCCACCAACTGACTTTGCCCGATGGCTCTACCGTTTGGCTCAGCTCCGACACTGCAATGAACCACGACTACCGAGGCAATCAACGGCTGCTCTCCCTGGTTCAGGGTGAAATTCTGATCGATACAGCGGCCGATCCTGCACGGCCCTTTCTGGTCGAAACCCGTCAAGGCTTGCTGCGTGCCTTGGGGACACGCTTTACGGTGCGACTGGACGGTCAGGAAACTTTTCTGGCGGTGTATCAAGGCGCGGTACAGGTGGATACGGCAAACAAGCGCCAGCAGCACATTGTCCATGCCGGTCAGCAGACACAGCTTTCGCGTACCGAGATTGCGGCTACCACTGCTGTCCTGCCCGAGCGACAAAGCTGGACCAAAGGCATCCTCGTCACCGACAACACACCCTTGATCGAGGTCGTGCGCGAATTGCAGCGCTATCGCGGCGGCCACCTTAGCGTTTCACCCGAGGCGGCCCAGCTGCCTGTGATTGGCAGCTATCCCTCCACCGATCCGGACCGGGCCTTGAGAATGCTGGAGGGGGTGCTGCCGATTCGCATCAAACGAACCCTGCCCTGGTGGGTCAGCATTGAACTGGCCGAGCACTGACCTTGATTCAGACACACATTCACGGGCATCAGCCGCCGTGCATGACAAGCCGGTTTACGGGCCTATTCAAGCGGCCCAATGCTTCAAACCGGCTATTTCCACTTTTCCGAGTTCCGCTTTTCCTTGGCGTGTTCGATATACCTGATGAGGGCATCGTTTTACCCGTCTCCTGGCACAAAACCAGAATCTGACCAGGACACACACAAACCGGCTCGCTCTCGCCGACTACACCGCTTCCAAGGAGCAGAATTCATCATGCCCGGCTATTCCCAGCCTGTCGCCCGCGGGGCGAACTCTTTTGGTGCCATGCACTTTTTCCGACCCGGTTTCAAACTAAGCCCCTTGGCCTGCGTGCTGCAACTCGCCCTGGCCAGCGGTGCATTGAGCCTGGCAAGCTGGCATCCTCAAGCCCACGCCCAAACCATCAATAGTGCGTCTGCCAAACAACAAAGCTACAGCATTCCAGCAGGCCCCTTGAGCACAGCGCTGGCTCGCTTTGCAAGCGCATCCGGCGTACTGGTCGCTGGAGCCGGTGAGCTGGCCAGGGACAGAAACAGCCCAGGCGTTTCCGGCACGTTTTCGCCCCAGGCCGCGCTAGATGCACTGTTGGCGGGTACTGGCCTGACTGCTATTGCCAGCTCGGATGGCAGCTACCATCTGCGCCAAGTCCCAGAGGCACCTGCCGGTGACGTCACCCAGCTGAGCACCGTAACCGTACGGGGACGACTCGATCCCAGAACCGAAGGCACAGGCAGCTACACCAACGCATCGGCAAGCTCGGCCACGCGCATGAACCTGACTGCACGTGAAACCCCGCAGTCGGTCAGCGTGATCACGCGCCAGCGGCTCGACGACCAGGGTTTGCTCACGCTTAATGACGCACTCAAGCAGGCCACCGGCGTCAAGGTACAAGAAGGCGAAGTGCTGGGCACAACCTATCAGATCCGCGGCTTCTCGCTGGATACGGCACAGCTTGACGGCGTGCCTGTCTCGCTGGGTGCAGGCGGCTCGGAAGCGGCCGCCGACATGGCCATCTACGACCGTGTGGAAGTGGTACGCGGCGCGGCGGGTCTGTTGCAGGGGGCCGGCAACCCGGGCGGCACGCTCAATCTGGTGCGCAAGCAACCCACCCGTGAATTTGCCGCCAGCGGCAGCGCGATGGTGGGATCGTGGAACAGCTACCGTGTGGAAGCCGACGTCTCCAGTCCGCTCAACCACAACGGCGATCTGCGCGGGCGGGTGGTGGCCGTGCACGACGACCGCGACTCCTTCGTGGATCACGTCAAGGAACGCAAGGAAGTGCTGTATGGCGTCTTGCAATACGACTTCACTCCCTCGATCACGGCCACCGTGGGGGTGGATCATCAGCGCACCAAGGGTACGCCCAACGGCACTGGCGTCGTCTTCTTTGACGATGGCGGCGATCTCGAACTGCCACGCAGCACTTACCTGGGTGCCGACTGGAACCACCGGGCCACCCGCAGCACCACCGTGTTCGGCGACCTGACCTGGGAGATGGACAACGGCTGGCAGACCAAGCTGTCGGCCAACCGCCAGCACTACGACGTAGACACGGTGTTTCTGTCCGCCTCGGGCGCGGGCGTGGACCGCAACACGCACCAAGGCCCACTCCTGAACTACGCACGAGCCAGCAGCCTGAACCGCACCCAGACCAGCGTGGACCTGTACGCCTCGGGCCCATTCTCCTTACTGGGCCGCAAGCATGAGCTGGTAGTAGGTGCGAACATGCGCCGCAATCCCACCGAAACAGACCAGGTGCCGCTGCGTGAATACGCCAGCATCCGGCCCGATGTTTTTAACTGGGACCCCACCTCGCTGCCTCCGCCCAATATTGGGCCTTATGAATCGCGCACCGCCACCACCACCAAGCAGTCGGGCATCTATACTGCTGCCCGTCTAAGTCTTGCCGATCCGCTTACCTTGATCGTGGGTGGTCGTTGGAGCTGGTGGGACTACAGCAGCGACAGCACCAATCTGCTCACCGGCGCCAACACGGCCTCCTCGAGCTACAAGGTCAGTGGCGAGTTCACACCGTACGCCGGTCTGATATTCGATCTGAACGACAACTACTCGCTGTACGCCAGCTATACCGACGTGTTCCGTCCGCAAAACGCCATCGATCGCAACGGCTCCTTGCTCAAGCCCATCGTGGGTGCCAACTACGAGGCGGGTATCAAGGGTGAATTCCAGGATGGCCGCGTGCAGGCTTCGCTGGCGGCCTTCCGTATCGAAGAAACCAACCGCGCCCAGACCGATCTGGACGGCCCCAAACCGTGCCCCTATACCACCAGCGACTACTGCTCGATTGCCGCAGGCAAAGTGCGCAGCGAAGGGATTGAGGCGGAGTTGACAGGTGAACTGGCCACAGGCTGGAATCTGACGGCTGGCTATACCTACAACACCACCAAGTACGTGAAGGATGCGGCCAACCAGGGCAAGCCCTTCAACACGCGCACGCCAGAACATATGTTCAAGCTCTTTACCTCTTACCGCCTGCCAGGCTCGTTGCGCCAGTGGACAGTGGGGGGTGGCTTCACGTGGCAGACCAAGTTCCTGTACGAAAACACGGCCGGCACGATCCGTATCGAGCAAAATCCTTACGCCGTGGCTGATCTGATGGTGCGCTACGACTTCACGCCCAAGGTTTCAGCCACCCTCAACCTGAACAACGTGTTCGACAAGAAGTACTACCGTTATATTGCCCACGAACGCGCCTACAACTACTACGGCGACCCACGCAACGTGATGCTGACACTGCGCGCCCAATATTGACGCTGAACGTGATGAACAAGGTACTCAAGCGCTCTGATCGCAGCGCTCTGGGTATCTTGTGGACTGACGATACGCGGCACTACGGCGCTGCACGAAACGCCATATTCAGGCTGGAGCGCCAGAAGTCATTGGGCCACGAACGGGCTAAAGCAAAAAACGCGGTGTTTGCTGCCAGAGGCAGTGAACACCGCGTTTTTCAATAAAGCCATCAGCGGGCCTGATGCGGCCCGGTGACATTCAATCAGTTCTGGTTCGCAGGCGCGAAATCGGCCAGGTGGCAGGACAGGATGTCGGCAATGGCACGATCATCCAGGCCACGGGAGCGCAGGTCTGCGGACAGGGCGTCCACATCCACACGAGCCAGTGGACGCTCGGCACCACGAGGGCGATCGTCGCGAACCACGCGGAAGTCGTAATCGCGCTGGGCGGTCTTGGCCACTTCGTAGTGCATGACTTCATCCACTTCGTTTTCCGGCGTGAAGGTCAGCACGGTAGGGCGTAGGGAATACAGGTCTTCGGAGTTCATCACGTATTCGGTTGCGCAGATGATGACGGTGTCGCCCTTTTGACAGGTACGGGCCGCCGCGCCGTTCAGGACCACACAGCGCGAGCCGGGTTCACCGAAGATCACGTAGGTAGAAATACGGGCGCCACTGTCCTTATTCCAGATTTCCACAAACTCCATGGGTAAAATGCCCGCTTGTTCGCAGATTTCAGGATCCAGTGTGATCGAGCCGTGATAGTTCAAGTCGGCACCGGTCACCTTGATACCATGCAGCTTGGCACGGACCACTTTTTTCATGACAACACTCTCTAGAAACAGGTCCCCTGTAACGGACACCTAAGCTTGGCTAAAACGCGGCTTGCGCTGCGCCCTTAGCCCGATCAGGGCTGCGGGAAAGACTGCATCATAAACCCAGAAATGCGCGCAAATCCGTTTAGACCCACAGATTTGTACGGGAAAACCACAGCATCAATGATTTGCCTGACGGCCAGTCTGTGCTGTAATCCCCTCTGCCGCGTCGCGCCGGTCTTTTTTATTTTCAATACGATACCGTTTTCCATGCCCAACCTGCTCATCGAGAATATTCACAAACGCTATGGTTCCCTGGAGGTCCTCAAGGGAGTCTCTCTCAGCGCGGAGCCGGGCGATGTCATCAGCCTGATCGGTTCCAGTGGTTCGGGCAAAAGTACGTTTCTGCGTTGCATCAACTTTCTGGAAACGCCCAATTCCGGCCGTATCGTCATCAAGGGCGAGGAACTGAAAACCCGTCTGGACCCCAAAACGGATGAACTGGTTGCGGTAGATAAACAACAGCTCAAGCGCCTGCGCACCAGCCTGGCCATGGTGTTCCAGCACTTCAATCTGTGGTCCCACATGACGGTGCTGGAAAACATTACCGCCACGCCCATTCATGTACAGGGCATGGACAAGGCGCAGGCCATTGCCAAAGCGGAGCTGTATCTGGACAAGGTGGGCCTGTCGCGCGATCTGGCCAAACAATACCCGGCCTTCTTGTCAGGCGGCCAGCAGCAGCGCGTGGCCATTGCCCGGGCGCTGGCGCTGGAACCTGAAGTGATGCTGTTTGACGAGCCAACCTCGGCACTGGACCCCGAGCGTGTGGGCGAGGTTTTGCGCGTTATGCAGAATTTGGCCGAAGAAGGGCGCACGATGGTGGTGGTTACGCACGAAATGAGCTTTGCGCGCAACGTCTCCAGCAAGGTGGTGTATCTGCACGAAGGTCAAATCGAGGAAGAAGGCCCGCCAGAAGAAGTGCTGGTGTCGCCACGCAGCCCCCGCCTGGCGCAATTCCTGGCAGCGGGCGGTTCGTCCAAAGGCTAAAAGGCAAAACCGCCCAAAGACTTCGGCCACACTCTGAGCAGACATAAAGCAAACGGCGCCTTGCGGCGCCGTTATGCATTTGCAACCATCCTAATGAAGCCGCCAACCAGCGGCTTCTGACTACAGCCCTGCTATCAGGACTTGGGACGTGGCATATCAAACAAGGCCAGGTCCGTAATCTCAAAGTAATCGCCAGGACCACCACCACGCAGAATCGGACGTGGGATCGCGGTACGGTAAATGCCGTCCACGATGCTGTTGGGCGACACATGCACGCCGACCACTTCACCCAGCACCATCCAGGTGTTCAGATCCTTACCTTCCGAGTCTTTCAACTGGAAGTGCGTCGTCACCTTGCACTCCAGCGAGGCATGGCTCTCGCCCACGCGGGGGGCATCAATCAGTCGGGAATCCACAGGCGTCAGACCCGCGACTTCAAACTCGCGCACATCTTGTTCCAGGCTGGTCATGTTCATGGGTTCGGCCAGATCACGGGTAGCCAGGTTCCAGGTAAAGACGCCGGTTTCAATTGCGTTGCGCACGCTGTCTTTGTAGCCCACGCTGGAAAAAGCGATGACAGGCGGGCGGTAGTTGAACACGTTGCAGAAGCTGTATGGAGCCAGGTTCAGCACACCTTCCTTGCTTTTGGTGCCAATCCAGCCGATGACACGGGGACCCACAATAGAACTGATCGGGTCGTGGCGCAGTCCATGGCCTTGTGTGGGTTCGTAGAAGTGAAAGTCTTTCTGCACGGTTCTCTCTGTTAATAAACACAACAAACTAAACGGGACTGCGGGAAATCCCGGTGGCCCACTGATATACTTTACAACTAAAATAAAGCCGCTGCAAACCGTTGAAACTCAAGGTTTTACGTATCCTTCCTGCCTTTCAGAACCATCTAGGCACATGAAACATGGAAAATAAGCCCGATCACTGGGCACGTGTAGCTTCTGCTGACCTGGAACACGTGCGCAAATCTGTCAGCGATATGTTCAAGTCGCACCAGCTCAAGCAGCTACGTGCCGACCAGACCCTGCAAACCCGGCTGCGACACGCCCAGTTTGGTCAGGTCGCCTTGAGCCGCCTGGGCTATGGCGCCGACGTACACATACAACCCGATCACCTGGCCGGTTTCTACCTGGTCCAGATGCCCCAATACGGCACCGCCAAAATTCGCTGCGGTGGCCAGACTGTGGACTCCAGTCCCTACGCCGCCACGATCCTGAATCCCAACGAGGATGTGGACATGGTCTGGCACGCCAATAATGAGCAATTAATGCTCAAGATAGACCGCAATCTGGTGGAACAGGCTGCCCGTGGCATGGGCCTGGACGTAGGCCCGCAAGGTTTGCTGTTTCCGGTACGCCTGGAAGCTCACACCCAGCCTTCCTGGCAAATCATGCTGCGCTACGTGCTGGACTGTGCACGCAACTACGAAGACATCCGGCGCTCGCCGTTGATTATCAACCAGCTGGAGCAATTGGCGGTGACAACCTTGCTGGATCTGCACCCACCGGCTCAGATTCAGGCCCTGAACCCCGCCCGCATCTTGCCGCGCCACTTGAAGAAAGTAGCCAGCCACTTGCATGAGCAGGCCCATTTGCCGGTCACGGTAGACGAACTCAGCACCATTGCGGGCGTGAGCTCCCGCACCTTGCAGCAAGCCTTCAGAGACCACTACGGCGTCAGCCCCATGCAGTACCTGCGCCAGGTTCGTCTGGACCGTCTGCGCCACGAACTGATCCATTCCAACGAGCCTCACCTGACGCTGGCCGACCTGGCCATGCGCTGGGGCTTTGCCCACCAAGGCCGTTTCAGCGCCGAATACCGCAGCCGCTTTGGCGAAACGCCTAGCGAGACCCTGCAACGAGTGCGCGGCGGCCAGCACTAAGCTGACCGCCTCACCCGTCCTCTCACCCCTTCAAGATACGCTGGGCTGCCAGATAGCCGGATTGACCACCCAAGCCAGGGCCTGGATGCACCGACGCACCAATTTGATGCAGATTGCGCCAGGGCGTGTTGCCATTGCGCGCGTTCTTGTGTCCTGCAAAAGGACGCATGAAAAAGAACTGATCCGGTGAGCACACACCGCTATACGGATCGCCCCCCACCAGATTCATGTTCAAGGCTTCCAGATCCGCCGGGCTGACGCTACGACGCCCGATAATCTTGGCGGCCAAGCCAGGCATGACGGTTTCCAGACGAGCCTGAACGCGATCGGCCATAGCCTCGCGCACGGCTTCGTTCCAGCGTCCATCAGCTGGCACAGGAATCTCGCCCGCTTCATCGCCTTTGATGTGACGCGGCAGCTCCTGCATTTGTACCCATAGAATCCAGTGCCCTTCCGGTGCGCGAGTCACATCCACCGCCACCGGCTGGCCCACGGCCAAGGTCGGCTTGGCAGGCAGGTAGCCATTGCTGGCCGTGACCACCGAGGAACACACCTGCTCCATACTTTCCGTCACATGCACCATAGGGACATGGCGCAGCTCCGGGTCCACCCAGTCGGGCGGGGAATTCAAGGCAAAGTGAATCTGCATGCCGCCCCGGCCATAGTGATAATCCTGGGCGGACTTCAACAACTCGGGTTCAACTTCAGGCAAAAGGTCGCCATACAACTGACCCGGCGTCACGTTACACACCACGGCACGACGCGCCAGATAGCGCTGCGTACCGACGCACACGCCCGTCGCCTTATTGCCTTCCACCAACACGCGATCCACATGGGAATTGGTCAGTACCGCGCCACCAGCTTCTTCGATGATGCGGGTAAAGGCTTTCACAATCTGATAACTGCCGCCTTTGACGACAGGCATACCGCCACTGACCACGGCGCTGAAGGTCAGCTTGCCGATCAGGGCCGAGCTGGCTTCATCCGGGCCCAAACCGCTATGCAGCACCCAGGGAGCAATCATGGCGCGGGCCAGGTCGCTGCGCAGTTCGCGCATGGCCCAGCGCCGAAAGCTTTCCAGCGCTTGCGAGCCAAAGGACATCAAGCCATCCAGACCCCGTTCGCGCCAGGCACCAAAGGCCAGTTTGGCCATGGGCCAACGGTAAGGCTCACCGCCCAGCAAGCCAAATACCAAACCGGCATCCGGGCCAAACATGCGAGCCGCCATGGCACCCAAGGCATCGCCTTCACCCGGCATCAAGTCATTGAAGCGACGTACAGTGTCGTCCATATCCTGACGCAAGGCCAGCGACGGGCCACCAGGAATGGCCAGACCCGTGCTGTACTCGCCTTTGACAAACTCCAGACCGGCTTTGGCCAAGGGCTCTGCCAGGGCGGCATACGACGCGCCACCCATGAACAGGGGATACCAACTGGACAGAACATCATGGGTAAAACCGGGGAACAGCTCTTGCGTACGGATGCAGCCCCCGGCCACCGCATTGCGCTCCAGCACTGTCACCGACAAACCCCGCTGGGCCAACAAGGCGGCACAGGTCAGGGAGTTCATCCCGCTGCCGACAATGACTACATCAGCGCTGTGCGCATCACTCATTTCAACGGTCTCCGCTAGGCGTGGTCAGGTTGGCGAAACGGCCACGATGAAACACCGCAGGCTCGTGTTCGGTCAGCGTGGTGTGGCGCACCACACGGCCAATAAACAAGGTATGGTCACCACCCTCGTGCTGACGGTAGTTCTCGCACACAAAGGTCGCCACACAGTCGTCTAGCAACGGCACGCCTTCTTCACCATCCACATGCGAGACCAGGGCAAACTTGTCCTTGACCTGGGAGTTGGCAAACCCCAGGGCCACGGGCACTTGTTCCTGGCTGATCACGTTGATCGCAAAGTGGCTGCACTTCTCGAAAATTTCCAGGCTGGGCGAGTGATTCACCAGGCTCCACATCACCAGGGGCGGCTCCAGCGACAGGGACGTAAAGGAGTTGATGGTCAGACCCACCGCCCGGCCATCGGGACAACGAGTCGTGACAATGGCCACACCCGTTGGAAAATGGCCCAGTGCCTGGCGAAACGCACGGCTATCGACCACATTCAGATTGGACGGTGTGGGTTTGGCGTCAGCGGCTGCCAACGCTTGGGCAGACACGGCCTGCCGCTGGGCAGCGGTTTGGGACGGGGAGTCTTGCAGCGTTGCGGTGGGGGTCATGATACGTCTCCTTGAATACTATCTATCAGGCAGCCACAGATTGGCTACGAGTCTTCTCGATCAATGCCTGAGCGGCACTCAGATCTTCCCAGGCCGGGAACAGAACCGGTGGGTGGTTGAAACTGTTGGCCAGGAAATGAGCCAGGGCAGGCGATTGTTGAGCCGAGGTCAACAAGGCAAAAGAAGAGTCGGTTGGTGGCTTCAACATGGAATTGGTCCAGCGCACCACCAGATTGGCGTAATCCCAGTAACGCTCGAACGTTTCCTGCATCCAGTTACGGTCAAACGCGCCTTCGCCACGTTGCAAAATGCTGTCCAGATACACCTGGGCGGCTTTGGCGGCGTTGTTGGAACCTTGGCCGGTAATGGGGTCGTTCACGACCACGGCATCACCCAGACCCAGCACCATGCGGCCCGAAGGCAGCGTCAGCACAGGTTTGCGAACTGTGGGAGGGAAAGCACCGGACAGGTAACCTTGGGCGTCGGTCAGTTCCACATTACGGGCTCGGTCGCCTTCCCAAGGCAGGAATTCGCGCAGGAAAGAAACGCTTTGCTCCAAATGAGCTTCGGGCGTCTTGGCATCGCGGAAACGATCCAGTGGGCCACCGGGCACGCCTTCGAACACCATGATGTCGCAGGGACCGGACAGGGTCAGCGAGGGGAACACAAAGTATTCGCCCACACCGGGGATGAAGTTAAAGGACACGCGCGAGTACTCAGGCGTAGGCTCCAGACCATGTACATAGGTCAGGGCCAGGGCGCGCTGAGGTTTGTCGTACATGGAGCGCTGATCGTCACGCTCGAACAGCTTGACCACTTCGCCTTTACCGGCAGCCAGCATGGTCAGGTCGTACTCCTGGGTGATGCGCTCCAGTTCGGCCACGCCCACGTCTTCCATGATCAGCTTGCCGCCACGCTGCTCGAACAGCTCCAGCCAGTAAGGCATTTTCACGCGCTGGTCAGTTGCCTGCGCTTCACGATCCAGACGGCCGCTCCAGTCCACGGCTTTGGTGTCAGGCTGTTCAGGGTTGGGCAGGGCAAAGCCGATGCCTTGTACAGGCGGGCACTCGTCGTCCCAGAAATTCAGGCCCAGGCGACGCTCTACGTCCAGCGCCTCGGCAAACATGCACTGGCTGGACATCACGCGGCCACCACGAACATCGTCGGGGCTGCGGTTGGTGAAAACGGCTACGTCGTAGCCCTTGGCCAAAAGACCGAATGCAACGGGCATGCCAGCCTGGCCAGCGCCCACAATAGCAACTTTACGCATGATTTTTTCCTTCTGAGGGAGCTAAGGACGCCACTGCGGCGGCGTCCTGGTTTTTCTTATTCAGCCAACTTGGGAATGGCGGGTACACCTTGCTCGGGTCCCATGGCCGAGTAGCCGCCATCCACGGCGTAATCGGCACCGGTCACGAAACTGGCGGAATCCGAGAGCAGGAAGGACACGACTTCGCCCACTTCCTGGGGATCGCCCACGCGGCCCAGCATGTGAAATGCCGAGGCCACGCGATCGGTTTTGGCGCGATCGCCGCCAGTCAGCTCGTCCATCACACGCGACCAGATCCAGCCGGGCGAGACCGAGTTCACACGGATACCGTCAGGAGCAAAGTCCAGCGCCATGCTGCGTGTCAGTTGCAACAAGGCGGCCTTGGAGACCGGGTACAACCAGCGCCCGGTTTGAGCGATCGACGAGGAAATGGATGTGAAATTGACGATGGAGCCGCCACGCGGCAGCAAGGGACGCACAGCCTTGGCAGCCTGCACCGCGCTGACCAGGTTGATATCCAAGGCCTTGAGCCAATCTTCACGGCTGGAAGCCATGCCTTCATCCAGATAGGAACAAGCCAGATTGACCAGACCATCCACACGGCCAAAATGCGCCTTCACCTGCTCGATGGAGGCATTCAGGCTTTGATCGCTGGTAATGTCCACTTCCCAGAATTTGGCTTTGGCAGCATCGTTGCCTACGGCTTTCTGACCACCTGCGGCATCAATATCAAACACGGCCACACGTGCGCCATAGCCCATCAGCACCTCGACCACGCCTGCGCCAACACGTGTTGCGCCGCCGGTGACGATGACTACCTTGTCTTTCAATCCTTTCATCTCGCTCTCCTGCCGCGGGCCCTTAGAACGGAACCGCTACTTTTACAAAAAATTGTTTTCCTTCAGGACGGCCACGCACACCCAGATCCTGCTGGTACTTGGCCGTAATCAGCAGACCTTTGTCATTGGCGTAACGCAGGCTGGGACCAATGGCGAAGGCACGAGCCTTGCTGTCACCGGCCATGGGGCCACGGTCGCTTTCAATCTGTTGATAGGCGTAACCACCCACCCCCAGCACCAGGCCATTGCCAAAACCCCAACCCACGGCGTAGTCGGCGTGAATGGCTTTACCCGTACGGGTTTCGGTGTCGCTGTTGCGGAAGTTGAAGTCCACCATCATCTTCAAATCCCAGTTGATGCCGCTGGGCTGCATGTAGCTGAAGGCAGCGGCGGGCTGAATGGCCCAGTAGTTGCGGCCCAGGTTGGCGCTGTCGGTCACTTTGTAGCGACCAGTCGGGGCGACAAAATCCACTCCCAGGATGTAGTGCATTTTCTCGCTGGGGTGAAAGCCCAAGGCCGGACCAAACACCACGTCACCCAGACCGCTACGGCGCTGGGACTGACCAGCGGCCTGTGCCTTGACGGTCAGCAGGGGAGCCAGGGCATGAAATGCCAACTGGCCACCAAACACCTGCTGGTCCGTCACCCAGACCAGACGCGGCGCAACCATTGCCACATCGACCTTGAAGTCAGGAATAGGCAACTTGTCGCCATTCTTGTCACGCACCGAGTCGTAACGCATGGCACCGCCGTACATCAGCAAGTGCACACCGGGCGGCGGCAGGGCGCCACTCATGAAGTTTTCCAAACCATCGGGATAAATAGGCAGACCATTACCTTCAATGGCACAGGCCGGGCCGGCGCCCAATACCCCTGCACCCAGAACCACTGCTGCTATTTTTTTATTGATGTCCCCCACGTCCGTTCTCCTTTTGTTTTTTAGGTATGACGATGGAGCCAATGGTAGAAGTGCTCTTTTTGTCGGTATATCCACTTTGCGCAGCGCCTAGCCAATAAGCGCAAGAAGCCGCAAAAGCAGGGAAAACCCCGATTTGGTTTAGATTTAAAGGATGACGATCAGCAAAGTGGTTAAACGCTGTGTTTCAACGGGTATCTGAGATAATTCCTCGCTTCCCGCCAAGTGAATAATCAATATCACCTGGGCCTGAACACCCAGGACGGCGAGCGATGTGTAATACCGTCGTCATTGGCCTGGCCACAAACACGCCGCTTCATCTCGATGAGCCCAACTCTCTCTTTTGCTGAATCCCGATTCAGCCAGGCCCTGCTCGGCCACCGTTTTGGTGCCTGGGCCTTTATTACTTTTGCGGTGCTGGCCGTGATGGCTACGTGGGCCATTTATTGGCTCACCCCCATGATCTCGGACGACTTCAACTACGCCAACAAAGGCATTGCATGGACGTCGATCAAGCAACATTACCTGCAATGGAGCGGTCGTCTGGTCTCGGATACGCTCTCCAGCGCCATGCTCACGCTGGCTCCGGGATGGCTGAAAGCCACACTGAATACAGCGGCCCTGTTTGGCCTGGTCACGGTACTGACAGCACTGGGGGCCCAACTGGCCGGACGAGCTTTGCGCCCGTCTTTACTGCTGCTGGTGTTCACCTTGTATTGGCTGGTCAACCCCCATCTGGGGCAAACCACATTCTGGTTGGTAGGCGCCGCCAACTACCTGTGGCCCAATCTGTTCAACTTCGGTTTTGTGCTGGCCTTTATTTACTACTTGCAAAAGGACAAGCCCTCTGTGATCACAGGCTTGACGCTCTGCCTTCTGGGCCTGCTAGCCGGTTGTTCCAATGAAAACACCGGCATTATCAGCTGGTGTTTGCTGGCGTATCTGGGCCTAAGGCACTTTCAGCGCACAGGTTCGCTCGGTTCATGGCATCTGGTTTGGTTGCTCTGTATGGGGCTGGGAGTCGCCGTGCTGGTCCTGGCTCCGGGCAATCAAGTACGCGCAGAGGTCTTTGCTCATTGGTATGACCAGCCCTTGTTATGGCGCATTGGGGAGCATTTTGGTCGTCGTTTCCCGGACGCCCTATTGCGGTACTGGGGGGTGATTCTAATGATGCTGGTTTGGCGTTTTGCCATAGGGCCTGCGTCTTCTGAATCTGTACGCCGGGCAATGTGGCTGCTCATTGGCGCATCGCTTCTGGCCAACGCCATTCTGGTTCTGGCACCTAATATCCCCAAGCGAGCCTTGAACGGCGGCTTGATGTATCTGCTGGTGGCCTTGTCTATTTACGGACATGATTTATTGGCGCAAGGGCAACGCGCCATGCCCATGCAGCGCAACCTGTTAGTGACCTTGGGGGCCTGCGGCACGCTATGGCTGGTATCCAGCGGATTAATGTTGCGCAGCTATCACGGCACCTGGGAGCAGGATCAGGTACGACGCGCTATCTTGGCCGATGCCCACAAGCATCAGCGTCATCACGTAAAACTACCCAAGTATTTTTTCCTGCCCACGTTGCGTTCGCGGGATCGCTTCGATATGCACCTCGACCCCAAGGCCATGGCCCGATACTTCCGCAGCAAGGCGGTGATCAATGAATATGCCGTCAATCAGCACTATGACCTGGAGACGGGGGCACCACCGCCCACGCCTTAAAGCTTGAGGACTTGTGCATTTCCTCCGCTGCAAGCCGATTCAGGCCCTGGGGGGACTGGCGGGGCGAGTCAGACTACTTGCCGCAGGCAAGGGAGAGCGTAGGGATGCAAGCATCCTGCTGTTTGAGCCGGGCGCTTGTACTTGGTCCGGGGGACCAAGTACCCGGCGAGTTCAGGATGCGCCCGTAGCTCTTTCTTGACCAGGGCACCGGTGCGCAGCACCGGCAAGTGGTCAGCCCTGCCAGCCCCCCCAGGGCCTGAAGCGGCGTTTTACAGGGAGAAACGTCGATCAGGGCTAAAGCATGGGCCCGATTGCCTATCCTTTGCCCTTACAACAGCCCCTCCCAAAAACATAAAAAAAACCCCGCTCTCCCAAAGGAAAACGGGGCCAAAACTGTAGTAGTACTGCGGATTACTTGGCAGCGCTCAGCTCTTTGATCTGCTCGCGGAAGTAGGCCAGAGCGGCTTTACCGTCGATGCCCTTCTTGTCGGCAGCTTTGATCCAGTCTTCTTCAACAAAGGCCAGACGCTCTTTCATCTGGTCTGCTGCTTCACCCTGGATGCGCAGTGTTTTCAGGCCAGCTGCGGTGTGCTTCTCAATGGCTTGCTGTTCGGCAGCCTGCCATTTGGAACCAAAGTCGTTGGCAATCCATTCGCCGCTGATCTTCTCGATAGCAGCGCGGTCGGCTTCAGACAGGCTGTTCCATTTGCGCTCGTTCATGAACATGTACTGGCTGGATTTGCCAAAGCCACCGGGCACCGACACGGCAGTCTTGACCAGCTTGTCCAGTTTCCAGTTATCCAATTGATCATACTGGAAGTACATACCGTCGATCACACCACGCGACAGCATTTCGTAGCTGTCCGAAGCAGGCGCGTTCACGGTCACAATGCCCAGGGCCTTGCCAATCGCATCAAACAAAGGGCTAGGCGAGCGCAGCTTCTTGCCTTTCAGATCATCAATGCTTTGCACATTGTCCTGACTGGTGAAGATCACGGTGGCAGGGCTGGTCCACATACCCAGCAGCTTCACGCCCTTGTGCTCGTTGGCACCCATCATGAATTTTTCGTAAGTGCGCCAGTAAGCCACCGAGTTCACGCCGCCGTCATCAGTGGTGAAGGGCAGTTCGGCAAACTCGATCAGCGGGAAGCGGTTAGCCGTGTAGCTGTGTACCGACATGCCCATATCAGCAATACCGTTACGCACCAGATCCAGGTGAGCCTGAGGCTTGCCCAGCGCGTTGATGAACTCCACCTTCACGCGGCCTTCCGTGGCTTTTTCCACTTCCTGGGCCCAGGGCTCGAACATATTGGTCACGATAAAGTGGCCTGGCGGCATCCACTGGGAAAAACGCAAGGTGGTAACTTCAGCCGCAACCGAAGGCATGGTCGGTGCCAGGGCTGCTGCAGCCAGGCCCAGGCTCAAGGCCAATTTTTTGAAAACACGCATCTCGACTCCTCGTAAATTATTTTGCTGCCGGGCCACTACAGCCCGGCGTCCAGGCCACTTGATGGGACAGTAAACAGGTCCTGGACCTGCACACCCAGCGGCTTTACTGCTGCCCGGATCACAACTGCATCCGGGCCGGGTTTACATACTGTTCGGGACAACCAGAACAATCCAGGGGACAAACACCAGCAAGAGCAAACGCACGATATCCATCATTACAAAGGGAGTCACACCCCGAATAATGGTGCCCAAAGGAACATCGGGCATCACGTTCTTGATCATGAAAATGTTCAGACCCAACGGAGGGGTAATCAGACTGATTTCAGCAGCCACCACCACGATGATGCCGAACCACACCAGATCAAAGCCCAGAGAGGCCACAATCGGGTAGAAGATAGGCACCGTCAGCATGACCATGGACATGGTTTCCAGGAAACAACCCAGAACCAGGTAAATCGCGCAGATGATCAGAATCACCACAATGGGCGACACATCAATGCCCTGGATGAAACCCAGCAACTGATTAGGCAAACCAGCCACGGTCAGGAAGTTGGTAAAGACCAGCGCACCAATCACCAAAGCAAACATGATGGCCGTGGTTTGAGCGGCTTCAATCAGCACCGTCAGGTACATGCGAGGCTGCCAGCCACGACGCTTCAGGGTCAGCAAGAAGGTCGCTGCAGCGCCAATACCCGCCGCTTCTGTCGGGGTGAAGACACCCCCGTAAATACCGCCCATGATGACGATGAACAGCACGGTAATGGCCATCACGCCTTTGGTCGCCTCAAAGCGCTCGCGCCAGCTAGCTTTTTCGCCAGGACGGCCCAGATTCGGGTTGATCGCGGTAATGATCATCACCGTGATCAGGTACATCAGCATGGCAATCATGCCGGGCAGGAAGCCGGCGGCAAACAGCTTGCCAATGTCGGTTTCGGTCAAGATCCCGTAGACCACCATCATCACGCTGGGCGGAATCAGAATGCCCAGGGTGCCGCCTGCCGCAATACTGCCGGTAGCCAGACGATCGTCATAGTTGTACTTGCGCATATTGGGCATGGCCACACGACCCATGGCCGCTGTGGTGGCCATACTGGAGCCACAGAGTGCACTAAAGGCACCACAGGCAACAATCGTGGCCATCGCCAGACCACCACGCAGGTGACCAATAAAGGCGTGGGCAGCTTTGTACAGGTCCTTGGACAAACCCGAGGCATTGACCAGATTACCCATCAAGATGAACAGCGGCAGCACGGTAAAGCTGTAGCTCATGGCCGTGTCGTAGCTGGTCTGCGCCGCCATGGTCAAGGCCGCTTCCATGCCGGTAAAGAAGGCAAAACCCAACGTACCAACCAGCAACATGCCCCAGGCAATGGGCAAACCCAGAAATAAGCTACCCAGCAGGACAGCCAGTCCGATAATAGAAATCAACATGAAAAAACTCCGTCTTTATCGGCTTGGAGAGCTAAAAATCTTGAACAGGGAAGCCACAGTGGCAATGCCGGTCATGGTGGCGATGATGTAGGCAAACGGGGCAATGGGCACTTGCAAGGCGTTGCTCATATCGCCGTAGTCGGCCAGCTCGTTGGCGTGACTCCACAGGTAGACAGTCAACACGGCCAACATGACGGTAGAGACCACATTGATCACGAATTGCTGGATACGACGCGCCACTGGACCTAGCCAGGCGTCAATCAGACTGACGGTCAAGTGTTGCTGGTGCCAGGTAACACGCGGCAAGGCCGCAAAAATCAGCACACCCAGCAAGAGTTCGCTGGCTTCATAAGCGCCCAGCAAAGGGGCGTGAAATACGTACCGGCCTATCACGTCCACGGTAGTGATCCCTGTCATCAGGATCAAGATGACCACACAGGCAGCATCCAGAATTGTCTCTACAACTCGTACTACTCCACGTGAACGCACCAGCTCCATTCCTGGCAGATCGTCGTTCATTACAGCTCCACTCTTTTTGGCCGGCGAAGGCCCGTTTTTTGGGTCATCATGCACCTCGAAAAATCGACGCGCATTGTTATATTTCTGTTCTAAATAGTTTATAGATGAACAAATCCAGGTAAATAGAAAGAAACCCTTAATTCCATCCAAAATCATGGATTCGTGGTTTCTATCTCACATGGCAAGAAATATGGCCAGCAACAAGTGCACTTGTCCTGTGCAGGAGCAGCGGAACTCTGCCGCAGCAGCCGTGACGACTGACTCTACTCTACGGAGGGCAGGCAAACATTGGCTTTACGGAGGGGAAAAAAGTGGCCACCGGAAGGTCCGTTTGGCTTCATGCAGCCCCCTCTCCAACCAGTCTGCTCGAAGTACGCCTGGGGGGATAAAAAGGCCATTTAATGGAACAGCCCCCCCACAATATCAGGCATAGATCCAGACATTGAAGGACGGGGTTGATAGATTCCGCCTGTTAAGGCAGTCGCTATCCCCGCCCGCTCTACGAGCGCGCGAACTGATAAATACCGATCAAAATGACCGCGGCCCCTAACAAGCTCATTACCGTGGGCTGCTCGTGAAAGATCAGTAATGAAGCAATCATCACAAAAACAGGTTCGGATAATTCACATACCTGGACCTTAGAGGCGGACGTCAATGAAACAGCTCGTATTGTGCAATAAAAGCCCAGCATAGACGGCACAACTGCCAATAAGGCGATCAACACCCAAGCCTCTTGGCTAGGTAGTACAAAGCCTACTTGAGCAGCAGGAAAAAATAAAAATATAGATCCGGCCATTAACAGTGATCGCGTAACAAAAATACCACTACCTAAACCCCAACGCTTCGCCAATACCGTAAACAAGCCATAGCCCAAACCAGCCAGCGCAGCCATACCAATCCCTTGAAGACCTTGGGGATTAGCCAAATCAAACAAAAAGGTAAGCCCGAGCAAACATAAAACGATGCTAAGCAACTGCCCCCTCGAAGGCAAGCGACGAGCAAACCAGGACTCCAGAGCAAACGCACTCAATGCCGCACAAGCCATCATAGAAAAAACCACATTAGCAGCAGAGTCATGTTGATAAGCGTTTGTTTCAAAAAAAAACAAACAGAAAATACCAAAAAATGCGCAAATCAGAACTACGCGCCAATCGGAAGGAAAATTAGAACGCCTTGGAAAAAAAACCCATAAAACCACCACCCCTAGCAATGCTCGATAAAATGCAATCAACGCACCATCCATCTCAAGCAATAAGAATTTGCTAAAAATAGCAATGGTAGAATTAAGAAATGCAGCTAGAAACGCAAAAAATATACCTGATCTCAAGGAAAACAAAACTAATCCTTTTTATTAACCTGAAATGAATTACTTAACCATAAGGGTGGAGAGTGAGTAGTAGAAGAAAAAATTCCACCAAATCTAGAGTTAACAGAAAAATAGCTACCATCTCTGAGCAAAATAGAATGCGCTTTCCTCATATTCCAAAAAGGAATAGCTGGAAAAAGATGGTGTACGAGATGAAATCGCTCATTATGAATGCCAGTAAAAAAATTCTCTACTACATTACCAAACCTGTTTCTAGAAGCATACAAATCAACTTCAGCCTTACCTACAAGAGGATAATGCTCAGCAGTTTCAATAAACCAACTAATAGTTTGAAAAACAGTTAAATAGGGGAGAAGCCAATATAATAAGAAAAAATACCAGCCTACAAAATATGCACCAATGGCCCCAAAAACGAACAAAGAAAGAAGCATAGAGAATAGATCAAAACCACTTAAATTCTTTAATAATCTATGCCAATTAAATATCGTAAATTTTCAAAAAAATTAATTTGAAAAATAGGTTTTATAAAAAAATTTAAGTAAAAACCTAATCTAGTCTGCTTGTTGTAAACACCAGAAGAAATATAATAAGAATAATCAGGATCCCTATGCTTATTACCAAGAAAAATATGATGATCCAGGACATGTGATTTTTTATAAGAATCCCATGTTTGAAAAACCAAACAACCAGAAAAAAACTACCTATAGCTCTATTTAATATTCTATTTTTAGCAAGAACAAGATGACTAGATTCATGAAGCAGCGTTGCTAAAGCCCTCTGCCTAGCCCCTATAACTAAAATAGACAAAGGAGCTAAAAAAAACCATTTTTCGGCTAAAAAAAAAGATAGCACCACAAAAAAATAGTTAGAAAACAGAGCAAAAATAGAGTGATAATTATCTAATTTATACAATTTTTTGATATCTAAGAGTATATCTGGGCTGAATCTATGTTTTTGCAGCCTAAAATTTAAATCAACACTCATTACTCCCTCACTCTGAAACATATCCATAAAATATATTTTTTGACCTAGGACAAATTATTTCAAGAAATAAAGGGAAAATCAAATATGAAAAAATTAGATAAATTGATTTTCTTATCTAAGAATTATTACTAAAAATGAGCACCTTTGAACGGATAATATCAAGCAATATTCCATTGAAATCCAAATACAACTTACAAAAAAAAGCTAGCTGCCTAAAAGGCAGCTAGCTCACAATGAATACTAAAAACACCAAATCGGAGCGAGGCTACAATGCTCCCATCGACATTAAATCGTCAGCGTACCCACGCTGGCACCACCGCAGACATACAGCGTCTGGCCGGTGATGAAGCTGTTTTCAGGGTCCGAGAAGAACATGGTTGCGCGACTGATGTCATCCGCACGGCCCAGACGCTTAACAGGGATCGCAGCAGCCAGCTTGGCTTCGCGCTCGCTACCGGCTTCAACCACGTCGTAGAACATATTGGTAGTGATGGGACCGGGGGCAATCACGTTGACGGTAATGCCTTGGTCCGCCAGTTCCAGCGCCCAGGTACGGGCCATACCCAACATGCCAGCCTTGGTAGCGGCATAGGCAGTACGGGTTTGCAGACCCAGCGCACCACGCGAGGACATCAACACGATGCGGCCAAAGTGGCGCTCGCGCATGCCAGGCACCACCGCCTGGGTAATCTGCAAGGCTGCACCCAGGTGAATCTGGGTCAGACCCTGCAAGTCTTCCAGCTTGACCTCGTCCAGCAAGGCCGGCCAGATCACGCCTGCGTTGTGGATGAAGTGGGTCACTTCAAAGCGCTCGGCAATATCCTTGGCGGCTTTTTCGGTTGCTGCTGCATCCAGCAAATCCACCTGCACGCAGTGCAGACGCTCGTGCGTCCAGGGCAGGACATTGCGCGCCATGCTGATCACGGTGTAACCCTGATCCAGCATCTTGCGGCAAATGTCTTCACCAATACCGGTGCTGCCGCCCGTCACAATGGCGGTGTATTGAGCTTGTGTCATCTTGATTGTCTCCAGGCTAATTCAGGGCGCAGGGCGCGCCACCAGCACGGCTACGCCGCCAGCATCCAACTCCAGACTCAGGCGCACTTTCTCGTCCGCCTGCCCGCCTTCGGGCAAGTGGGCGATGGCAAAAGGGCCGCAATCCAGGGCAACTGTGCCGATACGCCAGGGCAGTCGTGCCTGAAAGTAGGGTTCGTTGCTGTGATGCAAGGTGGTCGTGGCCTGCAGAACACCCGTGTCGGCAACGGCCTGCCAGTTCAGCGTCGTGTGCAGGCAATGGCCGCACACATCGCGGGCGGGATACTGCACCGTGCCGCAGGACGGGCACACTTGCAGGGCGAATTCGCCGCGTTGGGCGGCTTCGGTCAGTCCGGCTGCCGTGGCGCTGCGTGCACCCGGTGGCAAGATTTGGGTGTCGCTCATGACTGCCCCCGTTCCAGCAAGGCCGCAGCAGTACAAATACCACGGTCGTAATTGATCATGCCAAAGCCGGACACCAGGCCGATGCGGGCATTGGCCACTTGCGTGTCGCCTGCGGTATCCGTCAATTGGCGCAAGGCCTGAACCAGACCCAGGTAGCCGCCTGCTGCACCGGCCTGGCCTACCGATAGCTGTCCGCCACTGGTATTGAAGGGAAAGCTGCCGTCCACCGTAAAAGTGTTCTTGCGGATGAACTCCGGGCCTTCGCCCTTGGCGCAGAATCCCAGGTCTTCAAACTGCAGGACGTTGATGACGGGGTAGTCATCGTAGGTTTCCATGAAATCCACGTCTGCCGGGGTGAGGCCCGCATGTTCGTAGAACGCATCCTTGTCCATGGCCCAGCCACCGCGATGCTGCACAGGGTCTTCAGGGAAAGCGTTGTGACGCTCGATGGTAGAACGGATACGGACATAAGGCAGGCCCAGTGCTTCGGCCTGTTCACGGCGCATGACCAGATAGCCTTCGGCTCCGGCACACGGCATCACGCAGTCAAACAAGTGGATGGGATCGGCAATGACGCGCGCCTCCATGTACTGTTCCAGCGTCAGCGGTTTTTTCATCAGGGCATGCGGGTTGCGCAGTGCATTATCGCGCTGGGCAACGCACAGCTTGCCGAAATCTTCACGCGTGGCACCGTAGTGACGCATGTAGTAGTCCGTCAGCAGCGCAAAGCTGGCGTTGGGGCCACCGGCACCGTAGGGGTAGACGGCATCCTGGGAGAAACGGGAAAAGCCCGACACCGTGTTCTTGAAGGATTCACGGTGGTTGGTATCACCCGCAATACACGCCACGATGGACGCATCGCCACACTGCACGGCGCGGGCCGCACGACGCATGGCCACCACACCGCTGGCCCCACCCATGGGGATATGGTCCAGCCAGCGTGGGCTCATCTGAAAATGCTGCATCACGCCTACGGCAGTGTCCGAACCCAGCGTGAAGCTGGATACACACACACCATCGACGTCGGCTTTTTTCAGGCCGGACTGGGCCAGCAACTGGCCCAATGCCGCACCCAGCCACCAATGCGCGGTCTGCTCGGAATGGCGCTCGTAGGGGATGGTCACCGGGGCGACCAGCACCACATCGTCATAGCCCTGGCGGGCTGCTTGCGGCAAGGCCATGGGCTTAGGCCTCCTGACGTTTTTTCAGGTGATTCGTGTTCACGCAGGCCGGGTTTTCCAGCGCAGCCAGAGCAACCGTTTTCAGCTCACCGCGCTGGATCTTGTTGGTCGAAGTCAGCGGCAAAGCATCCACAAACAGAACGTAGCCGGGCACCTTGAAATAGGCCAGCTGGGTCAGACCCCACTGCACCATTTCCTGGGCAGCCTGTTCACGCTGTTCCTGGGTTTCGATAGGATTGTGCGGCACCACCAGCGCCATCACTTCATCGCCACGGATGGCGTCGGGCACGGCGGCCACGGCAATGGAGCGCACCAGCGGGTGCTGCTGCATGATGTTTTCCACTTCCACGGCAGCGATGTTCTCGCCACTACGACGGATCACGTTCTTTTTGCGGTCCACAAAGTGCAGATAGCCTTGTTCGTCACGGCACACAATGTCGCCCGTGTGGAACCAGCCGCCTTCCCAGGCTTCGTCGGTTGCAGCCGGGTCTTTCCAGTAGCCGGAGAAAAAGCCGTAGCGTGGGTTGTCACCGGCCGAGCGCACCAGCAGTTCGCCGTTTTCACCGGCTTGAGCGGGTTCGCCATCGTCCTTGCGCAACAGCACTTCCACCACGGGCATTTCCTTGCCAAAGCAGGAGGTGCCGATAAAGCGCGGCTCGTGATTGGCGATGATGCTGGCACCCGCGCCGGTTTCCGTCATGGCCCAGGCTTCCAGCAGCGGGAAACCAAAGCGTTCTTCAAAGATAGGATGCAGACCACGGTCCACACCAGCGCCAAAACCAAAGCGCACATTGTGTTGACGGTCTTTTTCGCTGGCCTCGGCCTTCATCAGGATGGCAGGCATCACACCCAGGTAATGCACCACGGTTGCGCCGGATTCGCGCACCGAATCCCACCAGCTGCGTGGGTGAAAACGGTCCAGGGAGATCAGGCAACCGCCGGTCTTGACCATGGCCATGGTCGAGCAGGCCATGGCATTCATGTGGAACAGGGGCAGCGGAGTCAGCATGCGCTCTTTGCCATGCTCCAGCGAAGCCAGACCACCAATGTCGCGGTACCACTCACCGGCGTAATGGAAGTACTGGTTGGACAGCATGCAGCCCTTGGGGCGGCCTGTGGTGCCGGAGGTGTACAACAGAGCACATTCACTGTGTTCGTCAGGAATGTCACAGGAACGGGCGGCGGCGCGGCTTACCATGGGTGGCACATCGCCGTCGGCCATGATGGCAAAGGGCTGGCCTGCACGCTGAGCTGCTTCCACCAGATCCTGGTGACGGCTGGGCAGGGCAATGGCCATGATCATTTCCGAATGGCCGATCAGGTATTCCAGCTCGGCAGCGCGCAAATCAGGATTGATTGGCACAATCGACACGCCCAGGCTGTTCAGTGCGAACCAGTGCAGGAAGAACACGGGGCGGTTCTCCAGCAGGATGCCGACGCGGTGGCCGTGGCCGTAGCCAGCAGCGGCGTAGCCGGCGCGCAAGGCGTCGATACGCTCCAGCGCCTGACCATAAGTCAGCTCGCCCGCTTCAATACCGTAGATCTCGGCGGTCTCAGGCAGGGTACATACAAAGGGCTTGTCGCCCCATTTCTGGGCGGTGTCTCGAAAAGCCTGGTAGACCGTGGTGTTGGCCATCAAAAATTCTCCTGTCCTGTCACATAAACAACTGGATATTGCCGAAAGGCGCGTCGCAATTGAGCAGATCCACCCGTTTCAGACGGATCTTCAAGGCGTCGTCCTGGCGCACCAGGGTGTAGGTATTCCAACCCACATAGATATCTTGGTTGTCGCCACGCGTTTCCGTGTAATGGAAGGCGCAACGCACGGTGTATTCGCCTTTTTCCTCGTCCATGCTTTCCACAGTGGGTTGCTGGAGCAGGTGATGGCTGCGGCTCTTGGGCTGCTGGGAAAAGGTACGGCGGCCTGCCAGACGTTCCACACGGATACGCAGCAAAAGCTTGTCCTCGTGCATCAGGGACGCGTGCAAACGGGCGTCCTGCTGATCGTGCACCAGCGGCATCCAGTAGTAGCCATCCTCGGTGAACAGGTCGAGCCATTGCTCGTAGCGCTGTTCATCCAGCAGGCGGGCTTCCGCATACACAAAATCGATAAGGGCCTGACGGCTGATTTCGCTCATGGTTATTCCTCTTCTTTCTTGGCCTGCTGCTCGGGCAGCATGAACTTCAACCAGGCGCGGAACTGGGCGCGCATCTGCATTTCGCTGGTGCCGTTGATCACCACGTTCTTTTGCTGGTCTTCATCTTTTTCCACCAGACGGGCCAGGTTCATCCAGTCGCGACCACGCGACTGCAAACCGTGCTGGGCACGCTCGTACATTTCCAGGTCATCGTGACCGACCATGGAGGTCGGTGCGTTGATCAGGCGGTTGTACATCAGGGTGCGTTCCAGGAAGGTGTCGGGTGCACCCACCAGGCGGAAGGTCCAGGATTCCACCAGGGTTTTGTCAGCGGCCAGCGGCTTGAACAAACGCAAGGTCTGGATCGGGCCCTTGACCATGATGTTGGGGAAGTAGCAAGTGTTGTGACGCGTATCGCCCAAAATGGCTTTGGCGCGCTCCTCACCGTAGGCTTCGACCATCTGGTCCCAGTAACCCGGAATTTCGGAGTAATCAGCGTGAATGGAATTGCTCACGCCGGTATGGCCGTGACCGTTTTCCCACACGCGAATGCCCATGCCTTCGTAGAACTCGTAAGGCGACATGAAGGGGGCAAACAATTCAACGGCCATGGGCTTGGGCGTACCCGGAGGGGCCGCTTCCCAGGCTTTCACAGCAGTACCCGCCGAGGACTCGTGCGCCACCATGGGGTGACAGGTATCGGTCTGGTTATCAACCAGCATTTTCCAGTTGCACTGGTGCATGTAACGCATCACGCCACCGGCCACTTCCAGACGGCCTTCGGGGGAGCGATCCACCATATTGTCGATGGTGCTCAGGGACTCGCCAAAGAATTCCTCAAAGCCAATGCCTTCATCGGCCAGTCGACAGAACACGAAATCGCGGTACACCTTGACGTTCTGTACTGCGGCCATGCCCTTGCTGCCTTCGGTGCATTCAAAGCCGGTGTTCTCGTAGCCCTTCTTCAAAGGGATGGACAACAGGGAGCCGTCCGTCTTGAACGTCCAGGCGTGGTAGGGGCAACGGAAGAACTTGCCCGTGTTGCCACAGGTCTCGCCCGCCACTTGCACACCTTTGTGCGGGCAGCGGTTGTAGAGCACACGGATGCTGTCATCGGTATGGCGCACCATGATGACCGATTCAGTGCCGACCGTCGTGGTGTAGAAGTCGCCTTTATTGGGCACCTGGCTGGCATGGCCAACGTAGACCCAGGTATTGACGAACAACTGCTCCATCTCCAGTTCAAACAGCTCCTGGTTGATGTACAAATCCTTGTGGACCTCGGCCTCGCGTACCAATTCGCGGATGGCCTGGGGATTATCACGATACTTTTCCATCATGTTCTCCGTCGCCCTTGGGCTTATAGATCCAGCACCAGACGCGGGGTCTTGGCGCGGGAAATACAGATCTGGATGACCTTGTTGCTGGCTTTTTCCGAGTCGCTCAGGAAGTAGTCGCGGTGGTCAACCTCGCCTTCGATCACATCACAGGTACAGACGCCGCACTCGCCGCGTTTGCAGTCGATCATGGGGTCCAGGCCCTGCTCTTCCATCACGTCCACAATGGTCTTGTCAGCGGGAATTTGCAGGGTCACGCCGCTTTGGCGCAGTTCCACTTCAAAAGGCTGGTCGCCTTCCTGGGGAGCAGCCGTCACAAACAGCTCGAAGTGCACATGGTCGCCAGGCCAGCCACGTTGCTTGCAGGCTTCGATCACGGCATCAATCATGCCTTTGGGGCCGCAGACGTAAATGTGCTGGTCTTTGGACAGACCGTCGAGCAGGGTATTCAGGCAGAAACGGCCTTCGCTGTCGTCCGCGTAGTGACGCAGAGCCGGGCCGGACAGGGCGCTCAGCTCATCCAGAAAGGCCAACTGTTCCACACTGCGACCAGCATAGTGCAGCTGATAAGGGCGGCCCTGGTGATGCAAGGCAGCGGCCATGCTGGCAATGGGGGTGATACCGATACCACCGGCAATCAGCACGGTTTCGGTTTCGCCTTCAGCGGCAGCATGCAAGGGGAAATCATTCTTGGGACCAGCCACGCGCAGCGTATCGCCTACTTTCAGGCTGTGCATGAAGCGCGAACCACCCGAGCTGTTGTCTTCCAGGCGCACGCCCAGACGGTAACAGGTCGGGCCCTGTGCCGTGTCGGCGTCCAGCGAAATCAGGGAATAGCAGCGGTGATCGTTCAGATCAGGAATCTGTACCTGCAGGTGCGAACCCGGCGCAAACGCGGGCAGGGAACCGGCCTGGGCAGGCTCCAGCGTAAAACTGCGAATCAGCGGGGATGCGTTCTGGATGTCCCGGATAACGAGTTCAAAAGTATCCATCATGTGCCTACCATTGAGCATGACTACATCAATTACCCAGCCAAAAAGGCCAAGCCGTGGCATGATGTAGCGCCGCAGGGGGCAATGGGACGGTATCGCGTAACCTGAAAAAGGCTGCGTAAGGCTCGTCTACTGTCTCCGCTAAAACCGGCTGCCTGACACCAAGACTGGCTGTATGGCTGGATCTCTATTCATTCTTTTGTGAATTTATTTTATTGATGAATAGTTTACGGATAAATATATACTGCCGAATATAATGGAAAACCACTAGGTGAGAAAACAGCAGAACCGCATGGTACACAGTTCTGCCACTTCCCCACCGTTTTCTACTTACTGAGCAACCAGTGCGACCACGCGCAATGGGCTGCCGGAACCGCCTTCAATCTTCAACGGGGCCGACATGATCAGTGCACCTTGAGGGGGCAGCTGATCCAGGTTGCACAGGCACTGCAGACCGTAACGGTTGGCACCGTGCATCAGGGTGTGGCAAGGGTAGCCAATAGGCCAGGAGTAGGATTGGCCAGCGTCGGTGTTGATGGTTTCAACGCCAAAACCGTGAACCTTGCGCTCGTGAATCATCCACTCTACCGCTTCCTGAGCTGGGCCAGGCGTGTGAGCACCGTCTTCACGCATGTTCAGGAAGGCTTCGGCGTCGTTCACGCGTTTGGACCAGTCGGTGCGAAACAGCACCCAGGCGCCTTCAGGGATACGGCCATGCTTGGCTTCCCAGTTCAACAGGAACTCGGAGGTCAAAATGAAGTCTTCGTTCTGGGCCACTTCAGCAGAAGCATCAACCACCACGGCAGGGCGCAGGAAGTTGTCGACTGGAATAGTGTCGACCGTGTTGTCTGGATGGTCCTTGCCGGAAATCCAGTGCGCAGGAGCGTCAAAGTGGGTACCAGTGTGTTCGCCACAGGTGAAGTTGTTCCAGTACCAGCCTGGGCCGTTTTCGTCGTATTGGCTGATGCGCTCAATCGAGAAACCGGCAGTCTGGCCAAATTGGGGAGGCAGTTGCAAGGCGGGGAAGCTGGGAGACAGAGTCTGGGTCAGATCCACAAAACGGACCTGCTTGCTGTCGATCGCCTGGATAAAGGCTGCCAATGGGTTCTTGTCGCTCATTTCATCTCCTACTTGGGTCTTATGTCGTTGTTATGAGTGCCTGTATGGCGCACACGTGCCTACTGTTGCTTGCGCCGTCCACGTCGCGGCTTGCAAGCCGCTCCGATTCGACAGGCATAGGGTAGTCCGCAGGGACTACCCTATGTCCGGTCTCATCCACTGGGGGAAAGGGACCGTCTTGAACCTTCTTACGCTTCCTTGTCGTCCAGAACGGAGAACTCGGCAGGATTCAGGTCTGGCTGGGACGCTGCGTCGCCTTCGTAAAAGCGGGCAGGAGTCAAAGCCTTGCGGTTCACACGCAGGTCAAACACGTCAAAACGGTTGTAGTGACCAGTGATATCGTGCATTTGACGCGGCTGGATGCAGCGCGACAGATCGATGTCGGCGTAGGCAATGCCTTCTTTGTCGATCAGTGCTTCGCCCTGAACGCGGCCATCGGGGCCAATAATGCCCGAGAACGCGCTGTTGGGACGAGCCAGCAGATCACGTGCTTCAGGGTGGCTGGCCGACATGGCTTCGATGATTTCCTCGGAAACCGTCGAGCAAGCCACAACCGTAAACACCTTGCCTTCAAAGCAGTGAGCAGCAGCACGCAGGCGAATCGCTTCCGCCATGTCGTAGTCTTTCGGTGCCACGGGCAAGGCGATGTAGCTGGCAACGTGTACCAGTTCACCTTGCGACAACAGGCTGAAACGAGCCAGCGTGTTGGTGTTTTCACCGCAAGCCAAGGCACCCAGAGGGCCAATAGTGGTGTCATGCACGCGCATCGAGGACGCATCGCCGTTGGCCCAGGTCAGCTTTTCAGCCCAGGTGGGAACCAGTTTGCGGTGACGGCCCAGAATGCGACCGTCAGCGCCGATGGTGACCAGCGTGTTGTAAATGGTGCCGATGCCAACGGGACTGCGCTCGTTCACACCCAACACCACGTTGACCTTGCGCTGGCGACAAACCTGCGCAACCTTCTGGATCTCGGGACCGGGCACTTCGATGGCCGATTTGCACAGGCGCTCGAACCACGGGCTACCGTCGATCGGGTTCATCACCCAGCTCCAGTAGGGGTAACCGGAGACGAACACCTCGGGGAAGGCGATCAGCTCGGCACCGTTATCGGCCGCTTCGTTGATCAGGCGACATACTTTTTCAATAGTCGCATTCGTATCCAGGAACACGGGCGCTGCCTGAACGGCGGCGGCCTTGAACTGACGCAATTCCAGCATCATGCTCTCCTTTACTTAGTTTTGGGGGGTGACGTCCACGATGGGGTGGCGCAGTTCGCCAATGCCTTCAACCACAGCGTGCACTACGTCACCAGGCCACATCCACTCTTGAGGATCACGGCCAGCGCCCACGCCTTCTGGGGTACCGGTAGCGATGATGTCACCGGGTTCCAGCGTGATACCGGCACTGATGTCAGCGATCAGGTCGTTCACGTTGAACAGCATGTGCTTGGTGTTGGAGCTTTGCTTGGTCACACCGTTCAGAGTCAGGCTCAGGTTCAGGTTGTGCGGGTCGGTCAGCTCGTCAGCGGTCACGATCACGGGGCCGAAAGGAGCGTAGGTGTCCTGGCCTTTGGAGTAGATCCACTGACCGGCACGACGGCAGTCGCGGGCGCTCACGTCGATCATGACGGAGTAACCGAACACGTACTTCAGGGCATCTTCTTTGGCCACGCGCTGAGCACGGGTGCCCATGATCACGGCCAGTTCCACTTCCCAGTCCATTTGCTGAGTGATGTTCTTGTTGTGCTCGATGGCATCGCCAGGGCCAACCACGGTGGTTGGTGGCTTGGAGAAAATCACGGGCTGCTTGGGCAGCTCTTTGGAGGTGTCCAGAGTACGGCTGGATTCGGCCACGTGTTCCACGTAGTTCAAGCCGATACCAAAGATGTTCTTGCGTGGGCGTGGGATAGGAGCCAACAGCTTGACGTTGGCCAGGGGCAGCGCCACACCGAAAGGCATATCGTCGGCGTAGGTTTCCAGCAAGCGAGCCGTGGAAGTCACAGCGGCTGGGCCCAGGTCGATGAAATCGAGCATATTGTCAGGCAGCATGTGGCCTGTGGCGTCGCCCAGGTAACCCAGGTCAACCACCAAATCACCCACAATGGCACCCAAGCGGCCAGCGGCAGCAACTTCACTACGGTACGTTACAAGACGCATTTCTATCTCCAGATTGGGCCATCTTGTGCAGATGGCTTGAATAAATCGGGTCGGCCCGCCTTGGCAGGCCGTCCAAATAAGTTAAACAAGTAGTCTTACAGCAGGACCTGATGGCCGCCGTTCTCTGCCAGCGCTTCTTCGCGGTACAGATTCAGGGCGCGCATCACGGGCAGGTCATGGAACGAGAACAGGCAAGCGTCCTCGGACGAGGAGCCGTTCACGTGCTCATGGAACATCCAGGATGGTACGCAGAAAATGTCGCGTTCGCGCCAGTCAAAGCGTTTGCCATTGATGATGGAATAACCTTCACCCTTGGCGCATTGGTAAATAATGCTGCCGGTGTGACGGTGGGCCTTGGTGTGTTCACCGGGGCGCAGCATCTGCATGCTGGCACCAATGGTGGCCATGACAGGACCGCCGGTCAGCGGGTTGATGTAGTCCATGATGACGCCATCAAAGGGGCTGCCGTCCGTAACCTTGGCGTAGGCCGACAAGGCTTCGTAGGTGGGCTCCCACTCGTACTTGAGCAGGGGCGAGTACGGTTTTTGCCAGTCGTGCAAGGTGGGCTTCAGACCACGACCACCCCAGATACCCACCGCGTCGTTGACGGGGTGCGTAATGGCCTGGGTCAGATCCGGGTGAACCGCGTAGAAACCGGCTTCCAGGGCGTTGACCAGCGGAATGTCCAGACCGTCTTGCCAGATGCAAGGCAGGCCGTCAGCTTCCACACCGTGCTCGTGCCAGCAACCGTTAGGCGTCAGCACGAAGTCGTTGGCGCCCAAGGTCATCTTGTGGCCGTCCACGATGGTGTAGGCACCGCGGCCTTCCATGATGAAACGCAGGGCCGAGGAGGAGTGCGCATGTGCGGAAGCCGCTTCACCCGGTTTCATGACCTGCAAACCGGAGTACAGCCAGCCCACCGCCGCCGAGACTTCCTGGCGACCGGGGTTGTTCAGGTAAATCACACGACGACCGGCCTTTTCAGGGCTGACCAGATCCACCGAACGCAACACGTAATCGCGCAGGTCGCGGTAGCGCCACACCACAGGCACGGATTCGGACTTGGGCTCCCAGGGCTCGATCTTGTTGGCCACGGTCCACAGGGCACCGGCCTCAAACTGAGTCAAATCCTGGTAGTACTTCACCAGTTCGGGCGTGTCCTCAACATCTGCACGACCGAGCACGCTTTCGCGGTGGGTGTCAAAACGTTCTTCCGACATGATGCTGTCTCCTTTCGTGTTTTATGACTTGGCAGGGCCGTCCTGGGCCACTGGCGCACGTTTGATTTGGCGCTGCAACCAGTCCTTGCCCCATTCGTACTGAACGGGCCAGGCCAGGTCGGTGTAACCCAACTCCGCAGCCTGACGTTGTGGCCAGTTCGCATCGGCCAGAAAGCCTCGCGACAGGGCGCACAGGTCAGCACGGCCTGCAGCAATAATGCTGTTGGCGTGATCCGCTTCCATGATCGAACCCACCGCCATGGTGGCGATACCGGCTTCGTTACGGATACGGTCGGAGAATGGCGTCTGGTACATGCGGCCGTAAATTGGCTGCTGCTCCAGCACCACTTCACCCGAGGACACGTCGATAAGATCGGCACCGGCTTGCTTGAACAGGCGGGCAATTTCCACACCGTCGTCCGCCGTGTTGCCGCCTTCGGCCCAGTCTGTTGCCGAGATACGCACCAGGATGGGCTTGTTCTCTGGCCAGACGGCACGGATAGCGGCAAACACTTCCAGCGGGTAAGCCATGCGATTTTCCAGACTACCACCAAATTCGTCACTACGCTGATTAGTCAGCGGCGAGATGAAGCTGGACAAGAGGTAACCGTGGGCGGCTTGCAATTCGATGCAGTCAAAGCCAGCCTGGTCAGCGCGCTTGGCGGCGGCCACAAAGGCGTCACGAATTTCGTCCATCTGGGCACGAGTGATCTCGGCAGGCACGGCAGTGACGCCAGCCTGGTAAGGCAGGGCGGAGGCCGACACCAAAGGCCAGTTGCCTTCAGCCAGCGGCTGATTGGCTTTTTCCCAACCCAGCTGCGTCGAACCGCGACGGCCAGCGTGGCCCAGTTGCACACCGATCTTGGCACCCTGTTCGTGGGCGAAAGCCACCACAGGTTTCCAGGCATTGGCCTGCTCATCGTTCCACAGACCGGTACAACCGGGAGTGACACGACCTTCAGGCGTCACGGCCGTCATTTCAGCCATGATCAGGCCAGCGCCACCCATGGCGCGGCTGCCGTAATGCACCTGGTGTGTGGCACCGGGCATGCCGTCCTTGGCGCTGTACATCAGCGTGGGCGAGAGCACGACACGGTTCTTCAACTGCATGTCGCGCAGCTTGAAGGGCGTGAACATGGGCGAGGGAGCCTTTTCACCGTCGGCCAGCTTCATGCCAGCTTCGGTCGCCATCCAGCGCTCGTATTTTTCCAGCCAGGCCGCGTCACGCATACGCATGTTCTCGTGCGAGATGCGCTGCGAACGGGTCAGCATGGAGTAGGTGAACTGCTCGGGCTTCATATTGGCGTAACGGGCCACGTTCTCGAACCATTCGGTCGAGTTGCGGGCGGCGTTCTGAATGCGCAATACGTCCACGCTACGAGCGGCTTCGTAATCTTTCAGGGCCTCTTCCATGGACTCATGGTCCATGTGCTGAGCCAGCGTAATGGCATCTTCCAGAGCCAGCTTGGTGCCGGAACCGATGGAGAAGTGAGCGGTGTGAGCGGCATCGCCCATCAGCACCACAGGAACCTTCTTGCCGGTGCCGTAATCTTGCCAGTGCACCCACTTGTTGCAGATAACGCGTGGGAAGCGGATCCAGATGGCCGAACCGCGCAGGTGAGTCGCGTTACTGATCAGCTTGTTGCCATCCAGATGGTCGGCAAACAGCTTCTCGCAGTAGGCAATGGCCTCTTCCTGCGACATTTCGCCAATACCGGCTTTCTGCCAGGTCTCTTCAGGCGTTTCCACGATGAACGTGGACAGGCCATCCTGGAAGCGGTAGGCGTGAGCCTGGAACCAGCCGTGCTCGGTTTCAACAAAAATGAAGTTGAAGGCGTCGAACACTTTTTCCGTACCCAGCCACACAAAGCGGCAGTTACGGGTGTCGATATCGGGCTGGAACACGTCCTCGTAGCGGGTACGAATGGCGCTGTTGATGCCGTCAGAAGCAATCAGGATATCTGCGTTGTACTTGCGGGCCAGTTCAGCTTCGTCCGTGACCACGGTCTCGAACACCAGCTTGACGCCCACTTCTTCACAGCGAGCCTGCAGGATGTTCAGCAATTTCTTGCGACCAATCCCGATAAAGCCATGACCGCTGGAGCGCACGGCGCTACCTTTGAAATGGCACTCAATGTCGTCCCAGTGGTTGAACGCATCACCGATGGTCTGCGCGGACACAGGGTCAGCTTCACGCAGGTTTTCCATGGTCGCGTCCGAGAACACCACACCCCAGCCAAAGGTGTCGTACGGTCGGTTGCGCTCGACGACAAAAACCTCGTTCTGAGGGTTTTGCAACTTCATCAGCAAACCGAAATACAAGCCGGCTGGGCCTCCGCCAATACATACGATATTCATGATATGTCCGTATGGTCTGAATACATGCTTCTGAGCATAGTATATTTATTAATAAATATTATACAAGTCAACTATTTAAATCAAAAAAAATACCTGACCTGCACACTGCCTGCTACTACTTCAAACTAGATCAAGCCTTGCTGCTTTCTGGCTGGGCAATCACATACTCTTGCATGGGGTTGCGCAGGAAATCAGGGATAGGAATACCCAGGTGCGTCTCCAGCGAGGTGGTCACCACGGTCTGGCGCACTTGCATACGCAACACACCGTCTTTACCGATGCAGCGCAACAGCAGCGTCAAGGAGCTATTGCCAATGCGTTCCACACCCAGGCTCATCACCACATCATCACCCATACGGCTGATGGACTTGAACTCGGCTTCGATATGCACCGAGGGCATGCCCACCCGTTTGCTGGCGATCATGTTGTGAAAACCCTCGGGGGTCATGGAGTCGATCCATGCTTCCATCAGGTCGTTAAACATCACAAAGTACTGCGGATAAAAAACGATACCCGCTGGATCGCATTCCGAAAAACGGATGCGATGTTCTTGTTCGTACAGCTTGGAAACCATGTTGTAGACACCTTTTTAGCAAGTGTTTTGTGCGCCTGTTCGTGACGCTATCCGCATCCTGCCTGGCTTACAGGCCTGGCAGGATGCACCTTATGCTAGCCAGCAGCGCTTTGCAGATGGACCCGCAACAGGCCCAGATGCTGATGGATGTGCACGACCTCTTCCGTGCCCAGACCTTCAAACATTTCCGCAATCCAGTCGCTGTGGGCCTGGGCCATCGCCTCGAAACTGCTCTTGCCCTTGGGGGTGAGACGCAACACCCAAGCACGTCGGTCGGTGGGGCTGCTCTGGCGAGACACCATGCCCTCGCGGGCCAGCTCATCAGTCAGTCCGGTAATATTGCCGCCGGTTACCATCAGATAGCGCGACAATTCGCCCATCTTCAGGCCCTGCGGGTAACGATACAGCTGGGCCATATAGTCGAAACGGGCCAGCGAAATATCAAAATTCTGGCGCAAGCGGCGACGAATTTCGTCTTCGATCTGCTTGGTGCAGGTCAGCATGCGCAACCACAATTTCAGGCTGGCGGGGTCCTTGGGACCGACGCGGCCTTCAAAGCCGGCATCGGCCGGTTCTACCAAAAATTCGAGTGCTGCTTCGCTTTGATTCATATTTTTTTCCCCCAAGCTTTGGCTAATTCAGTTTGACCAACAGGCGGGATATTCTTGCTTGAACAAGTGGCCAAGTAGACACGGGATGTCTGGCTTTCAGGGCCTTGGTCGCAGTGCCAATCCGAATTTATATTCTACTATGAATATTTTAGAAATAAAGTATTTGGCGGGATAAAAACGCTTCCTCAAGGGTTTTCACCAAGGCCGCCCGAAAGCGGCCCGGTGTCGCCCTTACACCAGTGCGTACTGGCGCAGTGCAGCCTCCAGCTTGACGCCATGCTCGTCGGCCAAAGCCGCATCGCGCAAGGCACCCAAAATGGCAGGTGACAGGGTGCTGGGGTTGCGCTCCAGAGCCGACATCACGGTCTGGTAGTTACGCAAGCCACGGGCATGGGTATCACCATACCCTTTGACCAAACGCTGGCACTGAGCAATTTCCAGAGCCAGGGCCGGATGAGCATCGGCAGCCTGTTCGATCTGCTTCAACCAGCCTTCAATACGCTGCTGCTCAGCCTGGTAGCGCAGCGTACGACGACGCCAGCGCTTGAAGCCCGAGAGCAGGTACAAAGGAATGAAGCCGCGCACCGAGCTGGTTTGAATCACGCGACCGGATTTGGTCTGCGATTTCACCAGCTTGTTGCCCCAGGTAGGACGCATCAACCAACGACCTACACTGGCAAAGGGCAGGATTTCGCTGATTTCTTCCACACGGGGGTGCATGTATTCATTGATCGCCACGATCTGGCCGTCGGCAGCGCGCACTTCTTTATGCACACGGTCAAAACGGCTGGAGCGGGTTTTCAGTTCGGCCACGCGAATGGCGTCCTCGTAGGACATCCACAGCGCCAGATAACGGCCGGTTTCACGGATCAGGGCCACATCGTCAGGGCGGGCAAACTGGCTGATCTTTTTCAGGCGGTCCAGGTACAGATTGGCGTAGGCCACGTCCTGAAAATCCAGCACACGGCGCACACCTTCCACCACGATAGGCTGGGCCTGCTCGGGCACTTCGGCACGGACGCGGTCAATCAGCTTGGCCACTGCAGGGTCGCGGGGGGCCAGCGTCGCCATATCAACCGGCTTGTTTCCCGAATCGGCCTTGCCAGCATCGCCTTCAGCGACACGGGCGTAAGCTGCACCAAAAGCCTTCAGACTGGGTTTGACGCCCACGCCACCGCGTTCGATGGTCTGTTCAAACTGCGAGCGGCTAAAGGGCAGCACACCAGTGCTGGCCAATGCGCCAAACAGCACGGCGGAAATTACGCTGCCCGAATCCTCGGCCGCTTTTTCCATATTGAAATACACAAAACGCTTGGCAGCCTGGGTTGCGTGCGCAATCAGGGCATTGTCGTCCACACGGCCATCACCCATGGCCGATTTTTCGGCAATGGAATAGACACGGTGAGTCGAAGCGATCAGCGTGGTGCGGTCCTCTGTGACCAGGCCACGTTGTACGGCGCGACCGGCTTCCATCAGCTCGGAAGCCAGCACCACATCCACGTCACCGGGCATGGGCATCAGGGCCAGCACAGGCTTTTTGCCATCCACGGCGGCCGAGTGCGGGAACAGTTCCACGTAGTAAATCGTGGCGCCGGTACGCTGGGCCACGCCCGGCACCGAGGTGGTCTGTGCAAAGTAGCCGTTTTGTTCGCCCAGGTTGACGATCCAGTCGGCCAACACGCCGCCGCCTTCGCCACCCATGGCCAAAATAGCAATCTTGATTGGTTTGATCTGCATGATAAAAATCTCTACGGGTGTGCTTAGAAGGCCAGACGTTCACGACGGGCAGCGTCACGACGCTGCAACCAGCCGATAAAGCTACGGCGGGTTTTTTCGCGGAACTTGTCCCAGCCAGTCGGGTTGCTGACTACTTGTGCACGGTAGAAAGACGGGCACAGAATCGCGGCGTGGGAAACCTCACCACACAGACCGCAACCCACACAACTGTTCATCACGTTCGCCACTGGGTCCTGACGCAGGGCGTCCGGATTGGGGCGGATCGACAACGACGGGCAACCGGACAAGCGGATGCAGGAGTGATCGCCGGTACACGTATCCGGATCCACACCAAAACGCTCGCGCACTACGCGTTCGCCCGCCGCCACGGCTTTACGCACCTGGCCTTTCTCGCGGCGCTGACGGTTCAACATACATTCGCTTTGCGCCACCAGCACCTTGGGACCTTTTTCCTTGGTCGTCAGGGCTTCACGCAGGGTTGCCGTCATGGTCTTCAAGTCGTAGGTACGACGTATCATGCGCAGCCATTCCACACCCACGCCACGCGCGGCTTTCTCGATCAGGTGACCGGTACTGCGCGTTTCGTTCTTGGCCTTGGAGGACAGAATGTCCTGACCACCGGTAGCCGCGGTGTAGCTGTTGTCGATCACAATGGTCAGGTTGTCGCTGCGGTTGAACACGGCGTTGGCAATACCACTGGTCAAACCGTTGTGCCAGAAACCACCGTCACCCATGACCGAGATCGCACGCTTGTCCGAATCCACGTTCAAGGCAGCCGAGCCGGCGCCACCCAGGCCGTAACCCATGGTGGTGTTACCCAGGTTGAAGGGCGGCAAAATGGAAAACAGGTGACAGCCAATGTCAGCCGACACGTGGTGCTCGCCCAGCTCGCGCTCCACCAGCTTCAAAGCGGTAAAGATAGGACGCTCGGGACAGCCGGTACAAAACCCTGGCGGACGGGCGTGAACATTCTCGTCCAGGCTGCCCAAGGGTTTGACTTCAGCCGCTTCCACTTCCACCAGGCTGGCTTGCTCAGCTTTGGGACGCTCCACGGTCTCGACTTTCATCGGGATCACGCGTGGTTTGCGGGCTGGCAGGGGCTCGATGCGCTCGTATTTTTCCATGAAGGCACGCAGGCCTTTCAACATGGTGGCGGTGTTGTATTCACCGGCCAGAGGCAACAGATCCTTGCCGTGCAAGGTCACATCCACATTGTGACGGCGCACGATGTCGGAGATGTTCTGTTCAACAAAGTTGGGCTGACCTTCTTCCAGCACCAGCACCGCACGCTTGCCTTCACAGAAGCGGACGATTTCAGATTCGATCAGCGGGTAGGCCACGTTCATCACGTACATCGGCACTTTGGATTCGCCGAACACGTCGGCCATATCCAGGTGTTCCAGAGCACGGATCACGGTGTTGTAGCCACCGCCCTGAACGATCAGACCGACGTCATCGGCGCCATCAGCAAAGAATTCATTCAACTGACGCTCTTCGATGAACTTAACGGCATTAGGCCAGCGCTGTTCGATCTTTTCTTTTTCATGCAGGAAGCTGGCAGGCGGCAACACAATGCGATTGATGTCGCGTGTGGGCTGCTCCATGGCTTCTTTGATAGTGAACTTGGCGCGGCGGTTATCCGAGGCCACAAACTGACCATGCACGTGACAGGCGCGAATACGCAGCTGCAACATCACGGGGGTGTTGGACGCTTCGGACAGATCAAAGCCGTCTTTAACTGCTTGCACAATACAGGGCAGGTTGGGACGGGGGTCCAGCATCCACATTTGCGATTTCATGGCAAAAGCGTGGCTGCGCTCCTGCATGATGGACGAGCCTTCGCCGTAGTCTTCCCCCACAATGATCAGCGCACCGCCCTTGACCCCGCCGGAGGCCAGGTTGGCCAGCGCGTCCGAGGCCACGTTGGTACCCACGGTTGCTTTAAAAGTGATGGCGCCACGCAGCGGGTAGTTAACCGACGCAGCCAGCGTTGCCGCCGCCGTTGCCTCGCTGGCACTGTTTTCAAAACGGATTCCGTTCTCTTGCAGGATGTCCTGGGCATCTGCCAGCACGTCCATCAAGTGCGAGATAGGCGCACCCTGGTAACCGGCCACGTAGGACACGCCCGATTCCAGCAGGGCCTTGGTCACCGCCAGGATGCCTTCGCCACTGAATACGTCTCCATCACCCAGGCGCAGCTTTTTGACTTCTTCGACAAACGATCGCTCAGCCATTTTTCTTTCCTTACTTACCGCTCATTGTGAACATGGTATTTATTTTCATCGGAATATGTTTATATCTCAACATATCCATTCTCATGGTTTTCCCTAGTAAAGTAGCTAAATTATTTGCGACACGCGAGCGGACAGCTTGGTTATAGTGAGCCCTGTTGCTGCCTTGCGGCACCCATTAGCCTGTAATGACAATAAGCACCATGAGCCCCACCGAACACGACACCGTCTTTGTCGAAAACTACCTGCCCGCCTTGTTGGCCCAGGCAAGCCAGCTGATCTCTGCCGAATTCCATGAAGTGGTGCTAAGCAACGGTTTGTCCATTTCCGAATGGCGTGTGCTGTCCACCCTGTCCGGCGCGGGTGAAGTGAGCATCGGCCATCTGGCTCGTATTGCCACCACCAAGCAACCCACCGTCACACGCTTGCTCGATCGCCTGGAAAAGCAAGGTTTGCTGCGCCGCGTGGCCCACGATGTGGACCGTCGCATCACCTTGGTACGCATCACCGAAGAAGGCCAAACGCTGATCTCCGGCCTGATTGCCAAGGCTCGCCTGCACGAGCAGGAAGTGGTGCAGCGCCTGCAACCGCTGGATGTCGGCGCCCTCAAAACCACCTTGCGGCGTCTGATCTCCGAGCAGCACGACTACAACGATCAGTAAAACGCAGCCCGCCCGGCCACACTATCGGTTCTAACCCTGCATGGCGCGGGCTTGGCGTTCTGAACCTGGTCTGTAGCGACTCCCAGATTCAAGAGACACCACACAGGTCCCATCTGAACGGGGCGTGTGTGGTGTTTTTTTTATCCTTTCCAACCTTGAGGCTTCACAGAGCCATCACCGTCAGCAGCCAGGCTACTGATCAGATGTATGGCTCTGCCAGATAGCCCATTACTCAGGCTGGATACCCAGGGTCGGAATCAGCTCGGAATAGACCTTGGAGTCATTCTGCACGCGCTCCAGCGTCTGGGCCGGGGTGGTGAAGAACTGGGCCAGACCACGGCTCTTGAAGGCAGCCTGCATTTCGGGGGTCTTCAGGGCAGCATCCACCTTTTCCTGAATTTCTTTCACGGTGTCATCCTGCGTGGTGCCGGGGGCAAACAGCGCAAAAGTCGTCGTCGGAATGCTGTTGGCATGGCCACCTGCTTCCTGCACCGTCGGCACATTTGGCAGCAGTTCAGTACGCTTGTCAGCGCCTACCGCCAAGACTCGCACCTTGCCGCCATCTACGTGCTGGGATGCCAGAATGCCACCGACCAGCATGGCATCTGTCTCACCGCCCAGAATGGCGTTTGTCGCCGGGGCCATGCCCTTGTAGGGAATGTAGGTGAAGTTCACCCCTTCTTCTCGGGCTAGCAAGCCCATACCCAGGTGCGTGACGTGCCCACGGCCACCGGTGCCCACATTGGTATCACCATTGGCTTTCTTGGCCTGGGCGATGAATTCCTTGTAGTCCTTGGCCGGGAAATCATTACGCACCAGCAGGTACAGGTTCACGCCAGCGACTGTGGTGACCGGCTTCAGGTCCTTTTCCCATTTGTAGGGCAGGTTGCTGTAAAGCAGCGGGTTGGTCGATACCGCCAGGCTATCGACCATCAGCAGGGCCGAGCCGTCCCCCTTGGCTTTGGCGATATTATCGGTACCGATAATGGCGTTGGCGCCCGGACGGTTCTCGATCACAAAGACCTTGCCGGTGGCCTTGTTCAGATGTACACCCAGATCGCGGGCCAGAATGTCAGGCTCGGTGCCGGGTGGGTAGGGGACCACAATACGCACCTGGTCCGTAGTCGGCCAGGCGGCTTGAGCCATCATCGGGGCCAAAGCACCCACACCTGCCAACAACAGGGCCAGCGTCGTATTTTTAAGCTGCTTCATTGTCCACTCCTTATCGTTATTGATTGCGGCCCGCCACCGACTGGTAGCCCCCCGCAGCGCATTTACCATCGTCCAATCAAGATATTCATCATGCGCTCATGCGCATTGGTACGATCCTCTACCGCAGCCCAGCTCTCGCTGGCACGCCCTTTCAGGGTGTCATGCCAGTCCAGCAGGCCTTCTTTCATACGCCGACAAACCGCTGCATACGCCGGGTCTGCGCCCAGGTCGTGCAGCTCGTCAGGGTCTTGCTTCAAGTCGAATAATTGTGGCCGATAGCCTTGCCAATGTATGTATTTATAGTCGCTATCGCGCAGCATCAGGCCACGACATTCATCCACGCCACGGCCCAGAATCTGGCGGGCTTCCCGATAGGCGTAATCCAGGCTGGCCACGGTGTACTCACGTGCCCAGTCGGACTGGCCGTGCAACAAGGGAATCAGCGAACGGCCTTCCACCCGGTGTTCCTGGGCGGGCAGGTGCAAGGCATCCAGAATCGTGGGGGTGACATCCACGCACTCGACAAAGGCATCACTGCTTTGACCACGTGTGGCATTTGCTGAAGTCCGTGGATCAACCACGATCAGCGGAACGCGTATGGCATTTTCAAAGAAATACTCTTTCTCTCCCAGCCAGTGGTCGCCCAGCAAATCACCATGATCAGAACTGAAAATAATCAGGGTGTCTTTCAGGCGGTCTTGCTGTTCCAGCATGTCCAGCAAACGGCCGACTTCATCATCAATCTGTTGAACCAGGCCCATATAGACAGGCTTGATCGTGCGCCAGACCTCGTCCTGAGCAAAAGACAGGGATTCTTCATGCTGCTGATAGGCCGCATGCACGGGGTGTGCATTCTGGCGCTCGTGCTCTGCACGCAAGGGCGTACAGGCGTCTTCCGCGCCAAAGCGATCGTGGTAGGGCGCTGGCGCTTTATAAGGCCAGTGCGGTTTGATGAAAGACAGATGCAGGGCCCAAGGCTCTTCGCCCTTGGCTGTGATGAAATCCATGGCCCGCTGGGTGAAGTAGGCGGTTTCAGAGTCCTGCGCCTGTACCCGTGCTGGCAGGCTGGCATTACGCATGTACCAACCGGAGGCAAACTGACCCTGGGCATCCTGGCTGCCAATCACATAGTCTTCCCAGGGACGCTCGCTGTCGTAACCCTGAGCCTGCAAATACTGGCGGTATTCACTATCCGGGCCCATTTCAAAGTGACCGTCATAGCGTTCAATCGCCGTAAAGCCGCCTTGCCAGAAGCGCTCGGCCGCCTCGGGCTGAACCTGGAAGCGTCGGGCATTGGCCCCGGCCGGGTCCGGCACGTGATGGGTCTTGCCCAGCAGATGGCAGTCTCGCCCGGACTGGGCCAGATAATCTCCCAGATACAGCTCGTCGATGGGGTGGGGAACGCGATTCCAGGTGACCCGGTGCGACAAGGGATAGCGGCCGGTGTAATACGAGGCCCGCGACGGGCCACAGACGGCAGAGTTCACATAGGCACGATCAAAGCGCACACCCATGGCGGCCAGACGATCCAAATTGGGGGTCTTTAATGCGCCCCCAGGGGCATAACAGGACAGGTGGTCTGCACGTAACTGGTCACACATGATGAACAGCACATTCTTGATCTCTAAAGACACCTGACTGGGCTGAGCCTGATCCATGTCCGCCTCAAAAAAACCGGGTCCGGGCCCGCGTAGAACCCGACGCCACAAAAGGAGTAGGCCATGTGTAAGCAAATGCATAACAGACCCGCTTATGCCTCAGATTATTACCGCAGTCTGAGAATAATTTTCGAATAATCTGATGGTTTAGGTATAAACCAGTAGACCCGGCCAATGCCCGATGTTGCGCTCCACTGACACGCCGCAGCATGGTTAGAATAGAGAACCAACAACTCCGCTGCTACGAGGGCACATGAATAGTCTAAGACGCATGCTGCAAATTCTGGACTTGTACGGTGCAGACACTCCGGTTCTGGATGTGGAAACCATCTGCGCTCGCTTGAATTACCCTCCCGCGACAACCTATCGCTACCTGAAAGAGTTATGCACTAGCGGCCTGCTGATACGCAGTCCCGAAGGTTACGCGCCGGGGCCCCGGTTTATAGAAATGGATCTGCTGATCCGCGAATTTGATCCGCTGGTCAGCCGTTGCCGCCCCTTGCTACGTTCGCTGGTCGAGCAGACCGGACTGGATGTCCTGATCGGCCAGCAATATGGCGAACGCATATTGACCACCCATCAGGAAACCGGGCCGGAGCGTTTCGAGCTGCTGTTTGGCCGGGGCCGCACCATGGATATGTTCCGCAGCTCCACAGCCCGTATCGTCACGGCTTATCTGCCCACCCGCCATCTGCGCCGCTTGTACGAGAAAAATCAGGAGATTGATTACGTACAGCGCCTGGGCAAGGAATGGCCGGTGTTTTCCGCCCATATGCAGGAACTGCGCCGTGCGGGCTATTGCATCACCAAAGAGCAGATCAATCCGGGCATAGGCGGTATTTCCGCGCCTATTTTTGATGATGCCAAACGTATCTTCGGCAGCCTGACCTTGTTGGGTACGCTGGAACGCTTTGAGGCGATCAGCCCCGAAGCGCTAGCCAGCCTGATCCAGCCCGCTGCACGCGCCGTTAGCCGCGCCCTGGCCCAAGTCTGAGGACTGGGTGCCCCCAGGAACCAAGCCGCGCCTGATCAAGCATCAGTTCGCGGCTTTGTCTTGGCCTGTTTCCGCCCTTTCTTTTTCTCCGGCACCACCGCTTTGACCGGTGGGTGGTTAACCACCCCAAACGGAATATGCACGGACGGCAAAGTCTGCGCGGTAGGAATCAGGTGCGTAGTCTGGTCATCAAAGAAAATATGGGGCTGCAAAACCTCCAGCACCCGACGTTTTTCAATGCCACCCAGAAAGAAGGCCTCGTTCACTTCAATACCCCAGCTGCGGATGGTATTGATGACACGCTCGTGAGCCGGTGCATTGCGTGCCGTCACAATCGCAATCCGCAGACGCGGCACATAGCTGGCATCCTGCTCCTGACGCAATTGCTCCACTTCCTGAATGTGCGCCAATTTCAGCAAAAACGCCTGTAACAGGCCGGGATTATGCGGTTTTTGCACCAAACGCACTTCATGCTCGAAAAAGGCCGGCAAACCACCTTCCTGCTGATACACGCGCTCGGACTCGTCGTCCGCGATCACTCCGTCAAAGTCGAAAGCCACGCGAATGGGCTGGTCGTCATAAGCATCCTCGTAAGAAGAATTGAGAACCTGACCTGCGGGATAGCCTTGCTGCACCGCCCGATGCACGTCTTCCTGATTGGCCGACAGGAACAGGCTGATGGACAGCGGCTGGATGTAAGGGCTGGGGTCGCCCCCTTGCAGAAACACCGCCCGCGTAATGTCCAGATCATGATGGCGAATGGAATTCATCACCCGCAAACCTGTATTGGGGTCATTACGAGACAGCAGCACGACCTCGACCAAGGGATCGTCGGGCGATAGATCATTCAGGGCCAGCAAGCGCCGAATGAAGGAAAAAGCCACGCCCGGCTTCAGGGGCTCATGCTCGCGCGCCAGCTGGTAATCACGATACGCCGCCTCACCTTGCTCCAGAAAGACCTGATGGGACTGGCTCAGATCAAACAAAGCGCTGGAAGCCAGCCCAATCACCAGCCGTTTCTCCAGGTCATACGCCATGCACACCGCTCCCCAAATCCGCAAAAAAAACCAGCATACCAAAACGCTCAGCCGGCACTGGTACTACCCAAGCAGAACAAAGCCTACTAAAGTGCAAACACCATCACCTTCGTGAAAGCTTGCCGCCATGCAACCCTCAAAAAGCTATACCCTTGTTCTGGGCAATCCCCATTATTCGTCCTGGTCCTTGCGCCCCTGGTTATTAATGAGCCACTTGGGCATAGACTTTGACGCACGCTGGTTCAATTTTGGCCCCTCCTTCAGCACCCTGGCTTTCCATGAAATGGCACCGGCGGGCCAAGTACCTGTGCTACATACCAATGGGCAGATCATTTGGGACAGTCTGGCTATTGCCGAATACCTGGCCGAACAGCATCCCGGCGTCTGGCCCATAGACCCCATTGCCCGCGCCTGGGCGCGCAGCGCCAGTGCAGAAATGCACGCCAACTTTTCTTCCTTGCGAAATCTCTGCCCCTTTGCCGTCGCCCTGCGCGCCCACCACCATCAGCAGGACATGCGTCTGCAAGGCGAGCTGGAACGCCTGCAAACCATCTGGCAAGAAGGCTTGAGCCGTTTTGGCGGCCCTTTCCTGGCCGGAGAGCGCTTTAGCGCCGTCGATGCCTTTTACGCTCCCGTGGTATTTCGCCTGCAAACCTATGGTCTGAAACTGGACGAAACCTGTCAGGACTACATGAATCGCATACTGGAATTGCCTGCCATGCAGCGCTGGCACCAGATGGCCTGTCAGGACACCTGGCGCGACCCGGACCACGAAGCCGAAATTGTGCGTGTAGCTGATATACATCTGGATTTACGCCAGCCAGCCTAGTGTCAGCGAATTGCCATGTCAGTGCAGACACGAAAGAGTATCCTTGATGGTCCCGAATGATTTCGCTGTCAAGGATTGCGCCGTATGGGCGATACGTACTTTCGCACTACAAACTACCATTTCACCGATCTGGACCCTCAGGCACAGGCCGCTTATGTAGACTCGCTGGCTGGACAAGCCCGGGCCAACAGCGCCTGTTTACGCTTCGATGTATTGCGCAAAGACCAGCCCCCAGGACAATGGGTGCTGCATGAAAGCTGGCGAGACTCCCAAAGCTGCAAGGACTTTCACGCCAGCGCCCCCGCTCGGACCCTGCAAAAAGCACGGGTCGAACAGAACCTGAACCATCCAGCCCAGCAAAAGGCTGCTGACAAGCCTGCGGCTGCGCGCCCGGCGTGCAAGAAGAGCAAGTGGGACCCCTACGTGTGGATCAGTATCGCCATGTGTATCGGGGTGATGGGCACGGCCCTGGCCAGCCCGCTATACCCGCTGTATCAGGACCGCTGGGACCTGAACGCCAGTCACATTACCCAACTGTACGTGGCCTATATGGCCGCTGGTTTGACGGGCCTGCTGTTTCTGGGCCGCTTGAGCGACATGAAAGGCTTTATGCCCGTGCTGCGTACCGGCCTGATTCTGGTGACCAGCGGCGTAACCCTGTCCGCCTTTGCCTGGGATGTAGGCAGCTTTGTGTTCAGCCGCATCATGATCGGGATGGCCTCCAGCATGATTGTGACTTCAGCCTCCATCGGTCTGGGGCAATTTAACCGGGGCGGAGACGTGCAACGTGCTGCCGCTACCACCTCACTGATGCTGGCCTTTGGTTTTGGCCTGGGCCCGGTCGTAGGCGGCCTGATTGCACAGTGGGTGCCAAATCCACTGTTCTCCAGCTATATCCCCTCCATGGCCCTGGGTGTGCTGGCCATCTATGCCCTGTTTCAGATCAAGCCTATTGCCAGCAAACAGCCGGTACCGCAAAAGACCAACTGGCGCACCTGGATGCCGCGCCTGACACTGCCCGCCACCCATCTGCGCCGCCCCTATCTGATTGGCTGTTTGTCCGCCTGTTGCGCCTTTGCCATGTTCAGCCTGTTCGCCTCTCTGGCCCCCAGCTTCATGGCACAAATGGTGCCTTGGCACGGCCCGGCCACCAGCGGCTTTTCCATCGGGATTATTCTGTTTCTGTCCTCGGGCTTCCAGCTGCTGATCCGCCGCTGGCCCGCCAAGCGCAGCGTCATCGTGGGTCTGCTGTCCTTTACCCTGGCCTGTATCGCCTTGCTGATCAATCTGTGGGCCAGTTCCTCGTTGTTATTCATCCTGTGCGTGCTGCTGACCGCCTTTGGCCACGGCCTGTGCATGTACGGCGGCATGTCCATCGTGCAGCGTGTCTCGCCCCCGCATCAGCGTGCCGGCCTGACGTCTACCTACCTGATCACCGGCTATCTGGGTGCCATCCTGCCTATTCTGGGTCTGGGCTGGCTGGCCGACCATTTGGGTCTGGACCAGGGCCTGATGATCTTCTGCAGTCTGATCGCCACCGCCGCACTGACTGTTTCCATCATCGCCTATCTGACGCCGGTACTGCATAAACCAGCCTCTGCCTGAGCAGGCACCTTGGCAAGCCACAACCTCTGGCTGTGGCTTGCTCGCCATGCGAGCCCCCGTATATTCCCCTAGTCCATTCACGCCCCTTACTAGGGTTAGACCTGAAAAAGAAACACGTCCACCCTCAGTAGAATAAAGCCACTCCTGCAACGCTTCGCAACACAGAGCGACCGGACCCAAGTATCTCCCAAAAGAATAAGTAATCCTTATCAAGGAGGCATTATGGCTGTTGCATTAAACAAGCTGTTTGTCAGTCTGGGCGCGGCCTTGGCCTGCTCGGTTACCGCACAGGCAGCCGGTTATCCGGACCACCCCATCAATATGGTGGTACCTTTTGCGGCGGGCGGTCCCACGGACAACGTGGCACGCGCTCTGGCCGAAGCCATGCGCCCAGTTCTGGGTGAAACCATTGTGGTGGAAAACAAAGGCGGGGCAGGTGGCTCCATTGGCACTTCCCAGGTCGCCCGCGCCAAGCCGGATGGCTACAACATACTGCTGATGCACATCGGCTTTTCCACCGCCCCTTCGCTATACAAAAAGCCCGGCTATGACGCCATCAACGGCATGTCTCCCATCGGCCTGGTCGTTGACGTTCCCATGACCATCATTGCCCGTGAGGACTTCCCACCCAACAACATTCAGGAGCTGGTGCAGTACCTGAAGGACAACCAGGACAAGGTTTCCCTGGCCAACGCCGGGATTGGCGCGGCCAGCCACCTGTGCGGCACCATGTTCACTGAGGCACTGGGTATTGAACTGCTGACCGTGCCCTACAAAGGCACCGCCCCGGCCATCGCGGATTTGATGGGCAAGCAGGTGGACATCATGTGTGACCAAACCACCAACACCACCCAGCAAATCAAATCCGGCAAGGTGAAGGTCTATGCTGTCACCAGCCGCGAGCGCGTCCCGACCTTCCCGGACGTGCCCACCATGCAGGAGTCTGGTTTCAAGGACTTTGAAGTAGGCATCTGGCACGGCATGTGGGCACCAAAAGATACACCCCAGCCTGTCGTGGATACCCTGGTAAAAGCGCTTCAAGCCGGCATGGCCGACAAGGACTTCCAAAGCCGCATGGCCACCCTGGGCGCAACGGTCATGGACAAAGAAGCCAACCCGGCTGCCTTGCAAGCCAAGGTGGAGCAACAAGTGCCCCAGTGGGCCGCATTGTTCAAGAAAGTGGGCGTAGAGCCCCAATAAACTCTGTTAGCCCAAAGGCTTTTGAAAAGGACGCTTAGGCGTCCTTTTTTTCGGCTTTGGGGTGCTGTCTGCCGCAGCGGTGGAAAGCCGGTTCGGATAACCAGGAGACAATGCTCCAGCAAGCTCCCGGCGACTCAGGAAAATCCGATCAAAAAAGGCTCGAAGTCAACGACTAGAGAAAATCCGGCCAAGAGAGGCTCGGACTCTGCGAGTATCAATCCGTCTTTCGAACCGCCGTATCCAAAGCCTGCAACCGCGCCCAAAGCTCCTGGAAATCCAGATCCTGTGTGATCACTACCATGCGCCCTTGTTGATCCGGCCAGGGCCACTGCGGCACGGCCTGCCAAGGATAGGACTGATGTTGCACGGCATGAATCACCTGCGGCTGGTCCATGCCCTGGACGGGCAGAACAGCTTTAAGGCGCAATAGGCGAGGGCCTGCCCACTGGCACAGATCCGACAACCAGGATTGCAGTTTGTCGGCGGGCAGAGCTTGGGGGAACAGGGCGCTTAACGAGTAGATGGAATCTCCATGGCGGGAAACATCAGGCAGGCCGACCGCGGACTCGTTGGAGCTTGCTCCATGCAAGTGAGCAGACTCAAGACTGCTGGGCTGACTGTTGCCGTTGCCGTTGCCGTTGCCGTTGCCGTTGCCGTTGCCGTTGCCAGCCAGGGTACACGTGCCGTGGCTATGGCTATGCACATGATCGTGATCGTGATCGTGATCGTGATCGTGATCGCCAGTATCTTGCCCCAATGCCTCGAACGCTTCCAAGCTCCAGGCCCGACCTTGTCCGGCTTGCTCGCCCAAGCCCAACAAACTGGGCGCAACGGGCTGCGCGGCCGACAAAATCTGCTGCTGCGCCAAAGGATTCAAACCGCACACGTATTCACGCAGCGCCGCTTCCGCCCCTGCATCCACCCGGTCGCGCTTGCTGAACAGCAGCAGGTCTGCCACGGCCACCTGCCGTCGCGCTTCGGCATGGCGCGCCAGCGTTTCCAGCCCATGCTCCAGATCCACCACCGTCACCACACCCGCCAGGCTGTACTTCCCGGTCAGTTGCGGATCGCTTAACAAGGTATGCAAGATAGGGGCAGGATTGGCCAGCCCGGTCGTTTCAATCAGAACCCGTCGGAACTGTCTCTGGCCTGCCCGCGAAAAACGCCAGGTAATGTCGCGCAAGGTCTGTACCAGATCGCGCCGTATGGTGCAGCACAAGCAACCACTACCCATAGCCTCGATCACATTTTCCTGGCTATGCGCCACCAGATGATGGTCCAGCGCCGTCTGCCCAAACTCATTGATGATGACCAGGGTGTCGGCCATCTGCGCTTCTCGCAAAGCGCGATTGATCAAAGTCGTTTTCCCGCTGCCCAGAAAACCGGTCAACAATGTGACCGGGATAGGGCCTTGTGCAGATTTGGGCATCGTATTCATCCGGCTAATGGCCCGCCGTCGGGCCATTAGCCATTATACGAAGCCCAATACTGTCCCTTCTAGCGCAGAAACCGAGCCTCGATCTGCCGCATATGGGCATCGCCTTGCAAGCCAATAATGGTCTTGACGGAAGGCAGGCCGGAATCCACATTCTGAATGCCGCCATCCTGACGAATTTGGGCAAACACCGCTTGCATGGCCCCTACAGCCGCACGAATCGCATGATTGCCGTAAATCACCACGCCCACTTTGCCCAGTTGTGCAATGTCCGCCTCGGTCAGTTGAGGGTAGGCTGTTGGCACCAGCACCAACGGCACCTTGCCGGTCCAGGCCTGAACAAAAGACAGAATCTGATCTGGCGTAGCTTGTTTGGAGTGAATCAGAATGGCATCTGCACCCGCCTGCTCGTAAGCCAGCCCCCGCGTCAGGGCCTCCTCCTGCCCCAGGCCAGCGATCAGGGCCTCGACTCGCGCAATAATCAAGAAATCAGGGTCATGGCGCGCAGCACAAGCCGCTTCAATCTTGCCCTGGAACTCTTCAATCCGTACCAGCTCCTGACGCCCGTCCGCTCGCAAGCTGGTGTCTTTAGGGAAGGTTTTATCCTCCATCACAATGGCACTGGCACCCGCCGCTTCATACAGCGGGATGATATAACTGACATTCACCGCATTGCCAAAGCCGGTATCAATGTCGGCAATCAAAGGAATATCCACGCTTGAGGCAATCGCCCGCATCATCTCCAGGTGAGTTCCCATCGAAAGAATATTGGCATCGGGCACGGCATAACTGGCTGACAACTCAAAACCACTACCCCAAATCGCTCCGAAACCGGCATCCTGCGCCAGCCGAGCAGACAGCGGGTTATGTGCGGCCATCGCTGTCATCAAACGCCCTTGGGAGAAGGCTTCTTTCAACACCTGATTTTTTTTGCTATTCACACTATTTCTCCGTAAGGGGATCAGCTCAGTCGAGCAATGGCCTGGGCAATGCGGCTCATCGCCTCCTCCAGCTCCTGATCGCTGGAGGCATAAGACACCCGGAAGTGACCGGGTAGTTCAAATGCCGACCCTGGTACCACAGCCACCCCTGCACTGCGCAGGAAGTACATGCACAGGTCCTTGTCGGTGCTGATCAACTGACCGGAAGGGTCTCGCAAACCCAATACGCCCTGACAACTGGGAAACACGTAAAACGCGCCCATGGGAAGATCGCATTCAATGCCCGGCATGGCATTGAGCGCGGCTACCACCTTGTCACGGCGACGGCGGAACGCTTCCACAAACTCGGGCAGAAAATCCATGGGGCCATCCAATGCGGCCACGGCCGCTGCCTGGCTGATGGAGCTGGTATGGGAGGTCGCTTGCGACTGCACCAGATTCATGGCCTTGATCAAAGGCAGCGGACCAGCGGCGAACCCTACCCGCCAGCCGGTCATTGCATAGGCCTTGGAGACACCATTGATGGTCAATGTGCGCGCTGCCATATACGGGGACAAGGCGGCAGGCGTCGCAAAGGGTTCGTCGCTATAGCGGATTTTTTCGTATACATCATCAGCCATCACCCAGACATGCGGATGGCGCAACAGCACTTGCTCCAACGCTTCCAGTTCGTGGCGTGAATACACGGCACCACTGGGATTGGAGGGAGAATTGAGCATCAGCCATTTGGTACGGGGGGTGATGGCACGTTCAAGCTGGTCGGCTTGCAGCTTGAAACCGGCTTGGGCACTGCAACGCACAATGACCGGCTGGCCACCTGCCAACAAGACCATTTCAGGGTAAGACACCCAGGCAGGGGTAGGGATGATGACCTCATCCCCGTCCTGCACGGTGGCCTGCAAGGCGTTATACAAGGCTTGCTTGGCCCCGCAACCCACCTGGATCTGATCCGGGCTGAAATGCAGGCCATTGTCACGCTCGAACTTGCGCACCACGGCCTCACGCAGAGCCAGGGTGCCAGCGACCTCGGTATAGCGGGACTCATTACGATCAATTGCTTCTTTAGCCGCCTGACGCACATGCTCGGGGGTCGCAAAGTCCGGCTCGCCTTGACTGAGGGTAATCACAGACTGCCCCTGTTGCCGCATTTGATTGGCCAGACGCGTCATCTCTTTGGTGGCCGATGCCTTGGCTCCCAACACGCGCTGGGCTAGCGCGATCTCTTCCTGACATTGCACAGAGCTCATTGTGTCCATCCTACTTTTACTTTGAAAATGAAACGGGTCAGCAGCAACGGCAAAAAGATCGCCATCAACAGCACCAGGCTATATGCACTGGCCTGTGCCAAACGCCCACTGTCCACCAATTGAAAAACCTCGATAGGCAGGGTGCTCATCCCGCCAAAATACAGAACCACCGTGGCGGATAATTCCGACAGGGTCGTGATCCACATCAACACCGTGGCGGCAATCACGGCAGGCCATACCACCGGCAAAACGACCTTCGCAAAGGTTGGCATCGGCGCTACGCCCAGGCTGATGGAAGCCTCTTCGATGGAGCTACGCAAGTTATGCAAAGGCCCCATGGCCGCCCGCACACTGGTGGGCACCCGGCGTAAAAAGTAAGCCAGCGCCATAATGACCCAACTGCCGGTCAGCACCAGCCAGCCACTGTTAAACACATTGATCAAGGCAATGCCCAATACGGTGCCCGCAATCGTCAAGGGCAACATGACCAGCACATCCAGACCTGTACTCAGACCGGAAGGACGCTTTACGATCAGATAGGCCGCCACGATGGAAAACACAGCACCGGCGCTGGTTGCCGCAGCACCCAGCAACAAGGAGTTGTACAAAGGCCCGGGTGCCTGCACCAAAGCTTGCTGCATATGGCTCAAGGTAAAGCCGCCATACTTCAGCACCGGTCCAATAGAGGGCGTAAATGCGGTAACAATCACCACCATCACGGGTAGCACTGACAGCAAAATCAGGATCGATACCAAAGAGGCGCACACAGCGGCCTGCCAGGCACGCAAGGGCACGCGCTCCGGAGCTCGTCCAGACTCCATCTGGTAGGTGCGTCGGGCTACAACCCACTTTTGAATCAGCAGCAAGGCCAAACCCAGAAACACCAGCAAAGAAGCCATGGTGGTCTGCATTTGCGGGTTACCGCCCATTTCGCTGACAAATTCGTTATAAGTCTTGACCGCCAGCACGGGGGTGCGGGCTCCCAGAATGGCCGGAACGCCAAAATCCCCAATAACGTGCATGAAGACCAGCACCGCTGCACCGCATAAAGCCGGCATCATCAAAGGAAAGGTCACCGTGCGCAAGGTGCGAGCCGGGGAGCTACCCAGACTAAGCCCCGCCTCTTCCAGGTTGCGGTCCATGGACTTCAACCCTACCAGCACAGCGACATAGGCGTACACGTAGTTGTTCAAGGTCATCACAAACACCAGACCCCACCACGAATACAAAGAAGGCAGCTCCAGGCCCAAAGGAGCCAGCACACTATTGAGCACGCCTTGTTTACCCAGCACCACAATCCAGGCTGCTGCAACCACCACGTCCGGAATGACCAAGGTCAGCAAAGGCAAGACGCCCAGGCAAGTAGCCAGGGGGAAGGAAAAACGAGCCGCAGCCAGAGCCAAACCAGCGCCCAGCACCAGGCTAAACACGGTTACGGCCCCACCCAACCACAAGGTGTTGAACAAACTCTCCCGATAAGCAGGCTCGGAGAAAAACTGCACGTAGCCGTGCAAACCAAACTGACCTTCCTTGTTGAACAGGGAGCTGGTCAGCATGGACAGGACTGGCCATAGCAAAAAGTAGCCCAGCAAAGCCACTGCACCCAGGGCCAGCATCAGCCAGGCTGGATCGCGTCGCAAAGAACCCAGCATCATGTGCGCTCCACCAAGAGAGCCGATTCGGGAACGCGCAATACCACCGCATCGCCCCGGGCCCAACTCTGACTGACACCGGTATTCCAGACCACTGCCCTCAGGAAACCGAACTCCGTGCGCAATTGATAAGCCGTGCTGGGACCCCGGTAATCCACGCTCTCAATCCGCGCCGCAATGTCACCCTCGCCCAGCGGGCGCACAGCATCCACACTCAGAGTTTCAGGCCGCAAGGCCAACATCGTCCGCTCGGTAAAACGTCCGACAGACTGAATACGCACAATGCCCCCCGCCGTACGGAACCGGCGGCAGCCATCTGCAGCCTGGCCGAGCTCCTCCTGCAGCTCGATCAGATTGGCCCCTCCCACAAAATCAGCCACAAAACTGTTGTCAGGGCAGCGGTAGATCTGCTCGGGCGTCCCGACCTGGCGGACGCAGCCCCGATCCATGACGGCAATGTAATCAGACACGCTCAGCGCTTCTTCCTGATCATGCGTCACAAACACAGTAGTGATGCCGGCTTCCTGCTGCAGGTCCCGCAGCATCTCGCGCAGATCGGTGCGCAGCTTTGCATCCAGGGCAGACAAGGGCTCATCCAGCAAGAGCAGATCGGGCTTGATCACCAAAGCGCGTGCCATGGCCACTCGCTGTCGCTGCCCACCGGACAAGGCGGACGGCAAAGCATCTGCCTTGTCCTTCAAGCCCACGCGCGCCAGCATTTCCAACGCGGGGACACGAGCCTGGGAGCGAGACTGGCCACGCGCCAGCAAACCGTAGCTGACGTTATCCAGCACGCTGCGATCCGGAAACAGCGCGTAATCCTGAAACACCATGCCCACATTGCGTTTGTGCACAGGCACTCGCGTCATGTCTGTTTGGCCGAACAGCACCTTGCCATGATCAGGGCGCACAAACCCGGCCAGCATGCGCAGCAAGGTCGTCTTGCCACAACCCGATGGCCCCAGCAGGGTAAACACGGAGCCACTGGGGATGTCCAGATCCAAGCCGTGAAACAAAGTTTGCGAGCCGTAGCTTTGCTCAATACCTGATAGATGTATCTGCATACCAGTCCCGCCTAGCGTTGGGAAACCAGTGCACGCCAACGTGCCAGGAAGTCTTCACGATCCGCACCCATACGATCATCATCCAGCGCATGCACACGGATCTGATCCATGGCAGGCAAGCTTGTCAGCGTATTGACGGCAATATCGCTGCGCAAAGGGCGACGGAACGCGCTTTTGAACACCTCTTCCTGCGCAGGGCGGGAGGCAAGGAAGTCATACAGCTTGCGAGCGGATTCGGGGTTACGCCCGCCCTTGATCAAGGCCATGCCTTCCGGCGACAGGAAAGTGCCCTCTTTGGGGTAGACCAGGTCAATCGTATCCAGACCACCGGCCACATATTGATAGGCGGCATATTCCATCGTTACCGCAACCGCGAACTCGCCATTGGCAACGCCCTCGTAGGCACCGGAGGTGGTTCCGACCACCACTGCATTGCGCACAACCTTCTCAAACACCTCCTGGCCCATCAAATCCTGCAGGCCATACAAGGCAACATAAGAAGAGCTGCTGCGCTCCGGATCTGGAATCACGATCTTGCCCTTCCAGGCCGGATCAGCCAGATCCGCCCAGCTGTCAGGCGCCTTGAGTTTGCCCAACTGCCGCTCGTTAAGCATCAACACCGTGACATGGGTATTGGTACCCAACCAACGTTGCTCAGCTCCCTGATACTGGGCACCTACAGCACTGGCCTCGGGCGACGAATAGGGCGCCAGGTACTCGGCATACTGCGACAAGGTGGAAAACCCACCGGACCAGAACAAATCGCCCAAGGGTTGCTCTGCTTCGGCCTTGATACGCTGCATCAAGGCACCGGAACCAGCCCGCACCACGGACACCGATATCTCGGGGTGAACCTGACGGAACTGCTCGATCACCGTGTTCACCACATCGATGTTATTGGAGGAGTACAACACCACTTCATCCGCCTTGGCAGCCCCCGTACCCAAGCAGGAAAGCATGAGCAAAGCGGATAGATAAGGGAAACGGTTTTGCATGATTATTTCCTGTAATTTCAATAAAATTGCATGAAAATCATGGTATTTATCTTAGATGACCGTTCTGTTACACCCTACTTTCACCCCCTGCTAACCGTGACCCTATCATGAGTTTTAATCATGCTTGAGAATGTTCCTCTGGTTCCCTTGCGCGTATTTGTCGCGGTGGGCCGACAAGGCAATTTCACCCGAGCGGCCCAAAGCCTGGGGATCACCCAAAGCGCAGTTAGCCGACATATCGCCACCTTGGAAAAAGTCAGCAAACAGGCTCTGTTCATTCGGCGCGGCCCCTATATTGAGCTGACGGCAGCCGGCCTGCAGCTGTATGACACGGTCAAAGATGCCATGGCTACCCTGGAGATGGCCATTCAGCAAATCACCCATCAACAGGATCAGCATGAAAGGCTGCGAGTCCGCACCTCCATGCCCAGCTTTTCAATGACGGTGCTGGTGCCCATGCTTGGCCAGTTCACCGCCCAGCACCATATGCAAATTGATCTGATCACCAATCTGTCGCCACCCCGTCCTAATGAAGAGTTTGATGTGTTGATCAGCCGTGACTTGAGCCTGCCCGACAGCGAAAGCTGGGAGCTCATACGCGAAGAGCTGGTATGCGTGGCAGCACCTGCCTTGATCCAGCAGCACAGCGGGCAGGCCTGGGAACACTGGCCTATGGTGACCGCGCGCTCACGACCGGACATGTTGGGTTTATGGGCTTTGGATCAGGGTATTGAGCCTTCGCGGCTACTGATGAGCGCCACCTACGATCACCTGTTTTTCGCGATTGCCGGGGCCATTGCCGGTTCCGGATTTCTGGTTGTGCCGCGTTTACTGGTGATGGATCATCTACGCGATGGCGTCCTGCGAGAATTCGGCCCTGGCCAGGTGGCCACGGGCGCAAGCTACATGGCCTATGTCAACGCACAATCACCACAGCAAAGTGAGGCCCGCCAGTTTTGCCGATGGTTAAAGAGCAGCTTGCGACAACGCATTGCGCCTTGAGACCGTTCGCATCATTTCGCTGCTTCAATCAGGCTCTGCGACGTCGCAGTTGACTGATCCAGCTATAGGCACTGACCAGGGTAATGCCCATCAACACCAGTAAAGCGCCCATCACAAAACGGGGTTCTATGGCCTCGCCCAGCAGGAAAGCGCCGAATAAAACACCGAACAAAGGGGTTGCGAAGGAAAACACCCCCAGGCGCGACGCCTGATAATTACGCAGCAACCAGAACCAGACCAGAAAACTCAAGAACGCCACCACCACAGACTGGAACACCAGGCTGGCGCCCAGCAAGCCGGACCAATTAATATCGGTTTGCCCGGTCACGACAGCGGCCACCATCAAAATCACAAAAGCGCTGAATAGCTGATACAGCAAGGCTTCCGAAGGCGGCACAGCAGACAGGCGCGTGCTGCGGATCAGTACGGTGGTAAAGCCCCACAAGGCTCCGGCTGCCAAGGCCATCAAGTCCCCGATCAACATGCGTCCCAGATCAGCCCCGTCCATGCTGGCCGGGCCCAAAAAGGTAATGGCGATACCCGCCACCGCCAGCCCGATCCCTACCCATTGCAAGCGGGCCAGACGCTCGGACGGCAAGAGAATATGCAGGCCCAAAGCCGCAAACACGGGCGCGGTATATAAAAACACCACCACGTGCGCTGCGGAGGTAAAACGCAGGCTCTCACCCAGCAGCAAATACTCCAGCGCAAACAGCAAACCGGCCATCAGCCCCGGCTTCCAGGCCCCTTCGGTGAAGGCCAGCTTGTGCGTGCGCACCAGAACCAGCAAAGCCACCAGCACACAGGCCACACCCGAGCGCAAACCGATCTGAAAAATAGGCGCCATGTCATTGGCCGTGGCCTTGAGCAAAATCTGCTGAAAGCTCCAGATCAGGCACAGGACCAGCATGGCGCCGCTGGCCAACGCATCCAGCGGTTTACGTTCTTCGCTCATGGTTTTTTTATCCGAAAAATAGCGTGCTTTCCCCTATGACCGAACAGGGGCAGAGGGGGGGGGGCAAAAAATGATTATCCGTGAAATTTTCCCGAATCAAAACGGGGCAAAACTTTCTTTACCCTCGGATAAGCCTTAATTGATATATCAAAAACCCCTCCCTAGAATCATTTAAGCCTAAAAAACAGGAAAAGGCTTGGGAGACAGACATGACGCTTAGCAATACCGACCGGGTACGAATCGAACTGGAGCACCGCATTGCCAGCGGTGATCTGCCGCCGGGCAGCGCCATTGATGAATCCTTGCTGTGCTCGTTTTTCCGGGTATCACGCACCCCGGTGCGCGAAGCCTTGCTGCAACTGGCGGCCACCGGGCAAGTGCGCATCGCCCCACGCGCCGGGATTTTTGTCACCCAGCACACCATTGAAGAACTGGAAGAAATGCTGGAAACCCTGGCCTTGCTGGAAGGTGCCTGTACGCAACTGGCGGCCTACCGCATCAGCAATGCCCAGATTCGCGAACTGGAGCGTTTGCAAAAGCGCGGTGCCAAGGCCCTGCAGGACAAAAGCCTGGCTGACTACGCCACGTACAACGCCGAATTGCACGCCCTGATTCACAGCATTGCCGGCAATACCTTCATGGTGCAGCAAATTGAACATCTGCGCCGTCTGACCAACCCTTACCGCCACCGCCATCTGGATCAGGAAAACCGCATGGAGCAGTCCTGGCATGAACATCAGGCACTGACCCAGGCCCTGGCCCAACGTGACGGCCCCAGCGCCATGCAGGCAGCGGCCAGCCATGTGCTGTCCGGGGCCGAATCCCTGCGTCGTGTCGCCCAAGCCCATCCCGAGAAATGGGAGTTCGACAAGCGCGAGCGCTATAGCTGGCTAAACGCCCAGCTCAACCCTTTAGCCGGGTTTTATATGCGGCACTGAATTAATAATTAGCTAAAAAAACTACCACTCATACCGAGGAGACTTTCTCATGTTTGCAAGCCGTTTCACACGGCGTGCGCTGGCTGCGCTCGCCCTGACATTAAGCCCTGTGGCCGCTTTACACGCTGCCGAACCCATTCGCCTGGTCGTGGGTTTTGCCCCCGGCGGCGGGGTCGACACCCTGGCCCGCGTCACCGCTCAGGCGCTAAGCAAGGAGCTGGACCGCACCGTAATTGTGGAAAACAAATCCGGCGCAGGCGGCACCATTTCTGCCGACTACGTATCCAAATCCCAGGCCGATGGCAACACGCTGCTGTTTGCCGATACCTCCTTGCTGGTCGCCCCATATATTTACCCGGCGCTGCGCTACGACTTGCAGCGTGACTTCGCCCCTATCGGTATGGTGGGCCAGTCTGATCTGGCGCTGGCCGTTCCGGGCGACAGCCCTGTCAAAACCGTGGCCGAATTGATCGAGGCCATCCGCAAGGCGCCCCCTCAAACAGAAACCTTCGCCTCGGTGGGCGTAGGCTCGGTGCACCATCTGGGTGGTGAACTGTTCGCCTTGCAGACCAAAACCGAACTGGTGCACGTTCCTTACCGCGGTGGCGCTCCCGCCAGTCAGGCTCTGGCATCCGGTGAAGTATCCATGTCCTTTGCCAGCCTGGCTTCCTCGATTGGCCTGGCCAACTCCGGCCGCATTCGTCTGCTGGCCACCTTGTCCGAACGCCGCTTCCCCGGCATGCCCGATCTGCCCAGCGTCTCGGAAACCATTCCTGGCTATAGCGTGACACCGTCACTGTTCATGCTGGCCCCACAAAACGTGGACCCGGCCTTGATCGCCACCGTCAGCAAGGCCTTGGAAAACAGCATGCAGCAAAAGCAAGTACAGGATGCCTTTCTGGCCCAAGGTTCGGTAGCCGGTTATCAAGATGCCCAGGCCACCGAAAAATGGCTGGGTGAAGAAACAGAACGCTGGGCCAATGTCATCAAGACCGCCCAACTCGACTTTAAACAATGAAACAAGCAGCTACTGTTATGACGACTGACAACTCTGGCGCCCAGCGCCCCGTACTTGGCCTGATCGTGCCGCCAGCCGCCGGTCTGGTGCCTCCGGAAGGTCCGGAAATGTACCCGGAAATCGATTTCATCGCCCAAGGTCTGGCGCTCAGTTCGGTGGACAAGGAAGGCTATGACCAGGTTATTGACCAGGTGGTGGAAGCAGCCCAGAAACTGGCTGCCCGTGGCGCCCAGGCCGTGTCCTTGATGGGAACATCGCTGAGCTTTTACCGTGGCTCGGACTTTAACGAAGAACTGGTGGCCCGCCTGCATGAATCCACCGGCTTGCCATGCTCCACCATGAGCCATGCCATCTTGCGCGGTCTGCGTGTCAGCGGCATCGAACGGGTAGCGGTGGCCTCGTCCTATATTGATGACGTAAACCAGCGCCTGGTCCGATTTCTGGGCCAGAACCAGATCCAGGCCGTCTGCGCTTATGGACTAGGCGTTAACGACGTCACGGCCATGTCGAAAATCAGCACGCAGGAGCTGGTAGACCTGTGTCTGAAGACGTGGGACATCGCCCAAGAGCAGGCCCCCGGTCAGGCACAAGGTTTGCTGCTGTCTTGCGGAGGCCTGGTATCGCTGGAAGCCGTACGTCAGGTCGAGGACAAACTGGGCGTCACTGTCGTGTCCAGCTCGCCTGCTGGCTTCTGGGATCTGGTGGCGACAGCTGGCCTGGATTTATTTCCGCAAGGGATGGGACGACTGGCACAAGAGCGTCAAACCGCCTGATACCTCGATGTAGATAGCCCCTTGTCCGCAAACGCGGATAGGGGCACGTAACACACTATTTGCGCACAGTAACGCCACGCAGATTGTGCCCGCAGCGCACTCAAGCGCGGTCCGACAAAATACCTTCTCCCGCCCTGGTCGCCGGTCCGCTGACCGCCCCCAAGCAGAGCCGTTTTATCTAGGCTCGACCAGCGGACAAAAACCCCGCACGCGCCTGGGCTCCCTCTACGCTGTCGCGACACACCAGCGCCTGATCGGCATCCATATAAATGCCCAGACGGTTCAAGGCATTGGCGACCTGATTCACCGACTCCTTGGTCATGCGGATAATCGCGGCAGGCGACTCCGAAGCCCGCTTGGCCAAAGACTGCGCGACTGTCACGGCCTGACCAGGCTCGCAGACCTCATCCAGCAGGCCCCAGTCCAGCGCCTGTTCAGCACCGAAGCGTTCGGCCAGCAAGATGGCACGTTTGGTGCGAGCGGCACCCAGCATGTTCACCATGCGTGGAATGGCGCCCCAGCCCATGTTCAGGCCCACCTTGGCTTCAGGTAGATACAAAAAGGATGACTGCGATGCCACACGCCAATCACACGCCAGCGCCAGAGCAACCGAACCACCGACGGCGGCGCCTTCAATGGCGGCAATCGTCAACTGAGGCAGTTCCTCCCACAGGCGACACAAGCGTGCACCACGCTGGGCCACATCACGGCGTTCCAGCAAGCCTGCCTGCTCGTCGTTCCACTTTTGCGGGTCTTTCAGATCAATCCCGGCCGAGAAAATATCCTTGGCCCCGGTCAGCACCACGGTGTGAATCTCCAGCGACAAGGCCAGATCCTGCGCCACCTGCGTCAAGGCCAGCAAGGTGTCCTGATCAATAGCATTGCGGTTCACGCCGCGATCAAAGCGCACCAGCGCATGGTCGCCCGTCACCTTGACCGTCACACTGCGGCCATATTTGCGTTTCATGAATGTCTCCCCAAAGGTTCGGAAAAATCAGCTCTGCGAGCGGTGGCTCCCATCACTGCGCGACAGGCGCGTGACGTAGCGGAACTCATAAGGTGGGTAAAAGCTGACCGCCACTTCCATGACCTTGCCCGCCAGATTGCGGAAGGTACGGATAATCAGCAGCGCCGGGTCGGAGTCCTCGTAGCCCAGAAAGCGGGCAACATGCGGGGGAAAGCGCGAGGCGGAGATTTCCATCTCGATGGTTTCCACCACTTCGCCACAGTGCTCCTCCAACAGCGGATACACACCACCGGGCTGGGTGGAAATCAGGTCAGCCACCGCCTGGTATTCCTTGCGCAGATAAATATCTGTCCAGGAAATGCCGCGCTTGCTGCCCGGCACACTACGGTAGGTTTCCACCTTCACCCAATCTGCCGGCTCACCGTCCAGCGCGGTTTCAGGCGGCTGCTTATCCACACAAACCGCCTTTTTATGCACGTGCAAATCGGTAAATTCCAGATAGCGCTGCAACTGGTCCGTGGTGTCCAGCGCCAGGCCAAATTGCGGCTTGGGATGCTGGCGTATCACGGTGGTACCGGCACGGCGACGCCGCTCGATCAAACCCAGATCGGTCAGCTTGCGTATGGCTTCACGCGCCGTGTGCCGACCGACCCCGTACATCTCGCAAAGCTCCATCTCGGTGGGCAGCTTGGAGCCGACGGGGTAATGGCCCGAACGGATCAGCTCCAACAAGCGATCGCTCATGTTCTGATACAGGGTTGGCTTGGCGCTGGACTGGGATTCGGTGTTTGCCATACGGTTTTCAGCTTAAAGAGACAGGCGGCGCATCGCAGCCAGGGTGTCGCGGGTGAACTGCTCAGGACATTCACTTTGGGGAAAATGCCCGATGCCCGGCCATTCTATATATTCCACCGGAACTTTGCCTTCTCGCAGCAAGCGTTCGACCTCTCTGGCGGACTCTGGCGGCACGGACCAGTCCTCGCTGCCTTCCACGATCACCACCGGGCAGCGGATATCGTCCAGAATCTGTTCCATGCGAAAACCACCAAAAGCGCAGATATCCGCAAAGGCCACTGCCGGAATGCAACGACGGGCATCCGTCACCACTTCCAGCGCACGGGCCGGGTCGGACAAGGTGCCCATCAAGGTGCGAAAGGTCACTTCAAACCAGTCTCCCGGATTAATACGCGCCATCTCCAGAATGCGCGGGTTATAGCCGGAGGATTTCACTACGTTCACCGAAGCGCCATCGACCAGCACCAGGCCACGAATACGCTCGGGCGCCATGGCAGCGGCCTGGGCAACAACGCCCCCGCCCATGGAGTGCCCCATCAGGACCGGATTCTGAATACCCGCCGCATCCAGAAATTGCAGCAGATACTGAGCGTTTTGCGGGGTGGCGGTATGAGGTCCACCCAATGGCATGCCGCTCTTGCCGTGACCGGGCAAATCCAGCGCATACACCGTATAAAAGGGCGCAAAGTGGTCCAGCACATATTGCCAGGACAAGCTGTCCTGACTGGCGCCGTGCACCATCACCAAGGCCGGACCGGAACCGGCCAGATCGTAATAGGCGCGGATACCATCCGCAGTTGTCACATAAGGCATGCTCAGACCTCCAGCTCGCCCGTCAGACGGGTCAGGGCGTACAACAACATCCAGTTCTGCACACAGGCGCGCAAATCGCCTCCCACAACCAGACGGTGCTGGCGCACCAAGCGGTTAAATGGAAAGCCTTGGGCCAGATCTGCAAAGGCGGCACTATCGCCTTCCAGCCAGAACGGCACCTCGCGCGGGCCTGTGCCCGCCTGCACATCCTGTTCGGACACGGCCAGCCAACTATGCTCGCCGGTGTCGGTATTGCGCAGCGCCACGCAAACATCGGCCAGAACACTGTGCTGCCGTACAAAATCATCGGCGCGGGCGCGCTTGGCCCAGGCAGCCAGCACGGCAGGGTCAAACAGAGATAAAGAAGTCAGCATCAGACATACCTTTGTCGAAGAAGGAACTTCTGCACTTTGCCCGAAGAGGACTGGGGCAGGGAATCCACAATAAAGATGCGTTTGGGTACTTTAAAGCCGGACAGTTTTTCCCGACAAAACTCGCGCAGCACTTCCACATCCGGCTCACGGCCATTGGCAGGCACAATCGCGGCAACCAGCTCTTCGCCCCAATACTCGTGGGGCAGGCCAAAGGCGGCGGCCTCGCGCACATCGGTGTGGCTGGCCAGACAGTTTTCCACTTCCAGCGCGGCCACGTTCTCGCCACCTGTCTTGATCATATCTTTGCTGCGGCCCATGAAATAGGCAAAGCCTTCATCGTCCACCCGAATCAAATCGCCCGTGTGCAGCCAGCCATCGGCATCCAGCACCTGGGCGGTCAGCTCGGGCTGCCGCCAATAGCCTTTGAACACAGTCGGGCCACGCACCTGCATTTCGCCCGGCCCGCGCTGATCAGGCAGCACCTTGCCATCGGCATCAACCAGCCGATACTGCACATGCCGCCACAGGTAACCGATGGAACCGGGATGCTCCAGAATCTCCTGCGTGTAGCGATTCTTGATGGTGGTGACACAGCTTTCCGTCATGCCAAAGCCCCAGCTGAATTCAGCATTGGGAAACACGGTTCGGATCAAGTCCTGACGCCACTGGCCCAAAGGCGCAGCCGCAGTTTGCACAAACTGGGCACCGGGCAGGGACAGCTCTTTAAACTCAGGGTGATCGGTCAAGCCTACCCACATAGCCGACAACAGGAACACATGCGTAGGCTGGTACAGACGCAGTGCGTCCATGACGGCGTCGGCCTCAAAACGCGGAACCACATGCAAGCTGCCACCGGCATACAGAATGGGGCCATTCACCACCCCGAAGCCGCCAATGTGAAACAAGGGTGTCGCCAGCAAGGAGCGGCTGTTGGCATCAATGCCCAGCTCCATGATGTAGTTCACCGCATTGGCCGACAAATTGCCGTGTGTCAGCATGGCTCCCTTGGGGGCCGAGGTCGTACCCGAGGTGTACATGATGATGGCTACATCTTCATCCCCCACACGGCCAAAGCGGTGCTGCACCGGATCATCCGCACGGTGATCGGGCAAGGCCTCAGGCAAATGCTCCAGCCACTGCACGGCACTGTTCAAACCACCTTCGGACTCGATCTGCTCGCGCAAAGGACGGTAGGCCGGGTCCACAATACACACGGTAGGCTGGGCATCGTCCAGCAAGTAGCGCAATTCAGCAGCACCGTAACGGGTGTTCACTGGCACCAAAGCAAAACCGCCTACGGCTGTGGCATGCAGCAAGGCCAGATAGTCGATGGAATTGGGCGTCATGATGGCCACCCGATCCCCCGGCTGTACGCCCAAACCTTTCAAATAAGCCGACAAGGCGCGCGCACGGGCGCAGAACTGAGCAAAGGACAAGGCCTGGCGCTCGTCCGAGACCGCTACCTTGTCGGGGTAGCGCTCGGCATTGAACATGGCGACCTGGTAAATATTAGGCATGATGCGAAGCCTCTGCGGCGTGGCCCAGATAGGCTGCTGCAATTTGTGGGTTATTCATGATGTCTTTGCTGTCGCCCGCCAGGCTTAAACGCCCGGTTTCCAGCACAACGGCGTGATTCGACAACTTCAGCGCCAGGCGAGCGTTCTGCTCCACCAGCACAATCGTGGTGCCGTCCTGGCTGATCTGACGAATTGCACGGGCCACTTCCAAGGTGACTGCGGGGGCCAGACCCAGGGAGGGTTCATCCAGCAAGAGCAGGCGGGGCCGGGACATCAGGGCACGGCCAATCGCACACATTTGCTGCTCGCCACCCGAGAGGTGGCGACCCTGGCTTTGCTCGCGCTCCAGCAGACGCGGGAAGTAGCCATAAATACGTTCCAGATCCACCGTAATGTCGACCTGATCGCGACGCAGATAGGCCCCCATCAAGAGGTTCTCGCGTACCGTCAGTTCCGGGAACAGGCGACGGCCTTCAGGAGACAGGGCAATACCCAGATTCACACGGCGTTCTGCGCTCAAGTTCTGGATAGGCTGGCCTTCCAACAGGATTTCTCCCCCAGCAACCGGCACCAGACCGCTAATGGCTTTCATCAGGGTCGATTTACCCGCTCCATTGGCTCCGATCACGGCGCACACACTGGCTTCTTCCACCGCAAAACTGACCTTGTCCAAGGCCCGTACTGCGCCATAGGACACGCTCAAGTCCTTGATTTCCAGCATGGGCGCAGGCTCGCTGACCTTGGCAGCTCCCTGACCAGTCGTAGAGACCGAAGCCGAATGTCCCGTCCCGTTTTGCGCAGCGCGGACCTCCACGGCTGGCTCCAGACCAGGTTCCTTGTCCAGATCCGCACCCAGATAGGCTTCAATCACCCGCGGGTCCTGACGCACTTGTGCGGTCGGGCCTTCGGCCAGCAAACGACCGTTAACCAGCACCACCAGCTTTTGGCACAGGCGCATCACCAGGCCCATATCGTGCTCGACCACCACCACATCAATGCCACTGGCGTGGATGCGTTCAATCAGGTCGGCCATAGCCACGGTTTCCACCGGGTTCAGGCCAGCAGCGGGCTCATCCATTAAAAGAAGGCGGGGCATGGCTGTCAGGGCCATACCCACACCCAAAATCTTCTGTAAGCCATAGGCCAGCGAATCGGCCTGCTCATCGGCTACAGACTCCAGGCCAATCAAGGCCAAGGCTTGTTCTGCCTGTCGCGCGGCCTCTTCGCGGCCACGACGCACACCCCAAGGGTTGAACAACGACCAGGGCGAAGGAAACTGACGGAACAGAGCCGCGCGATACAGGTTTTCAAATACCGTGTGGCCTGCAAATACATGCGTCATCTGGAAGGTACGCACCAGACCCTGGCGCGCCAAGGACGCGGCCGGGCGACCCGTAATCGCGGCACCATCCATGGTGACAGCACCCGCGCTGGGCTTGGTCGTACCGGCAATCAGATTGAACAGCGTGGTTTTACCGGCGCCGTTGGGGCCGATCACGCCGGTAATCTGACCGGGAGCCGTGCTGAAGGACACCTCGTCCACCGCGCGGATCCCACCAAAATGTCGGCTAAGACCCTGAACATTCAATTGCACGCTCATGCTGCCTCCTTGCGCGCGCCGCGCCACTTACGCCACAGACCCGCCAAACCTTGCGGCATGAACAAGAGCAGCAAAATCAAAGTCAGGCCATAGATCAGGCGCTGATACTGCTGCAAGTCGCGCAGCAACTCGGGCAGGGGGATCAGGATTGCGGCCCCCACCACGGCACCAGCCAGGGCACCCACACCACCCAGCACATTCATGATGACGGCATTCACCGCTGTCCAGAAACCGAAGGAATCAGGCGAGATATAGCCTTGGTAGTGGGCATACAAGCTGCCTGTCCAGCCGGCAATCAGGGCGCTAAGGACAAACACACTGACCCGAAAGCGCAGCACATTCAAACCACCGGAGCGCACCAACTGCTCGTTCTGATGCAAAGAGTCCGCCACCATGCCCCATTCGCGGCGGTACAAGGCCCGCAGCACGAAATACACCACCAAGGCAAAGCTGACCGTCACCAGATAAACGCCGTAACGCCCTTCAGGAATCGGCAAGCTGGCTTGCAGGGCCGGAATCTGGCCAAAGCCGTTATTGCCGCCAAACAGTTCGTGGAACTCGATAAAGCACAGCACCACGGCTTCGCCCAGGGCGAAGGTCAAGAGTGCGAAATGCACACCCTTGATACGCATAAAAATGGGACCGGTGATCACAGCTAATGCTGCCGTCAGCACTCCGGCGCCCAAAAACGCGGCTGGAAAGGACCAGCCATAATCTCGACTCAAAATGGCCGAGGCATACGCCCCCAGCCCGAACAAGGCACCATGCGCCAGCGAGAGCTGGCCGATGCGCAAAACCAGATTCATGCTCATGGCCAGGCAGGCGTACAGCGACACCATGATGGCCAGATGCAGGGCAAAGCGAGGCTGTCCGGCCCACACGGGCCAGCCCAGCAGCACCGCGACCACGACGGCATGCCAGACCCATTGCAGGGCGCCATCACGCGGATAGAAAGAAGCAGTTTTGATCGCGCTCATGACGATTTCCCCATCAAACCGCTGGGTTTGACCAGCAACACGGCCATCACGATCAGGAAGGACAGCATGGTGGCCACGGTCGCGTTATAGAAGGTGGACGCCACGGCCTCGGTAACACTCAGAATCAGGGCGGCAACCACCGCACCGGGCAAGCTGCCCAGACCACCCAGAACCACAATAATGAAGGCTTTCACCACCACGGCTTCGCCCATATAGGGGTGCACGGTGTAGACCGGCGCCATCAGGGCACCCGACAAGCCGGCCAGGCCGCAGCTCAAGGCAAAGGTGAAGGCCATGATCTTCCAGGAACTGACGCCTTGCAGACGTGCCACTTCCCGATCCTGCGCCACCGCACGTATCGTCATGCCGATACGGGTGCGCTCGATCAGAAAATAGAAGGCGGCCAGCGCCAGCACACTCATGCCTACGATCAGCAATTGATCCTTGGCGAAAAAGGCTTGGCCAATTTGCCATGCACCTTCCACCGGACGGCGTACCGATTGCTCGTCCACCGAGAACAGCAGCGAGATCCCCGCCTGCAAGGTAATCGCCAAAGCCAGGGACATGATCATGCCGCCCATCTCGTCGCCCACAAAGCGACGGAACAGGCCGCGTTCAGCCAGTAAGCCCAGAAATCCCACCAGCACGGCAGCGGCCGCGATAGAGGGCAGGTAGGGCCAGCCAAACTGACCATAAAACAAATACATGGCGTAAGCGCCCAGCATGTAGAACTCGCCGTGAGCGAAGTTCACCACCCGCAAGATGCCAAACACCAGCGTAAAACCCAGGGCAACCAGGGCGTACACGAACGTGGACATCAGGGCGATGATGGCGATTTGCATTGCGATCTGCATAATTGCTAACCGTATCAAGGTGCACTCCACCGCCGTGGCGGAGTGCGTACTGAAACAAAACCGGTAATTAGCGGGCGTCGAACTTGTTGATGACCTTGGCCTTGCCGCCCTCGATCACACCCAGGTAGGCCGGGGTGGCGATCTGGTGGTTCACGCCATAGACATCCTTTCCGCCCCACACAATCGCGCCTTGAATACCGTCAAAGCTGCTATTGGCTTCAATGCGGGCACGCACGGCATCGGTATCGTCCACGGTGCCAGCTTCGTTAATGGCCTTGAACAGCAGGCGGGTGGCATCGTAGAAGTAGAAAACGAAGTCATCCATGCTGTTGCTGTGGACCTTGGCGTAAGCCTGGCTCAGCTTCTGGTAGGGCTCGCTGGACGGATCGGCAGACAAATACACCAAGGTTCCTTCCGCATTGTCCGCACCGGCAGACTTCACGGTTTCAGCCACGTTATTGCCGCCAAACTTGGTGAACTGGCCCTTGAAGCCCATTTCACGTGCCTGACGTATCACAATACCGGCCGGGCCGGGTGGCACGGTGTCCAGTTCGATGAAGTCCACGTTCTTGGCCAGAATGCTGGTCAGCAAGGTGCGGAAGTCGTTTTGCGAGCGCTCGAAGAACTTGGTTTCAGCCACGTCGTAACCGGCGTCCTTATAGGCAGCGGTCTGGATCTTTTGCGTGCTCCAGCCGGTCGCATCGTTAGGCGACAGGATCGCCAGACGCTTCAGCTCGGGGCGCTCCTGCTTCAACCAGCCAATCAGCTGACGGTTGTATTCGTACTGCGTAGGCAGCACGCGGAACATGTATTGCGTGTTCGCATCCAGCACTTCGGTCGAGTAGCTGTTGGACAGCATGATGACCTTGTTGCGCTCGGTAATCGGCTTCATGGCCATGACCGAGGCCGAGCCAATAGGACCGATAATGTATTTCACTTCATCCTGATCGATCAGACGGTTGGTGGCGGTTACTGCATCCGCTGCCTTGTAGTGGTCGTCGTAAGTCAGCACTTCAACCTTGTACTTCTTGTCGCCCACTTCCAGGCCACCGGCCTGATTGATTTCATCCACGGCGATTTTCACGCCACCATCAATAGCCAGCCCCCAGGGCGCGCCTGGACCTGTCATGCCTCCTACCACACCCAGCTTGAGCGTTTGAGCCTGCGCGCCCAGCGCGGCCACCATCCCTGCTGCTGCCAGTACACCCCGTATCCCGTTTTTCATGGACCTGCTCCTATTAATTGACCGGACATAATTGTTGTTTGATACGAACAATATAATAAGGAGCCGATACTTGTCTATGGAAATATGGATTGATAATGACCTTATAACCAGCGCCCACAGGGGAATACGCCTGAATTTAAGGGAAAACACCGACGCAGTCTGTCGGTTTATTTGTACGGACGTTAATCTATACATTTATATAAAAAAATCATGGCCTGGGCATGTATTCCGCTAAATAGTGGGGTTGAAACCACCTGCTCCCAGACACAAAAAAAGCCGCTTTCCATAACAGAAAGCGGCCCCGAGGTCCTGCCAGTTCACCCGATCAAGCGGCGGTTTAGCTGGCCTGAGTCTCCAATTGAGCAAAGAATACCTGCAAGCGATCCATGGCCTGTTCGATCTGCTCATACGAGGCAGAACCAAAACACAGGCGCAAGAAACCTTCACCTTGCGGACCGTAGAAGCTGCCTGCCTCGACCACCACACGGGCTTCCTTCAGCAAGCGCTCAGCCAGTTCCTGCGAAGGCACACCCGTAGCACGTACATCGGCAAAGGCATAAATCGTGCCTTCCACATTGGCGCAGCTGACATTCGCCATGGCATTCAGACGTTGCAGCATCAGGCGGCGCTTGGCATCGTCGTCCGCAATCATCCCGCGCAAGGCTTCTTGCTGCCCGACCACGGCTTCCAGCGCGCCCGCCTGAATAAAGGTATTCACATGGGTGACATCGTTAGCGGTGATCTTCAACAAGCCGGGCATCAACCAGGCAGGCGCAGCCAGATACCCAATGCGCCAGCCATCCATGGCGTAGGACTTGGTGAAGGCAAACATGGACACGGTGCGCTCCTGCATGCCGGGCAGGGAGGCAATGCTGATGTGCTCGGCATCGTCGTAGGTAATGTCCTCGTAGACTTCATCAGAGACCACGATCAGATCGTGCTTGATCGCCAATTGCGCCAGAGCTTCCAGCTCGCTACGGCGATACACACGGCCCGTGGGGTTGGCCGGATTCACCAGCACCACCATGCGGGTACGGGGCGTAATAGCCGCTTCGATGGCGTGCGCATCAATGGCAAAACCCTGTTCCTTGTTCAGCGGCACCAGCACCGGATGCGCCCCGGCCAGCTCGATTTTGCCTATATGTTGCGGGTAGTGCGGCGAGAGCAAAATCACCTCATCACCCTCGTCCAGAATGGCGCAGAAAGCGGCAAAGGAGGCGTGCGTCAGCCCATTGGTGACCAGCACATCATCCGGCCCGACATCCAGCTTGTTTTGCTTGCGCAGCTTGGCGGCCAAGGCTTCACGCAAGGCGGGCACCCCACGCAGATCGCTGTAATGCACCTCGCCGCGCATCAAGGCATCGGCTGCCGCATGCTTGATCGCCATTGGCGTATCCGCGTCCGGGCGGCCAACTTCCAGATGAATCAGGTCCGAGGTATCGCCTTGCAGGCGAGCCGCCTGCTCGTACATGCCAAAGGATTTTTGGGAGGTGCCGGTAATGCGTTTTGCTAGCTTCATGAAAAATTATTCCTTCAAAATAAGACAGGCCCCAAGACCTGCCGGAAACCATCCCGCCCTAAGCAGCCAAGGACTGGATCACCTTGCCCAGAAAGGACTCGCACGCGGCCAACTGCTCCAGGCTGACGTATTCATCGGCCTTGTGTGCCACGGTGATGGAGCCAGGCCCGCAGACAATGCTGGGCACGCCCGCTTCCTGGAAAAACGAGGCTTCGGTGCCATAGGCCACACGCTGTGCGGCGGACTCACCCAGCAAGGCCAGCGCCATTTTTTTCAGTTCCTGACTGTCTTCGTCATCCAGGGCAGGAATACTGCCCAGACACTCGAATTCGATAGCCGCGTCGCCATGGCGTGCCTGCATGCGCGGCAAGACCTGCTCATAGGCAAAGCGGCGCAAATTGCCGATGAAGCCATCCGGGTCCACGCCAGGCAGATAGCGGTATTCAAAGGAGAACTCGCAATGGGCCGGGATAATATTCATGCCATTGCCACCGGAAATCGTGTTGGTGGAAATGGTGGAAAAAGGCACATCAAAGCCTTCAATGCGCTTGCCGACCTGGGCCTCTTCATCCGCCAGATGCTGAATGTGCGAAACCAGATTGGCGGCGTACTCGATTGCGTTCAGACCGTGTGGTGTCAAAGAAGAATGGGCGGCGCAGCCTTTGACGCGGCAGCGATAAATGCGGCCGCCTTTATGGGCCGCCACAACGCGCATGCTGGTGGGTTCACCCACAATGCAGCCGCTGGGCTGGATGCCGGCTTTACGCATTTCCTCGATCAGGCCGGGAATGCCCAGACAGCCCACTTCTTCGTCGTAGCTCAAGGCCAGATGCACGGGCTCGCGCAGTGTCATGGAACCCAGGCGTTGCGCCTGCGCCATAGCTACGCCAATAAAGCCTTTCATGTCGCAAGCACCACGTCCAAACAAACGACCCTCACGAATCTGAGCCTGAAAAGGATCACTGGACCATACCTGCCCATCGACCGGCACCACGTCTGTATGGCCCGACAAAACCACGCCTCCCGGCCCCTGGCCAAAGGTCGCCAGCAGATTGGCTTTGGAGCGCGATTCGTTGTAATCAAAACGCACTTGGGCGCCCGCCGCTTCGAGCCGGTTGGCGGCCCATTCAATCAATGCCAGATTGGAGTTTCTGCTTACCGTATCAAAGCCAATCAGGGACGAAACATGCTCGATCACCTGGGCCGAAGGGGCCTCCTGCCTGCTCATATGCCAGCTCCTTATTGCTATTATTCAAAACTGAATTCAGTTTATAGAGCAGGTATATCGCTGTCAACGAATCTAGGTGTTTGTACTAGAAATTGGCTTTTTATTTTTTATAAATTCGTTTAATTTCAACTAATTAATGAATAGCAAAGTTGTTTTATACCTATAGCACTTATTGACCAACAAGTATGAAAATGAATATATTCACAAAAAATGAGTTCAACTGAATTCACTTACTGCGATTACCAATAAGGACTATCATGAGACAACAATCGCGCCCCGCAGACCCGGTCCCCTCCAAGGCCGAGGATCTGCTTTTCGGCAAAATCCTCTGGCGGCTGATGCCCATTTTGTTCATCAGCTACATCGTGGCCTACATCGACCGCGTCAACGTGGGCTTTGCCAAGCTGCAAATGCTGCAAGACCTGAATTTTTCAGCCGAGGTCTATGGCCTGGGTTCAGGCATCTTCTTTGTGGGTTTTTTGTTGTTCGAGATCCCCAGCAACCTCTTGCTGTACCGCTTTGGTGCCCGCGCCTGGCTGACACGCATCATGGTCACCTGGGGCATCCTGTCCGTGCTGACCATGTTCGTCACCACCCCCACACAGTTCTATATCGTCCGCTTCCTGTTGGGAGTGGCGGAAGCCGGCTTTCTGCCTGGCGTGGTGTATTACCTGGCGCAATGGTTCCCCCCACAACGCCAGGGCCGCGTCATGGCGACCTTGGTTACTGCCGCTGCTGCGGGCGGCATGATCGTGGGCCCGCTCTCGGGCTGGATCATGGATGTGTTTTCGGAGTCCCAGCACCTGCATAACTGGCAATGGCTATTCCTCTTGCAGGGGCTGCCCGCTGTCTTTGTAGCGGCCTTGCTATGGGCGACCTTGCCCAACCGTCCTGAAGACGCCAAATGGTTGAACCAGGAAGAAAAAACCTTGCTGCACACCCTGAACCAGGACGCGCAACGCGAGCTGCCGCGCAAGGACAAAATTGCTGAAGTGCTGGGCAAACCCAATGTGTGGTGGCTGGCCTGCGTGCTGCTATCCCTGAACCTGGGCATTTATGCGGTGATCTTCTGGACACCCACCATCATTCAGGAAGCCGGTATCAAGAACCTGACCCACATTGGCTATATTGCCGCCTTGCCCTATGCCGCATCTGCCCTGGCCATGCTGATTCTGGGCCGCTCTTCCGACTACTTTGGGGAACGTCGCTGGCACTTGGCCATTGCCTGCGCAGGCGGTGCTATCGGCCTGCTGATGACTGCCCTGGCACCGGACCCGACCGTGCGCATTATTGGCGTCATCATCGCCACGGCCATGTTCATTGGCGGCACACCCCTGGTCTGGGCCTTGGGCGGTAATTTCATGAGTGGCCGCGCCGCTGCAACCGGCTATGCCCTGATCAATGCAGTAGCAGCCTTGGGCGGTTTATTTGGCCCCTACGCCATGGGTCTGGCACAAGAAATGAGCGGCAGCACCAGCACCGCTGTATTGACCATTGCCGGTCTGGCCGTGCTGGGTGGCTTGTGCGTCTTTGCCCTGCCATCTGCCCACCAGCAAAACGCCCTGGATCAGGCCGCTAAATTACACGCTGTCCCCAGCAAAGGCGGTGCCCAATGATGCGCCGTCACGTAAAAATCGCTTTGGCTGGCTGTGTTGGACTGGCCACGCTGATCGCCTGCTCCAGCGCCACGGCGCAAACAGGCGACAACGTCACCTTGTACGGCGTTCTGGATGCGGGCCTGACCTGGATCAGCAATGCCAACGGCCCCTCCAAAACCACGCTGGATACCGGTGTCATGCAAGGCAACCGATTGGGTCTGCGTGGTTCCGAGTCGATGGGCAATGGTTTGACCGCCATCTTTCAACTGGAAAACGGCTTTTCCGTGGCGACTGGGGAAGCAGGGCAAGGCGGCGCCCTGTGGGGCCGACAAGCCTGGGTGGGCCTGAAATACGATTATCTGGGCAGCATCAAGCTGGGCAGACAATACGATTTCTTCACCGACACCTTGCAGGCGTTCTACACCCCCACCTGGTCGGCAGGCGGCTATTCCAATAGCCCTCTGGACAACGACCGCATGAGCGGCCAGCGGGTCAATCAATCGGTGAAATACGTAACGCCTTCCTTTGCCGGTGTTGAACTGGGTGCCATGTACGGCTTCCCGGAACGACGCGAAGGGCAGGCACAAACCGGGCGCACCATCAGCTTTACGGCCAACTACAAGAACGGCAACTTTGCGACCGGTGCCGCTTATACCGAAGTGCAGGAAGCCAGCCTGGACATCAGCCCGCTGACCGGCGGTGGTGCACCCAATCGAGTTGGTGGCCGTTACCTGCGCGACTGGGGCATAGGAGCAAACTACGCCTTCGATAAAGTGACTATCTACGGTGTGTTTTCACAAGCCCTGTACGTGGCTCCCGATGGCCAGCAAAAGAACCATACCTTCCGCAACTATCAGCTGGGTTTTGCCTGGCGCGCGGCACCCAATCTGGTACTGGGACCGGGCTATGGGCTGACCACCCTGGGATCGAACAAATACCACCAACTAAACCTGACGGCCGACTACTTCCTGTCCAAGCGTACGGATATCTATACCCAGGCCATCATCCAGCACGCGCAAGGCGAGGGCGCAACGGCCAACGTGATCAGCATGCCCAGCTCCACGGGGCGTAACCAGACCTTGTTAAGGGTGGGAATACGAACCAAGTTTTAGACAAAGGCCGGGCATAAACCTGATACAAGTCGGCCACAAACCGACCACAAGCCGGGTACATGCTCTAAGCACAAACCCGATCAGCGCAGCAGGGTCTGTACGATACAATCATCCATTCTTTTCTGATCGGTTTCGTATGGCGACTTCGACTGGTAAATCCACACAGGCAAGCAAGGCGGAAACGCTGGTAGACACCATTTACCGGGACACCCGCAAGCGTTTGAATGCAGGCGACTGGCACCCCGGCGACCGCCTGCTGGATTACGAATTGGCCGAGCGCTTTGGCTGCACCCGCATGCCCGTGCGCCAGGCCCTGCTGCGACTGGTCAACGAAGGTTTATTGAACAGCACCACACGGGGGTTTCAGGTCCCGGTGCTGACCGACGCCATGGTGCGCGACATCTTTGAGTTACGCCGCATTCTGGAGCCGGCTGCTGCCGCACTGGCCGTCAACATTGCCGACCGCGATCAGCTCCATGCCGGTCTTAGCAAAGCCATTGATCTGGCCAAAGTGGCCATGGTGCACAAAGACGCAGCGCTAATGTTCAGTGCCAACGCCAGCTTTCGCCAAGCCTGGCTGCAATGCGTACACAACGAGCGCCTGCTGGACGCCATCGCCATGTCCGCCGACCACGCCAACCAGGTGCGCTTTGCCAATACCAGCGATACCGATAACTATCAGGTCACGGTAGAGGCGCTGGAAAAGCTGGGCAAGGCCCTGACCAGCGGGGATCCGGAGTATGCGCGTAATGAGATGGTGGGGTTCCTGAAACTGGCGGAGGCTTCGTATTTCTTGCGTAGGCAGCAGGTGGATTTGCCTGCGGCCTGAAAGACCTATGCCGTGACGAAACACCCGCACAGGTAGGGGTGGGTGATCAGCCCTCGGGCAAGTCTGGGTTGGCCTCATAGCGTAACCACCCTGCGATCAGGCTGCCACCGCCCGGACGATCCTTAGGGTGACTGCGCCCTTCATTGACAGGCACCTCTGCAAAATCAAAAGGACTCATACCTTCAATGCAGGCAACATTGACACCGTATTGCTCAGGATTCGAGCGACGCTGATGAAAGGTGTAAATGCCGCAATGCGAACAGAAAAAATGCTCGGCCTGCGCCGTGTTGAACTGATAAAGCGTCAGCGCATCCTGACCTTGCTCGACCTGAATATCCGCCAAATCGGCCGATACCGCCACAGCACCTCGCATACGACAATAAGAGCAATTACAGCGACGTGCGGAACGCAACCCATCACTTAACTTCACCATAAAACGAACCGTACCGCAATGGCAGGCGGCCTTGTAAACACGACGGGCATCGGTCGCACTTTCAGTCATGGTCAATTTCACGCTAAGTAGATTCGTATAAAACAAGCACTATGCTAAATCAACGCTCTAAAGATGGCTACAAAGACCACGCTGTCAAACGCCACCCCGAGGGCAAGCAGTACAGGAACAACGTTAATTAGCCTTGGCCCTTACGAGGATATTCATGACCATAAGACTTGCCCCTCTTTTCTTGTCGACCTAGCATTGAAGCACTTCTGTCTTTTCCTACTTATCACAAGCCCGAACCATGCCCACCCTACGTCCCGCCCAACTTGCTGACATTGGCAAGATTGGAGATATGTACGCCGAGCTATTCGCCCACATGCATCATTTGCAGCCGCACTACTACCTGCAAGCACGGCAGGACGAGGGCTTTATCCAGTCCATGATCGAGTCGGACCAGGCAGCCTTGTTTGTGGCCGAGAAGGACGATCAGGCGCTGGGTTTTATTATTGTTCAGCAGCAAAAGACCCCGCCGTACAACTGCATCACGCCGCATGACTTTGCCTATGTGATTGATCTTGTCGTGACGGAATCGGCACGAGGCATGGGACTGGGCAAACTGCTGATGCAGACCGCCCAGGAGTGGGCACAAGTGCGTGGACTGGACTACATCGAGCTGGGAGTCTTGAGCAATAATCGGGGCGCTATCGCTCTGTATGAGCAACTGGGTTATGAACACAACACCAGCATCATGCGCAAGGCGCTTAAATAAGGCAGGACACCGCGCCACCAGACCCTTTGATGATTGAGCAGGTACAAAAAAGCGCTCAAACACATTCTGTTTGAGCGCTTTTTTTGACTGGTTTCCCAACGTCAGGACATCAAAGCCTTGGCCTTGATACACCTTTGACTTATCAAAACCAGAACCAAGGGCCAGGAGTTCAGCCCTCTTCTACAAACTGCTGCACCTCGGCAGGCGTTAAGTAGCGCGACTCGCCTGGCTCCAGGCTGTCGTCCAAGGACAGGGAGCCTATACGCTCGCGATGCAAGGTCTGAACCAGATTCCCCAGGGAAGCAAACATACGCTTCACCTGATGGTATTTCCCTTCCTGGATGGTCAGCCTTGCGGTACGTTCATCAATGCGTTCCAGCACGGCTGGCAGCGTCGGCTTGTCCTCGCCATTCAACAAGATACCGGCCTTGAACAGTTCTTCTGCATTATCAGGCAAAGGCTCTGCCAAGGTCGCCACGTAGACCTTATCGCATTGATGGCGGGGCGAAATAATACGATGCGTCCACTGGCCATCATCCGTAATCAAAATCAGCCCGGTGGTATCCACATCCAATCGACCGACGGTGTGCAAGCGCTCGCGCTTTTCTACATCGATCAGCATCATCACAGACGGGTAAGCACTATTTTTTAGGCTGCACTCGTAACCGGCGGGCTTGTTGAGCATGATGTAACGCAGGCCAATCAGGGCAAGCGGCTCATCATCCCAGCACACTACATCACCCTCTTGTACAACGTGAGTGCCTTTGGTCACTACCTCGCCATTGACGGTGATTTCTCCGCTTTTAAGCACTTTACGCGCATCTGAGCGACTCAGATCCGTGCTCTCACCAAGAAACTTGTCCAGTCGCATTCCATTTCCAAACAAAGAATTATTGAATAATTTACAGCGTCTTTACGATCGATCAAGAGGCCTTGCAAGGCCGACGTCAGGTGCCACCATCAGATCCCCACGCCTCTTCTTTTAGTTCGTTCTGAAGCAGGGTGTATCACTGCAAGTAGACCACATCAGCTTGATTCCGCACCTTTCCATTCCTGGCGCGTGACGTCATTGCCACCAACCCACCAGGCAATTGATCAGTCCGTGTCTACTGACAAAAATTAATTGAGCCTGCCCAAAGACGCTGAATCTTTAAGACTCAGAGCTCATCAGTCATCACCAAAAAAATGAGCCCCAGCAGGAACGCCGGAGCCCATTTTTCTTATCCGCATCACTGCGAGGTTTTCCACAAATTTCTGAGATCAGTTTTCATCAAACCGAACAGCTTTCAGGAACTGTGAACACCGACAGCCTTAAATATCCAGGTTCCCCGCCTGCAAGGCATGGGACTCGATAAAGGCACGACGTGGCTCAACGTGATCACCCATCAGCGTGGTGAAGATCTGATCCGCATCGATAGCATCAGCAATCTGCACACGCAGCAAACGACGTACAGTGGGGTCCATGGTCGTTTCCCATAGCTGGCTGGGGTTCATCTCACCCAGACCTTTGTAGCGCTGCTTGCTAAGCCCGCGTTCGGCTTCGGTCAACAGCCATTGCATGACTTCACGGAAGTCATCCACGGCGGTCTCACGACGCTTCTCGCCTTCACCACGAGCCACCATGGCGCCATCACCGATCAGACCGGCAAAGGTCTCGCCAGCGCGGGCCAGAGTTTGGTGATCGCCACCACGCACGAAGTTGCGGTCAAACACCGTGACACGGATGTTGCCATGGTGCAGACGCTGCACCACCACACGCCAGGACTCGCTCCCTTCATCAAAGGCGGCAAAGACTTTGACGACGGTGGGGGCAGCTTCGTCGAACAGGGCCTTCTCCAAATCCTTAGCAGTCTGTTCGGCGGCTTCCTGCGAGTCCAAGTTCAACTTCACGCCTTCAGCCAATGCTGACAGGGCATCGCCGTCCATATGACGCGACAGGCGCTCAATCACGGCCTTGGCCTTCACGTAGCGATGAGCGTAGTCGGACAAGGCTTCGCCTGTGATGGGAGCTGCACCTTCAGATGGCGTCAGCACTGCATCGCGCAGGGCCAGCTTCAACATGAATTCCGCTTCCTCGGCCTCGTCCTTCAGGTACATCTCTTCACGCCCAACCTTAACCTTGAACAAGGGCGGCTGCGCGATGTACACATAGCCACGCTCGATCAGCTCGGGCATCTGACGGTACAGCAGTGTCAGCAGCAGGGTACGAATGTGAGCACCGTCCACGTCCGCGTCAGTCATGATGATGATGCGGTGGTAACGCAGCTTGTCGATATCAAAGTCCGGGCCGATGCTGGTACCCAGGGCGGTGATCAGGGTGGTGATCTGCTCGCTGGAAATCAGACGATCGAAACGGGCTTTTTCTACGTTCAGCACCTTGCCGCGCAACGGCAGAATGGCCTGGAATTTACGGTCTCGGCCTTGCTTGGCCGAGCCGCCTGCGGAGTCACCCTCCACAATGTACAGTTCGCACAGGGCCGGGTCTTTTTCCTGACAGTCGGCCAGCTTGCCGGGCAGGCCAGCGCCTTCCAGCACGCTCTTGCGACGGGTCATTTCGCGGGCTTTACGGGCCGCTTCACGGGCACGGGCTGCTTCCACGATCTTGCCGCACAAGGCCTTGGCGTCGTTCGGATTTTCCAACAGCCAAGTTTCCAGGGTGCGGGCAACGGCTTCTTCCACGGCGGGACGCACTTCGCTGGACACCAGCTTGTCTTTGGTCTGGCTGCTGAACTTGGGCTCGGGCACCTTCACCGACAGCACGCAGACCAGGCCTTCGCGCATGTCGTCACCGGAGGTGTCGACCTTGGCTTTCTTGGCCAGTTCGTTGTCGGCAATGTACTTGTTCAGCACGCGGGTCATGGCCGCACGCAGACCGGTCAGGTGGGAACCACCGTCGCGCTGGGGAATATTGTTGGTGAAACACAGCACGGTTTCAGCGTAGCTATCATTCCACTGCATGGCCACTTCAACCGATACTGGCGTACCGCCAGCATTGGACTCGGTTGCCACGCTGAACACGTTAGGGTGCAGCGGGGTCTTGTTGCGGTTGATGAAGTCCACAAAGCCTTTGACGCCGCCCAGGAAGGCAAAGTCTTCTTCCTTGCCCTGAATCTCGTCAACCAGGCGAATCTTCACGCCATTGTTCAGGAAGGACAGCTCGCGCAGGCGCTTGGCCAGGATCTCGTGGTGGTATTCGATATTGCTGAAAATTTCCACGTCGGCCAGGTAACGCACGCAAGTACCCGTGCGGCCTTCTGCAGGACCGGTCACCGCCAGGGGCGCAGTGCGCTCGCCACGGCGGAACTCGACCTGGTGTTCGTTGCCATTGCGCCAGATGGTCAGCAACAGCCATTCGGACAGGGCGTTCACACAAGACACACCCACACCGTGCAAACCGCCAGACACCTTGTAGGAGTTCTGGTCGAATTTACCGCCGGCGTGCAGTTCGGTCATGACGATTTCAGCGGCGCTGCGCTGGTGTTCGTCGTCCTTGTGGATATCGGTTGGAATACCGCGGCCGTTATCGCACACCGAAATGCTGTTGTCGGAGTGGATGGTGACGACGATATCGTCGCAATGACCGGCCAAGGCCTCATCAATCGCGTTATCCACCACCTCGAAAACCATGTGGTGCAGGCCGGTGCCATCGGAGGTGTCCCCGATGTACATGCCTGGACGCTTGCGCACGGCCTCCAGGCCTTTGAGCATTTTGATGGAATCAGCGCCGTAATCGGCTGGCTGGGTGGTCGTGGTTTGATCGGTCATAGCATAAAACCTTGTAATAGCCTGTCTGCTTCAAGCGGGTATGGCCCGGCGGGCCATACCGGTCAAACATGCTGCATTAAATGCGCATCGGCATGACCACGTACTTGAAGTCTTCTTGCTCGGGCAGCGTCATCAACACAGAGGCGTTGGCATCGGGCTGCACAGACCAGCGGACGGTTTCGTCCTTGATGCTGGCCAACACATCGAGCAGGTAGCTGACGTTAAAGCCAACGTCCAGACTTTCGTGTTCATAATCAATATCCAGCTCTTCGACGGCTTCTTCCTGTTCAGCGTTGGAAGCAGAAATCTTCAGCTGGTTTTGCGACAGTTGCAGTCGCACGCCACGCAGTTTGTCGGTGGTCAGAATGGCAGCACGTTGCAAACTGCCTTGCAGCACTTCACGGCTGACATCGAAGTGGCGGGTGTAGTTGGAAGGAATCACACGAGCAAAGTCGGGGAATTTGCCTTCAACCAGTTTGGAGACCAACTCCACATCGCCAAAGCGGAAACGAATCTGACGGCTGGACACATCAATGTTGACCAGATCGTCGGTATCGCCCAGCAAACGCTGCATTTCCAGCACCGTCTTGCGCGGCACGATGATGTCGTGACGTTCCTGCACGCCGTCAATTGCGGTGGCATTATGAGCCAGACGGTGACCGTCCGTGGTAACCGTACGTACCAGGCCGGGTTCAAACACCAGCAACATACCGTTCAGGTAGTAGCGAATGTCTTGCTGCGCCATGGCAAAGTGCACCGTATTGAACAGGTGCTTCAAAGTGCGCTGGGGCATGCTCAAGGACACGTCCCACTGCTCTGGCAGGTTCAGCACTGGAAAATCAGCGGCTTCCAGAGTCTGCAACTGAAAGCGGCTCTTGCCGGACTGGATGGTCAGCTTGCCGCTGTCCAGGCCCAGGCGCACATCGCCAAAGTCGGGCAGGGCTTTCAGAATGTCCAGCAGCTTGCGGGCCGCCACCGTGGTGGCTGCATTGTCCTCACCCACGCCAAAGTCGGCATTGGTGGTGATCTGCACTTCCAGGTCGGTTGCCAGGAAAGAGACATCAGAGCCGTTTTTACGCAGCAGGATGTTGGCCAGAATCGGCAAAGTATGGCGGCGCTCCACAATGCCAACTACTGTGGATAAGGGCTTTAGCAATGCGTCGCGAGTAGCTTGAACGAGTTGCATGGTCATCCTTTGAGAGTTTGTTCCAGTACGTGTAATGCGTGATTCAGTTCGGCTTGCTTGGTGCGTGCATCCGAGATTTTACGCACCGCGTGCAGCACCGTAGTGTGGTCCCTACCACCGAAAAGATCGCCAATTTCCGGCAAACTCTTTTGGGTCAGTTCCTTGGCCAGATACATGGCCACCTGGCGCGGCATGGCGATATTGGCGGGGCGGCGCTTGGAGTACATATCCGCGACCTTGATTTTATAAAAATCGGCCACGGTTTTCTGAATATTTTCCACTGTGATCTGCCCATTGGAGACCGACAGCAAATCCTTCAGTGCATCCTTGCACACTTCCACCGTCAAGACATCGCGGCCATGGAAACGCGCGTAGGCCGAAACCTTGCGCAGCGCCCCTTCCAGCTCGCGCACGTTGCTGCGCAGATGCTTGGCAATGAAGAAGGCCACTTCTTCGGGCATGGCAATGCCTTCGGCCTGAGCCTTGCGCAACAAGATTGCCACGCGCATTTCCAGCTCGGGCGGCTCGATGGCCACGGTCAGGCCGGAGTCAAAGCGCGAGATCAGGCGGCTATCAATATTGGCCAGCTCTTTGGGATAGGTATCCGAGGTGATGATGATCTGCTTGCGCTGAGCCACCATCGCTTCAAAGGCGTAGAAAAACTCTTCCTGCGTACGGTTCTTGCCGGCGAAAAACTGAATATCGTCAATCAGCAGCAAGTCCAGCGAATGGTAGTAGCGCTTGAACTCGTCAAACGCCTTGCGCTGGTATGCCTTGACCACGTCCGACACGTATTGGTCGGCATGGACGTAACGTACCCGCACACCATTGCCATTGGCGACCAGCGCATTGCCGATCGCGTGAATCAGGTGGGTCTTGCCCAAACCCACACCGCCATACAGAAAGAGTGGGTTATAGGAGACACCGGGGTTCTCGGCCACCTGCAAGGCCGCTGCGCGTGCCAGCTGGTTGGCTTTACCCGTCACGAAGTTGTCGAAAGTCAGTTCGGCGTTCAGGCGCGAACGATCCTGTACCGCATCCACCACCGCCGTCATGGCCGGGTTGGCAACAGGAGGGGCCAGGTTTTCACCGGCGGGGCTGCCTGCAGGCGCAGGAGCGGCACGATCGGCCAGGGCGCGACGAGGCGCCGCGCTGGCCGAGGGCAGCTCGAACTGAACCGTTACGGGACATTCGTAGAAATCCGAAGCCAGTTCCTCTATGCGAGTGGCGAAATTCTTGCGGACCCAATCCAGTTTGAAACGATTAGGAGCAGAAACGCGCAACACCCCGGCTTCGCTGTCGAAGTCCAGGGGAACCAGTGGACGTATCCACGCACTTATTTGTTGGGGGGGAAGCTCCTGCTCCAATTTCTGAACGCAGGACTGCCAGAATTCATTCATCGGTCATCACTTCTGTAAACCTCGATTCTACCCTGAGCTGTGCCAAGTTATCCACAGGCTAACAAATTTAGTTGCGTAATATCGGGCTAAATAATTGACACAACAGAAAGAATTTGCTGAAATGACGGGCTTAACACGATTTTCTGTTGCCAGATCCCAAGCGTTTGCGCTGTCGGGGTGGAGATTTTCTGCGATTTCTGGCGGCTCATTTTTTTGGATACACCATGAAACGCACCTACCAACCCTCTGTTACCCGTCGCAAGCGTACCCACGGTTTTCGCGTTCGCATGAAAACTCGCGGTGGCCGCGCTGTTTTGAACGCACGTCGCGCTAAAGGTCGCAAACGTCTGGCTGTATAAGCCATGTCGGGATGCGGGGCCCAGGGTGATGGATCTATTATCTAAAGCCCGACTCCCACGATACGCATCATGCGTGCCTCCTTTCCAGCTACGGCTCGCTTACATAGCCCCACCGAATACGCACAGTCTCTTAAAGGACAACGCGTAGGTCGCGGGGCTTTGTTCGTGGTCACTCGCTCTCGTGGCGAAGATCCACACCAGACCGAAGGCGCCCGTCTGGGACTGATCGTCCCCAAGCGCTTTGCCAACCGCGCCGTCACCCGCAACACCATCAAGCGTATCTTGCGTGAAACCTTCCGCCACAAACGTGAAGGCTTGCCCAATGCCGCCTATGTCTTCAGGCTGCACAGCAAGGTACCCCAGGTGTCGCTGACTGCCCTGAAGCAACTGGTTCGCACCGAGGCCGACACCTTGTTCTCCAAGGTACGGCCATGATGCGCAAACTGGCTTCGGCACCGATCCGCTTTTACCAGTTTTTTCTGAGTCCATGGATCGGTAGAAACTGCCGCTTTACTCCCAGCTGCTCCAACTATGCCTTGCAGGCCATTGAAATTCATGGCCCGCTCAAAGGGCTATGGCTCGGTGGTGTACGCATCTGCCGCTGCAATCCCTGGTGCAAGGGAGGGCATGATCCTGTGCCCGCCCGCACGCCCGAAGACCGCAACACTTTCTGAAATCGTCCTGGTCTGCGCCTTGTTTTTCAAGGCAACCCCCTGTTTGCTGACCAGCTACGTTAAACTGCTAAGCTTTTGCTCAGCTTTATAAATGTGATACAGGCGCTATGGATATCCGACGCACCATCCTATGGATGATCTTCTCCTTTGCACTGCTGCTGCTGTGGAACAACTGGCAGGAATACAACGGCAAACCATCGCTGTTCGCTTCCACCCCAGCCACCACACAAGCGCCAGCAGCCTCCGACGAACCTGCCGCAAACGGTGGTGTTCCCGCTGCTCAAGAGCCGACTGCGTCTGCTGCCTTGCCTTCGAGCAACAGCGCGGTGTCTGCCACAGCGCAAACTATCGACATCACGACAGACGTCTACAAGCTGGGCTTTAGCACCGAAGGTGCCCAGCTGATCAAGGCCGAGCTGTTGAAGTACGGTTCGCCCGAGAACCCCGAGCAGCCCATGGTGCTGCTGGATAACTCGCCCGCCTCCACCTACCTGGCCCAGTCCGGTATTGTGGGTGCCTCTGGCCAGAACCTGCCCAACCACCTGACCCCGTTCACCCTGGTCTCGAGCCAGCGCAGCATGACGGGCGATACGCTGGACGTGGTGTTTGAAGCGACTTCGGACGACGTGAAAGTCACCAAGACCTACACGCTGCACAAGGGTCGCTACGACATCCAGGTTCGTCACGACATCCAGAACAATACCGGCGCCGCGATTGACCCACGCCTGTACCTGCAACTGACTCGCGACGGCAACAACCCACCCGACTCTTCCCGCCTGTACAGCACCTTTACCGGTCCTGTGGTTTACTCCAGCGGCGACAAATTCCAGAAGATCACCTTCTCGGACATCGACAAGAACAAGGCCACCTACGCGCGCAGCGTGGATAACGGCTGGATCGGCATGGTGCAGCACTACTTTGCAACCGCCTGGGTTCCTGCCCAGGATCTGCAACGCACCAACGAAATCCTGAAGCTGGGCAACAATCTGTACGCCGTGCGCACGCTGGAATCGGTCGGCTCTATCGCCGCTGGCCAAAGCAAGGCTGTGGACGCCTCCCTGTGGGTAGGCCCGCAAGACCAGAAAGCCATGTCGCAACTGGCTGCCGGTCTGGATCTGGTGGTGGACTACGGCTGGCTGACCATCATCTCCAAGCCGCTGTTCAAGCTGCTGACCTGGCTGCATTCCCTGCTGGGTAACTGGGGCTGGGCCATTGTGGCGCTGACCGTGCTGATCAAGCTGGTGTTCTTCCCGCTGTCGGCCGCCAGCTACCGCTCCATGGCCAAGATGAAGCAATTTGCGCCACGCATGCAAGCCCTGCGCGAGAAGTTCGGTGACGACAAGGCCAAGCTGAACGCCGCCATGATGGAGATGTACCGCACCGAGAAGATCAACCCGCTGGGTGGCTGTTTACCCATGCTGGTTCAGATCCCTGTGTTCATTGCGCTGTACTGGGTGCTGCTGGGCAGCGTCGAGATGCGCGGTGCACCCTGGATTCTGTGGATTCACGACTTGGCCGCACGCGACCCATGGATGATTCTGCCCGCCATCATGATGGGTACCATGTTCCTGCAGATCAAGCTGAACCCCACCCCGCCTGATCCAATGCAAGCCAAAGTCATGATGCTGATGCCTCTGGTCTTTGGTGGCATGATGTTCTTCTTCCCCGCCGGTCTGGTTCTGTACTGGTGCGTGAACAACATCCTGTCCATTGCCCAGCAGCGCTACATCATGGTGCAGATCGAAAAGAACAGCGCGAAAGCAGCCAACAGCTAATTCGCTCTGACACAAAAAACCTCGCTACGTTTAGCGGGGTTTTTTTTTGCCTGCTACCCATGCCAGATCACTCGGCACGATCCTGCCCAACCTCGCTAAAGGCCCGTATTTACAAACATTGATTAACTTTTCAGATTCTGCTCATAGAAAATTCATGCGCAGCGTTTCTACTTACCGCTATGATCGGGATGAAAACCGTCTTGATAGCAAAAAGCTATTTGTTCACTAAAATCATTTGATTTAACTATTTCGACCAAGGCAAGTAGACTGATCTCAACTTCTTAAAACGACCCGCCCCCCTCGGTTCGGGTCAGCTTCAACGGAGAAACACAATGAGCAACAAAACCCTGACAACCGCCGCCGGCCGCCCGGTTGAGGAGAACCAGAACTCCATGACGGCAGGCCCTCGTGGTCCCGTCCTGATGCAGGATTATTGGCTGCTGGAGAAGCTGGCTCACTTTGACCGAGAACGCATCCCGGAGCGTGTCGTACACGCCAAAGGCTCGGGCGCTTTCGGTACCTTTACCGTCACGCACGACATCACGAAGTACAGCATGGCCAAGGTCTTCAAGCCAGGCAGCAAGACACCCGTTTTCTTACGTTTTTCCACCGTAGCAGGTGAAGCAGGAGCCGCCGATGCAGAACGCGACGTTCGAGGATTTGCCCTCAAATTCTATACAGAAGACGGAAACTGGGACCTCGTGGGCAATAACACTCCTGTCTTCTTTATACGGGATCCACTGAAGTTCCCCGACTTCATCCACACACAGAAACGCGACCCGCGCAGCCACCTGCGCAACATGAGCGCCGCCTGGGATTTCTGGTCCTTGTCGCCCGAGTCCTTGCACCAGGTCACCATCTTGATGAGCGACCGCGGTTTGCCCTGTAACCTTCGTCAGCAGCACGGCTTCGGTTCGCACACCTACAGCCTGATCAACGACAAGGGCGAGCGCCACTGGGTGAAGTTCCACTTCAAATCCCAGCAGGGCATTGCCAACTACACCAATGAAGAAGCCGCCAAAGTCGTGGGCCAGGACCGCGAGAGCTCGCAGCGCGATCTATACGAAAACATTGAAAAGGGCAACTTCCCACGCTGGGCGCTGCGCATTCAGATCATGACCGAAGAGCAGGCACGCAACTACCACATCAACCCCTTTGACGTGACCAAAGTCTGGCCACATGGCGACTTCCCGCTGATCGATGTGGGCATGCTGGAGTTGAACGAGAACCCCACCAACTACTTTGCCCAAGTGGAGCAAGCCGCCTTTACGCCTGCCAACCTGGTGCCCGGCATTGGTCACTCGCCCGACCGCATGCTGCAAGGTCGTATCTTTTCCTACGGCGACACCCAGCGTTACCGTCTGGGCGTGAACCACGGGCTGCTGCCAGTGAACGCACCGCGTTGCCCGTTCCACAGCTACCACCGCGATGGCGCCATGCGTACTGGCGACAATAACGGCGGCACGATCAACTACGAGCCCAACAGCCAGGGCGAATGGCAACAGGCTCCCCGTAGCGAACCGCCTCTGGCGCTGGACGGCCAGCCGGCAGATCACTGGGATCACCGCGTGGATGATGATTACTACTCGCAGCCCGGCAATCTGTTCCGCCTGTTCAACGACGAAGAAAAGCAGCGTCTGTTCAGCAATATTGCCGACGCCATGGCCGGTGTTCCCAAGGAAATCATCGAGCGTCAGCTGGGTCACTTCACCAAGGCAGATCCTGCCTACGGTGCAGGTGTCAAAGCAGAACTGACAAAACGCGGTCAGCTTTAAACCCTGACCGGGCTGTTTAAGCCATCAAAGAATCGGCTCCCCATCTACAATCGGGGAGCCGATTTTTTTTGCACTGGCCCTGCGTTTTCCTACCGAGCCCCACCATGAAATTTGGCTACACCATCATCTACGTTCCCGACGTCGGCCAGGCACTGGATTACTTCAACCGCGCGTTTGGCTTGACCACCAAAATGCTGCATGAAACCGGCTTGTACGGCGAGCTGGAAACCGGCCAAACCACCTTGGCCTTTGCGGGGGAAATGCTGGCCTACATGAACTACCCAAAAGGCCATTTGTCACCGCACGCGTCAGAAGTGCCGCTGGGCATCGAAGTTGCCCTGGTCTGCGATGATGTACCTGCCGCTCATGCCAAGGCGCTGGCAGAAGGGGGCACGGAACTGGCACCGCCGCAGGACAAGCCTTGGGGACAGGTGGTGTCTTATGTGCAAACACCGGAGCGCATTGTGGTGGAGTTGTGTACGCCGGTTAATTAAGTTTGTGCTGGATTCGGGATATGCATTCCGTGCACCTCAAGCGCAATCTGACAGGGGCGTGTCCGGGTCTTGCTAACATCGACTTGTTCAGAGCGGTTAGAAAACTACACGTAGAAGCAAAAACGCCCCACACTCAAACTTGCGGGGCGTTTTTCCACATCCTTGAGTTTTACTGCTGCAAATACCCCGACTCCTTGATGATGGGTCCCCAAGTGTCCAGGTCGTTCTGAACAATGCGCGATAGCTCCTGCGCATCGCCCGACTCGGGTCGGAAGCCGATGGGCACAATCGCGCTTTCAATGCGTGGCAGCTTGGCCACTTCATTGAAGGCGTCCTGGAACTGTTTGACCATCTCCGGCTCCATGCCCAGCGGGGCAAAAATCCCCATCCAGCCCGACGCTTTCAGGTCGCCATAGCCCATTTCTGCAAAGGTGGGCACGTCTTTCAAGATAGGCAGGCGTTCCGCGCCGGTAATCCCCAGCACCCGCACCGAACCGGCGGCAACGTGTTCGGTAATCATGCCCACCGCATCCACGCCAGCGGGTATATGGTCACCCAGCAGGTCGTTGATCAAAGGGGCACCCCCTTTATAAGGCACGGGGGACATCTGGATATCGTTCTTCTTGGCGATGCTGTAGCCAATGAACTGAGGGGCACTGCCGGGGGCGGGAATGCCATAGTGGCCGTACTTTTCCGGTTCTTTGCGCACCAGCTCCACGTACTCCTGCAAGGTATTGGCAGGCGTGGTTTTACCCACCACAAAGATATGTTCGAACTTGGCGATCACGGCTACCGGCGCAAAATCCTTTATTGGATCGTAGCTGACCGTTTTTACGGTCAGGGGCAGGGTGGTCATCATGTGATTATTGGCGACCAACAGCACCGAGCCATCGGTAGGCGAGCGCAAAAATCCTTGAGCAGCAACCTGCCCGCCCGCGCCTGCGCGGTTATCCACCACCACATTCACTCCCAGCTTTTCACGCAATTGCTCGGCATACACCCGCGCGACGGCATCCGCTGTTCCTCCGGCCGGATAACCTACGACCAAACGTATGGTGTCCGGCAACTTGCTGGCAACAGACATGCCTGTTGCCAAGGCCAACGCCGTTCCCAGCAACACCTGCGCCCATTTCTTTTTCATTACTTGTCTCCCTACCTCTTGATGACGCTATTAAAGTTCTACTACTCGTCCATTTCCTTGTGCGGCATGACGGCTTAACAAGGCGGCAGCCGTCAATACGTCCTCGAATGCCAAGCCCAAGGATTTAAAAATCGTGATTTCTTCATTGTTGATGCGGCCTGCGGATTGCCCCTCCAGAACGGCGCCCAGCTCGTTCAACTCGGTATCCGCCGACAAGTAGCCCTGCTTGCACGCATTCAAGAACTCGCCCGACTCGTTACGAGTGGATTGCGCACGGTCCACAAACAAACGGCCTGCCGTCATGGTGGGGCCATCCAGTTCACTGCTGGCGGGTGTGCTGGAACCCATGGCAGTGATGTGCGTGCCAGGGCGCAGCCATTCGCGCTGCAAGACAGGCGTGGCAGAGCTGGTGGCCGTCAGTACCATATCCGATTGAGACACGGCTTCCTGGGCCGAGACTCCAGCTATCAAGGGGCAATCCAGATACGCCTGGGCTTCCTCAATAAAATGCTGAGCCGACTGTGCGGAGCGGGTAATCACAAATACGTTGCTCAAGCGACGCACTTGCGCCACGGCACGCAACTGCCACAAGGCCTGATGCCCGCCACCAAACAAGGTCAGCACGCTGGCATCCGGGCGCGCCAGCATGTCGGTAGCCAGGCCACTGACCGCTGCGGTACGCAAGGCCGTCACGCTGCTGGCATCCAGAATGGCACGTGTTTCGCCGGTCAAGCCGCTCATCAAGAGCACGCAGCCTTGATGGGGGTCCTTACCCAAGCGCACATTGTCTGGAAACAGGGTGCCCATCTTGGCACCGTACAAAGGCTCGGGATAAATCTCCGGCATGTTGATGCAGGCAGGCATCATGCCCAGAAAGCCGCTGGACAAATGGCTGCGCACAATCGTACGCAAGGGCTGGTCAATACGCCCTTGCTGCATGGCGACAAAACCCTGGCGCATCAGATCAATCGCCGCCCCCATATCCAGCCCTTCATACACTTCCTGAGCTTTTGCTACATAAACGCTTAGCTGCATAATTAGCCTTGCGCCAGTGGCGTGGTGATATGGCGGATAAAGGTGTCGGTATCCGTATTGGAGCCGCAGAACAGCACGCCCACTCGTTGCCCAGCCAGATGTTTGCGCAAGGGGAACATCAAGGCGGCTGTGGCTACAGCGCAAGCCGGTTCAGTAGCCATCTTGAATTCGTTGAACAGGAAGTGCATCCCAGCACGGATCTGGTCGTCGTTGACGGTCACCAGAGTATCGATATTGTCCTGACACACACGGAAGCTGAACTCGTCAGTATGCGGAGCCATCAGACTGTCTGCGATGGACTGCATGGCGCCGATTTTTTGCGGCTCGCCAGCCTGGCGGCTAAGCGCCATGACGTTTGCTCCCACAGGCTCGATGCCATAGACCACGCAATCAGGCTGCCACAGCTTGACAGCAGCCGACACACCGGCGGCCAAGCCACCGCCCCCAATGGGCACCAGCACCGCGTCCAGCTTGCCCGCTTGCTGCAACCATTCGTAGCCCAGCGTGGCGGTTCCCAACACGGTGGGGTAGGTGCTGAACGGATGAATGAAGGTCTTCTGTTCGTCCTTCTCTATCTGACGCACCAGTTCAAACGCCTGCTCGCCATTGTCAGCAAAGACGATCTCGGCCCCATATTCGCGGCACAGGGCTACGCGCGCCGGGCTGGCCGTCTTGATCATCACTGTCTTGGCTTTCACCCCGATTTGATGGGCGGCATAGGCCACGGCCACGGCGTGGTTACCTGCAGAAACGCAAGTCACCCCTTGCTGGCGTGCATCTTCGGACAAGCTCAACAAGTTGTTGAAAGCACCGCGTACCTTGAACGTGCCCGAGGCCTGCAAATGCTCGAACTTGAAATTGACGGCGCTGTCCAGACGCCCGGTCTGGTAATCGAACACGGGCGTCTGGCGCACATAGGGACGCAGACGCTCATACGCCTGCACCACATTTTCCTTGGTAACTTTTTCTGTTGTCATGGGTTTGCCTTGAAACCTGTTTGTCTATTTTTAAGAGGCCACAGCCTGGCTGCGAATCAGAGCGCGCAAGAACTGCTCGCACTGCTCCACTTGCGCCAGTTCTACGTACTCGTCGGGACGATGGGCCTGCTCGATATTGCCGGGACCACAGATAATCGAAGGGATACCGGCTTGCTGGAACAGACCTGCCTCGGTGCCATAGGCCACTTTGCGCACCGTGTCGTCCCGCGTCAGTTCACGCACCAGCTTGGTAATGGCTGCTTGTTCTTCAGGATTCAGGCCGGGAGCGCTGGCCAGTTTCTCCAGCTCCACCAAAGCATCCGGATGCTCGCGGCGCATGGCAGGCAGGACTTTCAGGTCAATGAACTCACGGATTTCCTGCAAGATCGGCTCGGGGTCCACGCCGGGCAGATTGCGGTATTCAAATTCAAACTCGCAAAGGTCAGGTACGGTATTCAAGGCGATACCGCCACGAATCATGCTGGTCTGCAAAGTGGTGAAGGGCACGTCAAAATCATGGTCATAAGGGCCCATGCTCTTGTAGTCGTCGGCCAGATCACGGATGGCGGTAATGATGCGGGCGGCATGCTCAATCGCGTTCACACCCTTGGGGGTCAGCGAGGAGTGCGCGGCATGACCGTGCACCCGGCAGCGATAGGCGTTAATGCCTTTATGCGCCACGATGGTGCGCATGCTGGTGGGTTCACCCACCACGCAACCTTCCGGTTTCACGCCACGGCGGACCAAGTCATCAATCATGACTGGCGCGCCCACACAACCGACTTCTTCGTCGTAGGAGTAGGCAAGGTGGATGGGTTTGGCCAGCTTGGTCGCCAGCATTTCAGGAACCAATTGCAAAGTCACACCGACAAAGCCTTTCATGTCGCAAGTACCGCGGCCATACAGGCGGTCGTCGCGAATCTCGGCTTTGAAAGGGTCACTGCTCCAGTTCTGGCCATCGACAGGCACCACATCAGTATGGCCCGACAAAACAATGCCACCCGTACGCGTGCCATCGGCAGCCGGAATCGTAGCGAACAGATTGGCCTTGCGGCCGCTGGCGTCATGCGTCAGCACAGTTTCCAGCCCTTGCTGCTGCAAATAGGCCTGCACGTCATGAATCAGTTCCAGGTTGGATTCCCGGCTTGTCGTATCATAAGCAATCAGTTTTTGTATCCATTCCACCGAGGTAGAGGGATAAGCAGTAGGATCAAACAACGCAGTCATGCCTTCTTTCTCCCAGCGTAAAACGTGTAGTTCTATACAATAGGACAGAGTTTTCCTATAAGAAAATTAATATTATTTATAAGAAGATGGTTTTTTACTTCTTTAGGTTATGACAAAAGACTTAGCCAACACCGCCCCCAACTTATTGAGCAAAACAGCCATGGGGGCGCGCATACGTGATGAACGCAAACGACAGGGCCTGACCCTGCTGATGTTGGCACGCTTATCCAATGTGTCTTTGTCCACCCTGTCCAAGGCAGAGCGCGGCCTGATTGGCCTGAGCTACGAAAAATTTCTGGCCGTCAGCCGGGCCTTGAAGATGGATTTGTCCGACCTGTTCAAGACACCTCGCGATCAAAATGAATCCGGCATGGATATTCTGGTGGGACGGGCTTCACGTACCGTGACCTACCATGCGCATCGTTATGAATACGGCATGCTGGCATCGGAATGGATCAACAAGAAAATGACGCCCATGCACGGGCGTGTCCTGGCCGGTAAACCACGCGATGCCAGCGACTTCAGCCAGCACGAAGGCGAAGAATTTATTTTTGTGATCGAAGGGCAGTTGACCATGCAGTTTCAGGACGGGCGCCGCCACGTGCTGCAGGCGCGCGACAGCATCTACTTCAAAAGCAATCTGGGCCACTTGTACCTGTGCGAACACGGGGAAAGCGTGGAGATCTTGGTGGTTTGTGTGAACAATCATTAGACTCAAGAGGCGTAGACAGTTAGCTTTTGACGCTTTGGTGGCATACCAAAGAGCTCGTTTATTTGCTTTGTCCCCGATTAGATAGCCCAGATGTCTGCTGGATTGCCTGATTACCTGATTGCCTGATTGCCTGATTGCCTGATTGCCTGATTGCCTGATTGCCTGATTGCCTGATTCTCAAGAGCCTGGGCCACAAGTACATAAAAGCAAGCATTTCAGATACCAACAAGGGCTAACGCTCCAAGCCCGAACCATCCACCTGCTCCATTACAATACGGCTCTGTTCTGCCTCTTTGATCGATCTGCCCATGTCCAGTTCTTCCCCTATTGTGGCTATTGCCACCGCCCCCGGCCGGGGTGGTATTGGTGTCATCCGTGTGTCCGGCAAGGAGCTTGATGCTCTGATCCAGACCCTGTTTGGCCGTACGCTGCAAGCGCGTCATGCGCACTTTTTGCCCTTCAAGGACGCACAAGGCGAGGCAATCGACGAGGGCATCGCGCTGTTCTTTAAAGGCCCGCATTCTTATACCGGCGAAGATGTGCTGGAGCTGCAGGGCCACGGCGGCCCGGCTGTTCTGCGCCGCCTGCTGGATCGCTGCCTGGAAGCGGGTAAAGATCAGGGCCTGCGCCTGGCCGAGCCTGGCGAGTTCACCCAGCGCGCCTTCTTGAATGACAGACTGGACCTGGCCCAGGCCGAGGCCGTGGCCGACTTGATTGACGCTTCATCGGAAGCCGCGGCCCGCAGTGCCGTCGCGTCCCTGTCCGGCGTGTTTTCCAACAACGTCAACGCCCTGGCCGACCGTATCATTCACCTGCGCATGCTGGTAGAAGCTACGCTGGATTTCCCCGAAGAAGAAATCGACTTCCTGGAAAAATACCAGGCAGCAGCCACCCTGCAAGGCATACAGGACGAACTGGAACGCATCCTGCAGCATTCGCGTCAAGGAGCGATTCTGCGCGAAGGTCTGCACGTTGTACTGGCAGGCCAGCCCAATGTGGGTAAATCCAGCCTGCTCAACGCCCTGGCCGGTGAAGATGTGGCCATCGTGACCGACATCGCCGGCACCACCCGCGACCGCGTCATGCAGCTGATCCACATCGATGGCATCCCGCTACATATCGTGGACACCGCTGGTCTGCGTGAAACCGAGGACACCGTAGAGCGCATCGGTATCGCCCGAACCTGGGACGAAATCGCCAAGGCGAACGTGATCGTGCACCTGCTCGATGCTCGCAACCCGCAAGACGAGCTCGATAGTGCCATTACCACTCGCCTGCCATCACACGTACCCGTGCTGCGCGTCTATAACAAGATAGACTTGCTGACAGCTGAGCAACAGGCGGCCTTGCCGGCACAAGAAAGCGGCGCCACCGTGCTGCCGATTTCTGCCCGTAAGGACATCGGTCTGGACACGCTGCGCCGCACCTTGCTGGATATCGCAGGCTGGAACCCCGGCAGTGAGTCCCCCTGGCTGGCACGAGAACGACACCTGCGGGCCTTGGAGCGCGCGGAGTACCACCTGGGCCTGGCTGCGGAACACGCCACACACAGCGATCAGGTATTGGATCTGTTTGCAGAAGAGCTCCGCCTGGCACATCTGGATCTGTGCTCGATAACCGGCGAGTTCAGCAGCGATGATTTGCTGGGGGAGATTTTCTCCAGTTTTTGTATTGGGAAGTGATGCAGGCCTGAACGTCCTCGGTGTCTCATCGCACTGGCCCCAGAACCAGACAAGGCTTTTGGCGACGTGATGGCAAGTGTCATACAACCCGGAGACATCAAGTGGAATCTCAAGACATTACGCAGCTAACAAACCAGTTCGACGGCTTGAGCCACACCATCCCAGAAGAGGGCGTGGAGTTCTGGTTCGCCCGCGACTTGATGGAGCCTTTAGGCTATGTGCGTTGGGAGAACTTCAAGACGGCGATCGACCGGGCGGTAGAGTCTTGTAAAACAACGGGTTACGAAGAAGGGGACCATTTTCGTGGCGTCACGAAAATGGTCCAGATTGGCAGCGGAGCAGATCGTTCAATAGAAGACATCATGCTCACCCGCTATGCCTGTTACCTCATCGCCCAAAACGGCGACCCACGCAAGCCGGCGATTGCCTTTGCTCAAAGCTACTTCGCCATCCAGACCCGCAAGCAGGAGCTGATTGAAGACCGCATGCGTCTGCAAGCCAGACTGGATGCCCGCGAACGCCTTCGCGAGTCCGAAAGAACACTATCGCAAAACCTCTATGAACATGGGGTAGACGACAAAGGCTTTGGCCGCATCCGATCAAAAGGGGATGCGGCGCTATTTGGTGGGCACACCACCCAGATGATGAAAGACCGCTACGGCATTATTCAAACCCGCCCCTTGGCTGACTTTCTGCCTACGCTAACCATTGCCGCCAAGAACCTCGCCACGGAAATGACGAATCACAACGTCACGCAAGAGCAGCTACATGGCGAGACGTCGATCACCCGCGAGCATGAACAGAACAACCGCAGCGTGCGCGATATGCTGGGTCAGCGCGGTATCCAGCCTGAGCAGCTCCCTGCCGAGGAAGATATTAAAAAGCTGGAACGTCGCGTCAAAACAGAAGAAAAGAAACTGCTGAAACAAACAGGGAAACTTCCAGCCCACAAGCAGAAAGACCAAGAGCCACACTAGCAGCTAAAGGAAGAAGGCCTGGAACCTTCTTCAAGCCGACTGCCGGATACTTGCCTACCCCTACTACTGCGAGCAGGCCCCCACCTCAGTAAAAACCCGAAATTCATCCCTGAATTAAGCCCTATCAAAGCTCGTCCTCATCGATCAGGACTATGCTGGGTATTCCATCGTCTCCTGCGGGAGGACATCATGCACACACTCAACAAGTGGGTTTTGATGGCAGCTTTGCTTCATGGCGCTTGGGCAGCACAAGCTCAAGAATGGATGCCTCTGGAATTGGAGGCGGAACAGCGCTCCATCTCCCGTCTCAGCGTGGCCCAGTGCCTGGATACCGTTCAGCAAACCGCCGCGGGCGAAGGCTACCAGCAGCGCAATGACTCGGCAGCCAGCGAACAGTTAGGGGTTTATATTGGTGCGGCTCCCCTAGGGGGCGGATCGCTGGTGGTGTATTGCATTGATTTGAATCCATCGACTGCCTACATCATTCGCACCAAAGCACAGGTCACGGCGGATTTGATGTCTCCACATCAGCTCAACCACAAAATTACGCAGGCCTTGACGGTGGCAAACCAGCCCTGAGTATCAGTGACGGCAGCCCCAGACTGTCCCGAGTCAAAAAAGGGCGCAGTCACTGGTTCATACAGGCTTGCGCCCGAACAAACCGCCCGCGCCCCCAAGGACTCCCGAAGCCAGTCGAACGGCTTCTTACTTCATCAACAAATCTGCCACTTCCATACGGCTATCTCCATCCAGCTCAATGTCGTCCATAACCTTGTTCAACATGGCGTGGGCACTGGACAGAGCACCGTTCAAACTGGTCAGCTCGCCTTGCACGCGCTCCAGCTCCTGTTTCTTTTCCGCTTCACTACCTTTGTCGCTGGCCTGGATACGCTGCAACTCCATCAGTTTTTGCTGAATTTGCTCTTTCAGGTCGCGGATACGTTTAAGTATGTCCTTGACTCCGTCAGGCAAAGAGCTGTCATCAATGTCCTTGTCGCGGCCTTTTTTCTGAGCTTGCTGACTGGTCAACGACAGATCTTTTCCCATGGGAGACAGGTGCACCTTGATACGTCCCGACGAGTCTATGGAACCAGACTCTTCCTGCTCGGGCACCACAGGGGGCGTCATGGCCGACGCGTTTAATGGTTCAGCCACGGGCATAGTTTGTTTATGTATTAAACCCTGTCCACTGATCTCTATGGTCATACTTTCCTCTCTTGTACACATCATCCCCTAGAGGGTTACGGCTGAAACCCGGTAGTTCTTTACCGTGATGTGTTCACCAAGTGTTGCGCCTTTTACTCAGCTGTTCGGCACAGCTCAGAAATAAGTAGCAAGAAAAGACACTTTTATTTACTTTTATACGAAAAGTGCCTCCTAACCATTGTCTTCTCTTTATCTGAACCCCATGGACTTCAAAATCAAAGCACTACTAGGCCACACCCTGTTGGCCTTGAGCTGGGCCGGCAGCGCTTATGCCTACGAGACAGAATTCATTCTGAACAAACAAGGTCAACAAGCCTTTGAGTTGCGGATCTATGGGCCGGATGATGGCGGTTACGATACGTCGGATCAATCCAATCCACGCGTTTCCCCCTGGAATATTGACGAGAATGGTCGGCTGAAAATTCGTGCCGCACTGGAGCGCTGGGCCGAAATCCTTGACCTGCCGGCGGGCTACACACCGGCTGTGATCAACTTGGGCACCATGAATGACAAGAACGCCAATGCCTATGGTGCCCAACTAAGTAACCCTGATCATCCCAACTTCGTCCTGTCGGCCTTGCAAGCACGCTTGCACGGAATCTTCCAGGGTGACCCAAACAACCCCGATGCGGTTATCAGCGTCGGAAAGCTGGATCTGGATACCGCCCCCGTCAATCCAAGCCAACTGCCCTTAACTGGCAAGGCGGACTACAACGCAGTCATTTTCCACGAGTTGGCGCATGCTTTAGGCATCAGCAATACAGTCACCGACAACCTGCCTGAAAACAGCTTTGATCCACCCGATCCCTTTTTCCTGAATGACCTTAGCCCCTGGGCCTTGGGCTTGCGCGATGACCAGGGTCGAGCCCCCAGCCCTGGACAGAAAATCCTGTGCTCGGTCTGCACCAACCCATATGATCCTGCCGCTTTTGACCTGCGCGAAGACAAGGGCTACTTCACTGGAGATCATGTACAGGAAGTCCTGAATGGCGCCATGCCGGGCATCCCCGTCAGCATCCTGAACGTTCATGACCAACCGCGATACGGAGTGGATCGCAACTACATGAGCCACACCGAGCTGCGCAACAGCTTGATGAGCCATCAGACCTATCGCAACTATGTGAATCTGATGGAAGCCGAGCTTGCCGCCCTGCAGGATATTGGGCTGAGCATTGATCGTCGCAACTTCTTTGGCTATTCGGTCTATGGGGACGGTGTCACCCTGAACAATACCAATGGCTACTTTGCCCGCAATGCAAACGGCACGGCCTACCTGCCCGGTCAATACAATATGGCCACGCAAGGCTTGGGGCTGCACATTTATGGCGAACGCAACATCATTACCCAGGCGGCGGATTTACTGACAGCCGGGCCAGGAGGCGTAGGCGTACGTGTGGATGGTAGCGAAAACACTCTCCTTATCCCCGAAGCCACGCGTATTCATGCCCAGGGCTGGTATGGCCGCGGCCTGCAATTCAGCTATGGTCGTCATCACAATATTGTTCAGCAAGGTGAGGTCCGGGCAGATGGCCAAGCTGGCATCGGAGCCCTGTTTGACTTCGGCCAGAACGCCATGGGTAGCGACGATGAGTATCACGGCTCCTGGCTAGTCGTAGTGGATGGCCAGCTACAAGCTGTACCGACCATTTTGCAAGGTGCCTTGATCAGCAATTACGATCTGTCCGGCACCTTGTCGGGCCAGAAAGCAGCCATCCATATCGCAGACAATGCCTGGGTGCAGAACATCAATATCTTGCAGGGCGCGCAAATTACTGGTGACATCACCTCGGACTACAACCGTCGCGACTCTGACCAGCAACTGCTCCTGACCCGCATCAGCTTCGGTCAAAAGGCCGATGAAAACGGTCGTGCCACCAAGGCGGCTGATCCTAACTTCCAGATGCGTTATGACGGCAATATCAAAGGTCAAAACAATCTGGCTGTTGTCATTGCCGGGGGCGCAACCTCTTTGAATGGACAACACGAGTTGTATGGCTTGCGAGTAGATCGGGGTGCCACCCTGTACGGCAATAGCGAATTCACGATCAACCCTGAATACAACTTCACCAATAACGGCACACTCAGCCCTGGAAATTCCTACGGGAACATGACGATCAAGGGCAACTTTGTCCAAGGTGCCGATGGCCGGATTCTGGTGGAGGCCTCGACCACGCAGAACGATCATATTGATGTGCAAGGTTTGGCGCAGCTGGATGGTGAACTGCACGTGGACTTGCAACCAGACTGGTATCAGAACGGCTGGACACTGAACCAGGACAAGGTGTTCACTGCCAGCCAGACACAAGGGCAGTTTGCTGCGCTCAATGCCACGCTGGCATCGCCCACCCTGAATGTACAAAGCACGGGCAATGGCTGGTCCGTCAGCCGTAATCAGGACGCTTATGCGCAATATGCTGCTTCGCCCAATGCAGCCTCGGTAGGTACCAGCCTGGCACAAGCCTCCTCGGGCAATCAGTCCCTGGCAGCGGTGTATCAGGCCATGGACTTCTCTCGGACTGATGGCAGCGATATTGGCCTGGCTTTGGACCAATTAAGTGCAGGATCTTACGCTGCCCAAACCGCTGCCGCCTTGCGTCGCGAACAACTGGTATCCGAACAATTGCGCCAAACCGACGGTATCAACAAGAGCGGCTGGCAAAGCTTCATCCAGACCTATGGGGGCCGCTACCACTGGCAACTGGGTAACAACGATGTTGACCACCGCAGCGAGACCTATGGGGTAATGCTGGGGGCGGAACACCGGACTGAAGGCAGTGACTGGAGCCTGGGGGTGCATGGTAATGCCAACGAGCAGCGTGTCAACGTAGACGCCCCCTTCCAGGCCAAGAGCAAGCTGACCGGTCTGGGCCTGGGGGTGCATGCCCGCTACCGTGGCTACAGCCAGGAAGGCTGGAATGGCTTGGCCCAACTACGTGTGGGTATCGAACAGGGCAAGATGAACCGCAACATCAGCTTTGCGGGCTATCAAGCACGTCCCTCCTCGGATTGGACAGGGCATACCTTCTCGCTCGGTGTACAGACTGGCTACAACTGGACGCTGGGCGAGAACGGCAGCATCGGGCCGGTTCTGGCTCTGGATTACCTCCATTACCGGCGCCCTGGACTGGAAGAGAGTGGCGATGCCGCCAGCCGTCTGCGCCTGGACGCCAGCCGCCAAAATGCCTTGCAGGCTTCCATTGGCCTGGCCCTGCGTCAAAACTGGAATTTAAGCCAGGATCGCCAACTGCAAACGTCCTTATCGATTGCTTGGGAGCAGGCTTTGCTAAGCCGTAACCAGACCCAGGAAGCGGCCTTTGCCAGTGCCCAATCCGTGAGTTTTGATGGTCGTTACGCGCGGGTAGATAGCCATGCTTTGGCGCTGGGCACCAGCATCAGCTTGCAGCAATCCGAGCGTCTGCGTTTAGGTCTGTCGGCCAGTACCCGTTTATTAGGGGATAGCCGTGCCGATATAAACGGTAAATTATTCCTGAACTGGATGTTCTAAACGCTCTGAAACGTAAGAGGCCGACTGTTAGTCGGCCTCATTCGGAGATACAGGAGCGGGTTGAACCCGTTTCATTCCAGACCATCGATCCACATCAATATGTTGACCGGGAATCAAGACCCGAGTCTGTCGACGCCACCATGTCCCGCTAGATACTTCGACCGATCCAGTATCCACAGCAAATTTCATTTGATCGCTGTCCAGAAAAGCCGAAAACTGCCCCTTGTTACTGCGAGCCTGCGCAAAGCTGGAAAAGACCGTCACACTCTTTGGTGTGGGATCAGCCAGCAACAGCGTGACCTGTCCACGTAAAAGCTGCAGATTCAATCTGTCCTCGTATTCACGGATTTCAAGGGCTGAATCCGGGCCCAAGCGCAGCACGGCCCCATCAACAAACCGTTGCTCCAGCATTTGAGCCCCCGATACCAGGTGCTCTTCTCGCAATATCGGCTCGGGCCAGGAGAAAAACACGGTCAGCGCCAAGGCCAACACCAGTAAACCCGCCAGCAAACCACGGTGATAGGGCTTGAGCAACGCTGGCTTTTCCCCCGAGCCAGCCAATAAACGGCGTATCTCATGCTCGGGCGCATCCAGGCTGGCGTCACAAAAATAGCAAATATATCGATATGAACGTTCGTTTTCAGGATTGTCACGGCGCCAATCCTCAAATTCCCGTAATTCAGCTGCGGTAGCCTCGCCCGAGTTCAAGCGAGTAAACCAGTAAGCAGCCTGTGCGTGGGCCTGCGTATGCTCCAGCAGTTCCCCTTGATATGTCGTCATAGCGGCATCTAACCTTGTTCAGTTAAGCCAGCAATAGGGCGGTTTCAGTCCGACGGATTGTCCCTTCCGCTCAAGGCCAAAACCTTAAAAAACGAAACCAGCAGCCACCAACCCTCTAAATTCCACCTTTGAAAACGATACGTTTTTATTTTATACATTCGCTTCAAATGCTTACATTAACTCAAATTGACCCATTCCAAACAAATTCGCCTTATTTAATTACACTCACCACAGAAAAACTGCAGATTACAGGTAAAAAAAGCCGGAATCAGGTCGTTAACTAGTGAAAACCGTCCAAAACTTGGCCACTAAGCAGGTCATGAACCTGTTCTTTTCTTTGATCCGATTCGTCATCCGCAGGCAATACCATTCTCAATAAAAGTGGCCACTGCGGGTAAAAGCGATAGTTGGGCGTCGACACACGCGTACCGGCTGGATAACTAAATCCGCCGAATTGAAATTCTCGAGCCAATTGAGCATGCGAGAGATAAAGTAGATCTTTATTTTTATCGACTGAGAAATAAGCACGCTCCAAAGGCAGATTCCATGCCTGAACCTGTAAACCCTCTTCCTCTACACGTACCATCCAACGGTCCTGATCCCGCTCACCGTTGACATACAAAGTCCCATCCGGCCTTGCCTGAACCAAAGTGCCGGCAGGTAGATCCAGAACAAAATCCGGGGCTGTGTTCATATTGGAAGCCGCCGCATAGGGACTCCAGCCCCTGATCTGATTCCCTTTAGCCAAAAAGCAGCTGACAAAACGAAAACCGTGCTCTGCCATGGGATCTTGTTCCATTTCAAGCACTTGGCTGCCATCACATTGCCAGCCCTCCAATTCCGTATCGCCTGCCAGATGCAGCTTCCAGCTGGAGTTCTGCAAATCGGGCCGGAGGCGCTTGAAAGACAGGACTGGAGCATTGCCTACCATGACCGCCTCCGGGAAACGAGCCCAGGACACGCTGTCCGGGTCGCCCCACACACTCAACTCCAGCTCTGTTCCGGCTGGCATATCAATTCCGGCAAAACGGCCAGGCTCTTTTAAAACATGCTGCCGACTAGCCAGCTCCTGTGCCTGACGTTTATCGAACTGATAGACCTCCCATTGGAAATAACTGTAATAGAGCGCCAATACAAGCAAAGGAAGCAAAACAAGTACGCGTGGCCAGGGTTTTTTCTTAAAGTTTGCCCGGCTCTGTGGCTGTACTAAAAGCAAAACCACCCAGACCAGCACAATAATCAAGGCAAGCGGCCCGAGCGTAATAATCAGCAGAAACAGCAAAGAAAATGGAGCGACAGGAATCATAAGAGATCAAAAACCCATAAAAAGTCGCAATAAAGAAGGCCAAAAAAATGTACAGCCTGTCTTGCTGACTACTGCGCTGATCGGCCAAAAACAAGGGAAAGGCGTTACCAATACAGGCACGGCACCGCCATGCCCGTTTAAACCGCTTGGCATCGTCTCAGACGATCTGGATGTGTCCTTCCATATACAGGACGGCCTGGCCTTTCAAGAACACGCGGTCACCCGTTAAGGTGCAATCCAATACACCACCACGGGCAGAAGCCTGATACGCCAGCAAATGAGTTTTGCCCAGGATAGGAGCCCAGTACGGCAGCAAAGCACAATGGGCCGAGCCCGTAACCGGATCTTCCTCAATACCGTGACCAGGAGCAAAAAAGCGGCTGACAATATCAAACTGGCCCGAGCCCGGCGCTGTCACAATGCATCCGTCACAGCCACTGGCCAGCATGGCTGCCGCATCCACCTGCAGCTGTCGCACTTGCTCTTGCGTTTCCAATACAGCCAGATGGGTGAAGTCATTACGCCACAGTTGCGTAATCTTGGTGCCCAAGGCTTGCTCCAGCAAAGGATTGTCATCCACACGGCGAACCGGGCGCACAGGCAAATCCATGACATAGCTATCTTGGTCACGCCGCACCGTCAAAGCACCACTTAGCGTATGGAACACCACCTGGCTGTCCTGGGGACGCACATGCTGCAGCACAACGGCGGCGCTGGCCAATGTTGCGTGTCCACACAAGGGCACTTCTACCGTAGGGGTGAACCAGCGCAGGCGAAAGTCCTGGCCTTGTGGCACCAGAAAGGCGGTTTCGGCAAGATTGTTCTCCTGCGCAATCGACTGCATCAAGGCATCGTCAGGGAACTCGGGCAACAACACCACGGCGGCAGGATTGCCTGCAAACAAGGTGTCGGTAAAGGCATCAAGCTGATAGATGGGTAAGCGCATTCTGCCTCCAGGCATGGTATTCAAGGTGAGTCCCCAGTATAGAAAAATAGACTCTTTGAAGGCAGGTAAATCCGCTAAACAGGGGCATTGTTTTAATGCCGCCTATCTTTTCCGTTTTTTAAGCACCAGACACGCGAGCGCTTTTTGCAAACGCCTGTTTGCATTCCATTAGTTGGACCCGAGCGCTTCCCGCTTATTTACCTGATGCCACACGCTTCTTTTTGCGGATTCAGCAATTACATCGGGTGCAAGGCCGCGCCATTTGATCAATCAAACATTTGCCGCCTCTAAAAGACAGGCGGAAAGACGATCAAAATGCAGCAGGGCAGCCTGGCTCAAGTCCACTTGTTTGCGGCGAGTGTCCTCCGTATCACTAAGGACGATCCAGCCTTTCTCGCGCATGGATTTGAGGCGGGTATGAATAGTCGCGGGCGATCCCAGCCGTTCTACGGCCATGACATCGCGCACCGACAAACGCAAACAGTCTTTCGATGCCTTGGCAACCAGCACCAGGATCCGCTCTTCAAGAGGGTCCAGGCAAGGTAAGCAAGGCAGGGTATGCAGCGAATCAGCGAGCTGCAAAAAACGCATATAAATATCAGCAGGTCTGGTGGCAGTTTTCATAACAAAATCTTTATTCCTTTAAGAACCGCTACCACAGCGTCCTTTCTAGAAATAAGTTCTGGTTATTATTGTTTTTATTCCGCCCAGGTAAAGCAAAAAACAACACTGCTTTATGGCCCGAGTGATTGGAATGAGTTTCGGTGCTTATCATGCACTTAAAATTAAACGCTTAAGACCGGGCCTGAATTCCGTACGGAAAGGGGTCTTGAGTCGGGCGATTTATCTGGAATTTTATCAGATAAGCCCTTGATTTAGCTTGAACACTACAGTCCAGACGAAGCAAAATTGTAAGTAGGTGCAGACACGTAGTTAGTTAGTAAGCTGCCTCACATTAAACGCTAATAAAGGGACTTAGCGCAGAGAACAAGAACAGTTACAAAATCCAGGCCCGATGATATAAGCATCCTTTCCAAACAATTTTCCGCCCGCTTGTCCTGGTCGTCACAAAACCGTGCCCAGGATCTTTAGCCACACGTGTTTCAGACCGATAAAATGTGGTGAACAGCGCTCGGAGCGCCTAACGCGCCCCCTCAGATCACTATAAAATCTGGAACGATAAGAAATGATTCTTCACCTTGAGACACCGCTCATTTTTTCACACGCCTTGAGCGAGCAGCTTGGCAAACAAATCTGGTTAAAAATGGATGCGCTGCAACCTAGCGGATCATTCAAAATTCGCGGTATTGGCCACTTGTGTCAGCACCATGCCCAGCAAGGAAAGAAGCGCTTTATCATTTCTTCGGGAGGCAATGCCGGAATTGCCGTTGCCTATGCCGGACGCCGCCTGACCATGCCCACCCTTGTTGTCGTCCCCGAAACCACTAGCGAACACGCCAGACGCTTGATTCAACGGGAAAAAGCCGAGCTGCACGTAATCGGCAAGAACTGGCAGGAAGCTCATGAGTATGCGCTGACCCTGGTGCAAGAAGACGACGCCCTGATTCACCCATTTGATGACCCCTTGCTTTGGGAAGGCCACGCCAGCCTGATCGCAGAAGTGGCCCAAATGGGCGTACAGCCGGATGCCGTCTTGCTGGCTGTAGGCGGAGGTGGCTTGCTATGCGGGATGGCCCAAGGCCTGCGGGAGCAGGGTTGGGACAAAACCCCGATTATTGCGGTAGAAACCCAGGGCACCGCCAGCCTGGGCGAGTCGGTAAGGCAGCGCCAGCACATCACACTTGGCGAAGTCAGTGGGGTTGCCACCTCCTTGGCTGCACCACGCGTCTGCGATCAGGCCTACGCCATTAGCCAATCTCATCCCACCACCTGCGTTCAGGTCAGCGATGCTCAGGCCGTCAGCGCATGCCTGCGCTTTCTGACCGATCATCGCGTTCTGGTGGAACCCGCATGTGGCGCGGCTTTGTCGACTCTCTACCTGGATCATGAGGCCCTGGCTCCGTACAGCAACATTCTGGTCGTTGTGTGTGGTGGCAACACCACGACGCTGGAGCAGTTGGTGCAGTGGCGGGCCACTCCTTAAGCTGTCCATGAACGGCCCTGACGCATTTGGCAAAAATAATTATTTTCTATCGCATCTGCAATCTGAAAAACAGGGTACAGGGATTAAAAAACCCCATCACATGATTTTCATATGATGGGGTTTTTATTTATTATTTTTATTCCTGATACGCTCTAATTTTCAGAGCGTATAAAGTAAAACATATGTTTCACGTGGAACAAAAGCGCCTAAAGCAGCCTTAAAAAGGCTTTACGAGAGGCAAATCCTGTCGAATCAAAGCAGAAAAATCCTGCCCCTCCTGCTGCGACAAGGCTCTCGGGTTGATGTAGCCCAGTTGCTTCAGTTCCTGGAAACTATGGCCTGGCGCCAAAGCATTCAGACCATACACATACTCGGCCAAATAGCCCGAAGCCAGCACACGCCAGTCCCACGGTATGCCGTCCACGATCCTGGAGACCATGTCGTAAACAATGGTGGTGCAATTAGCCGTCAAGGTGTTGTAGAAACGGGGAGTAGTCTGCAATTGCTGGCCCTGCTCCACATAAGACAAGAACAAGGCCTGCATGGCAGGTTTTGCCAATTCAACGCTGTACATATACACGTCTTCGCCGCGCGCATTGCTACGGGTACGCACAATGTCCTGCTCTGTTGCCGCAATCAAGCTCAACTCAAACTCTTTGAAAAAACCGCCTATCGCAGAAAATGCCTCGTGCTTTTCCTTGCGTATTTCTACCGAAAACACCACATGGCGGCCATCCTCAAACCCGAAAGACACCAGGGTATGAGCGATCACCGGGCCCATCCAGTACGAAAGGAACATATCTACCGATTTGAGCGTCTGCAGATCGTAGTCCTGGCTAATCCAATGCTCATCAAAATCGGTCTCGCTGCGCCAGTTAAAGTCACGCACATTGTGCAGAGTCACCACGGAACCATTTACCTCGCCGTAACTCATTCTGGCCACATCAGGCGCCCATTCCCGGTCGTTGCTGGGCGCAATACTGCTCCACCAGACTACCAGCACCAGAAAGCCCAACGCCTGGGGTGCAAAGAGCCAGTTCTTGCCCTTGCTCAAGGCATACAGGCTCAATCCAGCCACCGCTACCCAGCCAGCCAATGCCAGCCAGCGCCCCAGACCTGCTGACAACTGAAACTGTAGTGCCAGCGCGCCCCAGGCCGCTACCGCCAAGACCAATAACAGGACCAAAATCTTGATCACTATCGCCCCCCACCTTTTCATACTCACTCCACAGACCTCTTGAATACAGATTACTTTTAAGCGCTGAACCGTCAAAAAAAGCCCCACACAACGCCTTCGGCTTGCTGCCCCCCAAAAAAAGGGGGAATTTTTGCCGGAGGCGCCGAGCCTTTAGGCGACCCGACGACAAAAAAAAACCTGTGTCCACTTGAACACAGGTTTTATTCATTAGAAAACAGGGTTTAGCCCTGATAGCCCATCGCTTGACCTTGGCGGATTACGCCTTGCGGCTGCCAGCTCGGATCAAAACGATAGGCGCTTTCTTTGGGGAACAGCATCACCACCGTGGAACCCAGCAGAAATCGGCCCATTTCCTGCCCCTTTTGCAAGGCGATATTCTGACCTTCGTAGTTCCACTCGTGGATCTTGCCGTCACGCGAGGCATTTACCACACCATGCCAAACCGTGACCATACTGCCCACCACCGTCGCCCCCACCAGCACCAACACGAACGGGCCTTGCTCGGAGTCAAAAAAGCAGACCACACGTTCATTACGGGCAAACAGGCCGGGAACACCGCGCGCCGTCGTCGGATTGACCGAGAATAAATCGCCCGGTACATGAATCATGCGCTTGAGCACACCCGCACAAGGCATATGTACCCGGTGATAGTCGCTAGGACTCAAGTACAGGGTCGCAAACAGCCCATCCTGATAGCGGGCAGCCTCCTGAGCGTCTCCGCCTACCAAAGCCGTCGTCGAGTAGCTATGCCCCTTCGCCTGGAACACCTCGGCACCCTGGATAGGCCCCAACTGGCTGATGGCACCATCAACCGGGCTGACCAAGGCCGTCTCCGCGATAGGGCGGGCCCCCGGACGCAAAGCTCGACCAAAAAACTCGTTAAAGGTAGCGTAGCTGGCTGGGTCGGAGTTTTCTGCCTCGCTCATATCGACCTGATAACGGTCGATAAAACGCTTGATAGCCCAGGTCGTGCGCCCGCCCATGGGCTTGGAGGCCAAACCGCCTAGAAACTGGGTCAGAGCCTGTTTAGGGAGCAGGTACTGGGGAAGAACAGCCAAACGGGGATGCATAAAATCAGCTCGCAAACAAATCCTGCTTCAGCCTGGGGCCAAAGCGTTTATGCCATTCAATGTAATTGTGTTTCACGCGCCACATCCGGCCGGGGCCGCCACTTCAAAGGCCGCGCAACCGTCAGGAATCAGGCACCAAACACTGGCAGGAACAAAACAATACGCACTTGTAGCACAGGTTGCCGCCATACGACATAAAAGGGCGGGCAAGCCCGTCCCATCAGACGTAGACAACCCGGTCGCGGCCTTCTTCTTTGGCCTGATACAAGGCGCGGTCAACCCGGCGCAGCGTACGCTCGTAATCCGGGTGACCGTCGTACAAGGCCACACCAATACTGGCGGTGATACTCATGCTTTCGCCATCCACAACCCGGAAGGTCTCCGCATGAATACGTAGACGCAAATTACGGGCGGCACGCATCGCACCATCCGCATCCACGTCGACCAAGACCAGAAGGAACTCTTCGCCCCCAAGGCGGAACACATAGTCACCGGCACGCGCGCTATTGCTGAGCAGTTCAGCAAACTGACGCAGGATACGATCACCGGCATCATGGCCATGGGTATCATTAACCCGCTTGAAGAAGTCTATATCCACGGCCAGCAGCGCAAAACGCGATCCCCGCTGCTGGGCATAGCCCACTTCACGGCTAAGCACGACAGGCAGGTATTTACGGCTTAACAGGCGGGTCAGCACGTCCCGGCCCGACTCCAGCTCGTTTTGCTGCTCGAACAAGCGATCCAGGTGCAAACCAATGGCTCGGGTTCGATCACGCAGCTCATGCAAGCGTAGAACCTGTCCTTTCGCGTCCCCTTGCTCGAAAGCCGGCATCAGCTCGGTATCAATCAGGTTCATCAAGTCCAGGATCTCACGACTCTCTACCGTGCCCTGAAAGGCATGCGCGCCCTTGTGCTTGAACCAGATACCGAAGTCCGAATCTCCGATTCGCGGGGCAGGCGTCACACCATTGTTGACCGCCATCGCAAACATGAAGAGATTTTCCCAATCCAGCAGCGCGGCTCGCTGTCGACCACGCTCGGCCGCTACGTTCTGCACAATGGCAAACAGGCGATAGGACTCTTCAGCACGGGATTTACGCTCACGCGAATTGGCATAGGCATGGCTCATCAGCTCCATCGCCAGATCAATGAAGTTCTGAATGTAGCGATAGCACTCCCAGGCCTGCTCGGAACTAATAGTCGAAGATTCAAACAGGAAGCGGGCGTAACGCCCCTTGAGCAAGCGTGCACCACGCAGCACCAGGTGAACCGGCACCCCAACCCGAGCATGGACCTCGCCAACCTGATTTTGCAGCTTGACCTGATCTTGCATATCACTGTGCTCATCCACCGAAAACAGCTGTACCAACCAACTGCGCAAGGAGCGATGCAAGCGCTTGTGTACCTGATCATGCGAGAGATACACCTGTGCGGCAGGGTGCTTGAGCATATGCGTATAAAAGTGGGTCGCAAGCTCGTCCTGATTATCTTGAGTGATAGTCAGCACATGAGCACGGACCGCCAGGGGCACTTTCTGGAGCAAGCCGTGCCAGTCCTGAGCGGCTTCTTCGATATTCGGTTGAGACATGAAGTACAGGGAGAGTAGCGAGACGATACTTAAGGATTAAACAGCCTTGGCGGCAATTGTTACATGAGGGGAGATTTCGCGCTATTTCTTATAGCGATACAAGCCACGGGCTAGCAGGAGAATACCCTTGCTGCCCACAAGGAAAAAACATACCCCTTGAAGATAAGTGGGTGATTCCACGGGCCAAGGCAGAATTACGTTGTCCATGTACTGGAGCAAGTGCCGGTTTCGCCTCACTTTGACAGCAGTTTGCGATTCAAACCCATGGCTTTGTCGACCTAAACGCCCCGAAAGTTCCACGGTGAGCAGATTGTCCTATCAAAGTCGATAGCTGACAAAACGAATTGCCCACTATCGCCAAAAAGCCACGTTTGGCATACGGACAGAGAACGATCAATAAAGCGTGCTAGTGCTTGGGCAGGGGAGGGAGTGCCGGGAAACAGGCACATAGGACTGGGTTTATATCCAATACTGAGCAAATACCCAGACTTCCATAAGACAGCCTGGCCGCCGCAGTCGGGTCGGGTCGGGTCGGGTCGGGTCGGGTCGGGTCGGGTCGGGTCGGGTCGGGTCGGGTCGGGTCGGGTCGGGTCGGGTCGGGTCGGGTCGGGTCGGCAGATAGGTTCCACCGCTAAACCCGATCATTCAATACTTATTACTCTGCTTGAAGTCATTTTTTATTAAAAATAAGCAAACTTTATCTAAAAAAACTCGGGAAGGAATCAAGAAACACTTAAATAAAGCGACTGGAGAATAGAGATAAACAGACTCAAATGATTGATTAGTTTCTGTTTTTTATAAGGAAGCCCATTAATAAAAAAAGAGGCCATTCCAAATAAAAGATAGATAAATAAGGAGAAAGCAATCCAGACAAAAATTAAAAATTCGGATTGATAATTTTTTATTTTTTGAAAAAAGAAATAAAAACTGAAATAAAAACAAAACCACGATATTGAATTACAAAAACAGGGTTTTGTTTAGATCGAGAAAGCAAATAACAATCGTGATAATCGAACTTATCCACAGGGTTTGGATAACAAAGAAATCCACAATTTTATTAACAAAATAGATTAAACCAGAAATGGAAATATAAAATCTGGTGAAATCAGCGGTTAATAAGAAAGTGAATAATTTGTGGATATTATAAGGGCTTAATTCGCACTTCAACATGATGTTGGTGCAAACACCGACATCCGCTCATCCAGATGCTCCAGGCGGGCGAGATCCGGCCAGAAAATCGGTCAGGGACTGGGCAAAAAAGCTATATTTGAGGCAGCTACTGGCTCTGGGCCCCTGTGGATAAGCTCCAAGAAGGCCTGCTGTGGACCTGCTGTGGATGAAAGGGGGATAAGTTGCCTGTCTGGCCAGGCCTCAAATCTTGTCCAGTTTCGGTCCACCGACTCCATCGGGGTGGTGCACAGGCAGAAGTAATCAATAAGTTGCTGAAATTAAAGGTTAATTTCTATCTATGCCACTTATCCACAGACACCCATTATCCATTACCAGTTATATATATAGTTATTATTAAATAAAGATCTCTTCACCCATGCCCAACTTTCTTGTACAGCCTTTACCTGCTGGTTCTTTAGACATCATCGGTGATGTACACGGAGAGCTCCAGGCCTTGCAACAACTGATCCAAAATTTGGGTTACCAGGAAGATGGCTCTCATCCAGAGAAACGTAGCCTGATATTTGTGGGAGATTATTGTGACCGAGGTCCTGATAGCCCTGCTGTAATTGAATACCTTAAGTACTTGATAAATAATAATAAAGCAAAAGGAATATTAGGTAATCATGAAATCAATCTACTGATAGACGATGCAAAAGATGGATCAGGTTGGTATTTTGATCAGCGATATCAATCAGATTTAAAGAATTACTCTCCATTTACGCGTTCAAAACCTCAAAATAGAGACAAAATCCGGAAGTTTTTAAGCTCACTACCCATTGCATTGGAAAGAAATGATCTGAGAATTGTGCATGCAGCCTGGAATAATCCTGCTATTGATGCAATTAGATCGGTTAAAAGCGAAGATTTTCTTGATTTTTTCTTTGAATGTGAGCGTAAAGCTGATACGTATGCAGAAAAAAAAGGAATTCTGAATAAATATCTAGCGGCAAAACAAGAATGGAAAGAAAAAATTGAAGACCCAAAGGCCTTGATGCCTTTGTTGCAGGCCTACATTGACTACGATTTGGTCAAAAATGACTTCAACCCCATCCGTTTGCTGACTTCCGGCACTGAAGGACCCGCAGATCGTCCGTTTTTTGCTGGCAATCGTTGGCGTTTTTCCGACCGAACTCCTTGGTGGAACAGCTACCAGGACGATATTCCTGTCGTTTTTGGCCACTATTGGCGCCAGCTTTTCCCTCAACCAACAGCGAAAATGTCTAAATATTCCTTATTATTCAAGGATATAGATCCATTTTCCTGGCATGGAGCAAAGAAAAACACGTTTTGCGTGGATTTTTCCGTAGGGGCTCGTTGGCGCGATCGCCGCAAGGACCAGGCACCTGAAGGCTCCGCTTTTCACCTGGCCGCTTTGCGTTGGCCAGAGAAAATCATCATGACAGACACCGGATTTACCCAAGCAACCCGATAAATTCACTTTATATTCCGCTGTTACAATTTTCTTTGCTGTGGATAAGCTCTAGGAAGAGCATTGTGAACAGGGTGTGGATACATAAGGCATAAGTAGGTACTTCTTTGTGAAGTCTAAAAGTTGTACCTAAACCATCCACCGGTAAGCGTTAGATCTATCCCCGGAAAAAAAAGCGCTAAGCTCTTGTTTTAACGCTGCTAAAGACACTTGTTCGACTTATCAACAGGGCTCCATCCAATAATTCCAATAAAAGATTTAAGTGCTTGTTATATAAGATAAGTTCAACTCTCTGCAGGCCAGCTCCATGCCCTTTGCAAGCTAAAAGTTCTCGACTAAGATGCAGTCCATGAACAAAAATCACGATCTCGCTCAAAGCTGGCTTATGCGGCTTTTGCATACAGAAATATGAGCGGTAAAGGCTGAAAATTTATTTTCAGAACCATACAAGATCGACTTTGTCGTCTGTTCCCAGAGCTTTCTTTCAACATGAGAAAAACTCAAACAAAGGAACGGGGTGGCAAAAGAGGGGTGTTCTACCTGGACGACATGTTTGGCCAAGAGTTTGCTATGGCTGCAGGGATTGTTGCGCCTGGAGCTTGTACTAGGTCAATCTTGTTTGAATTTTTGACTTATCCACATTTTGTGGGTAAAGCGTTGGTTTGTGCTTGCTCGTATCTTGTGGTGCTCGAAGAGGCTTGGTGACCTGTGTATTTTCACAGTTGCAAAGTCTGTTCGAAGCTTGTGATATTGAAATAAGTCCTTGTTTTATATCTATATTTTTTGTGGTTTTAACTTTGAGGCCTGTTTTTTTGCAAGCCACATGAACTGAAACAGGAAGGCCTGCGAGCTGGCTGATTTTTACTTTTCTTAAAGGAAAAGAAGCGATAACTGGGCAAAAAATCAGGTTTACCCCCAAAGTTATCAACAGGACAGCGCTGGAAGGCTGTATTGCCTGTTTCACGTTTGGTGTTCTATGGGGCACAAGATGCGGGTTTTGTGGTTTGCGGCAGATGGTTTGTGCTTCGGGCAATGCTTGCTGTTTTACGTCGCCGTTGCAGGGCTTGTGTGACAGATTTAGGCAAGATTGCGACGACTGCACTTGTCCACAAAAATCAGGACACAAAAAAAACCGCCTGACGGCGGTTTGATGAAGGTAGGGAAAAAAGCCTTTAGACCTTTTTCAGGCGTTCAATAGCCTGGTCCAGGGTGTTGAGCTGCTTGGCAAAGCAAAAACGCAGCAAACGATGGTTAGCCTGCTCAGAATTGGGATTCAGGTAGAAGGCAGAGACGGGGATCGCGCCTACGCCATAGTTCTGGTTCAGATGCTTGGCAAAATCCAGCTCGGACAGCTCCGAAATGTGTTCGTAGCTGGCTAGCAAGAAGAAAGTCCCTTCACTGGGCATAGGAGTGAAACGGGTGTTCTGCAGACCTTGATGCAAATGATCGCGTTTTTCCTGGTAGAACGCGGGCAGACTCTCCCAGGTGGCTGGATCCTGCATATAGGTGGCTAAACCAGCCTGTAAGGGGCTAGGAACGGTAAAGACGGTGTATTGGTGGACCTTGCGAATTTCCGTGCTGAGACTGGCAGGAGCACAGCAGTAGCCTACTTTCCAACCTGTGGCGTGGAAGGTTTTGCCAAAGGAAGAAACGATTACTGCTCGTTCTGCCAGGAGAGGGCGGGTAGCAAGGCTCAGATGCTCTTTCTGATCGAAGGTCAGGTGTTCATAGACCTCATCGGACAAGATGATCAAGGAAGGATGTTTTTCTACAATCTGCTCCAACGCGTCCAGATCCTGGGGCTGCAAGATGGTGCAGGTTGGGTTGTGTGGGAAATTGATCACCAGCATACGGGTCTTGCTGGTGATGGCTTGTTCCACACGGTCCCAGTCGACGCGGTAGTAGGGTACAGCCTCGCTAGGTGCTGTCATGGGGACAGCAACAGGGGTACCTCCGGCCAGCTCGATGGCGGGGATATACAGATCGTAGAAGGGCTCGATTACGACGACCTCATCGCCTGTGTGCACAAAGGCCTGGAAACTGGCCATTAAGGCCTCAGTAGCGCCACTGGTGACGGTGATTTCCGTATCCACGTTGTAAAGGTGGCCATACCGAGCCTGCGTCTTGCTTGCAATGGCGGCTCGCAGGGCAGGGTAACCAGCCATGGCAGGGTATTGGTTGATGCCATCCAGCATGGCCTGGTGCACAGCCTCAATCAGGGCTGGATCCGGATTGAAGTCTGGAAAGCCCTGTCCCAGGTTAATGGCCTTATGCTCCAGAGCCAGCTGGCTCATGGTTGTAAAGATGGTGGTGCCCACAGAAGGGAGCTTGGATGTGATCTGCATGGGTCTACTGATATGAATAATAAAAATGCACCCGCGCTTCAGATTTGAGTAAAAAGTTGGGTGGCGAAGTATCAGACAAATTCTTGTCGAAAATACCATAGATTCTGCGCGTATCTGTTGATCGTGGAACTGAGCACTCAGGATCGGTTTCTTACATTGATATAGCTATTGCCTATATAGGTTCCGAGCCCGGCTTCTCCTGCTGTTTTCCTTCCTCAGCTCTCGCGCTGCAGGTTCGTGTTGTAGCTGCGGGAGTTTTCTGGCTAGACCTGTGTCTTAACTTCGGCCTCTCGATTAAGTCCCAGGTTTTAAGCTAGGCGTTAAAGGTGCTGCTGTTGTTTCTTCAAAGTATCTGTCGTCTCAAGTAAATCCTGTTCTATCTGGGTAGCTGTCTTTTTGCGCATAGGACACTTTTTTCTTGTAGCCAAGGTAGTCGGATTACATAATCGACACCTTATATTCTCCGCAGGCCAGCGGAAATTTCCTTATCGCCACACCGTAGAACGGTGGATGTGGTCCTCGGGCAGTATTTCTTTTTATTGCTCTGTTATCCACAATTTTGCTGCCTGCTTGGGCTGCTTTTATCCACCTGTTGTGAGGTACTGGCTTAGATAGCCCCTTTTAGGGGATTTAAGAGTGATAAGCGCGCCTTTTATGGCTTCGCTCCCTAGGGATTTCTGGCTGAAGAAAATCTTTGCAAGCGCTGCCTGTGCTTCCCAAGGTGGCCTGGGGATAAAAAAGCGTCCCTTTCTCCACAAAGTTATCCACAGTGGTATTTACGCAAAAAACTGTGTTCCACGTGGAACAGATATTGGTTCCATGTGTTTCACGTGGAACATACTCCGCTGGTAATCGTATAATTGATTTTTATTTTTTAGCTGTTCTGACATGATTTATCCCGAAGAGTTTGACGTTATTGTCATAGGCGGCGGACATGCTGGTACCGAAGCGGCTTTAGCGGCAGCTCGAACCGGCGTGTCTACCTTATTGTTAACCCATAATATGGATACCTTGGGGCAGATGTCCTGCAACCCTTCTATTGGGGGGATTGGGAAGGGGCATTTGGTCAAGGAGGTGGATGCGCTGGGCGGGGCAATGGCGTTGGCTACCGACCACGCCGGTATTCAATTCCGTACTCTGAATAGCTCCAAAGGCCCGGCCGTGCGCGCCACTCGTGCTCAGGCGGACCGTTCTTTGTACCGCAAGGCTATTCGCGAGGTTCTACAAAACCAAGCCAACCTGATGGTGTTCCAGCAATCAGTCGAAGACTTGATTGTGGAAGGTGATCGGGTTGTGGGTGCTGTGACCAAGATTGGCTTGGAATTCAAAGCCAAATCTGTGGTTCTGACAGCAGGAACTTTTTTGAATGGTCTGGTCCATGTAGGCCTGAATAATTATTCTGCGGGCCGGGCAGGGGATCCACCGTCCATCAGTTTGGCGCATCGTTTGCGGGAACTGCAGTTACCGCAAGGGCGGTTGAAGACAGGAACCCCTCCGCGCATTGATGCCAACACCATCGATTTCTCCCGCCTGGAAGTCCAACCTGGCGATAGCGACCCGATTCCGGTGTTCTCTTATATGGGCGATGTTTCCATGCATCCTCAGCAGATGCCGTGCTGGATTACGCATACCAACGAGCGTACCCACGACATCATCCGTTCCGGGCTGGATCGCTCGCCCATGTATAGCGACCAAGGCACTATCGAGGGCATTGGTCCGCGTTACTGCCCGTCTATCGAAGACAAGATTCATCGCTTTGCGGACAAGAGCAGCCATCAAGTGTTTTTGGAGCCTGAAGGCTTGAGCACGACCGAGATCTACCCTAATGGTGTCTCGACCAGCTTGCCTTTCGATATCCAGTTGGCTATGGTGCGCAGCCTGCCTGGTTTGGAAAATGCCCGCATCATGCGTCCAGGTTACGCGATTGAATACGATTATTTCGACCCTCGATCCCTGTACCCCACGCTGGAGACCAAACAGATTCGTGGCTTGTTCTTTGCCGGTCAGATCAATGGCACGACAGGTTATGAAGAAGCCGCCGCTCAGGGCTTGTTGGCCGGGGTGAACGCAGCGCGTTTGGCACAAGAGAAAGAGCAGTGGTATCCACGTCGCAACGAAGCCTATCTTGGTGTGTTGGTAGACGATTTGATTACCCGTGGGGTGACCGAGCCTTACCGTATGTTCACGTCTCGTGCCGAATACCGTTTGAGTCTGCGGGAGGATAATGCCGACCAGCGATTGACTGAAATTGGCCGGGAGTTGGGCCTGGTGGATGATGCCCGTTGGGATCATTTCAATCGCAAACGCGATGCGGTTGCACGTGAAATTGAACGCTTGAAGGGCACTTGGGTGAACCCCCGCAATTTGCCTGCCGAACAAGCAAATGCACTGTTAGGTAAAAGTATCGAACGGGAGTACTCCTTCTTCGATTTGCTCAAACGTCCCGAAGTGGACTATGCCAAGTTGATGGCCGTGCTGAATGATCAAGGCATGCCTGTAGCAGGCCCAGGTCTGGAAGATCCGGTGCATGTTGAGCAGGTGGAAATTCAGGTGAAGTATGCGGGCTATGTGGCGCGTCAGCAGGATGAGGTGACTCGTCAGGCAGCACTGGAAGAGCAAGCCATTCCAGAGGACCTGGATTACGACGACATCAAGGGATTGTCGATTGAGGTGCGCCAACGCTTGAAGGCTGCCAAGCCTTTAACCATTGGCCAGGCCGGGCGTGTTCAAGGTGTGACACCTGCGGCGGTTTCTTTATTGTTGGTACACCTGAAGCGCAAGCAAAAGAACAAACAAACGGCATGAGCGATATTTTTTCAAAACGCCTGAATCAGGCCCTGCTGGATTTGGGTCTGGATCAGGACCCTGTCCTGGTACGCAAGCTACTGGATTATATAAATCAGTTGCAGCGTTGGAACCGTACCTATAATCTGACCGCCCTGCGTGACCCAGATCAAATGCTGGTGCAACACATTTTTGATAGCCTGTCGATTGTCCGTCCTTTTCAGAACTATCTGGCCGGCAACAATACACAGACACAAGAATCGGTAAAGATTGTAGATGTAGGTTCAGGGGCAGGTTTGCCGGGAGTTGTTTTGGCAGCATCATGTTCCACGTGGAACATTAGCTGTATTGATGCTGTCGAGAAAAAAATGGCATTTGTTCGACAAATGGTTGGTGCTTTGGCCTTGCCCAATTTGTCGGCGATGCATGTGCGTGTAGAGCAGCTGGAACCCATGCAGGCAGATATTGTGGTTTCCCGAGCTTTTTCTTCGCTGCTTGATTTCGTAAATTTGGCAGGCAGGCATGTTCGTCCAGGTGGACGCATTGCGGCTATGAAGGGTAAAGAACCTGATCAAGAAATAGCGGCATTGCAATCTGAAAGTAACTGGCGGGTCGAACGAATAGAATCATTAACCGTACCGGAGCTAGAGGCACAGCGTTGTCTAGTGTGGTTGGTGCAGCAAGGATAATCATGAGTAAAAAAGACGATAAATCTCCCCGTGCCTATGTGTTTTGTATTGCGAACCAAAAGGGCGGGGTTGGCAAGACGACCACAGCAATTAATTTGGCAGCTGCTCTTGCTGTGCTGAAGAAAAAGGTTTTATTGATTGACCTGGATCCTCAGGGCAATGCCACCATGGGTAGTGGTATTGATAAAAACAGCCTGTCTGGTAATTTGTACCAAGTGCTGATTGGCGACGAAAGCATTGCTAACGTAAAGATATATTCAGAAACAGGTGGCTATGACGTCTTGCCTTCCAATAGGGAGCTGTCGGGCGCAGAAATCGACCTGATCCAGATGCAAGAGCGTGAGCAACAACTTAAACAGGCTCTGGCTCAGGTGTTGGACGATTACGATTTTGTGCTGATCGACTGCCCGCCTACCTTGTCCTTACTGACGTTAAATGGTTTGGCCAGTGCTCACGGGGTCATCATCCCCATGCAGTGCGAGTACTTTGCGCTGGAAGGGCTGTCGGATCTGGTCAACACGGTTAAACGGGTCTATCGCAATATCAACCCGGATTTGGAGTTGATTGGTTTGCTGCGGGTGATGTTTGATGGCCGCGTAACTTTGCAGCAGCAAGTCTCCAATCAGATCGAGACACACTTTGGCGATAAGGTGTTCAAGACGGTGGTGCCACGTAACGTACGTTTGGCTGAAGCGCCAAGCCACGGTATGCCAGGTATTGTGTATGACAAGAACTCCCGGGGTGCCAAGGCCTATATGGACTTTGGTAAAGAGCTGATCAAGCGCTTGAAGAAAGAATCCCGCAGCGACAAGGCATAAGGCACACAAGAATCAATAGGAATGTAAGCATGGCTACACGAAAACCAAAAGGTCTAGGTCGAGGCTTGGATGCCTTGCTCGGCGCAGACGCAGGCGCTATCGCAACCATCGGGAAAAAGGGCGAAGCGACGGTGAGCGATGGCCCACCTTCCAACCTGCCCGTCAAACTGCTCAAGGCTGGGGTGTATCAGCCGCGTACTCGCATGGACGAGGGCGCCTTGAACGAGCTGGCCGAGTCCATTCGCGCACAAGGCGTGATGCAGCCTATTCTGGTGCGTCCTCTGTCTGGTAAGGACAAGGGCAAATACGAAATCATCGCCGGTGAACGTCGTTTCCGTGCGTCGCAAATTGCTGGTCTGGAAGAAGTGCCCGTTCTGGTGCGCGAGGTAGGCGACGAGAACGCCGCCATCATGGCACTGATCGAGAACATCCAGCGTGAAGATCTGAATCCGCTGGAAGAGGCGCAAGGTGTGAAGCGTTTACTGGACGAGTTCGGTCTGACTCATGAGCAGGCGGCTCAGGCGATTGGCCGCTCGCGTTCGACTACCAGCAACCTGCTGCGTCTGATCAACCTGGCAGAGCCTGTGCAGATCATGCTGCTGGCCGGCGACATCGATATGGGTCACGCTCGTGCCTTGCTGGCTGTGGACGCTGCCCGTCAGATCATGTTGGCCAACGAGGTGATTGCCCGCCGTCTGTCGGTGCGTGAAACCGAGAAGCTGGTCGCCCGTGCTTTGCACGAGGATGACGAGCCTGCCAGCAAGCAGGCCCAGAGCAAGGCGAACCGCAATGGCGACGTACAGCGCTTTGAAAAGGTGCTGTCTGACCACCTGGGTACCAAGGTGACCTTGAAGGTCGGTGCCAAGGACAAGGGCCAGTTGCAGATTGCTTTCCATGGCTGGGAGCATTTGAATGCTTTGCTGGAAAAGCAGGGGCTGTCGTCTTTGTTGGAGCAAACGGACGATTAAGTCAGGCCCGCGCCACGCTGAAAGCGATGCAGTTGATGTAGAAAGCCGACCTGAGGTCGGCTTTTTCTTTGCCATGCCCCGTGTTCTGCTACTGAGCAGTATTTGGCTGAAAAAAAAGAAGCAGTTGGTGGGAGCTGAACTGGAACAACTTCTGGAATGATGGATTGCTCCTTCCTAAGTAAAGTTCATCAGCAATCCAAGCTTCTTTCTGGAGGTAGTTCATGGCTGCATGGTGCTTGTGCCCCGGCCAGTGGAAAACAGCAAGAGGAACTCCAAGCAAGTCAGGGAACAGAGCAGGGAAGACGTCCGAGAGCCGGATTAAAAGTGAAAAATCCGGTTTCGTATCTTTTGCTTACAAAAATAAGCGCTGAAAACAGAAAAAAATCTATGTGTTTACCAGTATTTCACCGTGATTTCCCAGTTTTGAAAGCATTCAAAAGCGGCATGTCTGACGCCTGAAAACAGTGACAAAACCAGTAAGAAAAGCACCCAAAATCCAGTTTTTTTAAAAAATTCATCGAATTATTCAGTTTTCTTCCCAAAAGGCTTGACGACCTCTTAAAACATGTCCATAATTCGATTTTCGCTTCGGGTGGGATGTCCGAGTGGTTAAAGGAGGCAGACTGTAAATCTGTTGGCCCTGCGCCTACGTTGGTTCGAATCCAACTCCCACCACCAGCACTTTTCTAGAGTCAGCCAGCAAGGCGACTTTAGGAGAGGGTGAAGAAAAGTCTGCGGGTGTAGCTCAATGGTAGAGCAGAAGCCTTCCAAGCTTAAGACGAGGGTTCGATCCCCTTCACCCGCTCCAGGTAAAAATCTTTAGCCACTCTCGGCTGAAGTTGAATGCCCATGTGGCTCAGTGGTAGAGCACTCCCTTGGTAAGGGAGAGGTCACGCGTTCGATCCGCGTCATGGGCACCACATCTCTCTTCTCTATATCGTTCTATCCCTTCAGGAGTCTGCCATGGCTAAAGGCAAGTTTGAACGGACTAAACCGCACGTCAACGTCGGTACTATCGGTCACGTTGACCACGGTAAAACCACTCTGACCGCTGCAATCTGCACGGTTCTGTCCAAGGCATACGGCGGCGAAGCGCGCGATTACTCGCAGATCGACAACGCCCCTGAAGAAAAAGCACGTGGTATCACCATCAGCACGTCGCACGTTGAGTACGAAACGCCTAACCGTCACTACGCTCACGTTGACTGCCCCGGCCACGCTGACTACGTCAAGAACATGATTACCGGTGCTGCCCAGATGGACGGCGCTATTCTGGTTTGCTCGGCTGCTGACGGCCCAATGCCCCAGACTCGCGAGCACATCCTGCTGAGCCGTCAGGTTGGCGTTCCTTACATCATCGTGTTCCTGAACAAGGCCGACATGGTTGATGACGAAGAGCTGATCGAACTGGTTGAAATGGAAGTTCGTGAACTGTTGTCCAAGTACGACTTCCCTGGCGACGACACCCCGATCATCAAGGGTTCGGCCAAACTGGCTCTGGAAGGCGACGAAGGCCCACTGGGCAGCCAAGCCGTTCTGGCTCTGGCCGAAGCGCTGGACAGCTACATTCCTACGCCTGAGCGTGCCGTTGACGGTACGTTCCTGATGCCTGTTGAAGACGTGTTCTCGATCTCCGGCCGTGGTACGGTTGTGACCGGTCGTATTGAGCGCGGCATCATCAAAGTCGGCGAAGAAATCGAAATCGTGGGTATCAAAGACACGGTCAAGACCATTTGTACCGGCGTTGAAATGTTCCGCAAACTGCTGGACCAGGGCGAAGCTGGCGATAACGTCGGTCTGCTGCTGCGTGGTACCAAGCGTGAAGACGTGGAACGTGGTCAGGTTCTGGCCAAGCCAGGCTCGATCAAGCCACACACGGACTTCGACGCCGAGGTGTACATTCTGTCCAAAGAAGAGGGTGGTCGTCACACTCCTTTCTTCAAGGGCTACCGTCCTCAGTTCTACTTCCGTACAACTGACGTGACCGGCACCATCGAGCTGCCAGAAGACAAGGAAATGGTTCTGCCAGGCGACAACATTTCGATGAAAGTGTCCCTGATCGCTCCTATCGCCATGGAAGAAGGTCTGCGCTTCGCTATTCGCGAAGGCGGCCGTACCGTTGGCGCTGGCGTGGTTGCAAAAATCATCAAGTAAAAAAAGAGTAGTAATTTTGGGCGAAAGAGGTTAATATCCTCTTTTGCCTAAAAGCCAAACGTAGCAAAGTAGCGCGCTACGGTTTGTCAAGGTATAGGGGTATAGCTCAATTGGCAGAGCGTCGGTCTCCAAAACCGAAGGTTGAGGGTTCGATTCCTTCTGCCCCTGCCACCACAGTCACTCGCCACCACCTCGCGTGGCGTCACTCGTCGGAATATGTCGAATACCAACGTAGAAACCGTTAACCGAGGTTCCGAGCGCATCAAGCTGGGCCTAGCGGTCCTAGTCGTCGCCGCCGGTATTGTTGGCTATTCCGTTCTGGATGGCCAAAATTCACTGGTTCGCGCTGGGGTATTTGTTGCCAGCTTAATCGTCGCCGTATTGATCATCTGGTTTAGCGATACAGGCCGCCGCCTGGTCGCTTTTTCTCGTGATGCCTACACGGAAGTGCGTCGCGTTCACTGGCCATCCCGTAAAGAAGCAACGCAAATGACGGGTATCGTCTTTGTGTTTGTTGCCGTTATGGCCATCTTGTTGTGGCTGATTGACAAAGGGCTCGGCTGGATCATTTATGGCCTGTTGCTGGGCTGGAAATAAAGGGCACACATGAGCAAACGCTGGTATGTGGTTCACGTTTATTCCGGCATGGAAAAAAGCGTGCACAAGGCTCTGGTGGAGCGCATTGAACGCGCTGATCTCCAAGAAGCGTTTGGTCGCATTCTGGTTCCATCGGAAGAAGTCGTTGAAGTAAAGAACGGCAAGAAATCAATTACAGAGCGACGTATTTACCCTGGTTACGTTCTGGTCGAGATGGCCTTGACCGACGAAACCTGGCACTTGGTAAAAAGTACGCCGCGAGTCACCGGCTTTTTGGGCGGTTCCGGTAACCGTCCCGCTCCCATCTCCGAGCGCGAAGTGGAAAAAATCCTGTCGCAAATGGAAGAGGGCGTTGAGAAGCCACGGCACAAAGTGCTGTTCGAGGTTGGCGAACTGGTACGCGTCAAGGACGGTCCGTTTGCAGACTTTAACGGTAACGTCGAAGAAGTTAACTACGAGAAAAACAAGGTTCGTGTCACCGTTACTATTTTCGGTCGCGCCACCCCCGTTGAACTCGATTTCGATCAAGTCGAAAAGACCTGATTAATTACAACCCCCGGGAAGCCTGTCGCATCATGTGCCAGGCGTCATCACCCGCAAGGAGCTAAGCATGGCGAAGAAAATCGTCGGCTTTATCAAGCTGCAAGTCCCAGCTGGTAAGGCAAACCCATCCCCTCCAATCGGTCCAGCGCTGGGTCAGCGCGGTCTGAACATCATGGAATTCTGCAAGGCGTTCAACGCCCAGACACAGGGTCTGGAACCCGGTCTGCCAATTCCTGTGGTGATCACCGCTTTTGCTGACAAGAGCTTCACGTTCATCATGAAGACTCCTCCAGCAACCATCCTGATCAAAAAGGCTGCTGGTATCAAATCCGGTTCTGCACGTCCTAACGTGGATAAAGTCGGTACGCTGACCCGCGCTCAGGCTGAAGAAATCGCCAAGACCAAACAACCCGACCTGACCGCTGCCGATCTGGACGCCGCTGTGCGTACCATCGCTGGTAGCGCTCGCAGCATGGGCATCAACGTTGAAGGGGTGGTGTAAGTCATGGCTAAAGTAAGCAAACGCGCAGCCGCTATTGCTGCCAAGATCGACCGCAACAAGTTCTACCCTGTGGCCGAAGCTCTGGCCCTGGTGAAAGATACTGCCACTGCCAAGTTCGACGAATCCATCGATATCGCTGTTCAGCTGGGCATCGATCCTCGTAAGTCCGACCAACTGGTCCGTGGCTCCGTGGTTCTGCCTGCTGGTACCGGTAAAACCGTGCGTGTTGCCGTTTTCGCCCAAGGCGAAAAAGCCGACGCCGCTCGTGAAGCTGGTGCTGACATCGTTGGTCTGGACGACCTGGCTGAGCAAATCAAAGCCGGTCAAATGGACTTTGACGTTGTGATCGCTTCGCCTGACACCATGCGTGTCGTTGGTACCCTGGGTCAGGTTCTGGGTCCTCGCGGCCTGATGCCAAACCCCAAGGTTGGTACTGTGACTCCTGACGTTGCTACGGCTGTTAAGAACGCCAAGGCTGGTCAAGTTCAATACCGTACCGACAAGGCCGGTATCATTCACAGCACCATTGGCCGCGCTTCGTTCAACGTTGAACAGCTGCAGACCAACCTGGCTGCTTTGGTTGACGCCTTGAACAAGGCTCGTCCAGCCGCTGCCAAGGGTGTTTACCTGCGCAAGGTTGCCGTGTCCTCCACCATGGGTGGCGGTGCACGTGTTGAAATTGCATCTCTGACTGTTTAATCAACAGTTAGAAAAAAAGAACTTTGGGCTGTGATCCTGTTTACAGGGTCACTGCTGTCAAAGACCGTTGGAGCAGTTGGCTGACTTGTCATCTCACTGCTTAATCGGGGCAGAACGTCCCATCCAACGTAGACGGCGCCCGTGGAAGAATTCGTTATAGAACTCGTCCAGGTGCGCCGCATTCGGTTGATGTTGGGAAGCCTTCCCGACATCGTTTGAAGGAGTGTTCAACCGTGAGTCTCAATCGTGAAGAGAAAGCGGTAGTCATCGAAGAAGTCACTGCCGAACTGGCAAAGGCCCAATCGATCATTATCGCCGAGTACCGTGGTCTGGACGTCGCTTCTGCTACCGTATTGCGCAAAAAAGCGCGTGAGTCTGGCGTCTACCTGCGTGTGTTGAAAAACACCCTGGTTCGTCGTTCGTTGGCAGGTACCTCGTTTGACGGTATCTCCAGCCAGCTCGTGGGTCCTCTGATGTACGCCATCAGTGAAGATCCCGTTGCTGCGGCGAAAGTCGTTGCAGATTTTGCCAAGACCAATGACAAATTGGTCATCATGGGTGGTGCGCTGCCCAATAGCGTTCTGAATGCTGATGGTGTTAAGGCTCTGGCCACAATGCCCTCGCGCGAAGAATTGCTGGCGAAACTGCTGGGCACCATGCAAGCACCTATCGCTACTTTTGTGCGTACGCTTAACGAAGTTCCCACCAAGTTTGTTCGCGGCCTGGCGGCTGTGCGCGATCAGAAAGAAGCTGCGTAAGCAGTTTTCCTTCAGGAAACTTCGTCGTTGCGAACGACAACCAAACCTGGCATTTACCTAATATCTGGAGTTCTTAAAAATGGCTACTAAAGCTGAAATCCTTGACGCCATCGGCGCAATGTCCGTGCTCGAATTGTCCGAGCTGATCAAAGAAATGGAAGAAAAATTCGGTGTGTCGGCTGCTGCCGCCGCTGTTGCTGTTGCAGCTCCTGCTGCTGGTGGCGCTGCTGCTGCCGCTGAAGAGCAAACCGAATTCACCGTGTTCCTGGCTGACGTTGGCGCAAACAAAGTTAGCGTCATTAAAGTCGTGCGCGAAATCACCGGTCTGGGCCTGAAAGAAGCCAAAGACCTGGTTGACGGTGCTCCTAAGGCTGTTAAAGAAGGCTTGTCCAAAGCTGATGCTGAAGACGCTCAGAAGAAGCTGGAAGAAGCTGGCGCCAAGATCGAGCTCAAGTAAGAGTATCGATAGATGCCCGGGAATGCGTTTCAAGCCTTCCCGGGCTTTTGCGTTTCCAGAAAACCCATGATTTTTAATTAGTATTGTAGAAAGTCGGGTTTTTTAGAGTCGTAAACCAGGGCCGTGGTTGACGGTCCGTGTAACCCTTGAGTCGGAGTGCTCATGCCTTATTCGTACACCGAAAAAAAGCGCATACGCAAGAGCTTCGCCAAACGTGAAGACGTACAGCAGGTTCCTTACCTGTTGGCTACCCAGCTGCATTCTTTCAGAACCTTCTTGCAGAAGGACACGCTGCCTTCTCAGCGTAAGGTTGAAGGCTTGCAGGAAGCTTTCAGTTCCATATTTCCAATAGTAAGCCATAACCAAATGGCGCGGCTAGAGTTCGTGAGCTATACGCTCGGCGAGCCGGTGTTCGACGTCAAAGAGTGTCAACTTCGTGGTTTGACCTATGCTTCCCCCTTGCGGGCGAAGGTTCGTCTGGTCCTTATGGACCGCGAGGTGAGCAAGCCTACCGTCAAGGAAGTAAAAGAGCAAGAAGTCTACATGGGCGAAATGCCCTTGATGACTGATAACGGCTCTTTTGTGATCAACGGTACCGAACGAGTCATCGTTTCCCAGCTGCACCGTTCCCCCGGCGTGTTCTTTGAACACGACCGCGGTAAAACGCACAGCTCGGGCAAGTTGCTGTTCTCGGCTCGCGTGATTCCTTACCGTGGTTCCTGGCTGGACTTCGAGTTCGATCCCAAGGACATTCTGTTCTTCCGTATCGACCGTCGTCGCAAGATGCCTGTGACTATCTTGCTGAAGGCCATTGGCCTGACGCCAGAACAGATCCTGGCCCACTTCTTCGAGTTCGATCACATCGAACTGCACCAGGAAGGTGGCAAGCTGCAATTCGTTCCAGAACACTGGAAGGGCGAGGTTGCTCGTTTCGACATTACCGACCGTGATGGTCGCGTACTGGTTGAAAAGGACAAGCGTATCAATGCCAAGCATTTGCGCGACCTGCAAGCAGCCAAGATCGAATACATTTCCATCCCGGAAGATTTCCTTCTGGGTCGTGTGCTGGCCAAGAACATCATCAACGCCGAAACCGGCGAGGTGATTGCCAACGCCAACGACGAAATTACCGAATCCATTCTGGCTGAAATGCGCGCAGCCAATGTGCGTGATTTCGAGACCCTGTACGTCAACGAACTGGATCAGGGCGGCTTTATCTCCCTGACCCTGCGCACGGACGAAACAGCGGATTCCAATGCTGCCCGCATCGCGATCTATCGCATGATGCGTCCCGGCGAGCCACCAACCGAAGAAGCGGTTGAGGCTTTGTTCAACCGTCTGTTCTACAGCGAAGAGTCCTACGACTTGTCGCGCGTGGGTCGCATGAAGGTGAACAGCCGTCTGGGCCGTGGTGACAGCATTGAAGGTCCCATGACCCTGACCGACGAAGACATCCTGGACACCATTCAGGTGCTGGTGAATCTGCGTAACGGCCGCGGTCAGATCGACGATATCGATCACCTGGGTAACCGTCGTGTTCGTTGTGTGGGCGAATTGGCCGAAAACCAGTTCCGCGCCGGTCTGGTGCGTGTGGAACGTGCTGTCAAGGAACGTCTGGGCCAGGCCGAGACCGAAAACCTGATGCCGCACGATCTGATCAACTCCAAGCCCATCTCTGCGGCCGTCAAGGAGTTCTTCGGTTCCAGCCAGCTGTCGCAATTTATGGACCAAACCAACCCGCTGTCCGAGATCACGCACAAGCGTCGTGTTTCGGCACTGGGCCCTGGTGGTCTGACTCGTGAACGTGCTGGCTTTGAGGTGCGCGACGTGCACCCAACCCACTACGGTCGCGTGTGCCCGATTGAAACGCCTGAAGGTCCAAACATTGGTCTGATCAACTCCATGGCGCTGTACGCTCGTCTGAACGAGTACGGCTTCCTGGAAACGCCTTACCGCAAGATTGTTGACGGCAAGGTCAGTGAACAGATCGATTACCTGTCGGCTATTGAAGAAAGCAATTACGTCATCGCTCAGGCTAACGCCGAGTTGACCGAAGACGGTGCTTTTGCTGACGATCTGGTTGCCTGCCGTGAAGCTGGCGAAACCATGATGACTGCGCCAGAGAACATCCATTACATGGACGTGGCTCCTTCGCAGATCGTGTCTGTGGCTGCTTCGCTGATTCCGTTCCTGGAGCACGATGACGCTAACCGAGCACTGATGGGCGCCAACATGCAGCGTCAGGCAGTTCCTTGCCTGCGCCCTGAGAAGCCTTTGGTCGGTACCGGTATCGAACGTACTGTTGCTGTTGACTCGGGTACCACCGTACAGGCCCGTCGTGGCGGTGTGGTTGTAGACGTTGACGCACAGCGCGTGGTTATTCGCGTACACGATGACGAGAACGTGGCTGGCGAGGTCGGTGTAGATATCTACAACATGACCAAGTACACCCGTTCCAACCAGAACACCAACATCAACCAGCGTCCTATCGTCAAACGTGGCGATATCGTGGCTCGTGGTGACGTGCTGGCTGACGGCGCATCGACTGACCTGGGCGAATTGGCTCTGGGTCAGAACATGCTGATCGCCTTCATGCCCTGGAACGGCTACAACTTCGAGGACTCGATTCTGATCTCCGAGAAGGTCGTGGCTGACGATCGTTACACGTCGGTTCACATCGAAGAGTTGACGGTTGTTGCCCGTGACACGAAGCTGGGACCTGAGGATATCACCCGCGATATCAGCAACCTGTCCGAAATTCAGCTGAACCGTCTGGACGATTCCGGCATTGTGTACATCGGTGCCGAAGTGCGTGCCGACGACGTGCTGGTCGGTAAAGTGACACCCAAGGGTGAAACTCAGCTGACTCCGGAAGAAAAGCTGCTGCGCGCCATTTTTGGTGAAAAAGCCTCTGACGTTAAAGACACCTCCCTGCGCGTGCCTTCGGGCATGGTCGGTACGGTGATCGACGTTCAAGTCTTTACCCGTGAAGGTATCGAGCGTGACAAGCGTGCTCAGTCCATCATTGATGATGAACTGCGTCGCTACCGTCAGGACCTGAACGACCAGCTGCAAATCGTTGAAGACGACGCCTTTGACCGTGCCTTGAAGTTCCTGGTCGGCAAAACCGTCAACGGTGGTCCACGCAAGCTGCCCAAGGGCACCGAGCTGACCGCTGACTACCTGAACGATCTGGATCGCTGGCAGTGGTTCGACATTCGTCTGGCTGACGAGCAACACGCACTGGTGCTGGAGCACACCAAGGAATCCTTGGAGCAAAAGCGTCACCAGTTCGACTTGGCTTTTGAAGAAAAGCGCAAGAAGCTCACCCAAGGCGACGAGTTGCCTCCTGGCGTGCTGAAGATGGTCAAGGTTTACCTGGCTGTTAAGCGTCGTCTGCAGCCTGGTGACAAGATGGCTGGCCGTCACGGTAACAAGGGTGTGGTTTCCCGCATCGTTCCCGTGGAAGACATGCCGCACATGGCTGACGGTACCCCTGTGGACATCGTTCTGAACCCGCTGGGCGTGCCTTCGCGTATGAACGTGGGTCAGGTTCTGGAAGTTCACCTGGGTTGGGCTGCCAAGGGTATTGGCCACCGCATCAACGACATGATGCAAGAAGAAAAGAACGTGCAGGTTTCCGAACTGCGCGCGTTCCTGGACAAGGTCTACAACACTGCCGGCAAGAAGACTCGCATCAACGAGTTGACTGACGACGAAGTGATGAACATGGCCACCAACTTGCAGAAAGGTCTGCCATTGGCTACGCCAGTGTTCGACGGTGCAACCGAGCAGGAAATCGACCAGATGTTGCGTCTGGCCTACCCTGACGACATCGCCGAAAAACTGCAGCTGGCACCACACCGCACGCAGGTTCGCCTGTTTGACGGTCGTACCGGCGAAGCCTTTGAGCGTATGGTCACCGTAGGCTACATGCACTACCTGAAGCTGCATCACCTGGTCGATGACAAGATGCACGCTCGTTCGACAGGTCCGTACTCCCTGGTTACTCAGCAGCCGCTGGGTGGTAAGGCGCAGTTCGGTGGTCAGCGTTTCGGGGAGATGGAAGTCTGGGCGCTGGAAGCGTATGGCGCCGCCTACACCCTGCAGGAAATGCTCACGGTTAAATCCGACGACATCGCCGGCCGTACCAAGGTCTACGAGAATATTGTCAAGGGTGACCACGTGATCGACGCCGGTATGCCGGAGTCCTTTAACGTTCTGGTCAAGGAAATCCGTTCCTTGTCCCTGGACATGGATTTGGAGCGTAAATAATGAAAGCGCTACTCGATCTCTTTAAACAAGTCACTCAGGACGAGCAGTTCGATGCCATCAAGATCGGCATCGCCTCGCCCGAGAAAATCCGGTCCTGGTCTTTCGGTGAAGTCCGCAAGCCAGAGACCATCAACTATCGCACGTTCAAACCCGAGCGCGATGGTCTGTTCTGCGCCAAGATTTTTGGTCCCATCAAGGACTACGAATGTCTGTGCGGCAAGTACAAGCGCCTGAAGCACCGTGGCGTCATCTGCGAGAAGTGTGGCGTTGAAGTCACCGTCTCCAAGGTGCGTCGCGAGCGTATGGGTCACATTGAACTGGCCTGCCCGGTTGCTCACATCTGGTTCCTGAAGAGCCTGCCATCCCGTCTGGGCATGGTGCTGGACATGACACTGCGTGACATCGAGCGCGTGCTGTACTTTGAAGCATGGTGCGTAATCGAACCTGGCATGACCCCGCTCAAGCGCGGTCAGATCATGTCCGATGACGATTTCCTGGCCAAGACTGAAGAGTACGGTGACGACTTCCACGCCCTGATGGGCGCGGAAGCGGTGCGCGAACTGCTGCGTACGATCGACATCGATCGCGAAGTCGAGCGCCTGCGTGCCGAACTGAAAGCCACCGGCTCGGATGCCAAGATCAAGAAGATCTCCAAGCGTTTGAAAGTGCTGGAAGGCTTCCAGAAATCCGGCATCAAGCCAGACTGGATGATCATGGAAGTGCTGCCCGTGCTGCCACCGGACCTGCGTCCGCTGGTACCACTGGACGGCGGCCGCTTTGCGACTTCCGACCTGAACGATCTGTACCGCCGCGTTATCAACCGTAATAACCGTTTGAAGCGTCTGCTGGAACTGAAGGCACCGGACATCATCTTGCGCAACGAAAAACGTATGCTGCAAGAGTCCGTGGACTCCTTGCTGGATAACGGTCGTCGCGGTAAAGCCATGACCGGCGCCAACAAGCGTCAACTGAAGTCCCTGGCCGACATGATCAAGGGCAAGAGCGGTCGTTTCCGTCAGAACCTGCTGGGCAAGCGCGTGGACTACTCCGGTCGTTCCGTGATTGTAGTGGGTCCTCAGTTGAAGCTGCACCAGTGCGGTCTGCCCAAACTGATGGCGCTGGAACTGTTCAAGCCGTTCATCTTCAACCGTCTGGAATTGATGGGTCTGGCTACGACCATCAAGGCAGCCAAGAAGTTGGTGGAAAGCCAGGAACCGGTGGTGTGGGACATCCTCGAAGAGGTGATCCGCGAGCATCCCGTGATGCTGAACCGTGCGCCTACGCTGCACCGTTTGGGTATTCAGGCTTTTGAACCGGTCCTGATCGAAGGTAAAGCGATTCAGCTGCACCCTCTGGTGTGTGCCGCCTTTAACGCTGACTTTGACGGTGACCAGATGGCCGTTCACGTGCCGCTGTCGCTGGAAGCCCAGCTGGAAGCGCGCACTTTGATGCTGGCCTCCAACAACGTGCTGTTCCCCGCCAACGGCGAACCATCCATCGTTCCTTCCCAGGATATCGTGTTGGGTCTGTACTATGCGACCCGCGAACTGGTAAACGGCAAGGGCGAAGGCTTGTTCATGGCCGACGTGGCTGAAGTTCAGCGCGCTTACGACAACAAGGAAGTCGAGCTGCAAACTCGTCTGACCGTCCGTATCGAAGAATTCGAGAAGGGCGAAGACGGTGAGTGGGTCAAGACCATCAAGCGTTACGAAACGACTGCTGGCCGTGCCTTGCTGTCAGAAATTCTGCCCAAGGGCATGCCTTTCACCGCACTGAACCGTGCGTTGAAGAAGAAAGAAATTTCGCGTCTGATCAACCAGTCCTTCCGTCGCTGCGGCCTGCGTGCCACCGTGATTTTTGCCGACAAGTTGATGCAGTCCGGTTTCCGTCTGGCAACTCGTGGTGGTATTTCCATCGCCATGAATGACATGGTTGTGCCTGTCGTCAAGGAAAGCATCCTGGCTCAGGCTAGCAACGAAGTTAAAGAAATTGACAAGCAGTACTCTTCGGGTCTGGTGACCGCTCAGGAACGCTACAACAACGTAGTGGACATCTGGGGCAAAGCCGGTGACCGCGTGGGTAAGGCCATGATGGAACAGCTGGCTTCCGAGCCAGTGATCAACCGCTTTGGTGAAGAAGTACGTCAAGAGTCCTTCAACTCCATCTACATGATGGCGGACTCCGGTGCTCGTGGTTCGGCTGCACAGATTCGTCAGCTGGCTGGTATGCGTGGTCTGATGGCCAAGCCTGATGGCTCCATTATTGAAACGCCTATTACCGCGAACTTCCGTGAAGGTCTGAACGTACTGCAGTACTTTATTTCGACTCACGGTGCTCGTAAGGGTCTGGCCGACACGGCCTTGAAGACGGCTAACTCCGGTTACCTGACTCGTCGTCTGGTCGACGTGACTCAAGATCTGGTCATTACCGAAGACGATTGCGGTACCAAGGGCGGCTACACCATGAAAGCCATCCTGGATGGTGGTGAGGTTATCGAGCCCCTGCGCGATCTGATTCTGGGCCGTGTGGCCTCGACCGACATCGTCAACCCTGACAATCAGGAACTGGTTATCCCCGCCGGCACCTTGCTGAACGAGGACCTGGTCGACCTGATCGACAACCTGGGTATTGATGAAGTCAAGATCCGCACTCCGCTGACTTGCGAAACCCGTCACGGCTTGTGCGCAAGCTGCTACGGCCGCGATCTGGGCCGCGGTATGCTGGTTAACCGTGGTGAAGCCATCGGTGTTATCGCTGCGCAGTCCATCGGTGAACCGGGTACCCAGCTGACCATGCGTACGTTCCACATTGGTGGTGCGGCTTCGCGTGCAGCGCTGGCAAGCTCGGTGGAAACCAAGACGGCTGGTACGGTCGGTTTTGAAATTGGTCTGCGTTATGTGACCAACGCCAAGGGCGAACGCGTTGCGATCTCCCGTTCCGGTGAAATCGTTATTTTTGACGACAACCGTCGTGAACGTGAACGCCACAAAGTGCCTTACGGTGCCACCATTACGGTGGGCGATGGTGAAGCCATCAAGGCTGGCCAGCGTCTGGCAAGCTGGGATCCGCTGACCCGTCCTATCGTGTCCGAGTACACCGGTACCGTTCGCTTCGAGAACATCGAAGAAGGCGTGACCGTGGCTCGTCAGGTGGACGAAGTGACCGGTCTGTCGACTCTGGTTGTGATCACTCCCAAGACACGTGGTGGCAAGATCACCATGCGTCCTCAGATCAAGCTGCTGAACGAGCAAGGTCAGGAGATCAAGATCGCTGGTACCGATCACATGGTCAATATCTCCTTCCCGGTGGGCGCGTTGATTACCGTTCGCGACGGTCAGCAAGTGTCCGTGGGTGAGATTCTGGCGCGTATTCCCCAGGAATCGCAAAAGACTCGAGACATTACCGGTGGTCTGCCACGTGTGGCCGAACTGTTCGAAGCTCGTTCGCCCAAGGACGCCGGCCTGCTGGCCGAAGTTACGGGTACGGTTTCCTTCGGTAAGGACACCAAGGGCAAACAGCGTCTGGTCATTACCGACCTGGACGGCGTCAGCCACGAGTTCCTGATTCCGAAGGAAAAACAGGTTCTGGCTCACGACGGTCAAGTGGTGAACAAGGGCGAGATGATTGTGGACGGCCCAGCCGATCCGCACGACATCCTGCGCTTGAAGGGTATCGAGAAGCTGGCCAACTACATTGTTAACGAAGTGCAGGACGTTTACCGTCTGCAGGGTGTGAAGATCAACGACAAGCACATTGAAGTGATTGTTCGTCAGATGCTGCGCCGCGTGAACATTGTGGATGCCGGTGATACTAACTTCATCACGGGTGAACAGGTTGAACGCTCCGAACTGTTGAACGAGAACGATCGCGTTCTGGCCGAAAACGGTATTCCAGCTACGTACGAAAACGTGCTGCTGGGTATTACCAAGGCCTCGCTGTCGACCGACTCCTTCATCTCGGCGGCTTCCTTCCAGGAAACCACCCGCGTGTTGACTGAAGCGGCCATCATGGGCAAAACCGACGATCTGCGTGGTCTGAAAGAAAACGTGATCGTGGGTCGTCTGATTCCTGCTGGTACCGGTATGGCCTTCCATTCCGCCCGCAAGGAAAAAGAAGCCTTTGAAGTGGCAGAGCGCAAAGCAGCCCGTGAACTGGAAAACCCGTTTGCGTCGGCTCCTGAGCCTTCGGAAGACCCGGTCTTTGTGTCCGGCGCCTCCGAGCCCGAGCAGCAACCTGCAGCCCCAGAGGGCGATCAGGAATAAGCAAGACTTGGTGGTTCCCCACCCTGTTTATCCAGGGTGGGCCGCTACCTTCAGGTAGTCGGTTAAAACCAGATAGCTCGAGCTAAAAAAAATCCCCACATGGCCAGGCCACGTGGGGATTTTTTATGGCCGCCTGGCGGCTACAAGCGGATGCGCTTAGCTACCCAGCTTGATTTCGCCAGTCATGATGCTCCAGTGACCTGGGAAGGAGCAGAAGAATGCGTAGTCTTCGCCTTCTTTCAGCTTGGAGACGTCAAAGGTTACGGAGGTGCTTTCACCGCCGCCGATCACGTCAGTGTGAGCGATCACGCGCTCGTCACCGGCTTTAACGTAGTTGTTGTCCAGACCGGCTTTCATGCCATCGGTAGCAACAGCGCTTTCATCGGCTTTCTTCGAGATAACGACGTTGTGGCCCATGGCTGCTTTAGGCAGCTTGCCAGTATGTTTCAGGTTGATTGTGAATTCCTTGCATGTCTTGTCAACAACGATGCTCTTGGTGTTGAACTGCATGGAGTCATTGCCTTCGATGGTAACGTCGCAAGCAGCAAAAGCAGGCACGCTGGCCAATCCAAGAACGGCTGTGAAAGCGATTTTGGCAAACATTCTAGTAACTCCTTGAAAACTGACAAAAAAAGGAACGGGACACGGGGGTGTTGTTCCGGTCTTACAGCATAGACTGTAGCGCACTCAAGGTGCTTAACAAAACAAAGACCCGGACTATTTTACCGGCTTATATCGCCGCGTCCGAGACCGTAAATGATTTGTTTTCCCATCGTTTGATGTGGCTCTAACAGCCTCACTCTATCACCTTCAGAGAGCTTGACGGCGGTGCAGATCAGGTTTCACTTTTCGGAATGTTTAGTTTGTGACCAAGTGTTGAGCCACGTTGAAGAGGGCGGCAGCGGCGATCAGGCACAACAGCAGGCCACAGAGCTGTTCGATACGTGGCAAGTGCTTTTGTATACGCTGCTGCCAGAGCGGGTGCCCGATCAGAACGGTGATGAACAAGTCCCAGAGTAAAACAATTAAAAACATCCACAGACCCAGCAAGATATGCAGGCCCGTACCAGCGCGGCTACTGGCCAGTACAGAGGCCAGGCTGGCGTAAAACAAGGCGTTCTTGGGATTCAGCAGCCCCGAGAGCAGGCCAAGCAGAGCGTGATGCCACCAGCCGCCTGTAGAGGCTTCAGAGGCCTTGATCCATTGCCCAGTAGTGTGATGGGCCACCTGCAGGAATTTCACGCCCAAGTACAGTAAATACAGCCCTCCAGCGCCCTGTAGCAGCACAAAGAGAGGGCTGCCAGTGCTTATCCGGGCAAAGCCCGTTAGTGCCAGGCTGATGTACAGGCCATTGGCCAGGGCGACACCGGCACAGGCTCCGCTTGCGACCCAGCGTCCATGGGCCAGGGTGCTGCGGGCGATCAGGAAAAAATCGGGGCCGGGGGAAAGCAGGGCCAGGAAATGGGTGCTGGCGATCAGTAAGAACAAGGACACGGCGGTACGTCCAGAAGCAAAACTGCAGTGTGACCAGAAGCGTGGGTGCCGTATTGAATAAAAGTGCGCGCGCTTTAGCTGCGGTACTGGCCCGGAGTGACACCGGTGTAGTGCTTGAAGACACGCTGAAAATGACTTTGGTCGGCAAAGCCCAGGCGATAGGCAATATCAGCCAGTTCGTCGCCTTGGCGCAGGGCGTTTCGGGCCAGGTTGATACGTTGATTCAATTGCCAGCGCTGTGGAGTCAGGCCGGTATGGCGACGAAAGGCGCGAATCAGCTGGTAGCGGCTAAAACCGGTTTCTCGAGCAAGTTCTTGCAGGGGGATAGTGGCTAATTGGCCTTCAACCCAGCGATCCAGGGTTTTCTGCAAGATGGGGCTAGGTGGGGGAGCGGGTGCCAAAGGCTGGGATTGGGCTGAGCCGTGGTGCAGCAAAAAGTCGATCAGGGCTGCTTCTTTGCTCAGTAGAGGAGCGGCTGAAAACAAGAGCGAGTTCAAGTCACAGTAGGCTGCATAAAGCAGTGGCTCGTGACTAACGCGGATGGGCTCCTGGGCTTGAAGTCTGAACTCTGTACTTTCCTGCCAAAGTTGCTCCAGCCACCCCGCATCCAGATGCAGCATCTGATAGCTCCAGGACTGATCTGGCAACGGATTGCAGGCATGGCTGCGGTGCGCGGGGACAAAGACCACAGACCCAGGTGCAAGCTGGACCGGGCCGCCGGGTGCGCCCGTAAAGACGCTGCCACCGCCATCAACGGCGCCAATCGAGTAGGTGGGGGGTGGCTGTGCTCCTGATAGCAGATCCGGCTGTTGCAGGCACGTCGGCTTTCTACATAGGGCAGGGCGGCATCGCGCCAGAATTCAGTCTTCATCGGAGATAGCAATCGTGGCCAGGGAGACGATAAAGGTACAGCCTTGCTTACGCGTGCTGTCCAGGACAATATCCCCGCCGTGTTTGTTGATCACGGTTTTCACAAAGGCCAAACCTAGTCCGCTACCCGAAGGTGCACCTTCGGTATTTTCGTGGGCTCGATGATAAGGCTCAAAAATAGTCGCCTGATTTTCTGCCGGAATTCCCCAGCCCTGATCTTTGACGAATACCTGAACGCTGTTGTTGCCCAGCACAAGGTCTATATCAATCTGGTTGCCATCCGGTCCGTACTTGATGGCGTTTTGAATCAGGTTGGTAAAGGCGCGGCGCAGCATGGGCGCATTGCCGTTCACCCAGACCAGCTCCGAGTCGTTCAAGTTCAGGCTGATAGAGCGCTTGCTGGCGCTGGCCCAAGCGTCATCCAGACAGTCTGCCAACAGATCAAACAGGTTCAGCGGGCTCAGTACCATTTCCATGGCCTCGGCCCGTGCCAGACTAATGAAGTTGTCCACCAGTTCCAGCGTTTGTTCGGCATAGCCTTCCATCTTGTGCAGAAACTGATCTGGCGGCAGCTTGCTGTCATCCTGACGTTGCAAGCTCGTTAGTGCCAGGATGGAGTTCTGGGGCGCCCGCATATCATGCGAAATGAAGCGCAAGGTCTCTTCACGCTTGGTCTGGGCCTGGCGCAACAGATTGATGGATTTATGTAGCTGGGTCAGACGATGAGGCAGATTACGTGTACTTAAGCCCGATAGGCGCTCGTTCAGAGCAGTTCTGACATCCGGGTATTCCAGCTGCAGCTTGTTCAGTTCTTCGGTCACCTGATTCAGGGCAGCTTCCTGACTGCGCCAGTGCCATAGCGGGTAGGCCAACAGAACAGTAATCAGGCTGGCCAGTGGCGGAATCCACAGATTGAAGCCATGCATGGCGATCCAGTTCACCAGCAGGATCGCAAAGACCAGCCCGATCAGGCTGAGCAAGGTGGCGCGTGGCGACAGATAGATCAGAACCTGACATGCCAGCAGGACTGGCAGGCAACTGGCCAGCGCAATGAACCAGGCCGGTGGGGTGCGCACCCAATGATTGCTGCGTACGGCTTGCAAGGTATTGGCCAGGATCTCCACGCCCGACATGCTGCTCATGCCGGCTTTGGACAAAGGGGTAGGAAAGGTATCGCCCAGTCCACTGCCCCAGGCTCCTACCAGCACATACTTATCCTTGAAGAAAGAGGGCGGAATATCACCGTTCAGGACATTGAAGTAAGGCACGGTCCGAAAGTGGCCGCTGCGGCCCAGAAAGGGAATGTGGGGAATGTCTTTCTGACTGGAGTCCAGAGCTTGCAGGGCCAGATCCACATCTCCGCCTGTCATCAACATGGCAATCGTGAAGTGCGGCAGCACACGGCCCAAGGGGGTAGTCTGCTGCAGGGCGACACGTCGCACTACCCCATCTGAATCAGGTTCGATATTGATGTAGCCCGACGCCTGGGCTGCCTGGCTGAGCACGGGAATGGCGGTATGCACGGCCTGCCGCTGAGTGTCATAGATCATTGGCAGCACAACGCGTCCGTGATGATGTATGGCCTCGGATAGAGTCAGGTCATCATCGGGGTAAGCCGGGTTGGGTTCCTGAAAAACCAGATCGATGCCGACAGCACGAGCCTGTTCGAGACGGCCTAGCAGTTGGGCATGGTTGATGCGTCGCCAAGGCCAAAAGCCCAGGTTGGCGATGCTGTAGTCGTCGATGGCGACAATGACAATATCCGGGGGCGCAGCCTGTGGAAGAGCGGCTGCCATGGTGAAGTCGTAAATCAGGTTGTTCAGCTTGCCCAGCGCGAAGTCGTCACGCAGGGAGCTGAACAATAAGGTCAGCAGCATCAGCAAGCCCGAAACCAGATGCCACTCTTTCCGAATCCGGTCAGAGAGTAGCTTGCTGTTTCTGGGGGCCGGGCTGCTCATGCCGTACGCCGTTTAGCTACTCGAACTGAGACAGCAGGATTGGATCGCCAAAATTGCTGACCACGGCTTGGCCATCCGAGCTGGTCAGGCTGGCTGCGCCTTCAAAGCTTTCGATCGTGTCCGGGCCCATCAGACCATGGCGGTCAATGGCACGAACGGTAACGTAGTACGTGCCAGGGCGCGAGGCACCGAACTGAATATCCGTATCTGTCGTAATGTTACGCGACAGCAGCTTGGCACCTTGCGGGTCGGTAGAGGTCTGGACCAGATAGGCCTGGGCACCGGGCACGACCTGAATCGTGCTGTTCCATTGGCCACCGCGACGCTCGGGCGTGGAGATCTGCGGAGCGGGCAACAATGGCTCCAGCGCCATGATATTGCCATCTGTGCCTACAGCGGCCCCTTGATTCTGCTTCAGGGCGGTGGGGGTGCTGCGTTGCTGGGTTCCCAATTCAGCGCGGCCTTCCAGCACTTCGCTGTGAGCCACGCCTTGTTGAGTACGCACACGCAATTCGGTGCCACGGACACCGGTAATGCTGACAGGGGTGCGGACTTCAAAGCGACCTACGCCGGTTTTTTCCGGGGAAACGCGTGATTCCACGTCGCCATCGTCCAGAGCGATGATCGAGTCGGTCAGGCCGGTGCCTTCAAAGGCACGCATGCGGGCCACGCTCAAGGATGCCTGTGCGGGTACGCTCAGTTGGCTGCCGTCTTGCAACTCCAGCGTCAGGTAGCCATTGCTGCCTGTTCGGATCAGGTCGCCTTCTTGCAAATGAGTCGTTCCTGCACCCAGTGCTTGACCGTTCACAAGAATTTGGCCGGTCTGGTGAGTGATACGGGCGGGGGCGGGCACTTCCGGAATCATGCGAAATGGAATGTGCAGTTCTTTGCCGATAGGTAGACGGTAGGGATCGGCCACCGCGTTCAGTCGCTGAATTTCGGACCAGTTGCGGTCCTGGCGGGTATAGGTCTGGGAGATGCCCAGCAAGGTGTCACCGGCCAGCACTTTATAGACAAAATTTTCGCCGCGGGCGCCAGAAGGTTGGGCTGACACGACGCCACCCCAAATCAGGCCGCAAACGAGAGGCGCGGCGATACGCAAAGTAATCATAGAAATCAGCTAGGGTCGGTCAAAAGTTCAAGGCGATAGCCCAGGGCGTAAGACGCCGTCAGGCGTACCCCGTTCTCGGGTCGCAACTGGAGTTTACGGCGTATGTTGGACAGATGAGTGTCCAGCGTACGGGAGGTGGCCGGAATTTCCCGGTTCCAGACCGCGGAGCTTAAAACATCACGCGAGAACAGGCGGCCGGGGTTGCGAAACAGTAAAAGGGCCAACTCAAATTCTTTGGGCGCCAGGGTAACGGTTTCACCGTTCAGCACAATATGGCCTTGTTCAGGAAAGATGTCGTAGCCTGCAAACGAAAAGCGGCTGTCCTGAGTGGCCGAGGTGCTCAGATCCAGACGGCGCACAGCGGCATTGACGCGCGCAACCAGCTCTCCCTTGCGTACGGGCTTATTAATATAGTCGTCGGCTCCGGCCTGCAAACCCGTGACCAGATCCTCTTCCTGGGTACGGCTGGTCAGGAATATGACGGGCAGGGCATGGCCCAGTGTGGTGCGAACCCAACGCAACACATCCAGGCCGCTGACGTCCGGCAGTTCCCAGTCCAGTAGCAATAAACCGAAATTATGTGGCTTGGCCAGAGCGGCCAGCAGGTCCTTTCCTTGATGAAAGGAGCGACATTCATAGCCAGCCTCGGTCAGGATCCGGGCAATCAGTTCAGCCTGGACGAGGTCGTCTTCCAGGGAAGCGATGATCATGGGTATTGTCCTTGTCGCAGAAGTGCAATAGCCCTGCAGTATAACGATATGTAGATAGCGAGTGACCAAGTGCTTCCATGCGTGTGCCGTGACAACGGGAAACTGCCGGATTGGTGTCCAAATCGTTGACCTATAAGGGTTTACTGTGGTAAATTTTAGAGCTTACTTTAAGGATCCTTTGCCGGTACACCTTGCAGTAATTTGATGGCAGCCCTGAATTTAGGGGCTGCGGGCACTTTTTTAGTGCTTGAAATCAAGCCCAAGCCATGTGCAAGACCGCTCTTTTTCGTGTTTTATGGGGAGTGGTATTGCGCAATGCCGCTTCCGGTCCAGGGTTTCAACACCCGCCAACTGGACGGCGTTTTTCAAAACATATACGTCAACCAGTACGTAAAGTACGTTATAGGATACGTAAAGGTCATGCCAACCATTAGCCAGCTCGTGCGTAAACCGCGCGAAGTCAGCCGCGTTAGCAGCAAGAGCCCTGCGCTCGAGAACTGCCCACAACGCCGCGGTGTTTGCACCCGTGTATACACCACGACCCCCAAGAAGCCTAACTCCGCTCTGCGTAAAGTCGCCAAAGTGCGTCTGACCAACGGCTTCGAAGTCATTTCTTACATCGGTGGTGAAGGCCACAACCTGCAAGAGCACTCGGTCGTTCTCGTCCGTGGTGGTCGTGTTAAAGACTTGCCAGGTGTGCGTTACCACATTGTTCGCGGTGCTCTTGACCTGCAAGGCGTCAAGGATCGTAAACAAGCCCGCTCCAAGTACGGCGCCAAGCGTCCCAAGTAATCCATGTATCCATTGATCAGTTCCCTGGTCTGGATCCGTGCAACCGTGGCCTGAGTGCCATGGTAGGTAAGTGGTCATTTGTCATGAATGACCGAGACCGCGAAAAGCGGTTCAACTGAATAGTCACAAGGAAATAAAAATGCCTCGCCGTCGCGAAGTACCCAAACGTGAAATCCTACCTGACCCGAAATTTGGCAGCGTTGAGCTGGCCAAGTTCATGAACGTGGTCATGCTGTCCGGCAAGAAAGCTGTTGCCGAACGTATTGTTTATGGCGCGCTGGAACAAATTGCGCAGAAAACCGGCAAAGATCCGCTCGAAGTGTTTAATGCTGCCATCAATAATGTAAAACCTGTTGTTGAAGTGAAGAGCCGCCGTGTTGGTGGCGCTAACTACCAGGTACCTGTCGAAGTGCGTCCCGTGCGTCGTTTGGCTCTGGCCATGCGCTGGGTGCGTGAAGCCGCTAAAAAGCGCGGTGAAAAATCGATGGACTTGCGCCTGGCCGGCGAATTGTCCGATGCGGCTGAAGGCCGTGGCGGTGCAATGAAAAAGCGTGAAGACACGCACAAGATGGCCGATGCTAACAAAGCATTCAGCCATTTCCGTTGGTAATCTGAGGACATATAACCATGGCCCGCAAAACCCCTATTCAGCGCTATCGCAACATCGGTATCTCGGCTCACATCGACGCCGGGAAAACGACCACTACCGAGCGCATCCTGTTCTACACCGGTGTGAACCACAAACTGGGCGAAACCCACGAAGGTTCGGCCACCATGGACTGGATGGAGCAAGAGCAAGAGCGCGGGATCACCATTACCTCGGCTGCTACCACTGCTTTCTGGCGTGGTATGGCGGGCAATTACCCAGAACACCGTATCAACATCATTGATACCCCCGGCCACGTTGACTTCACTATTGAAGTTGAGCGTTCCATGCGCGTGCTGGACGGCGCTTGCATGGTGTACTGCGCGGTGGGTGGTGTTCAGCCTCAGTCGGAAACCGTATGGCGTCAAGCCAACAAATACGGTGTGCCTCGTCTGGCTTTCATCAACAAGATGGACCGTACTGGCGCTAACTTCTTCAAGGTTTACGACCAGCTCAAGCTGCGTCTGAAAGCCCACCCCGTGCCTGTCGTTATCCCGATCGGCGCTGAAGAAGATTTCCAAGGCGTGGTTGACCTGATCAAGATGAAAGCAATCATCTGGGATCAAGCCAGCAACGGCGTGAAGTTTGAATACACCGACATTCCTGCCGAGCTGCAAGCTTCGGCTGAAGAATGGCGTGAAAAAATGGTCGAGTCGGCTGCTGAAGCCAGCGAAGACCTGATGAACAAGTACCTGGAAAACGGTGACCTCTCCGAAGAGGACATCAACCTGGGTCTGCGTACACGTACCATTGCCTGCGAAATTCAGCCAATGCTGTGCGGTACCGCGTTCAAGAACAAGGGTGTACAGCGCATGCTGGACGCCGTGATCGATTACCTGCCATCGCCAGTGGATATTCCACCTGTCGAAGGTACGGACGATGACGGTGAAGTCATTCATCGTAAAGCCAGCGACGAAGAGCCAATGTCCGCTCTGGCGTTCAAGCTGATGACTGACCCCTTTGTTGGTCAATTGACTTTCGTACGCGTTTACTCGGGCGTTCTGCGTTCGGGCGACACGGTCTACAACCCTATCAAGGGCAAGAAAGAGCGTATCGGCCGTATCTTGCAGATGCACGCAAACAACCGTGCCGAGCTGAAAGAACTGGTTGCTGGTGACATCGCTTCCGTGGTGGGTCTGAAAGACGTGACCACAGGTGAAACCCTGTGTGACGCCGGTCAGCACATCATTCTGGAACGCATGGAGTTCCCAGAGCCCGTGATTTCGCAGGCTGTGGAACCAAAAACCAAGTCCGACCAGGAAAAAATGGGCGTGGCCTTGTCCCGTCTGGCTCAGGAAGATCCTTCTTTCCGCGTCAGCAGCGACGAAGAATCCGGCCAGACCATTATTTCCGGTATGGGCGAGCTGCACCTGGAAGTTCTGGTAGACCGCATGCGCCGTGAATTCGGCGTGGAAGCCAACGTGGGTAAACCACAAGTGGCTTACCGCGAAACCATCCGCAAGACTTGCGACGAAATCGAAGGTAAATTCGTCAAACAGTCCGGTGGTCGTGGTCAGTACGGTCACGTTGTCCTCAAGCTGGAGCCCCTGGAAGCAGGCGGTGGCTTTGAGTTCGTTGACGCCATCAAGGGCGGTGTGGTTCCTCGCGAATTCATTCCTGCCGTTGAAAAAGGTATTCGCGAAACCCTGTCCGCAGGTGTGGTCGCTGGCTACCCAGTGGTTGACGTCAAGGCTACGCTGTTCTTCGGTTCGTACCACGATGTGGACTCGAACGAAAACGCCTTCCGTATGGCCGCTTCGATGGCCTTCAAGGATGGTATGCGCAAGGCTGCCCCAGTTCTGCTGGAGCCCACCATGGCTGTAGAAGTTGAAACCCCTGAGGAATACGCCGGTACAGTGATGGGTGACTTGTCCTCCCGTCGCGGTATGGTTCAGGGTATGGACGATATGGTTGGTGGTGGCAAGGTCATCAAGGCCGAGGTTCCTCTGGCCGAGATGTTCGGTTACTCGACCAGCCTGCGTTCGCAAACACAAGGTCGCGCTACGTACACGATGGAATTCAAGCAATATGCTGAAGCTCCAAAGAACGTGGCTGACGAAGTGATCAGCGCTCGCGGTAAGTAATAGCAATATCAGCCCGCCCTATGGCGGGCTGCTCAACAATTTTTTTGTTTTCCTGTAAAACATAATTGGGATAAATCATGGCAAAAGGTAAGTTTGAACGGACTAAACCGCACGTCAACGTCGGTACTATCGGTCACGTTGACCACGGTAAAACCACTCTGACCGCTGCAATCTGCACGGTTCTGTCCAAGGCATACGGCGGCGAAGCGCGCGATTACTCGCAGATCGACAACGCCCCTGAAGAAAAAGCACGTGGTATCACCATCAGCACGTCGCACGTTGAGTACGAAACGCCTAACCGTCACTACGCTCACGTTGACTGCCCCGGCCACGCTGACTACGTCAAGAACATGATTACCGGTGCTGCCCAGATGGACGGCGCTATTCTGGTTTGCTCGGCTGCTGACGGCCCAATGCCCCAGACTCGCGAGCACATCCTGCTGAGCCGTCAGGTTGGCGTTCCTTACATCATCGTGTTCCTGAACAAGGCCGACATGGTTGATGACGAAGAGCTGATCGAACTGGTTGAAATGGAAGTTCGTGAACTGTTGTCCAAGTACGACTTCCCTGGCGACGACACCCCGATCATCAAGGGTTCGGCCAAACTGGCTCTGGAAGGCGACGAAGGCCCACTGGGCAGCCAAGCCGTTCTGGCTCTGGCCGAAGCGCTGGACAGCTACATTCCTACGCCTGAGCGTGCCGTTGACGGTACGTTCCTGATGCCTGTTGAAGACGTGTTCTCGATCTCCGGCCGTGGTACGGTTGTGACCGGTCGTATTGAGCGCGGCATCATCAAAGTCGGCGAAGAAATCGAAATCGTGGGTATCAAAGACACGGTCAAGACCATTTGTACCGGCGTTGAAATGTTCCGCAAACTGCTGGACCAGGGCGAAGCTGGCGATAACGTCGGTCTGCTGCTGCGTGGTACCAAGCGTGAAGACGTGGAACGTGGTCAGGTTCTGGCCAAGCCAGGCTCGATCAAGCCACACACGGACTTCGACGCCGAGGTGTACATTCTGTCCAAAGAAGAGGGTGGTCGTCACACTCCTTTCTTCAAGGGCTACCGTCCTCAGTTCTACTTCCGTACAACTGACGTGACCGGCACCATCGAGCTGCCAGAAGACAAGGAAATGGTTCTGCCAGGCGACAACATTTCGATGAAAGTGTCCCTGATCGCTCCTATCGCCATGGAAGAAGGTCTGCGCTTCGCTATTCGCGAAGGCGGCCGTACCGTTGGCGCTGGCGTGGTTGCAAAAATCATCAAGTAATAAGCCTTGATCGCGGTGTGAAGGTGCAAACCTTCCCGCCGCGTCTTTGCTACCCCCAAAAGGGGTGCTTTTTAGTCAGCGTTTCTTCGAGTAATCGATAAACCCGGTCAAAAAGGCCCCACTTATATCGTTCTTTAGGATTACCCATGAAAAACCAGAAAATCCGCATCCGTCTGAAGGCTTACGATTACAAGTTGATCGATCAGTCTGCTGCTGAGATCGTAGAAACCGCCAAGCGCACCGGCGCTGTTGTTCGTGGTCCAGTACCACTGCCAACACGTATCCGTCGCTACGACATTCTGCGTTCGCCGCACGTCAACAAGACATCGCGCGATCAGTTTGAAATGCGTACCCACCAGCGCTTGATGGACATTGTCGATCCTACCGACAAGACCGTCGACGCTCTGATGCGTCTGGATTTGCCAGCCGGTGTTGACGTCGAAATCGCTCTGCAGTAATTCTGCCTAGCTGTTCGAGTTACATCGAAAGAAACGCCATGCAACCGCATGGCGTTTTTTTTCGTCTGCACGTTTCCTTCTGGCGCTGCAGGAGCAATGGCGACTGTCCGTTTATCCTGAACAGAACAAGAGCTTTGCTCTCAGGTGGTTCATGGCTAGTTCATCATGGTGTTGTTATTGGGAAAAAGCGGGTTTTGGTCTACTTTTTACGACCGGACACACTTTGCCAGGGCTACAAATGCGACGATGGGCAGGGTTGAAGGAGGACAAGAATGATAAATCGGAGAAGAAAGCCGTTCCTGGTCCTGTGGTATTTCCTGGCGCTCTGGCTATGTCTGTGGGGAAGCAGCGCATCAGCGCAAGCGTGTGCGGACGACAAACCCATACGGCTGGCGGACCTGAGCTGGGAGAGCGCAGCATTTAGCACCGAGCTGTATCAGCAGATTCTGGAGAAGGCCTACGGTTGCAAGACCGAACGGGTTCCAGGCTCCTCGGCGGCTTTGGAAAGTGCGCTGGCGCAAAATGATATTCAAGTAATTGGCGAGATCTGGTCGGGACGTACCGAGATCATTGAAAAAGCCATTGAAGCCGGCCAGGTGCAGGTACTTGGTAATACCCTGAAGGGTGGGGCAGAACAGGGCTGGTATGTGCCGGATTATGTCATCGATGGCGACCCGGACAAGGGAATCAAGCCAACTGCACCCGATCTACAGAAAGTTGAGGATTTAGGGCGCTACGCCACTGTTTTTAGTGACCCGGAACAGCCCAATAAAGGCCGCTTCTATAACTGCCCCTCCGGCTGGGTATGTGAAACCTTCAATAGTCGCCTGTTCAATCTCTATGGTTTGGGCGAGCACTATCAAAACTTTCGGCCCGGTACGGGTGCGGCTCTGGATGCGGCAATCAGCGCCGCCTATGACAGACGTGAACCCATCCTGTTCTATTACTGGCAGCCTGCGGGTCTGATGGCTAAATATTCCTTCAAGAAGTTAGCTAGCGCGCCTTTCAATGAAAGCTGTTGGGAAGCCGCTGTGTCGGGCAAGGGCAAGATCTGCCCGACGGACTTTATCCTGGCGCATATAGGCGTAGCGGCTTCTACTCCTTTCGTGGAGTCTTATCCCGAGCTGGTGGCCTTGTTTGAAAAGATCCAGCTGGAGCCCGAGCAGATGAACAAGATCATTTTGGGCATGACCGAAGGCGGGCAGAACGCCAGTACGCAGGTACAGAAGTTCCTGAAAGAAAACGAAGAGCAATGGCGTCAGTGGATGCCAGTGGCTCAGGCAGATCGCTTGCAGGCTGCTTTGGAGCCTCAAGCAACAAAACCAGTAGCCACAGCGCAGTCCCGTTTCTTCCCGGAGTGGTCGGCTGCTGATTGGGTGAACCGTCAGTTGCTGGTTGCCGTACAGGATTGGGGAACAGGATTTCGTCAGATCAGTGCCTGGATTCTGACGCATGCCATCTTGCCGGTAGAGCGTGTGTTGCAGCAGGTGCCTGCCTGGGCGATTCTGGCGTTGACCGGTTTGCTGGCCTGGTGGGGACAACGGCGCTTTTTGCCTGTTCTGCTCTATGTAGCGGGCCTGTACTTGATAGGCGCCATGGGTCTGTGGGACAAGCTGATGCAAACCTTCACCTTGGTGCTGGTGGCCACAGTCTTTTCTGTGCTGATTGGCGTCCCGGTTGGCATTCTTAGTGCTCGTAGCCGTCTGCTTAGAAAAGTGCTGACGCCCGTACTGGATGTGATGCAAACCATGCCCAGTTTTGTGTATCTGATCCCGGTACTGATGCTGTTCGGTCTGGGTAAGGTTCCCGCCGTTTTGGCCACTGTTGTCTATGCCGTCCCTCCCTTGATTCGCCTGACCAGCCTGGGCTTGCGACAGGTGGACAAACATGTGATGGAAGCAGCCCAGGCGTACGGGGTTACACGCTGGCAAATGCTGACCAAGGTCACCTTGCCGCTGGCGCGGCCCAGCATCATGGCCGGTATTAATCAAACCACCATGATGGCCTTGTCCATGGTGGTAGTTGCTTCCATGATTGGAGCCCAGGGTTTGGGTGAAGACGTGCTGGCTGGTATTCAGACACTGGATATAGGACGTGGTTTGCAGGCGGGGGTGGCGATTGTGATCCTGGCCATTGTTATTGACCGAATCTCTCAATCCTTTGGTCGTTCTCAGCGTCACCGTCGCAAGGTCAGGAGGCAAGCATGAATACCATTCCTACCCCCTCGGGTGAGCAGGCCTGCAAGATAGAACTGCGAGACGTTTATAAGGTCTTTGGGAGCCGGGCGACCGAAGCCGTAGAGCTGTTAAAGCAGGGGGCCGACAAGCAGGCCGTGCAAAAGCAGACGGATTGCATCGTAGGCCTGGCAGGGGTCGATGCCTGCTTTCCCGCGCAGCAGATATCCTGCGTCATGGGTTTATCCGGTTCGGGCAAATCCACGCTGGTGCGTCACATCAACCGTTTGATCGACCCCAGTGCCGGGCAGGTGTTGGTGGATGGGCAGGACATATTGCAGCTGGACATGGCCAGCTTGCGACAATTTCGTCGCTATGGAATCAGCATGGTCTTTCAGGCCTTTGGCTTGCTGCCCCATTTGACGGTGGTGGAGAACGTCGCCTTCGGTCTGGAGGTCCGAGGAGACAAGCGTTCACAGGCCAGAGAGCAGGCTCGGCAATGGCTGGAGCGCGTGGGTCTGCATGATTATGCCGATAACTATCCGGACGAATTGTCAGGCGGGATGCAGCAACGAGTAGGACTTGCCCGAGCCTTGGCCGTTGATGCAGACATTCTTTTGATGGACGAAGCCTTCTCGGCCCTGGATCCCTTGATTCGCTACGAGATGCAGGACGAGCTTTTACGCCTCCAAAGCAGCCTGAACAAAACCATCATCTTTATTACTCACGATATTGATGAGGCATTACGGCTGGGCCAGCATATTGTGGTGCTACGTGAGGGCAGGGTGGAACAAAGCGGCACGCCCGTTCAAATCCGCGATGAACCGGTGAACGAATACGTGGCTCGTTTTGTCAATAAGGCGCACCAATAGAAAATGCGCAGCAGATCAATTTTTCTGGTTCAGACTGCATAGCCAAGCACCCCGAATTCAAAAAAACTGTTGTCAATCAAGCAGTTTAGGGCGGAATTTTGCAGTAAATCTTGCTTGGCTTTACAGCCGCGTGCTATATTTACTAGCTTAGCCAAAAAGTTTTGGCTATGGTCGTCGCGCAAATTATTGCGTGTACTCTCAGTTAGCCCTGACCAATCGTAGTCAGGAATGGAGAAAACGATGTCGAACTCGACACCTACGCCTGCCGCGTGGCGGCTGGGCCTTGTTGGGCGTAAAGTTGGCATGACCCGTGTGTTTACAGAGGAAGGCGAGTCCATCCCTGTGACCGTGCTGGACGTGTCCAACAACCGCATCACCCAGGTCAAGACGCCCGCAGTTGACGGTTACGCTGCTGTACAGGTTGCCTTTGGCACCCGTCGTGCAACACGCGTTACCAAGCCCCAGGCAGGGCACTATGCAAAAGCTGGCGTTGAAGCTGGCAGCATCCTGAAAGAATTCCGCCTCGACCCCGCTGCTATCGCCGAGCTTTCCGCCGGTTCCGTAGTTGCTGTGGAAAGCATTTTCGAAGCGGGTCAGAAGGTTGACGTTACGGGCACCACGATCGGTAAAGGCTTTGCCGGTACCATCAAACGCCACAATTTTGGCGGCCAGCGTAACAGCCACGGTAACTCGCGCTCGCACCGCGTACCCGGTTCCATTGGTCAAGCCCAGGATCCAGGCCGTGTGTTCAAAGGTAAAAAAATGTCGGGCCATATGGGTGACGTTACCCGTACGGTTCAGAATCTTGACGTGATCCGCGTCGACGCCGAGCGTGGCTTGTTGCTGGTCCGGGGCGCTGTCCCAGGCCACAAGAATGCCAATATCGTTGTGCGCCCTGCTGTGAAAGGAGCCTAATCCATGGAACTGAAGCTCCTGAACGAACAAGGCCAAGCTGCATCCACATTGCAGGCCAACGAAACCGTTTTCGGTCGTGAATTCAACGAAGCACTGGTTCACCAGATCGTTGTTGCATACCAAGCCAATGCTCGCAGCGGTAACAGCAAGCAATTGACTCGTGCCGAAGTCAACCACAGCACCAAGAAGCCATGGCGCCAGAAAGGCACCGGCCGCGCTCGTGCTGGTATGACATCCTCGCCCGTGTGGCGTGGAGGCGGTCGTGCATTCCCCAACACCGGTGAAGAAAACTACGCACACAAGGTCAACAAGAAGATGTACCGCGCCGGTATCAGCGCGATTCTGTCTCAGTTGGTCCGTGACGAGCGTCTGTTGGTTGTTGATTCCTTCACTCTGGAAGCACCCAAGACCCGTCTGGCAGCCAACAAGCTGAAAGACCTGGGCCTGGAATCCGTGCTGATCATCACCGACGCGCTGGACGAGAACGTGTACCTGGCTACGCGTAACCTGCCTCACGTTGCTGTGGTTGAACCACGCTACGCCGACCCGCTGTCCCTGATCCACTACAAAAAAGTGTTGGTCACCAAAGCGGCTGTCGCTCAGTTTGAGGAGATGTTGGGATGAACGCCGAACGTCTATTGCAAGTAATTCTGGCTCCTGTCGTGACTGAAAAAGCCACGTACGTTGCCGAAAAAAATCAGCAAATCGCTTTCCGCGTCGCTCCTGATGCTACCAAGCCTGAAATCAAAGCTGCTATTGAACTGCTGTTCAAAGTAGAAGTTGAGTCGGTGCAGGTGCTCAATCAGAAGGGCAAGGAAAAGCGCTTTGGCCGTTTCATGGGTCGCCGCCGCAGTGTGCGCAAGGCATATGTCTCGCTCAAGCCCGGTCAGGAACTCGACTTTTCTGAGGTGAACTAATATGGCATTGGTAAAAGTAAAACCAACGTCGCCAGGTCGCCGTGGCATGATCAAAGTGGTTCACCCTGAACTGCACAAAGGCGCTCCTTACGCGGCTTTGCTGGAAAAGAAATCCAGCAGTGCTGGCCGTAACAACAACGGCCACATCACGGTTCGTCACCGTGGCGGCGGTCACAAGCAGCATTACCGTATTGTCGACTTCCGTCGCAACAAGGACGGTATTCCTGCGAAAGTAGAACGTCTGGAATACGACCCTAACCGCAGCGCTCACATCGCATTGGTGTGCTACGCAGACGGCGAGCGTCGTTACATCATCGCCCCTCGTGGTCTGGAAGTGGGTGCAACGGTTGTGTCTGGCGCGGAAGCTCCTATCCGTTCCGGCAACACTTTGCCTATCCGCAACATTCCTGTGGGTCAAACCATTCACTGCATCGAGATGCTGCCTGGTAAGGGTGCTCAAATCGCTCGTTCCGCTGGTGGTTCCGCTGTGTTGCTGGCTCGTGAAGGCACGTACGCTCAAGTGCGTCTGCGTTCCGGTGAGGTTCGCCGCATTCACATCGACTGCCGCGCCACGATTGGCGAAGTCAGCAACCACGATCACAGCCTGCGTCAAATCGGTAAAGCCGGTGCTGTTCGCTGGCGTGGTATTCGTCCTACCGTTCGCGGTGTGGCGATGAACCCAGTCGATCACCCGCACGGTGGTGGTGAAGGTCGTACGGGTGAAGGCCGTGAGCCAGTCAGCCCATGGGGTACTCCTGCCAAGGGCTACCGCACCCGTCGTAACAAGCGCACAGACAACATGATTGTTTCGCGCCGTAAGCGCAAGTAAGGGGCGAACACTATGTCACGTTCGATCAAAAAAGGCCCATTCGTTGATGCTCACCTGATCAAAAAGGTTGACGCAGCCGTTGTGGGTAACGACAAGCGACCAATCAAAACCTGGTCGCGCCGCTCTACCATCCTGCCCGAGTTCATTGGGCTGACGATTGCCGTTCACAATGGCCGTCAACACATTCCCGTTTATATCAACGAGAACATGGTTGGCCACAAGCTCGGCGAGTTCGCCTTGACCCGTACTTTCAAGGGTCACGCTGCGGACAAAAAGGCCCGGAGATAAGTGATGGAAACTACAGCAATTATTCGTGGAGTCCATATTTCGGCGCAAAAAGCACGTCTGGTTGCGGACATGGTCCGCGGCAAGTCCGTCGCTCACGCTCTGAATACGCTGACTTTCACTCCCAAGAAAGCCGCTGGCATCATCAAGAAAGCTCTGGAATCGGCTATTGCCAACGCTGAGCACAATGACGGCGCCGACATCGACGAACTGAAAGTCACCTCCATTTACGTGGACAAGGCTCAGTCGTTGAAGCGTTTTTCTGCACGAGCCAAAGGCCGCGGTAACCGTATTGAGAAGCAGACTTGCCACATTGTGGTCAAAGTCGGCGCTTAAGGAGTCACAATGGGACAGAAAATCCACCCAATTGGGTTCCGCCTGGCTGTTAACCGTAACTGGAGCTCGCGTTGGTACGCTGACGGTGCTGAGTTCGGTACGATGTTGGCTGACGACATCCGTGTGCGCGAATACCTGAAACGCAAGCTGAAAAGTGCGTCCGTTGGCCGTGTGGTCATCGAGCGTCCTGCCAAGAATGCTCGCATCACTATTTACTCGGCTCGTCCTGGTGTAGTGATCGGCAAGCGCGGCGAGGATATCGAAAGCCTGAAGGCTGACCTGCAGCGCCTGTTGGGCGTGCCAGTGCACGTTAACATCGAAGAAATTCGCAAACCTGAAACCGACGCTCAACTGATCGCCGACTCCATTGCTCAGCAATTGGAAAAGCGCATCATGTTCCGTCGTGCGATGAAGCGTTCCATGCAAAACGCCATGCGTCTGGGTGCCCAAGGCATCAAGATCATGAGCTCGGGTCGCTTGAACGGCATCGAAATCGCTCGTACCGAATGGTACCGCGAAGGCCGTGTGCCTCTGCACACCCTGCGCGCTAACATCGATTACGGTACTTCCGAAGCGCACACGACGTACGGGATCATCGGTATCAAGGTCTGGGTCTACAAGGGCGACATGCTGCCTAACGGCGAAATGCCTGTTGACACCGTAGCCCCTGAAGAGCGCCGCCCACGTCGTCCACGTGGTGACCGCCCTGAAAACCGCCGTCCAGGTGGTCGTGGCCGCGGTCCTCGTAAAGACGCTGCTCCTGCTGCGTCCGAAGGAGAATAAAACATGCTGCAACCTTCTCGCAGAAAGTATCGCAAAGAGCACAAAGGCCGTAACACCGGTCTGGCTACTCGCGGTGCGCAAGTTTCGTTTGGCGAATTTGGTCTGAAAGCCACTGACCGTGGCCGTCTGACTGCTCGCCAGATCGAAGCAGCACGTCGTGCAATTAACCGTCACATCAAACGTGGTGGCCGCATCTGGATCCGCATCTTCCCCGATAAGCCAATTTCGCAGAAACCTGCCGAAGTTCGTATGGGTAACGGTAAGGGTAATCCAGAGTTCTGGGTCGCTGAGATTCAACCAGGCAAGGTCCTGTACGAAATGGAAGGTGTTAGCGAAGAGCTGGCACGCGAAGCATTCCGTCTGGCCGCTGCCAAGCTGCCTATCTCGACGACGTTCGTAACGCGTCAGATCGGTGCTTAAGGAGACGTCATGAAAGCCAGCGAACTCCGTACTAAAGATGCCGCCGAGCTCCAAAAAGAGCTCGAGAGCCTGTTGAAAGCACAATTTAACCTGCGCATGCAGCGTGCTACTCAACAGCTTTCCAACACCAGCCAATTGGGCAAAGTACGTCGCGACATCGCTCGCGTCCGTACCGTCATGGCTGAGACCGCAGGAAAGTAAGATGAGCGAAACTCAAACTACCGCAAAACGTCAACGTACCCTGATCGGTCAAGTTGTCAGCAACAAGATGGACAAAACTGTCGTCGTTCTGGTTGAACGCCGCGTTAAACATCCCTTGTATGGCAAGATCATCGTCCGCTCCAATAAATACAAAGCGCACGACGAGACCAACCAGTACAACGAAGGCGATACCGTTGAGATTACCGAAGGCCGTCCTATCAGCCGCAGCAAGTCCTGGACTGTTGTGCGTCTGATCGAAGCAGCCCGCGTGATCTAAACGCTTGCTCAGATGTCCAGGCTTCGGCCTGGCTCTGGTAGGTCAAAAACCCCGATCTGTTTACAGATTGGGGTTTTTTTATGCTTGTCCACTTTGCTGTTGCTCATAGACAGGAGCAATGTTCGTATTTCGTCTTGTTGCCCGTCATGGCGCTTAAACCCGCAGCTGAACTGAATGATCAAGCTTGGGGCTTAGCGGCTTGTATGCGTAAGCCGGAAGCCTTCACAAAAAAGCGGGAACAGCTTGTTCTATTCTGTGCGGTGGCAACTATGGGGCGAGGGCTATATCGTGCCAGCTACCCTGCATACGTGCTCGGGGTAGGACGACAATCTGGGGGTCAGAGTTGTAGCAGCTTGCTGACTTATGGACGCGCGTCTTGCTTGCGCCATTGCGCCGGGCTGAGACCCACACTGCGTCTGAACGCGGCGCTGAATGCGGCCGCAGAGCTATAACCGATACGCTCGGCAATCTGCTCCATGGTCAGACCTTGCTCCAGCTGACGCTTGGCCAGCTGCATACGTAGTTGCAACAGTACTTGGGCTGGCGCCATCCCGCACAGCAAGGTAAAGCGGCGGTGAAAGGCAGCGCGTGACATGTTCAAGTAGGCGGCCATATCGTCCACCGACCAGGCTTTGGCGGGTTCACGCAGCAGCTGCTCGATCAGGCCACCAAAGGCAGGGTCACTTGCCAGATGAATCAAGCCGGCGGGCAGGGCACCTTCGGTGGGTGTCTGTCCTATTTGCTGGCGCAAGGTATAGAACAACAACAGCTCCACCAACTTTTCCAGCAGGCTGGAGTTGGCTTGCGGCTGGCGTCGCATTTCGGCCTGGATCAAGTCCAGCAAAGGGCGTCCTGAATCTGCATCTGTCTGAGAACCATCAATCAACAAAACATCAGGCACGGTCGCCAGCAGCAATTCGCTCAAACCACGGCCCAGATCCAGAAAGCCACAGAGCAAGCCCGTACTGTGTGGCACTTGTGGCTCCAGGCTCTGCATGGTTTGTCGCCGCATGGTCGTATTCCAGTCTGGCGGCGTGGGCGATGAGCTTAGGCGATGGGGCACATCCCGCAAGAAGAACACCGCATCACCCGCCTGCAAGGCCAAGGCTTCCTGATGCTGAATATGCAGCCAGCACGGCCCATGCAAGACCACATGAAAGCCTGCGCGTTGGTGCCCGTGCAGGCTGCTTTCCCATTGATTGCAGTATTGCCCCAAGTGAAACAGGCTGGCCGAGATCTCCAGCCCGGACAAGAGCAGTTCCTCCACAGGGTGTCCTGTGTCTTTGGAGTCGACAGCGCAATGGCTGTCAGGAAAGGCAGAGTCGCTCATGCAGAAAATATGCTTATTTCTTTTCGTGGATATTTTTAATATGAATACCGCTATGTTCGCACATGGAGATAAGGCGCCAGTCAATCGACAATGAAACCTTCTCGGATTAACTAAGGAATTGTCGCCATCATGACTCGCTTAACTTTGCATACTGTGGACTCCGCACCAGAGGCGGTCAAACCAGCCCTTGAAAAAGCTGTGCGTGGTAGCGGCTTTTTGTCCAATTTGCTGGCTATTTTGGCTAATGCGCCCGTTGCCCTGCAAGCCTATCAGGATATGTCTGCCTTGAACGCTACCGCCAGCCTGTCGCTGGTCGAGCGTGAAGTCGTGCAACTGGTTGCCGGTACCACTCACGGTTGCCGTTTCTGCGTGGCCGGTCACACCGCCATTGCGACCAATAAAGCCAAGCTGGACCCGGAAATTCTGGCCGCTTTGCGTGCGCGTGGCTTTGACCAGATCAACGACGAGCGCCTGCAGGCTCTGGCTCTGTTCAGTCGCGCCGTGATTGATACCCGTGGTCAGGTGTCGGATCAGGCTCTGGCCGATTTCCGTGCTGCCGGTTACGGCGACCAGCAGGCTCTGGAAGTGATTACCGGTATTGGCTTGGCGACGATCTGCAACTTTGCCAATAATCTGGCTCGTACGCCGCTCAATAGCCAGCTGGAGGCCTACGCATGGGAAACGCCTTAAAGCGCGCTGAGCAGCCTGTGCTGGTCTCAGAACGCCCTGTTTTGTCGCCTGGCTTGGCCCAGTGGCTGGAAGAGCATGCCCTGTCGCTGGATAGCGATGCATCCCAGGCGCAGACCTTGTTGCCTCGCCTGGCGCAAGACGGTTTGTTGAGCCTGGGCCTGAAAGCGGATTTTTCCGACTTCGGTGATGCGGTTCAATCCATCGTGGAAGTGGCCGAACATTCGCTGACGGCAGGTTTTGTCCTGTGGAGCCAGCGTACCTTTATTGAATACCTGCGTGACGTTCAGGACCCCGCCATGCGCGAGCGCTATTTGCCCGGTTTGCTGGATGGCAGTGTTGCCGGTGCGACGGGTCTGTCCAATGCCATCAAGTTTTTGGGTGGCATTGAAGAGCTGCAAGTGCGTGCCCAGCCTGAACAAGGACATTGGCAGTTTGAGGGCCGTTTGCCCTGGATTACCAATCTGCGTCCCGGCAGCTGCCTGGTCGCCATTGTGGCCGCCATGCCTGAAGAGCAAGCCGGTATTTGGGTGGCAGAACTGGGCGATCCAGGCTTGGAGCGTTCCGCAGATCTGGATCTGGTCGGACTGCGTGGCAGCAATACCGCCGCTTTGAAGTTCAATGCTGTGCGTCTGGGACAAGAGCGTTTGCTGCATCCCGATGCAGGCCACTTTGTGCGCTCGGTACGCCCCCGTTTCATGGCGCTGCAATGCGGGATGACCATGGGCTTGGCACGTCGTTCCTTGAAGCAAGTGCTGGATGCGCCACGCTGCCAATGGGTACAGGAGCAGCCCGCCCGCCGCCTGCTGGATCGTGTGCAGGAATTGTCGGATGTGCTGGTTGATGCCGTACGTAAGCCCGGCTCGGCCACGCCGCCTGATTTGTTCAAAGTCCGTATCGAGCTAAGTAGTTTGGCGTCGCAGGCTGTGGCCCTGGAAAGCTCCGCGATCGGCGGGGCGACCTATATGCAGGGCAAGCATCCGCAACTGCTGCGCCGTTATCGCGAAGCCATGCTGGTGCCTTTGATTTCACCCACGGTGGCGCAACTGAAAGCCGAACTTGGGCAGGATGCAGTATGAGTTCCGCCGCCCCCTCGCATACCGATTCTGAAGGGACCGGACTCTTGTCCGCTCGGGGGATCAATCTGGCCTACGGTGGCCAGACGATCTTGCAGAACCTGAACTTGAGCGTGCGCGCGGGCGAGATCGTGGCGCTGCTGGGCCCCAGCGGAGTGGGTAAATCCTCTTTGTTGCGGGTACTGGCAGGCCTCCAAACGCCCACCCAGGGAGAGGTGTCCTTTCTGGGGCAGCCCGTGCGTGGGGTTCACCCCGCTTTGGCCATGGCGTTTCAAGAAGCCATTCTCTTGCCGTGGCTGAATGTGCAGGCCAATACCGGTTTTGGTCTGGGCTTTGCGCGCCAACCTTCCGTATCCGCTGCAGAGCGTCGCCTGCGGGTTGAACAGGCGCTGCGTCAGGTTGGTTTGTATGAAAGCCGTCATCAGCGTCCTGGTGCCTTGTCGGGGGGTATGGCACAGCGTGTTGCCATTGCACGTTGTCTGGCTCGACGTCCACAAGTCTTGTTGATGGACGAACCTTTTGGCGCGCTGGACGAAGTAACCCGTCGCCAGATGCAGGAGCTGATTCTGTCGATACGCGATCAGACCGGCTGCGCCATTGTGCTGGTCACTCACGATATTGATGAAGCCCTCTTGCTGGCGGACCGCGCCCTGCTTCTAGGTGGCCGTCCTGCCGGCTTGCAGCGTGAATGGAGCTGCCCGGCCCACCCCCGATCTCATCTGGATAACTGGCTTCAGGCCATACGCCTGGAAATTGTGGCCAGCCTGGAGCAAAGCCTCTCCCAGGCGGTTCACGCTGCTGTTTTGTAAGGTGCACCTCATGATTGAATCTCCTACGTCTCGTACCCGTCGCGACTTGCTGAAACTGGCGTCTTTGCTGACCGTTGCGGGTGCTGCGCCCTTGCTGGCCCAAGGGACTGCCCGTGCACAAAGTGAGTCAAATGCGCCTTTGCGTATCGGCTATTTGCCGATTACCGATGCCACCGCCATGTTGGTGGCGCATCACAATGGGTATTTTGAAGAAGCGGGTATTGCGGTTGAAAAGCCCGTGATGGTGCGCAGTTGGGCTCAGTTGATCGAGGCTTTTATTTCCGGTCAGGTCAATCTGGTGCACTTGCTCTCGCCCATGACGGTGTGGGCGCGCTACGGCAGCAAAGTCCCTGCAAAAGTGGTGGCATGGAATCACATGAGTGGCTCTGCTATCACGGTGGCGCAGAACATCAGCTCGGCCGAGCAATTGGGCGGGCAGACGGTGGCGATTCCTTTCTGGTATTCGATTCACAACGTGGTACTGCAGCATGTGCTCAAAGCACATGGCCTGACGCCTGTCGTGAAAAACGCCGGTGCGCTGGCACCCAATGAGGTCAATCTGGTGGTGATGGCGCCTGCTGATATGCCGCCGGCCTTGGCCTCGGGGCGAATTGCTGGTTTTACGGTGGCCGAACCTTTCAATGCCTTAGCCGAAACTCAGGGCATGGGCCGCATCTTGCGCTTTACTGGCGACGTCTGGCGCGATCACGCCTGTTGCGTGGCCTTCATGCACGAGCAGGATTTGCAGACTCGCCCCCAATGGTCGCAAGCCGTGGTGGATGGTCTGGTCAAGGCACAGATCTGGATACGCAGTCACCGCGCCGAGGCGGCCCAGATCCTGTCGCGTGAAGGCGGGAACCGCTATACCCCGCACACTCAAGAAAACCTGTTGAAAGTGCTGTCCCCGGACCCGGCGGATCGTGCGCAATACGTGAAGTCTGGCGTGATTCGTCATCCGGACTGGGACGACCAGCGTATCGATTTTCAACCTTATCCTTTCCCCAGCTACATCGAGTCCTTGGTGCAAATGCTGCAAGGGACCTTGATTCAGGGCGAGCGTGGTTTCCTGGAAGGGCTGTCTCCTGAACACGTAGCCAGCGATCTGGTGGATGACCGCTTTGTCCGTGCCGCGTTGGAAAAGCAGGGGGGCCTGGCGCAGTTTGGCTTGTCCGAGCAATACACCCGCAACGAGAGCATTGTTGTATGAGTTTGAGTGCGTCTGCTTCTTCTCCGTCATTGGCGCAGTCTGATCCGCGATCGGCTGCGTCTTTGCGACGCCCCAAAATGAATGCCTGGATTGCCAGCACCCTGTGGGGCTTGGGCGGTTTGTTGGCGGGAGTCGTGCTGTGGTACTTGGCCACAGCCTGGTCCAGCAGCCCTCTGATGCAGCAATTCGGACCAGCAGCTGCCTTTCATAGCTTGCTGGAGATACTGGGCTGGTCCGAGACCTGGATGCACGTAGGTGCCAGTTTGCAACGTATTTTTGTAGGGCTGGCGATCTCATTGGGTGTCGGCGTGCCCGCCGGTTTGCTGCTGGGCTTGTCAGCGCGAGCTCACGCCGCATTGACTCCCTTGTTCCAGTTCCTGCGCATGATCTCGCCCCTGTCCTGGATGCCTATTGCCGTCATGGCCTTTGGCATTGGGGATGCACCGATTTATTTTCTATTGGGTGTGGCCGGTGTCTGGCCTGTCTTGCTGAATACAGCCTCGGGCGTACGGCATCTGAATCCGCGCTGGCTGATGCTGGGTCGCAGTCTGGCGGCCACCAAGCTGGAAACGCTGTTGTACTTGATTCTGCCCGGCATTGTAGGCTCGGTGCTGACGGGTAGCCGACTGGCTATTGGTGTCTTGTGGATTGTGTTGGTGCCTTGCGAAATGCTGGGGGTATCCGCCGGTTTGGGCTATCTGATTCTGGATACGCGTGATCGCATGGCATATTCCGAACTGATGGCCGTAATTGTCTTGATTGGTCTGATTGGCTATCTGCTGGATAGCGCTTTGCGAGCCTTATTTGCGGCCTTGGGACAGCGCTAAATAATCAGCCCTTGGGCCGACAGGCGAAGAGCTTTGACTGTTTTGTATTTCCAGGAAAGACAAGTGACAGAGCATGCTCAGGCTATCTGCCGCTGCCAGTTTTGTTCTTGTAGGCGCTGGCAGTTTTACCTGGTGCTTAGTGGTTTTTCAGAAGCTGCAGAAAGATAAAAAAGGCCCTCAACATTTGAGATGTTGAGGGCCTTTTTAGATTCAGTTTGAAGCGGTATTCAAGGATGCTAATCCCGCACTGACTGGAGCCTTAGTGGGTATGTACGTATAGAAAAGTGATCTTGAGACGAGACTCTAGCTAGGCCTTGATCACTGCCTTCATGCAGCGACCAGGGTATTGTCCGCATCCTGCGTACTTGCTGTACGTGGACTGAGCTGGTCGATTAGCTCGCCATACCAGGACAAGGTACTGCCCAAGGTAGCTACCTGACCGATCACCAGAATGCACGGGCTGGCAAACTGATGTTGCTGCGCATCCTGGGCAATATTTTCCAGTGTGGATAGCAAGGTGCGCTGTTCGGGGCGCGAGCCATTTTCAATCAAGGCGCAGGGCGTGGTGGCACTGCGGCCACGCTGCACCAGTTCATGGCTAAAGCCCAGGATTTGCTGCAAACCCATGTACACAGCTACCGTCTGGCTGGTGTCCAGTAGCGGGTTCCAGTCCTCAATACCATGACCGCTTTTACGATGTGCCGTCACGAATTGCACGGACTGCGCGTGGTCACGATGGGTCAGAGGAATACCGCTATAAGCCGCACATGCGATGGCAGCCGTGATGCCGGGTACCACTTCAAATGCGATGCCATGCTCGGCCAGATATTCCAGTTCTTCACCGCCACGGCCAAAAATAAAGCCATCGCCGCCTTTCAGGCGCACCACGGTTTGACCTGCTCTGGCGTGTTCAATCATCAACTGATGAATGCGGTTTTGGGTCTGGTGATGATCTTCGCCCAATTGCTTGCCTACAAAAATACGGTGGGCATCGCGACGAGCCAGCTCCATCACCTGATCGGATACAAGACGATCGTACAGAATCACATCAGCACGATTCAGTGCACGCAGGGCATGCAGGGTCAGCAGACCTGGATCGCCTGGACCGGCGCCCACCAGAATCACGCGGCCTTGTGTGGCGCGGGGTGACTCAGGCTGTTGCAGTGCGCTCTCCAGGCTCAAGCGGGCTTGCTCGGCTTGCTGACTGCGCAGGGCGGCACCTACCGGGCCATCCAGCAGCCAGTCGTAGAAACGGCGGCGCGCACCCAGCTCGGGGCGGGCGCGCCGAATGGCGCTGCGGTATTCCTGCGCCAGACGGCTGATCGCACCCAGGCTGTGGTCCAACATGGTTTCCAATTGCTCCCGTACTCGCCGTGCCAACATGGGGGCCGACCCTGCAGAGGAAATGGCAATAATCAGCGGTGAACGATCCACAATGGCAGGCACCTGAAAACTGGACAATTCGGGGTCGTCCACCACATTGACCAGAATGCGGGCTTCTTGTGCGTCCTGGGCAATGACCTGGTTCACGTCACGCTTGTCAGTGGCGGCAATAATCAGCCAGGCCCCTTGCAGATGCTGGGCCTGATAGCGCTCCCGAATCAGGGTGATGCGCCCTTGATTCGCCAGCTTTTCCAGACTGTCCACCACATAGGGGGCGACCAGCGTGACCTGGGCACCGGCGGCCAGGACCAGACGCACTTTGCGCTCGGCGATTTCTCCACCGCCGATCACCAATACCGCGCGCTGCTTCAAGTTGGCGAATAAAGGAAAGAGGTTCATGTCAGGCTGGCTGTAAAACTAAAGGAATCAAGCGGCTTGTAGGCTCGGCAACCACGCCAGCGCGAACCAGAAAATCGCCAAAGTGCTCGCCTTCCAGACGCTCGGCAGCGAAGCGGCCAAACAGCTCATCCAGAATGCTCAGAATTTCTGGTTCGGCAATATTTTGACGATAGATTACGTTCAGGCGCTCGCCGCTGAAGTTCGCACCCAGACGCAAGTCATAGCGACCCAGAGCACGGCCAACCAGGGCAATTTCACCCAGATAAGGACGGGCGCAGCCATTGGGGCAACCGGAGATACGCAGCACAATGCGTTCGTCACGCAACTGGTATTTGTCCAGCAAGGCTTCCAGCTTGGGCAGCAAGATGGGGGCGTAGCGTTCGCTCTCGGCCATGGCCAAACCGCAAGTGGGCAGAGAGACACAGGCAATCGTGCTGCTGCGTATGCCGCTTTGTGTCTGGTACACATCCAGCTTGTGATCTGCGACCAGCTTGTCGATCTTGGCCTTATCTTCTTCAGGCACATCGGCAATGATCAGGTTCTGGTTGCAGGTCAGGCGGAACTGTCCCTGGTGGATCTTCGCGATCTCACGCATACCCGTCAGCCAGGGGCCGACTTCGGTATCCATGATGCGGCCCGAATCGATACGCAGGCTCAGGTGCCAGCGGCCATTGCTGCCTTGGGTCCAGCCGAAGCGGTCGCCATTGTGGTCAAAATGGTAGGGGCGTGACGGCTCCAGCGTTTGACCACTGCGGTTTTGCACTTCTTCCAGGAACCAGTCGGCCCCTAGCTTATCCACGGTGTATTTCAGGCGGGCATGACGGCGCTCGTCGCGGTTGCCGTGGTCACGTTGTGTGGTGATCACGGCTTCGCAAACGGCCAGCAGTTGCTCGGGGCGTACAAAGCCGATCACGCTGCCCAGTCGTGGGTAGGTGGTGTCGTCGCCATGTGTGGCACCCATGCCACCACCAATGGCGACGTTAAAGCCCAGCAACTGATTGTTGTCGATAATCGCGATCAGGCCGATATCCTGCGCAAACACGTCCACATCATTCAAGGGAGGCACGGCAATGCCGATCTTGAATTTGCGGGGCAGGTAAGTCTTGCCGTAAATCGGTTCAAAGTCTTCGCCGTCAATGGCGTCTTCGACTTTTCTGCCGTCCAGCCAGATCTCGGCATAGGCGCGGGTTTTGGGCAGGAAGGTTTCGGAAATCTTGTCAGCCCACTCCTGAACCAAGCCATGTTGCTCCGACAGCAAGGGATTGGTGGCGCTGACCACCTGACGGTTCACATCACCGCAAGTAGCCAATGTCGTGGACATGGCCTTGTTGATGGCTTGCAGTGTGGGTTTTAAAAAGGGCTTGCGTACGCCATGCCATTGAAAGGTCTGACGGGTGGTGATGCGCAGGCCAAACTGGGCCCAGTCACAGGCGATCTGGTCAAAGGCCAGCCACTGGGCGGGCGTGACCACGCCACCAGGCAGGCGGGCGCGAATCATGAAGCTGAAAGCCGGTTCCAGCTTTTGCTTGCGACGCTCTTCACGCTGGTCGCGGTCGTCTTGCTGATAGCTGCCGTGAAATTTCAGCAGCTTGTTGTCGTCTTCGCTGATGGCGCCCGTGATTGGGTCTGCCAGACCCTCGGTAATGCCACCGCGCAGATAGCGGCTATCAATTTTTACTTGTTCGATAGCGGCGATTTTCTTTTCTGTCATGTCCTTGCTTCTCAGTAAACGTCGCGGGCGTAGCGGCCCTGCGCCGAGAGTTCTTCCAACCAGCTGCGAGCCTGGTCTGCGTCCAATCCACCTTCCTGGCGGGCAATTTCCTGCAGGGTCTGGTGTACGTCCTTGGCCATCTGATTGGCATCACCGCACACATAAATGTGGGCGCCGCCCTGAATCCAGGCATAGACCTCGGCTGCTTTTTCCAGCAAGCGGTGCTGGACGTAAACCTTGTTTTCCTGATCGCGCGAGAAGGCCAGATCCAGGTGTTGCAACTGACCGTCCTGCAAGGCACGTTGCCATTCGGTCTGGTAGAGGAAATCGGAGTGAAAGTGCGGGTTGCCAAAGAACAGCCAGTTGCGGCCTTCACCACCCTGCACGCTGCGCTCCTGCACAAAGGCACGGAAAGGGGCAACGCCGGTGCCGGGACCAATCATGATCACGTCACGACTGGTATCTTCAGGCAGGCGGAAGCGTGTATTGGGGTCGATAAAGACAGGCACGGTATCGCCTTCGTTCAGGCGGGCCAGATAGTCGGAAGCCACGCCCCAACGATCCTGCTCGTTGAACTGGTAGTGCACATTGGCCACGGTCAGATGTACTTCTTCGTCCACCTCGGACTGGCTGGAGGCGATGGAGTACATGCGGGGTGCCAGAGGGCGCAAGGCTTGTACCAGCTCGGCAGCGCTCCAGGTGGCCGGGAAGCGTTCCAGTACGTCCAGCACTTGATGGGTTTTCAGCAGCTCTTGCAAAGTGCTCAAACCCTCTGGGCTTACGGCTGTCTGTAGCACGGCATCGCTATTGCGCTTGGCCAGTTCCACCAGGAAAGGTTTGGTCAGTTGCGTCAGCTCGCGGTAGTGGCTAAGCCATTCTTGCAGCGTGTGCGACTTGTCCTGAATGGTGACGGTCTCTTGCGGGTCCAGCTTCAACGTCTGGATAACCGCTTCGACCAGTTTGGCGTTTTGTGTAGGCCAGACACCCAATGCATCACCGGGTTGGTACTTCAGGCCACTGCCTTCCAGCGACAACTCGTAGTGATAGATGTTGCGGGTGCTGTCGCGGCCCGTAATGCTTTGGCTTTGCAGCACGGTGGCCCGGAATGGATTGTCGCGGGTGAAGCTGCTGCGGGTCTGGGTTTCCAGCACCGTAACGTTGCTGGATTGGGCGGCAGGAACGGCCGCAGCGGCGTGGGCCTGGTGATCTGTTTCCAGAAAACCAAAGGCTTTGTCCTGCCAGGGGGCGGCAACCGTATCAATATCCAGATCAGCCAGCCCCGCGTCCAGAATGCGTTCCGCACCCAGAGCCAGCAGGCGTTGATTAATCTTTTCCGCGATCCCACAGAACAGGGGATAGCTGGAATCTCCCAGGCCCAGCACACCGAATTTCAGTGCGGGCAGCTTGGGGGCACGGGCACCGGACAGGAACTCGAAAAACGCGATGGAATCGTCTGGCGGATCGCCTTCACCCTGGGTGCTGATAATGACGTAGAGCAGACGTTCTTCTTTCAGCTCGCGCGTGGGGTAGCGGTCGGCGCGCAGCAGGCGCACGGGGATGCCGGCCGCTTCACAACGCTGGGCAAAGGCTTCGGCGACGCGTTGGGCATTGCCTGTCTGACTGCCAAACACAATGGTGGCAGGTCGTTGGGCGGGCGCAGCGGCGGCGGGCACCAACGACAGTTCAGGAGAAACAGGCGCTTGAGCGGGAAGGCCGGTGTGGCGCACTTGCGCGACACCCGCGAGATAGCCGGACAGCCAGTTCAGGGACAGCGGATCGAGCTCGTCGGTAATTTGAGCAATCGCCGTGCGATTGGACTCCGAGAGGCGGGACAGGGCGTGCATTCTGACACTCGCTTATATAAATAGTTTGTCCCATTCTAAAGAGCGGTATCAGGGCTACGAACGATCCGATTCTTATTTGTTTATGAATACTCCGGTTAATGAAAAAGGGGCATAAGCCCCTTTCATCTTGGTCTAAGCGCGTGCGAAATACGTGTTATGGACGCAGTTCCCGACGCAGGATTTTGCCTACGTTGGTACGTGGCAAGTCGTCGCGGAACTCGACAATGCGCGGGGCCTTGTAGCCGGTCAGGTTCTTGCGGCAGAAGGCTATTACGTCTTTTTCCGTCAAATCGGGATTGCGGCTGATGACGTAGAGCTTGACGATTTCGCCTGCTTTTTCATCCGGTACACCGACGGCAGCGGCCTCGACAATATCCGGGTGCTGGGCGGCGACGGCTTCCACCTCATTGGGGTAGACGTTAAAGCCCGAGACCAGAATCATGTCTTTCTTGCGATCCAGCAGGAAGACATAACCTTGCTCGTCCATATAGCCAATGTCGCCCGTGCGTAAAAAGCCGTCGCGATCAAAGACCTTGGCGGTTTCATCGGGACGTTGCCAGTAGCCGGGAGTAACTTGCGGCCCGCGAATGCATAGCTCGCCCGTTTTGCCCAACGGCAGGTCGTTCTGGTTTTCGTCGCGTATGCGTATGTCGGTAGAAGGAACGGGCAGCCCGATTGAGCCAGTGAACTCTTTTTTATCCAGCGGATTGATCGTGGCTGCTGGTGAAGTTTCAGTCAGTCCATAAGCCTGGGCCAGAGGTTTGCCGGTTGCTTCCAGCCAGCGCTTGGCGACCACTTCCTGCACTGCCATACCGCCACCCAATGTAAAACGTAGCGAGGAGAAATCCAGCTTGCGGAACTCGGCATTGTTCAGCATGGCATTAAAGAGCGTGTTCACCCCCGTAATGGCAGTAAAACGCAGCTTGGACATGTCCTTGATCATGGAGGGAATGTCGCGTGCGTTAATGATCAACAGGTTCTCCGCACCCAGACGCAGAAACACCAGCAGGTTCGCGGTGAAAGCGAAGATATGGTAGAGCGGCAGGGCAGTAACAACGCAGTCGATCTGGCCTTCTCTCAAATACGGGCGAATCCAGGACAGGGCCTGGCTCAGGTTTGAAACCAGATTGCCGTGGGTCAGGATGGCTCCTTTTGCAACGCCCGTCGTGCCCCCGGTGTATTGCAGGCAGGCAATATCATCGTGGGTCAGCTTGACCGGGGCCGGTGTGCGGCCTCGGCCTTGAGCCAGTACGGCTTTGAAAGAGACGGAGCCAGGCAAGGACCAGGCAGGCACACCTTTTTTAATGTGGCGCACCACTTGATTGACCAGCCAGCCCTTGAAGCCGCCCAGACAATCCCCCACGCTGGTCACAATGACTCGCTTGATGGGTGTTTCGTGCAGGATTTCCTGCAGCACGTGGGCAAAATTCTCCGCAATGATGATGGTTTCCGCGCCGCTGTCTTGCAGCTGGTGGCGCAGTTCACGGGCCGTATACAGCGGGTTGGTATTGATAATGGTGGCCCCGCTGCGCAACACCCCATACAGACTGATGGGGTACTGCAGCATATTGGGCATCATCAGGGCGACACGGTCGCCTTTTTTCACGCCTTGGCTTTGCAGCCAGCTGGCCAGTGCCAGGGCATTGGTCGACAGTTCGCGGTAGCTCATGCGTTTGCCCATGCTGATATAGGCAGTGCGCTGCGCGAACTCGGTACAACTTTGTTCAAATACATCCAGCAAGGACGAGTACTGCTGGGCCTGATCTTCGATAGTGGCAGGAATACCGGCGGGGTAGTTCTGCAGCCAGACTTTATCCATGAAGCGCTCCGAGGCGTGTAGGTTCAAGACAATCCCAGCAGGGCCTTTTTGAGCGATTCTTGGGCAGGCTTCTTGCCTAGCCAGATTTTCAACAAAGCAGGGGTCAGATCAGGGTGAGAGAGCTCGCCCAGCGTCTTGTCGTTGAACAGGATCTTGACCTGAGGGGTGTGCATGTCCAGCACCACAACGTCGCCTTCCTTGGCTTCACCCACCTGGCGCATCAAGTCTTCAAATTGCTTGATGACGGGGTCCAGTTCTTGTTTTTCAGGATCAGTCAGGTTGCTGTGAATGCCGTCTTTCAGGGCATCGATCAGGGTTTGGGCATCCAGGTCGCGTTTGAGGACCAGTCGGATTTGATGCGGTCCGGGGGATTGAATAATGGCTTCAGCATCCTGGGAAGGTGAAGCGGTATACAGGGCGGCAACGTACACATCAAAAACAACTTTCTTGCGCAGGCCTGCCCCATTCAGTTTCAGGCTTTGCTGCTCGACGGTGACCGTGTCTGGCACGGTGACATTCGCAACAGTAGCGGCCTGGGCGGCGGGTAGCCCCAGGGACAGACTTAAAATCAGGGCGGCACAGCGGGGGGTAAACATGAAGCGGTCCTCCGGCAAATTAGCGTGATTGTGATTTCTGCTTGTAGAAGTGGGCGTCGGCGATATAGATGGTGCGTTCCACCGTGGTGTAGATCTGGCCTTCGGGGTCCTGGATCTGCACGGTAAATGTGGCTTCAGCCTCGTGGTATTGGTCTAGCTGTCCTCGTATTGCGTCCAGTTCATCTGGATTGATTTGAAAATTGGCGTACAGAGTTTGGTAGCCGGGGCGGCGATACTGAATCTCTGCATTCTTGTCCCAGACAATCACATGGCGTTGCAGCCCAGCCAGAAGCATGGTGGCGTGCACGCCGTCTGTAATGGCAAACAGGGAGCCGCCAAATAAAGAGCCATTGATGTTGCGAGTGCGACGACGCAATGGCAGGCGTACGACGATGTGTTGCAAGTTCGCTGAAACTTTGTGGACCCGCCCGCCGGTTGCCCGGAAGGCGGGGTGCCAGTTAAAGCCCAGCTGCAAAAAGCGCGCACGCCATGTGGGGGGTAGGCGTGCGAGCAGCTCCATGCGGCGACTGCGGGCCATAGTGCATCCTTAGAAGCGATAGCTGAACTGCACGCCCAGGATGTCGCCACTGTTTTTGTAGGTACCGCGTGTCAGACCACGACCTTTCAGATCCGTGTTGTTGTTCATGTCGGTATTTTTCAGGAACAAGTGGGTGTAGCCGATATCCCAGGTGGCGTTCTTGCTGGCACGATACTGAGCACCCAGGGACACCCAGTAACGATCGCTGTCAGGCAGGGCGGTTGGGCGGTAGTTCTTGTCGCGAACGGGGGATTGGTCCCAAGCAATACCACCCTTGAAGGTCCACTGCTCGTTGTAGTGGTAGTTCGCACCCAGGGCGACGCGCCATGCGTCCTTGAACTTCAGTTCCAGACCGGAATCCTTGGCACCGGGGCCGCTGTTTTCAATGGTCAGACGCGGGATGCTGCTCCAGCCTGTCCAGGACACATCGGCCAGCAATTGCCAGCGCGAGTTCAGGTCGTGCACCAAGCTGACAATGGCGGTGTCAGGCAGCTTGATGGTGGCTTCTGCGTCCCAATTGATGTTGGGGGCAGGAATGCCAGCCGGCACGTTGCGGTTACGCAGTTTGGTGTCGCCATCAGCCGTGATCTTGATTTGCGAGCGATAGGAAACGCCCAAACGAGTGCTGGGGGTAATTTGGTACAGCAAACCGGCATTCCAGCCCCAGGCGTCGCCCTTCATCTTGACGCGGGTGTCCATGTCCAGTGGACCCAAAGCCGGGTGATAACCAACCGGGGTAGCCAGACGGTAGTCCGCATCAATGTGCAGCCAGTTCACACCCACACCGAAGGACAACTGATCGTTGACTTTGTAAGCCACCGACGGGTTGACGTTGATGGTTTCAATGGCAAATTTTTCAGAGTGGTAACGGCCAACCCAGCCTTCGTCATATTCAGTTGTCAGACCAAACGGGACACCAATACCCAGGCCCACCCACCACTTGGGCGAGAGCTGATGGGACAGATAAATATTGGGAACGGCGGCGACTTTACCGGCATCACCACCTGAGCCGCCAGTAGCGGGACGGCTGGCGCCACCTGTCAGGGCCAGGGGGTCGGTACTGCCTTTATCGGAGAACTTGAAGGTAGGTTTAATCGCGTTAAAACCTGCCGAGAAGTTGGTCTCGGGCAACAAGGTCATGCCGGCCGGGTTGAAGTAGATCGTGCTGGCATTGTCACCAATGGCGGCCGAGCCTGCGTAGGCATTGCCCAGGCCGCTCGCATTCTGTTCGAGCAAGTTAAAACCAGCCGCATGGGCTTGACCCATTCCCATGCTCATTCCTAGAGGAATCAGCAAGGCGGGGATGGTACGCAAAGCTACAACCGTCTTTTTCATGTCTCTTCTCCAAGGTATAGGTGCGACGTCTGACAGAGGCTTATGACAAGTTTTAAAACACCTGTTTGTTTTCTATGGTGCATGACCTAGGCCAATCGGCGTATAGGTATTTGTGCCAATCCGAACTAATTGCGTTGTTTTTGTGTTGCTTTGTAATGCAGAGGGCCCCCTCTGAATGGGGCAAAGCCGGTACCGAAAATCACGCCTGCATCGGCCAGATCGTCGTTCTCCACAACACCGATGCGAACCTGGTGTTCGGTCTGTTCGATCAGCGGTTTAATCAAGCGATCTGCCAGACCGCTTGGGACTGTTCCCGCAGGAGATTTCTGGGCTTTGCCATCTTTCCACGTGTAAAAACCCTGGCCGGTTTTACGGCCCAGTTCCTGACGATCCAGATGGGTTTTCAGGCAGGCTGGCATGGCGGTTTGCTGGCTTAATTGGGCACCTGCATCACGCGCAATATCCAGGCCTACGGTATCGGCCAATTCCAGTGGTCCCATCGGCATGCCGAACTGCACCATGGCTTTGTCCACGGTGGACGGGTCAAGCCCCTCGTCCACGCAGCGCATGGCTTCCAACATATAGGGAGCCAGGACGGCATTGACCAGAAAGCCGGGGCTGTCTTTAACGGGCAAGGGCAGCTTGCCAATCTGGTTCACAAAGGCGTAGGCAACGCTGCGCACTTCCGGGGCCAGCAGTTCGCTTTCCACCACTTCAACCAAGGGCATGCGAGAGACCGGGTTAAAGAAGTGAATGCCTACCAGTCGTTCCGGATTGATCAGGTTCAGGCTGAGCTCGGATAAAGGCAGGCTGGAGGTGTTTGTCGCCAGCACAGCACCGGGCTTTAGCAAGGGCTCAATGGTGGCGTACAGGCTGCGCTTGGCATCGGCGTTCTCGAAGATGGCCTCCAGAACCAGATCTGCCGACGGGATGCCGTGGCCGTCCGGGTCCGGGATCAATCGGTCCAAGGCGGCTTGTACCAGCCTGCGGTCTTTGAGACGGCGCTGGAACAGCTTGGCGGCACGACCTTGTGCCTGGGCGATACGCTTGCGGTCCTGATCCTGCAGCGTCACACGCATGCCTTTCAGCGCACATACGGCGGCAATATCGCCCCCCATGACACCAGCACCGACCACGTGAATATGCTTGATCTCCTGAGTCGACGAATGCTTGCCTACGCTTTTCAGACGCTCTTGCAAATGGAAGACACGCAGCAGATTGGCTGCGGTGTTGGAGCGGGTGATTTGTTCGATCAGCTCGGGAGCCTTCAAGGCATTGCCGTTGTGCTTTTCCCAGATCTCCAGGATGGCACGGGGCGCCTGATAGTGCTGATAGGGATCGCGCTTTGCCAACTGCTTGCGTACCTGATTAGCAACCAGGGGGCGTAGCAGCTTGGTATTCATCAGGCGTGACAGACCCTTGGCGCGACGCGGCTTCTTGCCACTGAGCACCTGTTTGATAGCAGCTTGCTTGGCCAGACGGACAGGAACGCAGGCATCGACCATACCCAGACGGGCGGCCTTGCGAGCATCCACGCTTTTGCCGCTCAGCATCAAGTCCATGGCGGCGGCAGGGCCTATATATTCAGGCAAGCGCAACATGCCGCCCCAACCGGGGAAAATACCCAGCATCACTTCAGGCAGAGCCAGGCGTGTATCGTCCTGATCTACGGCCAGGCAATAACGGCATGCCAGGGCCAGCTCCAGACCACCGCCCAGGCAGTGGCCTTGTACCAGCGCCAACGTGGGGTAGCTCTGCTTGGCCAGCTTGTTGAAGACGGTCCAGCCGCGTGTGACCAGTGCCAAGCCCTTTTCAGGGTTGTTGTTGTGTTCGGAAAACTCGTCAATGTCCGCACCGGCTATAAAACCGGCAGCTTTGCCGGAGTAAATGATCAGTGCTTTAGGAGGATGGCTGCTCAGGTAGTCCAGCGCCTGGTTCAGCTCCTGTAGAACGGCTGCCGAGAGTCGATTGACCGAGCTGCCCACACAATCGATTTTCAGCCAGGCAATTTGCTGATCGTCCGTGTACAGCGTGAAGTTTTGCAAATCCAGGGTAGCGACGGGCATCATGATTCAGTTCCTTGCAGCGATTCGATCAGCATGGCGCCGCCTTGTCCGCCGCCAATACAAATAGCGGCCATGCCCAGGCGCAAGTTGCGACGACGCAGGGCATTCAAGCAATGCAGCACAATTCGCGCTCCGGAGGCACCCACCGGGTGGCCGATCGCAATGGCGCCGCCGTCCACATTGAGCTTGTCCATATCCAGCAGACCCAAAGCATCACGACCCAGATGCTTTTGGCACCACTCCTGGTTGTCCCATGCAGCACGACATGCTAGTACCTGTGCTGCAAAAGCCTCGTTGATTTCCCACAAGTCCGGACCATTTAGGGCCAGACGGTTGCGCTCCAAAATAGGCGTCGCGGCGAAAACAGGGCCCAGGCCCATGGTGGCTGGGTCCAGGCCAGCCCATTGCGCATCTACAATGCGGCCAATGGGTTTGAGCTGATGTTCCTTGACGGCGGCTTCGCTGGCCAGAATCAGCAGGGCAGCGCCATCGGTCACCTGGGAGCTATTGCCGGCCGTGATATTGCCCCAAGGTGGATCAAAGACCGGACGCAGCTTGGCCAGCTTCTCGGGCGTGGAGTCTTCGCGTACGCCATCGTCTTGCGGGTAGTTATTACCGCGCGTGTCGCTTAACGGCACGATTTCTTCAAAAGCGTTTTCTTGTTGAGCACGCAAAGCCAGACGGTGACTGCGGGCCGCAAACTCGTCCATATCCTGACGGCTGATACCAAACTCGTGCGCCAGAATTTCAGCGGTCTGCCCCATGGACAGGCCAACGACGGGATCAGTCAGCCCTTTAAGCAGGCCGATCACTGGTTTCAGATAGGACAGACGCAGACTGCGCAGCGCTTTCAGGCGTGCGCCCAGGCTACGCGCTTTGCCCCAGGTGGCCAGCCAGCGCACCATGTCGTCGCTGAACAGGATGGGGGCGTGAGACAGCGCATCCACGCCACCGGCCAGCACCAGATCCGAGCGGCCGGTTTGAATGGCCTGTACGCCCGAGTCCAGTGCCTGCATACCCGAGGCGCAGTTACGCATCACGGTCCAGCCCGGCACTTTGTGACCTGTGCCCAGACGCAGACCCAGAACCCGGCCGATATTGGTTTCATCGGGCGAGGGGGCGGCGCAACCCAGGATGACCTCGCTTAGCTGCGGGGCCTCAAAGGGTTGGCGCAGCAACAGCTCGCGACCCGTTTGCACGGCCAGATCTCCAGCAGAGAAGGGGCCGGGCGCATTGCGCGCTTTCAGAAACGGGCTGCGTGCGCCGTCAATAATATAGACCGGTTGAAAACTCATGCTTGGCTCCCACTGGCGGCTTCAGCGGCAGGATTTTCCCGACGCAAATCGAAGGGAAAATCATCAACGGCAATAACCCGATCGCGCACGATGTCGCGGGCCTGGATTTGCTCGTATTCCTGGGCCGTGATGCCACCGGCCTGAAAGACGGCTTCGGCCAGATCGCGTACGTTGGCTTTGGGGTTGTCCTGCAATTGACCGCTTTTCTCGAACTGACGGATTTTGGCGTCAATATCGCGGGTGTTCAGCGAAGCCAGCAGGGCCGCTTCAATCGCACCGACGGGTTCCATATCGTCGTCAGGCAAGTAGGTGTCGTAAGTCAGACGATCACGAGTGGCGCCGGGCTTGGTCAAAAGTTTGGCAACGGTGTGGTCCAATTTGTCATCAGGGCCCAGACGGCGCAGACCCAGAGGGAAGACCAGGAAGCGCAGCACGGCCGCCAAAGGACGGTTCGGGAAGTTCTCCAGTACTTTGTCCAGAGCGTGTTGAGCGCGCATCAAGGCGTCTTGAGCCGCCCAGTGGGCCAAAGGTGCATCTTCCTGATGACGACCTTCGTCTTGGTAACGCTTGAGCACGGCGCTTAGCATGTACAGCTCGGACAGCACATCCCCCAGACGCGAGGACAGGCGCTCGCGCATTTTCAGGGAACCACCCAGAACCAGCATGGAGGCATCGGCCAGCAGGGAGAAAGCAGCACTGTAACGGCTGGCCTGGCTGTAGTAGGTGTGCATGGCCTTGGAGGTGCCAGTAGGGCCACTTAGCAAGCGCCAGCCACCCAGGCCCAGCCAGAAGGAGCGGCCTGTATTGGCCAGTGTGTAGCGGATGTGCGCCCAGAAAGCCTGGTCAAATTTACGCAAACCGGCTTCGCGGTCAGGGTTCAGGGCGGCTGTCATCTCTTCAAGGATGAAAGGATGGCAACGGATCGCGCCTTGACCGAAGATGATCAGGCTGCGCGTCAGAATATTGGCGCCTTCCACCGTAATACCGACGGGGATCTGTTGGTAAGCACGGCCCAGGAAGTTTGATGGGCCAAGGCAAATACCTTTACCACCAATGACATCCATACCGTCATTCACCACAATACGACCACGCTCGGTCACATGGTATTTGACGATGGCCGAGACCACGGAAGGTTTCTCGCCCAGGTCCACGGCGGCTGCCGTCATGGTGCGCGCCGCATCCATGGCGTAGGTGTGTCCTGCGATACGGGCCAGAGCCTCTTCCACGCCTTCAAACTTGCTGATGGCGCTGCGAAATTGGGTACGGACGGCGGAGTAACCGCCCACGGCGCGGCTGGTTAGCTTGGCCATGCCAGTAAAGGAGGAGGGTAGAGAGATGGAGCGGCCAGCAGCCAGACATTCCATCAACATGCGCCAGCCCTGGCCAGCCATGGCGGGGCCACCAATGATGAACTCCAGCGGCATGAACACGTCTTTGCCACGGGTGGGGCCGTTCATGAACATGGCGTTCAAGGGGAAGTGACGACGGCCAGTGTCCACGCCGGGGTGGTCGCTTGGAACCAGGGCGCAGGTAATGCCAATGTCTTTTTCGCCACCCAGCAAACCGTCCGGGTCATATAGGCGGAAGGCCAGACCCAGCAAGGTGCAAACCGGAGCCAGGGTGATGTAGCGTTTGTCCCAGGTGACGCGCATGCCCAGCACTTCCTGACCTTCCCATTCGCCTTTGCAGACAATCCCTACGTCAGGAATGGAGGCGGCGTCCGAACCGGCCCAAGGGCTGGTCAGTGCGAAAGCGGGGATGTCACGGCCATCAGCCAGGCGGGGCAGATAGTGTTGTTTCTGCTCGTCGGTACCGTAGTGCAGCAGCAGTTCTGCCGGGCCCAGCGAGTTGGGCACCATGACCGAGACGGACAAGGCCGAGTTACGGGTGGAGAGCTTGGCGACAACCGCCGAGTGCGCTTGCGCCGAAAAACCGCGACCGCCGTATTCCTTGGGAATAATCAGGCTGAAGAAGCGGTTTTCTTTCAGGTAGTTCCAGACCTCGGCAGGCATGTCGAAGTCCTCCTGGCTGACTTGCCAGTCGTCAATCATGGCGCAAGCCACATTGACTTCATTGTCCATGAACTGGCGCTCTTCATCGGTGAGCCGGTAGGCCGGATAAGAGCTCAGGGTATTCCAGTTGGGTTTGCCGCGAAACAGCTCACTTTCCCACCAGACCGTACCTGCTTCCAGCGCATCGCGCTCGGTTTGGGACATGGCAGGCAGAACGCTGGAAAAGGCGCGGTAGATTGGGCGGCTTAGCCACTTGGTGCGTAGATTCCGGTTTTTGAGAACGTAGACGCAGCCAAGCACTAGCACTATCAATAGCAAGGTCACAAACATAGCAACTCCGGACTAGCTCAGAAAAAAAAGAAGAAGGCCCCCACGCTGCGCCTTCGGCTTGTTGCCCCCGAGGGGGCACTTTTTACCGGGGGCGCCGAGCCTTGGTAGCGGCCCGGCGGTAAAACCCCCTCATGCTGCACCTTCGACTTGCTGCCCCTAAGAGAGGGGCGCTTCACCTTGGGGTAGCTTGTTGGTCAGGGCCGTTCAGCTCAGGTGCTGGCGGGTAAAGGAGCTCGTAATCCACCCAGCAGGAAACTCATCAAGCGCTGTTGCAGTTGTTGCTCACTTTCCGGGCTGTCGCTAAGGGGTAATTGCAAAGCCCGACGCAGTGATTGGGTGCCCATCAAGGCATAAGAGGTGGCACCCAGCATGAAATGGAATCGCCAGATGATTTCTTCTTCAGGCACGGTAGGCAGAGCTTCATGCAAAGCCTGCTTGAAGGGCAGGAAGATGGCGACTTGTTCGTCCCAACAGATGGACTGAATGAAATCCTGCGGCGCCGGGCGGTCCTGCCCCGGCAAAGGAATAAACGAGCGTGGGGCGCCGTTGCCTGAACCCGCCAGGCGGATCAGTGGGCCAAAAAAGGCATCCACCACCTGGGATGCTTTCAAAGGACCTTCACCGGCTTGCTGGCGATAAAACGCCAGCTTTTCCAGGCGCTCTTGATTGATGCTGTTCAGGCGGCGCTGGAACACGGCCTGTGTCAGTCCGTCTTTACTGCCAAAGTGATAATTGACAGCCGACAGGTTCACCTTGGCTTGCGCCGTAATCTGGCGCATGGAGGTATTTTCGTGGCCATACAGCGCGAAAAGATGTTCGGCTGCATCGAGAATGGCGGACTGTGTCCGATCAGAGCGTTTCACCGTTATTTCCTAATTTCAAACGAGTGTTTGAATAATGTAACGGGAATGCGCAGTTAGTACAGTAGGGGTTCACCCTAGCCCCGCAAAGCGGGGCCAGGAGCCAGTCTTAGATCTGGGTTACAAATTTGGTGACTAAGTATCCGTCAAAAGTTTCTGCACCGCCTTCGCTGCCAATGCCACTGTCCTTGACGCCGCCAAACGGAGTCTCGGGCAGGGAACTGCCGAAGTGATTGATATTGACCATACCGGATTCCAGTTCGGTGCCCAGTCGATGTGCGTCTTGCAAGGATTGCGTAAAGGCATAGGCCGACAAACCGTAGGGCAGACTGTTGGCACGGGCGATGGCATCGTCCAGATCGCTGTAGCGCGTCAAGGGGGCGATGGGGCCAAATGGCTCCTCGGTCATGACCAGTGCATCGTCGGGCAAATCCGTCAGCACCGTGGGCGAGAAAAAGAAACCATCGCGCTTGATCTGTTCACCTCCAAGCAACACTTTGCCACCCAGAGAACGGGCGTTGTCAACAAACTTTTGCATCATGGGCAGGCGGCGCTCGTGAGCTAAGGGCCCCATTTGCGTATCCGGGTCCAGACCATCGCCCACTTTTACATTGGCCAGTTCTTCGGTGAAACGGTCCACAAATGCAGTGTAGATATCGTCGTGGATATAAAAACGCGTGGGCGAAATGCACACCTGACCAGCATTGCGAATTTTGAAACGAGCCAGCTGACGAGCAGCGCGGGCTACATCGGCATCAGGCAGGACCAGCACAGGCGAGTGACCGCCCAATTCCATGGTGATGCGTTTCATATGGGCACCGGCCAGTGCAGCCAGTTGCTTGCCTACAGGTACAGATCCGGTAAAGGAGACTTTACGCACGATGGGCGAGCGGATCAGGTAGTCCGACACCTCCTGTGGCACACCCCAGACAATATTCAGCACACCCGGAGGCAGGCCCGCATCATGAAAGGCTTGGGCAATAGCCATGACCGCACTGGGAGAGTCCTCGGGGCCTTTCAGAATAATCGTGCACCCAGCACCGATAGCCGCGCAGATTTTGCGAATGGCCTGGTTGTAGGGAAAGTTCCATGGCGTAAAGGCGGCGCAGACCCCGATGGGCTCGCGCAGAACCATTTGCTGCACTTTGGGGTTGCGGGCGGGGATGACGCGGCCATAAATACGGCGGCACTCCTCGGCGTGCCAATCCGCATGGTCCGCGCAGGACATGACTTCGCCTACCGCCTCGGCCAAGGGCTTGCCTTGATCCAGTGTCAGATTGCGGCCAATTTCCTGGGCGCGCTCACGCGACAGTTCCGCGACCTTGCGCAGGATCGCGCTGCGATCCATGGGCGAGCTGTGACGCCAGCTTTTGAACGCGTCCTGGGCGGCGTTCAGAGCCGCGTCCAGATCCGCCAGAGATGCCAGCGGCAGTTGGCCCAAGGTGCTGCCATTGGCAGGATTGATGACGGCCTGGGTCTGGCGACCTTGTCCATCCAGAAATTGACCATTGATATACAGGGCCAGGTGTTGATACATGAACGGCCTCCAAGTTGTCTGTGTTGCTAACTAAATACGTACCGTTCGATGGTATCGGGCGAGCAGAAACGGGACAAGCGTGGGCGGTGGATATTGCAGCAACGGATTGTTCAGAGAAGCAACAAACGGGCGCGAAACAGGGAGCTCTTCAAGCAATCGTTATAAGTTTTTGATTTCAGACCTCTTTTTGAAGGCCTGAAAAAGAGATGGAAGCCGACATCAAGCTGCAATAAGAAATCGTTACAAGTGCAGCATTCTGCATGTGAGTGATTGTTATATTTTTAACAATGAAAATAATTTTATCCCCTGTTGATAACCTGGTTTCATCTTGATGTAACCTAAATGCTTATTAAGGTGAAAGTTTTTTGTAGATTATTACCAACGATCGCGCCACGTGGGATAAGCGCAACAGTTATTGGTTAAGCGCCTAATCGCCCGAAATCGTTTAATTTCAGTGTATTGTTGCCTTTTTTATCACAGGCTATTTATCATTTTTAACATTGTCGTCCACGAAGCCCCTTGTAATCTAAGATACAATTTGTCCCGTGATCTACGTGATGAGTTTCACTATGCGTCACGTAAACAGTCACAATCAGACACAAGGTTATGCTCCAAGAATACAGGTCAGAAGCCTGTAGCTCCGCCTTGTCTTGCCCCGGTCCATTATGAACATACTGCTGCGGCTGGCGATGTACTTACCAGTCTTAGGTGTAAAGCCCATGTGCAATACATAGGTGTTGGGCCCTCGGGTGGTGTTTCTTTCGCTTTGTTTGAGCGACACACCGAACCCATTCTTCTTTCATTTTTGTACTTAAATTTGATCTGGCAATGCGTTGCAACGCTGACGTAATGACGTCTGTTGCGAACGCGGCACAGGATCTTACGGAGGCCGACGTGCGTGGTAAGAAAACTCTAACGGTAAGTGCGCTGCTGACAGCGCTACTGCTGGCGCAACCAGCGCTTGCCCAGCAGGAAAACAGCTTGAGCTTCAAGGACAGCATTGAGCGGGCAATTATGTCCAATCCTGAACTTGGTGCTCGCTTCCAGGATTTCCAGTCTGCGCTTGAAGGTCAGAACGTTGGCCGTGGCGCCCTGTTGCCCGAGGTCAATGCCCAGGGTTGGGTTGGCAAAGAGTGGCGTGGCAGCACCTCTGGTGCTCCGTCTACCGACTGGTCCCGCAGCGGCTACAGCCTGCAACTGCGTCAGTTGATTTTTGATGGTTTCTCCTCGATCAACCAGGTTCGTCAGTTGGGTTACGAAAAACTGGCTACCTACTACGAGCTGCTGGCTTCGGTAGATTCCCTGGCTCTGGAAGCGGCCAACGCCCACATCGATGTGCTGCGTTACCGCGAAATGGAAAAGCTGGCCCGTGAAAACTACGGCATGCACATGAACATCCTGAGCCAGATTCAGGAACGTTCGGCATCCGGCGTGGGCCGTGGTGTGGACCTGGAACAAGCTTATGGCCGCCAGTCCCTGGCTCAAAGCAACATGATGACCGAGGCTGGCAACCTGAACGACGTGCTGCAACGCTACCGTCGCATTGTGGGTGTGGCTGCTCCTGAAGTCATGCAGGCAGCCCCTAGCCTGAGCGAGTCGATTCCTGCCAATACCACCGACTTCTTGCCATCCTTGCGCACCAGCCCTGTGATTTTGGCCAAGCAGGCCTTGTATCAAGCTGCTGAGTCGGGCAAACACGTGGCTCAAGGCCGCATGTCGCCTACGCTTGAACTGCGTGCAGCTACCGGTAAGGACAAAAGCGATCCGCCAGGTTCCGCTTACCGCGATTCGCAAAGCAGCAACGTGCAGTTGATGCTGTCGTACAACCTGTTCCGTGGTGGTGCCGATGCTGCGCGCATCCGTCAAACCACGGCTCAGCAATACGCTGCCCGCGACGTGCGCGATTACACCTGCCGTAACGTACAGCAGGATCTGGCCGTGGCCTGGAACAATATCGAGCGCCTGCGTGCTCAGCTGCCATTCCTGAAACAACACGAACTGGCTACGTCCAAGGTCCGCGTTGCTTACATGCAGCAATTCCAGATCGGTCAGCGCTCCTTGCTGGATTTGCTGGATACGGAGAACGAACTGTTTGATGCGCGTCGTGCTCTGGCCAATGCCACTTACGACCTGCAACAAGCCGAATACCGTTGGCTGACCTTGTCGCACCGTCTGGTGTCGGCAGTTGGCCTGTCCCAGCCTTACTCGGAGCAGCCTGAAGAAGCCGCCAAGCTGGACTTCCCCGAAGAGGCATTCAAGGCATGCATGACGCCTGTTCCAGATACCAGCAACCTGACCCCGGTTTCTGTTGATTACCGCGACGGGATGGCTCCGCCAGTCCTGCGCGAGAAACCAGCCGGGCTGTAAGTAGCTGCTTCTTGGCGTTATTGGATAGTGAAGGGAGGCACGTATGAGTCAGAACGAAGATGACTACAAACAAGAGCTCTCAGTCTCGGATGCCAGTTTTATCCGAGTGCTGGAGGATTTGATTGATGCACTGGTTGCTAACGGTGTGCTTCGTATGACTGATCTGCCTCCCCAGGCCTTGGCCAAATTGAACGAGCGCAAACGTACCCGTCAACGCCTGCGGGATTCGCTGGATTTGATTAATGACGATGAACCACTCATCTGACAGCACGACACAAGCAAGCGGGCAATACAGTATCCCGCCTCATCTGACGCATGATGATCCTCTTCTGACCTGCCTGGCAGAGATTACCCGTATCCACGGTAATCCTTGCACGCCGCAGCACTTGTCTGCAGGCTTGCCTTTGCAGCGTGGGCGTTTGACGCCTGCCTTGCTCAGTCGAGCGGCCGCGCGTGGTCATTGCACGGCCCGAGTGTGGCGCCGCGCCTTTACCGAACTCGACACCAATCTGTTCCCGGTTATTTTGTTGCTGAACAATAACCGGGCATGTGTCTTGTTGGGCCTGGAAGAAGAACGTGCCCGGGTGCATTTCCCGGAAAGTGGTAGCCCCAGCGAAATCAGCCTGGAAGATCTGCAAGCGCAGTACTCCGGGCTGTTGGCCGTGGTGCAGCCGGATTTCCGCGTCGAAGCGCGTGCCAAAGATGGTGTGGCCCCCATGAAGGGCAAGCACTGGTTCTGGACAGCTGTGGTGCAAAACTGGCGTCTGTATCGCGACGCCATTGGCGCTGCCTTGCTGATCAACCTGTTTGCGCTGGCCATTCCGCTCTACACCATGAACGTGTACGACCGGGTGGTTCCCAATAAAGCGATTGAAACTCTGTGGGTGCTGTCGATCGGGATCGGGCTGGTGCTGGTCATGAACATGGTGCTCTCCAGTGTGCGGGCCTATGTGGTTGATGCCGCTAGTAAACGGGTAGATATTCAGTTGTCCGCACGGATTATGGAGCGGGTGCTGGACTTGCGCATGGAGAACCGACCGCCGTCGGTGGGCTCTTTTGCTGCCAATCTGCGCTCCTTTGAATCGGTGCGCGACTTTATCGCTTCGGCCAGTTTGACGACACTGGTCGATTTGCCATTTGTGCTGCTGTTTTTGGCTGTGCTGGCCTGGATCTCGCCCTGGATGCTGATCCCGCCCGTTGTGGCCATTGTGATCATTCTGGGTATTTCCTGGTTTGCTCAGGCACGTATGGAACGCCTGACCAAACAGACCTTCCAGGCTGCTGCCCAGCGTAACGCCGGCCTGGTCGAATCCCTGGCTGGTATGGAAACCTTGAAGGTCCTGAATGCGCAAAGCAATGCGCAGCGCGACTGGGAGCAGTCCACCGAATACCTGGCTCGTCAGGGTGCGCGCATCAAGATGACTTCCACCCTGACCGTGAACACGGTGCAGATGCTGCAGCAGATGGTCACCATCAGCGTGGTGATCATCGGGGTGTATCTGGTTCAGGAAACCAAATTGTCCATGGGGGGCATTATTGCTTCCTCCATGATTGCAGGCCGTTGCCTGGCTCCTTTGGGGCAAGTGGCTGGCTTGATGATGCAGTATCAGAATGCACGTACCTCCTTGGGTTCGGTGGATTCGTACATGAATATGCCGGTAGAGCATCCTGAAGAGCGTCACTTTGTGCCGCGTCCTTATCTGGAAGGCTCTATCGAGTTCCGTAACGTCAGTTTCAGCTATCCCGGCACCAATCAGAACGTGCTGGATAAGGTCAGTTTTTCCTTGAAGGCTGGCGAGAAGATAGGGATTATCGGCCGTATTGGCTCCGGCAAAACCACCTTATCCAAGCTGATCCTGGGTCTGTACAAACCGACGGGCGGCACCGTTGTGCTGGACGGAATTGATAGCCAGCAGATTGACCCGGCAGACGTGCGTCGATCCATGGGCTATGTCTCGCAGGACCCCACGCTGTTCTATGGCACTTTGAAACACAATTTGCTGATGGGCACGCCTTATGCAACTGACGATCAAATGTTGGCAGCGGCTCGTCAGGCCGGGGTGGATGATTTCGCACGACGCCATCCTGATGGCTACGACATGATGATTGGCGAACGCGGCGAATCCCTCTCGGGTGGTCAGCGTCAGGCTATCGCTGTGGCTCGTGCCTTGATCGGTAACCCGTCCATTCTGTTGCTGGATGAACCCAGCAGCAATATGGATAACCAGAGCGAATCGGCCTTGCGTCGCAGCCTGCATAAAGAATGTGAGGGCAAGACAGTTGTGCTTGTGACCCACCGCACCGCCTTGCTGGAGCTGGTGGATCGCCTGATCGTGATGGATATGGGGCGTATTGTGGCGGATGGTCCTAAGGATCAGGTCATTGCCGCTTTGCGTAGTGGGCAGATTGGTAAGGCCCGGAGTGCAGCATGAAGATAAAGAACCTGACCAATTGGGTGCGTGCACAACTCCAGGACACCAATTCTCCGCCTCCTGGTAGCAATATGCTCAAAAACGCATCGTGGACGGCTCGTTACCAAGATGTACGGGGCTCCACGCTGCTGATCTGGTTGACCTTGCTGGCCATCAGCCTGCTGATTGTCTGGGCCAGTTTTGCCAGTATTGATGAAGTGGTGCGTGGCGAGGGCAAGGTTGTGCCATCTCGCCAGGTCCAGATTGTGCAAAGTCTGGACGGTGGTGTGGTGGAAGAAATTCTGGTGCGGCCAGGCCAGTCCGTGGAAGCGGGCGAAGTGCTGTTGCGTATCGATCCTACCCGTGCCTCGTCCTCCTTGGGCGAGAACGAAGCCGAGTCCTTGTCCTTGATGGCCAAGGCAGCTCGACTGGAAGCGATTGCTGCCGATCAGCCCTTTGATATGCCCAGTGAAGTGCTGGAAAAAGCCCCTGATCTGGCAGAAATGGAACGCCGCGTCTGGCAGGCTCGTACCGAAGAGCTGCGCTCCAATATTTCAGTGGCTCAGGAACAGTTGAACCAGCGTCAACAAGAATTGCGTGAGACGCAGGCCAATCGTGATCAGGCCGCGTCCAGTTGCGGGCTGACCTCGCAAGAACTGCAAATGACACGTCCTTTGCTCAAAAGCGGGGCGGTGTCCGAAGTGGATTTGCTGCGTCTGCAGCGTGATGTGGCTCGTTATTGCGGTGAGCAGAAAGCGGCCACGGCACAGATCAGCCGTATTCAGGCCTCGATTCAGGAAGCCCAGAACCGGATTGGCGAGGTGGAAATTACCTTCCGCAATCAGGCCCGTACCGAACTGGCTGAAACACGTGCCAAGCTGGCTTCCCTGGAGCAAGGCCAACGTGCCCTGGCCGACCGTGTGCGCCTGGCTGAAGTGCGCTCGCCCGTGCGCGGCACCATCAAGACCCTGTCCGCCAATACGGTCGGCGGTGTGGTGCAGCCCGGTAAAGACATTCTGGAAATCGTGCCCACTGACGACACCCTGCTGTTGGAAGTGCGCATCAATCCGCGCGATATCGGGTTTCTGCACTCGGGCCAGACTGCCGAGGTCAAATTCACCGCCTATGACTTTGCTGTTTATGGCGGCTTGCCCGGCGTGCTGGAACAGACCAGTGCCGACACCATTACCGATGAAAAAGGCAATTCATTCTATATAGCTAAAGTACGTACGGACACGGTGTATGTCGGTGACGATAACCGTCCAATCTTGCCCGGTATGGTGGCCGAAGTGCACATCATGACCGGCAAGCGGACTGTTATGCAGTACTTACTCAAACCTATTCTCAGGGCCAGATCCAACGCATTCAGAGAGCGTTAAGGCTGATTGGTCCGTTGGGGGAGTAGCGCTGACGATAGAGGTGTAACACCCGAGTCAGACCAAGAGCTGATGGCATATAGCTCGTGTTACCAGTAAGGGAAAAGCGGTATGCGACAAGTAAATTCGGTTTTATTTCTGACTGCCGATGAGGCGTTGTGGCAGCATTGGCGTCATCTGGATTCGGTCACCTGGCTGCCCGCCAGAGGGCAGGGCATGGACGATTTATTGCGTTGGAAACAACAGCAGCGTGATCTGGTGGTGGTCGATAGTGCCCTGGCTTTGTGGAATCATCCCCAATGGTCCAAGGCTGTGCAGGGCATGAAGATTATTGTCGCTAGCCCACGTCCTTTGGATAGCGAAGGTCAGGCCGTACTGGCCCTGGGGGCTCGCGGTTACATTCACGCCTACAGCTCGTCGCCTTTGCTGGTGCAGGCGCTGGACCACGTGGCTAGCGGGCAGGTTTGGGTTGGGGAGTCCTTGCTGAGCCGTTTGCTCAGCGACGTTACCCGTCGCCTGGAACCCAAGGTGGGCTGGGAAAGCACCCTGACCAGCCGTGAAGTCGAGGTTGCGCAACGCGCCTCGCTGGGCCACTCCAATCAGCTGATTGCAAAAGACCTGGGCATCACCGAGAGAACGGTTCGCGCCCATCTTCAGGCTGTTTTTGAAAAGCTGGATGTAACAGATCGTTTGATGTTGGCGCTAAAAGTACACGGCATAGCCTGAACCCCTGCTCGCCGTCCCGTTCGTATTGTTAAGTAAGGTCAATAACAATAAATAAAACAGCGAACTGGCGGCGACGCCAATATCGACTAGCGGGCCAACTCGCTATTCTCTGATCAAAGAAAGTCCATTTCTGACTGCTGCTTGGCGGCAGTCTTTTTTTAGGAATCAGACAGTCATGGCACTGGATACTGTTTTAGTGACACGAGTTGAAGGTACGGCATGGATCCGTACCGCCGATGGCTCCAAAGTAGCTGTCAAAGAAGGGATGCGCGTCCCTGTTAATGCCGAGATCATCACCGAGACCGGCGCCAGCGTCGAGCTTGAGATCCCTGGCAGCCCATCGATGACCATTTCCGATAATCGCTCCTTTCTGGTCAGCGGCGATATCGCAGAAACCGATGTGGACCCAGTAGCCGCTGCTCTGGCCAACCCGAACGACCCAGCCATTACGGCTGTGTTGGCCGCACTGGAAGCTGGTGATGACCCATTCTCCCAACTTGACCCAACCGCTGCCGTATTGACCGGTGGTGGCGAAGGCGGTGGCAGCAGCTTCACCCGCCTGGTCAGCATTGTGGAAACCACTCGCCCTCTGGCCCTGGAATACCCACGTCCTGGCGTGCCTACCGTTGAAAACGTGCGTCTGGGTGGCTACAGCGGTACTGGCGAAGAAGAGGCCGGTCCTCTGGTTCCTCCCTCCGTTACTGTCAAGATCAATGACGACGGCACCGTTACCTTCACATTTACTGAAGTGCCATTTGGCTTTGATATCGAAGATATCGTGGTCACCGGCGGCGGTCGCATCGAAGGTCTGACACCAGACAACAAAGATCCCAAGACCTGGACCGGTACGCTGGTTCCCCCACCGAACTACGAAGGTGAAATTACCGTCAAAGTACCCGACGGCAGTTACACCAACGAAGTCGGTACCCCAGGTAACGGCGGCGAAGACACGACCACGGTCGACACGCTGCCTCCAGAAGCTGAAATCACTATCGATTCCATTACTGAAGACGGCGTCATCAATAAGGAAGAATCCGAAGGTGATGTAACGATTACTGGTACCGTCGGCAAAGACGTCAAACCTGGTGACAAGGTCACCGTGACCGTTGGTGGTAAAGAATACGAAACCACCGTTAATCCGGACGGCAAGACCTGGAGCGTGGACGTTCCTGGCTCCGAGCTGGTCAACAACGACAAGGTTGAAGCCAAGGTCACCACGACTGACGACGCTGGCAACACCACGACCGCTACCGACGAGAAGCCATACGACGTAGACGTAACGCCTCCCGAGGCCGAGATCACGATTGATGTGATTGCCGGTGACGATGTGGTTAACAAGGAAGAGTCCGAGGGCACCGTGACCTTGACCGGTACGTTGACCGTGAAGGCGGATGCGGCCGACAGTGTGACCGTGAAGGTGACGATTGGCGACAAGACCTACGATGCGTTGGTGAACGCCGATCGTACGGGCTGGACGCTGGATGTGGCTGGCTCGGAGTTGGCTGCCCACAGCAAGGTGGATGCGACGGTGACGGTTGAGGATGCGGCTGGTAACAGTGCAACCGACACGGCCAACCGTCCTTACGGTGTTGACACGACAGCGCCTGAAGCCGAGATCACGATTGATGTGATTGCCGGTGACGATGTGGTTAACAAGGAAGAGTCCGAGGGCACCGTGACCTTGACCGGTACGTTGACCGTGAAGGCGGATGCGGCCGACAGCGTGACCGTGAAGGTGACGATTGGCGACAAGACCTACGATGCGTTGGTGAACGCCGATCGTACGGGCTGGACGCTGGATGTGGCTGGCTCGGAGTTGGCTGCCCACAGCAAGGTGGATGCGACGGTGACGGTTGAGGATGCGGCTGGTAACAGTGCAACCGACACGGCCAACCGTCCTTACGGTGTTGACACGACAGCGCCTGAAGCCGAGATCACGATTGATGTGATTGCCGGTGACGATGTGGTTAACAAGGAAGAGTCCGAGGGCACCGTGACCTTGACCGGTACGTTGACCGTGAAGGCGGATGCGGCCGACAGCGTGACCGTGAAGGTGACGATTGGCGACAAGACCTACGATGCGTTGGTGAACGCCGATCGTACGGGCTGGACGCTGGATGTGGCTGGCTCGGAGTTGGCTGCCCACAGCAAGGTGGATGCGACGGTGACGGTTGAGGATGCGGCTGGTAACAGTGCAACCGACACGGCCAACCGTCCTTACGGTGTTGACACGACAGCGCCTGAAGCCGAGATCACGATTGATGTGATTGCCGGTGACGATGTGGTTAACAAGGAAGAGTCCGAGGGCACCGTGACCTTGACCGGTACGTTGACCGTGAAGGCGGATGCGGCCGACAGCGTGACCGTGAAGGTGACGATTGGCGACAAGACCTACGATGCGTTGGTGAACGCCGATCGTACGGGCTGGACGCTGGATGTGGCTGGCTCGGAGTTGGCTGCCCACAGCAAGGTGGATGCGACGGTGACGGTTGAGGATGCGGCTGGTAACAGTGCAACCGACACGGCCAACCGTCCTTACGGTGTTGACACGACAGCGCCTGAAGCCGAGATCACGATTGATGTGATTGCCGGTGACGATGTGGTTAACAAGGAAGAGTCCGAGGGCACCGTGACCTTGACCGGTACGTTGACCGTGAAGGCGGATGCGGCCGACAGCGTGACCGTGAAGGTGACGATTGGCGACAAGACCTACGATGCGTTGGTGAACGCCGATCGTACGGGCTGGACGCTGGATGTGGCTGGCTCGGAGTTGGCTGCCCACAGCAAGGTGGATGCGACGGTGACGGTTGAGGATGCGGCTGGTAACAGTGCAACCGACACGGCCAACCGTCCTTACGGTGTTAACACGACAGCGCCTGAAGCCGAGATCACGATTGATGTGATTGCCGGTGATGATGTGGTTAACAAGGAAGAGTCCGAGGGCACCGTGACCTTGACCGGTACGTTGACCGTGAAGGCGGATGCGGCCGACAGCGTGACCGTGAAGGTGACGATTGGCGACAAGACCTACGATGCGTTGGTGAACGCCGATCGTACGGGCTGGACGCTGGATGTGGCTGGCTCGGAGTTGGCTGCCCACAGCAAGGTGGATGCGACGGTGACGGTTGAGGATGCGGCTGGTAACAGTGCAACCGACACGGCCAACCGTCCTTACGGTGTTGACACGACAGCGCCTGAAGCCGAGATCACGATTGATGTGATTGCCGGTGACGATGTGGTTAACAAGGAAGAGTCCGAGGGCACCGTGACCTTGACCGGTACGTTGACCGTGAAGGCGGATGCGGCCGACAGTGTGACCGTGAAGGTGACGATTGGCGACAAGACCTACGATGCGTTGGTGAACGCCGATCGTACGGGCTGGACGCTGGATGTGGCTGGCTCGGAGTTGGCTGCCCACAGCAAGGTGGATGCGACGGTGACGGTTGAGGATGCGGCTGGTAACAGTGCAACCGACACGGCCAACCGTCCTTACGGTGTTGACACGACAGCGCCTGAAGCCGAGATCACGATTGATGTGATTGCCGGTGACGATGTGGTTAACAAGGAAGAGTCCGAGGGCACCGTGACCTTGACCGGTACGTTGACCGTGAAGGCGGATGCGGCCGACAGCGTGACCGTGAAGGTGACGATTGGCGACAAGACCTACGATGCGTTGGTGAACGCCGATCGTACGGGCTGGACGCTGGATGTGGCTGGCTCGGAGTTGGCTGCCCACAGCAAGGTGGATGCGACGGTGACGGTTGAGGATGCGGCTGGCAACAGTGCAACCGACACGGCCAACCGTCCTTACGGTGTTGACACGACAGCGCCTGAAGCCGAGATCACGATTGATGTGATTGCCGGTGACGATGTGGTTAACAAGGAAGAGTCCGAGGGCACCGTGACCTTGACCGGTACGTTGACCGTGAAGGCGGATGCGGCCGACAGCGTGACCGTGAAGGTGACGATTGGCGACAAGACCTACGATGCGTTGGTGAACGCCGATCGTACGGGCTGGACGCTGGATGTGGCTGGCTCGGAGTTGGCTGCCCACAGCAAGGTGGATGCGACGGTGACGGTTGAGGATGCGGCTGGCAACAGTGCAACCGACACGGCCAACCGTCCTTACGGTGTTGACACGACAGCGCCTGAAGCCGAGATCACGATTGATGTGATTGCCGGTGACGATGTGGTTAACAAGGAAGAGTCCGAGGGCACCGTGACCTTGACCGGTACGTTGACCGTGAAGGCGGATGCGGCCGACAGTGTGACCGTGAAGGTGACGATTGGCGACAAGACCTACGATGCGTTGGTGAACGCCGATCGTACGGGCTGGACGCTGGATGTGGCTGGCTCGGAGTTGGCTGCCCACAGCAAGGTGGATGCGACGGTGACGGTTGAGGATGCGGCTGGCAACAGTGCAACCGACACGGCCAACCGTCCTTACGGTGTTGACACGACAGCGCCTGAAGCCGAGATCACGATTGATGTGATTGCCGGTGATGATGTGGTTAACAAGGAAGAGTCCGAGGGCACCGTGACCTTGACCGGTACGTTGACCGTGAAGGCGGATGCGGCCGACAGCGTGACCGTGAAGGTGACGATTGGCGACAAGACCTACGATGCGTTGGTGAACGCCGATCGTACGGGCTGGACGTTGGATGTGGCTGGCTCGGAGTTGGCTGCCCACAGCAAGGTGGATGCGACGGTGACGGTTGAGGATGCGGCTGGCAACAGTGCAACCGACACGGCCAACCGTCCTTACGGTGTTGACACGACAGCGCCTGAAGCCGAGATCACGATTGATGTGATTGCCGGTGATGATGTGGTTAACAAGGAAGAGTCCGAGGGCACCGTGACCTTGACCGGTACGTTGACCGTGAAGGCGGATGCGGCCGACAGCGTGACCGTGAAGGTGACGATTGGCGACAAGACCTACGATGCGTTGGTGAACGCCGATCGTACGGGCTGGACGCTGGATGTGGCTGGCTCGGAGTTGGCTGCCCACAGCAAGGTGGATGCGACGGTGACGGTTGAGGATGCGGCTGGTAACAGTGCAACCGACACGGCCAACCGTCCTTACGGTGTTGACACGACAGCGCCTGAAGCCGAGATCACGATTGATGTGATTGCCGGTGATGATGTGGTTAACAAGGAAGAGTCCGAGGGCACCGTGACCTTGACCGGTACGTTGACCGTGAAGGCGGATGCGGCCGACAGCGTGACCGTGAAGGTGACGATTGGCGACAAGACCTACGATGCGTTGGTGAACGCCGATCGTACGGGCTGGACGCTGGATGTGGCTGGCTCGGAGTTGGCTGCCCACAGCAAGGTGGATGCGACGGTGACGGTTGAGGATGCGGCTGGTAACAGTGCAACCGACACGGCCAACCGTCCTTACGGTGTTGACACGACAGCGCCTGAAGCCGAGATCACGATTGATGTGATTGCCGGTGACGATGTGGTTAACAAGGAAGAGTCCGAGGGCACCGTGACCTTGACCGGTACGTTGACCGTGAAGGCGGATGCGGCCGACAGTGTGACCGTGAAGGTGACGATTGGCGACAAGACCTACGATGCGTTGGTGAACGCCGATCGTACGGGCTGGACGCTGGATGTGGCTGGCTCGGAGTTGGCTGCCCACAGCAAGGTGGATGCGACGGTGACGGTTGAGGATGCGGCTGGTAACAGTGCAACCGACACGGCCAACCGTCCTTACGGTGTTGACACGACAGCGCCTGAAGCCGAGATCACGATTGATGTGATTGCCGGTGACGATGTGGTTAACAAGGAAGAGTCCGAGGGCACCGTGACCTTGACCGGTACGTTGACCGTGAAGGCGGATGCGGCCGACAGTGTGACCGTGAAGGTGACGATTGGCGACAAGACCTACGATGCGTTGGTGAACGCCGATCGTACGGGCTGGACGCTGGATGTGGCTGGCTCGGAGTTGGCTGCCCACAGCAAGGTGGATGCGACGGTGACGGTTGAGGATGCGGCTGGTAACAGTGCAACCGACACGGCCAACCGTCCTTACGGTGTTGACACGACAGCGCCTGAAGCCGAGATCACGATTGATGTGATTGCCGGTGACGATGTGGTTAACAAGGAAGAGTCCGAGGGCACCGTGACCTTGACCGGTACGTTGACCGTGAAGGCGGATGCGGCCGACAGCGTGACCGTGAAGGTGACGATTGGCGACAAGACCTACGATGCGTTGGTGAACGCCGATCGTACGGGCTGGACGCTGGATGTGGCTGGCTCGGAGTTGGCTGCCCACAGCAAGGTGGATGCGACGGTGACGGTTGAGGATGCGGCTGGCAACAGTGCAACCGACACGGCCAACCGTCCTTACGGTGTTGACACGACAGCGCCTGAAGCCGAGATCACGATTGATGTGATTGCCGGTGACGATGTGGTTAACAAGGAAGAGTCCGAGGGCACCGTGACCTTGACCGGTACGTTGACCGTGAAGGCGGATGCGGCCGACAGCGTGACCGTGAAGGTGACGATTGGCGACAAGACCTACGATGCGTTGGTGAACGCCGATCGTACGGGCTGGACGCTGGATGTGGCTGGCTCGGAGTTGGCTGCCCACAGCAAGGTGGATGCGACGGTGACGGTTGAGGATGCGGCTGGCAACAGTGCAACCGACACGGCCAACCGTCCTTACGGTGTTGACACGACAGCGCCTGAAGCCGAGATCACGATTGATGTGATTGCCGGTGACGATGTGGTTAACAAGGAAGAGTCCGAGGGCACCGTGACCTTGACCGGTACGTTGACCGTGAAGGCGGATGCGGCCGACAGTGTGACCGTGAAGGTGACGATTGGCGACAAGACCTACGATGCGTTGGTGAACGCCGATCGTACGGGCTGGACGCTGGATGTGGCTGGCTCGGAGTTGGCTGCCCACAGCAAGGTGGATGCGACGGTGACGGTTGAGGATGCGGCTGGTAACAGTGCAACCGACACGGCCAACCGTCCTTACGGTGTTGACACGACAGCGCCTGAAGCCGAGATCACGATTGATGTGATTGCCGGTGATGATGTGGTTAACAAGGAAGAGTCCGAGGGCACCGTGACCTTGACCGGTACGTTGACCGTGAAGGCGGATGCGGCCGACAGCGTGACCGTGAAGGTGACGATTGGCGACAAGACCTACGATGCGTTGGTGAACGCCGATCGTACGGGCTGGACGCTGGATGTGGCTGGCTCGGAGTTGGCTGCCCACAGCAAGGTGGATGCGACGGTGACGGTTGAGGATGCGGCTGGCAACAGTGCAACCGACACGGCCAACCGTCCTTACGGTGTTGACACGACAGCGCCTGAAGCCGAGATCACGATTGATGTGATTGCCGGTGATGATGTGGTTAACAAGGAAGAGTCCGAGGGCACCGTGACCTTGACCGGTACGTTGACCGTGAAGGCGGATGCGGCCGACAGTGTGACCGTGAAGGTGACGATTGGCGACAAGACCTACGATGCGTTGGTGAACGCCGATCGTACGGGCTGGACGCTGGATGTGGCTGGCTCGGAGTTGGCTGCCCACAGCAAGGTGGATGCGACGGTGACGGTTGAGGATGCGGCTGGTAACAGTGCAACCGACACGGCCAACCGTCCTTACGGTGTTGACACGACAGCGCCTGAAGCCGAGATCACGATTGATGTGATTGCCGGTGACGATGTGGTTAACAAGGAAGAGTCCGAGGGCACCGTGACCTTGACCGGTACGTTGACCGTGAAGGCGGATGCGGCCGACAGCGTGACCGTGAAGGTGACGATTGGCGACAAGACCTACGATGCGTTGGTGAACGCCGATCGTACGGGCTGGACGCTGGATGTGGCTGGCTCGGAGTTGGCTGCCCACAGCAAGGTGGATGCGACGGTGACGGTTGAGGATGCGGCTGGTAACAGTGCAACCGACACGGCCAACCGTCCTTACGGTGTTGACACGACAGCGCCTGAAGCCGAGATCACGATTGATGTGATTGCCGGTGACGATGTGGTTAACAAGGAAGAGTCCGAGGGCACCGTGACCTTGACCGGTACGTTGACCGTGAAGGCGGATGCGGCCGACAGTGTGACCGTGAAGGTGACGATTGGCGACAAGACCTACGATGCGTTGGTGAACGCCGATCGTACGGGCTGGACGCTGGACGCTGGATGTGGCTGGCTCGGAGTTGGCTGCCCACAGCAAGGTGGATGCGACGGTGACGGTTGAGGATGCGGCTGGTAACAGTGCAACCGACACGGCCAACCGTCCTTACGGTGTTGACACGACAGCGCCTGAAGCCGAGATCACGATTGATGTGATTGCCGGTGACGATGTGGTTAACAAGGAAGAGTCCGAGGGCACCGTGACCTTGACCGGTACGTTGACCGTGAAGGCGGATGCGGCCGACAGCGTGACCGTGAAGGTGACGATTGGCGACAAGACCTACGATGCGTTGGTGAACGCCGATCGTACGGGCTGGACGCTGGATGTGGCTGGCTCGGAGTTGGCTGCCCACAGCAAGGTGGATGCGACGGTGACGGTTGAGGATGCGGCTGGTAACAGTGCAACCGACACGGCCAACCGTCCTTACGGTGTTGACACGACAGCGCCTGAAGCCGAGATCACGATTGATGTGATTGCCGGTGACGATGTGGTTAACAAGGAAGAGTCCGAGGGCACCGTGACCTTGACCGGTACGTTGACCGTGAAGGCGGATGCGGCCGACAGTGTGACCGTGAAGGTGACGATTGGCGACAAGACCTACGATGCGTTGGTGAACGCCGATCGTACGGGCTGGACGCTGGATGTGGCTGGCTCGGAGTTGGCTGCCCACAGCAAGGTGGATGCGACGGTGACGGTTGAGGATGCGGCTGGTAACAGTGCAACCGACACGGCCAACCGTCCTTACGGTGTTGACACGACAGCGCCTGAAGCCGAGATCACGATTGATGTGATTGCCGGTGACGATGTGGTTAACAAGGAAGAGTCCGAGGGCACCGTGACCTTGACCGGTACGTTGACCGTGAAGGCGGATGCGGCCGACAGCGTGACCGTGAAGGTGACGATTGGCGACAAGACCTACGATGCGTTGGTGAACGCCGATCGTACGGGCTGGACGCTGGATGTGGCTGGCTCGGAGTTGGCTGCCCACAGCAAGGTGGATGCGACGGTGACGGTTGAGGATGCGGCTGGCAACAGTGCAACCGACACGGCCAACCGTCCTTACGGTGTTGACACGACAGCGCCTGAAGCCGAGATCACGATTGATGTGATTGCCGGTGACGATGTGGTTAACAAGGAAGAGTCCGAGGGCACCGTGACCTTGACCGGTACGTTGACCGTGAAGGCGGATGCGGCCGACAGCGTGACCGTGAAGGTGACGATTGGCGACAAGACCTACGATGCGTTGGTGAACGCCGATCGTACGGGCTGGACGCTGGATGTGGCTGGCTCGGAGTTGGCTGCCCACAGCAAGGTGGATGCGACGGTGACGGTTGAGGATGCGGCTGGTAACAGTGCAACCGACACGGCCAACCGTCCTTACGGTGTTGACACGACAGCGCCTGAAGCCGAGATCACGATTGATGTGATTGCCGGTGACGATGTGGTTAACAAGGAAGAGTCCGAGGGCACCGTGACCTTGACCGGTACGTTGACCGTGAAGGCGGATGCGGCCGACAGCGTGACCGTGAAGGTGACGATTGGCGACAAGACCTACGATGCGTTGGTGAACGCCGATCGTACGGGCTGGACGTTGGATGTGGCTGGCTCGGAGTTGGCTGCCCACAGCAAGGTGGATGCGACGGTGACGGTTGAGGATGCGGCTGGCAACAGTGCAACCGACACGGCCAACCGTCCTTACGGTGTTGACACGACAGCGCCTGAAGCCGAGATCACGATTGATGTGATTGCCGGTGATGATGTGGTTAACAAGGAAGAGTCCGAGGGCACCGTGACCTTGACCGGTACGTTGACCGTGAAGGCGGATGCGGCCGACAGCGTGACCGTGAAGGTGACGATTGGCGACAAGACCTACGATGCGTTGGTGAACGCCGATCGTACGGGCTGGACGCTGGATGTGGCTGGCTCGGAGTTGGCTGCCCACAGCAAGGTGGATGCGACGGTGACGGTTGAGGATGCGGCTGGTAACAGTGCAACCGACACGGCCAACCGTCCTTACGGTGTTGACACGACAGCGCCTGAAGCCGAGATCACGATTGATGTGATTGCCGGTGATGATGTGGTTAACAAGGAAGAGTCCGAGGGCACCGTGACCTTGACCGGTACGTTGACCGTGAAGGCGGATGCGGCCGACAGCGTGACCGTGAAGGTGACGATTGGCGACAAGACCTACGATGCGTTGGTGAACGCCGATCGTACGGGCTGGACGCTGGATGTGGCTGGCTCGGAGTTGGCTGCCCACAGCAAGGTGGATGCGACGGTGACGGTTGAGGATGCGGCTGGTAACAGTGCAACCGACACGGCCAACCGTCCTTACGGTGTTGACACGACAGCGCCTGAAGCCGAGATCACGATTGATGTGATTGCCGGTGACGATGTGGTTAACAAGGAAGAGTCCGAGGGCACCGTGACCTTGACCGGTACGTTGACCGTGAAGGCGGATGCGGCCGACAGTGTGACCGTGAAGGTGACGATTGGCGACAAGACCTACGATGCGTTGGTGAACGCCGATCGTACGGGCTGGACGCTGGATGTGGCTGGCTCGGAGTTGGCTGCCCACAGCAAGGTGGATGCGACGGTGACGGTTGAGGATGCGGCTGGTAACAGTGCAACCGACACGGCCAACCGTCCTTACGGTGTTGACACGACAGCGCCTGAAGCCGAGATCACGATTGATGTGATTGCCGGTGACGATGTGGTTAACAAGGAAGAGTCCGAGGGCACCGTGACCTTGACCGGTACGTTGACCGTGAAGGCGGATGCGGCCGACAGCGTGACCGTGAAGGTGACGATTGGCGACAAGACCTACGATGCGTTGGTGAACGCCGATCGTACGGGCTGGACGCTGGATGTGGCTGGCTCGGAGTTGGCTGCCCACAGCAAGGTGGATGCGACGGTGACGGTTGAGGATGCGGCTGGCAACAGTGCAACCGACACGGCCAACCGTCCTTACGGTGTTGACACGACAGCGCCTGAAGCCGAGATCACGATTGATGTGATTGCCGGTGACGATGTGGTTAACAAGGAAGAGTCCGAGGGCACCGTGACCTTGACCGGTACGTTGACCGTGAAGGCGGATGCGGCCGACAGTGTGACCGTGAAGGTGACGATTGGCGACAAGACCTACGATGCGTTGGTGAACGCCGATCGTACGGGCTGGACGCTGGATGTGGCTGGCTCGGAGTTGGCTGCCCACAGCAAGGTGGATGCGACGGTGACGGTTGAGGATGCGGCTGGTAACAGTGCAACCGACACGGCCAACCGTCCTTACGGTGTTGACACGACAGCGCCTGAAGCCGAGATCACGATTGATGTGATTGCCGGTGACGATGTGGTTAACAAGGAAGAGTCCGAGGGCACCGTGACCTTGACCGGTACGTTGACCGTGAAGGCGGATGCGGCCGACAGCGTGACCGTGAAGGTGACGATTGGCGACAAGACCTACGATGCGTTGGTGAACGCCGATCGTACGGGCTGGACGCTGGATGTGGCTGGCTCGGAGTTGGCTGCCCACAGCAAGGTGGATGCGACGGTGACGGTTGAGGATGCGGCTGGTAACAGTGCAACCGACACGGCCAACCGTCCTTACGGTGTTGACACGACAGCGCCTGAAGCCGAGATCACGATTGATGTGATTGCCGGTGACGATGTGGTTAACAAGGAAGAGTCCGAGGGCACCGTGACCTTGACCGGTACGTTGACCGTGAAGGCGGATGCGGCCGACAGTGTGACCGTGAAGGTGACGATTGGCGACAAGACCTACGATGCGTTGGTGAACGCCGATCGTACGGGCTGGACGCTGGATGTGGCTGGCTCGGAGTTGGCTGCCCACAGCAAGGTGGATGCGACGGTGACGGTTGAGGATGCGGCTGGTAACAGTGCAACCGACACGGCCAACCGTCCTTACGGTGTTGACACGACAGCGCCTGAAGCCGAGATCACGATTGATGTGATTGCCGGTGACGATGTGGTTAACAAGGAAGAGTCCGAGGGCACCGTGACCTTGACCGGTACGTTGACCGTGAAGGCGGATGCGGCCGACAGCGTGACCGTGAAGGTGACGATTGGCGACAAGACCTACGATGCGTTGGTGAACGCCGATCGTACGGGCTGGACGCTGGATGTGGCTGGCTCGGAGTTGGCTGCCCACAGCAAGGTGGATGCGACGGTGACGGTTGAGGATGCGGCTGGCAACAGTGCAACCGACACGGCCAACCGTCCTTACGGTGTTGACACGACAGCGCCTGAAGCCGAGATCACGATTGATGTGATTGCCGGTGACGATGTGGTTAACAAGGAAGAGTCCGAGGGCACCGTGACCTTGACCGGTACGTTGACCGTGAAGGCGGATGCGGCCGACAGTGTGACCGTGAAGGTGACGATTGGCGACAAGACCTACGATGCGTTGGTGAACGCCGATCGTACGGGCTGGACGCTGGATGTGGCTGGCTCGGAGTTGGCTGCCCACAGCAAGGTGGATGCGACGGTGACGGTTGAGGATGCGGCTGGTAACAGTGCAACCGACACGGCCAACCGTCCTTACGGTGTTGACACGACAGCGCCTGAAGCCGAGATCACTCTGGATCCGATCGCCGGTGACGGTGTGCTGGATCACCAAGAAGCTGGCGACGGCAAGGGCACGATTGACGTGACCGGTACGGTTGGCAAGGATGTACAGCCTGGCGATACCGTGACTCTGACGATCGGTGGCAAGGAATACACCGGTACCGTTGGCAATGATCTGACCTTCAAGATCCCAGTACCTGTACAGGATCTGTTGAAGAACGATACGGTTGATGCCAAGGTAACGACGACAGACTCGGCTGGTAACAGCGCTTCTGCCAACGATTCTGGCCCATACACGCTGGATGTGGATCAGTTGATCGTTGATGGTAACGGTGGTGGCAATCCGAGTGGTGGCGTGGGCGACGACGTCATTATTGGTGACCGCGGTGGTGTACAAGAGAACATCGTGCACGGCCAGAGCTACAACATTGCCATCCTGGTTGACCGTTCCAACAGCATGAAAGCAGCTTCTGGTACGGACAATATGAACCGTATGCAGTTGCTGAAGGCCGCGCTGACGACCTTGGCTGAAAGCTTGGCCAACCACGAAGGCGGCACGGTGAACCTGAGCATTATTGGCTTTGGTACCAACGCTGATAAGCCTATGGTCTTCAAAGATTTGACGCATGCTGATCTGGTCAAGTTGCTGAACTCGATCGACACCTTGAATGGCTATAACTCCAACTGGAACTCCAACGTTGGTGGTACCAACTATGAAGCAGCCTTCAAGGCCGCTGAAGCATGGTTCAAGACTGGCGATGCACCTGCAGTCGACAAGAACGGCAACGCTTATGAAAACGTTACGTACTTCCTGACTGACGGTAACCCAACGCAGTACGGTAATGGACAGGGTGCGGGTAGTGGCTATGACGCTACTGCTGACTCGCGTGGTCAGAGTGCTTACAACAGCCTGGTTACTTCTTCGGGTAGCAAGGTGTACGCGGTGGGTATTGGTAACGACGTCAGCGTGGATGTTCTACGCAAGTACGACAACACCGGTACTGAAGTTATTGATGTTGTGCGTGGTACCAAGGACGTTACTGACTTTGAAAACGGTCGTCACGACGGCTGGACGAAGGTCGGTGGGGGCACTATCGGTGTTAACAATGACTGGTGGTACGGATCGCGTCTGGAAATCACGGATACCTATAGCAATAGGAACGATACATCCACGACAGTTCGTGGCCCCGGTATGGCAGTGGCCGCTGGTAGCTATGGCAAGCTTAGCTTTACCTATGCTGAAAGCGGTCGCAATAGCCAGGACGTGTTCAAGTGGCAACTGCAGAAGTACAACGAGAAAACAGGTAATTGGGAAGTTGTGCAGGAAGGTGGTCGCCCAGGTAGCTCCGGCACCATCACGACCAAACCAGTAGGCGAAGGCCAGTACCGCTTCGAGTTCCTGGTGGATGATCGTTCCAGCAGCAGCAACTACAAGGTCTACATTGATGACGTCACGCTGTTGTCCTCTGGTAACCCAAGTGATTGGAGAGAGGAGAACAAGGTCGACATCGTCAACACCAAGGAAGACCTGGATGCAGCCTTGAAGGGTGGTTCGGTAACGAACGATCCAGCGCCGGTTGGTAACGACCACATCATTGGTGGTGACGGCAACGACATCATCTTTGGTGATACTGTCAATACCGATGGCGATGTGTTGCCATGGCATGAAGTAGGTGGTCGTCCAGACAACCTGCCTGACGGCTCGGGCTTGAAGGCGCTGGAAGTGTTCTTGCAAATGAAGAACGGCGGTACTCCAGCAACAGGTAATGATCTGTACGAGTACATCAAGGAAAACCACGCTGACTTCAATGTTGACGGTGACAAGCGCGGTGGTAACGACATCCTTGATGGTGGTGCTGGTAACGACATCCTGTACGGTCAAGGCGGAAACGATACCCTGATCGGCGGTGCTGGCGACGACATCATGTTCGGCGGCGAGGGTGATGACACCTTCGTATGGAACAAGGGTGATGAAGGTACCAGCAGCAAACCGGCTGTGGATTACGTGATGGACTTTGGTGATTCGGGTACCGACACCTTGGATATCACTGATTTGCTGTCGGGCCACGACATCAACGACGGTAACCTGAGCCAGTACCTGACGGTAGGCAGCTCGGATAACGGCAAGATGGAAATCGGTATCAGCTCTCAAGGTAATGGCCAGATCGATCAGAAGATCATTCTGGACAACATCGACTTTGACGCAGAGAAGGCAGCCCAGATCGCCAACTCGCTCAAAGACGGTACTTTGAAGTCTTCTGATTTCTAAGCTGTTCACCGGATAGGCACTATCTGCGGGTAGTGCCCAAGCCCCACAAGCCTTTTCGGGTTTGTGGGGTTTTTTTATGTCTGCAGCTTGTCGTCAGCGCCAATAGTGGGTGCTTGGCATTTGTGACTATGATCCCTGATGTGGCTGCAGGAAAGAGGGTGCATGCAGCAGAACGGCTGGCCAGTCTGAGCTGGTAGGCGTTGGCTCTGCGGTTTTGTAGACCAGCTGCTTCTTTTCGCAGGGGTAGTTCATGACCGTTTAACAGCCTGCTCTATATGTAGAGGGTTCAGACGCTTTGTCGATTGCCAAGCGTTCACTAAATAGGCAAGCTATAACGCCGTTATAAGGGTTTGCTTATTTGGGATTGACGTGCTCTTGTCTCTTGCCTGGCTACGCCTTTTTCTTCGATCTAGGATTGCGCTGTTTGTGCTGGTCGCACTGCTGGTTGTGGTGTGGCTGCCTTTGTCGGCGCCTGCCTTGCAGTTCGAAGTCAGCAAGATTCGCCAGACCGCCGTCTCTCGCTTTGGCGCCCGTGCCGGGACTGCCGTGGATCGGTGGATGGCCAATCTGGAGTCCGCCCGTGGTTTAAGCGAGCGTCGCCAGCTGGATGCCGTCAATGATTTCTGGAATATGAATGTGATGGCTGGCGAGGACATTCATATTTGGGGCCAGTTGGACTACTGGGCCACGCCCATCGAGACGTTGGGCAAAGCGGCGGGTGACTGTGAGGACTTTGTCATCGGCAAGTATTTTTCCTTGTTGCACTTGGGTGTGCCCAATGAAAAGCTTCGTTTGATTTACGTACGAGCCCAGGTAGGTGGCCAGAGTATTGCGCACATGGTGCTGGGCTACTATCCCACGCCGCAGTCCGAGCCTCTATTGCTGGATAATTTAAGCGGTTCGATTCGCCCCGCCAGCCAGCGCCCTGATTTGACCCCTGTGTTCAGCTTCAACTCCCAAGGGGTGTATGTTGGTAACGCCCAGAAAGGTTCGGTGGACAGTATCAGCCGGTGGCGTGGTTTGCTGGAAAAAATGCGTAAGGAAGGTTTTGTTCCTTGATGATGTGCCGGTCCTTGGGCTGGAGCACCACATGGAAACAGACCTCAGGACACCCTTGTCGGGTGGGCTAGACCAGAATTTATGGAATATACGGAAGCGCTATGTCTTTACTTAAACAGCTCCTGCTAAGTGTCTCGTGCGCGATTCTTGCTATTTTGATTGGCACGCTGTGGTTCAGCGTCGACTCGGCAAGGCAGTATTTGAGCAGTCAGTTGCAGGCTCAGGGTGAGTCGGCCGCGACTTCGCTGGCCTTGACCTTGTCCCAGCCCAGCAACCAGGACCCGGTGACGCAGGGGCTTTTGATTGCCGCCTTGTACGATACCGGGCAGTTTGAGCGTATCCGCTTTATTGACACCGCCGATACGGTCCTGGTGGAGCGTAGTGCTCAGCAAGAAACGCAGATCAGCGGATCTTCGCCGGCGTGGTTCGCCAACTCTTTGCCGATTGATGTACCCGTGGCCTCGGCCCATGTCAGTAATGGCTGGAATCAGATTGGCACGATCGAAGTAAAACCTGCCGACGAGTACGCCCGCGCCAGTTTGTGGAAAAGTTTTGTGCGCGTTACCTTGTTGGTGCTGGGCGCCGGGGTTGCCTGGGGTGTGTTTGTATTGATGGTCATGGCCTGGTTGCGCCGGGCTTTGCGTGAACACGTCCAGTTCGAGCTGCAACGGATGGACCAAAGCGAGTCTGTACCCAGCCGCAAGAAAGTGCGCACGATCCCCGAGCTGGAAGCCGTCACACATACCTTAAGCACGGTGCAAAAACGTATTCGTGTCAGCAGCCAGGAGCAAAATGCCCGAATCGAGCAGTTACAGCTGGAGTTGAACTGCGATCCGGTCACGGGCCTGGCCAATCGCAAGTACTTCGTAAATATGTTCCGTCAGGTGCTGCAACAGGAAGAGGGCGGCCATGTGCTGTTATTCCGTCAGCGGGACTTGTTGCCATTGAATACCTCCCTGTCTCGTGACGCGGTGGATGCCTGGCTGAAGCTGGTGACTCAGCGTTGTACGGAGCTATTGCAGAAAAATGGCATGGACGCGGGCAATCTGGCGCGCTTGAATGGTTCTGATTTTATTGTGCTGCTCAAGGGCCAGACGGGTCCTCAAGTGATGGGCTTTGCCCAGGAACTGCGTACTGCCTTGCAGGAATTGCGCCAGCCTCTACCCGATGGCAGTTTGTGCCGCTGGTCCATGGCGATGACGAACTATGAAGGTCAGGACTCGCTCAGCGCCGTGATGACGCGTTTGGACAATGCCTTGATGCGCGCCGAAGGGGCAGGGCATCAGGAAGTGGAATACCGTCCGTCTGAAGGCGCTCACACCGAGGCGAGCTCTTCCATTGGTGAGCAGGAATGGCATTCACGTATTGAGCGTGGTCTAGAGCAAGGCCGGATTGAATTGAGTGTGAAGCCGGGCGTTGAGGTCTGGGGGCAAGCGGGCCAGATTCACGATGCAACCCTGAATTTGTTGCCCGAGCAACCGGGGCAGGCCAGTTTGCCTGCCTATTTGTTCATTCCGGTGGCGGTGCGTCTGGGTCTGTCGTGGCAGTGTGACTTGCGTACGATGGAGCTGGCAAGCGACTGGTTAGCCGATAACGAGGGCAGCTTGAGTGTCCGTGTCTCCTGGGCATCGGTGATCAAGCCTGGATTTGCAGATCAGGTGGTTGAGGTTCTGACCAGGGCCGGTGACAGGGCCCGGCGTCTGATTATCGAACTGGATGCTTATTGCCTGAGTGAGCACGATGTGGAAACGGTCGCTTTCGTGGATAAATTGCGGCCCTTGGGTGTGCAATTCGGTCTGCGTCGTGTTCTGGAGCAGCCCGAATCGATTCTGTGGTTGCACATGATGGCACTCAAATATATTGTCCTGGACGATGAGCGCGCCCAGACGCTGCAGGCCGAGGTGGGTGGCCGACATTTGCTGACAGCGTTCCTGCAGAGCCTGCAGGAATTGGGGATAGGTTTGCGCCGGGTGACCCGAGGCAGCAATAGTGCCCAGCTGGACGAGTTGTTGCGTGAAAACGCCGTCGTGCCAAGGCCTTAGCAAATAAATCCTTGTTTTTCTGGGGCTTATTTGCTAGTATATGTGGCTTACCTCTTTATTTTGACCGGAGAGGCTTAGTCGCCTATCCGGATTGAAGTTGGTAATACAACGTTTTGTCTCTCGCAAGATTTCAACCTAGGGTTCGGCTTGCCGGACCAGATCGAGATCGGGTTTACGGTATCGAACTGGCTGGATCCGAATCTGACGGGACCAAAACTGGTTGTGTGACCCAGTCATTTTGACTGGATCGTTGCAATTAAGTTGGAACAGGAAAAATCATGATTCAAATGCAGACCACGCTGGACGTGGCCGACAACACAGGTGCGCGTTCCGTAATGTGCATCAAGGTGCTGGGCGGCTCGAAGCGCCGTTATGCCGCAATTGGTGACATCATCAAAGTTACCGTTAAAGAAGCGGCCCCGCGCGGACGCGTCAAAAAAGGCGAAATCTACAACGCTGTAGTGGTTCGTACCGCTAAGGGCGTGCGCCGTAAAGACGGTTCGCTGATTCGTTTCGGTGGCAATGCCGCCGTATTGCTCAATGCCAAGCTGGAACCCATCGGCACCCGTATCTTCGGACCCGTTACGCGTGAACTGCGTACCGAGAAGTTCATGAAGATCGTGTCCTTGGCTCCCGAAGTGCTGTAAGGAGCGCGAAAAAATGCAAAAAATTCGTAAAGGCGACGAAGTTATTGTGCTGACCGGCCGTGATAAAAAACGCCGTGGCACAGTACTGCAACGCGTCGATGCAGACCACGTCATCGTGGAAGGCATCAACGTAGTCAAAAAACACGTTAAAGCCAATCCCATGGCTGGCACGCAGGGTGGTATCGTCGACAAGACCATGCCTATCCACATCTCGAACGTTGCACTGTTCAACCCGGAAACCGGCAAGGGCGACCGCGTTGGTATCCAGGTGATCGACGGTCAGAAGACGCGTGTTTATCGTTCCAGCGGCAAAGCCGTTGGCGCCAAGGCTTAAGGGGCGGATAACATGGCACGTTTACAAGAGTTCTACCGCGAAAAAGTGGTTGCCGATCTGCAAAAGCAGTTCGAGTACAAGAGCATTATGGAAGTACCCCGCATCACCAAGATCACCCTGAACATGGGTGTCTCGGAAGCGGTTGCTGACAAGAAGATTATCGAGAACGCGGTATCGGACATGACCAAAATTGCTGGTCAGAAGCCCGTTATCACGAAAACCCGCAAAGCTATTGCCGGTTTCAAGATTCGCGAAGATTACCCGATCGGTTGTATGGTGACCCTGCGCGGTCAACGCATGTACGAATTCCTGGATCGTCTGGTCGCTGTGGCTCTGCCACGCGTTCGTGACTTCCGTGGTGTGTCGGGTCGTGCGTTTGACGGCCGTGGCAACTACAACATGGGGGTTAAAGAGCAAATCATTTTCCCCGAAATCGAGTACGACAAAATCGACGCAGTGCGTGGTCTGAACATCAGCATCACTACTTCTGCCAAGACGGACGAAGAGGCCAAGGCGCTGCTTAGCGCGTTCAGCTTCCCGTTCCGCAACTAAGGGGCGCAACGTGGCTAAACTTTCCCTCATCAATCGCGACATCAAGCGCGCCAAGCTGGCTGAGAAATTCGCCGCCAAGCGTGCAGCACTGAAAGCGATCATTGACGACCAGTCCAAGTCTGACGAAGAGCGCTACGAAGCTCGTTTGCAGTTGCAACAATTGCCACGCAACGCGAACCCGACCCGTCAACGCAACCGCTGCGTTATCACCGGTCGCCCTCGTGGTGTTTTCAAGAAATTCGGTTTGACTCGCCATAAAGTGCGCGAAATGGCAATGCGCGGCGAGATCCCCGGTATGACCAAGGCCAGCTGGTAGGAGAAATACACATGAGCATGAGCGATCCAATCGCCGATATGTTGACCCGCGTGCGTAACGCGCAAATGGTCAACAAGACATCGGTCAGCATGCCCTCCTCGAAGCTGAAAGCAGCTATTGCTGCTGTGCTGAAAGACGAAGGCTACATCGAAGATTTCCGTATCGTTGGCGAAAAAGCCAAGCCAGAACTGGAAGTCACCCTGAAATACTATGCCGGCCAGCCAGTCATCGAGCGCATCGACCGCGTTTCGCGTCCTGGACTGCGCATCTACAAAGGCAGCACACACATCCCTCAAGTCATGAACGGCTTGGGTGTTGCTATCGTGTCCACGTCTCGCGGCGTGATGACCGATCGCAAAGCACGTGCAGCTGGCGTCGGTGGCGAAGTGCTGTGCTACGTGGCATAAGGAGAACATCATATGTCACGTATCGCTAAGTATCCCGTTTCCCTGCCTAAAGGCGTAGAAACGACCATTGCCGCTGATCAGATCACGGTCAAAGGCCCTCTGGGCACTTTGGTTCAAACTCTGACTGGCGACGTCACTATTGAACTTCAAGACGGTCAGCTGTCTTTTGTGCCTGCGAACGAAACTCGTCACGCAAACGCAATGTCCGGCACCGTGCGCCAACTGGTCAACAACATGGTTGTTGGCGTGAGCGCCGGTTTCGAACGCAAGCTGAGTCTGGTTGGCGTGGGCTTCCGTGCCTCCGTCCAGGGTAATGCCTTGAAGTTGCAACTGGGTTTCTCGCACGACATCGTGCACGACCTGCCTGAAGGCATCAAAGCCGAGTGCCCAACTCCGACGGAAGTCGTGATCAAGGGCTCGAACAAGCAGGTGGTTGGTCAGGTTGCCGCAGAAATTCGTGGCTATCGTCCACCAGAGCCTTACAAAGGCAAAGGTGTACGTTACGTCGGCGAACGCGTCATCCTCAAGGAAACCAAGAAGAAATAAGCCCGCAGGCAAGGACGAATCATGGACAAGAAACAATCCCGTATGCGTCGTGCAGTGGCTACTCGCCGCAAGATCGCCGAGCTGCGCGTACACCGCCTGTCGGTGCATCGCACGAATACGCATATTTACGCGAGCATCATCTCGCCCGAAGGCGACCGCGTTCTGGTCAGTGCTTCCACTGTCGAGACCGAAGTTCGCAAAGAATTGGCCGTTGGCAGCAACGTAGCGGCAGCCAGCCTGGTTGGCAAGCGCGTCGCCGAAAAGGCGAAGGCTGCGGGCATCGAGACGGTTGCTTTTGACCGCTCGGGCTTCCGTTACCATGGCCGCGTGAAAGCGCTGGCCGAGGCCGCGCGTGAAGCCGGCTTGAAATTCTAAAGGAATTATCAAATGGCTAAAGCACAAGGCAGACAGGCTCCAGAGCAAGAGCGCGATGACGGCCTGAAAGAAAAGATGATTGCGGTCAACCGCGTCAGCAAAGTCGTTAAAGGTGGTCGCACCATGAGCTTTGCTTCGCTGGCCGTGGTCGGTGATGGCGATGGTCGCATCGGCATGGGTAAGGGCAAGGCCCGCGAAGTACCCGTTGCTGTTCAGAAGGCAATGGAACAGGCCCGTCGTGGTCTGATCAAAGTGCCTCTGAAGAACGGCACCTTGCATCACACCGTAGTTGGTAAGCACGGTGCAGCCACCGTTCTGATCTCTCCCGCAGCTGAAGGTACTGGCGTTATCGCCGGTGGCCCAATGCGCGCTATCTTCGAAGTGATGGGCGTGCGCAACGTCGTAGCCAAGAGCCTGGGTTCCAGCAACCCATACAACATGGTTCGCGCTACATTGAACGGTTTGCGTGCTTGCTCGACACCTGCTGACATTGCTGCCAAGCGCGGCAAGACAGTTGAAGAAATTCTGGGGTAAGTCATGGCACAGAAACAAATCAAAGTTACGTTGGTGCGTTCGGTCATCGGCACAAAGCAAAGCCATCGCGACACCGTTCGCGGCCTGGGTCTGCGCCGAGTCAACACCAGCCGTGTATTGGTTGATACTCCTGAGGTTCGTGGGATGATCCGCAAGGTGGATTATCTGGTTACGGTCTCGGAAGCCTGAAAGGAATCGGGATGTCTGAATTGCAATTGAACAATCTCAAGCCCGCCGCTGGCGCCAAACACGCAGCACGTCGTGTTGGTCGCGGTGTCGGTTCCGGCTTGGGCAAAACCGGCGGACGTGGTCATAAAGGCCAGAAATCCCGCTCGGGTGGTTTTCATAAAGTCGGTTTCGAAGGCGGTCAAATGCCTTTGCAACGTCGTTTGCCCAAGCGTGGTTTTACCACCCTGGACGACCACCTGTACGCAGAAGTACGTCTGTCCGAACTGCAAAAAATGGATGCCGAAGTTATCGACGTCCAGGCACTGAAGCAGGCTGGCGTGGTTGGCCAAATGGTGCGTTACGCTAAAGTCATCAAGTCCGGTGAACTTTCCCGTAAAGTTGCGCTGAAAGGCATTAATGCAACGGCCGGCGCTCGCGCCGCGATCGAAGCAGCCGGCGGCTCGCTGGAATAAAAAGGGGTCACGGTGGCAAAAGCTCAGGCACAGAGTAAGTCGGGTCCGCGCTACGGCGATTTGAAACGTCGTCTCGTTTTCCTGTTGCTCGCCCTGATTGTCTACCGCTTGGGTACGCACATTCCGGTACCAGGCATCAATCCTGATGCCTTGTCCGAACTGTTTACTCAAAACCAGAGTGGTATTCTGGGTTTGTTTAATATGTTCTCCGGTGGTGCTTTAGAGCGATTCTCAGTGTTCGCACTGGGAATCATGCCCTACATCTCTGCGTCCATCATCATGCAATTGATGACCGCTGTGGTGCCCACGCTGGAAGCAATCAAGAAAGAGGGTGAGTCGGGTCGTCGCAAGATCACGCAATACACCCGTTACGGAACGGTCTTTTTGGCTTTGTTCCAGGGAGTTGGGATTTCCATCGCTCTAGAATCGCAGCCCGGTCTGGTTATCGACCCAGGGATGCTGTTTCGCTTCACGACAGTGGTAACACTGGTCACTGGCACCATGTTCGTCATGTGGCTGGGTGAACAAATCACTGAACGTGGATTGGGTAATGGTATTTCCATTCTGATCTTCGCCGGTATCGTAGCGGGTCTGCCTAATGCTTTGGGCGGTATGCTTGATCTGGTGCGTACGGATTCCATGTCGATTCTATCGGCACTGTTTATCCTCGTTTTAGTAGCCGCCGTCACGTACTTCGTCGTCTTTGTCGAGCGTGGTCAGCGTCGTATCACGGTCAACTACGCCAAACGGCAAGTAGGTAACCGTATCTATGGTGGTCAAAGCTCGCATTTGCCGCTGAAACTGAACATGGCTGGCGTGATCCCTCCGATCTTCGCTTCGTCCATCATTCTGTTGCCAGCGACAATTGCTAATTGGTTCTCCAGCACACCCGGTCTGGGTTGGTTGCGTGAAATCGAGGCTGCTTTGTCGCCGCGTCAGCCGCTTTACATTACTTTGTTCTCCGCGCTGATCATTTTGTTCTGCTTTTTCTACACGGCCCTGGTGTTCAACAGCCGCGAAACTGCAGACAACCTGAAAAAGAGTGGAGCTTTCGTACCAGGTATTCGTCCCGGTGATCAGACAGCGCGTTATATCGACAAGATCTTGATGCGTCTGACTTTGGCCGGTGCGATCTACATTACCTTGGTGTGTCTGGTGCCAGAGTTCTTGCAAATGCGCTGGAATGTACCGTTCTATTTTGGCGGCACATCCTTGCTGATTATTGTTGTAGTAACCATGGACTTCATGGCGCAGGCCCAGGCCTATGTCATGTCACAACAATACGACTCGCTGCTCAAGAAGGCTAACTTCAAAGGCTCGAGCTTGCCGATGCGGTAATTCACGAAAATGGCAAAGGACGACGTCATTCAAATGCAGGGACAGGTTCTTGAGAACCTTCCCAACGCAACTTTTCGCGTCAAGCTGGAAAATGGTCACGTAGTGCTCGGATACATTTCAGGCAAAATGCGTATGCACTATATCCGGATTCTGCCGGGCGATAAGGTCACTGTGGAGCTCACGCCCTATGATCTATCCCGAGCACGAATTGTGTTCCGCTCCAAATAAGCGGCCGGTTACAGGAAACTAGGAGTCAAACCATGAAGGTAATGGCATCAGTAAAGCGGATCTGCCGCAACTGCAAAATCATTAAACGTCATGGCGTGGTGCGTGTCATCTGCACCGATCCACGTCATAAGCAGCGTCAAGGCTAAGTTGCCGAAACGCAACCGATTTAACAAGGAATAACCATGGCCCGTATTGCCGGCATTAACATCCCGCCGCATCAACACGCCGAAATCGGTCTTACCGCGATTTTCGGCATCGGTCGCACCCGCGCTCGCAAGATTTGCGAAGCATCGGGTATTGAATACTCCAAGAAGGTCAAAGATCTGACCGACGCGGAACTCGAGCGCATTCGCGAACAGATCGGCCTGTTCACCGTAGAAGGTGACCTGCGTCGTGAAGTTCAGCTCTCGATCAAGCGTTTGGCTGACTTGGGAACTTACCGTGGCATGCGTCATCGTCGCGGTCTGCCAGTGCGCGGCCAACGTACACGCACTAACGCTCGCACCCGTAAAGGTCCGCGTCGCGCCGCCGCGTCCCTGAAGAAATAATCGAGGAATAGAAGATGGCCAAAGCTTCTAGCAGCGCTTCACGCGCACGCAAGAAAGTCAAAAAAAGCGTGTCGGACGGGATTGCTCACGTCCACGCTTCTTTTAACAACACGATCATCACCATTACTGACCGTCAGGGCAACGCATTGTCCTGGGCTACGTCGGGTGGCGCGGGCTTTAAAGGCTCTCGTAAATCCACGCCGTTTGCCGCGCAGGTTGCCGCTGAAACAGCCGGCCGTACTGCCATGGAATACGGTATTAAAAATCTTGAAGTTCGCATCAAGGGCCCCGGTCCAGGCCGTGAATCGTCTGTGCGTGCTCTGAATGCTCTGGGTATCAAGATCACCAGCATTGCAGACATCACACCGGTTCCGCATAACGGCTGCCGTCCGCCCAAGCGTCGTCGCATCTAAGGGGAAGCGAAGTGGCTCGTTATATTGGACCAAAATGCAAACTCTCGCGTCGCGAGGGTACCGATCTGTTTTTGAAGAGCGCCCGTCGCTCGCTGGATTCCAAGTGCAAACTGGAATCGCGTCCTGGTCAGCACGGCCGCACCTCCGGTGCTCGTACGTCTGACTTCGGTCTGCAGCTGCGCGAAAAGCAAAAGCTCAAGCGTATGTACGGCGTGCTGGAAAAGCAGTTCCGCAAGTACTACGTTGAAGCTGACCGCCGTCGTGGCAACACCGGTGAAACGCTGATTCAATTGCTGGAATCGCGTCTGGACAACGTGGTTTACCGCATGGGCTTTGGCTCTACACGTGCAGAAGCACGTCAGCTGGTGAACCACCGTGCAATCGAAGTCAACGGTCACACCGCTGACATCGCTTCCATGCTGATCAAGGCTGGTGACGTTGTTTCCGTGCGCGAAAAAGCTAAATCCCAAGGCCGTATCAAGGAATCCCTGGATCTGGCTACGGGCATTGGCTTGCCTCAGTGGGTAGAAGTTGACACCGCCAAGCTGTCCGGCGTGTTCAAGCAAGCTCCTGATCGCGCTGATGTCGCTCAAGACATCAACGAATCGCTGGTTGTTGAGTTGTACTCGCGTTAATTTTGTACGCGAAGACCTCTTACGCAATGCAGTAATCGCAGGCCCACTTCCCGATTTTCGGCAAGTGGGCTTTGCGATACTATCCCGCTGGCTTTGCCAGTTTCCGTCAGCCTTATCGGTGTAACGAGCCGAGGGTATTGAAAAGGAAATCGAATGTCTCAAGGTTTTTTGAAACCCCGTTCCATCGAAGTTGAACCGATCAGCAAAAATCACGCCAAGGTGATCATGGAGCCTTTCGAGCGCGGCTACGGCCACACTCTGGGCAACGCACTGCGTCGTATCTTGCTGTCCTCCATGACCGGCTATGCACCCACTGAAGTGCAGATTACCGGTGTGGTGCACGAGTACTCCACGCTGCCAGGCGTGGGCGAGGACGTGGTTGATATCTTGATGAACCTGAAGGGCGTGGTCTTCAAGCTGCACAGCCGTGAAGAAGTTACCCTGATCCTGCGCAAGGAAGGCGCCGGCCAAGTTCTGGCCAGCGACATCGAATTGCCGCACGACGTTGAAATCATCAACCCCAATCATGTGATTGCCACCTTGACCGACGACGGCAAGCTGGAAATGCAAATCAAGGTTGAGCAAGGCCGTGGCTACGTTCCTGGTAACGTGCGCGCCCTGGCTGATGATCGCACCCACACGATCGGTCGTATCGTGCTGGATGCCTCCTACAGCCCAGTGCGTCGTGTTAGCTACGCGGTCGAAAACGCCCGTGTGGAACAGCGTACTGACCTGGACAAGCTGGTTCTGGACATTGAAACCAACGGCGTGATCTCGCCCGAGGAAGCCGTGCGCCAGTCCGCTCGCATCCTGATGGATCAAATCTCTGTGTTTGCTGCTCTGGAAGGTGTGGGCGATGCCTACGAAGCTCCAGTGCGTGGCGCTCCACAGATCGATCCTGTGTTGCTGCGTCCTGTCGACGATCTGGAACTGACGGTTCGTTCCGCAAACTGCCTGAAAGCCGAAAATATCTACTACATCGGCGATCTGATCCAGCGTACCGAAAACGAACTGTTGAAGACTCCAAACCTGGGTCGCAAGTCCTTGAACGAAATCAAGGAAGTGTTGGCTGCACGTGGCCTGACTTTGGGCATGAAGCTCGAAAACTGGCCACCACTGGGTCTTGAGCGTCCATAAGTAGTAAGCAAGACAGACGTACTTAGACGCCGCTTACACTTTTTCTGGTGTTGTACACCTGCAAAAAGTGTAGGTGGCGTCTGAAAATGTGCTATTGTTTTGCGCTGTCCATCTGGTCCGCAGCTTAGCTGATAGAAGAACCGGATTTACGCATGTCGCATAAGCGGCATGCCAATTAGATTCATTATTTAGGAAAATCATCATGCGTCACCGTCACGGTCTACGTAAACTGAATCGTACCAGCAGCCACCGTTTGGCCATGTTCCGCAACATGTCCGTGTCCCTGCTGACTCACGAAGCCATCAAAACCACCCTGCCTAAAGCTAAAGAGCTGCGCCGCGTGGTTGAGCCTCTGATCACTTTGGCTAAAAACCCAACCTTGGCAAACCGTCGTCTGGCTTTCGCCCGTCTGCGCGACCGCGATGCAGTGACCAAGCTGTTTGAAGTTTTCGGCCCACGTTACCAAGAGCGTAACGGCGGCTACACCCGCATCCTGAAAATGGGTTTCCGTCAGGGTGACAATGCTCCTATGGCATTCATGGAGCTGGTGGATCGTCCAGAAGTTCAGGAAGAAGCCGCTGCTGAATAAGCGCCGCTTGTTTCTACAGTAGTATTGAAAACGGACTCTCAGGAGTCCGTTTTTTTATTGGCGGCGCGGGGTTTTGTTCATCACGGGCTGGGCGTTTTTGGGAAGGCCTTAACCCTGTCGCTGCTGTTGCTGCTGGCCTTGTTTCCCACCTTCGTTTTGCTTTTGCCTCAGGCTTAGTGCCAAGCTTACCCCTCTTATAAGTTCAAGCGTGGGCTTGAGCCAGAGCGTGGACTCCGTTTCAGTACAGTGTGAAGGTGTAAAGCAGGGTTCATTGACCGAAAAACAGTTTTGAAAACTCGATAAGTCGCTGTTATATAAGGGCTTTTGCTAGGTTTGGTGGCCTGTAGAGCTTTAAAGTTCAAATAATTGCAGGCAATTGATAAAACCGGCAGTGATCCGATAGTGGGCCGTAAAGCCAATCCCTAAAATCTGCGCTATGTCAGCTTCGCCATGGTGGTGAGCTGTAAAGAACAACGATTTTCAGGAGACTGGCGATGGCACAGAATACATTGCTCACACACGATAAGTTTCTGCTGGGAACCTTTGCTACCAACTGCGGTGGTGGCATGACGGTATCGACCTTGCCCGATCGCTGGCAGGCTACGTGGGAAAACAATCTGAAGTTGGGCAAGCTGCTGGACGATGCTGGCATCGACTTCATGCTGCCTATCGCCCGTTGGATTGGTTACGGTGGCGAAACCGATTTCCACGGCTATGTACTGGAAACTGTCACCTGGGCGACGGCCTTGCTGGCCAATACTCGCAATATCAGCGTGTTTGCCACTGTGCACACCGTTGCGAACCACCCCGTTGTGATCGCCAAGCAGATCGCCACTATGGCGCAGATGAGCGGCAACCGTGTCGGTCTGAATATTGTGGCTGGCTGGAACAAGCCCGAGTACGACGCTTTGGGTGTGAAGTTGCCTGATGATCACGAAACCCGCTATGGCTATGCACAAGAGTGGTTCGATTTGATCAAGAAGATCTGGCACCACGACGGTCGCTTCGATTGGGATGGCAAGTACTTTCAGGCCAAAGGCGTCTACGGCAACCCCCGCACTGAATTTGATCCACCTATCTTTAACGCGGCTGGTTCCGGTCAGGGCCGTGAGTTTGCCAGCCGCAACGCGAACTTCCTGTTCACGCCTGCCATGGAGTTGGAGCGCTCCATAAAGGAAGTGGCTGAACTCAAGGCACAAGGCCAAGCGCAAGGCCGCAAGGTTGATGTGATGACCTTCTCGCACGTGGTGTGCCGCCCGACGCAAGCCGAGGCCAAGGCCGAATGGGAACGCATCATGGCCAATATCGACAATGGTGCCGTGGATAACCTGATGAATTTGCAGTTTGCCCACGCCCATTCCTTCCCGCACGAGCTGCTGGAGCAGATTCGCGAGCGTATGGCCGCGGGCCATGGTGGCTTCCCGCTGGTGGGTACGCCCGAGCAAGTGGCTGACGGTTTGTGTGCGTTGCACGAAGCCGGTTTCCGGGGAACAACCTTGTCCTTTGTGGACTATGTAAAGGAATTCCCTTATTTCCGTGATACTGTGCTGCCTTTGTTGCAGCAGCGTGGCATTCGCTAAGAGCGATTTTCTGGCTATCGGGCAGGCTTGGGTTTGCTCCGGGGGATAGCCAGTTCACGTACGCTACGCAGGCAGCACCGTCCTGATGACTGTGCTGCCCATAAGATAAAAAAAGGGTGAATCATGCCTGTGGAATTGGCTTCCTTGCCGACAGACCGAGCGCTGCACGCGCCTGGAGTTTCTGCCGAGCAGTTCAAACTTGCTATGCGCCATCTGGGTGGCACGGCTAATGTGATTACGGTCGAACACCAGGGCCAGCGTAGCGGCCTGACGGCAACGTCGGTCACCTCGGTAGCCGCAGATCCGGCAGAGGTACTGGTCTGTGTGAATCAAAGCTCCTCGTCCTGGCCTTTAATGCGTGACAGTGGCCTGTTCGGTGTGAATATTCTGGGTGTCGAGCAGGCAGGCATGGCCTTGCAGTTTGCCGGTTTCAAAGGCGAGCAAGGCGATGCGCGTTATGCCGGACATGATTGGCTGCGTACCGAGCACGGTATCTGGTTGGCACGACAAGCTCCTGCCGCTTTGGCCTGCCAGATCGTGGAAGTAATTGAACGTCATAGCCATGCTCTGGTATTGGGCCGTGTCTTGCAGGTGCACCATGCCGAGCAGGCACAGGATTCGCCTTTGCTGTATTGGCAGGGACGTTTTGGCCGTTTTCAGGGCCAGTAAATCGTCGGGATCGCTGTCTCTGTCTTGGCACCTTAGCCGGGCCTAGGGATAGTCTCGATGTTGCAGTGCGAGAGGCTGTGCCACACTAAGGCACAGCTTTTTTTATCGCTTGTTGCGACGCTCATGACCACCATACTGAATCGCTATGCCCAGCTGCATTCGCAGGATGTGGACTGCGTTCAGCACTATATCTCCCAGGTTTTCTGCCCGCATAGTCTGACCCTGGCGGATACGCGTCAGCGTCTGAATGCACGCTTGTATCTACGCCAAGGCCAGGATGTGGCCTATGGCCGTTTGCGCTATGGCGCGCAGGTGCAGATTCAGCCCCAGCCACTGGATGACTTCTATCTCTTGCAAATCCCTCTGTCGGGACAAGAGCAGATTCATACGGCGCACGGACGTTTCGCGTCTACCTCTCGCCTGGCTTCCATCATCAGCCCGACTCAAGACTTCAGCATGGAACATAGTCTGGAGGCCGATAAGCTGTTTGTGCGTATTGGACGCCAAGGGCTGGAGCGTCACTATCAGGATTATTTTGCGCAGCCTGTACGCGGCCCCTTGGAGTTTCAGCCTTCCATTCCTTTGGATGCGCCTGGCGGAGCCAGTTTGCGCCGCTTGCTGGATTGGCAGTTTGCCGAAGTGTCGGACGGCACTTTGTTTGATCAGCCCCGACAGGTACGCCAATTCGAGCAGACCCTGATTTATGCCTTGTTCGAGCTGCACCAGCACAATCAGCCCGCCCATAAGACCGCGGCAGCCTTGCCGCATGTTTTGCGACGTGCCCTGGATTTCATGGAAAGTCAGACCGGCCAGCCCATCACTATTGGCGATATAGCCCAAGCGGCGGGTGTTAGTGTGCGCGGTCTGTATGCGGGGTTCCGGGAGCATTTGGGCATCGCACCGATGGCGCGTCTAAAGCAGATGCGTCTGGAAGCGGCCCGCCGATATTTGCAGGAAGGTGGCATGTCAGTCACCGAGGTGGCCCTGGCCTGTGGCTTTACCCACCTGGGACAGTTCTCTGCTGATTATCGCTATCGCTATGGCGAGCGCCCCTCTGAAACATTAAGCGGCCTGACTCGACCTCGGTCCAGCATCTAAGCGCCGGCATCCGGCGCTACACTAAGGGCTTGATTAGGAGCCCTGCATGTCCTCTGAGAATTCCTCCAGTTCCAAACCTAAACTGGCCTTGACCTTGCCCGATCTGGATGCACAGCAATTGGTGCTGGTGCAGACGACGGTGCCCGATATGATGCTGGCCAAATACCTGGCTCATCACCTGGTTGAAGATGGAATTGCCGCTTGTGCGAACCTTGCGCCCGCCAGTTTGTCTATGTACATGTGGCAAGGGGAGTTACAGGGTGATGAGGAAATCACGCTGACTTTCAAAACCACAGTGGCCCGGCTACCGGAACTGGCAGATCGCTTGCGAGAGCAGCATCCTTACGAACTGCCTGAATTGATTGTGCTTCCGGTTGTTGGTGGTTTCACCGCTTATCTGGATTGGGTCCGCACCCAGACGCGTCCAGCGTGATCTCAGATAGCCCAGCCTAAAAAACCGGAATAGATTTGTGCCTTTGTCTTTGAAGCGTTCTCCGTTTTCTGCCCAGCGTCTTGGCGCGTGGTTTGCTGTTTTCTTTGTCCTGATGCTGGCCTGGCTGGCAACGCCATTGACGGCGCAGGCAGAAGAAGAGTTTCTGGACCCGGAACAGGCTTTTGTACTGACCGCGGCCATGAGCCAGCCCGATCAGCTGGATATCCATTTCCAGATTGCGCCTGAATACTATATGTATCGCAAGCGCTTCGGGATCTCGACCGAGAAGGCCGAGCATTTGGGTACTCCCCAGCTTCCCGATGGCGAAAAGGTGTACGACCCTACCTTTGACGAAGTCATGGAGGTCTACCGCAACTCGGTCACTCTGCGAGTGCCTGTTCTGGCCGATAGCGGTACGGGCCAGGATCTGAAAATTGATGTAGTCAGCCAGGGTTGTGCCGATGCTGGCCTGTGCTATTCCCCCTCTACGCAAACCTTGACCCTGATCCCCACCGGACAGGGCTGGGAAGTGGCAGGCCCCTTCGGTGTGGTGTCGGTGCCTGCGCCGGGTGAAGGCTCGGGTCAGAAAACAGACACCGCAGGCACAACTTCCACCGCCACCGCTGCCAGCACAGGTGGTGTAGCGTCGGCATTGAGTTTGAGTGATGTGGGCCTGGCGGATTACCTCAAGCAAGCTGGTTGGGGCCAGATTGTGCTGCTGAGCTTTGTGTTCGGCTTGCTGCTGTCCTTTACACCTTGCGTCTTGCCGATGGTGCCGATTTTGCTGTCCATCATTGCGGGCCGTAATCAGCCTGCGCCATCGCGCTGGCATGGTTTGAAAATGGCTTTTGCCTTTGTGCTGGGCTTGTCTCTGGTCTACACCTTGCTGGGTGTGGCGGCAGGTTTGCTGGGCGCAGGCTTGGCAAGCTGGTTGCAGAACCCGTGGGTTTTGGGCTTGTTCGCCCTGATCCTGGTGGTGCTGGCCTTGTCCATGCTGGATGTGTTTACGGTTCAGGCCCCGGCAGCGCTGCAAAATCGCCTGAATGAAACCATGAACCGTTTGCCGGGCGGGCAGATGGGTGGCGTGTTCCTGATGGGCATGCTGTCTGCGCTGATCGTCGGCCCTTGCGTAGCAGCGCCTTTGGCGGGTGTGCTGCTGTTTATCTCGCAGACGGGTGATGTGGTCCTGGGCGGCTCGGCTCTGTTCGCCTTGGCCTGGGGGTCGGGCGTGTTGCTGCTGATTGTGGGCGCGGGTTCTGGCAGTGTGTTGCCCAAGGCCGGTGCCTGGATGGAAAGTGTCAAAACCGCATTTGGTGTCTTGCTGTTGGCTACGGCCTGGTGGATGGTATCGCCCTTGATGTCCGGCACGATCGCGGTCTTTGGCTGGGTTGTTTTGGCTTTGTGGGCCGCGGCCTTGCTGGGTGCGTTTGGGCGCGGTACGGCAGTGCGCACACCTTGGTCGGGTTTGCGCCAGGGCGTAGGCATGATGCTGGCGGTCTGGGCCATCATGATGATGATCAGTATTGCCCTGGGTCGTCCTAGCGTGATTCGTCCACTGGAAGGGCTGAAATCGTCCGGTACGGTGGCAGCCGCTCAAAGCAAAGTGGAGTTTCAGCGCGTACTCACCTTGCAGGAGCTGGAAGAACGGCTGGCCAAGACCACCCGCCCCGTCATGCTGGATTTCTACGCAGACTGGTGTGTGTCCTGCATTGAAATGGAGAATTTCACGTTCAGTGATCCTGCGGTTGCACAGCGTATGGCACAGTTTGATTTGCTGCAGGTGGATGTGACAGCCAACACTCCCGAGGACAGGGAGTTGCTGAAACATTTCCGCCTGTTTGGCCCTCCCGGCATCATGTTTTTCGATTCCAAGGGCAAACAGCTGGAACAATTGCGCGTGATCGGTTTTCAGGATGCCAGTCGCTTTTCCAAGGTGCTGGATGAGGTTCTGGCCGGTGCCTGAAGTTCCTGATTTGCCCCGAATAGGGCTTATCAGGGCTTAACAGACGACAGATCGTCGCGTACACACAACAAAAAACGCAGCTCACAGGCTGCGTTTTTTGCGTTCTGATTGATGTGAATCAGCAGTTCTGTTCGCGTATCAGCTTGGCGGCTTCGATGGCGAAATAGGTCAGAATGCCGTCGCCACCAGCACGCTTGAATGCCAGCAGAGACTCCATCATGACCTTGTCGTGATCCAGCCAGCCGTTCTGGGCGGCAGCCTTGATCATCGCGTACTCGCCACTGACTTGGTAGGCGTAGGTTGGCATGCCAAAGGCGTCTTTTACGTCGCGCAGGATGTCCAGGTAAGGCAGGCCAGGTTTGACCATGACCATATCGGCACCTTCGCGGATATCGGCGGCCACTTCGCGCAGGGCTTCGTTACGGTTGGCGGGGTCCATCTGGTAGGTGTTCTTGTTGGAACGGCCCAGATTGGCAGCCGAGCCCACCGCGTCGCGGAAGGGGCCGTAGAAGGCGCTGGCGTACTTGGCCGAGTAAGCCATGATGCGGGTGTGGATGAACTGGTCCTTGTCCAGAGCAGCGCGAATGGAGCCGATGCGGCCGTCCATCATGTCGCTGGGGGCCACAATGTCCACGCCAGCCTGGGCTTGCGTCTGGGCCTGACGGATCAGCATGGCGACCGTCTCTTCGTTCAGGATGTGACCGGCTTCGTCCAGAATGCCGTCCTGGCCGTGGCTGGTGTAGGGGTCCAGAGCCACGTCAGTCAGCACGCCCAGCTCGGGGAATTGCTGCTTGAGCATGCCCACCACGCGCGGAATCAGGCCGTTCGGGTTGGCGGCTTCGCTGCCATCCGGCGTTTTCAGGGACGGGTCGATGGACGGGAACAGGGACAACACGGGGATGCCCAGCTCCAGACACTGTTCGGCCACGCGCATCAGTTCATCAGGCGAATAGCGCATGACGCCGGGCATGGAGCCCACTTGCTCCTGAACTCTCTCGCCTTCACGCACAAAGACCGGGTAGATCAGGTCGTCTGTGGACAGGCGGTTTTCACGCACCAGACGGCGGGAAAACTCGTCGCGGCGGTTACGGCGCAGGCGAGTGTTTGGAAAGTCGGCAGGAGGAATAAAACGAGTCATGGAACAACCTTCGGAGAAATCCAGTTTTCGATGCATTCGGTCGCTTCGGGCAAGCCGATACGATCAGTGGAGGAGAAGGGCAGCGCATGCAGGGCGCCAATTTCCCGGAGTTGGCGGCGCACTTCGGCCACCGCCTTGATGCGTTGACCATACGGCAGTTTGTCGGCCTTGGTCAAAAGAGCCAGTACGGGCTTGCCGGTAGGTGCAATCCAGTCGGCCAGACGCATATCCAGGTCGGTCACGCCGCGTCGGATGTCGATTAGCAACACAATGCCGGCAATCGAGGGGCGGGAGACCAGGTACTCGCCCAGAATTTCGGCCCAGTCCTGCTTTTCGTGGCGCGCCACGGCGGCGTAGCCGTAGCCGGGCAAGTCCACCAGGTGGCCCAGAAAGTCGCCCGGCGAGAGCGGGTCGGGGATGCCGAACATATTGATCAGGCGTGTTCGTCCCGGCGTTTTACTGGAAAAAGCCAGTTTCCGTTGGTTGGCCAACACATTGATGGCGGAGGATTTGCCCGCATTGGAGCGCCCCACAAAACAGACCTCTGGCGGTCCGGGAGGAGGCAGCTGATCGATCTGAGCAGCTGAAATCGTGAAGTGAGCGCGGTGCAGTATCGACATGGTTGCAGCGTAATTCCATATTGGTTCAGCGCCTATTGTATAATCTCTCGATTTGAAACAGTAATGTCGTAGTCCACTGGGTACTGACCAGCGGCTTACGGTGGCTTTTGCGGGGCGCATGCGGCACCCCGATTGATTCGCGATTATCGAGGTCCAAATGAAGCGTGCGCTTTCCCGAGTCGTTATCGCAAGCAGCCTGACGATGGCTTGCTCTGTGGTTTTTACCGCTAACGTGGCCAATGCAGCTGGTCTGCCCAAGCCAGATGCCGCCAAAGGCGAGCAGCTCTACCTGCAAGGTGAGATGTCGCGTGGCGTGCTGGCCTGTGTGACCTGTCACGGGGATGGCGGCAACAGTATTATTCCGGTCAACCCGTCGCTGGCTCACCAGCCGTACGAGTACCTGGTCAAGCAGCTGCACGATTTCCGTGCCAAGGACGAGAAGTCTGTGCCTTCCCGTCGCGGCCCTGAAGGCGCCAACAGCCTGATGACCGCCATTGCTGCTGGCATGACCGAAGAAGACATGCAAAACGTGGCTTTCTTCCTGTCCCAACAGCCCGTGAACTGGGATCAGGCAGCTAACGCTACCAAAGAAGACACCATGGAACGTGGCCAGAAGATCTGGCGCGGCGGTTTGCCCGAGCGCGGTGTTGCGGCCTGTGCCGCTTGCCACTCGCCTGATGGCGCTGGTATGCCCGGTCAGTTCCCCCGTCTGGCTGGCCAGCACCCTGGCTACATTGCCGAACAGCTCAAATTGTTCCGCAGCGGCGACCGTGCCAATGGCCCGATGATGCATGACATCGCGGATCGCATGTCGGACGCCGACATTGCAGCCGTGTCAGATTTCGCAGCTGGCCTGCGTTAATCAGTCCAAGGGGGCCATTGGCCCCCTGACTGTCTGAAGCCTGACATTCGCTTTTTGGCCCCAGCTTCCTGATAGTCATGGCAGTTTGGGAGCCTTAACAACGGGCAGTGCCGATTTGGGCCGGGTCTCGTGTTGGTGTTTTGTCCAGCGATCGAACTTTGTGTGCGTTCTGCGTTCAAAGTCTGGATGTTTCCGGTGAAACCCCCCACCTCCTAAGCTAGCCTTTGTGAAAAAAGTATCCCCCGTACGTCGCTTTGCGGCCGATTTCCTGGAATTGCTCGGTTCGATGCGCTTTGCCATCAGCTTGCTGATGTTCATTTGCGTAGCTAGTCTGATCGGCACTGTTCTGGCGCAAAATCAGCCCGCCAATACGTATATCGATCAATTCGGGCCGTACTGGTTTGAATTTTTCGACCATTTTTCGATCTGGTCCATCTACAACAGTGGCTGGTTCATGGTCATCATGACGTTTCTGGTGGTCTCGACCACGCTGTGCGTCATTCGTAATGCCCCCAAGATGATCCGTGAAATGCGCACGTTCAAAGAGCATGTGCGCGGCGGCAGTCTGAAAGCCTTTCCCCACCGTGTTGAACTGGAAAGCGCCGGTGCTCCCGAACATAATCGCGAGCAGGTGCAAGGCTGGTTGCAGTCCCAGGGTTACGCCGTGCGCGTGCGTCAGGATGACGACGGCAGCATGATGATGGCAGCCAAGAAGGGCAGCGCCAACAAGCTGGGTTACATTTTTGCCCACTTGGCGATTGTGGTGATCTGTGTGGGCGGCCTGCTCGACAGCGAATTGCCCGTGCGCCTGCAGGTGTGGCTGGGTGGTAAACAGCCCATTACTGAAAACATGCTGATTTCCCAGGTGCCCGAGTCGGGTCGACTGGGCTTGGGCAATCCCAGCTTCCGCGCCAATATGCTGGTGCCAGAGGGAGCCCGTACGGCTACTGCCGTGGTCAATTCCGGTGAAGGCGTCCTGATTCAGCCTCTGCCTTTTGCCCTGGAACTCAAGCGTTTCCTGGTGGAGTACTACTCAACCGGCATGCCCAGCAGCTTCAAGAGTGAAGTGGAAGTTACCGATCCCGTCACGGGCGATACGTTCGAGCGCACCATCGAGGTGAACGAGCCGCTGCGCTACAAGGGGGTCACGGTTTACCAGTCCGGTTTTGACGATGGCGGCAGTATCCTCAGCCTGAAGGGCTATCCCTTGGTAGGCCCTGGTTCCAAGACCTTTGCGCTAAATGGCAAAGTGGGCGAAACCGTAGGCATTGCGGCCCAGGAAAGCCCCAACGAACACGCTTTGACGGTTCAGTTGACCGAGCTGCGCCCCATCAACGTGGAGAACCTGAGTGAGGGTGATCCTCAGCCCAAGGCCATGATTGAACACGTAGCCGCTGTTACTGGTAGCGCTGCCAACAAGAAAGATCAGCATCTGAAGAACGTCGGCCCCAGCGTGAACTATCGCTTGATCGACGATCAGGGCCAGTCCCGCGAGTTTGTGAACTACATGCTGCCGGTGGAGCTGGATGGCACCCTGGTGTTTCTGGCCGGTATGCGCTTTTCGCCCGCCGAGCCGTTCCGCTATGTGCGTTTCCCGGCTGACGACAAGGGTTCCTTGAAAGAATTCATGGATTTGCGTGCGGCCACGCAGAACGAGGCCCTGGTGACCCAGGCGGCCGAGCGCTTTGCCGAGCGTAACTCTTCGTCGCCCGAGCAAAAAGAGCTGATGCTCTCCGCGTCCAGAACTGCTTTGCAGACGTTTGTGCGTGCCGGTTTTGATGGCTTGATCAGCCGTGTCCCCGAGGCCGAGCGCGAGCGTATTCTGGGTTTTGCAATTCCCATGATTCAGTTCACACTGTCGGAATTGCGTGACTTGATCAGGCAGCAACAAGGTTTGCCGGAGTTGGATTACAGTCAGGAAAATAGCGATGCCAATCGCTGGATTCAGTCTGCTGTACTGGCGTTTGCCAACCTGCCTGATTACCCGGCACCGGTTATGTTGACCTTGGACAGCTTTGAGCAAGTTCAAGCCAGCGTATTCCAGGTGGCGCGCAGCCCAGGCATGTACATTGTGTACTTGGGTTGCTTGTTTCTGATTATTGGCGTGTTCTCGATGTTCTATATCCGGGATCGCCGTGTGTGGGTCTGGATTCGCCCTCACAACCAAGGCAGCAGTGTCATGGCTGCCATGACATCTCAACGTCGCAACTTGGACTTTAACCTCGAGTTTGATCGCCTTAAAGCGGCGTTCAACCGGCTATCTGTCTGACAAGGTGTAGCTACTATGGCGCAGACCCTTTCTTCGGCCACTCCTTCGATGTGGCAAGACAATATCGCTTCCAGTGGTGACCGGCGCGGTATCCGTGGCCGTCCGGACTGGACGGATGTGCTGTTTCTGGTGGCACTGGCTTTGGGCGCGGCGTATGCGCTCAATGTGTACAGCACCAGCATGGATTACTACGAGAAGATCATTCTGGTGGCTTTCGTGCCGTTTGTGGCCTGGCTGGGGTGGTTGTGGCGTCCGCTGCGCACGCTGCTGGTGTTGTCTGGTTTGACGGCTTTGCTGGCGGTCTGGCTGTACAGCACGGGTGATGGTTTGGGCACCGGCGATATTGAAAAGGCCGATTCGGTTTTTCTGCTGAAGTATTTGTTCTCTTCCCAGTCCGCCATTTTGTGGATGTGCGCGCTGTTCATTCTGGCTACGGTGATGTACTGGGCTGGTTTTTTCAGTAATACGGCGGCCTGGATGGGGTCGGGGCTGACCTGGGCGGCGATCTATGCCGGGATGACGGGTTTGCTGGTGCGCTGGCGCGAAGGTCACTTGTTGGGTCCGGACATCGGTCATATCCCGGTCAGTAATCTGTATGAAGTGTTTGTGCTGCTGGCGCTGATTACTGCCTTGTTCTACATGTATTACGAGCGTCGTTACAACACGCGTGCCTTGGGTGGCTTTGTGCTGTTGGCGATCAGCTCGCTGGTTATTTTTCTGCTGTGGTATTCCTTCACGCGTGATGCACACCAGATCCAGCCTTTGGTGCCTGCGCTGAAAAGCTGGTGGATGAAGCTGCACGTGCCGGCCAACTTTATTGGTTACGGTACGTTCTCGTTGGCGGCCATGGTGGGTTTTGCGTATCTGGTTAAGGAAAATGGCGAGACGCGTTCGCGTGCCAAGCTGATTCCGGTGTTTTTGCTGGGTGCGATTCTGTGTGCCGAGCCCATGATTTTTGGTTCGCGCGAGTTGTCGCCTACCTGGATGCTGTATTTCGGTATCGGTAGTGTGATCGTGGGTACGATTCTGTATTTCCGTGGTCCGATTTCGCGCAAGCTACCTTCGCTGGAGGTGCTTGATGACATCATGTACCGGGCGATTGCGGTGGGTTTTGCCTTCTTTACGGTGGCAACGGTGTTGGGGGCTTTGTGGGCCGCTGATGCTTGGGGCACTTACTGGCAGTGGGACCCGAAAGAGACTTGGGCTTTGATTGTGTGGCTGAACTATGCGGCTTGGTTGCACTTGCGCTTGCTTAAAGGACTGCGTGGCACGATGGCAGCGTATTGGGCGCTGGGTGGGCTGCTGATTACCAGCTTTGCGTTTCTGGGCGTGAATATGTTCTTGTCGGGGCTGCATTCCTACGGGGAGCTGTAAGGTTTTTGCTGTTCTGGGGTGCTTGTGTTTGGGCTTCGGAATGGCGGTTGTAGAATTGGGAAACCCGAGTTTGGCTGAGTGCCGGACTCGGGTTTTTTTGTGGCTGTTTATTTGTTCTTTTAGGGGCGGGTGCCTGGTAGGGGCTTGAATGGTGCTTTGTGGGGTGACATAAGCGCTGGGAGACGCCGCTGGTGTGCGGGTCGGGGTGTCGGGGCTTGAGCGCTTGCCGGTGCTGCGCACCGGTGCCCTTGGCAGAAGATCGCGTAGGGCGCATCCTGAACTCGCACGATGGTTTGTCCCCCGGACAAACCATAAGCGTCGTGCTCAAACAGCAGGATGCTTGAACCCCTACGCGATCTTCTGCCCGCGGCAAGCACTCTGAATCGCCCCGGCACCCCGACCCGCACACCAGCGGCTCACAGTGTTTATTTATGAGCCATCCCTATCTGTGTATCCAGAGCTGGGTTCAATACAGGCTTATTCACCTGCAGGGTTGCCAAAGAAATAGCCTCTGTTGCTTTAATCATGTCTGAGCTTGTGTTGCACGCTGCGGCTGATTCGAAGTGGGGCTTGGAGCTGGATTCGCCTATTTCTTCTTGTTGAGCAGTCAGGCCCTCTGTGGGCCTTGGGTAGCTATTTGAGTTACATGGCGGGCGGGAACTTGTCCTGGGATTCGATCAGGAACTGTCTGGCGGCGGCGTCGTGGACCAAGTCGGTCATGGCTTGGGCTTTGAGCAGGTCTGCAGGGGTGCAGGCTTTGGAGATGATGAAGCCTTGTACGTAGTCTACGCCCAGTTCTTGCAGGGCTTTCAGGGTGGGGACGTCTTCGACCCATTCGGCGATGCTGATCATGCCCAGGTTGTTGGCCAGTTCAACAATGGTTCGGACAATGGCGACGTTGGTTTCTTTTTTCAGCATGTCGCAAATCAGGGCACCGTCGATCTTGATGGCATCGGCGGGCAGTTCGCGCAGGTAGGAGAAGGAGGTGTACCCCGCTCCAAAGTCATCCAGTGCGATGCGCACGCCCATTTTCTGCAGGCGACGCATGAAATTACGTGTGTGCTCCAGGTCGTCCAGCGCGACGCCTTCGGTGATTTCTACACACAGTCGGCGGGCCAGGTGTTCGAATCGGGCCAGGATGTCGAAGAGCCATTTGATGAAGGTGTCGTCGTTCAGGGACACGCCGCTCAGGTTGATGGTGACCCATTGGGTCTTGCTCAACTGGGCTTCGTGTTTGGACATCCATTCCAGGGTGGCGGAGAACACCCATTTATCGATGATGGTGATGGTGCCGCTTTCTTCTGCTGCTGCGATGATGCGGCCGGTAGGGATGAGCTGGCCAGAGGAGTCGCGCACGCGCAGCAAGGCCTCGAAGTTCAGGCTGTCCATGGGGCGACGCAAGGCAGCGATAGGCTGCATTTCCAGGTATAGCGCGCGAGAAGAGCCACCTTCCAGCTCTTCAAATAAACGTAGTTCTTCGGCGTGTTCTTGCAGGACGTTGGAGTCCTGCCCGTAGATAATCATGTCCTGATGCAGGCGGCGGGCGTCGCGGGCAGCTCGGCTGGCGGCGGAGATGGCTTCTTGCGGAGCCATGCCGGGGGCGACTTCGACCAGCCCCAGTGTGCTGCGCAGGTTGAAACTGCGGTTGCCAGCCAGCAAGGGGCTTTTGTTCAGCGATTCCAGCACGCTATTGGCCAGAGTGCGAGCCTGGTCGGGTTCGCAGTCTTCAAAGATGATGACAAATTCGTCGTTGCCGATGCGGCCAATCTTGTCTTTGCTGCGCAGGACGGATTCCAGTTGCTCGCAGACTTTCAGCAGCAGGGCATCACCCGAGGAATGGCCGAAGGTGCCGTTCACATATTTGATGTGGTTCAGGTCCAAGTAGGCCAGCAGGCAGGGTTTGTCGTCCTGGCTGCGGCTGAGCAGGCCGTCCAGTGCTTTTTCGATACCGCGCTGGTTCAGGACATTGGTAACCGGATCGTTGTCGGCCATCAGGCGCAGTTGGCGGTAGGTCTCGGCACGGGCGGTGATGTCTTGCAGAGATCCTTCAATGCACTGATTGACGATGGCCACACGCAAGGCAAATTGGCAGGGCTGGGCATCGGCGTCGTAGTAGGTAATGGTCACGTCCTGACCATTTTGTGTGTTTTGGGCGACAGCTTTCCAGTCTTGTTCGGGAAAGAAATTGGTCCAGTGTATGGTGCTTTCGTTCGGGTCTGCGTCTATGTTGAGCATGCGCGCCAGAATGGGACTGATGCGCAGAAAGACGCCGGATTCGTTCAGGGTGAACATGCCGACGGGAGTCAGCAGGTAGTGGGCCATGAGTTCGTTACGGGCGCGCAGGGATTCGCTGCGGTCTTCTCGCAAGCGTTCACCTACGGCCAGGGCCACCATCAGATTGGAGAGCAGGAAGGCGATGACACCGTTGAAGTTCTCTACAAAGCTGGAGCGACCAAAGGTCACCAGAAAGATGGCTGAAATCAGCATGCACAGGGCCATGCTGAGCAGCACCAGCTGCCAGAGCAAGATGCGCGAGCGGGTGTGCAGGAGGATGGACAGCAGCACCGCAGACACGCAGCACAGCGCGTAGATGGTGCTGACCCACATGACGGGCTGGAACACGGACGCCGGGGCCAGCAGGGACACGGGTAACAGGATCAGGCCCAGTATGCCCACCGTAGGCAGCAAGCGTTGCAGGCGGGCGGTGGTAATCGAGTTGCCCAGCAATACCGTAAACAGGGAATAGCTTAGGATGAAGTAGCAGGCGATGGTCACCTGACGCAGCACCGGCATGTACTGCGAGGGCAGAATCTGGCCTAGCCACTGGGTATCCCAGCCCATGGCCATCGAACCCAGGCGCAGGTTGCCAATCAACCAGACTGACAGCAGCAGGTAGATCCAGGCGCGGTTGGTGGCGGCCAGCACCAGCATGAACATGGCCATGGTCAGCAAGCCGCCTTCCAGCAGCCCTATGCCACGGCTAAGACGGATCGAGGAGTTGGTGACGTCAGCGCTGGCCCAGAGCTGAGCTTGCAGGAGGGTGGGGCGGGAGGTCTCGACACGGCACAGCACGGTGTCGGGGTGGTTCGCCTGGCCTAATTCCAGGGTGTAGCTTTTTACCGGGGCGGGTGACAGCGGGGTAGGCGGGTCCAGCTCACTGTTACGCAGGGCTTGGCCGCTGCGGGCGTCTTGGCAGTGCAGCGAAGAAATCGGGGAGGCCGGAAAGTGCAGGACCTGGTCCTGCTGGGGGAAGGGGGCGGGCAGGGTCAGCAGCAGCCAATGGGGCTCGCTCAGGTGCAATCGTTGCCGGGTCGGGGCATTTTCCAATTGCGTCAGTAACTCTGGATCCGCATGCTCTTGCTGGCTGGCCAGCGCCTGAATGCCCAAACTTTGACCGGGAACGGTAGGGTAGCGATTCGGCAGGAACAGTAATGCCCATAAAGTGAGCATGATCAGAAACAAAGGGATGACGTAAAGACTCAAGCCGCGAATCAGGCGCTCGCTGGCCGAAGTAACAGGCTCAAAGCCGTGTGTCGGTATCCCTGGGGTGGTCATGATGGTGGTACAGCCTCCAGCGCTTACCATCGAACTGTCTGGCCACTGACAGCGAAATCTGTGCGTTCCTGGCTAGGACAGTACGCAACAGGCCGGGACTGCGATGCCTGCTGATGGCAGCGCAGTCCCGGCCTGTTTTACGGTCAGATTCGAGAGTTCTTTAAGGCTGAATGGTTGTTACCTGCATTCTTGCCCGCCTTTAAGGGAGCAATCGTTCGGTGGCAAACAAACTTTCCAGGCTTTCGCGGGGGCGGATCACATGAACCTGATCGCCGTCGACCAGAATTTCAGCCGCACGGGGGCGGGTGTTGTACTGGCTGGCCATGGTAAAGGCATAGGCACCGGCGGACATGATGGCGATCAAGTCGTCCTGTTCCAGCGCCAGTTGACGGTCACGTGCCAGCCAGTCACCGCTTTCGCAGATAGGGCCAACCAGATCGTAGCGGGGGGTCTCCTCGGTCACTGGACGAGGCTCTACCGCTTCCACACTGTGCCAGGCATCGTACAGGGTGGGGCGAATCAAGTCGTTCATCGCGGCATCAATGATGGCGAAGTTTTTGGTCTCGCCATGCTTGAGGTATTCCACGCGGCTGAGCAGCACACCGGCATTGCCCACCATGGAGCGGCCGGGTTCCAGCACGATTTCCAGATGGCCCAGACCGTTCTTGTCCAAAGCGGCGAATACTTCGGTCAGCAACTGGGTCGGGGTCACCAGGGTTTCGTCGGTGTAGCGAATGCCCAGACCGCCGCCCAAATCCAGATGAGTCAGGTTCACGCCTTGCTCTTTCAGGGCCAGGATCAGCTTGATCAGCTTGTCCAGCGCATCCAGATAGGGGCTGACTTCGGTAATCTGCGAGCCGATATGACAGTCGACACCCACAATATTCAGGCTGGGCAGCTCTTGGGCGCGTGCATAGATGCGGGGAGCCTGATCAATAGGCACGCCGAACTTGTTGTCTTTCAGCCCGGTGGAAATGTAGGGATGGGTGCGGGCATCCACGTCCGGATTCACGCGCAAGGAAACAGGCGCTTTCACATTCATGCGTTCAGCAACCTGTGCAACGCGCTCCAGCTCGCCTTCGGATTCGACGTTGAAGCACTTCACGCCTGCTTTCAGGGCAGCTTCAATTTCCCAAACCTGTTTGCCGACACCGGAGAACACCACTTTGCCTGGATCGCCACCGGCGGCGATGACACGGGCCAGCTCACCGCCCGAAACAATGTCAAAGCCGGTACCCAGACGGGCGAATTCTTGCAGAATGGCCAGGTTGGAATTGGCCTTCATGCCATAGCACACCAACAACTTGCGGTCCTGGCCTGCCACTCGATAGGACTCCCAGGCGTCGCGCAAGGCTTGGCGGGAATACACATACAGAGGGGTGCCGAATTCTTCAGCCAGCTTGTTCAGGGGAACTTGCTCGGCGTGCAGCGTGTTGTTCTGAAATTGGAAGTGAGGTGCAACGGTCATGGTGTCGTCAAATAACAGAGGTTAAGCGAGCAGGGCGGAAATCAGCGCGGCGCTGTTTGGGCGTCCGCTGCTTCCTGCGCAGGAGGGTGGTACAAGGGGCCTTTGTAGCCGCAAGCGCTAAGAAAAACGCTAAGTGCCAGCAAGGCCAGCAGGCGGGAGGAACGTAGTTTGTTCATAAGGTGTTGAGCTAGTGCGGACAATGCAGAGCATTATGCCATTGTGAGGGACAAAGCATAAAAAACGCCGGCTAGGCCGGCGTTTGGGTACTGGATTTAGAAGGGGACGAAGGGCTGGGCTTGCGTGCCCGAAGAACCGGAGTCAGAGTCCAGTTGTCGCAGCAGGTCGCCAATACCATCGCTTTGATCGCTACCGCCTTGTTGCAGGGCACCGTCACCTGGAGCGGGCAGACCAACACGGGCAATCGCTTGTCCGGGTGGGAATTCGTCAAAGTAGAAGTCCCCGTTGATGCGCGACAGGCCGGAAGGCATGGGGCCTGGAGGCACGATAGGCTTGTCTTTCAGCGCGGCGCGCATGTAGTTGATCCAGATAGGCATGGAAGCGCCACCGCCGGTTTCACCCGAACCCAGGCTGCGTGGCTTGTCAAAGCCCATCCAGGCAATACCGACCAGATCTGGCGTGTAACCGGCAAACCAGGCGTCCTGGGAATCGTTGGTGGTCCCTGTCTTGCCACCAATGTCCGTACGCTTCAATTCGCGCGAGGAGCGGGCACCAGTACCGGAAGTTGCCACACCGCGCAGCAAATCGTTCATGACGTAAGCCGTACGGGGGTCGATGGCACGGGCAGCCGCATCACCGGCCACAATGGGCTTGGCACGCATGATGACTTTGTTGGTGCTGTCGGTTACGTAATCGATCAGGTAGGGCTCGGTGCGGTAACCGCCATTGGCAAAGACCGAGTAGGCACCGGCCATTTGCAGGGGCGTTACGCTACCGGCGCCCAGAGCCAGTGGCAGCACGGCGGGCTGACGGGCTTTGTCGAAACCAAAGCGGGTCACGTATTCCTGCACGTACTTGGGACCGACGGCCTGCATGATACGGATGGACACCATGTTTTTGGATTTATACAAGCCTTGGCGCATGGTCAGCATGGGCTCGTAGGTGCGACCGTAGTTCTTGGGTGTCCAGGGCTTGGAGCCGGTCTGGGCAGCCGTCAGAACAAAAGGTTCGTCCGAAATCTGCGTGGCTGGAGTCAGACCACGCTCCAGCGAGGAGGCGTAGATGAAGGGCTTGAAGGCCGAGCCGGGTTGACGCCAGGCTTGCGTGACGCGGTTGAACTTCCCGTCCGAGAAGTGGAAACCGCCCACCATGGCCTGGATAGCGCCGTCTTGCGGGCGTACCGACACAAAAGCCGCTTGCACCGCAGGCATATTGATCACTTCCCAGTAATCGCCATTGCGGAACAGATAGACCACGGAACCGCGCTGAATGCGCACGTCTGCCTTGGCGTTTTTCACCAGGCCACGAGCGACAATCTTCAGGGCGCGCTTGTCGTTGACATCAATAATTTGCTGGGCGGTACGGGCCACGCGAATCTGGTTGGGGCTGGCATCGAGCACCACACCGGTCAGCAAGTCGCCTGTGTCGGGGTACTTGTCCTGCAAGTCATCCAGAATGGAGTCCAGCTGGGCGTGATCGTTTTCAATACCGGCAGGCAGATCCACCTGGCCTTGCGGGCCGGTGTAAGGAGCACGACGGGTGTAATCCAGAATACCGTTGCGTACGGCCAGGTAAGCCGCTTCCTGGTCGGTGGACTTGATCGTGGTGTAGATATTGAAGCCGCGCGAGTACACATTGTCCTGGTAGACGCCGTACAGCAGTTGGCGAGCCAGTTCAGCTGCGTATTCACCGTGGATGGCGTAGCCACCTGCAGGCGTACCCAGAGCCGATTTCACGACGATTTCCTGTGCCATCGCGTCCTGGTATTCCTGCTCAGTGATGTAGCCCAGGGTACGCATGCGGCCCAGCACATAGGCTTGGCGAGTTTTGGCACGCTCGAAGTTGGCAATGGGGTTGAAGCGCGAGGGGGCTTTGGGAATACCGGCCAGCATGGCGGCTTCTGCTGTGGTGATTTCGCCCAGTTGCTTGCCTAGATATGTTCGTGAGGCTGCGGCAAAACCATAAGCACGATGTCCCAGATAGATCTGGTTCATGTACAGATCCAGGATCTGGTCTTTGGTCAGCGTGGCTTCAATCTTGAAGGTCAGCAGCAGTTCGTAGAACTTGCGGGTATAGGTCTTTTCCGATGACAGGTAGAAGTTACGCGCTACCTGCATGGTGATTGTGCTGGCCCCCTGGGTCTTGGACATATGGGTCATGTTGGCCAAGGCAGCGCGGCCAACACCCATCCAGTCAATACCGCCGTGTTGGTAGAAGCGATCGTCCTCGGCCGCCAGAATGGCCGATTTCATGACATCGGGAATTTCGTCAAAACGCAACACATTGCGGCGTTCTTCACCAAATTCGCCGATCAATACCTTATCCGCCGTGTAAATGCGCAGCGGCACTCGGGGGCGGTAGTCGATCATGGCGCTAAGGTCAGGCAGGTTTGGCCAGGCCAAAGCCAGCGCAAGCGACCCGAGCAGGACGGCACACAGACCAAGCCCCACAAAAAAGACCGAGGTCTTGATGATGAGGCGGGCAAGCCAGGAACCGGAGCTTTGCTCGGGTTTAGAATTGGGGGAGCGGGAAGAGGAACTCATTAGGGCTGATTTTAAAGTCCAAACGCAGCAGGACTGGGCCTCAAACCAAGTATCAATGTAACAAAATAATACTAAGCAAGCGGACTGTGCTTAGGGAAGGCTAATGGGATAATACACAAATGAACCACTCTTTACCCGCTGAGCTGATGCCTGTAGAACATCCTGATCCCTTAACAGACGCCGAGCTGCTCCATTTACAACAGACTGGCCCACGCCCCATTATTTTGGTAGGCATGATGGGAGCCGGTAAAACGACCATTGGTCGCCAATTGGCGCGGGAACTCAAGCGCGAGTTTATGGACCTGGACCACGAGCTGGAAGCCCGTAGCGGTGTGCGAGTGGCCACTATCTTTGAGTTCGAAGGCGAGCAAGGGTTCCGCAAACGCGAATCTGCGGTGCTCGATATTTGTTCGCGCCAGACCGGTATTGTGCTGGCAACGGGGGGCGGGGCCATTTTGTCCGAGGCCAATCGCCAGATCATCAAAGATCGCGGTATCGTAGTGTACTTGTGTGCCACCGTAGACGAGCTGTACCGTCGCGTGGCCCGAGACCGTAACCGGCCGCTGTTGCAAACAGCGGACCCACGCGCCCGCATCCAGGAACTGTTGCAAGCGCGCGAACCCCTCTATGAAGAAGTGGCGGATGTCCGCTTTGAAACTGGCTCGGCGCCAGTTCATCATGCGGTGCGCCACTTATTGTCCCTGTTGAAAGAACGAGGTTGCTAAATGTCTGTAGTGCATGTTGACGCCCAGGGTGGCGCTTATCCCATCCATATCGCCGCCGGGCGTCTGGCGCATCTTGCAGACACGGTGCCAGCCGATACGTCTGCCATTGCAATCGTCACCAATCCTACGGTGGCCGCCCTGTACCTGGCACCTGCAAAGGAAGCCCTGGCTGCAACCGGCAAGCCTGTTCATGTGATCGAGCTGCCCGATGGCGAAGCCTACAAGAACTGGGAATCCCTGAACCTGATTTTTGACGCGCTGCTGGGCGGTCACCTGGATCGCAAGGCCCTGATTGTGGCCTTGGGCGGTGGCGTTATCGGCGATATGGCCGGTTTTGCTGCGGCCTGCTTCATGCGGGGTGTGCGCTTTGTGCAAGTGCCGACGACCTTGCTGGCGCAGGTGGACTCCTCGGTGGGCGGCAAGACGGCGATCAACCACCCGCTGGGCAAGAATATGGTGGGCGCGTTCTACCAGCCTATCGCTGTAGAGGTGGATACGGACGTACTCAAGACTTTGCCTGCTCGTGAGATCTCCGCCGGTCTGGCGGAGGTTATCAAATACGGCATGATTTACGACCTGGACTTCTTCAACTGGTGTGAAGAGCAGATTGCGCCCATGCGTACGCTGGAACAAGAACAAATCGTCTATGCGATTCGTCGCTCCTGCGAGGTCAAGGCTGAAGTCGTTTCTCAGGACGAACGCGAATCTGGTCTGCGCGCCATTTTGAACTTTGGTCACACTTTTGGCCACGCGATCGAGTCCGGCATGGGCTACGGCCAATGGCTGCATGGTGAAGCCGTGGGCTGCGGCATGATTATGGCTGCCGAGCTCTCCGCCCTGGTTTGCGGCTTGCCTGCTCAGGACGTGGCTCGTATCAAGGCCCTGGTGCAAGCCAGCGGATGTCCGATCACTCCACCACAATGGCCTGCGGACCGTTGGCTGGAATTGATGCAGGTGGACAAGAAAAATGAAGGTGGCCAGCTGCGTTTTGTGCTGCTGGATAAATTAGGCCATGCCAAGGTGCAGGCGGTCGCGCCTGATGTGGTACGCCAGGCATTGGCCCGCTTTACAACGGTGGAACAGGAGTAAAACCTATGCAAATGCTTGCCGCTTATGCCTGTCACCCTGAACAGTCCCGCGGTCGGCGTTATGCAGAGGCAGCGCCCCAAGGCCGTAACGCCTTTCAGCGGGACCGCGACCGGATCATTCACTGCAATGCCTTTCGCTTGTTGGAATACAAAACCCAGGTTTTCATTAACCACGAAGGTGATTTATTTCGAACACGATTGACGCATAGTCTGGAAGTGGCTCAGCTGGCGCGGGCCATCGCCCGCAATCTGGGTTTGCACGAAGACCTGATCGAAGCGATCTCCCTGGCCCATGATTTGGGCCACACTCCTTTTGGCCATGCAGGTCAGGACACCTTGAATAGCTGCATGCAAAGCCTGCGTCCCGAGGCCGGGGGCTTTGAGCACAATCTGCAAAGTCTGCGGGTGGTGGACGAGCTGGAAGAGCGCTATGCCGCCTTCAATGGCCTGAACCTGTGCTTTGAAACCCGCGAGGGGATTTTGAAGCATTGTTCGCTGAAGCACGCCCGTGAATTGGGCGAGGTCGGCCAGCGCTTTATTGATCGTACCCAACCGTCGCTGGAAGCTCAAATGGCCAATCTGGCCGATGAAATTGCTTACAACAATCACGATATTGATGACGGTTTGCGCTCCGGCCTGATCCGCTTGGAACAATTGCTGGAACTGCGCCTGTTCAACAGTCATTACGAGCATGTACAAGCCCAATATCCGGGCTTGAGCGGTCAACGTTTGGTGGCGGAGATTATCCGCGGCATGATCAACACGCTAGTGGTGGATTTAACGGAAACCACGCGCGCCAAGCTGGAAGAGCATCGCCCGGACAGCGTGGATGCGATTCGTCATTTGCCCCGTTTGGCCGGATTCTCGCCAGAGATGCGGGCGCAGGCTGATGAGCTCAAACGCTTCTTGCACGCGAATCTGTATCGCCACTACAAAGTGGTGCGCATGATGAGCAAGGCGCAGAATATTGTGCGTGAACTGTTCCACGCTTTTCTGGATGATCCTCGTTTGCTGGCGGCGGAGCATCGCCGTGAAGACCCGATTGCTCAGGCCCGTGCCATTGCTGATTACATCGCTGGCATGACGGACCGCCATGCCATTCGCGAGCACGACGCTATCTTCAAGATGTAGCTCTTGCAGCCTGTGGTGGAGTTACACGACCTGCTATCGGCCAGTAGCCGTGTGCTGTTCAGGAGCTCTTCTTCATTGATAAAGCGCCAAAAAACCATGTTTTGGTGCTCGAGGCCTGAACAGCGTGGTCTTTTAAGGGAGACAGCCTTTAGCGCTGCAATAAAGGCTTCAGATAGCGCCCGGTATGGCTTTGCTCGCAAGCAGCAACAGTCTCCGGGGTGCCTTGCACCACAATCTGCCCACCGCCCTGGCCACCTTCCGGTCCCATGTCCACAATCCAGTCTGCCGTTTTGATCACATCCAGATTGTGCTCAATTACGACCACGCTATTGCCCGACTCAACCAGTTTGTCCAGCACTTCCAGCAAGACAGCAATGTCCTGAAAGTGCAGGCCGGTTGTGGGCTCGTCCAGCACATACAAGGTTTGACCGGTACTGCGCTTGGACAGCTCCAGTGACAATTTCACCCGCTGCGCCTCACCACCAGACAGGGTAGTCGCGCTTTGACCCAGGCGGATGTAGGACAAGCCCACATCAATCAAGGTAGTCAATTTACGCGCGACCGCTGGCACCGCATCAAAGTATTCCAGCGCCTGCTCAACCGTCAGGTCCAGCACTTCGCTGATATTGCGGCCTCGATAGCGAATGTCCAGCGTTTCACGGTTGTAGCGACGGCCCTGGCAGACATCACAAGGTACATAGACGTCAGGCAGGAAGTGCATCTCTACCTTGACCACGCCATCGCCCTGACAAGCCTCGCAGCGGCCGCCTTTAACGTTAAAGGAGAAGCGGCCTGGGTCGTAGCCACGCAAACGCGCCTCGGGCACGCTGGCGAACAGCTCACGAATGGCCGTGAACATGCCCGTGTAGGTGGCTGGATTACTGCGTGGGGTACGACCAATCGGGGTTTGATCGACGTTGATGATCTTGTCGAAATGCTCCAGCCCTTCCATACGATCGTAGGGCGCCGGTTCGGCGTGGGCACGGTGCAGCAAATGCGAGAAGGCGGTTGCCAGCGTGTCGTTGATCAGCGTGGATTTGCCCGAACCGGACACGCCGGTAATGCAGACCAGTCGTCCAGCTGGAATCGCCAGATCAACGGACTTCAGGTTATTGCCGCTGGCACCATACAGACGCAGCCAGTTCAGGCTGTCATAAACAGGACGTCGTTTGGGCACGGCAATCTGACGCTTGCCAGACAGGTACTGACCGGTCAGAGAGTCGGGGTTCTGGGCCAGCTCTGCGGGCGAGCCTTGAGCGGTAATTTGACCACCATGCTCACCTGCGCCGGGGCCCATGTCGATGACATAGTCGGCGGTGCGTATCATGTCCTCGTCGTGCTCGACCACGATCACGCTATTGCCCAGGTCCCGCAGGTGCTGCAAGGTCTGGATCAGCTTGTCGTTATCGCGCTGGTGCAGGCCAATGGAAGGCTCGTCCAGCACGTACATCACGCCGGTCAGACCGGAACCGATCTGGCTGGCCAGACGAATGCGCTGGGCCTCGCCACCGGAAATGGTGTCGGCGCTGCGGTCCAGAGACAGGTAGTTCAGACCCACATTGTTCAAAAACTCCAGCCGCAGGCGGATTTCACGCACGATGCGGTCGGCAATTTCTTTTTTCGCACCCGTCAGCGACAGGCGCTCGAACCAGGCCAGGCAGTCGGACAGGGCCAGGGCTTCGACTTCATAAATGGCCAGTCCTTTGGCTTGTCCTTGCGCTGCGGAGTGAGTCTGCGTGCATTGTGCGGCATTGTCAGACAGCTGGTCGACATTGAGGGTTGCCGAGTTGGCAGGCGCGGTGCCTGCATGATGCTTGCACCCCGCATGGTTGGGAACTGGATCGTCCCCAATGCGGACGTGACGCGCCTCCAGACGCAGACGTGCGCCATGGCAGGCCGGGCAGGTCTGGGTGCGACGCAGCTTGTTCAGTTCCTCGCGCACGGCGCTGGAATCGGTTTCCGCCCAGCGACGCTGCAGATTCGGAATCACCCCTTCAAATGGGTGCGTTTTTACCGTGGTGCGGCCCTTCTCATTCAAATAGAGAAAGGGAATTTCCTCCGCGCCGGAGCCATACAGCACGGTGCGGCGCAGTTCTTCGGGTAGAGACTCGAAGGGAGCCTCTATATCAAAGTGATAATGAGCCGCCAGACTGGTCAGCAAGGTGTAGGTAAAGGCATTGCGTCGGTCCCAGCCCGCAATGGCACCGCCCGCCAGACTCAGTTCCGGGAAGGCCACCACGCGTTCAGGATCAAATACATCTACTTGCCCCAAGCCACTACAGTCCGGGCAGGCACCTGCCGGATTGTTGAAGCTGAACAGGCGTGGCTCCAGCTCGGGCAGGGAGTAGTCACAGACCGGGCAGGCGTAGTGGCTGGAATAGGGCTGCTCCACTCCATTGTCCAGATTGACCACCAGACAACGGCCATTGCTGGTGGACAGGGCGGTTTCCAGGCTTTCTGCCAGACGCTGCTGGCTATCGGGCCGAATGCGCAGACGGTCTATGACCAGGTCCAGGTCGTGTGCCTGTTGGGCATTGAGTGCGGGCAGATCTTCAATGCTGGAGATCTCGCCATCGACGCGTACCCGTACAAAGCCTTGGGCTTGCAGGCCGCGCAGTTCAAGCTGCAGGTCACCAACCAGGCCACGGTGCATGGGTGCCAGCACAGCAATACGGGTTTCAGGTTCCCATTGCAGAATCTGGTCTACCATCTGGCTCACGCTATGAGCCTGCAAGGCCAAGTGGTGTTCCGGGCAGTAAGGAGTCCCGACCCGCGCGTACAATAGGCGCAAATAATCGTGGATTTCGGTAGTGGTCCCCACGGTGGAACGCGGGTTATGGCCTGCTGCCTTTTGCTCGATGGCAATGGCAGGCGACAAACCTTCGATCAAGTCCACATCTGGCTTGTCCATCAGTTGCAAGAACTGACGTGCATAAGCGGACAGGCTTTCCACATAGCGCCGCTGGCCTTCGGCATACAAAGTGTCGAAGGCTAGAGAGGATTTTCCAGAACCGGACAGCCCCGTCAGCACGACCAACTGGTGGCGTGGCAGGTCTACGGAGACATTTTTCAGGTTGTGGGTACGGGCACCACGAATGCGGATGGCTTCCATCGCTTTATTTAGGCTTGTCAAAAGGCAACTTGCTACTATAGCGCGTTGCGTCAGAATTTATGTGAACGGGTATCCGGGCTCTCTGCTAGCCCAGTTGTGACAGAGTATTAAATGAGTACACACCAAACCATGAATACGGCCGGATCGCGCCCAGCGCGCCTGAGTCTGACTCAGCAAGAGCGCAAGGCCAGCATCCTGCTTGCCCTGTTGTTTGCCTGTCGAATGCTGGGTCTGTTTTTGCTGACCCCGGTCTTTGCAGTGGCCGCGCACTCCTTGCCCGGCGGCAACGATGCCGCCCGTGTGGGTCTGGCATTGGGGGCCTATGGTCTGACGCAGGCTGTCTTGCAGATCCCCTTGGGGATGGCATCGGATCGCTTCGGACGCCGACCGATTATCGTCATCGGCATGGCCTTGTTCGTGATCGGCGGGGTGATCTCCGCGCTGGCCCAGAATATTGACTGGGTGACGGTAGGCCGCTGTATTCAAGGTCTGGGGGCAGTTTCAGCAGCCATTTCCGCCTGGGTTGCCGACTCCACCCGTCCCGAAGTGCGCACACGTGCCATGGCGATGGTGGGTGGCTCCATTGGGCTGTCTTTTGCTGTCTCGCTGGTGCTCTCGCCAGTGCTGGTGGGGCAATTTGGTTTGTCGGGACTGTTCTGGGCCATCAGTTTGCTGGGCTTTGTCTGCTTGTTGATTGCCGCTTTTGTCGTGCCCAGCGCGCCTAAAGCACCAGCCTCGATTGTGCAGGTTACGGCCGGACAGGTGTTGCGTCATTTGGATCTGCTGCGCCTGAACTTTGGCGTGTTCTGTCTGCACTTTATCCTGATGTCCCTGTTCATCGTCGTACCGGGCATTCTGGCGACCTTGGGTGGCTACGGTACTCAGGATTTGTGGAAGGTGTACCTGCCCGTTATTCTGGTTTCTTTTGTGCTGATGGTTCCTGCGGTGTTCTGGACAGAGACCCGCAAGCGTCACAAGCATGCGCTGGAACTGTCTGTGTTGCTGCTGATTGTGGTGCTGGCCGTGATGCCATGGGCGCGCGATTCGCTGGTTCCCATGGTGGCCGCGCTGACGTTTTTCTTCATCGGCTTTAATGTGCTGGAAGCCTTGCAGCCTTCCTTGGTGTCGCGTGTGGCGCCACCAGAATACAAAGGATTGGCGCTGGGTTTTTACAACACCTCCCAGTCCCTGGGCGTGTTTGCCGGCGGCCTGATCGGCGGCATCCTGGCAGGGCGAGGGCTCACCCAATGGGTCTTGTGGACCGGAGCTGCTCTGGCTTTGCTCTGGTTGCTGACAGCGCGTGGTTTCAAAGACAAATATTAAAAGGCATTGCCTGTTACGCTTGTGCAAAGACGTGGCAGGCAGCAACAAGTAAAGTGGCTGGATTGGCCGCAAGAATCAAGAGCTGGGCGGAACAGGTGACACCATCAGGTGCTTAGCCATATACGCCGTTCAAGGTGCCGTAACAGGATCGATGGCATGGATAAAACTGCCCTTCCCGGAGCGGGGAGGGAGTGTTAATTAAGGCACGAATCCACGATAATACGGCTTGATATCGAATTTTTGACTACAGGATTTTTTCATGGCATCGGTAAATAAAGTCATTCTGGTGGGCAATCTTGGCCGCGACCCAGAAGTACGCTACAGCGCAGAAGGCTCGGCCATCTGCAATATTTCCATTGCCACGACTTCGCAGTGGAAAGACCGTACCTCTGGCGAGCGCCGTGAGGAAACCGAATGGCACCGTGTGGTGTTCTACAACCGTCTGGCTGAAATTGCAGGTGAGTACCTGCGTAAAGGCCGTCCCGTCTACGTAGAAGGTCGTCTGCGCACCCGTAAATGGACAGGTCAGGACGGTCAGGAGCGTTTCACGACCGAAATCATTGCCGAGCAAATGCAAATGCTGGGTGGCCGTGACGGTGGTGATATGGGCGGCGGCAGCATGGGTGGTGGCGAATACGGTGGTGGCGGTGCACCAGCTCCACAACGTGCTCAGCGCCCAGCGCCTCAGCAACAGCAGCAACAACAGGCCCCACGTAATAACGCTCCTATGTCGGACAATCTGGCCGATATGGATGACGATATTCCGTTTTAAGGCTTAGCCCTTAGCGGGACTGAAGTTCAAAAACCCCGGCAAGTATCGTACTTGCCGGGGTTTTTTTCGTTCGTACAAACACTAATGTGTACCGATTTTCAATCTTGTATACAATCCATAAAAAATGAATGCAAAATAGGAAAACAATGACCACGATCAAAACAGCAAGTCACAGCGATGGGGTGTATGAGTCGGTGCGGGCTCACGTTCTTGGCCTGGTGAAAAACATTGATGAGCCCGTGCGGGTTCGGGAGGAAGAGCTGGCCAAGATGCTCAATGTCAGCCGCACGCCGGTGCGTGAAGCACTGCTGCGTCTGGGGCAGGAAGGCATTTTGACCATGGAGCCTCGGCGCGGTGCCTTGCTCTCGCCCTTGACCAAGCAGGACTACATCGAATGGCTGAAGCTGCGCATTGAACTGGAGGCCTTTGCGGCGCGTGAAGCCGCCTTGAATGCCTCGCAGCGGGATGTGGATGCTTTGCGCGCGCTGTTTGCGCCCTTCAATCAAGACAATGTGGAAGAGCGTGTCAGCGAATATGCGGCAGCCAATGTGGAATTCCACGCGGCCATCATGCGTCTGGCTGCAAATAGCTTGCTGGAGAAGGTATGGAAGTCCTTTGGGCACCGCGACATGCTCAAGACCAAAACCATCGAGCGCCTGAAACGTGCGCACGAGTCTTTGGCCGAGCACCTGGCCATGATCGACGCGATTGAAAAACGGGACGCAGCGCTGGCAGATCGTCTGGCGCGCGAGCACGTTCAAGGGCTGCTGACGCAAACCTTGAACAGTTCCAACAACATCCGATAAGGAGGTTTGCTGTCATGAAGTTACTGACCTTTGTAGCCGCAGGGGAAACGCATTTGGGCGGCATGCTGGACGATGATCGGGTGGTGGATCTGACACAGGCCTGGGGGATGTACGAGCATCCTTTACGTGCTCGGCAGGCTCCCACTGAAGTCATCGACGCTATTTTTATGGGCGATGAGATCCTGATCAGCCTGCAGCTTTTGATGGAGCAGGCAAGCCAGGCCAAGGCTCCCGTCCATGCTGCTTCAGATCTGTGCTTTCTGGCTCCTGTCCCGAATCCGGCCAAAAACATTTTCTGTGTGGGGCGCAATTACCGCGCCCATATCGTGGAAGGCAATCTGGCACGTGGTCGTGCGGCGGATGACTTCCCCAAAGCCCTGGAGTTCTTCAGCAAACCGCCAACCACGGTGGTGGGGCATCAGGCCCTGGTCAGCCGCCATGCGGCTCACACAAAGATGCTGGATTATGAAGTGGAGCTGGGCATTGTGATCGGCAAGGAAGGCCGGGACATTCCAGTTGAAGACGCGTTGGATTATGTCTTTGGCTACACGGTGATCAACGATATTACGGCGCGCGATCTGCAAGCGCTGCATGGTCAGTGGTTCAAGGGCAAGTCACTGGACGGCACCTGCCCGATTGGGCCGGTAGTGGCATTGAAGACCTCCATTGCCGACCCCAACGCGCTGGATCTTGAATTGGAAGTGAATGGCGAGCGACGCCAATCGGCCAATACGTCGGACATGTTGTTCGATGTGTCCAACATCATCGCCCAGTTGTCGGCGGGCATGACCTTGGAGCCTGGGGACATTATTGCAACAGGCACGCCCTCCGGGGTTGGCTTTGCCATGCAGCCTCCACGCTCTTTGGAACCAGGCGATGTCATCAAAGCTCGTATCCCCGCTATAGGCGAGCTGGTCACTACTATTGAGTAAGGTTGACGACTATGCGCTTTAAATTAATCCTGTCAGGCGTGGCTGTATTAAGCGCTTTAACGGCTGTGCCCTCGCTTGCGACGGCACAGGAATATCCCACCAAACCCATCACCATCATTGTTCCGTTCCCGGCGGGCGGCACGCTGGATAACCTGACCCGCAGTCTGGCGCAGAAAATGTCGGATGACTTCAAACAGCCCGTCATCATCGACAACAAGCCCGGTGCCGGTACGGTGATTGGTACGGAAATCGTGGCCCGCGCCGCGCCGGATGGCTATACCTTGGGGATGGTGGCAAACAGTTTTGCCATCAATCCCAGCCTTTACAACAACTTGCGTTACGACACGGTGAAGGACTTTACGCCGGTTAGCTGGGTGGCCTACACACCGCACCTGCTGGTGGCGAATCCGGATGTGCCGGTCAAGAGCCTGGCGGATGTCATTGCTACAGCGAAATCCAAACCGGGCGAGCTGTCCTTTGCGTCCTTTGGTGCAGGTACATCGCCGCATATTGCCATTGAACGCTTGAAAGCAGAAGCCAAGATTGATGTGCTGCATATTCCGTACAAAGGCCAGGCTCCGGCGTTGAACGATTTGCTGGGCGGTCATGTAGACATGATGTTTGCTAACACGCCTGATGTTTTGCCCCACGTGAAATCCGGCAAGCTGCGTGCAATTGCCCTGGCGAACGATACTCGTCTGGAATCTATCCCCGAAGTGCCTACTTTCAAAGAAGCAGGCGTGGACAATATGAACTCCAACTCCTGGTACGGCGTGATTGTGCCTTCCGGTACGCCAGCACCGATTGTGGAGAAGCTCAGTGCTGAATTTGTCCGTATTGTGAACCTGCCCGAAATTCGTGAACGCTTGTTGGCCCAAGGACTGGAACCTGCGGGTACGACGTCGGCCGAGTTTGCCGAGTATCTGAAGTCTGAAATGGAAATGGCCGCCAAAGTGGTAAAAGCCTCCGGCACCAGCGTGCAGTAAACCCTTAACGAATACGAAAGAGCCCAGAGAGCTCAAGCTACTAATCAGGAGATGAATATGATCAAAGAAATTATCCGTTCCGACAAAGTGACTCCCCCTCGCGCCCCCTTGTCGCCTGCTGTGCGATCCAATGGCTTTGTGTTTGTGTCGGGCCAGCCAGGCTTTTTTGACGATCGCCAGATTGCTGAAAACGATTTCGACGCCCAGATGCATCAGGTCATGGCCAATGTGAAAGCCCTGCTGGAAGAGGCGGGCTCCACCCTGGACCATATCGTCAAAGCCAATGTGATTCTGAAGAACGCTGGTGACTTTGCTCGCATGAACGAGATCTATCGTACTTACTTCAAGGACGGCGAATACCCGGCCCGCACCACGATTGCGGCGGATATGGGGAACCCCTTGTTCCTGCTGGAAATTGAATGCATCGCCGCCGTCGCGGAATGATGAAATGAAAAAAGGCCGACATGAAGTCGGCCTTTTTTATTCAAAACGCTCCTTGAGCGGAACGTCGCAAGCTAATCAAACCTAGGCCAGTTAAAACCGCAAAGATCGCACCAGCGGCAAAGGTGCCTTGGAAACCTATGGTGTCCCAGAGCACGCCGGCAATGACGCTGGCCAGCAGCAGAGCGATACCGGTTAGCAGGTGGAACATGCCAAAGGCGGTGCCGCGCAGTTCGGCAGGGGCGCTGTCAGCGATCAAGACGTTGAACAGGCCTTGGGTAAAGCCCATATGCAGGCCCCACAAGGCAACGCCCAGGCCCAGGCCAAGCAGACCTGGAACGAAGGCCAGTACCAGATCGGCTGCAATGAGAAGAGCTACGCCGATCAAGAGCAGATCAGTCTTGCGCATGCGATCCGACAGCACACCTGCAGGGTAGGCAGACAGAGAAAAGGCCACGCCCATGACGACCAGGACCGCAGGAGCCCACATGGGCGGCAAACCGCTGGCTTCACCCCGCAGGATCAGGAAGGCTTCACTGAAACGGGCCAGGGTAAAGGCCAGACCGATAGCGACAACCCACCAGTAGCGGGAACCCAAGCGGCCGAGGTCTTCCCGATTCAGAGGCAATTTGCGGGGGCGGGTGTTGGCGGGCAGTTTGGGTTCGCGCACAAAGAACACCAGGATAGCGATGGCTATAAAAGCAGGCAGCACGGCGATCCAGAAGATCAGCTGGTAGTTGTTGGCGGTCCACCACATCAGGCCGATAGCCAGCAAGGGGCCAACAAAAGCACCAATGGTATCCAGGGTCTGACGCAAGCCGTAGGCGGCACCTCGCATTTCCGGCGGGGTGACATCGGCGACCAAAGCATCACGCGGCGCACCGCGTATGCCTTTGCCGATGCGGTCTACAAAGCGGGCACCGACCAGCCAGTCCAGCGAGTTCGCCAGTGGAAAAATGGGTTTGGTCAGGGCGGCCAGGCCATAGCCAATTACTGCCAGCAGTTTGCGCTTTCCAAAACGGTCGCTGACCGCTCCGGAAAACACCTTCATGATGGAGGCGGTGGCCTCGGCAATGCCTTCAATAAAACCGACCGCCAGTACCGATGTACCCATGACGGTGACCATATAAATGGGCAGCAGGGCGTGGATCAGCTCCGAGGAAATATCCATGAACATGGACACAAAGCCCAGTGCCCAGACGCTGCGGTGGATTTTGGCACGGGAGGCGTCGGCCGTCGGGGTAAGCGCGGGATTAGCGGTTTTCTTCATGAGCGTCATAGACCATTTGGGCATACGCATCCAGCCGTGCCTTGCACTCTTGCAGGCGCTCTTGAGCAAGCTGTGCCAGGGGGGCGCCATAAAAATCCAGTTTCTGGATTTTCTCGTACCAGTTTTCCAGCTTCTTCAGATCGGTTTCTTCTTCGTCCAGTTCGGCGTAGGTGAATTTCTGAATCGAAATTTCCTTGTCGATTTCGGCCTCGAAGTCTTTGCAACGGCCCAGCAGTTCCTGGTACTGCTCGTTGCGGTCGTCCGTAAAACGGGCGATGACTTTGTCCTCTTGTGCCTTGTCCAGAGCAATGGTCTCCAGCAAGACGCATTCACCTTCCATGGTCGTGATGTCGTTTTCCAGCACCTTCAGACGGCGCACATGCTCGTCGGTTTTGGGCAGGACACATACCCCGTTTTGCAGATACACCGCACCCAGCGCTTTCAGGCGCCGCCATAAGGCCAGCCGTTTTGCACTAGGTTCAGGGGGGACTTTATAGGTCAGTAACAGCCAGCTCATTGAAGTCATATTCTTGATTTTAAAGTAACGGCCGTTTCATATTAATTGAATTGAATGAATACAAAAAGAAGCAGTGAGGTATGAGCGCTGACCCCGGTTCTGCCTGCTGCCGTCTGAACGGAGGCCGGATTCTGTATCCAAGTGTTTGGTCTTGTATCTCTGCTTGAACAAGAACGCGGCTCTTTATCTTGGGGAAAACCAGTAAAAAATTTCGTGCCAAGCCCGCATGCCGTGTGAGGTTGAACTGTTTTCAGACGGCCTGGTTTGTGGTTTTCTGGCCTTGAAAGGCCGGTCTGTTTGCTACTGGTAGCCGCGGTTTTGCGCTTTCCAAGCCAAGGAGCAATCGCTACCATGACAACACCTATCCACTTTGTTCAGTTTCTTGCACGACCGGTCTCAACCACAAGCAGCGTGCAGACTTCAAGCCCAGGTTTAGGTAAAGCGCTTGTCCTTGGACAAGCTCTTGTTGGTTATGAGGTCAGTGTGTTCGTTTCCGGTTGTTGCGCGATACAGCGCCGCACTTTCGCGGTGGGAATCAATACGGAGGAATGCAATGAGTAAGCAGAAAGCAGTCCAAGCAAGCCAAGGTCCAATCGATGTTGCCGCTATCCGTGCAGCTGCCAAGAAGTTTGTGGACGACGGGGCGGTGGCATCCGGCTACAAGGGTAATCGTGAAGAAATCATTCAGATGCTCAATGAGGCCCTGGCCACCGAGCTGGTCTGTGTGATGCGCTACAAGCGCCACTACTTCACCGCTACCGGCTTGAACAATGAGCCTATCAAAGCCGAGTTTCTGGAACATGCCCAGCAAGAAGCCGAGCATGCCGACCGCATTGCCGAACGTATTGTGCAATTGAACGGCGAGCCGGATTTCAACCCGGCCAATCTGGTCCAGCGTAGCCATGCAGAGTACGACGATAGCGACGATATCAAATCCATGATTCGCGCCAACCTGATTGCCGAGCGTATTGCCATCGAGTCCTATCGTCAGATGATCGAGCGCATTGGCGACACCGACCCGACCACTCGCCAGATGCTGGTTGAAATCATGGCGGTGGAAGAAGAGCACGCCGACGACATGGGCGATCTGCTGGATATCTAAGTAATTTGCGCAGGTGCCCACCAAAACCCCGGTATTTTCCGGGGTTTTTTTCTGCCTGAATTCTGAAAAGGAGTACAGTAGCGGCTTTCCTACCTATCGGTAGGTAGCTTTGATTGACGTCGCTATATACGGGGGTGTGAGCGTGTTTGAATTTCTGTCCTTCCGCAGTGTAGAGGGTGTGACATGAGCGAGCTGTCACGTGCCAGAAGCCTGGCCTGGCCCTTGATCTTGTTGCTGGCCTTGTTGACGGCATTGGATGCCATGGCCATTGATATGTATTTGCCGGGCATGCCTGCCATTGCGCAGGAGCTGGGGGCTTCCCCCGGCCGGATTCAGCAAACCTTGTCGGTGTTTCTGGCAGGCCTGGCCTTGGGCCAAGGTATTTACGGCCCTTTGCTGGATCGCTTCGGGCGTCGAGTGCCCTTGCTGCTGGGCGTGGTTATTTTTGTGGTGGGCTCGGTTTTTGGCGCTTTGGCCACATCGGTTGAAGCCTTGTTGGCGGCGCGTTTTATCCAGGCGTTAGGCGCCGCAGCGGGCTTGGTCACACCGCGTGCCATTGTGGCGGACTTGTGCGATGTAAAAGAGTCGGCAAGCATCTTTTCCCTGCTGATGCAGGTGATGATGATTGCACCGATTGTGGCCCCCATTCTGGGTGCCTACCTGTTGAGCCATGCAGACTGGCGTGCCATTTTCTGGATGCTGGCGGCATTAGGGACGATGGGGCTGCTCTGGGGACTTAAAGCCATACCGGATTCGCTGCCCGTGAGCCAGCGTGTGCCTTTGAACCCCGGTCATATTGTTCGCGCCTACGGTCGCGAGCTGGGTAACAAGGCTTTCATGGCATATACCGGCTCCGGTGGTTTCGCACTGGCTGCCTTGTTTGTCTACATCAGCGGCTCGGCTTTTGTGTTCACGCAGCATTTTTCCTTGTCGCCGGCCGTATTCAGCTATGTGTTTGCCGGTAACTCGGTGGCGCTGGTTCTGGGTGGGGTCGTCAGCAATTATTTGTTGAAGGCCGGGATGCCCACCTCTCGGGTGCTGGCTTTGGGACTGATTGTCCATACGGCCTCGGCTCTGCTCCTGTATGTGGTGGTGCAAGCTGATGTCGCGGGCCTGATTCTGTATGCCGCCTTGATTGCTGTTTCGGTGGGCTCTTTAGGCATGGTGTTTGGCAACGTGACGGCCTTGACCATGGATGTGGCTGGCCCACAGGCTGGGACGGCTGCAGCCTTGATGGGCATGTTCCATTACCTGATTGCGGCGGTGGTGGGCTATATCGTCAGTCTGGCCATGCCTGGGCCGCAGGTTTTGCCTGTGGCAATTGGTGGCTGCGGTCTGTTGGCTATTGTTCTGTATGTTCTGGCTGGCCGTTGCCGCACGGTGACCCGATCAGTCAGTGAGCTGGGGGTTGTAAAATAGGCAGTTGCTGCGGGCCGCGAAAGCGGCCCTGATCATTGGCCTTTGACTGAGAGCTGTTGGACTGTGAGCAAAACCACGACTGAAAAACTGCAGGATGCCGCGTTGGCGCGCTTTGCTGTTCAGGGCTTCGATGCCACCACCATGAACGAGATTGCCGCTGATGTCGGCATCAAGAAGCCCTCGGTCTACGCCCATTTCCGCAACAAGGACGAGCTGTTTCTGAACCTGATTCCGAAGATTGTGGAAGATGAGCTGAACCACGCCCGTCAAGTTCTGCAGGGAGGCGATGACATCAAGGAGCAGTTGCGAGCGTACCTGGAAGGGATACAGGAGCGCTTTGAGCAATCACATCAAGTGCGTTTCTGGATTCGCACCTTGTTTGCGCCGCCTGTGCATTTGTACGATGTGGTGATGCAGCCCATGCATGTGTTCATGGACGATCTGGAACGCATCATCCATCAAGCCTTGGCACAGTCCGCTTTGGCCAAATCGGAAACAGGTTTGAGCGTGGAGACCCTGGCCATGACGTACATGGCCTTGATCGACAGTCTGCAAAGCGAGCTTCTGTTTGGTGGTGCGCACAAATACCAGCGGCGTCTGGCATCGGTCTGGAGGGTATTTGAGGCGGCCTTGAGAGCAGGCCGCCCGGCCTGATCAGGTTTTCTCGCCGTTCTGGGCGTCCTGATAGGCTTTGGCTGCATTGTGCACGTGTTGGGTGGCCAGCAGGTTGGCCAGATCACCATTACCGGCCACAACCGCATTGAGGATCTGGGAGTGATCTTCCCAGTTTTGGCGGATGCGCTGCAAATTGCTGGGCGCAAATAACAGGGCGGTGCGGTCACGCAGGGAGCGCATGAGCTCGGTCAGAACAATATTGCCCGACATGGTGGCCAGGGTTTCATGAAACTGGCGGTTCAGGGATTTGAGCAAATCCAGATTGCCGGCATCCATGGCTTCATGGCCCTGGCTCAGAATGGTTTGCAGCTTTTCGATATTGGCTGGGTCCCGGCGTTGGGCGGCCAGTTTTGCATTCAATCCTTCGAGCGTGGCGCGCACTTCAGCCATGTTGTAGGCAATTTCGGTCGACAGGATAGCCACTGAGGCCCCACGTCGTGGTTCGATCGTGACCAGACCTTCTGAGGCCAGCTCGCGCAGGGCTTCCCGTACCGGAATACGCGAGACGCCCAGTTCGCTAGCCAATTTACCTTCTACAAGGCGATCCCCCGGATGAAATTCTCCGCTCAAGATGCGCTCGCGCAATTGGTCACGGATAACCGCAAACAATGACGCATGTTGATCGCCCAAGCGACGGCTTTCCGCGCCGGAAAGGGTGTTGGGAAGGCTGAAACTGGGGATATTCATGGTGCGACCTGTGCAATTGGGCAAAAGGGCCAGCCACGATTATACGGTGTGAGCGCATTTTTCTGAATATGGTATACAGTTTGCGGCCTAAGCATCCTCATCACACGCTGCGGGCGATCAAGACCACGGCGCTTAGCGAACAAATCCCCAATAGCAGTCTACGCATTAGCGGCATGCTGACTTTATGACGCCATCGTCCTGATAAGGCGAAGCCCAGCAGCATGAAGGGGTAGAGCACAATGCTGAGCATTGCCTGTTGCCAGGAGAACAGGCCAGCCACCATAAGCAGGATCAAGGACAGGCTTGCCCCTAAAAACAGAATAAGACCCAATGAGGCGCGTAGCTGTGCAGGAGCCAGGTATTGCATGGCAATTGCCAGAGCGGGAGCGCCTACCGAGGTCAGGGTTCCCATGATGCCCGAGGCAATGCCCGCCAGGATCATGTTTCGTTTGGAAGGCAGGATGCGCAAGCCCCAGGCACTCAGTGCGACTGCGGCCAGAATGGCCAGGGCAAAACCCAGATTCACCGCCTCTATGGGTAGTTGTGTCATGGCCAGTATGGCAATGATCGATCCGGTGGCACGGCCACCCAGTGCACAGACAACCACATCGGGCACGATATGTTGACGCTCTCGCAAAGCCGCCAGCAAAGAGACGCTGCCACCCAAGGCCAGTAGAGGGCCTGGAACCAACTGCGGAAATATCAAGGCGGCAATCGGCGCGACCAGCATTGCAAACCCAACTCCGCCAACGCCTTGCAAAAAGGCGGCCAACACAACCAGCAAGGCCATGAGCAGCCAGGAGAGCGGGTCCACCAGATCAATCAAAGCCGCCATAGTTTCCTCTTCATTTGTATAAGGTATTCAATCTAAGTGTTTCAAACATAAAACTCTTAGAGTTTTCCCCAGTTTTTGATAGTTTTTTCTGATTCGAAATCACAATTGAAGATAGTATACCGTTTCAGATGTGCTCGATATTCAGAAAAAAGAGAAGGAAGGGGGATACATGCAAAGCGACGTGGTGCTCAGTGCGGCGCACTGGGCTTATTTGATCAGCGTTCTGGTCATCATCATTACGATGATTTTCCGGGCCAATGTGGTGGTGCCATCGGTTATTGGCACATTGGCGGTCGTCACCGCCATGACTGGCAGCCCTATCCAAGGCTTCATCAGTATTTTTTCAGCCAGCTTTGTGGCGGCCCAGGAACTGTTCAATATTTTCCTGGTAATCACGTTCATGACTGCCCTGCTGAACTCGTTAAAGAGGCTGGAGGCCGATGTGAAGATGGTGGCCCCCTTCCGCAAGGTCATGGTCAATAGTGCCTCGTCCTTTCTGATGATTGCGGCGGCTACCTACTTTATTTCCCTGTTCTTCTGGCCCACACCCGCTGTACCTCTGGTGTCGGCCATTTTGCTGCCGGCGGCGATTGCGGCTGGCTTGCCTCCCCTGGTCGGGGCGATGGCTATCGCCATCTGTGGGCAGGGCATGGCGCTATCGTCCGACTACATCATTGGCGTTGCTCCTGGCATCAGCGCCAAGGCAGCCGGTGTCGGAGCCGATGTTGCCGTGCTGGCGGATCGTGCGCTGGTGCTTTCCTGGATTACCGGTGGCGTTGCGCTGACGTTGACATTTTTGCTGATGCGCCGCTATTTCAAGCCGGCAGATAGCCGTTTGCTGGATGCCTGGATGCGCCAGGCGCCGGATAGCACCCTGGATGAAGTGGAATCCCAAGGGACGTATGACAAGGCTGAGATTGCTCGTGGCACGGCGGGTAATGAACACACGGTGCATCCCGGCCTGAGCCCCAAGGAAGAGCGCTATTCGCGCATTCTGGCCTGGATTACGCCACTGGCGTTTCTGGCGGTGATTGGCATCATGCTGTTGCCCCGCTTTATCCCGTCCTTGCCTGTCCTGCGGGGTGGCGACGCCGCCGGTTTGGTAGGGGGCGTGGCCTTTGTGTTGATGATGATTGCCACCTGTATGGCAGAAGGGCCGCGTCGCATGCTGGACACCTGCCCGGATCATATGACCGATGGTTTTGTATTCGCCTTTCGCGCCATGGGTTCGGTGCTGCCCATCGCCGGTTTCTTCTTCCTGGGCGCCAGTGAAGCAACGTCTGCCATTTTGGGCACCCCACTGGAACAAACACCCAGTCTGCTGTTCGAGCTGATCTCGGCGGGGCAGCATCTGATTCCGGACAATCATTTTCTGGTGGCTTTTGGTGTTCTGTTGGTAGGCATGATCTCGGGCATTGATGGCTCGGGCTTCTCGGGCCTGCCATTGACAGGAACCCTGGCCTCGGCCTTGAGCCCGGTATCCGGGCTGGAGGTTGAAACCTTGGCTGCGGTAGGACAGATCGGTGCTATCTGGACTGGCGGTGGCACTTTGATTGCCTGGTCTTCATTGATTGCCGTGGCGGGCTTTGCCCGAGTGCATGTGTTGGATCTGGTGCGAGCCCTGACGGTTCCTGTGCTGGCGGGGATGGCCCTGTCAACAATTTGCGCTGTGCTGGTGTTCGGATGAGCGATATGAGTACGACAGCCTATCGCGCCGGTGAAAAACAGGGCTTGGGGAAACATTGGGCCGTTGCTGCCGGGCACCCCTTGGCGGTGCGGGCCGCGCAGGCCATGCTGGAACTCAAGGGTAGTGCAGTGGATGCGGCTATTGCTGCCGATGCTGTCATGGGGGTTGTCGAACCTATGGCGACAGGCATTGGTGGCGATCTGTTGGCCATGATTGCATCGCCCGACAGTATGCCAGTGGCTTATAACGGCAGCGGAGCGGCGCCCCTGCTGTTGAAGGCTGAGCAGGTTCAGGCTTTGCCTGGGGGACGGATTCCGGAGCGTCATGTGTTGTCCATTACCACGCCTGGCCTGGTGCGAGGGTGGTGGGATATGCACCAGCGCTATGGCCGTCTGGACTGGGCCTGCTTGTTTCAGCCTGCCATTCAGGCAGCCCGGGAAGGTTTTGCGGTAGCGCCGGTGGCAGCGCGTGAATGGCAGATCTTTGATTTTGTACTGCACCGCGATCCCGTGTGTGCCGCGCTGTATAGGGCGGGCAAGCCTCCCAAGGCGGGGGAGCAATACCTGAACCCTGAACTGGCAGCTGTCTTGCAGGACATCGCCACGCAAGGCCCCGATGCCTTCTATCTGGGGCGTCCCGCGCAGCAGGCAGAGCAGGCAATGGAGCAGGTACAGGGGCTGTTGAGGGCTGAGGACTTTCGCCGCCATAAAGGGTTCTTTTGCGAGCCTGTCAGCGCATCGCTGGGAGAGTTCAGTCTCTATGAATGTCCCCCCAACACGCATGGGGTGGCAGTCCTGGACGCCGTGCAACGCGCCTGGAAACGCCCTGTTGACCAGGATGCGGCGGAGCTGGAACTGGTCAAGGCGACCGAAGCGGCGATGGTTCAGGCTTCACGGGTCGTGTGTGATCCGGCAGGCAATACGGTTTGCACGGTTGTGGTCGATGCAGACGGGTTGGCGGTGACGTTCATGTCCAGCATTTTTAAACGATTCGGCTCTGCGTATGCCGTGCCCGGCTGTGGATTTGTGCTGCAAAACCGGGGTTTCGGTTTCTCCGAGCCTGGGCATGTGAATGGCCCTGGGCCGGGAAAACGCCCTTATCACACGGTTGTTCCGTCTTTGGCCTTGAAGTCGGGTCAGTTCCATATGGGGCTGGGTGTGGTGGGTGGTTTGATGCAACCCCAAGGCCAGATACAGATATGGACTCGTGTTCTGCGTGATGGCTGGCCTTTGGAGAAAGCCTTGTTTGCACCGCGCTGGCGTTTGGAGGGGGCGGGGCGGTTGGCCCTGGAAGACGGCTTTGATGCAAGTCGGGCGGCCTTCCTGCGTGAACACGGGTACGTGCCACCCGATAAAGGCGTAGGCGAGCTGGCTGGTCGCAGCGATTTTGGCGGCGCTCAAGCTGTTGAGCGCTTGGTGGACGGCCGTTTGCAGGCTGTTTCTGACCCACGCAAAGATGGTTGTGTGGCGCTGGATTGATAATCGGGCAGGGTTATTCCCTACTTTCTAAAATAGTAGACGGTATACAATATACTTAAATAGTCCAAACCTCATCTTTCGTCGGCTGCTGTCAGGGCGACGTCTTTCAACAAGGAAACAGTCATGGAAAAACTGCTGAATCGCGATGAATTTCGCACCGCATTGGAAACCGCCATTAAAGGGAAAAGTGCCAATACTTCCCCTTTCAGCATTGCCTGGGCCAGCGGCAAATTAAGCCGTGAGCATCTGGCTCGCTGGGCTGAAAACCATTACCACTATGTCGGCCCTTTTGCTGACTACCTGGGCTATCTGTATGCCCGCACCCCCGCCGAATACGTAGAAGCCAAAGACTTCTTGCTGGCCAATATGTATGAAGAGGAAATTGGGGGCGACCGTCACACAGACCTGTTGATCCGCTTTGGCGAAGCGTGTGGCACGACACGGGCTCGGATCGAAGATCCTGACAATATGAATGCCACCACCCGCGCCTTGCAGGCCTGGTGTTACGCCATTGCCATGCGTGAAGACCCCGTTGTTGCCGTTGCAGGGCTAGTCGTGGGTCTGGAGTCTCAGGTGCCCTCCATTTACCGCAAGCAGACACCGACCCTGCGTGAAAAATACGGCTTCACCGATGAAGAAGTGGAGTTTTTCGATCTGCATATCGTGTCCGACGAGATCCATGGCGAGCGCGGCTACCAGATCGTTCTTGAGCACGCCAATACCGTAGAGCTGCAACAGCGTTGCCTGCGCATCTGCGAAATTGGCGCCGAGATGCGTCTACTGTATACCACCTCCTTGTACAACGATTACGTCAAAGACGAAATCAGCCTGCAAGAACTTCAGCTGGAAGCAGCCTGAGCCAGACAGCCGAGCGGGCAGATGGGCTGCCCGCCGACCTAGAAACAAGGAAGTACAGCGGTGGACAATCTCAAGGACGTCGTTTTCGACAATTACATTGATGGGCAGTGGCTGCCCAGCCAGAGCGGGCGTACGCAGCCCAATCTGAATCCGGCCGATCGTGATGATGTAGTGGGGGCTTTCCCATTGTCCACGGCTGAGGACGCAAAGGCGGCTGTTGCAGCTGCTCAGGCTGCCTTTGCAGGATGGCGAGCCACGCCTATCTCCGCTCGAGCTCGTGTGCTGAATGCGGCGGCAGCCTGGCTTGATGCCAATGTGGACCGTATCGCTCAGGGCCTGACGCGAGAAGAGGGCAAAACGCTGGCGCAAAGCAAGATGGAAGTCGGGCGCTCGGCCCAGACCTTGCGTTTTTATGCGGTTGAAGGCCAGACCTATACCGGCGAGACCTTCCCCCAGGATGATGCGCAGCAACTGGTGTACACCCAGCGTGAACCATTGGGCGTGGTGTCCGTGATTGCGCCCTGGAATTTCCCTATCTCCATCCCGGCACGCAAAATTGCCCCCGCCTTGATCACCGGTAATACCGTCGTGTTCAAGCCTTCATCCGACACACCTTTGACGGGCTATTACCTGTGCGAAGCCTTTGCGCAAGCCGGGATTCCGGCGGGTGTGCTGAATCTGGTGCATGGCAGGGCCAGTGAAGTGGGGCCCACGCTGGTGCAATCTCCTCAGGTACGCGCTATTTCGTTTACTGGTTCGACCCAGGCGGGTGAAGACATTTGTCGTCAGGCACGCATGAGCACCCGGACTCAAATGGAGCTGGGTGGCAAAAATCCCTTGATTGTCATGGAAGACGCCGATCTGGATTTGGCCGTCAAACTGGTGGTTCAAGGCGGATTCTCCTTGAGCGGCCAGGCCTGCACAGGAACCAGCCGCGTGCTGGTGCATCGTCAGGTCAAAGAAGAATTCACGCGGCGCCTGGTAGAGAAAGTCAGCGCTTTGAGCGTGGGTAATGGCTTGAATGGCAACCCCGATCTGGGCCCGATTGCCACCGAAAGCCAGTTGGAAAGCATTCTGGAATATGTGGCCATCGGCAAGCAGGAAGCCACCCATTTACTGGGCGGCGAACGTTTGACTGACGGTGACTACGCACGGGGCCTGTTCATGCGTCCGGCTTTGTTCACAGACGTGACCCAGCAGATGCGTATTGCCCGCGAAGAGATTTTTGGCCCGGTGATTGCCTTGCTGGAAATCGATTCCTACGAGCAGGCGCTGGCCATGGCCAATGACACCGAATACGGCTTGTCGGCCGCCATTGTGACGCGCAGTGCCGACTATGCGCATCGCTTTGCCAACGACATTGAAGCCGGGACAGTCAAGATCAATCGCACCACAACCGGCAACTTGATCAATGCTCCCTTTGGTGGACTGAAACAGTCCAGCACCTCCACCTTCCGCGAGTCGGGCCGGGCGGGCCTGGAGTTCTATACCCAGATCAAGACCGTGTATCGCGGTATCTGAATTTTATTAACCCGAAATACTGAGAAGACATATGAAAAAGATCCTACGTCTCGAACAGCGCGAAGCGCGCTTGATGGTGGACGCGGCGATTGCCAAATCCAAGGAGATTGGCGTGCTGGAGACCGTTTGCGTGGTTGACGAAGGGGGCTACCCCATCGTGATGGAGCGCATGGATGGGGCACGTATTACCGGCGCCCAGATTGCCTGGAACAAGGCGTTTACCGCTGCAGGCCACAAGCGCTCCACCCACTTGTTCACCACGCCGCCTAATGGCCCCGCCTTGCCGGGTAACGAAGCCTTCGGGATTCAGTTGAGCTTTGAAGGTCGCTTTGCTGCTTTTGTAGGCGGCTACCCCATCGTGGTCAACGGCGAAGTCATTGGTGGCATAGGCCTGAGCGGTGGTAACGGCGAGCAGGATACGGCAGCCGGTGTTGCTGGCTTGCAGGCCTTGGCCGAGGCCTTGAAGGCAGAGGGTCTGGACGTGCTGGTTCAGGCGGACATCAAGAAATAGTGGCATCAGGAGGACGGGTCATGGCCCATCGTGTCGATATCAAGGAAACCGGCGAGCAGTTTTGGGTAGAACCGCAAGAGACCATCTTGCAGGCCGCCCAGCGCCAAGGCGTGCGCATTTATAGCGACTGCGAGTTTGGTGGCTGCGGGACCTGCCGCATTCAGGTCACCCGTGGGAAGGTTTGTTATGAGGATGACTGCCTGCCCATGAGCATTGCTGATGAGGAACACGAGCAGGGCCATGCCGCCGCCTGCCAGGCACGGCTCGATGCCGATATTGAGATCAGTCTGGCCGCACATCGAGATGACTTGCCTGAAACCCGGCAAGTCCGGGCGCAGGTTCACAGCGTGGAAAGGGCATGTCAGGGGATCTGGCGTCTGATTTTACAGTTGCCGCAGGACGTGCAAGTGTCGTTCCGTCCAGGTCAGTATCTGAACATCTTGTTCGAGGACGGGCATGCACGCAGTTTTTCCATGGCCAATGCCGATGCCGCACAGGGGCGCATTGAATTGCATGTGCGGGAAGTGGAGGGTGGGCGTTTCACCCAGGTATGTTTGCCGACCCTGAAAGCCGGCGACGAGCTGCTGCTGGAACTGCCCTTGGGCGTGTTCTATTGGCGTGAGCGCGACTGGCGACCCATGGTCATGGTGGCAACCGGAACTGGCATTGCCCCCATCAAGGCGATTCTGGAGTCCTTGCTGGACAAGGATGATTGCCCGCCTGTCAGCCTGTATTGGGGAATGAATCGGCCCGAAGACCTGTATCTGGCCCAGGAGATTGAATCTTGGGCTGAGCGCTTGTGCGAGTTCCGTTTTGTCCCTGTGCTCTCCCATGCTGACGAGAGTTGGCAAGGCGCGCGCGGCTATGTGCAGCAACAGGTGTGCCGGGATGAACCTGACCTGTCAGAGCATGCCATTTACTTGTGTGGCTCGCCCGTGATGATTGAGCAGGCCCGTGGTTTGTTCAAGGAGCATGGCGCCAATGAGCAGTTCATGTATGCCGACGCCTTCAACTTTCAGTCTGATCCCAGCTCGGCAGAGCCTTCTCTTGTCTAGGCTCGGTGTGGGAGTTGGTCCTGACCGGCTTCGGGGTCGCGCTTCTTGCGGCCGCCAAACAGTTCAGTCAGCGAAGGCAGATTGATGAGCGGGATACGACGGCGCAGATGCTTGCGCTGGGCCAAGTGTGGCAGCAACTGCTCGCCGACGGGACGCTGCAGATAGCGAAGTTCGACGGGGGTTTTCATGATGATCTCGTTAATGGGTTTGAATTGAATTAAGTATACCGCAATAGGGGTTTCTACTCAAATTGACGGATATTTGTGTCTAAAAACAAGAAAAACTGTTGCTTGAAGGTTGCGGTTTTATCTTGGTATACCGTTCTTGGTTTTTCAGGCGGTCAGGGCTCGCAATCCGGTCGCATTATTGGCAGCCAGCAGGAGGTTTCATGCCAACCATTACTTTTCATAAAAACGGCCAGACGCATGTGGGTGAGGTGCAGGAGAACACCAATCTGGTGGTCCGGGCGGGTATCAAGCAATTTCCCTTTCCGCATTTGACCTACGGTTGTGGCATGGGCAAGTGCGCTAAGTGTGCCTGCCGTGTTCTGGAGGGGGGCGAGCATTTGCCAGCGGCCAACTGGAAAGAGAAAAAACAATTGGGCGAGCGACTCGATCAGGGCTGGCGGCTGGCCTGTCAGCTATGGATTAATCAGGACATCGTTCTGGAGCAAGCTGAAACACAGGAGGTGCAGTGATGTATGTGGTGCTGACCAGCAAGCCAGGGGAATACCGCACGGAACCGGGCGTGGGCGTGGAGATGGTGGCGGCCTATGAATACCATTTTCAGGGTCGTTTCAAGGCGGTGTTTGTCATTGCGCGTATTCAGGAAGGTTCGCGCGTTCGCATTGTGGAAGAGACGCCAAATGGCACGGTCAATGACATCCCTACCCGGCAAATGGAAAAGTTTGCAACAGTCGAACAGGCTTATGAAGAACTGGCCGGATTGACGCACTTTGGCAGCATACAAGCCGAATTGCGTCAGTGTGAGCTTGACGGACACCAGGCAGGGGCACAGACCCCGGCACAGCAGCAATCCTGAGGTAGCAGAATATGGTTCAGATTACATTTGCGTCGAATAATGATTTGGTGGTGTCTGCCGCCGAGAACAGTAACTTGCTGCGGGTTTCCATCCGTGAGCGCGGTGGCATCCCGTTCAAGTGCGGGGGCGGGATCTGCGGCACCTGCAAATGCCGAATTACGGAAGGGCTGAGCAATACGGATGAGGTCAAGGCCAAGGAACACAAGCATTTGTCCGAGCAGGATCTGGCAGAGGGTTTTCGTATGGCGTGCCAGACCTTTGTTCGTGGTGACGTTACGGTGAGCTGGTAAAAGGAGCGGCCATGCTGCATTTGACCGATCAGCAACTACACGAGCTGCTTGATGCGCCTGCCGTACAAGAGGTGCTGGAGCAGGCTTTCATCGAGTTTGGACAGGGTCAGGCAGCCCAGCAGCGTCGTGTGCGCACGCAGGTGGGCGATACCCGCTTGTCGACCTTGGGCGCGGTCATCCCAGGCCAGCAAGTGGCGGGTGCCAAGATTTATACGACCGTGCATGGCGCATTCAATTTTGTCATTGTGCTGTTTGATGCACTGAGCGGACAGGCTTTGGCCACCTTGGATGCTGGCGCGATCACGCAATGGCGTACTGCAGCCTGCTCGGTACTGGCAGCACAGCGTGGCGCCAATCCCCATTCGCAAACCTTGGGAGTGCTGGGTCTGGGTGCCCAGGGGATGGCGCATGCCCTGCAGTTTTGCCAGACCTTTGATTTGCAACGTGTGCTGGTGTGGAGCCCGAATGTCGATGAGAAGCGCTGCCACCAGCTGGAGCTGGAGTGTGGTGTGCCTGTGCGAGCCGCCCGAGCGGAAGAGATCGCCGCACAGGCGGATATTCTGGTCACGGCCAGCCGCAGTCGCGACCCCCTGTTTGATGGACGCAGCCTGAAGCCAGGCTGCTTTGTCGCCGCCGTTGGCTCCAGTTTGCCAACAGCGCGGGAATTGGATGATGCCTGCCTGCAGCGGGCAGGCAAGATTGTGGTGGAGTGGGGTGAGCAGACTCTTGCGGAGGCGGGGGACCTGATTCTGGCCGCGTCCGATTGCGGCGTTTCGGACAAGTTGTGCGAGTTAAGCGATTGGTTGCAATTAGACCGGGGACAAGGCTACGACGCACAGGGAATTTGCGTGTATAAATCAGTGGGTGTGGCGATTGAAGATATTGCCGTCGCTGGGTTGGCGTATCGCCGCCATCAGCTTGGCAAGACAGCGCAGGAGGCGCTTGCCGCACACTGAAAACGACAATAATTCAAGCATGTTGGGGGTAGGCAATGGGGATGGCAGGCTTTTCTTCTTTAGGCGAATTCAAGCAGGCACTGACCCGGGACTACAACCGCATCAACAGCAGTATTTTTGCATCAGGTGTCGTGACGCTGAAGATTGATGTGCTGGAGGATCGGATCAGCATGTTGGCGGTTCATAAACGCCAGCCTGCCTTGCAGACGTTGAGCCGTGAAAATACACATATTGCTGATCTGGCGGATCTGTATCTGATCAAGGCCTTCAAAAAGGAGATGAAGCAGGTTTTGGTGGATGAGTATGGCCTGGATGTGGTGGCCATATTCAAGGACTACGACGCCGCGGCGCAATTGTCTTCCACCATGGTGTTGTTGCAAAAAGGAGTGTGAATGCAGTGGCATTGGTGAGAACCGTTGCCCTGAATTCCGAACCGATAAAAAGAAGCTGACTGGTAGACAGTCTTGTTGTCCTTCCGTCCGAAGTGGATTGCCGGATGTGCAATTTGCTTTGGAGCCAAGCTCAGGCCCTGACAGGTCCGCTTGGGGAAGTTGCCGACAGGAAGTGCTCGCATACCGCCGGCCTCGGACTCTGGGATTTCCCAGGGCCCGAGGCCGGCTTTTTATTTGGAGACAAAATCATGGCCTATGTAGCCGATTTGCTGGATGCATTGAACGTAATTACGGGGGGACGCATGGTGTCCTGTATGGATGAGGTCAAATGCGGCCACCATCCCTTCGTGATCTGGAAGTCCTCTGGAATTTACGGCAAGGAAGTACTGGAAATTCCAGGGCTGATTCATGGGGACCCTAACAAGGAAGTGCGCAAGGTGGCGGTGTGCATGACCATGTCCGAATTGAGCATTGAGCTGGCGGGCGCAACCGGGGTGGACGCCATTGTTGCGCATCATCCGATTGCCGATGCCGCCAGTTGCGGGGGCGTGACCCTGAAGGATTACCTGGACCTGTATGGGGTGGCTGCCCTGGAATGTCATGAGGCGTTTCATGGTCTGCATCCGGGCATCGCGTATCTGCATGGCCATAAAGTAGCGAAAAGCGATATTGCCTATGGAGGCATTCATGGCAATGTGATGTTCGTGGGCGAACCATTGGATGGGGTGAGCACTTTGGGCGACATGCTGGATCGGCTTGACGGCTTCATGGGGCTGGATCTGGAGGATCAGGTCTTGCAGGCCGAACGCCGCATCAAGGGCAATGAACACATTCTGGAGACCAGCACCTTGACGCGTGGTGCGATTCGGCTAGGGGAGCGCAACAGTCGCGTCGGTCGTATTTTGCACATTTTTCCGCATACGGGATTCAGCCCCGACCATCTGCGTCAGGCGGTGGCCGAGAACCCGGGCGTTGACACGGTGCTGGCCTCTATCAGCCGGGTCTACGACGGTCATGCGCTTATCGAATGTGCTCGTGAATTGGGTCTGAATTTCCTGGTGGGCAATAGCCACGTGCTGGAGATCCTGGAGAATGGCCTGCCCTTGGCCTATGCCTTGAGTGCCTTGCTCGATGGCGTCGAGGTGGTCATGTTCCGTGATCGGGTGACGTCCACGCCTGTGCACCAGGTGGGCGGGGCCCGCCTGCGTGAATACGCCCAGCATTTTTCGACGGCTCATTTGATGGGCAAGAACGTGTTGAGCTTCCAGTAGGTCCAGCTTCCTGAACGGAGAGAGACATGGATAACAAAACAATAGAAATAGACAAAGTAGTGCATGTAGCGCCTGCGGGCCGTCGGCCCATGGAGCGTATCGAGGCGGTGGGCCTGGGCTTGCTGCTGCTCGCCATGCTGACGCTGTTTTTCTTTCCCGCTACCTTGTCGGGCGCGTTTGATACGGTGCTCAACAAGGTCAAGCCCGTGGTGGTGGATGTATTTTTGACCGGGCAGGTTGGGGTGGCTGTCATTATCAGCGTCATCATTGGACGCTTGCTGGAGCGTTTGGGTTTTACCGATGCCATGATGCGAGTGTTCATGCCGGCGATGCGGGCCATTGGAATCAATCCGGCCGTCATTATTCCCAGCGTGTACAACATTTTTGGCGATATCAACGCCGCTGGTCGTATTTCGGGGCCTTTGTTGCGGCAGGCTGGTGCAACCAAGGACGAGCAAAAGATTGCGGTAGCCACGATGGTGCAGTCTCAGCAGTCGTTCTCGACATTCATGCTGGGCATGATGGCTTTGACCTTTGCCGGAGTGAATGTTTTTGCCGTGGTGCTGATTGCGATCTTCGGCCCCTTGTTGCTGTCTCCCTTATTGCTGTCGCGGCTGGTTTACCGCAATGTTCGCTCGGTGGATCTGTTGGCAGCCCCCCGTTTCACACCGAATATCGATTTTGCGCCCATGCTGTTCAAGGCCGCCCGCGAAGGGGTGGAATTGTTGCTACTGGTCCTGATCCCGGCTGTGGCCCTGGTGTTCTGTGTCATTGGTTTGCTTGAACATATCGGCATTTGGGCACCTATCAGTGATGTGCTTGAGCGCGGTTTGCTTGCGCTGAATATTCACCCTGAAACGGGCGTGCTGGCGATGCTGGTCAGCCCCACTTTGGCAATGGGCAAGTTGCAGGCGATGGCTTCCACACTGGATCCATCTCTGGTAGTGGGTTCATTTGTACTGGCGTCGTCCGGTTTGCCCTTATCGGCTGTCTTTGGACAGATTCCGGTGGTCTGGGCTGAATGCTCGGATCTGAATGAAAAAGAAGTCATGCTGGCCGCCGTTCTGGGCATTGTGATGCGCTTGTTGACGGCAGTGGTACTGGCTGTGTTTCTCACGCCTTTGATTGTCTGAGTTCCTGTTTGTAGTTCCCCCACTTTAGGAGCGCTGATGTTGGCGCTCTTTTTTTATTTTGTCTGTTTTCTCCAGGCGTGGTGACTGCCATCGAACTGCCATAAAACTGTAACAGGGCTGAAAGAACACTTGTTTAACCTGAGCCTGTCGTAGTCTTTTTAAGGCAGGGCACTTCGGTGACTCTGGTTCTTTAAGTTGATGCCTTTTTCTGTCCGGCAGCGTGCGCTGCGGCCCATTGCGCTTATTGATGCTTTGCTTTTGTGCCCGGTGTTGTGCCGTGCCGCAAAGCAGGATGCCGGGTGTGGCTTGGCGATGTACTGGCCTGAATGCCTTGTAGGGGACGGAGCATGAACCAGACCCTGGTGACGGTGTTAAGCGGCTATGGTGGCAAAGCGCCAGCCGCCATTCTAGTGCAGGCATGTGGCTTGCGATTGCTGCTGGATGCCGGCGGGCCTCTGTATCCTGGACAGGTGTGCGACTGGTATCAAGGGCTGGAGGTAGACGCCATTCTGGTGACGCACGATCATCAGGATCATATTGGCTCCTTATCCAAGCTGCCTGAACACATACCTATATATGCCACGGCCTCTACGGCGCGCAGCCTGCCTGCTGGGCGGATCTGGCGTGAGCTGCCAACCCGTGGCACGACCTATATCGGCGATATTGCCGTGCGTACCGGCTTGTCCGGCCATGCTTTGGGTGGTGTCTGGTTGCATCTGGATGTGGGCGGCGGCCTGTTTTATAGCGGGGACTTTTCCTGCGAATCCCTGTTGTTCCCCTTCGATTTGCCACCACCTGCGTATCTGGCTTTGCTGGATGCATCTTACGGTTTGTACGATCAGTCTCATCACGTGGCCTGGAGCATTCTGGAGTCTTTGCTGGAGTCGCATCCTGCCTTGTTGCCCGTGCCGCCGTCAGGTCGGGCGATAGAGATTGCCTTGTGGCGCCAGCAGCAAGGTTTTGAGGACTGGAGCATGGACGCGTCCTGCTACGAAAACCTGACCCGCATGATCAGCCAAAGCAGTGACTTGTTGTTGCCGGGTGTGCAGCAATCCTTGCGTGAGTTGATGCCGCGTGCGGCTACGTTTGATCCGCAAGCGCACCTGCTGCTGGCCGGTGAGCCGGACGGCTGTCAGGGCAAGGCAGGGGAGTTGATTCGCGAGCACCAGGCGCGGGTTGCGGACCCCAATGCCCAGTCTGGCGAGCGCTTGTTGATTCACACCGGCTATGTGGCTCCCCATGCACCACGTGGCACGCATACCTTGTGCTGGAATGTGCATCCGCGTTTGACGGATTTACGCTGGCTGGTGGACATGGTGCAGCCACGCTATTGCATGCCTTTGTTCACGCAAATGCATGATTTGCCGACCTGGCGCAATGTGATGGGACCGGCCCTGAGCCTGGAAGGTCACTGGGAACTACCAGCGACCTCCGTAGGCGTGGTTTAAGCGGTGTAGCGTTCCAGCAAGGCTTCGCGTCGAGCGGGGCTGAGCTTCAAGGCGTTCTGGAGGAAGTTCTCCAGATTGCCATGCGTTTCATCAATCGTCTTGAAGGCGGTTTCCAGAAACTCGGGCTGGACGCCCCAGAGAATATCCAGCACTTCCTCGCTGATGCCACGGTTATCGGGCAGATTGGGGCGGCGGAAGAACTGATTGGTCAGCAGATAGTCGTGCATCACATCATCAGGGTGTACGCCAGTGGCGCGGTGCAGTAGGGCGACGGCAAAGCCGGTGCGATCTTTCCCCGCCGTGCAGTGCATGACGACAGGGGTATCGGTTTCCAGCAACTGGTCAAAGACCCGTCCAAACGTAGCGGCATGACCAGTCACGAATTCCGTGTAGGTCTTGTTCATGGTGCCGTAGGCAGCTTTGACGTCCACTTCGCCTTTGGCAAGCATGTCCAGAAAATCAGGCAATACGGTGGGTTCGACGGTCAGCGCATGACTGGTCAGAAAACTGTACTGGTAGGGAGAGCGTTTGCGCTCATGTGCACCCCGGAAATCCAGTGAGCAGGCAATACCCAGCTCTTGCAGGGTGTCCAGGTCCTGGCTGCTTAAATCCGCCAAATGGTCCGAACGGTAGACGCGACCTTTACGAAAGGAGCCGGAGTCTGTGGCATAGCCGCCAATATCACGGAAGTTGCTGGCCCCTTCTAAAGGGCAGGATAGGGAACTGGGCAGCGGCGATACGGACACGGCGGACTCCTGTTGAAACGGTGAAAGTCCCATGTTAACGGTCTTGGACGGGATCTGCATATGACAATGCGGTGACAGCTGGGGAGTGCGGGAGGACCGAAAGCACAATGAATGCAAGTGCACGGTTCTGTATCCTCAGAAAGCCATGTATATTCTTTGCTGGCAAGGCCCAGGCAGACAGGCTGGTACACCGCGTTCACGTTCTTGAGGCTTCGGTTTGCTGAAAATGTGAAAAGACTTCAAGGTGACGCTGGCGTTTGACAGCCTGCACCGACTAGACAAGAACAGGTGCCGTGCCGAGCCAAGGGGGGACAAGTCTGATGACGCATTCACGCATCGCTCGCGTGCTCATGTGCTGCAAAAAGAGCCCCATGATATTGGCTAAAGTAGGCCCAAGGTATAAGGTCAATGGTTATTTGAATAGACCGGCGATCAGCCCGGGCGGCCCACAACCGTAATTTTTCAAGGAACAAGCATGTTTGAGCATTTGCAGGCCTATGGTGGCGATCCGATTTTCCGTTTGAACGAGGCATTTCACGCCGATCCGCGCGATCGCAAGGTCAACCTGACCATTGGTTTGTATTACGACGACCAAGGCCGTCTGCCTTTGCTGGATGTGGCTCGCCGGGCTGAAGAAAAATGGGCGGCCAAGGGCCAGCCCCGTGGCTATCTGCCTATTGAAGGTTTGGCTTCCTACCGCAGCGCCGTGCAAAAACTGGTTTTTGGCGCCGACAGCAAAGTGCTGCAAGAAGGTCGTGTTGCGACCATTCAGACATTGGGCGGTTCGGGGGCCTTGAAAGTGGGTGGCGACTTCCTGCACGAAGCCTACCCCAATAGTGAAATGTGGATCAGCGATCCAGCCTGGGATAATCACCACTCCATCTTCCGTGGATCGGGCATTCCTACCCACACCTACCGTTATTACGATCCAGCCACGCGCGGTCTGGATTTCACCGGCCTGATGGAAGACATTTCCGTCCTGCCCGAGCACAGCATTGTCTTGCTGCACCCCTGCTGTCATAACCCCACCGGGGCTGATCTGAGCGACGAGCAGTGGCTGCAACTGATCCCTGTGCTGCAACAGCGCAAGCTGATCCCTTTCCTGGACATGGCTTACCAGGGTTTTGGCCGTAGCCTGGACGAAGACGCTTTCGCCGTGCGCGCCATGGTCGATGCTGGCCTGACGTTCTTGCTGGCCAACTCCTTCTCCAAAAACTTCTCCTACTACTCCGAGCGCTGCGGTGGCTTGTCGGTGGTGTGCCAGAGCGCGGATGAAGCCGATCGTGTTCTGGGTCAGCTCAAGGCCGTGGTGCGTCGCATCTACTCCAACCCGCCATCGCACGGTGGTCAGGCCATTGCCACCATCTTGTCCGATGAGTCCTTGCTGGCCGAGTGGACGGCAGATGTGGAAACCATGCGTCAGCGTATCGCTGCCATGCGTCAGCGTGTGCACGATCGTCTGAAAGAGCTGGCTCCCCAATACGACAGCAGCTACTTCGTCAAACAGCAAGGCATGTTCTGCTACACCGGCCTGACCAAAGAGCAGATCCAGAAACTGCGTGACGATTTTGGCGTGTACGTGCTGGAGTCGGGCCGCATCAGCGTGCCAGGTCTGAACCAGTCCAACGTGGATTACTTCGCGGAGTCGCTGGCTGCTGTGGTGGCCTAAGACACTGACGTCTTTCCAGCAGGATTAAAGAGCGTGTTTATGGCCCCTTCTGGGGCGGTAAACACGCTTTTTTGTTGATGCTGGAAATGCATCCGCAACTGCGTGGATTGCGTGGTAGAAAGCGCTTATGCGTACTTGTCTGATCCAGGCGCTCGACTTGTTTTGCTCACCTGGCTGGGTGCTTGAGCCTGAACTGAAAAGTGGAACGGTGTAGAGCTAAGCCATCGAACAGCCCTGCGCTTATATAGCTGAAGCACTCAATGGTTTAGTGCTTAGCCACGGCCAGGCGAGCAAGGTCTATCGGCAATCCAGCCGTGTTTCGTCGTGCTGCGACATTGCTCAGGCTAATGCTTGCAGCAGCAGTTCCTGATTGATCTGCTCCTGCTGCCGCGCCCGGTTCAACAAATAGCGATGGAAATCCTGGCTATGAGGTGACTCAAATGCACCCGCCCGTCGGGTCAGCACATAGGGCCAGGGCAGAGGCAAGGAATGGGAGAAGGGCAGGATCAACTGCCCGCTGCGCACTTCCTTTTCTATCATCGAGCATTGCGCCAATACAAAACCCTGACCGGCCACTGCAGACTCAAGCGCCATGTGCGACAGGGAAAAAACCCGGAAGCGGTCCAGGGGCGTATCGCCTATGTCTATATCCAAAGACTCAAACCAGTCGCGCCAGGATGGCGGCGAGGTAAAGCGTGGCTGCCAGTCCGAGGACAGCAAGGGATAGTTCAATAGATCACGAGGATGTCGCAAGGCGGCTTGCCCCTGGAGCAGGGCCGGGCTGCAAGCGGGCACGACACGGTCTGTATAAAGCTCGGTAAAGCTGCGGGGGCGGGCGGCGGCCTGACCGTAGGTAATCCGAAAGTCGATTTGCTCGGCTTCCAGATCCGGCTCGGCATGGCTGCCTTTCAGATGCAGTGTCAGCTCCGGGTCGTACTGCTCCTGCCATTGAAATGCCAGCGGAGCCATCCAGGTTTTAAGCATGGACGGCAAAGCGCTGATCGAAAGCAGGCTGGTGTTGCGCGACCGCTCCATTTCTTGTTGTCCGTCGCGCAATAGCTCAAATGCCTGTGTACAGATTTCATGAAAGCGCACCCCCGCCGCTGTCAGTCGCAAGCGTTTGCCTTCTTTGTAAGTCAGGCTGCAGCCCAGCGAGTCTTCCAGCAAACGTAATTGCTGGCTGATGGCACCGGGAGTAATTTTCAGACGACGGGCGGCTTCTTGCAGGCTTTGGCTATGGCCCAGCGTCTCAAAGACTTGCAATGCACGTAAGGGAGGCAAGGTATCCATGATGATCAGACCCCGTCCAGAAAAGTAATTTAACTTTAGAAATTCTAAACGATATGGATAGTAGGCTGAATTTGATTGCGACTATCATGACAAACAAGAGAACATGAATGGGCTCGTTCAGCCATCATGCACCGCATTTAGAGTTGGGGGTAAATCATGTTTGTACGCAATGCCTGGTATGTAGGCGCATTGGCTACACAGCTCGGTCGCAGCTTGCAGCCTGTGCGTATGCTTAGCGAAAACCTGGTGCTGTATCGCCGCGAAGACGGCCAGCCCGTGGCCTTGGAAGATTCCTGTCCACACCGTCGCCTGCCTTTGTCCAAAGGCCGCTTGATTGGCGACCAGGTGGAATGTGGCTACCACGGCCTGACGTTTGATTGCAGCGGCTCCTGTACCAAGGCACCCGGTGTGGCGCAAATCCCTAGAAGCGCGGTGGTGCGCAGCTACCCCTGTACGGAGCGTTTTGGCCTGGTCTGGGTCTGGATGGGTGATCCTGAGTTGGCTGATCCGTCCAAACTGATCGACATCCCCGAGTGGGAGAATCCCGAATGGGGTGTGAACCGTGGCGACGCCATGGAACTGGACTGCAATTACCTGTACGTCACGGACAATTTGCTGGACCCTTCGCACGTGTCCTGGGTACACCAAAGCTCGTTTGGTAGCCCCGACATCATCGGCCTGCCCTTGACGGTGAAGGTTGAGGACAATGGCGTGACGGTCTCGCGCTGGTCCAAAAATGTGGAAGTTGCGCCGTTTTACAAGCAGTTTGTGAAATTTGAAGGCAATTGCGACCGCAAGCAGCAATACGAAGTGCGTTTCCCGTCGCTGGCCGTGATCAAGGCCATCTTCCTGCCCGCCGGTGCGGCTACCGAGGAGCCCAGCGAGTACCACCAGGACGTTTTCCTGATGGACTCCTATAACTTCCTGACGCCTATCGACGAAGAACACACCCGCTACTTCTGGTTCCAGCTGCGCAATTTCAGCCCGGATGACGAGGCCATCTCCAAGATTTTCAACGAAGACGTGCGCCACGCTTTCCTGGAAGACAAAGTGGTTCTGGAAGAAGTGCATAAAGCCCTGAAAGAGCGTCCTGCCGCTTTGGACTTGCCCTTGGATTCTGGTCCCTTGCGCTTCCGTCGCAAGATCAGCCAGATGATCCAGGCTGAACAAGCTGTCGCCAGCGAGACAACAACGGCTTGAGTGCGATGAATACGACTGCATCACCTGTGCCCACCGAAGCCGCAGCCAACCGACGTTTTCGGGACTATCGGGTACTGGAAAAGCTGCGCGAAAGCGACGTGATTACTTCGTTTGTGCTGGAGCCAGTGGACGGTGTTGTGCCACCTTATCAGCCAGGCCAGTATCTGGTGTTCCGTCTGGAGATTGACGGGCAAACTGTGCTGCGTAATTACAGCGTGTCGGGGGACCCAGACTGCACGGATCGTTTGCGTATCTCCGTCAAACACGAGAAGGCTCCGGCAGGCTTGAACGTGGCCGATGGTGTGGCTTCCACCTGGCTGCATCAACACGTGCAGCCAGGTGATGTGTTGAATGCGGCCGGCCCTATGGGCGAGTTCGTGCTGGACGAGAGCAGCCAGCGGCCTGTGGTGTTGCTAAGCGGTGGCGTGGGCCAGACCCCTTTGCTGGCCATGCTGCATCGTCTACTTAAACGCAGCCAGCGTAAGGTGTATGTGATTCATGCATGCGATAACAGCGCGGTGCATGCCTTTGCCGATGAGATGCGTGAGCTGGTGGCACAACGCGAAGGCGTGCAGCTTTACTTCTGCTATCGCAACCCGACTGAACATGATGAGCAAGCCGGTTTGCACCATGTGACGGGACTGATTACACGTGAGCAGTTGCAGCGTTGGCTGCCACTGGATGATTACGAATTTTACCTGTGTGGGCCCAGTGCCTTCATGCAGAGCAATTATGGTGTGCTGCGTAGTCTGGGTGTGGCACGTGAGCGCATTCACTACGAGTTTTTTGGCCCGGCGACGGTGCTGGAAAACACCTTGGCGGATGATGTTGCAGCCAGTGCGGTTCAGGATCAGGTCCAGCCTGCCCCCTCCAGTCGTGTCGATGCGAATGTGTTGGAGCTGGATTCGCCTGTAGAAGCAGTAAGGGGAGCCGCGACAGCAGCGGAAGATGCGGCGCAGACGGTGACATTCCTGCCCGATGGCCGCCAGGCCCAATGGCATGAGGACTGCCCCTCCTTGCTGGATCTGGCGGAAGAAACGGGCTTGAGTCCGGACTTCAATTGCCGGGCGGGTCTGTGCAATACCTGCATGTGCACTCTGGTATCGGGCGAGGTCGACTATTTTGAAGAGCCGCTGGACCCTGTGCCAGAGGGCAAAGTCTTGTTGTGCTGTTCCCGTCCCCGTGGTCCGGTGGCCGTGGAATTACCTTAAGAGTTTTTCAATTGCTTGTTGAGGTTTGCCCCGTCCTTTTGGGACGGGGTTTTTTTTCAAAAAAATCATATGCTTCCTTGTTGGAAGTCAGGCGAATTGTCGATGTCTGGAGCAGGGGGTGTGGACATGAGGACTGTTGAAGTGGTGGTCCTACATAGGCTGGCTACCTTGCTATAGCTGGGCTTGCTCGCTTATCCAATCACTAAAGGCACGGACCTCTGCTTTTTGTGTCGCATCGGGCAAGGTCACCAGGGAGTAGGCAAAGCGGGCTGGCCGTTCCTGCGCTGGATTACGGCGCAGGACAATGTATAGGCGCGCAGGCTATACGATGGTTTGACTCAGGCAACAGCGTGGGTGACGTATGACTTGAGTTTGGGGATGGCTGGCGACACACAGAATTGAGTACGTCTGATTGCATTGTCGTCCGCCGTAGCTCGCTCCTGACATTATTCATGAACAGTGACGACGGGTGATCTAAATGAAGGGAAGGCTTATCGAAAGCCTTCCTTTTTTAACCTTAAACCTCGCGTTTGGGCCTTGCCTCCAGCAACATCAAAGCAAGCAAAACCACACTGCTCATTCCCAGCCCAAAGACTACCAGCGGCCACGCAGTGTCCCCATCCAGCAAGGTCACTGCCAAGGTGCCGATCACGCTAACGATCAGGCTTTCCACGCAGAAGTAGATTGCCACGGCGGAACCGGCTACATCATTGAACTGGGCCAAGGCGCCATTGGCGGTGACGGATACCGTCATCACAATGCCCATGGCGGCTAGCCACATGGGCAGGATAAAGCTGCTAAAGGAGGGTTCCAGCAGGAGTTGTCCTGCTGCCAGCAACAGGGCGGCTAGGGCGATCAAACCCATACCGCGTCTCAGGCTCCCGGCCGTTCCCCAGCGAGCCACAAAGGTTTTGGACAGGCGGGTGGTGGCAATCATCACTAGGGCAACACTGGCAAAGGCCAGGCTGAAATTCACTTCTGAATAGCCAGCTTGTCCGATCAAGACTCGGGGCGCGGTCGAGAAGTAAACAAAAAATGTCCCCATCCCGGTGGAGAAGCCCAGGGTATAGACCCAGAAGGCCGGACTCTTGAAGACGGCCAGTGCGCGCTGCTGGGAATGCAGCGGTTTGGCAGGTCGGGTCTCCTGCCATCTGCACAGCGCATGGATCCAGGCTATGAGCCCCATCGCTGCCAAACTCAGGAAGATGGCTTGCCATCCTCCCATACGGGCAATCAGAGCACCTGCAATAGGCCCCAAGGCGGGTACGAATGCCAGGATGGAGCTGAACAGGCTATAGATCACTACCCCTTCGGGGCGGTCTGCATACACATCGCGCACTGTGGCAAACAGGGCCACAAGGGTGGCCGAAGCCCCCAGTGCCTGCAGCACCCGAAAACCAACAAAAGCCCAGGCGGAACTGGACAAGGCAGCGGCGGTTGAGGCCAACACGAACAGGGCGGCCCCTGTCAGCAAAACAGGTCGTCGGCCTATGCGATCCGAAAGGGGGCCAAAGATCAGTTGCCCCGCACCCAATAGCAGCATGTAAAGGCTAAGGGTCAGCTGGATGATGCCTGGGGTCGTACCTAGAAGTCCCGGCATGGCCGGGACGACGGGCAGGTAAATATCCATCCCCAGGGAGGCGAGGATGTCAAAGGGCGCCATCAGCAGCAGGGCAGCCGGCAGCGTATAAGCCCAGGAAGAGCGTGAGGAAGACATAACAAAATTACCACTCGAAAAAGAAATCGGGCGGCGTCTGTTTGTTATCAATCAGCGGGATTGGAAGTACAGAACGCCGCAACAAGACCAGAGCTTGTTGCGGCTTACTCAGTTGCTGACTTAGTGCTCGTCATGCAGACGGCTCCTCTCATAATCGTTTGTTGGTGTGTCGCGGATTGGATACTTTAAGGTGGCGGCTGGCCTGGCCTTGCTGCGACAACTGCTCATTATAGGGGGAGGTTCTTACAGCCTTGAAGCGTCAGCTTGTGGTGGTTGTTTTTATGCCCGACACCGTTTTGGCAAGATGCGACATCGCTGCTCTGGAGCCGCTGGTCTTGTTCTTCTTTACCCGGATGGCGGCGGCTTTCAGCAAACGCTGGAATGTCGGGCACTGCGTATGGTTGGCGGCGGGGCAGTGCGCGGCGTGGCGCAAACCTTCGCTCATGGCTTTCAGGCGCTTGATGGTGGCATCCAGTTGATCGGCCTTGGATAGCAGCAATTGCCTGTCCACCTGCGCAGAACCATCGGGAGGCAGCATGGCCCGTATTTCTTCCAGCGACAAACCGCCCGCTTGCCCCAAGGCAATCAAGGCCAGTTGATCCAGCACTTGGGGCGTAAAACGACGCCGTTCTCCGGGGGCGCTGACTGCACGGATCAGGCCTTCTTTCTCGTAGTAACGCACGGTGGAGGAGGGTAAGCCGGTTTGCTTGGCAACTTCTGAAATATCCATCTTGTACCTGTTGACTTGAAGTTGACTTCAACTTCTATGATTGCTCAAAAACAAAGTGCTTATCAACGGAAAGGATTGCCAATGTTGTCGATCAATGAATGGGTGCATGTGATTCTGATCGGAGTCGGAGCCACTATTTTCATGGATATCTGGGGCCTGATTCAAAGGGCGATGGGCGTTGCCACGCTGAACTACGCCATGGTGGGGCGTTGGGCCGGGCATTTGCTGCGTGGCCAGATCGCACACAGCAGTATCGGCAAGGCTGAGCCGATTGCGGGAGAGTCTGCCTGGGGCTGGTTCATTCACTATGCTGTGGGCATTGTTTTCGCCTTTTTGTTGCTTGCGGTTTACGGCACTGAGTGGCTGCAAGATCCCCGCTGGTTGCCCGCCGTCATGGTGGGCATGGCTACGGTCGTGATGCCCTTTTTTGTCATGCAGCCCGCCATGGGAGCCGGAGTGGCGGCCTCGCGTACCCCCACGCCTTGGACCAACCGCTTGCGCAGCCTGCTGACACACGCGGTTTTTGGTTTGGGCATGTACCTTGCGGCCTTGCTGATCAAGCAGGTGGCTTAAGGATATGTCATTTGTTGGGGCCTCTGTCATGGGTGGCCTGCTCTTTTTGTGCGTCAGCCAGTCCCAGGATGCCGCTTCCGAGCTGACCGGGGACTGAGCAGGAGGCACTAGCAGTATGTGTTTGGTTAGGTCTGGAAAACCGCCTCGCTCATGCAATCAATAAAGGCGCGCAGCTTGGGCGACAGGTTGCGGCTGGCAGGCCAGACAATCCACAGTGGCACGGTGTTATGGGTGCATTCATCCAGAATGGTTTGCAGCCGTCCGCTGCTTAAATGCTCGCCCACGGTGAAATCTGGCAGGCAAGCGATGCCTTGCCCTTGCAAGCTCAGATGCACCCGCATTTCCACGCTATTGCAAACCAGTGTGCGGGGCAGCTCGGGTACGTCCTGAGTTTCGGAAATTGGCCATTGTTCCAGCCGCCCGGTATTGGGGAAGCGGTAGTGCAGGCAGGCATGGTGTTGCAGATCTTTGGCGTGCAAGGGGCGACCATGCTCTTGTAGATATTCGGGGGAGGCAGCCAGGACACGACGGAACGTGCACAGACGGCGGCGCATCAGGCCTGAATCACTCAAGGCGCTGGCACGGATGGCAGCATCAAAACCTTCGCCAATCACATCGACCAGACGGTCAGAAAAGTCCAGATCCAGTTCCACGGCCGGATAACGCTGCATGAAGTGGCTGATGGCCTGCTGAAACAGGCCGCTGTAGCGCGGCAAGCTGATTCGCAAGGTGCCACGCGGCATTTCACTGGCTTGGGACATTTCCAGTTCTGCCGCTTCGATTTCACTCAAGATGCGTCTGCAGCGCTCCAGAAAAACTTTGCCATCGGCAGTCAGGGCCAGAGTGCGGGTGCTGCGGTGAAACAGGCGCACTTTCAGCCGCTCTTCCAGGCGGGCGATGGACTTGCCTACTGTGGAGGGCGACAGGCCGGATTCGCGGGCCACGGCCGAAAAGCTCAGGCGTTCCGCCACGCGTACGAACAGGCCGATATTGCTTAGGTTTTCCATCATGGTGCCGACTCTATTTAAGAATTTATTTCCTAAGTATTAATAACTGTAGTGTATTTTTCTTTGATGGGGTGACGCTTAAGCTCCTGAAATCGACCCCGATCATGCGGGTATTTCACGCCGTGTTCATTTCTGTTGGGCACGCACGCTTTAGCAGTCAATGAGAACCATGCTTTCCTCTTCTTCATCGCCGGCCATGCGTCGGCTGCAATTATTGTCAGCCTGTTTAACGGCTTTATTGATCCCCTTGTGCTTCACCGGCCCGGCAGTGGTGCTGTCGGCCATCAGTGCAGAGTTAGGTGGTAGTGCCGCCCAGCTGAGCTGGATCATGAACGCGTACATCCTGAGTTACGGCGGTGCCATGATGGTGTCAGGCAGCCTGACGGACATTTACGGCCAGCGCCGCATCTGGCTGATTGGCATGCTGTGGTTTTGCGCCTTTACCATTGCCATTCCTTTCATGCCCTCCGTGTTCTGGATTGATATTTTGCGCATGATGCAGGGCCTGGGCGGTGCCGCCGCTTTTGCCGCTGCCATGTCCTCCCTGGCTCCCTTGTTTGAAGGACGTGCACGGGCGCGGGCGTTCAGCTTGTTAGGCACGTCTTTCGGGCTGGGGCTGTCTTTTGGTCCCTGGTTTTTCGGCTGGATTGTGGAGGCGCTGCAATGGCAAGGCGTGTTCTACGCGACCGGGGCTATTGGCGTGGTCGGTTTGTTGCTGGTTCTGATCAGTACCAAGCCCAGTCAGGGCGGCTCGCAGGGTGCATTGGACTGGCCGGGTGCCATCAGCTTTACGCTGGCTTTGGGCCTGTTTACTTATGGCATGTTGCTGATCCCGGAACGGGGCTGGTCCGATAGCTGGGTGCTGTCCACCCTGCTGGCCTCTGTTGTCGCCTTTGTGGGCTTTGTCTGCATAGAGCGCCGCGTTGCGCAGCCCATGATTGATTTGAGTTTCTTTCGTGACCCCGGCTTTGTGGGTGTGCAGGCTTTGGCTGCAGCCCCTGCATTCCTGTTCATCGTGCTGATTGTGTTGTTGCCCGGTCGCTTTATGGGTATTGATGGTTACGGTGCATTGGAGGCCGGGCAGATGATGGTTTGGCTGGCTGCGCCCTTGTTGATCGTGCCTTTTGTGGCGGCCTTGCTGACTCGCTGGCTATCGGCAGGCACCTTGTCCAGCCTGGGTTTGCTTCTGGTGGCCGTGGGTTTGTGGACTCTGGCTGAAGGCTTTGAGGCAGGTGGCGGTCCAGCCCTGCATCTGCCTTTATTGCTGATCGGCGTGGGTATCGGTTTGCCCTGGGGCTTGATGGACGGGATGGCGGTCAGTGTGGTCAGCCCGGATCGGGTCGGAATGGCGACGGGTATCTTCAATACGGTGCGAATCTCTGCGGATGGTGTGGCCATTGCCGTGGTCAGCGTGCTGCTGGCTACCTTGATTCAGCATCACCTGAGTGTGGACAGCACTGCTTTTACACAAGCAGCGGTTCTGGAAGCGGCCAGTCGGGCGGCTTTGGGTGAATTGCAGTTGGCCGCGCAACAGCTGCCTGGTTTGGAAGCGCAATTGACTGCCAGTTATGCCGCTTCATTTTTGACGGTGCTGCATGCACTGGCAGGCCTGGCGGCCTTGATTGCCGGTCTGCTCTTTGTCTTGTTGCGACAGCCCAAGCACGCTTTGCAAACGGCCTAGAAGACACCGCGTGCGCTGCACGCGATGCCCAAGGTGAACGGGCCCCAAACGCCTGGGACAGGTATCCAGGTTTTGGGGGCCGTTCTACACCCAGAGCGGCGGCGTGGGTGTGGGTTACGACGGGTGTTCAGGCCTGTTGTTTGGGCAAGGACAACCATTCTTCAGCAGTAATGCGGCTGATGTGCTCAGTCCGGTAGTCCTGCAGGAACGGGTTGTACCTGTTTTCCTCGGTGTGATGATGGCGAAAGCCACACTTGCTTTGCGCGATCTGCGATTGGGCATTGTTGGCAAAGTAGCCGCACCAAAGTGCTTTCAGCTTCAGCGTTTCAAAAGCGTGTCGCATCACTTCGCGCATGGCCTCGGGGATCAAGCCCTGGCCCCAGTAGGGCACGCCAATCCAATAGGCAATTTCGCCTTCTTCTTCGCCGATCTCGAAGTTGCTGTTCTTGCCGATCAGGACGCCGATGCAACCGACAGCTCGGCCATTAACTTTGTGCTCGACGGCATACACTTCGGGCATATTGAAAACTGTGCGGATAATTTCGGCACTTTCCTCAACGCTGGTATGCACCGGCCAACCTGCAATCGGGCCAACTCGCTCGTCTTTGGCGTATTCGTACAAGTCCTTGGCATCGGTGTCCTGCCAGGGGCGTAAAATAAGTCTTTCTGTTTGAAGTGTCATGTTCTTTACTCACCATTCAGCAGAAAACAGAATAGAAGCTGGCTGGTTTGGCGAACAGAGCAGGACCTTGGTAGTTTCGGTACTTTTAGCAAGTCCTGTCGGTTGCCGGGCCATGAAGGGCAGAGGAACACCATGCATCAGATTCCACAACTATTCAGCGCCAAAGATAGCTGGCTGATAGGCCAGACCACGCTGGCCGAAGGCGTGGGAATGCCTTTGTCTTTCGGTCATGCCTATATGGCCTTGATGATCTGCCTGTCGGGTCGCGCTTTGGTCAGCTTGAATTTCAAGGATCAGGTCGTACGGGCCCATGATGTGCTGGTGCTGGCCGAAGATACGATTACCTTGCTGAGACGGCGCTCACGCGGTTTCAAGGTGTTTTTTCTGCTGATGCCCAAGAACCTGGCGTCAGAAGTGGCTTATCAGCTGCCTAATTCCTTATTCGTGTTCCTGCACGACAATCCGCTGTGTGTGCCTCCACAGAAAGATCGAGCTTTACTGGCGGCCTGGTTGCTGCAACTGCACGAGATTGTGCAGACCAGCACGCTGCATCAGTACATCATGCTGCGTAATCAGCTGCAGAATTTCTTTCTACATATTGCCGAGCAGATTCCGTCCGAGTATCAGGGCGGCCAGCCGTTCAGCCGCCAGGAAATGATCAGCTGGCGGTTTTGGGAACTGGTTGGCCAGCAATGCCGGCAGCACAGAGAGGTGAAGTTTTATGCCGATGCGCTCAACATCACCCCGTTTTATCTGTCCCAGCTGAGCAAACAGTTTTTTAACGACAGTCCCAAGGCCTTGATCGACAGGCAAGTGGTTCTGGAGATCAAGGCGCTGCTTTCCTACAGCCAGCTGGCGATCGGGCAGATTGCCGATCAGCTGAATTTTGAGGATCCCTCTTATTTGTGCCGGTACTTCAAGCGCCATACAGGCTTGTCGTTGACCCGCTATCGCCAGCATGAGCAGGCTCGTTCAGGTGTGGTCGGCAAGTGATCAGCTCAAGGGTTAGTCGTGCCAGGTCAATGCGACAAGAAAATGGCGATGGTGTATGACTCAGGAGGCCAGAAGCCTGTGCGCCTGATCGATGCGTTTGGGAGTCAAACTCTAGGCAGAGCAGATTTACGGCTCACATCTTGCCAGTGAATTTGTAGCGATCCCCTGGATGCCACAGTCTGGCGTGCGTTGTGAACTGCTCGCTGGAAAAAGTGCGGCGGTCCATCACCAGACAGGGTTGCTGCTCTTTCATGTGCAGGGCCTGCGCGATTCCGGCGGGCGGCACCAGCACTTCAATGCTGTAAAAGCCGGTTGGCAAGGGGGCAACGCGCACCAAGTACTCATTAGGCGTGATCTGGCTCCAGTCCTGCTCCATGTAATCCGGCGCCATTTGCGCGTCCACCAGACGATCTTCGTACTGGATAGGCAAGCCGTTTTCGGCATGAACAATAATGGAATGAAACAGCGCTGCGCCCGGTGCAATGCCATATAGCCGCGCTTGAGCCGGGCTGGCCTGCAGCCGCTCCATGCTCAGCACCTGACAGCTGTGTTGGTGGCCGCGCTCCCGTATGTCTTGCGCGATGCTGCGTATCTCGATCAGGGTGGACTGGAATTTGGGCTGCGCGACGTAGGTGCCCGAGCCTTTGATGCGGACCAGCAGCTCATCATTCGTCAACTCCCGCAGCGCGCGGTTGACCGTCATGCGCGACACGCCAAATTGTTCGCATAAAGCCAGTTCAGTGGGGATCAGATCACCTTCACGCCATTGGCCGGACTGGATTTTCTCCAGCACAAAATTCTTGATTTGCAGGTAGGCGGGCATGCTTGGTTCAGTTGACGAATGGCTCGTCTGGGGGACATCCATTTTTATGCTTTCCTGTAGGACGTGTTCACACTCAAAAGAGTCTCGCGCAGGCCAGATCTGAGGTCGTGCACCAGGCCGCGAGTGATGCCTTCCCATGTTCGCCTTCACGGGCTTATGCAAGGCTCTCTTTATATGTATAGACAACTTGGAAAAATGACTATACATTGGCATGAGCTTACAAGAAAACCGTTGTTTTGTCGGCGCCAGGACCTGCCCTTCGGGTGTGGAAACAGCCTGCCAGATAGAACCAGCGCGTATCCAGAGACACCTCAGATGGAGGACATCACCATGCCTGATCATCACACTTTGGCGGCCAGCCACGATCCCCGTTTCGATCCTGAGCGGCAGATTCATGCCCCTACGGGTACCCAGCTCAGTTGCAAGAACTGGGTGGCGGAAGCCGCGTACCGCATGATTCAGAACAATCTGGACCCGGCTGTGGCCGAGAACCCCCAGCATCTGGTGGTGTACGGCGGCATCGGGCGTGCAGCCCGGAACTGGGAGTGCTATGACCAGATTCTGGCCAGCTTGCGCCAGTTGGAGGATGACCAGACCTTGCTGATTCAGTCCGGCAAGCCGGTGGGTGTATTCCGTACTCATAGCGATGCGCCGCGTGTGCTGCTGGCCAACTCGAATCTGGTGCCCAAATGGGCTACCTGGGAGAAGTTTCACGAGCTGGATCAGGCCGGTTTGTTCATGTATGGGCAGATGACGGCGGGTAGCTGGATCTACATTGGTAGCCAGGGCATTGTGCAAGGCACGTACGAGACTTTTGCTGAAGCAGGTCGTCAGCATTTTGGTGGTTCGCTGGCCGGGCGCTGGATTCTGACTGCTGGTCTGGGCGGCATGGGCGGCGCACAGCCTTTGGCGGCGACCTTTGCCGGGGCTGTATCGCTGACGATTGAATGCAAGCAAAGCAGTATCGACTTCCGTTTGCAGACCCGTTATCTGGATAAACAGGCGCGGGATCTGGATCATGCGCTGGAGTTGATTGCCCAACACACGGTCGCCAAGGAAGCGGTGTCGATTGGCTTGCTGGGTAATGCTGCCGATGTACTGCCCGAACTGGTGCGACGTGCCCAAGCGGGTGGTTTGAAACCTGATCTGGTGACGGACCAGACCTCTGCCCACGATCTGCTCAATGGCTATTTGCCGTCAGGCTGGACGGTGGAACAGTGGCAGGCGGCGCAGAAAGATCCGGCCCAACACGTCCGCATTCAACAAGCGGCTGCCAAGTCTTGCACAGTTCATGTACAAGCCATGCTGGATTTCCAGAAAATGGGTATTCCGGTTGTGGACTACGGCAATAACATTCGCCAAGTTGCGTTTGATGAAGGCGTGGCCAATGCCTTCGATTTCCCTGGCTTTGTGCCTGCCTACATTCGCCCCTTGTTTTGCGAGGGCAAAGGCCCGTTCCGTTGGGTGGCCTTGTCAGGCGACCCGGAGGACATCTACAAAACCGATCAAAAAATCAAAGAGCTGTTCCCCGACAATCAGCACGTGCATCGCTGGCTGGATATGGCGCAGGAACGCATTGCTTTCCAGGGCTTGCCGGCACGCATTTGCTGGTTGGGTCTGGGCGAGCGTCACCGCGCTGGTCTGGCCTTTAACGAAATGGTGCGTAAGGGCGAGCTGAAAGCGCCCATTGTGATTGGCCGCGACCACTTGGATACAGGCTCGGTGGCCAGCCCCAACCGCGAAACTGAAAGCATGCGTGATGGCACGGATGCCGTGTCGGACTGGCCTTTGTTGAATGCCTTGTTGAATACCGCCGGCGGGGCCAGCTGGGTTTCGCTGCACCACGGGGGCGGGGTGGGCATGGGCTACAGCCAGCATGCTGGCATGGTGATTGTGGCCGACGGTAGCGAGCAGGCTGCGGCCCGTCTGGAGCGGGTCTTGATTAACGATTGCGCCAGTGGTGTGATGCGTCATGCGGATGCCGGCTACGAGCTGGCGATTCAAACGGCCAAGAATTTCGGGCTGAAATTGCCCATGATCAAGTAAGAAAAACAGGACAGATAAATGAGCAAGAGTATCGAGCTTTCTCCCGGCGCACTGACTTTGGCACAACTGCGCCAAATCTGGCAGGAACCGACTGTTCTGACTCTGCCACCAGAGGCGATCGGGGCTATGGATGCGTCCTCGGCCATTGTGGCCAAGATCATCCGGGAGGGTAATCCGGCTTATGGCATCAATACCGGCTTTGGCAAGCTGGCCCAGCAACGCATTCCCGACCATGATCTGGAGCAACTGCAAAAGAACCTGATTCTGTCGCACTCCGTGGGGGTGGGCGAGCCGGTGTCCGATGCAGTGGCCCGCTTGATCATGGCCATGAAAATTGCCAGCTTGGCGCGCGGCTTTTCGGGCATACGTTCGCATGTGGTTACGACCTTGCTGGATATTCTGAATGCGGGCGTGGTGCCTTTCATCCCGTCCAAGGGTTCGGTGGGGGCATCGGGTGATCTGGCGCCCTTGTCGCACATGACCTTGACGCTGATCGGGGAAGGGCAGGCCAAGTGGCAGGGCGAATGGATGCCAGCCCAGCAGGCTTTGGCCAAGGCGGGTATCACTCCCATTGTGCTGGCTGCCAAGGAAGGGCTGGCGCTGATCAATGGTACGCAAGTATCTACGGCCCTGGCCCTGAACGGCCTGTTCCGCACCCAGACCTTGTTCCGCAATGCGATTCTGGCCGGTGCCTTGAGCGTGGACGCCGCCAAAGGCAGTGATGCGCCTTTTGATGCGCGCATCCATGAGGTCCGTGGACAGCCGGGGCAAATTTATGCGGCTCGCCTGTACCGGGAGCTGCTGGCTGGCAGCCAGATTCGTCAGTCGCATCGCGACAATGACAACAAGGTGCAGGACCCCTACAGCTTGCGCTGTCAGCCCCAGGTCATGGGTGCGATTCAGGATCTGATCACACAGAACGAACGCAGCCTGTTGACGGAAGCCAATGCTGTCACGGATAACCCGCTGGTGTTTCCCGGCAAGAATGGCGAGCCGGATCAGGTGATTTCCGGAGGTAATTTCCACGCCGAGCCGGTGGCGTTTGCTGCCGATGGCTTGGCTCTGGCTATTGCTGAAATTGGTGCCTTGGCAGAGCGTCGAGTCGCTTTGTTGATTGATGCCAGCATCTCTGGTTTGCCACCGTTCCTGGTGCCTTCTGCGGGTTTGAATTCGGGCTTCATGATTGCCCATGTGACCGCAGCGGCCCTGGCTTCGGAAAACAAGTCGCTGGCACATCCTGCCAGTGTGGATAGTCTGCCTACTTCGGCTAATCAGGAAGACCACGTCAGCATGGCAACCTTTGCAGCGCGCCGTCTGGAAGACATGGCACAGAACACGGCCGCGATTGTGGCAATTGAATTGCTGTGCGCGGCACAAGGCATTGATTTTCATGCGCCTTTGCTGACTTCCGAGCGCTTGAAGAAGGTGCAGGATGCGATTCGTCAGGCCGTGCCTTTTTACGATCAGGACCGTTACTTGGCTCCCGATATCGAGGCCCTGAAAGCCTTGGTGCTGGATGAGAGCCTGGCGGCGACGGCGGCTGATCTTTTCTAGTTTTCATGAAGTACTGCTGATTGTTTTTGTCTCCACGAACTTGTCCCTGGCATGGGTCCCCACGCCAGGGATTTTTTTGCTTCACGGCGACCCAGCATTGCATTTCTCTGGACTACGCCCTGCTGACATAAGTCCACGGTGAACACGACGGCTGCTGCGTCCCCTACGTAGGCAGGCACGGTATCTGTTATCGAGCGACGGCCTGTATTGCCAACTGAGGCGTGCCAATCAAGATGGATATAAAGCTCACAAGTCACATGGCTGTGGCGATGTGCATGCGCTATGTTCACAAGGAGGATAAGCCCGCGTGGGATGGGCGAGCGGATGGCGAATTGGCTGCTCCACGACGAGAGATTGATAAGTGTGCCCGATACGGGTATAGTTTGGAGGTCGATATGACGCGCGTTCTCAAGCGCAAAGACTTTGCGCGATGGCAGGCGGCCGAGAAGCTGCCTGATATTGCCTTGTGCAAGGCAGTTCAGGAGATGGAAAGCGGTCTGATCGATGTGGACTTGGGTGGCGCCTTATACAAGAAGCGGGTAGCTCGCCCTGGTGGTGGCAAAAGCGGCGGCTATCGCAGCTTGCTTTCGGCCAGAATAGGTAGCCGTTATGTGTTCCTGCATGGGTTCTCCAAGAGCGACAAGGGGAACATCACGCCGGATGAGAAGAAAGCGCTGCAATTTGTAGGGAAGGTGTTCCTGGGCTTGTCGCCTGAAGCCTTGTTGAATGCATTGCAGGCTGACGTGTTATTGGAGGTGCATTGTGAGCAAGATCATCGAATCGCTACGCGGCGACCTGGAGGCGCTCCAGGAGGCAGGAGCGATCGGCAAGGTGACGATGCGCGAGTTTGACGCAATTTGTCCACCGCCAGTTCGGGAGTTCGATGCGGCCGACATCAAGCGGCTGCGAGAAGGCTTGAAGTTCAGCCAGCCGATATTTGCGCTTTATTTGCATACTACGGCGTCGACCATACGCAAGTGGGAGCAAGGTGAAACCCATCCCACTGGCCCGGCACTCAAGCTGCTGAATATCATTGCTGACAAGGGCTTACAGGCCATCATTTGATTTTTTTGTACCTAAGCCTTGTTCAGTAGACTGCTCAATGTTTTTTTATAAGCCGCAAATGCCGCCTCTTCCTGAGGATGATGGCCCTCTGTCACACAGGCCTTACCACTGACGAATACATCACGAATCGGGTTGGCGTGGGCGCGTTCGGAAAAGACCAGAGCCGACAGCCAATGCTGCTTATCCAGCCCCGCCAGACTGGGGTGCTCCAGGTCAATCACCATTAAATCTGCCTGATGACCGGGGCTTAATTGCCCGCTGGCTCGCCCGGACGCCTGTGCGCCACCACGTGCGCAGGTGCCAAACAAGTAGTCCGCGACGAAAGGTTGTTGGGACGAAGTCAGCACATTGCGTTGCTGGCTGATCAATCGTTGACCATATTCCAGCAAGCGCAGTTCGGCGCGCCAGTCTACGCAGATGTGGCTGTCTGAACCTATGCCCATTCGTCCTTGCTCCGCCAGAAAGGCGGCGGCAGGGAACAGGCCATCACCCAGATTCGCCTCGGTGCTTGGACACAAACCTGCTACGGCACCGCTGCGGGCAATTTGCTTGCGCTCCTGCTCGTCAATATGAGTGGCGTGGACCAGGCACCAGCGTTCGTCCACATTGAAGTTGTCATAGAGATAGGCCACCGGACTGCTGCCTTTGATGTCCCGGCAGGCCAGCACTTCGGCTGTCTGCTCGGCAATGTGAATGTGAATCGGGTGGCGTGAGGGCAGGCTGTGCAGGCCGTCGATTAAGGTACTGATAGAACCAACGTTGGCAGCGCGCAGGGAGTGGGGTGCAACTCCGTAACGCCGGTCAGCACTCAAGGGGTGGCTGTTGTGCAGAGACTCCAGCAGGTACAGCAACTGCGTAGGGCTATTCAAAAAGCGCTGTTGATCCTGACGCGGCGCCTTGCTGCCGAAATCGCTGTACTGGTACAGCACGGGCAGCATGGTAATGGCCAGACCGCTGGCGCTGGCCGCCTCCATGACGCCTTGGGCCAGCAGGCCTATGGGTGCGTAATTCTGGCCGTCGCGCTGGTGATGCAGGTAATGGAACTCGCACACGCTGGTGTAGCCCGCTTTCAGCATCTGAATATAGAGCCATTGGGCAATGGCCTGCATGTGCTCGGGCTCCAGACGGGCAGCGAAGCGGTACATCAGGTCGCGCCAGCTCCAGAAGCTGTCCTGGCCTTGCCCCCGGAATTCAGTCAGCCCGGCCATGGCACTTTGAAAAGCATGTGAATGCAGATTGGGCATGCCCGGCAGTACGGCACCTTGCGCTGTGTGGACGAAGCCCGCCGCGTCTATAGCCTGCTGACTGGCTTCGGGCAGAACGTCTGTCAGTGTGCCGTCCTGGTCCCAGCGCAGCAGTACATTCGCTTGCCACTGGCCGTCCAGATAGGCCCAAGGGGCCCAGAGCGCTTCATGTTTTCGGGGGATGCTCATGGCGATTCCTTACGCAGGTCACGGCTGATTGTGCCTTGGTATACGACCAGGGCGCAGCGTGGCAGGCCCAGCCAGTAGGCCAGTTCGGGCAGGGAGTCTATGTCCCAGGCGACAAAGTCGGCGCGGGATCCGATGCTGAGTTCACCACTGATGTCAGGGGCACCCAAGGCCTGAGCAGCATGGCGGGTGACTCCTGCCAGGGCTTCGGGGACAGTCAGCCTGAAAAGCGTGCTGCCCATGTTCAGCATCAGTAATAGGGATGCACAGGGGGACGTGCCGGGGTTGCTGTCAGTGGATAGGGCCATCGGCACGCCGTGTTTGCGCAGCAGTTCAATCGGGGGTAACTGGGTTTCGCGCAGAAAGTAGTAGGCTCCGGGCAGCAGCACGGCCACGGTTCCTGCTTTTTTCATGGCGATGACGCCTGCTTCATCCAGGTATTCCAGATGGTCGGTGGACAGGGCCTGGTAGCGGGTCGCCATTTCCGTGCCGCCCAGATTGGAGAGCTGCTCGGCGTGCATCTTGACGGGCAGGCCCAGTGCTTGGGCCGCTTTCAAAACACGTTCGGACTGCTTCAGGTCGAAGGCAATACGCTCGCAAAAGACGTCAACCGCGTCGATCAGTCCTTCTTGTGCCAGAGTGGGCAGCATTTGATCGCAGACCAAATCCAGATAGGCATCGGTTTGCCCGGCAAATTCAGGGGGCAGGGCATGGGCACCTAAAAAGGTGGTGCGCACCGTGACCGGGCGCAGCTCGCCCAGACGGCGGGCGATACGCAGCATTTTGCGCTCGCTCTCCAGATTCAGACCGTAGCCGGATTTGATTTCAATCGCGGTGACGCCTTCGTCCAGCAAGGCATCCAGTCGGCGCAGGGCTTGGGCCAGCAGTTGGTCCTCGCTCAGGGAGCGCGTCGCTTTGACGGAGGACACAATGCCGCCACCCTGACGGGCGATTTCTTCATAGGAGGCCCCTGCCAGCCGCAAGGCAAATTCCTGGGCGCGGTTGTCGCCGTAGACCAGATGGGTGTGGCAGTCGATCAGCCCGGGGGTGACCCAGCGGTTTCCCAGCTTGTGTTCTTGAGTGGCGTCTTGCCACTGCGCAGGCAGGTCATGACGTGGGCCCATCCAGGCGATACGGTCCGCCTGTACAACCAGGCAGGCATCTTCGATGACGTACTCGGGGTCGGCGGTGGGGGCCAGGCGTAAATCGGTCCAAAGTGTGTAGCTCATCATTTCATTCCGTGGGAGCTATATAGGCGTAGACCAGCGGGGCATCAGCAGGGTCGGCCTGCAGTTGCAGGGACAAGGGGGCGGGTGTGCTGCCTGTCAGGGCTTGCCCGGCGCCCAGGGTCCAGCTGTGTGTGTCGGCCTGGAGTTGATAGCCGCCTTGCGGTGCGTATAGAAAATGCGTACCAGCGGCCAATTTCATGGAGTCGTTTCGTCCTTGCCATGCGTGCAAGCTGCCTTGGGCTCGGCCCCGGCGCAGCATCAGGTTCAAGTCCTGTGTCGGACCGAGTGGTAACAAACAGGCCATCTTGTCCTCGCCAGCGAAGGCGTAGGGCTGGAATGGATGCAGCACATGGATATCTTGCTCGTGAATCAACTGCATGTTGTCGCCCTCGATCAACATGATGTGTCGGTCTATGCCGGGGAAGCGGGAAAAATCGCCGGAGGTCTGGACCTGGGCCAGGCTGATGCGCCAGTCAAAGTGCTCATAGCCGGCATGTTCGGGATGGCACAGCACCTCGCGCGTGGTGCCGCCACCGTTTTTCCAGGGCTGCGCGGGCAGGCTGCTGATGTTTAGCAGGCGAAGCAAAGTGGCAGGGTGGGGCTGGCTCATGGTGGCATGGCTCCGGGCGGTTTTTTAATTGTATATACAATAGCTGAGTATAGACAAAGCGCGACGATCGTCTTGAAGGGCAGGCTGTTTTTTCAGGGTAAATCCCGAGCACAAACCCTTGAGCTACTTGCGCTGCAAGCCGCTTGGTGGCAAGGTATACGCTAATAAACCCGAGTCATAATTCATTCAAAGGTGCAGGATGCCTGGTTTTTTCGGCATCCTGCGTTATTTATTGCAAGCTGGAAAGTTTGCATATGAAGTATTTAATCGTTCTTCTTCAGGACTTCCCCGAATCATGGATACCCTCTCGCAGTCTTTTACCTTTTCCCAACGTGCCCAGAAACTGAGTGGCTCCGCAATTCGTGAAATTCTCAAGGTCACTGCGCGTCCCGAGATTATTTCCTTTGCGGGCGGTCTGCCCACTCCAGTCGGCTTTCCTGTCGAGGAAATGCAAAGCGCGTTCAACAAGGTACTGAGCGAGCAGGGCCGTGTGGCACTGCAATACACCACGACGGAAGGCTATCTGCCCCTGCGCAAATGGCTGGCAGAGCAAATGAGCGCTGAAGGCGCTCCTGTGGACGCCGACGAAATCCTGCTGGTGAACGGTTCGCAGCAAGCCCTGGACATGCTGGGCAAGCTGTTCATTGATGAAGGCAGCAAGGTATTGGTGGAGTCGCCTACTTATCTGGGCGCTTTGCAGGCTCTGTCTGTGTACAACCCTTCTTTTGTGGCTATTCCTACCGATGGCCAGGGCATGATCCCCGAGTACGTGTCGGCTCCTGAAGCCATGGGTGCCCGTCTGCTGTACGCATTGCCCAACTTCCAGAACCCCACCGGCCTGCGCCTGCCTCTGGAGCGTCGTCAGGACCTGGTGGAGCGATGTGCGGCTGCGCATATCCCGATCGTCGAGGACGATCCCTACGGTGAACTGCGTTACGCCGGCGAGCGTCTGCCCAGCCTGCTGTCCTTGGGCCGCAAAGCCGGTGCTACCGTGATACGCCTGGGTACCTTCTCCAAAGTGCTGGCTCCTGGTTTGCGTCTGGGCTACATCGTGGCTCCCGCCAAGATCATCGACAAACTGGTGCAGATCAAGCAGGCCACGGACTTGCACACCTCCACACTGACGCAAATGGCTGTTTACGAAGCCGTACATAACGGTTTCCTGGAAAAGCACCTGCCCAAAGTGCGCGATATTTACCAGAAGCAGTGTGCCATCATGCTGGACGCCATGGACAAGAACTTCCCGACGACGGCCCAATGGACCCGTCCCGAAGGCGGCATGTTCATTTGGGTGACCTTGCCCGAGCACGTGGATGCGACGGCCCTGCTGCAAAAGGCCATTGAGAACCTGGTGGCCTTTGTTCCGGGCGAACCTTTCTACGCCGGCAAGGACGTCAAACGCAACACCCTGCGCCTGAGCTTTGCCACCGTGCCCGAGGAAAAAATTCGCGAAGGCATCGCCATCTTGGGTAAACTCATCAAGGAAGCCTGATCGCCGTTTGGCAGGCAAGGGACGCAGACTGATGGGTCTGCGTCTTTTCATGCGCTGGCCCGGCCAGCGCTGTGGTTTTCAGCGCCGGCCATTGCGTTTTGCTTGCTCCCAGAGCATGAACAGATTCCTGGAATCCACCGCATACCCTCTGCCAGAGGGTATGCCTGTTTTCAGTCTATGGCTTGAGGCCTGGATTTAGGTTTTACCTCTATGACATCTCCATCCGCTTCGGAATCTTCCCCGCGTCCTGATCTGTCCGATATGCGCCCCAACAATGACTGGGTGGCTCGCTATTTGCCAGCATCCTGGGGGCCGTATGCCCGTTTGTGTAGGCTGGATCGGCCTGTGGGCACCTGGCTGACCCTCTTGCCCGCTCTGGCCGCTCTGGTGCAGGCAGCGGACGGTATTCCTACCCTGTGGCGTTTGGTGATCTTTTCTCTGGGCGCCTTGTTGATGCGCGGTATTGGCTGTTGCTTTAACGATATGGCGGACCGTAACTTCGACCATCAGGTTGAACGTACCCGTTTCCGGCCCTTGACCAGCGGCCAGATCACCATGCGTCAGGCGGTGATCTTCGTGCTGGCGCAGATGGCCGTGTGTGCCTTGCTGCTGCTGGCTATCAATGAGTACAGCCGTTGGCTGGCACTGGCCCTGTTCCCGATCGTGATGATTTACCCCCTGTGCAAGCGCTTTACCTACTGGCCGCAAGTGGTTCTGGGTATCTGCTTTAACTGGGGCATGTTGATGGCCTGGTCCGATACGCAGAACATGGTGCCTTTTGGCGCCATCCTGATGTGGGTGGGCGCGATTTTGTGGCAGGTGGGCTACGACTCCATCTATGCCTATATCGACATGGCTGACGATACCAAGCTGGGCCTGCACTCCACGGCTCTGCGTTTCCGCGAGGCAGGCAAAACCTGGATCAGCGGTTTTTACATCGCCGCCATGGCCTGCTGGCTGGTGGGCGGTTTTCTGCTGAACGAGCGGATTTTGTATTACATGGTGATGGCCGTCATCGGCATTCATCTGCTGTGGCAGATGCGGCAGTTTGACGTGCGCTATCCCGAACGAGGCCTGCGCCTTTTCCGTGCCAACATCTGGGTTGGTGTGTTGCTGGTGGTGGCCGCTTTGGCTGGCACGATCAGCCTGGCTTGATCCGTGTTCAAGCAATTTACGTAAAGCTTTAAAGGTTTGAAGAATGGCCTCTCCTCTTGAGTATGTCGCAACGGCGCTATTTGCCATTGCCATCGTCCACACCTTCTCGGTTCCGGTATTTGCCCGCCTGGCCAATAAAGGCGGCAGCCACTCAGGGCTGTGGCACATGTTGTCCGAGGTCGAGGCCGTGTTTGGCGTCTGGGCCTGTGTGCTGGTGGCCTATATGGCCGTTTTTGTGGATTTGCAGTCCGCTATCGAGTATCTGGAAACCCGCAACTTCACCGAACCCATGTTCGTGTTCGCGATCATGGTGGTTGCCGCCAGCCGCCCGATTCTGGAACTGGTGAACAAGACGGTGGCGGTGCTGGCGCGTGCTGTGCCCGTGTCTGACAAGATCTCCACCTACTTCATCACTATGTCGGTAGTGCCTCTGGCCGGTTCCCTGATTACCGAGCCCGCTGCCATGACGTTGGCGGCGCTGCTGTTGCACAAAGCCTATTTCCGTCATCAAGGCCATGCCGGTTTCAAGTATTTGACCGTGGGCGTGCTGTTTGTGAACGTCTCTATTGGTGGCGTGCTGACTGCCTATGCAGCCCCTCCGGTCTTGATGGTGGCCAGTACCTTTGGCTGGGACACCGCCTTTATGGCGACGCATTTTGGTTGGCGTGCTGTGATGGCCGTCCTGATCAATGCCACCCTGGTCACCCTGGTTTGCCGTAAAGCCTTGATGGAAATGGGGCAGGGTATGCCTGAAACAAAACAAGCGCAGCGCCCGGTGCCCATTACCGTCATGGCCATTCACGTGGCTTTCCTGGTGGCGATTGTGCTGGGCGCGCATCACCCCATTGTGTTCATGGCTCTGCTGATGCTGTTTATTGGCTATGCCCACTCCTACAAGCATTACCAGAACCCCTTGCTGGTGCGTGAAGGCCTGATGGTCGGTTTCTTCCTGGCCGGTCTGGTGGTCCTGGGCGGTCTGCAGAAGTGGTGGCTGCAGGATCTGCTGGGCGGCTTGTCGCCCACCGTGCTGTTCTGGGGGGCGACGGCCTTGACGGCAGTAACGGATAACGCGGCACTGACCTATCTGGGCTCTCTGGTGGAAGGCACCTCGGATATCTGGCGCTATATGCTGGTGGCCGGTGCGGTTACGGGCGGTGGTCTGACCGTGATTGCCAACGCGCCCAACCCCGCCGGTTTCTCCATTCTGAAAGGCAGCTTCCCGGATGGTGCGATCTCGCCTCTGCGTTTGCTGCTCAGTGCCATGGTGCCAACCCTGGTCGCAGCCTGCCTGTTTTTGATCTGAACCGGATGGCCGCCAGGGGCGGCCTGTCTGGCCGGGGCGAAGTTCAGTGCGATTGAACGCCAAAAGGGCTAAAATCACGGCAGAAGCGCCCCTGGGAACCCTTTGCGGTTGCTGATTGAGCGGGTCTCCGGCTTGAATTTGCTGGTTTCGACCCTACTTATTTGTATCTCGAAGTTTGTTTCGGCTTTTTGTTAGGGTGAGTCGTGCCTATCTATGCGTATAAATGCAGCTCGTGCCAATACGAAAAAGATGTGCTGCAAAAAATGTCGGACCCCGTTTTGGAGGTTTGTCCAGAATGTAACCAGCCTACCTTTACCAAACAGGTAACGGCGGCCGGATTCCAGCTCAAGGGTACGGGCTGGTATGTAACGGATTTTCGTAACCAGGGTGGCAGCAAGCCCGCGGACAGTGGCGCTACGTCCACACCCGCGCCTGCGACGACACCTTCTTCCTCATCGTCCAGCTAACACCATTTCTTATGCGCCCCTTCAAGCGTTATTTCGTCACTGGCCTGCTCATCTGGGTGCCCTTGGTCATCACCGTCTGGGTGCTGACCTTGCTGATCGAAACGCTGGAGAGCGTAGTGCCGGAGTTTCTGTCTTCGCAGGCCCTGTTCGGCCTGCGGATTCCCGGCTTTAGAATTGTGCTGGTGCTGGCTGTCTTGTTTGGTACGGGTTTGCTGGCGGCCAATTACCTGGGCCGTGCCGTTGTGGATCGTTGGGAATTGCTACTTGGGCGTATTCCTTTGGTGCGTTCCATTTATAATTCCGTCAAACAAGTCAGTGATACGGTGTTGGCACCCGATGGTCAGGCGTTTCGCGAGGCCGTTCTGGTGCAGTATCCCAGGGCCGGTTCCTGGACCATTGCCTTTTTGACCGGCACGCCGGGCGGACAAGTGGCGCAGATTCTGGGAGAGGACTTTGTCAGCGTCTACGTGCCCACCACGCCCAACCCGACTTCCGGTTTTTTCCTGATGATGCCTCGGGCGGATGTACACAAGCTCGACATGACAGTGGATGCGGCGCTTAAATACATCGTATCCATGGGAGTGGTCAGCCCTACCGAGCCGATCGCTTTGCCCCCTGTTTCTGACCAGCCGGAGGGTCCCAAAGGGACACCCCCCTTGGCTGGAACCTGAATTTTCCAATTTGCAGTTTTTACTATTTCGGAGTCATCCTAGATGCGTACGTGTTATACCGGCGAGGTTTCCAAAGAATACCTGGGCCAGACGGTCAATTTGTTTGGCTGGGTACATCGTCGCCGCGACCACGGGGGTGTGATTTTCATTGATCTGCGCGACCGTGAGGGTCTGGCGCAGGTTGTCGTCAACCCTGACAACGTTCAGGCCTTTGAAGTGGCCGAACGTATCCGTAATGAGTACTGCCTGCGCATTACCGGCCGCGTTCAGGCTCGTCCTGAAGGCACGGTCAATCCTGATCTGCGTTCGGGCGAGATTGAAATCGTTTGCGACGAAATCGAAATCCTGAACGCTTCGGTCACGCCTGCTTTCCAGCTGGATGATGACAATCTGTCCGAAACCACGCGTCTGACGCACCGTGTGCTGGATTTGCGCCGTCCGCAGATGCAGAACAACCTGATGCTGCGCTACAAAGTGGCCATGCAATCCCGTCGCTACCTGGACGACCTGGGTTTCATTGATATTGAAACCCCCATGTTGACCAAGAGCACCCCTGAAGGCGCTCGCGACTACCTGGTTCCCTCGCGTGTGAACGCAGGCGAATTCTTTGCATTGCCCCAGTCGCCCCAGCTGTTCAAGCAGATGCTGATGGTGTCGGGCTTTGACCGTTACTACCAGATCACCAAGTGCTTCCGCGACGAAGACTTGCGTGCTGACCGCCAGCCTGAATTTACCCAGATCGACTGCGAAACCTCTTTCCTGAACGAAGAGCAGATTCGCGATATTTTTGAAGGCATGGTCACGCACATTTTCCGCACTGTGCAAAACGTGGAACTGCCCAAGTTCCCCACCATGAGCTGGACTGAGGCCATGCAGCGCTACGGTTCGGACAAGCCTGACCTGCGCGTCAAGCTGGAGTTCGTGGACGTGGCTGACCTGATGCGTGAAGTGGACTTCAAGGTCTTCTCCGCACCGGCCAACGACCCCTCCTGCCGCGTGGTTGCCCTGCGCATTCCTGGCGGTGGCGCCATGCCACGTAGCGAAATCGACGCATACACCAAGTTCGTCGGTATCTACGGTGCCAAGGGTCTGGCTTACATCAAGGTCAACGATGTGACCTCGATCCCTGAAGGTCTGCAGTCGCCTATCGTCAAGAACATTAATGTTGAGGTTCTGAAACAGGTGATGGAGCGCACAGGCGCCCAGAACGGCGACCTGATCTTCTTTGGCGCTGACAAGGCCAAGATCGTGAACGATGCGATTGGTGCCCTGCGTATCAAGATCGGTCACAGCGAATTCGGTAAGGCGAACGGTCTGGTTGAAGAAGGTTGGAAACCCCTGTGGGTGGTGGACTTCCCCATGTTCGAATACGACGAGGGCGAAAACCGCTACTTTGCAGCTCACCACCCCTTCACCAGCCCCAAAGACGGCCACGAAGACCTGCTGGAAACAGATCCCGGCAAGGCCTTTGCCAAGGCTTACGACATGGTGCTGAACGGTTGGGAAGTGGGTGGCGGCTCGGTCCGTATCCACCGTGCTGACGTTCAAAGCAAAGTGTTCAATGCCTTGAAGATCGGCCCTGAAGAAGCACAACTGAAGTTCGGCTTCCTGCTGGATGCGCTGCAATACGGCGCACCTCCACACGGTGGTCTGGCTATGGGTCTGGATCGTCTGGTCACCCTGATGGCCGGTGCCGATTCGATCCGTGACGTGATTGCTTTCCCCAAGACACAGCGTGCTCAGTGTCTGCTCACCCAGGCCCCATCGGCTGTGGACGAGCAGCAGCTGCGCGAGTTGCATATTCGTCTGCGGGCTGTTGAAAACAAGTAAGTCAGAACGGGGGACGGCGTGTCAGTGATTCGGGTAGTTAGCTACAACATTCACAAAGGCCGCTCGGCTTCGGGCAAACGGGAGTCTTTGGCGGATCTGCGCCTGGGACTTTACGGCCTGTCTCCCGACTTGTTGTTCTTGCAGGAAGTGCAGGGGCGTAACCAGCTGCAAGGCAGTCTGGACGCCCAGCACGAATCCCTGGCCGCTGCCTTGCGCATGAATACGGCTTACGGCTGCAACGTGGTTCGCCCTCATACGGACCACGGCAACGCCTTGCTGTCGCGCTTTCCCATTCTGCAGTACGAAAACCAGGACATTTCCGACCATCGTATGGAGCAGCGCGGTTTGCTTCATGCCGTCATTGATGTCGATGGCCGTCCGGTGCATTGCATTGTGGTGCACCTGGGATTGTTCAACAGCGGCCGAGTTCGTCAGGTTCAGGCCTTGCTCGATCGCATCAAGCGCATTGTCCCTGCGGACGAGCCCTTGCTGATTGCAGGCGACTTCAACGACTGGAATAACCGCCTGGCACCCATCTTTGTGCAGCAGCTGAATCTGTACGAGGTATTTTCGTTCTCGCCTCGTGGTCAGGCCGATAACCGTTTCCGACTGCGTCAGCCCATCAAATGGCTGCGTACCATGCGCAAAAGCGGGCTGGTCGTGCCGGATCAAGGCATTCAGCTGGGCGTGAACGGTGCCGCACGCATGACGCCACCGCCTCGTACCTTCCCCGCGGCATTTCCCTGGCTACGTCTGGATCGCGTCTACCAGCGTGGTTTTGCAGTGCGTAATGCCCGTGTACTGGTGGGAGACCCCTGGAAACAGTTGTCCGACCATGCCCCCATCCTGACCGAGCTGGAGCTGCCGTAAAGGGGCGTTCAGTGGTTTCTTAACGCATAGGCCTAGCAAGCATGCCGAGTCTGAAGCGCGATCCACTATGGCACGAAGGTAATCAAATCACCTTGCTGCAAAACGGCCAGGAGTTCTTTCCGGCCATTTGCGAAGCTATCGATCAGGCGAAAAAGCGTCTGCATCTGGAAACCTATATCTTCAACCTGGATGACAGCGGTCACAGCGTTCTGGACGCCTTGCGACGAGCCTGTGAGCGGGGTGTACGCGTACGTGTGGTGATTGATGGCTTTGGCAGTGATGTGCATGCCTTGCAGATTGCCGAACAGTTGAAGGCCATGCGTGCCCGCTACCGGATTTATCGCCCCAAACCCCAAGGGTGGCGCGAACCGCGCTTGTCCTTGCGACGTTTGCGCAGACTGCACCGGAAAATGCTGGTGGTCGATGAGCGCATTGGATTTGTGGGGGGCATCAATATTCTGGACGACTTTGATGAGGTGCCCCTGATCAATGGACAGGGCAGGCCGCGCTTTGATTTTGCTGTACGCTGCGAAGGGCCCATTGTCGACGATATGGTGCGTGCTCAGCAGGCTTTATGGCTGCGCATGGCCTGGCGCAGACGCAAGGATTGGGACAGCTTCACCCAGCGCTTTACCCTGTGGCGTGAATGGCGCAAGCGGCGTCAGGCGCGCAAGAAGGCGGAGCAGGCCGGGCAGGTTTTTGAAGGAGTACGGGCCTGCTTGCTGCTGCGGGACAATGTGCGCCATCGGCAGCAGATTGAGCAGGCGTATCTGCACTTGCTCGGCAAAGCGCAGGAGCAGGTGGTGCTGGCCAATGCCTATTTCTTTCCGGGCCGTACCTTGCGTCGCCGTATCGAACAGACGGCGGAACGAGGCGTGCGGGTGCGTTTGTTGCTGCAAGGCCATGCCGAATACTTCCTGCAATATCGGGCCTGTAGATTCATGTACGGGAAGTTGCTGGATCATGGCATCGAACTGTACGAGTACAAGGCCAGCTATTTACACGCTAAAGTCGCCGTTATCGACGATTACTCCATGGTGGGCTCGTCCAATCTGGACCCGTTCAGTCTGCTGTTGGCGCGCGAGGCTAATGTGCTGATTCAGGATGTGCCTTTCACCCAGGACCTGCAGGCCAAGCTGGAGTACGAGATCGAGCATAATGCAGCGCGCGTCTACCCGGAGCAGTATCAGCGGCTGGGTTTGTTCAGTCGACTGGGCGATTATCTGGCTTATGGCATGTTGCGCCTGGGCGTGCTGCTGACGGGTAAATCGTCCTTGTATTGATGCCTGCCAGGTGATTTGTACGGGTCTTTACCCATACAAGGTGCCGCCAGCCGGGCAGCGCCTTATAAAATACTCTCTATACTTTAAGAGTTTGGTCCCGAAGGACCGAGTTTGCCGTAACCATAATTACTTTTACCCGGAGGGTGGACCACATGAAAACACGTGCAGCTGTTGCCTGGAAAGCGGGCGCTCCGCTAACGATTGAAGAGGTCGATCTGGCAGGTCCCAAAGCGGGCGAAGTGCTGGTCGAAATCAAGGCGACGGGCATTTGCCATACCGATTACTACACCTTGTCGGGTGCTGATCCAGAAGGTTTGTTCCCAGCGATTCTGGGCCATGAAGGTGCAGGCGTGGTGCTGGATGTAGGTGCTGGCGTGACTAGCCTGCGTCCCGGCGATCACGTGATCCCTCTGTACACGCCCGAGTGCCGCCAGTGCAAATCCTGCCTGTCGCGCAAGACCAACCTGTGTACCGCGATCCGTTCGACTCAGGGCAAGGGCCTGATGCCCGATGGCACCTCGCGTTTCTCCATTGGCGGCAAGCCAGTGCACCACTACATGGGCACATCGACTTTCGCTAACCACATCGTGGTGCCGGAAATTGCCTTGGCCAAGATTCGTAACGACGCACCTTTCGACAAGGTGTGCTACATCGGCTGTGGCGTGACTACCGGTTTGGGCGCTGTGCTGTTCACCGCCAAGGTGGAAGCGGGCGCTAACGTGGTGGTGTTCGGTTTGGGCGGTATTGGCCTGAACGTGATCCAGGGCGCCAAGATGGTCGGCGCTGGCAAGATCATCGGAGTGGACATCAACCCCGAGCGCGAAGCCATGGCTCGCCAGTTTGGCATGACCGATTTCGTGAACCCCAATGAGGTTGAAAACGTGGTCGACCACATTATTCAACTGACTGACGGCGGCGCGGATTACTCCTTCGAATGTATCGGCAACACCAAGGTGATGCGTCAGGCACTGGAGTGCTGCCACCGCGGCTGGGGCCAGTCCATCATTATTGGTGTGGCCGAAGCCGGTGCCGAAATCTCCACCCGACCGTTCCAGCTGGTCACAGGTCGCGAATGGAAGGGCTCTGCCTTTGGTGGCGCTCGTGGCCGTACCGACGTCCCGACCATTGTGGACTGGTACATGGATGGCAAGATCAATATCGACGATCTGATCACCCACACCTTGCCGCTGGAGCGCATCAACGAAGGCTTTGACCTGATGAATGCCGGTAAATCCATCCGTTCGGTGGTGATGTACTGATAGACGTCGCTTGAGAAGGGCGCAGGCAGTCGCCTGCACTCTTTATCCCGGTTTCAGAGCTCGTATGCTGCCCTTGGGCGTGCCACGGGCTTTGGGCCGGATCTGCAATTGAGAACACGAGGGGGCTATGACTCAGACACTGGAACTGCTCAACGAACACCGCTGTTTTAATGGTTGGCAGCGCTACTACCAACACGCTTCGCAGACAATTGGCCTGCCCATGCGTTTTTCTGTGTACATGCCGCCGCAACTACAGGCCAGCGCTCAGAAAGGGGCTGCCAGCCTGGCAGAGGCTATCGGGCAAGGCCGTGTGCCTGTGCTGTTTTTTCTGGCCGGCCTGACCTGCACGGAAGAAACCTTCATGATCAAGGCCGGTGCCCAGCGTTACGCTGCCGAGCACGGCATCATGCTGGTCACTCCTGATACCAGCCCGCGTGGTGCTGGCGTGGACGGGGAGGACGATGGCTGGGATCTGGGAACCGGTGCCGGTTTCTATCTGGATGCCACTGAGTCCGGCTGGAGCAAGAATTACCGCATGGAAAGCTATGTGACCCAGGAGCTGTTTGATCTGGTCACGACCATCTTGCCCGGCGACGCCCGCCGTGTCGGTATCTTTGGTCACTCCATGGGCGGGCACGGTGCCTTGACGCTGGCTTTGCGCCACCCTGGCAAGTACCGCTCCGTGTCGGCCTTTGCGCCCATTGCGGCGCCGACCCGCTGCCCTTGGGGCGAAAAGGCCTTTGGTGCCTATTTGGGTCAGGATCGCCAGGCTTGGGAACAACACGACGCCAGTGCCCTGATGGCCAAGACCAGTACGCCGTATCCTGCCGGTATCTTGGTGGACCAGGGCTTGAGCGATGCCTTTCTGGCCGAACAACTGTATCCGGAAGTATTCGAGCAGGCGTGCGAGCAGGCCAAACAGCCTTTGACCCTGCGCCGTCACGACGGCTATGACCACGGCTACTATTTCATCTCGACCTTCATTCAGGACCATCTGAATTTCCACGCCGAGCGACTGTGATCGCTGGATAAACAAGGTCGCACTTTGTTATTTTCAGGTGGGCGTTAAAGCGTTACTCTCAGGCAGCCACGGTTTTTTGCCTGTTTGTGGCGTCCTGCCCACCGATTTGCCGCAGTTTTCCCTCAAGTAGTGAACTTTTTCTTGCTGCGACGCTCTTATTCCTGTACTCGAAATTTTTAGCACTCCAGACCATCGAGTGCTAAACTCAATGATTGTTGAAATACGTTTTCTGCGGTTTGAGAGCCTTGTTTAGTGCTCTCGCCGGCTGACTTTTGAAGGATTTTCCATGACACAACAAGCGAACGCTTTGGCCCTGACGTCTGGTAATGAACTCGTCGCCGCCGTGTCTAATCCAGGCGCACTGGGGACGATCGAAGCGTATATTTCTGCTGTTAACCGCCTGCCCATGCTCAGCGCCGAACGCGAAACCGAGCTGGGTCAGCGCCTGCGCGACCAGGATGACCTGGATGCTGCGCGTGAACTGATTTTGTCGCACCTGCGTCTGGTGGTCTCCATTGCCCGCCAGTACCTGGGTTACGGCTTGCCGCATGCCGACCTGATTCAGGAAGGTAACGTGGGCCTGATGAAGGCCGTCAAACGCTTTGACCCCGATCGCGGTGTACGTCTGGTGTCCTTTGCCGTGCACTGGATCAAGGCCGAGATCCACGAATATGTCGTGCGCAACTGGCGCATGGTGAAAGTGGCCACCACCAAGGCCCAACGCAAACTGTTTTTCAATCTGCGCCGCATGCGTCCGGACGGTCAAACGCTGGATACGGCCCAGGTAGACGCGATTGCACGTGAACTCGATGTGCGTCCTCAGGACGTCAGCGAGATGGAAGTGCGTCTGTCCGGTCACGATATGGCCCTGGAAGCCCCGGCCAACGACGACGATGACAATTTCGCGCCTATCTCCTACCTGTCCGATGAAGGACACGAGGAACCCACACGCGTGCTGGAGCGTCGTGCCCAGGATATGCTGGAAGGCAGCGGCCTGGAAGAAGCGATCGACACGCTGGACGAGCGTTCGCAGCGCATTGTGCGCGCCCGCTGGTTGCAGGACGATGGCGGTGCCACCTTGCACGATCTGGCCGCCGAATTCGGCGTGTCGGCAGAGCGTATCCGTCAGATCGAAGTGGCGGCGTTCAAGAAGCTGCGCGTCGCCTTGGCGCCTGCGGCTTGAGTCGTTTTAAAGAGTTACAACTTTTTGGGGGAATCCGAAGAACTTAAGCTGATTTTCGCGGACTAAACAATACATTTGCTGATTTTTGCCACCTATGCAATTCGGCATTTGCGCATCCGCTTCGGCTTCTCCTCTTCCCCTCCCTTTTGAAGCGGATGTTTACGGGACACCAGCTAGGTGTCCCTTTTTTTTGTCCTGATTTTTCAGCTGTTTTGCCTGCCGAGTCAGCCCGACCCAGTAGGCAAAATCGATCAGAAGGTCAAAGCGGCACGCAGCCAGACGGTGCGGCCAGGATCATTAAAGCGGCTTGCTGCGCCAAAACCAAAACCACTGTTCCCGGCCAGATTCAGGTGTTCGCCGTAAGTCTTGTCGAACACATTATCCACACCGGCAGTCAGGGACAGATTGCGGTTGATCTTGTAGCCGCCATACAGCGACAAGGTACTGAAACCACCTGTAGGCCCGAAGTCGTAACCCACCACATTCCCTTGTCCCTGCGAATAGCGATTTTGCTTGGCTACAATGCGCCAGACACCGCCGGCAGACCAGGGGCCTTGCACATAATCCGCTGTCAGGCGCAGATCGAGCGGGGGCATTTGCGGCAGGGCTCGGCCATCCGTACTGTTACGGCCCCAGGCGTAGGCCAGGCTGCCGCCCAAAGTCCAGTTGGGCGTCGCTTTCCAGTCCGCACCCAATTCGCCACCCATGATGCGGGCCTTGACGTTTCTGGCCTGGGTTTTCATGCCCATCATGCCACCGGGCAGGTAGTCGAACAGGATGTAATCCTGGATCTGGCCAATATAGGCAGAGGCCCAGGCCGAGACCGTTTCATCCTTGTACTGAGCACCAAAATCCAGCTGTGTGGTCTTTTCAGGCTGAATGCCCAGGAAGGCACTGGCGCTACCTTGCGGGCCGCTGGCCGGGGAAATCAGCTCCCAGTAGTCCGGCATGCGTTGGACATGGCCAATACCGGCGTACAGGCTCAAGGGCAGGGAATCCAGATCATGCTCGATACGCAGGAAAGCACTGGGCAGGGTTTCTCTACGGCGCTCGTTCGCACCGGGGTTGGGCTTGCTCATCATGCCACTGCCCAGGCTGGGTCGCAGGTCGCGGGCACTGGCCCAATCCAGACGTGCGCCACCAATCAAACGGCTGGCGTCGTTCAGGTCCCAACGGGCTTCGGTGAACAGACCAATATTGTCGAACTCGGCATCTTTCACCCAATCCTGATCGCGGTAGTCCTGCATGCCCATGCCACTGCGTTTGCGATGGCGGCTGCGCATCAAATCGGCACCTGTGGTCAAGGTCAGGTCCTCGCTCAAGGCCCAGTCCATGCTTAGACGGCCACCCCAGGTCAGGCGGTCCACATTGGAGGCCATAGGCATGGACATGCCTCCTCCCGGTTTGAAGGTGCGCAGCCCGTAGTTGTCCATCACGTGATCGGCGTAGTTGTAGTAGAGCTGGGCCTCTACATTGCGCAGCACGCCTTCGTGCATATCCTTCTTGAAACGCAGACCCAAGGTTTCACGCTTGAATTTTGTGCCATCCATGCCACGACCAGCATAGCGGGCATAGCCGTCGCCTGTGCCTGCACTGAGCTCCAGCAAGGTATTGGCATCCGGCGTCAGGCCAATGGCGACGTCCGTATTCCATTTCTTCCAGCGCGAGGGCACACGTTCGCCATCACCGTCCTTGTAGTCCTGAGCGCGATCTTGATTGGCAGTCAGGCGGGCATAGTAAGAGGCATTGCCAGCCGCAAAGTCCACATTGCCTGCGTGACGGCCAGCCGAACCGCCCAGAATACTGGCGTCCAGCGTGGCGTCGTTCTCGGTAAAGCCGGGCGCTTTGCGCTCGAAGCGTACCGTTCCGGCAGAAGCACCCGGGCCCCAGCGCACGCTTTGAGGGCCCTTGATGATGGTCAGTTCATCAAAGGATTGGGGCGAAATGTAGGAGGTCGGCGCATCCATGCGTGACGGGCAGGCACCGGGCATGGAGCTGCCATTGGTCAGCACATTCAGACGCGAGCCAAACATGCCGCGCAGCACCGGGTCCCCGTTGCTGCCGCCATTACGAATGGCCGCAAAGCCAGGAATGGTTTTCAAGTAGTCCGTGCCGTCGCTGGCAGGCAAGGGCAGGCGGGGCAGTTTGGGGTTGGTGCTGAACTGCAAAGGGGATTCAGGAGCCACTCCGGTCACTACGATAGGGCTGAGTTGTTCAATAACGGTGGATTGGGCCAGGGCAATAGAAGGCACGCAGGCCAGCACACCGGCGCTGATCAGGCCGGGGTTTATTAATTTCTTCATGACTAAATTCCGAAGAGCAGCCGTCGTCCAGCGGCAAACCCGCTTGGGCGATGGCAACAAAGGAGAAAAGGCGTGGCGGCAGAGCCGAACGCGGGGAATCAGGCAGGAAGAAGAGAGGGTGGGGCGCGTTGCCCCACAGGCGGGCCACGAATAAAGGCCTGCGCCAGAGCGGGGCTAAGAGGGGGAAGCAGCAAGGGCCGGAACTGGCCCAGGCTCAAAGGCGTGACGATAGCAATCGGCGCGGGCGTCAATGCGGCTTGCAGCATGACGCAGAACGGACAGGTGGCGCTGGTGGTAGCCTCGTCCGAATGGGACGTGGTGTCCTCTCCTAACAAGGCCGCCCAGTGCTGAATCATTTCAGGGGGAAGGCTTTGTCCTGAAGGTAGACAGAAGGCCAGCGCATACCCCTGATCTGTCTGCTTGGGCATATAGCCCGCAGGGACCATGCCGCGCAGCACCACAGCCAGCAACAACAAGCACAGGCCCAGACGATGGGGCCAGTGAGTCGCAGCGAGGAAGGTGCGCGGGAAATTCATGATGCGAAAGTATAACGAGTTATGTCAGACGTGAACTTGCGCTGGCGCAGATTTTGGCTTGCCGCCGTATCACCGTCCATTTGTGTTTCTGAATGCGGGTCCATAGGCCAAAAAACGTAAATTTTGCGAGAAAAAGATAATTCGGCGGCTGTGTGTCCGGAAAAAGGCGCTATTCTGATTCATGCGGAAAGCGGGGGGATTTTCCGTGCCGATCTGGCCTGCCCATGCCTGAATGCGTATGTACATGCCGATCGACTCAATGCCGATGACAAAGGATGTCGCGATGCAGATTGGGCAGTTTGTTTTTGGGTTGGCAGGCCTGCTGGGGCTGGTTGCCTTTATGCCGCCTTTGGCTGGACGCTTGCGACTGCCGTACTCCGTACTTCTGGCCTTGATCGGCTTTGCGCTGGGCATTTTGCTACACCTGCATGCCTGGGCGCCCAAGATGGTGTCCGACTTCCTGGATACCTTGCAGGCCTTTGACATCTCCTCCGAGACCTTTCTCTACGCTTTCCTGCCCATCCTGCTGTTCGAGACTTCGCTGGCCATGAACTTGCGCCGCCTGCTCGACGATATCGGCGCCATCTTGATGATGGCCATCGTGGCCGTAGTGGTCTGTACCTTTGCCGTTGGCTACGCCTTGAACGCGGCTTCGTCTTATGGTCTGGTGGTCTGTTTGATGTTGGGCGCGATTGTGGCCACGACGGACCCTGTGGCCGTGGTGGGCATTTTCCGTGAAGTGGGTGCACCCAAACGCTTGTCTACCTTGGTGGAAGGCGAGGCTCTGTTTAACGATGCGGCTTCCATTGCCTTGTACTCCGTGCTGTTGGCAGTCTTGACGGGGGGTGGGGAATTAAGTGGCAGCAAGGTGTTGGGCAGCTTCCTGTTCAGTTTTCTCGGCGGTGGTGTCGCGGGTTTCTTGATGGGTCGTCTGGCCAGCGGCCTGTTTGTGCTCTTGCGCGGTTGGCCGGCTGCTGAAGTCACGCTGACCATTGCCTTGGCGTACCTGGCCTTTTTTGTATCCGAGCACTATCTGGGCGTCTCCGGTGTGGTCGCCACGGTCATTTCCGGCCTGGTGGTGGGCTCGACAGGCCGCACCCGCATGTCGCCTGCGACCTTCGAGCTTCTGAGCAGCTCCTGGACCCAGATGGGTTTTCTGGCCAACTCCCTGATCTTCTTGTTTGCCGCCATGCTGATTCCACGCCTGATGGCTGAAATCACCTGGATGCAGATCGGCCTGGTGGCCTTGCTGTTTGTGGTGACCTTGCTGGCACGGGCCGTTATGGTGTTTGCCGTTCTGCCCTTGCTGGGGCGCACCCGCTTTGGCACCCGAGTCAGTCGCCCCTATCGGGTGGTGATTCTGTGGGGCGGCCTGCGTGGCGCTGTTTCCCTGGCACTGGCCCTGGCGGTTACGGAACAGCACGCCATTCCGCATGATGTGCGCCAGTTCATTGGGGTGGCCACCACGGGCTTTGTGTTGCTGACCCTGTTTGTGAACGGGATCAGTTTACGCCCCTTGATTCGTCGTTTAGGCCTGAATCAGCTGACCCCGCTGGAGCGCCACTTGCGCGATCAGGCGGTGAGTCTGGCCTTGGAAGAGCTGCGCGACAAGACCGAAGAACTGGGTCGGCAAGAGCAGATCAAGCCACAGGTCATCGAGCGCCTGTGTACGGTGTTCGATGCCAGTCAGGCCGGTGTGGCATCCGGCCAGATCCAAAGCCTGACCGAAGCACAGAAAGTAAAAATGGGGATGGCGATTCTGTCGGCCCGCGAGGTGGAGCTGTTTTACGAACTGCTGAAATCGCAGATTGTGGATTGGAAAACCGCCGAGTCCTTGTTGAGCCGCGCCGAACGCATGAACGATACGGTGCGTCTGGCTGGTTTGGCCGGTTTCGAGGCCGCCATTGCCAATGATTTGCGCTATTCTCGAGGTTTCCGGTCTGCTTTGCGCTTGCACTATCTGTTTGGCCTGCAAGGCTGGCTGGTGCGGGAACTGGACAAGCGTTTCTCGAACCTGATCGCCAAGCGCTCGGTGGCCCAGCGTCTGATACGTTTTGCCGAAACCGAGCTGGCTCCTTTACTGGGACAACAGGCTACGGGCACGATTGTGCAGGCTCACAAGTTGCGTCTGTCTCAACTGGAAGACGCTTTGCATTCCTTGACGCTGCAATACCCGGTGTTCGCGCAGTGGCTGCAAGAGTCCTATTTGGCGCGCGTCGCCGCTTCGCAAGAACGCGCCCACTACCGCACCATGTTGTCCCACTCTCTGATTACCAGCGAGATGTACGCTGATCTGGTCAAGCAGATCACACAACGCTGGCGTTATCTGGACGAGCGTCCCACGCTGGACATGACCATGAGCGCCATGGAACTGATTGCCCAGGTGCCCATGTTCGATGGCATTTCCGAGCAAGCCAAGAAGGAGCTGGCGCGACGTTTACGCCCACGTCTGGCGCTGCCAGACCAGAAAATTCATCTTCGTTATGGTGGCATGCGTGTCATGTTCTTTGTGGCGTCCGGGGCGCTGGAGCTGACTTTGCCTGATGGTAGCCTGGTGGAACTGGGGACAGGGCAAACGATTGGTGAAGTCAATGTCGTGGAACATAGCGACCACGTTGGTGAAGTGCGCTCCCTGGGCTATAGCCGCTTGCTGATGCTGACTGAGCGTGATTTCGATACCTTGCGCGGCAAAGATCCCATCTTCAGTGAAAAGATCGAGGCCGTGGTGCGACAGCGCCAACGCGCGTATCAAGTGTGGCAGGAGTTCGAGTCCGGCCAACGCCAACATGAGGAACTGCCACCGCTGTTTGGTTTGGCTCATGCCTTGAGCGAGGCAGAAAGTTTTGTCGGCCCGCCTTTACCCCCGGACTGGGTACGACAGGCGCAGCCCCCCGAGGGACAGGCATAAAAAAAAGCGAGCCGATCATGGCTCGCTTTTTTATTGGGCGTGATCAGATCAAGCGCACCCAGTGATCCAGCAGCAATGCCCCAAACAAGACCGCCAGATAAATAATGGAAAAGCGGAACAGCTTGCGAGACAGTTCATCGCTGTAGTTGCGGTGCAGTTGGTGGGCGTATTGAATGAAGCGTGCGCCCAGCAAGATAGCCGCAGCCAGGTACAACGGCCCGCTCATGCGGATGATAAAGGGCAGCAGGCTGGAGGCCATCAGGATGTAGCTGTAGAGCAGCACATGCAGCGTCGTAAAGGTCTTGCCGTGGGTGACGGGTAGCATGGGCAGGCCGGAGCGCTGGTAGTCGTGTTGACGGTAGAGCGCCAGGGCCCAGAAGTGCGGCGGCGTCCAGATGAAGATGATCAGCACCAGCAACCAGGCCTCAGCCGGTACGGCGTTGGCAATGGCGGCCCAGCCCAAAGCAGGTGGCATGGCACCGGACAAACCGCCGATCACGATGTTTTGTGGGGTCAGGGGTTTGAGAATCACGGTATAGATCACCGCATAACCAATGAAGGTGGCCAAGGTCAGCCACATGGTCAGCGGATTCACCCAGTAATACAGCACCAGCATGCCCATGCCGCCCAACAAACCGGACATGGCCAGCACTTGCGGCGGGGTAATGGTGCCGCGTGCCGTACCGCGCCGAGCGGTGCGCAACATGCGGGCATCAATCTGGCTTTCGATCAGGCAGTTGATGGCAAAGGCGGCAGCCGCCAGCATCCATATGCCCAGCGTACCCGCGACCACGGTGCCCGGATCGGGCAGGCCGGGAGCAGCCAGAAACATGCCGATAACGGCACAGAAAACAGCCAGCTGGGTGACTCTGGGTTTAGTCAGTACCAGATACTGGCGCAGGAGCGAGGCGGGAGCCAGGGTAGCGGTGTTTGTCATACTGTATTCCTTGGGGGACAGTCGACTTGCGGGAAAGCCGTACCAACAGGGTGACGCAGCATAAAACGAGACCGGCAGCTCCCCCATTATGCAGGACGGCAATCAAAAGAGGCCATTGGAAAAAGATCGTGGTTAACCCCGTGATGAGCTGGGCCAGCAGCAGCAAAAGCACCAAAGTCGCGGGGCGACGCAAGATGGGATCGGCGCGTAATTTCCACGCAACGGAACCCAGAACCAGAAACACCAGAAAGGCCATATTGCGATGGACCCAATGGATGGCGGTCAGCGCGGCCTGGGAAATCATCTCACCGGAAGGCAGCTCGCCCAACGCGCGAAACAGCGAGAACCCGCCGTGCAGATCCATCTCCGGTATCCATTGACCGTGGCATTGCGGGAAGTCCATGCAGGCCAGCGCCGCGTAGTTGGTGCTGACCCAGCCACCCAGACCAATCTGAATCGTCAGCAGGATAAAGGCCCCGATCAGCCAGGGTCGCCAACGGCGGGTTACAGGTGAGACTGGCGGTCCTGGGTTTTCGCGCACGGCCAGCCAGGTCATCAAGGCCAGTACGCTCATGCCACCCAGCAAGTGAGTGGTGACAATAATGGGCATCAGCTTGTGAGTGACGGTCCAGGCACCAAAGGCCCCTTGCACGCACACAGCCAGTAAGGTGAAAGCCGCCAGCCTGGCCGAATGCCCCAGCGTATGGCGATGCCGCCATGCCATCCAGACAATGGCAATGATCAGCATGCCCAAAGCCGCGCCCACGTAGCGGTGGATCATTTCAATCCAGGCCTTGCCCCAACTGACCGGGCCATAGGGCATGGCTTGATAGGCTTGTTCGATATGTGCGCCCGCGCCCAGCGGCGTGAGCTTGCCATAGCAACCGGGCCAGTCCGGGCAACCCAGGCCCGAATCTGTCAGACGCACAAACGCGCCGAACATGATCAGGTCCAGGGTCAGGAACCAAGTCAGGTAAACCAGCTTGCGGTAGCGTTGGCGGATATCGGCCATGAGCTTATCCGATGCGTGAATTGTTCAGCAGTTTGCGAATGTCGGTGCGAACCTTGAGCGGGTCGGCATCGTCGGGGAACAGCATCATCAAATTGCCATTGGGGTCGATGATCCACATGCCATTTTTGACAGCTTGTTCAGGGGCCTTGCCAGTGGCTTCAGGGGCCAGGAATTCGGCCAGCTGGCGCGGATCGGCGCGCAGCATATGCGTACCTTGATAGGCCTCCAGAATTTGCTCGGTTGGCTGGCCCTGGTCAGTCACAAACCAGACGCGTGCCAGGCGTTCCACGTTCTTGCCTTGGCTGGCGTGGGAGTTGCGCAGAATGAACAGCTTGCGCACGCAGCTTTCGGGGCAGGCGCTTTCATCGGCACTGACCAGCACCCAGCGGCCTCGCAGCGATTGCAGATCAAAGGCCTCGCCTTGCAGATTGCGCAGGGGCAGTGCGGCAGGTTCAGGCACGCTGCGTTGAGGCTGAATCAACTGGCCGTAGGCATTGCTCTCGTCTGGCCGCAGTCCCAGTGATGGCATGTAGTAGGCAGCCAGTGCAAACAGTACCGGCGCCAGACTGATCGCCAGCAGCAGATACAGCGGAGTCATGGAACGCGGGCGGGTAGGGGGTTGAGTCGTGTCCACGTCAGGTTTTCCTTGTAGGGGCAGAGTTGAGTCTGGAGCGTCGCAGCCATTTCCACGCTACACCGATCCAGGCACACAGGGCAATCAGGGCAAAACCGAACCATTGCAGTGCGTAGCCACGGTTCTTTTCAAAGTCGATATTCGGGTCGGGCCAATTGGTTTGCAGCTCCGAAGCGGGAGCCGTCTGGGCCAGCACGCGCGGCAGCACAGGCAGATCAATGCGGCTGCGCAGATCTTCCAGGGCCAGGTTCTGCACGACGGGGGGCGTGCCAGACGGGTCGGGCAAGTGTGCAGGCAAGGGGCTGCTACCCAGCTCAAACAGACGCGGTACGCGCTCCATCAACTCGCCGGAAATGGTTTCGGAGCCGGAAGGAGCAGCCGGAACGCTAGGGGTTTGCCCCGGTACGCGAGCCAGCCAACCACGTAGCACGAGCAGGCTGGAGCCCGCCAAATCGCCCTCATCCAGCACAAAAGGGGTGGCAATCCAGTAGCCCGGCTTACCTTTGAAATTGCGATTATCCAGGAGTACAGTTAACTCACTGCGCCAGGAGCCGTGCACCGCGACAGACTGCCACAAGGCACCTTTATCCAGGCTGGCCTGGGAATCAATATGAAGGGGAGCTTGCTGGCGGCCTTGTTCCATTTGTTGCGCCAGGCTTTGACGTTCCTGCGCGCGGCTCAGTTGCCAGCGCCCCAGGCTAATGAACAGCAGCATCAGCAAACCCAGACAAACCAGGGCAAGCAGGGATCGAGTCGAAGAAGAACGAGAATTGTTGCTGGACATCCATTCAACCTGAAGCGGGGGAGACGTAATGCGTGTGCTAGTCCTGATCGTGTTTCTGGGGATTATTGTTTCGCTGGGTTCGGCCCTGGTGTATTTGATGCGGGACCGGGGTAATTCCAATCGCATGGCCTATGCCCTGACCTGGCGAGTGGGCTTGTCCGTGGCCCTGTTTCTGTTTGTGTTGCTGGCCCATCATCTGGGTTGGATTGAAAGCACTGGCGTGCCTTTGGTTTGAAGTAAAAATCCAGGCCCGAAGACACGGGCCTGGAGCATGAATGCCTAGAACCAGTACACGTACAGATACAAGCCCAGCCACACCACGTCCACAAAGTGCCAGTACCAGGCGGCCCCTTCAAAACCAAAGTGGTGCTCGGCGGTAAAGTGCCCGCGCATCAGCCGTATCAGCATCACCGTCAGCATGGTGGCACCGATAATCACGTGAAAACCGTGAAAGCCCGTCAACATGTAGAACAAGGCTCCGTAAGCGCCGGAAGTGAACTTCAGGTTCAGTTCGGCATAGGCGTGCATGTATTCGTAAGCCTGGCAGGCCACGAAGGCAAAGCCCAGCGCAACCGTCATGAACAGCCAGAAAATAGCGCTACTACGCTTGCTGGCTCGCAGCGCGTGGTGAGCAATGGTCAGGGTGACGCCCGAGGTCAGCAGCAAGGCCGTGTTGATCGTAGGCAGCCACAGCGGGCCTACGGTCTGGAAAGGAGCAACAGTGCCCGCCGGGCCTTGATTTGGCCAGGTGCCGGTGAAGTCAGGCCAGAGCAGGGCGCGGTGATCCAGGTCGCTGAGCAGCGGCGTGGCAATTTCGCGGGTATACCAAAGTGCCCCGAAAAAGGCCGCAAAAAACATCACTTCGGAAAAGATGAACCAGGACATGCTCCAGCGATAGGAGATATCGACACGGGTGCTGTTCAGACCCGTTTCAGACTCGCGCACGGCGTCGCTGAACCAGAAGAACAGCACCAGCAAGAAGCTGAGAATCCCGACCAGAAACACCCAGAAGCCGCCCGGCCAGTTATTGATCCAGGTCGCCGCACCCAACAGCGTCAGGCACAGGGAAAGGCTGGCGCGTACCGGATGCCCCGACAAGCCGGGGACGTAGTAATACGGCGCCTTGGACGGGTGAGCCGTAGTCTCGACATGCATAGTGTTCTCCTTCGGGTCATGTGCCCTGGGGCGCAGTATCCGGCCAGGGTTCAGCTGGCCTGACCAATGAACCAGCGGGCCACCATAATCAGGCCCACAACGAAAACAACCGTGGCGATCAAGGCGGCAATAATCAGATAGACCGGATTGATCTTGGCAATGTCCTGCTCATGGTCACGACCACGACGGACTCCAAAAAAACCCCAGGCAATGGCTTTCAATGTCTGGAAAAAACTGAGCTTGCGCCGTGTGAGGTCCCGAAAATCGTCATCCATATCACTGTCCTAAAAATTGACTGCCTTTTAGAAAGGTCCAGGCCATGACGGCAATGACGAACACGGCCAGGAGCAATCCCAGACGGCGGTTGCGACGGCGTTGTTCGGGGGTCATACGGCGTTCCTCCAGTGTTACTTGACGACAGGGGGTACTTCAAAGGTGTGGTGCGGAGCGGGCGATGGAACAGTCCACTCCAGACCTTCGGCACCTTCCCAGGGTTTGGCGCTGGCCACTTCGCCCTTGCCACGCGCCGCCTGGATCACGATGTAGATCAGCAGCAATTGCGACAGGCCGAACCAGAAGGCGCCAATGGTGGCAATCTGGTGGAAGTCCGTGAACTGACCGGCGTAGTCCACATAACGACGTGGCATGCCCGCCAGACCCAGGAAGTGCATCGGGAAGAAGGTGACGTTGAACGAGATCATGGTGGACCAGAAGTGGATCTTGCCCAGACGCTCGTTGTACATGCGGCCGGTCCATTTGGGCAGCCAGTAGTAGGCACCGCCAAACAGGGCAAAGAGCGATCCGGCCACCAGCACATAGTGGAAGTGGGCCACCACGTAATAGGTGTCGTGTACCGCAATATCAATCGGGGCCACGGCCAGGATCAGGCCGGTAAAGCCGCCAATCGTGAACACGAAGATAAAGCCGATGGAAAACAGCATGGGCGTTTCAAAGGACAGCGAGCCGCGCCACATGGTGGCTACCCAGTTGAAGATCTTCACCCCGGTCGGAATGGAGATCAGCATGGTGGCATACATGAAATACAGCTGCCCGGTTACCGGCATCCCCGTGGAGAACATGTGGTGGGCCCACACCAGGAAGGACAGAATCGCGATGGCGGCGGTGGCGTACACCATGGAGGCATAGCCAAACAGGGCTTTGCGCGAGAAGGCAGGTACGATGGCAGAGACAATGCCAAAGGCCGGCAAGATCATGATGTAGACCTCGGGGTGACCGAAGAACCAGAAGATGTGCTGGTACAGAACCGGGTCACCACCACCGGCGGCGTTAAAGAAGTGTGTACCGAAGTGACGGTCCGTCAGCAGCATGGTCACGGCAGCGGCCAGCACGGGCATCACGGCAATCAGCAGATAAGCGGTAATCAGCCAGGTCCAGCAAAACAGCGGCATTTTCATCAGCGTCATGCCAGGCGCGCGCATGTTCAATACCGTCACCACAATATTGATGGCCCCCATGATGGAGGACGCGCCCAGAATGTGGACCGCGAAAATCGTGAAGTCCATGCCTGGTCCCATTTGCAAGGACAGCGGGGCGTACATGGTCCAGCCACCGGCAGGCGCGCCGCCAGGCACAAAGAAGGACGCGGTAAACAGAATCGCGCCTACGGGCAGCAGCCAGAAGCTGAAGTTGTTCATGCGGGCAAAAGCCATGTCCGATGCGCCAATTTGCAGCGGAATCATCCAGTTGGCAAAGCCCACAAAAGCCGGCATGATCGCGCCGAAAATCATGATCAGGCCGTGCATGGTGGTGAACTGGTTGAACAGCTCTGGCCGGAAAAACTGCAGGCCCGGCTGGAACAGTTCGGTACGCAGCAGCAAGGCCAGCACGCCGCCCTCCAGCAACATCACAAAGGAGAAGATCAGGTACATGGTCCCGATGTCCTTGTGATTGGTGGCGAACAGCCAGCGACGCCAGCCGCTAGGGGTGGCATGGGCATGATGGTGATCATCATGTCCGCTCGGGTTCGCTACATGGTCGACGGTGACGCTACTCATGCTTGACTCCTTGCTGCACTCCCCCTGGCCGTAGTCAGGGATAGATTGATAGTGTGATAGGCGGCGCGCGCAAAATTAGCGCTGTTCCTTGACGTCGGCGGGCATCACGACAGGGTCAGGCCCTTTGCCAGCGTTGCCCCAGGCATTGCGTGTGTAGGTAATGACCGCAGCAATCTGTACATCGGTCAGTTGATTGCGGAAGGCGGCCATCGCGGTGCCAGGGTGACCATTCAACACCGTGTCGATCTGGCCTTTCTTGGGGGCGAGCACAAATTTCGTATCGCCATCCAGAGCGGGGAAGGTGCCGGGCACGCCCTTGCCGTTGGCCTGGTGGCAAGCCACGCAGTTCTGCGCAAAGATCTGTTTGCCGCGCTCGGTCAATTCGTCCTTGGTCCACTCTTTATTGGGATCGTCGGCCTGGGCAGTCATCAAGTCGTTCTGCTCCTGGGCCCACTTGTCGTAGTCTTCTTGCGCCATCACTTGCACCACGATGGGCATATAGGCGTGGTCCTTGCCACACAGCTCGGCGCATTGACCGCGGTAGGTGCCGACCTTGTCCGCACGGAACCAGGTATCGCGCAAAAAGCCAGGGATGGCATCTTGCTTGACGCCAAACTCGGGCACCATCCAGGAGTGGATGACGTCCTCGGCCGTCAGCATGACGCGCACTTTCTTGTTAACCGGCACCACCAGTGGCTTGTCCACTTCCATCAGATAGTTCGGGCCAATGGGTTCGCGGCCTTCAATCTGGGCGCGCGGGGTGGACAGGTTGGACAGGTATTTCACACCCGTGGCCGGACCGTCCAGATACTCGTAGCCCCATTTCCACTGATAGCCAGTGACCTTGACGGTCAGGTCGGCGCTGCTGGTGTCCTTCATGGCCACCACGGTTTTGGTGGCAGGCAGTGCCATGCCGATCACGATCAGGAAAGGGATGATGGTCCAGGCCACTTCCACACCCAGGTGTTCGTGAAAGCGGGCGGCAATCGCGCCCTTGGACTTGCGGTGCCGGATGATGGAATAGAACATCACGCCGAACACGCCAATAAAGATGATGGTACAGATGATCAGCATCATCCAATGCAGCCAGGCAATGTCCTGGGCGATGGGGGTAACCCCGTTATGCAAATTGAGCTGATTGACACGGGGACCACCCTCCATGTGGGTGATCTGAGCCAGGCTTGGCCCTGCCGTCGAACAGGCGGTCAGAGCAAATAAACTTCTCCACATCTTCATTGTTGTCCCTCTTTTGGTGTTGCCATGCCAAACCGGGGTTCGGCTGCGTCAACGCTCCGAAAAATCCAACGCTGGAAGAAACTGCTGTGTTGCAGTGGCGGGCTTGTCGCAGCTAAGTGCTGGTCCGCTCGAAGTTTTTAGTAGCTTATCTGTTCACGGAAATTATATAGAACTTGCTTTAGCCTTCAAGGGCAGGGTATGTCCCTAGAAGACAAGGTTGGACTAAACGCTACAAAAGCCGTAATGGGACAAGGCTTGAATTACAATCGCGGACTATGACTTTGTTCCAGAACCGATCACTTACTCAGGCCCTGCGTCAGCGCATGGCCAGCTTGACCAGTCAGCTGCAACAATTGCCCCCGCCTGGCAGCCGTCCTGTCACTGTTGATGGGCGCGTTGCCGGATGGATCACCCCCAAGGCTGCTCGTTGTATCGAGCCTTTGCCAGGGGTCTCGATTGAAGAAGATGTCTTGCGTCTGAGCGATTGCCCCAGCCAGGAATTGAGCTTGGCTCAGGTCCTGGATCAGGTCGCCTTGCGTTTGCAGGAAGGCGGTTGCATTCGGGCCTGGCGTGACGAGTTGCTGGACGTGGTCGGAGAAGGGCAGTGCCTGTCGCGCATTGAACGCGGTGCGGTACGGCCCTTGGGCTTTTTGACGCAAGCCGTGCATTTGAATGGCTGGTCCACAGACGGCCGTATCTGGGCCGCACGTCGTTCACCCACCAAGTCAACAGACCCGAATATGTGGGACACGCTGGTCGGTGGATTGGCGGTCAGTGGTGAATCGCTGCATACCTCTCTGATACGCGAAAGTTATGAAGAAGCGGGGTTGGCCGAGTCCGTGCTGGACAATTGCACCCCCTTGCGTGTGTCCTTGCGCATGCACCGTCGCCTGCCGGAAGGCTACCAAGTGGAAAATGCTCTGGTTAGCGATTGCGTGCTGGCCGACGATGTACGGCCCTGCAATATGGACGGCGAGGTTAGTGAGTTTCGCTTATTGACGCTGGATGAAGCCTGGCAAATGATAGAAGCAGATTTGTTCACCCTGGAAGCGCAAGTGGTGCTGATCGACAGCATCAAGCAGCATCTGGAACAGCTGGCCTGAACCTGGGAATCACCGGGCAGGCACCAACCCGATGGGAGCTACGCATGAACCCGAATCCTTTTGGTATACCTGATTTCAATGCCCTGGGCGGCGGCAACAATCCCTTGCTGCGCAGCATGGACATGATGGCGCAGGCCTGGAAAAACATGGCCAGCGGTGGTGCGGGCGATTTGAGTTCGGGCATGATGCCCAGCTTGTCCCCCGATGATCTGGATCGTCGTATTCGTGACTTGCGTGCCGTGGAAAGCTGGTTGCAGCTGAACCTGTCCATGCTGAGCACGACTATCCAGGGTCTGGAGATTCAGCGCTCCACCTTGGCGGCTATCAAGACCATGGCACAGCAAGGTACGCAGGCTGCGGGCGGGAAAAATCCCTTTGAAGCCTTTATGGCCTTCAATCCCATGACGGCAGCGGCGGATAGCGCGGCTGCCTCAGATTCCAGGTCTGGGGCCAACAAGCCGGAAGCGGCATCGCAAACGGCATCTCAGCATGCTTCGGCACAGCCTCAACAAGCTGCGCCACAGCCCGAAGCGGCTGCCAAGCAGGACGCCCCAAAAGATAAACAGCCCGGTGCCCAGCAGGACGCCGGTGCAGGAAATCCCGCTGCACAAGCGTGGTGGAACATGCTGCAACAGCAGTTTGATGCCATGGCGACCGCCACAGCCGCATCAATGCAGCAGGTGGAAAATTATCGTCAGCAGGCGAGCAAGGCTAAAGCGGCAGGCTCGTCGGCCAAATCCTCCAAACCGGCAGCTGCCAATGCCCAGACTTCGGCCAAGACCAGTGCTCCGGCAGCAGCCAAGCGGGTAAAAACGGCAGCGAAAGCCGCCACTAAAACTGCGGCCAAGGCGGCCACCAAAACGGCGGCTAAAAAAACCGCCACGCGCAGCACCAAAAGCAGTACCAAAAAGAACTGATCGACCAACCTTGTAGGTAAATTTTTATGCTTAATATCGTGATTCTGGCAGCAGGCATGGGCAAGCGTATGCAGTCTGACCTGCCCAAAGTACTGCATCCTATCGCCGGCAAATCCATGCTGGCCCACGTGCTCGACAGCGCACGTGAACTGGAGCCGGAAAAAGTTGTGGTCGTGGTGGGTCATGGCGCCGAGCGCGTTCAGCAAACCTTCGCACAGGCCGAGCTGGCCTTTGCCTTGCAACAACCTCAGCATGGTACGGGCCATGCAGTGCAACAGGCCGTGCCTGAACTGGTCGGTGGCGACCAGGAAGATGACGCCACGCTGGTTCTGTATGGCGACGTTCCTCTGGTCCAGGCTGACACCTTGCGCCGCTTGCTGCAAGCCCGTGGGCAAGGCGTGGCCGTGCTGACCGAAACGCTGGCAGACTCCACAGGCTACGGCCGCATCATTCGCGGTGCAGATGGCACCGTACAACGCATTGTCGAGCACAAGGATGCCAGCGAAGCCGAGCGTGCCGTGAAGGAAGTGAACACCGGCATTCTGGTAGCCCCGACGGCGCGCCTGAAAGATTGGCTGACCCGCATCACCAACGACAACGCTCAGGGCGAGTACTACCTGACCGACATCATTGCCTTGGCGGTTGCCGATGGCGTGCCCGTGCAAGCTGCTCAGCCAGCTGCTGGTTGGGAAACCCTGGGTGTGAACAGCCGCATTCAACAGGCCGAGCTGGAGCGTCTGTGGCAAGCAGAACAGGCTAGCCGTCTGCTGGAAAAAGGCGTGACCTTGGCCGACCCGGCCCGCTTTGATCTGCGCGGCACACTGGAGTGTGGCCGTGATGTGTTCATTGATGTGGGTTGCGTGTTTGAAGGCAAGGTTGTGTTGCAAGACGGCGTGCGTGTCGGCCCGCATAGCGTGCTGCGTGACGTGACGATTGGTGCCGGTACGCAAATCGAAGCTTTCAGCCATCTGCAACAAGCCCAGGTTGGCGAAGAAGCCCGTATCGGCCCTTATGCCCGTCTGCGCCCTGGTGCTGTTCTGGCCAATCACACCCACGTGGGCAACTTCGTGGAAATCAAGAACACCCAGCTGGGTGAAGGTTCCAAAGCCAATCACCTGGCCTATATCGGTGATGCCGATGTGGGGCAGCGTGTGAACATTGGCGCAGGCACCATCACCTGCAATTACGATGGCGTGAACAAGTTCCGCACCGTGATTGGTGACGATGCCTTCATCGGCTCGGATACGCAACTGGTGGCTCCGGTGACGGTAGGCCGTGGCGCAACGATTGGCGCGGGTACGACCCTGGTGCGCAATGCACCGGATGATCAGCTGACCTTGTCGCGTTCGGAACAGCGCAGCGTGTCCGGCTGGAAGCGCCCGGTTCGCAAATCTTGATGTGTGTTAGCCCATCTTCGGTATCCCTCCCTTTGCATCGCAAGGGGAGCATTGCTGCTTGCTCTTGTGGCACACAGTGCCCGGATGGGCTGATTCTGGATCGTCGTCATGCGCATTCTGCAGCTTAACTTCGAGCGCGGCTGGCGCGGTGGCGAGCGGCAAACCCTGCTGAGCATCCAGCAGATGCAACAGGCTGGTCATCAGGTCAGTCTATTGGCCCGACGTGATGAAGAGTTGGCCAAGCGTGCTAAAGAGCAGGGCGTGAGTGTGGTGGAATGCGCCTCCGTGGGTGCCGCGCTGCGCTATTTACTGGTGCATGGCCGGGGTTTTGATATCGTCCATTCCCAAACCGCGTCCTGCATGAGCTGGCTGGCCTTGCTGCATTTCTGGTTGCCCAAACGGGTGGTCTTTACGCGCCGAACGGCTTTTCCGATTGACCGCAAACGCGTCGAGCAACGTAGCGGACAGCAGCCAGACAGTGCTTTGACTTCCAAGGAACGACGCACGCGTTGGAAGTGGCGCAAGGCGGATCGTTTGGTAGCGATCAGCCAGGCAGCAGCGGCAGAGCCGCGTCGCCTGGGCTTTTCCGTAGATGTGATTCCTAGTGCCATCGAGTACGTCGAGCAGGATGAGGCCTATGTGAACCACTTGCGGCTGCGGTGGAATCCGCAGGGCTTGCACGTTCTGGGGACGATGGCGGCACTGACGTCCGAGAAAGATCCCCAGACTTTGATACGCGCGATTCATGCCTTGTATCAGCGTCGTCAGGACTTTGTGTTTCTGCATTTCGGTGCGCCTGGCTCCGAGACCTCGGCGGCAGAGGAACTGATTGCGCAGTTGGGGCTGGAAGGCTGCTACAAGCTGGCTGGTTTTGAAGCCCGCCCCGAACAGGCTTATCGCTTGATGGACGGCTTTGTCCTGAGCTCCCGTCATGAAGCCCTGGGCTCCAGCGTTCTTGATGCGTTCGTGTACGGCGTGCCCGTTACGGCCACGATGGCGGGCGGTTTGAGTGAGCTGCTGGATAATGGCCGTGGCAAGTTATGCGCGGTAGGGGATGCACAAGCCATTGCACAGGCTCTGGATGACACTTTGAGCAATCCGACAGCAGCGCGGCAACAGGCAGCGCTGGCGCATCGCTGGGTGCAGCAGGAGCATGACCCCGCTGTCATGGCGCAGCGTTACTTGCGTCTGTATCAGCAACTGGTACAGCAACGTGTACGGAACTGAGCCCGGCTTACATCTTTGGTGCAGGTAAAGGCACCCGCGTCTCGAACTTGGCCTGATGAATCGAAAAGAAGCTTCGTATATTGCGGATATTCGCCTGACTGGTGAATAAAGCGTGAGCCAGCTTGTGATACGCCGTCATGTCGCTGACTTGCAAGATCACAATGAAATCCACCCCGGTCGAGACGCGATAGCATTGCGTCACTGCTGCTTCGGGGGCCATCAGGCGCTCGAAGTGCTGCAGGTATTCTTCACCCTGACGGTCCAGCGTAATCTCCACAATGGCCGTCAAGCTGGGGCCCAGTTGCTCCGGGTCCAGCAAGGCAACCTGCCTGCGAATTACCCCTTGTTCACTTAAACGACGTACTCGCCGCAAGCAGGTTGGGGGAGAGGCGTGCACGCGCAAAGCCAGCGCTTGATTGCTGATGGAAGCATCATTTTGCAGCTGCTCCAGAATGCGTAAATCCAGCTCGTCCAGTTCAATCATGACAAGGTTTATCTATCTATGATGAAATAAAATTCCGTTAAATAAATTTAATTTATCTTTTCTTTCATATTGATTATTAAATGAAATTTTAATTCATTTCAAAGAAAAAATAGACATAAAATTTTTCGTGATTCAGATCAGAATAAGCGGATTGAATTGATTAGTTGGCCCACCGAAGGGGGCCATGAACAGGAGTTGGCTATGTGTGGAATTGTTGGCGCGGTAGCGCAACGCGATATTGTCCCCGTGCTGCTGGAAGGTTTGAAGCGTCTGGAATACCGGGGCTACGATTCTTGCGGCGTTGCTGTTCATGCGCAGGGCCAGTTGTTGCGGGCACGCAGTACTCAACGCGTGGCCGAACTGCAAGAGCAGGTCAAGGCAGATCATCTGCAAGGCTTTACCGGCATTGCTCACACTCGCTGGGCAACCCATGGCGCGCCTGCTACTCATAATGCTCACCCGCACTTCTCCGGCAAGGGCAAAGCACGTATTGCGCTGGTGCATAACGGCATCATCGAAAACCACGACGAACTGCGCGCCGAGCTGCAAAGCATTGGCTACGTGTTCGAGAGCCAAACCGACACCGAAGTGATCGCCCACCTGATCGATCATCTGTACAACGGGGATCTGTTCGAGGCCGTGCAGCAGGTCATCCGTCGCTTGACCGGTGCTTATGCGATTGCCGTGTTCTGTCAGGACGAGCCACATCGCGTGGTAGGTGCTCGCCACGGTTCGCCTTTGGTTGTAGGTGTGGGTCAGAATGAAAACTTCCTGGCTTCGGATGCCTTGGCATTGGCCGGCACCACCGATCAAATCATCTACCTGGAAGACGGTGATGTGATTGATCTGCAGATCAATAAAGTGTGGATCATGGACAAGGACGGCCGCGCCGTCGATCGCCCTGTACATACCGTACATCTGCACACCGCAGCCGCTGAATTGGGCCCATACCGCCACTTCATGCAAAAGGAAATCTTCGAGCAGCCCCGCGCTGTAGGCGATACCTTGCAAGACATTGAAAGCGTCACACCCGAGTTGTTTGGTGACCAGGCCTACAAGGTTTTCCAGGACATCGACAATGTGCTGATTCTGGCTTGCGGCACCAGCTACTACGCCGGTCTGACCGCTCGCTACTGGATTGAGTCTCTGGCCAAAATCCCCGTCAATGTGGAAATTGCCAGCGAGTACCGCTACCGCGACAGCGTGCCCAATCCGCGCACTTTGGTGGTGACGATTTCCCAGTCCGGCGAAACGGCTGACACGCTGGCCGCCTTGAAACACGCCCGCAGCCTGGGCATGGAACAGACCCTGACCATCTGCAACGTGGCCACCAGCGCCATGGTGCGTGAGTGCAAGCTGTCCTACATCACCCGTGCTGGCGTGGAAATTGGTGTGGCTTCCACCAAAGCCTTCACCACCCAGTTGACCGCCTTGTTCCTGCTGACCATCGCGCTGGCTCAAGTCAAAGGTCACCTGAATCAGGAGCAGGAAGGTGACTACCTGAAAGCCCTGCGCCACCTGCCTACCGCTATCGCTGCCGTGCTGGCTCTGGAGCCACAAATCATGGCGTGGGCAGACCGTTTCGCCAGCAAGGAAAACGCCTTGTTCCTGGGCCGTGGCATGCATTACCCCATCGCCATGGAAGGCGCGTTGAAACTGAAAGAAATCAGCTACATCCACGCTGAAGGCTATCCCGCTGGTGAACTGAAACACGGCCCTCTGGCCCTGGTTACCGAAGCCATGCCCGTGGTCACCATCGCCCCACGCGATGAGCTGCTGGAAAAGCTGAAATCCAATATCGAAGAAGTCCACGCACGCGGTGGTGAGCTGTACGTGTTTGCGGACGCCGATACCCGTATCGGCAGCAGCGAGCGTGTGCATGTGATCCGTATGCCGGAGCACTACGGCAAGCTGTCCCCCATCTTGCACACCGTGACCTTGCAATTGCTGGCTTATCACACCGCTTGCTCGCGCGGCACGGACGTGGATAAGCCACGGAATTTGGCCAAGAGTGTGACTGTCGAATAAGTTTTTCAGATTACATCGACCGTAAAGAGCCGCTTATGCGGCTCTTTTTGCATTCTTCGCCGTTTGGCAATTTTCGAGTGGTTTTTATAGGGAACTAAATCCTGCGAAAGAGGGTGAGCCTTGCCTGAAAGCCAGTTTATGTGTCGCTGCAAACACACACCGCTAGCGGATTTTGCAGCTCACACTCTATAATTGATAACGATTCTCATTATCTAGCGGTGCGGAGTACCCTCGTGTCATCTTCAGTTCTTCCCTTGTCAGGCATGTATTCGGCCGAGTCGGTCGAGTCACTGTACTGCGACCACCATAGTTGGTTGCAGCGCTGGCTGCATCACCGCTTGGGTGGCGCGGACCAGGCGGCTGACTTGGCGCAGGACACCTTTGTACGTTTGTTAAGCAGCCGTTCTCGCTGGCAATTTACCAGTCCTGGCGAGGCCCGCGCCTACTTGCGCAAGACGGCACAAAACCTGTGCATCAATCTGTGGCGACGTCAGGAAATTGAACAGGCCTGGCTGGATATTCTGGCTGCTACACCCGAGAACTTTTACCCTTCGGCAGAACGCCAGGCCATGATTTTGCAGGCGCTGGAAGAGATCAGCGCCATGCTCAGCAGCCTGTCTCCCAAAGCGGCCAAGGCGTTTACCCTGGCCGTCATTTGCGAGATGACAGACGATGAGGTCGGCGCGGAAATGGGCATTTCCGGCCGCATGGTGCGCAAGTACGTGGCACAAGCCATGTTGGGCTGCATCAGCCTGCATGCTTGCCAGACCGTCGCCGAATTGCGTCAGGAACCTCAATACTAAGCCTCATGAAGCACGGCTCCAGTTTTTCTTCTCCCGCTACACCTCCCCACGCCGTTTTGATGCAAGCCGCTGAATGGTATGCCTGCCTGCGCGATGGCAAAGCCAGTGCGGCGCAGCGCTCTGCCTGGCAGAACTGGCTCAAACAGGACGAGATGCACAGCACCGCTTGGCGTTATGTGGAGGAAGTCAGCCGCAGTTTTGAGCCAGTGCGTACCGCGCCGGATTCACGTCGTGTGGTGGAGAAATTGCACACGGCCAACGAGCGTTTGCATCAGCGCCGTCGCGTTCTGGCCAGCGTGGCTGCGCTGGCAGGAACGGGGGTTCTAAGTTGGCTGGGCTGGCGTCAGTCCTGGCTGCCATCCAGTGTTCTGGCCCTGGCCGCCGACCATTCCACACAAACCGGCGAGCAGAGCCAGATTGTGCTGGCAGATGGCTCCCGGCTGTGGCTGAACACCGCCTCTGCGATTGATGTGCAGTTCACCGCGCAGGCTCGCCATATTGTTTTGATCTCCGGCGAGATCTTCATTCAGACGGCCAAGGACGATACGGAAAGACCTTTTACCGTTCAAACCCCGCAGGGCAATATGCGGGCCTTGGGCACGCAATTCAATGTGCGTATGGACAAGGACTGTACGCAGCTGGCGGTCTACGAAGGGGCTGTGCAGGTGTCTACGGCAAAAGGTCAAAACACCGCCACGGTACAGGCGGGCAAGCAGGTGCACTTTAGTGCGCAGCGTATCCGGCAAAGCATGGACGCCGATCAGGCGCGCGAAGCCTGGACCCAAGGCGTGCTGGTGGCTGACAACATTGCCTTGCGTAGCGTGATCAAGGAATTGAGCCGTTACCGCAAAGGCTATCTCGGTGTAGATGAGGCAGTGGCCGATCTGAAGGTCTATGGCAGCTTCCCCATTCATGACACGGACCGCGTGCTGAAAATGCTGGCTTCAGCATTGCCGATTCGCATCGATCAGCCCATGCCCTGGTGGACCAGTGTGCAAGCTCTGGATTGATTGAGCAGGGCATTTCACCAACGATGGTCATAAATAATAAAAATAAAAACCTATCAGATTCAAAGGCTTGCCGGATTTTGGCCCAAAAATCTCAAAAAAGATGCAAAAGCAGGTTCCGGGTTTTGGAGACTTGGTGGTTTTAGACAGTAAGAGGACCTGATTGGCGTGAGGCCAATGAAGCAGGAGGCAGCCCGCCGTGGCTGCTCAGTACTGAACATCAACGCAAGAACATCGTTCAGGTTCATCGTTTTTATTGTGACTGACCCGTGTTTTTGAAGGATGTCTCCTTATGCATCGTCGCCCCGATCCCCTTTCCCTGTCCAAGGATGCAGGATCGCATTGCGCCCCTTTGCGTCCACTGGCCTTGGCCCTGTATGTCTTGATGGCCGGTAGCGCGTTTATTGCCAGTACCACGCCTGCCCAGGCGACCACGCGAAGCAGCCCGACGGCAGACAAGACACAGCGTTATGACATACCAGCAGGCCCCTTGAGCCGGGTGTTGATGCGCTTCTCGCAAGAAAGCGGGGTCTACCTGGTCGGCGCAGGTAGCGTGGCCGAAGGCAAGCAAAGCTCGGGCCTGAAGGGGAATTACAGCGTGGTGCAGGCTTTGGATACTTTGCTGGCAGGCACGGGCATTCGTTACTCGCGCGATGCCAGTACGGTGAACTTGTGGCCCGTCACGGAAACAACTCAGCTGGAACCCGTGCGTGTCAAAGGCACCCTGAATCGGGCGACTGAGGACACCGGCCTGTACACGCTCAATGGCACCAGCAGCACCGCTACTCGTTTGAATATGGACACCCAGCACACGCCGCAGTCGGTCAGTGTGATGACGCGCCAGCAAATGGACGATTTCGGCCTGACCAGCTTCGATGATGTGATGAACTTTACCACTGGCGTGACGGCCAATACGGCCGCGGTGGGAGGCGGGTTTCAGTTTCAGGCCCGTGGCTTTGACATCAGCAATGTGCAAGTGGATGGCGTGCAAAGCAGCTACCGTGCTGCCGGACGTGGAGCATTCAATCCTATTTCTCTGGATATGGATTTATACGACCGTGTGGAAGTCGTGCGCGGAGCGACAGGTTTGTTGTCGCCTACCGGCGAGCCCTCCGCCTTGATCAACTTGATTCGCAAACGTCCGCAAGCAGAATTTGGCGGCAAGTTAAGCGCCCACTACGGCTCCTGGAGCGACAAACGCGTGACGGCGGATGTGACCGGCCCGCTGACTGAAGACGGCCGTTTGCGTATGCGTGTTATTGGTTCGCGCAAGCAGGCGGACTCCTTCATGGATCGCCAGGACCACAAGAACGATTTGCTGTCCGGCATGCTGGAATTTGACCTGACAGACAGAACCTTGCTGACCGCTGGCTACGACTACCAGACCGCCAAGCTGCGAGGCGAAGGCAATATGGGTGTGCCCTTGTTTACCAGCGAGGGCGACCGTATTGACGTTTCGCGCTCCATGTCGCTGGTGCCGGATTGGACCTACTGGGACAAGAAGCATCAAAACGCTTTCTTCTCGGTCGAGCATGAGTTTGAAAACAAGTGGAATGCCAAGCTCAGCTACAGCCATCAACGTGACGATGGCGATGCCCTGATTACTGGCCTGGGGCAGGGCGTGAATCCGGTGGTGCGCCCGGACGGATCCGGTATAGGCATCCGCGCCAACCTGGCCGCCAATGGCTATCGCCATCAGGACAACCTGGAGTTGTCGGCCAATGGTCCTTTCGAGCTGTTTGGCCGCGAGCACCAGCTGATGTTCGGTTTTAACGGCACTCGCAAACGTGACACCACGTATACCATGCAGGTCAGCGATACCCGCAACTGGTTCATCCCCAATATTTACGACTGGGACGGCTATATGCCCGAGCCCAGCGTCAGCCGCACAGGTGAATGGAACCGTGTCCACACACGCGAATACGGTTTCTTTGCCGGTACGCGCTTGAACATTATTGATCCCTTGAATGTGATCATGGGCCTGCGCTTGTCGGATTACAAAACCTACCGTGATAACTACGGTAAAACCGGCCAGTTCACTGGCGTGTCCAACGAGCTGCGTAACCGCAATGAAATTACGCCGTACTTTGGGGTGACGTATGACATCAACCCGAACCTGACGGCCTACGCCAGTTATACCCGCCTGTTCCAGCCGCAAAGCTACAAGGACATCAACGAGAACTTCCTGGATCCCATTACCGGGGTTAACCGTGAAATTGGTTTGAAAGGCAGCTTGATGGAGGAGGCCCTGCAGTTCTCCCTGGCCGCTTTCGAGACCCGTCAGAACAATCTGGCCGTGCTGGACCCTTCGGTGCCGGATGACTTCCTATTGCCTGATGGCAGCCGCCCCTTCGTGTCTTCGGGCGCTGGCAACAAAACCAAAGGTTTTGAAGTGGAGCTAAGCGGCGCACTGACCAACAACTGGAATGTGTTTGCTTCTTATAGCTACGCCAGCACTAAAAACGGTGAAGGCGAGCGGATCAACACCTACATTCCCAGCCAAACCTTCCGTCTGGGCACCATGTACCAATTCTCCGGTGCGTTGCAAGGCTTGAGCGCCGGCGCCACCGTGAACTGGTTTGGCAAGCGTGATCTGTGGACGGCTGGCCGTCCTTATACGGCCAGCAACGGCAAGGCGCTGGAAGACACCCACAGCAGCTATGCCCTGGTGGGTCTGCATGCGGACTATCGCGTCAATTCGCACTGGAATGCCAAGCTCACGGTAAACAATTTGTTCGACAAGCGTTACTACGACAACTTCGTGATCTTCCGGGCCCGCTATGGTGCGCCGCGCAACGTGCACTTGTCGATCGACTACCAGTGGTAATTCCTTTTTCCTTTATCTCGAGCCTACCCTTATGACGCCAATTACGACTCGCCATCTTGTTCGTGGTCTGTACCTTGCTGTTGCAATGGCCTTGTCCACGGGCTACGTACACGCCAAGACTCCTGCCCCTGTGGGCTACCAAGCCGTTACCCAAGCACAGATCATGCAAAAACCGACTGCCGCCGAAGTTCTGGAAATTGTCTTCAGCCCCGCTCAATCCAGCTTGTACGTGTCCTCGCCCAACTGGAAGGACGAGACCTTGTCGCGCACGCTGGTGCTGGACCCCAAGACCCTGGAAATCAAGCAAGAGATTCCCATGGAGGCCAAGAGCTTTGGAGTAGCCCTGGATGATGCCGCCAACCGCCTGTATCTGACTCAAGGCTTCAACGGCACGATTGCCGTGGTTGATACCGTCAAGAACGAGGTCATCAAGCGCATTCGGGTGCAGGAAAAAATCAATTTTCAGGACACCATCAACGCGGCTGATTTTGGCCAGGCACGCAAAGACGGTTTGCTGAAGATGATGGAGCGTTTCAAGATTACCGAGGACTTCCAGTACAAGACGCGTGAACTGGTCGTGGACAAGAAAAACCACCGTGTGTTCGCGCCTGGCTTGGGCCTGGGTTTTGACAGTGTGCTGTTCGTGGTGAATACCCGGACATTGGAGCTGGAAAAAGTGCTGCCAGGCTTTGGCTATAACGTCGTGGGCATCACCCTGGACGAGGCCAATAACCGCTTGTTTGTCTCCAATATGCAGGGCCAAATCATGGTGGTAAATAGCCAGACCTTGAACATCGATCAGGTCTGGGAAATTGAAGCCGACCAGTTGCTGAACCTGGCGTATGACCCGGCGCAGAACCGATTGTTCGGGGTGGACCAGGGGATTGACCGTGATGACGCGCGTAACCTGCATCTGGAGCGTGAATACAAGCGCCGCAGCGCTGGTCATCAAGTGTTTGTGCTGGATGCATCCAACGGTAAAACCCTGGCAACCATGCCTACCGGCGAAGTGCCTATTGGTGTGCGTTTTGACGCCGAATCCCAGCGTCTGTTTGTCGCTAACCGAGGCGGTGTGCGCGAGAAAGAGGGCAAGGGTTCGGTCAGTATTTTCGATACGGTGAACTACAAGCCGCTGCAAACCATTGAGCTGGCTCCACACCCCAACAGCCTGGAATACATCCCCGCTGAAAAAGCCTTGTATGTGTCGGTGAAGAACGACGGTAACAGCAAGGAAAAAGGGACTAAAGAGCGTATGGTGCGCATCCAGTTCTAAAAGGCCAAAGCAGCCTGATTGATTGACAAGGTGGGATCCAAAGCCCGGGTTCGGCGTCATGCTGAACTCGGGCTTTTTTACGCGTATGGATTGCTTGCGAAATTTATTTGTAATCTATAAGATTAGATATCTAATCAAATGACATGTTCCATGTGGAAAGGGTGAAACAGTGCTGCAGTCTTGCGCTGCACGCAGTTTCTTTGTTGCCCCACCTGTAAACGCGACATATCCAATTCTTCAGTCCCTATTACGTCTCCTCAGTGAAAGGAAAACAGCCCATGTCTCATTATTTGATCGAGCTTTACACGCCTAATGCCAAGTGGAATGCCTTGCCCGTCGAGCAGCGCCAGTCCTTCCTGGCAGGTCTTCAGGAGGCGATGGGAGGCCTCTCAAACCTTGGTATTGAGGTGCTGGCTCTGACCGCTACCGAGCACGATATTGACCAGGCCAGTGAGCACCGCTTTATGGGTGTGTGGCGCTTCCCTGATCAACAAGCTTGCCAGGCTTTGCTGGCTGGCATCAAAGCCAGTGGTTGGTACGAGTATTTCGACCATGTGAATGCGGCGGGGGCAGAAGGAGGTTTTGCTCAACATCTGGCGGAGTTGGCGAAAGTCTGACTGCTTCATTTGTATTGGGAAGATCAGAAGAGATACGCTGTGCAAGGGGCGGCCCATGTGAGCTGCCTCTGTAAAAAAGGTATTGGTTGCATCGATAGCCAGTGCGAATTAATCGATTTGTCCCCCTTGGTATGCCTCTCTACGATGACTAGTAACAATAAGGAGGCAAACCATGACAGCGTATTTTTCCAACCCGGTTCGGACCTGCTTCGGCCCGGGAAGTTTGAATGAAATTTCTACCTTGGCGGCCAACAAGAAAGTCACCTTGGTGACCTTTCCGGAGGCTCGTGGACTGGGTTTGGTTGAGCGTATCGGGAATTTGCTGGGCGATAGGCTGATTCATGTTGTCGAAGATGTGCAGCCAAATCCCGATGTCAGTTATTTGAAGGATGTCTACGAGTCCTTCTGGCAGCAAGCCGGGCAAACGGACATTGTGCTGGCCGTGGGCGGGGGCAGTGCCATTGATACGGCCAAGGCGCTGATTGTGGGGACTCAGACGGGCACCTTCCAGGAACTGCTGGATCTCTTGTCCACCGGCAAGGCTTTTACTCCTGTTCAGGCCAAGTCCTTGATTGCGGTGCCTACGACCGCAGGGACCGGCAGCGAGGTCACTCCGTGGGCCACGATCTGGGATCAGCAAGCACAGAAAAAATACTCTTTGCATCTGGAACAAACCTGGCCTGCCGTTGCCATTATTGATCCGGAGTTGATGCTGACAGTACCGGAAAAAGTGACAGTCTCGACCGGGCTGGATGCCTTGTCGCACGCCCTGGAGTCGATCTGGAATGTGAATGCCAACCCCATTTCCGACACCTTTGCGGTCTCTGCCATTCAGGACATCCTTACCTATTTGCCCTTGCTGCAGAAGGATCTGGGTAATATCCAGCTGCGCTCCAAAATGGCGCTGGCGGCCTTGAAAGCGGGCATGGCGTTTTCCAATACCAAGACCGCCCTGGCGCACTCCATCTCTTACGAAATGACCTTGCGTCACGGCTTGCCGCATGGCATTGCTTGCTCCTTTACCTTGCCCTTTGTACTGGGCCTGGCCTGGGGCTGTGATCCATCCCGGGATCTGGTGTTTGAAAGCCTGTTTGGCCCTGATCGCAAGCAGGCTCAAGCTCACTTGCGGGACTTCTTGCTCAGTGTGGGCGTCAAGACCGAGTTTGAGGACTACGGCGTAGGGCCGGACGAGCAGGCTGCCATGATTACTTATGCCATGCAGGGTGCACGCGGCAAGAACTTTATCGCCGCCTGAGTCATAAAAAAACGAGAGACAAACGAATGAAGGGAGAGAGGAAAGATTCCCCCCCTTCTCATACCGCATGAATAGAGCATTCCTCTGGCCTGGCTTGCCAGCAGCGGGGGAGTGAAAGGAGCTGGTTATGAATCACGCAACAAGTCTGTCGGGGGCCACGGCGGCATCCGGGTCTTCGTTTCGTCGGGCCCAATGGCGCATGCTGCTGGCCGCGATGTTCTGTTATCTATTTTTCTATACCGGGCGGCAGACTTTCGGGTTTGCAATTCCGGGTTTGAAAGAAGAGTTTGGCTTTAGCAGTGCTGCCCTGGGCTGGGTATCGGCCGCCTTGTTATGGGCCTACGCCATTGGAAAAGCCATCAATGGCAATCTGGCGGACAAGTATGGCGGTCGTCGCATCATGTCTGCTGGCGCGATTCTGTCGTGTGGTGCGAACTGGGTAGCCAGCTTTGCCACCGGTTTTTTCAGCCTGATCATTCCCTGGGGTGCCAATGGCTACTTTCAGGCGCTGGGCTGGGCACCGGGCAGTCGCCTGATCTCCAACTGGTGGGGTGTGTCCGAGCGCGGCAAGGCCTATGGCTTATACGTGTTTGCTGCAGGCTGTGCGTCGATTCTGTCGTATGTCACCTCGATCGTGGTGATCGATGTCATGCATCTGGACTGGCGCTGGATTTTCCGGCTGCCCGTATTGCTGATGTTGCTGGGCGGAATCGTGTTTTATCTGGTTGCTCGCGAGCGGCCAGAGGATATGGGTTTTGAGCCTTTGGCCGATACGGGAGTGGCCAATGCCAACGATCAGGCCAAGGCGCTGGAAGGGGAGAAGGAGTCCTCCTGGGAGCGTTACAAGGCTGTTCTGAAAAACAAGCGCCTGCTGATTGCGGCCTTGTCCCTGGGCTTTCAGAATGCAGCCCGATACGGCTTGATTGTCTGGGTGCCGGTCCATTTTCTGGGCGCGGACTGGAAGACGGGCGACAGCCTGATTGATCCCAAGTGGATCACGATCGCTCTGCCAGTGGGCATGGCCGTTGGAGCGCTGAGCAATGGCTGGATTTCAGACCGCCTGTTTGGCTCCAAGCGTTACCTGGCCATCATGCTCTATACGAGCCTGGGTGCCTTGACCAGCCTGTGGATGTGGACCTTGCCGGTTCATAGCACTTTGGGCCTGGTGGCGCTGTTTCTGTGCGGTTTCTTTGTGTATGGACCCGCTTCCAGCTTCTGGGCCTTGTGTCCCGATCTGGTGGGAGCCAAACGTTCGGGCACGGCAACCGGTGTCATGAACTTTTCTTCCTATCTGTTCGCCGGTCTGGCCGAGCCCATGATCGGGAGCGTCCTGGATTCGACGGGGGATACCTCGCTGATCTTTGTGATTGTGTTGATTGCGTGTGCCTGCAGTGCGCTGGTGGCACTATTCATACGTCGTTAATCATCACTCCTGAGGCTTGTCCATGCACCAGTACCACAAATGGTTGAGATCGTTTTACGCCGTCGCCCATACCGGCGGTTTCACCTCGGCCGCACGTTATCTCAGCATTGGGCAGCCTACCGTCAGCGAACAAGTCCGGGCTTTGGAAAAGCGTTTTGATGTCGAGCTGTTTTATCGCTCCGGCAATCAGTTGGAACTGAGCTCGGCCGGACAGCAGCTCTACGAGATCACCAAGCCCTTGTTTGATCTTGAAGAGGAAGCGGTGCAATTGCTGGAGAGTTTCAAGCAGCGTAAATCCGGCCTGTTGCGAGTGGGGGCGGTCTCGCCACCTATCGCGATGGATCTGATTTTCAAGCTGGGGCAGAACAATCCGGATATTGAATTGAAAACCTACTTTGCCTCGGCCAGCGAGGTGCTGGAAAAGCTGTACGACTTTGATGTGGATGTGGCCTTGCTGGCGCATCCCAAATCAGATCCAAGCTTGTACACCCGGCTTTACCATCGCTATCCGGTGGTGGCTGTGGTGCCCGAAAAGCATCCCTGGTGCTCGCAGGGTCGGGTATCGGTTCAGCAGCTTCAGGATGAGCCTGTCGTGCTGAGGGAGCAAGGTTCACGCACCCGCCAGATTATTGAGGAGGGTTGCAGGCAGCATCAGATCAGGATCAATTGCGTGATGGAACTGAACAGCCGCGAGGCCATTGTGCATGCCATACGTAAAGGGCTGGGCATTGGTTTTGTCTCAGCGCCGGAGTATGTGGATATTCCCGGTACCCGGCTGATCACGTTCGACCAGCATCCTTTTTATATCGACTACTACCTGTGCTGCCTGGAATTACGAAAAGACCGACCACTTATTAATGATTTGTTCATGGATCTGGAATCCACCCATTAGCTTGTTTACACCGCATTTCGCGTTTGGAGAACGATGATGACGTATCAGCAACCTCAACAAGTACAGGCCGTTATTTTTGACTGGGCAGGCACTGTCGTTGATTTTGGCTCTTTTGCACCCACGCAGATTTTTGTCGAGGCTTTTGCCGAGTTTGGTGTGCAAGTGTCCCTGGAAGAAGCTCGTGGCCCCATGGGGATGGGCAAGTGGGATCACATTCGCACCTTGTGCAATGTGCCCGAGATTGCCGAGCGCTATAAAGCCAAGTTTGGCCGTGTCCCCAGCGACGACGATGTCACGGCGATTTACGAGCGCTTCATGCCTTTGCAGATCGAAAAAATTGCCGAGCACTCGGCCCTGATTCCGGGGGCACTGGAAGTGATCTCCAACCTGAAAAGTACCGGTGTCAAAGTAGGATCGTGTTCTGGCTACCCCAAAGTGGTCATGGATAAAGTGGTCGAATTGGCAGCGAAAAATGGCTACATGGCAGAATGCGTGGTCGCAACGGATGAGGTGCCCAATGGCCGCCCGTACCCGGCTCAGTCGCTGGCCAACGTGATTGCCTTGGGTGTGTCGGACGTGGCCGCCTGCGTCAAAGTAGATGACACCTGGCCCGGCATTGTGGAGGGGCGCAGTGCCGGGATGTGGACCGTGGCACTAACCTGCTCGGGCAATGCTCTGGGTCTGACCTACGACGAGTTCAAGAAGCTGCCTGCCGACAAGCTGCAAAGCGAACGCGAGCGTATTGGGGCCATGTTCAGCGATTCGCGCCCGCATTATCTGATCGATACCATTGTTGATCTGCCCGAGGTGCTGGCAGACATCAACCGCCGCTTGGCCAATGGGGAGATGCCTCAAAGCAGCTGATTTGAGGTATTTGCGAAATCCAGGTTTGGCATCATGCTGGACCTGGGTTTTCTATCTCAAACAAACACAGTACTCAACAAATAGTACGAGCTGCAGCCGCCTAGCACGCCTAAGAACAGGCCGCCGCGATTCCAGTAAGCCAGAAGGGCGGTGATGCTGAGAGCAAGCAGAGCAGGTATGGCTGCAATTTGTATTTCCTGCATGAAAATATAAACAAGGAAATTTAGAAAAACAGCTGACGGTAAGATCGTCTCCATCCATTTGGCAAGCCTATCAGGAAACTGAAAATTAAAAGCCACGGGTAAGACTCGAACTAGCAGGCTGGTTAAAAAGAGTGCGGCGATTGAACTACTGATTCCTTCATTCACGGGCTTTCCATTTATCTAAAAGTAGGGCGCTGATCATTACGCTAGGGAGCCAAAAATATGTTGCTCCAAGCAAGGAATAGAAAGCGATCGCCAAGGCCATGCATAGGGCAATCAACACAATCTGCTTGCGGTAAATGCCGATGATTCTTGTCTTCAGTTGCAGGGCAGACAGATAGACAAGCACCACACTGGCGGGAAAACCAAGATGAATATTGGTGCTCAGCCAGGCAGGTGGAATGGACTTGGCAATGACTGCTCCCAACACCCCTGAAACTACCCAGAATGTGAATATGGTGAGTCGTATGCAGATAGTCTCTGCCACAGTGTCGTTATTTCTTTCCGTGGCATACGCCTCGTCCCCCAGCATGTGCGACACCAGAACCCGAGAGACAAAGGGCTTGGGCAGCCGCTTGCCAGTTGTGAGGGCAATAGGAAAGTAGCGGCAGTTAATAGATGCGCAAATAATCAGTATTGTCAGAAAACTGGCGTTGGACTCAGCCAGCGGTAGTACAGCAAACTGCCCGCTACCCGTAAAACCCAGCAGACCAGCAGCCAGAATTTCAAGAGTGCTCCAGTCGGCTCGATACGCTAAAACGCCGAACAACATGCTCACAGGAACAATAGCCAGAGCGGATGGAAGCACTCTGAGAGAGGACTTTAGGTGGAGTGAGCTGGCTTTCTGGCTCAGGCTTGGGCGTGCTTCTATTTTTGGGGAGTCGGGCATATGCTTAGGCCATAGAAGCTTGTTCGTGAGTGGGGCCGTATGCGCGGTTTTTCCAGCGGTTGATTTCAATGACCCATATATCTCGGTAACCGATATCACCTTCTTCCGGTTCTATATTGCTGGCGTAATGAATGAAGCGTTCATCATCAATCAGAATGGCTTGGTTTTCTGCCAAGGTAGTGCGGAACAAAACTTCGCGAGTTTGGGGATCGATGACCTGGGTTTCACCACCCTTCACATTACTTCTCTTTGCTATCGCGATAACGCTGAATTCATGACCATCCCTATGCGGTCCTTCGGGGACCGTGATGCCTTTGTAGTCGGCATTTGCGGTGACCCGGATCTGGTTCACATTAATCTGAAACATCTGAGTGAGATCAACGGGTAACTCATCTAAGACCGCAGCAATCAACATTGTTGGGTCCCCAACAATTTGTTCTCGGTGCCGAGCCACTCCACCTGCTTCTGCTAGCCGTATGTAGTGGGCAGACTGAACATATTTTCTCTGGGGTAGGGGAGCGAAAACCCACTCGTTTGCTTCCCAGTACCCTATGTATTGGGTCAAGCGAATTTCCCTAAGCCTACCTAAACTATGCATGTCTCTTGGCATGTCGTTGAATGAGTTCAATAGGCTTTGGGGTACCTCAGGCATAGTGATCACACAGTATCCGTGCTCGGCGTAGTCGTGGTTCACACTTTTTCCAAGAACAGTTGTTTCAGCTATAGGAGTCATTTTTTGTCCTTTATTGGGCGGGCTTGAGATCGAAAGTGGCAATTTCATATGGCTGCAAAGCTTCAATATGTTTTCTTGTAATGCCGCGATAGAAATCACAGGCTGACTCTTCTACTGCCCTTATTGAGTCGAATTTTTTCTCTAACGGACCCAGACAAAGTCCGGCGCAGAACCCTTCTATTTCACAGCCCTGACAGAAGTCTGGATTCTGTTGTCGTAGGCTCGCGTGCTCCAAATAGGGTTTTTCGTTCAAGATTTTGGTTTCATCACGAATATCTCCCAGCAAAGTGGAGCCTGCTTTGCAAGAAAATACTGATCCATTAGGTTCTATGCTGAATTGAGCACCTTTAGCCGAGCAGTTTTTGAAGCCCCGGTAACTCACTGTGTTGAAGCCCAGCATGACCTGAAAAATCTGGTGCCAGTAACCAGTTAAAACCACACCCTTTTGGCGGCCGTACTGGATAACATGCCAGAGTCGATCAACGATGTTAGCGGTACCGTATGTAGAGTAAAAAGTAGGGTCAAAGTCGACTACAACCCCAATTTCTTTAGCTCCTACCTCAACGGCTAAATCTACAATCCCTTCATTGAAGTCGTCCCATGTAGCAGAGGTCAGAGCTGCGTTGAGGGCTACTCGATTGTTGTGCTGCTGTAGCTTTTTCAGGCCGTTCATGACAATGGGCATACTGTCATTCCCATTTTTTAGTGGGCGGCTGGGACTGTTTGGTGAGTCCACACTGACACAGACGGCAACTTGGTATTTGCGGAATGTTTCGGCTACCTCATCGGTGATTAGAGAGCCATTCGTTACCGTTGAATAGTGGATAACCATTCCATCATTTTCTCCACGCCCAAATCTTTCAAGAACCGCTTTGATGGTTCGCCAGTTCAGAAGAGGCTCCCCTCCAAAGAATTGAACCATGACCTCCTGAACCCCCTCGGACCGCGCTACGTTGAGTGCGGACTCTACATAGGTCACCCCATCTTCTGGCTTCATGGAGCGATTTTTTGGACTGTATTGGTGTTCGAATCGCTCTTTAGATGCATACATTGAGTTTTCAATGTTTATTTTTATGCTGTCTTTAGCGACGATTCTGGATTCTTCTATTTTTTTTATTTCATCTTCTGCCGACATTTCCTTGCCTTGAATTCCTTCAAAGCAGTAGGTGCATCCAAAGTTGCAGGCATTGGCTAAGACTAACTGAATAATATTTATTTTTTTATTTATTTCTTTCTTTGATGTTTTTTCCTCTTTGTCTTCTATCAATATTTTTCTTGCTATTAGTTGCTGGATCAGCTCTTCTTCTCTATCTCTTGCACCCTCTGTAAAGAGGTGGCTTGAAACCGATTTTCCGTCTTTAAAGGACTGGAGAATATTTTGGCCAGCGTCATCCAATAAGAAAAGGCCTCCCAGCAGTCTGTGGTAGGTTGCAGTTCTATCGCCGATACGTTTCTGGACAGTGTCTTTAGATAGAGTAAATATTTGGGTTTTCACTGCGTTTATCACAAAGCAATCCTCATCCTGTAGATGTGTGAGAGGCCACCCTTGCGGGTGGCTCGGTAAGCTACTTGGTTAAACGAGTAGCTAATTCCACACCAGGCTGACCAAGAGTCCCACCTACAGTGCCACCTACGGTACCGCCAACCGTCCCACCAACCGTTCCACCAACTGTGCCACCCACAGTACCGCCGACCGTACCAGCCATTGGGTTTACTTTGCTGTTAAATGTCATGGTCTTTCCTTTTTAAGCATTTTTAAAAGAATTTTTTACCTTATTTGTGAGTAAAAAATTTCGTTTTGAAGTCAAAGAAAATAAACAGAATGTACAAATAAATATTCAGTAATTTTTTTGAATTCAGAGAGATGCTAGTTATAAAAATGTAAAAAGGTCTTGTACGATCGTGCAAATTTTGCGTTAGCTGCGGAGCATTAGGTCGGCCCAACGGCCAGGTGGAAGCCCGTACACCTTGGAGAAGTGATGCGTCATATGGCTTTGGTCGGTGAAGCCACAAGCGGCAGCGACGTCAACTAAGGCTGTGCCAGTGATAATCATTCTTTTGGCTTTATCCAGACGTCTTAGACTCAAGTAGCGATAAGGGCTTGTTCCAAATAAGGCGCGAAAGTCTCTTGAGAGGCTCCATCGATCTGTGCCTGAAATTTGTTCTAGTTGATCCATGGTAACTATCGCACTGGATGTGTCGAGCATGAATTGCCGGGCTAGCTCAGCTGCTTTGTAATTTAGCTTTCTTCTTTGCCTACCTGTCTGTGATGCACTATGAAGAGCTTGGGCAATATCATAGATTCCATCTTCTTCTTCCAGACTATCAAGTTGAAAATCCAAACTAATGAGCATATTAGAAATGGCTGACACAATTCTTTGGTCTGATGAAATACCTCCAGGAATAAAAGGTAAAGGATTTCCACCAATTATTTCCTGAATTATTTCAGGTTGAATATAAAGAATTTTATAGTGAAAACCTGCCTCCGTTCCTGCCTCACCATCATGCAGTTCGTCGGGGTGAATCACTACTGCATTTCCTGGCAGGCTATGCCGCATGGTTTTTTGGTAGTTAAAGCTGTGAACACCATTGAGGGTGATGCCTAGTGCATATGTGTCGTGCCTATGAGGTGCAAATCCATAACCAGAAAAGAAGGCTTCCATCCTTTCTATTTTTGAGCTTGTTTGAGTGATTCTTGTCCAATCTTTTTTGTTTTCCATTTTTTGGCCTGGGTTTCTGATTTTTAGTGAATTTCCTTAGGCGGTTAATTGTTTTTGTGATTTGTTAATCATTTTATATTGTTTTATTATTTTTTTCATATCCATTGTTTGGTTTCTGTTTTTTGTTGATTTTTGAATATATAAAAAACTCTTATATGGAAATTTCTTTTGGTTATTGATGTGTGATTTATTGACTATGACATGACAGGGGAATGGCGAGCTTGCTGCACCGCATCTCAAGGAAAACCTCCATGTACGGCGGCTAAGCATGGCGGCACACTGAAAGATAGGCCACGCCCGCCCGGGGCTTGGCCTATTTTCGGGATGAGGTCTGATGCAGTCTTCACATGTGGCACACGTCCAAGAGATCACGGCTGTTTGGCAGGGCAGCCTGTCCCGGCGCGATCAGGCTGTGGTCCACAGCTGGAGACGATGCATTGAGCATCACAGACTGGACCCGGCGCAGGCTTGCGAGGCCTATATCGTGCCGGACTCCCAGTTGCGCGAGCACCGCCAGCAGTCCGAAGCCCTGATCAATATTGCGCGCTCCGGGCTGGAGCGTCTTTATCAGCAGGTCTCCGGGCTGAATTACGTGTTGCTGCTGTCCGATAACAAGGGCGTCACGGTTGATTTCCTGGGCTCGGATGGACAGCGTGATGCCTTGCGGCAGGCCGGTCTGTATATGGGCTCGGAGTGGTCTGAAGAGCGTGCAGGGACCTGCGCGGTGGGTACTTGCTTGCACACGGGCGAGGCCCTGACCATTCATCAAAACGATCATTTCGATCATATGCACGCGCCCCTGTCCTGCACGGCGGCGCCTATCTATCATTACGACGGCGAGCTGGCTGCGGTGCTGGATTTATCCTTGCTGCAGTCGCCGCAGGCCAAGGCCAGCCAAGGTTTGGCCCTGCACCTTGCCAATGCGGCGACCCGCCGTATTGAGCTGGCCAATTTGATGGCCTGTCACCGTCAGGAATGGATTTTATGCTTGTCGCAGTCGCCGGAGTTTCTGGATATTGATCCGGAAGCGGCTATTGCGATTGATGGCTCCGGCCGTATCAAGGGCATGACGCATACGGGTGCTCGCATTCTGGCGCGGGCGGCGGGGGTGGATTGGCGTAATCCTGCGGGCTTGTTGGGGCAGAGCTTGATGCGCTTTCTGCATCTGGAAGTGGACCAGTTGCCTACCTTGATGCGTTACCGCCCCACGCAGGAGCGTGTCGTTATGGCACGTGATGGCAGTGTGCTGTTTGCCCATGCCATTGAACCCCGACGTGTGTTGAGCAACCGGTCTGTGGGGATGGATGGGGCAGCCGTGGATGCCGCCTTGCCACAAGCCTTGCGAGGTTTGGCAGGCACAGATGCGGCCATGCAGTCCATGCTATTGAAAGCCGCGCGTTTGGCAACGCGGGAAATGCCGGTGTTGTTGCAGGGCGAGACAGGTTCGGGCAAAGAGTATTTGGCACGTGCGATTCACACGGCCAGCGGTCGTGGCGGGAATTTTGTGGCCGTCAATTGTGCGGCCTTGCCCGAGAGCCTGATTGAAAGCGAATTGTTTGGCTATCTGGCCGGTACGTACACCGGCGGTGCTGCACGGGGCCGTGCGGGTTTGATCGAGGCGGCTGATGGAGGCACCCTGTTCCTGGACGAGATCGGCGATATGCCGCTGGCCCTGCAAAGCCGTTTACTGCGGGTGCTGGCCGAATCCGAGGTGATGCCTTTGGGCGCACGCACTGGCAAGCGCGTGGACCTGCGTGTGATTTCAGCCAGCCACCATGATTTAAGTGCCTTGGTAGAGCAAGGCCGCTTCCGTGCGGATTTGCTGTATCGCTTGAATGCGGCAGTGCTGGCCTTGCCCGCTTTGCGTCAGCGTAGTGATCTGGAATGGTTGGTGCAGCAGATATTGCATCGGCGTAATAAAGGCGATGTGCCCGGTTTGTCTCCCGAGGCCTGGCAAGCGCTGCAAGCCTACGAGTGGCCGGGTAATTTACGCGAGCTGGACAATGCGCTGGTGCTGGCATTGGCCTTGGCGGAAGGTTCCTGCATTGAGGTGCAGGATTTGCCGGAGGCCTTGCGAGAGCGGCGTCTGGCCACATCTACAGGCAGCCCAACGGCCGCAGCCGTCTCTGCCGGAGAGTCGTCCTGGCAGCAGGTTTTGCAGGCCTGTGGCGATAACGTGAGTGCAGCGGCCCGGCAGTTGGGTATCAGCCGGTCCACCTTGCATCGTTATATCAAACGGGCAGGCGTAGCTCGCCAAGAGTCGCCCTCTGACACAGGTTGCGACACCTGATGCACCACCTGTGTCACCGCTGGCACAGTTTCACCGCCTTAAAACAGGCAGCGCCCCTTTAAAACAAGCCACTCCCGGTTTGGCACGGTGTTTGCTATGTACTCCATAGCTGGGCAACAAAAGCCCGGCGCAACATTAAAACGATATGGAGACAAATCATGCAAACACAGCAGCAACTGCAGCCGTCTGCGCGACAGTTGGACACGGTTCTTGAACAGCTGACCCATGCGCTTGCCAGCAATGCACCGGACGATGCGGCAGCCCTGTTTGCCGAAGAATGTTTTTGGCGTGATCTGGTCATGTTCACCTGGAATATCCGAACCATGGAAGGGCGCGACCAGATCCGCGACATGCTGACGCAGCAGCAACAAGGCGCCGTGTCAGCCAGGTTCGAGCGCGACAGTGCCGAGCCGGTCAGTGACGACGGCCAAGGTCTGGTGGAGGGCTGGTTTCGTGTGGAAACTGACCTGGCGCGTGGCTACGGCCATATTCGGGTCAAGGACGGGAAGATCTGGACCTTCCTGACCACCATGTCGGAATTGAAAGGGCACGAGGAGCCTTTGGGTGTGCGCCGCCCCATGGGGGCCGAGCATGGCATTCGCCGTGGGCGTCAGACCTGGCAGGAACGTCGTCAACAGGAGCAGGCTGAGTTGGGCACGACCGAGCAGCCCTATGTGCTGGTGATCGGCGGCGGGCAGGGTGGTATTGCGCTGGGCGCGCGTCTGCGGCAGTTGAACGTACCCGCGCTCATCATTGATCAACATGCCCGCCCTGGCGATAGCTGGCGCAAACGCTACAAGTCGCTGTGCCTGCACGACCCCGTCTGGTACGACCACCTGCCTTACATGCCTTTCCCCGATAACTGGCCTGTCTTTGCACCCAAGGACAAGATTGGCGACTGGCTGGAAATGTACGTCAAGGTGATGGAGCTGAATTACTGGAGCAGCACCGTATGCAAGAAGGTGCGCTACGACGAGTCCAGCCAGACCTGGGAGGTGGAGATCGAACGTGATGGCAAGCCCATGACGTTACGGCCACAGCAATTGGTCTTTGCTACGGGCATGTCCGGCAAGGCAAACGTGCCCAGCATAAAGGGGCAGGATGTGTTCAAGGGCGAACAGCAGCACTCCTCGCAGCATCCCGGACCAGAAGCATATGCGGGCAAGAAAGTAGTGGTGATCGGGGCCAATAACTCGGCGCACGATATTTGCGCGGCGCTGTGGGAGGCGGGGGCGGATGTCACCATGGTGCAGCGTTCGTCCACGCATATTGTGCGATCCGACTCCTTGATGGAGATCGGCTTGGGAGATCTGTATTCTGAACGGGCACTGGCATCGGGAGTCACCACGCGCAAGGCAGATTTGCTCTTTGCCTCTCTGCCGTACCGCATCATGGCGGACTTCCAGATCCCTGTGTACGACAAGATCCGCGAGCGCGATGCACAGTTCTATCAGAAGCTGGAGGAGGCAGGCTTCATGCTGGATTGGGGTGACGATGGCTCCGGTTTGTTCATGAAGTATCTGCGTCGTGCTTCGGGTTATTACATCGATGTGGGCGCTTGCGAACTGATTATTGATGGCAGCATCAAGCTGAAGTCCCGGACCGACATCAGCCATCTGACAGAGAACGCTGTGGTACTGACAGACGGCACGGAACTGCCTGCGGACCTGGTGGTGTATGCCACGGGCTACGGTTCCATGAATGGCTGGGTGGCCGATCTGGCAGGCCAGGAAATGGCGGATAGGGTAGGCAAGTGCTGGGGTCTGGGTTCGGAAACCACCAAAGATCCAGGGCCCTGGGAGGGCGAGCAGCGCAATATGTGGAAGCCAACGCAACAGCCGAACTTGTGGTTCCACGGCGGCAATTTGCATCAGTCGCGTCATTATTCCCAATACCTGGCCTTGCAGCTTAAAGCGCGTCAGGCTGGCTTGCCGGTGCAGGTTTACGGGATGCAGGAGGTGCATCATCTGCGTTGATCGATAGTGACTTTGTTGCTTGGGTAAGAGTGCGCAGTCTGCACCTTGTTCTGATTTTGGCCAGATTATCAATTCGATGATCTGGCTTTTTTTCGCTTGTCGGCTGCGGAGGGTGTGTTTGCGCGACAAGCATCGCGGCTAAGGCGGTGGTTTTGTTAGCAGCCCTGCTAAATTTTTTACTTTATGTATCTGCCCTGAGCGGCTCCTATCCAGTGAGCGAGGCTCTGCTTGACTGCTCTGTTCGTGCCCAGAATTTTTCGCCTCAAAGGGGCCTCCGTTTCTTCGTCAGGAACGTATGGAAACCAGCCGTGCTGCGTGTCAGGGCGGATTTTGTCTGGCCTGCATGATGGCCAGGATTGGCCTGAAACAAGCCGCTTTCCATAAGTGAGGTGAATAGGGATGTATGAAGTTTGAAGAAAATACTTATAAAGAAAACGCTTGTAGCATTTTGTAGTTTTCAGCCTGGTCGGGAATGTTACGGTGGAACCATCCATCGCAAACAACGAAATTTTTGTTGATTGATTTGGACTCCTTTTAATAGCAGGGATAAAGGGTTTTTAAATTAAAAATTCCCTTTCTGATATTGGAGAACTTATATGAAAAAATCCGCCATCCTATCCAGTGTGTTGATGACTACTGCTTTGAGTTTTGGTCTGCAAAGCGGTGCAATGGCTAATGAACCAGCCGTTAATCAGGATCACTCGGCAAGCGCAGGCGAAGCCGTCAGCGATACCTGGATCACCACCAAGATCAAGGCTGATCTGGCCAGCACCAAGGATTTGAAGAGCACGGATATCTCTGTTGAAACCAATAATGGCGTCGCAACATTGACCGGTACCGTGCCCAGTGAAATTGAGCACAAGAAAGCCGTTGCTGCAACGGAAAGTGTGAAAGGCGTTGTGAAAGTCGATTCGTCGGGATTGAAAGTAAAACCGGAATAAAAGTTCCGTCATCAATCCTAATTGTGAATTCCCGTTGAAACAGGAGAGCGACTATGAATGAAGATACGATCAAAGGTAAATGGAAACAGTTGTCTGGCAAGATTCAGGCCAAATGGGGAAAACTGACCAATGACGATATTGATGTTGCCGAAGGCAATACCGAATATCTGGTCGGTAAAATTCAGGAGCGCTACGGCATTGCGCGTGAGGAAGCTGAAAAGCAAGTTCGCGACTTTAATGGCGGCGCCTGATCCCCTGGCTTGATTGCCCAGGACTATAAAACGCCCTGCATATGCAGGGCGTTTTTCTTTGTGCCTTGGCAAGGTTGCTGTCAGTCCTCATCCATCTGCTGGTAGCGTTCGACGAGGTAATCCAGCAATGCTCGCACAGCTGGCATCTGCCCCCGGCGGGAGGAAAACACGGCATGAATGATTTCGCGTCGTGGAGCCCAGTCCGGAATCAGTTTCACCAAAGAGCCGTCGGCCAACTGATCGCAGACTACCAGGGTAGGCAACTGCACCACACCAACGCCTTTTAGTGCTGCGCAGCGCAAGGCCGTCATATCGGTGGTAATCAGGCGAGGCGTGTGATGCAGCACGGCTTGTGCGCCATCGGGACCATACAAGGTCCAGGTATGGCTTTGCTGTGGCAGCCCCAATGCCAGGCTGGGATAGTCCGCCAGATTAGCGGGTGAGCCGGGCATTCCGTGGCGGGCAATCAGCTCCGGGCTGGCTATCAAACATTGGCTGCGGTCAGACAGAACACGCATCACCAGATCGCTGTCTTGCAATGGTGGCGGGCGCACGCGGATCGCCATATCCAGCGCTTCCCCGATCAGGTCCACGCGCCGGTTGGTGGCATCCAATTGCACCGTGACATGCGGGTAGCTGACCATGAAGTCGGCCAACATATCACTGACATGGGCGTTCAGTAAGGTGATGGGGCAACTGAGGCGCACCACACCGCGCGGCTCGGCACGTGTCAGTTCGATGGCTGCCTGTGCCGCTTCGGCCTCTACCAGCATGGCCTTGCAGTGCTCGTAATAGGTCTGGCCAATCTCGGTCACGGTAAAGCGGCGGGTGGAGCGCTGGATCAGCCGCACTCCTAGACGCTCTTCCAGTGCAGCCAGCCTGCGGCTAAGTGTGGATTTGGGTAAACCCAGTGCGCGACCGGCCGGGGCAAAGCCGCCGTGATCCACAATCTGAACGTAGAAGTACAAGTCGTTTAAATCTTGCATGGCAGTTTTATCGTTCCATAAATGGAACATAGATGGCCGATTTAGGGGGCTACTGGCTTCGTTGTCCCGAGTTTATTCTGTCTCTTATGTTGAAACAAGGAGATGGACATGAAGAAAATTCTTGGTATCTATAGCGCTCCCCGTCCTCACTGGGTGGGCGACGGCTTCCCCGTTCGCTCCCTGTTTTCGTACCACACACACGCAAAACAGTTGAGCCCCTTCCTGCTGCTGGACTATGCCGGCCCTGCCGAGTTTGCTCCCAGCAACCACAAGCGCGGCGTTGGCCAGCACCCACATCGGGGTTTTGAAACCGTCACCATCGTCTACAAGGGCGAGGTTTCACACCACGACTCCACGGGTCAGGGCGGCACGATCGGCCCCGGTGATGTGCAGTGGATGACGGCCGGCTCGGGCATCTTGCACGAGGAGTATCACTCCGACGCTTTTGCTCGTTCTGGCGGCACTTTGGAAATGGTACAGCTGTGGGTCAACCTGCCTGCCAAAGACAAGCGTGCTCCCGCTGGCTATCAGGCCATTACCGATCAGCAAATTCCTGTGGTCGCACTGCCTGATGCTGCTGGCATGGTGCGCGTCATTGCCGGTGAAAAGGATGGTGCTGCTGGCCCTGCCAAGACCTTTACCCCCATGAATGTATGGGATATGCGTCTGAATCAGGGTGGTATTGCCGAGCTGGAAAGCCCTGAAGGCTGGACAGCCGCCTTGGTGGTGCTGCAAGGCACCGTACTGGTCAATGGTCAAAGCGTGGCTCGTGAAGGGCAACTGGTCGTGCTGGATCGGACAGGCAGCCAGTTCAGCGTGGAAGCCAATAACGACGCCGTTGTCCTGCTGATCAGTGGTGAACCCATTGATGAGCCCATTGTGGGACACGGCCCCTTCGTCATGAATAGCAAGCAAGAGATCTTGCAGGCTATGGATGACTTCAATAATGGCCGCTTTGGTGCCATGGCATCGGGATCGGCATCGTAGTAGTGCAAGGCTGGGGGGGCTGCGTGAGCCGCCCTCGCAGTTTGAACAGAGGGCCGATGGCTGCCCTGATACGTAATTTGCAGCGCGATACCACCAGCGCTGTGGCAGTACCGGGTACTACCTTGTGGTACCCGATCTTTTCAATCCCCTTTGAGGAAAACTGAGATGACTACGCCCTACAAACGTCTTGATAAAGACCAAGCCGCTGTTTTGCTGGTTGACCACCAAACCGGATTGCTGTCCCTGGTTCGTGACATTGATCCAGACAAGTTCAAGAACAATGTGCTGGCTCTGGCCGATCTGGCCAAGTACTTCAACTTGCCCACCATTCTGACCACCAGTTTTGAAGAAGGCCCTAATGGTCCTTTGGTCCCGGAGCTGAAAGAAACCTTCCCGGATGCGCCTTATATCGCTCGCCCTGGTCAGATCAATGCCTGGGATAACGAAGAATTCGTCAAAGCCATCAAGGCAACGGGCAAGAAGCAGCTGATTATTGCCGGTGTGGTGACTGAAGTGTGCGTGGCTTTCCCGGCCCTGTCGGCTTTGGAAGAAGGCTTTGATGTGTTCGTGGTCACCGATGCGTCGGGCACATTCAATGAACTTACGCGTCACTCGGCATGGGATCGCATGTCCTCGGCCGGTGCTCAGCTGATGACCTGGTTTGGCGTGGCTTGCGAACTGCACCGCGACTGGCGTAACGACGTGGAAGGTCTGGGTGCCTTGTTCTCCAACCATATCCCCGACTACCGCAACTTGATCAATAGCCATACCAAGTTCACATCCGGTAAGTAAATCGCTTCGGCGCTGCGCTGGTCACTTGAGTGGCCAGCGCTTTTGGCTGTTTGAAACCCAGCCCCCAGATCTGTTTTCAGGAGTTCGACCCATGAGTACACACAGTTCCGAAGTCTCTTCATCCTTTGATTGTCCCGAAGACATCAACGGCGAAAAACATGTTCAACGTGTTGCCGGGCGCGGCGCACAAGTGGGTGGGGGCATTACCGTCAGCCGGATTCTGCCTTCCTCGCAACGGCGTATGGTGGGGGCCTGGTGCTTCCTGGATCATGCAGGGCCCGCCGTGTTCACGTCGGGATCCGGCCTGCGTGTGGGCCCTCATCCACATATTGGCCTGCAAACCTTTACCTGGATGATTCAGGGCGAGGTTCTGCACCGTGACAGCTTGGGCCATGTGCAAGTGGTCAAGCCTGGTCAGGTGAACTTGATGACAGCGGGACGCGGTATCAGCCATACCGAGGAGTCTTTGCCCGGCGAGGACAAGCTGCATGCGGTTCAGCTCTGGATTGCCTTGCCGTCCAAGGACGCCACCTGTGAACCCGCTTTTGACCACCATCCTGACTTGCCTCATTGGCGTGAGGACGAGTGCGACTTTACCCTGCTGGCCGGTACCTATGCACAGCATCAGGCACCCAGCAAAATGTATTCGCCTATGGTGGGGATGGATTTGAGCAGCTCCAAGGCTGGGGAAGTGAGACTGAATTTGAACCCCGAGTTTGAGTATGGCTTTTTAGTCGTGCAAGGTACCTTGGGTATTCAGTCCGAGCAGTTCGAGGCCAATGAATTGGCCTATGTGGGCCGTGGCCTGACGCAGTTGAGCTTGAGTCTGAGTGCCGGTAGCCGAGTCATTGTGCTGGGTGGCGAGCCGTATACCGAGGAACTGGTGTTGTGGTGGAATTTTGTTGGTAAAAACAAGGACGTGATCGGCCAGGCACAACGCGATTGGCGTGCGGCCCATGAGCGCTTTGGTGTGGTGCATGGCTATGACGGTGAGCCCTTGATTGCGCCGGATCTGCCATGGGCAAGCAACTGATTTTCATTGACGGCTGCTGGTTCTGATCGTCTATTGCGATGACGCTGGCCGTGGTTTGCTGGCTGCCTGTCCTGGTTTCCGAGCAGGGCTATGGCGCATGTGTATTTCGCCCTTATCCCGCTGTTCAAGTGGCCCCTTTCGGGGCCATTGTGTCTGTGTACAGTTTGCCCACCGTGACTGGCGGTCTGCTTGTGATCGGAGTACAAAACAGTGTGCTGGTGCAAGCAGGTCCACAGGAAAAGGTCTGTACGGCTGCGGTCAAGCCCTTTTGTTTGCACAACAGCGTTGAACAATTTCTAAAAGGTAGCTGGAATGCGATTGAAAGATAAAGTGGCCATAGTCACCGGTTCGGCAGCTGGAATTGGTTTGGCAACGGCCAGGAAGTTTGCCCAGGAAGGGGCGATTGTGGTGTTGTGCGATCGTAATGCGGATGCCGTCAATCAGGCAGCGCAGTCTTTAAGTGGTAATGGCGTTACCGCCGTAGGCTACACCGTGGATGTGACGGACCGTGCACAGATTGACGCCATGGTGGCGGATGTGAAGCAAAAGTTTGGCCGCATTGATGTGCTGGTGAACAATGCCGGGATCACCAAGGACGCCAAGCTGGTACGCATGACCGAGCAGCAATTTGATGATGTGATTGATGTGAACCTGAAAGCGGTTTTCAACTTCACTCAGGCCGTGGCCGCGGTGATGCTGGAGCAGGAAAGCGGTTCCATTCTCAATGCTTCCAGCGTGGTGGGTTTGTACGGCAATTATGGTCAAACCAATTACGCGGCCAGCAAGTTCGGGGTGATAGGATTTACCAAAACCTGGGCCAGGGAGTTGGGCCCCAAGGGGATACGCGTCAATGCCGTCTGTCCCGGTTTTATCGAAACAGACATTTTGAAAACCATCCCCGAAAAAGTGCTGCAAGGCTTTCGTGATCATTGTTGGTTGCGCCGCATGGGCAAGCCTGAAGAGATCGCCAATGTGTATGCGTTTTTGGCCTCGGATGAAGCCAGCTTCATCAATGGCACGACGCTGGAAGTGTCGGGCGGTTTGACGGTTTAATACCGTGCTCTGAACGATGGCTTGGAGGACTCCTGCTTGAATCCTGAGCCGCCACAAAAAATCCTGAATCTGACTTGAAGCAGATTCAGGCTTTTTCTACGGGAACAAGCGGTTTGGCGTTGTCGCTGTGAAAGTTGCAGGGGGCGGTTCAGGCCCCCCATCCGACAGCACCTACCCTCTATATAGAGAGGACTGTTTCATTAATCCAGCTCGGGGTGGCGGTCCACCAGACGCTGGCGTTTTTGCTTCAAGGCTTCCAGTTCTTCCTCGGCCTTGGCAATGGCTTCTTCCACATCTTGCACGCTTTGTTCGATGTGGTCATACGCTTCTTGCAGCAGTTCCTTGGCTTCCTTGCGGTTGGAGGCGGTAGGTGTATCGCCGCGCAAGGGGCGGTTCGCCGTTTCGGGCAGGAACAGGGCGGTAATCAAGCCGATGACGCTGGCAAACATCAAATAGTAGGCAGGCACCAGCAAGTTGTTGGTCTGCTCCACCAGCCAGGCCGCAACTGTAGGCGTCAGGCCCGCCACAATGATGGCGATGTTAAAGGAGGCGGCCAAGGCGCTGTAACGTAGCCGGGTCGGGAACAGGGCGGGCAGGGTAGAGGCCATGACCCCGGTCAGGCAGTTCAGTAAAACGGCCAGAATCAGCAGCCCCAGGAAGATCTGCACATTGCTGTCGCTACCAATAAAGTGAAAGGCGGGAATCGCAAAGATCAGCAGGCCCAGACTACCGGCCATCAGAAAGGGTTTGCGACCTATCTTGTCGCTGACAAAACCCACCACCGGTTGCACGAACAGCATCCCTATCATCACCACCACAATAATGAAGACACCATGTTCTTCGGCGTAGCCCAGGCTGCTGGACAGATAGGTAGGCATATAGGTCAGCAACATGTAATAGGTGATGTTGGTGACCAGCACCATGCCAATACAAATTAGCAGGGCTTTGCGGTACTTGGAGAAGATCTCGCCAAAGGAAACCGTGGGGCGCTCTGTCAGGGCGGCGCGGTCTTCTTTCTCCATCTTTTCCAGTTGCTCGGTAAAGGCGGGAGTCTCTTCAGCGGCATGGCGCAGGTACAAGCCCAAAATACCCAGTGGACCGGCAATCAGGAAAGGAATGCGCCAGCCCCAATCCTGGAAGGTCTCTTCGGTCAGGGACGTTTGCAGCAGCACGACCAAACCGGCGCCCAGAACAAAGCCCGCGATAGAGCCAAAGTCCAGCCAGCTACCCAGGAACCCGCGCTGCCGGTCGGGCGCGTATTCGGCCACAAAAACTGCCGCGCCAGTGTATTCACCGCCTACGGAAAAGCCTTGGGCCAGCTTGCACAGCAGCAGCAAAATGGGTGCCCAGATGCCGATGGATAGATAAGAGGGAATCAGACCAATCAGGAAGGTGCTGATGGCCATGATGATGATGGTCAGGGAGAGCACTTTCTGACGGCCGAACTTGTCCCCCATCAGCCCGAAGAACACACCGCCTAGAGGCCGCACCAAAAAGGGCACCGAGAAGGTACCCAGGGCGGCGATGGTTTGTACTGCGGGAGAGGCATCGGGGAAAAAGACTTTACCCAAGGTGGCGGCCACAAAGCCGTAAACGCCAAAGTCAAACCATTCCATGGCGTTGCCCAAGGCAGCGGCGGTTACGGCTTTTTTAAGTTTGCTGTTGTCTACGACGGTAATGTCGTCAATGTGAAGCGGCTTGGCGTTGCTGGATGCCGCGGAGGACTGCGTCATATGGCTTCTCCTGGAGAGCAGGACAATGACCTGCAGGTTCGCCCTTGTGCTGTCGATCCCAGAGAAGGAGCACTGGCATGACGGCATTGTGATCAGGCGAGGCTTGGAGGCGATTCTACGTCCAGCTTTGCTGTTCGTCTATCGAAGGGAAAGGGTCGAGCAGTCAGGGCCAAGTCGCGAGAAAAACGGGACGCGACTTGCCGTCCTTATTGTTACTGAGCCCAAGCCTGTCTCCCACCACATTTGCACATACTTACAGGGCGCGGCATCCAGGCGGTAAAGGAGCTTTTTTCACGTAGGCTCGCACCTCATCGACCAATGCCGCCGCCGCGGGCGTCAAGTCATGTTCTTGGTGAAACATCAGACACAAGGTACGGACCAGCGTGGGGGCCTGCAGCAAGGAGAAGCTCAGACCGGGCATCAACACCCGTTGTGCCGCCAAGGCGGGCAGCAGGGCAATGGCCAGACCACTTTGCACCAGCGCTGCTTGCGAGGTGGTGCTGGACGCTTCATAAAACGGGGCCGAGGTTTCGATGGGCAGGTCCGGGCGGGACTGCAGCACCGCCATGATGCCGGTTTCGTCTACGACGCCCACCAGCTTGCGCTCATTCAGAGCAGACCAACTGACCGTGTTGTTGGCATCCGGTTTGATCAGCTTGTCGTCGCTGCGATAGAGCACGCCAAACTGGTCTTCCAGTAAGGGTTGACTGTCCAGCCCTTGGACATCCGCCCAGGGACTGGTCAGACCAAAGTCGATCTCCCCAGCCACGATCTGGCGCTGAATGCGTCCCGAGTTGTCATCCCGTAAATACAGGCGGACCGCCGGATGCTGCTGAGAGAAATTCGCGGCCGCCGGTGCTATCAAATCCGTAATGGCCGACGGCGCTGCGGCCACACTGACCCGCCCGCTTTTCAACTCCCCATAACGCATGACATCGCTGATGGCGCCATCAAAATCTGCCAGCAGGCGGGTGATGCGCGGCAGGAACTCCTGACCAATAGGCGTCAGGGATACACGCCGACTGGTGCGGTTGAACAAGGTGGTATTCAGGGCAACTTCCAACTGCTGGATCAGGCCCGTGACCGAGGATTGTGTTTGAAAAAGACGACGCGCGGCATGGGTGAAACTGGCCTCCTGGGCCACGGCGACAAACGCGTTCAAGTGCTTGAGCGTGATGTGCTTGGGAAGTCTGTCCATATCATTTTCTGATTAATCAATTAACTTAAACAATTTTTCATATTAATAATACCTTTGGATAATGCGGTCAACTCCCCTTTTTGTGGGAGGGTTAGTGGAGACGTAGATGCAGACAGACGACCGCAGGCTGGACGTCAAGATCAGCAATGGCTGGATTATTGATGGCTTGGCCACCCCGCGTTGGCGTGGTGATGTGGGTATTCGAGAAGGACGGATTGTCGCCGTGGGCGACTTGAGCGCCTGGCACGCCGATCAATCGGTGGACGCCAGCGGCCATGTGGTGGCTCCTGGATTTATTGATACTCACGGCCATGATGATTTGATGTTCATCGAGCGGCCTGTTCTGGACTGGAAAACCAGCCAGGGCATTACGACGGTTGTGGTCGGCAATTGTGGCGTCAGCGCTTTCCCGGCTCCTTTGCCTGGCAACTCGGCAGCGGCTTTGGCCTTGCTGGGCGATTCTCCCTTGTTTGCAGACATGGCGCAGTACGTGCAAGCCGTGCGCAAGCTCAAGCCCATGATCAACGTGGCGGCTCTGGTCGGTCACGCGAATCTGCGCATGGCCGTGATGCAGGACCCCTTGTCCCAGCCGAATGCCGATGAACAAAAGGCCATGGAAGCCTTGCTGGCCAAGGCCTTGGAAGAAGGCGCCGTGGGCTTTAGTACCGGCCTGGCTTACGAGCCCGGCTGCATGGCCGAGCCGGCCGAACTGGAAGGTCTGGCCCGTGTTGCCGCTTCCAAGGGCTCCTTGCACACCAGCCATATTCGCAATGAAGGCGACACGGTGCAGGAGTCGGTAGAAGAAGTGCTGGCGGTAGGCCGCCAGACGCAGTGCGCCACCCTGGTGTCGCACCACAAGTGCATGATGCCGGCCAACTGGGGCCGCAGCAGCCATACCTTGGCCAATATTGATCGGGCCCGCGCCGATGGCGTGCAGGCCACCCTGGATATTTATCCCTATTCGGGCAGCTCCACGATCCTGATCCCCGAGCGCGCCCACACCATAGACCAGATTCGTATTACCTGGTCCGAGCCTCACCCCGAGTGCAATGGCCTGTATCTGGCCGAGATTGCCGAGCAGTGGGGCTGCGACCGGGAAACTGCCGCACGGCGTTTGCTGCCTGCTGGCGCGATTTATTTTGCGATGGACGAGAAAGAAGTCCAGCGCATTTTCAGCCACCCATGTTGCATGGTGGGCTCGGACGGATTGCCTGCGGATGCGCATCCCCACCCTCGTTTGTGGGGGAGTTTCACGCGCATTTTAGGGCGGTACGTACGCGAAGATGGCCTGATGTCCCTGGAGCAGGCGGTTGCCAAAATGACCGCCATGCCTGCCTCGGTCTTCGGGCTGGAAAACCGCGGCGTGTTGCAAGTCGGCGCCTGGGCGGATCTGGTGGTGTTTAATCCCGAAACGGTGCAAGATTGCGCCACCTGGGAAGAGCCCACCTTACCGTCTCAAGGTGTGCAGACCGTGTTTGTGAATGGCGTACAGGTTCACCCTGTTGCCCCGGAGCAGCGGCCCGGCCAGGTGCTTGATCGCGCCTTTGCCGCTCAGGCACAAAGCCTGGATGCGCCGATTATCCCGCTATAAGCGGCGCGTCGGACAAGAAAACAGTCGCTGTGACCTGGGGCGGTCAACCAGGGCAGGGCGATTGCATCACATGCAGGCCGGTTTTTGAAAACTGGCCAGGAAGGATCGTTAAGGAGACGACATGAGTGTCATTCAGCAACAAATGCCAACGGGCAAGCGCAATGCTGCCATGGTGGTGTTTTTAATTGGCATGGCGATTGCCTTGTACACCCACTTTTACATGCCGGGTGAAAGCTCCCTGTGGGGCTTGACGCCGGTAGTGGTGTTTGCGCTTATCGCCTTGTTGGGTGTGGATATTGTTCTGGCCACGATTGGTGCGATTGTATTGGGCGCCATCATGACCAGTACGACGCCCATTGCCATGGGCAAACTGCTGGCCGAGTCCCTGGGCTCGTTCATCGCCGTGGTGGGTTTGATTATTGTACTGGGCGCCGGGGTGGGTGAAGTGGCTGCCCGTACGGGTGCCGCCGAGCAATTGGTGCGAGCTATTGTGAAGCGTATTGGCTTGTCCAATCCGGTGCGTGTGCGTCTGGGCATCATGGTGGCCTCCACCTTGATCTGTGGCGCTCTGGGTACGCTGGCTGGCGGTAACGCCATTATTGCTGCGGTGGTGATTCCAATTGCCGCGGCCGTGCGTCTGTCCCCTCCCGCTGTGGCTGCCTTGTTCCAAAGTGCCGGTTCCGCCGGTCTGGTGCTGGGCCCATTCACCCCTAACGTGGTTACGGTCACGGGTCTGACCGGTCTGAGCTACACCGATTATCTGCTGGTTGCTGGCTTGCCCATGGCAGCGGCGACCTTGCTGACCGGCTGGTTCATGTCCGGTCGCATTCAGAAGATGACCAAGGACCATTTCCAGTACGAAGAAGCCTCGCAAGGTCAGGCTGCTTTTGACGTGAATGCCAAGGCTTCCCCCAAGGCTGTGCGCGCTGCCTGGGCTTTCTGCATCACCATTGTGGGTCTGGCTGCGGTGGGTATCGCCTCCAAGGCCGGTTTTGCTTACGCCATTATCGTGATGGTGTCTCTGGGTGCGGCAACCGGTCTGGCCGGTGGTATGAACCCACGTGAAATTCTGCAGGCCATGTATGCCGGTGCGGGCAAGCTGATCTGGATTTTCTTCCTGTTCTGGCTGTTCAACCCGGTGCTGGTGCTGGTGGATCAGCTGAACGCCTACCACGCCTTGCTGGATTCGGTGCAGCCCTATCTGGTCGGTATTAGTGGCGCTGTGCTGTGCATGTTGATTGTGGCCTTTAACGTGGTTGGTCACATACCGGGTGCTGCCGTGGCGCAGATGACTTTTACCGCCAAGATTTTTGGCCCCGTTCTGGCTGCGGCCGGTGTGGGCCCTGCAGCTACCGCTGCCGTTATTCTGGGCAGCTCGCAGATTGACTGGTTTGGTCCTTTCCCCTCTTCGGACATGTTCGGCCAGATGGGCCTGGCGCGATCCACTCAGCTCAAATACATGTTGTATAACGGCTGGGCGGTCATGATCATCAATTTGTTGATGTTCGCCGGTCTGTTCATGATTCTGGTCTGAGTACTGAAGGAGAGTGTGTATGTTTACCTTAGGAAGCGAGTTGCTGGATGCGCCACTGGTTCGTGAGCGCCTGCAGGAACGACTGGAGCCTTTGCTGACCCAGGAGTCCGCCCGTATTTCGATGGCGGTCTACGCTACCGACGGTACCTCCTTGTTCGAGTGGCATGCGCAGCGCGTCATGCCCTCGGCCAGCCTGATCAAAACGCCCATGCTCCTGTGCCTGCTCGAGCAAGTTGCTCAGGGCAAGCTGTCGCTGGATACGGTTTACCCTCTGCCCGAGGGCGACCGTACCCCTGGCACTGGCATCTTGAGCCAGCTGCCCGGCGTGCCCAGCCTGAGCCTGCGCGAGCTAGCCCTGCTGATGATTATCCTGAGCGATAACGTCGCCACCAATGCCCTGATCGACTTGCTGGGCATGGATAACATCAACGCCTGGAGCGCCCAGGCCGGTTTGCAGCATACGGATTTGCAGCGCCACATGATGGACATGAAGGCGCGCGAGGCCGGTAAAGACAACTGGACGACCGTTCAGGATGCCTGCTCGACCTTGCTGTATCTATTGCATTCGCCTGCCCTGCCGGAAAGCCTGCGTCAGCAGGGGCTGGACATGCTGGCGGATCAGCGTGAACGAGGTCACTTTGCGGCAATTTTGCCTTCTATCGCCCAACTGGCTCACAAGACCGGCTCCTTGCCCGGCCTGCGTCACGATGCCGGTATCTTGACGATGGGCGAACGCAGTGTGGTGCTGGCCGTGATGGCCGATGGCTTTACCGATGGCCGCACCAGCACCTCTTTATACGGTGGCCAGGGAGCGGGTGTCTTGTCCCGTCTGGCCTTGGAAACGGCCCGCGCCTTGCAGTATTGAGCCGGTCCGAAAGGATAAAAGTATGTCTACGACACGTGTTGCCCTGGTTCAATTGGATAGCGGCCGCGACCGCCAAACCAATCTGGACCAGCTGGAACATTGGGTGCTGGCCGCTGCCAAAGACGGCGCACAACTGATTGTGACTCCCGAGTACAGCGATGTACGTGGTGATACGGAATGGTTGCAGCAAAATGCCACGCCCATTCCGGGTCTGGTGACCGATCACATGGCCAGCCTGGCGCGCCGCACCGGAGCCTGGATTCATCTGGGTTCCATGCACGAGCGCCGTCCTGATGATCATCGCCTGGGCAACACGAGCGTGACGTTTTCACCAGAGGGTGAAATCGTGGCGCAATACCGCAAAGTGCATTTGTACGATGCGGTGGTGAACGGTCTGGAATACCGCGAGTCCGACGATTTCTGCCACGGCCAGCGTCTGCAAAATGTGCAGGTCGGGGATCTGAATCTGGGTCTGAGCATTTGCTATGACATGCGCTTTGCCGAGCTGTTCCGTACCTTGCGTGCCCGTGGCGCGAATGTGCTGGTAGTGCCTGCCGCCTTTAATGTGCATACCGGCCGTGACCATTGGGAAGTGCTGTTGCGCGCCCGAGCCATTGAAAATCAGTGTTACGTGCTGGCCGCCGCGCAGATCGGCGGTCCCGGTCCTGCCATGCCGTGCCTGGGTCGCAGCATGATTATTGACCCTTGGGGCACCGTATTGGCCTGTATGCCTGATCATCCAGGCTATATTTGCGCCGATCTGGACCCCGCTCGCGTGCAGCGCATGCGTGAATCACTTCCGGCCTGGCAGCACCGCCGGGGTGATCTGTATCCTATTCCTTCTTGATTGTGTGCTGAAACAGACTGGAGTCTGCCATGACCGTACCTGCTGCCTTTGAGTTTTATCCGGGCACTGCCCCCTTGTTGATTTCCATGCCCCACTCGGGCACCTACGTGCCTTCGGACTTGCTGGCGCGTTTTACGGAGTCAGCGCGTCAGGTGCCGGATACGGATTGGCATATTCCACGCTTGTATGAGTGCGCCCAAAAATTAGGTGCGTCCGTGCTGGTGGCGACGTATTCGCGGTTTGTGGTGGATCAGAACCGCCCGCCTGACAATGCCAGCCTGTATCCCGGTCAAAGCGTCACCAGCCTGTGTCCCGTGGACACGTTTGGCGATGAACCCATCTACCAGCCTGGCCAGGAACCGGACGAGCGTGAGGTTGCCCAGCGTCGCGAGACCATCTGGTTGCCGTATCACCAGAAGCTGGAAGAAGAGCTGACGCGTTTGCTGGCCCTGCATGGCCGTGTGGTCCTGTGGGATGCGCATTCGATTCGTGCGGTCGTGCCGCGCTTTTTTGAAGGCCGTCTGCCGGATCTGAATTTCGGGACCGCCAATGGTCAGAGTTGCGATCCAGCCTTGAGCGAACGTCTGATGAAAACCGCCTCGGCCAACAAAGATTACAGCAGCGTGTTGAATGGTCGTTTCAAAGGTGGCTACATTACCCGCCACTATGGACGTCCCGAGCAGAACATCCATGCTGTGCAGCTGGAAATGGCACAGTGCTGCTATATGGAAGAGCAGTGGCCCTTTGAGTACAAGGAAGAGGCTGCCCGCAACATTCAACCCCTGATTGAGGCCTTGCTGCGCGACGCGCTGGCCTTTGCGACCGAGTCGTAAATTCATCCTGAGCCCCGGCACAGACAGGCCGGGGCGCTACACTATCGCCTTGGCCACGGTGGCCGTAGAGCGACTCATTCATGTCTGACCTTTCCCCGCCCCTGTTCGAGAAACTGTGCTGTCCTTTGGACGGCTTGCCGCTCTCGTTTGAGGCTCCCAGCTGGCGCTGCCCCTCGGGCCATTGTTTCGATACGGCCAGCCAGGGCTATATCAATCTGCTTCCTGTACAAAACAAGCGTTCACGTGATCCGGGCGACAGCAAGGACATGGTGGCGGCGCGGCGTCGTTATCTGGGGTCCGGGGTGTACGAGCCTATCGCCGCTGGCGTGTGGCGTGCCTTGATAGATGGCCTGGAAGGGGAGGCGCCTTATGCCTGTCTGGATGCGGGCTGCGGCGAAGGCTATTACCCGCGTTATTTGCGTCAGCAGGATCAGGATGGGCAGTTGGCCCTGATTGGTCTGGATATTTCCAAGTGGGCCGTCATGGCAGCGGCGCGCAGTTCCTCGGACATACGTTGGCTGGTGGGTAGCAATGCTCAATTGCCCGTGCCGGATGGTGCTTTGGATGCCTTGCTGTGCATGTTTGGCTTTGCCGTGCCCGAGGAGTTCTTGCGGGCGTTGAAGCCGGGCGGTATCTGGGTGCAGGTGGAAGCGGGGCCAGACCATTTGCTGGAACTGCGCCGCATTATTTATCCGACCTTGAAAGCCGATAAGGACGAGACTTTGCAGTCCCCGGTCGGTTTCAGTCTGGAAGCTGTTGAACGTGTCCGTTGTCAGATCAGCCTTGATTCACAAGAGAAAATTGCCGATCTGCTCTTGATGACGCCACATTTGTTCCGAGCCAGCGCGCAAGGGTTGGAGCAGGCTCGTCAATTGACGAGCCTGGATATTCAGGTGGATGTGCGTATCAAGGTCTTGCGTCGTCTTTAAGCTGATCTGCTCTGAGCGTCGCTGGCAGCAGGATCGCAAATTTCTACGCGGTTGCGTCCATTGCGCTTGGCCTTGTAAAGCGCTTCGTCCGCCAGTTTCAACACCGTGCTGTGTTCTCGGGCATGCAAGGGCCAGTGTGCCAGCCCGATGGAAATCGTAATGGGTGAGCCAGTTGGGCTATTGGTTTCGCTGATCAAAATGCGCAGGCGCTCGGCCAGTTGCACGGCCTGGTCTACATCCTGATCGGGCAGGAAAATACAGAACTCTTCACCCCCGACCCGACAGATCAGGTCCGTATCGCGGGTGCAGGCCCGCATGGTGTCGGCCAGAAAGCTCAGCACCAGATCGCCCACATCGTGCCCGTAGGTGTCGTTCACGCGTTTGAAGTGGTCAATATCCACTGTCAGCACGGAAAAGGGGGTGTCCGTTTCTTTCCATTGTTGCAGCACAACAGCCATGCCTCGGCGGTTGTTCAGCCCGGTCAGCGGGTCGGTATTGCGCTCCACATCCATGACGCCCATTTTGCGATTCACACGCTGCAAGCCCAGCAACATGGCCAGCTTGATCTGGCGGGACTCGAAATACCAGGCATGAACTTGTTCGATGCGCGAGCTGGCCTTGGCTGAGTCCAGATGCGGAGCCTGGCGAGCCAGTTGTCGCAAGGGTTTGGCGATCAGCATGGCCAACATCCAGATCAGGATCTGCACCGCCAGGAAAAAGGGGATGGAATTGCGCAGCACCTTGCCCAGCAGGACCGTTAATTCATCCAGCACCACTTTGGTGGGACTTTGCACCACAACGCCCCATTTCACATCGTTGCTGGGCGCAAAACCGGCCAGCATGTCTACACCTTTCACGTTGCGCAGGGATAGAGCGCTACTCTCGCCCTGGCTGACAGCGTCAATGGCCGGGTTGCCGTGTATGACTTCGCCAATCCGGGCGACGTCACGGTGGAAAATCAGCCGTTTGTGCTGGTCGACCACATAAATGTAAGATCCATCACGATAAAAGTGCTCGCCTAGTAAGGCGTTCAGGCTATTGGGCTCGTGCAGGTAGATGGAACCGCCTACCAGGCCCTTGTAATTGCCTTCCGCATCAAAAATCGGGTGGGACAGGAAGATCAGCAAGCGCCCGGTTGCGGACAGATAGGGCTGACTGACCACGGGCTTCCTGGTTTTCAGTGCCAGTTTTGTGCCCTCCCCTCGTAGTGTCGTGCCAAGCAGGTTGAGCTGTTGAGGAGCATTGGCCAGAACCCGGCCCTCGGTATTCAGAATCAAAACCGAGTTAAAGCTATTGTTTTGTTCTTTCAGGCGCCTTACCTCGTCACGTAGCATGGGCTCGTTGCCCTGATTCAGGGAGCGGGAGAGTTCATTGGCGCTATAACGAAGTTGCTGTTGCAAATTGGCGATGAAGGCATCGGTGCTGCTGGCCAGTTTCAGCGCGTAGGCGCGGTTCTTTTCCAGCGCTTGCTCGATCAGCAAGGAACGCTCCGCTGAATAGGCTCCATACAAGGTGTAGCCCATGGTCAGCAGACTGCTGGCAGTAGCCAGCAAGAGAATCAGCCGGCGCAGATCAACAAAAAACATGAGGATGGGCGAACGCTCGAAGTAAAGGGAGGGGCTGGGGAGGCCGAACAGACGGTCGTAAGACGCCTAAAGCATTATACGTAAAGAATGTTTCCGAGTTTGAGGAGGTGTGACCCAAGGCCACAGGAAGGACGTCGCGCAGGGCAGGGGATTACGCCAGAGTGTAAGATGTGAAATGGTCTAGACCAATAGACAGTTACCACATGTGTATCGCTGGCTGGGTAGATTGGATGGTATCGGCCGGCACTTTTCCATGGAGATCCCGATATGAAAAGCGTAGATAGTTTTAAGGCTTTGCACCAGTTGGATGTCGGCGGGCAGTCCTACGACTACTATCGGTTAGATGCGGTTCGTGGAGATGGCCTGGATGTTGCCAGCCTGCCTTATGGCTTGAAGATCCTGCTGGAAAACTTGCTGCGCACCGAAGACGGTGGCGATGTCACGGCCGATGATATTCGCGCCCTGGCCGCCTGGGACCCTGCTGCCGAGCCCGATCGTGAAATCGCCTTTACCCCCGCACGCGTTGTGCTGCAGGACTTTACCGGTGTGCCAGCCGTTGTGGACCTGGCCGCCATGCGTGAAGCCATGCAGGCCTTGGGCGGTGACCCGCAAAAAATCAACCCCCTGGCACCGGTAGAGCTGGTTATTGACCACTCGGTGATCGTGGACGACTTTGGCAAGCCCAGCTCGTTTGAACGCAACGTGGAAATCGAATACGAGCGCAATATGGAGCGCTACCAGTTCCTGCGCTGGGGCCAAAGTGCTTTTGATAACTTCAAGGTCGTGCCACCGGGCACCGGTATTGTTCACCAGGTGAACCTGGAACATTTGGCCCGCGTGGTCTTTACGCGCGATGAACAAGGCCGTCAGCTGGCGTATCCCGATACCTGTGTGGGTACGGACTCGCACACGCCTATGGTGAACGGTCTGGGCGTGGTGGCCTGGGGCGTAGGCGGTATCGAGGCCGAAGCTGCCATGCTGGGCCAGCCCATTTCCATGCTGATCCCTCGCGTTGTGGGTTTCAAGCTGACGGGTCAAATGCCTGAAGGCACCACGGCTACCGACCTGGTGCTGACGATTACCGATATGCTGCGTCAGCATGGGGTGGTCGGCAAGTTTGTGGAGTTCTACGGTCCCGGCGTCAGCGCTGTGCCTTTGGCCAACCGTGCCACTATCGGCAATATGAGCCCTGAATACGGCTCCACCATCTCCATGTTCCCCATCGACGAGGAAACCCTGCGTTATATGGAGCTGACGGGCCGCAGCAAAGAGCAGATCGAACTGGTACGCGCCTACGCCAAGGCTCAGGGCCTGTGGCACGATCCGCAGCACGAGCCTCGCTACTCCGAGCGCCTGGAGCTGGATCTGTCCACCGTCGTGCCTTCGATTGCTGGTCCCAAGCGTCCTCAGGACCGTATTGCCTTGTCTTCCTCCAAACCGGCATTCCGTACCGCTGTGCGCGACTTGCTGGGCGACGATGTAGCGACCTACGATGAGGCCGTGGAAGAAAGCTTCCCCGCGTCGGACGTGCCTTCGCACAAACCGCCAGCACCTCGGAAAGCGGCGGTGGAGTTTACGCTGGCCGATGGCAGCAAGTGCACGCTGGATCATGGCTCGGTCGTCATTGCCGCGATTACTTCGTGTACCAATACCTCCAACCCCAGCGTCATGATGGCCGCCGGTCTGTTGGCCAAGAAAGCCGTGGAAAAGGGCTTGAGCCGCAAGCCTTGGGTGAAAACCAGTCTGGCCCCCGGATCGCGCGTGGTCACGGACTACTACCAGCGTGCAGGCCTGACTTCCTATCTGGATAAGCTCGGTTTTGATCTGGTTGGCTACGGGTGCACTACATGTATCGGTAACTCTGGCCCCTTGATTCCAGAGGTCAGCCAGGCCATTAACCAGAACGATCTGGCCGTGGTGTCCACGCTGTCCGGTAACCGCAACTTCGAGGGCCGTATTCACCCCGAAGTGAAGATGAACTACCTGATGTCGCCACCGCTGGTGGTCGCCTACGCCTTGGCGGGCACCATGGATATTGACCTGTACCACGAGCCTTTGGGGCAGGGCAGCGATGGCAAGGATGTATTCCTGAAAGACATCTGGCCGTCTGCCGCTGAAGTGCAGGACGTGATCAGCAAGGCGATTGCCTCGGATATGTATCGTGATGGTTATGCCGATGTGTTCGCCGGTGACGAGCGCTGGCGCTCTCTGCCTACCCCCAAAGGGGATCGTTTCGAGTGGCAGGATGATTCCACCTACGTGCGCAAACCGCCTTACTTCATTGATCTGAAGCGCGATCCAAGCCCCGTCTCGGACATTCGAGGTGCGCGCGTGCTGGCCAAGCTGGGCGATTCAGTGACAACCGATCACATCAGTCCCGCCGGTTCGATTGCGCGTACCTCGCCTGCGGCAACGTACTTGATGGATCACGATGTCAAACCGCAGGATTTCAACTCCTACGGTTCGCGTCGCGGTAACCATGAAGTCATGATTCGCGGCACTTTCGCCAACGTGCGTCTGCGCAACCAATTGGCTCCGGGTACAGAAGGCGGCTATACACGCGACTTCACGCAAGATGGTGCACCAGTGGCCACGATTTACGATGCCTCGCGCAATTACTTGAATGCCGCTGTCCCGCTGGTGATTCTGGCCGGCAAGGAATACGGCTCGGGTTCTTCGCGTGACTGGGCGGCCAAAGGTACGGTGCTCTTGGGCGTCCGTGCAGTTATTGCCGAGTCCTACGAACGTATTCACCGCAGCAACCTGCTGGGCATGGGCGTGATGCCTTTGCAGTTCCCGGCTGGTCAGAACGCCGAAACCTTGGGCCTGGCGGGGGATGAAATCTTTGATATTGAAGGCATTACCGCCCTGAATCAGGACAAGATTCCCGAGAAGGTCAAAGTGCGTGCGGGCGATATCGAGTTCGAGGCTCTGGTCCGAATTGATACGCCTAGCGAAGCGCATTACTACCGTCACGGCGGTATCATGCAGTACGTTTTGCGGGGCTTGTTGAAAGCGTAAGCCTGGCAGCAGGTCAAGGCGTGTGCATGCACGCCCAACAGTGCGTCAGTTGTGCCCTGTGCAACTGGCGCACTGGTGTGTTTGAAGGGCCGGCACTGTTGCCGGCTCTTTGTTTGGATAAAGAAAAATGGCAAATACCCAAGAAGCGTCTTGGTCTGAACTCCTGTCTGGCCGTAATGGCTTGCGCTCACTGGCCTTGGCCGGGGGCGTGGCCGTTCATGCGATCAACGTGTACGTGGCGACCACGATTCTGCCCTCGGTGGTGGAGGATATCGGCGGGCTGGAGTACTACGCCTGGAATACCACGCTATTTGTGGTGGCCTCGATTCTGGGCTCGGCCCTGTCGCCACAAGTTCTGGAAAAACTGGGTCTGCGTCACAGCTTCTTGATGTCCTTGCTGTTCTTTGCCATTGGCACGACCCTGTGCGCGGCAGCGCCTTCCATGCCTTTCCTGCTCTTTGCCCGCACGATTCAAGGTTTGGGCGGCGGCTTGCTGCTGGGCCTGAGCTATTCTTCTATCCGGCTGGTATTTGAAGAGCGACTTTGGCCGCGCGTCATGGCCTTGGTGTCCAGTATGTGGGGCGTGGCAACCTTGTCGGGCCCGGCGATTGGTGGGATATTTGCCCAGATGGGGCAGTGGCGTCTGGCTTTCTGGAGTGTCCTTCCTTGTGCTGCTTTGCTGGCTATTCTGGTCTGGACGCAATTGCGCGATGCGCGTGCGCCTGAAACTCGTAAATCCGGTTCCACTTTGGGCAAGGTATTGCTGCTGACCGCTTCTGTGCTGGTCATGTCCGCAGGTAGCCTGTCTACTTCCTGGATGATCAATCTGGGCGGTGTGCTGGGCGGGGCGATTCTGGTTTATTTGATGGCGCGTGCCGACAGCAAGTCGGCCAGTCGCCTGTTTCCGCAGGGTACTTACTCCATCAGCACGGCCTTGGGCAGTCTGTATGCCGGTATTGGTCTGGTCAGCGTGGCCGTGGCAACGGAAATTTTCATTCCGTATTTCCTGCAGATCATCCACCACATGAGCCCGCTGAAAGCAGGCTACCTGACGGCCTTGATGTCAGGCGGCTGGACCCTGGGTTCTATTGCCAGCTCCAGTCGGGGGCTGAAAACCGGGGATCGCATGATTATTGCCGGGCCTGTATTGTCGGGCCTGTCTCTGGTAGCGCTGGGTGTCTTTATCCCGTGGGTAGGCTTGAGTGAAGGCACGGACTATTCCTGGGCCTTGTACCTGTCTTTATTGGGAGTCGGAGTGGGGATTGGTCTGGCCTGGCCGCATTTGCTGACGCGGGTATTTCATTCCGCGCCCAAGGGGCAGGAGAATATTGCCTCGGCCGCCATTACCACCTTGCAGTTGTTCACTATGGCATTGGGTGCGGCCTTGGCAGGAATCATTACGACAGCCTCGGGCTTTGTGGACCCCGGTGGGGTGCAGGGCGCACGCCAGTCGGCGCAGGCTCTGCTGTGGTTGTTTGCCCTGGCGCCCCTTCTTGCAGCCTTCTTGTCCGGGCCTGCGCGTCGGGTGCGCCCCAGGGCTTAGTCCTGGACGGTGCTTTTGGGCAGGCGGAACAGTTCTGGATCCGGGCCAAGACGGCCGTCGGCCTGATCCAGGCTGGCAATGGCGGCCATATCGGCTTCGCTTAGCTCAAAGCTGAAAATGTCCATATTGTCGCGCTGGCGTTCGGGGGAGTTGGACTTGGTAATCACCATATTGCCCAGCTGAATCTGCCATCGCAGCATGATTTGCGCCACGGAACGGCCATGTTCCTTGGCAATCTTGTTCAACACCGGGTTGTCCCACAGCGTGCCCAATCCCAGCGGGCTCCAGGCTTGCGTCTGGATGGCGTGGTCTTCGTGGTAATGGCGCGATTCAGCCTGCTGAAATCCGGGGTGCAGCTCGATCTGGTTCAGTACGGGCAGCACACCTGTCTTGTCCAGCAAGGTTTGCAGGTGCTGGGGCAGGAAGTTGCACACCCCAATCGACTTCACACGACCTTCATTGCGCAGATTGATCAGCGTCTCCCAAGTCTGGATGTACTGGCGGTTCTTGGGCACGGGCCAGTGAATCAGGTACAGATCCACATAGTCCAGCTGCAGCTTGTCCATGCTTTCTTCAAAGCCTGCACGGGTATTGTCGTGGCCATGCATGTCATTCCACAGCTTGGTGGTCACAAACAGCTCTTCGCGTGGCACCTTGGACTGACGAATCCCTTGGCCCACCTCGGCCTCGTTACCGTAGATGGCGGCGGTATCGATCAGGCGGTAGCCTGCTTCGATGCCACTGCACACCACATCGGCCGTTTGCTCGGCAGGTACCTGCCACACGCCCATGCCCAGTTGTGGCGCACGGTTATCGTCATGGAAGGTGATTGTTGGGGGGGTAGTCGACATAGGTCTCTCCTCGGTTGAGTGCACGGCAAAACAGCCAGGACATGGCTGATGAAACCACCGCGCATTGGGAACGATCGGGCTCTAGAGTACAGGCGGTGTCAAAGCAAAAGTCCTTTAAAGGACATGAATCCGCATGGGATGGACACGCGAAGCTTGTACGTAGGCAGGAAATTAGCTTATTGTTTTTTGTCCTGCGGCGATTATAGAGGCGTCGACTGGATTTTTTCTTAAGATGTTGCAATCTGCATCATTCATGATCCCATATAAGCTTTAGCTCTATGGGATTCCAGCTGGAGTAAGTATGAGCGTACATACCACGCAGGTCCGCGTTAGCGTACCCGCCTTGATCGCCTGCAAGGGCAAACAAAAAATTGCTTCATTAACAGCCTACATCGCGCCTATCGCACGTATGCTGGACGAGCACCTGGATATGATTCTGGTGGGCGATTCGACCGCTATGGTGGGCTATGCCATGCCCGATACCTTAAGCATTACGGTCGATATGATGGCGGCCCATGCTGCTGCCGTGGTGCGTGCGACTCAACATGCTTGTATTGTCGTGGATATGCCGTTTGGCAGCTATCAGGAATCACCCCAGCAGGCATTTGCCAATGCATCGCGTATGCTCGCCATCAGCGGTGCCCAATCGGTGAAGCTGGAAGGCGGTCAGGCCATGGCTGAAACCACGCGCTTCCTGGTCGAGCGCGGCGTGCCCGTGCTGGCACACGTGGGTTTGATGCCCCAGTACGTCAACACCATGGGCGGTTACAAGGCTCAAGGCATGACAGATGCCGCTGCCCAACGTGTGCTGGAAGACGCTGTGGCTCACGCACAGGCGGGTGCCTGGGGTGTGGTGCTGGAAGGGGTGGCAGAAGGTCTGGGTCGCCGTATTACTGAAACCATCGCCATTCCGACCATCGGTATCGGTGCTTCTCCCGCATGCGATGGCCAGGTTCTGGTCACGGAAGACATTCTGGGTCTGACCAATGGCAAGATCCCCAAATTCGCCAAACCCTACGCGGATGTGGGTGCCTTGATCTCCCAGGCAGCCGGTCAATACGCGGCTGAAGTGCGTGATGGTTCTTTCCCCACGCTGGATCAATGTTTCGGTGTGAAACGCTAGTCCGGCTAACTATTCCGCATTAGAATATTCCGTGTTGATAAATGCGGCATTCACATAGAACGACATGGAAATTCGCCAATTAGAAGCCTTTGCAGCGGTGATGTCTGCTGGCAGTGTTACCGCTGCTGGCAGACTGCTGGACCGCTCTCAGCCAGTGGTTAGCCGCCAGATCCAGGAGCTGGAACAGGAACTGGGCTTCAGGCTTTTTACCCGCACCCGTCCGCAGGTCACCTTGACTGAACAAGGGCGCGAGTTCTATCTGGAAGCCCGGCCCGTGCTGATGAATCTGGAGGTGCTGCAAAGCCGCGCTCTGGAAATCGCCCGTGGGGGCCTGCGACCTCTGCGCATTGTGACTACTCACGCCTTGGCGATTGGCTTGGTGCCGCAAGCGCTGGGCATCATGGAGCAGCACGATCCGGCCTTCAAGCAAAAGCTGATTATTGATACGGTAAAACCGGAAGAGGTGGTGCAAGCCATTGACGAAGGACGGGCAGATCTGGCGGTGACCAGTTTGCCGCTGGACATTGATGGCTGCACCTTGCATTGGTCAGGTCAAAGCCCCTGCCTGCTGGGCATGGCCGTCAATCATCCCCTGGCCAAACAGGAACTGGTGCGTCTCAGTGATATTCAGGGCACCCCCCTGATTTCCATCCAGAACCGCCACCGCTTGCGCCATACCCTGGCAACCGCCTTGCTGCGTGCCAGTCCGGAAGCCCCGGAAGATATCCGTCATATCGAGGTTGCCTCCTCGTTGGAGGGCCTGGTTCTGGCCAGCCAAGGGGTAGGCGTGTCCTTGATTGACCCCTTTACCGCCCACGGCCTGCCACTGCCCAACGTCGTGCTGCGCCCGATTGATATCCACGTGCCTTATATGGTCGGTGTGGTGTCCTTGCGATCCCGCGAACTGCGTCCGGATGCGCAGCGCCTGGTCGAAGCCATGCGGCAGTATGTGCTGCAATTCATCCCGCGCTTTGTGCTGGGGGACGACACCGGCTTACCAAGTACGCAAGACCCGTTTGACTCACTGTAATCAACACGCTTGTTGATCAAGGCTCGGGCGGCTTTGCTGGATGCTCGTCCGCCTCTGCAGGCCTTAGGGGATCATCGCGTACGCCAGAACTTCCAGCTTCATGCCCGGCTCCACCAAGGCTGCAACGCCAACACTGGCGCGGTTGGGGAAGGGCGCGGAGAAAAACTCTCTGTACACCTTGTCGATGCTGTCCATGTCGGCAACATCGGTCATGTAGATCAGCACTTGGGTGACATTTTCCAGGCTGCCACCGGCCGCTTGCGTGGCCCGTTGCAGATTGGCAAAGGTCAGGCGAGCTTGCTGCTCGATGCTTCCCGTATCAATGCTGCCGTCCGGCCGGACAGGTCCGTTCACCGTAAACAGCATTTCCCCCTTGGCTTTGACGGCCCAGGAAAACGCTTGCTTCAGGGGTGGCAGCCCGACGTCGACAACTTGTTTCATCACTTGCTCCGAGTAGAGGTGACCGGCAAGGACGCAAAGAGCGCGTGCGTGGCATCGCCCAAGCGGGTGTTGGGACGAGCCTGGTCAAGAATGACATCGAAGTGGTTGCGTGCTGGCATTTCGATGGGGGGCAGATACCGGACACCCAATGCATCAAGCGCATCGGCAAAAGCCTGACTCTGGCGTTTGAACTCCGAGGTTTCGATTTCTCCCCAGCTGATGATGGCGGGCGGAAAGCCCGTCAGATCAAGCAGTTGGGGGCTGATCGCCTGTGCGCTCGCCGTGTCCAGAGACAGTGCCTCATTGATGCTGGTGCCAATCAGGGGCTGCAGGTCGTAAATGCCTGAAACCAGTACCGCCGCTGCGGGTGCCCCTACGGGTAAATCGGCATCATCTTTCCATCCACGCAAGCAGCACATGGCAGCCAGATGCGCGCCGGCAGAACTGCCGGAAACGACGATGCGTTGCGGGTCAAAGCCCAGTTCTTCGCCATGTTGATGCAGCCAGCGCAGAGCCTGGCGGCACTCCAGCACCATGTCGTGGACAGAGGCTTGCGGTGCCAAGGTGTAATCAATGGCGGCAAAGGCAATGCCGGCCTCGGTGCAGTTCGGGGCCGAGAATACAGAGGAAGCCTTGGAAAGCTCCTGCCAGTAGCCGCCATGAATAAACAGCAGCAGCGGCGGGAGGGATTCCGAGTCGTGGGGTGCAGGTAAAAAGAGGTCAAGCTTATGCGCAGCGGCATTGCCATAGGCAAGCTCGGCATGCCGAGCTCCGCTTTGCAAAGCTGCTGCGCTAAGTGTGGCGTAGTCCTCGATGTAGGGCGCGTAGTTCCCGCCTATACAGGAGCTGGGCGAATATTCGCGTTCGCGCTCCTGCGCGGAGAGTAAGTCGTGTGGAGCCTGCATTACAGCGCGGTCCGAACAGTCCAGATTTCAGGGAACAGCACCACATCGAGCATCTTGCGCAGGTAGCTGACGCCGCCTGTGCCGCCCGTGCCGCGTTTGAAGCCGATGACGCGCTCAACAGTCGTGACATGGCGGAAACGCCAAAGACGGAAGGCGTCCTCAATGTCGGTCAGCTTCTCGCCCAGCTGGTATAGATCCCAGTGTGCATGCGGGTCACGGTAGACCTCCAACCATGCAGCTTCCACCTCGGGGCTGGCTTCGTAGGGCTGTGTCCAGTCACGGTCCAGGTGATCGGCGGGAATGGCAAAGCCCTGGCGGGCCAGCAGGCGTAGCGACTCGTCATAGAGCGAAGGGGCACGGTACGCCTTGTCGACCATCTGGAGCAGGTCTGGCCTATGGGCATGGGGCTTGAGCATGGCCGCATTCTTGTTGCCCAGAGCAAATTCAATGCAGCGATACTGCGCGCTTTGAAAACCGCTGGAGCTGGCCAGATAAGGGCGCATCGCCGTGTATTCCGGCGGGGTCATGGTCGAGAGCACGGTCCAGGCACTGACCAGCTGCTCCATGATGCGCGAGACCCGCGCCATCATCTTGAAGGTGTCGGCGTAGCGGTCGGCTGCGATGGCTGCAGTGGCGGCGGTCACTTCATGCAGCATCAGTTTCATCCAGAGTTCGCTGGTCTGGTGCTGGATGATGAACAGCATTTCGTCGTGGGCAGGCGAGAGCGGGTGTTGAGCGCCCAGCACCTCGTCCAGGTGCAAGTAGTCGCCATAGCTCATGGATTGGCTGAAGTCCAACTGCGCTTTTTCTTCCGAAACAATGCGCTCTGTCTCGCTGATTCCCTTGTCAGCCGATGCTTTGGAAGCATTCATTTGTTCTGTTCCCGGTACGTTAATAATGATCTGCGCGACCTGTGGAACAGGTCGCGTGGGTCGATAGAAAATCAAAGTCGCGTTGCGCGCCGAGGGGAGTTTGCAATGCATCTTGCCCGAAGGTCTCCATCAGCGGCAGGATGCGGTCACCTGAGTAGGCGGGCATAGGGGTAAAGCTGAAATGGGTCTGTGGTTTCATAATTTCATCCCACTTAAATTTATGCGTTGATCTTATGGATTTAAGGGTCTTGCGCCAAGCTGTTTTTTATAGAAGCATAACTTTTTCTGAAAAACTTAAAAAACGGGTTTTTTTATGCAAATAGAACTGGATCAGGTGGATGGCAGTTTGCTAGCCGAGCTGCAAGGAAACGCCCGGCTGACAACAAGCGAGCTGGCACAAAAAGTGGGCATATCGCAGTCGCCTTGCTGGCGCCGGATTCGACGTATGGAAGAAGCCGGGCTTATTTCAGGCTACCACGCCCGGCTGGATCGGCGTGGCCTGGGTTATGGCGTGGTGGCCTTTGTCAGCATCAGTGTGGACTTTCAAAATGAAGAGCGTTCGGTGCAATTTGTGGAGGCCGTGCGCGATATTCCGGAGGTGGTGATGTGCCACGGCATTGCCGGTCCGGCGGATTTTTTGCTGATGGTCGTGGCCAAGGATCTGGACAGCTATTCGGAATTGTTGCAACGAAAATTGCATCGTTTACCCGGTGTTCGGCAAGCGCAGACCAGTTTTTCCTTGCAGGAATTCAAGGGCCTTAACGCGCTGCCAATCCCAGCAATGGCCGGCTCTGCAGCCTGATCAAGTGCTCTGCAAAAGCTGATGCGCGGCTCGCTCACAAAGCGTGTCGAGTCGCTCATCACGAATCAGGTGGCTAAGGGTTAGCTCTGATTTGTTGTCGTAGAAGTCCGTCCTTAGAATTGATCAAAAATCACAAATCTTTGCTCGAATTCACGTTGTGACGGAATTTAATGAAACATTCAGATGCTGCAAGCACAAGCGCTCCGCTCGAAGCTTTTCAACCCATCGTTCGGCAATCCGTCAACGAAGCGGTCTATCAAGCCCTACGTAACAAGCTGATGCACGGTGAGTACCGTGCGGGCCAAGTGCTTGGCATTCAGTACCTGGCCGATGCGCTGGGCACCAGCACCATGCCCGTGCGCGAAGCATTGCGCCGTCTGGTGGCACAGCAGGGGCTGGAGCCTTTGCCTAACGGCACTACCCGTGTTCCTTTGATCACCAAAGCCTGCCTGAGCGATATTCGCCGCGCCCGTGTTTTGATCGAAGGCACCGTCACCGAATGGGCGGGGCCTTTCCTGACTCCGTCCGTGCTGGATCAGCTGGAACAACTGGCGCAAGAAATCACCCAAGAGCGCCGCACGCCCAAAGGCGTGGCCAGCAGTCTGGAAAAAAACCGGATCTTTCATTTCACGATTTACGGAGCCGCTCAGTCTCCCGTCATGCTCGCCATGATCGAGAGCCTGTGGCTGCAGTCGGGCGCTTACTTGCGTGAAACCCGCGAGCAGCTACACAACGAAGACTCTGCCGATCACCTGCACGAATCCACCGTCAAAGCGCTGCGCGCGGGCAATTTTGCCCAGGCGCGCCAATACATTCAGGAAGATGTTTCCTGGATCTTCGACCGCTTGGACCTGGCCGATTAAGTCGATCTCTCAACTACTCATCACCACCAAAGACCATGCTAAAAAAACATAGATCAAAAGCAGTGACCGAGGGAGTGACTCGCACCCCACACCGAGCCTTTCTGCGTGCAACAGGCCTGGACGATGATGATCTGGACCGTTCGATGGTCGCCATCATTGGAACCGCCGGAGACAACACACCCTGTTCCAAATCGCTGGGCCCACAAGCAGACAGCGTTCGCCTGGGTGTAGCCCAAGGTGGTGGCGTACCCGTCATGATGAACACGATTTCCGTGTCCGATGGCACCTCCATGAACCACGCTGGCATGCGCATGAGCCTGGTCTCGCGCGAGATGATTGCCGACAGCATGGAAATAGCCGTGCGTGGCCATGCCTATGACGCTCTGGTTGGTTTGGGCGGTTGCGACAAGACGCTGCCCGGCACCCTGATGGCCATGGCGCGCCTCAATGTCCCTTCGGTTTTCATTTACGGTGGCTCCATGTTGCCAGGCTACTCGCCCGATGGCACTGAAAACACGGTGCTGACTGCCATTGAGGGTGTGGGTCGTTATCAGACTGGGGCGATTTCCCTGGAGCAACTGCACGGCATTGAGCGCACCTGTGCCATGACCGTGGGCTCCTGTCCGGGCCAGTTCACCGCCAATACCATGGGTATGGTGGCAGAGGCTTTGGGCATGTCCTTCCTGGGTTCGTCGACCACCCCGGCGGTTTACAGCCAGCGGCACGCACTGGCTCGCCGAGCCGGTCGCCGCGTGATGGAGATTCTGGAAAACGGGGGTCCTTTGCCGCGTGATCTCATCACCCGCAAGAGCCTCGAAAATGCCGCAGCGGCTGTTGCAGCGACTGGCGGCTCGACCAACGTGGCCTTGCATATCCCTGCCATTGCACACGAAGTGGGCATTCGCTTCACCATGGATGACTTGGCCGAGGTGTTCAACCGCACGCCACTGATTGCCGATTTGCAGCCCGGCGGCCGTTATCTGGCCCGCGATCTGGACGTGATTGGCGGCGTGCCTGTAGTGCTCAAGGCACTGTTGAAAAGCGGCCACCTGCACGGCGATGTATTGACCATTACCGGCGAAACCTTGGCCGAAGCCCTGGAGAGCTTCCCCGATGTGGATGGCCGTATCGTGCGTAGCAGCGATCAGCCCATCCATGCGTCGGGCGGTCTGGTCGTGCTCAAGGGCAATCTGTGCCCCGATGGCGCCTTGCTGAAGATTGCCGGCTTGAAGTCTCTGGTTTTTGAAGGCCGTGCTCGCGTCTTTGAAACCGAGGAAGATTGCATGGCCGTGGTATCCAAGCAGGCCTACGAGACTGGCGATGTACTGATCATCCGCAACGAAGGGCCCAAAGGCGGCCCCGGCATGCGCGAGATGTTAAGCGTTACCGCCGCTATTTACGGCCATGGCAATGGCGAGAAAGTGGCACTGCTGACCGATGGCCGTTTCTCCGGCGCGACACGCGGCATGTGTATCGGCTATGCCAGCCCCGAAGCGGCCGCCGGTGGGAACATCGGCTTGGTGCGCGACGGCGACCGTATCACTATCGATGCCACGCAAAGCAGCATGCAGCTGCATGTGTCCGACGAGGAGCTGGCTGCACGCAGAGAGCAATGGAAACCCTACGTACGAGATCGTTTGGCTGGCGCGCTGGAGAAGTACGCACGCCTGGTTGGACCGACCAATGAAGGGGCAGTGACCCATTCGGGTGCTGCCGAGTGGCCGCAAGAACAGCTTGAGGACGTATAAGATGAAACTCGGTTTTTGCGGTTTGGGATTGATGGGTGCTGCCATGTTGCAGCGCCTGTTGAAAGCGGGTCACGAGGTCAAAGTCTGGAATCGCTCCAGGGAAAAGGCCGAGCCGCTGGCAGCGCTCGGCGCGCAGATTGTGGGCACGCCACGTGAAGCGGCTGAAGGCACCGACGGCGTCTTGTTATGCCTGTTTGATGCCAAGGCTGCCGAGGCCGTGGTGTTCGGTGCGGACGGGATTGCTCAGGCTGTGGGCCTTAAATGGCTGGTGGATCATTCCAGTATTGACCCTGAGGCCACACGCAAATTGGCCGCCCGTTTGCTGGAAAGTTGCGGAGCGGACTGGATTGATGCTCCGGTGTCTGGCGGTATTCCCGGCGTGGAGGCCGGTACCCTGGCCATCATGACGGGCGGTAGTGAAACCCATATGGCTGAAGCCGAGGCCGCCATGCGCGCCTATGCCGGCAATATCACGCATATGGGGCCTTCCGGTACCGGGCAGGCGACCAAGCTGTGCAACCAGGCCATCGTGGCGACCTCGATTGCGGCGTTGGCCGAAGCCATTGGCTTTGCCCAGCGCAATAACATCAATGTGGACAAGCTGGCCCCGGCGCTGGCGGGCGGTTGGGCGGATTCCAAGCCTTTGCAGATCTTTGCTCCGCGCATGATAGAAGCCCAGGCAAAAAGCATCGGTGCGCTGTCCACCATGCTCAAGGATATCGATACCTTGATCGCCAATGCTCAACAAAGCGGTGCGCCTATGCCGGTTGCGGCCAGCGTGCAGCAAATGTTGCGCGTGGCAAGCGCCATGGGTTTGGGTCAGGCCGAAGTGTCTGCCTTGGTCAGCGTTGTGCTGCCTGAGCAGCGTGATGCCTTCCTTCGCCAGATAGACGCATAAGACAGGCGGCCCCATGCAACTATCCGCTAATCTCAGCTGGTTGTATCGGCATCTGGATTGGAGCGAACGTTTCGAGGCTGCAGCGGCTGACGGTTTTCAGGGCGTCGAGATTTTACTGCCCTATGACTATGCACCCGACTGGTACGCCAGTCAGTTGAAAGCCGCCAAGCTGGAACTGACACTGATCAATACGCCGATAGGCGAGGGGCAGGGCAGGTTGGGCTGGGCGGCCATTCCCGGCGCACAGGTACAGTTCCAGGAAGCTTTTGATCGCGCCCGTGCTGTGGCACAGGCTACCGGCTGCCGCCGTATCCATGTGATGGCGGGCGATGTCAGCCCCTTCGCGCAGGAAGATTGCCGGGCTGCACTGCTTGGCAATCTGGAACAGGCTTTGGCCTTGGCTGAAGCGGATGATCTGGTGCTGACGCTGGAAGCGCTCAACCGCAGCGATATGGCCGGGTATTTCTATTATTTGCCCGAGCAGGTCATTGAGGTGCTCCAGCATTTCAATTCCCCGCGCCTGCGTCTGCAGTTTGATTACTACCACTGCGTCAAAGAAAGCCTGGATGTCCCGTCCAGCGTGGCGACCTGTGCTCCCTGGATTGGCTATGTGCAGATCGCGGGTGCCGATGGTCGCTACGAGCCTGATATTGCACAGCATGATTTGCTGGCAGGCGTAGCCGCTTTGCCCGCCTTGGCTTACGACAGTTGGCTGGGTTGCGAGTATCAGCCTCGCGGCTTGCCTTCAGAAGGTTTGGCTTGGTGCCAGCCCTTGCGTGATCGTGGTGTGCTGGCTGCGCCACGTCAGCGTGATGCTGCTTGCATGCAGGCTGCCGGGAGATAAGCCATGAAGCACGTCTTGATTACCGGCGCCAACGGCTACATCGGTCAAGCGCTTGCTCGTGCGGCGGCCAAACTGCTTGCGGCTAATGAGATTCAAAGCCTGACGCTGACGGATCTGGATTTTGAAGAGCAAGGCTATCACCATTTGCCTGGGCTGCGCTGCATTAGTGGTGACTTGTCCGATAAAGCCGTGCTGGAGGCGGTGCTAAGGCCAGCACCCGACACGGTTTTCCATCTGGCCTCGGTGACCAGTCGGCTGGCTGAAGAGAATTTTGCACTGGGTTTGCGCGTCAATATAGACGGCACGATAGGCTTGTTTGAGCATCTGCGACAGCAAGGCCAGTGTCCCGTTGTGGTGTATGCCAGCAGTATCGGTGTCTTTGGTACGCCACTGCCCCAGCATGTGGATGACAACACGCCCGTCGCACCCACTTTAAGTTACGGAACGCAGAAGCGGATGGTGGAACTGCTGCTTGCCGATTACAGCCGCCGGGGTTTTCTGGATGGCCGCTCGGTTCGCTTGCCTACTGTGGTTGCCCGCCCCATGACTGCTGAAACAGCCTTGTCTTCATTTGCCAGCTCTTTGATCCATGCCTTGGCTGCTGGAAGCACTTACGAGTGCCCCATCGGCCCCCAAGGCTGGATCTGGCTGCTTTCCTTGCCCGCCTGTGTGCGGCACCTTCTGACAACAGCGAGCCTGGAAGCCGCTCGCTTGCCCGCTAGCCGAGTGTGGAATCTTCCCGCCCAGCGTCTTCAGGTGGCAGACCTGGTACAGGCTGCCAAATCCCGCTATGGCCGGGGGGCCGATGCGGGATTGAGCTTTCAGTCCAACCCTCAGTTTGACCAGCAGTTTGCCCAGTGGCCGCCTTTGACAACGGCAATCGCCACGCAGTTGGGTATGCACCATGACGGCGATGCCGAAACCTTGATTGAGCAGGCCCTTGTCTCCTGACGGGCCTGGCTAACTATACCTATAACGATCTACCACCAAAAAAGGATTTCCCCATGAAGAACCGATGGATTTCTCGCCTGTTGGGTATGGCCTTAACCAGCCTGGCAGTGGCAGCTGGTCCCGCAAAAGCGGACAAGCCTGTGGAGCTGACTTTCTCTGCCTGGATTCCGCAAACGCATGTGCTGGTGGCGAACTTCATGAAGCCCTGGGCCAAAGAGGTGGAGCAGGCCACTGAAGGGCGCGTCAAGATCAACTTTCTGACCAAGGCCGTGACCAACCCGGTTGGGCACCTGGATGCGGTACGCAATGGGATTGTGGATCTGGCCTTTATTTCCTACTCCTATTATCCCGGCAATTTTGATTTGATGAAGTTTGCCATGCTGCCGTTCTCGGGCAATAGCGCCGAGTCTACTTCGCTGGCGGCCTGGGACATCTATAGCAAGTACCTGCAAGATGCCAAAGAGCATCGCGGTATCAAATTGCTAGGCATTTATGGTCATGGCCCAGGCAGCGTCTACACCACTGACAAGCAGGTACAGAACATTGCCGACTTCGAGGGCCTGAAGCTGCGCATTGGTGGTGGCATGCAGGCCGACTTGTCCAAGGCCCTGAAGGTGAACGCGGTTGTGAAGCCCGCCTCCGAATCGTATGAGCTGCTGAGCACTGGCGTGGTGGACGGCGTGCTGTTCCCGCCCGAGTCTGTGGCCTCTTTCCGCCTGGATACGGTGGTCAAGCACGCCACGGTTTTTCCCGGTGGCCTCTATGCGGATCTGCACGGCATCATCATGAACCCGAGCGCCTTTGATCGTTTGTCTGAAAAAGACCGCGAGATTCTGATGAGCCTGTCCGGTGAGCATATTGCTCGCCTGGGCGGCAAGGCCTGGGGGGATGCAGACGTGGCCGCCATGAAGATCCTGGAAGAGCACAAGGTGCAGTTTCACCCTGCCAGCGATGAGCTGATCGCCGCCGTTAAAGAGCGCACGGCATCCTTCGAGCAGGCATGGTTGGATGCCGCCAAGGCCAAGGGCATAGACGGGCCTGCTGTACTGGCCGAGTTCCGTGCCGACCTGAAGCAGCGGGAAAGCGCGAATTGATCAGCACACGCAGACTGTCTTGAACCTGCTGTGCGCCTCGTGCGCCAGCAGTCCCGGAGCTACAAAGCATGAACTCCATTCTCTCTTTATTAAGAGCGAGTCTTCGACGTTTGACCGAGTTATGCATGGTCTCGCTGGCCTTGCTGACTCTGGCTGATGTATTAGGGCGCTACATTTTCAACGTATCGGTCATGGGGGCGGTAGAGCTGACCGAAATACTGATGGTAGGTGTCATTTTCTGCGGCATCGTGTTTGCCACCATGGAGCGTGAACACGTTGTTGTTGATTTAGTGCCTATTCCGGGTGGGGAGAAGGGTGTCCGTGTCGTCCATGTCACCAGCCACCTGCTGGCTGCTGGAATCAGTGCCTTGCTGGCCATGGTCAGCTGGACACAAGCCGAGTCGGCGGCCGAATACCTGGATCAGACCACTTTGCTGGGGCTGCCATTGGCTCCGGTTGTTTATTTCATGAGCATCATGCTGTTCGTCAACACCATCGTGGAGCTGGCTCAGCTTCGCCGGGATCTGAACGCAGACACCGCCCATCTGGAAGAAGAGGCACAGAATGACTGAAGCACTGATTGGCTTTGCAGCCATGCTCCTCTTGATCTTCCTGCGGGTGCCGGTGGCGTTTTCCATGGCCCTGGTGGGCTTTATTGGCGTTGGCATCATGCGCAATTGGCCTTCTGCCTATGCCATGACCGGCGCAGTCGTGCGTGAAAGCGGATTTCAGTATTTGCTGTCCGTGTTGCCGTTGTTCATCTTGATGGGTAATTTCATTACTCAAGCCAAGTTGTCCAAAGAACTGTATGCGGCGGCGTATGCCTTCCTGGGCCATCGTAAAGGTGGTTTGGCCATGTCTACGGTGGTGGCCTGTGGTGGCTTTGGTGCCGTGTGTGGCTCCAGCCTGGCAACAGCGGCCACCATGTCCAAGGTGGCTTATCCGGAAATGCGCAGACTGGGCTATAGCCGTGCGCTGGCTTCCGGTTCCATCGCTGCCGGTGGCACGCTGGGCATTCTGATTCCGCCCTCTATTGTCATGGTGGTCTATGCCATCTTGACCGAGCAAAGCATAGGCAAGATGTTTGCTGCCGGTATTTTGCCAGGCCTGCTGGCCATTATTTTCTATCTTCTGGCGGTGCGCTGGACGATCTGGCGTGACCCCAATGCGGGCCCTCCCGGCGAGCGCATGAGCTGGAAAGAGCGTTTGCTTGCGTTGCGCGATGTCTGGGGCGTGCTGGTGCTGTTCATCATCGTCATGGGCGGTATTTACGGCGGGATCTTCAGTTCTACCGAAGCGGCGGGGATTGGTGCGTGTGGTGCCTTCCTGTTCGCGCTGTTGCGTGGCCGTTTGACCTGGCAAGTGCTTTCCAACGTGCTGGTCGAGTCGGCGCGTACCACGGGGATGCTGTTCATGGTGCTGATCGGAGCCTTGCTGTTTTCCAGCTTCATCAACTTCACCTCCATGCCTGGCGATTTGCAGGATTGGGTGCAACAGTTCGATATGAGCCCGATCGTGGTGATTCTGCTGATTTGCGCGATTTACATCGTGCTGGGCAGTGTGTTGGAAAGTATGTCCATGGTCTTGCTGACCGTGCCTATTTTCTACCCCTTGGTGCAGCACCTGGGCTTTGACCTGATCTGGTTCGGCATCATCGTGGTGGTGGTTACGGAAATCAGCTTCATCACCCCGCCCGTGGGCATGAACGTGATGGTCCTGAAAAGCCTGCTGCCCGACGTGAAGATGAGCACGCTGTATCGGGGTGTGACTCCCTTCGTGGTAGCCGATGTTTTCCGCCTGGCCGTGCTTTTGGCCTTCCCGGTCATCTCACTGCTTTTGCCCAAATACCTTGGATAAAAACGGAATCGCAATATGATTATCGACCAGAGAACCTACACCATTCCCACCGGCCTGCTGCGCGATTTCCTGTCCTTGTATGCGACGGAAGGACGTGCCGTACAGATTGAGCATCTGGGCCCTTGCCACGGTTACTACACCACGGAAGTGGGCGAGTTGAATCAGGTGGTGCACCTGTGGGCATACGAAGATATGGCTGACCGAGAGGCCCGTCGTAATGCCTTGGAGGCTGACCCCCGCTGGTTGGCCTATCGCCGTAAAGCCGCCGCTGCGGGGCATGTCATACGCCAGAGCAATGCACTGTTGAAACAAGTCGATTTCGACGTTTTTACGAGCGAATGATGACCATGAGCCAGAAAATTCTTCAAGCCTGCCCCTTGCCATCACCGCTGGCGGGCAAACTGCCCGCCTTGTGCCCGGTCGAAACCCTGAGCGATGCGCCTGATCAAGCGGCGTTCTTGCGTGAGCACGGAGCTGAATTCACGGTGCTGATCACCACCGGAACGCAGGGTGCAGACAAGGCACTGATTGATGCCTTGCCAAACCTGAAAGCGATTTGTAGCTTGGGCGTTGGCTACGATGCCATCGACCTGGATGCCGTCCGTGCGCGTGGGGTGATGCTGAGCAATACGCCGGATGTTCTCAACGATTGTGTGGCCGACTTGGCTATTGGTTTGTTGATCGATGTGGTGCGTGGCATTTCGGCCTCTGACCGTCATGTCCGGCGTGGCGACTGGCCGCGTGTCGGCCCGACCATGCCCAGCACTCGGGTCAGTGGCAAGCGCCTGGGCATGTTAGGCATGGGCCGAGTAGGCCAGGCGATTGCACGTCGCGCGATCGGCTTTGATATGGAAATCCGCTATCACACACGCAGTGCGAAGCCCCAATTGCCTTGGCGGCACGAACCTTCATTGCTGGCTTTGGCGCAATGGTGCGATTTCCTTATTGTCGCTTGCCCAGGCAGCCCAGAAACGTATCATCTGGTGTCTGCCCAGGTCTTGAAAGCTCTCGGGCCCAACGGCTACCTTATCAACGTCGCTCGTGGGTCTGTGGTGGATGAAAAAGCATTGGTGGCGGCCCTTGAGAATGGCCAATTAGGCGGCGCCGGGCTGGATGTGTTCGAGAACGAACCCGATGTGCCTGCCGCGTTGCTGAGTAACGAGCGGGTAGTAGTGCTACCCCATGTAGGGAGCGCAACCCGTGAAACCCGAGCCGCCATGTGCGAACTGGTGGTGAAGAATGTGGAGCGTTTCGTTACGCAAGGCAGTCTTGTGACGCCGGTTAGATTGTAAAGACTGCCTCAGGAATAATGCAGCGGTTTCAAGCTTCTGGCTTGAACCGCTGTTTCTTTCTGAGCAAGTGTTAGCCAGTATTGTCTGGTTTGCAAAGTGTTGAGTACTTGTTAAGCACCAGGTTACGAAGTTGCCCTATTTATAGGGTTGGAATAACGGCTCTGTTTTCGACTGACGACCAAGTGCTGAATCTGGAGATGGGTCGTATTAGTGAGAAGTCCGTGAAGAGCAGGAGTTAGCTAGCCAAGGTGTCGGTGTATCTTTTTGGTCGACCCTTGTACGATCCACCGTTTGCCCGTCGTCAGATTGGTCGCCTGTTCTTGCCAAAACTTTCTCCTTTGGCTGAGCAGAAACAGACGTGTTTTCTTTGCATGGAGCGGTGCTTTCAACTATATACTTGATGCTTAAACAATTAAATTGAATCGGGTCTTGAACGCCCGGCATCAGGTGGGAGACAGCTTGCATCATGCGGCTCAATATTCAGGATTTTCAGTTAGCGGCTCAAAGTAGCCTGCCACGCTTTGTCTATGATTATGTCGCAGGCGGGGCGGAGGATGAGCTTTGTCTGGCACGCAATCAGGCAGATTTGCAGGCTCTGACTTTATCGCCACGTAGTCTGCGTGATACGTCGGCGGTATCAACAGAAATAGAGGTCTTTGGACGCCGATGGGCTGCGCCTTTTGGTGTCGCTCCCGTTGGCTTGATCGATGTCGTGCGTCCACGTGGGGATCTGCACGCGGCGCGTGCCGCAGGCAAGGCGGGCTTGCCGTACATTTTGTCCACCGCCTCCAATAGCCCTTTGGAACAAGTGCGTGAGGCCTGTGAAGGCCCATGCTGGATGCAGTTGTATGTGATGCAAGACAGAGGCATGGCCAACTCCATTCTGGATCGCGCCCGCCAAGCCGGGTTCGAGGCCTTGGTTTTGACCGTCGATGTGCCTGTAGGCGGCTATAGAGAAAAGGACATACGCCATGGCTTCAAACTGCCGTTCCGTCCAGGCCCCCGCTTATTGCTGGATATGGCTTCGCAGCCGCGCTGGTTGTGGCGCCAAGCCTGGGCGGGACAGCCCCAGTTCGTCAACTTGATGCCTACAGAAGGGGCCAGTTCAGCCCAGGCGCAAGCGGCCTTGCTGGCACGGAGTATGGACCGTCGTCTGGTGTGGGATGATGTTTCCTGGCTACGTTCCAAGTGGGACGGTCCGTTGCTGGTCAAAGGTGTGCTCCATTCTGAAGATGCACGTCAGGCCTTGCATTACGGTGTCGATGGGCTGATTGTGTCCAATCACGGTGGCCGACAACTGGACTGCGCACCTTCAACAATCAGTGTCCTCCCGCAAATCATGGATGTCGTCAAAACGCAGATGCCGGTGTTTATTGATAGTGGTTTTCGGCGGGGTTCGGATGTCGCCAGAGCCATTGCTTGCGGAGCAAGTGGCGCATTCTTGGGGCGCGCCGTGGCCTATGGTTTGGCTCAAGGTGGCGAACAGGGTGTTGCACAGGTGCTTAGCCTGATCGCCCAGGAACTGGAGCGAACGATGATTCTGTTGGGGGCGAGTCGCCTTGATGAGTTATGCGAATGTTGTATCTCGACATAGTTAACCACTGAGCTCTAATCTCGCTTCCCCATAGGAACGGATATCAAAGTTTGGATAAATAGAAACAAGTTTTTTGACCATGTAAACGAGCATTCTTAAGGACTCAGCACCTTTAGTTTTGAGACTTAAACTATTAATCGCCTATAGCTAGTTCCCTGATTGTGGATCAGGCTATTTTCGTGATTTTTTCCTGTTCTATTTGGCTGGCTCTAAGCAATCTGCTTTTCGTAGTCATACCTGGGTTTTTTTGTCGAAATGCTTCTCGACAAAGTATCCATAAAATCCCCACCATTGCACCAAACATGCTTCCCAAAATTACAATTAGCACGCGTTGAGGTTTGTCGCGTTTTAACGGTAGTGTAGGAGCTCGTTGAGTGAAGTATGAAATAGCATCTACTTTGTAGTTTCGCAAAGGCTCAAGCTGCTCAAGTTCACGCTTTATTTCGTAGTAGTTGGGTGGGTAAATAATGGGGGTGTTTTCCCAGGTTTCGAGCTCGGCGCTCAGATACTTTTCTCCCAGCATAAAAAGACGTCTGCTGTCGCTGAGATCAATTATCGTGGAGCCGCCTGTTTGGCGTGCCACTACGTAGTCTGTAATACCGGCCAGCTTGGCAGTATGTAGGGCCGTCTTAAGATTGTCGATGCTGTGCTGTCGGTCTGTTGATAGCTTGAATTCGATATTATTTAGATCGGTTTGTCGAGAAAGTATCTGTGCGTTCAGTTGATCGTTGAATTCCTTGTCAACTTGGTCAAATGCAAGCTTGTTGATCCAGCTGAGATAGCCCGTTAGTACCTCCTGGGCCTGTTCGGCTGTATGCGCACTAAATGAGAACTTGTAATAAGGTGCGATCTCATCAATGTTAGGGGCTTTGATTTTGAGCTGGTCGACCAAGTCCAGCAATAGTATGTGGTCATCTTTCGGGTCTTCCGTCTTTTGGAGGTTGTAGTACTCGGTGTCGCTGAGGTAAGCCCATTGATTTCTCGAAATAGCCGCTTGAGCAACGAAGGTGTTGAACAGCAGGGCACTTAGAGCGCTGGGGTCAATTGATTGATTGCCAGTCACCCGTGCCATTGCGCGACGTTGATCCAGATAGGTACTAATTTGTTCTACTCGAGGAGAACTGACATAAGCGACAGAGGTCCATTGCTCTTTGGCCGTCAAAGCATAAATCGCAGAAAACACTAAACCCGCGAGCAGACATCCGAATAAGATGATGCGTCCTTCCCAGAGTCCCTGCACAAGTTGCACCAAATTTATATCGCCATCTTGTGCCGCATTGCGTAGTTGAAATTCTGACATTAGAAAGCCATCCTAAACTGTTTAATGATAGAAGCAGAGGCTGCCTTGGAGTCGTGTGGAGGCACGCCTAATATCGAACTACAAAGTGCGGCTGCACGCTATCTCAGCAGATAGCTCCAGCGGTTACCAGGTAGACCTGAGCCCAGAGAAAGGGGTGTTATGCAGGCTACTGTGCACCATTGTGAATCGCTTGCTTATCTGTTCGAGCCCTCGAGCTTCAGTTCATATGCAAGTGTTAGTTTTTTGACTACAAAGCATTTCTGTCTTAGCTGTCTCACTGGAGAAAAGAGTGCTATATCAGAAAGCCCTGCATATGGTTTAAGTTTCAATATTTTTATTTATTTGGTGCCAGGGTTGGCCCTACGATATCTATGTAGAAGGGATCATTGTCTAAGAGTAAACATGAAATAAGTTAACGAAGGCGGCTAACCCATACAGCAATAGTGTTACAGAACGGCAAGAGAAATCTCTTTTTTTTACCAAATTGGATGATACCCCACAACCTCGGGGATTGCATAAGTCCTTTGCTGGCTAATTTAAAATCAATAAACTTACTGCCTATATAAGCAATAGTTATTATTTGTTTTTGAAAATTGAATGTCTTATGTCGTAAGATATATTCATATTTATTTTTAAAATAAACTTTTAAATAAATGGTCGAAGATGTCAGAAAGAAATTATTAGATATTTTCTTTTTTGAAAATCTTTGAGATCTGGGGCTCTATGTGTTTCTGTTAATGCTTAGAGGAGTTGCTCCGCTTTAGCGTACAGACAGAGGAAACGGCTAGTTCTACTCGGCAGAGTATGCTTGCAAAGACGGTGGGCTTGCGCGTGCTTATCGCTGCGTCTATGTCTCCAGCCTCCTTTTTTAGTTATTTTATGGAGCCTAGCTACTAAGCCAGGATTGTGCAGGTGTGGGTCTGTCGGTATGGAAAAAGTTGCAAGCCCAGCTTCGATTGGACATTGAATTGAATCGACGTGTGCGGTACTAAACGGGATCTTCTGCGATCTCGCGGACTCTTATTGTGGCGCCAAAAACGAAAAGGGCCATCATTTCTGATGACCCTTTTGTGCGGTGACCCGCAGATATTCGTGGTGCCGGCTAAAGGAGTTGAACCCTCGACCTTCGCATTACAAGTGCGCTGCTCTACCAACTGAGCTAAGCCGGCGAATTGACGATTATAGCCGGGTTTTTCGCCAAGAAGCAATCATCAGAAAAATATTGCTGTGGTGCACACCACGCCAGCCTAGCCAATAGATAGGTTCTGGTTATAAGAGCATGATGAAAATGTCGTTTTAAATGCCTTTTCCCCTACCCATAATCTGATCTATCCAAGCTGCGCTTATATAGATAGCACGCGATTGAACATCAGTGACGGGCTCCGAAGGCCGCGTCCGGGACCTTTGGGGAACACCATGAAATTGAAGTCTGTTGTTGGCTCTGCCTTGTTGTTGGCGTCTTTGCTGGGTGGCACGGCCAGTGCCCAGGTTTCTTTGCTAAACGCCTCGTTTGACGTGGCGCGCGAGACCTTTGCGGCGATCAATCCCAAGTTTGTTGAACACTGGAAAGCGACGACTGGTGAAGACATCAAGATTGACCAGTCGTTTGCAGGCACCTCCCGTCAGGCCCAGGACATTATTCAGGGCAAGAAAGTAGACACTGTCACCTTCAACCAGGTTACTGATATTGAATTCCTGGCCGAGCGCGGCGCGGTGGCCAAGGACTGGGCCAGCAAGTTCCCGAACAACAGCTCGCCTTACTACAGCACCATCGCTTTTCTGGTGCGCAAGGGCAATCCCAAGAACATCAAGTCCTGGGACGATCTTGTGCGTGACGATGTGAAGCTGGTGTTCCCGAACCCCAAGACCTCGGGTAATGCCCGCTACACCTATTTGGCGTCCTGGTTGTACGCCAATGAGGCTTTCGGCGGTGACGAAGCCAAGATCAAGGAGTTTGTCGGCAAGGTGCTGGGGAATGTAGAAAGCTTCCCCACAGGTGGTCGTGGTGCGACCGTGGCGTTTGCCCAGAATGGTCAGGGCGACGTTTTGCTGACCTTTGAATCCGAAGTGATCAATATTGCTGCCAGCGACGAGTTCAAGGGCAGCGAGCTGGAAGTGGTGGTGCCCCCTGTCAGCGTATTGGCCGAGTTCCCGGTAGCCGTGGTGGACCGTGTGGTCGACCAGAAAGGCACTCGCAAGGAAGCAACCGAATATCTGAAGTTCCAGTACACCCCCGAGATTCAGCGCCTGCTGGCTGGTTTCAACTACCGTGTGACGGATCCTGCCGTGGCCAAGGAGTTCGAGTCCAAGTACGCGCCGGTCAAGCTGATCAATCCTACTGATGTTCTGGGTTCCTGGACTGACATCCAGAGCCGCCACTTTGCTGCTAACGGGGTGTTGGACCAGTTGCTGGCCAAGTAATTCATGAGTCGTACTCTTGTGGGCGGGGCGCAGGATTCCGGGGCGAAGGCTGCGCTAAAGCCCATCTTCTTTCTGCGCCGCCCCGTCATGCCGGGTTTTGGACTGAGCTTTGGCTTTAGCGTCCTGTACCTGTCCATTATTGTGCTGCTGCCTTTGTCGGCCTTGTTCATGTACGTCAGTGACATGAGTCTGGCCGATTACTGGCGTGCGGTGACTGATAAACGCGTTGTCAGCAGTTATCAGGTCACGATCAGTGCCGCTTTTTACTCCACTGTGATTGCCAGTGTGGTGGGCTTCATCATTGCCTGGATTATCACGCGCTTTGAGTTTCCGGGGCGCCGTCTGATTGATGCTTTAGTGGACCTGCCGTTTGCCTTGCCAACGTCGGTAGCAGGTTTGACCTTGGCGACGCTATTTGTGCCTGGTGGCTGGTTTGGCCAGTTTCTGCCGGAGGGTTGGAAGGTTGCTTATCAATACCCCGGTATTGTTTTGGCCATGACGTTCACCAGTTTGCCCTTTGTGGTGCGTATCGTGCAGCCCGTGATTGAAGAGCTGGGTGCCGAGTATGAAGAGGTTGCCCACACCTTGGGTGCCAGTGGCTGGCAGACCTTCAGCAAGGTGGTGTTCCCACCGCTGATTCCTGCTCTGGTGACTGGAGCGTCTCAAGCTTTTATTCGTAGCCTGGGTGAGTTTGGCGCAGTCATCATGATTGCGGGCAATATTCCCTTCAAAACTGAAGTGTCGTCCCTGATGATTTTTGTGCGGCTGCAAGAGTTCAATTACCCGGCCGCTGCCGCGATTGCCTCGGTGATCTTGATCGCATCCTTGCTGCTCTTGTTCACCTTGCAGATGGTGCAGAATCGTCTATTAGGCTGGCAGCGGAGGGCACCATGAGAAAAACACCTAAAAGCACGGCAGACCGCCTGATTTTGGCCTTGGGCATTGTGTTGGTGCTGGGGCTGCTGGTAGTCCCCTTGGTACTGATTTTCTCCAAAGCCTTGGCCGATGGTTTGCCTGCCTTGTGGAGCAATCTGCAAGAGGACTATATGCTGCATGCCATCGGGTTGACTCTGTTTGTGGCGGTGCTGACGGTGCCCCTGAATATGGTCTTTGGCATCTTGCTGGCCTGGTGTCTGACGCATTACCAGTTCCGTGGTCGTCGTCTGCTAAGTACCTTGGTGGATTTGCCTTACGCGGTCTCTCCGGTGGTGGCGGGCCTGTGTTACCTGGTGGTCTACGGTGTGGAGTCGTCCCTGGGGCAATGGCTAAGCGCGCGTGATATTCAGTTGATGTTCGCCTGGCCGGGTATCTTGATGGTCACTATCTTTGTGACGACGCCTTATGTGGCTCGTATCCTGATTCCCATCATGCAGGCTCAGGGCTCGGATGCACAGGCGGCGGCTCTAAGTCTGGGCGCCAATGGCTGGCAGATCTTCTGGCATGTGACGCTGCCGGATATCAAATGGGCCTTGCTCTATGGCGTGGTGTTGACCAATGCCCGTGCGATTGGGGAGTTTGGGGCCGTGTCCGTGGTGTCGGGCACCATCATGAATCAGACTTTGACCTTGTCCTTGCTGGTGGATCAGCTGAACAACGATAACAAGGCTGCAGCGGCCTTTACAGCGGCTGCGCTGCTGGCGGTATTCGCGATTGTGTCTGTGATGCTCAAGAGTCTGCTGGAGTGGCGTGTGGCGGCTGGGCGTCGCCGTAATCAAGCGGAGGCAGTACAAGGGTAGATGGTGGGCTGGAGGTTCGGGAAATATTTTCAGTGGCGTTAGGTGGCTGAGTATTCCCTGAGGTGGTTTAAGCAGCTGATACTGATCTGCCAAGCCAAGCCAAGCCAAGCCAAGCCAAGCCAAGCCAAGCCAAGCCAAGCCAAGCCAAGCCAAGCCAAGCCAAGCCAAGCCAAGCCAAGCCAAGCCAAGCTAAAGCCAAAGCTAGGGTGAATGCCGAGCTTGGAACCCAAATAAATAGAGCCCCATGCGGGGCTCTATTTTTGTCTGCGTCGAACGCGCCTTATTTGACGATCTTCAGGTGCGAGACCTTGTCAGCGTCTTTCTTGGCAGTGGGAGCTTCCGGTGCAGCTTCAGGAGCGGCGTCCGGTGTGTCACCTTCTGCGTAAGGCTCGGACTCCACCACCTCAAAACCCATACCAGCGCCTGTTTCGCGTGCGTAAATGGCCGATACAGCTGCCACGGGTACGAAAATGTCTTCCGTGACGCCGCCAAAGCGGGCCTGGAATTCAATGTAGTCGTTGCCCAGGATCAGGCCATTGGTGGCCAGATGTCCGATATTCAGGGTGATTTGTCCATCCTGAATATGGCCGCGTGGAACAACCGTGTTGGCGTCTACCGTGACCACGATGTGTGGGGTGTATCCGTGGTCGGAACACCATTCATGTAGAGCGCGCAGCAGGTAAGGCTTGGTCGAGGTTTCTTGCATAGTGGATTAGCGACGCATGACTTTTTCGGAAGGAGTCAGTGCTTCAATGTAAGCAGGACGCGAGAACACGCGCTCGGCGTACTTTTGCACAGGAGCAGCGCTCTTGGGCAGTTCGATACCGTAGTGGTCCAGGCGCCAGAGCAGGGGAGCGATCGCCACGTCCAGCATGGAGAACTCTTCGCCCAGCATGTACTTGTTCTTCAGCAAGATGGGAGCCAGCTGCGACAAGTGGTTGCGGATTTGCTGACGGGCCAGTTCCTGTGCCTTGGCATCTGCGTTGCGGCGGTCTTCCAGGGCGGCCACGTGCACAAACAGTTCCTTTTCGAAGTTGTACAGGAACAGGCGTGTGCGGGCGCGCATGGTGGGGTCCGCAGGCATCAGCTGAGGATGCGGGAAACGCTCATCAATGTATTCATTGATGATGTTCGATTCGTACAAGATCAGGTCACGTTCTACCAGGATCGGCACCTGTCCGTAGGGGTTCATGACGGCGATATCTTCAGGCTTGTTGTACAAGTCGATGTCGCGGATCTCGAAATCCATGCCTTTTTCAAACAACACGAAACGGCAGCGCTGTGAGAATGGGCAAGTTGTTCCAGAGTAGAGCACCATCATGGTAGGAGATTCCAGTCGTAGAAATAAAAACAAGAGCCTCACGGCTCAGAATTTAAAACCCTGCAAGGGGTTTTAACAATAAAAAGCCGGGCAGGCTAGTTAGGCCTGCCCGTCTAGCATAGCGTTTTACTTGATGTCTTTCCAGAAAACGCTGTTCAGGCGCCATGCAACGGCAAAGAACAAGAGCAGGAACAGGATCACGCCCACGCCAATTTTCTTGCGCTCCAGCTGCACAGGCTCGGCCATCCAGTCCATGAAGTTGGCCAGGTCGGCCACGTCGCTGTCGTATTTGGCAGCAGCCTTGGCGTTAACAGGCTCAAGCTTGACGGTGTCAGTAGCGTGACCGGTGTAATCGGCCAATACTTCTTTCTTGACGTCGGAGAAACCGGCTGGATCGTAAGTAGCCGTGGTCTTGACCCATTCCTTGCTGCCATCGTCCTTGGCTTCCTGGGCCACGGTCGTGCGGTGCAAGGTGACGCCACCTTGGCGCTCCCACATGGCGTGAGGCATACCCACGCTTGGGAAGACCAGGTTATCCCAGCCGGTTGGGCGGGATGCGTCACGGTAGAAAGTGCGCAAGTAGGTGTAGATGTAGTCCGCGCCACTAGGGCCCAGGTTGGTGGACTTGGCACGCGCAATCACGGACAGGTCCGGAGGAGCAGCGCCAAACCACTTCTTGCCCATTTCGGGGGTCATGGCGATCTTCATCAGATCACCCACCTTGTCCGAGGAGAACAGCAAGTTTTTCTTGATGTCCTCTTCGGTCAGGCCGATGTCTGTCAGCTTGTTGTAGCGCATGGAGTTGGCGCTATGACAGTTCAGACAGTAGTTCACAAACAGTTTTGCGCCATTTTGCAACGCCGCCATGTCATTCATGCGGTCGGGCGCGCGCTCCAGGGCATAGCCACCTTCGGCGGCACCAGCCACCGTGCAGGTAAGGGACAAGGCCAGAGCGCCAAGCAGTTTCTTAATCATGGTCATTCCGTTTCGTGTTGGGGGCCTAGTGAGGGCGGAAAGTCACGCGATCAGGTTCGGGTTTGAACGTACCCATGCGGCTCCATACTGGCATCAGCAGGAAGAAGGCCAGGTAGATCACCGTACCGATCTGGCTCAGCAGGTTGAACAAGTCGTTCGGAGCCTGTGTGCCCAGGTAACCCAAGATCAGGAAGTTGATGATGAAAATCGCGTACAGCACTTTGTGCCAGGTAGGACGGTAGCGAATCGACTTCACAGGCGATTTATCCAGCCAAGGCAGGAAGAACAGGATCACGACCGTACCACCCATGGCCACCACGCCCCAGAACTTGGCGTCGATAACACGCAGCAGCACAGCAACAGCGATCAGGACAGCGGGTACGACCAGGCGCCAGATACCGGGCAGCTTGCCTTTGACGAACAGCACCAGAGCACCCAGCACGGAAGCACCGGCCAGAACCCAGGTAAAGTCGGCAGTCGTGGCACGCAGCATGGAGTAGAACGGCGTGAAGTACCAGACAGGAGCAATGTGCGGAGGAGTCTTCAGTGCATCGGCAGGGCTGAAGTTGTTGAACTCCAGGAAGTAGCCGCCCATTTCAGGGGCAAAGAACACAATCGCGGCAAACACAATCAGGAAGCCCGCCACACCCAGGATGTCATGCACGGTGTAGTAAGGGTGGAAGGGGATGCCATCCAAAGGACGACCTTGAGCGTCTTTGGGGCCTTTCTTGATTTCCACACCGTCGGGGTTGTTGGAACCCACTTCGTGCAGAGCGATCAGGTGAGCCACAACCAGACCCAGCAGGACCAGAGGCACCGCAATCACGTGCAGAGCAAAGAAGCGGTTCAGGGTGGCGTCGGACACCACGTAGTCACCACGGATGAAAATAGCCAGGTCAGGACCAATGAAAGGAATGGCCGAGAACAGGTTAACAATCACCTGGGCGCCCCAGTAGGACATCTGGCCCCATGGCAGCAGGTAGCCCATGAAGGCTTCAGCCATCAGACAGAGGAAAATGGCAACGCCAAAGATCCAGACCAGTTCACGTGGCTTGCGGTAAGAACCGTAGAACAAGCCGCGCAGCATGTGCAGGTACACCACCACGAAGAACATGGAAGCGCCTGTGGAGTGCATGTAGCGGATGATCCAGCCACCGGGCACTTCACGCATGATGTATTCAACCGACTCAAAGGCCAGCTTGGCATCTGGCTTGTAGTTCATGACCAGGAAAATACCAGTCACGATCTGGATAACCAGCACCAGCAGTGCCAGAGAGCCAAAGAAGTACCAGAAGTTGAAGTTCTTCGGCGCGTAATATTCTGACATGTGCTCTTTGTACATGGATGTCAGGGGGAAACGCCTGTCAATCCATCCCAAGAGTCCTGTCGTTTCGACGGTTTTCTCGCCAGCCATGAAACGGCTCCTTTATCTTTTTAAATAGTACGTATTGGGTTACAGCCGCCTTAGGCCTTGTTGTTTTCGTCTACGCCGATGGTAACCATCGTGCCGTCAGCCGAGAACTCGTAGGGCGGGATTTCCAGATTGTCTGGAGCAGGCTTGTTGCTGTAGACGCGGCCGGCCAGGTCGAACGTGGAGCCGTGGCAGGGGCACAGAAAGCCGCCTTCCCAACCACCGGGCAGACCAGCGCCAGCGCCAGCAGCCAGATGCGGGGTAGGGGAGCACCCCAGGTGGGTGCAGATACCGATACAGATAAAGATTTCAGGGCGACGCGAACGGTATTCGTTCTTGGCGTACGCAGGGGTGTAACCGGGGCGATCCGAGTCAGGGTCGGCCAGCTGGCTGTCCAGCTTGGGCAGTGCGTCCAGCTGCTCTTTGGTGCGGTGCAGAATCCAGACGGGTTTCCCGCGCCATTCCACGGTGCGCATCTGACCGGGGGCGATACCGGAAATATCGACCTCTACGGGAGCGCCGGCCGCTTTTGCTTTCTCGGAAGGAGCAAAGGAGCTGACAAAGGGAACAGCTGTCGCCACACCAGCGACACCACCTAATGCACAGGCGGTGGCGACCCAGGTGCGGCGCGAAGGATCGGGCGGAAGATTGAAATCAACCGCGCCTATGGCATCGGGCTGTGTCGTATTCTGACTCATTCTAGTATCCTTATTCCTGCCCGACTCGGGCAATACCACAATTTACGGATTTGGGCCTGGGTATATTATTCAACCGCACATTATACGCGTTACCCAGCGCAGCATAACTTGATCAAAGGTGAACATATGAACAAGGCTCGAGGTTTCCTGAACGAATTCCGGGAGTTCGCAGTTAAGGGCAACATGATGGACCTTGCGGTCGGTGTCATTATTGGCGCTGCTTTTGGCAAGATTATCGACTCGCTGGTAAAAGACATCGTCATGCCCGTCATCAGTTTCATCCTTGGCGGCGAAGTGGATTTTACCAACCAGTTCACGGTCTTGCGTACACCAGAGGGCTTTACCGGCCCAGAAACCCTGGAAGCTCTGAATGCGGCCGGTGCTGTTGTTTTGTCGTGGGGTAACTTCCTGACCATTTTCATCAACTTCATCTTGCTGGCCTTCGTGGTGTTTTGCATGGTCAAGATGATTAACCGTATGCGTGCCACCGTGGCCAAGGCTGAAGCTGCTGAGGCCGTACCCGAACCAACCCCTGAAGACGTCATCTTGCTGCGCGAGATCAGGGATTCGCTGAAAAAATAAAAGCCCGGACTTATCAAAGCTTTAAGGTGCCTTTCGGCACCTTTTTGTTTATGTAAACCCACCGGCAGGGTCAAGTTTGCCCGCGCCGGATGCCTGATTTTAGCCTTTCAGGGCCTGGGCTTGTCTAGCCTGTGGCGCTTTAAAGCTTGTTCAAGGTCATATGTGCGGGTTTTTGATGAAATCAGATCGGGTTATCCAGATCGATGAACTCCACTTCTATGCCAAACTGGCGAGCGATTTCTTCGCCCAAAGCCTTGGCCCCATAGCGTTCGGTTGCGTGATGGCCGGCTGCCATGAAGGCAATATTGTTTTCCTGCGCACTGTGAAATGTCTGTTCCGAAGCCTCGCCGCTGATGTAGAGATCGGCCTGCGCAGCGATGGCGCTATCAATAAAGCCCTGTGCCCCTCCTGTGCACCAAGCTATTCGGCGGATTTTCCGTTGTAAATCGCCAACAACCAGTGGCTGCCGTTGTAAATTATTGCAAACTGTCAGGCTGAATGTTTCCAGTGAAACTGGGGTTGGCAGTTCACCCAGCCAGACCAGTCCATCCGGACCACAGGTTTGTGCCACGCCGTCTGCGTCGCGCAGCACCTCGATGCCTAACTGGCGAGCCAACTGGGCGTTATTGCCCAGGACAGGGTGAGCGTCCAGGGGCAGGTGATAGCCCAGGAGGTTAAGCTGATGCGTCAGGACGCGTTCGATACGAGTTTTTCGGGCGCCTACAATGCACGGGTTTTCGTTTTTCCAGAACCAGCCGTGGTGCACCAAAATTGCGTCCGCCTGGCGGGCAATAGCGGCATCAATCAGTGCCAGCGAGGCCGTCACGCCGGTGACGAGTTTGCCAATATAGGGCTTGCCTTCGACCTGAAGCCCATTGGGACAATAGTCCTTGAAACGGGCGACATCCAAGGTGCTATTGAGCCAGCTGGCCAGTTCGGCTGTTGAAACCTGAGTCATGGAAATCCTTATCTGAAAGAGTGCTATGCGTCGATTGTGGCTAGTGTTTGCTCAAGCGGTGACAATTTGTCTGGCGGGCTTTTTTATTGTAGTGACGCTGCGGCCGCAGTGGGTGGGCGCGCCCGAGGCTCCCGTCCGTTCTACGAATACGGTGGTTTTGCCTGCACCGGTTCCGCCCCTGGTCCCCGCGGCTGCTATGGAGCAGGATGGCCCGCTGTCGTATGCCTCGGCTGTCACTAGCGCCGCGCCGGCGGTCGTTAATGTGTACACCAGCAAGCATTTGGAAGGCAATTCCCCCTTGCTGGAAGATCCTGATCTGCAGCGCCTGTTTCGCGAACTGCCCGACTTGATGGGTCGCCGCTCCACAATCAACCTGGGTTCGGGCGTGATCGTACACGAGCAGGGTTATATCCTGACCAATTACCACGTGATTGAAGCGGCTGATGCCATCGAGGTGGCATTATCGGATGGACGTCAGGCCAAGGCGCGTCTGATTGGCTCGGACCCTGAAAGCGATCTGGCCGTGCTGAAAGTGGATCTGCCCAAGCTGGCTGTGATCCAGACCCAGGAACAGGATCAGTTGCAGGTGGGCGATGTGGTGCTGGCCATTGGCAATCCTTTCGGAGTGGGTCAGACCACGACGATGGGCATTGTCTCCGGCTTGGGACGCAATCGCCTGGGCATCAATATTTACGAAAACTTCATTCAGACCGATGCCGCCATTAATCCCGGCAACTCGGGTGGGGCCCTGGTGGATGCGGTTGGCCGTCTGGTGGGAATCAATACCGCTATTTATTCCGAAACGGGCGGTTCGCTGGGTATCGGTTTTGCCATTCCGTCCTCGACTGCGCTGGCCATCATGAACGAAATTATCCGTAATGGTGAAGTGACGCGCGGCTGGCTGGGCCTGGAGCCACAGGACATTACCCCGGACCTGATCAAGTCTTTCAAACTAAAGAGTGATGCAGGTGTGATTATTGCCAGTGTGCAACGTCACGGTCCGGCTGCCGAGGCGCATTTGCAGGTGGGCGATATTGTGTTGCGCTTGAATGGTCAGCAGGTGGCCGATTCAATTGGCCTGCTCAATCAGATTGGCCCAGTGCAACCCGGGCAGACCGTGACATTAAGCGTATTGCGCGATGGCAAGGAGCTGGACGTTCCCGTCAAGGTCGGTATGCGACCTCAGGTGCGCAAATAGGGCCGGCAGCTTCTCCTCTTCGCTGGAGTTCACCGAAAGGGCGTAACGGTGCGTTCAAGGCCTTGCAGGCCGTACAGGCTCTTGGGTAGTGTGTGATGCTTGCGTGGTCAGGCGATTTGCATTTGGCTACGCTGTTTTGCAGATCGTAGTGGCGCGAAGGCTTGGCAAGGTATCTAAAAAAATGGCTCTCTGGGCTACTCCTTTTGGAGCAAGGCAAGAGAGCCATTTTTGGGTCTACACGCCATGTGACGCGTACAAACAGGTGTTGCTTTGATCGTTTTACAGATCCAGCTCGCGGCCTTCGCTGTTTTCCGCTTCCCGTTTCTTGATCAGGCTGGCGGCCAGAATCCCTAATTCATAAAGCAGGCATAGCGGGGCGGCCAACAAGATCTGGCTGACCACATCGGGCGGAGTCACGATAGCGGCGATCACAAACGCGCCCACGATTACATAACCACGGATTTCGCGCAGCTTGGCTACCGTTACAACGCCTGTTTTCACCAGCAAAATCACGGCGATAGGCACTTCAAAGGTAATGCCAAAGGCCAGGAACATGGTCATGACAAAGCCCAGATAGGCTTCGATGTCCGGTGCTGGTGTAATCGATTGCGGGGCAAACGAGGCGATGAAGTGAAACACGGTGCGGAACACCACGAAATAACAAAACGCCATGCCGGCAATGAACAGCAAGGTGCTGGTCATGATCAGCGGCAGAGCCAGCTTCTTTTCGTGGTTGTACAAACCTGGCGCAATAAAGGCCCATGCCTGGTAGAGCACGATAGGCAAGGCCAATACGAATGATGCCATCAAGGTGACTTTGACCGGCACCATGAAGGGGGTAATCACCCCGGTGGCAATCATGCGCGTACCCTCGGGCAGAGAGCTCATCATGGGCTGGGCCAGCACATCATAAATGGCCGAAGCGCCAGGATACGTAAACAGCACGATAAAAATCCCGACCACGGCAATGACCGCGCGCAGCAGGCGTGTACGCAGCTCGACCAGGTGGGAGATGAAGGTATCTTCTTGAGGCGCTTCGGTGCTCATGCCGTCGGTCCTTTAGAGGGTTGGGCGGGAGCATCCGTAGGACGGGGAGCGTCGTCACTGGCTGGCGCACTGGGCGCTGGCTGGGCGGCTGCATCCGTATCGGGCTGACTGGCAGCCGATTCTTTCGCGGGGGCTGCGTCGGGGCTCGCCTTGGCGCTCTCGGCGGTATCCGAGAAGGCCTTGCGTGCGGACTCCGACGCGTTTTGCAGGGTGTCGCGGGCTTCTGTCAGAGGCTGGCTGATGCTTTTGCCCGTGTCCTCGACCGAACTGCGCACCGAGCGCGCGGCGTCCTCCATCTGGTCTTTGAGCTTGTTCACCTCATCCAGATTGATTTCGCGTTGAATATCGGTCTTGACCTCGTTAACGTAGCGCTGCGCGCGGCCAAGCAAATGGCCGACGGTGCGCGCTACTTTAGGAAGACGTTCGGGACCGATGACGATCAGGGCAACCACTCCAATCAGGAGCAGTTCGCTAAAGCTGACATCAAACATTCAGACTCACACAAGAAGGGGATCAGGCGCGATCGGACTTTTCCTTGGCCTGCACGTCGATCGTTTGAGGATCGGCAGCGCGTTGGCTGACGGTTTCGGGTGTTTTTTCTTCTTCACCCACGTCTTTCATGCCTTCTTTGAAACCTTTGACTGCACCGCCCAGATCCGAGCCGATATTACGCAGTTTCTTGGTGCCGAAAACCAGGGCAACGATGACCAGAACGATCAGCCAGTGCCAAATGCTAAAGCTACCCATAATGTATCTCCCTTAAGCAGCCATGGCTGCGCGTTGTTGCCATGGGCGCTCACCGCCCAAGATGTGCATGTGTAAATGGTTGATTTCCTGCCCGCCATCCAAACCGTTGTTGATGACAATGCGGAAACCGCCTTCAGGGCCGGGGCGACAACCAGCCTGTGCGGCCAGGGAAGGTGCCAAAGCCATCATTTTACCCAACCATTCACTATCCTGGCCTGATACGTCCTGCATGGACACGACGTGTTTCTTGGGGATTACCAGGATATGGATAGGTGCAGCTGGGTTGATGTCGTGAAATGCCAGAAAGTCCTCGTCCTCGTACACTTTTTTGGACGGGATCTGATCGGCAGCAATTTTACAAAACAGACAGTTCTCGCTCATAGCAACCTCGGTAGCGAAGCACTTGCTGGGCAAGTGCCAAAAATCTAGGTATCAGGACAGTGTAGCGCGTCTAAATGACAGAATTACACCTGGTCCTTAGGGCGCGAAGCTTTTTCTTCCAGCCCAGATGTACCTTCGCGGCGCAGCAGTTCTGTCAGGACATCGCGGGGCTCCAGACCGTAGTAAGTCAGGGCCACCAGGCTATGAAACCACAGGTCTGCCGTTTCGTAGACGATGCGCTCGCGTTCTTCATCCTTGGCAGCCATGACCAGCTCGGTCGCTTCTTCCCCGATTTTCTTCAGGAATGCATCCGGTCCCTTGGCCAGCAGCTTGGCGGCGTAGGAAGAGGATGGGTCCCCGCCTTGTGCAGGCAGGCGGGACTTCAGGGTGCGGCCAAGATGATCAAGGATGGTCTCGACAGTAGGTTGTTCGCTCATCGGTAAATATGCTCCGGGTCTTTCAGGACGGGGTCAACCGCCACCCATTGTGCCTGATCGCTCTGGCCTTGCAGCTGGCGATAAAAGCAGCTTTCACGACCCGTATGACAGGCGATCTGGCCAACCTGCTCCACGCTAAGCAAAATAACGTCGCCATCACAGTCCAGGCGCAAGTCGCTGACGTGCTGCACGTGGCCGGATTCCTCGCCCTTGCGCCACAGGCGCTGGCGGGAACGCGACCAGTACACGGCGCGGCCGGTGCTGACGGTCTCTTGCAGGGACTCCTGGTTCATCCAGGCGACCATCAAGATTTTGCCCGTGGCCTGGTCCTGCGCAATCGCGGGGATCAAGCCTTGTTCATCAAAGCGGATTTCAGCCAGCCAGGCCGGTAAGTCAGCCATTAGCGTCGCACCTGAATACCTTGCGCAGCCATGAAATCCTTGGCTTCGGCAATAGTGTGTTGACCGTAGTGGAAGATGCTGGCGGCCAGTACGGCACTGGCGCCGCCCTTGATCACGCCATCGGCCAGGTCTTGCAGGCCGCCCACTCCACCAGAGGCGATAACGGGAACGGAGACCGCCTCGGACACGGCACGAGTCAGTTCCAGATCAAAGCCGGATTTGGTGCCGTCGCGGTCCATGCTGGTCAGCAGCAGTTCGCCGGCGCCGTATTCGGCCATGCGGGCTGCCCATTCCACCACGTCCAGGCCGGTTCCACGACGACCGCCGTGGGTAAAGACTTCCCAGCGTGGTGCTTCGTTCTCAGCACTGACACGGCGTGCATCAATGGCGACGACCATGCATTGCTTGCCATGGTGATCGCTGGCGGCACGCACCAGGTCCGGGTTGCTGATGGCGGCGCTGTTAATGGACACCTTGTCCGCACCGGCATTGAGCAGGCGCTGGATGTCGGCCACTTCACGCACACCACCGCCCACTGTCAGGGGGATGAAAATCTGGCTGGCCACCTGTTCGATGATGGGCAAGATCAGATCACGGTTGTCCGAGGTGGCCGTAATGTCCAGGAAGGTCAGTTCGTCGGCGCCCTGGTCGTTGTACTTGCGGGCGATCTCGACCGGGTCTCCGGCATCGACCAGATCCACAAAGTTGATGCCTTTGACCACACGGCCAGCGGTCACGTCCAGACAAGGAATGATGCGGCAGGCTAATTCGTTGGTGACGTCCTGGCTCATGCCTGGTACTCGTCAGCGAAGGTTTGCGCCTCGGCAAAATTCAGGGTGCCTTCGTAAATGCTGCGACCCAAAATCACACCTTCGATGCCTTCGTGCTCTACGGCACACAGGTCTTCGATGTCTTTCAGGTTGGTAACACCGCCGGAGGCGATGACGGGAATCTTCACGTGCTGGGACAGCTTGACGGTGGCTTCGATGTTCACGCCAGTCAGCATGCCGTCGCGGCCAATATCGGTGTAGATAATGGACTCGCAGCCGTAGTCTTCAAATTTCTTGGCCAGATCCAGTACGTCGTGGCGGGTCAGCTTGCTCCAGCCGTCGGTGGCGATTTTGCCGTCACGGGCATCCAGGCCAACAATGATGTTGCCAGGAAAGGCGCTGCAGGCGTCTTGCAGGAAACCAGGGCTTTTGACAGCGGCAGTGCCAATAATGACATAGCTCATGCCAGCGTCCAGGTAGCGCTCGATGGTATCCAGGTCGCGGATACCACCGCCGATCTGTACGGGAATTTCACCGTCGATGGCAGCAATAATGGATTTGATGGCTTCGCTGTTCTTGGGCTTACCGGCAAAAGCGCCGTTCAGGTCCACCAGATGCAGGCGCCGGGCCCCTTGTTCCAGCCATTGTGTTGCTATTTTGGCCGGATCATCCGAGAAAATAGTGGCATCGTCCAGGTCACCCTGGCGAAGGCGCACACAACGCCCGTCTTTGAGGTCGATGGCGGGAATCAAAAGCATGGTCTTTAGCCGTAAAAAACGTAAGAAATACTGGGTCGGAAAAAGTCAGAACAACGCCGGGAAGCTTGCTTGAAAAATCATGGCTTCCAGTTGGCGAAATTCCGGAACAGTTGCAGGCCGTTGTCTGCGCTTTTCTCAGGATGGCATTGCAACGCAAAAATATTAGCGTTTGCTATCGCCGAGGTAAAGCGTTGGCCATAGTGCGTCGAACCACAAGTTTGATCTATATGCAGCGGATCGACAAAGTAGCTATGAACAAAGTAAAAGAACGCGCCATCCTCAATGCCAGCCCATAAGGGATGATCCTGAGTCTGGTGTACGCGGTTCCAGCCAATATGGGGCACTTTCAGCCCGGGGCCGGAGGCGTGGTCGCTGCTTTTGTAGTTCGGGCCCTCAAAACGGCGCACTTGGCCGGGAATCAGACCTAAACAGGGGACATTGCCTTCCTGACTGGAATCGAACAGCATTTGTTCGCCTACGCAAATGCCCAATAAGGGCTTGTTGCGGGCGGCTGTCAGCAAGGCATCACGCAAACCGGATTGGTCCAGGTGGGCCATGCAATCGGGCATGGCACCCTGGCCGGGTAAGACAACCCGGTCCGCATCCAGAATGGCTTGAGGGGTTTGAGCAAGAACGATGCGCGCATCAGCTGCGGCGGCATGCAGTGCTCGGGCAACCGAGAAGATGTTGCCCGAACCGTAATCGACAATAGCGATAGTGGTCACGATGTGTGTCCGAAGGACGTTTACAGAACCCCTTTGGTCGAAGGCACCACGCCTTCGCTACGTGGGTCCAGCTCCAGAGCCATACGCAATGCTCGGCCAAAGGCTTTGAACACGGTTTCGCACTGGTGGTGTGCGTTTTCGCCGCGCAGGTTATCGATGTGCATAGAAACCAGGGCGTGATTGACAAAACCCTGGAAAAACTCGCGTGCCAAGTCTACATCGAACTGGCCGATTCGTGCGCGGGTAAAGGGCACAAAATAAAACAGGCCGGGGCGACCGGAGAAGTCCACCACTACGCGCGAGAGCGACTCGTCCAATGGTACATAGGCATGGCCGTAGCGGCGCAGACCGGCTTTGCTGCCTACGGCCTTGGCAAAAGCCTGGCCCAGCGCGATGCCGATATCCTCGACAGTGTGGTGATCATCGATGTGGGTGTCGCCCTCACAGTGCACGTCCAGGTCAATCAGACCATGGCGGGCGATCTGGTCCAGCATGTGGTCCAGAAAGGGCACGCCGCTGTTGAGCGAGTGACGGCCGGTGCCGTCCAGGTTAACGGCCACGCGGATGCGGGTTTCATTGGTATTGCGGGTAATCTCGGCGGTGCGCATATCAGTGCCGGCGGCAAGGCCGGTATCAGGATTGGTTCAATCGGAATTGCGCGCTGGCAGCGTGGGCGTACAGGCCCTCGCCTTGTGCCAGCGTAGCGGCTATGGGTCCCAGTGTTTGGGCGCCTGATTCTGAAACCTGAATAATGCTGCTGCGTTTCTGGAAATCGTAGACGCCCAAAGGTGACGAGAAACGCGCAGTGCGTGCCGTCGGCAGGACATGGTTAGGCCCGGCACAGTAATCGCCCAGCGATTCGGAGCTGTAGGGGCCCAGGAAAATGGCGCCAGCATGGCGGATTTTGCCCAACAAGTCCTGGGCATTACGGGTAGAGACTTCCAGGTGTTCCGGCGCGATATGGTTGCTGATCTTACAGGCCTCGTCCAGATCGCGGACGTGGATCAGGGCACCGCGACCAGACAGGCTGCGACGGATGATGTCCGCGCGTGGCATGGTGGGGAGCAGACGTTCGATGGCCGCTTCAACCTGGTCCAGGAAGTCCGCATCGGGACACAGCAAGATGGCTTGGGCCAGCTCGTCGTGTTCAGCCTGGGAGAACAGGTCCATGGCCACCCAGTCAGCAGGAGCACTGCCGTCGCTGATGATCAGGATTTCGGAGGGGCCGGCAATCATGTCGATGCCAACGACGCCAAAGACGCGGCGTTTGGCAGCGGCGACATAGGCGTTGCCGGGGCCGACAATCTTGTCTACCGGCGGGATGGTGTCCGTACCGTAAGCCAAAGCGCCTACAGCCTGCGCGCCACCAATAGTGAACACGCGATCGACACCGCCCAGGGCGGCAGCCGCCAGCACGATGGGGTTGCGCACGCCATCGGGTGTAGGCGTGACCATGATCAGCTCTGGAACACCCGCCACTTTGGCAGGAATGGCGTTCATCAGAACCGAGGAGGGGTAAGCGGCCTTGCCACCGGGGACATACAGTCCCACACGGTCCAAGGGGGTAACTTGCTGGCCCAGCACGGTGCCATCGGCTTCCGTGTAGGTCCAGGTTTCAGTGCGCTGATGCTCGTGGTAACGACGCACACGCTCGGCGGCCTGTTCCAGTGCCTTGCGCTGATCGGCAGGCAGGCTGTCCAGAGCCGCAAACAGTTCTTCTTTGGAGATTTCCAGTGCCGAGGCCTGTTCAACAGCCAGTCGGTCAAAGCGCTGGGTGTAATCCAGCAAGGCCGTGTCCCCCTCATGCTGGATACGATGCAGAATTTCGGCACAAGCGTGCTCGATAGACGCGTCTTCGGACGCTTCGTAAGCCAGTAGAGTGCGCAGTTCGGCATCGAACTGGGCGGATTGGGAGGTCAGGCGATGGATCAGTGACATGTCGCTATGGGAAAAAGCTAAGGTTCAAAGGCCAGTGTATAACATTTCGCTTAGGCAAAAGGCGGTCTGCGCCTTTTGCGCAAGCAGGATTGTCAGGCTGTTTATCCCCCGCCCGTGGCAGGGGAAGTTTTACTCGTCTACCGAAGCGCGAGAGAAAGCGTCGATCAGGGGTTGCAACTGGGCACCACGGTTCTTCATGGCAGCCTGATTGACGATCAAGCGCGAGGAAATGGGGGTGATGTCTTCCACTTCCACCAGCTTGTTGGCACGCAAGGTGCCGCCGCTGGAGACCAGGTCCACAATGGCGTCGGCCAGACCGACCAGCGGAGCCAGTTCCATGGAGCCATACAGCTTGATCAAGTCCACATATACGCCTTTGCTGGCGAAGTGCTCGCGGGCAGCGCGGGTGTATTTGGTGGCGATACGCAGGCGCGAACCTTGCTTGACGGCCGAATGGTAGTCAAAGCCTTCGGCCACGGCCACACACAGGCGGCAACGGGCAATGTTCAGGTCCACGGGCTGGTACAGACCGCCGGGGTGCTGTTCCATGTGCTCGTACAGCACGTCCTTGCCGGCAATCCCGATATGGGCGGCACCGTATTGCACGTAAGTTGGCACGTCGGTGGCACGCACAATAATCAGACGCAGGTCCGGGTTATTGGTGGGCAGGATCAGTTTGCGCGACGTTTCGGGGCTTTCCAGCACCTTGATGCCTGCCTCTTCCAGCAAGGGCAGGGTTTCGTCAAAAATCCGGCCTTTGGACAAGGCCAGCGTCAGAGGTTGATTTAAACCGGCGGGACTCATTAGGTTTCCTTGCTGCTGATTCGCTCGATGTTGGCGCCTACGGCTTGAAGCTTGGCTTCCATGCGGTCGTAGCCACGGTCCAGATGGTAGATGCGTTCGACGGTAGTGTCACCCCGAGCCGCCAGGCCTGCAATGACCAGGCTGGCTGACGCACGCAGGTCGGTTGCCATGACGGTGGCGCCAGTCAGGTAAGGAACGCCGGTAACGACGGCCATATGGCCTTCGATATCGATCTGTGCACCCAGTCGGTTCAGTTCCTGTACGTGCATGTAGCGATTTTCAAAGATGGTTTCCACGACCGAGGCGGTGCCGTCGGCAATGGTGTTCAGTGCCATCAATTGAGCCTGCATGTCCGTGGGGAAGCCGGGGTATTCGCTGGTACGGAAGCTGACCGCCTTGGGGCGACCATTCATGCTGGCCTTGATCCAGTCCGAGCCGGTTTCAATCTGCAGTCCGGCTTCGCGCAGCTTGTCCAGCGTGGCGCCCATGGCGTCAGCATCGGTATTGCGCAAGGTCAGTTCGCCACCGGTAGCGGCAACGGCGCACAGGAACGTACCGGCTTCAATACGGTCGGGGCAGATGGTGTGTTTGGCACCGTGCAGGCGCTCGACACCGTCAATGACGATACGGTCGGTACCGTGGCCCTGGATCTTGGCACCCATTTTGATCAGCAGCTCGGCCAGATCAATAATTTCCGGTTCGCGGGCTGCGTTTTCCAGAATGGTTTGGCCTTCAGCCAGAACGGCGGCCATCATCAGGTTTTCGGTGCCGGTGACTGTCACCATATCCGTGCGCACCACGGCACCGCGCAAGCGTTTGGCGCGGGCATTCACAAAGCCGTGCTCGACATGGATTTCTGCACCCATGGCCGCCAGACCCTTGATGTGCTGATCCACAGGGCGTTGGCCAATGGCACAACCACCGGGCAGGCTGACGCGTGCCTCGCCAAAGCGCGCCAGCAGGGGGCCCAGCACCAGAATGGAGGCGCGCATGGTTTTCACCAGTTCGTAGGGCGCTTCCAGATTGGTGATGTTGCCTGCATTCAGCTCCAGCGTGCCATTGCGCTTCTGGGTGACACCCAACTGTCCCAACAGCTTCAGAGTAGTGTCGATGTCACGCAGACGCGGGACATTGTCCAGGTACACCGTGTCAGCAGCCAGCAGACTGGCGCACAGAATGGGCAGGGCGGCGTTTTTGGCGCCAGAGACGGTGATCTCGCCATTCAGGCGTTGTCCGCCTGTGATGCGTAATTTATCCATTCGGATTGGCCTTGTATTCGTCGGGGGTAAGCGTGCGCATGGACAGGGCGTGGATTTCGGCTTTCATCCGGTCGCCCAGGGCTTTGTAAACCAGTTGGTGACGCGCAATCAGGCGTTTGCCTTCAAAGGCGGTGCTGACGATCAGGGCCTCAAAGTGCGAACCATCGCCTTGCACTTGCAAGTGTTCACAGGGCAGGTTGTCGGCAATGTATTGGTGAACTTGTTCGGGGGTCGGCAACATGAAATCAATTCCGTAATTTATAGCCTGAGGCAAGCAGGCGTAGCGAAATCAGACACAGCGCAACAAAGACGCTGGCGACAACGGTCAGGCTGAACCAGGGAGAAATATCCGAGGCGGCAAAAAAACCGTAGCGGAACCCGTCAATGGTATAGAGCAACGGGTTCCAGTGTGAAACAGTTTGCCAGAAGGGTGGCAGGCTATGGATGGAATAGAACACACCCGACAGAAAGGTAGCAGGCATGATCAGGAAGTTCTGGAATGCCGCCAACTGGTCGAATTTTTCAGACCACAAGCCGGCGATCAGACCCAAGGCTCCCATGATGCCGCAAGACAGGACGGCAAAGGTCAACACCCATAAGGGTTTGGAGACAGGCAGAGAGACAAAGAACAGTGACACCAGCCAGACACAGAGGCCCACACAGACCCCGCGGGCGATGGACGCCAGCAGGTAGGCGGCGAAAATCTCGCGGTGCGAGAGCGGGGGCAGCAGGATAAAGACCAGATTGCCCGTGATGCGGCTTTGAATCAGTGATGAGGACGGGTTCGCAAAAGCGTTTTGCAACATGCTCATCATCATCAGGCCCGGAATCAGGAAGGCGGTGTAGGGCACGGAGTCGTATACCGTGACGCGGCCTTCAAGGACGTGGGCGAAAATCAGCAAATACATCAGCGCTGTCAAAACGGGCGCAGCAATGGTCTGAAAGCCCACTTTCCAGAAACGCATCAGCTCCTTGCGCAGCAGCGTAGGAAAGCCCGAGCCCATCTTGGGCTGAGGGGGCAGGCTCAGGGTGCCGATCTTGGCAGCGGGGGCGTCCGTGTTTTGAGGTACGCCCCAGTGTTTGGGAGAATTGTTCTGGTTCACAGTGCGACTCCCATTTTTCCTTCGTTGTGCATGATGCGCACAAATGCATCCTCCAGATCGTGGCCGCCTGCGCGCTCCATAATGGCTTGCGTGGTATCCAGGGCGACGATCTTGCCACTTTTAAGCATGGCCAGGCGACCACAGAGGGCCTGGGCTTCTTCCAGATAGTGGGTGGTCAGCAAGATGGTGTGGCCTTGTTGATTCAGGCGAATAATGAACTCCCACAGCGTGCGGCGCAGGTCCACGTCCACACCGGCAGTGGGCTCATCCAGAATAATGACAGGGGGGCGGTGCACCAGCGCCTGGGCGACCAGAACGCGGCGCTTCATGCCGCCGGACAAGGCGCGCATGTTCACATCGGCCTTGTCGCTCAGGGCCAGATTGGCCAGAATCTCGTCGATCCAGTCGTCATTGTTTTTCAGGCCAAAGTAGCCCGATTGCAGACACAAGGTTTCACGGACGGTGAAAAAGGGATCGTAAACAATTTCCTGGGGCACCACGCCCAGCGATTGGCGGGCTTTTTGATACTGGGTGCGCACATCGTAACCACAGACACTGACCTGGCCGCTGGTGGGACGGGTCAGGCCGGCCAACATGGAAATCAGGGTTGTTTTGCCGGCGCCGTTAGGGCCGAGCAAGCCGAAAAATTCACCATGTTCGATAGTCAGGCTGACCTGATCGACGGCCAGAAAACCGGCATCGGAACGGGGAGGGGAAAACAGGCTTTTGAGTCCCCGGCTTTGGGGAGCGAAGCGTTTACTGACGTTATCGAGTTTGAAGGCGGACATGGCAGTTTGGGTTGGCCTGACGCGGGTGTGGCGGGGGAAGTCGTCGCTGTAGCGTCTTTGTTAACTAAACAGGCCTACGCATGGGCGTAGACCTGTTTGGGGGTGATCAGGCTCTTTATTATAGAGTACGACTCTGGTCTGCTTAAGAATGCCCGACCAAAGCGCCCGTGCTTGCCACGGCCTGCCTTAACTGTTTTGTTTGTTCAGCGCCTGAATCAGGCCATCAATACCACCTTGCTCAATTTGCTGGGCAAACTGGTTGCGGTAGTTTTGAATCAGCCAGATGCCTTCTACGTTCAAGTCGTAGATTTTCCAGCCTTCCGGTGTTTTTTCCAGGCGGTAATCCACACCGACCGGGCCACCGTTGGACTGAGTCAGCGAGGAGCGCACCACCACGTCGTCTGCATTGGAATCGCCACGGAAAGGCAGGATGGTCAGCTGTGTCTTGTCATCCACGCGGGACAAGGCGCCACTGTAGGTGCGAACCAAGGTGCCCTTGAACGCTTCGACCAGTTTCTGACGCTGTTCGGGGTTGGCTTGACGCCAGTAGCGGCCCGCGGACAGACGTGTCGTCTTTTCCAGGTTCACGTAGGGCATGATGTTTTCGTTCACGGCAGCCAGAATGGCAGCGCGGTCACCCTTGCGGATGGCGTCGCTTTCCTTGACCACTTGCAAGGCTTGATTGCCGACCGATTCAACAAACTTGTTGGGCTCCCCTTTGGGATCTGCAACTTGTGCCTGGGCTGCGATGGCGTGCAAACACAGAGCCAGGGCCGCACAGACGGTCAGGATCCAGGAAATCAGGCGAGAGGGGGAGGACTGCAAAGCAGTCCCGCCCAAGGCGGGACGGGAAATCATAAAAAACTCCAGAAGAATGTTCTGCGGGCAGCGCGTTTTTATTCGTCTGCGTCCGAGTAGTCAGGTAGGTCCTGGCTGGTGTCGCCACCGGTGCGGCGGGCTTGCACCATCGCATGGCGTCTTTGCAGGTAAGCGTCGCGTATGAAGCTGTAGCGGTCAAGGGCGATGTCGTTAACAAGTTTTTCTGCATCCAGCACGCCAGCACGGGCATCCAAGGCCCACAAACCCAGGATGCTGTTGCGTACCGGTACATCCTTGATCGCCATGATCGGACCCGTGGAGGAGAAGCCCTCCAGGAAGCTGGTGCCACGTGCCACACCGTCGCGAACGGTGCTGGGGCCAAAGAAGGGCAGAACCACGTAAGGGCCAGACTTGACGCCCCATACGCCCAGCGTCACACCAAAGTCGTTGGGGATGCGCTTGGAGCCATTCATGGTGGCAACGTCAATACAACCGCCCAGGCCCATGGTCGAGTTGAACAGGACTCGGCCCAGGGTGTTGAAGAAGTCAACGTGCTCGCCTTGCAGGAAGCTGTTGACGGCCGACCAGGCATCGCCCAGGTTGTTGAAAATGTTACTAATACATGTGCGTGCAGGCTGCGGCGTCAGGGCGTTGTAGCCTTCTGCAATCGGTTTGATCAGCGCGCCGTCCACGGTTTCGTTAAAGGCGTAGATGCCACGGTTCATGCCTTCCCAAGGGTCCTGGGGGTTGGGGTTGGGCACACTGGCGCAACCGGCCATAAGCGCAGCACTGGCACCGATCAGGCTCAAACGGACTCCACGAGGCAGGGAGTAAGAGCGGCGAGTTGTTGTATTCATGGTTGTGTCGTCTGTAATGAGCATGAACGGGCGGGTTTGCTTACTCCGATTTGGAGCCGCCGTCCTTGGAGGCCGTGTTGTAGAGGAACTTGCTGATCAGTTCTTCCAGCACAACCGCGCTTTGAGTATAGGTAATGGTGCTGCCACCTTGCAGGTCCTTGTCGTCGCCACCAGCAGTCAGGCCAATGTACTGTTCGCCCAGCAGGCCTGACGTCAGGATGGAGGCCGAGGTGTCGACAGGAAACTTGTAGTGCTCGTCCATATCCAGGGTGACCACGGCTTTGAAGTCCTGGTTGTCAAAACCAATGGAGCCTACCCGGCCAACGACCACACCGCTGGCCTTGATGGGAGCGCGTGGTTTCAGGCCACCCAGATTATCGAACTTGGCCGATACCTGGTAGGTTTTTGCAAAGGAAAAAGAACTGAGGTTACCCGCGCGCAGGGCCAGGAATGCCAGTGCGACCAGCCCCAGCAAAACAAACAGGCCAACCCAGAAATCGGTTTTCTCGCGATTCATAGTTGAGCAATTCCTAAATAGTTAACTGAACATAAGGGCGGTGAGCAGGAAGTCCGTGCCCAATACCGCCAAAGCGCCGCTGACGACCGTGCGTGTGGTCGCGCGAGAAACGCCTTCGGGCGTGGCCTTGGCATGCCAGCCCATATACAGCGCAATCAAGGTCACGATCAGGCCAAACACCAGGCTTTTGATCACTCCGTTGAGTACGTCATCAATCACATCGACACCGTTTTGCATTTGCGACCAGAAGGCGCCTGCATCAATGCCGATCATCTGCACACCGACGACATAGCCGCCCAGGATGCCGACCATGGAGAACACGGCGGCCAGAATGGGCATGGCAATGATGCCGCCCCAAAATCGCGGTACCAGCAGGCGGCGCAAGGGGTCCACCGCCATGACTTCCATGGCGGCAATCTGTTCACCGGCCTTCATCAAGCCGATTTCAGCGGTTAACGATGTACCGGCCCGGCCTGCAAACAGCAGGGCGGTGACGACCGGTCCCAGTTCACGTACCAGAGACAGGGCGACCAGCAGGCCCAATGCCTCTTCGGAACCATAGCGGTTCAGTGTGTAATAACCTTGCAAGCCCAGCACAAAACCCACGAACAGGCCGGAAACGGCAATGATCAGCAGCGAATAATTGCCAATAAAGTGGATTTGCTGGGAAACCAGACGAGGGCGACGCCACAGCAGGGAGGAACGGGCCAGCAAGGCCACGAACAAACGGCTGAAGGCACCCAGACCATAGATGCTATTGCGGACTGCAGCGCCTAGCGCGCTAATCGGGGCGGTGATGAAATTCATGAGCGCGTCGTCCGACTCTGGAGCCAGGCTTCAAAAGCCGGGGTGACGGGATAGTTAAAGGCGATAGGGCCGTCGGGTTCACCACGCAGGAACTGCTGCACGTAGGGATCCCTGGAAGCGCGCAGCTCGGTGGGCGTGCCCTGGGTCAGCAAGCGTCCCTGGCCAACAATATAAACCTGGTCGGCAATCGCAAAGGATTCAGCCACATCGTGCGTAATCAGCACCGAAGCGCAGTTCAGGCGGTCGGTCAGGTCGCGAATCAGCTGCGCGGTAATGCCCATGGAAATGGGGTCCAGACCGGCAAAGGGTTCGTCGTACAGAATCAGCTCGGGCTCCAGCACAATGGCACGGGCCAGGGCAACCCGGCGGGCCATACCGCCAGAAATTTCATTGATGCCCAAATGGGCAGCCGCGCGCAGGCCAACGGCGTCCAGCTTGTCCAGTACACGGTCCTGAATGGCGGCTTCGGAGTCGTTCGTCAGCTCCCGCAGGGGAAACGCCACGTTTTCAAACACGTTCAGGTCCGTAAACAGGGCACCCTGTTGAAACAGCACACCCATGCGTTGGCGCGTCTGGCGCAGAGCCTCGCCGTCCAGCTTGGCCAAGTCCTGGCCAAAAACCGTAACAGTCCCTTTCTGAGCACGAATTTGTCCGGTCGCAGCACGCAGAAGTGTTGTTTTTCCGGAACCTGACCCCCCCATCATGGCGACGACCTGACCTTTCTGAACGGTCATGGACACGTCCGCGAGCACGGTAAAGGCACCGTAGCCCAGCGAGGCGGAGTCCAGATTTAGTACGGCTCGGTCAGTATTTACAACCATGTCGCGGGCAAAAGGGGATAAAAGGACCTGCTATTGTACCGCTTGCAGCTCTGGCGTCTCAATGTCTTGCGTGCTATGGGGCGGGATTGTGGCTCTTGATACTTCAAACCGGCTTTGGTGGTGAAGTCGCCCTTTTTTGTGTCGAATTTGTTTTAGATAGCGGGTTGTATCAAGGCGAACAGCAATCCGCCGCCTGCCAGCAACCATAAAGGGTTGATGCGACTTAGCAGCAAAATGGCCGTACAGGCCAGAGCCGTGCCCCAGGCCCACAGTCCGCCTTGGGCCGCTTTCAGAATTGTGCCGCTGGCGGCCAGGATCATGCCGGCGGCAATGGGCAGCAGACCAATTTCAATGGCGCGGATGATGCGTGTGCCCTCATAGCGCTTCCAGATTGTTGCCAGGTAATAGATCAGCAGGGCAGAGGGCAGGAAAATGGCGACGGATGCGGCCAGGGCACCGGCCCAGCCAGCCGCCTTCCAGCCCACCAGGGTGACAAGCAAGGATTTCGGGCCGGGTGTCAGGCGCGACAGGGCGAACAGATCCAGAAATTCCTGATTGCTGAGCCAGCCATGGATTTCTACCGATTGCCGGTGAATCTCCGGGATGATGCTTTGCCCGCCCCCTATGGTCAGAAAAGACAGGGGCGCAAAGACGCGCATGAGCTGGAGCAAAACCGTGATCATGATTGCTCCACCGCTTTGTCTCCAAGTTGCAGCCAGGCATACCAGACGGACAGCGGTGCACAGATCAGAATAACGGGGATCAGGCTCCATTTCATGACGAAAATGCCGACAAAAACGGCCAACATGAGGGCAATGGGCACGATTCCGGTGGCTGCGCTGCGCGCCGAGCGTACGCCCATTTCAAGAGACAGGCCAATAGCGGCAGCGGCAATTCCGGCCATGACTTGAGGCACCAGGGTAGAGCCCGTCAGTTGTTCCAGACCAATCAGCATCAAAATGGCCAGCAGTAGCGGGGGAAGCACCATGCCCAGCGTGGCAACTAACGCCCCAGGCCCGGCCAGCAGACGATAACCAATCCATATAGAGAGGTTCACCACATTGATGCCGGGCAGTGCTTGGGACAGCGCCAGACCGCTAAGAAAATCTGCCTGGCTCATCAGGCCCCGCTGAACAACAAACTCACGCATTAACCAGCCACTCAAGCCCCCACCAAAGCTGGTCAGGCCAATGCGGGCAAAGATCAGAAATAGAGCGCTTAAGGATAAAGGGGCAGCTTCTTGAGACCGGGTCATAGAGCAATGAAGGCGGATAGGGCTCGTCAAAAGTGGAAGTTTGAACATTCTGGCATACAAATTAAGCCGTTTTTGCCCTCTTGTGCGCTCGGGTGGCGGCCTGATCCTTCTGGCTGGGGGTGCGGCGTGGCCTTTATTGGCAAGAAAACGGCTGTCGGGCAGCGGTCGTTCAAATTTTTTTCCACCCTCAAGCGCTGCTTTTTTGTTTGAAATATTTAAAGATAAAAATTAATTAAAATGGGTGCAAAAATTAAATAAAAAATGAATTGAAATAAATAAGAAAAGTATTAAAAAAATAACTTGAAACCATGTGTGATGCCCACTTGAGGGGACGGGTGCTTCCGGCGGCTAATGAAGGGTGTAATGAGCTTTTTATGGGTTCAATCTGTTGAAATAAAAGAGATTGAAACGATCGTTTGAATTTATGGTGGGTTGCTGGAGCGGCTGAGCAGCCCGATCCGGATCCAAACATGGACAGTTTCATGAAGATGGATTTGATCTATACCCATCTTTGATTGAAAATAAAAAAGACTTTATGGTCGTAAAAGCGGTTGTGCGTGTACGATTATTCGATTGCCTCGCATCGTAGAGCGTCCGTTTGGGACCTTATGCTGCGTGGGGTTTCAGTTTCCTGGAGACAAACCTATGACATCTAGTTCAGCCAGTGCAGTGACGGGCAGTGCCCGTACCTTGCGTCGGGTCGCCGTGTGCGGTGCCGGCGTCATGGGCGCGCAAATTGCCGCCCATTGCGTGAATGCAGGCATACCAGTAGTTCTGTTTGATCTGCCCGCCCGCGAGGGGTCCAAAAATGGCATCGCCCTGCGTGCCATTGCCAATCTGCGCAAAATGAATCCCGCTCCTTTGGGTACGCCAGACCTGGCCGACCTGATCGAGCCCGCCAACTACGACGACAACCTGGACCGTCTGGCCGATTGCGATCTGGTAATCGAAGCCATTGCCGAGCGTCTGGACTGGAAACAGGATCTGTACCGCAAGATCGGGCCAGCACTGAACCCTAATGCCATCATCGCCAGCAACACGTCCGGCCTGTCCATCACTTCCCTGGCAGATGTTTTGCCGGAAGCGCTGCGTCCACGCTTTTGCGGCGTGCACTTTTTCAATCCGCCACGCTACATGAGCCTGGTGGAGCTGATCCCCACGAAATACACCCAGCCAGAGCTGCTGGATGTTCTGGAAACCTTCCTGGTATCGCAACTGGGCAAGGGCGTGGTTCGCGCCAAAGATACCCCCAATTTCATCGGTAACCGCATTGGTGTTTTTGGCATTCTGTCCGTGTTCGAGCAGGCTCGTCGTTTCTCCCTGACTTACGAGCAGGTTGATGAATTGACGGGTACACGTCTGGGTCGAGCCAAATCGGGTACTTACCGTACCGCTGACGTGGTTGGCCTGGACACTCTGGCACACGTGATTCGCACCATGCAGGATCAGCTGCCCGATGACAGCTTCAAAGCACACTTTGGCCTGCCACCAGAAGTGCAGGGCCTGATTGATGCAGGTGCTTTGGGTCAAAAGACCGGTGCCGGTTTCTTCCGCAAGAAGGGCCGTGAAATCCAGCGTTTCGATGCTCAACAGCGCGATTACGTGGCTGCTGACCAGAAAATCGATCCTGATGTCGCCGCCATTCTGGCTGTACGTGACCCGGCTGAGCGCCTGCGCCAGCTGCGCGAGTCCGACAAGCCTCAGGCTCAATTCGTGTGGGCCGTACTGCGCGATACCTTCCACTACAGTGCCATTCATCTGCAAGACATTGCCGACAACGCCCGTCAACTGGATCTGGCCTTGAAATGGGGCTTTGGTCACAAGCAAGGCCCGTTCGAGATCTGGCAGGCTGCCGGATGGCGGCAGGTGGCCGAATGGATCAACCAGGATATTCAAGACGGCAAGACACTGAGCAGCCAGCCGCTGCCAGACTGGGCGACTCGTGGTCCTGTGTGGGAAGCGCAAGGCGTGCATACCGCTGCCGGTTCCTGGAATCCGTCGCAAAGCCGCTTTGAAGGCCGTAGCGATTTGCCTGTTTACCTGCGCCACATTGGCACACCTTTGCTGGTGGGCGAGGTCGAGTCTCTGGAAACCACCACGGTTTTCGAAGATGAGTCGGTTCGCTGCTGGACGCTGCCCGCACCGCACCCACAAGACGTGCTGATCGTGTCCTTCAAGACCAAGATGCACACGCTGAGCCCTGGTGTGGTCAATGGCATGTTCAAGGCGATTGAGCTGGCTGAAGCCTCGTATCAGGCTCTGGTGGTGGCCCAGGATGGTGATCCATTCTCCGCAGGCGCTGACCTGAAAGCCATTTTGCCCGTGTTCGAGAAAGAAGGCGTGGCCGGTGTTGAGCCTGTAGAGCGCGCCATGCAGGACATGGTTCTGCGTATCCGCTACGCCCAGGTGCCTGTGGTGGCTGCGGTTGCCGGTCTGGCTCTGGGTGGTGGTTGCGAACTGGCTGTGCATTGCGCACACCGCGTCGCTCACTTCGAGTCCTACATTGGTCTGGTTGAAGTGGGTGTGGGTCTGGTTCCAGGCGCAGGTGGTCTGGCTTACTCGGCTCGTCGCTCGGCTGAACTGCAAGCCATGGGTGCACCTGATGCCCCGTTGCTGGCCTACCTGAAGCGTTTTGCTCTGGCTATCGCCAGTGCACAGGTGTCGCGCTCCGCTCTGGATGCGCGTCAGCTTGGCTTCCTGAAAGAGTCCGACACCATCGTCATGAACCGTCAGGAACTGGTTTATGTGGCCGTTCGTCAGGCACAGGCTCTGGCCAGCGCCGGTTGGCGTGCTCCATTGCCACGTCGCTTCCCGGTTGCCGGTCGCGATGGCATTGCCACGCTGAAAGCTCAGCTGGTGAACATGAAAGAAGGTGGTTTCATCTCGGAATATGACTTCCATATTGCCGAGAAGGTCGTAACCGTGATCTGCGGGGGCGATGTGGATCCAGGCTCGCTGGTGGATGAAGCCTGGATGATGGCGCAAGAGCGGCAGGCCTTCCTGGAGCTGCTCAATTCCCCCAAGACCCAGGAACGTATTACTGGGATGCTGACCACTGGCAAGCCAGTGCGTAACTAGAGCGGATCAAGGAGTAGACATGACTGTACAACAAGCTTATATCGTCGCTGCCAAGCGTACGCCCATCGGAAAAGCGCCTCGCGGTGTGTTTTCGTCCTACCGTCCTGACGAGCTCTTGGCGGAAGCCATTCGCGGCATGCTGGCCGATGTGCCCAAACTGGACCCTGCCGCCATTGAAGAAGTGGTAGCTGGTTGCGCCCTGCCTGAAGGCCCGCAAGGTTTTAACGTTGCGCGTATTTCTGCCTTGCTGGCAGGCCTGCCGCATACCGTGGCCGGGATGACCGTCAACCGCTTCTGCGCCTCGGGTTTGAGCGCCATTGCGATTGCGGCCGACCGTATCCGTACGGGCCAGGCAGACATCATCGTGGCTTCGGGTGTGGAATCCATGAGTCAGGTGCCGGTGATGGGTGTGAATACCACGTTCAGCCCCGAGATTTTCACTTCGGACGAGAACTACGGGATCGCTTACGGCATGGGTCTGACCGCTGAAGAAGTAGCGCGTCAGTGGAAAGTCTCCCGTGAAGATCAGGACGCGTTTGCCTTGGCCTCGCACCAGAAAGCCGTCAAGGCTTGGGAATCGGGCGAGTTCACGGGCGAAGTTCTGCCTGTGACGGTGACACGTCGTCAACCGAACCTGAGCACGCAGGAAATCTCCGTCAAAACTCAAGTGGTTGATCGCGATGAGGGACCACGCCCTGATACCAGCCTGGAAGTGCTGGGCAAGCTGCGCCCCGTATTTGCGGCGCGTGGCTCGGTCACGGCCGGCAACAGTTCGCAGACTTCGGACGGGGCAGGTGCCTTGCTGGTTGTTTCCGAACGCGCCTTGCGCGAGCACAATCTGACTCCGCTGGCCCGTTTCGTGACTTTCTCGGTCCGTGGTGTGCCACCAGCAATCATGGGTATCGGTCCTAAAGAAGCCGTGCCTCATGCGCTGGCCTTGGCTGGCCTGAAGCAAGACCAGATGGACTGGATCGAGCTGAACGAAGCCTTTGCTGCTCAATCTCTGGCGGTGATTCGTGATTTGGGCCTGGACCCCGAGCGCGTCAATCCGCTGGGTGGTGCTATTGCCATGGGTCACCCTCTGGGTGCGACTGGTGCCATGCGTGCCGCCACCGTGGTTCATGCCTTGCAGCGTCGTCAGCTGAAATACGGCATGCTCACCATGTGTATCGGTACAGGCATGGGAGCCGCCGGGATTTTCGAGCGGACATAATTTCCGATCTGCTGCTGTTTCTATCGTTGCTGGACAAAGCCGCCTTCGGGCGGCTTTTTTATTGGGGCGTCCCCCGCATCGGTGGGCAATAGCACAATACGTGTAAGCAAATTTGCTTAAAACCCGCTAAATGTCAAAAAAGTAAAGTTTTGTTGTTGTCATAGAGTAGACATGGGCTCGGGCCATAGTCCTTTTCATTGTGTTGAACAGCTCACACGGAGGATGTATGGGATTGCCCTCGCGCATGGTGTCCAGCCTGCACGTTCCCCCCATGTTCTGGCAGGGACGGGTCAAGGCTCGTCTGGAGTCGGGGCAGTTTGAGGTCGACTGCGGCGAGCGCTGCTGGATTGTGCCGCAGGCCGTCAGTTGCCTGGTGCAGCCGCAAGTGGGTGACAAGGTCTGGGTAGGCGGTGCCGATGGCGAGCAGGCCTATGTGTTCGCCGTGCTGGAGCGTCCCCAGGGTGGGGCTTTGCATCTGGTCGCCGACCAAGGCTTGCATGTGCAGGCGGCGCAGGGTGGGGTACATATCCAGTCCGAGGCGGACCTGACTTTGCAGGCAGGTGGCCATTTGCGCCAGTCTGGCCGGGAGATGAGCCTGACCGCAGGCACGCTGCGGATTTTGTCGCGCGTGCAGGAAACCGTGGCGGATCGCCTGTCCCAAGTGTGCAATCACGTATTTCGTCTGACTGAAAAAGAGGAGCGTTGGCGTGGGGGCCGCATGGACGTGCAGGCCCAGCATCAAATGCGTTTGCATGCCCGCCATACCTTGATGACTGCGCGCGAGCTGGTAAAAGTCGACGCTGACCAAATCCATATGGGGTAAGTATGCTGACAGAACGCCTTGTACAAGTGCATAGCCCGCTCGGGCCGGAAGTCTTGCTATTTCAGGCTCTGCAAGGTCGGGAAGCCTTGTCCCAGCCTTTTGAATTGCAGGTGGATGTGGTCTGCAATACCCCCTTGCTGGATTTGCGCAGCTTGCTGGGCGAGTCCCTGAGCCTGGAAATCAAAACGCCTTTTGCGGTGCCGCGCTTTCTGGATGGTCGTATCAGTGCATTTCGCCTGATGGGTAAAACCGGCCGCAGCGATCGCTTCTACACGTATCGGGCCACCTTGCGCCCCTGGCTCTGGTTCTTGAGCCAGAACATGGACAGCCGGATCTTTCAGGAAAAGACCGTGCCCGAGGTCTTGCAGGATGTGCTGGGCCGCTACCCCTTTGCCTGGGAGTCGCGCCTGACGCAGGACTATCCGCGCCAAACCTATTGCGTTCAGTATCAGGAAAGCGACTTTCAGTTTGTTAGCCGCTTGATGGAACGCGAGGGGATTTACTACTGGTTTGAGCACCGTAATGGCGCCCATACCCTGGTGATGGCCGATGATGCCGGTCAACATGCGGCTGCGCCCTGGCTTTCTGAGCTGCCCTTTGTTTCCCCCGATCGGGTAGCGCATCCCGATGTTGAGCATATCCATGCCTGGCACCCGTATGAGCAAGTCACGCCGGGCCGCTACGCGACCGCTGACTACGACTATTGCAAGCCGGGAGCCAGCCTGGACGCCACGCGCAGCAACCCGGCTGAACACGCCTTGGGTGATTTGGAAGTCTACGAATGGGCGGGTGGCTACACCGAGCCTCAACATGGTGAACATTACTCCCGCTTGCGGTTGGAAGCCTTGCAGGCGGTCCGCAGTCAGGCACAGGCCCAGACCAACGCGCGTGGTGTCGCGCCGGGTTATTTGCTGTCCGTGCGCAATCATCCGCGCCCCGAGGACAACCGCGACTATCTGGTGACTCAGGTCGATTACGACTTTCTGGATGTAGGCCATACCGGCGAGAGCGGCATGGCCAGCCACTACTTCATTGATTTTCTGGTGATCCCGTCCAGCCAGCCGTATCGCCCGTTGCGACGCACACCTATTCCGCGTACCTACGGCCCGCAAACCGCCAAGGTGGTGGGCAAGAGCGGCGAGCAACTGTGGACCGATCAATATGGTCGCATCAAGGTTCAGTTCCTGTGGGATCGTTATGGGCAGGCCAATGAAAACAGCTCCTGCTGGCTGCGAGTCTCCAGCCCGTGGGCAGGTGGCGGCTTTGGGGGCATTCAGCTGCCCCGAGTGGGCGACGAAGTGATTGTGGACTTTCTGGGGGGCGACCCGGACCGGCCCATTGCTGTCGGTCGTGTGTATAACGCCAGTAATATGCCGCCCTGGAATCTGCCGGACAATGCTACACAAAGCGGCTTTTTAAGTCGTTCCAAAGACGGTGATCCCAGCAACGCCAACGCCTTCATGTTCGAGGACAGAGCCGGGCAGGAGCGTATCTGGCTGCATGCCGAGCGCAATCTGGATACGGAAGTCGAGGGTGATGAAACCCATACCGTCGACGGTAACCGGACTACTGTGGTCACAGGCCATGACACCTTGAGTGTCACGGCAACCCGCACAACAACGGTGCAGGATCTGGAAACCGAGACATTCAATAGCGGCGTCGTACGTACGGTCATCGGGGATCTGGTTGAAACCATAGAAGGCGAGCAGACCCGAACTCATACCGGTGATGTGACGCGTACCGTGACAGGCAATGTCACCGATACCTTGACCGGCGATCTGACCCGAACCATCACCGGCGAGGTCACTCATACGGTCACGGGCGATGTCACGGATTCCATCACCGGCACTCGTAACTCCACCCAAACCGGCGACTACACCCGCACGATTACCGGCGCGGTGGATTACACCGTGACTGGCGATGTCAAAGAAACCATTACAGGTGATGTGGACCTGACCACCACCGGCAATATCACTGACACCCTGACTGGCAATCTGACCAAAAGTATTTCTGGTCCTGTGGACATTACCGCCTCAGCGGGCGTGAACATCACCACGCCTAGCTGGAAGGTGAATGTCACGGGCATTGAAAAGTGGTGGATTCCGCATACCGAAAAAGTGACGGGGTTCCGCCTGAACGGCACGATTTCCTCGCTGGATGCCTGGGGTATTCGGGCGCAGGGCTATCTGGTCAATTTCCAGGCTGCCGTCATGAAGATGGACCACTCGGCCTTCAAGGACGAGAAAGCCTACGCCGCGATCAAGACCAGTGCGGTGTATCTGGGCAAGCAGGCGGTGCGCGTCGGCAGTTCGGCTCTGCGTTTGGCCAAGTCCGGCTTGCACATCTTTTTTTAAGGACGTCCGCGACGATGCTGGGACAGATTATATGGATGGCTTTCAGCGCTTTGATGGGAGCCATCATGATTTCGATTGGTATTGCTCTGGAGTGGCGGGATTGGCTGCCTTATCTGGTCATCTTGCCCATGTTGATCGCAGTGGGTGGTTTTGTGGCTGGGTATAGGGGTTTTACGCGCTATTGGCGTGCTCGTCCTGAGGAACGCTTGTATCAGCGCCTGCATCGTGCCGAGGTCGTACCGCAACAGGCCGTGATCGTATCTCAGGATGAGCTGCTGCCAGAGGTCTTCAAATCTGCTTATCCGCTCGTGCGCCTGGGTCTGGACGTGGATGGCCAGAAAACCCATGTGGATGTGCTGGTGCAGCCCGAACTGAGCAAGCGATTCAAGCCGGGTAATTGGGTCAGCGTACTGTGCGATCCGGCCAATGCTCAGCTGTGTGCTCTGAACCGTGAACAGGTGACCTTGCAGCTGAAACCCGCCGCTAACTCCTATGGGGATTGATTGATGGTGGCGCTGGCTTCGCAGTTGATCGGGGATGACGCACACGTGGGTCCGGAGCAGTCAGGCAGTGCTCCTGCTCCAAGTCAGTCCTGCTCGTGCTCTCCCAAAGGACAAGTCCCATGCGCATCGTAAAGCCCTTGCGCTTGGGTGTTTTGGCACGCCCCTGGAGCTGGCGCGGACAACACGCGCTAAGCGTGTCGGTACAGGCCTGGTGCTCCATGGATGCCCCGCATGTCTTGAGCACCGATGCACGTATGTGGCAAAGCGTATCCGGCCTGACGCAGGACGACGATGTGCTGGACCTGGCCTTGCCCAAACCTTGTGCAGAGTTTCTGGTCTCTGGCCATGCCTGCGCTCCTGGTGGTGAGCCGGTATCCCAACTGGCCGTACAAGCGCGTGTCGGCCCGATAGAAAAGCAGCTGGCTGTATTTGGGCAACGTCAGTGGCGGCAAGGCAGACCGGGGGAGGCAGAGCCTTTTACCCGCGTGCCTTTGGATGGCAGCCGTAGCTGGGGCGGGCCGCAGTATCCCGATAATCCCGCCGGCATGGGAATGGAAGCAGCCAGTCCGGGCGAACCGCTTTGCTTGCCGCAGGTAGAGCCTTGGGAAGGGCGCTTGCACCGTTCTGGCCAGCAGGGCCGTCCAGCGGGTTTGGGGCCGGTATCGCCTTTGCGACCACGTCGCTTTCGTTTGGCGGGCCGTTATGACCCCGCCTGGCAGCAAGGCGATCCCGGCATGATGCTGGACAGCCTGGACCCACATTTTTTCAATGCTGCTGAACCGGACCAGTGGTGGCGTGAGCAAGGTCATTGGCCCGCAGACAGTTCTTGGGAACTACACCATCTGCACGCCCAGCGACCCCGGTGGAGTGGCAGCTTGCCGCAGTGGGAGGCGATCTGCTGGTATCAGGATCGTCGTCTACCTGGTCTGCAAAAGCTGGACCTGCGGCACACCACCGTTTGGTTCTTTCCTGATTTGGGCCACATGCTCCTGCTGTACCAAGGGAGCGTGCCGCTTCAGGATGCGCAGGCGCAAGATGTGAACTTATTAATGCCTGCCCTGGAGTCCTTGGGGCAAGCGCGTGGCCAGGATCATTACGAGCAAGTGCTGCGCTTGCGTAGCGAAGGCGATCAGGCCGGATTATTTGCCTTGCGTGATCAGGATTTATTACCTGCTGACTGCTGCGGACCTTTGGATGATTCTCTGACTAACTCAGACGACCCCTTGTCCCTGACCATGCGGATGCGCCTGGAGCGCTGGGCGCAGGACGCGGCACAGGAACACCCGGCTTGGCAGAACGAGCTGTTTTCCTTGGCGCAGGCTGGGCCTCCCAAACCTATGGATGTGGACCGAACGGATTGGGTGCAGGAAGTGCGCCAAGCCAATCGCCAGCAATGGGATGCGCGTCAGCAGATGGAAGAGGGCATGGCGAAAGTGCAGGACTTGCAGCGTGAATCTCCCTTTCAGGATCAGGCCAGCACTCGTGTGACGGCTCGTGATACACAGCGCATGTTGTGCGAGCTGGATGCCACAGCCAGCGATCAAGCCCCTGTGTCCGGCTTGCTATCCAAACCCATGGAGCAGGCCAGACGTGCGATGCAAACTTATGCCCCTGCACCGCCTGTTGCCTCTGATCTGCGTCAGCAGCGTTTGCGCAGGCGAGTGGAGTTGATTCTGGCCGGAACTCGCAATCTGTCTGGCCTGGACTTGAGCGGTTTGCATTTGCAGGACTTCGATTTCTCCGGGGTGCGCTGTGTTGGCACCTGCTTTAACGATGCGGTTCTACGGCAAGGCACGTTTGCAGGAGCTGATTGCTCGGGAGCCACATTTGTGCGGGCGCGATTGGAGCAGGTTCAATTCAATCAATCCCAATTGGATGATGTGGATTTCAGCGCGGCAGTACTGCAATCCGTACAGTTTCGTCAGGTGCAGGCGGCCCGATGGCAGCCGCGCGAGTCCAGCTGGCAGGATGTCTTGTTCCAGCAGTCGAACCTTCAGGAGCAGGAGTGGCTGGATGTGGACTTGCTGCGCTGCACCTTCGAGACCTCGCAGTTAAGTGGCGTGCAATATTTGATGCGCTCGCGCTTGTCCGAATTGTCTTATCTGGATTGCCAGTTACAGCAATGCGCATGGCTGGACTGTGATCTGCGGGACCTGTCCTTGAGGGGCTCCAGCCTGGAGGACACGTCCTGGCTGCTGGGTCTGTTGGACGGTGTGCTCGATTGCCGTAACAGCCGCTGGCGTCAAAGCGTGGTGTCCGGCGTGGACATGCCGGGGTCAGACTGGCGCGGTGCCCGCCTGGAAGAAAGCAATTTGCGTGGGCTGGATTTGTCGCAATCCTGTTTTGAACAGGCCCAACTGATTCGCTGTGATTTATCCGGTGCCAATCTCCAGGGGTCGCAATGGACGCAGGCCCGCCTGAGCGACTGCATTCTGATCGAGACTGACTTTGGCCAAGCCATCATGAACAAGGTGGATATGAGCAATAGCCTGGCCGGGGGCGCGAATGTTCAAGGCACGATGCTGGACACCGTGAACTTCTTCCGCGCTGATTTGACGGGCTTGCAAACGGATGCGCGTACCCGCAGCCGCAATCTGTATTTACGCACGGCACGTCGCGATCCTGCCGGGGGGCAAGTCTGATGGACGCACATGCTTTGCGTTTGCGCATTCGGCAAGGCGAGCCTTTGCTGGGGCTGGACATCAGCGATCTGTATTTGCCACCGGGCGATTATTCAGGAGCGGTGTTCATCGCTTGCCGTCTGCCGCGTGTGCAAGCCTTGGGCGTCAATCTGGCGGGTAGCCGCTTTCATCAATGTGACTTGAGCGGAGCAGTACTGGACGCCAGTGTGCTGGATGGCTGCGCCTTTATGGAATGCGTGTTGATCGGCTTGTCCTGCAAGCATGTCCAGGCCAGGGAGGTGATGTGGCAGGACTGTGATTTACAGGGCGCTATCTGGCAAGGCGGAGCCTGGAGCGACAGTCACTGGGCGCAATGCATTTTGCAAACGGGCAACTTCGACCAAGCTCTTTTGCAGCGTTGCACTTGGACTGGCTGCCGCGCAGGGGACTTGTCCTTGCAGTCTACCCGTCTGGAAGATGTGGTGGTCACCGAAATGGACTGGCGGGGCAGCACTCTGGCCGGTAGTCGCTGGCACAGGGTGACGGCCAAAACCTGCAATTTCCAGGGCATGGACCTGTCGGGGCTGGATTTCAGCGGCAGTGTCTTGATGGAGTCCGACTTTACTCAAGCGGATCTAAGCCACGCCCGTCTTTGCGGCACCAATTTCAAGTCTGCCATCTTGAATCAGGCCGTGCTGAACAAGGTCCAAGCCAAGCAGGCTTTATTTGTTCAGGCACAGGCCCAAGGACTGCAGATTCGGGAGGCGGATCTGACACAAAGTCTGTGGGCTCAAGCCCACGCTCCCGAGGCAGATTTTCGTGGCTCTTTTTTGCAGCAGGCCTACTTCGCGCAGGCAGTGTTGGAGCGGGCCCGTTTCGAGCATAGCCAACTGCGCTATGCGGATTTCTCGTATGCAGATTGCCGCCGTGCTCGCTGGGATGGCGCACATTTTGAGCGCACCCAGTTTCATCGTTGCTTGCTGGACAAGGCCGGGCAAGAACAGGCCGCAGGCTGCCTGCCCAATGACCCGGCCTTGCATGAGTCTGAGAGCTGGACCGCGCGTCATATGAATCTTGAATAAGGAGCCCTGATGTTTGCCAATTGCCAACGGGGCGGCATGGATATTGCCTTCCCCGACATCTGCAAGACACCACCGGCTCTGTTGCCGATTCCTTACCCGAATTTTGCGACGGGCCTGATGGGTATTCCCAATGCCTGGAACATCCTGTTGCAGGGTGGGCCTGCCCATAACTTGCTCACAACGATACCCTTGAGTAATGGTGACAATCCGGGTGTGGCTTTGGGCTTGATCTCGCAAACCGTGATGTCGCGTTCGCGCTCCATTACCTGTGTGCCTAATGTGCTGTGGAAGGGAATCCCGGCGACCCGTCTGACTAGCTTGAGCATGCAGAACACGGTGAATACGGTGGGCATGCGGGTAGTGCCCAGCCAGTTCAAAGTGCTGTTGCTAGGTGGCGGTGGTGCCGGGGGCGGCGCCGGTAAAGGCGGCAAGGGTGTGTCGGGCAGCGGGCCGGAGGCGGCGCGTAAAGCGGCAGCACGTGAAGCCAAGCGGGCGCAGCTTAAACGCAACCGGCGTCGGGGTGCGCAGCGAGAGCGCGAGGTCGAGGCCGAGCTGAAGCAGGAAGGCCACGAGGTCATGGGCACGCAGGTGTCTGCAAAAACCCCATTGACCCGCCGTGTGATCGATATACTGATCAAGGACAAGAACACGGGCAAAATCCGGGCGGTCGAAGTCAAGAGCGGGGGAGCGCGCCGCTCCGCAACCCAGAAGGCCAAGGACAAGGCAATGGAGAGCAAGGGCGCAGAGTTGATTGGCAAGAATGCACCCAAGCAGCCACTTCCCAAGAACATACGCATACCTACGGAGGTACGACATTGAAAACGCACACTGATCCCGTTAAATATGACGCTGTGGACTGGCATGTGGGCGGGGACTACCCCTCTGATCTGGGCCCGCAAGGTGGTCGCACGCACATCGGCATGTATCTGGCCTGGCTGGTGGAAAAAGGCCTGCTGGCCAATGCTTTTATGGACCGCTACCCCAACGAGGTGCGCCAGTGCCGTGATCACATGATCAAAGGCTCGCAACTGCTGCAAGAGTGTTGCGACGATGTGCTGGTCAGCGAAGACATGTCCGAGCAGGGCAAAGCCTTTAGCGATTTTTACTACGACGAGCTGTATCTGGATGATTACGTGGATACGCTGGACGACGAGGTTTTGCCATCCATCTATCACGTGCCTGACGATTGGGACAGCTACGAAACCTTGCGGCCGGTTCTGGAGCAGCGCTACCAGCACTGGCGACAGGAGCAGGGGCTGGACGACTAGCACCTAGCTGATCTCTATTTGCTTCCTTTGAAAAGCGCTGCCTGCGGGTGGCGCTTTTTCTTTATTTGCTTCAAAAAGAGCGTAAATACATCCATTTTGCAAAATAAGTAAGGAAAAATTTTCGTCAAAAAGGTGTCACCTTCAGTTCCTAGACTGGCTCCGTGATCAGTTATCCGAGACGACAGCTATGGTCGAAGGAATACAGGAGCAGTGGCAGCCAGCCTGGATTTTGGCTCCCGAAAACGCCCACTACGGCGAGAACCTGGAATACGAAGCCGACTTTCTGGCCTTGATGCAGGCTTTGCAAGTACAGGGCGAGCAGCAGTTTGGCCAAACTATTATCCCGGCTCAGGTTCCGGACTGGACGCGCATCGTGCGCCTGGTGCAGGACTTGCTGGACCGCTCGGCAGATATTCGCTTGCTGGTGGTACTGGCCCAGGCGAGATTGCAGACAGGTGGGTTGCCCGCCTTGGGGGAGGTGTGCGACTGGCTGTTGAGCGCCCTGCAACAAGGCTGGGAGCACGTTCATCCGCGTCTGCACGACGATGGCGAGCTGGACCCCTTGCCGCGCGTCAATGCGCTGGCCGGGCTGTCGGCTATTGATGGTCTGGGTCGCCTGATGCGTGAGGCTCCCGTGGTCAGCCTGGGGCATCGTCAACTGAATTTACGTGAAGTCGGCTATGTGCTGGATGGCAGTCAGAAAGATAGCGGCCTGCCGGGTCGTGACCATCTGGTTGAAGAGCTGCGCCGTGCCTTTGCCGCCGGCCAAAGCCAGACCGTGGCCTTGAGTCGTCTACGTCAGTTCCGCCAGGAGCTGGAGGCCCTGGTGCATCGTCATCTGGATGCCGAGTGGTCCGTGCGTCTGGACGGAGCCTGGGACACCGTGGAAGCCGCCTGCGCAGTACTGGACGCGGCAACCTCACTATCTGCTCCTTCCGCTCCCGAGCCTGTGCAGGCAAGCGACCCCACCATTCCTGTGCCCCCGCAACCTGCTCATCAGGTCGCTCCGGTGATGGGCTTGGCGAGTTGGCAAAACCTGCATGTTTCATCCCGTGAAGAGGTGGTGTTGTTGCTGGACAAGCTGGTGGCGTATTTCGAGCAGCACGAACCCAGCCATCCTGCCCCTTTGCTGCTGCGTCGTGCCCAGCAACTGGTGCCCATGGGTTTTCACGAGCTGATTCGTGACCTGGCACCCGGTGCCTGGGATCAGATCCAGGTTTTCATGCCTCGATCCGAAGTGGCGACAGCCGCTTCTTAATTCCATAAATCAACTGGAGAAGACCTGATGTCTGTGAAATCCAATTCTGGCAGCGGCCAGAAATTCCTTGGGCGCAATCGGGCTCCGCGTGTGCAAATTGAGTACGACGTTGAACTGTACGGCGCCGAGCATCGTGTGCAACTGCCATTCGTGATGGGTGTGCTGGCGGATCTGGCCGGACACAATACGGAGAACCAGCCGGAGCTGGGCGAGCGCAAGTTTATGGAAATCGACGTGGACAACTTCGATGACCGCATGAAGTCCATCGCACCCAAGCTGAACATGCAGGTTCCCAACAGCCTGAAGGGCGATGGCGTGCTGGGAGTGGAAGTGTCTTTTGACTCCATGGACAGCTTCTCCCCGGCTGAACTGGCCCGTCAGATCGAACCTTTGGCTCGCCTGCTGGAAGCTCGTACCCAGCTGGCGAATTTGCTGACTTATATGGATGGCAAAAGCGGGGCGGAAGAACTCTTGTCCCGTCTCCTGCAGCAGCCCGAACTCTTGCGCGCCCTGGCTGGTCGCCCGCCCCAGGCCCTGACGATGGACGAGTCCCAGCCCGATCAGGACAACGAGCCCAAAGCATAAGGAGCCCACCCCATGACTTCCACCCAGACATTGACCGCCACTCGCGACACGGCCCAGCTGGATGAACTGTCCAGCCTGTTGCAGCAAGAGTTTCGTCCCAAAACCGAGCAGGCTCAGCAGGCGGTTGAGTTTGCCGTCACCACGCTGGCCGAGCAGGCGTTGGACCAGTCCGTGACTTTGAGCGATGACGCCTATCAAACCATTCAGGCGGTGATTGCCCAGATCGATCAGAAGATGACCGAGCAGATCAATCACATCCTGCATCACCCCGAATTTCAGCGGCTGGAAGGGGCCTGGCGAGGTTTGCACCATCTGGTCAGCAACACCGAAACTGATGAGCTGCTGCGCATTCGGGTGATGCCCGCGACCAAGAAGGAATTGGCGCGCAACTTGAAGCGCTACAAAGGGGTGGCCTGGGATCAAAGCCCCTTGTTCAAGAAGGTGTATGAACAGGAATACGGCCAGTTTGGTGGCGAGCCCTTTGGCTGCCTGGTGGGGGATTATCACTTCGACCACAGTCCGCCGGATGTAGAGATGCTGGGGGAACTGGCCCGTATTGGCGCGGCGGCCCACAGCCCGTTCATCGCGGGAGCGGCGCCTTCCGTGATGCAGATGGAGTCCTGGCAGGAGCTGGCCAATCCGCGTGATCTGACCAAGATCTTCTCCAACACCGAGTACGCCGCCTGGCAAAGCCTGCGCGAATCCGACGATGCCCGTTATCTGGGCCTGGCCATGCCCCGCTTTCTGGCGCGTTTACCTTACGGTGCACGTACCAACCCGGTTGATGAGTTCGACTTCGAGGAAGACACCGACGGAGCCAGCCATGACCGCTACACCTGGGCCAACTCGGCCTACGCCATGGCGGTCAATATCAACCGATCCTTCAAGCATTTTGGCTGGTGCACGGCAATTCGCGGTGTGGAGTCGGGCGGTGCGGTCGAGAACCTGCCTTGCCATACTTTCCCCACGGACGATGGTGGGGTGGACATTAAATGTCCCACGGAAATTGCCATCAGCGACCGCCGCGAGGCCGAGCTGGCCAAGAACGGATTCATGCCCTTGGTACACCGCAAAAACTCGGATTTTGCGGCTTTTATCGGCGCCCAGTCCTTGCAGAAGCCCCAGGAGTACTACGACGCAGACGCTACCGCCAATGCCCGTTTGGCTGCGCGCTTGCCCTATCTGTTTGCCTGCTGCCGTTTTGCGCATTACCTGAAATGCATTGTGCGCGACAAGATCGGTTCCTTTCGCGAGCGCGACGATATGGAGCGTTGGCTAAACAGCTGGATCATGAATTACGTGGACGGCGACCCGACCAACTCTTCGCAGGAAACCAAGGCACGCAAGCCGCTGGCCGCCGCCGAAGTCTCGGTGCAGGAAGTACCGGACAACCCCGGTTATTACGCTGCCAAGTTCTTCTTGCGTCCGCACTACCAGCTGGAAGGCCTGACGGTTTCCCTGCGCCTGGTGTCCCGTTTGCCGTCGCTCAAAGGCGAGCAGAACTGATTCCCACCCTGGCCTTTTGATGGCCTTATTCGACCTCCAAGGAGAAAAGCGTGTCTGTTGATATGTTCATGAAAATTGAAGGCGCCAATGGCGAATCCAAAGACTCCAACCACAAGGATTGGACCGATATCCAGTCCTTTTCGTGGGGTGCCTCGCAACCGGGCAGCATGAGCTCGGGCGGTGGCGGTGGCCAGGGTAAGGCCAATTTCAACGATCTGCATGTGGTCGCCCGCATCGACAAGGCTGCGCCTGCCGTGATGAAGCACTGCGCCAGCGGCAAGCACCTGGGCAAGGTGGAGCTGTCGGTGTGCAAGGCCGGTGGCGAGCAGGTGGAATACACCAAAATCACCCTGGAAGAAGTGCTGGTGACTTCGGTTCAGCTCAATGCCGAGCGCGATGTGGAAAGCGTAATGGTCAATTACTCCTTCCAGGCCGCACGCGTCAAACAGCAGTACTGGGAACAGTCCGACCGCGGCAGCAAAGGTGCTGAAACGCTGGTGGCCTGGGACATCAAGCAAAACAAAGAAGCCTGATCGGGCTTGGGTTTTCAGGCAGGGCCGCTATGGACCGCTTTCGCTTACCGGGACGCCGCGGGGCCGCGCTGATGCGCGGTCAGGCGGATCGCTTGCAACCTTGTCTGCTGGACAGGCTGACCGACGAGCGGCCCGATCAAACCTGGGAACCTCCCCAGCCCATGAGCCAGTACCAGATGCGTCAGGCGGTATTGCGCGATCTGGGTCATTTGCTCAATACCCCCAATCAGGGCGCTACCCCCTTGATGCAGGCCTTGGCTCATGTGCGCCGCTCCTGCCTGAACTACGGCATGAGCCCGCTGGCGGGCAAGACCATGAGCGAAGTGGAATGGCTGGATGTGGAAGAAGCGCTGCGTACCGCCATCCTGCATTTCGAGCCGCGTATTCTGCCCGATACCTTGCAGGTGCATTGTCTGGATCACAGGGCTCAGCGCGATTTGCATAACGTCTTGAGCTTGCGTATTCAGGGCCATGTCTGGTGCGAGCCGTATCCGCAGGAATTCTTGCTGCGCACCAGTATTGATCTGGAAAGCGGGCAGTTGGACCTTGAAGAGAGTTACGCGTCGGGATGAATCCGGAGCTGCTGCATTACTACAACCGTGAATTGGCTTACCTGCGCGAGCTGGGAGCCGAATTTGCGCAAGCCTACCCCAAAGTGGCGGCCCGTCTGGGTGTGCACGATACGGCGGTGGCGGACCCCTATGTCGAGCGTCTGCTGGAAGGATTCAGCTTTCTGACGGCTCGCATTCAGATGAAGATGGACGCGGAATTTCCCCGTCTAAGCCAGCAGTTGCTGGATGTGATTCAGCCTTCCTGGTTGATGCCCACCCCTAGCATGGGACTGGTGCAGTTTCGTCCCAGCATGAGCGAAGGTGCTCTGGCCAAAGGCTTTACCATGCCGCGCCACACCGCCTTGCGCTCCCGTATTCCAGCCGGAGAACAAACCGCCTGCGAGTTTTCTACTTGCCATGCCGTGGACTTGTGGCCCATGAGCTTGTCGCAGGTACGTTTAGGCGATGTAGCAGCTGATCTGCCTCTGGCGGCTTTAGGTAGCCGGCAGGCCGCGCAAGCTCGTTCGGCCTTGAAACTGGACTTCACGGTGCATGGCGGTTTGACACTGGAGGAGCTGGCTCTGGATGAGCTTAGCCTGCATCTGGACGGCCCGGAATCTGACAGCAGCTTGCTGCTGGATGCCTTGCTGCGGCAGGCGTTGGGGGTGTTCATCCAAATGGAGGACGAGGCCCCACAATTCCTGGCTACGTCTGATTGTCTGACACACGATGGCCTGGAAGATGATCAAGCCATCTTGCCCATGGTGTCTCACGAGTTCTCCGGCCATCGCTTGCTGCGGGAGTATTTCGCCTTGCCGGGCCGTTTTGCTTTTGTACGGCTGCGTGGTCTGCAAGCAGCTATCGCCAGAGGACGTGCGCAGGAGCGAAAAAGCCGCCGCTGGAGCCTGCATATTGTCCTTAAGCAGGCTTGGCCCGATCTGGCGGCACGCGTTGGCCCTGGCCATGTGCGTTTGTATTGCACGCCGGTCGTGAATTTATTTCGACGACGCAGTGAACGCATGGCCTTGCGCCCACAGGCAACAGATCATCATGTGGTCATGGACAGAACGCGTCCCATGGACTTTGAAGTTTGCCTGATGGAGCAAGTGCAAGGACATGGCCGACAGGGCACGGACGATGTGCTGTTTCGCCCCTTGTATGCCAGCACGGCGCAGGATGCAGGACGCTATGGCAGTTACTACACTGTGCGACGCGAACCGCGTGTCGTGTCTGATACCCAGAAACGCTGGGGTGGCCGCAGCAGTTATGGCGGTAGCGAAGTGTATTTATCTCTGGTGAATCAGCACGAGCAGTCCGAGTTTTTCGGCATGAATCAGATCAGTGTCACGGCCTGGTGCAGCAACCGTGATTTGCCCTTGCTGCTACCGCGCTCGCCCGAGTCTGACTTCAGCCTGCAGGTTTCGGCCCCTGTGGCCGGTGTCAGTTTATTGGGTGGTTTGACCCGTCCTCGACCTGCATCAACCGGCGGCCGTCAGGCCTGGGATTTGATTTCACAGATGAGTCTGGCCCAGTTGGGTGTGGCCCAGTCCGACCCTAAGCAGGCTGCAGGTCGCTGGCGTGCCTTGCTGGCCCCGCATGTGGACAGCGCTGATGCCGGTGCCTTGCGTCAGTTGGCTTCCATTGTGGCGGTGCAGGCACGGCCTGTGCAGAGGGCCATGCCGGTGCCAGGACCCTTGGTGATGGCGCGTGGCGTGCATTTTGAGGTCACGCTGGACCAAAGTGGTTTTCCCGGTGGCCGTCCCTTTGTTCTGGCCGCCGTGCTCAGTCGTTATCTGGCCCGTCATGTCAGCCTGAACAGTTTTGTCTCTACCCAGTTTCGTTCCGAGACAGGGGTGGAACTGGGAGCGTGGGGGCCGCAAGCAGGTACGCGGGCGGTGTTGTGAACCGGGCCGAGCAGGAACAGCTAAAGCCCCAGGCTTCTTTGGAAGAGCTGGGCCGTATCATTCAGCAATGGCCTTATGGCCATGATCTGTTTCGGGTTTTGCGGGCCGTCGATGCCTTGCAAGCCGCCCAAGGCCAGCCTCGTTTGGGAACCGCGCCTACGCCTCGCCAAGAAGATGTGCGGGTAGGTCAGCCGCCTAGTTTGGCTTTTGCGGCCTCCAGTGTGCAAACCGCTCGTTGGGACGATGAACAACTGTATCTGGATGTCCAGGGTTTTGGCTTGTGGGGGCCCAACGGCCCTTTGCCGCTGCACATGACGGAGTACTTTTTTCAGCGTAGTCGCAACTTTGGTGACCGCGCTGGTGTGGCCTTTCTGGACCAGTTTCATCACCGTCTGTTTTTACTGTTTTTCAGAGCCTGGGCACAAGCGCAAGCGGTCTGTGACCTGGAACATGATCAGGATGGTTTTACGCGCTGGTTGGCCAGTCTGGCCGGAGTCGGGAGCCCGAGTGCATCGGCTCCCATGAGCGACCATGCGGTCCATTTTCAGGCACCCGCGCTGGCGTCTCAAACCCGTAGTGCGCCTGCTCTGCAATCGCTACTGGCCAGCTATTTCCAATTGCCCGTCAGCATTCAGCAGAACGTGCCGGTTTGGGTAGCGCTGGATGATCAAACCCAGGTCAGCCTGGGTCGCAGTTGTTCGGGGCTAGGGAAAAATTCCGTTCTGGGTGCACGTATTCTGGACGTGCAGCAAACCATACGAATACGGATTGGCCCTTTGAGTCGGCAGGACTATGGCCGCTTCTTGCCAGGTCGTCCGGCCTGGCGGCAATTGCGCTATTGCCTGGCTTTGTATCTGGGCTTGGAGTGGTCGGTTCAGTTGCAATTGGTGCTGCAAGCCAGCGAACAGCCTGATCTGGGTTTGGGGGCGGGCTTGGGCCTGGGCCAGGAAACCTGGCTGGGCTCGCCCGGCACGCAGGACAGAGCGGATCTGTGCCTGTTTCTGGACAGCCGTCCAGATTGGCAAGATCCGCGCAGCTAAGGCCTAGGCCTGACGCATTCCCTGCAAAAGATCGAACTCGTTTTCCTTGTCGGACAAGGTGCTGACCCACTCCGGGGCGCGACCCAAATCTGGCTGCCAACTGGCTGCCGGAATGGTGCTGTCGGTGCTGGGTGAACTGGCTGGTTTGGCTGCTGTATCGAAGGGGTGCTTGTCCGAGGGCGCAGGCATGGGACCACCGACCGGGACCATGCCGGGAACATGCAGATCTGCGAAAGGATCGGCCGCCGGCGCAGCTGCCAAAGGCGTTTCATCCTGTGTGACGGGGCTGACTCCCGATTCCACCCGGTAGTGCATTTCCCCCAAGGTCAGGCGATCCCCATTCTGCAAGGTCTTGACCTGTGCCAGTGCCAATTCGATGCCATTCACGGCGACCTGACCGTCTGCGCTAGCTCGTTGAATCGTCAGCACATCGTGCTGGCGACGCAGGTAAGACAGCACGGGCGGCGTTTGATTGTTATCGGGCAAAACCAGATCAGCCTGAGTCCAGGAACCGCAGACCAGACCGGGTTCAGGAATAGGGCGCGGGGCTCCACCGGACTCTGCTTGCAAACGCCAATCTACAGCTGTGCTCATGGCTGTGCTCCTGCCACTTTTTCATAAACCGGGCCCCAGGTGGGGTGACCGCGCTCGGCCTGGGCCAGGGTAAAGCCAGGGTCTACAGCCCGTGCCTGCTTGAAACGCTCTTCACACAAAAAAGTGTAGTCGCGCACGCAAAAGCTGAAGGCCTGCAGTTTCAAGGCTTCGCTGTATTGATTGGGTGCGGCAGCAGGCAGGGTGCTGGAGCGGCCCACTTGCCGGATCACGGTGCTGTAGTCACCTTCATTAAAGGCAGAGCGTATTTGCTCCAGTTCAGCTTCGGCAGCCGGGCTGAAAACAGCCACTGGCTTGTTCTGAGTTTGGGCGCAGGCTGTCAGTAAAAGGGCCAGAGCCGGAACGATCAGGCGGGCAGGTAAATACATGGCAGGAAAAAGAAAAGTTGTACTTGCCCTCAAGACTAGGAAAGGAAAAAGACAGCCACATGACATGACGCGGACGGTTTTGTAAGAGTTGTTGCGCAAGGGTAAGCACCGAAACACCCCGTGTCCTTAACAAAGTTGTCGTATTCATGCTTTTAGATGGGGCGCATTGCCATTCAAGGAGACATCGTGACCGTTCGCCGATTGCTTCGTTTGTGCGCGCTGCTGATGCTGGGGTTGCTGGCCTCGTGCGCGTCCACCTCCAGTCGCATGGCCGTGCCCTACGAGATTGTTCTGACTGCGGATGAACAGCTCAACCCGGATGCCACGGGTCGGCCTTCCCCGGTACAGGTGTTTGTGTTCGAGCTGCGCTCGGGCAGCACCTTTGAATCCAGGGACTTCTTCGCCCTGCAGTCCGACCCGCAACAAGCCTTGCAGGCGGATCTGCTCAATGTGGAGCAGATCGTGCTGCGCCCCGGCCAGACCCATACCTTCAAACGGCCGGGCGATTTGCAAGCCACCGCTGTTGGCGTGGTCGTAGGGTATCGCGAGCTGGATGCCAGTGTGTGGCGTGTCCTCTTGCCGCTGCCCGAGTCGCGCACCACCAATATCTACAAGTTCTGGCAGTCGGCCCCGGACGCCGTCCAGGTCAGTCTGCAATTACGCAAGAACGCCATTCATGTCGTTGATTGATGGGCGTGGAACGGAATATTTCAATGGATAAAGTCATTTGGACCGAAGGGCTGTTTTTACGGCCTCAGCATTTTCAGCAGATGGAGCGCTATCTGGAGCACTATGCCCACGCCGGAAGGCGGGCTGCGCAGCCGTTTTGCTGGGGCTTTGAAACCTTGAGTCTGGACGAACAGGCCCTGAGTATGGGCAGTGTCGCCTTACGCGAAGCGCGCGGTTTGTTGCCGGATGGCACGCCCTTTGATTGCAGGCCGGGAGCGATGCAGATTGTGGCCTGGACGGCCCCCGAAGTGGTGCGTCCCGAGCGTCTGATGCTGGTGCTGCCTCGTCGTCAGGCCGGGCGAGCAGAGATTCAGTTTGATGGGCACAGCTCGCGTCGTTCGCGTTATGTGGTCAGCGAGCAGGATTTGTATGACAGCAGTGGTTTGTCACCTGAACCCTGCCTGTCGCAGCTGGGGCGTTTGCAGCCTGTTTTGCTGCCCGAATCCGAGGTGTATGAAGACAGTGTAGCCATGCCCGTGGTCCGCATTATGGAGCGCAGACCCGACCGCTCGCTGGTGTTGGACCCGGATTTCATTCCCCCTATCTTGTCCATTCAGGCCCATGCCCGGCTAAGTGCTCTAAGCGCGGATGTACAGGCTTTACTGCAGGCCCGTGCCCAAGCTCTGGCAGAACGCCTGGGGCCGGGAGGGCGCGGGCAGGGCGATGTGGCCGACTTCATGATGCTGGAGCTGGTCAATCGCTATCGGGCTGCCTTGTGGGCCATGGAGCAGCGCGTACATGTACATCCTGGCGAGCTGTATCAGGCCTGGATGGAATTGCATGGTGCTTTGGCTACCTACACCCAGGACGGGCGTCAGCCGCTGATCTGGCCTTCCTATCAGCATGACGATCTAGCCCAGTCCTTTTTGCCGCTGGTGCTGGAGTTGCGCCGTGCTCTGTCCGTGGTCCTGGAGCAGCAGGCGGTGTCGATTGCGCTGGAGGACAAGGGGCAGGGCGTACGTCTGGCCCAGATTGCGGATCGTGCGCTCTTGCGGCAGGCGGGTTTTGTGTTGGCCGTGCAAGCCGATTTGCCCGCCCAAACCGTGCGGCAGCATTTTGCGGCACAGGTGAAATTGGGGCCGGTAGAACGCATCCGCGATCTGGTGCATCTGCAATTGCCGGGCATCGGTTTGCAGCCTTTGTCTGTCGCGCCACGAGCCTTGCCGTATCACGCAGGATTCACCTACTTCGAGCTGGAAAAAGGCGGCGAGCTGTGGCGTCAGCTGGAGCAGAACGGCGCATTGGCCCTGCATTTGGCCGGAGACTTCCCCGGCCTGCAACTTGAGTTTTGGGCAATACGCCGCTGACCCGGAGCATGGCTATGAACGAGACAGTTTCCTGGAATAACGGCCCGGTCCCGGACGAGCGCCGATCGCGGGCGGATGCACCGCGTTTTGTTGCGCAGGGGGCCAATCCCCTGTTGGAGGCCGCCAACCCTTTGCTGGTGATGGTGTCCGATATACGCCGCAGTGCCCGACATGCAGATCCGGCAGGTCTGCGTGCCAAGCTGGTGGCTGAAATCCGGCAATTTGAATTGCGCGCACAGGCCGTGCCCGTGGCCAATGAAACCATTTTGGCCGCTCGTTATTGCCTGTGCACGACCTTGGATGAGGCGGCCGCGCTAACCCCTTGGGGGCAAGCCGGAGTCTGGTCCTCGCACACTTTGCTGGTCACTTTTCATAATGAAACCTGGGGCGGCGAGAAGTTCTTTCAGCTTCTGGATAAATTGATGCAAAGCCCGGCGGCGCATTTACAGCTGTTGGAGCTAATGTATTTCTGCCTGGCTTTGGGTTTTCAAGGCCGCTATCGCGTGCATGAGCAGGGCGCCAGCCAGCTGGAAACCGTGCGCCAACGGCTGTACATGAGCTTGCGCCAGTATGGGCAGACGGTACCAGCCGCTCTGTCCCCGCATTGGCGCGACAACCCGGCGCAGAAAGTTGGCAAGCCTTTGCCTGTGCCTATCTGGGTGGCCGTTTGTGTGGCCTTGCTGCTGTGCTTGTTGATGTATCTGGGTACCAGTCTGTTGCTGAACCGGCAGTCTGATCGGGCTTTCGAGGACATTGTGGCTTTGCGCCTGCCGGCCTTGCAGACACAGGGCCAACCACCGTCTAGTGGCGTCGCACCGCCAGCACCTTTGGCCTTGGCAGAGCTGCTGGCCCCCGAGGTGGCCGAGGGTCTGCTGACCGTGCGAGATCAGGCCGATCGCAGCGTCATTATCCTGCGCGGCGACGGCCTGTTCGATTCAGGAGCTGACCAGATCCGTGCGCCGTTGCTTCCCGTTATTGCACGTATCGCCGATGCGGTGGAAGCCGCGCCGGGCTTGGTGCTGGTAGATGGCTATACCGATAACGTCCCCATACGCAGTGTGCGCTTTCCTTCCAATTTTCATCTCTCGCAGGCTCGTGCCGATTCGGTCAAGGCCGTCTTGCAGGAGCGCTTGAGTCAGCCAGAACGTGTACGCGCACAAGGCCGGGCCGATGCTGCGCCTGTGGCAGACAATGGCACCGCTCAAGGTCGGGCACAGAACCGACGGGTGGAGATCACGATCGTGCCCTTGAGCAAGGAGGCCGGGCAATGACACGTCTTTTGAGTCTGGTCTTTAGCCGTAGCGTCTGGACCTTTGTGGGTGTGCTGATTCTGCTGGTGCTGATCTGGTTGCTGGGGCCTTTGTTGGCGATTGGCCAAACCCGGCCATTGGAAACCGAGCCGTCGCGCTGGATTGCGATGGCTGTGGTGGTGGTGTTCTGGTTGCTGCGCTTGTTGTGGCGCAGCTGGCGTGAAGGCCGCTTGAACGCGCAGTTGCTAGGCCAATTAAGCCGCCCGGCGCAGAAGGCATCAGCATCGAGCAATACGGCTACGCCGCATCCTTTGCAAAGCCAGTTTGATGAGGCCATCGAACTGCTCAAGCGGATTCGCTTCGGTTCGCATATGGGCGGACGCTTGCGCTCCTTGCTGTCGCGTCAGTACGTGTATCAGTTGCCCTGGTATGTGTTCATCGGTGCACCCGGAGCAGGTAAAACCACAGCGCTGGTCAATTCCGGCTTGCAGTTTCCCTTGTCGGAGCGCTACGGAAAAACGTCTCTGCGAGGGGTGGGGGGCACGCGCAATTGTGACTGGTGGTTTACCGACGAAGCCGTCCTGTTGGATACGGCAGGGCGCTACACCACGCATGAAAGTGATCCGGTGGGGGATGAACAGGAATGGCGTGGTTTCCTGGGCCTGCTCAAGCGCTATCGCCGCAGGCAGCCGATAAATGGCACTTTGCTGACTATCAGCGTGCCAGATTTGTTGTCCAGCACGGCCGCGCAACGTCACGATCATGCGCAGGTCTTGCGCCAGCGCCTGGCTGAATTGCGCGAGCGTTTGGGGATTCAGTTTCCTATCTATGTGCTGGTCACCAAAATGGATTTGCTCCAGGGCTTTCAGGAGTATTTCGACCATTGTGATCGTCAGGAACTGGAGCAGGTCTGGGGCTTCACCTTGCCTTATGAAAGCTCGCGCGAAGCGGGATTTTCCTTGTCGCATACCTATGGGCGCGAGTACGAAGCCTTGCATCAACGCCTGGAGCGTGGTCTGGCGGCCGTGATGGCCGAGCAGCCCAACGAAAGCGTGCGTGCCGAAGCCTATCTGCTGCCACAACAGTTTGCTCGCCTGGGGCCGGTGCTGGAGGAGTTTCTGGAACAGGTGTTTAGCCAGTCCCGCTTCGAGGCACCCCTGTTGCTGCGCGGCGTGTACTTCACCAGTGGTCGGCAAGGAGGTGTGCGTCTGGATCAGGTGCGGGACTCCATGCGCGAGTATCTGGAAGTGGATGTGCAGGCGGATCAAGCGCAGCCAGTGGCCGGTCAGGGCCGCAGCTACTTTCTGACCCAGCTGCTGAAAGAGCTGATCTTTCAGGAGGCCGGTGTTGCAGGCCGCGACGAGCGCTGGGAGCGCCGCGTGCGCTTGCGTCATTTTCTGGTCTACGGTCTGGTGGCGGTGGGTGTGTTGCTACTGGGGCTGGCCTGGAGTCGCAGCTTTCTGTTGAACCGCAGCTATGTGGAGCAGGTTGAAGGACGTGTTCCGCAGGCTCAGCAACAGGCGGACCAAACACAGGTGCTGGATACCACCCCGGCGGTCGGCTTGCTGCCTTTGCTGGATATGTTGTCGTTGCTGCCGCAAAGCGATCAGTTTCCCTTGAATGCGCCCGGTTTGGAGCGGCGCATGGGCCTGTATCAGGGTGACAAGATGAAGGCCGCTGCCGATACCGTCTACCAACGCGCTTTGGAGAAATTGCTGGCCCCCTTGCTGGCGCGTCGTATCGAAACCGTGTTGCGTAGCGAGCAGGCGCAGGACCTGGAGTACGGCTACGAGGCCCTGCGCGCCTATTTGATGCTATACGACACGCGGCGCTATGACGCTGCCCATTTGCAGACCTGGTTGCTGGGCAGTTTGAAGCAGGACTTGCCGGCTGGCTTTACCCAGTCGCAATACGACAGGCTGGAGAGCCATGTCCGTGCAGTGACGCAGGCGGGCTTGCTCTTGAATCCCTTCCCGCGCAATGAAGCCTTGATTGAACAAAGCCGGGAACGTCTGGCGCGTATCAGTCTGGAGCAGCGCACTTATAGCCGCATGCGCCGTATTCTGGCCGCCACACCCGGTTTGATACCTATGTCGGTCTCAGGCATGGCCGGGCCATACGCGGCCTCTGTATTCAAGCGCGAAAGTGGCAAACCGTTAACCGAAGGGATAGACGGTCTGTACACCTACGAGGGGTACTGGACCGTGGTTGAACCACGTATCGACAGCGAATTGCAGCAGATGCGCGAGGATGACCGCTGGATTCTGGGGCTGGATACGGGCGCAGGGCAGTCCGAGGCGGCGCGTCGTGCGGCAAGCCAGGAGCTGCGTCGTCTGTATCTGCTGGATTATGTGCGTGTGTGGGATGAGTATCTGGCTGATTTGCGCCTGCTGCAAGGCGGCAGCTTGCTGGAAAACATTCAGTTGGCTCGGACCTTGTCCATGGCCGATTCGCCCTTGAAGCAGTTGGTCCAGCAGGTGGCTTTGCAAACTCGTCTGTTGCGAGAGGATGCGCAGCAGGGGGCCTCCTTGGGGGCACAAGCCAAAGTGCGGCTGGACGATACCCGGCAGGCGCTGGAGCAGATGTTTGGCCCGGTCGGGTTGGAGGGTAGTCGCCGTAATGAGCCTCAGGCCAAGCAGGTAGAGGCCATCGTGGATCAGCACTTCGAGCCTTATCACCGCCTGGCTTCCAGTAGTGGCGGGGCACCAGCGCCTATTGATGGAACCTTGGAGTTGCTGGATGAGTTCTATGCTTTTTTGACCTCCTCGGATGCTGCTCTGCGCAGCGCGGGTACACCGCCGCAGTCCAATGTCTTGACCAAGTTGCAGGCAGAGGCAGGTCGGTTGCCTGGGCCTTTACGTGATGCGCTGGATCAGTTTTCGGTAGGTGCTTCTGCCGAGATCGCGTCGCGGACTCAAGCCAGTTTGGGGCAGTTGGTAAATGCCACTATTGGTCAGTTTTGCCGTAGTGCGATTGCCGGTCGATATCCCTTCGCCGCTCAATCCAGGCAGGATGTCGCACCTAATGATTTTGCCCGCATGTTTGCGCCGGGTGGCTTGATGGATGCCTTTTTTCAAGAGCATCTGATGCATCAGGTGGATATGTCAGGTGGACGCTGGCGTTTCAAACCGGGCATAGATGGGCAGGCAGCGGCCAACTTCCGTTATCTGGATGCGTTTCAGCGTGCGGCTGTGATTCGGGATGTGTTCTTCCCGGCAGGCAGTAATCAACCGCGTATTGATATGGCGTTCACTCCGGTTCAGCTGGATGCAGAACTGTCGCAAGTGCTGCTGGATGTGGATGGCCAGGTGCTGCGTTATGCCCATGGCCCACAGGTTGCCATGGGGGTACAGTGGCCGGGGCCGCGCGGGGGCCGTCAGGTCAGTCTGGAGGCACAGCCACAGTCCGAAGGCTCGGGGATGAGGGCGACCGGTGCCTGGGCGCTGCTGCGCTTGCTGGACAAGGCACAGCCTGTATCGGGCGCGTCTGCCGGGGCCCAGCGCTTGTCCTTTGCCTTGGGAGGTCGCCAGTTTGTGGTGGATGTGGTGGCCAATAGCTCCAAAAATCCGTGGCGTTTGGCGGAGATGAGAGGGTTTAGCTGCCCGGGGAGCCACTGAGATGCGCCAGGATGATTTCGGTTCCAGCCCGGTGGTGATGTGGTACGGCAAGATTCCGGCCATGGGGGACTTTGTGCGCAGACGTATGCCCGAGCCGATTTTGTTGCCGTGGGAGCGCTGGTTCAGCAGTGGTGTCAGCCAGATTCGTTCGCCCAGCAAGACGGCTGGAGCCAATATGCCCAGCTCGCCCGTCCATGCCTGGGGATTTCTGATGTCCTTGCCGCATGGGGGTGTGCAAGCAGGGGCGGTTATGCCCAGTCAGGACCGGGTTGGGCGCGAGTATCTGGTGTGCGCTTTGGTGCCTTTGAATGCCGAGCAATGTCGGCGTGTCCGTCTGCCTGTACTGGCCAATATGGTTGAGCAATTGGGCCTGTCCTTGCAGCAAGGGGTGCGGTTTTGCTGGGCGGCAACCCAGTTGGATCAGACTTTGTGTAGTGCCGTGCCTTATGCCGGTTTGCTGGCGGAGAGTGCCGCCGCCCAGTCCGAGCAGCGTGATGCCGGGCAGGACATTCTGGATGTTTTGTATGGCTCTCGTGCGCCGTCTGTGCCACAAGACCCGTGGGCTGTCCTGCAGCCTTGTCTGGAGCCCGGCTCCCACCGTAGTTACTGGTGGTGCCTGGGCATGAACAATCCTGGCTGGCGCAGCGTGACGCACAGTGGCGAGCTAAGTCTGGCCCTGTTTCGGCGCTTGTTCGTGTCAGCAACAGCGGCAGATGCAGCAAGCCGCGCTTATCAACCATGGTGAGATCCCTCATGAAACGTACAAACTCTGCCAAGGATGTCCAGGGTCGCCCTTTGGGGCAGATTCTGGACTCTTTGCTGCTGGACCAACGGCTGGTGATTCTGGATCAATTGGCTTTGCAACTGGCCGAGCTGCATGAGAGCCAGGAATGGTATGGCGCGCTGGGGCTGGATACGGTGGTTTTGAGTGATGAAGGTCTGGTTCAGTTATTGCCGCTGGAGCAGAACATGCACAAGCGCAGTCTGGCACAGGCGCGTGCTCAGGGTATGGCCTTTGATGAGCCTTGCGCGGCCCCCGAGCAATATGTGGATGATCCTGTGCGGCCTGCTGGCCCTTGGACGGATGTCTACGCTTATGCGGCCTTGCGCTGGCAACTGACAACGGGCTTTCCTCTGATGGCCGCCCCTTGGCGGCAGTTGAAAGATCCTGTGGTGATGGACGAGGACGCGGACGGTCCGACGCAGGCCATGTTGCAGGGTCTGGCCCTTGACTGGGTGCAGCGGCCTCAGTCCATGGCTTCTTACCGAAGGCTGGAACGATTGGGGCAAGTGCCAGAGCCTGTGCCCGCACATGCTCCCGCTGCGCAAACTGTGCTGCCGATTACGCCTGAACGGCGGCCTTCCTTGCCATTGTGGCTGGCGGGCTTGGCAGTAATCGTTCTGGCAGGGCTGGGGGCGGCGTATTGGAGCGGCGATGGCGATACTTCCGGGCCCGCTGTTGCTTCGTCTGATGCCAATCGTCCGGCGGTGGTGGGCGACACGCCTGAGGAGTCCACATCAAGGCCGGGACCGGGATCAATCACGTCGGAGTTGCAGGGCGGGCTGGTAGCGGATGGAGAGTCCAAGCCGAATGATGTGGCTGCTTTGGGTGCAGGGGTGGGGTCTGCCTCCCAATCGGGGCAGCCTTCGGTGGCAGGATCAGATCAGCTTGGGTCGCAGTCGACAGGTGCACAAAATGACTCGGTGACAGGGCAGCAATTAGCCCAGGCTTCGGGCTCGCAAGCCGCGACAACAACGGAGTTGAAACTGCTGGCCGAGTCGGGAGCTTTGCAGCCTGCTTTGCCAGTTCAAACACAAAACACATCGGATGATGCAGCTCGCCTGGTTTTGGCCGATCATGCTGCCGGAACAGCCGGAACAGCCGGAACAGCCGGAACAGCCGGAACAGCCGGAACAGCCGGAACAGCCGGAACAATGGGAACTACCGGGACTGCCTCGGCCGATGCTTCAGGACTTGCCACAAGCACACAAACCGAATCCTCTGAGCCTACCGCGCAAGTCGATCATGTGGAACAACCGGAGCCGGTCGCTGCCAAGCCTGCGCCACCTGCCAAGGGCACAATCGCCCTGGATATACGGCCTTGGGGGGAGGTCTATGTGAATGGCCGAAAGCAAGGTGTCAGCCCGCCTTTGAAGTCCTTGTCACTGGCTCCAGGCTCGCACCGCATTGTTGTCAAGAATGCGGGATTGCCAGAGTTCAGCACAACAATTCGAGTGCGCTCAGGAAAGACGGCCAGCGTCAGTCACGAGTTCAAATAGGCTGCGAGAACCGAGAACCGAGAACCGAGAACCGAGAACCGAGAACCGAGAACGAAGACGCTTGAAGGCGGCGTAGCTGACTTACGTCGTCTTGCGCTTGCCGATCAGCCCTGTAGCCAGCAATGTCCCGAACAGAACGGTACTCATACCGATCAGCATCTGTGCGGTCAGGGCCTCGTCCAGCAGCAAGGCACCCCACAACACCCCAAAAGGTGGCACCAAAAAGGTCACCGTAATGGTTTTGGAGGGGCCGACATTGGACAGAAGGCGGTAAAAAATCAGATAGGCGACGGCCGTGCACAGCAGGGATAAGGACAGCGCAGCCCCCCAGGCATGCAGGCCCGGAAACTGTGCGGGCCACCAGTAAATGGCTGCGGGCAATAGAACCAATGTTGCGCTGACCATGCTGCCTGCTGCTACTGCCTGTGGCTGCACGCCGCGCAGATAGCGGGCGGTAAAGTTGGCGGCAATACCGTAAAACACTGTGGCCAGCAAAGATGCCAGCACAGCCCAGCCTTCGGCGCCTTTATTGAAGCTGAGCTTGTCGTACACCAGAATCAGAATGCCCAGAAAGCCCAGACACAGGCCCAGAATGCGGCTGGGTGTCAGGCGCTCTTTCAACCAGACTCGTGCCACCAGTGCGCCGAACAAGGGAGCCATGGCATTCAAGACGGCCAGCAATCCCGACTCCAGTCGCAAGGCTGCGAAGGCGTATAAGGAGAAGGGCACGGCGGCATTCAGAATGCCCAGCGCAAAGATGGGTTTCCAGTTCGCCAGAAAGATGGGCAAGCGTCCCGTGGCGGTGATGTAGCTCATCAAGGCCAGGGCGCTGACACCGACCCGTATGGCGGTCAGGGGAAAGGGGCCAAAGTCGGGGACCGCTTGCAGCGTAAATAAAAACGAGCCGCCCCAGATGGCGGCCAGCAGGAATAAATCGCGTAAGTCTTTGGGGGACATGGGAGTCAGATTGGTGGCGGCGGTCCGCATGGGCCGCATAACAGAGCCGATTGTAATCCTCTGGTAGCGACCAGGACACTGATGCGGGGCGTTCAAGTGGAAGGTCTGAAATCCCTTGATGCTTTAAACAGACAGCTCGTTGTTCAAAGCCCGTTTCAGGACGTTGAAGACGCGTTTGTCCCCGCATTGAGCGACGTTGAAGCGCAGAAACTGGACAGCATCAGGAGCTTGGCTGAAAACAGGGCCAGGGGCCAGCACGATGCCATGGGGTAGACAGGCGCGTGTCAACGTCAGGGCATCATGCCCGGCGGGCAGACGGACCCAGAGAAACATGCCCTCGCGGGGGCGCAGCCATGGCGTCAGGCCAAGTTGCTCCAGCTGTGCCACGGCATGATCCATGGCTTTGGAGAGCCGGTATCGAACTCGTTCCAGATGTTTGCGATAGCCGCTGTCGCCAAGCGCGCTGTTCAGAATATGCGAGGCCAGGCGGTTGCTGCTGAAACTGGTGGCGGTACGCAAGTCGACCAGGCTCTCGATCCATGGAGTCTGGGCCGCGATATAACCGCAGCGCAAGGCGGCCGACAGTGTTTTGGAAAAACTGCCTATCTGTACTACGCGGGACAGCCCATCCAGTGCCGCCAGTCGGGTAGCGGGTCGGGTCTCCAGATCCCCGAAAATATCGTCCTCAATAATGTAGAGGTCGGCGCGTTGCGCCATGGCCAGCACGCTATGGGCCGTCATGGCCGAAAGACGTGCGCCGGTTGGATTGTGTATGCCTGAATTGGTGATGTACAGGCGGGGTTTGTGTTCTTTAAGGGCAGCCTCAAAGGCCGCCAGATCAGGGCCCTGATGAGTATAGGGCACGCTGGCGATTTTGGCCCGATGCGCTCGCAGCAGCGCATGGAAATTGAAGTAGCAGGGGTCGTCCACCAGGACCGTATCGCCTGGCTCCAGAAAGAAGCGACAAAGCAGGTCAATAGCTTGAGTGCCCGAGTCGGTCAGCATGATGTGATGCGGGGCAGCATCTATTTCGGACTGCACGAGACGACGGGCCAGCATTTGTCGCAAGGGCTCTAGGCCCAGAGGCGAGCCGTAGTCCGTCAAGTCCGCGCTGGGGCTACGGGCGGCCTTACGTAAACCGCGGCGCACTCCTTGGTCATACATCCAATCCGAGGGCAGCCACCCACAGCCGGGCATCAGGACATCGGCCTCGGCTTCCAAGGATTGGCGCGAGATCCATAAAGGATCGATATCTTTTTCCAGAGCTGGCTCCAGTGCAGCCAAGCTGAGTGGAGCCAAAGGAGCCGTCACATAAAAACCGGAACCCGCGCGAGCCTCGATCAGACCTTCAGCGGCCAGCCTGCCATAGGCTTCGACAATCGTGGACACCGACACGCCCGCCGATTTTGCTTGTGCGCGTACGGATGGCAGGCGGGTGCCGGGCGGGTAGGTCCGTGCCGCGATGCGTTTACGTACGGATTGCATGATGTAGTCGATACGGGTCAAAGCAGACATGAGGCGGGCTCGGGTACGGTGTATGGGTCCGGTGAGAAGTACAGTTTTTTAAAACTGTACTGTACTGTGCCTGTGTATGCTGGCATAGCTGTGTTGTACTGACAAGCATCTTTGTTGGAGAGTGAATGATGGATAGCAAGGCAGTCAGCTGGCTAAATGGCTTTATAGGTGTAGCAATCTTCGCCGGATCTCTGCCGGCTACACGTGTTGCTGTTCTGGGCATGGATCCTTTTTTCCTGACTGGCGCGCGAGCGGTAGTCGCTGCCTTGTTGGCAGCGGTCTGGTTGCTGGTCGGGCGTGTGGCACGGCCAAAGCGATCAGACTTGTTACCCTTGGCCGTGGTTGGTTTTGGTGTCGTGCTGGGGTTTCCCTTGTTGACGGCGCTGGCCTTGCAGTACATCACTTCGGCGCATTCTATTGTGTATGTCGCCTTGTTGCCTTTGTGCACAGCCCTCTTCGGGGTAGTCTTGGCCGGAGAGCGGCATAAGCCCGTGTTCTGGCTGTGCTCTGTTTTGGGCTGCTTGCTGGTGATGGCCTATGCTGCGCGAGAAGGTCTGGATGCGGCCTGGCAAGGGGACCTGTATATGCTGGCCGCCGTGGTGGTGTGTGGCTTGGGTTATGCCGAAGGTGGACGCCTGTCGCGTCGTTTGGGTGGCTGGCAAGTTATTTGCTGGGCCCTGGTGCTCTCCTCGCCTTTCATGTTCGTCATGATGCTGTGGTTCTGGCCGCAAACATTCAGCAATGTGAATACAGCAGCCTGGTTAGGTTTCGGCTATGTGTCAGTGTTCAGCATGTTCCTGGGATTTGTGTTCTGGTATCGGGGGTTGGCGCAGGGAGGGATTGCCGCAGTGGGGCAACTGCAGTTGTTGCAGCCTTTTATGGGCCTGGGACTGGCTGCCGCCTTGCTGGGTGAGTCCGTCAATGCCAGCATGATCTGGGTGACTTTAGGCGCTGCCTTGTGCGTGGCGGGGGCGCGGCGCTTTGCTTCGTGATGGCAGAAGCCGGACGATAAAAAACCGGCCTGTCCCATTCATGGACAGGCCGGTTTCAAGACAAGCTGAGCAAGCGTTTTAGGCTTCCGCGTGCTTGGCTGCTTCTACCGCTGCATGCGTATCTTCTTTAGCACCATTAAAGAACAAGTTCAGCAGAACGGCAGCAATCGAGGTCAGCAGGATGCCCGATTCGATCAGCGGGTGAATGGCGTGAGGCATCCACTGCATGTAGTTGGGCGCAACCAGAGGAATCATGCCCACGCCAATGGAGATAGCCACAATCATGGAGTTGTTGCGGTTGGTCTTGTAATCCACGCCGGACAGAATGCGGATACCAGTAGCCGTCACCATACCGAACATCACAATCCCGGCGCCGCCCAGAACCACGGTGGGCAGGGACTCAACCAGGGCAGCCATTTTGGGCAGCAGGCCCAGAATGATCAAAATCACACCCCCGGCCACGCAGACAAAGCGGCTGCGCACGCCTGTCACGGCAACCAGGCCCACGTTTTGCGAAAAGCTGGAGTAGGGGAAGGTGTTGAAGATACCGCCCAGCAAGGTGCCCAGACCGTCGGTGCGCAGGCCGCGTGCCAGATCTTTCTGATCCACTTTCTTGCCTGTCATGTCGCTAAGAGCCAGGAACATGCCGGTAGACTCAATCAGCACCACAATCATGACCAGTGTCATGGTCGCAATGTGCAGGATATTGAACTTGGGCATCCCGAAGTGGAAGGGCAGAACCAGATCAACCCAAGCTGCATTGGCGACTTTCTCGTAGGTCATGATGCCCATGGCCGAGGCCACAACGGCGCCAATAACAATACCCAGCAAGACGGCCACGTTAGCCAGAAAGCCTTTGGCAAATTTGGCGATCAGCAGAATCGAGGTCAGCACGATGGCGGCAATACCCAGGCCAGTCAGGTTGGCGTAGCGCGGGTTCGGTACCGTTGCTTTCAGGGCCAGACCTTCTGGAGGTGGGGGCAAGGCCGAGCCGGGCATGGCCGCGGCCGATTGTGCGTGCTGAATCCAGGCCAGGTGGTCGGGGTTGATGACCGTGGGGGCGGTAGGGCCAACAGGGTTACCGAAAATCCAGTTGATCCCCACTCGCATCAGCGTAATGCCGATCATGGCAATAATGGTGCCGGTGACCACAGGCGGGAAAAAGCGCAGCATGCGGCTGACGGCAGGGGCGATGATCATGGTGATGATCCCTGCCCCGATGACCGTGCCAAAGAGCAACTGGGCTCCTTCCTGGCCGGGGTTGGCCTGTGCCATGGAGACCATGGGGCCGACAGCGGCAAAGGTCACACCCATCATGACGGGCAGCTTGATACCAAAATACTGCGTAAAGCCCATCGATTGGATGATGGACACGATGCCGCAGACAAACAGGTCAGCAGCAATCAGGATCGATACTTCTTCAGACGTCAGGTTTAATGCCCGGCCCACAATTAGTGGAACCGCGACGGCACCGGCGTACATTACCAGAACGTGCTGCAAGCCCAGCGCAGCAAGCCTGCCGTTCGGTAATCGTTCGTCGACGGGTGCGGTGGTCGCGTTCGTACCCATGAAATGTCTCCAGAGTGGATTAATTATTAGATGAAGCCATTTCAATGTAACGGCGTGCGACAGCCCTGTCATAAGACAATTCGTATAGAGCCTAGGTGGACCTAGCTATAGATGAGGGATAACCCCCAAAAAAAACGCCCTGATTTGGGCGTTTTTGATGCGGCTAAGGGAAAACACTGCTTTGGTGACACATGGTCAGGTCATGGGGGAAGGTCGTTGTATACCGGCACCAGTAACGGGTTCGCGCTCGTCGCGCGTATGTCGTGTTTGTATCAAAAATGAGTTTTTCACTACGACTTGATGGTTGTGTCAGGCCTATTGGAACGTCAGCAAGTGTAAGTTATGACTGCCTTGTAAGCTGCCTGATAGTCCTGAAAAAGCTCGTCTGGCGGCTTTAGCACAGCATCGGATTGTTACAGTGCGGCCCTGCCCGATTTCAATTCTTTATAGATTAGAACAACTGCGTAATGGTAACATTCGCAGCTGCTAATCTTTTTGCAGTGCAGCAGGCTACCGCCAAGTAGGCAGGATTTTTTGGCGAAGAACAGTCTTTGCTTAATGTCGAATTGAAGTTTTTATTTCGCTAAAGGTGGCGACGAAATAAAAAAATCTTTGATATTTTGCCTAGTGTCTTGATTAGACAGCCTTGGTAAATATACCCAAGGCTTTGTTATTTTTCAAACACTCGTTTTTTTTGGTTAACAATAAATAGAATAATATCGTCAGGGAATATTTTATTTGAATATTTTATTTTTAGCATTATTGCTTAAATAAAATTCGAAAATAAATATCATCGAATTGCATAGAGTTTATATATATTCCATGTAATTGGGGTTTGTAAATCATAGTAACGGGATGTAAGTTTCGCCATTGTTTACTGGTGTGCTGCCTGCGACACGGCTATGTCAGAAGTCGTTGTCCGAAATAGCGTTTTATCAAATATGACTATTCCGTGCTCCACGGTGACAGGGCAAGTCAGTAAAGATCGAAAGGGTAGGGTGCGTGTCTCAAAATACAGGCAAGGGTGCTAAGGAGTTAGAAGCATCCCGTACGGATATTAATAAAAGCAATACTGCGTCTGGAGCAATCGCCATTATTGGTATGGCGTTTCGCTTTCCGGGTGACCTGTCGCAGCCCGACCAGTTCTGGAATGCCTTAATTGAAAAACGCGACCTGGTTACGGAAATCCCGGCGGATCGCTGGGCGACGGCCGAGTTGCAACACGATAAAAGGTCCGAGCCGGGGCGTAGCATTACTTTTTCGGCTGGTGTCTTGTCGCGCATCGACGAGTTCGATGCGGACTTTTTCGGCATTTCCCCTCGCGAAGCCGCCTGGCTGGACCCCCAACAACGCTTGTTACTGGAGCTGTCCTGGGAAGCCATGGAGAATGCGGGCGTCTTGCCCTCCAGCATGGCCGGTAGTGACTGTGCGGTTTATGTTGGTATTTCCGGCCTGGATTACGGCATGCGCGGTCTGGACGATTTAGCCAGCCTGACAGCACATATGATGACCGGCAATACCATGAGTATCGCCGCCAACCGTCTGTCCTATATCTACGACCTGCACGGTCCGTCCATGGCGGTGGATACCGCCTGCTCGTCTTCTTTGGTCGCTTTGCATCAAGCCTGCTCAAGTTTGCGCAATGGCGAGGCTTCGACAGCCTTGGTCGGTGGCGTCAATCTGTTGCTGCACCCTTATCCCTTTGTTGGCTTTACCAAAGCGTCGATGCTATCGGCGGATGGCCGTTGCAAGGCGTTTGATGAGGCTGGTAATGGTTACGTGCGGTCCGAAGGTGGCGCGGTACTGATGCTCAAGCCCCTGGAGCAGGCGCTGGCCGATGGCGACCAGGTACAGGCCGTCATTTTGGCAACAGGCGTGAATGCCGATGGGGCTCGCAAGACCGGCATTACTATTCCTAGCTGCCAGGGACAAATTGAGTTGATGCGCTCCGTGCTGGAGCGCAGTGGCCTGACAGCGGCTGATGTTGACTTTGTAGAAGCCCACGGTACCGGTACAGCCGTAGGCGATCCTGTTGAAACCACCGCCATCAGCGCGGTGTATGGCAAATCGCGTGAACAGCGTTTGCCTATTGGTTCAGTCAAAGCGAACTTGGGCCATATGGAATCGGCCTCCGGCATGGCTGGCCTGGTCAAGACAGTGCTGGCATTGCAGCACCAAGCCTTGCCGCCCGCTTTGCACTTGAATACCCCCAATCCCGCCATTGATTTTGATGGTTTGAATCTGGAGCTGCTGCCCCAGGGCCGCGAGTTGCAGCGCACCGATGGCAAGCCTTTGGTCGCAGGACTTAACTCGTTTGGCTTTGGTGGTGCCAACGCCCACGTCTTGTTGCAGGCTCCTGTAGCGACAACTGCCCAATCGGCAACGGTGCCGAACTCGGGTTTGCCGCCTTTGGTCTTGTCGGCCAAGACAGAAGCCGCTCTGCGTGAGCAAGCGGGTAATTATGCGGACTTGCTGGACGGCAAGACGGCGCAAGATTTTTACGATGTCAGCTACGCGGTCACTCACCGTCGTCAGACTTTGGCTCGTTGTTTGATCATTCAGCCCGAAACGGTTGAAGAAGGCGTGGCGCAATTGCGTGCTTACGCGCAAGGCCAAGCCCCACAAGGTTTGCAAACCGTAGACGCCCTGAGCAAAGAAGGCCAATTGGCCTTTGTCTACGCCGGTAACGGAGCGCAGTGGCTGGGCATGGGCGTGACCTTGTTGCGCGGGTCCCCTCGTTTTTCGGCTTTGCTGTCCGAACTGGACGCCATGATGCAGCCCTTGGCGGGCTTTTCGCTGCTGGAGCAATTGCAGGCCGAACCTGCCGCTTCCCGCATGGACGACACGACAGTCGCCCAGCCCTTGTTGTTTGCGGTGCAAGTTATTGTGACGCGCATGCTGCGCGAAGATGGCATTGAACCTGATGCCGTGGCTGGCCACAGTGTGGGCGAAATCGCTGCTGCCTGGGCCGCTGGTGCCTTGGATCTGGAACAAGCCATACGCGTTATTTGTGCCCGTAGTCAGGCTCAAGGTCTGACTCGTGGCCAAGGCCGGATGGCCGTTATCGGTCTGTCGCACGAAGCGGTGAACACCTTGCTGGAAGGCTTGGGTGCGGACTTGGGCGTGAATGTGGCGGGGGTAAACAGCCCTTCCAATATCACTCTGTCCGGCAGTCTGGACGGCTTGCTGCGCATTCAATCTGCCTTGGAAGGCCAAAGCGTTTTTTTCCGCCTGCTGGATTTGGATTACGCCTTTCACAGTCCCTATATGGATGGCTTGCTGCCGCATCTGGAAAAGAGCCTGGGCGATTTGCAGCCCGGTCAGCAGGCTCCACAAGCCCGTTTTGTCTCGACCGTTACGGGCGACGAACTGTCCCCGCAAGAGCTGGGCGTGGATTACTGGTGGCGCAATATTCGCGAACCCGTGCAGTTCGAGCAGGCTATTGCCTGTCTGGCGAACCAGGGCTGCCGCGTATTTCTGGAAATTGGCCCGCACGCCATTTTGCAGCGCTACATTCGTGAAACCCTGACTCAGTGTGAGGTTCAGGGTGTGGTGTTGTCCAGCTTGCGCAAGCATGACGATGGCCCGCAGCGGCTGACTGATACGGCCTTGCATACCCTGGCTTTATTGCCGACCCAATTGAAAGCCCGTTTCCCTGTGGCAGGCAATCCAGTGGAGCTGCCCGTTTACCCATGGCAGCGCGAGCGTCATTGGTACAAGAACAGCACAGAAGGGATGCGCTCCATCGAGCGCCGTCGTGTACATGATTTGCTGGGTTGGCGTTTGCCGGATAGCGATATCAGCTGGGAAAACGTGATGGACCCGGTGATTTTGCCTTGGCTGGCGGATCACAAAGTGGGTGGTGCCATGGTGTACCCAGGTGCCGCTTACCTGGAAATGGCTTTGGCTGCAGCCCGCGAGTGGCTGGGCGAAGCACTGATCCTGGTGGACGAGCTGGATATTCTGGCTCCGCTGGTTTTTGATGGTGAACATGCCCGCAGCCTGCGTTTTGTGCTGAGCCCGCGTGATGGCAGCTTCCATATCAAGAGTCGCCAACGCTTGAGCCAGGACGAGTGGGTGGTACACGCCAGCGGTCGTATTCTGGCTTCGGATGAACGCATGCCCGTGGCGGAGCTCTCGCCCCTGGCCTCGGCTGAACTGCAGATTGATCGCGATCGACACTATCGCTTGGCGCATTCCCTGGGTCTGGATTACGGTCCGGCCTTCCAGGGTTTGAAAGCCTCGCAGGTGCAAGGTACTTATCTGAGTGCCGAACTGGAGATGCCCCTCAGCCTGGAGCAAGATGGCTATCTGCTGCACCCGGCCTTGATGGACGTGTGCTACCAGTCCCTGGTGGATTTCTTCGCACAAGATATTGAAGCAGGCCAAGGTGTGGCCTTGCTGCCTGTGAAAGTAGGCCGTTTCACCCTGTCTACGGAAGGGCAGGTAACGCATTTTCGTGCACACCTGCGTCGTAGCAGTGCCCGTTCGGTACTGGCGGATTTCGAGTTGTATGGTGCTGATGGCCGTTTGTTGGCCAGCGCCCAGGCCTGCCGTTTCCGTGCTGCGTATTTCTTGCGCCAGGATCGTCACGCGGTGTCCAACTGGCAAATTACCCCTTATCTGCGTCCTCATCCTCGCGATGAGCGAGTTGCCGTTACGCTCTCGCCTGAGCAACTGGCCCAAAGCGGCTGGGCAGCACTGGCTGACCAGCAGCAAGAGCGAGAAACCTGGTTCCAGCAGACTTTGCCTTTGCTGGATGCCTTGAGCCTGTCCTTTATTTATGAAGCCTTCCAGAACGTAAAGCCTTCCGAACTCAGCACCGAAGTATTGAATAGCCCGTATGGCCGCTGGCTAAGCGAGCTGCTGCGCGCTGAAGAGCTGCTGCAAGATGACGAAGGCTATCGTGTGGTGGAGCAGGGCCGATATGCCTGCCGCCCAGGACTTGTGGCGCACAATTTTGCAGGATTCGCCTAGCAGCTTGCCGCAACTGACTCAGATTGGTTCGGTCGGACGCCAATTGCCGGCCTTGCTGCGTGGCGATATTTCAGGCGAAAAACTGCTGGCTTCCTTGCGCCGTTCCCCCGTGGTTGAAGTGCTGTATGACGATGACCCCATGTATCTGGGTGTGCGTCTGGCACTGGAAACCCAGTTGCGAGAACTGGCTGCGAACTTGCCCGCCTCCCAGCGGCTGCGCGTACTGGAAGTCGCCGTAGGCCCAAGCGATTTGCCCAAGACTCTGGCTGCTTGCCTGACCGAAGACCAGTTTGAATACGTATTGGCTTTGCCAGATGCTGATTTGCAGGCTCGTCAGGCGACGCAGCACCATGCTTTGGCCAACGTGCAGGTGCTCGGTTTTGATCTGCAAGACTGGCAACTGGAGCAGGTCGATAAGCCCCAGTTCGATGTCGTGATTTTGCGCCACAGCCTGCACCGTACCGTGCATGTGCCTCCCGCCCTGATGCGGAGCAAGCAATGGCTGGCTACGGATGGAGTATTGCTGGTGGCCGAGTGTCACCCTGACTGGCATGCAGACTTCTTGTCCGGTCTGGACCAAAGCTGGTGGCACGCCGCCGGTGAGTCGCAATCCTCCTCCTTGTTGTCGCCCGAAGGCTGGCACACGGCGTTGGAGCAAGCAGGTTTTGAGCAGGTGCAAACTACGCAAGAGCCTGCCGCACAGGAATTGAGTGAAGGTGCCTATTTGTTGCTGGCCAAGGCCGCCACAACGCAGGCGATTCCAAACCAGGAAGCCGTCGCTGCAGCGAAATGGGTCTTGTTGTTTGATGAGGCTTCTCAAGTTCAAGCCCATTCGTTGCAAGCCCGTTTGGAAGCAGCTGGCCAAACAGTTAACGCTCAAATCTGGCCGCTCAGTGCAGACATTCTGGCTGATGAGAGTCCTCTGAATGTAGTGCAGATGCTGGGTTGGGCCGATACTGCTGCTGCGGTCAGCCAGACCAGCGCGCAACTGCTGAGCCTGACGCAGGACTTGTCCGCCCGTACCGTTGCAAGTCGCCTGTTCCTGGTGACGCAAGGCGGCGCCTTGCCGGCGATGGCAGAGGAATTGGATTGGACGGTGAATCCCGCCCAGTCGGCCTTGTGGGGCTTTGGTCGCGTCGTGATGAACGAGCTGCCCGCCTTGTCCTGCACATTGATTGATCTGGCCGGTGATGTGAATGCCAGCGATGTCGCTCAGCGTCTGGAACTGGAGTTGCTGTGGCCGGATGAAGCAACAGAAATTGTCTTGTCTCAAGACGCACGCCATACCTTGGTACTGGAAGAGGCTACTGCGGCAGCGACCGCCCAGCTAAGCCAGGATGCCCATTTCAAGCTGGACTTTCAGGTGCCCGGACAACTGCGCAATCTGGAATGGCAAGCTGTTCAAGCGCCGAGCCTGGCTGCAGATCAGGTTGAAGTCCGTACCATGGCCGCGGGCCTGAACTTCCGTGACGTGATGTATTTGATGGGCTTGTTGCCGGACGAAGCCGTCGAAAACGGTTTTGCCGGTGCCAGCCTGGGTCTGGAGTTCTCGGGTGTGGTTACACGCGTTGGTGCTGATGTCACCAATTTGATGGTAGGCCAGCCGGTGATGGGCTTTGGTTCCTCCTGCTTTGCCAGCCATGTGGTGACACGTGCGGATGCTATCGCTCCCATGCCTGAAGGCTGGGATTTTGAAGCTGCCGCCACCGTTCCAACGGTGTTCTTCACGGTCTACTACGCCCTGACGCATCTGGCTCATATCCAGCCCGGTGAAAAAGTGTTGATACACGGTGCCGCAGGTGGTGTGGGGATTGCTGCAATCCAGCTGGCCCGTCATTTGGGCGCAGAGATTTATGCCACTGCTGGCACGGACGAGAAACGCGTATTCGCCTCCTTGCTGGGCGCTGACCATGTGTTCGATTCGCGCAGCCTGAGCTTTGCTCAGGACGTGATGGACGCCACTGGCGGTGAAGGTGTGGACGTAGTGCTGAACTCGCTGGCGGGTGAGGCCATGCGCCGCAGTTTGGACGTCCTGAGTCCTTTTGGCCGTTTCCTGGAGTTGGGCAAGCGTGACTTCTTCGAGAACACGCCGATTGGTCTACGTCCCTTCAAGAGCAATATCAGCTACTTCGGTATTGATGCCGACCAACTGCTGACGGGACGCCCAGCTTTGGCGGGACGTTTGTTCAAGGAAGTCATGGAGCTTTTCCATGATGGCGCGCTGTTCCCACTGCCTTACCGCAGCTTCGGTGCCGAGCATGTGGTTGATGCATTCCGCGCCATGCAGCAGGCTCGTCACATCGGCAAGCTGGTGGTCTCCCTGAAGGATGCCCAACCCCGTTTGCCTGCAAAACAAATCGCTGCTCCTCTCGACTTGTCCGAACAGGGCACGTGGTTGGTTACGGGTGGCTTGTCTGGCTTCGGTTTGGCTTCCGCCCAATGGCTGGTCAAGCGTGGCGTGCGCTCTCTGGTCCTGGCTGGTCGCCGCGGTGCCGATACCCCTGGTGCACAAGAGCTGCTGAAGCAGTTCCAGGCACAAGGCTGTCGCGTGCAAATCGTGGCGTGTGACGTTACGGATTTCGCAGCAGTACAAGCTGTTGTCGCGCAGATTCAGGCGGGTGATAGCCCACTGACTGGCGTGCTGCATGCTGCCGCCGTGTTTGATGACCGCCTGATCGCCAATATGGATCAGGACAGCTTGAGCAAGGTGCTGCAAACCAAGTTGGTGGGTGCATGGAATCTGCACCTGGCTACTCAGGATTTGAAGCTGTCCCACTTCGTGCTGTATTCGTCTGTGACGACCTCCATTGGTAACCCCGGACAGGCGAACTATGTGGCCGCCAACGCGGGCCTGGAAGGTTTGACGCGCTTGCGCCAGAGCCTGGGTCTGGCGGCGTCCTGCATTGCCTGGGGACCGATTGGCGACGCAGGTTACCTGACCCGCAATGAAACCGTGAAGGACAGCTTGGGCAAACGTCTGGGCAAGGCGCCGTTGCAGTCGGATCAGGCACTGGATCAACTGGATCGCGTCCTGGCCGTCAATGGCGAAGTGTCCATTGTGGCCAACTTCGACTGGAATGCCTTGGCACGCTTGTTGGCCTCGGCCCAAAGTGAACGCTTTGCCATCTTGAACCGTGCCCGCAAGGATCACGACTCAGGCAGCGATGGCCAGGATATTCACACCTTGATCGCGGGTAAAACGCCCGAGCAAATTCACGCTTTGGTGGCCGAGTGGGTGGCGCAGGAAGTTGCCAACATTCTGCGCACCGAAGTAGACCGTATTGAAACCCAGCGCTCCTTGCATGATCTGGGCATGGACTCCTTGATGGCTGTGGAACTGGCCCTGGGGTTGGAGCAACGCTTTGGCGTGCAGTTGCCCGCCATGGTGCTGAATGATTCTCCCACCGTCTGGAACGTTGCGGCCCGCATTGTGGACAAGCTGACGGCCGGTGGCGAGGACTCGGCAGAGCAGGACGCTGGGCACTTGGTAGCCGATGTCGTACGTCAGCACGGGGACGATATGTCCGAGGCTGACTTGCAAGGCTTGGCAAAAGATGTACAGCGATTGGCAGAAACAGGAACATCACTGATCAATGAGTAAGAACGATCTAGCGCCAGGCAGTAAAGCACAACTGATACAGCGCATTCTGGGACGTAAAACCGGGCAAGCGGCCAGCAATGGCCGCATGGCCGAGCAGTCCGCCACCCATCAGGGGGCGGCCAGCCATATCCCGGAGTCCTACACCCGCTTTGACCGTCATCCCGGTTACGAAAAAATGCTGGTGCCCAAGGCCATGGCTGATCGTATGGGCGTGCGTAACCCCTTTTTCCGCAGCCACGATGGTGTGGCTGCTGCGCACACCCGTATCGACGGGCGTGACTATCTGAACTTTGCCAATTACAACTATCTGGGTCTTTCTGCACACCCGGAAGTGAATGCGGCCGCCAAAGCCGCGATGGATCAGTACGGCACATCGGCTTCGGCCAGCCGTTTGGTAGCAGGCGAGCGCCGCGTCCAGCGTGAGCTGGAAGAAGAGCTGGCGCAGAACTATGAGGTGGATGATTGCGTGGTTTTTGTCAGTGGACATGCCACCAACGTCAGCACCATTGGTTACTTGTTCGGTCCCAAGGATCTGGTGATTCACGATAGCCTGATCCACAACAGTATTTTGCAAGGCATCCAGTTATCGGGTGCCGCCCGCCGTTCCTTCCCTCACAACGACAGCGCCGCCCTGGAGCGCATTCTGGCCGAGATTCGTGGCCAGTTTGAACGCGTGCTGATTGTGATCGAAGGCTTGTACAGCATGGATGGCGACATCCCGAACCTGCCTGCATTTATTGACATAAAACGGCGGTATAAAGCGTTTTTGATGGTCGATGAAGCCCACGCCCTGGGCGTGCTGGGCAAGACAGGCCGCGGCTCGCACGAGCATTTTGGTGTGGCAGGCCGCGATGTCGATATCTGGATGGGCACCTTGAGCAAGACCCTGGCAAGCTGCGGCGGCTATATCGCTGGCGACCGCGCGCTGGTGGAGCTGCTCAAATACGCCGCCTCCGGCTTTGTGTACAGCGTGGGGATTTCTCCCGTGCTGGCGGCTGCTTCGCTTAAAGCCTTGCAGATCATGCGCCGGGAACCCGAGCGTGTGCATACCCTGCAAGAGCGTGGCAGCCAGTTTCTGAATTCGATGCGCTCGATGGGAATCAATACCGGCTTTGCCGAAGGCTACGCCGTGATTCCCGCGATTACAGGCAGTTCTCTTAAAGCAGTCAAACTGTCCGGCCAGTTGTTTGATGCCGGTCTGAATGTGCAACCCATTATCCATCCTGCAGTGGAAGAAAAAGCAGCGCGTTTGCGCTTTTTTCTGTCCTCCACGCATAGCCAGGATGACATAGACCTGGCGTGTGAAACCGTTCACACGCTCATGAAGAAATAAGCATGGCTCAATTACTACACACAGCAGTAAGCAAGATTGCAGCAATGGGACGGCCAGTACTGGCCAGCACCTTGGTCGCCGTACTGGCCGGATGTGCCACGATGCCTGATTGGATGCCTGCAGACGGCCCCAGCCGCCAGCAAGTACAGGAACGACGTGAAGGCCGTATTGAAGGAATCACCCTGGTCAACGTGACAGACGAGTTGACCAAGAAGTTGGCCGCTAAAAAGCGCATGGGTGACTTTGCCGCCCAGTTCCCCAGCACAGGTTCGAACAACTACCTGATTGGCCCTGGCGATGTGCTGGAAGTGTCAGTTTGGGAAGCACCGCCTGCCATGCTGTTTGGCAGCATTTCCCTGGATCCCAAGGCAACGGCAGCAACCACCAATGCCGTCGCTTTCCCCCAGCAAATGGTCACGCCCGACGGCATGATCAGCATGCCTTTCGCTGGCCGTATTGCCGTCAAAGGCCGCAACACCCAACAGATTGAAGAAAGCATTGCCAAGCGTTTGCAAGGCAAGGCCAATAATCCGCAGGTTCTGGTGCGTGTCATTCAGAACAACACCTCGAACGTGACGGTCGTGGGGGAGGTCAATCAAAGCGTCTTGATGCCCTTGACGCCTAAAGGTGAGCGTTTGCTGGATGCCCTGGCCGCAGGCGGTGGCGTCAAGCAAGCAGTCAACCGCATTGCCATTCAGCTCTCGCGAGAGCTGAACACATCCACCATGGCGCTGGATACGATCATCCGTAATCCAAACCAGAACATCATGTTGAAACCGGGCGATGTGATCACGGCGCTGTATCAGAACCAGAGCTTCTCCATTTTGGGTGCCACCGGCAAGAACGAAGAAATCCCATTTGAAGCTCAGGGCATTTCCCTGGTACAGGCCCTGGCCCGTTCGGGTGGCCTGGATACGTCACGAGCTGATGCCCGCGGTGTGTTTGTCTTCCGCTTTGAGGATGCTGCGTTGGTGGACGGTGCACCTGAATCGACACTGCTGGACAAGAAGGGCGTCGTGCCCGTGGTGTATGAAATCGACCTCCGTGACCCGGCTTCTTTCTTTGTCACACAGAACTTCCCGGTTCAGGATAAGGACGTGATCTACGTGTCCAACTCGCCAGCGGCGGAGTTCCAGAAGTTCCTGCGTTTGGTGGTGTCGGTGGCTGTGCCTAGTACGACCTTGAACAACATGATGAAGTGATCGTGCGCATGTTTAAGAACAACTCCTTCAACAGAGGCCGAGATGAATAAGCAGGTGCGCAGCCCAATGGCCGTCACTTGGGCGGTCTGGCGGGCGTTAGTTTTGCGAGAGTCCCTGGATCGCTTGTTTGATATGCGGGCTGCCTGGTTCTGGTTGCTGATGGAGCCAGTGCTGCATATCAGTTTCATCACGTTCATCTTCACAGTGATTCGTTTGCGTACAGTCGGTGGCATTGATGTCACTGTCTGGATTGTGGTGGGGATGTTGGCGTTTTTCATGTTTCGCCGTACAGCGATGCAGGTGATGTACGCGGTCGATAGCAATAAGCCTTTATTTGCATACAGACAGGTGCAACCTTTTGATACCTCTATAGCTCGTGGAGTCTTGGAAGCATTTCTAATGACCTTAGTGTCCGCAATTATTTTGACGGGCGCGGCACTGCTCGGGCATGACGTGCGGCCTGACGATCCTTTGCAGGTTGTGGTGACGATGTTCGGGTTATGGCTCTTTGGCGTGGGCTATGGCTTGGTTGCCTCTGTATTGATGGCCTTGGTGCGCGAAACTGAGCACATACTGAAAATCATGATGATGCCTTTGTATTTGATTTCAGGGGTCATCATGCCTATTTCTGCTGTTCCTCAACCTTATCGGGATCTGCTCTTGTTTAATCCTTTAGTGCATGGATTGGAGTTAGTGCGCAAAGGGTTTGCGAATTACTACCACATGGTGCCTGGCGTCAGCATGGGATACCTGTATCTGTGGGGGATCGTCAGTTTATTTCTGGGCCTGGTTTTGTATAGACGCTTTACACAGCAGTTGGTGATGAAATGATCGTCGTCAATGATGTTTATAAGCGCTACAAGACCGCCCATGGCGTGGGCCGTTGGGTATTGGAAGGAGTAAACCTGACAATCCCACCCAAGGTAAATGTGGGTTTGATTGGCTCTAACGGTGCCGGTAAATCTACCTTGCTGCGCTTGATCGGCGGGGTGGATCATCCCAATAAGGGGACTGTGCAGCGTTTGTGCAGGGTTTCCTGGCCTATGGGGAATGGGGGGCTGGAGGGTACCTTAACGGGCCGCCAAAACGCGAAGTTTGTGTGCCGAGTTCATGGGCATCAAGAGGATTTGGCAGATCGGCTCGTTTTCATTAAAGATTTTTCTGAACTGGGCCGAGCTTTTGAGGAGCCAGTCTATACCTATTCCTCTGGCATGCGCTCTCGCCTCCAGTTTGCCTTGTCGTTTGCTTTTAATTTCGATGTGTATATTTCGGACGAGGTGACGGCGGCGGGTGATGCGGCATTCCGTAAGAAAGCAGCTGATGCTTTCAAAACCATGACAAATCGTGCAGGCCTGATCATGGTGGCCCACGACAACAACACCTTAAGACAATTTTGCCAGGCTGGAGTCTGGCTGCATCAAGGGCGAGCGCACTGGTTTGACCAGATTGACGATGCGCTCAATGCCTACAAGGATTCACTTCCAAAATGACAGATACACCTCAAGTCACTACGCAGGCTGCTAGTGCCGCTCCCGATAAGGCTGTTTCAAAGAAACCTTCTTTTGGGGCCCGCCTCCGCTCATGGTTTTCATTGCGCTTATTTGATCATGCCGTACGTGTGATTCTGATCCTGGCTGTTTTGACGTCGGCGTACTGGTTGATCTTTGCCTCGAACCGCTATGTGTCCGAGGCAAACGTCATTATCCGAAAGACAGACTCGGTAGGGGCGCCGTCTTTTGATCTAGGAATGTTGGTATCGGGTGTAGCGACTGTTGATCGCGCGAATCAGCTGTTGTTACGTGATTACTTGCTGTCCGTGGACATGCTCAAGAAGCTTGATGAGTCTTTGGACTTACGTACGCATTACAGCTCCTCGGACCATGATGTTGTGTCGCGGATGTGGTTTCAGGACGCCTCGCTAGAGTGGTTTCATCGTCATTATCTGCGTCGTGTAGAGGTGGAGTTTGATGACTTCTCTGGTGTGTTGCGCATCAAGGTCCAAGCTTATAGCCCCGAGATGGCTCAGGCTATTACCCAGCAGTTGGTCCAGGAAGGCGAGCGTTACATGAACGTGCTTGGCCATGAAATGGCCCAGGTGCAGGTCGACTTCTTGGTTACCCAGGTTGACCAGGCTCAGGAGCGTTTCCAGAAAGCCAGCCAGGATCTGCTGAACTATCAGAATGAAGCCGGTTTATTGTCCCCTCAGGCCACAGCAGAAAGTATTAATGCGATTGTGGCTGCCTTGGAAGGGCAGCGGGCTCAGTTGCAGACCCAATTGGCCTCTTTGCCCAAGTCATTGGATCGTGATCATCCCAATATTCTGATGCTCAAGCAGTCACTGAGAGCAGTGGACCAACAGATCAAGCAGGAAAAGCTGAAGTTGGCGACGCCGTCAGGTGGAACTCTGAATGCCTATGTGGAAGAGTTTTATCGCTTGGATATGAATGTGAAGTTCACACAAGAGCTCTACAAGTCGTCTTTGACTGCTTTGGAGAAAGGCAGGATTGACGCCACTCGCATGTTGGAGAAAGTGTCTGTGCTGCAGTCCGCCACGTTGCCCGAGTATCCGATGGAGCCACGCCGCCTCTACAACACCTTGGTGACCTTGCTGTTGGCGTTGATCCTGGCCGGCATTTTGAAATTGCTCAAGAGCATCGTCCTGGACCATGTGGACTAATAAGAAAGATAGGAAATCTATTTAAATGTCTATGTCACCTGTTGTGCCTTCTGAATTAGGTCATGAGAAGCTGGTAACCACGCATGCACAATGTATGGAAGAGGAGAACCGGCTGTTGTTTGATCAACTGCAAGTCGTGCAGGAAGAGTTAGGGCGCTTGCACGATCATCCTCAAGGAGTTGGGAGTGACTTGAAGCCGACAGTCATTAATGTGGCACCTGTGGATGTGCGGCTTATCGAGGCCCAGGCGGAAAGTGTGCGCTTGGAGTGTTTGCTTAAGGTGCAAACCCAGCTACATGATTTAAAGACTCAATATGCTTTAGCTAAACAGCTTGGCGACATTTTGATTGAGGGTGTGCAGTCTACAGGCTCGTTGATCTCGGTGCCTGGGCGTTTGCGTCAGGCTTGGCGTCAAAGTCGTCGCATCCAGCCTCCTGCTGCATTGGGTGGGAAATCTTTCGACAAAGTTATTCAGGCGTATCAGCAAGGAGGGGACCAGCAGGTAGAGGCCTTGCTGAATCAGGCTTCAGTCTCAAAAAGCGTGCAAGCCAGTGCGTGGACAGCTGTGGCCCGGACGTATATGACGGCTGAGCCAACCTTGGTTGCGGCGATGGCGCGCCGTGCCTTTGCGTTGGAGCCACGTGGGTTCCGCCAAAAATGGTTGGCGTTCCGATTGCATGAGTCTGGTGATTTACTTGAGGCAGAAGCACTCTTGGCGCTCTTGCCCGAAGATGTGTCTTTTACTGACTCTGAGGCGCGTCAGCGTGATCGTTTGCTGAAGCAGGCGAAAGAGTTTCGTTTAGATCAAGTCCGCTCTGTATCTGAGGTTGAGGCGCAGCATGCAGCGGTGCAGCGTCAGTGGGCGGAGTTGGCTGAATCACGCAACGAGATGGTCAGTACTCTTAAACAGCAAGGAATACAGCTGTCTAGCGTGCGCGATGAGGTGCAGCGTCTGAATCAAGAAAAACAAGAGCAATTTGTAGTAGTTGAAGCATTGCGAGTACAGATCCAGCGATTACAGCAGGATCATCAGAAAACCCTTCAAGAGCGAGGCCAGCAAGAAGATCAACAGCGACAGCTCCTGCTTCAGGAGCAGGGCAATACGCAGGCAGCACTCAAACAAGTAGCGGATTTGAAGCGTGAGCTGGAGCAAGAAGAACAGTTGAAGTTACAGAAGCAACGTGAGTGCGTGGGTTTGCAAGCTGATCTGAAACGGATCAGGCAAGCTCTGGAGGGCAAAGAGGCACAAGCAGGGCAATGGTTTGAACAATGTGTCACTGTGCAAGGTGGCTTGGCGGATATGGCCCAGCAATGTGAGCAGCTTAAGGATGAGCTGCAGGTGCATCACCGCGAGAAAGAGGAGGCCTTGTCGCAGCTTCAGATTTTGCGTATCGCTCATGATGAGTCACTTGCAATTGCAGAGCAACGTTTGGAGGAGGTTGAGTCCCTGTTGGTGCAGTTACAGGAATCAGTTGCAGAGTGTGAGGAACTTCGGGTGCAACTGCGGGATACTCAGGAAGCAAGGGACTCTTTGCTTTTGCAAGTGCAGGAGTTGATGGAGGCCCGTGATGGGTTGGATGTGCTTGCTGGCCATCGCTTGGATGAAGTGCACGCGTTGCAATCTCAAGTGCAGGCAATAACGCAGGAACTAGATGAAGCAAGGCAGCAAATCAATGTGGAGCGAACAGACCATAAGTCTTTGCAGGCTCAATTGAATCAAGCTTTTCAAGTTCGTGATGAGTACATTGCTTTAGCCGCACAGCGTCAGGGAGAGTTGTTGCAGCAAGCTAAAGAGCAACTGAGCTTGGAAAAGAGTAAAGCCGCACTGGAGGCACGCCAACTTGAGTTACAGCAATCATTGTCGGCGCAGACTGCGCGTGAAACAGATCTGCTAGAGCGCTTGAGTGCTCAAGTGCAGTCCTTGGTCGCTCGTGACGTGGCAGCTCCGGGGATACAAGAGGAATTGTTTAAAAAACAATCCGAAGAGCTACTCCGTGTTCGTCGCCATCTTGAAACAGCAGTGAAGAAGAATAGTGCTAATGCTGTACGTCAGCTCCAGTCTTTTGTTGGGATGCAAGAGTATTTTGCCACTGGAGTGCTACCTGCATTTAACAGTGAGGCCCACAGTTGGCCAATCTCTGCAGACTTTGCATTATGTTTGATGCGGCAACTGGTGCTTATACCCTACGACCTTGTCATTGAGTTTGGGTCAGGTATGTCCACCGTTATTGTGGCTAAGACATTGGCGTTGATGGCGGAGCGAGGTGATGCCCGGCAGACCCAGTTCGTGTCCTTCGAGCATTTGGAGTCGTATTACGAGCAAACCTTAGCTCATCTCCAACAAGCAGGGTTGGAGCAGGCTGCACAGCTGACACTGGCGCCACTCAAGGACTGGCAGTCTGCGGACGGCCAAGTGTATCCGTATTACAGCTGCCAAAGCACCTTGGTCAAACTGGCCAAACAAAAGCAAGTTACTCGCAAACGCATTTTGGTGATTGTAGATGGCCCTCCAGCGGCTACGGGCCCTCAAGCTCGATACCCCGCAGGCCCTTTGTTGATGGAGCATTTCCCTAATGCCCAGATTGATTTTTTGATGGATGACTATATCCGTGAGGATGAAAAACAAATTGCTCAGCATTGGTTGGCAGATATAGAAGCCCGAGGACTTGCTGGTACATCCACTGAATACAAACTTGAAAAAGATGCCTGTTTATTAACTGTTCACCCTAAAGACACAAAGTAATTTTATGAAGATTTTGACTGTATTTGGCACACGACCGGAGGCCATCAAAATGGCTCCGGTTGTTAAGGCTTTGGCTGCCGACTCTGCATTTGAAGCACGTGTTTGCGTCACGGGTCAGCACCGTCAGATGCTGGATCAGGTTCTGGATATTTTTTCCATCAAACCTGATTTTGACTTGAACCTGATGAAGCCAGGTCAGGACCTGTATGACATCACCAGCAACGTGTTGTTGGGTATGCGTGATGTGTACAAACAATGGCAACCAGACATGATCCTGGTGCATGGTGATACGACCACCACCATGGCCGCAGCTTTGTCGGCCTATTACGCCAAGATCAAGGTTGGGCACGTAGAGGCTGGCTTGCGTACTCACAATAAGTACTCGCCTTGGCCAGAAGAAATGAACCGCCGCCAAGCAGGCGTACTGGCTGATGTGCACTTTGCTCCAACCGAGCAATCACAATCGCATTTGTTGCGTGAAGGTGTAGATCCCAAGACGGTACATATTACGGGCAATACCGTCATCGATGCGCTGCTGGATGTGGCAGCACGCGTACGTCAGGACTCGGAACTGCGCAGCCGTTTTGAGGCTCAGTTCTCTTTTATCAATCCAGCCAAGCGCTTGGTTTTAGTGACGGGGCATCGTCGCGAAAACTTTGGCTCCGGCTTTGAAAACATCTGCCTGGCCTTGCGCCAGATTGCCTCCCGTGGCGATGTGCAGGTGGTGTATCCAGTGCACTTGAATCCAAATGTTCAGGAACCAGTACGTCGTATCTTATCCGACGTTTCCGATGTTCATTTGATCGAACCACTGGATTATTTGCCCTTTGTTTACCTGATGGATCGTTGTGACCTTTTGGTCACCGACTCCGGGGGCATTCAGGAAGAAGCGCCTTCTTTGGGCAAACCGGTATTGGTGATGCGTGACACGACCGAGCGCCCTGAAGCCGTGGATGCAGGAACTGTGCGTTTGGTGGGAACAGAAACACAAGCCATTGTCAGCGCTGCCACGCAGCTGCTGGATGACGCTGCTGAATATGAGCGTATGGCACGGGCGCACAACCCTTATGGGGACGGCAAGGCCGCCACCCGCATTAGTGAAATTTTAAAAACCTTGATCTCTTGATTCGGAAGACCAGCATGTTTGAAACTCTCTCCATGATCGGCCTGGGCTATATCGGCCTGCCTACTGCAACATTATTCGCCTCACGCCGCAAAAAGGTCATTGGCGTTGATGTGAACGCTTACGCGGTTGACACGATCAATCAAGGCCGTATTCATATTGTTGAACCTGAACTGGATATGCTGGTGCAGGCCGCCGTGCACGGTGGTTACTTGCGCGCTACGCTGACCCCAGAACCTGCTGACGCGTTTCTAATCGCCGTCCCGACCCCCTTCCTGGAAGGCAACAAGCCTGACCTGAGCTATATCGCCGACGCCGCTAAAGCCATTGCGCCAGTGCTGGCCAAAGGCAATCTGGTTATTCTGGAGTCGACGTCTCCTGTTGGTACGACCGAGCAATTGGCGCAGTGGCTGGCTGAAGCTCGTCCTGATCTGAGCTTTCCTCAGCAGGCAGGCGAGGAGGCTGATATTCAGGTGGCCTACTGCCCAGAGCGTGTTTTGCCTGGTCGCGTAGTGCATGAACTGGTTAGCAATGACCGTGTTATTGGTGGCATGACTCAAAAAGCTACCGAGATGGCGATTGAACTGTATCGGATTTTTGTGGAAGGTGCCTTGGTACCAACCAATGCTCGCACTGCCGAAATGTGCAAACTGACAGAGAACAGCTTCCGCGACGTGAATATCGCATTTGCCAACGAGCTGTCCCTGATTTGCGATCGCTTGAATATTAATGTGTGGGAACTGATCAGCCTGGCTAACCGTCACCCACGCGTTAATATTTTGCAGCCTGGTGCCGGGGTGGGTGGTCACTGCATCGCCGTGGATCCTTGGTTCATCGTGGATAAGACGCCTGAAGAAGCTCGCATTGTGCGCTTGGCTCGTGAAATTAACGACTACAAACCTGAATGGGTTGTAGAGAAGGTTAAAGCGGCCATATTAGATGTACTAACAGCTAGAGTTGGTTCGAGCATGGGTGCAATTAAAGTAGCTTGCTTAGGGTTGGCATTTAAGCCTGATATTGACGATTTGCGCGAGAGCCCAGCTTTAAAGATTACAAAGAAAATTAGTGAAATTGGATGCCAGGTATTAGCTGTGGAGCCAAATGTAGATGTTTTACCTTCTAGTATAAAGGCTGAAAATATCAAGCTGGCTGCATTGCAAGAGGCTTTGATAGATGCAGATGTTATATGCGTATTGGTGAAGCATAAATCCTTTGTTGAGAACATTGATTTAATTCTTGGCAAGGAAAATATGATCGATGTTGTCGGTTTGGTTGTTTGATCTTGATCTAATATAAAAGGCATTTTTGTTCGGCTACTGAAAAGGTGGCCGAACAATAAAGAGTTGTATATGAACAATTCAAGTAAGCTAGTTTCGGATGCATATAATAAATATAAAAATGGGGATTTCCAAGGGGCTTTAGAGCTTTATCAGGAGGTTTCTGGTTTTTTGGGTGAGGAGTTTTTTAAAGTTAACATTTATTTCTGCAAAAAGAAATTGCAAGAAATTTCGGATTATCGTAAAGAAGAGCCAGATCCCGCTATTGCAGATCTTGTAGAGACGTTAGCTACTTTGAATAATGGATGGGTGAGCGATAGGGTAGAAAAATATAAAGGGTGTCGAAGTGCTGATGAGAAGATCTTGTTTGATTTTTGGACTGCTGCATCAAGTGGTTACGTTGCTGCGCTAAGTTTTTTTAAGTCAAATATAGCTAGTAGAGATAGTGTTAAAGAGCTGTTGTCCTTGGATTTGGTCGAATCTCAAAAATGGCTTAAAGAAAATAATAAAAATGAGTATATCTTTAGTGTTTTGAAATGCGCATATTCAATTCATGGAAATGAAAAGGTTTTAAGGTCGCTGTTTTGGGCTGCTTTAAAAATAGGGCAGTATGAAATAGCTAAGAATGCAGTCAATCTTATTTCAAAAATTGGTAAAAAGAGATTGAGTACTGCGGAGTGGTTGGAAAAAGCAAGGGAGAAAATAAGTGAAAGTTCAGGGGCGTATGATCTAATAAAAAGTAAATTATCAAAAACAGGCGACAAATCCTACACTCCAGTGTCAAAGAAAATAGCCTATTTTCTGCATAATAGTCTTCCTTACTCATCGGGAGGCTATGCTACTCGCGGCCATGGTTTGGCTGTGGCCTTAACTGAGCTAGGATACAACGTTGTCTGTGCTTCTCGACCAGGTTACCCATTTGATATACCAGGTGATCATGAAGGGAAGATATTGCCTTCAGAGGACGTTATTGATGGATTGCGATATCTAAGGATTTTTGATCCATCGCGCAAAGGTTTGAGTGCCGTGGATTATATGTTGTCAGCTTCTGAGAAAATTGTTGATTTTTTGAAGGAACACAGAATTGAAATTGTGGTTGCTGCATCTAATCATTTGAATGCAATTCCAGCGGCAATTGCTGCTAAACAAGTTGGAATTCCATTTATATATGAAGTTCGTGGTTTTTGGGAAATTACCCGGCTTTCTAGAGAGCCGGATTTTAAAAATACTAGATTGTATGTGACTCAAATAGAAAATGAGAAATTAGCAGCTACGTACGCGGATGACGTATTTACATTAACTTCACCGATGCGAGACGAGCTAATTAAAAGAGGGATTAGTCATAATAAAATTACAATCTTGCCTAATTCTTGCGATCCAAAAAAATTCTCTCCTAGAGGGCGGGACAGGGAGTTGGCGGCTAAATTGGGCATTCCAGATGATGTGCCTGTTATTGGATATATAGGAAGTTTTGTACAGTATGAAGGGCTTGATAATCTAGCACAGGCATGTGCGTTGCTGGTGAAAGAAAATATTGACTTTAGGCTATTGCTGGTAGGAAATGAAAATGCATCTGGATCCGAGCGTGGGCCGATAACAGCAGAGATATTGAGAGTTGCCGCTGAGGAAGGGTTGACAGAAAAATTAATTATGCCTGGACGTATTCCACATGAACAAGTTGAGGCATATTATTCATTAATCGATATTGCGCCATTTCCAAGAAAGCCGCAGCCAGTTACAGAAATGGTATCTCCGATGAAGCCTTTGGAGGCTTTGGCGATGCAAAAAGCGATTCTGGTGTCTTCTGTCCAGGCCTTAAGGGAAATGGTGATTGAGAACAAAACAGGCTTGGTTTTTGAGAAGGGAAATATTGAAGATTTAGCGGAAAAATTGAAAATTCTAATTAATAACGATGAGCTTAGAAAAAAACTGGGAGTGAATGGTAGGGCTTGGGTAGAAGATCAAAGAACTTGGGCTAAAACTGCTGAAATTGCTCAAAATATCTTAACTAAATACCATAGGTTTGATTCTTAGTGTTTTTCTAACATAAAAGATATGATTAAATTTTTTTTGGAAAATGGCTTGTTTTTTGTTCAGCCAAAATTAGATGATCGGTGCCAGGTTGCTTATAGGCTTTATAAAGATGGGGTCATAGTAGAAAAAATTGGCTATACAAATGACAAAAAAACCTCTGTTTTTAAAACTTTAGCTTCAATTGGAAGTTGGCGTGTATTGCTATATATTAAAACTACAGAAAGGGTTGAAAAAAAATGGTCCAATGAGATTTCTATAGAAAAATCAGAAATGATTTTCGTAGATAATTTTGATGGTGACTATTTAGATGATCGTCTTTATGAAATTAGAAGGTTTAAAAATGTAGAAGCTGAAATTAAGCGTTATAAGAGGGAGGGTTTTATCGCGATGGGCCGCGAAGATCTTAGGGCTCATAAACTCTCTTTTCCAATTAATTGGCTTGCTGACCCTTATAACGATAGAAATTGGATGTATCAGCTTCAGGCTTGGCGTGTGATTGACCCATTTTTATTGCGATTTGAGCCGCAAGATGTGTCTTATATTTCCCAAGTCATTAATGACTGGGATACTGCTGTTAGCGTTGCTGGTCAGGCTGATGATTGGTTTTGGTACGACATGGCTACCGGTATTAGAGCTTTGAAACTCACCTATTTTGTGTTGCGGTGTAAAGCTTTGCGTGTGTCCCACTGCATCAATAACCTTGATAGCCTTGTTGAGAAGCACATACTGAATTTATCAGACCCCAAGAATCTGAACTATGGAAATCATGGTTTGTTTCAGATTCATGGTCTTATGTCTTTAGTGTGTTTGGTTAAACAGGCGGATTGGCTGAATCTTCAACAGATAAGGGATTATGCAATATCTAGTATGGAGCAGTTGCTAAAGAACCAACTAGGTGAATATGGTGTGCATACAGAGAATTCCCCGGAATACCATTTTTTTGTTTTAAAAAAAATAGTATTTTTAACTAATGCCCCTTGGTGGAAGGGTATCGATAAGTCTAAGATTGATAAAATAATAGACAGAGGTAATCTTGCAAAGCATTGGTTGGTAACTCCAGCACTGGAATGTGTTCCGGTAGGAGATTCGGGGACGGCAAAAAAGCTTATAAATAATCGGTTTATTTACGATTGGGGGCATAATTCTAACGGGCGCTATATTTCTGCTCTATTGGATGGCTATATTGTTGTTAGGTCAAAGCCGACAGTTAAGTTAGATAAGAGCTCTTTTCTTTTCTTTCAAGGATCATTTCATAGTGGTGTGCATAAGCACTCGGATTGTTTATCTTTTATTTGGCAGGAGGGGGGTAAGTACTTGCTAATTGATAGTGGTAAATATGGCTATAAAAGTGATAGATTCAGGGCTTATTTCACTAGCGCGTATGCCCATAATGCTTTAGTTGTCGATAAGAAGAGTTCTAGTCGAAGTCCTAAAGATGTATATGGCTCTGGGTTTTCGGATAAGCCTATTTATTGCTCTGGGTATTGGATATCGAAAGGTACAGTCGATCATAAACGGGATTCATATATTCATACTAGGGTGATATTATTTAAGCCCTCAGTTGAGGTTTATGTGATTGACTGTATATGGAACTACTCAGATGTTAAGAAAGACAGGAAAATTGAGCTATCGTGGAATTTAGATCCGAGATTTAAATTGGAAGCTTCTGAGAAATCTGTTTTCGCCAGAAGTGCCGATGGCCTGGATACGGTTTCAATAAAAAGTGTGGATGAGGGTGGTGATTTAAATTTCCAATGCAATGTTGGATTTGATGATGGGAAGAATCTTTTAGGCTGGGTGTCGCCTTCGTATTTGAATGTTCAGCCTACAGTTAATTCTATTTTTGAATCGAATATGAGTTCAAAGAAGGTTGTTGTTACTAGAATTGTAGCTAATCCTGATGCTAATGACTCTTCGATCGATATGGTGGGGTTTCATGAGGGCAATTTCTATTGCTCTAATGAGGAAATTTCTTTAGAAATTGGCTTTGATGCGAAAAAATTAGCTTTTTTTGAACCTAAAATTGCTAGTCATTATGATGGTTTGAGGTATTTTGTTTTCGATGGATTAAGTCATTCGTTTAAAAATAATAATTCCCATAGCTTATTTGTTTCTTTTCATGGTGCTATTAAACCGCCAGCTTTGGATGATGCAGGAACAGCTTTGCCTGTTTTTAGATTAAATAACTTATCTTTTAATGGTGCTCCTAACATTCTTTGTTTTTCAGATATGCTTTTGGAGTTTTATAGAGACAGCTCTGTTTACCTTGGGTGGTTTTTGGATACAAAAAGGGTTAAGCAAAGAGATTTGATTGAATACGTTGTTTCTTATTATGTTAAAAAATATTCTATAAAAAATATTTTATTTTATGGCAGTAGTGGCGGGGGGCATGTAGCTTTAGATATGGCGGCTAGATTTAATCAAACGGCAATGGTGTCAAATTGTCAGTTTGATCCGAGAAAACACTCTCAGTTTTCTGACTTGGAAAAAGCTGTTTTTGCTAATGGTGATGAATTTGAGGACTTTAGTCTTTTTTCTATGTTTAGTGCTGTTCGAGGACCTAAAGAATGTTTGAGTTATTGTAATTTGGATGATTACACAATTAGCCACCATGTAATGATGGAAGATATTCTTGAGTCTAAGTTTCCAAATGTGTTGAGGAAAATTCATTTTAGTGGAAATGATGTGGCGCTAAAAAAGTCTATTCGGAATCATAGTGTTGGTTTTCCTGATGGTCTTGACGCAAAAGCAGCTATCAGAAAATATTATCAAGATGCTGAGCTCGTCGTTTGATTTCTAATAATCGTTTCCTAATCCTTTCGGTTGATACCGAGGCTCTCCCCAGGCGTGCTGAGGATAGCCATATCCAGCGTCTGGTGTGGGGAGAGTATTCATCGGGATCCGCTGGCATCCGCGAAATGTGTGCCATCAGTGACGAGTTTGGTGTCAAACACGTATTTTTTGTGGACCTGTGTGCCACGCTTGAGCATCAAACACAGATGTTGGATGCTGTCCGCTGGCTGGATCAACAAGGTCAGGATGTTCAGCTACATGCCCATCCTGAAACCTTGCCCAAGTCTTTCTGGGTGGACCACGGTTTGGACCATCGTCCAGCTTTAATGAATGAGTACAAAGACCAAGCCCGCGCCGAATTTGTCTTCCGACACTTCGGCAAGCTGATCTCTGACGTCACTGGCAAACCCATCCTCGCCCACCGCGCAGGCTCGTTTCGCTGGAATGCCCTCACAATCCGTGCTTTGCAGGCCGTTGGCATTCCTTTGTCCTTCAACCAGTCCATGCGGGCCGCCTTGTTAAAGCGTTGCCCAACAGGCCAGCCTGATTGCTTGCCTTACGCCTGGTCGAACGGAACGATTGAAGTACCGGTCACAGAGCGTTTTAAGCCCGGTGGACCGGGGGGTAAACCAGATCGCTGGTCCAGCCTGACTTATCCGGAATCTTCTTATTTTCAATATGGTTCGCGGCCTACGACATTCTGGAAGGACCCCTTGTGGTCCTTGCCCAAGGTCTCAGTGGTGTTGATGCACTCCTGGTCCTTGTTGGATCTGGATGAAAACGGTCATTTCCAGTACACGAACGACCGCTTGCTGGAGGGTTACCGACTGTTCTTGCAACGTGTTGTTAAGGATTACGACGTGATCACCACAGCGGATTTTTTAGATCTGCAGGCGCGGGGTAAAATCCGTCTTTCGCGAACAGTTAACTTAGAGCAGGTAGAAACACAGGTATGAGGGATCGCTACGCAATGATTACGGTCGACACAGAGGCGCTGCCAAAGCGGGCCTCTGACGACCATGTTAATCGTCTGATCTGGGGGCGATTTCCAAAGGGTACGGCCGGGGTGGCCGAAATGTGCAAGATCGGTGACGAGTTCGGTGTCAAGCATGTGTTTTTTACGGACTTGTGCGGGGCTTACTCCCGCCTTGACGAGCTGAAAGAAGTGGTGCGTTGGCTGGATGAGCAAGGTCAAGATGTACAACTGCATACCCACCCGGAGTACTTGCCCGACAGCTTCTGGAAAGAGCATGGTTTGTCGAACCGTCCGCAGTACATGAACCAGTACACCGAGCAGTCCCGTGCGGAGTTTGTGTTCAGGCACTTTGCAGGCGTGATGTCCGGGGTAACAGGCAAGCCGGTTCTGGCTCATCGGGCGGGTTCATTCCGCTGGAATGCGGATACGATTCGTGCTTTGAAGGCAGTGGGTATTCCTCTGTCCTTCAATAATTCTGTATGCGCTGTCCACAATAATCAGTGCGTTTACAGCAAACCCACAAATAATCCTTTTGTTTGGTCCAACGGCGTGATCGAAGTGCCTACGACCGAGAAGCGGATTTTAGGTAAGGTAGGCAAGCCTGAATGGTGGGCTCGCCTTACTTACCCAGAGTCCAGCTATTTCCGCTTCCGCCCCTGGTGGGGGCAGTTGTTGTTGAATACGCTTAGCGGCAACCCTTCATTTGCGGTTTTCTTGCTGCATTCCTGGTCCTTGTTGTTCTGGGACGAGAACGGTCTGGGTGAGTATCGTGACGATAGCCGTATGGAGGGGTATCGCAAATTGCTGGCCCGTCTGACTAAGGACTATGACGTGATTACGACGGCAGAGTTTCTGGATTTGAAGGCTCGCGGAAAAATTGTTGTGCCTGATACGGTGGACTTGTCATTGGCAGAGCTGAAGGCAGAACCGGACAATAAAATTCAGAAAAAGGCCTGAGGAACATGTTCTTTAAGTTATGGCGTGGGCTGGTGCGCGAGCCTTGGATGGCTTTGAGCCGGCGTTTGACCTTGTTTACTGTGCGTCGGCAAACCCGACGCGGTCAGCGTCGCCAGACACCTTACGAACCTGTGCCAGGACGTTTGCTGTATGTGCCGGCTAGTGCCTTGCCGTATCACATCAGTGGCTACACCACCCGAACCCATGAGATTATCCGTGCCATGCAAGCGGCAGGCGGGGATATCTGCGTGCTGACCCGCCCCGGCTATCCATGGGATCGTAAAGACAGACTGGTGGATGCCCAGCAGGATGAAACCTTGGTGGATGGGGTGCGTTACGCACATGCTCGTAATCCTTCCAACAAGCGCCCCGTCATGCAGTTCGCCATAGAAGCTGCCGCCTCCATTGCTCAGGAAGCCATCAAGCAGCGCGTTGCTGTCATTCATGCTGCCTCCAACCACGTCAATGCCTTGCCAGCCTTGATCGCCGCGCGCCAGTTAGGCATTCCGTTCCAATATGAAATGCGTGGCTTGTGGGAGCTGAGCCGAGCCTCCCGCATGCCGGAGTTCCGTGACTCGCAGGGCTTCAAGCAGGGTCTGGAGCTGGAAGGTCTGGTTGCCAGTCAGGCAGACCGCTTATTTGTGATTTCCGAGCAGTTGGGGCAGTACGCTCGCGAGCACTGGAATGTAGATCCTGCACGCATGGGCCTGATGCCCAATTGTGTCGACCCCTCGCGCTTTACCCCTGGCGCTGCCCAGGATGTGCAGCCCAACACGATTGTTTATGCTGGCTCCCTGATTGTTTATGAAGGGCTGGATGTCTTGATCGACGCCGTGGCGGATCTGGTTGGCCGTGGCAAGGATGTCACCCTGACCATTATTGGGGATGGGGAGGCGCGCGCTCAGTTGCAGGCTCAGGTGCAAAGCCTGGGTATGGAAAAGCATGTGCTGTTTGCTGGTCGGGTCTCGCCTGAGGAGGCTCGCGCCTTGCAGGCCAAGGCCGCGCTGGTATGTATTCCTCGCCGTCCCTTTGAGGTGTGCCGTATTGTCCCTCCCATCAAGCTGGTTGAGGCGATGGCGATGGGCAAGCCTGTTCTGGTGCCGGATTTGCCGGTGTTTCAAGACGAAGTTGGGCCATGTCGTTCGGTGCGTTTTTTTAAAGCAGGGGATGTGCAGGACTTGGCTCGTGTGCTGGAGGAAACGTTTCAGGCTGGTCCGGAAGTGTTGGCCCAGGATGGTGCCTTGGCACGTGAAGAGGCCACGCAGCGTCGCAGTTGGGCTGACTTTGTGGTGCATGCTTTGCCGGCCGGGGCTAATTCATGATTGGTCGCGCAATCCGGGCTTTGGGGGCGCGCATCTACACGCACCCAACCGTCAGTGAAGACGGCAAGCCCGCGGGGCAGTTTGGGCAATTGAAAGTAGCCTTGGTGTCGGACTATTTCACGGCAGACTGCCTGTCAGCCGAATGCTCTATCCGTATTCTGAACCCGCGCAATTACGAGGAGGTCATCTCCTCCTGGAAGCCTGATCTGCTTTTTGTGGAGTCCGTGTTCCATGGGCTGGGTGGCGCGTGGCGTTACGAGCTGGCCAAGCAGTCGCGACTGATCCGTTTGCGTACGCCTCGCACGATTTACAAGCTGGTGCAGTTCGCTAAGGATCAGGGTGTGCCCACGGTGTTCTGGAACAAGGACGATGGGGCGTATTTCGAGCACTTCATTGATGTGGCCAAGGCCTTTGATTATGTGTTCACCACGGACAGTGATTGCTTGCCGCGCTATCGCGCTCGCTTGAATCCTGATGTACCTGTGAACACCCTGAGCATGCCGTATCAGCCTGCATTTCATAATTTCACGGGCTTTGATTTCACACGCAAGGAAGGGTGCTTTACGGGCAGTTATTACCGTCGCATCCTGAGTGAACGTAGGCGCTTTCTGGACATGATTTTCGGGGCCTGTGAAGATGCGCAGATGCAGCTTAATGCCTACGACAGAAATCACGACAGATTGTCCCGGCATATCGAATTCCGCTTTCCGCGCTCGACGCATGTGCAGGTTCATGGTCAGGTTCCGCACCGCGAGACGGGGCGTATCTACAAAGAACATGTGATGTGCCTGAACGTGAACTCGGTCACGGATTCTGACACCATGTGCTCGCGCCGCTTGCTGGAGATTCTGGCCAGTGGGGGCATTGCGGTGACTAATCCCGGTCGTGCGGTGGATCGTTATTTCCGCGATTTCTGCCACGTGGTGCATTCCCGTGAGCAGGCCACTGAGTTGTTTGCACGTCTGCGCCAGGGCCCCACCGCGCAGGATTGCGAGCGTGCGGCGGCGGGGGCGGCGTATGTGCGTCAGTTCCACACCTGGGAGCATCGCCTCCAGGAGCTGGCTGATGTGGTCGGCTTCTAGGGTGCGCTTGTTTCCATGATTGTGAGCATTTTTGCGTACCTGATTCAGGCGCTGTTCTTGTTGGTTGTGGGGGCCTTTGCCCTATACGTGGTTCTGGAACTGCGGGTACTGCTGATCTCGCGACGGGTGGAGCGTCGCAAGCTAAGCGAGCTGGTGCAGACGTCCGCCTCCTTGCAGCAGGATTGGTATCCCAAGGTCAGCGTTTTATTACCGATTTATAACGAGGCCGCTGTTGTCGAGCGTTTGATCGATGCGGCTTGTCGTCTGGATTATCCGGTGTCCGCGCTGGAAATTCTGGTGCTGGACGACTCAACAGACAAGACTGCGCTGTTGGCCCAGAACAAGGTGGATCAGTGTGCTCGGCAAGGTGTGCCCATTCGCCGCATTCAGCGTGCTGATCGTGCAGGCTACAAGGCCGGGAATCTGGTGCAGGGCATTCAGCATTCCCAGGGCGAGTTTTTTGCGATCTTCGATGCGGACTTCTTGCCGCCTGCCGATTTTCTGCAGAAAACCATTCCGCCTTTCAAGGACGCGAAGCTGGGTTTTTTGCAGACGGGTATTGGCTATGAAAACCGTGACCACTCTTTTCTGACCCGTTTTCAGGCCATGGAGATGGGCCACCAGCAGTATGTGACGGTGGGGCTGAGTGAAGATGGGGACATGGCCTCGCTAAGTGGCAGTTCCTGTGTCTGGCGACGCGCTTGCGTGGAAGCCCTGGGGGGCTGGAATGCCTCTACCATTACCGAGGACGTGGACCTGGGCTATCGAGCCCAGTTTGGTGACTGGAAGTACGCTTATTTGCGCGATGTGGTGTCCATGTCCACCTTGCCCGAGAACATCAGCGCCTTCCGTGTGCAGCGGGAACGCTGGGGGCGGGGGCTGATTCATAGTGCCTTCAAGCACCTGGGGCAGATGTGGCAGCAGGACATGCCCTTGATGAAGCGCATGCATGCGTTTTCCATGATGTTTTCATCGGTCATGCTGGCGTCGATTTATGCCCTGATCTTGCTAAGCCTGCCGCTGAATTATTTGCTGAATTTTGATCATGTCGTCTTGCAGTGGGGCGCGCCGCTATTCTTTTTGCTGGTCGCTGTCTGGGCGTTGAATAATGCTTTCGGCGCTCGCAAGGGAGCACGTTTTGATGACAGGCCGGGGGTGTTGGGCACCTTGTGGCATACCTACTTGTATGTCGCCATGTTCCCGCCCATGGCTTGGTATTATTTTGTCGGTGGTGTGCGAGCCGCCTTCAAGGTCTACGGGGAATTTAATCGTACCCCCAAAGGGGAAGGTGAGAAGGTGGCAAGGCAGCCCCGCATCAATCTGTATTTGCTGATCGGCGAAGTGTTCACTTTCCTGTATTCGGCATTGGCCTTGTATGTGGCCATACGCATGGGCAATTACTTGTTGATTCCTTTGAATGCGACGGTTTGTGTCGGCTTTGGCATGGTTTTGTACTGGTCCTTCCAAGAAAGGAGAGCGCGTGGGCGTAGCTGAACCAGCAGAGCAGGAACGGATTCTGATTACCGGTGCCACCAGTGCCATTGGTGGCGAGCTGGCGCTTTACTACGCCAAACCCGGTACAGAACTGACTTTGCATGGTCGCAATGCTGCGATTCTGGAGCCTCTGGCCGAGCGCTGCCGTCAGGCGGGTGCGCAGGTACAGACGCATCAGCTGGATTTGCGTGATCTGGATGCCTTGCATGACTGGTTGTCGCAATGCGCAGCCTTTGATTTGGTCATCGTGAATGCGGGTATGAATATCCATGTAGGTCCCAATGGCGAGCCGGAGGCCTGGGAAGATACCGAGCTGCTGCTGGATATCAATGTGAAGGCCTCACTGCGAGTCGTGCAATCTGTGCTGCCCGCCATGCGGGCGAAAGGGCGCGGTCAGATCGCCTTGATGAGCTCCTTGGCCGCTTACTTTGGTCTGCCCACTACGCCGTCCTATAGCGCCAGCAAGGCGGCGGTCAAAGCTTATGGTGAAGGTTTGCGCGGCTGGTTGGCCCCGGAGGGGATCAAGGTCAATGTGGTGATGCCAGGCTACGTTAGCTCGCCCATGTGTGATGCCATGCCAGGCCCCAAACCATTCCTGTGGACCCCGCAAAGAGCAGCCAAGCGTATTGCCCGTGGCCTGAAAGCCAACAAAGCGCGTATCAGCTTTCCGTTTCCTTTAAACCTGGGTTGCTGGTTCCTCGCCGTCCTGCCCGCCCGGGTGTCTGTCTTTATTCTGAGCAAGATTGGCTATGACGCTTGAGCCCGGATTCTGGACTGCAATCCTGGCTGCCGTGTCGGGACTGGCCCTGACAGTCGGTCTGGAGCGTTTTCTGCAAACAGCAGCCAGCTTGCGTCGTCCTGCGGCGGCCTGGGCTCTGCATGTTGGCCTGTATGGTTTGGCGTATGTCGTGCTGGTTTTCGTGTTGGGGCGGCCTATCTTTGCCACGGCCTTGCTGTGCGCATTTTTCCTGCTGCTGGTCGTGGTCAGCAATGCCAAGTTCAAGGCGTTGCGTGAAGCCTTTGTGTTCCAGGATTACGAGTATTTTACGGATGCGATCCGTCATCCTCGGCTCTACATTCCTTTTCTGGGATGGGGAAAGTTCTTCCTGGCGGCAGCGGGTTTTATTGCTGCTCTGACGATTGGCTTATGGCTGGAGGCTGTGCCCGCCTTGCGGGCTGCCTGGACAGGGCAATGGGGAGCCTTGGCTCTGCTTGCTATGTTGAGTCTGGGCTTGCTGCTTTGGGGTAATAGCGCGCGTTTGATGGTGCAGATTGCCCCGGAACAGGACGTGCAGGCCTTGGGGCTGTTAGCCAGCTTCTGGCGATACTGGCAACAAGGCCGAGAGCGTCCAAGCTTGTCGTCCCCTTTTGGAAGTGTTGCCCCAAAGTCTGCGTCTGTTTTGTCTGGCGTGGGTTCCTTGGCTGACCTGCCTCATCTGGTTTCCATACAAAGCGAGTCTTTCTTTGATGCCCGGCGAATTTCTGACGGGATTCGACCAGAAATTCTGGCGGAGTTTGACCGCTTCAAAGCCGAAGCGGTTGCCAGCGGATACTTGCAGGTCCCCGCTTGGGGCGCGAATACCGTGCGCTCGGAGTTTTCCTTCTTAAGCGGTATTGAAAACAGCACTTTGGGCGTGCACCGCTTCAACCCCTATCGTGCAGTATGTGCGGGATGGTCTGTGGCGACTTTGGCTTCCTGGTTGAAGCAGCAGGGTTACCACACGATTTGTATCCACCCTTATCCCGCCAGTTTTTACCAGCGCAACCGTGTATTTCCGCTGTTTGGGTTTGACGAGTTTCTGGACATCAAGGCCTTTGCTGATGTGGAACGTACAGGCCCTTATATTGGCGATCTGGCGGTTGCGGATAAAGTCGCCAGTGTGCTGGAGCAGGCTACAGGGCCGGTATTCATACACGTGATTACGATGGAGAATCACGGGCCTTTGCATCTGGAAAAGGTTGCAGCGGGTGATATCGAGGCCTTGTACCATCAGCCACCTCCACCAGGTTGCGACGATTTGACGATTTACTTGCGCCATATTCGCAATGCCGATGCCATGCTTACACGTCTGCGCGGGGCCTTGATCTCGTCGGACAGGCCTGCCAGCCTGTGCTGGTATGGCGACCACGTTCCCATCATGCCTTCGGTCTACGCGGCGCTAGGTACTCCTTGTGGGGATGTGGATTACTTTATCTGGAACTCTACTCAGGGGCAGGCAAGAACGCCGCGTCGGGATGCGGCGATTCATGATCTGGCACGGGAGTGGATGGGCGCGAGTGGATTGATGAGCCAGTAGACGCTTTGTCTACTGTAGTCCTAGTACCAATCAACAACATTGCTTGCCAGGGCGTTATGCATTCCCGCATCGCTGGACACCAAGATGGCCCCTATTGAATGGGCATGGGCTGCAATCAGCATGTCCATATACGAGAGCGAGCGACCTTTGGCTTCTATGGCTACACGGAAAGCCGGATAAACATCGGAAACGGAATCGTCCCAATCCAGCACAGTCATCGTGCTTAGCAGGGCTTCTGTTGTCGCCTGCAAGGTGGGTCTGGACTTTTTGGCAAACCTATACATCAGCTCAGCGAGCACAATATTAGATACAAAAATATTGCTGGGACTGTGTCCCAGCATAGTTTCTCTTACTTTGCCCCTGTTCATGGCAGCATTGGAAACAGCATTGGTATCTAGCATGTAGATCATTCTTCCCACCCTGCGAAATGATCTTTCTCGGGGGCGGAGTCTTGATCTCTGTTCAGATCTTCCAGGAAACCTTCGAATTCAGCAGGGTCATTATTAGCGGCAACATTAAGGAAGTGATCCCAGCCTCTTGGCTTTGAGGACAGAATGACATCACCAGACTCCTGGTCTCGTCGTATGAAGACTCTTTTCCCTTCGAATCGAAAACCTTCAGGTAGACGAACCGCTTGACTATTTCCACTCATGAACACGCTTGTTGTCTTGCTGGTGGGGTGAACTTTCTTGGCGGGTAGTTTTACGTTTGTACGCATAGTTACCTCCATGGGTTTGGTATATACGGATAGTATACACGTGGAGGCTGATGAGAGAATAGTGCCCTAGGTCTTTGATAGATAATGAGATTGGGCAGGGGCAGCTAAGTGGACAGCCTTAGTTCTTGAAAGCCTCTATCCAATGCCGAGTAGACGCATCATGCTCAGCAGAGGCTTTTTTCTCTCCCGACAGCTCCTGCAAAATCCCGTTCGCCAGTACTTTCCCGTATTCCACCCCCCATTGATCGAAGGGGTTGATCCCCCAGATCAAGGCCTGCACAAATATCTTGTGCTCGTACAAGGCCAGCAGGGCGCCTAGCGAGAAGGGGTTCAGGCGGGGCAATACGATCAGCGTATTAGGGCGGCCGCCCGAGTGCACGCGATGGTAGGCAAGTTCGGCAGCCTGCTCGCCCAGACCTTGTTGTTCGCACTCGGCCAAGGCCTGTTCGTAGGTTTTGCCGCGCATCAAGGCTTCGCGCTGTGCCAGGCAGTTCGCCAGCAGCAGATTATGGTGCTCGGCCTGATTGTGATCTGCCTGCTGGCACACAATAAAATCCACAGGTGCGCCATCGCTGCCCTGGTGTAGCCACTGATAGAAGGTGTGTTGTGCGTCTGTTCCAGCCAGGCCCCAGACGGCTGCGCCGGTAGCGATTCCAACCGGCTCACCGCTGGTGGTGACGGACTTGCCCAACGACTCCATATCCAGTTGCTGAATGTAGGGCACCAGATTGCCCAGGCGGAAGTCGTAGGGGGAAATGTTCAGTGAGCCATAACCCAGCACACTGCGGTTGACCACGCCAGCCAGTGCCATTTGCACGGGCACGTTGGAGGCGATGGGGGCTTCCTGAAAATGCTGGTCCATGGCTGCAGCGCCTGACAACATCCCGGCCACCACGTCACTGCTAACCGCTAAAGCCGTGGTTAAGCTGACTGCCGACCACAGGGAGAAGCGGCCACCTACCCAGTCCCAGAACTGGAAGGTGTTTTTTTGTGGGACCCCCCACTGTGAGGCAGTTTCAGGGCGGGCGGTGACGGCAACGATTTGCTCGTAGGGATTCGCAACGCCAGCGGCTTGCAGCCATTCCAGGGCGCGCTGGCCGTTCTTCAGGGTTTCGGTTGTGGTGAAGGATTTGGAGGCGATCACGATCAGGGTGTCGTGAGGGTCCATACCCGACAAGGCATGCTCCAGCGCATGGCCGTCGATATTGGCCAGGAAGCGTACATTGCGCCAGCTGTGGCGATAACCAAAGGCCGCCAGGGACAGGCGTACGCCCCAGTCGCTGCCACCAATACCGATATGAATGATGTTGCGCCAGCGGCGTTCGGAGTCGGCGACACGTACAAAGTGGTTCATCCGTTCGCGCTCTTTCGCGACATCAGCGATGGGGGCAGGGGCACGCAGAGCGCTATGCCAGGCAGCACGTTGTTCTGTGCGGTTGACTAGGCCCCCCTCTAGCAGCTGTTTACGTGATTCGTCAAAATTACGTGCCATCAACAGCGCTTCACCTGCCTGCTGTAATTCAAGTGAGTGACGTTGGCCACTGAGGTCTACTTGCAGCCCAGCTGTTTTCAAGCAATGCAAATCCAGCGTATATCGATCGGCACTTAGTGCTGCCTCACAGAAGCGAGTCCATTCTGGTAGGCCTGTCAGGGGAGACGCAAGAGGCAGAGAGTGGGAACTGGTGGACATAGGGAGTGCTCAACATACAGTAGACTAGGGCGCCATTGTACGAGTCTTTAGACACACTTGAGCAGACTGGTCCGTAACTGATTCTGTCTTTGCCCTTATGAATGTATTGGGATCAGATTGTGTTCACCATAAGGCAGCACCCATGCTTGCAAACTGGGATCGCTAGCTAGCACCCGCGTAATCTCTTGTGGCGACATCCAGGAGAAGGCTGTGGACAGAGCGTCGGCTATCGTGGCGTTTCCAGCCACGACAGAGACACTGCGATACAAAGGCCGAGCCTGACCATTAGCGGGATTGAACAAATGGGTAATTGAACCGTCCCGACTAAGCACAGTTCCTGCGCCTGATGACGTACTGATGGCCTGGTTATGGACATTTAGATTCAGCAGGCTGGTGGTGTGGCTGGGATCGCCTGCCAGACCGACACGCCAGGGGCGGTTGCCCGGAGCCACGCCTAGACTGCGTATTTCTCCCATGTCGACCAAGGCGTGCTCCAGCCCAGCTTGTTTCAGCTGTTCGGTAATGCGATCGGTGATGTAGCCTTGGGCAATCCCGTTCAGGGTCAGGGCCATACCGGGATGCTGTAGCTGGATCGTGTCGTCCTGAATGTGGATGGCTTGATACCCGACTTGTTGCAGCGTTTGGCTAATCTCGGCGGCATCAGGAATGGATGTTTGAGTGTTGCGTTGAGCCGCTTGGCTATACAGCTCCCAGAGTACCTGCACGGTTGGATCAAAGGCCCCGTTCGTTAATTCACTCAGGCGCTGTGATTCCAGCAGCAGCCGCGTCAGATCGCCGGGGGCTTGCTTCAGATAGCCATCGCGATTCAGGCGGCGCAAGGCGCTGTCTTGTTCATACAGACTGAATATTCGCTCCAGCCGTCGCACTTCGGATAGGGCCTGATCAATCAGGGTTTGTGCGAAAACCGGGTCGGGATGGTGGATATGCAGTTGTGCGTCCGCACCTAAAGCCACCCCTTGCCAGGAGCTGAGCGGGGTAGTGGCTGCTTGCATCGCTTTGACGGCCCAGGGCACGCAAGTCAGGGCGCTGGTCGCGGCCACGATACCGATAAAACGACGGCGGGAAACAGGAGTAGAAGTCATGGCGAATACCTGGGATCAGGAAGATAAGCGTTTCAAGGCAGCGCGACCGCACCAAAGATGTAGTTCTCCGGCATCTCGGCAAAACGAACTACTTGGCCGCCATGTTGTTGCTGGAAGTCCTTGGCGGCCTGCTCCTGGCTAAAGGGCAGGGCATCGATGGTGCCCATACCGCCGGTATAGCGGCTATAGATCAGATACCAGGCATCTTGTGCTGGTATCCAGGCTTGTTCGGGGAACTGGCCGTCCTGATTGCGTTGGGCCATGTCTTGCACATAGGTGGCGGCAATGGCCTTGGATTCTTCAGGCAGCATGGTGTAGGCAAAGACCTCGCGTATGGTGGTGAACCAGAGCGGCGCTTCGCGTTCGCGCAGAAGGATTTGCCCTTTGGGGCCTTGATGCTCGAACAGGTACATGCCGCAGTAGTGGCCTACAGCCGTTTGCGGGATCTGGACGACGGGAGGCGGCGGGGCTTGCACCTGTTCCGGTTGGCCGCAGGCAGCCAGTATCAGACCCAGGCACAGCAACAGAAGAGTGCGCAGTTTTTTCATAGTGCTTTTCTTTTGAATACCAGGCTTGCCAGACCAAAAGGCACGGCGATCCACAGCAGCAGAACGCTCATCAACACACTGGCAGGCAGACGAGCCTGTTCGCTTAAACCGGCCATACCAGCAAACATGGCGACATTCTCGTAGCCGGTCAGATTCAGCAGGCGGTACACGTCGGTGGGGTTGAACAGCAGGATGATGTTCAGCCAGGAAGCGGTGATCATGGCACCTTGGTCAGCGACCAGAATACCCAGCAGAGCCATGTCATAAATCACCACGAAAAACAGCCAGATACCGATGGCCAGTCCGGCCGCAGTGGCACGCTCTCTGACCAGGGTGCTGATGAAATAGCCCATGGACAGGAAGCTGGCGCCGAGCAGAACGCTGGCACCCATCATGGCCAGAAAGGGCGTCCAGACGCTGAAGTCCAGGCCGCCATGTGCTACTTGCAAGGTAACGCCTGCCAAACCGTAGCCCACTACGGTAGATAAGCTCAGGATCAGGGCATGGCCCAGGAACTTACCAACCAGAACTTGCCAGCGATGGACGGGGTAACTGAGCAGCAAGGACATGGTGCCGCGTTCTATTTCACCCACAATGGCGTCGTAGGACAGCAGCATGGCTATTAGCGGGATCAGGAAAATAGACAGGCTGGACAGGCTGACAACCGTGACTGTCAAAGGATCTACCTTGACGCTGCCGGTGGGGGCGCTGCCCAGAAAACCCAAGGACAAAGCCAGTGCGGCCAGCAAGAGGGTGACGGCCAGTACCCAACGATTGCGCAATCCGTCGCGCACTTCCTTTTGGATGATGATCAGGACAGGGTTCATGGCTTAGTAATCCTCGCGCTTCAAAAAATGCGCATACAACTCGTCCAGACCGGGGGATTCCAGCTCCAGGTCGGTTAATCCTTGAATGGCATGCGCTTCGCGCAGAATCTGGATTTTTTCGGCTTCGGTGCAATGACGTTCCAGGCGATTGGCACCGATGACATTCCAGTGCTGTGGAACAGAGTCGGGGATTTGCTCTACGGTCAGGCGAATACGTACCGGCAAGCCAGCGTGTTGTCGCAGTTCGGATAAGGTGCCATCGGCAATCTTGCGCCCTTGCTGCATCACGATGATGCGGTCCGCCAGACGTTCCATCTCCGCCAGAGCGTGGGTACTGAGCAGGATGGTGGCCCCGGCATCGCGCAGTTCTTGGACGATCGCGTAGAACAGCAGACGGGAGGCCGGGTCCAGTCCAGTGGTGGGCTCATCCAGTAACAGCACACGAGGTTTGCCCAACAGGGTTTGAGCCAGTGCCAAGCGTTGGCGCATGCCTTTGGAATAGGTGCCCACGCGCTTGTGAGCCGCTTGTGCAATGCCGACACGTGCCAGCAAGGCTTGGTTGTCTTTAAGTGGCAGCCCTTTTAATCGAGCATAAAAGGCCAGCGTTTCCGTGCCTGTCAGTGCCGGGTGCAGGGCGACCGTTTCGGGCAAATAGCCGATGTGGGCGCGCAGGCGGGCAGCCTGGGGCGAACCGGCGTCATGGTCCAGCAACATGACCTTGCCTTCGTCGGCGCGGATCAGGCCCAGAATCAGTTTGATGACAGTACTTTTGCCTGCGCCATTGTGGCCAGCCAGTACCGTGCATTGACCAGGGTAAAGCTCGAAGTTCACCGCGTTGGCGGCACGCTGCTGGCCATACAGCTTGCTGACATTGGCCAGCGCGACAGGGGCCGTGCAGTTATTGGATGGAGTCATGATTGGCCTTGTAGCGCTCCCAGACGGGATTGTCGGGCGCACGCATCAGCGGTGCGCTATCGATGATGCCGCCGGGCAAAATGGCGGGAAATTGGGTTTGCGCCCAGCGCACAATGGAAACGGCGGGGCTGTTCAAGAGCACGCGGGCCGAAGGGGCTCGCCACACCAGTTGTTCAATCAGGCCATTGGGGCGATAAGCGGTGTCGCCAATGCCGTCACCGTTCAGGTCAAAGGCGCTGTGATCGCTCCAGTAATTGCCCCGGTCCTTGCTGGACCACTCCAGGTAGCGGGTACCCACATACTTCACCTGATTCTGGTTCTGGATGAAGGCGTTTTCCGTGATCTCATTGCCTTCGGAGCCGGCGGTGTAGTGCACCCCGATCTGGGTGTTCTGAATCAGGTTGCCGGAGATCTTGTTGAAGTTGGCGTTGTAGAGAAAGACGCCTTTTTCGGCACCGTCCACGATGTTGTCAGTAATGGTCGATTGCTGAGCGGCATTGAGCATCAAGCCTTGATGCGTGCTGTTGATGCTGATGTTTTCACGTACTGTCAGGAACTGCGAAAACATCAAGGCATAGGCAATGTCATTGCCTATGGAGACATTGCTGCTGACTTCGCTGTTATTGGTGTACATGTAGTGCACCGCATAGCGCAGCTGGGTAAAGCGGTTGTGGCTGAAAACATTGTCGCGGCTGGTATTGGAAAAAATGCCGTCGCGACCCCAAGAAATATCGTTGTACAAGATGCGTGAGCCGGGGGAGTTCCAGACGGTCACGCCATTGCCGCGCTCATTCAGACGCAGCTCTTTATTGCCTACGATGGTGTTGTGTTGCACCAGCGCGTTGTGGGGCCCCCAGACATATACCCCCACCAGATTGTCGAGGATGTCGTTGTTTTCAATCAGGGCGTTATGGGCGGGTTTATCCAGGAATATGCCTGCATCCATGTCGGGCAGGCTCAAGCCGGAATTACGCACGGTAATCTGACGTATCTGCACATCTTCCGCCTGCACCCACACCGTGCGGCCTTCACGTTCGCCCATCAATACGGCTTGCCGATTGCTGGGGCCTTGAAGCGTCAAGGGCTTGTTCACGATGATATTGCCCTGATAGGTGCCGGGAGCCAGCATCAGGATGTCGCCGGGCAGGGCGGCATCGATAACGGCTTGCAGCGATGTATCGGCAGGCACTTCAATGGTGGCCGCTTGCGCAGCCAGACCACTGGCCGTAAGGGCCAGGACCGTAAGCGGTTTGAGGGCCAGCCTCAGCACCAGGGTTGGGCTGAGGCAGCGTGCACGGGCGGGGAGCAGGCAGAAAGGCGTCATGTCACCGTCAGGCTTTGGGTTTCACGTTCATCTGACCGGACATTTCCATGTGCAAGGCGTGGCAGAACCACTGGCAGTAGTACCAATGCACACCGGGACGAGAGGCCGTGAAGGTGACCGAGCTGGTTTGCTGCGGTCCAATTTCCATGGCCACGCCGTAGCCGGACAAGGTAAAGCCGTGGGTCAAGTCCTCGATCATCTCCATATTGGTGACGACGACGGTGACCTCATCGCCCTGGTTGACCTCGAAGCTGGGCACGGAGAACACGGGTGCCACAGCGGTCATGTAGACCCGCACCTTGTTGCCATCCCGAATGACTTTGGACGCCCCCTCCAGGGTGACGCCGTCTTTTTCAGCCATTTTCCGTGCGCCGTCCCACCATGGGTCGTCACGAGTCCAGACGCGCTTGGGTCGTACTTTGTCAGCTGCAACCAGCAGCATGTCGTGTGGTTCGGCAAAGCTTGGGCCATCGTGGACCAGCTTCATCACGTCGCCCGAAATATCGATCAGCTGATCGTTTTCTGGTTTGAGCGGGCCTACGTTCAGGAAACGGTCTTTGGAGAACTTGTTCAGCGAGACCAGCCATTTACCATCGGCCTCTTTGGTCTCGCCCATGGTGGTGTGGTTGTGGCCGGGCTGGTAGTGCACGTCCAGTTTCTGGATGATGGGGTCTACGTCCTTGCCCTGGTAAGCCTCAATGGCTTTGGCCATATTCCACTTCACGATCTGGCTGTCGATAAACAGCGTGGTGTAGGCATTGCCGCGGCCGTCATAGGCCGTGTGCAGTGGGCCAAGACCCAGTTGAGGCTCTGCCACTACGCAGTCGCGTGGTTTGATCTTGTCGGCGAACAAGTCGTCCAGGCGGCGCACGTCAATCATGGTGACGGTGGGCGAGAGCTTGCCGTTAAACACCACGTGGATGCCATCGGGGCTGGCATTGCAACCGTGCGGGGAGTTGGGCACAGGAATGTAGCGGGTATAGCGCGAACCTTTGCGGCCATCCAGCACTTTGACGCCCTGCATCTCTTTGAAGTCGCCTTTCTTGACGCCGTCTTCAATGGCCTTCAGGTTGAACACCACGGCCCAGTCCTGCTCGTTGGCGCTCATCTCGCCGACGTCCAGCCCCTTTTCGGAGTTGTAGCAGGTGGAGAAGGCGTACTTGCCCTGGTAGTCGGCGTCGCAGTTGTCCAGGTTGCCATCCACGATCACCTGCCAGGCGATTTCCATGGTGTCGCCATCAATGGCGGTAAAGACAGAGAAGTAGTTCTCTTTGGGGTTGCCGAAGATGGTGCCGTTATTGGGCAGGGGGACAATGTGCTCGCCGTTGCAGAACACATAGCCGGTGCGGGGGTAACGTTGGGGGCGCAGGCCGTGGATGCCGTCGGCATTGGGGATCTCGATGATCTTGTCGCACTTCATGACATCGCAACGCACGCGAGCCACGCGGTTATTAGCCTTGTCGTTGATGTAGATGAAGCGCCCGTCGTAAGTCCCGTCGGTAAAGGACATATGGGGGTGGTGAGCATCGCCGTTAGGCAGGATGCCGCCCAAGGAGTCAGCAAAGGCCAGGGTTTCAGGCGTCAGGTTGGCGCGCATGATCTGGCGGCTTTCGTTGGTAATGCCCCAGCCCGTCGCGCTGCAAATGTTGAAAATCGGGATGCGCATCAGCTCGCGCATGGAGGGCAGGCCCATGATGCGGATTTCGCCGGACTGACCGCCGGAGTTGAAGGCGTAGTACTGGTCCAGTTCACCTGGCTCGATATGGGCGTTTTGCCCGTCCGGTGCTTTTTTCGTATCGGCCAGGGCATTGCCAATATGGGTGGCGCTGACGACTGCGGCACCTGACAAGGCGGCGGTGCCCAGAAAGGCGCGGCGACTCAAGCCGTGTTTATCCTGTGTGTTCTCGGACATGGTGTGATCTTCCTTTTGTGTGATGACGTGACCGACTTGGCGCTGGGGCGCGCCCAGCCGTCTCACGGCGTGGCTGGCGTGGAATCGGTACTGTCTACGCTGCGTGGACGCACGGTAGGGCGGGCAGCAGCATCGTCTTGCAGCGAGCTGGCAACGGCGACGGGGGCCGGTTTATCTCGCTTGCGCTTGGCGATCTTTTGAATCAGGTGCGGGCATTTTTTCTCGTGGTGATACAGCATCTGGCAATTCAGACACTGGATACATTCGTTGGGGTTGATGGGGCCTTCGGGCTCGATGGCTTGTACGGGACAGTCGGTCGCACAGCGCTGACAGGGGTTGCCACACATGGGGTAGCGACGCAGCCAGTCAAAAATGCGCAGGCGGGCGGGGATGGCCAGGGCAGCGCCCAGGGCACAGAGATAGCGGCAGTAAAAACGCTCGATGAACAGGCTGGCAATCAGCAGCAGTACGGCAAAGATCGTGAAGGGCCAGTCGCGGATGAATTTCAGGATGATGGCGGTCTTGAAGGGTTCGACTTCGGCCATCTTTTCCGCCACGGCCATGTCGTACAGGGCAAAGCCAAACAGCAGAATGAAGATCACGTATTTGATGGACACCAGGCGCTTATGGGCGCTGTAGGCTACCTTGATTTGCGGAATGCGCAGGAAGCGGGCCAGCTTGTTGGCTAGTTCTTGCAGTGCTCCAAAGGGGCAGAGCCAGCCACAGAAGGCACCTCGGTTCCAGAAGATCAGGGAGATGGCGGTGGCGATCCACAGAATGAAGACCAGCGGATCCATCAGGAAGTACTCCCAGCGGAAATCGGTGCGCAGTGCGTGGGAGAAAGTCAGTACGTTCACCACGGACAACTGGGCCGAGGCGTACCAGCCAATCCAGACCAGGGAGAACAGCAGAAAGCCGATGCGAAAGCGCTGGTAGAACACTTCGTGCTTGGTTAGCGTGTCCTGAAAGAAGAAGACTCCACCCAAGATCAGCAAGGACAGCAGCAGCACGGCAATCTGCACTTTCTTGCCCGCCCAGATTTGCTTGTACAAAGGCTTGCCGGCGGTGTCCAGGTCATGGTGCTCTGCGGTATCGGGGGCCGCTGCAACTGCTGCTGAAGGGGGCGCTGTCAAATAGGCATCAGGAAGCTGGTAATTCAGGTTCAGCGTGACAAAGGCTTTATCCTTGACGCTCAGCACGCGCTGAACCAGCAGTTGCAGCCGCCAGGGCTGGACCGGATCAAAGGTAGCAGTAGCCGGAATCTTGAACAGGGCGGCTTCTTTGAAGTCAGGGGCATTGGCGGCTTTCACGCCGGGCAGACGCTGGTGGTCCAGATCGGTGAAGTGAAAGCTGTCCAGATCCTGGACGATCTCGATACGGTCAAAAATCCCGCCGCGTACATAGCCTGATCCTTTGAAGGAATACAGCCCGTTCCCGACGACCAGCATGGCTTGCTGACCGGGTTTCAGCTCTTGTTGCAGGTACGTGTAGTCAGATTCGCCCAGCAGGCTTTTTCCAATGCTGGGCACGCTGACCAGGGCGGCGTACAGATCAATAAAAGTGTCTTGTGGGTCGCCTTCCTGCGGATGGGCGGCGGCTTCCGTGCGACCACTGTCGATGAAAGCCTGGTTGATGTCGGCCACGCTGACGTGCAGGCGTTGGATGGCACCGCTTTGGAGCAACTCATCCCAGCTGGCAATGGTTTGATTGCTGCTGTCTATGCTGCGTTTGACTGCCGCCGGTGCTGTGGCGGGGGCGGCAGGCTGGCCTATGCCTTCTTGCCGGGCCACCAGCTGGGAAGAGCGCATGATGCTGTCACCGACCACCATCAAGGTCACGGTGGCACCACTGATAATGTCGACAGGTGGTGGTGCGCCGGGTTTGGGACGGTTCTTGATGTAATTCTGGCCCACATAGCCCTGAATGAAGGCTTCTACCCGCGATTCGGGGATGCCGATCAAGACAATGGGTTCATGGTGTTCCAGCAGCTTGGCAGCGACGATGCTGCCATCCATGCTCATGGCGACCAGGGTGTCGATGGGGAAGCTGGAGTAACCACGGGTGTTAACGATGTCGGTCGTCACATACACATATCCTAGCTGTTCCTGATCCTTAAAGACCTTGGCAACAGGTAAGGTGCCCGCGGGCTCGCTGGTGTGGGTGGCGGTGGGAAAGATCTCGTTAAGGGCAATGTCCGGCAAGAAATGGGCAATGCGCGAACTGGAGTGTGCCGTAGGACTGCTCAGACAGGCTGCCAGTACAAAAAGCAGGAGCCAGATAATACGGAACTGAACATGCCGGGCAACGCGATTGAGGGACGTCATTTCTTACCACCTGCAACAAGATTCTTGCGAGATGGTAGGGGTTACCCTTTGTTTACTCTTTGTGTCAGAGCAAGGACAGATTCTGACAAGAGTGGATATGGGTCGGCGTCAGTCAGCCCTTGATCTGTGAGGAACGATGGCAGGCTTTGCTGGCCGGGCTTTAGATGAGGGTCAGCCTTGCTGATGCAAATAATTCAGGACCGCGTCGGCATCACCCTGAAAAATGATCCGTTCCGCTTTTTGTTCGCGTTGATAGGCGTACATGGGGTCGTAGTATTGCGTCAGCAAACCACCGATCCAGTCCCGGTGACCCTCCAGCGCGCCGCTGCGCTCCTGCTCCTTCAAGGCCTCGTCCATGATGGTGGCCAGTTGCTGGTAGCGTTGATGGCCCAGGCGCTTGGTAATGCGGGCCAGGCTTTGACGCAGTTGTTCGGCAAAGAGCGCAAAGCCTGTTTGCGGCTCGTATTGGGCTGTGTATTCCGCGTGCAGGTTCTGGACGTAATCGCGCACGATGCGCGTAATGCGGTTTTCCAGGCTATCTTCCAGCCAGATGATGGACCACTGCTGCATCCCCCGGTACAGGCCCAGTGGCAGGCTGCAACGGCCTATGGTTTGGCTTTCATCTTCCAGGACGAAGCGCTGGTGCCCTTGGGCCGTTTTTTTGAGCATGGCGATCGATAGCCTGTGCTCGAAGTCGATCTGGCTGGGTTGGCTGGTGGCGTGTTTGCCAAAGCTGGAACCACGATGATGTGCGTAGCCTTCCAGGTCCAGACTGTTATCAAGCTGCTGCAGGACATCGGTTTTGCCCGTGCCTGTCATGCCGCCCAGAACCTGAAAACGGGCGCTGCCGACGGTTTGTTCCAGATTATTCAGCAAAAAGCCACGCATAGCCTTGTAGCCGCCCACTACGCGGGGATAGGGAATGCCTGCCTCTTCGCGCAGCCAGGTTTGTGTGATCTGGCTGCGCAGGCCACCTCGAAAGCAATACAGGTAGCCGTCGGGATGGTCTTGCGTAAATTGTGCCCAGGCCTGCAGGCGAGCTTGCTTGAGTTGGCCACTGACCAGCTTGTTACCCAAGGCAATGGCGGCATCCTGGCCATGTTGCTTGTAGCAGATCCCCACCAGGTGACGCTCCTCGTCGTTCATCAGTGGCAGGTTCAATGCGCCGGGAAAGGCGCCTTTACTGAATTCGATGGGAGCGCGAGCGTCCATCAAAGGCACATCGTTCAGGAACAGCTCGCGGTAGTGGTGGGTATCAGGACGCATCAAGCGATTTCGACGGCGTGGGTTTTGGCGGGGATGAATTCCCCGATGGCTTCCAGGGTAAGGCCCAATTCCTGTGCTGTTGCCAGAAACTCGGCAGTGGCAGCAGGCTCTACGGCGATCAGCAAACCGCCGCTGGTTTGTGGGTCGCACAGAATGTTGATCTGATCCTGGCTGATAGGAGCGATGCGATGGCCGTAGCTGTCGAAGTTGCGTTGCGTGCCGCCGGGTACACAGCCTTCTTGCAGGTAGTATTCAATGCCGGGCAACAGGGGCACACGGTCCAGATTCAGGCGGGCGGTCAGGCCGCTGCCATCTGCCATTTCGATCAGGTGTCCCAGCAGACCAAAGCCGGTCACATCGGTCATGGCTTTAACACCGGGCAGCTGTGCAAAGCGGCTGCCGGGTTTGTTTAGCGTGCACATCCAGTCGCGGGCCAGGTTTTGATCTTCAGGACGAAGCTTGGCTTTTTTCTCGGCCGTGGTCAGCACGCCAATACCCAGAGGTTTGGTCAGATAGAGCTGGCAGCCTTCAGTTGCGGTGTCGTTGCGTTTTAACTGGCCTTTATCAACTACGCCAGTTACAGCCAGACCAAAAATAGGCTCGGGGGCATCAATGGAGTGACCACCGGCCAGGGTGATGCCAGCAGCATCGCAAGCAGCACGCCCACCACGCACGACCTCGCGGGCAACTTCAGGGGACAGGACATTGATGGGCCAGCCCAAAATGGCGATGGCCATGATCGGTTTACCACCCATGGCGTAGATGTCGCTGATGGCGTTGGTCGCAGCAATGCGCCCAAAGTCATACGGATCGTCCACGATGGGCATGAAAAAGTCGGTGGTCGAGACGACGCCTGTTTCCTCATTCAAACCGTACACAGCCGCATCATCACGTGATGTATTGCCTACCCACAGGTTCGGGTCCACGTTCTGGGCTCCGCTTCCCGCCAAGATAATGTCCAATACTTTGGGGGAAATCTTGCAGCCGCAACCGGCTCCATGACTGTATTGGGTCAGACGAATGGGAGTATCCATGAGCGCGTACCAAGAAAGAGGTTGAAGATGAAATGATACTAAATTGCCCCTATGCCCTGCAGGCTTTTGCTACGGAAAGGGCAGGGGTTGAACACGCTGGGCCAACTGGTCGGTGGCCACCCACTGTGCAAATTGCTCGCCCAGTCGCTGGCTTTGTTCGACGGAGTTTTGCCAGGCAATACGCCGGTCTGCGTCGGGCAGACGCTTGTAGTCGGAACGATCGGGGATTTTGCGGTCTTTTAGACGCCGATAGAAACGTTCGGTCGGGCACAGCAAAATCAGATTGTCCAGGTTGTGACGGCGGCGAGCCTTTTGCCAACGGGGCAGGTATTTGTCGAACCAGCTGGCGCTGATCTTTTGAGTGAAATGCGGAAACAAGGTCAAGCCTGGGCTATCCAGATCCAGAGCGCAGAAGTTGTAGTCGACTAGACCTCCATCCCGGTATAGACCGGCAGGCCAGTTATGGGCGGCATTCACACCGTCAATCACGAGTGGAATAGCGGTGCTGGCGGCCAAGGTCTCGAACAGATTGTGCTGATCCAGTGCGGCGTAGCGAGCCAGGTCTTGATGTCTGCCGTGAATGGGCAAGGGGCTGCGGGTGTCGTGCACAATAACCCGTTCGAAGAACCAATGCGGGATAGCAGGGTGCACATAATTGCCGACCATGCAGCTGAGCAGGGCTGCACCAAGCTGTTTGGGGTTGCGGGAACCCGCCCAGCCCTTGCTGCGTGCCACGGTAATGGCGAAGCGATAGCGTGGATGGTTCAGGATCGCAGCCTGTGAGTCGGCGTCCCCCAGCAAGGTTTTCAGCATGGTCTGGGTAGACCGGGTAATGTCAGCTACCGTGGATTTGGGAAGAAAGGGGCTGTGTATATAAAGCTGCGCAAAGTCCGCAAAGGCTTTGTGCGGATCGCTCTGGGCCGCACAGGCAAAGCGCCAGGAAGCGATGGAGCTGCCAAACAACCATAACGGCTCGTCATGCGTGTTGAGCCAGTCGCCAAACAAATACTGATCCAGCCCGGTTAGCGCCAAAGCCTTGGGCCCACCCGCGCTGCCAATCAGCGTGCTGATGTCCTTGGCATGCAAGCCATTGCTTTGAATATGACGATAAGCACGAGGCCCGGCATAGATCGCGAGATCAGACTCGGTGGACGACAAGATCAGCTCCCGAATGAGGTGATTCTGTAGCCAGAAAGCTGGCTAACCAGGCTTTAGTCTAGCGCTGTTATGGCTGAAGGAAGAGCCTATCGGTCAGGTGAGGTGGACGAATGCAGTGGAGAAATAAAAATGGCCGGCTCTAGAGGCGCCGGCCATTTGAAGGGACTATAGGTGTTTAGAAACGCAAACCTACACCCAGCCAGTAGCGACGACCATCTTCGACGTAGCCGTAATCATCGTAGCGGATTTGCTTATCCAAAATATTGTAGATACCCGCGTACAGGTCTACGTTTTTGTTCAGTTTGTAGGTGCCACCCAGATCTACAAAGGTGTAGGACGGAGCTCGTGTTGTCGAGGAAGAGGCAGAGGTGACTGGTTCACTTTCTTTGCCACGGTAGTTCACGCGAGCCCATGTGTTGATTTTTTCTGTAGGGTGCCAATCCAGACTGACATTTGCCATGTGCTTGGGCATTTGATTCAGAGGCTGACCCTCGTTAGGACCGCTCTTTTGCTTGGAATGGGTGTAGGTGTAATTGGCCTTCAAGGTCCAGTCTTGAGCCAGATCCCAGCTGAAGTTGGTTTCAATACCACGGGTTACCGCCTTGTCCACGTTCTCGTAAGTAGTGGGGTCGGAACCAAACTGGTTAGGGCCGTCGGTACATTTGCTGGCCGGACATGCAACGCGAGTGATCTTGTCCTTGAAGTCGTTATTAAACAAAGTCACGCCAGCGGAGAAGCCCTCCAGACTGTCATACATGACGCCGAGTTCTTGCGACAGCGATTTTTCTGGCTTCAGGTCAGGGTTACCGTACATATTGCCACCACGGCTGACTTGGCCCCAACCAGGGATGGTTTGACGCAGGTCAGGTGCACGGAAGCCGGTGGATACACCGCCTTTGATAGTCCAGTTGTCTGTGGCAGACCACACGCCATAGATACGTGGACTGAAGTGTTTGCCGAAGTTCTCGTCGTGGTCGTAGCGCAGGCCGCCGGTCAGGGCGAAGCTGTTGGTCAGGCTCCACTCGTCTTCCATGAATAGCGACCATTGGGTGCGTTTGATACGGTTGATTCCAGTTGTGAGCTGGTTACCAGTTTCGTCGTTCAGTTTTTGATGCTGGTAGGAGGCACCCAGCGTCAGCAGATGATCGCCCAGGGGGGCAACCCATGCAGTACGTGCATCGGTATTTTTGATACGCATGTCACGCGACTTGTTGTTGAAGTCTTCCTGTTGCACGTAGGTGTCAGAGGTTGCAAATCCCCAGTTGCCACTGTGAGTCAAAGAGACCTTTTCACCGCGGTAATCTGTCTCGGAACTGGCAGGGCAACCGGAGCGTCCGCAAGCAGTGCCGGGAGCAATTGGCTCAACGGTCTTGCCCAAGGTGGAATTGTATTTTTGACGCTTTGTGCTGCCTTCGAGCACAAAGCTGTGGTTTTCCGACGGGGTTAGGCTCAGCTTGGCACCGACTTCAAAGGACTCACGCTTGCGATAACCGTTGTAGATATCGTCTTCTTTGCGATTGGTTTGTTGTCCATAGACTTGCAAGCCCAGCACGCCATCCTTGATCGGGCCACCCAGCATGAAATTGCCCTGGAAAATATCGCCCGAGCGGCTGTGCGATTGCAAGGTGCTATCCAGGCGAATGGAACCGCCCCATTCCTTGGGCACTTTGCGGGTAATGATGTTGATCACACCGCCCATGGCGTCGGAGCCATACAGCGAGGACATGGGGCCGCGCACCACTTCGATACGTTCAATTTCGGACAGGGGAGGGGTCCAGCCGCCTTCCACACCGGAGGAGTCCGAGTTGGTGCGGGTTTCTGTCGAGCTTTGGCGTTTGCCGTCGATCAGGATCAGTGTGTATTTGGAGCTCATGCCGCGAATGGTGATGTCGCGACGGTCACCACCGCCAGTCACAATGACGCCAGGCACATCTTGCAGAGCGTCGTAGGCATCACGGTAGAACTTGTTTTCCAGGTCTTCGCGGGTAATGACGGTAATCGACGCAGGAGCTTCTTTAATGTCTTGCTCAAAGCCCGAGGCGGTAACAACCACTGGGCTGAGTTGGACGGGTGTGCTTTCTTGAGCAACGGCACCACTAGCAGCAAAAGCGCCTGCCAGAACGAGCGGCAAGCGCTTTACGGTAAATAGAGATTTCATTGACGACTTCCAATTTGTGTCTGTTTTTAGCGTGTGCTGCGGTTGCGTTGCTCTTGGCGGCAGTATTTTCCTTACAGCGGAAATAATGATACCGATTCTCATTATCGGTTCAAGCGTGAAACCTTATAACTCGAATAGAAATGAGAGTAATTATTATGTTGGTTGTGAAAAAGCGACGTTATGGCGTGCCAGACCTCCAGACTTCGGAGCAAGCCCGGAGGTCGGCAAGATGCATTAGAAGCTGGCAGTCAACGTTGCGTAGTATTGGCGACCAGGTTCGTTATAGGTGTTGGCACCTTGGCCGCTACCCGAGTCTTCACGGTACAAGCGTTTGTCGAACAGGTTGTTCACGCCAAGACGGATGTTGGTGGACTTGGTGACCTGGTAAGCGCCGCTCAGACCGAAGATGGCATATGAACCACGTTCACGCAGACCATCACCTTTCACTTCCGAGTTATTGGACAGGTTGTGCGAGCGTGGCTTTTGTTTGCCATACAGCGTGGCGGTAGCCAGCAAGGACAGCTTGTCGTTGACGCGCCAGTCCAGCGTACTGTTCAGGGTGTAGCGGGGGATGACAGTCAAAGGCTGATTGGTTTCCTTGGACTTGTTGGTGATCATGTAAGTCAGGTTGTTGCTCAGGCTCAGCGTGTCACCGTTCTCGCCCAGAATCGGGATAGTCAGGTTGCCTTCCAGACCACGGATCACTGCCTTGCCGGAGTTCACCCACTGGAATGGGCGGACCAGGGAGCCGCCAATGTACACCGCATCCGGAATGGTCTGGTCGCCCATATCGGCCACAATCTTGTTGCTGTAGTCGTTCTGGAAGTAAGTCAGACCTGCTGCCCAGCTCGCGTTGTCGTAGGCCAGACCGATTTCCTTGTTGATGCTGCGCTCGGGCGACAGATTGTCGTTACCGAAGATGTAGCAAGGACCGCTTACGCGTTGACCAGTTACCGGGTCGTACGGGCAACCGTTGCCGCGTGTCTGATACAGGTAGTTGGGGTTGGATTGATACAGGTTAGGTGCTTTGAAAGCGCGGGCGATACCGCCTTTCAGGGTGATGCTGTCGGTGATGAAGTAGGAGGCGTTCAGGCTGGGGCTCCAGTTGTCACCGAACTTGCTGTGATGGTCGAACCGCACTCCTGGTGTCACGGTCAAGGCGTCGGTCAGCTCGATATTGCCTTCCACATAGGCGGCTGTTGTACGGGCCTTGCTTTTGGAATCCGTGTTTTTGTTGATGGTTTGGCCAGAGCGAGTGGCGTAGTCATCATCCAGGCTTTGATCGCGGTGCTCGAACCCGACCGTCATCAAGACGTGCTTGCTAGCGATCTGCAGGGGTGTGTTGTATTCGCCTGAGATGTTCAGGGAACGCAGCTCGGAAACCGAGCCGGCACCGGGGTTGGAGATGCTGCCCTCAACGGCACCGGCCAGGCCCTCATTCAAACGTGAGTTGGTCGTGCCTTCATATGCAAAGGTCAGGCGGGAGCGGCTGCCCTGGCCGTAGTCACCATAGTGGCTGAGCGAGCCGGCGCGACGATACATGATGTTCGTTTCAGCCCCATCTTCGGCAAGTGATGCAATGGTTTGCGTGCTGCGGCTAAACAGACGCTCTCCTGAGTAGATATTGCCTTGGCGGCTGAATGAGCCTTCCAGCTCCAGACGGTGGTCCCGGTTGATATCCAGGCGCAGCAAGCCGTTAACGTCTTTATTGCGTACCCCCTCGCGGCCCGCTGGTGGCACGGTGGTCTCGTTCACCTCCATGCCGGAAGCCTGGGAGTTCAACGCGGGTTTGTCGGCATCTGTCTTGGCGATATTGCCGTAGACGCGGAAAGACAGCTTGTCGGCAATGGGACCGGACAGGTTAAAGCCGGTACGACGTGTGGAGCCGTAGTCGCTGTCCTCAGGAATCAGACCGTAGGCGGTTACCGAGCCGGAAAAAGTATCGGTAGGCGCTTTTGTGATGATGTTCACGACACCACCGGCAGCACCGGAGCCATAGCGAGCAGCAGCCGGGCCACGCAGCACTTCAATGCGTTCGATGGCGTTGACGGGCACCCAGTTGCTGTCACCACGGGTATTACGTTCACCGTCGCGCCCCATGCGAATGGAGTCGCGCGAGCTGACAGGTTTGCCGTCAATCAGGATCAGGGTGTTTTCCGGGCCCATGCCGCGCAAGTCGATCTGGCGGCTATTGCCGTAGGAACCGGATGGGCTGTTACCGGTCAGGTTCACGCCGGGCATGGTGCGGATCAGTTCGGACAGGTCGTTGGCGGGAGGGCGTTTTTCAATATCCTTGGCAGTAATTGTGGACACGCCAGGAGCCTGTTTGACGGCTTCTTCTGCCGAAGGCAAGACGCGAATTTCTTCCAGCGAGGTGACCCCACCACGGACGTTGGAAGTTTGTGCCTGAGCACTGAAACTGGCTGCCAAAGCCGTGGCGAGCAGGCCCAATGCAAAGATCGGGCGGCGAGCCGGAGGCGCCAATAAATTCATAATCACTTTCCTAGTAAACGATAAACAGAATGAGAATTGTTCGCGATAAGGATTGTGTTTAAAAATGTGACGGCTGTCGAGAAAGCTGACGAATGTGTGGTTTTTGAAACACGGGCAGAGAAGAGGGGCATTGAAAATGATCTGGACAGGATTTGTTCTATAGGAAAAGTTATTGAGTTCTCCTATGAAAATCAGAGGAGAAAAATAGTCTGAACCTTGTAGATGGTCGTCTTGATGTATTCATTCAGCGCCGCAAATAAAACTTTTAGGACAATAGTTTCTTTGTTTGACACGATGGGTCATTTTTGATGAGAATGTGTCCTGAACAATTCAAACTTAAAAAGTTCAGGAGACATCCAGTGAAAAAGACGCTTGGTTTGATGATGGCCGGGTGGGCGGCCTTGACGATGATGGCGGGTCCGGTACAGGCAACAACGTTCCCGGCACAGCCCGTACGTTTGATCGTGCCCTTTGGTGCAGGGGGGATTACCGATCTGGTGGCGCGCCTCCTTGCCCAGCAGTTGGGCAAGGAGTTGGGCCAGACTGTCATTGTTGAAAACAAGGCAGGAGCCGGGGGCATGATCGCCGCTCAGGCTGCACAAAATGCGAAAGCGGACGGTTACACCGTGTTCATGGGGACAGTAGGCACACAGGTGGTCAACCCGTTGATTCTTTCCAAAATCAACTACGACCCGCAGGCTTTTGTGCCTATCGGCATGGTGACGGGGTCTCCGTATGTTCTGGCGGTTCGTTCGGATTTGGGTACGGAGAACTATGCCCAACTGGTTGCCCATGCCCGTCAGGAGCCAGGGCTCCTTAACTTCGGATCGGCAGGGATAGGGAGTGCTCCGCACTTGGGGGTAGAGCTTTTCAAGTTGACCGAGAAACTTGATGTGCGACATATCCCTTTCAAGAGTGGAGGGGAGGCTGTCAGTGCCGTTGTGGGCCGTCATGCCGACATGGTGATGGATGCCATTCCCGTGATCATGCCGCAGGTGAAGGCAGGCAAGCTTCAGGCCCTGGTTCTGGCTGATAGCCAACGCTCCCCAGCTGCTCCCGACGTGCCTTCCAGCGCAGAGCTGGGGGCTGCTGAGCTACGCATCAGTTCCTGGAACGTGCTGTTGGCCCCGCCGGGCACTCCACAGGTGGTGACTGCGGTATTGGAGACGGCATTGCAAAAGACACTGGCCAACCCGGAGTTCAAAACCCATCTGGAGCAGCAGGGCAGCCAGGTCTACACCGGCACCCAAGATGAATATCAAACCTTCATCGCGGCTGAGCGCAGCAAGTGGCAGCGTATTGTTCAGACCGCAGAAATCAGCCTTGAGTGAGGTAACGATAATGAACCACGCCGCTCTGGAGCTTATCGACACGGTGCATACCGGCAATGGCTGGAAGGTACGATTGTTGTGCGGTTATTTGGGTATAGCGCTACAGCGGCGCAGCCTGTCTATTGTGGAGGGGGATCTGGATACCGAGGTGTTCCGGCAAATCAACCCCTGGGGACAGGTTCCGGTATTGCGAACCCGGGAAGGGCCCTGGCTGGCAGAGTCGGCCGCTATTTTGTGGTACCTGGCGCAGGGCACAGACTTTCTGCCCGCGGACCCGCTTGCGCAGGCTCAAGTGCTGCAGTGGCTGTCTTTTGAGCAGACTCAGCATATGACCAATCTTGCGCAGCCCAGACTGTGGGTGGCGTTGCGGGGGACGATGACGGTGGATGATCCTGCGGTGCTGGCGTGGCGCGAACAGGGCGATAAAGCTCTGGCCCAGATGGAGGTGCATTTGCAGTTGCATCGCTATTTCGTTGGGGGCAGACCCAGCATCGCCGATGTGGCCTTGTTTCCCTATACCTGCATGGCAGAGCAGGGAGGGTACGACCTGCGCCCCTATCCATCAGTACGACATTGGCTCGAGTGTATGCAGGCCCTGGCGGGCTATGTCCCGCTGTTGTGAGCAGGATATTAATTTACAAAAGGAGTTGTTATGAGTGACACCATGAGCTTGTCCAAGTCCGTGCTGATTGAACAGGCGCAAAGCCAGATGCAGGCCCTCTTCGAAATCCCTGAGCGCAGTGTTCCCGAGAAGCTCGCACTGACTTGCCGTATTCTTTTTGATGGCGGCCATGACTCTGGTTTGGCTGGCCAGATCACAGCACGCGGCGAACAGGAAGGCACGTATTTTACGCAGCAGCTGGGGCTTGGGTTTGATGAAATTACGTCGACCAACGTCTTGCTGGTAGATGAAGATTTAACGGTTTTGAAGGGATATGGGATGCCTAATCCAGCAAACCGTTTTCATTCCTGGGTGTATCGTGCCCGGCCGGATGTGAACTGCATCATTCATACACATCCCTTGCACGTGGCCGCCCTGTCCATGCTGGAGGTGCCCTTGATCGTATCCCATATGGACAACTGCCCCTTGTATGAGGACTGCGCGTTCCTGAAGGATTGGCCGGGTGTCCCTGTGGGCAATGAAGAGGGACAGATCATTTCTGAGGCCTTGGGTGACAAGCGCGCTATTCTTTTATCGCACCATGGAATGTTGGTGGCGGCGGCCTCAGTAGAAGAAGCCTGCGTATTGGCGTTGCAATTTGAGCGCACAGCGCGCATGCAATTGTTGGCGATGTCAGCCGGAACGATCAAGCCTATTGCGCCGGAACTGGGCCGGGAGGCACATGACTGGATTCTGAGACCTCGCCGCTCCCAGATCGGCTTTGAATACTATGCCCGCAAAGCGCTGAAACGCCATACGGATGTTTTTGAGTAGAATAAGAGGCCGCTTTTTTATATGCGCTCCGAGGCTGACCTCGGGCGCTACACCTCTTGTTTAACCCATGACCCATCTTCCCTTTCGCTTGCGCGCCCTGCGTCGCCAACATGGCTTGTCGCTGGAGCAGTTGGCCCAGCGCACCGGTCTGACTAAAAGTTATCTGTCCAAGCTGGAGCGGGCAGTCAGTGCGCCGTCCATCTCTACCGTGGTCAAGCTGGCCCAGGCTTATGGCATGGGGGTGTCGCAGTTGATTGGAGAGGGGGAACTGGATCAGGACGAAAGTGTGTGTGTCGTGCGTCGACACGAACGCATGCCCTTGCCCAGTGTGGCAGGTCATAGCGCCTACCGTTACGAGAGCATGGCCGGGCGGCGGCGCTTTCGTTTGATGGACCCCTTTGTTATCTACCCTCCACACGAACAACAGCAGCCAGCGCCAACTTTCCCGCATGGGGGAGAAGAGTTCTTGTTTGTGATCCAAGGGCAAGTGCAAGTCACCATTGCAGAGCACAGCATGACCTTGGAGACGGGTGATTCCGTGTATTTTGATTCGGAGCTACCCCACAGCGTGCTTAGCCTGGGGGATCAACAGGCGCAGGTATTGGCGGTGACTTGCTCTGACTCGGGGCCAACAGCAGGGCGTCCAACGTCCGATACGCCGGTTTAGTCAGTGAATACGTGCCTCTGGCATGTGTGTGGGGAGATTTTCTGCCAGCAAAGTGGCGGAAAGCAGCAGGAGTCGAACCTACCTGGGAACGTCTGACGCCCCCAACCGGGTTTGAAGCCCGGCCGTGCCACCGGGCACGGATGCTTTCCTTCAAGAGGCCCTATCATACGTTAGGGCCGGTGACGCTTCAACGATCAGGGCGTTGCCTGTTCTGGTTCCCGCATGAAGCTCCGGGTTCAATCCGCCGCTGCCCAGGCTTCACCTCGTAATACATGGCGATCACGCACACGTCGTGTATAGCCGACGCGATCAAAGAACTCCAGAATCTGAATGGCCCGTTTGCGGCCCAGTCCCGTTGCGTCCCGGAACTGCGCGGCGCTGACGCCTTGGCCGCTGTGCAGCTCCTTGACGATATTGGCTAGCACCGCGATTTGGCGGCGGTGATAGAACAGATCATGCACGATCTGAAACAGCTCGCCCTGGCGCACCAGTCTGCGCAGTACGTTGCGGGTCTGCTCTTCCGGGGCTTCGGTTTCTTTGGCCAGATCACGTGTCCATGGAGGATCGAAGCGGCCTGCCTCGATCAGGGGCAGAAGGGCGGTGGCCAGAGCTTGGTCTTCGGGGCTCAGGGTAACGCGGTGGCCTGGCGTATGCAGCCAGGCTCCTTGTTGGGCCAGGCGCTGTTCTGACAGCAGATATTCGGTCAGGAGCTGCCAGATTGCGTCGGGCATGGTGGGGGCGGCCATGCGTCGCAAGCGGCTGATGGACAGGCCCGGCTCGTCCGGATTGCGCTCGTGGAACTGCAGCATCACGCTTTCTATGTGCTGACACAGCGCTTCCAGGCGTGCATCGCTCAACAAGATAGGCTGACTTTGTGGGCGAGATCCGGTGTGCCAGCGGGCATTGGCGGGGGCGCTCAAGCCTTGTTGAGATCCTCCTGACAGACGCAGCAGTGTTGCTTCGTCCAGACCGTAAGGTGCTTGGGCCAGCAGGCCCTCCAACGGTCCGCCGCGCGTCCATTGTGCCAAGGCATCCAGCCAGGCAAGGCGTGTCGTAGAGCGTCGTTTGCGGTCCGGCGCATTTGGGTCCAGCACAATCCCGCCGCCGACGGTCTCGCTGGCCTGGGCGTTGCGCAAGATAAAGCGCTCGCCCGTCATGGAGCAGATCGGGCGGTCAAAGACCAACTGGACCTTGCCGGTCTGGCCGGGCTGCAAGGACTCGCCATCCAAAGGTACGGCATGGGCCGTCAGGTGCGCGGCACCCATGTGGATATGCCAGGGCGACCAGGTGCGTAGGGCGGGAATATCTTTGTCCAGCAGGCTCAGTTCCACATCGATACGAGTGGAGGAGATGAAGCAGCGGGCGTCGGCCAGCCAGTCGCCACGCTCGATATCCTGTACATCAATTCCGCCCAGGTTCAGGGCACAACGCTGGCCGGCACGGGCCTGGCGTGATGCCTGATTCTGGGCGTGAATGCTGCGCACTCGTACGGGTGTACCGCGTGGCATCAGGCGCAAGTCCATCGCCGGGCCATCCAGATCCAGCACGCCATCGTGCACTGTGCCGGTCACGACGGTGCCGTGACCTTGCAAGGTGAAGACACGGTCAATGGCCAGGCGGAAATAGCCTTGGCCATCCTGTTTGGTGGATTGCATGGCCTGTGCATGCAGATGCTGGCGCAGTGCTTCCAGGCCGGGTTTGTCGTCGGACAGGGCATCAACAACGAAGGTGGGGGCATTGTCCAGAAAGCTTCCTTGGACGAGTGCTTGCAGCTCGGCTTTGACGGATTCAATTCTGGCAGCATCAGCGCGATCCGCCTTGCTCAGGACGATGGCTCCCGCCTGCAAACCCAGCAATTGCAGTACGGCCAGATGCTCGTGGGTTTGCGGCATGACGCCGTCATCTGCGGCCACGATCAGCAGGCCAAAATCAATGCCGGTCGCACCTGCGACCATGGTGTGCACCAGACGCTCGTGACCGGGCACATCAATAAAGCCCAGGATCTGTCCGTCGGGCAAAGGCGTATAGGCATAGCCCAGCTGGATGGAGATGCCGCGCTTTTTTTCCTCTTCCAGACGATCGGTATCCACGCCGGTCAAGGCGCGGATCAAGGTGGTTTTGCCGTGATCGATATGTCCTGCGGTGCCAACAATCATGCTTGCTCGGGAATCAGTTGTGCGCTGAAGGCGGCCTCAAAGGGCTCTTCCAGGCAGCGCAAGTCCAGCCAAAAGGCATCTTGCGCAATGCGCCCGATGACGGGCTGGGGCAAAGTGCGCAGGCGTTTTTCCAGTTGAGTCAGATGGCGGCCCGGACGGCCTGTGCCTTGGTAGGCAAAGCGCAGTCCAAAGCTGGGTAGTACGTCTTCGGGCAACGCACCGCTGCCGATCTGGCTCAGCATGGCAGTGGGTTCTACAGCAAATTGTGTCCCCACCCATTGCTGCAAGACAGGGGCCAAACGTAGTGCTTGGGCACGCATTTCAGCCGAAGGTCGAGTCAGCAGACGCAAGGTAGTCAGGTGCTCGGGCAGGCGCTCTGGCGAACGGTACAAGGCCAGCACAGGCTCCAGTGCGGCCAGCGTAATTTTGCCCACGCGCAGGGCGCGTTTGAGCGGGTTCTTTTTGATCTTGGCGATCAGGTCTGCACGGCCTACGATCAGACCGGCCTGGGGGCCACCCAGCAGCTTGTCGCCGCTGAAGGTCACTATATCGGCACCGGCTTCGATGGTCTCGCGCACGGTGGGTTCAGGCGCCAGGCCCCATTGGCTCAGGTCCACCAAGGTGCCGCTGCCTAGATCCACGCTGGTGGGCAGGCCGTGTTTTTTGGCTATCTGTGCAACTTCTTCGACTGAAACGCTTTTGGTGAAGCCTTTGACGGCGTAGTTGCTGCAATGCACCTTCATCAACATGGCGCTGCGCTCGTTGATGGCGTTCTCGTAATCAGCTGCGTGGGTACGGTTGGTCGTGCCTACCTCATGCAGACGAGCACCGGCACGCTTCATGATGTCGGGAATACGAAAGGCCCCGCCAATTTCAACCAGCTCGCCGCGTGACACCACGGTCTCACGGCGGGGGCTCAGGGTGCTGAGCATCAGCAGCACGGCGGCGGCATTATTGTTGACGACTGTGGCGGCTTCAGCGCCGGTCAGTTCGCAGAGCAAGGGGTTGATCAGGTCATCGCGGTCGCCTCGGCCGCCGGTTTCCAGGTCAAACTCCAGATTGGCGGGCGAGCGCATGGCCTGGACGACAGCCTGTATGGCTTCATCCGGTAGCATTGCTCGCCCAAGATTGGTGTGCAGCACGGTGCCAGTCAGATTGAAGACCGGGCGCAGCTGCAAGCGGGATTCTTCTTGCAGCTTGGCCTGCAGTGCATTGGCGAGCTGAGCGGGCTCCAGGTCCTGAGGGCTTAGTGCTCCCTTCAACACGGCCTCCCGCAGTGCCTGCAAATGGGCACGAGTGCGTTGACTCAGGCGTGTGTGACCGAACTGGCTTAGCAAGGGCTCGAACTCTGGCGAGCGCAGCAAGCGATCCAGGGAAGGGATGTGGGCGGGGGAGAGTTCAGGCGTAGGGCTCATCATTCAAAGGCAGGCGTTTGAGTCTATGGGCAGGGTCCGTCAGCTACGCCTTGTGCTCGGGGCAGCAAGGCGTAGGGGAATCTTAGCTTAAGACTGGTGCCAAAGAAGTGGATTGCCGCTGGCGCGGGAATAGCCTTCTTCACCCATCAGAACGTCCAGAGCCAGACTGGCCAGGTCGTCTGCAACTGGATCAAGACCCAGCTGCTTTTCCTGATAGAAGATTTTGCGGTAGGTGTGGCAGTTGTCGCAGGACTCGGCCTTGATCCCTTCCGGGCCATCTTCAATGGCGTGATACGCCACGCTTTTGGTGCTCTCGCAGTGCGAGCAGGTGACGCGCACCAGATGCCATTCCACGCTACAACGCGGGCAGCACATGTAGCGGCAACCATCTTCACGACCACCCACACGCACCACACTGGATACGGGCAGGCTGCCGCAGGATGGGCATACGCCAAAGGGGCTGGTCACAGACAATTGGCCTTCGGTCAGCGAGCAGGCCAGATGTGTCCAGTAAACCTGCAAGGCGGCCATGACAAAAGGTGCCGCGGCACCGTCTTGCTCAGGCAATTGCTCGGCCAGAATCGCGTCAGCCAGATCTTCCAGTTTTTGTGGGTCAGACTCGGCTTTCTTGAGCAGGTCCTGACAGACTTCTTGGGCGGCTGCAGGCACGTCCGAAGTGTTGATCATGTGATTGAGCAGGCTGCTCAAAATGCTGAGCCACTGTGGATCGCGCTTCCAGCCCGATGCCAGCAGGGGCGGCATACCGTGTCTTTGCGCTGTTTCCAGCACCTCGGCGGGCAGTTCGGTCGGGGGCAGGGCATTGAGTTGTTTGTGCTGCCCATCTACCAGATGTGCCAGCAAGAGCAGGTAGGCACCAACGGGATTGCCGTCAGCCAATTGACGCAGACGTGCTGCCCGGTCAGCAAAGACGCTGGCTCGCACAGGCAGGCGCAGTCGGGGGATGGAGGTGTGGTCCAGACTTTCGATTTCGCCGCGCGGAAGGATGCGTTGCAAGACAGACTCCTGAAAACAAGGCTGCCATGCCCGAAATGGTGCATGGCAGCCGGGTTGCTTATGTACCAGAGCCCCGCTTATTCGGCAGGACGGCTGGGACCTTTTTCCATTTCTTCACGGAACCAGGCGCGGTGGTGCTTCCAGGCCCAGGCACGGGTAACCGTACCGCGGGTCATGGCTTTGACTGAACCTTTTACCCAGATACCGGCGTAGATGTGCACGATAATCGCGCAAATCATCAGCAGGGCGCAGACCGCGTGCAGCACGGAGGCCAGACGGATAGCCCAGATGGGGAAGAAGGCGGAAAAGTATTCGCGCCACATCACCACACCGGTTGCCAGCAGGCCGATCATGAAGATCACCAAAGCAAAAAACAGGATTTTTTGCCCGGCGTTATAGCGGCCTACTTCGGGAATGCGCTCGTCCTTGGCATTGAGCACGTCCTTGAAGTGACGCAGCCAGGCCGCGTCACCCTTGGAGAACATATTGTGCCGTACCATGCGAGCCGCAAACAGGAAAAAGCACACAAACATCACCACACCAATGAACGGGTGCAGAATGCGTGTCCACGGACCGCCGCCAAACAGATTGGTCAGCCAGAACATTGACGGATGAAACAGCGCCAGCCCGGACAAGGCCAGGAGCACAAAGCTCATGGCAATGATCCAGTGATTAATGCGCTGACTGGTGGTGTAGCGCTGAATCAAGCCCTTGCGGTTGTGATCAGTCATGGTGAGCCTCCTGGATCTTGCGTGCGTCCTCGTCGGCGCGGCGCTCGTCTTCCTCGTCAGTCTCGTTAGGACCGGTTCGGATGTAGTGGAAGAAACCAATCAGGGCGGTCAGTGCCATGGCAGCAACCCCCAGCGGCTTGGCCACTCCCTTCCAGAGCGAGACCATCGGACTGATTTGCGGGTCCTTGGGCAGGTCGCTGTACAGCTCAGGCTTGTCGGCGTGGTGCAGCACGTACATGACGTGGGTGCCACCCACTCCAGCCGGGTCGTACAAACCTGCGTTTTCAAAGCCGCGCGATTTCAGGTCTTCGATACGCTCTGCAGCGTGGTGCTGCATGTCTTCTTTGGTACCGAACACAATCGCGCCGGTAGGACAGGTCTTGGCACAGGCCGGTTCCTGTCCGACCGCCACACGGTCCGAACACAAGGTGCACTTGTAGGCTTTCTTGTCCTTTTCCGAAATGCGAGGTACATCGAAAGGACAGCCGGTAACGCAGTAGCCGCAGCCAATGCAGTTTTCCTCGTGAAAATCCACAATGCCGTTGGTGTACTGCACGATGGCGCCTGGCGAGGGACAGGCCTTCAGGCAGCCCGGGTCCTCGCAGTGCATGCAGCCGTCTTTGCGAATCAGCCATTCCAGATCGCCAGCGGGGTTTTCATACTCCGCAAAACGCATGATGGTCCAGGACTTGTCGGTCAGGTCGGCCGGGTTGTCATACACCCCGACGTTGTGACCGATTTCGTCGCGCGTATCGTTCCATTCCATGCAGGCGACCTGACAGGCCTTACAGCCAATGCACTTACTGGTGTCGATCAGCTTGGCCACTTCCCCGCCCACGGGCTCGCGCACGCTGGGCGATGGGGTGGTGGTTGCGGAGCGCCGTTTGATATCAAGTGATTGCAAGGCCATGGCTTACTCCTTAACCTTTTCAAGTTGAACCAGGAAGGCCTTGGTCTCCGGCGTTTGCGAGTTGCCATCGCCTACCGGCGGGGTCAGCGCATTGATCAGGAAACCAGGTCGGGCCAGACCCACAAATCCCCAGTGCAGCGGGATACCCACTTGGTGGACAACTTTGCCATCCACGTTCAGGGCTTTGATGCGCTTGGTCACCACCGCCACGGCCTTGATATAGCCACGGTTGGAGGACACCTTGACGCGGTCACCTTGCACAATGCCCACTTCCTTGGCCAGCTCCTCGCCAATTTCCACAAACTGTTCGGGCTGCACGATGGCGTTCAACTTCACGTGCTTGGTCCAGTAGTGGAAGTGCTCGGTCAGGCGGTAGGTGGTGCCCACATAGGGGAACTTGTCTACCGTACCCATGGCTGCCAGGTCGTCCTTGAAGATACGGGCTGCCGGGTTGGTCATGGCACGTGGTTCGTCAGGACTGAGCGGGTTGTAGCTCAGAGGGCTTTCAAAAGGCTCGTAGTGCTCGGGGAAGGGGCCTTCTGCCATGCCTTTACGGGCAAAGAAGCGGGCGACACCTTCAGGGTTCATGATGAACGGGCCCATGCCATCAGCCGGATTTTCATCGGCCTTGTAGTCAGGGATATCCGCACCACCCCAGCGCTTGCCATCCCAGTGAACCAGGCTGCGACGTGGGTCAAAGGGTTTGCCGGTCAGGTCACAGGAAGCACGGTTGTAGAGCACGCGGCGGTTTGCTGGCCAGGCCCAGGCCCAGTTCAGCGTCTGGCCGATTCCGGTTGGATCGCTATTGTCGCGGCGAGCCATCAGGTTGCCTTGCTGCGTCCAGGCACCGGCATAGATCCAGCAACCGCTTAGCGTGGTGCCGTCGTCGCGCAATTCGGCAAAGCCATCCAGCTGCTCGCCTGCCTTACGCGTGATCTTGCTTGGATCTTTGGGATCATGCAGATCCACCAGTGCGCGGCCCGAATATTCCTTGGCCAGTTCAGCGGCGGTTGGATCATCCGGGTTGGAGTAGGGCCAGGACAGGTTCAGGATTGGATCAGGGAAGGCACCGCCTTCTTTCTGGTACAGCGAGCGAATACGCGTGAACAGCGTACTCATGATCTCAATGTCGCTCTTGGCCTCGCCCGGAGGATTGGCGGCCTTCCAGTGCCATTGCAACCAGCGACCCGAGTTCACCAGTGCGCCTTCTTCCTCGGCGAAACAGGTGGTGGGCAGACGGAAGACTTCAGTCTGGATGGAAGCGGAATCGACATCATTGTGCTCGCCATAGTTCTTCCAGAACTCTGACGTTTCCGTAACCAGCGGGTCCATGATGACCATGTACTTGAGCTTGGAGAAACCACGCAGCAGCTTGGCCTTGTACGGTGCCGCCGCCAGGGGGTTGAAGCCCTGACAGATGTAGCCCGTCATCTTGCCTTCGTCCATCAGCTCGAACACTTGCAGCATGTCGTAGAGCTTGTCCAGCTTGGGCAGATAGTCGTAGGCCCAGTTGTTCTCGGCCTGGGCGGCATCACCAAACCAGGCTTTCATCAGGCTGACGTGGAACTTCTTGTAGTTGCGCCAGTAGCTGAGCTGGTTGGGGCGTAGCGGCTGTTGGGCACGTGCGCCGATGTAGCCGTCAAACTCTTTCTCGGCCTGGTTGGGCAAAGTCAGATAGCCGGGCAGCAGGTTGGACATCAAACCCAGGTCAGTCAGACCCTGAATGTTGGAGTGTCCGCGCAGCGCGTTCATGCCACCGCCGGCAATACCAATATTGCCCAGCAGCAGCTGGACCATGGCGCCGGTACGGATGATCTGCGAACCAATACTGTGTTGCGTCCAGCCCAGCGCATACAGGATGGTACCCGCGCGACCCGGTTCAGCGGTCGAGGCCAGCATTTCACAGACTTTCAGGAACTTGTCCTTGGGCGTGCCACAGACGCGTTCCACCATCTCGGGCGTGTAGCGCTCGTAGTGCTTGCGCAGCAGTTGGTAGACCGAGCGTGGGTGTTGCAAGGTGGGGTCCGTCTTGACGTAGCCGTCCTCGCCCAGCTCGTAGTCCCAGGAGGACTTGTCGTAGCTGCGTTTTTCTTCGTTGTAGCCCGAATACAGCCCTTGCTCGAAGTCAAAGTCTTCGCGCACGATAAAGGGCATATCGGTGTAGTTGCGCACGTATTCGTGCTGGATCTTGTCGTTGTCCAGCAGGTATTTGATGACGCCACCCAGGAAGGTGATGTCACTACCAGTACGTATAGGCGCGTAAAAGTCCGCTACGGATGCCGAACGCGTAAAGCGTGGATCCACAACGATCAGTTTTGCATTGTTGTGTGCTTTGGCCTCGGTCACCCATTTGAAACCACAGGGGTGCGCCTCGGCTGCGTTGCCGCCCATAATCAGCACAATATCCGCGTTCTTGATGTCGACCCAATGGTTCGTCATCGCTCCACGGCCAAACGTCGGGGCAAGACCTGCCACCGTCGGGCCGTGTCAGACACGTGCTTGGTTATCGAACGCCAGTACACCCATGCTGCGGATGACTTTATGGGTGACATAGCCCACTTCGTTACTACTTGCCGAAGCAGCCAGCATGCCGGTGGTCAGCCAACGGTTGACGACGGTGCCGTCTTCAGCAGTGGTCTGGAAGTTGGCGTCGCGGTCTTCTTTCATCAGCTTGGCAATACGCGTGAAAGCGTCTTCCCAGGAGATGCGTTCCCACTTGTCCGAGCCAGCGGCACGGTATTCAGGGTATTTGAGTCGGTTGGGGCTCTTGATGAAATCCACCAAGCCTGCGCCCTTGGGACAGAGTGTGCCGCGGTTCACGGGGTGGTCGGCATCGCCTTCAATGTGAACCACGCTGGGCTCGGCATTCATGGCGCCGTCACCACGGGAGTACAGCAGCACCCCACAGGCTACGGAACAGTAAGGACAGGTATTGCGCGTCTCTGTCATGCGGGTCAGTTTGTACTGCCTGACTTCCGCCATGGCGGGGGTGGGCGCAGCGCCCAGCAAGACCATGCTGGAACTGGCCAGCGAGGCCCCCGTCACTTTGAAGAACTGACGCCGATTCATGTTCACCATGCGGCTCTCCAATAGGATTGTGTTTTCGTGTTTGAAATCGTCAGGGGAGGCGCCTTGTGAGCTCTGCCCCTGTTTTATAGTTGAACAGTATAAGCGTTGAACTTATGGGCTACTGCCAAGAGGGCGTGTCTAATTGATCAAGGACAATCTTGATTCTATTGAGGTTTTCACGCCGGAGCCGCAAGTGTAGTCGGTGATGCGGGTATTCACCTACTATTTGCAAGGGATTTTTTCAATTTAGCGGGCTTGTTTGAAGTATTCGATCTGAAAGCTGCCGGGCAGTTCGAACTCCACGTGATGCAAAATTTGGGGTTCACAAAGTATTCATGCGTGAGTTGTAGTCGCAGATACGAATGTAAATATGCCCAATGCTGTGTTTTGAAAGCGCGCCTCTGACGTGTTCAGGGGCTTTTTTTATGGTCTGTTTGGATGTGTGTCTTGATCAGGATCAGCCGATAGGGCGGTCAGGGAGCACTTTCAGAATTATCTGACAGACCGGGATGGAACGGGACGGTAAGTTCAGGGTTCTCCGTTCTCTTACATCCTTAGGTTTGTCAGCCATGATGAATACATACTTGTTGACCACTGAAGATACTGATCCTCGTACCTTGCCCGAGCAGGCCGTGCTGTATGCCCATCTGTTGACACGAGATGCCATGAATGATGAGTGCGTGCGCAAGTTGATGGCCGCACCGCGTTTTGTGCGTTCGGACAAGGGGATTCCGTATGTGGTGCTCAAGGATATGCGAACGCATCGTTGGACCCTGATTCGTGCCTGGCGCGAGTATCTGGAAATCAAGCGCGAGCGTTTGGCCAGTCGCTTGGGAATCAGTGTGGCGGAATACAACGTGATTGAGAAAGGTCTTGTTCCATTGAGCCTGACGATGTTGGCTCTGTTGGCGCAGGGAATGGGTCTGGACGAGACGCAGTTGCAGATGTCTCCGTATCAGCCCGTGCTGGAACCTTTGGCTTTGAGCTAGTGCCAAGGGATCAAAAACAAAGCTACGACAGGAAAGAGCAGGTGCAGGCAGCAGCTTGTGCCAGGCTCGAAAGCAGTTCCGGCCCCATCACGTTTATCGCGTGATGGGGCTGGCTTTTTAAGTGCAGGATTTGGCTGGTTTTACTCGGCCGAGTCTTCGGTTTGCAGTTTCACTACCTGCTTGGCTCGGGTGTCGACATGCAGAGAGAAGATGTCGGGGCGCGAGTAGTGGCCGTAGACGTCAAAGTCCAGATTGGCCTGTTTGAGCAGGTCCATATCCAGTTCGGCGTACAGCTCGGTTTCTTCATCAAACACCGGGCCGGCCAGCACTTCGCCGGTGGGGCTGACGATCATGCTGCCGCCGTGCATCACGTAGCTGTCCGGAGCAAATTCGCCGGGCAGAGCAAATTCTTTCTGGAAGGACTCGGGGTAATTGTTCAGGCGGATGGCCTGGCAGGCGGACAGCACGAACACACGGCCTTCAACGGCGATGTGAATCATGGACGAGGCCCAGGTTGGGCGGTCGTCTGCCGTGGGGGCGCAGTACAGTTCGGTGCCTTGGGCATACATGGTCTGACGCAGGGTGGGCATGTAGTTTTCCCAGCAGATCACGTTGCCGATACGACCCATGGGAGTATCGACAGTGCCCATGGTGGAGCCATCGCCAAAGCCCCAGACCAGACGTTCCTGGCCGGTAGGCATCAGCTTGCGGTGGATGCCCACCACGCCTTTGCCGGGAGCCAGTGTCAGAGCGGTGCAGTACAGGGTGCGACCCATTTTTTCGATTACGCCCATGACGGTGTACACACCGGTTTGGGTGACTGCATCGGCCAGTGCTTCCAGTTCAGGGCCACCCAGGGTGACAGCGCCTTCCACATACATCTGGTACAGGGCACGGCCTTCGGGGCGGCGGTTGCCGATGACGCTGCCAAAGCTGATGCCTTTGGGATACCCGCCCAAAAAGGCTTCGGGAAAGACAGCCAGGGTGGCGCCATTGGCAGCCACACGCTGCAAGATGGCGGCGGCTTTTTCTACACTGCTGGCAGAGTCAAACGGGATGGATGCCGCTTGTATAACTGCAACTTTGCTCATAACTAGGTCTCCTTTAAAGGTCAGCCTGCGGACAAGTCCACGTTTTTGGTTTCAGGCAGGCGGGTATACAGGATCAGGAAGCACACCAGGGATACCGCAGCCAGGTACCAGGCCGGTACGTTGGGGTTACCTGTGTACTGGATCAGGGCAGCAGCAATGAAGGGGCCAGGGCCAGCCAGCAGTGCTGACGAGACGTTGTGGCCCAGTGCGGCGCCGGTCGAGCGAATCGAGGCGGGGAACACTTCCACCAGCAGCACCACGTTCATGACGGCAGAGATGGCCACCAGGAAAGCCATGATGATCAGGCCCAGCAGGATCAGCGCGGGTTTGCCGGAGTTCATCATGATGAAGATCGGGTAGGCCATGATGGTCAGACCCGCAGCGGCAAACAGCGCCAGTTTGCGACGACCGTAGTGGTCCGAGAAGCGGCCAACCAGCGGGTGCAAGATGCAATACACCACCAACGAGGCACTGCACAGCCACAGGGCCGAGGTCTTGCTCATGCCCAGGATGGAAACCAGGTGGTTATTGGCGTAGGTGATGAAGTAGTACAGCGACACCAGGAACAGGGCGGAGAACGCAAAGGACAGAACAAAGGCGTTGAACTTGTCCTTGGACGAGACGCGCTCCAGCGTGTTGTTGGCTTTCTTTTCCTGCAGCTCGTGGTAGACGGGGGTGTCGTTCAGTTTGCGGCGGATAAAGACCGCAATGAAGGTCATCACAATCGACAGCACGAAGGGCACACGCCAGCCCCAGCTGTAGACCTGGGCTTCGGTCAGCGTGGCGTTGATGGCGGCAGCCGTGGCCGTACCCATCAGGAAAGCGATACCGGCGGTAAAGGTCACCACGCTGGCGGCCGAGGCACGACGGTTGGAGGGGGCGCTTTCCACCAGGAAAATACCGGCAGCGGACCACTCGCCACCCACCATCATGCCTTGCAGGAAGCGCAGCACAACCAGCAAGATAGGAGCCGTAATGCCGATGGTGTCATAGCCAGGCAGCAGGCCAATCAGAGTAGTGAACACACCCATGCCAAAGACGGTAATCATCAGCACGGTCTTGCGGCCAAAGCGGTCGCCAATGGGGCCCAGAATCAGGGCGCCAAAGGGGCGCGAAACAAAGCCCACGGCAAACACGGCCAGGGACGAGAGCAGGGAAACGCCAGCGGCGTCGGATGGAAAGTAGATGCTGCCGATAATGGCTGCAAAGTAGCCATAAATCGCGAAGTCAAACCATTCCATAAAGTTGCCAATACCAACGGCAACAACTTGTTTTTTACTTAAGCCCGGCTGGCCTGGGGGGGCCGATTTGGCATGCGAAGGGGCGACGGTAGCAGTGCCCATAAAGATCTCCTCGAGCAGGGCAGGTGAATACCTGACCCTTATTGTGGTTGTGGCTGATTTTTAGTCTAATCAAGCCAAATAATTATTCAAACTAATTAGAAAAATGGCTTCCATTAATATTGCTAATATCAGGCGGATGGATCTGAACTTGCTGCTGGTGTTCCAGTGCTTGATGAACGAGCGCAGCGTGACCAAGGCCGCCAATGCCCTATTTCTGACCCAGGGCGCGGTCAGCGCGTCCTTGCGCAAGTTGCGGGTGGTATTCAATGACGAGCTGTTTACCCGTGGTTCGCACGGAATGACGCCTACGCATCGGGCCTTGGAGATTGCCCCGCAGATATCCGAGGCCCTGAAAAGCATCTCGGCGCTGGTCACATCCGAGCAGGAGTTCGATCCAGCTCGCTCCAGCCGGGTTTTTCGCATCGCTTTGTCCGACGATCTGGAAAATATGCTGGCCAAACGCATGATTCGCATGGCTGACGAGCAGGGCTGGACGATCAGTTTTTCCTTCTACCAAACCAATAGCTATTTGTGGCCGCAAAGCATGGTGGAGCATGGGGCGGATCTGGCGATTTGCTCCAGCCCTAAATTTCTGAGCACCATGCACAAGTCGCAAGTGCTGTTTTCCGCTTCCTATATCTGCATTTACGATAAGCAGTCCATTGCGTTTTCAACCCCCATCAGCAAGCAGGAGTATCTGCATGCTCATCATGGGCGGGTGTCCTTTGACGGCTTGCGCGGCTTTGTCGATGAACTCTTTGATGCCGAGCGACTGCAGCGCAAGGTCAAGGCCTCATTCACGCATTTTTCCGGGGCAATCAACGCCATTATTGGCAGCCCTTTGGTGCTGACCATGCCCGATTACGCCGCCCGCTCCTTTGTGGAATGCAATAGTCGATTAGCCGTCTCGCCGGTGCCATTGCGGGTGCCGTCTTTTGTGGTGTCCATGATTTGGGACATCAACAAGGAACATGATGAAGAAAGCCGCTGGTTGCGGCGTTTTGTGCTGGAGCTGACCGAGTCTGTCAGCCAGTGACGTGCTGCTGATACGATCCGGCGGCGTACTATTGCCCCTGTTCTGTTTTCTTTTCTACTATCCGCCATGCGAATTTTATTGATTGAAGACGAGCCTGATTTGGCCCTGTGGCTGACACGCAGCATGCAAAAGAAAGGGTTTGCAGTCGAGTGGTCCAACGACGGGATGGTGGCCTACCATCGTTTGCAGATCGAGGAATTTGATGCGCTCGTCCTGGACCTGGGCTTGCCGGGCATGGACGGACGTGCCTTGCTGGCACGTCTGCGTTCGGAGGATAACCGGACTCCCGTGTTGATCTTGACGGCTCGCGACTCCTTGCAGGAGCGAGTGGAAGCCCTGGAGTGTGGGGCGGACGATTTTTTGCCCAAACCTTTTCGTATTGAAGAGCTGGTGGCGCGCGTTAATGCCCTGATTCGTCGTAGCCGGGGCAAGGACAAACCGCGTATGGCGTGTGGCAGCCTGGTCTATGACTTGTCCACGCAGCGCTTTACGCTGGATTCGACGCTTCTGTCCGTGTCACCGCGCGAGGCCGAGGTGCTGCGTATTCTGGTGCAGCGTAGCGGAGAGCCAGTGAACAAGCAGTTCATCCTGGATCGGCTCAATGACAAGGATGAGGATGAAATCAATATCGAAGCTATCGAGGTATTGGTGCATCGCTTGCGCAAGAAACTGCAGTCCTCGGATGTCCATATCGTCACTTTGCGCGGCGTAGGTTATTGCCTGGAGCCTGTAAGCGATGACGAGCCTTAGCGTATTGCCTTATTGGGGGCAAATATGGCCTTAAGCAGTTTGCGTCGTACTTTGTTGTTCATGCTGATTCCTGCGGCCTTGCTGACCTCGGGCGTGTCCCTGTTTGTTTCCAGCATGACCCTGAAAGATCAGGTCAACGCCGCGTTTGACCGGGCCTTGGCCGGTGCCTTGAAATCAATGTCGTCCAATGTCTTGACCATCAGTGGCGGGCTGGCGATGGAGCAGTCTTACTACATGATGGAGTTCATGGAGTACACCATCAGCAGTCAGGTGTATTTCAGGGTGGCTACTGAAGATGGTTTATCGGAAATTGGCTTTACCGGTATGCCGCTGCCAGTGCGGCGTCTGCTCAGTAATCAGCCCGTTTTCTATGACGCTGAATATCTGGGAGAGCCCTTGCGCATCGCAGCAGTGGCGCTGGAATCGGATGGGCGCCTGCAGACTTATCAAGACAGCCGAATTCTGATTCAGGCTGGTGAAAACCTGAGCGAGCGCCATGCTTTCATACGCAAAGTCATTATCCAGAATTTGATTCAGGACGTGGCGGTGCTCAGCCTTTTCATTATTCTGATTCTGGTTGGCACCTTGCTGGCGCTACGCCCTTTGCGCAAGTTGAGCGCCGAGGTCCGGCATCGTTCCCCCGACAACCTGGAGCCGATCAGCGAGGCCAGCCTGCCGCGAGAGGTCCGGCCTTTGGTACAGACCATCAATTTGCATATGGATCGTTATGCACGCAAATCACGCGAGCAACAGCAGTTTCTGGACGATGCCTCGCACCAGTTGAAAACCCCCTTGGCTGTTTTGCTGACCCAGGTGGATTTTGCCCTGTCTCTGGCCAAGACCGATGAGATGAAGGAGGTGCTGGAGGCAATTCAATTACGCTTGAACAACACGGCTCAGATGACGCATCAAATGGTGGCCTTGTCCAGGGTTCGCGATGCTGCTGACCAGCTACGCACCCGCGCGGCCTTGGGCACAGTCGACTTGTGCCAGCAAGCCGGGCTGGTGGTGGATGAGCTCTGGAGCCTGGCGAGGTCCAAGCGTCAGGACCTGGGCCTGGACGCGCCCTCCACCCCTGTTCGGGTAGCCGGGGAGGCTTGGCTCTTGCAACAGGCTTTAAGCAATATGGTCAGCAATGCCATCAAGTACTGCCCACGTGCTGCATGCATTACGGTAACGGTGCGCAAGGAAGGGCCGGTGTGCAGCATTCAGGTTGAAGACGATGGTCCGGGTATGAGTGCTGATGATATGGCCAAGGCAGGCCATCGTTTCAGGCGCGGCGAGGCGGGGAAGGCCTTGCAGGGCTCCGGTTTGGGGCTGGCGATCGTACAGGCTATTGCACAGATTCATGGCGCCCGCATGAGCTTGCGGACAGGACCGCAGCAGCGTGGTTTGATCGTGCGTTTGGAGTTTGATTCGCTTGAACACTGATTGGATTTTCAGGGTATACCCTTGAAAATCGTGTTTTTTGGCGAAATTGAAAGGTAGGCGAAAGCTTCTCTCCGGTAAGGTCGCATCCATTACAACGACTAAGATCCTCCTGGAGGCGAATCAATGACTATCCACATGAAACTACGGGTGCTACTGGCCAGCAGTATTCTGGGCTTGAGCAGCCTGAGTGGCGTACAGGCTCAGCAACCCTCCAAGCCTGAGTGTATTGCTCCAGCACAGCCAGGCGGCGGGTTTGACCTGACCTGTCGTGTGGCCGTGAACGGTTTTCTGGAAACCAAGCTGCTGGAAAATCCCATGCGCACCGTCTATATGCCCGGCGGTGTAGGGGCGGTGGCCTATAACCATATCGTGGCGCAGCGTCCGGGCGACGGCAATGCGATTGCTGCTTTCTCGGGTGGCTCCCTGCTGAATCTGGCACAGGGCAAATTTGGCAAATATTCGGTAGAGGACGTGCGCTGGCTGGCGTCGATTGGCAGTGATTATGGCGTGACCATTGTGCGTGCGGACTCGCCTTATCAGGACCTGAAATCCCTGATGGAGGCCTTCAAGGCCGACCCGACCAAGATTGTTCTGGGCGCGGGTGGTTCCGTGGGTGGGCAGGACTGGATGAAGGCTGCGCTGACAGCCCGTGCTGCAGATGTGGATTTCCGCAAAATGCGCTTTGTTGCCTTTGAGGGCGGTGGCGAGGCGATGACGGCCCTGCGCGGTGGTCATATTCAGGCCTATATGGGCGATGCAGCCGAAGCTCACACCATGCTGGAGGGTGGGGCGCCTATTCGTATTCTGGCTGTCTTTAACGACAAGCGACTGGACGGTGCACTGGCCGAGATTCCCACGGCCAAAGAGCAGGGCTTTGATATTGAGTGGCCTATTATTCGCGGCTTTTATGTGGGCCCCAAAGTCTCTGACGAACAATATCAGTGGTGGGTTCAGGCGTTCGAGCAGCTGATGAAAACGCCCGAGTTTGCTCGCATGCAAACTCAGCAGGGCCTGTTTCCCTTCAATATGAGCGGCCAGGAACTGGATGCTTACGTAAAACAACAAGTACTTCAGTATCGAGAATTGGCTGACTCGTTTGGCCTGATCAAGAAGTAAGTTTTTACGCTACTCCCGGCCAGTTTGTGCCGGGAGTGCCGCCTGTCTGCCCCGTCGTCCATGGCGGGTGAATCCGGAGATTCCAATCATGACGCTGAATGATCGCGTACTAGGCGTGGGCGCGCTGGTGCTCGCTGCCTTGATCACCGCTTTTGGCTACGACCTAGAGCCCCCATTTTCCTATGAACCTGTTGGGCCCAAGGCCTTTCCCTTATTGCTGGCCTTGATCATTGCTTTATGCGGGCTGCGCCTGACTATCAAAGGTGGTGGTACTGTGCCTGCCAACCCCAATGGAGCCAATGGCCGCATCTTGATGATGGTGGCTTATCTGGCGGCCTATGCCTGGCTGTTTCAGTGGCTGGGTTTCATCATTGCCACCACGCTGATGGCTACTTTGGTAGGCCGTCTGTTTGGCGGTAGCTGGAAGCAGGCCCTGATTGGCGGGCTGGCGATGGGAGTGGGGCTGTTTCTGCTATTTGATTTGGGCCTGGATGTGGTTCTGCCCTACGGCATCCTGGGAGAGTGGTTATGAGCTCGATTCTTGATTATTTGAGCGTAGGCTTTGGTGTTGCTTTTTCTGCCCAGAATCTGCTGGTCGCCGCGATTGGCGCTTTTATCGGCACCATTGTGGGCGTGTTGCCTGGGCTGGGGCCGATTAATGGTGTAGCCATGCTTGTGCCCATTGCCTTTGCCATGAAGCTGCCCCCGGAGTCTGCTCTGATCCTGCTGGCCGCTGTGTATGTGGGTGCGGAGTATGGTGGTCGTATTACCTCCATTCTGATCAATGTGCCCGGTGAAGCGGCAGCGGTCATGACGACGCTGGATGGTTATCCGCTGGCGCGCAAAGGTTTGGCCAGCGTGGCTTTGTCCTTGTCGGCTTTTTCCTCGTTCATCGGGTCCACCATTGCCATCTGCGGCATTGTGCTGTTGGCTCCCATGCTGGCGGGTTGGGCGGTTGCCTTTGGCCCGGCCGAGTATTTTGTGCTGATGGTGTTTGCCTTTTGTGCGCTGACCAGTTTGTTGGGGGATGAGCCAGTCAAAGGTATCCTGGCCGCCATGCTGGGCCTGTTCATTTCTACGGTGGGAGTGGACGCCAACTCGGGGGTATATCGGTACAGCTTTGATATTCCGAACCTGGCTGATGGCATTGATTTTGTTGTTGTCGTGATTGGTTTGTTTGCTGTGGCAGAGATGTTGCAGATGCTGGAAAACCTGTTGGGTGGCGTGTCGATCGAAGTACCTAAAAGCAAGCGCAAGCTCTTTAACCTGAAAGAGCTGGGCATGACCTGGTGGAGCACCGTGCGTGGTGGCGTGATGGGTTTTTTCATCGGTATCCTGCCCGGTGCCGGGGCCAGTGTGGCCTCTGCAGTAGCCTACGCCAATGAGAAAAAATATATCGAAGGCAAAGATCCCAATGCCATGTTTGGCCAGGGCGATATGCGTGGCCTGGCTGCGCCAGAGGCGGCCAATAACAGTGCTGCAACCGGCTCCTTTATTCCCATGCTGACACTGGGCGTGCCAGGCTCTGGAACAACGGCGGTCATGATGGGTGCCCTGACGCTGTACAACATCACGCCGGGGCCGGTACTGTTTGAGTCGCAGCCACAGATTGTGTGGGGCTTGATCGCCTCCTTGATGGTCGCCAACGTCATGCTGTTCTTGATGAACGTGCCCATGGTGCGGGTCTTTGCCTCCATGCTGGCTATTCCTCCGCGCCTGTTGGTGCCTGGTATTTTGGCGATCAGCTATATCGGGGTCTATGCCATCAATGGCACGAGCTTTGATCTGCTGCTGGTCGTTGGTATCGGCGTTCTGGGCTACTTCCTGCGCAAGATGAACGTGCCCATGGCACCGATGGTGCTGGGAGTGGTTCTGGGCAATATGATGGAGCAGAATCTGCGTCGCGCGCTGTCCATCACGAACGGTGAAATCGGTATTCTGTTCGAGAGCAAAGTTTCAATTGCCTTGTGGATCGCGGCCGTTTTGGTTAGTGTAGGTCCGATCGTGCTGCGTCGTATTGCAGGGCGCAAGCAACTGCACGACGAGACATAAATAGGGAGACCCCACCGCTTCGGTGGGGCTTTTATCCGGAGAAAGTGCCAGGCTGCGGCCTGGCCTTGTTGTTTTTGTTATGGCTATCTGGTTTCGAATTGCCCTGGGTTTTGGGGTAGCCCTGCTTGGTGCCCTGGTGGCCAGTTGGCTAAGTATGCCTTTGCCCTGGATGTTGGGTGCCCTGATCTTGACGGCAGCTACCAAAATGGCAGGCAGTCCGGGGGCCTGCATGCCGCTGGCGCGCAACGCAGGTCAATGGGTTATTGGGACATCCCTGGGGCTGTATTTCACTCCGGCCATGGTGCATCTGATTGGCAGTAATGCTCTGTTTATAGTGATGGGCATGGTGTTTGCGCTGGTCTTGTGCTGCATAGGTACATTCATGCTGACCCGTTATGCCGGTACGGATCTGCGTACTGCCTGGTTTGCCAGTGCAGTAGGAGGAGCCAGCGAGATGACGGGGCTGGCGGAGCGTTATGGCGCACGTCCGGATCTGGTCGCCTCTGCACATGGTTTGCGGGTGCTGATGGTCGTAGTGATTATTCCCTTCGCGTTCGAGGCTTTGGGCTTTTCGGGGGAGCAGGCGGGAGCTGTCGTACGGCCTGATTTTTTGAACCTTCCTGGCCTGGCTCTGCTGGTGCTGTTAAGCAGTGTGGCCGGCTTCCTCTTTCAAATCTTGCGTTTGCCCAACCCTTGGGTGCTAGGCCCTTTGTTGGTGGTGGCCATTCTTACGTATAACGACATTATTTTGTCGGGCCTGCCGATACAAATTTCCAACTTGGGGCAGCTGTGCATTGGCTGGGCTCTGGGCGACAAGTTCGGGCCGGACTTTTTCCGTCGTGCTCCCAGGTATTTGGGGGTAGCTGCCATCAGTAACCTGATCAATCTGTGCTTGGCGTTTGCCTTCGCCTATGGCCTGTATAGGCTTTCCGATATTGCCTATCCCACGTTGGTGCTTGGCGTCAGCCCAGGCGGCATTGCAGAGATGGCGATTACCGCCAAAGTGCTGCAACTGGGAGCGCCGATGGTGACCTCCTTTCAGGTGGCGCGCATGGTTTGCGTGTTGGTGTTGACCGGACCTTTATATACCCGTCTTGCCCGCTACTTAAAACTGAGTTGAGGGCTGTTCGTATCAGCCTGATGAAAAAAGCCCGGTGTCTGACCGGGCTTTTTTTTTGCATCAAGAAAGGGTGGCTTGCGGCAGAGGGTTAGCGGCCTGGCGTGACTTTGCCATGCTCGCCGATCTCGGTCAGGCGCTCGCCCATCAGGGTGGCTTTCAGCATTTTTCCGGCTTGTGCCAGCTTGCCTTCGCGCACGCTCCAGTACTCCGCACTATCAATATGCACGCACACCAGCGCCAGATCGGGGTCGGTAATACCCTCGGCAAACCAGGCTTCAGTCATGGTGTTCCAGAAGCGTTCTTTCTGGTTCATGGAGTCGACCACGCGGGCCATACCGGACACCGACACATAGGTGTCGCTTTTAGGATCGGCATAGCTGACGTTCACATGCGGATTGGCGGTCAGATTACTGACCGGGTCACTGCTGCGCGACATGAAGAACCATAGCTTGTCATGCTCATAGTCCTCTTGGGTCGACCCCATTTTTGCCTTCTGGGTTGTCATGGGCCAGGCATGAAGTTCGCCATTGGCCGCATGGGTGACGAACATCGCAAAGCGGATGTCCTTGATAATCTCTTGCAGATGTTCAAAGGAAGATTCAATTGTTTCGTTCATGGCATCTCCTTGAGAAGGTTGAAGAGTTAAGACTGCTTACTTAATCACCCCGCAAGCAAAGCGTCCGCCACCGCCGCCCAGGGGCGCGGGGTGGTCGGAGTGGTTGTCACCGCCTTCGTGAATCATCAGGGAGCGGCCCTTGATCTGATCCAAGGACTTCAGGCGTGGGGCCAGAACGGGTGTGCTGGCGGTACCGTCAGCCTGTACATACAGGGCGGGCAGGTCGCCCAAGTGGCCGTTGCCCCATGGGAAGCCGTGCTTGCCGGTTTTTGCAGGATCCAGGTGGCCGCCCGCTGCTCCGGCAGGCGTTACCTTGCCGTCTTTTTCGCTGGGGGCGCAGCTGGCGTTCTCATGCACATGGAAGCCATGTACACCGGGTTTCAGGTTTTTCAGGTCTGGCGTGAAAACCAAACCATGCTCTGTCTGACGGACGCTAACCTGGCCGATCTGTTCGCCAGCACCGCTTTCGGTAGCCATATTCATGGGAATGATGACATCGGCCAGCGAGGGGGCGGATAAAGCAAGGGTGGCGCCTGCGGTGGCCAAGACCATTGCGCATCGCGCTTTGAAGGAAGAAAAACGCATAAGGCTGATTCCTTTGCTGAAATAAAACAGAAGGTTAGATCAGCCTAGCATTGCAGCCGCGCCATACAGTTAAGAGACGTTTCTCTTTGTCAGTAAAGTCGGCTCGGAAAAGAGATCAACCGTGGGCGGTACGCTGGTGGTTCCGAACGTGTCGACAAGCTGTGTCTTGGATTCCGTCATGCTGAAAAATATTTTGACGATTAGATGCCAGTTCCAAGCCGTTGCCCTGACTTCGTGCCAAAGCGATACAGTATGAAGAAAAAGGCCAGCCGGAATCAGTACTCTGCTTCCACCTCTTCCACGGACAGCAGTTCCTGGTGGTCGAAGTACAGATGGGAGCTGATTACGGGCGAGGATTCGTCGGCCTGCGCACTTAGTTCCAGGCAATCGCCGGACAGATAAAGATCAGTCAGCCGAGCGGGCTTGCCATTCATCCAGATTTTCCCGCTGACATCCTGATACCGCTGCTTGAGCTGCAAGCGATAGTCCGTCCCGTCCAGACCTTCCCATTCCCATTCGCCTGCCACCTGCGCGGGCACAATCCATTTGTAGATTTTGATGCCGCCTACATGCAGGATTTCGTCGGCTTCCCAGTCTCCCATATCAAAGGCGTGCGACACAATGCGCGCACCGGGTCGCAGCTCCTGCAACAAGCGCGGGCGCAGGATGGCATTGATGGTGTCCATCAAGTACAGCGTCACGATGGTGGCCTGGCTGAAGTCTGCGGTAAACAGATCCTCTTCCACAAAGTCCACCAGATACTCCACGCCGGCATGGCCGGCTTGCTCCATGGCATCGGCAACGCGCAGCGGGTCCAGTTCGACGCCTATGCTGGTGCAGTGGTATTTTTTGGCGGCCGCAATAACAATGCGCCCATCGCCACAGCCCAGGTCATACAAGACGTCCTTGCGCCCGGTTTGAGCCAGTTGCAGCATGGTGTCGATGACGCGGTCGTCGCTGGGGACGAAGGGTACGTCCAGAAAAATGTCAGGTTCCACGATGGAATGGTCGTCAAGGTCTTTAATCAGGTCTTTGAACAATAGCGGTCCTTATCAATGGTGTTGGGCGAAAATTCGTTTAAATTCGGCTATCTATAGTTTAAACCACAGCAAATTAAGCCAAAATTCGCTTTTTGTGTGGATATGGACGATCATCAGTCTATGTCAGACTTATATGGCTCGACCTCATCCACGCCCGCCAAGTTAAAAACCCGTCTCCAGCATATACGAATCTCGCCCAGAGAATCGTTACGTATTCGTTCCTTGGCCGATCACATGCAATATGCTGACCCGTTGGGACATGCACAGTCTCTGGGCATAGGCCCGGCTGTCTGGCCCTTGTTTGGCCTGGTATGGCCGTCCAGCATCCAGCTGGCGCGCAAACTGAAAAACCGCCCCATTCGTGCGGATGAAAGCATTCTGGAACTGGGCTGCGGATTGGGCCTGACCAGTCTGGTGATGCATAAACGTGGCGCGCAAATCCACGCCAGCGATTGCCATCCCATGGTGCCGCATTTCCTGAAGCTGAATCAGGCTTTGAATGGCTTGTCCGATCTGCCGTATGTCCATGCCCAGTGGGGGGAGCAATCTTGCCCTGATTTATTGGCTTCTTTGGGGCTGAAACCCGCCCGGCAGCGTTATGACCTGATCGTGGGCAGTGACCTGTTGTATGAAGGGAATACGCCCGCCCAATTAGCCCAACTGGTAGACCAGCGTGCGAAGAAACAGGCCGAAGTCTGGGTGGTAGACCCGGACCGGGGGCATCGCAACAAATTTACTCAGGAAATGTCGCGCTACGGTTTTGAGCTGGTACGACAGGTCTGCTTGCGCGATCGCCCCATTTTGATGCCCGAAGGCAAGGAGGTGTCTTACAAGGGGCGTTGTTTGCAGTATCAGCGCAGTTAGAAAAAACACATCATCTCAGGCTTTTTTACCTGAGGGGCTGGAGTCAGTCAGCGCTAGCAGAAGCCCCACACAAATCGGACAGGGGACCGATTTGTGTGGGGCTTTTTTATATTCAAACAGGTTTGCTTGAGGCCGGCTGCTTTCTCAGGGATTCGGCGGCGCAAAAGGCGAGGGGGCTGATGGCCGTGGCGGTCGTTGCGGATAAGCCGAGGTCCCGAAGTTCGAGCCCATGCGATTGCTGCTTGTTGCCGGATTGACCAAACCCATTGCATTCGGGCCTTTCTGGATGATGGCTTCAGACCCTAGTCCTGGCGCGCCGGGTGTTGTGCCTGCTTTGGGCTGCATTTGCTGGCTCAAGCAATCGTAGGACAGGGCCGCCTGTCCATCCACTACTACACTGACACAGCCGGGAGACACATCGGACGGGGGCCTTTTTGCGCCTTCAGTCTGCGTGTTTTCCTGGGCCATGCTGCCTGCCTGAACCAAAAACAATAAGAACAAAAGGAGAGGGCGCATAGGGTGGTGCCAATGAAAAGAAGTCACACCATAACGGCGTTCGGGTTCCACACACCCTAGCGCAAGCCTTCACTTTTCTGGGTGAAGTTTTCATGACAAAGGCGGCGTATTTTGCCGCTGTCATGGGGGCAGGCACCTCGTGCCGTTGGGGACGAGTCTTCCTGTTTGGCCCCCGCCGTCCAGAAAGAATTATGAAGTTTTTGTTACAAACGAAAGTTTTCGATTTCTGCTGCGTCTAGATGTCAACGAGTCGCGCGGCGTGTCGTCCCAGCAGGGGCACACCGAAACAGCGCTCATCAGATTGAGGATCGGAAGCATCGTGATGCCAGCAGAAATTTCAGGGCGCAACGTCCGTTTGTCCGGGTGGAGGGGCCACCCCTTTTGTGCTGCGCCAGTGATGGCGCTGGCTTTGTTGCTGCCTCATAGTGCCTTTGCGCAGGCTCAGGGCAAGGTCAACATCAATGAATACATTGTGCGTGGCAATACCGTGCTGGATGCCCGCAGCATTGAAAAAGCGGTCTACCCCTTTTTAGGCCCCGAACGCAGCCTTGAGGATATTGAAAAAGCGCGCGACGCCTTGCAGGAAGTCTATAACGCGCAGGGCTATCAGTCGGTTTACGTGGACTTGCCCGAGCAGGCGGTGGCCGATGGCGTGGTGTTTTTCCAGGTCACGGAAACCAAGGTAGGCCGTGTGCGCGTGGTCGGTGCTGAACACTATTCGCCGCTGGCCATTCGTGACGGCGTGCCGTCCTTGCAAGAAGGTCAGGTGCCGGATTTCAGCAAGGCGCAGGCGGAACTGGCGGAGCTCAATCGCGGCGCCAGTCGTCAGGTCATGCCGATGGTGAAAGAGGGGCGTGTGCCCGGCACCATGGACGTGGATCTGCGCGTTGACGACAAAAGCCCCTGGAGTGCCAGTGTGGGCTTGAACAATGATTACAGCGCCGACACCAGCAAGCTGCGCGGCATGGTCACTCTTGGCCACGACAATCTTTGGCAAAGCGGCCATACCTTCTCCCTGACCTACTTCACAGCTCCGCGTGATATGCAGGATGCCAAGGTCTGGTCGGCGGCCTACACCATGCCTTTGTCCCCGCGCTGGAGCCTGGCGTTCTCTGGCTACAAGTCTGACAGCGACGTCTCGACTGTTGGCGGTACCAATGTGCTGGGCAAGGGCCAGTCTTACGGCATTCATGCCACCTACACCTTTCCGCAGTCCGGCTCCTGGTATCACACCGCCTCGATTGGCATGGACTACAAGGATTTTGAAGAGCAAACCCGTTTTGGTGAGACCAGTGACCGCGTGCCGCTGACGTATCTGCCCTTCACGTTGGCCTACAACGGCTACCGCTATACCGAAGACTCGCAAACCAGTGTCGGCCTGACCTTGACGGGCGCCAGCCGCAGCCTGTTTGGCCTGAACAGCGAGTGGGAAGAGTTCGACTACAAGCGCTGGATGGCCAGCCCCAGTTTCATGGTGTTCAAGGGCGATCTGAACCACACCGAAACTTTTGCCAAAGACTGGCAGGCCTATGGCCGAGTGGGCTTTCAGATTGGTTCAGGTGCTCTGGTTTCCAACGAACAGTTTTCGGCCGGTGGCGCGACCAGCGTGCGCGGTTATCTGGCCGCTGAGCGCAGTGCAGACGATGGCTGGATGGCCAGCGTCGAACTGCGCACCCCCTCGCTGGCCCGCTGGATTGGCCCCTCGGTTAACGAGTGGCGCTTCTACGCCTTCAGCGACGTTGCGCGTTTGCGCTTGCGTGACCCCTTGCCTGAGCAGGAGTCCAGCTTTCATCTGGCCAGTGTGGGCATCGGTACGCGTCTGCAAATGTTTGACTGGCTGTCCCTGCATGCCGACTGGGCTTATCCCCTGACGCAAGGCGTCAACACCGAACGACACGATCCGCGTGTGCACTTCAGCCTGCGCGCCTCCTTCTGACCCCCTTAGCCAGAACAATCTGCCTGATTTTGTTCCCGGAGTAATTCGATCATGAAACGCCTTCTTCTTTTGATGCTTGCCATGATGGTGGGCTGGCTGCCCGCCGTGGCGCAGGCCTGGTGGCAGCCTGACTGGCAGTACCGCAAGCAAATCTCTGTTGATACTACGCCTGAAGGCGCGGCCATCAGCGAAAACGTAGGTCGCACCCCCTTGCTGGTGCGTCTGCATACTGGCAATTTTTCCTTTGATGGCACCAATGAAAATGGCTCGGACCTGCGCTTTGTGTTCGGTGATGATCAGACCGTGCTGAACCACCAGATCGAGAGCTTTGACCCCTTGATGGGCATGGCGCTGATCTGGGTGGATATTCCTGAGGTGATGGCCAGCCAGAAGCAGGATATCTGGATGTACTACGGCAACGAGAAAGCCCCGGTGGCTTCCAATGGCCAGATTACCTTCGATCCCAACTACACCCTGGTCTATCATTTTGATGGCGCTGCTGGTGCACCTTCGCGTGACAGTACGGCGTACACCAACCACGCTCAAACAGCCCCAGCGGGCGTGATTGACGGCGTGTCCGGACGTGCCGCCCAGTTTGTGGGTACAGCGCCCTTGATGCTGCCTGCCAGTCCTTCCCTGGCCGTGCCAGCAACCGGTGCTTTTTCGTTCAGCGCCTGGGTGCGTGCAGATCAGCCCCAAGGCCAGCAATTGGTCTATGCCCGTCGTGATGGTGCCAACAGCTTTCTGATCGGTCTGGACCAGGGCGTGCCCTTTGTTGAGATCAATGGCCAACGCAGTCCTGCCGGTGCCCCCTTGTCGCCCAGCACCTGGCAGCACCTGGCCGTGACAGCCGATGGCAGCCAAGTGATTCTGTACGTCCAGGGCCGTGCCACGGCTTCCCTGAATGCCAGCCTGCCACCACTGAACACGGTTGCCGCTTTGGGTGGTGATGTCCCCGGCACCTTGCTGGCCGCGCCTGCTCCTGTGGCGGCTGAAGTAGCTGACGGGGCCACGCCCGGTGTCGCTGCCTCTGCCGGTGCCGAGGCCACAGCGCCTGTCGCCGCTCCAGTCGCTAACTATGCTCCCTTTGTTGGCGCGATCGACGAGCTGCGCTTGTCCAAGATTGCTCGACCTGCTGCCCTGATCTACGCCGATGCCCTGGCACAAGGAGCCGAGTCTCGCCTGATTGCGTACGGTGCGGATGAAGAGCAGTCCGGCTTCGGTTTTGGTGCTCTGGGCTTTCTGTTGAAAGCTGTCCCGATGGACGCCTGGATTGTGATCGCCGTGCTGGTCTTCATGATGTTCCAGTCCTGGGTCATCATGTACCGCAAGAGCCGTCAGGTGGGCCGTGTGCAAGAAGCCAACCGTCAGTTCCGTGCTGCATTTGGTGAGTCCGGCGGCAAGCTGGATGCGGTACAGACCGACGCCAAGGCCGAACAGAACTTTGCCCATTCCTCTTTGTGGCGTCTGTACCGCATGGGGGTGAAAGAGCTGCACAACCGTCAGGCCCAGGGCATGAAGGCCTTGTCTCCCAACACCATCGAAGCCATCCGCGCTTCCATGGACGGTGTTCGCACACAAGAAAATCAGGCACTGGGTGCACGTCTGGGCATTTTGTCCAACGCGATTGCCGGTGGCCCTTACATCGGTCTGCTTGGCACGGTGCTGGGGATCATGGTGGTGTTCCTGGGAACCGCGATGGCGGGTGATGTGAACATCAATGCAATTGCTCCCGGTATGGCTGCTGCCTTGCTGGCGACTGCAATGGGTCTGTTCGTCGCGATTCCGGCCCTGTTTGGCTACAACCGCCTGATTGGCCGCAATAAAGACGTCAGCGCGGATATGCGTGTGTTTGTGGACGAGTTTGTGACTCGCCTGGCTGAAATTCATGGCCAGAACAGCGCGCCCGGCAAAACCAAACACGACAAGCACGAGGCGGCATTGGCTCAAGGCGCTGACCTTGATCTGGCCCACGCCCAGGCTGCTGGCTCGGCATAAGGAACGGACATGGCAGCCCTACGAGACGACGACGATGACGGCGCAGCCGTTGACGGCATCAACATTACCCCGCTGGTTGATGTGCTGATGGTGGTGCTGGTCATGTTCATCCTGACCGCCACCGCACAAATTTCCGGCATTCAGGTGAATTTGCCCAAGGCCAGTTCCACCGTATCCCTGGTTCAACCCAAAACCAAAGCCATCTCCGTGAACGAAGCGGGCCAGGTGTTTCTGGATGCCTATCCGGTGACCCTGCCCGAGCTGGAAGACCGCCTGCGTACCGAGAAAGCCCTGAACCCGGATTTCCCGGTCATTGTGCGCGGCGACAGCATTGTGCAGTACCAGAAAGTGGTGGAAGTGCTGGATGTGTTGCGGCGCTTGGAACTGTCCCAGGTCGGTCTGGTGACCGGCAAACCTCAGTAAGTTAATTGGTGTTCTAACGATGTTGCCAAACTCATCCAAACCGCAAGCCAACCAACGCGCACGCTGGCGTCGGCTGGCCATCAGGGGGCTGGTTGTGGTGCTGGTGGCGCTGCTGGGCTGGTGGGTCTGGAAATGGGCCAACGACATGGCAGGGATCAAGCGCCAGGTGCCCAAAGAGCCCATGTTGATTCCTTTGCCGCCACCGCCTCCTCCGCCGCCCGAACCCGAGCCGCCACCGGAGCCTGAAGAGCCCAAAGAAGAGGAAGTGGTCGAGCCGGAGCCTGAACCCGAGCCTACGCCGGTTGAAGAGCCCCAACCGCAGGATGAAGCGCCACCTACGCCATCGGACGATTTGTCAGACCCAATGCAGATGGACAGCGACGCCCAGGCCGGTACTGACAGTTTCAACATCAGTGCCGGACAGGGACGAGGCATGGGCGGCAGTGGCGGTGGCCGTGCAGGCAATGCCACCTATAGCCAGTACCTGGCCTATGCGCTGCAAAAAATCCTGCGTGAGGACAGCCGCACCCGCAACTTGCTCTACCGCGTTCAGGTGCAGTTGTGGTTGACCGAAGACGGGTCCATTACCCGTGTCGCCCTGGCGCAGTCCTCGGGCGATACCGAGATTGATGAGGCCTTGGTAGCTGCCTTGCGTGAAGTCGGGCGCTTGAGCGAGCGGCCACCGGCGTCGGTAAGCATGCCTATCCGAGCCCAGGTAACGGGTCGTAGGCCCAGTTGATTGTCTGCCTTTTTTGACCGAATGATTTGGAGTGCGCTTTTCATGAAAACCCATCCTAGTCGGCTGGCTTGCGCGGTGGCGCTGGCCTTGACCTGCACCGCTGGCCCTGTGCTGGCTCAGGCTCCATCCCAGAACGCCACCGTTAACCTGATTCGTCTGCTGGTGCAGCAAGGCGTCTTGCCCCAGGCTCAGGCCGATGCCCTGGTGGCTCAGGCCGAGGCGGAAGCGGCCCAGGCTCGTAAAGCCGATATTGGTGCAGCAGGTGCCGCCCAGGCCCGGCCAGGTGATGTGCGTGTCACGTACATCCCGGAGACGGTGCGTGAGCAGATCCGCGAAGAAGTGAAGAATGAAGTGATGTCGCAAGCCAAGGCCGAGAACTGGGCCCAGCCCAACACCTTCCCGGACTGGGTGTCGCGCATCACGGTTGAAGGCGATGTACGCGTGCGTAACGAGTCGCGCCTGATGGATGGCGCGAACAGTAACGAGTTGATCAACTTTGCGAAGTGGAACGACAACGGCCCCATTCCTACCGTGGTCGAAAACAAGCCCTATGGTTTGAAGATTCCTTATCTGAACAGTCGCCAGGACCGCCGCAACCTGTGGCGTATCCGTGCTCGTCTGGGTGTGAAAGCGACGCTGTCCGAGCGTTGGGAGGCCGGTATCCGCCTGGCTACGGGCAGCGATGACAATCCGGTGTCCACTTCCGATACGTTGGGCAACGGCATGGGCAAGAAGCACCTGTGGCTGGATCAGGCCTACTTGTCTTACCGTCCTGCCGATTGGGCCACCATTGTGGCGGGTCGTGCCTCCAGTCCCTTTGATTCCACGGATCTGCTGTGGTCGTCTGACTTGAATGTCGATGGGATTTCTGCTGCCTTCAAGCACGCGATGTCGGATCGTCCAGTGACCGTCTTTGGCAATCTGGGTGCCTATGCGCTGGAATACGCCAACACGCCATGGGATCGCAACAGCCTGTCCGAAGGCTCCAGCGAAAACAAATGGCTGCTGGGTGCGCAGATCGGTGCCGAATGGAAGATCAACCAGCGCAACAATCTGCGCGGCAGCGTAGCGTACTACCACTTTGACAATATCGCCGGCCAGCGCTCCAGCGCGTGTACTTTGTACTCGTCCAGCGATGTGTGTGACACAGACTGGTCGCGTCCGGCCTTCATGCAAAAGGGCAATACCGTCTTCCTCTTGCGTGACATCCGTCAGTGGTCGGCAGATCCCAAGAACTGGAACGAATGGCAATACGTGGGCCTGGCCTCCAAGTTCAACTTGCTGGACGTGAACATGCGCTGGGATACCGAAGTCATGAATGGCTTGAACCTGCGTTTGGCCGGTAATTACGTGCGTAACCTGGCTTACGACAGCAACAAGATGGCGGATCGTGCCGGTGGTTTGTACAACATTGCCTCCAACGGTACTTACGATGCCTCCGGTAACCCGACCGGTATCGAAAGCGGCGGCAATGCCTGGATGGTTCAAGCGACCTTGGGCAGCAGCCTGGGCTTGAAGGACAAGGGCGATTGGCTGGCTTTTGCGGGCTACAAGTACATCGAACCGGATGCCATGCCCGATGGCTATAACGATTCTTCCTTCCACTTGGGTGGCACCAATGCACGTGGCTACTTCCTAGGTGCAGGTTATGCCTTCGAGAAGAACGTAACCGGCCATCTGCGCTGGAGCAGCTCCAAGGAAGTCTATGGCGCACCGCTGTCTATCGACATCATCCAGCTTGAACTTAACGCCAGGTTCTAAGCCATGAAGATATTGAACTCATCCTGGAAGCCGTGTGTGCAGCCAAGTGGGCGCAAGCCTTTTCTCATGACGCTGGGCGCGCTGCTGCTGGCGGGCCTGGGCCAATGGGCTGGCCCAGCCATGGCACAAAAATCGGATATGGAGGAGCGGCTGCGCACGCAGTTGCGCTCCAGCACGCAGCAATTGCAGCAGTTGCAAAGCCAGCAAGCGCAGCTGACGGCCGCCAAGACGGCTGCAGAAACCGAACGTGATGCGGCCCGCAAGGAGGTCGAGCAACTGAAGGCCCGTTTGGACAAGGCCAGCAAGCAGGCGCAAAGCTTGCAAGACGAGCAGGAGGGCATCAAGACCTCTGCGCGTCAGCAAGTGGCGGCAGCGCAATCGCAATTAGGCCGTGCGCGTAACGAGTTTGAAACCTTGCAGGTGCAAGCTCGTGCCACTGAAACGCAGCGTGCCAGCCTGGCGTCCAGTCTGGCCCAGCGCGAAGAGGAACTGGGACTGTGCACGGCAAAAAACAAGGAATTGTATGCAGCCGGGAAAGAAATCCTGGCGGCGTATGAGCAGTTCAGCACGGGCGACTTGCTCAAGATCCGACAACCGCTGGCCGGCTCTGCACGCGTGAAGTTCGACGAGCACGCGCAGGCGCTGGGCGACAAGCTTTATGACGGCTTGTACACGCCCGGTGCCACGTCGTCGGAACAGCCGCCTGTCGCGCCCTGAGCCTTATTGATTGATACCCACAAGGAATATGTATGACTGACTCCCAAACCATCCAATCCGTCTCCTTGAAGCAATTGCAGGAGTTGTTGCAACAGATGGGCTATCGCGTGACCGAGTCCGAGCAGGCTGGGAATCGCCAGCTCTTGTCGGCTTCGCAAGGCATTGGTTTTGCGCTGCGCCTGGGTAATCCTGCGCATGAGGCGGACCAGGCACTGGATTACACCTTGAGCTGCGCTTTGCGCGTTCAAGGCGAGATGCCTGCCGGTATCGAATCGGCCTGGAATATTGGCAAGCGTTTTGCTCGCCTAGCGGTACAAGGCGAGTTTCTGGTGCTGGAAATGGACGTTATCGTGGCCGGTGGCGTTGCACCAAGCTACCTGCAAGCTACCGCTGAATTGTGGGACCGCTTGTTGCAGGAATTCCTGCTGTTTTTGCGTCAGCATGCGGCGGCGAATAATGAAGCCCAGAGTGCCGACAAGGGTGAAGCGGTTGCTGTTCAGCCAGAAGTAGCCCAAGAGACTACTGCGCCTGTCGACGCTGAACAAACTGAAGCGGCACAAGCTTGAATCAGGTGAGCACGATGACACACCCCAAATTTCTGCTGCAAAGTGTGCTGGCTCTGAGCCTGTCGGCCCTCTTGGTGGGTTGTGGGAAAAATGGCGATGCTCAAGCCCAGCAGCCGCAAGCTGCCGGGCAACAAAGCAGCGCTCCGGCATCGACGGCAAAAAGCAGTGCTGCGACGCCTGCGGTCGCCACGCTGGGACAGGTGGTGGTCAGCCAGGACGAGTTACAGCAGTTCCTGCAGGTTTTGCCCGCAGCACAGCGTGAAGCCATGCGTAATGATCGCGTGGTGCTGGAGCAGTGGCTGCGCAGCCGCCTGGCCGAGAAAGCCGTGGTAGAGCAGGCCAAGGCTCAGGAATGGGACAAGAAGCCCGAGATACGCAGTGCCATTGAAGAAGCGCAGAATCAGGTGATCCTGCGCAGCTATCTGCAATCCGTGTCTGAACCTGCAGCGGATTACCCGTCCGAGCAGGATCTGCAAACGGCTTATCAGGCCAATCAGGATCAGTTCCAGTTGCCGGCCATGTATCGCTTGAGCCAGATCTTTTTAAGCGTGCCGGACAAGGACGAACAGGCTTTGGCGCAAGCGAAGAAACGGGCCGATGCCTGGGTCAAGCAAATGCGCGAAGGCAAGGCGGATTTTGCGGCGCTGGCCAAAGAGCATTCGGACGAGAAAATCAGTGCCGAGCGGGGTGGCGACAATGGCTTTTTACCGATGAGCCAGCTAGTGCCTGCCATGCGTGCCACGGTTGCCAAGCTGGAACCGGGCCAGCTGAGTGATCCGATTGTGCAGGCCGATGGTGTGCATATTCTGCAATTGACTGATCTGCGCCCGGCCAGCGTGCGTTCGCTGGAGGAAGTGAAGCCGGCGCTACGCGATGCCTTGCGTCGTCAGCGACAGCAGGAAGCAACGCAGGCCTATGTGGCTGGCATGCTGGATGCCGATACGGTAAGCGTGGATGGCAAGGTGTTGAGTCAGTTGTTGCAGCAGACCCCATAGTCTTGAACCCTGGGGGTGATGCTGGCTGTTTGTACCGGGAAAAATGTTGCAGGCAGCAGGCAGCAGGCAGCAGGCAGCAGGCAGCAGGCAGCAGGCAGCAGGCCCAGGGGCAGGGCGGGTGAAGGAGAATGGCATGCGATTGTGGCGGATCAGCAGTACGCATTGGGAAAAGCAGCATGAAGCCACGCCGTGGTTCAGTGCCAAAACTTCTTCCATCGCCATCTACCATGCCTCCCCTCTGGCGGCAGTGTGCGCGTATTTATTGCGCCACTGCCTGCCTCATCCAGACCTGATCCCCAGCCACCAGGCCCTGCACTCAGTCGGTGTCAGCCAGAATTTGATACGCCGTGCGCAGGTCTCGCGCCACTGGCATTTCAACCTGAAAGAAACGCGCGACCTGACCTTGCGCTGGCGCTTGCTGGCCGACCGGCCTGTGCTGTGTGTGCCCGCCTTGAACGGGGCGAATCAATATTTGATTGATACCCGCTCGCCGCTGATTTCCTTGATTCATCTGTACCGCCAGGATGCTCAGGCGCTGGAGCGCAGCCTGGAACAGATGCGTGAACACCTGCAGGGCGCTACGCCCTGGCTGGTGCTGCGCTAAGGTGGCTTGGCACGTAAAGCGGGCGGGAACTGTCACTATGTTGTCATTGGGGACTTCTACAATCGCCTCGCCTCACCCCTTTTCGTTTCACTGTCCGACGCCGCGGCTAGACCTATTAACGTGCGCATGACCATGACTCAGGTGGCGATCAGTGTGGCGGTGTTACTCGGCGCTTTCTTGTTATTTGCCTGTGCAAGTCTCGCAGTTGCCCGGTCTGATGCTGACACCCTGCTAAATTCTTCCGAACGTTTGTCTTTCGACATTGCGGCTCAGCCTTTGGCTCAGGCCCTGAAAGCGTATGGTCAACGTTCTGATCTCTCTGTGCTGCTGGACGGTGCCGATCCGCAGCGACCCATGCCAGCTGTGCGCGGCGAAATGACGCGCAAGCAAGCCCTGTCCTCCTTGCTGCATGGTTCGGGCTTGCAAGCCTATTACGTGGATAACCGCTCTATTGTGATCCGCTTGCCCGATAGCAGGCCGGGCAAAGCGGCCACCGGCCAGCGCCCCTTGAATCTGAATCACATCTCGGGCGTGCGTGATGGTGCCCATGATTACAGTGCCTATGTCACCCGAGTCCAGCAGACCGTGCGTAATGCCTTGTGCCTATCGTCTCAGACCCGTCCCGGCGCGTACCGGCTGGCCATGCAGCTGTGGCTGAACCCACAGGGGCAAGTGGAGCGCGTGCACCTGTTGGGCTCGACCGGGCAGGCCAGCCGCGATCAGGCGATCAGTCAGGTGCTGGACTCACTGGCAATGGGCGTGGCCCCGGATGCCAGTCTGCCGCAACCCTTGGTCCTGTTGCTGGCTCCCGTTTCGGGCCATGTGCGTGACGACTGCCCTGTGCAGGCCGGGAAGTAGATCATGTCCGAAGCTCTGCGTAGTCGTTTGCGCCAAAGTCTGATTGCCCGTTACACGCATTTGCGTCGGCGGCTGGAGCGCACGATAGGTTCGCGTGAAGATGCGGCGGATGCCTTGCAGGAAACCTGGATACGGATAGGGGGAGTAGGCAACGGAGTATCGGTGAACAATGACGAAGCCTACTTGCTGCGCATGGCCACCCATATCGCCATTGATTCCTACAAACAGCGCAACAGCTTGCTGACTGCCATGGATCTGGACGCCTTGAGCCATATTGCCGATGACACCTACGATACCCAGCGTTGTGCCTGGGCGCGCATCACGACGGCGCAATTGCTGGCTGTGCTGCAGGACATGCCGATTCGTCAGCGCACGATTTTGATGGCTTCGCGGGTGGATGGTCTGACCTATGCCCAGATCGCCAAACAGTACAATATTTCGGTTTCCCTGGTGAACAAGGAAATGATGCGCGCGTTGGACTATTTGCGACTGCGTTGCGCGGAACAATTCAATGATGCTGTGGGTGTCAGCGTCTCCGACAGCCTTACCGACGCTTAAGTTTTGCCCCATGAGTCCTTCTTCCTCCTTCCCGTCTGACGCCGTGCGTACCCAAGCCAATCAATGGTGGGTGCGGCTGCATTCGGGCAGTGCCCGGCAGTCCGATGCGCAGAGCTTTCAGCAATGGCTGGAGCAAAGTCCCGAACATCGTGTGGCCTGGCAGGAGCTGACGGTAACGATGGACACGGTAACGCCGGGTTTGCAGGCCGCCAGAGACTTGTTGCCGGAATGGAAAGCTCCCGCTGCCCCACCTGTATTTACGGCCCGGCGCGCCTTCATGGGGGGAGCTTTTGCAGTCTCGGCCCTGGCGGTGGTGGGAGTGGTACATCCGCCCTGGGGCTTGTGGCCATCGTTCACGGAACTGACAGCGGATTTTCGAACAGGGGTGGGCGAGCAGCGTGAGATTCAACTGGGGCAGGCCGTTGCCATTCAGATGAACACGCAAACTTGCATCAACCGTCGTGATACTGCCCAGGGGGCAGGCATTGAGCTTGTTGAAGGTGAAGTCGAAATCCGGGTGCTGGATGGAGCGGCCAGCCACCTCCACGTTCAGGCTGGGCCAGGGCGCATGCAAGCGCAACAGGCGCAGTTCAACGTGCGCTACACGGGGAAGAACGTAACGGTGACGTGCCTGCAAGGGCAGGTCCAGGTGCAGGCGAATCAAACCGTCACTTTGCAGGCGGGCCAGCAAACGGTTTACGACTATGAGCGCATCCACGCGGTGCAGCGCCCTAACCTGGACCAGGTCAGTTCCTGGCGACGTGGTTATCTGGCTTTTGAAGGTCAGCCTCTGGCCGATGTAGTGGAAGAATTGAACCGCTATCGGCCCGGAAAAATCGTGATTTACAGCGATAGTTTGAAGAGCCGCCCGGTGTACTTGAGCTTGTCCATCAGCGATATGGATTTGGCCCTGGATATGCTGCGCGCCATGTCCGGCATACGGGTGCAAGAGTTGGCGGGTGGTATTGCTCTGGTAAGGCAGGCGTAGTTACATAAAGTAACAAAATAGGCATGATTGATTTCTCGCCAGAACCAGTCTTGTAGATATGGATACGAAATCCCTCCAGTCTTAAGCCGGGAAACTCAAGCAATGTCGCCACGCCTACGCAGTTTGTCTTCCAAGTCATCTGATCCTAGAAACCCTGTCGATAGAGCTTCTCGCGACAAGACCCGAAATCGCCTGACGCCGGTGGCCCGAGCCATAGCGACCTTGCTGCTTACAGGGGGGGTAAGTGCGCAGGCTTATGCGCAAACCCAGCCCGTATCAGGCGCGTGGTTCGCGTCGCGGGGAGCGGTAGAGCGCAATGTCTCCGGCGCACAAGGTGGAATGGTTGATCCGGGCAATGGCCTTTTGAACTCGGCGGCACGCCAACATGCCGAAGCACGTCAGCAATTGGCCCGTTCGGTCGAGAACCTGGGTCGTACCGCCAGTGCGATTGCTGCTCAGCAAGCTGCACAAAAAGCCGCGCGCGAGGCTGCTGCCAAAGAAGCCGGTGTGCCGGACGGTTATGTGCAAGGCGGGGTGTGGGATCGTGATGCTGCAGGCAATCTGCACGTCTGGACCGGCGCAGAGCGTCCGGTGCACACACAAGACAATGGTCAGCACACCGTTGCCATCAAGCAGACCGAAAGCAAAGCCGTACTGAATTGGGAAAGCTTTAACGTGGGCCGCAACACCACGGTGCAGTTCCAGCAAAAAGCGTCCGATGCGGTGTTGAACCGTGTTGTGGGGGCAGAGACGGCCCCGAGCCAGATTCAAGGCGCCATCAAGGGTGATGGCACCGTGATGGTGGTGAACCAGAACGGGGTGGTGTTCAGTGGCACGTCTCAAGTGAACGTGCGCAATCTGGTGACAGCCGCCGCCAAGATCACGGACCAGCAATTCAAGGAAGGTTTGTATGGCAAGGATGCCAACACGGCGTCCTTCACTAATGCGCAAGGCAAGATCGAGATACACGCCGGTGCACGTATCGGCACACACGCATCCGAGACCGTGAACCAGGGCGGGGGCTATGTGCTCTTGCTGGGGCAGGAAGTGCACAATGCAGGCAGTATCTCGACCCCGGGCGGGCAGGCTGCCTTGGCCGCTGGCGAGAACTTCATCATCCGCAAGGGGATGGGGACAGAGGAAAACGTCAATTCCACCACCCGTGGCAACACGGTGGTAGCTCAGGCAGGGGCATCCGACAAGGCGGGCCTGGTTCGCAATACGGGCGTGATTCAAGCCGCAACGGGCGACATCACCTTGGCCGGGCGCACGATCAGCCAGGACGGCGTGCTGGTGGCCAGCACCTCGGTTCACAACCGAGGCACGATTCATCTGCAGAACAACAAGACGGATGCTCAATCCAGCGTGACCTTGGGCAAGGATAGCGTCACAGCCATTGTGCTGGACGAAAGCGCTGCTACCGCCCTGGATGTGCAACGCGAAGCTCTGATCAAGGAATCGGACAAGGAAGGCGACGGCCTGCGTCATCGCCGTGATCAGTCGCTGGTACAGATTGCCAGCGGTGGCGATGTGGTTTTTGACGCCGACAGCCTTACGCTGGCGACGGGTGGTCAGGTCTTTGTGGACGCGGCCAGGAACAGCGAGGTACGTCAGGACGCCGTGATTGATGTGTCCGGCCATGTGGGTGTTCGCGTGGCGATGGAAGCCAACAACCTGATGATCAACATTCAGGGTAATGAGCAACGCGATGCTCCGGTCAACCGCGAGGGCGACAATCTGCGCAGCAGCGATGTCTGGCTGGATCGCCGCAACCTGGTGTTTGTTCCTGCTGGCACCAATGGCTATGAAAAGGACCGTTGGTACACCGCGGGCGGGCTACTGGAGGTGGGTGGTTATCTGGGGGTCGCCAGCCACGGTATCGGCGAGTGGGCCGCCCAGGGCGGCACCGTGCAGTTCAGCGGTGCCAGCGTGGTGACGCGTCCCGGTTCCTTGATCAACTTGTCGGGCGGCACGCTGGATGTACAAAGCGGTTATCTGCGCCAAAGCTGGCTGCGGGGTGTGGATGGCCGTCTATACACGGTCGATAGTGCACCGGGCGATTTGCTCTACACCGGCTTGTACAAGGGTTACGAGCAGACCAGTGCGCGCTGGGGTCAAACCCGCAGCTTCTATAACCCGATTCTGGCTCCTACCCAGCGTTACGAAGAAGGCTATACGGTAGGACGTGATGCGGGCCGCCTGGTTATTTCGACCAAGGCGGCGGACCTGCAAGGGCATATCGAATCCGAGGTTTACCAGGGCCCGCGCCAGATTCAGGCACCGGCTCCCAAGCTGGATGGCTATCAGCAGTCACAAACGGCTGTAGCGCGTCGGGCCGAGCTGATTCTGGGTGGCTGGACGCCGGCTTATGACAAGGACACGCAGAATCTGAGCTATAGCCCCAGTGCAGTGGTTGAGCAGATTGTGATTGGCAAGGCTCAGGCGCAGGAGGGGGGGGAGCAGTCCGACGCGACGTCCGGCCCTTCTCGCATCAGCCTGGATTCCGATTGGTTGACGCAAATGGGTCTGGGGGCTCTACGTGCCTATGCCAGCCAAAGTGTGGAAGTCAACGACGCGCTGGAGCTTGCTCTGGGTGGCGAGATCGCGCTGCATGCCAATCAGGTCGATGTGAAGGCTGACCTGACGGCGCGCGGTGGCCGTATTTTGCTGGGTGATATGGTGGATAAATGGACCAGCGCCAGTTTGGGCTGGCAATCCAGCAAGATTGCCGATGTGGCAGCCGGCGCTATTGCTGCCACACGAATTGACTCAGGTGTCACCCTGGATACCAGAGGCTTCTGGAGCAATCAGGAGATGGATAGCCGCGCGATGCGCTATCTGCCGTGGCGTAATGGTGGTGAAATCATTTTGCGCAGCAGCGGTGATGTGACTGTGGCCGAACACGCGCTGCTGGACGTCTCTTCGGCGGCGGCCTATATGGCCGATGGCTCGGTGCTAGGTGGCAAGGGTGGCAATATCACTCTGGCCGCTGATGCGTATATATCCGGCGTATCCGGCATAGGTGGACGACTGGTCTTCGAAGGTGAAATCCGTGGTCATGGTGTGGCTGGTGGTGGCACCTTGCGCTTGCAGACCGGGGAGACTGTCGTGTTGGGTGGCACGGTGCAGGGCAGTGATGGCGTCCTGCAGGCGGGTCAAAGCTCTCTGGCCGATTTGCTGACGACCGAGGCCTTTACCATTGCTGCTGGTGCGATTTTGCCGGTGGATTTCCACTACATGCGTACCCATGCCGCCGCTGGCGAGGTTATTGGCGGGGCGCCCAAGGTTGAGCAGGCCAATCAGTCCAGCTGGATTCATTTGACGACCCCCTGGACCTTGCCCAAGCCAAGCAACGAGAACTCCAGTTATTCGGTTTGGCTGTCCAATGGCCAGCAGTTGCGGGTAGACGGTTATAGCTGGAGCGTGGCGCCAACCTTACCAGCGGGAACGGTGATCATGGAGATCATGAATCCCGCCGGCTTCCCGACCAACTATGTGGTGCCGGCAGATATCCTGCCTGATGGCATTGCCATTGCGCCATCCCCCGGTGTTTACAAGGCTGGCACGGTCGCTCATGCCGATTTGAGCTATAGCGCAGGCACCTTGCTGCGTGCCGGAACGCGCTTGACGCAGGATGTGGCCGTGGGGACCATGCTGCATCTGGACAGCAGCCTGTTCCAGAAAGGGTTTGCGAATTACGACGTGATAGGCGGTTACGGCGTGGCCGTGGCAGAAGGGGCCAATCTGGCGCTGAACATGCCCGTCATGCAGCTGGATCTGCCCGCTGCACGTCAACTGGCCAATGGTGGGGATCTGAGCCAGGTTGCCTCCCTGTGGTTGCCACCCGAGTTCAGCGAATCGCCCGAAAAAGGCTCGATCAGCCAGCGCGGCGGTGCCGATCTGAGCTTGACGGCAGGTTTTGAGTACAAGCAGCAAGATGTGGACCCCAGTGGCCCCACCCTGTCCGTGGGCAAGGCGGCGCATATTAGCGTAGATGATGGTCGCAACATTATCTTGCAAGGCAGCGGTCAGATTACGGTGGATGGCTCCTTGCGAGCCTCGGGTGGCAAGATCGGTATCTATGGCCTGAGTGCTGGTAGCGAGGACGTGCGCCACCTCAAAGGACACGACGGTTCAATCTGGTTGGGCAGCAATGCCGTGCTGGATGTGTCGGGCAAGGCCATGACGGCTGTCGATACCCAGGGTCAACGCTACGGCAAGGTGCTCAATGGTGGCCGTATCGAAATTGGTAGCAAGTACCAGCAGGCTGCGACGCAGGTCAAGGCTATCGACAGCTTTGTCATTGTGCGCGAAGGCGCGCGCCTGCTGGCATCCGGAGCCGCAGCGACTTTGGACATGCCTGGTCAGGGCGCGCAAACCATCGCTTCCAATGGCGGTGTCATTCATCTGGCCAGCTTCAACGGACTGTATCTGGATGGCGATATGCAGGCCTGGGCCGGTGGTGCCAATGCGGCAGGCGGAACCTTGTCGGTCGCCCTGGAGTCGCCGAACTATGAAATGTCAGGTGGGCCGGGTGATCGCGTGCTGGCACACCGTGAAATGACCTTGGTGCAAGAGCAGCAACTGGAGAATCTGCCGCTTGATCTGCAAGCTGGTCGTGCTGATGCGGGTTTGGTCTACGGCCATGCTCGTTTGGGTGTGGACCGCATTCAGGCGGGGGGCTTTGATAATCTGGCCCTGCTGTCCAACGGCATTTTGTCGATTGAAAACGGTGTGGATTTGCAGATGGGCCAAAGCCTGCATCTGGCCACCCCCAAGATTGCCTTGGCCCCTGGCTCAATGCCCGGTGCTACGGTCAAGCTGGCCGCGCCTCATGTCCGTTTGGCAGGGGCAACGCATCCCACCCGCGACAAGTATGTGACTCCGCTGATTCAGGCTCTGAACAGTAATGAAGGCCGATTGCCCGAGCTGCTGCCAGACTCCTATCTGCGTATCGACGCCAATGTGCTGGACATAGCCAACCAGATCGCCTTCGGTGCATTGGGCCGGTCCTTGCAAAGTGGCAAGGCCGAGGTATCGCGTGCCGGCTTTGATACGGTGGATTTGCGTGCGCAGAACGATCTGCGTTTCCTGAAGCATTCGGTCGGTGATCGTACACAGCTGCTGACCGAAGGGGATCTGGTGCTGGCGGCTGGCCGCATCTATCCGGGAACTGGCGTGACGGCGGAGGTGATTTCCGGCCGTTATATCCAGCGCGATCAGTGGAATAACCCGCTGACACAGTATGACCCGCAGCGCAGCTTGCGTATCGAGCGCATTGGCAGTGGCCCTGTCGCCCAGCCTTATTCTGCCTTGGGTGTCTTGCGCCTGATGTCGGGCAATATTGATCAGGGCGGTGTGTTGCTGGCTCCCTTGGGGCAGTTGGAGTTGGGTGTGGGTGTAGGTGGTGCCTCGCAAGCCCCAACCTCCATGGTGATGCGCCCTGGCAGCATTACCTCGGTCAGTGCCGCGGGTTTGATCATGCCCTACGGCGGGACGGTGGATGGGCTGACCTATAACTATGCAGGTAGCGATGCGCCTTATGTGGGCCTGGGCGGTCTGCTGGGTAATCTCAGCCTGAAAGCCACCAGCGTGGACGTGCAAGAAGGTGCCTTGCTGGATCTGTCGGGTGGTGGAGAACTGACAGGAGCAGGTTTCCTGCCTGGGCGGGGTGGTTCTACGGATGCCCGTCTGCACCCCCTGATTCAGAGCACCAATAACGGCTTCATGCTGCCCGAGCTTTCTGGCAACCCGGTCTATGCCGTCGTGCCAGGTGTACAGCAAGTGGTGGCGCCATTGGCGGCCGACAATGGTGCAGGCGATCCTATGGTGGGACGCCAGATTCATATCGGAGAGGGCGTGCCGGGCCTGGCCGCAGGTACGTATACCTTGCTGCCCTCTACCTACGCCTTGTTGCCTGGTGCTTACCGCGTTGAAATCAGTGGTTCGGGCAGTGCCAGTGCGGCTATGGGTGGCACCATTGCCATGCGTAATGGTTCCTACAATGTGGCCGCCCGTTTGGGGATCGCCAATACCCATGTCATGGACGCCATGCCCTCGCGCGTGGTGCTGACCTCGGCAGACACCCTGCGCCAGTATTCCCAGTACAACGAAACGTCTTACTCGCAGTTTGGGCTGGACTGGGCCATGCGTGATAGCGTCCCGCGCCCTCAACTGGAGCGAGATGCCCGCCAACTGCAGCTGGAGGCGAACCGTTTGCAGGTGGCGTCCGGTGTTGCCAAGTTTGAACCGGCCCAGAATGGCCGTGGGGGCAATGTGGTGCTGACTGGTCAGCGCATTGAAGTGCTGGCTGATGGGGCAGCGCCGACCGCAGGCTTTGATGGTATGTCGGTAGAGTCCGGTGTGCTCAATCGCCTGGGGGCGGCAGGCATCAGTATCGGGGGTTCACCTACCTCTACGTTTGCCTTGCAAGGTTATGGTTCGACCCGCGATGCCTGGCGTGTCAGTCTGGGCAACACGCGCACAGATGAAATCTATATTCGCGGCGGCGCCGTGCTGGAAGCTGCGCAGGTATTTCTGGTGGTGGGTAATCGTGAAAAGGGCCTGACAGTTGAGCAGGGCGCCACGATCAACACCTTGGGCAAAGGCGCCGCGCCCTGGGACTCCAGCGAAGGCTATGTGCTGCAGCCCGGTCAGAAAGGGGTTCTGGCCTTGAGCAATGGCTGGCTGGATGTCACTGCACCCAGCAACGACGATAGTTGGGGCACGGTAGGGGCGGGCTTTCTGCATATAGGGACTTGTGCCGTCGGTAGCAGTTGTTCGGGTGAAACCCGCTTGTATTCTGAAGGCACGATTACTGCTGCCACCAATAAAACCTTTGAGCTGGATGAGTCGGTGCGCTATGGCACACGCAATCTGGTGCTGGCTATGGGTGGCATCAATGTGGGCGGAGCGCAGGCCCTGTCCGACGCGTCTGCTGCGGGTATCTTGCCCTCCGGTCTGACGCTGAATCAAAGTGTGCTGGAGCGCTTGCTGCGCGGCGATACCCAGATGGGGGCGCCTGCATTGGAGAACCTGGTGTTGACGGCGCGTGACTCCGTCAACTTCTATGGTGATGTCAATTTGAGCACGCTGGACCCGGTGACAGGCAAGTCGGCACTGGAGCGCCTGGTGTTAAGCGCAGCTGCCATTTATGGCTATGGCGACGCAAATAGTGAAGCACGTATCGAAACCGGAATTCTGGTCTGGAACGGAGCCACGACACCGGCGGGCAACATCGTGGAAGGCGGCGCGGGCACGGGGAATGGCCATCTGGTATTTGATGCTCAGCAGATTGAGTTTGGTTACGGCCCGAAAAGCCAGCCCGATACCGTGGGTATGCACGACCGTCTGGCCTTGGGCTTTAGCAGCGTGAACCTGAATGCTTCCGAGCGCATCACAGCCAATCACAAGGGCAGCTTGTCCGTGTACCACAGTCGTGGTGCCTGGGATGCAGCCAGCAATGGCTGGACCTATCAGGGCGGCAATCTGAACTTCAGCACCCCCTTGTTTACCGGACAGGCCGGTTCGGTCAACAACATCCGTGCAGGTGGCAACATTGCGGTGACTCGTCCGCAGGGGAGCAGCACGGTGCAGCCTGATCTGGCCACAGCGGTGCACGCCTTGGGAGCCGAGTTGAGCCTGGATGCTGCCAGGTCCCTGGTCTGGGACAGTGCGGCCTTGCTGCCTAGCGGCAAGCTGAAGCTGTCTGCTCAGGACGATGTGGTTCTGCAAGAGGGTGCGCAACTGGATCTGGCAGGGCGTCCGATCGGCTTCTTTGATGTGAACAAGTACAGCTGGGGTGGCGAGGTTGTGCTGGAGAGTCGCGGCGGCAATGTGACCCAAGCGGCGGAGTCCCTGATTGATGTATCGGCCCAGCACAATCGTGCAGGCAAACTGACGGCCCTGGCCTTGAACGGCTTGGTGGACTTGCGTGGCCGTATGTCGGGAGCTGGAACAGGGCATTACGATGCGGGCGGTACCTTGGTGCCTTTTGCCTCCGGCTTTATTGAGCTGCGTGGACAACAGATTGCGGACTTTGCGGGACTTAACGCCCGTCTGAATGAAGGATCGGTGTGGGGTGGTCGCAGCTTCCAACTGCGCCAGGGGGATCTGCTCATTGGCAACGAGCTTAAAGCGCGTGAAATCAATGTCTCCGTGGACAATGGCAGCCTGACGGTCAACGGCACCATTGATGCCAGCGGTGAGCAGGCGGGCAGCATTCGCCTGGCTGCCAAGCGAGGGGTGACCCTGACTGGCAGCGCCGTGCTGGATGCCAGTGCCAGTGTGCTGCGTCGGGACAGTTACGGCCAAGTGATTGAAGCACCTAACCGGGCCATCATTGAAATTGATTCGGGCCAGGGTCGTCTGGTTCTGGCCGATGGCATGCGCATGAATCTGAGTGTGGCTGGTTCCCATGCGAATTACGGCACTGTCGCTCTGAACGCACCGCGCCTGGGTGGCGCGACGGGCAACGATGTCGATATTGATGCACGCGGTGCACTCAACATTACCGGGGCGAGGTCGATTGCCGTCAATGCTTTCCAGCAATACGACGATGCGCAGCTCGGCCTCGATGAAACGGTAGATGGTCGCAGCTACCAGCGTATCGATCAGGACTACTTGCGTCAGAAGCATCTGGATAGTGAAACCTTCATCAACAAGGCTCTGGCGAATCAGGCCTTGATGCAAGGCAAGCTGGCCGGGCTGCGTGCTTATGGTGATCAATTCCACCTGCGCCCTGGTGTGGAGATTGTCAGCAATGCCGCCACGAATCCAGATGGTGATCTGCATGTAGATGGGGATATTGATCTGTCGGGCTACCGCTATGCCAGCGTAAATCCTCATGCTCAGAAAAGCTCGGTATATGGCTCGGGCGAGGCCGGGGCCCTGGTGTTGCGCGCCGCTGGAGATCTGACGATTTTTGGCAGTTTGACGGATGGCTTCAATACCTCCGTGCTGGGTGTCACGGCTGATGATGGTGGCTGGGTTCTGCCCGCAGGGCGTATGCCTTTTGGCGGTGATCTCGTCATCCCTCATGGCGGCATGGCCACGCTGGACGTGGGGACCCAGTTCGCGGCCGGTCGTACCGTTAACTATGACCTGCCCGTGGAGGGCATGAGCTTGCCACGCGGCACCGTAATCCCCAGCCTGATGAGTCTGGCGCAAGGCCTGTCCTTGCAGGCAGGAACGGTGCTGTCAGCGGCCGTGCTGGATGCGTCCGGGCAAGTGGTTTATGCCGCTGGCACGGTCTTGAAAGAGGCAGTGACACTACAAGCCAATATGCAGTTGGCCGCGGGCTTCCGTTTGCCGGAGGATGCGCAAATGGCGGCTACTCTGTGGCCCAAAGGCGTGCCCTTGCCGGTGCTTATGAAATTGAACCAGCAGGTTGCCTTGAAGAAAGGGGCGCTGGTGCCTTCCGAGACGGACGTGGTATTGCCGGGCGGGGCCGTGATGGTCGATCTTCGTCCTCGAGATGGGGATGACGCGCAAGGTCGCATGCTGGCTCTGGCCCCCATGTTGGCCGCTGGCTCGCAGTCCTGGGATTTGCGTCTGGTTGCCGGGGCGGATACCTCGGCAGCGGATAATCGCTTGACGTTGATTGATACCGAGCGTCGCTTGATGCTGGCGGATACGCACTTTGGCCTTGGCGTGAAATCAACCGAAATTCCAGGAACGGGTAAACCAGCGGTGTATGGCTGGGGAGAGGTCAGCCGCTTTGAAGAGCTGATTGAGTTGCTGGCGGGGGGCTATTGGTTGAGCTTTGTGCCTGTCTCTGGTGAGCAGGTGACACAGGCGCAGATCGAAGAGCTGCAAGCGTACGGCATTATCGGCACCGATATCACTGAACTGAATATTTTTGGCATGGGCGATATGGCCGCCGAGCTCTCGCCCGCTACACCGCCCGAGATGCAAGACGTGAAACAGCCCGCCCGTGAACAACTGTTCAGTGTCCTGCGTACGGGCGTGGGTGATCTGGATCTGGTGTCTGGTGGCGACATCGAGATGAGTTCGCTGTATGGGGTCTACACCGCAGGCACGCCGTCGGCATCGATGGGGGCGGCCTATAACCAGGCGCGTGGCAAGTTGTTCGATGGCACGATCTTGCGCGCGGAAGGCAAGCGTTTCGAGTCGCTGGTCGACGGTGGTGCGGACAGCCTGTATCAGGCCTGGTATCCCGAAAAGGGCGGCAATGTGTTGCTGCGTGCTCAAGGCAGTGTGAAGGGGGATCTGGTCGGCAATAACGACGGCAAGAATGATCAGAGCTACACCTTCTACAACACGCGTCAGCAGATTGCTTCTACGGCAGTGGGTAACTGGTTGTGGCGCCAGGGAACGGGTAGTGCAGTGTCAGCCTCGGAAGGGACTCCCAGTGCCTGGTGGGTCAACTTCGGGACATATGTGGCGGGTACCGCAAATGGCGGGTATAGCGAGTACGACACCTGGTTGTTTGCCAACGATCCTTTCCTGGCCGGCTTTACCGGTGTGGGTACTTTGGGTGGTGGCAACTTGACCGTGGAGGCCGGGGCGGATGCCGGCATGTTGAACCAGCGCGGTATTCGCAGCAGCTGGAATCAGCAGACGCATACGCCGCGCAGCCAGGGCTTGCATCTGGTGGTGGGCAGCACAGGCCGAATCACCCCGGGGGGCGAACTGGTACAGACAGGTGGCGGGGACCTGGTCCTGCGCCTGGGTGGCACACTGAACCCGAACCCCGATGTGCGCTTGAACGAGCATGACCTGAACAGCACTTTGGTGAATTTGCGAGGAGCGATTGCTCTGGATGCCGGCGCGGTTGGTGGGGTAAAGCTGGGCTTTGGTGGAACAGATCAAATGGATACGCGTCCTGGCAATATTTATGCCAGCGGCGGAGGGACCGCAACAGGTGGTCCGATTCTGGTCTTGGGTGACTCCGCAGTACGCATGCAAACGCGGGGCGATCTGGTGCTGGGCAGTACGGTAGACCCAGGGCGTACCTTGTCCTTAAGCTCAACGCCTTTCTCCGTAGATGGCCAGCACTATGACGGCAATGGTTGGTCCTGGTTCTCCTTGTGGACACCGGCGACGGCGATTGATTTGTTGAGTGTGGGGGGCAACCTGACGCCCACCACGTCCTGGGATGAGCGCAATGCGTATGAGGATACGCGTTGGGGCGACCCAGGCCGCAACCAGTCCCATAACGCAGATGGTCATTTCTATCCTTCTATCCTGCGTGCGGCGGCCGCTAACGGCAATATTCAGTATGGAGCCAGTGCCAGCGATGCCACTGTACCCAGCAATTCAATATTGCGTTATGGCTTTGGTACGGTACTGGCCCCTTCGCCAATGGGCGAGCAGTTTGTCAACGCAACAGGGCGTGGTGAACTGCAGTTCCTGGCGGGGGGCTCCATTCAGGCGGCCGGCTACGTTTTCTCGGCTTCGGCGGCAGACGCAGCGGCCATGTCCAGCCCCTTCCGTCCTGCTTTTGTAGGCTTGCTATCGCAGACAGGGGGCGGCGAGTACGGCTATAACCCTCGCATAATTCATAACGTGGATGGCGAGGCCGTCAAGCTCAACGACTGGTTCACCGTCAGCAGCAAGGCGATCACTTCGCTGTACGGAGGCCGTCAAAATACAGGTTCCTTGTTTGTGTTTGGTACGCCGGTCAATATCGGTACTGCCGCAGCTCAACGTCAGCCCGCTCGTTACTACGCCGTCAACGGCGACATTGTTGGCTTGCGCGTCGGTCAGGAAGTGTTGTTGGGATACCCACCGGGCTCGCAGGGCTCACGTATGGAAGGCTCGGTTCCTGTGGCGATTCGGGCCGGGCGTGACATTACTGACTCGGGCACACGCCTGGGGCAGAAAGATGCCGTGGCAGGGGCCAAGAGTGCCACTGCGACGACACGCGGTAATTTGATTACCCATGCCTGGGCAGACGATATTTCCATTGTTGAAGCGGGTCGGGACGTGCGTAACAGCAGCTTCTACATCTTGGGGCCAGGTTTGCTGGACGTGTCGGCCGGGCGTCATGTGTATCTGGCTGACAAGGGCGAGATCAAGAGTCTGGGGCCCTTGAGCAGTGCCTTGTCCGATAGTCGTGGTGGCGGCGCCAGTATTTCGGTCTCGGCCGGAATGGGCGAAGGAGCGCATTGGAACGACTTTGCGGCGCGCTATCTGAACCCCGAGAATCAGGCTGATCTGGAGCTGCCGTTTGCAGATCAACAGGGCAAGGCGCTGTACATCTATAGCGGTGGCCTGACGCTGGGGCAATGGCTGCAACGCGAGTTTGGCTACACAGGCGATGAAGCCGGCGCACAAGCCTTCCTGCAGGAGAAGCAGGGAGAGCTGGACCAAGTACGCGATCAGGCCAGGGCTGAAGGCCGCAATGCCTCCAGTCGTCCCTTGGCGCGAGAGTACAAGCTGGAGAGCCAGCTGCACCTGGTCAATTGGTTGAGCACCCGCTTTGGCGACAAGAACGGCCTGGGCCTGCATTTTGATGCGGCCAGCATGGACGCCCGCAGCTTCTTCGAGGCCTTGCCGCCCGAGCAGCAACGCAGCTATTTGCGTAATGTGTACTACGCAGAGCTGAAGGCATCGGGCCGTGAGTACAACGATAGTGACAGCAAGCGCGCAGGCAGCTATTTGCGTGGTCGTGAAGCGATTGCCACCTTGTTCCCCGAACAGGATGCTCAAGGCAAGGCCTTGAGCTACACGGGTGATTTGACGATGTACAGCAGTGCGCTGTATTACGACGCGGATTACGTGAACAACACGACGGGCAAGAGTCGACCCACTCCCAAACTGGATTACATCACCAAGGCCGAGTGGGAGGCCTTGGGCAGTCCGGGTTACAACGTGTCGTTCTACGACGTGCTGGATGCGGGTATTCACACCAACTTTGGTGGTGACATCAGCATCCTGACTCCCGGCGGGCGTGCCCTGGTGGGGATTGATGGTGGCTTTAACCCTGGTCCGGGATCGGGTGTGATCACGCAAGGGGAAGGGGACATCAACTTCTTCTCGCAAAGCGACATTCTGATGGGACAGAGCCGGGTCTTCACGACCTTTGGCGGCAATATTCTGGCCTGGTCGGCAGCAGGGGACATTAACGCGGGTCGGGGTAGCAAGACCACGGTGGTCTACACTCCGCAACGTCGTGTTTACGATCTGTTTGGCAATGTGGCCTTGTCACCATCAACGCCTAATACCGGTGCAGGTATCGCTACCTTGAACCCGGTTCCCGAGGTCCCGCCAGGTTATATCGATCTGATTGCGCCATTGGGAACGGTGGACGCGGGCGAGGCAGGGATTCGCGTGTCGGGCGACATCAATATCGCCGCCTTGCGTGTGGTCAATGCAGACAATATTCAGGTACAGGGCGAGTCCAAGGGAATTCCGGTGGTGGCGACCGTCAACACAGGCGCCTTGAGTAACGCCAGCGCGACAGCATCGTCGGCCGCATCGGCGGCGCAGGATACGGTCAACCGCGCTCGTGCACAGGCTCGTCAGAATCTGCCTTCGGTCATTACTGTGCAGATTCTGGGATTTGGGGATGCAGGGCAGTCAGGGGGCGGGGCCACATCATCAGGAGCAGGCCCAGCGACTTCCAGGATAGATGCCTCTGCGTATCGCCAAGACAGTACGGTGCAGGTCCTGGGACTGGGCGCCAATCCGCAATCCGCTCTGGATCGGTTGACGCCCGAGGAGCGGCGGCGGATGACACTGTAGCTTGAGCCTGGGAGATCTGATCATGCTGTCCACTTGCCTGCCCTTGCCTACACGCAAGCGTAATGAAGAGTGTGTGACGCCGCAGTATTCACTGTGCTTGTATCTGAAGGTGCACTACGAAGAGCTGCTGCGTCAATTGACCATCCGCCTGCGCTGCCGCGACCGCGCAGCGGATGCCTTGCACGACACCTGGCTGCGTCTGCATGGCAGCCGGGAGATCGGGCCGGTCGCCAACCCCCGCCTGTATTTACTGCGTATGGCCAGCAATCTGGCGATCGATGAATGGCGAGCCGAGTCCGGCAGAGGGACGCTGGTGCCCCTGGAGGAACTGGAAGAGCATCAGCAGATTTCCCCCATGCCGGGGCCAGAGTCCAGCCTGATCGGCCGATCTTTGCTGTCCGTCCTGATCTACGCCATCGAGCTGCTGCCCCGCCAACGTCGCGCCATCTTTCTGGCGGCCCGGCTGGAAGAACAGAGCCTGAGTGTGGTGGCCGAACGCTTCGGCGTCACCACCAGCAAGGCACGCAACGAGCTGCGCCGGGCAGAGGCGCATTGCGAACAGGCCTTGCTTGGAAACTGGACAGAACTGCGGCAGGGGCGCAATTCCTGTCTGAAACCACCACCGACCATGACGGCCGGGTTTGGCTGGATGGCGGAGCCGGTGGGGTTTTGAGGGCGACGGGGGGCTGGAACAGCAAGTATCGAGATTATCGATACTTCCGTTATATCGAGAATCTCGATATTGGCCCAGCAAAGAGGTGTTCGCTTGAGCCATGCGCATATGGGTAATCCAGTTGCTCTGGCTGTTTGATGCGCATCTGGCAAGTAGAAAAACAAAAAGCCCAGTCGTTTGACTGGGCTTTTTGCTTGAATTCTTGGTGGCCTGGGGCGGAATCGAACCACCGACACAAGGATTTTCAATCCTCTGCTCTACCGACTGAGCTACCAGGCCAACGTGTACTGCTCGGTAAAAATAGAACTATACCACGTTTTTTAATTTGTGCGCATAGTACAACAAAAAATTTATGCATCTTTTCGACTTCAAATTTGCCGTACCCCTAGGGGGAGGCCCTTTTCAGCGAAAAGAGGGCTGCATAAAGGAGTGCAATTGTAATCACAAAAGGGCAATTCAAGTAACATTTTTGGCAAAATTGCGGCTTGCGGCGTAAAATCACTTAAATTTCATGCGTTTTGCCTTTGCAAAATTGCCAGTCTTGGTCTTTTCAGGGCTATAGCCTGTACTGCTCATGTCTGTAGATGTTCTAACCTTCGGTCTGAATCATGTGTCCGCGCCCGTTGCCGTGCGCGAGCGCGTTGCGTTTCCGATCGATGTGTTAAAGCCTGCGCTTGATACCTTGCGTGCCACGTTCGGCACCGGTGTCCGTGAAGCAGCCATTCTGTCTACCTGTAATCGTACCGAGATCTACTGTGCGGCCGAGCCCCATGTGGCTGAGCGTCTGCCCGAATGGATGGCAGACTTCAACAGTCTGCGCTCTGCCGAGCTGACCCCCCATCTGTACCGCTACAACCAGAACGAGGCCGTGCGCCATGCGTTCCGTGTTGCCAGCGGTCTGGACTCCATGGTCTTGGGTGAGCCCCAGATTCTGGGTCAGATGAAAGATGCCGTGCGTGCCGCCAACGAGGCCGGCTCGCTGGGCACCTTGTTGCATCAATTGTTCCAGCGCACCTTCTCGGTGGCCAAGGAAGTCCGTACGCAAACCGCTATTGGCGCCCATTCGGTGTCCATGGCTGCCGCGGCTGTCCGTTTGGCCGAGCGTGTGTTTGGTGACCTGAGCCAGGCCAAAGTGCTGTTTATTGGTGCTGGGGAAATGATCGAGCTGTGTGCCACGCACTTTGCGGCAGTGAACCCCTGTAGCATCGTGGTCGCCAACCGTACTCAGGAACGGGCTGAAAGCCTGGCCTCGCGCTTCATGGCCAGCACCATGAAGCTGGCTGATGTGCCTGATCGTCTGGCAGATTTTGACGTGGTGGTGTCCTGTACGGCCAGTACCTTGCCCATTCTGGGTCTGGGTATGGTGGAACGAGCTGTGCGTTCGCGTCGTCACCGCCCTGTGGTCATGGTTGATCTGGCCGTGCCACGCGATATTGAAACCGAAGTAGGTCGCCTGGACGACGTGTACCTGTATACCGTCGATGATCTGGGCCGCTTTGTACAACGGGGTGCCGATGCCCGTCAGGCCGCTGTGGTGCAGGCTGAAGCCATTATTGACACCCAGGTGCAGCATTACATGCACTGGCTGAGTACCCGTGCGATTGTGCCGGCCATTCTGGATGTGCAGCAGTCGGTCGAAAAAGTACGTCAACACGAGCTGGAGCGCGCGCGCCGCATGTTGGCCCGTGGCGATGATCCAGCAGAAGTCATCGAAATGCTGGCGCATGGCCTGACTCAAAAGTACATGCACGGCCCGATGGCTGAATTGACGCGCAGTGAGGGTTCCGAGCGCGAGCAATTGTTGAATCTGCTGCCTCGTCTGTTGCCCTCGACCACCCGTCGACGTTAGCGTTTGGGCTGTTGTCTGTTCACCGACTCTCCTGCGGTGCAGCCCGATAGCTTTGAACTGCGCCCAGACCCTCTGATTTTCCCTTTAGGCTGTTCCCTATGAAAGACTCTATGCGCAGTCGGCTTGAGCAATTGGCTCGCCGTCTGCATGAAGTTGATGCCATGCTTGCCGAGCCTGAAATTGCCAGCAATATGGACGAGTTTCGCAAACTGTCGCGCGAGCGCTCCGAGCTGGACCCTGTTGTAGCAGCCTTCAAAAGCTATGAGGCTGCCGAAGGGGATCTGCAAGCGGCCCAGGACATGATGTCCGACCCTGAATTGAAGGAAATGGGCGAAGAAGAATACAAGTTGGGCAAGGAACGTATCGCTCAACTGGAGGATGAACTGCAAATCCTGCTCCTGCCGCGCGACCCGGACGACACCCGTAACGTGTTCATTGAAATCCGCGCCGGTGCCGGTGGGGACGAAAGCGCTTTGTTTGCCGGGGATTTGCTGCGCATGTACATGCGCTATGCTGAAAACTGCGGCTGGCGTACGGAGATCATGTCTGCCAGCGATTCGGAAGTGGGTGGTTACAAGGAAGTGATCGTTCGAATTGAAGGCCAGGATGTGTACGGGCGTCTGAAGTTCGAGTCCGGTGCGCACCGTGTGCAGCGTGTGCCTGAGACTGAAGCCCAGGGTCGCATCCATACCTCTACGTGTACCGTGGCCGTGTTGCCCGAAGCCGAAGGCCTGGCTGAAATCACCATCAATCCTGCTGATTTGCGTGTGGACACCTTCCGCGCCAGTGGTGCCGGGGGTCAGCACGTGAACAAGACGGACTCTGCCGTTCGTCTGACTCACTTGCCTACAGGTTTGGTGGTGGAGTGTCAGGACGACCGTTCCCAGCACCGTAACCGCGAAAAGGCCTTGCAGGTGCTGGCCGCTCGTCTGAAAGACAAGCAGCAGCGTGAGCAATCTGACAAAGAAGCCGCCGAGCGTAAAAGCCTGGTCGGTACGGGAGACCGCTCCGAGCGCATCCGTACCTACAACTTCCCGCAAGGCCGCATGACGGATCACCGTATCAATCTGACCTTGTACAAGCTGGGCTACATCATGGACGGCGATCTGGACGAGCTGATCAAGGCCTTGCTGTCCGAGCATCAGGCCGGTTTGCTGGCTGATCTGGCGCAGGCGTGAGCATGAACCTATCCGGTGAGCAGGCCGTGTCCTCAATGGCCACGCCTGCCGACTATCCCCGTACCTTGCGAGCCTTGCAGCCGTTAAGTCCCTTGCCGCGCCTGGAGCGCGACATGCTGTGGATGCAGGTGCTGGGCGTCGGTCGTTCCTGGCTGATTGCGCACGACACGGACGAGTTGCCGCTGGACAAGATCCAAGCCTATCAAGCTCTGGAAGCCCGCCGTGTGGCGGGCGAGCCCATGGCGTATATCGTCGGTGTGCGGGAATTCATGGGCCATGAGTTTCTGGTGTCGCCCTCGGTGCTGATTCCTCGCCCGGATACCGAAACCCTGGTTGAGCGTGCCTTGGAGCGTGTGCAGAACATCCAATCTCCCCGCATTCTGGATATGGGCTGTGGCAGCGGCGCCATTGCGGTTTCTCTGGCGCTGGCACGTCCTGATGCCCATGTGGTCGCCAGTGACATCAGCACACTGGTATTGGCGCAGGCGGGCTTAAATGCTCAGCGTTTGTGTGGGAAAGTCGAGTTTTGCCTGGGGAGTTGGTACGATGCCGTGGCAGGCCAGGAACCTTTTGACCTGATCGTGTCCAACCCTCCATACATTGCAGTGGATGATGAACATCTGGCGCAGGGCGATGTGCGGTTCGAGCCGCGTCAGGCACTGACCGATGGCTCTGACGGCTTGACGGATTTGCGTACAATAGTTCAGGGAGCCGGGCCGTATCTGCGTCCTGGTGCTAGTCTTCTCATGGAGCACGGCTGGGATCAGGCCGACCATGTGCAAAATATGCTGCGGCAGGCAGGGTTCAAACAGGTCATCAGTTATGAGGATCTGGCAGGAATCCGGCGGGTCACAGGTGGACAGTGTTAATTCTTTTCTTAAGAGAACATCATGAGTGAAGTTCAAGATTTCATCCGCGAAACCGTAACGGAAAACCCCGTTGTGCTGTTTATGAAGGGCACAGCTCAAGCTCCTCAGTGTGGTTTCTCCGCACGCACCGTGCAGATTCTGCGCGCTGTTGGCCTGAGCCAGGTGGTTGTGGTCAACGTGCTGGACGACGCCGAAGTGCGTCAGGGCATCAAGGACTTCTCCAACTGGCCCACCATCCCCCAGCTGTACATCAAGGGCGAATTCGTCGGCGGTTCGGACATCGTGTCTGAAATGTACGAAAACGGCGAACTGGAAACCATGCTGCGCGAGGCTGGGGCTCTGGAGTGAGCACCAAGCGACGCCTGGTCATCGGCATGACCGGGGCCACCGGGGCGGTCTACACCGTGCGCCTGCTGCAAGTGCTGCAGTCCTGTCCGGATGTGGAAACTCATTTGGTGATCTCGCCCTCCGGGGTGCTGAACATCAAATATGAGCTGGATATCGGCAGGCACGAGATTCAGGCTCTGGCCGATCAGGTGCACAGCTTCCGCGATGTGGGTGCAACCTTGGCCAGTGGCAGTTTTCCTACGGCGGGCATGGTGATTGTGCCGTGCTCGATGCGTACGCTGGCCGCCGTGGCGCATGGTTTGTCTGACAACCTGATTACCCGGGCTGCCGACGTTACCTTGAAAGAGCGTCGTCGTTTGGTGATGATGGTGCGTGAAACGCCATTCAATCTGGCGCATTTGCGCAATATGACGGCCGTGACGGAGATGGGCGGGATCATCTTCCCGCCTATGCCCGCGTTTTACCTGCGACCCAAAAACATCGATGATATTGTCGATCACACGGTGATGCGGGTGTTGGAATTGTTCGATATTCAGGTGTCCGGTGAACGCTGGGATGGTTCGCAAAAACCGAGCTAAGGCCTGATAGTCGTTCAGCGGGCGCAAAAAAAGCCCCGATATAAACCTCCACAATCTGGATATCATTCCAGACACTAGCGGTTTATATCGGGGCTTTTTATTGTCTGTCGCTTGTGTATTTGCAGGCGGCAAGCGCTACGCTAAGCCGCGTGTCATGTTTATTGGCCGGAACGACGCTTGCTCATGAACACAATCTGCTGTTCACCGGAAGCGGCAGGCTGAGCAGGTGTGAAGGCATCCTGACGCACGCCCGGAGTAGCGTCGTCGTTATCTTCCTCAAAGCCTGCGGCCAGCAAGCTTTCGGGCAGGTGATCGTCAAAATAATCCTGATCAAAGCCTTTATCGCCTTCCGGATCGGCCTGGCCTGTGACCTTCAGGTCTGCAAAGTTATGCAGCTTGGGGTCCATCAGGTGCGAAGGCACCACGCGTGTCAGAGCTCCAAACACGTTCCAGGAACGGTGCGGGAATTTCTTGTCCCATTCCGCAATCATGCGGTTGATCTCCTGGCGCTTCAGGTTTTCCTGCGAACCGCACAAGTTACAGGGGATGATGGGGAATTCTTTCAGCTTGGCGTAGGCGATCAGGTCCTTCTCGGGTACATAGGCCAGAGGGCGGATCACGATGTGTTCGCCATTGTCCGACATCAGCTTGGGTGGCATGCCTTTCATGCGGCCACCGTAAAACAGGTTCAGGAAGAAGGTAGCCAGAATGTCATCTCGATGATGGCCTAGGGCGATCTTGGTGGCACCCAGTTCCTTGGCGACACGGTACAAGATGCCGCGACGCAAACGCGAGCACAGCGAGCACATGGTCTTGCCTTCGGCAATCACGCGCGTCACCACCGAGTACGTGTCCTGAGTTTCGATGTGATAGGGCACGCCCAGCTTTTCCAGATACTCGGGCAGGATGTGGTCAGGGAAACCGGGCTGTTTCTGGTCCAGGTTCACGGCCACGATGTCGAACTTGATCGGAGCGCGCTTTTGCAAAGTCATCAGCACGTCCAGCAGGCCGTAGGAATCCTTGCCGCCAGACAGGCAGACCATGATCTTGTCGCCTTCCTCGATCATGTTGAAGTCACCGATGGCGCGGCCCACCTCACGCATGATGCGTTTGCTCAGCTTGTTGTCATTGACGCGCTGCTTGCGTTCAGCTTTGCTGGCAAACACGGGAGTCTCGGTTTCGGAAGGAGGGAGGGTGCTGGTGTCTTGGGACATAAGGAAAAGCGGAAAGAAGTGTCGTCGTAGCCCCAGCCAGAGGCGGGGCAGGGGGCTTTAGCGGCTGCGTTCAATCTCGATGCCGACGGCATCACAGTCGGCAAAGGCCTCGGGTTTGCTGGCGCGGATTTTAACGCGTTCCACGGTCGGGAAATCATTCTGGATGCGCTCAGCCAAGCGCTCTACCAGTGTTTCCAGCAGATTCGTGTGTTCCGTGGTGCTGACGTCGATCAGTGCCTCGCGCAGCTGACGGTAGTCCAACACGGTCCCGATGTCCTCGTCCTGAACGTCCTGCGTAATGGTGGTGTCGAATTCGGCATCAATATGCAGGGGCTGGCGGTGAACCAGTTCGTGGTCCAGCATGCCGATAGAGGCTTGCACCACCAGATTGTTGATGAATATACGGCGTGTAGTCATGGCAAAAACAAAGTAGCAGGCCCGCCATGGTTGGCGGGCCTGGAAAGAAGATCAGGACAGGCGGCTCAGGACGCATTCGTCCAGAGCAGGGCGCGCCAGTTGTAGCGTGAAGCAGTGTAGTTCATCGCGGCGGAAGGCGTGAACTTGTACGGTCTGGCCGGGTTCATAGGCTGCCAGCAGGCGCTCCAGGCTGGCGGTGTCACTGACACGCAAGCCGTCAATAGCGACCAGGGCATCACCGGCAGACAGCCCGGCTTGATGTGCTGCGCCATCAGTAAATACCGTGGCCAGTTGGCATTGGCCTGCGCTTTGGCGCAAGCGGGCGTTCAGACTGGGCAGCTTGGAGGAGGCTTGCCATTCCAGCTTCAGGCCTTGTTCGGCCAGCCAGGGCTTCAGGGGCAGGTCCTCGCAGCCTTCCACATAGCGGGCAATGAAGTCTGTGGCGTCATAGCCAGTTGCCTCCAGAATCAGCGCTGGCATGGCGTCCTCTGGGATGCCGCGAGGCTTGCCTTGATAGAAGTCGCGCCCATAGCGTTCCCACATCAAGAGCATCACATCGTCCAACCCCTTGGCCTGCTGGGTATGGCTGCGAATGCACAGGTCCAGGCCCAGGGCGATCAGTGCGCCCTTGCTGTAATAGCTGACCAGTGCGTTGGGGGAGTTCTCGTCCTGCTTGTAATAGCGCGTCCAGGCGTCAAAAGAGCTTTGTGCGGCGGACTGCTTGAAGCGCCCGGGGCCACGCTCAACGGCATTGATGTTCTTGGCCAGCAGCTTCAGGTAGTCGGCTTCGCTCAGCACGCCCGAGCGCAGCAGCATCAAATCGTCGTAGTACGAGGTGAAGCCTTCAAACACCCATAGCAAGCGGGTGTGGTTTTCACGGCTCAGGTCGTAGGGTGCGAAGACGGCGGGCTTGATGCGTTTGACGTTCCAGGTATGGAAGTACTCATGGCTGACCAGGCCCAAAAAGGTCTGGTAGCCCGCGCTTTTCACCGATTTGTCCTGGCCCTGAGTAGGCAGGTCTCGACGCGAAGCCATCAGGGCGGTCGAGGCGCGATGCTCCAGTCCGCCGTAACCGTCATCGGTCACCATGGTCATGAACACGTAGCGCGAGCTGCAATCCAGGAAGGGCGCGCGACGGGTTTCAGGTTCGAAAAAGGCGATTTGCTCGGCACAGATTTTCTCTACGTCACGGGCAATGCGGGGCAGGTCCAGGTTCGGGATGACGCCAGTAAAGACCAGTTCGTGTTCAGCGCCGTGGGCAAAGAAGCTGATGACCTGGGGAGTGCCCATTTCAATGGGGTGGTCGATCAACTCGTCGTAATTGCTGGCGCGGTACAGGCCAAAACCATAGCGCTCTGCCGCGCCTGGAATGCCGGTGGCCTCGGGCAGGCTGGTGTAAACCTGCCAGTCTTCCATGTCCTCGTTGGACACCAGTTCCAGCAGGCAAGGCTGTTCAGTCTGGCCCTCAACGGCCAGCAGGGCGCTGGTGCCATTAAAGAAAGCATGGGTCTGATCAATATGCGCGCCTCGTACGGACAGGTCCCAGGCATAGACCTGGTACTGAATGCTCAAGGGGCCCTCGCAGGGTTCGCACTGCCAGCGATGGTTGTCCAGCTTGCGGATGGAAACCGGCTTTTCGCCGGAGAAGGCGGCTATGCTTTCGATCTGACGCGAGAAGTCGCGGATCAGGTAGCTGCCAGGGATCCAGGCCGGAAGGCTCAAGATCTGGCCATCTGTTTGGGGGGAAGTGATCTGTATCTGGACAGTCAGGCGGTGGCCGGCGAGATCTGTCGGCTCGGCACGGTAAAGTACGGGTGTAGGTTCCATTCCCCTATTCTATTTAATTTTTCTGGGAGTCAGCATGAACGAACCCTTAGTCAAAGCAGAGGTGCATGGTCGTGTTGCTTTATTGACATTAAATCGGCCCAAGGCTTTGAATGCGCTCAATAACGAGCTGATCGCCGAGTTGTATGCCCTGTTAAAGAAATACGATGCCGACAACGAAATCGGTTGTATCGTGCTGACCGGTAACGAAAAAGCCTTTGCCGCCGGTGCCGATATCGGCGCCATGAAAGACTGGAATTACCACGATGTCAGCTCCCAGGACTATCTGGGTGGCCAGTGGGAAGAACTGCGCCGTTTCCGCAAGCCCATTATTGCCGCCGTCGCTGGCTATGCCTTGGGCGGTGGCTGCGAACTGGCCATGCTGTGCGACTTCATCATTGCCGCTGATTCGGCTCGTTTCGGTCAGCCAGAAATCAAGCTGGGCGTCATCCCCGGTTTCGGTGGTACGCAGCGTCTGCCCCGCGCCGTGGGCAAGGCCAAGGCCATGGATCTGATCCTGACTTCGCGCATGATGAATGCCGAAGAGGCCGAGCGCTCTGGTCTGGTGTCGCGCGTGGTGCCTGCCGACAAGCTGATTGAAGAGGCATTGGACGCCGCCACGGTTATTTCCAGCATGTCCCTGCCGTCTGTCCTGATGGCCAAGGAGTGCGTGAACCGTGCTTTTGAATCGTCGCTGGAAGAAGGTCTGCTGTTCGAGCGCCGCAACTTCCATGGCTTGTTTGCCACAGAGGATCAGAAGGAAGGCATGCGTGCCTTTGTCGAGAAGCGCAAGCCCGAGTTCAAGCACCGCTAAGTTTCTCAATCGCTGATAAAACAAGGGGTGTGTTGTAAAATTGCTGCACTGCAATGTTACAAAATAAGCTTACCCCTTGATGCCATTGAGATTGCGTAAATCAGCCTTGCATTAAGTATCAAACAAGCAAGGCTGAATTTGCTTACAACAAAAAAAAGACGCTATACTTTATGGGTTTGACGACACCGGCTTTTGAAAGGGGCCGATAATATTGCGCGGATGGATTGGCCAAGGCCTTTGCAGTACATCCACCCACACAACGTTATCTGATTGTTTCCTACTATGAATCAGCCGATTTATCAGCAGACAGGCACCACAGCCACGGTGCAGGCAGCAGGGGACAAGCCACCATTTCCGGAACCCGTAGTACTTACGCCCGAGCAACGTAGCCGCATGGCTCGCCGGGCAGGGCAAGGAATTGTGCGCGCACTTGTTGCCCAGGCTTTTATGGGTCTGGTGGCAATTGGCCTGTCGGCATGGATTTCCGGCGCATATGCAGCAGCCTCAGCACTGATTGGTGCGGCTGCTTATTTTGTGCCTAACGCATTGTTCGCATTGCGTCTTTTGCTGGGTTTGATGGGCGGCGGCAACGCCGGGGCGCTTTCCTTCTTCTGGGGGGAGGCGTTCAAACTCGGTTTTGCGGTATTGACACTGGCAACGGCTGCCATGGCAAACACGGGCTGGTTAGTTTGGCCTGCCTTGCTCTTTGGCCTGCTGTGTGTCTTGAAGGGATATGTGCTGCTGCTGTTTTTCCGCAAGCTGCCATAACGAATTTTTGTTTCACGGGCTCGTCCCATAACGTATACATCACAGGGTAAATACAGATGGCTGCTGCTAGTGATATTTCGCCTCAGTCAGGGTACATCCAGCATCACTTGGTTCACTTGAACAACTTGGGTGAAAAACAGGATGTTCTGGCCAACTTCGGTGTCATTAACTACGACTCCATGTTCTGGTCCCTGCTGATGGGTCTGGTTGTGGTTTTCTTTCTGTGGCGCGCCGCTTCGGCCGCAACAGCCGGCGTACCAGGCCGCTTGCAGTCTTTTGTAGAAATGCTGGTCGATTGGGTTGAAGACCAGGCCAAATCCATCGTTCCTAACGCTGAGTCCCGGAAGTTCGTCTCGCCCCTGGCGCTGACCGTGTTCCTGTGGATCGTCATGATGAACGTGCTGGACTTGCTGCCCGTTGATGGTCTGGGCTGGATCTTCATCCAGACCGGTCTGGCCGCCGAACATGGCGACCCTCTGTACTACCACCGTATTTTGCCAACCGCTGACTTGAACGTGCCTATGGGCATGTCCATGGGCGTGCTGCTGCTGATGTTCTACTACGGCATCAAGATCAAGCACCCCGGCGGCTTCGTCAAAGAGCTGTTTACTGCACCGTTCACTGCCACAGGCCTGATGGCTGTTGTGCTGGCACCTTTCAACTTCTTGCTGAACTGCATCGAATACGCGGCCAAGTCCGTGTCCTTGGGCATGCGGTTGTTCGGCAATATGTTTGCCGGTGAACTGGTTTTCATGTTGATCGCTCTGCTGGGTGGCGCATGGACAGGGTTTAATGGCGCCAGCCTGGGACTGGGTATCGGTCACATTCTGGCCGGTTCTGTGTGGGCAATCTTCCACATTCTGATTGTGTTGCTCCAGGCGTTCATCTTCATGATGCTCACCCTTGTCTATATTGGACAAGCACACGAAGGCCATTAATCCGATTCCGACTGGACAATGGTGTCTGGTTGGGGGGAGCAGGCCTGGCCTGCTAACGCTTTGATTTTTTTGAATTACACCTGATTTTTAACCAAGGAGTTGTCATGACCAACGTAGCTCTCGTTGCTCTTGCTTGCGGTATCATCATCGGTCTGGGCGCTTTTGGCGCTTGCATTGGTATCGCCCTGATGGGTGGTAAATATCTGGAAGCATCGGCTCGTCAGCCTGAACTGATGAACGCTCTGCAAACCAAGATGTTCCTGTTGGCCGGTCTGATCGATGCTGCTTTCCTGATCGGTGTCGGTATCGCCATGTTGTTTGCATTCGCCAACCCATTCGTTGGGTAATAAGGCGAGTCCGTTGCCGCTTTTGGCAGACGGGCAGGCAGTCGTCGTTAGCGGTGTGTTGCTCGGTTTGATCATGCACCGCTTGTCGACTTGAACATACATGTGTCAGGACGCATACCGCTTCCTACACACGTGGTATTGAAGGGATACGACCGTGAATTTAAACGCGACTCTCTTTTTTCAGATGATCGTGTTTTTCGTTTTGGCCTGGTTTACGATGAAATTCGTATGGCCGCCACTGACGAAAGCAATCGATGATCGTCGTCAGAAAATCGCTGATGGTTTGGCTGCTGCCGATAAAGGCAAGGCCGATCTGGCACAGGCCCAAGCGCGTATCAGCCTGATGGACGCTTCGGCCAAGTCCGAAAACCATCAACGCATTGTCGACGCTGAAAAACAAGCGACTGCTCTTTTGGAGCAAGCTCGTCGTGAAGCCGAAGCCGAAAAAGCCCGCATTATTGCGCAGGCCCAGCAAGACGCTAACCAGGAAGTGCAACGCGTACGTGAAGGTCTGCGTAGCGAAGTGGCTGCCTTGGCTGTCAAGGGTGCCGAGCAAATCTTGCGACGCGAAGTTGACGCGAATGCGCACGCCCAGCTGCTCGAGCAGCTCAAGGCAGAACTTTAACATCAAGGCAGGCCATGGCTGAACTATCGACTATTGCCAGACCTTACGCCGAAGCCCTGTTCGCCGCCGTACGCGACGACAGCCAGGGCCTCGAATCGTGGTCGGCCCTGTTGTCCGAAATGGCTCAGGTGGCCGGTCTCCACGATGTGCGCGAGGCACTGAACGATCCGCGCCTGAATAACGGGCAGCGACTCGAACTCTTTACGGGCCTGGTTAAGTCACAGGTCACCGAAAAGGCTCGCAACTTTCTTCAATTGTTGGTGGATAACCAGCGCATCTTGCTGTTGCCACAAATTGCAGAACAGTTTGATCTATTGAAACACCAACTCGAAGGCACGGCGCAGGCACAGATTATCAGTGCTTTCCCGATGGCTGAGGCTCAGGTTGCTGAGCTGACCGCTGGGCTGGAGAAAAAGTTTGGCCTGAAGCTAAAACCGACTGTGACCGTCGACGCTGACCTTATCGGCGGTATTCGGGTGATTGTTGGTGACCAGGTGCTCGACACTTCCGTGCAGGCCCGGCTGGCCAGCATGCGCGATACGCTGACCGCATAGCGCGAGTCAGTAAACAGGATTTCAGGAGTCTGAACATGCAACTTAATCCGTCCGAGATCAGCGAACTGCTCAAGAGCCGCATCGAAGGCCTGGGTGCGTCGACTGACGTTCGTACACAAGGCACGGTCGTATCCGTGACCGACGGTATTACGCGCATCCACGGTTTGTCCGATGTGATGCAGGGCGAAATGCTCGAATTTCCGAACAACACGTTCGGTCTGGCCCTTAACCTCGAGCGCGACTCTGTCGGCGCCGTGATTCTGGGTGAATACACCGGTGTTTCCGAAGGCGACGCAGTTAAAACAACTGGCCGTATTCTGGAAGTACCCGTTGGCCCCGAACTGCTGGGTCGTGTGGTTGATACTCTGGGTATGCCTATCGACGGCAAGGGCCCGATCAACGCCAAGATGACTGACGTCATCGAGAAAGTGGCTCCTGGCGTTATCGCCCGTGAGTCCGTCTCCCAGCCCATGCAGACCGGCACGAAAGCCGTGGACTCCATGGTGCCAATCGGCCGTGGTCAGCGCGAACTGATCATTGGTGACCGTCAGACCGGTAAAACTGCCGTGGCTGTGGACACCATCATTGCTCAAAAGGGCAATGGCGTTAAATGTATCTACGTTGCCGTGGGCCAAAAAGCTTCCACGATCAACAACGTGGTGCGCAAGCTCGAAGAGCACGGTGCTCTGGAGTACACGATTGTTGTGGCCGCCTCGGCTTCCGAGTCCGCCGCCATGCAATACCTGGCTCCTTACTCCGGTTGCACCATGGGTGAATACTTCCGTGATCGTGGCGAAGACGCCCTGATCATTTATGACGACTTGACCAAGCAAGCTTGGGCCTACCGTCAAGTATCCCTGTTGCTGCGTCGCCCACCAGGCCGTGAAGCCTACCCCGGTGACGTGTTCTACCTGCACTCCCGTCTGCTCGAGCGCGCTGCTCGTGTGAACGCCGAGTACGTAGAAAAATTCACTAACGGTGAAGTGAAAGGCAAGACCGGTTCGTTGACCGCACTGCCTATCATTGAAACGCAAGCCGGTGACGTTTCCGCTTTCGTTCCAACCAACGTGATTTCGATTACTGACGGTCAGATCTTCCTGGAGTCCGACCTGTTCAACGCTGGTGTTCGTCCCGCTATTAACGCCGGTATTTCGGTGTCCCGCGTGGGTGGCGCTGCTCAAACCAAGGTCATCAAGAAGCTGTCCGGCGGTATTCGTACCGACTTGGCTCAGTACCGTGAATTGGCTGCGTTTGCTCAGTTCGCTTCTGACCTGGATGACGCAACCCGTCGCCAGCTGGAACGTGGTAAGCGGGTGGTCGAACTGCTCAAGCAACCCCAGTACCAGCCTCTGGCTGTGTGGGAACTGGCCGTGAGCCTGTACGCTGTGAACAACGGTTACTTCGACGATCTGGAAGTCGCTCAGGTTCTGCCTTTCGAGAAAGGCCTGAAAGACCACCTGCGCAGCAAGTTCGCTGCCCTGGTTGAGCGTATCGAAAGCAAGAAGGAACTGGTTAAAGAAGACGAGGCTGAGTTGGTTACAGCCATCCAGGACTTCAAAAAGCACGGCGCTTTCTAATCATTGTTGGCAGGCGCCGGAAACCCCGGCGTCATGATTAGCGGGAGTCGACAGCCTAGTCTGGCTCCCGATAATGCCCTTACAGGAAAGTGTGATGGCCGGAATCAAGGAAATTCGTACTAAGATCAAGAGCGTGCAAAACACGTCCAAGATCACCAAAGCCATGGAGATGGTGGCGGCATCCAAGATGCGCAAGGCGCAAGAGCGGATGCGTGCTGGCCGTCCCTATGCAGACAAGGTGCGCGAGATTGCTTCGCATCTGATGCAGGCGCACCCCGACTACACTCACCCCTACATGGTTGAGCCTGCCGAAGTCAAATCGGTAGGCATCGTGGTTGTCAGCACGGACAAAGGTCTGTGTGGCGGCCTGAACACCAATATTCTGCGTCTGGTACTTGCGCGTGTTCGCGAGTTTGAGGACAAGGGTATTAAGGTTCAGACGACGGCTCTGGGTGGTAAAGCTGCTGGAACATTGGCGCGTGTTGGTGCCAATCTGGTTTCTCAGGAAGTGGGTTTGGGCGACGCGCCTAACCTGGAACGTCTGATTGGCGCCATCAAGGTGCAGATCGACGACTTCGTGGAAGGCCGCATTGATGCTGTTTATCTGGCGACCAGCCGCTTTGTCAATACGATGAAGCAGGACCCAACATTTATTCGCTTGCTGCCTCTGCCTTCCGGTCTGAAAGATCCTTTCCAGGCTGGTGATCAGGTAGTCGCGCAAGAAAGCGTCAACTCTTCCGAATACGGTTGGGATTACATCTACGAACCCGATGCCAAGTCGGTTATTGATGACTTGTTGCTGCGTTACGTAGAGGGTCTGGTGTATCAGGCCGTTGCCGAGAACATGGCCTCCGAGCAGTCTGCTCGTATGGTGGCGATGAAAGCCGCTTCGGACAACGCCAAGACCGTTATTGCCGATCTTCAGCTGGTCTATAACAAGACCCGCCAGGCAGCGATTACGAAAGAAATCTCTGAAATCGTGGGGGGTGCCGCCGCTGTGTAATCACGGCAAGGCACACCATCAAAGTTATATTGCAAGGACTCAACATGAGCAACGGTACCATCGTTCAGTGCATCGGCGCCGTGGTGGATATTCAGTTCCCCCGCGACAGCATCCCTAAAGTCTACGAAGCATTGACGCTCGTTGACGAAAGTTCGGCTTTCGCAGAAAAAGGCCTGACTTTTGAAGTACAGCAACAATTGGGTGACGGTGTAGTTCGCACCATCGCCATGGGTTCCAGCGACGGCCTGCGCCGCGGTATGGAAGTGGCCGGTTCGGGCGCTCCCATCTCCGTTCCCGTGGGTGTCGGCACCCTGGGTCGCATTATGGACGTTCTGGGTCGCCCCATTGACGAAGTCGGTCCTATCCAGTCCGACGAGCGTCGCGCCATTCACCAGCCTGCGCCTACTTTCGACGAACTGTCGCCTTCCGTAGAGCTGCTGGAAACCGGCATTAAAGTGATTGACCTGGTTTGCCCGTTCGCCAAGGGTGGTAAGGTTGGTCTGTTCGGTGGTGCCGGTGTGGGCAAGACCGTGAACATGCTGGAGCTGATCAACAACATCGCCAAGGCACACAGCGGTCTGTCCGTGTTTGCCGGTGTGGGTGAGCGTACCCGTGAAGGTAACGACTTCTACCACGAAATGGCCGATGCTGGCGTTATCCAGATGGATAACCTGAGCGAGTCCAAAGTGGCCATGGTGTTCGGTCAGATGAACGAACCTCCAGGCAACCGTCTGCGTGTGGCACTGTCCGGTCTGACCATGGCCGAGAAGTTCCGTGACGAAGGCCGTGACATCCTGTTCTTTGTGGACAACATCTACCGCTACACGCTAGCCGGTACCGAAGTGTCCGCTTTGCTGGGTCGTATGCCTTCCGCAGTGGGTTACCAGCCTACGCTGGCCGAGGAAATGGGTAAGCTGCAAGAGCGCATTACCTCCACCAAGACCGGTTCGATTACGTCCATCCAGGCCGTTTACGTTCCAGCCGATGACTTGACTGACCCATCGCCTGCTACGACCTTCTTGCACTTGGACTCCACCGTTGTGTTGTCGCGTGACATTGCTGCTCTGGGTATTTACCCCGCTGTGGACCCTCTGGACTCCACCAGCCGTCAGCTGGATCCACAAATTGTGGGCGAAGAGCACTACGCAGTGGCTCGCGGTGTTCAGCAAACGCTGCAGCGCTACAAGGAGTTGCGTGACATTATCGCGATTCTGGGTATGGACGAGTTGTCTCCAGAAGACAAGCAGGCTGTTGCCCGCGCTCGTAAGATCCAGCGCTTCCTGTCTCAGCCTTTCCACGTGGCAGAAGTGTTTACCGGCTCGCCTGGTAAGTACGTTCCACTGGCTGAAACCCTGCGCGGCTTCAAGATGATCGTCGACGGCGAGTGTGATGCACTGCCAGAACAGGCGTTCTACATGGTCGGTTCGATCGACGAGGCTTTCGAAAAAGCCAAGACTATTCAGTAATAAGGATTACTCATGGCTAAGCTTCATGTTGACGTGGTTAGTGCTGAAGAATCGATCTTTGCTGGTGAAGCAAAGTTCGTGGCACTGCCCGGCGAGGCTGGGGAGCTGGGTATTTTGCCCGGTCACACTCCACTGATCTCGCGGATTCGTCCCGGCACGCTGAAGATCGTTATGGACGATGGCAGCGAAGAGCATATCTTTGTCGCTGGCGGCATACTCGAGGTTCAGCCTGGGAAAGTCACTGTATTGTCGGATACCGCGATTCGCGCACAAGACCTGGATGAAGCAAAGGCGCTGGAAGCCCGCAAGCATGCGGAAGAAGCCCTGCGTAACACCAAGGACAAGGCCGATATTGCTGTTGTGGAAGCCGAGCTGGCCATGCTGGCCGCTCAAGCTGCCGCAGCACGTCGCTTGAGCAACGCGCGCAAGCACTAAGCTCAAGTCGGTAGCATCCGTGAAAAAGCCACCCTTAGGGGTGGCTTTTTTGCGTCGGTAGATTCGTGTTGTGCATGTCTCATATTTTGCTACAGCGTCGATTGGGCATCATCTATCCCTATAGTTTGCTGACGGTATGAACTGCCTCAAGACTCGAGGAGGGGGGCAGTACAGCATTTATCGGCATGGCTTCAGGGCGAGTGCGATGATAGAGCTCTTCAGCTGAACCAAGGTTGTATCTATTGCCACGGCTGCCAACAGATAGCTCGATGCCTACTTCGGCTAGGTGGTCGGTATAGCGGATAGAAGTGTTTCGCGATCCTCGATCAGAATGGTAGACCTGGGAGTCGGTGGAACGTCGGCAATACGGAACATACTCCAGGTCATTGGGCATGGGGTTTTTATTCATGGTCTTGCTCACTCGAATTTTTCGCCACCACTTCAGCTTAGCCGCTGAGGGGCTGTTGACAAGCTAGCAAGCTCCCTGAGTTGTGATCTCATTTCTCTGTTTTATTGCCTCTTGGTTTTCTTTTCCTGTAGCAGCATTTGCAAGCTTTCCTGAATACCATCCCGCCAGTTGCGCGGTATGTGTTTCCGTCCCAGAACGTTATCCAGTATGTCCTGCCGTAATGTTGAATTGGTAGGACGGCGGGCGGCGGTAGGGTAGGCACTGGTGGGGATGGGCTCTAGTGTCGGGATGTGGCTTAAGTAGCCGCAAGCTTGAGCCTGGCTGAAGATCTCTATAGCAAAGTCATACCAACTGACAGCGGGTTCACCGGCAAAATGGTAGATTCCGCTTGGGGCTTCGGAGCGTGCTGCCAGGTCCAGTAGCACCCGGGCAATATGTGGCGCATAGGTGGGACCGCCGGTCTGGTCGGCCACGATGCTCAGGTTTTCGCGCTCTGCACCTAGGCGCAGCATTGTCTTCAGGAAGTTATTGCCAAATTGGCTGAAGACCCAGCTGGTGCGCAGAATAATGGCGCTTGGTGCACAGTCCAGAACCGCTAGCTCTCCGGCTCGCTTGCTGCGACCGTATTCGCTAGCTGGATGGGTAGAGGCGTCTTCTTGGTAGGGGTCCGCCTTTATGCCGTCGAATACATAGTCAGTGGATACGTGCAATAGCCTTACCCCATTTAGCGTGCACGCTTGGGCTAGTAGGCCGGGCGCTAATCCGTTGAGTTGCATCGCCTGTTCCGGCTCGGACTCGGCCTTGTCCACGGCGGTGTAGGCAGCAGCGTTTATTAGGATGTTGGGTCGGTGTTTAGACAGTGCGGCTTCGATAGCCTCTGGTCGAGTAATATCAAGTTCCGCTCGACTCATTAGAATTAACGACTGACCTGGTGTTTGACCTTGATTTTGCAACCAGTCCAAAGATTGCCCAAGCTGTCCCTGTGAGCCTGTGATAAGAATTTTTTGCGTGGGCATAATACGTTTATCCTTGCCGTGCTTGTGCCAGCTCGCTCAAGCTTGGGTAGTGCTTATCTTTTTCAGAAAGTTTTGGACTCGTTATAGGCCAATCGATTGCCACCTTAGCACAATCCCAGGCTAGGCCGCCTTCATCCTCTGGTTGATAGTAGTCCGTACACTTATAAGTGAAGTCAGCCACATCCGAGAGGACGCAAAAACCATGTGCATAGCCTGGCGGTATCCAAAGCTGACGGTGATTTGTATCGCTGAGCTCGACTCCAACATACTGACCGAATGTAGGAGAGGTCGGGTTGATATCGACCGCAACATCATAAACGCTGCCTCTACTGACTCCTACCAATTTCCCTTGTGGGCGGGTCTTCTGGAAATGTAGGCCGCGAAGTACGCCATGTTCGGAGCGTGACTGATTGTCCTGAACGAAGGCTAGCTTGATCCCTGCTAGTTCTTGATAGCGTTGGGCGTTGAAGGTCTCTTTGAAAAAGCCTCGATGGTCACCGAAGACTTTAGGCTCAATAACCAGAACCCCAGGTAGTTTTGTTTCTATGACGTTCATGCGTGCTCCTCGGCGAGTTTGATCAGATACTGGCCGTACCCTGTCTTAGACAGAGCTTGACCCTGACTTCGCAAATGTTCTCGAGTGAGCCACCCATTACGAAAAGCTATTTCTTCCAGGCAGGCTACCTTGAGCCCTTGACGATGTTCAATGGTTCGCACAAAGGTGCCAGCTTCCAGTAGGCTTTCATGAGTCCCAGTGTCAAGCCAAGCAAAGCCTCGGCCCAACAGGGACACATGAAGATCACCCGATTGCAGGTAGGCGTTATTAACGTCTGTAATTTCTAACTCGCCGCGGGTAGAGGGCTTGACCTGGTGAGCAATCTCGACAACGCGATTATCATAGAAGTAGAGCCCGGTCACAGCAAAGTTGGACTTAGGTTTTACTGGTTTTTCCTCGATAGAAAGCGCTTTCCCCTGACTGTCGAACTCCACAACGCCGAATCGTTCTGGATCGTTCACTTGGTAACCAAATACAGTAGCTCCAGTTTTGCGAGCTGCTGCCTCCTTCAGCATCTGGCTGAAACCGTAGCCGTAGAAGATGTTGTCTCCCAGAATCAGGCTAACACTATCTTGTCCGATGAATTCTTCTCCGATGATGAAGGCTTGTGCGAGTCCATCGGGGGAGGGCTGTTCAGCGTAGCTAAGTTTCACGCCGTAACGACTGCCGTCGCCAAGCAGCTTCTGAAAGTTGGGTAAGTCTTCGGGGGTGGAGATGATCAATACCTCGCGTATGCCAGCAAGCATCAGTACTGACAGGGGGTAGAAGATCATGGGTTTGTCATAAATCGGAAGCAACTGCTTGGAGACCCCCATAGTGATTGGATGCAGTCGTGTGCCCGAACCACCGGCCAAGATAATGCCTTTCATACTTTGTTTCCTATACGTGTCAGGCGGTAGCTGCCGTTTAGCACACGTTTCCACCAGTGGGAGTTTTCCAAATACCAAGTTACTGTCTTTTTTAACCCCGACTCAAAGGTCTCTTGGGGTGTCCAACCTAGCTGCTGAGCTATCTTGCTTGCATCGATAGCGTAGCGCTTGTCGTGACCGGGACGATCAGTAACAAATGTGATGAGATCCGCGTAGTGGTTCACTCCATCAGGTTTATTGGGAGCGAGTTCTTCTAGAATAGTACAGATGCTGTGCACTACTTCCAGATTCTGCTTCTCGTTATGCCCTCCAATATTATAAGTTTCACCCACTTGGCCATGAGTTACTACTTCCACCAATGCTCGAGCATGGTCTTCTACGTACAACCAGTCGCGCACCTGATCGCCCTTCCCATAAATGGGCAGCGGCTTGCCTCGTAGTGCGTTAAGGATGACGTGAGGTATCAGTTTTTCGGGAAAGTGGTAGGGACCATAATTGTTAGAACAGTTCGTTACTATCACAGGTAGGCCATACGTGCGATGCCAAGCGCGAACAATGTGGTCCGAACTGGCCTTGCTCGCAGAGTAAGGTGAGCTGGGAGCGTAAGGCGTAGTTTCCAAAAAAAGGTCGCCTGTACCATCCAAATCGCCATAAACTTCGTCTGTGGATATGTGATGGAACCGAAAGCTTTTCTTGCGCGTATCGTCTAAGCCAGCCCAGTACTTGCGAGCTGCCTCCAGTAGTGTATAGGTGCCTACGATATTGGTCTGTATGAACTCTGCGGGACCATCTATTGAGCGGTCTACGTGAGACTCAGCGGCTAGATGCATGATAGCGTCTGGTTGAAACTGGCTAAATAGCTGGGCCATGCTGGAGGCATCGCAGATATCAGCGCGAGCGAATTGATAGCGTTCGTTGTTTTGGATAGGCGCGAGCGAGTCAGTGTTACCAGCGTAGGTAAGCTTATCTACATTCAGGACCAAGTTAGGAGTGGTCTGAATGAGGTAGCGAATAACGGCAGAGCCGATGAAGCCAGCACCGCCGGTCACCAGAATACGTAGTGGGGTTGTCATGGAAAAGGCACCGTACGCAATTGAGTTAGGTTTCTGTGAAGTACTCGGAGATAGGAAGGATAAATAGTTAGATTACTGATGTGCCTTTCGCAAAAATAGAACTCATACTGCTTGACTATATAGATATAGACGATATCAGTGGTTCGTTAGGCTTGGCGGCACATCGAGTCTACTCCGTTCCTAAACGGAGGCTGGAGGGATTATACTCGTCCCGCTAACCAGCTTGTCTATGGGCTGCAAGCCGAACCCGCGGTAAAGTGCAAGTTTCATTTCAATATGCTTATTATATCGCTGGACTGTTCGAAGTCGACACTTACTAGAAGTATGAGCAGAGATTTGCATTTATACGCATTGCCAGTGTCATTGCTTTGAAAAAAATCTGTCAAGGCTTTACAGTGTGGATTAGACAGCCTTGTATACCCCTCAAATGGCTCCATTGTAGGCATCTAAATTTATGTATCCCCTCTCAACTCTCAGCTTACTTTCTAATGTGGGCATATTTCTTTTCTTTGCGCTTAATCTTGGTTTAAATCGTGGGCCACTAATTGGAAGCGTTGTTATTTTAATTTCTGCTATAGCGGCTTTACCCCTATATAAAGGCTTTTTTCAATTTAAAGAAAGCTTAGTTCTTCTAGTCTTGCTTTCGCTTACTAGTCTATGCATGATCTTGATTTCATTTCTGCATGGGAATTCGTTAAGTAATATCGATTTGTCATCCAGATATATATTGTCAGTGCCAGTTTTTTTGTTAATGTTGTATCTCACTCCAAATGTCAAATTATTTTTGACTGGTTGTGCGGTAGGTTGTTGGTTGGGGTTACTGGTCGGTGCTTGGCAAATTATTGGGCTAAACTTCGAACGTGCAATTGGATTTACTGGTGTAATTCAATTCGGAAATATTGCTTTGCTTATGGGGCTGTTTTCTTTAGCAGGGTTGTTTTATCAACCTGAAAAAAGTTCAACTTACTGGAAAATATTTTTAAGCATAAGTGGGTTAATAGGCATATATGTGTCTTTTCTTTCTGGTAGCCGTGGTGGCTGGGTAGCCATTCCTATAGCTTTAATAGTATTTATAACTCCACTATATAGCAGAGATAAGCTAAAGAAGCTCCTGTTTTACGTGCTAATTGGGGGGGCTGCAATAGTAACCATAGCTTCACAGTCCAACAGTCTGCATAAACGTTTAGAGGTCGCGAAAACTGATATTGTTGCTTATGGGCATGGTAACACTGAGACGTCCATAGGAGCGCGCCTTGGTTTATGGGCTTATGTAACAGAAATTATTAGCGAGAGACCTTTGCTCGGTTGGTCTGATAGTGATTATCAACAGGGGCTAAAAGAGCTGGTTAGGCTAGACCCTTCCAAAGCTACGATGGCTGGGCTAGCGAATACTCATAATTCTATACTGGAGGTTACTGTTTTCAGTGGAATTGTTGGGTTAATACCTTTTCTACTCTTGCTTGGTTATCCATTTATCTTTTTTTTGAGAGGTTTGCGTTCTATATCATCTTTGGAAAGGTTTGCGTCGGTAAGCGGCACATCATTAATAGGATGTTATTTCGTAATGTCTCAATCTCAAGTTATGTTTCATCGTAATAATACACTTATGTTTTTCCTAATAAGCTTAGCTATTTTTTGGTCTTATTTGAAGAAGTCGCAAGTTAGATCAGCTCAGGTGTAAGATGAGCTTGTTAAGAAATTCAGTCTGGAATTTGCTTGGGTTTATTCTTCCAGCTCTGGCAATTATTCCTGCATTTGGGGTTATAGCTCGCCTCTTGGATATCGAGCAATTTGGAATTTTTACCTTATGCTTCGCAGTTATGGGGTATGCGAGCGTCTTTGATGTGGGAATGGCGAGGGCAGTCATCCGCTCGGTAGCTATGAAACAGGGAGACGAACCAGAGGTAAAGAGGATCATAAGCACTGCAAGTGCAGTTGTGCTTATATTGAGCCTTGTGACTGGCTTTTTCTTCTACATTTACAGTGGTAGCCTAGTAAGAATATTAAGCGTGTCCACCGAGTATATGAGAGAAGCGCAGGAAAGCTTTGAGTTGTTAGCTCTTGCAATGCCCGCTTTTTTGCTAAGCACAGTATGGTTTGCATACTTAGAAGGCAGCCAGAGATTTTATAAACTTAACGTTTTAAAGTCCATATATGGGTTATTGATGGCAGTCATGCCATTAGGGGCAGTAGTTTATCAACCTAGCTTGGTGTCTTCGATTGCCGGTCTAGTTCTGGCAAGGTATTTAACTCTAGTTATTGCGTATTTTTGGAGCTTACCTAGGCTCACTCTGACTAAGCTCTTTAAGTTCTATACAGGAACATTTAAAGAGTTACTTGGTTTTGGAGGGTGGATTACCGTGAGTAATCTTATTAGTCCAATTATGGTTTACTTTGATAGATTTTTTATATCATCGATTACTGGAACAAAGGACATTGCGTTTTATACCACCCCTTCTGAGGCTGTCTCGCGCCTTTCTTTTCTACCTACATCAGTAGTGCGTGTGATTTTCCCTAAAATTAGTGCACGAGGCGAAAACTATAAAAAAGATACGATGTTAAGTTATTGGATTGTAGGGGCAGCTTGTGCAATAGTCTCCTTGATAGGAGTGCTAGGTGCAAAATATATCCTTCTTATATGGATGGGAGAGCCATATACAGGTATAGCTGCAACTGTGCTTTCTATTCTTTTAGTGGGTTATTTCTTTAACTCTCTAGCTCAAGTACCTTATGCTGTAATTCAAGCAGGTGGGCACTCAAAGGTGACCGCCCTTCTACATATGGCAGAGTTAATTCCGTATATAGGGCTGCTCTATATTCTCATTCATGGTTATGGAATGATAGGGGCCGCAATAGCCTGGTCTATCAGGGTTTTTATTGATTATCTAGCTCTTCTTATTTTATCAAGAAAATATCATTAATTTTCTTTGATGCGTTAAAGTGTGGCGGGAGGGGGAGATTGTTTAGAAATCTACACGTTAGTTCTACAAGTATTTATTTTTTATTTTTATTAATATTCGTTTTTCCGGGTATTTATCAAATACTTACAGTAAAAACCCCTCTTTTTCTGCGTATAGGGGGAATAAGAATCGAGAATGCTTGGCTGGTTTCTATGATTATTCTTATTCTTTCTTTCTTGTTTTTTTTGCTTTCGGTTTTTTTGGGTTTATTGGCAAAAAGAATGAGAAATGCTTTTTGTCTGGATCTTTCAGTGGTGTCGCGAGGTTTGCTGTGCAGCATATCTAGTATATATGTTGTGGTTGGAATGCTTGCCGCTTTAAAAATTAATTTATTACTTGATTCATTTAATCTCTATTTTATTGAGCCTGGGAAAATAGGTGTTATTTATGGTGAGCTCAATGTTTTCAGGTATTACATTTTGCTTTTTTTGTTTCCGATAGGGCTTTATTATTTATTTTACGATCGTTATGATTTTCGAGATAGGTTCTTTGTTACGGTTCTATCGCTGTTTTTTTTGGTTTTGATTTGGTTTACTACTAGGCGTGAGCAAGTACTTTTAAACCTAATTTTTCTTTTTTTCTACTATAATAAATTTAAATTCAGCTTTAGATTTCGTAGTGTATTTTTAGCAGTGATATCAGTGGTGCTGTTAACTTATTTTCAACTAAAACTGCGTGGGGTAAGCTTCAGCGAAGGAATAGGCAGCATAGAGGACTTTTCTCCTGTCTCTTTAGGGGGGTATCTCATTGAGAAATGGATGTTTTTTCCATTTTTCATTGATAACAGCATCAGTTATTTGTATGGAATAGTTGACGGATTGAGCTCTTTAGGTGTCAATGAAGCAATTCAATCACACCTCGGTGGGGGGTGGAATAATCCTACTTTAGGTTTCTTTGCTCTATTTTTTATTACTGGGTTTTTGCCGGCTACTTTATTATATATAGCTTATTCTGCATCTATAGATTATTTTTCCACTGACTCGATTTATAATAAAAGCTATACGTCTAGTATCTTGGTGCCGTTCTTGATATTGAGGTTTCTTTTATTTTTAAGAAATGGTGAGCTTTTTAATGCTTTTTTAGATAATGTATTTTTCTTTATTTTTCTTTTGCCTTTCTTTTTTGGGCAACGCCTTTATAAGTAAATACATAAATTTGCTATGAGAGAAAATATGAGTTTAAAGGTTGTAGCTCTATTGGTTTTATATTTCCCTGATAGAGATATAGTAAGAAGGGTAGAGAATACACTTGCTCAGTGTGATTTTCTAATAGTTTATGATAATACAACATATGAAAATGGAAGTGGATTTGATTACCCTTATGAGGAGGATCAGCGAATCTTATATGTATCAGAAAATAAAAATATGGGGATAGGGGAGGCGCTAAGTTTTGCGCGTAGGTATTCCATAGTTAATGATTTTGATTTTCTTCTAACACTTGATCAAGATACTGATTTGCCGCAGAATTATGTAAATAATATGCTTTCTTTATCTTATTTAAAGAGCGAGCATGCTATATTTGGGCCTAGATTTTATGATCGGAATAATAATAGGTACGCCAAGTTTCCCATTAAACACGGTCAGCTCCCTATTAGAAAAGAGCTGAAGAGCGAAGGTGAGCCAGAAGAGGCTTTTTGTATAATTACCTCTGGTGCGTTTCATAGAGTCAGTTCATTGCAAGAACTAGGTGATTTTCGGTCTGATTTTTTTATTGATTATGTTGATAATGAATATTGCCTGAGGGCATGGTTGAAAGGCTACAAGGTGCTTGTATGTCCAGACGTATGCATAGAACACTCTTTAGGGAATCGAACTGTAACTAGGGGAGCACTAAAATTTTCCCCAACTAATTATAGTCCTATAAGGAAATACTACATTACAAGAAATAGATTAGTGGTATATCGACAGTATTTTTTTAAGTTTCCAGTAATGATTGCCTATGATTTTTCTGCCTTGATTTTAGATCTCTTCAGAGTGTTTCTCTTTGAGAAAGAAAAAAAGAAAAAGCTTAAAGCCTACTTAAATGGAATTAGTGATTTTTTTAAAGGTAGGCTCGGCCCTTTTCAAGGTTAAATATTATTTGTAGAGATAGTAGAAGGCGTTAATTTTTCCAGTAATTTTTATGCATACTGAGTTTTTTCTTAAAGATACGAGGTATAAATTTTTGTTTTTTTCCCATATTGTAAAAAGTTAGCTTTAAAAAGACACGTATTAATGCATGTGGTATAGCGCTGGGTGCATTTTTTGATAAATAAAAGAGTTCTGAAATTACAAATCGCTTTCCTTCACCCTTTGGAGAGCCGAAGCTTTCTAGTAGCCAACGCTGTTCGCTAAAAAAAGCTCCTATGTCAAAGTAGCGTTTGGCCTCTTCAACGAGAGTATAGTTATGTGAGTGATGGCATTGTGCCGTACCCTCATATGCTATAAGCCAACCATTTAGGATCATCTTCGCTGCTACGTACATATCTTCCGATAGTATGACATTACTCGGAAATCCTCCCACGTCAAGCAAAGCCGTTCTTCGGTATGCGGAGAATGAATTGGACATGAAAGCTGCCTTAATACCTTTAGTTGGTATGTCTTGTGCGCTACGTACATGTGATGTAGACGGATAGTTGAATAACCTGGCATGAGCTGCTATAGGATTCGCGTCTATATGCGGAAGTTGTCGCCCACAGACAGCTGCTACCTTTTCATTTTTAAACTCCCTCACTAGTTGGATAAGTGCGTCAGGTGTGGCGAGGTAAGCATCCTGCGTAAGATATATAAAGATGTCATATTCGGGGAACATCTCAGCCATGTATTGCCGTGTTCCCCCGTGGTTAAATTGACTGGCGGATATCTGTACCACTTGATTTGCAGTTTGTAACGCAAACTCATGAGTGCCGTCAGTTGAGCTGGAGTCAACTACTAATATGTCAGTAGAAAGCGTTTGCTCTTTAATTGAAGTTATAAGTCTTTCTAAGTCTTTCAGCCCATTATAGGTAGGTATGATGCATGCATATTTAAAGGTACAGTCACCAGCATGCATTTTTTTACTAGAATCCTTTGGGGATGACGGCATTAATAAGCCCCTCTACGGTTTAAAACTACATTAACTGTTTTGAAAAGAATGGCGAGATCATTCCATAGGGACCAATTTTTAACGTACCAAGCATCGAAGTACACCCTTTTGTCGTAATCAACGTCATTGCGACCACTAACTTGCCAAAGTCCAGTCATGCCTGGTTTAGCGAGCAAATAATAGTCTGCATTTTCCCCATAGCGAAGTAACTCCTCTTGGACGACCGGCCGTGGTCCTACTAGGCTCATTTGGCCCAAAAGCACATTGAAAAGCTGAGGTAGCTCATCTATGCTCGTCCTACGTATGAAATGGCCTAAAGGCGTGATTCGGGGATCATTTTTCAGTTTAAAATCTTTTTCCCATTCGGCGCGAGCACTAGGATCTGTAGCTAATATATTCTCAAGAATTTCTTGGGAATTTTTCAGCATAGATCGAAACTTCCAGCATTTAAATTTTTTTCCACCACGCCCCACCCTTTCATGTCCATACATTGGGGCACCTCCATCCCTGATAATAAAAAGACTCAGGAATAAAAAGATTGGAGAGAGTAGTGATAATAAAATTAAAGATATGGTTATATCAAAAAATCTTTTTAGTATCTTTGACGATAACCGTGTTAGGCTTGTATTAAGATTTAAAATTAAAATTTCTTCACTGAATAAGAATGACATTTTAATATTGTTGAGAGGAACGCCACGTGTAGTAGGTATTATGGAAATAGAGTGGCAATGATTACTTGTTAAATATTTTATCCAATGTTCACGGGTTTTATCTTGCTCAATGTCTGTGGCAATAAAGTATTGTAGTTTTCGATAGTTATGAAGTTTCTTGAGCTCTGATTCTTCAGTCAGAAGGGGGAGTTTATCGGCTAATGGAGATTTTTCTCCCGGTACTGTTAATAAGGCAATAAATTCATAACCTAGATACTTTTCTCGCTCTAACGCTTCATATGCTTCAAGGGCATTTTCTCCACCACCTAATATAACGGCTTGTACTCGGTAATGATTAGCTTTTTGCCATGCGAATTTAATAGCAATCCGAAAAGTGGGGACAAGGATTAATATGAGTATCCAAGTGGCAAACCATAAGTAGCGTGAAAATTCCCACTTTGAAAAAGCGATGATGGCAAGATCTACTATAGAAAATATAACTATCGTTCTTAGTATTTCTTTAAGCTCAAACCAGAAAGGGAGTCTTTCTCCGTAGTGCTTTAGCTTGAAACCGTACCAGCCTGTCGTCAGAAGCGAAAGTAAAAAGTAACAAAGTAAGCGAGAATTTATTTCTGCTTGGGGTATATATCTATAAAGGTCTGTAGTAATAAAATAAAGAAAAAATCCCGCCAACAGTGGCGATATATTAAATGCTAGTAGATCTGATGCGATAAGTGTCGCTGGGATAAAGGAACGAAGCTTCATGCTGCTATACCATTGATCTTGCGATTTAAAGTTATGATGCCCACTATAGCAAGGCATGTGAGAAGACCTCCAGCTAGACCGAGGCCTAAGAGAGTAAACCAAGATAAATCCACCGACTCTTCTGGGACCTGAGCCTGACGGTCAATCGTAACGGGTTTTATGTTCGCGGAATTAATAGATATCATGCTTAAGAGGTTTTTATCCATAATCAAACCTTCTAAGCCTGTAATGTATGGATCATTATTACTACGGGTAAGAGTTATTTCAAGTTCAGAAGTAAGGGTTTTTACGCCACGCATGTAGAGATTATCGCCGCTATATGAAGTGATTAAATTTCCACTCAGTGGAGCTTCTTCTAGCCCGCTACCTTTAGCGATCTGCAATGCGTCTTTTAAACGTTGTACTCGTTTTAATCTCGCGTCTTCAGCTGTGATTCGTAGTGCTTCTATCTGTTGGTCTATTAGGTCTCTCTCGATCTGGATGTTGTCTATTAAGGTTTGCGCCAATTGCTCTCTGCTTGCCTTGGTCGCCAGATTTATGTATTCATTAGCCCAAGAGGAGATTAGCTCCCGGTCTTTGCCTGTTATTTCTATGGTCGAAATAAATTCATTTTGTTGTTTGGGGATTGTGATTCTTAGTTCTTTTTTCAGATCAGACCATAGTTCTTCTTCTGCTGAATTTATTTCTCGTTTTTGAGCAGGGAGATAGTATTCGTAGAAGAATCTTTGCTTGATCGTATTTGAAGTTAGATGACGAATAAAGATTTGATAAGCAGAGTCGGGTGAGATTTCCACTAAGGAAGTTTTGTTCGAATTTCGCTCACGTGCCCCAAAACCTATCATTTTTATCGATGAGGCTACAGAGTTATAAGCCATTAGATCAGCGGGGGTTGGAGGTAAAAGCTGTATTTCTGTTTTATAACTGGGTGTCTTGAAAAAGTATACACTACCTGCAAGTAATACACAGGCCAAGATAACGGCAAGGAGTAATTTTTTTTTGGAACGCGCCGTGGCAATAAGATCATGAAATGTTATTATTATAGCGGAATTATCTTGGCTGTCAGAAGTCATTTAGCGTCCTGGGGGAATTAAGCAAAGAGGCTAATAAGGAAAATTAAAATTAATCTAAGGTTAATTTTTGGTTTTTAAGTATTGGTTGTGGTGTTTTCGTTTTTTATTTTTGGGAGGTGGTTTATTTAATTATTTATCATACAATTTTAGTGGTTAATAATGGATTTTTTAAGTTCAGTGAGTGGTGTTTTTGAAAATCTATTTTATCTCATTTTTGATTCTATGAGTCTTAACGATTTTAAAGAAGTTTCATCTAAGCGGGAAAATGGCTAAAGGTTAGCTTAATTGTAAATTGGTTTTATTTTCATTTGCAGCCTGTATGCATCTTCAAAGCTACTGCTTGCTTATGGAGTATTAGCAGCTTTATTTGCAGCAGCACTGGTGATTTACAGTAAGAATTATCAGATTTGAGACTTGTATAGTGGCACTCAGGGGAAGCTGGGGTGAGTGTTTTTTTAAGGGTTGGCTAGGTCAGGTTGTAGGATACAGCCGTATGTGAAACCTGATCGAATGCTACTGCTTGCCTGTATTCTAGACAAGCTTAAGTGGCTATGGGCATGGCTTTAAAGAGGAGACTGGCAATTCTAAGAAGCGAGCCAAGAGCTATGTAATTAGCTAAGGATAATTATAAGCAATGAAACAGCTTACGCGTGAACTTGGTTAGATAAGCTACATATAGAAAGAAGATATCTCATTGTAGTATTTTGTTGCGTGTGCAAGTTAGCATGAGATCTAGGATTTTGTGGACGCTGTGTGTTGAAGTGAAACGGCGTCGTCGGTCGAGTACCGCGTTAGTTGTCAACCTTTGTCGTGGGTAGGGCGATTGAGGCTGGAATGCAGCTCAAGAGTTGACTGCTTGACAGATTTCTTGCCTTTGTTGGGCGCATGGCGGCGGATTGTACATATGCGGGCAGTATAGCGACGATCGGCCGACGAAGTGGCTAGTAACACTTTTCAGATCGACTCGATTCAGTTCACACCTTGTGCCGTTCAATGTAGACGTTTGTGGTTGAAGGCTCTGCTTGCGTGAGGAAAATGTTAGCCGTGTGCAAGATGTTATTGGCTCGCTGCAATTCGTAGACCTCCCACCCTGGCGCTATGACTGGTTTACGTTGGGTCGTGGTGATGCCTTCGCATGGCCTGCTACCGATCTTGTGATGCTTCGACTAGGCCAGCAACTGCTGTGTCAAATAGCCAGTCCTAGAGGAGACTGGTAATCATTAGTAAATGGAACGGTCTTAAAAGCTAGGTTCTTTAAGCTGTAAGTCGGAAGTTTTGTCTTGAGCATGACGTGAGTGGCGCCACATTGTATAAATAACGCGTTAAGTCACCGTACGATGCAGCTTATCAGTGTGAGTACCTGCCCGAAGGGTATACACAGAACTTTCCGAAATAATTAAAGATGTATTCTGGGGGATTCTTTTTTATGCAGTATGAATAAGTAGGGAGAACCGTTAGCCCAATTAGTCGAAGGCCATTGTGACGTGTATTGTGCAATTAAAGTAGTGGCTCAATGTCGGGTCAGTTACTCCATTGTCAAAGGGAGAAGGCTGTAATCTGGCCCACATACATTGGTAGTTCGGCAGTACACCTCTCAAGATCGTTGCATACCTAGGCATTTATCGAGATGGATAGTTTGTGAGGCTAATTCTAATGAGAGGTTTGAGGTAAGACTTATATTTCTCAATGGAATAAGCAAATAAAGATGCGTCTCCCCAACAGGTTTAAGCTTCAGTTTTCGCCTGTTTCACGAGATCGTTATGTTTTCCCGTTATTTAGCCCCCAGCCTTCTTGCCCTCTCTGTTTCCTTCTCCGCACAGGCTGCCGAGCAAGCGCTGGAGATCGGCTATTTGCCTATCATGCCTGCCGCTCAATTGTTCGTGGGCTTAGGGTCTGGCGACTTATTGCCAGAGGGACAAGCGGAACCCAAGCTGGTTCAGTTTCAAAGCGGTCCAGCGCTGACCCAGGCCTTGATCGCCGGGCAGCTGGATGTTGCCTATGTGGGTATTGGCCCCGCTTTGGTGGCCAAGGCTAAAGAGGCCGACGTTAAAGTTGTCGCCTCCAATATTGTGGAACAGGTCAGTGTGGTCGCTATTGGTGATCTGGCTGCTTATCTGGATGCCGACCAGCCTGACTTCGCAGCGGCTGTCGCCAAGTTCACCCAAGAGAAGGGTCACAAGCCCAAAGTTGCCAGCTACCCCAAAGGCGCTGTGCCAGAGGCTGCCTTGCAGTACTGGCTGCGCAATATGCTGAAAGTAGACCCGAATGTGGTCGAGGTGATCTACCAGGGCGAGGCACAGATTCAACAGGCCTTGAGCAATCACGCTGTTGATGCCGCCGCCATTCTGGAACCTACGGTTAGCCAAATTCTGCAGCGCCAGCCCGATGCCAAGATTGTGGCTCACGGTGGGGAGTTGTTCCCCAATGAGCCAGGTTCGGTGCTGCTGGTACGCGAAGGCTTGATCAAGTCCAATCCTGAATTGGTTCAACATCTGGTGAATGCACACCTGCGTGCTACGGCTTTGTTGCGTGATGAGCCTGCCAAAGCCACTCCTTATGTGCAGAAGTATGTAGGCGGTGGTCGCTTGCCTAAAGAGATTGTGCAAGCCGCTATCGAGCGCTCGCGTGATCAGTTCCAGCCTGACCCTCACAAGATTATTGATGGCACGGTTCAACTGCAGGATTTCCAGGTTTCTTTAGGCACGCTGGCTACCAAGCTGGATGATGTTCAAAGCCTGTTTGACGTTCGCTTTTATGAAAAGGCAGCACCGTAATGAGCGTTGCGAAACAAGCTAGTTTGCCCGCTGCAGCACCCGCAACTGCGGGTGCCCTGGTTGATGCCTTGTGGCGTCGCGGTCTGGAGCGGATTGTTTACGGCGTAGCCGGTCTGGCCTTGTTTATCCTGGTGTGGCGCCTGGCTTATGTCTATGGCTGGGCTCCGCGGGGTACCTTGCCTGATCCATTGAGCTTGCCCTCGGCTTTGTTCCAGGAGATTGAAGCCGGTCGTCTTTGGCCGGCTGCTCAGTCCAGTCTGGTGCATTATTTCTGGGGCTTGGGCATCGGCACTTTCCTGGGTATTGCTTTTGGTCTGGCGGCGGCAACGATCCATCGCTTTGATTTGCTGCAAGCTTACTTGGTTCGCTTGCTGCGTCCTATCCCGCCCTTGGCGTGGGTGGTGTTTGCCATTGCCTGGTTCAAGGTCAGCCATACTGGCGCAGCCTTTGTGATTGCAATCGGTGTGTTCTGGCTGAATTACTTTGCTACTTACAGTGCGGTGCGCTCGGTCGATCCCCGCTATTACGAATTGGCTGCGGCTTTCGGGCATAACTCCTATTTCGCTCGCGCCTGGACGGTAGTGTTGCCAGCGATCAGCCCCGGCTTGTTGAGTGGTGTGCGTGCTGGTATCGGTCAAGCCTGGATGACGCTGATTGCAGCCGAGTTGCTGGGTGTGCCTGGCATGGGTCAGGAAATGAATGCCGCTGCGGGTGTGGGTGCTTACGATGCGGTGGTGGTCTATATGTTGATCATCTCGGTGGTCTACACCTTGTGCGATATGCTTTTTCTGGCTTTCAACAAATGGGTACTTCAGTGGCAGCCTTGATTCAGTTCCAGGGGTTTGGTTTTCAGTACCCCGGTGCGCCTGCACCAGTGATCCGCGATGTGAATCTGGAAGTTCAGGCAGGGCATTTTGTGGCGATTGTAGGTGGTTCGGGTGTAGGCAAGAGCACCTTGTTGCGTGCGGCAGCCGGTTTGAGCCAGCCTAGCTTCGGACATCTGCGTTCCAACCTGCAAGATAGTCTTGGCCGTCGTGCCAATGCCTTCGTGTTTCAGGACAGTCGTCTGTTGCCTTGGCGACGTATTGCTTCCAACGTGGCTTATGGTCTGGAAGGGTTGGGCCTGTCGCGTGAAGAGCGCGATCAGCGTGTGGATGCCGCCTTGAATCAGGTGGGTTTGGCGCATCTGAAAGACCGCTGGCCGCATCAACTGTCGGGTGGTCAGGTACAGCGTGTTGGCATTGCCCGCGCCTTGGCTGTGCAGCCGGATTTGTTGTTGATGGATGAACCTTTTTCTGCCGTGGATGCCTTGACTCGTCAGGCCTTGCAGGATGAGCTGGTTCAAGTGTGGCAGCGTAGTTCAGCAGCAGTTCTGTTTGTGACGCACGACATTGATGAAGCGGTCTTTTTGGCCGATACCATTATCGTTCTGGGTGGCAGCCCGGCTGGTGTCAGCGCCCGGATAGAGGTAGACCTGCCACGTCCGCGAGATCGCACTACACCCCGCTTTGGGGAGTTGGTGAAAGAGGTTGGTCAGGCCTTGTAATTACGTCTGCCATTGCATCAAGAAGAACGGCCCATTGAGTGGGCCGTTTCTGTTGCCTACTCTTGTCTGCTGGTTCTGCATGGGTATGCTCAGAGACAAAACAATCAGGCCCTGTGCTCACTTCTACCTTGTGCGCTTTACACTACTTGTTTGATGCCTAAGCACATGACAAGGAGAGGACATGAAGCACCCGGTAAATGCATTCAAGCAGGCTTTGCGGCAGGGCAAGTCCCAGATTGGTTTGTGGCATGGCTTGGCCAGCCCGTATGTGGCGGACCTCTGTGCAGGCCTGGGCTATGACTGGATCTTGCTGGATGGCGAGCATGTTCCCAATACGGTACAGACTTTGTTGGCGCAGTTGCAGGCCGTATCGGCCCATCCTATTGCGCCGATTGTGCGTCCCAGCTGGAATGACCCTGTGCAGATCAAGCTGCTGCTGGATATGGGGGCTCAGAACCTTTTAATTCCCATGGTGCAAAACGCGGAGCAGGCCAAAGCGGCTGTTGCCGCGACACGGTATCCTCCGCATGGCATTCGAGGGGTGGGTGCAGCCTTGGCGCGTGCTGCTCGCTGGGGGGCGACCACGGACTATGTGGCGCGGGCCAATCAGGAAATGTGCGTGATTTGTCAGGTGGAAACTCGCGAGGCGCTGGATCATCTGGACGAGATTCTGGCGGTGGAGGGCGTGGACGGTATTTTCATCGGCCCGGCGGATTTGGCGGCCAGTATGGGGTATTTGACCGAACCAGGGCATCCAGACGTTTTGTCAGCGATTGAGGATGCGATTGTGCGTATCAGCAAGGCGGGTAAGGCTCCCGGAATCTTGCAGGCCAATGTCGAGGCAGCGCATCACTATTTGTCCTTGGGGGCCTTGTTTGTGGCCGTAGGCGTGGACGCGGTGTTATTGCGGCAGGCGGCAACGGCTTTGTTGGGTCAATTCAAGGACGAGGTTGAGGGGCCCGTTGCTCAGCCCGGCGCAGCTTACTAACGCTGGTTTGATCGCCAGGCGTCTTGCGGATAGCTGCTCCGCCTCAGTTATGTTGTAAAGGCCGGGCCTGCTTATTAGACGATATGACCTTGGCCGTAGCACCGGCTAAGGTCGGCTTTCTTAAGCGCCGCTCTCGAGCAGGAAGCTCAGCAAGCTTTCTGCGCTCGGTTGCAGGTCACTGCGGCGGCGCACACCGATCAGAATTTCTCGCTGGCTCCATTCTTCGTCCAGCTCAATCACACGGGTATTGGGGATCTGATAAATGCTGGCGCTCTTGCGCGGCAAGATGCCTATACCCATGCCTGCATTGATCAATAAGCACATGGCGTCGTAGCCAGAAACCTCGGTGCGGATACGCACCGAGCGGTTGGCTTCCATGGCGATTTTGGTGATCTGGTAATGCAGCTGCGTGCCCGTTAGCAGCGTGATCTGCTCATGCTCCAGCGTTTGCTCGAAACGGACTTTGTCATGCTGAGCCAAGGGGTGATTGATAGGCACCAGCACGACCAGCTTGTCACTGCGAAATGGGTAAGCTTCGATATCGGCTGCGTAAGGCAGGCGGGTAAAGACACCCAGGTCGGCTTTACCCTCTGCCAGGGCCCGAATAATGTCCAGGCTGGTTTGTTCTTCCAGTTGCAGGGGAATAGCCGGGTGCAGACGTCCAAACTCGCCCAGTGGCTCGGCCAGAAACTGAGAGATGGCCGATGTATTGGCCAGGATATGTACCAGCCCTTGTTGGCCTTGCGAAAACGCTTGAAGGCGCGTCTCGATCTCTTGCGCACTGTTGAGCAAGGCACGTGAGCGGTACAGCAGCTCCAGGCCCGCCGCAGTTGGGCTGACACCTTTGTTCGTACGCAGCAGCAAGGTGGTGTTCAGAGACTGTTCCAGATCCGCAATCCGGCGGCTGACCGCGGCGGCAGCAATATGCTCACGCTCTGCCGCTTGGCTGATCGTGCCTTCTTCCAGGATGCGGACAAACAGTTTGAGGGTTAGAAGGTCCAGTTTCATGCAGGCATCATATCGCTTTTTTTTGCTTATCTGCATCTGGGCTGACGGTGGCAGCGGAGAGAGTCATCGCTCCAAGCTATAGGGCTATTTCGCGGCGCGTCTACGTCATATGTCCATAAGGATGTAGTAGCAGAGGGTGTTATCAGCCTGTATCGAGGGCGAACGACCGGCCATGGCTTGGCGTTTGTTTATGAGTCGCTACAACTGCGGTTTTTACGGTACGCATTGAGGACGTCTAAGCATAAAAAAAGCCCCGCCGACTGTATGTCGGCAGGGCTTTGTACCGCTAAGCCTGTTCGATCAGGCTTGTGGCTTGGCGCCAGACAGGATGTGGCCAGCGTTAGGCACGCGGGTTTCCAGACCCAGGGTCTTGAGCATTTGGTACACGGTGCAAACAGCGGCGGACAGAACGGGCTTGCCGATCTGGTCTTGAGCGCGCTGGATAGCAGGCAGGGAAGGCATCTGCACGCAAGCGGACAGAATAACTGCGTCCACGCCGTCGTGGTTCAGGCGCTTGACGTGCTCCAGCAGGTTCTCTGGATTCAACAGGCCCACTTCCAGGTTGTCCGACACTTCCAGGCTGATGGAGTCTTGAACTTCGATGCCTTCAGCTTCGATGTAGTCAGCCACGCGCTTGGTCAGCGGCTTCATGTAAGGGGTGATGATGGAGACTTTCTTGTAGCCGAATTCTTTCAGCGTATCGACCAGGGCGCCGGCCGAGCTCAGCACAGGAATTTCCACGCCGTTATCTTTTACGGTGTTTTGCAGACGCTCTTGCGAGACGCGGTGGTAGCCGTCGCCTTGGGCCATGATGGCGACCAGGCAAGCGTAGGCCATCACGCTCATGCGGGCGTCGCTCAGCTCAACAGCGCAGCGATCGCTGGCGATGTCCATGGCTTTCAGCTCTTCGGGATTCACGTGCATCATGCGCATGCGCGAGGAGTGGAATGTGAAACGCTCTTCAGGAAACTCGGCGTAACGAGCCTGCAACATGGCAGGAATCTCGGTTTCCATGGTGGTGTTGGAGCTGGGAACGATCTGACCAATGCGGTAGGTTTTCATAGGGATCTGTCTCTGAAGTTGGTTTTTAGATTGACGCCTTCATTCTAGGACCCGTTTTCTTCCTTGCAAATCAATCATCTGTCAACGTGCCATCGCCAACGGCGATGGCAGGAGGGCAGAGATCAGGACTGGCCGGATTGCCAGCGCCAAGCGTCGTCGCACATTTCCTGGATACCTTTTTTGGCTTCCCAACCCAGTGTTTCGCGGGCTTTTTGGGTGTCGGCCCAGCAAGCAGCGATGTCGCCCGGGCGACGAGGGACCAGTTTGTAGGGAATAGGGCGTCCGGAGCTGCGGGTGAAGGCGGCGATCATGTCCAGCACGGAATAGCCCTGGCCGGTTCCCAGATTGACTGCCAGCAGTTCGCTGTCTTTGGTGTTTAGATAGTCCATTGCAGCAACGTGGCCTTTGGCCAGATCGCAGATATGTATGTAGTCGCGTACGCCCGTGCCATCCGGCGTGTCGTAGTCATTACCAAAGATCTGTACATGCTCGCGTTTACCCGCTGCAACCTGGGCGACATAAGGCATCAGGTTATTGGGAACACCTTGGGGTGTTTCGCCAATCAGGCCAGATTCATGGGCGCCGACGGGATTGAAGTAGCGCAGCACGGCAATTCGCCATCCAGCCTCGCTTTGATAAAGGTTGCCCAAAGCCTGTTCAAGCACTAGTTTGGTGTGGCCGTAGGTATTGGTTGTGGACAGCGGGTGAGTCTCTGGAATGGGTAGCTGTTGAGGGTCACCGTATACGGTTGCGGACGAGGAAAATACCAGGCTGCGCACATTGGCCTGTTGCATGGCCTGCAACAGCGTCAGCGTGCCGGTGATGTTGTTGTCGTAGTACTTGAGCGGTTGGGCTACTGATTCGCCAACCGCTTTCAAACCTGCAAAATGAATGACTGCTGCAATTGTGTGTTGCTGAAAAATCGTGTCGAGCAAGGCTCGATCCCGGATATCGCCTTCGATGAAACCGGTTTGAGTACCCGTAATTTTCTCGATGGCATCCAAGACGCTTTTTTGGCTATTGCTCAAGTTGTCCAGGATCAGAACCTGATAACCGTGTGCAATCAACTCCACACAGGTGTGAGAGCCGATAAAGCCGGTACCGCCAGTGACAAGAATGGTTTTGCCCATGGGTCTTTCCAGTTAAATGCAAGTTGAAAAGAAGTGCTTAGTCTATGCGTTTCAAGGCCGTTTTGTAGTGGCCACCGCGTTGGGCGTAAACACTGGCGTTTTGACGTAGCTTGGCAATGTCCTCATCGCTCAGGGTACGTACGGCTTTGGCAGGCGATCCGATGATCAGGCTGCGTTCCGGGAAGACTTTGCCTTCCGTGACCAATGCTCCAGCACCAACCAGGCTATCGCGACCGATGACGGCACCGTTCAGCACGACCGCCTGGATGCCGATCAGCGCGCCTTCACCGATGGTACAGCCGTGCAGCATGGCTTGGTGGCCGATGGTGACATGGTCGCCAATATCCAGCGGGTAGCCTGGATCGGTGTGCAGTACTGCGCCTTCTTGCACGTTGGAGCCTACACCCACGGTAATGGTTTCGTTGTCGCCACGGATAACGGCACCGGGCCAGACACTGCTTTGCTCTTTCAAAACGACCTTGCCAATCAGGGTGGCCTCTGCGGCAACAAAGCTGCTGTCGTCGATTTGTGGGGCGTGTTGATCTAATTGGTAGACAGGCATGAAAGATCCTTGGGTAATGTGCCGGGCCGCCTATGCCTGAATGAGAAGGGATAGGCAGCAGAGCAGGTGAGCAGGGAAGTTAATGAGGGGCTTGCGTATAAAAGCCAGTGTGATCATTGTGACCCCACTGGCTCGATCAGGCTATCAGGACTAGACAGTGCTTAAATCTGTTCACCAAACAAGTCATATTCACTGGAATCCGTAATACGCACGCGCACCATCTGGCCGGGTTCCAGTTTTTGTTCGCTGGTGATGAAGACGTTGCCGTCAATTTCGGGGGCGTCGGCGCTGGAGCGGCCAACGGCATCGCCGTCTTCGTCGATCTCATCAATCAGCACGTCCATTTCGCGGCCCACTTTGGCAGCCAGGCGAGCGGTGGAGATGGCTTGCTGATGTTCCATGAAGCGTTCCCAGCGCTCTTGCTTGACTTCGTCAGGGACGATGCCGTCGAGTTTGTTGGCGGGGGCGCCTTCCACGGGGGAGTACTGGAAACAGCCGACGCGATCCAGCTGGGCTTCGGTCATCCAGTCCAGCAGGTACTGGAAGTCTTCCTCGGTTTCGCCGGGGAAGCCCACGATGAAAGTGGAGCGGATGGTCAGATCCGGGCAGTCCTGACGCCATTGCTTGATGCGAGACAGGGTGCGGTCCTCAAACGCAGGGCGCTTCATGGCGCGCAGCACGGAAGGGCTGGCGTGCTGGAAGGGGATATCCAGGTACGGCAGCACTTTGCCCTCGGCCATCAGGGGAATGATATTGTCCACATGCGGGTAGGGGTAGACGTAGTGCAGACGCACCCACGCACCCAGCTCGGACAGGGCGGCGCTCAAGTCCAGCATGCTGCTCTTGACGGGGCGGCCATTCCAGAAGCCGGTGCGCTGGCGGATGTCCACGCCGTAGGCGCTGGTGTCCTGCGAGATCACCAGCAGCTCTTTGACACCTGCCTTGACCAGACGCTCGGCTTCGCCCAGCACCTCGCCGACAGGACGGCTGACGAGCTTGCCGCGCATGGACGGGATAATACAGAAGCTGCAGCTGTGGTTACAGCCTTCGGAAATCTTCAGGTAGGCGTAGTGACGCGGGGTCAGCTTGATGCCTTGTGGCGGTACCAGATCAATGTAGGGATTGTGGTCCAGCGAGGGCGGGGCGGCTTCACGCACGGCACGCAGGACTTGTTCATATTGCTGGGGGCCGCTGACGGACAGCACCGAGGGGTGTACGTCGCGAATCAATCCTTCGTCCACACCCATACAACCGGTGACAATGACACGGCCGTTCTCAGCCAGTGCCTCGCCGATCGCTTCCAGCGATTCAGCCTTGGCGCTGTCGATAAAGCCACAGGTATTGACCACCACCACATCCGCATTGTCGTAGCTGGGGGTGATCTGATAGCCGTCGGTACGCAGCTGGGTAAGAATTCGTTCGGAATCGACCAGGGCCTTGGGACAACCCAGGCTCACGAATCCGACTTTGGGGGCGCTCATAGAGGGTCCTTCTGGAGCTTGAGGGCTCGAAATTGGGAAATAGGCTTGATTTTACCGTCCCATGCCCGGATGCGTGCGGATCTTGTGCGTTTGAGCCCGGTTTATGCGGCAAATAGTGCTACAGTCGCAGTCATATTTTTCTTTTCTAGCGGTTGTTCTGTGTCCGACACCCATCTTTCCCCCTCTTTGCCCCTGTCCGAAGTCATGCTGCTGAGCGCGCGCAATATTGAAGGCGTGCTGGCAGGCAAGTCCCTGACTGAAAGCCTGGCTGCAACGCCAGCGCCAGCCCGTGCGGCAGTGCAGTCTGTCAGCTTCCATGTTTTGCGCCGTCTGGGCCATGCCCGTCAGATTCGTATCACGCTGGTGCCGCGCCAGCCCAGCAATACCTGGCTGGATGCCTTGCTGATGGTGTCGCTGGCCTTGCTGGATACAGCCATGCGCGTGCAAGAGGATGCCAGGACTTTTGAGGATCGCCCGGATGTGCCGGTCTATGCCGTGCATACGGTGGTGGATCAGGCTGTGCGTGCGGCTGATAGCCAGGCTGCGCTGCGTCTGTCCAAGGGCTTGGTGAACGGGGTGCTGCGTCGCTTTACACGCGAGCGCAAGATGATCCTGTCTCAGGTACAGAGCCGTCCCGAAGCACGCTGGAATCATCCTGGCTGGTGGGTCAAGGAATTGCGTCGTGCTTACCCACGTGATTGGGAAGCGTTGTTGCAAGCGGCTAATCGCCCCGGTCCTTTGACCTTGCGTGTGAATCAGCGTCGTTGCTCGGTGGAGCGCTTGCAGGCGGTGCTGACGGAAGCCGGGATTGCGTCCAGCAGCCCCGGCACGGGTGCCGTTACCTTGGACAAGGCCATGCCGGTTCAGGCGATTCCTGGGTTTGATCTGGGCTGGTGGTCGGTGCAGGACTGGTCGGCTCAGCAAGCCGGTCTGCTTTTGCCGGTCAAGGATGGCATGCGCGTGCTGGATGCTTGCGCGGCCCCGGGTGGCAAGACCGCTCATTTGCTGGAGCAGGCGGATGTTTCCTTGTTGGCCCTGGACTCGGACGGCGAGCGTCTGGAGCGCGTAGGTCATAACCTGCGTCGTCTGGGCCTGGCCAGCGACAAAGTTCAATTGAAACGGGGCGATGCGGCTCGTCCTGCCCAGTGGTGGGATGGTCAGCCCTTTGATGCCATCCTGGCTGACGTGCCTTGTACCGCTTCGGGTATTGTGCGTCGTCACCCCGATATTCGCTGGTTGCGCCGCGAGTCGGACATTGCCGATACCGCGCGTTTGCAAAGCTCTATACTGGATGCCTTGTGGTCCACATTGCGGCCCGGCGGGCATTTCCTGTATTCGACCTGCTCGATTTTCCCGGCTGAAGGGGAGCAACAGGTCGAGGCATTTCTGGCCCGTCACCCCGAGGCGCAGCTTTTGGACTCTCCTGGCCAGATTTTGCCCGGCGTTGCGGGACGATCGCTGGTAGATGGCGACGGTTTTTTCTACGCCTTATTTACGCGCCCGGTTTGACTTGTCACAATTAGGGCTCTGACTTTGTCCTTTTTGCGGTTAATCACGATGTGGCGCGTTTTTCTGTCTTTTCTGCTGATTTTCAACTGCGCGCTAAGCTCGGCCAATACCATTGTGCCGGTCGCTACGTCGGGAGAGCGGGTCGTCAAGGTCGAGCCCCATATTCGGGATGAAAAACTGTATATCGACGCGGATGTCGAATTCGAGTTAAGCCCGGAATTGCGCACCGCTGCCGAGAAAGGGGTGCCGCTGTATTTCACGGTTGAAGTGGAATTGGCCAAACCCCGCTGGTACTGGTTTGACAAAAACGTTGTCAAAGAACAACAAACTTGGCGGGTTGTGTATAACGCCCTGACCCGTCAGTGGCGCGTGGGCACCGGGGACCTTTCTCTGCCCGAATCCTCCATGAACGACGCATTGGCCATGCTGCGGCATATTCGCGGCTGGGCCGTGGCCTATGTGGCTGATCTGGACCGCGACCAGGAATACCAGGGTCGTGTGCGTTTGCGCCTGGATACCTCTTTGCTGGCCCGTCCGTTTCAAGTGGACGCCATCAATAGTTCTGCCTGGACATTGGCTACTCCATGGAAAACCTTTTCCTTTTCCGTCTCCGTCGACGAGCCCCAACCTTGATACGTTGGATCTTGCGCACCGCTCTGTTCGGAGCGGGTGTCAGCGCGTTGGCGCTGTTTTCTCTTCTTGTCTGGTCTACGGGTAACGCTTCGCGCTATGCGCAGCAGTATGACTTGCTGCTGGTGCTCAACGGTGTACTGGCCGCCACGCTGATTTCCTGGGTGCTGTTGCTGACGATTCGTCTGTTCAGACAAATACGCCGGCGTCAGTTTGGTGCCCGCATGACGGCGCGCTTTGCCTTTTACTTCACCTTGATCGGCATTATTCCGGGGGCGCTGATCTACCTGCTCTCGGTGCAGTTCATGTCGCGCTCGATCGAGTCCTGGTTCAACGTGCGGGTAGATACGGCGCTGGAATCAGGCTTGAGTCTGGGCCGCGCCGCCCTGGATTCGCAGCTCAATGAGCTGGAAGGTCGTGCCAATGAAATGGTGTCGGCACTGAACAAGGCGGATAGTGCGCAGTACAGCAGCTTGCTGATCTCCTTGCGTGAGAACAGCGGGGTGACGGAGGCAATGGTATTTTCGGGCAATGGTCGTCTGATTGCCTTTTCCTCGGGCCGCTATGACACGCTGCTGCCTGATATGCCGCCCTCCAGCGTGATGAATCAGCTGCGTATTGCAGGCCGCTATTCGGCTGCCGAGGTGGATGATGATGCGCCTGTTCACGACAACGGCCTGGACGAAGGCGGGGTTCCCGCAGAGTCCACGGGCTTGCGTCTGCGCACGGTTCTACCATTGGCCGATCCCAATCGCTTTGCGGCAACCTTGAGTGGCACGGCAGACTCGCGCTGGCTGCAGGTCATTCAGCCAGTGCCGGACAAGATTGCACGCAATGCCAACCAGGTGCAGCAAGGTTTCCGGGATTATCAGGAGCTGGCTTTATCTCGTCAGGGCTTGCGCAAGCTCTACGGCATAACGCTGACGCTGGCCTTGATTCTGGCGGTGTTTACGGCTGTGGCGGCTGCCTTGGCCTTGTCGCGCCGCCTGACGCGTCCTTTGCTGACATTGGCTGCCGGTACGCAGGCGGTAGGGGTAGGGGATTACCGGGCTTTGCCTGAGCCACCTGCCAAAGATGAAGTAGGCCAGTTGACTCGCTCTTTCAATGCCATGACTCGGCAACTGGATGAGGCGCGCCGCATGGTCGAGAAAAATCGTCTGCAGCTGGAACGCTCCAATATGTACCTGGAGTCCGTGCTCAGTAATCTGTCCAGTGGTGTACTGGCGTTTGACGAGATGTTCCGCGTCACCATGTTCAACCAGGGGGCGCAGCGTATTTTGCAGGTGGACTTGCGCTCCATTAAGGGGCGTCCGCTGGAAACGCTGGAAGGGGCCATGACCTTTGCCTCGGTGATACGTGAAGCCTTTTCCACGCATCAGGCCATGGGCTCGGATCATCCTTATTGGCAGCAGCAGTTTGAATTGGAAATGCAAGAAGGTAATGAAGCGCGTGATACTATCGTCACCGTTTTGGCCCGTGGTACCTTGCTGCGTGTAGATGGTCAGCCAACCGGGTATCTGGTGGTGTTTGACGATATTACCGACGTGATTTCCGCCAGCCGTCTGGTGGCCTGGAGCGAGGTGGCTCGACGCCTGGCACACGAGATCAAGAACCCGTTAACGCCTATTCAGTTGTCGGCCGAACGACTGGCCATGAAACTGGAGTCGCAGCTGGATGAAGTCCATGCTGCCATGTTGCTGCGTTATACCAATACCATCGTCAATCAGGTCAGTTCGCTGAAAAAGATGGTGGAAGATTTCCGAGAGTATGCTCGTAAACCGGCGACTCAGATGCAAGCTCTGAATCTGAACGAGCTGATTACCGAAGTGCTGACTTTATATGGTTGGGACCCGGAAGAAGGCATGGTCCGGGACGATGGTTATAGTGTGGCAATTGATGTGGAGCTGGACCCTGATTTGCCCATGGTTCAAGGCGACCCCACGCAGCTGCGGCAGGTTATCCATAATCTGCTGGCCAATGCTCGCGAAGCGGCTGCCCAGGATCAATCACTTGACCAGGCGCATGTATTTGTTAAAACCATGATTGCGGGCGTAGAAGGTTCCGACTCTTCTGATGCGGTCAGTTTTGTGGTGTCAGATAACGGGCCTGGTTTTGATCCCCAGATGCTGGTGCGCGTTTTTGAACCTTACGTAACCACCAAGCCCACCGGCACGGGTCTGGGACTTGCTATAGTTAAGAAAATCATCGAGGAGCACGGCGGCAGAATCGATGTTTCCAATCGTCGTGAGGGGGGGGCTCGCATTTCCATCCTCTTTACCCGGCTTGCTGGCCAGCATATTCGTCTGGACTCTGGGCGGCGAGCAAACGATAATGCGTAAAAATCACGTAGGTGACGTTTTATGGCCAGAATTCTGGTAGTTGATGACGAAATCGGCATTCGGGAACTTTTGTCGGAAATTCTTTACGACGAAGGGCACACCGTGCAATTGGCAGAGAATGCCGCCCAGGCTCGCGAGGCACGCTTGCGGGGCCGCCCCGATCTGGTCTTGCTGGATATCTGGATGCCAGACACTGACGGTGTCAGCCTGCTCAAGGAGTGGGCTTCTCAAGGTTTGCTGGATATGCCAGTGGTCATGATGAGTGGTCACGCCACGGTGGATACCGCGGTGGAAGCAACCCGTATTGGTGCGGTGGACTTCCTGGAAAAACCCATTACCATGCAGCGCCTGCTCAAGACTGTTGCTTCAGGTCTGGAGCGTACTGTTGCACCCAAGGCGCTGTCAGCCGCTGCCCGCCCGGTGGTTCAAGGTGGTGATCGCCGCCCTGAAACCGCCACCATGGCTCCCGGTATGGCACCTGCCATGGCCGTCCCTGAAGTCGAGCAGGATGAGTCCCAGCTGGGCAGCATTTCTTTGGATCTGCCTTTGCGCGAAGCGCGTGACGAGTTCGAGCGCATTTATTTTGAATATCATCTGCGCCGCGAAAATCACAGCATGACGCGTGTGTCGGAGCGTACTGGTCTGGAACGCACCCACTTGTACCGCAAGCTTAAACAGCTGGGTATAGACTCGTCGCGCAAGCGTAACCAGTCTTGATACAGTAGTTACCAAATGCATGGCCGGTAAAGTTCCGGCTAGCCCTGTAGCTGCGGGTAAAAGCCGCTCCAGGAGTCGAGAGTATGGCGGCCTTTTCAGGCCGCCTAGTCGTTTAAAGAGCGGCGACGGTTGCCGCAACAGGCAGTGCCTGCAATTTGCTCACGGTATCCAGGCATGTACGGGCCGCTTCCTGGCCCTTGATCACAAAGTGACGGTGGAAGTAATCGTGGTGCTCTTTGCCATCATGGAAATGGTGAGGAGTCAGCACGACTGAAAACACCGGCACGTTGGTGCTGAGCTGGACTTGCATCAAGCCTTGAATCACTGCGGTAGCCACAAAGTCGTGGCGATAAATACCGCCATCAACCACCAGACCGGCAGCCACAACAGCGGCATATTGACCCGATTGGGCCAGACGTTGAGCATGCAGTGGGATTTCAAAGGCGCCGCCCACTTCAAAGAAGTCGATCAGGCTGCTGTCGTGGCCCAGAGCTTTGACTTCGTCGATAAAACCCAGTCGGGCCTGATCCACAATGTCCTTGTGCCAGCAAGCTTGAATAAAGGCGATACGGGGAGCCAGAAGATTGGCTGAGGTAATACTGTTCATGTTGATTTCCTGTTTTATGACAACAAAAACAGGGCATGCAGGAAGCAGGATAGCTCAAGCCCATAGCAGGATGACTCCTGTACAGGTTATGAGGGTATCCCGTTCTCTCTTTATCCGGACTATACCGTCGGCCCCGGAATCACACCGGGTCTGCTGTCCCTGACCACAGGTCAGGCGCTCGCGGGCTAGGCTAGTGCCATTACCGCCGGTGGGGACTTGCACCCCGCCCTGAGAACGTAGTTGGCCGGGGAGGCCAACCGGACGAGTTTACCGCTAAACCGTTTTTTTGTCAGAGGCGGGAGCCGCTAGTGGCAGCAAGAGCCTCAGAGTGCAGGGTGCGCCGGGCAGGAACAGGGCCTGGCCACTGTGGCGCAGCATAATCTGGCGCACAATCGTCAGCCCCAGGCCCGCTCCTTTGCTGGCGCTGTCTTGCTTGTGAAAACGCTCAAAGGCCAGATGAGCTGTTTGCGCGTCCAAGGCTGCACCTTGATCGCTGATATCGATCGCGCATTGGTCTGGCTGTGGGTTATGTAAATGCAAGCTGACCGTGCCTTTGCCATGCGTCAGGGCATTGTCCAGTGCGTTGACAATGGCTTCGGACAGATCGGCCTCGCAGGCTTGAACAGTATCGAGCGAACTATCATCGTGAAATTGGATCTCCCGATTGGTCTGCTCGAAAAGCGGCCATAAGTCTCCCATCACACGGCGGCACAACGGTGCCAAGGCTGTGTGGTCTGTTAGCTCCGTAGCCTGCTCCTGCTTGCGGGCCAGGCTGAGCCATTGGCTGACCAGACGCTGCAAGTGGGTAATATCCTCGCGCAGCAAATCCCAGTCCTGCTCGCTATGGTGTTCAGCCGTTTGCAGACGCAAGGACATCACAGCTAATGGGGTGCGCAGTTGGTGCGCGGCATCTGCGACCAGTTGTTGTTCATGGTGATAGGCCTGCATCAGGCGGTCCAGACTTTGATTGACGGCCTGTGCCAAGGGGCGAATTTCTTTGGGCAGTTCAGTGACCGGCAAGCGCAGCTCGGGTTGTGCGGGACCCAGCGTCGCAGCCAGATTTGCCGCTTGTCGTACCGGGCGCAAGGTCCAATGGATCAGCCAGGTGATCAACAACAGACCCACCGCACACACTGGCAGCCACAAAAGCAGTGAGCGCCACATGCGGGTTTGCAGCAAGGCTCCGATCAGCTCTCTTTCGCGCTGGTCTCGTTTGGCGACCATCAGGATTTCGCCACTGGGTAGCGTGACCGAAACCGAAACTACATAGCCACTGCGATGCTTCAGTCTGAACAAGGCCAGCTCGTCTTCAGGCTGAGCAGGGCGCAGGCGTCGTGGACTTGCCAGATTGGATGAGGCCTGGAGCAGCTCACCCTCGGCGCTGTACAGCGAATAGGACATTTCGCCACCGGCGTACTGACGCGGCAAGCTGTCCAATGATTCCGAGGGTTTAAAGTCGCGGGCGATTTCTTCGGCCTGCAAAAACAGGCTGATGCGGCGCAGCTCGTCTCGTGTATCGAACAAGGACAGGGCCAAAGTGCAAAAGCCCAAGGCCAGCATCAGCAAAAGGCTGATCAGTAATCGCCCGCGCAGACTGAAGGCGCGCCTGCTCACAGAGCGCGCAAGCGGTAGCCCACACCGCGCACCGTGTCGATGCAAACCAGGGCATTTTGCTCGCGCAGCTTGCGGCGTAGTTTGGAGATCAACGCTTCGATGGCATTCAGACTGATGTCGGTCTGGTTTTGATAGAGCTGCTCCAGCAAATAATCCTTGACCAGCAAACGGGGGCTGGCCTGCATCAGCTCCAGCAAGAGCAGGCTTTCCCGCCGTGGCAACATCAAGGCTTGGTCATTGACCCAGGCTTGTCGCACTTCAGGCTCGAATCGTAGATTCGTGATCACCAGTTGCTGGTAACGATGGGGCGCAGCCCGCCGCAGGATTGCGCTAAGGCGGGCCTCCAGCTCAAGCAGATCAAAGGGTTTGAGCAGATAGTCGTCCGCACCGCCACGCAGCCCTTGAATGCGATTGTGGACGGCATCGCGCGCACTCAAGATCAGGCAGGGCAGGCGCTGGCTGCGATCTGGGCGATGCAGCTGCGCCAGAACTTCCATGCCGTCCATATCGGGCAATCCCAGATCCAGAATCAGGGCATCAAAGCTATGTTCTTGCAGCAGGGCAAGACCAATCCGCCCCGTCGTAGCGGTGCGAATTGCATATCCCTGCCCTTGCAGATGGCTTGCCAACAGGCTCAACAAAGGCCGGTGGTCTTCAATAATCAGAATAGTTTTCATCAGACTACGGTCAGAAACCGGGCTCATGATAGTAGCAAATAGAAATGAGTTTGGTTCGTATTATAAATAATGGAAGAAGTCTGATGAAAATGAGAACGGGCTTGCGTTGGCCCTTGGCCGCCTTATCCCTGGCGTGCATGTCCGCCTGGGCTCAGGAACGCAATGAAGTTGAGCAGTTAAGTGCAATCTCGGTGACCGCCTCGGGATTCGCTCAGGAAGTGGTGAGCGCACCAGCCTCTATCACCGTGATTCCGCGCGAGGAGCTGGAGGGGAAACGCTTCGAGTCTTTGGCCGATGCCGTGCGTCAGGTGCCGGGCGTCAGCATTTTAGGTGGCGACAAAGGGGCTATCTCGATTCGCGGCATGGAGTCCGAGCATGTGCTGGTCTTGATTGATGGTCGTCGCCAGGACATGCGTCAGATCACTATGAAGGGTGGGGTGTCTGAGGCTCTGGACATGAACTGGATTCCCCCGCTGGAAGCCATTGAGCGTATCGAAGTGGTGCGTGGCCCCATGTCGACCTTGTACGGCTCTGAGGCTTTGGGCGGAGTCATCAATATTGTGACGCGCAAAGTGGCCGACAAATGGCACGGCTCCTTGACCGGTGGCTATACCTTGCAGGACAGTGGTTCGGCTGGAAATAGCGGCTCGGCTGATTTGTACTTGTCTGGCCCCATCGTGCCGGGGCGCTTGGGCTTGCAGTTCTGGGGCTACCACAAGCAACGTCAGGAAGATCAGGTGTTGAATGGCTTTGCGCGTGCCAAACGTCAAAACGGTACGGTGCGTTTGTGGGCAACCCCCAATAACAATCATGAGTTCATGTTTGAAGCTGGCCGCACGACCCAGCATTTCTGGACCACCCCCGGCAAGTCATTGGCTTTGACGGGCAAGGCCAATGAAAACGAGTACGTGCGCGACAGCTATACGCTGGCCCATACGGGGCGTTGGAGCCGCTTTGATACGGAGCTAAGCCTGAACCGTGAACAAGCCTATCGCGATGGCCCCACTCAAAGCGCCCGCCCTGATCTTCGCAATACCGTGATTGATGGCAAGCTCACTTTGCCTTTGGCCGATCACATGCTGGTGGGTGGTTTTCAGTGGCGCAAAAGCGAGTTGAAGGCCGATGGCTACTACGCCAATCCGAATGGCGCAGGTGTGGATACTTCCGTGCGTGAATACTCCCTGTTCCTGGAAGATGAATGGAGCTTGAGCCCATCCTTCGCCCTGACCGGCGGCGTGCGCATGGACGACAACGAGTTCTATGGCCGTCACTGGACTCCCCGTTTGTACGGTGTCTGGAGTGCGACGGATGCCTGGACGCTGAAAGGCGGGATCGCCAAGGGTTTCAAGTCTCCGACCATCATGCAAAGCAATCCGCAAATCGGTTTGCCGCAGCGTGGCGGTGCTTATACCTGGGGCAATCCGGATCTGGAACCTGAGGTCAGCACCAACGTAGAACTGGGCTTGTACTTTGACGATGGCGGACCGTTGAGCGCCAACGCTACTTTGTTCCACACCCGCTACAAAAACAAGATCGCCAATACCGGCTCGCGTCAGCTGTACTACCCCGATGGCCGTCCTGTGCCACCGGACCCGTATACCAACAGCATGTATAGCACCTACTTCAATATCACTGAAGCACGGGTTCAGGGTCTGGAACTGGGCTTGGCCTATCGCTTTAACGAGCAATGGAAAGTGCGCGGCAGCTATACCTTTAAGGACTCCAAGGTGCGTAATGGCAGCGCCACTATCCTGGGCTTTGGCTACCCGCAGTTTGAAGGACAGCCCTTGGTGGCGACCCCACGCAATATGGGCAGCCTGACCGTGGACTGGACGCCGAATGAAGCCGTGTCAGCCTTCTCGACCTTGAACGTGCGTGGTCGGGAAACCAATATTTCCTGGGGACAGGGCGGTGCTGTCAGCGAAAGCATGGGGACGATTGCTACGGTGGATCTGGGAGCTAGCTGGCGTGCCAGAAAAGATCTGAGCTTGAGCGCGGCCGTCTATAACCTGACCGATCGTCGTCGTGACTCGGGTACCAGCGGAGCCTATTCCTATGCGGAAGATGGCCGCCGCTTCTGGTTGCAGGCCGAATACCGCTTCTAAACGCGGTTTATTCCTGGGGTTTGGGGCGGCGGCTGATTGTGGAGATCGGCACGCTGACCTCGCCCTGGGTGCTGCGACGGCTACGAGCGCGCCAGGCGTGCCCGTACGCAATTTCCAGGCTCAGATGCAAGGTGCCGTCCATATGGCGCTGTTTCTCCAGCGCATTGAGCAGGCGTTGACGCCAGGGCAGGGTGCTCAGGCTGGCCTTGCGTTGTGGGTGCGGATTGCCGCCCAGTAGACGCAAATCATCCAGCAGTTTTTCAGCGCTGCGGTAGGTTAGCGTCACGACCTCCTGATCCATCACGGGATCAGCAAAACCGTTTTCCAGCAACAGATCGCCAAAGTCGTGCATGTCCACGAATTCCAGCGTTTGGGTGCCCAGATCCGCTTGCCCCATGGCACTGCGCAGCTCGGCAAAAGAGCCGGGACCCAGGCAGGAGAACATGACCAGCGTCTCGGGTTTCAGCAGGCGGTTCCATTCAGCCAGGACTCGATGCGGTTCCGGGTGCCAGTGCAGTGCCATGTTCGACCAGACCAGCTCCTGGCTTTCTGCGGGCAGGCCGCTGTTGGCCATATCGGCCTGAACCCAGTTGGCAGCAGGGGTAGGTTGGTTGCGCAGTTTTTGCCACAGGCTGGGTTTGGATTGGTAGCGCTCGCGGGCAACCTCCAACAGCTTGGCGCTGCGATCCAGACCGGTGTAGTTCATATCCGGGTAGCGGGAACGCAAAGGCTCCAGCGCGTGGCTGGCACCACAGCCGGCATCCAGAATATGAGTGGGTTGCAAGCGCACCAAAGCCAGCCGGGACAACATCCGTTGCGCGACTTCACCATAAAGAAACTGAGCGTGATCCAGGGGAGCGCGGCGATTGAATTGCTGCTCGACGTGGGCGGAGTTGATTGGTAAAGAAGGTAACTGGGACATAGTTGCGCGGGCGTTGCTGGCCTGGATCAGTGGCATGTGCTGTGATCGAATCAGCCTGGCTCTGAAAGGTAATGATCTATTATGGCGCATCCCCTGTTTCGGCGCGAGCCGACCCACCGTCTTGTAGGGATTCCACTGTTGGCACGGCCTTGTGTGCTGTGCGGATTGCGTTCGCAAAGTGGCGCACTGTGCCGCTTTTGCCGACACGCGCTGGCAACACCCGCCCAGGATTTGCGCTGCCCTCGTTGTGCTTTGGCCTTGCCGCCCTTGGCTTTACTGGCCTGCCCGGATTGCGGAGTAGGGCAATTGTCCCTGCAAGCGACGGTTGCCGGATTCGATTATGAACATCCTGGCGATATGTTGATACATGCGTTTAAAATTTCCCGTCGGCTGGAAATGGCAGCGGTGTTGGCGGAACTGATGGTGCAGCAATGGCGTAGGCATGGGCCTGTGCTGAACGCCGCTTGCCGGGTCATTCCAGTGCCTTCGCAGCGTAAAGCCTTGCACCGGCGGGGCTTCAATCCGGCAGCGGTACTGGCCAGGCGCGTGGCGCATTCATTGGGATTGTCAGCTCGTTTGCATATCGTCGTGGCGCAAGCACGGCATGAGCAGGCACAGAAGAACTTGGGGCGTCAGGCTCGCAGGCAGGCCATGCGGGGTGCTTTTAACCTACGGGAGTCGCTACAAGGGTGTGATGTGCTGTTGGTCGATGATGTGCTGACCACAGGGGCCACTTTGGACGCCTTGGCCCGGGCCTGCCGTTTGGAGGGTGCACAGTCTGTTTATGCCTTGGTCGCTGCACGAGCTCCCTGGAAATTGAAGGCATCCTAGCCCTGTATACTTCCTCGCTTGTTCGCGGCTTTTTCTGCACTTTTTAGGTTTTTCATGTTTCATATCGTCCTGGTTTCGCCCGAGATCCCCCCCAACACGGGTAACGTCATTCGACTGGCGGCCAATACAGGCTGTGTCTTGCACTTGGTGCGGCCCCTGGGCTTTGAGCTTGAAGACAGCAAGCTGCGTCGTGCCGGGCTGGATTATCACGAGTGGGCGCAGGTGAAGGTGCACGACAGTCTGGAAGAAGCCCTCCAGGCCACTGGCTCCGCGCCTGATCGCGCGTTTGCCCTGACTACACGTGGCAGCCATTTGCTGGCTGAGCAAGGCTTTCAGCCGGGTGATGTATTTGTATTTGGCCGCGAAACCGCAGGCTTGTCTGCAGAACAACTGGCCTTGTTTCCCAATGAGCAGCGGATTCGTCTGCCCATGTTGGCGGGGCAACGCAGCTTGAACCTGTCCAATGCCGTGGCGATTTGTGTTTTTGATGCCTGGCGGCAAGCGGGTTACGAAGGTGGTGTTTAAGCTTGTGCAGAGACAGGCCGAAAGGGTGTAGTCCTGGGCGACGCCACATTTGTCATTGAACGGCGCGTATTTATTTTTTTGGGTAATGGCTGCAAAGAAAACGGCCCTGCAAATTCAAGATTTGCAGGGCCGTTTTTTTTTCGATCTTGTCCTTACTCCAGCGACAGATTCAGGCGTTCAATCACTTCATCCCAACGAGCCTTGTCGGCAATGATCTTGTCCGTCATCTCCTGCGGGGTGGAAGGCTCGGACGAGAAGTAAAAGGCGTTGAGCTTGGCCTTGATGTCGTCGCGTTGCAGGATGGTGGTGATTTCCTGGTTCAGGCGTTTGACCACATCGTCCGAGGTATTGTGGGGCACAAAGAAGGCGTCCCAGGAAATCGCCTCGAAGTTTTCCAGACCGGCCTGTGCCATGGTGTCCAGACCGGGCAGCAATTCGCTGGGCTGCAGGGAGGTTACGGCCAGAGCTTTCACCTTGCCCGCTTCAACCTGGGGCATGGCAATGCCGGGCACCATGAAGGCGGCGTCAATGTCGCCACCAATAATGGCGGTCAGGATTTGTGGAAAGCCCGAGTAGGGGATTTGTTCCAGTTTGATATCAACCGCATGTTCCAGCATGGCCATGGCCAGGTGGGCTGAGCTGCCGGGGCCAACTGAGCCGTAGTTCAATTCGCCAGGACGAGATTTCGCCAGGGCAATGAACTCTTCTACCGTGTTGGCGGGCGAGTTGGCCGGCACGACCAGCACGTTGGGGCTGGTGCCAATCATGGAGATGGCCTGCAAGTCTTTCAGCGGGTCATAGCCCAGCGAGGTCTTGTACAGGGTGGGGGCGGTCACCATGGGACCATTGATGGTCAGCAGCAGGGTGTAGCCGTCGGGTTTGGCATGCGCTACGAAGCGGGTGCCGATATTGCCACCAGCACCGGGGCGGTTATCAACAATGATAGTCTGGCCCAAAGCTTGGGACAGGGGCTCGGAAATGGCACGGGCCAGGGCGTCAGGCGAGGAGCCTGCCGGGAACGGCACGACCATTTGAATCGGGCGCTCTGGCCAGCTGGATTGGGCCAGAGCCGATTGAGCCAGCAAACCAGTGCAGGCCAGCCCCAGGACGGAGCGGATCAGAAGATCACGAGAACGAGCAAGCAATGACATTGTTTTATTCTGAGTAAGAGACGGTTGACTGCAGTTCTGGCAGCGCGGGTGAAGTGCCAGATCGGGCAGACGAAGGTATTAGTGGCCTTCCTGCTTTGCCTCGCGGGTAAGCAAGGCGTGGACAGCTTCGCGCGGGGCCAGTTGTTCAAACAGGATTTGGCAGACCGCGGCGGTAATCGGTAATTCAATCTGGTGTGCTCGGCCCATTTCCAGAACCGAACGGGCACAGCGTACACCTTCAGCGGTAATGCCGGTGGCCAGGATGCTGTCCAGGCTTTCACCAGCACCCAGCGCCAGGCCTACTTGGCGATTGCGGGACAATTCGCCCGTAGCCGTCAGGACCAGATCCCCCAGGCCCGCCAGGCCGTAGAAGGTTTCGGATTGACCACCCAGCGCAACACCCAGGCGCTGCATTTCAGCCAGGCCTCGGGTAATCAGGGCGGCACGGGCGTTATGGCCCAGGCCCAGAGCGTCGGCAATGCCACAGGCAATGGCCATGATGTTTTTGACAGCGCCGCCCACTTCCACGCCGATCATGTCGGTGCTGGTGTACAGGCGCGCTTGCTTGCTATGCAAAGCCTCCAGGGCAATGCCGGCCATATCAGCAGGTTCGCAGGCCAGTGTCAGCGCAACAGGCAGGCCTTTAGCCACTTCCAGGGCGAACGAGGGACCAGAGAGCACGGCACGGCCTAACCAGGGATGGTCGGGCAGGCTTTCACGCACAATCTGGTGGGGTAACAAGCCGCTTTCCTGATGGAAGCCTTTACAGGTCCAGACCAGCAGGACGGGATGGCGGCGTGTGGCAGGCAGGTACTGCGCCAGATCCACACAGGTTTGCGCCAGGCCACGCACAGGCACGCCCAGAATCAGCAGGGCAGGGCCGGTGTCATCAGCCAGGGCAAACTCCATGACTTGCTGCAGGCTGTCGCTGGCCTGTAGCGAGTCGGGCAGCACGACATCGGGCAGGTAGGCTGGATTGCGATGATCCTGCCCGATGGCTTGTGCGGTTGATGCTTTGCGCGCCCATACCATCGTGGGAGCCTGGGTGCTGGCCAGAGCGGCCAAGGCCGTTCCCCAGCTGCCTGCGCCCAGGACTGCAACACGAACAGGAGTGTGCGCGTTTGACATCATCAGGCCTGCAAGGGCTGGCCGTCAGCGGGGGCGGCTTGCTGGGCCAGACGCTGCTCGTACAGGGACTGGAAGTTCACTTCAGTCAGGTGCAGGGCAGGCAGGGACGTGCGGTTGATGGCGTCGGCCACGGCAGCGCGCAAGTAGGGGTACAGCATGGTGGGGCACACAATGCCCAGCAGGGGTTCGAGCTGCTCTTCAGGAATGTTGGCAGCTTCAAAGATACCGGCTTGGGTAGCTTCCACCAGGTACATGACCTTGTCGCCAATGCGTGTGGTCACAGTAGCGGTGACGGTGCTTTCGTAGACGGTGTCAGCCAGGCGTTGGCCGCCCACATTGATCGACACTTCCACGGAAGGGGCCTCTTGCTCCAGAAAGATCTGGGGAGCGTTGGGCATTTCGATGGACAGGTCTTTGATGTAGGTGCGCTGCAGGCTGAAGCTGGGTTGTTGAGCTTCTTGGTCAGCGGCTGGGGTGTTCTGGTCGGCCATGGGTGATCCTATGGGATAAAAAAATTGTTAGAAAAAAAATCAGGCAGCCAGCAGAGGCAGCAGGCCACCTTCGCGGTCCAAAGCGGCCAGATCATCGTAGCCACCTACATGGGTGTCGCCAATGTAGATTTGGGGAACGGTACGCCGACCGGTGCGCTCCATCATGAGAGCGCGCTGTTCGGGTTCGCGATCAATCATGATTTTATTGATTTCAGTTACGCCGCGTTGCTTGAGCAGCATTTCAGCGCGCACACAATAAGGGCACACCATTGTGGAGTACATCGTGACTTTTGCCATGAGAGCCTCGTAGAAGGGGGAGCTTACGATTTTTTGACGGGCAGACTGGACTGCAGCCAGCCTTGAATACCGCCTTGCAATGTGTAGGCTTCGTTGATGCCGTGCTTGCGCAGGACGGCCACGCTGCGCGGAGCGCTGCGACCGGTATCGCACACCAGAATGACAGGCTTGTCTTTGGGCAGTGTGCTGGCCTTGGCGTCAAGGTCGGCAGCAGGAATGTTGCGAGATTGTGCAATTGCCCCGGCCTTGAACTGATCGGCGCTGCGCAGATCAATCAAAATAGCGTCTTTCTGGTTTACCATCTGTACCGCTTCCGAGCTTGAAACTGCGCGTCCCGCACGGCCTTTGAAAAAGCTGGGTATTAACAGCATAATGCCGGCAAGCACCGCAATTGCTAAAATTAGAAGATTGTTCTGACTTAAGATGAAGTCCACGTTAAATCCTGTTGATTACCAAGAAAAGCAAGAAAAAAGGGCAAGATCACACGATTATAGAGTGGCGCCAATTTTTCAACCTCGAGGCTGTTTTTACCATGTATAAACTTGTACTGATGCGGCACGGCGAAAGCCAGTGGAACCTGGAGAACCGGTTTACTGGCTGGACCGATGTCGATCTTACCGAAACCGGGCGTCAACAGGCAAAGCAGGCCGGTGATCTGCTTAAAGAAAACGGTTTTGAGTTCGACCTGGCTTTCGCGTCGGTCCTCAAGCGCGCTATCCGTACCTTGTGGATCGCCCTGGATTCGATGGACGCCATGCACACCCCCATAGGTTTGAGCTGGCGCCTGAACGAACGCCATTATGGTGCTTTACAGGGCTTAAATAAAGCCGAAACCGCACAAAAGTACGGTGAGGATCAAGTCCTGGTCTGGCGTCGTGCCTACGCAATCGCTCCCGAGCCCGTCGCTGAAGACGATCCACGCAATCCGCGTTTTGATGCTCGCTACGCGCGTGTGCCAGCTGATCAGCTGCCTCGCACTGAGTGCTTGCAAGACACCGTAGCCCGCGTGGTTCCTTTCTGGGACGAGTCTATTGCTCCTGCAATCCGCTCCGGCCGTCGCGTTCTGGTGACGGCTCACGGCAACAGCTTGCGCGCGCTGATCAAGCACCTGGACGGCATCTCTGACGAGGACATCGTTCACCTGAATATTCCTACCGGCCAGCCTTTGGTGTACGAGCTGGACGAAAACCTGCGTCCTATCCGTCATTACTACCTGGGCGACCAGGAAGCGATTGCGGCTCAGATGCAAGCCGTGGCCAATCAGGGCAAGGCGCAGTAAATAATGTGGCGCTACAGCGTTTGCCTGTTGCTGGCAGCCTGGACCTTACCGGCCCTGGCTGCTGATCCGGACTTGGCCGCCCGCCAGGCCCAGGCTCAAAAGCAGCAGGCAGAGCTGCGCCAGAAGATCGAATCGCTGCGCAAAACCATCGACACTAGCGAAAGCTCGCGTCGTGACGCTGCCAATGCCTTGCGCGAATCCGAGCAGGCTATTTCCGATATCGATCGCACGCTGGCTCAGATTGAGCAGCGGCAGGAACAATTGCACCAGCAGCTAGGTACGCTGGGCAAACAGATCAGCGAACAGCAAGTGATTAAAGAGCAACGTCAGCAGGAGCTGGCCGAGCAATTACGAGCGCAATACGCCAATGGTGTGTCGCCCTGGTCTGCCCTCTTGTCGGGTGATGATCCCAACGCCATTAACCGCGAATTGCATTACCTGGGCTATGTCTCGCGTCAGCAGACCGAGCAGGTTCATAAGGTACGTCGTACCGTAGAGCGTCTGGATCGTTTGCAGACCCAGGTTGCCGCGCGTGAGAAAGAGCAGGAGCAACTAGCCAAGGAGGCCGCGGCTCAGAAGGAAGCTCTGGAAGAACAAAAAGAAAAACGAGCCAAGGTGGTGGCTGACATCAGCGCCGAGCTGGAACGCCAGCGCGGTCAGGCTGCCAACCTGCAAAGTAATGACAAACGGCTGGGAGATTTGATCTCCGGCCTGGAAACTGAAATTGCCCGACAGGCCGAGCTGGCCCGTCGCGCTGAAGAACAACGCCGACGGGAAGCAGCGCGCCGGGCAGAGGAAGCGCGTAAAGCCGAGCTGGCTCGTCAGCAAGAGTTGCAGCGTAAAGCCAAACAAGAGCAGGCCGTCCGTGAACAGGCACGTCTGGAGCGCGAGCGGGAGTTGCTGGAGCGGGCTCGTGCCACGCAACCGCCTTTGCCTGCTGCCTTGCCTCCTAGCAAGCCGGAACCTGCTGCGCCACAGAAGCCAGATCCGGAACCCATGATTCCGCGTCCACCGCTTACCTACACGCCGCCGACCGCGAACGAGCGTCTCTTGTCAGACAGCCTGGAAGCGTCGTCCGAGCCTAGCGAGCCGATCAGCAAACCGGCCACTCCCAAAGTGCGCGAGGTTCAGGTCGTTGAGGAGCCCGTTGAGCAGGCATCTGCTCCCGCCTGGGAACCAGAAGGTGGTTTCCAGGGTCTGAAACGTGGCTTGCCTTATCCGGTACGCGGCGAAATGCAAGGCAAGTTCGGGGCTGAACGTCCTGATGGCGGCATTTGGCGCGGTATTGTGTTGCGAGCACAGGCCGGCACCACGGTTCGCGCGGTAGCTCCAGGCCGAGTGGTTTTTGCCAGCTGGATGACCGGTTTTGGCAATTTGCTGATTATTGATCATGGCCGCGACTACTTGAGTGTCTATGCCTATAACCAGAGCACCCTCAAGCAAGTAGGCGATATTGTTGGGCGTGGGGATGCGGTTGCGCGGGTGGGAGCCACCGGGGGCCAGGTGGAACCCGGCCTGTACTTTGAGTTGCGCCATCAAGGCAAGCCAATCAATCCGCAGGTCTGGTTAGGTTCCTAAGCCACTTTTGCCTGCGGTGCTTACGTTTGCTCGCATTTGTTGCGCGGGGTAGCGACTCCAGCCTAGTTCACGCTGGTCGACGCTTTACGCTACTCTTATAATGCATGGTCGGGTCAGCTCCGGGAGGTGGCCCCGTCTTGAATCTGAAAATAATGGGAATGTGCATGAGCACTCGAAGGATTGGCAGCATTGGTCTAGTGGCAGCAGGTGCTGTGGGCGGTATCTTGATCAGCCTGGGCATTACTGCGGTCGCTCAACGCGGCGAGCCATTGCCTTTGCGCGAACTGCAGCAGTTCGCCAATGTGTTCGCTGCCATCAAGAACACGTATGTGGAGCCCCTGACGGATCAGGCCCTGGTCAATAACGCGATCAAGGGTTTGTTTACCGATCTGGATCCGCACTCGGCCTATCTGGATGCCGACGCTTTCAAGGAAATGGAAGCCATGACCCAAGGTGGGTTCGGCGGTCTGGGCATAGAGATTGGTAGCGAAGACGGGATGCCTAAAGTTATCTCGCCTATCGAGGATACGCCTGCGGCGCGCGCCGGTATTCTGGCGGGCGACATCATCACGCACATCAATGGCAAACCCACCAAGGATTTGAGCCTGAATGATGCCGTCAAGCAAATGCGTGGCGAGCCCAAAACCTCCATCAAGCTGACGATCCGTCGTGCTGGCCGCGACAAGCCGCTGGAGTTCAACCTGGTGCGTGATGTCATCAAGGTACGCAGTGTGCGCTCCAAGATGCTGGCTGACGATGTGGCCTATGTACGCATTGCCCAGTTCCAGGAACGCACCGCTGCTGATCTGGTCAAGCAGTTGTCCGAAGTTCATAAAGGCCCAGGCGCACCAAAAGGCTTGGTGATTGACCTGCGTAACGACCCTGGTGGCTTGCTGGAAAGCGCTATCGGCGTGACTTCCGCCTTCCTGGATTCGGGTGATCTGGTGGTTTCCACCAAGGGCCGTATTCCTTCCTCCAACCGCGAGTACTACGTCAAATCCATGCAGTCCGTTCTGGGCGAGCTGGATACGGACGCGGATGTTCTGAAGAAACTGGATTGGCTCAAGAACGTGCCTATCGTGGTGCTGGTAAACGTGGGTTCGGCCTCGGCGTCGGAAATTGTGGCCGGTGCTTTGCAAGACCACAAACGCGCCACCATTATCGGTAACCGCACCTTCGGCAAGGGCTCGGTGCAAAGTGTGGTCCCTCTGTCCGAGGAATCGGGCCTGAAACTGACGACTGCCTTGTACTACACACCTAACGGTACTTCCATTCAGGTGACGGGCGTACAGCCGGACGTGGTCGTGGATGACACCGCCCAGGGCAATCTGTTCCGCCTGCCGCGTGAAGTGGACTTGAAGCGCCACCTGGTCAACAGCAAGGTGGATGAAACTACCGAAGAAGAACAGCCTGATCTGGGCATGAGCCCGGAATTCAAGATGTTTGAATTCGGTGGTGACGACGACTTCCAGTTGCAGCAAGCGCTGAACCATCTGGCTGGCCGTCCTGTGATCAAGAATGATCCAGCCAAAGTAGCTGCGGCCAAGGAAGCGGCTGCCAAGCGCGAAAAGGAAGTGGAGTCCGAGTCGCCGGAAAAAAAAAGTCCCCTGAGTCAGCAACCCAGCGTTGAGCGGTTCCGAATCACCCCCAAGGGGCTCGAACCGGTAAAGCCGTAAACACAGGTTCCTGACGTGGAAGATCAGCAATTACTGCGCTATGCGCGGCATATTCTGCTCGATGAATTCGGGGTAGAAGCGCAGGAGCGGATTCTGGCTTCCCGCATCCTGGTCGTTGGAGCCGGGGGACTGGGTTCCCCCGTGGTGGCTTATCTGGCGGCCTCGGGTGTGGGCTCCATCATTCTGGTGGATGATGACCAGGTGGAATTGAGCAATCTGCAGCGTCAGATTGCTCACACCACCGATCGTCTGGGCTGGGACAAGGTTGAATCTGCCAAGCTGCACATCGAGCAGCTCAATCCCGAAGTGAAGGTGACACCCGTCGTTCAGCGTCTGGACGAAGCGGGCTTGATGCATTGGGTTCAGCAAGTGGATCTGGTTCTGGATTGCTGCGACAACTTCGCAACCCGCCATGCTATCAACCGTGTCTGCGTGGCACTACGCAAACCGTTGGTGTCCGGTGCAGCGATTCGCTTTTCGGGTCAGGTCAGTACTTACGACTTGCGTCAGCCCGAAGCTCCTTGCTATCACTGTCTGTTCCCTGAAGCGGACGACGTCGAGGAGCTGCGTTGCGCCACCACAGGCGTTCTGTCGCCTTTGTTGGGTATGGTGGGTAGCGCACAGGCGGTTGAAGCCTTGAAGCTGTTAGGCGGCTTCGGAGAGCCTTTGGTGGGCCGTTTGCTAAGTGTGGATGCCTTCAATATGAATTGGCATACCGTACGTTTCCGCAAAGATCTCGCTTGCCCGGTATGCGGTTCAGCGGCTGAACATGCCGATCACACTTGATCTGTTTCTGATCTCTGCTTCACGACTTCAGGCCATGAGCATGAAAATGGCCTGGCGTGATGCCAAAGCGCCGTCTAAATTGGCGGTGAAAGTAGGACAGATCTGAAAATCCCACTGAATAGGCTATTTGCGCCACCGTGTTGGACGATGTCTGGCGCAGCAGCTGTGCGGCTGCATCAAGCCGCAGCTGCATTAACTGGGCTGTAAAAGTACTTCCCTGTGCTTTGAACAGTTCCTGGACGGTACGCGGTGCCATACCCAGGTGCTCGGACAGGGCTGCAATATTCAAGGCGGGATCACCTAGTCGATCAGACAGATAGCCCAGTGCATCTTCGTACCGAGCCGCGCTTGGAGCAGGCGAGGCAGAGCGCCGCTCGTTAATGCTCATGGCCAACAGGTCGCGCAGACAACGCCAGGCCTGATCGTGCTGATTGGCCCGCAGGCCATCGGCAGACAGCAGCAAGCCTTGTAGATAGTGTTCCAGCAAGTGCAGGCTGGCACCTTGCGCCAGAGGCTGGGCGACCACGTCATTCAAAGGGCCGGTATAGGGTAGCAGCCCCTCCAGCGGCAAGCGCAGCGTGGTCATAATGACCTCGTCCACAAAATCCAGTGTGAAGGGGCTGGTGCCTATATTCAGGCTCAGGCTCCCGGCGGGGAGCCATTGCTCACGCCCGTTCTGAATCAGGCGGCAGTGGCCTTGTTGATGCACATTCAAGAACAACCAGGGTTGATCCGTTTGCGGCCTGCTTGTGCTGACCCGATAGGGCTGAGCGGTCAGCCGGTTGATCGCTACCTCCCCCAGACGTTGCGAGCGCAAGGTGCCATGAAAGTTTTGTCCGTGGCACTGCGTTTGCACATGCTGAAAGGACAGTGAAATGGCTTGAGTCCAGAGCTTGGCGCCTTGTCCGGGTGGCAAAGCCTGCGTATCCCAGTGGTAGTTCGTGCTCATGCGTTTTTTTCCGTCTTCTGCGCCATTGTCCAGATTGGGCTGCGCCCCAGTCCACGACACAGAGAGGCATTCGGCTCAAGAATAGTATCTAAGACAGTACTGCATGGTGAGCTATGGCGCACCTCGGTGGCTATCGGGTTTAACCATGAAGGGTGCCCAAAGCGCACCTGGAGACAACACAGGAAAGGAGCAGTCATGACAGAGCAGCTAAAGCAGGTCTACCCCTACATCAACGGACAGGCCTGGAAATCAGAAGGTCAGTTGCATAAGGACCTGGTCAATCCCTATACGGGCAAACCGCTGGCTCGCGTTTTTCTGGCGACCAAACAGGACATTGAAGAAGCGCTAGCCAGTGCAGAGCGTGCACAGCGCATCTGGGGCAAGATGCTGGCCCGTGAACGTGAAGCGATTTTGTGCCGTGCGGCTGACATTGTGGAACGCCGTCGCGACGACATCGTGCGTGTGCTGGTTGAAGAGGGCGGTAACGTCTTTGGCAAGGCCATGTTCGAGTGCGATTACATCGTCAGCACCTTCCGTATTGCCGCCGGTCAGACCCGCGATATTCGGGGTGAAACCATGCCGTCGGACCTGCCAGGGCGTATTTCCATTAGCATTCGTCGTCCTTTGGGCGTGGTGGCTGGGATCGGGCCTTTCAATGCACCTTTGCTGCTCAATGGCAAGAAGTTGGCCCCGGCACTGGCGGCGGGTAACAGTTTCATCCTGAAGCCTTCGCCGCATACGCCTATGGCTGCCTTGATGTTTGCCGAGATTCTGGAAGAAGCCGGTCTGCCTCCCGGTGTGTTGACCGTTCTGCTGACCACCGACGAAGCTCTGGGCGATACCTTGTTCTCTGATCCGCGCGTCAAACTGGTGACTTTCACGGGCTCGGCTCGAGTGGGTCGTATCCTGGCGGATCTGGCTGGTCGCCATCAAAAGCGCATTGTGCTGGAGTTGGGTGGTAAAAGCCCGGTCGTGGTGCTGGATGATGCCACGCTGGATTACGCTGTGCGCTCCGCCGCTTTCGGCATCTATTTCAATCAGGGCCAAGTGTGCATGGCCAACTCGCGCATCATTGTGGAGCAGGGCATTTACGATGCGTTCTGCGAAGCCTTTGCCAAGCAGGTGGCTCGTATTCCTACTGGTGATCCTGCTTTGCCACAAACCGCGGTTGGTCCGCTGATCAGTTCCGAACAGGCTGATTTTGTGCAGGCCCACATTCAGGACGCCGTCTCCAAGGGGGCCACCTTGCTGGCAGGTGGCGGCCGCGAAGGCAATGTGATCCAGCCTACGGCCTTGTGCGATGTGACCCCGGACATGCATCTGTACCACGAAGAGACTTTTGGTCCTGTGGCTGCCATCTACAAGGCGCGCGACTACGAGCACGCCCTGGAAATGGCTAATGATACTTCCTACGGCTTATCCTCTGCCATTCTGACTAACGATCTGCAAAAGGCCATGGATTTTGCCGAGCGTATCGAGGCAGGTTCGGTCCACATCAACGACAACTCCTTTGATGATGATCCGAATGCGCCTTTCGGTGGCTTCAAGGACAGTGGCTACGGCAAGGAAAATGGCCGCTACTCGATTGCGGACATGACCGAATTGAAGTGGGTCACCATTCAGCAAGGGGAGCGCCAGCTGGCGTTCTAAGCAGGCCTAGGGACGTGGCCAGTTCTTGACCAGTTGTGCGATGCGGTTGATGCGATGGTCAACATACGGGCTGCGTCCATGATACAGAGCGCTAAATGGAGTGCCTGCGTTATAGATATGGATGGTTTGCATCCCTAACTGGCGGGCACTTTTCAAATTGCGCAGGGTGTCTTCGACCAGAACAATGTCGCGGGCCTGGGATTTCAGCACGGCCAGAGCCTGCTTCATCAATGCCTGAGAGGGCTTGGGGCGATAACGGCCTTGCAGCTGCATATGCTCGATGGCCCATAGCCCGTCAAAGACAGGCAGCAGATTCAGGGCTTTCAAGACGCGCTGTGCGTACTCCAGCGGTGCATTGGTCAGCAGCAGTTTGTAGCCAGGCAGACGGCGCAATTGGTAGGCCAGGCCTGGTTCGGCGCTGATCAGGGAAGGCACGTCAAAGTCGTGAGCGTGTCTCAGGAATGTCGCCGGGTCTGCTCCATGGTGGCGTTGCAGGCCGATCATGGTGGCGCCGTAACGTTTCCAGTATTCCAGACGCAGCCGGTCGGCCTCGTCCATATCCACGCCCAGCGTTTGCGCCACGCCGATGCGCATGCGTCCATCAATCGCCTGGAAAATGCCTTTGGAGGCATTGTGCAGGGTGTTATCCAGATCAAACAGCCAGATGGTTTCATCTGGCTGACAGGCTGACAAAGGCCGTGCCCAGGCATGGGCACGGATAGGAGCGCGCACGGATTAGTGCGAGCTGATCATGGTGCCCACACCACGGTCAGTCAGGATTTCCAGCAACAGGCAGTGAGGGACACGGCCATCAATGACATGTACGGAGTTGACGCCATTGCGCGCTGCGTCCAGGGCCGAAGAGATCTTGGGCAGCATACCGCCGGAGATGGTGCCATCAGCGAACAGTTCGTCGATGGTCTGAGCTGACAGGCGACGCAACAGTTGACCTGCCTTGTCCAGCACACCGGGAGTGTTGGTCAGCATGACCAGTTTTTCAGCGCTAAGCACTTCGGCCATTTTGCCGGCAACCACGTCGGCATTGATGTTGTAGGCCTGACCGTCTTCACCGTATCCAATTGAGGAGATCACGGGGATGAACTGATCGTCCTGCAGGGCTTTGACCACTTCAGGCTGGATGCTTTCAATATCACCCACAAAACCAATATCCAGCAGCTCGCCAGGATGCTCGGCATCCGGCAGCATTTTCTTGGTGACGCGAATCATGCCACCGTCTTTACCGGTCAGGCCCACTGCCTTGCCACCGGCTTCATTAATCATCATCACGATGTCTTGCTGCACCTGCCCGCCCAGCACCCACTCCACCACTTCCATGGTTTCTGCATCGGTGACACGCATGCCCTGAATAAAGGTGCCTTCTTTGCCCACTCGCTTGAGCGCGTCATTGATCTGGGGGCCGCCACCGTGCACCACAACGGGGTTCAGGCCAACCAGCTTGAGCAAGACGACGTCATGGGCAAAGCTGCGCTGCAACGCTTCTTCAGTCATGGCGTTGCCACCGTATTTGATGACGACGGTCTTGCCGTGGAAACGGCGAATATAGGGCAGGGCCTCGGACAAAACTTCTGCTTTGACGGTCGAGGAGTAATTCTGCGAATCTGTGGTGCTCATTGATGCGCTCACTTGAAGAAAACCCGGGTCCACTGCTGGTACCCGGGGTTATTATGTGGCTGGGGGCAGAAACAGGCTTTTAGCTGCTGGCCAGGGCTTTTTCGACGGTGGCAATGAATTCCTGCTTGTCGTAGTTACCCAGGTAGCGCTTGATGATGTGGCCCTGTTTGTCGAGTAAAAAGGCAGTGGGCGTCAAACGGACGTCCCCAAAAGCCTTGGCGATTTCGCCCTTGTCGTCATGGACAACCGTGAACGGCAGTTGGCGGGATTGGGTGAAGTTGCGCACGTAGTTGATGGGGTCGTGCTTCATGGCCACGGCCACAATATCAAACCCTTTGCCGGACATGGCATTGAAGTTCTCAATGTTGTCAGGCATTTGCGCCACGCAAGTGGTGCAGTCCGTGGCCCAGAATTTCACCAGGACGACCTTGCCTTGCAAGTCTTTGGTTTCAAAGTGCTTGCCATTCAGATCGGTAAAGGCGACATCGGGGGCGCTGGCCTTGGTGCTGCCGGACATGGTCCAGACGCCCAGACCCACGGCAATGGCAACAGCAAGGGCAATGATGACTACTTTTTTCATTGGACGGGCATAACTTCTACAGAGGAGGCGGGCGCAGGCTCAGTTGCAGGGGCCGCTGTGCCAGAACTATTGCTTGGCTGATTATTGGTGCTCAAAGGCTGTGCCAGGCTTTCGGCGCTGACGTATTCAAAGAGCTTGGCCACCTTGTTCACGCCAGGGACGCTGGAGGCAGCAATCGCTGCGCGTTCGCCTTCTTCACGGGTAACGCGGCCCAGCAGATAGACCACGCCACGCTCGGTGGTGGTGGAGATCGTGCGGCTGGGAACGTCTTTGGCGTTCAGCAAGGCGGTGCTGACGCGGGTGGTGATCCAGGAGTCGTTCGAGCGTACGCTCAAGGGGGTAGGTTCACCCACACGCAGTTCGTTGACCACGCGAGTTACCTTATCAACCTTGGAAACCAGGCGAGCAGCTTCCTCCTTGTCGGCCTGGGTAGGCACATCACCCGTCAGCAGGGCAACCCCGGCGTAAGACGTGGTATTGATGCGGCCTTCCTTGTTTTCCAGCAGGCGACGTGTTTCCGCACCGGCTTTCATGACAATGGTTTTGTCCTCGACCTGCTCGCCCGTAGTGCGGCGGTCGGTAGCGACAACGGCGGTTGTGGCTGCAGCGCCGCCAACTACCAGCAGACCGCAACCGGTCAGCGTAGTGCTGGCCAGCAAGGCGGCCAGAATCAAACGGTGTTTCATAGTGGATCTCCGAGCAGCAGCGCATCAATGCCATCGCACATGGCGTGCAACAGAACAATGTGTACTTCCTGAATACGCATGGTTCGATCGTGCGGGACGCACAGATGGATGTCGGTATCCGAGAGCAGGTCGGCGATTTGTCCGCCGCCCTTGCCGGTCAGGGCAATAATGACCATATCGCGCTCGCGAGCCGCTTCGATGGCGCGGATCACGTTTGGCGAATTGCCGCTGGTGGAGATGGCCACCAGAATATCGCCAGTCTGGCCCAAGGCACTGACCTGGCGTTCAAAGATGCTGTCAAAGCCATAGTCATTACCCACCGCCGTCATGATGGAGGTGTCGGTATTCAAGGCAATGCCAGCCAGGGGCAAACGGTCGCGCTCAAAGCGGCCCACCAGCTCAGCAATAAAGTGCTGAGCGTCGGCTGCTGATCCGCCGTTTCCGCAGGCCAGAATCTTGCCGTCGTTGGCCAGGGTGGCAAACAACAGCTCGACAGCGGCGGCCAAAGGTTCGGCCAGTTCGCGTGTGCTGGCTTTGAGAGTATCGACGGAATCGTCGAAATGCGAAGTCATTAAGGCGATAAGGTCCATAGCGCGCATTATCGCACGGAGAATTTCCCCGTGGGGCAGGCAGATCGTGTCATGTTGAAAAAAACGCCACGGTATTGAAACCAGATGCTGTAACAGGGCCGAAATACGGCGCGGCGGTTGAGATTTTTGTATAGGACAGCGTTCTTGTCTGAAAATTCCCAGGGTAGCTTTGCTGCTTTTTATTTTTCAGCGCTGCTCGAAGGCGTTCTGGATCCAGATCAGGGTGTCGTCTTCAATGGCGATAACGTCAAATCGGCAGGCGGGCAGCCTGCCCTGGAAATGGCGCTGGCATAGCGTCGGCAGCCATTGTTGGGCTGTCAGGATCAAGCGCCGTTGCTTGTCCCGGTTTACACTGGCAAGCGCCCCGCCGTAGCCCTTGTGATTGCGCTGGCGCACTTCCAGAAAGACAAGATAATCTTGATGCCACAGAACCAGGTCAACCTCCCCAAAGCGAGTACCCAGTTGACGGGCCAGAATACGGGCACCCTGCGCGGTGACATGATCGCAGGCGCGCTGTTCAGCCTGGTCGCCGCATTGCTGGCTGGGAGAGCGCCGTGGCCTGTCCTTTCTGGCTGCAGGACGACTACGTTGTTTGCGCCGCAGTTGCCGGTTTTGAGCCTGGCGAGCGTATTCAAAGGGATTCATAGGGATACACGATGATCAATAAGCAGGATCAAGCATGAGCGATACCGAAAACCGAACAGGGAATGCCGGCGTCTGGCAAAACATGATGGACAAGGTGCAAGGCCAGGTCTGGCCACAGTCTTGCCTGTATGTGGTGGCCACGCCCATTGGCAATATGGGAGACCTTAGCCTGCGCGGCTGGCAGGCGCTGGAACTGTGCGACATTATTGCGGCAGAGGATACGCGGGCAACCCGCCCTTTTCTGCAGGCTTGGGGCATACAAACGCCTTTGATGGCGGCGCATCGCCATAACGAGGCCCAAGCCGCTCAGGCAATTATCGAGCGTCTGGAGCAGGGACAGCGAGTGGCCTTGGTATCGGATGCGGGTGCGCCTGCTGTCAGTGACCCCGGTGCTCGTGTCGTACGTTCAGTGCGGGAGGCGGGCTTTCAGGTGATTCCTTTGCCCGGTGCCTCGGCAGTCATTACCGCCCTGATGGGTAGTGGTGCAACCAGTGACGAGAACCCCGCTTTTGCTTTTGCCGGTTTCATGCCGCCCAAAACTGTGGCGCGCCGTAAGTGGCTGCAGCATTGGTCCAGCCTGGGTATGCCGGTATTGATGTTTGAGTCTCCTCACCGTTTGCGTGCGGCCTTGCGCGATATGGAAGAGGTGTGTGGCCCGGAGCGCGAACTGACTTTTGCACGTGAGTTGAGCAAGCGTTTCGAGCAGATTCATACCGTACCTTTGGGGCAGGCCTTGGCCTGGCTGGATGAAGACAGCCACCGCGAGCAGGGTGAATTTGTCCTGATTCTGCATGACGCTGTGAGCGAAGTGGACGAGGATGCGCCGGCGCTGGATGCCACGACAGCGCGCTGGATGAAAGCCTTGCTGGAGCAGGTCTCGCTGCGTGATGCAGCCCGGATTGCCAGCCAGGCGACCGGAATTTCTCGCGATGTTCTGTATGCCTGGGGTCTGGCGAACTCGCCCAAGGACTAGGGCGCCTGGGTTTAGCGAACGGCAACCGAAGGGCTCAAGCCAGTTTGCTGCTGGATACGGTAAGCCGCGTTAATTGCTTCGGTCCGATTCTGATACGGGCCAATTTGTACCCGGTACAGATCGTTGTGCATCTGTACTTGGGCATCGCGATACTCTATCTGCGCAATCTGGCGATTCAACTGCTGTGCCAGGGCAGCCGCATTTTCACGGGCAGAAAAAGCGCCAAATTGCAGGTAGACCCGGCTCTGGCCGGACGGGGCCTGCGGCTTGCTGGTGGCGGCGGGCGAGGACTGCACAATCAACTGCTGATCGCTGGCGTCGCTGCTCCAGCTAGGCGAATCGTCCAGCTCTATCTCTATGTCTTGCTCAGACAAGGCGGCCAGGGCGTCCGGCGTGGGCTCCAGTTTTTCGGTAATCACCAGGCTGGATTTGGGAGCCGGAGCGGCGGGAGTCGGCTTGGGAGCCGGAGCCTCGGCAAGTTCAATGTCGCCCCGGCCAAAACTGCCACTGCGTATTTCTTCCTGTGTGATGGATTCAACTATCACGGTGCCGCTGCCGGGTGCAATCAAGTCCAGCTTGGCGGCGGCAACGTAGGACAAGTCGATGATGCGTGAGCTATGAAATGGTCCACGATCGTTAATGCGCACAATGACGGATTTGCCTGTTTTGGGCCGGGTCACGCGAGCATAGCTGGGAATAGGCAAGGTGGGATGTGCCGCCGTCATGGCGTACATATCGTAGGTTTCGCCATTGGCTGTTTTCTTGCCGTGAAACTTGCGTCCGTACCAGGAGGCGGTGCCGGTCTGGGTAAAGGCTTTGTGTGAAGTGTGGGGAACAAAGCTTTTGCCGAGCACGGTATAGGGGCGGGTATTGCTGCGGGCGATGGGTTCTATTCGGGGAACTGCGTCGGGGGTGGCTTGAAGATTGGCGGGGATGCGGGCGTCGGGGCCATCGTCTTTGTAGTAGCCCCCGCCTCGGGGCGCTGAAACGGTGGCCCCTGATTTGGCTTTGGGCTTGGCGCGTTTGGGGCTGGATGCGCATCCGGCCAATAAGGCCAGGATGCTCAGGATGGCGCCTAGTTTGCGTACAGTTGGGCTCATGGGACGGGATTAATGGGCGGTTGATTGCGATGGCGCACCAGCAAGGGGGCGTAATCGGCAAAGCGCAGCGCCAGTTGTTCGGTAACGTACACAGAACGGTGCTGGCCGCCGGTGCAACCAATGGCGACCGTCAGGTAGTTGCGGGTGTCCTGCATATACAAAGGTAACCAGCGACGTACAAAGCCGGCGATGTCATCTACCATGGTCTCGACGGAACCGAACTGGGCCAGCCATTTGGCTACTGGTTCGTCGCGGCCTGTCATGGGGCGCAGCTCCGGGTCGTAGTGGGGGTTGGGCAGGCAGCGAACGTCGAACACCAGATCTGCATCGCCGGGCACGCCACGCTTGTAGGCAAAGGATTCGAAAGTCAGCACCACGCTGGCGCGGTCGGCTTGCACCAGATCTCTAATCCAGGCACGCAATTGGCCAGGGGTCAAGTCGGTAGTGTCGATAATGTGACCCAGCTCGCGCAAGGGGGCCGTCATTTCACGCTCAACGGCAATACATTCTTCCAGGGAAGGCGAGCGGCCATCCTGACGCAAGCGGTCTGTCAACGGATGACGACGGCGTGATTCCGAGTAACGCTGCATCAGCGTGTGATCGCTGGCGTTCAGGAACAGGACACGCAGGGAGTAGCCTTCTTCATTCAGTTTGCTGATGACACCGGGAAGGATGTCCAGATCACCGGCGCCGCGCACGTCAATGGCAACGGCCAGCCGCTCCAGTCCTTGTTCGGCAGAGCGCTCGACAAATTCGGCCAGAAATCGGGGTGGCAGGTTGTCGATGCACAGGTAGCCGGTATCTTCCAGCAAGCGCAAGGCAACTGATTTTCCCGAACCGGATATGCCGGTAATCAATACAACTTTCAGCATCGTGGCAAAGGGCTCCGAGTCGCCGCCCGGCGGGCAGCGTTTAGGTGAAACAGGACAAAGCTGTCAGGGCCGTTAAGTGCCAACCGGCCCTTGAGCGCCTAGTCGTCGCGACTATTCATGATAGCCAATGCCTGGCGCTCGATGAAGTCGCCCATGGTATCAATGCCGCGAAAGGCCAGAATGGTGTTGCGCACGGCGGCTTCCACCAGCACGGCCAAGTTCCGGCCTGCGGCCACTTGAAGCATCACGCGTTTGATGTCCACCCCCAGCACTTCCTGGGTCTGATCCTGCGTAGGCAGACGCTCGAAGCTGTCGGGGTTGGAACGAACCAGGTGCACAATTAGTTTAAGCTTCATTCTACGACGAACGGAGGTTTCGCCGAAAATGGTGCGAATGTCCAGCAGTCCCAGCCCGCGTACTTCCAGCAGGTTCTGCAGCAGAGGCGGGCATTGGCCGTCAATCATGTTGGGAGCCGTGCGGGACAGCTCAACCGCATCGTCTGCAACCAGCCCGTGTCCACGGGAGATCAGCTCCAGCGCCAGTTCACTTTTACCCAGACCGGATTCGCCGGTAATTAACACGCCCAGACCCAGCACATCCATGAACACGCCATGCATGGTGGTTTTGGGGGCCAGACGTTTGCCCAGGTAGATGCGCAGCAAATCGATAAGCTGGGCCGCATCGATAGGGGTGTAGAGCAGCGGCACCCCTTGGGTTTCGCAAAACTGGATCAGATCGTCGGGCGCAACGGCGTCGTTGGCAATGAACAGGGCAGGAACACCGCCTTGCCTGAGATCATCCAGATGATGCAGGCGACGTTTGACGTCAAAGCGGTTGTAAAAAGAGAGTTCTTCAGGGCCGAAAACCTGAATGCGGCCAGGGTGGATCAGGTTCAGGTGGCCGACCAAATCCGCGGCAGAGGCGCCAAGATCGGGGATGGGGCGTTGGGCAGCTTGTTTTCCGGCTGCCCAGCTTACCTCGAGCTTGTCATGATTATCATTGACCAGTTCTTGAACTGTCAGCATCGGGATGTTCCGCGTTGAGATCAGGGGTCTGGGTCAGGAGTTGGTGGATTTGAACAGGGTCCGTTTCCTGGGCCAGCGCCTGGCGGATGTCCTGATCGGCCATCAAACGGGCGATCTCGGCCAACAAGTCCAGGTGAATTTGAGTAGCCGTTTCGGGAACCAGCAAAAAGAACAGCAAGCTGGCGGTACGACCGTCGCTGGCATCAAAACGCACCGGTTCGGCCAAACGCATGAAAACGGCACAAGGCTCCTTCAAGTCCTTGATGCGGCCATGCGGGACGGCTACGTCGTGGCCAAGAGCAGTGGAGCCCAGACGCTCGCGAGCGATCAGGCTATGGAAAACGGCTGTCCGGGCAATGCCGTGATGGTTCTCGAAAATCAGTCCGGCTTGTTCAAAAGCGCGCTTCTTGCTGGTAACAGCAAGATCCAGAACCACGTTGGACAAAGGCAAAATACGCGACAAGAGATTCATGACGGCCATTATAGGGGGGAATGTTTTTTAGCTAAACATTTTTTGGATGGCTAACAACAGGCGGACACTGTGCCAAGAAACACAAAACCCCGAACTTCTGAAAGAACGGGGTTTGTCGGCAGGCGGCTATGCCTGCTGTAACAGTTCGGCGTGATCAGGCTGCCGGAACTTCGAGCCGCTTGGCGGGCTCATGCGCATGGCTGTTTGCCTTTTCCTTGTATTTCAGAATCTGGCGGTCGATCTTGTCGGCTAGCAGATCGATGGCGGCATACAAGTTTTCGTCTGAAGAGGCGCAGTGTATATCTTTGCCGGGGACACGGACGGTCACTTCGGCATTGTGCTTCAGGCGTTCAATGGAAAGCATAACCTGCGAGTCAACCACGTTGTCGAAGTGCTTTTCAATTCGACCAATTTTGCTTTTGACGTAGTCGCGAATGGCAGGAGTTATGTCAAGATTACGGCCAGTGATGTTAAGGCTCATATAGGCTCTCCGTAGTAGTCAAACAACATGTTTCAGAGGGGGGGATATCTTCGTGTTTAGCCTCCTTACTACTGATCTTGGATATTCCAGTATACCTATATGTTGGTCAGATAACATGACCTGGATCAATCTGCGGTGTGCAGGAAAACCCTTGCTCCGACAGGCCCCGTTACAGGGCCACAAGTCGGCTTACATTCGGAAGTTCGAGCCCAGGTAAACCTTGCGCACGGCTTCGTTATCGATGATCTCGGACGGGTGCCCGCTGGTCAGTACCGTGCCTTCGCTGATGATGTAGGCGCGGTCACAGATGCCCAGGGTTTCGCGCACGTTGTGGTCGGTAATCAGTACACCAATATTGCGGCCTTTCAGAAACTGTACGATGCGCTGGATTTCAATCACGGCGATCGGGTCCACCCCGGCAAAGGGCTCGTCAAGCAGAATGAAACGGGGGTTGCTGGCGAGTGCGCGGGCAATTTCTACGCGGCGGCGCTCGCCACCAGACAGGGATAGGGCGGTATTTTGACGAATGTGCGCAATTTGCAGCTCGCTGATCAAGGTTTCCAGGCGCTCGTTGATGTCGTTCTTGCTGATGCTGCGGCCGTTATCGTCCAGCTGCAGCTCCAATACGGCGCGGATGTTTTCTTCGACCGTCAGGCGGCGAAAGACGGAAGCATCCTGGGGCAGATAGGACAGGCCCAGCCGTGCCCGCTTGTGCATGGGCATGGCGGTAATGGGCGTGCCATCAATTTCAATACGGCCTGCATCGGCGGGCACAATGCCCACAATCATATAGAAGCTGGTGGTTTTACCAGCCCCGTTCGGGCCTAGCAGGCCCACCACTTCGCCGCTTTCCACATTCAAAGAAACATCCTGCACGACCGTACGTTTGCCGTAGGTCTTGCGCAGTCCCTGGGCAATCAGACTGCCTTTGGTCGAGTGGCTGGCGCGAGTAGGGGTAGACGGGTTGTTAGAAGCAACCATGATTCAAGGGGGTCCGGGCTATTTGCGGGGGGAGGACTTGCGTTGGCATTCGGCCAGAGCAGCATCGGCATTGGCGCGTGGGCGGGCCACAGAGCGGACCCGGCCATCACGTGTGGCGGAGTCCGAACCACCAAAGGCTTGGTACGTGCCATCTTTTTGGCGGTAGATAATGCGCTGGCCCTGGACAGAGTCCTGCAGCTTGCCGCAAACATAACGATTGACGACTGCCTTGCCAATCAGCTCGACCTCTTCGGTTTTGCCGTTATAGATAGCTCGGACACCTTCGGCGACCATCAGTTCAAACTTGGCCGGGTCTTCCTGACGAATAGTGACACGGGCGCGCTCGGTCACCGTTGCGGTGCCATGCTGGAAACCTTCCGCGTCCTGCTCGATGGCCAATTGGTCAGCCATCAAGGTCATGGCGCCACGGGTCAGGATGATGTTGCCTTTGTAAATGGTCTGCTTGGCAATATCGTCGTAAGTCAGGGTATCGGACAGCACGGAGGTGTCCGGTTCGGCGGCAGCAGAGGCAGCCGCTTGGGCCAGAGCAGGGGCCGTAGGCAGCAAAGCCAGGCTGGCAGTGCTCAGGCACAGGGCCAGGGCACCACGCAAAAGGCTAAGAGAGAGCTTGGGCTTGTGGCCCAGGCGGGCGCTGTCAGGCGTGGTCATGGAGGGGAATCCTTAGAGCTATTGGAAGAACGCGCTTTTTGTGTTTGTTGGCCGGAGATTTTAACGTCGGATTCCGACATGACGTTCAATTGGCGAACGCGATTATCGTAACGCATCCCGGTACCGCGCATGGTGGATTGGCCGTTGACGACCAGGGCCGGTTCGTTGGTGTACACCACGTCCTCTTCGGGCAGGATGATCAGCACTTCGCTGCGCACGTCCATCGCCTCGTCATCAGGTGTGGCCTGGCGGTGAATATGGGCATTGCCTTTCATGGTGATGGTGTCCCCGCCTGCATTCATGTGTGCCGTATCGGAAGTGGCAATGGTCAGGGGCGAATCGGCCCTGTTGCTGACCGCGCGTGGGGAAGTAATGTCGTGCGAGTCGTCATCCGGGTAGTGATAGGCAATCTTGCCATCCAGGCGGCTGATGGCCATCCCGGTCTGGTCGGAGCTGATCATGGTGAAGTCGCGCGCCCAGGAGTCGGGTTCGTGGGTAATGCGGCGCGGCGGGTCAATGGCGACCGAGCTTTGGGTGTAATCGACCGCCCACAGCGTTGCCAGCACCAGCAAGGTCAGCAACAACAGGGAAATGACGGTGGGTAGACGGTCACGCATGATTACTGAATGACTCCCGTGGTCTTCAAAGGACCACCTGTAATAAAGGGCGCAAGGCGACCCTGGGAGGCCAGGATGGCATCACAGCATTCGCGCACTGCGCCGTGGCCGGCCGGCTGTGTGGCTACCCAGCTGGCAATTTGACTGATATAGAAGGGGGCACCAGGCACGCTGGCGGAAAAACCGACGCGCTGCATGGCGGGCAGGTCGATCAGATCGTCGCCCATATAACCCACTTCACTTAGGGACAGGCCGTTTTCCTGAGCCAAGTGGGTCAGGATGGCAATTTTGTCGCGTACGCCCTGGTAAACAAAAGGAATGCCCAGTTCGGCAGCGCGACGCGATACGATGCCGCTTTCGCGTCCGGTAATCAGGGCGACATGAATGCCGCTTTCGCCCAGCATGCGTAAACCGTGGCCGTCCAGAGCGTGAAAGCTCTTGAACTCCTCGCCGTTCGCGCTGTACCACAGGCGTCCGTCGGTCAGCACGCCGTCCACGTCAAACACCATCATGCGCAACTGACGTAATTGGGTGCGCACGTTCTCGGGCAGCTTGGCCAGAATTTGAGCTTCAGCGGGATGGAGCGGGATGGTGGGCGTATTCATCATGATCAGATTACCTTTGCAGCCAACAGGTCGTGCATGTGCAGAGCTCCCAATAGTAGCCCGTTTGTGTCCAATACCAGCATTTGGCTGATACGCAGGGCATCCATTTGCTCGGCTGCTTCGATGGCCAGGGCTTCGGCGGCAATGCTGCGTGGTTCGCGCGACATGCCCTCAGATACTGGCAGATTGCGTATATCGCCGGCACGAGCGATCAGGCGGCGCAGGTCGCCGTCGGTGAACATTCCAACGGGGTGGCCTTGTGCGTCCGTGACAATAGTCATGCCCATGCCTTTGCTGGACATTTCCATCAGTGCATCGGGAATCAGGGTCTCGGGGGAGACGATAGGCAGTTGTTCGCCGCTGCGCATGATGTCGCGCACAAACGTCAGTAGTTGACGGCCCAGTGCACCACCGGGGTGGGAGCGGGCGAAGTCTTCGCGGCTAAAGCCTCGTGCTTCCAGGCAGGCAACGGCCAGCGCATCACCTAATACCAAGGCGGCCGTGGTGCTGGCCGTGGGAGCCAGGTTGAGTGGGCAGGCCTCATGCTCTACATGGGCATCCAGATGCAGGTCGGCATTTTGGGCCAGTTCGGACTGGGCATTGCCGGTGATCGCAATCAGTTTGGCACCCATGCGGCGCAGCACAGTCAGCACCGTGACCAGTTCCTGGGCCTGTCCAGAGTAGGAAATGGCAATGACCACGTCCTGCTTGGTAATCATGCCCAGGTCGCCGTGCAGGGCTTCAGCAGCGTGCATGAAAAAAGCGGGAGTGCCGGTCGAGGCCAAGGTAGCCGCGATCTTGCGCGCCACGTGGCCGGACTTGCCTATGCCGGTCACCACCACACGGCCCTGACAGTGCACGAGCAGCTTGGTGGCTTCTACAAAACTTTGGTCCAGACGCCCGCCCAGCGCTTGTAACGCGTCAACTTCAATGGCGAAGGTGCGTTGTGCCGAGGACAGGATATGTGCGGGGTCTAAAAGTGCCGGTGTATTCATGGCGAAATTGTAAACGTGAAGTGTCTGCTTGGCATGTAGATTTGCAGGAGGCAAATTGTAAGGACAGATGGCCTTGGACCAGTGGCAAGCCGAATAGTTTAGGGTTAAGATACGTCTTATTTTGTAATTTCAGTAATTACTGAAAATTCAGGAAGCCATGAATCTAGGACCACAGGCAGAGCGTTTTATTCTGCATTTTGGGGAGATGGGCGGGCGCTGGGGGGTCAACCGGACGGTGGGCCAGATCTATGCGCTGCTGTTCATTGCCCCCGAAGCCCTCCACGCCGACGAGATCGCTGAAACGCTAGGCATCTCCCGCTCCAATGTCAGCATGAGCTTGCGCGAGTTGCAGTCCTGGAGACTGGTCAACATGACGCACAAGATTGGCGAGCGCCGCGAATACTTTGAATCTCCCAAGGATGTATGGGATATTTTCCGTACTTTGGTGGAGGAAAAGCGTAAGCGCGAGATTGATCCCACATTGACCTTATTGCGAAGTATCCTAATGGAAGCGCCCGTCAATGACGAAGAGGCATATGGGCAGCAGCGCATTAATGAAATGCTGGAATTGATCGAGTTGGCTTGTGGTTGGTTTGACGAGGTTCATCACTTACCGCCCGAGACCCTGCAAAATCTGATGCGTTTAGGTAGCAAAGTTCAGAAAGTGCTGGGGTTCGCCGGGAAGATTCGCAAAGCTGATCAAACTGGGGATCGTCATGATTGATCTGGATGTTGTTACCTTGTCGCGGTTGCAATTTGCTTCCACCGCGATGTTCCACTTTTTATTTGTTCCCTTGACGCTGGGCCTGTCTTTTTTGCTGGCCATTATGGAAAGCGTCTATGTCATGACGGGCAAGGCCATCTGGCGCCGCATGACCAAGTTCTGGGGCGTACTCTTTGGCATTAACTTTGCCCTGGGTGTCGCAACCGGGATTGTGATGGAGTTTCAGTTCGGCATGAACTGGGCCTATTACAGTCACTATGTAGGCGATATTTTCGGAGCACCGCTAGCCATTGAAGGTTTGATGGCTTTTTTCCTGGAAGCAACCTTTGTCGGCCTGTTCTTTTTCGGCTGGGATCGCCTCTCCAAACTGGGACACCTGATTGTTACCTGGCTGGTTGCCATCGGTACCAACCTGTCGGCTCTGTGGATTCTGGTCGCTAACGGCTGGATGCAGAATCCGGTCGGTGCCATCTTCAACCCCCACACCATGCGTATGGAAATGACCGATTTTGCCGAGGTCATTCTCAATCCCGTTGCGCAAGCCAAAGTTGTTCATACCGTCAGTGCCGGCTATGTCCTGGGTGCCATGTTCGTGATGGGTATCAGTGCCTGGTACTTGCTGCGTGGTCGCCATATCGATCTGGCCAAGCGCTCGATGACGGTAGCGGCCAGTTTCGGCTTGGCAGCGTCCCTGTCCGTGGTGGTGCTGGGTGATGAAAGTGGTTACCTGACTACTGAACACCAGCAAATGAAGATCGCAGCCATGGAATCCATGTGGGAAACCGAGGAAGCCCCTGCCAGTTTCAATCTCTTGGCCTGGCCTGATCAGGAGGCCCGTGAAAACCGCTTTGCCGTGGAAATTCCATGGGTGATGGGTTTGATCGGTACACGCTCAGTCAGTACCCCCATGCTGGGCATTAATGAACTGGTCGAACATGCCAAGATTCGTATTGCCAATGGCTTGCGTGCTTACGAGGCACTGCAGCTGGTGCGCGCTGATGACAGCAATATCGAGGCCCGCCGCGTCTTTGACAATAACTGGAAAGACCTGGGCTATGCCTTGCTGCTCAAGCGTTATACGGACGACATTACCAAAGCCGATACCGAGACCATCGCCCAGGCTGCCTGGGATACGGTGCCACAGGTTGCGCCCCTGTTCTGGAGCTTCCGTGTGATGGTGGCGCTGGGGCTGTACTTCATCCTGTTCTTTGGCGTGGCTTTTGTGCTGGCATCGCGTGACCGTCTGCAACGTCACCCGCGCTTGCTTAAAGCAGCGGTCTGGAGCATTCCCCTGCCTTGGATTGCGATCGAATGTGGCTGGTTTGTGGCCGAGTTCGGACGTCAGCCCTGGGCGATTGAAGGTGTCTTGCCTACCTACTATGCGGCCTCTGGTCTGTCCTTTGTGGACTTGATGATCAGTATGACCATTTTCCTGTTGCTCTATACCACTTTGGCGGTGATTGGCATCAAGGTCATGCTGCACTCGGTGCGTAAAGGTCCGGACGAGGCTGGCGAGACCGCCACACCTTCCGCTTTGTCTTATGGTTCGCGCAACGCTCCGTTGCTGCGCGGTTAAGGAGGGGGAACCATCATGGAAAATTTGATTCTTCTCGATTACGACACCTTGCGCATCATCTGGTGGTTGCTGCTGGGCGTTTTGTTGGCGGCATTTGCCATCATGGACGGGGCCGACCTGGGTGTGGCTATGGTGTTGCCGCTGGTTGCTCGCACTGATGATGAGCGGCGTACGTTGTACAACGTGATTGGCCCGGTCTGGGAAGGTAACCAGGTTTGGTTGATCGTGGCCGGTGGTGTGGCCTTTGCAGCCTGGCCCTTGCTGTATGCCATGGCTTTCTCGGGCTTTTACCTGGCCATGATGCTGCTTTTGGTCGCCTTGATTGTTCGCCCGGTGGCCATCAAGTATCGCAGCAAGCTCAGCTCGTCGCGCTGGCGTCGTAACTGGGACGCGATCTGGACCGCCTCCGGCCTGGTTTGTGCTCTGGTGTTTGGTGTGGCCATTGGGAACGTCATGCTGGGCGTACCTTTCGGCTTTGACGAGACAACGCTGCGCCCCATGTACCAAGGCAACTTCTTCGGTCTATTCCAGCCCTTTGCCGTTCTGTGTGGCTTGCTCAGCGTCCTGATGCTGGCTTTCCAAGGTGCGGTGGTGGTTGCCTGGAAGGGCAGTGATCATGTGGCTCGTCGTGCGCGTGCCTGGGCCCTGCCGTTGGGCCTGCTGTCCATTGTGGCTTTTGCTGCCGGCGGCTGGTGGATCAGTGCCATGAATGGCTATAGCATGCCTTGGCCCGAGGCGGCCCACGCCATGTCCAACCCGATTGGCAAGACGGTCGATATGGTTGAAGGTGCCTGGTTGGCTAACTATCGTACCTGGCCTGCCTTGTGGGCAGCCCCCATTGTCGGTTTTGCGGGCTTGCTGTTCGGTGCCTTGCTGGCTGGTCGTGGTCGCGGCTTGTTGGCTCTGCTGTTCTCGTCCTTGGCACTGGCTGGCATCATCCTGACTTTTGGTTTTGCCGTCTTCCCATTCCTGCTGCCTTCGTCCTTGAACCCCGGTTCCAGCCTGACCCTGTTTGATGCCTCAGCCAGTCATCTGACCTTGTGGATCATGCTTTTGGTGACACTGGTGTTCTTGCCCATCATCGTGCTCTATACCTCCTGGGTATATAGCGTAATGCGTGGCAAGGTGTCGGTTGCCAGCATGAAAGATTCTTCTCATTCTTACTAAGGAGGCCAGCGCATATGTGGTACTTCTCTTGGGTTCTAGGTTTGGGTCTGGCCTGCGCATTCTCCATCCTGAATGCGATGTGGTTCGAGCTTCGTGAAAACACCGCTTTGCAGAGCGCAGCCGCCTCCAAGGCTAAAGCAGATATCGAGGTCTGATTGACACCGCAAAGTCCAACGGCGCAACAATGGCTGGGGCAATTCTCCAGCCGCGCCCGCACGGCTTTGCGGGCTTCCATGCTGGCCCCCGTGCTGGCCGGCGCTTTACTGATTCCCCAGGCCTGGTTGCTGGCAAAGATTGTGCAAGCAATTGTGGTCGATGGCTTGCCCTGGACAGGGCAGCTTTTCTCTATCCTGATGGTGGCCGCACTTTTGTTGCTGCGTGCCGCTATTTCCGCTTTTGGCGAGCGCCGTGCGCAAAAGGTTTCAGAACATCTGAAACAAGGACTGCGCTCCGAGCTGTTTGCCCGACTCTTCCGCAGTACGATGCCGCGTTTGCGGGCCAGCAATAGCGGCGAACTGTCCACCAGCTTGATCACGCAAATTGAAGCCCTGGATGGCTTTGTGACTCGCTATATCCCTTGCATGGCAGCGGCAGCCCTGGTTCCTTTGGCGCTAGTGCTGGCGGTCTTGCCGGTGGATGGCATTGTTTCCTTGATTCTCTTGTTGAGCACACCTTTAATTCCCCTGTTTATGGCCTTGGTGGGCTGGGGGGCGGAAGCGGCCAGCCGTGAACAACAACAAACAACGCTGCGACTGTCCGGCTTTTTCGCCGACCGGCTGCGCGGCATTTTTACCCTGAGCCTGATGGGGCGTGGGCAGGACGAGTTGCAGCGTGTGGAATTGGCCAGTCAGGAGCTGCGCACACGTACCATGAAAGTGCTGCGAATCGCATTTTTATCGTCGGCTGTGCTGGAGTTCTTCGCGGCATTGGGTGTGGCCGGGATAGCCGTCTACATTGGCTTGGGTTACCTGGGCTATCTGGGCGAGTCCTTCTCGGGCATTAGCCTGCAACAAGGCTTGTTCTGTTTGCTCCTGGCCCCCGAGGCCTACCAGCCCTTGCGCCAATTGGCCGCTAATTATCATGATCGGGCAGCGGCGCGTGCGGCTGCGGTGGAAGTCGACAGACTGTGGGCAAACTTGGGCCAGGATTTGATTCCTGCGGCTCCCACCAGCGCCGACAATGAAGCGGTTTTTCCCAACTTACCGGTACTGGTATTGCGTCATCTGCATTTGCCGCAGTTGGGCGGGCAGGGGACCTTGCTGGAAGTGCCCGGCCTGCAACTTTATATAGATCAGTCATACGCCTTGCTGGGGGCCAGCGGCTCCGGCAAGACCAGTCTGCTGGAAAGCCTGATTGGTTTGCGCCCCTTGGCGCAGGGTGAAATTTTGCTGCGCAACAGCGATACTGCCGGGCGTTTGCTGACGCGCCATGATGGCGTCGTACTGATTTCCCAGCAGGCCTTTTTAGCCATGGGGACCATTGCCGATGGCTTGCGTCTGGCAGCCCCACAAGCCAGTGATGAACAGCTGTGGCAAGCCTTGGAACAAGCCTGTGCAGCCGAATTTGTACGGGCCTTGCCCGATGGTTTGCAAACGGCGCTGGGCGAGGGTGGTTTTGGGCTTTCCGGTGGCCAGATTCAGCGTTTGGCACTGGCCCGCCTGTTTTTGACAGACCCGCATGTGGTCTTGCTGGACGAACCCAGCTCCCGCCTGGATGCGGCGACCCGGAATCGTGTTATGCGCAATATTCTTCGCTTCTGTCAGGGGCGTTGTCTGGTCGTGGCCACGCATGACCAGGAGCTGGCGGCCATGTGCTCGAACCAACTGCACATTGCCCAAGGAGTTCTGACGGCATGAAAGCGTGGTTTCGTCTTTTAGGTTCCAGCCTGCGCGCACGACGTGGGGCCGTATTGTTTACGGTTCTGCTGGCGATCAGCACGGTGGCCGCCGGTGTCGGCCTTTTGGGTGTGGCTGGTTGGTTTCTAAGTAGTGCTTTCCTGGCTACTTTGGGCATCGTGTTCAATCTGTTTGGCCCTTCGGCCATGATTCGTGGCCTGTCTTTTTGGCGTATCGCCTCCCGGTATCTGGAACGCGTCGTCGGCCATGCCCTGACGCTGGATCTGCAAGTACGTATTCGCAGCCTGGTTTTCGGACGCTTGAGCCGATTCAGTCAGTCTCGCTTGGCCCAGTTTCGAGATGGGGAGCTGGCTTCCAGTCTGACCTCTGACGTGGCTGTGCTGGATTTGGTGCTTTTGCTGATTTTGGTGCCGCTGACTACGGCTGTGGTGGCTGGTCTGGTGTTTAGCGCTGTGCTGCAAACCTGGCTGTCCTGGTGGGCCTGGCTGATTCTGGCTTGTTTGCTGATTGCCGCTTGTCTGATTCCGTATATTTGCGCCCGTGGCGCCAGCCGTGCAGCCCAGCAAGTCCATCAACTGGAAAACCGCCAGCGTGTTCTGGTGCATCAGGCCATCCGCGCCTATGCTGATATTCAGGTGTTTGCCGCTGCGGATGCCGTGCAGGAACAAGTGGACAAGCTGGGTCTGGAACTGGGGAAAGCCCGTTTGCGCAGTAATGGCTGGGGCATTGTCGGGCAGTTTTCCCAGCAGGTCTTGATGGGCGTGGCCTTGATGACCTGCCTGCTGGTTGGAGCGCAACAGGTCAATCTGCAAGCCATGAGCGGCCCCTTGTGGGTGGGGCTGGTGTTGGCTTTGCTGGGCTTGTTCGAGATCATGGCACCCATGATGCGCGGGGCGTCCCGCTTGGGAGAGGTTCAGGCAGCCAGCAATCGTTTGCTGACAATTCTGGATGAGCCCGAGGAAACCGCTCAGGCGCAAGGGCAGGCGATTGCGTTGGACAAGCCAGCCTCCCTCGAAATCACAGATCTGAATTTTGCCTACGGTTCACAGCCTGTATTGGAGCAGTTGTCGCTGCAAGTCCAAGCTGGCGAGCACATTGCTATTTTTGGCCCTAGTGGCTCCGGCAAGTCCACCTTGCTGGGTGTGCTGATGCGCTTGTTGCCTGTTTCGGGAAAGCAGTATCTGGTTGAGGGTAGAGCAGCCCAGCATTGGAGCCGCGCCAGCTGGTTTGATCATTGCGCCTTGCTGGCACAGGACTCGCCGCTGTTTCTGGGTTCGGTGCGAGATAACCTTTTGCTGGCAGAACCGACAGCTTCAGAGCAACAAATCTGGCAGGCTCTTCACGATGCCCAGCTGGACAGTGTGGTACGCGATTTGCCCCAAGGGCTGGATACCTGGCTGGGCGAGGGCGGGCAGCAATTGTCCTTGGGGCAGCAGCGTCGCCTGTGTCTGGCGCGTGTACTGTTGTCGTCTGCCCATATCTGGTTTCTGGACGAGCCTACGGCCAGTCTGGATGGCCCGACCAGTCAGGCCTTGATGCAGGATATTCTGGCCACAGCGCGGGGGAAAACTGTGATTATGGCGACCCACGATACCCGTTTTCTGCCTTTGGTCGATAACATTTATCAGTTTGAGGCGGGGCGTTTGCAGTGTAAATCCGGCGCAGCAATAGATACTTTAGGACCAAACTAAAAGGACACTTCGGGTCAAGTCTGTAGCGTTTTTTACCCAGCCGCGTCGTATTAGTACAACTTACGGGCACAAGCCGGGCGAGCCCTTGTTGCTGCTGCCCAATTGTGTACACTTGCAACGTATCCAAGTGCGCCCTTCGCGCCCGGATTTTCTGTTGTAGAAGCTTTGACATGCAAATTGATCCCACCCAGTACATCCGTCAAATCATTCGCAATGTGCCGGACTGGCCCAAGCCAGGGGTGACTTTCCGCGATATCACCACCGTCTTGCAGGACCCACGCTCCTTCCGCGTTCTGATTGACCTTTTTGTCTACCGTTACATGGGACAAAAGCTGGATCTGGTGGCGGGTGTGGATGCGCGTGGCTTTATCGTGGGCTCGGTTCTGGCTTACGAGCTGAACCTGGGTTTTGTGCCTGTGCGCAAGAAAGGCAAGCTGCCTTTCAATACCGTGGCCGAAGAGTACTCCCTGGAATATGGCAATGCCAGCGTCGAGATGCACACGGACTCCGTGCGCCCCGGCCAGCGTGTCCTGCTGATTGACGACCTGATCGCTACTGGCGGTACTTTGCTGGCGGCGGCTCGTTTGCTGCAGCGCCTGGGTGCCAACGTGGTGGAAGCCGCCGCGATTATTGATCTGCCTGAACTGGGTGGATCCAAGGCCGTGACAGATTCCGGCTTGTCGGTTTACACCGTATGTAGCTTTAACGAATCTGACCGCTAATTGCCAGAACCGGCGTATTGCCGGTTCGGCTTTGTAGCCTGAATCCCTGCCATGCCCGGAGCATCGCAGGGATTTTTCATGTCTGTCTGCTGGAGAGCGGGACTGGGGTACTGCCAGCCCCGCGCGTGGTCGTAGTGCTTAGAAACGGACCTTCATGAACAGGGAGCCAGCATGGTCCTGATTACGACCAAACTGACCCTGGTAGTTCAAGCCAAAGGAGGTGCTTTTGCCGGCTTTCAGTTCAGCGCCCAATTCGGCGACAGCAGCATTTTTGGCGATAGGCGCGCCGCTGATGCGGAAGTTGTTGCCGGGCAGTGCGGCAAAGGCCAGTTCACGTTCGGGGGTGGTGTCGCCCAGGGCATGACGCCAGCCTAAACCGGCACTCAAGGACAGTGTGGTTTTGGACAGATCCAGTTCCGTGGTGCCACGCAGACCCAGCGTCACGGTGCTCAGGTTCTGGCGTTGCGAGTCTCCGCGCAAGGCTGCCTGACCACCCGATTCGCTAAAGGAGCCGTGACGCAACTGGTGCCAGTTCACGCTGGCGTATGGTTCTACGCTGGAGCGGGGGCTGACGGGCATGCGGTAACCCAGTTGGGCAAAGGCCTGGATGCTGTGCGCTTTGTAATCAGCCTTCAGCGTTTCGTATTGGTGAACGGAGAGAGAACGCTCGCTGTCCAGGCTATGGCGGGTGTAAGCACCACCTGCCAGTAGATTCAGACTACCCGAACCCATTTCCCAAGCTTGCGTTCCGTAAAGGGCGGCGCTGTAGCTGTTGCTGCGTGAGGTCTGACGGCGGTCATCCAGCTTGATGCGGTTTTCCAGGTAGCCCAGAGAGGCACCCATGCGCCAGCCTTGTTCGCCGATGGCGGTATCGCCACCCAGGAACAGGCCGCCCACTTTATGACGAACATCCTGGCTGTTGTCGTCACCGTCCAGATCGCGTTGTTGGTGAATCACTTCGGCCCATAGAACGGTGTCTTTGCCGTTTTTATTACGTGCGCCTGAGGCTTGTTTGCCTAAAGTGCGGGGCAAAAGATCCCCGTTGCTTAGCAGGGCGGAGGTCGTACCCGCATGGATTTGGCCTTGCAATTGCTCCATGTAGCCTGCGACCTGTCCGGACTGAGCATTGAGGACCGTGTCGTACAGTTCGGCCATGGTGACCGGCGGTTGATCCGAGCCGGTATCCAGCGCGTTGGCCACGGCTTTCTGGTTCCCCGTATTGGCAAAGGTGGCAAACGGCGTGTCATTGCGCTTGATCATCAAGGACAGGCTGGGGCCGTAGAGCAGCGTTGGCGACAGGAAAGCCATGTCATAAGTGATGTGACTGTACTGACCTGTCACACCATTAGCTGCATCCAGAAAGGAATAAGCCACATTCTGGCGGTAGGGGCCACCGGCCAGTTTCAGCGTGCCGTCGATATGGGCTGCACCGCCAACCACCAGACGATCTGTTGCGCCTGCGGGGCCCACTTCCAGTTCATGCACCGAACCGGCATGGGCGGTGTAGTCGCCGCTGACGGTCAAGGTGCCAACCGAATTACCTGGAGCCAGGGTGCCGTAGTTATCGACTTGAGCGATTGTACCGGCCCCCCCCAAGGTGCCTTCGCGTTCCACTGTGACCGCAGAAGCCAGCGTGCCATTAACGGCCAGGCGACCGCCGCTGATGGTGGTGTCACCGGTATAGCTGTTATTGCCCGTCAGCTCCAGGGAGCCGGAACCGCGCTTGTGCAGGCCGCCGGTGCCACTGATGTCATTGGCGAAGGTGGAGTTGTAGCCTAGCGTATCGACGTCGAACAGACGAGTAAATTGTGCTGGCCCTTGCACGGCCTTGCCCACATTCATCAGGCCCCAGCCAAAAATGCTGGGGTCTCCCAGAGGGGTGGCGGTGGTCAGCAAGGTTTGCTGCAGGTGATACGCCGTGAAGTAGGGAAAGGCTTCTTTAACTAACGCTGCCGCTCCGGCCACGTGTGGCGATGCCATGGAGGTGCCACTTTTATAAATATAGCCTCCATCCGAGTTGACGGAGTTAATGCCAGGGGCCCACTGCCCCCCTGGTGCGGTCAAACACCACTCGGCGGAAACACCACATTTATTGGCGTAGACGGCCAAGGAACCATCTTCCCCGACTGCCGTCACGGCCAGCCAGTTGTCTTTCAGTTCGGGAAACCAGTAGGGAGAGCCAGCCAGAAAATCAGGGTGGTCTTGAGACTCATTGCCGGTAGCAAATACCATCAGGGAGCCAGCCTGCGCACTGTTCTTGAAGGACTCAATGATCAGAGGTTGAGCCTCTAGGGCGCTTTGAGCTGAGCCATAGTCCACAATATGGCAGGGTGGGTTATAGGACCTTGAGCAGTCATTGAGCCCCAGACTGCTATTGATAATGGGCAGCTTGAACTGGGCGAGATAGTTCCAGCCATTAGAAAGCATTCGATCTTGAAAGGCCCTTATATCGTCTGGAGTCGGGGTAGTGTCGTCACCACCATCATCATCGTCGTCATCGTCATCAGTATTGATGCCGTAGGCAACCGCAAAAAGCTGGCTATTGAAGGCGACGCCGTGCATGCCTGCTTCGTCGCGTCTCGCACCAATGATTCCGGCAACATGGCTCCCGTGTCCGGCAGGGGGCTGAGTATCGACTCCTTGGCCATTGGCGTAGGGGGTATTGTTGGCAAAGTCAAAGCCCCCAGCAATGGCGCCGGCAAACTCAGGGTGATTTGCCTGAATGCCCGAGTCCAGATAACCGACCGTGACGCCTTTGCCGGTAAAGCCCAGCGAATAGGCTTTGGCTGCATTGATCATGTCCAGGCCGGGTTGACGCTTATATTCTTTGGTGTGCCATTGCTCCAGTGAGCTCTCGGAATCGGCATGGACGATGCCAGGTAAAGTCAGGCTTAACAAAGCCATCTGCACCAGCATAGAGGTGTTGCGTTTCTTGTTCGACATGTCTTATCTACTTGGATCTTCTAAGGAGGGTGGCCACTCGTTGTGAAAACCTGCCTTGGAGGTTCTCAAGGCATCTTCAATTTAACGGCATAGCCGTTTAAACCGGCAGTTATGGGCTGCTGTATTGTTGAGGTCGTGTTCTTGTGGGCCCCTGCCATGCACGCGCATCGCAGGGATTTTTGATGGCCGTCTGTTATGCCTGCCGCGGGATTGGCGGAACGCCAAGCCCGCCTCGGGGCCTTAAATCAGAAACGTACCTTCATGAATAGCGAGCCAGCATGGTCCTGATTGCGGCCAAACTGACCCTGGTAGTTCAGACCGAAGGATGTGCTCTTGCCGGCTTTCAGCTCTGCGCCCAATTCGGCCACAGCGGCGTTCTTGGCAATCGGCGCGCCGCTGATGCGGAAGTTGCTACCGGGCAAGGCGGCAAAGGCCAGTTCACGCTCGGGTGTGGTGTCACCCAGGGCATGACGCCAGCCTAAACCGGCGCTCAAGGACAGCGTGGTTTTGGACAAGTCCAGTTCCGTGGTGCCGCGCAGACCTAGCGTGACGGTGCTCAGATTCTGGCGCTGCGAGTCTCCGCGCAAGGCTGCCTGACCACCCGATTCGCTAAAGGAGCCGTGACGCAACTGATGCCAGTTCACGCTGGCATAGGGTTCCACGCTGGAGCGAGGGCTGACGGGCATGCGGTAGCCCAACTGGGCAAAGGCCTGGATGCTGTGCGCTTTGTAATCAGCCTTCAGTGTTTCGTATTGGTGAACAGAGATGGAACGCTCGCTGTCCAGGCTGTGGCGGGTATAAGCACCACCTGCCAGCAGACTCAGACTACCCGAACCCATTTCCCAGGCTTGCGTTCCGTACAGGGCGGCGCTGTAGCTGTTGCTGCGTGAGGTCTGACGGCGGTCATCCAGCTTGATGCGGTTTTCCAGGTAGCCCAGAGAGGCACCCATGCGCCAGCCTTGTTCGCCGATGGCGGTATCGCCACCCAGGAACAGGCCGCCCACTTTATGACGAACATCCTGGCTGTTGTCGTCACCGTCCAGATCGCGTTGTTGGTGAATCACTTCGGCCCATAGAACGGTGTCTTTGCCGTTTTTATTACGTGCGCCTGAGGCTTGTTTGCCTAAAGTGCGGGGCAAAAGATCCCCGTTGCTTAGCAGGGCGGAGGTCGTACCCGCATGGATTTGGCCTTGCAATTGCTCCATGTAGCCTGCGACCTGTCCGGACTGAGCATTGAGGACCGTGTCGTACAGTTCGGCCATGGTGACCGGCGGTTGATCCGAGCCGGTATCCAGCGCGTTGGCCACGGCTTTCTGGTTCCCCGTATTGGCAAAGGTGGCAAACGGCGTGTCATTGCGCTTGATCATCAAGGACAGGCTGGGGCCGTAGAGCAGCGTTGGCGACAGGAAGGCCATGTCATAAGTGATGTGACTGTACTGACCTGTCACACCATTAGCTGCATCCAGAAAGGAATAAGCCACATTCTGGCGGTAGGGGCCACCGGCCAGTTTCAGCGTGCCGTCGATATGGGCTGCACCGCCAACCACCAGACGATCTGTTGCGCCTGCGGGGCCCACTTCCAGTTCATGCACCGAACCGGCATGGGCGGTGTAGTCGCCGCTGACGGTCAAGGTGCCAACCGAATTACCTGGAGCCAGGGTGCCGTAGTTATCGACTTGAGCGACTGTACCGGCCCCCCCCAAGGTGCCTTCGCGTTCCACTGTGACCGCAGACGCCAGCGTGCCATTGACGGCCAGACGGCCCCCGCTGACGGTGGTGTCACCGGTATAGCTGTTATTGCCCGTCAGCTCCAGGGAGCCGGAACCGCGCTTGTGCAGGCCGCCGGTGCCACTGATGTCATTGGCGAAGGTGGAGTTGTAGCCTAGCGTGTCTACATCGAACAGGCGGGTGAATTGCCCGGGTCCTTGTACGGCCTTGCCTACATTCATCAGGCCCCAGCCAAAAACGCTGGGGTCGCCCAGGTCAGTGGCGGTGGTCAGCAAGGTCTGCTGCAGGTGATATGCCGTGAAGTAGGGGAAGGCTTCCTTCACTAGCGCAGCACCGCCCGCGACGTGGGGGGAGGCCATGGAGGTGCCGCTAAAGGCGACATAGCCGCCAGAGGATTGGACCGAATTAATCCCTGGATTGTCGTCACCACCGGGGGCGGCCAAACACCACTCGGCTGCTACGCCGCACTTGTTCGCATAGGAGGCTAAAGATCCATCCTCGCCCAGGGCTGTCACGGCCAGCCAGTTATCTTTTAGTTCAGGAAACCAGTAGGGGGAGCCTGCCAGCAGGTCAGGGTGGTCCTGCGATTCATTGCCGGTGGCAAAGACCATCAGGGAGCCTGCGTCTACGCTGTTGTGGAAAGCCTCGATCGCCAGTGGTTGCCAATCCAGTACGCCTTCAGGCGAGCCATAGTCCAGGACATTGCAAGGTGGTGGGGAACTGGCATCGTTGCAACCATTGACGCCCAGGCTGCTGTTGATGATGGGCAGTTTGAACTGTGCCAGATAGTTCCAGCCTCGGGAGGCAACGCGGTCAAATGCGGCGGCTTGTTCGCGTGGGTCCGGTTCATAAGGATCGTTGCCAAGCATGTCATCATCATCGTCTTCTCTCGCATCGTAGGCGACCGCAAAGAGCTGACTGTTGAAGGCGACACCGTGCATGCCTTTGCCGTCGCGACGTGCGCCAATAATGCCCGCAACGTGGCTGCCATGACCTGCTGGAGGATCGGCATCTATGCCTTGGCCGTTGGCATAGGGGGTATCCGTGTTGAAGTCAAAGCCACCCGCAATGGCACCCGCAAACTCCGGGTGTTTGGCTTCAATTCCCGAATCCAGATAGCCGACCGTCACGCCTTTGCCTGTAAAGCCCAGTGAGTAGGCTTTGGCCGCATTGATCATGTCCAGGCCAGGCTGGCGTTTGTATTCTTTAGTACGCCATTGCTCCAATGAGCTGTCTGCTTGCGCATGGGTAAGGCCAGGCAAAGTCAGACTTAGCAAGGCCATCTGCACCAGCACATAGGTGCTGCGTTTCTTGTTCGACATCTCTTCCTCTCCTGGGTGTTTTTCTCTGTGTGGCGGCAACGTGTTGCGAGGTCGTGTTGTCGAGTCCTTGCGTGCCATTTAACGTCGTAGCTGTTGAATCTTATAGCGGCCAAATTTACGTTTTGTCATGCTTGGCGTTTGAAACACACGAAAACGGACGAGTGCACCGGAAGGGCAAGGAGAAGGAGTGGCGATTTCTCTGGTCAGAAAGGCGTTTAATGAGTGATCTGTTTTCTTTGTCTGGAAATCAGTTGGTGACGCCTTTGTTGCAGAGTCTGCAACATTTTGGGTGCAGGCCGGGGCTTGTAAGGGGCGAAGGCTTACCTGTTTGTCGTGGTATTAAGGTGCTTTGACGTGGTGAAGGCTGGAGCACAGATCCAGCGCTTCCAAGGCTTGCTGCGATTGCGAACTCGGGGACTTCAACCGGCCACAGGCTCTGCCAGCAAGGCACGCACTAGCTCAGGTTTCAAGGTTCGTGCCGCCGCAAACCCGGCAATATGGCGCACCCTGACCAGATCCAGAGCGAAGAAATGAAAGTCCGTAAAGCTGCTTAGAAATTCCATATCGGGAAAACGGGCGGTATAGGCTCGTTTGGCCTGTTCCCAGTCGGGCTGCTCGCGCTCCAGTTTGCGGGCCTTCATTTGGAAGGTGACGCGGGGCAAGTCATGGACAGCATCCTGGCCATGCTCGCTTTGGCTGACCATCAGGCTGGCATCGGGACGTTGCAGCAAATAACGGGTGTGAGCCGCCATTTCGCTGATGTGGATGATGATGCTGGCTTGTTCGGGGCAGATCGCAAAAGGGACGCGAGAGACCACCGGCAAGCCCTGATTGCTGAGTGTGCCCAAAGACGCAGTGCGTTCGCTGCGGAGCAGGGCCTGCAGGCTGTTTAGCAATGGATCATCAACAGACATAAAGACACCTATTCTGAAAAAGCTTCCATACTGCGGTTGGGACTTCATTCGTCCCTAAGGGAGTTTCCTTGGGCTGCTCCGCAGAAAAATCTCCGCGCAGCCCCTTTGCTTTATTGCTATCCGAGTGGCGCTTCTGGGGGAGGGCCTGGCGATGAATAGCGATCACGCTGAGCTTTCTCCCCACCAAGGGGCATTTTTATCCTGGAGCAGTCCAGCGGTAAAAGATACTTGCTCACCCCTTACAAAACAGGCCGACATAAAGCCGGCCTGTTCAGGGGGAGTGATGCGTTTGGTTTACACCAGAACGCGCTCAATACCACCGTCGTTGGCACGGCGTACGTAGTCCGCCATCCAGTTCTCGCCCAGCATGTGCTTGGCCATTTCCACCACGATGTAATCCGCATCCATCTTGGTTTCGTCCTCGTAGCGGGACAAACCTTGCAGGCAGGACGGACAGGAGGTCAGCACTTTGACTTCGCCCTGGAAACCATCGGCACGGACGGTGTCCTGGTTCTTTTGCAGTTCTTCGTGCTTGCGGAAACGGATTTGCGTGGAAATATCCGGACGCGACACCGCCAGCGTGCCCGACTCGCCACAGCAGCGGTCGGCCTTGATGGTGCTGTCGCCCACCAGGGATTTGACCGTTTTCATGGGGTCTTGCAGCTTCATGGGGCTGTGGCAAGGGTCGTGGTACATGTAGCGCACGCCTTGCACGTCTTCCAGCTTCAAGCCTTTTTCCAGCAGGTATTCGTGGATGTCGATCAGGCGGCAGCCAGGGAAGATCTTGTCGAATTCATAGCCTGCCAGCTGGTCGTAACAGGTACCACAGCTGACCACCACGGTTTTGATATCCAGGTAGTTCAAGGTGGTGGCCATGCGGTGGAAAAGCACGCGGTTGTCGGTGATGATCTTCTCGGCCTTGTCGCTTTGACCGCTGCCGCGCTGCGGGTAGCCACAGCACAGGTAGCCAGGAGGCAGAACCGTCTGCACGCCGACATGCCAGAGCATGGCTTGAGTAGCCAGACCCACTTGCGAGAACAGACGCTCCGAACCACAGCCGGGGAAGTAGAACACGGCTTCCGAATCCACGGAGGTGGCTTCAGGGTTACGGATGATAGGTACGTAATCCGAGTTCTCGATATCCAGCAATTTACGGGCAGTCTGCTTGGGCAGGCCGCCGGGCATCTTGCGGTTGATGAAGTGGATGACCTGTTCGCGGATTGGTGCCTTGCCGATGGTGGCAGGGGGAGCGCTGACCTGTTTGCGAGCAGGGGCAGCCAGCAGATTGTGCACCGCACGCTGGGCCTTATAGCCCACTTCAATCATGGCGGTACGAGTGGCCTTGATGACGCGCGGGTCCTTGGCGTTCAGGAAGAACATGGCCGCAGCCGAGCCCGGATTGAAGGACTTCTTGCCCATGCGGTTCAGTAAGGAGCGCATTTCCATGGACACATCGCCAAAGTCGATGTCCACCGGACAGGGGTTGTAGCACTTGTGGCACAGGGTGCAGTGGTCGCCTACGTCTTCAAACTCTTCCCAATGCTTCAGGCTGATCCCGCGACGTGTTTGCTCTTCGTACAGGAAGGCTTCGATCAGCAGGGAAGTAGCCAGAATCTTGTTGCGGGGCGAGTACAGCAGGTTGGCGCGTGGCACGTGGGTGGCACAGACCGGTTTGCACTTGCCGCAACGCAAGCAATCCTTGATGGCATGGGAGATGGAGCCGATTTCGCTGCGTTGCATGATCAGCGATTCGTGACCCAGCAGGTTGAAGCTGGGGGTCCAGGCGCGGCTCAAGTCCGCACCGGGCATCAGCTTGCCAGCGTTGAAGTGGTTGTTCGGGTCCACTTCGCGCTTGTAGTTCTGGAAAGGCTCCAGCTCTTCTTGAGTCAGGAACTCGTACTTGGTCAAACCAATTCCGTGCTCACCGGAAATCACGCCGTCCAGACCGCGCGCAATTTGCATGATGCGGGCCACGGTGACATTGGCTTGCTGCAGCATGCCGTAGTCGTCCGAGTTCACGGGGATGTTGGTGTGTACGTTACCATCACCGGCGTGCATGTGCAGCGCCACAAACACACGGCTTTTCAGCACGCGGTCGTGAATGGCTTGCAGTTCGGTCAGTACGGCCGCGCAGTCGGCGCCGGGGAAAATATGTTCCAGGTTTTCGCGGATCTCGCTCTTCCAGGAGGTGCGGATCGTGTGATCTTGCAGCAGCTGGAAAATCGAGGTGTTCGGGTCTTCTTGCAGACGGGCCTCGATCGCGGCGCTGTCCAGCGGCACACCAATCTCGGCCAGCTCAGCCTGCGAGTCTTTCAGCGGCTTGTCCAGATTGTCCTGCAGCCACTGCCAGCGCTGGCGCACATCGCGCACGATTTGCAGGGCGTCGTGACGGCGCTCGTCCAGAATCTCTTCGCGGGTGTGCTCGGCGTCGTTGTGATCTTCGATCTTGCCCACGGGCAGATCGCCTTGCAGGAAGTTTTCCAGTTCACGGGTCAAGCGCAGCTTGTTGTCCGTGGACAGTTCAATATTGATGCGTTCGATTTCTTCGGTGTACTCACCCATGCGGCGCAGGGGGATCACCACGTCTTCGTTGATCTTGAAGGCGTTGGTATGGCGGGCAATGGCAGCGGTACGGGCACGGTCGGCCCAGAACTTCTTGCGGGCTTCGGCGCTGACGGCTACAAAGCCTTCACCGGAGCGGCCATTGGCCAGACGTACGACTTCTGAAGCGGCCGTTGCCACGGCATCGGGGTCGTCGCCCACGATGTCGCCAATCAGGACCATCTTGGGCAGACCATCGCGCTTGCTCTTGGTGGCATAGCCCACCGCGCGCAGATAGCGTTCGTCCAAGTGTTCCAGACCGGCCAGAATGGCGCCGATGCGCTTGCCTTCGCCGTTCAGGTAGTCAATGACTTCCACAATGGAGGGCACGGCCTGCTTGGCCTGGCCGAAAAACTCCATACAGACGGTGCGTGTATGCGCCGGCATGCGGTGCAGCACCCAGCGGGCCTGCGTGATCAGGCCGTCACAGCCTTCTTTCTGGATACCGGGCAAACCTGCAAGGAATTTGTCGGTAACGTCTTTACCCAGGCCTTCCTTGCGAAAGCGCCGACCCTCAATGTGCAGGGTTTCGCTGCGCAGCAACTGGGCACCAGGGGCGTAACGGCCATCAAACCATTTGACTTCAAAGTGGGCCATTTCCACGTCGTGGATCTTGCCCATATTGTGTTCAAGACGGGTCACTTCCAGCCAGTTTCCCTGGGCATCGACCATGCGCCACCAGGCGAGGTTATCCAGCGCAGTACCCCACAGCACGGCTTTCTTGCCGCCCGCGTTCATGGCGATATTGCCGCCCACACAGGAGGCATCGGCCGAGGTCGGGTCTACCGCAAACACGGCACCGGCGGCTTCGGCAGCGTCAGCCACACGACGGGTCACCACGCCAGCACCGGTCAGAATGGTGGTGACGGGCTCGGACATGCCGGGCAACGTGGTTTGTTCAGGCTTGCCAATGGCATCCAGCTTTTCGGTGTTGATGACAACCGAGCGCCAGCTAAGTGGAATGGCACCGCCGGTGTAACCGGTACCACCCCCACGCGGGATGATGGTCAGCTTCAGTTCGATACAGGCGCGCACCAGGGCGGCCATCTCGTTTTCGTGATCGGGGGTGAGCACGACAAAGGGATATTCCACACGCCAGTCGGTGGCGTCAGTGACGTGCGAGACGCGCGACAGGCCATCAAACTTGATGTTGTCCTTGGCGGTCAGGCGCGACAGGGAGCGCACAATTTTCTGGCGCAGCTCGCGGGTATCGGTAAATTCTTGTTCAAACGCGGCTACTGCACCCCGAGCAGCGTGCAACAGGCGCAGAACCTTGGCATCGCGATCGGGCACGGCGCTGTCGCGGCGCTGGTCAATCTCGTTCAAGCGATGGTTCAGGGCCTCGATCAGTTGATGCTGGCGCTTGGGATTGTCCAGCAGATCGTCCTGCAGATAGGGGTTGCGCTTGACGACCCAGATATCACCCAGCACTTCAAACAACATGCGTGCGGAGCGGCCGGTGCGGCGTTCGGAGCGGAGCTCGGACAGCTTTTCCCAGGCCTCTTCACCTAGCAGTCGCAGGATAATTTCCCGGTCTGAGTACGAAGTGTAGTTGTAGGGGATTTCACGCAGGCGCGGCGTGTCGTTGTTGCGTGCCTGGGCAGCCAGGTGCTTGCTTGCAATGGGGGCGTTCATGGCGATAGTTGGCAAGGCCCGTCAAGGGCGGCTCAGCGAGGAGCAGATAGGCAAAAGACAAGTGTATACGAATCGTAGCCGGGCTGCCCCCTTACTACAGGGCCAAGTCAGGGTTAAGGGGGTGTTTGCGGCCAGTTTGCTGCAAATTACCAACCCAATTTGGGGAAAATCCACAGCAGACCAGCGGTCATGGTGGTATAGCGCGCCAGTTTTCCCACCGCCATGTAAAACACGCTGGGCCAAAATGGCAGGCGTAGCCAACCGGCTACGGCACACAGGGGGTCGCCTACCACGGGTAGCCAGGACAAGAGCAGGGCGGGCGGTCCCATGCGGGTCAGCCAGCGCCGCCCCAGCTCGTGCCAGCGGCCTGCGGCCTTGTTCTTGGGAGTTGCGCCGTCTTCTGTGTGTTGCGGGTGCTTCTCGCGCCAGGCTTCGTAGGCTTTCTCGGCGCCCAGACCCATGGCATAGCTGATGGCCCCACCTGCCGTATTACCCACAGTGGCAACCAGCACGGCGGGCCAGAACATATGTGGAGCCAGATTGATATAGGCGAATACGGCGGGTTCCGAACCCAGGGGGAGCAGGGTAGCCGAGACCAGGCTGATGATGAAAATGGCGCTCAAGCCCACTTCGGGCAGAGATAGGGCGGCCAAGAGCCACGAAATAAGATCAGAGATCCAGGCTTGCATAAGTAATGTGGACGGGTTTTGTAGGGAGTAATGGACGCCAGTTAGGGCATCCGCCTATGGTATTCTGTTTTTCTTTTCCGGTGAGCGGTCTCAGGCAGGGGCCTGCGGCTGGCCTTGGTGGCAAAACCGGTTGTTACTAAAAGCTGAGTCATGTCGAACGATTACCTAAAGCGCATTCTGACCTCGAAAGTGTACGATGTTGCCATCGAAACACCACTTGAACCCGCTCCCCAGGTATCGGCACGAATTAGTAACACGGTCCTGCTCAAGCGCGAAGACTATCAGCCTGTTTTTAGCTTCAAGCTGCGCGGTGCCTATAACAAGATGGCCAATCTGTCGGCCGCAGAATTAAAACGGGGTGTATTGGCCGCTTCGGCGGGTAACCACGCGCAAGGCGTGGCCATGGCAGCGCGCAAGCTGGGTTGCCGTGCCGTTATCGTCATGCCAACCACCACCCCGCAAGTAAAAATTGATGGTGTACGTAATCTGGGCGGCGAAGTGGTCCTGGTGGGCGAGAGCTATTCGGATTCCTACCAGCACGCTCTGGAACTGCAAAAGAACGAAGGCCTGACCTTTGTGCACCCTTTTGACGATCCTGATGTGATCGCCGGGCAGGGCACGGTGGCCATGGAAATTCTGCAACAGCACCCCGGCCCGATTGAAGCGGTCTTTGTCGCGATTGGCGGCGGCGGTCTGGCGGCGGGCGTCGCCACTTACATCAAGTCCTTGCGTCCTGAAATCAAAGTAATCGGCGTGCAGACCGAAGACTCCTGTGCCATGGTGCGCAGTATCAAGGCCGGTCGTCGTGTGAATTTGTCGGACGTGGGCCTGTTCTCTGACGGGACTGCCGTCAAGCAGGTGGGCTCCGAAACTTTCCGTCTGGTGCGTCAGTATGTGGATGATTTTGTCATCGTGGATACGGATGCGATTTGTGCGGCTATCAAAGATGTGTTTCAGGACTCGCGTAGCGTGCTGGAACCGGCTGGTGCCTTGGCTTTGGCGGGTGCCAAGCGCTACGCTGCTCAAAACAAGCTCAAGAACAAGACCCTGATTGCGGTCACGTCCGGCGCGAACATGAACTTTGACCGTATGCGCATGGTGGCGGACCGTGCAGATGTGGGCCAGGCTCGTGAAGCTTTGTTTGCCTTGACGATCCCCGAGGCAAAAGGCAGCTTCCGCCGCCTGTGCGATGCCCTGGGCACCCGCTCGGTGACGGAGTTCAACTACCGCATGTCCAATCCTGAAAAGGCGCACGTCTTTGTGGGTATGTCGATTTCCTCCGAAGCGGAGATCGAAAAGCTGGAAGAGCGTTTCGTAAAGAAAGGCTTTGGCACTTTGAATCTGACGGGTAACGAGCTGGCCAAGACCCATGTGCGTCATATGGTGGGTGGGGTGTCCAGTCAGGCTACGGACGAAGTCCTGCTGCGGTTCGAGTTTCCAGAGCGTCCTGGTGCTTTGCGTAAATTCCTGTCCAGCATGAATCAGGACTGGAATATCAGCTTGTTCCATTACCGTAATCAGGGTGATGACTACGGTCGCATTCTGATCGGTATCCAGGTCCCGTCTTCCGATAAAAAGGAATTCAAGGCTTTCCTGGGCAATCTGGGCTACCCGCACTGGGACGAAACGGATAACCCGGCTTACAAGCTGTTTTTGTAAGTCTATGGAGGGCGCACGGCATTCGCTGTCTTGCCTCAGACCAAATGAAAACACCTCGCTTGGAAAAGCGAGGTGTTTTTTTATTGGGGCTTGAATGTGGTGGCTGTCGTTGGAGCCGTATTGAGCCTGGGAGCCAGGAGCAGTGGGTGTCTGCTCCTGAGTTCGTCATGGGGGATTGGTTCAAGCCGCCTTACTGCCTTTGCGGCCTGATGGGCCGTTTGGCCATACGAATGTGCGATAAGGCCAGATGCCCGTTAGTACGGTGGCGACTTAACAAGCTCTATGTCACACACTGTTTTAGAGCCTGCCGCAACGGCTCCAGGCTGTCATTCAGACGTGCGAAAGCCTGTTCCTGACGGGCAGCCAGTGCATGGGCCTGTTCTACCGTCACCACTTCAAAGCCCAGATTCTGACCGGGCAAACGCTGGGCAACTTGAGCCAGATCCACGCTGATGACTTGTCCGATGCGTGGATAGCCGCCTGTAGTTTGCCGGTCTGCCATCAACACAATGGGCTGGCCATCGTTGGGGACTTGAATCGTGCCAAAGCAGGTGGGGGCGGACAGCAGTTCTTTTGGCGACTTGCGCTGCAAGGGCTGGCCTTCCAGGCGATAGCCCATGCGCTCTGAGGCCGGGCTGATGCGGTAGCTTTGGCCTTGGAACAATTCCAGCGATTCGTCGGTAAACAAATCGGCCTGATCCAGCATGACGCGCAGGCGTTCCCGTGGAGCCAGGGCCAGGGCGGCGGGCATGTAAATGCGCAGCTCATCCAGCTCGGCTTGCAGACTGTTCAAGGTCGTTTCGTCATTGGGTAGTGGTCGAGCCAATGCGATCTGGTCGCCTTTCTTCAAGGCGCGGCCTTCAAAACCACCCAGGCCAACGCGCATGTGGGTGCTTTGACTGCCCAGCAGGGATTCGACCTGAAAACCGCCGTAAACAGACAGGTAGCTACGGGCACCTTGGCCGGGTTTGGCGGACTGCATCGTCAGGGCTTGTCCGGCACGTGCCAGAGTAGGGCGCAGGACTGCTACGGGTTGGCCGTCCAGGCTGGCATTCATATCTGCGCCGGTCAGGACAAACAGGGCAGCTTCGTCAAAGCGCAGGCTGGGGCCTTGTACGGTAATTTCCAGGCTGGCCAGATCCTGGTCGGTGGTATTGCCTGCTAGCAAATGGGCCAGTCTGTGGGCGCGTTCATCCATGGCACCGCTGGGCGAAACCCCCAGGTGCTGGTGTCCATAACGGCCTCGGTCTTGCAGGCTGCTCATCATGCCTGGTTTGAGGATATGCACCGTCATGCGGGTGTCCAGTGATCAAACTGCTCGTGAGGCAGAGGCACAAAGCGCACTTGGTCGCCGGGGGCGAGCAGGGCGGCGGGCGAGCGCCGGGCATCAAACAAATTAACTGGCGAGCGGCCAATAAGATGCCAACCGCCGGGGGATTCGTTGGGGTAAATAATGGTTTGCTGGTTCGCAATGGCGACCGAGCCTTTGGGCAGCACAGTGCGTGGTGTGGCGCGGCGCGGCACATTCAGTTGCTCGGGCAAGATGCCCATATAGGGAGCGCCGGGGGCAAAGCCCACCATGAATACCAGTTGCACCTGGCTGCTGTGCAGTTCGATGACTTGTTCCTGGCTTAGCCCCAATTGCTCGGCAATGGCAGGCAGGTCCGGACCGAAGAGGCCGCCGTAGCACACGGGAACATCTACCAGTGCGCCGGGAGCGGCCTGGTCCTGGCTGGCATCCAGCTCGGCCAGGGCTTGGTGAACATAGTCGTGCAAACGAGCAAGCTGGTCGCTGCTGCCATCCGGGTAAAAGTGGATGGCGACTGCGGTAAAGCTGGGGACCAGATCACGGACACAGGCGGGGGCGTGGTCGCGCAGCAAGCGGGCGGCGCGAGTACAGCGCAAACCGGTGTCCAGAGAAAGCGGGCCGCTGAACTGCACTAGCAGACAGCGGTCGCCTTGCTCGTTAAGTTGCCAGGATTTGTGCATCTTTATTTGGCGAAAAGCGAATCCAGGCTATTGAAGGCCTTGAACTCCAGGGCGTTGCCCGAAGGGTCCATGAAGAACATGGTGGCCTGTTCGCCGGGCTCGCCCTTGAAACGGATATAAGGTTCGATAACGAATTTGGTGCCAGCGGCAACCAGCTTGTCAGCCAGGGTCTGCCAGGTGGGCATGTCCAGCACGACGCCAAAGTGGCGTACGGGCACATTATGGGCATCCACCGCGCTGGTGGCGTTGCTACCACACTCTGAAGGGGCCAGATGAGCCACGATCTGGTGGCCGTAGAAGTTGAAGTCAATCCACTGATCCGAGGATCGGCCTTCGGGACAGCCCAGTGTCTGTCCGTAGAACTGGCGTGCAACGGCCAGATCATGGACCGGAAAAGCCAGGTGGAAAGGGCGCAGCTCGTTGGTATGGGACATGCTTGGCTCCTGTGCGGCATAAGGCCGCCAACGTGGTCTTCAGAGCCGTTTATTGTAGGGCCAATATGGCCCCACATGTTCTAGCTGTCCTGGAGTCGAACCCGGCTCTTGGGGAAACGCAACATAAACACGCTGCCCACACCCAGACGGCTCTGGATTTGCAGGTCGGCGTTATGTCGCACGATGATGTGTTTGGTGATGGCCAGGCCCAGACCCGTACCGCCGGTGGAGCGGGAACGGCCCTTGTCTACGCGGTAAAAGCGTTCGGTCAGGCGGGGAATATCCTGGGCGGCAATACCGATGCCCGTGTCTTGCACCGAATAACAGGCCTCGCCATTGTCATTCAGATACCAGCGCACGGTGATGGTGCCATCCTTGGGGGTATAGCGCACCGCGTTGGTAATCAGGTTGGAGACAGCCGAGCTCAGTTCGGTTTCCATGCCCTGAATGGCAATGCGAGGGTCCAGCTCTGTGACAAAGCTGTGCTGGCCGCCAGAAATAGCCTCGCCTTGTTTCAGCGCGCTTTCAATCAACTGGCTGACCTGTACCGTCTCCCCTTCCACTGTGGGTGAGGATTCCAGCGTGGATAAGGTCAGCAAGTCGGACACAATCGACTGCATGTGGCGAGTCTGCTCCAGCATCATCTGCTCGTAGCGTTGACGCTGTTCCAAAGGCAAGCTTTCGGGCGGCATGTCCTGCAGGGTTTCCAGAAAACCCAGCAAGACGGTAAGCGGTGTGCGCAGTTCATGGGAGACATTGGCCACAAAGTCCTTGCGGGTAGTCTCCAGCATTTCCACCTGGGTGACATCACGCGTCACGATCAGGAACTGGCCCAGGCCATAAGGGGTTAATTGCAGCAGCAAGGAGCGCTCACGTCCGTCTTTGCTCAGATGCAGCAGCAAAGGGCCATCCCATTGAGGCTGACGGGCGTAACGAGAAAACTCGGGTTCGCGCAGGATATTGAAGATGCTGTGATGGCGGTCCGTGGCCAGATTCAGGCCTATGTGCTCACAGGCGGTCTGATTGCACCATTGCAGTTCCATCTCCCCATTCAGGGTAATGGCACCGTCGGGCAGGGCCTCGGCGGCCATCATGATGCCGTCTACGTAACGATTCAGATCCTGAATTTCCTGGCGATCACGGCGCAGTTGGCGGTAGATGGGAGCCAGAATGGCGTCCCAGGGGCCAACTGCGGGGGGCGGAGGATCATTCAGGTTGCGGGTCCAGCGTTCAACGCGGGAAAGCTGCAGGGTGCTGATGACAACCAGCAATAACAGGCCACCACAAAACAAGGCCAGACCGGTGAATGGCCCTAGCCACCAGCCGATCAAGCTGCCCAACAGGGCCCAGATAACAATAGACGTAAATATGCTGAACATGGGATCAGGCGGTCGGCGCCTTTTCCAGTGGGGAAAGGGCAAAACGATAGCCCGAGCCACGAATCGTTTCAATATGTTTGTCGTGTCCGCTAGGCTCCAGCGCCTTGCGCAAGCGACGAATGTGCACGTCTACCGTACGTTCTTCTACAAATACATGGTCGCCCCACACCTGGTCCAGCAACTGGGAGCGGGTGAATACGCGCTCGGTGTGTGTCATGAAAAAATGCAGCAGACGGAACTCGGTAGGCCCGATGGTCAGCGCCATGCCCTGGCTGGACAGACGGTGCGTGCTGGGGTCCAGCTGCAGGGTGCCGATGGAGATCACATCGTCAGTTAGCTGGGGAGCGCGGCGGCGCAATACGGCCTTGATGCGGGCAATCAGTTCTTTGGGCGAGAAAGGCTTGGTGATGTAATCGTCCGCACCGGCTTCCAGGCCATCGACCTTGTCCTGTTCCGAGCCTTTGGCGGTCAGCATGATGACCGGAATATGACGGGTACGTTCGTCCGAGCGCAGTTTGCGGGCCAGATTGATGCCCGAGGAGCCGGGCAGCATCCAGTCCACCAGAATCAAATCAGGCAGTTCCGCGCGAATGAGGATCTGGGCTTGTTCGGCATCGAAGGCGCGCAGCACTTTATGGCCGGCAAAAGACAGATTGACAGAGATCAGTTCCTGGATCGCAGGCTCATCTTCCACGACTAATATGCTTGTACTCATTGTTAGCTTCAGACTGGTCCGATAAAAAATAATAGAGGGTCAGGCTGGCTGTCTGTATTGTGCTTGGGCGCGGGGCCTGCTGTTGTCATCAGGCGGCTCAAGGGCAATACGGCAGGCGCTTCAAATCCCTGACTGCACGTAATAGCGCCATCATATGGCGTTAATGTTTCAGGTTTGTGAATGTGTAAAAAAGGGGAGCGCTCAGCGAGCCGGATTTTCGTTTCTGTACCGGGAAATCTGCGTTACGATTATGCACTATGGAAAAACAGCGTCCTCAAACCTCCTCCGCCCAGAACGCCGATACGCACTTCGGTTTTCAAACCGTGGCCGAAAACGAAAAAGCGGGCAAAGTAGCCCAGGTTTTTCATTCGGTGGCTAACAACTACGACATTATGAACGATCTGATGTCGGGCGGCCTGCACCGTATCTGGAAAGCCTTCACGATTGGTCGCGCAGCAGTGCGTCCCGGCATGAAAGTGCTGGATATTGCCGCGGGTACGGGTGATTTGACCAAGACTTTTGCGCGTCAGGCCGGTGCGGACGGCGAGGTCTGGCATACCGATATCAATAGCTCCATGCTGCGCGTGGGTCGTGATCGTTTGCAGGACAAGGGCATCATCACGCCCGTTACGGTCTGTGATGCCGAGCACCTGCCTTTCCCTGACGGCTATTTTGATCGCGTCTCGGTGGCCTTTGGCTTGCGCAATATGACGCACAAGGATCGCGCACTGGCTGAAATGAAGCGGGTGTTGCGTCCGGGCGGCAAATTGCTGGTGCTGGAGTTTTCCCGCGTGGCCAAGCCTTTGCAGGCCCCGTATGACTGGTATTCCTTCAATATCCTGCCCCGTATTGGCAAGTTTGTTGCCAAGGACGAGGAAAGCTACCGCTATCTGGCTGAATCCATTCGCATGCACCCCGATCAGGAAACTCTGGCCGACATGATGCGCGAAGTGGGCCTGGAGCGCGTGCAGTATTTCAATCTGACAGCCGGCGTAGCCGCGCTGCACGAAGGCATCCGCCTGGATTGATGCCAGGCGTTCTCTCTCTATATACAGCGGCACCTTCTGGTGCCGTTCGTTTTTTGTCTGTAATGAACGGTAAAAAAAACATGGTGCATGAGAACTTGTCATGTTAATGTTCAGCTTATCGTAAGTTTTCTTGAATAATCGACTGGGATGGCATGGCCGGGGGCGTCAAAACCCTGTGTGTTAAGCGCTTGTTCTGGTCAGGAGTTTGTGACTATGTCTGGACGGCTTTCTCGTTATTTCATGGCCGCTGTATTGGCTTTTAGCACCGGCGCCTTGCTGACCGTTTCTTATGATGCGGAAGCACGACGCATGGGTGGTGGCTCCAGTTTTGGCCGCCAATCCTCCAACATTACCAGCAACCGCTCGGCAGCGACGCCTCCTGCTGCAGCGAATAACGCGACTCGCTCGGCTACGCCTGCTGCGGGTGCCGCTGCTGCCGGTACGGCTGCGGCTGGTACCGCTGCCAAGTCGGGCATGTCCCGCTTCCTGGGCCCGATCGCCGGTATCGCCGCTGGTCTGGGTATTGCCGCCTTGCTGTCCAGCATGGGTCTGGGCGGTGCTTTCCTGGAAATGATGTCCAGCCTCTTGTTGATCGGTCTGGTGGTCTTCGCCGTTCTGTTCATCGTGCGTCGTCTGCGTGGCTCGGCTGCTCGTCCTGCCATGCAACAAGCCGGTGGTCAGTCCATGATGCGCAATGCTGATCCTGCTACTAGCCCATGGAAGCAGCCCCAAGCTGCGCCAGCACCTATGCCTGCTGCCGCTCCAGCTGCTCAGCCCGCTGCTGCCGCCGCTGTTCCAGCGCCGCCAGTAGACGAGAGCTGGTTCATCCCCGGTGATTTCGACACGCCTACGTTCCTTGCCAATGCCAAGACCCAGTTCGTGGAAATCCAGAAGCTGTGGGACAAGGGCGACGTGGAACAACTGCGTACCTTCCTGACCGACGACCTGCTCAAGGAAGCCGCTCCTCAAATCGCTCAGCGCCAAGGCGAGAACGTGACTCAAGTGGTACTGCTCAATGCAGAGCTGCTGGGTATCGAAAAAGTAGCCGACGGCCACCTGGCCAGCGTGCGCTACTCCGGTATGCTGCGTGAAGAAGTGGGTGCAGAGGCTTTCCGCTTTGAGGAAGTCTGGAATCTGTTCAAGGCCGACGGCGCAGGCTGGCTGCTGGCTGGTATTCAGCAGATCCCGGTTGACCCCAACGCTTGATCTTTACCTATACAGACAGCCGCCTTCTTACCCAGGCGGCTGTTCTGTTATGAGCGCTCCCGTTTCGCTGTGATCCCATCTGCCCGTGTTCCTGCCGCCCTGTACATCCGGCCGTGTCTGTGTCGGGTTAAACTGGCTGTTTTAATTGGACTGGTTTACTTGCCCCGGCAGTAGACTTGCATGGACATGCTTGGTATCCCTTCATTCCTAGAACCTGGCGCCGTGGGCGTGCGTTTGCTCAATGCCTTGCTTGATCGCGAGGATTGGGCGCGTGAGCGTTTGCGCAGCCATGCAGGTAAAACCGTGTCGCTGATTGTGGGCCGTTTGCAACTGGTCTACACCATCAGCTCTCAAGGAAAGCTGGAGCAGGGCCATCCTGCCGTCGTGCCGGATGTCACGTTGACACTGCCTCAGGACAAGCTACCTGAACTGCCACAAATTCTTCAAGACGGTGATTTCAGCCGTGTCGCCCAGTTAATGCATGTGCAAGGCGAGGCTGGGCTGGCCAATCTGGTGTCGGACCTGGCGGCCAATCTGCGCTGGGATGCCGAGCATGATCTGGCCAAAATTGTGGGTGATGTCATGGCGGTGCGTCTGTTCAGCGGGGCGCGCCGGGCCGTTTCCGGTTTGCGGGATCTGGGCCAGCGTTTGGCAGGCAATGCCAGCGAATACTTGACTGAAGAAAGTGCTTTACTGGTTACCCGCCCCGAACTGGAACGGATGCGCGAGCAATCGGCTGGTTTGGTCCAACGTCTGGACGAACTGGACCAGCGTTTGAAGCGTCTTGACGCGCGTCGGCGGGAGTCCTGAGCATGTTCTCCTTGTGTCGTCTGCTGACCATTTTGCTGGTTGTATTCCGTTATCGCCTGGACGAGCTGGTGCTATCGAGCATCCGCCACCCTTGGGCATCACGTATGTTGCGCATTGTGCGCCTGGGTCGCAAACCCAAGCTGCCACGTGGCGTACGTTTACGGCTGGCCCTGGAAAGTCTGGGGCCCATCTTCGTTAAATTCGGCCAGGTGCTCTCCACTCGCCGGGATTTGATCCCGCTGGATATTGCCGAGCAACTGGCTTTGCTGCAGGACCGGGTGCCGCCATTCCCTTCGGAGGTGGCGGAAGCCACAATTCAGAAGGCCCTGGGTGCTTCGCCTTACGAACTGTTCCAGAAGTTTGATCGCGAACCCATCGCTTCGGCGTCGATTGCGCAGGTTCACTTTGCCGAGCTGCATAATGGCCGCGAAGTGGCGGTGAAGGTATTGCGTCCCGGTATGCGTGAAGTCATCCATAAAGACTTGCGTCTGATGCGCGTGCTGGCTGCGTTCATGGAACGGCTGGGCCCGGATGCCCGTCGTCTGAAACCGCGCGAAGTGGTGGCCGAGTTCGACAAGTACCTGAACGACGAGCTGGACCTGATACGCGAAGCCTCCAACTGCAGTCAGCTACGCCGCAACTTCACCAAAGATGTAGAGCGTACCCAGCTTTTGATCGTGCCTGAAGTGCATTGGGACTATTGCGCCTCGACCGTGTTCACCATGGACCGCATGAAGGGCATCCCGGTCAACCAGATTGATCGCCTGCGCGCCGCCAATGTGGATTTGAAGGATCTGGCCCGCAAAGGGGTAGAAATTTTCTTCACCCAAGTGTTTACCGACGGTTTTTTCCATGCCGACATGCACCCCGGCAATATTTATGTCTCGGACGCACCGGAGAGCTTGGGCCGTTATATTGCCCTGGACTTTGGCATTGTGGGTTCGCTGTCCGAGTTCGACAAAAACTATCTGGCGCAAAACTTCCTGGCTTTTTTCCGGCGCGATTACCGCCGGGTGGCTCAACTGCACATCGAGTCCGGCTGGGTGCCACCTGAAACCCGTGAAGAGGAGCTGGAAGGCTCGGTACGCGCGGTATGTGAACCGTATTTTGATCGGCCCTTGTCCGAGATCTCCCTGGGGCAGGTGCTGTTGCGCCTGTTCCAGACCTCGCGCCGGTTCAATGTAGAAATTCAGCCGCAGCTGGTGCTGCTGCAGAAAACCCTTCTGAATGTGGAAGGGATGGGGCGGGATCTGGATCCGGAGCTGGATCTGTGGGATACCGCCAAACCTTATCTGGAAAAGTGGATGTACCAGCGTATTGGTCCATCGGGCTTTTATTCGCGTTTGAAACAGGAAGCAGGGCAGTGGGCCCAGATCATGCCGCAGCTTCCGCGTCTGGTGTATTCCGCTTTGAATAGGCCAGAGACAGGGCAGGCGTTGAACCAGGAACTCAAGCTGCTGCGCCAGTCGCAGCAGCAGACCAACCGATTATTGACTGCCTTATGCGCTGTATTGGCGGTTGCGGTCGGGGTGGCCATCTGGGCTTTGGTGGGGCGATAAGTGTGACGACCCCGCAACGCGTCAGTTTTTTTGTGGCTGACATATTTCTGATAACTGCAGGTTCTACGATAGACGCAGGTCCGCCAGCTGATTGCTAAGCTGGCGCTTTCCGGCGCCTTCCGGACGGTGAATGGCCGCCCTCAAGGAACCGCTTGATTCTTTTTAGGAATCGTTATGCTTTACCATGACTTATTTAAATCCATGGAAGCGGTGCGCTGGAATTTTGCGCATGACATACCGTGGGATGACTTTGATGGCAGCAAGCTCACAGACGAGCAAGCCTACACCATCAAAATGAACGCCATTACCGAGTGGGCAGCCTTGCCTGCTACCGAAATGTTCCTGCGTGACAATAAAGATGACAGCGATTTTTGCGCCTTTATGTCCGTGTGGTTCTTTGAAGAACAAAAGCACTCGCTGGTTCTGATCGAATACCTGCGCCGTTTCCGCCCCGAGCTGATGCCTACCGAGGAAGAACTGCACAAAGTGCGTTTTGACTTCGATCCGGCCCCGGCCATGGAAACGTTGATGCTGCACTTTTGCGGTGAAGTGCGCCTGAACCACTGGTATCGCCGTGCTGCCGACTGGCACACCGAGCCTGTGATCAAGGCCATCTACAAGATCGTGGCTCAGGATGAAGCCCGTCACGCCGGTGCTTACTTGCGCTACATGAAGCGTGCCCTGGTGCACAAGGGCCAGGAATTTGGCCTGCAAGCCCGTCTGGCTTTCTCCAAGATTGGTGTTCTGATGGCTTCTGCTCATCGCACCGCGCAGGCGTTGCACCCCACCAACTTGCACGTGAACAAAGCCATGTTCCCGGAAGATACTGTGCAGTCCAAGCTGCCATCGCCCGGTTGGCTGGAAAACTGGCTGGATACGCAGATTCGTTTCGACAAGGAATGGGAGCACAAGGTCAGCTCGCGCATCTTGCACAATATGTCGCTGCTGATGGGTAGCTCGTTCGAGACCGTGCAGGAATTGAACCGCTACCGCAAGGATCTGGCACGTCAGGTCGGCTCTGATTCGACGCTGGTGCAGGCTTGATATGGGCGCACGTTTCGAGGCCAAGGTGATGGGTCTGGACGCCTTGCGTGAAGCGGTGGAGCAGGGGCGCCTGGTGCGCCCTCTGGTCTTTACCAACGGTGTGTTTGATATCTTGCACCGTGGGCATGTCAGCTACCTGGACGAGGCTGCCCAATTGGGTGCCTCGCTGATTGTCGGTGTCAATACCGATGCCTCGGTGCGCCGTCTGAACAAGGGGCCGGAGCGCCCCATCAATCCCGAGCAGGACCGCGCCGCCTTGCTGGCTGCGCTGGCCTGCGTGGATGCGGTGGTCTTGTTTGACGAGGACACGCCCGAAGCCTTGATCGCGGCGCTGCGTCCGGACTTGATCGTGAAGGGCGGCGACTACGATATGGAAGCCTTGCCTGAAACGGCTTTAGTGCGTAGCTGGGGTGGCGATGCAGTTGCGATTCCCTTCGAGTTCCAGCGTTCCACGACAGCACTGGTCAAGAAGCTGCGCGACTAAAAGCACAGGACAAATTGATGTGTTGAATCCCGGCTTGGTCCGGGATTTTTTTGCTTCTAAGTCGTGAGCTCGAGGTTCTGCTTTTAAAGGCCAGATTGCGGTGCCTAGACTGTATTTTTTGCCAGCGCAGGCTTCAGGACGCCGGTTCAAGCAGATCGTTGACAGCACGCAGATCGTTTTCGTTCAAGGTGCCGCTGGCTGCTTTCAGGCGCAGGCTGTTCATCAGAACTTCGTAACGCGCTTGGGCCAAGCTGCGTTGCGCTTCATACAACTGCTGTTGGGCATTGAGTACATCGATGTTTACACGTACACCGACCTCGTAAGCCAGCTTGTTGGCCTCCAGGGCGTCCTGACTGGATTTGGTGGCTGCTTCCAGTGCCTGCACACGGACCAGACCTGTGGTGACGCCAGAGAAGTACTGGCGCGTCTGCTGGATGGATTGCTGAATAGCGAACTGATGATCGTAGCGGGCCTGTTGCAGGCGCGAGCTTTGTTCGCGTACTTGCGAGCTGGTTTCACCACCACGGAAAATCGGGATGCTTAACTCCAGACCTAAAGCGCTGTTCAGCGAACGTGGGCCACCGCCCGCTTGGCCAAACAGAGTCTGGTCGCTACCGCTGCCGGTTTGGGCTTTCAGGGCCAGGGTGGGTTCGTGCAGGGCCTGGGTGCTTTTCAACTGCTCTTCGGCAGCACGGGCCTTGATATCAGCCAGTGCCACGGTCAAGCCGGATTGGCTGGACTGATCCAGCCAGTCTTGCAAATTCGCAGGCTGCGGGGCGGGAAGGCGTAAAGGCTCGCGCAGGCGCGCCAGCGTGTCATAACGCTCCAGCGTCAGCGCAGCCAGCTTGTCCTGAGCCACCTGCAGGGCATTTTCAGCCTGCAAGACGCCAGCCCGGGTCAGGTCCAGGCGCGATTTGGCTTCGTAGGTATCGGTAATCGTGGTGCCACCCAGCTGAAAGTTCTGATCAGCAGCACGTAATTGCTCGTCAATGGCGGCTTGCTGGGCTTTCAGGGTAGACAGCGTATCTTGCGCAGCCAGCACATCAAAATAGCTTTGGCTGACGCGCAGCATCAAATCTTGCCGATCCAGCGTCAGCTGAATATCCGCACCCTGCGCCAGTAATTGGGCACGTTCGTAACGGGCCCAGGCATTACGGTTGTACACGGGTTGGCTCAGCGTCAAGGTCCAGGCAGCTCGGTCACTGGAATGCTGATTGGACAGCTTGCTGGTTTGACGCCGCTCTTGTAGTTCGGCTGTGCCGATGGCGCTTATCTGCGGCAACAGTTGTGCCCGGCTTTGGGGTACTTGTTCCTGATCGGCTTGATGCGCAGCTTGCGCAGCGCCAAACTGCGGTTCATGTGCCAGGGCCTGGTTCCAGGCCTGCAGCAGATCTTGCGACTGGGCGGTGCTACTTAAGGCAAGCAGCGAAAGCAATGCCAGGCGCAAGGGAGTCATGAACCGCATATGTGCTTAAAAGCGGAATTGCGAAACGGCGGTGCCGCGCAACGGTTTGATCCAGGTGTCGAACAGGGGTGTAGTCTCGAAGCTGGCCGCGCTGGTGCGAGTAATACGTACAGCCGTCATGACCGGGTTTTGACCGACCACTACAACCAGACGACCGCCGATACAGAGCTGGTACTTCAAAGCATCAGGAATGGTGGGCACGGAGCCGGTGACCAGAATGGCGTCGTACTCGGTGGTGCCCCAGCCTGCGTGCGCGTCACCCACTTCAACCTTGACGTTGCGCACATTGTTGCGCTGCAGGTTTTCCTGGGCGAAAGCGGCCAGTTTGCTGTCAATTTCGATGGAGGTAACTTGTTGGGACAGGTGAGCCAGCAAAGCAGCCTGGTAGCCCGAGCCGGTACCAATTTCGAGCACACCGTCGCTAGGCTGCAGCAGCAGCTCTTGAGTCAGACGGGCTTCGACTTTGGGCGAGAGCATGGTCTCATGCGTGTCCACGGCATTGATGATCAGTGGCAGCTCGGTGTCCGAAAAGGCCGAAGGGCGCAAGGACGAGGGAACAAAGCGTTCGCGCTGGACCTCGACCAATGCTTGCAGCACTTTTTCGTCGGATACGTTCCAGGGACGGATTTGTTGTTCCACCATGTAGTAACGGGCACGTTCGAGTTCAGACAGCGCAAAATGGTTCATAGCTTCCAGAAAACTAAAGGCTTGGCAAAGAGCCGATTATAAGCCAGCACATCGATAAAGATGCGCAGTTGGGCTTAGCAGGACGGCACCATTGCATGGAGCAAGGTGCTGGCGTTGTTGACGGCAATGGGCAAGAAGGTATCAAAATCCATGTGCGCTTCACTGTTGGCATTGTCTGAAATACTGCGTATGCAGACAAAAGGTACCTTGTTCAGATAGCACACCTGGGCAATGGCGCCACTTTCCATTTCGCAGGCTAAAGCGTTGAAGGTGGCGCTTAACCACTGTATTTTATCGTTACATGCGATAAATTGGTCGCCGGTAACAATTCGGCCCGTATGGACCTGATGGCCTTCGATCTGCTGGGCGGCGGTTTGAGCCACGGTCAGCAGGGCGGGATCGGCGGGGAAATCGAAGGTATCCAGACGGAAAACCTGTCCCGGCGCCAGACCCAGGGCTTTCAGTTCCACATCGTGCTGGACCAGGGTATCGGCAATGACGATATCGCCCGGTCGGATGCTGGGTTCAACCGCACCCGCAATACCGATATTGATAATGCTGTCCACGGCAAATTCCGAGATCAGCATCTGGGTGCAGGCGGCGGCGTTGACCTTGCCCACGCCGCAAACCACGGCCACAACGGGCTTGCCCAGATAGCTGCCGCGATGAAAATCCATGCCGGCGCGCTGGATGGTCTGGGGCTCTTGCAAGCGCTCCAGCACAATCTCCAGCTCTTCGCGCATGGCGACAATAATTCCAAGTGTAGACATAAGACAAGGGCCTTCAAGCGGCCCGATCAAACGGCACGTATCAGGACGATGGCCACAGTTTATGGAAGTGATGCACCGGACCATGTCCGCTGCCCACTGTCAGTTCACCCGAACGGGCAATGGCTTCGTACAAGTACTTTTTGGCAGCCAGAGCAGCGTCAGGCACATTGCTGTATTGGGGGAGCAGGGCGGCCAGCGCAGCCGACAAGGTGCAGCCGGTGCCGTGCGTATTGGCAGTATCAATACGTTTGGCGGGCATTTCGATCATCTTGTCGCCATCGTGCAGCAGGTCTATGCAGTCCGAACCGGGCAGGTGACCGCCTTTCAGGAAGACCCAGCGTTGATCGCTGTGATTCATCAGGCGACGCAGACGCTCGGCAGCCTGACGCATTTCCTTGACGGTTTCTACCGGGCGGGCGTCCAGCAGGACACCGGCTTCGGGCAGATTGGGCGTGATCATGGTGCACTGGGGCACTAACTGTTCACGCAGGGCATGGACGGCCGATTTTTCCAGCAGATGATCGCCGCTTTTGGCGATCATTACCGGGTCCAGCACCAGATGCCTGGGTTTGAAGTGAGCCATGCGCTCGGCCACCACGGTGGTGACGGCCTCCTGGCCCAACATGCCGATCTTGACACCATCAATGCGCACATCGGCAAACAGCGTATCAATCTGCTGGCGCACAAAGTCGGCAGGAACCGGGCTGATACCGGTTACCCCTTGAGTATTTTGTGCCGTCAAAGCGGCAATCACAGCGGTGGCATAAGCACCCAGGGCGCTCATGGCTTTGACATCAGCCAGAATACCGGCGCCGCCGGAGGGGTCAACCCCGGCAATGGTCAGCGTGTTGGGAATCATGTCTCAATCAGGTACGGGAGTGAATCAGCCCTTCGGTGGGGGAGCTGGGGTCGGCATCGTAGTATTTGCGGGGCACACGGCCAGCCAGATAAGCCTGACGACCGGCTTGTACAGCCAGGTTCATGGCGCTGGCCATCATCACAGGCTGGTGGGCACCGGCAATGGCGGTGTTCATCAGGACACCATCACAGCCCAGTTCCATGGCAATGGCCGCATCCGAGGCTGTACCGACACCGGCATCGACCAGCACAGGCACCTTGCTCTGATCGATGATCAGGCGCAGGTTCCAGGGGTTGATGATGCCCATGCCCGAACCGATCAGGGAGGCCAGGGGCATGATGGCGACACAGCCAATGTCTTCCAGCATACGAGCCTGGATAGGGTCGTCGGCGCAATACACCATCACATCAAAGCCTTCATCCACCAGGGTTTTGGCGGCTTTCAAGGTTTCGGGCATATTGGGGAACAGATTGCCGGAGTCGCCCAGCACTTCCAGTTTGACCAGTTTGTGGCCGTCCAGCAGTTCGCGGGCCAGACGCAAGGTACGCACGGCGTCCTCGGCGGTATAGCAACCCGCGGTGTTGGGCAGCAGGGTGTATTTGGAGGGGGGCAGGTAATCGAGCAGATTGGGCTCGTTGGCGTTCTGGCCGATATTGGTGCGGCGAATGGCCACCGTCACAATTTCAGCGCCGCTGGCTTCAATAGCCTGACGAGTTTCATCAAAATCTTTGTATTTACCGGTGCCTACCAATAGCCGGGATTGGTAGCTGGTTCCGGCCAGGATAAAGGGATCGTTGTTCACTGTTTGGGTCATGGTGGTGCTTTGTTGCGCATCCGTCTTTGTTGACGGATAAAGAATTGGTTTTTTGCAGGGCAAACACTGCAAGAATAATCCATTTGGCCGGTGCCCGCAGGAAAACCCGTATGCCGGCTTGCTGGTGTGCGATAGGGATTTGGCTCGGGCAGGGGGCTGGCCACGGATGCGAGCGCGATTGGCCTGTGGCTGTGGCAAATATATACCTTGGCATATTCGCCTTATGTTTAAGGCCATGCGCAAGGCCCCAATGCAGGCTGGCCCTGCCAGGGTTGCGATGCGAAAATTCTGTTGTTCCTCAAGAACGGGATTTTTATTGAGGGATCCGTAGATTTCATCCGTTCTTTCTGTTTTATCGCTCGGACACAAGCCTCAGGTGCTGATGTACCTGGGGCTTGAGTTCGATTGGCATTGTTTGATTGTTAAAGGAGCACGTTCTTGGGTCCTGACCCTGAATCTGAAAGACGCACATTTGCGTTGCGCCCCGCGTTTCATGTCCGCATGAAACCCCATTGCGAATTGAGCGCCGGCTCCAGGTTCCTCACGGTCTAAGACGTGTGGGGTGCTTCTGTGGCCGTGTGCCCAGGAGAATCTCATGCTGTTTTCCCGTCCTCACGATAGCTTGCAGCGCGCTTTGCGTATGGCTGTCGCCACTTACCGTCCTGTCGCCGTGTGCGACTTGCTGGCCTCGCACGGCACCTTGGCTTTTGCCCAGGCCTTGCCCGAGCTTTCGGCTCGTGTCCGCGCCGATGTTCTGGCCATGCTTCCCGCGTTTGATCGCAGTCAGGTCTACAACGCCATGCATACCGGCGTGCGAGTAGGGCATTTGGGTCGCCGCCGCACTCATGGCCCGTCGCCCAGCCTGTTCACCCTGTTCCCGCACCGCTACGGCACGCAGGACTGGCTGCGTGAGTATCGCCAGCCCCAGCGCTCTTGAGCACTGGACCCTACCCCTTTTCTGTTCAACCTGTCACAGCAGACCAGCCCATGCGGGGTTCGCACCGTCATGGACGGCTGCTGTGGCTTTCATCAACCCAAAAGAGTGCTATGCCGCAAACCATTCCCTCTTCCTTGAGCAGTAAACCGTATCAGGACAACTCGCTGGCCGCCCAGGTCTGGACCCGCTCGGCGCGTCGCCCCAGTGTTGCACCGCTCAAGGGTCGCAAGCGTTGGTCGCGCTACGAGCGTCTGTCCTTTTCCATGCTGCTGTCTTCGTGGGGCATTTTGATTGTGGTGGTGAGCTGGCTGTTTTTCAGCAACTCGCACCTGGAAACCCGGACCAGTTCTACCTCCGGCTCGCATTCCAGCTTTTACATGGGTACCACGACGCCGTCGCCCGATGCGTCCAGCACCCAAGAGACCCGTTCTGATGGAGATCAACAATGACGGACCAAGGTAAAACGCCGCCGCTCTTTGGCAACGACGGCCAGCCCAATAACTGGATGCGCATCAGCATCCATGCCACCGAGCAGATCAGTGGCCTTCGTAAAAAGCTGGGCGTGGAAATTCCACAGACCTTGCAGAACAGTCCCACACAGGAAGGCCCCTTCAGCTTTGTGCCTGTGACGTTTCTGAACGTGGACAAGGGTCAGAAGAAAGCCAGCCGTGTGGTGTTCATCCTGAGCCGCGAAGCCTTGGTGTCCATTGAACCTGATCCCAGCCCCAAGCCACTGGCCCAGGCCCTGCAGCGCTTGCAGCGTGATGGTCGCGAGAACGACGCCTTTGAAAGCTTTGCGGTGATTTTGCAATCCATTAACGATGCCACCGATGAACTGCTGGACTCCCTGAGCCACGATCTGGGCAAGGTGCTGACTCAGACCAACGCCGTGCTCAACAGCCTGGAAACCAAGGACCGGGACTTTGGCGTCAGTGATGTGGTCTCCACCCAGATGGATTTGAGCGAAGTAGAAGAACTCTTGTCCGACTGCCTGGAAAGCCAATTGCAGCTGGCCATGGCTGCTCGTCATGCCCTGGCGCGTTTACCCGCAGATCAGGAAAAACTGAAGCCTGTTTTTCATACCCTGATCGACGACATCGAGGCCGTGGAAAAGCAGGTGAACTTTGTGCACGACCGCGTCCGCCTTATGCAGACCACCAACAATATGGCGCTGAACGTGAAGCAGAACCAGATTGTGAAAGTGTTCTCGGTGGTGACCGCCGTGTTCCTGCCCGCCATGCTGATTTCAACCTACTACAGCATGAACTTTGCCTATATGCCGATTTTGCAATGGGAGCACGCCGAAATAGTGGGGATTATTTCCACCGCCTTGTTCTCCATGTTGCCGCTGATCTATGTGAAACACCGGGGCTGGCTGCGCTAGAGCGCGCTGCCTTTGATACTTAAATGAATGGGAAGAATTTCGTATGTTGAACACACTGAAAAGCAGTACCGAGGTGGCAACGGCAGGCTCGGATAAATTACGCGGACTGGTTTGGAATGAAGACTTGAGCCTGCAGTCGGACTCCAACGCGGCCGTCCAGCAGCGCCGTCAGGCCATTGACCGGGCGCGTGCCAACCGCCCACGCACCGCGCATATCGAGCGCGAAATCATGATTGCGGTGGTGGTGCTGTACATCCTGATTCTGGGCAGTTTTGCCGGTCTGCATTTGTATGGCCACTACATGGTTTCCCCGGAAGCGGAACAGGTACAAAGTGAGGACTAAGCCATGACTGAAAAAAAACAGGGGGGCGCGGTGGTGTCCAGCCTGAGCTACAAGCGCGGGCAAAAAACGGCATGGTTGCAACTGTCGGCCAGCCGGCACGATGAACTGGCCGAGGCGCAAGCCAAACTGGGCCTGGACCTGAGCGTCAAACGGGGCCGTGCTGCCGCGGAAGAAGCGGGCTTTATTCTGATTCCCGTGGAGATGGTGATACGTCAGGGCCAGCAGTACCGCGAAACCAGCCTGCTGTTCGCCTTGAGCAAGGACCGCCTGATCAGCGTGGAGCAGGACGTGCGGGTTGATACCTTGGAGCGTGTCAGCCAGCAGTTGAACGCCAGGGTAGAGGCCGGGCACGCCGTGCCCAGTCCCGCTTCAATTCTGTTCATGATCCTGCAGGCTCTGAACGACCAGGCTCGTGCCACGATTTCCGATATTGCCGGGCGTCTGGACGAACGCAGCGATACGGTGGCGGCAGCCAGTGGCGGCTTTGATACCTCCGGCCGTCAGGCCGGGGTGGCGGATATTGCCAGTACCGCCATCGGTCTGGGAGAGGCCGAGGAGTTGGTCGCCAAAACCGTGGAAGGGCAATTGATGCTGGCTCGCGCAGGCCGTTGGCTGCGTCGTACGCCCGGTGGCGAAAGCGCAGAGAACCTGTCCATGTTGCTCTCGGATATTCAAAGCTTGCGTCGTTATGCCCGCTTTCAGCACAACAAGATCCGCAACTTGCAGCAGTCCTTGATGACCACGCTGGATTTGAAGCAGAACCAGGTGATCAAGGTCTTTACAGTGGTTACTGCAGTGTTCTTGCCGCCTACGCTGATCGCGGCGTTTTACGGCCAGAACTTTGCCAATATGCCCGAGCTGGAAATTATCGGTGGCGAGTGGCTGGTCATGGGCATGACCGCCGTATTTGCCTTGGCTCCCTTGGCCTATGTAAAGCGTAAAGGGTGGATGCGATGACGGCCCGTTTCAAGGATATGGCTTCCTGGCGGCGCTTGCAGGCCCCTGACCGTCAGGCGCTGGAAGATCTGGGCAAGTTGTATCGCGTGGATTTGCTGCCACAAGCCCAGGCTAGCCTGGGGATGGCCACACGCATACGCTGTGTGCGAGTGAGTGACGAACAGATGCAGGTGTCTGACCTGATCTGGTGTTTGGGGCAGGACGATCAGCCTTTGTATACCGTGGAAACTGGCCATCGTCTGCTGCGTCCCGGCCAGGCTCTGGAGCGCTTGAGTGCCCAGGAAATGTCCTTGGCCAGCTCCCATGCCCTGGCTTTGACTTTGCTGTATCAATTGCTGGCGCAGACCTCGCAAGTGCTGGACCGTATTGATCAGGGCCTGAGTGTCTCGACCCTGTCCTTGCGCGGCTTTCTGTCCAATGTCGGCACGGACTATTCGCGCGGTGCCGAGGACATGATTGATCTGGACAGCCATATGGCAACCCTGCACAAACCGCTGTCTCATGTGATGCATTCCATTGACGATCTGGAGCAGGCCGCACAATGCTTGCGCCGCTGGGTGTATCAGGAAAAAAGCCTGGAGTTGAGCCGAGTGGACGAGCTGATTGCCGCCATTGAAGGCATGCAGCGCCGTGCGCATTTCGCCATTGAACGCCAGCGTTTTCATTGGCGTGCCGCCGGAGAGTCCGTGGCCATGAGCGACCTGAGCGTGACCAAGGTCTTTACGGTGCTGTGGGCCTTGCTGGTGCCCGGTACAGCCCTGATCAACTGGTACGGTCAGAACTTCCATGTCATGCCCGAGTTGTCTTGGGAGGGCACCATGTGGGTGCAGTTGGTGACCGTGTTGGTGTTGACGGCGGTACCGATCTGGACAATCAAGAAATCGGGCGCGTTGCGTTAAGGGGGAGTGCTGTGTGCTGGCCCGGTTAGGCGCTAACTCCTACCCGAATCAATTAGCGATTTTTGTCTTTCCACTGCGACGGTAAACACATCCCTAACCTTTCAGAGCGGGGTGGCCGTCCCTGCACCAATGTGTAGAGGTACCCATGAATGCAAGCCGGTTTTTCCATCCCGATCACAGCGCGGTCGTACACCAGAGCCCGGTGCGTCTGGTACGCCGCGCCCACTGTGCGCTGAGCTACTACGCCACCCGCAGCGTGCCACAAGTGTTGCAAGCCTTGAATACCCAGCGCCATGGCCTGGCCTTTGATGAAGTGTTGCGCCGTCTGATACAGAACGGCCCCAATCAAGTACGGGTACTGCGTTCCAGCCCCGCTGATCTGACCCAAGTGGTCCAGACCATGAAAAAACAAACCTGTCAGGTGCGCCGCGATTTGACCATGTACGATCTGGCACGGGATCACCAGTCCCGCGTGCCGGCTCGTATGCTCGTGACTGGCGATATCGTGCTGCTGTCTGCCGGTGATTACGTGCCGGCGGATCTGCGCTTGATCCATCAGGATCACCTGATTCTGAACCGTGCCATTTTGCAGGCTGCTCCCGAGACATGCGCCATGGGCGACCGGGTTGTGGCCGGGACCGCACAAGGTGTGGTGGTGGCGACGGGTAATCAAACCTTGTTAGGAGTTCTGATGCGTGAACCTGTTCCTGTGGCCTGCGGCTGGCGTCGTGTGCTGGAGTGCAGTCCTTTTCAATTGAGCAAAGCCGCTTCTTTGGCAGCTGGCGTGGCCCTGTTTGGTCTTGCAGGAGCGCTGATGATGCCCAGCCACAGCCATGCTGAAACCTCGGTGCAGCTTTATGGCACCCTGGATGCCGGCTTGGGCTGGACGCACGTGAGTGGTGAAGGCTCGCAGCGCGATGTGTTAAGCGGCGGGCAGACGGACTCGCTGTGGGGGATTCGCGGCCATGAGAGTCTGGGTGATGGGCTGCGCGCCACCTTTAATCTTGAAAGTGGTATTGATCTGGCCACAGGCCGGGCCGAGGATGCCGGGCGTCTGTTCAACTATCAGGCCTGGCTGGGTTTGGGCAGTGATAACTGGGGCGATCTGCGTTTTGGACGCCAGTACACCGTGGGTCAGGAATTTGTCTCTGCCATTGAAGTGGGTTCCTGGAAAGACTTTGGTATGGGCGCTTTGATGCGTGCTTCGGACAACTACCAGATCTCCAATCAGTTCAGCTGGCGCAGCTCGGAATGGGCGGGTATGCAGTTAGGCGCCAGCTATAGCGCGGATGTGGGCGAGCAGGGCCTGGGAGGGTCTCGCAGCAAACTCTATAGCCTCGCTTTGCGCTACGAGGACGGCCCCTGGCTGTTGGGGGCCAGTTACGAGAGCTTGAGTCGTGTCGAGTCCCATCGTCCTACGGCCTGGCAATTGGGTGCGAGCTATGACTTTGAGGTAGCCCGTCTTGCAGCTGGCTGGAGCCGTCAGAGCAATGGCTTTGTGGGCCTGAATGGTGATGATGGTCCTGCCCATCTGCAAGACAAGGGCTTGGAAGGCTTGGGCCCGGCGGAGTTCATCAACGGTGGCCGACTGGACACCTGGTATGTGGGCACGGCGATTCCTGTAGGCAAGGGCGAGTTCCAGCTGCAATGGTCTTTGGGCCGTCCGAACTGGACCTGGGAGGATACCGATGAGCGCGCACGTCGCATTCAGGTGATGTCTGTGGGCTACGTGCATGCTTTGTCGCCCCGCACCAGCGTCTATGCCTTTGCGGCTCAAGGACGTCGCTTTGATATGGAAACGGCAGCCAGTGCCAGCGAACCGCGTAGCAGCCGTGTGGCTTTGGGTGTGACGCATCACTTCTAATGAAATGGCCGGTTTCCTGCACCTGAGTCCGTGTTCTTACTGGCCCTGGCGCAGGAAGGTCGGGCAGGGCTGAGTGCTTGTGAGGACGGCTCAGGAGACATATCCCTAAGTATAAATTTGATGTCTGCAAGGCGATGGAAAGTGTGCCAATGCCTGGCGGACAAGCCCACATTCAGATGCGAAAATACTGTTGGTGCAAAAACCGTTGCACCTTCTTTTTTAACTACTCACGTTTAAAAGTAAATGGACCCTGATCCTTCTTTATGGCTTTGTTCCTGTAAAGGACAAGCCTCCTTAATGACCAGTCAATTGGACACTGGACCACAAAGCGGGCCCCTCTGATGAGGTGAGCACTCTTTCTGGACCCCTGTGTCCGAAGGAGAATGCTATGTTCCGCCTCAACCTGTTTCGTTCCACCCCACACAACAACGCTCTGCAAGACGCTCTGCGCCTGGCCGCATCCCGCCAGCGTCAAGGCTACCTGCTGGAGCTGCTGCAAACCCACGGTGCTCGCGAGTTTGCTTACGCACTCAACGACCTGTCCGGTCGCACCATTGAAAATGCACTGTCCACACTGCCTACCGTGGAGCGCAGCCAAGTCCTCAAGCATCTGTCCCGTCGTGCCAAAGCCCGTCTGAACGATGTAGAAGGCTTTCGCTACCAACCCACTCATGCCGTGCTGACACTGCCTTCTTTTGTGATGTAAGAGCTTGGCAGATGCCCCTGACATTCGGGGCGTAACCCGGCGCCGCGGCAATGATCTGTGCAGAGATCTTTGGGCGGGCATGGCTTTATAGCTATGCCCGCCTTTTTGATTGCAGCCTGAACGCACTTCTTTTTTTTACGGCCCTGCAGGGCGAACAGTTGTTTTCATCGATGATCTGTCGTGAGCAGACGACGCTTGCGACGCTCGCAATCAGAATCCCCGTCTTTTCATGTCATAATTTTGGAATGAGAATGATTATTGATTAGTTTGATCGGGGTCTATGGACTATCCGTCAGCGCCCATAGGGATGGGAGATTTCTATCAAGATCACCGTAGCTGGTTGTTGCGGTGGTTGCGCGCGCGTCTGCATTGCAGCTTTACGGCGGAAGATCTGGTTCAGGACACCTTTGTGCGTCTGCTGTTGGCCCCCTCTACCGTTCATCATTTACGTCATCCTCGTGCGTTTTTGGCTGCCACGGCCAGAAGGCTGTTAATTGATCGCAGCCGACGCATGGCGGTTGAGCAAGCCTATCTGGAAGCCTTGGAGGCGACCTTGGCCGAAGGGGCGCAAGCACCCTCGGCAGAGCAGTGCGCCCAAACCCTGGAGGCGCTGGCCTTGTTGGCTCAGGCTTTGGACGAGTTGCCCGCGCGGGCTCGCATGGTGTTCCTGAGCTGCTATCTGGATGGGGAAACGCAATCAAGCGTGGCCAAGAGCTTGGGGGTTAGCGAACGCACTGTGCGTAATGATCTGGTGCAGGCTTTGCTCCATGTTCAGACCTTGATTCCAGCTTGAGCCCCATGTCCAACGAGGAGATAGAGCGACAGGCCGCCCAATTGGTTGTGCTCTTGTCTGATCCCGAACAATTCACCGAACAGGCCCAAGCCGAATTCATGGCCTGGCGTGCGCAGGACCCGCGTCACGAAGCGGCGGCCGCAGGTATGGAAGCGGTCTTGGGCAGAGTCAGAAAACTGGCGGTACAGGCCAATACCACCCCTGGCCGTAGTGCGCTGGATGCAGGGTTGTCGGCTCGACCCAAGCTGTTGCGTGATTGGCGTCAGGGCATGATGCTGCTGCTCTGGGCTGTGGTGTTTATCTTGCCGATTCTGGCCTTTGTATTGCCCTGGTCCAATCAGTCCGTACAGACCGCTGCCGGAGAATGGCGCAGTGTGGTGCTGGAGGATGGCACTCGTTTGGAGTTGGCCGGAGCATCACAGGTCAAGATTTTGTATAGCAAGCAGTACCGGGATATTGAGCTGCTGGAAGGGCAGGTCCGGGTGGTGGTGGCCAAGCAGCCGGATCGACCCTTGCGGGTCTTGAGCAGCCAGGCGGTATCGCAAGCCTTGGGAACTGAATTTATTGTGCAGGAACAGCCGCAAGGCACGCTGTTGACGGTACTGTCGTCTCGGGTGCTGGCTTATCCGCGCCCCCAGGGCCCGCAAGCCGCTCGCGAGTTGGGGCCCGGCGATCAGGTACAAATTAATGCGCAAGGCTTGGGGGCGAACCGCCAGACCGATGTAAGCCGTGTCATGCGCACTTGGGATCAGCGGCAGTTGCTTCTGGAACATGTGCCTTTGACGCAGGCTCTGGAGCAGATCACCCGCCAGTACTCCGGCAAAACACAGATCAATCCGCAAGGTATGGAAGGTTTGACGGTCAGCGCTGTCTTGCCTGCCGACAAGCCCTTGTCGGCTCTGGCTTTGCTAAAGGACTTGTATCCCCGATTGCAGGTGCTGAACATGTCAGACCAAGGATTGATGATTAATTTCAGGCCTTGATTGCCGCTTTTTTGAGCTCGTGCGTCTTTAACAGATAGACCTTGCCAAAGAAGGAGAGATTTCATGGTCCCGAAGAATGCGCCGGCTTTGGCGCTTGTGAAGACGCCGTTCATGCCCAATACCTGCCGCCGCCTGCTGGGCTTGGCCTTTGTAGGGGCCTTGATGCTGAGCGTGGCGCCGGCCTCGGCCCAGACAACCCAAGCCTACGCGCTGGAAGCCGGGGATCTGGCCAGCCGCTTGAGCCAGTTCGCTCAACAGGCCGGGGTAGCGCTGGTGATGGATTCCTCCCGATTGCAGGGTTTGCGCGCTCCGCGCTTGCAGGGACAGTATTCCGTGCAGGATGGCTTTGCCGCCTTGCTGGCTGGGCAGCCGTTTCAGGTGCAAAGCCGAGATCATGGCTATGTCTTGATTGCCTTGCCCGATGGCGACACCTTGGCGGATGACGCCAGTGTGCAGTCTTTGGCCAGTATTGAAGTACGTCGCAATGCGCTGGGCGACATTACCGAAGGTTCAGGCACGTATGCAGCGGGCACGATTGCCACGGCAACCCGCTTGCGTCTGACTCCGCGTCAGACGCCGCAGGCCATCAGCGTGACTACACGCAAGAAGATGGACGACTTCAACCTGACCAGTATTGATGACGTGGTGCGCCATACACCCGGCCTGAGCATCATTACTTATGACAGCGAGCGTACCGTTTACGAAGCACGCGGTTTTGGTGTCCAGAACTTCCAATATGATGGCATCCCTACCTTGCGCGATTCACCATACTCGGCAGGCCATTCGCTCACGGACACAGCGATTTACGATCGTGTCGAGGTATTGAAAGGCGCCTCCGGTTTGCTCACTGGCAGTGGGACCCCAGGCGCGACTATTAATATGATTCGTAAAAAGCCGACGCACGAGTTTCAGGGATATGCCAGTGCGGGCTTGGGCTCCTGGAACAATTACCGCAGTGAAGCGGATTTCTCCGGCCCTTTGAACGAGTCAGGTTCGCTACGTGGCCGTCTGGTTGGTGCCTATCAGGACAAAAAGAGCCATTTGGACCACTACCAGCGTCAGACTTTGGTGTTATACGGCATCGTTGAAGCAGACCTGACACCGGATACCCGCTTGACCCTGGGTGCAGATTTGCAGGACAACGATCCCAAAGGATCAACCTGGGGGGGCATCCCGATTTATGACGCGCAGGGCCACTTCAACGAGATGGACCGTTCCTTTAATAACGGTACGCGCTGGAGTCGCTGGAACCAGTACACCCGTTCGGCCTTTGCCACTTTGGAGCATGAGTTCGACAGTGGCTGGATGGCCAAGGTGCAGCTCAATCGCTTGGTCAATGGTTATGACTCTGAGCTGGCGGCTGCGGCCGCTGGTAACCCTGATCCTTTGACCGGAAAAGGTGTGTCGCTATGGTCCGGGCGCTACGTGGGCAAGACGGTCTCGAACACGGCGGACTTCTATGCGACCGGCCCCTTTGAACTGTTCGGACGCGAGCATGAGTTGGTGGTTGGAGGCGGCGTATCGCGTCGTCGCTGGACCAATGCGTCTTACGGTGAAAACAGTAATACCGATGTCTCGAATTACTACGAATGGGATGGTCGCTGGCCGCGCATGAACTGGAAGCACCTGGGCGATGATCGTGAAGTGACACGAGAAAATGGTTTGTACGTCAGCACGCGCCTGAACTTGCGTGATGACTTGAAGCTGCTGCTGGGTACACGCTATGCCAACTACAACAAGCTGGATATGCGCGAGACAGGTGTATGGGTGCCTTACTTTGGGGCTGTGTATGACCTGAACGACAACTTCTCGGTCTATGCCAGCTACACCAATATTTTCCAGCCCCAAGACTTGCAAGACGAGGGCGGTCGTACTCTGGATCCCTTGCGCGGTGATAACTACGAGGTCGGTGTCAAAGGCGAGTTCATGGGAGGCCGTTTGACGTCCAGCCTGGCTTACTTCCAGCTGCGTCAGGATAACTTTGGCAAGGAGACGGGGGGGCGCACACCGTCGGGGGGTATCGCTTATGAGGCCACTCAAGGTGTGCGTACTCATGGCGTAGAACTGGAAGTGGCTGGTCAATTAACGCCGCAATGGCAGATGCATGCAGGCTATGCCTACAAGCTGTCGCGCCGCGATGGTGAAAAGGTGTCGACCTTATCGCCTGAGCACCAGTTCAACATCTATACCACCTACGATTTCGAGGGCGACTTGAATGGCCTGACCTTGGGCGGCGGTGCACGTTGGCAAAGCAAGACCTGGGGCGATGTCAGTCGACCCGGATCGCCGGGTAAGGTGCGGCATACTGTCTCGGGGTACTGGCTGGTAGATGCGATGGCGCGTTATCGTTTCAACAAGAATTTGTCGGCTACCTTTACCGTCAATAACCTGTTCGACAAGCGCTATTACTCCATGTTCTCCTGGTACAGCACCTATACCTGGGGCGAACCGCGCAACATGATGCTGGCGGTGAAGTATCAGTTCTAAGCCGAAGTAGAAAACCGCTCAGGATACCTGGGCTCGATAGCGATCCAGTTGCTCGCACAGTTCGCGAGTCGCCTCTATCAGCCTGGGGCCGGGGCGGTACAGCGCATCCGGGTTCAGGTTCAGCAAGGCGTGGGGACTTAGCCCCAGATGCTTTTCCCAGAACAGGTGGCGGGCGCGTAGTTGGGCCGGATCACGGTAGGCCATGATGACCACTTGCGGGCGCTTGTGCAGCACGTCTTCCAGGCTGATGGTGGGGGCGACGGCAGCATGGCGAGCGTAGATGTTTTGCGCTTTGCAGGTGGTCAGCACATCTTGAATCAAGGGATCGCGCGCCAAGGTGTACAACGGCTCGGAGCCGATTTCCAGAAACACGCTGACCGTCTCGCCCAAGCGGCTGTTCTGGCGCAGGGCGGCAATCTGATTGTCCAGCAAAGCAGCCATCGGCACGGCGACCTCCGCCGTGTCCAGGCTGTCTCCAGCCAGACGGACAAAGGCGGGAATATCGTCCAGTTTTTCAGGGGCGGCAAAGATCAGGCTGATATGGGTTTGCTGTAGCTGGCGCTGTAATTCAGGGCCGATCTGGTTGGCTTGCCAGGCCCAGACCTGATCAGGCTTTAGCTCCAGCAGCCGTTCCGGGTTTACGCGCAAGGCGTCCCCAATGCGGGGCAAATCCTTGGCGGCAGGCGGGTAGTCACTGGAACTGTCTACGGCGATCAAGTGCTCTTGGGCACCGGCGGCAAACAGAATTTCAGTGATGTGAGGGGCCAGACTAATCGCGCGGGCAGGAGCGACAGTTTGTGGGGGTTGGACTGCTTGCTCTGTCGCGGCTTTTTGGATTGTTTTATCTTGCTGCTTGCTCTGTACTTCTTGAGTGCTTTGCTCTGTGCTTGTCTGTGTCTCGGGCTGTGCTTGAGTCTGCGCCTGTGACAGCAGCGGGTCGTGATCCTGCGCTTGCGTCAAGATGGGTAATCCCAAAAGCAGGGCGAACAGGCAAAGCAAACCCCATAGCCCCAATCCACTCCAGACAGAGCGCTTTGAGTGCTGAAGACGACAAGTCGCAAGCAAAGAGGGCATCGTGCGCCTTTAAGTAAATGGCGCGGCTCTTGTGCAGATCCGCGCCAAAATCAAGCAAAGCTGATTTTACTGATTACATGCGCCAGGCAAAGTTCAGGAACACGCTGGAGCCGGCATTGTTATAGCCACGAGCCAAGGTGTAATCCTTGTCGAGCACATTGTTCCAACGCAGTTGGGCCTCCAGACTGGAGGTCAGAGGGTAGCTGGCGGTCAGGTTCAACAGGCCGTAGCTGCCCAGACGCTGGCTATTGTCGGGGTCTTCGAATCGATGGGAAGCAAATTGATATTCAGCCCCTGTTTTCAGCGCTCCGAAGCGTTGTTCAACAGCCACTTTGTAGTTTTGTTTGGCGCGGCGAATTAGACGGTTGCCTGTGTCCAGATCTTTGGGGTTGGTAAAGTCAGCGCTGGCGCTCAGAGTTGTGTCGCCCAGTTGCTTTATGGCCGTCAAGGTTACGCCAGTGATACGAGCGTTTTTGGTATTGATAGGCATGCTGTAACCAAGCGCTGCATCGTACGGGCCGGTGCTGATTAAGTCTTTGATGCGGTTTTGGTAGACGACCAGACCTAATTCGGTAGTGTCGTCGGTATAACGGATATGGCCCTCGATATTGCGTGATTTTTCTGGTTTCAGGTCTGGATTTCCTTGGTATCCAAATCCACTTGGCCAGTACAGGTCTGTAAAGGTCGGGGCGCGAAAGCCAGTATTGGCAGCCAGACCAACTGTCCAGTTATCGTAGATGTCCAGGTCATAGCCTAAGCCACCAGTGACTTTGTTGCCGTAGCCGCTGATATTGTCATTGCGGACGCTGGCCTGAAGGTGGTGCTGATTAATGTCGCCCCGGTAAATCAGGGAAAAAGCATTGGTGTTACGTTGATCCTGTTGTTGAATGGTCGAATGAGTAATCCGTTCTTCCTGGCGCTCAGCCAACAAGGAGACAGTATGTCCCTGAGCGAGAGTGAGATCATTTTGCCAACTATATTGACGTTGGATAGACGAGAAGATGGACGGGGCTTTTGTGCGTGAATCTATTGCCTCTTTGCTCAAAGAAGCGCTTAAACGACTGGTCCAGAAGTCGGACAGTTTGTTGGTGCTGGTTAGGCCATAGGCCTGCTGACGGGTCAGGGCTCTAGGTGTGCGAGGTTCGGTTGAGCCGTTGTCAAACTGGCCGTCCATATAGGTGTTGATAGCTGTCAGTCCAAGATGTTGGCCCTGTGCCCATTCATATCCTAGCGATCCGCTCAGACCATGCTGGGTGTAGCCATTCTTGTCGGGGTTATAGGCCCAGTCCAATAGTGGATTGGTCGCATTGAAACCATCGCTGGTGCCGTAGCTGGAAGCCAGACTGTAGTCCCAACCTTGAGACGCCCCCGAAAAACCGGCGCTGGCTTTGAAGGTGTCTTGCGAACCCAGGCCTACATTCCCCCATGCGCTCAAGGCGCGGTCACCGCCACCTTTTTTGGTAATGATGTTGATGACACCACCAATCGCATCCGAGCCATACAGGCTGCTGCCTGCGCCACGCACAATTTCAATACGCTCGATCAGGGCGGGGTCAATTGCCTGCCAGTTCACCGAACCGCTGGTGGGGCTATTGATACGCATACCGTCGATCATGACGCGGGTGTGTTTGGGGTCAGTACCGCGTAAAAAAACGCCGGTCGTGGTCTGCGGGCCTCCACTGCTGTAAATCTCCACCCCAGGCTGACGCTGCAAAATTTCAGCCACACTGCTTTGACCTGCTTTCTGCAAGGTTTCCTGATCAATCACCGTCACGTCACCCACCACGTTTTTCAGTGGCTGAGCCATGCGGCTAGGGGTAACAACAATTTGATCCAGTTTGGCGACAGGGGCAGTTTGGGCCGTGGCGATCAAAGGCAGGGCGCCCGCCAGGGCGACCATCAAAGGCCTGATGGACAGTAGTGTCATGGAGATTCCTGTGAGATGTGCGTCCCCGCACATCAGTAAGCGAAGCCGCCCACCGTGGGACGGCCATGAATTCAGGGTCGAGAAGCAGGCTGGTGTCGGGCTTTGCGCGTAGCAGGTACCGTTGCGGGGGCAGCACGTTTGGCAGTTCCAGGGCGGAACCGCTCACGTTTCCCATTTGACTTTCCCAGGCCCAGGGCTGCATGGGCCGGAAAGCACCTCTTTCCGAGCGGAAAATGTTACATGCCGCTGGGGCAAAGGTTAAGTGTTTAGGGTGGATTCGCTGTACAAAGCGCTACAATTGTGGCGCCAATCCACCATTCTCGCGGCTCTTGCTGTCAGATGCCGTCAACGTCCCGTTTCGTGTTACGGAGCTTTTAGTGTCCTATCCTGCTTTGCCTTATCCGATCTCTGCCTATACGCGTGGTACCGAGTTTGCGCGCCGTTTGGGGCAGCAAATTCTGATTCTGGATGGTGCAATGGGCACCATGATTCAGCGTTACAAATTGGGCGAGGCCGATTTCCGGGGCGAGCGCTTCGCGAATCACCATAAGGACGTCAAAGGCAATAACGAATTGCTGTCGCTGGTACGCCCGGACATCATTCGTGAAATTCACGAGAAATATCTGTCTGCCGGTGCCGACGTCATCAGCACCAACACGTTTGGTGCAACGGATATTGCCCAGGGTGACTACGATTTGCAGGGCATCAGCTATGACCTGAACCTGGCTTCTGCCCAACTGGCCTGTCAGGCGCGCGATGCCTTCAGTACACCCGAGTGGCCGCGTTTTGTAGCCGGTGCCTTGGGCCCGCAGCCCAAGACGGCTTCTATTTCCCCGGATGTGAATGACCCGGCCGCCCGTAACGTCACCTTTGAGCAACTGCGTGTGGCCTACACCGAACAGGTCCGTGCCTTGCTGGATGGTGGCGTTGACATTCTGCTGATCGAAACCGTTTTTGACACGCTGAATGCCAAAGCAGCTGTGTTTGCTCTGGAAACGGTCTTTGATGAACGCGGTGAACGCGTTCCGGTGATGGTGTCGGGCACGGTCACGGATGCCTCGGGCCGTATCTTGTCTGGTCAGACCGTGGAGGCCTTCTGGAACTCCATGCGTCATGCCCGTCCTATTACGATTGGCCTGAACTGTGCCTTGGGCGCTGCCTTGATGCGTCCCTACGTGGCCGAGCTGTCCAAGATTTGTGACACCTATGTGTGTGTCTACCCTAACGCAGGCCTGCCCAACCCCATGGCGGAGACCGGCTTTGATGAAACACCTGCCGATACGTCCAGCCTGCTGCAAGAGTTCACGCAAGCCGGTTTGGTGAATATGGTGGGGGGCTGCTGTGGCACGACGCCAGAGCACATTGCCGCCATTGCCGAGCTGTGCCGCAAGCTGCCTCCCCGCATTGTTCCTGACGTTCCTGTCAAAACCCGTTTGTCGGGTCTGGAACCACTGAATATTGACGAAGAAACCCTGTTTGTGAACGTGGGTGAACGTACCAACGTCACGGGCAGCAAGGCTTTCTTGCGCCTGATTCAGCAAGAAAACTACGAAGAAGCCTTGTCGGTGGCCCGTCAGCAGGTGGAAAACGGTGCACAGATTATCGACATCAATATGGACGAAGGCATGCTGGACTCGGCAGCCTGTATGCATCGTTTCCTGAACATGATTGCCTCCGAGCCGGATATTGCCCGCGTGCCCATCATGATCGACAGCTCCAAGTGGGATGTGATCGAAACCGGTTTGCGTTGCGTTCAAGGCAAGGCCATCGTGAACTCCATTTCCATGAAAGAGGGCATTGAGCCTTTCCTGGAACATGCCCGTCTGTGTCGTAAATACGGTGCTGCCATTGTTGTGATGGCGTTTGACGAGCAAGGTCAGGCTGATAGTTACGAGCGTCGGGTAGAAATTTGCGAACGCGCCTACCGCTTGCTGGTTGATGAGGTTGGCTTTCCGCCAGAGGACATTATTTTCGACCCCAACGTCTTTGCTGTTGCAACCGGCATGGACGAACATGCGACTTACGGTCTGGACTTTATTCGCGGTGTTGGCTGGATTCACAAGAATCTGCCGCATGCACGCTTGTCCGGTGGTATTTCCAACGTCAGTTTCTCCTTCCGTGGCAACGAAGCCATGCGCGAGGCCATCCACACCGTCTTCCTGTACTACGCTATTCAGGAAGGTCTGACCATGGGTATTGTGAATGCCGGTCAGTTGGGTGTGTACGCCGATATCGAACCGCATCTGCGCGACTTGATCGAAGACGTGATCCTGAATCGGGCCGAGCCCAAAGGGAAAACCGATCCGGCGGACGAACGCACCCCCACTGAACGCCTGGTGGAAATGGCCGAGAGCGTCAAAGGCTCCGGCGCCAAGAAAGAGGAAGACCTGAGCTGGCGCGAAACTACGGTTGAGCAGCGTCTGATCCACTCTTTGGTGCATGGCATTACCAGCTTCATCGTGGAAGATACGGAAGAAGTTCGTCAGAAGATTGATGCCCAGGGTGGTCGCCCCATCAGCGTGATTGAAGGTCCTTTGATGGACGGCATGAACGTGGTGGGCGACCTGTTCGGTCAGGGCAAGATGTTCCTGCCGCAGGTGGTGAAATCCGCGCGTGTAATGAAACAGGCCGTGGCCCACCTGATTCCCTTTATTGAAGAAGAAAAGCGCCAGATCGAGGCCGCAGGTGGTGATGTACGCTCCAAAGGCCGCATGGTGATTGCCACGGTGAAGGGCGACGTCCATGACATTGGCAAGAACATTGTGTCCGTGGTGATGCAGTGCAATAACTTTGAAGTGGTCAATATGGGCGTGATGGTGCCTTGTGCCGAGATCCTCGCCAAGGCCAAAGAAGTGGAGGCCGATATTGTGGGTTTGTCCGGCCTGATCACTCCCAGCCTGGAGGAAATGGCCTATGTCGCTTCCGAGATGCAGCGCGACCCGTACTTCCGTGAGCGCAATATTCCTCTGATGATTGGCGGCGCAACCACCAGCCGCGTGCATACGGCGGTGAAGATCGCCCCGCATTACGACGGCCCGGTTATCTATACTCCGGACGCCAGCCGCTGCGTGGGTGTGGCTACCCAACTGGTGTCGGACAATGTGGAAGAGTTTTTGGCTGAAGTGCGCGAGGAATACGAGCAAGTGCGCCAGCGCCATGCCAATCGTAAAGCCACGCCTTTGATCTCGCTGGAAAAAGCGCGCGAAGACAAGCCTGCCATCGACTGGTCCACCTACGTGCCGCCACGCCCTAAATTCATTGGCCGCCGCACCTTCAAAAACTACGACTTGGCCGATATTGCCCAGTTCATCGATTGGACGCCGTTTTTCCAGACTTGGAGCTTGTTCGGCAAGTATCCGGCCATTCTGGAAGACAAGGTGGTGGGCGAGCAGGCCAAGACGCTGTTTGCCGAAGGGCAGGCCATGTTGAAGAAAGTCATTGAAGGACGCTGGTTGACGGCAAACGGTGTAATTGCGTTCTACCCCGCCAACACCGTCAATGGCGAAGATATCGAGGTCTACTCGGACGAATCGCGCAGCGAAGTCTTGTTCACCTGGCGCAACCTGCGCCAACAAGGCGTCAAGCGTGAAGGCGTGGATAGCAAGTGTCTGGCTGACTACATTGCTCCGAAAGAAAGCGGCGTGGCCGATTACATCGGCATGTTTGCGGTTACTGGCGGGATTGGCGTAGACAAACTGTCCGAGCGCTTCCAGGCTGCCGGCGACGATTACTCGGACTTGATGATCAAGGCACTGGGCGACCGTTTTGCCGAGGGCTTTGCCGAATGTCTGCATGCTCGCGTACGTACCGACTTGTGGGGCTATGTCACCGACGAGCGCCTGTCCAACGAAGAGCTGATCGACGAGAAATACCAGGGCATTCGTCCTGCACCCGGCTATCCGGCCTGCCCGGAACACGTGGTCAAGCACGATATGTTCCGTGTCCTGCAGTGTGAAGACATCGAGATGTTCATCACCGACAGCTACGCCATGATTCCGGCTTCCAGTGTGTCGGGCTTCTACTTCAGCCATCCGCAGTCCAAGTACTTCAACGTGGGCAATATTGGTGAAGACCAGTTGCAAGACTATATCCAGCGCAGTGGTCGTACGGAAGAAGACGTACGCCGCAGCTTGTCGGGCGTATTAGGCTGATATGGGAACGACGGGGCCAACAGGGGCTAATCCGGGCGGCGCCGAGAGCGCCTCTCAACCCCGGCGTCAGGCTTTGGGACGATTTTTGCGTAATGCACGCGAGCGTATCCAGCCTGTAGACCTGGGGCTGGCTCCCGGTGTGCGCCGTCGCACTCCTGGTTTGCGTCGCGAAGAAGTGGCGCAGCTGTGCGATATCAGCACCACCTGGTACACCTGGATCGAGCAGGGTCGCGACGTTACCGTGTCCCCCACGGTCTGCGCCCGCCTGGCAACGGTCCTGAAACTGGCCCGGGCCGAGCGCCACTATCTGTTTGAACTGGCTGACTGCGCCGATCCCGAGCATTGGCAGGGTGATATTCAACCCTTGCCGCAAGGCTTGAGCGCATGTGTCGATAGCATCTCCGCCCCGGCCTACATTCTGGACCGCAGCTGGAACGTACTGGCTCGCAACGAAGCCTTGTTGGGTTTGTTCGATGGCTGGCCCGACCGTAGCGAGCAGCCCAATCTGCTGCGTTATATCTTCCTGGACCCGGCAGCGCGTGAGCTGGTGGTGGACTGGGAGCAGCGCGCCAGCCGCGTCGTGGCCGAGTTCCGCGCTGACGTAGGCGCCCACGCGGACGAAGCCGATATACAGGCTTTGATCCAGGAGTTGGCGCAGCAAAGTCAGGTATTCGCTTTCTGGTGGGGACGCCAGACCGTGGTGGAGCGGGAGGGCGGCTTGCGGGATTTCCGGCACCCCAGCCAGGGAGTGCGCCGCTTTCAGCAATTTACCTTTCGCCTGGCGATACGGCCGGATTGCAAGCTGGTGATGTTGCTGGAGGATGAGGATAAGCCGGTTTAAATTGGCTTCCTTATTATTTATTTTTCAAGATTGATTTTATTGCCAATCAAATTTTTTTCAATAAAATAAATTATCAAAATTATTGATTCTTGATTTGTCGTCTTGAATTAATTATCGGATTTCCCTCAATTACTTGAGCGCCGAAAAAGACTGCATTTTGCGAGATTGAGAGAGGGAGCCGGGCGTCAGGCCATAACTTGAGACGAAATGGCGGGTTAAGTGGCTTTGATCTGCAAAACCCGATAAAAGAGACGCTTGCAGTAAGGTGTGTCCTTGCATGATCAGGCGGCGTGCCATTTGCAGCTGACGCTGTAGTCGATACGCATGAGGCGGCAATTGCGTCACCGCCTTGAACGCCCTTAGAAATTGGAATCGGCTTAAACCGGCCTCCGTTGCCAGTTCATTAAGTGAGACCGGGATTTCTGGGTGAGCATCAAGACGAGCTTTGGCTCTGGCTAACTCGGCAGATAGAATCTCTGCTTCCGTGGGCTGATTATTTCCAAGCAGTGGCACCAGAATTTGAAAAAGCTCCTGCTCCGCAATTTCATCTATCAGTCCTTGCTTGGGCTCGCGCTTTGGATCGGTTAATGCCACGTACAGGCGCTTGAATGCCATGACCGCCGAGGTGTCGCCAAGAACAGGGTGGATAAACTCCACCCCGGCGCTATGCCCCATGGACTGGGCAAACTGGGCGATCAGCTCTGGGTCCAGATACAGCATGCGCCAGGTTCTTGCCTTGCCGTCTACGGGTCTTCCATCGTGAACTTCATTCGGGTTGACGGTAATCATGTTGCCGTTGGTCGCTCGTACCTGTCCGCGACCACTGGCTGAGTCCTGAGCTCCGCTGACCAGCACCCCTATCCCAAACTGATCGTGAGTATGCCGACCAAACGATTGGCTGGACATCGCTTCAACAGCGACGATATCTGTCTGCCCGCATACCTTCGCTTTGAATTGCTTACTGACCTTCATTTGGGATATTTCCTTTCATTTTCTAAGAGCGCACTTCGTGTTCCTGGATGAGTGGGGAAATGACTATTCTAATCGTTTTCTATTTTTGTTTTTATCAAAAAATAGTGCTCCCTCTTGATGTCTGCGGATTTTCTGTTTCCTTGCAATATCGTTCAAGATTTTTCTTGATCAATATTATTAAATACCAAGGTTATTACGTGAATTGATTTGCGTCCTAGAGGAAAAGATGTCAAGTCGCACACTTGGATATGTATTGTTGTCCTTGGCCATGATGACGGTTGGATCGACCGTTATTGCCTCCAAACTGATCGCTGGCAACATGCCTGCTTTTTTGGCAACGGCACTTCGTTTTGCTCTTGCCTTGCCGGTTTTGCTTGCCCTGATGTTCTGGCAGCGAGAGCGGTGGCCCAAGCTGTTGTTCCGGGACTGGGTACTGTTGCTGCTTCAGGCCGGGGCGGGCAGTGTTGGCTATACGACCTTACTGATAGCAGGCTTGTCCCATTTGTCGGCGGCTGATGCGGGCGTAATCATCGGCACATTGCCCGCTGTGTCTGCGCTCTTCTCCGTGATCGTCCTGGGCGAGCGGCCAGGGCTAAGGCTGCTGATCAGCGTCGTGCTGGCGACCTTGGGTGTCATGGCAGTGGTCTGGAAGGGCTCAGGTCCAAGTTCGTCCATTGGCATGTTTTATATCCTGGGAGCCGTGGTTTGTGAGAGCGCATTCATTTTGCTTAACAAGCGCATCCCTGTGCCGCTGCGGCCTTTGTTGCAAGCCACCACGATGACCGGTCTGGGCCTGCTGGTGTCCTTGCCCTTTGCTTTGCTTGAGTTACCGCTTTCCATGCCAGATACCGCAGCGATAGGTGCTGTGGCTTGGTATGCGCTTGTCCCTACCGTTGCAGGGTTTTTGCTGTGGTATGGCGGGGCAGCGCGGGTCAGTGGCAGCGAAGCGTCTGTATTTACGGCGGTGGCTCCTTTGACAGCCGTCACCCTGGCAGCGCTGGTTTTAGGGGAGCAGATTGGGTGGGTACAGATTGTGGGTGTTGCCACGGTCATTCTTGCCATTTTTGTGTTGACCTTCCCGGAGCGAACCCGAGCACGAACCGTACTGACGCAATAGGCAGTGTGCTTGCCTGTATTTCACATTTTCAATTGGCGAAAGGTGCCCTGCATACCATGTACTTCAATCATTCTGACACTGTGTGGAACCGCTTTCCGAGGCTGACGGCATTGGTCCTGGTTTTACAAGGGGTGAGGGTAGCTAAACTCCAAAACGATGCCCTGAACAGCACATTTACGAGGGTTGGCCAGTTGCTGGAGCAGGGGCCGGAGAGCGAACTCCCGTCTATTCAGGCCTGGCGTCAGGCGTATTCCCAGATGGGCATGAAGCCGACCCAATACCGCTGTGCGGTTGAGGCATTGCTGCGTCGCTTTCGTAAAGACGGACACCTGCCTGGCTTTCATCCCTTGATCGATACTTTGAACGCAGAGTCTATGCAGGCAGCCATTCCGATTGCGGCATTTGACTGCGCCCATATTTCTGGAGGCATCACAGTTCGGCCTGCCGATGGTACGGAGATTTACCGAACCTTTCAGGGTGAGGTCGAACATCCAACAGAGGACGAGATTGTGTTTGCCGATGAGGCCAACCATGCGCACTCACGTCGCTGGGTTTTCCGGCAGGGGGCTCAGTCCGTGGTCTCTAAAGAGTCAGATACGGTACTGGTCGTCGCGGAGGCATTACATGAGCGGGCTTATGAAGATCTGGAGGCCTTGCACGAACGCATCACGATACGTGCGGCTGAGTTGGAGATAGAGGTTCTGAAGGAGGGAATGCTGACTCAGCACAGTCGACGTTTTGAGTTTGTGCCTGAACTCTGTAAGTAGGGCATGGCGTTGGCGTCTTTCAGGTCTGTCAGCACAACAATCAGAGATAACAATGACTATTTTCCCCCCAGTAAGTGTTGATCGTTATGCACCACTTTTTGAGCCTTTGAGTATTGGTCCGGTAATCGCTAAAAACCGTTTCTATCAGGTGCCCCATTGCAATGGTATGAATCGGGTGCACCCAAGTGCAATGGCTCGAATGCGGGGGATCAAGGCTGAGGGCGGATGGGGTGTTATTTGCACTGAGCAGTGCGACATTCATTACTCCAGTTGTCGTCCGAGAGAGCTTAGGCTTTGGGATACCAGGGATATACCTGTTTTATCCAAAGCTTGTGAGGAGATAGCGCGATACGGTGCTTTGGCAGGCATAGAGCTTGCTCACAATGGTTTTCACGTAACTAATTTGGAGACGCGTGCTATCCCTTTTGCCCCTTCCTTGGCTCCGACAAGAGGAGTGGCTCCCGTTACTGCCAGGGAAATGGACAAAAGTGATATTCGAGACTTTTTGCGTTGGCACAGGAATGCTGCGCTTAATGCTAAGAGAGCTGGGTTCGATATTGTGTACATCTATGCAGGCCACGACATGACGCTTCCAGCTCATTTCTTGTCGCGGCGTCATAACCAGAGAACAGACGAGTATGGGGGCAGCCTGGAAAATCGAGTGCGTTTATTAAAAGAGTTGCTCTTGGATACTAAGGAGGCCGTGGGGGATCGATGTGCAGTCGCTTTGCGATTCAGTGTAGATGAGCTGGCTGGACCTTTTGGTCTTTCTGCTGAGGGGGAGGGCCGTGATGTTGTTGAAATGTTGGCCGACTTGCCGGATCTTTGGGATGTAAATCTCAGTCCATTTGGGAATGATGGACAGACATCGCGTTTTAGTGATGAAGGTTTTCAGGACAGTTACATCAGCTTTGTGAAACAGGTCACTGGAAAGCCGGTTGTAGGTGTAGGTCGGTATACATCCCCGGATCATATGCTGTCATTAATCTCGACTGGGAAGTTGGATTTGATTGGGGCGGCGCGGCCCTCTATTGCAGACCCCTATCTTCCGGAGAAGATCAGAACAGGGGCATTTGAGGATATTCGAGAGTGTATCGGTTGCAATATTTGTGTGGCATCAGACAAGCTCAGTGTCCCCTTGCGATGCACTCAGAACCCCACCATGGGTGAAGAGTGGCGTAGAGAATGGCATCCAGAAATCATCCAGCCCAAAAATACAGATCATAAAGTTTTGGTGGTAGGGGCCGGGCCTGCTGGTTTGGAGGCCGCATTGTGGTTGGGAAGACGTGGCTATGAAACGATCTTGGCTGATAAGGAGCGCAATCTAGGTGGACGTGCTCTGACGGAGGCTAGTTTGCCTGGCTTATCAGCATGGCGTCGGGTTGCCGATTGGCGAGTGGGGCAGTTGCGCAAGAATCCGAATGTCCTTGTTCTACCGGAGAATCCTGTTTCCGCCAGCATGGTTCTGGAGACAGATTGCGATTTGATTGCCGTGGCAACTGGCGCTCGATGGCGGGCAGATGGTGTGGGGCGTACCTACTCGGCACCCGTTGAAGGTTTGAACCGGTTACCGGTTTTTACTCCTGACGATGTAATGGCTGGGAGTTCGCTTGGCGGCCGGGTACTCATATTTGATGACGATCACTACTACATGGCAGGGGTGATTGGAGAGCGGCTTGCCGCCCAAGGTTGTTCCGTGAGTTTTGTGACGCCAGAGAGCTTGGTCTCGGCATTCACGCTCAATACGGCTGAGCAGCCAAAAATTCAGAAAAGATTGATCGAGCTGTGTGAGGGTGTACATGTATCCCACAAGCTAGAGAAGATTTTATCGGATGGCGTTGTGATTGCTTGTGTGTTTACCGGGCGCAAGCGATTTCTCCTTGCGGATGCGGTGGTATTGGTGACCTCACAGGTACCGAATGATTCCTTGTATCGGGAGCTTGATGCGCAGCTTGCTGTTCTCAATGAAGGGGATGGCCCCCAGCGACGAGTAGTGAGGATTGGTGATTGTTATGCACCGGGTACGATAGCTGCCGCAGTTTATGCCGGTCATTTGTTCGCTAGGACATTGGACAACCGTTTATATGACATACCTCCATTTCGTCGAGAGAATGTGACATTGGATTGGAACCAGACTCTCCCGGAGGATTTGGATGTATTCAATGCGTTTCAGTCAGAGCGCATGGATATGTGTTCATAGCCGCTGAGGTTTTCATGCAGACCCCCATAACAATGCAAACCGACGCGTTTGATATCAAATTGGCTATTCAAGACCTTGTCTCGTACAGGTCGTTGAGTCGTAACGGTATGGCTGCTTTGATGGACAGTATCGTTTCTGGGAAAGCTAGCCAGGCACAAGTTGGGGCAGTGCTGACTGCATTACGCATGCGTGGTGAGACTATCGATGAGATAGTCGGTGCCGCTCTTGCAATGCGAGCACGTATGGTGACTATACAGGCTCCACCAGGAACGATGGATATTCTGGGAACGGGGGGCGATAACTCGGGGACATACAACGTTTCTACATGTGCTGCTTTTATTGTGGCAGGTGCTGGAGTTCGCGTAGCCAAGCAAGGGAATAGAGCATTTTCCTCAAGGTCTGGTGCTGCTGATGTCTTGCGAGCGCTTGGGGTAAATCTGGACGTACAGCCTCACACGATTGAACGCTGCATTGATGAGGTTGGAATTGGGTTCATTTTTGCTCCTGCTCATCATCCAGCTCTTGCGAAAGCGATGCCGGTGCGCGTAGAGCTTGGAACCAGAACACTTTTTAATATTCTTGGTCCGTTACTCAATCCAGCTGGGGTTAAGCATCATTTGGTTGGTGTTTACGCCAGAAGCTTAGTTCGCCCTTTAGCTGCTGCTTTGGCTGAGCTTGGATCTGAACGGGTTCTTGTTGTTCATGGTTCTGATGGACTAGATGAAATTACTACCACAGGTCCGACTTTTGCAACGTTGGCTATCAGTGGTCATTTGACTGATCTCGAGATACGGCCAGAGGACCTTGGCTTGTCTATAGCTGCGCCTGACGTCTTAAAAGGAGGAGATCCGCAGACGAATGCACATGCACTGCGTTCAGTCCTCGAAGGGGAGGCTGGGCCTTATAGGGATATCGCATTGATCAATGCGGCTGGAGCATTAATTGCATCCGGGAAAACAGAGGGCTGGTTGGATGCCATACGAATTGCGCGTGCTTCCATTGATGAGGGCCAGGCATTGCGATGTTTGCAGCGTTTGATCTCTGTTTCTTGTCAGGGGGATGCTCCCCAACTGTTTTCCTCTGAGCTTTCTGGTGACCTATGAGTATTTTGAACACGATCAAGGCTTATAAGCTTGAGGAAATCGAACGAGCTCGTAGCGAGATGTCTCTATCTAGGTTTGAGTCTCTTATATCCCGGTTGCCACCACCTCGATGTTTCGTTTCCGCCATGGAAAAACGCGTGGTGCGAGACCAGATTGCACTGATTGCAGAGATCAAGCGAGCGAGTCCATCAAAAGGATTGCTTAGAGAAGGCTTTGATGTTGTTGAGATTGCCCAAGCATATAAAAAGGGCGGTGCAGCATGTTTGTCGGTTTTGACTGATGCCCATTTTTTTCAAGGGAAGGCAGGGGATCTGCAGCTTGCAAAATCTGCGTCTGACTTGCCGGTACTGCGTAAGGATTTCATTGTGGATATGTATCAGGTCTATGAGTCCAGAGCGATGAACGCCGACTGCATTTTATTGATTATGTCGATGCTAGGTGATGACTCCTTACTGAAAGAGCTGATGGAGCGGGCTCAGAGTCTTGGAATGGAAGCGCTGGTTGAAGTTCATGATGAGGCCGAGGCAGAACGCGCCTTGTCTATGAATGTACGAATGGTCGGGATAAATAACCGTAACTTGAGTGACTTCTCGGTTGATCTTGGCGTGTCAGAGCGATTGTTCAAGATGTTGGGGCCGCATTGTTTGGCAGTTAGTGAAAGTGGAATATCCAGTCCAGCAGAAGTGCTTCGTCTTAAAGCTAGCGGAATAAAGGGTTTTTTGATTGGTGAGCAGTTGATGCGAGTGTCTGATATTGAACATGCGACGCGCTCTATCACCTGTTTGTAGTGGGTGTTTGCAACCCACCTTTCTTTGTTGTGACTTTGTTTTAAGAGGAACACTATGTCGATATATGAGGCCGCAGAGCAAGACGTGCCGTGTTTGGATGTTCGTTATTTAGAGAGTCATTGGGTTTCAACAGCTAACCTAGCTAATATTTGCTCTAAATCCGGCACCCCTGTCTTTGTTTACAGCGAAAGCCAGGTTCTGAAGAACTTTCAGCGCATTACATCAGCCTATCGTGCTGCAGGCTTGGAGGGGCGTGTCTCCCTGTACATTCCGTTTTTCCCCAATGCAAACCCTCATGTCATGAAACCTCTTCATGATGCAGGGGCTGGTATCTTGTTACAGATGCCTAATGAGTACGAGCTACTCACACAGTATGGGTTTGACAGATTCATTATTTCTCCAGGGCATGTTTCGAACAAGGAACTCAGCTATTGGAATGCCAAAAAGCATTTGGTGTTTCTGGCTAGCCTTGATGAAATCGCATTTGCTATTGAGCAGAATGCGCCGACGATCAGTGCTCGTATAGATAGTCTTCGTTCGGATAAACCTGGGGTGAAGGTCGAGCAACTGGGACAATTAGCCCAAATGTTGAAAGATAGTGGGCGAACTCTGGAGTGCTTTGAGGTGTATTGCGGAAGTGGCAATTCACTTCAGGATATGGTTGATATCGTGCGTGAAATCTTCCACATGTTTGTTAAACACTTTCCATCAGCGAAATCAATTAATTTTGCGGGTGGGCATGGTTTTAACTATGAATTATGGGATGAAGAGAAAAAGCATTTTGACTGGAATACCTATTTCCTTGCGATCCGTGACCTAGCGGTCGAAATGAAAATACCTGAGACGGTTAAATTCTTATTTGAACCGGCCCGTGATGTGTTGGCTGATTCCGGTGTTTTGGTGTCAAGCGTCAAACGAGATGTAGTGCGTCATTCCAATGGGCATATCGTTGTTACAGATAGTTCTCGCATGTTGATGCCCTCTGCCCAGCTACTTAATCGGCCTCACAATACTGTCTTTCTGGACGACCACTTTCAGGAAATTACAGACTACAAGGACGCGGGTAGAGCCAAAATTCGAGGCCGCACGCTGCTACGGAATGACTATCCTATACCAGGTGAAGTGACTGTCCCTGCCTCGGTAAAGGCAGGTGATTATTTGCTGGTTCTTGATGTGGGAGCGTATTGCGCGACGCAGCATATGGAGTTTTTGAATGTGCCGCCTGCTGGTGAGGTGATCGTTGGCAAGGATGGCCAGGCTCGCATGATCAGCAAGCCGGGTGATGACGCTGATAAATGGCGCAATCTGCTGGCGGCGCCCCAACTACTTTCTTTCGCTTAGGTGTTTCGAAGATGACTCAAGTGACGCACGATGTGAGTGAGGCTTTTAACGATGAGACAAATACAGTTGTAGGCAATGACCCAATTGTTTTGTTTGGGGAATGGCTCGAGTTAGCTCATCGGAGTGAGGTGAACGATGCAAATGCGATGGCGCTTGCTACGTCTGATGCCTCTGGAATGCCCAATGTCCGTATGGTCTTATTGAAGAAATTTGATCAAGAAGGACTGGTCTTTTATTCCAATACACAGTCTCAAAAAGGAGGAGAGCTGCTTAGCAATATGCAGGCTGCCGGGGTGTTGCATTGGAAGTCTTTGCACCGACAGATTCGTTTTCGTGGACAGGTTCAGCAAGTTTCGGACGCCGAGGCTGATGCACATTTTGCGTCTAGAGATCGTGCAAGCCGGATAGGGGCGTGGGCAAGTCAACAATCCCGCCCTTTGCTCAAACGAGGGGACCTGGCCAAAGCGGTTGCGGTCCAGGCGGCTCGCTTTGGCATTGGTGAAGTTCCAAGGCCCTCGTATTGGACTGGGTTTCGTATCGTTCCTCTGTCGATGGAGTTTTGGATCGATAAACCTTTTCGGCTTCATGATCGGTTGGTGTTCAAACGCAGTTCCATAGAGATGCCTTGGGCCTCTAGCCGCATGTATCCATGATTACCGCTGAGGGTGTGGCCCCTTAATCGCGTTTGTTTTACCCGGGGTCAGTTTGGCATGTAGATCTACTTCTTCTGCAAAGACTCACCATCGCTGGCTGACAGTCGGGCAAAAGACAGGCTGGAGATGGCCGTAATAGCACCCAGAATCAGAAAGGCCCAGATCGTATCCTGGGTCTCCACGCTGCTGGCTCCGCGCAATGCCATGCTGATATTCAGCGTTACCGCCGCACATGCCACCCCCAGACTGATAGCCAGTTGCTGCGCCATGGCGGCAAAACTGCTGGCCTGGCTCATGGCTTCAGAATCCAGGTCGGCGTAGGTGAGGGTGTTGACTGCGGTGAATTGCAGGGAGCGGAAAAAACCGCCTGCGGTCAGGACGGCAATCATGAGCCACATGGGCGTGGTGGCCTGGAACATGGCGCACAGGGCGATGAACAGGCCCGTCAGCCAGGCGTTGACGATCAGGACTTTGCGAAAACCGTAACGCCGGATGATGGGTGGGGCCACCAGTTTCATGCCCAAGGCACCAATGGCACCGGTGAAGGTGATCAGGCCTGCTGATAATGCGCTCATGCCAAAGTTGGTTTGCAGCATGATGGCCAACAGAAATGGCGCAGCGCCTAGCGAGAAACGACATAGATTGCCGCCCAGCACGGAAATGGCAAAGGTTTTGGTGCGCAGCAGTGACAAATCAATGATTGGGTAGGTAACTTGTCGGGAGTGCCAGACGTACCATGCGCCAGCGACCAGACCGGCCAGTGTCAGCCAGCCCAAGGTATCCCAGCCCAGCGTGCCATGGCCTACGTTCTCGAAGCTGGTCACCAGAGTGGCCAGACAGATGGCGCTCAAGATAAAGCCCAGCCAGTCCAGGGGCGGGCGCTCTGTGGGGTAGTCCTCGCGGATATAGCGCAGCACCAGGGCAATGCCCAGTATGCCAACGGGGATATTGATCAGGAAAATCCAGTGCCAGCTGGCGTACGTGACTAAAAAACCACCCACGGGCGGGCCGATGATGGGGCCGAGCAAGGCAGGCAAGGTCAGCACCGCCATGGCGCTTAAAAGCTCATCTTTAGGGACGCGCCGCAGTAAGATAATGCGTCCCACCGGCACCATCATGGCTCCGGCCATGCCTTGTATCACGCGGGAAATGATCAGTTGTGACAGGGTCTGGGACAGGGCACATGCAACAGAACTGGCGGTAAAGAGTAGAATGGCGGCCAGGAACACCTTGCGAGCACCAAAGCGGTCTGCAGCCCATCCACTGATTGGAACGAATACGGCCACGGCCAGCAGGTAGCTGGTAATGATGGTATTCATGCGGATGACGCTGGTATCCAGCGACACGGCCATCGTGGGCAGGGCAGTGGCTACAACCGTAGAGTCCAGCATTTGCATGAATAATGCACATCCCACAATGTAGGGAATAATGCGTATGGCTCGACGCTCTTGAGGGGACATGGTCGCCGGTTTGGCGGCTTCGGTCTGTTCAGATGCCATGCGGCGAACTCTCTGGTGTGCGGTGCAGTAAACTCAAACTTTTCTGTTATCCAATTTATTTAGGCGTACAGGTATTATGGCAAAGAATTTCGAATCCGAAATTACCCAGTTTCTTAAACAGTATAAAGAGCAGAACGCGGATACCGAAGCACGGCAGCGTGAAGGCCGTTATCGTCTGTGGGACAAGCAGATTGACCAGGAACTGCAAGACGGTTACAAGGCTGCTCGCACGCCTCAGAAACCTTACGTGTACTACGAAAACAACTAAATCTGTACACCTGCGCCTGTGACTGAGATCGCACAGCAGACTGTTGTGGATACGCCAGCTCCTCAGCCCGAGGATGTGCTGGCGCGTCTTTATGGTGAGCCGCTGTTTGCGATCCCTCAGGATCTGTATATTCCGCCTGATGCGCTGGAAGTATTTCTGGACGCCTTTGAAGGGCCGCTGGATCTGTTGCTGTATCTGATCCGCAAGCAGAACTTCAATGTGCTGGATATTCCGATGGCCCAGGTCACCGGGCAGTATCTGGCCTATGTGGAGCAGATCCGCGCCACCAATCTGGAGCTGGCGGGGGAGTATCTCTTGATGGCCGCGCTGCTGATCGAGATTAAATCCCGCATGTTGCTGCCAGTGCGGCGCGCTGACACGGGAGAAGAGGTGGATGATCCGCGTGCCGAGCTGGTACGCCGGCTGCTGGAATACGAGCGCATGAAGGAAGGCGCGCGTCGTCTGGACGAGCTACCCTTGATGGGGCGCGATTATCTGCTGGCCAATGCCCAGGCCGAACTGGTTATTGAGGCCATTCCGCCGGAAGTGAATGCGGATGATTTGCGCGAGGCCTGGCTGGGCATCTTGAAGCGTGCCAAGCTCAATGCCAGTCACAAGATTACGCGTGAGCAGTTGTCGGTGCGTGATCACATGAGCCAGATTCTGCGACGTTTGCAGCATGTGCGCTTCATGGAATTTACAGAGCTGTTTAATGAACGCCTGGATCAGGGTGATCCGGCGGCGGTGCTTGTCGTGCATTTTCTGGCGATGCTGGAATTGGCACGAGAGTCACTGCTTGAAATCACGCAGGCCGAGCCCTACGCTCCTATTTATTTGCGCCTGACTTATATTCGAGCGCAGGCCGATGGGCCTGATCTTATTCCGTAGCGGAGAATTTTTTGAAAGTCGTCCATAACATCCAAGAACTGCGCGATCAGCTCCAGGGCCAGACACGCGTGGCATTTGTTCCAACCATGGGGAATCTGCATCGAGCTCACCTGGACCTGATGAAGTTGGCTCGTCAGCATGGCGATCCGGTGGTGGCCAGTATTTTTGTGAACCGCCTGCAGTTTGGCCCTAACGAGGATTTTGATCGTTACCCGCGCACTTTGCAGGAAGATGCGGCCAAGATGGAGCAGGAGCGCGATGTGTATGTCTTGTTTGCTCCTTCGGAGCGCGAGATGTACCCCGAGCCACAGAGTTTTCGCGTCAGCCCGCCTGATCATTTGGGCCGTATCCTGGAAGGTCATTTCCGTCCTGACTTCTTTGAAGGCGTGTGTACGGTTGTGTTGAAGCTGTTTTCCTGTGTGCAGCCGCGTGTGGCTGTGTTTGGGAAGAAGGATTATCAGCAGTTGATGGTGGTGCGTCAGATGGTACGCCAGTTCCAGCTGCCGGTAGAGATTCTGGCTCACGAGACGGTGCGGGAAGAGGATGGTTTGGCCATGTCTTCGCGTAATCGCTATTTGAGTCCCGAGGAACGCGCTCAGGCTCCGCAGATTTATTACGCACTGCAGGAAATGAATGAGCGTTTGCAGCAAGGTCAAAGCCGCGAGGAGATTGAGGCTTATGCGACCAAGAAGATGACGGATCTGGGCTGGAAGGTGGACTATATGGCCTTGCGTCGTCAGTCGGATTTGCTGGAACCGACGCCAGAGCAAATTGCAGCTGGCGAACCGTTGGTGGCATTGGCCGCTGCCAAATTGGGCGCGACGCGTTTGATCGACAACCTGGAAATGGTTAAAGCCTGATTTCTTGTGTTGTTTGGTGAGAAAAGCACAGTTTTTACTGTGCTTTTTTTATATCTGCGTGGTTTATTTTTGCAGTCTTTGTCTTTGTCTTTGTCTTTGCCTTTGTCTTTGTCTTTGTCTGGTGCTTTGGTTGGGGTGGTGGCAGTTCAGGCCCCCTCATGCCAGGGAGGGACTCAGTAAGACGCCACTCTGGCGCGCAGCTCTGGGGGGCGGCTGACTACTTGCCGGTGCTGCGCACCGGTGCCCTTGTCGAGAGATAGCTACGGGCGCACCCTGAACTCACCCGGTACTTGGTCCCCCGGACCAAGTACAAGCGTCGGGTTCAAACAGCAGGGTGCTTGCATCCCTGCGCTATCTCCCGCCGGCGGCAAGCAGTCTGAATCGCCGCCCCCCAGAGCTGCGCGTCAGAGTGGCTCATGGCCGTGAATGCTCATCTCTGCTGGCAGTTTATGGGGCCGGGTTTGTTGTGTTGCGTTGTGTTGTGCTGTGGTGAGGTGGGGTGTTTGACCGATCCGGGGGGGGTGACCCAGGTGATTGTTGTGTTTCTTGGGGGGATGAGGCTGTAGCTTTGTCTGCGTTTATCCCCAATTTGAGGCGTAAAAAGATGGTTTTCCGACGCATTGAAAACCGTGTATCTATATTAGTCCTGTGACAAAAACATCCCGTACAAGTTAACAGTCGCGTAGTCCCTGCCTAAAATGACAAACTCTGTCTATGGTTGATTTTTCACATCGCAGGCGGCCTGTTCGCCTGGTACAGATATACGAGACTGACATGGTATTGAATAGTCATTTGCCCGCCTCTGTGCTGTTTGAAAGTCTGACTCCGCGCGAGCGCGACGTGCTGTCTTATATCGCCATCGGCAAGGCGAACAAGGTGATTGCGGCTGAATTGGCGATTTCCCAGCGTACGGTGGAGGCGCATCGGGCACGCGTTTTTCAGAAGTTACGCGTGCGCAATGCGGTTGAATTGACCCGCTTTGTATTTAGCGAGCCGGGCTTGCGCGATGTGCTGCCGCCCAGCCTGGTGGGCAGCCTGTCTATGCCTTAGATTAGCGGCAGGCGGGAGTGGCCTGGCCGTCCAGCTCGCTGATCGGGTCGATGTCGGCTTGGCGAGTCAGGTGGCTCTCCAGCGTAGGGCGTTGCTGGTTAAAGGTGTGAATGCGCAGTACGTTGTTGTTCACAAAGCTCAGATCGGCCAAGGTCGAGTCGTTGTTGGCCAGCAAAGCGATGCGGGTAGGCTGTGTGCCGATAGGTACCCAGCAGCCGCTCATGCGGTGTTCTTCGCCAGCACCCAGCGGGGTGGCACGCAAGCGCCATTGGCCAGCAGGAGCCAGGGTTACGCTGATTTTGTAGGGCTCACATGCGCCGCCTTGTGGTGGGCAGGACAGGGTGCCCAGAAAGGTTTTGGGCTCGGCCAGCTCTGGAACGCTACGGTCGACCATGGCGGCAGGCTGCTGGGCGCGGGCCGGTGTGATGGCGTGCAGGCCTTCCTGGTTACCGAAGCCTAAATTGATTTGCGAGGGGGCACGGGCGGTGCCGCTACCTTGCGCTTGGCGCAGGGCGTCTTTCTGGGTGGAGTCGCGACCCTCGTTGGGGGTAGGCTGAACGGGTGCCTGGGCACATGCTGCCAGCAAAACGACCGAAAGCAAGGTAAGGGAACGCAGGGGGGAAATCTTGGTGAAAGACATGGCGGGCTTCCGTGGACTGGTTGATAGCTGAATTCTACGCTAGACCTGGGGCGGCGGGACAGTATCAGGTCTATTCAGGGTAGGAGGATTGGCGCGGGTACGTTACAGTTTTGTTTTTTATCCGTGGATTGCGCATGCTGACAATTGGGCTGACTGGTGGAATTGGATCGGGCAAAAGCCAGGTGGCCAATTTTTTTGCCTCTTGGGGGGCGGCTGTCGTGGATACGGATGTCATCGCGCATGAGTTGACCGCGCCCGGTGGTCTGGCCATTGAGCCGATTCGCGCTGCCTTTGGGGCACAGGCCTTGGCCGCGGATGGTTCCATGGATCGGGATTGGATGCGGGCCTGTGTATTTGCCGATCCTGATGCCCGTCATCGACTTGAGGCGATCATTCATCCCCTGATTTGGAACGTAACAAAAGCACAGACCTTGAAAGCGCAAGGATGTTATCTTGTTGTGGTTGTACCCTTGCTGGTGGAATCAGGACGATGGCGAGACCGTGTGGACCGGATTTGCGTTGTGGATTGTGATGAAGCGACCCAGATCGAGCGTGTTCAAAAGCGCAACGGGCTGGCAGTGGCCACAATTGAACGTATCATGGCAGCACAGGCGCAACGTCAGCAGCGCCTGGATGTGGCCGACGACGTGGTTCTGAATGATGGGCAGACGACTTTGCCCCTGTTGGAAGAGCGGGCGCGAGCAGTACACCAACGCTGGTGTGCCTTGACTGCCTGACAACACGACGTGTCTGACCCTCCAGTCGACAAAAAAAGGTTTTTAAACGCGTGACTCTATACGAATACCCCTGCAATGAGCGTGTCCGGGCTTTACTGAGAGTCGAATACTTGTTCGATAGGCTGTTTCATTTTTCGGCCAACCAGGATGCGTACTCGCATCAGATCGCTGTAGCGACTTTGTTTGATTTACTGGACATCTCGGATCGAACCGATTTGCGTTCTGCTGTTCTTCAAGACCTTGAGCGTCAGCGCGTGGCGCTGGCTGCGCTGCGTGAACACCCCGGTGTTCAGCTGCAGGCGCTGGACAAGATGATTGAACAAATTGTGCGCGCTTCTGCTGACCTCTCGGCCCAGGGGCGGGTGGGGCAGGGCCTGCGTGAAAATGAATGGTTGGCCAGTTTGCGGGGCCGAGTTGCTGTGCCCGGTGGCACGTCCCAGGTGGACATGCCTTCTTATTATTCCTGGCAACAGCGCCCCGATGCCGATCGTGTCCAGGATTTGCGCCGTTGGTCCGAGTCTTTCCTGCCACTGTATCAAGGTCTGGCCTTGATTTTGCGCTTGCTGCGCCAGTCGGGTGACTCGGCAGACCAACTGGCCCGTGACGGTTCCTATCAAGAAATGCTGGCAGGCAAGACCTTCCAGTTGCTGCGGGTGTGGGTGGACGCCGGTGCGTGCATCTATCCGGAAATGAGCGCTAACCGCTACGTCATCTGGATACGCTTTGTGCAGCAAGATAATCAATTGAAACCGCAGGCCGTGACGGGGGATATCCCCTTCAGGCTGGCCCGTTGCAACTTCGGCTGAAAACGCTGTTCATATAAGGTTCAGACTGCCGCTTTTATACTTGCTGTGCCAGCGTGGTCTAGCAGGGATGCGGTTTTGTCAGCGCTTGTATCTCTTTATCGTTTGAAACTAATTGCTATCGTGTTTTGGCTGCATAATGCGTGTCGCCGTCACGATCGGTAGTGCTTAAACGCTTATTTAGACCGTGCATAGAGACAATCAAGTTTTAGCCGGGGAGTATTCATGTCGGAGTTGAACACAGGCAGAGGTCGGCGGTCCCGATCCTTCTATGTCTGGGTGGTGGTGGGGCTGCTGGTGACAGCAGGCCTCGTTTATTACGCCCTGTCTTCCCCTTCCCGTACGTCCACTCCCATGCGCGGGCCTCGCGGCATGATGGGGGCGACTAAAGTCCCGGTGCAGGTGGCCACGGTCAAGGAAGGCCTGATCGACCAAACGGTCAATGCGATTGCCACGGTCAAACCTTTGCAAACAGTCGCCGTGCGCGGTGAAGTTGATGGTGTGCTCGAACGCATCCACTTCAAGGACGGTCAACGTGTGAAGGCCGGCGATTTGCTGGCCGAGATTGATCCGCGTACCTATCAGGTGCAACTGGATCAGGCGCGTGGCCAATTGGCGCAGAATCAGGCTCAGCTCAAAGGGGCGCAGCAGGAACTGGCCCGCCACCGCGTCCTGTTTCAACAGAATTCTATTGCTCGCCAGGCCTTGGAAACCAAGGAAACGGCCGTTCAGCAACTGCAGGCACAGATCAAATCCAATCAAGCAGAGGTGGCCCGTGCGCAGGTCCAGCTGGATCGCACTCGTATTACGGCGCCTTTGGATGGTCGCCTGGGTTTGCGCAAGCTGGATCAGGGCAATCTGGTGTCTGCCGGTAGTACCGATGGGATTGTCGTCATTACCCAGACGGATCCCATAGGCGTGGAGTTCTCCTTGCCGCAGAATCAATTGAGCAGCCTGCTGGAGGCCATGAAACAAAGCGAATCGCCTTTGCGGGTGTCCCTGATCGACAGCAAGGGTCAGCTCTTGTCGGACAAGGGCCGTTTGCAGGCACTGGATAACCAGATCGACATCAATACTGGCACGCTGAAAGTGAAGGCCGAATTTGATAATGCCGATGAAACCTTGTTTGCTAATCAGTTTGTCAATTCCCGTGTCTTTTTGGGCCAGGAACAAGGCTTGCTGATCCCATCGCACGCTGTGCAACGGGGTTCGGTGGGCACGTATGTGTACACCCTGGATGCCGAGGACAAGGTCCATATCCAGGTGGTGGAATTGGGTACGGCCACGCTGGAATTGACCTTGATTAAAACCGGCCTGAAAGAGGGCGATCGTGTGGTGGTTGAAGGGACTGACCGTTTGCGTGAAGGCTCGGAGGTCGAGGTGATGCAGCAAGATGGTCAGGCCAAGGAAAAGCCTGCGCCCGATGATGCCGCCGACAAGCCAGAGCAAGGCAAACGTCCGGGTGAGGGTCGCCGTCCACGTCCTGCAAGCGAGTAAGCCGTGAGCATGTCGCGTATCTTTATCCTGCGCCCGGTGGCTACCACCTTGGCGATGGTGGCCTTGCTGGTGTCCGGCTTGCTGGCCTATCGCATGTTGCCCGTAGCCGCTTTGCCGCAGGTGGATTACCCCACTATTCAGGTGGTCACGCTCTATCCGGGCGCTAGCCCGGATGTAGTGGCGGCCTTGATCACTTCACCGCTGGAGCGGCGCTTCGGCAGCATGTCGGGCCTGTCGCAGATGATTTCGTCCAGCTCGGGCGGGGCATCGCGCATTACCTTGCAGTTTGATTTGGGCTTGCCCCTGGATGTGGCCGAGCAAGAGGTGCAGGCGGCGATTAATGCCGCCTCCAATATGCTGCCCAATGATTTGCCTGCACCGCCTATCTATAACAAGGTCAATCCGGCTGATACCCCGGTTATTTCTTTGGCGGTGACTTCCCCCAATATGCCCCTGCACGAGGTGCGCGACCTGATTGATGTGCGGGTTGCACAAAAACTCTCGCAGGTGACGGGTGTCGGACTGGTCAGCATTGCGGGTGGTCAGGAACCAGCCATGCGCATTCAGGCTGATCCCAACGCCTTGGCCGTCCGCAATCTGACCTTAAGTCACCTGCGGCAGGCGGTGGTCGCGGCCAACGTGAACCAGCCCAAAGGCAATCTGGATGGGCCTCAGCGTTCCACCAGCATCGGCGCCAATGAACAATTGAAAACGGTACAGGATTATGAAAATCTGATCGTCAGCTACAAGGACGGTGCTGCCGTGCGTCTGGGCGAACTGGCCAAGGTGGTGCGGGATGCACAGGATGTGCGTCAGGCCGCCTGGATGGGGACTGTGCCTGCGATCTTGCTGAATATTCAGCGTCAGCCTGGCGCCAACGTCATTGATGTAGTGGACCAGATTCAAAGCCTGCTGCCCGAGATACGCCGTTCCTTGCCGGTCGGTGTGGATGTGGAAGTCGCCACGGACCGCACCCAGACCATTCGGGACTCGGTTGACCATGTGCAAAAGGAAATGATGCTGGCCATTGTGCTGGTGGTGCTGGTGACTTTTGTGTTCCTGCGCACCTGGACGGCTACGCTGATTCCCAGCGTTGTCGTGCCTATCTCCCTGATCGCCACCTTTGCCATCATGCTGATGTGGGGATTCAGTATTAATAACCTGACCCTGATGGCCTTGACGGTTGCCACCGGCTTCGTGGTTGATGATGCGATCGTGATGATCGAGAACATCGCCCGCTATATCGAAAAGGGCGAAACCGCCTTGCAGGCCGCTTTGAAGGGCGCGGCGCAAATTGGCTTTACCCTGCTGTCCCTGACCATCTCCCTGATCGCAGTGCTGATTCCGTTGCTGTTCATGAGTGATGTCATCGGCCGTTTGTTCCGTGAGTTTGCCATTACCCTGGCCGTCGCCATCCTGCTGTCCCTGTTCATTTCGCTGACGCTCACGCCCATGATGTGTGCGCGTATGCTCAAGCCCGAGGACGAGCGCCAGTATGGCCGTTTCACGACCTGGTTGGGCGATCAGATGGACCGCATCATTGCGGCTTACGACCGTGGCCTGATTGTGGTGCTGCGCCACCAGACGCTGACCTTGTGGGTAGCTCTGGGCACAGTGGTGTTGACGGGCCTGCTGTACGTGATCGTCCCCAAAGGCTTTTTCCCGCAACAGGATACCGGCCTGATTCAGGCGATTACCCAAGGACCGCAAACCGCGTCGTTCCGCGCAATGGGGAATTTGCAGCAGCAAGCCGTTGCGATTGTGCTGGAAGATCCGGATGTGGAAGCCGTCACGTCCTTTATCGGGGTAGATGGCACGAACGCCACCTTGAACAATGGCCGTCTGCAAATTGCTTTGAAGCCCATTGGTTCAGGCCGGGCCAGCGCCAATGAAATCATGGCCAGGCTCGATGAGCGTCTGAAAGATATTCCCGGTTTGTCGGTCTACCAACAGTCCATTCAGGAGCTGACGGTAGACGATCAGATCAGCCGTAATGTGTACCAGATGGCCTTGTCGGACCCGGAAACAGAGGTGCTGACGACCTGGATGCCGCGTTGGCTGGATGCCGTCAACGCCTTGCCGCAGATTAAAGATGCATCCATGAGCCTGCAAAACGATGGCCTGCAAGTGCTGCTGGATATAGACCGGGATGCGGCAGCCCGTGTGGGCGTGACCAAGGCAAATATTGATGATGCACTGTACGACGCGTTCGGACAGCGTTTGATTTCCACGATCTACACGCAGTCTGCCCAGTACCGTGTCGTGCTGGAGGTCAAGGATCAATATCGCCAAGGCCCGCAGGATCTGGAAAATATTCATGTAATGACAGCGGCAGGTACACCTGTGCCGATTACTTCCCTGGCGCGCATTCAGTTGGTTCCCACAACGTTATCGGTAGAGCGCTTGGGACAGTTCCCGTCCGTGAATGTGTCCTTTGACCTGGCTGATGGCTATTCCTTGTCCGACGCCATTGAAGCCATTGAAACCGTGCCCGACCAGATCGGTATGCCATCCTCGGTGGATACCCGCTACCTGGGTGCCGCCAAGGCCTTCCATGCCTCTTTGTCCAGCACGCTGTGGCTGATGTTGGCCGCCGTGCTGACCATGTACATCGTGCTGGGGGTTTTGTACGAAAGCTATATCCACCCCATCACTATTTTGTCGACGCTGCCTTCGGCTGCCATCGGCGCGCTGCTTGCCTTGCTGTTAGCCGGGCGGGATCTGGACATGGTGGGGGTGATCGGGATCATTCTGCTGATTGGTATCGTGAAAAAGAACGCCATCATGATGATCGACTTCGCCCTGGAGGCGCAGCGCGAGCAGGGCATGAAACCGCAAGAGGCCATTCATCAAGCCGCCTTGCTGCGTTTCCGCCCCATTTTGATGACGACTCTGGCGGCCTTGTTCAGTGCCATCCCTTTGATGCTGGCCACCGGCTCTGGCGCAGAGCTGCGTCAACCCTTGGGACTGGTCATGGTGGGCGGTCTCTTGGCTAGCCAAGTGCTGACCCTGTTCACGACTCCCGTGATCTATCTGTTTTTTGACCGCTTTACCCGTAATGGCGCCAAGTCGGTACGCGAGTCGACATGAAACGCTTGTTAGGGCTATTTATCTTCCGGCCAGTGGGCTCCAGCCTGCTGGCACTGGCGATGGTCTTGGTGGGCGCATTGGCCTTGCGGCTCTTGCCCGTGGCGTCTTTGCCGGAAATGGATTTTCCGGTGATTGCGATTTCGGCCAATTTGCCCGGTGCCAGCCCTGAAACCATGGCTTCCAGTGTGGCCACGCCACTGGAGCAGGCTTTAGGTTCTATTGCTGGGGTGTCGGAAATGAGCTCTCGCAGCAGCGAGGGTTCCACCCAGATCATGCTGGTATTTGAGTTGGACCGGGATATTGAAGGGGCTGCACGCGATGTGCAGGCCGCTATCAACCAGGCCCGGCCCATGTTGCCTTCGGGCATGTCCAGCGTGCCCACCTACGAGAAGGTCAACCCGTCGTCCATGCCTATCATGGTGTTGGCCTTGACCTCGCAGACGGCCAACAAGGCCCAGCTGTTTGATATGGCCAGCGGCATTGTGCAGCAGAAGCTCGCTCAGATTCCGGGCGTAGGTTCGGTAGACGTGGGCGGTGGCTCCTTGCCAGCGGTACGGGTGGGATTGAATCCCAAGGCATTGGCCTCGGCTGGCATTGCGCTGGACGATGTGCGTTCGGTGATCAATAACGCCAACAGTCTGCGTCCTAATGGCTACCTGGAAAGCGAGCAGGGCCAGTGGCAGATCAACTCGGGCAAGCAGTACAACCAGGCACGTTTTTTTGACCCCTTGATTCTGAAGAATCAGGATGGGCAGGTTATCCGCTTGGGGGATGTGGCCAAGGTCGAGGACTCTGTCGAAAACATTCACAGCATGGGTTATTGGAATAACCAGGAAGCGGTGCTGTTGATTGTGCGTCGTCAGGCGGGTGCCAATATTATCGAGACGGTCAATACCATTCGTGAACGCCTGGCTGATATCGAGGAAATGCTGCCCACCCAGGCGCAATTGACAGTGGCTCAGGATCGTACGCCCAGTATTCGCGCCACGCTGGAAGAGGCCCAACTGACACTGATTATTGCGGTGGCCCTGGTGGTGCTGGTGGTCTTGCTGTTCCTGCGAAACTGGCGCGCTGCTTTAATTCCGGCCATTGCCGTTCCGGCGTCCTTGATCAGTACCTTTGCCTTCATGCATTTGTTCGGCTTTACGTTGAACACCATTTCCCTGATGGCCCTGATTGTCGCTACCGGATTTGTGGTGGATGACGCCATCGTGGTGCTGGAAAGCATTATGCGTTACCTGGAAAAAGGCTTGTCCCCCATGCGGGCGGCCTTGCGCGGGACGCGGGAGGTGGGCTTTACCGTCACGGCCATGAGCTTGTCGCTGGTGGCCGTGTTCATTCCATTGTGGCTGATCGGGGGGCTGGCGGGGCGCTTGTTCATGGAGTTTGCCGTCACCTTGTGTACCGCCGTGCTGGTGTCCCTGGTGATCTCCTTGATGCTGACTCCCATGATGTCATCGCGCCTGCTGCGTCCTGGGCCGCAAGAGCATGAGTCCACCAACCCTGTCAGTCGTTTTTTGGGTTGGATAGGCAGTGTCAGCTGGCGTGGCTACCGTCGTTCATTGGGGTGGGCGCTCAAGCACCATCGACTGATGCTGTTCTCCTTGTTTGTCACAATTGGCCTGAATGTGTACCTCTACGCCGTAGTGCCCAAGGGGCTGTTCCCGCAGCAGGATACTGGCCAGTTGATGGGTTTTTTCCGGGTCGATCGGGGGACTTCCTTTCAGTCCATGGTGCCCAAGCTGGAATACTTCCGTTCCATCCTGAATCAGGACCCGGACATTCGTTCGGTGGCCGTGTTTGCCGGTGGTCGCAGTGGCAGCACTTCGTCCTTTATTCTGGTTGAACTCAAGCCTATGGATGAGCGCAAGGCCAGCACGACGGATGTTGTGAATCGTCTGCGCGAGCCTTTATCCACCACGCCGGGGGCGCGCATGTTCATGGTGCCGCAGCAGGATATTCCGGTCGGTAGCGGGGGCGGCGGGCGCAGTGGCTCTTACGACTATTCCTTGCTGGGCAGTGACCTGGAGCTGTTGAAAACCTGGTTGCCCAAGGTTCAGCAAGCCATGGCCGAATTGCCAGAGCTGGTGGACGTGGACACTGGCACGGACGATAAGGCCGGTCTGGTCCAACTGGAAATTGACCGCGATATGGCCACGCGCCTGGGCATTGATATGTCCATGGTGGCAGGGACTTTGAACAACTCCTTTTCCCAGCGTCAGGTTTCCACGATTTTTGGCCGCTTGAACCAGTATTACGTAGTCATGGAAGTGGAGCCGCGTTTTGCGCAGGATCTGGAGTCCCTGAAGGAAATCGAGGTTGTTGCCAAAGACGGCACTCGCGTTCCTTTGTCTGCCTTTACGCGCTTTACGACCGGCACCGCGCCGCGCAGCATTAACCATATGGGCTTGCTGGTGGCCGAGTCCGTGTCCTTCGGTTTGGCCGAAGGCGTCACCCTCAGTCAGGCAACGGCGGCCATTGAACAGGCCATGGCTCGCATTCAGCTTCCTACACGCGAGATCCAGGCCGGGTTTGAAGGTAATACGGCGCAGATGCTCGATGCCCTGGCCAAGCAACCCATGATGTTTCTGGCTGCCTTGGTGGCTTTGTATATCGTGCTGGGGATGCTGTACGAGAGCTATATGCACCCGCTCACCATTCTGTCCACTTTGCCTTCGGCTGGGATTGGGGCATTGCTGGCCCTGATGATGACCAGTGGCGAGTTCAACCTGATTGCCATGATCGGGGTGTTCTTGCTGATTGGTATCGTCAAGAAGAACGCCATCATGATGGTGGATTACGCCTTGCAAATGGAGCGTGAGCGCGGCATGGGTTCGCGTGAAGCTATTTACGAAGCCTGCCTGGTGCGATTCCGCCCCATCATGATGACGACCTTGTCCGCCATTTTTGGTGCTATTCCTTTGATTCTGGCCTCCGGGCCGGGCGTGGAAATGCGCCAGCCCTTGGGCGTCACCATTGTGGGTGGTTTGGTGCTCAGTCAAATCCTGACCTTGTACACCACGCCGGTGGTTTATCTTTATCTGGATCGTTTGCGCCATCGCTTCATGCGCCGCAAGAACCAGACAACTTTGAATATATAAGCTGATATGCCTACTTCTAACGCCATGATTCTTCCGCGCTTCGCACTGGCTGGGATGGTGCTGCTCCTGTCCGCATGTGCTGTTGGCCCTGATTATCAGCGGCCCGAAGCGCCGGTGGGCGAGCACTTCCGGGAAGAGGTACGGTCCACGGCCTGGAAGCAGGCCGAACCGGCTGATTTGAAAGACCGCGGCCCCTGGTGGGAAAGCTTCAACGATGGCGTGCTCAACACCCTGATGCAAAGCCTTAATGAGCAGAACTTTACCTTGCAGCAGGCACAGGCACGCGTTCGTCAGGCGCAGGCCACTCTGTCCAACACGCGTTCGACCCAGTTCCCGCAAGTAGGCAGTTCGGTCGGCACGACAAGGCGTGGCAGTGGGTCCGGTGATACCAGCCAAAGCAGCAGCGCCTATGACGCCAGCATTACGGTGAATTGGGAAGTGGACTTGTGGGGGCGGATTCGCCGTCAGGTAGAAGCAGGTGATGCTGGCCTGCAAGCCAGTGCTGCGGATATGGCTGCCACACGCTTGAGCCTGCAGTCTCAATTGGCGCAGACCTATTTGCAGTACCGCAGTGTGGAGTCCAGCGAGCGAGTGCTGGATGAAACCGTGGCCGCGTACGAGCGTTCTTTGCAAATCAATCAGAATCGCCTGGACGCCGGGTTTTCGGCACCGGGAGATGTGGCCGCAGCCTTAAGCCAGCTAGAGGGGGCTCGCACCCAGCGCTTGGCCTTGAATCGCGAGAAGGCCTCCTACCTGCATGCGATGGCTGTGTTGGTAGGCCGCGCACCTTCCCAGTTTGAGGTGGTGCCTCATGCGCCCTGGCCTGTTGCTCCGGATATTCCGGTGGGTCTGCCATCCAGTTTGCTGGAACGTCGCCCCGATGTGGCCCGTGCCGAGCGTCGCATGGCGCAGGCCAATGCCCAGATTGGTGTGGCCAAGGCTGCCTGGTTTCCCAGTTTGAGCCTGAAGGCCAGTGGGGGGTTCAGCAGCAGTGATCTTGGCGAATGGCTGACGGCACCCGCGCGTGTCTGGTCCCTGGGTCCTGCCTTTGCCCTGACCTTGCTGGATTTTGGGGCACGCCGTGCGCAAGTCGAGCAGGCCGAGGCCAGCTATGACGAACAATTGGCTGCCTACCGTCAGACAGTGCTGGATGCGTTGAAGGAAGTGGAAGATGCCTTGTCTGAACGCAATGGCCTGGAGCTGGAGCAAGCCAGCCAGGCGCGTTCTCTGGCCGCGGCACGCGAGTCCTTGCGGCTGACACGCAATCAGTTTGATGCTGGTCTGGTGGATTTTCTGAGTCTGGCCCAAACCCAGGCCACGGCGCTGTCGGCCGAGCGGCAGGCTTTGGACCTGGAGTCTCAACGCCTGCGGGCTGCGGTCAAGCTGATGGTTGCCTTGGGCGGCGGTTGGGATGTAGCGACAGGTCTGAACCCCGAAGAGCCGAACGCGGTGGAAGCTGATCCAGCCGCTAAAGCAGAATAGGTTCGGCCTGACCTACACTAATCTGACCTGACCTGACCTGACCTGACCTGACCTGACCTGACCTGACCCGATCCAATCTGGTCTTAATCAAGTTTGGTTTAGTTTGGTTTGAGGTGGTTCGGCGTTGGCTGAACTTCTTGGCGCTTGGTTTGGTTTAGTTTGGCCGTTTCATTGTGCTCTCCGGCCTGGCTGGGCCGGAGCTTCAACGCCCGGTTTGCCCCGTATGGACCAAGCAAAGATTGGACTACCTCCCAAGCTTGGGGCTGCAGTTTGCTTGCTTAGCGTTCAACAGCGGCTCATTCCTTGCTTGATATGGCGTGGAAACCGCCTCAGTCCTGGTCCATCCAGGTATACAGCCCGTCAACCCATTCCTCGCCGTCGGCCAAGCCCAAGGTGGCGTGGATCTCTTCGGCCCGCTGGTACAAGTCATCAAAGTCAATTTGTGGCGGGTCAGCAAAAGCCAGGGCGACCAGATTGCCATCGTGCGTTTCAGGTAACCAGACTACGGCCGGGAAGCTTTCTTGAAGCGCATGCAGATTGCGCGCATGGACCAGTTCCGAGCCCAGCAAATTCACCGTTAACAGTCCTTGTGGCCCCAGAGCCTTGCGGCAGGCCTGATAGAAAGCTGCGCTTTCCAGGGCAGGGTGTTCGGCCTGGTCGGAGTACACATCAATTTGCAGCACATCCAGCTCGCCGTAGACGGCATCCAGATAGTCCAGCGCGTCTACCGTGTGCACGTTCAGGCGTTCGTCGTCGGGCGGCAGGTTAAACAGCAGGCGACTGGCCTGCACCACTTCCGGGTTGATTTCCACGGCGTCGATGCGCGCCTGGGGGAAGTGCTGGTAGCAAAAGCGTGTCAGGCTGCCTGCGCCCAGGCCAAGCTGGGCAATACGACGTGGATCGGTCTGGAACAAGGTCCAGATCATCATTTGGCGAATGTAGTGCAGCTCTAGCTGATCGGGAGCATCCAGGCGCATGGCACCTTGCACCCAGGCAGAGCCCAGGTGCAGGTAGCGTACGCCTTCATGTTCTGAAATAGTGACGTGTGGCGTCATGCCGGGTCGTTGTCCAGCATGTGGCGTATACCGGCAATACCGTGTGCACCGTGGTTGCGGGCGTCAGCCAAGGTCCTGGCCGATTGCCCGCCTATGGCAAACACTGGCAGGCCAGCTTGTTCCGCCAGGCTGGCGAAACGGGCCCAGCCCATGCCGGGATCGCCGGGATGGGAGGAGGTTTCCAGGACATGGCCCAGAACCAGAAAGTCCGCCTGGATTTTGCGGGCTATTTCAATATCACTTTCATTGTGCGTGGACATGCCGATCAGGCCTTTGCTGATCGCGGGAAATGTCGTCAGGGTGTCGTGGCATTTCGCGGAAAGGGATTGGGCGTCGCTGGCGCGCAAATGCACACCATCGGCATGGTCCCACCAGCTCTCGGGGTGCAGGCTATTGACCAGGCAGCGCGCTTGGTAGCGCTGGCACAGGTTCACAACTTGCAGGAACGCTTGGTGCAAATGGAATTCGGCATCGGGCCGGGTAGCCCAGGCTGGCTCACGAAACTGGACCAGGGCCGGGCCTTGTTGCAGGGCTTGTTCCAGTTGTTCCAGATAGGCGGGTAAGCGGGCCGGCTCGTCGATGTTGGTAATCAGATAGCGTTCGGGCAGTTGCAGCCATTTAAGTGGCGGTTCGGTAGCAGGCAGTACAGGGCCGACTTCCAAAGGACCTTCAGGGTTGACCCAGGCAAGCTCTTGGCCTTCCAGGCACTGGGGTTCGCCTTCCCATTCCCGCACCAGGCAGAAAGAGAGTTTGACGAAATTCTTGGGGTATTCGTGTGTATAGGTAACCCAGGGGTGTGCGTGGGTGGTTTCAATGCCGAGTTCTTCGCGCAGTTCCCGTACCAGCGCCTGTATGACGCTCTCGCCCGCCTCAATCTTGCCGCCTGGCAGTTCCCACCAGCCCGGCCAGGGTTTATCGGCTGGGCGTTTTCCCAGTAGCACTTGGCCGTGTTGGTTCAGTAAAACGCCAACGGCCACTTCCAACGTGGGTTTAGACATGTCTAGCGGTCCAATCTCTAGCAAATTGACGTGCTACCCGGCCGGAGCGAGAGCCACGTTCCAGAGCCCATTGCAAGGCTTCCATACGCGAGCTTTCAATGTGTTCTGCAGGGCAACCCAAAGCGCCAAGCCAGTAATACACAATGTCCAGGTAGTCGTCTTGTTTAAAGGGGTAAAACGACAACCATAGTCCAAAGCGCTCGGACAGGGATACCTTTTCTTCAACGGCTTCACCGGGGTGGATCTCGCCGTCTGCAGACGTGGAGGCACTCAGGTTCTCTTTCATGTACTCGGGCATCAGGTGACGTCGGTTGGACGTGGCGTAGATCAGTACATTGTCGCCAGGGGAGGCCAGCGAGCCGTCCAGCACGGATTTAAGCGCCTTGTAACCGGCTTCACCTTCTTCAAAGGACAGGTCGTCGCTGAAGATGATGAAGTGTTCGGGGCGGGTGCTGATCAGGTCAATGATGTAGCCCAGGTCGCCCAGATCGGACTTGTCCACTTCGATCAGACGCAGGCCCTGATCGGCAAACTTGGCCAGCATGGCCTTGACCAGCGAGCTTTTGCCCGTACCGCGAGCACCTGTCATCAAGACGTTATTGGCCGGTTTGCCTGCCAGGAAATGGCGGGTGTTGCGCTCAATAATGCCCTTTTGGCGTTCGATATGATGCAGGTCTTCGGTCTGGATGGTGGCTACGTGCTGGACACCTTCAAGCCAGCCGCGCGAACCATTGGTACGCCAGCGAAAAGCAATGGAATCCCAGTTGATAGGGGGTGGAGCAGGGGGCAGCCAGGCTTCCAGTTGAGCGAGAACCCGCTCGGCCCGGCTGATCAGGGTACTAAGGTCTTGCGAACTCAAGACAGTCTCCGTTTCAGGTTGAAATGCTTATTATCGCTAATTTGGCCCCTTTTTCTGTGATCACTGTTGTGCTTGACGCGTAACAATAGGCCCAAAGCGATTCAAAATCGTATAATCATCAAGTTACGGTTGGCCGATAGCGGCCCCCTCCCTTACTCGTCCGGAATTCTGTTTTGAACCTGTCCACCCTGATTGAACCTATTGCCGACGACATGAAGGCTCTTGATGTCGTCATTCGTGAGCGCTTGAATTCGGATGTGGTGCTGATACGCACAATCGGCGAATACATCGTTAGTGCTGGCGGCAAGCGCATGCGTCCTGCGCTGCTGTTGCTGGTAGCCCGCGCGCTGGCTTATCAGGGGAGCACGCACCATCTGTTGGCAGGTGTGGTGGAGTTCATCCACACCGCCACCTTGCTGCACGACGATGTGGTCGATGAATCCGATATGCGACGCGGTCGCCACACGGCCAATGCGGTCTACGGTAATGCCGCCAGCGTGCTGGTTGGCGACTACTTGTACTCGCGCTCCTTCGAGATGATGGTGCAGTCGAACTCCATGCCGGCCATGGCCGTGCTGTCGGCAGCCACCACGGTGATCGCCGAAGGCGAGGTCTTGCAGCTGCTGAACGTACACGACCCGGACGTTTCCCTGGAACGTTACCTGCAAGTCGTACGCTACAAGACAGCCAAGCTGTTTGAAGCGGCGGCGCAAGTGGGGGCGATTGTGGCCGGTGCTTCGCCTGAAATGGAAGAAGCCATGGCCGCCTATGGCCGCCACCTGGGTACCGCCTTCCAATTGGTCGACGACGTGCTCGATTACACCGGTGATGCCCAGGCCTTGGGCAAGAACGTGGGTGACGATCTGCGCGAAGGCAAACCCACCATGCCACTGATCCGTGTCATGGAAGTTGGCACACCCGAGCAGGTTCAGCTGATCAAGTCGGCCATTGAAACCGGTGATGCGGATTTTGCCGCTGTTGCACAGGCTATCGAGCAAACCGATGCTTTGGCCTATACACGTGAAGCGGCCAAGGCAGAAGCCCAGCTGGCTGTTCAGGCCTTGGCTGATGTTCCCGAGAGCGAATTCAAGCAGGTATTACTGAGCTTGTGCGCGTTTTCCATCGAGCGCGACCGCTAAGTCTCCAGCCTTTCCCAACCCGCCACATGGCGGGTTTTTTTGTAATAAAGCGGGCCGATTCAGGGAAATTGGCGTCATTAGGCGCCTGTTCATGTTATTTTTCTCGGTTTTACTACGCTGTTGGTGGTCATGCCTTTGTCCCACAAGGACGAAGTAGCGACGATAGACATGCCTATTTGAACAAATTGGTTTGAAGCCTCTGTCAGACACAAAGGTGCAGGCCCCTTATTCCAAAGATGTAAGGAACGGATAGATGAACATTCAGCTCGATATAGCGCAAACGGTAGGTTTGGCGGCTGTTTTTCTCGTGCTGGGAGAATATATAAAGAATCGCGTTGCTGTATTGGCCCGCTATTTTATTCCCAGCCCCATTATCGGCGGATTGATTTTTGCCTTGATTGCCTTGGTTGGACATCAGACCGGCTCGTTCAACTTTACGTTTAACGACGATATACGCAATTTCTTGCTGATGGCCTTTTTCACGACCATCGGTTTTTCAGCCAGCTTCGAGTTGCTGAAAAAGGGTGGTCTGGCCGTTGCTTTGTTCCTGGGCTGCGCGGTTGTCCTGATTATTTTGCAGAACGTGATGGGCGTGACCTTGGCGACCCTCATGGACGCCAATCCCTTGCTGGGTCTGGCCGCCGGTTCGATCTCCATGACGGGGGGCCACGGTACTTCTGCTGCCTTTGGTCCAATGCTGGAAAATGCTGGTGCTGTTGGGGCTTTGCCTGCTGCCATTGCCGCTTCGACATGGGGGCTGGTAATGGGTTGTGTCATCGGCGGCCCCTTGGGCAAGCGCCTGATGAAAAAATACAATATCGACGGTCCTGCTCCACACCGTCGTCATCGTCGTCAGCACGAAGGTACAGATGCGCCTCATGCGATGGAGACTACGGTCAAGCAAACCGTTCAGGCTGATGATGGCGGCTTTGAAATGCCGGTATACGCCGTAGTGCTGCTGTCTATAGCGATTGGTGTGGGCAGTGTCATCATTGAATGGCTGGGCGATCGTGGCATTGTCTTGCCTGCTTACCTGGGCTCCATGCTGGTGGCGGCCATCATCCGTAACGTGATCGACTGGCGTCGTTACCGCTTGCCGGAAAAAGAGTTTGAGATCATCGGCAATGTGTCGTTGGCTTTCTTCCTGGTCATGGCGCTGATGGTGATGAAACTGTGGGAGCTGGCTCAAGTGGCAGGTCCGCTCTTGGTGATCCTGATTGCCCAGACTGTCATGATGTTCTTCTTTGCCAGCTACGTGACTTTCAAGGTCATGGGCAAGGACTACGATGCTGTGGTGATGTCGGCTGGCCATTGTGGTTTTGGCATGGGTGCAACGCCTAACGCCATGGCGAATATGCAGGCCTTCACGGAAGATAATGGTCCATCACGCAAAGCCTTCTTTGTGATTCCTCTGGTGGGCTCCTTGTTCATCGACTTCTTCAATGCCGTGATCATTACCGGCTTTGTGAACTTTCTGACGTAAGCGCGCAAGGTTCAGGCCGCGCCGTTCGGCGCGGCAGTGTCTCGTGGCAGGGCCCTTGGGCGTCACGGACAGGGGGTGTGTGGCTTTTGCTCGGGACGGCTTGGGCAAAGGCGATGCCCGAACCTTAGCGTACGCCGTTTTTTGATGGGCAAGATGGCAAGACCACCTCTGTAAACGATCCGTTCAGGCTTTGTTAAGCACATCCCTTAAGGCCTCGGACAGTTCAGGGTGACGCCAACTGAAACCTGCTTGCTGGGCGCGTTGCGGAATCAGTCGTTGTCCGCCCAGCAGCAGAACAGACATCTCTCCCAATGCCAGCCGTAGCACCCAGGCCGGGGCATGAAACAGGGCTGGCTTGCCCAGCTCTTGCGCCAGGATGCGGGTGAACTCCGCATTGCGCACAGGCTGCGGCGCACACGCGTTATAGGGGCCTTCACAGCTTTGACTGTGCAAAAGGTAGTCGATGAGAGCGACCTGGTCTTCAATGTGTATCCATGGCATCCACTGCTGACCATCACCTAGTCTGGCACCCAATCCTAGCTTGAACGAGGGGAGCAGCCGAGCTAGCATCCCGGCGTTTCTGGCCAAGACGGGCGCGGTGCGCAGCAAGACCACGCGCGCCCCCCACTGGCGAGCCTGTTCAGCCTCTTGCTCCCAGGCCACGCAAAGTTGGCTCCCAAAGTCCTTGTTGCCGGGTGCGCTGGCCTCAGTCAGTTGCTGTTCGCCGCCATCCCCGTACCAGCCTACCGCGGAGCCCGAGATCAAGACGGGGGGCACCGACGCTTGTCGCCCCATCCAGTCCACCAGACGGCGTGTCAGATCGACCCGACTTTGCCATAGAAGCTGGCGCCGTGCCTCAGTCCAGCGTTGATTGGCAATGGGAGCTCCGGCCAGGTTGATGACCGCGTCAAACGGCGCGCTGCCATTGAGCTCGTCCAGCACCGCGATACCCGTTGCGCCTGGGCACAATTGGGGGACTTGCTGGGGGTTTCGGCTCCACACCCAGAGTTCGTGGCCGTATTGTTGCCAGTGTTGGCAAAGGGCCTGTCCAATGAGGCCCGTGCCTCCTGTCAGAAGGATGCGCATGGAATTCTCCGTGTGTGAAGGTGAGCAAAGAACTTACCAAGGCAGTCCGTGACCATTGTAGGCCCAGAAACCACCACTGTCCTTTGAGCTGAGTGTGTCTAGCGTGGCCAGCAGGGCTTGCGCCGCATCGGCAGGCGGGCGGCCGATTTGAGCGCCCCGAAAGGGCGCCGACAAGGCTGAGGTAACAGTGCCCGGGTGCAGCGCTCGTGTCTGGGGAGCAACGGTGCAAAATGGGCCAGTACCAGGGCCGGGCCTATCGCGTTGGTGCTAAAGTTGGCCATCAGGTGGGCGGCATTCAGATCGGCCAAGCGCTTTTCAGGACCCCCGGTAGGGCTACTGAGCATGCCGGTGGCAAGCACGATGAGATGCCAGGGTCCTTGTGTGCTCAAGGTTTGGGCCGCTGTGGCAATCGTCTCGGGCTGATCGAAGTCCAGGGCGGGTGTGCTGCGCCGATGCAGGCTAACCAGCTCGCCGCAGCGAGGATCGGCGGCCAGCTGGGCGGTCATGGCGCCGGAGCTGCCCAGGATAAGGGCACGGTAAGCGGTGGGCAGGGATTGCATGTCATGCCTCGGTCAGTGTGGGTGGCTTACAGAGTATCCAGGTTCTTGCGCAGTTGCCCTGCGTGGGTGCGTAGGGCAACTTGTTGCTCGGGGGCCATTTTCTGCCATTGGCGATACATCAATGCCATCCGTCCCGCGCCTCCCAGTTCTTGGGCATTGCAGGCAAGGAAATCCCAGTACAAGGCATTGAAGGGGCAGGCGTGTGGCCCTGTTTTCTCCTTGGGCTTGTAGGCACAACCCTGACAGTAGTCGCTCATGCGTTGTAAATAGGCGGCGCTGCTGATGTAAGGCTTGGTGGCGATCAGGCCACCGTCGGCATACTGACTCATACCCAGTGTATTGGGCAGTTCCACCCATTCAAAAGCGTCAATATAGATGCCCAGATACCAGCGGTGGACAGCAGCCGGGTCGAGTCCGGCCAGCAGAGCAAAGTTGCCAATCACCATCAGGCGCTGGATATGGTGAGCATGAGCGCTGTGCAAGGACTGCTGAATGCACTGTTTCAGGCATCGCATGCGGGTGTTCCCAGTCCAGAACCAGTGCGGCAGTGGCAAATCATGCCCGAATGCATTGAGGCTTTCGTAGCCCGGCATGTGAGCCCAGTAGATGCCGCGTACGTATTCGCGCCAACCCAGGATCTGGCGTGTAAAGCCTTCCACGGCAGCCAAGGGGGCCTGTTCCTCTCGCCAGGCCCGTTCGGCCCGTTCCAGCACCTCAAGCGGGTGGAGCATTTTGACGTTCAGGGCGAACGAGAGCAGCGAGTGAAACAGCCGAGGAGCTCGGCTGGACATGGCATCTTCGTAGTCGCCAAAATGCGGCAGAGCATGGGTGATGAAGGCCTCCAGACAGTGCCGTGCTTCCTGGCGGTTCAGCGGCCAGCGAAAGGCGTTGGCCTGGGGATCGCCAAAGCTGGGCACATCACAACGCTGCAGCTTTTCCCAAAGCACACTGTGGTCGTGGCAGGGCCGCCAGTCGGTGGGTTCAGCCGGAGTGCCGGGCCAGGGTTTGCGATTCTCATGGTCAAAGTTCCACTTGCCACCGACCGGCTGCTCATGGTCGTCCAGCAGCAACCGGTACCGGCGACGCATACGGCGATAGAAATGCTCCATCAGCCATTGGCGTCGACCGCGCATCTGGGTCGCCAGCTCATCGCGGCGGCTCAGAAAGTGTTCACTATCCACCCCTGAGCAACTCAGGGACTGCGTGTCTGCCCACTGTTGCAATTGAGTATCCAGTCGCCATTCGTCGGCTTGTTGCCATTGCACCTGGTGGACACCGTAATGCGCCGCGAGCGCCGTCAGGTTGTCGGTGATGGAGTGACGGTTGCTGGGGTCTTCAAATGTCACATAACGCACACGATGGCCAGCGGCTCGCAACTGCTGCGCAAAGTCACGCATTGCAGCGAAAATGGCCAGAATTTTCTGTGCATGATGCAAGACATAGTCGGTTTCCTGACGCACCTCCATCAGTACATAGACCACCTGACTGTCCACCTGTTGGAACCAGCTGTGCTGTGGGTTGAGCTGGTCGCCCAGTATCAAGCGCAGAGTGTGGGCGCGGTAGTGCGCGGGGTGTGCTGACTCCATGTGCGGCTGCGTTTACATTCCAGTGACACGACGTACCGCCGAAAAGTACCAGCTATCGGGCAGGCATCGCATGAGCTTTACCCAGCGGGTAAAACGACGGGGGAAGTTCATTTCAAACTGTCCCTGTTTCCAGCCATGCAGGATATGACGGGCTGCTTCTTCTGGGGTGATGAGCGCGGGCATCTTGAAGCTGTTCTGGACGGTCAGCGGGGTGTCTACAAAACCGGGGTTGATAATGGAAATGCCCAGTCCCAACGGGTGCAGATCCAAATAGAGGTTCTCCGCCAGATTATTCAGTGCGGCTTTGGTGGGCCCATAGGCCAGGGACATTGGCAGCCCGCGGTAGCCCGCCACGCTACCCACCAGGGCCAGGTGGCCGCGTCCGGCCTCAAGCAGCATCGGGATGACCGCATCGAGCAGATGCAGCGCGCCCACATAATTGACTGCCAGATGTTTCTGCATCTCCAGAAGATTGAACTCGGTCGCCCGTTGGGGCAGGTACCTGCCTGCGCAATACAGCACCAGATCGGGCGCCATATCGACGCAGGCTTGTACTTTCAGCTTGGCCGCAGCCAGCGTTTCAGGTTCGGTGACATCCAGCGGGGCGACGACAAACCTCTCCCGGCCTTGGGCCAGCTCGTGCAGCGCATCGGTGTCTCTGGCCGAGACGATGACCTGCGCGCCTTGCGCATGAAGCGCCTCCGCGGTGGCTCTGCCTATGCCTGATGAGGCACCGACAATCCAGGCGTATTTTCCTTGCCAGTGACTGAGCGGCGGATTGAGTTTTGCGTGTAGCAGTGTCATCACACTTACTCCTTCATGAAGGACAGTGTCACATCCCCCAGATGAACGCCGAATTTGCTCATGGCAGCGCGGTTGAGCATGGTGCGGCCATCCATCAAGTACATCCAGTCATCCATGTTCACGTTCCAGACCTTGCCGTCCACCGGCAGTGCCAGCACGTAATTCCAATGAAAGGCGTTGCCAGCGGTCTGGCCCTGGGCCTGGCCGACCACATCGTCAGCGCGTCCGCTGTAGCGGCCATCACCCAGATGCTTCAAATGCCAGATCCGTTGCTGAGTGGTGCCATCGCTGTAGACAAAGTGCTCGTCTAGCACGCCTTCATCGCCCTTCCAGGTGCCCGTCATGCGCACGGTAAAGCGCTTGACCACTTTGCCGGAACGGTCTGTGAACAGGCCGTGGGCGGTTAAGGGGCCATTGAAATATTGACGCAGGTCCAGTTCAGGGCGTTCCTGGGCATAGTCCTGGACCGTGGGTCCCACGCATCCGGCCAGTGTGCCCATGAGTGTCAGTCCCAGGGCAACGCGCCGCCAGGGCAGGGTTGAGACAAGGCTGTTTGTCAGTTTCATATCAGTCTCCAGGATGAGTGCAGATGCTCGGCGCGCCACAGGCCAGCCCACGCCAATAGTTTGAACAGGCAGGGAAGGCCCCCATAAGCCCAGGCCAACGCCTGCAGGCCAGACGGGTCGCTTGTGCCGCTCTGGTAACCCAGGGCGGAAAGAAGGGGCAGGCACAGACCGGCTGCCAAGGCTAGGTTGAGCTTGGCAGCACAAGTCCACCAGCCCAGATACCGTCCTTCGCCCGAGCCGCCCTGACCGGATTCATGGATGACACCGGTCAGCAGGGCGCCTGGCAAGGCCAGATCCGCGCCCAGAGCCAGCCCGCTTGCCAGGCAGATAACGAGGAAGGCGTCACCGTCGCTGGCATCAAGCCAGGGTGTCAGGGAAAAGGCGACAACGCTTGTCAGCATGCCGGCCCGCCAACTGGGTGCCAGTCCCCAGCGCGAGACAGCCCGTACCCATAAAGGCAGCCCTGCCGCGGCGGCGCCGAAATAGCACAGAAGAAAGAGCGGCTGCATCTCCGGGGCCTGCAGGCGGTCTGCCACGAAAAAGGGCAACAAGGTAGCGGGTATGGCGGCGGCTACGCCGTTGAGCATGAAGACGAATAACAGCCTGCGGAAACTGGCATCAGCCCAGGGTGAGGTGCTTGATGCAGAACTGCTGTGCCCAAGTGCATAATCCATGGGGTGGGCGGTAGCGAGCGGCAGGCGATGTAGCCCGAACAGGCCTATGGCCAAGGCTAGAAAAAGCACGACACTGGTCGCATCAAAGCCTAACCAGGTGGGCAATACGCTGGCCAGCAAGACACCAAGAAGCGTGGCGCCTTCACGCCATGCGGTGACACTCGCACGCCAATTGGGATCACCACCCCAGCGAGTCCCCCAGGCCTGATGCAAGATGCTTACGGCGCTATAGGCCAAGGTGCATACCAGCAGGCTGAGTGCCAGCCAGATCAACATCTCTTGTGGGCCACCCTCGGGAGGATGCCACAGTGCTGCAAAACCCAAGCCCATAATCATGCTGCCCAACAAAGCGGCCAGCCAGGCCTGGCCCAGGCCTCGATGCAAAAGACGATCGGCCAGCCTTCCCAGCGCAGGGTCTAGCACCGCGTCAACGGCTCGGGTAGCCAGCAGCACGGCGCCCAGGCCCGCCAGCGGCACCCCGGCCACCGCCGCGTAGTAATGCGGCAGGTTCACATATAAAGGGAGCGACACGAACGACAGCGGCAGGCCAAGACTTCCATAGGAGAGTCCCGTACGCCAATGCAGCGGCTTTAAGGGGCGGGAGCCTGGGGGGAGCATGGTTGCGCCTTTATCAGCGTTTGCCTAAGAGGGCTGTTCGCAAGCCTGGTGCAGAAGTCTGCTCAGACAGCCAAATTCCGAAAAACAGGCGCGCATACTCTGCGTCCTGAATACGGGCGGTTTCACGTCCATTATGGAAAAAGCGGACATCGCCGGTTCCGTCTGTCACGCCCAGCAGGCGATCTTGTGCCAGGACATCCGGAAAAGCCTTTTTCATCAGGAGCAGCCATTGGCGAGCCTGCTGCTCGGAGAAACTGCCCACACGTCGCATTTCGGCAACTGAGCGCTCGGCAATGGCTTCGCCTTCCAGTTTGCGGTCATAGATCAGCTCCAGGGCGAAGGGCTGGCGTGCATACTCTTTGGGCTCGAAGTCCGGCATTGCCCACAGGCGCGCCTCGTAAACCCGCAGTCCAAAAAAGCGCATGGGACCACTGCCAACAAGATGGGCAGAGGGCAGGGTGGAGCGCAGCTCCTGGGGGACAGCCGCTGCGGCCGCCGAGAGATTAGGGGTCATGGCAATAAGGGTAGGGGCGAGAAGGCTGATGCCCACGATCAGGGCCTGGCGTCGTCGAATATCAGTCATGGTCAGGCCTTCTCAGGGTGAACTGGACTACATCGGTGTTGCCCATATCAAAGGCAGCCTCGCAATAGGCCAGATAAAATCGCCAGATGCGAACAAAGCGCTCGTCAAAGCCCTGGCTGCGGACTGCATCGAGCTTTTGCTCAAAAGCCTGACGCCAGCGTCGGAGTGTTTCGGCGTAATCCTTGCCAAAGCTCATTGCTCTGACCACGGTCAGGCCAGCTCGCTGGGCCTCGCGCTCGAAGGCCGTGACACTGGGCAGCAGCCCTCCGGGAAAAATGAATTGCTGGATAAAGTCGGAGGAGTGCAAATAACGGGCAAAAAGGTCTTCGCGCAGGGTGATGGATTGCACGCAGGCATAGCCGCCCGGTTTGAGGCAATCATGCAAAGTCTTGAAGTAGGTGCGCCAGTATTCATGCCCGACAGCTTCGAACATTTCAATGGAGACAATGGCGTCAAAGGGCTGCGCCGCGTGTTCTTTCGCCAGATCCCGGTAGTCCTGATAACGCAGATCAACCTGTTCCTGCAGGCCGGCTTTGCTTATGCGCTGCATGCCCCAGTCAAGCTGTTCGCGTGACAAGGTGACCCCTGTCACCTGCGCGCCGAACTCCGTGGCCGCTGTCTGGGCAAGCGCTCCCCAGCCACAGCCAATTTCCAGCAGTCGTTGCCCCGGCTGCAGTCCCGTCTCACGCAGCGCCCGTCTGGTTTTTGCGCCTTGAGCCTGCTCCAGATCAGCCTCGTGCAAGGCCGAGCCGTCAAGACCTTCGAACCAGGCAGCGCTGTAGCTCATGCTTGGGTCCAGCCAGAGTCGATAAAAGTCGTTGCCCAGATCGTAGTGAGCATGAATGTTTTTAGCGCTGCCCGCCCGCGTGTTGCGGTGAAGCATATGGCGCAGTCTGAAGCCCAGTCGAGCCCACCAGTGACCGTACACCAGTTGTTCCAGGTGATTGCGGTTGCGGATGCACAGACGCAGCAAGCCGCTTAGGTCATCGGTGTCCCATTGACCTTCTATATAGCCTTCCGCAAAGCCAATGTCGCCCGAGCTCAAGATGCGGTCCAGCGCCTCCCACTGCCCGATTGCGCAGCAGGCGTCGGGTTCCACTGCATTTTGCTTGGGAAAATGCCGCACTTGCCCATCGGGCAACTGAAGCTCCAACTGGCCATGAGGCAAATGCGTCAAGAGCTTCAGGACGCGGTTCGCGTGAGGTGACAAGTCGCTGCTTGCTGTTGCGGACTTGCTCAAGAGAGTGGCGGTGCTTGTATTCATCGTGTGACAGAGCGCTTGGGCGCTGGTGGTTTGCGATGGAAGGGAAGCCGCTTTGCCCACAGGCGTAGTGCTTGCCAATGGATGCGAACAATGACCCCCAGGGTCATCAGCGGCGTGCCAAAAAATGCCCTGCGTACGGTAGCCACATTCAGGGGGTGTAGCGTTCCTTGAACACCTGTGCGTAACAGGGGGCCTGCGTCGTCGTACAGATCGACGCGCGCCAGGTTGGTAGTTTCATTGCGCGAGAATCGAAAGCGATACTCGCCGTGGGTTTCGCAAAACGGGGAGACATGAAATTGCTTGCTGGCAACTTGTTCGCAATCCCAGCCCAGATGCGGCCCTGCCAGGAGATAGGCATGACGCTCACCGAAGGTGTTGTTGACTTCGGCCAGAATCGCCGCCAGCGAACCGTCGGCCCGATGGGCGTACCAGAAGCTCACGGGCTTGAAGACATAACCCAGGACGCGCGGAAAGGTATGCAGCCAGATCTCGCCATCCGCATCCTCAATACCTTCCTGCTCTAACAGAGATTCAAACCAGGCCAGAGCGTCATTACCGCCATTGCCATGATCGCTGTCATGAAAGCTGATCCAGCCGCGTTGGTTGCGGCGCAGGACGGGGACTGGGTGTTCCCGCAGGCTACGCATGGGAAGCAGCAGGAAATAACCAGGGTAATGAAAGGCGTGCTCGACTGGCCGCAGCCGCCGATGCCAGATATGACCAAAGCCAATGAGAGCGGAGGCATTCATACGGTTTCCTCCTGCCTGAGATCAGTGTGGGCCGCCTGCTCTGCACGGTTCAGGGATAGCAGAACCTGGTCAGCGGCGCTCAGACCCGAACGCAAACCGTCCTCGTGAAATCCGTAGCCGCACCAGGCACCGCAGAACCAGGTCCGGCGTTGGCCCTGCAACTTTTCAAGCTGTTGTTGTGCCAGGATGGCGGCATGGTCAAAGACTGGGTGGCTGTACGTAATGCGCGCATGTACCTTGTCCGCGGCTATGGGACGGGCCGGATTGAGCGAGACCACGACGGCTTGCTGCCAGGGCAGTGGCTGAAGGCGGTTGATGAGGTAATGCAGGCAAACTCCGGTTTCCTCTGAAGCCGCCGAGCTGGCGCGTTCATAGTTCCAGGCCGCCCAGGCGGCTTGGCGCTGTGGCAAGACGGCAGTGTCGGTATGCAATACGGCTTCATTGGCTTGATAACGAATGCTGCCCAGCACGGCACGCTCTGTCTGGGTTGCGTCCTGGCCCAGCAGGCGCAATGCCTGATCACTATGGCAGGCCAGCACGACAGCATCGAACTGCTCGGTACCGTGAGGCATTTCTACCATGACGCTTTGGGCTTCACGTTTAAGGCTGAACACAGGGGCGTTCAATCGGATTTCGTGGCGGCCGTCCTCTTGCAGTCGCTCAATGATGCGGCGTACGTAGCGTTGAGAGCCGCCTCGAACGGTGTGCCACTGGGGACGGTTGGTGATCTGGATTAGTCCGTGATTGTGACAAAAGCGAATCAGGGTAGCGACGGGGAAGCGGAGCATTTGATCGGTCGGACAAGACCAGATGCTGCCAATCATGGGCAACAGGTAGTTGTTGCGAAATGTGCTGCCAAAGCCATGCAGATCCAGAAAGGTTTCTATGGGCGTATTGAGTTGTGACTCAAGCTGGCGCTGGGCGATATCCGTCGTCAGACGATTGAAGCGCAAAATTTCCAGCAACATGCCAATAAAGCGTGGGCTTATCAAGTTCCTGCGCTGTGCAAACACGCTGCCTAGAGAGCTACCGCTCCATTCCAGCCCCGGTCTGCCATCAGGGTGGGGAATCTGCACGGAGAAGGACATCTCCGAGGGGGCGGTCTCTACCTCCAGCTCCTTGAATAGCTTTGTGAGCAGGGGATAGGTGCGGTGGTTGAACACCAAAAAACCGGTATCCACCCCGTGACTAATACCATCCAGGCTGAGCTCGACAGTATTGGCATGTCCGCCGAAATAAGAGTTGGCTTCAATCAGACAGACGCGATGCGTGTCTTGGGAGTGAGCAAGACGATAGGCAGCGGCCAAGCCGGATATGCCCGAACCGATTACAGCGATACGACGCATGGCAGCTCCTTGGGGTGTTGCGCAGGAGGTTATGAACCGGAAAGATCAAACAGTGAACTCATTAGTTCAAACTATAAACCTTAAATAATATTTTTGCACTATTTGGTATGCAAGATGATCTCATTCGTCCTAAAATAGAACTCATGAACGCTCGATCCTCAATCAAAGAACAAATCCAGCGCGTACGCGTAGAAGCCATCGTGACCGCTGTTAACCGTCTTTTGGCGACCAAAGGCTACGATGCCATGACGGTCGACCAAGTCGCCGCCGAGGCAGGCATGGCCAAGGCCAGCCTATATAAGCTGTTTACGTCCAAGGAAGAATTGGCCGCTGCGGCGATGGTGGGCGTGCTCGATCGCGCCCTGGCTTTTGTGGATGAGCTGCGCAAACAGGCTCAGGATGCTGCAGAAGCAGGCCAACCCATTACGGCGATTGATCAGCTCAAATCTGTGGTGCGCTGGACGATGGATACCCAGTTGCAAGGGGAAATGCCGTCGCTGCCCGCGCAGAACTCAAGCCTTAGCGCCTCGCTCCAGTCAAATGATGAGTACATGGATCGCCTGATTGCCTTGAGTAATCGTCTGAGCACCTGGATTATCGAGGCGCAGACGGCAGGCAGCCTGCAATCGGGTCTGCCAGTCGAGCTGGTGCTCTACACCTTGTTTGCGCGTGCATGTGACCCTGTGGTGAGCCTTCTCAAAGAGTCGGGGCAGTACACCCACGAGCAGATCATTGAATGGGTGAGCAGCACCACCTTTGATGGTCTGGCAGGCTCGGGCCGTACGTCCTTGGCACAGTAAGACAGTCTCCGGAATCCGTCCGGCACCCCCTGCCGGTGTTGGGTACGGAGTGTGAGGGGGGCTACTTTTCCGATGTGGACATCGTACGTCGCAGCCAGCGCATCAATAAACCCAGCATGGGTAGCTTTTCGTAAAGCTCCTCTGCCGCATCCCAATAATCTCGATGATGGGTCACCCGACCTTGTCCATCAAAGGACAGCGCTGACGCTCCCCGGATGCAGTGTTCAAGATCCGGCTTCCAGCGTTTGATGCAGAAGCGGAACTCCCATTCCAGAAAGGCTCGTTGGTCCTGGACGATCTGCTGCGTAATGACAAAGCGTGGCGAGTGCAACGCTGTAAACATGTGCTCGAAGATGCCGCGGATGGCTGCAACGCCCTCTACCTCATTGAAGGGGTCCTTGAAATGGGCGTCAGGCGCATAGCAGACCTCCAGCTCGGATAGCCGGTCTGGCGTCAGCCCTTGATAAAGATGGACAATGCGGCGCACTGCCGCCGCCATATCTTCGGAACCTGTCGTCAAGTCAGCATTCATTTTTTTGGCCCGAGGGTTCAAGGAGCGATGGGAGACCAGCAGTATAAGGCTCAAGGAAGGGGCAGGAACGTGTGAGCGGAGAATTTTGATGCCTTAAGGACGCTGTTTGCCTTGGCGCAAGGACATGAACCACTGGCTACGTTTCAATGGTGGCTGTCTCTTGGGAGTTCACAATGCAAAGTCGTGTAGCGGGAACCGTGCTGTTAGCGGCCATCTTGGCCGGATGTTCGGCTGGGGAGTCCAGCAATCCGTCCGCTTTGCCCGAACTGGTGGAAGTGGCTGGCCCGGCCCGTGAGCTCATGCAGGCTGGCGAGTACTTGCTCGATGGCCGCCTGGTCGCGTCCGATACGGTGATGTATGCCCCGGCCCCGACCCTGAAAGCGATGAAATATCAAGTCAGCCAGTACGAGTACGATCAGTGCGTTCGTGCAGAACGTTGCAAGGCTGCAGATGCAGTGGGTCGAGGGCAGGCCAAGAATATGCCGGTTGTCGGGGTGAGCTGGCAGGACGGACAGGATTACGCTGCCTGGTTAAGCGAGCGTACAGGCAAGACATTCCGTTTGCCGCAGTATCTGGAATGGAGCTATTTCGCCGATCAGAAAGTACCTGAATCGGCGCAGGGTGGGCTGGATGAGAATGAGCAGGCCGCTTTGTGGCTGCAGGAATATCAGGAAAGCTACAAGCGCAAACAGGAGCAAGAGGTGCCCTTGGCGCCTTTGGGGCAGGGCGTTGCCAATGCTTATGGGGTGTTTGATGCGGGTGGGCAGGTGGCTGAATGGACCAATACCTGCCATGTCCGGGTACACCGCATCAGCGTGCCGCGCGCAGAGTCTCGCCTGGAAAACTGCGGTGTCCGTACCCTGGGGGGCGAGCACATTGCGGTGATGCCCGACTTTATTCGCGACCCAAAAACCGGGGCGTGTTCGGTGGGTGTGCCACCGCGTTACTTGGGTCTGCGTCTGGTCACTGAAGACTAAACCTGCGCTTAGCCGCGTTCCAGAACCGCTTGTGCAAACTTGTCCAGGTCCGCAATCGTAATTTGCTTGCGGCCTGCCAGAATCAAACCTTGATGATCCCAGCTGCTGACGACGCGGCTGGCCGTGTACAAGGTGGTTCCGGCCAGGTCAGCCAGATCTTGCCGGGTTACCGGAATACTCAAGGACGTCCCTTGTGCACCGCTTTGGCCCACCTGACGAATCAAGCGCAGCAGGCTGTGAGCCAGTCGCTGCTCCACTTCCAGACTATGAATTTCCAGCAGGCGATCATCGGCATCGCTTAGTCGTTGCGCGACCGTGTCTTGTGCAGAGCTGAGCAGGCAAGGAAAGCGTTGCGTCAGGCTGTCCCAGGACTTTTCAGGCCAGGCCAATGCGGCGCTGGTGGTTACGCTAATGGCGGTTGCCGGATAGTTGCGACGGCGCAGGGCAGGGGCAATGCCAATTACGTCGCCGGGCAAGGCAAAACGTACCAGGAGTTGTGAGCCATTGGGCATGGTGCGTACGACTTTGATCAGGCCTTGCAGCAGAACAAAAAAGTGGTCGCTGCTTTGTTCCTGACGAAAGACCTGGCTGTCCTTGTCGTAGTGGATCAGGCGCCCCTCCTGCCACAGTTCGTTAATGCTGGCTGCGTCCAGCTGGGAGAAAACGGGCAGGCTGGCTAACAAGGAGGGGTAGGATATGTCAGTCATCACTTAAGCTTTCTGAGCGGGTTTTAAGCCCTAGTTTGCTGGCCAGCTTGTGCAGATTGCTGGGGTCTATGCCTAGCTGCCGGGCAGCCTGGCTCCAGTTACCGTCGGTCTCATCCAGAGCTTGCCGGATCAGCTGGCTTTGCAGTTGCTCAACGGACTGACGCAAGGATTGGCGAGGTGCACCAATAGCCGTACTGGTCGTTGCGACAGGCTGGTGGGTAGAAGGTAACAAATTGAGATTATCGGCGCTAAGCGTAAATATTTGGTTACGATCTGGCGCATCGACCAGCAGGCGGATGGTTGCCCGACTGATCAAATGTTCTAGTTCGCGAACATTACCCGGCCAATGATAAGCCAGTAAAGCGGTTTCTGCGTCGGGGGATAAGCGAATTCCGCGCAATCCCAAACGAGAACGGTTGGTTTCCAGAAAGTGGCCTGCCAGCAGCAGAATGTCCTGATGGCGCTCGCGCAAGGCGGGGATCGTGAGGGGGAAAACCGACAGACGGTGAAACAAGTCCGCCCGGAATCCACCTTGGGCGATCTGCTGGCTCAGATCACGATTGGTGGCAGCAACCAGACGTACATTCAATTTGATGGGGTGGTCCGCCCCCAGGCGCTGAATCTCGCCGTTCTGCAAAGTACGCAGCAGTTTGGCCTGTATCGTTAAAGACAACTCGCCGATTTCATCCAGAAACAGGGTGCCGCCTTGGGCGGCTTCAAAGCGCCCGGCCCGATTTTCATGGGCACCCGAGAATGCGCCCTTTACGTGCCCGAATAACTCGCTTTCTGCCAGAGACTCGGGCAGGGCAGCGCAGTTCACGTAGATCAAGGGTTTGTTGTGGCGTGGTGAGCGTTGGTGCAGGCGTTGTGCAAATAACTCCTTTCCCACGCCGGTTTCACCCAGCAAGAGCACAGGCAGCTCGGAGGTGGCCACCGTGTCCAGCAATTGAATGACCTCCAGCAGGGATTTGCTGTTGCCAATGATGGCGGCCGAGTTATTGCGCGACAGGTAATCGGGCGGCAAGGTGGAGAGCAGGCGCAAGCTGCGGTTTTCTTCTTCCAGCTCGCTGATGCGAATTGCGCTTTCCAACACCAGACACCAGTGCTTGAGTTCCACCAGCTTGGAGGCTGAAAACGTCCCTGGTCGCAAGGCATCCAGCGTCAGAATGCCCCAGGGCGTGCCCTGGACTTGCACGGTAATTCCCACGCAATCATGCACCGGTAGGGGCTGGCCCAGCTTGTCATCAAGCAGGCCGTCATAAGGGTCCGGCAGGGCACAGTTGGGTTCAAAGCGGGTCAGGCTGGGGGAGTGCAAAATCCGCGCCAGTCGGGGGTGATCTGCAATGACAAAGTGTCGCCCCAAGGTGTCATGGCCCAGGCCACTGGCCGCCACAATACGCAGCACCGTGTCGTCCAGCTTCAGCAAACCCGCCGCATCACAGCCAAAGTGCCGTGCCAGCAAATGCACCATGCGTTGCAGGCGTAAAGGCCCCGGAATCTCGGTGGCAAGGTCGGCAATCAAGAGATCTAGCATGGGTGAAAAATACCCTTATGGTGAAAAATACCCAGTTTTGTCGAGGTAGTTTATACCCAGGCTGATTGCAATCCTTTGATCTATGTCGTCCAGAACTTGGCACGGTCTTTGCTTTAGATGTTTTGTCATACATTTTTAAGGACTATGACATGACCCCCGACTTAGCAGAACATCGCTACAAGGCGTGTGCTTCGGTCCGTCCCCCGTTCCGGGGCCGTACCCAAACAGGTTTTGACCAGGTAACTGGGTCCTGCCAGGACTTGTTTGGATTGGGTCGTTTGATTCATCAGCGAGACGGAGAAGAAAATGCGTAGCTATAAAAAACTATGGTGGTCCCTGGTGGCAGTCACCATGGTGACCTTTGCCATCCTGGGATGGACAGGTGTGGAGGTGTATCGCCAGGCACCCCCCATGCCCGTCAAGGTAGTCACACCGGATGGCCGTGAGTTTACCTCACAGGAACAGATACATCGTGGCCAGTCCGCCTGGCAAAGTACCGGCGGCATGCAGCTGGGCTCGATCTGGGGGCATGGGGCCTACCAGGCCCCGGACTGGAGCGCCGACTGGTTGCACCGCGAGGCTCTGGCCTGGCTGGATCTGGCTGCCCAGCAAACCTACTCGCTGAACTACGATCAGCTGACATCCAGTCAGCAGGCCACTTTGCGGCAGGAACTGCAGGACGAATACCGTCCCAACCGCATTGATGAAGCGACGGGCGTATTGCAGATCAGCGAACGTCGCGCCAAGGCCATCGATACCACCGCCCAGTATTACATCGACCTGTTTGGCGACGCGCCTGAGCTGAAGTCCAGCCGCGAAAGCTTCGCCATGAAGGACAACACCTTGCCAGAGCTGCAGCGTCGTCAGGACATGACCCGCTTTTTCTTCTGGCTGTCTTGGGCCACGGTAACCGAGCGTCCTGGCACCACCGTCAGCTATACCAACAACTGGCCACATGAGCCTTTGGTGGATAACCATCCTTCCACGGCCAATATTGTCTGGTCCATTGTCAGTATCGTGCTCTTGCTGGCCGGTATTGGTTTGCTGGTCTGGATCTGGGCCTTTACGCACAAAGAAGAGGAAGCCCCTGTTGCACCGGCCACTGATCCGGTTCTGGCTTTCCGCCTGACCCCTTCGCAGCGTGCCCTGAAAAAATATGCCTTCCTGACGGTTGCCCTGTTTGTCATCCAGGTCTTCCTGGGCGGCTTTACGGCGCACTACACGGTCGAAGGCCAGATGTTCTATGGCATAGACGTGTCGCAGTGGTTCCCTTACTCCTTGACCCGTACCTGGCATATTCAGGCAGCCCTTTTGTGGATTGCCAGTGGCTTCCTGACCGCTGGTCTGTTCCTGGTGCCATTGATTAACGGGGGCGAGGATCCGAAGTTCCAGCGTCTGGGTGTGGACGTTCTGTTCGGCGCTCTGGTTGTGCTCTTTATTGGTTCTTTTGCCGGCAACTTCCTGGCCATCAAAAACATCCTGCCCCCCGAGCTGAACTTCTGGTTCGGTCACCAGGGTTATGAGTATCTGGATCTGGGCCGTTTCTGGCAGATCATCAAGTTCATTGGCCTGGCTTTCTGGCTCCTGCTGATGTTGCGTGGCATGTGGCCTGCCTTGCGTCGTGACAAGGGCGACAACCATTTATTGGTTCTGTTGACCATCTCTACCGTGGCCATTGGTCTGTTCTACGGTACCGGCTTGTTCTATGGCGAGCACACCAATATCACCATCATGGAGTACTGGCGCTGGTGGGTGGTTCACCTGTGGGTTGAGGGCTTCTTCGAGGTCTTTGCAACGGTTGCCATGGGCTTTATCTTCCTGACCTTGGGTCTGGTTTCCAAGCGTAGTGCCACGATTGCGGGTTTGGCAGCGGCCTCGCTGTTCCTGGTCGGTGGTGTGCCTGGTACTTTGCACCACCTGTACTTCTCGGGTACGACCACGCCGATCATGGCCATTGGTGCTTCCTTCAGCGCGTTGGAAGTAGTGCCTTTGATCATGCTGGGCTACGAAGCTTTCCATAACTGGAAGATGCAGAAACAAGCCAGCTGGATGAGTGATTTGCGTTGGCCTGTCATGTTCTTTGTGGCCGTGGCCTTCTGGAACATGCTGGGTGCTGGTGTGTTTGGCTTCCTGATCAACCCACCTATCTCGCTCTACTACATCCAGGGTTTGAACACCACGCCATTGCATGCTCACGCAGCCTTGTTCGGTGTGTATGGCTTCCTGTCTCTGGGCTTTGTCTTGCTGGTGGTGCGTTATATCTCGCCCGAGGTTCGTTACAACGATCGCCTGATGAGCTGGGGCTTCTGGACGCTGAACCTGGGTCTGGTGCTGATGATGTTCGTCAGCTTGCTGCCGGCCGGGATTATTCAGGCTTGGGCCAGCATCTCGGAAGGCATGTGGTATGCCCGCAGCGAAGAGTTCATGCAGCAGCCTATCCTGCAATCCCTGCGCTGGTGGCGTACCTTGGGTGACGTTGTGTTCATTGCCGGTGCCTTGATTGTGTTCCAGCAGGTTTGGGTACGTATTTCCGCACGGCGTCGGACAATCTCGGCCAATTCTGCGGGTGCTATCAAAACATCCTGATCTTGTTCCCTCACGCTTTCTTATCTTAAGAGAGAGTCTCTGCAAGAAAACCGCCTTCGGGCGGTTTTTTTCATATTGAACGCAGATTGGTCAAGCAGGGAGCGCACCGCTTGACCAGGTCAGAATAGTGACCTTATGCAAGGTTGTATTTGTAGTCACCTAGGGTTAACGCTGTATTGTGATGATCAATAATGGTTATATATCATAATAATTATCTAATTGAATCAATTGATCAAACACTCAGTTTTAAAAGAGCAAGGAAGGCTGATGAATATTGAACGCACAGAAGAGCAAACCGTGTTGTGTACGGTAGAGGGCCGTATCGCTTGGGTGAAATTTAATCGTCCCGAGAAACGCAACGCCATGAGTCCGCAACTTAATCGTCAGATGATGCGTGTGCTCGATGAACTGGAGTTCCGTGAGGACGTTGGTGTGGTGGTGCTCAGTGGCGAGGGCTCGGCTTGGACTGCTGGTATGGATTTGAAAGAATATTTCAGGGAAACAGAAGCCACTGGCCTGAAAGGGACGCGTAAGGCGCAACGCGAAAGCTACGGTTGGTGGCGCCGACTGCGTTGGTTTCAGAAACCGACGATTGCGATGGTTAATGGCTGGTGCTTTGGTGGAGGCTATGGTCCCTTGTTTGCCTGCGACTTGGCGTTTGCCGCGGATGAGGCCACGTTCGGCTTGTCTGAAATCAATTGGGGTATTTTGCCCGGTGGAGGGGCCTCAAAAGTTGCTGTGGAGTTGTTGTCATTCCGTAATGCGATGTATCACGCCATGATGGGTGAGAGTATTGACGGTCGGACGGCAGCCCAGTGGGGGCTGGTCAATGAGTCCTTGCCCTTGGAGAGCTTGCAAGAGCGCGTGACACAGGTCGCCCGAGTCTTGCTGCAAAAAAACCCGATTGCATTGAAGGCCACCAAGGATGCCATCCGTCGTGTGCAGGAGATGACCTACGACAATGCGGAAGATTATCTGGTGCGTGTTCAGGAGGCGGCCAACAGTTTTGATAACGAAGGTCGCAAAGAAGGTATGCGGCAGTTTTTGGACGACAAAACATACAAACCTGGCTTGGGAACCTACGACCTTTCCAAACAAGAAGCCCGATAAGGGGCACAGCAGGGGGACAGCCTCTTTGGTCTGAAAGAGAGCTGCCACCACTCAATGGGAGACAGCAGTGATAAGGACACAGAGGGTGGCCGCTCAGCGGCCGGATATCGGGCGGCTATTAAGGCCGGGCTCCATAGCTATTGTGGGCGCATCGGCCACACCCGGAGCACTGGGTGCATCGGTACTGGGTAATCTGGAGCGAAACGGTTTTGCCGGCGAGATTTACTTGATCAATCCCAGGCGAGTCCAGATAGCAGGCCGTCCTTGCTTGACATCCGTTGAGCAGTTGCCTGACGGCGTGGATGTGGCTGTATTGGCGATTCCACAAATGGCCGTTCTGGATACCGTTCGTTCACTGGCCAAGCGGCGTGTCGGTGCGGCGATCATCTTTACGGCAGGTTTTGCCGAGGCCGGTATACAGGGGCAAGCCGAGCAAAATGAGATTGCCCGAATCGCGGCTGAGGCTGGCATGGTGATCGAAGGGCCCAACTGTTTGGGGAGTATCAATTATCAGCAAGGTGTGCCATTGACGTTTGTGCAAGTTGACATTCGGCACAAGACGCAGGAACAACAGCCGTGCATTGGGGTGGTGTCGCAAAGCGGTGCGATGATGACGGTGTTGTGCACCACCTTGTCCAGTCGCAACTTGCCCTTGTCCTACGCGGTTTCGACGGGCAATGAGGCGGCCAGTGCTGCGGAGGACTATGTGGAGTTCCTGCTGGAGCAAAGCCATACCCGCGTTATTGCGATGATTGTGGAGCAGTTTCGTCATCCAGAGCGCATGCTGGCAGCGGTTACTCAGGCACGTAGTCAGGGCAAGACGCTTGTACTGCTTCATCCGGGCAAAAGTAGTGCGGCTCGCGCGTCCGCGGCCACACATACCGGTGTTCTGGCAGGCGACTATTCATTGATGCGCACCAAGATGGAGCGTGCGGGTGCTGTTTTTGCTGAAACGCTGGAAGAGCTGGGTGATATCGCCGAGATTGCCATTCGTTGTCCTGCCTTGCCGGCTGCGGGCGTAGCGGTTCTGGGTGAGTCGGGGGCCTTCAAGGCCTTGACCCTGGATTGGGCCGAGGCTCTGCAACTGGACCTGCCGGAGATCAGTGATCAGGACTCACCGCAGCTAAGGTCGGTGTTGCCCGGCTTTGTGGGTGTGAGCAATCCCTTGGACTTGACGGCGCAAGGTTTGGTTGATCCGGACCTTTACTACCGTACTTTGACGGCTTTGCTGAGGGACGAACGCTTCTCCACTCTTGTTGTTGGCCTGATTCAGGGCGATACGGTGACCTGCGGCATCAAAATGCCACCGGTGCTGCGAGCCATACACGACTTGCGTCCCCGAAAAGCCGTGGTGCTTGCCGGATTGGACGAGGGGGCGGCTGTTCCTCCCGAGTTCATTGAGCAAATGCGTAGCCTGGGCGTTCCATATTTCCCCAGTACCGAGCGGGCCTTGCGTGCCGTACAACGTTTGACAGCGTTTCAAGCACGTAGCTTTGACAGTAGTCACAGCGAACCCAAAGCTTTAGTGTTGCCGACAGATCGTACCGTCATTCCTGAATATCAGGCCAAGCAGATCCTGGCCCAAGCGGGCATACCATTTGCCCGTGGAGAACTGGCTACGTGCCTGGAACAGGCGGTAGAGGCTGCCCAGACGCTTGGTTGGCCTGTTGCGCTCAAGGCCCAGTCTGCGCAGTTAAGCCATAAGAGCGATGCAGGCGGTGTCATTCTCAACGTTGGCGACAGGCCATCTTTAGAGCAGGCCTGGAACCGTCTGCATGAGAATGTGGCTAACTACGACGTGAGTATTGTTCTTGATGGTGTGCTGGTAGAGGTCATGGGACGGCGCGGCCTGGAGATGATTGTAGGGGCGCGTCAGGATCCGCAGTGGGGACCCGTGATTTTAGTAGGCATGGGGGGGGTTACGGCAGAGATCATGCGCGATGTTCGCTTGTTGGATGCTGATCTCTCCATGACAGAGGTATTGCATGAGCTCGATCAGTTGCAGGCAGCGGCCTTGTTGCATGGCTATCGAGGCTCCCCCAGACTTGATCGCGAAGCGTTGGCCGAGTTGATCATCCGTCTTGGGCAGGTGTTGCGTGGGACGCCTGCTATTAGCGAGATAGACCTCAATCCGGTCATTGTGCTGCCTGAAGGTCAGGGTGTAGTTGCATTAGATGCCTTGATGCTGCTTCAGGGCCAAAGCGGCTGAGGCCCACCAGGGCTGGCTGTTCATGCCAGTCCATTTAATTTCCTTCCCCATCCTTCACAGGAGTTTGCCTTGAGCCTGCCTTACTTGCCGGGCCGTGTACGCATGCCCGCTTCCAACCAGCTTTCAACCTTGGGCTATGCGTATTACGTCACGATTGTCTTGTTGCTGGCCTACACGCTGTCTTTTGTGGATCGCCAGATTTTGGGCCTGTTAGTGCAGCCCATCAAGAAGGATTTGCATCTGTCAGATTGGGTGTTCAGTATTGTTCACGGCTTTGCATTTGCCATTTTCTATACGTTTGTTGGAATTTTTCTGGGCCGCTTGGCGGATAGTTGGAATCGTCGGAACCTGATTGTGATCGGAATGGTGGTGTGGGTGTTGGCCACTGCCGCAGGAGGCTATGTGACTGGCTTTGCATCGCTTTTTGTCGCCCGTATGTTTGTGGGCATTGGCGAGGCCGCCCTGTCTCCGGCCGCCTATTCTATGTTGGCCGATTACTTCGCGCCCGAGCGTCGGGCCCGCGCCATGAGTATCTATACATCAGGGGTTTATATAGGATCGGCGACTGCATTTATTGTGGGTGGGCTGGTTATTGAAGCGACCAGCCAATCAGGCACGCTGATGTTTCCGCTGCTGGGCAGCTTCAAACCCTGGCAGGCGGCCTTCATCTTTGTGGCTTTGCCCGGTATTCCTCTTATTCTGCTAATGCTGACCGTGCGCGAGCCGGTGCGGCGGGGCATGAAAGGGACTGACTCGACTCCACATGCCGGTTCGGCTCCCGCTCCTGATTGGCGCTATGTGCTGCGCCATAAACGGGCTTACTTTCCACTGCTGCTGGCTCCCGGCTTGACTGCCATGATCACGTTCGGCGTCACGGCCTGGCTGCCCGCCACCTTTATCCGCCAGTGGGGGTGGACTCCTGGTGAAATTGGCCCAGCCTATGGGGTCATTATTCTGAGCTTTGGCATTGGTGGCATGCTGGTCAGTGGCTTTCTGGCTGACCATCTGACAGCACGGGGCAAGCTGGTAGGCTCGATCCTGATTTCCTTGGCCGCCACCAGCGTTTTGATCGTGACTGGAGTGGCGCTGGCCTTCGCCCCTTCTGCCGAGCTTGCTTTGGTGGCTGTGGCAGCAACGACCTTCTTTCTGGGGATGCCCGTTGCCTTGGCCCCCCCTATCTTGCAGGCCATTACCCCCAATCAATTGCGGGGACAAGTCACGTCGATTTACCTGCTTCTGATTAATTTGATTGGCTTGGGTATGGGGCCCTTTCTGGTCGCTTTTTTCACGGATTTTATTTTCCATGACGAACAGAAAGTAGGGCTGTCATTGGGTTTGGTCTCTGCCTTGGCAGCCTTGTTGTCAGCAGTGTGCCTGGCCCGGGCGATTGGCCCGTATCGTCAACTGGTCGCCATTTTGGCGCAGCAAGAGAGGACTTAAGTATGCAAGCATCGCATTATCAGCCCCCATTAGAGGACTTTCGTTTTGTACAGCAATATTGCTTGCAGGCGGAGGAGGATTGGTGCCGTTTGTCGGCTTACGAAGGGCTGGATCAGGAAACGGCAGATAGGGTAGTTGAGGCTGCCGGTCGCTTCTGTGCCGACGTCTTGGCTCCGCTTAATGGGCCAGCTGATTTGCAAGGATGTCGTCTAGAGAATGGCCGGGTCTTGACACCAGACGGGTTTGCCAAGGCCTATACAGATTTTATGGCGGCTGGATGGCCTGCGTTGGCCTGCGATCCCGGCGTGGGTGGCCAGGGCCTGCCTCAGTTGCTCGATACGGCCTTGCATGAAATGTTGGCATCAGCCAATCATGGCTGGGCCATGTATCCAGGAATTCTGCATGGTGCCTATGCCTGCCTGAATGCTCATGGTGATGAATACATTCGCCGCACCTATCTGCCGCATATCGTTAGCGGACGCTGGTTAGCCACAATGTGCCTGACTGAACCACAAGCCGGTTCCGATTTGGGTTTGCTGCGTACCCAGGCGCTGCCCGAACAAGAAGGTTCTTACCGCCTGCATGGCAACAAGATCTTCATCTCCGGTGGCGATCAGGATATGAGCGAGAACATCGTTCATCTGGTGCTGGCACGTCTGCCTGATGCCCCTGCCGGGACACGGGGGCTGTCCTTGTTCCTGGCCCCGCGCCTGATTCCCAAGGAGGGGGGGCTTGTGCCCAATACGATTTACTGTGATGGCCTTGAGAAGAAAATGGGCATCAAAGGCAGTGCTACTTGCTCGATGCGTTTCGAGGCAGCCCATGCGTGGCTGATAGGCAAACCGCATCAAGGCCTGGCCGCCATGTTTGTGATGATGAATTCGGCTCGTTTGCATGTTGGGTTGCAAGGCTTAGGTCATGCAGAAGCGGCGTGGCAATTGGCCCGCTCTTATGCTCACGAACGTTATCAGATGCGGGTGCAACCCCGCCCGGCACAGGCCAATGGAGTAGCGGATCCTATTGCCCATCATCCCGCTATGCAACGCATTCTCGCCGACTTGCGTGTCTGGACGGAAGGTATGCGGGTGATGGCGGCATGGACAGCGCATCAGCTTGATTTGGCGCAGAGCTTGCCAGAGGGTGAAGAGCAGACTCGGGCGCAGGATCTGGCCTCTTTACTGACACCAGTCGTCAAGTCGTTATTTACAGAGCGGGGCTTTTCCTTGGCCAGCGACGCACTGCAAGTTTTTGGCGGCTATGGGTACGTACATGAGTATCGTATTGAGCAAACGCTTCGAGATGCGCGTATTGCCATGATTTATGAAGGAACCAACCAGATCCAGGCGTTGGATCTGCTACAGCGCAAGATTGCCGCCGTGGGGCCCGAGGCCTTGCAACCTTTGCTCCAGGCCTGGCGCTGGGAAGCGGATGCCTGTCTGGAGGCGTTGGCAGAATGTCCATGGGGGAAAGCATTAAGACAGTGGAGTGACCAACTGTACATAGTGACGACCCATTTATGCACCTGCGCTCAACACGATACGCAAGTACTGGCCCGGTGTGCGGAGGACTATCTGCGCTTGGTCGGCATCGTGTGTATGGCATTTGCCTGGGCACGGGCAGGGCGGGTCAGTCGCTTGCATGCCGATACCAGCTTGTGCGAGCGCAAGGTGGCTAGTGCCGATTATTTCTTTGATCATGGCTTGCTGGATGCCCGCTATTACTTGAGCAGGATCGAGGCGGCAGTGACAAGCGCGGTGCCTGTGCACAAGCTCGTCTGAGACGGTTGGTGGGTCTATGCTCTATGATTGATGTCTGCACCGATCAACGGTGTGCCACTCAGGATGGTGTCGATGTTGTGTCGACACTGTCTTGCAGGCATTTTTCTTTTTTAGTCAGACACCAACTCATGGACAGTGCTCTCGAATCCGCGGTTGACCAGTCACGCCTTCTCCGCTTTCTGGGCTATCGCCTCACGCGTACGGAAATTCATATTCATAAGTTGTTTGCGCATCGTGTTGCCGAGCATGATCTCAAGCCCAGTGAGTTTTCTATTTTGATCTTGCTCGATGCTAATCCGGGAATCTATTTGCGCCAATTGGGTGAAACGCTGGATATCTCGCCATCCAATCTGGTGCCGGTGGTCGAGCGTCTGGTCAAGCGTGGCTTGATCGAACGTCATTCAGATCCGCGGGATCGACGCTTACAGCAATTACATCTGACTGCCCAAGGCCAGACTTTGCTCTTGCCTGCTGAAGAGCAGGTCGGAAAACTGGAGGAGGAATTGGAACAGATACTCACCGCCGCTGAGCGGCGCCATTTGTTCTCGGCCCTGGACAAACTGATGGCAGTCCAAGAGAGTCGCGAAAGCTGATCAGTTGCAGAACGGCTAAGCAGATGATCCTTGCGGATTGGGTGGCTGCGTATCGTTAACAGGTATTTTCTGGAACCGCCTTTAAGGCGGTTTTTTTTGTGTTCATCGCCAATGCTTGCGCTGCAACAAAGATGGCTTGGGCCAAGTACGTTCAAATACATCCTGTAACTGTTAGAGCAATCAACTATTTAATCAGCAGGCATCACGCCTGGATCAAACCGGAGGTAGTATGGAACGTCGTCATTTCTTGAAAAGTGCTGGCCTAGGTGTCGCCGCAGGAACGACTTTGCTGGCGGCTCAAGTACAAGCCCGCGAGACGGCTGCACCAAAAAAGAACGCGCCCTGGCTGGCCGCGCGTACAGAAGCCCAGATCGCCAAGCTGGAGCGGGTCAAGGTGGATCTGGTTGCGCCTCCTATGGTCCACAAGCACGAGCAGAAAGTAGGTCCCGAGCCTCGCGTGGTGGAGTTCCGCATGAGCATCGTGGAAAAAGAGATCGTGGTCGATCGCGATGGCACCACCATGCACGCCATGATGTTTGATGGCTCCATGCCCGGCCCCACCATGGTTGTGCATGAAGGCGACTACCTGGAGCTGACCCTGGTCAACCCAGCCAGCAACACCATGCCGCACAACATCGACTTTCACGCCTCGACTGGCGCGCTGGGCGGTGCCAAGTTGACCAACGTGAACCCCGGCGAACAAGCCACCTTGCGCTTCAAGGCCGACCGTACCGGTACGTTTGTGTACCACTGCGCACCCGAAGGCTCGGTAGCCTGGCACGTGGTCCAGGGCATGCACGGTACCGTCATGGTGCTGCCACGCGACGGCCTGAAGGATTCGGCGGGCAACTCGCTGCATTACGACCGTGTCTACACCATTGGCGAGTTTGACCTCTACATCCCTCGTGATGAAAAGGGCAACTTCAAAAAGTATGGTTCCTCGGCTGAAAGCTACGGCGATACCCTGGAAGCCATGCGTGGTCTGATCCCCAGCCACGTGGTGTTCAACGGCAAGGTCGGTGCCTTGATGGGCGACGGTGCTATGAAGGCCAACGTGGGTGAAACCGTGCTGTTCATTCACTCGCAGGCCAACCGCGACACCCGTCCTCACCTGATCGGTGGGCACGGTGACTGGGTTTGGGAACTGGGCAAGTTTGATGATCCACCTGCCAAGAACCTGGAAACCTGGTTCATTCGCGGCGGTTCGGCCGGTGTGGCGCTCTACACCTTCAAGCAGCCTGGTGTGTACGCCTATGTGAACCACAACCTGATCGAAGCCATGGAACTGGGCGCAGCAGGTCACGTTCTGGTCGAAGGCGAATGGAACGACGACTTGATGAAGCAAGTCAGCCCTCCCGGCCCGATCAAGGGCTAAGCAGGGTTGGCACCCGGTATGCGGAATTGAGAACCAGAAACACCCATCATTTCCGTCCGGGCTTCAAGGCAGTTATTGGATAGTGATTAGCTAGTGAAAACGCAAGAGGTTCGAACCATGAAAAACGGGCCTCTTGTACAGAAAACGAAGTATCAGCCAGGTATGCGTTCATGCCGACTGTTTAAAGGGTAAACCCATGAGAACCTATCGCCCCGCCACCATGATGTACTCCGCAATGGCCGCTTTGTTTTTGCTGGCCGCCGCACCTGCAGCACATGCCAACTCGGACGAAGCTCTCAAGCTGTACAAGTCTTCGTGTATGGTCTGTCATGCATCGGGTATGGCCAATGCCCCTCGTTTGGGTGACAAGGCTCGTTGGGAGCCCCTGATCGCCCAAGGCGAAGATGCCATGATGCAAGTTGTGCTGAACGGCAAGGGCGCCATGCCCCCACGCGGTGCAGCTCCCAAAGCAACCGATGAACAATTGCGCAGCGTTGTGCGCTACATGATTGAAAAAGCCAGCTAAGGCGCTGGCTTTTTCAGGCTGGATTTACAGGCTCCAGTCGTAATCAACCGTCAGTGGCGCGTGGTCGCTGAAACGCTCTTCCTTATAGATCGTTGCACCGCGCGCCTTGGCAGCAATACCTGGGGTGGCAATTTGATAATCAATGCGCCACCCCACATTTTTGGCCCAAGCCTGGCCGCGGTTGCTCCACCAGGTGTAGCACTCGTCCGTGGTATCGGGATGCAGGCTGCGGTACACGTCCACCCAAGCCAGTTCGCCCAGCACTTTGCTCATCCAGGCGCGTTCTTCTGGCAGAAAACCACTGTTTTTCAGGTTGCCTTTCCAGTTCTTCAAATCGGCTTCGTGGTGCGCAATATTCCAGTCACCACAAATAATGAACTCGCGGCCGGTATCACGGTGTTCCTGCATCAAGCCATTAATCCACTGCTCAAAATGATCCAGAAAGCGGTACTTGGCGGTTTGACGCTCGTCGCCCGAGGAACCCGAGGGCAGGTAGGCGCTGATCACACTAAGGTCGTTCCAGTCGGCGCGGATAATGCGGCCTTCAGCATCGAACTCTTCGCAGGCCATGCCTTCGGCCACGCTTTCTGCCTTGTGGTTCAGGTACAGGCCTACACCGCTATAGCCTTTTTTCTGAGCATGGTGGAAATGCCCGTGGTATTGACCGGGGTTGGTCAAATCGGGGGTCAGATCAGGCTCGCTGATCTTGATTTCCTGCATGCAGACAATATGAGGTTTCTGGGCTTCCAGCCAGGCGGGCAGGCCTTTACGAAAGGCGGCCCGAATACCGTTGACGTTTAACGAGGTGACGCGTAACACGTGGCAATTCTCCTTATAGCGTCAGCACTTTAACCCGTAACCTGCCTGGATGTCAGTGGCCGTCAGAGCTTGTTACGACGCTGAGCCGAAGCGGTAGCTGGACACGGTCAAGCCACCAAAGGCCTGGGTTTCGTGGTGGAAGCGATGCGCTGCGTCGCCACGCGCAGCACCAGCGGCCACCATGAGGGGAACCAGGTGATCTTCGCGGGGATGGGCAACACGTGCGGCCGGGGCCTGTTCCCAGTCCATCAAGGCCTGACGACGGGCGGCAGGGTCCTCCAGGCTCAGGCTTTGATGCAGCCAGGCATCAAACTGGGCAGAGGGCTGCACACCGCCAGGTCCCATATTGCGCAGGTTGTGATAGCTCAGACCGCTGCCAATAATCAGCACCTCTTCGTCTCGCAAAGGCGCAAGCGCCTCGCCCATGGCGTAGTGCAGGGCCGGGTCGTAGTTCGCGTGAATGGACAGTTGCACCATAGGCACTTTGGCTTGCGGATAGATCACATAAGCCGGTACGAATGCACCGTGGTCAAAGCCACGCTGCGAATCCAGATGAGTGGGCAGGCCAGCGCCTTCCAGCAAATTACAGACCTGTTGGGCCAGAGCAGGATCGCCTGGTGCAGGGTAGTGAATCTCGTACGTGTGGGGCGGAAAGCCGTAATAGTCGTACACCATGCTCGGTTGTGCTGCGGCGGCAACCAGCAGATTGGCTTGTTGAGCTTCCCAGTGGGCGGAGACCATCAAGATCGCTTTGGGTGTGCGCCCCAATTGGCGTGGAATATCCTGCAAGGCAGCACGCAGCGGGGCGTACATGGTTTGCGCTTCAGGCATCCAGGGCCAGGGTCCGCCACCATGCGAGATGAAGTAGGTGGGCATTGTCATGATGATCTCCTGCCCCTGCCCTGATAGGGGCAGGGGATAAGGGGTTGAACAAGGCGTCAGGCTTTGCCGCGGCCTGCGTCAATACTCCATGGGCCTGGGCCGGCAAAGGCCAGGTACAGGAAGGCAAAGCAGAACAGAACTGCCGCCTCACCGCCATTGAGGATAGGGGTTGCGAAGGTGCTGCCGCTGGCGTGGCCAATAAAGTAAGCGAAAGCGCACAGGCCCGAAGCAATAAAGGCTGCAAAACGAGAGAACAGACCAATCACCAGCAAGACACCCAGAACCAGTTCCAGAATGCCCGCAATGCCGTAAATGGAGCTGATTTGCAGGTTGGCAAACATGTCTACTTTGGGGAAACCCAGGATCTTGGCAGTACCGTGTGTCAGCAGGAGATAGCCTGTAACGATGCGCAGCAGGCTAAGGATGCGAGGAGTCCAGCTAGAGGTAAGGGCGCTCATGTATGTTCCTTTGGAAAGTTGACAGTATCGGTAAACGAAGCACTGGCCCGGCGTAGTGACAAAAGCTCTGTGTCAGGCATGACGTGATGACATCCTGGTGCTGGTCCCGCCCATTCAAGGCCCAGACAGGCACCGGGTTAGCGCTCGTTCAAGATTAATCAATTACTATCAGGAAATAAACAGGCCTATTTTCATTAGTTACTTTCTCATTAGGAAAGCATGGATACGATTCAGAGTCTGCGGGTGTTCCGGGAAATCGTCGCAGCGGGCAGCTTTGCAGCGGCGGCGCAACGCTTGGATATGTCTGCGCCCATGGTCAGCAAGCACTTGGCCAATCTGGAAAAACAGCTGGGCGCCCGCTTGCTCCATCGCAGCAGCCGTCGTTTGAGCCTGACGGAGTTGGGGCAAACCTACTTTGATTATTGCTTGCAGGCACTCGATACTCTGGAGCGCGGACAGCAGGCATTATCGGGTTCTGAGCATCAGCCCCAAGGTGTGTTGAGAGTGACGGCCCCCGTATGGTTTGCCAACCGCAAAGTGGCGCAGCTGTTGCAGGATTACCAAACACGCTATCCGGAAGTGACTCTGGACATGAGCCTGAGCAATCACAAAGTGGATTTGGTGGCGGAAGGTTTTGATCTGGCCTTGCGGGTGATGCGCGAGCCTGCGCCGCATCAGATTGCACGTCTTATTTGCCCCACGCCCTTTCATCTGGTGGCCAGCCCGGAGTTTGTGGCCCAGCACGGCATGCCGCGTAACTGTGCGGAGGTGATGCGTCTGCCGGCTATCAGCCCCAGTTATTTACAGCAGCCCAGTTTTGAATTTTTGGGGCCGGACGGGCCGGAGTCCTTGCGCCTGAATCCTTTCATGCGTTCGGATAACACCAATCTGACTTATTACAGTGCGTTGGGTGGAGCAGGGCTGGCCTATTTGCCGGAGTGGCTGGTGATGGATGATCTGGAAAGTGGTCGGCTGGTTCGCCTGTTGCCCGATTACACCGAAGAGCTGCAGCAGCTGCATGCCGTCTATGCCAGCCGTCGCTATTTGACACCTAAAGTGCGCAGTTTTATCGACTTCTTGCTGGAAGAACTGGCCGAACCTGCCAAGTGATGGCTCACATCACGCTAAAATGCCTTTCGTCTCTATCTTTTTCATACTCTGTCATGTCGGCTAATAACGATAATCGTCGCAATTTTGTGCGCTTCTCCCTGGAACAGGGAGTGCTGCGTTTTGGGGAATTCAAGGTCAAGTCTGGCCGTTTGAGCCCTTACTTCTTCAATGCCGGCCTGTTCAATACGGGACGTAGTGTGGGTCAGCTGGCCCGTTTCTATGCTCAGGCTTTGCTGGATTCGGGCGTGTCTTTTGACATGCTGTTTGGTCCCGCCTACAAGGGGATTCCTCTGGCTGCCGCAACCTCAATTGCCCTGGCCGAGCATCCACAAATCGGTGATCGTGATGTGCCTTTTGCTTTCAACCGCAAGGAAGCCAAAGACCACGGTGAAGGCGGCACCCTGGTGGGCGCTCCCTTGCAAGGCAAGGTCGTGATTATTGATGACGTGATCACAGCGGGTACGTCCGTGCGTGAATCCATGCAGATCATCAAGGCCGCAGGTGCAGAACCTGCCGCGGTGCTGATTGCTCTGGATCGCATGGAGCGCGCCGGTAACGATCAGGAACTGTCCGCGCATTCTGCAGTGCAGGAAGTGGAACAGACTTACGGTATTCCTGTGATCAGCATTGCCTCTTTGGCTGACATCATGGCGGTGCTGGCGGATGACACCACCTTGGCTGCTCATGCTCCTCAAGTGAAAGCCTACCGCGATCGCTACGGTGTCTGATCATCTGCGTTTGGCAAGCAAAGTTCAGCAGTAAAAAAACACCAGGCCAAGGCCTGGTGTTTTTGTATCCGTTAAGCGCAGAGTCCGGACTTAGGCGTCCAGCTTTTGCTTGAGCATTTCGTTGATCTGCTGCGGATTGGCCTTGCCCTTGGCCACCTTCATCACCTGGCCGACCAGAGCGTTGAAGGCTTTTGGCTTGCCGGCACGGTGCTGCTCGACGATGCTGGGGTTGGCGGCCAGTACTTCGTCCACCATGGCCTCAATGGCACCTACGTCATTGATCTGCTTCAAGCCACGGGCGTCGATAATGGCGTCCACATCGCCATTGAGCTCGCCGTCCCACTGCGCCGCGAACACGTCACGGGCAATCTTGTTGGAGATGGTGCCGTCAGCAATACGGGCAATCAGCTGAGCCAATTGTGCTGGGCTGACTTTGGACTGCTCAATGTTCAGCTCTTCACGGTTCAAGGCAGCCGACAGTTCGCCCAGAATCCAGTTGGCGGCTAGCTTCGCGTTAGCCTTGGAGCCCGCCTGCAAGATGGCTTCGAAGAAGTCAGCCGTTGCACGATCTACCGTCAGTTGCGAGGCGTCGTAACGGCTCAGTTCAAACTCTTGCTCGAAGCGAGCCAGTTTCTGGGCGGGCAGTTCAGGCATGTCCTGACGAACCTGTTCGATCCACTCTTCACTGATAAACAGAGGTGGCAGGTCAGGATCGGGGAAGTAGCGGTAATCGTGTGCATCTTCCTTGCTGCGCATGCTGCGGGTCTCGTCACGGTCCGAGTCGTACAGGCGCGTTTCCTGGATGACTTTGCCACCGTCTTCGATCAGCTCGATCTGGCGGCGTGCTTCGTATTGAATGGCACGTTCCAGGAAGCGGAAGGAGTTGATGTTCTTCAGTTCGCAACGGGTGCCAAATTCTTTCTGGCCTTTGGGGCGTACCGATACGTTGGCATCCACGCGGAAAGAGCCTTCCTGCATATTGCCGTCGCAAATGCCCAGCCAGACTACCAGGCTGTGCAGGGCGCGTGCATAGCCCACGGCTTCAGCTGCCGAGCGCATTTCAGGTTCGGACACGATTTCCAGCAGCGGCGTGCCTGCGCGGTTCAAGTCGATCCCGGTGCTGGACTCGCCGTAGGGACCACGGAAGTTTTCGTGCAGGGATTTACCGGCATCCTCTTCCAGGTGCGCGCGTGTCAGATTGATGGTTTTTTCTTCACCGTCCAGCATGAAGCTGACCGTACCGCCGCTGACGACGGGAATTTCCATCTGGCTGATCTGGTAGTTCTTGGGCAGATCCGGGTAGAAGTAGTTCTTGCGCTCGAACACGGAGCGCGGCGCAATGTGGCCGCCTACGGCCAGACCCAGGCGAATGGCCCGTTCGGCAGCGCCACGGTTAAAGACAGGCAGAGCGCCGGGCAAGGCCATATCGACTTCGTTGGCTTGCGTGTTGGGCAAGGCGCCAAAGCGAGTGCTGCTGCTGGAGAAGATTTTGGATTCGGTCGAGAGCTGGGTATGAGTTTCCAGCCCGATCACAATTTCCCATTCCATTATTGTTGTCCTGGTTGACGTTGATGCCAGTCGGTGACTTGCTGGAAGCGGTCGGCAAAGGCCAGCAATTGGCCTTCACGGAAGTAGTTGCCAATGATTTGCAGGCCGATGGGCAGGGGGCGCTCATCCTTGCTGAAGCCGCAAGGAATGGACATGGCGGGCAGGCCGGCCAGGCTCACGCCCAGTGTGTAGACGTCGCCCAGCCAATCGGTGGTGGGATCCTCGATGGTGGCACCCAGCTTGCGGCCCAGAGCCGGTGTGACGGGGCCCAGGATCAGGTCGCACTGTTCAAAGACTTTCTGGAAGTCGTCCACAATCATGCGGCGCACGCGTTGGGCTTGCAGATAGTAGGCGTCGTAGTAGCCATGCGAGAGCACATAAGTGCCGACCAGGATGCGGCGTACCACTTCAGGGCCAAAGCCTTCCGAGCGCGAACGCGAAATCATGCTGTTCAGATCGGTGTACTGGCTGGCGCGGTGGCCAAAGCGTACGCCGTCAAAGCGCGACAGGTTGGTGGAGGCCTCAGCGGGGCTGATGACGTAATAAGTAGGGACAGACAGCTCTGTCAGGGGCAGTTGCACGGTGACGCGCTCTGCACCCAGGCTTTCGTAGGTTTTCAGGGCGGCTTCAATGGCGTCGGCAACGACCGGGTCCAGGCCGGGGCCAAAGAACTGGGCGGGCACACCAATACGCAGGCCTTTCAGTGGCTGGCTGCCTTGGGCTTCTTGTTGAGCCTGTTGCTGTTCAAATTGCTGACGAATGCGCGCGCCGTTATTGGGCTGGTCGTCGCAAAATTCCAGGCTGGTGGCGTCTTGCGGGTCGAAACCACACATGTTCTCCAGCAGGTCCAGCAAGTCGCGTGCATTGCGGGCGATCGGGCCGGCCTGATCCAGGCTGGAGCCGTAGGCAATAATGCCGAAGCGGGAAATCGTGCCGTAGGTGGGCTTGATGCCGCTGACACCACACAGGGCGGCAGGCTGGCGAATCGAACCACCGGTATCGGTTGCAGTCGCACCCGCTACCAGGCCAGCAGCGACAGCGGCGGCAGAACCACCCGAGGAGCCACCGGGCACCATGGAGTGATCCCAAGGGTTGCGCACGGGGCCAAACACCGAGCTTTCGTTGCGCGAGCCCATGGCGAACTCGTCACAGTTCAACTTGCCCAGCGAGACAGCACCGGCTGCCTGCAGCTTGGTCACGACCGTGGCGTCAAAGGGGCTGACGTAGCCTTCCAGCATTTTGCTGCAGGCAGTGGTCTGCCAATCCTTGGTGACAAACAAATCTTTGTGGGCGATAGGGATGCCGGTCAGTGGACCGGCCTTGCCTTGAGCAATCAGGGCGTCAGCGGCATCGGCCTGGGCCAGGGTCAGGGCAGCGTCCTGCTGCACGAAGGCATTGAGCTCTTTTTGACGGGCGCTGTTGTCCAGGGCTTGCTGGGCCAGCTCGCGGGCACTGACGGTTTTGTTTTGCAGAGCTTGGCGCAGCGCTGCAATAGTCGCGAATTCAGGGGTAAAAGACATGGTTTTGCTTTATTCGATGACCGTGGGCACCAGAAACAGGCCATCCTGCTCGGCGGGGGCGTTGCGCATCATGGCCTGGCGGCTTTCTACCGTTCCGGAAGGCAGGGCCTTGTCCTCGCGCAGACGCAGACTGATCTGCTGGCGGGCGGACAAAGGGTGGGCCATGGGCTCAACGCCTTGAGTATCAACGGTTTGCAAGGTCTGGATCAGGCCCAGGATGCGCGTCAAATCGTGCTCGACCTGGGAGGCTTGTTCAGCAGAAAGATCAAGGCGCGCCAGTTGCGCTATACGGGCAACATCCTGTTCAGTGATAGACATGTGGGTGGGTACTGGAAAATGAGTAATAAAAAAAAGCGGAAATCCGTCAGTTAGGGACAGTTTGGCACTTTTACAGCAAATGCGGGGGTTACAGAACTTAACTGACCATTAAAACAGTCCTAATGTAGAGCAATTATAAGTTATCATTGACCGTTTCCTTCCCAGGTATTTTTGAATTCGTTGCCTGGTTCTTGTGCCTGTCGTTTTACGCTTGAGTTCCGCGCCGAATTTACCTGCCTTTTCCCCAAACACTTTACACTTTGCGCGCCCATGTTCGGATTCCTACGCAGTTACTTTTCCAGCGATATGGCAATCGACCTCGGTACGGCCAATACCCTTATCTATGTACGCGGCAAGGGTATCGTACTGGATGAACCGTCCGTTGTAGCCATCCGCCATGAAGGTGGACCTAATGGTAAAAAAATCATTCAGGCCGTTGGGCAGGAGGCCAAGCAAATGCTGGGTCGGGTGCCTGGCAATATTGAAGCCATCCGGCCCATGAAGGATGGTGTGATCGCGGACTTTACGGTTACCGAGCAAATGCTCAAGCAGTTCATCCGCATGGTTCACCCACGCAGCATGTTTGCTCCCAGCCCACGCATTATCGTGTGTGTGCCTTGCGGCTCCACCCAGGTGGAACGCCGTGCCATCAAAGAATCTGCTCTGGGCGCTGGCGCCAGCAAGGTCTACCTGATTGAAGAGCCCATGGCGGCCGCGATCGGTGCAGGCCTGGCCGTGTCCGATGCCAGCGGCTCCATGGTGGTGGATATCGGTGGTGGTACAACCGAAGTGGCAGTGATCTCTTTAGGCGGTATGGTCTATAAAGGATCGGTTCGCGTCGGTGGCGACAAGTTTGACGAAGCCATTATTAATTACATCCGTCGCAATTACGGAATGCTAATTGGTGAACCTACGGCTGAATTGATCAAGAAAGAGATCGGTTCCGCATTCCCTGGCACTGAAATTCGCGAGATTGAAGTCAAGGGTCGTAATTTGTCCGAAGGGGTGCCACGCAGTTTCACGGTGTCGTCCAACGAGATTCTGGAATCGCTTACCGATCCCTTGAATCAAATCGTTTCCGCGGTTAAAACCGCTCTGGAACAAACTCCTCCAGAACTGGGTGCGGACATCACTGACAAGGGCATCGTCCTGACAGGTGGTGGTGCTCTGGTTCATGACCTGGACCGTCTGCTGCAAGAAGAGACCGGCTTGCCCGTCGTGGTGGCTGAAGATCCTCTGACCTGCGTGGTACGGGGTTGCGGTGAGGCTCTGGAACATCTGGAGCGTCTGGAGTCCGTATTCATTTACGATTGATCTTTGCTTGGCCTTCACGGCAGTGTCTGCCTGTGGGGGCAAGCGATCGAGTGCTTGAGTAATGCGAGAACAAGGCTCCATCCGGCTATTTAGGCGCGGCTCATCAGCTGAGCTGCGTCTGGCCGCTCTTTTGGTGCTGGCTGTGGGCTTGTTGATTACTGACGCTCGTTATGCTGTGCTCGAACCCGTGCGGCAGGCCGTGGCCACTGTGCTGTATCCCTTTCAGCGTGTCATGCTGGCCCCTCGTGATCTGGTTACTTATTTCAGCAGCTGGACCGACGCGGCCTCCACCGCCCGTTCCGAAAAAGAAGCCTTGCAACGCCAGCGTATCGAGCTGGCTCAGTTGTCTACCCATGCCGCCCAGCTGTCTGCTGAGAACGAGCAGCTGCGCCGTTTGCTGCAAGTGGCCGATACGGTTACCCAACCGTCTGTCGCGGTAGAGGTTCTGTACGAACCGCCTAATGGGTACGCCCGTCATCTGATCTTCAATAAAGGCTCGGCCAGCGGCATTCGACCCGGTATGCCGGTTATTGACGAAGGCGGCGTGGTTGGCCAGGTGGTGCGTGTCACGCGCTTTACCTCGGAAGCTGCGCTGATCACGGACGATAAAGTCTCGGTGCCGGTACAGGTGTTGCGCAATGGTCTGCGTTTGATTGCCTTCGGTGGCAACCCCGGTGGCAAAGTGGAAGTGCGTTTTCTGACGGCTGATGTGGATCTGGAGCCGAACGATACCTTGATCACCAGCGGTATCGGGGGCTTGTTCCCTGCCGGTCTGCCGGTGGGAATGGTCAGCAGTATCGAGCGCGATGATGCGTCCGGTTTTGCGCTGGCCTTGGTGACGCCTTTGTCGCACCCCGAGCGTTATCGCCATTTTCTGATTTTGCTAGTGCCCGAGAGCGAGCGCCCTCTTGAACAGGACGATGCCAATGATGCGACGCGCTGAGTCCTCGGACACCTCTGGCCGTAAAACCCGGTCCTCATCCTTGAGTAGTTTGCAGCCTATTGATAGCAGCCCGTTTTCGCGCGCTTCCAGTCCCTGGTTGGTGTGGGGCTCGATTCTGCTGATGTGGCTGGTTTCCATGCTGCCCTGGCGCCTGCTGCCCTTTGCGCCTGATCTGTTGATGCTGGTACTGGCTTTCTGGGCTGTACACGAGCCGCGCCGTGTTCCCATGTCACTGGCATTTATTGTGGGCATTCTGGTGGATGTGCACGATGGCAGTCTGCTGGGCGAACATGCCCTGACCTATATTCTGGTCGTGTACGGCGCATTGCTGCTACGCAAGCGCATCCTGAATTTTGGCATGTGGACTCACTTCTTGCACATGGCAGTTGTCATGCTGCTGGCCCAGTTGATCGTGCGGGTTCTGCACGCCTGGCTGGTAGGGGAGTGGTCTGGCTGGGAGTGGGCCGGAGGCGCCCTGTTGACCGCCGCCCTGTGGCCGCTGGCCGATAGCGTGCTGTTCTTGCCGCAGCGGCGTCTGGACGAGTCCGACTCCGGTTCGTCCTGACGGGTAGGGCGGCCATGTTTGAATTCAAAAAAACTTCGCATCAGTTGCGCCAGCGCATTCTGTTTCGCGCCTTGGTAGCGGCCGTTCTGGCCTGCGTACTGTTAGGGGTGCTGGGCGTGCGCTTGTGGTATTTGCAAGTGGTGCGCTACGAAGGCTTTGCCGCCCGAGCCGATCAAAACCGTATTGCCGTCATCCCGATTACCCCTCGTCGAGGCGAGATTCTGGACCGCAATGGCGAGGTACTGGCCCGTAATTACCGGGACTACACCTTGTCGGCCGTACCCGCCAGTTTGGGCGAGCCGGTAGACGATATGCTGGATCGTGTCGGCGAGCTGGTGGAGCTAAGTCCACGTGATCGTCGTCGATTCAAGCAGAGCGTCGCGCAAAACAGTCGATATTCTGAAATTCTGTTGCGCAATAACCTGAGCGATGATGAAGCCGCCTGGTTTGCTGCCCATGCCTTCAAGTTCCCTGGTGTGACCTTGCAGGCTCGCTGGGTGCGCGAATATCCGCAGGGCGAGGCGGCAGCGCACGTGCTGGGTTATGTGGGCCGTATTTCCGAGGGCGATCAGCAGCGCCTGGAAGAAACCGGGCAAACCGGTAACTACCGTGGCACGCAGGTCATTGGCAAAAAAGGGATCGAGAAAACCTGGGAAAAGACCCTGCACGGTCGCACAGGGATAGAGGAAGTGGAAGTGGCCGCGTCGGGCCGTCCAGTACGTACCTTGAGCCGGGTCGACCCCGTACCGGGTGCCAGCTTGCGTTTGTCGCTGGACATTGGCCTGCAGAAAATGGCTGAAGCCCTGTTTGAAGGACGACGCGGCGCGCTGGTGGCCATCGAGCCCAGCACTGGCGAAGTGCTGGCTTTCGTGTCGGCCCCGTCTTTTGATCCGAACCTGTTTATTGACGGTATTGACGTAGAGAACTGGCGCAAGCTGAATGACTCGCCCGACCACCCGCTGATTAACCGCCCACTGTACGGCACCTATCCTATCGGCTCGACTTACAAGCCCTTTGTGGCCTTGGCTGCTTTGGAAACCGGCAAGCGCAAGGCGACGGACCGTATTTCTGACCCTGGCTACTTTGAGTTTGGTGGTCAGCGTTTCCGTAACGCGGGTGGCGCTGTATATGGCTCTACCGACATGCACCGCGCCCTGGTGGTATCCTCCGATACCTATTTCTACTCATTGGGCCCGGAAATTGGCGTTGATAATCTGCACGATTTCATGAAGCAGTTTGGCTTTGGTCAGCAAACCGGCATTGATCTGGATGGCGAGCGCCAGGGCATTCTGCCTTCGACTGAATGGAAACGTCAGGCCTACAAAAAACCGGCCCAACAGCGCTGGTATGCCGGGGAAAGTATCTCGGTGGCCGTGGGCCAGGGCTATAACTCGTTTACTGTGCTGCAACTGGCCCATGCGACCGCCGTGCTGGCCAGCAATGGCATTGTGCGGCCTCCACATCTGGTCACCCAGACGCTCAGCCCCCATGATCCGGAAATTGAACAGCCCGTGCGTATTGATGCCAAGCTGATCCCCCTGAAGCAGGCTAATGTGGATGTGGTCAAACGTGCTCTGGTGGATGTGGTGCGTTTGGGTACCGCCCGCCGGGCTTTTGCGGGTGCGGCGTATCAGGCTGCTGGCAAAACGGGTACGGCACAGGTTTTTAGCTTGCGCGGTGCCAAGTACAACGCCAACGCCATTGATGAGCGTTTGCGTGACCACGCCTTGTTCATGTCCTACGCCCCGGCAGAGAACCCCAAAATTGCTGTTGCCCTGATCGTGGAAAACGCAGGTTGGGGTGGGTCGGTTGCGGCACCGATTGTGCGCAAGGTCTTTGATTACTGGTTGGTGGAACGAGGGCAGATGCAATGAAGCGACTTTTGCAACTGGGCCTGAGAGCCATCACCGCCTTTGATTGGCCTTTGCTGCTTTTGCTGGTGCTGATGGCTGCGCTGGGCATGACCGTCATGCATTCCGCTGTGGGCGGTACAGACTGGCGCTTTGCCGATCAGGTGCGTAATTTCCTGTTGGCCTTTAGTGTGATGTGGCTGGCCGCCCTGATTCCGCCTGCCTTGTGGATGAAGCTGGCTCCGGTGGTGTATTCGATCGGGGTCGTGTTGCTTTTGGGGGTGGAGTTCTTTGGCGAAACCAGCAAGGGCGCAACGCGCTGGCTGGACCTGGGGGTGGCACGTATTCAGCCCTCGGAAATGCTCAAAATTTCCGTGCCCTTGATGTTGGCCTGGTATTTCCACCGCTATCAGCGGCCCAAGATGAGCCTGCTGGACTTCATGGTGGCAGGCATCTTGCTGATGATTCCGTTCCTGCTGATCGTGCGTCAGCCGGATTTGGGTACGGCTTTGCTGGTGTTTGCGGCCGGTTTCTGCGTGATTTACTTTGCAGGCCTGTCCTTCAAGCTGATCGTACCCATTGTGGTGGTGCTGGTGCTGGGCATTAGCGCCTTGCTGTACTACGAAGACTATATCTGCGTACCAGACCTGGATTGGGTGGTGTTGCACGACTATCAAAAGCACCGTGTCTGCACCTTGCTGAACCCCGGTAGTGACCGTTTGGGCAGAGGGTTCCATACCATCCAGTCCATGATTGCGATCGGTTCTGGTGGTGTTTACGGCAAGGGCTACATGATGGGTACCCAGTCCCATCTGGATTTCGTGCCCGAGCGCACAACCGACTTTATTTTTGCAGTGTTTGCCGAAGAATTCGGTTTGTACGGCGGCATCATGCTGCTGGTGCTGTACGCCTTGTTGATCCTGCGCGGCTTGTCGATTGCTGCTGTGGCTCACACCCAATTCAGCCGTTTGCTGGCCGGTTCCATGTCCATGATGCTGTTCGTTTATGTGTTCGTGAACATAGGCATGGTGACGGGAATTCTGCCCGTGGTAGGCGTGCCTTTGCCGTTCCTGAGCTATGGCGGTACGGCCTTGATGACCTTGGGTGTAGCCTGCGGGATGCTGATGAGCATCAGCAACGATAAGCCAGCGCGGCCTGCATAGCGCCATTCCCCCGGATTAGGCCGGGGATCTTGGCATTAGCTCAGAAGTAATTGTTCACTATCCTTGCTCTGGTACAAACCCAGCAGCAGCTTGCGTATGGGTGCAGGTAAAGCGGTCTGCTCCAGTGCTTCATGGTCCTGCCATTGCTGGCCTGCCACTGGCTCGGCCAGTACAGATTCATCGACTTGCAGTAACCAAGGGGTGATGTGCAGCTTGAAGTGAGAAAACACATGCTGGAAAGAGGCCAGCGCAATAGCTTCCTCGTTAGACCAATGCAGTGCCGCCGTTTGCAGGCTGATGGCATCGTCAAACTGGGGCAGGGTGAGCAGGCCACCCCAAATTCCCTTGTCAGGACGTTGTTCCAGCAAAACCTGGCCATTCAACTCCAGAATCAGCACATGCGCATAGCGTTCATCCTGACGAATGCGTTCTTTGGGGCTGGGCAGCTCGGATTGTGCCTGGTGCGTGTGGGCGTAGCAGTCGCTTTGCAGCGGACAGAGACTACAGGTGGGCTTGCTGCGGGTACAGCATTGCGAGCCCAAGTCCATCAGCCCTTGAGTGTAGGCCGCCATATCCAGGCTGGCGGGGGCGAGTTCCACGACCTCATCTGCCTTGGCCCATAAAGCGTTTTCCACGGCCTTTTTCTGCATGGGCCCGTAGATCCCGAAGTAGCGTGTGAACACGCGTTTCACGTTGCCGTCCATGATGGGGCTACGTTCGCCAAAACAGAAGGCGGCGATGGCACAGGCGGTAGAGCGGCCAATGCCGGGTAAGGTCGCCAGATCTGTGGCATTAGCCGGAAAACGGCCACCCCATGTCTCCATGACCTCGCGGGCACAGCGGTGCAAGTTACGGGCGCGGGCGTAGTAGCCCAAACCGGCCCAATAAGGCATGACTTCGTCTTGCTCGGCCTCGGCCAAATCCTTGACGGTGGGGAAGCGTTCCAGAAAACGCTCGTAATAACCCAGTACGGTAGCGACCTGGGTTTGCTGCAACATGATTTCGGACAGCCAGACGCGGTAAGGATCTTGCGTGTTCTGCCAGGGGAGGTGGTGGCGGCCGGAAGTTTTTTGCCAGGCCACCACTTTTTCGGCCAGATCTTGGGGACGGGGTTCAGGAAGTGACATCAATATTGGGTACTACGGGTAACAGACCAGCGTGCTGCCAGGGCGCCCAAAATGGCGACCAAAATAGCCGCTGTCAGCAACAGAGAAAATTCTGGCAGCCGGAGCGTCAACTGGACGCCATAGCTTTGGGCCAGACTGGATAAGGCTTTGTTCAGTGGGGTCAGTGCCAGCAGGGCCAGACCGCATGCCAGAGCGCTGGCCGTCAGGCCGGTTAGCGCGCCCATATACAGGAAGGGGCGGCGTACAAAGGCTTCGGTGGCGCCGACCAGACGGGCCACGGCAATTTCTTCACGCTGGTTCAGGGCTTGCAGACGGACGGTATTGAACACAGTGGCAATCACCACTACGCCCACACCTGCCATCAGAATCCATAAGCCAATACGGATGAAGCTCAGAATCGCAGCCAGACGCTGCACCCATTCGCTATCCAGCAGCACACTATCCACGCCTTCGCGGCCTTGCAGGGTCTTGGCCAGGGAGTCGGCACGCGTCACCAAGTCCGGGGTTTCATGCAGAGTCAGCACAATGGCGTGTGGCAAGGGGTTGCTGGGCAAGGCGCCCAAGGCGTCTGTCCAGCTGGGGTTGCTTTGCAGTTGTTTGAGCGCCTGCTCCTTGCTGACCAGCCTGATCTGGGCCAGTTCAGTTTGAAACTCTTTGCCCACGGCCTGACTGAAGGCTTGCGCCTGTTCCAGCGTGCTGTTCTGCTTCATGAACACGGTCATTTCGGGCGAGGTCGGAATCTCGCGCACGACAGGTTGAGCGGCCAGCAAGATACTGGCTCCCAGAACGGGCACAGCCAGGGTCAAGGCAATGACCAGCAGGTTGGACAGGGAGGAGAAGGGTTGCACTTTCAGGCGGCGCAGGGCCACCAGAAAGGCGTATTGATGATGACGCAGCCAGGTTCTCATGCCAGCACTCCTGGGTGATCGGAAAAACGGCCGTCCTGAATCAACAGGGTTCGACGTGCATAGCGTGCCATCAAATTCAGATCGTGCGAAGCAATCAAGGTGGTGACACCCACCCGGTTAAAGTCCATCAATACATCCATGATGCGTTTGGCGTTATCAGCGTCCAAATTGGCAGTGGGTTCGTCGGCAATCAAAATAGCCGGGCGATTCACAATAGCGCGGGCAATCGCCAGCCGTTGTTGTTCACCCCCCGACATTTCCACCGGCTTTAAATCTTCTTTGCCACGCAGGCCCACTTTTTCCATGGCGGCGCGGGCACGTGCCTGCGCCGTGCTGGGCTCCAGACCCATGACGGCCAGGGGCAGGAGTACATTGGCCAGGGCGCTGCGATCTTGCAGCAAGTGCGTATCTTGTAAAACCACGCCTACGGCGCGTCGCAAATACGGCCGTGCGCGGGCCGGCAGCTTATCCAGCCTGTGTCCATTGACCTGGACAGAGCCACGGCTAGGCAGCTCCAGGCCTCCGATCAGACGCAATAAAGTGGATTTACCTGCTCCAGAGGGGCCGGAAACAAAAATGAATTCGCCGTCATCAATGCGAAAATTAATGTCGGCTAGAATATTTTTACTGCGGCCATACGATTTAAAAACGTGTTGGAACTCGATCATCGCGACGCACAATTAAAGAGGAATCTGCTTGGAAAGCCCCTGGGGAATGACCGCCGGGGCTCGCATGAAAATGTCGGCGTAGGTAAAAGTATTAGTCAGATTGTTAGAGGGAAACCCCCGATTTGTGTTTGGACAGTCTGGCTCTACGATTGGACACCACAGCTTAGCTGCAATTGTAATCTGCATCCATTTACCAAAAGTAAACAGGAGGTGATATTCCATGACCTTAGTGAAAACCATTGCATGTAGTGTTGCGTTGATGGCCTTGGCCGCTAATGCACAGGCAGGTGAAACCCTGGACTCGGTGAAGAAGAAAGGCTTTGTTCAGTGCGGTGTCTCAACGGGTATTGCAGGATTCTCGCTGGCAGACAGTAAGGGTGTCTGGTCCGGCATTGACGTGGACATGTGCAGTGCGATCGCCGCTGCTGTTTTTGGGGATGCCAAAAAATACAAGGTTACGCCTTTGACCACTCAGCAGCGCTTTACCGCCCTGCAATCGGGTGAAGTTGATGTGCTGACCCGTAATACCACCGCGACGATCTCTCGCGATACGACCTTGGGTTTGGTCAGCACTGGCATTAACTACTATGACAGCCAGGGCGTGATGGTGAAAAAATCCCTGGGCGTGAAAAGCGCTAAAGAGCTGGATGGGGCCGCTGTGTGCGTACAGCCCGGCACCACGACCGAGCTGAACCTGGCGGACTGGTTCCGTGGTCAGGGGATCAAGTTCAACCCTGTGGTGATCAACAACCCTGAAGAAGCCATGCGCTCCTTTACTTCCGGTCGTTGCGACGGCTTTACCAGCGATAAATCCCAGCTGGCAGCCATGCGTGCCGCCCAGGCTACGCCGGATGAGTTCGACATCCTGCCCGAGGATTTCTCCAAAGAGCCGCTGGGCCCATTCGTGCGTCAGGGCGACGAGGACTGGTTCACCCTGGTGCGCTGGACTCTGAACGCCATGCTGGAAGCCGAAGAATATGGCATTACCAGCGCGAACGTGGATGAAAAGACCAAGAGCGATAACCCGAACATTCAGCGCATTCTGGGCGTGTCCGGCGAGCTGGGCAAAGGTCTGAAGCTGGATAACAAGTGGGCCTACAACATAATTAAACAGGTCGGCAACTACGGCGAAAGCTTCGAGCGCAATCTGGGTAAATCGACCGCCTTGAAGCTGGAGCGCGGTTTGAATGCGCAATGGCGTGACGGTGGTGTGATGTACGGCTGGCCAGTGCGTTAAGATTTCGGTCTTCGCTGTTTGTTCTTGCGTCTGGCTTCGGCCAGACGCGCGCCACCTCGCAGGGCTACGCGTAGTGCTGCATCCATGGGTTTTACGCTATGGCACAAAATACACCTGCCGCGCCAGCCCCCCCTAAACGGCGCCTGTCCTGGAATGATCCGTTCACACGCGGCATTATTTACCAGGTGCTGATTTTGGGTGTGCTTGGCTTTTGTGTGTGGTATCTGGTCTCCAATACCTTGCACAACCTGGCTGTTCGCAATATTTCTACAGGCTTTGATTTCCTGAATCGAGAGGCTGGCTTTGCCATTGGCGAGTCGGCGCTGGCTTATAAGCCCTCGGATACTTATGGGCGGGCCATTCTGGTCGGTCTGGTCAATACGCTGAAAGTGGCGGTGATCGGCATTATTGCTGCCACCGTGTTTGGCACCTTGCTGGGCATTGCACGCTTGTCCAAGAACTGGCTGGTCTCCCGGCTGGCGGGCTTGTACGTGGAAGTGATGCGTAACGTGCCTTTGCTGCTGCAACTGTTCTTCTGGTACGCCCTGATTACCGAGACCTTGCCCGGACCGCGGCAGGCTTTGAATCCGCTGGGCGGCGTATTTTTATCGAATCGTGGTTTGAAGCTGCCCACCCTGCAGGGCGATGGCATGGACTGGATCTTCATGGGTCTGGGCCTGGCGGTGGTGCTGTGGGTCTTGATGGCGCACTGGGCGCGTCGTCGTCTGGAAAAAACGGGCCGTCCTTTCCCCACCATTCGCTTTGGCATATTGCTGCTGGTTCTGATGCCGGTTCTGGCCTTGCTGATCAGCCCCGAACCCTTGGCGCTGGATGTGCCCCGTCTGCAAGGTTTCAACTTTGTAGGGGGCGTAACTTTATCGCCTGAGTTTGCCGCCTTGTTGGCCGGTTTGATTACCTATACCTCGGCCTTTGTGGCGGAAGTGGTGCGTTCCGGTATTCAGGCCGTGGGCAAAGGACAATGGGAAGCGGCGCAGGCACTGGGTCTGTCCCGTGGCCGCATGATGCGTCTGGTGGTTCTGCCCCAGGCTCTGCGTGTGATTGTGCCTCCCATGACCAGCCAGTACCTGAACCTGACTAAAAACAGTTCCTTGGCCGTGGCCATTGGCTATCCCGATATTGTGTCTGTGGTGAATACCACCTTGAACCAGACAGGGCAGGCGATTGAAGGCATTTTGATCATCATGGCGGCTTACCTGACGGTCAGCTTGTCGATCTCGATCTTCATGAACTGGTACAACAACCGAATTGCTTTGGTGGAGCGCTAAATGAGTCATACGCCTACATCCACCGTAAGCGGGCCACCGCCACTGCAGCGGGGCACCCTGGGCTGGCTGCGCCAGAACCTGTTTTCCTCTCCCTTGAACGCCATTTTGACGGTGTTGTCGGCCTGGCTGCTTTTGATGACTGTGCCAGCCATGATCGATTGGCTGTTCATCAAGGCCAATTTCGATGCGCAAACCGCGCAGGATTGTCGGGCCAGTGCGGGTGCATGCTGGGCTTTCATTCGTGAAAAGCACCGTCTGATCCTGTTTGGCATCTATCCCTATGACGAGCAATGGCGCCCCTTGTTGGCCTCCATCCTGCTGACCTTGCTGATCGTGTGCAGCTGCGTGCGTTGGTTCTGGAAACCCTGGCTGCCTGTGATGTGGCTGGTCGGCCTGACCGTCGTGGGTATTTTGATGTGGGGCGGTGTGCTGGGCCTGAGCTATGTGGAAAACAGCCTGTGGGGCGGTTTGCCGCTGACCTTGATTCTGGCTACCTTCGGCATCGCGTTCGCCTTTCCTTTGGGCTTGTTGCTGGCCTTGGGACGTACCTCGCGCTTGCCGGCCGTCAAGGCAGTGTGCGTGGTTTACATCGAACTGATTCGTGGCGTGCCGCTGATCAGCTTGCTGTTCATGTCCTCGGTAATGCTGCCTTTGTTCATGCCCGAGGGCTTTAACATTGACAAGCTGCTGCGTGCTCAGATCGCCATCATTTTGTTTGCGGCGGCGTACATCGCGGAAACCGTGCGGGGCGGCTTGCAAGCTATTCCCAAGGGACAGTATGAAGGCGCGGCTTCGCTGGGCTTGAGCTACTGGCGCACCATGCGTCAGATCATCTTGCCGCAGGCGCTCAAGATCGTGATCCCGCCACTGGTAGGCATTTTCATTTCCCTGTTCAAGGACACCTCCCTGGTCGTGATTATCGGTATTTTCGATTTGACCCAGGCGGCCAAAGTGGCCCTGGCCGATGCGGCCTGGCGCGGCTTTAGCCGGGAAGCCTATCTGTTCATCGCACTGATTTATTTTGTGTTCTGCTACTCCATCTCTCGCTACAGTCGTTCGCTGGAGCGACGTTTGCAAACGGGTTATGAACGCTGACACAGGTAGCAAAGCCTTGGGTAAGACCTATTGCTTTGCTGGCCAGACAAGGAGTTTTGCATGGCAGACGCCATTATTCAGCTAAAGAACGTCAATAAATGGTACGGGCAGTTCCATGTGCTGCGCGATATCAATCTGGATGTGGCCCCCGGCGAGCGCATCGTTATTTGCGGGCCTTCGGGTTCGGGCAAGTCCACCCTTATCCGCTGCATCAACCGCCTGGAAGAGCATCAGAAAGGGCAGATCATTGTGGCTGGTGAGGAGCTTACCAACGATGTGCGCCAGGTCGAGGCCATTCGGCGTGACGTTGGCATGGTGTTTCAGCACTTCAATCTGTTTCCTCACCTGACCGTGATGGAAAACCTGACTTTGGGGCCGATGTGGGTTCGTCGCAAGACCAAGGCCCAGGCTCAGGAGCTGGCCATGAAGTATCTGGAGCGTGTACGTATTCCAGAGCAGGCCAACAAGTATCCCGGACAGCTCTCTGGCGGACAGCAACAGCGCGTGGCCATTGCACGTTCCCTGTGCATGGAGCCTAAAATCATGCTGTTTGACGAGCCTACCTCGGCGCTGGACCCGGAAATGGTCAAGGAAGTGCTGGAAGTGATGGTCGAGCTGGCCCATACCGGCATGACGATGTTGTGCGTGACCCACGAAATGGGTTTTGCGCGTAAAGTGGCTGATCGGGTCATTTTTATGGATCAGGGCGAAATCATCGAGCAAAATACGCCTGATGAGTTCTTTGACTCGCCACGCAGTGAAAGAACGCGTGAGTTCTTAAGCCAGATCATTCATTAAGGATCAGTGGCTGCTCTGCATGGGCTGCCTTGTGCAGCCCATATGCATTTTTATTTCAAGGAAAAAAAGTGATGTTTCGAGTCTGTAAGTGGCTGCTGGCTGTCTCTGGTGTTGCGGCTGTCATGGCTGCCCCGGCTGTAATGGCGGAGGATGCTTATCCTTCCAAACCTATCCAGTTCGTGGTGCCTTATCCACCGGGTGGCCCTTTGGACAGCATGGCTCGCTTGCTGGCTGAACGCGTCAAAGGCGACCTGGGCACGGTTGTGGTGGAGAACAAGTCGGGTGCGGGTGGCAATATCGGTGCCAGCATTGTGGCCAAGGCTGCTCCGGACGGCTATACCCTGATGATGGGTGCGGTGGCGATCAACTCCATCAACCCCTGGCTGTACAAGACGGTGCCTTTTGACCCGGTCAAGAGCTTTGCGCCTATCGCCCTGGTTGCCTCGGTGCCTAACATCCTGATCGTGAACAAAGAGTTTGCCGAACAAAACAAGATTGCTTCGGTGCAGGATCTGATCAGCTACGCCAAAGAGCATCCCGGTCAAATGAACTTTGCTTCGGGCGGTAATGGCAGTGCGGGTCATCTGGCCGGTGAAGTCCTGAACACCCGTGCCCAGATCAATTCCGTGCATGTGCCTTACGCCGGTGCCAACCCCGCCAAGACGGCTTTGCTGGCAGGCCAAGTGCATTTCATGTTCGACAACCTGGCTTCGGCAGCGCCGCTGATCAAGGCAGATACCGTCAAGGCCCTGGCTGTGACGACTCTGGAGCGTTCCAGCTTCCTGCCTGACGTTCCCACCATGGAGCAGGCTGGTGTGAAACCGTTTGATTTGGGCACCTGGTTCGGTGTGTTTGCTACTGGCGGTACACCACAGCCTGTGCTGGACAAGCTGCATGCCGCTTATTCCAAGGCTTTGATGGATCCGGCCGTGCGTGAAGCACTGGCTACCATGGGCTCGGATGTGGAGCCTGGTACCATGGCTGAATTCAGCGAGCTTGTCAGCAATGATCTGAAGAAGTACAAAGAAGTCGTTGCCGACTCGGGTGCCGAGTTGTTCTAAGCTTTCAAGTACTTAGCCCCCAGGCAATCAGTGACTGCAGTTTGTGTGGTCGCTGGCAAGATCAAGAATTGTTAAAGAAGGCAGTGAAGTCTGTTTTGAAGTACCTGCTTGCGGTGCCTCTTGCTAGTATTGGAGGCATTCAAGTGGTCCTGGTACTTAATTTGAGATTACGGAGCCAATAATGACAATTTCCATTCGTTCTGCAAAATTAGCAGCATGTGCTGGTGCTCTTTCCCTTTTGGCCGCTTGCGGCACGATGGACAATATGAGCACAGGTGGTCGTACCGCAGTGGGTGCGGGTGGCGGCGCTGCTGTGGGGGCTGGTCTTGGGGCTTTGATTGGTGATAGCAGCAAGGCCGCCATGATTGGTGCAGGTATCGGTGCACTGGCTGGTGGTATTGCAGCGTACAACTGGTCTGGCATTAAAAAGGATGTTCAGCAGTCTGGCGCAACTGGCCTGGGTGTGGATGTGACCGAAATGCCCGATGGCAGCTTGCGGGTCAATATTCCTAGCAGTGTGTCGTTTGATACCGGCCATTATCAGTTAAAGCCTGCTTTGCTGCCTGTTCTGGATAGTGTGGCTCGCGCCATGAATCAGCATCCAGAGTTGCGTGCCAAGGCTGTCGGTCATACCGATAGCACCGGGTCGGCACAGACCAATCAAACTTTGTCGGTTAACCGCGCAAGCGCTGTCACGAATTACCTGACGCAGCAAGGTGTGGGACAAGGTCGTTTGATGGTTGAAGGTCGTGGCCCGAATGCTCCTATTGGCGATAATGCGACGGCTGAAGGCCGTGCCATGAACCGCCGCGTGGAGTTGTATTTGTACGCTCCGCAGAAGTAAGTCTCTGCTTGCCGCCTTAGGGCGTGCTGACAAAAGGCCCGGTTTTTTAACCGGGCTTTTTTGTGTTCGATCGGGGAGGAGTGACGCGGTTTGAGGGCGGTATTCTTTGCTTGTTGTCTGTTGTCTGTTGTCTGTTGTCTGTTGTTAGCCGTGAGCTGGCAATTGACGGTTATCAGTTGTCGTTGAGGGCGTTACCGTTGCTTGGGAGTCAGCGCTGATTATTGAGTAGAACCAGGTAGTGAGCACGCCCTTGGGGGCGGTGGGGACCCGGAGGGGCTTGAGCACTTGCCGGTGCTGCGCACCGGTCCCCTTGTCGAGGACATCATCCGGGCGCACTCTGAACTCGCGGGGTGGTTCGTCCCCCGGACGAACCACAAGCGCCCCGCTCAAACAGCAGAGTGCTTGCACCCCGGATGATGCCCCCGCCTGCGGCAAGTACTCTGAATCGCCCCTCCGGGTCCCCACCGCCCCCAAGGGCTCATACCGTGGCTATTCAAGCAATCATGTATTGAGGGTCTGGGTCTGGGTCTGGGTCTGAGATTTGGGATTTCGGATCTTGGGTCTGAGGTTTGACGTCTGAGGAGAGGGGTCGGAGGTGAAAGGTCTCAGGTGATAGGTGATAGGTGATGGGTGATAGGTCGGTCAGAGGTCAGAGGTCAGAGATTCGACGCAGACCAGAAAGTGCCACACGCCATTCAAGGATGCAGTTTGAACCGTCCAGAAAAAACGATTGTGAGCCAGTTGAGCCTAGCTTCAGGGTGTCCGGGCGGTTCAGAGGGTTTGCCGCGGTCGGGAGATAGCGTAGGGGTGCAAGCATCCTGCTGTTTGAGCCGGACGCTTGTACTTGGTCCGGGGGACCAAGTACCCGGCGAGTTCAGGATGCGCCCGTAGCTATCTCCTGACAAGGGCACCGGTGCGCAGCACCGGCAAACCCTCAGCCCGGACACCCTGAAGCTAGGCTTAACTGGCGTCTTCAGCAACGATCTCTTCTGACTGTTAAACCTCGCTTTCCAATAAATGAAATGACGAAGCCCCCAAAAAGAAAAAGCCCCAGGCAGAAAGAATCCACCCAGGGCTTTAACCCATCAAGGCCTGATCAAACAAAGATCATGTTCACACCCGGCCCGTATTCAACACAGCATCAAGCCTCCTGATACAGCTTGCTGCCTTGCTGAACAAATTGCACTGACATCTCCTTCATCCCCTGATCCACAGCGGACTGCTCATCCAGACCGTTAGCCTTGGCATAGTCCCGTACATCCTGCGAAATCTTCATGCTGCAGAACTTGGGGCCACACATGGAGCAGAAGTGCGCCACTTTCATCGAGTCTTTCGGCAAAGTCTCGTCGTGGAACTCACGCGCTGTATCCGGGTCCAGACCCAGATTGAATTGATCATCCCAGCGGAATTCAAAGCGCGCCTTGGACAAGGCATTATCCCGGAATGCCGCCGAAGGATGTCCCTTGGCCAAGTCCGCGGCATGTGCTGCGATCTTGTACGTGATGATGCCGTCCTTCACGTCCTTCTTGTTCGGCAAGCCCAGATGCTCCTTGGGCGTCACATAGCACAGCATCGCCGTACCTTGCCAGGCAATCATCGCTGCACCCAAACCGGAAGTGATGTGATCGTAGCCCGGCGCAATGTCCGTTGCCAAAGGCCCCAAGGTGTAGAAGGGGGCCTCATGACAGTGCTCCAGCTGCAACTGCATGTTCTCTGGAATCAAATGCAAAGGCACATGACCAGGACCTTCAATCATGACTTGAACATCATGCTTCCACGCTACCTGGGTCAACTCGCCCAGGGTACGCAGTTCCGCGAATTGTGCCTGATCATTAGCGTCATAGCCCGAGCCGGGACGCAAGCCATCGCCTAGCGAGAAAGCCACGTCGTACTGCTTCATGATCTCGCAGATGTCCTCGAAATGCTCGTACAGGAAGCTTTCGCGGTGATGCGCCAGACACCACTTTGCCATGATGGAACCACCGCGCGAAACAATGCCTGTCATGCGGCTGGCCGTCATGGGAATAAAGGGCAAACGCACACCGGCATGAATGGTGAAATAGTCCACGCCTTGCTCGGCCTGCTCAATCAAGGTGTCGCGGAAAATATCCCAGGTCAGATCTTCGGCAATGCCGCCGACCTTTTCCAGGGCCTGGTAAATAGGCACCGTACCGACAGGAACCGGCGAGTTGCGAATAATCCATTCGCGCGTCTCATGGATATTCTTGCCCGTGGACAAATCCATGATGGTGTCCGCACCCCAGCGAATCGCCCAGGTCATTTTTTCGACCTCTTCGCCAATGGTGGAGCCCAGGGCGGAGTTACCGATATTGGCGTTGATCTTCACCAGGAAGTTGCGGCCAATAATCATGGGCTCGGTTTCCGGGTGGTTGATATTGGCGGGCAAAATGGCTCGGCCACGCGCAATCTCATCACGAACAAACTCGGGGGTGACCGTGGTGGGCAAGCTGGCACCGAAACCTTGACCAGGGTGTACCTTGGTCAGGCGACGAGCCATCTCTTCACCTTGCGGACCGCTGGCGCGCAAGCTTTCAATGTATTGCTCACGTCGCAGATTTTCCCGAATCGCCACAAACTCCATTTCGGGAGTGATGATGCCGCGCCTTGCGTAATGCATTTGCGTGACATTAGCGCCCGAAATACTGCGTCGTGGCTGGCGCTTCAACTCGAAGCGTAAAGTATCCAGCTCCGGATCGGCCTGGCGGGCCTGACCGTACTGGCTATTGAGCCCCGCCATCAACTCGGTGTCCTTGCGCTCGCTGATCCAGGCTTGGCGTAGCGGTGGCAGGCCTTTGCGAATATCGATCTGTACCGAGGGGTCCGTGTAAGGACCACTGGTGTCATAAACGCTTAAGGGAGGATTCGGCTCGGCGCCGAAGTGGCTGGGCGTATCAGCCAGGGAGATTTCCCGAAAAGGCACACGCAGATCAGGCCGTGAGCCGGTTTGGTAGATTTTTCGGGAGTTGGGTAAGGGCTGGATCGCAGCCGGGTCTACGCTGGCCGCTGTGGCCGTAAAAGAAGGGGTTTTGCTTGTCATTGCAGCTCCAAAGAAATGGTGGAGCCGATATAGGAAGAAGTGCCGTGCAGGCATTGCACCTGTGGCACACGCTCCCAGCATCGGCATTATCCGTACTGGTACGAGGGTTTATCTCAACCCGCCAAATGGCGAGTACCCCTGCGTGCTGACAAGTATAGGTATCTTGGAGCTGCTTGTGGACGTATAAGGCTTATTTTCTTTTCATACCGTTGAGCAGATGACGGATGGTTTGATCCAGGTGGTCACGCTCTTTGGGTGGCAAAGCCACAATCTCGTCCACGGAAAAGCGGTTGAAGGGCCAGGTCACAATCGGTGGGCCTTCGCCGGAGTCTTGCAAGGTGGTAGCATGGGCTGCACTCAGCTCCATATTGCCCAGCCCGTTTTTCAGCCATTGAGCACTGATATTCAGGGCTTTGGCCAGATCCAGAATTTCGCGCGCGTCACGCCGCGTACCACTCTCGTAATTGGAGATGGCGCTTTGACTGAGGTTGCACAGACGAGCCAGCTCGGCTTGAGAAAAGCCGCGTTGCAGGCGGGCGTGGCGGAGGCGATCAGAGAAGTGTTTCACAGTACAGATTGTTCATGGAACGCCCTGCACGATGGTTTTGAGTAAAGATGTCGTATGTGATAAAAATGTCTGGCTTAACCGGCTGAATGAAACGAAGAGAAGCTTAAGATGGGAGCAGCACCAGATTTGTCGGGTTCAAGCCTGTGCTTAAAGCTTGAATGTCAGGGGTGTTTAACAAGGCAGGCGGTATAGGCGGGTAGAACGTACGGTGCCTAGCGTTTTTTCATGCCGTCCAGTAAATGACGCAAAGTGCGATCGAGCAAATCACGTTCGCCATCTGCCAAAGCAACCACTTCATCGACGGAAAACAGACGGAAAGGCCAGGTAACAATGGGAGGACCATCCAGGGGTTCGGACAATGTGTAGCTGTCCTGCGTGAACTCCATCGTGCCGATACCCTTGCGCAACCACAAAGCGCTGACATTCAAGGCTCTGCTCAACTCCAGAATTTCACGTGCATCCCGACGAGTGCCATTTTCATAATTGGAGATGGCGCTCTGGGTCAATCCGCATAGACGTGCCAAATCTGCCTGAGAAAGACCGCGATGTTGACGTGCGTGGCGAAGGCGTTCGGAGAAATGTTTCACACAACAGATTGTTGATGTAAAGCCAAACACGATGGTTTTAATTAAAAATCACAGTCGTGATTTATACTGTCCGGCATAGTCATCAGATGTCATTATAGTTAAGGTATCAACTATGTCGGTTGCAAATGAAATTGCTGGCGGTCCTGTTGTTCTGTACCTGGCCACGTCTATCCCTGATCGAAACTTACTAGAACAACAAATTCAGGCTCTGGCAGAACGTGGTTATCGTCTTATTTTTTGTCCGGATGCGACGGCTTTGCTGCAGTTGGCCCAAACGCGGGGCCGTTACGCCGGTTCGATATGTATTGCCTGGTTGGGCGGGGCCTTGGCGGAAATCTGCTCGGCGGCCGTGCGCTTACGTATGCTGTGTCCGCAAATTGGAATCCTGATGCAGTCTGATGCGACGGACTCGGCCATGCTGCAAGCCTTGCATAGCGGCGGAGATCAGTTTTGCCCCAGGGATGCGTCTTTGGAGTTGCTGGCAGCCAGTTTGCACAGCTTGCAGCGGCGCATGATGCAGATGCCCATCATTCCTGAACCGTCTCAGCCCCAGGAGTGGGTGCTGGATCAGGAGGGCTGGGCCTTGATATCGCCTGTCGGGATCTCGTTTAGCCTGACCAGCACGGAGCGCGCCTTCATCGTCCGCTTGCTGCGCGAAGAGGATCGCCGGGCCAGTCATTACGAGTTGATGCGGGCTGTGGCTAGTAAAACGGATGTAATCAGCAATCCACCCGGTGCTTCGCATATCAACCGCCTGGGCGTTCTGGTCAGCCGTATGAGACGCAAATTCAACCAGGGAGGCACGGTTCTGCCTATCCGCTCGATTCATAACTGGGGCTATATGTTCGCTGCTAATTGCCAGTTGCTGGCCTAGTCAGGATGTCATCAGGGCAGGGCAGTTGAAAAAGGCCCTGTCGGTTATACCGGCAGAGCCTTTGTTCATGCTGTGGGGGGCAGGGCTTAGTAGTAGCGCTGCACCGACAAGTCGTCTGCACGGATGGCAGGCTCCTTGTTGCTGATCAGATCAGCCAGCAATTGTGCACTGCCGGTAGCCAAGGTCCATCCCAGCGTACCGTGGCCGGTGTTCAGGAACAGATTGGAGTAGCGGCTACGCCCCACAATTGGGGTGCTGTCCGGCGTCTTGGGACGCAGGCCGGTCCAGAAATGCAGATCTGCATCGCTTTGGTAGCTGCCGGGGAACAGATCATTCAGGACCATCAGCAAGGTCTGTTCACGGCGGGGATTCAGGCGCTTGTTAAAGCCGACGACCTCGGCCATGCCGCCCACGCGAATGCGATTATCAAAGCGGGTCAGGGCGATCTTGTAGCTTTCATCCAGCAAAGTGGACTGAGGCGCACGCGAGGCATCCGCAATTGTGGCGGTAATGGAGTAGCCCTTCAACGGGTAGACCGGGATGGCCTGCAGGTCTTTCATCAAACCCGTAGACCAGGAGCCCAAGGCCACCACGTAGGCATCGGCAGTCAACAGGCCATCGGAGCTTTGGACGCCGCTGATCTGCGTGCCGTTGCTGTGAATGCGCTGAATGTTCTGGTTCCAGCGGAATTCCACGCCTTCCTTCTCGGCCAATTCGCTAAGGCGGCGGGTGAACATCTGGCAGTCGCCGGTTTCATCTTCCGGGAAGCGCAGGCCACCGCTTAGTTTGTGCTCTACGTGGCGCAGAGCCGGCTCAATCGTGTGCAATTCGGAGGCGGACAGCAGCTCGTAAGGCACGCCAGCTTCTTTCAGGACCTCGATGTCGGCAGCAATGCCGTCCAGCTGCTTTTGCGTACGGAAAAGCTGCAAGGTGCCTTGGGCACGGTGCTCGAATTGAATGTCGGTCTGGGCGCGCAGCTCGGCCATGCAGTGGCGGCTGTATTCAGCCAGACGCACCATGCGTTCTTTATTGATGGCGTAGCGGTCTGCTGTGCAGTTGCGCCACATGGCCAGTAGCCACTTGATTTGTGTCAGCGTGCCATCCGGGCGAATCGTCAGGGCCGGATGCTCGTCGAACATCCACTTGATGGCTTTGCGCGGGATACCCGGCGCAGCCCAAGGGCAGGCATAGCCAAAGGACAACTGACCGGCATTGGCAAAACTGGTTTCCAGAGCGGGCCCAGCCATGCGGTCGATGACCGTTACGCTGTGTCCTTGGCGGGCAAGATAATAAGCGCTGGTTACGCCTTCTACGCCAGCACCTAGCACGAGGATCTTCATACGGTTCCTTGGGCGCATCGCCCGAAAGGGAAAGTGTTGCAATCAGGCGCGCAAAAACCGCGCGCACTGTCGCAATTCGATACGTTTTATCCGTCTATTTCAACAGGCGGGCAGGGTAGGGGTCAAGGATTAGTCCTGATCCGGTGCACTGCGTGGGAACACCATATTGTTACGGTGTATCAGCTCTGTATCGTGTTCGCTGCCCAGCAATTCATTGATCAGGTGGCTGGGTTGGCCCATGATGCGGCGGGTGTCGTCCGAGGAGTAGTTGATCAGACCACGGGCGTATTCCACGCCGTGCTTATCCACGCAGGCAACGACATCGCCACGGTCAAATTCGCCTTCTACATGGGTGACACCGACGGGCAGCAGGCTCTTGTGACCGTCTACCAGCGCACGTACAGCGCCTTCGTCCAGCGATACGCGACCACGCACACGCAACTGGTCGACCAGCCAGCGTTGGCGGGCCGAGCGTACGGGCAAGGTGGCGCGCAGCTCGGTGCCGATGCGCTCACCTTGCGCCAGGCGGGACAGGACTTGCTGTTCGCGGCCAGAGGCAATAATGGTGTGGCCACCGCTTTGCGCAGCGCGTTTGGCGGCCAGGATTTTGGTGATCATGCCGCCGGTGCCGATATTGCTGCCCGAGCCGCCTGCCATGGCTTCCAGCGTCGGATCGCCCGCCTGTCCCAGCGAGATGAACTGCGCATCAGGATTGCTGCGCGGGTCGGCACTGTAAAGGCCAGCCTGGTCGGTCAGGATAATCAGGGTTTCGGCTTCGATCAGATTGGTGACCAGTGCGCCCAATGTATCGTTGTCGCCCACGCGGATTTCATCCGTGACCACCGTGTCGTTCTCGTTCACGATGGGGACTACACCCAGGTCCAGCAAGGTGTTGATGGTGCCTCGTGCATTCAGGTAGCGATGGCGGTCGGCCAGATCTTCATGGGTCAGCAGAATCTGAGCGGTGCGCACACCATGGCGGGCAAAAGCCACTTCATAGGCTTGAATCAAGCCCATCTGGCCGACGGCCGCCGCCGCTTGCAACTCATTCATGGCCTTCGGTCGGCGCGGCCAGCCCAGGCGAGCCATGCCTTCGGCAATGGCACCGCTGGAAACCAGCACCAATTGCTTGCCTTGGGCATGCAGTTGAGCAATCTGGGTAGCCCATTGCTCTACGGCATCCAGGTCAATCCCTTTGCCCTCGTTGGTGACCAGGGAGGAACCTACTTTAATAACCAATCGGCGCGATTGCGCAACGGCCGATTCAGAATGAGAAGAGTGCTGCATGACGAGTTCAGAAATCCATCGCTTGGCGTGTAAATAGAGAAAATGCCAGGAGTAGGGCGGTTGGCTTAACCGCGTCTTCCGGGCATTTTGGGGTTCAGTCCTGGAGTCTAGATCCTGGACCTGTGTAGCACGATCAGTCTGGGGCAAACCTCTCGTCGTAAATATGGGTGCCGTCGGCAATATCTTGCTCGATATGCTCTTTGCGGCTTTCTTCATCCAGCCAGGATTGCAGCTGATAGACCAGATCCTGTGTACCGACACCGGTCAGGGCGGAGATACCAAAGACCGGGCCTTCCCAGTTCAGCTCTTTGAGCAGGCGGGCTTTCAGGTCTTCCGGGTCCGAGACCATGTCCAGCTTGTTCAGAACCAGCCAGCGTGGCTTGGCGTACAGCTCTTCGCTGTACAGACGCAGTTCTTCAACAATGGCACGGGCCTCTGCAGCCACTTTGGCTACAACATCCTCGTCCGGGTCCAGGCTGGATACGTCCAGCAGATGCAGCAAGATACGGGTGCGGGTCAGGTGGCGCAGGAACAAGTGTCCCAGGCCGGCACCTTCGGAAGCGCCCTCGATCAGGCCAGGAATATCGGCCACTACAAAGCTGTGGGCTTCGGACGAACGCACCACACCCAGGTTGGGGTGCAAGGTGGTGAAGGGGTAATCCGCAATGCGCGGCTTGGCGTTGGAAATGCGGGTGATCAGCGTGGATTTACCGGCGTTGGGCATACCCAGCAGACCGACATCAGCCAGCACCTTCAGTTCCAGACGCAGCTTGCGATGCTCGCCTTCCTTGCCGTAGGTAAATTGACGCGGGGCACGGTTCACACTGGATTTGAAGTGCAGGTTACCCAAACCACCGGCGCCGCCTTGGGCCAGGGTTATTTTTTCGCCATGACGCTTCATGTCAAACAGCTGCTCGCCGGTTTCTGCGTCAAAAATCATGGTGCCAACGGGCACACGCAGGGTGATGTCCTCGCCACCCGCGCCATATTGGTCGGACCCACGGCCGTTTTCGCCGTTGCGAGCGCGGTGCAGGCGGGCGTAGCGGTAGTCGATCAAGGTGTTGACGTTACGGTCGGCCTCGGCATAAATGCTGCCACCGCGTCCACCGTCGCCGCCATTGGGGCCACCTTTTTCAATAAATTTTTCTCGGCGGAAACTGGCAGCGCCGTTTCCACCTTTGCCTGCGACCACTTCAATGGTCGCTTCGTCTACGAATTTCATGGTGATGAGTGCTGTATAGGTCCAGGGGCCGCAGAACCGTATGGGCTGCTGGTCTGGGAGCAGACCATTTTAAACAAAAACCCCAATTGCTTAGTGTATAGGAGATTGGCTTATCTGCCGGTATGTGCCGTGATAGTGGCCGATTTTTTATCTCTTGCTGTGGCCGTAGGGAGACTGGCTAAGCCGGGTGGGCGGGTTTGGGCGATGGCAGGTTGGCCATGCATAAAAAAAGCCCTGCCTAGGGCGGCAGGGCTTTTTCGCAGCGAGTACGCTTTGATCGGGTGGCTTATTCGCCAGCAACGACCGAAACGGTACGCTTGTTCAGAGCACCAGTGATGGAAAATTTAACTTTGCCATCGACCAGGGAGAACAGTGTGTGGTCTTTACCAATGCCCACGTTCACGCCGGGGTGAAACTGAGTGCCGCGCTGACGAACAATGATGCCGCCAGCCGAAATTACCTGACCGCCGTAGACTTTAACGCCCAGACGTTTGGCCTGTGAGTCACGGCCGTTCCGCGTAGAGCCGCCGCCTTTCTTCTGTGCCATTTCTTTAGCTCCTAGATGAAGAAAATACCAAATTCGCTTTTAGCAACAACTTAGGCGTTGATCGCTTCGATGCGGATTTCGGTGTAGTTTTGACGATGGCCTTGCGTTTTGCGGTAGTGCTTGCGACGGCGCATTTTGAAAATCTTGATTTTGTCGTGACGGCCTTGCGCAAGAACAGTAGCCTTGACCACAGCGCCAGCAACGAAAGGAGCACCGATTTGCAGTGCTTCACCTTCGCCGACGGACAGAACCTGGTCAAGCGAAATTTCTTGCCCAATGTCTGCCGGTATCTGTTCTATTTTGAGTTTTTGGCCAGCAGTAATGCGATATTGCTTACCGCCGGTTTTTATAACCGCGTACATAGGGAATCCCTTAAAGAGTCAAACAGGCATCGCGTAAAAGGCCAATAACAGCCCGCTGTAATGCCATCTAACATAAAAAAATCTTGACACGCAAAATGCCAAGCAAAAAATAATAGGACAAAAAGGCTTTGCTGTCAATGGCTTGGGCCTTCTCCTGTCTGTATTTTGCATCCAATCCTTTCGTTTTTCACTGGGTAGGCAGGGTAGGCCCCTTGTCTTGGGGGCGTAAAGGACGTGTGAGGGGACCTGCCTCGTCCAGAACAGGGCATATCGCTAATTTGTTACATTTCTCCTCAATCTGTGGCCTTTGAGTGGCTCGCCTTCCGCTACGGTAGAGCTGTTGCGTTCACAGAAGCGTAAGTCATTTATTTTTCGGACCTACTAAGGGGAAGCGTATGAATAAGGACACGATCGAAGGCAAATGGAAACAACTGGCTGGTAAAGCCCGCAGCGTCTGGGGCGAAATTACGGATGATGAGTGGGCCAAGGTGAAAGGGGATGCCACGCAATTGGCCGGTCTGGTGCAAGAGCGCTATGGCCGTACCCGCGAAGAGGCGGAGCGCGAGGTTAAAGACTTCTACGACAAGTACGACCGTTAGCGGGTGGGAACCTTTTTTTGTCTGTAGGTATTTCATGAGCTGTCGTTGAGATGGTCCGTCAGACAAGGTGCTGTCCCTGTACGTACTGATGATGAGGAGAATCGTATGCTTTACTACGCCGTAATCTTTTTTATTGTAGCTATCGTGGCTGCTGTGCTGGGTTTTGGTGGCATTGCCGCTGGTGCTGCTTCGATTGCCAAGATCCTGTTTGTCGTGTTCCTGATTCTGGCGGTGCTCTCGCTGGTCAAGGGCATGGGCAAGAAATAGAACAAGCCCGCCAGTGGCGGGCTTGTCTGTATGTCAAAACCGTCTCCACCGATTGGGTAGAGACGGTTTTTTTATCAGGAGCGGTAGTCCGCGTTGATAGTGACGTACTCGTGCGAGAAGTCGCAGGTGTAAACCGTTTCGCTGTGTTGGCCACGGCCCAGAGAAACACGTACCAGAATTTCGGCTTCCTGCATGACGCGCTGGCCATCTTCTTCCTGGTAGTCGGGGTTGCGGCCACCGTCCACGGCTACCAGCACATCACCTAGCCACAGACGCAATTTGCTCACGTCCAGATCGCTAATGCCGGCGTAGCCAATGGCGCACAGAATACGGCCCAGGTTCGGGTCGGAGGCAAAGAAGGCTGTTTTCACCAGAGGTGAGTGAGCGATGGCGTAAGCCACTTTCAGAGCTTCTTCGCTGGAGCCGGCGTCATCAACCTGAATGGTCATGAACTTGGTGGCGCCTTCGGCGTCACGCACGATTTTCTGGGCCAGTTCGCGCGAGGCGTCGACCAGGGCATCCAGCAAGGTGTTGTAGTTCGGGTCTGCAATCGACTCTACCGTGACACCGCTTTGGCCGGTTGCCATGATGATGAAGGAGTCGTTGGTGGAGGTGTCGCCATCAACCGTAATGCGGTTGAAAGAGCGGTCTGCCGCCTGACGACACATATCGCGCAGCAGTTCGGGAGCAATACCGGCGTCCGTAGCCAGGTAACCCAGCATGGTGGCCATATTGGGGCGAATCATGCCCGCGCCCTTGCTGATGCCGGTCAGTGTGATGGTTTTACCCGACAACTGGATCTGGCGAGACACGATTTTGGGTTGCGTATCGGTGGTCATGATGCTGTGAGCAGCATTGAACCAGTTGTTGTCGGCCAGATCGTTCACCGCCGCAGGCAGAGCGCCCAGCAGGCGATCCATGGGCAGAGGCTCCAGAATGACGCCGGTGGAAAAGGGCAGCACTTGCTGAGGCAGGATGTTCAGCAGGCGCGCGGTTTCCGTGCAGGTTTGCTGTGCTTTTTCCAAACCAGCCTGACCTGTGCCAGCGTTGGCATTGCCGGTATTGATGACCAGGGCGCGGATGCCATCGTGCGTAGCCAAGTGCGCTTCGCACACTTGTACTGGAGCAGCACGGAAACGGTTGGTGGTGAATACACCGGCCACGCTGGTACCGGGGGCCAATTCAAACACGGTCAGGTCGCGTCGGTTGGCCTTGCGAATACCGGCTTCGGCAATACCGATTTTGACACCGGCAACAGGGTGAATATCAGATTCAGAGGGGATGAACAGATTGACGGCCATGACGCGATCCGAAAAACAATGTTAAAGGCGGCTCAAAGCAGTAATGATACTTGCTTTGAGCCGCCTGAGCATATCTTTGGTCGCGCCGGAGCGCTTAGCTTTCGCGAGCAGCCATGGCCACGTTGTTGCGAGTGATCAGCTTGAGTTCGCCCAGGGCTTCAAACAGGTTGACGCGTGCTTTTTCCGACAGGTTGGCAAACATCTCCTGTAGCCACTGTTCGTGGGAGGCAGCCATTTTCTTGAATTGGCGCTTGCCCTTGGGTGTCAGGCGGATCAGGGAGCTGCGACGATCGGTGAGCACCTTGATGCGTTCGACCAAACCTTCTTTTTCCAGCTGATCGGTAATGCCCGTGATATTGCCGTTGGTGACCATCAGGTGACGGGACAGCTCGCTCATTTTCATGCCAGCGGGCTGACGCTGCAATTGAGCCATCAGGTCAAAACGAGGCAGTGTGGTCGTGTGCTCGGTACGCAGGCGACTGCGAATTTCGCCTTCAACCAGATTGGTGCAGGCCATCAAGCGCAGCCACAGGCGGGTGTCGAAGTGGTCGTCGCTATGGGCACGGCTTTCCAAGTCGGGAGCGGCATCGGCGACGGCGGAAGCGGGGATATCGTTCATGATCATAGATAGCTTGCCTTAATGGTGCATGTCCAAAATGTTTAGCTTTGAAGGACGCAGACCGCAGCCATGAGCAAGCTGGGTTAGCTTGGTGGGTATCTTAGGGGCTGGTTCGAAGTTTGACATTGCGACAGATCAAAGTAAATTCGTTTTTAAGCTTAAATTAATCAACTTGATAGAAAGCACCGGCAAAGCAGGCAAAGCATTGGGTAAGGAAATGCAAACTCTTGTCTGCTATTTACTTTTAGGGCCACGGCTTTGAATAATCTTCGGACGGCACTCTAACTTTGATCCGACACGATAAGCTGGCTAAATTCAAGTGATTATTTATTTGAAGTATAAGGCATTTGCCTCTGTATCGCCTGTTCGCTTAATCACTTTTCTGCTTTTTCTGATACTTTTTTTTGTTTCAAAAATAATGCCTGCCGTAATTTTTCTTAATTGAAAAAAATGCATGCAGAAGATCGATTTATTTCTTATATCCTGAAATTCATTATTGAATTTTGCGTTGCGCGGGCAAGGGCCTCAGAGGAGCCGGGATCAGTCTAGGATACCCCTTGAAACAGCGGAGGATGATGCGCTACTGCGGATAACCCGTAGTCGGGATTGCTGATACTGGAGCATTTTTTTTGCTAATATCCTTTAGAACTAAACAATATAGACCTTGCCAATTTGGCTGGCGCCTTTGATGGACCAAGGTCTACGCCTGAGTGGGGCGTAATCTACGCAGGAGATAAGGATGGAACGTTCAGCGCACCTTGATACCTTTGCACGCGACAATCTGCCACCCATGGAGTGGTGGCCAGAGATGTTGCTGGAAGGCAATCCGGATGTGGACTATCCCGCTCGTCTCAATTGTGCCGTGGCGCTGTTGGGAGAGCAGGTAGCAGCGGGGCATGGTGATCGCGTGGCTTTGCAGTGGGCACAGGGCGATGAGAATCGCAGCCTGACCTACAAGCAGCTGGACGTGCTGACCAACCGTATTGCTCATGTTCTGGTTGAGGACATGAAGCTGGTGCCCGGCAACCGGGTTTTGCTGCGTGGTCCCAATAACCCCATGATGGCCGCCTGCTGGTTGGCCAGCATCAAGGCCGGTCTGGTCACGGTTCCCACCATGCCTTTGTTGCGGGCGGTGGAACTGAAGACGATTCTGGACAAGGCCGAGATTCATGCTGCCTTGTGTGACGAGCGCCTGCGTGAAGAGCTGGAACACTGCATGGACTCCACGCATGATTCCTACACGCCTGCTCTGAAGCAACTGTTGTGCTTTAACGATGAAAGCGCCAAGGGTCTGGAAGCCTTGTTGGCTGACAAGCCCGAAGAGTTCACCGCTTGCGATACGGCGGCTGACGATGTTTGTCTGATCGCTTTCACCAGCGGCACGACCGGCCAGCCCAAAGGTTGCATGCACTTCCATCGTGATGTGCTGGCAATGTGCGATACCTTCTCGCGTCACGTACTGCGTTTGACCCCGGATGATGTGGTCTGCGGTACGCCTCCTTTGGCCTTTACCTTCGGCCTGGGCGGTCTGCTGTGCTTCCCGCTGCGTGTGGGTGCATCCACTGTCCTGCTGGAGCGTCTGACGCCTTCCGATCTGCTGGGCATGATTGATCGCTTCAAAGTGACCATGAGCTTTACCGCACCCACCTTCTATCGTCAGATGGCTGGTTTGGTGGATCGTTACTCCTTGGCCAGCTTGCGTGCCACCGTGTCGGCAGGCGAAGCCTTGCCAGATGCGACGCGTCAGCTTTGGAAGCAGGCCAGCGGCATCGAGATGACAGATGGCATTGGTGGCACGGAAATGATTCACGTGTACGTGTCCAGCCCACCTGAAAAAGTGCGTGCTGGTGCCATTGGCCAAGTGGTGCCCGGTTATGTCGCCACGATTCTGGACGATGATCTGAATCCGGTGCCAGTCGGTACGGTAGGCCGTTTGGCCGTAAAGGGGCCAACAGGCTGCAAGTACCTGAACGACGAGCGTCAGAAGCAGTTTGTTCAGGGCGGTTGGAACTTCCCTGGCGACACCTTCAAGATGGACGAGGACGGCTACCTGTATTACCAGGCTCGTAACGACGACATGATTGTTTCCTCGGGCTATAACATTGCCGGTCCTGAGGTGGAAGGCACCTTGCTCAAGCACGAGGCTGTGGCCGAGTGTGGCGTTGTAGGTGCCGCCGATGAAGAACGGGGCCAGATTGTGCAGGCCTTCATTGTGCTCAAGCCTGGCTTTACCGGAAACGATGAGCTGAAAAAGAAGCTGCAGGATTTTGTGAAAGAGAACGCAGCGCCGTACAAGTATCCACGCGCCATTGAGTTCGTGACTTCGCTGCCTCGTACCGAGACAGGGAAGTTGCAGCGCTTTGTCTTGCGGCAGATGGCGCAAGACTGATTGTTCAGAGCATAAAAAAAGCGGGCATATAGCCCGCTTTTTTTGTCCGGCGCTTTTAGTTTTTGAAGGTGGCAAAAACTTCGCGTGCCGCTTGCACAGTGGCGTCGGTAATGTCCGGGGTGTGCTGCACCGAAACAAAACCTGCTTCAAAGGCCGAGGGTGCGAAGTACACACCCTTGTCCAGCATGGCGTGGAAGAACTGCTTGAAGCGCTCGATGTCGCCAGCCGACACTTGGGCCAGGGAGGTGGGCACGGTTTCGCTGAAGTAGATACCGAACAAGCCGCCCTGGTGGTCTGCCGTAAAAGGTACGTCTGCTTCTTTTGCAGCGGCCTTCAAGCCCTGGATCAGCTTGGCGGTGTTGGCTGTCAGGGTGTCGTAGAAACCGGGTTGAGCCAGTTTCTTCAAGGTTGCCAGACCCGCGGCCACAGCAACAGGGTTACCGGACAGGGTGCCTGCCTGGTAAACACCACCGACGGGAGCGACGCATTGCATGATGTCGCGACGGCCACCGAAAGCACCGACGGGCATGCCGCCACCAATCACCTTGGCCAGGGTGGTCAGGTCAGGACGAATGCCGGTCAGGCCTTGCACGCCTTGAGGGCCAACACGGAAGCCGGTCATGACTTCGTCAAAAATCAGTACGGCACCGTATTCGGTGCACAGTTCGCGCAAGCCTTCCAGGAAGCCGGGGGCTGGGCGCACCAGGTTCATGTTGCCGGCAAAAGGCTCAACGATAATGCAGGCGATTTCGCTGCCTTTCTGTTTGAAAGCATCGCGCACGGCGTCCAGATCGTTGTAGTCCAGCACCAGGGTGTGGCCGACAAATTCGGCTGGCACGCCTGCAGAGGTGGGGTTGCCAAAGGTCAGCAAGCCGGAACCGGCTTTGACCAGCAGACTGTCAGCGTGGCCGTGGTAACAGCCTTCAAACTTGATGATGGTGTTGCGGCCGGTAAAGCCACGGGCCAGACGAATGGCGCTCATGGTGGCTTCGGTGCCGGAGCTGACCAGACGCACTTGCTCGATGGACGGCAGCATCTTGGTCAGGGTTTCAGCCAGCACGACTTCGCCTTCGGTAGGCGCGCCGTAGGACAGGCCGTGTACGGCGGCTTCCTGTACGGCCTTGATAACGTCCGGATCGGAGTGGCCCAGAATGGCCGGTCCCCAGGAACCCACGTAGTCCGTGTATTGCTGGCCGTCTGCATCCCAGATGTAAGGGCCCTGAGCGCGTTCGATAAAGCACGGGGTGCCGCCCACGGAACCGAAGGCACGGACGGGCGAGTTGACGCCGCCGGGGATGACTTTGCAGGCACGTTCAAAAAGTTCGGAGTTACGGGACATGAGGCAAGAATCCAGATGTGAAAAGGTCAAGGCCAGGCAAGGGATCAGCGCACAAAGCGCGATGAGTCCTGGGCGTGAAAGTAGTCGGTAAAGCGTTGCGCCGTGGCGCGTATATCGCTGGTTTCAAACAGGCTGCTGATAACGGCAACGCTATCGACCCCTGCTTCCAGCAGTTCGGGCATTTTCTCGGGTGTGATGCCGCCAATCGCAACAATGGCAGCACGCCGTCCCTCGTGTTCTTGTTCTTGGCAAAGTAGTCGAGCTTGTCGCAAGGTGTTCAGTTCAGCCGGGGGGGCTTCGGGTTTGACGCTGGAAGGGTACATGGCCCCAAAGGCAATGTAGTCTGCATCGTCTGTCAGGGCCTGGCGAGCCAGATCCAGACTGTTATAGCAGGAGCGTCCCAGCAGGGCTTGCGGCCCCAGTGCCTGACGGGCCTGGGTCAACTCGCCATCGCTTTTACCCAGGTGCGCGCCTTGCACATCAAACTCTTGCGCCCAGCTCCAGTGATCGTTCACCAATAGCGGCAGATCCAAAGACAGGCACAGCTTGATCAACTCTTTGAGTTGTTGCTGGCGGATTGGTTCCGGGCCGTTCTTGCGACGGAACTGCAAGACCTGCAAACCCCCTTCGTGAGCGGCACGCACTGCGTTCAACAAGCGGGCGGTGTCGTCCCATTCGGGAGTAATGCCGTATAGACCGGCAGGAAAGCGCAGGGTGGTGGTGTCAGTCATTTTGGGGAGCAACAGGGTTGAACAGGCGGTGGCCCATACCGGGCTGGAAGGTGTCACTGGCACGTGCCTGCAGGTGCAACAAGGCTGATTCTACCGCGTTATCCAGCTCGTGGCCTTGAGCCAGAAAGCTCAGGCAGGCGGTAGCCAGCAAACTGTCTATGTCCTGCTGACGCAGGCCGCCATCCAGCGGCATGCTGTAGTCCAGACGACCGTGATGTCCCTGAAAACGCGTGTGCCATTGTCCGGCAGCACCGGGGACGCCGGTGACCAGTACGGCATTGGCTCCGTTGTTCAACAAGGTTTCCACGGCATCGGGGGTGTCGCCCAGCAGCTCGTCGGCCTGCCAGCGCTCCAGGCTGGGGTGGTCGATCAATAATAAGGAGCTCAGGGGCAGGAGCAGGCGTAAACTGGCATCAAGAGCATCGTCCGCATCCAGTTCGTCCAGGCCGGTGGGCATGGCGCTCAGGTGCAGGACCAAGGGCAGTTCAGGGTAGTCGGAGCAAAGCTCGGCCACCATGCTGGCGATTTCAGGACTGTAGACAGGACCGCACTTGATGGCCTGAATGTTCATGTCCTCCAGCAAGCAGCGCGCCTGGTCGTCGGCAATGTCCTCTGCCAGGGTCTGAATGTTTTCTTGCTGCGCGCTATCGCGCACCAGCAAGGCGGTGGGCACGCTGACGATATGGCAGCCCAGATGAGCGCCAGTGATGGCATCGGCGGGCAGGTGGGCACCGCCGCTGGGATCATAAGGAGCCAGCACGAGCGCCAGAGCAGGACTTGAATTTTTGATTTCAGCAGCCATCTTGTCTTGGTTACCCATGCAGGGCCGGCAAGGCTCTGGATGTCACGGGTTGAGTAATTTAGTAATATGAACCCCATTTTAATGGATTGCCCCGATTTGCACGCGGATCGGACTATGTTTACAAATACAGTAGGAATACTATGCGTACGTGGATGTGCCTGATTTGCGGCTGGATTTATGATGAAGAAGCAGGTTTGCCTGAGGAAGGCATTGCGCCGGGCACACTCTGGGAAGACGTCCCTCCGAACTGGGTCTGTCCCGAATGCGGCGCTCGTAAGGAAGACTTCGAAATGATCCAAGTGTGATCATCTCAAGTTCCAAGGTGGTTTGTTTTGACGGGAGGTGTGTATGAGTGCCACTAGCCAGTCCCCGCTAATCCAAGAAAGCGCTGATCTAACGCACCACCTGTTACTTGCCATGCCCGGTGTGGTTTCGGGCAGCTTGGCTGACACGGTGATTTATGTCTGTGAACATAATGAACAAGGTGCCTTGGGCCTTGTTATCAATCGACCAACAGATCTGAGCCTGGTTGAGCTGCTGTCTCGTATCGAGGTGGATGTGGAAAACCGGGCTGATCTGGCCGCGACTTCTGTCTACTTCGGTGGACCGGTGCAAACGGATCGCGGCTTTGTTCTCCATGATTCCGATAAAACCTATACCTCCAGTCTGGGGGTAGGTGATCTGACTCTGACTACTTCGCGGGACGTACTGCAGGACGTAGCCCAAGGCCAGGGGCCAGTGCATATGCTGGTCACGCTGGGTTATGCCGGTTGGGCTGCGGGCCAGCTGGAAAGCGAGATGGCCGACAATGCCTGGCTGAGCATCAAGGCTACCCATGAAATCCTGTTTTCTACCCCGGTTGGGGAGCGCTATGATCGCGCCCTGGCCTTGCTGGGAATCAGTCCTTTTACCCTGACAGGTGCTGCGGGCCATGCCTGAACACGAAACACCGTCAATGGTCAGCTCGGCGCAAACCTTGCTGGCCTTTGACTATGGCCTGAAAAAAATTGGTGTGGCGCTGGGCAACACCTTGACGCGCCAGGCCCGCCCTTATACGATTTTGCGGCCCGTTACACGGGAACAGCGCTTTGCGGCTATCGAGGCTTTGCTCAAGGAATGGCAGCCCGATCGCGTCGTGGTAGGTTTGCCTTTGACCCTGGATGGTGGCGAGCAGTATGCTTCGCTGCGGTGTCGGCGTTTTGCCAACCAACTGCACGGTCGCTATGGCGTTGCAGTAGACCTGGTCGATGAGCGGGGCTCCAGCATGGAGGCTCAAGAATTGCTGGGCAATAATGACGATGATGATGCCATGGCAGCTTGCGTGATCCTGCAGCGATATCTGGACAGCCTGCCACCGGCCTGAGCTCTCTACAAGGTTGCAGCCTTTTGATTAGTTTATTTCGTTTTAGTTGGCGCGCTGTCGCTCTGATTGTGTGGATCGTGGTCGGCTTGTTAAGCGTCGGTCTGCTTTTTCCGGTATTGCGTCCAGGCGGGCGCCGCGTCATGGTGTTGCGCATGTCGCGCCTCTTGATGCTGATCTGCGGCGTGCGTGTACTGCAGCACGGCCAGGCCGTTCAGGATCGATCCGTGCTCTATGTGTCCAACCATATCTCCTGGTTGGACATTTTTGTACTCAACAGCGTGCGTAGTACCTCTTTCATTGCAAAAAGCGATATTCGCCGTTGGCCAGTGATTGGCTGGCTGGTGGCGGGTGCAGGGACGGTTTTCATTGAGCGCGGGCAGCGTCGTGCCATTCAGATTGTCAGCCAGCAAATGGCTGTGTGCTTTGAGCGTGGTGATGCCGTAGGTCTGTTCCCTGAAGGCACCACTTCAACCGGTCTGGATGTACAGCCTTTCCACGCCAGTTTGTTTGAGACGGCTATCAGCCTGAATGTGGATATTCAGCCGGTGGCTCTGGTATTTGAGCAGAAAGGCCAGCGCAGTGAGCGCTTTGCCTTTGTGGGCGAGCAGTCTCTGGTTGGCAATATCTGGGTTCTGCTCAGTGCGCGTAATGTCTCTGTGCACTGCCATTTTCTGGACCTGATGCCGGCTCAATCCTGTACGGAGTGGGGACGTTCGCAAACGGCACAAACAGCTCGTGAACAGATCCGTGCGGTCGTGTGCCCCGAGGCCGTCACTGTCGAGGCCTGATGGCTTTAGCCCGGTTTCTTGCTTTCCGGGCAGTGAATCTGAACCAGATGCCGGTCTTGCAGGCGTACAGCACTAAGCTGGCGACCCCAGACGCAGCCGGTATCCAGACTGATCACGGTAGGCGTGTTCAGCAAGCCCAGCGTAGACCAATGTCCAAAAATAATAGGAACCTGGGCACAGGCGCGATTCGGCATTTCATACCACGCTAGCAAGCCGGACTCGGCATCCGGTGCACCCTTGTGCTTGAAGTCCATGCGGCCATTCACATCGCACATGCGCATGCGGGTCAAGGTGTTGACAATGGCGCGCAGGCGATCGTAGCCTTGTAGCCCAGCATCCCAGCGATCCGGGTTGTTGCCGAACAACTCAATAATCTTTTCTTGCCAGTCATCCGCACGTAAGAGTGCTTCCAGCTCGTGGGCGTATTCCAGCGTTTGCTCCGGGCTCCAGTCGGGGTGCACTCCGGCATGTACCATCAGATGGCCATGCTCATAATGAGCCAGCGGTTGGTGTCGCAGCCAGTCCAGCAGCTCTTGTGCGTCCGGCGCGGCCAGCAGTTCCTGCAAGGTATCCTGTTTGCCGGGCTTGCGCACCCCGGCAGCGACTGCCAGACAGTGAATGTCGTGGTTGCCCAGTACACAGACGGCGCGATCGCCCAGAGAACGAATCAGGCGCAACGCTCCCAGAGAGTCCGGGCCACGGTTGACCAGATCGCCTGCAAACCAGAATTTGGCCTGGCTGTCGGCTGCAATATCAGGATGGCTGAGCAAGCTGTCCAGGGGGCGGCAGCAGCCTTGAATATCACCAATCGCCCAGATGGCGGGGGAAGTAGCTAAGGACATGATTTAGTTGGTTGTGCTGGAGTTGCGACGACGCCGGTTGTGCCGGTTTTCCATCATGATAAGAGCACTCAAGGCCATGGCCATGGCGATCAGGTTCGGAACCAGAGCGGTGACCCACGGCGCCAGATTACTGAGCATGGCCACGTTCAAGGCCAGCTGATTGATCATGAAAAAGCCCACGCCCAGCAAGATACCGGTAAAGACCTTGGTGCCCACACCGCCGTGGCGGGTCTGCATGAAGCCGATAGGCGCAGCAATGGTAATCATGACCAGCAAGGTAAAGGGGTAAGCGACTTTGCGCCACAGGGCCACAACCTGACGTTTGGTCTGCAGCTTGTTCGCGTCCAGGTAGCCGATGTAATCCTTCAGGTCCAGAATGGACATGCGCTCGGGTGTCACGACGCGTGCAATCAGTCGATCCGGCGTTAGCGTGGTGGTCAGCGTCAAGGTGGGGCGTTTTTCAATTTTGACCAGCGCTTGATCAGGCGCCTTATCCTGTGACAGAGCCGTGTGGGCCTGCTCATTGACGTGGGTTTCGGTAACGTCCTGCAAGTCCAGCTGGTTCTTGTGGAACTGTCCGCTGGGAGCTTGAGTCATTGCACTCAGGCGCTGCCCATCCGAGAAGTCGAACACGCTGACATCGCTTACTTTGCCATCGCCCTGCAGGTTGGCAATATTGATGATGCGCACCCCGCCACTGTCATTGCTCTCCTTGAACCAGTAGCCACTGTCCAGACGGCCGCCACCGGAACGTCCCAGCAAGGCCATGCCTTGCTCACTGGATTTGATCTCGGCCATGGGGGTGACATACTCGGACAAAACAAAGGCCCCCCCTACCAGGGGCAGGGTAATGGTCCAGAGCATCAGCATCATGTGCAGGCCGCTAACGCCTGACGCACGCAAAATTACCAGCTCATTGCGCTGAGCCAGACTGGCCAGGGCCAGGGTGGCACCAATCAACAGGCCAATGGGCAGCAGGTCGTACAGACGGGTGGGCAGCTCCAGGGCCTGGATGTAAAACAGATTCATCAGGGTGAACTTGGAACCGACCTTGTCCAGCTCTTCAATCAGGGCGAAAAAGGTGAACAGGCCAAGCAGGGCAATCAGCACCACGGCGCTGGAGCGATAGATTTCGGAAGCGAGATAGCGGCGTGCGGTGCGCATGAAAATAGGGCCCAGGAAAGACGTGGCTAGCTTAACAAAAATGCGGATTGCAGTCAGGGAATAGCGACTTGTCGCATACGTTGACTGATAGTGCGCGTGCGCGATTGCAAATAGGGGCTGTTACGGTTTTTGTCATAGTAGGCCGGGTTGGGCAACATGCCCGCCAGACGGGCGGCCTGCATGGCACTGAGCTTGGCCGCATCAACCTTGAAGTAGTGGCGTGCCGCCGCCTGGGCACCAAAAACGCCTTCTCCCCATTGAGCTACGTTCAGGTACAGCTCCAGGATGCGCTCCTTGCTCATGACGGTTTCAATCATATAGGTCAGAATCAATTCCTGACCTTTGCGCAGATAACTGCGTGATTCCGATAGAAACAGATTCTTGGCCAGTTGCTGGGAAATGGTAGAACCACCACGACGGCGGGTAGAGCCCTTTTCCGACTGGCGACGGTTGTATTCCCAGGCTTTGCGAATGGCATCCCATTCGACCCCCGAATGGTTCAGGAAGTTCGAATCTTCGGAGGCAATCACTGCGCGTTTCAAATTGGCGCTGATCTTGTCGTACGGCACCCATTGATAGCGCAGTTCGGCATCCGCATTGGCGCTGCGCAACTGGCCCTGCTCGGCCGCCATGAAGGTGGTCATGCGGGGCGGCACCACGCTGTACCAGAGCACCATCAGAAACAGGGCGATCTGATAAAGCAGAACACCAGCGGCCACGGCCAGAACGGCCAGGCCAGCCAGTTTCCAGGGATGGGCCAGAAGGCGACGCACGTCAGATTTGTCCGATGTCCTGGCGCAGCTGGGCCAGTACGGGTTCGACATCGGCCTCTACGCCGTGCCAGATCTGAAAGCTGGCGGCCGCTTGGCCTACCAGCATGCCAAGGCCATCTTTGCTATGTGTGGCACCGGCTTGCTCGGCGGCACGCATGAAGGCAGTGGGTTCGCTGGCATAAAACATATCGTAGGCCAGAGAGTTGCTGCGATAACGGGCATCTGGCAGTTCGGGCAGATTCTGGTTCAGGCTGGCCGAGGTGGCATTGATCACAATGTCCCAGTCGCCACAATGATCGTCCAGACCGCCCGCGCTCAGGCGGCGGGAGGCATCCGGGTCCAGAGCAACGACCTGCTCACGAATGTCGTAGGCTTTGGCGCTGGTGCGGTTGATGATGTGCAGCATTTCGCAACCGGCTTCCAATAAGGGGAACACCACTCCACGCGAGGCACCACCTGCACCGATCAGCAAGATACGCTTGCCTTCCGGGTTGTGGCCGACACGCAGCAGGTCCGAGCACAAGCCCACTCCATCGGTATTGCAGCCATGCAACTGTCCATCTTCCAGCCATAGCGTATTGACGGCTCCGGCCATGCGAGCGCGACGGCTCAAGCGTGGGCCCACCAGATCATAAGCCTGCTCTTTGAAGGGCAAGGTGACATTCAGGCCGCTGCCGTCCTTGAAAAACTCCTCCACGGTGGCGTTAAAGCCATCCAGTGGTGCCAGAATGCGCTCGTAGCTCAGGGCCAGATTGAACTGGCTGGCAAACTGCGTATGGATTTGTGGAGAGCGGCTGTGCTCGATAGGGTGACCAATAACGCCGTAGCGCTTGGCGGGAGTCGTGTCGGGCATGGTTAAGCGATGCTTGTCTTGTTGTGAGGTGTCAGCCCCAAGGCTGAAAGCGCATATTTTACCCTAGGGTCTGCTTTTGCCAGAGCTTGCTGTGGACAATACGATCTTATTGCACATCCGTGCCGTGCATACTGAGCCTGTCATGCGTAAAACTCCAGCTGCGGGTAATGACGAGTACATCCGCGCCAGGAGCCACTTGTTCGGGCAGGGGGGCGAAGGGGGCGGCCAGTTCCACAATGCGGCGGGCCGCCAGATTCAAGGCGGCCTGATCTGAAGGCTCAGTAATCTGGGCACGCAGCAGGCTGCCATCGCGCCGGATATAGACTGTCATTTGCAGTTGACCGTACAGTTGCTCGCCATTTTGCTTCGGATAGTGGCGGGTGCCGGTCTGCTCAATTTTTTGACGCCACTGATCCAGGTACTGGGCTTGTTCGCTGGCTTTGGCGCTGGGGCCTACATAGTGGTAGCGGGGTTGGCGTTGTTGTTCACGAATCTGCTCACGCAAAATCGCCAGTTGGCTATTTTGCACTTGTGGGTCCAGATCATGGTCGTCCGGGCCGGGCTCAATGGACGCGCCAATATATTCAAAGCTGGGTGTCGACAAAGGTGCCTTGTCCTGACTTTCCAGCTCGCCCAGCAGGCGCTGCTGTTCAGCTTCCAGGCTTTGCTGGCGTGCACGCAAGGCTTCCAGCACTAACTGATTCGGCAGATTGGGATCGGTCAGCGGCAAAGGATTGCTGGCTTGCCCTTGCTGATGCTCTCCGCCGCCATCCAGATTCAACTGCGCTAACAGTTGGGGACTTAACGGTGCCGAGTCGGTACTGAAATTGACCAGTGCTACATCCAGACTGTTGGCTGGTGCGGGCGAGGGCGCGCGAGCCGGCCAGAAGATCAGCAAAAGATGAATCAGTGCCGAAAGGGCGACCGCCAGCCACAAATAGTCTTTGGGCGCGTGGCGGCGGTCGAGCTTGGTCATGATCGTCAGTCAGCCGTGGCGACCGAGCGCAAACGGGCTTCCACCGTCAAAGCCAGTTCGTCGAAGGACAACAGATCCAGCGTGACTTCCTGACCACGTTCAAGTGCTGGCAGGCCGGGGACATGAAGAACCAGCGGCGCATTGCTCAGGCGCACCAGATCTTCCTTGATGAAGTTGGCCTGGACTTGCTTGATGTCGTTTTGTTGCAGCCAGCGCAGGCACCAGAAGCGCTCCAGAGACGACTGGTAGTCCGACCACTGGGTGTATTGCGATTCAAAGGCGCCAATAATGGCGTACAGATCCGCATCCTTGGGCTGGAAGGGGGCGGCCAGGCGTGCGGAGATGCCGTGCTCGGCCGCCGCCAGAATCTGGCCCTGATTGATCAGGTCCACATAACGGCGCAGAGGCGAGGTCGACCAGATGTATTGCGGCACACCAATGGATTCGTGCGGGCCGGGGGTGGTGGACATACGCGTACGCATGAACTGCTGGGAGCGGTAAATACCGGGCACATTGTGCTCGGCCAGCAAACCGCCCCACAGCTGATTGGCCAGAATCATGTATTCAGCCACCAGCAGGCTTAGCGGCGCATTGCGCACGCGTGGCACCAGACGAATGATGGAGTTTGGATCGTCGTGCGGGCCATCCAGCTCGAAGCTGTATTCCACACGGTTATTGTTTTCCGGTTTGCCACGCACGGCTTCACGCTGGGCTGACAGTTGGCGCGAGAAGTTCCATAGCGGACGCAGCCATTGTGCATAGGGCAGTTCGGCGTTTTCGTCGGCCAGAGCTTCTTCGCTGATGAGCGGGTCCAGCTCGTGCTGGCGCAGGTTGCCCGCCACGGTAATGCGTTCCAGACGAGTCTGATGCGACAGGATTTCACCAGTGCTGATGTCGGCGTCTACATACAGCGACAGGGTAGGACGAGTCTGCCCTTGATCCAGGGAGAAATGCGCGATCAGCTCGGGCGGCAGCATAGGGATCTTGTAGCCCGGTGTGTATACCGTTGCCATGCGATTGCGGGCAATCTGGTCGATCTCGTTGCCACGAGCCAAAGCCAGCGAAGGCACGGCAATGTGAACCCCGATACGCAGGCGGCCCGGTTCCGGATGCTGGACGGACAGGGCGTCGTCAATTTCAATCGTATTGGCGTCGTCCACCGAGTAGGCGGTGACATCGGCCTCGGGCAGGTCCTGCCCCCAATTTTGCAGGGCAATCTCCGGAAAGCCTGTCCCTTTGGGGAAGTGCGCGGCCAAAAAGCGATGTTGATGCAAAGTCAGTGGATTGGACCAGGCACCCAGCGACAGCAGCAGCTTTTCCGTGCTGACACCCAGTTCTTTCTGGGCCTGATCAAACGCTTTCCACTCCAGCGTGTTCTTGTCTGGCTGAGTCAGGAAGGTGCTGGCTTTCTCGGCAACTTCGGGCGGCAGTTCGCCCTTGATCATCTGTTCGGCCCAGGTCTGGATTTGCTCTTGCTGCAGGCGTTTCTTTTCAATGGCGGCCAGAGCGGCTTGCAAAATTTCTGGCGGAGCAGGGCGGTACAGCCCTTTGCCACGACGGTGAAAGTAGGCGGGTGCGCTGTGCAGGGCAAAGATGGTGCCGGTTTTTTCGACAGCGCTGGGCGCGTGACCGAAATAATCCTGTGCCAGCGTGGACGCTTCAAACTCCTCCTGGGGGGCGCATTCCCATAAAAAATTGATATCCAGGGATTCGGCCAGCGCTTGGGCTTTTTCCAGCAGTTCTGCCGGGGCGGGCTGCTCGAAGGTAAATAGAACGCTGTTTTTCTTTATTTTGCTGCGTTTGCCAGACGCGGATTCCACCTGCATGGTGGTATCGCTGTCAGAAAATATTTTTTCTGCTTTGAAATTACCGCTGTCTTCAAAAAGGACGTACATGATTTTCCATCTGGATGGTGCTGGCCATCCGGTAAAGATAGTTAAGGTTGTTGCAGGGCAAAGCGCAAAATTTCGTCGATCCAGGGATCAAAGTCGGTCAGGCCGTGATCTCCGCCTTCCAGAATGTGACCTTGGCTGCCTTTGTACCAGTCCGCCATCTCGCGCCAGTTCAGGACTTCATCACCTTTGGCGGCCAGCAGGTAAAAGCGCTGGGGATCGCTGGGGCGTGGTACGTGAATGTCGTTGAGCTCATCCACATAGTCGGGCAGGAAGTGAAACGGGTCGGGCGAGTGATAACAGACATGCTCGCCCACCTGCGTAGCCAGATCGCGCCCTGCGTAGACCACCGGGTTAAGCAGCACGGCGCGGCTGTGATAGTGCTGCGCCAGGTGGCTGGCATAGTAACCGCCCAGCGAGGAGCCGATCACACACAATTGATCGGCGCTCATGCCCGCCTGCATTGCCGTGTCCACAATGCGCTTGCACATGGCAATGGCCTGGGCCGGGCTGGCGGGCAATTGCGGGCAGCGCCACAGGTGCAGCAAGCCACTGTCCTGCATGGTTTGTTTCAGGCGCTGCGCTTTGTAGGACGAAGGCGAGGAACGAAAGCCGTGTAGATAGAGGATCATGGAGGCACCTGCTATATAGATAAGAGGGTCAGCGTGACAGTTGATCCAGCAGGCGCTGATGAATGCCGCCAAAGCTGCCGTTACTCATCACGACAATGGCATCGCCGGGCTGGCTGGCCTGAACAATGGCCTGAACCATTTTATCCAAATCATTCCACGCTGTGGCGCGATCCCCTAAAGGAGCCAGGACCTTGGCCGCATCCCAACCCAGTGCGTGCTTGCCCTGGGTCTCGCCGTAGCAAAAAACCAGGTCGGCATCTTCCAGCGAACCGGGCAGGCGGGCAGCCATGGCACCCAGCTTCATGGTGTTGGAGCGTGGCTCCAGCACGGCCAGAATTCGGGTGGCTTTACCTGTCTGGCTGCGCAAACCGGCTAGCGTAGTAGCAATGGCGGTAGGGTGATGGGCAAAATCGTCGTAGACGGTAATGTCATTGACCACGCCACGCACTTCCATGCGGCGCTTGATGCCAGCGAATTGGCTCAGTGCCGCGCAAGCCTGTTCAGGTTTGACGCCTACATGGTGGGCAGCGGCGATGGCGGCCAGAGCGTTCAGGCGATTGTGTTCGCCGGTCAGTGTCCATTGGACGATGCCTTGGGACTGGCCTTTGAACATCACGTCGAAAGAGGTGGCGCTGATTGCCTTGCTGTCCCAATCTCCGTCGGGGCCAAACTGTTCAACCGGCGTCCAGCATCCACGGGCCAGGGTTTCGTCCAGGCTGGGGGTGTGGGTGGGACGCAGAATCAGCCCGGTGGAGGGGATGGTACGCACCAGATGGTGAAATTGGGTCTGGATGGCGTGCAGATCAGGGAAGATATCAGCGTGATCGTATTCCAGATTGTTCAGGATGGCCGTGCGGGGGCGGTAGTGAACAAATTTGGAGCGCTTGTCGAAAAAGGCGGTGTCGTATTCGTCGGCCTCGATCACAAACAAGGATTGTTCTGGATTGAAGCGGGCCGACACACCCAGGCCGGGGGCCACGCCACCGATCAGGAAGTTGGGGGACAGCTGGGCCTGTTCCAGGATCCAGCCCAGCATGGAGCTGGTGGAGGTCTTGCCGTGCGTGCCGGCCACGGCCAGAACGTGCTGCTTGTGCAGAATGTTCTCGCCCAGCCATTGCGGGCCGGATGTATAAGGCAGACCCTGATCCAGAATGGCTTCCATCAGAGGATTACCGCGCGTAACTACATTGCCCACTATATAGAGATCAGGGGACAGCCTGGTTTGCTCTGCGCCAAAGCCTTCAATAAGCTCAATGCCTTGTTCTTCCAGCTGCGTGCTCATGGGCGGGTAGACCCCGGCATCGCAACCGGTAACCGTATGGCCAGCCGAGCGGGCAATCAGGGCCAGACCACCCATGAATGTGCCGCAAATTCCTAGTATATGTATGTGCATGACAATCCTCCGGCCTGTATTCTAGACGACTGTTTGATCTGATGCGTGAGCTTTGGTGAGGGCCGGTGCTATCATCCCCAGATGATATTTTTCAGGTGTGAGCCGGTATGCGTAGGCGTCTTTTTCTGCAGAAATCGCTAGTGTGTGCAAGTCTTTTGGCCCTGCATCCCGCCCCTTGGGCCAGTTTGCTGCCTTCAGACCCCTTCCTGGCGCAAAGCTTCAAGGATCTTCAGGGCGAAGATCGCGCGCTCTCTACTTATATAGGCAAGCCCCTGGTGGTCAATTTCTGGGCGACCTGGTGTGCACCTTGCGTCAAGGAAATGCCGGACCTGCAGGAACTGCACAAACGCTACCCCGAGGTGAACTTTGTGGGTATCGCAGTGGACTCGCTGGATAACGTGAAAGAGTTTCTGGAACGCGTGCCGGTCAGTTACGACATTTTGCTGGCTGGTTCGGGTGGCTTGAAACAAATGCGCAGCGTGGGCAATAAAAATGGCGGATTGCCCTTTACTGTCGTGTTTGGCAGCAATGGCCGGGTCAGCGAACGCATTTTGGGCCAGATAGATCCCGAAAAGTTGGACGAAGTTATTAAAGCTCAACGCTAACTGGCCGACTTTTTCGCTTAATTTCGTCAAATTGTCGGTCTGGTCCACCCCTGTTTCAAACGGGATGGGACCAATGCTAACTGTTTGTAAGCCAAGCAGGTTTATGGACAAATGACGTTATTTAGCGTAAAAAGGCGGTCTGTCTTGACGAAAAATCCGCTATGGCGAAACATGTCCTGGTCCTTAACGGGCCCAACCTCAACCTGCTGGGTACCCGAGAACCCGATGTCTACGGACATCAGACTCTCGACGATATCAACAGTGGTTTACAGGTGCTGGCCGACCAGCATGGCGCGCAGTGTCATTTTTTTCAAAGTAATCACGAAGGCGGGCTCGTCGATCGAATTCATCAAGCCCGTACCGAGGGCGTGGATTTCATCCTGATCAATGCTGGGGCCTACACCCATACCAGCGTGGCGATACGGGATGCGCTTGCCGGTGTCGGTATTCCGTTTATTGAAGTTCATCTGTCCAATGTTCACCGTCGTGAGCCGTTCCGTCACCACTCCTATCTCTCTGACATCGCTAGCGGTGTCATTGTTGGTTTGGGGGCCTACGGTTATGAAGCCGCGCTGCGGTTTGCTTTGAATAGTTAGGCGGTTCGTTTCGTTTTTTTGACCAATATTTTTTTAATGCCGTCCTGACCCAGTCAGTGGCTAGTGCGGCGTTGCGGGAAGTACGCATGGATCTTAGAAAACTCAAAACCCTGATCGATCTGGTAGCCGAGTCTGGCATTGCCGAACTGGAAATCACTGAAGGTGATGACAAGGTTCGCATTGTGAAATTTTCGCAAAGCTCGGCAGCTCCCGTGGTCTATGCTCCCGAGGCTCCTGTAGCCCAGGTGGTAGCCCCCGCCGCTGGCGCTCCTGCCGCAGCTCCCGCTGCACCCGCCGTTCCCGAAGGCCACGCCGTCAAGGCTCCTATGGTCGGCACGTTCTACCGTGCTCCTAGCCCAGGCGCTGCTCCTTTTGTGGAAGTGGGCCAGACGGTCAAGGAAGGCGAGCCTTTGTGCATTATCGAAGCCATGAAGCTGCTCAACGAGATCGAAGCCGACAAGTCCGGCGTGATCAAGGAAATTCTGGTTGAAAACGGCGGGCCGGTGGAATACGGTCAGACTCTGTTCGTCATCGGTTGATGATATGTTTGAAAAAATCCTAATCGCCAATCGGGGCGAAATTGCCTTGCGTATCCAGCGCGCTTGCCGCGAGATGGGTATCAAGACAGTCGTCGTTTATTCTGAAGCTGATCGTGGTGCCAAGTACGTGCGTCTGGCCGACGAGGCCGTGTGTATTGGCCCCGCCCAAGCCCGTGACAGCTACCTGAGCATGCCTGCCATTATCTCGGCAGCAGAAGTCACCGATGCGGAAGCCATTCACCCTGGCTATGGCTTTATGGCTGAAAACGCGGACTTCGCTGATCGTGTCGAAAAGAGCGGTTTTGTCTTTATCGGCCCACGTCCCGAGAACATCCGCACGATGGGCGATAAGGTCATGGCCAAAAAAGCCATGATCGAGGCCGGTGTGCCTGTGGTTCCCGGTTCGGATGGCGCCTTGCCCGACGATCCTGCTGAAATCGTGCGTATTGCCCGTGAAGTGGGCTACCCGGTCATCATCAAGGCCTCTGGCGGTGGTGGTGGTCGCGGCATGCGCGTGGTCTACACCGAAGCCGCTTTGCTGACGGCCGTTGCCACGACCAAAACCGAAGCCGCTGCTGCGTTCAATAATCCCGAGGTCTACATGGAAAAGTACCTCGAGAATCCACGCCATATCGAAATTCAGGTATTGGCTGATGGGGATCGCAATGCAGTCTGGCTGGGGGAGCGCGACTGCTCCATGCAGCGTCGTCACCAGAAAGTGATTGAAGAAGCACCGGCTCCAGGTATTCCACGTCGCCTGATCGAACGCATCGGCGAGCGTTGTGCTGATGCCTGCCGTCGTATGCGTTACCGCGGTGCTGGTACGTTTGAATTTCTGTACGAAAACGGCGAGTTCTTCTTTATCGAGATGAACACCCGTATTCAGGTCGAACACACCATCACTGAAATGATCACCGGCATTGATCTGGTCCAGGAGCAGATCAAAGTGGCCGCAGGCGAGAAGTTCGTGCTGCGCCAGCGTGACATCGAGTTTGAAGGTCACTCGATCGAATGCCGTATCAACGCGGAAGATCCATTCAACTTCGTACCAAGCCCAGGCTTGATTACCAAGTGGCACACTCCCGGTGGCCCTGGCGTGCGTATCGACTCGCACGTGTTCACCGGCTACACCGTGCCGCCGTACTACGATTCCATGATTGCCAAGCTGATTACCTACGGTAAGACGCGCGAGCAAGCCATTGCCCGTATGGACATTGCCTTGTCCGAAATGGTGGTGGAAGGGATCAAGACGAACGTGGATCTGCACCGGGAATTGATGCAGGACGCCAGCTTCAAGGCAGGCGGCACCAGCATTCACTACCTGGAACAAAAGCTGGCCCAACGTAGCAAGTAAGGGCAGCAACAGGTCAGGCCACAGCCCTGACCTGACAAGAATGATGACTATGTAAAACAGGGGCGAGCCCCCTGTTTTGCTTTATGGAAACTATGTATGCGTGAACTCTTACTGAGCTGCCAGGAACACGAGGCCGAGCGCTTGTCCGATGCCTTGCTTGAGGCGGGCGCCTTGTCGGTGTCGGTGGAAGATGCCGATGGTGATACCGACCAGGAAAAGCCCCTGTTTGGCGAACCTGGTATCGAACCGGATGTGCTGGCCTGGGATCGAAATCGGGTGGTGGCCTTGCTGCCCGAGGAGCTGGAGCCAGAAGAGTTGCTGCAACCGCTTTTTGAAGCCGGTGTGCTGGATCCTGCAAAGGCCCAGTGGAGCGTGCGCGAAGTACCCGACGAGGATTGGGTTCGTTTGACGCAATCGCAGTTTGGTCCCATCCCGGTGGGCGATCGTATCTTGATTGTGCCCAGCTGGCACAAGGACGACGAGGACCTGCCAGTCGCCCAGGAAGGCGATGACGGCCTGGTGCGTATTGAATTGGACCCCGGCCTGGCCTTTGGTACCGGCAGTCACCCCACGACGCATTTGTGTCTGGATTGGCTGGCCCATCATGTGCAAGCGGGTCAGACCGTGCTGGACTACGGTTGTGGCTCCGGTATCTTGGCGATTGCCGCCCGCAAGCTGGGTGCTGGCCATACGGTTGGTGTGGACATTGACGAGCAGGCCGTGATTGCCACGCGCTACAATGCGCAAGTCAATCAGGTCGAGGTTGAAGGCTTGCTGCCCGATGCCATGCCCGCCGGGCAAACGGATCTGGTTGTCGCCAACATTCTGGCCAATCCCCTGCGTATGCTGGCTCCCATGCTGGCCAACCGTGTCAAACCGGGCGGGCATTTGATCCTGTCCGGTATTTACGATTGGCAGGCCGAGGAGATGATCGAGGTCTATTCCTCCTACTTGCCCATGTCGGTTTGGCAGGAGCGCGATGGCTGGGTGTGTTTGGCTGGTCAACGCCCGTTATAAGACGGCAGAACTTAAGGTGAGTTCATGGAGCTAAAGACTCGCTGCCCCCGTTGCGGGACATCGTTTGCAGCCAGTGTAGAAACGCTGCAACGCCGCCGGGGCTATATACGCTGCATTCAATGTGCGCATATCTTCGATGGCTTTGAAGAAGTCATTGATGAGCAAGCCCCTGAGCCTTCCTATCATTCCCCCGCCACGCCGGTTCAGATCGAGCCGCGCCTGGCGCCCGAGCCACCTGTTTCGCCACGGCAGGAACAGGTGCAGTCGGTGGACCTGCAAGCGCCCATTCCAGGGCCGCGATTTGTGGAGCACTCCCGTCACGCCCCGCCGCGTGATGAAGGCACGGCCCACGAGTCCTTGCAGGTACGCAAATTCCCCGACTCCATCCTGACACAAGCACCTGTCCCTCCGGCCGCGCCTGCTGCTGTAACTACCGAGCCTTTTGTCCGCCCGGCAGAGCCTGCGGTTGAGTCGGTAGAGCCGTCAGTCATTCGCGCCCGCTCCAGACACGAGCCTTTGCCGCAGGATGATCAGGACACCTCGTTTTTCGTATCGACCGGCTCTGTTTCTGAGCCAGATGGGGACCATCATATTGGTCAGGCATCGTGGTCGGCTGCCGAGCCTGAGTTCAGTGTGGGCGACCGTGCCAGTGCCTTGCGCGCCTCTTTCCCCTCGCGTCAGGCTGATGGTACGCATGATAGGGATGGCGAGGATTTTCAGCAGGGCTGGGTCATTGACCCCAACCCAGCCTTGCAACGCGAGACACGTTATGAGGGCGAAGCCAGCTTTGGTCAGCGTGTGGGTTCACTGATCTGGACCAGCTTGTGCGTTCTGGGCGTTGTCCTGTTCGTCGTGCAGCTGATGTACGTGTATCGCGTACAGATTGTCAGCCAGATACCCATGCTGCGCCCCGTGTTCGAGAGCGCGTGTCAGACCTTGTCGTGCAAGGTTCCCTACGAACGTCGTCTGGACCAGATTCGCGTGCAGGCTTCGGCTTTGCATAAAGCGCCGAATCAGCCCGGACAGTCCACCTTGGGCTTTACGCTGCGCAACGAGTTTGAACGGCCCCAGGAGTGGCCTACGCTGGTACTGGATTTGAAAGATTTTTCCGGAGCCCTGATCGCCCGGCGCAATATTACGCCCGATCAGTACCTGGCTTCCGAGCGACGTGAGCCTGCTTTTGCAGCGCGCAGTGAAATCATGGTGCGCCTGCCTTTGAATACCGGGCAGCTCCAAGTTAATGGCTACCAGATTAGCCCTTTTTTTCCTTAAGGTAATTTATGACCGAGCGAGTGCTGGTATGTGGTTCGATCGCGTTTGATACGATCGCGGTTTTCGAGGGGTACTTCAAAGATCACATCTTGCCCGACAGCATCAAAACCCTGAGCGTGTCCTTCTTTGTGCCCAGCTTGCGTAAAGAGTGGGGCGGTTGTGCGGGTAATATTTCCTACACCTTGAACATGCTGGGTGGCCAGCCTGTTCCTGTGGGGGCTGTTGGCAGCGACGGTGTGGATTATGTACAGCGTCTGCAGAACCTGGGTATTGATACCAGCATGGTGTGTGTGATGCCCGAGATGTTCACCCCTCAATGCTTTATCACCACAGATCTGGCCGCCAGCCAGATCACCTCTTTCCACCCGGGCGCCATGATCAATTCTGCCCAGATCGATTTGTCTGGTCAGGAAGCGGCATGGGGCATTGTGGCTCCGGATTCCAAAGACGGCATGTTTGCTCATGCCCGCCACCTGCATGCGCAGGGTACGCCCTTTATTTTCGACCTGGGTCAGGCCATGCCTTTGTTCGCGGGTGAGGACCTGCTGGAGATGCTGGAACTGTGTCAAGTTCTTACGGCTAACGAATACGAAGCTGAAGTTATCGAGCAGCGCACCTCCAAGAGCATGGCCGAGATCGCCCAGGGCTTGCAAGCCGCTGTCGTGACGCATGGAGAGCATGGCAGCACGCTTTATCACAATGGTCAGACTTACGAGATTGCCCCTGTGCCCGTGGAAAATGTGGTGGATCCCACCGGCTGTGGCGATGCTCATCGCGCAGGCTTGTTATATGGTCTTACAAAAGGCTGGAGCTGGCAGGAGGCTTGCAGCTTGGGTAACTTGATGGGCAGTATTAAAATTCAGGCGGATGGCCCGCAAAATCATGAATTTAAACGGTCAGATATCTCGGCCATGCTAAAACAGCACTATGGTATTGAGCGCAGTCTGTAAAAGAGCGCTCGATAGTTTTTTATGATTCGGCCAGCTACGTTTTTTGGAGTAAACCGTATGTACGTTTCTTTTTTCGATCGACCCAAAGTGCGTCTGCTGGTAGTGGCGAGTCTGGCAGCCCCCGTGTTTTTGCTGGCAGGTTGTGCCAATAAATCGGCATCCAGCTCGGTATACAGCTACGGTCAGGCTCAGCGCGAACAGATCGTGCGTTTGGGTACCGTGGTTTCGGTACGCGCCGTCACTATTCAGGAAGACCAGAATTCGGGCGTGGGCACCGTGGGTGGCGCAGCCTTGGGTGGTGTCGCTGCCAGCAGCATTGGTGGTGGCCGCGGTAGCATCCTGGCCAGTATCGGTGGTGCGATTCTGGGTGGTCTGGTTGGTAATGCGGTTGAAAACCGCATGGGCAAGACCCAGGGTCTGGAAATCACGGTTCAACTGGATAATGGCGAAACCCGTGTGGTGGCCCAGGAAGCCGATGTACCTCTGTCCGTTGGTCAGCGTGTACGTATGCTTAGTGGTAATGGCCCAACTCGCGTGGTGCCCATGTAATCAGAGCTTTAGTGCTTGGTGCATAAAAAACCCGGCCATTGGCCGGGTTTTTTTACGCCTGTCAGCGCTGAGCCTTTTGGGGGCGTTCGCGCTCCAGCAAGGTTTTCTTGCGCTCCAGGCCCCAACGATAGCCTGCCAGATCCCCGCTTTGCCGCACGACCCGATGGCAGGGGATGGCAATGGCCAAGGTGTTGGTGGCGCAGGCTCGTGCCACGGCACGGGCGCCTTTGGGCATGCCCAGACGTTCGGCAATCTCGGTATAGCTCAAGGTCTGGCCTACTGGGATATGACGTAGAAACTCCCAGACACGTTGTTGAAAAGGGGTGCCCTGGATGTCCAGGGGCAGATCCAAGCCCAGGGTCGGCTCTTCTACCATGGCAACGACCTGGGCCACTCGTTGATTGAATTGCGGATCGGCTTCGATCAGCTCAGCGGCCTTGAATTGCTCTTGCAACTGTTCCAGCAAGACTTTGGCATCATCGGCCAGGGAAATCGCACAAATCCCGCGCTCGCTTTCGGCAACGAGCAATGTACCCAAGCTGCATTGGGCAATCGCAAAATAAAGAGGGCTACTTGGAGTTTGTTGGCGAACGGGCTTGTCCTGCGAGCGCGGGGCGCGATTTACCTTGTTCGAAGAAGGTGCCAATGCTGGCGCCTGTTTGGGCATGCGCCACAAGTACCAGGAAGCCACGCTGCGGTAGGGTGCCCAAGCTTGGCCAATTTCACGCAAGACACGGGCTGAGGGAGCCTTGTCCAGCTGCTTCAAATTGCGATAGCCCTCGCGCACCCCAAAGTCGTCCGCGGGCAGAATGTCTTCATGCTCCAGCGTGTACATCATCATCATTTCCACCGTCCAGCGACCTATGCCGCGCAGCGTGGTCAGCCGCTTGATCAGCTCTTCATCCGGCATTTGCAAAGCGGTGGCCTGGTCGGGAATGATGCCATCCAGGCGAGCCTGGGCCAGGCCCAGAATGCTATTGGCTTTGGCACCGGACAAGCCACAAGCGCGCAGGGTGTCATACGGCGTCGCCAGCACTTCCTCGGGCGTTGGGCAATGGCCGTGCGGATAGATATCAATCAGGCGTTGCAGGATGCGCTCAGCCGCCCGGGTATGCAACTGCTGATACACAACAGAGCGGATCAGGGCTTCGTAAGGGTCGCGCTCGGGGCGTGGCTGATGGATGCAAGGGCCCACGTGGGCGACCAGCGCTTGCCAGTCGGGGTCCAGTGCGGCCAGGAATTGTTCGGCCTCGCGGTAGCGGCTGGATGTGTCTGGTTTTGATGGAAGGCGAGTCATGGAAGTGGCCTGCTGATTGGTGGTGAGGCCAGTATAAGGTCCACTTTCGCACAAGACATCCTGATTCTTGCTCTTGAATTCAGGATAAAAAAAACCTGGGCTATACCCAGGTTTTTCATGCGTACAGTCCGCTGTGCTTAGATTGGCACCAGACTGAAAGCGGTGCGCGTGATGACCATATTGAGCACTTGAGTCAGCAGCAGGACGACCAGCGGCGACAAATCCAGACCACCCAGGTCAGGCAAGACGCGACGGATCGGGTCCAGCAAGGGGGCCGTAATGGAACGCAGCAAGGGCATGCTGGGCGATTGTGGCTGAATCCAGGATAGTAGCGCTTGCAGCAGGACCACCCAGAAGATCAGGCTCAAGGTCCAGCGCAGAACGGTGAAGACGGCTGCCAGCAAGAACATGGGGAAGTTCGAGAGCATGGACACCGATCCGGTCAGTACCATGGCGCTCAAGACCAGGTATACCAGGGCGCTAAGCCAGGCGGCGAACAAAGAGGTCCAGTCCCAATGGTTGCCGCTTTTAATGACACGGCGCAAAGGCATGACCAGCCAGTCCGTGACCTTGAACATAGCTTGCGAATAAGGGTTGAAGGGATGGATTCTGAGCGCATACACCCAGGCACGCAGTAGCAAAATCGTGCCCAGCAGCGACAGAACAATATGGATTAGGAAGAGGGCGACTTCACTGAACATAGTTGCTTGGTATGAATTGATGGGAGAGGGAATTGTCGCATGCAAGTGCTACAAACCAAAGAGCCACCCTGATCAGGGTGGCTCTTTGAGGAGAAACATAAAAGTAGCGTGTGCTTAAGGACGCTTGCCTGTTGGGAAGGGCCAGGAGCCAGCAGGATTGACATCTTCGCGGCGAGGTTCGGCAGGCGCTGCTGCTGTTTTGGTCGCTTTGCGAGCCGCTGTTTTATTGCCTGCTTTAGCGGTGGCGTTAGTCGTTGTGCTGGTCTTTGGAGTCTTGGTTTCTGCGGTCACGGATTTAACTTCTTTCTTCTTTGGAGCTACGGGTTTCTTGGCACTGGTAGCAGGACTGGCTTTTTTAGCCGCGGTCTTTACAACTGCTTTGGTGCCGGTTTTGGTGGCAGGTTTCGCTGCCGCTTTGCTGGGGGTGGCTTTTTTGGCCACGGGTTTGCTTGCCTTGGTGCTGGCCGGTTTTTTTGCGGCAGCGGTGGCAGCAGGTTTGGTGGTAGCGGGTTTGGCGCTGGCCGTTTTGGGCGCAGCTGATTTTTTAGCTACCGATTTTTTGGCAACCACTTTCTTTGCCACCGTCTTCTTGGCTACCGCTTTTTTAGCGACGGCCTTTTTGACAACGGCTTTCTTGGCTACCGCCTTTTTAGCGGCTGTCTTTTTAACAGCTGCTTTTTCGGCTACGGTTTTAGCGGTGCTTGTCTTGGTCGCAGCGGCTTTAACAGCCGTGGTTTTTGCTGGAGTGGCTTTCTTTACCGCTGTTTTTTTCGCAGCCGTTTTCTTGGCGGGTGCGCTGCTTGCAGACTTGGCAGGGGCTTTTACAGCAGCCTTGCTGGTCTTGGTAGCGGTGGTTTTAGCGGGGGACTTGGGGGCAGCGGTTTTGCTGCTGGGACTGGTCTTGGTAGCAGTAGCTTTTACGGGTGCTGCGGCTGCTTTTGCTGGCGTTGCTTTTTTGGGGCTAACGGCTTTTGTGCTTTCTGCTTTTGCTGCGCCTTTCTTGGCTGTTGCCATGATCATGCTCCTTGAGAACAAGTCTTTAGTTTGTCCACACCCATTTGACCTGGCCTGGAAAACTGCAATGGCCTTTTTCAAATGACGCAGGCGTTTAAGGTCGATACCTTATACGCTTAGAAGTCTAACGCAAGCCCCTACACAGTCAAGCATTAATCATGGCTTGGGGCTTATGGAATTAGGAATCGGTGTCTGCTGTCTCAAATAAGTTGCGTTCTGGACACGTGCAATCGGCCCATAGTCGCATCCAAGTCTCTGATTTTTGACGCATTGCTGGATCGATTGCATGGCCTTTTCATGCTTTGAAAGACCTGTGTTAAGCATGGAAAAGGCGCTTGAAAACGGTCTTTAATTCGAGGTTGATTGATGCTTTTCAATGTCGCTTCAAATCAAAAAAAAGCCCTGCATAAGCAGGGCTGAAAGGGCAGGTTAATCGTTTCGAAAGCCGCAGTGGGCAAGGCTTAGGCGGGAACAGCCTGAATTTCCGGGCCAGTGTTTTTCAACTGCTGCGACAACTCGGCAAAGCGGGCTTCATACTTCTTGGCCGATTCCATTTTCACGGGACCGAAGCCGCGCAATTGTTGGGGCAGCTCGGCCAGTTCCAACGCTGTGGCGTAGTTGGCTTGATTCAGGTTCTTGCTCAAGCTGTTGAGCAGGCTCTGGTATTCGCGCCAGAAGCGACGTTCCATACGACGCTCATGGGTGTAGCCAAATGGATCCAGTACCGTGTTGCGCAGACCTTTGCCTTTCGCCATCCAACGTAGCAAGGTGGCGGTGCGTGGGCCCAATGTGATCTTGCGCGGGCGGCCGGTAGATGGATCACGGCGTGCCAGCAAAGGTGGTGCGAAGTGAAAGCGCAAGGAGAAGTCACCTTCAAATTGCTGCTCCAGATCCTGGCGGAAAGCGGGCGAGCTGAACAGGCGAGCAACTTCGTACTCATCCTTGTAGGCCATCAGTTTGTACAAGCTGCGTGCGGCTTTTTCCGTCAAAGTAGGACGCTGACCCGGACGCAGTTTCTGTTCGGCTTCACGCAGAGCATTGATGGTGCTGCTAAAGCGCTGGGCATAAGCGGCGTTCTGGTATTGCTCCAGGCTGCTGGTGCAGCGCTGCATGATTTGTTCCAGTGTTTCGCGGCGCTGCAAGGTTACGACCTGAGCGGCTGGAGCCAGGAGGCTGGCCAGTGCTTTCTCATCGTGAGCCAGCACGCGACCCAAATGGAAGGCATCCAGGTTGGCTTGAATCGCCACACCGTTCAGGCGGATAGCCTGTTCAACAGCCGCACTGCTAACGGGCATGGAACCTTGCTGCCAAGCCATGCCCATCAAGAGCATATTGGACAACAGGCTATCGCCAAACAGCAGGGTGGCAGCCTGGTGAGCATTGAAAGAGCGCACCTGGTTTTCGCCAGCGGTGGTCTTGAGTTGGCTCAGCAAGTGCTGGGCATCCAAAGGGGCATCCGGGTTGCGGGTGAACTCGGCCGTGGGGGCCAGGTATTCGTTGATGATGGCGTGGGTATGACCAGGACGCAGGCAGGAAAGGGCATTGGGGTGAGCGGCGGCCACCACGTCGCACAAGATCGCCAGGTCGGCTTGGCCGGGATCGACACGCACCGCACCCGTGTTCTCTTTATTGGCAGATAGACGGATGTGGCTGATGACGGTGCCGCCTTTTTGTGCCAGGCCCGTCATGTCCAGCACGGAGCTGGAGCGGCCTTCCAGGTGTACCGCCATGGAGAGCACCGCACCAATAGTGATCACACCAGTACCACCCACACCGGCCACAATTACATTGCAGTCCTTGGCTTGAATATTGGGTTGTGGCAGCGTGTCCAGCTTGGCCAGCAACTGGGCTTTCATATCGGCCTGACCGTTTTGATCGCCACGGCGCAGGGCACCGCCCATCACCGACACAAAGCTGGGACAGAAACCGTCCACGCAGGAGTAGTCCTTATTACAGCTGGACTGGTCGATCTGGCGCTTGCGGCCTTCGGGAGTTTCAGCAGGCACCAAAGACAAGCAGTTCGATTGCACGCCGCAATCCCCACAGCCTTCGCAGACCGCCTTATTGATAAAGAGGCGACGGGCAGGATCGGGGTACTCGTTCTTTTTACGACGACGGCGCTTTTCAGCCGCACAGGTCTGGTCGTGAATCAAAATGGTGACGCCGGGGATCTCGCGCAGTTCGCGCTGCAAACGATCCAGCTCGCGACGGTGATGAACGTCCACACCGGCAGGCAGGCTGACACCGCGATAGCGTTCTGGCTCATCGGTGGTGATGACCACACGACGCGCACCTTCACCAATGGTCTGCTGACAAATGCGAGGCACAGATATCGGGCCGTCAACCGGCTGACCGCCTGTCATGGCAACCGCATCGTTGAACAGAATCTTGTAGGTAATGTTGGCACCCGCGGCAATGGCCTGACGAATCGCCAGATAGCCGGAGTGGAAATACGTGCCTTCACCCATGTTCTGGAACATGTGGCCGGTCTGGATGAAGGGCGACAGGCCCACCCAGTCCGTGCCTTCGCCACCCATTTGAGTCAGTCCACGGGTTTTGCGGTCCATCCAGGTCGCCATGTAGTGGCAACCCACACCCGCCATAGCCTGGCTGCCTTCGGGTACTTTGGTGGAAGTATTGTGCGGACAGCCCGAACAGAAGTAGGGGCGACGAGTCAGACCATTGGTATCAATCGGTGCCAGGTTTTGCACCGTACAGGCAGGCAACTGTACATTGGCGTGATGGCCCAGCCAGCGACGCAGACCCACGGCCACACGGGCAGGGCTGAGCTGGCCATCGGCAGGGATCAGCACTTCATTTTCGATATCGCGCTTGCCAGACACCGTAGGGCGCTGGGCACGGTTAAAGAGCAGATTCTTTAACTGGTCTTCAATGATTGGGCCCTTTTCTTCAATGACCAGAACGTGGTCCAGGCCTTCAATAAAATCGTTCAGCGATTGCGGGTTAACAGGCCAGCTCAAACCAATTTTCAGATGGCGAATGGCGGGCAGATCTTTCAGGCTGCTGAGCTGTTGCAGCGCATCCAGCGTATCCAGTGTGGCTTTGCCGGTGGACACAATACCGATACGCGCATCAGGTGCCGCTTCCAGCACGCGGTCCAGGCTGTACTTGTGAGCAAATTCACGCACGCTATCTAGGCGGGCGTCCAGCGTACCTTCCATGGAAGGGGTCAGGAATTTGCTGGGGTCGTAGGGGTGTTTGCCGCCTTGCTTGTCGGCCAAGGCCGGGGCCAGATCATCCAGAGGGGCAATCTCGAAAGAGCGGCCGCTTTCCACGGTTTCGGTAATGGCTTTGAAGGCTACCCAGGAGCCGGAGTAACGCGACAAGGCCCAGGCCCAGATACCAAAGCGTTCGTATTCTTCAACCGAGCTGGGGTTGACCACCGGGATGCCCCAGGCGATCAGGGATTGTTCGCTGGCGTGGGGAATGGACGAAGACGAGGCCACGTGGTCATCACCCACAATCATCAGGACGCCACCGTGTTGGGAGGCACCGGCAGCATGGCCGTGGTGCAAGGCATCGCCCGCGCGGTCTACACCGGGGCCCTTGCCATACCACATGGAGAACACGCCATCGACGGTACGGTCGGCACGCTCGCCAGCTTGCTGGGTGCCCATAATCATGGAGGCGGCCAGGTCTTCGTTAATAGCGGGTTGGAAACGGACCTTGGCCTGGTCCAGATACTTCTGGGCCTTCCACATGATCATGTCCACGCCACCCAGCGGCGAACCACGGTAGCCGGAGACAAAACCGGCGGTGTTCAAACCGTGTTCTTTATCCAGGCGAGCCTGGGTCAGCAACATGCGCACCAGGGCCTGTGTGCCAGTTAAAAAGATGCGTCCTGATTGTGCGGTCAGGTTGTCGCTTAGCTTGTATTGAGTGTCGACGGACTGCGTCATGATGAAACCTCCAGATAGAGATCATGATAGAGAGTCTGCCCTCGCTTTTTTTTGCGTTATAGTTGCGTGTATTCCCTATTCTTTGAAATTTTCATTTCGTAAATATTCAAATATGGATAAAACTGACTTAAAAATATTGGATGCCTTGCAGCTGGATGGCCGAGCCTCGGCTCAGCAGGTCTCCGAGCAGGTGGGTTTGTCCACTGCGCCCGTGTGGCGGCGCATCAAAAATCTGGAAAAAAACAAGGTTATCCAAGGCTATTATGCGCGCGTGGATCGCCGTCAGGTGGGACTGCAAAGTTGCATGTTTACCCAGATCAGTCTGGACCGTCACTCGGGTGAAATAGTCGATAACTTCATTCGTGCCGTGCGCGATGCGCCCGAGATTCTGGAATGCCACGCCGTGACTGGCGATGCGGATTTTCTGCTCAAGATCATGGTGCCAAGCGCCGAGTCCTATGACGATTTCCTGCACCGCTTCCTGTTCAATATGCCGGGCGTGCGTCAAACCCGCACGATTGTGGCCATGCGTGAAATCAAGAACGTGACCCGCTTGCCTTTGCCACTTTGAAGCATCTTGTTATGGGGTAATACAAGCGCCTTCGGGTAGAATAATCAGGATTCGCTGGCCTGTGGTGGGTCGGTATGTACGCATGAAGGACGGGGTTTTATGACGAAGGCGAATATCTTGCGACGCACTTCCTGGGTTGCTGTGCTGGCTACCGTGTTTTTAAGCGCCTGCGCGGTCAAAGCGCCGGCTCCCGAGCCTGCTGCACAAGCGGCTACCAAGCCTGTCCATCCCGCATGTCAGCCTGCTGCGGCGGGGGACCAACTGGCTGGTAATTGGCTAAGCAAGCACCGCCAGAAAGGCGTGGTTGGCGAGTTGCGTACCTTGTTCACCTTGCAAACTGACGGCTCCATGGCATACACCGAACAGGTCAAGCGGCCCAACAAGCCTTCGCAAGGCTTGAACGAAAGTGGTTGCTGGGTGCGCAAGGGCAACGACTTGCAAATCAGCACGCAAGAATCCAATGGGGTCACAACCGAACCGGGCGACCCGATTTATGAAAACCACTACAACATCGTCAGCCTGACAGCCCGCAATCTGGTGCTGCGTGACCAAAGTGGTACCACCTATCGCTTGACCAGAATGTCGCCTGGCTACCGCCTGCCATTCTGATCTCTGCTTGTTTGAATGATTCCTGGCCGTCCTGGGGGCGGCCAGTTTTTTGTCTGTTTCTTTTGCTGGACGCTCCATGGCTCTGCGCGCGACGATTTATAAAGCTGAACTTAATGTGGCCGATAACGATCGGGCCTACTACGGCAGTCATACCCTGACGCTGGCCCGTCACCCCTCCGAGACCGAAGAGCGTCTGATGGTGCGTTTGTTGGCTTACGGTTTGTATGCGCAAGCGGACGAAGCCTTGAGCTTTTCGCGCGGGCTAAGCGACTCGGACGAGCCCGCCTTGTGGGAACATGATCTGGGCGGCAATTTGCTGCATTGGCTGGAGGTAGGCCTGCCGGACGATAGACGTCTGATCAAAGCCAGTGGCCGTGCTGACAAAGTGACGGTGCTGGCCTATGGCCGCAATGTCTCCGTCTGGTGGAGTGGCATCAAGGACAAGATCAGCCGCGCCCGCAATATACAGGTCTATGCGCTGGATGCTGCCGGGACTGACGCATTAGCCGCCCTGGCCGAGCGTGGCATGACCATCAATCTGAATGTCCAGGACGGCACGGTCTGGGCCAGTAGCGATAAGGGCGAAGCGACAATTGAAATTAGCCACCTGAATGCGGCTGTTTGATATGAGTCAACTGCTTGCAACGAAGTAACCTGGCTCGCCGGAGCGAGCCAAAGAGCATCGGGCAAGTGGCGTTGGAGTCGGCCTTAGGTGGTATGCAGGTTTAACGTCGATAGACGAGCCATCGAGCCGATGTCAGGGTACCAAGCAAAAAGAAGGGCATCTCGAATGAGATGCCCTTTATGTAAGCCTTAGCTATAACGCTTACAGCCCAGCCAAACGCCCCAACACTTTGTCGCGCCCAACCAAAGCCAGCACAGCATCCACCGCAGGCGTCTGCTTCTGCCCCGTCACAGCCACACGCAAAGGAATAGCCAGCTTGGGCATCTTGACCTCATGATCCGCCAGAACCTGCTTGATCAAAGCAGCCAGACTCTCCGTATTCCACTGCGGCAAGCTAATCGCCTTGCTGGCAAAATCACGCAGCAAAACACGCGCTTCCGGCGTCAATACCTCGGCCATCAGCTCATCGCTGGCGGGCTCGAAAGGACGGCAGAACAGCAAAGCACCTTCAGCCAGCTGATTCAAAGTCTCGGCACGGTCTTTCAACAAACCCATGATGCCGGGCAAGTCCTGACCATCCGTCTTGCCACCCAAGGCCTCAATACGAGGCGCCACACGCTCGGCCAGATCCGCATTGTCACTGGCCTTGATGTAATGGGCGTTCACCCAGTTCAACTTCTTGGGGTCCCACTGCGAAGCCGACTTGCTCAGACTGCGCGTATCAAACCATTCCACCAACTGCTCGCGGGTGAACAGCTCGTCATCTCCGTGACTCCAGCCCAAACGAGCCAGGTAATTGATCATGGCCTCAGGCAGATAACCGTCCTTGTCGTAATCCATGATGCTGACCGCACCATGACGCTTGGACAGCTTCTCGCCATCAGGGCCCAGAATCATGGGCACGTGACCGTACTCAGGCAAAGTCGCGCCCAAAGCCTGCAAAATCACAATTTGACGTGGCGTGTTGTTCACGTGATCGTCACCGCGAATCACATGAGTGATCGCCATGTCCCAATCGTCCACCACCACGCAGAAGTTGTATGTAGGCGTGCCATCCGGGCGGGCAATGACCAGATCGTCCAGCTCGCTGTTATCAAAGCTGATGCGGCCCTTCACCATATCGTCCCAACTGGTTGCGCCGGACTGCGGGCTCTTGAAACGAACCACAGGCTTGCGGTCAGCCGGGATGGCAGGCAACTCCTTGCCAGCCTCAGGACGCCAGGTACCGTCATAACGAGGCTTCAAACCCTGAACACGCGCTTTTTCGCGCATGGCTTCCACTTCCTCGGGGCTGCTGTAGCAGTAATAGGCATGGCCGTCTTTCAGCAGCTGGGCGATGACCTCGTGGTAACGATCCATGCGCTGCATCTGGTAGAACGGACCTTCGTCGGCATCCAGGCCCAACCATTGCATACCATCCAGAATGCCTTGCACCGCCTCGGGGGTGGAACGCTCCAGATCCGTATCCTCAATACGCAGCACAAAAGTGCCTTGATGATGACGGGCAAAGGCCCAGGAGAACAGTGCAGTGCGTGCGCCGCCCAGGTGCAGATAACCAGTGGGCGAGGGGGCAAAACGGGTGCGGATGACGTTGGAAGTAGACGTGCTCATAACTTGTGTGTGGCCTTGACCTTGGGAAGCCCGCATACGGGACCGAATCTGCGTATTTTAACCCAGCACGCCAACTAGGAAAGAACCGCCGCGCAGAACTGTCCTAATGGCCGCTTTCTGTATTGAGTTGATCGAACTGGCGCACCAGTTCCGCCAGCGAACCGGCCTGCATTTTTTGCATCACGCGAGCACGCCGTACTTTGACCGTGACTTCCTTCACATCCAGCTCGGCCGCGATCTGCTTGTTCAGCAGGCCTTGCACCACCCGCTCAAAGACATCGCGCTCGCCCGCGTTCAGGCTGTCCCAGCGTTGCTGCAAAGTCAGCCGGGTTCTGGCTTCTTCCTTGCGCTGCGCATCAGCAGCCAGAGCCGACTGCACGGCATCAATCAGGGCCTGATCTACAAAAGGCTTGGTCAGAAAATCCCAGGCACCATGCTTGATGGCCTTGACCGCCATATGAATATCGCCGTGGCCAGTAATAAAAATGACCGGCATATGCAGCCCGCGCGATTCCATCTGCAAATGAAAATCCGTGCCGCTTTGCTCGGGCATGCGCACATCCAGCACCAGACAGGCAGGGGCATCAGATAAAGGATGCGCCAGAAAGTCTCGTGTAGAGGCAAAGCTCAGCGCGTTCAAGCCTACGCTGGCCAGCAAATCGTCCAGGGCCGCGCGAACGGACGGGTCATCATCAATGATGTAGACGGTGGGCGTGTTCAGAGAGGAATCCAGATTTTCTGTCATGGCGCCAAAGGTAAGGTGAAATGAAAGGCAGCACCGCCATCGGCTTGGTCAGTGGCCCAGATATGGCCGTTATTGGCATCAATAATGGTGCGGCTGATGGTCAGGCCCAGGCCCAGGCCGCTTGCCTTGGTGGTCCAGAAGGTATCAAACAATTGGGATAGCTGCGTGCCCGACAAGCCGGGACCATTGTCCTTGATGGAAAACAGTACCTTGTTGGCTTGCGGCTTGTCGCCGGGCAAAACGCTGGTTTCTATGGTGATATGAGCTGCATGGTAGTCCGAGGGAGGGGACAGGGCTTCGATGGCATTGAGCAGCAAATTGGCCATCACCTGCTGAATCTGAACCCGGTCGGCAAAGACCTGGGGCAGATCGGACTGCAAGGCCAGACGCAGATCAATATGCTGACGTCGCATCTCGCCACCGGACAGGCTAAGCAGCTCGGTCAGAGCCAGATTCAAATCAAACGCGCTGCTGGTGGGGGCTTCGTTACGGGTAATGCTGCGTACCCGATCCAGCACATCCTTGGCGCGCTGGGCGTCGTACACAATACGCTGCGCGGCAGCCTGTGCCTTCTTGACATTAGGGGGCGAGGCTTCCAGCCAGCGCTGACAGGCGCCCGCGCTGCTGTTGATGGCGGCCAAAGGCTGGCTGACTTCATGGGCAATCGAGGTGCTGAGCTGGCCCAGGGTAGTCAAACGGGACAGTCGCAGCAAATGCTCGCGCGTCTCATGAGCCGCCGCCTGCACGGATTTGAGCTTCAGCCCCAGATACGAGGTGATCGCGATGGCAATAATACTGATGCCGGTATTGACCAGGCCCACGTCGTAGTCGCCCGAGCGGGTCAGCAGAAAACTGACCACGGTCAGCACCATGCTGATGGTAGTCAGGGCAACAACTTGCCGTGCCGACAGAAAACGAATCGCTATCAGCAGCAGCGGGGTGTGAAAGACCGCAGCGGCGATAGCGTAGTTGGTGACGGTATCGGCAATGAAGACCAGCGCCATCAAAATACAGATGCCGGTCAGGGCCAAGGCTCGGTAGGTTTTGCTCGATAGGAAGCGAAGGGGTGGTGTCATATCTTTCGTGTATGGGCCAGGCTGCAGGATGGTGTCTGTCGTGTGGCCATCATATACCCGAGGTTCTTTCAGAATGTGCGTTAAGGCCTGAGCCCCCGAAAGGATTTCCGGGGGCCCAGACCTGTCCGACTTAGAACCACTGGCCAAAGCGGCGGATGTACAGCATTTTCATACCCTGTGCGACCAGGCAGTAAGCCAGCAAGGTGCCGACCAGCCACGGGAAGTATTCCCAAGGCAAAGGCTGCAGGCCAACCAGTGCACCGACGCCCGAGAAGGGCAGATAAATACCAATAGCGGCAATCAGGAAGGTCATCAGCATCACAGGCAGGGCTGCGGTGCTTTGGATGAAGGGGATCTTTTGCGTACGCAGCATGTGAACAACCAGTGTCTGCGAGAGCAAGCCTTCAATAAACCAGCCGGACTGGAACAGCGATTGCAGTTCGGGCGTATTGGCGCCAAACACGTACCACATCAGGACAAAGGTGGTGATGTCGAAGATGGATGAGGTCGGGCCTATCCAGATCATGAAGCGGCCAATATTCTTGGCATCCCATTTACGCGGTTTGCGTAGAAAGTCCTTGTCCATGCGGTCCCAGGGCAAAGCCAGTTGGGAGATATCGTAGAGCAGGTTCTGAATCAGCAAGTGGATGGCCAACATGGGCAGAAAGGGGATGAACGCACTGGCCACCAGCACCGAGAACACATTGCCAAAGTTGGAGCTGGCTGTCATGTTCAGGTACTTGATGATGTTGCCAAAGGTTTCGCGGCCTTTGATCACGCCTTCTTCCAGAACCAGCAGGTTCTTTTCCAGCAGGATGATGTCTGCCGATTCCTTGGCAATATCCGTGCCGCTATCCACCGAAATCCCCACGTCGGCATCGCGCAGGGCGGGGGCGTCGTTGATGCCATCTCCCAGAAAACCGACGGTGTGACCATTGGCTTGCAGCGCTTTGAGTACACGTGATTTTTGCAGGGGCGTGAGCTTGGCAAAAACCGAGTGGCGCTCGACAGCGCAACGCAGATCGGGGTCTTGCATCAGCTCGATTTCAGGTCCGAGCAAAGGCTTGCCGGGCGCCAGGCCCACTTCACGGCAGATTTTCGCGGTAATGATTTCGTTATCGCCGGTCAGTACTTTTACGGCTACACCGTGCTCGGTCAGGGCGGCAATCGCTTGGGCAGCACTTTCCTTTGGTGGGTCCAGGAAGGTCAGCAAGCCTTGTACCGTCATCTCGCGTTCATCCTGGGCTTCATAACGGCTCTTGGCCTGTTCGACAGGAATACGGCGAGTGGCAATCAGCAGGACACGGAAGCCGTCCGAGTTGTAGCGGTAAGCCATTTTCAGCAAACGGGCACGTTGCTCGGTATCCAGTGGCAAGCGCTGGTCACCGTCTTGTACGTGGGTGGCAATGCTGAGCATTTCTTCCACCGCACCCTTGCAGACCATGAGCTGTTCGCCTTGCGGATTTTGCACGACAACCGATAGGCGACGACGCACAAAATCAAAAGGCAGTTCGTCTATCTTGCGGTAGGAGCCAATGGCTTGCAGGGCAGAGGGTGTTTTTTCTGCGAAGCGCAGTACCGCCTGATCCATCAGGTTCTTCACGCCGCTTTGGTGCAGGCTGTTGAGCAGCGCCAGTTCCAGAATGCGAGGACTGTTGCGATCATCCAGACCCAGATGGTGTTCCAGAATGATGCGATCTTGTGTCAGGGTGCCGGTCTTGTCGGTACACAGCACGTCCATGGCACCAAAGTTCTGGATCGCGTTCAGACGCTTGACCACCACCTTGTTCTTGGCCATGGCCACCGCGCCCTTGGCCAGGTTGGAGGACACAATCATGGGCAGCATTTCAGGGGTTAGGCCCACGGCAACGGCCAGTGCGAACAGGAAGGCTTCGGTCCAGTCGCCTTTGGAGAAACCGTTGATCAGCAGCACGATGGGCACCATGACCAGCATGAAGCGAATCAGCAGCCAGCTGACGCTGTTTACGCCCCGGTCAAAAGAAGTTTCGGCGCGCGAACCGACAATGGCTTTGGCCAGCGAGCCGAAATAGGTCTTGGCACCGGTGGCCACAACCACTGCCGTGGCCGTACCGCTGACTACGTTGGTGCCCATAAAGCACATATTGTTCTGGTCCAGCACACCGGCCTGGGAGCTGGACGCCGTAGCACTTTTGCTGCTGACTGCGCTAAAGACATCGTACTTTTCGACAGGCAGGGCTTCACCTGTCAGGGCGGCCTGGCTGACGAACAAGTCGCGGGACTCTATCAAGCGCAGGTCTGCCGGGATCATGTCCCCAGCCGACAGGCGCACAATATCGCCGGGCACGATCTGGCTCATGGGGATTTCGCGCATGACCGTGGCGCTGGACACGGTAGAGCGTCGTTGTACGCTGGCGGTGGTACGAACCATGGCTTTCAGAGCCTGGGCAGCTTTGCCGGAACGGTACTCCTGCCAGAAACGCAGCAGGCCGCTCAAGGTGACCATGACCACAATAATCAGCACGCCGGTGTAGTCCACTTCTTCGCCCGAGCGCATGGGCAAAATAATGTCGGTGACAGCACTAACGGCGGCCAGCACCATCAGGACCGCAATAAAGGGATTTTTAAAGGCCAGCGCCAATTGAATCAGGGCGTGGGCGGGCTTGTCCCGGGCGACCTCGTTAGGTCCGTATTCGGTCAGGCGGCTCAAGGCTTCGGCGTCGGTCAGGCCATTCAGATTGGCTTGTACAGAGGCCAGGGTTGTCTCCAGGCTAAGCCCGGTTTCGGTGGCCGTGCGCAGCTTGGCGTCGTAGTCCACTGAGCGCAGTGGCGGACGATGTTGTTGAATGCTCATGTAATGCTCCTGGTGTACAGGCGTGACGGTGCTGTCCATCCCAAGAGATGGACACAGCAGGTCCTGCCGACCGGTGTGAGGGTCGGCAAACTAAAGATAAGAACAAGCGGATTTAGTAAGCGTCAGGCCAGCGTTTAGTGGCTGGGCAAGGTGCAGCGCCACACTCGCGCTGAGGGTGGTTTGTCACTGTCTGCAATCCAGTGAATTTCTGGTTTGCGACTGGCCGTGTTGATACGCCAGGCAATAGCGGGGCGGCGGCCGGGAACAGCACGCTCGCGAGGGCAAGGTGTGGCAAGATGCGAACCCGACGAGGTCAGGGCCCGGATCGGTCCAGTATGAATAATGCGGTGCATGGTTGACTCCTGATCGTGCTGCGCAAGCCACATCAGCAGACAACCCGGTGGGTCAGTAGCGTCTGAGGGGCCTGTGCAGCATCTTTCTTCGACTGTCGTCGCTGGACATAGTGTGTTTTTTCCTGTCAGAGAGAACGAAAGGTCCTGCTTTCCGAACGGGTGTTATTTTACGACCTGCAAGCCGCTTTGCGACTGGCTTTGCGCCCGTTTTGCCCAGGCATTGGCGTATGGTTGCTATACGAAAGTATATGAATGGCCCGCCACGGGATAAAAACCGGCTGCATGATGCAAGACAGAGATAGCCAGCCAAGTCTCTTTTATTTGTAGGCGGCTGTGCTTAAGATGGGAGAATTCATTATTTTGGTGTGTGGTTTTCTTATGGCGGAACAATCATGGCAGCCCTAAGGCATCGTCTGACAGCATTGTTTGAGCCCCGTTCGGTGTTGGTCGTGTCCACCTTGCCTTTGCCCCTGATCAACGAGATGCCAGCCCGATTGGCTGGGCGGATCACGCAGGCACGGATTACAGCCACGCAAGTGCTGGTGCCCGATCGTCTGGAAGGATTGACCGATACACAGCGCCTGGATCTGGCGCTGGTGTGTATCGAGCCGGTGCGTTTGCCACAGGCCCTGGATGCCATCCGGGTGCATAAACCACGTGTGGTTCTGTTGCTGCCCTCCAATCTGGCCTCCCGCGATCCTATGGAAGACATGGTGTATGCGCGCTCCTGGGCCCGTATCAATAATTGTCTGGTGCTGGGGCCGCGTGCCTTCGGGATACAACGGCCGCATCTGGGCATCAATTTAAGTCACGAGCCGCAAATGGCTCTGGCGGGCCGTGTGGCCTTGGTGTCTCAGTCGCGCTCCATTACCTCGGCCTTGATGGACTGGGCTGAGGATGTCAGCCTGGGTTTCTCTGCCATTGTGTCGGTCGGGGACGAGGCCGTTATCGACGTGCCCGAGGTGCTTGAATATCTGGCCATGGACCCGCGCACGGACAGTATTGCGCTGTATCTGGAGCACACACCTGCTTCTCGTCGTTTCACCAGTGCCTTGCACGCCGTAGCGGCCGTCAAACCTGTGGTGGTCCTGAAAGTAGGCGGTCAGCGTCAGCAGGGCGAGGCCCACGAGGCGGTCTTCAATGCCTTGATGCGGCGTGTGGGGGCGGTGCGCATTCGTTATTTTGTGCAGCTGTTCTCGGCCCTGAAAGTGCTGGTTTACACCCGCCGTCCCAAAGGGCGGCGTATTGCCTTGTTCTCCAATGGGAATGGGGCCGCGCAGATGGCTTTGGATGTACTGGGTTCGGATGCCGCAGTGACCTGCCCGGAGCTATCGCCCTCGACCCAGCGGGCGCTGGATAATCTGCTGGCTCCTGGCGACCAGGTTCAGAACCCGGTGGTCACTTATGTGCCACTGACGCCCATGCGTATCGACTCGGTTATTTCCACCTTGCTGGATGACAAGGAAATTGACGGGGTGCTGGTCTTGCTGACACCAGACCCCTTGGCCGATATGCCGGCGGTATCGCGTGAGCTGGCCATGCTGTCGGCCAGTGCTCGCAAACCCATTATTACGTGCTTGATTGGGGATGCGGATATGCGTCCCCTGCGTCATTTGCTCGATGGTGTGGGGACGCCGGCTTTCCGTACCCCGGATACGGCTGCCAACGCCTTCGATCTGCTGGCCCGCTATCACTACAACCAGCATTTGTCGCAGCAGACCTTGCCGCCTTTGCCGCTGGGCACCTTGCCAGAGGTAGAGCCTGCCCGAGAACTGGTACGCCAGATTCAAAGCGAGCGCCGCGAGGCTAGCGAGCAGGAGTGCCGCGATCTGCTGCGCTACTTCCACGTGCCTGTTGTCGACTTGCGTGTGACGCACGATCAGGGTGAGCCTGATCCTGATGTCCCGCCCATGGGTCTGCGTTTTGAGACCGACGACAAGTTGGGCCCTTACGCCGTCTTTGGTGGGGCCGATCACGCGGATTGGCTTTCCTCATCCTATCCGGCGGTAGAACTGCCACCGCTGAACCGCTATCTGGCGCGCCAGTTGGTGGAGCGTAGTCCCTTGTGGCGCAAGAGCCTGTCCTCGCAATTGACGCCTTTGGTGTTGACGCAGCTGTTGCAGGTGCTGGAGCGTCTTTCGGATTTGATGAGCGAGTTGCCCGGCGTGCGCCGTGTGGTGCTGGACCCCATCATGGCGGGCGAGAACAGTCTGTACATCAAGAGCATTTCCATTTCCCTGAGCAAGCAGTCCATGCTGGTACTGCCTGAAACGGCTGGCTATCGCCACATGGCGATTCATCCCTATCCGCGTCACATGATTGAGCGGCGTCAGTTCAAGGATGGGCAGCGCTGGACCTTGCGCCCTATACGTCCCGAGGACGCCGAGGCCTTGCAGACCTTTATGCGTGGCCTGTCGGATGAAAGTCGCTACATGCGCTTTGTGTCCATGCTGCGAGAACTGACTCCACGCATGTTGTCGCGCTACACCCGCATCGACTACGACCGGGAGCTGGCGCTGATCGCTACCGTGCGTTCGCCCAATCCAGATAACCGTAACCATCCCCGTGACGAGATTATTGGGTTTGCCCACTATCTTCGTAATGGTGATGGCCGGGGGGCAGAATATGCCCTGGTTATCGGGGATGCCTGGCAGCGGCGTGGTCTGGGAGTCATCCTGATGGAGGCGCTGATACAGGCTGCCGCCGAGCAGGGGCTGACCTACATCGACGGCTATGTGCTGGCCTCCAATGCGCCTATGCAAGCCTTGATGAAGCGTCTGGGCTTTCAGAACGATGCGGACCCGGAAGACCCCAGCATGCGTCGTGTCTGGCTGGATCTGGGTGAGACCCGTCGCTCGGATTAGGCACAGGCAGGCCTGTCTGCTTGTCAGGTAAATACCCGTTTAATTGTTCCCCTGATGTCCCGATTCACTCAACGGTGGCGGGACTATGATGCACTCGTGATGGCAGGCAGTACAGCGCTGGATTGCTGGCTGCCGCCGCATCAATGGATGGTGCCCACCACCGACGGCGCCACATACCGGGGACACAATGATGCGATTGAATCTGGCTGCTTTGCAGCGCTGGGTGCTGGGCTTGTTCTTGATAGGCGGCCTGCTGGCTTGCTCCGGGCAGACAGCGATGCCACCTGAAAAAAACCATTACGAGTTCTCCATGGAGAACGACAGCCTGGAAATGCGCGATGGTGTGCGCTTGGCGGTGACGTATTATCGGCCATCGGCTAAAACACCGGGTGAAACCTTCCCGGTCATTCTGGAGATGCTGCCTTATCGCAAGGACGACTTCTTCGCGCTGGGTGACTACGAGTACGGCTCTTATTTTGCCAAGCGGGGCTATGTGCTGGCGCGGGTTGATGTGCGTGGCACAGGTGGCAGCTCTGGCCCTGTCCCTGTTAGCGAGTATTCCGCTGCCGAGATTGCCGATGCCGAGGAGCTGATCGATCAGTTGTCTCGCAAGAGCTGGTCCAATGGCAAGGTGGGTATGTACGGCCTGTCCTGGAGCGCCTTCAACTCCTTGATGACGGCTCACAGAAAACCGCCAGCACTCAAGGCCATTATCGCGGCGCACGGTTCTACCGATCTGTTTTACAACGACGTTCACTATATTGATGGTGCCTTGCATATTGACTCCTATGCGCACCAGATTGATACCGATAACGCCATGCCGCAAAGCCCGGATTATCGGATTGACCAGGAGTATTTCAAGAACCGTTTTGACCGCGAGCCCTGGATTTTTACCTGGCTGCGTCAACAACAGGACGGCGATTTCTGGCGTGCCGAGTCCCTGGCCTTCAAAAAGCAGCCTTTGGAAGTCCCGGCCTATTTGATTGGTGGCTTGCTGGATGGCTATCGTGATTTTGCGCTGGATGTCAGTCGAACCTCGAAAGCGCCTGTAATTGTGGAAATGGGGCCCTGGAACCACGCCTGGCCAGAATATGGCGTGCCTGGCCCGAATTATGAGTGGCGCGAGAAGGCGGTGCGCTGGTGGGACTACTGGCTTAAAGACATAGATACCGGAATTCTGGATGAACCGCGTCGGATGGCCTTCATGCGTACCGGCCATGCTCCCGCTACCGATCGGACCAGCGTGCCCGGTTATTGGCGCTGTGATCCGCAATGGCCGGTGGAAGGCGCGCGGACTCAACGTCTGCATCCTCAGGCCGGACACCAGCTGGCTGCTATTTCTCCTGCCTCCGGTTTGGCTCAGACCTTGCGTTACAAGGCTGGAGCGAGTTTGGCTGGTGGTGGCTGGTGGGGTGAGCAAACGGGCGATATGGCTGCCGATGATGCACATAGCCTGGTGTATGACTCCGCGCCCTTGAGCGATGCCATGGAAATCATGGGTATGCCTAAGGTACGTCTGAAGGTCGCGGCTGATGCGCCTTTCTATCAATGGACAGTGCGACTGGAGGATGTGGCCCCGAATGGGCAGGTTTCTTTGGTCAGCGGGGCAATCATCAACCCTTCCCAGCGTATCTCGCGTCTGGAACCACAGCCCTTGGTGCCGGGTAAGGCCACCAATTTGGAAACATCCATTCACTTCACTACGTGGCGTTTCAAGCCGGGCCATCGTATCCGCCTGGCGGTGAGCAATGCGCAGTTCCCTATGGTCTGGCCCAGCCCGACGCCGGGTGTCACCAGTCTGTTTCCGGGTGCGGATACCTGGGTAGACCTGCCCGTGGTGCCTGTGCGGGAGCAGGGTACGCAGGCTTGCGTCATGTCGCCACCCCAGGCGAGTGAAGCGGCTCCTTTCGGCCGCACTATTGACGGGGATGGCCCCATGTTCAGCAGTGTTCGTAATGAAGCTACGGGCGATTCGACGTTCACCACCAGCAATGAGCTTAGCTGGGTGCTGCATGACAATTTGTACCGCTCCGAGGAGATGTATCGCTGGGAGGTCAATGATGCTACGCCTGCCAAGGCGCGCTATCAGGGTGATCGGCGCAATGTCTTTACGATCAAGGGGCGGGAGATTGATATGTCAGCCCAGGCTCGGATCGAGTCCGACGAGTCGTATTTCTACCTGACTTTCACGCGGGTGCTGAAAGAGGATGGGGTGCAGGTTCGGGAAAAGACCTGGCAAGAGCGTATTGCTCGGATCTATCAATGAAAAGCTGAATAAGAAACGCCGCTGTGATTGCAGCGGCGTTTTTTTGTCTTGTGCTCTGATTAGCGCAGTACCTGTTTCAGGAAGTGGCCAATCGCGCTGATTTCTTCCGGGCAAACAGCGTGGGGCATGGGGTAGACATTCCATTGCACCTGATAGCCCATGGCTTCCAGTTGCTGACGGCTGGCTTCGGCACGTGTCAGAGGCACGACCGGGTCCATGCTGCCATGCGCCATGAATATAGGCGTGTTCTGATTGGCCTGATGACGTTCTTTTTCCACCGCTGTCGCCAAAGGCAGGTAACCGGACAGGCAGAGCATGCCAGCCAGACGCTCTGGCAAGCGCAAGCCGGTTTGCAGCGTCATGGCACAGCCTTGCGAGAAACCGGCCAGAACAATATTTTCCGTGGGAATGCCGCGAGCGTTTTCGCGGGCAATCAGGTTCTGCACTTCGATCTGCGATTGGCGCAGGCCGCTTTCGTCCTCGTGGCGCACCAGGTCCGCCACATAAATGTCGTACCAGGAACGCATGGCCATGCCGCCATTGATGGTGACGGGCTGGATGGGGGCGTGCGGGAAAATGAAACGAATAGCGGGGGCGTTTTGCAGGCCCAGCTCTGGCACTATAGGGGCGAAATCGTGGCCGTCAGCGCCTAAGCCATGCAGCCAGATAACGGCGTGCTGAGGGTTGGCACCGGTTTCAATCTCAATCGACTCAAGCAGAGGGTTCATGCGGACTCCGAAAGATCTACCAAGGTCTTGATGTATTGGTACAGGGCGCGGTAGTGCTTGCGCTGTGGGTCTTGGCCTTGTACCAGTGTGGAATTTTTCTCGGCTTCTTTGCGTGCGGCACGAATCAGGGTGCGCAATTGCTGGATATCGGCGCCGGAAAATTCATTCATGAATTCGGTCAGAGCGTCGTCATCACGCAACAACAGGTCGCGTAGCGCTTCCAGCCTGTGCATGGCACGGGTGTCTTCCTTGGAGCCGTTTTCCCAGACGTCCAGTTGTTTCAGGATCGGTTCGGGCTCCACATTGCGCATCAGCTTGCCCACGTAGTGGATTTGACGGCGGCGTCCTTCGCGGGCCGTCGGGCTGATGCGCTTGGCATCCTTGATGGCAGCCATCAAGGGCTCGCCCAGATCAAGTTGTTTGAGTCGGTCGTCCGAGAGCTCAATCAGGCGTTTGCCCAGGTCGAGCAGAGCGTGCATTTCGCGTTTTACCTGCGATTTGCTGGGGCGGTCGTAACCGTTTTCATCGATTTCAGTGCGTGGACGGGCCATAAGAAGTGAAATAGCAAAGATTGTCGCCAATTGGCTATGATAACCGCCTAACCCTCAAAGAGTAGCAATGAGTCATCCAACTATTTCCCAATTGTCGATCAGTGCCAATCAGTTCCAGTTTTGTGAATTGGTGGATGAAGCGCTGCGGCATGCCAAAAAACTGGGCGCCAGTGATGCTGCCGTCGATATTTCAGAAAACAAAGGTCTGGCCGTCTCTGTGCGCCAGATGGAACTGGAAACGGTAGAGCAGACGCAAGACCGCTCCTTGGGTGTGACCGTGTTTGCAGGCCAGCGCAGTGGCTCGGCCTCCACGTCGGACTTTTCGATCAAGGCGCTGCGTGAAACGGTGGAAGCCGCCTGGCATATTGCCCGCTACACCGCTGAAGATCCTTTTGCTGGGCTGCCTGAAAAAGACATGCTGGCGCAAAGCTATCCCGATCTGCACCTGCACCATCCCTGGCTGCTGGACGCGGATCAGGCCGCCAAACTGGCGATTCGTGCCGAGCAGGCTGCGCTGGAGTTGAGTCCTCTGATCAGTAATTCCGAAGGCGCGTCGGTCGATACGCTGGAAGGGCATTTTGTGATGGGTAACAGCCGCGGCTTTCTTGGGGGCTACCCCTATAGCCGTCACTCGCTCAGCGTCAGCCCCATTGCCGGCAAGGGCGACAATATGCACCGCGACTACTGGTACAGCAGCTCGCGTGACCCTTCCCGCCTGGCCAGCCCCGAGTCGGTTGGGCGTTATGCGGCCGAGCGCACTTTGTCGCGCCTGTCGGCCCGCCGTATTCCGACCGGCCGCTATCCGGTGTTGTTTGAAGCCCCGCTGGCTGTGGGCTTGATCGGCTCTCTGGTGCAGGCCACCAGTGGCTCGGCCCTGTATCGCAAAACCAGCTTCCTGCTGGATTCTTTGGGCAAGTCTGTCATGGCCAAGCACATTGACGTGCTGGAGCGTCCGCATCTGGCTGCCGCCATGGGCAGTGCACCGTTTGACTCGGAAGGGGTACGTACCTGCGACCGTGATGTAGTGCGTGGCGGCGAGCTGAAAGGCTATTTTCTGTCTTCCTACGCAGGCCGCAAACTGGGCATGCCTTCTACGGGGAATGCCGGTGGTTCGCACAATTTGCTGCTGAGCTCGCGCCTGACTCGTCCCGAGGACGACCTGGATGCCATGTTGAAGAAAATGGACCGTGGTCTGCTGGTAACCGAGCTGATCGGCCAGGGTATCAATTACCTGACCGGCGACTACTCGCGTGGTGCCTTTGGCTACTGGGTGGAAAATGGTCGCATTCAGCATGCCGTGGAAGAAGTGACGATTGCAGGCAATCTGGCCGAGATGTTTGTGCAGATTGTGGCCGTGGGTGCTGATACCTTTGCGGCTGGCTCCAAGCGTACGGGTTCCATCCTGATCGAGCAGATGTCGGTGGCCGGTTCCTGATTTCTGCTACCTGGAAAACTGGCTTGGCCCCTTATACCTTGCCACGGGCAAGAGGGCGCTCAATAAACAGATGTTTACGGCCTGAGTTCGGAGTCGCTTCCGACTCAGGCCGTTCTCTATGGAGCGCCGTTCAGGTGTTTCAGGTCAAAGACCCGACAATATAGGGCCGGATTTGCGGGATAATCCGGGCTTTCCCAGCCCCCCATTCGGGGCGCGCCAGTGTACTATCCATAGCATAAAAATATTTCCCAGTTATCGAATACCCACAAGGAGGTTATTCATGCAGCGTCGCTCGTTTCTGAAAAAGGCAGGTCTTGGCGCCGTAGCCAGTACCGCCGCTATTGCTGCTCCTGCTATTGCCCAAAGCAATCCCAAGGTTAATTGGAAGCTGACATCGACTTACGGTCCCGCTACCCCGGCTCTGTTTTCGACAGCCCAGTCGTTTTGCAAGATGGTGGAAGAGGCCTCGGACGGCAACTTCAACATCCGTCTGTACCCAGCCGGTGAAATTGTCCCCGGTTTTGGTGTGATGGATGCAGTCAGCAATGGCACGGTGGAGTGCGGTCAGACAGCTTCTTATTACTACTACGGTAAAGACCCCTCGTTCAGCTTTGACACGGCCGTGCCTTTTGGCCTGAATGCCCGTCAAATGAACGCCTGGATGCAGGAAGGCAACGGTACCAAGCTGCTGCGTGAACTGTTTGCCACTCGCAACATCATCAACTTCGCTTTCGGTAACACCGGCACCCAGATGGGTGGTTGGTACCGCAAGGAAATCAACTCTCTGGAAGACCTGAAAGGTCTGAAGATGCGTACGGCCGGTTTTGCTGGCGAAGTGCTGGCCCGCATGGGCGTGGTGCCTCAGCAAGTGCCACCAGGCGATATTTACCCATCGCTGGAAAAAGGCACACTGGACGCCGTGGAATTCGTCGGTCCTGTGGATGACGAGAAACTGGGCTTCCAGAAAGTGGCCAAGTATTACTACTATCCCGGTTGGTGGGAGGGGTCGGCCCAGGTTTCGCTGTACGTGAACGACGCTGCTTTCAATGCACTGCCCAAGCAATACCAGTCCCTGATTGAAATTGCTTCGCGTGCTGCGGGCGAGCGCATGATCTGTCAGTACGACGCCCAAAGCCCAGGCGCCCTGCGTCGCCTGATCGCCAGCGGTGCGGTACTGAAAGCCTTCCCGCGAGACGTGATGGACGAGTCCTTCAAGACCGCCAATATTCTGTACAAGGAGTTCTGCGACAAGGATCCCATGTTCAAGAAGATTCACGACGACTACATGGGCTTTCGTGACGCGATTGTGCCTTGGTTCCGTGTGGCCGAAGGCTCTTACGACAACTACCTGGGCATTGCTCTGGCAAACCAGAAAAAAGGCTGATCCCCGTAGTTGGGACCGGGCAGGGCAGTCTGCTCCGGTTCGACTAACCAGTCTTGTTAACCCCTGTTTTTCCTTTGGAAAGCAGGGGTTTTTAATGCGCCTTCCCTTTATGAGAGAGCGCCTGGTTGTGGCAAAAAACCTGTGTTTTTGTGCAAAACCCTAGTGTTATCCACTATTTATGTTATTATGGCGAGCTATTTGGCAGAAATGCACGGGCGGAATATAACGCCTTGGCAGGGTCAAATAGAGCTGCCCGGCTTGAAACAGCGGGTAGATTGTATGGGCCGAGCATGTTGCTTTGACCCAGAATTTTAATATTTAGGAACCATCATGAAGACCTTCGTGGCCAAGCCGCTTGAAGTCAAACGTGACTGGTTTGTGATTGACGCTAAAGGCAAAGTCCTTGGTCGTGTGGCCAGCGAAGTCGCACGCCGTTTGCGTGGTAAGCACAAACCCGAATATACCCCTCACGTTGATACCGGCGATTACATCATTATCATCAACGCTGCTGACATTGCCGTGACCGGTAACAAGGCGCAGGATAAGAAGTACTATCGTCACTCGAACTACCCAGGCGGTATTTACGAAACCAACTTCCAAACCATGCAAGAGCGCTTCCCAGGCCGTGCCATCGAAAAGGCCGTCAAGGGTATGTTGCCAAAAGGCCCTCTGGGCTACGCCATGGCCAAGAAACTGAAGGTTTACGCTGGTGCCGAGCATCCTCACAGTGCTCAACAGCCTAAAACTCTGGACATCTAAGGATAGGTCATGATTGGTAACTGGAATTACGGTACGGGCCGTCGCAAGACCTCCGTTGCTCGTGTCTTCATCAAGAAGGGTACGGGTCAAATCGTAGTCAACGGCAAGCCTGTTGACGAATACTTTGCTCGTGAAACGGGTCGCATGATTGTGCGTCAGCCCCTAGTGCTGACCAACCATGTTGAATCGTTTGACATCAAGATCAACGTGCATGGCGGCGGCGAAAGCGGCCAGGCCGGTGCTGCCCGTCACGGCATCACCCGCGCTCTGATCGACTACGACGCAACACTGAAGACAGAACTGAAACAAGCTGGCTTGGTGACTCGTGACGCTCGTGCTGTTGAGCGTAAGAAAGTCGGTCTGCACAAAGCACGTCGCCGCAAACAGTTCAGCAAGCGTTAATTCGCTTCGCGACCTGTTTATGGTGCTCAAAAACCCCGGACGTGTCCGGGGTTTTTGTTTGCTGGCTACATTTGTCCTGCTTTGCCCGCTCTGGTACTTGAGAACAGGCAGGACTACGTTAAGATAGAATTTTTGCTCGTCTCTCTTTCAGGAAAGTTCATGGCTACACATAGCGATACCCGGATCAAGGTAGGGATTGTTGGCGGTACAGGTTACACCGGGGTCGAGTTGCTGCGTCTGTTAAGTCAGCACCCCCAGGTAGAACTGGTTGCCATTACCTCGCGTAAAGAGGATGGTGTGCCGGTATCGGATATGTATCCGAACCTGCGTGGTCATGTGGACCTGAAGTTCTCCACGCCGGAAAATGCCAATCTGGAACAGTGTGACGTGGTCTTTTTTGCCACTCCACATGGCGTGGCCATGAGCCAGGTCGAACGTCTGCTGGAAGCGGGCGTGCGCGTCATTGACCTGGCCGCAGACTTCCGCCTGCAAGATACGGACTTATTCCAGAAGTGGTACAAGATGGAGCACAGTTGCCCGGACATCTTGAGCCAGTCGGCTTATGGCCTGCCAGAGCTGCTGCGCGACAAGATTGCTCAAGCCAAGGTTATTGGTAATCCTGGTTGCTACCCCACCACCGTTCTGTTGGGCCTGGCCCCCTTGCTGGAAGGCGGCAAGGCGCTGGTTGATACCCAGCATCTGATTGCAGACTGCAAATCCGGTGTGTCCGGTGCCGGTAAGGGTGCTTCGGTTCCCAATCTGTTTGCTGAAGCCAGCGACAACTTCAAGGCATATGGCGTGTCGGGTCACCGCCACCATCCGGAAATTGTGGAACAGTTGCAGCGCTTGGCTGGTGGCCCGGTCGGTTTGACCTTTGTGCCGCACCTGGTGCCCATGATTCGCGGCATGTTCTCCACGATCTACGCACGTATCAAGCCCGAAGCCATGGATACAGACTTTCAGGCCTTGTACGAGCAGCGCTACGCCCAGGAAACCTTTGTGGATGTGCTGCCTGCCGGTACTCTGCCAGAAACCCGCTCGGTACGCGCTTCCAACCAGCTGCGTATTTCCGTGCAGCGTCCTGGCAATGGCGATCAGCTAATTATTCTGGTGGTGCAGGATAATCTGGTTAAGGGTGCTTCGGGTCAGGCTGTGCAGAACATGAATATCTTGTTCGGTCTGCCAGAACAAACCGGCTTGAATCACGTTGCAATTTTGCCTTAAAGGGAACTTGGTCTTGGTGAACAGGTCAAATGTTTATGGCTGAATCACCGCAAACCAATTCTTCTACTGTCGCTCCTTCCCGTTCGCGGGGCGGGGCGACTACGATTGGGCTGGCCGTATTGTTGGGAGTGTTGTTGGGCGGTGGAGGCCTGTGGCTTTACCGCAGCCTGACTCAACCGGCCGATCAGTCCGAACAAATACAGCTGGCCATGCAAAATCTGGCGCGTAGCCAGCAATCTCTGCAGCAAATTCAAAGTGAATTTGAAGGGCTGCGCGGGCAACTGGTTCTGGAAGAGAGCACACGCAAGGGTTTGGAAAAGTCCTTGTCGTCTACCCAGGCCGAACTGGCGCAGACGCGCGAACAGTTGGCCTTTTACGAACAGTTGCTCCCACCCGGTCCCAGTGGTTCTGTTACTGTCCGAGCCCTGGACGTTGCGAAAAGGGGTGATTTGCTGGAGTACAAGGTACTGCTGCAACGTAACGCCCCAGAAGGAAAGGCTTTTTCCGGGCGCCTCCAGTTTCAGCTGACTGGGCGGCAAGACGGAAAAAACGTTAAAATCGATCTATCACCCAGTTCCGGGCCGGACTCGGTACTGGCAGAGTCGTCTGTAGAACAGATCGATCCCTTGGTTTTAAACTTCAACCAGTTTCAGCGCGCCATGGGTTGGCTGGCTTTGCCGCCAGGCTTTGAACCCACCGCCTTGACGCTGAACGTCCTGGAAGGAAGCGTTATCCGCGCCTCTCGCCAGGAAAAAATCGCCCAGCCAGACTAATCACCTTACCCGCGGGTGGTCATGTGCAAGGCGATCACATGATAATTATTCATGCCGGCGGGGGCCGGCAGGAGAACCACATGAGCACTCTTACCGAATCCGTTGATCTGCAAGCCCCTCCTTCCCCACTGATCTTTACCGATTCAGCGGTTGAGAAGGTCCGTGAGCTCCTGATTGAAGAAGGCAGCCCCGAACTGAAGCTGCGCGTCTTCGTGCAAGGTGGCGGCTGTTCCGGCTTCCAGTACGGCTTCACCTTTGACGAACTGGTAAACGACGACGACACCATTATTGATAAGGATGGCGTGCAACTGCTGGTTGACGCCATGAGCTTCCAATACCTGGTGGGCGCTGAAATTGATTACAAGGACGACCTGGACGGCGCTCAGTTCGTGATTCGTAACCCGAATGCCACGACTACCTGCGGCTGCGGTTCTTCCTTCACGATGTAAGAAGGCAAGGCTGGCGCTGATTGCTTAGCGTTTCTGGCCTTGGCAGGTTGCTACAAAGTACACCCCAGACTCTGAGTTCAGAGTCTGGGGTGTTTTGTTTATGGGGTTTTGTTGAAGGCCGTGCACCGTTAGGTCTAAGGGGTAAACCGCTGGAGGACGCTTCTTGGTTCAACTTGGGAGGGGCTTGTTCGTAGCTCAGGCCGGATAACAAGCGCCCAGCACCGTAGCGCGCCGTGCGCCTGTCACAGCGGGCAGTCCCGCAGGAATACGTTCGATATGCGCGTAAGCCAGCCAGGCAAAGGCAAGGGCTTCGATGGATTGCGGATCCATGCCCAGCTCGGCGCTGGAGCGGATAGGCATAGCCACCAGATCGCCCAGGCGTTTCAGCATGGCAGGATTGGCAGCGCCACCGCCACACACAATCAGCTCTTGAATCTGATCTGCGTAAGGCTGGATGGCCTGTGCAACGCTATGTACGGTCAAGTCCATCAGAGTGGATTGCACCGTAGCAGGCTGAAGCTCGCCTTTCGGATCAACACGATCCAGATGCTCCTGCAGCCACCCCAAATTGAACAGATCACGACCTGTAGATTTAGGAGCAGGCAGAGCAAACCAGGGTTCGCTCAACAGGCTGGCAAGCAAGGCAGGATCAGATGCCGCGCTATCAGCCCATTGTCCGCCCTTGTCGTAGGACTGGCCTTGATGCTTGTTCACCCAGGCATCCAGCAGCATGTTCGCCGGGCCAGTATCGAAGCCAAAAACATCGCGTCCAGGCAGCAGCAGGGAGATATTCGCAATTCCACCCAGGTTCAGAATGACGCGGCCATGTTCGTGACGGAACAGGGCTTCATGGACGATGGGCACCAAAGGTGCACCTTGGCCGCCCGCCGCTATATCCCGGCTGCGGAAATCCGCAATCACGTCCACTCCACAGCGTTCGGCCAGAAGAGCAGGGGCATTCAATTGCAGGGTGTAGCCCTGGTCAGGCGCATGGCGGATAGTCTGACCGTGTACGCCAATCGCACGGATCAGCTCTTTTTCGGGGCCTTGAGTCCAGGGCAGGCAAGCCTGGGCGTAGAGTTCGGTCAGTTGCTGGGCGGCGATGCTGGCGCGGGCCAGTTCGTTGTGCCCTGGATGCTGCAAAGCCAGCAGCTCGTCTCGCAGAGCGGCTGGCATGGGCAGGCTATGGGTTTGGTGTATCTGTGCCCCCTGTGGGCCGAAGGATGCCAGCACGGCATCCACACCGTCCATGCTGGTACCAGACATCAGTCCGATAAACAGGGGGGCTTTCATGGTTTAGCGGCTGGCCAGCTTTACGGGCTCAGCATCTGTGTGCAGCAAGGCAAAGCTGTTTTGGTAGGAAGCCAGGGTTTGCTGGAACTGCTTGCGCTGCGGGGCATCCAGAACGCGTGCTACTGGCAGGTCTACCGACAGGGGATCAACGGCTTTCTGGGCGATACGGAATTCGTAATGCAGATGTGGGCCTGTTGCCCAGCCCGTCGAGCCCACATAGCCAATCAACTGGCCTTGTTCTACGCGGTCGCCTTTACGCAGTCCAGCGGCAAAGCGGCTCTGGTGAGCGTACAAGGTGGTGAACTGACCGTGATGCTTCAGGATGATCGTGTTGCCGTAGCCGTTCTGGCGGCCAATAAACTCGACCGTGCCATCCGCGGTAGCGTGGATGGGGGTGCCGGATGGGGCAGCATAGTCCACACCCTTGTGGTCACGCCATCCGCCATGCACCGGATGGCGGCGACCGCCAAAGGTGGAGCTGATGCGGGTGAACTTCAGGGCGGTGCGCAGGAAAGCGCCTTTCAGACTTTGGCCGCTGAAATCGTAATAACCGCCGGAGCCATTTTCAGGCTGGAACCAGGCGGCCTCATGGATTTTGCCCTGATTGATGAATTCCACTGCCAGCAAGCGGCCCGAACCCACGTCCTGGCCTTCATGACCGTAGGACTCGTAGACCACGCGGAAACTGTCGCCTTTGCGCAGATCTTTCAGAAAGTCGATCTTGCTGCCCATCACATCCGCCATTTGCAGCGTGATGTTGTCGGGGATGCCGGCCTGATCGCTGGCGCCAAACAGCGAGCTGTTGATGGTGGCTTGAGCCACGCGCACTCGGGTCTGGGTCAGGTCGGTTTGTTCCTGGGCGATAAAGCCATTGTTACCATCCGGGCGTACTTCCAGCCAGCTTGCCAGACCTTGGCCGGACTGATCGGAGTAGGGAGTATGACGGTAGCGCAGCCACTGCAAATTGCCATTGGCATCCAATGCGGCTTGTACGGTACGGCCAGGGTAAAGCTTGTAGATGGAGCGCGCTTTCTTGTCATGCGTCAGAAATTGCAGCAGGCCCTCTTCACTGACTTCCATGCGCTGGAGCAGGGCGGACAAGGTGTCGCCACGGCGGATGCGGGTTTCAGTAATGTAGGCTTGCTGGTCCTGGGCCTGCAGCACGGTCAGGTCCGATGGCAGGGTCAAGGCGGTGCGGGCTTGGTAAATCTGGGGTTCCGGGCTGCTGGGCATCACCACGGCAAGTGCACCGGCGGCTACAAAAGAGCCAAGGGCAAGCGTGATCAAACCGGCACGGATAAAAAGGGCTCGGGCGGACCGAGGCTGGTGGATGTTGAGGTGGGAGGAGGAGCGTTTCCCTTTGCTGAACATAAAACCAGAACCTTGTTGGACGTACGGTTTACCGTCCACCCGGCTGGCAGGCGGAGGTCAGTTGTACTGGGCGGACAGAACATTCCAGCCCTGGCGATCTGACCTGCGCGGGAATGATAAAATAATTTGGTTTACGAAACCTTGCTCAATTCTTAAGCACGTCTCGCAATAGCAGGCTATCCTAGCGCATTAGGCTTAATTTTTCGAGCATTTTTACTCATTAGTTTGTCACCAGATTTGTTATGTCATCCCCCTCAGAGCCCCTTTCTCCAGAAGTCCTGGCTGATTTAGCCATCGTCAAACGCGGCTGCGACGAATTGCTCGTCGAATCCGAGTTTGCCCGCAAACTGGCGCGCAGCCATGCAACAGGACAGCCGCTGCGTATCAAGCTGGGTCTGGACCCCACGGCTCCCGACATTCACCTGGGGCACACAGTGGTGCTCAACAAGATGCGCCAGCTGCAGGATTTGGGGCATACCGTCATCTTTTTGATTGGCGACTTCACTTCCACCATTGGTGATCCCAGCGGCCGCAACACGACTCGTCCGCCCCTGACGCCCGAGCAGGTCATTGCCAACGCCAAGACCTACTACGATCAGGCTGCGCTGGTTCTGGACCCTGCCCGTACCGAAGTTCGCTACAACTCGGAATGGTGCGACAAGCTCGGTTCGCGCGGCATGATTCAACTGGCTTCGCGTTATACCGTGGCTCGCATGATGGAGCGTGATGATTTCACCAAGCGCTTCAAGGCGAATCAGCCTATTTCGGTGCACGAGTTTTTGTATCCTTTGCTGCAAGGCTACGATTCGGTTCAATTGAAAGCGGACGTGGAATTGGGCGGTACCGACCAGAAATTCAATTTGCTGGTGGGGCGTGAATTGCAAAAAGAATATGGTCAGGAACAGCAATGTATTTTGACCATGCCATTGCTGGTGGGTTTGGACGGCGTAGAAAAAATGTCCAAATCCAAAGGCAATTACATTGGTATCAGTGAAACGCCGGACTCCATGTTCGGCAAGTTGATGTCCATCTCCGATACCTTGATGTGGCGTTACTTCGAGCTGTTGTCGTTCCGTAGTCTGGAAGACATCGCCGGTCTGCAAAAGCAGATTGAAGAAGGCCGTAACCCACGTGAAGTCAAAGTGGAGCTGGCACAGGAGATCGTCACACGTTTCCACAGTGCCCAGGCCGCCGAGCAGGCACTGGAAACATTTGATGCCCGTTTCCGTCGTGGCGAAATGCCCGAAGACATGCCCGAGGTAACCGTGGCCGGTGAACTGGCCTTGCTGCGTGTCTTGCGCGAAGCAGGTCTGGTTGCTTCCGGCAGCGAAGCCCAGCGCAATGTGGAGCAGGGCGGCGTGCGCATCAATGGCGAACGTGTGGACGATAAAGGTTTGCAACTGGAGCCGGGCAGCTATGTGCTGCAAGTGGGCAAGCGCAAGTTTGCGCGAGTCACTTTGACCGGCTGATTGATTGTGGAGGTCTGCAATGAAACTGCGTAGTGATTCTTTTCAAGATCAGAGCGTGATTCCCGAGCGTCTGGCGTTTTGCCGTTACGACGCGCAATCGAGAGTCGCCTTGGCCGGTAACGCCAATCCGCATCTGGAATGGTCCGATGTTCCCGAGCAGACCCAATCCTTTGTGGTTATTTGCCACGACCCCGATGTCCCCAGTAAACCGGACGATGTGAACCAGGATGGGCGCGAGGTACCGGCGGATTTGCCACGGGTGGATTTCTTTCATTGGGTCTTGATCAACATCTCGCCCGAACTGCGTAGCCTGGCAGAAGGCTCTTATTCCAAGGGCATCACGCCACGCGGTAAAGCCGGTCCACTGGCTCTGGACGATACGCGCCAGGGCGTGAACGACTTTACCAACTGGTTTGCCAGCGACCGCGACATGAATGGTGATTACTTCGGCTACGACGGCCCGTGCCCTCCGTGGAACGATGCTTTGCCGCACCGTTATGTCTTTACGGTTTATGCCCTGGATATTGCCGAGCTGCCTTTGGAAGGTCGCTTCAATGGCCAGGACGTGTTGCGCGCCATGGAAGGTCATATTCTGGGTCGTGCATCCCTGACCGGTATGTATACCCTGAATCCCCGTTTGATCCAGCAATCCTGATTCCCCAGGGCGGACTGTTTGAGTTTTTTTCATATTCTCTTGAGTCCGCCTGCCGCCGCCTTACTTATTTCCATGTTTTTTGGGGTTTCTGCCACCAGAGACGTTTGTCTCGGTGGTTTGACGCGCTTCCGCGCTAAAATGTTGCTTTCTTAGTTTGCTACCACTTTATCCTTAGGAACCCTCATGTTTGACCGTTCTGCGACTCTTGACAAAGTTGACCCCGATCTTTGGGCTGCGATTCAAAGCGAAGATGTGCGCCAGGAGCAGCACATCGAGCTGATCGCCTCGGAAAACTACACCAGCCCCGCCGTGATGCAGGCCCAGGGCACACAACTGACCAACAAATACGCGGAAGGTTATCCTGGCAAGCGCTACTACGGCGGTTGCGAGTTCGTGGACGTGGTCGAGCAACTGGCTATTGACCGTCTGAAAGAGCTGTTCGGTGCAGAAGCCGCCAACGTGCAGCCCAACTCCGGTTCGCAAGCCAACCAGGGCGTGTACATGGCTGTGCTCAAGCCCGGTGATACCGTTCTGGGCATGAGTCTGGCAGAAGGTGGTCACTTGACCCACGGTTCCCCCGTGAACGCATCGGGCAAGCTGTACAACTTCGTATCCTACGGTCTGGACGAGAACGAAGAGCTGGACTACGACGAGCTGGAGCGCCTGGCCAAAGAGCACAAGCCCAAGCTGATCGTGGGTGGTGCCTCGGCTTACGCCCTGCGCATCGACTTCGAACGCATGGCTCGTATTGCTCATGAAAACGGCGCCTTGCTGATGATCGACATTGCCCACTACGCCGGTCTGGTTGCTGGTGGTGCTTACCCCAACCCCGTGCCTCACGCTGACTTCGTGACTTCTACGACTCACAAGTCCCTGCGTGGTCCTCGTGGTGGCGTCATCATGATGAAGGCCGAACACGAAAAAGCCATCAACTCGGCTATTTTCCCCGGCATTCAAGGCGGCCCACTGATCCACGTGATCGCTGGTAAGGCTGTTGCGTTCAAGGAAGCTCTGGCTCCCGAGTTCAAGACCTACGCTGCTCAAGTTGTGAAGAACGCTGACGTTCTGGCCCGCACTCTGGTTGAGCGCGGTCTGCGTATCGTGTCCGGTCGCACCGAAAGCCACGTCATGCTGGTAGACCTGCGTCCCAAGGGCATCACCGGTAAAGTGGCTGAAGAAGCACTGGGCAAGGCTCACATCACGGTCAACAAGAACGCCATTCCTAACGACCCCGAGAAGCCATTTGTCACCAGCGGCGTGCGTTTGGGTACTCCTGCCATGACCACTCGCGGCTTTAAAGAAGCCGAAGCGGAATTGACGGCGCACCTGATTGCTGATGTACTGGACAACCCTCACGACGAAGCCGTTTTGGCGGACGTTCGTCGCCGTGTACACGAGCTGACTGCCAAGTTGCCCGTTTACTCCTCCAAGTAATCCAGCCGGAGCGGGCCGTGAGGCCCGCGATCTTGAATGAAGTGTCCGTTCTGCCACCATGCCGATACCCAGGTGATCGACTCTCGAATCACCGAAGAAGGCGACGCCATACGGCGACGTCGTAAATGCTCGGCCTGTGAACGGCGCTTCACGACTTACGAGCGTGCCGAGCTGAGCCTGCCGGTTGTGGCCAAGCGCAATGGCACTCGTATGGATTTTGATCCCGCACGTTTGCGGGCGAGCATGGGCGTTGCACTGCGCAAGCGTTCCATCCCCATGGCTCAGGTCGATGCCGCTGTGCAGCGTATCGAAGAAAAACTTCAACTGACTGGCGAGCGCGAAGTCTCCTCCGAGACCATAGGCGAGCTGGTCATGGCCGAGCTCAAGCAGTTGGACCAGGTGGCCTATGTGCGCTTTGCCTCGGTCTACAAGAGCTTTAAAGACATCCGCGAGTTCGTAGAGGCGATCGACGAAATGAACGATCCCGACCGCGGCTAAGGCTATGGTCGAGCAAGAAGACGTCATCTGGATGCGGCAAGCCCTGGAGCTGGCCGAGAAATCCCTTTATATCAGTGCCCCCAACCCGCGAGTCGCCTGCCTGATCGTGCGCGATGGCCAATTATTGGCGTCGGGTTCAACACAGCAAGCGGGTGGCCCCCACGCAGAAGTGATGGCCTTGCGCCAAGCCAAAGAGCGCGGCGTCAGTGTGGCCGGTGCGACCTTTTACGTCACCCTGGAGCCTTGCAGTCACCACGGGCGAACCCCTCCTTGTGCCGATGCGCTGATCAAAGCAGGCGCTGGGCGTGTTGTCTTTTCCATGTACGACCCCAACCCCTTGGTGGCTGGCAACGGCGTTTCACGCTTGCGTCAGGCGGGTATTATCGTAGATGGCCCCTTGTGCGTAGAGCAGGCGCTGGCGATCAACGCCGGTTTCTTTGCCCGCATGACACGTGGGCGTCCCTGGTTGTGGATGAAGATGGCCGCTTCGCTGGATGGCCGCAGTGCCTTGCCGGACGGTCGCTCTCAATGGATTACCGGGCCGCAGGCTCGTGACGACGGTCACCACTGGCGCGCCCGCAGTTGCGTCGTGCTGACAGGCATCGGAACCGTGCATGCCGATAATCCCTTAATGAATGTGCGTGCGGTTTCTACGCCGCGTCCCCCGATCAAGGCTGTGCTGGATACGCATTTACGCATGGACCCGAAAGCTGCCTTGCTGGACGGCACGCCGTGCTGGGTATTCAGTCACCGTCGTGATCCCGAGCTGGAGGCGGAGCTGGCAGATCGAAATGCACAGGTTATTCCCATGCCCTTGCACGAAGGTCAGGTGGATGTCCGTGCCGTTCTGGACTGGATGACAGATCAACAGATCAATGAAGTCCATGCAGAAGCCGGTGCTCGCCTTTCCGGTGCCTTGATTGATGCGGGTGTAGTGGACCAATTACTGATGTACCTGGCCCCCAAGATCCTGGGGCAGGGACGAGGCGTGGCCGATATTACCGAACTGGCCGGGCTGGACGATGTAGAGCCGTTTGAATTTACCGATGTGCGCTTGCTGGGTGCCGACCTGCGCGTCCTGGCGCGCCAGCGCGATCATTGGGAAGCCTTGCTGCGAGCGGTGGGTGGAGCTTATCCGCCGGACTCGGAATAAGCTGTTTGTCCGCTTTACTGTTTAGTTGCTACTAATTAGCCGAAGAAAGAATTTGAGCACTTGCGTTACAAGGATAAGTGCTGCTATTATTATGGACTTGGCGTTAGCAGCTTCAAATTGCTTGGCCAAAAGAACAGTTAGGACAGGTGGCCGAGTGGTTGAAGGCGCACGCCTGGAAAGCGTGTATACGTTTATAGCGTATCGGGGGTTCGAATCCCCCTCTGTCCGCCAGAATTCAAAAGCCCCCGCACAGCAATGTGTGGGGGCTTTTTTCTTGGCTGCGTTTTACAGAGTCGGTGAAATTAATAATTCATTTGTAGTCAGGCTCTGCGTCGTCGTTGCAAAAAAGGTCGCTGACCGGGAACCGCGCAAGATCAGCGCAGGCCTTGAGAGTCTTGCCTTTGCTTATCTCGCCATTTTGAGGGAGGAAGTGTTTCGTGTTGCCGCCAGGCGGCTCGAAATGATTGCAAGCTGGCAAAACCGCAATGCTCAGCAATTCGCTCAATAGACCAGTCGGTATCCATGAATAATTGGCGCGATCTGTCCAGCCGCATGATCTGTTGGTACTGCTTCAGACTGATGCCGCATTCTTTCATGAACAGGCGGCTCAGATGCCTGTAGCTGACTGAAAATTTTGCTGATAAGGATTCGTTGAGCGGGGTTTGAACCGTCTGCTGTGCCAACCAGTCTTGCACTTCATGAATCAAGGGATGTTGGTGATTGCGATAACTCAGATGGACGCTTAACTGCGGGTCTGCTTCCAGACGACGAAACTGAATCAGATTTTCGCGCGCGATACGTGCGCTGATTGCGCTGCCGAAATACTGGGTGATCAGGTGCAATGCCAGATCTATTCCTGCAGAAACGCCAGCTGAGGTAGAGATAGGACCATCCTGCACAAGGATGCGTTTGCTGATAACCCGTGCTTGTGGCGCAAGTTGTTGCAGGGTCTTGAGGTGATTGTGATGTGTCGTGCAGAGGCGACCATCCAGCAGTCCTGCTTGTGCCAGCAGCACAGCGCCTGTGCAAACGCTGGCGATCACTATTCCCGACGGTAGCTTGCCCCCGATATCACGTAGCCATTGCGTCACTTGTTGCTGTGCCGGCGTTGCGGGGAGTTCGGCCTGGATTTTGCTTCCGACTACGACAACGACATCTCCTGCGATCAGACGCTTGGGAAGAGGAGCAATCGCGCTTAGAAAAATCCCCTGGTAGCTTTTGATGTGGGATTCCGGCCCGACACACTGGATCTTGATGTCGGCTATATCCAGTTCTGTTAGAGAAGCAAAAATCTGCATAGGCCCTCCCAGATCCAGGATGTGCATCTGGGGAAGGACGACAAAGAAAATCCGTTTCATGTGTTATTCGGATGAATCATTGATTTGATTTAGCGATGTTATCGCTTTTTATTCCTTTTTCTTAATGGTGTTTTCTTTTCTATTTATGTCCTGAAACAGTCTGGAGCCTGGATGGTCGAGAATTTACGATAAACAAGAAATTTTTACATCGAAAGGATTTGTCCTCGTGGCGGAAGAATCAAGAGTCATTGAGCTTCATTGGAATCCCGCTTTTACGGGAGCAACGGGGGCCGGGGTGCTGGAGCGTATCAATATGACGGTCGCTGATAAGGGCACGCTGGGGTTTGCCTCTGAGCTGTCGGGAGAGCAGGCGCGTCTGTTCCTGGACGCCTTGAACCGCAAAGTGGCAGACGGCGATACGCAAGCCTTGTATGCCAGCTATGCCGGTCAACCCGCTTTCTTTGTGATGATGAATTTGAGTGGCATGCCCAATTGCCGACACAGTGCTGAACTCGCCAAGGCGGTCGTGGCGCCGGGGTTTCGTGGACAAGGTTTACCGAAACAGGCGCTGGAGGCCGTGGACCATACCTGCACCTTGTTCTGGAACATGTATGACAACTTGCATAGAGAGTACTGTCAGCCAAGCCCCGTTCGTCTGAGTTGATTCGGTGCGCCATTGAAAATCTGAGGTGGATGTTGCTTCATGCAAAACAAGAATGTTGTCCGCTCTCTGGTCGGGCTGGGATTTCTGGCCATGTTTCTCTCGAGCGCGTTCAAAGGGGTTTTCCAGGTTTATTTCAATGACCTGGCTCTGTCTTTTGAGCGCGGCCGATCAGATTTCGGTTTTGTGGGCGGGGTGTTCCTTTTGGTATCCGGGCTGGCATCGCCGATGGTCGGTGCCTTGTCGGATCGCTTTGGGCCCATCTGGACCGTCTTGATCGGCAGTGTGCTTGGAGGGGGAGCATTCCTTTTGCTTGGCCTTCTACCTCATCAGTACTGGCTTTTTGTCATTTTGTATGGACTTTTGGCGGCGTTTTCTCTGGCGGCGATGACGTTTGTGCCCATGGGCATATTGGTTGACCGGTTGTTCGACCAGAAAAATAAAAGCTTCGCTTATGCCTTGATCACTAATGGCACGGCAATTGGATTCATTGTCCTTTCCCCATTCTGGTTGTGGTTGCAAGCCCATTTCGAATGGCAGCAGGTCTTTTTTGTTGTTGGTCTGCTGTTCCTGGGGCCTTTGGCCTTGCTGTTCTGGCTGGGGGCACGAGTGCCTTTGCCTGCGAAAGAGTCTGTCGGACATATTCAGGAGAAACGCGTTGGCACTTGGCCTGTCGTGTTGCGTGATCCTGGCTTTTACGTGCTTGCCTTTGGTTTCTTCGGCTGTGGGGCGTCGATGGCGTTCATTGACGTTCATCTGGTGCCTTTATGGCGCGATGCCGGGGTGAGCCGCGCAAGTATGGGGATGAGCTTGAGCTTGTTTGGCGTGCTGGAAATGATTAGCGGTTTAGCGGCTGGCTGGTTGGCGCTGCGCTTCTCCCAGCATCGGCTGCTGGCGGCATTCTACGTACTACGCTGTCTGGCCATGAGCTTGTTATTGGCTCCCTCCGGGATAGTGACGACCTATGTCTTTGCGGCTGTATTTGGGGCCAGTTATCTCGGAACGGTCATTTTGACCTCAGCGATCTGCCTGGATCGCTATGGAGGCGCCGTCAAGGGTCAGGTATTTGGCATGCTTTTTCTGGTTCACCAGATCGGCGCTTTTGGGTCTGCTCAATTAGGTGCTTACGGTTATGACCGTTTGGGTAGCTATCAGGCCACAGTCATGGTCCTGGCCATGCTGACCGCGATTGCCGGTATTTCTTCACTCTTTCTGTCGTCTGTTGCTTTTCGACGGACTCAATCTGAATTCAACTGAGATCTCCATGATGTTCAATGACCAAGGTGCTACTCAAATGCTCAGGATTGGACAGGGTATCGATGTCTCTGACAGCTTTTGCGAGCCGCTTGCACTGACCTCTGCCTATTGCTTCAGTTCAGCCAGTGAGGCAGCCGCTCGTTTTGGCGGGACGGAGCCGGGCAATGTTTATAGTCGATTTACCAACCCAACAGTAAAGACGTTCGAGCAGCGGGTTGCCTTCCTGGAGGAGGCTGAGGCGGCGGTGGCGTTTGCATCCGGCATGGCTGCATTGTCAGCGGTGGTGATGGCGTTTGCCGCGAGTGGTCGCAATATCGTGTGCGCACGTGATGTGTTTGGCACGACTCTGACGATGTTGCGTCAGCACTTTTCCCCTTATGGCGTGGAGGTGCGCGTCGTTGGCATGTTGGATTACGACGCTTGGGAAAAGGCGATCGATAGCGCTACCTGCCTGCTTATTGTTGAAACTCCAGCAAATCCGATGCAGCAGGTTGCCGATATTGCCCGGCTGTCGCGCATGGCCCATGCCCATGGGGCATTGCTCCTGGTAGACAGCACCATGCTGACCCCAGTTTTGCAGCGACCATTGAGGCACGGCGCGGATCTGGTATTGCACTCTGCCGGTAAATATATGGATGGCCAAGGGCGGTGCATAGCCGGTGTAGTCGGTGGGGCCGAGGCATTGATGCAGCCACTGCGGGCGGTGTTGCGTTCGCAAGGAGCCTGCCTGAGCCCTATGAATGCCTGGTTACTGCTCAAGAGTCTTGAGACGCTTGAGTTACGTATGCAGCGCATCAGTGCCAGCGCACTGTCGATAGCGCGTTGGCTGGATAAGCATCCGAATGTCGGTTCGGTGTTTTACTCGGGCCTGGAGTCGCATCCCTGCCATGAAATCGCTTGCGCGCAGCAGGCCGGCTTTGGAGGGGTGGTCAGCTTTGAAGTGGGCACGAGCCAAAAAGAGGCTTGGGCTTTCATGGATGCTTTGCAGCTGATTTCAATTGCCACCAATATTGGAGATACACGCAGCATGGTCACGCACCCGGCATCAACGACACATGGACGCTGGTCGCCGGAGGATCGCATGCACTGCGGGATTGGGGACAATCTCGTGCGCTTGTCTGTGGGCTTGGAGTCACTTGCCGACTTGCAGCAGGATATTGATCTGGCACTCCAGATTGCCCTTGCTCAGAAGGATCAGAGTGTGCGGGGCTACTCCTTGCTTGAGACGCTGGAATGAGGGGGGGGACCGATGTTTTTGACGTTGTTGTTTTCTGTCGTACTGACTTTCCATGCGCTGGTGCTGTCAGATAGCGGGCGACGCTCCAAGCAATGGTTTCGGTATCTTGTTATCAGCTTGATGGCTCTGTTGCTGAGCTTGCCGATTGATTTTGCCACCCTGAGCGACCGCCGGATTGACGGCCTCGCCTTTGGTGGCTTATGCGGTTGATGGCTGAGGGGGCCTGGTACCGGATAAGCCCATTGGTTTCAGCTTGTCCGGTACCAATTCCACTGGGACATCAGACCAGGCAGGATCAAGGAATCAGGCTCAGGCGGTCGACTTCAAATTCGGTTTTGCGCAGGCCTTTGTCGAACTCGCCCGTCAGCTCCACTTTCTGTTCGGCGCTGATGGTTTGACCAGCCGGAAAGTCCTTGTTGTCGATCTCTACCGTGATACGGCCGGTGGCATCTTCAAAAATATAGCGCTCATCACCTTCAAACGACACCAGACGGCCTTGCAAACGCGCGATTTGATCGTCGCGGCCGGTTTCCAGGAGCTGCTTGATGGTCATGAGCGGCACATTGTTAGGGCCAGAGTAGGAGCCGGTAGCCGTGGCGGCTTGAGGGGCATTGCTTGGGCCTGTGTAGTTGGCTGGTTGCGCGAGGGCAGCGGTGGCGCTCAGAGCAAGTACGGCAGCAAGAGTGGGTAAAGTGAATCGCATGATTGAGTTTCCTGTATCGGGTTATCGGGTCAATGTTCCGCCGATTGCGGAATAGTTTTATTAGACCCCCCGAACCTGAAGGCAATCTTAAGATACGTAATTGGGTGGGAAATCCAGCACGACACTCAGACCCTGGCCGTCCAGCCCCTCTTCAAAGGAAAGCGTGGCCTCGTGCAAGGCCGCGATGCGGGCCACGATGGACAAACCCAGTCCGTTGCCTGTTTGGCCGGTTCCCAATACGCGAAAGAAGCGTTCTCCCAGTCTGGGCCGTTGTTCGGGGGGGACGCCAGGCCCATTGTCTCGGACCGCAAGGCGTACACCGCCATCGTGTCTGCGTGTTGTTTCGACCCGTACTCGGACGCCTGCGCCGCCGTAGCGAATGGCATTGCCAATCAGGTTACGTAAAGCGCTGTTTAACAGCACTGGCGCCGCCTGTATGCTTGTGACGGCCAGGGCTCTTTCCATGTTGATGGATGTCGAAGGCAGGGATGGAATCAGACTGTCCAGGACCTGATTCAGGTCTACGGTTTCACGCTTCAAGGGTTCGGCCTGCGGCTCCAGTCGCGTCAGGGCGAGCAGGCTTTCTACCAGGGCGGTACAACGGTCCAGGTCCGCACGCAATTGCTGCAGATGGGCTTCAGGCAGTTGCAGCTCGCGCTCAATTAGTTGAACGCGCATGCGCAGCCCGGCCAAGGGCGTACGCAGTTCGTGTGCGGCATCGGACGTAAAGCGCCGTTCACTTTCCAGTGCGGAAGACAAGCGTGCCATGAGCGCATTCAATGCATCCAGCATGGGTTGCAGCTCGCGTGGGGGATTTCCGCCTTCTACAGGAGTGAGGTCATCAGACGATTTGGAATTGATGCGTTTAGCCGTGTCCTCCAAAGGACGCATCAGGCGTCGGATCAGGAACCAGCTGGACAGACCCAGCAGCGCCAGTAGCCCCACTGCGGGCCACACCAGGTTCTCGGCCATGTCTTCGAGCAGCTCCAGGCGTTCTTCCATAGGCTGGCCAACCTGGGCTGTGACCCCTCCGGCTCCGGGGCGCACGTAAACCCGCCAGAGTTCGTCATCAACCCAGACAGTGGTGATTTGCTTGCGTTTCGCCTGGGGGATAAAAGCCGTTTTGGGAGTGTCGTCGCCGCGTAGCAGTACCCGGCCATCTGCGGCCACGAGCTGGTAATACATGCGCAGCTTGAGAGCCGCGTCACGGTTCAGTCGTGTGTCTGTTGTATTGGCAGAAGCCTGCGCCTCTTGCGGGTCCAGCATCAGTACCAGACGTGCCCCTTCTTCAAGGGCATCATCAAGCACATCGCCGGTTGCGTGCCAGGCCACTCCGACTACGATGGCCAGGCTGACCAGCCACAGCCCAATACTGGTGCCCATGACGGTAAGCAGCAGACGACGTCGTAAGGACCAGCCTTTCGGGCGTGACACCGGGGACTTGGCGGTAAAGCGGATACGCGTTAGTTTCTGGAGCAGGTTTTTCATGCGGGTGCCAGAACGTAGCCTTGATTACGTACGGTGACGATGAAGTCACTGCCCAATTTCTTGCGCAGATTGTAGATGTGTACTTCGATAGCGTTGCTTTCCACTTCTTCGCTCCAGCCATAAAGGGCTTCTTCAAGCTGGGCACGACTCAGAATATGGGTGGGATGATGCATCAAGGCTTGCAGAACAGCGAATTCGCGTGCTGTTACGGCCACAGGCTTGTCGTTCAAGGTGACGCGCTTGGCTGTCGGGTCAATGGCGACGGGACCGTGACGCCATTGGGGAGAGGCTTGGGCGGCACTGCGGCGCAAGGCCGCACGTACTCGCGCGGACAGCTCCTCAAGATCAAACGGTTTGACCAGATAGTCGTCCGCGCCCAGATCCAGACCCTGTACCCGGTCAGCCAAGGTATCGCGCGCAGTGATCACAATGACGGGCACTTGTGCGTGAGATCCGCTGGCTCCTCGCAGACTGCGTAAAACCGCATCGCCGTCCACACCGGGCAAGCCCCGATCCAGCAAGATGCACTGATAGGTATGAGTGGCCAGGGCTGTGGCAACTTGATCGCCACGTTGCAACCAGTCCACAGCATAGCCGTCCAGATGCAGCCAGGACTGCAAGGAACTGCCCAGCGAAGGATCATCTTCGATTAAGAGAATACGCATGTGCAAAGCCTGGCAGGGAAAGATGAAGGGAAACTGATGTAGCTGCGGGGTATGAGGTAAAGCAGGGGCAAGCCCCTACCTTGTTTGTATAGCGACTGTGTGTTTTTGAAAAGTGCAGCGAGGTGTTTTCCGTTCTGATTGGCGCGCTAGATGCTGCGCTGTTGTACCCGTGCAGACAGCTCCTGCGCCGTCTCCTTGCGCTCGCTATATCGATCCACCAGATACTGCGCACAGTCACGCGTCAGCAAGGTGAACTTCATCAGTTCCTCCATCACATCCACCACGCGCTCGTAGTAGGACGAAGGTTTCATGCGGCCTTTTTCGTCAAATTCCAGAAAGGCTTTGGCAACCGAAGACTGGTTGGGGATAGTGATCAGGCGCATCCAGCGGCCCAGAACCCGCATCTGGTTCAAGGCGTTAAAGGATTGCGAGCCGCCTGACACTTGCATCACGGCCAGTGTTTTGCCTTGTGTTGGGCGTACAGCACCGATGCTTAACGGTATCCAGTCAATTTGTGCTTTCAGAACGCTGCTCATGGCACCGTGGCGCTCGGGCGATGTCCAGACCATGCCTTCGGCCCACTGCACGAGTTGGCGCAACTCCTGCACTTTCGGGTGGTCTTCTGCTGCACCGTCGGGCAAGGGCAGGCTTTGCGGGTCGAAAATTCTGGTTTCTGCACCCATTGCTTCCAGCAGCCGTGCTGCTTCTTGTGTCAGAAAGCGGCTGTAGGAGCGTTCTCTCAGGGAACCATATAAAAGCAGAATTCGAGGTGGGTGTGTGGCGCGTGCTTGAGGCAGCAGTTCTGCCATATCTGGAGTGTTAAATGCGTGCTCGTCCAGATTGGGTAAATCAGGCTTGCTCAATTCTTTGTCCTTTTTCATCAATAACGGCTTGGCCGTCTTCTTTCCGGAAGGCACCTTGTTGTGCTTGGGGAAGTATCTCCAGCACCTGTTCCGAGGGACGACACAAGCGCGTTCCCAATGGGGTGACAACAATAGGGCGGTTGATCAGAATCGGGTGCTGCAACATGAAATCAATCAGCTGTTCATCGCTCCATTTCGGGTCGCCGAGCCGGAGTTCTTCATAGGGCGTACCTTTTTGTCGCAGGACTTCACGCACGCTCAGGCCACAGTTTGCGATCAACTTAGTCAGCGTGCTGCGGTCCGGCGGTGTTTGCAGATACTCGATGATGGTGGGTTCTTGCCCGCTATTGCGGATCAGGCCCAAGGTGTTGCGCGAAGTGCCGCAGGCGGGGTTGTGATAGATGATGATGTCTGTCATGGCGCGATCTTGATATCAGGGTTTAGTGGGCGATACCCAGTCGCAGCGCCAAGGCTGCCAGGGTGATCAGCAAGACGGGTGTGGTCAGGATGGCTCCTACTTTGAAGTAGTAGCCCCAGCTGATTTTTGTGCCTTTCTGGGCCAGGACATGCAGCCACAGCAAGGTGGCCAGACTGCCTATAGGTGTGAATTTCGGGCCCAGATCGCTGCCAATGACGTTGGCGTAAATCATGGCTTCCTTGACGACGCCCTCGGCGCTGGAAGCGTCAATGGACAGGGCGGTGACAAGGACCGTGGGCATATTGTTCATCACCGAGGACAGCAGCGCAGACAGGACGCCGGTACCCATGGCCGCCGCCCACACGCCAGCTTGGGCGAACTGATCCAGCAATAAACCCAGGTAATCGGTTAGCCCGGCATTGCGCAGGCCGTAAACCACCAGATACATGCCCAGCGAGAACACGACGATTTGCCAGGGGGCGCCACGCAGCACTTTTCGTGTGCTGATGACTGTGCCACGGGCGGCAACCGCCAGCAAAATGATGGCGCCTGCTGCGGCAACCGCACTGACAGGGACACCCAGGGGTTCCAGTGCAAAAAAGCCTGTCAGCAATAACGCCAGCACCATCCAGCCAGCCTTGAAACTGGCCATGTCCTTGATAGCTTCAGCAGGCGCTCTTAATTGTTCAAGGCGATAGTGGGCGGGAATGTCGCGACGGAAGTACAGCATCAGAACGACCAGGCTGGCCAGTACAGACACGATGTTGACGGGTGCCATGATGGCGGCGTAGTCCGTGAAGCCCAGTTTGAAGTAGTCGGCAGAGACGATGTTCACCAAATTGGAGACGACCAGCGGCAAGCTGGCTGTGTCCGCAATAAAACCAGCTGCCATGACAAAAGCCAGAGTTGCTGCCGGTGAAAAGCCCAAGGCCAGCAACATGGCCATGACAATCGGCGTCAGAATCAGTGCGGCTCCGTCATTGGCAAACAGGGCAGAGACTGCTGCGCCCAGAATCACGATAAAGGCAAAGAGCTTGCGCCCGTTGCCGGCTCCCCAACGGGCGACATGTAGGGCGGCCCATTCAAAAAAACCTGCCTCGTCCAATATCAGGCTGATGATGATAATGGCGACAAATGTGGCGGTGGCGTTCCAGACGATATTCCAGACCAGGGCCAGGTCAGTCCATTGCACGACGCCAGACAGCAAGGCAGCAACTGCGCCTAAAGAGGCACTCCAACCAATGCCCAAACCTTTGGGCTGCCAGATCACCAAGGTTAAGGTAGCGATGAAAATGAGTACAGCAAGAAACATGACGGAGTGTTCTGATCAGAGGGATAGCCAGCAAGGCAGTTAAGTTTCGAGTGGTTTTTGCAGGACGTGGATATCAAGTGTCCGGCGCTCTAGCAGTTCTGACACAGGTCTTGCGTTGGGAGGCAGGTTTGACCCTGACAGCAATTCTCGGTCAGATAAGTAAGCAGATCGTTCATGGCGGGAAAGCTGGCGCTGTAGAGCAGATTGCGACCTTGCCGCTCGGCGTGGATCAGCCCGGCATTGCTAAGCTCCTTTAAATGAAAGGACAGGGCGTTGGGGGCAATGCCTAGCTGCTCAGCCAGAGAGCCGGGTGTCAGTCCGGTGGGCCCGGCAACAACGAGTGCGCGGAAAACCCGTAGGCGGGCTTCGTGGGCCAGAGCGGCCAGGGAGCGGATAACTTGAGATTCTTCCATGGAGTAATAATACAACAATTCAAGAATTATTGAATGAGTTATTGCTTTCCAATCGCAGTACTTTTGCGGACTGCTTATCTATTTGAAAGACAAAGTCACGATGATGTTCTGGTATAGCGCGTATGGCCCATTTTGCTGTTTGCCGCCAGCACTGGGCTTAAGCCGCCAACTGCTCACTTAACCAGTCGGCAAATACTTCCGCACGCGGGTTTTGATCCAGAGCCTGGGGAGAGAGCAGGTAGTACGCCGAGCCGTCCGCAATGAATCCTTGCGGGGCAATGAGCTGACCGCTTTGCAGTTCATCTTGCACCATCAGATGCGACACAATACTCATGCCTTGTCCGGACAAGGCGGCCTGGATACATAAATAAAAATGCTCTAGTTCCAGCTTGTTGGCAGAGCGTATGACTTGGCCGCTAAGTCGCGCCCAGGTGGCCCAAGCTTGCGGACGGGAGCTGCTTTGTATCAGCACCTGTTTGGCCGTGTCCTGGGTGTGGGGATAGTGGGGCTGGCAGACCGGCCCTATCATTTCTTCGCACAACTTCAGGCCGCAGACCGAGTCTGCCCAATGAAAGTCGTCACGGCGTATGGCCAGATCCACTCCCATTTGAGCAAAGTTCACTGGTCCCCCGGCTGTAATCAGATGCACGGTGATATTGGGGTGCAGAGTGTGGAAATCCCCCAGTCGGGGTATCAACCATTTCATTGCAATGGTTGGCTCGCAGGAAACGACCAGCGCATGTTCACGCTGGGTCTGCTGCAACTGATACACCACGTCTTCCAAGCGCTCGAACATGGGCGCGGTCACATGCAAAAGCTGGCGGCCTGCCTGTGTCAGAAATACAGCTCGATTGCGCCGTTCAAACAGTTCTACCCCCAAAGATTCTTCCAGCGCCCGAATCTGGCGACTGACCGCGCCGTGAGTGACATGCAGCAGCTGGGCTGCCTGCACAAAGCTGCCTGCCTTGGCGGCCGTGTCGAAGTAGCGGAAGGCCGTGAGATTGGGGATTTGCATGGTCGATGAAAACTCACAGAAATAGCGCAGGAATTATCGTTTTTAAATTAGCACAGGATTATCAATAATGAAATCCTGAGAGCGAATATTCAAACAAGAAAACGATAGAAGTTTGGGAGGGTTTTTCTTGGGTTTTGAAAATCTGGATTGGTCCCGTTGAGAATCGCAAAAACTATATAAATTGGATGAATACATAGCTCACCAGGAAGGGTTTTCACATTCCAACTGGAGCGGTCTTTACAGACTGGTAGATCGTCCGCGAAGGAACGATCTCATTCCTAGAGTGTAGGGCTTGCTCTGCGGTTTGGCTGCCCTTGACCTGGCTGGTCACACCGATTTCATCAAACTTAGGCTTGTTAAAAATGCATGAACTGTTGGCCGTTGCCACTATCACTATCCTGGCCGTGATCAGCCCAGGCCCCGACTTTGCCATGGTCACTCGTAATGGCTATTCCTTTGGCCGCAAGATTGGCCTGATTTCGGCTCTGGGTATTGCTGCCGGGGTGCAGGTGCACGTGGTCTATACGGTACTGGGCGTTGCGATTCTGATTACTCAGTCTCCCACCTTGTTTCTGGTGATGAAAGTGGTGGGGGCATCGTACTTGATGTACCTGGGCTATCAGTCTTTCCGTAATCGCACTGTTTTGAATACGGACGGCGAGGCAGGAAATATGCCCAGCGCCTGGCAAGCTTTTGGCATGGGGTTTTTGACCAATGCCTTGAATCCCAAAACCATGTTGTTTGTGGTGGCCACCTTTACGCAGCTGGTGCAGCCGGATGCATCGTTCTGGCTGAATTTCGCTTATGGATTTTTCATGTCTTTTGCCCATTGGGTCTGGTTCAGCATTGTGGCGCTGGTGTTCTCAAACAAGCGCTTGCGGGCAGCCATGCTGGCCCGGCAAAGATTGCTGGACAGGGTGATAGGCGTGGCCTTGTTCAGCTTGGGCGCTTCGCTGCTATTTGCCAACTCGGTGTCTTAGGGCGGCCATGCGGGAGCAGGTGCTGTGCACAGGCGATTTGTACTGCCTGATTATTGAAGTGATTAATAAATTGGTTTGAATTAAATTCAGAATTTAATTGAGTATTTTATTTTTAATTTGATTTTGAATTATATTTGTATGGCTATTAATAATAAAAATATAAAAGTATGGAAAAAAATATGAATTAAATTCTTTAAAAGAATATCTGTTATCTTCTGTCATTTATTGACGGCGCTCTGGGTATGGTTGTTACGTTGCCGTTTCAGGTTTCGCACACTACTTGTAGAGAGGGAGACAAGAATGACTTGCCATCATATAAACGCAAAAGCGCTGGCTGCGTCTGGCCTGGCTTTATTCGCAGCGGTTCAGAGCGGTGTTATGGCTCAAAGCCCGGAGCCCCGGCTGGATACCAGCCAGCTGTATGCAGACGTGCATTTCCACGCTTCCAATTACGCCATGCAAGGTATTTCCTTAAAGGAATATGCAGAGCGCTATATGAGCGCCAATCGCCAGCAAATTGTGCGCTCCACCATCATGCCGATTCCTTTGCAGCAACGCTGGGATGGGTTTGAACAGTACCAGGCACAGTCTGGCGATCAGATGTATGGCCCGAACTACTACATAGGCCCCAAAGCAGACTTGTATTACTACTCTTTTGTGGATGCCATGTTTGCGCGCGAGTACGAGCGCTTGCCGCCCCAGTATCAGGAAAAGCTGGATGTCATGATTACGGCCTTCAATCCCATGGACGTATATGCCTCGCAACATATCAAGCGTGCGGTGCTCAGTTTTCCAGGCGTGTTTGCCGGGGTGGGAGAGTTCACCATTCACAAGGAGCTGGTGTCCAGCAAGCTGGCTGGTGAAACGGTAGAACAAACCAAGGCCCCCTCTGTGCCGCTACCGCCTGATGCGGGCGATGGCAGCAAGGTATCGCTGTATTCCGAGTCGCTGGAGTATTTGTTCAAGACCATTGAAGAGATTGGTCTGGTCGCGATCTTGCACAATGATATGTACCGGGTAGAGGTCAATTACCAGGGTGAGCTGGAGCATTCCTATCCCGATCAGGACTATGTGGACGGCTTGAAGCACGTGTGTGGACATGCGCCCAAAGCCAAGGTGGTGTGGGCGCATACGGGCCTGGGGCGTTTTGTGAAACCCACCAGCGACCACATTACGCGCGTGAAAGAAGTGCTGGATGCCTGCCCCAGCTGGTCTACCGATATTTCCTGGGATCTGGTGCAGGACTATATGTTGAATCCCGAGCCGGGCATGCCCAGTCGCCAGGATTGGCTGAATTTCTTCAATGAATACCAGAACCGGATTCTGTGGGGTTCAGATGTGGTGATCTTTACGCGTAATCGCTTTGAGTCGGCCCCTCCCACTTCAGTGACACCGGGCGGTTTGATGGAACCGGCTCAGTACCATGCGGACTTGTCCAAGATGAGGGAGTTTCTGGACGAGTTGCCAGTGGCCATAGGCAACAAGATTCGCTATGAAAACTATCTGGGTCTGTTCAATCGTGCCAAGTTCTCTGTGCGGGCCTGGGAGCGCGAGAATGCGGATCTCAATATCTGGGATATTCCTACGCCTGTGCATCCTTGAAGGGGGCATGCTGTTGATATGGGCCAGCCATAGATACTGGCCTTGATTCTGGCCCTGACAAAGCCAATGGCAAAGGCAAAAAACAGCCCCCCGACAGTTGGATAACTGTCGGGGGGCTGTTTGCGATTGCGCGTCAAGAAAGCCGAGCCTGGCTTCTTGATTCTGCTTTCAGGCATCTGGCTGGATGCAGCCTGGTTAACCGGCCTTGTTCTGCGCAGCCAGCTTGTCCAGATCCTCCTGAATCAGCTTGCGAATAGCGGTTTTCAAGAGCTTGCCGGTTGCTGTGTGGGGCAGTTCATCGACCACGATCAGTTCGTCAGGAATACTCCATTTGGAGACTTGTTCTGTAAACAGATCAATCATGTCCTGCTTGGTGAAGGTGGCGTCGTCCTGTAGCTGCACCACCAGAACCGGACGTTCGCCCCAGCGCTCGTCGGGCTTGGCTACGACAGCCGCTTCCTTGATCGCCGGGTGAGCCTGGGCAATGTTTTCCAGCTCGATGGAGCTGATCCATTCGCCACCGGATTTCACCACATCCTTGGTTCGGTCCACGATCTGGATAAAGCCATCCTGATCAATGGTCACCACGTCGCCCGTATTGAACCAGCCATCTTCTGTATGGGCTGAGCTGTCATTGCTATTGAAGTAAGAAGCCGCAATCCAGGGACCGCGCACCAGCATGGCACCAAACATCTTGCCGTCGCGGGCAATGGGTTGACCATCGTCGCCATCTACCCGGAACTCGACTCCGAAGAGCGGACGACCTTGCTTGGCCAGCAGCTTGAGTTTCTCGTTCTCCGGCAAGGACTCGTGCTTGGGCAGCAGGGCAGCCGCCAGACCGACCGGGCTGGTTTCCGTCATGCCCCAGGCGTGGCGTACCTTGACACCCAGCTTCTGGAAGCGGGTAATCATGACTGGAGGCGCAGACGAGCCGCCAATCACCAGGCGTTGCAGGCTGCTGAAGGTTTTGCCATTGGCTTGCATCCAGTCGAGCAGGCCTAGCCAGACGGTAGGCACACCGGCTGTCATGGTGACCCCTTCGTTTTCAAACAGGGTATGCAGGCTGGCGCCGTCCAGTTTCGGGCCGGGCAAGACCAGTTTGGCGCCCACCATCAAGGCCGCATAGGGCAGGCCCCAGGCATTGACGTGGAACATGGGCACGATGGGGGTGATGGTGTCGGAAGCAGACAGACACAGGGCATCGGGCATGATCAAGGCAAAGGCATGCAAGATCGTGGAGCGATGGCTGTAGAGCACGCCTTTGGGCTTGCCCGTGGTGCCGGAGGTGTAGCACAGGCCGCAGGCCGTGTTCTCATCAAACACCGGCCAGTCGAAATGATCGGATTCAGACGCAATCAGGGTTTCATAGCACTGCAGATTGGGCAGCAGGTCCGACTTGGGCATGTGCGCTTCGTCCGTCATGATGACCACGGCTTTCAGCTTGGACAGCCGATCGGCCAAGGCCTCCAGAATCGGCATGAAGTTCAGGTCGGCAAACAGCACGCTATCGTCTGCGTGTTCAATGATGTAGCCAATTTGATCCTGAAACAGACGCGGGTTGATGGTGTGGCACACCAGGCCCGAGCCCGATACGCCGTAATACAGCTCCAGGTGACGATAGCCGTTCCAGGCCAGGGTGCCGACGCGGTCGCCATGTTGCAGACCCATTTTTTTCAGCGCATTGGCCAGTTGCTGGCTGCGCTTGGACAGATCGGTATAGGTGTACCGGTGAATGTGGCCTTCAACGGTTTGGGAGACGACCTCTCGGTCTGCGTGATAGTTCGCTGCGTGACGCAGTATGGATGATACTAGCAGTGGGGTATTCATCATCATGCCAAGCATGGTCTTCGTCCTCCCTGGGAGTAAATCAAACAGAACTGACGGGCCTTGAAACTGTGAGTCTACGCGCAGAAAATGGACGAAACACATCACTGACTGTCATGGCCTACGTTTGCACAGTAGCCTGAAACTCACAAATACGTCTATGTAGTCGTTTGTATTTGCTTGCGTAATGCCAAAGCTTCTGTGAAAAATTGGGCAATCATGCGGCTGTCCCGGCGCTCGGCCAGGCAATATAAATACGTGTCGGTGCGCACGGGGTCTCCCTGAATACGAACGGCTTTGAAACGATGGTCCGGAATGAATTCGGCCTCGGATACCGTACCGACGCCCAGCCCTCGGGCGACGGCTTCCCGCAAGGCCTCCCGACTACCAATTTCCATGACGGCGCGGGGCCGGATATGCTCCTTTTCCAGTGCTGCTTCCAGACAGGCCCGTGTGGTAGAGCCCGATTCCCGCTGCAATAACGGCGCATCCTGCAGGGCGGACAGAGGCACGCTGTCGTGCTGGGCCAAAGGGTGCGACAAGGGGGCGAACAGAATGACAGCATGGCTGGCGTAGTGCTCGGTGTGAAAAGCCGGGGCCTCGCAGGCTCCGGCCAGCACGGCAATATCGGTGGCATAGTCGGCCAGGTCGGCCAGCACCTCGGCCGAGTTCCCCATATGAATGGAGATATCCACCCCTGGAAACAGCTTGTGGTAGGCCTCTACCATTTCGATCACATGAAAAGGCCCCACGGCCCCAATGCGCAAGCGCCCCACGTGCAGCTTGCCACTGTCATGTAGGAGGTTGAAGGCATCTATTTCCAGAGCCCCCAGTTGCTGTGCCACGGGCAGCAGGGCCAGCCCGACCTGGGTTAGCTGAATCCCGCGCCCCCGGCGATGAAAAAGCTCGACATCGTGTTGTTGTTCCAGGCCCTGAATCTGTTTGGTAACGGTGGGTTGGGCCAGTCCCAGGGCGCGAGCCCCGGCGCTGAAGCTGCCGTGGCGGGCAACAGCCAGAAAGGCACGTAGGCGTGCGGCGGACATATAGACTCCATCTATAGATAACTGATGTTTTCAATCCTAAATCGATAACATGAAGGCAATGTGACCTTCCTAAGATGTCGGCATTCCTCCTACAAACCCTAAGGACGACTGCCGTGAACAAGAACGTATTTCAGACTGCCCGCCGCTCTTTCATCGCGGCAACGGCCGCTACAGCTGTTTTTTCGGTGTTCGGTACAGCGGCTCAGGCCGCACAGGACACGCTGACCATTGGCTTGATCCCTGCCGAGGATTCCCAAGCCATGATTGAATCCAGCAAGCAGGTGATTGAACAGCTGGAGCGCGAGTCGGGCATGAAGGTCGAGCCCTTTGTCGCCACGGACTACAACGGCATCATCGAAGCCCTGCGTGCCAAGAAGCTGGACGTGGCTTATCTGGGCCCATTCTCTTATGTGCTGGCCAATTCGGTGGCCGATGTAGAAGCTTTTGCCGTGGCTGTGACCAAGAAGACGGGCAAAAGCGCTTACAAGAGCTTGATCGTGGTGCGCGCAGACAGTGGCATTGAAAATGTGGAGCAGTTGAAAGATCGCACCTTTGCCTTTGTTGACCCCAGTTCCGCCTCCGGCCACCTGTTCCCTAAAGCGGGTCTGGAGAACGACGGTTACAAGCCCGAGGTGCTGTTTTCCCGTGTGGTGTTCTCCGGTTCGCACGATGCCAGCCTGCTGGCCGTGGCCAACAAGAAAGTTGATGCTGCCGCTGTTGCTGACCGTATTTATACCAGCGCCATTGCCAAGGGTCAGTTGGCCGAAGGCGATTTGAAGGTTGTCTGGTCGTCCAGCGATATTCCCGAGTCGCCCATGGTCTGGCGCAAGGATCTGGACCCAAGCGTGAAAGAGAAAGTCGCCAAGGCTCTGGCCAATATTAAAAATGTTCCTTGGGGCGATCAAGGCATGCTCAATGGCTTCCAGCCTACCACTGACGCGGCTTACAACGTAGTGCGCGATACTGCCAAGGTGCTGGATCTGGATCTGCGGAGCATGAAATGATCCGTGTGCGTGGCCTGAACAAGTGCTACGGCAGCAATAAGGTGCTGTGTGGTGTGGACATGGATGCAGAGGCTGGCGAGTTCCTGGTGGTACTAGGCCAGTCCGGGGCGGGCAAGTCCACCCTGCTGCGCTGCATGAACCGGCTGGCCCAAGCGGATACGGGCGAGTTGTCCGTGGCCGGCATTGACGCCATGTCCGCCCAGGATACGCGAGCTTTGCGGCGCCAGGTTGCCATGATTTTCCAGCATCACGATGTGGTGCCGCGCTTGTCGGTGCTGCGCAATGTGTTGACTGGGCGCCTGGGAGCGGTGCCCGTGTGGAGTTCCATTTTGCAACTGTTCAGCCGGGCAGATATCGCTCTGGCCCAGGACTGTCTGCAACGGGTCGGGCTGGCTCACAAGGCCCAGGCCCGTACCGACTCCCTGTCCGGTGGTCAGCGTCAACGGGTGGGCATTGCCCGTGCGCTGGCTCAGCGCCCGCGCATCATTCTGGCCGACGAGCCGGTTGCCAGTCTGGACCCTAAAACGGCCCGTCTGGTGATGCGTTATCTGCACGATGCCAGCCGGGAACTGGGCATTACCGTGGTCTGCAACCTGCACCAGGTTGATTACGCACGCGAATTTGCGAATCGCATTGTGGGTCTGGCTCATGGCCGTGTGGTGTATGACGGTGCCCCGGAGCAGATGACTGAGGATGATCTGGCACGCATTTACCCCGGCCCCGAGCCTGGGCACAGCGGTGTGTCGGGCAGTACGGGTGATGCCGCTTCTTTTCTGGCCGAACCGCTAAGCATTGTTACCAAGGGAGCGTGAAGATGGACAGCAAGTACTCCTGGGTCATGTCTACCCCGACCAGCGCCAAGGGCTGGATTCTGACCGCCCTGATGGTGGCCGCCATTATGGTGGGATTGCAGTGGAGCGCAGAGGGGGCGCAGTTAAGCGCCGCCGAGTTTGCTGCCGGCCTGCCACAAATTGCCGACTTTCTAAGCCGCACCTTTCCACCGGACTGGAGCATTTTGGGCAATTTGCTCGCTCCGGCCATCGAGACTATTCAGATTGCGATCTGGGGCACGGTGTTGGGCGTGATCGGCGCAGTGCCCGTGTCCTTTCTGGCTGCCCGTAACCTGAAGGTCAACCGCTACTTGTACGGTTTTACCCGCCAAAGCCTGAACATCATCCGCAGTATCAATGAGCTGATTCTGGCCCTGGTGTTTGTGGCTGCCGTGGGCCTGGGCCCCTTTCCTGGTGTGTTGGCTCTGGCCGTACATGGAGTGGGAATGCTGGGCAAGTTCTTTGCCGAAAGCATTGAGGAAATTGACCAGGGGCCATTGGATGCCCTGCGTGCTACTGGCGCGCGTCCTTTGCAGGTGATTGTGTTCGGTGTCTTGCCGCAGGTTATTACCGCCTGGATTGCCGTGATCCTGTATCGCTTCGAGGTCAACCTGCGTTCGGCCACCGTGCTGGGCATGGTGGGGGCTGGCGGCTTGGGCTTTGAACTGGTCAGCAGCCTGAAACTGTTCAAGTACCAGGAAACAGCGACCTGCATTGTGGTCATTACCGTGATGGTGGTGGTGGCCGACCTTATCTCCAACCGCCTGCGCGAAGCGATTCGCCACAACGGGCGCGATTGATTGCAGTTTTTCTTTTGAGATTGTTATGTGGCATTTTTTCAATCCAGTTCAGATCGATGCAGGGCATGGGGCTTTTGAGCGTCTGCCCGAGCATCTGGGAACACGGCGAGCCATTCTGATTGCCTTTCCCGAAGCGCGTGAACTGGGCCAGTGCGATCGTTTGCAAGCCTTGCTGGGCGATCAACTGGTGGCGATCGAAACCGATATACAGCCCAATCCGGATGTGTCCTGGCTGGCCCCGCTGTATGAGCGCCTGTGGCGCGATCATCCCGATGTGGAGTGCATCATTGCTCTGGGTGGTGGCAGCGTGATCGATTGCGCCAAAGCCATGCTGAGCAGCACGCCTTCGGGCACGTTTTCCGAATTGCTGGACTGCCTGTCCGGCAAGACCAGCCTGAGCCAGCCTCCAGGGCGGGTGCGCAGCCTGATTGCCGTGCCCACCACGGCAGGCACCGGGAGCGAGGTTACCCCCTGGGCAACGATTTGGGACAAGGGACAGGGGCGCAAGTACTCCCTGCATCTGCCCTGGACCTGGCCTCAGGCCGCCATTATTGATCCGGGCTTGATGCGCAGCCTGCCTGCAGCGGCGACGTTGGCCAGCGGCCTGGATGCCTTGTCGCACGCCCTGGAGTCTTTGTGGAACGTCAACCGCAATCCGGTGTCGGCAAGCCTGGCGGTCTCGGCAGCGCGCCAGATCATGGGCAGCCTGCCACTGCTGATGCAGGACTTGTCCAACCTGGAACTGCGCGGCCAACTGGCGGTTGCGGCCGTCATGGCAGGGCTGGCGTTCTCCAATACCAAGACGGCCCTGGCCCATTCTCTGTCTTACGAGCTGACTCTGGAACAAGGGCTGCCGCATGGCATCGCCTGCTCCTTCAGCTTGCCGCATGTGATGCAAATGGCACTGGGGCAGGATGCAGATCTGGACCGCTTGCTGCTGTCCATTTTTGATGCGCACAACGGCCTGCAGGCGGTGACGGCTCTGGCCCGTTTTCTGGAGGGGCTGGGTGTCAGTACAGACCCGGCCGCTTACGGTCTGGCTCCCGAGCAGTGGCAAGAACGAATTGCCCAGGCTCTGGAAGGCCCGCGAGGACGTAATTTCATTGGTGCACAGACTCTGGATGCTGTGCAGGTATAAGCCCGGCTATTGATCCGGTTTGTTTTCAAAACTGAAGGTTTTTCAATAATGACTCAGAATTTCAATGCTCTGGATACGCTTATGTCGGACAAGGTCGAGGCCGTTATTTTTGACTGGGCTGGCACGCTGGTCGATTTCAGTTCTCTGGCACCGACACAGATTTTTGTGGATGCCTTTGCCACCTTCGGGATTCAGATCAGCCTGGAGCAGGCACGTGGTCCCATGGGCTTGTCCAAGCGCGATCATATCCGTACCTTGCTGGCGACTGAATCGATTCAGGACCAATGGGTGGCCCAGTTCGAGCGTGCTTCCACGGATGCCGATATTGATGCCATCTACGAGCGTTTCATGCCCATGCAGATCGAGAAAGTAGCCGAGTACTCGGCTCCGATTGAAGGGGCGGCAGCTGTTCTGGAGCAGTTACGTTCCAAGGGCATCAAAGTGGGTTCCTGCTCGGGCTACCCTCGTCAGGTGCTTGATGTGTTGCTACCTGCTGCAGCCAGCCAGGGCCTGGCTCCCGATTGCGTTATCGCTGGTGATGAGTTGCCTGCTGGTGGTCGTCCCGGTCCTTTCATGGCCTTGGCCAATGTTCTGGCTCTGGGCGTGGGTGATGTGCGTCGTTGTATCAAAGTGGACGATACCGTGCCCGGTATCGAAGAAGGCCGCCGTGCGGGGATGTGGACGGTGGGCTTGAGCCTGTCGGGTAACGAAGTGGGCTTGTCGCTGGCCGAACTGAAGACTGCTGACCCAGCTGAAGTAAAAGCACGAGTCGAGCGAGCCAGCGAGCGTTTGAGCCAGTCCGGCGCGCACTACGTGATTGAAACCATTGCGGACTTCCCAGCCATTGTCCAGGCGATCCAGGCGCGTCTGGCACAAGGCGAAACACCCTGATTTCGTGGGGGCATTGAATCAGGCGTGAAGGGAAGGGCGGGGCTTTATGCCCCGCTTTTTTTATGCCTGGTATCAGTATGGCCGGGCGTGCTTCAGGTATTGCGCCGCCAGGCGACTAGGCACGTAGCTTGCAGTCGCTGGACAGGGCGCTTTGGTGTTGAGCAATGGCCTCGAAGAAGGCGGCCACCAGGCGCGACTCACGTCGCTCGTGCAGACAGCAGACATGGATTTGCGTCCAGACCGGCTCATTCTGGATACGTACCACCCGCAGGCGCGGGTCTGGCACGTATTCGGACTCGGAGACCGTACCCACTCCCAGGCCACGAGCCACGGATTCGCGCAAGGCCTCCCGGCTGCCGATTTCCATGGCGATATCCACCTTGATCTTGTGTTCATGCAAGGCATCTTCCAGTGCTTTGCGAGTGGTGGAGCCTTCCTCACGCATCAGCAAAGGCTCGCCGGCCAGTTCGTCCAGGGCAATGGCATCGCGCTTGGCAAAGGGGTGGTCATGGCGCACAAAGGCAATGACCGGATAACGGGCATAGGGTTGCATGTAGTAGCGGCGCTGGGGCTGGCAACTGGCCACGACGCCGACATCGCAGACGTACTTGTCCAGGTCGTCCAGGACCAGCTCGGAGTTGCCCAGTTTGACGGACAGCTTGATGCGCGGGTACACCGCGTGGAAGGACTCGATCAGTTCGGTGACGTGGTAAGGGCTGACGGCACCCAGTTTGAGGGTGCCGTAGTGCAGCTTGCCCGTGCCATCCAGCATTTGGCGCATGTCGGATTCCAGCGAGATCATGCGCCTGGCCATGGGCAGCATTTCCAGCCCCAGGGTGGACAGCTCGACACGCCGGCCCCGGCGATGAAACAGCTCGGCTCCGTATTCGCGTTCAATCATCTGTATTTGTGAACTGAGCGTGGTGTGGCTCATGTTCAGGGCCCGCGCGGCGGCGGTAAAGCCACCGTGCTGGGCCACCATGACGAAGGCCCGAATCTGGTTGAGCGTCATCGTGTTTCTCTAACTGTTTTTTTTCGGGACTGGCTGCCCTATCTTGCCTGATCAGTATGACTAGCGTGCGACGCCCATGGCCGGATCACTGATCCCGTCGCGGCCATTTTCCAGACGGCCAGCAAAGCGGCGCTCGAAATGTTCGCCCATGGTGGCGGTGAAGTCATACCAGTTGGCCGAGCCTTCCAGCGACCAGCGCGCGTCAATCTGCATGCCGGGGTCCACGGTGTACACCCATGGGCCATCTTCCCGATACGCATTGGCGGTGACCGTGACGGTCGCCGCTTCGCTACCCACGTTCATGATGGTCAGAGAGACGGTGTTGGCCTTGGGCTCGTAGCAGACGCGGACTTCGGGTTTGGGGCCCTGGCGCAGGGCGTGCAGATTGCCCTTGAAATGACGGTGGTAGCCGTTGGGGCCCAGCACCCACAAGCTGTAGTCGCCGTTCTGGTCTGCGCCCACGGTCCAGGAGTCCGAAATCATCTTGTCGGCTTCTACGGTAAAGCGACGTGGGTACTCGGACAGATGCAGCTCGTCGTACACATGGAACACGGTGCCTTGGGTGCCAGTATTGCTGAAGGTCAGCCACACCTTGTCCTTGTCCAGATCCACATTGGCGCTGGTATGCAATTGATAAGGCAGGGCACGGGAGGGGCGTAGCATCAGATCCTGTGTGGGCATGGGCTCGGAACCCACAGGCGGCATGGGAACCTTGCCCGCCTGTACTTGCTGCGCCAGTGTGGCATCGGCCTGATCGCGGGTGGGGGCTGACACCAGGGCAGGCTTGTTGGCATTGGGGGACTTGAAGTCAAAGCAGGAGCGCATGTCGCCGAATACGGCTCGACGCCAGGGGCTGATATTGGGCTCCTGCACACCGAAGCGCTGCTCCAGAAAGCGCAGCACGGAGGTGTGGTCAAACTGCTGGGAGTTCACCCAGCCGCCCACGCTCCAGGGAGAAATGATCAGGGTTGGCAAACGGGGGCCGGCACCAAAGGGGCGGCCATCGGGGGGCAGCTTGCGCGAGTCTCCATCCGGGGCGGGCATGGTGTAGTACTCGTTCGAGACATCCACGGTGGACTTGCCGGCCAGAGTGCCGTCGCGGTGACGCCATGGGGGGGCTGGTGGGGGCATGTGGTCAAAGAAGCAGTCGTTTTCGTCGTAGTTCACGATCAGAACGGTTTTGCTCCAGACCTCGGGATTGGCCGTCAGGATGTTCAGCAAACGCTCCAGATACCAGGCACCCTGTCCGGGCACGCCCATGCTGGGGTGTTCGCTGTAAGGGCCAGGGGCCACAATCCAGCTGACCTGTGGCAGGGCACCCATCTCGATATCGTCGGCAATGGCTTGCAGAAAGCCGCCGTCGGGCATGGTATTGCCAAAGCCCTTGTACAAGGGAGACAGCGCTTCCATTTGTGGCGAATAAGTGGCCGAGGGCGAGCCCATCGAGGCCAGATCTTCATTGACCTTGCGGTAGGACGCAAACGCCACCAGCTGATTGTTATTGCTGTTGTTGCCGGGACGGTTGTAGACCTTCCAGCGCACGCCTGCTTCCTGCAGACGCTCGGGGTAGCTGGTCCAGTCCAGCCCGTCTTCGGATGGGCCCAGGCCCCCCCAGTTAGAGTTGGTGACGCAGGCACGCCCGGTGACATTGGCCCCATTGGTGCCGCTCCACAGGAACATGCGGTTGGTGAAGGTGCCGGTGTTGATGGAGGTGTGATAGGCATCACAGACGGTAAAGGCGTTGGCCAGTGACCAGTGAAAGGACAGGTCCGACTCCTTCAGGTAGCCCATGGCCACATTGGTGTATTTGGCTTTGGGCCAAAAGGCCATGCGGCCGCCGTCCCAGGCCTCCTGCTGGTCATTCCAGTCGTGTGCACCACCCACGCGCAGGGCATTGCCTTTGGTGGCGTCCAGATAATAGGGCTGCACCACGCCGCTGCTGCCTTGCTGACGCCAGACCGATTCGCCTGAGGCCATGGGGATGGTGAAGCGGTCACTAAAGCCGCGTACTCCCGGCATGGTGCCGTAGTAGTGGTCAAACGAGCGGTTTTCCTGCATCAGGATAATGACGTGCTCCACATCATTGATGGTGCCGGTGGCATTGTTGGCCGGGATGGCCAGTGCTTTCTGAATGGCGGGGGGAAAGGGCCCCAAGGCAGCGGCGCTGGCGGCCAGCCGCAGAAAATTGCGACGATTAAGGTAAGTCATGGGAAAGCCTTGTCGATTGAAGGTAGCAAGAGGGCCAGGCGCGGCAGTGACCACAGCCCGGCCGGGGTGCTCTGTCAGGGAGCGCAGTCCAGTTGCGAATTGGGGGTGGCGGGCTTGTCCGTGCCTTGTTCGCCCAGCGAACCGCTGGCCGGAGGCGTGACGATGGGCACCTGTTCACTGCCCGAGCCCGTGTCGCTTGCTGGGGAAGGGTCGCCGCTGCTGCCATCGCTGCAGGCACTTAGTATCAGGGCCGTGACGCTAGCCAGTGCCAAGGTGCGCATCAAGCGTGCCAGAAGAGTCAAAGAGGTCATGGCGTGCTCGCTTAGTGGGTGGACAAACTGGACAGCGGCTTGTTGGACCAATAGATCGACTGCAGCTCTTCGTCGCTCAGCACACGATTCCACATGGCCAGATCACCAAACATTTGCTGGGTTGGCGGAGCAACAGCACATTTGCCCACGGTGTAGGGCGGCGTAACCGAGCCATTGCACTTGTTCATCAGGAACTTGCCGGTGCCATCATCGCCAATCCCCCATTGCGGATAGGGAGAGAGCTTGGACAGATCAACAGCGCCAGTGGATTTGCCAGCTGCAACCTGCGTTGTCTGGCCGATGACCGGATCGAAGATCTGCATGTTCATCTTCTTGGCCACACCGTCCACCGCAAAGGCAATGTAGACCCAGCGGCCTACCGGAATTTGCGTGTAGGGATTGGTGGGGCCGTCGGCACGAACACCGCCTGAACCAATATTGAAGGCCACGCCACACTGATTCTTGGTGGAGCTGCTGAACAGGCCAATCGCCACACCGGCATTGCCACCGCTGACATAGTTCTTGTTGGACAGGATGGTGACGTTATTGCGGTCAATGCACTGGGGCACCTGATACCAGAAGCCGATGGTGAACTGGGGGCTGCTGCCGGTGGAAATATCAAAGCCTTGTGTCGGCGTCATGCGGTAGCCTTCCAGCCCTTCCACGGTGACATGATTGGTATCGACCAGCAGCCCATGCGTGCCGCTAAAGGGGCCGGGTACCACTACCCCTGCGGCCGAAGGCAGATCGGCAGAGGCGGGGGCCATGCTGCTGTTGCCTTGTGCATCAACAGGCGGCAGGGTCGCGCTGAAGGGGTAGTAAGAAAGCAGACCGTTGCGCAAGGTGGTGGCCAATGGCACAGGCGGCAAGTAGGAGATGGGCGGGCTGATCAGGTTGCGCCAGGCGGCCTGCTCGCCCGAGCCTGCCTGCACGGTGTAGTCAAACTGATACGTGCCTTTGCTGCTCAGGTCGGCCGTCAACTGATTGTCGGTATAGCTTTGTGTCCCTGCGGGCAGACGCGAAGCAATGACCTGGCCATCGCGCAGGATATCGATGGGGGCGTCGGCCGGTGCTTTCCAGTCCAGCTTGATGGCCACGGACGAAGAATTGTTGTCCACGACGGTGGCATTCAGATTGGACACGGCTTGTGGGCCCAGCAGGCTGCTGCCATCGAGCTTGTATTCTGCCGCTGGGGGCAGCGTGTCCAGATAGCGCATGACGGTGGGAGCGACATCAACCAGGCTGTTGTACTGATACAGCTCGGCCAGTGTCTGGGGCAGGCTGGCTCCTATGCCTTGTTCCCCTGTGTTGACGCTTTGGTTGAAGGCAAGGAAAGTAGCGGACTGGGACAGCAAGGGCAGGCCATTGTCTTGCCCATGCTCGCTCAAACCGTGGTTGCCTGTCACGACAATCAACCATTGGCGATCCTGCTGCTTGGCCGTGGCCGCCATCAAGGTACCGATCTCCTTGTCCAGCTTGCTCAGGGTGGCCAGGTAGTCAGGTGACTCGACACCAAAATCCAATGCCGCATCTTTGGCAGAGCGGTACTGAACCAGAACCTTGCGGTAGTTCCCTTCAATCATCTTCATTGCCTGGGTGGAGACACAGGACAGGGTGACGGCTTGTGCAGAACAATCGGCCAGCTCGTGCAGACGCTCGGCATCATGGTCAGCCTTGAGCAAATGGGCCAGTCCGCTGGATGCAACGGCCGCGGCATTCTGGCCTGGTTGGGCAGAGTGAAACAGGCTGTTTTGACGCAAGACCTGGTCTGGTGCCGTAGATACCACGCCGTGACGATTGGCCCAGGTGCCGGTCAGCAGGCTGGCCCAGCCCGGCATGTCCAGATTGGCTTGTTGGCTGGGGGTGCCCACCACACCGCCGCTATAGGCCAGTTGGACGTTCAGTTTGGCCAGATTGGGGAGGCTGCCCGCTGCCATGCCTTGCTGCACAGCGCGGTAGGTGGTCCCGTCCAGATCAATGATCAGGGCGTGACGAGTGCTGGGTGTGTCAGGCTTTACCGGGTTGGTGGGGGTTTCGGGGGCGGTGGCCGGGCCCGAGCTGGTTTCAGAGCTACCACAAGCGGCCAGAGCGGCAGATAGGCTTGCTACTGCCAGGGCCTTGATCAGGCCTGTTTTGCTGCGTCCTGCGCGGCCCACGGGCGGGTGCTGCAAGCAGCCAGCTTGGGCCGCGTTCAGATACCGGGTTGCAGAAGGAGGGGGAAAGCCGGGCCCTTGAGAAAGGGGGCTGGCCATGTGCGCATGTCTCATGATTCGATTGCCTTGTCGCTGACGTTAAGAAAGGATCGATCGAATTAGAGCAAGGCAGCATGACGGCCTTGGGTCGATATCCTAGACGTTCATCGTCGTTGCTGTTTGTTTTTTCGGCGGAATCTCTTGGAGGTTTGGAGCGCGAGTCAACAGTGCCGGTTCTGGAGTGTGAACAAGCCCGCTGTTAGCGGGCTTGTTTTGTTAAAGAGGGAACGCTTAAACAGTAGGAGTTGCGCAGGATAGGTAAGGCTTCAGAGTTTGTAGTGTTTCAAGGGGATGGGAGATCATGCAGTCATGGCCAGCTTGTAGTTCCAGATAAGGCCAGCCTAGTTGGCGGGCATATAGCTTGCTGCTTTCCAGAGCGCTTAGAGCAGGTTGAGTACAGTCTACGTAGATGCCGGGATATAAGTCTGGGCCTACATTTTGTATATCTGTGTAGGTGCGGGCGGGGTGCGGCGTCAGCATGCGGTCTGCCCAGCGAATGTCTGCTGGGTCATGTACCCCCATATTTGCAACCGTGGGGACAGGAAAGACCGTTGTGCTGTTGCTACCCTGGTAGCTGGAAATCAAGCGTTGTCGGCGTGTCGCGGGGTCGTGTGCGTCGGACCAGCTTTGACCGCAAGGGACCAGGACAGCATCGAGATAAATGGCACGTTGTATGTGCGTGCTGCCGGTGATATGCAGTTGCTCTTGTAAGCCGGGCATGATCAGACCCGCATAACTATGTCCGATCAGGACACAGTCATCGAGCTCCTGATATTGCAAGAACATCGCAATATCTTGTATGTGAGTGTGTATCCCAACCTCTGGTGTCAGAAGGTGGGCACGGTCTCCCAAGCCTGTGAAGGTGGGTGTGAAAACCCGGTGGCCATGTTGCTCTAGCAAGGTCTGTAGGCCGCCCCAGCTCCAGCCTCCGTGCCAAGCTCCATGTAGTAAAACAATATTGGACATGACAGACTCTTTTTAAACTGCGCAGTAGCGGTCCTGCATTTCTTGATCGATTAGTAGTTCGGCAGCACTGGCACGGTGCACAACAGTGCCATTGTCGATAATCACCGCACGGTCTGCGATCTCCAGAGCGAGAGCCACATTTTGTTCGACTAAAACCAACGTTTTTCCTTGCTGGCGCAGCTCGGTAAATAGCGCAAACATTTCATCGACCAGTTTGGGCATAATCCCTTCAGAGGGCTCATCAAGCAAAATGAGCTTCGGATTGCTCATCAGGGCACGTGCAATCGCTAGCATTTGCTGTTCCCCACCGGACATGGTGCTGGCTGCTTGCTTGAAGCGTTCTTTCAGGCGGGGGAAGGTTTGTGCAATTTCCTCAATACGCTCTGTCAGCTTGTACTGGCCGGGTGTCGCTGCCAGACCTAACTGCAGGTTTTCCAGGACCGTAAGTCCCGGGACGATCCTGCGTTCCTCAGGGACGTAGCCCAGACCGTAGCGGAAGCGTTGATGGGCGGGCCGGGCAAGTATTTCTTGTCCTCCGTACAAGACTGATCCTTGGACTTTCGGTACCAGGCCCATTATTGCCTTCAAGGTAGTGGTTTTGCCGGCACCATTTCGACCAAGAATAGCTAACAGTTCACCTTCTTTAACGGAGAGGTCGATACCTTGAAGAATATGGCTGGGCCCATACCAGGCTTGGAGGCCGGTAATGTGCAGCAGCGTGTCTTGCGGTGGGCTACTAGTGGTGGGCGGCATGTTTTTCCCCTAAATAAACACGTTTGACCTCGGCATTGTTCATGATGTCGGTGGGAGGGCCCTCGGCCAGTAGGGCACCATGATGGAGGACAAGAATCCGATCACTTATATCCATGACCATCTTCATTTTGTGCTCGACTAGTGCAATGGTGCGTTGTTGGCGCAATGCCTGGATCAATTCGATAATTTGTACTGTCTCTTGTGGTCCCATGCCGGCCGTTGGTTCGTCCATTAAAAGCAGCTCTGGATCGCTGGCCAGAGCCATGGCAATCTCTAGTGCACGCTGCTCTCCATGAGATAGGGAACTAGCCAGTAAACCGGCCTTATGATCCAGTCTGACCATGGCTAGCAGTTCTGTGATGCGCTCTTGGGCCTGGGGGCGCTCATCGCGTACAGTCCAGAAATTCAGGGTGGTTTTAGGAGTTTCCAAGGCTAGAAAAATATTTTCTGCCAAAGTGCTTTCCAGAAAGAGGCTCGTGATTTGATGAGACTTGGCAATACCTATATTGACAAACCGGTGCCGGGGGGTAGACCGGGTGTCTTGGCCCTTAAACAAAAGTTGACCAGTATCGGGTTTGATGGTGCCGCTCAACATGTTGAATAATGTGCTTTTCCCGGCCCCGTTGGGGCCGATAATTGAAAGCAGCTCTCCGCGTCGAATGTTAAAGCTGATGTCTCTATTGGCGACATAGCCACTGTAGGTTTTGCTCAAACCTTGGGCGGAAAGAATAATGTCGTGTGTCATGGCTTTGGCTCCGCAGGACGGCTCTGTCGTATTGCTTGAACGCCACCCCAAATACCTTTTGAGAAAAACAGTACCAGCAGCATGAACAAAATACCGCTGATCATTTGCCAGTAGTCAGTCAAGTCAGAAAGAAGGTTTTCAGCGCCTAGAAAGACAACCGCTCCTACCACCGGGCCGACAAAAGTGGCCATGCCCCCTAGTAGCACCATCATCACTACTTGCCCGGACAGGTGGACCGAGAGCGTCTCCAGGGGGACTGTTCCTATGTGATAGGCATATAGAGCTCCTGCTAAACCGGACAGCAAGCCGGAGATTGCAAAGGTGATCTGCCGAACACGTAGAACAGGCACACCGCAAGCTGCTGCACGCTGCTCATTTTGACGGATCATGGACAAGGAGCGACCCAGGGGGGTGTAGAGCAAGGCACGCAGCAGACTCAAAGCGCCCGCTACAATTGCAAAAATCAGGTAGTACTTGCTGAGTGGGTCGGAACTGGACAGTTGTAAGAATCCCCAGTCTATTTCCAAGGGGGGCACGCCTCGCAAGCCGTTGTCCCCTCCGGTCCAGTTTGGATTGCGGTAAGCGAAGAAGTACGCACATTGCGCCAATGCCAATGTGATCATGGCAAAGTAGATTCCACGCACCCGTAAGGATAAAAAAGCAAAGAGCAGGCCGATCCCCAAACCCACCAAGGCGCCAGACAGCAAAGATAGTTCCCAAGGGAGTTGGCCGTGGACAGCCGCGATGCCAGCCGCATAAGCTCCACCTCCAAACAAGGCTGCGTGTCCTAGCGATAGCATGCCGCCATAACCGAAGACTAAATTGTATGCACTGGCAAAGAGTGCAAAAATCAGCATGGAGGTAGCCAGGGATTGATGGGGAACCAGCCAGGGAAGCAGGCCCAGGAACGCCAGTGTTCCAAGCAGGTCCAGCCAGCGTCCGGATCGGTGGATGCGAGCAGCCGGTCTTGTGTCGCGGTGTGCTCTTGTAAGAATTGATGTTTGCATAATTTTTTAGCCTAAAGCCCCACGGCGCCCCAGAAGGCCTTGGGGACGCGCCAGTAACATGAGAGTCATCAGCACATAGATGGAGAGTTCTTGGAACTCGGGGGCGAACAGGGTCACAAAACTGACAACCATGCCGATCAGCAGGCCGGCCAGTACAGCGCCAGATAAGGACCCCATCCCCCCTACGACCGTTACAACGAAGGCATCAACCAGAATGGCCGAACCCATATCCGGATGGACGCCCCGCATGGGTGCAGCCAGAATTCCTGATAGGGCGGCCAGTCCTGACCCCAGGGCAAAGGCCATCAGCCAGACTCGCGAAATGTCGATGCCCAGAATGCGGATTATGGTCCCGTCTTGGGCTCCAGCGCGGATAATCAGTCCCCAACGTGTGCGCTCCAGCAGCAGCCACAACAGCAATACGAGTCCCAGACAGAGCGCGATTAGAAAGAGCCGATACCCCGGCAAGAGGCCAAACCCAAGATCAACCACCTCGCTTAGGGCATCAGGAGTAGCAATATGGACACCCTCTCGGCCAAAAATCATGCGCACCGCATCGACGATGACGTATGCTGCCCCAAAAGTAAGCAGGAGGGGATAATCGATACCTTTGCCGTACAAGCGCCGAATCAGAAAGCGCTCAAAAAGTCCTCCAATGGCAGCCCCACCCAGAGCGGCTACAACGAGGGCTGCAGTAAAGCTTTGCGTGTACTCCAGCGTGACAAAGCCCAGGTAGGCGCCCAGCATGTAAAAGGCTCCATGTGAGAAGTTCACCACGTTAAGCAGGCCGAAAATCAGTGTTAGTCCTACCGCTAGCAGAACATAGATGGAGCCGAGCGCCAGTCCAGCTGCAGCTTGTTGGAAAATCAGGTCTATTGTCCATTCCATAGCGCTGCCCCTATGCGGTAAAGCCCAGGCTTTCACAAGACATCAAACGATTTTCCGCCGCCTCTTCGGTTGCCAGAATCTCAAATAAATCATCGTCAGTCTTGGCTTGTTCGGGAGCTTTGGACTGCACGATAAAAACAGATTGCACTGATTGATGGTCGCAACGACGGTAAAACTGGGGGCCTTTGTAGTAGTCGTACTGCATTGAGCTGAGCGTGTGAACAAGTGCGTCAGGTTCAATCGACTGAGCCTGGATTGCGGCTTTCAAGGGAGACAGGACGCTGGCATAACCCAAGGCCGCGTAATCAGATGGATTGGCACCATCCGAAATTGCACGAAATCCAGCGTTAAATTTGGCCGCGCTAGGCACCGAGTCTTCAATTCCCCAGTAGTAGCCGATGCAGCCTAAAACGTCTTCATAGACCTTATGTCCGTCCACTTGCCTGGCGGTATGCACCATAAGGGGAACAGCCAGTTTCATTTTGCGTTTCAGGCCAAACTCCCGGGCTTGCTTTAAAGCGACTTGTTGGTCTCTACCGAAATTATTGATGACCAGCAGGTCCGGTTTGAGCGCCAGAATGCGCGGGAACAATGTGGAGTAATCATTGACGCCTAAAGGGTGACGAATATCGTCGATGATTTCTGCCCCTTGCTGTTCTGCTGCGAGCCTGAAACCTGCGGCCATTTCTTGCCCATAGATATATTCGGCAGTCAGCATGACGATACGCTTGGCACCTTGTGGCACCACGTAGCGAGCCAGTGCGCCTGCAGTGGCCGTTGGTGTTAGCCCTTCATGAAACAGGTACTTGCTCCATTCAGTCGCCTGGTTTATCGAATCGGAATTGGCTATAGGGGTGTACGGTACACCTTTGGCCTTGATGACACTGTTGACCGAGAAGGCAGCTGGGCCAAAAGGACCTGCAATGAAATTAACCTTTTCCGTTTCGATCAGTTCCAGTGCGCGTGTTGCACCCTCGCCGGCATTCAGCCTGCAATCGCGTACCAGCAGTTCAGCCATGCGCCCCCCCAGGCCGCCAGCTTCATTGAATTGCTGGATAGCTAATTGGGCACCCAGCACTTCCAGGCGAGCGTCGGCGCCATAAGGGCCTGTAAGTGGAGCGATGAAACCGACCTTTATAGGTGAGTTGGCTTGTGCCCGTGCCCAGCTAGGCACGGATAAAGCCGTGAGTGAGGCCGCCGAAAACTGGAGTAATCGACGACGCTTTGGGGAGCAGAGAGCGTTCTTATCCATGAGAGGGATCCTTGAGAGCATGGGCCAGGCAACTGGAGGACTACTGAGTATTGGGTTGGTAAGGGGCAAACCGCTGTACCGCGTTTTCGGTGTACTCGACCTTAGGCTGTGTTCCGGCAATGACGTAAAGCAGCAGGGACTCTGCCTCGGGGTCGCCCTCGGTGATATTTTCAAATCCGCGGGCAATGCCGGCTGGCATGGAAATCACGTCGTAGGGGCCCAGATCTACATGCTCTTGCTCAGAGCCCTCGTTAAAGAAAAATCGCCAACGGCCTGTTAAAGGCATAAAAGTCTCGTTGGTGTCATGCACATGGGCAAAGGCACCGCAACCTGGCTTGGCACTGGCAAAGCCCAGATTAAATCCCTCATTGATTGCAATGGCTGCAGCCGCAGAGGCGGCGGAGCCGACAGGAGAAAGCCCACCCTCTTCAGGTGGAGCAAAGCCTATGACGTTCATCAGGGTTCGGACCCCCAATGGGTGATTCATATCGGGCAGTCCTGTGCTGGCACCACGCAGATCTGCGAATCTAGCGACACGGGTCAGCATCTCCTGGCGAGAGGCAACTCTGCAGGGGATGATGCGGTTGGAATTAGTGGGGTTTTGATTGTGCTCAATCATTGTCTCTTTCCTTAAAGTTTATCAAACGATAAAAAAGATTATCGTGCGATAATTTAAGTTCCGCAATTTAATTTAAATGAGGGGTTTCCCTAGCATGGCTGAGCACTTACCGCCTTCAGATACACCCAGAAAAGAGGCTGATATGCCACGGAAGCATTTGTCTGGGGTAGACCGACGAGATCAAATGGTGGAGCAGGCCATCGAGCTTTTTGCTCAAAAGGGATTTGCCTTGACGACCAGAGAGTTGGCTCGTGAGCTGCACATCACGCAACCACTGTTGTATCGATACTTTCCTAGCAAGCAGGAGCTGATTGAGCAAGTGTATGAGCGGGTGTTCTTAAGTCGCTGGAATCCGCTTTGGGAGGTCTGGCTGGCTGATCGAAGTCGTCCATTCCGGGATCGTTTGGTGCAGTACTTTGTGGACTACACCCAGGCAATATTAACTAGCGAATGGGTACGGATTTTTCTGTATGCGGGCTTGCAGGATCCGTCTTTGAACCAACGTTATCTGCAAATGCTTCATGAACGGATTTTCAGAATTCTGAGCCAGGAGTTGCATTACGACTTGGGGCGGGAGCAGGCCTTGACATCAGATCAGGCGATGCTGGAGAACGAGGCTTGGTGGGGGCTTCACAGTAGTTTCTTTTATATGGGGGTACGCAAATGGGTGTATCAGCTTGAGGTGCCTGATGAACTGGATGCCGTGATTGCGTACCGTGTGGATGCTTTTTTGGACGGACTAAGGTAAAGATTTATGCGGCTAAGCCCAGTCTGTTTCAATAACCACCCTCAATAAGAGGGTGCCTGCCCCCATGCCTTGATTCGCTGGACTATAAATTGGTGCAGCTCGCGCAATAGCGGTGTGATCTGCTGGCGGCCAGCAGCCAGCAGGTAAAGGGGCGAGGCTTCAAAGCCCCAGTCTTGGCAAAGTGGAAGCAAGTACCCTTTGGCAAGATCGTTCGCTACGTCGAAGTAGGCTTTATAGGCAATGCCTTTGCCCAATAAAGCCCAGCGCCTGACAACATCCCCATCGTTAGACACATTTACGGCTCTTACAGCTACAGTCATTGTCGGCTCACCGCCTCGTTCAAAACGCCAACGATCGTGTACGTCCTCACCTAGCATAAAACACAGGCAGTCATGGTTTTTGAGCTCATCAGGGGTCTTGGGGGTACCGTGACGACTTAGGTAAGAGGGGGCTGCACACAGCACGCGCCGATGCTGGGGGGCGATAGGCAGAGCCACCAAATTGGAGTCTGCCGGATGACCATAGCGAAAGGCTGCATCAATGGGTTCGCTGTATACATTAGCCAGCCGATCGGACAGATGCAGGCGTATGTCCACGCCCGGATTGGCATCCTGAAATTCATTTAACCAAGGCAACAGCACATTGCGCCCCAGATCGGACGGGGCGGCCAGCTTCAATTGGCCCCGGGAGCCTGGGCGGCCACTGGACAATTGCAGGCTGGCTTGCTGCAAGGCGGACAGGGCGGGACGACATTGAGCCAGAAACACTTCGCCTTCAGAGGTCAGCCGCAAATGGCGCGTGGAGCGCAGAAAAAGCTGTACACCCACTTCTGATTCGAGGCGTTTGATTGCCGCACTGGCGGCTGCCGGTGTTATGCCCAAACCTCGTGCCGTGGCGGACAGACTGGCGTTGTCAGCGGTGCGAACAAAAATTTCCAGATCTTGCAGTGCTTTCATAACGTGCCTCGCTGGGCTGGGTTTTTATGCTGAAAAGCTAATTAATGGAATTAATTATGACGCTATTTTCAACGTATTTTTGAATATCGTTTCAAGCAAAAGCCTGTTTTTCTAAAGATCCTGAAAAGGCACACTGTGATCCACATTTTCATTTTCTTGATGAGGCATACAAATCATGGGTCTAGCAACATCTACTTTGTTTTCGGCATTGAAAGTGGGCAGCTTGCAGTTGCCTAACCGTATCGTGATGGCTCCCATGACACGTAGCCGCACTGATCAGCCAGGAGATATTCCGAATGCGCTGATGGCCCAGTATTACGCTCAGCGTGCCAGTGCAGGCTTGTTAATTAGCGAAGCGACGCAGATTTCGCGACAAGGGCAAGGCTACAGCTTTACTCCCGGCATCTACACCCAGCAGCAGGTACAGGGCTGGCGCTTGGTAACAGATGCTGTGCACCAAGCAGGTGGCCGGATTGTCTTGCAACTGTGGCATGTGGGTCGGATGTCTCATGCCAGCTTTCATGCAGATGGTCAGACTGTGGCCCCTTCCGCCTTGTCTCCCCAGGCTCAGGTTTGGGTAGTGGGGGAGGACGGGGTGGGGCGGATGCTGGATTGCCCCGTACCGCGCGCCCTGAGCGAGCAAGAGATTGCAGCTGTGATTAAGGACTACCGCCAGGCGGCCGCCAAGGCCATGCAAGCGGGATTTGATGGCGTGGAAATCCATGGTGCCAATGGCTACCTGATTGATCAGTTCCTGCGCACCACATCCAATCACCGTGAAGATGCGTATGGGGGCAGTGTGGAGAACCGTATTCGTTTTGCCACAGAGGTGGTCGAAGCAGTAGCGGCAGAGATAGGAGCAGAGCGCACGGGTATCCGTCTGGCCCCCTTTATTACGCAGCGAGCCATGAACTGCCCCGAAATCATTCCAACGATCTTGCAGTTGGCCAAGGGATTGGACGGCAAGGGTCTGGCCTACATTCACTTGTCAGAGGCTGATTGGGATGATGCCCCTGAGATTCCTGATGATTTTCGCCATGCCTTGCGTGCCCACTTTTCGGGTCGAATTATGGTTGCGGGCAAATATGACGCACACAGAGCCGAGAAGATTGTAAAGAGTGGCCTGGCTGATCTGGTGGCGTTTGGTCGCCCCTTTATCGCCAATCCGGATTTGCCTGCACGCTTGCGTGATCAGCTTCCCTTGGCAAGCTTCGATCCACAAACCTTGTTTGGGGGTGGCGCACACGGGTATACCGATTATCCGAGCATGGCCTAAGACAGGTCATTGATTTTTATAAGGAAAAAAGATGAAAGCGATTGCGTATAAAGCGCCCCAAGCGATAGAGCTGCCTGAGTCCCTGATGGATATTGAGTTGCCCGACCCGGTGGCCACAGGCCGCGACTTGCTGGTCCAGGTAAAAGCGGTGTCCGTCAACCCGGTCGATACCAAGGTGCGACAGCGTGGTGGGCCGGATGCCGGGCAGCAGTACAAGGTGTTGGGCTGGGATGCCAGTGGCATTGTGAAGGCGGTTGGCCCTGAGGTCCGCTTGTTCAAACCGGGTGATCGCGTCTGGTATGCCGGTTCGATTGCGCGTCCGGGCACGAACAGCCAACTGCATCTAGTCGATGAGCGCATCGTGGCGCATGCACCCAAATCGCTGGATTTTGCCGCAGCAGCCGCTTTGCCCCTGACCACCATCACTGCCTGGGAAATGCTGTTTGACCGTCTGGGGATCGCACCTGGCAAGGCTCCTAGCGGCAAGAGCCTGCTGATTGTAGGGGCGTCCGGTGGAGTGGGCTCCATCATGACGCAACTGGCATCCCGCCTGACTTCCTTGACCGTGATTGGCACCGCTTCCCGCCCCGAAACCCAGGCCTGGGTGCGTGAACTGGGTGCCCACCATGTGATTGATCACAGCAAGCCCTTGACTGACGAGCTGGAGCGTATCGGCTACCCGCAAGTGGACTATGTCGTCAGTCTGACGCATACCGATCAGCACTTTGAGCAGATTGTTCAGGCCATCGCCCCGCAAGGAAAGTTTGGCCTGATTGATGATCCCGCCAGTCTGGATGTCAGCCAGCTCAAGCGCAAATCTGTGTCCTTGCATTGGGAGTTCATGTTTACCCGCTCCTTGTTTGGCACGGACGACATGCTGGCCCAGCATCGCTTGTTGAGCGAAGTCGCTGACCTGATTGATGCCGGTCTGATCCGCACAACCTTGACCGAGCGTTTTGGCAGTATCAATGCCAGCAATCTGAAAAAAGCCCATGCCTTGCTGGAGTCGGGTAAAGCACGTGGCAAGCTGGTGCTGGAGGGGTGGGACGCGTAAACCGCTTATTGTGTTTTGAGCCACCAACCCGCGTTGCCATATGGCCACAGCGGGTTTTTGGTGGTTTGAATTAAACGGTTTCCAGGCTTTATTTGCATTAATGTGCTTGCTCGGAGGTTGTCCCTGGGGCGTTTACTACACGGGACGTCTTGTGTATTGCCCACGCCTGGAGCCCAAGCTCATGTCCGCGATTTTGAAAACCCTGTTCAGTGCTGGTGTCTTGCTAGCGGCTTCGGCCAGCGCCCACGCCTACCAGACTGAAATTATCTACAACAAGAAAGGGGAAGCGGCCTTTGAACTGCGGGTCTTTGGCCCTCAGGATGGCCCTTATGGCAATATTGGGCCGTCGGCCTTTGATGTGGACGAAAACGGCCGCCGCAAGATTCGTGCGGCGCTGGAGCGCTGGGCTGAAATCCTGATTCTGCCGCCGAATTACCGTCCCGGCGTTGTCCATCTGGGCACCTTCGCGGCGCCCGGTGCCTCTGCCAGCAGCGATCCCTGGTTGATGGCGGGTGATCCGGTGGCGGTTTCCATGCTGCAGGCCGCTCTGTTCAATGCCTTGTCGCCAGAGGACTACGACAGCCCCCATGGGATTATCAATATCGGGCTGATGCCCTTTGATACGGCCCCGGTCAATCCCAGCCAATTACCCTTGACGGGTCAGGCGGACTATAACGGGGTCATTTTTCACGAGTTGGCGCATGCCCTGGGTTTGGGGAATGTGGTTGCCGACAGGAATGGGCCTGGCACAGGTACACCGCAGTTTGCTCCTTTCCTGAATCGGTGGGCGGCGGGTTTGCGGGATGACAATGGCAATCCGGCCCGCCCTGAGCAGAACATTCTGTGTACGCCTTGCAGTCATCCCTATGATGCGCAGGCCTTCGATCTGCGCAAGGATCAGGGCTACTTTACCGGCCAGCATGTGCAGGAGGTGTTGGGTGATGCCATGCCCGGCGTCCCGGTCAGCATTCTGACTTTTCATGACAATCCTGCTGCCGGTATAGACACGGATTACATGAGTCACAGCGAGTTGCGCAACAGCCTGATGAGCCATCAACGTTACCGCAATTACACCAACTTCATGGAAGCTGAAATCGCGGTGATGCAGGATCTGGGCTTGCAGATCGACCGGCGTAATTTCTATGGTTATTCGGTTTACGGGGATGACGTCACTCTGGTCAATCAGAATGGTTTCTTTGCGCGTAATGCCGAGGGTACAGCGTATCTGCCGGGGCAGTACAACACCGCGACTCAGGGCCTGGGCCTGCACATTTATGGCCAGCGCAATACGATTACCCAAGCGGCGGATTTGCTTGGCGCCGGCCCTGGCGGTATAGGCGTGCGGGTGGACGGTAGTGAAAACACACTGATTATTCCGGCCTCCACACGTATCCATGCCCAGGGCTGGGTTGGTCGTGGTCTGCAGTTCAGCTATGGTCGTAATCACACGATCGTGCAGCAGGGCGAAGTGCGTGCGCAGGGTGAGGACGGGGTGGCGGCCTTGTTTGATTTTGGCAATAACGCCAGGGGCAATCAGGATGGTTATCATGGTTCATGGCAATGGTTCTCGCCGTTGGAGAACAAGCCGCTTGGCTATGTGCCCCAGATTTTGCAGGGCGCCCTTATCAAGGATTACCATTTATCCGGTCTCTTGTCGGGCAAGAAAGCCGCTATCCAGATTTCCAGCAATGCACAGGTTGAGAATATCAACATCATGCAAGGTGCCCGGATTCAGGGCGATATCCTGTCTGACTATTCCACTCGTCAAAACAACGGCGAGCTGTTTGTCACCCATGTGAATTTTGGGCAGAAAGCAGATGAGCAAGGGCGTGCCACGCTGGAGGCCGATCCTGATTTCCGCCTGCGTTATGACGGCAATATTCAGGGCGCGGACAACTTGGCCGTGGTGATTGCAGGGGGCGAAAGCTCGCTCAGTGGCCAGCATCAGCTGCTCGGCCTGCGTGTGGATGCAGGCGCTACGCTGAGCGGCAATAGCAGTTACGCCATCAATCCGGAAGGTAATTTCAGTAATCACGGCACCTTGAGTCCGGGTAACTCCTTTGGTCAGATGACGATTCAAGGCGATTTTGTTCAGGCTCCTGAAGGCCGGGTATTGATCGAAGCCGACACGCGTCAGAATGACCGGATTGAAGTGCAAGGTCTGGCTCAACTGGCGGGTGAATTGAAGCTGCAATTGCAGCCTGACTGGTATGCCGATGGCTGGTCCTTGAGCCAGAACACGGTCTTTCAGGCCACACAGACCCAGGGTGGTTTTGATCTGCTGACTGCCAGCCTGAATTCGCCCAGCCTGAGCGTGCACGTGAATAACGGTGGCTGGTCGGTCAGCCGTCAGGCAGCGGCTTACTCGCCCTATACGGCTAATCCGAATGCGGCTGCCGTAGGCCGCAGTCTAGAGCAGGCTTCCACTGACAATCAGCGTCCCTTGGCCTCTGTCTACCAGGCTTTGGACTTCTCCAGCGCGGATGGCAGTGAGATCGGTGACGCACTCAATCAGTTAAGCGCTGGTGCTTATGGGGCTCAATTGGCTGCCAGCTTGCGTCGCGAGCAACTGGTGTCCGAGCAACTGCGCCAGCGCCCTGGCCTGGGCAAGGATGGCTGGCAGACTTTCATCCAGCCTTTTGGTGGCCGTTATCACTGGCAGTTAAGCAGCAATGATGTAGACCACCGCAGCCAGACTTATGGTGTGGTGTTCGGTGTGGAACATCGCGCTGCAGGCAGCGATTGGAGCTTGGGTGCCCATGCGACTGCCAATGAGCAAAGCTTGAATATAGATGCCCCTTATCAGGCGAAAAGCACGTTGACCGGATTGGGTGCCGGTGTGCATGCCTTGTACCGTGCTGATGCTCGTGAGGGCTGGCAAGGTCTGGCGCAAGTTCGTATGGGCTTGGAGCAGGGCAAGCTGAACCGACGAATTGCGTTTTCTGACTATCAGGCCAATCCCAAATCTGACTGGACTGGCCATAGCTTTGCAGCGGGTCTTCAGACTGCCTATAGCTGGCCCTTGGGCGAGGCAGGCCGCATAGGTCCGGTTCTGGCTTTGGACTATCTGCGTTACAGCCGCCCCGGTTTACGTGAAGAGGGGGATGTGGGTAGCCGATTGCAGCTGGATTCGACCCGTGCCCATTCCTTGCAAGCGTCGCTGGGTCTGGCTGTCAGTCAGGTTTGGGAGTTGAAGCAGGGCCGTCGTTTACAGGCCGGGGTCTCCGCTTCCTGGGAGCAGGCTTTGCTGGGCCGCAAGCAGACACAATATGCACAGTTTGAGGCTTCACCACAGACAGGTTTTGATGGTCGCTATGCGCGTGTTGATAGCCATGCGCTGGCATTGCGGGCGGGCTTGACGCTGCAAAGCTCCGAGCGTTTGCGTTTGGGTGTGTCCGCAGGGACCCGTTTGCTGGGCAATAGCCGGGCAGATATTTCGGGGAATGTGTCGCTGAACTGGGCGTTCTAGGCGGGGTTAGCCGGGATTTTGAAGGGCTATTTGTTAGCCATGATAATTTGATAGGGAACTGCCGGATTGATTCTGGCAGCTCCGTAAATTGGATCACGCTAGCCCCGTTGGGGGCCTTCAGGCGGCCTGGCGGCTGTTCTCGAACCAGTCCCACAGTGCCTGACGCTCCGGCTCCAGTTCCACCGCCAGGCCACCCGTAAACTCACGCCATGCAGGCAGGTAGGTGTGGGCCACAACAGTCAGCACCGGGTAGCCCTGGTCGATCAGGGCCATGATCTCGTTATTAAAACCCTGGCCGTCCGCTTCCATAATTCCAAAGCGATTCACAATAACCAGATCAGCCGGGCTTTCCAGCGCCCGACGCAGCACTTCGCTGGCTTCCAGCAAAGCACCAATGTCCAGGCAACAGGCGGTGGATTCCGACCCCAGGTTCTGGGTAATGGGATACAGCGTGCCCTTGTCCAGATCCTGTACCGTGCGCAGGCTATGGTCTTCCTTCTGAATTTCCGGACCTTGCACCAGACCACAGACGCGATAGTTCTTCGCGCGCAATTCCTGCACGAATTCCAGTAGCAAGGCGTCGGTACTGCCTTTGCCTGCGTGCACGATGGCCGCAAGGGCAAGAGGCGGGGAAGTGGTGTCCATCGGGGTGTGGCTCCGGGCAGTAGAAAGGGAAGGCAAGGCTCTTTGTACACGCATTTGGCCTGGGCTGGAAAGCGGAAAAACCTCTGTGCTGCTGGCCGGTGTTTGGCCTTGGTGGGTAGCAGGCTTGTTGTTTAAGGTTCAAGTCTTGAAGCCTTTCTGCTTGAACAGCGGATGGAACTGTTGCGAAAGCCGCTTGCTGCTTTGCTATACGGGCTTGTCTGGCTATGGCGTGGTTCTGTTCCATGAGACAATTCATGCACTTTTAGTGACTGATGGGATATTCGATTGGACAAGACTTTTGTTAAGGGCCTGGTGCTCCTGGAAGCCCTGGCCAAGCACGAACGCGGTTCGGGTGTCACCGAACTGGCCAATCAATTGATGCTCAATAAAAGCAATGTGCATCGCCTGTTGCAGGCCCTGGTTCACCAGGGCTTTGCACGCAAGAATGAAGATACGGGTCGCTACGAGCTGACCATGAAGCTCTGGGAGCTGGGCTCGGGCCTGGCCAACCGTCTGGATGTGCGGGTGGAAGCCTTGTCTTTCATGAAAGAGCTGGCCGAGCAAACCCAGGAAACGGTGCATTTGTCGCTGCTGGACGGGGTCGAGGTGCTGTATATCGAAAAGATAGACAGCCCGCAGCCCGTGCGCGCCTACACCACGGTGGGTGGTCGCTCGCCTGCGCAATGTGTGGCTACCGGCAAGGCCATGCTGGCCTGGGCCAGTGAAGATACCTTGAATCTGGTCAAGAACCGCCTCAAGCCTTATACGCCTCGCAGTCTGGTCAAGTTTGGTGATTTGCGCCGAGAGCTGGAGCAGGTGCGTGATCAGGGCTATGCCATTAACCGTGGCGAATGGCGTGAGCAGGTCGTGGGGGCGGCTGCGCCTATTTACGATAGTCGTGGAATGGTGGTGGCGGCTTTGGGTATTTCCGGGCCTGCGGAACGTCTGGAGGAAGCCCGGCTGGTTCAGGCCGGTAAAACCTTGATGACGGCAGCGGCACAGATCTCGCGCCGTTTGGGCTATAGCGGCCATTAAGCTGCTACAGCCGTAGTTCGTTTGTCCGGGCTGCAAGAAGCCGCCCGGATGCAAATTGCCCCCAGAATCTGGATGCTTCTCCAGTTTTTGGGGGCAGTTCCATTCAGGAATGAAAGTTCAAGATTTTGCGGCTTGCCGGAAGGCCGCAATTCTTTGTTTGAGGCCGGGTGCGGAAGCAGAGCGTACCAAGGCTGTCATATCCCGATCAGCTTGTTGTGGGCAGCCCGTTAACTGATGCAGATAGGTGCGACTGGTGGCGTCCAGCAAGCCCGCAGTCTGTTGAGCCTGCTCGATGACAGCAGGCCATGCATCGGGCTCTTGTATGCCGTTAATAAAACCCAGCTGCTCCGCTTTGGCAGCATCAAAAATCTGGCTTCCTGCCAGAAGTTGATGAGCCTGCTGGCCGCCGATCAGGGCAGCCAGCCTGCCTGTTCCCAGTGCCAGACCAAACTGCAATCCGGGCATGCGAAAGCGGGCATCGGCACTGGCGATACGTTGACGACAAACAGCAATCAAATCCACCCCGGCGCCGAAGTTCTGCCCATGCGCCAGGGCCAGCGTGGCGCAAGGCGTATGGGCCAGCATTTGCAGCAGGGTTTCGATGCGGATAAAGCGCAGTACCAGGTCCCCTTCGCTTTGTTGCTCGTAGTCGCTGAAGTCAAAACCGGCACTGAAATTGCGGCCCTCACCTCGCAATATCAGCAGATCCGCCTGGGCCTTTTCCGCGGCCTGCACGGCCGCGATCAAGGCTTCGACCAGATCGGCCGACAAGGCATTGCGCTTGTCAGGCCGGTTCAGCGTCAGTGTCCAGACTTTGCCTGCGCAGTCCACGTTCAGGCCGAGACTGCTGCTGCAATACGGCTCTGTCATGGGGTAACTCCGTGCAAGATGCTGTCGTTATGTTCGCCCAATGCCGGGGGGGCCATACGGACGGGCAAGCCCACTCCATTGATACGCAGGGGCGAGACAAAGGTGCGCGTCTCGGTGTCTGTGCCCGGCAGGCGAATGTTTTGCACCCACTCCATGTGCTCGACCTGCGGGTCTCGCAGCACGTCGGAATAGCGGTTGATGGGACTGCAGGGTACGCCTTGGGCACGGAATTGTGCTAGCCAATGTTCGGAGTCGTGCTGCGCAAAAATGGCTTCCAGCAGTTCACGCAAGGCGTCTTGATGTTTGGCGCGCAGGGTTGTGCTGGTAAAACGCTCGTCCTCGGTCAGGTCCGGGCGTTCTACAACCTGACAGACGGAGCGCCACAGTGCGTCGTTGCCCGCTGCCATGGCGAAGTACCCCCCTTTGCATTGGAACGCCTGGTAGGGGGCATTACGGGGGTGGGCGGAGCCCAGCTTGTCCGGGTCGCGACCACTGCCGAAATACTCGGAGGTTTGCAGCGCAGCGATGGCCAAGGTGGTCCCTAGCATGGGCACATCGATATGTGCGCCCTGACCGGTGGCGCGGGCCTGTGGCAAAGCGGCACTGATGGCAAAAGCGGCATACAAACCGGCTGCAAAGTCCGCCAGTGGAACTCCGCATTTAACGGGGGCTCCACCTGCTTCGCCCGTCACGCTCATCACGCCGCTCATGGCCTGAATCGTCAGGTCAAAACCGCCTTCCTGCGAGCGGGGGCCGCTTTGTCCGTAGGCAGAAATTGAGCAGTACAGCAGTCTGGGATTCAGGGCCTTAAGGCTTTCATAATCCAGCCCCAAGCGCTGCATGACGCCGGGCCGATTGTTTTCCAGCAAGACGTCTGCATCCAGTACCAGTTGGCGTGCTTTGGCTACATCTTCGGGGTTCTTCAGATCCAGCGTTACCGAGCGCTTGTTGCGGTTCAGCGAAGCAAAGTTCTCGCTATATCCTTGGTTGATGGGCGGCCAGCTTCGCAAGGTGTCACCCCCTTTGGGGTGTTCGATCTTGATGACGTCAGCCCCCATATCGGCCAACAACATACCGCAGTACGGGCCAGCGGCCACATTGCAAAATTCCAGTATCCGAACCCCGTTCAGGGGCAGTGTCGTATCCATGAATCAGCTCCAGAGCATGATAGGTAGATGGGGGCCGACAGGGCCTTATGCGTTCACATCAACCACGATGCGGCCGCGTACCTTGCCTTCCAGTAACTGGCCGGCTTGATCAATGGCTTGGGAAAGTGTGATGGTGCTGGCGCCGATGCGCTCCAGGGCTTCGATAGACAAATGCTTGGCCAGCAAGTCCCAGGCCGCCAGGCGCTCGGGTTTGGGGCAATGGACGCTGTCCACCCCAATCAATTGCACACCACGCAGAATGAAGGGGGCCACGGAAGCGGGGAAATCCATGCCCTGGGCCAGACCGCAAGCGGCGACTGCACCCAGGTATTGCGTGCCTGCGCAGACATTGGCCAGGGTATGGCTGCCTACGCTGTCGATGGCTCCGGCCCAGCGCTCCTTGCCCAGTGGCTTGCCCGGTTCGCTCAAGGTGTTGCGGTCCACAATCTCGCTGGCGCCCAGCGCCTTCAGATAGCTTTCTTCCTGAGGTCGGCCTGTGCTGGCCATGACGGTGTAGCCCAGGGCATGCAGCAGGGCCACGCTGACACTGCCTACGCCACCCGCGGCACCTGTCACCAGAATCGGGCCCTTGTCCGGCGTGACGCCTTGGCGCTGCAAGGCACGCACGCACAGGGCAGCGGTATAGCCGGCGGTGCCTATCATCATGGCTTGCTGGGTAGAGAAGGCCTCAGGCAGGGGAATCAGCCAATCGCCTTTCACGCGTGCCTGTTGTGCCAGGCCACCCCAATGTACTTCGCCCAAGCCCCAGCCATTGAGCACCACTTTCTGGCCGGACTTGAAATTCGGGTCGCTGCTGTCGGTCACCGTGCCAGCAAAGTCGATGCCGGGCACCATGGGGAACTGGCGCACTACGGGGGATTTACCCGTCATGGCCAGGCCGTCTTTGAAATTCAGGGTGGAGTAGTCGATGCGGACGGTAACCTGGCCTTCCGGCAGGGCGGACTCGTCCAGGGATTGCAGGCTGGCTTTGTATTGGCCGTCGGTTTTGTCGATGACGATGGCAGAGAACATGAGTGAATTCCTTCGATCAGTTAAGGGTTTGTGTTCTGATATTTGGAACAGCGTTCTTTAAATTGACATGGAAAAGCAGTGTTTTCATTTTATCCAGAAGCTCGTTGCGGTCAAGCCCAATGCGACCAGATGATCGAACTGGGGAAATCCCGAAGGGGTTTAATAGTTGACACCTGAAATCAAATATCCCACTATTTGAACCGTTGTCCTAAGTTACTTGTGTTGTTGCTGTCTGTTGTATTCAAGCCGTTCTCACGGCATTTTTAATATCAAAAACAAGAACAGCGTTCTATATATTGGAACACAAAGAGAGAAAAACTCTCACACAGGAGGCAAGGATCATGTTCAGTTCTTTTTTTTCGCGCACAGGGCTTCTACGCACAGTGCTGGTCTCTGGACTGGCGGCAGTCAGCAGCTTTTCTGCCCCGGCGGCCATCGCGGCCGATACCTATCCCAGCCGTGAAGTGACCTTTGTGGTTCCCTATCCCCCAGGCGGTAACAGCGACAATCTGGCGCGTCTGTTTGCCGACCGTCTGCGCGTCAAGCTTGGCGTTCCCATCGTGATTGAAAACCGGCCCGGCGGCACCACCTCACTGGGCACGTCTATCGTGGGTCGCGCCAAACCCGATGGCTACACCTTGTTGCTGGCCACCAGCACCGCCTTTACCGTGCTGCCCTATATACGCGACGTGCCTTATGACCCGATCAAGGGCTTTGATTTTGTAGGCAGTCTGGCCGGTTACCTGCCCATCATGACTGTGCGCAATGATTTGCCGGTCTCCAACCTGAAAGAGTTTGTCGAGCTGGCCCGCAAGGAGCCCGGCACCTTGACCTATGGTTCGGCAGGTATTGCGTCTGGCGGCCACCTGGCTGGAGAGATTCTGGAAAACGCCGAGAAACTGGACTTGCTGCATGTGCCGTTCAAAGGCTCGGCAGACACCATGACGGCCTTGATGGGCAATCACATCGATTTCTTTATTGATGGAGTCGGGCTGGAGCTGGTGAAAAGTGGCAAGGCCAAAGCCCTGGTGACCTATGCCAGCGTGCGTCATCCCGAACTGCCGGATGTGCCCACACCGAAAGAAGCCGGTTTTGATCTGGCCCTGCCTTTTGAAGGGTTCTGGGGGCTGGCGGTGCCGGCTGGCACCCCTGACGATGTCATGAAGAAGCTGGCCAAGGCTACCGAAGAAATTCTGGCCGAGCCGCAGACTCAAGAGCGTTTCCACCGCATCAGTGTCAGTGCCAGCTGGAAAGACGGCGATGCGTATGCCAAGGATCTGGAGCAGAGTCGGGCTTATTACAGCGAGCTGCTCAAGACCATCAAGATGAGCGATGACTAAACGCTCACAGAACCACCAACAGGAGACAAATGTGATGGAAACCGTCACTTGCGCCAGCACGCTGGACGCTTTGCTGGACCCGGCATCCATAGCTTTGGTCGGCGCCTCGGAAGATCAGTCCAAGTTTGGCGGGCGACTGTTCCGTATGCTGCTCAAGCACGGTTATGGCGGCAAGGTCCTGCCTATCAATCCCAGCCGCAGCAGTTTGTTTGGTTTGCCCGCTGTGCCCGGTCTGGCTGCACTGGATAGCGCTCCGGATCTGGCTGTGTTTACGGTGGGGGCCGATACCGTTCTGGAACAGGCGCAGATTGCGGCCCAAATGGGGGTACGCGGTTTGCTGGTGATCTCCGCAGGCTTTGCTGATGCAGGCGAGCGCGGGCTGGAGCGCGAGCAGGCCTTGCTGCGTATCTGCCGTGACTCGGGCATGCGACTGATCGGTCCCAATTGCCTGGGCATGATCAGCCCCAGCCGCAGTCTGGTGCTGTGCTCTTCGCCGGTGCTGGACAGAGACAGCCTGCCGGAACGGCCTATTGGTTTTGTCAGCCAAAGCGGTGCCTTGATGACTACCTATTTTGATCGGGCATGGGCGATGGGCGGTGGCTTTACCTACGGTTTTTCGGTGGGTAATCAGGCTGACCTGGATCTGTGCGACTTTGTGGATTTCCTGATTGATGATCCCAAGACGCAAGTGATCTGTACTTATATAGAGGGCATTAAAGATACTCAGGCTTTGCGTCGCACAGCTCGTCGGGCGCAGGCGGCGGGCAAGCCCTGGCTGGCCGTCAAGGCAGGGCGCTCCAGTGCGGGCAAGGCGGCCGCCTTTTCGCATACTGCTAGCGTAGCGGGTGACCATGATGTGTTTGCCAGTGTCTGTCGCGATGAAGGCATCAGCCTGATGGACGATATGGGGGCCATGCTCTTGCTGGCAAACAGCATGGTGCGCTTTACCAGCAACAAGATCTCCAAAGTCGCGATTGTGACGCCTTCGGGTGGCGGTGGGGCCTTGGCTGCAGATGCTTTGGCAGAGCATGGCGTGGAACTGTCCAGTTTTTCCGCTACTACCAAGCAGGCTCTGGCTGCCCACTACCCGGCAGGGCAGGCGGATAACCCGGTTGATCTGGGAGCGCGTCTGACGCAGGACTCCACCGAAGTGGCCCGCGCTACTTTGGATGCCTTGATGCAGGATCAGCAAAGTGACGCGGTATTGATCACGGCTTCCATGTGTCCGCAGGAGTGGATGGCGGCCCTGATTGAAAAAATCATCCACCGCGAACCGCACTGGGCCAAGCCCGTGATGGTGGCGTTTGATGCGGGCGCAACATCCGAGCCTTTGCGGCAGAAACTGGCCCAGCACGGCCATGCGTATGCCAGTTCCAGTCTGGAAGCGGCGCTGGCCTTGTCCGCCTGGAAACGTCACGGCCAGTTTGTGCCGCGCCAGCAAGCCTTGCGTCCCAGTGCCTGCCAAGCGCCTACGGTCATGCCGCGCGGTGTTTTGAATGAAGATCAGTCCAAACGTCTGCTGGCGCATTACGGCCTGCCCGTGAATCTGGGCCAGGTGTGCGAGGACGTGGAACAGGCTGTGGTGCTGGCCGAACAGATTGGCTATCCGGTGGTGATGAAGATTGTGTCTCCCGACATCGTCCATAAAACCGAAGCGGGTGGGGTGGCGCTGGATGTGGCCGACGACGCCAGCTTGCGACGCGATTTTGCCCGGCTCTACGCCAATGCCAAAGCCTATAAAGCAGATGCCCGTCTGGAAGGCGTGCTGGTGCAGGCCATGGCCAAGGGGGATGTGGAGCTGCTGATCGGCGCCCGTCAGGATGCGCAGTTTGGCCCGGTCGTGGTGTTTGGTGCAGGCGGCATTCTGGTGGAAATGCTGTCGGACCGGGTGATTGCCGCGGCCCCTTTAACCCTGGCTGATGCAGATCGACTTTTATCTACCTTGATGATCGACAAGCTGCTGAAGGGGTACCGGGGACGCATGCTGGATCGTGACGGTGTGCTCGATGCGATTGTGCGTGTCAGCTTCCTGGCCCACGACTTGCGCGACACCAACTTTGAATTGGATATCAACCCCTTGATCGTGGCGGCTACCCGCTGTCACGCCGTCGATGCCCGCCTGTCCATAGGCGAATAAAACCAAAACCTATTCTTTGAAAAATACCCAGGAGGAGTAAACCATGTCGGATTATCAGTGCATTCTTGTAGAAAACCACGATGACGGTGTTTCAATCTTTACGATCAACCGTCCCGATCGCCGCAATGCCTTGAGCGCCACTGTGGTCAAGGAATTGCAGCAAGCGTTTCTGGCCTTTGACGAAGACCCCACACGCCGCGTAGCTGTGCTGACCGGGGCAGGCAATGACGCTTTTTCTGCCGGGGCGGATATTAATGAGTGGCCCGAGTTGTGGCGCGCCATTCCCACGGTAGGCTTTGAAACCGACAAGCCCATTATTGCGGCCGTTAGTGGTTGGTGTGTGGGTGGAGCCCTGGTGATGGCCATGATGACGGATTTGCTGGTAGCGTCCGAGAGCGCCAAGTTCTCCTACCCCGAAGCCAAGCTGGGCTTTACTGGCGGCATCATCTCGGGCCTGGCCTCGCGCATTCCGCATCATGCCGCCATGGAAGTGATCTTGTTGTGCCGTACGCTGGAAGCCCGCCGTGCTTACGATCTGGGTTTTGCCAATGAAGTGGTGCCGGTAGGCGAGCAAGTCCAGGCTGCTGTGCGTATGGCGCAGGACTTGGCAAAGATGTCGCCGCGTGTTTTGCAAACCTTGAAGCGCTTTATCAATAATGAAGTGCTGACGCGCGGCCCGTCCGAGCAAATGGCGCGCACCATGCGGCAACTGAAAGCGATCGAGGATAGTTATGATGCCAAGGAAGGGATGAACGCCTTCAAAGAAAAACGTGCCCCGGTGTATCTGAACAAATAAGAACTGATTCACGAATTGGGCCGCAAGGCCCAGTCAACTATGGAGACATCCCCTTATGCACCCCCGTTTTGAGCGTTTTATTCAAGGGATGAATGAATTGACCGGCCGCCCGGCTGTCGCCGAGGCGGATATCCTGCGTGATGGCCGTGTCCTGCTGGGCGAACTGGTGGCCCAGGACGATTGGCTGGCCCCGGAGTACACCCAGCCCCATCCCCAGTTTTATCAGCAGTACTTGCTGTATTGCTGTCCGCAGGAACGCTTTTCCGTGGTCAGCTTTGTGTGGGGTCCCGGCCAGAAAACCCCTATCCACGACCATACCGTGTGGGGCTTGATTGGTATGTTGCGTGGCGCGGAACGCTCCCGGCCTTTTGACCGTGATCCCGATACCGGCCATATGACAGAACAAGACACACAGACTCTGGAACCAGGCGTGGTGGAAGTGGTGTCACCCACGGTGGGTGATATACACGAGGTTTCCAATATGTATGACGACCAGGTGTCCATCAGCATTCACGTTTATGGCGCGGATATCGGCAAGGTACGCCGTCACGTCTTTGACCCGCAGACTGGGCAGGCCAAGGAGTTTGTCTCCGGCTATGCCAACCGTCCGGCTGTCGCGTGAGTCAAGTGGTGTTGTTGGGCAGGTGCCCAATACGGGCGCCAATAATCATTTCCTGAATCCAGCGATAAAGCAGCACGGAGTAATCACGCTGGGCGACTTTCTCGTCCAGCGCGTGGTTGCTGCCTTCCAGCACTCGATGTGTCAGGGAATGAGCCTGGCTGAAGGCTTGGCGATACGTTAGCAAGGTCTGGCGGGGAATCAGCTCATCGTATTCCGCTTCAAACAGCAGAACATCTCCCGTGAATTTGGAGCAGGCCTGCAAGGCGCGGTTCTCTTGCGGAGAATGAGTATGCAGACGGTAGTCCTGCAGCAACTCTCGGTTGAGCTGATCCTTTGGAGACAGCCAATCGTCGTCCGGGTACAAGGCAGGAGCCAGCAAGCTGAGCCAGCGTACCGATCGAAATTCACTTAACAGGCAGGCCAGATAGGCGCCATAACTGTGCCCCACAATGGCGATGGAGCTGGAGTCCACCATAGGGTGGCTGCTCAAGGTGTCAAAGGCCGCGCAGATGTCCTGAAAGTTCTGTTCTCGGGTGACGTTCTCGCGCTCGTGCTGATTGGCATTGTGCCCGGCAAGATCAAAGGTCAGACAAATACAGCCCATACCGGCAATGGTGTGGGCGCGTTTCAGGTCAAAGTGCTGGCTGCCGCCCCAACCGTGCACGAACAAAATGCCAGGGACAGGGGATTGGGGGACTAGCAGGCGTGCATCCAGGTGCTGATGGGGCACTTTGATGGTGGTGTTGAAAATTTCCGTACTCATGATGGCAGTGGGCCGCCGAAGCGGGCAAGATAAGCCTCGTCTTCTTGGTCGAGGCTGTAAAGATGAGGGGAGTTTTTCACCAGGCTGGCATCGTCCAGATAGCGCTCGCGTGTCCATGCGTGGGTATGTTGGAGCTCAGGGTGGCGTTGCAGGGTGCGGATGGCCAGAATCTCTGCAATGGACGCTCCGCCGAAACGCCAGGAATGTTCCAGTACGGCTGCCTTGTAGTGGCCACGCGCATTTTTACCGACGATGAGGTCATAGTTGCGACGTGAGGCATACAGTTCAGGAAAGGCCTGCCTGATGTTTTTTTCGTAGCTTATGGTCAGCTCAAGCAGATGCTCAATGCGCTTCATGCCTGAGAGCTGCAGCAACTGCGGAAACCCGCCGCGAACCAGTAGCAAGCTGGAGCCGCCATATACGGACTCGTGCTGCAGGTTGGTGGTCTGGTGTTGCTGGCCGATATAGGAAAAAAGATGCTCGCCCACCTGGGTCTGGCCGATGCTGAAGGTCTCGCCATCGAGCAGGTTCTCCTCCAGTACCAGACCCTGTTCCAGTTGACTCTGCCACGGCGGCAGGTTCAAGAGCTCTTCCAGCTCTTGACGGCTGTAGATCACCTTCTGGCCTTTGCCTGCATTAGCACTGGCCAGTTTGGCCCGTATGCCGGTCTGGCCTGCTTCATCCAGAAGGCTCATTGTGCGTAGCGCGTCGTTTCTTGAAAAGACGCTGTAGCCTGGCAAGACCGTGTGCCGTAACGCCAGGCCCAGCTCATTGTTCCAGCCTTCCGGGCGGTCCATATCGTCCTGGGGAAGGGGATGGGCGACGGTTTTATGGGCCAGAAAGTCATATGGCACTACACCCCCATACAGTTGGGAGGCCTGTTCGATACCCAGTTGTCGCGCCTGCTCCAGGCTCAAGGTCTGCAGGGGGAGGTAGTAAGTGTTTCCGGAGCTGGGCTTTAGCTGGTCTTCATAGTCAATATGGACTCGAGGCAGATCCAGGAATTGCGCCAGTTCCCTGGCCATGAATTCCAGACTTTGGAGCGCGCCCTTGTTGCAGCCCTTGCTGGGCAGGCTGATTTGCAAGGAGGTCTTGGGCGTAGAGGTAAGTATCTTGCTCATGGGGCCATCCTTTTAAGTAAAGAGAGTGCGGCCAGTGTCAGCGAGTCATGGCGCAACCGTTTTGGCGCCTGAGGGCGTTCGCTGTGCCAGCTCGGAGAAAAAGCGCGTCTCCAGCAGACTGGTTTGCAAAAGTGTCAGCAGGTCAGAGGGGTGTGGCAAGGAAAGCTGGGCCGCGCTGGCTGGCTCCTGAGGACCGATGCGTATGCTCAGCCCGCCTTTCTGGTTCACAAACTCAAAGGCGGCCTCATCGGTCAAGTCGTCGCCAATCATGACGGGCTTGCGGTCGGCGAACGCGGGCAGGCGTTGGGCCCGGGCCAGGGCTTGGCCTTTGTCAAAGCCGCTCATGCGCAGTTCGATGACACAATGTCCACGGATCAGATCAAAGCCGGGATATTCCGAGCACAGCACGTGCAGTTCTGTGGCCAAGGCCTCGCCAACTTCAGGGCGTTGCCGAAAGTGCACAGCCACACCGTGCGATTTGCGCTCCATCCAAACCAGTGAGTAGGGGTGGATCAGGGCGGCGACAGAGCGGGACAGGCTGTGGTGCTCAGCCGGGTTGATCGGGATGTTCCAGCATTCCTGACCCTCGGCGTCATACATGGCTGCGCCGTGGCTGCTGATCATGGCAAGCGGAAGCTTGGTGCAGGCGATATGCAGGCTGTCATGGTCGCGGCCTGAAACCAGTGCCACCGCGCCGTCGCAGGCAGCGTGCAGATTCAGCAGCAGGCCGGCGGTGGACGGGGGAAGAAATACCTGGTCAGGCCGCGCAGCCAAGGGGACCAGGGTACCGTCCAGATCCAGAAACAAGGCGGTCTGATCCAAATGCAGAGCGTTATTCATATCAGCTTCCTGGGTAACCCGTGATGGGGAGCACGGTGCCGGTGATGTAGCTGGCGGTGATCGGGCTGGCCAGGTAGACATAGGCAGGCGCCAGTTCTTCCGGCTGGGCGGGGCGGCCAAAGACCGTATCGGCACCAAACTCGGGGATTTTTTCGGCCGGGGAGTCAGCGGGGTTCAAGGGGGTCCAGACGGGTCCGGGAGCGACCGCGTTTACACGTATACCTTTGGGCGCCAGGTTGGCCGCCAGGGAGTACGTGAAGGCAATAATGGCGCCCTTGGTGCTGGAGTAGTCCAGCAGATGAGCGGCCCCGCGCAAGGCTGTGACCGAGCTGGTATTGACGATGGCATCGCCCGCGTGAAGGTGCGGCAGGCAGGCCTGGGCCATGTAGATATAGCCATAGATATTGGTGTGGAAGGTTTCATTGAGCCGCTCCGGGGTCAGGTCCAGCAAGGATTGGGCATGTTCCTGAAAGCCGGCATTGTTGACCAGAATATTCAGGTGACCGAAGCGGTCAAGTACCTGCTCAATCGCTTGTCGGCAAAATTCAGGGTCTTTCACATCGCCGCGCAGTGTCAGGCATTGGCGGCCTTCGGCCTCGACGGCCAGACGAGTGCGTCCGGCATCTTCATCCTCGTGCAAATACACAATCGCCACATCGGCACCTTCTCGGGCATAGAGCACGGTAACGGCCCGGCCTATGCCCGAGTCCCCACCGGTAATCACGGCTACTTTTCCTTCCAGCTTGCCGCTGCCCTTGTAGCTGGAGGCTTCGTAGCGGGGGGCCGGGTCCAGATCACTTTCACACCCAGGCTTTTCCAGGTGTTGTTGCGGCAGGGGGGGAGTGGGGTAATCGCTGCCTGGGTGGCTCTTATCGTGCGTGACGGGCTCGTTCTGGCCGACCCCGTTCTTGTCCTTCTGGTCCTGCTGTTCTTGCAGGTGACGTTGCTCTTTCACTGTTTGACGCGTTGTCATGACGGCTCCTGAAATAGACAAGGAATGGGACAGGGCGCGGCGGCCCTGGTGGGTGCGCCGCGTCCAACTGGGGCTTGGTTAAGGCTTAGCGTCGCTGGTCCTGGGTGGCCTTGCCACCTTTGGCGCCGGCCTTGCGGGCCTCCTCGGAGTCGAACTCATGGGCCGTGCCCTTTTCATGGGCTGCCCGGCCACCCTTGGCACCGGCTTCACGGGCTTCTTCAGAAGTGAACTCGTGAGCTGTGCCCTTTTCATGAGCGGCGCGACCGCCCTTGGCGCCCGCTTCGCGAGCTTCTTCAGAGTTGAACTCGTGCGCCGTACCGCGTTCATGGGCTACACGGCCGCCTTTAGCGCCAGCCTCACGGGCCTCTTCCGGGGTGAACTCGTGCGCGGTGCCTTTTTCGTGCGAGGCACGCCCACCTTCAGCAGCAATCTCGCGCTGCTTTTTGTCGTCCATGGAGGCAAAGCCACGTTGATCTTTATGATCCTGTTTGTTGGTGTGCTGGGTCATATAACTCTCCTTGAGAAAGAACACCAATCACGTGATTGGTTATGACTGACCCAGCACAAAGCGTGCCTGACTGCCTGGGGGCGGGGCGCGGCACACAAGTTGCTGTATCTGGAGACATGGTTTTCAGGAGAGCAATCATGATGTCAATGACGTGGTGGATGTGGCTGCTGTTATTGCTGGGCGGCTGGGCGATACTGCTGCTGGTGCATTTTCTGGGTGGCAAGATTATTGAAAGACTGGCCTCGCCAGAGCACTTTCTGCGGTTTTTCAGCGAACGGATACGCTGGCCGTCGCGGCTGTTTTTTCTGGCCGTATTTTTGCGCATATGTATTCCGCTGGCCCCCATCTCGGCCAAGTGGCAGTCCTATCTGATCGTTGGGGACATGCTGGTGCTGATTATCTGCACGACCTGGATGCTGATGAGTGCAGTCGAATCTCTGTTCCAGCTTGTGGTGGTGCGTCACCCCTTGAATGTGTCCGACAATCTGCGTTCGCGTCAGATCTACACCCAGGCGCGTGTGCTGGCACGCAGTGTGCATTTCTTGCTGGTCTTGCTGGGCTTGTCCTTTGCTTTGATGGTTCTACCCGGCGCACGGCAACTGGGCACCAGCCTGCTGGCATCGGCCGGGGTAGCGGGGCTGGTAGCCGGTATTGCTGCCCGGCCGGTGCTGGGTAACTTTATTGCCGGTTTGCAGATCGCATTCACCCAGCCCATACGCATTGACGATGTGGTGATTGTGGAAGGGGAGTGGGGCCGGATAGAGGAAATCACGGCCACTTATGTGGTGGTACGTGTGTGGGACGAGCGCCGTCTGATCGTTCCCTTGCAATGGTTTGTAGAAACTGTCTTCCAGAACTGGACCCGTCGCAGCGCCTCTTTGCTGGGCACGGTATTTCTATGGGTGGACTACAAGGTTGAAATGCAGGGCTTGAACACGGCATTCAAGGACTTGTGCGAGTCCTCTGAATTGTGGGATGGGCGCGTTCAGGTGTTGCAGGTGACCGATACCAATGAGTGGGGGATGCAGTTGCGCTTTCTGGTCAGTGCTGCCGACTCGGGCCGTTTGTTCGACTTGCGCTGTTTGTTGCGCGAGCGCTTGGTGGCCTATCTGGGTCAGCACCAACCGGATGCATTTGTACGCGTCAGGATGCTGGAAGCTCAGCCAGAGGGTCATGGGCCTGATTCAAGCCCGAGCTGATGCCAAGATCATGCAGGAACTGTTCGCACCACTGCCTCAGGTCCTGCTGTCGCAGTTGCATCATTAAATGCTGGTGGCGTCGGCGTCGTTCCTCTAGCGGCATGTTCAAGGCCTGATACAGGCTGCGTGCGGTGGCGTCCGCATCAAATGGGTTGACGGGCAGGTAGCCGCCTTGCAGGGATTGTGCCGCGCCCGTAAAGGTGGACAGAACCAGGACACCGGGGTCGGCGGGGTCCTGGGCAGCGATATATTCTTTGGCCACCAGATTCATTCCGTCACGCAAGGGTGCGATAAAACCGACGCGGGCGCGGCGCAACATGCGCATCAGCTGGCCGGCCGGAAAGGCGCGGTTCATGTACACCACCGGACTCCAGCCTGGCGTGGCAAATTGACCGTTAATCTGTCCGGCCAGACTTTCCAGCTCTTCACGCATGACTTGATAATCGTGAATATCGCCGCGGGTAGAAGGGGCGATTTGGACATACGTTGTTTGCCCGTGCAGCGTCGGGTAGCTGCGCAGCAGCGTATCCAGGGTGCGCAGCCGATAGGCCAGACCCTTGGTGTAATCCAGCCTGTCCACACTGATAATGGTGTCAGGCCCGTTGACTGGCTCGATTGGTGTGGCGCTGTCGGTCCATGAGGGGGCCTTGGCCAGAGCCTGAACCAGATCCACATCGATACTGATGGGATAGACGTCTGTGCTGACGGTACGGGCGCCTGACTCGCTCGTGCGCGGTGGCACTAAGGTCTGGAGTGCGGCTGTCAGCGCATGATGGTCGCCACGGCTTTGGACGCCAATCTGGTCGTAATGGTGCAGCATGGGCAGCCATTGTTCATAGCGGGGAATGGAGCGCAGAATCTCCGGGCACGGAAAGGGGGTGTGAAAGAACAGGCCAATGGCCTGCTGCATTCCTTGCTCTCGGCAAAAATGGGCTAATGGCATCAGGTGGTAGTCATGGACCCAGATCAAGTCGTCCTCTTCGGCAATCTGGCGCAAATAAGCGGCAATTTGCCGGTTGATCTCCAGGTATTGCTGGAAGTGGTGGGTCTGGAAGTCCATCAGGTCCAGGCGGTAGTGAAAGGCGGGCCAAAGGCAGGTGTTCGCGTAACCGCAGTAAAACTGTTCGTATTGCTCCTGGGTGAAGGAGAAGGTGACGGCTTGGTAGCTGCCCCGATCTTCGGTACGCAGCGAACCCGGCTGTGAATCACATTGACCATTCCACCCCAGCCAGATGCCCTGGGTCTGCGGGTGCTTTAACAATTGATCTACTGCGACGGCCAGCCCGCCTGTGCAAGGTTGATCGGAACTGGCCACGCGTACGGACACCACAATGATTTTGCTCATGCTGATTCTCGCTTTGTTTTATTAAGGGATCTTCGTTGGAGAATCAGCAAATTGCGTACCCGTTCAATTCAAGGGGTGCACATCCTGCCCGCTGACAGCACGCAGGCGTGCCCGTTGCAAACGTTCGCGGGCATTGGGAATACCCAGTTGCAGGCGGTACTTGGTGACGGTTCGTTTGGATAGCTCCACACTGTTCTGACGCAGCGCCTGATGCAAGTCGACATCGCTTAAAGGCTGACGTTCTGGTTCGCTGGCAATCAGCCGGCGTATCTGCTCCTTGACCAGGGCGGTGGAGCAACTGCCACCGAAATCAGTCTCCAGCTCGCCGGAGAAAAAATGCCTGAAGCTCAAGGTGCCAAAGGGAGTGCTCATGTACTTGTTGGCAGTCGCTCTGGAGATGGTGGATTGATGCAGATCCAGCTCCTTGGCCAGATCGCTGATGCGCAGGGGTTGCAAGCCTTGCTCACCTAGCTCGAAAAAAAGGATCTGGTGCCGGACGATGAATTCAGCGACACGGCACACCGTGCTGCGTCGCATCGCCAGACTCTCGGCCAGCCAGCGAGCCTGAGTCAGGGCGCTGTGCAAAGGGCGGTTCTGTTGCGTGCGTGCCTGTTGCTCCAGGGTGGCGGCATATTCTTGATGCACCTGAACGCGTGGCAGGCTGCGAGGGTCCGCGAGCACACGCCAATGCTTGCCATCGCGGTAGACGTGGACGTCTGGCGTAATGGCCTGGCGTAACGGCTCCAGATAAGCCAGACCGGGCTTGGGGTCCAGGCTTTGCAGTTCGCGCAGCGCCTGATGAAAGTCTGCATCGGACAGATTCAGGCGGCTCTGCACTTGTGACCACTCGCCTTGCGCCAGCGCGGGCAGCTCGGTAGCCACTAACTTGAGCAGTCTCTGTTTCAGAACCGGGTCTAGAGACTGACGCGCCTGGATCTGCAAGCGCAACGCGTCGGACAGGCAGTGGGCACCTGTACCGGGAACAGAAAGGGACTGGACCAGCGCCAGCGCGGTTTGCCATTCGGCAAGGGGGATGTGTTCGTAGCCGGTGGGGAGCAGGTCTTCAAAGTGATCGCGCAAGTATCCGTTGTCATCCAGGGCGTTCACGATCAGGGCACATAAGGCCTTGCAGCTCTCACTGGCGTGACTCAAACGTACATGCTCCAGGATCTGTTCGTCACGGCTGCGCGGAGCCGGGCTTATGTCGTGCTTATCGATCAGGTGAGCGCTTTGGCTGGACCCAGGATGGGACAGGCCCTCTCGTACGGGGGCGGCGGGTTCTGGAGCGGGTTCCAGTAGGGGATTGTCTTGCAGGCTGTCTTGTACCAGCGTTTGCAGCTCCTGCGCCGAGAGCTGCAGGATTTGTGCGGACTGTTGCAGTCGCTGCGAGAGGGTTTGCTGCATGTGCAGCTGCGGAACCATTTCCAGCTTCATGGTGGCGTCTCCTTGTGCTTGGTGATGCGAACCGACAGTTCTTCGGACACAGTTGCCGGGATGATCCGGGCCCTGTGCTATCTACATAGCAAGTTCCGTTCCTGCCCCAAGGTTGAAGGCGCGGGTACGGCCCTTGCTAGGACACCGTCAAGGCTTTGCTGGCCATGCGGATTGGCCTCAGGTCAGCAAAGATGTTCTGGTTTCAGGCAATGACTGACGTTTTTGGAGGTGTGCGATGCGAGTAAGACATCTGATGTGTTTGGCGGTGGCGGCGGGTCTGGTATTGGGTTTGAGTGTTCGCAGTGCTTCTGCCATTGAGCTGTTTTCTCCGGATAAAGGGTTTTTGAGAGATGCGGCACAATCGGGACATTTTGAAGTGACGGCTGCCAAGCTGGCTCTGGAGCGCAGCAACAACGATAGAGTGGTCGAATTTGCACAAATGATGATCGACGACCACGAGCAGCTGGCCAAGGAACTGCAGACGCTGGCACAGGCCCGCAAGGTGGAGCTGCCCACCGAGCCCAGCCTGATGCAGCGCGGCAAGATCTCCATGCTTGAGGGCGCGGAGGGTGAACAGTTCGATGCGGACTATGCCAACGAAGCGGCAGTCAAAGCGCATGAGGACACCATCAAGCTCTTTGAGGACTACATCAAGGATGGTAAAGACAAGGAAGTCATGGGTTTTGCTCAGGACGCTTTGCCCATGCTGCAGCAACACTTGCGGCATGCTCATGCGTTGGCAGACTCCATGAAGCCTGCCGTGGCCCAGTAAGCTTTTGCCAAGCTTGCTCAGTTCCACACTGGGCAAGCATTTATTCCATGGGGTCGGCCTCCATATTGATTTCCACCTGATCGCTGTTGCTCATTACATAGCTGCGCAGTACCGCATTGCGTAGCTGGCGTATATTGCCCGGCCAGTGATAGCGCTCGATCTCCTTCATGCTGGCCAGGCTCAGTGAGCGGTTCTGCTGATGCTCCTGGTTCAGCTGTTCTACCAAGTGCTTGGCGATCAGGACGGCATCGTCGCCGCGTTCACGCAGGGGGGGAATTTGAATCGGAAAGACCCCCAGGCGGTAATACAGATCTTCGCGCAGTTTCTTGTCCTCAATAGCGCGCATGGGCGGGCGATTGGTCGCAGCGATGATGCGGGCATCATGTTTGATCAACTTGTCGCCACCTACCTTCATGTATTCGCCATTTTCCAATGCGCGCAGCAGCTTGGTTTGGGCGTCTATGGGCATTTCGGTTATTTCGTCCAGGAACAGCGTGCCCTGGTCCGCCAGTTCAAAGTAGCCCTGCCGATTACGTTCGGCTCCGGTAAAGCTGCCTTTTTCGTGGCCGAACAGCTCGCTTTCGATCAGTTGTTCTGAAATGGCTGAACAGTTGATGGGTACATACGCCTGTTCCTTGCGAGCGCTGCAGCGGTGAATGGCCCGGGCCGCCAGTTCCTTGCCGGTGCCACTCTCGCCAATCAGCAGCACAGGCAGGTCGGTGCTGGCCACTTTGCTGATCTTTTCATAGAGTTTTTTCATGGGGGCGGAACAGCCTACAAACTCGCCAAAGTCATGATGCTGCTCGGCTTGAAAAGCACAGGCACCGTTTTGATACTTGGCTTTTAATTGCTCCAGCAAGGTGCGCAATTGCGCCTGGTCTTGCCGGGTCGAGCCACTGTAGGCGTGCAAGGTATAGCTTTCCACCGCATCCAGTCCGATGCGACGGCTCAACTCCTGAGCCTGCAGGGCGCTGACACTGGGGCCAAACAGCAGGGCATCAGGAGTTTTCTGGTGATAACGGATCAGAACATCTTCTGGCGTATTTGCAGCGATGGCGGAAAAGTTCATCTGCCGCGCCAATGCCAAAAAAAGGCTTATAAAAGCTGAATCTGTCTCCAGCAATAATAGGTGGGGCATTTTTTCCTCTGGGATAGACAAAGTTAATTTGAGATCCGATGTCTTATCCTAATCAGGATAGAAAGGGCATTCGTTACCAGATATGGCAAGGACGAACCCGCTTATTTTCTGAAAATACCTTATGGCCGCGTCCCCATGCCTTGAGCTCTTATGGCGTTTTTTGTCGCCTGGTCATGTACGTATTCAACTTACACATCTGTTTACCTGTCAGCGACGGGCAGGTTTGCCTGCGCCTGGGGGGCACAAGGCAGCAGGTCAACCTCTGACCCAATCGCAGGTGGGGGTCAGGACTGAGCTGGAGGCGGCTGAGTCACATCAATCCATTGCGCGCGGGTCAGCTCGGCCAGGCGCTGCGGGGTGATGCGTACCGCAGAATTAATAGAGCCTGCTGCGGGCAAGACCGTGTCGTAGTCCTGCAAGGACAGATCGCAGTAAATCTCCAGCGGGGTAGCCAGACCAAAGGGGCAGACCCCGCCAACCGGGTGACCCGTCAAGGCTTCAGTGCTTTCCAGGTCCAGCATTTTTACGCGCGTACCGAAGGCGGTACGCAGCTTCTTGTTGTCCAGACGGGCATCACCTCGAGCGACCAGCAGTACTACTTTATCGCCCACTTTCAAGCTAAGCGTCTTGGCAATTTGTCCCGGCTCGACTTGGTGCACTTGCGCAGCCAGCACGACGGTGGCTGTGCTTTCGGTGGTTTCAATTACCTGAATATCGGCAGCGTGTTCGTTAAAAAACTGTTTGACGGAATCAAGACTCATGGCGGATCAGGACGGATTAGTGTGTTTTGTTAAACTTTTTTGCGAGTGCCTAGTCTTAGTCAAGTGCATGAGAGTGTCAACCAGAGCGCCGTGGCGCTGCAAAACAGGAATGTAATTGTGATTAAACCTTTATTGTTGACGGCCAGCCTGATGGCCTTCAGTTCCATGGCGTTGGCAGAGGGTCCCGCTATTACGATGTACCAGGATCCTGACTGTGGTTGTTGTGGGGGCTGGGCACAGCACATGCGCGATGAAGGCTTTGAGGTCAAAGAGGTCAAGGTCGTGAAGATTCAAGACGTGAAGCGGCTTTTGAGAGTGCCGGAGAACCTGGCGTCCTGCCACACCGCGATGATTGAAGAGACGGGGCAATTGATTGAAGGCCATGTGCCTGCCAAGGTCGTCAAACGCATGATGAATGATGGCAGTGTGCGTGGGGTGGCCGCGCCAGGCATGCCCGCCAATTCACCCGGCATGGGCCAGATGGACGGCAATTTGGTAACCGTGGACTTTAACGGACGTCCTTACTCGCGCGACTGAAGTCTGTAACGGGAAGGGTGGCATGCAGATACACGAAACTACATTGAGAAACTTGTAAGCTGCTGCCGCTCTTGTCATGATGATCGTTCATTGACTCTGTTTAGGAGGTTCTATCCATGCAGCCCTCAGTTAAAGCTTTTCTTGCTGCTACCGCAGTCGCATTTGGCATGTACAGCCCTTTTGCGATGGCCCAGGGCAATGCGGCTCCGGCCAACTCGGCAGCCCCTGCTGCCACCCAGATCGTTAAACCTACGGATTCTCAGCTGGAGCAATATGCGCGCACCTACAAGAAGGTCGCCCAAACTGCTTCGGAATATCAGCCGCGTCTGGATGCGGCCAAAAGTGATGCAGAGCGTCAGGCTATTGTTCAGGAAGCCGACCAGCGCCTGGTAGGCGTGGTCAGTGCCAATGGCATGGATCTGGCGGACTACAACGGCATCAGTCTGGCGATTCAGCAGGACCCGGCCTTGCGCCAGCGTGTTGAAGGGATGCTGAAATAAGGCTTGTTTGTGATCCTCGGGTTTGACAGAGCGCCGGGTGTCATTTTGTAGTGACCGTAGTGGGTAAATTTAAACCCTGGACGTAATCGTCCAGGGTTTTTTTTGGCGCCGTGCTGCCCTAAAGCTCGGCGCCCCCGGTAAAAAGCCCCTCGGAGGCACTAAGCCAAAGGCGCAGCGTGGGGGCTTATTGTGTGGATCGCTTCAAGACGAAGCGTGCCCGCCAGAGCCGGCATGACTGCCTGCATTGAGACTGGAGCCTGACGCCAGGTTTACGGCTTCAAGCTCAGTCTCTGGGTGCCATTAGCAACGGGGATAGTTAAGCGCCCCGATCATTGCATTGAATTTCAATTGCAAGCTGCTGGCGTCATTTTTTATCGGGTTATTGATCTGCCAGCTGATCGAGCCTTCCTGAGGTACGTAATTGCCTTCAGAGGCATGCTGGATGACGCTTCTGCCCTGGGCCAGGAATTCATTCATTTTCGACATGATTCGTGGGCATCCTTGCGGCGTTTCTTCCTTGAATTTTTTATCCCAGTTGCTGATCATCGCGGCTGCCTGGTCAAGACTTTCCTGGAAGGGGGGAATGCTCTCTTTTGCTCCCTGCTGCTCGAAAATAGCATCGACCTTGTTCATGGCCTGCTTGCTGAACAGCACGGCACCCAAACGGTAATGCTCCATGGAGTCCTTGGGAGCTTTATCGAAAGAGGTCTGGATGTTTATTTCGTCCTGTTTTTGAATGCCTTGGAGAAATGCAGCCTCTGCCTGTACGACTTCTGTCAGGGCGCTGACGAACGCCTCGTTATTGTCGGCTGCCTTTTTGCCGCCATCCGTCAGAAACTCTTTTGATTCGGCATAGTTGTTCAACTCGGAATTGAGAGGTGCCAGCTTGGTCAAGGAGTCGTCAAACTGCTTTGCTGGTCCATCTATTTCCGGCATGTTGGCTTCCAGTGCCAAGGCGGACTTCAGTTTTTCCTGGGTGTTCTTGATGCTTACCAGTGAAACAACGGAATAGTTATCCAGCTTCTTGCCCGAGCGCACGGCAGGCTCGTAGACGGTTTGATAATCGGAAAGCGCACGGTAGAAAGGCGTATGCAAGCTATTGGCAACTTCAACATAGGCATTGTATTTCTGGATAAAGCCTTGCTCGGATGAGACCGCTTGAGATGGTGCTTCTGTCGCTTCTTCGCTGTTGCAGCCCGCAATAGCGATGCAAAGGCCCAGCGTGGCGAAAACAGATATTTTTTTTAAATTCATGATGAAAGTGATTGATGCTTTTGATGCGTTGGCAATACGTTAAAACCCCTATCGGGCAGGACGCAATTTTATAGCTTCACCACTTCGTATTTTGTATCAAGCTAGGACCTTATGTTTCAGGAGCGCGTGCTACACGCGGCCGGGCGGGCTAGCAAGAGTTTGCTATGCCCACCTTGCACAGGCCCGTCTCCATCTCTGGTTTTTGGCCTTGCTTAATCCATGTCCTGGAAGTCTGGGCTTGCCCTGGGAATAGGTACACCGGCATCAATGCGTTTGGCCCATTCTTGTAGCGGTAGCGGTGGAGTCGGCTCCCAAATACGACGCAGAACGGGCTTTAGCAAAGCAATATTGTGGCCACTGGCCCAACGATACGGAATCACCGGCAACCAGGTGTCGTCTGCAATGCGTTCGGCTACGACAAAGCGGAAACTGTACTGGCCGGGGCCCAGGCTCATGCGTATATCACTGACCACCAGCAGGTCATCGATGATGTCGTAGCGCAGCCAATCGTCCGAAAACCAGCGCAGTTGCTCCAGCTGTTTCAAGGGGGGGAACAACTGGGTGTAGTCGCTATGAACGGGCAGGCACAGGGATTCGTATTGATGCCCCTTGGGTGCACGCAGCCGGTCCAGCAGGCCCACCATGACTTCGCATTCCCGGTCCTGTGTGTCGCGCACCAGTACACGCCAGAGCAGGATGTTCATGGGTTGGGCGGCGGAGTATACCCGCGTGATTTCCACCTGCTCTTGTTTGAGCTGTGCGGTCGCCTGTTGCTCGGCCCAGAACTTGGCACCTACCGAGGCTGCCAGATACAGGCTGCTCAAGAGCAAGGCCCAGTTGCAGGCCCGTATCGTTGCGGGTGCCGGTCCACGTATCAAGCCTATGATCGTGGCGATCAGTAAGGGCACGGTATAGAGCGGGTCAATAATGAAGATGCTGGACCAGGTTGCCGGGGTAGCGGCCAAAGGCCACAGCAATTGCGTTCCGTAACTGGTGAAGGCATCCAGAAGAGGGTGGGTAATCAGCGCCAGCCAGACCGCCAGCCCCAGCCTCCCCGCAGAGGCACGTGCTTGTGGAAACAGCAGTCGCCATAAAAGGGTGATCAGGATGCCTGCCGCGCTCAACACAAATAAAGAGTGCGAGAAACCGCGATGACTGACCATGGAGGTAATCGGGTCCCCATATTGAATGAAGACATCCAGATCGGGCAGGGTGGCGATGATGGCACCGGACAGGATCGCCTTGCGGCCATACTGCCGCCCGAGGAGGGAGCCGCAGATGCTGGCACCGAGGACTGCTTGTGTTACGGAATCCATAGCTCTCGTGCAAAGTGAAACAGGGACCGGGGCCAGATGCGGCCTGACGGCTTTAGCGTTATGATTTTAAAGTTGAATCCCCGGCCCGCCCTATTTTTTTGACGGGCGTCAAAGGCCCAAGGGGTATCAGTCGCGTATAGTGTACGACGGCCTACGCTGTCCTACCGCCTGCGGGCTGCGCCACCGCTTCTATCCAGAGAATTCGTTTACCTATGTCTACCTACCTGATCGCGGCTTTATATAAGTTCGTGGAATTGCCCGATTTCGCACAAATGCGCGACCCCTTGTTTGCTTTTTGCGAGCAGCATGAAGTCAAAGGCACGCTGTTGCTGGCGCGCGAAGGGATTAACGGCACGATTGCCGGCCCTCAGGAGGGTATTCGTGCCGTCTTGGCATATCTGAACTCCGATCCACGTATTTCTGGCCTGGTGCATAAAGAATCCTATGCCGACAAGGCTCCGTTTTACCGCCTCAAGGTGAAGCTGAAAAAAGAGATCGTTACCCTGGGTGTACCGGATCTGAAAACCGCCGAAATGGTGGGCGAGTATGTTGCTCCCGAAGACTGGAATGCCCTGATCAGCGATCCGGACGTGGTGGTGGTGGATACCCGCAACGATTACGAAGTGGGTATTGGCACTTTTAACCGTGCCATCAACCCCAAGACCCAAAGCTTTACCGAGTTTCCTCAGTGGGTGGCCGAGCAGTCCAAGGAAGGCGGTGTCTTGCATGGCAAACCGCGCGTGGCCATGTTCTGTACCGGCGGTATCCGCTGTGAAAAATCCACAGCCTTCATGCGTTCGCAAGGCTTTGATCAGGTTTACCACCTGCAAGGCGGCATTCTGAAATATCTGGAAGAGATTCCAGCAGCAGAAAGCCTGTGGGATGGTGACTGCTTTGTGTTCGACGAGCGCGTATCGGTGCGTCACGGTCTGGAACCCGGCGATTATGATTTCTGCCGTGCCTGTCGCATGCCTATCAGCGAAGAGGAAAAAGCCTCGCCCCAGTTCGAAGAAGGCGTCAGCTGTCCCTACTGCCACGGCCACAGTTCCCCCGAGCAGATCGAGCGTTTCCGCGAGCGTCAAAAGCAAGTGGCCTTGGCGCGCGAGCGTGAAGAGCGTCACATTGGCGTCAGCATGGACGAGTTGACCGAGCGCCGTGAAGCCGCCCGCCGCAAGGCGGAAGAGCAACGCCTGCTGGCTCAGCAAGGCAAGGACGCCTAGCCCTGATCGGGCCACTGTGTTACCTCTACTAGCTTGATTCTGGCGCTGCGTCGTTTATAGTCCGCCCTTCTGCTACAGAAGGGCGCTTTGCATAAACGCCAGCGCTTTAAGTCCGTGCCTGTGGCGCGGCTTTTTAACGGGATTGAGCATGTCCTTATCTGATCTGCCCATTTTGTATTCCTTTCGCCGTTGCCCCTATGCCATGCGGGCACGGCTGGCTATTGCGGCCAGCGGCGTAACTTGTCAGTTGCGCGAAGTCGTACTGCGCGACAAACCCGAGGCCCTGCGCCTGGCCTCTCCCAAAGCCACCGTCCCGGTGCTGGTCTTGCCCGATGGCAAGGTTATTGATGAAAGCCTGGACATCATGCGTTGGGCTTTGGCGATTCAAGATCCCAAGCAGTATTTGCAGCCTGAGCAGGGCGATGTCGAGCAAATGCTGGCCCTGATTGCGGCCAATGACGGGCCTTTCAAGCGGCATCTGGATTGCTATAAATACCCGGATCGCCATACCGAGGATGAACAATTCACGGATGCCGCCAGTTTTTCGGCCCTGCATAGAGCCCAAGCCAGTGAATTATTGATGGGCCTGAATGCCCGCATCGAACAGCAGGGCTACCTGATGGGACAGCGTCCTTGTCTGGCAGATTTGGCGATTGCCCCCTTTGTGCGGCAATTCGCACAAGTGAACAGGGACTGGTTTGATGCGCAGCCTTGGACGGACTTGTCGACCTGGTTGCTGAACTTTCAGTCCAGCCCTTTGTTCCTGAGCATCATGGATAAATACCCTGCCTGGACGCCAGACAGCGAGATTGTGCGGTTTCCTTCTGTCTGACTGAGTCGCTAACGACCTGCCCAAAGCAATACGAGCGGGAGCAGCTTGGCAAGAACAAGCAGACAAGCAAAAGGCCGGTTCTCAATTGAAAACCGGCCTTTCTTTTTCAAGTGCCCGAATCAGGCTGCAACAGTCGCGCGCGGCTCGCTGGCCTCTTGTGCGGGAATCTCCATGTCACCGCGCTGATGCAAGGTGACGCTGGTATCCAGCGGTGGCAGCTCGCCATTCATGGCGCTGTTGAGTTGATCGGTATCCAGTTCGCCTTCCCAGCGGGCAACCACAATGGTGGCAACCGCATTGCCCACCAGATTGGTCAGCGCACGGCATTCGGACATGAAGCGGTCAATCCCCAGGATCAGAGTCATGCCAGCGATAGGTACCGAAGGCACCACGGACAGGGTAGCCGCCAAGGTAATGAAACCGGCCCCCGTTACACCCGCCGCGCCTTTGGAGCTGAGCATGGCAACCAGCAATAGCAGAACCTGCTGCTGCAAGGTCAGTGGAATATCACAAGCCTGGGCGATGAACAGGGCCGCCATGGTCATGTAGATATTGGTGCCGTCCAGGTTGAAGGAGTAGCCGGTAGGTACAACCAGGCCGACAACCGACTTGGCACACCCGGCGCGTTCCATCTTCTGCATCAAGGTAGGCAAAGCCGCTTCCGAGGAGCTGGTACCCAGCACCAGCAGCAGTTCTTCACGAATGTAGCGGATCAGCTTGGTGATGGAAAAGCCGTTGTAGCGGGCCACGGCACCCAGAATGATCAGCACAAAAAGCACGGAGGTGACGTAGAAAGTCACCACCAGCAGCGCCAGGCTGGACACGGATTCAATCCCGTATTTACCGATGGTGAAAGAGATGGCACCGAAGGCCCCGATGGGAGCGGCTTTCATCAGGATGGCAACCAGCTTGAAAACAGGCGTCATCAAGGCTTGCAGCAGTTTCAGCACGGGTTTGCCGTGATCGCCCACAGCGGCCAGGGCAATACCAAACAGCACGGCCACAAACAGCACCTGCAGAATGTCGCCGCCGGTAAAGGGGCTGATCAGGGTGGCGGGGATGATGTTCATCAAAAAGCCCGTCAGCGTGCTGTCATGGGCTTGCTGCACGTAACCCTGGATAGAGCTGGGGTCCAGGGTGCTGGGGTCAATGTTCATGCCATGGCCGGGCTGCACGATATTGCTGACCACCAAGCCTACAATCAGGGCCAGCGTGGAGAAAGTCAGAAAGTAAATCATGGCCTTGCCCACCACACGGCCCACTTTTTGCAGGTCTGTCATGGCGGCAATGCCGGTGGCTACCGTCAGGAAAATGACGGGCGCAATAATCATTTTGACCAGCTTGATGAAGGCATCGCCCAAAGGTTTCATGCTCTCGCCCAGCGAGGGGTAAAAATGGCCCAGCAAAATCCCGATAGTGATGGCGATGATGACCTGTACGTACAAAATTCGATACCACTTGATTTTGACGATCTGCGGTACCGAACGGTCTCCTGTGCTTATATCCATCATGATGTCGTCTCCGTGACTTGATGTAGCCGACCTGGCAGTCAGCTGGTGGCCTGCTTGGAATTGTGTGTGGGCAGGCGGTTTAAGCTCGCCGGAATCCTTGTCCCGGCCCATAAGCTCATGACTAAAGCAACATCCGTGCCAATCTGTTCACCGGCAGAAAACCAGTAAATAAGCGGCTTGCGGACAGGAGACTTCCCCGCTATCTGCTTATGTGTGCGAAAATCCGCACAGCTATTACTAATTTTTGGCGATATTTCGCACAGGTTTCATGAACTCCATTCCGGTTTCTTCGAGCATGCGGCGGCGCTTCAGGCTCGAATGGTTGCTGCTGCTGGGCTTGGCCGTCGTGCTGGGACTGTTTGCCTTCTGGCGTTCGGCCGATTTGGGCACGGCTCGTTTGCTGACACAAAGCGAACAGCGGCTTGATTCCTTGATGCGCGGTAATGCCGGCTGGATCAGGACTATCCGAGACAAATTCCGCACCTTGTCCTTTGCTCTTGCACAGGACGAGGCTCTGCGCCAATACCTGATGGGCAATCCTGCCTATGGTGATGCCGAGGCTTTGAATCGCAAGTTCCAGCAATTGGCCGAAGATACGGGCGCTCCTGTTCTGTACCTGCTGGATATTCATTCGCAGACGCTGGTGTCCAGTAACTGGCAGGAGCCCGACAGCTTCGTGGGCAATCACTACGGTTTCCGCCCTTACTTCACCAAAGCCCTGGCGCAGGGGCATGCTGAATACTTTGCCTTGGGGACTGCCAGCGGCAAGGCGGGTTTGTACATTTCACGCATGGTGCAAGATCAGGACGGCAAGGCGGTTGGTGTGGTCGTCATCAAGCTGGTATTCGATCTGCTGGAAAAAGAATGGGAAGGTTATGGCGATCGCATGTTTGTAAGCGATCCCAATGGCGTGATTCTGCTAAGCGGTGAACCGGACTGGCGTTTGCATAGTCTGGATCAAGCCGCGCCCGAGCAACTGGTCAAGCTGCGGGCCAGTCAGCAGTTTGGTAGTGAGCCCTTGGAGTCAGTGGGCTTGAATATGTCGGATTCCGGCGAACGGGCCTCCTTCTGGACACTGGGGCAGGAGCGCTTTTTGCATGTGCAGCAGCCTGTCGCGGGCAGTGATTGGGTTTTGCACGCGATGGCTCCCATGGATGCTGCATTGCAGACCCAGGCCTTTCAATCCCGTCTGACGGTGATGGGGTTGTTATGTGCAGCGCTGGTACTGACGGCCTTGGCCCTGCAACGCAATCAACAGCGCCGGGAAGCACAGGCGCGTCAGGAGCTACTGCGTGATGCGCTGGAAGAAGCGGTAGAGTCCCGGACCGCTCAGTTGCAGGTGGCGCGTCGTCGCCTGGAGCAGGAGATGCAGGCCCTGCAAGAAGCCCGTACGCGTGCGCGTGATCTGCGTGAGCAGTTGGAGCAGGCCGAGAAGCTGTCCTTTCTGGGGCAGGTGACGGCCGGGGTGGCTCACGAGATCAACCAGCCTGTCGCGGCGATTGAAGTCTATGCGGACAACACTTTGCGCTTGCTGGATCAGGGCCAGACGGAAACGGCACGGCAGAACCTGTCCCGCATCCAGACGCTGACCCAACGCATTGGCAGTATTACCTCCCAACTGTGTCATTACGCCCGCAAGCCCCAGGAACAGGAAGGCCCGGTACGGGTTCGTTCGGCTGTGGATAGCGCCTGGCAATTGCTGGAGCACAGGGCGCGGGCCCAAGGTGTGGGCCTGGAACTGGAGGGCGTGAACGAGTCTGTGCGTGTATGGGCCTTGCCGGTACGTCTGGAGCAGGTTCTGGTGAATTTACTGCGTAATGCGCTCGATGCTCTGGATGGGAGCCGTCAAGGGCGTATCCGTATAGAAGTCATGAGCGAGCAGCAGCATGTGCGCATTGTTGTTTCCGACAACGGCCCCGGCCTGAGTGCGGAAATCCGCCAGCGTCTGTTTACGCCCTTTAGCTCCAGCCGCCGTCAAGGTGTGGGCTTGGGGCTGGTGATCTCGCACGATATTGTGGCTGCCTTGGGTGGCCGTTTGGAAGAAGGGCCTTCGCGCCTGGGTGGCGCCACGTTCCATATCGTGCTGCGCAATGCCGATAGCGAGCTGGGCCAGGGAGAGAGATAAGAATGGAAGTCGCGTTTGTTGATGATGATGCGGACTTGCGTGCCGCCGTGGTGCAAAGTCTGGAACTGGCGGGCCTGAAAGTAGTGGCCTGTGCCAGCGGGCAGGAGGCCTTGAGCCGCTTGCCCAAGGATTATTCCGGCGTGGTGGTGACGGATATTCGCATGCCGGGCATGGACGGGCTGGCGCTGATGCAGGCCTTGCATGCTCGCGATCCCGAGCAGCCCGTCGTGCTGATTACCGGCCACGGCGATATTGATATGGCCGTGCAGGCCATGCACGATGGCGCCTTTGACTTTCTGACCAAGCCTTATCAGGCCGAACGCCTGCTGACGGTAATACGTCATGCCACCATGCAGCGCAGTTTGGTGCTGCAAAACCGTGCCTTGCGCGAGGAATTGGACGAGGACGGCCAAGGCCCGGCGCTCCTGGGTAATTCCGAGGTCATGGTCAATTTACGCACTACCTTGCGGCATCTGGCCCAGTCCGATGTGGATGTGCTGGTGGAAGGGGAAACCGGCACGGGCAAGGAAGTGGTGGCCATGTTGCTGCACCGCTGGAGCGCCCGAGCACAGCATCGTTTTGTGGCACTGAACTGTGGTGCCTTGCCTGAAACCATTATTGAAAGCGAGCTGTTCGGTCACGAAGCCGGGGCATTCACGGGCGCGCAGCGCAGACGTGTAGGCAGTGTTGAACATGCACACCGTGGCACGCTGTTTCTGGATGAAATCGAAAGCATGCCCATGATTGCGCAGGTGCGCTTGCTGCGTGTGCTGGAAACCCGTTGCGTAACTCCTTTGGGTTCCAACGAAGAGCACCCGGTAGATATCCGCGTCGTTGCCGCCAGCAAGGTGGATTTGTCCGACCCCGCCCAGCGTACGAACTTCCGCGCCGATTTGTATTACCGACTCAACGTGGTCACCTTGCGCCTGCCGCCTTTGCGGGAGCGCAAGGAGGATATCCCCATGCTGTTCGCCCACTTTGCGGCGCTGGCTGCCAAGAAGTACGGCATGCCGCAAAAGATGCCCGATGCGCGCAGTCTGGCCTATATGCAGTCACATCACTGGCCGGGCAATGTGCGCGAGCTGGCACACTTTGCGCAACGTGAAGTGCTGGGTGTGCAGCACCCGGAGATCAAGGAGCTGGAAAACGAGGACTTGAGCCTGCCCGCCCGCATGGAGCAGTTCGAGTCGCAGCAGATACGTCAGGCGCTGGCACGCCATCGTGGCGATATCAAGGCGACCTTGCAGGACCTGCGTATCCCGCGCAAAACCTTTTACGACAAGTTGCAGCGGCATGGCATTTTGCGTAGCGACTTTGTGGAAGAGGGGGCGCAGGGTGATTGATTCGCTAGACCCTTACAGGTTTTTCTACCCTGTCTGATTTGGGCAGGCTCTGTTCGGGTTGTACTCCTGGAGGCAAACGGCAGCTTGCCTATGCGTTGTCTAGACGTCCCTGAGCAATAAAAATAGCGGCCTTGGCCGCTATTTTTTTACATCAAGGCGTGGGGCCTTACTCCTGCATACCCGGAACGATGCAGTTAAAACCGGCGTCAACATGCGTGATCTCGCCTGTGATACCGCTGGCCAATTCGGACATCAGGAAGGAGGCCACATTGCCCACTTCTTCAATGGTGACGTTGCGCTGCAAGGGAGCGTGCGTCTCTACGAATTTCAGAATGGTGGAGAAGTCCTTGATGCCGCTGGCAGCCAGGGTCTTGATAGGACCGGCCGAGATGGCGTTGGCACGAATGCCGTACTCGCCCAGCGCCACCGCCAGGTAACGCACGGAGGCTTCCAACGCAGCTTTGGCCACGCCCATGGTGTTGTAGTTGGGAATGGCTTTTTCAGCGCCCAGGTAGGTCAGGGTCAGCACCGAGCTCTTGCGGCCTTTGAGCAAGGGCAGGGCAGCCTTGGCCAGTGCGGGAAAGCTGTAGGCGGAAATGTCATGAGCGACGCGGAACGATTCGCGCGACAGGCCGTCCAGGAAGTTGCCGGCAATGGCTTCACGGGGTGCAAAACCGATGGAGTGCACCAAACCGTCCAGACCGTCCCAGCGCTCGCCCAGCGAGGCCATGGCCTGTTCGATCTGATCGTCTTCAGACACATCACAGGGCAGCACGATATCCGTGCCCAGTTCTTTGGCAAAGCCTTCAACACGTTCTTTAAAACGCTCGCCCACATAGGTCAGGGCAATATCAGCACCTTGTTGGCGACATGCTTGCGCAATCCCGTAAGCAATAGAGCGATTCGAGAGGACGCCTGTGACCAGGATGCGTTTTCCTTGCAGGAAACCCATGCTGAAAATCCTTTATGTAATTAGTGGGTGGACTTAGCCACGAATATTGGAACCGGGAACACGCAAACGTGTCCCCCTGGAAAGAGAGCTGCCTTTGATATTGTTCAGGCGTCGCAGTTCTGCCACCGAAGTGTCGTACCGTTTGGCCAAGGCGTAAAGTGTATCGCCCTGGCGAACCGTATGGGTGCGCACATTGGCGCCGCGACGCAAAACAACAGTGTCATTCTTGCGGTTGACGCTGGCCGTTTGCGTACGAGCACGGCGTGTGCTTTGCGCTACCGGGGCGGCAGGTGTATTGGTCAGAGAAGCCAGTTGCAGGCTGCCTTCACCCAAGGTGGTGCTGGGCACCAATAGTGTCTGGGCCACGGCCTTGGTGCTCTTGCTACCCAAACCGTTGATGGAGCGCAGCTGCGACAAGGTAATGCCGTGACGCTGGGCAATGGACAGATAGCTTTCGCCGCGCTTGGATTGGTAGGCCTTCCAGTTGCTGAGCTTGCCTTGATAGGCCGCCAGATTGGCATTGAAAATATCCACCTTGTTGGCGGGCAGCAGCAAGGTGCCGCGATCGGCAGGGATCGTGGGGCGATTGTGGGCAGCGTTCAAGGCCTTGAACTCGTCCACGGAGATTTCAGCCAGCTCAGCAGCAAGGGCTACGTCAATGTCCTTGTTCTTGCGCACGGCCGTGAAATACGGTGTGTTGCTGATTGGGGGCAGGGTAATGCCATAACGCTCCGGGTTAGCCACAATGTTTTTGATCGCTTGCAGTTTGGGGACGTAATTACGTGTTTCGTCCGGCATCTTCAGCGATAAGTAGTCAACATCAAGGTTGGCCTGTTCATTACGCTCCATGGCGCGGCGTACCGAACCTTCACCCCAGTTGTAGGAGGCCAGGGCCAAATACCAGTCGCCCTGGAACTCGTACAAGTAAGACAGGTAGTCCAAAGCAGCGCGAGTGGACTCGACCGGGTCACGGCGCTGGTCTACCCACCAGTTCTGCTCCAGCTTGTATTGTGTGCCGGTGCTGGGGATGAACTGCCACAGACCGGACGCATGGGAGCGCGAATAGGCGACGGGGTTATAGGCACTTTCCACAAAAGGCAGCAAGGCCAGTTCGGAAGGCAGGCCACGGGCATCGAGCTCGTCCATGATGTGGTACAGATAGCGCGAGGCGCGCTGGCTCATGGTACGGATGGATTCGGGGTGCGAAGCGTAGTAGTTGGTCCAGTAATCAACCAGATCGGTATGCAGGTTGGGGATGGAGAAACCCCGGCGCATCCGGTCCCACGCGTCTTTGGGTGGGTGGGTCAGATCAATGGTGCGAGACGTATCGGCGGCAATGCTGGTGGAGGTCTTGGCGGCTTTTTGAGGGCTGACCTTGGGGCCTGTGGCGCAGCCTGCCAGCACGAAAGCGCATAGCAGCGCAAAAAGTCTCATTAGGTTCATTGCGGAATCTTCAGAAATTGTTTTTCCAGTCGCGCAGGCTGGCAAATACCTCGACAGGATTATTAAGGGACTGGGCAGCATGGTGCTCGGCAGCCTTGATAACAGCAGTCGTCTCGCAACGCAGAAATGGATTGGTAGCCAATTCTGTTTTCAAGGTGGAGGGCACCGTAGGCAAGTTTTGCTGACGCTTGAGATTATCCTGTTCCCAACGTTCATGCAGCTGGGGATTGTCCGGCTCTACCTGTAGAGCCCAGCGTAAATTGGATAAAGTGTATTCGTGCGCACAGCAGATCAGGGTGTCCGATGGCAGTTTTGCCAACTTGCCCAGGGAATCCGTCATTTGTGCCGGGGTGCCTTCAAACAGGCGTCCGCAACCAGCAGCAAACAAGGTATCACCACAGAAAACAAAGGGCTGTTTTACCTCATTTTGACCAAAGTACGCAACGTGTCCGGCGGTATGGCCGGGGATGTCCAGCACGTCCAGCGTCAGTTCCAGAGTAGGTAACTCGACCTTATCGGACTGGCCGACAGGCACGTCACAGGCAGGCAGACGCTCGTTGGCGGGGCCCCAGACGCGAGCCGGGTGCCTGGCCAGGATATCCATGACACCTCCAACGTGGTCTCCGTGGTGGTGTGTCAGTAAAATGGCATCCAGTTGTAAGGACTCGCGCTCCAGCCAATCCAGAACCGGGGCGGCTTGGCCGGGGTCCACAACCAGGGCATGACCGTTTCGACTTAAAGCCCATATATAGTTGTCGTTCAGGGCTGGTAGTGGAATCAGGCGAACATCGCTTGGCACAGGCCAGGTAAATGCATTCATCATGGTAGAGGGAGAGAGCGCCAGTGGAGCAGACTTTGAATGATCAATTTGCCCAGTGGTTGGAAACCGTACCGGGGCGATATGTGCGGGCTTGGGAACAAGCCGGAATCGATGCGGAGGTGGTCAACACCTTCGGGTATCATGCCATACAAATTGGATTGCCGCATTGGGACCTCCTGGCGCATAGTCGCATCTCCTGCAAGGTATGTACGGCTCAGGCCGGCGTCTTGCCCGCCCAGCAGAAGAACCTGGTTTATGCCGAACCCGAGCATCTGCCTTTTGATACGCAAAGCATTGATCTTTTAATCCTGCCCCATACATTGGAAAGCGCCCGCGACCCGCACCAGGTGTTGCGAGAGGCCGAGCGCGTTCTGGTGCCAGAAGGGCGCATTCTCCTGACGGGTTTCAACCCCTTGAGTTTGTGGGGTGCCCACGACTGGATTCCGGGTCTGGAGCGGGGCACGCCTACCTTGCCGGGAGATGTGATGTCACCCTCGCGCTTGCGCGACTGGTTAAAGCTTTTGTCCTTTGATGTGCAAAGTACGCAGATGGGCTGTTATGCACCGTTGTGCCGTCAGCAGTCCTGGCTGGACCGCTGGTCCTGGATGGAGCAAAGCGGTGCGCGCTGGTGGAGCTTTGCGGGGGCCGTCTACATGATTAGTGCGGTCAAACGCACGCCGGCCTTGCGTATGGTCGGGCCCAAGTGGAAGAAAAACCGTCGGCGTGTGCGTCGGCCTATGGTGGTTGCTGGACGCGCTGCCGATGAAGGAATTAGCAAGACATGACTGATGTTGTCGATATTTGGACCGATGGTGCCTGCAAGGGCAACCCCGGTTTGGGGGGCTGGGGCGCCTTGTTGCGTCATGGCGGACGTGAAAAAGCCATTTGCGGTGGCGAGGCCAATACTACCAATAACCGCATGGAACTGATGGCCGTGATCGAGGCACTCAAAGCCTTGAAACGCCCTTGCCAGGTGCGGGTACACACCGATTCGCAGTACGTACAGAAAGGCATGAACGAATGGTTGCCCGGCTGGAAAGCCCGCGGCTGGCGTACTGCCGATAAAAAGCCCGTCAAGAATGCCGACCTGTGGCAGGAGTTGGAGCAGCAGGCCGCAAAACATGAACTGACCTGGTTATGGGTGCGTGGCCATGCGGGTGATCCCGGTAACGAGCGTGCGGATCAACTGGCCAATGAAGGGGTGGAAATCGCCAGGCAGTTATAAGATCTTGGGCAGAGTTGTAGCCCGCTGATAGTACTATTAGCCACCCGTCATATTTTGTCAGACAGCTTCACCGGCCTGGCCGGTCAGGATAAGCCGCCCATGATTTCCACGCTGCGTCCCACGATTTTTTCTCTGTTTCTTGTACTGTTTGCCAGTAGCAGCCCCAGTTGGGCGCAGTCTGATGCCACGCGGGTGGAAGTGCTGCCCGTGCGGCAAAGTGAGTTGATTCGTGATGTGGCGGCGGTGGGAACCCTGGTGGCCAGAGAGTCCGTCGTGCTGCGGCCCGAGATCAGTGGCCGTATTTCAGCGATCAGCTTTGAAGAAGGTCAGCCCGTCAAAAAAGGTCAGCTCCTGATTCAATTGGACCCGGCCATGGCGCAGGCGCAATTGAACCAGGCACAGGCAAATTTGAATCTGGCCAATAGTCAGCACAAGCGTTCTTCGGAATTGAGCCGCCAGGGCTTTATCAGCCAGCAGGCCAAAGACGAGTCCGGTAGCCGTTTGGCTGTTCAGCAAGCCGAAGTGCAATTGGCGCGTGTGCAGCTGGACAAGACCCGTATCCGTGCCCCCTTTGATGGTGTGACCGGCTTGCGTAATGTCTCGGTGGGTGACTATGTTGGGCCGGGCACGGACCTGGTGCAGCTGGAAGCGGTTTCGACCTTGAACGTGGACTTCCGTATTCCCGAACAATATCTGGCCGATGTGAAGGCCGGCATGCCGGTCGAACTGCGCTTTGATGCCTTCCTGGGCGAAACCCGCCATGGCTCGGTGCTGGCTGTCAGCCCGGCGGTGGATACGGCTGGCCGTTCCATTTTGCTGCGGGCCCAGGTACCGAATGAAGATGGCGCTCTGCGCCCCGGTTTGTTCAGCCGTGTACGCCTTGAGCTATCGCGTTATCAGGCCTTGATGGTGCCTGAAACCGCCTTGGCTCCTTCGGGGCAGGATCAGTACATCTATATTGTGAAAGACGGCCGGGCAGAGCGCCGTCAGGTGCAGGTTGGTGTACGCGAGCAGGGCTGGGTACAAGTCACAGGCGATCTGAAAGCGGGCGACAATGTGCTGGTGGCTGGGCTGCAAAAGGTTCGTGATGGAGTGCCGGTCGATATTCAGGAAGTGATCGACGTCCAAACACAGCCGCAGCAATAGGACGGAATCATGGTTCTTTCTGACTTATGTATCCGTCGCCCGGTATTTGCCACGGTTCTGTCTTTGGTGATTGTGCTGGTCGGTTTTATTTCCTATGAACGCCTGACCGTACGCGAATACCCCGCTATTGACGAGCCGGTAGTCTCCGTCATCACCAATTATAAAGGGGCCTCACCGGAGGTGATCGAGTCCCAGGTGACCAAGCCTCTTGAAGATCAGTTGTCCGGGATCGAGGGCGTGAACGTGATGACTTCACGCAGCCGTTCCGAGCGCAGCCTGATCAACATTAAATTCAATTTGGACCGGGCCCCCGATGCCGCTGCCGCCGATGTGCGCGACAAGGTGTCGCGTGCCCGACGTTTCCTGCCCGATGAGGTGGACGAGCCCATCATCAATAAGGTGGAAGCAGACTCCACCCCGATTATTTATGTAGGTGTGGATACGGGCGACTACAGCATGCTGGAGGCCTCGGACTACATCAACCGCTACATTAAAACGCGCCTGTCCGTCTTGCCTGGTGCCGCTGAAGTGCGCGTGTTTGGCGAGCGCTTGCCCGCTATGCGGATCGACCTGGATCGCACCCGCCTGGGGGCCTACCAGCTGACCGTGCAGGATGTGGAAGATGCTCTGCGCAAACAGAACGTGCTGATTCCAGCTGGTCGTATTGAGTCCGATGCCCGCGAGTTTTCCGTGGTTTCCTCCACCGACCTGGAAACGCCCGAGGAATTTCGCAACATCATCATCAGTCAGGCAGCCGGTTATCCGGTGCGCATCTCCGATATTGCCGACGTGCGTATCGGGCCTGCCGAGGAACGGGTACTGGCCCGATTCAATGGGCAAAATAGTTTGAATATTGGTGTGACTAAACAGTCCACCGCCAACCCGCTGGATCTGTCCAAATCCGTACGAGCAGAAGTGGAGCGCATCAACGAAAGCCTGCCGGGCAATATGAAGTTGTCCGTGTCTTACGACAGCTCCATCTTCATTCAGAAATCCATTGATTCGGTGTACACCACCATTGCCGAGGCCATTTTGCTGGTGGTGCTGGTGATTGTGTTTTTCCTGCGCAGTTTCCGCGCCAGTGTGATTCCCATTGTGACGATTCCGATTTCCCTGATCGGGGCCTTCGCCATCATGTACATGCTGGGCTTTTCCATCAACACGCTGACCTTGCTGGCCATGGTGCTGGCGATTGGCCTGGTGGTGGACGATGCGATTGTGGTGCTGGAGAACGTGTACCGCCATATCGAAGAGGGCAAGACGGCCATGCAGGCTGCCTTTTTGGGTGTGCGTGAAATTGCCTTCGCCGTGATTGCCATGACGCTAACCCTGGTGGCGGTGTATGCCCCACTGGCTTTTGCCACAGGCCGTACCGGGCGATTATTCATTGAGTTTGCCCTGACCTTGGCGGCTGCCGTGCTGGTATCCGGTTTCGTGGCCCTGACCCTGACGCCCATGATGTGCTCGCGCATGCTGCGTCCACATGGTGCGAAAGTGGGCCGCGTCAGTCAGGGTATCGAAAACTTCCTGGTCTGGCTGACTCGAGGCTACCGCCGTATCCTGATTCGCGCCTTGCGCTGGCGTTTTCTGGTCCTGTTCATTGGTGTGGCCGTTGCCGCGACCAGTGGGCTGCTGTTTACGGTCATCAAAAGCGAACTGGCTCCGATTGAAGACCGAGGTGTGATTTTCGGGATTGTGAATTCGCCCGAAGGCGCTACGCTGGATTACACCTTGCGCAATGTGGAGCGGGTGGAAGAGCTATATCGCGGCATACCGGAGACAGAGGGGTATCAGTCCATTATTGGTTTCCCTACCGTCACCGATTCCTTTGCAATTTTGCGCTTGAAGCCGTGGGAGGAGCGTACACGTAACCAGCAATCCATTGCGCGTGAACTGCAACCGCATTTCTCCGCCATTCCCGGTGCGCGTGCTTTCCCCACTAACCCGCCGTCGTTGGGACAGCGGGCTACGTCCAAGCCGGTGGAGTTTGTGATCATGAGCCAGGCACCGTATCCGGAGCTGGCCAAGATCGTGGACGGTTTTCTGGCTGAGCTGCGAGACTATCCAGGGCTGTTGAACGTGGACACGGACTTGCGCTTGAACACGCCGGAAATCCGTATTGATGTGGACCGCGACAAGCTGGCCGATACCGGCGTATCGGTGGAAGCGGTAGGCCGCACTCTGGAATCCATGCTGGGTGGGCGTCAGGTCACGCGCTACAAGAGTGATGGCGAGCAGTACGACGTGATTGTGCAGGTGGACAAGCAGGCTCGTTCCAGCCCGCAAAACATTCTGGATATTTACGTGCGCACTAAAGATGGTGGCATGGTGCAGGCCTCCAACTTCCTGAATGTGCGCGAGAGCGTATCGCCGCAATCGCTGAACCACTTCAACCGCTTGCGAGCGGTCATTGTGGAAGCATCGGTGGCCCCCGGCTATGCCTTGGGTGAGGTGCTCGAACACATGAATGAGGTGGCTCGCAAGACCTTGCCGGAAACGGTGCAGACAGACCTGGATGGCCAGTCGCGCGAGTTCCGGGATTCCTCGGGCAGTATCTATCTGGTCTTCCTGATGGCACTGGCCTTTATTTATCTGGTGCTGGCCGCGCAGTTTGAAAGCTGGCGCAACCCGCTCATCATCATGCTGTCCGTGCCCTTGTCCATGACAGGGGCCTTGCTGGCCCTATGGCTGTCGGGCGGGACCTTGTCCATTTACAGTCAGATCGGTTTGATTACCCTGGTGGGGCTCATTACCAAGCACGGTATCTTGATTGTGGAATTTGCCACTCAACAACGCGAAGCGGGGGCCAGTTTGTACAATGCCGTGGTGCGCGCTTGCGAGATGCGCCTGCGCCCCATCTTGATGACAACCGGCGCCATGGTGCTGGGGGTCTTGCCGCTGGCCTATGCCTCCGGGGCGGGTGCCGAATCCCGTCAGCAGATTGGTTGGGTGCTGGTGGGCGGCTTGTCCCTGGGAACCTTGTTGACCTTGTTTGTGGTGCCGGTGGCCTATACGCTGATTGCGGGCAAGAAAGAAGGGCAGGACAAGCAACTGGAATTGATTGATAAGCCCGAGGCCTCTGTCTGAACCTGTGGTGCTGGTCTGCGGGGAAGCTGTTTGTATAGCCTCCTTGTCGAGTGCCATTACTGTGATTGAATTTGTAGGGAAAGTGAATGCGTCAAATTATTCTGGATACTGAAACCACCGGTCTGGAGCCTCGTGAAGGGCACCGCATTGTTGAAGTGGGTGGGGTAGAGCTGTTCAATCGTAAATTGACGGGCCGCCATCTGCACTTGTATCTAAACCCGGACCGGGACTCTGATCCTGAAGCTTTGGCAATTCACGGCTTGACCACGGAATTTCTGTCCGGCCACCCACGTTTCAAGGATGTGGTGGATCAGGTGCTGGATTTTGTGCGGGGTGCGGAAGTCATTATTCATAACGCCTCTTTTGATACACGCTTTCTGGATGCCGAGCTGCAAAAGGTAGGTAAAGGCCCGTTCTCCCAGTACTGCGACAGCATCACCGACTCCTTGTTGGTCGCGCGGGAAATGCACCCTGGCAAACGGAACTCCCTGGATGCCTTGTGCGAACGCTACGGCATTTCCAACTCCCACCGTACCTTGCACGGCGCTTTGCTGGACTCGGAGTTGCTGGCTGATGTCTGGCTGGCCATGACCCGTGGCCAGGACGCCTTGCTGATGGACTTTGACGAGTCTGATGGGCAAGGTGGGGATGGCAGCAATCTGAGCCTGGGCAAGTTTGACGCCAGCGTGCTGAAAGTGCTGCGCGCGTCCGAAGCCGATCAGGCCGAGCATGAGAAATACATGGACGTGCTGGAAAAGCAGAACAAGAAGCCGCCCATGTGGCGTGAGATGCTCAACCCGGCAACGGAGTAATTATTTAAGAAAAGAGCTGGCCCTGAACTTGTAAATCAATCAGGGCCATGCTATAGTTTTTTTCTTCGCAGCTTTTGTAGTTCTTTAAAGCTCCGGGCGGTTAACTCAGTGGTAGAGTGCCACCTTCACACGGTGGAAGTCACAAGTTCGAACCTTGTACCGCCCACCATCTCTACCTTCATTTAATTCCCCCTCATAGTGTCATTGCCCTTTTTTGTGGCGGCTTGTTTGCGTCCTGCTTATGCTTGGGCTAATTGCTGCCTGCTCAATGCAAAACGCCCCATGGATATTCACGGGGCGTTTTTTATTGCCAGTCAGGATACGGTGCCTGATGAAGGCATCCCGGCCTGTCTTACAACCAGGTCAAACCAATCGAGATCACAATACCCGAGACAATCAGCTGAATCAGGCAAAAGCCCATGATGTCCTTGGCTTTCAGACCGGCAATCGCCAATACCGGCAAGGCCCAGAAAGGCTGGAGCATATTGGTCCAGGAGTCGCCCCAGGCAACGGCCATGGCGGTGCGCGCCATGTCAGCATCCAGAGCCTGTGTGGCAGCAATCACGACCGGGCTTTGTACCGCCCACTGGCCACCGCCCGAGGGCACAAAGATATTGACCAGACCGGCGCTCATGAAGGTCCAGAAGGGCAGGGTGGTAGCAGTGGCAAAGGACACCAACCACTCGGACAGGCTGGCAGCCAGACCGGAGTCAATCATGATGGCCATGATGCCTGCGTAGAAGGGGAACTGAATCACAATCCCGGCACCGCCGCGAATGGCTTCATCCAGGCTTTTCAGCAGACGACGTGGAGTCCCGTGCAGCAAGATGGCCAGAATCAGGAAGGTGAAGTTGATCACGTTCAGGTTCAGGGTTGCACCACGCAGCACGTAGTAGTCAAACAGGTAGGCCAGGCCAGCGACACCAATCACGATGGAGATCAGACGGCTGTTTTCCAGACGGTCTGCTGGGCGATCGGTGGTCTGGTTGACGTCGTTTGGCGTGTCTTCCAGCAGCTTGGGGTCGACGTAAATGCTTTCCTTGTCGCTGGGCAGCATCAATCGGTTGATCAGCGGCACCAGAATGAACAGGGCGATCACAATGGCCAGGTTAAAGAAGGCGAAGATGGTGTCAGATGTGCTGATGATGCCGATCTTGTCTTCAGAGAAGTGGCCCGAGGTGGCAATGGTCAGTGGTACAGAACCGGCCAGGCCACCGTGCCAGACCAGAAAGCCCGAGTAGGCACTGGCAACCAGCAAGCGGTAGTCCACGCGGACCTGACGAGCCAGTTCTTTGGCGAACAGGGCACCGACCACCAGGCCGAAACCCCAGTTGATCCAGCTGGCCGCCAGCGACACCAGGGTCACCAGAATGATGGCGGATCCAGCCGAACGGGCCAGCGAGGCCAGGCCACGCAACCAGCTTTTTACCAGTGGCGTGCTGGCCAGCATGTGACCGGTCAGCAAGACCAGCAACATTTGCATGGCAAAGGTCAGTAGACCCCAAAAGCCGTTACCCCAATATTGGATGATCTCCATGGGAGAGCGTTGCTCAAACGCCATTGCCGCAATACCGGCAATCAGTGTGAGCAGGATGACGAAAATATACGGATCGGGTAGATAGCGTTCAACCAGGCGGACCGAACCGCGCGTCATGGCTTTAAACATAAATTGTGCTCCTGTGGATTTGCGCCAGTATTTGCGCGGGTCCAGATGTCTTGGGATCGTTTTGATGCCTGTTTGTGCAGGCACTTTGCTGGCAGCATTTTGATAGGAATGCTCAGTACAGCCGTATTGTTGGCGAGAAGCCGCAAATTGGGAAGACGGGAAAACCTGAACCTTAAAGTTTCTGGCTAGTTGTAGTTCTTCGCTATATGCTCTACTATATAGCGGTGTTTTCGAAAGAACCATCACTCATCGCTCGATGATGGGTTCTATTTACGGGCCCCTTGGGGTCCGTTTTTTTTTGTGCCGCATCTTTGCGTGGCGTCAGTTCATAAATCAATTAGAAAGATCGAATAGGGAAGGGGAATGAGACATCAGTCCAAACGTGCCACAGCAGCGCGTCATCAGTCCGTCTGCTTTGTGCCGCGCGCATTGGTCTTGAGCATGATGGGGGCCTTGGCAGTTAGCCAGGCTCAGGCTCAGGAAAACAATGACCGTGTGTTTCAGCTGGGCAAAGTGGTTGTTCAGTCCAGCCTGGATCGCGAGGCTCCTTTGGGGGAGAGCGCAGTCAGCCAGAAAGAAATGCAGGCTTTTGATTTGCGCGATGTGGGTGCCGCCGTTAGTGTGCAACCCGGCGTGACCGTTTCGGCGGGCGGTGCTCGTAACGAACAGATGGTCTATGTGCGTGGCTTCGATTCGCGTCAGGTGCCCTTGTTTCTTGACGGTATTCCACAGTACGTGCCGTACGACGGCTATGTGGACTTTACCCGTTTCACCACCATGGACCTGAGCGAAATTCGCGTGGCCAAGGGAGCAGCTTCCTTACTGTATGGCCCCAATATCATGGGCGGTGCCATCAACCTGGTGACCCGTAAACCCGTCAAAGAGTTTGAAGGCGAGTTCCGCGCCGGTTACGCTACGGGCGATCAACGCTACAGTGCCTTGAACGTGGGCACCAATCAGGGTTCCTGGTACATGCAGGCAGGCTTGTCCTGGTCAGGCGAACGCAGCTTCCCCTTGGGTCGTGGGTTTGAAGATCAAAAAGCACGTCCTACCGACACGGGTGGCATGCGCAGCAATGCTTCTCAAATGGACAAGAAAGCGTCCTTCAAACTGGGTATCACTCCCAATGCGACGGATGAATACGTTATTGGCTACGTGAACCAGAAAGGTCAGAAAGACAATCCGGTCTACACCGGCGTGAACGATGCCAAGCTGGGTCAACGCTACTGGCGCTGGCCATACTGGGACAAGGAAAGCCTGTACTTCCTGAGCTCCACACAGATTGGCGAGAGCAACACGATCAAGACCCGCGTGTACGAAGACAAGTACAAGAACGGTCTGGATATGTATAGCAATGATCAATACGCGACCCTGACTGGCCCGACCAGCGAGTACACGGACCGTACCCGTGGCGCTGCCCTGGAATGGGTCAACACCAGCCTGGACAATCACGAGCTGCATTTTGCCTTGCACTACAAGGAAGATCAGCACCGTGATCCCAAGCCATCGGGCACTGAGCACTACAAGGACGTGACCACGTCTCTGGCGTTTGAAGACCGTATTGCTGTGGGTGAGCTGTGGCAGTTGCGCGTGGGTGCCAGCCACGAACGTCGCAAAGCCAAAGAAGCGCACAACTTTGAAACCGGCGATACCGATGCCACCAACGGTTTGCTGGAGCTGGGTTACGACTGGAGCGATGCCATGCAGGTCTACGGTAGCGTGGCTTACAAGACTCGTTTTCCCACGATTAAAGATCGCTACTCCAGCCGCATGGGCTACGCCCAACCTAATCCGGATCTGAAACCCGAGCACGCCATTCACTATGAACTGGGCTTGCGCGGTCAGCCATGGGAAGGTGCACAGCTGGAATCGGCGCTGTTCTTGAGCCAGGTGCGTGACATGATTCAAAGCACGGTTATTCAGGCTCCCGGTTGTGACAAGTACCGTCCAGTGGGTTTTTGTGATCAGGCCACCAACGTCGGCAAGGCTCGTCAAATGGGTCTGGAGCTGTCTTTGCAGCAGGAGCTTTCTGCTCATTGGTCTGCAGGCCTGGCGTACACATATTTGAATCGTCGCAACCAGTCTGACCCGGACGTCAAATTGGTGGATACACCCAATCATCGCCTGTTTGCTCACCTGAGCTGGAAGCCCACTGCGCAGTGGGAAGTGATGGGTTCGGTGGAAACCGAAAGCGGCCGCTACTACTCCTACGCCAATAGCAAGGGTGATCAGATCTACGAAAAAACACCGGGCTTTGCCTTGTTGAGCTTGAAAGGTATCTGGCGTCCGAATTCGGACATCACACTGGAAGCCGGTGTGCGTAATCTGGGCGACAAGCTGTACCAATACAAAGAAGGCTACCCCATGCCCGGACGTGTCTGGTTTGTGGGCGGAAGCTATCGTTTCTAAAGCCGTTTTGTGATTTGCAGTTAAAGGGGGAGAGGCATAAATGAAGCGTCGTGATGTATTGCGTGCCTGGGTGGCACTGACTATGTTGGCGCCTCATGCCCGTTTGCTGGCCCGGTCCAAACAGGCCGGGAGCAGCCGCTCTGTCAGCTTGCATATCAGTGTGGCGGGCAAGCTGCCTGATCCGGCTCAAGTGGGGCGGATAGTGGCAGCCGGTCCGCCCGCTTCTGTGCTGGTGTATTGCCTGGCACCCCACGCGCTTTTAGGTTGGCCTTTTCAACTGGCTCCTGCTGCACGCAGCATGATGGAGGCCGCTGGTTTTTCCTTGCCGTATCTTGGCCGTCTGGCCGGTCGGGGCAGTACCTTGTCCCTGGAAAGCCTGCTGGCCTTGAAGCCCGATATGGTCGTGGATATAGGCGATGTGAATCCCTATTACGAGTCTGCCGCCAAATCCGTGCAAGAGCAGACGGGCGTGCCTTATGTCTTGCTGGATGGTCGCCTGAACGACAGCCCGGCGCAGTTGCGTCAGGCAGGTCATATCCTGGGGCAGGCCGAGCGCGGCCAGCAACTGGCCTTGCGTGCACAAGCGATTCTGGATACCGCACATCAGGCCGCCAACCCCCGCGCCAAAGGCTTGAAAGCCTATTTGGCACGCGGTAACGATGGTCTGGAAACCGGCATGGGTCAATCCATTCATACCGAGGTGCTGCGGCTTTGCGGTTTGACGGTAATGGGTGACGAGAAAACCGATAATCGCCTGGGCCGTATTTCCTACGAACAATTATTGGCCTGGGACCCGGACATGCTGTTTGCTCAGGATGATGCTTTCTTTGAGCTGGCCCGTACTCAGGCTCCCTGGAATCAGCTCAAGGCAGTGAAGGAAGGACGCTTGTACCGCGTACCCGCCTTGCCCTTTGGCTGGCTGGATGGCCCGCCGGGAGTCAATCGTCTGGCCGGGGTGATCTGGCTTAATGCCTTGCTGGAAGGCAGTGCTGCCATGCCACGCATGTATTCAGAGTTGCAGGAGTTTTACTCGGCTTTTTACGGCATGTCCTTGAGCGACGAGCAGGTCAAGCGATTGGTACAAGGGCTGGACCCGCTGGGTTCGCAGCAAGGCGCATGAAGTCAGGTTTGTCCTACGGGCTATTGCTGCTTTTACTGGGGCTGGTTCTGGCCGTATTGGTGGTGTTTGCCCTGGGGCAGGGGGCGTATCCCTTGTCCGGAACAGAAGTGCTGCGCGCCTTGGTCGCCGGTTTTGGTAGCGATCCAGAAGCGGGGCAGAGTCAGGCCGTACGCGTGGTCTGGGATTTGCGTCTGCCACGTATTGCAGCGGCTTTGCTGGTGGGGGCGGCGCTCTCGACCGCAGGCGCGGCGTATCAAACCATGTTTCGCAATCCACTGGTTTCACCCGATATCCTGGGTGTGTCCTCGGGTGCAGGTCTGGGGGCGATTCTGGCCATTTATTTGAATTTTTCCTTGTTCGGCGTACAGATGGCGGCCTTTGTTGGCGGCCTGCTAGCGGTGGGCATTGTCTTGAGTCTGGCGCGCATGCTGCGCCATCATCCACCTATCCTGATACTGGTTCTGGCCGGGATGGCGGTGGGTACCTTGCTGGGTGCCGCCCTATCGCTTATCAAGATTCTGGCTGATCCATACTCCCAATTGCCTTCCATGACCTTCTGGCTGCTGGGTGGGCTAAGCGCTGTGCGCTCTTACGAAGTCTGGCCCGCTGCATTGATGGTATTGGCGTGCATCGTCCCTGTCTGGCTCTTGCGTTGGCGTATCAATGTCCTGGCCCTGCAAGATGACGAGGCCCGCTCCTTGGGTATGTCCGTCTCTGCCTTGCGTTGTCTGCTGATCGTTTGCGCGACCTTGATGACGGCGGTGTGCGTGGCCCTGGCTGGAATTATAGGTTGGGTCGGTTTGCTGATCCCGCACGCGGCCCGTTTATTGGTTGGCCCGGACTTCTCCCGTCTATTGCCCGTTTGCTTGTTGGTGGGCGCCGCCTTCCTCTTGTTAACCGATACCTTGGCACGCAGCATAGGCACATTGGAGCTGCCCTTGGGCGTGCTGACAGCCTTGGTGGGTGCTCCCGGCTTCTTGCTGTTGCTGGCTCGTGGTGCGAGGCAGCGATGAGCGAACAAGGCTTGGAAGCGATTGATCTGGCTGTAGGCTACGGGCGCAAGCAAGTCGCCAGTAATTTGAATCTGCGCGTACAGACCGGGCAGGTCGTTTGTTTGCTCGGGCCCAATGGCAGCGGTAAGTCCACCTTGCTGCGCACCTTGCTGGGCCTGCAGCCGCCTTTAAAAGGGCAGGTGAAGGTGCAGGGCAAGCCCCTGGAGCGATGGAGTGCGCGTGCCCTGGCCAGACAACTGGCCTATGTACCGCAAGCGCAGGAGTCGGCCTTTGCCTTCACGGTAGAACAATGGGTCTTGCTAGGTTGTGCCAGTGAGCTGGCCTGGTACACCCAACCTCGGGCCGCCGACCGGCAATGGGTAGGCGTTTGCCTGGAGCGGTTGGGCATCGGGCAGCTAGCTCAAAAGCGCATTGATCAGATCAGCGGGGGAGAGCGCCAGCTGTGCGTGATTGCACGGGCCTTGGTGCAGCGTTCACAGTTCTTGATCATGGACGAACCCGCCTCCAGCCTGGACTTCGCGAATCAATTACGGGTACTGGATCAAGTCTCGCACTTGCGTCAGGAAGGTCTGGGTGTGCTTTTGTGTACGCATCAACCCGAACATGCGGCCCGCGTGGCGGACTGGGTGATCTTGTACCAGGAGGGGGGCATATTGGCGCAGGGAGAGCCCCGCGACATGCTTAGTCAGGCCAGTTTGCGCCAGCTGTACCAACTGCCAGCGCATGCCTTTGAACTACCTGATTGGTATGCGCGAGGGGCCTGAGGCCCCCCGAGCTTCTCACATGTTTTTCAGGGCGGCACGACCATATTGGTTGTTGTGCTCCACTACACGCGTCAGCATGGTCATAAAGGTCTGGCGCTGCTTGGCGGTCAGTGGGTCCAGCAGTCGTTCCTGGGCGCGGTTCATGCCCGCACTGATTTCCTTCATCGCCGCCAATCCTGCTTCGGTGATGTACGTCTGGCGGGAGCGGCGGTCTTCGGGGTTGATACGGCGTCCCAGCAAACCTTTTTCCTCCAGCCTGCGGATGACATCGGCCGAGGTGGTGCGATCCAGCCCCAGCTCGTAGCCGATCGTGGTTTGATCCAGCCAGGGTGAACCCATCAACACGGACAGGACACCGTGCTGGACAGGGGTGAGGTCACTTTTGCACTCCTCGTAAAACATGGCGTAGTGAATCTGGTTAAGACGGCGGACCAGAAAACCAGGCCGGGACCACAGTTTGCGTCGATACAGCTCGGCATTTTCTTCTTCCACTGGACCCAGGATTTCGGCCTCGTCGGCTTCCAGTCGTTCTTCTTGCTTTAGCTCGGCGTGATTCTTCATGGATAAGTCAGTCATCGATTGAGTGGCCTTCAGCCCGTTGCCAACAAGGCAGCACACTGAAAGCGGGACGACCTGCAAAGGGTACGGCTGCAAGGTCGGCGTCTACAAGGAAAGCAGGGCTACGCTAACGTGAACAAAAGCCCTGATTTCTGATTTGCAGTCATTTCTACAGGCGCTGTCCACGCCCCAAAGTATATGTGATTTCCCGACTTGCTGAAAACAATAATAATCAGCATACTGATAGATATTGTTGGGGGGTCAAACGATTGACCTTATGTAAATCAATAATTTAGGGAAAATTTACGGTGAAACGTATTAAAAAAATAGCACTGGAGGAGCACTTCAACGCCGTTGGCTTTGAGGATTATTCCAAGGCCTTTGTCAAACATATTGACAGTGCCGACGCGCGTGAACTGATGGCTCGTTTGCATGACTTCGACGCCCAGCGTCTGGAGGTGATGGATCGTGCCGGTATCGAGTACGTTGTGCTGTCGCAGACCGGCCCTGGGGTACAGGTGGAAAAGGATGTGTCCGTCGCTATCGAGCGTTCACGTCAGAACAATGATTTCCTGGCGCAGCAAATTGCACGCCATCCCGATCGTCTGGGCGGCTTTGCCACTTTGCCCATGCAAGACCCGGCTGCTGCCGCGCAGGAATTGACGCGTGCGGTGCAGGATCTGGGCTTGAAAGGCGCTTTGGTTAACGGTCACACGCATGGCGTGTACTACGATGGCCGCGAATATGATGCCTTCTGGGAAACCGTGCAGAAGCTGGATGTGCCGTTCTATCTGCACCCCTTTGATGCTTATGAAATGCCGCACGCTTACACAGGCCACCCGGAGCTGATGGGTGCAACCTGGGGTTGGGGTGTGGAAACCGGCACTCACGCGCTGCGCATGTTGTTCGGTGGTGTGTTTGATCGCTGCCCGGATGTGAAGTTGATCTTGGGTCATATGGGTGAAGGCTTGCCGTTCCAGCGCTGGCGCTACGACAGCCGCTTTGCCGTGTACCCACATGGTGTGACCTTGAAGCGCAAGCCTTCCGAGTACATCGGCAGCAACATCCTGATCACTACTTCGGGTGTCTGTTCTGCCCCAACGCTAATGGGCGCAATTGGTGAAATGGGTGCTGAAGCCGTATTGTTCTCGGTTGATTACCCCTACGAGTCCACTGAGCTGGCCGCTGATTTCATCGAGGCAGCGCCTATGGATGACAAGACACGCGAGCTGGTTTGCTACGGCAACGCTGCCCGTCTGTTCAAGCTGGACCGGAGCTAAGCATGAGCACATTTCTGTACGGCGCTCATGTGCACGCCAATGGCATTCGTCAGCATTACCTGCGTTTTGGTGGTTCCGTTGGTGGGCGTGACCAGCGTCCTGCCGTCATCATCGTTCCCGGCATTACCAGCCCGGCGGTGACCTGGGGTTTTGTGGGTGAACAATTCGGCAAGCATTTTGATACCTACATTCAAGACGTGCGTGGTCGCGGCTTGAGCGAAGCGGCTGAAGGTATGGATTACAGCCTGGATGCGCAGGCGGATGACTTGATTGCACTGGCTCAGGCGCTGGGCCTGAAGGACTACATCGTGGTTGGTCACTCCATGGGTGCCCGCATTGGTTTGCGTGCCGCTCACAAGAACAGCGAGGGCCTGAATCGTCTGGTGATGGTTGATCCGCCAGTGTCTGGCCCAGGTCGTCGCGCTTATCCCTCCAAGTTGCCCTGGTACGTGGATTCCATGGCGATGGCTCGCAAGGGTTGCACGGCTGACGATATGCGTGCCTTCTGCCCGACCTGGACCGAAGAGCAATTGCAATTGCGTGCTCAGTGGCTGCACACCTGCCATGAGCCTGCGATTCTGGCCAGCTTTGAGGGCTTTCATACCGACGATATTCATGTCGACTTCCCGCATTTGACCGTGCCTGCCTTGCTGATGACAGCCGAGCGTGGTGACGTGGTGCGTGACGAGGATGTGGCCGAGATTCAGCAGTTGGCCCCTGGCGTTCAGCACGTTCGCGTGCCTGATGCCGGTCACATGATTCCTTGGGATAACGAAGCAGGCTTTTACGAAGCCTTCGGTGACTTCCTGGGCCAGCGCTTGGTGTGATGTTGAGCAGGGGCCGCCAAGGCGGCCCTGTCGTGATTAGGCATGTCGGTTTGAAGCCGAGGTGTCTCACTAGGAGAGACAAAATGGCAGTGAGTGATTATCAACTTATCGAAGCATGGCAAGAGGTTCTACGTCTGTCCAAGCTGCAAGCAGGTCAAACCGTGACCCTGCTGACCAGCTCCACGACGAATCAGCAAACCATGCAGTGTGCGCAGATCGCGGCCCAGTCCATGGGCGCGGTGGTAAATCGTCTGGATCTGCTGCCTGTGAATGCAGAAAAGGCACTGAGCCGGGATCCTTTGGCTTATCTGGGCACGACGCCTTTGACGGGCAACGAGGCGGCAATCGCGGCTTTGAAGGCCAGTGACCTGGTGCTGGACTTGATGACTCTGTTGTTCTCGCCTGAGCAGATTGACATTCTGAAGTCGGGTACGAAGATTCTGCTGGCGGTGGAGCCACCGGAGATTCTGGTTCGCACTGTGCCAACGGAAGCGGATCGTGCGCGTGTGACAGCGGCTGCGGGGCTGATTAAAGCGGCCAAGGAAATGAGCATTACGTCTCCTGCCGGTACCAATCTGCGTTGCCCGCTGGGTGAGTTCCCCGCGATTCGTGAATACGGTTTTGTAGATGAGCCCGGTCGTTGGGACCACTGGCCTAGTGGCTTCGTGCTGACCTGGCCGAACGAGCTGGGCACTAACGGCACCATTGTGATCGACAAGGGCGACATCCTGCTGCCGCAGAAAAAGTATTCCTCCGAGCAGATTATTCTGACTGTGGAGAATGGTTATGCCACGAAGATCGAAGGCGGCATTGAGGCGCAATTATTGGACGAGTACATGAAGTCCTTCAATGACCCCGAGGGCTACGCTATCTCGCATATCGGCTGGGGGCTGCAACCACGTTGCCATTGGTCCACACTGGGTCTGTACTCGCGTGAAAACACCATTGGCATGGATGCCCGTGCGTTCGAGGGTAACTTCCTGTTCTCCCTGGGCCCGAACAACGAGGCTGGCGGCAATCGCACGACGGCCTGCCACATTGATATTCCTTTGCGCAATTGCACGGTCAGCCTGGATGGCCGTGCTGTCGTGCGTGACGGCAAAGTACTGGACGGAGGCGTTGGTGAGTACGAATGAAGGAGCGGTGTACGCTCAACAAGGTTTTGGGTCGACGCTGGAGCCTAAAGCTCCTTACGGCTTGTTGATTATTGATCTGGTGAATGGCTTTGCGGATCCTGCCGTGTTTGGTGGCGGCAATATTCCCGAAGCTATCGAGAACACGCAGAAGTTGCTGGCAACGGCGCGTGAACAGGGCTGGCCGGTGGCTCATACGCGTATCGTGTATGCCGACGATGGCGCTGATAACAACATCTTCAGCATTAAAGTGCCCGGCATGCTGGGTCTGACCGAAGACGCGCACAACAGCAACATCGTGCCGGAACTGGCTCCTGTGCCCGGTGAGTTCATCGTTCGCAAGAACGTGCCTTCGGCGTTTTTCGGTACGCCCTTGGCGGCTTGGTTGACCCAGCGTGGTGTGCAAACACTGCTGGTTGCCGGCGCCGTGACCAGTGGTTGTGTGCGCTCCAGTGTGGTCGATGCGATGCAACTGGGTTTCCGCCCCCTGGTGGTATCGGATTGCGTGGGTGACCGTGCGATTGGGCCTCACGAGGCGAACCTGTTCGATATGCGTCAGAAGTACGCCACCGTGGCAACACGTGAAGAGGCGATGACGTTGATCGATCTTTAACGCTATTCAATTTTTTTGAGCTTTTGAAAAGAGCGACGTGTTTCATCATGGTCTGGATGGGCGTCCGTGCTTGATGAGACATGATTCGTCGTTAACAAGTCTGTTTTGATAGCCTTGTAATTGAGTATCGATGGTCTGCCGCTTGGGGGCGGGCTATCGGACCTGTGCCCCTGGGAGCCGTATGGCTCTCGGGGGCTTTTTTATTTTTGGCAGCGTTGTGAGTTTGCAAGGATTGCTGTGTCAGGTCTTGAGTGAGGGGATGGCTGTCTTGTGAGTCATTTTAAGAAGGGTTTGGTGGAGCTTTGGGAGCAATAGAGGAGTTCTTCTGGACGTGCCGTTTGGGCTTTGCGTGAGGGCGGCGGATAGTTTTCTTGTGGGGCCCGGGGACGGCTTGTCTTGGCGGGTCTCTTGCCCACGCTGCGCGTGGGTTCCCTTGTCAGAGTGCTGGGGCGGGCGGGTCGTGAACTCGGAGCGCGGTTTGTCCCCCGGACAAACCGCAAGCGTGCTCCTCAAACAGCACGCCCCTTGCATCCCGCCCCAGCACTCTGCCTGCGGCAAGAGCCCTGACTCGCCCGCCAAGCCGTCCCCGGGCCCCACAAGAAAACAAGCAACACGGGTTAAAGCCCAAACGGCACTTGCAGAGGTGGGATGAAAGGCGAGGGCCCAGATTGGATGGGTGGAGAAAGGAAGGGAAGGGAAGGGAGGAGGGGCTTTGGCTGAGGCTGAATGTTCTCGGGGTTTAGGGGGGGGCAGAAGAGCAGAACGATATGCGTTTAGGAAACGCAGAGGAGCAAGGCACGAGGCCCTGTTTGGTCAAAGAGCCCGTAAGAGATTGGTAGATAAAAAGCCGTTGTGAGCCGTTCAGTCGGCCTGCTGGGGTGTCAGGGCGGATCAGAGTACTTGCCGCGGGCAGGAGATAGCGTAGGGGTGCAAGCATCCTGCTGTTTGAACCCGACGCTTGTACTTGGTCCGGGGGACCAAGTACCGGGTGAGTTCAGGATGCGCCCGTAGCTATCTCCTGACAAGGGCACCGGTGCGCAGCACCGGCAAGTGCTCAGCCCGGACACCCCAGCAGGCCGACTGAATGGCGTTTTCACAGAGACTTCTTTTACCCCCGGTTCCCTGATTAACCTTAATTCTCTCCAGGCTTGATAGGCCCCCAGAACCTGCGCTACCAGCCCTAAAGCCTCATATCTCTGATGTTGCGCCAGGCATCAGCCCTTTGCCCCAATAAATAAGCAAAAAAAAGCACCCCTCAACAAAGAAGGGTGCTCAAAGGAATCAGAAGACCTTCTGACTCAAGTGGCTCGGAAACAGCACACAAAAAACAGTTTTGAAACCAGAAGCAAACCCCGGACTTAGACCGGAAACACCAGATCATTCGCCAGGATGGACGTATCAAAAATCACCTGACGCTCCTTGAGCATCAAACGACCGTCCACACGCGTGAAGGTATCGAAATAATTACCCACCAGATGCACCGTGGAAGGCCCTTCCACCAAGGTCTGCATCAGCATGAAATTGCCCTCGGCCTCAATATCGCCATTGTCAGCCTCGCTGATCACGCGCACATCCGTGACCAGATGCAGCATGTAGCGCGGGGCATACATCTGCGTGCGGGCAATGGCCACCGCACGGTCGTGCATCATGTCGCGCCCTTCGGCATAGACCAGACCTACCGGCAAATTCAGATCCGCGTTCTCGCGTGAAGTGACCCGGTAAACCGCGTCCTCCACAAAAAACATGGGCCAGTCCTCAACATTGCCACGATCCAAAGTGGCACAGTACTCGGCATTGAAAAGCTCAATTTCCGCCTTTAACGCCAAAGCACGCTCAACAGAAACCTGGGCGGGTTTGAAAGAAAAATCCATTTTCATAAGTCAGCTCGTCTTACAGATCCATCACTTGGCGGTAGTACTGGTACATGGAGCGAATAGCCGCTTCCGAGATCAGCGTATTGGACGTACCCAGCTTGCTTTCATCCAGCTTGATGATGTTCACCTCGCTGCTGGAACGACGTACCCCTTCCTGCACAAACTTCATGGCCTCGTTGTCTTCCAGACCCAGGAAACCGGCAGGGCCCATCAGGTTGCCCTGACGCAGACGGTGACGAGTCATCTCCTCGGTATCGTCCTCATAGCCAAACATGGTCCATTGCATGATCAGACTGTTGGGGCCATTGGGCACAATCTGACGCACACCCAAGGTGTTCATCTCGCGCTGAACAATCAGATTGGGCCAAATTGTCTGCATGGTGACCGACCAGGGAGAATCAAACTCCTTGATGTAGTCCAGGAAACGCTCGTCGCGCAAACGCATATCGTCCACAAACGAACGCATTTCCTTCTTGTTGTCCTCGCTGACCTCGGCGTACTTGTCCTCGGACTTGGCCGATGCCATATAGCCATGGCGACCATGTACAGGGTCCACATACATCTGCGACTTGTTGCCCGCCACCAGCAGACCAAATACCACCAGGAAAGAGTGCAGCAAGGTCGCGTGGTAAGGATCTTTCAGATTCTCGTGGTACATCTTCCAGTTGCAAGGCAACTCGTTACGGTAGTAACCCAGAATCTTCAGCTTCTTGCCGGGAAACACCGCCTCGAAATCCTTCAGAATTTCAGGCGTCAGGTATTCCGTAATAGGCTCGACCTTGTCGCTGTAGGATGCAAAAATGACGCCGTTGTGCGTTGTCACATGCAGCTTTTTCAGACCATGCTCGGAGTTCTTGAAGCTGCGCGGCATGCCGCCTTCTTTATTCGCACCGCGCTTGAAAGGAATCCCTTGCAGATCACCCTTCAGGCTGTAAGACCACTGGTGATACGGGCACACAAATTCATTGGTGTTGCCCTGGTTGTGGCGGCAAAACTCGGCACCACGGTGTGCACAGCGGTTTTCAAACACGTTGATGCTGCCATCTTCCGCACGCGCCACGACTACTGGGGTGGAGCCCACATACGAGCGCTTGTAGTCGCCCGAATCGGGAATTTCCGCTTCCAGGGCCACAAAGTTCCAGGTGTCACCGTGGAAAATGCGCTCCATCTCGCGGTTGTAAATGTCGTTGCTGGTGTAGACCCAATCCGGAATGGTGTTGAGCACATCCTCGGGCCAGGTGCATTCCTCGACAGGGCGGTCTTTGGACCCGACCGTCTGGCCTATCACCGTTTGCGTCTGATACATAGGGTTCTCCTCTGATAACTCTTTAATGATTCGGGATGACGAGGCGGCGCAGGCCGCTTCTCTTTCTTAGACTTGGGTCGTACGAGCCGCTTCTTTCACGTACTGGCGCAGCTTGGTGGCCGGGTCCAGCACGATGGCCGGGTCCACAGGCAAGTTCTGTTCCATGACGCTGCGCAAGGCGCGTAGATCCGCGCCGGCATTGACGCCAATTGCGTGTTGCAAATGCTGGCCTTCAAATGCCAGCAGCATGAAGCTGATGGCATCGCCCTGGCTGTCCATGACGCCGCGTACCTGATAGTCCAGATCCGGGCTGCCTTGACCCAGCATTTGAATGTTGCAACCGAGCACGTCCGTCCAGAACCAACTGACAGGTGCAGCAGGAGCATCCTGCCCGGCAATGGCGTGGGCCACCTGACGGGCTTGCTCGTTGGCGTTCTGCCAGGATTCGGTGCGCGTGCGCACGGCGGTATCGGGGCAGATCTGGGTGGCGCAATCGCCAGCGGCATAAATGCCCGCCACACTGGTGCGGCCCTGGCGATCCACAATAATCCCGGCCGTCATATCGTCTACCGCGATACCACTGGCCCGCGCCAAGGCGGAGTTCGCGCTCAGACCGGCGGCCACAATGGCCAGATCGCCATTCAGGATCTGGCCATCATTTAGTTCCAGCTGAACGGGGTGCTCGTTTTCTGCCGCAAAGTGGGCCTGACGCACTCCCTGACCCAAGCGCACGGTGATGCCTTGCGACTCGAAGCGCTCCAGCAACCATTGCGACAGCAGCGCAGGGGCGTTGCGGGCCAGCAGACGTTCATTCGCTTCAATGACAGTGACCTGTGCGCCGGTTTCGCTGGCGGTAGAAGCCAGTTCCAGACCCATGAAGCCGCCACCAATCACCAGGGCGCGCAAACCGGGTTGCAGACGAGCTTGCAGGCTCAGGGCATCGTCCAGCGTGCGCAGATACAGGGCGTTGGCCTGGCTGGCGGGCAGCAGAGCCAGTTCGCGGGCCGCGCCGCCTGTGGCCAGCACCGCGTGGTCAAAGCTCCAGGTCTGGCCATTGCTCAGGCTGGCCTGAAGTGTGGCGCAATCCAGAGACTGCACGCTGGTGCCCAACAAGAGTTCAATATTCTGTTCTTGATAGAACTCGGCTTTTTGCAAAAACACGCTGTCAGTGGTCGCGCTGGACTTGAGCACGTCTTTGGACAGGGGCGGACGCTCGTAGGGAAGGTGAGTTTCATCCCCTACCAAGGTGATGCTGCCGCTAAAGCCCAGGCTGCGCAGTTCGCGCGCCAGCACCGAAGCCGCTTGGCCAGCGCCGATGATCAGTACGGAAGTGTGGTGTGCCATGATGTTGCAGGTCTCGTCAGCAGAAAAAAGCTCAGGCCTGACTGAAGTCGGCCAGAATATCGTTGCCTTCAATGCGCAGCGGGTAGACCTTGATGTCCACCGTGGCAGGGGCGTTCATCGCCTTGCCGGTGCGCAAACAGAACTTGGCCTGATGCAGCGGACATTCCACACAACCGTCTTCCAGATAGCCGTCGGACAGCAGGGCATATTGGTGGGTACAGACGTTGTCGGTCAGGTGGAACTCGTCATCCAGTTTGTGCAGGGCCAGTTTCTTGCCTTCCCACTCGATTGCCAGGGACTCTTCGTTGTCGATGGCATCGGTTTCGGAAATTTTTATCCAGTTCAAAGTTGTCTCCGGGTTGTGCTTTCAATTAGTCAGTATACTGTATAAATTATAAAATCAAATATCGTTTTTATAAGGGATTGCGCTAGTTGAGGCTTAAGCTATTGATGATGCTTTCCTTTATCTCATCAAGGACATGCGTCAGTAGTTTCCCTGCTTGACCAAAAATTAATTAATCAGCACACTTACTATTATCGAAGTGGTGAATGTCAATTTCATAGTGTGCTGACACTGCTTGGAACGTCCGTCTGGCCCCTCGGGGGGGACGGTTTGGCAAGGTTCGGGCAGTTGCTGTCGGGGCTGCAAGCCAGACTGGCGGGCAAACTACCCAGACCCCTATCGAGCAAGGGGTGTAAATACATTAAAAAATACAAAGAGGTGAGTGATGGAGCGTCGTAGTTTTCTGCTGAAATCGGCAACGGTTGCGGGTGCGGGTTTGGCAGCCGTAGCCGCCCCTGCAATTGCGCAGAACAGCCCCACCGTGCGCTGGCGTATGTCTACCGGCTGGCCCAAAAGCCTGGACACCATTTATGGTTCGGCCGAAGCGCTGTGCAAACGTGTCAGCGAACTGACCGAAGGCAAGTTCGAAATCCGCGCTTTCCCCGGTGGCGAGCTGGTGCCTTATGCCCAGAACATGGATGCCATTAGCAACGGCACGGTCGAATGCAACCACGTGCTCAGTACCGCTTTTGTGGGCAAGAACACCGCCGTAACGTTTGATACTGGCTTGTCCTTTGGCATGAATGCCCGTCAGCACAACTCCTGGGTGCACTTTGGTGGTGGCCTGAAACTGCTGCGCGAAATGTACAGCCAGTACAACATCGTCAACTTTGTGGCGGGTAACGTGGGTGTGCAGATGGGGGGCTGGTTCCGCAAGGAAATCAAGGACCTGGACAGCCTGCAAGGTCTGAAGATGCGTATCGGTGGCATCGGCGGCATGGTGCTGTCCAAACTGGGTGCCGTGCCCCAGCAGATTCCTCCTAGCGATATTTACTCCTCGCTGGAAAAGGGCACGATTGATGCGGCCGAGTGGATTGGCCCTTACGACGACGAAAAACTGGGCTTGAACAAAGTCGCTCCCTTCTACTACTCCCCCGGCTGGTTCGAGGGTAGTGCGTCCCTGACCTCTATGGTCAATAAAGACGCCTGGGAAGCCTTGCCTGCGCACTTCAAAGTGGCATTCGAGACGGCCTGTAATGAGCAGACCATGCTCAGCCTGGCCAAGTACGATGCCTTGAACCCCGGCGCTCTGCGCAAGCTGGTGGCCGATGGGGCCAAGCTGCGTTACTTCCCCAAGGACGTCATGAAGGCCGCCTACGACAAGTCCCAGGAACTGTGGAAGGAACTGTCGGACAGCAACGCCGATTTTGCCAAGATTTATCCAAGCTGGAAGGCCTTCCAGGAGCAGGAAGCCAGTTGGTTCCGGGTTGCCGAAAGTGCCCTGGACAACTTCACCTTCAGCGAGTTGGGCAAGCGCAGTTAAGCAGCACATTCTTAAGGTAGTGAAATGAGTCAGCACAGTCACCCGTCAAGCCTGGGTGGCCAAGGAGTGGGTGCGCGTATTCTTCGCAAGGAGGATGCGCGCCATCTCAATGGCCGGGGCAACTTCATCGGAAACATGACCATGCCGGGGCTGCAGGAAGTCGCCTTCCTGCGCAGCCCCATGGCGCATGCCCGAATCCGTCAGATCAGTATTGAAGACAGCGCACGTGCGCAGGTTATTACCCGTGCCGATATGCCGGACTGTCTGGATATTTACGCCGCTTCCACCTTGCCCAGTTATCAGGCCTCCAGCATGCCGCCGCTGGCCTCGGGCAGTGTGCGTTATGTGGGCGAGCCGGTTGCCATGGCCTTTGGTGAAAGCCGCGCCGTGGCCGAGGACGTTCTGGAGGAGATTGAAGCGCTGTACGACGAGTTGCCGGTCTACGGCAGTGTGCCGGCCTCGCTGGCCGCGCAGGGTGATCTGTTGCATGAAGGCTGGCAGGATAATGTGTTTGTGACACTGCGCTCGGACGTGGCCTTTGAAGAGCATGCCGCCCGTGCCGATCGCGTGATCGAGCACTCGGTCAGCCTGTCACGTCAGTGCATGTTGCCGATGGAAGGCAAGGCCGTTCTGGCCTATTGGGATTTCCAGGCCGATCAACTGGTGGTGTATTGCGGCAGTCAGATCCCGCATATGCACCGCACTGGCATTGCCCAGTTCCTGGGTATGGATCAGGCGCAGGTTCGTGTGATTTCCCCCGATGTGGGCGGCGCTTTTGGTTATAAATGCGTGCTGCATCAGGAAGAGCTGTGCGTGGCCTGGTTGGCCAAGACCTTCCGCAAGCCCTTTCGTTTCATGGAAGACCGCCGTGAGCACTTGATTGCTGGCGCCAATACCCGTGAACACCAATACCGCCTGAAAGCACACATCAGCAATGAAGGCCGCCTGCTGGCGCTGGATGCTGAAATTGATATTGATGGTGGCGCTTACTCGGTCTGGCCCTTTACCGTGGGTTTGGAAGTAGGCCAGGCCCTGGGCAACTTGCCCGGTCCTTACGATTTTCGTGGCTACCGCTGCCGCACACGCGGTGTGGGCACCAACAAACCAGGCTTCATGCCGTACCGCGGCGTTGCCCGTACGGGTGTCTGCCTGGCCATTGAACAGATGATGGATCAGATCGCCCTGGCGGTCGGCAAGCCCTCCTGGGAAATTCGCTTGATGAACCTGGTGCAAGGCGAGCAAATGCCTTACGTCAACGTGGCCAACAAGCATTACGACTCGGGCAACTATCCAGAAAGCCTGCGCTGCGCTCTGGCTGCGGTGGATGTGGAGGCTGTGCTGGCTCGTCAGGCCAAGGGTGAGCCCGATGGTCGCCTGATTGGTCTGGGTGTGGCTTCCTATACTGAGCAGTCTGCACACGGTACGTCCGTGTTCGCCAGTTGGGGCACTGCGGTGATTCCGGGTTTTGATCAGGCTTTTGTACGCATGACCCCGGACGGTGGGCTGGAAGTGCGTGTGGGTGTGCATTCGCACGGCCAGGGTATGGAAACCTCGTTTGCCCAGATCGCCAGCGAAATTCTGGGTATTCCCGTGGCCAGGATCAAAGTAGTGCACGGTGATACGGGCCGCACGCCATTCTCTACCGGCACGTATGCCTCGCGCTCCCTGGTGATGTCTGGCGGTGCGGTGTCCAAGGCCTGTAAAGAGCTGCTGCCGCGCGTGCGCAAGATTGCCGCGCATATGCTGAAAGCCGATGTGGATAGCATTCAGCATCAAGGCGATATGTTCAGCGCCGAGGGGCGCCAGGTCAGCATCGCCCAAGTGGCGGATGCCTGGTACATCAATCCGCAGCATTTGCCCGAGGACGTGGACCCGCAAGGTCTGGAGCTATCCGTAGGTTACAAACCCAAAGTCGATACCGGCAGCTTCACCTACGCCAGCAATGCCGTGGTGGTGGCTGTCGATCCAAAGACTGGCGGGGTGGAAGTGCTCAAGTACGTGGTGGTGGAAGATTGCGGCATCATGATCAACCCAATGATTGTGGAAGGCCAGACCATAGGCGGGATTGCCCAGGGGATCGGCACCGCCTTGTACGAAGAAATGCCCTACGACGAGTTTGCTCAGCCGCTGGCATCGACCCTGGCAGACTACGTCATGCCCGGTGCCTGCGAAGTGCCCAATATTCATATCGAACACATGGAAAGCCCATCGCCCAATACCGAGTTTGGTGCCAAGGGCATGGGCGAGGGCGGGGCGATTGCCCCTCCTGCCGCCATCATGTCGGCCATCAATAATGCCTTGCGCTCCACGGGAGCACAGGTCTCACATACCCCCGTGACACCGCATCGACTGCTAAGCGCCATTCGCGCTGCAGCACAGCCCGCCAATCAGCAAGATAAACAGCCCGTGTCGGAGGTTCAGGCATGAAGGCCGCCAAGTTTGAGTATGAACAGGCCCAGAGCCTGAAACAGATCCAGGACGCTTATGGCAGCGACCCTTCCGCAGTGCGCTTGATGGGTGGCAGCCAGTCCCTGGGCCCCATGTTGAATCTGCGTCTGGTGCGCCCTGCTCGAGTGCTGGATGTGTCGGCAGTGCCCGAGCTGCGACAGGTAACGGCCAATAAAGGGCAAGTGCGTATCGGCGCTGCTGTGACTCACGCCCAGATTGAAGATGGCATTCACGAACTGCTGCGCGGCCACATGATGCAGAAAGTGGCAGGCCGCATTGCTTACCGGGGTGTGCGTAATCGCGGCACCTTGGGTGGCAGCCTGGCCCATGCGGACCCGGCGGCAGACTGGGTGCTGACCTGTGCCGCCCTGGGCGCACGCATCAATGTGCGTGGAACCCAAGGCAGCCGTACGGTTCCCATGAGCGAATTCATGCTGGCTGCCTACACCACGGTGCTGGAAGCCGGTGAGTTCATCGAGTCTGTGGATGTACCTGAAGTGTCCGGTTCGGCCCGTTGGGGTTATTACAAATTTACCCGCAAAGTGGGCGAGTTTGCCGATGCCAGTTGTGCCTGCTATTTCGACCCGGCCACCCGCACGGCGCGCGTAGTGATTGGAGCCATGGAAGGCGCCCCGCGCTCCTTGCCCGAGCTGGCCGTGAACGTGGCTGCACAAGGGGCCGCCGTCCTGGAAGGGGACACGATTGCAGCGGCCTTGCAGCCGTATCTGGCACAACGGGATGAAGCTCATCAGGTGCTGTTCCGTACGGTAGTAGAGCGCAGCCTGAAGCAAGCGCTGGGTGTGAAAGGTTAAGACATGGCAGAAATCTCGATTCAAGTTAACGGCCGTCAGCAAAAGCACGAGGCCGAACCGCGCACCCATCTGGGTGATTTCATCCGCGAGAAAAGCCGTTTGACCGGCACCAACCTGAGCTGTGAACACGGTGTGTGCGGCGCATGTACGGTGCTGGTGGATGGCCGTCCAGTGCGCTCCTGCATCACTTTTGCCGGTGCTTGTGATGGCCACGAAGTCACCACCGTGGAAGGCTACGATGACGATCCGATCATGAGCCGTCTGCGTACGGCTTTCTCGGAAAAACACGCCTTGCAATGCGGCTTCTGTACGCCTGGCATGTTGGCGACCAGCCGCGACATCGTGCTGCGTTTGCCCGATGCAGACGAAGCCCGTGTGCGTATTGAGTTGTCCGGCAATATTTGTCGCTGCACCGGCTATCAAGGCATTACAGCCGCCATTCTGTCCGTGCTGCAAGCCCTGCGCGATCAGCCCGATGCCCAGGTAGAAGCCTTGCGCGCTGCCGTGGTGCAGAACGTGCAGCAAGACTGGAACCAGAACGGCTTTACGACTTTTGAAGCGGTACAGGAAGAAGTGCAGACGCCCGCTCCGGTGGCCGCTGCTGCACCTGCCGCGTCCGGCAGTGCCGACAAGGGCAAGGGCCAGGCCATTCAAGGTGGTTTTGATGCCCGTTTCCCGGCCGATCAGGTTTGGGCTTTCATGAAGGATTTGCCCAAGGTGGCGGGCTGTCTTCCCGGCGCGATTATCGAGTCCCAGGAAGGGGCTACGGTGCAGGGCAAGATCGCCATCAAATTTGGCCCCATGTCGGCTGCCTTCAAGGGTAATGCCACGTTGGAAGAGGATAACGAACGCCGTGCTGCCGTGCTGCGCGGTGAGGGCGTGGACTCCTTGAGCCAATCGCGTGCCCGTGGCGATGTCAGCTTTCAGGTCAATCCGGATGGCGAAGCGCGCAGCCGCGTGGAAGTGGAGCTGGTGTATTCGCTGCAAGGGCCACTGGCGCAGTTTTCGCGCTCCGGGCTGGTTCAGGATTTCGTGCGCCGCATGATTGCGGAGTTCGGCAAGAACGTGAACCTGCGCCTGGAAAAACCGCTGGCCGAAGGCGAAGAGCCGGTGGTGGCCGAGTTCAATCCGGTCAAGATGTTCTTCAGCATTTTGTGGGACCGCTTCAAGGGACTTTTCCGGCGCTCATAAGCGCATAGACGACGCAAGACGATAAATAAAACGGGGGTAAGGAGATGACGGAGCGTAAAGCTTTGGGGGGACGTGTGCGCCTCGCAATCGGGGCCACCTTCTTGTTGAGCACCTGGGGGGCGGCAGCCGAGCCCTTGAATGTAAAGCTGGACTGGACCCCTTGGGCCGTCCATGCACCGTTTCATCTGGCCGTGGAAAAGGGCTGGTTCAAGCAGGCTGGCCTGGATGTACGGCTGGAAGATGGCAACGGTTCTGTCACGGCGGTGCAGATCGTGGGTGGCAGTGATCGCTTTGATGTGGGCCAGGCAGCGCTGGCCTCCATGGTGATTGCACGCAGCAAAGGCTTGCCAGTCAAAGGGCTGGCCACCTTTGCCACGTCCAGCGATATCGGCGTGCTGGTGCCCAAGGATTCGGGTATTAGCGGGCCGGAGGGTTTGAAGGGACGCAAGATCGCCTATACCGCCGGTTCTCTGGAAGCGCCTTTTGTCGATGCGTTTCTGGCGGCGGGCGGCTTGCGTCGCAGCGATGTGGATCTGCTGAGTGTGGATGCGGCTGGCAAGGCAGCGACCTATGCGGTGGGGCGGGCTGATGCCGTGATCTCCACCATTCCATTTGTACTGGCTTCGGTGTCGCGTCAGCGCGCCTCCAATGCCATTCCTTTCGCCCAGCACGGCCTGGATATGGTCAGCTTTGGCCTGTTCACCAGCGAAGCCAAGCTAGCCAGCCGGGGACAGGAGCTGGCGACTTTTTCCAATGTGGTGGCCAAGTCCTGGAACTACATTTACAGCGGTCACGAGCAAGAAGCGGTGGATGCGATTGTGGCGCAACGCCCCAATGCGCGTTTGGACAAAGCCATTTTGCTGGACCAGCTGAACATTCTTAAAACCTACTTTGGCCCGGCTGTGGAGCAAGGCAGTATCGGCGTGAACCAGCCTGCGGACTGGGACAAGACAGTTGCCACGCTGGAACGGGTAGAGCTGATTCCTGCCGGTCAGAAGGCCACGGACTATTACCAGTCCGGCGTGGTCACCCCGCAATCCCTGAGCAGTCTGGAGCTGAAGTAATGGCGGCGCGGGTACTTTCTCAAGATGTGCGCAAGCGCTTTGAGGGCGCGCGTGATGTGCTGGCGCTGGACGGCATCAATGTCGATATTCAACCCGGCCAGTTCATCAGCATTCTGGGCCCCAGCGGCTGCGGGAAAAGCACCTTCCTGCGTTGCGTGGCCGGGCTGGAAAACATCAGCAGCGGCTCCCTGACGGTAGACCAGCAACCCGTCAGCGGCCCGCCCGACCAGGTGGGCATGGTGTTCCAGCGCGATGCCTTGCTGGAGTGGCGCAGCATACGCGACAACATTCTTTTGCCTTTGGAGTTTGCCGGCAAGCGCACGGCCGATTATCTGGACAAGGTGGATCAATTGCTGGCCTTGACCGGCCTGTCTCAGTTTGCCGACAGCTATCCACGCCAGTTGTCTGGAGGCATGCGCCAGCGGGCCTCCATTTGCCGTGCTTTGGTGGATGATCCGCGCCTGCTGCTGATGGATGAGCCTTTCGGTGCGCTGGATGCACTGACGCGCGACAACATGAACGCCGAATTGCAGCGCATCTGGATGAAAACGGGCAACACCACCTTGTTTGTGACGCACGGCATTGCCGAAGCCGTTTTCCTGGGCGATACCGTGCTGGTGTTCTCGTCTCGTCCAGGCCGCATTCTGGAGCAGATCAAGATCGACTTTCCTCGTCCGCGCCCGCTGTCCTTGCGCGAGACCCCGGAGTTCGGCCGGCATGTCGCTCATATCCGTCAATTGTTCGGCATTGCCGATGGTGCAGGAGACAGCCATGAATAAAGCCTTGCGTTCAATGCCCAGCTGGTTGGCGGGCGTGGTCTCTACCGTCGTGGTGCTGTTGGCATGGGAATTAATTTGTTGGCTGGGTCAGGTGCGGGAAGTGATTTTGCCGCGCCCCTCGCTGATTCTGGAGGATTTGTATGGCGAACTGGGTTGGTACATGGGTCAAGCGTTATACACGCTCGGCATCACGCTGGCTGGATTTGTATTGGCCGCCGTAGGCGGCGTGCTGATTGCCGTCGCCCTCGTGGGTTCACCGCTCTTCGAGCGTTTTTGCTATCCCCTGATTGTGGGTTTCAACAGCATTCCCAAAGTGGCTTTGGCACCGCTGTTCGTGGTCTGGATGGGTACCGGCTACGAGCCCAAGGTGGCCATTGCTTTTCTGATCGCCGTCTTTGCCGTGATTGTGGATACGGTGCAAGGCTTGCGCTCGGTCTCGCCCGACATTCTGGACCTGGGCCGGGTTTTGAAAGGCGGGCCGGTTGCCCTGTTTTTCAAAGTGCGCCTGCCCTCTGCGCTGCCATCGATCATGGCGGGCCTGAAAGTGGCTCTGTCCCTGGCTTTGGTAGGGGCTATTGTGGGCGAGTTCGTGTCCTCCCAGCGTGGCCTGGGCTTTGTGATCATGAGCGCCCAAGGGGTGTTCGACACGGTGCGCGTGTTTTCCGCCCTGTTCATTCTGGCCGTCATGGGACTGGCGCTGTACTTCCTGCTGGATGCAGTCGAAAAGCGCGCCACCCGTTTTCGGTCTCATTAGATTCCAACTAACTTCAACGCAGAAAATCTGGGGGATTGATGCAATCTTTACTCAAACTATCCAGGGCGATCGACAGCCTGAATCAGCTATGTGGCCGGGTGGTCATGTGGGTGGTTTTGCTGGTTGTCGTGATCAGCTCTTATAACGCCATCGCGCGCAAGTTCTTTGACTCCAGCTCCAATGCCTGGCTGGAGGTGCAGTGGTATTTGTTTGGCGCCTTGTTCCTGCTGACGGGCGGCTATACCTTCTTGCGCAATGAGCACGTGCGTGTGGATGTGCTGGCCTCACGCCTGTCCGAGCGCAAGCAGATTGTGATCGAAGCCGCGTGTGTGGTGCTGTTCATGCTGCCGGCCTGTATTGCCATCATGGCCTTGTCCTGGCCGGTGTTCATGGACTCCTACCTGAGCCAGGAAGTGTCTTCTAATTCCGGTGGCCTGATTCGCTGGCCTGCCAAATTGATTATTCCCATCGGCTTTGCCCTGATTTCCTTGCAGGGGATCTCGCACCTGATCAAGTGCATTGGTTTCTTGCGCGGTGCCTGCCCCAACCCCAACAAGAAGTTGCAGGAAAAATCGCCCGAAGAGCTGCTGGCTGAAGAAATTGCTCGGCAAGCCGAGGCCAAGTTAGCGCATCAACACAAAGGCTGAACCAGATCATGATGGATTTATTTGTCGCCAATATGGCGCCAGTGATGTTTGCGTCGCTGATTGTTTTCTTGCTGCTGGGCTTTCCGGTTGCCTTTGCGCTGGCCGCCAACGGTATGGTGTTCGGTCTGATCGGTGTGGAAATGGGCCTGTTCAACTGGTCCCTGTTCCAGGCGCTGCCGCTGCGTGTGTTTGGCATCATGGCCAACGATACTTTGCTGGCCATTCCCTTCTTTACCTTCATGGGGCTGATTCTGGAACGCTCCGGCATGGCAGAAGACCTGCTCGATACGATTGGTCAGCTGTTTGGTTCCATGCCTGGTGGTCTGGCCATTGCCGTGGTGTTTGTGGGTGCCATGCTGGCTGCAACCACAGGTGTGGTGTCAGCCTCGGTGATCTCCATGGGCCTGATCTCCTTGCCCATCATGTTGCGCTACGGTTATAGCCGCAGACTGGCCACGGGCGTGATTGCCGCTTCAGGCACCTTGTCGCAGATTATTCCGCCGTCGCTGGTGCTGATTGTGCTGGCTGACCAGTTGGGCCGTTCGGTAGGCGATATGTACCGTGGTGCCATGGTGCCTGGTCTGGTGCTGACAGGCGCTTATCTGCTTTACATCCTGATTCTGGCCGTGCTGCGTCCCAAGGATGTGCCACCGATTCCTGCCGAACATCGCACTTATTCGGAGGCCAATGGCCGTTCCGGTGCGCGCTCCTTGTGCGTGTTGCTGTTGATCTCGCTGGTGGCCGGTTATATCTTGGACGAGTTTTGGGTTGATCCCAACGGCCCGGTAGATGAGAAGGTTATTATCTGCATCTTGCTGGTTGGTGGTGTGGCTTTCGTGCTGGCCCTGATCAACAAATGGCTGAAGCTGGGCTTGCTGTCGGTGCTGGCAGAACGCGTGGTGTTTGTGATGATCCCGCCCCTGGGCCTGATCTTTCTGGTGCTGGGCACAATTTTCCTGGGTATTGCCACCCCCACGGAAGGCGGTGCGATGGGCGCAGTCGGTGCTATTCTGATGGCGGTCAGCCGTCGTCGTCTGAGCACCGATCTGCTCAAGCAAGCTATGGATACCACGGCCAAGCTGTCCTGCTTCGTGATGTTCATTCTGATCGGTTCCACCATCTTCTCGCTGACTTTCCGTGGCGTGGATGGCGACTTGTGGGTGGAGCACCTGCTGATTGACCTGCCTGGCGGTGAATACGGCTTCCTGATTCTGGTCAGTGTGCTGGTGTTTGTACTGGCCTTTTTCCTGGATTTCTTCGAACTGGCATTCATCATCGTGCCTTTGCTGGGGCCGGTGGCTGACAAGATGGGCATCGATTTAATCTGGTTTGGCGTGCTCTTGGCCGTTAATATGCAAACATCCTTTATGCATCCACCATTTGGCTTCTCACTATTTTATTTACGCTCGGTGGCGCCCAAGGATGATTACATCGACAAAGTGACCAAGAAGAAGATCCCGGGTGTGGCCACAGGCGACATTTACTGGGGCTCCGTACCCTTTATCTGCATCCAGATTGTTATGATTGCTGTGGTGTTGCTGTTCCCCGGCATGGTGACGCATTACAAGGGAACGGGCGCCCAAGTTGATCCCAATACAGTCACGATCGAAATGCAGGACGAATACGGTGCCGACCTGAATCCGTTTGATGATTCGGGCGAGGGTGGCGGTATGCCGGTATTCAAATAAACACAGGAAAGACTGGAGACACATATGGAGAGCCTGGATGTCAGGGTATTGCGCCAGTTGCACGAGTGGCGCGCACAAGGACGTGATGCCATTTTGGTTACGGTTGTGCAGACCTGGGGTTCGTCCCCCCGTCCAGAGGGTTCCATCATGGCTCTGGAAAAAGGTGGGGCGGTGGTCGGGTCGGTCTCGGGTGGTTGTATCGAGGACGATCTGATCCGTGCCTATCACGAACCCGAAGGGGCGGATAAGCGCCTGCATGGCGATGGCTGTCCTCAGATGCTGACGTATGGCGTCAGCGCGGATGAGGCGCATCGCTTTGGCCTGCCTTGCGGCGGCACGATCCGTTTGCTGGTGGAGTTCAATCCCTGCCCGCAAGCAATGTCGGAATTGCTGAGCTTGCTGGAGCAGCGCCATCTGGTGCAACGTCATGTGGATCTGCAAACTGGCCGTGCCTGGGGCAGTGCCACCCGTGTTCCGGCTGCCTTGCATTTAAGCGAGGACCGCCTGTCGGTGACTTTTGGCCCGTCCTATCGGCTCTTGCTGATCGGTGGTGGGCAACTGTCCGAGTACGTGGCGACCATTGCCTTGTTCAACGGCTTTGATGTGACGGTCTGCGATCCGCGCAGCGAGCATATTCAAGGCTGGAGCGTGACGGGTGCACGTGTAGTTAGCGGCATGCCGGACGATGAGGTCATTGCCTGCGTGCCGGATCGGCGTACGGCCATTGTGGCCCTGACGCACGATCCCAAGCTGGATGATATGGCCTTGCTGGAGGCGCTCAAGAGCAGTGCCTTTTATGTGGGGGCGATTGGTTCGCGACGTAATAACCAGAGCCGTCGCGAACGCCTGGCCGAGCACTTTGATCTGACGGCCGAGGAAATCGACAAGCTCAAAGGTCCGATTGGTTTGTATATAGGCAGCAAGACCCCGGCAGAGATTGCCGTCAGCATCATGGCCGAGATCATCGCGATCAAGAACGGGGTGGATGTGCCGCGTGAACTGTCCGTCGGCTCTGTCAAGGATAGACAAGAACAGCCGTCGGCCTAGGTGGTGGCTGTTGCGACAGTTCTGCATTCAAACTTTTCGCACTAAGATAAGAGAACGGGCGGCGACCCGTTCTTTTTTTGTCTCCAGGCCGCCCAGGACCTGACGCCTTCTGTTTTCAGCAGGCCGCCAGCGGGTGACCAGCCCGTGCAGCGTAGGGACGTTTTGATTTCTGTCTTTGTGAGCCTGCCATGCCCTTTGTGTCCCAATATGGTTTTTTGCCCCTGAGTGCCGCGCCCGGAAAACAGGCCCTGTACAGTCCGGCACAGTGCGCCAGCATGGATGCAGCCGCTCCGGCTTTCGGGGTATCCATCGAGCAATTGATGCAGGCCGCTGCCAGTGCGGTGGCGCGTACCGTGCAGCGCCATTGGCCGCAAGGAGCGGTGCTGTTCTTGTGCGGGCCGGGTAATAACGGCGGGGATGCCTTGGTGGCGGCGCAAATTCTGCGCGAGCAGGGGCGGGTGGTTTCCGTGTTCAGTCTGGTGGACCCGTCTGTACGGCAGGGTACGGCCGCCTGGGCGCAAACGCAATGGCAGGGTCGCTGGGAAAGTCAGTGCCCGGACTTTCGACGCTTTTCGGTGGTGGTGGATGGTTTGCTGGGAGCAGGCCTGGATCGTGATGTAGAGGGCGAGACAGCCGCCTTGATTCAGGCTTTGGCGGCTTCCAAGGTTCCTGTATGTGCCATTGACGTGCCATCGGGCCTGGATGGCGCCAGCGGGCAGGTGCGCGGTGTGGTCGCCCCTGCCACGGTGACAGTCAGTTTTGTGCGCTACAAGCCGGGCCATGTGCTGTATCCGGGCCGTGCCTTGTGCGGCAAGCTGGAGCTGGCCGAAATCGGCATGCCAGCGCCGGCCTTGCAAGAGGCCAATACCTGGTTGAATGAACCTGCCTTGTGGCATGCTCATCTGCCGCAGTTGGGTGCCCAGAGCCATAAATACACGCGTGGGCATGCTTTGGTGGTTGGCGGCGAACGGATGACCGGAGCCAGCCGTCTGGCGGCTCGTGCAGCACAGCGCGCTGGAGCCGGACTGGTCAGCATGGCTGTGCCACCCTCGGTCTGGTCGGTGTACGCCGGGGCACTGGACAGCATCATGGTGGCCCCCTTGGATAACACTCTGACCACGGACGAGCGCATTCGCGCCTGGCTGGTGGGGCCGGGTGCGGGACTGGGCGAGCAAACCCGTCGCCTGACTTTGGCTTTGCTGGCAACGGGGCGACCTTGTGTTCTGGATGCGGACGCCATCAGCAGCTTTGCAGCACAGCCCCAGGAGTTATGGGATGCCTTGCATGAGCAGTGCGTGTTGACCCCTCATGCGGGCGAGTTTGCCCGCGTTTTTGAGGAAGTGCCGGATCGTCTGGAAGCGGCGCGACTGGCTGCTACGCAATGTGGTGCCGTGCTGGTGTTGAAGGGAGCAGATACTGTTATTGCCGCGCCCGATGGGCGGGCCTTGATCAATGCCTGCGCCCCGCCGTGGTTGGCCACTGGAGGCAGCGGGGATGTGTTGGCGGGTCTGGTCTGTGGCTTGCTGACCCAAGGCATGCCTGCCTTTGAAGCGGCGGGGGCGGCTGTCTGGCTGCATTCACAGGCCGCCCTGGAGTTTGGTCCCGGATTGATCCCGGAGGATTTGATAGAGGTGCTGCCCCGTGTTTGGCAGCGCCTTCTGTCCAGGGTCTGAGACTTACTTGCGTGGGGCGCGCTGGTAGGCCAATGCCACAATCCCGCTCAGCACCACCGCGCCACCGAGCAATTGGGTGGAGTTCAAGGTTTGTTTCAGAATCAGCCAGCCCAGAATCAGCGAGGCCACCGGCTCCATATTCATGAAGGGCGCATTGCGTGTCATGTCCAGGCGGGGAGCCAGCACAAACAGGGTCACAAAGCCCGTGGTGTACAGCACACAGACCAGAGACAGGGCAATCCAGCCTACAGCGTCGTGGGGCAGGGAAGAGCCACCGGGCAGCAGTCCCAGAGGGCTAAGTGCAATCAGGCAGACCAAAGTTTGGCTGATGGTACAGAAACTGCGTACCAGGCCGGGCAAGGGCGCCAGTTTATTTTCTGTAATCCACAGTCCAATCGCAAAGGTCAGGGCGGTCAGCAGGCTGCAAACCACGCCCAGGACCCACTGCCCATCCAGCGTTGCGCCCTTGATCAGACTGGGAGCGTCCAGCGCCAACAAGAGGCCGACCAGAATTGCCATCATGATGATGGAGGTTTTGCGCGTGGGTTTGTGCCCGCCCAGTATCCAGGTCAGTAGCGCCAGCAGAATCGGGTACATATTGGCCACCAGCAAGGCCAAGGCGACGGGGATACGGGCAATGGAGGAATAAATCAGCATGCACTGCATGGTGATCAGCCCGCCCAGCATCAGTTGCCAGCCCAGATACTGACGGGGCACATACAGGGCTTGCTTGCGCCAGATCAGTAGCATGCTCAAGGCCAGGGTGGCCGCGGCCGAGCGAAAGATAACCGAGATGATCAGCCCGGTGCCATGGTCCAGCGCCACTTTGGCCGCGATATGGTTGGCGGCGAAGGAGCTGCCCAGCATTAACAGCAACATAATGGCAAGGTGACGGGGCAGTAAGGCAGGAGATGTTGCGGGGGGCATGCTACTTTTATTTCAAGTTTAAAGAATGGGTGGATGCTTTATTGTTGTCCGCCCTGCCACTTGCTGCAAGTATTGATTGCGAAACATGCTCAGGCCTGGTCCCGAGGGCGGTGCTACTATGTTGAGCGATGTCCATGTCCACAGAGATGCCTTCATGAAAATCGACCCCGCCAAAAAGCCGACGATTCCTCGTTCTACGGGACAAGCACCGTCCTTTTTCTGGCGCAGCTTGATGGCGGGTGGGGCCTTGCTGGCCGGCCTGACAGGCTGTGCCCTGCCTTCGCTGGAAGGACGTAGCCACAGCGAGGCGTTGCCGCTGGATCAGGCCAAGGAAACCATGATTGGCCAGGCAGTGGCTCCCTTAGTTCAGCAGCATCCTGGCTTGTCGGGCATTTATCCTTTGTTCGATCCACATGATGCCTATGCTGCCCGTGCCTTGTTAGCCTTTGCCGCTCAAAAAACGCTGGACGTGCAGTATTACATCTGGCGGGGCGACACCACCGGCACCTTGATGCTGGGCACTTTATTGCAGGCTGCCGAGCGTGGCGTGCGTGTGCGCTTGTTGATTGATGACAACGGCATCACCGGGCTGGATGATATCTTGGCCGCTTTGAACGCTCACCCCAATGTCGAGGTACGGCTGTTCAACCCCTTTGTGCTGCGCTGGCCCAAACCTCTGGGTTTTCTGACGGACTTTTCCCGTCTGAACCGGCGCATGCACAACAAGTCTTTTACCGTGGATAACCAGGTCACCATTATTGGTGGGCGCAATGTGGGCGATGAGTACTTCGGTGCGACTCAGGACGTCTTGTTTGCGGATCTGGACGTGATGGCAATTGGCGCGGTGGTGCAGGACGTCTCCAAGGATTTTGACCGTTACTGGGCCAGTCAATCGGCCTATCCGGTGGACAGCCTGATCAAAACGGGTGGTTCGGAAGCCCTGATGAAGTTTCAGGCTAAGTTGCAGGAAGCCGAAGCGCAACCACGCGCCAAGGATTACCAGCAGGTGCTGCGTGAATCGGATCTGGTCAGCCATTTGGTGCGTGGCGAGCTGGATTTCCAGTGGGCGCGGACCACCATGATCAGTGATGATCCGGCCAAGGCCCTGGGCCCGGTCAACCCTGAGCAATTGATGGTCTGGCAAATGGACCATGTGCTGGGCAAGCCCACCAGCCAGGTGGACCTGGTGTCCTCGTACTTTGTGCCTACCGCTGCAGGTGTACGGGCCTTTGAGGACATGATGAAGCGGCCTGGCATGAAGGTCCGTATCCTGACCAATTCCCTGGCTGCAACGGACGTGACGGCCGTACATGCAGGCTATGCGAAACGACGTAAAGCCTTGTTGGAAGCTGGGGTGCAGTTACTGGAGCTGCGGCCCACCATGGACAAGCCTACGCGTCACGGCTCCGGGCCTTTTGGTAGCTCGGGTTCGGCTCTGCATGCCAAGACCTTTGCGGTAGACGGTAAGCGCCTGTTTGTGGGCTCTTTTAATTTCGATCCGCGTTCGGTCAATTTGAATACGGAGCTGGGCTTTATTATCGAGAGCCCTGAAATGGCGCAAGCCCTGTCCAAGAGTTTTGAGGACGTCCTGCCTTACCGCAGCTATCGTGTGGAACTGGATGAAAACGGTGATCTGGTGTGGATTCAGTTGAACGAAGACGGCACCCAGCGCTTTTTCACCTCCGAGCCGAATGCCAATATCTGGCGTCGAGCCGGGGTAGGCGTCTTGTCTATCCTGCCGATCGAGTGGCTGCTTTAAGCCGATTCAATTATCGGTAGTGGATCTGAAATGCCCCCAAGGATCAAGCTGATTCCTTGGGAGCATTTTCTTGTGCTTGCTGGTTTTATTGACTAGACCTTGAGCTTTTGCACGGCCTGTCGGCGTGTCTGAATCCAGTCTGCGTAGCGATGCAAGCCATGTTTTTCCATGTGTTGCTCGGCCAGATTCCATTCCTGCAAGGCTTGTGCGTTCTCGCCCAGCGCCATCCAGGCGTCTCCGCGCACACAGTGCAGCTCGGTGCCCAGACTATTGGTGTCATAACGCAGACCTTGAGCGGCAGCCTTGTCCAGCCAGGGCATGGCTTCATTGCTGCGACCCAGACGTATCATGGCGCGAGCAATACGGCTCATCAGGCCATCGGTGCTGATGGGTAGACCGTACTGGGCGATCTGTACGCAATCGAGCAGGGACTGCAGGCTGGTTTCTCGGCCTTGCAACATCACTTGGCAATAGTGCAGGTAAGAGCGACTAAGTGCAGACCAGGGCTCGGGGTTATGCGATTTTTGCAGCTCTTGCAAGGACAGCTCGGCCACTTGCTGACAGTCTTCAAGCTGTTCCATCAGGTAGTAGGCCTGCATGACGAACAAGTGCGTAATGGCGCGTAGTGAAAAAGTGGTATCCACACGCAAGGATTGCAAGGCCAGATGGACATGCTGCTGAGCAGCATCCATATTGCCTTTCAAGGCCAGGGCGACGCTCAGGGTTCCAAAGGTAATGGACTGAGGAAAGTGCTCGGCAATGGCCTGACGACCGTTCTGCTCCTTCAGGTCATCAAAGACGGCCAGGCTCAGGTTCAGCGTCTGGATGGCATTGGTGACATTCCCTTTCCACAGCTCGTGCTGACCAATGGCGTACAAGGCCCAGCTGCGGTTCTGATCGTGGCTGGTTTCATTGGCCAGAGCCAGTAACTGGCGCGCTTTTTGCAGGGCTTGCTCGAAATTGCCCTGGGCTTGAAAGGCTGTCCAGGCTGTCCACAAGCTGATCATGACCTGATCCGAGTCATGCTCGTCATGCAGCTCATGGCCCAGCTCGTAGGCCATGGCCGTAGAGGCGGAGGCGGGGCCGTACAACGAGGACTCAATCGCGCCTTGCAACATGCGACATTCAAATTGCAGGGTTTGGCGAACCTGCAAGTCTTCAATCAATTCGCTGCGGTTCAAGGAGCGCTGCAGGTATTGGCTGGCCTGGCGCAGGTCGTCCTGTGCCAGCGCTTCGCGGGCTGCACGCTGCCACCAGAAGGCGGCTTCCGGACTTTCCGCTTCGCACAGATGCAGGGCAATGTACTCGGGCGCGTGACGGCGGCGTATGCCGTGCTGGGCGATGGCGTAGTGGGCCTGACGCAGTTCTTCCTGCATCGCCACACGTTCCAGTGCCTGGGAGACCAGCGGCAGACAGGAGACATGCTTGTCATGCACATCGATCAGATCCAGCGTCGCCAGCGTGTCCAGTCCACTGCTCAAGGCGGTGTTTTCCAGGCGCAGCATCAGAGCCAGCTCGTCGATGGAAATAGGCTGTGCCTGCAAGGCGATGCTGGTCAGGATGTGGCGTGTTGCGGGCAGGAGGCTGTGGTACTGGGTGCAGACCAGGTCAGTCAGGCACAAGGCATCACTGCATTCACTATTGAGCTCATGGCAGCGCAGCAGCTCGTTGGCATGGCCTGGATTGCCTGCGCTTAAGCGGACCAGGCGGCTGCGTTTATCGCGCGCCAGCCTTTGTCCCCGTTGGCCGCTTAACAGGCTGTTGATGCTGGAGCGATCCAGTGTACGCAGGCTCAGGTGCTCGGCACGTTCCAGTCCATGACCGGGTTTGCGGCTGGTTGTCAGCAGCAAGGTCGGGTGACGCGGGGCCGTGTGCGCCAGCAAGCGGATCAGGCGCTGGGAAGGCGGGTCGGCCCATTGCACGTTTTCAATAATCAGCAAGCGACGGCGTGGCGAATTGCCCGGGCCGCTGAGCAAATTGAACAATAAATCCATATGAGCCGTGGAAGGCTCGTTCAGGTCTTGCTCGTCCGGGCCGCTATTTAGCCATTGATGCAGGGACTGGGCCTGTTTGGGGCTGATTTCCAGTGCCTCTTGCAAGGTTTGCACGGAGAAGGGATCGCGCTGCTTGCCGTTTTGCGAGGTGAGGTAGTCGGCAATCTGCTCGTGCAGCCAGAGGCGAATCGGATGCCAGGCCACACGACGCTTGTCTTCACGACAATTGAGCACAATGCAGTGGTGGGCGGTTTTCTGCACATAGTCCGCCAGAGACTGCACCAGCAGACTCTTGCCGATATGAGCGCGACCGTGAATGGCAATGTGATGCAAGGCACGGTTGGGACCGATATGCGCCCAGGCTTGCACCAGATGGTCGAACTCTTGCGAGCGGCCATAGACGCGGCTGGTTAAACGCGTAGGGTCTGCGTCGGAAGGGCTCAGATTCAGCCACAGCGCTTCGCTCTGGCGGCCCAGCGGGCCTTGCACATCCTTGGTGTCCAGACGCAGAGCGGCCTGCACGCTGATACGTGGCGTGCCGGGGCTGGCTTCCCAGCTCAAGGGCAGCACCACTTGTGCAAGTTGGCCCCAGGGATCGGGGTAAGCGCTTTGATCGTCCATGGCCAGATCGGCGTGCAGGGCGATGCTCAGCTTGACGTGTTCATCCATGCGCAAGGTTGCCGCAACCCGTGCCAATGCGGCTGCTTGCGCGACGGGCGACTCCAGCAACTCGGGATAACCAAAGTAGGCAATCAACTGATTGGGGCCAGCCTCACAGGGCCAGCCGCCATGCTGTTCAATCAAGGTTTGCAAGGTCTGGCGACATTGTCCCAGCAGATGGCCGCCGCGCTCACGAGCATGCCGGTGACCGGGCTCAAAGCGCAGGCAAAAGCCGACCGCGGCCAAGGGGCGCAGGCGCAGAGAGACCGTCGTGGGTAAGGATTTGGCAGGGCTGATCGAGCGTGCCGGCAAATCCACCAGACTGCGTGTCTGGGCACTGGGTTCGCAGCCCAGGCGGTCGGCCAGCAAGACCGAGCATTGCTCGTAGGCGTGCAGGGCGGCTTCATGCTGGCCTTCCTGTTTCAGCAGCCGAATCAGCTCTTGATGCAGTTTTTCTTCTTCAGGCCAGATCAGGAGCCAGCGTTTAAGGTAACTGACTGCTTGCGGTGCAGGCAGCGTGCTCAGGCCAGACTGTATGTAACGGTCACGGCATTGCGACAGAGTTTGACGAATGTTTTGCTGTGTATCCTGCAACCAGTCCTGTAACTGCTCGCCATGGTGCAGTTTTACCTGCCCCAGCAAGGGGCCCTGATACAGGTTCAGGCGCTCCAGATCGTTAAGCGATGGCTGACTGGGGTGTTGCAACAGGCTGAGCACATCCACCTGGGTGTGGCTGGGGTCCAGGGCCAGGGTGTCATTGGTAATGTGCAGGACCTGATCACAACCTTCAAAAGCGCGGCGCAAGGCGTGCAGCGCGTGGCGTAAACGAGCGCGGCCCACACTGATGGGGTCTTCATGCCAGATCGTTTCAGCCAAACGGCTGCGACTAATCGGTTTGCCCTGGGCCAAGGCCAACATGGACAATAAAATACGCGCTTTATCGTAGTTAATGATTTGTGCGCGGCATTGTCCTTTCACCAGGAGTCGGTAGGTACCGAGCAGGTAAATTTGGGCCAAGTGCGAGGCGGAGGAAGGCAAAACATCCATGGGCTCGGGCTCGTATCAAGAGTTAAGCAATGATTGGGATAATGTATCCGATACGTTTAATTTTCGTTTACCAACTTTTGCAAAAATAAACGCTTTGCTTGTTCAAGATTAAACCTTTTTGGGACATCTCCGGCTTAACTCATCGCAGGCTATGATGTGGACTTGTCACTTTCCTGTGCTTGCTTGCCTCTTGGTATGGTCGATCCCACACGTTCATCGCTGCGCAAACAGTCCAAATTGCCTCTGTCGCTCAAGGTGAAATATACCTTGCGAGCGCGCCTGGAGCGTGGCGAATGGCCGGTGGGAACGCGTATTCCCACGTTAGAGGAGTTGATGCAGGAGTATGGCGTCTCGCGCGCTACCGTGCGGGCGGCACTGGATGAGCTGGAACACGAAGGCCTGATCGAGCGCACACGCGGCAAGGGCACGTTTGTTATTGGCGACGTCGCGCAAGACCATTGGCTGATGTTGCCCACCAATTGGGATGCCTTGATTGAACATCTGACGCGTCTGGATTCGGTCATGGTGGAGCTGGGCAATGGTCTGGGAGCCTTGCCCATTGAAATTACCGGGCAGTCCTTGCCCGATGAATATTGGTGGACCAGCCGTGTGAATTACGCTGATGGCGTGGCTTACAGCCTGAATACGGTCTACGTGTTGAATACACTGGCCCAGACCTTGCAACCGGTATTAAGTCAGGAACCAGTGCTGCTGGTGCTGAATCGTCTGGCTCGCGAGCAGATCCATACTATTCGTCAGACACTGACCGTGCGGGTTGCCGATGCGGATTTAGCACGCCATTTGAATATGGATATAGGCATGCCGGTGGTGCGGGTAATTCGCCTGATTGTGAACCGTGCAAATCAACTGGTTTATGCGGCACAGGTCTTTTATCCCGCTAAATATCTCAGCATTCAGACCGAGCTGACACCTGGCCTTTAAGACTGCCATCCCAGGCGCGCTGCGCCTTTACGACACTCCTAGGTAAAAACACCAAGTTATGCCGCTCGATAGCGAGGTGTACACTTTTTCCATAAAGTCCTAAAAATAGAACTTTATGACTTTATAGGGAAGGCACTGTTCTGGTGCTGGATGTTTTTATTGTTTGGAGGAGTTTTACGTGAAGATAACCATGCTTGGCACCGGCGCTGCGTTGCCAGATCCCGATCGTGCTCAGTCGTCCATTTTGGTGACGCTGGAGAATGGCAAGAATTATCTGTTTGATTGCGGCGAAGGGTCCACGCGTCAGATGGTGAAGGCCAATATCAATCCAGCCGATGTGCCTTGGGTGTTTTTAAGCCATCTGCACTATGACCACGTTTGCGGTCTGCCTTTTTTTGTACTGTCCAGCTGGGTTTTTAACCGTGAAGGCAAGCTGAAGGTTTTTGGCCCCAAAGGCACGCAGGATTTTGTGGATCATTCCTTCGAGAATGGCGCGTTTCGTGTGGATATTCAGGCTCGTGCGGCTTATCCGGCTCGTCAGAAAAATATTGAAGCGGTACGCCCCGAGGTCTTCGAGGTGGAGCCAGGTCTGATGTACGAGGACGAGGACGTCAAAATCTACATTGATGTGGTGGACCACATTCCTAGCGAAATTACGGACTGCTTTGGTATGCGTATGGAGGCTGAAGGCAAGGTTGTGGCGTTCAGTGGCGACACGGCTCCGTGTGAGTCCATGATTCGCCTGGCGCAGGATGCGGATCTGCTGATACATGAGTGCACTTTTCCGGAGTCTTTCCTGAAGCATCGCGCGCAGTCAGGGGTAGGCACGTTTGCCCATACCAGTCCTTTGCAGTTGGGCGAGATCGCTCGTAAAGCCAATGTGAAGAGTTTAGTGGCCACGCATTTTGGACATTACGACTCCACCAGTCCGGTGATTAAACGTGCGGCGGGCAATCATTTGCCGGTTGATTTGATGGGGCCGGAGCGTCTGGATGAAGTGGCTCGGGATATTCGCAAAAGCTACAAAGGCGATTTGCGTTTGGCAACGGATTTGATGCGCATAGACCTGTAAAAGGCGCGCGGGGGAGACAAGATGCAAGCAATTAAAAAGACGGTGGTGGGCTTGGTGGCTGCGCTTGGTCTGGCTGCGGCAGGTCCGGTCTGGGCGGATTATCCCGATCACCCTGTGCGAGTGGTGATTCCTTACCCTCCAGGAGCGGCGGGTGACATTATTTTCCGTATCTTGCAGCCCGAACTGTCGATGGAGCTGGGGCAGACGGTAATTACGGATTACAAGACCGGCGCGGGCGGCAATATTGGCACGCAGATGGTGGCGCGCTCCAAGCCGGACGGCTACACCTTGCTGTTTTCAGCCACCAATAATTTTGTGATCAATCAGTTCTTGTACAAGAACATGGGTTATGACCCGTTCAAGGATTTGTATGTGATCAACAAGGTGGCGGATGCGGCGGCTTTTGTTTATGTGAATGGAGATTTGCCGGTCAAGAATATGGCTGAATTCCGGGATTATGTTCAGCAGCGCAAAGGGCAGGTGAATTACGGGACGCCAGGAGCAGGCACAACGCCGGAGCTGTCGGCCTGGAAGCTGTCCGAGGCTCTGGAGGGCGACATGCTGGGTATTCATTACCGAGGCTCGGCGCCGGGGATTCAGGCTTTGTTGAGCAATGAAGTGCAGATGTTTGTCAGCAGCTATGGTTTGGGGGCGGCTTTTTTGCCTGAAGGTCGTTTGAAGGCCTTGGCAGTGGCCTTGCCAGAGCGCTTCCCGGCTTTGCCTGATGTCCCCACGATGGAGGAGCTGGGCTACAAGGACGTGGTGATCAGCAACTGGTGGGCGTTGGCTGTTCCTGCCGGGACGGAGACGGAGATCGTGAGCAGGATTGAAGGGGCTTTGGAGAAGGTTCTGGCTGATCCGGCTATTCGCAGCAAGTTGCTGGATCAAGGGTATTTGCTGTCCAAGGTTTCTGCTGAGGAGTTTCGGAAGGGACTGCCTGCGGAGGCGGATTATTGGCACGATATCGTGACTAAGGCTGGGATTAGTTTGGATTGATATGTCGCTTGGGTACAGGGTTGGCTTGATTGGGATTGAGTGTTTTGTCGAGCCTTGTATGCGAGGGCTTGTTTGAAGTGGGAGGGCGCTGGTTTTGACAGGAGGAGGCTTTCTTCTGGACGTGCTGTTTGGGCTTTGCGTGAGGCCGGTGGATAGTTTTCTTGTGGGGCCCGGGTACGGCTTGTCTTGGCGGGTCTCTTGCCCACGCTGCGCGTGGGTACCCTTGTCAGAGTGCTGGGGCGGGCGGGTCGTGAACTCGGAGCGCGGTTTGTCCCCCGGACAAACCGCAAGCGTGCTCCTCAAACAGCACGACCCTTGCATCCCGCCCCAGCACTCTGCCTGCGGCAAGAGCCCTGACTCGCCCGCCAAGCCGTACCCGGGCCCCACAAGAAAACAAGCAACATCGTGTACATAGCCCAAACAGCACTGGAGAGTAGAAATGGTTTGGACTTGTTGAACGGTGGTTTCGTTTTTCTTGGGACGCTTCAGACAGGTTTTGAGCTTGGTTTGAGTACGTGGGTCATAGGCGAGGTGACTGGAGTTGAGGAAAAAGGGGGGGGATTAAGTAGCTTTTTTACGATGCTGGAGGAGGCTTTAAGGTTTTGGGGCGCTACTCTTTTGGCTTTGGCTTTGGCTTTGGCTTTGGCTTTGGTTGTTGTTGTTGTTGTTGTTGTTGTTGTTGTTGTTGTTGTTGTTGTTGGCCACTTCTGGCGCCATAGCTTTCACTCCTTAAACAGGGCGTAAAAGCAGCAAACCTCATATCGCATTGAGCCATTCAGTTGGGCTCTTGAAAAGAAGGGAGCAGAGCAATGTGAGTCTGCTGGTTGGTGCAGGTGTAGTGGTGTTCGGGCGATTCAGAGTACTTGCCGCGGTCAGTTTGGGAATTCGGGATGCAAGCCCTGTGCTGTTTGAGCGGGGCGTTTGTACTTGGTCCGGGGGACCAAGTACCCCGCGAGTTCACAGGGCGCCCGGATTCCCAAACTGACAAGGGCACCGGTGCGTAGCACCGGCAAGTGCTCAGCCCGAACACCACTACACCTGCACTAACCGGCTCCCTGCTCCTGCTCCCTTCTTTGTACGAGCAGCCTTCTCACCAACCGTTGAGTCCTTACCCCAAAGCAACTCACGAAGAAAGCCTGCTCTCAGTAATCCCCTCGAACCTATACAGCCTCAAAAAAAACAGCCCCTGAAACCAGGGGCTGTAATTCCAACAATTACTGATCAGAACGAATATTGTTATCCCGCACAATCTGCTCCCAGCGAGCGTTACGCTGCTGCACCCATTGGGCTGGAGAAACCTTGGACGAGTCGTAGGCTTGAATATCCAGCATCCGCAAAGTCTCGGCGGTGGACGGACGCTTCACGATATCGCTGAGTAAATCGTTCCATGCCTTGATCTTCTCTGGAGGCGAACCCTTGGTGGTGAAAACCAGATACGAGAAGCTCTCGTTAAAGTTTTCCAATCCAGGCAGCTTTGCTTCGGCCAAAGTAGGAACCTCAGGCAGTAAAGGATTGCGCTTGCCGCCAGAAGTCGCCAAGGGAGTCAGCAAACCTTCCTTGATCGGACCCAAGACACCGGCAATCGTCAGAAAGCCGCTGTCCAGACGCTCGCCATACATATCATTGACCACAGCGCTATTGCTGCGATACGGAATGTGATCCAGCTTGATACCGCTATCCTGCGTCAAGGCCGACATCATCAAATGCCCAGGCGAACCCATACCGGCCGAGCCGTAATTCATGGGCTTGGCGCGGGCACGCTCCAGAAACTCGGCAGGCGTTGTGATGCCGGTCTTGCTGGGAACCACCAGAACCTGGTCAAAAGTACCCAGCAAAGACACCAGGTCCAGGGACTCCCCGATCTTGAACTTGCTGTTGACGTAAATATGCGGATTGGCTGTAGCAACCGTATCCAGTGTCAGCAGCAAGGTATTGCCATCCGGCTTGGCCCGGCCCACCGCCTCTGCAGCAATCGTACCGGCTGCACCCGCCCGGTTCTCCACCACAATCGTCTGGCCGGTGGTTTCAGTGGCTTCGCGGGCCAACATGCGACCCAGGACATCTAGCGGGCCTCCTGCCACGGAGCTGACCACAATGGTGGCCACCTCGGCACTCTGGACTGGCGTAGCCAAAGGTAAGATCAGCGCACAAATGCTTACTTTGCGCAGCAAGGAAAGGGTGGGCATAGATGTCTCCAGATAGAGGTAATTAACAGTGTTCAGCTCACGCTATCGCCAAAGGCAAGGGACTGGTTTCGCTGTGAGCCATCATGGTATCGATCAATTGGCACAAAAGCGTTGTTTTTAACGCTTGCGCGTCAGGTTCATTCCACAAATTATGTTGTTCCAGCGGATCGGCTTGCAGATCGTACAGCTCGCCAATTTGACCGCCTTCATACAGGCTCAGACGGTGCTGCTGCGTGACCAGCGAACGCAGCTTGGTGCGAATGGGCGTATTGAACAGCTTGCGCTGGTTTTCTTCTTCGATCAGTACGCCTTTGCGCCATTCCACAGGCTCCTTGTGCATCACTTTCAGCAAGGAGCGACCCTGGATGCCGTTGTAGGGCAGCTGGCCGGCACGTTCCAGCACCGTAGGCGCGACGTCAATGGTAGAGCAGACCGCCTCACTTGTGCCTTGAGTTTTCGCATCCTTGGGGTCAAACCAGATAAAGGGGCTGCGAATAATGCTTTGATAATGCACAGGGCCCTTCAGCATTAATTGATGGTCGCCCATGAAGTCGCCATGATCACTCATGAAAATGACGATGGTGTTTTCCGCCTGACCAGTGCGCTCCAGATGGTCCAGAATGCGCCCGATCTCGGCATCAATATGCGTGATGGAACCGTAGTTCAGCGCAATCGCCTCGCGGGCCTCGCGCTCGGAACAGGCAAACAGCGTAGGAGTGTGCTTGATGGCTTTGCCTTCATCGCGCAGCTGATGCAGCAATTGCAGATGGGCAGGCAGGGGATGCGGACCCAGGTGGAAGGAGTCGGGCAGGCTGACCTCTTCAGGCTTGTACATATCCCAGTACTGACCGTGCGGAGTGAAGGGATGATGCGGGTCCGGGAAGGAGCACTGAATAAAGAAGGGCTGTTGTTCCTGGGCATATTTGTCCAGCACAGCGCGGGTCCGTTCACCAATCCAGGCCGTGGTGCTGTACTCTTCTGGCACACGGGTACGCCAGGCCTGGCCAATGCGGCTTAACTCGTAGTCCGGAGTCGGGATGGCGTTTTCAGGGCCGGACAGGGCGGCGATTTCAGGATGTTCATCCTGCAGCCAGCGGCCATAGTCGCCCCAGACCTGATCGCCGTGATCAATGGCCAGGTCCACGTGCTCGTAGCCGTAAAAAGGTAGCTGAACACCGTGATCGGCGCGATCGCGCCACCATTGGCCACATTCCTGGCCGTAATCGTTGGTAGGCAGAGGAGGGCGAGCTTCTCCCTTGGTCGGAGGATCATCCGGCCGTGGGTAGAGCGGGGGCGTATCCGTTATATTTTGCAGGTGCGCCTTGCCGACCAAGGCTGTGCTCCAGCCTGCCTGGCGCAGTACATCGACAAAGGTGCTGGAATCCAGTGGCAGGGGCACACCATTGTGACGGGCGCCGTGCACCGAGGGCATGCGACCTGTCATCAGGGACGCACGGTTGGGCATACAGATGGGGGTGGCGACGTAAAATCGGTCAGCACTCCAACCACGAGCGGCTAACGCATCTAGATTAGGCGTTTTAACTTCTTTATTGCCGTAACAAGCCAAATGGTCTGCGCGGAGTTGATCCGCAATGATCAATAAAAAATTGGGTACTGACTGAGACATGAAGTGCCTATTTTGTAGCTTTGGGTATCCCCATTATGGAAGCAGTAGCCATAATGTTAAATTGAATAACTTGCAGGTATATATACCTCTTTCATATAGGTAAGTCATGAGCTGGAGTGAACGCATTCGCTTGAAGCATCTGCAGGTTTTAATTCGTTTGTGCGAAGAAAAAAGCATGAGCGATGTGGCCCGGCAGTCCAATATGACTCAGCCTGCCTTGTCAAAATGGCTCAAGGATTTTGAAGACAATATAGGCATGCCCTTGTTCGAGCGTCATGCTCGCGGCATTGAGCCTTTGCCAGCCGCCCTGGCGCTGGTTTCCCAGGCCCAGGGGGTGTTGAATCGCCTTGACCGCATGAATGCAACTCTGGAGCAATACAGGCAGGGTTTTCGCCAGCAATTTACTTTGGGTATTTCGCCTATGGTGGCTGCGGTTTATTTGCCGCAGTTGCTGGTGTATTTGCACGAGCGCGATCCACAATGCCATATCCGTATTCAGGAAGGCACGCTGGATATTTTGAGCCGTAATCTGGAACAGGGCGAACTGGATCTGGTCATTGGCCGTGTAGATGAAGCAGGCCGTAACCCGGCGATGGCGTATTTGCCTTTGGGTATGGTGCCTTTGGGGGTAGCGGCTTGCCGCAAGCATCCTTTGGCACAGCAAGATGAAGTGACCTGGGAGCAGACGTTGGAGTATCCCTGGATATTGCCACCACGAAACAGCCCGATGCGGCGCAGTTTTGAACTGGGCCTGGATGCCAAGGGCTTGCCGTATCCCACCTGCGCCATTGAGTCCGCCTACGCACACACCAATGCCCGTGTGGCAGTCAATAGCGACTTTTTAGTGCCCATGACACGCAGCATGGTGCCGGTCTACCCGGAGCTGTGTATCTTGAACCTGGACTGGAGCGACCCGCGCTTGCATGGTCAGTTGGGTCTGTTGTGGCGCCCGCAGGATTCGGGCGAACCGATGTTGGAAGAGGTAATTAGCTGGATGAGTAAGCAACCTCAAGTGGTGTGATTGTAAGTCGGGGTCAGCGCGGGCGGACCCTGAAAGAACTGACAGCTTGTTTTTCAAACTCATGTAACTAAAAATTGCCGTTATGTTACTTTGTTTCTTCTTAGCGAATTGATTGATGGGAACAATTCTGGAAGGCTGGAAAAACTTGCAAGCGATCAGTATTAGCTCGGTGCGCGACACACTGAGCGGGAAATATCATTCTCGTGACTTCATTCATGCCCGAATGGAGTATTTGCGCAGCCGTGTCATTCTGGTCGGCTTGTTATTTGCTTTGCTGACCCCCCTTTGGACTTTGATGGACTGGCTGGTCTTGCCCAGCTGGCCCGCGCATTTGATGGCGATACGGGTTTTAAGCCTGGGGGGATTGATCTTGTGCGTATGGCTGGCTTTCAATGGCCACCAACGCATTACCCGCATTTATGTTTTAAGCGGCCTGGTCTTTATTTTGCCGGCCTCTTTTTACGCTTATATGCTGCTGACCCTGTCCGGGGCCGGCCAGTACGTTGTACTGGGGTATGGCTTTATTCCTTTCCTGCTGGTGGCCACCTTAAGCATTTTTCCTTTCACTTTGCTGGAATCAGCCTTGGTGGGGGGCGCGTTAATTGCTTTGCAGGTTTTGGCCAGTGTCAGTTCGGGAACCTGGCTAAGCATGAAAGGTTTACAGGATCTTTGGCTTTTGACAGCCTTGCTGGTCGTCGCTTTAACAGCCAATTATTTTCACCTGGGGCTTTTGCTGCGTTTATATCGGCAAGCCACACACGATACCTTGACCGGCTTGTTGAACCGGGGCGCGATTAGCCGTCAGCTGGGACAGGGACCAGTGCGTGAAAGGCTGCATGTGCTGATGGTGGATCTGGATCATTTCAAGCAGATCAACGATACCCACGGTCACTCGGTAGGGGATGACGTGCTGACGCGTACTGCCTCTTTATTCAAGGCGCAGCTGGGGCCGGATGATCTGGCGGCCCGTTATGGTGGCGAGGAGTTTGTGCTGATTCTGGCCGGACGTAGTGATGCACAGGCCTTGAGTTTTGCCGATCTGCTTTTGAGCCAGGTACAGGCACAAACCTTTTATAACCACGACCGCGAGGCTTTTCAGATTACGGCCAGTATGGGTTTGGCGGTGTGTCAGCCCGGTCAGGTGATTGAGGATGTCCTGATGCAGGCTGACCAGCGCTTGTATCAAGCCAAGCGCGCTGGTCGTAACCAGGTGGTAGCGAGGGATTAAGCCTGCCGGGTGAAGCACAAGGAAACGGGGCCTGGAGCGTGTACCGCTCCAGGCCCCGTTTTCTATTGACGGCTTAGTAGCGCAGGGTTTGGCTATCCTGGCTGGCCTTGTCGATGTCCTGAGCGCTGATGGCATCGCTCTTGCACTTGAAGGCAGCAAACATCTCCAGCTGATCCGAGTGATGGGCGCTGGCTTCGCCTTCAGGATTGATGAAACCGCTTTGACCGGGAGCCATAACCGAGCACATGCGCACGCCGGTGGGGTCCAGCACATACTGGAATCGGGCGCTGCCGGTGTTCAGATAAGGCATGATGCGGCGCTCGTGTGCAGGGTCAGACCAAGGCACCCCAATCGCATTGCGTGCGGCGAACAGCATGGATACGGCTGGAGCACGCCATTGCTGGGCTTGTGCACCCTGTGATTTCTGTAGCGAGGCAGCAGCTTGCTCCAGTGCGTCCAGCACCAGTTCCTGGGCCGGGCGACCTTGCAGGAAATCAATTGTTTGTGGCACACCAGCAGCCGGGCCCTGAATGGCATTCCAGATCAGCTTGGCGGCCGCAGCGGGCTGGGCACTGCGCGGATCATCCATGGCCGGGTACAGGCTTTGTGTGTAGGTGTTGTAGACGCTGTCAGGCAAACGACCTTTCAGGAATACGGGCACTGCGGCTTGCATCCAGGCCTGCATCACGGCTGGGGCGCTGCCTTCGTACTGTTTGCCATTGCTGGCCACGTGCAGCTTGTAGTCCCAGCCTTTCAGTTGTTCGGCAGCCTGACGGGCCAGGGCACTGGCACGTGGCAGCTTGGCAGCTTCCTGGATGATGGGGGCGAAGTAGCGCGCATTCAGATCAGAGCGGGCACCCAGGGAGTCAATGCCCCAGATTTCTTCGTCACTCAGGCGCTGCTTGGCCTGTAGCGGTGCCAGCAGTTCCTGCACACGGTCCACATAGGAGAAGTTGGAGTTGTCTGCCAGCAAGGCACCGTAAGCCTTGTTATTCCAGCTGGCGATATAGCCTTGCTGCGGGTTCAGCACTTTGGGGTTGTGATCAAAGCTCAGGAAGCCTTGCCATTCCATACTGCCGTCGCCCGCTGCAGGGAACTGGATCGCCTGATTGGCTGGGCGCTTGGGCAGGAGGCCCAGGGCTGCTGCACCGATATTGTTCTGGGTGTCGGCATAGAACCAGGTAATGGAAGCGCTGACGCGCGAGGCCTGAGCCATGAATTGATCCCAGTTCTTGGCCTTGGCCGCATGGGCCCAGCCCAGCAAGGTTTCAATTTCCCGGCCTTCCCAGGTGCGACGGTTGGCGTAGGCGGTGTTGTTTTTTTTGTCCCAACTGCTGACATAACCTTGAGCTGCGCGGTAAACGTCCTGCGTCACATCGTCCTGACCACGCACCTTGATGCGTACCTGCTTGTGCTCCATGGGGCGCCAGGCATTGTTGTACCAGTAACTATGCGGGTCACCGTCTTTCAAGCGCAATTGGTAGACGTCATTGGTGTCCAGCGAACCCACGGTGGAGCCCCAGGCAATCTGGCCATTGGTGCCGAACAAAATAGCGGGCAGGGCAACGGCCGTGCTGCCGGTCAGGTCGTAGCCGGCACCGTGCAGGCCGACGCTATAGGTAATGGACGGGGTGTACCAGCCTTGTTGCGGGCCGTTGTACAGCACGGCATGACCGTGGCTTGTCTTTTCGGGGCCCAGCAACCAGGCATTGCTGGCAGTAGGTGTGCCTGCGGCCACGGTGGGGCCCAAGGCCACGGCTTGCTTGTGCAGGTAGTCCTGCGCCGCTTGTGCGGACAGAGCCTGCAAATGCGTAGGCAAATCGGCCAGCGCTGCCTTGGCGTCAGGCTGCGGAATAATGGTGGGGGCAGTCGGGTCGTTCAGCCAGCGTAGTTGTTTGTAAAGCTGTTCGCCACGTTCCGCGCCCTGGTCTGCTTTCAGGGTTTCCAGCAGACTCAGGTTGGTCACTTCGGCCGTGCCAGCAAAGAAGCGGTTCAGAATCAGGCCCACCCAGACCATGGCAATGTCTTCAGGCTGCCACTCAGAAGGCTCAAACCCTTTGTCCAGAAACTCCTTGGGCATCAAGGTGTCGCGCTGGGCTTTCACCTCGCGAACGCGTTGGGTGAAACCAGCGGCATAGCCCTCGAACATGGCGCGGTCCTCTTTGGACAGAGCGGCCAATTGTTTGCGGATAGAGTCCGGATCGATATTGTTGTGAGTGACTTTATCCAGCTCCAGGAAGTCCGGTCCCAGAACTTCTGCCACGGTTCCCCAGCCAGAGCGCTTGGCAATTTCCATCTGGTATAGACGGTCTGTAGCCACGGCATAGGCATAGCCATAGAACAGGCCATAAGTGCTGTCGGCATAGATATGAGGAGTGCCGTAGCTGTCGCGCTTGATGGTGACGCTGCGCTCACTTAAGGGGGCGCTGGCGCAGGCGGCCAGCAAGACGCTGGTGGTCAACACGCCAAGAGTCAGTCGGGATGGAAAGCGACGGGGAAAAGTCAAAATCTTGTCTCCAAAAGAATAGCCTGGAAGGCTACGTTTTTTTATCTCTTGAGAATATAACGTCAAAATTCTTTAGGCATTGATATTTCCAGGTGAAACCTTCTAGAGGATTTCCCCAGTAGAAGCGGGGTTTGGGAACGAAACTTGCTGGTTCTTTGTTGAGCACATTTATTGGGGAGCCTTGTTATGGAACGCATTATTGCGGCGGAATTCGATACGTTTGATCAGGCCCAACAAGCTGCGCGAGTCCTGCAGGGGCTGGGCTTGGAAAGTCAGGATCTGCAGATTTTCTACCTTAAACCAGGAGGTCAGCATGCGCAGTATCCGATTGGAGGTGACAGAACTTTGGACAAGGCTGCCCGAGGAGGTGGTTTGGGTGCCATCCTGGGTGTCGTTCTAGGGGCCGTCTTGGGGATCGCCCTGGGCTGGTGGTTATTGAGCATGACAAGCTGGCCTCAGCTGTTGTTGCTTGCCTTTGCGGCCTTGGGGGCTTACATCGGCGCCATGGTGGGCGGGATCGTGAAGCTGGGTGGCCATAAGCCTGAAAAAGAGCCTTTAAATCGCGTTTCGGGTGTCATGTTGGCGGCGCGTCTGGGGTCGGCCGAGGAAGCGGTACTGGTGCGTGAGTTGCAGCGCAATGGGGGCTACGCGATTGAATGGGCCAACGGCAATTGGAGTGATGGCCAATGGCAGGACTTCAACCCAACGCGCACCCCTCAGTTATACGATTTACCCTCTGCGGGGCAGAAAGTTCACGAGACTCGCAGTGGCTGATTGCCACTTTGGCGCGGTGACTCCAGAGCAGTAGCTCATAAGCCTTTCTAGCGTTTTTAGCCGTTTGCTTCCCCTTTGCCGGATATGATGGAGCAGTTTATGAAAACCATGATTCGGCGCGTGCAGGAACCAGGCGGGGTGGTTGCGTTTTAATCCTTGGGCTTATTAAGTGTAGTCACTGTATATCGGTAGTTATCTTCGTTTCAGGCTATCTACTTTTTCTGCTCATTTCTTCTTGATCTCCTTGCTGTAACGGCTTTTTGCTTGGCTTGTTGTGTTTTATGCTTAAAGTGTTCAAGGGTATATCCCTAGGTCTTGGCCGATTTACTCCAAAAAATACCATGTGTACACTTTAAATCACTAAAACAAGACAAGTTGCTGAGTCGTGTTTCGCCTCACAAGCCCACGGAGAAGACAATGAACAAGACATTTGCAGGGGTAGCACTGGCAGGAACGATAATGTTGCAAACCTTGGGGGCCACCGCTGCCGCCGAGGGGGTGATCAAGATCGGGGAGCTGAACAGCTATAAATCCCAGCCCGCGTTTTTGGGGCCCTATCGAAACGGGATGGAGCTGGCGGTTGAGCAGATCAATCAGGCCGGGGGAATTCACGGCAAGCAGCTGCAATTGATCATCAAGGATGACAACTCCAATCCCGGCGATGCGGTACGTGCGGCCGAGGAATTGATCTCGCGTGAAAAAGTGGATGTGCTGACCGGGACCTTCCTGTCCAATATCGGTCTGGCCATTACCGACTTTGCCAAACACAAAAAAGTATTCTTTCTGGCCAGCGAGCCGTTGACCGACAAGATCGTCTGGGCCGATGGCAACCGCTACACCTTCCGCCTGCGGAACTCTACCTATATGCAGGTAGCCATGCTGGTGCCCGAAGCCGTCAAGCTGAACAAGAAGCGCTGGGCGATTGTGTATCCCAACTACGAGTATGGACAGTCCGCCGTGGCCACTTTCAAGACCTTGATGAAAGAAGCCCAGCCCGATATTGAATTTGTGGCTGAACAGGCTACCCCGCTGGGCAAGGTCGATGCCGGTGCCGTGGTGCAGGCCTTGTCCGAAGCCAAGCCTGATGCGGTCTTTAACGTACTGTTTGCGTCCGACCTGGCTCGTTTGGTCCGTGCCGGTAATCAGCGCCAGTTCTTCAGCCCTGCCTTGCCGGTAGTCAGCATGTTGACTGGCGAGCCGGAGTACCTGGATCCCTTGGGTGAAGAAACGCCGGAAGGCTGGATTGTGACGGGCTACCCCTGGTACGCCATCGACACGCCCGAGCACAATGCCTTCCTGAAAGCCTATCGGGACAAGTACAAAGAGCACCCACGCCTGGGCACGATTATTGGCTACAGCACCATTGTGTCGATTGCCGCCGGTATTGAAAAAGCCGGTTCTACCGACACGGAAGCCATGATCAAAGCCTTCCGTGGTCTGGATGTGGTCACGCCTTTCGGCCCCATCACTTACCGTACGCAAGATCAGCAATCCACGCAGGGGGCGTATGTGGGTGTGCTGGCCAAACAAGACGGCAAGGGCATCATGACCAATATTCGTTATGCCGATGGCAAAGATGTACAGCCTACGGATGAGCAAGTCAGCCAGTGGCGTCCTGCCGCGGCCAATCAATAATTCCAGGAACGCAGTATTTCGTAGATCGGCGCACCGTCTGGTGCGCCACTTCTGACGCGAGGCAGTAATGGCCTTATCGGGTTTATGGGTGCAGTTCCTTAACGGGCTGGCCGAGGCATCGTCTTTGTTCCTGGTGGCGGCGGGTTTGTCCCTGATCTTCGGGGTGACACGCATCGTCAACTTTGCACACGGTTCCCTGTATATGCTGGGCATCTACATGGCGTACTCCACCGTGCAGTTCATGGGGGGCTCGGCGCTGGGGTTCTGGGTAGGCTTGATTGTGGCGGCCTTGCTGGTCGGCGCTTTGGGAGCCTTGCTGGAGATCGTGCTGCTGCGGCGTATTTATAAAGCGCCCGAGCTGTTCCAGTTATTGGCCACTTTTGCCCTGGTGCTGGTGATTAATGATGGCGCTTTGGCCGTGTGGGGGCCGGAAGATCTGCTGGGGCCGCTGGCTCCGGGTTTGAGCGGTTCTATTTCCATTGCAGGGCGCTTCTTCCCGATCTATGACCTGGTGCTGATCGTGATCGGTCCGGTAGTGCTGGGCTTGCTGTGGCTCTTGCTGACCCGTACCCGATGGGGGGTGCTGGTGCGCGCCGCGACCCACGACAGACAGATGCTGGGTGCGTTGGGCGTGAATCAGGCCTGGCTGTTTACGGGTGTGTTTGCCTTGGGCGCTTTCCTGGCCGGTTTGGGTGGTGCCGTGCAATTGCCGCGTCAGCCCGCCAATCTGCTGCTGGACCTGAGCGTGATTGGGGATGCCTTTGTGATTGTGGTGGTCGGCGGCATGGGCTCCATCCCCGGTGCTTACGTGGCTGCGCTGATCGTCGCTGAATTGAAGGCCCTGTGTATTGCGCTGGGCACGGTCACCTTCTTTGGTGTGGACTTTGCCTTTCCGAAGTTGACGCTGGTGGTGGAATTCATCTTCATGGCCGTGGTGCTGGTGTTCCGGCCTTGGGGCTTGTTTGGACGTGCTCAAGCCGTCAGCCGTAACTCGGCCCCTATCGAAGCGCCTCTTCGTGCTGGTAGTGGAGCGTTCCAGGTCATGGTGCTGGTGGTTCTGGGTGTGATGGCGGCCTTGCCTTTGATGAGCGACTGGTTCCCGTATGCGCCCGTGCTGGCTCTGGATATTCTGGTTTTGTCCCTGTTCTCCTTGAGCCTGCATTTCATGATGGGGCCAGGGGGCATGAACTCCTTTGGTCATGCTGCTTACTTTGGTCTAGGCGCTTATGCGGCTGCTCTGTTGTTCAAAGCGGCGGCCTTGTCCATGGGCTGGTCCCTGGTACTGGCTCCAGCTGTCGCAGGCTTGGGTGCGCTGATCTTTGGCTGGTTCTGCGTGCGTCTGTCCGGTGTTTACTTGGCCATGCTGACTTTGGCTTTCGCACAGATTATCTGGTCGATTGTGTATCAGTGGGACAGCTTTACGGGTGGCTCCAATGGCGTGGTCGGTATCTGGCCTGCGGAGTGGCTGTCGGGTGATCGCTACTATTACTTTGCCTTGCTGCTGGTGGTGGCAGCGGCCTTCCTGTTGCGTCGCATCTTGTTCTCCCCCTTTGGTTACGCCATGCGTGCCAGCCGGGACTCGGCCTTGCGGGCCGAGGCCATTGGTATCCCCGTCAAGCGCGTGCAGTGGCTGACCTTTATTCTGGCAGGTACGTTTGCCGGTCTGGCCGGTGCCTTGTTCGTGTTTTCCAAAGGTAGCGTCTCGCCTGAAGTGATTGCAGTGAACAAGTCCGTGGATGGCTTGGTCATGGTCTTGCTGGGTGGTTTGCAAACTCTGGTTGGGCCAGTGGTGGGTGCAGCCGTATTCACGTTGCTGCAGGACTTCTTCCTGGGCATTACACAGTATTGGCGCGCCTTGTTTGGTGGCGTGATTCTGCTGCTGGTTCTGGCTTTCCCGCAGGGTATTGCCGGCTTTTTCAAACGCTGGGCACATCGCCGCGTAGCACCGGAGGCATCGTCATGAGTTTGCTGCAAGTACGAGGTCTTAAAAAAGCGTTTGGCGGCAATCTGGCCGTAGACGGTATCGAGTTTGATGTGCAGGCCGGAGAGTTCCTGGCCCTGATCGGCCCCAATGGGGCTGGCAAAACCACCACCTTCAATATGGTGGGCGGGCAATTGACGCCTACAGCCGGGTCAGTGCGTTTGGGCGATCAGGAACTGGTAGGGCTGGCCCCGCGCAAGATTGCTGCCTTGGGGGTGGGCCGTACCTTTCAGATTGCCGCAACTTTTGCGTCCCTGACGGTGGTGGAAAACGTGCAGATGGCCTTGCTGGCTCATCAGAAAAAACTGTTTTCCTTCTGGCGTCGGGCGGCTCAGTTCGAACGGGCTCGTGCGCTGGATTTGCTCGATCAAGTAGGCATGCTGGCGCAGGCCGAACGGCCTTGCAGCGAGCTGGCTTACGGGGACGTGAAGCGGGTGGAGCTGGCGATTGCGTTGGCCAACGACCCCCGTCTTTTGCTGATGGACGAACCCACGGCAGGCATGGCACCCAAAGAGCGTAATGAGCTGATGCGCCTGACCAAAAAACTGGTGATCGAACGCAATATGGGTGTGCTGTTTACCGAGCACAGCATGGACGTGGTGTTCGAGCACTCGGACCGCATGTTGGTGCTGGCCCGTGGTCGGCTGGTGGCAGAAGGGGGTGCAGACTATATTCGTCAGCATCCCAAGGTGCAGGAGGTGTACTTTGGCACAGGCAAAACATTCGAGAATAAGGAGCCAGCATGACGCAAGATTTAGTAGCCGGTTCTGAGCGAGTTGCCACAGGCGTGGCCGACAAGCAGCCTTTGCTAAGTGTGGATGGCTTGAATGCCTGGTACGGTGCCGCGCATATCTTGTTTGACCTGTCACTGACTGTGCAACGTGGTGAAGTGGTCGCCTTGATGGGGCGTAACGGCGCGGGCAAGTCCACTACCTTGAAATCCATTATGGGTTTGATGGAGCGCTGCGACGGTCACATTGAATTCATGGGCCAGGCCATTCACGACAAGCAGCCCTTTGAAATCGCACGCGCAGGTTTGGGCTTTGTGCCCGAAGACCGGCGTATCTTTACCGACCTGAGCGTCACGGAAAATCTGGAAGTGGGACGTCAGCCAGCACGGCGCTGGCCCGATGGTACAGCAGCTCCGCACTGGCAGCCCGAGCGCTTGTACAGCCTGTTTCCGAATCTGGGTCAAATGCAGGACAGGCCCGGTGGGCAGATGAGCGGGGGCGAGCAACAAATGCTGACCGTCGCGCGCACCTTGATGGGCAATCCTTATCTGGTCTTGCTGGATGAACCATCCGAGGGCGTGGCTCCCGTGATTGTGGAGCAGATGGTGCACATGATTCTGGAGCTGAAGCAGGCCGGAGTCAGCATCTTGCTGTCCGAGCAGAATTTGCATTTTGCCGAGCTGGTGTCGGATCGGGCTTATGTGCTGGAAAAGGGGCAAATACGGTACAGTGGCGCCATGCAGGAATTAAGTGCCAACGAGCAAGTGCGGCGCACTTACCTGTCCGTCTAACTTTGGGCCTCCCAGTAATGGAGGCCAGACCGGCTTCAGGAGAACACCATGGCAGATGCAAGTGCCAATCCTCAGGCAGTGATTGATTTCTGGATTGAATCAGGGCCAGAGAAATGGTTTCGCAAGTCCGATGACTTTGACCGGGAATTTCGCGAACGGTTTTTGGATTGGCACGAACGTGCGGCCAAGGGCGAGCTGGATGATTGGGCACAGACGGCAGAAGGAGCCTATGCCTTGCTGATTCTGCTGGATCAGTTTCCGCGCAACTCTTTTCGCAATACCACGCGCATGTATGCGACCGATGAGAAGGGGTTGGCGATTGCCAAGGAAATGGTGGCCAAGGGGCTGGATAAACAGATTCCGGTGGAGCGTCGGGTGTTTTGCTACTTGCCGTATTCCCATGCAGAGAACCTGGCCGATCAGCAAGAGGCCGTGCGTCTGAATCAGGAAATTGGCCGTCCCTGGCTGGACCACGCTGAGGAGCATCTGGATGTGGTGGAGCGCTTTGGGCGCTTCCCGCACCGTAATTCGATCCTGGGGCGTACTACGACTGCGGAGGAGCAGAAGTTCCTGGAGGCTGGTGGTTTTTCCGGCTGATGGGTTTTGAGTCCGGGCCAGGCTGGGATCTTGGGCTTGGCCTGGGCCAAGTCTGAAGGCGATGCACCATAAAACAGAGGCGGCCAAGTGAAAACTTGAAGCCGCCTTTGTTTCGTTTGCCGCGCGTCCAAACACTCTCTGCGGACACCCCCCGTCTACAAGTGTCCCTTCTGTTCCCTGATGGTCGCAATCTTGTCTTTCAGTCCTGTCCAGGCCGGTTTGTCCGGAGCAAAACGCGCTCGCATATAGTTCAGCAAATCTTCCATCTGCTCGTCATTCATGCTGTTCTTGAAACCGGGCATGGAGCCCAGAGCAGGCTGTGCCGGACGGGTAATGCCGTGCATCAATACCTGAATCGTATTGTCCGGATGCTCGCTGTGCAGATTGCTGTTCAAGGCCAGGGACGGGCGGGCACCAAATAGCACCGGCCCACCGCGCGGGTCGTGACAGACAGCACAAGCGCCGTTGAACAGGTTTTCACCCGGCATCAACATCACTTCCTTATTGCTGCGGCTGTTCTGCTCCAAAAGCGCGGCCTGGGCGGCGTGCGTTTGTTCTTGTTCGCTCTCGACCGGGTTCAGGCTGCTTAGATAATGCGCCATGGCGCGGACATCGGATTCAGGCAGTTCTGCCAAACCCGCCACGACCGGTCCCATTGGTCCTGCTGCCACGCCATGACGGGGCGAATAGCCGGTACGCAAGTACTGGTATAGCTCCTGCTCTGTCCAGGGGATGGGGGCTTTGGACAAGCTATTGAGTGCAGGCGCTTCCCAGTTGTCCGCAAAACCACCGGCCAGGAAATTCGCTTCACCCCCTTTCTCGGCACCCAGCATATTGCGCGGGCTATGGCAGGCCGCACAGTGTCCGCTGCTGTTAACCAGATACGCGCCCCGATTCCATTGCACGGTTTGCGTGGGGTCCGGCACGTAGGCATTCGGATCACGGTGAAACAGCAGGTTCCAGCCCGCTACCAAAGGCCGCATATTCATGGGGAAGGGCAGTTTGGTTTCAGGCACTTCGGATTTCACCGGCTCTTGCGTCATCAAGTAGGCATAGAGGGACTGCATGTCCTCATCGCTGATCTTGGCAAAGGCCGTGTAAGGGAAGGCCGGGTACAGGTGGCGACCGTCCTGATGAATACCTTCGCGCATGGCACGTTCAAAGGCTTTGTAGCTCCAGCTGCCTATGCCGGTTTCTTTGTCCGGGGTGATGTTGGTGGTATAGATCGTGCCAAACGGCGTATCCAAACCCAGACCGCCCGCATTGGGTGTGCCGCCTTCAGCAGTGTGGCAGACCATGCAGTCGCCCGCAATCGCAACCAGGCGGCCGCGTTCGATGGCAAGCTCTGAAAAGATGGAGGTATCCACCTGGCCGACCGGTGCAATGGCAGGTCGCCAGGGCAGGGCACTCAAGACTGTGCCGGTGGCGACCGCGGCCAAGGCACCCCACCAGGCTTTGCGTTTTTTGCTGCTGCCTGTCTTATCGGCCTGATAGCCCAGTGCCAAAGACTGTTCGCTAAAGGGCGCACTGGTCAGGCGTATGCCACTGGCATTGAAAATTGCATTGGCAATGGCGGCAGCAGCAGGCAGTTCCACGCCCTGATTCCAGGCCAAAGGCTGGCCTACGGCAGACTCCCGTTTGACCAGTTGAACGGCTGGCTTGTCGGCTGTTCCCCTGACGGGACGGTCGCTGCTACCTTCGTCACCTTTGCCCACGCCGTTGTTTAGCAGTTGCTGTGCCCAACGGCCTAGTCGGTCGGCCAAGGCGGGTGCAGACTCTGGGGCCTGCTCGGCATTGCCCAGTTCGGTGCTGTCGTGGCCAATGGTCAGCTTGTCTATGCTGAGTGTGCCTTGGCGGGTATCGACGCTGACATCGACAGCCCAGGCGGACCACTGCTCGCGTGCAGCTTGCCCGGGGACGTGTTCAACAATATGGCTGTAGGCCAGCCCGCGACCCTTGCGTAAAGGGCCTTGATGGGCGGGCAAGGGTTCGGACCAGTCCGACTGTTCGGCAACCCGTTGCAGCAGATCTCGACCTTGGGGACTACTGACTTGTTCCAGTCGTGCCGCCAAGGGATCCAGTCCCAGGCTGTGGCAGTCTTGATCGAACTGCGACTCTTGAGCAAAGATCGTGGCCTGGGCCAGGCTGTCGGGGTCGCTGCTGGCGGCTGCGCCATCATAGTTAGGTGTAGGGGCGGAGAAGTAATCGTTTTTTACGGCCGGGCCGCTGCTGGGCAAACCTGGCTGACCGCAAAGAATGGCCGCCAGAGAAGGGCGTGCACCGGACAAGGTGTTCAGTTGCCAGCGGGTGGCCCGCAAATGGGCATTCAGGTCGTTTTGCTCTGCAGTGCCTTTAAAGACACTCAGGCGAATGGTGTCTGCACTGTGGCTGGCACGAACTTGTACGGCCTGGGGGCGCCCAAAGGCCATGACTGCCGCATCCATGGCACAGTCGTAAGCATCGGCCTGATTACCGGCAATATCCTGCAAATGGATCTGTTCGCTGGGCAGGCCGCTCAAGGCTTGCAGCTCAATCAGCAGGGCCGCGGGGCGCTGCGTATGCGCCCAAACATAAAGCTGTTTGTCGTGATAACAGGCACGGGCCCAGGCAGTTTCCTGATGCTCGGCGGCAGATTGCCATTCATAGCTTTGATCGGGGGTGCTAAGCGTAGCAGCAACATCCTCATTCGCTGGAAGCGCAGCCTGGTTTGCCGCTACGGGCGTAGCCCAACGTGCATCCAGCAAAGCAGCGCCTTGCTGAGCCTGCTCGGCTTGCACCGCCAGCACACCCAGAAAATTGCCCATACGCACACAGGCCACGACACCAGGCACTTGCAGGGCGGCCTGTTGGTTTACTGTCTGTAATTCAGCACCCAGATACTGCCCGTTTTCGTAGGACCAGTAAGGAGGGCGTACAACAGCGCCATGCAGCAGGCTGGTGCCAGCAGGCAGTTCCGGCCATAACGCTCGGGAAAGGTCTTGTACTGAATGACTCATTGCCGGGCCTTTGCGACGCGTACAGCGGCTTGCATGATTTCTACGTGTGTGCCGCAACGGCACAGGTTATAGCGCAGCTCGTCCCGAATTTGCTCTTCGGTGGCTTGCGGATTGCGTTCCAGCAGGGCCTGCACAGTCATGACCATGCCATTGAGGCAATAGCCGCATTGTGCGGCCTGGCAGTCAATAAATGCCTGCTGAACATCATTAGGCTGGCCGTTCCGGGCCAAGCCTTCCAAGGTAGTGATCTGACGGTTTTCTACCAGGCTGACAGGCACAACACAGGAGCGGGCGGCCACACCATCGACCAGCACCGTACAGGCGCCACATTCACCCAGGCCACAGCCGAATTTGGGGCCATTCAGTTCCAGGTCGTTACGCAATACATAAAGCAGCGGCGTATCGGGTTCCACCTCGATGATGTGGGTCTCTTGATTGACCCGCAAAGTATGCGGGCGAGTACAAGGGTTCATGGGTTTCGCCTTTGGTAGATCGCACCTTGTTGTCGGACAGCGTGTGCGGTGCTTTTATCAGCTCGGTATTGATATGCTTAAATTAAGTGTATACACTTTAATTTATCGAGTAAATAGATTCTACTACTCCCTTGAGGTATCAATCAAAGCCCTCTTGGGAAGCCGTTCGAAATTCGGTCTAATCTTATTTAATATAGGGTTTACACTGATTATTAAGCCCTTGATTTTCTCTTTATAGTAGTTGCGATAAATGGGTTGAAGCGCACTGAATTTGTTTTTATTAGGGCGTGTACGCTAGTAATCAATGTTTTGCCAGGGGGCGTTTCAGGCAGGTTTTCAGGGATGGAGCCCTGATGGCCGGTTTCCAGCCCCTTATATAAAGCCCAGCCAGGAGAGTGTGATGTCTTACGATGCGCCGCGCCACCAGCAGCAAGACTTGCTCAGGGCGTCTGGCACCTTGCTGATTTTAGCGGCACCGGCGCGGCCTCCCAAGCCTTCGCCCGGCCAGCCCGGCGTGGTGTCCGAGTATTTGCAGGCGCACGACGATGTCTTTGTCGCCGTGTCCGAACAGGGCTGGGTGCGCGCTTTTAATGGGCACGTGGATCTGGGTACCGGCATTCAAACTGCACTGAGTCAGATTGTGGCCGACGAGCTGGATGTGCCCATGGCACGCGTGCAAATGGTGCTGGGTCATACCGATGCGGTGCCCAATCAAGGCCCCACCATCGCCAGTGCTTCGATTCAGATTCATGCTGTACCGCTGCGCAAGGCGGCGGCTCAGGCACGTCAATTGCTGCTGGCACAAGCCGCAGAACGCTGGGCACTGCCTGCCGATCAATTACGCGTGGAAGACGGCACCATCATTGCCCCGGACGGGCGCAGCCTGACGTACTGGAAACTGCTGGAGGGTCTGGAACTGCGGGCCTATCTGGATAAAGAAACTCCCACCAAACCGGCCGAACAATTGCGCACTGTAGGGACAGCCCAGGCGCGTGTCGATATTCCGGGCAAGGTCGCAGGGCAGTGGGTGTATGTGCACGATGTGCGCGTGCCCGGTATGTTGCATGGCCGCGTTGTGCGTCCTCCTTATATAGGGCGTGATAGCGGCGACTTCATCGGTCGCAGTCTGGAATCCGTGGACGAGGAGTCCATCCGTCATATTGGCGACGATGTGCGAGTCGTGGTGATTGGCGACTTTATTGGTGTGGTCGCGCGTCGTGAAGAACACGCCATGCGTGCTGCCCGCGAATTGAAAGTGCGCTGGAAAGCGATTCCTCCGCTGGAGGATATGAGCAATCTGGAGCAGCTGATTCGTCGTCAGCCCATGACAGAGCGTTTGCTGGCCGATAAAGGGCCGGGTTTTGACGAGCTGCCGCCAGAAGGCAAACGCTTGAAGCGTAGCTATGTCTGGCCTTTTCAACTCCATGCCTCTATTGGTCCGTCTTGCGCGGTGGCGGACTATCAGCCCGGTCATAGCCGGATCTGGTCAGGCTCGCAGAACCCGCATATGTTGCGCGTTCATTTGAGCCAGTTGCTGGACGAGGACGAGGCCGGTCTGGAGATCATCCGTCACGAAGCGGCCGGTTGCTATGGCCGTAATTGTGCTGACGATGTGTGTGCGGATGCCTTGCTCTTGTCCCAAGCCGTAGGTGCGCCGGTGCGTGTGCAACTGACGCGAGAACAAGAGCACGGCTGGGAGCCTAAAGGCGCTGCTCAGTTGATGGATGTCGAAGGCTCCATTGATGCCCAAGGGCAACTGCGTCATTACGATTTTGTGACCCATTACCCCTCCAACGATGCGCCGAACCTGGCGCTCTTGCTGACGGGGCGGGAGTCGGCGGCCCCCCGTCAGTTGGAAATGGGGGATCGCACGGCAGTACCGCCTTACAGCTATCCCAAGCAGCGCATTGTGTGTCAGGACATGCCCGCGATTGTGCGCGCTTCCTGGTTGCGCGGCGTGTCGGCCATGCCCAACTCTTTTGCGCATGACTGCTTTCTGGATGAGCTGGCAGTGGAAGCGGGTGTGGACCCCTTGACCTATCGCCTGCGTTATCTGGATCAGGATGAACGTGCTCAGGAGCTGCTGCAGGCGGTGGCGGATAAGGGGCACTGGCAGATTGGGCAGCGTGGTTCGCGCGGGCAGCCGGATGAGCAGGGCTATTTGTATGGCCGTGGTCTGTCGTATGCCCGTTATATACACAGCAAGTTCCCTGGTTTCGGGGCGGCCTGGTCAGCCTGGTTACTGGATTTGCGGGTCCATATAGAAACGGGCGTGATCGACGTGCAGAAGATTTATGTGGGTCAGGATACCGGGCAGATGGTGAACCCGGCCGGTGTGCGCCACCAGATTCACGGCAATGTGATTCAGTCCTTGAGCCGCACGTTGTATGAACAGGTGCGCTTTAACGCACAAGGCGTGGTCAGTGCGGAGTGGGGCGCCTATCCCATCGTTGATTTCCCACGTATCCCGCCCATAGAGGTGATTTTGATGGACAGGCAGTCCGAGCCGCCTATGGGGTCGGGCGAATCCGCCTCCGTACCCTGTGCCTCGGCCATTGCCAATGCTTTGTTTGATGCAACTGGCCGACGTTTTCGGCAGGTGCCTTTTACACCGGATGTGGTCCGGGCCGCGCTGGCTGCTACGCCTCAAATGGCCTAGGCAGCAGCAGTTTTCATGGGTCGGGCTTAGGGCCTGACGGTTTCAATCCAAGGACAGATTAATGAGTACCTTTCTTTACGGCGGCCATGTTCATGCCAATGGCATTCGTCAGCATTACTTGCGTTACGGTGGTTCCAGCGAGGGTCGCGATCAGCGCCCAGCCGTCATCATTGTTCCTGGTATCACCAGTCCGGCTGTGACCTGGGGCTTTGTGGGCGAGCAGTTCGGCAAGCACTTTGATACCTACATTCAGGACGTACGTGGTCGCGGTTTGAGCGAAGCGGCTGAAGGTATGGATTACAGCCTGGATGCGCAGGCGGATGACTTGATCGCACTGGCTCAGGCGCTGGGCCTGAAGGACTACATCGTGGTCGGTCACTCCATGGGTGCCCGCATTGGTTTGCGTGCCGCTCACAAGAACAGCGATGGCCTGAACCGTCTGGTGATGGTTGATCCGCCAGTGTCCGGCCCAGGTCGTCGCGCTTATCCCTCCAAGTTGCCCTGGTACGTGGATTCCATGGCGATGGCTCGCAAAGGCTGCACCGCAGAAGACATGCGTGCCTTTTGCCCGACCTGGACCGAAGAGCAATTGCAATTGCGTGCCCAGTGGCTGCACACCTGCCATGAGCCTGCGATTCTGGCCAGCTTTGAGGGCTTTCATACCGACGATATTCATGTCGACTTCCCGCATTTGACCGTGCCCGCCTTGCTGATGACAGCCGAGCGCGGGGATGTGGTGCGTGATGAAGATGTGGCCGAGATTCAGCAGTTGGCCCCTGGCGTTCAGCACGTTCGCGTGCCTGATGCCGGTCACATGATTCCTTGGGATAACGAAGCAGGCTTTTACGAAGCCTTCGGTGACTTCCTGGGCCAGCGTTTGGTGTGATGTTGAAAGGGCCGCACGGGCGGCCCGTCGTGATGCAAAGGTTCCGCGTCAGTGTCGGAACCTTTCACAAGGAGAGACAAGATGGCAGTTAGTGATTACCAACTTATCGAGGCATGGCAAGAAGTGCTACGCCTGTCCAAGCTGCAGGCAGGTCAAACCGTGACCTTGCTGACCAGCTCGACCACGCACCCGCAAACCATGCAGTGTGCGCAGATTGCTGCTCAGTCCATGGGTGCGATTGTGAATCGCCTGGACTTGTTGCCGGTCAACGCGGAAAAAGCCTTGAGCCGGGACTCTCTGGCCTATCTGGGCACGACGCCTTTGACGGGTAATGAGGCGGCAATCGCGGCTTTGAAGGCCAGCGATCTGGTGCTGGACTTGATGACTCTGTTGTTCTCGCCCGAGCAGATCGACATTCTGAAGTCGGGCACGAAGATTCTGCTGGCCGTGGAGCCACCAGAAATTCTGGTTCGCACGGTGCCAACGGAAGCGGATCGTGCACGCGTGACCGCTGCGGCCGCTTTGATCAAGGCCGCCAAGGAGATGAGCATCACCTCTCCTGCTGGTACTAATTTGCGTTGCCCGCTGGGCGAGTTCCCGGCAATTCGTGAATACGGGTTTGTGGATGAGCCCGGTCGTTGGGATCACTGGCCTAGTGGCTTCGTGCTGACCTGGCCGAACGAGCTGGGCACTAACGGCACCATCGTGATCGACAAGGGCGACATCCTGTTGCCACAGAAGAAATACTCTACCGAGCAGATCATTCTGACCGTGGAAAACGGCTATGCCACCAAGATTGAAGGTGGTATCGAAGCCGAGCTGCTGGACGAATACATGAAGACCTTCAACGATCCCGAAGGTTATGCCATTTCCCACATTGGTTGGGGTTTGCAGCCACGCGCTCACTGGTCCACCTTGGGTCTGTACTCGCGTGAGAACACCATTGGCATGGATGCGCGTGCGTTCGAGGGTAACTTCCTGTTCTCCCTGGGCCCGAACAATGAAGCTGGCGGCAAGCGCACAACCGCATGCCACATTGATATTCCTTTGCGCAATTGCACGGTCAGCCTGGATGGCCGCGCTGTCGTGCGTGATGGCAAAGTACTGGACGGAGGCGTTGGTGAGTACGAATGAAGGAGCGGTGTACGCTCAACAAGGTTTTGGGTCGACGCTGGAGCCTAAAGCTCCTTACGGCTTGTTGATTATTGATCTGGTGAATGGCTTTGCGGATCCTGCCGTGTTTGGTGGCGGCAATATTCCTGAAGCTATCGAGAACACACAGAAGCTGTTGGCAACGGCGCGTGAACAGGGTTGGCCGGTGGCTCATACGCGTATCGTGTACGCCGATGATGGCGCTGATAACAACATCTTCAGCATTAAAGTCCCCGGCATGCTGGGTCTGATCGAAGATGCGCACAACAGCCACATTGTGCCGGAATTGGCTCCTGCGCCCGGTGAGTTCATCGTTCGCAAGAATGTGCCTTCGGCGTTTTTCGGTACGCCCTTGGCGGCTTGGTTGACCCAGCGTGGTGTGCAAACACTGCTGGTTGCTGGCGCCGTGACCAGCGGTTGTGTGCGTTCCAGCGTGGTCGATGCGATGCAACTGGGTTTCCGTCCCTTGGTGGTATCGGATTGCGTGGGTGACCGTGCGATTGGCCCTCACGAGGCGAACCTGTTCGATATGCGTCAGAAGTACGCCACCGTGGCAACGCGTGAAGAAGCGATGAAGTTGATCGGACTTTGATCGAGCGAGTATCGGTGGTCTGCCGCTTGGGGGCAGGCTGTCGGACCTGTGCCCCTGGGAGTCGAACGACTCTCGGGGGCTTTTTTATAGTTGCTGTTCAGGTCCGTGTGAGGCCATCTGTTTTTAAAACGCCCAGCGCAGATTCATCTGTCCTTGCAGCGATGAATACCCGCCTCCGAACTGTGAACTGATGCTGGTGCCAATCGACAGACGCTCACTGCGTTGCCAGGTCAGGCCAGTTCGCAGGCTCATCGTGTCGCGAGGCAGTACGCTATTGCGGGTATTGAACGTCGTATCTGTGGATGCAATGGCGAAACGGGCAGCTTGAGTCAGGTCGCGATCCAGCCATTCGTGATTCCAGCCAATGTCAACGTTCACGGCCAAGTTGCTGCCATCAGCCAGGGGGCGCTTCCATTCTGCCGTCAGCCCCAGGCTGGAGCGCAGGGCGTCTACGCGCTTGCTGTCCAGGTGAAGTCGAGTGGCCGCATTGCCAGATTCGTCGACCGATGGGCGGGACACCAGGGCATAGTTCATGCTGGCAAAGGGTCCGACAGAAAAGGATGGGTCCAACTGCCACAGGTAGCCTGTGCCGGCGTCAATCGACAGATTGCGTCCTGTCCAGTCGGACGAGTGCGTGGCCTGGTAGTCTCCAATGGCAATTTGTCTGCGCATATCGGCTTGTTCCAGACCCAGGCGCAGCCCGCTGAATGCAAAAAGACCTTCCCGAGCACCGGGGCGGTATTGCAGATGGGCAGCCAGACCAAACGCGGTGGCTTTGCTCTTGCCGGAGTAAGGGGCATCTGGTTTGACCGACAGGTCTGAAATATCCAGCTGCGCTCCCACGGCGAAGTCGGGGGCTGACTCCAGGGCGCGTCCGGCTCCAAGGATCAGGCCATAGCTGTGGGCATCGTAGCCAAGCATGGACCCGCGCGTGTTTTGATCGCCACTGGCACCGAATACCAAGGCGTAGCCCTGCCAGTCAGTACCGGGTCGCAGCATGCTTTGGCTCAGGCCTTGGCGGGCGGTTTGCATGATTGAGCGCTCGTGCATCAGGGATCCAGCCATTGCAGCGCTGTAGCCTGCCGGTGAGATCTGGTTCAGGGCAGCGGGTATTTGGGAGCCGTCCGTGGCCGAGAAGTCGAGCGCCTGGAACAGGCCTTGTGTGGCTGCTGGCCCGGCAGCGGCTAGTTTGAACAAGGCTTGGCCGGCTTCTTGCTGGTTCTCGTCGCGGCCATACTGGCTATAGGCATTGTTGGCTCGCGTGGCCGACAAGCGATAGCGTTCATTACCCAAGGGAGCGGCGTCAAATTGCAAGGTGGGTGATACGGAAGCGATTTGAGTGGTGCCGAAGCTGCCGCTGTAGCTGGCTGCTTCCACAAACGAGTTTGTGTCGACGGACCAGGCGTTTTGATACCAGTCGGCGGCGGGCGTCAGTTGCAGCGTGCCGGCCAGGTCAGCATGGCCACTGACGGCGAGGGTGTCATGGCCGCCTTTACCATCAAATTCGGCTAACAGGCGGCCTGTTGCTGTTTGTTGGAAGTTGCCATTTACATTGATGCGTCCGACGGAGTTGCCGGGCGCCAGGGTGCCGGCATTAATCAGAGCATTGCCGCTGGCCAGATCGAAACTGGCATTCCCGCCCAAGGTTGCTGCTTCCTTGATGGTGGCGCTGTGAACCTGCAAGGTGCCGTTCAGTTGCGTTGTGCCGCCGTCAAATGACAGGGCCAGATTGTCTTTGCCGGTGATGTTGCCGGCGTAGCTCAAGTGGAATGTGGCATCGGGCTGATCAATGCTGCGGCCCATCTTGTTGGCAGCCTGACCAAAGGACAGCGTAGTCAGACGCAGCTTGTTGTTGTCGTCGCGTTCTGCGTAATGCGACACTATATCGCCTTCAATTTGTGCGCCTTGCATCAGGTTGATGCGCTCAACGTAGGCATTGTCAGAGATCAGGATGGCCGCTTCTTGACCTGCAACTCGCCCGCTGATGTCGGCTTGTTGAACCAGGGGGCCGTTCAGTTCGGGGAGCAGGGCTTCATTGCTGCCCTCGCTGCTGCGGATGTAGGATCCACGTCGCTCGGTCTCGTTGCCTAGCGAGTTGGTGCCAAAATCAAAACGCAGGCCTACACCCTGAGGGCCGCTAGCCTGGATATCGCCGCGATGAACCAGTGTGTGTCCGCGACCATAGGCAAATTGAACGCCTCGCCCGTTCAAACCATCTGCGTAGATTCTGACGCCTGGGTCGATGACAAGGGTGTTGTTCTCGCCATCGACCCGTATGCCTGCACCGCCTGATCCTGCTGCCAGCAGGTCAGCGGCTTGTCGGACCTGATTATTGCTGCCATAGATATGCAGGCCCAAGCCTAAAGTGGATTGGTTGTACTGACCTGGAAGGTAGTGGGTGCCCTGGGCATTGCGGGCAAAGAAGCCTTGTGTATTCACCAGTTTCAGGCCATCGCCGTAGATCGAGCGCCCGAAGAAGTTGGCCCGGTCAATGGTGTAGCCCAGGTCTTGCAGGACGGCCAGTTCAGCTTCCATGAAGCCCGAATAGTTACGGAAATTCTGGTGGCTCATGACGCTGTTTCGAAGTTCGATGTGGCTCATGAAGTTGTCATCTACGTCGCCGTTTTCCCCCAGTATCTTGACGGGTACGCCCTGCAGGCCTCCAGCCAGGACTTGCTCGATATTGGCACCGACCAGGAAACCCTTGTCCTGCCGTAGATCGAAGGCATCAGGGTCGTAAGAGGTGTTGCAGCCATTGCATAGAACTTTCTGTCCTGCCTGTGCTGGATTACCGTTGTCGTCCCTTAGCAGTTGCGTCCAGCTACTCAGCTGGCTTGTGAAATACGGTCGTATGTCATGGTCATCGCCTCTGTTTTCTACGCTGCTTAAGATACCCAGGCCATGAGCAACTTCGTGAATGGCCGTCAGGAGTACGCTGTCTTTACCGGTCTGGGGTGTTTGTGTAAGCGTCGGTTTTGTTGCGTAGTCGTCTGTGCCCAGGCCAAAAAACCCATGCCCACCTAATGGCAGCGTGCCTGCCGCTGGCGTCAGGCCGAAGATATTTTGCTGCATTTGCGTTAACGCACTTTGGCCGTCATTGGCTTCGGGTGAGCCACCGTAGGCGTTGCCCGACACATTACTCGTACCTATATTGATAATGGTTGGGGGATTGTTACCTTGGGTCTGGAGTATTTCAGCCCAATAGCCCAAGCCGTCAACGATCTCGTTTTTGTAGGCTTCATGACCTTGCCAGCTCCAGTAGGACGTATTGCCCTGGTTGTCGAACGGACCATCGCCAATTTCAAAAAAACGCGCGATAAAGACGGGGCGTCCCGAGGCGTTTTCTATGATTCTGTCTTCCAGGGCTTGAGCAGACAGTGGGGCAATGACAAGCGCCAGGGCGGCACACAGTTTTGTTGGTTTCATTGTTGAGCAGGTGTTGAAGGCGCGAGATATTGTTTGCACTGGATGGCCCCTGAGGTAGAGGAAACAGTTTGATTAGAGTGGGGCGTTCATTGTTGCTGCATCGGGGCAGGGCTGATGAAGGGTGGTGCCTTGGCCTGTGTCGGAAAAATATAGCAGATGTGTCAAATTGATATTGTTGGTTTTAAACCCTTGGTCGGGGTTTTTAAACGGCGTGCATCTGCTCTTTTGAGCTTTGAGCTTTGAGTTTTGGGTTAAAGGGTTGCGGGGTTGCCGGGGGAGTCGCTTTTTTTGGGCGGCTTTCTTCTGGACGTGCCGTTGGGCTTTGCGTGAGGCCTGTGGATGGTTTTCTTGTGCGGCCCGGGTACGGCTTGTCTTGGCGGGTCCCTTGCCCACGCTGCGCGTGGGTTCCCTTGTCAGAGTGCCGGGGCGGGCGGGTCGTGAACTCTGAGCGCGGTTTGTCCCCCGGACAAACCGCAAGCGTGCTCCTCAAACAGCACGCCCCTTGCATCCCGCCCCAGCACTCTGCCCGCGGCAAGAGCCCTGACTCGCCCGCCAAGCCGTATCCGGGCCGCACAAGAAAACATGTGACACTGGTTAAAGCCCAAACGGCACTGGGGCGGAGGAAAAGAAACGAGGAGGGTGGGAATTGGAGGGGAAAGTAGTCAGATAGTCAGGAGCGAGTCTGCCGGCCAAGGCCAGGATTGGGAAACTGAGCAGGCCGGAATGGTGACGCTGCTAAGAGATGATATTTGCTGGTGGTCGGGTATCTGAATAGAGGATGCTGGGGGCTGCTGATTTTGGAGAGCTGTTCGGCTCAGTTTTCCCACGGGTTGAGGAGGGTGACAGGGGAACCTTTGAAGTCTTTGGTGTTGCGCGTGACGACGGTCATGTTGTGAACCAGGGCTGTTGCCGCGATCAAGGCGTCCCGTTCGCCCTTCTTGTTTGGAACATGCAATTGGGCACATTGTCGTGCTACCGCTGCATCAATGTTCAAGGTGGCTTGGGAGAATGCGGGTAGCACCTGATTTTCAAACCAATTGCGCAATATGGTTCCCTGGGCGGCATCTTCCCGCTCTTTGCTCAGGATGCCTTGTTCCAGTTCCAGGACGGTAATGACGGATATGTACAGGGTGGCGGCGTTGACGCTGTGAATCCAGGCGGTGACATTTGCATCGGCTTTGCCAGATTTCATTTTCCGTATTTCGGAGACGACGTTGGTGTCCAGAAGGTACATGGTCAGAAATCAACGGGGCGAGTGTTGATGTTGCTATGAGCAGGTTCAAAGTCGATGTCGGCGTCATCGTCTGACATGGCCAATTCATCAATAATGTTGCGGCGCTGCTCGGTCAGTTGCAGGTAATTCTGGAATGTCATTAGCACGTGTGAGGGGCGACCACGATCGGTAATGATGACGGGACCATTGCGCGCGGCTTTTTTGGCCTCACTGGTGGCCTGGTTGAATTCTCGGCTTGAAAGAGTGGTGATAGTCATGATGCACCCTCCTGCGGTATTTGAATGTAGTTATGTTACTACATTGAGTGTTGCTTGGTTTCTTCGTGCTTGTTTCTATCAATAAATTTATCCTGTACGCAGGGGCGTGAAAAGACATGGTGTGACAGAGTAGTCACGTGAGACTGGAGAGGTGAATCAATGGCAGGGCAGCAGCATGTATCTGGGGTGACCGGCATTATTCTGGCGGCAGGCTTGGGGCGGCGGTTTGATCCGTCGGGCCAGCAGTTGAAACTGTTGGCCAAGACTGAAGATGGTAGAACGATGGTGCGCCGCGTCTGTGAGACGGCTTTGTCTGTGCTCGATGAGGTGCTGCTTGTTTGTGATATCCATGAGCAGATTTTGCGTCAGGAGTTGGGTGACTTGCCGATCAGATTTGTTCAGGCACCTGAGGCCATCCGCGGTATGGGTGTTAGCCTGAAAGCCGGTATCCGAGCTAGCAGTCCCCGTTATGGGTATGTTGTTTTGCTGGCGGATATGCCTTGGTTGCGGCCAAGCACTGTAGCGGCAGTGGCCCAGGCTGTGCAGGATAGGGCCGGAATTGTACGCCCCGTTTTTAATGGCCAGCCTGGTAATCCGGTTGGCTTTGGATTGGAGTGGCATCAACCGCTTTTGGAGCTGGCAGACGAGCAGGGTGCGCGCGACTTGTTGCAAGCCAACAAGGATCAGACCTTGTTTGTGCCTTTAGTGGATGAGGGGATCTTGCGCGATGTGGACACCCCCAGCGATTTGGGGATGTCTCAAACATCCAATTAGCCGTGACCGCGCTGTTTGGCGATCTGCTGGCGCTCCAGGCGGCCGATGTAGTGCTGAATTGCCATCTGCGTGGAGGCAGACAGGTCAATGAAGGTACAGCCCAAACGTTGAATCTGTTTGCCATTAGGCAACTGCTGTGTTTCCGTACGCGCTACTTGTAGTGCCACAACAAAAGAACCGGCTTGCGGCAGTTCGAGCAGGGATTCGGTTTTATGCGTGCCGATCACTTCTGCCAGACTTTGCGATTCGTCCACCAAAGACAAGCCGCCACCGCTGATGTCGTGCAGCAGAAAGCTTTTGGACTCGTTATTCAAGCGCAAGATCACCATGGCCGGTTCGCTGACGGGTACGTTGACGCGGAAGAACTCGCGTCGCTGCAAGCGGCGAATGGATTCGGGGATCGGGATCGCCAGGGCTGGCTGACCTTCGTAGGACACGACCTCTGGGGTGGGGCCTTGAAACGTCACCTTGATCTTGTCCAGCGAGGTCTCGAAATGGGTATGTTCGGACTGCAGCAGATTGCGGGTTTTTTCTTCTTTGTTGGCGGTATCAATCACCACCACGTTGTTGTCCAGATCAATATCCAGAATGGTGGTGACAATCCGGTCATTGCCCTGATTGGCTTCCATGTGCAGTAACAGGCCCCCTTTTTCGATAGCCTGTAAAACACGCAGAATTTCAAACTTGGACTGGATCTGATACGGATCGTCTTCGGTGGGAGGGAGCGTAGAAGTCATGGGCAGGGCGGCAAAAAGAGATCGGTAAGTGACTGTAAGGGATTGTACGCGCCAGAGTAACACTCTGGGCGCGCTTTGGCGTGTGAAGTCAGCTAGTTAACAGCCTAAGTATTTAGGCTTGGTTTAAATGTTGCAGGGCGCAGCGTGCTGCTGCCAAATCCCACGCAGCCGAGCCTACCGATTTGAAGAACAAGGGCTTGTCTTTGGGGGCTGGGGTACGCAGCGCCTGGTGAATGCTGTGGACTTGCTCCCAGTCCACGCCGGCCTGGATCAGGTCGCCTGCTTCCTGGCGGGCACCGGCGACATCATCGGCATATAGACGGCTGGCCAGCAAGGTGTGGGCCTCGAACTCGGCCATATCCGGTTGAAAGGCTCCCAAGCCAATCAGCAAGCGATCAAGGCGTGCGGGTTCGTGATACACGGGTGTCAGGCTGGAGGTCAGGGCGATCAGCACATCCGTTTTTTCCGGAACAGCTGTGGTGGCCTGGACCCGGTCCCCGAATCTGGCTTGCAAGGATGTGGCCACAGCCTGCGCACGGTCTGGGTTACGGCCCGTCAGGGTGACGCGTGCTTTGGGGTACAGCGTCATGATGGCATCGCAATGCGCGACAGCCTGCTGTCCGTACCCCAGCAAAGTGATGTGCTCCGGCCCTTGGGGCCACAGGGCTTGAATACCCAGCATGGATACCGCTGCAGTACGGCGTTCGGATAGGGTGGGGGCATCCAGAATCAGTAGCGGCAAACCGTTCTGGGCGTCGTAGACGCTGACCAGGCCCTGGATACTGCCCAGTTCCTGCTGCTGGTTGTCCAGCATCACATTAGCCAGTTTATGAACACCTATATCGTGTGAAACCGCTGGCATGGACAGCATTTTCCCCGTTTTGGGATAGTCCAGAACCTGACGGGTTGGGGCGACGATAGTGCCAGCAGCATACTGGGCCATGGCTTTGCCTAGCTGGGCGACCAGTTCAGGATAAGGCAGGGCACGAGCAGTCTCTTCAGAGGACAGGACGGTATAGGAAGTTTGCGTCATTCCAGGGTCTCCATGGAGTCGGTCTGTGGGTGATGCCGGACTATTGAGAAACCAGTGTAGCGTAGGCCCAGCCCAGGGCAATAGGGCCTTTCCGCCAGTGATCTATTGACCCACCTTGACAATTAATCCGCCCCGCCTGGCGGCCTGTCGCGGCATAATGAGGCCTGATATCAGCACCTGCCCACGCGCGGTGCCGTGCATTGGGGAGAAAAATAATGAGTTTGCTTAATTCTGTTGTGTCGGCCTTGTCGGCTACGGATTCCAAATCCAAAGAGCAGGGCGCTTTGTTGCCCGCCCTGATTCAAGTCATCAGCAGCTATCCAGGCGGTTTGAGCGGCCTGATCGAGCGTTTTCGCTCGGGTGGTTTTGGTGATGTGGTCTCGTCCTGGATTTCGCAGGGCAGCAATCAGGAAATCGGCCAGCAGGATTTGCTGGGCGTGATGGGGCAACCGGCCATCAAGCAATTGGTGGACCTGTCGGGTTTGAATCAGCAAAGCGTGCTGGATAATCTGAAGATCATGCTGCCGTCCTTGATCAATCAAGCCAGCCCCAATGGTCAGTTTGACCCATCTCACATTACCGATGCCAGCAGCCTGCTGGGTGGTTTGACGCAGTTGTTTCGCAAGTCCTGATTCTCTTGCGTCCGTGACACGGTCTGTCTGACGGCCGTATTGCCAAGAATGAAAAAAGCCTGGAATCGGTATTGCACCGACTCCAGGCTTTTTTGCTTGATGCCGAAAAACCTGTACAGCAATTCCGGCCTGTACAGGTTTTTGGGTTTTAGCCGCGTGCCGCTGCTTCCAGAGCTTGTTCCAGATCGGCCAGAATGTCGTCGATGTGTTCCAGGCCAACGGACAGACGCACCATGTCTTCGCTCACGCCTACGGCGGCCAGTTCTTCGGCATTGAGCTGACGGTGAGTTGTGCTGGCAGGGTGGCAAGCCAGGGATTTGGCATCACCAATATTGACCAGACGCAGCACCAGGTTCAGCGCGTCGATAAAGCGAGTACCGGCTTCAATGCCGCCCTTGATACCAAAGGACAAAATCGCCGCAGGCTTGCCACCCATATAGCGCTTGGCCAGTTCATGATCCGGATGGTCAGGCAAACCGGCGTACTTCACCCAGGACACTTGTGGGTGCTTGTTCAGATACTGGGCTACTTTCAGGGCGTTTTCTGTATGACGCTCCATGCGCAGAGGCAGGGTTTCGATGCCTTGCAGGATCTGGAAAGCGCTCAAGGGGGCCAGGGCAGCGCCGGTATTGCGCAGCGGAGCCACGCGGCAGCGGCCGATGAAGGCGGCTGGGCCAAAGGCGTCGGTATAGACCACGCCGTGGTAGGACGGGTCAGGCGTATTCAGGATGGCAAAGCGATCTTTGTGCTCAGCCCAGGGGAACTTACCGGAGTCCACGACCATGCCCGCAATGGTGGTGCCGTGACCGCCCATGTATTTGGTCAGCGAGTGCACGACAATGTCGGCACCGTGCTCGATAGGACGGCACAGGGCAGGCGAGGCCACGGTATTGTCTACAATCAGGGGTACGCCATGGCGGTGAGCGGCATCGGCCAGTGCACGGATATCGATGATGTTGCCAGCCGGGTTGCCGATGGTTTCGCAGAACACGGCACGAGTGCGGTCGTCGATCAGGGCTTCCAGTGCTTCGATATCATTGGGTTGGGCAAATTTGACGGTAATGCCCTGGCGCGGGAAGGAGTGCGCGAACAGGTTGTAGGTGCCGCCGTACAGTTTACTGACGGACACAATGTTGTCGCCGGCCTCTGCAATCGTTTGGATAGCATACGTGATGGCTGCCATGCCAGAGGCTACTGCCAAGCCCGCAATCCCGCCTTCCAGTGCTGCCACGCGCTCTTCGAGCACGGCATTGGTCGGGTTCATGATGCGGGTGTAAATATTGCCGGGCACCTTCAGGTCAAACAGATCCGCGCCGTGTTGCGTATTGTCGAAAGCGTAGGAAGTGGTCTGGTAAATCGGAACAGCAACGGCTTTTGTGGTCGGATCAGGCTGGTAGCCAGCATGAATGGCGAGAGTCTCTAGTTTCATGGTTAATTCTGGAATTGATGATCAAGTGGCTTATATAAGACAAAGCAAGCATAACCCCTGTATGTAGAGAAAAGCATCTAAGGGTGCAGACATTAATACTATGCTTTTATTTCTTTTGGTAATAATGGCGAATTACTGACAACAGGCTCTGCTTTTTAAAGTGCGGGTGGATATTTCTTATTTTCGTTACTTCGCAATGGCCCGACATGGGTTAGCATTTCGTATCCGGGCAGATGGCGTGTTGCATCCTGCCCCGAGGTCCTAGAGGCTTACATGAAAGTATGGTTTAAGCGGGGCTTATTCAGCCTCGTCGTTTTAGCTATTGTCACGGTGGTAGGCGGGGCGATTTTCCTGCTGACATTCAATCCCAATTCGTACAAGCAGAAGCTGGCTGACATCGTCCAGCAAAAGTATCAGCGTACGCTCAAGATTGACGGTGATATCGAACTTTCTTTATTTCCCCGCATTGGCCTGTCCGTGCAGGGGCTGTCCCTGTCTGACCGTAATTCGGAAGATCCTTTCGCTTCTTTGGAAAGCGCCCGGTTTGCGGTGGCCTTGTGGCCTTTGATCAATAACCGCCTGGTGGTGGACCACGTTGCTGTTACCGGCTTCAAAGCCTGGATTGTGCGCGATGAGGAAGGCAAGCTGAATTTTGACGACTTGCTGCAAGCCCCGCCTGCCGGCCCTCACCTTCCCCTTGCCCGCTCGGGCGTATCCTTGTTGCCCGCAGCACAAGCTGCCGAGGCTCCTCAGACAGCCGAGCCTGCACCCGAGTCCTTGCCCGTTCCCGAGTTGATTGCCAAGCGCTCGGGTAGCGAAACGGATTTCCAGATTGATATTGCGGGTCTGAGTCTGAAGGGTGGTGAGATTCATTACTTCAGCAAACGCAGCAATGTAATTGGCCGTTTGTTGCAGCTGGAAGTGAACACGGGCCGCATGACGTTTGGTCAGCCTTTTGATGTGGCTTTCAAGAGCCGCTTGTCGGGGGACTATCCCGTGGCGGATGGTGTGCTGGAAGGGCAAGGGCAGCTGAGACTGGACCCTGCTTCCAAATCCTACGGCGCGCAAAAGCTGAACTTGAGCTTTGTCGGTGATCTGGACCAGTTGCAGGCACAAAGCCTGACTCTTAAGGGCAATGTGGCCTACAAGTCGGCCCAACGCCAGTTCAGCGCCACCAATCTGGATACCCAATTGCAAGGTCAGTGGTTGGGCGCTTATCCGGTTAGTGATCTGAATGCCACGTTGAATACGCCCAAGATGGAAATCGACAGCGTCAGCGACCTGGTGTCTTTCGAGAAGCTGGCTTTGCGTGTTCGTGGCAAAAATGAAGATCAGAATCTGGATCTGGCCCTGGACGTGCCTCGTATCCAGGTATCGCCTGCCCAGGCTGAAGGTTCGCCTGTCGTTGCCAGCCTGAAAGTCAGCGGCCCCAAGGTCCTGGGTTTGGGTTTGACGTTGCAAGGCTTGTCCGGTAACAGCCAGGAATTGATATTTGAGCAGGCCAAGCTGGACGGCGCCATCAAGCAAGGCAGCCGTGTGGCGCAATTGAAGGCCAGTTCCCCCATGCAGTGGCAGCCATCGAATGAGTGGCTGCGTCTGCCCGAGGTTAAAGCCAATATCCGCGTGGAAGACGAGGCCGACGCAGGTAGCCGGTTCGAGATGCCTCTGACGGGTCAGGCAGACCTGAACAAAGGCAAACAAGAATACAGTGCGCAGCTAAGCAGTAGCACCGAGCAGGCTCAAGGCAGTCTGGATGTGAGCTTGCAAGATAAGGGTAAAGGGCCGTTGCTGAACGCGGTACTCAAAGCGGACAAACTGGACCTGGACGAACTGCGTTCGATTTTCTGGGTGACAGCCCCCGAAGTGGTGACCCCACCGGAGCCGGAGCCAGAGGCTGAAGCGCCGGAAGTCGCTACCGAGCAGGAGCCGGCTGCAGAGGGGACTGAACAAGCCGAGCAGCCCAAGGCAGAGCAGGCTCCCGCAGTCGAAGAAGTGGTTGAAGAAGCCTCCTCTTACGCTTGGCTGGATACGCTCAGCTTTGATCTGCGTTTTGAAATCGAAAAGCTGCGCAGCCTGGGTGTAGTAATGGATCAGGTGAAAGCTCAGGTCAAGAACCAGGGTCAGTTGATCAATTTGTCGCAGTTCAATGCGCAGGCGTATGAAGGTCAGCTTCAGGCCAAGGCCAAGGTTGAGCCCGGCAAGCGCTTCGAATTGGGCCTGAAGTTGCAGCAAATGCAGGTCGGTTCGCTCTTGCTGGATGCGTTCGGCAATGACTACCTGGCAGGCAAGGGCAATGTGGATCTGAACCTGAAGGCTCAAGGCGCCACAAGCCAGGAGCGTCTGAATGCTCTGGAAGGTGGCCTGACGGTCGATTTGCATGACGGCAGCTGGCGCAGCGTTGATCTGGACCAGAGCGTGCGCGATATCAACGAAGCCGTGCGCAATGCCTTTGGCGGTCAGATTCCTTTGCTGCTGCCCCAGTCCGATCCTTTGCGCCGCACGGTGTTGAACCGTTTGCAGGGCAGTCTGGATATCAAGAAAGGGCAAGCGACTTTCCGTAATTTACGGGCCACCACCCCGATTCTGACGGTGACAGCGGCTAAAGGCGCCACGCTGGATTTGGTAAATCAACAAGCAGATGTGACTTTGCAGGCTCGCCTGAACCACAACAATCTGGCCGTGGAAGAGCGCAAGTCCTTCCAGGACCTGCGCAATGTGCTGATTCCTATCCATATCTCCGGTCCCTGGACAGGGCTGTCCTACCAGATTCAGTGGAAAGATATTGCCAGCAACTCCATCAAGAAGGCACTGCAAGACGGTTTGCTGGATTTGTTGAGCCAACAAGCGTCAGAAGCTAAAGCAGAGTCCACCCCCGATGTGAAGTCCGAGGTGAAGCAGATCATCAAGGAAGAGTTGGGGGCCAAGGTTCCACAAACCGTGGGCGAAGCCATGAAGCAGTGGTTCAAGCCATGAGCACAAGTTCAGCGTTAAGTTCGCCTGACCAGACGGTTTGCCTGTTGCAAGGCGGCCCGTCCCTTAGTGACGGCAAGGCACTGGCCTGCAAGGGGCGATGGGTGCTGGGGAACGATCAGGGGCAGGTCCTGGCTGCCGATGCGCTGCCTGCCTTGGCCGAGCTTAGTATGGAACTGCGTTTTGGCCAGCTGGTGTTGCGCGCTCCGGGCATGTTGCGCCTGGATATCGAAGTGGACGTTATTGAAGACGATCCGGATTCCTTTTCCCTGTGGCAGGAAAATGGGCAATCCGTGCAATTGGTAGACGAAGGGGATTTGCCTGCCCAGTGGTTCAGCCGCTATACAGGCCAGCCGCTGCGTCTGTTAAAGCGTTTGCCCCAGGCTGAGTAAGCTGTCTGCGCGGTGATCCATATAGAACAAGCCCTGCTCATGGCAGGGCTTTTTTTTTTCTGCTTATGTCGTAGGTTCGGACTGCAGCCGGTGATAGCGGGCAAGCAGCGTTTCCTGGCTTTCCTGATGCTGGGGGTGAACCTCGATACATTCGACCGGGCACACTACCACACACTGCGGCTCATCAAAGTGGCCGACGCATTCTGTACACAGGTTGGGATTGATCTCGTAGATCTCCTCGCCCATGTAAATAGCCAGGTTAGGGCACTGCGGCTCACAAACGTCGCAGTTAATGCATTCTTCAGTAATGTGCAGTGCCATAGCGCAGTGTCCTGATAAGCGTGGTCCTTGGATTTGACCAGTCGGTCACCCCACAGTGTAGTACGGACCGCTGCGCAGGGCGAGTTCAGGTGGCTGAAACCGTTTGCTGATTGCGTTCCTTGGCTTTGGTTTGTAGCCAACGCTCCACGGACGGGAACACAAATTTGCCTACATCACCGCCCAAAATGGCAATTTCGCGCACGATGGTGCCGGAGATGAACTGGTACTGATCCGAAGGAGTCATGAACATGGTCTCGACTTCGGGCAGCAGGTGACGGTTCATGCCCGCCATTTGAAATTCGTACTCAAAATCGGACACGGCGCGCAGGCCACGTACGATAACGCGACCATTTTGCTCGCGCACAAAGTCCTTGAGCAGGCCGGAAAAGCTTTTCACTTCCACGTTTGGATAGTGGCTGAGCACTTCGGAGGCGATCTCAACACGCTCTTCAACGGTGAAGAAAGGGCGCTTGTTCTGGCTGGAGGCCACACCGACCACAACGTGATCGAAAAGGTTGGCGGCTCGCCGGACCAAGTCTTCATGGCCTCGTGTCAGGGGGTCGAAGGTGCCGGGGTAAACAGCTGTGATCATGGTGCATCCGCGTAAGTGGTTCAAATTGGCAGGTCGGAGTCCGGGGGGAGCGGTGCAGGCGTCCCGGAAAATTCGGCATTATTGACTGTTTTTTGCATCGCAGCAAATCGCAACAAATGATAATGTACCTGCCCTGCCTTATCCTGTCGTAGTATCCCGTATTGATCTGGGGCTTGTATAGGGGTTTCGGACTCAATGTAAACCAGTGCGTCCGGTGCCAGCACATTGGGCAGCAAGGGCCAGATACGTTCCATCCAGTCCTGCGCAAAGGGCGGGTCTATGAAGACCAGATCGTAGCGCATCTGGCTGCGCTCCAGAATATGGAGGGCGTCGCCCGCATGGATACGGACGTGGTCTGCCTTGAGTTTGGTACGCAGGCTGCGCAAATTGCTGACAGCGGGTCCGTGGCGTTCCACCATTTGTACAAAGGCGACACCGCGCGAGGCCGCTTCAAAGCCCAGGGCTCCGCTACCGGCAAACAGATCCAGCACGTTCTTGTCGCTGAACTGACCGCCCCAGAAGTGGTTAAGCCAGTTAAACAGCGTTTCGCGCACACGATCCGGGGTGGGCCGCAGACCGGGTGCATCGACGACTGAAATCGGTGTGCGGCGGTAATCACCACCTACAATACGGACAGCATGTTTTCTCATTAGCGCTTTGATCAGATAATGTGGTCATTCAACAGAATTTTCTAGTGTAAATCGTATGTTCAGTTTTTTTAAAAGAAAGAAGGCCAAGCCAGAGCCACAAGTCACTCAAACGGAGCTGACCGAGCCGCTTTCTCCTGCCCCGTCTCAGCCCCAGGCTGACGCGGCAGATGCATCCCCCGCTGTATCGCAGGAGCAAAGCACGCCGGTTCAAACGCCGGTGGCCTCGCCTGCTGTGGCTTTGGATAGCCAGGCAGTCAGCCAGGCTGAACATCGCGCTGCTTCCGAGTCTACGCCCACGCAGCCAGAGGTGCCACAACCGGCCCCGGCCAGTGTCCCGACCCCAGCGCCTGCCCGTGTCCACGAGCCGCAAGTGCAGCCTGTACCTGAACCCGAGGTGCAGCCAATTCCCGAGCCGGTGCCGCAGCCAGAACCCGAGATACAGCCGACTCCTGAACCGGAGCCAGAGATTGTTCCAGTTCCTGCGCCACAGCCTGAACCAGCTCCTGCCCCGACGCCAGAGCCAGAAGCCGCCGCGCCTGTGGTGAAAACTTCCTGGATGGCACGCTTGAAGCAGGGCTTGTCGCGTACAGGCCAGAGCCTGAGCAGTCTGTTCGTCGGTGCCAAGGTTGATGAAACCTTGTTCGAGGAACTGGAAGACGCCTTGCTGATGGCAGACGCGGGTGTTGAGGCTACCGAGAAACTGATTACCGCCTTGCGTGCTCGTGTCCGTAAAGAAAAAGTCAGCGATGCGGCCCAGGTCAAACAGATCCTGTGTGACATCCTGACCGATCATTTGAAGCCCCTGGAGAAATCCTTTCCTTTGGAATCGAGCAAACCACTGGTAGTCATGATTGCCGGGGTGAATGGTGCAGGTAAAACCACGTCTATCGGTAAGTTGGCTCACACCTTCCAGGAGCAGGGCGCAAAAGTCTTGTTGGCCGCCGGTGATACCTTCCGTGCTGCCGCTCGTGAACAGCTGATTGAATGGGGCACCCGCAATAACGTCAGTGTTATTGCTCAAGACGGTGGTGACCCCGCCGCGGTGGCGTTTGATGCTGTGCATGCAGGCCGTGCCCGCGATATGGGCGTGGTCATGGTGGATACCGCCGGCCGTTTGCCAACCCAGCTTCACCTGATGGAAGAGCTCAAGAAGATCAAGCGCGTCATCGGCAAGGCCGATGGTCAGGCTCCTCATGAAATTCTCTTGGTTGTGGACGGCAATACCGGCCAGAACGCCATTTCCCAGATCCGTGCCTTTGATGCGGCCTTGGGGCTGACTGGCCTGGTGGTTACCAAGCTGGACGGTACGGCTAAAGGCGGGACGCTGGCTGCCGTTGCTGCCTGTGCGCAAGGCGTACGTCCTATTCCGGTGTACTGGATTGGCGTGGGCGAGGGCATGCAGGATCTGCAAGCCTTTGTGGCCCGTGAGTTTGCGTCGGCCTTGTTGGGCATGAACGCTTAAATCCAAGTTTGGCTGTCAAAAAAGCGGCGATGCCTGTAAAGACATCGCCGCTTTTTTATCCCTGGGCCGACCAGGAAAAGAGCGCTACGTAGTAGCAAACCAAGGCTCAGTGCACAGTGGGCTTTTCAGTGCTTTTGGCGTTCAGCGTCGCAGAAGCTCTGTTTGCGGCTGATGCTGATCCAAGGCATTGAGCGCATGCTGTGCATGGGCGGCACGACCTTGACGGGCATGCGTCAGCCAGTCCCGCGCAAACTGCGCTTGTTCGGGGTTGGCCGCATGTTGGGCATACCAATCCAGCGCCACGTCCACGTCGGTGACTGCACCAATCAAGGCCTGACATTCGCGCAGCACTTTGTGCAGCCCTTGCTTGTCGGCTGCGCTGGGCAAAAACTCCAGGCAGTAGCGCAGGCTCTTGATCCGGTTGCGCAGGCGGTGCTGCTTGTCCTGGCTGATCTGAGCAAAGCGTTGGCTGCGTAATTGAATTGTCTGGAACCAGCGGCTGATACGGGCTTCGATCAAATGTTCGGGCTGAGGCACACCATTCAGTTCCAGTGTAGGGCCGCAAATCAGGCTTTGCAGATTACTTAACAGCAGGGACTGAAACTCGGCTGCACTGGCCAGTTGGACCGGGTCGTGCTCCAGATGGGCAGGAGTAGGCTCAGGTGCCGGGCCGGGCATTCCCGCCTGCAGCAGCAAGGGGGTGATTTCCAGGTGTACCAGGTCATGGTCGCGTGCCTGACCAAACAGACCGAAATAATGTGTCAGACGCGTATTGGCATACCCTTCGCTAGCCGATAGCCACATTTTGAACAGCTTGCGGCAGGAGCGCAGACGGCGCAGACCCACGCGCATCAAGGCCAGATAGTCGGCCTGACGGGAAGAGTCCGGACGTATGCCATCCACGCCGGCCAGCAAGGCGGCATTGCGAATGACCTGCTCCAGGCTCATGGTGGCACTCAGGCTATAAAACTGTTCCAGATCCTCGGTGTCAACAAAATGCGGTTTGGGCAGGTCGTAGGCTTTGCGGGTCAGGGCTGCAGCTACCTGTTCGGGCGTCAGATCCAGACTTTCCGATTTGGCCCGGCGGCGGTCCTCCAGACTGGCCAGGGCATCACCACGCTCGGACTTGCTGCGCATCTCCAGAATCAGGCCATGTTTGTACAGCCAGCGCTGGCCAACCTCAAACATGGTCAGGCTCTCGCCCTTGATCAGCTCAATTTCCAGCTCGTTGACCAGCAGCTTCAAACCATTGGATTCGATATGGCCCACATCGTAGGCCAGCTCCAGTTCAGACTGGCCTTGCTTGATCAGGGCCAGCTCGCGCTGGATGCGGGTTTGATAACGGGCTTGGATTTGATCCGCGTAACGAGCCAGCGCAGCGTGGGCGGGTGTGTCCTGATACAGGCTCAGGTCCAGTTCCGGGCCGGGACGGGGGTGATTGATTTCAATGCGGGACAGGGTATCAGGACCGGGCAGTTTGACGGTCTGGACCCATTGCTCGCCTTCCTTGCGCAGACGCAAGGCGATACTCGAGCGCGCCAAATCGCGTTCGGGCGTATCAAAGTAAATGGCATTTAAGGTAATGCTACCCGTGCGTACTGCGTCAAAGGCGGTCAATAAACCGGGACGGGCACTCTCGGGTACAAAAAATTTCAGTTCTTGTTCTAGCACAGCATCGCACTCGAGAAATCACCCACAACAGGTGGGCGGATAAAACGATTATTTTGCATGTAAACCAGCCAAACTTGAAGTGTCGACACCCGTATAAGTGTGTGTAGTCATGTCAAGTTTTATAAAGGGGGAGTACCTAGCGGCTCGCGCCAGCCCAACTGGTGTGAAATGCTGTTGGCGCACTGTCGCAACTGAGCCAGGATGGGGCTGTTGATACTGGCATCAAACAGCGTACTGGGGCCCAGACTGGTCAGGGCCAGCACAATCTGGCCGGAGTGATCAAACACGGGGACGGACAGGGCATCAATACCGGGCAAGGGGTTGCCCAGTGCCTGTGCCACACCTTGTTCACGGATTTTTTCGAGCATGGCAGCCAGTTCTTTGGGGCTGGGGCGCAGCGGACTGATACTGGTGACAACAGCGCTGTCGCCTGCCTCGCGCTCAATGTAGTGGCGCGCCACCTCAGGGGGCAGCCAGGCGGCAAAGACGTGGCCGGTGGCCGTGTGCAGCATGGACATGACCGTGCCGCAGCGCATGTTCACATGGACCGGGTAGCTGGCCTCGCTGATATGAACCATGGTGGGTCCGTGTGAGCCCAGCACCGCCAAGCCCAGGGTGTGCCCGATGCGCGAGGCCCAGGCTTGAACCAGGGGCAGGGCAATCTTCACCGGGTTCTGGCTTTGCAAGCTGACCAAACCCATCTGCAAGGCAAACGGCCCCAGCTCGTACAGGCCGGTAGCCGGAGCCTGCTGCACCAGTCCTACGTTGGTAAAACTGACCAGATACGGGTGGGCTTTGGCCGAACTCATCCCAGCTTGCGTGGCCAGATCTCGCAACATCATGGGTTGTCCGCTATCTACCAGCACTTTCAACAGGCCAAAACCCGTTTCAATGGATTGGATACGGCGACGCTTTTCGTCCATAGCAGGCAAAATGGGTTCGGTCATAGGGGTTTGGAGCGGTTTGGCACGGTCTTCAAGTGTACCGACTAATGAAGCTGCCCGCCGGGCCTTGGGTGTCGTAAAATGGCCTTAATTATTATCTGTCTGAGCAAAGAGCACGATGAATCAAGAAATTCAGTCCGACGCTGGTCAACTGGGCGCCAGTCCAATCGCTCCCGTTCCAGAGATTGTTGAAGAGCTGCGCGCCGGTCGCATGGTTATTCTGGTTGACGAAGAGGACCGCGAAAACGAAGGCGATCTGGTCATGGCCGCCGAATTCGTAAATGCCGAGGCGATCAACTTCATGGTGACGCATGGCCGCGGTCTGGTTTGCCTGACGCTGACCGAAGAGCGCTGCCGTCAGCTGGACCTGCCTTTGATGGCCACCCGCAACGGTACACGCTTTGGCACCAACTTCACGGTGTCGATTGAAGCGGCTGAAGGCGTGGAGACCGGCATTTCCGCTGCTGACCGCGCCCGTACTGTGCAAGCGGCCGTGGCCCGTGATGCACGTCCGATTGATCTGGTGCAGCCTGGCCACATTTTTCCCTTGAAGGCGGCCAAAGGTGGTGTGCTGGTGCGTGCCGGTCACACCGAAGCGGGCTGCGATTTGACGGCGATGGCAGGCTTGACCCCGGCTGCTGTCATTTGTGAAGTGCTCAATCCTGACGGCACCATGGCGCGTTTGCCCGATTTGTTGGTGTTCGCCCGCGAACACGGCATCAAGGTTGGCACCATTGCGGACCTGATCCAGTACCGCAGCGAACACGAGTCCATGATCGAGCGTTTGCACAAGAAGTCCGTCAAGACTCCTTATGGCGAATTTGAATGCCACGCTTACCGCGATCTGTCTTCCGGTGGCTTGCATCTGGCACTGGTGCACGGTGAAATCAGCCCGGAAGTGGAAACCCTGGTGCGTGTACATGAACCGACTACCGTGCTGGATGTTCTGATCGAGGGGGATGTGGGCCACAGTTGGACCCTGCCCACTGCGTTGCGTACCGTGGCCAAATCCGACAGCGGTGTTGTCTTGCTGATGAACTGCCAGAGCTCCGAAGAAGAGAGTTTCGAGCAGATTCAGGCTTGGGCTGCAGACAGCCCGGCCCAGGCGCCACGCGGTCGCCCTAGCCGCAACGATCTGCGCACCTACGGGATTGGTGCACAAATTTTGCGTGACCTCAATGTTGGTAAAGCCCGTTTGATGTCGCGACCACGTAAAATGCCAAGCATGGCCGGGTTTGCATTGACCGTGACGGGTTACCATAGCGAACCAGACTCTCAATCCTAAGCGGAGCTTCCAACATGAATCCTTACATTGTTACCCCTGACCTGAATGGGGAAGGTCTGCACATTGGTATTGTGCGTGCGCGTTTTAATGAATCCATCGGTCTGACCGAGTTGGAAGCCTGCTTGAAAGAGCTGGAAGCTTTGGGTGTAGACGAGCGCGACGTGACCGTTCTGTCCGTCCCCGGCGCGCTGGAACTGGGCATCACCCTGGGCCAGATGGCTGAAACCGGCGAATTTGATGCCCTGATCGCTCTGGGTGCTGTTATCCGCGGTGACACCTACCACTTTGAAGTGGTCAGCAATGAAAGCGCTTCGGCCATTACTCAAGTCTCCCTGGCAACCGGTATTCCTGTTGCCAACGGTGTACTGACCACCAACACAGATGAACAAGCCGAGATTCGTGCTGCTGAAAAAGGTCGCGATTGCGCCCGTACAGCGGTCGAGCTGGGCAATCTTATCGCCGTCCTCGAACCCGAGCTGGACGACGATGAGGACGAAGATTACGAGGACGAAGATCTTGACGACGACAAATAAAGTCCCGGCCAGCAAGGCCAACGGACGATCCGCGCGCCGCCGCTCGCGCGAATTTGCCCTGCAGGGCATCTACTCCTGGCTGTTGCGAGGTGCTGATGGCCTGCAGGAAGCCACCTCCATCGACGCCCATATCCGGGGCGACGAGGAGTTTGGCGAAGCCGACGCAGCCTGGTTCAAAACCTTGCTGTTCGGCGTCATGCGCGAAGCCCCTGTGCTGCGCGAACGCTTTTTGCCGTATGTGGATCGTCCTTTGGAAGAGCTCTCTCCCATCGAACACGGCATCTTGCTGATTGGCAGCTACGAACTGGTGCATCACGTTGAAGTGCCTTACCGCGTTGCCATTAACGAAGCCGTTGAACTGGCCAAGTCCTTTGGCGGCACCGACGGTTTCAAATTCGTGAACGGCGTGCTGGACAAATTGGCCGCCGACGTACGCGCACCTGAAGTTGCCAAGCAGGCCCGCCGCTAAAACGGGGCGTGCCGTGCTGAACGAGTTCGGTCTTATCCAGCAGTATTTCAATCGTCCCGCTCCCGAAGGCTATTTGGGAGTGGGCGACGATTGCGCCCTTTTTACTCCAACACCCGGCTGGCAACTGGCCAGCAGCGTGGATCTGCTGATCGAAGGGCAACATTTCTTTCCCGATGTGGACCCCTTTCTCTTGGGGCACAAGGCGCTGGCCGTGAACCTGTCGGACCTGGGCGCCATGGGGGCCAAGCCACGAGCCTGCCTCCTGGCTTTGTCCATGCCCGAAGTCCGGCCCGAGTGGCTGGCCGCATTCTCCAAAGGTTTGTTTGAACTGGCCGATCAGGCGCAATGCCCCTTGATCGGTGGCGATACCACGCGCAGCAAGCAAGGGGTGGTCATCAGCATTACGGTGCTGGGTGAAGTCCCGGTGGGACAGGCCTTGCAACGCAGTGCGGCTCAAGCTGGTGACGACATCTGGTTGACGGGGACGTTGGGGGCGGCAGACATTGCCTTGCGCCTCTTGCAAGGTCGACTGGCTGCGGACCCGGATCGTCTGGCTGCCAGCCGCCCAGCCTTGGAACAACCCTGGCCGCCTTACCGCCTGGGCCATGCCCTGGCAGGTTTGGCTCATGCTGCCATTGATGTGTCTGATGGCCTGGTTCAAGACCTGGGCCATATCGCCAAAGCCAGCCAATGTGCCGCCCATCTGGATTGGGACGCCTTGCCGCTGGATCTTTCCTTAAAGGGTTTGCCTGCCGAGCTGCAACGCGAAGCGGTTCTGGTTGGTGGTGACGTTTTTCAATTGTGTTTTACGGGGGCTCCCCAACAACGGGAGTCCATCATGGCGCTGGCCCAGCGCGAAGGCGTGCAGCTTAGCCGTATTGGCTCCATGCACGCTGGTAGCGGGGTGTACGTGCGTGATCAACAGGGTCTGCATCCTGCCCCTGCCCAGGGCGGTTTCGATCATTTTGGTGGCTGAGTCTGTGTCATGAGCACATTTCCTGATCCCTCCTTGAATCCCATTCAACGTCCTACCCTGGATTGGGTGGTGAAAAAGCCTTGGCGCCTGATTGCCTTTGGCGGCGGTACCGGCGTATTGCGTCCGGGGCCGGGTACCTGGGGCACGGTGCTGGCCTGGGTCTTGTGGGTCTTGGGTCTGCATGTGCTGACCGACACGCAAATGGCCATTTTCTTGCCACTTACCTTTTTCATTGGCTGCTGGGCTTGCCACCGCACGGGCTACGACCTGGGCGTGTCCGATCACAGCGGCATGAATTGGGATGAGATGGTCGCCTTCTGGCTGGTGCTGTGGCTGATTCCGCAGACCTGGCTTGCACAGGGCATCGCATTCGTTTTATTTCGTTTCTTTGATATTCTCAAACCACCGCCAATCCGCTATTTTGATCGTCGTCTGCATAATGGTTTTGGCGTTATGTGGGACGATCTCCTGGCAGCAGGCTATACCTTGTTGCTGATGGCTGTCTTGGTACGTTTTGGAGTTTTCTCATGAGCGATTACGAGCACGGCAATGCCGCCCTGGCCCTGGGGCGAGCCCTGAAAGATCGCGGCTGGATGGTGGCCTGCGCCGAGTCATGTACCGGTGGCCTGCTGGCTGCTGCCCTGACGGACCTGCCCGGCTCCAGCGCCTGGTTCGAGCGCGGTCTGGTTACCTACAGCAATAAGGCCAAGGTTCAGGAACTGGGCGTGAACCAGGACACGCTGGATCGTTTCGGTGCGGTCAGTGAAGAAACCGCCATGGAAATGGCGGCGGGTGCGCTGCAAGCTACCGCAGACGCGGAACTGGCGATTTCCACGACCGGCATTGCCGGTCCGGATGGAGCTACAGCGGGCAAGCCGGTTGGCCTGGTGTGCTTTGGTTTTGCACAGCGCCGGGGTGATGGCATTGTGACCCGCGCCTCTGCCCGTATCTTTGACGGAGACCGGGCCCAAATCCGTCAGCAGGCCGTGGAATACGCCTTGGCCAGTGCGCTGACCATGCTCAATCCCGCCTGATTGCTCAGGCCGGCAACATCAAACCCAGCTGCCTGGCGCTCGAACGTAGTTCGGGCAGGCAGCGCTGGATCAGCTTTTCTTCTGTGTCCTGCCAGTCCTTGATGCTGATGCTCATCCCGGCCACAACGCGCCCGCTGGCACTGCGCACGGGTACGCCAATTGCCGTTAGACCCAGTTCCAGTTCTTCCTTGATCAAGGAATAATCCTTTTCCTGCACCTGCTTCAATTCGCGCAGCAAGGCCTCGCGAGTATGGGCGGTGTATTGCGTCATGATCTTGAAGGGAGCCAGCTCCAGGTAGGCATCCAGCCTGCTTTGCGGCAACTGCGACAGCATCATTCGCCCGATAGAGGTGCAGTGAGCAGGCAGGCGGCTACCCAGGCCCAGAGACACAGTCAGTACACGCTGTCGTTGGGCGCGTGCCAGATACAGAATTTCGTCCCCATCCAGCAAGGCCAGTGCACAGGTTTCACCGACGCGGTCACTCAGGTCGTCCAGTATGGGCTGGGCCAGACTGACGATGGAGGTCGAAGAAAAGTAGGCATGGCCCAGCTGCAAAATCGCCGGACGCAGCTTCCAGAACGGACCTTCCTGCTCTGCATAGCCCAGGGCTTGCAGCGTGTAGAGGCAGCGCTGCACCACCGCCCGTGCCAGACCCGTTTTCAGGGCAATTTCTGCGGCCCGCAATGGGCGTCTTCTATCTGAAAAAGCCGTAATCACCTGCAAACCACGGGCTAGCGATTGCATGTAATCCGGGTCGCCTTTGTAGCTGCTGGTGGCGGGGCCTGTCTCTTTATTTGTTGTCATGGCTCAGGAAGTGGCAAGGTCTAGTTTTGTTCGATTAACGAACTTGATGGGATTCACAAGAATTATCGATGATAAATTGTAAAAAAAACAAGACTTAGCAATTTAATAATCAAGTTCGATTATCGGACGAAATAAGTTTGGAGTGATGCATGAAAAAAATTCTAGCCCGTAAAGTGGCTCCTCTTCTGGCCGGAATGGGTTTGTTGTTTTGTTCCTTGGGCGCGCAAGCCGCGTATCCGGACAAGCCTATCCGTCTGGTTGTGCCCTTTACGCCGGGCGGTGTGACTGACGTGATTGCCCGAGGTGTCGCGCAGCAACTGTCCAAGGATCTGGGCCAGATCATCATTGTGGAAAACAAGCCCGGTGCCAGCGGCATTATCGCTACGGACTTCGTCGCGAAATCTGCCCCCGATGGCTATACCGTCCTGCTGGCTGCGGTTGGTCAGGCCGTGGTGAACAACCACCTTTACAAGAAACTGCCTTACGATCCGGCGCAGGATCTGGCCGCTGTTTCTCTGGTGGCGGAAGGGCAGAACGTGCTGGTGGTGAACGCCAAGCAAAGCCCATTCAATACGGGCGAGGAGCTGATCAGTCATGCTCGCGCCAAGCCCGATGATCTGACTTACGCTTCCTTTGGTAATGGCTCGTCCTCGCACCTGTCGGCTGCCGCCTTTACCACGATGGCCAATATCGACGTCATCCACGCTCCTTACCGTGGCAGCGCACCTGCCATGACCGATCTGCTAGGTGGTCACATCTCCTTCATGTTCGACAGCATGGGCACCGCAATTACGCACATCAACGCCAATACTGTGCGTCCCCTGGCTGTGTCCGGTCCGGAGCGTTCCTCCTTGTTGCCAGAGGTTCCAACCTTTGCAGAGTTGGGCCTGAACCAGGGCTATAACGTGACAGCCTGGTTTGGTTTCCACGTCAGCAGCGGCACGCCTATTGAAATTATTGATCGCCTGAGCCAGGCCATGAAAACCGTCAGCGAGAACAGCGAGTTTGTTGAAACCTTCCGTCGTCAGGGCGTGGACATCATTTCCTCCACCCCTGCCGAGTACGCCGAGTTCCTGCGTCAGGAAGACGAGAAATTGGGCAGCCTGATCAAGCAAGCCAATATCACGCTGGACTAATTGTTTTTGAATGGAGCACTGTAACGTGAGCGATCAGCACGCCTCGCAGGCGACGCGTCCTGCCCCTTTGGATGGTATCCGGGTTCTGGATCTGACACGCATTCTGGCTGGCCCATGGTGCACACAGAACCTGGCCGACCTGGGGGCCAATGTCTACAAGATAGAGCGACCCGAAACCGGCGACGATACCCGCGCCTGGGGCCCGCCCTTTTTGCAGACACCTGAAAAGGAAGATACGGCTGAAGCGGCCTATTACTTGTCGGCCAACCGTAACAAGCAGTCGATCAGCCTGGACATTGCCAGCCAGGAAGGGGCGGATGTGGTGCGTGCCATGGCGCGGGAATGCGACATTCTGGTGGAGAACTTCAAGGTGGGGGGTCTGGCTAAATACGGCCTGGACTACGCCAGCTTGAAAGAGATCAACCCTCGCCTGATTTATTGCTCGATTACCGGCTTTGGCCAGACTGGTCCTTATGCCGAGCGTCCGGGTTATGACTTCATGATCCAGGCCATGGGCGGCATGATGAGCCTGACGGGCGAGCGTGATGACAAGCCCGGCGGTGGTCCTCAGAAAGCGGGGGTTGCCGTCGCGGACTTGATGACGGGCATGTATGCCACCAGCAGCATTCTGGCCGCCTTGTTTGAACGCTCACGCAGTGGTTTGGGGCAGCATATCGACATTGCCTTGCTGGACTGTCAGGTAGCCATGCTGGCGAACCAGAACATGAATTATCTGGTCAGTGGGCAGGCACCGAAGCGAGCCGGTAATGCACATCAGAATCTGGTGCCGTATCAGGTGTTCCCAACGGCAGATGGCCACATCATTGTGGCTATCGGCAATAACCGTCAGTTCGCGGCTTATTGCGAAGCAATTGGACACCCGGAAATTGTTGAGGATTCGCGTTTCAACATTAACAGTCAGCGGGTCAAGCACAGGGATGAGCTGGAGCAGATTCTGAGTGCCGCGATGCAACAGCATCCTAGCGCTTATTGGCTGGACGTCCTGGACAAGATTGGCGTGCCAGCCGGACCTATCAATGATCTGCATGGTGTGTTCTCCCACCCGCAGGTCCAGGCCCGGAACATGCGGATCGAGCTGGACCACAGCCAGGCCGGCAAGGTCAGCATGACGGCCAGCCCCATGCGCTTTTCAGATAGCCCGGTGTCCTACCGTATGGCTCCGCCACAATTGGGCGAGCATACCGAGCAGGCGCTGGAGAGTTTGCTGGGAGCCGATAGCCCGGAGCTGAAGCAGTGGCGCAACCGGAACCAGGCTTGAGCAGGGTTAAAAGCCGAAGCCAAACCAGAATTTGAACCAGTGTCAGAGTCGAGGCGCAGGCCTAGTTTAGCGTTTGGACTTGTGGCAGAAGTAGTGTCTGATTGACACCGCCCCTGCTACCTGAAATACAGGTCAGACCCTGGCCTAGGCCTCGTGACTCAGTAGGGGGAAGCTGCTTCTTACGCTTAAGGCTCAACTGAGCCTGAGCGGGTCCTATCGGTCATAGCTTAATAAATAAGAAGCCCCACTCACTTTGGATTGAATCCAAGTGAGTGGGGCTTTCTTGTATCTACACTAATTGCTGTCGCTGTCGCTGTCGCTGTCGCTGTCGCTGTCGCTGTCGCTGTCGCTGTCGCTGTCGCGATCCCCGGACTTGTTCGACAAGCCGGGAGGGCCATCAATCAACGCTGCTTGTTGCGCGCATCATTAATCGCATTGCGCGTAGCAATCGCTGCAGCTTGTGCCGCATCACGCCAGTCATCGCCACGGCTGGCGTACAGAATGGCGCGCGACGAGTTGATCATCATGCCGTTACCGTGCGAGTCCATACCAGCAGCAACGGTGGCGACCACATCGCCACCTTGTGCGCCAATGCCGGGCACCAGCAAAGGCATATCGCCAATACGGGCACGTACCTTGCCAATTTCCTCGGGGAAGGTTGCGCCCACCACCAAAGCACATTGGCCGTTTGTATTCCATTTCTCTGCCACCAGGCTGGCTACGTGCAGGTACAACGGGGTACCGTCGGCCATTTCCATGAATTGCAGGTCCGAGCCACCAGGGTTGGAGGTGCGGCACAGCACGATCACGCCCTTGTCCTTGTGCTCCAGGTACGGCTCTACCGAGTCAAAGCCCATGTAGGGGCTGACGGTGACGGCGTCTGCGCGGTAGCGCTCAAAGGCTTCGCGTGCGTACTGCTCGGCTGTCGAACCCACGTCCCCACGCTTGGCATCGAGCACGATGGGCAGGTGAGGGTAGCGGCTGCGAATGTAGTCGCACAGGTCTTGCAACTGATCCTCGGCACCCTGAGCGGCAAAGTAGGCAATCTGTGGTTTGATGCCGCAGGTGTAGTCGGCGGTGACGTCCACAATCGCTTTGCAGAACTCATAAATCGCGCCGGGTTTGCTGGCCAGCTCCAAAGGCAGGCGGGCAGGGTCTGGGTCCAGACCCACCATCAGCATGGATTGGTTGTCCGTCCAGGCACGGTTCAGTTTTTCTATGAATGTCATGGGAATCAGGAAAGTAAACGGCTATACAAAAAGCTGAGCCAGACGGCACCAGCAAAAATAAGGGACAGCAGCACGGCAGCACTGGCCAGATCCTTGGCCCGCCCGATCAAGGGGTGGTGCTCCAGGGTAATCGTGTCGGCCAGGGCCTCCAGGGCCGAGTTCAGCAGCTCCACCACCAGCACAAAGACTAGTGTGCCCAGCAGGACCAGAATCTCCGCCGGGGTTTGCCCCAGCCAGAATGCCAGTGGCGTCAGGATGACAGCCAGCGCCAGTTCCTGGCGAAAGGCAGCCTCATGGCGCAGGGCAGCGGCCAGGCCCTGGCTGGAGTAGCGCAGGGCATTGAACAGGCGACCAACACCGCCTTTGCTTTTGAATGGAGAGTCTGACATGAAGGACGCTGCAGATTGAAGTGCCCTGATTATAGGGGTTTGCTTGGGCGAAAAAAAACCGGATGGAAAAATCCATCCGGTTTTTGTACTAAAAGCGTGGCGATCAGGGCAGAAGTGATCAATTTCCGCCCGGATCGGGGTGCTGATAAGTGGCTTAGAAGCCGCCCATACCACCCATGCCGCCCATGCCACCCATGTCAGGCATGGCTGGAGCAGGTTTGTCTTCCACGATTTCGGTCACGGCCACTTCGGTGGTCAGCAACAGGCTGGCGATCGAAGCTGCGTTTTGCAGGGCAGTGCGAGTCACCTTGGTTGGGTCCAGAACGCCTTGCTCGACCAGGTCACCGTATTCGCCAGTAGCAGCGTTGTAACCGTAGGTGCCGGTGCCGCTGGCCACTTGGTTAACAACCACGCTGGCTTCTTCGCCGGCGTTGGAAACGATGGTGCGCAAAGGAGCTTCGATAGCACGCAGGATCAGCTTGATACCGGCGTCTTGGTCGGTGTTGTCGCCTTTCAGTTGGGCAACAGCTGCGCGGGCACGAATCAGTGCAACGCCACCGCCAGGAACGATACCTTCTTCGACGGCTGCGCGAGTAGCGTGCAGGGCGTCTTCAACGCGGGCTTTCTTCTCTTTCATTTCGACTTCGGTGGCAGCGCCAACGCGAATCACGGCAACACCGCCAGCCAGCTTGGCCACGCGCTCTTGCAGTTTTTCACGGTCGTAGTCGGAAGTGGACTCGTCGATCTGAACGCGGATTTGTTTCACGCGAGCTTCGATGTCGGTGCCGTTGCCAGCGCCGTCGATGATCGTGGTGTTTTCTTTGGCCACTTCAATGCGCTTGGCCTGACCCAGGTCGTCCAGAGTCGCTTTTTCCAGGGACATACCGGTTTCTTCGGAGATCACGGTACCGCCAGTCAGGATAGCGATGTCTTCCAGCATGGCTTTGCGACGATCGCCAAAGCCAGGAGCTTTAACGGCGGTAGTCTTCAGAATGCCACGGATGTTGTTCACAACCAGAGTAGCCAGGGCTTCGCCTTCCACATCTTCAGCAACGATCAGCAAAGGACGGCTGGTCTTGGCAACTTGCTCCAGTACGGGCAGCAGGTCACGGATGTTGGAGATTTTCTTGTCGAAAATCAGAACAAACGGATCGTCCAGAACAGCAACTTGCTTGTCAGCGTTGTTGATGAAGTAAGGGGACAGGTAGCCGCGGTCAAACTGCATACCTTCGACCACGTCCAGTTCGTTTTCCAGGGACTTGCCGTCTTCAACGGTAATTACGCCTTCTTTGCCCACTTTGTCCATGGCATTGGCGATGATCTCACCAATGGAGTGGTCGCTGTTGGCGGAAATGGAACCGACCTGAGCAATTTCTTTGCTGGTGGTGCAAGGACGGGACAGTTGACGCAGTTCGTCAACCACAACGCCAACAGCCTTGTCGATACCGCGCTTCAGGTCCATTGGGTTGATGCCTGCGGCAACAAACTTCAGGCCTTCTTCAACGATGGCTTGGGCCAGCACAGTAGCGGTAGTGGTACCGTCACCGGCGTTGTCGGAAGTTTTGGAAGCAACTTCTTTAACCAGTTGAGCACCGATGTTCTCGAACTTGTCTTTCAGTTCGATTTCTTTGGCAACGGACACACCGTCTTTAGTAACGGTAGGAGCGCCGAAAGAGCGGTCCAGAACAACGTTACGGCCTTTGGGGCCCATGGTGGTCTTAACAGCGTTAGCCAGAATATTGACGCCGCGTACGATGCGGGTACGTGCGTCGTCGCCGAAGTAAACTTGTTTTGCGGTCATGGTTTGAATCCTATTGAATTTTCGTTGGCGGTACTTATTCGATCACGGCGAAGATTTCTTCTTCGCGGATCACCAGCAGCTCTTCGCCGTCGATCTTGACGGCCTGGCCGGAGTATTTGCCAAACAGAACTTTGTCGCCGACCTTCAGATCCAGCGCCAGAACCTTGCCGTCCTCGGTTTTCTTACCGGGGCCAACGGCCAGGATTTCGCCTTGATCGGGCTTTTCAGTCGCGCTCTCGGGGATAACGATACCGGAAGCGGTGGTGCGTTCGTTGTCCAGACGCTTGACGATCACACGATCGTTCAAAGGACGCAGTGCCATGGAGAAACTCCTGTTTAAAGATGACTTTAGTTGTTGGTCCGATTGTGGGGGCGAGGCGTTTTAGCACTCAACCCCTTCGAGTGCTAATTATAGGGACGACTTTTCTAATTTCAAGAGCACCAGGGTCAGGCTGTTACATATTTGTCCTGGGGCGTGAAGTAGGGGGGAGGGAAACGCCGGGTTCTGGTGCGTGTCTGAACTTGGGCTCACATTCATAAGGCAAGCTCAGTTAAGCTGGGCGCTTTCGATCATGAGCGGTCGGGCATGATCGAACGCCAGGCTTTCTTTTGTCTAAAGAGATTTCCACGAAAACCAGCGCAATGTCCAACTTCAACCTATTCAATGTCTTTCTCCAACGCTGGGGGGCTCAGGCCGCTGGCAAGCCTTTCAGCACTGCGACCAGCGATCTGATGCCCGTGCGGCTGACCGGGAAGTTGGAGGGGCAGCCGGCGATGATCAAAATCACACGAGATCTTGATGAGCGTATCGGCGGCCAAGTGCTGCAATGGTGGGCTGGCGATGGCGCGGCGCATGTATATGCGCTGGACCCAGACTCTGGAGCGTTGCTGATGGAGCGTGCAACGGGCTCCAGGGACTTATTGCGCATGGCTTTAGAAGGGGAAGATGATGCAGCGACGACCTGTATCTGCCGTGCCCTTGAACAATTGCATTCAAACCGACCTTCGGCCCCACCTGACAATTTGCGCCCCCTGAGCGATTTTTTTGAATCGCTGGCACCGATGGCGCAGCAAGAGGGCGGTCTGATGGCTGAATGCGCACTAGTGGCCAATGAGCTGCTGCGAGATCAGCGTGATCAGGTCGTTCTGCACGGGGATGCGCACCGAGGCCAATAAAGAGTTGGCCGTTGCAGATCTGGCTCGACAGGCCTTAGCTTGAGGGGTTCATCATTATTTCATTACCCGTACTCAAGGCGATCAGCTTGCTCATGGTGGTGAAGTTGCGTGTCGTCGCAACGACCTTGAGCTTTCTCTCGATGAAATTATTGTTGGCTTTCAGGTCTCGATACCGGGTTGCGCACACTATATAGACGATGTCATCAATGATGCGGACCTGATCCGGTGCGTGCTCCAGGGCGTGGAAGGCATGGAGTAAGGCGCTGTCTGCTGGGGAGCGCAGCAGGGTGAAATATAGCTGGCTGGGGCTTTCGTCCTTGAAAGGATTGTTCGCCATCACCCGCATGAAATAAGTCGGTGTTCGGGCGATAACCTGAATATCTCCGCCCAGCTTGTTCTTGCCGGTAGGCATGAGGCCGCGCAATAAAAGAATCTGTGTATTCATGGTGTGTGCTGGCCGTGAGGTTGGGGTGTTGCCGTGCGGGCGGGAGTTTCAGTGCGCCATTTTATGCTGTGTTAAAAAACAGTAGTGAGTTTGGTTTTCAAGGCTCGTCAGTCTGCTCTGTGTGAGCATCACGGCTGGTTGGTGCAGATGTTGCGTCGGCGGTTTGGCGGTAATACGGACCCGGGCGCATGACGCCTTCGTGAGGAGCCTCATCAAAAAAACAGGCCGATTTCCCTAGGAATTCGGCCTGTTTCTTGTTGGGCTGATGGCATTTGAATGTGGCGAATTATTCAGCCTGGTGCAGTAGCCTGCAGATTGCTTAATCCGTCTTTACGTCGTTTATGCCCGTTTGCTCAAATCCGGTGCCGGTGTCGTTGGCAGCAAAGGATCAATCGCCCGGCAAAGAGCCAGCAACTGATCATCTGCACCGATACCCGCTTCAATCAGCATCCCCACCGGCAAACCGCCCGACAGACCGATAGGCAGGGAAATGCCCGGTGCGCCCAGGTTCGAACCCAAGTCGGTACGCGAGATGTAGGTGTTGAAGGTAGGCACTGCCTTGCCGTTCATCATGGTGCTTTCATCATCGCCAATCGGGCAGGCGGTCAGCGGGCTGGTCGGGAAGATCAAGCCACTGACATTGGACTGGCGCAGCAGGTCTGCATAGGCCTGTTGCATCAGGGGGCGGTTTACATTCAGCGCTTCTTCGTAGGCTTCCTGGCTGATGGTGTAGTCGCCCGTAATGGCGTCGAAAATCTCTTTCACATCGGGGCTGTGAATGCCCGCAATCAACTCGTCCAAGCTAATGTCGTACTTGTTTTCGGCCAGGTACAAAGGCAGGTTCTGCAAGGTTTCATACAGCACAATCGGCATGCCGACGCGGGCATTGATCTTCAGAACCGGAGACAGGTCTACATCGACCAGCGTGACACCGGCTTTTTGCAAATCATCCAGAAATGCCAGGGTCACGTCGGCCACACCGGCATCCATATCTTTCCAGAAGCTGTCACGGGGTACGCCCAGACGCAGTTCCTTCAAGGAAGGAGTGGCAATCACAGTAGGGGTCTTCTGGCAGAGCAGGCTGTCCAGCAAGCTGATGTCAGCCAGACTGCGAGTCATGGGGCCTGCTGTATCGCGGGTAGGGGACAAGGGCACAATGCCCTGGCCCGAATAACGGCCCACTGTAGGACGGAAACCGTACAGGCCGCAAAGCGCGGCAGGTAAACGCACCGAAGCGCCCGTATCCGTGCCCAAGCCAGCTGGAAACTGACGAGCTGCCACAACCGTTGCAGTGCCACCGGAAGAGCCGCCGGGAATACGACTTGGATCATAAGGGTTGCGACTGGGGCCCGTAGTGGCGTTATTGGTCGTAATCCCAAAAGCCAGTTCGTGCATCACGGACTTGGCGGGCAGCACGGCACCGGCCTTGCGCAATTGTGCGACTACATCTGCATCTTTCAGCGGCACGCGACCTTGCAGGGCGCCGGTGCTGGACGTGGTGGGCATGTCCGTGGTGTTCAGGTTGTCTTTCATCACCAAAGGCACGCCGTCCAGCGCCAAGGCTTCGCCACGGGCGCGGCGTGCATCAGACTGATCGGCCTGCTGGTAAAACAGCGCTGAATCCAAATGTGCCAGACCGCCCAAATGGGCCATTTCTTGTGATTGCTTGAGCAGCTCGTCGGCAATCTCACGGGCGCTGAACTGGCTTTTTTCCAGACCTGCCAGCAGTTCGCTGGCGCTAAGTTCGGTAAGTGACATGGGGTCTCCTGGGGAGGCGTGAACGCCCCCGGCTTTTGCTGTGATAGTCCTATCAATCAGCCTCTAACGGGGCTGTCTTGAAAAAAGAGACTGTAAGGGTATCAGCAAGCAGGAGGAATAACTCAGGACGCCTTCCAAACGACCTTGTTGCGGCCAGCATGCTTGGCTTCGTACAAAAGCCGGTCAGCTTGCTCAATGGCCTGCTTGATGTCGCCATTGCTGTTTAGCTGAACCACACCGAAACTGGCCGTCAGCGTATGCGCCGTGGCGGGGATATGCAGATTCATCACACTGCTGCGCAAACGCTCGGCAACCAGCACGGCGGTATGCAAGCTGGTACTGCGTATCAGCAAGACAAACTCCTCGCCCCCAAAGCGGGCTGCCAAATCGTCCTGGCGAACCGTGCGAGCCAGTAAGGCCCCGAACTCCTTCAAGGCCCGATCGCCCGCTGCATGGCCCCAGGTGTCATTGACCATCTTGAAGTGGTCCAGATCGCAGGTCATGACCGCCCAACCACTATGACCATACAGTTCCAGGCGTTTTTTAACCTGCTCGAAAAATGCACGACGATTCAACAAACGGGTTAAAGGGTCCCGGCTGCGCTCATGATCCAGCGTCTGCACAATCGACATGGCGGTGCTGGTCAAAATAGCCAGCGCTACCCAGATGCTGATGAACATATTGGTTGCCAGCATCAAGAGCCATAAACCGGAGCGGGTCAGCTCTGGCTGCATCTCGTGAGGGATCAACGTGGCCAGCGCAAATACACGAACAAAGGCATAGAGCAAGGCCGTCAGGTAAGAGGCCCGCAACAGCGTTGCCAAAGGAATCGTGCGTGACCTGCCGGACAAGATCGACTTGATGGGCAAAGCAACCAACAAGGCCAGGCCCCAGTTCAGAATTTGTAAACGCAGCCAGAGATCATCATCAATCTGGGAAAAATAAAAAAGCAGCCCCAGCGTGACGAGGACGATTGCCCCAGCCAATCTGGGATGAGCACGTCCGCCAAAACGCAAGGCGACCCCATGAGACAAGGCCCAGACACCATATAAATACATAGCCGACAAGGGCAGAGTCCAGCGGGCGAGTTGCTCATTGGGCATCAGGCTATGGATCCCCATAGGAATAGCCGTGGAGATATACCCCGAGGCAATCCAGAGCAGGTAACGGTGATCGCGTAGACGGCTCCAGCAGTAAATCATCGCGATGCCCAGCAATGCCGCGCAGGCAGGGACGATCAGAACGAAATACTGGTTCGGAGAGGACACGGTGTGTTCGCGTGCATTAAGAAGAGTTGAAAACTGGCGTTACAACAATTGTAACGATATTGCTGCAGGGCAGACGCTTATCGATTGAGAACAAACAGTTTAATCAGAGAAAAGAGGAAGTTTTGATCTGCTTTATGAGCCGGTTTCCGTTAAGGGAAGGCTGCGCAGAATGAGAAGGACAGACAAGGGGAAGGATTGTTTACCTAAGCTAAACAAAAAATCAGGAATACTTTTCAAAACCACACCGAAAACAGACAGTTGAGACAGCCCACCTCCAACTGTATTTTTCATGGCAGGAAATTGAGCCACGAAAAATACCCCTGAATCCATCATCAATTAGCTCATAGAGCGGCATTACAGTTACGTTTCGCCCTCAAATTGCTCCAAGTGGCGTCTTTCTGCCAAGGTGGAGTACTGAACAAACAACATTACGCCAGCAAACGGCAAGGCAACCCAAGCGTTCTATTGGGTTGTTTAATTTCCGAGCTGACATATGACCTTAAAAAGACATATATCTTCTCTTACCTGCGTTTATTTTCAGAGCACCAGAACAGCAAAAAGAAGCGGGGGAGCGCTCAAACGGCCTCCCCCCATCTTCAAAACAGCCCGTCCGCAATTACTGCGCCGTCTCAACCAGCACCAGCTCAGCATCCTCCAGCGCCTGAACTTCCAGCGTCGTTTCATTGCGAATCGCCGCCCCATCACGGGCATTCAACTCCAGACCATTTACCGAAACCCGCCCTGTGGCAGGCACCAGATAAGCCAGATGCTCGGCAGGCAAAGACCGAGTCGTGCTTTGACCTTTCGTCAGGGTCGCTCCCAGCACACGGGCCTGGGCACGAATCGGCAAAGCCTCTGCGTCACCTTCAAAACCACTGGCCAGGGCCACAAACTGCCCCGAACGCTCATCCTTGGGGAAAGGCTTGGCACCCCAGGCTGGCGGTAAACCACGACGCTCTGGCTGAATCCAGATCTGGAAGATGCGTGTCGTACCATTTTCCAGGTTGTACTCCGCATGGCGAATACCCGTGCCGGCACTCATCACCTGCACATCACCGGCTTCAGTACGCCCCTTATTGCCCAAACTGTCCTGGTGGCTGATCGCCCCTTCACGCACATACGTAATGATCTCCATATCGGCATGATCGTGAGGTGGAAACCCGGTGTTGGACGCAATCGTGTCGTCATTCCAGACACGCAGGGCACCCCAGCTCATGCGAGCGGGATCGTAGTAATTAGCAAAAGAAAAATGGTGCTTGGCGTCCAGCCAGCCGTGGTTGGCGCCGCCCAGTTCATTAAAAGGCCGATGTTCAATCATGATGCGCTCCTTAATATTAGATACTAAAAAGAATTCTAGGCGTCTTGCTGATTGAATAAAATAGAATCAATAGCATAGAATTCATTCCAAAAACGACATGAAAACATTACCGGATCTACAAGCCTGGGCCATCTTTGCCACTGTGGCGGAAACCGGCTCCTTTGCCCAGGCAGCCGAAGTTCTGGGCCTGTCACAACCTACTGTCTCCAAGGCAATCACCCGGCTGGAAAAACAGCTGCATGTGTCCCTGTTCCACCGTACCTCCCGACGCCTGTCCCTGACAGAAACCGGGCAGGCCAGCCTGGAACAGGCCCAAGCCGTTCTGGCTGCCGGACAGAACGCGGAAGCCCTGGCACGCGACCAGAAAGAAAGCCTGCAGGGACGTATCAAGATTGCTGCCCCCATGTCCTTCGGGCTGGAGCATCTGGCCCCTTTGCTGCCCGCTTTCATGGAAAAGCACCCGGCCGTGCTGCTGGATCTGCACTTTAACGACGCTCAGGTCAACATCGTGGAACAAGGTTTCGACATGGCCTTGCGTATCTCGACCATGGATGATTCCAGCCTTCTGGTGCGCCGTCTGTGCAATTTGCGCCTGCGGCTGGTTGCCGCCCCCAGTTACCTGGCCAAGTACGGCAGACCCTCACACCCCAGCGACCTGGCTCAGCACATGAGCCTGCGCTACGCCTACGAGCGACGCGGCAGTGTCTGGCGCTTTCAGCAAGGGCAGGAGTATTACTCCCAAACCGTGCCCTGTGCTTTGCAAGTCAACAATGCCCAGGCCCTGATCCCACCCTTGCTTGAGGGCCTGGGGCTTAGCGTGCTGCCTCAATTCCTGCTGGGCGATATGGTCGAGCAAGGCCAGTTGGAAATCGTGTTACCGCAATGGGATTTGCCCAGCCTGACCTTGCATCTGCTGACGCCTCCGGGCCGCTCGCGCTCGGCTCGTGTGCAAGCTTTTATCGATTTTCTGGTCGCGGGATTTGAACAGGCAGCCTGGGCCGATACCGGCCAGTAAGAGACTGCTTACGTTTTGCCGCTAGACTGTCTGGTCCACGCTTGCTTTCTAGGAGATCACTATGGATACACGTCCTCCCTTGCCACCTTTCGATCTGGAGAGTGCCAGCCAGAAAGTGCGTGCCGCCGAGGATGCCTGGAATAGTCGTGACCCGGTCAAGGTTTCGCAGGCATATACCGTGGATACGCGCTGGCGCAATCGCAGCGAGTTTCCGCAGGGTCGAGATCAGGTTCAATCTTTTTTAGAACGCAAATGGCAAAAAGAGCGTGAATACCGCTTGATTAAAGAAATCTGGGCCTGGCATGAAAATAGAATTGCCGTGCGTTTTGCTTATGAATGGCAAGATGAATACGGTCAGTGGTGGCGCAGTTACGGAAATGAAAATTGGGAATTTGACGAGCATGGCTATATGGCGGTGCGCCATGCCAGCATTAACGATGTGGCAATTACAGAATCCGAACGCAAGTTCCGTTGGCCCTTGGGGCGGCGCCCCGATGAGCATCCGGGTTTGAGTGATCTTGGCCTTTAATTAAACCTGGGTGGCTGATCCTGGATACGCTCAGATTGCGGTGGTTCGGGACGAATACGCCACCACAGAAATAAAAATCCGGTTTGCACTTGGCTAAACCGGATTTTTTTTAATATTTAATCTTTATGTTTCATTCTTCATGGTCTGGAAAGAATAAAGGGCGAAATATTGAAGTTTCCCTGTTCGCAATCAAAGACACACGCTTGGATAAATGGTTTAGTGTTGGGTTAGCCTTCGTTCATCTCCAAGGAGTCTTCTATCATGAATCACCCTGCTGGCCCGGATACGGCCGCCGTGGATCGCACTGGGCCTTCCAGTCATTATTCCCGATTGATCGAGCAAGCTCGCAAAGAGCACAGTCGAATTTGTGTGGTGGCTCATCCCTGCGATGATGTGTCCCTTGGAGCCGCCTTGCAGGCACGGGCCCAAGGCCTGTTCGAGATCGTGCTGGTTGGCCCGCAGGCCCGTTTGCATTCCGTAGCGGCAGAGCATGGTTTAAGCCTGGAAGGGGTCACCTTGATTGATACCCCCCACAGCCATGCCTCGGCAGAGCGAGCCGTAGAGGAAGTGCTGGCCGGACGTGCCCAGTTGCTGATGAAAGGCAGCCTGCATACGGATGAACTGATTCAGGCCGTGCTGTGCACCCAGGGCAAGGGCTTGCGGACTGGTCGCCGTTTGAGTCATGTTTTCATCATGGATGTGCCCAGCTATCCGGAGCCCTTGTTTGTGACGGACGGTGCCATCAATATTTTCCCCGATCTGAGCACCAAAGCGGATATTGTGCAAAACGCCATTGATCTGCACCACGGCCTGGGCTTGGGCATACCGTTGGTCGCCATCCTGTCTGCGGTCGAGCAGGTGACCGAAAAAATCCCGACCACGCTGGAAGCGGCGGCCTTGTGCAAGATGGCTGATCGCGGCCAGATTACGGGCGGTGTGCTGGACGGCCCCTTGGCGCTGGATAACGCTATCAGCCCCGAGGCGGCGCGCATCAAAGGAATTGTGTCGCCCGTTGCGGGCAAGGCGCAGATTCTGGTGGCCCCTGATCTGGAGGCCGGCAATATGCTGGCCAAAAACCTGACCTTCCTGTCCGGCGCCCAGGCTGCTGGTATCGTGATGGGGGCTCGTGTGCCTATCATTTTGACCAGCCGAGCCGATAGCGCCCAGACCCGCATGGCCTCTTGTGCGGTTGCCAGCCTTTACGCGGGTTATCTGGAACGTAAAGTTGCTGTGGAGGCTGCGCACTAATGAGCGAGCAGATTCTGGTCATTAACGCAGGCAGCTCCAGCCTGAAGTTTCACATGTACAAGGTCCAGCCGGGCGACCAGCTGGATTTTGAGTTTGGCGGTCAGGTTTCGGGCATTGGCAGTAGCCAGCCAGCCTTCAAAGTTAAAGATGCCCAGGGCCAATCCATGGTCAAGCAGGACCTGGATGGCGAGCAGGCCAAGGACCTGCATACAGCTCAGGCTTTGGTGGCGCGCTGGCTGCTGGAGCATGTGGATGGTCGACCTATTGCCGTTGGCCACCGTATCGTGCACGGGGGCGCCCGCTACGACAGCAGCGTACCCTTGACCCCGCAGGTGCTGGAGTATCTGGACAGCCTGTCACCTTTGGCACCACTGCATCAGCAGAACAATCTGGCTCCTGTTCGCGTGATCTTCGAGCACTACCCGGAAATCTTCCAGGTAGCGTGTCTGGATACGGCCTTCCATCAAGGACATGCCCCGCATTTGCAGCACTTTGCATTGCCTGGTCGGTTCTTTGAACAGGGCGTGCGCCGCTACGGTTTCCACGGCCTCTCCTATCACTATATTTCCCAGCACCTGCGTCGCGAAATTCCCGAACTGGCTGACGGGCGCGTCGTCGTTGCTCACCTGGGCTCAGGTGCATCGGCTTGCGCCTTGCAAGAAGGCCGCAGCGTTCATACCACCATGGGCTTTACGGCGCTGGACGGCTTGCCTATGGGGACTCGTCCGGGGCGTCTGGATGCCGGTGTCGTGCTGTGGATGCTGGAGCAGGGAATGGAGCACGATGAGATCCAGTCCGTGCTCTACACCCAATCCGGGCTGAAAGGCTTGTCCGGCGATCAAGCGGATATGCGAGCGCTGGAGGCTTCCGATGACCCTCGTGCCAAGCTGGCGGTGCAGTACTTCTGCTATCACACGGCAGAGAATCTGGCGGGCTTGTGCGTGGCCTTGAAGGGGCTGGACACCTTGGTGTTCACGGCGGGGATTGGCGAGCACAGCCCGTCTATTCGGGCAGGCATCGCCAGGCACCTGGAGTGGATGGGGGTGGAGATTGATCCGGTTCGCAATCAGGCAGGGGAAACCGTCATTTCGACAGGCGACAGTCGGGTCAAGGTCCTGGTCATTCCCACCAACGAAGAGCGGGTCATAGCCGAGCAGTCTCTCGCCTTGGTGAGGAAAAAGTCATAGCGCTACCGTGGCGGTTTGAAGCCCCGGCCTCAGTCCGGGGCGCGTTCCCGCGTTATTTCCGCTTGTAGCCATTGTCGAAATGCGATCAATGGTGGGTAGTCGCAGCGTCCCGTCGGACAGGCCAGGTAGTAAGCCTCCGTGTTCAGGCAGGGCGAGTCCAGAGCCAGAACCAAGTCTCCGCGACTGAGCTCCTGTTTGAACAGAAATGTGGGCAGTAAGGCAATCCCAAGGTTGGAAATAGCTGCTTGTGTAATCAGCGCAAACTGGTCAAGCAGCATGCCGTGAATATGCACGTTCTCCACGCCGTTGGCGTTGAACCAACGCTCCCAGGCATCGGGCCTTGAGACCAGATGCAGTAAAGGTGCCTTGAGCAAGTCAGCTGCCGTCTGGAACTGATAATGCTCGCGAAGGGCGGAACTGCAGGCAGGTACCACGGTTTCTGACATCAGAAAATCCAGATTCGCCCCCGGCCAGTCGGGCAGGCCGTAATGGATGGCGGCATCCACATTTTCCATTTGAAAGTCAAACGGTTGCAGGCGCGTCAGCAGGTTAATGGTGATGCCGGGGTATGCAGCCACAAACTCTGGCAGCCGGGGGGCAAGCCAACGAGTCCCGAACGTGGGCAGGATGGCCAGGTTCAGCGTTCCGCCATGCGGATTGGCTTTGAACCCCAGGGTGGCGTTGGCAATGCGTCGAAGAGCATCGCTTAGCTCTTGGGCGTAAGTGCTACCCGCCTGAGTCAAACGAACCGTCTGGCGTTCTCTGACGAAAAGTTCCGCGCCCAATATTTCTTCCAGCAGTCTGATCTGTCTGCTGACGGCGCTTTGGGTCAGATTCAGCTCGCCCGCTGCTGCCGTGAAGCTGCCCAGCCGTGCGGCGGCTTCAAAGGCAATCAGGACGTGCATGGGAGGAAGAAAACGTTTGGGAATGGACATGCTGGTTTGCTAAGGGAAAACGTTTAGTCATTCTATTTAGGAATGACTTGAGTTGGAATCATCGTTTGACCCCTCTTGCCACTGCTCACAGAATGAGGTGCAAGTTTGCTAAGTATTTCAGGCTTATAAGATGACGGGCTTCCGCTGGCTGTGGTGTGAAGGAGTGCATACGAGTACACGGAAGTGATTCATTAATGGACTGACCTTGCCTTGTCGACAGGTCATGCAATTTGCTGGCGGTTCTATGGACACCTCTGTTTTTGTTTCTAAGGACGAAATCCGTTCCCGTTTCTCAGGCGCCATGTCGGCCATGTATCAGCAGGAGGTGCCACAGTACGGGGCCTTGTTGAGCCTGGTGCACGAGATCAATGCCAGTGTGCTCAAGCATGACCCAGCATTACGCAGCGCCTTGCAGCAGCAGTCGGAGCTGACCCGTCTGGATGTGGAGCGCCATGGCGCCATTCGGGTTGGTACAGCGGCGGAGCTCAAAGGGATTGCAAAGATTTTTGCTGTCATGGGTATGTATCCCGTTGGTTATTACGATCTGTCGGTGGCGGGTGTACCCGTCCACTCCACCGCGTTTCGCCCTGTGGACGACCATGCGTTACAAACCAATCCCTTCCGGGTGTTCACCTCTCTGCTCAGACTGGAGCTGATAGAGGATGCGAATCTGCGAGCGCAGGCAGCTGCAATCTTATCGCAACGGACTATTTTTCCCTCAGGGTTGCTGGAGTTGGCGGAACAGGCGCACATGTCTGGTGGCCTGACCGAACTGCAGGTCACGGAGTTTGTGGCTGCCGCCACCACTGTTTTTCGCTGGCATCGCCAGGCGACTGTCGATCAGGACACGTATCGCAAGTTGCATGAGGCCCATCGTCTGGTGGCCGATATTGTTTGTTTCAAGGGCCCCCATATCAATCACCTGACTCCCAGAACCCTGGATATTGATGCGGTACAAGAGGCCATGCCCCAATGGGGGATCCCTGCCAAAGAACTGATTGAAGGCCCACCGCGCAGGCGCCATCCCATCTTGTTGCGCCAAACCAGTTTCAAAGCCTTGGAGGAGGAGATTGAGTTTGCCGGCCAAGCCAGGGTAGGGTCTCATACCGCACGTTTTGGTGAGATAGAGCAACGTGGCGTGGCTTTGACCCAGGCGGGCCGGGCACTTTATGACTCCTTGTTGGCTCAAGCCAGAGATGCCGGGCAGCAAGCCGCTACTACACAGACGTATGCCGAACGTCTCCAGCACGTGTTTGCTCAGTTTCCAGATGACAGCGATGAAATGTACGAGCGTGGGCTGGCTTTTTTTCGGTTTGAACCACGGGATCCTGCTATCTGGCAGCAGGAACTGGCTGCCGGCCGGCCCTGGAACCTGCCTGATTTGATCAAGCGCGGCGTAGTCGCATTGACCCCCATTACTTACGAGGATTTTCTGCCAGTTAGCGCGGCGGGGATTTTCCAGTCCAACTTGGGGGATGCTGAACAGAGAAACTATGTATCGCAAGCGGCTCGGTCTGAGTTTGAACGCGATCTGGGTGGCCCCGTGCTGGATGAAATTGAACTTTACCGGGCTGCTCAGATGCGTTCCGAGCACGCCTTGCAGCAACGTTTTCTGGCGGAGTCGAGGTCATGAACGCGGACGGGCGCAGCCATGGACTCTGGCAGGCATCAGCTCCAGCCCCTCTGGTCTGCGAGCGTTTACAAGGCCAAGTCCAAGCGGATGTTGCGGTTATTGGCGCTGGGTTTACCGGCTTGTCCGCGGCCCTGAATCTGGCACAGGCTGGAGCGCGGGTAGTGGTCCTGGAAGGGGCGCAGATCGGCTTTGGTGGATCGGGACGAAATGTGGGGCTGGTCAATGCTGGCTTGTGGATTGAGCCAGAGACGCTGCTCAAAACATTGGGTTCTTATTACGGGGACCGCCTATTGCACTTGTTAAGCGGGGCGCCGGCTGCTGTGTATGAATTGGTAGCCCAACACCGGATTGATTGTCAGGCCGTGCAGAATGGTACTTTGCACTGCGCGGTCGGCGCGGGTGGCCTTCGCAACATCCGGAAGCGTTGGCAGCAATGGCAAGCTCTCGGGGCGCCGGTGGAGTTGCTCGATCACACACAGGCTACGGCGGCAACGGGAACCACCGCCTATGCGGGTGCCTTGCTGGACCGACGCGCGGGCACGCTCCAGCCTTTAGCCTATGTTCGAGGACTGGCGCGGGCAGCGATCACGGCGGGGGCCCGCATTTGCGAGCAAAGTGCCGTCAGGCGGGTTGAGGATGGTCGCACGCACTGGGTGTTGCAAACGCAGGATGGGGAGGTGCTGGCACCTTGGGTCATTGTGGCGACCAATGCCTATACCAGCGATATCTGGCCAGCCTTGCCCGCAGAACTGGTGCGTCTGCCTTATTTCAATGTGGCCACGCAACCGCTGGATACTGCACTGCGCGCCCAGATTTTGCCGGGGGGGCAGGGTGCGTGGGATACGCGTTCGGTTTTGTCCTCGTACCGCTTCGATCAAGCCGGTCGCCTGGTGTTTGGCAGTGTGGGGGCATTGCGCGGACGCGGACAAGCAATACATAAGGCGTGGGCGCAACGCGCATTGCAGCACTTGTTTCCGGCCTTGAAGCACGTGCAGTTTGATTATGAATGGTATGGCTGGATAGGCATGACGTCTGATGCCGTACCCCGCCTGCATCAACTGGGGCGACAGGTCTTGTCATTTAGCGGCTACAACGGGCGTGGCATTGCTCCTGGAACGGTCTTTGGACGTGAGCTGGCGCATCTGGTTCTGGGGCGGATCAAGGTGGAAGAGCTGCCTTTACCTCTGTCTCCGCTCAGGTCGGTCCCATGCAAGTCTGGGAAGGAGGCAGTTTATGAATATGGCGCACAGTTGGCGCATCTTGTCGGTGCCCGCAGCCCCCAGGGGCGGCGTCGGTCTTGAGGACAGACTTTTTTTAAGGAATGGGCGTGTTTCTGAAAGCCGATATTCCGCATTTTTTATAGGGTACAGGTATGACTTACACAAGCATGACGCAGACAAGCGAACTGGCACATTCCACCCTGGCCCAATTGGGTGTGACGGCTGCGCTGGATGTTCAAGGGGGAATGTCGGTGCGCTCGCCTATCGACGGGGGCATTCTGGCCCATCTGCGGCCTCACAGCAGCGAGGAGCTTAGCAAGGCGATTGCTCGTGCCCATGATGCCTGGCAGGTGTGGCGTACCGTGCCTGCGCCGGCACGAGGTGAGCTGGTTCGACTGCTGGGCCAGGAGCTGCGGGCCCAGAAGCAGGCTTTGGGCCAGTTGATTTCCCTGGAGGCTGGAAAGATTACGAGTGAGGGCTTGGGTGAAGTCCAGGAAATGATTGATATCTGCGACTTTGCGGTGGGTTTGTCCCGACAGCTCTACGGTTTGACAATTGCCTCTGAGCGGCCTGGTCATCGCATGCTGGAAACCTGGCATCCATTGGGAGTGGTCGGGGTGATCACCGCTTTTAATTTTCCCATGGCGGTGTGGGCCTGGAATACTGCGCTGGCCTTGGTGTGTGGCGATGCCGTGATTTGGAAGCCCTCCGAAAAAACACCCTTGTCCGCCCTGGCGTGCCAGGCTGTCTTTGAGCGGGCAATGGCGCGGTATGAGGCCGGGCCGGCGCACCTGAGCCAAGTGCTGATTGGTGGGCGCGAAGCCGGAGAGCTACTGGTTGATGATCCCCGGGTGGCGCTGGTGTCGGCCACCGGCAGCACACGGATGGGTCGGGAAGTGGGGCCTCGTGTGGCGCGTCGTTTCGGGCGCGTTTTGCTGGAACTGGGGGGCAATAATGCCGTTATTGTCACGCCTAATGCGGATCTGGATCTGGCGGTCCGGGGGATTGTCTTTGCGGCGGTCGGGACGGCGGGGCAGCGCTGTACAAGTACACGACGCTTGATTGTGCATCGTAGTGTCAGTGAGCAACTGGTAGAACGGCTCAAGCAGGTGTATGGCAAGCTCAGGATTGGCAATCCGTTGCAGGAAGGAACGCTGCTGGGACCTTTAGTCGATCGGGCCTCTTTTGAGGCGATGCAGACCGCACTGGATGCGGCGCGTGCTCAAGGGGGGCGGGTTAGCGGTGGAGAGCGGGTGCTGGAGGATGAGTTCGCATCGGCCTATTACGTCAGACCAGCCATCGTGGAAATGGACAGCCAGACCGATACGGTACGGCAGGAAACCTTCGCACCTATTTTGTATGTGCTGCGCTATGAGAACCTGTCCGAGGCACTGGCGCTGCAAAACGATGTTCCGCAAGGCCTGTCGTCCGCCATTTTCAGTAATGACTTGCGTGAAACTGAGGAGTTTCTGTCGGCCAGCGGTTCGGACTGCGGTATCGCCAACGTCAATATTGGTACTTCCGGGGCGGAGATCGGTGGCGCCTTTGGTGGGGACAAGGAAACCGGCGGGGGGCGCGAGTCCGGTTCCGATGCCTGGCGTGCCTATATGCGCCGGGCGACCAATACCATCAACTACTCCCGAGAATTGCCATTGGCTCAGGGGGTGAAGTTTGACCTTTGACGCTGCCTGAGCGTTCGGACGGAGGGTCCTAGCCGATGATCGGCCGGGCCTGGCTGTTGGGTGACGTGCGCCTATAGCAAGCGAAGCATATCGTCGGGGCGCCCCGGGCGGGTCAGAACTGCCCCGCCATTGAATAAAAAGCGAGGAGACAATAATGACCATGCCTGAACAGGCAGGCCAGGGTGCGCTCGCGCACGGCCTGAACTCAAGACAGATGTCCATGATCTCTATCGCGGGGATCATTGGTGCCGGACTGTTCATTGGATCAGCCAATGCCATCGCGAAGACCGGGCCGGCAGCGGTACTGTCCTATATCTTGACGGGAGCATTGGTGCTGCTGGTCATGCGGATGTTGGGCGAGATGGCTGTCGCCAATCCTGATAGTGGCTCATTTTCCACCTATGCCGCGCGGGCGATCGGGCCCTGGGCGGGATTTTCCATTGGCTGGCTGTATTGGTGGTTCTGGGGCTTGATCATTCCCGTTGAAGCCATTGCCGGGGCCTATATCTTGCATCAATGGATGCCGGGTATCCCTTCGTGGCAGTTTTCCATTGTCATCATGGTCGCCTTGTCGATGACCAATCTGTTTAGTGTCAAGAATTTTGGCGAGTTTGAGTTCTGGTTTGCCTTGATCAAGGTGCTGGCCATTATTGTGTTCATTGTGGCCTGTCTCTGCGCCCTGACCGGCTTCTGGCCCTGGGTTGACGGGGGGAAGGTGCCGATGATTCCCGTGTTCAGCAACTTCGCGCCGCAAGGCATGGGCGCCGTGCTGGCGGGTATCCTGATTACGATGTTTTCATTTTTTGGGGCGGAGATCGTGACGATTGCCGCCGCCGAAACTGATAACCCGCAGGAAAAGATACGTAAGGCGACCAATCTGGTGGTCTACCGTATTTCCCTGTTTTATGTGTTGTCGATTTCCTTGATTGTGCTGATCGTCGGTTACGACGATCCCAGGCTGATGCAGGTAGGGTCATTTCAGCGCACGCTGGAAGTTCTTCGCTTGCCTGGGGCTAAGCTAGTTGTGGATGTAGTGGTACTGATTGCGGTGACTTCCTGCATGAACTCCGGCTTGTATACGGCCTCTCGAATGATTTATTCCCTGTCCGTCCGTGGTGATGCTCCTGCTTGTATTGCCAGGGTATCGTCCAAAGGTGTGCCTTATAACGCCGTACTTGTATCGACCTTGGCCGGTTTTGCAGGCTGCCTGGTGAACTATCTCTTGCCTGGACAGGTGTTTTCGTTCTTGCTATCCACAACGGGTGCGATTGCCCTGATCGTTTATTTGGTGATTGCTGTGTCCCAGCTACTGTCGCGTCGCCAGGCAGAAAACTCAGGCATAGATTTGCCATTCAAGATGTGGTTTTTCCCCTGGCTGACTTATCTGTCCATCGTGCTGATCTTGGCGGTGCTGGTGTATATGGCGATGGTGGAGGCGTACCGCTATCAGTTAGCCATGACTTTGGGTGTGAGCGCGTGTATTGTGCTGGCGGCATTAATGAGGCTCAGGCGCAGTTCAGCACGGGGCCGGTCTGTCAGGCAGCAAGAGGCGTCGTGATCTTATACGGTGCCTGCGGCAAGACGTGGGTCTGCCGCAGGCTGTTCTTTATACGCGCTTCTGGACCAGACCAGCAGCCACGGTCTGGTTCGTGCTGGGGTCAATCAGGATGAAAGAGCCCGTGCTGGAATGATCCTGATAATCGTCCAGCACCAGTGGGTCACGGCTGACCAGGCTGACACGGCCAATATCATTCAGGGATAAGCTGCCAGTGGCTTGCTGCTCTTGCAGGCTATGTACATCGCGCAAGGCATGAACGGCTTGCACTTTGGCTTGGGTAAGGCGCGTGCCTTGCTTTAACCAGTAAGAGCGGGTGGTATTCAAGGCCTGCTCGTCCAGCCAGCACAGCTGCGCATCAAAGTGTTTGCTGGTGCTTACCTCTTCATGGGCCAGTGTCAGCAAATCGCCCCGTGAAATGTCCAGTTCACGATCCAGCGCCACAGTCACGGCGTCCCCGTCGCTGACAGAAGTTTGTTCCGTACCCGCGCGAAACAGCTGTGTGATCACCGCCGTTTTTCCGCTAGGCCACACCTGAACGCTATCGCCCACCTGGATACGGCCGCCACTGAGCTGACCGGCGTAGCCACGGAAGCCATCAGCACGGCTGCCGCCATGACGCGCCACCCATTGCACAAACAAACGGGCAGGGCGCTGAATGTTCTCGCGCAGATCCAGCGATTCCAGCAAAGGCAGCAGTGGCAAACCTTGATACCAAGGCGTGTGTGGCGAAGCCCGGGTGATGTTCTCGCCCTTCAGGGCCGAGAGCGGAATGATGTGAAAGTGCTCAATCCCCAGCTGGGTAGCCAGTTGGCGATAGGCTTCATGGATACGGTCGAACACGGCTTGGTCCCAATCGACCAGGTCCATCTTGTTCACCGCCACCACGATATGGCGCAGGCCCAGCAATTTGGCAACCGTGCTGTGGCGCTTGGTCTGGGTCAGCAGTTCACCGTCCTTGGCGCGGTGCGCATCGATCAGAATAATGGCGGCCTGGGCGGTGGAGGCCCCCGTAATCATGTTGCGGGTGTACTGCTCGTGACCGGGGGTATCGGCCACGATGAATTTGCGTTTGGGGGTCGCGAAGTAGCGATAGGCCACGTCAATCGTGATGCCTTGTTCGCGCTCGGCTTCCAGGCCGTCGGTCAGCAGGGCCAGATCGGGTTCGGCGTCCTCGCCACGCTTGTATTTGGAGCGCTGGATGGCCGCAATCTGGTCGGCAAACACGCCCTGGCTGTCTACCAGCAAGCGGCCAATCAAGGTGGATTTTCCGTCGTCCACGGAGCCAGCGGTAATCAGACGCAGCACGCCTTGATCGGCAGCCTGCAGCCAGGCGTCATTGACTGTGTTCATTAGAAATATCCTTGTTTCTTGCGGTGTTCCATGGAGGCTTCGGACGTCTGGTCATCCATGCGGGTGGCGCCACGCTCGGTAATGGTGGCCAAGGCGGTTTCAGCAATAATGTCTTGCACGGACGCGGCGGTAGAGAGCACCGGGCAGGTGCAGGAAATATCGCCTACGGTGCGGAAACGCACATCGCGCCATTCAGAGGTTTCCCCATCCAGCAAGGGAGTCAATGGCGTGATGGGTACGATCAGCCCCTGACGCTCCACCACTTCGCGCGAGTGGGTGTAGTAGATGGATGGCAGATCAATGGCCTCACGCTGGATGTATTGCCACACGTCCAGCTCGGTCCAGTTGGAAATCGGGAATACGCGCAGGTTCTCGCCCTTGTGAATACGGGTATTGAACAAGTGCCACAGCTCGGGGCGTTGCGCTTTGGGGTCCCATTGGCCGAATTCGTCGCGAAAAGACACGATGCGCTCTTTGGCGCGGGCTTTTTCCTCGTCACGGCGGGCGCCACCGAAACAGGCATCAAAGCCAAATTCGGCAATCGCTTCCAGCAAGGTGACGGCTTGAGCCCCGTTGCGGCTGGCGGTTTCACTGCGCAGCACCACGGTGCCGCGCGCGATGGAATCCTCCACGCTGCGCACAATCAGTTCGGCGTTCAGCTCGGCGGCGCGGCGATCCCGAAATTCGATCACTTCCGGGTAGTTGTGGCCGGTGTCCACATGCATCAAGGGAAACGGCAGCGGGCCGGGCGCAAAGGCTTTCTGGGCCAATTGCAGCAGCACGGCGGAGTCCTTGCCGCCGGAGAACAGCAGCACGGGTTTTTCAGCTTCAGCCGCGATTTCACGCAGAATAAAAATGGCCTCGGCTTCCAGCCAGTCCAGATGAGTACGGGTAGAGAGTGGTTCGCCCATGGGGTTCCTTCAGGTGTTGACACTGCTATTCAGATTGCTGGCATGCAGGCCGCATTCCAGGCTGTCGCGCTGTTCCCACCACCAGCGCCCGGCGCGCACGTCTTCACCGGGGCGAATGGCGCGCGTACAGGGCTCGCAACCTATGGAGGGGTAGCCTTGGTCGTGCAGCGGGTTGTAGGGGACGCTCAAGCCACGGATCACGGCCCAGACATCGTCCTGAGTCCATTCGATCAAGGGATTGAATTTCTGCAGTCCAAAGACGCTGTCATATTCCTTGCTGGACAGTTCGGTGCGACTGGCTGTTTGTTCGCGGCGCTGACCGGTAATCCAGGCTGATCGGCCTTGCAAGGCACGACGCAGTGGCTCCACCTTACGGATCGCGCAGCATTCTTTGCGCAGCTCCACGCTTTCGTAAAAAGCATGTGTGCCATGCGCGCTGACGTGTTCCTGCACCCGGTCCGGATTCGGGTGAAAAAACAGGATGGGGCGTTCGTAGTGCTGCTGGATGTCGCGGCCCAATTGCAAGGTCTCTTCGTGCAGACGACCGGTATCCAGGGTGACAGTTTGCAACTCGGGGGTGTAGATGGACATGGCGTGAAACAGCACCATGTCTTCCGCAGCCAGAGAACTGGCCAGAACGGCATCCGTGTGTTCGCACGCGATGTATTGCAGATCGTCGCGCAGCTGTTTCCACAGCATCAGTGGCCGGGCGCTCAGGGCGAGCGCGGCAGGGGCTTGGGCGGGCATGATCAGATGTCCTTGCGGCAATACCAGTACCGGCCCTGCTCAAAACGGAGTCACGTGGGCCGCGCTATCGCCTTTACATGGTTCATGAAGTGATGAGCCAGTGTGCTTGCGCGAGCCCTCGCTGGGAACGAAGTATTAGTTAGGTGAATATGCCCTTGCTGTATTTAGCCGCCTTGTCATTGTATTTTCAGGCGCGTCGGCTGGCGGCAATAATGGCGATGATGACGATGCAGGACAGCCAGGTCAGCAGGTCCACTTGCTCGCTTAACCATACCGCTGAAATCAGCACGGTCAGGAAGGGTTGGGCCAGTTGTACCTGACCAATACGAGCCACACCTCCCATGGCCATGGCCTTGTACCAGGGGAAGAAACCCAGCAAGGAAGAGAACAGGGCCAGGTAGAGCAAGGCCATGACAGATTGGGAAGAGGGCATTTCTGTCATGGGAAAAGTCAGCCACAAGGTGGCAGGAATGGTCAGCGGCAAGCTGGCTGCCAGGCACCAGCAGATGGTGCGCCAGCCACCCAGGGTACGGGCAACACGCCCCCCTTCGGCATAGCCTACGCCAGACATGAATACCGCCAGAGCCAACCAGATATCGCCGGTTTGCAGGGCGCCTTCACCGATATAGAAAGCGTAGAGCAGCACCAGTACGGCACCCAGCAGGCTCAGCATCCAGAAGCGGCGGCTCAAGGGTTCACCGCTGCGGGCGGAGGCAACAATGGCGGTGGCCAAAGGAATCAGCCCGCTCAATACGGCCCCGTGCGAGGAAGGCACGGTCTGCATGGCAATCGAGGAAAACACGGGCCAGCCTACGATTACACCCGTACAGGACAGGGCAATCCCGCGCCATTCCGACGCAGTGGGGCGACGGCTGCGGGTTGCCAGCAAGATGATGGCCGCAAACACCCCCGCGATACTGGCTCGTGCCATTCCGACCAGCCAAGGGTCAAAGCTTTGTACCGCCAGCCGTGTCATGGGCAAGGTGAAGGCAAAGACGGTAACCCCGATAAAAGCGTAGAGATAGATCAGCAATGCTGGGGCGGTACTGGGCATGGGAAGACTGGTGCTGCGGCTCATGAAAATCACCACGGATGAGAAATAGGTTTATCACAGCTTTGAGCTTAAAATAAATAAACAATACAGTTGCGATACAGTTCATCAATCAGTCGGTCAAGCTGTACTGGTCAAACTTCCGCTACAGTCGGTTTTCTCGCTTGGAGCTCAGCATCATGGAATGGTTGGATTGGCAGCCCGTGCGCGGTTCGGACGTGACACTTAGCGATCAACTGGTCGCCTGGGTGCAGCAGGCCCTGCATTTGAGGTATCGGGGCGGCAGTCGCTTACCCTCTGTGCGCCGGTTGGCGCAGTCTGCCGGGGTCAGTACGCATACTGTTGTGGCCGCGTACGACAAGTTGATGGCCTTGGGCTTGGTGGAGTCCCGGCCCGGTTCCGGTTTCTTTGTGCGTGTGCGCAGCCCTCGACGCCTGCGTTCCGAATCCCTGCATGTAGAAAAGAATGAGCCGCGCAAAATAGATGTGAACTGGATGTTGAACAGTTTCATGGGGCATAGCGACAGCGCGGGCATTCCCAGTCAGTGGCTGGATAACGAGATGATTCTGGCGGCCTTGCGGCAGGTCAGCCGTAGCGCCGGCTCCAACTTGCTGGGCTATGGGCATTCGCATGGCTACAGGCCCTTGCGTCAGCACATTGCGGGACAACTGGAAGATAGCGGCATACAGGCAGATCCTGATACGCAGCTTTTATTGTGCAGTGGTGTTACGCAGGCGCTGGATTTGCTTCTGCGCCATTGGCTACGGCCTGGTGATGCGGTTGTTGTGGAAGATCCGGCCTGGTATCTCTTGTTTGCTCGCCTGGCGGTGGTGGATGTGCGAGTGCTGAGTGTGCCACGCCGCGCAGATGGCCCGGACCTGGCGGTACTGGAGCAGCTGGCGCGCGAGCATCGTCCACGTCTGGTTATTTTGAATACCGTGGTGCATAACCCCACCGGCTTTAGCTTGAGTCCGGCGGTGGCGCACAGCATTCTGACTTTGGCCCAGGCCTGGGACTTTCACATTATTGAAGACGACACCTATAGCGAGCTGCACGCCAATCCTGCCTGCCGTCTAGCGCAATTGGATCAACTGAACCGGGTGACGTTGGTGGGGGGCTATTCCAAAGTCATGGCAGCTGGTTTGCGGGTGGCGTATATGGCAGCAGCTCCTGAACTGCTGCAGTCTTTGGTGAATCTGAAAATGCTGGCAGGGCTGACGTCACCGGAGCTGGGTGAGCGGGTCATTCACCGGGTGCTGGTAGATGGACCCTATCGCAAACACCTGGAGCGGTTGCGCCGTCACGCCAACGCCGACAGGCATAAAACCCTGGAGCAATTGGCGCATGTAGGCCTGGCGCCGGACGCACCACCCCAGGCGGGCATGTTTGTCTGGGTGGATACGGGTGTGGATACGGAAAGTCTGGTGCGTGCTTTGGGGCGACCAGGGCATTTATTGGTGCCGGGGGCCTTGTTTTCCCCGCAACAGCAACCATCTACATATATGCGTATTAATGTTTCTTTAGGCGACGATGCGCAGTTTTGGCAGGATTTTGCCCGTTGTTTGTTCAACGCCAAGCAGTCCTCCAGCCCCGTGCCCAGCGAAGTAGCCTTATAGCTTGAACGCTGATAGTTGCACTGTCATCCAGCTCTGTTAGCATAAGTCTGTGCGACGCATAGAAAGAAGTTTTTATGCGACGCTCGATAGCTAATAGCAATGAACGTTATTGCATTAATCAATTTTACTAATCGGCAGTGGCTTCCTATAATGGCTTTACTGTCAATGATTAATCACTCACCGGAGCAAATATGTCTTTGATCAACACCGTCATCAAACCTTTTAAAGCACAAGCTTTTCACAACGGCAAATTTATCGAAGTCAGCAACGAAACCGTTGCCGGTAAGTGGGCTGTTTTCGTTTTCTACCCAGCCGACTTCACGTTTGTTTGCCCAACCGAACTGGAAGACCTGGCTGACCACTACGCCGAATTCCAGAAAATGGGCGTAGAAATTTACTCGGTGTCCACCGACACTCACTTTGCTCACAAAGCATGGCACGACACTTCGGAAGCCATCAGCAAAGTTAACTACCCAATGATCGGTGACCCAACTCATCAGCTGTCGCGCAACTTTGACGTGCTGATCGAAGAGGAAGGTATCGCTCTGCGCGGTACGTTCGTGGTGAACCCAGAAGGCGAAATCAAGGTCCTGGAAATCCACGACAACGGTATCGGCCGTGTGGCTTCCGAACTGCTGCGCAAAGTTAAAGCTGCTCAGTACATCGCCGCTCACCCCGGTGAAGTTTGCCCAGCTAAATGGGAAGAAGGCGCCAAGACGCTGACTCCTTCCCTGGATCTGGTTGGCAAGATCTAAGACCTTTTAAACACGGGTCTTTAGCGGTGGTCGGCGCGCTGCGCCGCCACCCCGGTGCCTGACCGGTTCAGGCACCTCAAGTTGTTTCGTTCAGTACAGGATAAAGGGCGTTTCACATGTTAGATGCAAACATCAAAACTCAATTGAAGGCATACCTCGAGAAGATCACGCAACCGATCGAGATCGTTGCGACGCTGGATACTGGCGCCAAGTCCGTCGAGCTGCGCGAACTGTTGCAAGAAATTGATGGTCTGTCCGACAAGACCAGCTATCGCGAAGATGCGGATGCGCAAGAGCGCAAGCCTTCCTTCCAAATTAATCGTCCCGGTACCGACATTAGCGTGAGCTTTGCGGGTATCCCGATGGGACACGAATTTACCTCTTTGATCCTGGCCCTGCTGCAAGTGGGTGGCCATGAGATCAAGCTGGATGCCGCTGTGATTGAGCAGATCCGTAATCTGCCCGGCGACTTTGTTTTTGAAACGTATTTCTCGCTGTCGTGCCAGAACTGTCCTGACGTGGTGCAGGCCTTGAACGCCATGTCCGTGATCAACCCACGTATCAAGCACGTGGCGATTGACGGTGCCCTGTTCCAGGACGAGGTTCAGCAGCGCAACATCATGTCGGTTCCGGCCGTGTTCTTGAATGGCGAAATGTTCCATCAAGGCCGTGCCAGTGCTGAAGAGTTGCTGGCCAAACTGGATACGGGCGATAACTCGGCTCGTGCCGAAGCCTTGAATGCCAAGGACGAGTTTGATGTGCTGATTGTGGGTGGTGGTCCTGCAGGTGCTGCCGCTGCTGTGTACGCCGCTCGCAAGGGTATTCGTACGGGTGTATTGGCCGAGCGTTTTGGTGGTCAGGTTCTGGACACCATGTCGATCGAGAACTACATCTCGGTAGTTGAGACCAATGGTCCTGCGTTTGCAACGGCGCTGGAGCAGCACGTCAAAGCCTACGATGTGGACATCATGAATCTGCATCGTGCCCAAGGCATTCGCCGTGAAGGCAAGCAGGTCATTGTGGATGTGGATGGCGGTGCTCAGCTCAAGGCCAAGTCCGTGATTCTGGCTACTGGTGCCCGCTGGCGCGAACTGAATGTGCCTGGTGAGCAGGATTACCGTAACCGTGGTGTGGCGTACTGCCCGCACTGTGATGGTCCTTTGTTCAAGGGCAAGGATGTGGCGGTGGTTGGCGGTGGTAACTCCGGCGTTGAGGCGGCAATTGACCTGGCTGGTTTGGTCAAGCACGTTACCTTGATCGAGTTCGGTGATGCCTTGCGTGCTGACCAGGTCTTGCAGACCAAGCTGCGCAGCTTGCCTAATGTGACGATCATCATGCAGGCTCAGACGACTGAAGTTCTGGGTGATGGCACCAAGGTGGTGGGTCTGAATTACCTGGACCGTGCTACTCAGGAAGCCAAGAGCCTGAAGCTGGATGGTGTGTTCGTTCAGATTGGTCTGGTGCCCAACACGGAATGGTTGAAGGGCAGCGATGTGGGGCTGTCGCGTCATGGCGAGATCGAGGTTGATGCTCGCGGTGCGACTTCGCTGGCTGGTGTGTTTGCAGCGGGTGATGTGACGACCGTGCCTTTCAAGCAGATCGTGATTGCTGCTGGTGAAGGTGCCAAGGCTGCGTTGAGCGCTTTTGATTACCTGATCCGTAGTTCGGCTGAAGTTGAAGAGCCGGCAGCAGAGAAGGTGACTGCTTAATTATTTCTGATTGTTGGACCTGGCTGTTCAAGAGGGCCACCCTGTTTTGGGGTGGTTCTTTTTTTTGTCTGTGGGTGGGGCAATAAGTAGTTGTTGTGTATCAGGAGTGCTTCAGCATAGATCCCGTTCTTTGAGAAAAGTCGTCTCAGGAAAGACGCCGCTCAAGCCGTCTGCCCCTGCCTCGGGGCTTGACTACTTGCCGGTGCTACGCACCGGTACCCTTGTCTGTTCTGGAATCCGGGCGCCCTGTGAACTCCCGGGGTACTTGGTCCCCCGGACCAAGTACAAGCGTCCCGCTCGAACAACACAGGGCTTGCATCCCGGATTCCAGAACAGCCCGCGGCAAGCAGTCTGAATCGCCCCGAGGCAGGGGCAGACGGCTTGAGCGGCTCGATGCATGAGATGGCGCGATTTTTCAGTCGTTTCATGTACGAGAAATTGGCAGGGATGTGGAACAAAAGAGGTGTTTGATTTCCTACGTTCCATGTGGAGACAACTGGCGGTTTGTGATGTGTCCTGAGCAGATGGTCATGATCCTGCCAACTAGCTGTTGATGGACGCTAAATTGGCGGGGTTTTTTGTTTTCTGTTGGTCTACCTTCCTTCCTGTCTGCTTGTCTATTTGGCTGTCTGTCCATTTATTTCTTCGTGTTTACTTGTTAGTCGATCTGCTTGTCTGGCAACTAAGCTCCTACCCGCCCACATATTTTTTGATGCAGTGGCCAATCATGATCATCTTGCTCTAATTTGAATGTGCTGATGCTGATTTGTGATTCAGCTCTACATGTAAATACTTCCTCACTGCATACACCGTCTCAGGCTTAGAAGTTGGCTTGATGCTTGCTGACGCTATAAACCACTGCTGCGGCCTGCGGGGGCGCGGGGCGATTCAGACTACTTGCCGCGGGCAGAAAGACAGGACGGGATGCAAGCATTCTGCTGTTTGAGCGCGACGCTTATAGCTCGTCCGGGGGACGAGCTATCGCGCGAGTTCAGAATGCGCCCGTCCTGTCTTTCTGACAAGGGTACCGACGCGCAGCGTCGGCAAGTGGTCAAGCCCGGCGCCCCCGCAGGCCGCAGTAGTGGTGCTTTACAGAGATTGCCTATTCATTAATCCAGGCTCTTCCAAACCGAAACGACGTCACATAAGAAAGACATGCTCCTGCATGTACATGGCAATTCAATGCGATTGGGCCGGCCTTGGCCTAGTGTCGAGTGCACGATGAGTATTCAAGGGCTAATAAATAGTTCTGCTATAAATCCCCTTCAAGCTCCGGCCAGTTCCCGCCCAACACATCCGCACAGACCTGCAGCCATGCTCTGGCCGCCTGCGACAGATACCGCCCATTCCACAGTAGCGCCACTTCCCAGTTCAAGGCCGGTTCCACCACTTCTTTGGCAACCCAATCCCCCGGTTCCAGCCGAGAAAGAAACGGCTGGGGCAACAAAGCGACTCCCATTCCCGCCTGTGCCATGGAAGCCACCCAATCCCATTGATTGCTTTGCGCCGCAATATTCGCCCGCAAGCCCGCATGGGCGAACGCACGCCGCAACATACGGGTCAGGGCATAGTCTTCGCCCAGGAATATCAAAGGATGTTTCTCCAACTCCCGTAGCTTGATTTTCTTTTGCGCACCGGACAGCGTATCTTTATGGCCAATCGCCCAAACCGCATGCTTGGCCACGGGGGTAGCCGATACATTCAGCTCCGGCCCCAAAGGCAGAATACTCAGCCCCATTTCAACCGTGCCCGCCGCAACCATACGCTCAATCCCCATGCCGGTTTCTTCATGCAGAATCAGCTCGATCTGCGGATGCCGGTTCTTGAAAGTCTTGAGCACTTCCGTAAACAGCACATTAATCATGGGCGGAATACCCAGATCCAGGCGGCCGCGTTGCAATGCCTGAACTTCGTGAACCTCTCGCAGCAAGCCCTGCATGCTCTGCAGAACTTCCTGTCCCCGCTCCAGCACCACCTTGCCACAATCAGTCAGCTGTAATTGACGGTGATCGCGAATCAGCAGGGGCTCACCCAGCTCATCTTCCAGCTGCTTCACCATCTTGCTGATGGTCGATTGCGTCACGTTCAGGCTCTGCGCAGCTTGCGTAAAGCTTTGATGTTTAACGGTTTCAATGAAGTATCGCAAGGATCGGATGTCCATGATTGGCAGGCCTTTTGTTTATGACTTTTACGACTTCTTAGGAGTTATTTTATTCATTATGGCGATGCTATGCTGGCTTTGTTCAAAAAACATAAACGCCTGTTGTCAGGGCGATTTCGGCTTTTTATCTCCGGCTTGTACAGCCCCTATTTTTAAAGCGTGATGTCGTTCTGTTGCGTGAAGATTTCGCCTGGCGCTTTCGGCCCTGGCTCCTTCCGAAAGCAACAACAGGTAGATCAATGACACAGAGACAGGAGCACACGATGTTCAAGGATCGCATTCGTTCCCCCGAATTGGAAGGCAAAGTCATGACCGCTCAGGAGGCAGTCGCCTTCTTCAAAGACGGGATGAATGTCGGGATGAGCGGTTTTACCCGTGCAGGGGACTGTAAGGTCATGCCTCGTGCCTTGGCCGAGCGCGCCCAGACCGAGCAATTAAAACTGAATGTGGTTACCGGCGCTTCGCTGGGTAATGATAGCGACGGCATGATGGCCGAGGCCGGTGTGCTGGCCCGCCGCTCGCCGTTTCAAGTGGACTCGGTGCTGCGCCGTCATATTAATGAAGGCAAGGTCCTGTTTACCGATCAGCACTTGTCCCTGACGGTGGAGCACATGCGTTCGGGCAACCTGCCTGCCATTGACATCGCTGTCATTGAAGCGGTTGCCATTACAGAAACCGGCGCAATTGTGCCGACGACCTCGGTAGGAAACTCGGCCAGCTTTGCCCAGCAAGCCAAACAAATCATTGTTGAGCTGAACCTGAGCATGCCAGTGGAAATGGAAGGCTTGCACGATATCTATGTGCCCGAGGCCCGCCCCAACCGTCAGCCTATTGAACTGACGGATGTGGACCAGCGTATTGGTACCACCGCCATTCAGGTGGATCCTTCCCGCATCGTGGGTATTGTGGTGACCGACGCTTTGGACAGCCCCTCCAGCGTGCTGCCACCTGATGAAGAAACCCAGGCAATTGCCGGTCACATTATTGAATTCCTGAAAGGCGAAGTAGACGCTGGCCGTATGAGCCACTCCCTGCTGCCCTTGCAGGTGGGAATCGGTACGATTGCCAATGCCGTGACTTACGGCTTGCTGGATTCTCCCTTCACCGACCTGAGGATGTACTCGGAAGTCTTGCAGGACAGCGCAATTGCCATGTTGGACTCCGGCCAGTTGAGCTTTGCCTCGGCTTCGTCCTTGACTCTGTCTGCTCCCAAGATGGCGCAGTTCCTGGAAGGCCTGGAAAACTACCGCGACAAGCTGGTGCTGCGTCCACAGGAAATCAGTAATCACCCAGAATTGGTGCGTCGCTTGGGCATTATTGCGATCAACACCGCCCTGGAATTTGATATCTATGGCAACGTGAACTCCACGCACGTCTGTGGCACCCACATGATGAATGGCATTGGCGGTTCCGGCGACTTCGCCCGTAATGCGCACCTGTCCATTTTTGTCAGCAAGTCCGTCGCCAAGGACGGCGCCATCTCCAGTGTGGTGCCTATGGTGTCGCACGTAGACCACTGCGAGCATGATGTGGCCGTGCTGGTCTCCGAATGGGGCCTGGCTGATTTGCGCGGTTTGGCTCCTCGTGAACGTGCCCGCGTCATCATCGAAAAATGTGCCCACCCCGACTACCGTCCTGCTTTGCTGGACTATCTTGAGCGCGCCAGCAAACGTGGTGGCCACACGCCCCACATCCTGGAAGAGGCCTTGTCCTGGCACGTTCGTTTCCAGCAAGCAGGCACCATGAAACAGGAGCAATTCCAGACCCAGGAACTTGCGACTGCGTAGTCCATCAGGTCTGGTAATGCGTAGCCGAGTCAGTCCGGCAGCGCAGACCTTACAAATTGACCTGATCGCCCCTGGCATTCCACCCGTGCCAGGGGCATTTTTTTAGCGCTAAAATTGCGGATTCTGCTGCGTTTAGCGAGGCCAGCGTGTTCGAACAAATCGGTATTGTCAATTTCTGGGCCTTTGTGGTGGGTACGGTGTTTATCGTGCTTTTGCCCGGACCCAATTCTTTATACGTCCTGGCCAGTGGCGCCGGACATGGCGTGCGCGAAGGCTATAAAGCAGCCTTGGGCGTGGTCGTGGGCGACGGCATTTTGATGACGCTGACGGCCCTGGGCGCTGCCTCGCTGCTCAAGACGCTGCCCATGTTGTATATGGGCATACGCTGGCTGGGTGCGGCCTATTTGCTGTATTTGGGTGTGCGGCTTTTACAGTCGGCCTTCAGGCAAGGTGGCCCGGTTCAGTCTGTGGACACGCGTTTGCGTCACGAAACCCGCTTTCGCAAGGCCTTGCTCCTGAGTTTGTTGAACCCCAAGGCCATCTTGTTCTTCCTGTCCTTCTTCGTGCAATTTGTGGACCCGTCCAAAGGTCACACGGGCCTGGCCTTTATGTTGCTGGGCCTGGTGGTGGAACTGATCAGCATTTGTTATTTGTCTTTGCTGATTTTTGGCGGAGATCGCCTGGCAGGAATTTTCCGACGCCATCAGCGTCTGTCCCGGATGGGCAATGGCTCGGTGGGGCTGCTGTTCATGGGCTTTGCCGCCCGTATGATCAGCGACTAAGCCAGTTGCTTCAGAGCGCAGCAGTTCTGACAGCACTTATTTATCAGTTTTAAGGAAAACACCATGAGTAGCAAAATCCGTGTCGGTATTGCAGGTTACGGCAATTTAGGGCGAGGCGTAGAGCTGGCCCTGGCACAAAACCCGGACATGGAGCTGGTCAGCGTTTTTACTCGTCGTGACCCTGCTTCCCTGCGTCTGCAAAGTGCAGGCGTGCCCGTGCGCGCCCTGGACCAGATCGAACAGTACCGCAATGATATTGACGTGCTGATTCTCTGTGGTGGCTCTAAAAATGACCTGCCCGAACAAGGCCCGGCCTTGGCCCGCTGGTTCACGACGGTAGACAGCTTTGATACCCACGCCCGTATCCCTGAGTACTACGAAGCCGTGGATGCCGCCGCCAAAGGCGCAGGCACGACCGCCTTGATCGCGGTGGGTTGGGATCCAGGCCTGTTTTCGCTGAATCGCTTGTATGGCGAGTGTGTCTTGCCTGTTGGCCAAACGTACACCTTCTGGGGCAAAGGCTTGAGTCAAGGTCACTCCGATGCCATCCGCCGTGTGGCCGGTGTAGCCGGTGGTGTGCAATACACCTTGCCTATCGAAGCAGCGGTACAGCGTGTGCGCAACGGGGAGCAGCCCGAGCTGAGCACCCGTGAAAAACACAAGCGTCAGTGCTTTGTGGTCCTGGAAGAGGGCGCCAGCGCCGACGCCGTACGTGAAGCCATTGTGACCATGCCCGATTACTTCGCGGACTACGACACGGAAGTTAATTTTATTGACGCTGAAACCCTGGCACGCGATCACGCGGCAATGCCTCACGGTGGTTTTGTGATTCGTAGCGGTCAGTCCGGCGCGGGTTCGCAACAAGTGGTGGAATACGCCTTGAACCTGGGCAGCAACCCGGAATTTACCTCCAGTGTGCTGGTTGCCTACGCGCGTGCGGCCTACCGCATGAACCAGCAAGGTCAAACCGGTGCCCAGTCCGTGCTGGACGTGGCCCCTGGCCTGTTGTCGCCTAAATCGCCTGCGCAATTACGCAAAGAATTGCTGTAAATCCTGGTTTCAGGCTGCGGCCCGGCTCAGCTTGCCTGAGTCGGGCCGCAGGTCTTGCTGGTTTGCGCACAAATGATTCAGTGGGTCAATAAAGGGTAAAATAGCGCCCATTCCTCACTACATTGAGTGTTCTCATGCGCTTATTGATCGCACTGCTTCTGCCCTGGTTGGTCTTTTTCACGATCGGTCGACCTGTAGCGGGCATTATTTGCCTGATTCTGCAGTTGACCGTCATTGGATGGATACCGGCCGCTATTTGGGCGGTATATTCTCTTAGCCAATACAAAACTGACAAGAAAATTGAACAAGCCCTGGGCAAGCGTTAAGCCCTAGGTTTTCCTTCCTTTTTGCACGTCTGAGCAGGCCATGATGCGCTTGCTCGGGCGTTTTATACTTTTTTGCTGATACAGCCATGACCCTATCGTCTCCCGTGGGCCATTCTTCTGAGTCCGGTGAGCAAACGGTATCCGTAGACCCCAAGGCTGTGCCACGCCTGGAACTTCGCAATATCACCAAGGCCTATCCGGCGGTGGTAGCCAACGACAATATTTCCCTCTCTATCCTGCCGGGGCAGATTCATGCCGTGCTGGGGGAGAATGGCGCGGGTAAATCCACCTTGATGAAGATCATCTACGGTGTGGTCAAACCCGACCAGGGCCAGATTCTGTGGGACGGCCAGCCCGTCCAGATCAGCAGTCCGGCGGCGGCCCGACAGTTGGGCATCGGTATGGTGTTCCAGCATTTTTCCTTGTTTGACACCCTGACTGTCACGGAAAACATTGCATTGGGCTTGCCTGCTTCGACCAATATGCAGGAGCTGGCTGGTCGAATTAGTGAAACGGCCAGTCAATATGGTCTGGATCTGGACCCCCAACGTCATATCCATACTTTGTCCGTGGGCGAGTGCCAGCGGGTTGAAATTGTGCGTGCCTTGCTGGGCAAGCCAAAGCTGCTGATTCTGGATGAGCCAACCTCGGTATTGACCCCGCAGGCAGTACGCCGCTTGTTTGGCACTTTGCGGCAACTGGCTGCTGAGGGTTGCAGCATTGTCTATATCAGCCACAAGCTCGATGAAATCCGTGAGCTGTGCAATGCCTGTACGGTCATGCGTATGGGCAAGGTCACCGGCTATTGCGACCCTCGCGAAGAAACCACGGCCAGCCTGTCGCGCCTGATGATTGGTGCCGAGCCTCAGTCTCTGGGTGAACGCAGCATGCAACAAGGCGGGACGCTCTTGCAGGTGCGTAATCTGCAGTTAAGCAAATCCCATCCTTTTGCCTGTGAATTGCAGGATGTCAGTTTTGATCTGCACCAGGGCGAAATTCTGGGGGTGGCGGGTATTTCCGGTAATGGTCAGCAGGAGTTGCTGGCTGCCTTGTCAGGTGAAGATACCCGCGCACGGGCAGACATGATTTTGCTGGATGGTCAGGCGATTGCCCAACGCGATGCGGCTTGGCGACGAGATCAGGGCATGGGCTTCGTACCTGAAGAACGCTTGGGACGCGGTGCTGTGCCGGAATTGTCATTGGCTCAGAACCTGCTGCTGTCTCATCAGAACCCGGAAACGGTGAAGCGCGGTTTTCTGCGTTTTCCCAGCATTCGCCGTCTGGCAGGCGGGATTATCAAGCGTTTCCGCGTCAAGACTTCCAACGAGCAGGCCGCTGCCAACAGCCTGTCAGGCGGGAACCTGCAAAAGTACATTATTGGCCGTGAAGTCACCCGTCAGCCGCGCATTCTGGTCATTGCCCAGCCCACCTGGGGTGTGGACGTAGGGGCTGCCGCCCAGATCCACGCCGAGCTGCTGGCCCTGCGCGATGCGGGCTGTGCCTTGCTGGTCATCTCTGAAGAGCTGGATGAATTGTTTGCGATTGCCGATCGCCTGATTGTTATCTCCAAAGGTCGTATGTCTCCCTCTATTCCCGTGGCGCAAGCCAGTGTTGATCAGATTGGGCAATGGATGAGCGGTTTGTGGGAGGAGGGTGAACATGCTCAGGCTTGAGACTCGTGCCACGCCCTCTACCTTGATGGCCTGGTGCTCCCCTTTGCTGGCTGTCTTGCTGACCATGGTGGTCGCCGGAACCTTGTTCTGGTCGCTGGGCAAGAATCCTCTGGCGGGCTTGAACGTATTTTTTCTGGAGCCTTTGCGTGACCTGAATGGTTGGGCTGAGGTGGGCGTCAAACTGGTGCCCTTGCTGCTGATCTCGGTCGGTCTGGCCATCTGTTTCAGAGCCAATATTTTCAACATCGGGGCGGAAGGGCAGTTGGTGATGGGCGCCTTGGCAGCCGGGGCCTTTATTCTGCAAGTGGACGATGGCGATAACGGTGGTTTTTTCCTGATTACCGTGGCTTTGGCCTGCGGCATGCTGGGCGGCATGGCCTGGGCTGCTATCGTGGCTTTCCTGAAAGATCGCTTCAATGCCAACGAGATTCTGGTGTCCCTGATGCTGGTCTATGTGGCCCAGCACTTGCTCAGCTATCTGGTACACGGTGCCTTGCGCGATCCCGATGGCTTTGGTTTTCCGCAGTCCAGCCTGTTCTCGGACGGCTTTTTGTTGCCCGCAGTCTTGCCCGGCACGCGCTTGCATAGCGGTATTGTGCTGGCAGTGATCGCTTCGGTGGCGGCCTGGCTTTTCCTGACACGCAGCATGGCCGGTTTTCGCTTGCGCGTGGGGGGTATGGCCCCATTGGCTGCTCGTTACGCCGGTTTTTCCTCCCGTAAAGCCTTGTGGAGTTCCTTGCTGATTTCGGGGGCATTGGCCGGTCTGGCTGGTGCAGCGGAAGTCATGGGCCCGGTTGGGCAACTGACCCCTTCGATATCTCCCGGCTATGGTTTTGCGGCCATTATTGTGGCCTTTGTGGGGCGACTGCACCCGCTGGGACTGATTTTTTCCTCTTTTGTGATGTCCTTGCTCTATATCGGTGGGGAATTGGCCCAAAGTCGTTTGGGCTTGCCCAATGCGATTACCGGCATTTTCCAGGGCATCCTCTTGTTTTCCTTGTTGGCTTGTGACGTGCTCATCACCAAGCGTTTGGTCTGGAGAAAGTAATGGACGCGATTGCACCTTTGCTCGCCGCAACCATCAACGCAGGCACCCCTTTGCTCCTGGCAGCCTTGGGTTTGCTGATTAATGAAAAGTCGGGCGTCATCAATCTGGGCTCGGAAGGCATGATGCTGATGGCGGCCATTGTGGGCTTTGCGGTGGCCGTGCAAACCGGCAGCCCTGCTTTGGGCTTTGTGCTGGGCGCGGTGGTTGGCATGGTCATGGCAGCCGCCTTTGCCTGGCTGACCGTCTGGCTGGGCGCGAATCAGGTGGCTTGTGGTTTGGCCCTGTCCTTATTCGGGGTAGGGGCCTCGGCCTATATTGGCTTGCCCTTTACCGGCAACTCCCTGGTCGTGACCAAGCTGTCCATTCCCGTACTGAAAGATATTCCCCTGATCGGGCCTGCTTTTTTCCAGCAGCATTACATGGTCTATGTGTCCTGGGTGCTGTGTATTGCCGTAGCCTGGTTCCTGACTCGTACCCGCTCCGGTCTGGTGCTGCGCGCGGTGGGTGAATCGCCTGCCTCGGCGCACTCGCTGGGCTACAACGTGCGCTACATTCGCCTGGGTGCCTTGATGTTTGGTGGTGCCTGCTGCGGTCTGGCTGGTGCTTTCATCTGCCTGGTTTACACGCCCATGTGGGTCGAGAATATGGTTGCCGGGCGTGGCTGGATTGCGTTGGCGCTGACAACGTTTGCAACCTGGCGTCCCTGGCGCGTCATGCTGGGCGCTTACTTGTTTGGTGGGGTCACGATCCTGACCTATCATGCGCAGGCTCTGGGTGTTCCGGTAGCCTCGCAATTGCTGGCCATGATGCCGTATTTGGCCACGATTATTGTGCTGGTTTTAATTTCCCGAAACGCTAACTGGATCAGGTTGAATATGCCTGCATCGCTTGGCAAAAACTTCAATCCCAACAACTAGAGGACTGACATGACTGGAAACTTTATGCGCAAGGCTCTTTTGGCCGCTGCCATCGCTTCCCCCCTGGCCGCCTTGCCTGTGTCCGCTCAGGCAAACGATCAAGAACCCCTGAAAATCGGTTTTGTGTATGTCAGCCCCATCGGTGAAGCCGGTTGGACCTGGCAGCAAGACATTGGCCGTCGTGAAATGGAAGAGGCCCTGAAAGGCCGCGTGGTCACTCAGTACGTGGAAAACGTGCCTGAAGGTGCTGACGCAGAGCGCGTCATTCGCGATCTGGCCCAGCAAGGCAACAAGCTGATCTTCACAACCTCGTTTGGTTACATGAACCAGACGCAGAAAGTGGCCAAGCAGTTTCCGGACGTGAAGTTCGTGCACTCCACCGGCTACAAGACGGCTCCTAACGTGGCCACCACCAACGCCCGTTTCTACGAGTCCCGTTACCTGGCTGGCGTATTGGCCGGCAAGATGACCAAGTCCAATGTGGTCGGTTACGTGGGTGCTCACCCCATTCCTGAAGTGCTGCAAGGCATCAACGCCTTTGCCATCGGCTTGAAGAGCGTGAACCCCGAAGCCCAAGTGCGCGTGGTTTGGGCCAATAGCTGGTACGACCCAGGTAAAGAGCGTGACGCAGCGGTCACGCTGCTGGGTCAGGGCGCGGACGTGGTGACTCACCACACCGACTCCACCGCCACCGTGCAAGCGGCTGAAGAAGCTGGCAAGTACGCGATTGCCTACCACTCCGACATGAGCAAGTTCGGTCCTAAAGCCCAACTGGCTGCCGTGACCCACCACTGGGGTGATTACTTCACTCGCAAAGCCACTGAAGTTCTGGATGGCAAATGGCAGAACGACAGCACCTGGGGTGGCCTGAAGTCCGGTATGGCTGCTTTGGAAGGCTTCGGTCCTGAAGTGCCTGCTGATGTGAAAGAGTTCGTTCTGGCCAAACAGGCCGAGATCGTGGCTGGCACACTGCAACCTTTTGCCGCTCCTATCAAGGACAACGATGGCAAGGTGCGTCTGGAGTCCGGTTTCCTGGATGACGATGCCTTGAACCGCATGGATTACTACGTGGAAGGCGTGGCCAGCAAACTGCCCAAGCAATAAGCTGCCCTGCAGTCTGTAGATAAACAAAAGCCCCTTGTCGGAAAGTCCGACAAGGGGCTTTGTTGTAGGTGGCGTGTGTAGCTTTTCACGCTGTAGCTTGGGTAAAGTCTGAGCTTGTTCGGTGTTTGCTTCGGGTCTGGTTTGTCATCCGTTCAGGAAGACAAGGCTGACGCACAGAGCTGCAATACAGAGTCGCCATGCAAAATTGATCTATGGAACCGACCTCAGAACTATGCTGCCTGTGCAGGCCGCTTGCGGCCCAAGCGTGTCGATGCCCGCATCCAGCGCAGCGTCATCAGCACGGCAACTACAGACAAACCTGTCACCAGCCCGATCCAGATTCCCATCCCGCCCATATTGAACTGGAAGGCCAGCAAAGAGCCCGTAGGAACGCCCAGCACCCAATACCCTAGCAAGGCCAGCAGCATGGGTATGCGCGTGTCATGCAGGCCGCGTAGCATCCCTGCAGCCACGGCCTGGGCACCATCACTGATCTGAAACAGCGCGGCCAGCGCCAGGAAGGTAATGGCCAACTGAATAACGGTTTGGTTTTCGGCGACATCCAGATCCAGAAACAGGCCAATCAGGGTCAAGGGGGCGAACCAGAATACCAGAGCCGCCAGTCCCATGAAGCCTACCCCCAGAATGTAGGAAATCCAGCCGGCACGGCGGGCACCCAAAGGATCGACCCGGCCTGCGGCCAGCCCCACACGGATGGTGGCAACCTGACTGAAGCCCAAAGGAATCATGTAGGACACCGAGCAGATCTGCATGGCAATCGCGTGTGCGGCCAGATCAGATTGCCCCAGTACGCCCATCATCATGACGGCGGCGTAAAACACCAGGGTTTCCAGGGTGAAGGTAATCGCAATGGGGATGCCCAGCGCCCACATTTTCCACAGACGCTTCACACTCCACTGCCAGGCATCGTTGAACAGGTAGTAGCGTCGGAAGCGCGGATCCCGCAGTACCACCCAGCTCAAACCTGCGAACATGAAGAAGCTGGACAAGGTAGTGGCCAGACCTGCGCCTGCCAGTCCCATGGCGGGCATGCCCAGATTGCCAAAGACCAGGAGCCAGCCCAGCACGGCATTGATACCGATCGCGATGACGGCCACCGCCAAAGTCCATCCCGGCTTTTCCATGGCGGCCAAGAAGGAGCGCAGCACGATGTAACCCAGATAGGGCAGCAAAGCCCATTGCAGGGTGTGCATATAGGTGACCGAGCGCGCCGCGACAACGGGGTCCTGGCCCATCATCAGCAAGATATGCTCGGCATTCCACAACACAATCCAGGCAGGCAGGGTAATCAGTAAGGCCGTCAGAAAGCCGTGACGGATGATTTGCTGGGATTCGCGTACATTGCGCAGTCGTCGGCCCAGTGTTGTGGCCAGCATGGGAACGACAGCGGACACCAGCCCCATGCTGAAAATCATGAAGGCCTGATACAGACTGGCGGACAGTGAACCGGCAGCCAGCTCATCAGGACCCAGTCGGCCCATGTAAATCAGGTTGGTTGCCAACAGGCTGACTTGAGCCAGGTTGGTCAGAATCAGGGGGCCGCCCAATCGCAGGGAGGATTGCAGCTCCGCCAACCAGAGCTGGCTCGGGCTGGTAGTTTGAGACTTTGCAAACATGGTTTATTTGGCGCGAGGCAGGGACCAGGTGCTGATAACTTGTGCGACAGCCGGGCCACCGTTGGCCGGTTCCAGCAGCACATCGCCCGCGCAGGTACGGCCGGTCTTGTGAATCCGGGCATGAGCCAGAATATCGCCGGGAGGGGCCTTGCGCAGGAAATTGATGGTCAGGCTGGAGGTGACAGCATCGGGGTTGCCCGTGGCTCCGACTACAGCGGCATACAAGGCCAGATCAGCCAGCCCCATCAGCATGGGGCCTGCCACCATGCCGCCCATGCGCTGGTGGGCATTGCGCTCGGGCAAGCGCAAACAGGCGTTGTCGTGGCCTATGTGGACAACATCAATACCCAAAACGGCGGCAAAGGGATGCAGACGCTCCAGAAGATCACGAAACTGAACAATATCGATTTTAGGCTCGGGTGCAGAGTGTGTGCTGGTCATGACGTCGTCACTGAAAAGAAGGCCGTTGTAAGAAGGGCATACTGGCTGGTACTGTATCAGATCGTCCCGCGTATCGGGGTAGTTCGGCGCCCGGCTGTTCAGGGCTGGACCCATTCCAATCGATCAACAAGAAGCGAGGAGCATCATGAAACGCAGCGCAATTGTGTTTGCCTTGAGTTTGCTGGCATCAACCGGCACCGTGATGGCACAGGGGCATGGAGGCCATGGTCGTGGCACGCCCGAACCGGTACGCGCCTTGAGCACGCAGGTCCATGCCAGCCAATGCTGGGTGCGCATGATGCCCGAGCCCACACCTTCCGCCGCCTATCTGGAACTGGAGAACAAGGGTGAGCAGTCCGTAGCTGTGACAGGAGCCAGCTCATTGTCCTTTGGGCATGTGATATTGCATCAAACTAGCGAGAGCGAGGGGATGGCGCGCATGTCGCATGTCTCCGAGGTGGAGATCCCGGCAGGGGGAGTATTGAGCCTGAAGCCGGGGGCTTTCCACGTGATGCTGGGTCAGGCCAAAGAAGACTTGGCCCTGGGGGAGCGCATCATCTTGAGCATTCATCTGTCGGACGATACTCAGGTCCAGGCCGAGTGCGAGTTGCGACCTGCCAAGACACAGGCTTATTAAACGTAATTAGCGTTTGGATAGAGACCGGGAGCTGGCCGCTGCATGCGGCCAGTTTTGCATTGGGCTTCAGGCTTGCAGCGCGTCCAGCACCGCCTGGTTGAACGCCTTGGGATTGGCCAGATTCATACCGTGGGCAGCCAGCGGGATGCGGTGCATCTGATCCTCGCGTCGGTGCTGACGAATGATGTCCATGCAGTGGTGATAGCGTGTGGGGCTGTTTTCACCCGTGATGAAGCTTAAGGGTGCCTTCATCTGCTTGAGCCACTCCAGGTCCGGACCTTGATTGGGCTCTTGCTGCTGATCCAACATGGTGTGGGCGTTGTCCTGAATCATCTCGCGGAACCAGCGTGTCATTTGCTTCCACGTCCCCGAGCCATTGACCGTATCTACGAACAGAGCCATGGCACCATCGCGGTCACCCTGTTCCAGGTGTTCGGCCACTTGCTGGAACAAGGGGGCATAGGAGTAGGCACCGGGAGTCGGAAAGCCGGGATCTGCCAGGGTCAGGCTGGCCACCTGCTCGGGCATTCTTTGAGCCAGTAGCAGGGCAACATGACCACCGCGAGAGTGCCCCACGATATGCACTTTCTCATCAGGAATATGCTGATCCAGCAAGGCCTGCAAGTCCTGGGCGTGTTGCGCCGTATTGAAGTGGCCGGGGCTGGGTGCTCCGGGCCAGTAGGAGCGCAGGCTGGGAGCCAGAACCCGATACTGGGTAGCAAAGGCGGGGATCTGCCAGCGCCAGTAGCGCCAGTCGCACAGGGAACCGTGGATCAGCAAAACGGGTGCGCCTTGTCCCTGATCCACAAAGGTGTGGCGATAGCCTTGCGCGGTCAGTTCAAGTGTGGAGAAGTCGGCAAAAGGGTTTGTCATGGCAAGCAGTAGAGGTCAGGCAAGGATGGGCCACCTGAAAAAAACAGACCGGGTCTGAACCCGGTCCTTGTGGCATTGCGCGCTGGGTGATTATTCCAGCAATTTCAAGCGGCTGCGCGCGGTCTCGGCTGCCTCGGATTGTGGGTAGTCCTTGACGATACGCTGCAAGGTGGTTTTGGCACCGCTCAGATCGTTCAGTTCGATCTGGCTGGAGGCTGTCACCATCAGGGCATCAGCCGCGCGTGGGCTTTGTGGGGAGGCCTTCACAAAAGCCTGGAGTTTCTGAATGGAGGTCTTGAAGCTTTTGATCGCGTACAGGCTGCTGCCTTCGTAAAAGCGCACTTCGTCAGCCAGAACGCTGGACGGGTAGGCGGCCAGAAAACCGGCAAAGGCATCGGCGGCGGGCTTGTATTGGCCAGCGCGGTAAGCGTCCATGGCACTATCAAAGACGGCTTGTTCTTGTGGGTCAGCGGCATGAGGGCTTTGCTGGCCGGGAGCCGGGCTATTGGCCTGGCCTTGGCCGCTGGCTTGCCAGCTCAGTTTCTCTACCTGGCCGCGCAGCGACACCACCTCGGAGCGCAGGGTATCAATTTGATCAGCCAATTGCAGGCGAGCCTGGGTGTTTTGCTCGTTCATCTGACGAATTTGCTGCCGCAGCTCCAAAATGGCGCGTCGGGCCTCGTCATCGGCAAAGGCCTTGGCCGGCAGGCTGGCGAACAGGGCGGCCGTAGCGAACAGGGTAACGGTCGCGAGACGAAAAGGCTTTTTATAAGCGTGCATAGTGAAGTCCGTTAAAAAATGTGCATCCGCAATGCGCAGGCTCCTCACCTGCCGGTTTCCCCTCTGTTGGGGGCTGTGATCTGGGGGCTTTTTGCCGGCCTGGCGAGCCCGCTGTCCAGCATAACGAATTTTCAGTGGATCGGGCACAGCGCCGATAAAAAACGCCGCGGCGTTAACAACCGCCACGGCGTCGGAACCACTTGGTCGATGCAGAAATTATCGTTGGTAAACGATGTCTGCGCGACGGTTTTCAGCGTAATCAGCTTCGGTGTTACCCAATGCTTTTGGACGCTCTTTACCAAAGCTCACAGCTTCGATCTGGCTGTTGCTTACGCCCAGCAGACCCAGCATGCGTGCCACGGCGTCGGAACGACGCTGACCCAGAGCCAGGTTGTACTCGGCACCACCACGCTCGTCGGTATTACCTTCGATGCGTACGGTTTGCTGAGGATGGCTGCTCAGGTAAGAAGCGTGCATTTCTACTAGGCCACGGTACTGGTCGTTAACCACGTAGCTGTCGTAGTCAAAGAACACCGAGCGTTGTTGTGCCAGTGGGCTTTGAGGGTTGAAGGGGTCCATGATCTGGCCTGCGCTGGCAGAGTCCGATCCTGTACCGCCGGTTGAACCGGAGCCAGATTGATCCAGAGGAACCGAGCTGCAAGCAGCAAGGGCGGCAGCCATAACGGCGAGGGTAAGACTTTTAAGAATGCGCGAGCTCATTTGAATTCCTTTTGAAAAAGAGTCACACAGGATGTCAGTTGGTAAATGGTCCCCAGGTGGGTTCGCGTACTTTGCCATTCAAAGACGAGAGGGTCTGACGAACGCGACCATCCACGGATGTCACAGCTAGGACACTGCGGCCCCCCTGAACAGAACTATATAAGATCTGCATCCCATTAGGGGCGAAACTCGGAGACTGATCGTCGGGACCTGTCGTCAGCAGTTGCTCAGCTCCTGATGCCATATCTTGAGTGGCAATTCGGAAAGCACCGTTTCTGCGTGTGACGTATACAAGCCTAGTACCGTCTGCAGAGACCTCCGGTGAAATATTGTAACTCCCGTTGAAGGTAATGCGCTGTGCATCGTCACCACCCAGACTTACTTTGTAAATATTGGGAGCACCACCACGATCGCTCACAAATACAAGGGAGTTGCCATCGGGCGTAAAACTTGGTTCAGTATCGATCAAGGGAGAACGCATCACGCGGCGCAATCCGGAGCCGTCCGTATTTAGCGTGTAAATCTGCGAAATACCGTCTCTGGAGAGCACAACAGCGACCTGATTGCCGTTAGGAGCCCATGCGGGACTACTGTTATTACCCTTGAAATTAGCTAACGGTTCGCGGTGACCGGTGGCCAAAGTTTGCACATATACAACAGGTTTGTCGTTTTCGAAGCTCACATAAGCCAGTTTTTTACCGTCAGGAGACCAGGCTGGGGAGATGATTGAGTGTCGAGAACGCAACATTACTTGCGGATTTTGCCCATCCGCGTCAGCAATTTGTAACTCGTAATTGTTGCCTGTTTGCAACACGTAGGCCAGTCGAGTCGAAAAAACACCGCGCACGCCGGTAATTTTTTCATAAATCCGGTCTGCAATCTGGTGAGAAATACGGCGCAGTTCTTTTTCACTGCCCGCAAAAGCCACCCCATCCAGCTGTGTTTGACGGACCGAATCCACCAGGCGATAGCTGATGGAATATTGGCCACCGGTCTGGGCAACTGAACCATAAGCCAGGTAATCGGCACCGCGATTGCGCCATTCGTCGTAGGCAATCGTGCTTTCTGCATTCAGTCCAGCACCGGTGGCATTGATCAATTGGAATTGACCCGAACGGGTCAGGTCGGCACGGATAACTTCAGCTAGCGATTGGCTGGCTGGGTTGTCAGCAAAATCGGCGATCGCGATGGGGTACTGGGTAGCACCCACACCCGATATATCGACCCGCAGTTGGGCCTGGGCCGGTTGGCTGGCGAACATGCCAGCGGCCAGGGCAAACGCTCCAGTGGCCGTGGCGCGCCAATGACGACCTAAGGTCGCCAGGGCTGGGGTAGCGGCGGTCATTATGCAATCTCCTGATTAATCGAACATGCGGTATTCGCCATCAATATACGATGGATACTGCCCGCTAGGCGGTTTGGGGAAAGGGCTGCAACGGGCAAGACCCTTGGATACGGCATCATCGAACTGCGCGATGCCGGACGATCGTTTGATTTGAACGCGGTTAGGCGTGCCATCGGCATTCAGGTCCACGCGGTACTGCAGTGCAGGGTTGCCACGTACTTCAGAGCGGGCAGGGGTGCTGTAGACCACGCCAGGCTGCACGCAAGCGCGCACCTTGGCGGCATAGCCACCATCACCACCACCGCCACCGGCCTGGTTGCGGTCTGCTGTACCACCGGCACGTCCAGGGGCACCTTCACGCATGGCTCGGCGGAATGCTTCTTCTTTGGCCTTGCGCTCGGCATCGGCACGGGCTTTGGCGGCGGCCTCGGCACGGGCTTTACGTTCCGCGTCTGCTTTGGCTTTAGCTTCGGCATCCGCCTTGGCTTTGGCTTCTGCATCGGCTTTAGCCTTGCGTTCGGCATCGGCCTTGGCTTTCGCGTCGGCTTCTGCTTTAGCCTTGCGCTCTGCTTCTGCCTTGGCTTTTGCTTCAGCTTCAGCTTTTTCCTTGCGTTCCTGTTCCTGCTTTTCCTTTTGTTCGCGTTCGCGACGTTCAGCGGCTAGCTTGTCCTGACGCTGTTTTTCCTTGCGTTCCTGTTCCAGCTTTTCTTCACGCTCTTTTTTCTCGCGTTCCTTGCGAGCCTGCTCCAGGGCGATCTCGGGATCAACCTCAGGTTCAGCAGGAGGGGTGACCTTTTCAGGCTCTGGAGGCGGCTTGGGAGCCGGAGGAGGTTCAGGTTTGGGCTCGGGCTTGGGTTCTGGCTCTGGAGCCGGCTCAGGCTCAGGCTGCGGCTCGGGTTCGGCCTCGGGGGCTTCGGGATCAGCATTGATGGCCGCATCGGGTGCGACACCGTCCATCCACAATTCGACCTGCACCGCATTGGGTGTCTTGGGTGCAGAAAAAAGGGCTCCCGCCAAAATGGCGAGCAGCAACAGCCCGTGCAGACCCAGGGCGATGAGCAAGCCGCGCCGATCTTCCTTTTGCTCAGGCGAGCGCAGCGCCTGATTGCGGGTATTGCGTGTTCTGTGCTTCATTCAGTTCAGGTTTTTCGCGCCGGACGGCGAGCACGCTATCCGGCCAGAGGTTATTTGCGAGCGTCAGGATCGCTGTTGCGATCGACGATCAGACCCAGGCGGTTGATGCCATTGGAGCGCAGTTCATCCATCAAGCCCATGACGGTCTCGTAGGGAACCTTGCCATCGGCGGCAATGACAACCGGGCTGTCGGCCTGCATACGCGAGCGCACTTCATTGAGCAGTGTGGACTTTTCGATGTTCATGAACTCGGAGCCCGCATCGCGCAAGCGAATGGCCAGTTTGCCGTCCTTATCAACCTGGATTTCCACCGGCTTGGCAGGCACTTCGGAGGCTTGGCCTACTGAAGGCAATTCCACCAGTCCGGGGGTAATCATGGGAGCGGTGACCATGAAGATCACCAGCAGCACCAGCATCACGTCGATATAAGGGACGACGTTGATTTCATTTTTCATGCGCCGGCCGTGACGGCCGGTGCTTCCACGCATCGATGGCATCAGTTCACCTGCCGCTGCAAGATGTTCAGGAATTCGTCGATAAAGCTGTCAAAGCGGATCGAGATACGATCGAGCTCGTTGGTAAAGCGGTTGTAGGCAACCACGGCAGGGATAGCGGCAAACAGACCGATAGCTGTGGCGATCAGGGCTTCGGCAATACCGGGAGCCACCGAGGCCAGTGTGGCCTGCTGCATGCCGGACAAACCGATAAAGGCGTGCATGATCCCCCAGACAGTACCCAGCAGCCCGATGTAAGGGCTGACCGAACCGGCAGAGGCCAGGAAGTTCAGGTGTGTTTCCAGTGTGTCCATTTCGCGCTGGTAGCTGGCGCGCATGGCACGGCGTGGACCGTCCAGCAGGGCTGGGCCCGAGCTTTGGCTGCGACGGGCCTTGATGAATTCGGTCATGCCGGCTTCAAAAATACGGGCCAGTGCACCGTGTTCGGCACGACGCGAGGAAATGGATTGCTGAAGCACGGCCAGATCGCCACCTGCCCAGAAGTCGTCCTCAAAGCGGCGGGTCTGTTCCAGCGTGCGTTTAAGTGCAGCCCGTTTACTGAAAATATAGGCCCACGAGAGAATCGATATTCCCAACAGAATCAGCATGACGAGCTGAACGGGAATACTGGCATCGAGAAGTAGCGAAATCAGCGACAGGTCGCTAGTAGCTTGCATGGTCAGTCCTGAACCTTTTCCAAGAGGGTACGTAAATCAGAGTCCAGCTTGCTTGGACGAAGCGTGTTGGCGTCAACGCAAACAATTTGGATGGTGCTTTGGCATAACAGTTCCCCACCTCGCAGGGCACCTTGTTCGAAATGGATGGTAGCCGAACCCAGCTGGGTAATGCGGCTGCGCACCGAGATCAAATCATCGAGCCGGGCAGGTTTGAGATATTGTATTTCAACCTTCTTGACTACGAACAGGCGTTGATTCTGCTCGGCCACATCGGATTGGTTTACGCCCAGGTTCCTGAGCCATTCTGTGCGCGCACGCTCAAAGAATTTCAGGTAGTTGGCGTAATATACGATCCCCCCAGCGTCGGTGTCTTCGTAATATACGCGAATATCAAGCCGAGCCTGGGTGTCCCACTTGTCATTAAGCATGTCGTTCGTAAAAGAGTTTATGTTGACGGGCAGGGCATGGCGCACGGCCAGCCCTGCTTGGAGTCCTTACAGCGTGGCCAAACGCTCCAGGCTGACCTGGGCAATCTGGTCCACCGGCACGTTGGTGCTGCTGGCATCACGGCGTGCCTGCATTTCAACCAGGCCTTCTTTCAGGCCGCGCTCGCCAATGGTAATGCGCAGTGGCACACCAATCAGCTCCCAGTCGGCAAACATGATGCCGGGGCGGGCGTCGCGGTCGTCCAGAATGACATCCACACCTTGCTCTTTGAGCTGGGTGTACAGATCAGTAGCAGTCTGACGCACAGCATCGCTTTTGGTAAAGCCGATCGGGCAGATCACCACTTCGAAAGGAGCCAGCGCACGAGGCCAGATCATGCCGCGTTCGTCGTGGTTTTGTTCAATGGCAGCGGCGGCAATACGGCTGACGCCAATGCCATAACAACCCATTTGCATGACAGCCGGTTTACCATCAGTTTCCAAAAAGGTGGCGTTCAGCTTTTTGGAGTAGACATCGCCCAGGAAGAAAACGTGACCCACTTCAATGCCGCGCTGGATGGCCAGCTTGCCGCCTTCGGGGGCAGGGTCGCCGTGAACCACGTTGCGCAGGTCTGCCTTGATGGGCTCGGGCAGGTCACGGCCCCAGTTCACGCCGGTGTAGTGGAAGCCTTCTTCGTTGGCACCGCACACAAAGTCGCTCATGTTGGCTACGGTCAGGTCGGCAATCACTTGCACAGGCTGACGGGTGCCGATCGGACCTAGATAACCGGGCTTGCAGCCAAAGGTGGCCACAATTTCCTCTTCCGTGGCCAGACGGTGGCCTTTTTCAAAGCCGGCCAGCTTGGAAACCTTGATGTCGTTGACTTCATGATCGCCACGAACCAGCAGCAGGTGGACGGTGCTCTTGGTCTTGCCGTCTTCTTCGACGTCCGTTGCCAGCACAACCGACTTGACGGTTTGGCTCAGGTCACAGCCCAGGAATTGGGCCACCAGTTCACACTTGGGGGCATCAGGCGTGGCGGTCTTGACCAGGGCTTGGCCAGGAGCGGCACGCTCGGCCAGCAGGCAAGGGGCGGGAGCCAGCTCGATATTGGCAGCGTAGTCGGTGTCAGGGTTGTAAACCAGCAAGTCTTCGCCGGTATCGGCAATCACCTGGAATTCATGGCTGCGCGAACCGCCAATGGAGCCGGTATCAGCGGCCACGGCACGGAAGTTCAAGCCCAGGCGCCCAAAGATGCGCATGTAGGCGTCGTACATATTGTCGTAGCTGGCTTGGGCGTCTTCGGCATTGCGGTCGAAGGAGTAAGCATCCTTCATGGTGAATTCGCGGCCACGCATCAAGCCAAAGCGGGGACGGCGCTCGTCACGGAATTTGGTTTGAATGTGGTAGAAGTTGATGGGCAACTGGCGCCAGCTGTGGATTTCGTTGCGGGCAATGTCCGTGATCACTTCTTCGGAGGTAGGCTGCAGCACGAAGTCGCGCTGGTGGCGATCCTTGATTCGCAGCAGTTCGTCACCATATTTTTCCCAACGGCCCGACTCTACCCAGAGTTCGGCAGGCTGGACGACTGGCATCAGCAGCTCAATGGCGCCGGAGCGGTCCATTTCCTGACGGATGATGTTTTCAATCTTGCGCAGCACGCGCAGGCCCATCGGCATATAGGTATAGATACCGCCGGCGGCTTTACGGATCATGCCGGCGCGCGTCATGAGCTGGTGGCTGGCAACTTCGGCCTCGGTAGGCGCTTCTTTCAGGGTATTAATGTGATACTGGCTAGCATGCATGGTAGGGAACTCGTCAGGTACGTATAATCAGATCTAATTGTATTGAATTCGTTAGAGGTGGCCTATGTTAGATCGTGAAGGCTACCGTCCTAATGTCGGAATTATCCTCGTTAATCGCAAGAACGAGGTTTTTTGGGGCAAGCGTATTCGGGAACATGCCTGGCAGTTCCCGCAAGGCGGTATTAAATACGGTGAAACACCCGTACAAGCGATGTACCGCGAACTGCATGAAGAAGTGGGCTTGCTGCCTGAGCATATCCGTATATTAGGCCGGACGCGAGATTGGCTTCGCTACAACGTGCCCAATCATTTTGTACGTCGGGAGGCGCGTGGCCATTACAAGGGCCAGAAACAAATCTGGTTCCTGTTGCGGCTGGTAGGGCGAGACAGTGATGTCTGCCTGCGTTCCTCGTCGACGCCGGAGTTTGATGCATGGCGCTGGAGTCAATATTGGGTGCCACTTGATTCAGTGATTGAGTTCAAGCGGGAAGTCTATCAGCAAGCGCTGAACGAGCTGTCGGATATTTTGTTCCGACGACGGCAGGAAAATCGTTATTTACGTCAGCGCCTGCAAAGCGCAGTTGATGCCGATACCTTAGATAGCAGGGATCATGCGCATATTATTGGTTGAAGATGAGCGGGAAATGGCCGCATGGCTGGAGCGGGCCTTGGCGCAAAGTGGTTTTTTGCCCGATCCCGCTCATGACGCCCGCTCGGCAGAAGTATTGTTGGCGGCCCATGAGTATGATGCGGTCGTGATGGATTTGCGCCTGCCCGACAAACACGGGCTGGTGCTTTTGCGCGAGATGCGCGAACGCGGCGATCACACTCCTGTGCTGATTCTGACCGCTCAAGGCGCCTTGCAGGATCGCGTTCGTGGTCTGAATCTGGGTGCCGATGATTTCCTGACCAAACCCTTTGCCCTGGAAGAGCTGGAAGCTCGTCTGGCGGCACTGGTACGGCGTAGCCGTGGCCGGGTGGCTCCAGTGGTCAGCTGTGGCTCTTTGGAATACAACCCTGAGAGCCGGGCATTCCTGCTGGACAATGCCATTGTGCATTTGACGCCGCGTGAACATGCGGCCTTGCTGGTTCTGATCAGCCGCTCTGGCATGCCTGTAGAAAAGTCTCAGCTATTTGCCCGAGTATTCGAGCACGATAGCGATGCCAGCCCTGATGCCATCGAGGTTGTCCTGCATCGCTTGCGCAAGAAACTGGCCAATAGCGATGTGCACATCGTGACGGTGCGTGGTCTGGGCTACATGCTGGAAGTGCTTGAGGCGGAATCCGGCGTTTCATGACGGCCCCTTCTCCACCCCCCGCCAATGCCTGGCAAGGCAGTTTGCGCTTTTGGCTGCTGGTACTGCTGATACCGGGGGTGGTGGCTTTACTGCTTTACGACAGCTGGGAAGACTACCTGGCCATGAACGCGGTCACGGAAAATGTCTACGACAGCGCCTTGCTGGAACCGGCCAAAGTGCTCGAGACCAGCGTGGAGTTCAATACTGACGGCAGTTTGCGTATTGATCCGCCTTTTTATGCGCAGGTCATGCTGGAATCCCGACCGGGTAATCGCAAGTATTTCCGTGTCGAAGAAATCACCCCTTTGGTCCGTAATCTGGGCGGTGTTGATGCCAATCAGTTAAAAGGGCGCACCTTGCTGGGGATGGAAGGGCTGCCGCGTCCTTCCAATCTGGCCGACCATGAAGGCGTGCCGGTTTTCTACGATTCATATTTCCGCAATGACACCGTGCGCATGGTGGCCTTGTGGCGCGATCTGCACTACAAAGGCCAGCACAGGCAGGTTCTGGTCATGGTGGGCGAAAGCCTGGATTTGCGGTTGCGCACCCAGCAAGAAGCCTGGCGCGAAGGTATTTTCCGCAATTTGCGTATGTTGCTGCTGGCTGTGGCGTTGGTGTGGTTTGCCGTAGCGTGGGCCTTGCGCCCCCTGCAGGCCTTGCGACAGGAAGTGCGTAACCGTAGCGTGGACGACTTGCAGCCTTTGGACGAGCGTGATGTTCCTCGTGAAGTAGTGCCTTTGGTGCGTTCGGTCAATCACCATATTGAGTTGTATCGTTCCGTGCTGGATCGGCAGGCCCAGTTTCTGGCCGACGCCTCGCATCAATTACGCACCCCTTTGGCGATCATTCATACCCAGGCCCAATACGCTCGCCGTGAACCGGATATCGAGCGTGTCCGTGAGTCCCTGGGGGCGATCATCAAGCAATTGGGGCAGGCGACTCGCCTGACCGAGCAGTTGTTGGCTCTGGCTCATGCCAGCCATACCACCACCATGAGCCAGGGGCAGGTTGACCTGGCCAGTCTGGGGCGTGAGGTGGTGCTGCAATATCTGCCTTTGGCCCGTGAGCATCGTCAGGATCTGGGTTGGATCGGGCCAGGAGAAGAGGGCGAGCAGGCACCTTTGTGGGTGTATGCCAGCGATGCCGAGATCCATGAGTCCGTTTCCAACCTGATTCACAACGCCATCAATCACGCTGGTAGTGGCAGTGCAATTACGGTTTCTGCCGGGCATGACGACAAGCTGGCCTGGATCAGCGTTACCGACAACGGCATGGGCTTGGCCGCCAGTTTGCGTGAAAGCGTATTTGTACGTTTTGACCGGGGCGGCCCGGCACGCAAGGGTGGACGGGGTTCTGGCTCCGGGCTGGGTCTGGCCATTGCGCTGGCTTACGCCGAGCGCAATGGCGGCACGATTGTGCTGACCGATGGGGAGCCCAACGATATGGGCGGCTACGGTTTGAAGGCGACGCTACGCTTGCCTTTGCTGCAGCCCGAAGCGCCTAAACCAGAAAACACGTGAATTAAGCCGCGTCGTTTGGACGGGCCAGCAGATTGAACAGGGTAGAAATATCCCAATCGCGATGGCCCTGCTGGGCAATCTTCGCAAACTGCTCCTGAATCAAGCGAGTTGCGGGAAGCTGGGCCCCATTACGCTGTGCCTCCCGCTGCACCAAATCCAGGTCCTTCAACATCCAGTTCACGGTAAAGCCGGGCTGAAAGTCTCTGGCCAGCATTGTGGGGCCTTTAGTTTCCATTTGCCAGCTGCGCGCCGCACCCTTGGTCAATACAGACAGGGCCTGCTCCATATCCAGTCCGGCCCGTTCACCAAAAGCCATGGCTTCGGCCAGACCTTGCAAGAGTCCGACAACGGCAATCTGGTTCACCATCTTGCACAGCTGCCCGGACCCCAAGGGCCCCATCAGGGTGCAGGCCTGGGCGTAGCTCATCATCAGCGGGCGGGCGCGTTCCATATCCTCAGCTTGCCCACCACACATAATGCTGAGCATGCCTTTCTGGGCACCCGCCTGTCCGCCAGAAATGGGGGCGTCGATAAATGCAACTTCTTGCTTGGCCGCCTGTGCTCCCAGTTCCTGGGCCACTTCGGCGGAGGCAGTGGTGTGGTCGATAAACAGGCTCCCTGCCCTCATGCCTGCCAGCACACCGTTCGGCCCCTGAAAAATCGAGCGCAAGTCATCATCATTGCCCACACAGGCCATGACAATGTCTGCTTGGGCAGCGGCCAGGGCTGGTGTAGCGGCCCATTCCTGTTTGAACTCTTTACTCCATTGTTCCGCCTTGGCCGGGTTGCGGTTGTACACCGTGACTTGATGCCCTGCCTGGGCCAGATGTCCTGCCATGGGATAGCCCATCACCCCCAGACCAATGAACGCCACTTTTTGCGGGCTGGCGGGTTCATAGTGTTTAGGCTGAATGGATGGGGTCATGGCGCGGGTCTCCTGGAAAATAATCTGTTCGATCGTACAGCTTAGCGCAGCTTTATCGGCTTGATCTTTGCCTGCCCGAATAAGCGGCAAAACGTTTTAGGCTTGACGGCGTCAGGCCCCTCATGTTCTAAACCAAACATAGATCTGTAATAAATGGAATTTGCCTGTCTGGATTATGATGGGCGCACATAATTTCCTGGCTAATTAACTGGAACTTGAATCCTATGACCACTTTTGATCGTCGTCGTTTCTTGAAGCTGGCAGGTGCCACCGGACTGGCGTCTATGAGTACCTCTTTGCCATGGGCGGCGTGGGCGGCAGACGCAGCCGTACTGGAAAAAGCAAAGGCTCAAGGCCAGGCTGTTTTCTACGCCAACATCACGGCGGTAGAGCCCATCATGAAGGCCTTGCAACAAGCGCAAGGCATTGAAGGCAAATACACCCGTATTTCCAGCTCCAAGTTCATCCCCACCATCCTGACCGAGTTCAATGCCGGCAAGTTGATGGCGGACGTGGTTCAGGCTCCCTTGCCCATGCTGCAACTGCTCAAAGAGCAGGGCGTGCTGATTCCCCATCAGTCCGAAGCCGTGCAGGGCTACCCCGAGTGGGCCATTCAAGACGATTCGATTATTCAATTTGGCATCGAATATGTGTCTTATATCTATAATACGGACCACCTCAAGGCCGAGGATGCGCCACAACGCTACGAAGATCTGGCCGATCCCAAGTGGAAAGACAAGATTGTGATGGCCAACCCTTCCAACCACCCCTCCACCATTGGCTGGCTGATTGGTTTGAAGGAAAAGGTCTTTAGCAGTGAAGAGCAGTGGCTGGACTTCCTGAAAGGCCTGGCTGCCAACAAGCCCATGTTCGTGGCCTCGTTTGGCCCAACTCCGGCTCCTATTGAAAGTGGCGAGAAGTTGATTGCCATTTCCATGCCCAAGTACATCGTGACCAAGTCGCCTGCGCCATTGGCCTGGGGCCCCATGTCGGATCAGCCCTTGCTGGGCTCCCCACGTGCCATCGCCCTGACCAAGAATGCACCGCATCCTGATGCTGCTCGCGTGTTCCTGGACTACTGGCTGGGTAATGAAGCCATGGGCATTCTGGCCAACAAGGTTGGCGAATACGTCCTGGCTCCAGGGGTACACCCTCCGGTTGCGGGGATCGATAAAGCCAAGGTCGAGCCTATTCGCGACCTGAGCGACGAAGAACTGGTCCGTTGGGGCCGCGAATTCAGCCGTATCTTCGCCGTCCGTTAATCGGGACGACAAGAACGACAGGTTCGTCTAGAACGGGGCGCCTTGGCGCCTCGCCTTATTTTTATTGAAAACATTTACTCATTATGCAAATTGAAATTACCGGCCTAAGCAAGACCTATGTCTCAGAGGGCAAAACCTTCAAGGCTTTGGACAATATCAACCTGACGATTCCCGCTAATGAGTTTTTCACACTGTTAGGGCCCAGCGGCTGCGGCAAAACCACGCTGCTGCGGTGCATTGTTGGTCTGGAAATCCCAGACGAGGGTGAAATCCGCATTGGGGACGAGATCGTCTGGTCCAGCGCCAAGAATATTGCTGTGCCGGTGGAAAAGCGCGGTTTGGGCATGGTGTTTCAGACATACGCCATCTGGCCGCACATGACGGTGTTCGACAATATCGCTTACCCCTTGCAAGTGCGCGGCGAGCGCAAAGAGGTGATTCGTGAAAAAGTCGCGAACATCCTGAAGTTTGTGCAGCTGGAAGGGGTGGATCAGCGTTCCGCAACGCGTCTGTCCGGTGGTCAGCAGCAGCGTGTGGCATTGGCCCGAGCCCTGGTGGCCGAGCCTAAAGTCATTTTGTTTGATGAGCCGCTCAGTAACCTGGATGCCAAGCTGCGTGAAGAAACCCGTAAAGAACTGCGCGAATTTCTGAGCCGTCTGGACATTACCGCTGTGTACGTGACGCATGATCGCGTCGAGGCATTGGCCTTGTCCAACTCCATCGCTGTGATGCGTGGTGGCAAGATTCTGGAAATTGGTACGCCAGAAAAAATTTACTTTGATGCCGATCACCGCTTTGTGGCCGACTTTATTGGTCGTGCCAACCAGATCAGCGCCAAAGTGCTGGAGCAGCGTGCAGACTCCACCATTGTGGAATGCGAACTGGGCCAACTGCATTGCAAGAAGCGTGACCTGCCCGTGGGCACCGAAGTTACCTTGTGCATTCGCCCAGAATTTATTCGTGTCAGCAGCCAGGCCAATGAAGTGGGGCAGAACCTGTTCCACGGTCAGGTCCAGGCCCTGGAGTTCGTCGGTGAGTCCTACGAGGCCGAGGTCAAAGTGGGTAAAGAGCAGCTTCTGGTGTGTATTGATCCAGACGTGAAGGTGAAAGAGGGCGATACCGTACGCTTTAACCTGCACCCTGAACACTGCATGCTGTTGTCGGCATAAGGGCGGGGCATCATGAATCACACACGCAGACCACTTAGCTGGTCGCTTATTCTGATCGTCGGCTTTCTGACGCTGTGCCCGGTCCTGATGTTGCTGCTGGGCAGCTTCTCGCAGGGCCTGACGGCTTTTGGTTCCTTTACCACGGCTAAATACGTAGCCGCCTACACCGATCCCTTCTTGCTGGAAGTCACCTTCAATACGGTGGTTTTCGTGCTGGGCTCTTCCCTGTTCTCTACTGCGCTGGCTGTTTTCCTGGCCTACCTGAATACGCGTACGAACATGCCCATGAAAGGGGTGTTCACGGTGCTGTCCATCGTTCCCATGATGATTCCGCACTTGCTGTTCTCGGTTAGCTGGGCCTTGCTGCTAAACCCGTCCAACGGCCTGATCAATATGTTCTTGCAGGATACATTGGGCCTGCAGGAAGCACCGCTGAACATCTATTCCCTGTGGGGCATGATTCTGGTTGAAGGCTTGTTGAACATGCCTGTGGCCTACCTGATCATTGCGCCTGCCATGGCCTCTTTTGACGTTTCCATGGAGGAGTCCTCCCGTGTATTCGGGGGCGGTCTGTGGCGTACCTTGACGCGGGTTACCCTGCCGATTCTGCGTCCAGCCATCATGGCGGCTTTCATTCTGGCGATTGTGCGGGCCTTGGCTTCCTACGCCGTGCCACGAGTTCTGGGTACCCCAGGTCGTGTGGATGTGCTGGCCACTTATCTGTTCGAGATGATCTCTACCGGCTTCGCTCCGGATTACGGAAAAGCGGCGGCGCTGGGCATGAGTGTGCTGTCGGCCTCCATTGCCCTGATCGTTCTGTATCGCTACATGACGAAAGAAAGCAGCAAGTATGTGACGATCTCCAGCCGTGGTTTCAAACCCACTCAGCTGGAATTGCGTCGCGCGAAAATCCCCTTGTTCATCATTGTGGGCATTATCAGCTTGCTGATGGTGGTGCTGCCTGTGGCCGTGTTGCTGTATACCTCCATGATTCCGTACTCCATGGTGCCTAGTGCTCGCGCCTTCTCCTTGATGAGTTGGGCGAACTGGATTGATGTCATTCAAGATCCGATCTCCAAAGTGGCCATGAAGAACAGTTTGTTCCTGGCTGTGGTCGGAGCCAGTCTGGGTGTATTGCTATCGCTGTTTGTGGCCTATGTGGTGGTCAAGTTACGAACGCGGGCGGCGGCGCTGCTGGATACCTTGAGCTTCCTTTCCTTTTCCTTCCCGGGGATTGTGATCGGTATCGGCTTTATGTGGTTCTTTGTGCAAACGCCTTTGTATGCCACGCTGACCGCCTTGCTGCTGGCCTATATCGCCGCTTATCTGCCTTACGGTATCCGACCCTTGTCGGCCGCTTTTGTGCAGGTCCATGCCCACCTGGAGGAGTCCTCGGCCGTTGCCGGGGCCAGTTCCTGGACCACCATGCGCCGCATCATTATTCCTTTGCTGATTCCTGGTGTGGTGTCGGCCTGGATCTTGATGGCAACCATGTTCATTCGTGAGCTGACGGTGTCGGTGGTGCTGTCCCGTCCCGGTACGGAAGTGCTGGCGGTACAGGTGCTGGGTTATGCCGAAGATGGTTTGTGGGGCAAGCTGTCGGCGCTGGGGATCATCATGATTCTGATCTCTACCGTGCTCGTGCTGCTGGCCATGTATATCGGTAACTTTTACAAGCGCCGCCAAGGCACGATGTAAGTTGGACTGATCTCAAGGGCCTGAATTCCGCAAGGGATTCAGGCCCTTGTTGTTTTTGCTGAGAGCAGACCGTATCTTGTTGCCTGGCTGGCTATTCGCTTGTTCATGCGCACAAGGGGCTGGCTGTTTTTTGTTTATCCATTAGTAGAAAGCTATGACGCATAAATGCAAAGTGCTGGTCGTCGGTGGTGGCGTGATGGGGGCGTCGGTCGCCTGGCATCTGACTCAAGCGGGTGCCGCAGTCACTTTGATCGATCAGGGTGCGGGTAGTGTGCCCAGCGCAACCGCAGCCTCTTTTGGATGGGTAGGAGCCAGCGCCAGTACACCTTCTGATGACACTGACGCCTTTGCCTTGCGTCTACACGCTCTGGAAGAGTACACGCGTCTGAAGCAGACCTTGGGGGCATTGCCTGTGACCGTGCGTGGAGCCTTGTTCTGGGGGGAAACGACGGACGAGACAGCCGCCTTGATTGCCGAGCATCTGGCAGCCGGTTCCAGGGTTGAAAGCCTGTCAGCCGCGCAAGTGCGTCAGAAAGAACCGTCGTTGGCAGCCGTACCGGATTTGGCAATGTGGGCGCCCGATGATTTCGCCTTGGAGCCAGTAGATCTGGCACGTGGTTTTATTCAAGCGGCACAAGCGAATGGCGCCACGGTTCTGTCCGGTACGGTACAGCGTGTGTTGTCGGCAGGAGGGCGAGTGAACGGTATAGAAGTGCAAGGGCAAGTCATCGTGGCCGACAAGGTGGTGCTGGCCAATGCTTATGGTGCCTTGGTTTTGGCAGCCAGTGCAGGGGTAGCGTTGCCTATAGAGCAACAGCCCGCCGTGTTACTGCGCCTGGATGCTGATAGAAATCGGGTCCGGCATTTACTCTGTGCTCAGGATCTGGAGGTGCGACCGGGCAAAGAAAGAGGGTTGATGTCGGCGTTGGATTATCCCTTGGAAGGCGAGGCAGGTTTGCAGCGTCTGGCCGAGCAAACCTGTCAGTCCATTGCTCAGTTGCTGCAACTGCCTTCTGTCCCGCGCATCTTGTCGATAGAGGTCGGGCAGCGCCCCATGACTAGTAACAAGCAGCCATTGTGTAGGCCTATTGGGACTGTAGATGGTTTGTTCGCCGTCGTGGCTCACCCCGGTGTCATTCTGGCTCCCTTGTTGGGAAGCTTGTGTACGCAGGCAGTTCTGGCTGCCTGAGGTTTGTTTCCTGACGTAGGGCTGTGCGCTCTTTCAAAGATTTGGCTGTCTTGAAAGCAGGCAGCGAAACCAGCTAATAAAGAAAAAGGCCCGATTTCGTGGAGAGACGAAATCAGGCCTTCTTGTTGACTGCGCCGGTTTGAATGCTCCCTTTCAGCGGGAGCGTTCAAACCAGAGAACGGACGGTGTCTTAGTCCTCTTCGACGAAGGTTTCTTCGCGTTTCTTTTTCACCGAAGGAAGGGCTACAACCACAACCAGGAAGGCAGCCAGGACCAGCAGCGACAGGGACAGAGGACGTGTCACAAAGGTGGTGTAATCACCGCGGGACAGTAGCAGGGCACGACGGAAGTTTTCTTCCATCATTGGTCCCAGGACCAGACCCAGCAACAGCGGAGCTCCTTCACAACGCAGCTTGGACCAGACGTAGCCCACCAAACCGAAGGCGGCGGTGACCAGAATGTCAAACACGTTGTAGTTCAGCGAGTACACACCCACCGTGCAGAACACCAGAATGGCGGGGAACAGCAGGCGGTAGGGCACTTTAAGCAGTTTCACCCACAGTCCTACCAATGGCAGGTTCAGGATGACCAGCATCAGGTTACCAATCCACATGGAGGCGATCAGCCCCCAGAACAGTTCGGGGTGGCTGGTCATCACTTGTGGACCAGGCTGAATGTTGTGGATGGTCATGGCGCCAATCATCAGCGCGGTCACAGCGTTACCGGGGATACCCAGGGTCAGCAGCGGGATGAAGGAGGTTTGAGCGGCAGCGTTGTTGGCAGACTCGGGACCGGCCAGACCAGCAGGGTGACCTTTACCAAAGCGTTCCGGGTTCTTGGAGATTTTCTTCTCCAATGTGTAAGACGCAAAGGAGGACAGCACCGCGCCACCACCGGGCAAGATACCCAGGCAAGAACCCATGGCGGTACCACGCACGACAGCAGGCCAGGACTCCTTGAACTCTTGCTTGTTGGGGTACAGCGACCCGACCTTGCCAGTGATCTCCACGCGTTGATCGCCCAGCTCCAGGTTGTTCATGATTTCGGAGAAACCAAACACACCCATTGCCACCACGGCGAAGTCGATACCGTCTTGCAGTTCTGGAATACCGAAGTCGTAACGGGCAACACCGGAGTTCACGTCGGTACCGACCATACCCAGCAGCAGACCCAGCAAGATCATGCAGATAGCTTTGGGCAGGGAGCCCGAAGCCAGCACCACAGCACCGACCAGGCCCAAGACCATTAATGAGAAATACTCCGCAGGTCCAAACTTGAAGGCGACTTCAGCCAAGGGCGGTGCAAAAGCGGCCAGCAGCACGGTGGCCACACATCCGGCAAAGAAAGAACCCAGAGCAGCAATCGCCAGGGCAGCACCGGCCCGGCCATTACGGGCCATCTGGTGTCCGTCCAGCACCGTTACCACCGCCGAGGTTTCTCCCGGCAGGGCGACCAGAATGGCCGTTGTGGACCCACCATATTGGGCGCCATAGTAAATACCGGCCAGCATGATCAGACCAGCAACGGGAGGCAGCACATACGTAATGGGCAGCAGCATGGCAATGGTTGGCACAGGGCCAATGCCTGGCAACACGCCAATCAAGGTGCCCAGTATGCAACCGAGCAAAGCGTAGGCCAGGTTCTCGGGCGTGATCGCCACCGAGAAACCCAGCATCAGGTTGTCAAATAATTCCATATTCGTTCACCCCCTAATCAGGCCAGAAAACTTGGCCACAGGGGGAACACCAGCCCCAGGCCCTTGATGAATGCCAACCAGACGAACAGCACCAAAAAGACGGCTGCGCCCAGTGCAACAGGCCAGCTAAATTCATGGCTGGCAAAGCTGCTGATCAGTACAAGCAGGAAAATGGAGATGTAAACACCCAGCGAGTTCAGTGTCAGACCGCAAAGCACGACCGCGCCGATGATAACGAAGAGCACTTTCCAGTTAAACTTCTCTACCTCAGTGCTTTCTGCTTTGGCAGACATCGAGCCCAAAGTGACGACCGCCCCTAACAAGCTCAGGCATACACCAAGCCAGAAGGGGAAGTAGCCGGGCCCCATGCGGGCGGCTGTTCCCATCGAGTAGCTGGTGGCCCCGAGCGCGAAAGCGGCGCCCACGACCACGAACATGACCCCGGACCAGAAGTCCTGTTTATTTTTAATTTGCATAAGGTGGATTCTCCTTGTCTGCCTTGCGCATTGGTTTTCCTTTTTCCTGTGTCAGCTTCTTTATAGTGGAGCGGGCTCCATACTCTGCGTGTGCCGACTGCATTGAACAGAGGTGACGCATGGTAATGGAGCACTTGAAGACTGGAAACCCTGAGATGACCCTAGTTTTTAAGGGTTTTCCCGGTAATTCTGAAAATTTAGGGTTTTTTGGGAGCGTGTTCGTAGGTGGATGGCAGGCTTTGAAAGAAGTTTGAAAGGTAATGGAAAGATGGGTGAAAGGTTATCATTAGTATGAAATTCCTCTACCCAGTAACGCTAGCAATGGTTTACGATAAGGCCCATGTTGCAAGATCTCGACTTTCTCGCTGACCGTATCGGTCAACTGGTAGAGCAATCTCGTCAGCTCAACGCTGAACGCGCTCAATTATTAGCTCGTCTGAAAACTCAGGATGCCGAGCTGGACGCCTTGCGCCAGCAAAATCGTCGTCAACAAGATGAGTTCGAGTCCCTGTCCACCGGTGTTGCTTCGCATCAGCGTCAACTGGATATGGTGCAGCAACAAGCGCAGGCTGATCAGGCAGAACTGAAAAAGCTGCTTGAACAGGAACAGGCCCAGGTAGTTGCCTTGCGTCGCGAGTTGGACAGCGCACGCGCGGGTATGGGTGTGTTGCGTGATGTAGCAGGACAGGCTCGCGACCAGATCGGTTCGATCCTGATGCGTTTACCCGGTGCCGTACAGGAGTAAGTCATGGAACGAGTCGATATTTCCCTGTTGGGCCGCGATTACTCTCTGGCATGCCCTCCTTCCGAAAAAGCGCGCTTGCTGGAAGCTGTCAAACTGGTAGACCAGCGCATGCAGTCTATCAAGGGTTCGGGCCGTGTCTCTGGCAACGAACGTATCGCCGTCATGGCCGCCATTCAGATCGCCAGCGAGTTTTTATCCGCTAAAGCACCTGATGGTCCTCTGGCTAATGTTGCTTTTGGCGATTTCAAGCGTAAAATTGAAGACATGCACGCAATGATTGACGAGGTCATCGAACCTTCGGGTACCGCGCGCTAAACCAAATTTGAAAGCAGTCCCTTGTTGTCCCTCGCGGACTGCTTCATCCCAGTAAGTCCCTGCCGTGTTCGTGACACGACCATACATTCCTTGAACCAATGCTTTTGGCATACAGGTTGTTGGATTAGCCAGTAGGAGCGATCGTCCTCGTCGACGAACCCGAAGCTGGCTTGATGACAGCCGATCTTGGACCCTCGGTTCCAGGATGCCGGTCTTGACGGCAATGGTGGGGCACCTGCAAAAAAAGCCCGTCCAGATCTGGACGGGCTTTTTTCTTTTCTGCTGTTTTGTTTATTTCTGACTGCCAGGCGCAACGTCTCGTTTGCTGGCATACGCAAACAGAGCCAGGCCAGCGACAATCATGGGCAAGGACAACCACTGCCCCATCGACAAGCCTGCGCTGAGCAGACCCAGGTAGCCGTCGGGCTCGCGGGTGTATTCCACCATGAAGCGGAAGAAACCATAGCCGATCAGGAACAGGGCACTGGTTTGACCGACGGCGCGTGGACGACGCGTGAACCACCACAGCAAGATAAACAGGGCAATGCCCTCCAGGGCCATCTCATACAACTGCGAAGGATGGCGAGGGGTTGCGTCCACTTGCGGAAATACCATGGCCCAGGGCACATCACTGGGGCGACCCCATAGTTCGCCGTTAATGAAATTACCCAGGCGGCCCACGGCCAGCCCCAAGGGAATCAGGGGAGCCAGAAAATCGCTGACTTCCAGAAAACGCCGTTGACGGTTTCGAGCAAACAGCGCAATTGTCACCAGCACACCGATCAGACCACCATGAAAGGACATGCCACCTTGCCAGACATACAGAATCTCCAGCGGGTGCGACAAGTAGTAAGAGGGTTGATAGAACAGGGTGTAGCCCAGACGCCCACCTGCCACCACGCCCAGGACGCAGTAAAAGATCAGGTCTTCCAGGTCCTTGCGGGTCAGCAAGTCATAGCCCGCACGGATACGCGCTGTGCCAGCCAGCCAAACCAGGCCAAAGCCCACTAAATACATCAAGCCATACCAATGAATGGCAAGGGGTCCAAGTTGTATGGCGACGGGATCAAACTGCGGGTGAATTAACATGCGTGCCCATTACAGAGATGAATATCAGATAATAGCGTGACTGCGAGCCCAGACCAGGGCTGGGTAAATTGTAAGGGAAGGATCATGCTGCATTCAGTCTCTTGGGCCAGACGTTTACCATTAGTAGTTTTTTGTGGATTGATGATCTTTAATCCGGTGGCAAAGGCTGATACGGTAGCGCTGATGGATATCGTGCAGGCGCAGTGCTTGTCCTGTCATCAAATTGATCGTAAACGGGTCGGGCCCCCTTTTCGGGAGATCGCCCAACGCTATGCGTCAGGTCCGGCGCAGGAAACTCAGGCGTACTTGCAGCGACAAATTCAACAGGGTAGTCGGGGGAACTGGGGAGCTATTCCCATGCCCGCTCAAAACCGGATCAGCGCCGAGCAAGCACAAGCTATTGCAGCCTGGTTGCTGAGTCTAGCCAATTCGTCAACAAAGGAGAATTCATGAAGGAAACAGCCATATTAGGTGGCGGATGTTTTTGGTGCACTGAAGGGATTTTCAAAGCCTTGCGAGGTGTGCAGTCTGTGGTGCCCGGATATTGTGGCGGCCATGTAGAGCATCCCACCTATGAGCAGGTTTGCGGCAAGCAGACCGGCCATATTGAAGTGGTCAAAGTGGAATTCGACCCTTCCGTCATTTCCTATCGGGATTTGCTGGAGGTATTTTTCCTGACCCATGACCCTACCACGCCGGATCGTCAGGGCGCTGACCAGGGACCACAGTATGCGTCGGCAATTTTTTGTCAAAATGAAGAACAGCGCCGCCAGGCCTTTGAGGTCATCGAAGAAATCAAATCGCAGTTTGATGCACCGATCGTGACCCATGTGCTCGACAGTTCCACTTTCTGGGAGGCCGAGGACTATCACCACGATTATTTTGCATTGAACCCCGAGCAAGCGTACTGCCAGATGGTCATTGCGCCCAAGCTCAAGAAGTTCTACCAGCGTTTTCAGGATCTGCTGGTAAAAAGCTAAGCATCCTGAGGATGCGAGGCAGAAGCAAGGTAGCGTCTGTACAGGGCGCTACCTGGTAATGTCAGACGGGCCATCAGGCCAATAATCAACAAGGTCAGAACAAGTCGGCCGACCAGGGCCACCCAGATGTTGGCACCCAGAGCCAGAATAAGAATGGTGTCTTCAATCAGGGAGTGGCTCAGTGACAGCCAGGACAAGGCCAGCAAGCGTGTTCTGGGACTGTAGTTCTGCTGGCGGGACTCATCAATAATCAAGGCACCGCCGTAGCTCAAACCCAGCAATACGCCAATCGTGGTGGTGGGGGCGACTCGTTCTTCCAAGCCTGAAAAGCGGAGCAAGGGAAGCAGGAGTCGAGTCAGCAATCGGGTGAAGCCGATTTTCTCCAGGACTGACAGGATCAGGAGCAGGCCAAGAATAATCAGCCAGGTCATGAATAGCGAGCTGGCCGTTCCCCACAACCAGTCTACCCAGCCTTGCCAACCACCTTGTGTGGCATTGGATTGTCCATAAAGCCAGGCAAGGGACACGGGTTCCTGTAACAGCCCGGCGCTATTCAAACCCCAGGCCAGCAGGCCACCGTAAAGCAGGGCGCAGACAATCCGCAGCGTGGCGGTAAACCAGAAGCTGGCTCCGGCTCGGCGCACAATGGCCTGTTCCATGGGCATATTGTGTGCAAACAGCATCATGGTGCCCAAGACGCTGATTTGAGCCACGTTGAAACTCAAGCTGTCGCCCAAGGCCGCCATTGATCCTATGCCAGCGTAAATACCGGCCAGAGCAGTGGTTGCCCAGACAATACCGGCTTCGGCAGGCAGGCCAACCAGTGCCATGATCGGGCCTATCAGTTTGCCGACTTTCTCGATCAGGCCCAACTGCGCGGCAATACGCACCGCAATCATGATGGGGAGCATGATGCGCGCAACGGTATAAAACATGCGCAGGCTGCGGCTAAAGGTGGTGCGAAGGAAGGTCAGCATGACAACAGAGGGATGGGAAATCTGATTGATGCTAGCACGGCTCTATGCTTGCTTTGGCGTGCCCTGGCACTTGCGTGGGGCGGGCAATGCAGGCTGTCGGTTTGTCACTACAAGCGGATGCGCTTTCCTTCACCCAAAAGAAAACCCCTGAGGGTGAAACCCGATGCAGCCAAGTAAGGCTGCCTGGTTTTCTCCCATCAGGGGTGTTACAGGCCGGGTAGGCCCTGGCTTATCGACCCGAGCAGTGGCCACCGCTAGCAGCTTGTCCACTGCCCCAGGCAATGGGGGCGGGCTCGGGACGGTAGGGATAGTCTTGCAGGCTGTCCATGACAACTAGCAAGACAACGACCAGCCAGAAAGTACTGGTAATAAGGCGGAAAGTAGTTTTGCTCATGCTTGCACGACTCAAGGATTAACGCGGCGACGAATGCGCACGCCTATGATGGACCCGGCAAAGGCCAGTGCAAACCAGACCCAGCCATGGATGCTGGCCGAGGCAATGCCTCCCAGGAATGCGCCCACATTACATCCAAAGGCCATACGGGCACTGTAGCCCATCACCAGGCCCGCAATTGCACCTACCCACAAAGTGCGGGCATTGGGGGATTTGAAATTGGCAGGATGATTCCAGCGTGAGGCTGCCATGGCGCCCAAAATCAAACCAAAGTTGGTGACCGAAGTAACGTCAGCCAGGACGGGTTCAGCCAGACGTTGTGCATGTGGAGCCACGCCCCAGAACGCGTCGCCAACTGGGGACCAGCCCAGAGCCGAGAATACTTTTGCGCCCCACAAGCCAATACCATAGACGATGCCCCAGGGTTGGCCTGCGACGATCATGTGAATGGCATACAGCACGGCCAGCAGCAAAGCGCCCATCCACCAGCGCATTTCCCATTTGGCAGGTGGGCTGTTTTGCTCTTTCCGATGGCGACGTGCACCTCGGCCGACGAACCAGGATACGGCGGCGCAGCCTAGTACGGTAATCAACAAGGCAGTGGGCCAGCCCAAGGACACAGTCAGGTCGATAGCGGGTAGGCCGCCCAGGGCAATCCAGCCGGGCTGGTGCGATGCGCCTAGAAAGCTACCAATGGCAAAGGTAGGCAGAACTGCAAAGGAAATCGGTGCGCCTGCGCCTGCTTTATAGAGAGTGCCGGAACCGCAGCCATCGGCCAGTTGCATGGCAGCGCCAAACAGAAAGGCACCCAATACCAGGCTGATGGTCAATGGGGCAATCGCGCCAACCAGCTCACCGCCACTATCGGCGATCAAGGGTAGGGTGAAGGCAGCGGCCAATACCAGCAGGAGCATTTGTGCCCAGATACCTTGAGGGTCACGGCGCTCGATATAGTTACGCCATCCGGTCGTGAAACCGAAACGGGCTCCTTGCAGGACGGCACCAAAGCCAATCCCCAGCAGGGTGAGCAGGCCTTGGCGCAGTCCACCTACCAGAGCGACCCCAACAATCAGGGCCAGGCTGGCCAGGATAAAGCCCAGTCTAGTCAGATAAAGCATGATCGATTTCTTTAGTTAATGGCGCGTTTGGCATCGAGTTTCAGAACTTCGAAACGGGAGGGCTGGTTATCCATAGGCAAGTTGCTGCGGCTCCATTCCACGACGGACTCGGGGTAGAGCTTCACGTTAGGGTTGCCGGCCAGTTCGGACAGGACAAACCAGTTCGTGGCAGCCCAGTGGCCGGTATTGCAGAACGAAACGGTGGGTTTGTCGTCCAGGCCTTGTTCTTTGACGATCTTGACGAGTTCTCCGGTGTCTTTCAGGACAGGTTTGTCGCTACGGAAAAAGCTGTTGAAGTCCAGCTCGCGTGCGCCGGGCAGGGTGCCGTAGCGGGCGGCGGCGTCAACGCGCTTTTCGCCTTTGAAGAATTCGGTTGGGCGAGCGTCCAGCAGGACGGGAGCCTGACCGTTCTTGATGTAGTCAGCGACTTCTTGTGTGCTGACCACCATGTCTTTGTTGTAGTGGTAGCTGAATTCGGTGGGGGTGACAGTGGGGGTGTCTTTGCTCAGGGCTTTGCCTTCGGCTTCCCAGGCTTGCAGGCCGCCGTCCAGAATGGATAGCTGGGTCAGGCCGCCAGCTTTCAGTGTCCAGTACACGCGTGCTGCTGCGCCGAAGTCCGTGGGGTTGGCGCCCGCGTAGGTGACGACAACGTAGCTGTCCTTGGAAATGCCGGCTTTGCTGAACAGGGCAGACAGCTCGGCTTCGGAGCGCAGGGCACCGGCGTTCTCGGCTGGGCCGCGGTAGGCACCATATGGAGTGTGGACGGCACCTGGTACATGGCCTGCTGCATATTCTTTGTCTGTGCGGATATCCAGAATGCGCAGATTGTTTTGATCCAGCTTGGTGGCCAGGTCGCCAGCCGAGATCAATGCGGCTGGTTTGGCTGCCGTGTCGGGTGTGCTTGGCTCTGCGGAAGCAGTCGGTGCCAGGACCGCGCTGAATGCAAATGCCAAGGAGATGAGGATTGGTTTGATCATTATTACTCTCTTGAGTAAGCAGAGGCCTGCTTAGAGGATTAAGTGCATAAGGAATGGTAATGAACGTGGCTACAGAAAATAACAATGAATTGGGGATTAGCTTATTGCTTGGGGGCGTAAGGAGGGGAGGATCTCTATATATAGAGTAGATAGGAGGGGGAGCTGTGTTTGTGCCCAGCCTTGGGTGAGCTTGTGTCTCTGTAGTTGCTTTCTGCAGGCGTGTCTTTGTCCTCTATATTGAGAGAGCGTGCCGGTCTAGAGGACGTTCTATCGGTGAAGAAAGCTGGGTTTTTTCTACTAGAGAGGATGTGTTGAGATGATTGGTGTTCTCATGAGTGCAGACTTAGAGACTTAGAGACTTAGAGACTTAGAGACTTAGAGACTTAGAGACTCGGAGAATCTAAGACCTAAGCAAAGAGACTGAGAACCAAAGGGCTATTGAAGGTCAGTGAGGATAGAGGGTGGGGGGATTGGATTACTTCTTGGGGAGGCTCACCACCCAACTATATATAGAGGGTTGAGTCGCAACAATGAATGGCCCTTCTATATAGAGAGGGCGCTCATTGTTTCAACCGCTCTACGTAGGTCGCCACTCGAGGCCCCGGGACCGGGTGTTGGGGCGGACTACTTGCCGGCGCAATGCGCCGGTCCCCTGGTCGCAGTCATGATCGGGGCGCAGTCTGAACTCGCCCAGTGATTGGTCCCCCGGACCAATCACAAACTTTGGGCTCAAACAGCAGACTGCTTGTATCCCCGATCATGACTGCGACTGCGGCAAGTACTCTGACTCGCCCCAACACCCGGTCCCGGGGCCCCGAGCGGCTAGCAGCCCTGCATAATGCTCGATCTTGGAGGCCATTCAACTCGCTATCTATATAGAGACACTGTTGATTGGAGGCATAGGGCCGATGCAGTGTTCGTGTGGTCGTTCTTTTGTCCGTTATCCATCCATCCATCCATCCATCCATCCATCCATCCAGCCAGCCAGCCAGCAAGCAAGCAAGCAAGCAAGCAAGCAAGCAAGCAAGCAAGCAAGCAAGCAAGCAAGCAAGCAAGCAAGCAAGCAAGCAAGCAAGCAAGCAAGCAAGCAAGCAAGCAAGCAAGCAAGCAAGCAAGCAAGCAAGCAAGCAAGCAAGCAAGCAAGCAAGCAAGCAAGCAAGCAAGCAAGCAAGCAAGCAAGCACAAGGGCTGATGACTGGTGTGGGTGATGAGTTTCGCTGTCTCTATATAGAGAAAGGGCTATTAGGCGGCAGGAGAATATCTAGCCAATTTTCACGAGAAAAACAGCGGTTTGGTCTGGAAGATGCGGTTGAGGATGGGCTGGCCGCTACCAGGGGAAAAGACTGAAGTTAAGCTAAAAAATATTTTTATAGTTATTCTTCATAGTTATCAATGAGCTAAGGGTTTTTTGGCGGTTTCTCTCCTGAAATACCTAGGAAAATCCCATAGAACGCTTGCAAAGCGGAAAATCCTCGTGCTATAGTTCTTTTCTCGCTGCAGCACACACAGGGTTTTCCCCGAAGCGCCGCAGAGAGCAGTTAGACAAGTTTCACCGCCTTGGCCAAGAGGCCCGCACCGAAACTTGAATGACTGGTCAGGAAACTGACAGGGTGTAAAACCCGGAGCTTGACAAATCAGAAAATTCTGTGTTAAAGTTCTAGGTTCTGCTCCAGAGAACGCAATGTTAAGTTTTTAAGCGGTTTTGCAGGTTGAAACGGTTTTGAGAATTTACCCTTGTTTGTGAAGTTAGATAGTTGACCTCACGGTTGATTGTTCAGTAGGTAAGAAAGAACGAAAGTTCTGGTTTAAGCGGGACGAGTTGGACGGTTTTAAAACTTTCTAGCTTCTTCAAAAAACGCTTGACACACTGCCTGATCTGCTTCATAATCTCGTTTCTCTGCTGCTAACACAGCAAGGTACGAAGCGCTAAGCGCGACGAGCCAGCCGGGTTAGTCAGTAGAACGACAGGCAACTGTCACTGCTCTTTAACAATTAACAGCCGATAAGTGTGGGCGCTTGGAATGAGCGAGTCGAACCCTTCGGGGATCGCCACAAGTTTGTATCAAGTGCTCACAAACGAAAGATGAAGAATTACCTTGTGTAACTCTGAATTTTTCTTTGAGACACAATCGGTCTCGTCGCAAGACGGGACAACCACAGAGATTAAACTGAAGAGTTTGATCCTGGCTCAGATTGAACGCTAGCGGGATGCTTTACACATGCAAGTCGAACGGCAGCGCGAGAGAGCTTGCTCTCTTGGCGGCGAGTGGCGGACGGGTGAGTAATATATCGGAACGTGCCCAGTAGCGGGGGATAACTACTCGAAAGAGTGGCTAATACCGCATACGCCCTACGGGGGAAAGGGGGGGATCGCAAGACCTCTCACTATTGGAGCGGCCGATATCGGATTAGCTAGTTGGTGGGGTAAAGGCTCACCAAGGCAACGATCCGTAGCTGGTTTGAGAGGACGACCAGCCACACTGGGACTGAGACACGGCCCAGACTCCTACGGGAGGCAGCAGTGGGGAATTTTGGACAATGGGGGAAACCCTGATCCAGCCATCCCGCGTGTATGATGAAGGCCTTCGGGTTGTAAAGTACTTTTGGCAGAGAAGAAAAGGTATCCCCTAATACGGGATACTGCTGACGGTATCTGCAGAATAAGCACCGGCTAACTACGTGCCAGCAGCCGCGGTAATACGTAGGGTGCAAGCGTTAATCGGAATTACTGGGCGTAAAGCGTGTGTAGGCGGTTCGGAAAGAAAGATGTGAAATCCCAGGGCTCAACCTTGGAACTGCATTTTTAACTGCCGAGCTAGAGTATGTCAGAGGGGGGTAGAATTCCACGTGTAGCAGTGAAATGCGTAGATATGTGGAGGAATACCGATGGCGAAGGCAGCCCCCTGGGATAATACTGACGCTCAGACACGAAAGCGTGGGGAGCAAACAGGATTAGATACCCTGGTAGTCCACGCCCTAAACGATGTCAACTAGCTGTTGGGGCCGTTAGGCCTTAGTAGCGCAGCTAACGCGTGAAGTTGACCGCCTGGGGAGTACGGTCGCAAGATTAAAACTCAAAGGAATTGACGGGGACCCGCACAAGCGGTGGATGATGTGGATTAATTCGATGCAACGCGAAAAACCTTACCTACCCTTGACATGTCTGGAAAGCCGAAGAGATTTGGCCGTGCTCGCAAGAGAACCGGAACACAGGTGCTGCATGGCTGTCGTCAGCTCGTGTCGTGAGATGTTGGGTTAAGTCCCGCAACGAGCGCAACCCTTGTCATTAGTTGCTACGCAAGAGCACTCTAATGAGACTGCCGGTGACAAACCGGAGGAAGGTGGGGATGACGTCAAGTCCTCATGGCCCTTATGGGTAGGGCTTCACACGTCATACAATGGTCGGGACAGAGGGTCGCCAACCCGCGAGGGGGAGCCAATCTCAGAAACCCGATCGTAGTCCGGATCGCAGTCTGCAACTCGACTGCGTGAAGTCGGAATCGCTAGTAATCGCGGATCAGAATGTCGCGGTGAATACGTTCCCGGGTCTTGTACACACCGCCCGTCACACCATGGGAGTGGGTTTCACCAGAAGTAGGTAGCCTAACCGCAAGGAGGGCGCTTACCACGGTGGGATTCATGACTGGGGTGAAGTCGTAACAAGGTAGCCGTATCGGAAGGTGCGGCTGGATCACCTCCTTTTAGAGCGAATGGCTCGCAAAGCGAAAGCGTCCACACTTATTGGCTGTTAGTTAATGTCATGACCATTGAAGGTATCGCCCACTGGTGATAGATGGGTCAGTAGCTCAGTCGGTTAGAGCACCGTCTTGATAAGGCGGGGGTCGTTGGTTCGATTCCAACTTGACCCACCAACGATTACCTCGGGGGATTAGCTCAGCTGGGAGAGCACCTGCTTTGCAAGCAGGGGGTCGTCGGTTCGATCCCGTCATCCTCCACCACCGCTTTTGTGGTTGGTTGTCGATACAGCAAAGTTCATGACAGAGTATAGGGCACAGGCCAACAGCGGTTGACCTGGCGCTAGATTCAACGAAGAGTGTTCTTTTTCAAGAATACTGCTCGTTGGGTTATGCAACCCACGAATTGCTCTTTAACAATTAGGAAGAAGCACAACGAAGGTGTGTTGTCTAATAAACGCAAGACGATTAGTCGCCTTGTGATGACAATACACGGGTTGTGATTGCAACAGAACAAATTATGTTCAACGAAAGTTCTCAAAAATATAGACGTTGTCTGATCTTCGGATTGGATAACAGCTAAGGATTGATGAACGGCAACAACGTATACTCATATTCCTATAACAGCATCAAGCGTTATAGGATCAAGCGAATAAGTGCATATGATGGATGCCTTGGCGATCACAGGCGATGAAGGACGCGGTAGCCTGCGAAAAGCTACGGGGAGCTGGCAAACAAGCTTTGATCCGTAGATGTCCGAATGGGGAAACCCACCGTAGTAATACGGTATCCCATGCTGAATACATAGGCATGTGGAGGCGAACCGAGTGAACTGAACCATCTCAGTAACTCGAGGAAAAGAAATCAACCGAGATTCCGGAAGTAGTGGCGAGCGAAACCGGACCAGCCTGGATGTTTTAGCGTAGTGAATAGTCGAATGGAATGGAAAGTCCAGCCGTAGCAGGTGATAGCCCTGTAGGCGAAATTCAGTACGTGGAACTAAGCATCGAACAAGTAGGGCGGGACACGTGAAATCCTGTCTGAATATGGGGGGACCATCCTCCAAGGCTAAATACTCGTGATCGACCGATAGTGAACCAGTACCGTGAGGGAAAGGCGAAAAGAACCCCGGAAGGGGAGTGAAATAGATCCTGAAATCGTATGCATACAAACAGTAGGAGCACCTTCGTGGTGTGACTGCGTACCTTTTGTATAATGGGTCAGCGACTTACATTCAGTGGCAAGCTTAACCGAATAGGGGAGGCGTAGCGAAAGCGAGTCCGAATAGGGCGATTCAGTCGCTGGGTGTAGACCCGAAACCAGGCGATCTATCCATGGCCAGGTTGAAGGCACGGTAACACGTGCTGGAGGACCGAACCCACTAATGTTGAAAAATTAGGGGATGAGCTGTGGATCGGAGTGAAAGGCTAAACAAGCCTGGAGATAGCTGGTTCTCTCCGAAAACTATTTAGGTAGTGCCTCGTATATTACTGCCGGGGGTAGAGCACTGTTATGGCTAGGGGGTCACAGCGACTTACCAACCCATGGCAAACTCCGAATACCGGCAAGTACAGTACGGGAGACAGAGCACCGGGTGCTAACGTCCGGACTCAAGAGGGAAACAACCCAGACCGCCAGCTAAGGTCCCTAACTATGGCTAAGTGGGAAACGAAGTGGGAAGGCATAGACAGTCAGGAGGTTGGCTTAGAAGCAGCCATCCTTTAAAGAAAGCGTAATAGCTCACTGATCGAGTCGTCCTGCGCGGAAGATGTAACGGGGCTAAGCCATAGACCGAAGCTGCGGATGTGTACTTTTAGTACACATGGTAGGAGAGCGTTCCGTAAGCCTGTGAAGGTGTTCCGTGAGGAATGCTGGAGGTATCGGAAGTGAGAATGCTGACATGAGTAGCGATAAAGGGGGTGAAAAGCCCCCTCGCCGTAAGTCCAAGGTTTCCTGCGCAACGTTCATCGGCGCAGGGTGAGTCGGCCCCTAAGGCGAGGCAGAGATGCGTAGCTGATGGGAAGCGGGTTAATATTCCCGCACCGTCGTAGAGTGCGATGGGGGGACGGATTGCAGAATGTTATCGGGGTGTTGGATGTCCCCGTTGGCGCATCATAGAAGGCACTTAGGCAAATCCGGGTGCGTAATTCAAGGGTGTGACTGGATAGAGCTTCGGCTCTAAACTAACTGGAAGCAGTTCCAAGAAAAGCCTCTAAGCTTCAGCTCTACGAGACCGTACCGCAAACCGACACAGGTGGACGGGATGAATATTCCAAGGCGCTTGAGAGAACTCAGGAGAAGGAACTCGGCAAATTAATACCGTAACTTCGGGAGAAGGTATGCCTCATTAGTGTGATGTGCCTGCGCACAAAGCATGAAGAGGCCGCAGTGAATCGGTGGCTGCGACTGTTTACTAAAAACACAGCACTCTGCAAACACGAAAGTGGACGTATAGGGTGTGACGCCTGCCCGGTGCCGGAAGGTTAAGTGATGGGGTGCAAGCTCTTGATCGAAGCCCCGGTAAACGGCGGCCGTAACTATAACGGTCCTAAGGTAGCGAAATTCCTTGTCGGGTAAGTTCCGACCTGCACGAATGGCGTAACGATGGCCACACTGTCTCCTCCTGAGACTCAGCGAAGTTGACATGGTTGTGATGATGCAATCTCCCCGCGGCTAGACGGAAAGACCCCATGAACCTTTACTGTAGCTTTGCATTGGATTGTGAACCGGCCTGTGTAGGATAGGTGGGAGACGTTGAAGCGTGGTCGCCAGATCGCGTGGAGTCATCCTTGAAATACCACCCTGGTCTGTTTGCGGTTCTAACCTAGGTCCCTTATCGGGATCGGGGACCGTGCATGGTGGGCAGTTTGACTGGGGCGGTCTCCTCCTAAAGTGTAACGGAGGAGTTCGAAGGTACGCTAGAGACGGTCGGAAATCGTCTTGATAGTGCAATGGCATAAGCGTGCTTGACTGTGAGACTGACAAGTCGAACAGGTACGAAAGTAGGACATAGTGATCCGGTGGTTCTGTATGGAAGGGCCATCGCTCAACGGATAAAAGGTACTCTGGGGATAACAGGCTGATACCGCCCAAGAGTTCATATCGACGGCGGTGTTTGGCACCTCGATGTCGGCTCATCTCATCCTGGGGCTGTAGCCGGTCCCAAGGGTATGGCTGTTCGCCATTTAAAGAGGTACGTGAGCTGGGTTTAAAACGTCGTGAGACAGTTTGGTCCCTATCTGCCGTGGGCGTTGGATACTTGACGGAGCCTGCTCCTAGTACGAGAGGACCGGAGTGGACGTACCACTGGTGTATCGGTTGTCATGCCAATGGCATTGCCGAGTAGCTACGTACGGAAGAGATAACCGCTGAAGGCATCTAAGCGGGAAACTCGTCTGAAGATTAGGTATCCCGGGGGCTTGACCCCCCTGTAGGGTCGTCCGAGACCAGGACGTTGATAGGCTGGGTGTGGAAGTGCAGTAATGCATGTAGCTAACCAGTACTAATTGCCCGTGTGGCTTGATCCTATAACCCTTGAGGTTGTAGTGAGTTAAGTTGTTGACCACAGAACGTAATATTGAAGTGCAGCGCAACCCGCGCTCGACACCTTCGTAACCGCTGCTAGCTGATCCGTACTGATCGCTAGCGGTGTGCTTCTTCCAATTGGCTGGGGCGTCCCTTAAAAGACGACTCGGCAACCAGTTACGCTTGACGACCATAGCAAGGTGGTCCCACACCTTCCCATCCCGAACAGGACTGTGAAACGCCTTTGCGCCGATGATAGTGGACGGACGTCTGTGAAAGTAGGTCATCGTCAAGCTCTTATTCCTCAAAACCCCCGCAAGCATCCCTTGCGGGGGTTTTGTTTTATGCGGCGACAAAAGCGCAGGCTACCGGTCTGTCTCGGATTGCTCGAAGGCCTGACCCTGGACCGCCCGGTTCAGGCGTACCGCCACCCCTCCTGGCCCGTTCCGGGCTGCGTGTATTCCTTATTCTTACCGACGCCGATTGGCCCAACCCTAGCAGGTCGGTCTTGGCATCCTGTCCCGGCACCAGAGGATTGGCGTTCAATCCGTCGCTGCTTACCTGTAGGGTGGTCGGTCGTTCCTCTCTTGCTGTACTGACTGTCTGTTGTTGAAACGCGGCGACAGACCACTTCTTCTTCTTCTTCTGCTGCTACTGATTGCTCCGGATAGTGACGCTAATCGGCATGCGCGGTGCCTGCTCTATGAGTGGCCCGCATAGCGCTTGTTTCTTCGGTAACTGCATAGAGCGTGACTGGATCATAGAAGCGGCATTTCATACGCCGCTTCTTCTGCCTGGATGGTGGTAGCTCTGCCACTGTCATACGGTTAATGCTCAAAGTATGGGTAAAATAGTTCGGTATAGTTATTGTTAATGCTTGTTTCAGGAGAACCGAATGAATCAGCCCATTAGCCCCGAGCTTGAACCAGGCTTGTCGCTGCGCAAGATTACGCACATCTGCTATGGCTTGTTTTCTTTGGCTATGATCAGTGCAGGTATCTTCGGTGCTGCAGCTGTAGCAGCTGTGATTCTGGCTTACGTCAAACGCGGTGATGCATCGGGCACTATTTATGCCAGCCATCTGGATTGGGTCATCAAGACTTTTTGGTGGGGACTGTTGTGGGTGGTGTTGAGCGCTTTGCTGACGACCATCTTTATTGGTTGGGTAACCGCTCTGGTAGCCATGGTATGGATCATCCACCGTCTGATTAAAGGCTGGTTGGCTTTGGCAGGTGGTCAGGCTCTGGGCCACGACTACTAACGCGATCCCATTTCAGTAGTGTTCTGGCGTAGCCCAGAAAGAAATATTTAAAAGGTGCTCAGATGAGCACCTTTTTTTATTTGATGTTGCTTTGCTTGGGCTTGCTCAGATTTGGCCAGCATCTGCTTGGCTATGCACCCCGGTTCAGGCCCTTGGTCGGTGCGTTTCGCTTATCCCTGTTGAGGAAGACTTTAAGGTGCCAGCAGGTGGATCTGTTCGACATGCATATGATGCAGGCACTCACGCAGCAGCAAGAGATAAATACCCAGGTTTTGATTATTGACCAGCTGATGGATATTTTCCAAAGAGCCCGCGTTGATCATTTTCAGGCTGACCGCTCCTTGGCTGGCTGCTGCATACAGGGTGAACAGGTCGTCAATCATGTCCCGATTAAGAGTGTGCTGCTCGCTGCCTTGGGCATCTGTGAGCCAGACGCCAAGCTCTTCAGCAAACTCCCCAGCGGCAAACACCATGAACTGACGCAGATCCAGGCTGGCTGGCATGATCGCGTCTTCCACGACCTCGATAGCATGTTCCAACTGCGCTGCGCGCGAGCTGGAGTCTGCGAAACAGCTTGCCAAGAGCTGGACGCCACTAAGTTCCGGGAAGTGCTCGGTATGAACAGGGACACCCTTATGAGCCATGCTTATTTCAGCGTGATCGGAGCCGAAATCAAGGATAGCCACTTGTGCTTGAGGATGAGCGGTTTGCAGGTTTTGCAGTATTACCGGGGTACTGGCTGGAGGTGGTGGTCGGGAGCTGTCTGACATAAATATCCTTAAGGTATTTCAATCCGTTTGCTCTTGCTCTCCTGCTTGCTTGAATAGCGCCAAAGCAAGATGCCGTTGTGTGTCGTGATCCACGATGGGGGCCGGGTAATCCTGTCCCAGCCTGAATTCGATAGGAAGCTGCTTGGCCTGCCAGGGGGCATGCACGGCCTGCTTGTCCAGAGACGCCAGCTCAGGGACATAGCGTCGTATGAATTGCCCCTCTGGATCAAATTTACGCGATTGGGTGATGGGATTAAAGATGCGAAAGTAAGGCTGCGCATCGCATCCGGTAGAGGCGGCCCATTGCCAGCCTCCCACATTGGAAGCCATATCGTAATCAAGCAGCTTCTGAGCGAAATATTGTTCACCCCAACGCCAGTCTATCAGCAAGTCTTTCACCAGAAAGGAAGCGCTGATCATACGGAGCCGGTTGTGCATATAGCCTGACTGGTTCAATTGACGCATGGCGGCATCCACAATCGGGTAGCCAGTCCGGCCTTCTTTCCAGGCCTGGAACCAGTCTTCGCGATTAGGGAAGGGCAGATCCTTGTAGGCGGGCTTGAAGCTCTCTGTCGCCGTTTCAGGGTGATGCCACAGGAACTGCTGATAGAACTCTCGCCAGATCAATTCGCTAAGCCATGTTGCTGCGCCCTCGGAGTCGCTGGGCCAAGCTAAAGATACCGCTTGGCGGATAGAGAGGGTTCCAAAGCGCAGATGGGGAGCCAGATAGGACACCCCTCGTTTGGCTGGAAAGTCTCGGCGCTCCTGGTAAGCGTGGATTCTGGGTTCGAATTCTTCCAGCAAGGTTTGGGCGCCTTGCCAACCGGCGGGGTTCAGCAGTTTTGCGCGAGACTCGTCTTGAAAGCCCAGTTGCTCCAAGCCAGGCAAGGCTTGCTCGGGCAGCGCGGCCCATTGGCCTTGCGAGCAGTCGTATGCTTGCACATTTTCAGATTGGATACGCGCCAGCCAATTGCGCTTGTAGGGCGTAAAAACCGTGTAGGGCTGTTTCTGTTGGGTCAGGATTTCATCCTGCGCAAAGATCACCTGGTCCTTGAACAGCTGCAGTTCCATGCCTTGTGAGGATAGAGCATGGCTGACAGCCCGATCCCGCGTGATGGCCGCAGGCTCGTAGTCCTCGTTTGTATAGACGGTTTTTGCATTCAGGCTGATCGCCAATTCTGGAATTTTCTGTACAGGGTCCCCATAAACCGTGATCAGATCACTGCCATTTTGACGCAGCTGCTCCTGAACCTGTAGCAGGCTGTCGTAGATAAAAGCCAGTCGGACATCATTGGCGGGTAAGGATTGCAGGATGGTGCTGTCAAAGACAAACACACAGGCTACAGGCAAACCACTTTTCAAGGCATGGTGCAAGGCAGCATGATCGTGCAAACGTAGATCACGGCGTAGCCAGCACAAGGCGCGTGGGATTTGAGCGGGTGGGGTAGAGAATGAAATCGACATGAATACGAGAAAGCAGCGGACTTGATGCCGCCAAATGAAAAAAGGGCCGCGGCTGAAAGCTCAGCGGCGCGGCCCGATATTGCCAGAGGTGCCTGGGCACCCCGTGCTTATTTCAGGTGAGCGCTGACCAGCTTGGTCAGTTCAAACATGGAGACCTGGTCCTTGCCGAACAAGGGGCGCAGCTTGGCGTCGGCATTGATGTTGCGACGGTTCTTGGGATCCTGGAGATCGTGTTTCTTGATGTATTCCCAGATTTTCTTCGTAACTTCAGTACGCGGCAGCGCGCCAGAGCCAATCACCGCAGCCAGTGTTGGGCTAGGAGTGAGTGGTTTCATGAAGGCTGCATTGGGTTTGCGGGTAGCAGGCTTTTTTTCAGTGCTGGCCATGAACGGAACTCCTGAGAAACGAGTTGAAGGGGCGGGTTATGCGCTAGGGCACGACTTGTCTGTCAGCATACCGTGATACTCCCTATACGTCCAAGCCCTTTGTGAGCAAGAGCTTTGCGGGTCTGTAAGCAGATTTTCCAGTGTTTACAGGCTGCTGCAACGCACTATGGATTTGGGTTCGGGATTCCTGTGCCAATCATGCGCAGCACAGGTAGCTGTAGCATAATGATGGATTCGGCCTGCTGAAAGGCAATTTTGGCACCTGTTGCTTTATTGACGGTTCAAAGCACGGGCCTTTGTTTGATATTGAGTAAAGATATGAGCCCTACTGTGGATACCCTGGTCATTCGTCGTCCTGATGATTGGCATTTGCACCTGCGCGATGGCGCTGTGTTGGAATCGGTCTTGGGCCATACCGCGGCACAATTTGACCGGGCTATCGTCATGCCCAACCTGACGCCGCCCGTTACCGCAACGGCACAGGCTCTGGCCTACCGCGAGCGTATCCTGGCCGCTTTGGCCAAAACTGAGTACGCTGGCAAGTTTGAGCCTTTGATGACCTTGTACCTGACCGACAATACTCAGCCAGAGGAAATTATCCGCGCCAAGGAAAGCGGAGTTGTGCATGGCGTCAAGCTGTATCCTGCCGGTGCCACCACCAACTCCGACGCGGGCGTGACAGATTTGTTGAAGAACTGTTCCAAGGTGCTGGCCCAGATGCAGGAATCGGGTATGCCTTTGCTGATGCACGGAGAGGTCACAGACCCCAGCATCGACTTGTTCGACCGGGAAGCCGTATTCATCGAGCGTGTGATGATCCCCATGCGCAAGGCCTTCCCCGAACTGAAAGTGGTGTTTGAGCACCTGACCACGGCAGAGGGCGCTGCCTATGTGAGCCAGGCGGAAGGCCCGGTTGCCGCAACCATCACCGCCCATCACTTGCTCTATAACCGTAATGCTTTGTTCCAAGGCGGTTTGCAGCCACACTGGTACTGTTTGCCTGTCTTGAAGCGCGAGAAGCATCGCCAGGCCCTGGTTGATGCTGCCACCAGCGACAGCAATCGTTTCTTCCTGGGTACAGACAGTGCACCACACTCGCGTAGCCGCAAAGAACAAAGTTGTGGCTGTGCGGGCTGTTATACCGCACTGCACGCGATGGAGCTGTACGCATCGGCTTTTGACAAGGCTGGCCGTCTGGATCGCCTGGAAGCCTTTGCCAGCTTGAATGGCCCTGCTTTCTACGGCCTGCCCGTCAATGAAGGAACAATGACCTTGCAGCGCAGCCAGTTCACGATCCCCGAGTCTGTGGAGATGGCCGGTGAGCCATTGATTCCTCTGGCTGCCGGTCAAGCCCTGGACTGGAGTGTGGTGAGCTAAGGATGACAGAAGCCGCCTGGCTCCAGCGTCTTTACTAGCGCTGAGTCAGGCTGCTCTGGACAACTGGTTTCACCGCGAGATACCGTCGTGGAAACTGCTTTTCTTGATGTGGCGTGGTCTGCTTTGGCAGTCCGCATGGCCGCCACCGCTTTGGTTGTTGTTCTGGTGTCGTGGTCAGTGAGCGCATTTGGCCCATTGATTGGTGGTGCTCTGGCGGGTTTGCCCATGGTGTTGGGCCCCGGCTTCTATTTTCTGTCCCAGCAGTTCCCCGCCGATTATGTGCAGCAGGCGGCAACCTATGCCGTGTATTCGCTTAGTGCGACTCAGCTGTTTTTGCTGCTCATCATTGTTTGTGCTCCCACTTTGTCGCCTTGGCGCACCTTATTGTGTGCGGTCGCTGGTTGGGCGGTGGCCGCCTTGCTCTTGTCCTTCATGCCTGTGCAACCTGTGTTGGGGCTGGCTTTGTTTATTGCTGTGACTGCGTTCAGTTTGCGCGTGTCGCGTCGTCTGGCCGGCATGAAAGGGACCAGCAAAGCAAAAGCGGGTTGGGGTTTGCTGATATTCAGAGGGGCTTTGGCAGGACTTCTGGTTGCTATCGTGACCACCAGCAGCTCTTTGCTGGGGCCGAGCTTGTCGGGGCTGATCATGGCTTTCCCCATTGGCTACACCGTGGTCGCCGTGACCATTCACCAAACCTTGGGGGCAGCCAGCTTGGTCGCGACTTTGCGTTCGGCCTTGTGGGGAACAGGCAGTCTGGCGGGGTTTTGCACCACGCTGGCGTTGACCTTCACGCATTTACACTGGCTGACAGCCTTGCTGTTGGCTGCCGCCGTGTCGATTGCGATTACCTTGCTGTTGGTGTTCCGCCCCTGGGCTCGCCGGGGCTAAGCGCTTATTCTGCGTCGAACAGATCCTGACCCTGTGTGTTGCGTGGCGGCGTGAGCCCCAGGTGACGCCAGGTGTTCAGGGTAGCAATGCGGCCTCTTGGGGTGCGTTGCAAAAAACCATGCTGGATCAGATAGGGTTCGATCACATCTTCGATCGTGTCGCGTTCTTCACCAATGGCTGCCGCCAGGCTGTCTACCCCAACCGGGCCACCGTCGAATTTATGCACGATGGCCTCCAGCAATTTTCTGTCCATCAAATCCAGGCCTTGTGGGTCCACTTCCAGCATGGACAGGGCGGCTTGTGCGCATTCGGTATGGATGATGCCGCCGGTTTTGACTTCGGCGTAATCGCGTACTCGGCGCAGAAGTCGGTTGGCAATACGCGGGGTGCCACGCGAGCGGCGGGCAATTTCGTAGGTGCCTTCATCCGTCGTGCTGACATTCAGTAGCCCGGCACTGCGAGCCACGATATGCGTCAGGTCTTTGACGTCATAAAACTCCAGGCGGGACACAATGCCAAAACGGTCACGCAAGGGGTTAGTCAACATGCCGGCACGAGTCGTGGCACCGACCAGGGTGAAGGGCTGCAAATCCAGTTTGACGCTGCGCGCTGCCGGGCCTTCGCCAATAAGAATGTCAATTTGAAAGTCTTCCAGTGCCGGATACAGAATTTCTTCGACGACGGGAGACAGGCGATGGATCTCGTCAATAAACAGGACGTCGTTAGGTTCCAGGTTTGTCAGCAAGGCGGCCAGATCACCGGGGCGCTCCAGCACGGGGCCGGAAGTCTGGCGCAGGTTCACGCCCATTTCATGGGCAATGATGTGGGCCAGCGTGGTTTTACCCAAACCGGGAGGGCCAAACAGCAAAACGTGGTCCAGCGCTTCCTGGCGTTGGCGAGCAGCCGCAATAAAGATTTCCAGCTGTTCGCGCGCCCGAGCTTGCCCGACATAGTCCTCCAGCATCTTGGGTCGCAAGGCGCGTTCGATGGACTCTTCGTTGGGTGACAAGGGTTTGGGCGTAATGATGCGCTGTTCAGAAGGCAGGCTGGAGAGCGAATCGGAATGTATGGCCATGATGACTACGCTGATTGAATATACAGTATGGTACACCAAGCACCCACCGCCTGAGTATCAGGGCACATGGCAGTGTTCATGGAGTGCGCGGGCAAATCGGTCATCCGTAGCAGCCAGGCTGGATTTGTCCGGCCAGCGCTAGGCTGCTTCGCATGGCATCGCGCATAATGTGGGTTGGAGTTTTTAATCGAGATTTTAGCCATGTCCCTGGAATTACCTGATTTTGCTGATGTTGTAGCCGCCGCTGAACGCTTGGCGCCTGTGGCACACCGCACACCGGTCTTGACTTCCGCAACCTTGAACGAGCGCCTGAATGGCGAAGTCTACTTCAAGTGCGAGAACTTTCAGCGTATTGGTGCTTTCAAGTTTCGCGGTGGCTTCAATGCGCTGGCGCAGTTGAACGAGCAGCAGAAAAAAGCAGGGGTCGTCGCTTTTTCCTCGGGCAATCATGCGCAAGCTGTAGCCCTGTCGGCCAAGCTCTTGGGGATACCGGCCACCATCATCATGAATTCGGATGCTCCGGCTGCCAAATTGGCCGCAACGCGTGGCTACGGTGCCAAAGTGATCGAGTACGATCGCTTGACCCAAGATCGTGCCCAAATTGCACAAGAGCTGGTCGAGCGTGAAGGGCTGACCTTGATTCCTCCCTTTGCGCATCCTGATGTGATCGCGGGGCAGGGAACGGCGGCACTGGAGCTGCTTCAGGAAGTGCCGGACTTGCAGCAGTTCTATGTTCCATTAGGGGGCGGTGGCTTGCTGTCGGGCTGTTTGCTGGCCGCCAAGGCTATGGCACCGGCTTGTGAAGTCTTTGGTGTTGAGCCGCAGGCTGGGGATGATGCCCAGCAGTCCCTGCGTAGTGGGGAGATCGTCAAGATTGCTCCGCCTGCATCGATTGCTGATGGGGCGCTGACCCAAGCTTTGGCGCCCATGACGTTTGAGCTGATTCGCAGCATGGTCACAGATATTTTGACGGTGCCTGATACCGAGCTGGTTCAGGCCATGCGTTTCTTTGCGGAACGCATGAAGATGGTTGTGGAGCCTACAGGTTGCTTGGGTGCCGCGGCGGTAATGCGTCAGGGTGATTTGCAAGGCCGCAAGGTTGGCGTACTCATCAGTGGCGGGAATGTGGATGTATCCGCCTTGGGGCGTCTGCTCGCTTGATAAATGGAATAGTTTTTAAAAATCGGGCCGTTCATATGAACGGCCCGATTTTTTATACATAGCAGTGTCGTCTCAAGCGCGTGACAGCGATTTCAGCGCTTGCTTGATCCCTTCTGACACATCAATATCATCTGGCAAGGCTTTGACAGCAACACTGGCTTCCTTGTTGGAGTAGCCCAATGCTTCCAAAGCGTGCAGCACATCATCCCGGCTATTGGGAGCGGCGCTGACTGTACCGCCGCTGCCCAGGTCTGCACCCAGCTTGCCACGCAGTTCCAGTAAAAGACGCTCGGCTGTTTTCTTGCCTATGCCCGGAATCTTGACCAGACGGGACGTTTCCTGGCGCGTAATGGCATCAGCCAGTTCTTCTGCACTCATGCCCGAGAGCAAGGACAGGGCGGTGCGGGCACCAATGCCCGTAACTTTGATCAGTGCCTTGAAAGTGCTGCGCTCGTTCAGGCTGGAAAAGCCAAACAGCACGTGAGCATCTTCACGAATAGCCAGATGGGTGAACAGATTGACCTGTGCGCCCAGCTCTGGCATTTGGTAGAGCGTACTCATGGGGACATCGATTTCATAACCGACCCCACCCACATCCACACAGATGGTAGGCGGTTGTTTTTCGATCAAGGTACCCCGGATGCGACCTATCATGACGTTCCTTCTGGAGAGTTAACCCAAGATCCGGCCAGCGCGAATGCGACGGCGCGGCCCGGTGGTGATGGCTCCGCCTTTTTGCAGGCCGCCCACCACACTGCTGTGATGAGCATGACTGATGGCGCAGGCCAGGGCATCGGCCGAGTCCGGTGCGGGCAGGCCGTTCAGCTGCAAGAGCCGCTGGACCATCAGCTGGATTTGTTCTTTGGCAGCATGGCCGCTGCCGGTGACGGTTTTCTTGATCTGCAACGCTGTGTATTCATGTACATCCAGCCCGCCTACGGCCAACGCACACAAAGCGGCGCCCCGTGCCTGCCCCAGCAAAAGGGTGGAGGCAGGGTTGCTGTTGACAAAGACTTTTTCGATGGCAGAGGTATCGGGCTTGCTTTGCTCAATCACTTCAGTGATATGAGTCAGAATCAGCTTTAGCCGCTCTGCCAGAGGCAGATCAGGCGGGACCACGATGGTCCCGCTGGCCACATAGCGCAAGCTGGGCCCCTGGGCGTCGATCACTCCGAAACCAGTGCGACGCAAGCCAGGGTCTATGCCCAGGATTCGCATATTAGTGACGGAAGTGGCGTGTGCCGGTCAAGACCATGGCAATACCACGCTCGTTGGCGGCGGCAATGACTTCGTCATCACGCACGCTGCCGCCGGGTTGAATCACGCAGGTGGCGCCTGCTTCGGCAACTACATCCAGACCATCACGGAAGGGGAAGAAAGCGTCGGACGCAACAGCCGAACCCTGCAGGGTCAAGCCAGCGTTTTCAGCCTTGATGGAGGCGATGCGGGCAGAGTCCACACGGCTCATCTGACCAGCGCCCACACCCAGGGTCATGCCCTGACCGCAGAACACAATGGCGTTGGATTTCACGTACTTGGCCACGTTCCAGGCAAACAGCATGTCTTGCATTTGCTGGGCGGTAGGTTGTACTTGCGTCACGACCTTGAAGGCTTCGGTGTTGTCGCGGAAGGTGTCGGGCGTTTGCACCAACCAGCCGCCGCCGACACGTTTCACGTCGAAAGCGTTGTGAGCCTGACCGGGCTGAATGCTCAGCACGCGCACGTTCTTTTTCGCGGCAAACACGTCCAGAGCACCTTGCGTGTAGGAAGGTGCCAGCAGCACTTCTACAAACTGGCTGCTGATCGCCTGGGCAGCGGCTTCGTCCACTTCACGGTTGAAGGCAATAATGCCGCCAAAGGCCGACGTCGGGTCAGTTTGGAACGCTTTGCGATAGGATTCCTCGGCGGTTTCGCCCAGAGCGACACCGCAAGGATTGGCGTGCTTGACGATGACGCAAGCGCCCGCGTCAAAGCTGCGTACACATTCCCAAGCGGCATCGGCGTCAGCAATATTGTTGTAGGACAGTTCCTTGCCCTGCAGCTGCTTATAGCGACCCAGCAGACCTTCGCCAATGGTGCCGTCTGTGTAGAAAGCCGCGCTTTGATGCGGGTTCTCGCCGTAGCGCAGAGTCTGTTCCTGTTTGAGCTGAATGGTCAGCACATTGGGCCAGGTGTTCACTTCGGGGGCGCTGTCCTGGGCAGGCTCGGCCTGAGCCAGGCTGGTGAGGTAAGCCGCAATAGCACCGTCGTAAGCGGCGGTGTGGGCGTAAACCTTGGCGGCCAGTTCCAGACGCAGGCCGTAAGAAGGGTGACCAGCAGGGCCATCCATATCAGCCAGTACGCGTTCGTAATCGACAGGGTCAATTACCACACAGGCGCCGCCTTCAGGCGTGCCGTGGTTCTTGGCAGCAGCGCGCAACATGGCGGGGCCACCAATATCAATGTTCTCTACCGCATCGGCAAAGGTGCAACCCGGCTTGGCAATGGTTTCACGGAAAGGGTAGAGGTTGACGACCAGCAGATCGATACGGTCAATGCCGTGCTCTTCCAGAGTCTTCAAATGTTCGGCGCTGTCGCGACGCGCCAGCAGGCCACCGTGAATTTTTGGATGCAGTGTTTTGACACGGCCATCCAGAATTTCTGGCGAACCGGTGTGCTGGGCCACTTCGGTAACTGTCAGGCCAGCTTGGGCCAGCAGCTTGGCGGTGCCACCAGTGGATAAAAGCCGCACTCCGCGTTTGACGAGTGCTTGGGCAAATTCGACAATACCGGTTTTGTCGGAGACAGAGAGAAGAGCTGTCTGGATTTTCATGGAAGGTGAGACTTGAGAGTTAGGAATCAGGGTTGCAGATTGTGGGCACTGAGCTTCTTGCGCAAAGTACTACGCGTGATGCCCAGCATTTCTGCGGCCTTGGATTGGTTGCCCGCGGATTTCTCCAGGGCAACTTGCAGGACAGGCCGTTCCACGCAGGAGATGACCATCGACAACAGATCGCGTGGCTCGGATTCGCCCAGATCGGCGAAGTAGCGTTCGAGGCGTTCACGTACGGACTGTTCTAGTGGGTTGGTCGTTGACATTTTTTTCTGAAGGTATACGTAGTACTTAAATACAAAAGAGCCACACAGCTGTCTGTTATTGCAGGTAGGGCTGGTCCAGGTCGCATTCTTGAAACCAGTGAGTAATGGCTTCTAATTGATCTGCACAGTTTTCGATACGATTAATCTGGTCCAGCCAGTGTCGGGAGTCCGGCATATCCGACAAATACCAGCCTATATGCTTGCGGGCAGTACGTACTCCAGTGTGCTGCCCATAGAAAGCGTAATGGTCTTGCAGGTGTTCGATCATGCAATCGCGCAGTTCGCCGAAGGTGGGGGCTGCACGATGTTCGCCATGTTCGAGGTAATGCAGGATTTCCCGGAAAATCCAGGGTCGTCCTTGCGCGGCTCGACCGATCATGACGGCATCCGCTCCGGTGTACTCTAGTACGAATTTTGCCTTTTCGGGACTATCGATATCCCCATTGGCGATGACCGGAATAGAGAGGCTGTTTTTGACTTCGCGTATGGTGTCGTATTCGGCGTGGCCCTGGTAGAAGTCGCAGCGGGTGCGGCCATGCAGAGTCAAAGCGGCGATGCCGATATCCTCGGCCAAGCGGGCAATACGAACAGCATTGCGCGATTGCGCATCCCAGCCGGTGCGGGTCTTGAGTGTAACCGGAACCTGGTAGGGAGTACATGCCTTGACAACGTGTTCAAGGATTTCAATGATGCGTGGCTCGTCACGCAAGAGGGCGGAACCCGAGGCCACGTTACAGACTTTTTTGGCCGGGCAACCCATATTGATATCAATGATGCGAGCACCTTTGCCGATATTGAACACAGCGGCTTCGGCCATCATTTCAGGGTCTGAACCGGCAATCTGTACAGCGACCGGATCCGCTTCACCTTCGTGATTCAAGCGTCGTGACGTTTTCACACTGTCCCATAAGCGCTTGTTGCTGGCGGCCATTTCCGAGACGGCATAACCGGCGCCCAGCGTCTTGCACAGACGACGGTAAGGTCTGTCTGTGACTCCAGCCATGGGGGCAATGAAAATAGGGTTAGGAAGGGTCCAGGGGCCGATACGCATGGGGAAGATTTTAACCCTGCGACACGGGTTCGTGGGCAAGGACTTACAAGAAGAATAAGGGGTGGCCCCGCATCGGGGCCTGTAACGCAGGTGGGCCTAGGCGCGCATTCCTTGCAGCAGCTGCCGGGCAAATGGCTGCCGGGCGAAGGGCAGGGTGTCCATGGCCAACAGTCCCAGACCACATGCATGCTGGATCAATGGATTCCTGGTGGCGAACAGACGCGGCAAGGTGTCGGTGATGGCAGCGGTCAACCAGCGATCTGGGCGACGCAAACGGGCATAGCGGGCCAAAAAGGGATCGGGGTTCTGGCTGCAATCAGCTTGCCAGGCGGCCAGACACTGTGACAATTGTGCGACATCACGCAAGCCCAGGTTCAGACCCTGACCGGCAACCGGGTGCAAGGTCTGGGCGGCATTGCCTACTGCCAGCAGGCGTTCGGACAAGCGACTGGGGCCAGCATGAAAGGCAAGCGGGAAGATGTGACGCTTGGACACCAGCTCCAGATGTCCCAGGCGCTCTCCAAAGGCTTGCAGCATGGCGGCCTGGAACTCTTGAACAGGCAGCTCGGCCAAGGATTGGCTGCGTTCCGGGCTATTGCACCAGACGATGGCATATAGATCGGGAGCGTCAGGGTGGGGCAGAGCTGCAAAGGGGCCGTGCTCGGTGAAGCGCTCGTAGGCCCAGCCGGTTTGAGGCTGGCTGGCGCGCACCGTCGTCAACAAGGCATGTTGACCATAATCGCGTCGCACGCCGGTAGGGCGGACGCCATCACACTGTACGGCAATCAAGGCTGTGGCTTGACCCGCATCGTGGTCGACCAGAATCTGTTTGGGGGCGGAGTGGGTACGGGCCTCCTGAGCGGGCAGCAGCGTGACGCCGCTGTCCCGGAGCCGGGCATGCAGGGCCCAGAGCAAATCATCGTAATGAACCACGGCGCCAAGGTCAGGTACACCCAGTTCGTCGGCTTGAATCAGACAACGGCCCAGACGTCCTTTTTGGGAAACATGCACGGTGCGCATCAGGGCGGCGCGCTCGGGCCAGGCTTTGAGCTGATTCAGAATCAGGCGACGGCTGCCGTGATTGAGGGCCAGGGTGCGTGGATCGCCCTGGGCATGTTCGGTACTGGCCAGATTGAAGTTTTTCCCCAGAACGGCAATGCGTGACGGGCTTGGGTGCTGGGCAACCAGCATTAGCGCCAAAGATGCGCCTACGGGACCGGCGCCACAAATGGCGATGTCGTAGTCGGTGGCATTCATGGGGGACCTCATGACGGCAAGGAAGTAATTCAGGTATTGTACGGGAAGGTGGCTGTCAAATTGGCTTTAAGCAAATGACAGCTGTGCGCAATGGCTGGCAGCACAAGCCCGGATTGGATGCCCTGCATGTCTCAGCAGACTTTGTCATTTGAACAGACCAAACCTTTTCGCCATAAAGTCACCGCTGCGTGGCTGTCTCTTCTATTAGGTGTGGTGGGCGCACAGCACCGCTATCTGGGCAGACGTTTTTGGTATGTCCCTTTGATGTTTACCAGCCTGGCCATTCTGGGAACGCTGATGTTTCAGCAGGGGCTGGATTCGTTATTCCCCAATTTGCTGATCTTGCCGGTCAGTGCCGGGATTATCGAGGCCGTGATTCTGGCGCTGCGTAGCCCCGAAAAATTTGACGCGCTCTACAACCCCCAAAGCGAGCAACACAATCAGCATGGCTGGCCCAGCGTCCTGACAGCGGTGGTCTCGACGGTTGCCTTTGCCAATATCAGCCTGTTCTGGCTGGTACACATCATCATGGCCTTTTATCGTTATATGGGCTGGCTGGATCTGTCTGTGTATTAAACACATCAAGTGCCTTGTAAAGTAAAGGTTTTTCACAGGCCTGCCCTTGTGGCGAGGGCTTGCGCACGTTACAATACGGGTTCTTTAGTTTTATAGGAGCTGTGTGGTGAATCCCGACCCCGGCGACAGTGCTAGTCGATCTATGTTCGACCTATCTATGTCCAGGCGCGTTCAGGCCCGCTGATTCCTTCACAGCTTGCCGCGTCCTGGAAATTTCAGGGCGTGGTGTCTCAGGCGGCTGTTCTGCTGCCTCAAATTCCCCGCCATTTCATTCTCTGGAAAGCCTTTGGCTTTCTGAATCCTGATGTGTTGCAACTTTTATGTGCAATAGGGGGAATGTATGCGTATTTTCGATCTCTTTTTGCGCCGTGCCGGCATCCAGGCTTCTGCCCTGCGTGCTCGTGCCCCTTTGTCCGTCTCCCGTTTGACGGTTGTCTGCCCTCGTGGCGATCTGGCCCAGATCCGGCGTCGTATTTACTCGGACCTGAATACCGCGGGCATCCGCGTGGCCAATGTGCAGGTAGACCATTCCGATACGCACGATACGGCGTGCGTGACCTTGACTTGCCCGCCTGAGCTGCGTGCAGAACTGATGCAGCGTGCCCGACTGATTCGGGATTATCCCGGTGTGCTGAATGTGAAGTGGGCAGGGCGGGAGCGTATTGCTATAAACTAAACCGCAACTGGATTTGTTGCGGATGGCGCTGCTATGTCCTTGCTCGACTGGCTGACACCTTGGGAGTTTTCTCCTGTTCTGCTTTTGACCTTCTTGCTGGTCATCGCTTTGTACGTCCGGGGGCGGCAAGTACACCGCCCCAATCTTTTGCGCCAGTCCTTCTTCTGGATTGGCCTGATTCTCCTCTACCTTTCCTTGCACACGCGCCTGGACTATTACGCCGAGCGCATGTTCTTCATCCATCGGGCCCAGCATTTGATCTTGCATCATCTGGGCCCCTTGTTCCTGATGGGTGCCTATCCCGGTCAAACCTTGCGTGCGGGGCTGCCGTTGAGCTGGCGGCGGGCTTTGGCTCAATGGTTGCGCCGACCCAGTGGCCGACGTGTTCAGGCTGTCCTGACCAACCCGATACTGGTCGCCTTTCTGTTTGTTTTCCTGGTCCTGATCTGGATGCTGCCTACGGTGCAGTTCTATTCCATGCTGGACTGGCGTTTGTACCGTTTGATGAATTGGTCTGTGGTCATCAGCGGGATCATGTACTGGAACCTGATTCTGGATCGTCGGCCTTCACCACCGGCCCGGCTGTCGGTGGGTGGGCGTATACTTTCGCCGGTTATTACGATGGTGCCGCAGATGATTGTGGGCGCCGTCATCACATTTACTGAATACGACCTTTATCCGATTTTCGATTTATGCGGTCGTGCCATTCCGGGTATGGATGCGCTGGCTGATCAGGTCATGGGTGGCCTGATTATGTGGGTGCTGGCCGGTCTGGTTGAAGTGTTTGGCCTTTTGTATGCCTTGGGCACCTTGATGCGCCTGTCAGCGCGTCACCGTTTGCCAGAATCTCGCAAGCGGACAAGCGCTATGATGGTCAGGGCCAATTGATTTTGTCGGGAGTATCCATGCAGTTTAAACCCGCCCGTTCCGCGCTTTCTCTATGCCTGGCTTTGTCGCTGGCTTTCGGTTCAGTGTTGCCTGTGCAGGCGCAGCCTGTGGGCATCCCTTCAATGGGAGCAGCTTCGGGTGCCGAGTTGTCTCCGGCTTTGGAGCGGACTTTGGGCAATGCCATCATGGAGCAGGGCAGGCGTTCACCCGACTATGTCTCGGACCCGGATATCAATCAGTATTTGACGGATATGGGCCGCAAGCTGGCCCAGTACGGTCCTGCCATGGCGCAGCCAGTGACGGTATTTGCCCTGCGTGATAGCAGCATCAACGCCTTCGCCTTGCCCGGTGGCTATATCGGTATTCATAGCGGGCTGTTCACGGCTTCACAGTCCGAGTCCGAATTGGCCTCGGTGCTGGCTCACGAAATTGCCCACGTAGCGCAACGTCACGTGGCTCGCGGTATTACCCAAAGTGCGCAAAGCAACCATTTGCTGATTGCTGCTCTGGCCGGAGCCTTGTTGGGGGCCCTGGCGGGCAGTGGTGACCTGGCGATGGGGGCGGCTGCTTTCGGACAAGCAGCGGCCGTGGATAGGCAGCTGGGTTTTTCTCGTCAGGCCGAGCAAGAAGCTGACCGCGTCGGTTTCGAGATGCTGCTCAAGGCTGGTTATGAGCCACAAGGCATGGTGCAGATGTTTCAGCGTCTGGCCGCGGCTTCGCGTCTGAATGAGCGCGCGACAGCCAATGAGTACGCCAGCACTCACCCCATGTCTCAGCAGCGTGAATCGGACATCAGTAACCGGGTGCGCGGTCTGCCAGCCAGTAATTATCAGGACACCCCTTCGTTCTGGTATATCCGTGCGAAGTTGATGGTGATGCAGGCTGGGGGTGGGCAGTCCTTGCGTGTTCTGGAGCAGGCGCTGCAAAGCACGAACCAGTCACAAAGTGATCTGGAGCGCTCTGCGGCGCAATACGGTCTGGCCTATATTGCGCAAGGCCGTCAGGATTATGAACAGGCTCGTGCGCATCTGACCGAAGCGCGGGGACAGGGCAAATTCCAGGCTCCGGAGCTGGATACCCTGGGTATACGCATTGCGATTGCCGATCGAGATGTGCAAGGTGCTTTGAATTTGGCCAAGCAGGCCTGGCAGCGTTGGCCCAAGAGCCAAGGCGTGGCTTTGGCTTATGTGCAGGTTTTGCAGCAATTGGGGCAAAACGATCAGGCGCAGGCTTTCTTGATGGAGCGTATCAAGCAATGGCCTGATGAACCCCAGCTGCATCAGTTGCTGGCACAAACCTATGATCGTTTGGGCGACGGTGTAAAGGCCCGACGTACCATGGCTGAGTACTATCAATTAGTGGGGGCTCTGCCTACCGCTGTGGAGCAATTGCAGCAGGCCCGCAATTTGACCCAGGACTTCTATCAGCAATCCGAGCTGGATACGCAGATTCGTCAATTGCGTGAACGTGTGGAAAGTGAGCGTATCTTGCTGGAGCGTTTCCGCTCCTGATGAGCCCGCAGGCCCGCTTTAGCCAATCTTAGCTATTGGTTTCAAAGAAGCGGGCCAGTCTTGCGGGTAACCAACCCATATTGCCGGGGATGCTGCCCGTGATGAAACCGACGTGCCCGCCTTCGGCAGGTTGATGCAGCAGGATGGAGTCCGAGCAGTCCTGAATGGTCGGCAAGCTGGCATGCGGCACGAAAGGATCGTTGCGAGCATTCAAAACGAGCGTAGGGATTTTGATATTGCGCAGCAAAGGCTTGCTGGATGCGCGCGTCCAGTAATCCAGCGCATGGCTGAAGCCGTGCATGGGCGCGGTATAAATGTCGTCGAAGTCGCGTATGGTGCGGGCCTGATTCAAGCGGGCAGTATCGACCATGCCTGGAAAACGGTGGGTCTTGTCCTGCAGCTTGCTGCGCATGCTTTTCAGAAAATAGGGCGAGTAAAACCAGCGGCCCATTCGGGATTCGGACAGGTAGCGGCCGCAAGCGACCAGATCCAGTGGTACCGAAATGGATGCACATGCCTGCAACCAGGACACTTCATCACCCGCTTCCCCCAAATATTTGAGCATGGCATTGCCGCCCAGCGAGGTGCCGGCTACGTGCCAGCGCACATTGGGCAGATGGCCTCGAACCGTATTCAGGATAAAGCTGATTTCTTCCGAGTCACCCGAGTAATAGGCGCGTGCCATGCGATTCGGGAAGCCCGAGCAGCCCCGGAAATGAGCGACCACCACAATCCAGCCACGGGCGCGGAAGTACTGGGCGATTGCCTGGATGTAATGGCTGCGGCTGCTGCCTTCCAGCCCATGAAACAGAACCAGGGCATGGGTATCGGCCGTGCTGGGCAGGCTGTCCCAATCCTGGGGTTGCATCCAGCGACGGGCGGCGGTGCGGGATAAGTGGGCGTCGGGTTGGGCGGTGGCACCGTTGGCCAGCTTGTCGGCAAACAGGCCAGGCCCGGTCCAGTCCAGGTCCAGGAAGTCGCCATCGGGTGTATCAATCCTTTGACGGACAAAGGCGATATGGTGATGGCGGGCAAAAAATGCCCCATGAATGGTCTGTATGTGTCCGCCAGGTAACCAGGCGGGCAGGGGGCAGGCGCTGGCATCCAGACGGGCAACCGTATCGGCATGACGCCAGGGTTGCGCGTCAGCTCCGGGCACAGGGCCCGGCTCTATCGCATTGCCAGAGGGGGGAGCAGTGGGGTCCAACGAAGCCAGATTCAGAAATTAATGACCGTTAACTTTCTCGCCTTCTTTCAGGCGGTAGCGGGCACCACAGTAAGGGCAAGCGGCTTCGCCGGTCTTGCTGATATCGATATACACGCGGGGGTGCATGTTCCACAGTGTGCCACCTGGACGGGGGCAGTGCACGGGCAGATCGTCGGCTCCGACCATAATCAGTTCGTGATCTGCTTTTTTAGGTTCGATAGCGGCGCTCATAAGGTTCCTGATAACAATGAGAGAGGTAAGAATACCGTGCACGCAACGGCGGTGCCGAACTTTACGTGCGTAGACTAGCGATTGTAGCAAGACCCGGCCTGTTTTTTCTTGACCTTATCAACAGAGCAAGATGTTCGTGCCTCGGTTTTGCTTCTAGAATAAGAAAAATCATAAGCAAAGCTGCCGCCGCTGTTTACAGCTTGCGGGCAGCACATCTCAGGAGACGGCGTGTCAGCCATCACAAGATTATCGGCCTTGTTGCCTAGTGCACAGGATCGTGTACACATGCGCGCCGGTTTCATCGACTTCATTCCCGCCTTGATTGCCACTGTGGTCTGGGGCTTTGTAACGGGCGTGGCCATGGTCAAGTCCGGCTTGAGCGGGTTTGAAGCCACCTTGATGACCTTGTTTGTGTATGCGGGCTCGGCCCAGCTGACGGCCTTGCCGCTGATCGAGTCCCACGCGCCCTTGTGGTTGATTTTCACTGCCGGGTTCATCGTCAATATTCGCTTCATTATTTTTGGAGCGGCCTTGCAGCCTTTTTTTCGTCATCTGAGCTGGAAGAAACGCCTGGGCCTGGGCTATATCACCAGTGACATGGTGTTTGTGCTGTTCATGTCCAAGTATGGCGACTCCAAAGAGCGCGGCTCTCGCGAGCATCTTTGGTATTACCTGGGAATCATCCTGCCTGGTTGGCTAAGCTGGCAGATTGCCTCCTTGTCAGGCATTGTGCTCAGTGCCTATGTGCCGCCTTCCTGGTCGCTGGAGTTTGCGGCCATTCTGGCCCTGCTGGCGCTCCTGATTCCCTTGGTCAACAACCGTGCCATGTGGGCCTGTTTGATTACGGCCAGCGTGATTGCATGGGTCGGACAGGCGCTGCCCCTGCGTTTGGGGCTGGTGGCAGCGGTGCTTGGCGGAGTGCTGGCTGGCGTGGCGGCAGAACAACTGCAACGGCATAGGGATGCACGGTGATGAGCGATTGGCAGTATGATTGGTACGTTTTGGGTGCAATCGCCCTGTTGGTGTTGTGCAGCTTGCTCACCCGCTCCGGCTATTTCATGTTTGGTGATTTGCTGCCCCTGACCGAACGTATGCGGCGCGCCTTGCGCTTTGCTCCGGTAGCTGCTCTGGCAGCAATCATTATCCCGGAACTTTTGCCTTGGGCTTACGGCGACACCCCCCGATTGGATATTAAAGCTCTGGCCAGCCTGGTGGCTGTGCTGGTGTTCATCCGTACCCGTAACGCTGTTTGGGTAATCGTGGCCGGGATGGTGGCGTTCTGGCTGATACGTGCCGTGATGCCATAAAATCCTGACCCGAGTACTGACATGCCCGTGACTGCTGTGAGGCAGGCGGGCATAAGTTAAAATAGGATTGTTACAAATGCTTGCCACTGGTGGCAAGCCGACTTTTTGCGTACATGACAGATAAAACTCCTTCGACCCCCAATGACCTTACGTTTGCTGATTTCGGTCTGCACCCTGGAATATTAAGCGCCGTTACCGAGGCGGGATATTCCAAGCCTACGCCTATTCAGGCCGAGGCGATTCCCGTGGTGCTGGCCGGCCGTGATGTCATGGGGGCAGCCCAGACGGGTACAGGTAAGACGGCAGCCTTTTCCTTGCCTATCCTGAATCGTCTGATGGCGCACGCCACGACCAGCGCTTCGCCCGCCCGCCACCCGGTGCGGGCTTTGGTGTTGACACCAACACGCGAGCTGGCCGACCAGGTGGCCGAGAGCATTGCGCTCTACAGCAAATCGGTCCCCTTGCGCTCGACGGTGGTGTTCGGTGGTGTGGATATTGGTCCGCAAAAAGAAGCCCTGCGCCGTGGTGTTGAAATTGTCATCGCCACCCCAGGTCGTCTGCTTGATCACATTGATCAGCGCACGATCAACTTGAGCCAGGTCAGCATTCTGGTGCTGGATGAAGCTGATCGCATGCTGGATATGGGCTTCCTGCCCGATCTGGACCGTATTGTGTCCTTGCTGCCCAAGAATCGTCAGGGCCTGTTGTTCTCGGCGACGTTCAGCAAGGAAATCCGCAAGCTGGCCCGCAACTTCCTGAATGATCCGGTCGAGATCGAAGTGGCTGCCCGTAACGCGACCGCATCGACAGTCACCCAGGTGGTGTATCCCATGTCGGCGGACGAGAAGCGTCGTGCCGTGGCGCATCTGATCAAGACCAAGAAGCTGACCCAGACTATCGTCTTTTCCAATACCAAGATTGGTGCTGGTCAACTGGCCCGCTATCTGGAGCGTGAAGGCATCAAGGCGGAATCCATCCACGGCAATAAAAGCCAGCTGGAGCGCATGAAGGTACTGGACGCCTTCAAGAGCGGCAGTGTGGATGTGTTGGTAGCAACTGATGTGGCCGCCCGCGGTCTGGACGTGGCCGGTATGCCTTGCGTGATCAACGTGGACTTGCCGTACAACGCTGAAGACTACGTGCACCGTATTGGCCGTACTGGTCGTGCTGGCGCCTCGGGTGAAGCCATTGCCCTGATGGCTCCTGATGAAGAGCATTTGCTGCAAGAAATTGAGAAGCTGATTGGCACGGCTGTGCCACGTCTGAAGCTGGATCTGCCAGCGGCTGCCTCCTCGTCCCGTTCCGGTTCCAACCGTCACGAGCGTGGCGAGCGTCGTTCGTATCAGTCGAACACGCCACCCGTGGATGAATTTTTCCTCAAGCCTTACGAGCCATCGACCGCTGCTGCGCCCAAGCCAGCGGTGACGACTCCTTCCAATACAACGCGCAAGCGTTCGGTGGGTGTGCTGTTAGGCGGCGGCCGCTACTAAGGCGCGCAAATCCCCAGGCCCGGCATCAACGACCGGGCTGCGTTCGGAGATGCTGTGCACCAGACGCTCCAGATGTTCGATATGAGGCAGCATGGGACCGTAGAAAACGGTCCCATTTTCGTTCTGGATCAGCAGCGTGGGGAAATCTTCAATATCTTCATCGCCCACTAGCTCGGGCTGCTCTTCAATATCAATCCAGATCAGGCAAGCCTGGGGAAACTGTGTGGCCAAAGCCTCAAAAGCGGGTTGATACTGCTGACAGGTTTTGCACCATTCGGCGCAGAAACAGGCAATCAACAAAGCATCGGGTTCGGCTTGCAGGTGGGCCGCCAGGGCGGTCAGATCGTGTTGGGCGTTGAACAAGGCCATAATTTCATACAGACAAAAAGAAGCGACTGTGTCTATGATACTCGGGTAATCGATTTTGCTTAGCAGGAGCAGTATGTCCGTATCTTCGTCTGCCCCATCGCGATCGGGCCCTGCTGGCGGTTGGGCCAGCATCTCCATCGCCTTCAAGCGTTCTTTGGTGTCGCAATTTCAGCCACGCATGCTGGTGGCCCTGGTCATGCCTTTCCTGATCATGTTTGTGGGCCTGATTTTACTGAGCTGGCTATTGTGGACCCCCATTCAGACCTGGTTGCTGGAGCTGCTGGGGGGCTGGAATGCCTTTGAATCCGTGGATCAGTGGTTGGTGGGCTTGGGCCTGTTCTCGCTGAAAGTGTATCTGGCGCCCTTGTTGGCTTTAGGCATTTTGTTGCCTCTGGCCGGTGTGTTGGGCCTGATTATTGCCGCTGTGCTGGTCATGCCTTTGGTCCTGGGCCATTTGCAGCAGAAAGACTATCCCGATCTGATCAAGCAAGGCCACAATGCCACGGTCTACAGCGTCTGGAACGCGGTGTGGGTGGGAACCTTGTTTGTAGTGGGTTGGCTGGTCACCTTGCCGTTATGGATTTTTCCTCCTTTTGCGCTGATTTTGCCCGTGCTGTGGTGGGTTTTTGCCCTGACGCGCATGTTGCGGGTGGATTCCCTGGTTGAGCACGCGAATGTGCAAGAGCGCAAATATCTGTGGTCCCGTCTGAATAGCCAGTACTGGTTGATCGGTCTGATCTTTGCCCTTTTGAACCTGATTCCACCGGCCTGGCTGGTCTTGCCTGTGTTCTCGGCTCTGGTGTTTGCCCACTTCTCTTTGGAAAACCTTCGTCGCCTGCGCCAGCACGAGGCAGCAGCGGCTTCTACTACGCTTATTGACCATGACAACTAAGGATCAAGCCATTATTCGTCTGATTATTATTGGCGACGAAATCCTGTCGGGACGTCGCTACGATAAACACTTTTCAAAACTGATCGAGCTGCTGGGGGCCAGGGGCTTGCAGCTGGGAGGCGCCCAGATCATCCCTGATGACCTGGATACGATTGCCGCCACCCTGGAGCGCAGTTTTGCGACGCCGGATATTGTGTTTTGCTGTGGTGGGATTGGTGCGACACCGGATGATCAAACCCGCCAGGCGGCGGCCAAGGCTTTGGGTGTGGAGCTGAGGCTGCATCCCGAGGCCGCAGCCTTGATTGCTGAGCGCTGTGCTGAAAATGAGCGTAATGGCGTGGGTAGTGCGGATATGTCCTTGCCCGAGAACCAGCAGCGCCTGCAGATGGGTGTGTTCCCGGTGGGTGCCGAAATTGTGCCCAACGTCTACAACAAGATTCCCGGTTTTTTCATTCACAATCACACCTTCATGCCGGGTTTTCCTGTGATGGCCTGGCCCATGATGGAGTGGACGCTGGATACTCGCTATCGGGAACTGCACCATCTGGCTCATCGAGTCGAACACTCTTTCCTGGCCTTTAACTTGCCAGAGTCGCGTATTACGCCGGCCATGGAGCATGTAGAGCTAAATTGGCCAGGTGTGAAAGCGTTTAGCCTGCCCAGCGTGGGGGAAGCGGGCGGACAGCCACATATTGATCTGGGCGTTAAAGGGGAGCCGGAACCGGCGGCAGAGGCCTTGGCTTATTTGCGCCAGCAGGTGCTGGACTTGGGCGGGAGCTTGAGCCCTGCGCTAAAATAGCGCTTGCCAAGCGCGCGACCATTTCATATTATGGAATTTGTTGCGTTGCATCATAATTCTCCTAATAATGACAACAAATTCCTTTACGCCCTCAGGCGCGTCGTCAAACAATGGTGGTCAGATGTCGATCCAGGTTCTGGAACGCGCCATGATTCTATTGGACGAACTGGCCAAGCAATCTGAGCCAGTGGCATTGAAGAATCTGGCGGCTGCAACTGGCCTGCATACCTCAACCACTCACCGTATCCTGAACGATCTGGTAGTGGGGCGTTATGTGGAGCGCGTGGACAGCGGTTTATACCGACTGGGCATGCGTTTGCTGGAGCTGGGCTCCCTGGTTAAAGGCCGTCTGAATGTGCGTGCGGCTTCCCTGGGCCCCATGCGCGAGCTGCACAAGTACACCGGACAAACGGTGAATCTGTCCTTGCAGCAGGGCGATGAAATTGTCTATGTGGAACGTTCCTGGAGCGAGAGCTCGGGTATGCAGGTGGTGCGCGCCATTGGTGGCCATGCACCTTTGCATTTGACCTCGACCGGCAAGCTGTTTCTGGCTTCCTGGGAACCGCGTCAGGTGCGGGCCTACGTCATGCGTACCGGCTTGGCCGGTGCTACCCGTAACAGCATTACTCAACTGGAATTGCTGGAGCGCGAATTGGCGCAAGTTCGTCGTCTGGGCTATGCCCGCGATAACGAGGAGCTGGAGATGGGTGTGCGCTGTATTGCGGCTGGTGTGTATGACGACACCGGCAAGCTTTTGGCCGGTCTGTCTTTATCTGCTCCGGCCGAGCGTTTGCACGACGACTGGATTCCCGTTTTGCTGAATACCGCCGCTAAAATTTCCGAAACGCTGGGATACGACAAACAGCGTTAAGTCTGTGTTTTAGTGTTGTTTTTCCAGTCTTGATTACAAGTCCATGACGGTTTTGTTGCAGCGCAACAAATTACGTTGACTTTGTTTTGGATAGCGCTTAAAGTTGAATTGTTGCGGTGCAACATAGAAGGTTTGCCTTGCGTAGTTGCGAATGGGCCGGGCCTTCTTCAGACCCTTGTCTAGTAACACTGACACTAATTTCACGCTGGCTTGACCCAGGCCACGTATCTCCAAGGAAAACATCATGAGTGCTATTCCACAAAACGTACTGGAATCCCAACAAGCTACTTTGAACAACCTGTTCGCTGCTCAAGGTCAATTGCTGCAAGGCTTTGAAAAACTGGTTGGTCTGAACCTGAATCTGCTGCGCAGCTCGCTGGAACAAGCGGCAGGCCAATCCCAGCAAGTTATCAACGCCAAAGACGTGCAAGACGTTGTGGCCCTGTCGCAAAGCGTGGCCAAGCCTAATGCTGCCCAGGCTCTGGAATACGGCAAAAGCGTTTACGACATCTTCTCCGATCTGCAACTGAACCTGTCGCGTATCGCTGAAGCTCAACTGGCTCAAGGTCAACAGCACGCCGCTGACGCTATCGACCAGCTGGCCAAAAATGCGCCTACCGGTACCGAAAGCGCTGTTGCTTTGCTGAAGTCTTCCTTCGCCACGGCTTCCAACGCTGCTGAAACCGTTGTCAAGGCTGCTCGCCAAGCTGCTGATGCTGCTGAAAGCAACATCCAGGCTGCCACCAACGCCAGCCTGAAAGCTGCTGCTCAAGTCACCGAAGCCAGCAACAAAACGGTTGAAGCCGCTGCCGCTGCTGCGACTGCTGCTACCAGCAAGAAGTAAGTTTTTGCTTGTCTGATTTAATCAGGCGCTAAAGAAAAAGCCAGCTCATTGAGCTGGCTTTTTTCTTGCGTGCAGTGCCAATAGTGAACGTGCTTCAGGGTGCTAGTGCACGCGTTACGCGGGCACGATGCGTTTTACAGGGCGCGAATGCACTCGGAAATCAGGGCCGGGCCTTTGTAAATCAAGCCGGTATACAGCTGTACCGCCTGGGCTCCGGCCTGGATCTTTTCCTGAGCCTGACGGCCAGATTCAATACCGCCAACACCAATAATAGGGAAGTCGGGGCCTAGTTGCTCGCGCAGACGACGAATGACGTTCAAGGATAATTCGTGCACTGGTGGACCGGACAAACCGCCTTGCTCCTGGCCGTGGCGCAAACCCTGTACGGCATCGCGCGACAAGGTGGTATTGGTGGCAATAATGCCGTCCAGACCTTGCGATGGAACCGTGTCCGCAATGGCATCAATTTGTGATTGATCCAGGTCAGGGGCGATTTTCACCACAATGGGCACGTAGCGTTGGTGTTCTTGTGCCAATTCCGTACGTAGCGCTTGCAAGGAACCGAGCAGACGAGCCAGTTCATCCTGAGCCTGCAAGGCACGCAGGTTTTGCGTGTTGGGTGAGGAGATATTCACAGTGACGTAATCGGCGTGGGGGTAGACCGCACGCAGACACGTCAGATAGTCCTGATCGGCCTGTTCAATAGGGGTGCTCGCGTTCTTGCCAATATTCAGGCCCAGAATGCCGCCTTGCGAGCGGAACTGGCTTTTGCGCACATTTTCAATAAAGGTATCCAGGCCGTGGTTGTTAAAGCCAAAGCGATTGATCAGGCTATTGGCTTCAGGCAAGCGGAACAGGCGTGGTTTGGGATTGCCGGGCTGCGCTTTCGGGGTCACTGTGCCAACTTCGACAAAACCAAAGCCCAGTGCGCCCAGGGCATCAATATGCGCGCCATTCTTATCCAGGCCTGCGGCCAGACCCACAGGATTGCGCAGCTTCAAACCCATCAGTTCCAGAGGCTTGCTGGGCAGGTCTTTCAGCAAACTGCCCAAAATAGGAGTTTGGTGGGCGCAATGCAGGGATTTCAGAGTCAGTTCGTGAGCGTGTTCAGCATCCAGACTGAACAGCACCCGGCGAGCCAAGGGATAAAGGCTGAATAGGGCAGACATGGGGATCGATAAAAGAGGACGTTAAGCCAGCCATTCCCAACGACCTTTCATCAGGAGCTGGTAGGGGCGAAAGCGGGTTTTGTAGGCCATTTTACGGCTTTCTTCGATCCAGTAGCCTAAATAGAGCCAGGGCAGGGATTGTTGACGGCAATAGTCCAACTGCCAGAGCACGGCGTAGGTGCCCAGACTGCCGGTGTCGTCGGGATCAAAAAAGGTATAGACAGCGGAAAGCCCGTCTTGCAGCACGTCGATGACGGCCACAATTTTCAAGGTACCGTCGGGTTCACGAAACTCCAGCAGGCGCGAAGTGACATGGCTGGCCAGCAGAAACTGGGCGTACTGAGACTGGTCGTCCTCGTCCATGCCGGCGCCGGGGTGGCGACTGGCCTGGTAACGGCGGTACAGCTCGTAGTGTTCGGCATTCCAGTGCAGGGGCAGGTCTTGTACGACCAGATTGCCGTGGCGTTTTTTGGCACGGCGCTGGGCACGGTCAGGCTGAAAATGCAGGGTGTCACAACGCAGGGGCAGGCAAGCGCGGCACTGGTCGCAATAGGGGCGATAGGTGAAGGTGCCGCTGCGTCGAAAGCCTTGCTGGACCAGCTTGGAGTAAACCGTGTCGTTAATCAGGTGAGCAGGAGCGGCAACCAGCGAGCGTGCCTGTTGTTCTGGCAGGTAACTGCAACGATAGCTGGCCGTGGAATAGAATTGCAGCGTTTGGGGACTGGGTGCTTTGGGATAATTCATGCGACTCTGCCAAGCGTGATAGAGCCATTATGGGATGCTCGCGCCAGCCTAGCAAGTTGGGGGCAGGCCTAGTTGCAATGCCCCACGCGGCCAGACCGGGCTGGGTTGATCTTTGGCCCAGCTCAGGGCAGCCATAAAGTCTTTCCGGGGGATGGGGCTGGCACCCAGACTGGCCAGATGCGATGTCTCTTGCTGGCAGTCTATATACGGGATGCCCGCGAACTTCAGGAACTCCACCAGATGGGCCAGGGCGATCTTGCTGGCATCGGTTTGCAAGGCAAACATGGATTCGCCAAAGAAAAAGCGGCCCAGATTCACCCCATACAAACCGCCGACCAGCTTGCCGCCCATCCAGGTTTCTACGCTGTGGGCGTAGCCACTGTGGTGCAAATCTGTATAGACCTGCTCAATATCCGGGCTGATCCAGGTGCCGGTCGCACTACGTTGGGCGGCGCATTGGCCTATAACTTGCTCAAAGGCCAGATCGCAGGTGACACGGACAGGGGCGTCGTCCTGATCTTGCTGCCGTGCAATCTGGCGCAGTTTTTTGCCCAGGGAGCGGGAAATCTTGAATTGATCGACCTCCAGCACCATGCGCGGATCAGGAGACCACCACAGAACCGGGTCGCCAGGGCTGTACCAGGGAAACATGCCCTGGCTATAGGCTTCCAGGAGGCGTGGAACGCTTAAATCCAGACCGGCAGCCACCAGCCCGTCGGGGCTGGCGTGTTCAGGGCTGGGCAGGGCCTGATCAGGAGCGACCCATACAAGCGACATGATCAGCCGTGGTCGCGGGGGGCGATATCAAATTCGTGAATCTGGAAGCGGCCTGCCTTGTGGTCTTCGACGTAACGCTCCAGGGTGGCGGTTACGGTGCGAAAAGCCAGGTTGTCCCAAGGGATGTCGTCCAGGTGGAAGAAGCGGGCTTCCAGGGACTCCGGACCGGGGTCCAGCACGTCGCTGATGACTTTGGCCAAGTAGTACACGTGAACTTGTTCAGCGTAAGGTACGCTGATAACGGTAAAGAGTGGGCCGGGTTCGACTTGCGCACCCGCTTCCTCGCCCATTTCACGCAAGGCGCCTTGCCCCAGCGTTTCGCCCAGCTCCATGAAACCGGCGGGCAAGGTCCAGGTGTTGTAGCGCGGCTCGATAGCGCGACGGCACAGCAAGACCTGATCGTCCTTCCACATGGGCACAATACCGACCACATTGCGGGGATTCTGGTAGTGCACCGCGCCGCAATTTTCGCAGACATCACGCATGCGGTTATCGTCCGGGGGCACCAGGCGTGTCAATTTGCTGCCACATTGATTGCAGAAGTTTTGCGTGCGTGGGGCGGGGAAATAGAAAGAGGCGGATGGCTGGGTCATGCAGATTCTGTGATGGCGGTTCAAATGGGATCGGGCTCTGGCAAAACAATATACGCCAATTCCTCGGCGGGCGACACGCAGGACGACCAGACTGTCAGGGAAAAGGCTTGTGGGTAAGCGGGCAAGGACCAGCCCTCGCTGCGCTGGGCTTGCTCCAGATCCAGACTCTCCAGGCCGTGTTGGTCTGTGCGTAACTGTTCCAGCAGGGCAGGAACATCACGACCCGCCAACAAGGCCGGGCCTGCGGAGGTGCGCAAATAGAGCCTGCCCTCAGCGCTGATGTACCAGGCCTGAATAGTTTCAACAGGTCGGCCAGTATGGTCTTGCAAATGAGCTTGATCCTGGGCCAGGGACACAATCAGTGGGGCGGCGTCCAGACGGACATAAACACGTTGCGGACCATTCTGGATAAACCAGCGGCCTTGTTCGTCCGCCTGATAATTGCGGTTGAAAAATGCCAACAAACCCTGGTGGGCAATGCGCTCGCCCACTTTCCCTGGGTGCTGGTTAGCATCGCCAGCCGGGTGATGACGCCAATGACCAGACTGATCCAAAGAGATATACCCGCTGACAGCGGGTACATTGGGCCATTTTTTCATGGCATCCATAACAGCAGCATCCATAAGTTTCAGCCTTGCAGGGACGAAAACAAAGGGTGGCACCGATACGGTTGCCACCCTTGACGGTGTAGGGCCGACGACAAGGTCGACCCTGGGGCAAGGCGAGTTTGCGCCTTAAGCCATATAACTGCGCTGCATGGTTCCGGGGATGGTGTGCGAAAGAGGCTTTTCAACTTTGATTTCCGGTGTGTCGTTGCCTTGCAGGGCTTTGGATAACAAATTGGACAAGCGTTCGCGCACGTCTTGGGGCACATGACTAAATACGCCCGATAGCCACTCGATGTAATAGGGCAGCAGGTGCTCGCACAACTCTTGTCCGGCCTCGGTGAGTTTAACAGTGAGCACGCGGCGGTCCGAGGTATTGTTCTGGCGTACCAGCAATTGCTGCTGTTCCAGCCCGTCGAGCAGGCCGGTGATGGTGGCGCGGGTCACGCCAGCTTGTTCTGCCAATAGCGCGGGGCTCAGGCCAGAGGGTTGGCGGCTAAGCAAGAACAGCAGAACCAGACGTCCTTCGGACAGACCAAATTCGTTCAGAACAGAGCTGGAAGCGCGATTAATGCTGGAGGCCAGCGACAGAACGCGTAAACACAGTTCGATATCCTCGGTTTTAGGGTGGGCCTGGCGTTGGGATTCGCTCAGGATAGTTTGATATTTCAGATCGAGTAATTTCATAGTGCTGTGCCGTTAAGGAGTGCGCGGCAAAGAGCAGTAGTTATTTAGAAAGAATCAATAAAACCCAATAAAAACGGGTTTGCTTTCTTTTATTACTGAGCCGCTGCTTTTAATGTGGAAATTTATCTTATTTTTTAATTCCATTTTTATTGATTTAAACATCTTTTATTGATTAGGAATTTTCATTTAGTAAAATAAGGTCAATTTTTTTCAGTATAAGCGGCTATGGGTTTACAGAATAGTCGTAAAGCTTGTGTATACTCTTTTGCCTTCCTTTTTTTCTCAAACTGCAAGGTTTCCGGACTTCCTATCCGGGCAGCATGGGATGATTTTTGATCCTGTGCTGTGAGTCTTATGGCTTGAACGCATCAAAATGATGCAAGCGCGCAACGCTCGTGTCCAAAGCGCCAGACTCTTGTTACAGACATGATGAGCGAGCTATATCGGAGATACACCGCTAAATTAAGCGAGTTTTCAACTGTCAGTCAGGAAGACAAGGCGGCCCAACTCAAGAAAAACCGCAAAACGACGTGCATGTGAGCGCTCGGCGTTTACAATGTTCAAAGCGCTTCCCGAGCTCGACGATGCCTTCAAAAAAGGCGGTTGGATCATTCACCCCGCTTGGCGGATTGCAATAGAGGCCCGTTTTTTACGGGCCTTTGCTTTCCGGAATTGGATACAAGCATTATCCAAAGCTTATTAGCGGTATTTGCCAGCATGTCCCCGAGCCCCTGCCAAGTTCGCAAGAAATGGTAGGGCTTTGTTCCGTTTGTAGTCCGGGATTGAGTATGAGGCGTATCAAAAAAGTCTTGCTATCGTTATTAAGGAAACGAAGGAATTATGAGTCAGTTCCGTATCGAACATGATTTGCTGGGAGACCGCCAAGTCCCCGATGAAGTCTATTATGGTGTTCATACCTTGCGTGCCAAGGAGAATTTCCACATTACCGGTACGCCTATTTCAACTTACCCGGAACTGATTAATGCTCTGGCGCTGGTCAAGCAGGCAGCTGCTCAGGCCAATTTCAAACTGGGTTTGCTGGAGCAGGATAAGCACGACGCCATTGTGGCTGCATGTCAGGCCGTACAAGCGGGCAAGTGCCATGAGCATTTCGTGGTAGACATGATTCAGGGCGGCGCAGGTACCTCGACCAATATGAATGCCAACGAGGTTATTTGTAACTTGGCCTTGGAACATATGGGGCACAAGCGCGGCGAGTACCAGTATCTTCACCCCAATGAAGATGTGAACATGGCCCAAAGCACCAACGATGTCTATCCAACGGCTTTGCACCTGGCTGCCTACCGTTCGCTGGACCCGCTGTTTGCCGCCATGGAACGTCTGCGCGACGCCTTCCTGAAAAAGTCCGAGGAATTCTCCTCGTACATGAAGATTGGCCGCACTCAGTTGCAAGATGCTGTGCCCATGACCCTGGGTCAGGAGTTCAACGCCTTTGCCACCATGATCAACGAAGACATCGTGCGTCTGAAAGAATCGCGCAAGCTGATGTGTGACGTGAATCTGGGCGGTACGGCTATTGGTACCGGCATTACGGCTCACCCTGAGTATGCTCAGCTGGCTGTGGCTGCCTTGTCCGATCTATCCGGTGTTCAACTGCGTGTCTCTGACGATTTGATCGAAGCCACTCAGGATTGCGGCGGTTTCCTGCACCTGTCGGGTGTGTTGAAGCGCGCTGCCGTCAAGCTGTCCAAGCTGTCCAACGACTTGCGTCTGCTCTCCAGTGGCCCTCGTGCTGGTATGGGTGAAATTTGTCTGCCCGCCGTGCAAGCTGGTTCGTCCATCATGCCCGGTAAAGTCAACCCCGTGATCCCTGAAGTGGTCAACCAGGTTGCCTTTGAAGTGATTGGTGCCGACATGACCGTGACCATGGCTGCTGAAGCCGGTCAGTTGCAGCTGAACGCGTTTGAGCCTGTGATTATTCACTCCCTGTTGCGTAGCATGGCTTTGTTGAGCAATGCTTGCGACACGCTGACCCAGTTCTGCGTGGTAGGTATCACTGCCAACCGTGAATGCCTGGAAAGCAATATCGAGCGTTCCATTTCCCTGGTCACCGCCTTGAACCCGTTCATCGGTTACAAAGCGGCTACCTCGGTTGCCGCCGAAGCCTTCCAGACAGGTACCAATATTCGTGACGTGGTTCTCAAGCGTGGTTTGATGGATGCCGAGACCCTGAATGACGTGTTGCGTGCCGAATCGCTGATCCAACCTCGTGATCTGCGTGCTGCTGACCCAGCCTGAACCAATCTGAACCAGGCCTGATTGGCCAGTCTTGGCCGACGCCGGTAACAGTTTGGGAAGCCTCCATTGTGGGGGCTTTTTTCTGTCCGCTCGATTCGTAAAGAGAGATACTGTCGCTTGTCTACAGGCAAGGAGCAGCGGGGGATGATGGAGTCGGTTTACTGGGCGGTGGCTGTTGGCGCCATTGTGGCGGGTTTTGTGCAGGGTTTGTCGGGATTTGCCTTTGGCATGGTGGCCATGTCCTGCTGGGCCTGGTTTCTGGAGCCTCAACTGGCGGCGGTGCTGGCGGTATGCGGTGCCTGGACAGGGCAGATGATTGCCGCCTTCACCCGGCGGCGTACCTCTTATTGGCAGATCCTGTTGCCGTCTATAGGACTGGTGATGCTGGCTGTGCTGATCCCTGTGCTGGCGGGCGCGCGCCTGTATGTGGGCATTAGCCAAAGCACGTTTCGGGCCATTGTTTTAAGTCTGTTGACCCTGTCCGGCATTGCCATGCTGGTCTCGTCCGTGCCGCAGCTGCTGGCGCGCTAGAGCAGGTGGTTGAAGCCTCTAGGGTAATGCTCTATATCGAAAAAAGGCCTGTTTACCTGATAATAAATGTCGGCGATGGGAATGCATTTCGGCTTCCCGCCCACTGGAGCAGAGCCTGTGAGGTTTCTGGGATTTCAATTGTTGTTTGGTGATCACTTGGCACGCAGTGTGCGTGGGGTATCCTGCGCGCCCCCCTGCAAGGCTTGAGCCCAAGTTTCAAGGCGTTTTTACGCCATCTTTGATTACCTGATTGCAACTGGAGTCTGCTATGACTGACTTGTTTGAAAATCCAATGGGCCTGATGGGCTTTGAGTTCATCGAATTTGCCGCTCCCCAGCCTGGTGTGATGGAACCTGTCTTCGAGATGATGGGGTTCACCAAAGTGGCGGTACACCGCTCCAAGAAAGTGTCCCTGTATCGCCAGGGTGAGATCAATCTGATCCTGAACGAAGAACCCAAGAGCCACGCTGCTTACTTTGCCGCCGAGCATGGCCCTTCGGCCTGCGGCATGGCGTTCCGGGTGCGTGATGCGCAAAAAGCCTACGAGCGCGCGCTGGAACTGGGTGCCCAACCCGTCGATATTCCTACCGGACCGATGGAACTGCGTCTGCCTGCCATCAAGGGTATTGGTGGTGCCCCTCTGTACCTGATCGACCGTTTTGGTGAAGGCAACTCCATCTACGATATTGACTTCGTTTACCTGGACGGGGTGGATCGTCATCCCGTGGGCGCGGGCCTGAAAGAGATCGATCACCTGACCCATAACGTGTATCGCGGCCGCATGGCTTACTGGGCCCAGTTCTATGAGCACCTGTTCAACTTCCGTGAGATTCGCTATTTCGACATCAAGGGCGAATATACCGGCCTGACGTCCAAGGCCATGACCGCCCCCGATGGCAAAATCCGCATTCCCCTGAACGAGGAATCTGCCAAGGGCTCGGGCCAGATCGAAGAATTCCTGATGCAGTTCAATGGTGAAGGTATTCAGCACGTGGCTTTCCTGACCGACGATCTGATCGCCTCCTGGGACAAGCTCAAGGCCATGGGCATGCGCTTTATGACCGCACCGCCACAAACCTATTACGAGATGCTGGAAGGCCGCCTGCCTGCACACGGTGAACCCACCGCAGAACTGCAAAGCCGTGGCATTTTGCTGGACGGCACATCGGAAGGTGGCCACCGCCGTCTCTTGCTGCAGATTTTCTCTGAAACCTTGATGGGCCCCGTGTTCTTCGAGTTCATTCAGCGCAAGGGCGATGATGGTTTTGGTGAAGGCAACTTCAAGGCCTTGTTTGAATCCATCGAGCGCGATCAGTTGCGCCGTGGTGTCTTGCAGGCCGAGTAACAAGGTTCTGCGCCTGTGCTGGACGCACGGGTGCTGATCTGTCCCCACTGTTTGGCGATGGCAAACAGTGGGGATTTTTTTTGGGCTGAATCTATATATTCAGTCCTGCTTGCCGCGTGGTGGCTGCAGGATTCTGAACAGCTCCAGCATCAGGTCAGATTGGGTAATCATGCCTACCAACTCTTTATGGTCATTGACCACAGGCATGTGACGGTGGCGGCCCTGGCTGAACAAGGGAATCAGCTCTGCCACCGACCAGTTTGCGTTGGCGGTAACGGCAGGCGCAGTCATGATCTCGGCTACTGTGGGGGCTGCACGCTGTCGGGGGCTCAAGAAGCGCTTGAGTCGCTGGCGCAGATTATCCGGCTGATCCAGTCCGGCGCGTTGCAAGAAGTCCGACAGGGCCAGGATACCAATCACGTGCTTGTTCTGATCCAGCACGGGCAAGGCCTTGATCTTGCGCTCGCGCATCATGTCCCAGGCCTGCTGCAAGGGCGTACTGACCAGGCAGGACAGAGGCGCATCATTCATCAGGGTGGAGCAGCGGCGTGTGCCCAGATTGCGTCGGAAGGCAGACTGGTGCACATAGCCGACCAGCTTTTCCAGATCATCGTGGCTGATGTTCAGCGTCTGGTTGTAGTGGCTTAAAGCCGCATCGTAATCCTGGTCCGTAAAGCGGGCTGGTGTGGCGGCCGGACGTGTTGCGGGTTTATGTACCGGCGGATAAGCCACGCCGGTCAGGCGGTTGTACAGCATGCCCAGAAGGATCAGCACGCAGGAGTCAAACAGCACCGGAAACAGGACGAAGTCGTAGTTCTGAATACCATTCAGGGCGGGAAAGACCGCCATTGCCAGACTGGGCGGATGCACGCAGCGCAGGGCCAGCATGATGGGCATGGCAACGCAGACGGCCATCGTAATGGCAGCAATCGGATGAGGGAGCAGCACCGCGCAGGTAATGCCTGTGAGTGCGCCCACCAGATTGCCCAGCAATATGTTCCAGGGCTGTGCCAACGGGCTGCTTGGCACCAGAAAAATCAGCAAGGCGCTGGCAGCCAGGGACGCCACCAACCAATGATGCGTATGTGCAAAATCCGACAGGTACAGGCTAAGAGAGGAAACCAACAACACGCTAAGCGTGGCGCCTAGCGTGGCACGCAGCATTTCAGGGCGTGCAATGGCCAGCGACTTGGGGCGCAGGCTGTCAAACCAGTGACGAAGTAAAGCAGGCATACCCACCAGGGTGAAGAAGAAAGACAGCTTTAAATCATACTGCTAACTCTTCAATTCAGGGCTTAGCCCCTTGCTGGATACCGGGAATGATGGCGGGGCCTTTGCGCTCAGTGGCGATTTGTTGAGGCACGGCATCGACCGTAATCACAATGTGTTCGCGTTGCAGCGAATCCAGCAGCACACCCGGTGCCAGCTCCTGGCCAGGGCGATACGCACGTACCGGCTGTTGATTGATGCTGAGCAGGGCTGCCCCCGACTGGCCGCTTACGATCATGCCATGCAAACGCAACTCGGGCAGCGCGGTGCTGCCTCCAAACCACTGCGCAATTTGCTGCGTGCTGATCTGCTCGCGGTGGTCTTCTTCCAGTACCGGCGCAATGGTCCCATCCGAGGGCAGGAACAGGTTGATCAGCAAATTGATCAGGGCCAGAGCGATACCGGCCTGACACAGACGCAACCAAAGATGTGACGGAAATATGGCGGAAATAATACCCATTTAGACTGCATCGCATAGTGCTTTGGCAGACGGCCGAGATGGCTGTCTTAAGGGCTCTTAGTGTGCGTGTGCTGCATGAAGCCCGTATGACAAGAGCTTGGGTTTTTTTGGGTAGCTTATTTCCTTCATGTCTCGATCTACTTTATCTCGCCGTCCGGCACGCCGTTTGGCCGGCTCTGTTCAGTCCCGCGCTCAACAAGGTTTTTCTCTGATTGAGGTCATGGTGGTGGTGGTCATCATGGGCATTATGGCCGCCCTGGTCGTCCCCAGTCTGATGGACCGTCCCGATCAGGCACGTGCCGTCGCCGCTCGTCAGGACATTGCTGCCCTGACACAGGCCCTGAAGCTGTACCGCCTGGATAACGGCCGTTACCCCAGTACCGCTCAAGGTCTGGCGGCACTGCACCAGCGTCCCACCCAGCCTCCCGAGCCACGCAACTGGCGTCCTTATATGGACCGCCTGCCCAACGACCCTTGGGGCAATCCGTACCAGTATCTGCAACCCGGCGTTCATGGCGAGATTGATGTGTTCTCGCTGGGGGCGGATGGGCAGGCCGGTGGGTCGGGCAGTGATGCCGATATAGGCAATTGGGACTGATGTGGCTCAGCGGGGCTTTTCCTTGATCGAGACCCTGGTGGTCTTGCTGATCGTGGGCATTGTCAGCAGCGCGGGTTTAAGCGTGCTGGTGCTGGACCGGGATCACGGAATACAGCGAGAAGCCCGTCAACTGGCTCTGCGTCTGGCCGAGCTGCAAAGCTATGTGCGTGAAAGCGGGCGTAGCGTCGCCTGGAGTGCGGATCAGCAGGGCTATCGCTTCAGCTTGATCCCGGACGCTACGGATGGTGCCAGCCCCACTCCGGGCTGGCTGCGCGATCAGGCCCGTTTTGCCCAATTGTTTCCCCAACGATCCTGGACTTTGGAATCAGTGCGTGTGCGCCTGGAGCCGGCGGGACCGTGGGTTTTTGTGAATGAATGGTTGTCCGCGCCGCGTCAGCTGGAGCTGGATGATGGTCACGAGGTCCTGCATTTACGCAGCGACCCGACGGGCCGTTTTGATGTGCAGTCATGACAGAGCGTGGCATGAGTTTGATTGAAGTATTGATTGCGCTGGCGATCGTCTCGGTGGCCTTGACCGCCGGATTGCGCGCACTGGGCCTTAGCGCCTCTGGTAGCCAGGCCATGCATGAACGCAGCCTGGCTCTGTTGGCAGCCGATGGTGTGGTGGCCGAGATGCGGCTGCGCCGCCTGTTTCCCGATCCGGGTGAAACCGTTGTGCCTTGTCGTCAGGGGGCCTTGAACTTGCAGTGCAAGCAAACCGTGCAGGCCACGGCCAATCGCTTCTTTCGTCAGGTAACGGTACAAGCTTTCTTGCCCCAAGGCCCCGTGCTGGCCGAGTTGCACGCGACCTTGGCGTCCTTGCCATGACAGACGCGAGCCAGGAAGGCTTCACTTTGGTGGAAATGTTGGTGGCCCTGACCATCATGGCCTTGATCAGCCTGATGTCCTGGCGTGGCCTGGATGCGGTCTTGCACGCGGATGAGCAGCTTGGCCGACAGGCGCGCCAGACCCAGGCCTTGTTCAATGTCTTGTCCCAAATGGGCCGGGATCTGGAGTTGCATCTGCCCACCGCACCAGGTCCCGCGGATCCGACGGGGGCGATGGCGGTATTGCCAGCCAGTATTCGCTGGCAAGCCAAGGGCGAAGGCCCGGCCATCCTGATGATTGAACGTCGCGCCGAAGCCGGAGCGGGAACCCAGCAGATTCAATGGCGTTTGCAGCAAGGCGTGTTGCAACGGGCTATTGCCCAGGCAGGAACGGTTTACCCCTTGCCCGAGTTGGGCCCTTTGCAAGATGTGCTGGAGCAGGTCACCGCCTGGAACTTGCGTATCTGGATTCCGGCGCGTGGCTGGCAAAGCTGGCCGTGGCCCGATCAAGCCGGGGCAGCCGCTACAGGCATAGAACTGACAGTGCAGTTGGAAGGGCAGGAGCACCCGTATCGCAAAGTGGTGATGCTGCTATGAATCGGGCATCTCAACAAGGCATGGCGGTGATCAATGCGCTGGTGGTCGTGATGGCGGTGTCCATTGCCACCATGGGCATCGTCCAGCGTCAAAGTGGGCTGGCAACCCAGTTGGCCAGCGAGCGCGATTACATGCAGGCCAACTGGTTGCTGCGCGGTGCGCTGGATTGGGCTGTGCTGGTCTTGCGTCTGGACTCGCAGCGCTCGGCTGTGACGCACAAAGGTGGACTGTGGGCACAGGCCCTGAGCGAGCTGAAGATAGAGACTCCGGACAAGACCCGTGCGGCTTACTTCTCCGGCTATATCCAGGATGAGCAGGGCAAATTCAATCTGGCTTTATTGCTGCGCGATGGTCGCATTCAGGCCCGCTATGTACAGGCATTGGAACAATTGCTGGGCAATGTGCAGCAGGAACCCTCTTTGGCTTTGGAGCTGGCCCAGCGATTGGAGCGGGCACAGGCCGGGCAAGCGCCTTGGCCCTCTCATTTGCAGGACTTCTTTCCCAATGCAGAGCAACAGGCCAAGCAACTGGAGCCATATCTGAGCTATTTGCCGCAAGCCAAATCCGTGAATGTGAATACCGCCAGTGCCCAGGTGCTGGCGGCAGTGCAGCCTTCCGTTAGCCTGGTGGAATGGCGTGGCCTCTTGGAGCAGCGCGACCGGGGCCAGTGGTTTCGGGACCAGGCCGATGTGCAAGCGCGCTTGCAACGTCAGGAGGCGCTGGAGGGGCAAACGCTGGGCGTGCGCAGTGAATGGTTTTTATTAAGTGGCGAGTTACGACTTGACCATAGCCGGGTAGCGACCCAGGCCCTGATCAACAGGGCCGCGGACCGCAGCCGGATTGTCTGGATTCGTTGAAGTGATGAGCAAAGTGCTGCGTATTTATTTGGACTCTCCGCCAAGGCTGGATCAGCCGGTGGACTTTGTGCTGCGGGACAAGCGCGCCAGGGTATTGCGCCGTGGGCGGGGAGAGGTGCAGGAGTTCAAGGGCCTGGCCCGCTCTTTGGAACTGGTCCTGCCTGCAGGGATGGCGACGGTGACGGAAGCGCGTATTCCCTCGGTCAGCGCCTCGCGGCGGCAGGCTGTGGCGAGTAGTGCGGTCGAGCCTATGTGCTTGAGTCCTATCGAACAGGTGTGGGTGGCCTGTTCGGCACCGGGGCCGTCCGGGATGAGTCAATTGGCCTGGACGGAGCGCCAGCCTTTGCTGGCTTTGGGGGAGCAGGCGCGTCAGTTGGGACTGCCGTTGAGCGGGGTTTATGCCTGGTCCGATGGCCATGAGCAAGACAGGCAGGGCCAGGGCCAAACCTTGACCGTACCCGCCTGCTCCTTGCTGATGCCGGAGATGGCCGCCAGTGGCGGAAACAGCGTGCTACGACAAAGCCTGTGGTGGACTTTGGCCGCCATCTTGAGCTGGACCTTGGTCTTGCAGCAGCAGGCGCAATCGTTGCGATCCCAGATGAAACAGGTACAGACCCAGATGGAGCAGGCGGTTCGGCAAGCCTTGCCACACCTGCCCGTTATCGTCGCGCCCTTGACGCAGGCCAGACAGCATCGTGATGGTTTGCTGACCGAGAAAAGCCCGGCCTCGGCTCCCTTTGATCGTTTATTGATGGCCAGCGCCGTGCAGTGGCCTGCTTTGCAAGGACAGGTGCGGGCATTGAGTTTCAAAGATCAGCAATTGCATTTGACGCTGGCTAGCGAACTGGCCGCGCAGCCTTTGCCGGCTGAATCGGATCTGGAGTGGAAGCAGGGCGAGTCTGCCCGCCAATGGGAAATTGGTTTCAGCAAAGCAGCGCAAGCAGCCAGCCAGCAGGGGGCGCCGCAATGAGCAAATTCACCGCACTCCAGCCTGTATGGCTGACCGTACAAAGCAAGCTCGCCCTGGCAAGACAGTACTGGCAAGCCTTGGGCCGTCGGGATCAATTGGCCTTGTCGGTATTGGGCGCTTTGCTGGTTTTGATGTTTCTGTGGTTGTTGCTCTTACGTCCTGCCATTCGTGATCTGGCCTTGGCAAAACAGGAGCTGCCTCGTCTGCAATACGAGATGGCGCAACTGCAAACCGTGCTGTCGCAAATTCAGGTTCTGGATAAAGAGCTGGTCGCGCCTGTGGATGGACAAGGGCAAGACAAGGCGTTGCAGCGCAGCTTGCAGACCTTGGGTACCCAGTGTCAGACAGAGCAGTCACAGGCCGAGCAACGTGTTCTGGTCTGCCAGGCCGTGGCCGCTCCTGCCTTGATAGATTGGCTGATGCACGCCCCTCGCGTGCTGGGCTTTGCCGTGCAGGAAGTCAGCATGAGTCGCTCTGTGGTCGATAGCCGTGAACGCGCCGGTCTGCTGGATGGCCGCATTGTGCTGCGTGCAGGAGAGCCTTCATGAAAAAGCTGACCAAGATCATGGGGTGGGTTTTGCTGGCGCTGTCTCTGCTGCTGGCCGCCGTGCCCTTTCTGCCTGCCCGCATGATGCTGGCCTGGCAGCCCGAGCAGTTGCCGCTACGGCTGGAAACCGCCCATGGCAGCCTGGCCTCCGGTCAAGGCTTGCTGGTAGTGGGTTCGGGTCTGTTGGCCCGCACCGTTCCTGGTCCTGTCAGCTGGCGTTGGCGTTTGGCACCCTGGCCGCAAATGGAGTTGAGCCATGGCTGGTTGGATCAGCCTGTGCGCCTGCAGGCCAGCCTGCAAGGTTGGCGTATTTCGGGCCAAAGCCTGACCGCTCCCGCCGCGCTGTTAGGACGTTTACATCCTTTGTTGCAGACCGTGCAACCGCAAGGGCAATTGCAGCTGCGCTGGCCCAGTCAGGCTCTGGCCGCTGAAACCGGGCCGTTGCTGGAACTGGATTGGCGTAATGCACGCTCCGCGCTGGCAGCCCAGGCCGAGCTGGGTGATTACCAATTGGCAGTCAGCCGCAAGGGTCAGGGCGTGCAGTTAAGCCTGCGTACCTTGGCGGGGGATTTGACCTTGGCAGGTCAAGGTCAGTGGGGGCCGGATGGTGGGCTGTTTGAAGGACGCGCCCAAGCCAAACAAGCCGACGATCAACGATTCAAAGAGTTACTGGAGGCCTTGGGGCCTCAGCGTCAGGGTGTGACCCAATGGCAAATAGCCACAACGACTAGCAAGCAGGAATAACGATATTTTGACTATGAGTACCTTGACTAAACGACCTCATGGGCTGCGGCCTCGCTTCCTTTTAAGCCTGGGTGCAGCCGTGCTGTTGAGCGCCTGTGCGAGCAATGGTCAGAAGCCTGAACCCGGCCCCGATCCTTCTTCGTTTTTTGCCTCGGTAGGCAAGACGCCTGTTCGTAGCACTCAGGCTGACCCGCGCTTTGCCAATAGCAATACGTCGCCTCCGGCTGTGACGCGTCGGGTCCCGCAGCGTGTCGGGGGCAGTGCTGCTCCGATCGACTTGCCCGATCCGGCCGAGTTCCCGCAAGGCAACGACATCACACTGAATTTTGTGGATGCCGAGCTGGATGGGGTTGTAGCTGCCTTGGCCCGCTTTACCGGCCAGAACTTCATCGTGGACCCTCGCGTAAAAGGACAGCTGACTTTGGTGTCCGAAGTACCGGTCGATGCCCGTACCGCCTACGAGATGCTGTTGTCTGCCCTGCGCATGCAAGGGTTTGCCGTGTTGCGTAGTGGCAAGGTCAGTCGGGTGGTCCCTGAAGCTGAAGCGCGCCAGCAGGGCGGTGCAGTGCGGGCGGCCGGTACCGGGGCCAGTGGCAGCGGCGAGCTGGAAACGAGGGTGTTTACCTTGCGTTATGAAAATGCGACCGCCTTGGTTCCGGTGCTGCGGCCGATGATTTCGCCCAATAATCCCATCAATGCCTACCCGTCCAACAACACGCTGGTGGTGACCGATTACGGTGACAATCTGGACCGTATCGCTCAGGTCATTGCGGGGATCGATACCCCCGCAGGCTTGAACACGGACATTATCCCGATTGACTACGGCGTGGCCCTGGATGTGGCAGCCCTGGCCTCGCAAATGCTCGATACGCCCGGCAACGATGTGGCGCAGCGCATTACGGTGGTGGCCGACCCGCGCAGCAACTCGGTTCTGGTGCGGGCAGGCAGTCCGGCCCGGCTGGATCTGGCCCGTGACCTGATCCGGCGTATTGACAGCCCGGAAAGCAATAAAGGCAATTTGCATGTGGTCTATCTGCGCAATGCTCAGGCGGTGCAGCTGGCTGAAGTGCTGCGGGGGGCCTTGACTGGGCAAGCGCCTTCGGGGAACGCGAGTACCGGGAATCAACAGGCGAACAGCAATAGCCTGGCACCCGCCGCCAACGCCAGCACCACCGGCGGTGCCAAAGCCATGGACACGTCGGCCACCGCCAAGCAGCAGCCTCAGGCCGAGATGGGTTTGAGCGCCGCAAACAATGCTAGCGGCACCGTGGCCTTTAGCGCTGGCGGTGCCACTGTGCAGGCTGATCCATCCACGAATACGCTGATCATTTCGGCCCCTGATCCGGTTTACCGCAGCTTGCGTGAAGTGATCGATCAACTGGATCAACGTCGCGCTCAAGTGCTGGTCGAGAGCCTGATTGTGGAGGTGAATGCGGAGAATGCGGCCGAGTTTGGCATCCAGTGGATGACAGGCGGTGGCAATATTGCCGATGGAGGTTCAGGTTTTGTCGGGGGCGCCAATCTGGGCGGCAGCGGGATTAACAAGGCCGGGGTGACCACGCTGGATTCTTTGGCGGCGGGTTTAAGTCTGGGCGTGGTCAAAGGCACGGTGAACGTGCTGGGCCAGCAGATTGTCAATCTGGGCGTCCTGGCCCGGGCGATGGAGCGCCAGGGCGGCATCAATATTCTGTCCACACCCAACCTGATGACGCTCGATAACGAAGAAGCCAGCATCATGGTGGGCCGTACCGTGCCCTTTGTGACGGGGCAGTACACGACCACGGGTGATGGGGCCAGTAATCCCTTTCAGACCATTCAGCGCGAGGATGTGGGCCTGACCCTGAAAGTGCGTCCGCAGATTTCCGAAGGTGGGACCGTCAAGATGGCTCTGTACCAGGAGGTCAGCAGCCTGGACCCTACTACGTCGGTATCGCCCAGCGCGCCTGTCACGCGTAAACGTGCGCTTAGTACCAATGTTCTGGTCGATGATGGGCAGATTATTGTGCTGGGCGGCTTATTGGAAGACTCGATTGAAGATGGTCAGCAATCGGTTCCCTTGCTGGGCGATATTCCGTTGGTGGGCAACCTCTTCAAATACGAGAAACGCAAGCGTACCAAAACCAATTTGATGGTGTTCCTGCGCCCTCATATTGTGCGTAATGCCCAAGATAGCCAAAGCCTGTCTTTGGACCGCTACAACTACATGCGTGCCGTGCAGACAGGCTTGCCCGATCGCTCCACCTGGTTCCACCCGGATGCGGGACACATGGTGTTGCCACAGGCCGCAGGCTCGTCCGGAGCCGTGGACCTGCGAGAGACGCTATGACCCGCCTGCCGTACTCCTGGGCACGTCAGCACCGTGCGGTGCTGACGCAGCAGCAAGGCGTGGGCACGCTGGTCATTAGCGAGCGTACACCGGATTGGGCCTTGGTGGAATTGCGGCGACGCTATCCCGAGCTGGACGAGCGGCAAGTTCCGGATGCGGAGCTGGATACCCTGATTGATGCCAGTTACGCACAGGGCGACGATGCCGCCAGCGTGGTGGATGCGGCTGCCAATGAGGTGGACCTGGATCGCCTGATGCAGGAACTGCCCGCTGTCACTGACTTGCTGGAAAATCAGGACGATGCGCCGGTCATCCGCATGATCAACGCCTTGTTCACCCAGGCGGTGCGGGATGGTGCCAGTGATATACACCTGGAGCCTTATGAAACCCATTCGGTCGTGCGTTACCGGGTGGATGGCCGTTTGCGCGATATCGTCAGCCCGCGTCGAGCCTTGCATGGTGCTTTGGTGTCCCGCATCAAGATTATGGCCAGCCTGGATATTGCCGAAAAACGCTTGCCCCAAGATGGCCGTATTGCCCTGAAAGTGGGGGGCAGGGCCTTGGATCTGCGTGTCTCGATTCTGCCTACCGGACATGGCGAACGTGCCGTGATGCGTTTGCTGGACAAGTCAGCCGGGCAACTGGAGCTGGAGCGTCTGGGCATGGCCCCGGACATCCTGGCTCAGCTCGATGAGCTGATTCATCAACCACACGGCATTGTGCTGGTTACCGGGCCTACCGGCAGCGGTAAAACCACCACCTTGTATGCCGCTCTGGGCCGTGTCGATACAGCCCGCAGCAATGTGCTGACGGTGGAAGATCCGATTGAATATGACTTGCCAGGCGTGGGCCAGACGCAGGTCAATCCCCGTATTGAGTTGAGCTTTGCACGTGCCTTGCGTGCCATATTGCGACAGGACCCGGACATCATCATGATCGGGGAAATTCGGGATCTGGAAACCGCGCAGATTGCGGTGCAGGCTTCTTTGACAGGTCACCTGGTGCTGGCCACCTTGCACACCAACGATGCCGTGTCCGCCGCGACTCGCTTGGTCGATATGGGTGTGGAGCCTTTTTTGCTGGCGTCTACCTTGCGTGGCGTGCTGGCCCAGCGGCTGATACGCAAGCTGTGCCGACATTGTCGTCAGCCTGCCGAGCACGGGCAGTATCGGGCCAGTCCTGCTGGTTGCGAGCATTGCGCTCACACGGGTTATCAAGGCCGTACCGGGATTCACGAGCTGTATCGCATCGATGAACGTGCCCAGCACTTGTTGAATGCTGCCGGAGCCGAACCTGCCTTGCGTCAGGCCGCGCGTGAATCGGGCATGCGTAGTTTGCGCGAGGATGCCCAGCGTTGGGTAGAGCAGGGCATCAGTACCCCTGAAGAAGTATTGCGCGTCACGCGCGAGTTATAAGGGGGCGAAAGAGCATGGGTACTTATCATTATGAGGCGGTGGACCAGGCCGGACGCAGCGAGCGGGGTGTGCTGGAGGCCGAGAGCGAACGGCTGGCGCGTCAGCAATTACTGTCCCGGGGTCTGCTGACAGTTTCCCTGAAGGCGGGCCGTAGCCGAGCCGCTGCCCGTGCTCGCAGTGCGGGCCTGCGTCGTACCGAGTTATCCTGGCTGACCCGACAGTTAGCCAGTCTGGTGGCGGCGGGCTTGTCTCTGGAGGCCAGCCTGGGCGTGGTGATTGAGCAGGCGACTCGTCGGCCTTTGGTGCAATTGCTGGCAGCCCTGCGTGCGGATATTCGGGCAGGACAAAGCTTGAGTGAAGCCTTGGCGAATCACCCGCGCGACTTCCCTGAGATCTACCGAGCATTGGTGCGGGCAGGGGAGCAGTCTGGCGAGCTGGAACAAGTGCTGGACCGTCTGGCGAGTTTCATTGAGGACAGTGGAGCCTTGCGCGGCAAGGTGCTGACGGCTTTTATCTACCCAGCCATCGTCAGCCTGATTTCCGTGGCGATGGTGGTGTTCTTGCTGAGCTACGTCGTCCCGCAAGTGGTAGGGGCCTTCACCCAAGCCAAACAGCAACTGCCCATGCTGACTCGGGTCATGATCAGCGCCAGTGATCTGCTGCGTGAATGGGGCCTGGTGTTATTTGTTGTGCTCTTGCTGGCGGCTGGCCTGGTGGCTTTTTTGCTGCGACAGCCGGCCTTGAAGCTGGCCTTTCATCGGCGTCTGTTAAGCGTGCCTGTTCTGGGAGGCTACTTGCTGGGCGTGGATACCGCTCGCTTCGCTGCCACGTTAGCTATTCTGGCTGGCAGCAATGTGGCCTTGCTAACGGCATTGGAAGCGGCCGGGCGTACTGTGTCCAATCTGGCCTTGCGCGGTGCCGTGAATCAGGCCGCCATCCATGTGCGTGAGGGTCTGCCTTTGGCGACCGCCTTGCAGCGTAGTGCCTTGTTCCCGCCGCTGTTAGTCCAACTGATTGCCAGCGGTGAAAAAACCGGTGAGCTGGCGCCCATGCTGGATCGGGCTGCGACGACCTTATCAACCGAGCTGGAGCGCAAAGCCCTGACCATGACCGCCTTGCTGGAACCTTTGATGATTTTGCTGATGGGCGGTTTGGTGCTGTTGATTGTTCTGGCAGTGATGCTGCCAATTATCGAGATGAATCAGCTGGTGCAGTAAAAGGCGGTAGGGTGCTTGCCCTGTTCCTCTACAGATCATTGCCGCCACCTAGTTGTCTGGCGGCAATGCTGACTAATACTTAAGTCACTTGCGTTGAGCCGGCTATGTCGAGGCCGTGGCCTTGATGCGGCGGATTGTCCTGGGATGCACGTCATATTTTTTGGCAACGATGTCCAGCGGAACTTGATTGGTCAGCGCAATAAGTGCTTCTTTGTGTTGGGCGGGTGATAAGGCAGGGCGTCTGCCTAGTGGCCTGCCATTGGCACGCGCTGCTGCCATTCCTGCGCGAGTGCGTTCGCTAATCAGCGAGCGCTCAAACTCAGCCAGGGCGGCCATCATATGAAACAGCAATCTACCACCCGATGTTGTCGTGTCTATATTTTCCGTCAAGGAAATGAAATGGATATTCTCTTTGCCTAAACGATCGATCGTGTCGACCAAATAGCGTAGTGATCGGCCCAGCCTATCCAGACGCCAGACAATAAGCGTGTCACCCGATTTCAGTTTTCGCTGCAGATGATTCAATCCTGGACGTGTTGCTTTAGCCCCTGATATCCCTCTATCCGTATAGATATGATCACAATTCACCTTTTGTAAAGCCGCGATCTGTAGGTCCAGGTTTTGATCCTGTGTTGAAACGCGTGCATATCCATATTTCTTACTCATAGTACCCATCTTCCTAGCGCAAAGCGCAGCCTCCCCCCTCCCACTCGACCACATCTCAGTGCAATCGATGTTAGTAAACCCAAGATGGTCCAGTGGAATGTTGGCCACGCGATGTCAAGTTTTACTAACCGCATGCAAACCTGCTGCCACGTAAACGGCGATTGAGGTAGCTCGTACTGCAATAAAAACTATTACGTAATTTTTTATTAACGCTGTGTTTCAGATGCAGATACTGATTAAGTGTTAGCGGCGGCCACATGTGTGTCAACACGAAGCAGGTCTGACCGATGCACTTTCTGAAGAACGTTGCAGCCAGCCATAGGCAAGCGTCAACAATGGTTAAGAAAAGGCGTAAATAGGCTTGCGATTTTGACAAGAAGCCTCCTTTTAGTCCCAACCGAATAGCGCATCGAAATGATCCTTTTCAGCGTAATTTTCACGTACAAACGTGTCTATTTGTTATGGAATCGATGTTGACATAAAGGAGGCTTTTTGACCGCTGTCAGGTGAAAAGCCAGACGCTGATTCACACACAGCGTCCAGAGTGCCAACCGGCGAAGCGGGGCGCGTAATGGGCGTCCAGTCGCTAGAGTCATTGTCCTGCTGGTTGCAGCAAGTTACTCCTTCAAGCAGCTATTTGCTTTTAGGCTTGCGAAGACTGGCAACGCTTGCCCAGGCCTATGATGCGCGCCTGTTCCAGCAAGCCTTTTTGTCCGCCATTTCGGCGCGCCTGCGTCCCTACGGCATAGCACGCAGCGACATCCTGGTGCTTGATCAAGTGGTGTTGATTGGTTTGACGAATTGTCGTCTGCCCAGCCAGCTTGACAAGGACCTGTTTCTGGAACGAGTCAAAGCGGCGCTGTGCTACGAGCCCGTTCGCTGCGGCTCGGACCGCATCCTGGTCAATGTTGTTCCGGCTTGGGTTGAAGCATCGGGCGACCGTCCGGTTTGCCTGTCTCAATTGCAGTCTCTGGCCAGCACTATTGCCTTCTCCGAGCTTGAGCCTCCTGTTGGCGAGCAGACTCGGCGCGACATGGCTTTGGCGACTCGTTTCTTTGCAGATATGCGGGACGAGAAGGTTGCCCTGTCATTTCAGCCTGTGGTCTTTGTGCAGGATCGCGGGCAGGTTCTGTACTACGAAGTGCTGTTGCGCTGGGATGATGCGCAGAACAGTACTCAGTCCGTTTCTTGTGCGCCGGTTGTTCAGGCCATAGAGCGCTTGCATGTGACCGAACGTCTGGATGCCAGCGTTCTGTGGTCGGTGGTACAGGTGCTGGAGTGTTATCCAGATGTTCACCTTGCCTGCAATATTTCCCCCTTGTCTTTGCAACAGGGGCCGTGGTGGCGGCTGCTGATTGCGGTGCTGCGCGATGCGCCACAGCTGGCCAGCCGTTTGACCCTGGAAATTACCGAAACGGCTTCTGTCTTTGATCAGGAAGCCGCCATTAGCCTGCTGCGCACCTTGCGCGGCCTGGGTTGCAAAGTTGCCATTGATGATATTGGGACCGGATTCAATACCTTGGATCTGGCTCGGCAGATCCGACCCCAGGTCTTAAAACTTGATAAATCCCTGGTGCATCAGGCACGGGACAGGGACGGCCTTGCTGCCCTTCATTCTTGGGTTCATGCCTCGCATGGCATCAGCCAATACGTCATCGCCGAAGGAATTGAGACTGCCCTGGATTTCCAGTTGAGCGTCGATGCCGGCGTGCACGCCGTCCAAGGCTACTACATAGACCCCCCCTGCGTCCTGCCCCCCCGGGAGGGGGCGGAGCCTTTGTGCGTTCGAGACAGTTTCAGCCCCACACACATCAACGTAGCACTCAACACGTATTCCTTAAAGGATCAGGAACAGAGATGAATCACGTCTATAAAACCATCTGGAATGAGCAAACGGGAACATTTGTTGCCGTTTCTGAGCACAAGAAAGCCAAAGGCAAGCGCAGTTCCTCGTGCGTCAAAGGAGGAAAGCGTGCGTCTTTTTCCGCACGCATGGGATGGCTCGCCTTGTTGACAGCAAGCGCATTGGCGATGAGCAATGCCTGGGCGGCAGTCGAGATTCCAGGCGACGGTCAGAGCAACCTCATTGACTTCACCAGCCCAGGCGGCACCATTCGGTTTACGGGTGGTGGTGGCAGCATCGTGGGGTTGAGTAGCCTGATGATCTCCGGCGCCTTGAGTGCCGATCAGATTACGGTGGGTGGTGAGTCTGTGGCGACCCAGGCGCAGCTCAATGCTACGTCCGCTGAGGTGCAGACCAATACCGGCAAGATTGATGGGCTGGAAGGGCGGGTCACGAGCAATGAGTCCACTCTGACGGATCATGGGACTCGCATTACGGACAATGAAACGGCCATCATGGCCCATGACAGTCGAATTGCGGGCAACGAAACCGCCATCGCTGCACATGACACTCGAATTGGCGCTACTGAAACAGGGTTGGTGACTGTTAACGATCGTCTGATTGCCTTGGGAGTGGATGAAACCAATCCTGGCGTGAAGTATTTCCGTGCGAACTCGGAGCTGCCTGATTCCGAGGCGAATGGTGAAGAATCCATTGCAATTGGCCCTGAGTCCAAGGCAGAGGGGGATCGCAGTATTGCTGCAGGACAAGGTGCGCTGGCCGACGCCGACAGCGCGATTGCATTGGGTGACGGTGCCAGTGTCGCCAGCGCAGACAGTCGACCCAAACCGGAGGCAGCCATTGCCATTGGAAAGGATAGTCGGAGCAGCGGTTTGGCCAGCGTTGCGGTAGGCCGCGAAGCAGCGGCAAGTGGAAATAATGCGCTTGCCTTGGGTATGCAGGCACAGGCCAGTGGGGCTAACGGGATCGCCTTGGGTTTAGGTGCTCAGGCTGATGCAGAAAACAATATCTCTATCGGTAATGGCGCAGGCCAGGCCACTGGCAATCATCTGCCGGGTGATCGTTCGCACAATATTGCCATCGGTCAGGCCAGTGGTCAGAACGTCAAAGGTCAGTTCAATGTGGCGCTGGGTGATGGCACCGGCAATGGCGTGGATGGCAACGAAAACGTGGCGATTGGCCGAGATGCCGGCCTGAATGTCATAGGCGATAGCAATGTCAGCCTGGGCAAGAATGCGAATCGGGGGCTGTCATCAAACCGTGCGATCGGTATTGGTGAGGACTCCGGCGCTGAAACAGAAGGCGTGGCGATTGGGTACAAGGCGATTGCCGGTAATACCGGGGTCGCGATGGGTCGTCAGACAACGGCATTGGGAACGGGTACTGCCATTGGCCCTAATGCTCATGCTGACAGCAATTTCGTAGCCCTGGGGTTGAACTCTCATGCCGCGCAAAACGATGTGTCTGGCTTGAGCAAGTTCACCAATAGAGGCTTCAATGGCAGTGCCGTTTCCGTTGGTAGCAGCCAGTCGGGCAGTGAGTTCACACGTCGTATTGTGAACGTGGAAGACGGTGCCAATGAGACCGATGCAGTGAACGTGCGCCAGTTGCAGTCGGCTGTTGATCAGGTGACGCTGGGTGCGACTGTGGATTATGAAAAGCTGGCCGAGAAGGTTGGCGAGGACTGGGGCCAGCAGATTGCCGATAGCAAACCTCGTTACTTCAGCGTTAATGATGGTGGTGTCGACAAGGGCAACAAGAACAATAACGGTGCTGCTGCAACAGCCATCGACTCGATTGCCATCGGCCCTGATGCAACTGCCAAGGAAAAGGACTCGGTTGCTATTGGACATATGGCAGGGGCAGAGGGAGCGTCATCTGTTGTGCTGGGACACAACATCAAAGGCTTGGGGCTGAATTCCACGACTATCGGTAACTCCCAATCCGAAGCGCGGGACGAGAGCGGCGTGGCAATCGGTACGCACGTTGTCAGCCGTGACAAGAACTCCATCGTCATTGGCCGGGATTCCTACACAGATCGCCAGGCAAACGGTCCCTCGGTCGAGAACTCGATTGTGATCGGTACAGAATCCAGTTCTACAGCCGTGGAAGGGATTGTGATCGGTAAAAACTCGGTGGTGAATGCGGCTCGCGGCATCGCTCAGGGTAGCAATGCGACGGCAACGGCTAATGACGCTATGGCGTTTGGCACCCGATCACGGGCGGCTGCCGGTGATTCCCAGGCCAGCGGTACGGATGCCAAAGCCTTTGCGGCACGCGGTATTGCAATGGGTACTAACGCTCGCTCCGGCCAGTCTAATCCTGATGTCGAAAATCAGGACAAGAACCGCGACTCCATTGCGCTGGGTACGGACTCCATTGCCCAGTTCAATAGCAGCATTGCGGTAGGTCGCGAAGCTCAGGCCACCGCTGATTTTGCACAGGCACAGGGCAAGGGTGCACATGCCTTTGGCGAGGCATCGATTGCACAAGGCCGTGACGCTTGGGCGCTTGAGCGTCAGGCAATCGCGCTGGGTGACGGCTCCCGCAGCACGGCCGATCGTGCTGTCGCTATTGGACAGGGTTCAAAGGCGCTCAATGCACGCTCGGTAGCGCTGGGTGATGGTGCAGAAACAGCAGGCGCGGTTGGCACCTTGAATGCTTCTTTGAACGGGCTGAACTACGGCAACTTTGCCGGAGATCGTCCTGTTGCTACCGTCAGCGTGGGTACGGAGCAGGAAAAACGCACAGTGACGAATGTGGCCGCGGGCCGGATCAGCGCCAGCAGCACAGATGCGATCAATGGCAGCCAGTTGTATGCCACGAATTCGGTGCTGGGCAATGTAGCTAACACCACGAAAAACATTTTGGGTGGCAATGCCACGCTGGCCTCTAATGGCAACCTGAGCATGAGCAATATCGGAGATACCGGTGAAAACACGGTGCACGATGCGATCAAGTACGCGGCTCAAGGTTGGAATGTGAGTGCCAATGGTGCCATGGCTGAGAACGTGAAGCCGGGTGGTTCGGTAGACTTCAGCAATGATGACGACAACATCGTTATCTCGCGTGATGGCACCGATCTGGCTTTCAATCTGGCCGATGATCTGACTGTGGGTAATAGCATCACTGTAGGCGATACCGTGATCAACGGTGACAGCGTCACGACTAACAATCTGACTGTTACGGGCGAAACCCATTTGGGTGACAGCTTTGTTGTCCAAAACACCGGGGATGTTATCTACAAGGGCAACGAAATTGCCACCCAGGCTGATGGCTTGAGCTTTGCGGGCAACACCGGCAGCACCATTGCCAAGACGCTGAGTGACGACACACCGCTGACCATCTCCGGCGAACTGGCCGAGGGAGCAGAGTCCACGGGTGCCAACCTGCGTGTTGATAGTGACGGCAACAAGCTGAATCTGGTCATGGCTCAGAACCTGACGGATCTGAATAGCATCACCATCAATAACGGTGGTCCGGTGATCAACGGTGCCGGCATCAATATGAACGGCAAGAAAATCACCAATCTAGCCAAAGGGACAGACGACACCGATGCGGTGAACGTGTCGCAGTTGAAGGATGTTGAAGAGGTTGCCAACGCAGGCTGGAACATCAGCGCCAATGGTGCTGCCGCCGAGAACGTCAAACCCGGAGCATCGGTGGACTTCAGCAATGACGACGGCAACATCACCGTGACGCGCGATGGCACCGACCTGGCTTTCAATCTGGCCGATGATCTGACTGTGGGTAATAGCATCACTGTAGGCGATACCGTGATCAACGGTGACAGCGTCACAGTAGGTGACACGATCGTTAATGGCGACAGCGTCACGACCAACAATCTGACTGTTACGGGCGAAACCCACCTGGGTGACAACTTTGTTGTCCAAAGCGGTGGTGATGTTATCTACAAGGGCAGCGAGATCGCCACCCAGGCTGATGGCTTGAGCTTTGCCGGCAATACCGGCGACGCGATTGCCAAAACGCTGGGTGACAACACACCGTTGACTATCTCGGGTGAACTGGCCGAGGGCGCAGAGTCCACGGGTACGAACCTGCGTGTTGATAGTGACGGCAACAAGCTGAACCTGGTCATGGCCAAGGATCTGACGGACCTGAACAGCATCACCATCAATAACGGTGGTCCGGTGATTAACGATGCCGGCATCAATATGAACGGCAAGAAAATCACCAATCTGGCCAAAGGTACAGACGACACCGATGCGGTGAACGTATCGCAGCTGAAAGAAGTTTCAGAGGTTGCCAACGCAGGCTGGAACATCAGCGCGAATGGTGGTGCTACTGAAAACGTGAAGCCTGGCGCCTCGGTGGACTTCAGTAACACGGACGGCAACATCAACATTTCGCGTGATGGCACGGACCTGGCCTTCAACCTGAACAAGGATATTGATCTGGGCGCAGACGGTAGCCTGAAGACGGGAAACACGGTCGTGAACAACGACGGTCTGACCGTGGATGATGGGGCAGGTAACAAGACCTCCACGACTGCGGCAGGCACCACGGTCAGCAATGCCGCCGGTGACACGACTACCGTAGGCGCAGGTTCGATCACGGTGGCAGATGCGGCCGGTAACAGCACGGCTATCGGCAGCACGCAGGTCGTGGTGGGCGGAGCAAACCCGGTCACGATCAATGGTGATACCGGCCGAATCGGCGGACTGACCAATCTGACTTGGGATCCGGACAACTACACCAGCGGTCAGGCGGCGACCGAAGATCAGCTCAAGCAAGTCAATGACGTTGCCAGCGCTGGCTGGAATGTGACCGATGCGGATGGCAATAGCGCCAATATTGGCCCGAACGGCCAGGTTGCCTTTGTCGGTGACAAGAATGTCACGGTTGAGCAGACTGGCACCGATGATTCCGGACAGGTTGAAGTCAAGCTGAACAAGGACATTGATCTGGGAGCAGATGGCAGCCTGAAGACCGGCGATACCGTCATCAACAACGCAGGGGTTGCGGTAGGAAACGACGTACATCTGGGTAACACCGGCCTGACCATCAATAATGGCCCGAGCATCACCCTGGCTGGCATCAACGCAGGTGATATGCGCATCACCAATGTTGCCGCCGGTCGCAATCCGACCGATGCCGTCAATTATGGTCAGCTCCAGCCTATCGAGTCCTTCATTGGTCTGGATGGAAACGGCTCGTTTGCCTACAACGGTGGCCAGCACTCCTCCTTGAAAGATGTTCTGGACAGCATGCACTGGAATGTTGAAGCACCGACGGATGGCAAGGAAGGCGGCAATACTGGTGGTTCCAACGGCAATGGTTCCGGCTCCACAGGTGGTGGCAATAATGGCTCCGGTGACGGCACGCCTATCCATAATGGCAACACGGTGGGCTTTGTTGAAGGGGACAACATCGTTATCTCCAAGACGGACCGGGTCAATGATGCAGGCCAGACCGTTGGCGCTGATATCAAGGTATCGGTATCCCAGGATCTGAAGGTCAATTCCATTACGGCAGTGAATGTTCAGGCCGATGAAATTCAGATCAATAACGGTGGCCCGATCATTAACGAGAACGGCATCAATATGTCCGGCAAGCACATCACCAATGTGGCGGCGGGCGTGAATGACACCGATGCGGTCAACGTAAGCCAGTTGAATCAGGTGGCGGGCAATCTGCAAGGTCAGATCAACAATATTCGCCACGATATCAATCGTCTGGATAACCGCTTAAGTGCAGGTGTGGCGGCCGCGATGGCAACAGCGTCTCTGCCTCAGGCTTACTTGCCGGGCAAGCACATGATGTCCATGGCCGGCGGTACCTGGCGTGGAGAGTCCGGTATGGCCATTGGTTTCTCCGGTATTACCGATAACGGTAAGTGGGTTTACAAGCTCTCGGGCAATACCACCTCGCGCGGTGATTACGGTGGTGCCGTGGGTATTGGTTATCAATGGTAAGTCGGCCCTGACTCTATGGTGCATCGGCGCATTGGCGCCGATGCACAGCACACACTTTTGAAGGAATTCAGATCATGAAGAAAAATTGGTTTGGGGCTGCTTTGCTAGGCAGCCTGGTGCTTGCTGGTTGCGGAACCTTGAGTCAGGTGGACTCGGAGGGCCACACGGAAAATCCGGTGTTTCCGGAAGTGGATAAAGCAACTTTTCACACGGGCTCTTACCCGAATATCGACAATCTGCGTCAGGTCCGGGAAGGCGTGACTCGCGATCAGCTGTATGACCTGCTGGGTCGCCCGCACTTTGCTGAAGGCTTCAAGGTTCGCGAGTGGGATTACCTGTTTCACTTCAACACGGCACAGGGCATCAAGACTTGTCAGTTCAAGGTGCTGTTTGATCAGGACAAGCTGGGTCGCAGCTTTTACTGGAAGCCTGGTGAGTGTGCTTCTGTTCTGGATGCGGCGCCGAAAACCGCAACCATTCAGCCGTTTTCGCTTTCCGGGGACGTGGCCTTTGCGTTTGGCAGTGCGACCTTGACCAGCGCAGGTCTGAGCACGATTCGTGATATTGCAGGCCAGCTCAAGCAAATGTCCGACATCGAACGGGTGACGGTTTCCGGTCACACAGATCGGATTGGAAGTGCGGCATCGAATCAGCGTTTGTCGCAGCAACGTGCCCAGACGGTACGACAGGCCTTGTCCGCCCAGGGCATACCAGCCGCCGCAATTGTGACGCAAGGCTTTGGTCAGGACCGCCCCCTTGTGCAGTGTGATCAGCCCAATCGCAGTGATTTGATTGCCTGCCTGGCACCGAATCGTCGGGTCGATATCGAAGTTCAAGGCCAACGCTAAGTTGGATGCGGCAACCAGGCACGCACCCGTCTTGACCGGGTGTGTGCCTTGATCGAGAAAACAATGAATATTCTGCACAAATTAGCGGTGTTGATTCTGGCTGGTGGCCTGGCTGCTTGTCAGCAAACCATGCCTCGTCATATTTCCGAACCTGTAGATCCAGCACCGCCTGTCATGCAAGGCGCGGGTGGTTCGAACAATGCCAGTACGGCGGCACCGACGGCCTCACGTGCCCAAGCTCAAACTGTCATTACCCTGCATTTGGCGCAAGAGAAAGCAGAAGCGCCCTTGGTGGCCGTGGATGTGGGGGGAACCTCGCTGTATGCGCTGCCCCAGCCTGTTTTGACGCAATCCGATCTGCACCGCGTCACCCCTGTAACCACTCAGGATCAAGGTACGTTTTTGCTACTGGAGATGAACCAGAACGGCATTAGCAAACTGCGCAGTGTCACGGCTCAGGCACGAGGCCACTATCTGTTGTTAAGTGTGCAAGGGCAGTTGGTAAGCGTGGCCCGTATCAGTGAAACGATTTCCGATGGGCGTTTGCTGATCGGAACCCAGAACGCCCAGCATACACAGGCCATTATTAAATTGATGCAGGGTGGTCGGTGATAACAGGACTGCGTATCGCGCCCTATGTATGATTTTGATGTGGTTTTTCTCCTGATTGCACAGCCTGCATCATCGCGTGTGGGCGATATGCTGGCCCTGCATGATTATTTGGCCGGCTCCGGGGTGTGCACGACGGTAGCAACCAGTCCTACAGACCTTGCCACTTTCGGAAAGCGCCAGCGCATTCTGATTATTGACGGGGAGGGCGAGAGCGCGTTTGATGTGTACGCCGTTATTTCCGCGATGCGGCAGCTGGATAATGTCGCCCTCCTGTTTCTGGCCGATGAGTCCCCCCTGTCCAGTGAGCGTGCTATGTATGCAGGGGCTGACGTTTGCTTGCCTGCCCGTACTGCTTACTCTGCTGTTTTGCGCGCGGTTGTGGAGTTGGGCAGCGCCCGGATATCGGTCCAGGTCAAAGAGGAAAGAGTGGCGACGAAAAGAAAGCGGCAACGTAGAAGGCACTACCTAGGCCTGGGTCTTCGGTCGCGCTTAACCCGCTAAGTTTGCTGGATCCGCGGGCTTTTAGTTGCCGCTTCACACCAGTCACTACAAAAAAAAGCCCCGATGCCAAGCAAAGGCATCGGGGCAAAACGTGTGCGTGGTGCGCACGCACACATAGTCAGACGATAGAGAACTATAGATGCACAGCGTTTAAGTCTTACAGGTAAGCCGGAATGCCCAGAGCCGGATCGCTGACACCGTGCTCGCCAAACTCCACGCGGCCAGCGAAACGACGGTAGTAGCTTGGGTCGCTGTTGCTGCGCACCACAAAGTCGTACCAGTGACCGCTGGATTTCAGAACCCAGGATTGCTTGGCTTGCTTGCCTGGTTCCACGGTGACTTCCCATGGGCCGTCCTCACGGTACGCCATGGACTGGATGGTGAAGGTGCAGGCCGACTGGCCACCGTTCATCATTTCCAGATAAACATCACCTTTGGTCACTTCGTAACAAACGCGGATTTCTGGACGGGCGGTGTCGGGCTGGCTCAATACGCTGACATCACCACGGAAGTGGCGGTGGAAACCATTCGGGCCCAATACCCACAGGTCGTAGTGCCCCAGATTGTTCGCCTGCACGTCCCACACATCGTCCAGAATCTGGTCGGGAGCGACCATGTAGCGGCGCGGGATACGGTCCAGGTTCAGCTTGTCGTAGACGTGGAAAACAGCGGCGGCTTTACCTGTGTTGGAGAACAGCAGTTGTACGCCTTTTTCACTGTCGCAACGGGCGCTGACGTGCAGCTCGTAGGGCAGGGCACGCGATGGGCGTACACCGGTTTGCTGCACGGGAATGCGCTGGTTGTCCACGGGCTGAGGTACTTGAGCCAGACGTTCCTGAGCGTTGCGAATGGCATCAGCCTCTTGACGGTTGCGACGGCCGTTCAAGGTAGGCAGTGGCTCGTCGTTCGGGCTGGCAAAGTTGAAGGCCGAGGTCAGGTCACCACACACGGCACGGCGGTAGGGGCTGATATTGGGCTCCATCACACCGAAGCGCTCTTCCATGAAGCGGATGACGGATGTGTGATCAAACACTTGCGAGTTCACCCAACCGCCACGGCTCCAGGGGGAGATTACGTACATGGGCACGCGCACGCCGGGGCCGAATACTTTGCCATCACGTGGAGGCTGGCCGGCCAGACCTTTGGGACTGGGGTAGTTGTAGTATTCAAACGCGATTTCTTCTTCGCTCAGCGAGGTCTTGCCAGCAGGTTTGCCAGTGACAGGATCAATCGATGGGGCAGAGGGGGAGGGAATGTGGTCAAAGAAGCCGTCGTTCTCGTCAAAGTTGACCAGCAATACGGTCTTGCTCCAGACCTCGGGATTGGCCGTCAGCGCATCAAGCAGTTCTTGGGTGTACCAAGCGCCTTGCACGGGGCTTGAAGGGCCAGGATGCTCAGAGTAGTTGGCTGGGGCCACCACCCAGGAAATTTGTGGCAAGGTGCCGGACTCGACATCCTTGCGGATTTGTTCCAGAAATCCGCCGTCGGGCATGGTGTTGGCAATGCCCTTGAATAGAGGATTGCCGACGTCGTCAGATGGTTCGTACGGGGCATTGGTGGGTTTGCCCGATTTTTCAGCGGCAAGTCGGTACTGGATAAAGCCAGCCAAGGGGTTATCGGTGAAGTTGTCAGGCAGGTTCTGGTACACCTTCCAACTGATACCGGCTTCTTCCAGGCGTTCGGGATAAGTTTTCCAGGTGTAGCCGCCAAAGATCGAGGGCCACAGGCTGTCCCACGCATTGTTGACGGTACACTCGCCTGTGCCGGTCGGACCGTTTGTGCCGGTCCATAGGAACATGCGGTTGGAGTTCGTGCCGGTGTGCATGGAGCAGTGGTAGGCATCGCAGATGGTGAAGGCGTTCGCCATCGCGAATTGGAAGGGCAATTCGGCTTCGCGGTAGTAGCCCATGGAGTGACGATTCTTGTGCTTGGGCCAGAAGTCCATGCGGCCGTGGTCCCAGGCAGCCTGGCCGTCCGACCAGGAGTGCGGTGTGCCGTTAACGCGCTGGGCATTGCCTTTGGTGGCGTCCAGATGATAGGGCATCACGGTTTCGGTCGAGCTGACATTTTGCTGCCAGACGTTGCGCCCATTGGGCATTGGGATTGTGAAACGGTCTCCAAATCCACGCACGCCTTTCAGGGTGCCGAAGTAGTGGTCAAAGGAGCGGTTCTCTTGCATCAGAACCACAATGTGTTCTACATCCTTGATGGTGCCCGTCTTGTTGTTGGCGGGGATGGCCAACGCTTTGCGGATACTGGGAGGAAAGGCGGCCAGGGAGCCGGCTGCCAGGCTGGCACCGGTCATGTTGCGTAGGAATGTGCGACGTGAAGTCATTGTGCTTAATCTCTTAATCAATCAAGGGGCGCATTTGAGTTGCGGCGCAGGTTCTGGGTTAGGTTTGCCCGGCTCAGCAGGTTCTTCGGTAGAGCCGGAGCTGTTCGAGTTGCCTGTGTCGTTACCGCCGCCGCAAGCAGCCAGCAGGCCGCATAACATCAGCAGCACGGATGCGCGTTTCATGCGCTCGAAAGTGAATGAAGTGCTCGTTGGAGTCATGAGAATTCCTTGGTTGTGCTATCAGGGTTGGAGGCTGGACAAGGGTTTGCGCGATTCGTAAATACTGGTCAGCTCGTCCGTGCTCAGGTCACGATCCCAGATGGCCAGTTCGCCAAAGTCCATATTGATGTCGCTGCGACCCCAGCGTTTGTAGTACTGGCCGGTAACGTCTTCGTTCAGCCCCAGTTCGCTGGTGCCGGTTCCGCCCAATGCGGCGATTGTGCGGGCCTCCAAGGCTACAGACCCGAACTGCGCCCCTTTTTTGGTATCGAATACGTGCCCACGCATGATGCCTTTGGACTTGTCAATCACGACGGCTATGTAGGCCCATTGGTCGGGTGTGACGTTGTAACCCTGACTTTCATTGCGACCGCCCCCATAACCGGTGTTAAAGCGGACGTCACAACCATTGGCGTTGAACAGGCCCAGTGCAAAGCCGGGAGTGTTACCGGAGTCGTAGTTCTTGTTGGCCATGATGGGAGCGCCATAGCCGTGACAGTTGTCGGGGGTTCGGAACCAGAAACCGATGGTCAGTTTTTGCACACCACCTGTGCCCAGCAACTCGCGGCTCAAGGACAGGCGATAACCCCGGTTTCCATTGGCATCGGCTTTGCTACCGACCAGGCGCAAGCCCCCTTTAGGCTGGGAGGGATCCAGGAAGTCAGCAGCAATAAGTTCACCGCTCGGGACGCTAGGGCTGGATGTTTGCAGGCTGCTCCCGCCCTTAGCATCGGTAAAAGGTTGTGAGCTGAAGGTGTAGTAGCTGCGCAACCCATTTTTCAGCGTGTCGGCCAGCTTGGGAGGGGGTTGGTACCCGACTTCAGCCTTGATGGTGGATGCGGCCTTGCCTGAACTTATCGAATAGATCAGCGAGTAAGTCTGAGCATTTTCCGATACTGGCAATGGGTCGGAGTACTGGGTTGTGCCGGCAGGCAGGGTAGCGATCAGCTTGCCGTCGCGCATGACCTGGATTTCCTGCGAGGCGTCACCATCCAGTACCCATTTCAGGTCCACCATGTTCTTGTCGGCGGGTTTGCTGAAGGACACGTTGCGCACACGAGTTTCAGCTTGCAGTGGGGAGCCACGGAAGCGGTACTGTTCGCTTTGGATGCCCAGGTGGGACAGCACAGTGGGGGCAATGTCGATAACGGCCGCCAGGGTGTTCATGTCCGTCGTGCTGGTCACGGCGCTGTCAACGGCTGGCAAGGAGGCCAGTGTCTTGTTGGTGGCGATGAAGCTGGTCTTGTTGCGGTTGAATTGCGAGCCAGTGGTGCCGCCAAATTCGTCCAGACCATAGCTGGTGGTCAGAATGACCAACCAGTCTTCCGAAGCGTCTGCCTGCTTGCGTTTTTCGATCAGGGCAAACAGTTTGTCCACTGAGGCCAGCGAGGCTTGCACGGCTTGCTGGTAGGCCTGGCCACCCATGCCACCCTCGGAGGCAGCACGGGCGGGAGCCTGGATTTGGGCCAGGATCAGGGATTTGCCTTGCTGCAGGTATTTTTCGGTTTGCTCGCTGACACAGCTGTCGGAGTCGGTACAGTTGGCTGCTTCGAGGATGCGTCCGGCCTGCAGGTCTTCACCTAGCAGCTTGCGGTAGTCGGCGGCGCTCAGGGCCATGGCGGCCTGGGGCTGCTTGTCAGCCAGGGCTAGCAGGGTGGGGGCGCTCAGTGTGGGGGCGGCAGTGCCTACGCCACGCAGGCCGTGCTGGTCTGCCCAAACGCCGGTGATCAGGGAGGCCCAGCCAGGGACGGGCAGGGTGCGTTGTTCGCTGCTGGTGCCGACATAGCCGCCGGTTTGTGCGGGGGCGATGGTCAGTGATTTCAGGGCGGGGTGCTGGCCGGCCTGACGGGCTTGCAACAAGGCTTCGTAGCTCAAGCCGTCGATGGTGACGATCAGTGCTTTTTTGCCACCCAGGGCCTGGGGTTTGTCGCCGGGTTCAACGGTAGGGGGTTCCGGGTCCACGCCAGGACTGGTGGAGCCATCATTGCCGCCGGAGCCACCACTACAAGCACTTAGCAGCAAGGCCATGGACAGAGTAAGCCCGGCTTGCTGCATGCGCTGCAATGCCGGGGACTTGGGAAGACGGGGAGAGAAGGTCATACAGCCACTCGTGTAGAAAAGTGAAAAGAGAGGCCAGACTGGGCGTGGGGGTGGGCTGCTCAGTTGGCATCGGATCAGGACTGCGGGCAGTGTAGGAAGGGCGTATGACTGCCCTGTGAACGGATCAGCAAATCCGCCGATGATTGGATTGTGTTTTATGTGAAGGGATGGACGGGGGTGGGAGCAGTGGGGCTCAAGGGCTGGCTGGCTGCGGCTTGGCAGGCATATGGCGGCTTGATGGATGGTTTGTTACGGTGGCGTGGTTTGGCGGGGTTTTAGGCGTTTTTTATGCTTTAGGCTCAAAGTTGTTGTTGTTGTTGTTGTTGTTGTTGTTGTTGTTGTTGTTGTTGTTGTTGTTGTTGTTGTTGTTGTTGTTGTTGTTGTTGTTTGCTGAGCTTGAAGGTGGAGCAGGCTTGGGGGCGTTGGTTGCTGCAGAGTGGGGGGCCTGAGGCATTCTTCGTAGGGCGCTGCTCGGGGTGCCGGCACAGGGGCGCGGGGCGGACCACTTGCCGACGCTGCGCGTCGGTGCCCTTGGCAGAGTGACAATCGGGGCGCAGCCTGAACTCGCCCGGTGGTTTGTCCCCCGGACAAACCACAAGCGTCGGGCTCAAGCAGCAGGCTGCTCGCATCCCCGATCGTCACTCCGCCTGCGGCAAGTGGTCTGACTCGCCCCGCGCCCCTGTGCTGGCACCCCGAGCAGCTCTCAATGGCTTCGAGAGTGAGGTCGGGAATCGTTGTTTGGGTGGAGTGCTGGTTTGAGTTGTGATGGGGCAGGATCGTTGTTCGGGCTGACTTTAAAACCGTCCGGGGGGAGGGCGTCATGTCACCCCGTCAGTTCGAACCCAGAGTCGAGGCGAGTGGAGATGGTGAACGGAGGGGGGGGCCGTTGGGCCGCTAAAGATAGTGGTCAGCTAGCTAGAGCAGCCAACTCAAGCGGCTCTTGCTGGAAACATCGAGAGATTGAGGATGAACAATTTCTACAGCGCGCTTGGCGAATGTATGGGGAATGCCAGCATGGTGGGTTCGCTCAGTCCTGTCAGGGCTTGGATGACTTTTTGGGCTTGGTCCACGGGGGCGCTGCTGATGAAGGCGCTGTTGCCTGCTTGGGCTTGTGTGTTCAGGCAGTTGGCCTGCTCCAGGCGACGGTGCACTTGGGCGGCGACGGCAAAGGACGGTTCCAGAATATGGAAGCGCGAGCCGCTGATGGCTTCGATTGTGGGACGTAAAAAGGGGTAGTGTGTGCAGCCCAGGACCAGGGTATCGGCCTGGCTTTGCAGGGCGGGGGCCAATCGTTCTTTGAGTTCTGCTTCGATTTCCGGGCCTGACAGTTGCAGGGCCTCGACCCGGTCGGCCAGCCCTGGACAGGGAATGCGTATGACTTCCACGTCGTTGGCATAGCGGTCAATCAGGTTTTGCAGGCCGCCGCTGTCCAGGGTGCGGCTGGTGGCCATCAGGGCGACGCTACGGCTACGGCTCAGGGCGGCAGCCGGTTTTATGGCGGGTTCGATGGCGATGATGGGGATGGAAAGCCTGGAGCGCAGGGCGGGGGCGGCTACCAGTGTGGCGGTGTTGCAGGCGATGACCAGTGCCTTGCAGCCTTGGTCTACCAGCAATTGAGTCATTTGCAGGGTACGCTCCACAATCCATTTGGGGGATCGGTCTCCGTAGGGAGCGTATCGGGAGTCGGCCAGGTAGAGCAAATGCTCGTTGGGCAGGGATTGGCGCAGGGCACGCCAGATGGACAATCCGCCCACGCCCGAATCAAACACGCCAATAGGGGCTTGTGCAAAAACGGCGGGGCGGGATGGACTCATGGCGCTGAACGATGCTTGTGGGGCAAAAATTCTATTATGGCGCTTTTGTGGTGTTTGGAGCAGTGGCTTCAGCCTGGTTTACAGCGGCTGTCTCCTTTAGGCCCTGTTCCAGGTCTTGGTTGGTGTGTGGGGCGGTCTTTCCATGACCGCCCTGTTGCTGCGTTCAAGCCAGGTTCTTCAGGACGCCTCCCACCGCATCGAAGAGCGAGTTGAGTTGCTCGGGGGTAGAGGTAAAGGTGGGGCCAAATTGCAGGGTGTCGCCACCAAAGCGTACGTAAAAGCCCTGTTTCCAAAGTTGCAGTCCCGCTTCAAAGGGGCGGATGGCGGGGTCGCCATTCCGTGGGGCGAGCTGGATGGCACCTGCCAGGCCGCAGTTGCGGATGTCGATGACATTCGGGCTGTCGCGCAACTGGTGCAGGGCTTGTTCAAAATGCGGAGCCAGTTCAGCGGAGCGTTGCAGCAGATTATCCTGTTCCAGCAACTCCAGGGCAGCCAGTCCAGCGGCGCAGGCGACGGGGTGGGCAGAGTAGGTATGACCGTGGCTGAATTCCACGGCGTGCAGTGGCAAGTCCTGGCCCATGAAGGTTTGGTAGATTTCCTTGCTGGCAACGACCGCGCCCATGGGGATGGCACCGTTGGTCAACTGCTTGGCCATGGTCATGATGTCGGGGGTGACGCCAAAGTATTCGGCCCCGGTATAGGTTCCCAGGCGGCCCAGGCCGGTGATGACCTCATCAAAGACCAGCAAAATGTTGTGCTGATCGCAAATCTGGCGCAGGCGTTGCAGGTAGCCGGTAGGTGGCACCAGTACGCCTGCCGATCCGGAGACGGGTTCGACAAAAACGGCGGCGATGGTACTGGCGTCGTGCAATTCGATCAGTTTCAGCAGTTCGTCGGCCAGGGCAAGGCCCCCTGTTTCGGGCTGGCCGCGCGTGAAGGCGCAGTCTGCTTGCAGTACGTGGGGCAGGTGGTCGGCATCCATCAGTTGCCCGAACATCTTGCGGTTACCGCCTATGCCTCCCAGGCTGGTGCCGGCCACGTTCACGCCGTGGTAGCCACGAGCACGGCCAATCAGACGGGTTTTGGTCGCCTGGCCTTTAATACGCCAGTACGCCCGCACCATCTTGACGACCGTGTCGGTACATTCAGAACCGGAGTTCGTGAAGAAAACATGATCCAGACCGTCAGGGGTGTGCTGGGTCAGCTTGTCGGCCAGCTGAAAAGCAGCGGGGTGTCCAAACTGAAAGGCGGGAGAGTAGTCCAGTTGCCCGAGTTGACGATGCACGGCGGCCTGGATTTCATGGCGAGCATGTCCGGCACCACAAGTCCAAAGCCCGGACAGGCTGTCAAAAATCTGGCGGCCATCCTGATCGTACAGCCAGTTGCCTTCGGCTTTGACGACAAGGCGCGGGTCCTGCTGGAAGTGTCGGTTCGCGGTAAAGGGCATCCAGTGGGACTGAAGATTGAGTTCACTGGCAATCTGCTGTGGCGCAAAGTAGGGTGAGTTCATGGTGGTCTCCTCAAGGCGGTGAATACCCCCAGTGTAGGCAGCTAAGTTGTTGAGTAAAATACGTTTTTATTCAACTTCACTTATTGTTTTACTCACCTATATGCAACTCAAAGGACTCTTGCAGGTTTCCGATTTTGATTTGCGTCTGCTGCGTGTGTTCAGAACGGTAGCGCAAGTGGGCAGCTTTTCGGCTGCGGAAGGCGTGCTGGGCATTACACGTTCGGCCATCAGCTTGCATATGAGCGATCTGGAAAAACGTTTGGGTGGAATCCGGCTGTGTCAGCGTGGCCGGGCGGGTTTTGCCTTGACGGAAGAAGGGCGACAGGTACTGCGGGCCAGTGAAACCTTGATGGCTGCGGTGGAGAATTTCCGCAGTGAGGTGAACCAGCTGCATTCCAGTTTGCGGGGGGACTTGAATATAGGCTTGATGAATAGCCTGATCTCGCAGCCTCATATGCACATCACCTCGGCCTTGCGTGCCTTGCGGCAAAACAGTGAGGCGGTGCGCGTCCATATCAGCATGAGTACGCCGGGTGAGATTGAGCGTGGTTTACTGGACGGTCGCTTGCATATGGGTGTGCTGCCTGAAACCAATGCCTTGAGCGGGCTGGAGTATCGCACGCTTTATGCCGAACCTTATTTTCTGTATTGCTCCTGGGAACATCCTTTGTTTGCCGCGGCGCAAGAAGGGACAGTGTCTCAGGAAGTCTTGCGCCGGGCTGCAGCCATTGCGCCTGCTTATCGCATGAGCCTGGAGGCGATCGGTCAACACCAGGATCTGAATTGTGTTGCCACGGCCAGTGACCGGGAAGGGATCGCCTTTTTGATTTTGACGGGGGAATACATCGGTTTCTTGCCCGAGCACGTGGCGGCTCGCTGGGTAGAGAAGGGCCAGATGATTGCGGTGGACCCGCAGCAGCGTCAGTTCACGATTCCCTTGTCCTTGGCCATGCGTAAGGACAGGCGCGCACACGCGATTGTGGATTATTTTCTGGGCCTGTTAGATAGTGAGACTCAAAACTGAAACGGCCAGCATAAGCTGGCCGTGGGGTGGTGTCCCCAAGCGGTCAGACAGGCTTGGCACGATGCCACAGAAGGGTGCCTGTGCCCAGCTTGCCTGCGACGGTGATGGGCGTGCCTGTCGTCAGTTCGAGCTCATCCTGGGTAAGACGTGCCAACCGCGGTTGGGGAATACCGAGCCAATTGGGAGATAGGGACATATCTACAAAGTGGGTAACACACTGAGAGGTTTCATCGACCGCAAATGTTCCTGCGTAGGCCAAGTATTTGTCTAGTAGCGTTTGGCTGCTGTCTCGCTCCGTTCTGTCTTTGCTACCTAGTTGCGCTGTCACATAGCCTGTTTCTGTGTACGTCAATTGCCCAATGGGATTTGGCCCAAACCCCGGGTAATTGGGCGAGCCATCTTCCGGGACAAAATCAAAGGACACCAATTGCCAGACACCGATCAGCTTGCTACGTAAGGTATGGGCCATCAAAAACTCCTGAATAGACAGTGTTGTTGCGTTATGTAACTAAGCCATCATGCTGTCTTTTTGTTTGTTATTCAATGACTTGCCTATTCTTATTTTCTATCGTCAGGCCCTACGCTTCATGACTTTTTAAGTGGCAATGGTCGGCATAAATTACCCAGTATTTCCAGTGCGTGATCGCTGTGTTCTGTCCACGGATGGCCAAAGTTAAGACGTAGGCAATGGCTGTAATTCTGGGTAGTTGAAAAGATGGAGCCTGGTGCCAGACTGATGCCTTGTGACAGGGCCTGGCGATGCAGTTCCAAGGTCTGCACACTTTTTTCCAGCTCTACCCACAGGAAGTAGCCGCCCTCGGGGCGGGTTGCCCGAGTTCCTGCGGGGAAGTAGCGTCCCAAGGCTTTGGAGAACTGCGCATACTGGCTTTTTAGTTGAGTGCGTAAACGGCGCAGGTGTTGCTCGTACGCACCTTTTTCCAGGTAGCTGGCCAGGGCCAGTTGGGTGGGCACGGGGGACGTCAGGGTAGTAGTCAGTTTGGCTTGGGCGACTTTACGTATATAGCGTCCCGGCACAGCCCAGCCGATGCGATAGCCGGGTGCCAGGGTTTTGGAAAAAGAGGAGCAGTGCATCACCAGTCCCTGACGGTCAAAGGCTTTGGCGGGACGGGGGCGCTCCGTGTCGAAGTACAGTTCGCCGTAAACATCGTCCTCGATCAAGGGGATTTCATAGCGGGCCAGCAGCTCGACCAATTGGGCTTTTTTGGCATCGGGCATCAGGCTGCCCAGCGGGTTCTGGAAGTTGGTCATCAGCCAGCAGGCTTTTGGGGCGTGATGCTTGATCGCGTGTTCCAGCGCTTCCAGATCAATGCCTTCACGCGGGTGGGTGGGCACTTCCAGGGCTTGCAGCTTCATGCGTTCCAGCGATTGCAGCGCGGCATAAAAGGTGGGCGATTCCACCAGCACGATGTCACCCGGTTGAGTTACCGCTGCAAGACATAGGTTCAGCGCTTCCAGAGCTCCGTTGGTAATCACAATATCGTTGGCATTGATGGCCATGCCTTGAGCCAGATAGCGCAAGGCAATCTGGCGACGCAGGGGAGCGTGGCCTTGGGTCAGATCGTCCACGCTGGCCCAGGGATCTTGCTGTTTCAGACTGGCAGACAAGAAGCGGCCCAAGCGTTCCAGAGGAAAGAGCACAGGGCTGGGGAAAGCGGAGCCTAAAGGCGCTACGGAGCGCTCTGAACTGGATTGCAGGATCGCCATGATCAGGTCGCTATTGTTAACGCTGGTCGCTTGCAGCGGTGGCTGGGAGGCCGTGTCCGCCTCCAAGGTATGAGGCGCCAGGCTGGAGCAGACGTAGTAGCCCGAACGAGGACGCGCCTTGATCAAGCCTTGTGCTTCCAGTCGGTAATACGCCTGGAAAATCGTCGAGGCACTGATCTTGTGCTTATCCATCAATTGACGCACAGAGGGCATGCGCTCGCCTGCGGCAACTGTGCCGTCAAGAATGGCCTGGGCCAGTTCCTTGGCCAGCGTCTCGTACAGTTTCATGTCCTTCTGTGCTCCATCTGATACGGTAATTTCAATAAATGTAGTTTTTTTATTATCTGATGGGTATGTCTTCAAGCACAAGCAAACGGCAATTTGCGGGGCTTTCAGGACAACTGATAGGGTTTTTTAAGCTTTAACTGATTCTTGGAATGCTCTGTGCCGACAGGTAGCCTTGCCGGGTGTTTTCGTCCGTGCCCGTGTGGGCTGCGGGCCTATCTAATCAGAGGAATACCATGAACCCGACGGCGCTTTTGCTTGCCGCATTCATCCTGTCGATTGCCGGGCTTTTTGCCTTTATCTGGTCCTTGCGCAAGGGCCTGTTCGATGCTGACGTCAGTGGTGCGCGCACTATTTTTCACAAGGGCGAAATCGGCCAGCCCGAAGAGCCCTCGGCCGATGCTGCCCAACGGCAGGCGCTAAGCCTGGCGGCGGCCGACCATATTGCAGAGAACCATGGTCAGCAAACCAGCGCGCTTGAAATGGCGGCGCGTGAACAGGCCGACCGTTCCAGTTCCATGCCTGCGTTTTTACTGATTGTCTGTGCGGTAGTCTGGCTGGTGGTGGCCTCGTTTGCGGGTCTGATCAGTTCCTTGAAACTGCACTGGCCCGAGTTCCTGGGTGACGTTTCCTGGTTGAGCTTTGGCCGTCTGCGCACGATTCACCTGAACGGCGTGGCATATGGCTGGGCACCCATGGGCTTGTTGGGGCTAACGATCTGGATGTTGCCGCGCTTGCTGCAAACCCCTTTGCTGGGTGGCCGTTTGGTGATGGTGGGCGGTCTGGTCTGGAATGCTGCGCTGGTAGCGGGGATTGGTGCTTTGGCCATCGGCTTGAACGCGGGCCTGGAGTGGTTGGAAATCCCCTGGCAAATCGGTGTGCTGTTCGCCTTTGGCGGCATGATGATCGGCATGCCGCTGGCCTTGATGCTCTCGCAACGCAAGGTCAAGCACTTGTACGTGTCGGTGTGGTACATCGGCGCGGCGCTGTTCTGGTTCCCCATTCTGTATCTGGTCGCCAAGGTTCCTGGCGTGCACTTTGGGGTGGAGCAAGCCACCATGAACTGGTGGTTCGGGCATAACGTGCTGGGCTTGTTCTATACCCCCATGTCGATTGCCGCTATTTACTACTTCCTGCCCAAAGTCATTGGACGCCCTGTGCGCTCCTACAACTTGTCGCTGCTGGGTTTCTGGACGCTGGCCTTTTTCTACGGGCAGGTGGGTGCGCACCATTTGATTGGTGGTCCTATCCCTGAATGGCTGATTACCTTGTCCATCGTGCAAAGCGTGATGATGGTGATTCCGGTGCTGGCCTTCTCGGCTAACCAGCATTTGACGTTGAAGGGGCATTTCAGTGCGCTGCGTCACTCGCCCGTTCTGCGTTTCATCGTCTTTGGCGCCATGATGTACACCGTTGCGTCCCTGCAAGGTTCTGCTGAAGCCTTGCGTTCGCTGAATTCCATTACACACTTCACGCACTTCACGGTGGCTCATGCTCATCTGGGTATGTACGGCTTTGTGACCATGGTGATTTTCGGCGGAGTGTACTTTGCCTTGCCTCGCATTCTGAACACGGCCTGGCCCCGTCCTGCCTTGATCTCCTGGCACTTCTGGCTGGTGGTGGCTGGCTTTGCCGTGTACATGATCACGCTCAGCATTGGTGGCGTGCTGCAAGGTTTGGCCTTGCTGGATCCTGCCCGTGGTTTTATGGAGTCGGTGGCAGTCACCATGCCCTGGTTGCAAGGCCGTTCTATTGGCGGCGCCATGATGACGCTGGGCCATCTGGTCTTCGCCCTGCACGTACTGCTGATGATTGTGAAGTCGGGTGCGTTTGCCTTGACCGAGTCCCGCTCGGCTGCAGTGCGCCGTACCGCTGAGCTGGAGGTTTAAGGACATGGAAAACGAACTGAAGTTGATTATCGGGTCCATGGTGACCTTGTCTCTGGCAACGGCGGCCATGATTGTGGTGCCGTTTCTGCAGCTGAAAGACGAGCCTGCCCCGGAAGGTTTGTTGCCTTATACCAGTCAGGAAATACGCGGTCGGGCGGTGTATCGGGGCAATGGCTGCATTACTTGTCACACGCAGCAGCCCAGTACAACGGGCGCGGGTGTGGCGGATGCCAGCCGTGGTTGGGGGCGCGCTTCGGTGGCAGGGGATTATCACTACGACGATCCGCCTTTGCTGGGCACCATGCGTACCGGGCCGGATCTGTTCAATATTGGTGTGCGTCAGCCTAGTCAGGATTGGCATTTGGGGCACTTGTACGACCCGCGCGCTTACTCGCCGGGCAGCAATATGCCTCCCTATCGTTTCTTGTTCGAGGCCAAAGACCCGGATCAGGTACAGCCCGATGAGCGTGTGGTGAGCCTGCCGCCAGGTGTGGCACCGGAAGGCAAGGTGGTGGTGGCTCGTCCGGAGGCTTTGGATCTGGTGGTGTATTTGCAGTCGCTCAAGCATGTGTATCCGATCTTGAGTGCGGATGCCGTGGGAGGTGAGGAATGAGTCGCCCTGTGCAAAGTCGTCAAAGCGAGAATGCAGATCCTCACGAGCAGTACAACCCGGTTCCGCGCGTAGTGATTCTGGTGATTTTGGCCTTGCTGGCCTGGGCGGTGTATTACATCGTCTCGGCTCAGCCCAACAGCTCTCCGCGTTTGGGGGATCAGCGTCCTTTGGCGGTTCTGGCTCCTGCGCCTGGCAGTGCATCTGCGGATGGTAAGCAGTTGTATGCCAATGCCTGTGTGGCGTGTCATCAGGCGACGGGGCAAGGTTTGCCAGGGGTGTTCCCGCCTTTGGCGGACTCAGAGTGGGTGAAGGGTGACCCCAAGGTACTGGCGCAATTGGTGCTGCAAGGGGTTACGGGAGCTATCACGGTGAAAGGTCAGGAATATCAGGGGGCGATGCCTGCATTTGCAGAGCAGTTCAGTGATGCGGAGCTGGCGGCTGTGTTGAGCTTTATTCGCCATGAGTGGGGGAATGAGGAGGATGCCATTACCCCCGAGTTTGTTGCCCAGGAGCGGGCTGCCAGTGGGGATCGTAGTCAGCCTTGGCAAGGGGAGAAGGAACTGTTGGAGTGGATTGCGGCGCATTGAGGTGGCTGCGATGAGTTCTTCTGGAATTAATAATTAGAAGCACGTTTTGAAACGGTAGTACGCCGGGAACAGGCCCCCGGCTTTTGAACCGATATCTCGCCCGACCCCAGGGTTGGAGATGTCGGTTTTTTTTTGTTGGGTGTCTCGGTGTGGGGACGCCGCTTGGGGGCCGGGTCCAGGGGGGCGGGCTTGACTACTTGCCGATGCTGCGCATCGGTACCCTTGTCGATTCTGATATCCGGGCGCCCTGTGAACTCGCCCGGTGATTGGTCCCCCGGACCAATCACAAGCGTCGGGCTCAAACAGCACAGGACTTGCATCCCGGATATCAGAACCGCCTGCGGCAAGCAGTCTGAATCGCCCGCCCCCCTGGGCCCGGCCCCCAAGCGGCTCACAACGGAGAAATATACAAAACCGATTTGTGGCGGAAGGAAGTGCTGGTTGTAGCGCGGACGGGGGGCTGTCTAGTGTTTTTGGGTTTGGTGCTTGGTGGGGCCAGGGCTTGTGGTTGGCCGAGTTGTTGTGATGAGTTGAAGGGCTACTGCGATTGGGCGGAGTGCGGCCAGTTGAAAAAGCCCAAAAGTATTCAGCAATGATAATTAGCATGCCTGCAGTATTCACACGCTGATGACAGGTATCGATCTGTAGCGAGAGCTCGTAAATCAGTAGTTTTTAGAAGGGCGCTTTGAGGGTTGCCGCTTAAGAATAAAGATCTAGGCATTGAGATCTGTCCATGCCGTGCCTGGATTTGGGAAGTAAACCGACTTGAATCGTGGATATGTATCACTGTGAACCACTTGGGTCCCTCTGCAGGGATTGGGCGGATCAGAGTACTTGCCGCGGGCAGGAGATAGCGTAGGGGTGCAAGCATCCTGCTGTTTGAGCGGGGCGCTTGTGGTTCGTCCGGGGGACGAACCACCCCGCGAGTTCAGGATGCGCCCGTAGCTATCTCCTGACTAGGGCACCGGTGCGCAGCACCGGCAAGTGCTCAGCCCAATCCCTGCAGAGGGCCCCAAGTGGTGGCTTCACGGAGACCGATCTCATCATTCAAAGACCGATTTAACTCTCCGTGAAACCCCACTTATAAAAAGCAGACTTACGCCGCCTTCTTCCGTAATGTCAGCCACAGACCCGCCAAGATAGCCACCAGTCCCAGCCCTGCGCGAGCTGCCAAGGTATTCCCCAGAATCAGGAAATCCAATCCCGCCGTCACCACAGGAACCAGATAAAACAGGCTAGTGACATTGACCAGATTCCCGCTGCGAATCATGCGATACAGCAGTAACTGGGCCAGTACGGAAATCACCAGACCAAGCCAGACCACCGGTCCCCAAAAGCCCAATGTGTTCTCCCAGCGGATTTCTTGTCCCAAACCCAGGGACGCAAGAATAAACAAGCCCAGAGACAAGGAATACTGCAAAGGCATTCCTTGCAAAGCCCCCACGGGCTGACGCTTTTGAACAATGGTCCCCACAGTGATGCTCAACAAAGCAGCAATTGCAAATACCAGACCCATCACGGACAAACGGCTGACAATCAGGCTTTGATACACCACCAGAATCAGTCCTGTCAGCGATAGTGCCAAACCGGCCACACGGCTCAAAGAAAAACGCCGCTCGGTCAAAGCCAAGGTCAGAATTGGCTGCACACCCAGGATCGTCGCCAGCAGACCCGGTGTGATCCCTTGAGCCAGGGTTTCAAAATAGAAAAACGAATACAGCCCGATCATCAGCAAACCGCTGATAGCTGGCAGCAGACGTTGCCCTTTGGGCGGCAGCCAGCCGCCATTGAAGTGCCCCAGCATGATCACCATAGGTAGGGCGATGGCAAAACGCAGGATCAGCATGGCCATAACCGAGCCATGATCCAGACCGATACGCGTGAAAATACCCGCGCTGCCCCAAAGCAGCACGAACAAGGCAATAGCACCCGCTTGGGCGCGAGAAGAAGAAATCATGATGTTCTTTATCTGTCTAAATAAATTAGGTTTGTCTGCAAAGACATTCCAGGCGCATCAATGGCGCAGGAAAAGAAAAAGAGGTCTTAGGAGCAGACGCTGTAGACGCGTGTGTCGACGACGACGTCGGACACGACTGCGGCTTGATTGACGACGCCTGGGGCGACGACAGTCAACAGCAAGACAGATGGAGGGGAGCCCGCCCGCAGCGACGCGGCCCGCGACAGGGGCAGAGTGCTTGGCAAAGAGGATGCGGGGCGGTTCATGAAATAAGAATCAGATCGTTAAATCGATGAAATACTGTAGCACAAAATATATTTAGGACGCCAATAGTCAGCCGCTAGGGTAATCGCTAGTACAGACGATAGAGCAGGCTATGTAAGAATTGCACCGATCGCGATTTCAGATCGCTGCGACATTTCCGAATAGACACGACATCCGCTGCCAATGCTGCCAGCGCCGATGCCGGGCAAAAAGGCCCAGACCGGTTCAATGCTTGAACCGGTCTGGGCCTTTTTGTTTGCCTGAAATAAATCCGACCTCGTAGTTAGGTTGCGAACTATCTGGAATCCTGCTTCGCGGCACGATGCCATCGCGATACACAGAGCTCACGCAGCGTCAGCAATATCTGACGCCAGCCAGGCCGGAATCGTCACCTTGTTTTGGAGGCTTATGCCATGTTGGGTGTTGCGCTTTTCTTTATTGGGGCTGTGCTGATTGTGAATGGCGTGGGTTTGACTGGACGTATTGAAAGTCGGGACCTGGCCCCCTTTAACTTGCTGGTGGGGCTGTTGGCCCTGTTCATCAATTTGCTGGGCTTGCAGCGCGGCGAGCAAATGGCGGATTACTTTGCCGTTGCTGGTGGGCTGCTGTTTGCCTTCACCTATCTGTATCTGGCTGTGGTGCAGTGGTATGGGCTGAAAGGAGTGGGTTTTGGCTGGTATTGCCTGTTTGTTGCCATCAGCGCACTGGCCTTTGCCGGTTCTGTCAGCGATCCGCGTTTGATCGCCATGTGGCTCTTGTGGTCCAGCCTGTGGTTTCTGTTTTTCCTGGCCTTGGGACTGGGACGATCCTTGCGTATCTTGCCTGCGTATACCGTCCTGATCGGGGCCTTGACCTGCTGGTTGCCCGGCACCCTGATCATGATGGATGCCTGGTAGTTTTCATAGGAGTGCAAGCGTGGTGGGGAGCCAGAGTAATGCAGTTTTTTGGAGTAACCTGATGCTCGCTCGTAGTGTTTACCGGCAGGTCCGTCGACCTGCGCCCCTACCATGCTAGACAGGAGATGGACTTTGGCTCACAACGAACCCGTACGCGTCGGCGTTCTTTATTCCGCAACCGGCATGACCTCTACCATTGGTCAGTCGCAATGGCAGGGTACCAAACTGGCGATTGAGGAAATCAACGAGGCCGGTGGCCTGCTGGGGCGTGAACTGGTGGCGGTGTGCTACGACCCGGCGTCCAGGCCCGCTTGCTACGCTGAACAGGCCGAGCGGCTGATTGTGCAGGACCGCGTCAATGTGATCTTTGGCTGTTATATGTCCAGCAGCCGCAAGGCCGTGATCCCGATTGTGGAGAAGTGGAACAAGCTCTTGTTCTATCCCACCCTGTACGAAGGTTTCGAGTTTTCGGGCAATGTGATCTATACCGGCGCGGCGCCCAATCAGAACAGTGTGCAGCTGGCGCATTTCATGACCAGCAATTTTGGCGCGCGGGTCTACATGATTGGCTCGGACTATATCTACCCCTATGAGTCCAATCGCATCATGCGCGAGCTGGTCATGCAGCATCCCGATAGCAACGTGCTGGGCGAACACTATCTGCCATTGGATGCCAGCGAGAGCGATTACAGCCTGATCATGGAAGACATACGCCAGAAGCAGCCGGACTTTATTTTCTCCACCGTGGTGGGGGACTCCACTGCCAATCTGTATCGCGCTTATGCCAATGCGGGCTTTAATCCGCAAACCATGCCCATTGCCAGTTTGACGACCTCCGAAGCCGAGATTGCCCAGATGGGCGCGGAAATTGCCTGTGGGCACTTCACCGCTGCACCGTATTTTCAGTCCATCGAGTCGGAAGTCAATGCGCGTTGTCTGGCCAGTTTGCGCAAGCGCTTTGGGGCCGACTGCCACCCTAATCTGTGCTGGGAAGCTGCCTATTCACAGATGCATTTGTTCGCCAATGCGTATCGACAATCCGCCAGTGATGCGATCGGAGATCTGCTGCCCTACCTGCTGGGCAGTGAACTGGATGCGCCTCAGGGGCGGATCAAGATCGATCCCAATAATCACCATACTTGGCTTTATCCACGGATTGGCCGCATCAATGCCGACGGCGAATTTGCGATTGTGCGCCAGGCAACGCGCCCGGTCTCGCCCGACCCGTATCTGGTTACCCATTCCTTGGGCGACTGGACTGCCAAGCTGGATACTTTGGAGACATAAAGCGTGGCCAACTCCTCTTCCTACGGTGATGAGCCGGCAAACAAGCCTTTGCGAGTGCGGAATCGTTTTCCGCATGCCACCTCGCCGCAGCTCAAGGAACTGCGGCAATTGACGATGGTGGTCATGCATCCGGACGATAGCGATGGCCGCTTGCTGACCCAGCAACTGCAGCGTATCGGGTGTTCGGTCCAGACGATCTGGCCGCCCACGCAAAACCTGCCTTCAGGAACGGATCTGGTGTTTCTGGCCGTGCAGCCTGATCTTTTGCACCTGCGCCTGGATTGGGTCTGCGAGGAGGAAGCACCCACGATTATTGCTGTGGTCAATTATGAAAACCCCACGATAGTGTCGGCCGTGCTGGATTTGAATATTCAGGCGATCCTGCCTTCGCCCATACGCTCTTTTGGCTTGTTGTCCACGGTGGTGCTGGCGCGTAAATACCATAAAGAACTGCGCCAGCAACGTCGGCTGATCAGCAAGCTGCAAACCAAACTGATGGGGCAGCGGCATGTGGCGCAAGCCAAGACGATCTTGATGCGTACCCATCAGGTGTCCGAGGACCAGGCCTACGATTTGATTCGTGAGCAGGCCATGAATAAACGCAGCACGATTGAGGATATTTCGATTGCCATTGTGAATGCCAGTGAAGTGCTGTCCCTGGGGCAAAAAGGTTCGTCCTTGCGGGGGAACTAGCCAGGTGTTTTGGCCAGGCTGAGCTGCGGTGGCTGGCTAGAGCAGGCGCGTGATTGAAGTGGTAGGCATAGGCTTGCTTGGTAAAGAGAAAAAGGCAGAAACACTACCCGTTTTCATTCCTCCTACAATAGCGATTTTCTAGAGTACGCCGCTGCCCCAGCGTAGAGATAATGAGCCATCAGGAATATGAACAGCCCCGGTCTGCCCTTGCGGTGACATCAGAGCAGCGCGCTGCCTGGGTGCAACTGCAAAAAGACCGTGATCAGCTTCACGAGCAATTAGAGACTCTGAACCGTGGCCACCTGGATTTGAGGAAATTCTTGCTCAAGGCCAAGCGCAATAATTGGATTGCCTGCACTTTAGTGGTGATTTTTACCGCGCTTGGCTGGTTGCTGGATGCATCGGTCTGGCTGCGTTGGTATGTATTGCCGATTACGTTTTTCTGCTGCGCCTTGTTGTGGTTTGGCGGAAAGCTGCTGGATCGGCTGATGCAAAGCAAGATTGCGAATCTATCCGAGTTTTTGCAACAGACGGATGCACAAATAGAAAAAGGGCGGCCTATCTTCGAGACAGACCACCCCCAATTCGATCAAGCTTGAAGTTATTCAGTGGAGCTTGGTGTCGCCACTCCCCAACCCAAGGCCTGATACAAGGCAATTACATTCAGGTACGAGCCGGTTTCCGCTATTGCCAGTTCTTGCCGGGTCTGGTTCAGGCTGCGCTGATTTTCCAGCACTTGCTGATAGGCACCGGCTCCCACTTCATAACGCGTCAAGGCACGCTCATGGGCATTTTCCAGATGTGACGCCGCTCGAGTCAGGCTAAGCAGGCTTTCCTGATGTTGAGTCAGCCGTTGCAAAGAGCCCTGAATTTCTTCCTGAGCTTGCAACAGCACTTGTTGATAGTGCAGGCGTGATTCATCGGCCACCGCCTCCATGCCACGCAAGCGCGCTTTGGCATGGCCCAGGCGCAGGGCAGGCCATTGCATGGCAGGTGAAACATCAAAGGCACGGGCAGCATGGCCCAGGTCGCTACCTCGCAAGGCAAAAAAGCCAATAAAGCCAGCCAGATCCAGGCGGGGGTACAGCTCGGCGGTGGCGGCGGCCACTTCGTGCGAGCTGGCCAGGATTTCTTGCCGGGCGGCGCGTACGTCAGGCCGGTTGAACAGCATGGCGTTCACATCGCCTAACGGCAAGGAAGCGGCCAAGGGGGCCTTGGCGCTGGGCAACGGCGTATCAATGCTCCCGGCTTGCCCGCCGCTTAGCACCTGGATGCGCAAACGAGCCAGCTCCAGGTCGCTGCGCAGTTGGGGCACCAGGGTTTTGGCGCGCTCAAGACCAGCCTGGGCATTGTCCAGATTCTCCGGCAATTCCCGACCCAGCGAAACGCCAGCCTGCACCAGCCTGAGTGTATGCTCCCAGCTGCGTACGTCATCCTCAGCCAGAGCCAGTTGCCGTTGCAAACCTTGGGCTTGCACGTATTGGCGTGCCAGTTCAGCCGCGATAGCCTGGCGAGTCAGATCAAGTTGGTCTGCACTGGCCTCGCTGCGAGCCTGCGCAGAACGGGCCAGTTGCTCCAGACGACCGAACACATCGATCTCCCAAGTGGCCTGCATGCCAAGGCGCCAGTTCTCGGTAATACCGTGATCAATGGAGCCATCGGGCGCGGCAAATTGTGAACCGCTACGGTTGTAGCTGGCGTGGGCCGTGATGGCGGGTAGACGGTCGTGTTGGCGCTCGTCGATCAGGGCGCGGGAGGCCCGCCAGCGGGCCTGTGCCTGGGCAATATCCAGGTTGTGGTCCAGGGCCTTGGCAATCAAGGCGTTCAGTTGCGGGTCTTGCAGCAAGGTCCACCAGTTTTCGCGTTGCTCGGTGGCTTGAGCGAACTGGCTGTTCCAGTTGGTGTCGGCCAAGCTTGGAGCGGTGGGAATGGAGGTGTCCAGCCCCACAGCGCAACCGCTCAGGATCAGGCTGGGGATCACCAGTCGCAGAGCACGCGCCACAGGCGCTAGCCTGTTTGATAGTTGTGGCGTCATGATGAGTGTTCTCCAGTCGAAGGGCGCAGGGCTTGCGCCAAATCGCGCGCCCGCGGGGTGTCTGCTTGATGGGCGTGATCACGCGCCAGCAAGGTATACAAAGTCGGCAAGATAAACAGGGTGAATACCGTGCCGATCAACATGCCCGAGACCAGCACCACACCCAGGCCAAAGCGGCTGTTAGCACCCGCACCGGAGGCAAACAGCAGAGGCACCAGACCAAAGACCATGGCCCCGGTTGTCATCAGCACAGGGCGCAAACGAATGCGGGCGGCTTGCAAGATGGCTTCGGGCTTTTTCAGGCCCTCTTTGAATTGCAGTTCATTGGCAAACTCCACCATCAGAATGCCGTGCTTGCTGATCAGGCCGACCAGCGTTAACAGACCTATCTGGGTGTAGATGTTGAGCGTGCCAAATCCCAGGGCCAAAGGCAGCAGGGCACCGCACAGGGACAAGGGCACCGTCACCAGAATGATGATGGGGTCCACCAGGCTTTCGTACTGCGCGGCCAGCACCAGATAAATCACCACCAGCGCAGCCAGGAAGGCCCACACCAGAGACTGACTTTCCTGGGTGAATTGGCGCGACTCCGATTGCCAGTCATGCGTGAATCCTGCAGGCAATTGACGGGCGATGTCGTCCAGATAGCCCACCGCTTGACCCAACGTGACGCCCGGTGCTGGAATGGCTTGCAGCGTGGCCGAGTTTTGCTGGTTGAATTGGCGCAGGCTGTTGGGTTCCACTTCGCTGTGGATTTGGACCATGGCCGACAAAGGCACCAGCTCGCCATTGGCGCTGCGTACAAACTGACGTGTCAGTGCTTGAGCTGTCAGGCGCAGTTCACGCTGGCTTTGTGGAATCACGTCATACGAGCGACCATCCAGCGAAAAGCGGTTCAGGTAATTCTCGCCCACCAGCACGGCCAGGGAATCAGCAATATCTCGCAGACTAATACCCATGCTGGCCGCTTTGCTGCGGTCAATTTCCACGCGGGAAACGGGCTTGTTGTAGTCCAGATCGCTGTCTACCACGACGAACAATCCGCTTTCACGGGCTTGCTGTTTGACCCACTCCATCGTGTCGTACACCGTGCGGTAGTCGCCGGGGCTGCGCAGTACCAGTTGAACCGGCAGACCGCCGCTGGAACCGGGCAAGGGGGCAAGCTGGAAGGCGAAGATACTGCTGCCGGGAATCGCGCTGACACGTCCTTGCAGCTCACCCTGTACGGCGCTGGCATCGCGCTCGCGCTTGCTCCAGTCCTTCAGGTTGATCCCGCCAAAGCTGGCAGCCGGGCCGTCTGTCCCCACAATCAACCAGGTGCTTTCGGTTTCGGCCACTTCACGATACGTGTCATCCAGCAGCTTGCCGTCGCGCTCGGCATAGGCCAGGTTGGCATTTTGCGGAGCTTTCACGGCTGTCAGCACGCTGGCCTGATCTTCAATGGGAGCCAGCTCACTGTGCGTCATTTGATAGAGCACGGGCAGGCTGATAAAGACCAGCAAGGCCATGGCGCCCGTGATCCAGCGATGGCGCAAGGAGCGGGCCAGCAGTCGACCGTAGCGGGCCGACAGACCACCAAAGAAACTCTCTGCCAGGTGCGCCATGCGACCTTCATCTTGCTGTGAGGGCAGTAGCAAGGAACTCATCACTGGGGACAAGGTCAAGGCCACGACCCCGGATACCAGCACGGCACCGGCCAGCGTCAGGGCAAACTCTTTGAACAGTGCTCCAGTCAGGCCACCCATCAGCCCAATCGGGGCATAGACGGCGGCCAGGGTCAGGGTCATGGCGATCACTGGGCCGGCCACTTCACGTGCGCCCAATAAAGCCGCCACCACGGGTGAGCGTCCGGCGGCAATGTGACGGTGTACGTTTTCAACCACAACAATCGCATCGTCCACTACCAGTCCGATAGCCAGCACCATGGCCAGCAAGGTCAGCAAATTGATGCTGAAACCAAAGGCCAGCATCAAGGCGGCTGCTCCCAACATGGACAAGGGAATGGTAGCCAGCGGAATCAGCACGCTGCGGAAAGAACCCAGACACAGATAAATCACCAGCACCACGATAATCATGGCTTCGGTAAGGGTCTTGAGCACCTCATCAATCGAGGCCTGGATGAAGCGGGCGGTTTCAAAAGCCAGGGCCACTTCCACGCCGGGAGGCAAGGTGGCCTCAATGGCTGGGAGGCGATCACGAATGCCTTCCACAATCCGCAAGGGGTTGCCGCCGGGAGTGGGGAACAAGCCCAGGTGAATCGCGGGCAGGCCATCCATCAGGGCGCTGGTTTCCGTCGCTGCTGCTCCCAGCTCTACCTTGCCTACGTCGCGCAGTCTAACCAGCGAGGTGCCGTCTTCGCGCACGATCAGGTCCTGAAATTCGGCCACGCTGGTCAGGTCCGAATTGAGCTGAATATTGCTCAAGACATGCTGGCCTTTGACCATGCCGGGGGCGGCCTGATAGTTGTTGGCACGCACAGCCTGGGCAATATCGGCAGCCGTCAGTCCATAGCCCGCCATGCGATCCGAATCCAGCCACAGTCGCATGGCCAGTTTTTGACCACCAAAGGTCTGGATTTTCGCCACGCCATCAATGGTGGAGAACATAGGCTCCACCACGCGGGACAGATAGTCATTCAGTTCCGGGATGGAGATTGACGTCGTGGAAAAGCCTACATAGGCCACCGCAGTGGAGTCCCCGGAGGAACGTTCCACAACCGGGTCATAGGCGCCTTCAGGCAGGCGGTAGCGCACCTGGCTGACCTTGCTCATGACTTCGGTCAGGGCCTGGGTAGAGTCGCGGTTCAGCTCCATGCGCAGGGTCACGACACTGCGGCTTTGCACGGAGTTGGAGGACAGGTAATCCACCCCTTCCACCGAGGCCAGAGCCTGGGCGATGGGCTGGGTGACAAAGCCTTGCATCAGTTGTGCAGAGGCGCCGGGGTACTCGGTGGTAATCGTGATGGTGGAGTTCTCCAGCAGGGGATACTGCCGGATGGGCAGCTTGTCCAAAGAGAACAGCCCCAACATCAGGAGCAAGGCGCTGACCACCAGGGCAAGTACCGGCCGACGAACGAACAAGTCGGTAAAGCCGGGACGGGAGGTGGTGTTCATACGGGCTCCTTGTCCTTGGCGGTTTGTACTGTGGAGCCGTCCTGAATCTTGATCTGGCCGGCGCTCACAACCTTGTCGCCTTCTTTCAAGCCATCAATGATTTCGACACGCTCATCCCATTGCTCGCCAGTTTGTACGGCCACGCGCTTGACCTGCCACAGACCCTGATCCGTGGGGGAGGCCACAAACACGGTCTGGCCGTAGGCGGTGTAGGTCAATGCGGTTTCGGGCACGGTCAGGACGGGCGCTTCGGCGGGGCGCTTCAATTGAGCACGGGCGTACATCCCCGCTTTCAGGCGATTGTCCGGGTTGGGCAGCAGCGCTTGCAGGCGCACGGTGCGCGAATCTCCAATCAAGGGATCGATGGCGCTGATTTCAGCCTGGAAGTTCTCGCCTGGCCAGGCGTCCACCTGTACGTGCAGGGTCTGGCCCACCTTCAGATCCGGCAGGCTTTGCTCTGGCACGGTCAGGTTCACACGCAGTTGACTGTCATCGACCAGGCTGGCGATGGCTTGGCCGGGTTGCAAGTAGTGGCCCTGATGCAAGCTGGTGATACCGATGCGACCCGAGAAGGGGGCGGCAATCTGTTTCAAGGCCAGTTCAGCGCGTTGATATTGCAGTTGGGCCTGGGCCACAGCGTGATCGGCCTGGGCTTGATCCAACTGCTCCTGGGTAGCGGCTTGCTGTTCCTTCAGCTTGCGTACACGGGTGAGCTGAATGGCGGCCTGTTTGACCTGTGCCTGCTCGCGGCGCACGCTGGCTTGTTCCAGTTCGTCATTGAGCAAAACCAGTGGCTGGCCTGCCTTGACTTGCTGTCCGGAGGTGAAATCAATCTTGCGAATACGGCCGCTGGTCTCTGCACTGAGCAGCACTTGCTGCCAGGCTTCCAGTGCACCGACGGCATGCAAAAGACGAGGAGCGGTCTGGGACTCGACGCTGGATAGTTCGACGACGGCAGGCGGATAGGCTCCCCCTGCTTGAGCTTCTTGCGAGGCTGGCAGCAAACGCCAGCCTATGGCCAATACGCCGGCCAGAACGGGAATCATGATCCAAGTACGACGCGAACTCATGCTGCCGACCCTCCTGTCAGGGAAGAGGGCCACAAAGGCTGTTTGTTGGGAAGAGTCCAGCCGAATCGCTGATCACTTTGCGACCAGTCTTCGGGTTTGAAGTAGGTGGCTGACACAAGCTGGGCTTGCCGTAACCATGACAGAGGTCCGGCAAACAGAATCCAAATGAGGGGAGGCATGGCAGGTTCCTGTGACAACAAAGAGGCAGCCAACATGGCTTGCCTTAATTAGGTACCTGGACTATAAAACCTCAAGTTAACTTGAGGTCAAGGGGTGTCAAGATGGCAAAAACAGTGGATTTCAGTCGTGCCTTGACGGTGGGGGAAGTGGCCAAACGCAGTGGTGTCCCTGTCTCGACCGTGCATTTTTATGAAGCCAAGGGCTTGATTGCCAGTACCCGTAATAGCGGGAACCAGCGTCGTTTTGATTCGGTGGTTTTACGCTACATTGCGATCATCAAAGTAGCGCAGCGTACCGGGATTCCTCTGGAGGAAATCCACGAGGCCTTGCGTGGTTTGCCACCGGGCAGCAAGCCATCGAGCAAGCAATGGCGAGCCATGTCCAGCCGTTGGCAGGCCAGTTTGAATGATCGTATTGAGCAGTTGACGCGACTGCGCGATGAGCTGACCCACTGTATTGGCTGTGGGTGCTTGTCCATGAGTGAGTGTCCCTTGCGTAATCCGGCCGATATTCTGGGCCAGCAAGGGCCCGGTCCCCAGATTCTGGAAAGAAAACTGGAGACCGGAACAGAGGCTTAGCTCGGGTCGGGCGACTGCGCGTACAGCGCGGTGGCTTCGGAAGTGACCAGGGACTGATAGCGCTCGAAGTGGTTCAGGATGTCGTTAATGACCTGACTGGAGGACAGGCCCATCAAGTCATAACCCCGACTGCCATCGGCAAAGACAGTACGCACTTGCCATTCTTGAGGGCGAGCCTGTTCGTTGCGTGCTGCTGCCGCGGTAAAGCTGGCAACCCGACGAGCGCGCAACTCGACGCCATAGACAAAGTTACGCTGGTTGTCGGCCTGAATGGTCAGTTGGGCCGTATCCTGCTCGCTTGTCTCCAGGCTGACATTCAGATTGCGTTTGCCCAGCTCGTCGGCCACGGCCTGCAAAGCGGGAACCACGGTTTCACCCATGAAGCGCCGGGCATCGCGTTGGTTGGGCGTGTGCAGGATCGTCGAGAGGCGTCGACGCCAGGACACTTCCGAGCCGGGAGCCGGGCCGGACATGGGGCCTTGACGACGCAATCGTGACATATCTGCCTTCATGCCTTTGAACAGCCCCAGGATCAACAAGAACATGATGATGGCAAAGGGCAGGGCGCTGACCAGCGTGACGGTTTGCAAGGCTGTCAGACCACCGGCCAGCAAGAGCAGGGAGGCAGCGGTGCCTTCCAGCGCGCACCAGTAAATGCGTTGCCAGACTGGAGCATCTTCCACCCCACCGGCGGCCAGGGTATCGATAACCAAAGAGCCCGAGTCGGCCGAGGTCACAAAGAAAATGGCTACCAGGATAATTGCCAAAGTCGAGGTTACATTGGACCAAGGCAGGTATTCCAGGAACTCGAAAAGGGCCACGGATGCATTCGCGGCAGCATCCTGGGCTAGTTGGCCTGCCGCCACACCCATATCCAGGAAGATGGCGGTGTTGCCAAAAACGGTCATCCAGAAGAAGGTGAAGACGGTGGGCACCAGCAAGACGCCCAGTACGAATTCACGTACGGTGCGGCCACGCGAGATGCGGGCGATGAACATGCCGACAAAGGGCGACCACGCGATCCACCAGGCCCAGTAAAACAGGGTCCAGGCTTTCATCCAGCTTTGCCCGCGGAATGCTTGTGTACTAAATGAGCGTGCAAAGAAGTTATCGAGATAACCGCCGATATTCTGTACAAAAGCATTCATCAAAAAGGCTGTGGGGCCCACGGCGAGCACAAACAGCATCAAGGCAATGGCAACCAGCAAATTCAGTTCGGACAGGCGGCGAATGCCAACATCCAGTCCACTGACAACAGATAAGGTAGCCAGTGAGGTAACCACCACAATCAGGACAATTTGCAGCCAGGTTTCCTGCGGCCAGCCAAATAAATGCTCCAGACCGGCATTGATTTGAAGTACGCCCAAACCCATGGAGGTAGCAATACCAAATAGCGTGCCGCACACGGCAAAAATATCCACGCTATCGCCAATCCAGCCTTCAATACGCTTGCCAAATAAGGGATACAGGCCCGAGCGGATGGTTAAAGGCAGGTTGTAGCGAAAGCAGAAGTAGGCCAGCGACAAGCCAACGACCGCATAGACGGCCCAGGCGTGAACGCCCCAGTGAAAGAAGGTGATGATCTGCGCCTGATGGGCGGCTTCCACTGTGCTGGCCAGGCCCGAGGGCGGGGCCGAGAAGTGTTGCAGTGGCTCGGCCACGGCAAAGAACATCAGGCCAATCCCCATACCGGCAGCAAATAGCATCGCCATCCAGGTGAGATAGGGGTAATCAGGCTCCGAGTCGTCCGGCCCTAATTTCAAATTGCCGTAGCGGCTTAATGCCAGATAGACGACGGCAAAGAAAAACAGGGCCACAGCCAGGATATAGAACCAGCCGAAACTTTTGATGACCCAGTTTTGTAACTGCTCAAAAATAAGTGCGGCGTCTTTAGGGAAAATAATCCCGATCAGCAAAAAGACCAGGACGATAAAGGTAGATCCCCAGAACACCCGTGGATGTAGCGTGCTTTTAAAAGGCAGCCCCATGTCATGCTCCGTTTGTAACTAAGAGGGCACAGCTTAACGAGAACGACTGCCGGTTGAAAGGTTTGTTAGATTAGGAAATATTTGCTCAGGCTCGGAAAGGATCTATTGGCAAAATTAATTCCTGATGTCCGGCCTGGCGGGTCAACTCCAATTGATGCAGCACACTGGCACTGGCCGTATGCACCGCAGAATGCAGGTCTGCACCCAAAATAAGATGGGCCAGCAAGGTGGAGGCAAACAGGTCTCCGGTACCTTTGGCGGCACAATCCACGCGCGGATGGCTAAGCAGGGTGTCGGCACGCGGCTCCTTGCGAGACATCAATAATTTGATCTGACCATCCTGCCAGGAGTCGGGGGCGGCACTGGTGGCAATGACCCATTCGGTCCGGCCATTTAGCAAGGCGTGCGCGGCGCTGGAACTGCCCTGGATGGTGTCGCAAGGCTGTTGGGACAGCAAGGACAGCTCGTAATTATTGGGGGTCAGGCCCGTGGCCAGCGGCAGCAAGGTTTCGTGATAGGCGGGGATCAGTGCCGGGTCTACGTAGACGCCTACATCCAGATCACCCATGACCGGGTCCACTATCACCAGAGTGTCAGGGTGCTCTTGCAGCAACGCTTTTAACCAGCGTGCAATGATGACGGCCTGGTTGGCGCTGCCCAGATAACCGATCAGGACAGCGTGTACCTTGTCCAGCGCACCGCGCAAGACCAGATCATTCAGAAAGCCTTCCAGCCATTCATCGGGGACAGCGCCGCCGTGCACCGTGGGGTATTGCGGGTTGTTGCTGAGCAACACGGTGGGAACGGCGGCCACTTTAAAGCCGTGTCTACGCAAAGTCGGGCCGGCAACATTGTTGCCCACCCGACCGTAGACGACTTGCGACTGAATCGAAACGACATCCACATGGTAGGGATGTCGTTCACGATCGACGAACGTTACAGCAGCAGTGTTCATGCAGCGCAATCAGCGGAACTGGCCTGTTTAAGTTGGCTGAGCCAGCTGGTCAGGACCGTAGCGGCAGCGGCGTGCAGGCGTTTTTGTACCGCCATGGCTTCCAGACGCAGCATTTGCGGATCGATATCAGCTTGTCCCAGTTCGTTGGCATGACCAACCAGCCAGCGTTCCAGTTTGCTGGTGTCGGCTTCCAGGTGAAATTGCAGGCCCAGTACTTGGGTTCCGAAGGAGAAGGCCTGATTGGGGCCTACGTCCGTGCTGGCCAGGTGAATGGCTCCGTCTGGAATATCGAACTGATCCCCATGCCAGTGCAGGACGGGAATGCCGCTAACGGCGGCCAGGGGCGATTCTTTGCCCGCTTCGCTCAGTTTCAACGGAGAGAAACCGATTTCTTTCACACCCAGGGGGTAGACATTGGCACCCAGGGCGCGCGCAATCAATTGTGCGCCCAGGCAAATGCCCAGCAAAGGTTTGCCTGCCAGCAAGAACTTGTTGATCAGTTCCAGCTCATCAGACAGGAAGGGGTAAATCTTTTCGTCGTAGGCGCCGATTGGCCCGCCCAATACAACCAGCAGGTCAGCGTCCTGTTCACCCACGTGACGCAGTGACTCGACGGAAGGGTCAATGTATTGAACTTGGTAGCCCTGTTCGATCAGAACAGGCTCCAGTGTGCCCAAGTCTTCAAAATGGATATGACGCAGTGCGATGACTTTCTTCATAAGAGGTTCTTTCAATCCAGATGGTAAGGATGTCAGCTCGTGGTACCGATGTCTACATTAATGGCACCCGATAAGGGGAAGGTGCAACATGCCAGTGCATGGCCCTGGGCCTTGTCCTGGTCGCTCAGGCAAAAATCCGGTTCAGAGCGGTACTCGCCCTCCGAAATCTGTACCCGGCAAGCGCCGCAAATGCCCGAACGGCATTGGCTGCGAATAGGCACATCGCCTGCTTCCAGCATTTCCAGCAGGCTGCTGCCCGGCTCAGGGTTGAGCGTTTGCCCGGTGCTGCGTACATTGATTTGCAAGGGCGCGCTGTCTGCTTCAGGCAGGATTTCCACGCCGGAACTGGCGGGCGGGGAAAAAGCCTCGATCAACATGTGCGAGATGGGGTGAGCCTGAAGGGTGTATTCGCGCAAGGCCTGGGCAAAACCGTGGCTGCCGCAAATCACGACGGCCTGTGGGTCTTTTAACTGCTCCATATTTTCAAAAGAGGGGCGACCCACTTTGAAATGAGCGCTTTCGCGAATCTTTTCCTGCGTGACAAACACGGTCAGCGTGAACCAGCTGGTGCCCAGATCCAGTTGCAGCAGTTCATGCAGGAAGGGAATGTCGGCAATACGGGCAATACTGAGCAGCAAATGTACTTGTGGCACAGGCAAGCCGTCCTGGGCTCGCGCCGCCAATTCACGCAGCAAGGCAATGGGCAGGGTAATGCCAATGCCGCCGGCGATCATGGCGATACGCTGGTAACCCACAATGGAGTTCACCGAGATTTCACCCGCCACATATTGCAGGGGCACACTCATGCCCTCGCGCAAGGTGGCGTGCAGGTGATCGGAGACGCTATTGCGGCCCGACCCTTTCACGGCAATTTCAATCAGGTCTGGATCGGCCACACGGGTGATCGAATACATACGCTGTTGAATGGTGCCGCCGGTATCTGGGTAGCTCAGGGCGACATGCTTGCCTGCCTGCAAGGCTCTCAGAAAATCAAAGTGGCCACTTTGCACTCGCAAGGTAAACACTTTGACGTTTCCGGCCTCGGGGCGAACGGTCTCGCAGCGCGCCTGAATCATGGCTGTCATTGCAGCGCCTCCTGCTGTTCGGCCTCGGCAGGAGCCTTGCCGGACTTGCTGTTCAGGCCAATGCGCTCGATCAGGCTTTCTACCGAGCCGGTGTACACGCCAATTTCGTTGGAGTCGCCGGTGTCGTGCAAAATGTCGCGGGCATTGGGGAAATTCACCATGGAAAAGACTTTTTCCCAGGCGCCCATTTCATTGTTGGCGAACATTTCTACGGTGCGCAAAATAACGGCGCGCATATGCTCGCGCTCTTTCTGGCTCAGTCCGTGAATGATGTCCGACGCAACAAAGCTGAACACGCTGGAGTGGCTCCACTCGTCCATGGCATGGGTGCGGGTAACTTCATGGCACACGGTCTGGATGCTCTTGTCCTCGGCCATGGTCTTCAGGTAGTCGGTAATCAGGGTCTCGGACGCGCAGGCAATGGCAAAGCGGGTCAGACGACGCTCGGATTCGGAACCGCATTGGCTCAGGATGTCATTGCGCCACTGCACCAGGTTGAAATTGGTGAAATCCAGGGGCGTCAGACCACGCATGGAGTAGATGTAGTTGCAGGCCATGATGGACATGCGAGTGTGCAGGGCCTCGTCCAGCAAGGCCTGGGACATCACGTCTTGCAGTAGATTGCGGTTGGCGCTTGGGGGCGGGGTCTTGATGATGTCTTCGCAAGAAGGCGTGACCACGTTGCACTCAACGTAAATGGTCTTCAGGTTGTAAATGCCCCAGGCGTAGGACAAGCACTGCGATTTCAATTCTTCAGGAGCTTCCAGCCATGCCTGATGCCCGCGAAAAGGCAGCAGGCATTCACTGAAATCGGCCTTGTTGGGATCGAAAGCCAGATTGTTGTAGTCCGGCAGTTCCTGATTCACGGCAGCCCGGTTTTTCCAAAGTACAGACAGCTTTTGCAGCATATTCCGTACGGCGTCATCAGTTTCGTAGCTTTTGATTGTCATTTCAAACTTCCTTGCTGTTGATTGCGATCTGTTCGAAATGAACAGGTCGTTTCTTTACTCCACCTATCTTTATTTCCAAATGGAAATTCGCAGGCTTAAAAGGATTTGCCGATTCTTATGGACAAGGCCCAAAAAAATCCCGTTGCCGGGTTTCTTGAGCTGTGGGGATCAGCGTGGTTGAACTGCCGTTAAAGCAATGGCGTTTCCTGTAGTCGTGGGAAAACTGGGGATGTGTTTATCGTGTACAGATTGAAAAAGGTGATAATCTGCTTGAACGTTTAGAAGTACGGGCGTTGAGTATTCGTTGGCTGCATTCTAATGATCCTATGACAATAAATGACAGACCATTTCAAGATCATTTGACAGACCACTTAATGATAAAAATTTGAATCTTGTTTTAATTCTTGACCAGGATGATCGGGATTGGCGTTCTCTCTGTGTTTCAGAGGGTTTTTAATTCTTTATGCTTTGAATTTTTATTCAAATAACAATAATTAAAAGTGGTCTGGTGAGTTAATTTTTAATGGACTGTTTTATAGATCGATAAACAGAATAGGATGTTTATCTTTCGCCCTTGGAGTTCGTGCGTCCAGGGCAGCACTTTTGCCTGGTAACGGGCAATGAGCCACGACCCTATCGTGGCCAATCTCTAAACAGGAACTCCCATGAAGAGTCTTGCCGGTGGCGACACCCCCCACCAGCCTCTGGCGGGTTCGCAATTTCTACAGCAAAGTGATCGCAATCTTTGGGACATCATCGAAGCCGAACGGCGTCGTCAACAACACACCATTGAGCTGATCGCTTCCGAGAATTACCTGAGCCGCTCCGTTTTGGACGTGCAGGGCTCCTTGCTCAGCAACAAGCAGGCGCAAGGCTATCCTGGGCAACGGATTTACGGCGGGTGCGAACAAGCCGATCAAACCGAAGAGCTGGCTATCGAGCGGGCCAAGTCGGTTTTTGGGGCCTCTTACGCCAATGTGCAGGCGCACTCGGGCAGCCAGGCCAATCTGGCGGTGTACCTGGCCTTGCTCTCGCCGGGCGACACGATTCTGGCGCTGGATCAAAGTGCGGGCGGGCACCTTAGCCACGGTTCGCATTTCAATGTGTCCGGACGCTGGTTTCAGACCTGCTCGTACGGAGTGGATCGTCAGACGCAATGGGTCGACATGGACGAGGTTCGTGCCCTGGCCCACAAGGAACGGCCGCGGTTGATCATTGCCGGAGGTTCGTCCTATTCACGTACGCCAAATTTTGCCGAGTTCAGGAATATTGCCAACGAGATCAACGCTTATTTGATGGTGGATTTGGCCCACGGCGCGGGGCTGGTGGCGGCAGGTCTGACGGAGTCACCCGTCAAACATGCCCATGTCACGACCTTTTCCACGCATGGCACCTTACGCGGACCGCGTGGTGGGATTATCTTGAGCAATGAGCCCAAGCTGGCCGAGCGCTTGAGCCAGGCCGTATATCCAGGGCTGCAAGGCGGACCTTTGCTGAACATTCTGGCCGCCAAGGCGGTGGCTTTGGGTGAAGCGATGAGCCCATCCTATAAGGCCTATGCCCAGTCCGTCATCATCAATGCGCGCAGCCTGTGTCGCCGCTTGTCCGAAGGTGGGCTGACGGTGGTGTCAGGGGGAACAGACTGTCATTTTGGTGTGGTGGATTTGCGCCCTTGGGGCCTTTCCGGGCCTTTGGTTGAGCAGGTTCTGGCTCAGTTGGGCATTAGCTTGAGCAAACACCGTGTGCCGTATGAGCAAGCCTCTGGCGCCTATTCGGGGGTACGGGTCGGCAGTGCCGCCTGTACGACTCGCGGTTTGGGTGAAGATGATTTCAAGGAAATTGGCGACATGATTCTGGCCTTGCTGGGCGGGGTGCGCAGTGGTTCGCGCAATCCCCGCACCGAGAATGCCATTTTGGAAGGGGTCGCAGACCTGAACCGGCGATACCCCTTGATGTACTGATTTTTCCCGGCTCAGCCTTTGCCCTGACGCAGAGCGTTGGCCAGACGCAACATGGCGGACTCGATCTCGTAGGCGGTCAGGGAGGCATAGCCCAGCAGCCAGCCCTGTTGTTTTTCTTCACCAATGTACAGACGGCTCAAACCCGGCAGTTGAACGCCAGCGCTCAAGGCGCGGCGCAGCGTGTGTTCTTCTGACCAGCCCGGCTCCAGAAAGCAGGGAATCTGCAAACCGCCTTCAGGTCGGGCCGCACGAACGATTCCTTGTAAGTGCTGCTCGATGGCTTCCAGCATGATCTCCCGCCGCCCGGCATACAGCTTGCGCATAGCGCGAATATGCGAGTTGTAATGTCCGTCCTCCATAAAACGCGCCAGCGTCAGCTGCAGGATTTGCGGTGTGTGACCATCCATGATGCTGCGTGCCTGGGTGAAGGGTTTGACCAGCTCGGGTGGCAGGGCCATATAGCCCATGCGCAGGCCCGGATACAGGGTTTTGCTGAAGGTGCCCAAGTAGATTGTGCGTTGGTATTTATCCAGACCCTGCACACACGCCGTGGGTAAGCCGTCGTAATGAAATTCACTGTCGTAGTCGTCTTCCATAATCCAGCGGCCATTTTCAGCCGCCCAGTGTATGAGCTCCAGACGACGTTCCAGGGACATGGTGGCCCCGGTGGGGTACTGGTGCGAGGGTGTCACGTAAATGCAGTTCGCGCCGCTGCGATCTTCATTCAGCAGATCGGTGCGCAAGCCTTGCTCGTCCACGCCAATCGGTACGACACGAGCCTCGGCCGCTTCAAAGGCTTTGCGGGCGCCGAAGTAGCCAGGATTTTCAACCAGAATGGGTTTGCCAGCATCGACCAGTAATTGCGCGCACAGGAACAAGGCCTGGCGCGTGCTGCTCAGAATCAAAATTTGATCGGCCGAGACCTTCGCACCACGCTCCAGATTCAGGTACACGGCAATCGCTTTACGCAGGGACTCGGTGCCTTGCGGATCGCCATGCAGCAGGATGTTGGCTCGATAGTCTTTCATGGCCTGACGCTGCAGGCGTTCCCACACATCGGTGGGGAAGTTGCGGGTTTCCGGCAGGCCAGTGGCAAAGGCCTTGATGGTCTGTTGATCGGCAATGCCGCCACTTTCAAACACGGCGCGACCCCGACGGCTCAAGCCCGTACCGGGTTCCATTACGCTGCGTTTCAGATCCTGGGCTTTGATGCGGCGATAGGCACTGCCGCGCAGCTCCGTGCCGACCGACTCGGAAACATAGCTGCCCGAGCCCTCGCGCCGCACGATAAAGCCGTCGCGATGCAGTTGAACATAGGCGTTTTCAACCGTATCGCGGGCCATGCCCAAGGATTTGGCCAGCGAGCGTGTGGCAGGCAGCTTGACCCCCGGACCCAGCGCGCCATCCAGAATCAACGCCCGCAAGGCACGCTGAATGCGTTGGTGAAGATCCAGGGATTGAAGTTCGTCATCGTTAAGACGCATCTTCAAGGTGTCCAGTTCAAACGAACGCGTCATGCGGTCTGCTCCAGAGAATATTAATGGTCTGACTAGTCAGACCATTGTGCTCGTAGACTTGATTGTCATTGCCGAAATAGGGGGGCCTGTTCCGGCGTTCAGGTTTGTACAGGATCTCAGCAAGTATGTCCCGACCCTTTAATTTCAGCGCAGGGCCCAGCGCCTTGCCAATGGATGTTCTATTGCAAATACGTGATGAGCTGCTTGATTTTGCGGGCACAGGGGTGTCCGTGATGGAAATCAGCCATCGTTCCCAGCCTTTCATGGATTTTGCCCATCGTACCGACGCCGCTGTGCGTCGTGTTCTGGCCGTGCCAACGGACTATCACGTCTTGCTCCTGCAAGGAGGGTCGTACCTGCAGTTTTCTCAAATACCGATGAACCTGCTTCATCAAGCAAACACAGCGGACTATATACATACGGGTTTATGGTCGGAACAGGCGGCTAATGCCGCCAAGCAATATGGGAATGTCGAAATCGTAGCCAGTTCTTATGAAACTGGATTTGATCGTATTCCCGAGATTAATGAATCTAATATTAATCGGGATGCAGCGTACTTGCATTACACAGAGAACGAAACTGCACAGGGCTTGCAATTTTCAAAACCACCTGTTTCACCTATTCCCTTGGTATGTGATGCTTGCTCCAGCTTGATGTCAAAACCGATTGATGTCTCGGCTCACGATTTGATTTATGCCTCGGCCCAGAAAAATATGGGAATTGCCGGTGTTACGCTGGTATTACTTAATCCTGCTATTTTAGACAGGCCTTTGGCAAATACGCCACAAGCTTTGGATTTTTCCATTCAAGCAAAAAAACAATCGCTATTAAATACGCCCTCAACCTTTTCCTGGTATGTGCTGGGTTTGATGCTGGAATGGATAGAGCGTGTTGGTGGAATAGAAGTATTGCACAAAATAAATAAGAAAAAGTCGCAGCTGCTCTATGAGATTATTGATGGCAGTGATGGTTTCTATATCAACAATGTTTTACCTGACTATCGATCCATCAATAATGTTCCATTTCATATTGCTGAAACTGATTTAGATATTTTATTTGTTGAAGAAGCGCAAAAGAATGGTTTTCACGGCTTGAAGGGCCATCAGTCAACGGGGGGCTTGCGCGCCAGCATCTACAACGCCGTCACCTTGGATGCGGTACAGGCGCTGGGAGAGTTCATGCGCGAGTTCAAGCGCACGCACGGTTAGGGCGTGCGCCTGCTTTGCAAGGCGGCCAAGCAAGTAGCCGCGACGTGGGTAGAAATTTTTTTAAGGAAAAGCGATGTACGACAACACACTCAGCCTGGCTGAATTCGACAAGGAATTGGCTCAGGCCATTCAGGGCGAAGAAAGCCGTCAGGAAGATCACGTAGAACTGATTGCCTCGGAAAACTACGCCAGCCCTTTGGTTATGCAGGTTCAGAACTCCGTGTTTACCAACAAATACGCCGAGGGTTACCCGGACAAGCGTTACTACGCCGGTTGTGAATTTGTAGATGTAGCCGAACGTCTGGCTATCGAGCGTCTGAAAGCGGTGTTCGATTGTGATTACGCCAACGTACAGCCTCATGCTGGAGCGCAGGCTAACACTGCAGTATTCCTGGCTTTGCTCAAACCGGGCGATACGGTGATGGGGATGAACCTGGCTCAGGGTGGTCACCTGACCCACGGTAACCCCATCAACATTTCCGGGCGTCTTTACAACATTGTTCCTTACGGAGTTGATACCCGAACCGGGCTGATCGATTACGACGAAATGGAGCGCATTGCTATCGAGACCAAGCCCAAAATGCTGATTGGTGGTTTCTCCGCCTATTCGCGTGTGAAGGATTGGGCGCGTATGCGCCAGATTGCTGACAAGGTCGGTGCCTGGTTCTGGGTGGATATGGCCCACGTAGCTGGTCTGGTGGCGGCGGGTGAGTACCCCAGCCCCTTGCCACACGCCCATGTAGTCACCAGCACAACGCACAAAACCCTGCGCGGTCCACGTGGTGGCGTGATCATGGCTAAAGGGCAAAGCGAAGATTTCTACAAACGTCTGAATTCCGCTGTATTCCCCGGCGTGCAAGGCGGCCCATTGATGCACTTGATCGCGGCCAAAGCCATTGCTTTCAAAGAGGCTCTGCAGCCGGAATTCCGTACCTATCAGCAAAACGTGGTGCGTAATGCCCGTGCCATGGCGGCGGTACTGATGCAGCGTGGTCACAACATCGTGTCAGGCGGGACAGATAACCACATGATGCTGATCAACTTGTCGACCAAGCCCTACACCGGGCAAGAGGCCAGTGATGCCTTGGCAGATGCCTATATCACCGTGAACAAGAATTCGGTGCCCAATGATCCCCGTTCGCCCATGGTGACCTCGGGTATTCGTATCGGAACGCCGGCTGTAACAACACGTGGCTTTACGGTGAAGGACTGCGAGCAGCTGGCGCATTACTTGTGTGATGTGCTTGATGCCTACGAGGCTGGCACTTTAGATAAGGTCAAGCACGAGATTCGGGAAAAAATTGTGAACCTGTGCCGAAGCTATCCGGTGTATCAGGTGCAGACGGAGCCAGCGCAGCTGTGATTTAATTAATTTTTTATAGGAGCCCAGCCACTTTGGTGGTTGGGTTTTTTATATGGTAGTTGCACTGTTTTTGTTGAGCTTTAAATAATTGAGGGAAGGATGAAGCTATACGAGAATATTACTATTGGTAATTTTCTGTTTGCGCTTGGTTACTCTCTGCGTGATAAGCAGAGAAAAAATATGCTTGCAGGCTCAGTTAATCTATTGCAGCAAACCCCCGCTGATAAATTGTTAGGTGACGTACTCCTCAAGTTTACAGGCGTCGTTCGGCTTATTGAGTTTAAGGCGGAGGGAGCGAATTTAGCTAAGGAGAAAAGCCGACATTCGATTTTGTGTGTGGCAGTTCAAGAGAGGCAGTTTGAGTCGATTTCGAGAGAGGTCCATTGGTCAATTGAAACCAAAGCTACCGAAAATACTCTTGGATTAAGGGTGGTTCCATACTTGGATGCTTTTCCCCGTCCAAGAGGTCCAAAAATAGAGCTGTTGGAAGACTTTATTCACACTTTAGCCAAAGATATAGTCACCCAAAATTTTCTATATACAGGGGCTCAAATAAATGAATACTTGGCTTGGGTAAGACGCACGCAGGGGAAGGGGGAAGTAGGTTCAGGGGGGCTTTTGCTTTTGGCTGAGCCAGGAGGGCTTCTTAGATTCGCACCACTCACTGATTTGTTAGAGTTGAATCTTGAGCATTCTCTATGGATAAAGGAAAGGCAGGCGAAGTTAGAGAAGGATCTTGAACTCGTGAGACAGCGTGCGAAAGAGCGACAATATAAACTTGAACGGAAAGGGCTAAGTTTGGAAAGGTAGATATGACACCTAAAGAATTTGATGACCAGATTCAGACTCAACTCGATGTGGTGACTAAGATTTTAATTGCCAGCGGGCAAAACCAAGAAAAAGCAGAAGCTGCGATTTCTGCATTGGATGAGATGCGGACAAGGATAGAAGCCCGTATGGGGACTCTTGCGCAGTCTGTGGTTCATAAGATTGATGGGGCTGCGACGACCCATGCTGTTGAAGCAGCTAAGCTGCTTCAACAGCATTTCATAAAAGCTGACGAGCAAGCTGTGCTAGCGGCGGACAGGTATAGGCGTGCGGCGAGATGGTTGGGACTTAAGATTTTTTGTAGTCTAACCATTTTGATATTTGTAATTTTGGGCGCTGCATTGTTAGTTGTTATGAGTATCATTCCGACGAAGGAGGAAATCGATACTCGGCGCCAAGAGATAGCTGCTATGGAATCACGCGCTCTTGAATTGGAAAAGTTAGGTGTAAATCTTATTTGGTCTAAGTGTAGTGGCTCGCTGTGTTTCAGAACAAACGAGAAAGAGGGGGCATGGGGCTCAAATGGTGAAACCTGGCGTAGGCCTTACGAGAGAAGATAATTAATGATATTTAACTTTTTTTAATTTAAAAAATTTTGGAAGGTTTTTTTAAATATAAGACTTTTTTTAATGGTAATTAATGAGATTAGAAAAATTCTTATGGGATAAGTATTTAATTAAATTGTGGATCATTGAGGGGGCTTGATTTTTTGGAATCGTGGTCGTTGTATGCAGAGTAAGGGTGTGGGATGAGACATGGAGCCTACATGGTGCTCTGCACCCTTGCCACTGCAAAAAGTAGCGAGGCGATCAGCCCCTCAACTTCCAATCTCCATACCCTTTCGCCCGCAGCTCACAAGCCGGACATTGCCCGCAGCCATATCCCCAGTCATGCAGGGTTTCCCGCTCGTTCTGGTAACAGGTATGGCTGTCTTCCTGAATCAGCTTCACTAAAGCATCCGAGCCCAGCTGGTGGGCCAGCTCCCAAGTATCTGCTTTATCCAGCCCCATCAGTGGTGTTTCCACGGTCAGTGGGCGCTCGATCCCCAGGCTTAATGCCACCTGCAGTGCTTTCAGCGTGTTATCGCGGCAGTCCGGGTAGCCCGAATAATCGGTTTCGGACATACCGCCAACCAGCGTATCCAGTCCCCGACGGTAGGCCAGGGCGCCAGCCAGGGTAAAGAACAGCAGGTTTCGACCCGGCACAAAGGTATTGGGCAGACCATCTTCCTGCATGGCAATCGTCATGGATTCAGTCATCGCGCTGCCGCCTATCTGAGCCAGGACGCTGGCATCGAGCACATGGTCTTGCCCGAGGCGCTCTGCCCAGTGCGGGAACTGCTGGCAAAGCTTGTCTCTTAGTGTCTGTCGACACTGCAATTCCGCATGGTTGCGTTGGCCGTAGTCAAAGCCCACGGTTTCTACAAAGGCAAAGCGGTCCAAAGCCCAGGCCAGACAGGTGGCTGAATCCTGTCCGCCCGAAAAGAGAACCAGTGCCCGGCGGCGGGGAGTGTGCGGCTTCATGCTTTGACCTGTGCGGTGCTCAGGGCGCGGCGCTTCATGGTGCTGATCAGGGAATTGAGCAGTACGCCATACATGGGTACAAACAGCAGCAGGCTGACGCCCAGTTTGATGACGTAATCGACGACGGCGATCTCGCCCCAGTGTTCGGCCATGAAGGGATTGCTGCTGTGCCAGAAAGCGATGCCGAAAAAGGCCAAGGTATCCAGTGCCTGCCCAAAGATCGAGGCGGCCGCTGGAGCAAGCCACCATTGTTTGTAGTCGCGACGGATGCGATCAAAGACCTGTACATCCAGCAGTTGCCCTAATACATAGGCGGCAAAGCTGGCCAAGGCAATACGGAACACAAAGCTGTTGAATTCGCCCAGTGCTTGCAAGCCGTTGAACTGCCCTTCATTAAAAAGCACCGAGACCACATAAGAGGCGATCAGGGCTGGAAACATCGCGCGGGTAATCACGCGGCGCGCTTCGGACTTGCCCATCAAGCGGACGGTCAGGTCGGTAGCCAGAAAAACAAAGGGAAAGCTGAAGGCTCCCCAGGTGCTATGGAAGCCGAACAGTTCAATAGGAAGTTGAACCAGATAATTGCTGGCAATCACAATAAAAATGTGAAAGGCAATCAGAAGTCGTACGTAGAACGACAGCCGTGAAGACGGCACGGTAGGCAGAGTCATGTCTGGACCTTTTTGGTGAATGGGGTGAGGGAACCCATTGAAAATGGACTGCAACCGACTATTGTACGGTCAGTTGCGGTTCGATGGAATGGTTGTTGCCCGCAAGTGTAGCGTGTGCATCAGACGCGCTTATACGTCTGCCTTGATGAGGCTTATGGCACAGCCAAGGGGTAGGGGGCATGCAGAGGCTCAAACAAGCCCGCTTGCCAAAGCAGATGAACTTGTTTGGCTTGTTCTTGATGAGCAGCCCTTAGGCCGATGCAGGTTGCAGGCACTCTATCAGCAAGCGCTTGTGCAACTGATGTACTTCTTCAAAGGGCACGGGCGAGTTCTGTGGTCCCAGAACCAGCAAAACCATCAGCCACATCAGGGAGGGAGAGGCGGCCAGGATGTAGTCGGAGGGACTGACGTCAGGGCGGATGAGACCTCGCTGTATGCCCAGTTCAAAAAACGCCTGATTGGCGGTGTAGTTCTGGCTCAGGAGCTGTTTGCCCCAGTAATGGGCCAGATCCGGCACGCGGCCACTTTCTGTCATCAAAAGCCTGAACATGGCTTGCACGTCCGGGTTGGACAGGCGTTCATACAACTGGTGCAGGTACTCATCCACGATACAGGACAGGGTGTCTGCCTCGGAGGTATCGGACAACTCAAAGGTATTGCCATCAGGTGGCAGCAGAGTGCTGTGGAGCATGTCCTCGAACACTTCATCTTTGCTGCTGTAGTGCGCGTAGATGCCGGACTTGGAGATCCCGGCGCGCGCGGCGATGCGCTCCAGCGAAGTGCCCAGAAATCCCCGATGAGAAAACTCTTCAAAAGCGGCTTTCAGGATTTCGCGTTTGCGCTCAGCTGACGGTAGGTAACGTCGCTTGTTTGTGCTTTCGTTTTTAGAAGGTTTATTTTGGTGCGTGTCTGTCATGTCATCCTGTGGGGATGGGCAAGATATGGGGCTTGCAGTATATCAGGCCACTTGTCCCAGGCCGATGGCAAGCCAGCCTGGCTGCGGCTGGAGGGCTTGACGAGGGGCTGTGCTTGTTTTGTCACATTGCTGTGGAAATAATAGTTGTGCCATGAGTCTGGGTTACCGCTTGTTTCACTGGATTGCATCGCCTTTGTTTTTTAAAGCCTGAGTTTTTTTAGTGAGGCTTTATTTGTTTTTCCACTTGTTTTTATTTCCCTATTCCATAACAGGCACGGTATAACAACAAATGTGGTTGAGGCTGGTCGTTTTTTATCTGCCATGAACTTGATCTAACGCAAAGGTTTTTTATGGCTCTTTATTAAAAGGCCTGCATACAAAAAGTTTAGATGTAAACTGGTGTATTGTTAAAAAGACTAAGCAGTCGTATCTGTTTTTTGTATGTACTTTTTGCGGAGTGGCAATGGTTAGCAGGCAGTCCCTTGATCAGACTGAACAGTTAGACGCATCCGCACGAGCCGCCTGGGCTCGTATCTGGAGTTCCATCTCCCCCGAATCGCAGTTTCTTGCCTGGATGGACTGGATGCGTCATCTGGCCCTTAGCCCTGGCAAACAAGAACAGTTGCGTCAGTTGGCGCAACGTCAGTGGGAACAGCTATTTCGTGAATGGAGCGAGGAGCTGGCCGCATCAGCCCAGTTGTCTCCCCAAACCTCAGAACAAGCTGCAGCGCCTGCCTATACCGACCGCCGCTTTTCCGACCCCGCCTGGGATCGTTGGCCTTTTAATTTGCTGCGACAAACCTATCAGGCGCAGCAGCAGTGGTGGCAAAGTGCCACGGAAGGCGTAGCCGGTGTGGAGCCTCATCATCAAAAACTGATTGCCTTTGGTGTTGAGCAATGGTTGAACATGCTCAGCCCCAGTAACTTTGCCTGGACCAACCCCTTGGTGTGGGATAAAACCCTTGCAGAACAGGGGGATAACTTCAGCCGTGGCCTGGAGAACTGGCAGCAGGATATGCAGGCCCAGTTCGCGGGTGAACCGCCCGTAGGCACCGAAGATTTTGTGGTCGGCAAGGATGTGGCGGCCACGCCGGGCAAGGTGGTACTACGTAACGAGCTGGTCGAACTGATCCAGTACACGCCTTCTACCAAGCAGGTCCATCCAGAGCCTGTGCTGATCGTTCCGGCCTGGATCATGAAGTACTACATTCTGGATCTGTCCGAACAAAATTCCCTGATCAAATACCTGGTGGATCAAGGCCACACGGTGTTTTGCCTGTCCTGGAAAAACCCGCTTGCCGAAGATCATGCCTTCGGGATGGACGACTACATTCGCCTGGGCTGGAAGGCCAGCCTGGATGCTGTCAACGCCATTGTTCCCGGCCAGAAAATCCACGCCACCGGTTATTGCCTGGGCGGTACCTTGCTGGCGATTGCCGCGGCTGCCATGGCACGCGATGGGGACGACAGGCTTGCCTCCCTGACGTTCTTTGCGGCCCAAACCGACTTTTCCGAGCCGGGCGATTTGTCCCTGTTCATTGACGAAAGTCAGGTCAGCCTGCTGGAAGCTCAGATGGCCGACGAGGGCTATTTGCGCGCCAATCAGATGGAAGCCGCTTTTCAAATGCTGCGCTCCGCTGATTTATTGTGGGCGCCCATGGTTAATAAATATTTATTGGGCGAACGCCGCCCCTTGAACGATTTAATGGCCTGGAATGCAGACGCCACGCGTATGCCCGCCACCATGCATTCGCAATATTTGCGCCGCATGTATTTGAATAATGATTTAAGTCAAAACCGCTATCCGGTTGAAGGCCGTATTGTTTCTCTGGCGCAGGTTAATTTGCCTATTTTTTGTGTCGGTACTGTTTCCGATCACGTTGCCCCCTGGCGCTCTGTTTACAAGTTGCATTATCTGGTGCCTGCCGAAATTACCTTTGTATTGACCACAGGTGGGCATAACGCCGGGATTGTCAGCGAACCGGGCCATCCGCGTCGCAAATATCAGATTCATACCCGCGCAGCAGGCACTGCGCCTGTTCTGGTGGACGACTGGCAGGCACAAGCCACCTCGCATCAGGGTTCCTGGTGGCCCGCCTGGACGGAATGGCTCAAGGCGCGCTCGGGAGCGGAGGTGAAACCACCGCAAATGGGTGCCGCCAAACAGGGCTACGCCCCAATCGGCCCGGCTCCCGGTCAATACGTATTAGTGAAGTAAGCAGTCAGTTCATACAAGCTCGCTAAATGGTGAGCTTGTCGCTCTGTTTGATGTCGGCGATAGGCGCAAAGCCTATCGCTGACGTGCTGTTTTGCCTTGACGGCAGTTCCCTTTTTCTCATTAGGCATTTTTTCCAATGGCCCCACAGACCTACGATTTGAGTCTCAAGCACCGAAGCGCTGCGCGTCGCCCTCATTTCGCGCTGGCTGCCTTGCTGGTCACCCTGGCGGGTTGTGCCTCGATGGCACCCGATTACGATCAGCCCGCTTCCCCCGTTCCACAGGCTTACTCGGACCTGTCCGCAGGCCCGGCCAATGCGGTGCGAGCGCGTGATCTGGGTTGGCGCGAATACTTTAAAGACCCGGTTCTGAGCAAGCTCATTGAGACTGCGCTGGAAAATAACCGCGATATGCGCGTGGCTGTTTTACGGGTGGACGAAGCCCGTGCCATGCTGAATTTGCAGCGCAGCGAACGCTTTCCTGAATTTACCGTAGGGGGGCAAGCTGCTCGTTCGCGTGTGCCTGGAGACATGAACCCCAGCGGTCAGGCGGTGACAGGTGGTGATTATCGTGCCCAGGTCGGTTTGACCAGTTGGGAGCTGGATTTATGGGGACGCGTACGTAGCCTTGAAGATGCCGCCTTGCAAGGCTGGCTGGCTACCGAGGCAGGCCGACAAGCCGTGCATGTCGCTTTGGTCTCGCAAGTGGCCAATAACTATCTTGTGGTGCGCGAGCTGGACGAACGCGTGCAGATCGCCCGCAAAAGTGTAGAGACTCGTCAGGAGTCTTACCGCATTTTCTCCCGTCGTTATGAAGTTGGCGCAACGTCCAAGCTGGATGTGACGCAGGTGCAAACCTTGCTGACGCAGGCTCAGTCCATGCTGGCCCAGCTGGAACAGCAACGTGCGGTGCAACTACATGCCTTGCAACAGCTGCTGGGGGCCGATCCGGGCGTCTCTCCAACCGGTGCGCCTTTGAATGAAAACATCATGTTGGCCGAGCTGTCCCCCGGTTTGCCTTCGGACCTGATGGTCTGGCGTCCCGACATTATTGCGGCTGAACACAAGTTGCGTGCCGCCAATGCCAATATTGGGGCTGCCCGTGCCGCTTTCTTCCCCCGCATTGCCTTGACTGGCAATTTCGGCACCGCCAGCGCCGAGCTGGATGGTTTGTTTGATTCTGGCAGCAAAGCCTGGATGTTTGCTCCGACCATCTCCCTGCCCATCTTTGATGGTGGCCGCCGCAGCGCGAATCTGGACGCCTCCTATGTGCGTCGCGACATGCGCATTGCTGAATACGAGAAAGCTATTCAAACCGCCTTTCGTGAAGTGTCGGACGCCTTGTCGACACGCCACTGGTTAAGCCAGCAGTTGGAAGTTCAGCTGGTCGCCCGCAGCGCCCAGACCGAGCGCGCCCGTCTGGCGCAGATGCGTTACGACAACGGTTCGGCTGCCTATCTGGAAGTGCTGGATGCGCAGCGTGACTTGCTGGATGTGGAGCAGCAAGTGGTGCAAACGCGCCGCGCGCTCCTGGCCAGCCAGATTGCCATGTATAGCGCCTTGGGCGGTGGGCTGGACCCCTCCGAGCCCCTGACCAACACCCATAACTCCTCTAATTCGGATCCATCCTCGAGCCAGCTATGAGCAAACAATCCTCTTTGAAAAAAAATCTTGTTCCTGTCCTAATCGTTGCCGGGGTTCTGGGCCTGGGGTGGTGGGCATGGCAGAAAATGTCCAATACCGGCCCTGGCGCTGGCTTTGTCAGTGGTAATGGCCGTATCGAGGCGACCGAGATTGATATCTCCACCAAGTTTGCCGGACGTATCCAAAGCATCGCCGCCCACGAGGGCGATTTCGTGAAAGAAGGTGAAGTGCTGGCCATCATGCAGCAAGACAGTCTGGAAGCGGCCCGCGATGAAGCTGTGGCTGGTTTGCGTCAGGCTGAAAACAATGTGGCGGCCTCTCAGGCCCAAGTGGCCTTGCGTGAAAGCGATGCCATCGCTGCCAAAGCCTTGATTGGTCAACGTGAGTCGGAACTGGACGCAGCCCAACGTCGTCTGGCGCGTTCCACCACCTTGTCCAAAGAAGGTGCCGCTTCGGCGCAGGAACTGGATGATGACCGTGCCCGCGTGCGTGGTGCTCAGGCTGCGGTAGCTGCTACCAAGGCCCAGGCCAATGCCGCAGAAGCGGCCATTAATGCTGCCAAAGCTCAGCTGATCGGTGCCCAATCTGCCGTGGAAGCCGCCAAGGCTGCTGTGGCCCGTATCGAAGCTGACTTGCGCGACAGTGAGCTGGTCAGCCCCCGCGATGGTCGCGTGCAGTTTCGTGTCGCCCAGCCCGGTGAAGTACTGGGTGCGGGTGGCCGTGTGCTGAACGTGCTGGACCTGTCCGATGTGTACATGACTTTCTTCCTGCCCAGCGAAGTGGCCGGCAAGGTGGCGTTGGGTACCGAGGTGCGTCTGGTGCTGGATGCCATTCCGGACATCCCGGTTCCGGCTACTGTGTCCTTCGTGGCCAGCTCTGCCCAGTTCACTCCCAAGAGTGTGGAAACGGCCTCGGAGCGCCAAAAACTGATGTTCCGCGTCAAGGCCCAGATTGCCCCCGAGCTGTTGAAAAAGCACCTGGAGCAAGTCAAGACCGGCTTGCCCGGTGTGGCCTGGGTAAAGCTGGACCCCAATGCCAGCTGGCCTGAGTCGCTGACTTCCACCTTGACGGAGTAAACCATGCCCAAGCAGCAAGCGGCGGCGGTTGCTCGCGTTGTTGAACTTAGCCAGCGTTATGGCGACACGCTCGCACTGGATCGTTTAAGCCTGGATGTGCCTGCCGCTTGCATGGTCGGACTGATTGGTCCTGACGGCGTGGGCAAGTCCAGCTTGCTGTCCTTGCTGGCGGGCGCCCGTGTGATTCAGGAAGGCCGTATTGAAGTGCTGGGTGGCGATATGGCGGAAAAAAGCCATCGCGACCAGATTTGCCCGCGCATTGCCTACATGCCTCAAGGCTTGGGCAAGAACCTGTATCCCACCTTGTCGGTGGAAGAAAACCTGCAGTTTTTTGGTCGATTGTTCGGGCACGATGCTGCCGAGCGCCGTCGCCGAATTGACGATTTGACGCGCAGCACGGGCCTGCATCCTTTTCTGACACGGCCTGCAGGCAAGCTTTCGGGCGGTATGAAGCAAAAGTTGGGTCTGTGCTGCGCATTGATTCACGACCCGGACTTTCTGCTGCTGGACGAGCCTACCACCGGCGTGGACCCTTTGGCCCGCAAGCAGTTCTGGGATCTGATCGAGCGTATTCGCATCGAACGTCCCGGCATGAGCGTGATTGTCGCCACCGCTTATATGGACGAGGCCCAGCGCTTTGATTGGCTGGTTGCCATGGACGACGGCCAGATTCTGGCAACAGGTTCGCCCAAGGAACTGCTGGAGCGCACGGAAAGCAAGAGTCTGGAGCAGGCCTTTATTCGCCTCTTGCCCGAGGACAAGCGTCAAGGCCATAAGGCCGTAGAAATCCCGCCACTGGATGTGGATGCCGACGATATTGCCATTGAGGCCGAAGGGCTGACGATTCGCTTTGGCGACTTTACCGCCGTGGACAATGTGTCCTTCCGGATACGTCGTGGCGAAATTTTTGGCTTTCTGGGCTCGAACGGCTGCGGTAAATCCACCACCATGAAGATGCTGACGGGGCTGTTGCCTGCCTCCGAAGGTCAGGCCTGGTTGTTTGGCCACGAGGTTGATCCCAAAGACATCGATACCCGCCGTCGTGTGGGCTATATGTCACAGGCTTTTTCCCTGTACAGCGAGCTGACGGTCCGGCAAAACCTGGTGCTGCACGCCCAGTTGTTCCACGTCCCTGAGGACGAGGTGGAAGGCCGTGTGGCGGAAATGGTGGAGCGTTTTGAGCTGGGCCAGATTCTGGACCGTTTGCCCGATGCCATTCCTTTGGGGATGCGCCAGCGCCTGTCCTTGGCGGTGGCCATGGTGCATAAGCCAGAGCTGCTGATCCTGGACGAACCCACTTCCGGTGTGGACCCAGTGGCTCGCGACAATTTCTGGCGTTTGCTGATTGAGTTGTCCCGCCGCGACAAGGTCACGATTTTTATCTCCACCCACTTCATGAACGAGGCCGAGCGTTGCGACCGCATGTCCATGATGCATGCCGGTAAAGTGCTCGATAGCGATACGCCTGCGAACCTGGTGAAAAAGCGCGGCGCCGCTGATCTGGAAGAAGCCTTTATTGGTTATTTGCTGGAAGCCAGTGGCCCCGAGCCTGAAGTAGAACCGGCGACAGAACAGGCAGTGGTGGCAAACGAAGCTCATAGCGAAAAGCGCGAACGCTTCAGCTTGCAGCGTTTGCTGAGCTACACCTGGCGCGAAGCGCTGGAGCTGCGTCGTGATCCGGTGCGAGCCACTTTGGCCTTGGCCGGTTCCCTGATTTTGCTGTTTGTGATGGGTTTCGGTATCACGCTGGACGTAGAGGATTTGCGCTACGCCGTGCTGGACCGCGACCAGACCAGTATCAGCCAGAACTACGCCTTGAATCTGTCCGGCTCGCGCTATTTTCTGGAGCAGGCCCCCTTAACGGATTACCAGGATCTGGACGACAGAATGCGGCGCGGCAAGATTGCGCTGGCGATCGAAATTCCGCCCGGTTTTGGACGTGATGTGCTGCGCGGCAGCAAGCCGGAAATCGCCGCCTGGGTGGACGGTTCCATGCCTACCCGTGCCGAAACCATTCAAGGCTACGTGAAGGCCATGCATCAGCAATGGCTGATTACTCAAGCCAAGGAGCGTCTGGGGGCAGGGGCTTTGGTCGTGCCCGCCAGTATTCAGGACCGTTACCGCTATAACCCGGACGTCAAGAGCTTGCCGGCCATGGTGCCTGCCGTGATTCCGGTGCTGCTGCTGATGTTGCCTGCGATGTTGACGGCATTGTCCGTGGTGCGTGAAAAGGAACTGGGTTCCATCATCAACCTGTACGTTACGCCGGTCACCCGAGTGGAGTTTTTGCTGGGCAAGCAAATTCCCTATATCGGCCTGGCGATGATCAACTTTCTGTGCATGTGCCTCTTGGCCATCACGGTGTTCGATGTACCCATCAAGGGCAGCTTCCTGACCTTGAGCGTGGCCACCTTGATGTTTTGCGTGATTTCTACCGGCATGGGGCTGGTGGCTTCCACCGTGACGAAAAGTCAGATCGCGGCCATGTTCTTTGCCATGATCGGCACCATGCTACCCGCCACGCAATTGTCCGGTTTGCTGAACCCGGTGTCCTCCATGGAAGGGATCAGCCGTTGGGCGGGCGAGATTTATCCGGCTACGCATATGTTCAACATCAGTCGCGGGGTATTTAACAAAGCGCTGACGTTCTCGGATCTGCACGGGGCCTTGTTTGCCTTGTTGCTGGCCATTCCGGTGGTGTTGGGCGCGGCGGTCATGCTGCTGAAAAAGCAGGAGAAGTGAGATGAGAAAACTCAAGAATGTACTGTTGCTGGGCCGCAAGGAGCTGTGGAGTCTGGCGCGCGACCCCATGATGCTGCTGCTCATTGTGTACGTGTTTTCGGTCTCGATTTACACCTCCGCAACCGCGCAGCCCGAAACCTTGAACAATGCGCCTATCGCGATTGTGGACCAGGACCAGAGCCCCTTGTCAGCGCGCATTACGTCGGCTTTTTATCCGCCTGAATTCATCCACCCGCACATGATCGAGTATGGGGAAATGGACTCGGGCATGGATACGGGGCAGTTCACCTTTGTGCTGAACATTCCACCGAACTTTCAGCGCGATGTGCTGGCCGGACGCAGCCCCGAAGTGCAGTTGAATATTGACGCCACCCGTATGAGCCAGGCCTTTACCGGCAATAACTACATCCAGCAGGTGGTGATGGGCGAGGTTAACGAGTTTGTGCGGCGGTATCGCAGCATTGACACCTTGCCGGTGGATCTGGCCTTGCGGGTGCGGTTTAACCCCACACTGGAAAAAGCCTGGTTCGGCAGTATTGCTGAGGTCATCAACTCGGTGGCGATGCTGTCCATCATTCTGACCGGAGCCGCCCTGATCCGGGAGCGCGAGCACGGCACGATCGAACACTTGCTGGTGATGCCGGTCACACCGGGCGAGATCATGGCGTCCAAGGTCACGGCCATGGGACTGGTGGTTCTGGTGGCGACGGCGGCTTCGCTGAATTTTGTGGTGCGAGGTCTGCTGGGCGTGCCTATCGAAGGTTCCATTCCCTTGTTCCTGTGCGGCGCCGTTCTGTGTCTGTTTGCCATGACTTCCATGGGGATTTATCTGGCTACCTTGTCGCGCAGCATGCCCCAGTTTGGCCTCTTGTTGATGTTGACCTTGCTGCCCATGAACCTGCTCTCGGGCGGACGTACCCCCCGCGAAAGCATGCCTGAAATTGTTCAGAACCTGATGCAACTGGCTCCCACTACACACTTCGTGTCCCTGGGGCAGGCCATCTTGTTCCGGGGGGCTGGCATTGAAACGGTATGGCAACCCTTTTTAGCCCTGCTGGTGATCGGGACGGCTTTGTTCCTTCTGTCACTGCGGCGTTTTCGTAACACCATCTCTCAGATGGCTTGATGGACTGGGCCCCGTCAGGGGGCACTTTTTTCCTTTAAGGAGATTTCGATGAGCATGGAAACACTTCCCCTGGATCTGTACAAGGCCAATGTTGAGTTGCAACTGCGTATCACGCGCCTGCTGCAGGAGGGCGGCCATCGCTGGCTGGAGTCCGTACAGAAAAGTAATTTGCGCAGCATGGAGCAGACCACGGCCGAGATTGAAGGCTTGTTGCAAACGGCTAACTGGCAGTCCTTGGCCACCTTGCCCGCCGACACGTTCTGGCGCTTGTTCCAGCACGGCGTTAACGACAGCCAGACCATCAATCAATTAGCGATTCAGAACCAGACCGAGTTCACCTCCGGTTTGCAGGAAGCGCTGGAAGCCTGGCAGAAGTCGGTGATGGCGGTGGTCAGCAATACCAGTGCGGCCGTGCCAATGATGGATATTTTCAAGCAGTGGGGCGCACCTTGGGCAAACGCTGCCAGCGCCTCTGACACTAAAAAGGGAGCATAAGCGGTATGTCTACGGTTAAACGCACGGCCTTGGTGACAGGTGGGATGGGCGGTCTGGGCCAAGAGATCGCCCGTGCCCTGCATGATGCGGGCCATCAAGTCCTGGTGACTCACTCGCGCAGCGAGGCTGATGCCCAGGTCTGGCTTAAAGAGCAGGCCGATGCAGGTTATGTGTTTCAGGGCTATCACGTTGATGTGGCCGATTTCGAATCGTGCCAGCAAATGGCGCAAGCTATCGAGAAGGACGGTCTGCAAGTCGACATCCTGGTCAATAACGCCGGTATTACGCGCGATGGCACGTTCCGCAAGCTGAGCAAAGACAAGTGGGACGATGTGCTGCGCGTCAATCTGGACTCGGTGTTCAACGTGACCAAGCCTTTTATTGACGGCATGCTGGAGCGTACCTGGGGCCGAGTGATCAATATCTCGTCCATCAATGGCAGCAAGGGACAGTTCGGTCAAACCAACTACTCGGCCGCCAAGGCAGGGATGCACGGTTTCACCAAGGCTTTGGCTCAGGAAGTGGCGCGCAAGGGCGTGACCGTGAACACAGTTTCCCCTGGTTATCTGGCCACCAAAATGGTCATGGCTGTGCCTGAAGATGTGCGTAACAGCATTATCGCGGGCATTCCAGTCGGCCGTCTGGGCAAGCCCGAGGAAATTGCCGCTCTGGTCACCTTTATTGCCAGCGAAGCAGCTGGATTTATGACAGGTAGTAATGTCGCCATGAATGGCGGCCAGCATATGTATTAAGTCCGACCCGGTTCGGCTGCTGCCTGTATGGGCCCGCTTGTCGGGCCTGCGACTTATGAAAGGAATGGATATGCACAAAGATATCGCCATTGTTGCTGCGACTCGTAGTCCCATCGGCCGTTTTCAAGGGGGGCTGTCTACGGTGCCCGCCCACGATTTGAGCGCACAACTGATTCGTGCCGTGCTCCAGAGTACGGGCGTTGCAGCCGAACAGATTGATGAAGTTATTCTGGGCCAGATTCTGACCGCCGGCGCTGGTCAGAACCCGGCCCGTCAGGCCGCGGTGAACGCTGGCCTGCCTTATGAAGTTCCCTCCATGTCCCTGAACAAGCTTTGCGGTTCAGGCTTGAAAGCGGTGCATCTGGCGGCTCAGGCCATCGCCCTGGGCGATGCTGATCTGGTGCTGGCTGGCGGTCAGGAAAGCATGAGCCTGGCCCCCTTTGTTGTACACAAGGCGCGTACCGGCTTGGGCCTGGGCCACGCCATGATGGACGACACCTTGTTGCGTGACGGTTTGACCGACGCTTTTCATAACTACCACATGGGGATCACGGCTGAAAACCTGGCCGAGCGCTACGGCATCACCCGCGAACAACAAGATGCTTTTGCGGTGGAGTCCCAGCGTAAAGCCGTAGCCGCGATGGAAGCCGGACGCTTCAAGGACGAAATTACCCCCATCGACGTACCTCAGCGTAAAGGCGACCCTGTGCGCGTTGAGGCCGACGAACAGCCGCGTGCCCAAACCACGCTGGAGTCCTTGGCCAAGCTGCGTCCTGCCTTCAAGAAAGACGGCACGGTTACCGCCGGGAACGCGTCCACCATCAATGACGGTGCAGCCGTACTTTTGCTGGCCAGCGCAGAGAAAGCCAAGGAATTGGGCCTGCCCGTTCTGGCCTGGATTCGTGGCTGGGCCAGCACGGGCGTAGATCCGGCCATCATGGGTATTGGCCCGGTATCGGCCAGCCGCAAGGTCTTGAAGAAGGTGGGTTGGGAACTGGATCAACTGGACCTGATCGAAGCCAACGAAGCCTTTGCCGCTCAATCGCTGGCGGTGGCCAAAGACTTGCAGTGGGATATGGACAAGGTCAACGTCAATGGCGGTGCCATCGCTTTGGGTCACCCCATTGGTGCTTCCGGCGCGCGCGTGCTGGTGACCTTGGTTCATGAAATGCGTCGCCGTGGTGCCCGGAAAGGTCTGGCCACCTTGTGCATTGGCGGTGGTCAAGGCGTAGCGATTGCTATTGAGGCCGCTTGAACAGATAGCTGATGGAAGGGAGAAGATGATGACAGATAAGTCTCGTGACGACAGCACGGCCTGGTCCTCCTGGATGATGAATCCCTGGAACCTGGGTCAGACCGTCTCCTCGTACCTGGTGGACGCCTGGCAGCGCGCCATTCTGTATGCCGATATCGAGCGTCAGGTCGGGGATCAGTACCAGGCCCAACGCAAGGTTGAGGTGCCCAATGTGCTGAACTTTCCGGCTGAACTGGTCATGTCGGGCCTGAGTCTTCCCCGACCCGTTAACTATCTGATGGTGCGCATTCTGGCACCGGAAGATCAGCCTACCGATCCCAGCAAACGTCCTTTCCTGGTGGTGGACCCCAGGGCAGGGCACGGGCCGGGGATCGGTGGCTTCAAGTCCGACAGTGAAATCGGTGCTGCGCTGCAAGCCGGGCACCCTTGTTACTTTGTTGGTTTTTTACCGGACCCTGTTCCCAGCCAGACCGTCGAGGATGTGATGCGTGCCCATGCTGCCTTTGTTAGCAAGGCGGCAGAGCTGCATCCGGAAAGTCAGGGCAAGCCGGTGGTGATCGGCAATTGTCAGGCGGGCTGGCAGGTCATGATGGCCGCCGCCGTCTGGCCGGAGCTGTTTGGCCCCTTGATTCTGGCCGGTGCGCCCGTCTCCTATTGGGCCGGTCGCAACCCCATGCGTTATGCCGGTGGTCTGCTGGGCGGTAGCTGGCTGACCGCCATGACCAGCGACTTGGGCAATGGCCGTTTTGATGGTGCGTGGCTGGTCAAGAATTTCGAGAACCTGGACCCGGCCAATACCTTGTGGTCCAAGCAGTACAACGTGTACGCCAAGGCCGACACCGAGGCCGAGCGCTATATCGGTTTCGAGAAGTACTGGGGCGGTTATGTCTTTCTGAATGATGTGGAAATGCAGTACATCGTGGACAACCTGTTCATTGGCAACAAGCTGTCTACAGCCCAGTTATTGACGTCGGATGGCATCCGTATCGACCTGCGCAATATTCGCTCGCCCATTGTGGTGTTCAGTTCCTTTGGCGACAACATCACGCCGCCTGCACAGGCCCTGGGCTGGATTACTGACTTGTATCTGGACGACGATGATGTACGCAGTCACGACCAGACCATTGTGTTCACGACCCATGATCGTATCGGGCACTTGGGTATTTTCGTGTCGGGCAGTGTGGGCAGCAAAGAGCACCGCAAATTTGCCAGCACGATTGATCAAATTGACCTGTTGCCCGCCGGAATTTATCGGGCCACTGTCGAGGAAACGCCTGACGACGACACCTTATTGGATGACCCCTATCTGATGTCGGTGCGTCAAAGCAGCCTGGCTGAAATTGCCGAGATTGTGCAGCCTGATCCCGAATCTGATCGCCGCTTTGCTGCCGCTGCCCGTCTGTCGGAGATCAATCTGGCTTTTTACAAGAGCACCTTGCAGCCTTGGGTAAAAGCGTTGACCACGCCTTATACCGCTGCGCTGCTGGAAGCATTGCATCCCATGCGCTTGTCTTACGAGTCCTGGACCAGCGCCCACCCCTGGGCCGCAACAATCCACCAATGGGCCGAGAATATCGCACAGCAGCGTCAGACTGTGGATGAAGATAATCCCTTCCTGGAGGCGCAGGAGAATTTCTCCCAGGCCATGGAACGGGTCTTGAATAATTACCGTGATCGTCGCGACAGCATCTATCAGATCTGGTTCGACACCGTCTATGGCTCTCCTTTGCTGATGGCCCTGGCCGGTCATGCACCGGGCGATTCCATTCCGGCGCGTCCCCATCCAGGCAGTTCGCCCGAGCATCTGGCCTTTGTACGCCAGCAAATGCACAGACTGGATGGCTTGTTGAACGAAGGCGGTTTGCTGGAAGCAGCACTGCGTGGTTTGTTCCATATTGCCAAGCAGCGCAACAGCGTGGACGAGCGTTATCACCATGCTGCCATGCGTTTGCGCGAGCAATACGACACGGGCAATTTTGATATTGAAAAAATGCGTGCTGCAATTCGCGAGCAGGCCCTGGTGCTGGCGCACCACGGTCATAAGGCCGTGGAAGCGATTCCACATTTGCTTAGCAAGCAGACGCCCGAGGAAATCCGTCTGGTGGCATCCCTGATCAAGAAATTGATCAGTGCTATAGACGAGCAGGATGCCGCTCCCGAGGCGGTGGTCAAGGCGTCTGAAGAAGTGTTGGGTTTGTTCGAGTCAGCTGCCAAACAGCAGGAGCAGGCAGGGAAACCGGATGAGGCAAGCACCAAGCCTGTAGTGAACACGGCGGCCAAGACGGCAGCCAAGACCCCAGCATCAGCGGCCGAGAAAGCTGCAGCTCCTGCGCCGGTGAAATCTGTCGCTCAGACCTTGATGGCGACGGCAGCAACACCAGTGAAAACCGGTGCCCAAGCCTCTAAAGCGACGCAAGCCAAATCAAAGACAGCAAGCTCGGCAAGTAAAACGCAGCCAGCCGCTAAAGCAGCTGCAAAACCGGCTGTGGCAGAGTCAGTGAAACCGGCTGTGAAGTCGACAGCAAAGCCGTTAGCTCAAACCGCAGCAGGCATTCCCGCTAAAGGCGGGGAGGCAGCAGCCAAGCTGGTGGAAAAGGTAGAAGCCAAAACCGCTGCGCCCAGCAAAGCTGCTCCTGCCTCTGCTAAAGCAGCAGCTGAAAAAGCGGCTTTCGCAGCTGGCTCCTCATCCGTTGCAGCCAAGTCGCCTTCAAAAGCGTCGGCATCCCAGTCAGCCAGCACCGGCGGTACGGCATCCAGGAATCGTCAGCGCAAATCCTGAGATTTGGCGTGAATGAATTTTTGAAGGAGTTTCAAGCATGAAGTATTCATTTTCCGGCCACTCTGCTCTGGTAACGGGTGCGGCCTCCGGCATTGGTGCCGCCACGGCCCGCATGCTGGCGGCCAATGGTTTGTCGGTCGTGGTGTCCGACGTACAGGCTGATGCCGTGCAGGCCGTAGTCAAGGAAATTGAGCAGGCCGGTGGCAAGGCCGTGGGCAATGTGGCCGATGTCACCCAGCCTGATCAAGTAAAGGCGGCTGTTGATTGCGCCATTGAGCATTTCGGGGCCTTGCACTTTGCCGTCAATAACGCCGGTGTGGGCGGGGATTCCGGCCCGGCTGGCGAAATGGACCTGGATGGCTGGCGTCGCCTGATCGACATTAATCTGAACGGCGTAGCCTATGGCCTGCGCTATCAGATCCCCGCCATTTTGGCGGCAGGGGGCGGCGCCATTGTGAATATGTCTTCCATCATGGGCCTGGTTGCCAATCCGACATTGCCCGGCTACAACGCGGCCAAGCATGGAGTCGTCGGCCTGAGCCGTTCTGCGGCTTTGGAGTATTCCTCCAAAGGCATACGCATCAATACCATCCACCCCGGTTATGTGGATACCCCCATTCTGTCGGGCTTTGATGAGGCCGCGCGCGCTGCTTTGGTGGCCCAGCACCCGATTGGTCGTTTGGGCCATGCGGATGAAATCGCCCATGCCATTGCTTTCCTGCTTTCGGATGGTGCCAGCTTCATGACGGGCGCCTGCATGGTGGCCGATGGGGGCTACACCTCTATTTGAGTTGGGGGATCACGTCGCTGCGAGAACAAAATCAGTATTTCAATCCAAAATTAGCCAGCGAAAATCCGGGCCCCACTTTTACTGGGGCCTATTTTTAAGGAGTTCCACAATGAAGTATTCATTCTCTGGTCACTCTGCTTTGGTGACGGGGGCAACGTCGGGTATTGGCGCTGCAACCGCACGTGTGCTGGCTGCGAATGGTTTGTCTGTGGTGGTGTCCGGTAGAAATCGTAGTGCCCTGGAGGAGGTGGTCAAGGAGATCGAACAAGCGGGTGGCAAGGCGGTAGCCCAAGTAGCCGATGTGACCAAGCCCGAGCAAGTGAAAGCCTTGGTGGATTGTGCCATTGAGCATTTTGGCGCTTTGCACTTTGCTGTCAATAATGCAGGCATTCTGGGCGGCTCCAAGCCGGTTGGGGAGATGGATCTGGATGATTGGCATCGCCTGATCGATACCAATCTGAATGGCGTAGCCTATGGCTTGCGCTATCAGATTCCGGCTATTTTGGCAGCGGGTGGTGGGGCGATTGTGAATATGTCGTCCATCATGGGCCTGGTGTCCAATGCCCGTTTGCCCGGCTATAACGCGGCGAAACATGGGGTAGTGGGGTTGAGCCGAGCCGCTGCGCTGGAATACTCCTCCAAAGGCATACGCATCAATACGATCCATCCCGGCTATGTGGATACGCCGATACTGTCGGACTACGACGATGCGGCGCGGGCAGATCTGGTGACTCAGCATCCTATTGGCCGCTTGGGGCATTCAGATGAAATTGCCCATGCCATTGCCTTCCTGTTGTCGCAGGGGGCCAGCTTCATGACGGGAGCATGTCTGGTGGCCGACGGGGGCTATACCGCTCGTTAAGCGACAGGTTTGGCGGCTCTTTTTTTGTGTTGGAGCCGCCATCCTGTGTTGGAAAATATATTGATGCCGACATCCGACATCCGACATCCGACATCCGACATCCGACATCCGACATCCGACATCCGACATCCGACATCCGACATCCGACATCCGACACCTGACACCTGATATCCGGCTCGATCCTTGATGCGGAGGAATGGGGCACCTCTATTCCAGTCTTATTTCACACCAATAATTTTGATGGTAGTGATCGATACCGAGCCCGGCAGCACACCAGTAGCAGCATGAGCCTCGGTGATAGGGATATGGATTCTTGCCGAACCGCCAATACCCAGTTGTTTGACGATATCTTGGAATAGGGGCGGCAAGTTCGTGGTGAGACTGGTTTTGGTTTCTCTGGCCGCCAGCACCTCACCTGTGGCCAGTTCCTCATCCAGTTCAAACAGAATGTCGCTGCTAGCGGTTACCATGGGCGCCTTGCCCTTGCTCAAGATTTTGTAGACCACACCATCAGGCATTTTGATTGCGCCTTTTTCGGCTCCAGCCGCCGCAAGAACAGACTTGGCCTGTTTCTCGTTCTTGGACAGCATGGCTTGCTCCAATAACTTGTCTACGTTGGCCAGCTCCACAGAAATGATGCTGGAGGACAGCTGCAGGCGTTGATCGATCTTGTCGCTGAAGCCTTGTGAGAAGGCTTGCAAATCCAGTGTTTTGCCAATGGATGCCAGCTTCTGTGTCTCGTGCGGCGCACTGTCCGCATACCAGGCTCCGATGGCATAGCTAAGGCGGATATCTGACGAGGCTGCATCATTCACAATCATGCGCCTGGGGGCTCCGCCAGATTCGGCCTTGCTGGCAGTAAGAGCCTGCGCGACCAGTCTGTGCTGCAAGTCCTGTTTTGTTTCTTTCAGATCATCAATTTCTTTTTTGAGGGTGGTGATTTCAGCCGCATTTGCAGCCAGTCTGCTGTCTTGTGACTGGCCATTAGACAGCTCCAGGCTTCGGTCTCTTTGCAGGCTTTCCAGTTCTGATGCCAAAGCATGTTTCTGATTCAGCTCCTCTTCCAGACGCTGACTCAATTCCTTGATCCGTGCTTGGTTCTGCTCCTGATCGATAGCAATGGGCGCCAGGACCAGAGCTCCATCCGGTTCTGCCTGTAGCTGCTGGAGTTGTTGTTGCAACTGGCTATTCAGGTTTTCGGCATCCGACAGGCGCTGCTGCAAGGCGATCAACTGAGTATTGGCTTGATGCAGTTCGTTGCGGAGCAAGGCGTGGCTGTTGTCCTGATCAGAATCGACAGCGAAAGAGGGGACGGTATTTCGCTTTACTGGATTTGAGGCGGATTGGGGGCGAGCTAGGCCGTCGCCAATAATGTTTTCCTGGGCCAGACGGTCTAGTAAACCTGTTCCAACCGAGTGAGAGGCCTCATAGAAAATCAGCAAGGTGCAGCACAGGGCTGCATTGAAGTACTTTTTCATAGCTTGTTCAGGGATTGAACGCGATCGACCATATTGGAATAGACGGCGTTGTTGATCCGGATGCAAACCAGGGAAAGCATTTTATTCACTTCGGTCAGCATGATTTCAGACGCATTTTCATCAATCAGAGATTCATTGGCTTTGTAGATGCCAAAGTTCTCATCAATGGTCTGCATTTGCTGTCGATATTTCTCATAAGAGACGGGGTCCAGCTCTTTTAGCGCCGCGAATTCCTGATAGCACTTGTCTTCCTTGCCCGACGCGGCGGATTCCGGGGTGGGCCGAACAGGGGCGCTAGCTTGGCAAGCAGAAAGAAAAAGAGCGACCAGGATGGCCGCGCCGGGAACAGCGAATCGCATAAACACCTCGAGACGTTCGACTATCTTTATTCAGATTCTTTTAGGGGACGAGCATTGAGTTCGAGCGTTGCAGCCAAGTTGGGACATGCAGGCCATCGCTGCCTGTGGTAAGTGATAGCCTCGCGTGGCGTGATCAGAGTGTCTGGGCTTGTGCTGCACGGGAATTGGACCATGCAGATGCGGGCAGAAAATTAAGAACTATCTGATTTTCACGGCTTGCGATTATCGACAGGAGTACAAAAATCCTGCCGCTTTTCATAGGAAGCCGTGATTGTGCAGGGGCGGGCTTGAAAGCCCGCTAGCGTGTTCAGTGGGTAAGGTCCGGATCTATGGCTTGCCTGATGTTTGGGGCGGAATATAGATCAGCGACAGAAGCAGTAGCATCAGGCAGATAAGTCCGGCCAGAATATTGGTGCCGCTCCAGCCAGCAAAGCTGAACAGGAAGGCAGGGGCAAAGGCACCCAGTGTGGCAAAGATGGAGACGCCCAGATCATTCAAGCCCTGTACCGCCATAGCTTGCGGCTTGCCTTCCAGGCAGTTGCTCAGCAAGGCACTGCCACCGACATAAGTAAAGTTCCATCCCAGCCCCAGCGTTAACAGGGAAAGGCTCAGCGCCGTATAAGTATGAGCCACGATATTGGCCAGACTGCTGAGCAGCAAGAGCACGATGCCGCTGATGGCAATGGTTTTCAGGCCAAATTTTTGAATCAGAAAGCCGGTGAAAAAGGAGGGGGCAAACATGGCCAGCACATGCCATTGAATGGCGGTGCTGATATCCGAGAAATGCACATGAAGATGGGACATATGCATGGAAGCTTGAATCATCAGCAGATTCATGATGCCGTAACCTATGGCCGCAATGCAGATGGCAATGGCCAGGGTTTTGTTGTGCAGCACCAGTCCAAGTGCCTGGCCACGGCTTTTTTCCCCGAGTGCCGCGCCATGACTCGGTTTTACTTCTTTGATGAGCAGATTCAGCATCAGCGACACTAGGGCCAGAACGGTGAGGGCAGCATAGCAGGCTGCAAATTCCTGTCCGAAGCTGCTGCTTTTCAAACCCCGTATCAGCATTGGGCCTGATACTGCGGCAAGCACCCCGCCAGCCACAACTAATGAAATGGCGCGTGGTTTCAATCTGTTGTTCAGCCCGTCCGTGGCTGCAAAGCGATTGAAGTTGGCAAAGGCAATATAGATTCCCAGTAGGGCGTGTGAGGCCACCAGCCAGGAAAACTGCTTCATTTCTATCGCCCAATATCCCACCACCCCCGATACAGCCAAAGGCAGGCTTGCCAGCAGAAAGGATTTCTTGCGACCTATGGCAGCCATCAATCTGGAGGCGGGCAGGGTAAAGAGCATCACAAACAGGAACTGAAAACCGTATGGAACGGTGGATAACCAGGGCTCGGGGGCCAAACTGCCACCTACCAATGCAGCCATGGTGACAGACATGACGGCAGTGGTCAGGTTGATGGATTGGGCCAGAAAGTAAAGGTAGGTTCTGTAAGGAAGGTGGGTGGCAGTCATGGTGCTACGTGGTGAGGGATATTGAGGCTGATCGTGCAGTCAGGAACAGCGGAAGTGTGATGCAACGCGTTCTGTATGTGCAGGAGAAAATGCGGGTCACGCCTGCACATGCTGGTGGGGATTTTGGCCTTGTCGGGGGCCCCTGTCTCGAACAGTCGGTGTACTATCCTGAAAACTGTTAGCTAATTTTTTCTAACAGTGTTTGGGGAGCAGGCAGGTATGGATTTTCACGAGCGTTTGAAGGACGCCATCCTCCAGGGCGAGTGGGCGGTAGGGCAGCAGTTACCTTCGATTCGCAAGATGATGGTAAGGGAGGGTTTGAGCCATCACACAGTCGTCAGTGCGTACACCCGTCTGGTGGGTGAGGGCATGCTGGAGGCCTTGCAAGGGCGCGGTTATTTTGTGGCCCGCTGGTCCGGTTTGAACGAGGACCTGCCCATTCTGCCGTCCGAAGCCCCGATGGATCCCTTGTTTAAACTGCTGCAGGCCAGGCCCGAGCAGTGCAAGCTGGGCTGTGGTTGGTTGCCCCTGCCTTGGCGGGATACGGATATGCTGGCCAAGGCCATACGCAAAACGGCCCGATCTGGCCGTAGTGGTTTGGTGGAGTATGGCGATATTCATGGGTATCTGCCGTTACGCAAGCAGTTGTCCCTTTTGCTGCGTCAATCGACCTTGATCCAGGTTTCCCCTCAGCAGATTTTGACGACCCTGGGAGCAACGCAAGCCTTGGATCTGATCTCGCGCACGGTGATTCGCGCCGGGGATCATGTTCTGGTGGATGAGCCTTGCAGCAGTAATTTGATCAAGCTGATTCGTTTGTGCGGTGGGATACCTGTCGGGGTGCCTCGTCTGGCGGATGGGCCGGATGTGGCGGCGCTGGATCGTATTTTGCAGACTCACAAAGTGCGGGCTTTTTTCTGCAATAGCACGTTTCATAATCCAACTGCTGCGGGTTTAAGTCCCAAGGTGGCTTTTGAAGTGCTAAAGCGCGCAGCCGAACACGATTTTCTGATTGTGGAAGATGATGTGTATGGGGATTTTTTCCCTGGTGTGCGTCAGACGTTTGCGGGGTTGGGGGATTTTGAGCATGTGGTCTATATAGGCAGTTTCTCCAAGTCGCTGTCGGCTTCCTTGCGTATCGGCTATCTGGTTTGTGGGCCGAAGTTGATGGAGTCCTTGCTGCGTCTGAAATTGTTGACCAGTGTGGCCGTACCGGGGTTTTGCGAGCGTTTTGTGAATACGATTCTGGCCGATGGCACTTATGCCAAGCACACGCAGGCGATTCAGCGCCAGTTGATGACGCATCAGCAAGTTGCGCAAAAGGTACTGAAAGAATACGGCTGGGAGTTCGAGGTGCAGGCGCAAGGTGGAATGTTCTTGTGGATTCGGCATCCGGATCTGCCGGATTTGACGGACTTTATTCAGCGGCTGGAGAGCAAAGGGGTTTTGCTGATGCCGGGCAGTGCGTTTGCCGTCAGCAAGGAGTTCAAGGACAGGACGCGATTGAATGTGGCGCATTTGATGCCTGCGGTGTTTGATTGTCTGGATGTGAGTGTGGGAGCTTGATTCTTGGTCAGTATCTGGGTTTTTTTGCCAAGACGCCCCTCAAGCCCGCCGCCCGACCAATCTGCTGAGCCCTTGCCGGTGCTGCGCACCGGTGCCCTTGGCGTACCATTGCTCCGGGCGCGCCCTTAACTCCGGGGGTGACTGGTCCCCCGGACCAGCCACAAGCGTCCCCGTCAAACAGAAGGGCGCTTGCATCCCTACGCAATGGTTCGCCGGCGGCAAGGACTCTGACCCGCCGATTGGTCGGGCGGCGGGCTTGAGGGGCTTGGGAAATACATAAAGAACAAGCCAGAATCCCAAACTGGGTTCTGGCTTGTTGGTGTAAAAAAACCGGCCCCGTTTGCCTATGCATACAGGTGGGGCCGGGGTCGGCTTAAGGCTTCAGAACGGGTTGGTGTCCTGCCAGGGGTTTCATCGATTCCACGGCGTAGGCTACGTTCAGGATGCGTGCTTCTTCAAAGGCAGGGCCGATGATTTGCAGGCCTACGGGCATGCCGTTGGAGATACCGGCGGGCACCGTGACGGCCGGCAGACCGGTCAGGTTGCTGGGGCCGGTAAAGCGGATGCCTTCGTCGATGAAGTCCAGCGTTTTTCCGTTGATGTTGACGGTATCCATGCCAATGTCCGGTACCTGGCAAGGCAGGGTGGGGGCGATGATGACGTCTACGTCGCTGAAGGTGCCGGTAAATTGCTGTTTCAGGGCGCGGCGTACTTGCTGGGCTTGCAGGTAGTCGATGCCGCTGAACAGTTCGCCCAGTTCAAACAGGAAGCGAATGTCACCGCCAAAGTCTTCTGGGCGTTTGATCAGGTCCTGGTGGTGGATGGTCGCCGCCTCGGTCAGGCTGACGGCCAACTCGGCCCATTCGGAGTAGCGCAGGGCAGGCACGTTCAGGGGGATGACCTTGGCGCCCTGTTTTTCCAGGTCGGCTAGGCGGTCGCGAATGACTTTTTCAATGCCCGAGTCGACGTTCTTGAAGAAGTAGTCTTCGATGATGCCGATGCGCAGACCTTTGACGTTGCCGTTCAGAGCGCTCAGGTAGGAGCCGACAGGGACATTGGCGCAGGTCGGGTCGCGGGGATCAAAACCGGCAATCACTTCCAGCATCGCGGCAGCGTCCGCTACGGTTTTGGACATGGGGCCAACGTGGTCCAGGGTCCAGGCCAGTGGGTAGACGCCAAATTTACTGACGCGTCCGTGCGTGGGTTTCAGACCCACAATGCCGCAAGCGGCCGACGGGATGCGAATGGAACCGGCTGTGTCAGTACCCAACGTGTTGTAGGAACTGTGGGAGGCAACGGCGGCGCCGGAGCCACCGCTGGAACCGCCGGGGACGCGATCAGGGTTCCAGGGGTTATGCACGGCACCAAAGTGCGGGTTGTTGTTGTCAATGCCCCAGGCATATTCGTGCATGTTCAGCTTGCCGGTGAAGATCACCCCGGCATCGCGCAGCTTGGTGGCAACGGTGGCGTCGTCCTTGGAGACAAAGTCCTTGTGAATCTTGGAGGCCATGGTGGTGACCTCGTTCGCAAAGTAGATATTGTCTTTCAGCGCCAGGGGCACACCATGGAACACGCCCTTGTACTTGCCGGCCATGATGTCCTGTTCGGCTTGCTTGGCACTTTTTCTGGCCTGCTCGGCGGTGACGGAAATGTAGGCGTTGGTCTGTGGGTTCGACTTGTCGATGTAGGCCAGTAGGTTGTCGGTCACTTCGACAGGAGAAACAGTCTTGTTGCGCAGTTTGTCCGCCAGTTCAATGACGCTTAGCTCAAGCAATTCCTTATTCATGGTGATCCCCTCCGGCCAGGTGTTTGATAGCAAGGTCGGCATCGTCAATGGCGATGCCTTCCAGATTGCCTTTCATGGCTTGAATCTCGCGCCATTTGGTCTCCAGCTTGGCCAGATGTTCGGGACTGGGGTGTATTCCTTTTGCAGCCAGGGTGTCTTTGACACTTACAGTCATTTGTCCTCTCCTTATCGTTTTCAAAACCGTGCATGCGCCGATGACGCGCACAAAAAAAGCCCCACCCCTGGTGACAGGGAGTGAGGCTTTATTGCCTGCATGTCGCTGGCAACGTTGGCAGCGCATGCATGTGTTTTGGCAGACTCAGATGTCTGCTTTTTCAATCTACAAAATATTGTTGCCTAAACATACTGGGGTTTACCAGAGGGCGTCGAGGACGGGAAAAGCTGGTCGATTTTGCAGCTTTCCGGCCTCTGATCTATGCGCTTTAGCCGGCTTGATTCACAGATTTAGACAGTAGGTAAAAAGCACTATCGGAATAGTCTTATGGTTTGTTGGGGTATGAATTGGTGAAATTGTATCTGGGTCTTTTTACATACCTATTTAACAAAAGGTAATCCCATGAGAAATAAAAAATTCAAAAGCAAGTTGTGTTCAATGCTGGTAGCCGGTTTTATTACCTGCTTTTCCGTGAATACTATTGCTCAAACTAATGAGGATTGCATAAGAAATACGGATTTGAATTTATATGATTGGAAGGTTGAGCCTTATGGAAATGGGTTCTATAACGGTCAGGTAATAGCCTCGGCGCTGACATACTCGACATTTTTTTATTCGGGATACGAGCGCAAAACCAGTGTGGATGCAGGGGGGGTGAACGGTGGTGAACACCCCTATAACGCTATTCCTATGCCCAAAACACCTGGTGTGGGAGTGCGAGTTTCCTGGAATGGATTTTATAGCCTTTACGCGTTTACTGCTTCTTCTGTCCGTCCTAACGGAACCCCGGTTTCTGTTCCTTATCTGGGGAAGATGTTGACTGGAGAAGGCCCCAGAAGCTACACGATTTCGTATTATTTCAAATACGAAATTGTGGTGATCGACGCGGAAAAATATAAGGGTGGGAAGCTTGAGGTAACTAATGAGCAGGCAGTTACTGCTTTTGTTTCTCGGACTAGTTCAGCAGGCAGAAACACAATTTGCGTTAATGGGATTCTTGATTTGATGGCGCCTTTGGTAAAAGGGGGTGGAATTCCCGAAATGCCCAAACCTCCAGCTCCTACCTGTTCGTCGGCGGACCTGAACCGGGTGGTGTCCATGCCGCCCATCACCCTCTCGCAGTTGGCCGCATATGGCAGCAGTCGCAGCGAGGGGAGGATCGCTGAACAAAACTTTGAACTGGTAGGCCGCGGCTGTCCGGCAGGTACCACGATCAAGGCCTTTTTTACCGATACTCGTGCCAGTTCGGAGCCCAAGAATTATTTGCGCTCTTCACATCCGTCGGTTGGTGTGCGTCTGTATCACCGGGATAGCCAGCAGCCAATCGGGTTTGGGCCTGCGCCTGTGGGTTCCACTTTGCCGGACCGTCCCCCCGTCGTGGAAGGGCCAACAAGCAGCTCTTTATCTGATATGTATTTGCCTATCACCGCCCAGTATGTGCAATTGCCCAATGTGCAAAGCGGCACGGTAACACCAGGCAGTTTGCAGGCCGAGGCCGTGGTCACTTTCATGTATGACTAGGCCTGTGATGGCATCCGCTCATACAAAGAGCGGGCTGCACTGGCAAGGGCTGGGGTTTTCAGACTATTCCTAGGCCATTAGCCCGCAGGAAATCTTACGATCTCAGTTATCGATTCTGGCCTGGAAATTCCAGTCTGTTCATTGTTAGCCGGGGACATTCATGTTCGCACCATCCACTTCTCACCTGCCACCTACGATGGTGATGAACTTGCTTCGTCAGCCTCGCTCGGAGTCCGGCTTGTGGATGCCCCGGCGCATTGTCCCTGCTGTCGGGCGTTCTGCTAAAGCAAGCGCAGCTCCGGTAGACAGCAAGGCCTTGAGCAGCCGCCTAGTCCGGCCTTACGGCTTTTCGGGCCGTAGGGGGTGCGCTCAGGCTGAACAGGGCGGGATGCTGATTACGCGGGCCGTTTTGCTCGATGCCTTGCGGAAGGAGCAGGTTCAGGCGTGGCTGCAGCCCAAGGTCTCGGTGCAGTCCCAGCAGTTGGTTGCGTTGGAGGCTCTGGCGCGCTGGCGTCACCCTCAATGGGGTGTCTTGTCACCCGATGTGTTTTTGCCCTGGTTCAGTGAGCATGGCCTGGACGAGGCTTTGCTCTTGCATATGCTGCAAGAGGTTCTAGGTTTACAGGCCTATTGGCGTCGTCAGGGTTTGTCGGTGCCTGTTGCAGTGAACCTGCCCACTCATTTGCTTGATGATGTCAGCCTGCCAGATCGTCTGATGGCCTGTGTACAGGAACAGCAGGGGCAGGCCAGCCAGATTACGTTGGAGTTGCTGGAAAACTCCAACACCCGGACGCCCTGCGCCTTATTTTTAGGGGCTTCACGCCTGGTAGCGATGGGCTTTGGGCTGGCGCAAGATGATGCCGGGGTGGCCTACAGCTCAATGGAACGTTTGATGTCAGCCCCGTTTTCAGAACTCAAACTGGACCGGCAAAGTGTGTATGGCTTGGCGCACAGTCGCGAGCAAAGCGAACAGGTACAAGACTGGATCCGGGTGGCCAAGCAGCGTGGCCTGCGTGTTACCGCCGAAGGAGTAGAGCAGCAGGAGGATCTGGATTGCTTACGACAAATGGGCTGTGATTATGCTCAAGGCTATTTGTTCGCCAAACCCACACCCGCCTTTGAGCTGGATATGTGGATGCGTCAGCGTTGGGCGACATGAATCAAGCATGCCCGGCCCTGCCTTGTGCGTATTTAGGAGAACAGGTTGTTCTGGGTACAGAACGCAATCAGGTCCTGGTTGTTATGCACGTTCAGTTTGCGCATGGCCGATGCTTTTTGGGCGCTGATAGTCTTGATGCTGCGGTTTAATTGTTCAGCAATGGCGCTGATGGAGTCTCCCATGGCAAACAGGCGCAGGACTTCAAATTCCCGGGGGCTCAGGGACTCCAGGCGTTCCTGTACCGAGCTGGTCAGCACGTCTTTGGGCGTATCTTGCTTGAAATTGGCCGGGTAGTACTTCACGCCCTGGCGCAACAAGTGCAGGGCGACCAGGACTTCAGAGAGCTCGTCCTGTTTGAGGACAACTCCTTGTACGCCAGCATCGTACAAAGAAGAAATAATCATGGGGTTGGACACCATGGTCAGCACAATCAGTTTGACGTCTGGAAAGTGGCGCCGTAGATAAGAAATGAAGCGCATCCCGTCGCCATACTGCTCATCGCCGGGCATGGAGTAGTCGGTAATGATGGTATCGGGCTGGTTTTTCTGCAGGTGCTCGACCAGCTCCGAGGGGCTGGCAGCTACGGCCTCAACGCTCAGGTTGATATCGCGGCCCAGCAGCTCGCGTATCCCCATCAAAATCAATGGGTGATCGTCTGCAATGATGACGCGCAGTTTCTGAATGGCGGGCATTCGGGTTTCCTTGCCTGTTTTGCTAGACTTGTTCAATCAGCTCGCGTAGTGCCTGGCACACGGCAGCGGCTGTATGAACTTGTGTTTCAGTTTGTTGAGTATTTTGCCTGAAATTCTGTTCCAGTTCTTTCACTCTGTCCGCGATTTCATGCAGACCCATTACCACCAGAGCTCCAGCCATGCGATGCAGGACGGCCTGGCTTTGCGCCGCGTTTTGCTCTTGCAGGGCTTGTTCCAGAGTCTGTAAATCCTTGCTCATGGTGCTGCGGAAAATATCCCGATAGCGTTTGGGCACAGGTGAGGTAGCTAACGATTCCAGCAGACTGCTCAGGGTGGCCAGATTCATGGGCTTGACCAGGCATGCGTTCATGCCGCTTTGCGTACAGCGCTGGGCTTCGTCGCGCATGGCGTTGGCGGTAATGCCAATGATGGGTGCATTCATGCCTTGTGCACGCAGTTGGCGTGCCAACTCGTAGCCCGTCATATTGGGCATATTGACGTCTGTCAGTAGCAAATCATGGTTGTTGTCATCCCACAGACTCAAGGCCTCTTCGCCATCTTGAGCCAGGGTTACCTGATATCCCAAACGCTCCAGCTGTTCCCGCAAGGTCGCCTGATTGAGCGGGTTGTCTTCAGCGACCAGCACATGCAGGCCTGGGCGGCTGGGGGGCTTGATCGCTGTTTTGGCGGGTGGCGTGGACTCCAGGATTTGTGCCGGCGTGGCATGTTGTTGTGCCCGCCAGCGCTCCAGGGAACGAGCGATGCTTTCGGGACTGGTGCCATCCGCCTCGGGCAAGGTACTACTGCCATCGCGTGCCGAGACACTGAGGTAGGGGCCGAGCCAATGAGGTACCGGCTGGCTGCCGGGCATCATCACATCCAGCAAGATCTCTTCGGCCTGGCCTGTCAGAGAGTCGCTGGGCAGCAGGGCTTGTGCCTGGGCATTCCAGCGGATGAGCCAATTGCAGATTGACTCGGACAATTCGGCATGGGGTGTTCGCACATGCAGCTTCATGCCATTCAGATTCGGGGCAGGGAGGGCTCCGGCCTCTGTGGGCCCTATGTCCAGGTTTAGCGTAAAGGAGAAACTGCTGCCCAAGCCTGGCTCGCTGGTGAGTTGAATCTGACTGTTCATCAGTTCGGCCAGACGGGCACAGATGGACAGCCCCAGGCCTGCTCCGCGTATGGTGTGCTCGCCCGCGTGGGCGACGTAGAAGGGGGTAAATAGCTTGTCCTGTTGTTCGTGCTCGATGCCCACGCCACTATCAGCTACCTGAAACAATACTTGCGCTTTGCCCTGGACAACCTGCTCAAGACGTAGCCGCACAATAATGTGGCCAGCCTGGGTGAACTTGACGGCATTGCTGATCAGATTGCTCAGTATCTGGCGTATGTGCAACGGATCGCCCAGGACGCAACGGGGCACATCCGGGTCTACATGGCAAAACAGCAGCAGATTTTTTTGCTGCGCCATGGCGGTATAAGTGGCGGTGCAATCCTGGACCAGAGCAACCGGGTCCAGGGGGACAGACTGTACATGTGTCTGGCCCGCTTCAATCCGGCTGATATCCAGAATGTCGCTGATGATTTGCAACAACTGGCGCGAGGCCCCTTGAATTCGGTCCACTTGTTGATGTTGCTGGCTATTCAGCTCCGTCATGGACAGCAATTCCAAAGAGCCCAAAACCCCATACAGGGGAGTGCGGATTTCATGGCTCATGGTGGCCAGAAAAGCAGACTTGGCGGTACTGGCTTCATCGGCGGCGGCGCGAGCGCGCTCCAGTTCGCGCTGGATTTCTTCTTGTGCCGTCAGGTCCATCAATACACACAGCAACACATCCTGCTCGTGATAGCGGCTGGGTGCGCAGGCCAAATGCAGGCTGCGGCCATCTGCCAAATCTACTTTGCCCTCGGTCGCTTGCGGTCCTTCTTGCTGCAGCTCGTCCAGGGCTAAGGCCAGAGGAGCTTTCTCAGGCAAATTATCTCCGGCATCCAGTCCCAGCCATTCCAGTGCCTGGGCATTGCCAAAAATAATCTGCCGCTTTTCTTTGCTGATGACGCACAGGGCTACCGGCGAGGTATCGATGATGCTGCGGTTAAAGTCCCGGCTTTCCAGCAGCGCTCGTTGGGCCTGGCGAGCTGGTTCCACTACGCGGCGTCCGTACCAGCGCGCATAGGCCACGCCGCCAAGCAAACTCAACAATAAGAATGCCACGGTGCCCAAGGGCACCCAGGTGCTGTTCAGCAACTGGCTGGGGCTGATCAGGTAGCGCCCTGTCCAGGTGCCGGAAGGGTCGCGTACTTGAAAGGCCAGGCCCTGCAGGCTGATGCTGAAACCGTCGTGCTGCAAGTTCGGGGAGTCGTTTTTACCGATCAGCAAGCCCTGGTCGGCATGGTGCAGCCAGAACCGATAGCCGACAGGCGCTTCGGATTGATTGAAAAATTCACGCAACCTGCCCTTGTCAAACAGACTCATGGCCTGGAATCGGGCAGGGTCTGCACCCGGTACGGGCAGGCCGGGCAAGGCAATCGGGATGATGCCCAGCATATGCAAAGGGTGGTCGGGCAAGGAAACCCATTTCACGGGCTGCGGGCCGGGTAAGGGTGTGCTTGAGGGTTGAATATGTTCGCGTGCTTCCTTGTGCGAGGCAATGGGCAAGACCGTATCCGTGCGGGAGGATTCCAGCTCCGGAATGCTCAGGCTGTCCTCCATGTCGGGATGGAACAGGAACAGGTAGCCGGACGGAAAATAGGATCTGGCCCAAAAGGACGCAAAGCTGTCGGCCAGATCAGCCCCCAAGGTTCCGTAGGCCTCTTTGGGGGCGCGGCAGTGCTGCTCGCAAATCATGGAAAACGAGACGCTGGCTGTTGGCCGCCAGATACTCACGGAACGGCCGCTTTCTACCGGAGGAGGTTCTGGCTCCGGCCCGGCTTGCAGTTTGGCGGCATCTGCCTTGAGCTGCGCTAAAAATCGTTCCTGTTCGTGGATATAGGCCACCGTCACGGCGAAATCGGATTTCAGACGATGGCGCTCTTGGCTGAAAAAATGCTGGCCGCCTACGACCAGAGCGCCCAGCAAAACGAAGGAGACAGGAATAACGCTAAGCAATAGTCGCGTGTGTCCACGCGAGCGCCGCGTCATACGATTAAAAGGTGAGTTGGCCATGGTTCTCCGTGAGGTCGCCGATTTGGGCAATTCCTGCCGTATCATACCGCCCTGCGCCGCGGTAGCGACGTAGCATTTGTGGCGGGTCGGGCTGGTTTAGAGGGTCGGAGGCTGCAGGCTATCGCGCAAGGCGGCCATGGGCAGAGGTTTGATCAGCAGGGCATCCATGCCTGCGGCTGACCATTCTTTGTCTTTATCCAAAATGGCATTGGCGGTAATGCCAATAATGCGTCCCTGGTAGCCTTCCGCACGCAGGGCGCGGGCCAGAGAGTAGCCGTCCATGCCGGGCATGAACAGGTCTGTAAACACAATATCAAATTGATCTTTGTTTGCCAGTGTCAAGGCGGCTTCGCCGCTGGCTTCCAGATGAGTCGTGCAGCCCAGTAAAGTCAATTGCTCCTGAAGAATTTGCCGGTTAACCGGGTTGTCGTCCACGACCAGTACACGTTGGGGGCGTACGGAGGGTTTTAATGTCTCTTTGGTCGGCTGAGGCGCGCAATCGAGCGCTTGAGCCTGCTGCACCGCTTGCATGATGTGTTTCATGGCGGTCGAGGCAGTGTAGAAGCAGTCGGGATTATCGGCTTGAGGGGGTTGGGTCTGGGTATTGGGTTGAACCATGACCTGGCGGCCAGTCCACTCAGGTGTACTGGTGGCAAAAGACGGCCAGCTATGCACCAGCACAGCCCCCGGTTTGGCGACTTGCCCGGTGTAGGGCAGGGCATAGGCACCCCAATGACGGAGCCATTTGCTGACGTTGGAAACGATTTCCGGGATGTCTCCAGTTACATAAACGGGGCGGAACGCCAATTGGGACTCGGGAGCCGGAGCTGTGCCGGGCGGGGAGGCCACAGGCAGAATCACTTCAAACGTGATACTGGTGCCCAGGCCCGGTTCACTGACCACAGACAGAGAGCCGCCCATCAGGCTGGCCAGGCGCTGACAAATGGGCAAGCCCAGACCCGTGCCAGGCTGCTTGTTGGCGCTGCCTTCGTTAAGGCTGAAATAGGGCAGGAACAGTTTGGGCAGAACCTCTGCACTGATGCCCTGTCCGGAGTCCGTAATCTGAAAGCGCAGTAACAGGCGGTTGCCCGGCTGGGGTTCAGTATGCAGACGCAGCACCACATGGCCAGAAGTGGTGAACTTGATGGCATTGCTGATCAGGTTGCTCAGAATCTGGCGAATCTTCAGGGGATCACCAATAGTGGGAACCAGGGCCCTGACAGGGGTGATGGAATACAGTAGCAAGCCCTTGTTTTGTGCGGTTGCAGCAAACGCTGCAATAGTTTCATCCACCTGCTCCTGCGCACAGAATTCGCGCGGTTCCAGGGTGACGTGCCCCGCTTCAATACGAGACAGGTCCAGCGATTCACCCACTACCCGGAACAGTGTTTCGGCCGAGCGGCGCAAGGTGTCCAGATAGGGCGAAGGGTGTTGCTGCTTTTCGGACAGAGACAGGAGCTCCAGCGTCCCTAGAATTCCGTACAGGGGCGTGCGGATTTCATGACTCATGGTGGTCAGGAATTGAGTTTTGGCGATGTTGGCGTTCTCGGCCAGTTGGCGGGAGTGACGCAGGGCAGCCTCTTCGGCTTTTTCAGCGGTGACGTCAATAATGGAGCATAGAGCCGCGGGCTGTCCGCGGTAATGCAAGCTGATGGCATGGACACGTACACTGCGCCCGTCCTTCAGGGTAACGTCGGTGCATGTGCTGGGCTCATGCTCACCGGGTAAGCGCGTACGCCATTGATCATCACCTTGCATCCAGGTGCGTGCCTGCAGGTTTTCTTGAAAAACCACTTCACCTTGAGCGTCGACCAGGGCCAGGCCGACAGGAGCCATGGCAACCAGCTTGCGATTCAAGGACACGCTATCGACCAGGCTTTGTTGCTGCTGGCGCGCAGGTAGCAACAAGCGCCTCCGTATCAGGCAAGCGCCGACCAGAACAACGGTGGTAAAGACGGTGAGGGTCAGCAAGGCCGTGATCAAGGCATTGCGGCCATCGTGCAATAACTGTTTGGTGGGCAGGGCGTAGAGTACGCGCAGGCCGCCCGTCCCAATGGATTTGCTCAGGATGATATGTTTGGGCCAGCCTTTGCCGTCAAAACCAAAGTAGTCTTGCTGAACCCAGCGCAACTCGGACGCATCAGGCGGGGAGCTGCTGTACAAAACAGCTTGCCCGCGTATATCGAACAAAATGTATTCCGTGCCAGGTGGTGGTGGCGTCAAGGTCAGGGCGCGGTCGATATTGTTCAGTTCAAGACCCAACCAGGCTCCCTGACGGTTTTCTCTGTCTATAGGGGTGTAAGCCACCAACTGCGAGAAAGAGTCATTGTCCTGGTGTAGCCAGAGTACGGGAACTTGACGGGCGTGAGGCTGTTTATTGATGGTGTTCAGGCGTGTGGCTAGCGCATTCGCCTGTGGTTCCCAGAACCGGCCCTGGCCGTCGCGCTCCAGACGGTAGTCTCGGGCAGGATCCAGCTCGCTGTATCGCAAGGTGCCTGTGCGATGGATGGCATTCCAATGGCGGCGCGTCAGTAAAAAGACGTAGTGATCGGCTGAGCCATTGTTCGGGGTGTCGAGCGTTTCCAGGTTTTGTCTATTGGACGAGAGCTGCACGGTGTCGGGAGAAACCGCTGCTGCGGCCACGGCGCGCAGCAGGACCTCACGCTGGTCAAAAAATAATTGGGCGTGGTCGGCAGCACCGTTCAGTTGCCGACGGTACTCGGAAATCAGGTGCGTAGCCGATGCATACAGATATGCCCCGGTGCCCAAGGAGGCACACAGGATAAGGATTAAGGACAAGGCACCCAGCAAGACGCTGGGAAAGCGAGGAACCTGCATGCAGGGCAGGTTCTCTCGCATGGGGCTGCCTCTTAGCTGAACGGGCCTCATACTGTTCCGTCCTGGCTTGCGCCTTGGTTGGCCAGATCGCCGGGCAGCATGGGATCGGGTTCACGCTTGACACAGTTCAGGCGAAGCAACTGATAGTTCAGGCTTTCGGCTTGTTCGGCCAGCTCGTAGCGGGCGCGACACAGCTGACCATTACGGCTGATATCCAGATAGCCGCGCATTTGTTCAGGGGAGACCATGGTCAGGATACGGCCACGCGGGTCGGTCATGCCCAGTTGCTGGCCGGCGGCATCCCGCACCATGGCGCCAAAGGGCAACGCTGCACCTTGCTCATCGCGCAATTCAAACTGTACGCGGTAACCGACTTCGGCCTTGAAAGTAGCCAGGGCAACCGCACCGCGGGTAGGGACGATTTGCTGCACGGCGTTGTCGAATTCGGCATTGCGCGGGGCGTTGCGTGTATCCAGGCTGACGTGGTTGCTGCGGTAGGGGGTGGCATTGGGGATGATGGCGTAGCCGTTCGAGCCGGTCTTGACACCTGCGTGGCTGGATACGCCTACCCCGGCTACAGGCGGCTCTACTTTGGCCAGCATGATGGTCTCGCCCAGCGCCTGCCCCAGGTTTACCCCACCGCTATGCGCGACAAGCGAACCATTGGCCGAGAAATTGCCGGAGCTGTGCTGACTACCATAGGAGTAGCCGGCATTCATGCGGGCAAAAGAGCTTGCTGTTCCTACGTTGACCGAGGCGCTGCTTTCACCGGCAGCACTGCGGCCACCAGCAACGGCGTAGCTGATCTCGCGCTCGGTAGGCAGCAGGCCGCTGGCACCGGCCTGGACAGCATTGCCACTATTGTCGTGGCTGACCGTGGTGAAGCTTTGCGGTGCATTTTGTCCGCTGCCCAGGGGAATGCTCAGAGTCAGCATGACCGCGTTGTCGTGCGAGCGCGAAGGACCAAAGGAAGACTGCAGGTTCCGGGTACGGGTGTACGACAGGTTGTAGTTCACCTTGCCGATATGGTTGCTGTAGCCCACCGACAAACTATTGGAGGAGTTGTTCTCCCAGTTCTTGTTGTAGGAAGCGCTCAGGTACAGATTGCCACCGCCTACAGGTTGGCTGATATTGGCATCGATGCGCTGGCGCGAGTCACGTTGACCGTACAGGCGCAAGTGCGCTGGTGCTTCTGTGGCGGTGACGTGATCGGACAGGGTGCGATAGCCACGGCTCAAGTCGTGACGCATATTGATGGACACGTTCGAGCCGGTAGCCTCGATGAACTTGTTGTAACGCAGGTTCATGCTGGTGCCCTGGGATTGCTGGCCCTGGACACGACTGGTGGAGCGGGTCGCATCCAGCGAGACCGCACCCAACTGGGTGTTCATGCCGACCCCCAGGGAATAGGCATTGAAGTCTTTGGACACCTGCACCCCGGCGGCCAGGGTGGTGTTGGCGCTGACGCCATACAGCATGGAGCCGCTGACAAAGTGGGGACGCTCCTGCATTTCGTCGTTCAGGCGCAGTTGACCGGCGGCGATGTCATAGCTCAGGCGGCCTTCACGCACCATCAAGGGCGGGGCAGAGAATGCCTGGCGCAAGATGCGACGCGAACCATCGGCTTCGATAATGGTGATTTCCAGATCACCGTTCGAGCCCGAGGGCGCCAGGTCACTGATGGCGAAAGGACCGGGGGCGACGTTGGTGGTGTAGATCACATAGCCGTTCTGGCGTACTTCGACCGTGGCATTGCTTTCGGCCGTGCCACGGATAACCGGCGCGTAGCCCTGCTCGCTGTCGGGGCGCATGGCCTCGTCCGAGAGCATCTGCACACCCATAAAGCGCACACTGTCAAACAGGGGCGAGCGGGTATACGTCTGCCCGGCCAGCAACTGGCTTTTCAGGGACACGATATCGCGCTGGGCATAAGTGTTCTGGCTGGTAAAGGAGCTGGAACGATTGGTGCCCGAGGTGTAGTAGGAGTTGTTGCGTATGCGCCAGGGGCCGATGTTCACACCCAGGCGCAGGTCTGCACTCAGGTGGTTGGTGGCGGACATGCCTTTGCTTTGATCGCGGCGTACATTGACACCGTAGTTCACAAAGGCAGCTGTCTGGCCTTCGTCCCACAAAGAAGGATCAACATAACCGCGTTTGCTGGGGCTCAGGTAGATCTGCGGGATGCTCAGCAGCAGACGCAATTGGGCACTTTCGTAGACCACCGTGGCGTCGGGCACAATTTCAGGCAGACGCAAGCAGGTGGACTCGGCCGACACGGGAGCGGGCAATTTGCTCAGATCAATCCCGATCTGCTCGAGCATCTCCTGGTCAAAGCAGGGCTCGTTTTCGTCCGTACGCGGGTTGCGTTTGAAGGTGATGTCGCGTCGTCCGGTACGCTGCTGGTTCACGTACAGGTCCACGCGCTGTACGCCTTCAGCGACGTTGCTGCTCGAGAGCAGGGTGCGCAAGTCGGCGGTGGAGGCGTTGCCTTGCAGGAAGGCCATGTTAAATGCCATGGAGTCACCGCTATCCAGAGCAGCAACTTGTACGGGCTCTGTCTTGTTTTCTTCGGGAGCGGGCACGGTAACGGAGGCGGTCGTCTGAGCCTGGGCAGCACAAGCTGCAAATACCATGCAGGGCAGCAAGGCAATCCGCAACGCGGCCAGTGGCTGGCGGCTGATGGGATGAATGCGATGGCAGAACAGATGGTTTTTTGTGAACATGACTCTGCACCCAGGGGGCGTGATTGACGATTTGAAGACGTGCAAGGGCTCCTGCTACTGGCCGGGTGCCAGTAGCCGAAAGGGTCAGACGTGAGAAGCGGGGAGTGGGCGGCGGGTCGTGCCGCCGGCTTACGGAGTGTCCGAGCTCAAGGCGCGGGCCTGAACTTTGCTTTGGCCGTTCAGGCGAACTTCATAGGGATCGGCGCTGCCGTAGTCGCTGATCGCACGAAACTGCAAGGTGTCTTGTGCGCCGGAGCGACCCAAGGGCAAGCGACGGGTCTGGCCAGGGGCAATCATGCCGGGGTCTTCCATTTCCTGGCCCTTCGCAGTGCGCAGGGTGGACATGGACACGTGGTAAGCGCTGGGGTTGTGGATCTCCAGCATAGGTGCGCCCTGAGCGTTGACCACGGACCACTGCAAATCGGCAGGGGCCTGGGCGGCCGAACCGGGCAAGCCGTCAGGACGGAAAAATAATTTGATGCGTTGGCGAATGGCTATCTGCAGCTGATTGTCACTGGGACTTTGTTGTGGGATTTCCTGGATGTTCAGCCAGAGCACGGTTTCGCGGTCACGAGGCAGGCCCTGGTCACCACCGGCATAGAGCACACGCATCACTTGCTGGCCGTTAGGGGCAACTTTGACCAGTGCAGGGGTAATGGCAAAGGGGAGTTCTGCTTGATCGTGATCGGTATTCGTTTCCAGCCAGGACTGAACCAGGATGGGCGAATTGTCGTTGCGAACCACAATGGACGCTTCTTGCTGCTTCTCGGGCAGGATCAGGCGGGTACCGCTCAAGGAGATGGATGCCTGGGCCTGGTTGCTCAACAGCGCAGCGCTCAGGGCCAGACATCCAAAAGCCAGTTTCTTGAAAGTTAAGATGGACATGGTTCATTCTCCTTGAGGGGTTAGTTCTGGCGAAAGGGATAACCCTTCGCCAGAGGTTCAGGCAGTCTTATTCGTAAGACAGCTCGTAGGCGACGGTCGCGTTGGCTTGGCCACCGACAACATCAGCAACGTCAGCACCGGCCTTGCGGGTGTAGTAGGCGGTCAGAGGAATGTTGATGGCGCCGTCAGCGTAAGGAGCTTCCAGCTTGGCGGTGCCGCTGGTGAAGTCCAGAATGGTTTGGTCGCTGACTAGCATGATCTGCACGTTCTGGGCGCCGCCAGTGACAGCAATACCCTTGCCGGAGGTCGCGGTAGGAGCCAGCTTCAGCTCAACTTTGGTGCCGGTGGCACATTCGATCTGCATATCGATGTTCTTGGAAATCGAGGTGATGCCGCCTGTAGAGGTAGCGGGCGTCGCTTCCGTGCCCAGAGTCTTGGCCGACACAGGGCCCATATCGACCAGCATGTTGGCACCGGAGCTGGAAGCACCAGGAGAACGCACGGTGCAACTGTCAGCGTTGATGCTGCCCACAAAGTTGATGTTGCCGCGGGCAGCAGTCGTGAGCTCGGCTTGGGCACCGGTAGCAGCAAAAGCGGAAAGGATAGTGAGGCCGAAAAGGATCTTTTTCATGATTGATTTGACTTCCGATTGTTGGACAAACGAAGCAACCTTGTTGTACGCCTTGGGGCGCTCTAAGGTTCCCAGGAGTGTGCTCTGTTTGGGCACAGTTGAAGTTTAGGAAATCAATCGGGGAAAAGATTTAGGACTATTCTTAAAATGCAGTCCTATTAATTGAGAATGTTTTTTTTAATTGTTTTTTTCTGTCAAGTGGCTTGTTTGCTTGGTTTGCAATTCTTGACGATTAAGCTTGATTGGGTTTGAGTATCTATTAAGAGCGGAGAAATAACTCTAGGAATAATCTTAAATAATTGAATAGACCGTGCTTTTAAAATTTCATCATTAATTGGCTCCGATAGGGGCTGCAAACGAATTTTGATGAATGGGATGCGTGGTATGTGGAGCCGTATACTCAGGAAGCAGGAGTTTTCCCGCCAGCGATTCGTGTGGGCTAAAGCACTGATGCTGCCCATTGCCCTGCTTGTCGGGATGGGCCAAGTCCAGGCTCAGTCAACGAGCTGTTTCAGATCCAGAGACCTGACGGCCAGCTCAAGCTGGAGCATGGCCCCTAGCGGCACCGTCTTTAAAAATGGCGATATTGTAGGGCGTACGTCTGCCTATGCTGAGTACTACCTGCCCCTTGCTCACGGCGAAACAGTGAATGTCTATGCAAGCGGGCAGATAGCGGATAACGCTTATCAAGCAGTTCCCTTGAGTGGGATGCCAGGGTTGGGTTTGGTCGTTCGCTGGGCGGGGTACGCCTCCACTGTCTCTTTGACGCCAATCGGACCAAGTGCTCCGCAGGGAACGATTATTTCCAGTAGCCCGTGGATTTCTGTGCTACGAGCGCGAACAACGGCCAGTTACACGCTGGCCCAGTTCTACAGTTTTGAACTGGTGGTTATTGATGACAAGGTATATAAAGGCGGCAAACTGACCTTTACTGAAGCCAATAAAGTCCTTGTTATGACAGCCAATCAAAAGGGCACGGCTAATGCACAGCTTTGTATTAATGGATTCGTGGACCCCATGGCGGCTTTGACCGGCACCGTGCAAGTGCCTGAGTTGCCCAAACCTGCTCTGCCCAGCTGTAAGTTCTCGACCAGTACCTTGACTCAAAATGTGGTTCTGGGACCCGTTGATCCCGGTCAGATTGTGCCTGCAGGTGCAAGTCGCTCTTCAGGTGCGTCAGGGCAAGCCCATTTCTTGATTGAGGGAACGGGGTGTACCAAAGACACCAAACTGAATATCTATTTCACCGACACCAGGGATAGTGCAACGAATAAAAATTATTTGCTCTCAAGCAACCCGGCAGTCGGGGTACGTTTGTTTCATCGCGGTGAATCTGACCCCCTGCCTTTTGGTCCTGCGCCTTCAGGCTCCTGGGTGCCGTCGCGTTATGCGCCTTCTGTAGGGCCGGCTCTGACGGATGGTGCTGTACTGTCTACCGGTTTTACCGCTCAGTATGTACGGCTTCCCAATAAAACCGAATCAGATGTCAGACCGGGGCCTTTGGAAGCGGCTGCAACTTTTGTGATTGTGTATCCCTGATACGCAGGAAGAAAAAAGCGGAGCCAAGGGGCTCCGCTTTTTTTATTTGCTGGTGGCGGGTTCCTGCCAGCGTAAATAGGCATTGCGGGTTTGGGTGGACACGGACTCCAGCACCTTTTGATGTGTCACCTTATGGCGTGCCAGCAGGCGTGCATCTGCCACTGTTCGGGATTTGCAGAACCAGTGGCAGCTGTGTTGAAACAGGTATAGCTCGGCGGACAGATGAAAGGCCCGGCTTTTTGGGTCCAGCTGTTCGGGGTTGTCCACCATATGACGCAGCCCGGCAGCATGAATCTGCAATAGCTGGCGGAAGTCGCGCGTCATGGAGGGGATGATGCGTTCGGCATAGGGCACGCAAAAGGGCAGCATGCCTACTCGGGTGTTTTCTGCTGGTTCTTTTTGCAGAAGGTCAGCCAGGGATTGAATCTGGGTGGCTACCGCGTTTTCGGTCTGGGCAAACATCTCCAACACCTGCAGTTGGCGTGAGGGGTCTTGTTCGCCAATCGCGCGGGTATAGCCTTCCGTCAGCGTTTCCATATGACGTTCCAGCTGGAAGCTGCTCAAGTGGCGACCCAGCAAGATAATGCGTCCGCGTTGATACCGTGCCCGCACAAAGTGCAGGGCTATTGCGGCGACCAGAAGAAGAATTACTGTGTCCATCATCCGTGTTTCCGTGCAGGGCCAGGCACCTTGTTGTTTTCTGCTGCAGCGCCAAGCCTGGCTATAAAAATCTCGGCTGCCAAATAGCAGCCGGCCATTGTATCCCGCCATTCTTTATTCTTGTTTTCATTCTTGTCGGGGATTGCCACCAGTGAGGCCAGGTGGATTGCATAGACGGAAATCGCTGAAGAAGGGGGCAGTCCCCCCGAGCAGCCCCCAAGCTTGAAGACGAATTCAAGCTTGGGGAACTACGTATGTGTGGGGTGCGTCCTCCAGGTAGAACGCAGCCCTTGGTGCAAGGGCTGACTATAGGAGGGCTGGTGTCCAGGTTGCAGCTGGGTTCCAAGCTGCAATTGGCTCTGTTCTCACGCTTTTCCAGCGGCTGGCAGGGCGGGGCTGTCGGATGCCCGTACTTGCTCCTGGCTGATCTGACGGACTACCAGCAGCATGCACAAGGCCGAAACAATAATGCAGGGAATTGCCGAGCTGATGACGCCAGCGGCTCCATATCCCTGGCTAAGCAACATGCCTGCAAGGGTTGGACCCAGTGTTGCGCCGATACGGCCAACGGCTGCAGCGGTGCCGACGCCAGTGGCACGTACGGAAGTAGGGTAGACAATACCGCCAAAGGCATACAAGACGCCCTGGCAACCAATCACAAACGCACCCGTCAGTGCGGCAGCCCAATACATCTGCGTCAGGCCGGATGCGGCGTTCAGGCTTAACAAACCAGCCAGAATACCGCCGTACATCAGTGCAATAACCAGGGTTTTGTGCCAGCGGTCGGTCAGATACCCTAACAAGACGGTGCCCACGGTTGCGCTGACCATGAACCAGAATTGGGCTGTGCTGCCTTGCTTGCGGCTAAAGCCCAGCTCCTGGAACAGGGAAGGAAGCCAGCTCAGCATCAGGTAGACAACCATCAGCGTGAAAAAATAGCTGACCCACAAGAGCAGGGTGCGGGTGGCCAGACCATTGCTGAACAGATCCTGGAAGCGCCCTTGAACGACAGCAGGGCTTTGTCGAGCCTGCAGGAACTCGCGTGATTCGGGCAGGAACCATACCATGACAGGAATAACCAGCAGGGGGAGCAGGCCGCCCAGATAGAAGATGTTTTTCCAGTTTTCACCAAAGTTGGAGGCAGCGACCAGTGACAGAATGGCGGCCCCAACAGGCATGCCGGCATACATCATGCCCACTGCACGGGCACGGTGTTCCGGTTTGACGGATTCGGCAGCCAGCGTAATCAGATTGGGCATGGCCGCGCCCAGACCTGCTCCAGCCAGAAAGCGGACCATCAACAGGATGGCCAGGCTATTGACCCAGGCAGTGAACAGGGTAAACAGGGCAAAGATGGCGACCGAGGCAATCAGCACGGCCTTGCGACCGTATTTATCGGCCCAGCGTCCGCCCATCAGGGAGCCGGGCAGTAGCCCCAGAATGCCCGCACTTAGAAAATAACCTTGGTAGGTTTTATTCAGACCAAACTCTGCTGCTACGCCTTTCACGGCAATACCAGCAGCCTGTATGTCCATGCCTTCGATAACGGCGATCAGAAAGCAGATCGCCACGGTGATGACCGCATGTCTGCGGCCTTGAGTATGTGTCATTGCTATGTCTCCTCGGTTGACCGGGACGTTTTTCTTGTTGCTTCTGCCCCCTGCCCGCCCCGAATTCAGGGTGCAGAAACCCGCTCACTGCGCGGCAAGGCAGCGCTGAGCGGGGGTAGAACTTTTTTTAGAGTCTCGGAATCAAGCTGTGGCGCCTTGGCGCTGCAGCAAGTCCAGCGCCACGTCCACAATCATGTCTTCCTGTCCGCCCACCATGCGGCGTTTACCCAGCTCGACCAGAATGTCCACGACTTTCAGCCCGTACTTGTTGGCTGCGGCTTCGCTGTGGCGCAAGAAACTGCTGTAGACACCGGCGTAACCCAGGGCCAGGGTTTCACGGTCCACACGGACCGGGCGATCCTGCAGCGGGCGCACAATGTCGTCGGCGGCATCCATCAGGGTGTACAGATCGGTGCCATGGTTCCAGCCCATGCGCTCGGCAGCCGCAATAAAGACTTCCAGCGGTGCATTGCCGGCACCGGCGCCCATGCCTGCCAGGCTGGCATCAATGCGGTCGCAGCCTTCTTCAACGGCCACAATGCTGTTTGCCACGCCCAGGGACAGGTTGTGGTGGGCGTGAATGCCGGTCTGGGTTTCAGGCTTGAGTACATCCTTGAAGGCCCGGAAGCGTTCGCGCACATCGTTCATGTTCAAGGCACCGCCCGAGTCCACCACATAGCAGCAGGTTGCCCCGTAGCTTTCCATCAGCTTGGCCTGTTCGGCCAGATGCTGCGGACTGGTCATGTGGCTCATCATCAAAAAGCCGGCGGCATCCATGCCCAGCGAGCGGGCGTATTCGATGTACTGCTTGCTGACGTCCGCCTCCGTACAGTGCGTGGCAACGCGTACGATGCGTGCGCCGGCGTCGTAGGCGGCTTTCAGATCATGAATGGTGCCAATGCCCGGCAGCAGCAAGGTGGCAATCTTGGCGTGCTGCACGACCGAGGCCACTGCCTCGATCCACTCCAGATCAGAGTGCGCCCCAAAGCCGTAGTTGAAGCTGGAGCCGCACAGCCCGTCGCCGTGGGCCACTTCAATCGAGTCCACCTTGGCCTGGTCCAGGGCACGGGCAATGTCGATGGCGTTCTGCACGCTGTACTGGTGACGCACGGCGTGGCTGCCGTCGCGCAAGGTCACATCGGAAATAAAAAGCTTTTTTTGTGAGTCGTGTGCCATGTTCGTGTCCTTGCTAATCATGCGGCCTGCGTCAGCAAGCGGGTTTGTGCCAGACGCTCGGCACAGGCCAGGGCGGTGCTGGTCATGATGTCCAGATTGCCTGCGTAAGCGGGCAGATAATGGGCCGCACCTTCTACCTCGATAAAGACCGACGTTTTCAGACCGGAGCGCAAGCCCAGACCAGGTACATTGATGGGCTGGTCTTCCCGGATCAGGTCAAATTGCACTTTTTGCTTGAGGCGATAGCCGGGCACATAGGCCTGAACCTTGGCTGCCATAGCTTCAACCGATTGCTCGATTTCAGCCTCTTTGCCCGGATCCGTCAGGGTGTAGATGGTGTCGCGCATCAGGAGCGGGGGCTCGGCCGGGTTCAGCACAATAATGGCTTTGCCTACCTGTGCGCCGCCTACCACTTGCATGGCTTTGCTGGTGGTTTCCGTGAACTCGTCAATATTGGCGCGCGTGCCGGGACCGGCCGACTTGGACGAGATGGAGGCAATGATTTCCGCATAGTGCACGGGGGTGACTTGCGAGATGGCCGCGATGATGGGCACGGTGGCCTGTCCGCCGCAGGTCACCATATTGATATTAGGCGCGTCCAGATTGTCTTCCAGGTTCACCACGGGCACGGTGTACGGGCCAATGGCGGCAGGCGTCAGGTCAATCACCTTGATGCCGTGTTCTTGCAGCAGCGCATTGTGGCGGGCATGGGCCCCGGCACTGGTGGCATCGAACACAATGCGAATGTCCTGGAAGTTGGGCAGCTTCAACAGCCCTTCAATACCTTCATGGGTGGTGGGCACGCCCAGCCGTGCCGCACGGGCCAGGCCGTCCGAGCTGGGGTCGATACCGACCATGGCACCCATGCTCAGGTATTTGCTTTGGCGCAGTACCTTGATCATCAGGTCGGTGCCGATATTGCCCGAGCCAATAATGGCGACGGCAATTTTGGGGTTTGTCATGTGTGTTACTCCGAACAAAGAGGACTTAGCCTGCGCTGAAGGTGACCGATACCGAGCCTATGCCCTCGATCACGGCTTCAAAGTGATCGCCACTGGCCACCGGCGCCATGGGGCCCAGAGCGCCGGTCAGAATGACATCCCCGGCCTTGAGCGGATCACCCAGTTTGGCCAGGGTGCGGGCCAGCCAGGCGGCTGCATTAAAGGGGTGGCCCAGGCACTCGGCACCACTGCCGCTGGAGGCCGCTTCGCCGTTACGCAGCAGTGTCATGCGGGCGGCGCGCAGGTCCAGACCATCCAGGCGGCGAGCGGGTCCGCCCAGCACATACAGGCCGCTGGAGGCGTTGTCGGCCACGGTATCGACAAAGCGGATGTCCCAGTTTTCGATGCGGCTGCCCACAATTTCCAAAGAAGGCATGACCCAGCCTACGGCGGTGGCGACATCCGCAAAGCTGGTGTCGGCGTGGGGCAGGTCGCGCTCCAGAATCAGGGCGATTTCGGCCTCGATCTTGGGCTGCAATACACGTTCGAAGGGGACGGTGTCGCCATCGCCATAGGCCATGTCGGCAAACAGGGCGCCGAAGTCGGGCTGGTCCACGCCCAACTGCTTTTGCACTTTGGGGTTGGTCAGGCCGATCTTGCGGCCCGTCAGGCGGCGTCCCTGCGCTACGCCACGAGCAATATTGATACGCTGGATGTCGTAGGCGGCCTGGGCATTGTCTTCACCGATCAGAGCGCGGATCGGCTCAATGGCCTGACCGCTGTGTTCGGCCTGGCGCAGGCGGGCAGCCAGCGTGTCCAGCAGTTCAATGGATGATTCGCTCATCTCAACGCTCCAGGAAGTCCAGAACCAGCTGGTTGAACTTCTCGGCATGTTCCCATTGCGCCCAGTGGCCGCATTGGTTGTAGACGTGCAGCTCGGAGTTCGGGATACCCGCCAGCAAGCGCAGGCCGGTGTCAAAAGGAACGACACGGTCCTGACGGCCCCAGATGATCAGGGTGGGGGCGGTGATGCCGGGCAGGCGCGGGCTGAAGTCGGGGAACTGGCGCGGGTTGGCTTCCAGGGATTTCAGGAAGTTTTCCAGATGATCCTTGCGGCTGAGCATATTGTTCAGACGGGCTTGCAGCAGCTCTTCGGTCAGAACGCTGGCATCGAACACAAAGACATTGTTAAAGCGCTTCAGGTTTTCCAGCGTAGGTTCGCGGTACAGGCCGTTCAGCAGCTTGATGCCTTCGCTGGGCATGGGGGTGAACAGGCTCATGCCACCTGTGCCGCCGCCCATCAGAACCAGTTTGGCCACGCGTTCGGGCCAGGTCAGGGCAAAGGCCACCGAGCTATGTCCGCCCATGGAGTTGCCCAGCATGTGAATCTTGGCTATGCCCAACTGGTCGATGATGCTTTTGACGACACGGGCATTCAAATCCGAGCGCGAACCGCTGTTGACGATGGAGTCGCTCTTGCCCCAGCCGGGGCAGTCAATCAGCAAGACGCGATAGCCGGCCTGGGTCAGGGGCTCGATATTGCGGTTGAAGTTGGCCCAACCGGTTGCACCGGGGCCAGAGCCGTGCAGCATGACGACGGTCTGTTCGCCCTGGCCCAGATCGTTGTAGTGAATGCGCAGTTCCTTGCCTTCCTCGACCACGGTCGCGAAACGGCTGTAATCAGCTTCATTAAGACTCATGACAATCTCCTGATGTTTTGTTGTGGTGGATTTCAGTTCTTGCTGGGATGGGCGGACAAGCCGCCAAAACCGGCAATCCACTCGGGAATTTCGCGGTAGTAGCGATGGCCTGCTTCGTAAGGGCCATAGGCCGACAGCCCGGCAAAGGCGGCTACCCAGGTTTTGACTTCGTGGGCGCTGCGGCCTGCCAGGGCGGAGACGTCGTCGTTGGCGACCTCATCGAGCTGGGCATAGCGCTGCGTTTGCAGCAGATCCAGAAAGTTCTGGTCCCATTCGGGGTTAAGCGGATGCAACACCGAGGGGTCCTGGGTGAAAGCCTTGCCAGCATCAATCGTGCGTTGGGTGCGGGCGGCACGGGCTTCGGGCGACAGGGTGTAGCCTTCGCCATCCAGGGAGCGGCGCACGGGTTCGGGCGCTTCGGCGTAAACGGGCACGGGTGGCTGATGTGACAGGCCGCCGGAACCCAGCCACAGCACGCGTTTTCCGGTAGAACGGGCCCATTGACCGATGGCTTCACCCAGCAGGCGTGCACGCTTGAACGTGGGCAGGGGGGCCGCTACCGAGTTGATGAACACCGGAATAACCGGGTACTGATCCAGACTGCCTACCAGATGCTCCAGCGGATAGGCAGCACCGTGATCGACCTGCATATCGTGTGAAATCGCCACATCCACACCGCTATTGATGACATGGGTGGCGCAGTCGGTAGCCAGCTCGAAGGGCACGTTCAAGCGCCCGGCCAGACTGCCAAAATCCCCAATCGCATGGGCCCCTGTGCCGATGCAAAAGCTGGGCATGACGTTATAGAAAAAACCATTGAAGTGATCGGGCGTGAACAGCACGATCAAATCCGGTTTGAAGGCGGCAATGCGCTCGCGGGCGGCTTTTTGTACCGCAAAGACTTCGTCCAGCACGGCCTGTGCCGGGTCGTGATGACCCAGCAAGGGGGTGTGCGATAAGCACTCCAGATGTGCCTGCATCCCGGTCTCCTGTTTTATGAGTGTGAAGGGGCCGCGACGCATGGAGCCGCGGCTTGTGCGGCAAGCGCAAGGCTCGCCCCCTGTTTGGCCAGATTGCGCAGGGCCTGGGTGGTATCGGCCCAGACCTCCAATGGCAAGATGGCTCTTTGTTCAATCAATTCCTTCAAGGGACGCATGTCGCGACCTTGGTTGACGGTGATGGCGCCACAGATGGCACCTTCCGGGTCCAGGCCGATCAGCACAAAGGGCGTTTGCTCCAGTGAGCCACGCAGGACCCAATGAGCCGCCTGCATCTCCCCGGCGAATTGAATGTTCAGGTCGCATTGATCGGTCCAGAACCAGGAGGGAGTGGCTTTGGCGGGTTCCTGGTTCAGCATGTGGCACACAGCCATCACGGCCTGGCGGTTGGCGTTCTCCCAGGTTTCCTGCCGCTGCCAGCGGCCATCCAGCCCGATCTGAACGGTGGTGTCGCCGGCGGCATAAATGCCTGGGCAGGAACTGCGACCATGCTCATCAATGACCACGGCGCCTTGCTCGGTATTTAGCCCGGCACTGTCAGCCAGGCAGGTGTCTATGGTGACGCCTACGCCGTAAATCAGCAGATCACCTTGCAGTGTCTTGCCGTTGCTGAGTGTCAAAGCAATTCTTTGTTCAGCTTCAAGGCTTGCATGCTCGACATGGGTGCCCAGATGAACGTGGACGCCACGCGCTTGATGGACGCCGAGCAAGTAATCGCTCAAGACTTCGGGAGCATTGCGCGACATGATGCGGGTGGCCGGGTCGATCAGCTCGACAGTTGCGCCCATGGCGACCAGGCTGGAGGCCAGCTCCAGACCAATCACGCCAGCCCCTACCAGCAGTGCATGACTACCGGGTTTGATCTGGGCGCGAATGCGATGGGCGTCGTCAAGGGTGCGCAGCACATGCGATACAGAACCCAAGGCATCCAGTTCGGGCAGGCGTCGGGCCTGCGCACCGGTGGCCAGCAGCAGCGAGTCGTAATGCAGGCTGTCGCCATTGGACAGGCTGACCTGACGAGCTTGAGCATCAATAGCCACAGCACGTACGCCCAGTTTCAGATCAATATTCTGTTCCTGGTAGAAACTTGCGGGGTGCAGTGTCAGTTGGGCCTGTTCGGGGTTGAGCAAGGCATCCTTGGACAGCGGTGGACGCTCATAGGGCAGATGAGGCTCATCACCGACCAGCGTGATCGAGCCTTGAAAGCCACGGCTGCGCAGTTCAGCGGCTGCTGTGGTACCGGCCTGCCCAGCTCCAATAATGAGGATATGTGGTGCTTGCATCACAGCTCCAGACCGCCAGCCACATTGCGGATGCCCCGGATACCCAGGCCCGCATCAGCATTGATCATGACGCCGGTCAGCGTCTGGTTGTTCTGGCGTGATGCCAGCAGCACAAAGGGGCCGGTAAATTCTTCCGGTTCGGGGAAGAACTGCAGGGGCAGGATGGCCTTGATTGCATCGGGCGAGCGAGAGTCCATGATGCGGGTGTCTTGCTGACCCAAAGCCTGCGGTCCGCGCAGATCGGTTTTCATGCCGCAAGGGCCCACGCCATTGACGCGTACCTTGGGGGCCAGCTCGAATGCCAGTTCACGGATCAGACCGACCGCCGCGTGCTTGCTGGCGGTGTACAAAGGGCCACCGCCTTCGGCGTAGAAGGCGGAGTTGCTCAAGGTAAAGATCATGCTGCCGCAGGATTTCACCAGCTCGGCGGCAGCCGCTTTGGCCCCAAGCAGATAGCCTTTGACGTTGATGGCAAACAGCTCATCAAAGCCTTTGTCCAATTGCTCCATGCTGGTGTTGATCAGGCGTGCGCCGTGATCCCAGACAGCCGCATTGCCGATAAAGCAGTCCAGCTTGCCAAAGCGGGCCACTGTGGCAGCGACCGCTTTTTGATTGTCGGCCGCGCTGCACACGTCCCCCTGGACGGCCAGCACCTTGCCTTCAAAGTGCTGCTCCAGCTGGGCGCATTTTTCTGCCGAACGTTCCAGCACGGCCACCTTGGCCCCTTCTTTCAAAAAGCGTTCCACCAGAGCCAGGCCCAGGCCGGAGCCGCCTCCGGTGATCAGTGCGACTTCGTTTTCAAGCCAGCCTTTCATGCCTGGGCCTCCAGATCGATATAGACCATGCCTTCGCTGATGATGACCGGATAGGTACGCAGCGCTTCCGTGGCGGGCTGGCACAGTGCCGCGCCCGTTTTCAGACAGAAGCGGGCAGCGTGCAAGGGGCACTCCACGGTGCCGTCGTCCTCGACATAGCCTTCGGACATGGACGCGTTGCCGTGGGTACAGCGGTCGTCCGTGGCGTAGAAGGTGCCAGCGATATTGAACAAGGCGATCTGGCGCTCGGGGGTGTCTATCTTCAGTGCTTCGCCATCGGCCAGCGCACCGGTTTCACATGCAGTAATGCGGGTCATATCAATCAACATCGGAAAATAAGCGGGTTCAGAACAGAACGCTTAAGTTGTGGGAGGTAATGACGACCTGATCCAGAACGATTTCGCGTTCGTACAGCTCCCAACCAAAGCGGTTGTCGCTGCGGCGCACGCAATCAATGCGTTTGCCGGCATACCAGGTCTCATCCCGTTCTTTCTGAGCGCGGTACAGGATGTAGTTGCTGCGGATCTCGTAGCCCTGGCCATCGCTCGTTGGGCGGATACGCAGATTGCTCACAAAGTGACGGGTGCGGGAAGGGGGCTCTTCCGCCCAGGCCATGCCGGTTTCCAGACGTGCGACGCGGCGCTCCAGCTGGAACTTGTTGTCGTTGAAGATCCAGGTGCTCGGTGGCTGCACACTGCGCCGACGATCGCGGGTTTGCGCATTGGTCGTGCTGCGCATGTGGTAGTGCACATCCTCGGACAGCAGGTCCAGCCAGTCACGGAACTGCCAGTCATCCAGCAGTTCGGCTTCCTGGTACAAAAAGTCGGCAATCTCGTGATGCAGCTGCATGTCGACGATGGCCGCTTGAGTCGGCTCTTGAATGACGGCGCTCATTTCACCAGCTCCTCTTCGTAGGCACGGCTGCGCTCCAGCACTTCATCCCAGGTCTCGGACACCATCAGGTCGGCCCAGTACTTGTACAGGCCACGGGCGGCGGTCTCGGAGAAGATGTAATTGGTCACACCGGGTACGCCATCGCTGCGCAGCCCTTCATTGCCCAAGCCCATTTCCATGCACAGTTGCGTGCCGCGAGCGCGTTTGCCACGCAGGATTTTCTGGATTTCAGCCCAGTTCTCGGAGTCGTCCTGCTCCAGGAAACCGGCGGGACCGAAGGCACGGGTAGCGCTGCGCTCGAAGGCGGCTTTTACATCGTCGGGGGCGGCTGCATCGGCAATGCAAAAGGCCCAGACTTCTACCTGATTGGGGCCACGGGGATGCCAGACGCGTAGTGTGGCGGTGCCGTTCAACCAGCTCAGGGTAGGGAACATATTGTTGTGACCGGCCAGGCGCAGGGCGCGGACTTCACCCAGGCGTTCGTGGGCTTCGGCATAGGTGTCGCGGAAGTACTGGGAGACTTCACCGTCCACCCACACGTTGGCGTCGGGCTGCTCGGTAAAGAAGAAGCCACTGCCATGGCCGCGCTGGCCGTACTGGACGGCGTCCTTGGCGGTTTCCCAAACCGGGCGTGCGGTTTGTCCGGCGCCCAGAGCCTTGTCCTCATCACCGGGTTTCTGGCCCAGCACTTGCACGGCAGAGGCGTGCGAGAACAGGGCGTGATACTGGTCGGAGGCAAACTGCTCGGCGGGGAATTTCCAGTTGCATTCGATGGTCCATTTCTGAACACCACCGATGATTTCAGTGCCGCCTTCGCGTCGGTCCAGAACACCGTCCAGGTACCAGGCAATGTCGCCCATGTACTCTTCCAGATCAGGCGCTGTGGCATCCCAGTTGCCAAAGACCAGGCCTTTGTATACTTTGACGCGGGTTACTTCCTGCAGGCCCCACTTTTCCTTGCACAAGCCTTGCGGATAGGCGCGTGGCTCCAGCGGTACATCCACCAGATCGCCGTTGGTGCCGTAGCTCCAGCCGTGGTAGGGACAGGTAAAGGCTTTGGTGTTGCCCGAGTCTGCATAAGACACGCGCATGGAGCGGTGTCGGCATTGGTTCAGGAAGGCCTTGATCGAGCCGTCTTTCTGACGAACCACGATGATCGGGTCCTCGCCCATATAGGTATTGAAGAAGTCTCCCGCTTTGGGAATCTGGCTGGTGTGGCACAAGAACAGCCAGGTGCGGCCAAAGATGCGCTCCAGCTCCAGCTCATAAATATCCGGGTCGGTGTAAATGGAGGGGGTGACGCGTCCATTACGTGCATCGACCAAGGCTTCGATTTTTTCAGGGTTGATTCCCATCGTTTGCTCCTCGCTATTGCAATGCGTGCTTTTGCAAAACAGGTTTTTGTCGCTAGCGGCAAAATGTAGAAGCTTGAAATGAATCCGACCAATACTTGCTTTAGATCGGGTGATCGGCAAACCCGATAAGTCCCTCTAAAACCCCTTGCTTGCATGTGGGTTTCGGTTTCAGGCCAGTATTGATGCGGCTTTGGCGACACCTAGGGTTTACGCTAGCTATGATTGCTGCGCTGCAGCATTGAAGATTGGGTCTGCTTTTCAGGGCGTGGGAGCGGCGACAATAGTGCCTAAAAGAAAGGCTTGTTTTGGTCCTCACAGCAGGCAGTGTCCAACGCTGTGCGGGTACGTTCCGGGCAGGGAACGATCAATTTGACAGGAGACAAACTTGGAGTTGCGACACTTGCGTTACTTTGTTGCAGTCGCGGAAGAGTTGAATTTCACCCGTGCTGCCGAGCGGTTGTATACCTCTCAACCCTCCTTGAGCGAGCAGATCCGAAATCTGGAAGAAGAAATCGGTTATCCCTTGCTGAACCGCACGCGCCGTAAAGTCGAATTGACCGAAGCTGGTGTGATTTTCCTGGATGACGCGCGCGAGATCCTGCACAAGGTGGAGGAGGCCGTACAGCGAGCCGGCAAGGCGGCCTCGCAGGCGCGGGAAGTGCTGACGATAGGCTTTGTGCCCGCGGCCGAGGTGCGTATCTTTCCAGCAGTGCTGCCCGCTTTTCGCGCAGCCTTTCCTCAGGTCGATGTAGTGTTGCGCAGCCTGACTTCCAATGAGCAGGAGGGAGCGCTGGCGCGTGGCGAGCTGGACCTGGGGTTCATGCGCGGCCCGGTGCGCGCCACCAATGTGTTCAGCGAAGTGGTGCTGGATGAGCCCTTGCGAGTGTATCTGCCTCAGGGGCATAGCCTGGAGGCTTATAGTCTGATCCCGCCGGCACGCCTGAATCGCTTGCCCATGATTGCGGTGGATCGTTCCTATGGCCGCTCCATGCACGATGTGCTGGCCCGCTATCTGGCTCATCATAAAGTGGTGCCCGAGCACACCTATAACTCGGCCAACCCCCTGATGAGTATTAATCTGGTCGCTGCTGGCCTGGGTTATACCTTGCTGCCTACCTACGCGGAATACTTCATGCCCAAGAATGTGGTGTCGCGCCCCTTGATCGGTGGCGGCCCGCGCTGTGAATTATTGATGGCCTATCCACGAGATACTGGCTGCATGAGCGAGGCTGCGGTCAGCCTGATAGAACGTATACGGGAGCTGGCTCGCTGGCACGGTTCGGGCCCCTCGGCTGCCAGTCATTTGAAACTGGCTCCCAGCAAAATCGCCTGTATGTAGTTGCACATACAGGCGAGGGCGTTTTTCAAAAATACGGGCTCTATCTTACTGTTTGATAATGTGGATCTCGTTTGACAGTTCAGGCGTATTTATTATTGTGTCCAGAACTGGGCAGGTTCTTTCAATGAAATTGACGAATTCTTCTATTTCTTCATCATTGTTATTGGCCTGGATATAGTATTTGCACGTAATTTTATGAAATCCCATTTTGGCCTCTTTATTGATCCCGTAGAAGCCATCTGTGTCTATTTCACCGTCCATCTCGATTTTGATGTCGATTAAGTCAATTTTTTGACTCTTTGCAAAGCTTTTTGCAGCAATGCATTTACAGGCGCCAATTGCTGAAAGCAGGGCCTCCAGGGGAGTCATCCCGCCGCTGCCATTATCTCTCTTGCCGGGTTCATCCAGAACAATGGAAAAATCCCTGGAAGTGCATTCAATCTTTAGTTGGTCTATTAACGTTGCGGTTGCAGAAAAAACGTGGTTGCTCATGGCTGTTCCTTTTGCTTATAGCTTGTTAATTGGCTAATGATTCCAGGCTTCTGTCTCTTTTTTAAAATTGGATATGGGTGTGCTTTAGTGTGCTCCGGTGGGAGCGTGCGGCGCTTTTGGGCTTGAAAGGTAGTTTATATATTTTTTTTGGCTGCGGCATTTATTTTAAAAATTAGCTGCCTAAGCTAATAACTGCCTGGTATGGCACGAGCTGCTGCTTGCAGACTCGGCAACGGCACTGGCTATTGCTTCCAATAGGTTATGGTGCTGGCGTTGCCGGTCCTTGGTTCAGAGACTGTCGCTGTCCTATTTATTTATCTTCTACAAAGCGCATGCGAAAGCGTCGGCCTTTGATGTTGGCGTTGGCAATGCGGTCAAAATATTGACGTGCAATCTTGCGGTCCAGCGCCACGTAGGAACGGGCGTCGGTAATCGCAATCTTGCCAACCTGCTCGCCTTTCAGGCCCACATCGCGGGTCAGGGCACCAAGCAGGTCGCCGGGGCGCAGCTTGTCTTTTTTGCCACCCTGAATTTCCAGCGTCATCATGGGTGCGCGCAGCGGCTCTTTGGACTGAGGGCGCAAGCCTTTCAGATTGCTCCATTTCACTTCGCTGCCCTGGAACTCCTCGATCAACTTCACCCAGCGCTGTTCGCTGCGCGAAACCAGATTCAGGGCCAGGCCTTTCTGATCACCCCGGCCGACCCGACCCACGCGATGGATATGCACTTCGCTGTCTTTGGTGACGTCTACGTTGATGACGGCCCCCAGATTCTGAATGTCCAAACCGCGTGACGCCACATCGGTCGCGACCAGCACGGCACAGCTCTGGTTGGAGAACTGCACCAGAATCTCGTCGCGATCACGTTGTTCCAGGTCGCCGGTCAGAGCCAGGGCCTGGATGCCTTCGGATTGCAGTTCTTCCACCACTTCCTGGCAACGCATCTTGGTGTTGCAGAAAATCAGGGTAGAGGCGGGGCGGAAGTGCTCCAGCAGGGTCACCACGGCAGATAGACGTTGCTCAGGATGAACTTCATAAAAGATCTGTTCGATCTGGCTGGCATCGTGCAGCGCTTCCACTTTGACTTCTGCAGGGTTTTTCAGAAAGCGGGCGCTGAGCTTGCGGATATTTTCCGGATAAGTGGCCGAGAACAGCAGGGTTTGACGGCGTGGTGGGCAGTGCGAGGCAATGGCCACGATGTCATCGTGAAAGCCCATATCCACCATGCGGTCGGCTTCGTCCAGGACCAATGTTTTCAGGGCGGACAAGTCCAGATTGCCGCGCTCCAGATGGTCCTGAATACGGCCCGGCGTTCCCACCACCACGTGCGCACCGTTGCGCAAGGCTTCGGTTTGCGGACGTGAAGGCACACCACCGCACAAAGTCAGCATGCGCACGTTAGGAATCTGGCGGGCCAGACGACGCAGTTCCGTGGTGACCTGATCGGCCAGCTCGCGCGTGGGGCAGATCACCAGGGCTTGCGGAGTCAGCTTGCTGGGGTTGAGGGTTTGCAACAGACCCAGGCCAAACGCGGCGGTTTTGCCGCTGCCGGTCTTGGCTTGGGCGATCAGGTCGCGGCCTTGCAGAATCAAGGGCAGGCTTTGTTCCTGAATGGCCGTCATTTTTTCAAAACCCAGGCTATCCAGGGTTTCAAGCAAGGCGGGCAGAAGGGGAAGGGTACTGAAAGAGGTATGGGGCACGATGGGTGACATCAAAAAGGACTGCAAAATAAAGGATTTAGCGACAGTTTACCGTTTGCGGGCCGATCGCTGGGAAATAGAAAGCAGGGAAGATGGTTGGATGTTGGCAAGCAAGCAAGCAAGCAAGTAAGCAAGTAAGCAGGCAAGCAGGCAGGAAGGTAGTGCAGCTCCTGCGATTTACTGGTTTTCTTGCAAGGCCTGGCGGGGGTGACAGTCAAGGCCAGGGTTCATAGGCCTGCGCTTTATAAACAAACTTCAGGGTAGATGCCGCTACCGCCTTCCGGATCAAGAAATAATTCAAACAAAAAGGGGCTGCTGATGCCGCCCCTTGTTTTTATAACGTGCTGTGCAGGCTGGAAAAAGCTTATGCCTTGCGCGACGCCCCCAGGCGTTCTGACAGGCGATTAGCCAACTTGCGCATGGCTTCTCCGGCACGGCGCTGGGCCGCTTCATCGGCTTCCTGGGTCAGCAAGCTGACGGCCACTCCGGCCACGGCAGCGCGGTTATTGGAGTCAAACACGGCAGCTCCAAAGCAGTGCATACCGTCGCGTACGCCACAGGCGTCCACGGAGTATCCCAGGCGCTGCACATCGTTCAATTCCACCATCAAGTCTTCCTTGCTGCGCGGGCCATGCACGGTAAGCGGTTCGGGCCAGGGGTGATTCAAGGCCTGCTCCAGCTCCGATCCCGGCAAGGTGCTGAGCATGGCTTTGCCGGTAGCGGTATAGACCGCAGGCAAGCGCATCCCGGCACGGAAGGTGAAACCCAGCGGGCGGGTTCCGTTGCGGCAGGCAATGTAGACCACGTCTTCGCCATCCAGAATGGACAGGGTGATGGTCTCTTCAGGCAGGACGCGCATATCGTCCCAAGCGGCAAAAAACTCCTGCGTCAGATCGAGCTGAGACAGGAAGGCATTGGCCCAGCCCATCACGTGTGTACCCAGGGTGAAACTGCCATTTTCCAGCTTACGGATCAGGTGCAGATCCAGCAAGGTGGTGCACAGACCATACAAGGAACTTTTGGGCATACCCAGGCGTTTGACCAGGTCCGTAAATGACAGGGGCTCCGGCGAGGCCGCCAATTCGTCCAGTACGGTGACGGCACGTACTACAGCCGGAACCAGTTTCTTCTCTTCCACTACGACTAACTCCATAACGACACACAGGAAGTCCAATAAGCCCGGATGGACAGGGCTGAACTCTGGGAACAGGGGCAGGGTTCTGTCAGCACAGCCAGAAGCATCTCATAGGGCAATCAGCCTACAGACCAGGCGTACAGGCCCTGAATTAGGCCAGATTTGCTGTCGGGATGCCAACTTTACATTGTGCCTTCAAATGCCCCAAAACAAAAAATACGGTGACTGATGTTATACGGGTAAACCCGTAATCCGATTCGTTGACGTCGCGATTTTTCGGCTCCTATAATTCTATCAAGTTCACTATAAGAGAAACAGGTTCAGCATAATGAACAATATCGCGGCATCATTGATTAGCAAACTGAAGGATCCCAGCCTGGCAAAAGATCAGTCCTGGACCGCTCAGGGTTGGGTCTCGGCAGGCGATGGCAATACCTTCGCCGTTCTTAATCCTGCTACGGGTGAGTGCCTGGCCAATGTCGCCAGCCTGGCCACAGCGGAAATCGAAGCGGTCATCAGCGATGCTGAAGTGGCCCAGCGCGAGTGGAAGGCACGTAGCGGGCACGAGCGTGCCAAGCTGTTGCGCGCCTGGTTCGATGCGCTGGTTGCCAACGCGGACGACCTGGCCACCATCATGACCATGGAACAGGGCAAGCCCTGGGCCGAGGCTCGTGGTGAAGTGCTGTACGCCGCTTCCTTTGTGGAATGGTTCAGCGAAGAAGCCAAGCGTGTATATGGCGACGTGGTCGGCCACCCCCAAGCGGACAAACGCATTGTGGTGGTCAAGCAGCCCGTCGGTGTGTGCGCTGCCATCACTCCCTGGAACTTCCCTGCGGCCATGATTACCCGCAAGGTAGCGCCAGCTCTGGCTGCGGGTTGCAGCATTATTGTTCGTCCTGCCGACCTGACTCCCCTGACCGCCCTGGCGCTGGCCGTACTGGCCGAGCGCGTGGGTATCCCTGCTGGTGTGTTCCAGTTGGTCACCGGTCAATCCCGTGTGGTGGGCGCCGCTCTGACGGAAAGCCCTATTGTGCGCAAGCTGTCCTTTACCGGCTCCACCGAAGTGGGTCGTTTGTTGATGGCGCAGTGTGCTCCAACCATCAAGCGTCTGTCGCTGGAACTGGGTGGTAATGCCCCGTTCATCGTGTTTGACGATGCGGATCTGGACGCCGCCATCGAAGGCGCCATGGCCTCCAAGTACCGCAACAGCGGTCAGACTTGTGTGTGTGCCAACCGCTTCCTGGTGCAAGACGGTATTTACGATCGCTTTGCCAAAGCCCTGAGCGAACGGGTTGCTGCCCTGAAAGTGGGCAACGGTATGGAAGAGGGCGTGGAGCAAGGTCCGCTGATCGAGCAAAAAGCCGTCAATCGTTTGCGCGAATTGATTGATGACGCCGTTGAAAATGGCGCCAGCGTTCTGCAAGGTGGCCAGCCTCATCCTCTGGGCGGCACCTATTTCTCGCCCACCGTGCTGGGTGATGCAACACCGGCCATGCGCGTGGCTCGTGAAGAATTGTTTGGCCCTGTGGCGCCTTTGTTCCGCTTCAAGGACGAAGCCGAAGCGGTCGCGATGGCCAATGACACCGAATATGGTCTTGCTGCCTACCTGTTCACCCGCGACAACGCACGTGCCTGGCGCATGGGCGAAGCGCTGGAGTACGGCATGGTTGGCGTCAATACCGGTTTGATTTCCAACGAAGTGGCTCCCTTTGGTGGCGTCAAGCAATCCGGTCTGGGTCGCGAAGGCTCCCGTTACGGAATCGATGAGTACCTGGAAATCAAATACATGTGCCAGCAGCTGTAAGTTGATACATGCCCGCGCTCAGCGCAGCGAAGGGGGCCGCTCTTATATAGAGCACCCCATCAGCAGAACCCCACAATAAGCTAAATAAAGGAGACGCTATGTCTATCCTGTCTGCAACCCCACGAAAATTGACTTTGGCCCTGACACTGGCCACCGCTGGCCTGATGGCCAGCACGACTGCCAACGCTGATGATGTCAAACCCATCAAGATTGGTGTGGTGACTTTCTTGTCCGGCGCCGCTTCCGGTCCTTTTGGCGTTCCAGCCAAAAATGCCGCTGAACTGACGGCTGCCCAATTGAATGAAGGTAAAGTTCCTGCCCCTTACAACACCAAGGGTCTGGGTGGCGCGCCGATTGAACTGGTTTTCATTGACGAGAACGGCGGCACCGCCAAACAGGTCAGCGAATACCGCAACCTGGTTCAGCAACAGAACGTGGACATCGTGGTTGGCTACATCTCCTCGGGTGATTGCCTGGCCGTGGCCCCCGTTGCTGAAGAGCTGAAAAAACTGACCCTGATTTTCGACTGCGGCACACCGCGTCTGTTTGAAGATGCCAGCTACAAATACGTGTTCCGTCCGGTGGCTCACGCCACCATGGACAACGTGGCTGCTGCCCGCTTTGTGCTGGAGCGCAACCCCGAGTTGAAGAGCTACGCCGGTATCAACCAGAACTACGCCTGGGGCCAGGACGCCTGGCACGACTTTGAAGGCACACTGCAAGCCCTCAAGCCCGGTGTAGAAGCCAAGACCTCGCAAATGCCCAAGCTGGGCGCTGGTCAGTACAACGCCGAAATCTCGTCCTTGATGGCTGCCCGTCCTGAAGTGATTCACTCCAGCTTCTGGGGTGGTGATCTGGAGGGCTTCGTGGTGCAGGCTCTGCCACGCGGTCTGTTCCGCAACACCCTGACCGTGCTGACCGCCGGTGAAACGGCAACACACCGTGCCAATAACCAGATCCCGACTGGCACCATCATCGGTGCTCGCGGCCCGCACGCTGCTTTCGCTCCTGACAATGAATTGAACCGTTGGTTGCGTGCCAGCTACCGCGAACAGTTCAATGCAGATCCTAGCTACCCGTCCTACAAGATGACGCAAACTCTGCTGGGTCTGAAAGCGGCTTACGAAAAAGCCCAGGCTGCCAACGAAGGCAAAACCCCTTCCACCGAACAAGTGGTTACTGCATTCGAGCACCTGACCTTCGAGAGCCCATCGGGCGACGTGACCATGTCTTTGGGTAAAGGTCACCAGGCTGTTCAAGGTACGACCTTGGGCGTGGTGAAAAACGATAAAGGCGTGATCAGCTACACCGACTTGCGTCACTTCAAACCTGAAGAAGTCACTCCACCCGAAGGCGTGAAGTCCATCGACTGGATCAAGGGTGGTCTGAAGTACTGATCCGAGCAGACGTCCTGAAAAGGACGCTGCCCTGACAATCCGGGCATGCAAGACCGTTTTTTGCATGTCCGGTTTTTACCGCCGGGCCGCTCCCAAGGTTAAGGCTCCCTGTAAGGGGGACACCGAAGGCGTCGCAGTGGTATGTGCATTACCGCCCAGTTGCTTGCGAGGTAAAGGCTCCTCCCCCAAGGAGAAGCGCACCAAGCTTGTGGCGTGGTGGCATTTTTTATTCCCTTTCCACAGAAACCGACTATGTCTCTTCTTTCTGCTGCCCTAATAGATGGCATCATGTACGCCGCCTGGCTGTTTCTGGTCGCGGTCGGACTCACGCTGATCTATGGTGTGATGAAGATCCTGAACATGGCCCACGGCAGCCTCTATACCATTGGCGCCTATACCGCTGTCACCATGGTGACGCAGTGGCTCTCCACCGATCAAAGCCCATACGGCAGCTATTTGATGCTGATCCTGGCCGCGCTTATTGCCGGTCTGGTGCTGGGGCTGGTCATTGAATATGGCCTGCTGCGCTTCTTCTACCAAGAAGAACCTGTTGTCTCTTTGCTGATTACCTACGCGGTCTTCCTGATCCTGGAAGATACCGTCAAGCTGGTCTGGGGCGTGGATCCTTATGTGATCGCCGAACCTTATGGTTTGCTGGGTAACGTCGAATTCGGCGACCTGTTCTACCCCACCTACAGCTTTGTGATTGTTGTTGCAGCCATTCTGGCTGGCCTGTTCCTGACCTTGTTCCTGAAGTATTCGCGTCAAGGCCGCATTTTGCTGGCCGTGATTCATGACCGCGAAGTCAGTCAGGCCATGGGCATTAACGTGCAACGCTACTTCCTGCTGACGTTTATTGCTGGTGCCACGCTGGCCGCCCTGGGTGGTGCGCTGACGGCTCCTACCATCTCTGTCGCTCCCGGCATGGGCGTGGAAGTCATCGTGATGGCTTTCGCCGTGGTCGTGATCGGTGGTCTGGGCTCCTTGCCTGGTGCTGCTCTGGGCGCTGTGATTGTGGGCCTGGTGCGCTCTTTTGCCGTGCATTACTGGCCTGAAATCGAACTCTTCTCCATCTACGCGGTAATGGCACTGGTGTTGGCCGTCCGTCCTAAAGGATTGTTTGCTGCCGCCGAGGCCCGAAAGATATGAACAAGACCAACATTACGCTTAAGCAGGGCATGATTGCCCTGGTCATTACGGTGGCCGCCCTGATTGTGGGCTTTGGCCTGCCATCCTGGCAGTTTCTGATCACGGTGGCGCTGGCCAAGGGCCTGGTTGCCCTGGGCGTGGTGCTCTTGCTGCGCTCCGGCCTGGCCTCTTTTGGTCAAGGCTTGTACTACTGCATCGGCGCCTATGGTGTCGGTATGGCCATGAACTACCTGGACTGGCGTGAAGCCGTGATCCTGCTGCCATTTGCCGCTGCTTGCGCTGCGCTGCTGGCCTGGGTTCTGGGGTTTCTGCTGGCTCGCTACCGCGATATTTTCTTCGCCATGCTGAGCCTGGCCCTGTCCATGATCATGTACGGCTTGCTGGTGCGTAACCCCAGCCTGGGTGGCAGTGACGGCTTTAACGTGCACGCGCCTTCCTTCATGTGGGGTGCCTTTGCTGAAACCCTCTCGCGTCCAGGCGTGTTCGTCCTGACCGTGGTTCTGGTGGGTTTTGTGCTGTGGGCCATGCAAGGTTTTCTGCGCAGCCGTGCCGGTCGTCTGGGCCCAGCCATCAAGGACAATGAAATCCGTGTTGAATATCTGGGTGCTTCGGCTTACCGCAATATTCACCTGAGCTACGTGCTGGCGGCGGCTCTGGCTGGTCTGGGCGGTGCCTTGTCCTCGCTGAGCATCGGTCACGTGGACCCTGAACTGGCGTTCTGGACCACTTCGGGCGAGTTCATCTTTATTGCTGTGCTGGGCGGTACTCGTAACGCTTACGCGCCTTTCCTGGGTGCGCTGAGCCTGGAACTGATCCGCACACTGGCTTACCAATATGCTCCTAACACCTGGCAGATTGTCATGGGTGTCAGCATGTTGGCCCTGATTGTGTTCTTGCCCGGTGGCCTGATCAGTATTCTGAACCGTCGCAATGCAGCGGCTACCTCCAACGATTCTTCTTCACCGACAGGGGCCCGCTCATGAGTCAGTCACCCTTGATTTCTGCTAAAGGTTTGTGCAAGCAGTTTGGCGCTGTCCACGCTGCGCGCGATATGACCGTTGATATCCATGCGCAAACCATTACGGGCCTGATCGGTACCAATGGCGCAGGTAAAACCACCTTCGTGAACATGTTGACCGGCTATATGAAGCCGGACTCCGGCAATATCTTTTTTGCCGGTCGCGAGATCACGGGTTTGCCACCCCGGGAAGTGACCCGCATGGGGATCGCCCGTTCTTTCCAGATTCCTCAGCTGTTCACCTCCTTGAACGCCTTGGAAAACGTGGAAATTGCCCTGGGCGTGGCCAAGCAGCCCTTGTCCGAAGCCTGTGCGATTCTGGAGCGTTTCGGCCTGAGCGCCTTCGCCCAGTCCCAGGCAGGCACCTTGCCTGAAGGGATTCGCAAGTTGCTGGACATTGCTTTGGCCATGGTGGCCCAGCCTAAAGTGCTGTTGCTGGACGAGCCCACCAGTGGTGTGGCCAGTGACGAGAAATTTGAAGTGATGGACCGTGTCATGAAAGTGGTTCGTGATGCAGGCGTGACGGTTCTGTTTGTGGAGCACGATATGGAAATCGTGCGTCGCTACAGCGATCGCGTGCTGGCTTTCTACGACGGCACCATTTTGGCCAATGGCACTCCGGACGAAGTGCTGGCCCATGAGCAGGTCCGTGAATACATCATCGGCGAGCCGGTGGGACGCAATAAACAGGAGGCCGATAATGCTGCTTGATGTCAAAAATCTGGATGTACGTATTGGCCCCACCAGCATCTTGCGCCAGGTAAACCTGCAAGTGCGCCAAGGCCAGATCGTGGGCCTAGCCGGTCGTAATGGTGCGGGTAAAACCACGCTGATGCGCACGGTGATGGGCTTGCTGGCTGTGGACAGTGGCTCGGTCATGTTTGATGGTCAGGAACTGGCCAAGATGCCCGCTTACCGTCGCACCAGCCTGGGCATGGGTTTTGCCCCCGAGGATCGCAAACTGATCCCCGAACTGAGCGTGGAAGAGAACATCCGCCTGCCCGCCTGGGCCTTGAAATCCCAGGACATTGAAGAGCGTCTGGATCGCGTCTGGCGCATCATTCCCGAGTTGAAAGTATTTGGCCCACGCCGCGCCCTGCAATTGTCGGGCGGTCAGCAAAAGCTGGTCGCCATTGGCCGAGCCTTGATGACGGCTGACAAGCTGCTTTTGCTGGACGAGCCTTTTGAAGGCGTTGCTCCTGCGCTGTCCAAGCGTATTGCAGAAGTGGTGGGCGAGTTGAGTAAAGAGGGCTTCAGTGCCTTGTTGTCCGGTGCTGACTTGCAGCACGCAGGCAATGTGATTGATTACACCTACCGGATGGACCGCGGCCGTATCGAAGTACCGCAGCCCGCCATACCATAAGGAGAAAGCCCATGTCGGCATTCGAGTTCAGAACCACCCCCGCTATTTATGTTGAAAGCGGAGCCGCTGCCCGGCTCGGTCAGATCCTGCGCAAGCGCTACTCGCAAGAGCGCGTTTGTCTGGTGACTGACCGTTTCCTGCACGAAAGCGGCTTGCTGGATCCTGCCCTGGCTGATCTGAAAGCCAACGGCTGGACCGTGCAAGTGATTGACGATGTTATTGCCGATCCTCCAGAGCACATTGTTTTGCAGGCAACGGAGCGCGCTCGCCAGGCCAAAACGGAAATCGTTGTTGGCCTGGGTGGCGGTTCGTCCATGGACGTGGCCAAATTGCTGGCCGTCCTGCTGGCGTCAGACCAGCCCCTGCAAGAGATGTACGGCATTGATAATGTGCGCGGCTCGCGCCTGCCCTTGGTGCAGATCCCGACCACGGCGGGAACAGGCTCGGAAGTGACGCCTATTTCCATCGTGACCACCGGCGAAACCACCAAATCCGGCGTGGTGGCTCCCGAGCTGTACGCAGACCTGGCCATTCTGGACTCGGAACTGACATTGGGCTTGCCACCGCGTATCACTGCGGCGACGGGTATCGACGCCATGGTGCACGCCATCGAGGCCTACACCAGCCGTATTTTGAAAAACCCGCTGTCGGACAATCTGGCCAAACAGGCCCTGCGTCTGATTGGCAGCAAGCTGGTGCACGTTTGTCGCAACGGCCAGGATGCCGAGGCTCGCCAGGACATCCTGCTGGGTGCCACGTTGGCTGGTCAGGCTTTTGCGAACGCTCCCGTGGGTGCCGTACACGCATTGGCTTACCCGATCGGCGGTATTTTCCACGTGCCACACGGCTTGTCGAATTCGCTGGTCCTGCCACACGTTCTGCGTTTCAACGCTCCGGCTGCAGCCCCGCTGTATGCCGAACTGGCTGAAGTGCTGATCCCCGGCATCCAGGGGGATGAAGCCTCCAAGACCGAGGCCTTCATCAACTTCATGGAACAGATCGCCATTGATACCGGCATCGAGCGTCAACTGCGCGAAGTCGGCATCAAGGAAAGCGACCTGCGCCGTATGGCCCAGGAAGCCATGAAACAAACCCGTCTGCTGGGCAACAACCCCCGCGACGTGACTGAAGACGACGCATTCGCTATTTACAGCGCCGCGTTCTGATAGACCGCTAACAGCGGAAACCTTTTAGCCTGAGTCCGGTGCTGTGCCGGCTCAGGTTTTTTTTCGTCTGCTCAATGGGGGGCTGCAACGACGCTAATAGAGATAGGGAAGAGAAATAGGAATGGGGAGTTAAGCTTCTTGATGGCGCGAGTTCCGTTTTATGCGGCAGGGCAGCGGTGCCGCGTCTGCCTGATGCGTGTCAGAACGAGCGATAAGGACGTAGCTGAGGCTAGGCTGCTTGCTTGTACAGGTCGGTTTTTGGGTTATCAAGGTTATGCTATTATTAATCATCATAAATAACCTTCAAGGAGTCTATCCATGAGCGTCCTGGTAAGTAGTCCCAGCGTCTCGACCCTGGTGGGTACGCCCAAAGAGGTTAAGGTAAGTTTGGGCAAATCCAAGGCAGAACAAGTGCTGGTGCTGGCTTTCGATCACATCAAACCGGCCGCCTTCAAGGCTTTGGCAGAGAACTTCACCAATGTGGCCTCGTCCATGTTCGAGGTCTTGCAAGAGCGTCAGGACAAGGAGTCGCTGGAGCGCCTGGCCGAAGTGCTGGTGCCGCGCACGCCCCCATCGCCCCGTTTGTTGAAAGAAGCTGCCATGCTGGTGCAGGCCCGCAAGGCCGTACTGGAAAGCGGGGACTGGCTCAGTGCCGCAGAAGTGGCGCAACTGGCAGGATTGAGCACACGCAATCCCAGTGCCCAGCCCAACAAGTGGAAGAAGCAGGGGCAGATTTTTGCCATCAATCATGGTGGTGTGGATTATTTCCCCGGCTACGGTCTGGACCCGGACACCAGTTTTCGTCCCGCCAAACCCTTGGCGCAAGTGCTCGACATTCTGGCCGGGCATAAAGACAGCTGGGGCATGGCCTACTGGTTCATGTCCACCAACAGCTTCTTGGGTGGCAAGCGCCCGCAGGACTTGTTGATTTCTGCGCCGGAAAAGGTCATCGCCGCTGCGCAAGATGAAGTGCAAGCCGTGACTCATGGCTAAGCCTGCGGCTCTGGATAAAAAGCACATCCCGGCGGAGGGGGTATCGGTAATCCCCGTTCCGGACGGTGAGCTGCGCTTGACCTTGATGGACTGGCCCAAAGGGCAGTTACTGCATCGCGTTCATCAAGATAAATATTTGGCGACTCAGTTCAATCCGGGCATGCAGGGCAATGCGCGTTTCAGTCCGATTCAGGATGAGCAGGGCAAGCCGATTCCCACCTTGTACGGTGGCACCAGCCGCGATTGCGCCATGATGGAGACTGTCTTTCATGACGTTCCGCACGCCGCAGGCTTTAAAAGCTATGACAAGAAAAAGTTGTTGGGGCAGGTGCATTCCACCGTGCTGCTGAACGCGCCTTTGGTGTTAGTGGATCTGGCCAGCGTTTCGCTAAGGAAGCTGGGTGTGACACGCAAGCAACTGATCGACACTGAAAAAGATCAATATCCGGCAACCCGCCTGTGGGCTGCCGCGATTTATCAGCAATGCCCCCAAGCCCAAGGCTTGTGCTGGGTGTCCCGGCAGGACGATTCGGCGCGAGCTGTGATGCTCTTTGGGAATCGCATCGTCAAAAGCGTCTTGAAAGCCCAGGGCCCATCGCAGAGCTTGAGCGAAGATCCGGTTAGCTACGATGCCGTGCTGGATCTGGCCGAACGGATTGGGGTGGTGATCGTTCCAGGTAGTGCCTAAGTAATCGATATCTTCAGGCCTAACGTCTGCTTACAAGAGCGGCTCTATCCGGTACTGAGAGACGGCTCTTCACCGTACTAAACTAGCCCAGTTTTGCAGGGCATAGTCTGGGCTTTCCTTTTATGGCCTGATGTCGTCAGCAATGGTGCTTTCCATATGCTGTCATTGTTGAATCGACTGCTTTTTACTCTCCATGACCGCGATCTCACTTTCTTCCTTACAAAACCGGCGGACGCTGACCTTGTGTTTGGCCGGTGCAGTGCTGGGCCTGCTTGAATGGGTGGCCTTCAGCAATTTGATGATGGCGCCTGCGCCGCGCGAGCATATCTGGGTGTCCTTGCTGTTGGCCGTAGGAATCTTTGGGGTGGCGTCTTTCACCTTGCTGATGCACGTCGCTGTGCGCAAGGCCTTGCTGGTGTCCCTGGGGCTGGGAGTGGCCAGCGCGGCGCTGATCTTGCAGGCGCAAGGGGGATATGCTGAGGTCGCCCTTTTTTGGCGGGCCCCGCAGATGTGGGTGGCAATGGGGCTGCTGGCGACTATTACTCTGCCATTTCTTGCCATTCTGGTAGAGCGTCCACGCGATTGGGCTGATTACCGTCGCCTGTTCGAGCTGAGTTGGTCCATGGTGTGTTCCTGGGCCGTCGCATTGTTCTTCTGCGGCCTGGCCTGGGGCGTGCTGATGGCGTGCCATATGTTGCTCAGCTTTGTCGGCATCACCCTGTTAGGGGATGTTCTGCTGGAACCCACGGTTGCGGCTGTGGTGTCTGGTGCTTTGGTGGGAGCCGGTCTGGCTCTGGCCTCGGACTCGGATGGTGGCTATCTGTCCCCCATTCTGTTGCTGAAACTGCTGCGTTTGCTGACCCCTGTTTTGCTGGTGGTGATGGTGGTGTTCATCGTCGCCTTGCCCTGGCGTACGGGTGAGGGCTTGCCACTGGCCGCCCTGTGCGTGGCGGCTGTTCTGGGGGCGTCGACTTTGGTGTCTTCTGTTGTTGCGGACGAGGACACGAATGCCAGCGCAAACCCTTTATTGCGCGCCTCGGCCCGTTTACTGGGTTTTGTCATGCCCGTGCTGGCAGGCGTTGCCTTGTGGGCGATTTGGGCGCGGGTTGCTCAATATGGTTGGACCCCCAGTCGTGTTCTGGTCATGACAGCAGCGCTGGTGGCAGCGGGCTATGGTTTGAGTTACTTCTGGGCTGCCTGCCACCCTCAACACTGGATGGCGCGAGTACGCCGTTCGAATGTGGGGATGGCGTTGGCCCTGATAGTGCTGGCCATTATCTGGCTGCTTCGCATCGGCTCTCCCGAAGCGATCTCGGCGGCTTCGCAAGTGGCCCGGCTGGAGGCCGGCACGCTAAGCGCGGATGACTTCCCGGATACGGAAATGAGAATGTATTGGGGGCTGCCAGGGCAAAAGGCCGTGGACTATGTGGTTGAGAAGAACTTGCTGGTCGGGAAGTCCGAGGATAAACCTGAGGAGGCTGTGCCGGATCAAGAGCTCGAAGTCTGGGACATCGGTGAGGACAAGGCGCGGCAGATGCTCTTGGGCTCCTTGCCCAGCTCTCCGGCTGACCATCCTTTACGTCAGTCCTTTATCGAAACCTATCCAGGTTGGGACATCGCCTATCTGGCCAAGGCTTGCGAGACTCGAACGCCGGGTAACCACGCCGGTTGCTTGCTGGTATTTGTGGATTTGTTGCCGGGCGAAGCGGGAGACGAAGCGATTGTTCTGTCGGTCAACAACCCCATGAATAATGGTGCTGTCTTTGTGCAGACCGCTAATGGGGAATGGGAGAAGGCGACCGCTTTCACGCCCGGTTTGTCGCTGGATAATATGGGCGCCGTCATTGATGGCATTCACGCCAAGGGAGCGGTCATTGAGCCCGCGCCTTTCAGTGTCTTGAAGTTGCCGGACGGCGGCTTTATAGGTGCAGCTCAGCGCCCTTGAGGGCAGGGCGCTGATAGAGCGATCAGTGGTGATGCCTTTGGTTTGAAGGCATCACGGCTGGGCCGCAAGTCGCAGAGCAGGCTTCAAGGAGGCGGCCAGCATCTGCCCGTGGTTCAAGTCGCTGAAGTTTTCGTAGCTGACGTTCAGCCCTGCATCCTGCAAATGCTTGGCCATATCCTGTGCGGACCATTGAGCCGCAGCATTGCTCATGGAGGTACTGCGGCGCTGCCCGCCCACCATGATGGCAATGCGCTTGTCCTTGGCCAGCGTTGTATCAAAAGCCTGAGCCGTCTTGACCAGAATCCCGTCATACCACCACAGGGAGGGATCGCCCGCCACGTAGCGCTGGTACAGATCAGGATGGGTGAACAGGGTGTGCAAGGCGAACAGGCCGCCGTAAGAGTGGCCCCACAGGGTCTGGCGGGAGCGATCAATAGGCTCACGTTCTTCCACGGCAGGCTTGATGTGGGTTTCTATATAGTCCAGAAAAATATCTGCACCGCCGCCTGAACGGCCCCGTACTTCCACAGGTTTGCTGACGCCGTTTTCCGTAACGGGAGGCGTGTAGTCGAAGGCGCGGGCAATCACATCGTGGCGCGCTTCGGTGTCGTAGCCAATGGCAACCAGGACCGGGGCAGACAAGGCGCTGATGGCTTTCAGGTCGTCCACATCAATACTGGCCATGGCGGCATTGCCATCCACCATATAAATCACCGGATGACCGCGTGCGGGGGCGGGACGGTTGGGCGTGCCTATCTGTATTTTGTAGTGCCGCTTGCCGTCTTCCGAGGACATGATCAGCGTCTCGAAGCGGTACAGGCTTTGTTGCTGGTCCACGATGGAGGGGCCGGCTGCCTCGTTCCAGGGGCGCTGGGTTTGCTGGGCGTGGGAGGGAAGTGTGAACGCCAGGCAGAGCGTGGCGGCACTGATCAGAAAGCGGGGCAGGGAGGTCATTATCAAAGTGTAGGGCGATAAGGTAAGTTGATAATGATTATTATTACATCCCGCGGCCGCTGTAGTGACGAATCAATTTATACAGCTGGTAAGTCGCGATGCTGCTAAAGAGCAAAGCGGGGACAGACCAGACTGCTCCCCCACTGATCAGGTTATTACCTTCAGGCCCATAGCAGCTTGAAGAAGCGGCTTGAATGCAGTCGCGATACTGGTAATAGCGTTCGTAAAATAGCCACCAGAAAAAGAGAGCAGCGATGGTATGGATTATAAATTTCATGCTGGTTCAGCGTACAGAGACAGGCTTGCCCGCCAGTCTATCCCGATAGCGCAGGTTTCATGACGGCAAGGGTAGAAATATAAAGCCGCCATATAATTGAGAATGTGTGCTATTCTCATGTGGCCTATTTCACCCTTTCCTGCCATCCGCGCCATTAAAGAATTATTTGCGGGCCTGGCTCGGGCTGCTTGCTCCCACACTCCTATGATCAGATTTACGGTATCGGACTTTGACCGACTCGGTAGTCCGACGGGTTTTCGCTATTGCTTGCCGGATTACAACGGTCCCAAGCAGGACATGGAGCAGGTTTGTATTGCCGAAGGGCGCGTGCAGGAATACGAGGTCCGGCCCGGCATGAAGATGGTGCTTTCAGACATCATCACTCACCACCAATACCAGGCGACCTCTTTGGCCGCGCCGCAGTTCTCGGCCATTGTCATGTTGCAGGGTCGGGCGCAGACTCAGCTCGCCAGCCAGAAAACGGTCAGCATGATGGCTCAAAGTGGGGCCACCATTGCACATGCGGACGCGGTGGCCATGACAGGAACTCATCCTGCTGGGCAGCGTCTGCGTGGCTTGAACATCACTTTACATACGCTTGACAGCTTGGCTGACTCACCCTTGGGAGAGATGCTGGCCAACGTCATGGGTTCTTCGCGGATACGATTGCAACGCTGGGCGGTGCCCCCGCATTTGTTGAGCGCGATCGATCAGTTGATAGACAGTCCCTGGCAGGGCACCTTGCACAATCTGCTGCTGGAGGGTGTCAGCCTGCAAGTGCTGGCTCATGCGCTGGATGGCCTGGCCCGAGAAACAGAAAAAGATTCTCCCGTCTCCGCGCGCGACCGGCAATTGCTCGAACGTGTCAGAGAGCGCCTCTACCATTCGCCTGGCGAGGACTACACCTTGGCAGATCTGGCCAAACTGGCCTGCATGAGTCCCAGCACTTTGCGGGTGAAGTTTCAGGCGGTCTATCAATGCTCGGTATTTGGCTGGCTGCGTGAGCGCAGGCTGGAACTGGCGCGAGAGTATCTGGCACAAGGCTGGAGCGTACAGCAGGCAGCGCACTATGTAGGCTATCGCCATGCCACCAACTTCGCCACGGCATTCCGTGAGCGCTATGGCATCTCACCCAGCGAATTGAACTAGGCCGTCCCGTCATTGCCCAAAGTTCTTCAAGCATTGCGCATTCCCCGACGGTGCTTGCATCGCTCATGCTGAAAGACCCTGCCCCTTGTGGGCCGCTTCTTTTTGTATGTGACTGTGCCGCCTTTCCTGCTTCCTCCGTATCCCTTGATGGTCTTGATGTTGGGCCTGCTGGCCTGCGTGGCACCGGCCACCATTGATGCCTATTTACCTGCATTCAGCGCTCTGGAACAGGAATTCAATGTGCCGCCACACAGCATGCAGCAGACCCTGGGTGTGTATATGTCTGCGTATGCGGCCATGTTGCTCTTGCACGGTACCTTCTCCGATGCCTGGGGACGCAAGCCAGTGGTGCTGGTTTCCTTGCTGGTTTATGTGGCAGGTTCTGTGATGGCGGCTGTAGCGCCCAGCTTCTCGTTCTTGTTGGCGGGCCGTGTCCTGCAAGGTTTGTCCGCCGGAGCCGGTCTGGTCATCGGGCAGGCCATGGTGCGTGACTGCTATCAGGGGCAGCAGGCGCAGCGCACATTTTCTTATATCGTGCTGGTGTTCAATGTCTCGCCCGCGCTGGCGCCGATTGTGGGCGGGCAGTTGATCGCCCATCTGGGCTGGCGCTCGGTGTTCTGGATGCTGGCCGTATTGGCCGCGCTGGCGGCTTGCTTGTGTGCGCTGCGCCTGCCAGAGACCTTGCCGACGTCCAGACGTCAGCCTTTGGTCTGGTCGCAGTTGCGGGTCGAGCTATGGCTTTTGTTGCGCAATATCCCTTTTATGGGGATGAGCCTGGCTTTGAGCTTGTTGATCGGTGCGCAGGCATTTTTGATTGGTGCCGCGCCTGATTTCATTACCCATACCTTGAAGCTGCCCGAGACCGCGTTTGCGGCCTTGTTCGTGCCCTTGGTGATTGGGGCCAGTGCGGGAGCCTTGGCCTCGGCCCAGCTCTCTCTACGTTGGGAGGCGCGCAAGCTGATTACTTGTGCCTATGGCTTGATGCTGGGGAGCTGCCTGGCCTATGTCGCCTACCTGGCACGTGCTGCAGAACCCGCGTTGCTGTGGGCGGTCGGGTTGCCGGCATTCTTTGCCGCCGGGCTGGCCATGCTGTTTCCGGTGATGACCATGCAGGTCTTGGCGCAGGTTCCCGCACGCGCAGGGCTGGCGGCTTCCTTGCTGGGGTTTTGTCAGATGGCTACCTTTTCCCTGGTCAGTGGCTGGTGCGTACCTTGGGTTTACGGGCAGCCTGTGCGCATGGCGGCCGCGATGCTGTTGGCCGTAGTTGCCAGTCTTGTCGCTTGGCTTTGGCTGCAAAAGCGTGCAGATCGGGCCGTGTCATAGGCAGGACTGATGTTTGGCATAGCGTTTTTGCGTTTATGAATACATCGCTCTCAAGCATGAAGATGATAATTGTTCGCATCTAAAACCTTTGCTGAGATCCACCTTCATGTTTGCCGTTTCTTCCAGCTCTGCTCGCCTGCGAGTGCGTTTGCTGACACCTCTTACTCGCTCCGCCATGCTGCTGGCGGCCGCGGGCAGCCCAGCCTGGGCACAGGACAAGGCTCCTGATCAATCCCCCGTGGAGCTGTCCACAATTACGGTTAAAGGCAATCGAGATCCGGGGGTGACCGAAACCAGCCAGTCCTACACCACCAAGGCAATGAGCACAGCCACGGGTTTGTCACTGTCCATTCGTGAAACACCGCAGTCGGTCAGTGTGGTGACCCGCCAGATGATGGAGGATCGCGGTATGCAGACGACGGCTGATGCCCTGCAAAGCGCCCCGGGTATTTCCGTGACGCGTAGCGATACCAACCGTTATTCCTTTTCCTCGCGTGGCTTTGGCATCGATAACTATCAGTTTGATGGCTGGACCCAGCCTGTGCTCTCGCCCTGGGCTTTTGGTGAAAGCAATCTGGACCTGGTGGTGTTTGATCGGGTTGAAGTGGTACGCGGTGCGACAGGTTTGATGACGGGGGCGGGCAGCCCCTCGGCCTCGGTCAACTATGTACGCAAGCGTCCCTTGCGTGATTTTGCAGCATCGGGGGGCGTGAACGTAGGCAGCTGGGACTTTGCCCGTGGTTATGCCGATGTTTCCACACCCATTACCGAAGATGGCCGTATTCGCGGGCGTATTGTGGGGGCTTATGGCAAGGCCAATAGCTACACCAGTTTGCAGGACACCAAGACGCGCACCTTGTATGGCGTGATTACGGCTGACCTGATGCCCGGCATGGAATTGACTGGTGGAGTGGCCTATCAGTCCAGCTCGAACAATGGCTTTGGCAGTGGTTTTCCGCTGTTCTATAGCGATGGTTCGCGTACAGACTTCAAGCGCTCTGTTTCCAACAATACGGACTGGTCGCGCATCGAGAATGACACCACCACGGGCTTTCTGGATTTGAGCCATCAGTTCGCCAATGACTTGAAGCTGCGCCTGACTTATAACCAGTCGCACACCGATGCATCCATGAAGCAGATTTTCCGGGGCGGCTACCCGGATCGGGAAACCGGCTTGGGTACTGCCAACTCCTATTCCTATTACAAGGGGGATGTGCGTCGCAAGGCATTCAATGCCTCTTTGTCCGGCCCCTTCGAGCTGTTCGGTAAAGAGCATGAGTTCTCTGCGGGCTGGATGATGTCCCAGGACCGCGTCTCCTTCCCGCAGTATCGCGCCCTGGCACCTTTGCCGGATGCGGGCAGTTTTTATCAGCCGGGCCGCGTGCCCGAACCCGTGTGGTCAGGCGAGCCCTCCCAGGCGGATGACATGAACAACAGACAGTCTGGTGCCTATGCCGTGGGGCGTTTTGCCTTGATGGATAATCTGCGCTTGATGGTAGGTGGACGCTTGAGTAACTGGGAGACGGACCAGAGCTACTTTGGTGCCAAACGCCAGTATCGCAACCGCAATGAGTTCATCCCTTATGCCGGCCTGATCTACGACTTTGACGACACCTACACGGCTTACGCCAGCTATACGGAAATCTTCAAACCGCAGAACGCCCGCAACGAACAGGGTGATCTTCTGGCTCCCATCACGGGTAAAAGCTACGAACTGGGCTTGAAGGCCGCCTGGCTGGATGGCCGCTTGAATGGGGCGGTATCCGTGTTCCAGACCCGCCAGGACAATCTTGCCGAAGCCACTGGCAATAATGTGATCGGCGCGCCGCCCAATACCCCCGCCTATCGCCCCGTGTCGGGAGCCAAGGTAGAAGGCATCGAGCTGGAGCTGGGCGGTGAGTTGATGCCCGGTTGGAACCTGGCCAGCAGCTTGACGACCTTCACGGCCAAGGACGCACAAGGCAAACCCATCAACACTAGCAAGCCACGTACTTTGTTCAAGCTCTACACCACCTATCGTTTGCAGGGCGATTGGCAAGGGCTGACAGTGGGTGGTGGTATCGACTGGCAAAACCGCATGTACCAGGATGCGACCGCACCGGGCCGTAAAGTGGTCAAGGTAGAGCAGGGCAGCTATGCCATCGTCAACCTGATGGCGCGCTATGACTTCAACAAGCGCATGTCCGCCACGCTGAACGTGAATAACCTGTTCGACAAGACGTACTACTCGCAGATCGGGTTTTATAACCAGGGCTGGTATGGGGCGCCCCAGAACGTGATGCTGTCCTTGCGGGCGCAGTATTAAGAGAGAAAGGTGCAGGCAGTAGAGCCTGATGCAAAAGTCTGCTTGCCATCGCCAAGCAGGCTTTTTTATTGGAAGCGGATAGGTTGCTTGCTGTATCTCGGACACCGAGATCTTGTCGCCCTTGAGCTACAAGTACAGCGCTGTCGGTCTGCTTTGAGGCCTGCGGGCTACAAAATCAGGACACCAAAGCCAATAAATCAGTCACCCCAATATCGACACCTGCCTGATACAACAAGGTGCTGGCCTGACCGCGATGGTGAGTCTGGTGATTAAAAAAGTGCGTCACTAAAAGCGCAAAATCCTTCTCCATACTCTGGCCCGCCATATTGCTGTAGCGTAGCGTTTGGCCCAGTTGCTCCGGTGTCAGCGTGGCGGCCCAATCAATAATGATCCGGTCCAGCTTGTGACGGTACTGATTCAGTTCTGCCAAGGTGTCGAACAACTGCTGGTCCAGTGCACGTGGCTTGGCAAATACGCCGATTTGCTCGCGCAAGACGTGGGCATCAGGATGCTCGGCAAAGCGGTGCAGCCAGACGGTGTCCCCCACCGCAATGTGCATCATGGTCTTGAACAGCGAACCGAAGAAAGTCTCACGTTCCTGATGCAAGTCCTGCGCTGAAAGACTGGCCGCTGCATCGTAAAGACGGCGGTTCATCTGGTTGTTGTAGGATGCCATGCGGATGGCGGTTTGGGGTGTCATGGAGTGCGTTGTCAGGGGCTGGAGTATCGTGATTATTTCTTCAAACAGGCAGCAGGAGCAAGACGGAATCTTGTCTTTGCCTGTCCTGACTTGCCCCAATGTCAAAGCGCTTGACCTGCAGATAGGTAGTCAGCTACATTTCAGCCGTGGTGATTATTTGGTGACGCGATGTTTGAACTCAAGGACCTTCCCAGTTACGACACATTGGTAACGCTGGGAGCCGAGTACAGCAATCCGGATGTGGATGGCTTGCATACCTGGTTGATCTGGGCTTCTGCCACCAGCGAGATGTTGTCTGCGTTTGAGGCCAATCTTGATCGGACAAGCGGTTTGTCTCAGACCCAGTTCTTTGTTCTGATTTTGCTGAAACGCAATCCAGAGGGGCTGAGTATTGGTGTACTGGCCGACGGGGTGTCGGTGACGTCGCAAACCATGACACGCATTATTGATCGCATGGAAGCAGCAGGCCTGTGTGATCGGGAGCAGCACCCACAGGATCGTCGTGCCTGGGTGGTTCGATTGACCGAGCACGGGGCACAGGTGCTGGGCCAAGCCTTGCCAGCGCATTATGTGTGGGTTGCCAAGCTGATGAGCCATTTCGATGAATCAGAGCGGGAGATGCTGATTCGATTGATGTTCAAGATTAAGCAGGAAGGCGTGTTGCCCAAGACAAACGGCGGATAGTTGTCTGCCGTTTTTTTTAAACAGATATGTAGCTTACTGTATAACAGCCAGGAACATTAAAGATGAATGTATCCGCACATGAAGAGGGATCTGTAGGTACGGGCCTGCGGGCATTGATGGTGATCTGTGCCTTGTCCGTCGTCTCTTTGCTTTATCTGCCTTTGCCGGTGCTTGCCGTCCTGGAGCAATCCTACGGGGTGGGTGCAACAGGCATGGTCAGCAGTTTTGGGTTTGCCTACGCCTTGGGTTTTCTGATTTTTGGACCGCTGTCGGATCGCTTGGGGCGCTGCAAGGTCATGGTTGGCGGCTTGCTGGCTTTGGCCGGACTGACTGCTTTGCTGGCGGTGGTGCAGTCACCTGCCGCCATTGTTGTTGGCCGGCTGTGTCAGGGGCTGGCTGCTTCTTCATTTCCTCCGGTGGCGATTGCCTATCTGGCAGGGCGGGGCAGTCCACGACAGAGGATGTGGAGTGTTGCCTGGATGAGCACCGCCTTTTTGTCGGCAGGCCTGCTGGGGCAAATATATGGCGGCTTGATTGCCGGTCGTTGGGGGCTAGGAGCGGCTTTCTTGCCCTTGAGTGGCATTTTCATGCTGACGGCATGGCGCTTATGGCGCAGAGCGGCTGATGAGATGGAGTCGCAGGGCCTGCACGGTTTTCTGCGCAATTACCGATCGGTGGGCCGACTGCTGGCCAACCCCGGATTGCTGCGTGTCTATGTGCCGGCCTTCTTTCTGCTGCTGTGCTTTGTTGCCTTTTATATGACGCTTGATAGCAAGCTGGCTGCGCAGTTCACACAGTTGGGCCTGTCTCCCATGATGACGCGCGCTCTGGTTGCCCCTGCCTTTTTGATGCCTTTATTGGTGGCGCTGGTCATGCCCAGAATGGGGCCTCAGCGAGTACTGAGCGCTGGCCTGGTGTGTGCTGCCACCGGCCTGGCACTCAGTGCGTTAGCCGGACAGGCCCATCCTTTGGGACTGCTTGGAGCCAGTTTCATCTTTGTGGCTGGGATTGGTATCAGTGTGCCGAGCCTGATCGCTCGAGTAGCCGGGCTAAGCGAATTGTCAGTGCGAGGTTTGGCGGTATCGCTTTACACCTTTGTGCTGTTCATCGGCGCAAGCCTGGGGCCTTGGGTGGCTCAGCAGATTGCGGCCTGGCCTTTGGAGGATACGTATTTATTGCTGGCTGGCTTGCTGGCAGGATGTGCGATCTATGCCCTTAGTGGATTAAGGCGCAGTGAGGTGCTCGTTAACAAGCAATAAGAAAAAAGACAGCTATCACGGAAAGATGAGAAGGGCTCAGTTAATAAGTGCCTTTGCAAAACATCAGCGTCAAGAATTTTTAAGGGAGAGTAGAAAAATGGAAGTACTTATTGTTGTTCCGAAGGGCTTTGACCGCTTTGCTCAGAATGAAAATTTATTGCTGTATGAGCGTCTGATGAAGCTGTTGCATGACGAGTCTCCTGAACGTGGACCGTTGGCTGGCCGGCAGTTGATCGCTGGCCAGGGTTTGAGTCAGGAGCAGGTCAGTCATGCCTGGTTTGTAGGTATCAGTAAAGGCCTGCTTCAGGAGTTCAAGCATTGGCACACATGGCGAGGGAAGCGCCTGGCTGCCAAGCCCCTGGTACATAAGCATCGCCCGGAAAACACTCTGATTTCCGTACCTGAAGTTGCGCAAGATGGTGGCTTTATTGCGGACTTGATGCTGGATGATCGGAACGAGCTGATGCTGGACCATCTGACTGGACAGCATGTGCAGGGAATGGTGCTGACAGAGGCGTGCCGTCAGATGTTTTTGGCGGTAACGGAGCGGTTTTGCCTGGAAGACTACCAAGCACCCAAGCGCTACTTTGTGATCAACACGATGACGATGCGGTTTCAGGCGTTTGCGTTTCCTTTGCCCGCTCAAATCCGCTATCACGTTCTGGAGCAGAAAAAGCTCAGGGCGGATCGGGTCTGGTTCCATGCTGACATGAATATTTATCAGGGCGGTGCAGTCGTTGCAGGTATGGAAGTCAAGTTCACGGTCTTTGATGATGTGCTGATTACTCAGAAGGAAAACCAGTTGGCCGCCAGTGTTGTCCAGCAGTATGTCAATGAGTTGGGCATGCTCAATGCCCAGAGCGATGTCACGGATGATGTCTCTGCCTTTCTATCGAATCAGGCAACGGCTTCTTGCCCAGAGCAAGCCTTGCTGTAGAGCGATTACGGTTTTTTGAAAGATCGTCGACCAGGATTTTGTCCTGGTCGAACTTAAGGAAAGGCAGGGGATGGGAACAATTCAATTTGCATTTTTTGATGTTGATGAAACTCTCATCAACATGAAAAGCATGTTCAGTTTTCGCAATTACTACTGGTGCAAAACGCTTGGACAAGAGGGCGGTGAGGCTGCTAGTCAAGAAGCTGAGCGGCGAATGCGTGGACAGATTGCCGATGGTACATCCAGAGACGAAATTAATCGCTTGTTCTGGCATGTGTTCAAGGGCTGCAGACAAACTGATTTACAAGCAGCGATAGCAGACTGGCATCAGCAAATGCGCCAGCAAGAGAACTACTACATTCAGCCAGCCATCCAGGCTTTGCGGGAGCATCAGCGCAATGGCGTTCAGCCTGTGTTTGTATCTGGCTCCAGTTGCGACATTCTGCAGCCCCTGGCTCGAGATCTGGACGTGCGCTATGTGCTGGCTAATCAGTTGGAGATTCTCGCGGGCAATTACACCGGTGAAATCATGGGAATACAGACCATTGGCGAAGGGAAGCGGCGAGCCGTTCAACGGTTTCTGGAGCGTCAGGCAGGATGCGCTGCGGATTGTTATGGGTACGGCGATCACATTTCTGATCTGCCCATGCTGGAGCTTGTCGGTTTTCCGCGGGTGATAGCAGGAGACCCGAATTTGATGGGTATAGCACAAGAGCGTGGCTGGCCCATCTTGAATCATTATTCCTTGTGATGAGGTAGGGATTATGTCGATACGTCTTATTGCGTTTAGTCGTTTGCTGATCCTGGGTGGCTTGGCTATGTGGTTGTCGATTGCCGTCATTAACAACGTCACGGATTCCGGGACTAATCGTTTACTGCTGAGCCATACGCTTTCTATGGATTTGGTGATGGCGGAGGAGCTGCTGGGTGCAGGCTTGTTGTGGAGGGCTTGGTCGGCGCAGTGGGCTCCGGTGGTTTTATATGTGGTGGCTGCTGTCCAGCTGACTTGTGCCATCTTGCTGTGGTGGGCCGCCCTCTCTTATGCAAAGGCTTTCTGGGTGCAAAAGGCTTGTGTTCTTTTACGTGCTCGCAATCGCGCGGTACTGGCTTTGAGCCTGTTTGTTTTTTTGTGGTTGTTTTTCATCTGCGGCGGTTTGTGGTTTGGGTATTGGCTCAAGCAGGGGCCAGTCCAGATGGTGCACTTTAGCTTGATCGTGATTGGCTTATGCGCTCTGAATTATGTTCAGACGCAAGCTGTAGAGCAAGGCCGCGCGCTCTAGCTCTTTAGACCTGTCTTGGTTTTACGGCCTTGAGTTACCAGCTGGAAAACTTGGCCGTTTTTCTGAAAGCTGATTTTGAGAACGGGCCCATGAAGTTCGTTTTCTCTAGCGTGATGCTTTCTTTTCACAGGAGTCCGCCTTATGCGAGTCCATCTTTCTTTGCCATCCTTGTTTGCCGCTTTGATGATGCAAACGGCCTGGGTTTTTCCTGCTCAGGCTCAACAGAATGTCCTTTCCATTTCGGAGAATGCCATGAGCACGCTTGCCAGCCCTTCTATTGATGCCTTTATTCCGGAAACCCATGCCCAGGTCATGAGCCGTCAGGTCAGTGCGGATGGTGAGGCCGTTGTGTTGACGCGCTATGAGCGCAAGGACGGACGTAATGCCGGTCTGGAAGGCGAGCACTTTAGTTCGGTAATTGCGCCGTCAGGTCGCCTTAAAGGTTTTGCCAATATCTCTCTGGACCTGGTGGGCCGTCCTTTGCCAGACAGCCAGCGCAGTGAGGAAATCGCACGTGCGTTCCTGCAGCAGTATGCTCCTGACTTGTTGCCTCGCATGGAAATTCATTGGATCGACAAGCATGACGAGCCGATTCGTGTGGAGCGTAATGGCCGTATGGAGACGGTCACCTTGACCGGGATGAAGGTGAAGGCTCGCAATCTGGAGGATCGTCTGTGGTTCTGGGTGATTGTGGGCCCGGATGAGCAACCTATGATCTTTGAACGTGACATCACATGGATTACCTTTCCCGGGCATAGGCAAACTGAAAAATGGCTGCATGACAGCTGGCTGAAGAAGCAGCCCAAGGAGAGTTCGAGTGGTTCCAAAGTGGGCTAAGGGCCTGCGCGGTGGGATCTGAATAGAACAGGGCGCGACTGCTTGCGGTCGCGTCTTTTTCGTCGGAGTACGTTTTTTTTTGCAATAAAGGCAGACAGCCAGCCCCGGACTTTTCCTGCGTGCCTTGGCAGGCTTTATTTCATATATGGAATATCGTTTCTTACAGCTTTTTTAGCTTGATGCCTTTTTAAGCGGACAAAACTGTCCGTATAATTTCGGAATGAAAAACCGGAATTTACCTAATCGTTCTGATGCCTTGGAACGCCGGGAACTGTTGCTGGACGCAGCTAACACGGTCTTTAGCAAGTGTGGTGTCACGGCCCCTTTGGATCAGGTTGTGTCGCAGGCAGGGGTAGGACGGGCGACGCTCTATCGCAATTTCCCAGACCGGGCTGCCTTGATGGAGGCGCTGCTGATACGGGCAGCAGACCGGATTGAAGAACGCTTTTCAAGCAAGCGCAAAGGCAATGCTCAGGATTTCAAGGTCTTGATGCAGGTGCTGGCAGGGTTCGCGCTGGAGTCGGCTCCCATGTCCGATTACTGGAAAGCGATTGATCCCAATCACCCCACCATTGTGGGGGTGCGTGCCCGTTTGGTTGATCTGGCGCGCGAACCCTTGGCAATGGGGCAGGCCGCCGGGCAGTGCAACCCGGCCTTGCAGCCCACGGACATTCCCTTGTTGATTGGCATGCTGGCTGCCAGCTTGCGGGGGCGCACGGACAAGGAAAGGCTACTGTTCGTAAAACGCTCGCTGAAGTTCTTGTGTGAAGGCGTGTTGTTGCAGGTGGACCGTAATGCTCCTGATTGGGAGCCTGAATGAGTCAGTACATCAAGCCGCATCCACATTGGGAAGAGCATGAAAAGCCCTTCATGCCGGGCTCGCCATCGGCACCTCATCATGAATCGCATATCCGTATGGCTTATGGTCTGGTTGCGATTCTGGTTGGTTTGACAGGTGGTTTGGGTAATGCCCTGGTGTCGGTGAATTTGCCGACGCTGCAAGGGGAGCTGGGGTTGACGCCCTCCGAGGCAGCCTGGTTGCCCGCAGCCTATGCCATGGTCAATATCACCGCCAATTTGCTGGTGTTCAAGTTCAGGCAGCAATATGGCATGCGCCTGTTTGCCGAGATAGGCCTGGGTTTGTATGCCGTTCTGGCTTTGCTTCATTTATCCATTAATAGTGCTGAATCGCTGATTTTTCTGCGTGGTGCCAGCGGGTTTTCTGGTGCGGCGGCTAGCACCCTGGGCGTCTTGTATATGCTGCAAGCTTTCCCCAGACGCCTGCTAGGTAAGGCTCTGGTGCTGGGAGTGAGTATCACGCAAATGGCGACGCCCTTGGCCTGGGTGCTGTCGCCGTCCTTGATAGAGCTGGGGAATTGGCACGGCCTGTATAGCTTTGAGGCGGGCATGGCCTTGTGCTCCTTTGCGGCAGTAGTGCTGCTGAAGTTGCCCCCCGGCTATCAGATCAAGGCGTTTGAAAAACTGGACTTCCTGGCTTTTGTCTTGTTTGCTCCGGCTGCCGGTTTGCTGATCGCATTCTTGACGCAAGGCTATATCCGCTGGTGGTTCAACGACACAAGCCTGGCTTGGATGGCGATGGCGTCCTTGTTCCTGTTCACCGTCTGTTCGTTTCTGGAATATCACCGCGTCAATCCTTTGCTGAAAGTGCGGTGGTTGGCGCAGGGTTCCACCATTTACTTTGCCGTCGGGGCCATGATTTTGCGCTTCATCACGACCGAGCAGAACTACGGCATGGTCAATATGCTGCGCAGTTTGGGCATGGGCTCGGAGCAGATGCAGCCTTTGTTCTGGGTGGTGTTTGTGGGCATTGTGTGCGGCATTGTGCTCAGCGCCATCACCTTTGGGCCCAAGACGATTCTGGTACAGGTGTTTGCCGCGATTTTGCTGATTGGCGTGTCCAGCTTCATGGATTTTGGGCGTACCAGCCTGGACCGCCCGCAGGATTTTTTCTATAGCCAGTTTGTGCTGTCCATTGGCGCGGGCATGTTCATGGGGCCCTTGGTGATGATTGGCTTCAAACAAGCCTTCAAGTATGGCCCCGACCATATCGTGACTTTTATTGTGCTGCTCAATGTTACCCAGACCTTGGGCGGATTGATGGGCACCGCGACCTTGAGCACGTTTCAGCAGCAGCGCCAGCAGCATCATTACGCGGCCATTGTCAGCCATGTGAATGTGGCTGAGCCTTTGGTGGCCAATCGTCTGAAACAGCAGCAACAGGCTGTAGGGCCAACGGTGACCGATCCGATGTTGAGGGCGGCGACGGGCACGGCTCAGTTGGCACAGATTGCCCGCCGCGAGGCCAGTGTCAGGGCGTACAACGATGTTTTTCTGTTGATTGGCATTCTGGCGACGGGCTTTTTGCTGTGGCCCGTGTTGCTGGCCGCTGGCCCCGCTATTCAGTCCAGACGAGCGCAAGCCGCTGCTGGCACTTCTTCGAATTCTTAAACCTGGTCCGTATTTATGAGTCAAGACACTTCATCTGAAAATCAGGATCGCAATAGTGAGCTTGCCGCGCCGACAGACTCGGATAACGATGGCAAGCTGGGTCCGAATACTGAATCTTCTCTGCCGCCCAAGATCATCAAACCCAGCAAACGCAGTGTCATTGCGATGGCCTTTGTATTGTTGGGAGGTTTGCTGTTGATCTTGTGGGCTTGGAACCTGGGGCCGTTCAACACCACTCGCGTCACTACCGACAACGCCTATGTACGTGGGCAGATGACGGTGCTGGCACCGCAGGTAAGCGGTTATGTGTCCGAGGTACTGGTGCAGGACTTTGAGCGAGTCCAGGCGGGCCAGCCTTTGGTGCGCATTGATGAGCGCATTTATAAAGAAAAACTGCATCAGGCGCAGGCTCAACTGGATGCGGCTTTGGCTGAGTTGGCGAATCTGGATCAAGCCCAAGCACAGAACCGCGCCAGCCTGGATGCTCGCAAGGCGGCCTTGGTGTCTGCTCAGGCTGAAGCCCGTCGCTCCGAGGCGGATCGTAATCGTGCCAGGGAATTGGCAAACAAAGGTTCGATCTCGGTACGAGAGCGAGATCAGGCTGTAGCGACTGCCGAGCTGGGGCGCGGCAATATGCTGCAAGCCAAGGCAAACATTGCGATTGCCGAAGAAACCATCAAGTCCACCGAGGTGGCTCGGGCGACCTTGCAGGCCAAGGTGAAATCCGCTGAAGCCGCCTTGGGTTTGGCTCGCATCGATATGGATAACACCGTGGTGACCGCGCCTGCAGCCGGTCAGGTCAGCGAAGCGTCTGTGCGTCAGGGGCAGTATGTGACGGCAGGTTCGCAACTGCTGTTTCTGGTGCCGGATACCCGTTGGGTAGTGGCGAACTTCAAGGAAACGCAGACGGCGGGTATTCATGTGGGGCAGTTGGCCCGATTCACCGTTGATGGTCTGGATGGCACAGAGTTTCAAGGTCATGTAGAGCGTATTGCCCCGGCCACGGGCTCCGAGTTTTCCGTGCTGCGCGCGGATAATGCCAGTGGCAACTTCACCAAGGTTGTTCAGCGCTTGCCGGTACGCATTGCTATCGATGCGGATCAGCCCGGTATGGAGCGTTTGCGACCTGGCATGTCCGTGATTGCCAAGGTGGATATTTCCGATAAGCCTGATCAAACAAAACAGGAGCGTGAACGATGATCCTGTTTGCAAGAACGTATGGCATGGCCATCTTAAGTGGCGCGGCGCTGTTGTCCGGCTGTATGCCTGCTTACCGGGTCGTACCCGAGCAGGCGCAGGTAGCTGTGCCATCCGGGTGGATAGGAGCATCCTCTGAAGGCACTGTGGTCGATTCGGCCTGGTGGAAAGCCTTTAACGATCCCGGCTTGAGTGCGCTTGTGGAAGCTGCCTTGGCACGCAATAACGATATCTTGAGTGCTGCTACCCGCATCGAACAGGCAAGGGCCGCGGTGCAGCTGGCGGATTCGTCCTTGGGCCCTTCCTTGTCCTTTGACACAGGCGCGCATGCAGAGCGGGCCCTGGGGCCTGGCGGTATGGCAATCAGCCGTGCGGTACAGCCTGCCGTGCAATTGAATTGGGAGCTGGATCTCTGGGGGCGCTTGAGTTCGCAGGCGAAAGCGGCTGAACTCAAACTGTCTGCTACGCAGGCGGATTATGATGCCATTGCCTTGAGCGTCGCCTCCGAGACAGCACGTACCTATATTGCCTTGCTGGGTCTGGATGCACAGTTGCAGCAGGCCAAGGCCACCTCTACCTCCCGGACAGAAGCCTTGCGCCTGGCGCAGGAAAAGTTTGATGCGGGCTATATCTCCCAGCTGGAGTTGACCCAGGCCCAGTCCGAGCTGGAAGCGGTAGCGCAGCATATTCCGCAGCTGGAATTGGCGATTAGCCGTCATCACAATGCTTTGCGCCTCTTGTCCGGGGAGTTGCCTGCGGCTTATGAACAGAACGCCAGTTCCACCTTGTCGGCTTTAGAGCTGCCTGCACCGGGCTCTGGCTTGCCGTCCGAGCTGCTACGCCGCCGTCCTGATATTGCGCGAGCAGAGCTCGGTTTGGCTTCCAAGGATGCGTCCATGGCAGCCAGCCGGGCTGCCTTTTTGCCACAGGTTTCCTTGTCGGCACGGGCAGGGGCTTTGTACGTCAGCGCCTTGAGTTATGACCCGACCAAGATCTGGAGTTTGGGTGGCAGCATTCTGGCACCAATTTTTGACCGTGGTCGTTTGCAGGCGCAGTTTGATTCTGCAACAGCCCAGCGCGATGAGGCGGTCTTTGCGTATCGCGGCGTTGTTTTGACGGCCTTTTCCGAAGTGGAAAACGCCTTGGCGGGCCAGCGTCGTTTTGCGGAAGAGTTAAGCCACGTGACCGCGCGTCGGGACGTCTTGAAGCGCTCCTTGGAACACGCCCGCAATCGCTATGAGGCTGGCTATGCGTCTTATCTGGAACAACTAGATGCGCAGCGGAATCTGTACGAGGCAGAAAACCAGGTCATCGCCGTGCGGGAAAACCAGTTGCAGAATATGGTGGATCTGTACAAGGCGCTGGGTGGCGGCTGGGATTATGAAAAGGCGATGAAGCGGGAGTAACGTGAAAGGGACGGTAGTGGGGCTTTGTCAGGTGGAACATGTGTTTTGCTGCTACTGCTCCCGCAAAATCCGCCGAATTTCCAGAATTGCCTCGGGCGTTTCCTGTACGCTGTGGGAGAAGGGAATCACCAGTTCCGAGGTCGCACCAGGTAGATGGGAGCTTTGATAGGGCACCAGCCCATCGTCCGAATACAGCAGGTCTTTTTTGGGCGTGTAATTGGCAATAATGCTGTGATACCGCACTTGCGTGGAGATCGGCATTTTGGAGGTGATCTGCATGAAGGGATCGCTGTCGCGCAGGCTTTCCACGCCATTGGGCAGGATCAGCATCTCGTCTTTGGCGGGCGTATTGCCAACCGCCACCTGGCTAAGCTTGTTGAGTTGCGTCACCACCGTAACTGGCAAGGTAATCAGCGCCGCTGCCAGACGTGAAATACGGTTTCCCGCAAACGGTGTGCCCTTGTGAGGCGCAGCAATAAAGATCGCTGTCGTCACCCCGGGCAGAGGAGAGAAGTGCACCACATTGCCAAACTCCCGATTCATTTTGGCGATGCTGACATCATCCATTTGATAACGGTCGCGGGCTGCGTCTTCCAGTAGATTGTCGGACGAGGACACCAGCAAACGTCCCAGCACACCGCCCATGCTATGGCCGATCACCACGATATTGTTTGAGGCAATGGCCTTCCTGTCCGGATCAAAATGCCGGAAGGTTTCTGTCAGGGCTTTGCGAATCTCGGCATTGTTGTAGGGCAGGGGCAGATTGGTTGGATAGTAGACCTGCCAGATCTGATAGCGATCCCGTAACTCCTCATCGCCCAGCACCTCATTGGCGACGTTAATCCAAGCTTCCGGGCTGCTGGCCAGGCCGTGCAGCATGATGATGACGCGGCGATTCGGGTCATAGGGTTGCAGCAGGAACACATGCGGGGATTCAATACCACCGTCCCGTCCCAGGACGGTGCGTAAAGCCTGGGTCGAGAAGTCCGAGCGCGCCAGCCATAGCCCGTAGGCAGAGGTGTAATTGGCCGCCAAGGGCACTTGCACGTCTTTCAGCTTGACGCTGGTTTGCTGGTACGGATCGTAGCCAATAATGGTGGCGTCGCGAGTTTGCAGAACCTGGGACAGGGTTTCGCCGGGGAAAGTAATAATCCCCGTGACAGCCTGGAAAGGCGGTTCGCTGTAGGTGCTTTGAAAGCTGTTTGGCGTGACATCCTTTGACTCGTTCACGACCACCATCTCGGCTCCAAAACCGTCGCGCCGATAAATGCTGCGCACCCCGCGGAATGTTAATTGGGAGGCCGGAATCAGCTCATGGGGCTGAGGGGCGGTGGCATCGCGTACCTGGGACAGATCACCACGAATACGCCACCGACCAATCTCGATAGTTTTCTGGAAGGCGTAGCTGGTGTCGTGATACTTGGCAAACAGCAGCATGGTCGCTTGCTGCACCGCGTAGTTGTAGTAGTCACGCACCTGGGTCTGGCGGTCTTCAAATGCCCGGTCTCCTGGCCTGCGATCCGTGAAGAACAGATAGGCGTAGGCATAGCGGGCGCTTTGCAGATAGGCATCGAACAGCTCGGTCGAGAAGTCTGGCCGGGCATTGCGCCGACCTTGCAAGCGCAAGGCCTCTTGCGTCCAGATCTCGGCCAAGGTGGCCATGCGCTGCTCGGTGTCCAGATTCCACAGCTCTGTCAGCCTGGAAGAGCAGTGGGGAATGTCCTTGGCGCATTGCTCGGGCGCGATAGCCAGACTGGTCAGCGTATCGCGTGCGGAGGCGCTGAGTTTATTAGTGGTAAGAATGTCGCCACGGCGCTGGGCAATGTAGTCCTCGGTGCTGACAGTAGCGATTTTGACGCCGGCGCAGCCGCTCAGCAGTATGGCCAGAACTGTGATGGCCCCAGCCTTGTATAGCCCGCTCCTATGCTTGCCAGATACAAGCCGCTTCAAGCTGGTCGCGACGGCTTGTACCGGTGCCAGGTCAAGCAGCGTGTTCCGTACAGGATTAATCAAGGCCATCACGTTCTACAGTGGGTTCGTTGACGGGTTTAGAGGAGCTTGGTGCCGTGATACGGACTCAAGCAGCTGTCCAACGGCGTCAAATCGGCAGATTTGCGGAATGTATCCGTGTGCGAAATGCGATATTAACCTAAAGGCCTGGTACTGGCAGCAGCCGGATCTGGGCTGTGCAAAGCGTGCTTGGTTTTCTTTGCTGCGGGCGCGGTAGGTGGCTGGTGTATTCAGTCTGTATGGAGGCACTGCGTTCGTAGGCGCAGCGTTCCAGGCATCGCTGCAATGTAGAGTGCTAATTCTTGATGAGGGGCTAGCTTTAAGCGTGTAGGGTGGACCCACATCAGAGCGTGGTGGAACTATCGGTTTGCTCTTATGGTGTTTTAGCTGCTCTAACGCTTGCCTGCAGCAGAAAAGAAAAAAGCCCAAACCGAAGTTTGGGCTTTTTGAATTTGGAGCGGGAAACGAGACTTGCACTAGGCGCGTAAGTCGTTGTTTCCCGAACAATTTCTTCGCCGAGGTGCTCAGCGAAGACCTCAATTGTAGCCTTGTTTTTGGTCCCCGGCAACAAGATCGTCCAAAGAGTGCCACTGACGTCCATAGAGCTGCACCGAGTACCGAGACTCGCACTCGACACTACATCTTCGGGGATGGCCTCGGACTGGCAGCCTATCCCACGCTCTCTGCTCCCGCATCCCCCTCGTGATGCCAACCGGGCCGACGTTTCAAGTACTGGTGCTACTGACGCTTTCAAGAGGCGGCACGCTCCGCAGCTTGCGGTGCCCATCTGCTCAAGTCACGCAGGACACGCACGCGCCCTAACCGTATGGCGTGTATGCGCGCGATTCTTTATCGCTATATCAGGATGCTGGGAAAGCATGACAGGCTCGGGTTTCACCACGTCCTTGTAGACGCTGGACAGCCATTGCAATCCCCCCGCGCCTTGTGAAACCGCTGGCATATCAGGCCATACCAAAACGGTTTTGCGTAGATCGCCGCAACTCATGACGCTGCCAGTGTGAGTGCCACTGTCGAGCCAGCTTGCCTGAGGCCCGACCTCCTTGCGCATCATGAATTCTTGCACATCAAGCACACGACGGCTACCAGCAAGAGCTGGTGAGAAGTGCTTAGGCCGCGATGACGAGCGGATCAGATGACCCGCTTCATGCCCATACAACAGGCTGACCGCGAGGTTGGCACTAAAGGAGTCGGCCATGTAGTTCTCCTGGAAGGAGATGGGAGCATGAACAACAATGCACCAACATCGAAGGTGTTCTACCGCCCGATCGAAGCCTCCATACGCTGGGCCGGTCTGCTGCGGTTCGAGCGTGTCATCCTGGCCTCGATTTCGTCGCCACGGAACCTGCCGCAATCGCTGGACTGCCCGCGCTGGGGCGAACTGCGGCTGTACACCGATCGCATCTACGACGGCATCCTCAATGGGGAACTGCCCTTTGGGAAAAACGGCATCACGACACGCGATACCGCGCTGATCGATTCCCCTGATCTGACGGTTCGTCATGTCGATTTGAAGCGCTGGATGCGCCAGCACTACCCCGAGCAGCGACCTGGCTTCATGTTCTCCCGCAGCGAGCGCATCGCCCATCCCTTCATCTCGCTGGAAACCGGCCAAGCCATGCTGGTCGAACGGCTGGCCCTGAAATCCGCCCTGGAGCAGTGCAAGCGTCAACTACGCGAACTGCAAGACAAGCACGACGCGCTACTCAAGCAGTCCACTGTCACCCCAGCCTGCGCGCAATGCTCCATCAGCGACCGGGCCGAGGCTACCTATTTGCACATCATCGGCACCATGCTGGAGCTGATGCTCGGCAAGTCCCCATCGGGCACACCTTACTCCAGCTTCAACAGCCAGGAAGCGATTGCTACCGCGATGATCGCGCATCACGGCGAACTCATGGGCATTACCGATCGCACGCTGCAAGCCAAGTTTGCGCAAGCCCGCCGCAAGCTGCGGGCCGCCGTTTCTTGATATTTGCAAGCCCGTATCTGCGGTCGCGGAAACCGCATTTGCGGTGGTCTGGGACAGAAGCCGACATTTGAATAGGTGTCACGCCAACAAACGCCACTGAGCGTTCAGGAGTGACCGCCATGTCGCAAACACCTGTACTGCCGCCCAACGAACGCCGCATCCTGCGCCTGGAAGAAGTCGAAGCGAAGTCCGGCTTCAAGCGCGCCCACCTCTACAACCTGATGCGCGCCGGCAAGTTCCCCAAGGCGCTACGCCTGGGCGTGCGCGCCGTCGGCTGGGATTCCATCGAGATCGATGAGTGGATCGCCGATCGCGTCAACAGCCGGGCCTGACCCGTTCTCCCACGGATTTCCCATCCTCACCCGGAGAACGCCATGCAGGTTGTATCCATTGTCTCAACCAAAGGGGGCGTCGGTAAAACGACTACGGCCGCCAACCTGGGCGGGCTCGCCGCCGACGCGGGGCTGCGCGTGCTGCTGCTCGATCTCGACGTGCAGCCCACCTTGTCCTCGTACTACGAGTTGGCCCACCGCGCGCCTGGCGGCATCTATGAATTGCTGGCCTTCAACGAGCGCGACCTCGGCCAGCTCGTGTCCCGCACGATCATCACAGGCCTTGACCTGGTGCTCTCCAACGACCACCGGGGCGAGCTGAACACCTTGCTGCTGCACGCGCCGGACGGACGCCTGCGACTACGGCACCTGCTCCCGGCACTGGCTCCACTCTACGACCTGGTGCTGATCGACACCCAGGGCGCACGCTCGGTGACGCTGGAGATGGCGGTGCTAGCCTCCGATCTCGCGTTGTCACCCGTGACCCCGGAAATCCTCGCCGCCCGCGAACTGCGGCGCGGCACCATGCAGTTGCTGGAGGACATCGCGCCCTACCGGCTCCTGGGCATCGAGCCGCCGCCGCTGCATCTGCTCATCAACCGCGTCCACCCGGTGTCGGCGAACGCCCGGCTGATCCAGCAGGCCCTGCGCGATCTGTTCCAGGAACACACCGGCATCCGCGTGCTGGCCACCGATGTGCCGGCGATCGAAGCCTATCCGCGCGCCGCGACGCGCGGTCTGCCAGTGCATCGGGTCGAGTACCGCCAGCCACCGGGCAGAGTCGCCCCCGCCGCGCTCGACACCATGCGCGGCCTCGCTGGCGAGCTGTTCCCGCAATGGCAACACCGATTTGCCACGGTGTCCGGCCGCCCGCCATTTCCTCTTGATACCGGGAGGCCCCATGGCGAACGCACATGAACTGGCCCGAGGCCACAAGCGGCTGCGCGCCCTGATCGAGTTCGCCGTCGGCGAGGGCTGGCACGTCAAGCGCACGCCAGGCGGCCACCTCAAATTCACCAAGGCAGGCTGCGCCGCGATCTACACCAGCTCGACCGCCAGCGACCACCGGGCGGCGCTCAACGCCCGCGCGCAGATCCGCCGCGCCGAGCGCGAGGCCCGGCCCCCAGCGCAGGGAGGCCGCCATGGCTGAGATGACCTCCCAGCAGATGGCCGGCAAGCTGCTCGCGGCCGGGTTCGAGCGCAGCGGCCCGTCCACCTCGGCCTTGAGCGACCCGATCGCCGACACGCCCATGGTCGTGACCCTGGACCAGTTGCGTCCCTACGACCACGACCCCAGGAAGAAGCGCAATCCGGCCTACGAGGACATCAAGGCGTCCATCCGCGAGCGTGGCCTTGACGCAGCGCCGGCAATCACCCGGCGCCCGGGCGAGGACCACTACATCATTCGCAACGGCGGCAACACGCGCCTGGCGATCCTGCGCGAACTGTGGTCGGAGACCAAGGAAGAGCGGTTCTTCCGCATACCGTGCCTGTTCCGCCCGTGGCCCAGCCGCGGCGAAGTCGTGATGCTGACCGGCCACCTGGCCGAGAACGAACTGCGCGGGGGCTTGACGTTCATCGAGCGCGCCCTCGGCGTCGAGAAGGCACGCGAGTTCTACGAGCAGGAAAGCGGCACCGCACTGAGCCAGTCCGAGCTGGCCCGCCGCCTCGCTGCCGATGGCTTCCCGGTCCAGCAGTCGCACATCAGCCGGATGAACGACGCGGTGCGCTACCTGCTGCCGGCGATCCCGACCGTGCTCTATGGTGGGCTCGGCCGCCACCAGGTCGAGCGCCTGTCGGTCATGCGCAAGGCCTGCATGCTCGCGTGGGAGCGCTACGTCAAGGGCCGCACGCTGGTACAGGATTTCGACGACTTCTTTCAGGAGGTGCTGTCGCAGTTCGACACGCAGGCCGACGAGTTCGTCCCCCAGCGCGTGCAGGACGAGCTGATCGGCCAGATGTCCGAACTGCTCGGCATCGACTACGACGTACTGGCGCTTGACCTCACCGAATCCGAAAGCCGCCATCGCGCTCTGGTCAGCAACCCAACCCCGCCATCGGCGCCGCCCGCGCTGCCTGAGCCTGGCACCGTGGCACGCCCGCCCGCCGCGCTGGCCCCATCGGTCCCGACGCCGGCGGCCACACCTGGGTCGCGCGAGCGCGAGGGCGGCTCAGGGACGGACGGCTCGCCCGCAGGAAGCCCCGTGGCGGCTCCTGGTGATCTGCTGCAGGGGCACATCGTTTCGCCTGCACCGACGACGGAGCGGCTGCAATCCATTCAGCGGATGGTCGCCGACGAGCTGGGGGATGCGCTGCCCGATTTTTCGGCCAACGTCTTGCAGTCCATTCCCGTCCAGGCCGGCGGTCTCTACCCGATCTCCGACGTCTGGCACATCGACACGGGCCTGGACACGCCCGATCGCCTGCGCATCCACATCGCGCAGTTCGCACGCGAGATCGCGGGTGAGGCAGGCCTTGATCAGTGCATCGAGGACCGCGCGGACGGCGTAGGCTTCGCATGCCGTGCCAGCGCGCAGCCCCCATCACCCCAGGGCCGTGGCGTGCTGGCATTGCTGGCGAGCCTAGCAGGGCAGAGCTTCACCGATGCCGATCTGGACGGCGGGCAGCTTGCCGCCGAGCTGCCGGCGCTGCTGCACGGCCAAGGCGATGCGACACGCCGCTTGAGCGACACCGCGCTGGTCAAGCTGTTCCGATTGCTGCGCCTGGCCCGGCGCCTGCTGGACCTGGAATCCGGTGTCGCAGGCCCTGGGGCATGAAGGAAGGAGACCCGCATGTCCGCCCCGCACCCGCTCAATCAAGCCGTCATCGCCCAGGCGCTCTACGACCTGCGCAACGGCCAACTGCGCCGCTGCAAGGCGATGGGCTTCAGCGAGGCCGAGCTGGATGCGCTCAAGCATCCTGCCATGGTGAGCGTGCTGGCCAACGCCAATGTCTCGTGGTGTTCCGTGTCCGTGAACCGCGAGGTGCTCCGGCGTCTGCTCTCGCAGGCGCAGGACGTGGAGAAGGAAATCGCGACCGTCGATCGCATGTTGCGCCTGGGGGCCAGCACGGAGATGGTCAGCCGCTTTTATGGCCTGACCCATCAGGAGGTCGCCCTGCGCCGTGAGGTGCTGGGCCTGCCCAAGCGCAAGGGGCGTCACCCTGTCCTGGACGAGAAGCAGGACGTCGAACTGTGGCGGCGCTGGAAAGCCATCACCAGCAGCAGGAATGTGGACCTGGAGGACGAGACCTCGATTCTCGACGCGGCCATGGACCTCGCCGAAGGCATGGATTTGCCGCTGTCGGTGGTCTGGGCCGCGATCAAGTCGTGGGTCGATCAGGGATTGGGTTGAGCCATGGCCGTGGACGACCCCGCACCACGCCATGGCCCCGTCGCCCTCGCTGACCTGTTCGACGCAGCGCTGAAAGACCTTGCGCCCAGGCCCAGCCCACCCACGCCCACCCCCATGCGCATGCCTATACCTGCGCCGTCACCTGCGACACCGGCCGCGTCCGGCGATGCGTTCCTCTTCAGCGGCAACCGGCATGAGACCGTACCGCGGCGGCTGTTCCTCGACCGCCGCCTGACGCCGCTGGAGCGCAACGCCTGGCAGGTGTTCCGGCTGATGCTCAACGACGACGGCGTGACCGCATTCCCCACCTATGAGCAGTTGCGGCCCTGGCTGGCCTCGATGCCCTGCGCCGGGCAGGCCTCGCACGAAACCGTGGCGCGAGCCCTGACGCTGCTGCGGCTGACCCGATGGCTGAGCCTGGTGCGGCGACGGCGCGACGCCAGGACCGGCCGCATCCTCGGCAACCTCTATGTCCTGCACGACGAGCCGCTGACCCCCTTTGAAGCGATGCAGCTCGACCCGGACTACCTACAACTCGTCAGCCAGGCGCTCGGCCATTCGGCCAAAGCCGTGCAGATCGTCGGCCTGCACACCCTCAGGGAAATCGGCGAAGACCCGATGCTGGCCGGGCGCACCCTGCCGTCGAGGCTGCAAGTCCTGGCCGAGCGCCTCGCCAGCCAGGGCGTCGGGGCACACGAAGGTTATCCACAGGAGGATGCCGCACACGAATCCGAAGAAGGGCCGACGAGCCTTCTTCGGAATCCCGATGACCCCACTTCGGAATCCGAAGCAGGGTCGAAACCCGCGCCAGACGCCTCTCTTCGGAATCCGAATCAGGCCCGTACAGTACGTAGTAGTCGTATGAATGAAGTACGTACTACCGCGCAGGCACAGGCGCAGGCGCGCGCGCTGGGCGACCTGCAATGGCCCAAGCGCTTCGCGGAACTGAAGGCAGAGCAGCAGACAGGTGCGCGGGTGGCATTGCAGCAGGTCGATGCCGCGCTGAGGCAGGCCGTGTTGGACGAATGGGCCGCACGATGCAGCAGCCATGGCATCCGCAATCCTGCCGGGTATCTGTTCGGCATCATCCAGCGGGCCATCCATGGCGAGTTCAACGCCTGGGCCAAGAAAGACGCGCCATCGGCACACGCTCCGCCGAATGAGCGGCCACCACCAGCACCGCCACCATCCCAGCCGCAGGGCAAGCCGGTGCCGCCAGAAGTCGCCAGGCAGCACATCGAACGGCTGCGCAACCTGCTCGCCAGCAAGTGAGCGGGCCTGCAAGGCGGTGAAGTGGATGCCAGTGGCTTCCAGTAGAGCTATCCCCAGGGGATAGTTCCACTGACGGCTACACGTCGAACCGCTGCACGCCAGGCCCCGATCGCCTGCGGCGGGAGCGGCCTTGTCCGGGCTTGAGCCGGGCGCGCAGCGTTCCTTGGCGCTCCATGGAACTATCCCCTGGGGATAGTTCCACTGACAGCTACGACGTCGAACCGCTGCACGCCAGGCCTCGATCGCCTGCCGCGGGATCGGCCCTGTCCACGCTGATCCAGGCGTGCAGCGTTCCTTGGCGCTCCATGGCGCTATCCCCAGGGGATAGCTCGCGCCGCATGCACCCGCCGCGCCCTGAACCGGGGACGGGCGGGTTTCGGTTTGTTGACTGACTGCCTTCCGGCACCTGCCGAAGCTGTCCGCTCTTTTCCAACAACGAGCGGACACCATGGCAACCACCAACGAACCCCTGCAACTGAATCTCGGCTCCCTGCGCAGCGCGATGTCGCTGACGCTGCACACGCACCACGCCTCGCGCATCTGGCACGGCCGCGCCGCCGCCGAGGGGCGACCGGGCATCGTCGGCCTGAACGGCTACATCGCCCAGATGAACAAGATGCGGCGCGGCTCGGAGCAGGACGACCCGTACAGCGACTTCTGGATGCTGCGCATCGAGGACAAGCTCGACCAGACGAAGGCCACGCTGCAATCGCTGCGCGAGCAGGTGGACCAGGCGTTGGCGAGCGTGCCGCCGGCACTCACCCTGGGCGAGAACCTCAACGTGCAGCCCGTCAAGCTGCCGCTATTCGTCAATGCGCAGTTGGGCTTTGCCGCGGTGTATCTGCTCGCCGACTACGACGACATCGCCCGCAAGTTGATCCTCGCGCACCACACCGCGCTGATCGATCGCTCGACGCTCGAACGCTGGCTCAACGAAGGCGCACATGCGCTGCGCAGTCTTTTCAGCCTGGCCCAGCAGTACCGCTACTCGGGCTGCACCCGCGACGACTTCGCTTCCAAGAATGCGGCTGCGCGGGCGGCGCTGGAGAAGTACGGCGAGTTGCCGCAGGACGTGCTGGAGGGCACGCGCCGCTCGAAGTTCGCGCCGCCCATCGTGCGCCGCGGTCTGCAACAGCGCGGTGAGGCTCCTGCCGCAACCGCATCGCCCAGCGACGAGGCCACCACCACCGAGGCACCCGAGACCACCGCGGGCGAGGACGCGCAAGCATGAGCGACCCGAACCGCGACACCCGCTACTTCCGCCCGCTGCAACAGACCGCCTTCATGCGGCTGGAACATGCAGGCTCTCTAAAAGGCCTTTTAAAGCCTTTTAAAGGTAAAGGGGACTTGGAGGCCTGGGCCAGCCAGTGCTTCGCCATGCGCGACGAGTTGATTGGCTTGGCGCAGCGACAGGTGCTGCCACAGGCGGTCGGGCATCCCTTCCACCTGCTGCCCATCGAACTGGCCCAGCAGACCACTGGCGCAGGCACGGTGTTTTTGCGCTGGCGCAAGCACGACAGGTCAGCCATGGGCGTGGCCCTGTGGCAGGAGCTGATGGCGAGCACCAGCACGCCGGTCAACCTCCTGGCCGACCTGCACGCGATCGAGCTTCAGCGCATCACGCTGAACATGCAGATCAGCCTGTTGCACACCTTGGGCAGGCAGGCCCAGGAGTGCGCCAGCAAGGCCGCCGAGGCGGAAGACGCCTACCTGCGCCGGCTCAAGTCCACACCGCCCACCCTGCGCGATCGGTGATCGCGCAGGGCACCCCAGCACGCGCCCGCCGCCAACCAGGTGCGGGTATTTCAACCACCACGGAGATTGCAACATGAGCACGCATTTTTCTGGCGAAGGCAACATCGGTTCGCCCCCCGAGTACCGGGAGTTCCCCAACGGCAACGACGAGCCCAGCCGCCTTCTGCGCCTGAACGTCTATTTCGACAACCCCATTCCCAAGAAGGATGGCACCTTCGAGGATCGCGGCGGCTTCTGGGCGCCGGTGGAAATCTGGCACCGCGACGCCGCGCACTGGAAGGACCTGTACCAGAAAGGCATGCGTGTGCTGGTCGTCGGCCGCATGGAACGCGAACCCTGGACGGACAACGAGGATCAGCCGCGCGAGACCTGGCAGATCAACGCGCGCAGCGTCGGCATCCTGCCGTTCCGCATCGAGTCCGTGACCCTCAGCCCCAGGCAGCAGGAGACCGCGCAGGAGGCGCAGCCGAAGCCCCAGGCCGCCCAGGAACCGACCGCGCCGAAGGAGCCGAAGCGCAGGAAGTGACCCGGCATGGGGCGACGGCAGTCGTTCGTCGCCCCATGCCCTCGCGAGCTATCCCCAGGGGATAGCTCCATCAACGTCCACCGGCTTCCACGCGCGCCCGAAAGCCGCGGCTCCCGAACCGCACACCCCCGGCCGCACGCCACTCCCGTCCCCGCCATTCCATCCCGTGAAAGTGGTCGCCACCGCATGCGGCTTGTTTGCTGCTGCCCCTGGTGGTGCTCGGCATCCTCGATTCCAGCAACTCAATGAACCACGGAAATCGGATGGACGGACATGCGGCTGTTCTTGTGCGAGAAGCCCTCCCAGGGCAAAGACATTGGCCGGATTCTCGGCGCGACGCAGCGCGGTGAAGGCTGTCTCAGCGGCTCCGGCGTCACCGTCACCTGGTGCATCGGCCATCTCGTAGAAACGGCAGCCCCCGAGGTCTATGACGCGGCGCTCAAACGCTGGTCTCTGGAGCAGTTGCCCATCGTTCCCCAGCAATGGCGGGTCGAGGTCAAACCAAAGACCGCCACGCAATTCAAGGTCGTCAAGGCGCTTCTGGCGAAGGCGACCCATCTCGTCATCGCCACCGATGCCGACCGTGAGGGCGAGCTGATCGCCCGCGAGATCATCGACCTATGCGGCTACCGCGGCCCCATCGAGCGACTATGGCTGTCGGCGCTCAACGATGCGTCGATCCGCACCGCGCTCGGCAAGCTGCGGCCGTCTGCGGACACGCTGCCGATGTACTACTCGGCGCTGGCGCGCTCGCGGGCCGACTGGCTCGTCGGCATGAACCTCAGCCGGTTGTTCACGGTGCTCGGGCGTCAGGCCGGCTACGACGGCGTGCTGTCCGTCGGCCGCGTCCAGACGCCGACCTTGAAGCTGGTCGTGGACCGCGACCGCGAGATCGCGGCCTTCAAGTCGGTGCCGTTCTGGGCCATCGACGTGTCCCTTTCCGCAGGTGGACAGGTTTTCAGCGCGCAGTGGGTTCCGCCCGATGGCTGCACCGATGACGCCGGCCGCTGCCTGCAGCAGCCGGTGGCCCAGCAGGCCGCGCAGCAGATCCGCGCTGCGGGCAGCGCCCAGGTCGTGTCAGTCGAGACCGAGCGCGTGCGCGAAGGGCCACCGCTGCTGTTCGAACTGGGAACGCTTCAGGAGGTTTGTTCCAAGCAGCTTGGGCTGGATGTGCAGGAGACGCTGGAGATCGCCCAGGCCCTGTATGAGACCCATAAAGCCACCACGTACCCGCGTTCCGATTCGGGCTACCTGCCCGAAAGCATGTTCGCCGAGGTGCCGACTGTTCTGGACAGCCTGCTCAAGACCGACCCCTCGCTGCGCCCGATCATGGGCCAGCTCGACCGCTCCCAGCGCTCGCGCGCCTGGAACGACGGCAAAGTGACGGTGCACCACGGCATCATTCCCACCTTGGAACCCGCGAACCTCTCGGCGATGAGCGAGAAGGAACTGGCGGTGTACCGGCTGATCCGCGCGCACTACCTGGCGCAGTTCCTCCCTCACCACGAGTTCGACCGCACGATCGCCGAGCTGTCCTGCGGCCAGCAGAAGCTGGTGGCCACAGGAAAGCAGGTGGCCGCCCAGGGTTGGCACCTGGTGTTGGCCGAGCCGCAAGCGGACGAAGACGGGGAAACCACCGCGCGCAGCCAGGTACTCCCCGCGCTGCGCGAGGGCCTGGCATGCCAAGTGGCCGAGGCCGAAGTCAAGGCGCTCAAGACGTTGCCTCCGAAGCCCTACACCCAGGGCGAACTGGTCAAGTCGATGAAAGGCGTGGCGCGCTTCGTGACCGACCCGCGCCTGAAGCAGAAGTTGAAGGACACGACGGGCATTGGCACCGAAGCCACGCGCGCCAACATCATCACCGGCCTGCTGACGCGGGGCTATCTCGTGAAGAAAGGACGCTCCATTCGCGCATCGGATGCGGCATTCACGTTGATCGACGCTGTGCCCGCGGCGATTGCCGACCCCGGAACCACCGCCGTGTGGGAGCAGGCGCTCGACATGATCGAGGCCGGACAGCTCACCCTGGATGTGTTCATCGGCAAGCAGGCCGCATGGATTTCGCAACTGATCGTGCAGTACGGCAGCACCTCGCTGTCCATCAAGGTTCCCCAGGGTCCCGCTTGCCCGCAGTGCGGCGCACCGACGCGCCAGCGCACCGGCAAGACCGGCCCCTTCTGGTCGTGCAGTCGCTACCCCGACTGCAAAGGCACGCTGCCGGTCGATTCCGGCACGTCCAAGCGCGGTGCCTCGCGCCCGCGCAGTAGCGGCCGCAAGGGCTCCTGACCGACCCCGCTCCCCGAGAGCCGTGCCCGCCATCGGCGGCGTGGTCCATGTCCCGCACGCCCTGCGGGACGCCCAGCGCGCAACGCCTTCTCTTGTCCGTGTGCGCGTCCCGCTCGGCCGCCCCCCGGCCGCGGGGCCTGAAGGTAGCTTCTCCGCGAACCGTGTCCGGGGTTTCCCGGCGTGTTCTGCTGATCTGCATTTTTCCGCCTCTGCGAAGGGTCCCCCGATGGCTTGCCAGGCTGCGAGCCACCCGGAGACCCTTCGTGGTCAGCGGTATTCGATGCCGTGCCCAACGGCGAAAAACTGGGCTCCTTTTGTGCGCGGATGTGCGCCAGAAGATGCCGGCGCCAACCACGACATGCGCCGGGTGCGATTGCTGACAGCAGACGGTTCTAGCGACGACCGGGCCTGCAACAGCCCACGGGTGGTTCTGTCCTCCCGAGCCGAAGGCCACACGGCCTTCGGCGCCTTTCTCCTGCCGATCAACGTCCCGGCCCGCCCTGGGCCACACGAACAGGAGACCCGACATGAACCCGCAACCTCGCACCCCACGCGGTGCGCCCCAGGCCGTGCCACTGCTGTACGGCAGCGTGTGCAGCGGCATCGAGGCCGTGAGCCTCGCCTGGCAACCCCTCGGCCTCGAAGCCGCGTGGTTCGCCGAAATCGAGCCGTTCCCGAGCGCCGTGCTCGCCCACCGTTACCCCCACGTGCCCAACCTGGGCGACATGACCGCGATCGCCCGCCAAGTGCGCGCCGGCACGGTGCCGGCGCCCGACATCCTGGTCGGCGGCACGCCGTGCCAGTCGTTCAGCGTGGCCGGTGCGCGCCGTGGGCTGGATGACCCGCGCGGTGCCTTGACCCTTGCCTATGTGGAGCTTGCCAATGCCATCGACCAAACCCGCCACCAAGCCCGCCGCCCGGCGGTCACGCTCGTCTGGGAAAACGTCCCCGGCGTCCTCAACGACCGCAGCAATGCCTTCGGGCATTTCCTGGGGGCACTGGCCGGAGAAAGCCGTGCGCTCCAGCCGCCAGGGGATCGGTGGGCGCACGCTGGTTGTGTGTCTGGACCCCGCCGCCGCATCGCCTGGCGCGTGCTCGACGCTCAATATTTCGGTGTCGCCCAACGCCGCAAGCGCGTGTTTCTTGTGGCAAGTGGTGGAGATGACCTCGATCCCGCAGAAGTACTTTTTGAGCGCGCAGGCCTGCTCGGGGATTCTTGTGCGGGCCGCGCGCCGTGGCAAGAAGCTGCCCGCGCTACTGGACCTGGTGCTGACCCAGCAGGCGGATATGCAGGACTGAAGCAGCTCTACGGCGAGGTCACGACGACGTTCGGATTCAGCAATGGGCGTGGTCCGACCAATCTTGCAGCCAGTTTGATGGCGGGCGGCCCTAAGCACGACATCTGCACCGAGACCTACTTGGTGCAGTCCGTCGCAGGCAGCATCAGCCACACCCTCGACACCGCCAACAACGGCAAGGGCAGCAGCGAGGACGGCACCGGCAAGGGTGTTCCGATCATCGCCTTCACTGCCCAGGGCAGCGGCGCGGATGCCACGCTCGACCTGACGCCGACTCTGCGTGCTGGCGGCCATCGCAACAGCCATGCGAACGCCGGAGTCGTACCCGCCATCGCGTTCGCGCAGAACAACCGCGGTGAAGTGCGCTTCGAGTCGGGCCATGGCCAGGTCGCTTGCACCGTCCTGTCCAACGGCAAGCCGGGCTACGGCGTGCCGATGGTGGCGTGCGTGTCCCTGCGCGGCCGCGAGCAGGGTCTTGCCGCCGAGCTGGGCGGCAACGTAGCGGCCGCACTGCGCACCAGCGGCGGCGGCGCGGACAAGCCCCATGTGCTGCTCCCCGACTTCGAGGCGCATTTCCGCTACGACTGGAACGACCCTGGCCCCGGCGACTGGTCGCACTGGCGTGTGCGGCGGTTGATGCCGGTGGAGTGCGAGCGGCTGCAAGGCATGCCCGACGACTACACGCTGATCCCGTACCGCGGCAAACATGCCGCGGATGCGCCGCGCTACAAGGCGATCGGCAACTCCATGGCCGTCCCGTGCATGGCATGGCTGGGCGAGCGCCTGGTGCAGTGCCTGCACAAGACGGGCTCGACCGCTTCGGATTGATCGGCGACGCAGCCTGCGGGGCGCGCCATTCTCACTCCTGCATTGCCGACGTATCGGCAGCAGCCTGCAGCCAGGGTGTCAAGGCTGCCGCGGGCTCCACCCGCGCCACCCGCCAGTTCGCCTCGGCATCTCACCGGCGAACGCTGCCCACCGGGGCATCGATGCCTCTTTTTCTCCAACCCACGGGATGGCGGCCACGTCCCGTCGGGGGCATGTCGCCACCCGGTCGATTTCAGGACTTCACATGGAAAACATCACCAAGCAAGACCGCATCACGCTCAAAGATCTCAGAGTGTACGACTTCGCCAGCGACGAAACGCTGTGCTTCACCGCCATTGTCGTATTCGACGGCACTCCTATTGCCGAGGCCCGCAACGGCGGGAACGGCGGTTCGACATTCCTGCGTGCGCTCGATGGCAAGAAGGCGCTTCTGGCTCAGGCCGAAGCCTTCGCCAAGGGTCTGCCGCCTGCTCCGCTCGACCTCGGCCAGGAGGGCGAAGACCCTCACTACATCGACATGACGCTCGACTTCCTGGTCGATGAACTGGCCGAAGCCATGCACGGGGAACGCAAGTTGCGAGCCGCGTTCAAGCGCGACATCGGCAACAGGGTGCTGTTCATCAAGGACGGCAAACTTCTGTTCATCAAGGGCATCAAGCTCAAGGCCATTGCCGACCGCAAGGCGTACTTCGCTTCGCTGCGCGCTCGGCAGACCCAGCCCATCATCATCCTTGCCGAGCTTCCGCCCGAGCAGGCAATTGACCTGTGGAAGAAGCATATCCTGGGCGACACGCCCGACTGACCCCGCACCGACGCTCCTCACAGCCCCGCACTCGATGCGGGGTTTCTTTTTCTCTGCACGCATCAATCGGGGCTGGGCCGAATGCCGTTTTCCAACTGACGCGGCACGGCCTGCGCACGAAGCTGCCCGCATGTTCGCTGATTCGTCAGCACATGCCAGCAGCCAGGGTTCCAGGCTGCCGCGGGTCTCTTCCGCGTTGCCCACCAGTCCGCATCGCATCCATTCCGCGGACGCGCGTCCCCGTGACGTCGATGCTTTTTATCAACCGCGTGCGGGAGCTGCCATCCCGTGAGGGACGAGGCCCCGCTTTTCCAAGGAGCCCGTCCATGTCCCAGCAAGCCTCTTTCGGCCAATTGGCCTCGACCTACTGCGGCAAGTTCCTGCCGCTCGAAGTCCTGCAAAGCGCCGCCGGTCACTACATCGGCACGCGCGATACCCAAGGCCCTGTTTCGCGGGAATCCCGCGAGTACTTCCGCAGCTACGCCGCCGCTCAACGTGCCCTCGAAAGAGGCGGCTGGTCCCAGCTCGCCATTCCCTGATCCAACTGGAGGAATCACGTCATGAACCAGCTACTGCCGAGGGAAGTTGTCGATCAGATCATGCAGGAAGAACAGCATTTCGCAGCCGCGCCCCAAGCCTTTTTCGAGGCCTGGAAGCGCGGCGTCGAGATCGCTGGCCCCGAATGGTTCGGCGACGGCACCCGCGAAGGTCTGAACCAGGCCAAGAGCAAGTGGGATCTGCGTCCCAACATGCTGCGGCTCAACGACGCCCTCGGCGTCCTGAGCAGCGGCGAACGCATGTTCCTGTCCGCCATGGTCAGCTTCTACAACGCGCGCGAGGGAGGTGCCATGCTCAAGCGCTGCCACTTCCACGGACTGTCGGATTTCGACGGTCTCGATCTGCAACGCCGCAAGGTCATCGCCGACCTGCTGGTGAACTACAACGGTTGGTGAGCCGGTTTCCGGCACATCACCGCGTTTCCGTTCACGCCCCACGAGGGAAATGCGCCTACGAGGCCATATCCCTCGATTCATTTCCCGTCGTCCAGCGCAGTGCTGGCACCGCCAAGGTCAGCGTTGCCTGACGCATTTTCCATTTTCAACCCACCGGGTCCAATTCCCGGTGGCGGGAATTGGCTCCATTATTCAATCTGGAGAGTTCCCATGTCCCAGAAACCCAATCCCTTTCTCCGTGGCTACTGGAATCTGAAAATCGTCCGCACGCTGTGCATCAGCTACGAGGACGGAAGCCCGCATGTCTGGCGAAACATCCATGCAAGCCAAGAGCACCTCTCCGACGAGGAACTGGTTTCATCGTCCTGCATCGTCACCAACGATTTCGCCGTGGTCTGCAATGGCCCCGAAGGCGTGAGCGCCGAGGTACTGGCCGAATGCGATGCCGGAGAAGGTGTCAGCGGCGAAGGTGTGATCGGCGCCGTGGTCTATGCCGTCCATGGCGACGACTTTGACGGTCGCCCGGTCCACATCGGTGACAGCTATTCGGCCGAGGCTGCGCGGGAAGTGGTGCAGCGCCTGACTTTCGAGACCGGCTACTACAGCCGGTGCTGGGAGATCAGCCGTGAGCACATCACGGTCGATACCTGGCACTACCTCGCCGACCTGGCGGACATCGCCACGCCGGAGGCCATGCTGTTCATCGCCTTCCGTGTGCCGTACAGCCCGGCGATCGGTGTGAAGCTGATCTCCACGCCCTGGACGGACCATAACCTGGAGCACGCCGAGGGCATCACCGCCGAGCAGCTTCGGCAGGAGCACCGCCACAAGGGCATGCCGGACGACCTGGCGAACATCCTTGAACTGGTCGGCCAGGCCGATGTACGCATCCTCATCCTCGATGCCGACGCACCCGCGCTGCTGGGCCTGCCGCTGGCCGAGTCCTAACAGCCGCGCGGCGCGCCAGTCTTCCTCTTTGTCCCCCCAATGCCAGCCCGTCTCCACGCCAGGAGCCGGGCTGGTCCATTTTCATAGGAGCAATCTCATGTTCCCCGACCTCATCTCGCACGCACCCGACTTCGAGCACCAGCTCGGAGCCTGCGTCAACGCCATGAGCCAGGACGACGCCATCGGCCAGATCCTGGTATTCGAGCGCACGCACGGCACGCTGCACATGCGCCATATCGCCAGCACCGATCTGGTGGACACCGACATTGACGACTACGAAATGGTCGTGTTCGACGGTGGCAACACCAGCGGCGGCACGTGGAAGCATGTCTTCTTCCCGCGTCAGCGCGAGCACTACTTCGTGTACGAAGCCTGACCCAACTAGCCCCTTTCGAGGGGCTTTTTTTTTGTCGAAAAAGGTCTAATTCATACTGACGACCATTGTTACTCTTATGTCTAATCGTCACTCCACTCAGCCGTCACCCAGTCGTCCATGTTCGACCACATACTCCTGCTACTTCTCGGTTTCGTCATCCTCGTCGCCGGTGCTGACCTTCTGGTGCGCGGTGCTTCGCGGTTGGCTGTGTCGATGGGCATTTCCCCACTGGTGGTTGGCCTCACTGTGGTCGCTTTCGGCACCAGCGCGCCGGAGCTAGCAGTGTCTGTGGACGCCACGCTCGCCGGCTCGTCCGATCTAGCTATTGGCAACGTGGTCGGCGGCAAAATCGCCAAACTCCTTCATATCCTCGGCATATCGGCACTCATCACCCCCTTGGTGGTCTCCGAGCAGGTCATCCGCCAAGAAATCCCCATCATGATCGGTGCGTCCTTGCTCTTGGTGGTGATGACGCTGGACGGTAGTATCAGCCGTATCGAAAGCAGTTTTCTTCTCTCACTGATCGTGGCCTACACCGCGTTCCTGATCCACCAGTCACGCAGCGTATCGAAGATGGCGAAAAGCCAGTTCACCAGCGAGATCCCCACATCGAACTGGGACCGTCACTGGAGCGTTCAAATCGCGCTCATCGCGGCCAGCCTCGGGATGCTCGTCCTCGGCGCTGACTGGCTGGTAGTGAGCGCAGAGGCGGTGGCTAAGGCCTATGGCGTGAGTGACTTGGTGATCGGCCTAACTATTGTCGCGATCGGCACGTCGATGCCGGAAATGGCTGCTTCAGTGGTCGCTGGCCTGCGCGGCCAGGGCGACATCGCGGTCGGTAACGTGCTAGGCAGCAACGTGTTCAACATCTTCGCCGTCATCGGAGCATCTGGCCTGGTTGCTTCGGGCAGCCTGCCAGTACCGGAAACGGCACGCAACTTCGACCTGTGGGTGATGCTCGCCGTGGCTTTCGCCTGCCTGCCGATCCTGACAACCGGCCGCAACATTGCACGCTGGGAAGGTGGTTTGCTCCTCGCCTACTACGCGATCTACATCGCTTGGCTGGTACTGTCGATCCAGCAGGCTACCCTCCTAACGGCCTTCTCCAACGTGATGCTTAGCTACGTGATACCGCTGACCGTCATTGCGTTGCTCATGTCGGTGGTGCGCCATTTCAGGCGTACATCGAGAAGCTAGACCCGAGCCAGTTCAGTGGACGAGAGTGACGCGGGCGCGGCCTGCGCATTTAACCAAGCGACGAGGGACGTTGCTTGGGTTCCCGGTCGCGAGCGATGGACATGAGTAAGCCTAGCCCCAGGCCCAACGTGACCATCGCAGTGCCACCATAGCTTACGAAGGGCAACGGCACCCCCACCACGGGCAGAATGCCGCTGACCATGCCCATGTTGACGAAGGCGTAGGTGAAAAACATGGTCGCCATACCACCCGCCAGCAGACGGCCAAAAACGGAATTCGCACGCACGCTGATCAGCAGCGCGCGGAGCACGAGGAACAGGAAGCTGCCTATCAGGATCAGGTTTCCAACGAAGCCAAATTCCTCCGAATAGACGGCGAAGATGAAGTCGGTGGTGCGCTCGGGGATGAAGTCCAGGTGTGTCTGTGTGCCACGCATAAACCCTTTTCCGTATATGCCGCCCGAACCGATAGCAATCATGCCCTGGATGATGTGGAAACCCTTGCCAAGCGGGTCGCGCGTGGGGTCCAACAGCGTGCATACGCGGGTGCGCTGATAGTCGTGCAAAAAGTACCAGCTCATGCCATCGGCGCATAGCCTGGGCTCGTTCCAGATCAGTAGGAAGATGCCCACCACGGTCAGCACCGCCGGGGGGATAAGCAGCTTCCACGGCAGGCCACCGAAGAAGATGACCGCCAAGCCTGCGCCCATCACGAGCAATGAGGTGCCCAGGTCGGGCTGTTTCATCAGGAAGCCGACGGGCAGCATCAGGAGCCCGAACGCGCCCAGAAAGGTGGGCCATCGGGGCATACCGTCACGCGACTGGAACCACCACGCCAACATCATGGGGACGGCGATTTTCGACAGCTCGCCCGGCTGAATCACCATGCCCACATTGATCCAGCGCTGCGCTCCTTTCTTGGTGATGCCAAACAACGCCACCATGACAAGCAGGGCCACTGCCACCACATAGATGGGCACAGCTAGCGCCGCCAGCCGCTGCGGCGGTACCTGAGACACCACCAGCAGGATGCCAGCGGCCAGCAGCATGTTGCGGCCATGATCGACGAAGTGCGTGCCATGGCCGAAGGCCGCTGAATACATGGTCACCAAGCCGATGCCGCATAAGATGCTCACAGGGAGCAGCAACAGCAAGTCGTAACCACGGACCAGTGGCAAGAGGCGCTGCTTGAGAGAGGTTTTGCTGAGCACAATAGACATACGGACTCTCCGTTATCTTGATGTCTGAAAGGCTCAAAACAGACCCTCCTTTAAAGATCGTTTCGCAAAATCTATGCCAGGTTTGAATCTCAGCGAATTCAATGGGTTGTGGATATTTTTTCGCTAGATGTGTTCATTTACCTGAACATCATGACTTTGGTTGTTCAGGTGATTGAACGCGACAATTCCTAGCGTTTCTGATGCTGTTTTGGGGCAGATCACGGCATAGGACCCTGCCAGATTTACCTCAGTCAGCACGGACAAAGGGAAACGTCCGGATGCCGTTTTATATGGGCGGGCAACCCGTTCCAGGGTCATCCTTGCCCCTATGTTCGTCGGCGTTGCCGACACATGCCCAGGCAGCCGAGACCTTCAAGGCTGCAAGCGCGGGAGACCGTGTTGGTCGTTTCTTCATACGGGCCGCACCTCGCCCACCCACCCACAAGGGATCTCTTCCTTGTGGGCTGGGAATCCCTTGTTCTTCCTCAAGGAGATTCCCATGGATCGCTCTCTCATCAAGACCCTGATGCCTTCGCTTGTTGCAGGCCATGTGCCCCGCAACGTGCGGTCGATCAAGTACCGCTTTTTCGATGATCAACCGCAGTCCTCGACGCTGGGCTTCGCCATAGACCCCAAGCCCTTCGACGGCAAGGTGGTCGCGGCCAACGACGACGCCATCGTCATCAAGCTCAAGCCCAGCGAGTTCGCGGTGCTCGATCCCAACCTGGTGACTGCCGTTCCCAGCGAAGGCGCCAAGGTGCATGTCCAACCGTATGCCCGCCGCCGCTTCGACGGCCTGCGCGCGGACACCCCGGAAGTGATCACCGAGAAGACCGCGGACGGTGTTCCCTACACCATCACCAGGCACATCCTCGGCTCCGCGCCTGCCAAGCTGCCCATCCCCGAGCCACAGTGCATGGAACTGGGGCAGCTCATCCAGCAGTTGGAGGAAATGCCGGCTCCCGACGGGTTCCGGCGCATCACCCACATGCTGGTTGATGCGGGTGCCCGCGACTTCACCTGGGTCGATCCTAAGCCGTCCAAGATCATCGAGACACCCCCGGCGATCAGCTTCTCGGTTTCGACCGCGAAGTTCGAGGGCCAGGTGACGATCCTCTACGACCGCGGCGGCGACACCTACGTGGTCGAGCTGCGCCGCGACGGCGAGCTGATCGATCGGCACGACGAGGTGTATTTCGACATGCTCGGTGAAGTGCTGGAGCGGCTTATCGACGACGGGCGCTGGCGCCTGATCGACGTGAGCGTGATCGACGCCAAGGCCAGCCGGCGACGCCAGGCGGTTGCGGCATGACGTGCGAGGCAAGCGACTGCTGGGTGGTGTATTCGCCCAATGAGTCCGCCATCAGCGACAGCGCTGGCTTCTGGTCCAACGAGTTCGGCTGGGTGCAGTTCGACCAAGCAACGCACTTCTCGCTCGAAGAGGCCTTGGACGCAGAGCTTCCAGTCTCGGTCGGCCGGGATGCACGCTTCGTCACATGGCAGGACGCCCAGCGCCACTACGGCTGAGTCCTCTACCTATAGGCAACTTGCCCCCAAGGCCTTCCATCCGTTCGGGTGGAGGGCCTTTTTCTTCAGGAGATCAATCATGTCACTGCGATTCAAAGGCTCCGACCTGCGCCCCGTGCTGGCCGAGGCCGTCGCCAACCAATGCCGCGTCGTCCTCGCCAAAGACCAGGGCGTGTACTTCCTCGCCGAGCAGGGAGAGCGCCGTCCCGATGGCCGCGTGAAGCTGCTGGCTTATGCCGTCGGCTGCAACCCGGATACCGACCCGTTTGACGACTGGTGGGAACTGGCGCGCGCCGAGCTGGGCGGCGACGACTTCGGCGAATTCTTCGACCCGAAGGAAGGCGTCTTCGCACGCATCTTGCACAGCACGGACGATCTGATGCTGTCCGCCACCACGACGCACCTGTCGCTGGAGGTGGTGTCATCGGCGTAGCGCGGCTACTCCCGTCCCCTCATGGCCCCCTTCATGGGGGCTTTCTTTTCTCCGCACCGCGGCCATTGCTGTGTGCACGCGTTCGTCTCCGGCCGCCTTGGCCCGCCTCGTCGGCATGCCCGCCGACATGCCCACGGAGACGACCGCATGCACGACCCGTTCAAGATCACTCAACCGACTTGCATCAGCTTCTCGGGCGGGCGCACCAGCGCCTACATGCTCTGGCGCGTGTTGCAGGCCAATAGCGGTCTGCCTGCCGACACCGTGGTCTGCTTCGCCAACCCCGGCAAGGAAGTGGAAGCGACCTTGCGCTTCGTGCGCGACTGTGCCGGGCACTGGCGGGTGCCGATCCACTGGCTGGAATACCTGTCCATCGAACCGGGCTTCACGCTGGTGGACTTCGACCGGGCCAGCCGCCAGGGCGAGCCGTTCGAGGCGCTGATCCGCAAGCGGCAGTACCTGCCCAACCCCGTCGCACGCGGCTGCACGACCAGCCTGAAGATCCGCCCGATGCACCGCTACCTGCGGCATCTGGGGTGGACGGATTGGGACCAGATGATCGGCATTCGCGCCGACGAGCAGCGCCGCGTCGCCAAGATTCGCGCGCGCGGACACTCCACCGAATCGACCCACGAGACCATGTGCATGCCGCTGGCGGATGCCGGCGTCACCGTGCGCGACGTGAGCGCTTTCTGGCAGGCGCAGCCGTTCGACCTCGACCTGCTGACGGTCAACGGGCGCACGCTCGAAGGCAACTGCGACCTGTGTTTCCTCAAGCCGCGCGGGCAGCGCCTGGCCCTCATCAAGGCTCGACCCGAGGCCGCGGTGTGGTGGATTCGCATGGAATCGCTGAACCTGGCGAGCAAGCCCAGCGGCGCCCGGTTTCGCGCCGATGGCCCGAGCTACGCCGACCTGGCACGCTTCGCCGCCGACCAGGGCGATCTGTTCGACGCCGCCGAGGAACCGATCGCCTGCTTCTGCGGCGATTGACGCACATGGGCGGGCCATCGACCTCGCCATCGCTGCAGCTGCTGCCGGTGTCCTTGCGCTGTGCCAATGCCTTCGTGCAGGAGCACCACCGCCACCACCGGCCGGTTCAGGGGGCAAAGTTCGCCCTGGCGGTCGCGCTGTCCGCCACCGATGGCATCTGCGGCGTGGCCATCGTCGGTCGCCCGGTCGCCCGCCACCTGGATGACGGCTGGACGCTCGAAGTCACCCGGCTCTGCACCAACGGCGCACCGAACGCCTGCAGCAAGCTCTACAGCGCGGCCTGGAAGGCGGCCAAGGCCCTGGGCTACACGCGGCTGATCACCTACACGTTGCCCGAGGAAGGCGGTGCCAGCCTGCGCGCCGCCGACTGGCGGCTGGTCGGCATGCGCGGCGGCGGCGCCTGGAGCCGCCCCAGCCGTCTCCGCACCGACACCCCCGACCACCTGCGCGGCCCCAAGTGCCTGTGGGAGGCGCCAGGCGGCGCGGACAAAGGGAAGCGCCCGGATGCCGATTGATTGCTGCCGCGCGCGCGAACCCCGCCCATGCTGCCCCCGTGCCTCGCTGACAGCCGTCAGCAGCATCCCAGGTAGCCACGATCTTCAAGGCTACGGCGCGGTTCCACCGCGTTGATCACCCAGCTCGCACCGCATCCGTCCGCGAGCGGCCACCAGTCTCTGGTGGCGGATGCTTTCGCCTTATCAACCCACCGCGGGGTTACGCACCTTTCCCCGCATGCGTGGGCCGGTGTGTCTCCGCTTCATCCCTATGGAGATTCACCATGAACACCGCGTCCAGCGAGAAATCGTATTTCGACATCCACACCTCGGGCATCGGATATATCCAGCGTGCCCGCGAGGTTCCCGTCCGGGGCGGCCGCCGTGCGCAGCCCTTCCTGGCATGCACCATCGCCGCGCTGGTCGGTTCCGCCAAGGACCCCAGCTACCGCTACTTCGACGTCAAGGTCTCGGGTGCCGAGGCCAAGAAGCTGGTCGAGCGCTACATCGGCGTTGACGATCCCAAGCAGCGCCCGCTGGTACGCTTCCGCCTCGGAGACCTCTGGGGCGATGCGTACATCCGCGACAAGGGCGAGCACGCCGGCAAGCCGGGCGCCAGTCTCAAGGCGCGTCTGCTCAAGGCCGAGCCGCTTGACCGGGCCGAACTGGCTTCGATCAGGCAGCACGATCTGATCACGCGCGGCATCGGCTACCTCAGCCGTCCGAAGGACGTCACCCCCAAGGATGGCGATCCGTTCCTGTCGTGCTGCGTCGCGGCACTGGCCGGGCCTGTCGGTGAACCGGAATATCGGTACATCGACACCATCGTCGCCACCCCCGAGGCCGAGCACCTGGTCCGCCGGTGCGTGCAGGCCATCGAGGGGGATCGCAAGGTGCTGATCGGCTTCAAGTTGAACGACATGAAGATCGATCCGTACATCCGCACCAAGGGCGAGCGCGCCGGGGAACCGGGAGCGAGCCTGGAATCGACGCTGGTCCACATCGGTCTCATCAAGATCGACGGCAAGACGGTCTATTCGCCGAGCCAGGCGCAAGCCGAGGCGCCGCAGGCCGAGGACGCACCCGCGCCCGAAGCCGAGGTTGCCGCCGACACCGCTGCCGACCAGCCTGTCGAGCCCGCCGAGCGCGAGCCCGCAGAGGAAGTCGAGGAGCGGGAGCCGGCGATGGCCGAGTCGTTCTGATCCGGCATGGCCCCTCACGGGGCCTTGCTTTTTCCTATTTCCCAAGGAGAACCATCATGGCAGCCACATCGGCACCTGCGAGATCAGTCCTGCCCATCGTCGTCCCGGGTCAGCTCACATTGCGGACCATCCGCGGCAAGAACGGACCGTTCACGGTCGGTCGCCTGACCACCCCCATCGGCGAGTTCGCGGTCAAGGACGCGGAGCTGGAGCAGTACCCCGAAGGCAAGTACGACGGGGAGTTCGTCATCCGCTACATCTTCGCGAAGTCCTATCCGGTCGCGGGTGGCGCGCGGTTTGAAGTCCGCGCCAACCTCGATGGCATGACGCTCAACGGCATCGAAAAACTGTCCCGTGACGAGGCCCGCAGCTTCGCCACGCAGGAAATCGATCCACTCGATGAAGAGTTGGGAGCGCAGCCAGCGGCAACGCCGGCCAAGCCCGCCAGAACGTTCAAACCCGCGAAGCCGGCACCCGTGCAGGCATCCGCGGACCCGCTGGTCGATACCACGCCCTTCGGCGTGGATGCGCCGACGCCCGCTGCGGCTGCTGCCACCGGCAGCACCGAAGACGGCGACGCCGCACTGTTCGGCATCCTGTGGCCGCTGGGCGAATCCGTCCGACTGGATTCGACCATCGATCGTCGCACCTTGCGCGCGCAGGTCGCCCGCTTGGGCGAACTGGGCTACAGGCACCAGTACCAGACGCAGGAGTGGAGCCGTCAGGCCGCACTGGAACCTGCGTGATCGCAAACGCCGCATCCGCGGTGCTCTTCATCCACCCGCCGGGGTTCCTTCCCCATGCGGGGGAGGCCTCGGCTTTTTTTGGAGGTCTTCGTCATGTCCACCATCGCTTGCGATACGCCCCGTTCCACGCTGGACGAATCCGTGTGGCAGGCCGTCTGCAAGACGGCCGCCGAGCACGCCCAGCGTGGTTGCGGCCTGTCCTGGGAGCACTGGGTCACGCTTTTCAGTTCGGAGATCGACGCGCAAGTCAGTCGGTTGCCCGAAAGCCAGCGCGTTCATGCCCTGGAAATCGCTGCCCAGGAATGGGACTACGCAACACCTGCCGAAAGGCAGGAAACGCAGGAGTGGCTCGCCGAAGACGGCTGCTGCTCGCACGGAATCACCCTCGGCTGTTGCCCAGCCGGTTGCGGTTCCTAGTCCGCACTGAGTTCCATCGCCGCACACGCGGCATTCCATCACCCGCTGGGGGTCTTCCCCACGGGGAGGCCTCCGGCTCCACTTTCCAGGAGGCCTCTCATGGGCTGGTATTTCTCTTCCCAATCGCGATCCGACCTGATCGCGGAACTGGTTGCATCCCAGGAGACCGAGCGCGTCAGCGCGAAGGTCATCGCCCACACCCTGCGCGGCAACGTGCTGTGGTCCGTGGTCGAAATGACCGCCAAGGTCGAAGGCGTGCATCGTGATCTTTCGCCGGGTCAGTCCCTGCGCTACATCCGCTGCGATCTGCTCGAATGCAGCGGCGGCCAGTGGGGCTACAAGCCGCTGGACGAATCCATGCACCCGTACTACTACTCGTGCCCGCTGTCCTATCTGGATCTCGCACCGGAGCAGTCCGCAGCCTGGCGTGCAGGCGTTCGCAGCTACCACGCACATCGGCATCTGAACCCGGCATCCGCCGAGGCCTGAATCTCTTCCTCCCACCCGCCAGGGCAGCACTTGCCCATGCGGGCGGTGCTGTTCCAGCTCATCCAAGGACACCACCATGAGCCAGCACTACTTCGAGACCCATCACAAGGGATTTCCCATCACCGTCATGCTCGGCTGGGATCGGCCGCTGCGCTATTTCTTCATGACGATCCGCAAGCCTGCCGAGCTGATCGACAGCGCCATGAAGGTCGAGGACGCGGATTTCCTGTACAGCAACCTGCACGAGGAAGACCCGTTCGGCCACGGCCTGGACTACTACCGTGCGGTCCTGGGCCATTTCCACATCGACGTGCCGAGCAGCATGTTCACCGAGGTCCAGAAGGACTACGCGGGGAACGTCGGCAATCGCGTCGTCAAGCATGAGGCCGATGGTTCGTTCGCCGAACTGGGAGCCTGACGTCACCTGCGACGCAGCCGAGGCATTCGCCCTGGCGCTGCGCGTTTTCATCCCCAACGGGGCATTCACTGCCCCTGCGGGCGGTGCGCCCCTCACATCGAGGAAACCACCATGCCTGCCATTTCATCCGACCAGCCCCTGTACCGCATCGACGAATGCAGCGACCTCATGGCCGATGCCTGCGTTTGCGGGGACCAGGGCGACTTGATCTTTCTCTCGGTCTGGGCGCGCGACACCGCCATCCAGCAGTTCATCGGACGGCTCACCCTGGGCCGTAGCGAGGACGGCCTGGATCAGTTCTACGTCGTCACCGACCAGGGCGGTTCGCTGCCTGTGTTCGTCGGCTCGGTCGAGCGCCTTGAAAAGCGCCTGACCCGCAGCTATCGCCGCACGCTGTTCGGCTCGATGGTCAATCTCTGGCTGTTCGACCGGCGCTGCATCCGGCCCGACAAGAGTTCGGCCAGCGCCCTGGCGCTGCTGCCGCGCTCCGCGGCCGATCCCACGTCACGCCTGTGGCACCTGGTCAAGGACACGTGCCCGCTGCCGCTGCTGGACCACTGGCAATCACCAGTCCTGGCGCTGCTGCGCGAGCGCGAAATGCTGTGCTCACTGCGCATGGCCCTCGGGCCGCTGCAAGGGTTCCGGCTCGCCATCGACGTGCCCGCGCTCACCGAAGCGCTGGGCGACCTCATCCGCCAGGGCGTGCTCACCGCCTATCCCTATCCGGCCAGGATTTGGACGCCGGAAGTGGAATCGGTTTGACCCACCGCGGAGGCATGCCTTGGCGTGCTTCCGTCCTTCATCCCCGCCAGACAGGAGACTTCCCATGGCACTCATGTTCCCCAGGCTCGCTCGGAATTTCGCCAAGAACGGGTACTACCCGACCGACGAAGCCACCCTCGAAAGAACCCTCAGCGCGCTCGCGCCCAGCGATGGGCCCATGTGCATTTGTGATCCCTGCGCTGGCGAAGGCGTTGCCATCGCCGAAGCCGCCCATGCCCTCGGGCCTGAGCTGGCCAGTGCCTATGCCGTCGAGTTCGATCAGGAGCGGGCCAGCCACGCCCGGCTGCTGGTCGATCATTGCATCCACGGTGACCTGATGGACACCATGATCTCGCGGCAGGCCTTCGGCCTCTTGTGGCTCAACCCGCCCTATGGCGATCTTGCAAAAGACGCCAACGGCAACCTGGGCTACGAAGGCAAGGGCCGTGGTCGGCTGGAAAAGCTCTTCTACCAGCGCACGCTGCCCCTGTTGCAGTACGCCGGAATCTTGGTTTTCATCCTGCCGTCCTATGTGCTGGATCAGGAGATGGTCGGCTGGCTGACACGCCATTTCGCGGACCTGTCCGTGTTCCAGGCGGTAGACAAGCAGTTCAAGCAGGTCGTGGTGTTCGGGCGTCGTGTCCGGCAGCGCGACCAGGCGGGCGATGACGTGAAAGCGTCACGCGTCCGGCTGCTGCAGATCGGCCTGGGCGAACAGGAGGCGGACGAGTTGCCGCCCGAATGGACGCTACTGCCGTATGTGGTCCCCCCGGCCCAGGCCGAGCCGGAGCATTTCTACCGGATCAGCATGGAGCCGGAGCAGTTCGCCGACGAAGTGCGGCGCCTCAAAGGCCTGTGGCCCGCGTTCGAGACCCATCTGGGCGCGACCCAGCAGACCTTGCGTGCTCCGGCACGCGCCTTGTCCCAGTGGCACCTGGCACTGGCCCTCGCGGCCGGCGCGATCTCCGGTGTCGTGCAGTCACCCACCGGCCGCATCCTGGCCGTCAAGGGCGACACGTTCAAGCAGAAGTCTTCCGCCGTGGAATACCGCGAGCGCGACGACGGCTCTTTGGCCGAGACCCGAATCCTGACGGACAAGTTCGTGCCGGTGATTCGGGCCTGGGACCTCACACCCAGCCCTTCCACGCTGGGACAGGTTCTCACCATCCACTGACCCCGCAGGCGGCCTGCCGCCTGCTCTTCATCACCTGCAAGGAGTATCCCCATGCTGTCCATCTTCCAGGGCCGCAAGCCCCAGGTTCCACCGCTCTTCGCACTGGGCACGCTCAAGCTGAGCGAGAGGGTGCATTGGCTGGCGAGCAAGAGCCTCATCGACCCTTTGCCCTACGTGCAGCGCCATGTGCGCGGCGACTGGGGCGAGGCCAGTGAGGCCGAGTGCCAGATGAACGACGTCGCGCTGGAGCAAGGCGCACCCATGACGTCGCGTTTCAAGATCACACCGAGGCTGTTCCTGCTCGTCATCACCAGTGACGACCAGCGCACCACGGTCGTGCAACTGCCCGAAGAAGGGGCCGTGAACTGATCGTCCAGCGCCCGCAGCCGCGGCGCGTTTTCTTTCCACCCACCGGGGTTTCTCGCCCCGATGGGGCGAGGTGCCTCTTTTCCTGAAGGAGCCATCTCTATGTCCACCGTTGCCCAACACGCTTTTCCCAGGTTCAACCCCGGCCAGGTCGTCATGACCTCGGGCGTCGCCAGCCTGGTTCAACAAGGCCAGCTCAATCCCCGTCCGTACCTGTTGCGGCATCTGTCCGCCGACTGGGGCGACCTCGACGACAGCGACCGGCGCCAGAACGACGCCGCGCTGAAGTCGGGAGAGGACCGCCTGTTCTCTGCCTACGAGGTCGGCCCGAGCCTGAAGGTCTGGGTCATCACCGAATGGGATCGCAGCGTCACCACGGTGCTGTTGCCCAGCGAGTACTGATCGTCGTCATCACCGGCCAGATCCCGAATCCGGCCGATCTCTCCTTCCCACCCTGGGGCATTCACCGCCCCTTGGGGAGTGGTGCATGCCCCGTTTTTCTTCTCGGAGCATCACCATGAACGCACAAGTCATCGACGCGGCCCCGGCCGCTGATACCTCGTCCCCGATGGACGACCTGCTCGAACAGGAATCGTCCGAGCTGTCCATGAGCCTTCAGGACTTCGTTTCCGAGTTCGGGGACGAACTGCTGGAATCCCTCAACCGGGCGAATCCCCCCGTCTATAGCGGCACGCCGCGCCCGCACCGGCAACTGGTGCTGGCCGGGCTGAAACGCCAGTTGTTCCCCGCCCAGGCCGAGGTCGTGCATGCGGCCTCGGAGCTGCTCGTCAACCAAGGCGAGCGGGCCGTTTTCGTCAACGGCGAGATGGGCACTGGCAAGACCACGATCGGCATCGCGCTGGCCGCGGTCCTGCATGCCGAAGGCTATCGCCGCACGCTCGTCCTGAGCCCGCCGCACCTCGTTTACAAGTGGCGTCGGGAAATCCTCGAAACCGTCGCGGGCGCGAAGGTCTGGGTGCTCAATGGCCCGGACACGCTGCTCAAACTGATCAAGTTGCGCGAGCAGCTTGGCGTGCCTTCGCCGGCGCAGGAGTTTTTCGTTCTCGGTCGTGTCCGCATGAGGATGGGCTTTCACTGGAAGCCCGCCTTCGCGCGCAAGCACACCCGCCACGGCGACGTGGGGGCCTGCCCGCACTGCGGGGAGGTCGTCACCAACCTCGACGGCGAGCCGATCAGTGCTCAGGAACTGGAGGCGGAAGAGTTCCGCCGCAAGTGCAATGGCTGCGGCGGCGCGCTGTGGACGCTGATGCGTCCGCGGTCACTGTCCGGCAGCGACCAGTCCTCGGCCGTGCTGCGTGCCTTGAAGCGAATTCCCACCATCGGCGAAGCCACCGCGCAGAAGCTAATGAAGACCTTCGGGGACAGCTTCCTGGCCTCGATGCTCGGCGACAACCTGCACAACTTCATCAACCTGATGGACGCGAGCGGAAAGCTGGTCTTCTCCGACCGCCAGGCGCACCGCATGGAGCGATCCATGGCGAACATGGAGTTCGGCTTCGGTGAAGGCGGCTATCAACCCAGCGAATATGTGAAGCGGTATCTGCCGCGCAGCACGTTCGACTTGCTCATCGCAGACGAAGCCCACGAGTACAAAACGGGCGGTTCGGCGCAAGGCCAGGCCATGGGCGTCATCGCGTCCAAGGTCCGCAAGACGGTCTCGCTCACGGGCACGCTGATGGGCGGGTACGCCGACGATCTTTTCCACCTGCTGTTCCGCGCGCTGCCGGGCCGCATGATCGAGGACGGCTACATCCCCGGCCGCAACGGCAGCATGAACGCCGCCGCCATGGCCTTCATGAGGGATCACGGCGTCTTGCGGGATATCTACTCCGAGTCCGACGGTCCGGCGCACAAGACGGCCAAGGGCAGCAAGGTTACGGTCAGAACGGTCAAGGCCCCCGGCTTCGGCCCCAAGGGCGTGCTGCGGTGCATTCTGCCGTACACCATCTTCCTGAAGCTGCGAGACATCGGTGGCGTGCTGCCACCGTATGACGAGGAGTTCCGGGACGTGGCGATGAGCGCCGAGCAAGGCGAGGCGTATCAGAAGCTGGCTTCCAGCCTGACGCAACAGCTCAAGGAGGCCCTGCGCAAGCGGGACACCACCTTGCTGGGCGTGGTCCTCAACACGCTGCTGGCGTGGCCCGACTGCTGCTTCAGGGCAGAGACGGTCCGCCATCCGCGCACGCGCGAGGTGCTGGCATTCACCCCGGCCCAGTTCAACGAGCTGGAGGTGATGCCCAAGGAACGCGAACTGATCGACATCTGCCGCCAGGAGAAGGAAGCGGGTCGCAAGACCTTGGTGTATTCGGTCTATACCGGCACGCGGGACACCACGAGCCGGCTGAAGATGCTGCTGGAGCAGGAAGGTTTTCGGGTGGCGGTACTGCGCGCGAGCGTGGATGCCAGCCAGCGCGAGGACTGGATTGCCGAGCAGATCGACCGGGGCATCGACGTGCTCATCACAAACCCCGAACTCGTCAAGACGGGGTTGGACCTGCTCGAATTCCCGACGATCGTGTTCCTGCAATCGGGGTGGAACGTGTACACGCTGCAGCAGGCTGCACGCCGCTCATGGCGGATCGGCCAGAAGCTCGCCGTGAAGGTGATCTACCTGGGGTACGCCGCTTCGTCGCAGATGACGTGCCTCGCGCTGATGGCCAAGAAGATCCTCGTGTCCCAAAGCACGTCCGGCGATGTACCCGAATCCGGGCTGGATGTGCTCAACCAGGACGGTGATTCCGTCGAGGTCGCACTGGCCCGGCAACTGGTCGCCGCCTGATCCCCACGCCAACGCCGGCCTCGCGCCGCCGGCTTTCCGTTGTTCCCACCTTGCAGCCACGCCCACGGTCTCCGTGGACGTGGCTGCGCATTTTTCATCCCAAGGAGATTTCTATGAACGCTACTACCCAAGCCACGCCCGAAACCGTCAATGCGCGCCTGAGACTGGACGTGACCTATCTGCTCAACGGCGAGGCCGCACCGGAATTGCTGGCACGGCTGGAACGCATGTGCGAACTCGCCATCGGCGAGGGTCTGCTGACCGGCGAAACCGCCGCGGAAGTGGACACCTGGTCGATCGATGTATCCGAGGTGCCTTCGGCGGCTAACCGCGATGCGCTCGAAGCCGAGATCGCCGCCTTCATGCAACAGCGCATCGAGGACGGCAACCTCGCTGCCGAGGACATCCCCGTGCGCCTGGCGCGCTATGGCCTGATGGCCCCGGAAGCATTCGCCGACGAAATGCGCGAGCGCATGGGCATGGACGACGACGCCCCCTTGGACCAAGCCTCTATCCCCTCGACCGAACCTGCCGACGGCAGCGAGATCGAGATGCAAGTCGCGGTCGCCTGCATCGGTGCCTCCGGCAGCCCCGACGTGCCGGTCTTCAAGGTCAGGATCACCCGAGAGGAATACGACCTGGGTATCCACTACGACAAGGCCAAGGACTTGGCCGAAGAAGCCCGGTACGAAGGGCCGTTCATCTGCTACGACGCTGCCGAATATGGCCCCATCCTGTCGGCCGCCCGCGAACTGGGCCTTGTTCCGCAGGTCGTCGTGGTCGATATGACCGACGGCCAGATCCACTCCATCCGCTGCGACAGCGGCGAGATCAAGGTCATCTGCTACGACACCAGCGACACCGAAGAGTATTCGGCGGCGGTGGCGAACCGGCCGGTCGGCGAGAACGGTCACTTCGTGCGCTGCTGGTCGCACACCCAACTGGCGCAGGTCGATCCCGGCCTGAAGCTGGCTCGGGATTGATCGGGCGAAGTCCGATGCGTTTTCACTGGCCCCTTCGGGGGCCTTTTTCTTTGGAGGGAGGCTATCGGTAAATCGGGCGCTGCCTGGTTCGCATTGTTTGCTGCCGCTCGCGGCCCGAGCGGCGATGGTGAGGGCTCGATGTTTCAGGACGACGCGCCATGTGCCCCTCTCCACCCTGGTTTCACCATCCCGAACGCCGCCTGCTAGCGGGTTTTCTCGGCCTGCTTTGGTCGGTGCTGGCTGGCGGCTGCGCGACGACGAACGTGCCGGTCGCGCCCGACACCATCGAGGAAGTCTCGGCCGTGCCCGCACCCGAGGCCCCCGAGTACATCCCCGTCGTGCGCTACGGCCGCTACACCCTCGTGGAACTGGCACCGACAGCAGCGCAGCGCGACCTGCTGTTGCAAACCATCGACGTGTCGATGCCCGAGGATGCCCGCGCCACGGTCGGCGACGGGCTACGGCATGTGCTCAAGCGCAGCGGTTACGGCTTGTGCCAGACGGCGCATGCGGTGATCGAGCTGTACGCACTGCCGCTGCCGGCGGCGCACCTGCACCTCGGTCCCATGACCCTGCGCGATGCGCTGCTCACCTTGGCTGGCCCGGCCTGGGACCTGCACGCGGATGACCGCGCGCGGCAAATCTGCTTCCAGCAGCCCGGCGACAGCATGACCGCCGACAACGTACCCGCGCCACCCGCCACCGAGGCGGTGCAGACGTTCCCGCTGGCGCCCACGGCATCGGGAGGCCAGCCATGAACGCCCCGCGACCCGCCCATCGTTCAACCGCCGCCGTGGTGGTACAGAGCCTGATGTGGCTCTGGCTGATCGGCCTCAGTGTTCTCGTGGCCCTGGGCTACCAGGCCATGAACGACCAGGCCAACCACGAACGCCTCGATTCCCGCCTGCAACGCCTCGAAGCGCAGGCGACAAGTCTGGCCGAGACCATCGAGGCCATCCAGCAGCGTCCGGCCGTCGCCACGGCCGCAGACCTCAAAGACACCCGCCAAATCCTGGAAGCACGCGCGGCCCAGGTCGAGCAATCGCTGAGCGCCTATGCCGCCGCCAACGACCTTCAGGCGCTACGTGCCGAGGTCGAGCAGCTCAAGACGCGCCAGACCGCAGCACGCGCCGCGGTACCCGCCCAGCCGCGCGCACCGAGCAAGTCAGCCGCCAAGCCCGAACCGCTGCCGCTCCCGTTCCGCATCGTCGGTGCCGAACTGCGTGCCGGCGAGCGCAGCGTGTCCGTCGCGCCGAGTAGTGGGGACTTCACGCCCGACCAGCTTCAGGTGCTGCTACCCGGCGATGCGGTCGGCCCGTGGCGCTTGCAGGCCGTAGAGGGCAACACCGCGGTGTTCCAGGCCGGTGACCAGACCCGCCGTGTGGCGATTCCCTGACCGGAGCAGATCGCATGAAGCCATCGATCATCCTTTCCGCGCTCCTGCTGGCGTCCACCCAGTTTCCCGCGTGGGCGCAGCAGCCGGCCACGGCGCCCGCCCGCAATGCGCAGAGCCAGGAGCGCCCGCTGGCCGCTCGCCTTCTGGACGACCGGGCGGCAAGCGACTGGGGCCTGCAACCGCAGGAGTGGGCGCGATACCGCGAACTGATGGACGGGCCGCTGGGCATCTACTCCCCCAATCTGGACCCGCTGTCGGCCCTGGGCATCGAAGCGCGCACCGACGAGGAACGGCGCCGCTACGCAGAACTGCAGGTGCAGGTCGAGGCGCGCCGCGTCGAGAAGCTGCTCGCCTACCAGAGGGCCTACGACGAGGCCTGGCAGCGCCTGAACCCCGGCATGCAGCGGGTGAATCTGCCGGACGACACGCCGGTCACCGGAGCCACGCGCGGCTCCGGCCGCACGGCCGTGTTCGTCAAGGACGGCTGCGAAGCCTGCGGGCAGCTCGTACAGCGCATGCAATCCTCGGGGACTGAGTTCGACCTGTACATGGTCGGCAGCCGCCAGGACGATGCGCGCATCCGCGACTGGGCCAAACGCGCGAACGTCGATCCAGCGCGCGTGCGCAGCGGCACCATCACGCTCAACCACGACGGCGGTCGCTGGTTGACCTTGGGGGTGCCCGGCGACCTGCCGGCGGTCGTGCGCGAGGTGAACGGCCAATGGCAGCGCCAGCCGTAGTCGCATCGCTGCGCGCACTGGTGCTCGTCGCTGGCTTCTGCGCCTGCGCCGCCCAGGCCCAGGAGGTTCCGCCACCGGCCTACCAGCTTGCGGCGCAGCGCGCAGGCATCCCCTCGACGGTGCTCTACGCCGTGGCCTTGCAGGAGAGCGGCATCCGCCGCAACGGGCGCATCGTCCCGTGGCCGTGGTCCCTCAACGTCGCAGGCCAGTCGCACCGCTACGCGACCCGCGCCGACGCCTGCGCCGGCTTGCAGCGGGCGATGCGCTCCACGCCCCACACGCGCATCGACGCGGGCCTGGGCCAGATCAACCTCGGCTATCACCGGCAGCGCTACGCCAGCGCCTGCGACTTGCTCGACCCGTACCGGAACCTTGCCATTGCCGCCGAGATCCTGCGCGAGCAGTACGCCCCCGGCGAGGACTGGTTGCTGGCGATCGGCCGCTACCACCGTCCTGCCGGGGGCGAGCCTGCCGCCCGCTACCGGCGCAGCGTATCCCGCCACCTTGCTCGCGTGCAGGGCGCGCGCCCAACCGCCGCGGTCCTCGCCGCGCGCCAGGAGACATCCCCATGACGACATCCCATCTGGCCTTGCGGGGCCTGCTCGTACTGCTGGCGGGCCTGCCGCTGGCCTCGCTCGCCGGCGAGCCGCTGATCGTGATCGAAGACCGTGGCGGCGCGTCGGCGCTGCCGTACTACGAAGCCCTGAACCTCCAGCCGCGCGCCAACGCGCCGGCCCGGCCGCCGATCCCGACGCCCCAGGTTCCCGCCACGCCGGCGGACGAGGCCGCGATGCTGCCGGTGCGCAGCGCCAAGCTCACGCCCGGCACCGTCGCGCGGCGGGTGATCGAGGCCCCGGGCCTGCGGCCTTTCGTGGTCGTCGGCGACGACGAAACTTCCCGGGCCTGGCTGCGCCGCCAGGCGGCAGCGCTGCGCGATCGCGGCGCGGTCGGCCTGGTGGTCAACGTCGAGACCGTGCAGAACCTGGCGCGGCTGCGCGCCCTGGCGCCCGGCGTGCCTCTCGCGCCTGTGTCCGGCGACGACCTGGCCGAGCGCCTGGGCCTGCGGCACTACCCGGCGCTGATCACGGCCACCGGCATCGAGCAATGAAGCCATGTCGGGGAAACAGCCGGTCGAGGTACTGCTTCGCCCAGCGGTGGAGCTATACACCGTTGCCGCATGCGCGGGCGCCGCGTTTCTGTCCCTGGTGGCCCCATGGTCGCTCGCGCTGAGCCCGTCCATGGGCGTCGGCAGTGCGCTGGCGTTCGGTGCCTACGGCGCCATCCGCTACCGCGATGCCCGCGTCATCCTGCGCTACCGGCGCAACATCCGCAGGCTGCCGCGCTACGTGATGACCAGCAAGGACGTGCCGGTCAGCCAGCAACGGCTGTTCGTGGGGCGCGGGTTCCTGTGGGAGCAGAAGCACACCCATAGGCTGATGCAGACGTACCGGCCGGAGTTCCGCCGCTACGTCGAGCCGACGCCGGCCTACCGGCTGGCGCGTCGCTTGGAAGAACGGCTGGAGTTCGCGCCGTTCCCGCTGTCCCGGCTGCCTGTGCTCACCGGCTGGGACGTGTCCTTCAACCCGGTGCGGCCGCTGCCGCCTGTGGGCGGTCTGCCGCGCCTGCATGGCATCGAACCCGAGGAGGTGGACGTCAGCCTGCCGCTGGGCGAGCGCGTCGGCCACTCCCTGGTGCTGGGCACCACGCGCGTGGGCAAGACGCGGCTGGCCGAACTGTTCGTGACCCAGGACATCCGGCGCGTGAACGCCGCGGGCGAGCACGAGGTCGTGATCGTCATCGACCCGAAGGGCGATGCCGATCTCCTGAAGCGGATGTACGTCGAGGCCAAGCGCGCGGGCCGTGAGGGGGAGTTGTACGTCTTCCACCTGGGATGGCCGGACATCTCCGCGCGCTACAACGCCGTGGGGCGATTCGGGCGCATATCGGAAGTCGCCACCCGCGTTGCGGGGCAGCTTTCCGGCGAAGGCAACAGCGCGGCGTTCCGCGAGTTCGCCTGGCGCTTCGTCAACATCATTGCGCGCGCCTTGGTGGAGCTGGGACAGCGCCCGGACTACATGCTGATCCAGCGGCACGTCATCAACATCGACGCGCTGTTCATCGAGTACGCCCAGCATTACTTCGCCAAGACCGAGCCCAAGGCCTGGGAGGTGATCGTCCAGATCGAGGCCAAGCTCAACGAGAAGAACATCCCGCGCAACATGATCGGGCGCGAGAAGCGCGTGGTGGCGCTGGAGCAGTACCTCTCGCAGGCGCGCAACTACGACCCGGTGCTGGACGGCCTGCGCTCTGCCGTCCGATACGACAAGACGTACTTCGACAAGATCGTCGCATCGCTGCTGCCGCTGTTGGAGAAGTTGACCAGCGGCAAGATCGCGCAGCTCCTGGCCCCGAATTACTCCGATTTGGCCGACCCGCGCCCGATCTTCGATTGGATGCAGATCATCCGTAAGAGGGCCATCGTCTATGTGGGCCTGGACGCGCTCTCCGACGCCGAGGTCGCCGCAGCGGTCGGCAACTCGATGTTCAGCGATCTCGTGTCAGTCGCCGGGCACATCTACAAGCACGGGATCGACGATGGACTGCCGGGCGCATCGGCCGGTGCGCGCGTGCCGATCAATGTCCACGCCGACGAATTCAACGAGTTGATGGGCGACGAGTTCATTCCATTGATCAACAAAGGCGGCGGTGCCGGCCTGCAAGTCACCGCCTACACGCAGACGCTCTCGGACATCGAGGCCCGCATCGGCAACCGCGCCAAGGCCGGTCAGGTCATCGGGAATTTCAACAACCTGTTCATGCTGCGCGTGCGCGAGACCGCGACCGCCGAACTGCTGACGCGGCAATTGCCGAAGGTCGAGGTCTATACGACCACCATCGTCAGCGGTGCGACCGACAGCTCGGACATTCGCGGGGCGACGGATTTCACGTCGAACACCCAGGACCGCATCAGCATGTCCAGCGTGCCGATGATCGAGCCGTCGCACGTCGTCGGCCTGCCCAAAGGCCAGTGCTTCGCGCTGCTGCAGGGCGGTCAGCTTTGGAAAGTGCGCATGCCGCTGCCGGCGCCGGACCCGGACGAGGTGATGCCGGCAGACTTGCAGCAACTGGCCGGGTACATGCGCCAGAGCTACAGCGAAGCGACGCAGTGGTGGGAGTTCACCAGTTCCCCGGCCTTGCAGGACACGGGCCTGCCCGACGACCTGCTGGATGATGCCACTCCGGCCGCTCCTGCCACCTCCGGCGCAAGCGATACGGATGGCGGCGAGGCAGCGCCATGAGCGACGCGGCCAGCACTACCCAGCGAGAGAAGAATCGCCGTCAGGGTCTGATTGTTGACACGATCACGCTGCCGTTCCGGCTGCTCGGAGTACTGATCGCTTCGCTGCTGTTCTCCATCGTGATGGAGTGCGTCGGCATGCACCTATTCTGGAAGGATCAGGGCTGGCGGCACTCGCAGGAGATGTTGCAGTACGAGCTGGGGCACTTGTCCAGCCATTTCACGCGCAGCGCCATCGTGCAGGAACCGGGCCGCACGGCACACGAGCTGGTGGACACAGGCTACGAATGGGTGTTCGTGCGTTCCGGGCTGCTGGAGCGCATGAGCCAGACCGCCGAGCGCGCCCGCGCACCCAGCCACGGGCAGACGCGCAACTTCCGCTACTACATCAGCCAGGTCTATGTCTGGACCGAGAGCTACCTGATCGCCGCGGCTTTCACGACGCTCACGTTCCTGGTGCGCTTGCTGGTTCTGGTGCTCACGCTGCCACTGATCTTCACCGCGGCGTTCGTTGGCCTGATCGACGGACTGGTGCGGCGCGACGTGCGCCGCTTCGGCGCGGGCCGGGAATCCGGCTTCATCTACCACCGCGCGAAGGCAAGCCTGATGCCGCTGGCCGTGCTGCCTTGGATCACGTACCTGGCCTTACCGATCTCGGTGCATCCATTGCTGATCCTGCTGCCGAGCGCCGCCTTGCTGGGACTGGCCGTGAGCCTGACCGCAGGCAGCTTCAAGAAGTACCTCTAGGTCATCAATCCGGTCATCCGCAGGTTCCTATTGTTTGCGGCCTAAATCAGCCCTGATCTCCACGATCTGGCCATTGCTGATCACACAGGAATGGCGCGATGTTGGCTCCGATCTGGCAGCGCGCCGCGCATCGCGGCGTGCCCATTTTTCTCGTGACGGCCCTCCTGCTGGGTCAGTCCCCGATGGCGGCGGCCGAGTCCCCCGCACAGCGCCAGGAGCTGGTCGCCGCACTGCGCCAACTCGATGCGCTGGAGCGCACCGTCGCCGACAGCGCCGCGCATACCCCCATCCAGCCGGGCGAGCGCTACCAATTCGATTACCGGCGGCTGCTGGCTGACCTGGCGCGCGTGCGCGCCGGCATCCAGGCCCATCTCACACCGTCGCGTGCCCAGCCGCGCGACCCCTCCGAACTGGCCGGCGACTACCGCACCGAGCGGGCCGCCTCGCCATCGCCGACGACGACTGCGGAGGGCAAGCGATGAACGGCGCCCAGGTCTCGGCATTTCAAGCCAACAGCGGCATCGCGCCTTCCGCGATGGCGACCGTCCTGGTCGGCGTTGTGTTCGCGGTCCTGCTGGTCTGGGGCGTCTGGGCCATCCGAACGGCCTACGTGGGGTGGTCCGAGAACCGCCTCAACCAGCGCCAGTTCCTCGGCGTCTGCATCCGCTTCATCGCGATGTACCTAGTCCTGAGCTTCTTCCTTCTCTCCTGACCTGAAAGGCACGACCATGCAAAACCGCATCCTCACTTCCCGCCTTGCACAGCGCGCCGCCGTGGCCCTGAGCGCCGCCACGCTGCCTGCGCTGTCGTTTGCGCAGGGTCTGCCGCAGATTGAGAACCCGACCCGTGGCACCGGCAACGGCATCATGGAAACGATCAGGAACTATGGCTACGACATCATCATGCTCGTGGCGTTGCTGGTGGTGGCATCCGCGTTTGTCGGCGTCTGCTACCACGCCTACGGGACCTACGCGGAAATCCACAACGGTCGCAAAACCTGGGGGCAGTTCGGCTTGACCGTCGCCGTTGGTGCCATCCTGCTGGTGATCAGCATCTGGCTGCTCACCGAAGCCACCGGCATCCTGTAAGGCGAGGCCGGTATGTCCGAACAGCAGCACGTCCGTGCGGACGGAACGGTGACGTTCCTTCCGCACCGGCTCAACCGCCACCCCGTTGTCGTCCGTGGCCTCACCGCCGACGAGCTGTGGATCTGCTGCGGCCTGTCCGGCGCCGCCGGCCTGCTGGTCGGCGCGCCGCTGTCCTGGGTGTTCCGCACGATCGCCATCGCGCCGACGTTCATTGTCCTGGGTGTGGCCCTGGGCGTCTTCATCGGCGGCGGCATCCTGCGCCGGCTCAAGCGCGGGCGTCCCGACACCTGGCTGTACCGGCAACTGCAATGGCGCATCGCCACGCGCCATCCGCTGATGGCGGGCTGGGTGGGCGGCCACGTGCTGATCTCGCGCTCCGGCTTCTGGTCCACCCGAAGGAGCGCACGATGAGCCGCTTCAAGAACGAGATCACCCATCTGCAGGCGCACATCAAGACGCTTCGCCTGGGTGCTGGAGCGCTGGTCATCGTCGCCCTGGTCATGGGCGGCGGCTGGTGGAGTGCGCCGCGCGACCTGACCATCCACGTCCCGCCCGACCTGCGCTCGGGCAGTACCCGCAAGTGGTGGGAGGTGCCACCCGAATCTGTCTATGCATTCACGTTCTACGTGTTCCAGACCCTCAACCGCTGGCCGACTAACGGCGAAGAGGACTATCCGCGCAACCTCCACGCGCTCTCGTCGTACCTCACCCCCTCGTGCCAGGCCTTCCTGCAGGCGGACTACGACTACCGCCGTTCCACGGGCGAGCTGCGCCAGCGCGTGCGCGGCATCTACGAAATCCCCGGCCGCGGCTACGGCGACGACCCCACGGCGCGCGTGCGCGTGGTCTCCGACCGCGACTGGGTGGTGACGCTCGACATCACCGCCGACGAGTACTACGGCGCCGAGCAGGTCAAGCGTGCCTTGGTGCGCTACCCGGTGAAGGTCACGCGGGTGGACATCGATCCGGCCCGCAACCCGTTTGGGCTGGCGCTCGACTGCTACGACGGCACGCCCCAGCGCATCAGCGCTCCGGAGCCGACACGCCCGGCGCCTGGCGGCCTGTCTCCGCAAGCACCCCAAGGAGGAAACACCCCATGAAGCATCCTGTACTCACGCTGCTGGGGCTACTGGCCGTCGCCGTGACCCCCGCTCAGGCGGTGGAAATCTTGCGCTGGGAGCGCATGCCGCTGGCGGTGCCGCTGAAGGTCGGCCAGGAGCGCATCGTGTTCATCGACCGGAACGTCCGAGTAGGTGTACCCGCAGGCGTGGGCGAACGCTTGCGGGTGCAGAGCGCGGGCGGCGCGGTGTACCTGCGCGCCAGCGAGCCGATCGAACCCACGCGGCTGCAATTGCAGGACGCCGATACCGGCGCGCTGATCCTGCTCGACATCGCGGCCGAACCGCCCAGGGACGGCGAGGCTGAACTGGAGCCGGTGCGTATCGTCGAGGGCAGCAGTACCCCGGCGCGCTACGGCGGTCAGGCAGGCGGTGCCGATGAGGCCCCCGCACGCGCCCAGGACCAAGCAGGTACGCGGGCGACCCGGCGCGAAACCCCAGTGCCAGTCGTCCTGACGCGCTTCGCCGCGCAGAACCTCTACGCGCCGCTGCGCACCGTGGAGCCGCTGCCCGGCGTCATGCGGGTGAACCTGCGCCGTGGCCTCGACCTCGGCACGCTGATGCCGACGCTGCCGGTGCGCGCGGTCCCGCTCGCGTCGTGGCGCCTGGAAGACCAGTGGGTCAGTGCCGTGCGGCTTACCAACAGCAGCAGCGGTTGGGTCACGCTCGACCCGCGCGTGCTGCAAGGTGACTTCCTCACCGCCACCTTCCAGCACGAAACACTCGGCCCCCGCGGGACGCCCGAAGACACGACCGCGCTGTACCTGGTAACGCGCGGGCGCGGCCTCGCGCAATCGCTGCTGCCGGCGATCCACCGCTTCGATCCGGCAGTGCATCTGCCCCAGCCGACCCCCCATGCCAAGGATGGCAAGGAGGCCGATCATGCGCAGTAATGGCTTGCTGAAGTGGCTGCTGATCCCAGTGGTCTTGCTGGTGCTGTTCGTCGCCATCCGTCTTTTCTCCGGCGGGAGCACGACGGCACCGCCGACCGCGGATGCCGGCACGCAGCTCACGCCCGAGGAAATGAAGGCGCTGGGCATCGAAGGCGATACCCCTCGCGACACCGTAGCCACCCTGGTGGCGCAGGTAAAGCAGTTGCGTACCGAGCTTCAGGGCGCGCTTTCGGACAACAGGTCGCAGCGCGAGGAAAACCAGCGCCTGCGTCAACGGGAAGCCTCCATTGACCAGCGCATCAACTCGGCCCTCGAATCCGAACGCTCCAACCTGCGCCGCGACCAGGAGCAGGCGGTCAGTGCGCGCCAGCAGACTGAAGGGTTGCTCGCCGACCTGCAGCGGCGTCTGGACAGCATCGGCGGACGCGGCGACCATGCCGATCTGCCGGTCGGTCTGGGGCTGCGCGACGGAGACGAGGCCGGCATGGAAGGCGGCATGCGTTGGATCGAGCCAGATGACGCAAAGCCTGCCGAGGGGCGTAACAGCAGCCGTGGCACGGGCAGCGGTATGAGCTTCCCGACGAGCTTCGGATCTGCGCAAAGCACGCTGGAAACCACCGCGGAAACCGTGGCGAACACAGGTGCCCGCGCTGCCGGGGTCAATACCGCGAAGGCCGTCTATACCGTGCCGACGAACTCCACGCTGATGGGCTCGGTCGCAATGACCGCACTGATTGGTCGGGTGCCGATCGACGGCACGGTAAACGATCCATATCCATTCAAAGTGTTGGTCGGCCCCGACAACCTCACCGCGAATGGGATTGATATCCCCGACGTGGCGGGCGCCGTGTTCTCCGGCACCGCATCGGGCGATTGGACGCTTTCTTGCGTGCGCGGCCAGGTGCGCAGCATCACCTTCGTCTTTCACGACGGCACGATTCGCACCATCCCCGAAGACCGCGACGGCAACCAACAGAACAACCAACAGCAGGGCCAGCAAGGGGGCTTGGGCTGGATCAGCGACCCTCATGGCATTCCTTGCGTCAGTGGAGTACGGCGCAGTAACGCCCAGCAATACCTGGGTTCGCAGGCCCTGATCACCGCAGCCGGCGCTGGCGTGGCTTCACTCATCGAGAGCGACAGTGGCCGGATGTCCTATGTCGGCTCGGACGGCTCCATCGGCACCGTCGGCATCAGCGGTCAGGAAGCGGTCGGCCAGATTCTCGCGGGCGGCGTCCGGGACATGTCGAGCTGGGTGAACAAGTTGTACGGGCAGGCATTTGCCGCGGTGTATGTCCAGCCTGGCGCGAAAGTCGCCGTTCATCTCGAAAAGCCGCTCGCCATCGATTACGACCCCGAAGGCCGGCGCGTCGATCACCGTGCAGGAGACAACCATGCGCTCGAACTCGATTAAGGGCCTCGCACTGGTCGCGGCCGTCGCCGTGCTTGGCGGCTGCGCCACCAGCAAGGAGGAACTGCTGACCCACAGCGACCGGACCATGATGGACATCTGGCAGCAGGAGGCTGGCGACGGCGGTGGCGGCACCGGCCAGGTGGCCCGCCGTCAGTTGCTCGATGTGCGCCAGAGCCTGCGCAGGCCGCTCACCGAGGCGGATGTGCTGGCTGCGCCCGCCGAGCAGATCCGCTACACGCGCACGGCGCGCAATGAGGTCTACCGGCAGTTCCATCGCCTGCCGAATCCCGATTTGGTCATGTACGTGTACCCACATTTGGCGGGTACAGACCCCGTACCCGTTCCGGGCTACACGACCGTTTTCCCTCTGTATCAGCGCGTGCAGTACGCCATGCCGGGCGAGCGGACGGAGGACTACTGATGCAGTGGAAACTCCCCTGGCGCAAGAATGCTGCCGCTGTCACCAGCGGCCCGGCAGGCAACGCACAGCCGGACGGGTGGCAGCGTCACGTCGAGGCCTTGCGCCAAGCCGGCATCCCCGAGCCCGGCGCGGCGGTACAGGGCCGCAGGCCGGCGACCCTGGCCGACGAGCAGGCGCTGTACGACGTCGCGCCGTCGTTTGTCGAACTCCTGCCCTGGGTGGAATTCCTACCCGGCTTGAAGTCCATGTTGCTGGAAGATGGGCAGTCGGTGGCTGCGTTCTACGAGCTGGTGCCGCTGGGCACCGAGGGCCGGGAACCCGGCTGGCTCGCGCATGCCCGCGATGCCTTGGAGAACGCGCTCCAGGACTCGTTCGATGAGCTGGACGAAAACCCCTGGGTGCTCCAGCTCTACGCCCAGGACGAGCCCAGCTTCGACCAGTACATGCAGACCCTGCGCGACTACGTGCAGCCGCGCGCCCGCGATACCGCGTTCACCGAGTTCTACCTGCGCTTCTTCGGCCACCACCTGCGCGCGGTCGCCAAGCCGGGCGGCCTGTTCGAGGACACGGTGGTCACGCGGCTGCGCTGGCGCGGCCAGACGCGGCGGGTGCGCATGGTGATCTATCGCCGTGCCACCGGGCAGGCAAGCCGCCGCGGCCAGACGCCCGAGCAGATGCTGAACATCGTTTGCGACCGCCTGTGCGGCGGCCTGGCGAACGCCGGCATCCAGGCACGGCGCATGGTCGCAGCCGACGTCCACGACTGGCTGCTGCGGTGGTTCAATCCGCGCCCCGCGATGCTCGGGTCTGGCGCCGAGGATCGAGAGCGCTTCTACGCGCTGGCGCGCTACCCCGACGAGACCGAGGAGGGCGAGATCGAACTGGCAAGCGGTCGGGATTTCAGCCAGCGGTTGTTCTTCGGCCAGCCACGCTCCGACGTGGGGCACGGCACCTGGTACTTCGACGGCATGCCGCACCGCGTGCTGATCACCGACCGGCTGCGCATGCCGCCCGGCACCGGACACCTGACCGGCGAGACCCGCAAAGGCGATGCCATCAACACGCTGTTCGACCAGATGCCGGAAGACACCTTGCTTTGTCTCACGATGGTCGCCACGCCGCAGGATGTCCTGGAAGCGGATCTCAACCATCTGGCGAAGAAGGCCGTGGGCGAGACGCTGGCGTCGGAGCAGACGCTCAAGGACGTGCAGGAAGCCCGCTCCCTGATCGGCAGCGCGCACAAGCTCTACCGGGGGACGCTGGCGTTCTACCTGCGCGGGCGCGACGAAGCGGAACTGGACCGGCGCGGCCTTCATCTCGCGAACGTGATGCTCAACGCCGGCTTGCAGCCGGTGCGCGAGGACGACGAGGTGGCACCGCTCAACAGCTACTTGCGCTGGCTGCCGTGCTGCTACAACCCCGGCCAGGATCGGCGCAGGTGGTACACCCAACTGATGTTCGCGCAGCACATCGCGAACGTGTCGCCGGTGTGGGGCCGCGCCCAGGGCACGGGGCACCCCGGCATCACGATGTTCAACCGCGGCGGCGGCCCGATTACGTTTGACCCCTTGAACAGGTTGGATCGGCAGATGAATGCCCACCTGTTCCTGTTCGGCCCCACCGGCTCGGGGAAGTCCGCGACGCTCAACAACCTCTTGAACCAAGTTACGGCGATATATCGCCCGCGGCTGTTCATCGTGGAGGCCGGCAACAGCTTCGGCCTGTTCAGCGATTTCGCCAAGCGCCTGGGTCTCACCGTGAACCGGGTCAAGCTGGCCCCAGGCTCGGGCATCAGCCTCGCGCCGTTCGCCGATGCGCGCCGGCTGATTGAAACGCCAAGCGACGTGCAGACGCTCGATGCCGACGCGCTGGACGAAGACCTGCCCCCGGACGCCTCGGCCATGGAGGCGGACGAGCAGCGCGACGTGCTGGGCGAACTGGAGATCACGGCGCGGCTGATGATCACGGGCGGCGAGGACAAGGAGGAAGCCCGGATGACACGGGCCGATCGCTCGTTGATCCGGCAGTGCATCCTCGACGCCGCCGAGCACTGCGTGGCCGAGAAGCGCACGGTGCTCACGCGCGACGTGCGCAACGCGCTGCGCACCCGCGGCCAGGACCCGACGCTGCCCGAGATGCGGCGCGTGCGGCTGCTGGAGATGGCGGACGCGATGGACATGTTCTGCCAAGGCACGGACGGCGAGATGTTCGACCGTGACGGCACGCCGTGGCCCGAAGCCGACATCACCCTGGTCGATCTGGCGACCTACGCCCGCGAGGGCTACAACGCCCAGCTCTCCATCGCCTACATCAGCCTGATCAGCACGGTGAACAACATCGCCGAGCGCGACCAGTACTTGGGCCGCCCGATCATCAACGTCACCGACGAAGGCCACATCATCACGAAGAATCCGCTGCTCGCGCCCTACGTCGTGAAAATTACAAAGATGTGGAGAAAGTTGGGGGCCTGGTTCTGGCTCGCGACGCAGAACATCGACGACCTGCCGCGCGCCGCGGAGCCCATGCTCAACATGATCGAGTGGTGGATCTGTCTCAGCATGCCGCCCGATGAAGTCGAGAAGATCGCGCGGTTCCGCGAACTCTCGCCCGCGCAGAAGGCGCTGATGCTTTCGGCGCGCAAGGAAGCGGGGAAATTCACCGAAGGCGTCATCCTCTCCAAGAGCATGGAAGTGCTGTTCCGCGCCGTGCCGCCGTCCCTGTACCTCGCCCTCGCGCAGACAGAACCCGAGGAGAAGGCCGAACGCTACCAGCTCATGCAGCAGTACGGCTGCACCGAACTGGAAGCGGCTTTCAAGGTGGCCGAGAAGATCGACCAGGCCCGCGGCATCGAGTCGCCGGCCCTGGAACTGTCGTAAACCGGAGAACGCCATGGAACAGAAACGTCCTTCCATTCCGATGCAGGTCCAGGCGTTCCGCCGTCGCCGCTGGCGGCCTCGCTGGCCCTGGGTATTGGCTGCTGCGCTGGTCGCGCTGCTGCTGATCTGGCTGGTGTCCCGGACGCCCGGCGAATCCTCAGCGCCGTCGCCCGCGCCGGTCAGCACGGCGCAGGTCGCTGGGCCACCCTGGCAGATGGGCAACCCGGAAGGCCGCTTCACGCTGACGCTCTACGCCGACCTGGAGTGCCCGTTCTGCCGGGAGTACTTCCCGCAGCTCAAGCGGTGGGTCGGCAACAACACCGACGTGGCCCTGCAATGGCACCACCAGCCGCTGGCTGCGCATGAACCCGCCGCATCGATCGAGGCGCGCCTGACCGAGTGCGCCGCCGAAGCCGGCGGGCATGCCGCATTCTGGCAAGCCGTCGAGTGGGTCTATGCCCACACGCGCAGCGACGGCCAAGGCCTGCCCGATGGCCTGCGCTACTCCGAATCGACGCCGGCCGTCGAGCAATGCCTGGCGAGCGAGCGGGTCGATGCGCTCATCCGCGCGCAGGCCGCGGAAGCCACCAAGAGCGGCGTGACCGCCACGCCGTCGCTGCGGCTGCACGATCGCCAGACGGGCCAAGCCATCCTGCTGCAGGGGCCGATCGAGGGAGATGCCTTGCTGTCAGCCATGGACATGCTGGCGGCCGGGGACACGGCCAGCGACGCGACGGCTTCGCCCGCCACCCCCACATCCGAAATGCCTGCCGACGTTGTCGGCGACATGCCCAGGTAGCCCTCGGTCTTGGAGGCTACGGCGCGGCTTGCCGCGCTGACCGCGACCCGTTCGCTTCGCATCCTGGCTGCGAACAATCACCGCTGCGCGGTGGTGGATGCACCTTGTTCCGCTGTTTCCATCCCCAGGAGGGCTTACCCTCCCAGGGTGGCGCCCTCCGTTCACATTCTGGAGGTCCGCCATGTCTCTCGTCATCAACGACTCCTGCGTGGAGCCACGTTTTGCCCCAGCGTCCCAATCCGATGACTGGATCATCCGGCAAGCCATCGCGCTGCTGGAGCAGCGGGTCTTCAAGAAGGGGCCATCCCTGGATCAGCCTGCGGCCGTCAAGGACTACCTGCGCCTGAAACTGGCCGCCGAGCCCAACGAAATCTTCGCCATCGTGTTTCTCAACAGCATGCACGAGGTGCTGGCCTACGAGCCGATGTTCAAGGGCACGGTCCATTCGACCACGGTGCATGCGCGCCCAATCGTGCAGCGCGCCCTGGAACTTAACGCCGCTGCGGTCATTTTTTCGCACCAGCACCCTTCGGGCTGCACGGAGCCGTCAAGCGCGGACCGCGCGATGACCCAGACGCTGAAGGCCGCGTTGTCGTTGATCGACGTGAGGGTGCTGGATCACCTCATCGTCGGCCAGGGCACGCCGTACTCGTTCGCGGAATCCGGCCTGCTGTAGCGACGGCATCGGCTCCCTGATCCACGCGGAGGCTTCGGCCTCCGCTTTTTCATGGGCGCGAGACAAGCAGGTATGCGGGCAGTGCGCGATGCGCATTGTTTGTGGGGGCCGCGTCGGCTTCGCGTTTGACTACTGCTCTGATCAACTTCAAGGGCACGCGACATGCCAGCATCTCTTTCCAGGTTCGCGCCGGGCTGGCGAACCCTCGGCCTGGCCGTGGCACTGCCGGCAACCCTGGCCGTTTTCAGCCCGGCCACCTTCGCCGCCGACGTGGTGGTCGTCACCGACAGCCGCCACCCGGTCAAGACCATGGGCGGCGAGCGGCTGATCGAGCTGGACGACGCCCACAGGATTGAAGCGGAGCTTTCCGCGGGACTGCCCACCGACCCCGAACAGGCGACGGCCATCGTCAAGCGCCGGCTGAATGGCGGCGGTGCCGATCTGCAGCGACGCATCGCTTCCGCATACCAAGGCGTTACCGACGCATGGAGCCTCGGCATCACGAGCCTCCCGGCCGTCGTGGTGGACCAGCGCTACGTGGTCTATGGCGAGCCGGACGTGGCTCGCGCCATCGCGCGCATCGAGCAGCACCGGAGGACCCAGCCGTGACCCGCCCATTCGACCTGATGCGCCGCCTGCGCGCTGGCGTGGCTTCGTTGCTGCTGCTCAGCGCCACGGGCAGCTACGCCCTCAATACAGCGACCATCATCGGCTCGGTGGCATCGCCCGATTGCCTCGAATACCGCGTCGTCGGCATCTGCTACTGGCTCTACTGCACATGGACGGGCTGCACCGTGCGCACGTCCACCAAAGTGCGCCACTACATTCCCGACGCGGTGGTGTCGTCGTACTCGAATACCGGCGAAAACCCCTGGGTCGAAGTCCGGGCAATGAGCACGCCCAATCCGTCCGCCCAGGCGGGCGGCGACGGGACGACGAACGAGGACCACGAAAACAACCTCGCCAAATTCAAGAACGCGGACGTCATCGGCCACCCCGGCGCCGAGGTGTTCAACCAGTTCGTCTCGTCGTCGGGCTACTTCTGCGAGGGCGCGGGCACGGCATTCATGCCGTACTTGCTCAGCACCTTGGACACGCTGGCCTGGCGCTACAACGTGCCCGAGATGGCCTACCCGGAAGCGCTGATTCCGGGCCGGCGCGAGGTCGGCGCACGCACCACGATGAACCTGTGGGGCAACGTGTATCCCCGCGGCGGATTCCTGCACCAGACCGACGACTTCAAGGCCGGCGCAGTGGTGGCCCAGCGTGCGGGCGATGTGGTCACTCGCCGGGGGCAGATCCACGTCTATCAGCCGTTGCTTGCCAACTCCCGCGACGGCTACTGGCCGGCCGGCGCGCTGATGGAGGGCGATGCCTCCACCGGCAAGTGGCAAGAACTCACACCCGTCCTGTCGTCGTCCTGCACGGTCTTCCCGCGTAGCGGCTTCCTGACCCAGGCGCAGCAAGGCGACTACGCATGGGCGCTGTGGCGGCCATATGCCTGCTGCGAACGCCGGGGCCAGGTGTTCCTGGGCAGCGTCGATTTCCTCTGAGGTGGTGCCATGAAGTTCCGTCCTGCATTCAATCCGTTCTCCCGCCGGGCACGCCGCACGGAGATCGTCCTGGCGCTGGCCGGCGCGCTCGCGCTGGGCAGCGGCGTGGCCTGGGGTCAACTGGGCTACCAGACCAGCGGCAGCGTCATCGGCGATGACGTCATGTACTCGATCGGCGGCGGCAACGCCGTGTCGATGGGACGTGCGGCCGGCATGCGCTCCCTCGGCGTCGGCGTGGGCTGGAACAGCAACTTGATCTGCGGTGACATGAGCATCCAGACCACCTTGAGGAATCAACTCAACGGCATCACCAACGGCTTCCAGCAGATCATGTCGTCGGTGATCCAGAGCGCCACCAGTGCCGTCGCCTCGCTGCCGGCGCTGATCATCCAGCGGGCCGATCCCGGCCTGTACAACCTGTTGACCAATGGCGTGCTGCAGGCGCGACTCGATTTCGACCGTTCCAAACTGACGTGTCGTGCCATGGCCGAGAAGATGGCCGAAACGGCGGGCGGCCAGCTCGGCTGGAGCCAGATGGCCGAAGGGCTGGCGCTGCGCGATGCCGTGTCGAGCACGGATGCAGTCTCGGCCATCGAGCAGGCCGAGACGCGACGCGGCAACGACGGCGTGCCCTGGGTCGGAGGCAGCAATGCGGGCGGCTCCGGCCAGTCCGCGATCAAGATCGTCGGCGACGTGACCCGCGCCGGCTACAACCTGGTCAACGGCCGCGGCGTGACTGACACGTCTTCGATCGCCCCGGCCAGTTGTGCCAGCCTCTCGTGCCAGACCTGGACCTCGCCGCAGGCGGCCGTCGAGTGGGCTACGCGCGTGCTCGGCGAGAAGGAGCACCGCACGTGCGATGCCTGCACAAAGACCGAGACGACGCCCGGCGTCGGGCTCACGCCGTTGATCCAGGAAGAGTACGACGCGAAGCTGCAGGCGCTCCAGGACCTGGTGACCAAGGCCAAGAACACGACGCCAGAGAACCTGCGCGAAGCTGGCAGCGCGTCGCTGCCGATCACGCGCGGCGTGATCGAGGCGCTGCGCGACGAGCCCGACCAGCACCTGCTGTCACAGCGCCTGGCGTCCGAGGTCGCGCTGGCATCCGTGCTGGAGAAAGCGCTGCTGCTGCAGCGCACGCTGCTCACGGGCAAGAAGGAGCCCAACGTCGCGGCGAACGAACTTGCCGTGGAGGCGGTGAACCACGAGAGCGACACGCTCGACCGCGAGATTCGCAACCTCAAGACCGAACTGGAGCTGCGGCGCGAGCTGGCGAACAACTCGCCCATGGCGATCATCCAGCGCCACGGCACGCGCGCGGCCGGCTCGCGCGGCATCTACGAGGGCGATCCTGTGCCGGACCGTCTCGACCAGCTCCAGAAGGGCAATCCGGGGAGTCGGCCATGAGCCCGGCGCGCATGGCTTGGCGGCCGCTGCGCTGGTTGTTCAGCCGGCGCGCGGCGAAGACGCTGCTGTGGCTGGTGCTGATCATTGCCGCCGCCGTGGGGGCGAACGTCGCGGGCATCTACCTGGTCGGCAGCGTTGCAGGCTGGGAACGGTGGCTGGCGGCCTCCGCCGGGTATTTCTTCATCTGGCGGCTGTGCGTGTACGCGGCAACGGCCTATGGATGGTTCTGGATGCGCCGCCGGGTGCTGGCCCGCGAAGACCAAAGCGGGACGGATGGGCCGGCGCGGCGCCGGCTGATCCGCACCGAGGTCGCCGGCGTCGTCGCCATCGTCGCGCTGGAAGCCAGCCTGTTGATGCAGGCCGCTTGAGGGGAGATCGGGGCCATGACGCTCTTCACGACCGACTATCTGGAGTACTACCTCACCCTCGTGTCCTGGATCGTCAACAACGGCATCTGGGCCGTGCTGGTGTCCAGCGGGGTGTTCGCGCTGCCTTTCGTCGCCATCGTCGTGCAGGAGTGGCTGAAGGCCCGTGCGGAAGGCGCTGACGAGGGCAACAAAGGCGTCCTGAGTGCCGCCCGTATCGAGAACCGGGTGTTCGTCGCGATCGTCGTGGTGATGTTCGCGGGCATTCCGTTCATCGACGTGGACCTCAGCACCATCCAGTACGACAGCTCGCGCTCGGCACAATGCCAAGTCAGCGTGCCGCAGCCCACGGAAACCGGCTGGTCGCAGTCTTTCAGCACCATCAACAATCAGTCGGCGAAGGTGCCGGTCTGGTGGGCCTTCATGCACGCGCTCTCGCGCGCCGTCACGAGCGCCTCGGTAGCGGCGATCCCGTGCGGTACGGACCTGCGGCAGATGAGGATGGAGATCGATGCGACGCGCATTGACGACCCGGTACTGGCTCAGGAGGTCGCGGACTTCTCGCGGGATTGCTATGGGCCTGCGCGGGCCAAACTGTTCATGCAACGCCCGGATCTCGATGAGCAGCAGATGCACGACGTGACCTGGATCGGTTCGCGCTTTTTCACGGACACGGGTGGCTACTACGACAGCTACCGCTCCAGCACGGCGCGCGAGGCCTGGCCCTACGACGACACCCGCGATGCTGGCCTCGCGCAGGTTGCCAATGGTGGCGGCTACCCGACCTGCAGGCAGTGGTGGTCGGACGGCAGCAACGGCCTGCGGGCGCGCCTGCTGGGTCAGGTGGACCCGAGCCTGCTGAATCGCCTGGCGGGCTGGGCCGGGTTCCTGAGCCGGGCCGAGGTGGACGATTCGGTGATCCGCACCATCGCGTCACCGCGGCAGCAGAAACTGAACCAGGGCAGCGTCTATACGGACTACGGCGGCCAGATCGACAAGACCCTGCCGAACATCGTGACGCGCGCCACGGGCGACGTCGGGATGGCAGTGGGCGCGATTGCCGCGTTTCCTGCCATGGATGTCGTGCGCCAATCCCTGCCCATGATCCTCGCCTTACTGAAGATGGCGCTGGTCATCTGCATCCCGCTCGTGCTGGTTGTGGGCACCTACGACCTGAAGACGGTCGTCACTGTCAGCGTCGTGCAGTTCGCGCTGTTCTTCACGGACTTCTGGTTCCAGCTCGCACGCTGGATCGATTCAACGATTCTGGACGCGCTTTATGGCTGGGGCTTTGGCTGGAACCGGCCGCACACCAACTTTGACCCGCTGGTAGGGTTGAACAACGCCTTCGGCGACATGCTCCTGATGTTCGTCATGGGCACGATGTTCCTGGTTCTGCCGGGATTCTGGCTGGCGAGCCTTACTTGGGTTGGGATTCGGGCCGGGCACGTCATCCAGGGGCTTTCCGATGGCAGCAAGAGCGCCGGCCAAGCTGGCGGCAAGGGTGCCGGGGCGCTCACCGGAGGAAAGCTGAAATAGCGCGAGGCCGGTCAGTCGTCGGTGTACAACTCGTGCGACGTGTCGTTGTACAGGTTGGGATCGTAGCCCGGCGTCTTGCGCAGCTCGGTGAGGTCGGTGAAAGGCCACTCGTCCTCATCCGAAGTATTGGCAGCAGCAGCCCATCCCGCCGCCGCAACGCCCAGCAGCACGAGTGCGAACCAAAACGCAACGTTGAGCAGCACCCCCAGTACAGCCAGCTTGGCTACCCACACGAGCGCGGTAGCGCCAGCTCGCGGCATGCCCTTGGACACCAACCAGTTCGACGCCCGCCGTTCGCCGCGCGCATAGGCACGCCATCCGCGGCCAAAGGCGCGGCCGAGGCGTTCTGCGGTGCTGGTGCGGGTCGTCGTGTTCATGGTCGTCTCCTGCTGTTGAGGAATGCCTATTCCAGTTTGCTCCACTTCATTCGGTTTGCGGCTTCAATGTGTTTTCTTGCTGCTTCAGGACGCTTCGTCATCCGGCCCCACCGGGCCGGGGTCGGGTTCAACGCCGATGCGGTAGGTAGCAACGAAACGCGGCCAGTCCACATGGTCCACCAGGTCGATGTCCTCGATGACGCCAACCTTCGCTCCCGCACGCTCGAACAGGGCGATGCTCTTGGCGGGATAGTTGTTGCGCGACGGATAGAGCACCCCGTCGAACAGCGCCTGGCCGTCATCTCCGAGCATCGCATGCACCTGGGCGGACACCCGCTGCGTGTGCGTGTAGTCGCGGCTGGCCAACTGCTCCAGGTTCAGGCCGAAGTAGCCCGCCATGACGCCCGGCGCCGTGAGATCGGCCAGAAGCACGTCGTCCATCACGCCTACTGCGCGCACCATCCGGGCTTGGACTTCTTTCAGCGCGATCGAGCGCTGCGTGTCTTCAAGCCACTGGTGCTTGTGAAACACCGACTCCATCAGCGCCGTGGGCAAGTCGCGCCCCAGGTAGAGCACGCCGTAGATCCCCGCCGGGTCATCGTAGCGATTCGTGCTGTTGCGGCCATAGTACAGCGGGCTGCCCCAATAGACGACGCGGCTCACATGCTGGAGCAGTTCACCGGCATCGATCAGGAACGCAGGCAGCGCGTGGCTCATGGCGGTCTCGTTTCAATGCACCTGGACGCCCAGTACGTTGAACACGGCCTCGGCCACGTCATCGATCGTGCCATGCGTCACCGCATCCACCGGCGAGCGACCACCCAAGCCTTCGAGCGGTTCCGACAGCGCGCGGTAGATCGTCCAGTGGTCGATGCCCTCGACCTCCTGGAGTACGGTTTGGGTCAACTGCTGCTTCACCGGGTCGAGCTGCCAGTCGGGCAGCTTCTGGCCGCGCGGCCCCACGTTCAGCGCCAGCAGCCGACGGGCGAGGATGTCCTTGTAGATTTGCTGGCGCGACTTGTCCGCCAGCTTGGCGAACTCGGCAGGCGGCAGGTTGTCCGGCTGATTGAAGGCTTCCAGCAGTACGGCGCGGCCTCGCTGGACATCGGTTTCATTCGGAGCCCAGCGCGTGTCGGAGCGCAACGCGGCCGCCTTGCGCTGCAAGGCCTGCACCACCGTTTCACCTTCCAGGTTGGCAGGCAGCGTCACCGCCTCGACGCGCTCGTGGATGAACGCCTGCAACTCGGCCGCGAAAGCCGGGGCATCCCGGATTTCGACGGTATCGGCGAAGCGTCGCACATCCTCCACCGTGACGCGCGGCAGCCGGTCGGCAATGAATTCGATCGCAGTGGGCATGGTCAGCTCCCAGGTAGGTTTGAGACAGGATTCACTCTAGTCTCCTTTGTCGCTTTTGTCAACTTAGTCGCCCAAGTGGGAGCCTACCTGGCGGTGTAGCGTCCCGGCAGCATAGGCCGGGGCCAGCGCCAGGTCGCCGTCCAATCCATTCGTGCGGGTTCCACATTGACGCTGGAGCCGCAGCCCAGGCCCCGCTATACCGAAACGGTTAAAGGCCAAAGGGTCGAAACGGCAAGGGAATGGGGTGCAAGGGGAAAGGCCCTACCTTGAAAAGGCAAAAAGGTCTCCCGCCCGGCCCGCCATCAGGACACCGACATGCTCTCCTTGTTCCAGCGAAAACGGTCCCCGGCCGCTGCCGCGCCGCCATCACCACCCGCCACCGACCTCCCGAAAGGGTTGATCCGGCCGGAGTTGGCTGCATCGTTGCTGGCAACCCCGCGCCGGCAGAAGCTGATGGAGCACATCTGGCAGCGCACGTCGCTTTCGCGCCAGCAGTTCGCCACCCTGTATCGCGCGCCACTGGAGCGCTACGCCGAGCTGGTCCAGGCTTTCCCGGCCTCCGAAGCGCACCACCACGCATACCCTGGCGGCATGCTCGACCATGGCCTGGAAATCGTCGCCTACAGCCTGAAGCTGCGGCAGTCCCATCTGCTGCCCATAGGCGCCAGCCCCGAAGACCAGGCCGCGCAGGCCGAAGCCTGGACTGCGGCCGTCGCCTATGCCGCGTTGCTCCATGACATCGGCAAGGTAGCCGTTGATCTGCACGTCGAGCTGGCCGACGGCAGCATCTGGCACCCGTGGCACGGCCCGCTGCGTCAGCCGTACCGCTTCCGCTACAACCCCGACCGCGAGTACCGGCTACACAGCGCCGCGACAGGTTTGCTCTACCGGCAACTGCTCGATCGCGATCTGCTGGACTGGCTCAGCGGTTATCCGTCCCTGTGGGCGCCGCTGCTCTACGTCCTGGCCGGGCAGTACGAGCACGCCGGGGTGCTGGGCGAACTCGTCGTGCAGGCTGACCGCGCCTCCGTCGCCCAGGAGCTGGGCGGCGATCCCGCGCGCGCCATGGCCGCGCCCAAGCACTCGCTCCAACGCAAGCTGGTCAACGGGCTGCGCTACCTGCTCAAGGAAGAGCTGAAACTGAACCAGCCTCAAGCCTCCGATGGCTGGCTCACCGAGGACGCGCTGTGGCTGGTGAGCAAGACCGTTTCGGACAAGCTGCGCGCGCACCTGCTGTCTCAGGGCGTCGATGGCATCCCTGCGAACAACACCGCGGTGTTCAACGTGCTCCAGGACCACGGCATGTTGCAGCCGACGTCCGATGGCAAGGCGATCTGGCGCGCGACCGTGACCAGTTCGACCGGCTGGTCCCACTCGTTCACCCTGTTGCGGCTGGCACCTGCGCTGATTTGGGAGCCTGGCGAGCGGCCGGCGCCGTTCGCTGGGACGGTGAGGATCGACACGACACCGGCCGACAAAGATGCCGATGCTGCGGTGCCAAGGCCGGCGATCGCGGCAATGCCAACCGCCGAAGAGCAGCCGCCCGCTCCTGGGAAAGACGCCGGCAACGCCGCTGCCACGGTTTACCCGCCCGCTGCCCGAGCCATGCCCGATGTCATGGAGGACATGCTGGCGATGGTGGGAATGAACGATTCGGAGGCCACCACGCAGGATGCAGAAGTCGCCTCGGGCGAGGTGCCTGCCACGCATCCCGAAGCACCCGCACCAACCTTGGCTGCGGCTCTGCCTTCGTCACCTGTGCCACAGCCTACGCTCTCGACCGCACAGCCGTCCGGCGAGCACTTCATGGCATGGCTGCAACAGGGCATTGCTTCGCGACGGCTCATCATCAACGACGCGAAGGCGCTCGTGCATACCGTGAGCGATACCGCCTACTTGGTCAGCCCTGGCGTATTCCAGCGGTATGCCCAAGAGCATCCGCAGGTAGGCCTGCTGGCCAAGCAGGAGAACCAGTCTGATTGGCAATGGGTGCAGAAGCGCTTCGAGCGACTGCAACTGCATCGCAAGCAACCCAATGGCCTGAACATCTGGACCTGCGAAGTAACGGGGCCTAGAAAATCTCGCCGGCTACACGGATATTTGCTGCAAGATGCACGACAGGTATTTGGTGAGGCGCACCCAAATAATCCTTATCTGTCGATTTTTAAAGCCAATTAATTAGGCTTTCCAGATAAATCGTGAATTCGGCATAGGCTATGCCGTGATACGCCCTCAAAAAGCGTTAGAAAACTCCATGAACCATCACGTTCAATAATCTGAACATCCCGCGCCGCGATGTTCAGGCAAATGAACATCCCGACACGGTAAAATGGCTACAAGCCATTGAATTATATATAATTTATTCTTGGCATGAGTTTTGCTTGCTGTTATCCTCGATACTCTAAGGAGGGGTCTGTTTTGAGCCTTTCAGGCATCTTGCTTTTTTCGATTTTCGGCACGTTCGTCGGCTATGCACTGGCTCGACTACGGGGGGGCGGGCGCTATTTTTGCGCGGCTGTTCCAGCGGCATTATTTGCTGCGTTCGTCGTCCACCTTGGCGCTGTCGCCGCCGGACAACGAATTACCGACACATTGGGCTGGGTGCCATCCTTGGGCGTAGAACTGCAGTTTGTGCTGGATGGTTTCTCGCTGATGTTCGCGTTGTTGATTACCGGCATTGGCACGTTGGTGACGATTTACACGGCAGCCTATTTCTCAGACGCCGCACCTGGGCAGCGAGCCCGCTTCGTCTGCCTGATCTTGGTCTTCATGACCGCCATGCTCGGTACGGTGCTGTCGGACAACCTCATCGCCATGTTCGTCTTCTGGGAGGCGACCAGTCTGACCTCGTTCCTGCTGATCGGCTTCGAGGCTGCCAGGGTCGAAGCCCGCCGGGCAGCATTGCAGTCGCTGCTGATTACCGCAGGCGGCGGGCTGGCATTGTTCGGCGGCATCTTGTTGATCGGAATGCAGCTCGGCACATTCTCCCTGACCGAAATCACTGCTCGTGCCCACGAACTGAAAGAGAGTCCGCATCTTGTTGCGATCATCGTCTTGATTCTGCTGGGAGCCTTTACCAAATCCGCACAGTTCCCGTTTCACTTCTGGCTCCCACAAGCGATGGCTGCACCGACCCCTGCGTCGGCTTATCTGCACTCAGCCACGATGGTGAAGCTGGGCATCTATCTGCTCGCACGGTTCGATGGTGTCTTTGCAGATGTACCTGCATTCGGCATAACGCTAGTGGCTTTTGGCATGGCGACGATGATGATCGCGGCCCTAAACGCCATCCGTGCAACCAGCTACAAGGCAGTATTGGCGCAGTCCACCGTCGCTTCACTCGGCATTCTGGTCATGTTGATTGGCCTGGATGGCCCCATCGCGAATGTTGCGGTCTGTGGCTTTATCCTCAGCCACGCGCTATACAAAGCAGCGCTGTTCTTCTGCGCCGGAACTGCCATCCACGCCACCCACATCCACGAGCTGCGCAAGCTCGGTGGGCTCGCCCGTTTTCTGCCGCTGACGGCTGCCGCAGCCATACTGGCCAGCCTGTCCATGGCCGGCTTGCCACCGTTCATAGGCTTTATCGCCAAGGAATACCTATTCGAGGCTCAACTCGAAAGCTCTTGGAATGTGCTGCCTGTGATTATTGCCGTCGCAGTCAATGGCGTCATGGTCGCCGTGGCCGCAGTGGTGTCGTTACGCCCCTTCTTTAATGGCAAGGGAAAGATCCACCGAGTACACCATGGCGAAACCCCGGGCCTGCTGGTCGGCCCCCTGACATTGAGCCTGTTGGGCGTCCTGTTTGGTGTGGCCCCGGACATGATGGCGCAAGCACTCATCGTCCCTGCTGCAACTGCACTGCAAGGCGCACCTATCACCGTTTTCTTCTCGTTGTGGCATGGCGTGACCCCCATGCTCGCTCTCAGCCTCATGGTGGTAACTCTCGGAATCCTGATGGCTTGGAAGTGGGATTCGTTTCATGCCGTCATCAATCGCTCACACCTAGTGCGTTGCGTCAACGCCGACCGTACCTATCACCGTTGCGTTGGCGCGCTGCTGGGCCTTGCTCGGGGTTCTACGGCCTGGTTGCAGAGCGGCGATCAACGCCGCTACACGCTCATCGTCTGCCTGAGCCTCGTGCTGCTGGCCAGCTATACGGTGGGGCGTACTGGTGATCTGGCGCTGGCTTGGTCTGGTGGTTCCGTGCAGATATTCCCTACGATTCTGCTCGCGCTCGGCTTCGCAGGGGCTGTCGTGGCCGTAGGCACGAAATCGCTGGTTGCCGGCCTGATCGGTGTTGGTGTTTTCGGCTATGCGTCAGCCCTGATATTCCTACTCAATGGTGCGCCGGACTTGGCTTTGACACAGTTCGCCGTGGAAACGCTGGTGCTCGTCGTCCTGATGGCCGTGCTCGTTCGCTTGCCGACAGCGGCGCCATCAACCCGAGCAAGGCGTGAGAGATCGGTGGATGCAGCCGTCTCAATGGCGTTCGCCGTGCTGGTCTTCTTCGGCTTGGCCAGCATGGTGGCAGACCCCTTTGACAACCGACTTTCCGATTTCTACGCGGCGAGCAGTTACTTAGAAGCCTTTGGCCAGAACGTGGTCAACGTCGTCATCGTGGATTACCGGGCACTGGACACGCTCGGCGAGATCGCGGTGGTTGGGTTTGCCACTCTGGCCGTATGGGTGCTGTTGCGACGTCGCGCCCCAGCAAAAGGAGCCTGAGCCATGCCGTCCATCATCTTTTCCACCATGGCCCGGGTGTTCTTCTGGCTGATGCTGGTGGCCTCGATCCTGATTCTCCTGCGGGGCCACAACCAACCAGGTGGTGGCTTTGTCGGCGGCCTGGTCGCGGCCATGGCGATCGGCGTAGTGGCCCTGGCCGATGGCGTTCCGAGGGCACGCGCACTGTTGCCCCTGCATCCCATCACGGTCATCGGGCTGGGCATCCTGCTCGGCATCCTGGGTGGACTGCCAGGGCTGTTGATCACGGGGAATTTTCTGGAGCATCAGTGGTTGCTGTTGGGCAGCTTCAAGCTCGGTACAACGATGGTCTTCGATCTAGGTGTTTATTTTGTCGTGCTAGGAGGAATGCTGGCTTTGATCTTTCGTTTGTATGAGGACGCACCATGAACCTGATATATGCGGCGGGTATCGCCGCCATCATGGGCTGCGCCCTGTACCTGCTGTTGTCGCGGCATATCCTGCGCATCGTCCTGGGGGTCATGCTGCTATCGGCATGCGTCAATCTCACACTCTTCCTCGCCGGGCGCATCGGACCAAATCCACCGCCAGTGATGCGCGCTGGGGAAACCGCACTCGAAGCTGGTGCCGCCAATCCTCTTCCTCAAGCCTTAGTGCTGACTGCCATCGTGATCGGCTTCTCGCTCGTGGCTTTCGTCGCCGCGCTGGCGCTGCAGACATTCCGCTCGACCGGAACGCTTGACAGCCGCGAATTGGACTACGCCGAGAAGCTCGGCTCGCCCAAGGACCAGGAGGCGGGCCGATGATGGCGTTGATCACGAGCCAGGTTCTGTTGTGGCCAGTCACGGTGCCGCTGTTGGCATCCGCACTCTGCGCGACCCTGTGGACACAGCCAAGGATGCAGCGCTGGGTCAGCATGGCCGCACTCGTCCTCATGGCGGTGGCATCCCTCGGCCTGCTGGTCGAAGTCATGGACGGCGATGTGCTGAGCGTGACCTTTGGCGGCTGGTCTGCACCGTTCGGTATCAGCTTCGTTGCAGACCGGCTTGGCGCCGCAATGGTTGCCATCACTGGAATACTGGCGCTGGCCGTTGGCATTTTTGGACTCGGTGATATTCGCCGCCGCCAGGAACATGCCGGCTTCTACCCGCTGCTGCACGGCATGCTCGCCGCAGTCAATGGTGCTTTCCTGACCGGCGACATCTTCAATCTCTATGTCTGGTTCGAGATCATGCTGATCACCGCCATGGGATTGCTGGTAATCAACCGCACGCGGGCACAACTCGACGGCACGCTGAAATATGCCGTCCTCAACCTGTTCAGCACCTTGCTGCTCTTATTGGCCATCGCCATCGTCTACGGGGTCAGTGGCACGCTCAACTTGGCCGACTTGGCGCGTGTGTTGCCTGACGCGCAGGAGAGCGTCGCCTTGTCTCTGGCTGCCGTTCTGTTCCTGGTCGGCTTCGGCATCAAGGCCGGCTACTTTCCATTGTTCTTCTGGTTGCCCGCGTCTTATCACACGGCCTCGATCACCGTGGCAGCGATCTTTGCCGGACTACTCACCAAGGTTGGCGTTTATGCCTGCTTCCGGGTTTTCACCCTGTTGTTCGAGAGCGGTGCCGGCCTGCGTGAGGTAGTTGCCGTAATGGCCGCGGGAACGATGCTGTTCGGCGTGTTCGGCGCTGCGGTCCAGTGGGACATCCGGCGCATCCTGTCCTTTCACATCATTAGCCAGATCGGCTACATGCTGCTGGGGTTGGCGCTAGCGACACCGTTGGCGCTGGCCGGAGCGATCTTCTACATCATCCATCACATCATCGTGAAGGCGAATCTCTTCCTCATCGCTGGCGCGATCTATCGGGCCACGGGCACCTATGACCTGCGAAAGGCTGGCGGACTGATGAGCAGCCATCCGCTGCTGGCCTGCCTGTTTGCCATCCCAGCCCTATCTCTCGCTGGCATTCCACCGCTATCGGGCTTTTGGGCGAAGTACATGGTGATCGACGCCTCGTTCCAGGCGCAGAGCAATTGGCTGGCGGCTGTCGGCCTGTTTGTCGGGCTGCTCACTGTCTTTTCGATGAGCAAAATTTGGATTGAGGCTTTTTGGAAGTCACCGCCGTTGCAGCGGACCAATCCGCGATCGGTTCCTGCCGTCATGTTGGCGCCAATCGCAATGCTGGGCTTGCTTACGCTCTGGATCGGACTGCAACCCGAAGCGTTCGTCTTGTATGCCAATGCAGCCGGTGATGCGCTGTTGAACCCTCAAGCCTATGTAGGAGCAGTGTTTGAGGACACTGCAACGCCAGGAGATGCACCGTGAGCACATCATTTCCTAGGAGGCTTTGGGCGTTTGTCGTGCTGACGGCAATCTACTTCAAGGAGTTGGTGAAGTCGTCCGTGACGGTAGCACGCACTGCGTTCGCTCGGAATCCACAGGTGTCGCCGGCAATCATCGCTGTGCCGATCTCACTGCGAACCGACCTCGCCATAACAACCCTTGCCAATCTGGTCTCGCTGACACCAGGCACCAACGCGCTGCATGTCAGCCAGGATCGTTCGACGCTCTACGTCCATTGTCTTGATGCGCCGGCAGCCGACCAGGTAGTCGCCGAAATCAAGGAGACATTTGAGCGCTACTTGAAGGAGATCGAGGGATGATCGACCAAATTCACTCGCTTACCAATGGTTTCGCCATTGGCTTGCTGATCTTCCTGGCGGTCCCGCTGACCATGACCATCGTTCGACTACTAAGCGGTCCAGGGTATGCCGATCGCTTCGTTGCGCTGGACATGCTGACCGGAATCGCCGTGGCCATGGGAGCCTTGACTTGCGTGGTTACCGGGCGGCGCGAATTCCTCGACGTCGCCTTCGGCCTCGCGTTGTTCGGCTTCATTGGAACCTGCGCACTGGCGGCTTTTCTTGAGCGCAAAGGAGGCCCGCAGCCATGAGCATGGGTTTGTCCATCCTTTCGATTACGCTGAAAGTCCTCGGCGTGATCTTTCTGTTTGCCGCCGCGCTCGGGCTGTTGCGATTCAAAGACCCGCTCCAGCGAATGCACGCGGCCACCAAGGCAGGCACGATCGGTGCTGGCCTGGTGCTTGCTGGCGCGGTGCTGCTCATCGACAGTACCGAGGGTCAAATAATCGGTCTGCTCGCAATCCTCTTTTTGTTCCTCACCGCGCCGGTATCCGGCCACTTGCTTGGCCGTGCCGCGTATGTCAGCGGCGCGGAGCTGATTGGAATCGAGGAGAGGGATGCCCTGATGGGGGTGTTGGCTCGCCAAGCCGATTCACCAGACCCAGGCTCCATACCGTCGTACACCGTCATACCACCTTTGACGGACGTTCGGTTCGCCATCATTGCTCCCAACGAGGAGCGTATCGCCCGCCGTGCGCGAGACATCGCCATCGCCAACGATGTAGTCGTGGAAGCGAGAGCAATCATTGACACCAACTTGGTCCAGAGTTCCGTTCTGGCCGATAAGGCACGGGAGTCAATCAAGGCACGGCTGGCCGACGCCGTTACGACGGTGAAACCGCTCTTTGTCCACAACACGCCCAAGTTGTCCCTGTTTTATACCGAGGGGGACGCAGAAGCGTTGATTCCAGATGGACGGAATGCCGGCAGTCTACTAATCCTGCCCCCCTCGGGCTGGTGCTTGCATGGCACTGACCTGCATCCAGCCGAGAGCGGTACGCCCCCCGCCGATGTACTGCGCTTGGCACACTTTCATGCAGGTCCGGTTCTGTTTACAGGCGATAAAACGACCCCAGCCACAGCAGCACAAGTGGTGGTGGTGGACGACGGAACCAATAGCATCGTAGAGGGCCTAATCTGGACGTTGAAAGCCCGCCTCTGGAATGCGCCCCAAGTCATGATCGTTGTCCGATCAGACGTTGGCCGCACAGCCAGCATCAAGAAAGCGCTAGCGGCCGCTGGCCTCCATACTCCGTTGGAAGTGGTCGAACACCAAAGGGATGGCGTCGCGCTTGTGCCTGACACGCTCTCTGACTGCGATGCAGTCATTACGTCTTCCTTGCCACCGCGCCTATACCAGGAACATGGGCACTCATGGCGGAGGTTTATTGCTGAAACATGGACAGGGGAAGTATTGGTAATCCCGCACAGGGCGAGATCCAGTAGGGTACAAAGTTGAGGGACTTCATTGCATCAAAATGGCCGTTGACAAAGGCGCTGCCTCTGGCAGTGAGCGCCACCATTCTGGTTGTCTCGTTGGCGGCCAGCGTCATCGGCGTGTTGCTGCTTCAGAACTACGTCAATGCCACCTTAGAGCAGAAAGCTGCTGTGTTTCTGGATGGCTTCGCAGGGCACATTGCACCGAACGGACCGCTCGACCCGACCCAGACACAAGCAGCGCTCAGGAATGCGCTGGAATACCAGTCGATCATGGGGGAATCCAGCACCGCCATAGGTCGGATGATCGATGGCCGTCTGGTCATGCACAGTTATCCGCAGCAGGAAGACCCGTCTGAACTGAATGCTACGCTCCAAGTTGCCTTGAATGGTGGCGCTGGCACTTCGATCTTTACGTTCCAGGATGGGCATAAAGCACGCCTGACGAAGGTGTACGAGCGCGCCGGCGTGCCTTTCGCACTATCGACGCTGTTCGACGCAAGTGATGCCGTGCGTACCAACCAGGTCACGATCTGGATTGCAATTGCCATCAATGGCGCACTGGCTTTGGTGTCGATCGTCATTACCTTCTTAGTGACGCGGCGCATTGCTTTTTCGTTGCGCTCCCTGTCTCACCGCCTGGCACCGGACGCCGAAAACTCATTGGGCGGCGGTGGTGGAAGCGAACTGGCCAGCCTGGAAACTGCGCTCGTCCTACGCGAACAAAACGAAGCCATTCGCTCCAAAGCCCTAGAAAGCATGGCGCAGGCTGAGCGAGACGCTTTACTTGGGCGGGTCGCCGCGGTCATTGCGCACGAAGTGCGCAATCCACTCGCTGGCATCCTGAGCGCTCTCTCCACGATTCGCCGTTTTGGCGATGACAAGGCAGTTCGAGAAGAGACACTCGATATTGTGGAAGGCGGGTTGAAATCCCTTGAACGCATTGCAAATGTCACGCTTGCCACATACCGGCGTCGAGGGGGGCAGAAGCGGATCAACGTATCCGATATTCAGGACCTGGAGCTTCTCATTGCACCTGAAGCACGCAAGAGGGAGTTAAAAATCGCTTGGTACTTGGAGGGCAAGGACGCCTTCTATTCGGACGCTGATGCAGTTCGTCAGATCATGGTCAATCTGCTACTCAATGCCTGCAAAGCCAGCCCCATCCGCGGGACCGTTGACATTGCGGTTGTCGTAGGTTTGGACGAAGCACGATTAAGCGTTTCCGACCACGGGCCCGGTCTGCCTGATGCGATTCTGGATTATTTGCAGGCCCCGCCTGCGTCATCAATTTTGCCTCCCACCCGAGAACTCGGTATCAGCGTGATCTGCGCGTTGGTTCAGGATATCGGCGCGCGTTTGAGTGTTGAAAGCCGTGCCGGTGAAGGCACAACCATCAGCATTATCGTTCCCCTCGACAAAGAGGAGGCTGTGGACCCCGTATGACAACGAAGCCATTACTGATCCTGATTGAAGATGACGGTGTGCTTGGGCGCTCGCTGCACCAGCGCTTTAGCCTCGAAGGTTATGCAGTGCATTGGGCAAAGACGGCCAAGGAAGGAGCGACGGCTCTTGCCAATCGGGCCGCGCGGATCGTGCTGTCTGACATCCGGTTGCCTGATGGCACAGGCGAGGATGTGGTTCGCAATGCGTTTGGTCGCAACGGAGCGCTACCTACCATATTCATGACCGCCTATGGTGATATTGAACAGGCGGTACGCCTGATCAAGCTCGGCGCTCGCGATTACATTGCAAAGCCCTTCGACCTTGATGCTTTGGTTGAGCGTGTAGCAGCTATCGTAGCGATTGGCGAAGACGCAAACGGTATATCCGACCCCTTCGCCTGTTTCGGCATCTCCGAAGCCACCCACGGTATTCGGAAGACTCTTGACAAACTTGCGCACTCAGATTTGCCGGTGCTGCTGTCCGGCGAAACTGGGACAGGCAAGGAGATCGGGGCGCGTTACCTTCATCAGACGACAACTGGCGGAACCGCACCCTTTGTGGCCGTGAACTGCGCTGCAATTCCTGGAGAACTATTCGAGTCGGCGATATTCGGGCACGAGCGTGGAGCCTTCACTGGAGCGGTAGCCCAGCATATCGGCTTCGCTGAACAAGCTGGTTCGGGCACCTTGTTTCTCGATGAGGTCGCAGAACTCGACCTGAATCATCAGGCAAAGCTGTTACGGCTGCTGGAAGCGCGCGAATTCCAACGCATAGGCTCAAACCAACATTTAAAGTGCCAGGCGCGCTTCGTGTTTGCTACGAATCGAGACCTTCGCACCGCGGTGTCCCAGGGGCTATTTCGGGAGGATCTGCTGTTTCGCATCAATGTAGTCGAATGTGCAATGCCCCCATTGCGCGAGCGCAGGCTAGAGATTGAGCCGCTGCTGAGGTTTCATGCACAGCGAATCTCTAAGCGTCGGAACGAAGAGGCACCGGCCTTCGCCGAAGGCGTAGTTCCATTTGCACTTCAATACGACTGGCCCGGCAATATCCGAGAACTTGTCAATCGTGTTGAGCGCGCGATCGCACTGAAAGACACCCCAGAGCTTCGATTTTCGGACTTGTGGCCGGATTATGCCGCTGATGACAAAGTCGCTAATGATTCATTGACATTGGCAGGCGCACGCGATTCGGCCGAGCGGGAGAGAATTGAACAGGTGTTACGGCTTCACGATGGGAATCTGACTGAGGCAGCCAAGACGTTGGACGTTTCTCGGACGACCCTCTGGAACAAGATCCAGAAATATGGAATCCGATCATCATGAGTCTAGAGAAAATGACTCTCCATCTCCTGTATAGGAGATGAATTCGATGATGGCATCCTCTCCATCGCGATTTCTACGCTGGGTGTTCATAGCAGCACTAATTCTGGTTCTTGACCTCGCGACAAAGTACTGGGTAGTGCAGAGCTATCGCGTGGGTGAATCAACGGTACTTACCAGCTTCTTCAACGTTGTGCGGGCACACAATCCGGGAGCAGCTTTCTCACTATTTGCCGACCAAAGCGGCTGGCAGCGCTGGTTTCTCACCGTGTTGGCCATGGTTGCATCGGCATTCTTGCTATGGCAGATCACGATCCATAGCTCGAAGGGCCTACTTTCGATTTCATTGGCATCCATTCTCGGCGGTGCGCTTGGCAATGCGATCGACCGCATGGCTCGCGGACATGTGATCGACTTTCTGAGCATTCACGCGTCTGGCTATCACTTTCCGACATTCAATGTGGCTGATATCGCCATCACGACTGGCGTTATTGGCGTCGTCATTCACGAAGTATTGAGCAGGCGAAGTAGGGAGCACACCAAGACGCAGTAGTTTTCATCGCAATTTTAGGCATCTGTGCATAGCTGGACAGTACCGCCTGCAGGTGGTCTTTGCCCCCAGGAAGTGTTGCGAATGGAGAGGTTGTCACAGAGAAGTCCATAGAACTTAAACAGGAGCGTCATCGATGGAGCTGCGGCACCTTCGCTGCTTTGTTGCTTTGGCCGAGGAGTTGCATTTCACGCGTGCAGCCGAACGCCTGCATATCGAGCAACCACCATTGTCCCGGGCCATTAGAGAACTGGAGGAGGAGCTAGGGGTCGTTCTATTCGATCGGGATCGTCGAGGGACGAGGCTAACAGCGGCAGGCGCAGCCTTCTTGCAAGACGCTCGCAGGCTGTTCACGGTATTGGAGCAAGCGCGAGAAAACGTCAGGGCTGTGGCAGCGGGCCTACGAGGCAGCTTACGTATCGCAGTGTCTGACGGCGCGATCGGCCCTCGACTATCAGCGTTCTTGGCTCGTTGCCGCGCGGAGGAACCCGAGGTTGAGATTCGGCTGTCTGAAGTCCCATTGGCCGAGCAGTTACGTGGCCTACGGACTGGTGACTTCATGATCGGGTTCGCGCACACGGCGGAAGTTGGTGTTGGCATTGTCGCCGAGCCTCTCTGGCGAGATCCCTTGGTCATCGCCGTGCCGGCTCGGCACGAACTACTCTCCCACAAGGAGGTTCCACTACACGAGTTGGGTGGTCACCCATTGGTACTGTGCGATCCGCAAGTATGCGAGGGTTACTGCCGCGAGATCACTCGACTGCTGGGGCCTCTTGGGCATCAGCAGAATATCGTCGAGCATGTATCTTCCCTGGAGATGATGCTGACTCTCGTGGGTGCCGGTTACGGCGTCGGCTTTATCTCGGCAACCAAGATACCGGCCAGCCAGCGCCCCGATGTGGTAATTCGCCCCTTGGCCATGGAATCAGCGGTGATCACTACCTACCTGCTCCGACCCGAGGGCAGTGACTTGTCGGCTTCGTTACAGCGCTTTATCGTTCGATTGCGTGACGGTTTGGACGGCTGACAGAGACGTTCAGTTCAAGAATCAGCGCTGCGGTTCAGGTTTCGCTCGGTTGCTGCCATCAGATCGGCTGCACTTATCCCGAGCGCCTTGGAAATTTTCAATATGAGAGGAAGCGTGGGGACGTGCTCCCCGCGCTCGATCTTGCCCATGTGTGAGCGTGCAATACCTGCCAACGAGGCGAATTCGTCCTGAGCGATTCGGCGTTCGACACGAGCGGTGCGCACGGCCTGCCCGAACGCCAACGCTGGCTCGGATTCATACGTGGGTGTGCCAGTAGGGCGACCTGGCTGGATAGTGGGCTTCTGCATTAGCGGAAGCGTCGAACAAACCGTGGAAATTAACCACGTTAAAGATATAGACGTTAAAGTTCTCTCTTTACTATCATGCTGGCTCGCCCTTGACCTGCTTAGTCGCTTCTATGGGGCTCTCATGCACAACGTCACCAGCCCGCTTCCCCGTCTTAGGATCGCCATAGCGCGAGGCGTAGCGTCGTCACAGCTTTCCACACTGCTCGCGCTACAACGCGAGGCAGAGCCCGAGGTCACCCTGACGTTTTCCGAGATTGCAGGATGCGACCTGGCGAGAGGGCTTCGCGATGGACTGTACGACGCAGGGTTATCGCTTCAGGGGTCTAGCGATTTATCTCTCCAGTCTAAGCCCCTGTGGATCGAGACCCTGGCCGTCGCCACGCCGCTGCAATGCTTCTCGTTCGATCGGGCAGAGTTCACGATCGCCGAACTGATGGACTATCCAGTATTTCGCTGGAAGGCAGAGATTTGTCCTTTACTGGATCGCCGCCTGTCTTTTCTTCCTCCGGTAGACCAGAAGAACATTCAGCACGTGCCCTCCTTCGAGATGATGGCGCTCTGGGTTGGAGCCGGCTATGGCATCGGGGTAACCATGCAGTCGCGCATCGAGCAGGCTCGCGGATGGAAGATCGGCATGCGGCTACTCGCCGACGGTCCCTATGAGGTCGTGACACACCTGTTGCGGCCTCAAGGGGAGGCAAATTCCGCTGTGGAGCGATTTGAACGCAGGGCGATACAGGTCGCTCGAACCAATTCGGCCTGACCATGCGCCCCGCGGCTGGAAGCCGGCTGGCTCCAATCGCGGGGCGGCTGCGTTGGCCTCAGGCCCCTTCAAGCACTACAGCGCTGTCCACCAAGCGATGGACGCTCTGACGCACATTCTCGGGGATGGGCCGTAAGGCAACGGCCTCGGGCGCATCCTCATGGCGCCGGTAGTCGCCCATGATGACCCGAATGATTGCGGGCACATTGGTCGGCGTGACCACATCAATAGCCGCACGATCACCCAGGTCAGGGTGTGGCTGGGTCAGCATGCGGTACAGATCCCACGAATCCGCGTGCGGGCACTGGTTCATGAGCACCTGGGCCAGCCTGTGCTTGAGCGGCACCAGTTGCCAGTCGGGAACCCGCTGCCCCCGGTTGCCCAAGCTGATGGACAGCAGCTTACCGGCTTTCAGCTCGCGGTTGATCTGGTCCTTGGACTTGCCGGCCAGCTTGCCGAACAGCGGGACGGGCAGATTGTTCGGCGACTCGTAGATGGCCACCATTTCCTCGCGCTCGCGCTGGATGGCGGAGACTTCCGGCTCCGGGGCATGCGCCGGAGGCGGCGGCACCTGCAACAGCCGCTGGAAGGTGATCCCACCGCTGCTCGGCGTCACAACGATGGGCGTTGCGACTACGGGCGGCACGTCAGGGACAGCGGGCTCGGCCACTGTGGGGGCCGCGTCCACCGTGCCCACCGCTTCCTCCACTCCGGCCATCGCCGGCACGCCGTCGATGCGGATGGTCAGGTGCGCGCTCGCGGCTTCGACTTCGCCCTGTTCGAGCAGGTCGAGACGGTCTGCCCAGTCCTGCATCATGCGGCGTCGCGGCTCCACGTACTTGGCATGGTTGTAGGCCGAGCTGACCTTGTTCGGGTCGGAGTGCGAAAGCTGCGCGTCCACCCAAATCTTCGGATAGCCGATTTCGTTGAGTGCCGTCGAGATAGTGCCGCGGATGCCGTGGCCGGTCAGGCGACCCTCGTACCCCATGAGCTGCACGGCCTTGTTGAGGGTGTTCTCGCTGATGCGCTTCTTGAGTTCGCTGCGATGCGACAGCAGGTACTTCTGCGCCGGACGCATCACGCCCAGGAGATAGCGCACGATCTCGATGGCCTGCAGGGACAAAGGCACGATGTAGGGCGGCACGTCCTGCGGCCGCTTGCCGGCCTTGCGCATTTCGTCCTGGAGCTGCTTGACGACCTGCGGCGGGATGATCCACAAGCCGCGGTCGAGGTCGAATTGCTCAGGCTCGGCCAGCCGCAGCTCGCCCGTGCGCACCCCCGTCAGGAACAGCAGCCGGACGCCAAGCTGGGTCTGCCAGCCGCGGGGGTTGTAGAGCCGGAGCTTCTGAAGGAACTCGGGCAGCTCGGGAAGGTGCAGGTAGGGGTTGTGCGCCACCGGAGGCTTGGGTTCGGCCACCACGTCCAGGTCCGCTGCAGGGTTGACTTCCAGCCCCTCGGCAATGACCAGGGCATAGCGAAACATCTGGTTGAACCAGGTACGCACCTTCTCGGCGGTGGTGAACGCCTTGCGCTTCTCGATCGCCGCCACGACGCCCACGAGCTGGGGCCGGCGAATGTCGTAGATCGACATCTTCCCAAGGGTGGGCAGCACGTCCTTGTTGAAGATGCGCAGAATCTGCGACAGCGTGCTTTGACGGCCTTCCTTGAGTTCCTTGCGGCGATGCTCGACCCAGGCATCAAAGACGTTCTTGAAGGTGTATTCGCCCGCCAGCTTGGCTGCGTGCCGACGCTGATCGCGTTCGATTTGGGGATCGACCCCCCTGGCGAGCAGGGCCTGGGCCTTGTCCCGCTCGGCGCGGGCCTCGCGCAGGCTGAGGGCAGGATAGCCGCCCAGGGACAAGCGCTTTTGCTTGCCCAGCCAGTAGTAGCGGAAGATCCACGACTTGCCGCCTGCGGCAGAGACCATCAGGCCCAGGCAGTCGTTGTCGGAGAGGGTGTAGCGCTTGCCGGTGGTCCTTGCCTGCCGGACGGTCAGATCAGAGAGTGCCATTTCGAGGCTCCTAAGTTATGACTTAGGCCCTATGCTCGTCATGGTTCCCGCTCAGCCCCAGCAACTATCCGGTAGCCGTCCCACCCGTATTCTTGTGCCTCAATTGGTCACTCAAAAACGGTAGCTGTGGGTGGATTTCCGTGGCGCTCGCTGGAATGAAACAAGGGGCCGAAGCCCCTCTTTTCAACGACTTACAGACGTCAGTAGAAGTCTGTAGATCATAACTTGGAGCGGGAGACGAGTCTCGAACTCGCGACCTCAACCTTGGCAAGGTTGCGCTCTACCAACTGAGCTACTCCCGCATTTTTTACTGCACTACCGACTTGTGACCAGAATTACTGGAGGCGCAAGCCGGAATCGAACCGACCTAGACGGATTTGCAATCCGCTGCATAACCACTCTGCCATTGCGCCGTGGTCGATTAAAAAGGGAAGCCTAGGCTTCCCTTAGGAATCTGGAGCGGGAGACGAGTCTCGAACTCGCGACCTCAACCTTGGCAAGGTTGCGCTCTACCAACTGAGCTACTCCCGCATTTTGCTGTGCAGATTGAATCTGTTTTCAGCGTTTTACTTATTAGCTATTGCTTATTAAGTAAAGAAAGCTAGTTTAGAGTGGCTGTCTTTGTTTGTCAAGCGTTTTTGATATTTTGCCTAAGCTTTTTATCAGTACTGCCTAACGAACTAGCCTGCCTTCAAACTGCTTTTTGCTGCGAAACCGACGCTGCGCTAAGCAAGAACGTAACTATAGACTGCAGCAAAGAAGCTTGTCAATAGATTCTGTAAATTTTTCCGGAAAATTGTCTGTCCGAGCTATGCTTACTGCTTTCTTTGATCGTGGGACAGGGCCGTGGATAGGCAGCGTAATGTGGATTTGAGCTCTTTTAATACCTTGGGTTTGGGCAGCCGCGCGCGCGACCTGGTGGTGTATGACAATGTTACCCAGCTGCCTGCCTTGCAAGCGCTGGTGGAGCAGGGGGAGCGTATCTTTGTGCTGGGCGGTGGCAGCAATGTGGTGCTGGCCGAGCAAGTTGATGCCCTGGTGATCAAGGTAGAAAGCAAAGGGATTGGTTTACTGCAGGAGCGGGACGATGCCTATATCGTGGAAGCGCAGGCGGGTGAGTGCTGGCATGACTTTGTGCAGTATTGTTTGAATCAAGGCTGGCCCGGTCTGGAAAATCTGGCCTTGATACCTGGCACGGTGGGTGCGGCTCCGGTTCAGAATATTGGTGCTTACGGGCTGGAGCTGGAGCAGCGGGTGCACAGCGTGCTGGCCTGGAGCTTTAAAGAAGGCAAAGAGGTGGAACTGTCTGCGGCCGAGTGTGGCTTTGCTTATAGAGACAGTCGCTTCAAGCACGACCCGGCTGGAAGCTGGTTGATTCTGGCGGTGCGCTTTGCCTTACCGCGTCAGTGGACGCCGGTGCTGGAGTACCCCGATCTTAATAAGCAAGCTCATTTGGCGGGGGAGCCAGACCCTCAACGTATTTTTGATGCAGTCTGCGAGATTCGTCGTCAAAAATTGCCTGACCCTCGTGTCTTGGGTAATGCGGGCAGTTTCTTCAAGAATCCCCTTGTGCAGACCGAGCAGCGTGATGCCTTGAAGCAGCAATGGCCCAATCTGGTTTCTTATGAAGTTGGACAGGGCCAATGCAAACTAGCGGCGGGCTGGTTGATTGACCAGTGTGGCTGGAAAGGCAAGCGTGATGGTGCCGTGGGCGTGCACGATCGCCAGGCTTTGGTGCTGGTGAATCATGGTGGCGGAACTGCGCATGATATTGAACGCCTGGCCCAGGCGATTCGGGGTTCTGTTCGGGAACGCTTCGGCGTGGAGTTGGAACAAGAGCCCGTTATTGTCAATTAAACATCGACCGCGCCCCACCATCGCAGAGTTTGTGCCAGATGGTGGCGCACGGCTTCCATGGCCGCTTCGGGGTTTCCTGCCTGTAGCGTATCCAGAATCTGTAAATGCTCCTTCATGGCGGGCACAATGCGCTCGGGTAAAGGGCGGCGCGAGTGCTGCAGCACATTGATGCGATCACAGTTCTCTTCGTAGATTGTCATGGCCGAGCGGTTCTGTAGTGCTTGAGCCAGATAGCGATGCAAGGCCCAGTCCACTTCCATGGCCTGAATCTGCAAAGCGGTGGTAACAAGGCCGCTTTGTGCCTGCTCCAGAATCTTCTCGTGCTTGTCCCGCAAACTCTCCAATGCGGGCTGCTTGGCACAGCTAGCCAGTATCCTGGCCCCCTCCTGATCAAAGACACAGCGCAGCTGAAAGCATTCCCGTAGCGCTTCCGTGGTTGCCTCCAGAACCAGCACTCCCCGCTTGGGCAGGATGGACACCAGCCCGGCAGCCGCAGCGCGTTTGACGGCTTCACGCACTGGGGCCAGAGGGAAGTCGCTTAATTTCATCAGCTCCGCCATCGACACCATCTGCCCCGCGCGTACCTGCCCTGTAGCCAATAAATGACGAAATGCCTGAAACGCCTGGGTGGCCAGCAAAGTGTCATCAGAGGAGGAGGGAATACTCATTTAGCGTCTCCGGTTTGCGCGCGTCGGGTTTCGTATTTGATTTTAGTTATGTTTGGCATTTCAAATTATATATATTTTGAAATGCCAGACGGGATTTTAGCTTGCGGACTTATTCTTGAATAAACAGCGCTTTGCGCAGATTTATGGCGCATAAAAATAGGGGTTTTGATATCGAGTTTGGCTTGCTCAAACCCTTGCTTTGAATAGCGGTTTATCTGCTTGTGGCGGGCTTGAGCAACTGGGGAGGGGCGCGTTCAGTTCATTTTGTTTCTGAGCGGCAATGGGAATTGAGTTTGGCCATTCATAAGCTGGAAACCCGTGTCAGCGATCTAGGCTGACACGGGTTTTTTATTGAGCGTTAAGTTAACTTATCATCAATTGAATCAGTCTTTTAAGCCGAAACTTCCTCCAGCGAACGCCCCTTGGTTTCTACCCCCAATGCAATCACCACCAACGCTGCAATAGAAAAGGAAATAGCCCCCAAGGTGAAAACGCCTGCATGACCGGTCCAGGGCAGGATAAAGCCCACCAGCAGCGGTCCGAACAAGGAACCCAGTCGGCCAATGGAAGAGGCAAAGCCCGCGCCTGTGCTGCGTGTCCGTGTGGGGTACAGCTCGGGGGTGTAGGCATACAAAACCGACCACATGCCAAACATGAAGAACTGCATGCACAAACCAGCGCCAATCAGTTGAGCAACAGGCGCCTGACTGGTGGCGACGTGGCCATAGATAAAGGCACAGCCGGCGCTACCGAATAGCATCAAGACCATGGTTGCCTTGCGACCCCATTTCTCCAGCAACCAGGCCGAGAAGATGAAGCCTGGAATACCGGCCAGGGAAATATAGATGGTGTAGGTAACGGACTTGGTGACTTCATATCCGGCTTGTTGCAATAGTGCGCCCAGCCAGGTAGTGAGACCGTAGTAGCCCAGCAAGGAGAAGAACCACAGCATCCACAGCATCAGGGTACGGCGGGCGTATTGGCCTTGCCAAAGCTGGGCAAACAGCGCGCCACGCTTAAGCTTCTCGCAAGGGGTGGGGGGCAGGGGAGAGGGCAGAGCCTGGCCGCCGTTGGCCTGAATGACTTTGTGTTCAAAAGCCGTTGTGACTTGTTCGGCGCGGTCGTTGTGGCCTGCCTCTTCCAGCCAGCGGGGGGATTCAGGAACCCAGCGACGAATCACGAACACAAACAGGGCAGGGATAGACAGGGCGATGAAGATTCCGCGCCAGCCTATATAGTCCAGACTCAGGTAGGTCAGAATCCCGGCGCTGATAAAGCCTAGCGGCCAGAAGCCTTCCAGAATCGCAATATATCGACCGCGACTTTTAGCGGGCACAATCTCCGAGACCATGGCCAGGCCGATGGGAAATTCCATTCCCATGCCAAACCCCAGCAGCACCCGAAACGCCATCAACTGCTCGACGTTTTGGGACAGGCCACAGGCCAGGCTTCCTACGCCCCAAAAAATCATGCTCCATTGAAAGACAGGTTTGCGCCCGTACTTGTCTGCCAGCATGCCCGCAATGGCAGCACCCAAAAACATGCCTAAAAAGCTGGAGCTGGCCAGCATCCCCGCCTGCGCGGTGCTGAGCCCCATTTCTGCTTTGATGGAACCTAAAACAAAAGTCATGATGCCCAGGTCCATGGAATCAAAGAACCAGGCGGTCGCGATAATACCGAACAGTATGCGTTGATAGCGTGTCATGGGCAATCGCTCCAGGCGATTGGCCACATTGGGGGATACGGCTGTCATAGGTGTCTCCTGTAGGTCCGCTCTTGTGGCGGGTTTATGTATAGGTGACCTGCCGTCAGGCCATGGCAGGCCTTTTTTCTTCTACTGATATATTACATGGATACTAGTGGTATCTATTTGAAGATTAAATAATGGTATGTACTTAGCTGGCTAATTAATTGTGGGTCAGTGCTCCGGCTAAAGAGCCCTCAAAAGCGTGTTGAATAATGCGTTGATAGGCGCTGGTGCAGTTAGCAACCGGGAAAGCTTTGGCAAGACGAGTCACTTGCAGGGCGTCGCTCAACAGGCGCTCCAGCTGATGCTCCTGTACGCCGCATTGGCTCAGGTCCGAGGGGATGTCCAGTTGCTCGACCAGCGACCGCACATAGGCAGGCAGGGCCAGTAAGGTATCTTCCGGCTTGCCGGTTGGCATGCCCAGTAGTTGGGCGACTTCCAGCAATTCCGAGGCGCGGGTTTCACGCAGTTCGTCCAGAACGTAGGGCAGCAGCACGGCATTGGTGGTGCCGTGAGATTGATGCGTCAAACCTGCCAGTGCGTAGGCTATGCCGTGTACCGCATTCAGACCTGCCGTGCCGTAGGACAGGGCGGCATAGTAGCTGGCGCTGGCCATGCCATCACGGGCTTCAGTGTCGGTGCCGTCGCGATAGGTTCGCAGCATGTACTGGCCGCACAGGCGTATGGACTCGCGTGCGAACATCATGGTCAGGCTGGATCGGCCACTATAGCCAGGGTCGGGGCTGCCACCACGATCAAACAGGCTGGCATCCTGCGTCATAAAGGATTCAATCGCGTGGGTCAGGGCATCGATACCGGCGTCGGCAGTGACGCGGGGTGGGCAGCTATCGCTGAGTTCCGGGTCGATGACCGCAATGGCGGGACGCAGTGCATTGCCCATGACGGCAATTTTGGTGGCATTGTCGGGGTCGACCAGAATGGCTCCCGGTGTTGCTTCTGATCCCGTGCCGGAGGTGGTGGGCAGGGCGATCAAGGGCAAGGGCTTGGTGTGGGCGGGCCAGGTCCCGCTGTAGGTGCGTATGGGCTCCCCGGTGGGGACGGTCAGACACAGGGCTTTAGCCAGATCTATATTGCTTCCGCCGCCCAACGCCAATACGAAATCGATAGGGTGATCGGCCAGGTGAGCACGTACTTGCAGCGTGGCCTGATCACATAAGGTAGTGGAAGGATCTGGCTCGCCACCATCAAAAACCACAAGCTCAATTCCCTGTTCTCTACAGGCGGCGATGTGGTCCTGAACCCAGGTGGTTTGAATGGTGAAAAAACGGTCGGTAATCAATAAGCCGCGACGCCAGCCCAGGTGGGCAATCAAGGCAGGTAGTTCATGGCGGCAGCCGCGTCCCATCAGGGTGCGGGGTGGTGGGCAAAAGAAAACGTGTGTGTTCATACGGCAGTCCTTGCGGTGTGTAGAGAGCAGAAGGGTTCTATCAATGAGGCGATCAGTTCAGTGTGCGAGCCCAGAATGCTGTGGCCCGCATCAGGCAGGCTGTGCAAGGTGGCTTGTGGCAGTGCCTGCGCCAACCGGTGGGCGTGCTCAATGGGACAGTCCTGATCCTGCTCGCCGTGGATGATCAAAGAGGGGATGGAAATACGGGGAAGTTGCGCATACAGGTCGTGGTGCCGATTAGCCAGCCAGGTCCAGGCCACATCTAGATGACCTGCGGCCTCCAGCAGGCCCAGGCGCTGTTCCCGTTCTGCAATTTCTTGCAGCAAGGCAGGCGTGTCCTGGGCCTTGAACCATTGAGTCCGGTTCAGGCTGGCTGTGCCCGATAACAACAGCAGGGCTTGAGGCAGTGGGGCCTGTTCGTCCAGTAAAGTCAGACAGGTTTGCAGCACCACTGAGACGCCCAGGCTCCAGCCTGCCAGGACATAGGGCGTGTGTTCAGGCAAGGCTTGAATGCTGGCGCGTAGATCCTGCACAAAGCCGTCCAGCCCGTAATCTTCCTGGCTGGAGCCGCGAAAGGTATTGCCTCGGCCTCGCAAGTCCGGGGTGTGCCAGGACATCAAATTCGAGCTGGCGTTGACCACTGGCAGCCAGCTGCGATGGGTGCCCTGAATCCCATGCACGGCAATGATGGTGGTTTGTTTTGAATCGCAGGCAATGCTCATGTGGCTTCCTGGAGTAGATAAATACAACTAAGATATGAGGCTGTTGCCCAGTTCCGGCCTTGTACTTGCAGGGCCAGAGCAGGCGTCAGAGTTTGGGTGTCAGCAGCAAACGCTGCGTTTTAAAGGCAGGGTCAGCATGGTTACAAGCAAGCGGAAGGTAGCGGGAAAAGGGCAGGCTCAAGATGAGGTGCTGGACATCAAGGCCTTGACGGAACCCAAGCCCAAGCTCACAGACATTGCTTATGAGCGTTTGGAAGAAGCCATCATTACCCTGAAGCTGCCGCCGGGCAGCATCGTGTCCGAGCTGACCTTGAGCCAGATGTTCGAGATTGGCCGCACGCCGATTCGGGAGGCCATTCAACGTCTGGCACGCGAACATTTGATGCTGGTCTTGCCGCAGCGTGGGCTGTTGATTCCAGAGCTGGACATGCCCAAGCAACTGCGCCTGATCGAGACGCGACGGGAGATCGAGCGTCTGATCTGCCGTAGTGCGGCCAAGCGGGCGACACGCGATCAACGCGAGCAATTCAAGAGCTTGCATGATGCTTTCCTGGAAGCAGCCACCCAGAACGATGAAGTCAGTTTTATCCGGGCAGATCGACGGTTGAATGAGCTGGAAATCGAGGCGGCTCGCAATGAGTTTGCCGAGGCAGCGATGCGTCTGACACATGGGCTATCCCGTCGTTTCTGGTTCTGCCACTATCAGCAAAATCCGGATTTAACGCAGATGGGCAGACTGCATGCCAACTTGGCGATGTCCATTGCCGGGGGCGATATGGACCAGGCCGGTCAAAGCCTGGATCTCTTGATGGACTACATCGAAGAACTCGCCCGCACGGCCCTGATTTCCAGCTTGTAAGGACAGTCAGGGCCTTAGCTGGCCAGGCCACGCTCCAGGGCGTGGGCCTCTTCTTTTTTCAAGGCCGGGCCGTCCGTGGTGTCGCCAGTATCTTCAAACCGGAAACGGCGAATAATGGGCTTGAGCTCTTCCTTGACGTGCTTTTCGCTATAGCCATTGAACAGGTGGCCAAGCAGACCGCGACGCAGATCCGTAGTGCCCATGGCCCAGTCTGCAATCGGGAACGTCAGGTTCATGTTGTACTTCATCATGATGCCCTGATTGTGGTGGGCGGTATGGTGGCGGCGAATGGTGTTGATGAAGGGCATATTGCGCACAAAGCTGTTCTCATGCACATGGCAGCAGTAGTGAAAGGCCTCGTACACCAGGTACTGCGCCACCATGGTCATGAATACAAAATAGCCTGCATTGGGGTTGATGATGGTTGCGGCCAGCCAGCCCAGAATCCCGCCGCCTACCCCCAACGTGGCCAGAACGCGCCAGGGGAAAAACACAATCCGGAACTCCTTGCAGGAATCAATTGTGGCTTCGTTGTCGGTGAAGTACTGGTGATGCTGGCGGGTGTGGCGTTCGTAGATTTCCCGCAAGCCAATGATGTTGATGCGTCGGTGCATCACATAACGGTGCATGGCCCATTCAACAAAATTACCCGCCAGAAAAACGGGGATCACAATCAGCCATTCCCAACCTACCGGGCCTAGCTGGGTGATGCTGTAGTAAATCGCTGCCAAGCCCACGATATAGGTCACTACCACGTGAACAATGCCGTTGTAGGCGGGGCTGATGTTGGATTTGTAGTCCTCTCGGAACTTGCGTTGGCGTTCGCTCATCATGTCGGTTGTCTCCTGCGGGAAAAGGTTTATTCTTTAAATATCCAACTGACATATTAGTGATATTTTTTTCTGCGTCAAGCAGGGAAAACAGGGGGGAGGGAATGTGACAAGGGGGCGACTTAAGGGGAGAACCCGCCACAGCGTTTGGTGGAGCAGTTTTTCAGGCTGGGTTCAGGGCTGGTTTTGCAGTTTTACTGGCGAACTTGGAGCTGCTTTTTTTGTGATGAGGCGAGTTGGGAAGGGACAAGACGGGACACACTGGATCAAGGCTGGAGCAGGAGAGGAAAGGACGAGTGAAGGACAAAGCAAGGTAAAGAGTAGGGACAAAGGCAAAGGGATAGGTGTTGGTCAGATCAATCCAGAGTGGCCACTATCGGAAAGTAGCCAACAGGAGGGGGCTCTGTTAAGCGAAGATAAAAAAAGCCGGCTCGAAAGCCGGCTTTTGGTCAGAGCGTTTGCAAGTCAGGAACTTACAGGCCCAGCACGTCTTGCATGTTGTACAGGCCAGTGTTTTTATCGCCCAGGAAACGGGCTGCACGCAGGCTGCCGTTGGCATAGCCAGCACGGCTGCTGGAGCGGTGCGAGATTTCGATGCGCTCGCCTTCGCCGCAGAAAAACACGGTGTGGTCGCCCACAATGTCGCCACCACGGACGACGGAGAAACCAATGCGGCCATCCTGACGAGCGCCAGTGTGACCGTGACGGGCCCAGTCGGCTACATCGTTCAGGGATTCACCCCAGGTTTTGGCAATGGCTTCGCCCATAGCCAGAGCTGTACCCGATGGCGCATCCACCTTGTTGCGGTGGTGGGCCTCAAACACCTCGGCGTCGTAGCCCTGGTTCAGCAAGGCAGCCGCCATTTCAATCAACTTCAGGGTGGCATTGACGCCTACGCTCATGTTCGGGGCGAAGACAATGGCAATCTCGCGACCAGCCGCCAGAATCTGTTGTTTCTCTGCTTCGGAAAAACCGGTAGTGCCAATGACCAGACGGGTGCCGTGCTGCATGCAGGCGTCCAGATGGGCCATGGTGCCTTCAGGGCGGGTGAAGTCGATCAGGCAATCTGCCTGGGCCAGGGCGTTCAGGTCGTCCGTGACTTTGATACCTGTGTCTTTACCCAGAAAGGCTCCTGCGTCCTGACCAATGGCTTTGGAGCCGCTGTGGTCCAAGGCCGCGGCCAGTGTCAGGTCGGTACTGTTCAAAACAGCTTCAATCAGCATACGGCCCATACGGCCGTCTGCGCCAGCAATGGCAATGCGCATGTATCCTGTGTCCTTAACGTAAAGCTTAAAGCGTAGGCTGGTTGCCGCTCACGCTGGGTGTTGGGGCGGCTTGGTCGGCATCAGCGGGGGGCGGGGTGTGTTTCTTGCCTGTGTCGCTGCGCTCGAAGGGCTGGCGGTCAGGTTGCTCGTCGCCTTCCCAGCGAACCAGAGTGTCGCCTTCAAACCAGACGGTAAAGGTGCGCTGCTCGCTCTTGCCGTAGCCAGGCTTGTTCAGGTAAGGGTAGTCCCAACGGTCGGCGTGGAAAATGTCCTGCAAAGTGGGCGAACCCAGCAGGTAACGAACCTGTTCGCGTGTCATCCCCGATTGCAGGCGGGCCACTTGCTCGGCAGTGATCCAGTTCCCCTGCTGAATGTCGGCGCGGTATGGGAAGCCCCATTTAGAGGATCCGCAGGCGCTCAGGGCGGCGGCAGCCAGGCTGGCTGCGAGTATGGCGCGGATGACAGGAGTGAATGAATTGGCCTTCTTCTGCACGAAATGCCCCAGTAGGAATAAAATCGTTATCATATAAGGGTTTAGGAAAAAGCGCATGAATTGCGCATTGAACCGCCTCAAGACGAGCTGGTTTTCAACCAGGACGGACTTGAGATCCATCCCCATCAAGATGCGATAATTTAGCCATGAACGATCAAAATGAACTGAAGAACATGGGGCTTAAGGCGACTTTTCCGCGCCTGAAGATTCTGGATATTTTTCGCCGCTCCGACCAGGACGGTCAACGCCACCTGAGCGCTGAAGACGTATACCGCCTGCTCATTGCCGAAGAAGTCGATATTGGTTTGGCCACGGTTTACCGTGTGTTGACCCAGTTCGAGCAAGCCGGCATTTTGGTACGCAGCCAGTTTGACGGCGGCAAAGCCGTCTTTGAACTGAATGACGGCGATCACCACGATCACCTGATCTGCACCAATTGCGGCGTTGTGGAAGAGTTTACCGACAGCAATATCGAAGCCCGCCAGCACCAGGTCGCCAAAGACCACGGTTTTGTGCTGGAGAGCCATACGATGCTGTTGTACGGTATTTGCCCCAAGTGCTCGGAAGCAGGTAAACAGGCCAAGCCTAACCTGCGCGGTTAATCCTTTAGTCGATGGTCCGCCGGCGCGGGATCTGATGATTGGGGGCAGGATAGCCAGGACGGCATCCTGAAAATTCAAAGAACAATCAGATCCGGGCTACAGGGCCTCACGATTGGATACAAAAAACCACCAGTAGCCTTAGGCGCTGGTGGTTTAGCTTGCGTTTCAAAGGTGCTTAACGCTGACGTGCCAGCATTTCCCGCGCATGTTCACGCGTTGTTTGCGTAATCTCCAGACCACCCAGCATGCGGGCGATTTCGTCCACGCGTTCGTCTTGTGTCAAAGGACGGATAGAGGAAAAGGTCTGACCTTGCTCGGTCGTTTTCTTGACCTTCAAATGATGGTTGCCGCAGGCGGCTACTTGGGGCAGGTGGGTCACACACAAGACCTGATGACGTGCCCCCAACTCTTGCAGCAAGCGTCCCACCACTTCGGCCACCGCGCCACCGACACCCGTATCCACCTCGTCAAAAATCAGGGTAGGCACGCGCGCTGCCTGGCTGGCGATAACAGACAGTGCCAATGAAATTCGGGCCAGCTCACCACCCGAGGCCACTTTGGCCAGCGGGCGTGGTGTTACCCCTTCGTGACCAGCCACCAGAAACTCCACCTGCTCTGCGCCGTGAACCTGGGGCGCGCAAGCGGTCAGGGCGACCTCGAAGCGACCGCCTTGCATGGCCATGGACTGCATCGCCTGGCTGACCTGTTTGCTCAGTTGCACACTGGTTTTGCGTCTTGCGGCACTTAGCTTGCTACTTAGCTCCTGGTACTGCTTTTCAGCCTGCTGAGCCTTGGCTTGCAGGGCTTCCAGATCAAAAGACTGTTGCAGCTGTGCCAACTGTTCCTGCCAGGTTTCCAGCAGGCTGGGCAGTTCTTCGGGCTCCACTTTCAGCTTGCGTGCGGCACTGAAAATGGCAGAAACCCGTTCTTCTGCCTGCGCCAGACGCTCGGGGTCCAGCTCCATATCGCTTAGATAACTGTTCAAGTCCGAAGCTGCTTCGGTGACGGCAATTTGTGCCGACTCCAAGGCATCCACAATCGCTTGCAGGCCTGGGTCATGACGCAGCAGGGCGCTCATTTCGTGGCTCGCTTTGCCCAGCAGTTGCTGTACCGAGGTTTCCTCGCCATCCAGAGCCGTCAGGGCCAAGGCACTGCCGTCAATCAAGGCCTGGGCATGGGACAGGCGGGTGTGTTCTTGTTGCAACTGGTCCCATTCACCAGCACGCAGATTCAGGCTGGACAGCTCGTTGATCTGCCACTCAAGACGCTCCTGCTCTCGTTTGCCCTGCTCAGCACTTTGACTGGCCTGTTCGACGGCTTTGCGTGCCTGGCTCAATTGCTGCCAGGACTGCGCCACTTGGCGCGCCAGGGGTAAATGGCCGCCTTGGCTGTCGAGCAGATCGTATTGGCTTTGAGGGTTCATCAGACTTTGATGAGCGTGCTGGCCGTGGATATCCACCAGCAATTCACCCAGTTCGCGCAACTGCGTCAGGGTTGCAGCGCTGCCATTGATGTAGCTGCGGTTGCGACCTTGCAGGTCGATCAGTCGACGCAAGATCAACTCGTCCGCGACATCGAAGTCACGCTCGCGCAGCCAGCTTTGAATGTCTTGTTCACAATCGAAGTGCGCGCTGACTTCAGTGCGCGGACAGCCCTCGCGGATGGCTTTGGCATCGCCGCGTGCCCCCAGCACCAGGGAGAGCGCGTCAATCAGAATGGATTTACCAGCGCCGGTCTCCCCGGAAAAAACCGTGAAGCCGGAGTCGAAATCAATCGTGGCTTGATCCACGATCACAAAGTCTCGAACGTGCAGGGTACGGAGCATAGGGGTTTATTCGTTTTCGTCGTTAGGCAAAGGGATGTGATTCCAGCCCAGCTTCTGACGCAGGGTGGAAAAAAAGCTGTAGCCCTTGGGATGGATAAAGCGAATGGTGTCCTGGGAGCGACGCACGTCAATGCGGTCTCCCTGCTGACAGTCCGACCAGGTTTGCATGTCAAAGTGCACGCTGCCACCCGATTCCACCCGGCCCAGGGCCGTAATGGTCAAGTTCAGGGTGCCTGTGTCGGGTAGCACGATAGGGCGGTGCGACAGGGTTTGCGGAGCAACGGGGACCAGCAAAAATGCCTTCAGGGAAGGGTGCAGCAAGGGACCACTAGCCGCCAGCGCATAGGCCGTGGAGCCCGTGGGGGTGGAGATGATCAGGCCGTCGGAGCGCTGGCGGTACATGAATACGCCGTCAAGCTCGACACGCAGCTCGATCATGCCGCCGCGCCCGGCACGGTTGATGACCACATCGTTCAGGGCCACGCCTGAATACAGCACTTGCCCGTCACGCACCACGCGGCCTTCCAGCATGGAGCGCTCTTCAATGTCGTATTCGCCTTTCAGCACGCGCAGCAAGGCGTCGTTGGCGTCATCCAGGGGAATGTCGGTAATGAAGCCCAGGCGGCCGTGGTTGATCCCGATCAGGGGAACCTTGCTGTGGGCTAATTCGCGCGCAGCGCCTATCATGGTGCCATCCCCGCCCATCACGATAGCCAGATCGGCGCGCTCGCCAATTTGGGCATAATCGCCGATGGGGAATTCGGTAATACCGGCATTCTGGGCGGTTGTGGCCTCAAGCAGCACCGAGCAACCAGTGTTGACCAGGGTTTTAGCCAGCGATCGGATGGGCGCATCCAAGCCGGAGTCCTGGTATCTGCCAACAATGGCAACCGTTTTGAAATGCATGGGGCGAAAACCTTATGATTGATGAAATAATGGCGATCAGTGGATTATAGAGTTGCCACTCTAGGCTTGGCTGTAAGATTCTCCCCTTTATCATGCAGAGCTGGTGTTTTTAAGTGACGTACGCGACATGGATGACAGAGCAAATGCCTTGTTGAAGGTGCTGATCGAGCGTTACATCGCCGATGGTCAGCCGGTAGGGTCCCGTACCTTATCGACCATTTTTGATTTTTCCCCGGCCACGATTCGTAATGTGATGGCCGAGCTGGAAGGCCTGGGCCTGATTCATAGCCCCCACACCTCGGCGGGGCGCATTCCTACGCCCAAAGGCTATCGCCTGTTTGTGGATCGCCTCCTGGCTGCCGAGCGTTTCGAGCGGCCCGATGCACGTAATCTTAGCCAGTACCTGCCTTTTGACGAACCCAACCGGGCCGTCAGTTCTGCCGCTTCCTTGCTGTCGAATCTGTCGCAGTTTGCCGGTGTGGTGCTGGCGCCGAAAAAAGCCCAGACCTTCAGGCAAATTGAATTTATTCGTCTGTCTGACAAACGTGTGTTGCTGATTATCGTCACGCCGGATGGTGATGTGCAAAACCGCATCCTGTTTGTGCCGCGCGACTATCTGGAGCAGGAGCTGGTCGAGGCCAGCAACTTTTTCAATCAGCATTTCTCGGGCATGTCCTTCGAGTCGGTCAAGCTGGCCTTGTCACAGGAGCTCAGCTCCTTGCAGGCGGATATTTCGCGTCTGATGCAACAGGCGGTGGATGTGGGCAGCCATCAGCCCGATAGCGAAGAAGCTGTGGTCATCGCCGGTGAAAGCAAGCTTTTGAACGTGACCGAGATGGTGGCGGACATGGATCGTTTGCGCCGTCTGTTTTCCTTGTTCGAGAAGAAAACCGATCTGCTGCACTTGCTCGATGTCTCCAGTCAGGCCGATGGCGTGCAAATTTATATCGGTGGGGATTCGCAGCTTTTACCTTTGGATGATGTGTCCGTCATTACCGCGCCGTATGGCGTGGATGGCAAGGTCGTGGGGACGCTGGGTGTGATCGGGCCATCGCGGATGGCGTATGATCGTGTGATTCCTATCGTGGACATTACGGCCCGGCTATTGTCCAATGCCCTGAGCCATCACTCTGCCAGTTAAGGGATGGACCTTCGGCCTGCTGTTGGGCTGAGGGCAATCTGGCTGTCTAACGTACTAATCATCATGCCCAAGTTGTTTGCTTCTCCTTATTTGCCCGAATCGCAGGACGCCGATATGTTCAATGATCAGGCTCCGGTACGCGAGGCCGGGCCCATCGGTATCTTGCTGGTCAATCTGGGCACGCCGGACCGGCCCGATGCTGCGTCCATTCGCCGCTACCTGGGGGAATTCCTGTCTGATCCCCGTGTCATTGAAATCCCCCAGCCGCTCTGGCAGATTATTCTGCGTCTGTTCATCTTGCCTCGCCGCCCCAGCAAGCTGGCACCGCGCTACAAGGATATCTGGTTGCCACAGGGCGCGCCCTTGCTGGTCTACAGCCAGGCACAGGCAGATGGCCTGCAAGAGCTGCTGCAATCGCAAGGTCATGATGTGAAGGTGGAGCTGGGTATGCGTTATGGCAACCCGTCCATTGCCAGTGGTCTGGATAAATTGAAAGCAGCGGGTTGCGAACGAATCTTGAGCTTGCCCCTGTACCCGCAGTATGCAGCCAGCACCACGGCTACGGCGGTGGATTGCGTGGCGGAGCACCTTGGAAAACAGCGCAATCAACCTGAGCTGCGCTTCCTCAAGCGTTACCATACGCACCCGGACTACATTGGCCCGCTGGCGGCACAGATACGCCGCTACTGGGATGACCATGGCAAGCCAGAGCGTCTGTTATTGAGCTTTCACGGCTTGCCGCGCCGCTGCGTGGAACTGGGCGACCCTTATTACCGTGACTGCCGAGAAACGGCGGATGCCTTGCGTGCGGCGCTGGATGAGCCTGCCGTAGAAGTGCATATGGCATTTCAAAGTCGCTTTGGCGCGCAGCGCTGGCTGGAACCCTATACCGAGCCCACCTTGCGCGAATGGGGTAAGCAGGGGGTGGGGCGTGTGGATGCCGTCTGCCCCGGTTTTCTGGCCGATTGTCTGGAGACGCTGGAAGAAATCCAGGTGGAATGCCGCGACGCTTTCCTGGAAGAAGGTGGCCGCGAGTTCCATTACATACCTTGCCTGAATGACGATCCGCAATGGATTGAGGGCCTGGGACGGCTGGCCGTGCAGCATCTGGGAGGCTGGCTGCCCAGCCGTCTGGTGCCAGCCGGATAGCGGTATTGGACGTTTTCCAAGGGGCTGGCCAGCAAAATATGCAGGCGGGTCTTGAACTGGGGGCAGATGCCCCCATTTTTATGCGATCAACGAATTCTGTAGTGGAGATACATCGAATGGCTACACATGCCGATCCCAATAAGCCTCTGGACGGGGAAGTGACGGAAAACACGCCTGAACAGGCACAACAGGGCACCCCCGAGCACGAGCAGCCAGAGATTTTGGCTCAGCAGCCCGAAGAAAGTTCGGCTGATCTGGCCACCGAGTTGGCTCAGGCCCAGGAAAAAGTGTCGCAGTACTACGACCAGCTGCTGCGTGCCAAGGCCGAGGTGGAAAACATTCGCCGCCGTGCGGAGGATGATGTCTCTAAAGCCCGCAAGTTCGGCACCGAGTCCTTTGCTGAAAGCCTGATTCCCGTGCGTGACAGCCTGGAAGCGGCTCTGGCCCAGACCGAGCAAAGCACGGACGCCTGGAAAGAAGGCGTGGAAACTACCTTGCGTCAACTGAACAAGGCTTTTGAGCGCAACAACCTGAAAGAAGTGGCTCCACAAGCCGGTGACAAGTTTGATCCGCACCTGCACCAAGCCATTTCGGCCGTACCTTCGGAGTTTGAAGAAGGCGCAGTGGCTCAGTTGCTGCAAAAGGGCTACACCATTTCGGATCGCGTGCTGCGTCCGGCCTTGGTGATGGTGTCGGCCCCCAAGTAATAGAGCCAGCCTGTCTGTGCGCGCAGGCTGTTCGGAATCAAGGCGTTTTTGACTGCTTTTTCGGATCAACCGCTTGCACAGTAAAAAAATAAGGCCATTGCTCTTGAAATGCACGCAGAGTTCCCCATATGCATTTCATCAAATAATTTGCTTTCGCAATCAATCTTTTAGTCAGGTAAAAAATCATGGGCAAAATCATTGGTATTGACCTTGGAACCACCAATAGCTGTGTATCGGTGTTGGATGGCGACCAGGTTCGTATTATCGAAAATGCCGAAGGCGGTCGTACGACCCCTTCCATCGTGGCTTACATGCAGGATGGCGAAATCCTGGTTGGCGCTCCTGCCAAACGCCAGGCTGTCACCAACCCCACCAACACTATCTTCGCTGTCAAGCGCTTGATCGGTCGTAAGTTCACTGAAAAGGCAGTTCAGACAGACATCGAGCACGTGCCTTACACCATCACTGCCGCCGACAACGGCGACGCATGGGTGGAAGCTCAAGGCAAGAAGATGGCACCTCAGCAAGTGTCCGCCGACATCTTGCGCAAAATGAAGAAAACTGCCGAAGACTACCTGGGCGAAGAAGTAACCGAGGCCGTGATTACCGTGCCTGCTTACTTTAACGACAGCCAGCGTCAGGCAACCAAGGATGCAGGCCGCATTGCCGGTCTGGAAGTCAAGCGCATCATCAACGAGCCTACCGCCGCAGCTTTGGCTTTTGGTCTGGACAAGGCTGACAAGGGTGATCGCAAGATCGCTGTGTACGACTTGGGTGGCGGTACGTTTGACGTGTCCATCATCGAAATCGCCGATATCGACGGTGAGAAGCAATTTGAAGTGCTCTCCACCAACGGTGACACCTTCCTGGGTGGCGAAGACTTTGACAAGCGCATCATCGACTACATCATCGACGAGTTCAAGAAAGAAAGCGGCGTTGATCTGTCCAAAGACGTGCTGGCCTTGCAGCGCCTGAAAGAGTCCGCTGAAAAAGCCAAGATCGAACTGTCTTCCACGCAGCAGACCGAGATCAACCTGCCTTACATCACGGCAGACGCTTCCGGTCCCAAGCACTTGAACCTGAAGATCACTCGCTCCAAGCTGGAAGCGCTGGTCGAGGACCTGATCGAACGCACGATCGAGCCTTGCCGTGTTGCCATCAAGGATGCGGGCGTGAAGGTTTCGGAAATCGACGACGTGATCCTGGTCGGCGGCATGAGCCGTATGCCCAAGGTGCAAGAGCGCGTTAAAGAGTTCTTTGGCCGTGATCCGCGTAAAGACATCAACCCGGACGAAGCCGTGGCCGCTGGTGCAGCCATTCAAGGTTCCGTGTTGTCCGGCGATCGTACCGACGTCTTGCTGTTGGACGTGACTCCTCTGTCCCTGGGTATTGAAACCCTGGGTGGCGTCATGACCAAGATGATCCAGAAGAACACCACGATTCCTACGCGTCACTCGCAAGTGTTCTCCACGGCTGACGATAACCAGCCTGCTGTGACCATCAAGGTGTTCCAGGGCGAGCGTGAAATCGCTGCCGGTAACAAGGCTCTGGGCGAGTTCAACCTGGAAGGCATTCCACCAGCAGCACGTGGCCTGCCACAGATTGAAGTGACCTTCGACATCGACGCCAACGGTATCTTGCACGTGTCCGCCAAAGACAAGGGCACAGGCAAAGAGAACAAGATCACCATCAAGGCAAACTCCGGTTTGTCCGACGAGGAGATCGAGCGCATGGTGAAAGATGCCGAGGTCAACGCAGCAGAAGACCACCGCATCGCTGAGCTGGCTGTTGCACGCAACCAGGCCGAAGCCTTGATTCACTCTACCCGCAAGTCCATGACGGACTACGGCGACAAGCTGGAAGCGGCAGAGAAAGAAGCCATCGAAAAGGCCATCGCTGATCTGGAAGAAACCCTGAAAGAAGGCGATAAGGAAGCCATCGACGCCAAGGTGGAAGCACTGGGTGTGGCCTCGCAGAAACTGGGCGAGAAGATGTACGCCGACATGCAGGCTCAAGCCGCAGCACAAGAAGGTGCTGAAGGCACAGCCCAGCAGCCCGCCGATGAGAACGTGGTCGACGCTGACTTTAAAGAAGTCAAACGCGATCAGTAATTGCGAGCCTGAATAAGGTTCCCTGGCCCGATCTTTGGCGGCATACGCTGGAGATCGGGCATTATTATTCAAACAGCGGCGTTTGGACGTCGTTAATCAAACATGGCAAAACGCGATTTATACGAAATTCTCGGTGTGGCCAAAAATGCGACGCAGGATGAAATCCGCAAGGCGTATCGCAAGCTGGCCATGAAGTTCCACCCTGACCGTAATCCGGATAGCAAGGACGCCGAGGAAAAGTTCAAGGAAGCCAAGGAAGCGTACGAGATCCTGTCCGACGAACAGAAACGCGAAGCCTATGACCGCTATGGTCATGCCGGAGTCGATCCTAACGCTGGCATGGGCGGTATGGGTGGCGGCATGGGCGGAGCCGGATTTGCAGACGCCTTTGGCGATATTTTTGGCGAAATCTTTGGTGGTGGCGGCGGACGTCGTGGCGGTGGCCCTCAGGTTTACCGTGGCGCGGACTTGCGCTATTCGCTGGATATCAGCCTGGAGCAGGCAGCAGCCGGTTTTGATACTGAAATTCGTGTACCAAGCTGGGAAAACTGCGAAACCTGCTCGGGTTCGGGTGCCAAGCCCGGTACCTCTGCACAGACCTGCCGCACCTGCCAAGGCAGTGGCGCAGTGCGCATGCAGCAGGGCATTTTCAGCATGCAGCAAACCTGCCCGACCTGTCACGGTAGCGGCAAGGAAATTCCTGATCCCTGCGTGGTATGTCACGGCGAAGGCAAGGTCAAGAAGACCAAGACTTTGCAGGTCAAGATTCCAGCCGGTATTGATGATGGCATGCGCATCCGCTCCAGTGGCAATGGCGAGCCTGGCGTGAACGGTGGTCCTGCCGGTGACTTGTATGTGGAAATCCGCATCAAGCCGCACGGTATTTTCCAGCGTGATGGCGAGGACCTGCATTGCGAGCTGACCATCCCCTTTACCACGGCGGCCTTGGGCGGAACGGTGGAAGTGCCTACCCTGACAGGGCGTGGCGAAATCACCATCCCTGAAGGCACCCAAGTGGGCAAGACCTTCCGCTTGCGCGGCAAGGGTATCAAGGGCTTGCGCTCCAGCTACCCCGGTGACTTGTACTGCCACATTCAAATCGAGACACCTGTACGTCTGAACGAAGAGCAAAAGAAATTGCTGCGTCAGTTTGAACAGGCCTTGAGCGATGGTGGCGTCAAGCACTCGCCCAAAAGCGAATCCTGGACGGACAAGGTGAAGGGTTTCTTCTCCTGAATCCTGGCAGGGCTCCAGCAAGGAGTCGCCAAGTAGAAAGTAAAAAGCCCGGTACTTTTGTACCGGGCTTTTTTACGCCTGTTCAAAGTTCAGGCAAGCGGGGTTGCTGGCTTGATCAAGGCTGGGCATCCAGTGGCTCTGGAGCCGGCGCTGTCACCGGAGCCTGTTCTGCGGTTTCAGGTGCTGGCGCGGCGGCACCTTGCTGTTGACGCTCATGGTCAGCGGCAATCGCTACGACCATTTCCTTGGGTTTCAGGTATTTGCGCAAAACCGCATTGACCTGCTCCGCATTGAGCTTTTGCAGATCCTGGTCCATTTTCTCGGACCATTCAAAGCTGCGGCCCAGGTCCAGGTAATTCAACCACGCACTGCTGACCACGGTGTCCTGGCTGCGCGACAAGCGGCGGTAGTTCAGCAAGGCATTCACACCTTCCTTGACTTCTTGCTCGCTAAAGCCATCTTTCAGTGTTTGGGCCAGAACCTCGTCGATAGTCTTGCTCAACTTATCGCTATTGCTGGGAGCGTGAATGGCGTAGACCGTCCACGAACCCTTGGGTTCATAGCTGGACGCATCCACCTGGCTGCGTACGTTGTAGGACAAGCCGTCCTCCACGCGCACGCGGTTCCACAGGCGCGAGGTTTCAGACAGGCCCAGCAAGTAGTTTGCCAGGTAGACAGCCGGAAAGTCCGCATCGCTGTCTTGCAGTTTCAGGCCCAGGTCCGCCAGATAGAAGGCATTTGCCTTGTCCGGCGTGTTGATGTCAAAGACCTTGGGAGCCACAGTTTGTAGTGGATCGTCCGGGCGCTGGTAGGTCGGGGCTTTGCGCCAGCCTTTCAAACCATCGGCCAAAGCCTTGCGAACCTCGTCCTTGTCAAAGTCACCCACGGCGCTAAAGGCGACATCACCCGTACCGTAGAATTTCTGATGGAAATCCCGCACCTGTTTGATGTTAATCGCCTGGACTCGCTCTATGCCTTCTTCAAAGCTGGGCGTGTAGCGGATATCGTCCTTGGGCCATGGGTTGGTGTAGCGTTCAATCGCTTGGCTGGCCAAAGCAGCAGGTTCGGTGCTGGCCGATTTCAGATCGGTGACCACGGCTTGCTGATATTTTTTCAGCTCGTCCTCGGGGAAGTTTGCGTTGCGCAGCACGTCCAGCGCCAGAGCAATGGCTTTGGGCAGGTTCTCGCGGTTGGAGGACAGGCTCAGGTACAAGCGACCATTGGAGCCGCTGGTGCTGAACTGGGTTTGCATGGCGGTGAACTGATCAGAAATCTGTTCGCGGTTCAGTTTCTTGGTACCGGTGCTCAGCAGGCTGGCGACGGCTGCAGCGGTAGCGGTCTGGTTCTTGAGTTGATCAGGCGAACCAAACTTGAAGGACAAGCGAGCCTCCACGCGTTCCGCGCGAGTTCCCTTGGGCAGCAGGGCCATTTTCACTTCGCCCAGATCCTTGCCCAAGGACAAGGGTTGCAGATCGGTGCGGGCCATGATGTTGGCAGGGCTAGGATCAAAGGCTTCTACCGTTTTGCCGCCATCCTTGCCGGTGTAGTCCTGTACCAGCTTGGCCACATCAACGGTGCTGGCCTCAGGAGCACGCAGCGGTTTTTCTGTGGGGATGTACAAGCCATTGCTGCGGTTGCTGGCGACCAGCCAGGTTTCCAGTGCCTTTTGAACTTGAGGCAGCTTGGCGGCTTCGACCCGGTCGCGCTGCAGGAAGAACAAACGCCAGTCGCCGCTGGCCGCCGCTTCGGATAGCGCGCTGGCCAGACTGGAGGGGTTGGCATAGGTTTGTGTCCAGCCCGTCATCCATTGGCTGCGGATGCGTTCCAGATCCGTATCTTTCAGCGGGGACTTGGACAGGCCTTCCAGCGTGTCATTCATGACCTTCAAGGCCTTTTGCTGATCCATATCGGGTTTCAGCTCGGCACCAAACAGGGCGTAGCCTGGGTCGTGGCTTTCGGAATCAAAGCTGAATACGCTGGTAGCCAGGTTCTTGTTGACCAGATTCTTGTACAACTGTCCGCTGGGGGTATCGCCCAAGGCGCTGATGCCCAGGCTCAAGTCCATGTATTCCGGGCTGGCAGCGCTGGGCAGGTGGTACAGCGACATGATCAAGGGCGCACCACCGTGACGGCGCAAGGTGACTGTGCGGGTACCGTCTTGCACGGGTTCAACCGTGTATTCGGGGCGCAGCGTGCGAGTCGGTTTTGGGATGGAGCCAAAGGCCTTGGCTATGTGCTCCAGAGTCTGATCGGTGTCGAATTGCCCGGTCACAAACAGCACCGCATTATCGGGCTGATAGTAGTCGTGGTAGAACTTGCGCAGCTGTTCAATATCCACGTTTTCGACGTCGGAGCGGGCGCCAATCGTGGTCTTGCCATAGCTATGCCATTGGTACGCAGCGGCTGTCAGCTTTTGCATCAGAACACGGAAAGGGCTGTTTTCACCGCTTTCCATTTCATTGCGCACCACGGGCATTTCCGCTTCCAGATCCTGCTTGTCGATCAGAGCGTTGACCATCACGTCGGCTTGCCAGTCCAGATACCATTTCAGGGTCTCGGGATCAGCGGCGAAGCTGGCAAAGTAATTGGTACGGTCGCTGGAGGTGGTGCCGTTGGCTTCCAGACCACGTTTGGAAAATTCTCCCAGCGCATTGCGCAAGGTGGGGGTGCCGCGAAACAGCATATGCTCCAGAAGGTGAGCCATGCCGGTTTGCCCATAGTTCTCGTGTCGCGAGCCGACCAGGTAGGTCATGTTGACGGTGGTCGTAGGTTTGGAATCGTCTGGGGCCAGAACAAGGCGCAAGCCATTGTCCAGCGTGTATTGAGTGACGCCTTCGACAGAGGGGCCTTGGGCCAGACCTGCGGGTAGGGCATAGGCTGCCAGCGAAGTGGACAGCAGCGCAGCCCCTGCAAGATGGCGCAGGCGCAGGGCGGCAATCAGTACAGAGAGTTTCATGAACACATCCTTACGGTTTTAGCGATGAAAAAGCCAGCCAAGCCGACCAGTGTCTTTTGTAGCATGGGGCCGTTTGGCTGGGTAGGCGACTTCTCTCGCAAATGTCCTGCACCATCGAAAAAAAGCCCACCAGGGGTACTGGTGGGCAAAACAGCAAGAAACCGGTCCCTGATCTTCAGTCAGGTTTGCGCTTGAGTCTGTGCAGCGCATCATGACGGAGATGGCCGATGCTGCCGGTCAAAAACTCGTGCAAGGCGGCCAGTTGGCCCGGATTGTGCTGAGCAGTGGCCTTGATAATGTGCTGCGCAGCGTGTTCCATATTGGCGATCAGGCGTTTACATCGTTCCTGATTGGGGTAGAGGCAAGTCATGCGTCCATCGCGAGGGTGTGGCTTGCGAGTCAGATAACCAGCGTGCTCCAGCCGGGTAATCAGGGCGTGGTTGCCACTAGGGCTAAGGTGCAGGAGCTGAGCCAGCCTGCCCGGCGACAAGTGTTTGAGCTCCAGTACAAACTCCATTGCCTTGTATTCGTTCAGGCTCAGGCCCGCTTCTTGTGCCAGTTCGTGCTTGTTGGCCTCCATATAGACATCGAACTGACGCACCATCATGCGCACAATGTCGCCTCGCATATGCCCTGACAGCACCGTATCCGGAGGATCGGTGTCGATCCAGGTCCTGGTCAGTGTCTGTTTGTCTGGCATACGCACACATCCTTAATGTGGTGCGCCACCCAGCAGTCCGCTGAGCAGACCAGTGACGGGGCCCAGCAAACCGCCATTGGCTGCTGTTGTTGTGGAACTGTCCGCAGGCAGTGATGCCTGCGCCTTATTTACGGGGCTGGTCGAGATATTGCCCAGCAAGCCTGTGACAGGCGTCAACAAACCATTATTGCTGTCTGGTGTATCGGGCAAGCCGCCTGCCAGTCCGCCCAGCAGATTGCCGACCGGAGCAAGCAGGCCGTCATTGCTTGTGTTGGTGTTAATTAAGTCCCCGCCCGCAGCGTTGACCAGATTGGTGACGGGGGAGAGAAGATTTGTGTTGCCAGGATTGTTGTTTACCAGACCATTGAGCAGCCCGTTGTTGGCAGGTGCTTGAACACTACCTTGAAGCAGGGCGCCTGTTGCATTGACCAGGCTGCCTGTCAGATCGGTAAGCGTGTTGCTAATGGGGTAAGGGTTGTCCGGATTATTCCTGACCAAATCCCCAACGTTGCCGATCGTGTTACTAACGCCGTGGAGCACATCTCCGGCAGCTTGTCCTGCATTCAGGGGAAGTGGCGTTAGTTCAAGCCCTTGAGCCAGATCGTCAACTTTCTGTCTTATATAGACAGTCGTCTGGTAAACCTGTTCAAAATCTGCAGCGGAATAAAGTACCTCGTAAAGGGGTAGGAGGGGGCCAGGCTGCTCCATCAGAGGTACTTTATCGAGTGCTGGATCGACATTCATCAAGCTCGTAGCAAATGTACTGGATACTGGCAGGGGCAGGCTGTTGACACCCACGATGTCGGCCTGCGCGCTTAGTGAAACCAGGTTAGCTGCCAGGCCGAGCAAAATGATCCTGCTGGAGGCAAAGCGTGTCTTTGTAGTCATGACTTACTCCATCTGGTGATCAGGATTGCTCAGCTATTTCAAGCAGGGCTTAGGAAGATCCTGGGGTTAAGGAATAGGGCGGTGTACGCCCCATCCCCTGTGCTTAGCGAGGGCCGCCCAGCAGTCCACCGAGCAGTCCGGTTACCGGTGCCAGCAAACCGCCATTGTTGGTGCCTGCAGCGGCTCCACCACCAGCGTTGACGCTACCCGAGGCACTGGTATCTACGGAAACGGTTGCACCGCCGCCCAGGAGTCCGCCGACCAGGCCGGTCACAGGTGCTAGCAGGCCGCCATTGGCAGCGTCACCGCCTGCCAGGCCACCTGTCAAACCCCCGACCAGACCCGTGACAGGAGCCAGCAAGCCGCCGTTGGCCGCATCACCGCCGCCCAGTCCGCCCACCAAACCACCGACCAGGCCTGTCACGGGCGCCAGCAAACCGCCATTGGCTGCATCACCGCCACTCAGTCCGCCAGTCAAACCACCGACCAGGCCCGTCACGGGGGCCAGCAAACCGCCATTGGCTGCATCACCGCCGCCCAGGCCGCCTACCAAACCACCGACCAGGCCCGTCACGGGAGCCAGCAAGCCACCGTTGGCTGCATCGCTACCACCCAGACCACCCGTCAAACCACCGAGCAGGCCGGTCACGGGGGACAGCAAGCCACCGTTGCCAGCATCACCACCGCCCAAACCGCCAGTCAGTCCGCCGAGCAAGCCGGTTACTGGCGAGAGCAGCCCGCCTTCCCCGTTACCTGTCAGCCCGCCAGTCAAGGAGGCGACAGCTTGTGTGGCGTGATTCAGGGTGTTGCCCAGCGGGTTCGTGTTGGTATCTGTTTTATGCAAAAGGCCACCGACCGAGGCAACAGCCTGACCCAAATGGTTAACGGTGCCGCCCAGACCCAGTGGGGTTGCGCCATCAATCTGCGTGCCCACATTGCTCAGGGCGCTGCCTACGCCACCCAGCAAAGCATTGATAGGCTGACCAACACCCAGACCGTCACCCACTTGTTGGGTGACATGAGTGACCGTTGCACCAACAGGAGCGACTACGGTATCCAGGGTCTCGCCGACATTGCCCAGGATGGGGTTCAAGCCAATGGGCAAAATGTTGTCGACTGTCTGGCCTAGATTTGCCAAGGCAGGTTCCAGGATAGGGGCAGCATCAGCACCATTGAGCAAGTCGCCCAGCCCCAATTGTCCTGTCAGGGGATACAGCAGACTGCCTTCACCCAGCAGGGAGCCTGTCAGTGCAGCAACACCGCCGGTTGCATGGCCCAGTACGGCTGTCAGTGGGTTAGGGTTGTTGACGTCAGCATGAAGCAGGCCACCTGCGCTGCCCACGGCATTGCCCAGACCGCTCAGCAAGCCCCCAACACCTTGGCCCAGATTCAGGGGCAGGTCGCTGTTACCCAGTTGCTCGCCCAACTTGGTGACGACGCCGCCCACTTGCTGTGTCAGACCATTGATGGGTTGGCCCAAGCCGGTTGCGCCACCAATTTGTTGAGTCAGGCCTGTTGCCGTGTCCACGACAGGAGCGACTACGGTATCCAGTGTTTTGCCCAGCTTGCCGCCGGTATCTTGCAAGCCGACTGGCAGGACGTTGTCGACGGCTTCACCTACATTATTCAGAGTGGTTTCCAGTGGGCCCGGCGTACGCGTGGGGGGATTACCGCCGTTATCGCCACCGCCGTTATCGCCACCGCCGTTATCACCGCCGCCGTTGTCGCCACCGCCGTTATCGCCACCGCCGTTGTCACCACCGCCGTTATCACCGCCGCCGTTGTCACCACCGCCGTTATCGCCACCGCCGTTGTCGCCACCGCCGTTGTCACCGCCGCCGTTATCACCGCCGCCGTTGTCACCGCCGCCGTTATCGCCACCGCCGTTGTCACCGCCGCCGTTATCACCGCCGCCGTTGTCACCGCCACCAGTGCCTGGGCCTGGATTGGTGGGGGTTTCCGATCCGCCGCCACCGCTGCCACTACTGCCACCACCGGATAAACTGCCGCAGGCAGTCAGCGCTAAAGTGCTGGCCATCAGGGTGGCCAGGAGTGTCAGGCGCAGGCCTGGTTTCTTGCTGTCTGTATTTTTATGCATTGCTTGCTCCAATAAATGATCGGGGGACTTGCTTGCTTCCTGAGTCTAGTTAAGCAATTCACGTGCCAATTTATTGGCTTGCCTGCAAGCCGCATGTAAGCAGGGTTTGGTGAAAAGTAGAGGGAAAAAAGAGGGCTATTTGTTACGGGTTTTGGGGGCTGGGCGGAACGTGTTACGTAACAAAAAAAGAACCGCTGACAAGCAGCGGTTCCGTAGGGGCCGAGCAGGGTGCTCAGCAGGCTCGTGGCACCAGGGCCTTGGCATCCAGCCAGGCTTTGGTGTTTTGCCTGAAGGTGCTCATGCTGTCGACCAGAAAGTCGTACATGGCAATCAGCTGGGCAGGGTTTTGATTCGCTGCCGTGTTGATTGCCTGGTTGATAGCACGTTCCTTCACAGCCAGGACTTCACGGCATTTGTCCATTACCGGATGCAAGGCAATCACACGCTTGTCCAGGGGGTGGCGGCCGCGGGTAATGTAGCCCCTGTGTTCCAGGCGGTTGATCAGGGCGCTGACACCGCTGGCACTCAAGTCCATCAAATGAGCCAACTGACCTGTAGGCAATGCATCGAATTCCATGATGTATTCCAGTGCTTTGAAATCATTCAAGGGGATATTCGCTTCTTCGGCCAAGCTGGCTTTCAGGGCTTCTGCGTAGATGGTGAACTGACGGCCCAGCATTTTTCCCAGATCCATCAACATCTTTTCTGACAACATGCTTTGCTCATCGTTGTGTGAGGACCAGTTGGAGCGGGCCCCGGTGCCTTGGGCGCCAGGATGAAAGCTCACTGGCAAACTGACCGGGTTCATGACTTTATTCATCATTTCCGGCCACCTCCCAGCAAGCCACCGAGCAGACCAGTTACCGGGGACAGCAAACCACCATTGGCTTGTTCGCCGCCGGCTGCGCCAGCGTTTGCCTGTACGTTGACGCCACCTGTCAGGCCACCGACGAGACCACCGACCAAACCGGTAACGGGTGCCAGCAATCCACCACCAGCCTGACCTTCTGCTGCTGCGCCACCACCGATCGAAACACTGCCTGTGATGCCGCCCAAAAGACCCGTGACAGGAGCCAGCAAGCCACCGTTGGAGGCATCACCACCCGTCAGGCCGCCAGTCAAACCGCCCACCAGATTGGTGACGGGAGAAAGCAAGCCGCCGGCCGCGCCGTCACCGCCACTCAAGCCACCAGTTAATCCACCGACCAGATTGGTGACAGGGGAGAGCAAGCCACCGCTCGCGCCGTCGCCGCCAGCCAAGCCACCAGTTAGTCCACCGACCAAGCTGGTGACAGGGGCCAGCAATCCACCGCTAGCACCTTCGCCGCCACCCACACCACCCAACAATCCGGTAACGGGTGCCAGCAAGCCACCACCTTCTCCACCCGTGATACCGCCCAGTCCGCCCGTCAGGGAGGCGACGGCCTGGGTGGCGTGATTCAAGGTATTACCCAGGGGGTTGGTATTTGCATCAGTCTTGTGCAGTACACCACCCACCGAGGCGACGGCCTGCCCCAAATTGCTTACCACATCGCTCAGCCCCAGAGGTGCTGCATTGTCCAGTTGGCTGCCCACATTACTCAGAGCGCTGCCTACACCGCCCAGCAAGGCGTTGATCGGTCGGCCAACACCCAGGCCATCTCCCACTTGTTGGGTCACATTGGTGACAGTGGCAACCACTGGTGCCACTGTGTTGTCCAAAGCACCGCCCACATCACCCAGAATCGGGTTCAGCCCCAGTGGCAGAATGTTATCTACGGTTTGTCCGATATTGCCCAGTGCAGGCTGCAGGACAGGTTCTCCCCCCTCTGCCAGCAAGATACCCCCCAGGCCTAGCTGTGCTGTCAATGGATGCAGCAGGCTGCCTTCTCCCAGCAAGGAGCCGGTCAGCTCTTCTATGCCTTTGGTGGCGTGGTGCAAGGTGTTGCCCAGTGGATTGGAATTCTTGGGATCGTTGACCAGCAAGCCGCCGACCGAACCCACAGCTTGACCCAAGTGGGACAGCAGACGGCCCGCACCCTCACCCAGGTTCAGGGGCAGGCCGGTTTTGCCCAGTTGATCGCCCAGATTGGTCACTACACCGCCGACTTGAGTGGTCAAGCCGTTGACGGGTTGTCCCAGTCCGGTCACACCACCGACGGTGCGTGTGGCATCCGTCACGATATTGGTAACGGGTTTGAGCGCGCCATCCAGCGTTTTGCCCAGTTGATTGCCTGTTTTGCTCAGGTTCAAAGGCACTACGTTGTCGACAGCCTGGCCCAGATTGCCCAGTGCATTTTGGGTCAGGCTAGTGTCCTTGCCACCGCCGTTGTTTCCGCCGTTATCGCCGCCGCCGTTGTCGCCACCGCCGTTGTCGCCACCGCCGGTACCGCCGTCACCGGGCTTGGGCAGGTTAGGGTCAACAACAGGGGGGCGAACCGACACCTCCAGGCCGTCGCGAACACCGCCGCGCGAGGAGCAACCGGCCAGAACGGCGGCGCTGATGACCAATGTAGCGACAACGGCACGTTGCAAGTTGCGTTGTACCGAGGCGTTTCTTGCTGAATTCCTTGCTTTCATGTCTGACTCCGATTTGAAGTGTAAGCACGCCCTTCAAGGGCTGTTGATAGAAATGAAGCAAGTAGCGTGCCAAGTTCTGTTTTTGTTGTTGTGTTTTATTTTTATTGTTGTTAATCAGTGTGTTGTGAGTTTTTCTGGTTTTTTTGGAGCAGGATTTCATCAAAAAACAGGGTCGGTGTGAGCGTGTTTAGGGCTGTTTTTGTGGGGTGTTCCGTTCCTGTTACGTAACGTTTTTCGTAACACCTGAGGCCGGAATCTGCCGAAATGGAAAACAAAAAAGGCCATCTTGCGATGGCCTTGGGGAAAAATCGGCAGTAAGGGTGCCGGCAGGATGCCTGCTAAAAACCGTCGTAGAAGAACAGAAAGTTGGTGTTCAAGCGTACTTTGCGTTTGTCGGAGTTAACCGGCAAATCGCCCAGCGGTTTGGCGACGTTGATGTCAAACAGATAGTGTTTGTTATTGGACAGCCGTACACCAATGGCAGCGGAACGCAGGCGTCGATTGTTATAGCTGTTCAGTCGCTCCAGGTTGTACCAGGCGCGTGCCCAGTCATAGGCAACATAGGGCTGAATGTTGTTGAGCCAGGTGGAGGAGTTCGTAAAGCGTCGATTGATTTCCAGCGTGGCGCCTATGCCTTTGTCGCCAGCCAGCTCGCCTTGCGGATAGCCATAGCCATGTCGCCAGGCACCAAAAGAAACCTGTTCGGAGTTTGGCAGGACGTTCGAGCTGTACTGGCCGCTGGCCGAAAAGCTCATGCCAAATTGCCCTGGCAAGGCCAGATTCTGCTTGATAGAGGCGGTCCAGCGGGTGAAGTCCAAGTCCAGATCGGACTCGGCGTCACGTTGCAAGTAGGTGTTCAGAGACTTGCGGGCGCCCATGGCATCCAGACCCTTGTACACCCCCAGATTGAGCTCGCGAGATTGACGCTGCGAGGCATCGGTATAGCGCAACTCAGCCTTCAGGGCGCGTACGTCGGTGGTGTTCTCGATCCAGACATTGTCCAGCGTCTTGTGGGTGTAGTCGTCCAGGGAGCGACTGGCATAAAAACCTGCCGTGCCTTTCAGACTGCGTTGATTGTTCAAAATAAAGGGATAGCTGATCGCCGCCCCGATACGTTCGTTGATGACCTTGCGGTTCCAGCCCTGGCTTTCCAGAACTTCATCACGCGGCTTGGAGCGATAGTGGTAGCCATCAATCTCCAGATTCAAGCCATTACCGGTCAGGGGAATGGTCAGGTTGCCGCTGACGTACTTCACATCCTCAGAGCTGGTGGGGATGGCGGCAGTCAGCTTCAGCTGTTCGCCCAGAGGCGTCAGGCTATTGGCGCTTAACTGCACCAGAGCCTGTTTGCTGGAGCCCATTTCCGCCACGCTGGCATTTGCGCTGAAAGATTTGTGCTGTGCATTGATGACCAGCTCGGAGGCGCCATCAGTACGTACGGGCATGTCCAGCTTGGGATCTATTTTCAGGCCCGGAATGGTGCGCAGCAGATTCATGGTGCGCTCCAGCGTGCGCTGGGTAAGCGGCTTTTCATCCACCATGGCTTTGGCGATACGCTCGATGCGAGCCTGGCTGCGACCTGGATCGCCTTCAATACGAACACTGCCTACATGGCCTTCCACCACCGTGACCTTGATGTGTCCTTGCGCAAAGTCCTGTTGCTGCAAGATGGCAAAAGACAGGGGGTAGCCCTGCTGTTGATACAGGGCGGTGATCTTGTTCACCTCGTTGATCAACTGGGCAATGCTAAGCGTTTTACCGGCCAGTGGTTCCAGAATGGCGGTGATCTGTTCAAAAGGAATGCTGCGACTGCCGCTGACATCAAAGCTGCGCACCACCACTTGCTGTTGTAGTTGCTGCTGCAATTGAGTTTGGGCGGCAGCGGGCGGAATGCTTAGAGAAGGCGCGCGTGTGTTGGGGGCCGGTGCATTGATGGGCGGCAAAGAGTCGACCGGGTTCCCCCGCAAGGGGGCGTCCGCCCAACTTTCTGAACCAGTAGTGGCCAGCCCCATAAATAATCCCAAGCTCACAATCAGGCTGGGATTTTTTTTTCTAAGGAAGGCCAGTGACAAGTGATGCTTGGGATTCATATTCATTAATCATTATTCGCTGTAAATCGGGCGCTTTTTTCTACTGTGCCGTAGTTTAACTTCGCTGTCACTTTTTGCTGTTTGAAAGCAGGGTATTTCCTCTTAGTGCTTTAAAACACTTTAACTATTACATTTTGAAACGTAAAAAAAATAGCCCTGATTTAGCTCGTTAGCAAACAGTCTTGTATGTCTGTATTCATGCTTAGTTGGGGCTGCGCGGGTTTTCCCTTGCTAACAGCAATAAATTGAAAAAAACCTACTTTCTTTCAAGTAATTAAAGCTGTCTTGCAGGTGCTCTGTAGCAGTGGCTAGTCAGGTTTTTTGTTGCATTCTGAAATGATAAAAACGGTAACATTAACAAACTTCGACACAATAAGGGTAAGTAAAAGTTTCAAATTAGCTGTTTTTTGGCCTTTTTTTATGGGAAATTGGCTGTTGTAAATACACAATCATGCGTTTTTCGTATCTTTGGGCTAGAATTCGTTTGTGTATTTGATGTTTGTTACACGTAAACCCTAGTAAAAACAGATACATACATGGGTTTAAGATGATTTCAACTGAAAAATACAAAAATTGATAACAGTTAGCAGTGGAAGTTGCCAAAGTTGGCAAAGTGTAGTGCCCCAAGGGGCCTTGAATCCTCGCTGTTGAGGGTAATTTTTTCTTTTTGAATGGGGACAGTCATGAAGACTCAACTTCAGCAATTCTGGAACGATGAAGACGGTGCAACGGCTATTGAGTACGGCCTGATTGCAGGGTTGGTAGCAGTAGCGATCATTGGGGTTTTGGGGCTCCTAGGTGATGGCTTGAAGGAGTTGTTTACTCGTGTAACTAATGAGTTGACTACTGCTTCTAAGGTAACCGAGTAAGCACTTTGTTTGAGCATCAGCCAATTCAAGTCTGGCTGTGCCTTTTAGCTTGAATGGCTGATGCTTATGCCCGTTTTAATTAAGCTTTCCTTTATTTTTATTCTGCTTTTCTTTTCCGCTCAGATTATCTATAGCGATCTGAAGCTCCGGAAAATCCCTAATGCCTTATTAGTTTTTTATGGTTTGGCGGTTCTGTTGCACAAGGTTTTTGTCAGTGTGTCCTATGGCCTTCCCTGGGGATGGGTGGCGGGCTGGGGGGACTCCCTGATCGGTTTTGCCGCCGCCTTGATCGTGTTTTATCCAATCTGGTTATTGCGTTTGATGGGTGCGGCCGATGTAAAGCTGATGGCCGTGCTGGGCCTGGCCCTGGGGTGGAAGGAAGCAGGCATGGTGGTGTTGTTTGGCACGGTACTGGCGGGTTTGCATGCCTTGGTATTGGTGCTGATTCCATCCTTGGAACGTAAGTACGGATTTGCTTTGCCGGGAACCCGCGTCAAGGCGCGTAGTGTGCCTTTAGGGGCCTGGTTATCCCTTGCAACAATGGGGTGGGTATGGATGCAAAATCAATAAAGCCCCCACGAGAGGGCCAATTAGCAAAACGGCGTGGCGTAGAAAAAAAATACCAATACGGAGCCTACGCACTGGAATTTGCATTGGTTTTTCCATTGTTGTTTCTCTTCATGTATGGCTTGCTGACGTTCGGTCTGATCATGACCGCGCAGCAGTCTCTTAATTTCGCGGCCGAATCCGGTGCCCGCGCTGCTTTGCTGGAGCCAGGCGCTGGGCCGGGTGGCCCCATGCTCAGTCCGGATCGCCTGCAAGCACGGGTAAATCGGGCCAAGGAAGTGGCCGCCGATCAGGTTCAGTGGCTAAGCACTTGGGTAGGCAGTGAGCATGTGCGCATCACCACGGATTTGCTCAGTGATGAGCTGCGTGTGGGGATTGTGTACGACTACCTGCAAGCCCCCCTGATTCCTCGTTTTGCTCCCGATACCTTGTTTGCGCTGGTCGTGCCCGAACAGTTAAAGGGCAATGCGCAGATCAATCTGCTGGTTGCCGGTGAAGTGGGTACAGCGGGGGATACGCCATGACACGAGCCGCTTGTTTCCTTCCTGCTGCCCAACGCCAGCAAGGCGTTGCTGCCATCGAGTTTGCCTTGATGGTGGGGATTCTGTTGTTGATCTTCAGCGGCATCATCACCTTCAGTTCCTTGTTTCTGGCCAAGCAAAAAATGGATCATCTGGTCGGCGATCTTTCTCGCCAAGCGACGATGCAGGTCAAGAACGCCGATGAGATCGCGCCTTTTATAAATCAGGAACTGGCCAGGAACTATGGCAGGGGCCAAGCCAAGAGCGACGCGTTCTTGCATTGGTTTGGCGACCTGAGTGCGGATGTTCAATCCCAGGCTTGTGCCTCGGAGCCTCAGTATGACTGCGCCCAGCTTTCCCTGAAGCTGGAGCTTGAACCCGGAATTCTTTCTCAAACCCTGGATCTGTTCAGGCCTGAAGAGGGTCAGGCAGATCAATTGCGCAGCTTAAGCGCCAAGACACTACTCGTACTCAGGAGACCACATTAATGAGCGGCATTATGAAGGGGGCGGCAGTCCTTTTATTGCTGATCGCAGCCGTATTGGTTGCGTTTGCCTTGTACCTGGGCATGAAGCCCAAACCAGAGGTGGTCCAGCCTGTGCTCAGCACGCAAAGCGTAGAGCCAGCAGCCAACTTGCAGGCGGTGGTCGTGCTCAAACGGGATGTGAAAGCGGGGGAAACCTTGCAGGCTGATGCTCTGGAATTGGCGCAGTGGCCTGCGGCTCCTGCCCAGTCTTTCAACACGCTGGAAGCCTTGAGCGGGAAAACCCTGCGTTTTGACCTGGGCCAAGGGCAGCCAGTGTTAAGCAGCTTCATCGCCAAAAGTCTGGCCAGCTATCTGGAAGAGGGTGAGCGCGCCGTCAGCATTCCCATTGATGTGATCACTGGCGCCAGCCACAGGGTAGAGCCGGGCGATCTGGTCGATATCTTCATTACCTTTAACAGCGGCAACGAAGTCAATGACACCCAGGCCCGCCTGTTGATGTCGCGTGTGCGCGTGCTGGCCTATGGCGGCGCTTCGCTGTCCGGGCCAGATCCGGCAGAGGCCAATGCGACGAATCGTGCCGAGACTCAGGCGCGCCACGCCATGCTGGCCGTCCCCCTGGAGTCGGTGAACGAACTCCTGCTGGCCAGCCGTAGCGGCAGCCTGCAACTGGTCTTGCGTGCTCCCAAGGACGAGAGCTTGCCGGACGCCTCCTTGTTCCCTGAATTTGCGGGTCTGATTCCCGCGCGTGCTGGTCTGGATGCCGATCAGCGCGATGCCTTGAAACTGCCGGATAACCGCGCCATGGCCGGTTTGGGCTTGCGTGAATTTGCAATCAGCCAGACCGAAAAAGAACAGGTGCAGGCACGAGCCCGGGCCAGCGGAGAGCCGCATGCTGCGCCGCCGCGCCGCACGGAAGTTATTCGCGGGGGCCGTTTAGAGGTCATTCAGTATTAAGCAATACAGAGCTTGTTGTGGGGACGGGTCAGCCTGCCTGTGAGGGCTGACGAGACGCGACGCAAGGCAGCATGGATTAAACACATGAGACAGAAAATCAAAAAAGCAGGTCTGGGTTTGGGGTGCTGGTATGCGCTCTGCTTGTCGGGTTTGGCACCAGTGCCGGTGATGGCGCAAACGGCTCAAACCAGCGCCAGTCAGAAGGTGATACGTCTGGTGGCCAACGATCAGGATATTTTGCGCTTGTCGCAAGTTCCGCAGCGTGTGGCGATCAGCGATGAAAGCGTGGCGGATGTGCAAATTCTGTCTGCATCGGCCGGGCAGCGCGGCGAGGTGCTCCTGATCGGCAAACGCGCGGGTACGGCTGATTTGCGTGTCTGGATGCCTGGTCGCACGAATCCGGATCGCTGGACGATTGAGGTGACCAGTCAAGTGCAACAGCAACTGGCACAGGCCGGTCGCCCCATGTCGGCGCAGGTGTCCAGCGCCGGGCAGCAGTCCTTGATTACGGGTAGCAGCCCCTCTTTGCTGGATCACCAGGATGCCATGGCCGCCGCACGCTCCGGCGCTGGTCCGGATGCGCCGGTGCTGGACCTGTCCGAGGTCAGCACCAGTGGCATGGTGCAGGTGGAAGTCAAAGTGGTGGAGGTTTCCCGCGAAGTCATGAAAGACATTGGCCTGAGTGCCAATGCCATTGGTGGCAAGCCCTGGTCGGGCGGGGTGAACTTGTTGCCCAAGGCTCTAACGGGTGGATTGAGCCTGGGGTACAACTCGAGCAACTTCAGTGCGACCTTGAATCTGCTGGAGCAAAATGGCCTGGCCCGTGTGCTGGCCGAGCCGACTTTGGTGGCCATGTCTGGTCATAGCGCCAGCTTTTTGTCCGGTGGCGAAATTCCCATCCCCAGTTCGGGCGGTTTGGGAACAACGACGGTGGAGTACAAACCTTTCGGGATCGGTCTGACGGTAACGCCAACGGTGCTGTCTCCTGAACGTATTGCCCTGAAGGTTGCCCCTGAAGCCAGTGATCTGGATTACTCGAATGTGGTGCAAATGCCCGGTGGCGGTGTGATGCCTTCTTTGCGTACCCGTCGAGCCGATACGACTATTGAGCTGGGTGATGGCCAAAGCTACATCATCAGCGGGCTGGTGTCGCGCCAAACCGCTGCTGCCGTCAAAAAGATTCCCTTCCTGGGGGATTTGCCGATTCTGGGTAGTTTTTTCCGCAACGTGCAGTACAGCCAGAAAGAGCTTGAACTGGTCATTGTCGTCACTCCCCGTCTGATCAAACCTATCCAGAAAGGCGCCACGATTGCCTTGCCGGGTGGTCGTCAGGAAAAACTGGATGACGCACCCAATGCCTGGGGCTACTTCTTGCTGGGCCGCCATGGTTACGAGCAGATGCCAGGGTTTTCGCGCTAAGCGCGTGGAGTGGTGACGTGCAACGATATCGGGAATACCTCTTGTGTACAGAGCACCCCGAGCTGGCTGTGATGATCAATACGGCAGCTGCCGGGCTCCTGACGGTAAGGGCGATTGAGCCCACGACCGAGAGTTTGCGCCGGGAGCTGGCCAAGCAAGCGGAACCTTTGGTGTTTTTTGACTTTGTTCATGGACAGCATGGGGAAGAGAACGGACAGGTAGTAGGTTTGGTTCGCAGTCTGGCGCGGCTCGATGCCAGTGTGCAGCGTGTGGCGGTAGGGCGGGCATCCGTGCCCCAAGGCCCCGTCAATGCCTTGCGGGCGGGTGCCAACGAGTTCCTGAACCTGGACACGAACGAAGATCTGCATCATCAGTTGCAGGTATTGATTGAAAAGCTGGGTCAGACCCAGCACAGCCCTTTGCTGGACAAGCCTTTTCGCAGTGTGCTGTTGATGGGCGCGCGTATTGGTGTCGGTTGCAGTACCGCTGCCAGCAGTCTGGCCTGGCTCTTGCAACAAGAAATGAACCGCATGGGCAAGGAAGTACGAGGTTTGACGTCGGCCAAGCCCTTGCCGGTTGAACTGGTGCCGCTGTCCGAGCGAGTCGGTTTGCTGGATCTGGGAGCACCTACCGGGGACTGTGCCTTGTACATGGGCCTGGGTTCGGAATTTGACTTCATTCAGGCGGCATCACAGCGTCATCGAATGGACGACACCATGTTGCATTCGGCACTGGCACAACACAGCAGCGGCTTGAACCTGCTGTCTTTGCCCGCCGATGTGAATACCTTGAATCAAATCAGTCTGGAAGATTCGCTGGGTTTGTGCAGTTATTTGCGTGAACGCATGGGCTGCCTGGTGATTGATGCTGGCGGTTTTCCCAATCCGCGTTTTCTGGTGGAACTGGAATCGCTGGTGGACGAGGTGCTGGTGGTCACAGACCAAAGCATGGGGGCGCTGGTGTCTCTGGCCGAGTTCATGGCCTTGCGTGCGCAGTTCGATGCGCTGGCCAATGTGCGTCTGGTGGTGAATCAGTTTGATCCGGCTTACGGTTTTTCTGGGCAGGCCATTGCCGAGCGCTTTGATCTGGAGTTGGCCGCCGTGCTGCCGGATCGGCGTCTTGGGCATATGCGCAGCGCCGGTCTGGGCAAGATTCTGGTGCAAGTAGATGAGAAGGACCCCTATACCCGTGCCTTGCAAAGTTTGGCATCGGGTTTGATGGGGCGCAGGCAGGGGCTGTCACAAAACAAGGTCAGTACGGTTTTGGGACGGTTGAAATTCAGGTTCGGGGGCTGAACAGGCCCAAGCATGGAAAAGTAAGGCATGAACAATACTTCATTGCTCGGTGGGCGTCCCGACCTGATTCAGGTCCGGGAACAGGCCCATGAACATTTGCTGGCTCGCATCGAAGAGTTGGGAGCCGAGTTTGGTCGCTGGACACGGCAGGCCATACAGGATTTTGTTGGCATCGAATTGGCCAGCTTTGTTCGGTTGAAACGGGTGCCCGTCAACGAACAGGAAGTGCGCGAGATCGTGCAGGCGCTGACCCGCGAACTGGCGGGCCTGGGGCCTTTGGAAGACCTGCTGGAGGACCCGGCGGTTGAAGATATTCTGATCAACGGTTACGACAAGCTGTTTGTGTCGCGCGGTGGCGTGTTGGGCCAGGAGCCCAGTGGGTTTACGGATGATCAGCACGTGCTGCGTATCGTGCGCCGTATTCTGGCTCCGTTGGGACGCAGACTGGACGAGTCGGTTCCGATGGTGGATGCCCGCTTGCCCGATGGTGGCCGCCTGAATGTGGTCATTCATCCCCTGGCGGTGGATGGCCCCATGGTCTCTATCCGTAAGTTCCGCAAGGACCCGCTAAAGCCTGAAGACTTGATGCGTTTGGGCGCGTTTGACGAGCCGGTGGACCGGCTGCTGCAAGCCGCAGTGAAATCGCGTTGCAATATTCTGATTTCTGGCGGGACCAGCTCCGGCAAGACGTCCTTGCTCAATGCCCTGGCTTTTTACATCCCCAAAACCGAGCGTGTCGTAACGGTGGAAGATACCGCCGAACTGGCCTTGAATCACCCGCATGTGGTGCGCCTGGAAGCACGTCAGGCCGGGTATGACGGCAGCGGCGAAATCTCGATTCGCGAACTCTTGCGCAACAGCTTGCGTATGCGTCCGGACCGGGTGGTCGTAGGGGAAGTGCGGGGTGCCGAGGTCATCGACATGCTGCAAGCCATGAATACTGGTCACGAAGGCTCCATGGCCACGATCCACGCCAACTCGCCGCGCGAATGTGTGTATCGCGTAGAAATGCTGGCCGGTTTCGCAGGCTTTCAGGGCAGCGAGGACAGCTTGCGCAGGCAGATCGCCAGCGCGCTGGACTTCATTATTCAGATTGGCCGCCTGCCCAATGGCAAGCGCCGGGTACTGTCCATTACTGAAATTACCGGCATGGGTGATGGCGTGATTGCCATGCAAGAGCTGTATCGCCACGAATCCTATGTGCTGGATGATGGCACCGAGCAGGATCGCTGGGTCAGCCTGGGCATTCATCCGCATACCCGCAAGCTGATGCAGTACCGCGATCAACTGGCTAATGAGCAGGTTCAGGCTCAGGACAACACGCCTAAAGAAGGCGGTGGTTTCTGGGATTGGAGACGCTAAATGATGGCTTTGTATATCGCTTTGGCGGCTGTGATTCTGATGCTGGGCGCGGTACTGCTCTGGGCCAAGGGTGCCCAGCGTCAGCAGGCCCAGCGTTCGGCACAGGTGCTCGAGCAGCAGCTGGCTTTGCGCCCGGCGGTACAGAGTAGCGTACGAGCCCAGCCCAGTGCGCAGGATGCCTGGTTGGGAGCACCGAAGGGCTGGCGGGAGTTCATGCTGCGCACCGGCATTCAGCCTTCACGCCGTTTTTATCTGATTCTTTTGCTGGGCACGCTGGTGCCGCCTGCCTTGTTGCTGGCTTTTGTCGGGCCGGTTGCAGGTGGGGCCATGCTGCTTGCCACCGTACTGGGCGCCTATACCTTTCTGTGGTTTCGCAGTGATAAGCGTCACCGCAAAATCGTCTCTCAAATTCCGGACTTTCTGGATCTGATGGTGCGCTTGATCACCATTGGCAACAGCATGGGAGCGGCCTTTTTGAATGCGGCTGACAACACGCCACAACCCCTGGGCCAGGTATTGCAGGATGCAAATTCCCTGCACCGCTCCGGGCAGGATCTGGATGTGGCCTTGCGTGCTGTTTCGCGTCAGCACGGCTTGCACGAGCTCTTTCTGGTTGCCGCTGTAATCAGTGTGGCAATGCGTTTTGGCGGTCGCAGTGATCAGACCATGGAACGTATGGCCGGCTTCATGCGAGACCGGGAAAACGCCCGCAGCGAGTTGGTGGCCTTGTCTGCCGAGGTGCGCCTGTCCGCCTGGATTCTGGCGTTATTGCCGATCCTGATCGGTGTCTACATTCTGATTTTCAATAACGAGCTGTTCCTGACCATGTGGAACGACCCCGTGGGGTTTCGCATGCTGCTGTTCGCAGCAGTCTTGCAGTGTGTGGGCTGTTATTGGCTGTATTGGATGGCACGCAATGTCTAGGAGCAAGACATGATGGCCTTGGAAGCACAAACCGTTCTGGTCTGGGGAGCTGTGGCTTGCGCTCTGGCTGGCCTGATTCTGTTTGCCTTGTGGTTTCACAACCATTGGCAGCAGCGTCAGCAAGCCATGCGTTTGAGCCAGGCGGTGGATGAACGCCTGAAAGGCGCGCCGCACATGACGCAGGCGCCCAGCCAGTCTCGCCAGACGGTGGAACAGATCAAGATGCAGGCAGGCAGTCTGGGCGAGCGCTGGCTGAAAGGGCGTTTCGGGTCCAGTCTGCTTAGCGAGGAAGATCGCGTACTCATCATGAATGCGGGCTTCAAGCACATTGATGTGGCGCGGCAGTATTTCGTCCTGAGTCGAGTCGGCCTGAGCATTGTTCTGATTGTCCTGTTCAGCTTGCTGCCCATGACTCGCAGGCTGAATGAGTATGTGCCGTTTGTGTCTGTGTTCATTGGCTTTGCCCTGGGCTGGATGCTGCCCAAATGGTGGCTGGCGCGTCGTGTTTCGCAACGTCGTATGCGTATTGCTGCCGAGCTGCCCCTGTTTGTGGATTTGCTGCGTTTGCTGCAAGGCGTGGGCCTGTCCATGGACCAGACCTTGCACACTATCGAACGCGAGTTCCATGACGTGATTCCCGTCATGGGCTCAGAGCTGACCATTGCGGTCGAGCAATATGCCCGTGGTCGTACTCGTGAGCAGTCGTTGGAGCGGATTGCCAGCGGCTTTACCAACGAGGATCTGGCCGTGATTTGTCGCCTGATTGTGCAGGTGGACCAGCACGGTGGTGCGATGCAGGAACCCTTGCACCGCTTCGGTGTGCGCTTGCGCGAGCAGCGTCGCCTGGAGCTGAAAGCCAAGGTGGGCAAATTGACCGTAAAGATGACGGGCGTCATGGTGCTGACTTTGCTGCCTGCCTTGTTGATTATTACTGCGGGGTCAGGTTTTCTGGCCTTGTTCCGTGGCTTGAGCCAAGTGGCCGGAGGGTGACTTTGATGAAAATGTCGACATGGACTCGTCCCTTGATGCGCTGGGCTGCGCTGGGTTTGGGGAGTACTTTGCTGGTGGCGTGTTCCACCACGGACTCCGCCTACGAGCTGGTGCGTCAGCAACAGGAACAGGAAGCCTTCTTGCAGAGCAAGGAAATTGAGCATTGGGAAAAGCGCAGACCGACTGACAAGCAGATGGCGGTACGCATGCTGGAAGAGACGCAAAAACAGGGCCGCTACTTTGCGTCCCTGGCCTATGCCGAAGCCATGGAAAAGGAATATGGCGCAGACCCGGAGGTCATGGTGTTGCGGGCTGAAGCACAGCGTCAAACCGGACAGCTGGAGCAGGCAGCGCACACCTTCAAGTCCCTGTTGAATACGCCCGTGGCCGGACGGGCTTATCAAGGTTTGGGTTTGATTGCTGGCTCGCAAGAACACTTTGATCAGGCTGCTCATTTCCTCAAGCAAGCGGCTGGGCAAGACCCCACGAATGCGATTGTGCAAAGCGATCTGGCTTATGCCTACTTGCGTTCCGGTCGCCCTCAGGAAGCACGTCTGGCCTTGGGTAAGGCGGCCGAACTGGCCCCGGATAACCCCAAGATACTGAGCAATATGGCCTTGTATTTGCTGGTCAGCCAGGAAACGCAACGGGCTGGTTTTGTGATGCAGCAAGCAGGTATGGACGCCGCAACCCAGCAAGCCATTGTGCAGATGGCCGAACAGATTGGACAGGATCTGGAGCAATTGCACGCCCGTCAGCAAATGCAGAAACAACACGAGCTGCGCATGGCAGCGGCTGCAAAGGATGAGCAGGCCAGAGCCCAGGCGGTGGCATTGAGTCCGGCTACTCCGACGGCGATGGGCCAGGTCGTCTTGAACCGATCCGCCCAGGCACAAAACCCGGCCGTGGCTCGTCCTGCTGCGGTTGTGGTTTCTTCTACGCAAGCGGGCTTGAACCGTCCCTTGCTGGAAAGCCTGGGCCCTGTGTCTTCGTCAATGAATTGATTGCCGTTTTTTCAAGGATATCGCAATGAACCGATCCCGCATTTTGGCCTGCTGCACCTTGTTGATGGCCAGTAGTGCCTGGGCGCAGACACAAGCTCCGCTGACTGGAAGCATGGTTTCAGGCACCAGCACCTACCCGGTCAGCACCAGCCCGGCAGCGGCCAGCAATCAGGGTGTGCACACACCGGCCGCTCCGGCGGCAGAAACAGCGCCTGCTGAGCGTCAGCCTTACGAGAAGTACCGCTTGAGTGATGAGGAAGTACACCCTTGGCCTGAAGTGGAAGGCCTGCCTGTACATGTACAGAACGAGCGTCGCCATATTCCGCCGCGTATCGAGGTGGGGCCTGATACCCGCAGCCTGCTCAGCATGCAGGCGGATCCGGACCGGGAAGGCAAGGTCTTGCCGGTGCATGGTGCGGCAGCCAATCTGGCCTGGGAGCGCTATTTGGAGAGCTTCAAGCATCCCATTCCTGAGTACATGAAAGAACGCATCAAAACAAACGGTAGTGATTAAAGCCCACAGGGCTTGAGCGGGTCAGGAGAGCGAGATGAAATGGGGAAGAACTCGAACCCAGAACGAGCAGGCACATAAGCAGCAAGGTTCCATTATTGTGCCTGCAGCCGCCGCGTTGCTGGTGGGGCTGGTGTTGCTGGGGGCCGCGCATCTGGGGCATAACTTCCATGTGAAGCGGGGGCTGCAAAACGCGGCTGACCTGGCTGCACTGGCGGGGGCGCAGGCCTTGGGTTCCGGGGATGCGCTGGGCTGCCAGCAAGGTGAAAGCATGGCCAGGTTCAGCCTGAATAGCCAGCCCGATTCGCCTGCTGCGGGTTTGACGGGCGATGGTGCCAAAGTCTTTTGCGGTAAATGGAATAGCAGCCACAGTGATCCGGCCCAGCGTTTTGTTTCTGCCTTGCCCGCTGATTCCGTGCGCGTGCATTTGAGCTATCAGCCACCTTCCCTGTTCCCTTTTTTTACTTCCTCGGTGATTGAGGCGGTTGCCACCGCCAAGAACAGTGAGCCGGTTGCGACCTTCTCCGTGGGCAGTCGCCTTTTGTCCTTGAAGCGCAATGGTCTGGTCTATAACCTGCTGCGCGGCGTGGGCCTGCGCCCGGACCAGTTGACGGTGCTGGACTCGGCCGGTTTGGTCAATGCCAAGATTACGCCTTCCGGTTTGTTGAAAGCCTTGGGATTGCCCGCCACGGTTATCGCAGGAGTGGGTACACCTGAAGAATTGGCCCGGCTGGAGCAACTGACTTTGGCCGATTTGCTAAGTGCCAGTCTGGCCTTGCTGGACCAGCAAAAAACACTGGGTCTGGACGTTGGGGCCTTGCAGGAATACATCCGCTTGTTGCTGGGCGTCGGGCCTCTGGATTTGCCCGTCAAACTGCTGGGTGAGGGCGGTATTCTGGCCTTGATCGATGGTGTGGATCCCTTGTCGGCCTTGAATGTGAACCTGGACGTGCTGCAACTGGTCAACACGGGACTGGTGGTGGCCAATGGCAAGAATCTGATTGATTTGAACCTGACTGCGCTGCCTTCCGGTTTGACCAATATGTTCAATAACGCCCTGGATTTGCGAGTGCGGGTTGTGGAGCCGCCCAGCATCGCCATGGGCGGGATAGGCACTAAAGCGAACTCGGCAGGTGTGCGAGTCTATCTGAATCTGGATACTTCCAAGATTCCGCTGGTGGGTCTTGTTCTGAATGCGCTGGGAACGCGGGTTAGTCTGCCTGTCATTATTGAGCTATCCCAAGCCTCCGGCGAGTTGGTTAATGTCTGCCGCGCACCGATTGCCGAGAATCAGGCCACGATTGCGGTCAAATCCTCGCTGGTGAACGTGTGTCTGGGCAAGTTCCCACATTCGGATTTTTTCTCGACTAGCAATAGTTGCAAGGATGAATCGTTTGGGGGAATTCAGCGTCATCAGGTGATTAATGTGTTGGGTATCCTGCCTTTGACCGCTAAAGTCACCTTACCCTTAATTGATACAAAAAATCCGGTTCATGTAACGTTGACCGCGCCTCCGGGCGAGCCTTCAGAAGCAACTGTCAACGCCACTCAGCTGGATTTGTCTCGCAGTGTGAGTCTGCTCTCCGATGCTGTTCTGTCGGGTATCCTGGGTGATTTGCTGAACACCCCCTGGAGTGGCGCGTCCGGCAAGCGTCAGATGGCGGAAAGTCTGGTGGGCGGTGGGGCCGGCCGCTCAGTTTCTGAGGTCGTGAACGAGATGAACTGGTCCAAGGAGCGTATGGATCAACTGGCCCGCACCATGAGCCAGAATGGCTTGATCGGTGTGCTGGGCGGAACCCTGGGCTTTGTCGATAATTTGCTGACAACCCTGCTGGGTGCGCCCTTGAGTGATCTGGCCTGCGTGATTGGTGGGATTGGTGGTCAGCAAGCGATGCGCGAATGCCGGACAGGGGCGGTAGAGGTGCTGGTCTTTAAAGACTCCAACCTGGTCGGTGCCGTATTAAGTCTGGTTGTCGCGTTGTTGGATCCGGTATTGCAAGGCTTGAGTGCTCTGCTGGAGGGGCTGCTGAAGCTGCTGGGCCTGAGTCTGGTCGAGGCCGACGTGAAACTTCATGATGTGCAGTGCGGTACTGCCTATCTGGTGCAATAGCGCGGGAGGCGAATACAGCAATGAGCGTCAGCTTTATGGGTAATGAACCCGTTTTATACGTCTGGGAGGGTAGTTCCGATCTGGTGACGCGTGCCGAGCGCGCCATGGAGCCCAGTTCGGTAGCGGTCATGCGCGTAGAGCCTTCCCTGGTGCTGGACGCCGAGCGTCATCCCACGCGCCATGCGGTTGCATTGGTGTCCGTCAGTGTGATGGCCCAGGGACGTTTTGAACAGCACCAGTGGCTGGTCGAGCACGCCATTCCAGTGATCTGGGTGGCCTCGGAGGACCGAGGCTACGACCCGCGTTTTTACCCCTCGGCCTACTCCTATACCTTGCCGCTGTCTTTCAGTCAGGCCGAGCTGCGTACCCTGGTGGCCAAGCTGGCCGGGCTGACCGCACAGGTCGAGCGAGAAGGGCAAGGTGGTCCTCAACCATTAGTAGCCGTATCGCCTGTGATGCGGGCCTTGATTGCTGAAGCGGATATGTACGCCGATAGCGGGGCCAGTGTTCTGATTCATGGTGAAACAGGTGTGGGCAAAGAACGCATCGCTCAATTGCTGCACGAGCGTTCTTCACGAGCGCAAGGGCCCTTTGTTCCGGTGAATTGCGGGGCGGTGCCTGAGGGCCTGTTTGAAGCCCACTTCTTCGGCCACGCGAAAGGGGCTTTTACAGGCGCGATCGGTGCTCATAAAGGTTATTTCGAGCAGGCGGATCAAGGCACCTTGTTCCTGGATGAAATTGGGGATTTGCCCCTGCATCAACAGGTCAAATTGCTGCGAGTACTGGAACAGCGCTCCGTGACGCGTCTGGGGTCAACGCAACAGATTCCGGTTGATTTTCGTATGGTGGCCGCTACGAATAAAAACCTCTTGGGACTGGTGCAACAAGGCCAGTTCCGTGCGGACTTGTATTACCGTTTGGCCGTGGTTGAGCTGCTGATTCCGAATCTGGAACAGCGAGGCTCCCAGGAAAAAATCGCCATTTTCTGCGCCTTGCTGGAACAGGCCCTGGAGTGCGACGTCGAGGACATCCCTCAATGGGTTCTGGATGCGGTGGGCAGCATGCGCTTTAACGGCAATGTGCGCGAGCTGGCTAATCTGGTGGAGCGCGTTGCTGTCATGAGCAAGCAGTTTGGGGCCTGGGAGTCGGTGCAGTTGCGGCAAGTGCTGGAACGTTTCAACGCCCCCGTTATGGCCCCGGCTCTGGCTTTGCCTGAAGGTGCGCCCATTCTGGAGCGGCCCGAGCCCGTCATCAGCCTGAGCGCACAGGAGCAGGAAGAGCGTGCACGTATTATTTCGGTTCTGGATACCCAGAACTGGCGACGGCAGGATACTGCTGCCGTATTAGGGATTTCTCGTAAAGTTTTGTGGGAAAAGATGCGCAAATTCAACATAAAGGCACAAGATGCGACAAGCCGCGTTTAGAATACGGGCTGATTCTGTGTATCAAGCTAAACACAAAAAAATTGTTTATCAAGGGATGGGTATGGTGAACCTTAGTCAGAAGACGGCGGTGTTGCTGTCCTTGGGGGGACTTCTTTTATTGTCAGCGTGCAGCTCGGTGTCTTTGGTGCAGGAGCCAGAGCGGCCCGTGGTCGCACAAACCCAGGAACAAGAGGTTGAAGAGGTAGCTCCGGTTGCGGCTCCAGCCGCTGCTCCAGCGCCCGCAGCGGCCCCGGCTTATCAAAACACCACTGTGGCTCAGTTGCAGCAGCTGATTCAGGCCCGTGCCGTGCAAGAGCTGCGTACCGCCTATAACGGCCGCTTCGGTGCCAGTCTGTTGTTCTCTGCCGAAAGCATGACCTACTACGTGGCCTTGTTCCAGCAGCGTGAGTTCTGGCGCGTCTTCAAGACCACTGACGAATCCCTGGCCGAGCGCATGTACACCCAGTACCGTCAGGACACGGTGGACTACGCTGCCGCCGATCTGGAGCGCATCAAGCTGCAGGCTGAAGTTGCCAAGGCTGAAAAGCAATTGAATGAAAGCGCCGATCAACTGACCGTGCTGCAGAACGACTTGGCGTTGCAGCGTCAGCAAGAAGCTTTGGCCATTGCTCAGCGCGAGGAGTCCCGTCGTGAAGCCCAGGCGCTGGCCGAACAAGAGCGTGAAGCCCGAGAGCAGTTGCGTGAGTTGCAGAGTCAGATCAAGGATCTGGAGCGACAGCGTGCCGGGATGTTGCAGCGTCAAAGAGGTCGTTGATCGCTGCAGTAGCAAAGCCTGATTGAAAACCCGCACAGTCGCAAGACTCTGCGGGTTTTTTAATCGTAAATAAAAAAGACCCGAAATTCGAGTCTTTTAACTTGCTGCTTGATAGAGGTCTGATGCTACCGCGACAAGTACCGCATTGCCTCCTCCAGCCCTGCGCTGGTGACGGGGTACATATGGTCGGACATCAGATTCTGAATGATGGCAATGGACTGGCGGTACGGCCAGTAAGCCTGCGGCTCGGGGTTGAGCCAGGCAATACGTGGCCAGTGGTCGTTCAGTCTTTGCAGCCAGGCTGCGCCGGTTTCCTTGTTGTAGTGCTCGACAGAACCACCTGGGGCCATGATCTCGTAAGGACTCATGGTGGCATCGCCCACGATAATGACGCGCCAGTCCTCGTTGTACTTGCGCAGCAAATCCCAGGTTTCCAGTCGTTCGCTTTGGCGGCGTGAATTGTTCCGCCATACCGATTCATACACGCAGTTATGGAAGTAGTAGGCTTCCAGGTGTTTGAATTCGGAGCGTGCGGCCGAGAACAGGGATTCAACCTGGGCGATGTGGTCATCCATGCTGCCGCCTATATCCAGCAACATCAGCACATTGACGCGGTTTTGTCGCTCGGCCTGCATTTGCAAATCCAGCATGCCCGCATTGCGAGCCGTCTCGCGTATGGTGCTGTCCAGATCCAGCTCGGTAGGGGCGCCCTGACGTGCAAAGCGTCGCAGGCGACGTAGCGCCATCTTGAAGTTGCGTGTGCCCAGCTCTTGCTGGTCGTCGTAGTCCACGAACTCGCGCTTTTCCCAGACCTTGATGGCGGTACGGTTCCCTGCCGAAGGGCCACCAATGCGGATACCTTCGGGATGATAGCCACCATGTCCAAACGGCGAGGAGCCGCCGGTTCCAATCCACTTGTTGCCGCCTGCATGACGCCCTTGCTGCTCTTTCAGACGTTCCTTGAACATCTCCAGCAGCTTTTCCAAGCCATGCTTTTCCAGTGCGGCTTTCTGTTCCGGAGTCAGGTTACGCGTCAGGGTTTTGCGCAGCCAGTCCTCGGGCAGGGTTTTATCTTTGGCGAGCGCTTCCAGCTGCGGCTGATAGAACTCCCCAAAGGCCAGATCAAAGCGGTCGTAAAGCGTTTCGTCTTTGATAAGAACCAGTCTGGATAGATGATAGAAATCGTCCAGCGTGGGCGGCATGATGCCTTTGCACAAGGCGTCCAGCAGCGTCAGGTGTTCCTGAATGGAGACCGGCAGGCCGCGTTCGCGCAGGTGGTAGAAGAAATCAAGCAACATGGCTGTGCTGCCTTAGTTTGTCTAGCAAGTGGGCGCGGGTATCGGGCCACTCGCCTGCCATCAAGCTGTAGAACATGGTGTCGCGTATCGTGCCATCGCGGCGGATGGCATGGTGGCGGACACGACCATCGAAACGCGCTCCCAGCCGGGTGATGGCTTGCTGGGATTTGAAATTCAGGTGGTCGGTACGCCAGCCCACGACTCCGGCTCCCAAGGTCTCGAACGCATATTGCAGCAGGAGCAGTTTGGCCGCGGTATTGACGTGGCTGCGCTGGGCGCTGCGGGCGTACCAGGTGTAGCCGATTTCCAGGCGGGCCACTGGCGCAATAATGTCGTGATAGCGCGTAGTGCCGACAGCCCGGTCTGTTCTCAGGTCACGCACCAGAAAGGGCAGCATATGGCCTTGCTCCAGGCCGTCCAGCGCCTTTTTTACATAGTCCTGGGCCTGGCCGGGGGCGGGCACGCTGGTTACACGTACATTCCAAAGTTCGCCATCGGCAGCCGCGGCATCCAGTAACTCCACGTGCGCCAGTTGCAAAGGCTCCAGACGCACGTCCCATCCTTCCAGTGTCACGGGGGCCAATGGCTGGGAAAAAGCGCTTGTTTGCATATCAGCTCCGGCGCTGGCTGCGTTGGCTCATAGCGGCCAGACGCTGCATCAAGGACAAGTCCTGTTCGTTTTTCAGCAAGGCACCGGCCATAGGGGGCAAGCCTTCATCCAGCTCGTGCAGGGCATCGGCAGGAATGTCGTTGGCCAGCAGCAGACGCAGCCAGTCCAGGAATTCCGAGGTAGACGGCTTTTTCTTCAGGCCGGGAACATCTCGCAGGGCAAAGAAGGTATCCAGGGCGCTGGATAGAATGTCACTGCGCAGATTGGGGTAATGCACCGCCACAATCTGCTCCATGGTTTCGCGCTCGGGGAAGCGAATGTAATGGAAGAAACAGCGGCGCAGGAAGGCGTCGGGCAGATCTTTTTCATTATTGGAGGTAATGATGATCAAGGGACGATGGCGCGCCTTGACGGTCTGGCGAGTCTCATAAACATGAAACTCCATGCGGTCCAGTTCCTGCAGCAAGTCGTTGGGGAACTCGATGTCGGCCTTGTCGATTTCGTCGATCAGAACAACCGTGGGTTCCTCGGACTCAAACGCTTGCCACAATGTGCCCTGCACAATGTAGTTGCCAATGTCGCGGACTTTTTCATCGCCCAACTGGGAGTCACGCAGACGCGACACCGCATCGTATTCATACAGGCCCTGGTGGGCCTTGGTGGTGGACTTGATGTGCCATTGCAGCAGGGGGCGTCCCAGGGCACGGGCCACTTCCAGGGCCAGCAGTGTTTTGCCGGTACCGGGTTCACCTTTGATCAACAAAGGGCGTTGTAGCGTCAAAGCGGCGTTGACGGCCAGCTTCAAATCATCAGTGGCAACGTACTGATCGGTGCCTTCAAAACGGGTCGTAGTAGTCATAAATCGGCTCAAACTTGTACTTAAAATGTTGATCTGTCAAGAATAGAAACTCGGGTATAAATACTAGTATCAGTCATCCTTGGCAATTATCATACAATCGACTCAGTACTCGTCGGTCAGCATCACAGAGCCAGGTGTCGCGTTGATTCCTTTTTGCTGCAATAGACGCAGAGCCTGACCCGGACCGTTTTCAACTCCACGACAAAGCGAATAGCGATGATGAAGTTGCAAATGAAGCGGTATGTCTCTTTCTTTCTTCTGGCCTCAAGCTCCTGTCTGCCCTGGGCAGCCCAGGCGCAGGATTCCGAGCCGATCAAGGCCAATCCCGAGGCGGCGCGCGACAAGATCTCCATGTGTATAGGCTGTCATGGCTTGCCCGGTTACAAGGCCAGTTTTCCCGAGGTCTATCACGTCCCCATGATTGCCGGGCAGGGGGCTGCTTATATAGAAGCAGCGCTCAAGGAGTATGCCAGCGGCGCTCGAACCTTCCCCACCATGCAAGCCATTGCGCTGAGCTTGTCCGAACAGGACATGGCGGATATTGCCGCGTACTACGCGGGCAACAAACCTTGAGGACGGGGAGGCACCTATGAGAAAAACAGTCTTGCTGGTGGCAATGGGGCTGATGGCCGGGGTGGCCGGTCAGGCAATGGCCGCTGAGGATCTGGCCAAGGCAGGCGGGGAAGCCTGGAAGAATCTGAATTGCGCATCCTGTCATGGTGACGATGCGAAAACGCCCTTGAACCCGGAATATCCCATTCTGGCCGGTCAGCATGCCGATTATTTGCGGCAGGCCTTGATGGCTTACAAGCGTGGGCAGGCCGGGGCACCGGCAACGTCCAATATCCGCAAGAATGCCGTCATGGGGGCTATGGCCAATACCATGAGCCAGGCGGATATCGACAGTATCTCCGTGTGGCTGTCGCGTCAGCCCGGCCCCTTGAGCAATAGAAAGTAAGGCAGCCTGCGGCTTTAGTCGCGCGTGCTGTGGCGCAAAATCAATTCGATATAGCGCTCGTTGTTCAGCGGTGTGCCCAGACGTTGTGCTTCCCAGATCACCTCGCCCAGCGCTTCCATAATGATGTGCGCTGCGGCGTGCTGATCGTGCCGGGTCAATAAGCGCTGATACGCCGCCTTGATGCCTGGAGGCTGGTCAATGGACAGTTGTTCATTGATAGCCAGGTGCATGGACAGATGCAGGAAGGGATTGCTGCGTCCTTGCTCCACGGAATAGTCCTGGTTGACGGCGTCGGCGTTGCGCAAGTCGTCGTGGTATTCAGGGTGCTGTTGCACCAGGTCCACCGCCATGGTTTCCAGAGCGGTCAGCAGATGACCACTTTGGTGCTTGTCCCAAGCTTCAATGAAAAATTGGCGAACCTGCTCGCGAGAGGGGTTGAACATGGTGGAATCGAGATAAAAATAGTCAGAAAATGCGAATCTTCGGCGCGTGTTTTGCGTGAAATGGTGGGGGCGCAAGGCCGGCACAAGCTGCAATCGGGGCCGTGTAGAATGGATAAGTTGCCAAGAATGCAAGCATTTTTGGCAAGCTTTGAGTTTACAGGTGCCTGAATACGCGCGAATTAAGTTAAACTCTTATATAAGACTTCGGAAACGCGAAAGCGTTCCGTGTTTAGCTATCCCTAATATTGGAGCACAACTGGAGCATCCATGTCCTATCAGCATATCAAGATCCCCGCGTCGGGGCAGAAAATTACAGTTAACGCGGATTTTTCCCTGAATGTTCCCGATCAACCCATTATTCCTTACATCGAGGGTGATGGTACGGGCGTGGATATTTCGCCAGTCATGATCAAAGTGGTCGACGCTGCTGTTGCCAAGGCTTATGGCGGCAAGCGCAAGATCGAGTGGATGGAAGTGTTCGCCGGTGAAAAATCCACCAAGGTGTACGGTTCCGACGTCTGGCTGCCAGAAGAAACTCTGGATGCCGTTAAAGACTACGTCGTGTCCATCAAAGGCCCTCTTACCACTCCCGTTGGCGGCGGCATCCGTTCCCTGAACGTGGCCCTGCGTCAGCAACTGGACCTGTACGTCTGCCTGCGCCCAGTGCGCTACTTCAAGGGTGTTCCTTCGCCTGTGCGTGAGCCAGAAAAGACCGAAATGGTCATTTTCCGCGAGAACTCCGAAGACATTTACGCTGGTATCGAATTTGCTGCCGAGTCCGAAAGCGCCAAGAAGCTGATCGACTTCCTGCAAAACACCCTGGGCGTGAACAAGATCCGCTTCCCCAATACCTCCGGTATCGGTGTCAAGCCTGTGTCCCGCGAAGGTACCGAGCGCCTGGTGCGCAAGGCCATCCAGTACGCCATCGACAACGATCGCTCTTCCGTGACCATCGTTCACAAGGGCAACATCATGAAGTTCACCGAAGGTGGCTTCCGTGATTGGGCTTACGAACTGGCTCAAAAAGAATTTGGCGCTGAATTGATCGACGGCGGCCCATGGTGCAAATTCAAGAATCCCAAGACTGGTCGCGAGATCATCGTCAAGGATTCGATTGCTGACGCCTTCCTGCAACAGATTCTGCTGCGTCCTGCCGAGTACGACGTTATTGCCACACTGAACCTGAACGGCGACTACATCTCCGACGCTCTGGCTGCTCAAGTGGGTGGTATCGGTATCGCTCCCGGTGCCAACCTGTCCGACTCCGTGGCCATGTTTGAAGCCACCCACGGTACTGCTCCCAAGTACGCTGGCAAAGACTACGTGAACCCCGGTTCGCTGATCCTGTCTGCCGAAATGATGCTGCGTCACATGGGCTGGACCGAAGCTGCTGACCTGATCATCTCCAGCATGGAAAAATCCATCACCTCGCGTAAAGTGACTTATGACTTTGCCCGTCTGATGGAAGGCGCGACTCAAGTGTCCTGCTCCGGCTTTGGCGATGTCATGATCGAAAACATGTAATGAATACAGGCTGTTAAAGCCGGTTTTCTGCATGAGAAACCGCCGACCTTCGGGTCGGCGGTTTTTTTTCGTCTCATGCTGGCGCAGGCCATTTTCTCTCTCTTTTTTCTGCTTTGCTTATGCTTAAAATATTTTTTATCGTTACTTTTATGCAATTAAAAATAAGCTTGGTTGATGATATTTACTAGGTGAAAACCCGAATAAACTCAATAAAACAAGCGGGTTTAGCGTTTTCCATGATTATTAATATTGCGATTAACTGACGATAGCTATAAATTTGCCATATTAAATAATTCTAAGGAGCTGTTATGACTATCACAGGAGCTACATTGGTCGCCGAGCGCGAGCGGATCACCGTTACCCAGGCGCCATCCCGTCAGGAGACAGAGGAGATTCTGGAGCGTATCCACGAGATCGGCCCGCTGCTACGTGAGTTGGCCCCGCAGGCTGACCGTAATCGCATGTTGTCAGACGAGGCGGTTCAGGCTTTGGAGTCCACCGGGGCCTGGCGCATTTCGGCCTTGAAGCGCTACGGCGGTTATGAGGGTGGGGCGGAGATGCTCTTGCAATGTGCCAGCGCCGTGGGCTATTACGATCCGGCAGCAGCCTGGTGTGTGGTGATCTCTAATGGTTCGGTCATGCTGGCCAACCGCTTTAGCGATGCCATGCTCGATGAGGTGTTTGCAGACGGTCCAATCCGTGCAGCGTCCATTTTTGCCCAACCCCAAGGCACGGCAACGCCGGATGGCGATGGCTGGCGCATTACGGGCAAGTGGCCTTTTGCCTCGAACAGCAATCACTCGGACTGGGCACTGGGGATTTTGTTCATCAAGGAAAACGAGCAGGTCGAGCCCACCGTGGGCTTTGTGCTGATGCGTCGTGATGAGTTTGAAATTCAGGATACCTGGTACACCATCGGTATGCGCGGTTCGGGCTCCAACACCATGGTGGCAGAAAACCTGTGGGTGCCCAAAGAGCGCCTGATTACGTTTCAACAACTGATGGGCGATGTGCAGGAGCAAGATCCCTTGGCCACGTTTGGTCGTCGTTTGACGCCGCACCTGACCATGTCCACCTGCATTCAAGCGCCATCTTTAGGGGCCGCGCAAGCTGCCGTGGATTTCACTACTGGTGTCAGTGGCAAGCGCGGCATTACCTATACCCATTACAAGAAGCAGTCGGATTCGGGGGCATTTGTGCAGAACCTGGGAACGGCCAGTATTCAGATTGATGGTGCCCGCTTATTGCTGGAACGCGCTGCGGCTCAAATTGATGCTGCTGCCTCTGGCACCGTGCCCATGCCTTTGGAGCTACGTGCTCGTCACCGCGCCGGAATCGGCCATGCCGGACACGAGCTGGTGGATGCGGTGAACAATCTGTGCTGGTTGCATGGCACCGCCTCCTTCGCGGAAAACAGTCTGCTGGGCCGCATGTGGCGCGATATTAATACAGGTACTCGCCATGCCTCCATTACCGCGCCAATGGGATACGAGCTGCACGGTAACGGCATGACCGGTACGCCTTATATTTCCAACAAGCTCTAAACCATGACGGCGACCTTGCGGATCAATGCTCCTTCACGCCGTTGTCATGCCGACGGCGTAGAGGTGCAGGCCTGGTATGGCCTGCGTTATGCCCAAGGCACGCGCCGTTTTGAAGCGGCGCAGGCGGCGACGGGGCGAGTGGCAGCGACCTCTCTGGATCAGGTGCCCGTATTCCCGCAGCGCCCCAGCCGTCTTGCGGCGGTCATGGGAGCAGGCAGTGCCAATCCTCAATCTGAAGATGCTTATTTTCTGAATGTGTGGGCTCCCGCCCAAGCGCAAGGTCTGCCTGTGCTGTTCTTTATCCACGGTGGAGCCTGGATGAGTGGCGGCGCTTCTTTGGATTGGTATGACGGCACCCGCCTGGCAGCGCAGGGCATGGTGGTGGTCAATGTGAATTACCGTCTGGGTGCCTTGGGGCACCTGGGCGATGCACAAGCTGACGATTTGCCTTTGCCGGCAGCCGACCTGCTCTTGGCACTGCAATGGGTGAAAGATCGTATCCATGCCTTTGGCGGAGACCCGGACAAGATTACCTTGATAGGGCAATCGGCGGGTGGCTGGTATGCGCATTTGCTCAGCGTGCTGGAGTCCACACGAGGTTGGATTGATCGTGTGGCTTTGCTCAGCATGGGAACGCGCATGCCTTGGTCACCCGAGCAACAAAAAAAAACCACAGAGCGCCTGCGACAAAGCCTGGGTGATCAGTGGCTGACGGTGAACGTGGATATCTTGATGCAGCACGGCATGATGGCCTTGGACAAAGAGCCGCCACGTTTGGCTCATGCTCCTTCGGCATTCTTGCCTGTGGCCAGCGCCGGGATGCCGCCCGACTTCTTGAATCCTGACTGGGCGGCACAAGCCTGCCATGCGCAGGCGGTGTATCTGCGTTGTACTGCCCAAGAGTCCTCGGTGTTCTTTTTTGACGTGCCTTTTCATCGGCAGGCGACGCAAGAGCAGGTCGATCAGGCTTTGGGTGTATGGCCTGTGGGAGACTTGCCAGACAGCCTGCTGCGAAATGGGGTGTATCAGGGAGCAGGATCGGGTCTGACGCCGTATCAGCAAGTGGTGGCCGCGTCGTCCTGGTTGCAGTTTCAGCGTTTTCCCACGCAGTATGCGGCTAGTCTGAAGGCAGCGGGGCGCTCGGTGGTTTGGTGTCACTTCATGGAACAAAGCCCGCTTGAAGCGGTGTTCAGCGGGCATTGTTTTGATTTGCCTTTCCAGTTTGGCAACTTCCGGGCCTGGCAGGATGCACCCATGATGCAGGGGGTGACGCCAGAGCGGTTTGAGCGCATCGCCCAGGATTTGATGGGCGACATCGCACGCTTTGCAGGGGCCTGACTAAAGGAGCAGGTTTACTCCGTGCCGCGGGCCTTCCAGTTTGGAATGGCCTGCTGCACGTGTTGCGAGCTCAAGGGACTAAGCAGTCGATGCAAGTCACCGAACAATTTGCGGGCCGTATTGCCTACCCAGTTGTCTGGCAATAGCTCGGGTGCAAGGCCTGGGTCCAGAAAGGGCAGTCTGCGCCAGCGTGTCACCATAGGCATATAGAGTCGGAAGGCTTCCAAAGGGTCGGCCGTGCCTTGGCGTAAAGCGGTTTGCCACGCTTCAACTTCGTGTTGATACGAGTTCAAGAAGGCCTGGTACTCATTGGCCAGCTTGTCCCAATTCCACCAGCGGGAGATCTTTTCCTGAATATCGCTCAGGCCACTGGGTTCGCAGGTGAACAGCTCAATATAGGGCCAGAGTTGGTGCTCGCGTATGTACTCGACAGCCTCTGCCTGCAAGCGCGCCGGACCTATATACAGCCCCGCATTTACCGTGCCAAACCCCATGCGAGCCAAGCCTGTACGAATCTTGTGACGGTTCTGGCGTTCGCTTTCAGGAACGGAGAAGGAGACCAGCAGCCAGGGGTCCCGAATATTCATGGAGGGGGAGGAAAAAATCCGCTCGTCACCGGCCTGCATATGCGGCTCCAGTTCGGCCGCCAAGGCATAGCCTTTGCCCGAGGCGGCTTGTCGGCTAACTAGTACGCCTTTTTTCTTGAGCCGGGAAATGGCGGAGCGCACGCTGGATGGTTCAGCGCCCAGGTCGGCCAGAAGTTGAACCACGCTGGCCACGGGAATGATGACGCCGGTGGGGCGGGCGAACAGACCGTAGAGCGTCAGAATGTAGTGGTGCGGGGCAAGTTGCTCGTGCTCGCCATGGTCTCGGCTAGCGATGAACTCATCAATCGCGACGCTTGCTTTCATTCTGTCTTCCGGTGGTGGGGCTGATTGCTACCCATTTTTGATAGTAGGTTTGTAGCGGGCCATTTTACCGTGCGTGCCCCGGCGGCGCTAGCGTAGCCGCACTGGGGCTGCTTGCGTCCTGTTTGCCAGGGCGCCAGCTTGAGCTTCTTAGGGCAGGCTTTTCTCCAGCACGCTGTCCAGCACGACGATGTCCTGAATGTGCGGGGCGATGGCATCCAGCATGGCCTGGTGAGCATCACTCTGTCTGTAGGCGTCCAGTGCCTCTTGAGTGCGGAATACAGACAGCAGGGCATGGCTGTAGCGCGCCGAACTGCGTGACAGGTTCGGCACCCATTCAAAGCGTTCTATGTCTGAACATTCCTGATGTATGCGGATAAAGGCCTGGTCCAGCTTGGGTTCCAATTCCGGGCTGACAGGGGTGTGGGGTGCCATCAAAACGATATGTAGATACATGCTGTCCTTGTGGATTCCGAGAGGTTTTAAGCTTATAGATTATTGCAAATAAATAATGACGAAACATAATACGCAATAATATTCAGATGGATTGTATAGGCCTATAGCTTTTAAAACGACGAATTTTCATAGGGTTAATACCTAAATTCAACAAAAACCATCCTCGTTTACCTATTTTGTTATTGCAAATAAATGACGATCGAAACAGAATTGAGGCCAAGCGAGTGTGTTGTCGCAGAGCTCGCCTCATTTTGGGTTTTGGGTCTTTAACGCCTGAGCAGAGTCATCGTCATGAAAGAAAACATAAGTGGGTTGGGAGCCAGGGTGGTGCGCGAAGCCTTCGGACATTTTCCATCCGGGGTAGCGGCCATTGCCGCCGTACTCGATGGCAAGCCGCAAGTCATTGTTGCGTCCAGTTTTTCCGTAGGGGTTTCGCTGGATCCGCCTTTGGCCGCCTTTTTTGTGCAGAAAAGTTCCTCGACCTGGGCGCTGCTGTCTCGCGCCTCGCGTCTGGGGGTGTCAATTTTGAGTGCTGAACATGCGGCTATTTGCCGTCAGCTGGCCGGACCGGACAAGGACAGCCGCTTCAGCGATATCGAGGTCGAGCTGACCGAGGAGGGGGCCGTCCATATACAAGGGGCATCAGTCTGGTTTGACTGCAGTGTTTTTCAAGTGCATCCCGCCGGGGACCACGATGCCGTGCAATTGCTTATCCACGATGTGCAGATCGAGCGCGAAATTTCGCCACTGATCTTTCATCGTTCTCGTTTCACGCAGTTGGTGGCCTGAGCCACCGGATCAAAAACAATAAACAAGAAGCATAACTATCACAGTGAAGGGGACATCTCTTGGACGCACATACACCATCTTTGCGCGAGCAGCCCATGACTGCCGCGCAGCGTCGACGCGTTATTTTGGGGGTTGGGGCGGGTAACGCCCTGGAGTGGTACGACTGGACGGCTTATTCGATTTTTGCCGCCTATTTTGCCAAGCAGTTTTTCCATAGTGAGGACCCGCTGGCGGCTTTGCTGGGCACACTGGCAGTATTTGCTGTGGGTTTTTTCATGCGCCCGCTGGGAGGCATCTTTTTTGGCTGGTTGGCCGATCGCAAGGGGCGGCGTTTCACCATGACCCTGTCCATGCTGGTGACAGCCTTGGGCAGTTTGGTGATTGGTATTGCTCCTACGTATGACATGGTGGGGCCGATTGCCGCCTTGTTTTTGTTGATGGGCCGTTTGTTGCAAGGGATTGGCCACGGTGGGGAGGTGGTTTCTTCCTTCACCTATGTCACCGAAATGGCACCTGCTCATAAACGTGGGCTGTGGTCTTCCTCCGTGTTTGTGTTTGTCACGATCGGGGTATTGGCGGCTGTGTTGCTCAGTGCCTGCCTGACCAGTCTGCTGGGTGAGGATGTTGTTCGGGCCTGGGCATGGCGTGTGCCTTTTGTCTTGGGTGGGGCCTTGGGGGTATATGCGCTGTATCTGCGTAGAAAGCTGGATGAAACTCCCATGTTCAAAGCCCGTCAGGCCGCAGCGCAAGCGGCAGGCAAAACGGCGCGCCCGGGCGCACGCGTGTTCTGGTCGGAGGTCTGGAAGTATCGCAGTGCCTGCTTGCGCGTATTTGCCTTGTCGGCCGGCGGCACCGTGCTGTATTACGTCTGGGCCATCATGGCGCCCACCTTTGCCATTACCTCCCTGGGCATGCCTGCCGCCAAAGTGATGTGGGTGGGGGTGGGGGCCAATCTTTTTCTGATTCTGTGCCTGATTTTCTGGGGCGCATTTTCGGATCGGTTTGGTCGCAAGGCGAACTGGTATTTCTTCTCCATCGGTTCAATCATCAGCATCATCCCGCTGACCATGGTGCTGACTGGCGGCCAGGGCGAGATCTGGCGTCTGGTGGTGTTCATGGCGGGCGGCATGCTGTTGATCTCGGCACCCACCGCCATCATGCCGGCCTTTTTCCCCGAGCAGTTTCCGACCCGCATTCGTGCGGTTGCCATGGGCTTGCCCTATTCGGTTGCTGGTGCCCTGACGGGCGGGACCGCTCCCTATTTGCAAGCCTGGCTGCATTCCATCAATCAAAAGCAGGTTTTTGACTGGTACCTGATCGGTCTGTGCGTTCTGGCCCTGTGGGCCACCATTGCCTCGCCCGAGACCAAGGGCAAGGATTTGCACGACTGATGTGTACAGGCGCTGCCCGGCTGAAAGAGCCGCGCAGCGCCTTTTTTGAATTTTCTAGGAGTAGTGAGATGTTGCGTGAGCATATTGAAGGCAAATGGATTGCTGATTTTGTAGAAGTGTTTGGACTGTGCAAAGTACAACCCGGCGAAATGGCAGTCGTGCTGTCCGAGACGCAATCGCGCTCCGTGCTGGCCGAGCTGGCTGAGTTGGCCCTGACGCAAATGGGGGCACGGGTTTGCCATGTGAAACTGGTCTCGCCACGTCTGAAAAGCAATATTGCCCTGCGCTCGACCGGGACGTCTTTGGCGCTGGAAGGTATGGACCCGATTGTCCAGGCTTTGGCAGGCAGCCAGTTCATTGTGGACTGCACCGTAGAAGGGCTGCTGCATTCGCCCGAGCGTGCCGCACTGCTGGCCAAAGGTGCCCGCATCATGATGATCAGCGACGAGCATCCCGAGATTCTGGAACGGGTCAAACCCAGTCCTGATTTGCAAAGCAAGTGCGATATTGGCGGCAAGCTGATTACCGATGCCAGTGTCATGCACATTAGCTCCGAAGCCGGCACGGACCTGACGGTCAGCCTGGCGGGTGTGATCGGGCGCGGCAGTGCCGGGATAGCCGACAAGCCGGGCAGCTTTGGGTATTGGCCTGCTGGCCTGTGCATTTGCTACCCCAGCAATGGCAGTGTGAATGGCACGCTGGTGCTGGATAGTGGAGATGTGAACCTGACCTTCAAGCGCTATCTGGAATCGGCGGTGACCCTGCGTATCGAAAACGATTATGTCGTGGCTATTGAGGGCAAGGGCGTGGATGCCGATTTGATCCGCTCCTATTACGCCAGTTGGAATGACAAGGATGCCTATGCGGTCAGTCATGTGGGCTGGGGCATGGCACCGGCGGCTCGCTGGGACTCCATGGCCATGTATGACAAGCGCGATACCAACGGAACCGAGTTGCGCGCCTTTGCCGGTAACTTTCTTTTCTCTACGGGCGCAAATCCAGCGGCGGGTCGTTTCTCCGATTGCCACTTCGACTACCCAATGCGCAATTGCACGGTTAGCCTGGATGGCCGTGAAGTCGTCAGCAAGGGGGTGTTGCAAGGTGATCTGGCCTAAAGCGCTAGCCAGGGCGGTACCAGCAGGAGAATGGGTCTACAGAGCCCGGCCGGCTGAGGCCGCCCTTTGATATTCCGTGGTACAAAACCAAGCTCAATGGTTTATGGCTAGATGGTTCAATAGTCATCAAGCTGTGCAGGCGTGTCGTTGCTGCTATTTTGTTTTGTGTGAAGGCAGCGCGACCCAGCCTTGCTTTGTTTTCAAGGGTACGGATTATGCGCGAAGGATTGGAGAAGCTACTGGCGGCAGGCAAGGATAATGCTTTGTTGCGCTTTGGCCTGGGCAATGCATGTATGGGCGAGGGCGATTTGGAAGCGGCTCGCGAACATTTGTCCAAAGCCGTGGAAATGAATCCGCGTTACACCGCAGCCTGGAAGCTGTTGGGCCGGGTGCTGGTGAACCTGGAGCAATTCAAACAGGCCAGGGAAATTCTGGAGCAGGGCTTGGTGATTGCCCAAGAGCAGGGCGACAAGCAGGCTGAGAAAGAAATGCAGGTGTTTTTGAAGCGGGCCGTGAAGGCTTTGGACCAGGCAGCAGAATAAAGACTGCGAATGGGCGACTGATATTTTCTTATCATGCGGGTATCAGTGCATTCCCTAAGTGTGACAGCTTTATAAATGGGGCACAATACGTTCCATGCAGGTGAGGAGACATAGCCCCGCAACGCTGGGCAACAAAGACCGAAATAAAACGGTCACTATTATAAAAGCAATAGGCAGTACAACATAACAACAATAAAAAAAAGGCCAGCGAAAGCTGGCCTTTTTTACGTCTGTACCTAATGGAAAAAATCAAACACCGGGTTCGGACATGGCTTGCAGCACCAGTTTGACGGCACCTTGCCCACCTTCGTTGGGCGCGCACTCCATATAAGCCAGAACGCTGGGCAGCTGGGTTAACCAGCGACGCACGGCATGACGCAAAACGGGTTCGCCATTGCGCGAGCCGTAGCCCGTGCCGTGGACAATTCGTACACAGCGCACGCCGTGCTCCAGACAGGAGCGCAGAAAGTTGTCCAGTCGCTCGCGGGCCTGTTCCAGATCCGAGCCATGCAAATCCAGGCTGGACTCAATCGGCCAACGGTTGCGTTCCAGATCGCGCAAGACATCGGTGCCACAGCCAGCACGCAAATGTCGTAGATCGTTGCTTTCACCTTGCACGCTGACATATTGGTCAGAGGCCTGGGGCAGGGCGGGCGTACTGGTGGGCGCACCTACCGCGTGGCGACGACGTTGCTCCAACTGTTCCGGGCTAGCCGCAGGACGGCTCATGACTACGCTTTGACCACGTTTTTTCAAGGGGGCGACGTCCCGCATGGACTGGCGTAGCCAGGCCCTGTCGCTGGGGTCCAATAAGGAAACGGGGTCTTGGGCCGCTGTAGCATTACTGGCAGGAGCCAGTTTGGCTGGCTTGCCACCGGGATCCGGTGGGCGGGGGCGCTTGCGAGCCTGGGGACGGGCGGGGGCCGGGGGCGGATTGAGATCCTGGCGGACCTGACCTTGTAACTTCTTCAGGTCTGCCAGACTACGCCCTACGGCTTTGGGCTTATTTGTTTTCATCCAACCAGCGCTGTGCGTCCAGGGCGGCCATGCAACCGCTGGCTGCACTGGTAATGGCCTGACGATAGATATTGTCTTGCACATCGCCCGCGGCAAAGACGCCAGGAACGGAAGTCATGGTTGCCATGCCTTTCAGACCGCTGCGAGTCGTGATGTAGCCGTCGTGCATCTCCAGCTTGCCTTCAAAGATCCCGGTGTTGGGCTTGTGGCCGATGGCGATAAAGGCACCAGTCACAGCCAGGTCTTCAGTGGCCTGGGTCTGGTTATTGATGATGCGCACACCTGTCACGCCCGAAGCGTCACCCAGCACTTCTTGCAGTTCGCTGTGCAGTTTCAGCTGGATATTGCCATTCTGGACGCGGTCCATCAGCTTGTCGGTCAGGATGGGTTCGGAACGGAAGGTATCGCGACGGTGAATCAAGGTCACGGTCTTGCAAATATTGGACAGGTACAGGGCTTCTTCCACGGCGGTATTGCCACCACCGACTACGACCACGTCCTGGTTCTTGTAGAAGAAACCATCACATGTTGCGCAACCGGACACGCCACGGCCCATGAATTCCTGCTCGGTTGGCAGGCCCAGGTATTGGGCAGAGGCGCCTGTCGCAATAATCAGCGAATCGCAGGTGTAGACTGTGCCACTATCACCATTCAGGGTCAGGGGACGGGTGGAAAGATCAACCGAGGACACCATGTCAAAGATTAATTCTGTTTCGAATCGTTCCGCATGAGCCTGGAAACGTGCCATAAGATCAGGTCCCTGGACGCCTTGGGCATCGGCTGGCCAGTTATCTACATCTGTGGTGGTCATCAGTTGGCCACCTTGCTCCATGCCGGTGACCAAGACGGGGTTGAGGTTGGCGCGGGCTGCGTAGATCGCTGCGGTATAGCCGGCCGGGCCTGAGCCCAGAATGAGTACTTTTGCGTGCTTAGTAGTCGACATCACAGAAAATCCGAAAAAGACGATCTCCAATTATAATGAGTCCATGGCAAGAATACCTGCAACATCCCCTCGTTCGTCCCGGTCATCCAAAAATGTGCGTAATGGGCCTTCAGCCCTGCAACAGCGCCTGACAGGACTGCTGCGCGAAGCACGGTGGATTATCTTCGCTGCTCTGGCAGCCTGGCTGGGCCTGGTACTGGCAACCTGGGATCCGGGCGATCCCGGCTGGTCGCATTCCGTGCACTCGGGTCTGACCCAAAACGGCGGGGGCATCTTTGGTGCCCACATCGCCGATTTCCTCTTGTTTCTGTTTGGTCTGACGGCCTGGCTTTGGGTGGTGCTGCTGGTGCAGCGCGTGGCCGTGGGCTTTTACCGTCTGACCGCTTTGCTTTTGCCCAGCACTAAAAACGAGGATGTTCTGCCTCGGGTGCGCTGGGAAATTGGCATAGGCTTTTTCTTTTTGTTTCTGGGCAGCATGGGCCTGGAATCGCTGTTTTTTAAAGATCTGGGCCAGCAATGGCAGCTCCCTGCGGGGGCTGGTGGGCAGTTAGGCCAATTATTATCGCAACTATTAGTAACTTCGATAGGCTTTGGTGGAGCCTCTCTGGTGCTGATGGGCCTGCTCGCTGGCGGAGCCAGTTTGTTCTTCGGTTTTTCCTGGCTGACGTTGGCAGAACGTCTGGGCGGCTTCATTGAGGGGACGATTCGCCGTTTGATGACTTTCTGGTCAGCCCGTCAGGATCGTCGCGTGGGCGAGGTCAAACGTGCCGAGCGCACGGAAAGCGTGGTCGCCAAGCAGGAGCAACTGGTCCACGAACAGCCTGTGCGTATCGAACCTGCTTTTGTGGCTGTGCCCAAATCCGAGCGCGTCGAGAAAGAGAAGCAGCAGACCTTGTTCAAGGCGCCTCGTCAGGCTGGCGAAGCGGGCGATTTGCCTCCGCTGTCCCTGCTGGACCCCGCCTCTGACAATGTAGAAACGGTGTCGCCGGAAACCATTGAGTTCACCTCGCGCCTGATTGAAAAGAAATTGTCGGACTTCGGTGTTGCTGTGACGGTGGTGACCGCCCAGGCGGGGCCGGTCATTACGCGCTACGAGATTGAGCCTGCCACCGGCGTGAAGGGTAGCCAGATCGTGAATCTGGCCAAAGACCTGGCCCGTGCCTTGAGTCTGGTCAGCATCCGGGTGGTGGAAACTATTCCCGGGAAAAACCTGATGGGCCTGGAACTGCCCAACCCCCGCCGCCAAATGGTGCGTCTGGAGGAAATCGTAGGCTCGCAGACCTATCACAGCAGTGCTTCCTTGCTGACCATGGCTTTGGGCAAGGATATTGCCGGTAAACCCGTGGTGGCGGATCTGGCCAAGATGCCTCATTTGCTGGTGGCAGGTACAACCGGCTCCGGTAAGTCCGTGGGGATTAACGCCATGATTCTGTCGCTGCTGTACAAGGCAGACCCGGCAGACGTGCGCCTGATCCTGATCGACCCCAAGATGCTGGAAATGAGTGTCTATGAAGGCATTCCTCATTTGCTGGCTCCGGTGGTCACGGATATGCGTCTGGCCTCCAACGCCTTGAACTGGTGTGTGGCCGAAATGGAAAAACGCTACCGCTTGATGAGCAAGCTGGGCGTGCGTAATTTGGCCGGTTACAACGCCAAGATACGCGAAGCGCAAAAGCGTGAAGAGCCTATCCCCAATCCTTTCTCTTTGACGCCGGACGCTCCCGAGCCGTTGTCTGTTCTGCCCATGATTGTCGTCATTATTGACGAGTTGGCAGACTTGATGATGGTGCAGGGCAAGAAGATCGAAGAGTTGATTGCTCGTTTGGCCCAGAAAGCCCGTGCGGCTGGTATCCACCTGATTCTGGCTACTCAGCGCCCTAGCGTGGACGTGATTACAGGTCTGATCAAGGCGAACATTCCTACCCGTATTGCTTTTCAGGTGTCTTCCAAAATCGACTCGCGCACCATTCTGGATCAGATGGGTGCGGAAACCTTGCTGGGCATGGGCGATATGCTCTATCTGCCGCCCGGTACAGGTTTGCCTAAACGAGTGCACGGCGCTTTTGTCAGCGACGAGGAAGTTCACCGCGTGGTTGAACACTTGAAAGAACACGGCGAACCCGATTACATCGAAGGCCTGCTGGAAGGTGCTGTCGAAGGCGAATCGGGTGAGGGGGTCAACCCCGCTACTGGCATGGTCGATGCTGAAGCGGACCCGCTGTACGACCAGGCTGTTCAAGTCATTATCAAGAATCGTCGCGCTTCGATTTCGTCGGTGCAGCGTCATTTGCGTATTGGTTACAACCGGGCAGCCCGACTGCTGGAACAAATGGAACAAGCCGGTCTGGTATCGGCTATGCAGCCTAACGGTAACCGTGAAATTCTGGTCCCCGCAGGAGGTGCCAAAGATGAAGATTAAGACACTGCTGGTCAGCATGTTGCTGGCCACTACACCTGCCTTGACCATGGCCGCTTCGGCCAGCGAGCAATTGCGCTCTTTTGTGCAAGATGTGCGTGCTGCGAAAGGCGAGTTTTCCCAGCGTACGGTCGATAGCAACGGCCAGTCCAAAGGTGCGCCGCAATCCGGGCAATTCGTGTTTCAGCGCCCTGGCCAGTTCAAATGGCATGTGCAACGCCCTTATGAACAATTGATCGTGTCTGACGGCAAGCTGCTTTATCAATACGACCCGGATCTGGCCCAGGTCACCGAGCGTGGTGTGGACCAGTCCATCGGCGCTTCGCCTGCTGCGATCTTGTTTGGTACTGGCAATCTGGAAGACTCCTTCCGTCTGGTTGAGCAAGATGCACGGGATGGATTGGAGTGGATCCGAGCCACACCGTTGCAAAGCGATGCCGGCTTTTCCTACGTAGACATCGGCTTCAAGGATCGTGAGCCACGTCGTCTGGAATTGCAGGACTCGTTCGGCCAAACCACGTATATCGACTTCACCGGCTTGGAACCGAACCCTCGGATTACCTTGGGTACCTTCACGTTCAAGGCTCCTGCCGGAGTGGATGTCGTCTCCATGCCTTGATGCACATTCTGTTTTTGTGCCGCTATCGTCAGGGTCAGTGTTTGGCTGGCTTTGACAAAACAAGTTTTCAATACAGACCTGGTCCGCTTGGCCAGGTCTTGCCATTTTAGGAAGGGCGATCGCCATGCGTGATTTGTTCGCTCAGGAACCCGCCGCACCTTTAGCCGAAGCACTGCGCCCCAAAACCCTGGATCAGGTGGTGGGGCAGTCTCATTTGCTGGGCGAGGGCAAGCCTCTGCGCCTGGCTTTTCAGTCCGGCAAACCACACTCCATGATTTTCTGGGGGCCTCCCGGCGTGGGTAAAACCACGCTGGCACGTTTGACGGCCAGTGCATTCGAATGCGAGTTCATCGCCTTGTCCGCCGTCTTTTCAGGCGTGAAAGATATCCGAGCCGCCATGGAGCAGGCCCAACAGAATCTGGCGATGGGCAAGCACACCATCCTGTTTGTGGACGAGATACACCGCTTCAACAAGTCTCAGCAAGACGCGCTTCTACCCTATGCTGAAAGCGGCTTGGTGACCTTTATTGGTGCCACCACGGAAAACCCGTCCTTCGAGGTTAATTCGGCCTTGCTGTCGCGGGCGCAAGTCTATGTGCTCAAATCCCTGACGGATGATGAGCTCAAACTCCTGCTACGCCGTGTACAGGAACAAAATACCCTGGATGGCCTGGAGTTTGAGGATCAAGCCGTCGACACCTTGATCGGTTATGCCGACGGCGATGCCCGACGCTTTTTGAACCTGCTGGAGCAGACCAATACGGCCGCCAAGACTTCCGGCACCGAGCTGGTCACGACAGACTTCCTGCAAAATGCGCTGACCCTGAACTCCCGGCGTTTTGACAAGGGGGGCGACAATTTCTACGACCAGATTTCTGCTTTGCATAAATCGGTGCGCGGCTCCAACCCGGATGCCGCCTTGTATTGGCTGACCCGGATGCTGGACGGCGGGGCTGATGCCCGCTATTTGTCGCGCCGCATCATACGCATGGCTTGGGAGGATATCGGTCTGGCCGATCCGCGCGCCATGCAAATTGCCAACGATGCAGCCTTGACCTTCGAGCGCCTGGGCAGCCCCGAGGGGGAGCTGGCGTTAGGGCAGGCCGTGATTTATCTGGCTATCGCAGCCAAGAGCAATGCCGGTTATATGGCATACAACCAGGCCCGCGCCTTTGTGAAGCAGGATAAAAGCCGCGAAGTGCCAGTGCATTTGCGCAACGCGCCCACCAAGCTGATGAAAGAGCTGGGCCACGGTCATGCGTATCGCTATGCGCATGACGAGCCCAATGCCTACGCGGCGGGTGAGACCTACTTGCCAGATGGTATTCCCGATCCGCATTGGTATCAGCCCGTGCCTCGTGGTCTGGAAATCAAGATTGCTGAAAAAATGGAGCGCCTGCGTCAGCTGGATGAGCAGGCCGGTAAAAAAGACACCTAAGACAGGACAGGCGCTTGCCTGACCTGTCACCCCCGTATTTCCCGATATCTCCGTACTGCTTGCGCTGTGCTGCGCTTGTGGTGGCTTGTGGTTAAAATCACCAGATCAATCGGGATTGAACCATCACCTATATGGCTATTAAATGTTAGATCTGAACCAATTACGCAAAGACTTGGAGCCGCTGGTACAGGGCCTGGCGAAACGTGGCGTGCAATTTGACACCGAGCGTTTCCAGCAGCTGGAAGCCCGCCGCAAAGCGGTACAGGTGGAAACCGAAACCTTGCAGGCCGAGCGCAATGCACTGGCCAAACGCATCGGCCAGCTCAAGTCCAAGGGCGAAGACGCCAGCGAAGCATTGGCTCAATCCCAGCAAATTCCGGTGCGCCTGAAGCAGCTGGAGCAGGACTTGTCCCAAGTGCAGGCCGAGCTGTCCTCCTGGTTCGCCACGATTCCTAACCTGCCGCACGAAAGCGTGCCGGTAGGCGAGTCCGAAGAAGACAACGTTGAAGTACGTCGCTGGATCCCCGGTCCTAAAGATGATCAGGGCAATCCTGCGCACATCACCTTTGAGCCGCGTGATCACGTGGATCTGGGTGAGCAGTTTGGTCTGGATTTTGAAGCCGCTCGCAAGCTGGCTGGCGCCCGTTTCATGGTTCTGCGTGGTCCTCTGGCTCGCTTGCACCGTGCTCTGGCCCAGTTCATGCTGGATACCCAAGTGGAAGAGCACGGCTATACCGAGTGCTACACCCCATACATCGTGAACGCGTCCACGCTGTATGGTACCGGCCAATTGCCCAAGTTCAAGGACGATATGTTCTGGGTCACCAAAGGTGGTCAGGACAACGAGCCAGCCGATCCGACCGAATCCAAGCCTGAAGACCTGTACCTGATCTCGACCTCCGAAATCAGCCTGACCGGTACGGTGCGTGACGAGATTCTGGCCGGTGACGATCTGCCTATCCGCCTGACTGCTCACTCGCCTTGTTTCCGTTCGGAAGCCGGTAGCGGTGGCCGAGACACCCGTGGCGTGATCCGTCAGCACCAGTTCGACAAAGTTGAAATGGTGCAGATCGTTCATCCTGAAAAATCCTATGAGGCGCTGGAGTCCATGGTCGGTCATGCCGAGCACGTTCTGCAGGCTCTTGAACTGCCATACCGTGTAGTGCAACTGTGCACTGGCGATATGGGCTTTTCTGCCGCCAAAACCTACGATCTGGAAGTGTGGTTGCCTGCCCAGGACACGTTCCGCGAGATCTCGTCGGTGTCGAACTGCGAGGCTTTCCAGGCTCGTCGTCTGCAGGCGCGTTTCCGCGCCGACAGCAAGGCACGTCCGGAGTTTGTGCATACGCTGAACGGCTCTGGCCTGGCCGTAGGCCGCGCCTTGGTGGCTGTGTTGGAAAACCACCAGCAAGAAGATGGCAGCGTGATTGTGCCCAAGGTTCTGCGTCCTTATATGGGCGGACTGGAACGTCTGGTGCCGGCTAAATAAAGTCACTGTCCGAATGGAAAAAGGGCTGATGACCTTTGTGGTCCTCAGCCCTTTTTCATTCATGGTTCCGTAGTGATGGATTAGTCATCATCCCAGTAACGCTCCTGCTGTTTGCGCCAGCGCTTGTGAGCGCGTCGCTGCTCCTTGCGCCATTCCTTGTTGGAGCGACCATATTCCACGTAGCCGGGACGATAGACGTAACGTGGCGGGTGGTAAACCACTGGGGGTGGGGCGACATAAACCGGGCGTTCCACAACATGAGCGGGTGGGTAGTAGATCGGCCCGTAACCGATACCCGGAATACCGACATTGATATCGACATTTACACCGCCCGCAGAGGCGGCGCTGGTGCTCAAGGCCATTAAACCGGCTAATAGTAGTTTTTTCATAAGCTGCACCTCTAATGACACTAGCTGCAGCGATTGTTGCCTAAAACCTGTAGTCCAAACGTTAGGTAATCCTGGCAAAGCACTTCCAAACGCAACACGGTTCGTATGCGCTATGCCAGGGGTTTACCTTTCTTAACACATGTTTCTCCTTTTGCGGCAGGAGGGCATGAGTGCATCTAGAAGGTATGGCGTTCAACCTGACGATGGCGGACAGGGCGCCGGTTGTAGTTCGCGTGCAGCTGCCGACCGTGCACAGAATCCAGTTGCTTGCTCAAGTGTGGCGCATGGCGTACGTTGCGTTGCGCAGGCTCTGCACGTGGCTTGGAGTTGACTTCCAGAAACCAGAGACAGAGTGCGGCCCAGAAGAATAACGACAGGATATTGACCAGTCCGCCTCGCAAAGAAGCGTAGCCTGTCGCTTCTGAAGCCTGGATACGCAGTAGATCAGACAGAACCGGGATGGAACCCAAGGTTTCAACTACCAGGCTGCCTGGTATCCGAAAAGCCCAGCGCAGAGTCTGGAGAACCTCATTCAGGCTGTATATGCCGTCGCCGTTGGCGTCGATAATCCATTGGAAGGTTTGCATGACAATTCCTTTTATCAAGTCCAGCAAGTTGTGCCGGAATTACAAGGACTGCCTTGGAAAGGCAGGGCTGCGATGCATCAATGTGTGTTTCCAATATAGGCCTGCGGCTCAGGGTGAACAAGTGAATTAGGCCAAAATAGAGGGTAAACCCTTGATTGAAAAGAGCTCTTTGGTTTGAGTGGCTGGTCTTATCAAGAAACTCCGCTCTTTGACGCAAGTGCTATGTCTCTTTAGTGCTTGTCAAAGAGTGTTCTTTGATCTATATTTATGGGCTTGCTTGTAACCATATAAGCAATCGCGGACAGGTGGCAGAGTGGTCGAATGTACCTGACTCGAAATCAGGCGTACGTGCAAGCGTACCGTGGGTTCGAATCCCACCCTGTCCGCCACCTGGAATTTTGAAAGCCCTTGATTATTCAAGGGCTTTTTTATTTTCTGCTGGTTTGATCGTCCTGGTCTCTCAGCATGGTTTATTGGCTGTTTTGTCACATAAGAACGTTAAGGTAAAAGTGTCAGTCGCGGCCGATGTTCGGAAAACTCATCCGCAACATTGTGTATGGCCGACTTTTCCCCGCGCAGGCCGAAGTTCTAGGGGGTAATGCGCTAGTACTTGGTCCGATGGCGTTTGGCCTTGTTTTGCAAGCCTTGATGATTCCGGACAAAACGAGCCCATTGCATTTCCCGGCAGTGCAGGCCGGCGAGTACACTTGGGGTTTCAGTTCCCTGTTGTCAATACTCACGAGGTATCTATGCTGAAAGGTAAAAAAGCGGTCGTAACAGGATCGACCAGTGGTATCGGTCTGGCCATGGCCACCGAGTTGGCAAAAGCCGGTGCAGATGTGGTGATCAATGGTTTTGGTCAGCCTGAAGATATCGAGCGCGAGCGCAGCACGCTGGAGTCCAAATTTGGTGTCAAAGCCTATTATCTGAATGCAGACCTGAGTGATGCACAGGCCACGCGCGATTTTGTTTCCAAGGCGGCAGAAGTCTTGGGCGGGCTGGATATTCTGGTCAATAACGCTGGTATTCAGTACACCGCGCCTATCGAAGAGTTCCCTCTCGACAAATGGAACGCCATCATTGCCTTGAACCTGTCAGCCGTCTTTCACGGCACAGCGGCTGCCTTGCCTATCATGCAAAAGCAGGGTTGGGGGCGCATTATCAATATCGCCTCGGCTCATGGTCTGGTGGCATCGGTAAGTAAATCGGCTTATGTGGCTGCCAAGCATGGTGTCGTGGGTCTGACCAAAGTGACCGCACTGGAAAATGCTGGCAAGGGTATTACGTGCAACGCAATCTGCCCGGGCTGGGTACGCACTCCCTTGGTGGAAAAGCAGATCGAAGCTATCAGCCAGCAAAAAGGGATTGATATTGAAGCTGCCGCACGCGAGCTGCTGGCTGAGAAACAACCTTCCCTGCAGTTTGTGACTCCTGAACAATTGGGCGGTGCTGCTGTGTTCCTGTCGTCTGCCGCCGCAGACCAAATGACGGGTACGACGCTAAGTCTGGATGGTGGCTGGACGGCTCGCTAATTGCTGTCAAAGCGTGTTTTGTAGATGGCAGATAAAGGGCATGGCCCTTTATCTGTTTGGATAGAAAGGATATAGGCGCATGTTGTTATTGCTCTCGCCAGCGAAAAAGCTGGATTACGATTCCCCTGTACGCACGCAGCTGGAAACCCAGCCTCTGTTTGTGGAGCAGGCGCAAGGCTTGATTGATATTTTGCGCACTCAGTCCGAAGAGGATATTGCCGGCTTGATGAAGCTGAGCGACGACCTGGTGCGCTTGAATGTCCAGCGTTACCAGGAGTGGGAGCCCAAGTTTGACCGCTCCAATGCCCGTCAGGCCATTCTGGCTTTTAATGGTGATGTATATGAGGGCATGGCTGCAACGGATTTGTCGGACAAGGAGCTGAAGTGGGCCCAGGACCACATTGTGATTCTTAGCGGTTTGTACGGTGCTTTACGTCCTTTGGATTTGATGCGTCCTTACCGTCTGGAAATGGGCACTCGCTTGAAGAATCCCGAAGGTGCCAATTTGTACGCTTACTGGGGCAGCCGGATTGCCAATTATTTGAACGAGCGTCAGGAAGGCGACGCCAAGCCCATCGTCTTGAACTTGGCCTCCGAAGAGTATTTCAAGGCGGTCGATCAAAAAGCCTTGCGTGCCCGTGTAGTTCAGTGCGTTTTCCAGGACGAGAAAAACGGTGTCTGGAAGATTATCAGTTTCTACGCCAAGAAAGCCCGTGGTTTGATGGCCCGCTTTGTCATCGACAAGCGTGTGCAAACAGTGGAAGGCTTGAAGGCGTTTGATCGCGAGGGGTATGTATTCCAGCCTGAGCTCTCCAGCGAGGACAAGCTGGTGTTCCGTCGCTCCGAGCAGGATGCCAAGGCTTGATAAGTATGTAGCTTTATTGCTTGCGCCGTAGGAGTAGCTCTTTATCTGCGGTCTTGCAGGTAAAAAAAAAGAAAGGCAAGGCCATGTATTTGCGCCTTGCCTTTTTATTCTTGGTCCTGCGAATTGAAGAGGGCTGGACACCCTATGCTCTTTTGCCTTTTGCCTTTTGCCTTTTGCCTTGAGTTCTTTTTTATTTGGTCCCGACAGCGAGCTCCACATGTATACGGGACATGGCATGGCCATCAGGCCCCTTGCTGTTTCAGTTCCTGCTTGCGCTCAGGCGGCAGTTGCGGGCCAGCGCTGTATTCCAGGCCTCTCATATCCTGACGTATCAGTTGGGCGGCCTTGACCATCTGACGGATAGGGTAGGCCAGCATGGCCAGCTCACCTTCGGTTTCGATGGAAGCAGGCGGGTCAGCATCCTGGTCGTTAATCAGCGCGCCAATGGCATCCAGGGAGTTCTGGATGCCTGGCGGAATCTGACTCAAATTAGCCAGAAGCGGGGTAGCGGCGCTGATTTGCGAGGCCAGCACGTGGTTCTGAATCAGCAGGTTGTTCAGCAGGGATACATTGGCTTGTCGGCTGACAGGCTCATCCATCATGCGATAAAAGGCCGAGGCAAAGTTGCTGAAGGCAATGTGTACGTTCTTGTTTGCCACTTGCCAGGCGGTGTCGGCTTCCATCAAGTCCAGATCCACCTGGTTTTTTTGGGCCTCTGTCATGGTGGGTTCACCTTCCTGACCGTTTTTAAGGATCTGGTTATGCAGGCGGCTCAAGCGAGCGAATTCCAGCCCTGCACGCCAGAACTCTTTGTTGGCGGCCAAGGCTGCTCGGGCCAGGCCTGTCATGGCGCTGGACTCCCAGTTGGGCAGCAGGTAACTGGCGGCCATGGCGATGCCGCAACCAATCAGCGTATCCACCAGACGTTCTCCAATGATGAAGGAGCCGCCCGTGGACAGGAATTGGAAGGACAAAATCACAAAGATTGTGTTGAACAGGGCCGATAGCAGGAAGTTCAGCTGAACCAGGCTGTTACCCAGGAGGTAGGCCAGCAACATGGCGATCAGATACAGCTCGCGGTTGTCCGTTAGCTTTAGAAGCAGGAAGGCCGCCCCGCAGCCCAGTACCGTGCCAAAAAGGCGCCAGCCATTGCGTTGGCGCGTGATGGCAAAGCCCGGTTTCATAATGACCAGAATGGTCAGGATGATCCAGTAACTGTGTGCTGTCAGTGCACTGACCAGGCCCAGTTCGCTTTGGAAATGAGCGCTGAGTGCACCCACTCCCAGGGCCGCCATGGACGCAATGCTGACACGTGCCGCGTAGCGGAAGTGCGAAGACTTCAGCTTCATATTGCTGCTGAGCATGCCCAAACGCAGTTCTTCACGCGAGAGCATGCGGCTTAGCGATTTATTCAGGTATTGATCGACTGGCATATTCTGGCTGGCACGATGCGACAGGCTTGCCATGCTGTCCACAATGCGGTTCAGGTTACGCAGTCGGCGCAAGACCTGGACTAGCAGGGCGTAGGTCTCAGGGTCGGATTGAGACATGCCCTGACGTTTGTACTTCTCCAGCTCGTATTCCATGGCGCGGATTTCCGCTTTGACGCTGGAGCGACGGGTGGTGCGAGCGCTGCGCGAAACATTCATGGCAATGCGGCCGATATCCAACGAAAGCTTGTGCAAGCCATCACGCGCAAAAACCATGAAATCGCTGTCAGAAAGCTGACGGCGCAGGACGGTGTAGTCGGTATAGGTCGCGACCAGCGAGTCCAGAATGCTGACCATATTCAAGAAGATGGTCAGCAGTGCCTTGCGATGGTGATCGCCTCGTCCATAACCGCGCGGCAATTCACGCAGTACCACGTCGCGAGCGGCCTGGTGCTTTTCGGTCATATTGGATTGAAGATTGATCAGCCGTCTATAGCAGGCGTCCAGATCCGAGGTGGAGTCATAGAATTGCGAGCGCGCTTCCATGTATTCAGCCGTGGCAAACAGGGCTACCGCCAGTGTCTGGCGCTCTTCCCGATACCAGAACAAGCGTCGGAACAGGGTGCTGAACAAGTAATAGGACAGACCGCCGGCAAAGGAATACAGCGTGTGCGCCAGTACCTCGTGAGGCTGCATGGGAAAGCGCATCGTCAAGGTCATCAGCAGCAGGGCGGCAAATCCGATCAGCCCGCCGCGACGACCAAACACGGAGAACATGCTGTACAGAAAGCACAGAAACGGTACGCACAGCACCAGCAGCAGGGGAGAGCTGGAGGCCAGACCTGTCAGGCCAACGGTGACCGTGCCCAGCGCAATACCGCCCAGCATTTCATTGTTGCGATAGCGGCGTGGGCCGCCGGGCTGGTCAATGATGGCAACGCAGGTGGCACCCATGGACGCAATGACGCCAATGTCATAGTGACCAAAGAAGCGGCCCAAAATAATGACCGGCAACAGCACACCGATGGACTGGCGCAGTCCGCCGAAAAAATAGTGGCTATACAGGAATTGTTTTAATTGTGGGATGGGCGATGCCATAAAATACCCGGACAGCTCGTCATAGGTAGACAGTATATCGTTTTACGTATGCAAGCTTTAAGCCTGTTTTTTTGCACTTTACCAACAATCACAGTTGCTCGCTTTGTGCAGTCAAGGTAAAGTAATCGGGTGTTTTTGCTCCTTATCCGAGCAAATTGTAGCGAGGCACTGTTAACCGGGCCATCCGCCCGGTTTTTTGCGCCTAAAAACTTTGTTGCTGGCCGCGTCACAAGCGTGGGATGCCAGGACTTCCGTTTCAAGCTAACGCATACGTTTGTGTATGCACGCACTGGGTGTCGAAGAGTGCAGGCCGGACGGTAATGTGTCTGGGTGGTGTGGTCCTGTGGGCCATGAAGCGCCAGATCATGTTGCTGACATCGGTTCAAGCTCGGACCGTCGTGGTCAGTCGATATTGCAGAGCAAGACTGAAAGGAAAACTCATGTCTGAATTAAATGGCGCAGATATTGTTGTGCGCACGCTCGCGGACGAAGGCGTGGAACACGTTTTCGGTTATCCGGGTGGTGCCGTTCTCTATATCTACGACGCAATCTTCAAGCAGGACCGCTTCCAGCACATTCTTGTGCGTCATGAACAGGCTGCTGTTCATGCTGCGGATGCCTATTCCCGTTCGTCCCAAAAAGTTGGCGTGGCACTGGTAACCAGTGGCCCGGGCGTCACCAATGCCGTCACCGGTATTGCGACCGCTTACCTCGACTCCATTCCGATGGTCATCATCAGTGGGCAGGTCAGCACCCAGGCAATTGGTGAAGATGCTTTCCAGGAATGTGATGCCATCGGTATCACCCGTCCTTGCGTCAAGCACAACTTCCTGGTGCGCGATGTTCGTGATTTGGCCGATACCATTCGCAAGGCATTTTTTATTGCCACGACAGGCCGTCCTGGTCCTGTGCTGATTGATATCCCCAAAGATATTACGACTGCAACGTGCAAATACACGCCCAAGCGTGGCGAGGTCAAGATGCGTTCCTACGCACCTGTGATCAAAGGCCATCAGGGGCAGATCAAGAAAGCTGTCCAGATTCTCAATAGCGCCGAGCGCCCGCTGATTTACGTTGGTGGTGGTGTGGTGCTGGGTAATGCTGACAGCGAACTCAATGAGCTGGTCAAGTTAAGCGGTGCCCCTTGCACGACTACCTTGATGGGTCTGGGTGCCTATCCAGGTACGGCGGATCAGTACATCGGCATGCCCGGCATGCACGGTACTTACGAAGCCAATATGACCATGCAGCATTGCGACGTTCTGATCGCAGTGGGTGCACGGTTTGATGATCGAGTGATTGGTAATACCCGCCACTTCGGTCAGAACCCACGCAAGATCATTCATATTGATATTGATCCTTCGGTAATTTCCAAGCGCGTGAAAGTTGATGTGCCTATCGTGGGCTGTGTCAAAGACGTGCTGACCGAGTTCAATGAGCTGTATGCGCAAAGCCGTCAGGAATCGCAGAACCAGCCCTCCCTGAATGATTGGTGGAAACAGATCAATGTCTGGCGTGGCAAGAACTCCTTGGCCTACGCCAAGTCGGACGAGCTGATCAAGCCGCAATACGTGGTGGAATCCCTGTGGGAAGTGACGGGCGGCAACGCTTTCGTGACTTCTGATGTGGGTCAGCACCAGATGTGGGCGGCTCAGTACTACAAATTCAATAAGCCTCGTCGCTGGATCAATTCCGGTGGCCTGGGCACGATGGGCGTGGGCTTGCCTTACGCAATGGGTGTGCAAATGGCCAACCCTGGCCAGGATGTTGCCGTCATCACTGGTGAGGGCTCCATTCAGATGAACATCCAGGAACTGTCTACGTGTAAACAGTACCGCTTGAGCCCCAAGGTTCTTTGCCTGAACAATCGTTATTTGGGCATGGTGCGCCAGTGGCAGCAAATCGACTACGGCTCGCGCTATTCCGAGTCTTACGTGGATGCACTGCCTGACTTTGTCAAACTGGTGGAAAGCTATGGTCACGTGGGTCTGGAGATCGACAAGCCAGCCGATGTGGTCCCCGCTATTCGCGAAGCCTTCACCACGCACAAAGACCGCCTGGTATTTCTGAACTTCATCACGGACCAAACCGAAAACGTGTTCCCGATGGTGAAAGCAGGCCGCGGCCTGACAGAAATGCTCTTGGGCCCGGACGATCTGTAAGGAGAGAATCATGAAACACGTCATTTCTATCCTTCTGGAAAACGAGCCCGGCGCACTGTCCCGTGTGGTCGGCCTGTTTTCGGCCCGTGGCTATAACATCGAGACCTTGACGGTTGCTCCAACCGAGGACGACACCCTGTCTCGCATGACTATCGTTACCCGAGGGGCGGACGACGTCATCGAGCAGATCACCAAGCACTTGAACCGTCTGGTTGACGTGGTCAAGGTGGTGGATCTGTCCGAAGGCCCACACATCGAGCGTGAACTCATGCTGATCAAAGTGCGGGCGGTGGGCAAGGAACGTGAAGAGATGAAGCGCATGGCGGATATTTTCCGCGGTCGCATCATTGATGTTACGGACAAGACATACACCATCGAATTGACCGGTGTTCAAGACAAAATTGCTGCTTTCATCAATGCGCTGGATCGTACGGCCATTCTTGAAACAGTGCGCACCGGGGTCTCTGGTGTCAGCCGTGGCGAACGAGTCTTAAAGCTGTAAGCCAAGGCTTTTTCAGGACATAATTACCGCTTTTATTCAAGGAGCTGCTTTTCAAGGCAGCTCCTTATAAAGGGTAAACACGGCCTGACGCTGTGTAGACCGCGGTGGCCCTGTTCTGAAAGTAATGAGTCAAGGTCCTTTTTGTGCCGCTGCTGCATGAGCGGCCATTCTCGAATTGCTGTTTAAGCGAAATTATTAAATTTGGAGCACCTGAAATGAAAGTTTTCTACGACAAGGATTGTGATCTTTCCCTGATCAAAGGCAAGACCGTTGCCATCATCGGTTACGGCTCGCAAGGCCACGCTCACGCCCTGAATCTGCACGAGTCCGGCGTTAACGTGGTTGTTGGTCTGCGCAAAGGCGGCGCTTCCTGGAGCAAAGCCGAGAACGCTGGCCTGAAAGTTCAGGAAGTGGCTGAAGCCGTCAAGAGCGCTGATGTCGTCATGATCTTGTTGCCTGACGAAAACATTGCTGAGGTTTACCGCAACCAGGTTGCTGAAAACATCAAGCCCGGCGCCGCTCTGGCATTTGCTCACGGCTTTAACGTTCACTACGGCCAAGTTGTGCCACGTGACGATATCGACGTCATCATGATTGCTCCCAAGGCTCCTGGTCACACTGTGCGTGGCACCTACAGCCAAGGCGGCGGCGTTCCTCACCTGATCGCTGTTTACCAGGACAAGACCGGCGCTGCTCGCGACGTGGCTCTGTCTTACGCATCGGCTAACGGCGGTGGCCGTGCCGGTATCATCGAAACTAACTTCCGCGAAGAAACCGAAACCGACTTGTTCGGTGAACAGGCTGTTCTGTGCGGTGGTGCGGTTGAGCTGATCAAGGCTGGTTTCGACACGCTGGTTGAGGCTGGTTACGCTCCTGAAATGGCTTACTTCGAGTGCTTGCACGAACTGAAGTTGATCGTGGACCTGATCTACGAAGGCGGTATCGCCAACATGAACTACTCGATCTCCAACAACGCCGAATACGGCGAATACGAGACCGGTCCGAAGATTGTTACCGACGAAACCCGCAAAGCCATGCGCCAGTGCCTGGAAGACATCCAGACCGGCGTGTACGCCAAGAACTTCATCCTGGAAAACGCCGCAGGCGCTCCTACCCTGATCTCGCGTCGTCGTATCAACGCCGAATCGCAGATCGAGCAAGTGGGTAGCAAGCTGCGCTCCATGATGCCTTGGATCGCCGCTAACAAGCTGGTCGACAAGTCCAAGAACTAAGTTTGATATCGGGGCAACCTCATAAGCTGCCCTGGTCTTGAGCCTGAACCGGCTGACGTCTTGCGGCGTCAGCCGGTTTTTTTATTGCTGCAAGAATTTGGCTTTCAGCGCCGCCTCTGCTGGGGCTAAAAAAAAGGATGGAAGCGCCTTGTTCTCGTCTTATAGCCGTATCGGTGAGGGCGCGATAAAATGCAGTGCTTGGTTTGACCATCGTGCCCCTGTTGGGGTGGTGCGCAAGCGAGTTCGATAAAATCTACTGTTTATCCATGAACTCCCTGGCCGCAGGCCTCTTGGTCATTTCTGTTCGCTCTGGCTTATATATGCTGGAATTATTTGCACTCTGTAGCCTTGGGGACAATGCTACATTCGAGTGTTCAGTCCTTAGCAACAACTCTTAAAGCATAAATTATGCCCAATTTGCTCAATGATGAAACCCGTCGTCGGCGTAGCATCTATCTTCTGCCCAACGCATTTACGACCGCCAATCTGTTCGCGGGTTTTTATGCCGTTGTGCAGGCCATGAATGGCCGCTTTGAGGCGGCAGCCATCGCCATTTTCCTGGCGCTGGTGTTTGATGGTATGGACGGGCGGGTTGCTCGTTTGACCAATACTCAGTCCGCCTTTGGCGAGCAGTACGACTCCATGGCCGACATGATCTCCTTTGGTGCAGCGCCCGCGCTGGTCATGTACGTCTGGGCCATGCAGGGATTGGGCCGCTGGGGCTGGTTGGCTTCCTTTATTTACGTAGCTGGTGGTGCGCTGCGCCTGGCCCGCTTCAATACCAATATTGAAGTGGTCGACAAGCGCTTTTTCCAAGGCTTGCCCAGCCCGGCAGCCGCTGCGCTGGTCGCTGGCTTTGTCTGGCTGGCGGTGGACAACAAGCTGTCTCTGCAAGTGAATGTGATTCCCTGGGTTGCCTTTGGTTTGACCATTTATGCCGGCCTGGCCATGGTCTCCAACGCGCCGTTCTACAGCGGCAAGTCCTTTGCGATCAGACGTAGCGTGCCATTTTGGGTCATGCTGCTTTTTGTGCTGGTCTTCGTGTTTGTCTCTACGGATCCGCCGGTCTTCCTGTTTGGCCTGTTCTGCCTGTATGGCTTGTCGGGCTGGTTTGTGATGGCCTGGCGCTGGCGTCGAGCCCGTGCTTTGGCACGACTTCGGCGTGGAAACAACTAAAATCCCCGGCTTTGGCAGGCCAGCAGGCCGAAATGCTTAACGCCTTGTCCGGTTTTTCGTTATAATCGTTTGCTTGCACTTGGCCTGATGGGCCCGGTGCACTCAATCTCATTTTCAACACGTTAGGGCACCTCGGTCCTAACGCAAGTCTTAGAGGCTAAATAAAATGGCAGTTGCAGATATCAAAAAAGTCGATATCGTTTCCGAGTTTCAGCGTAAACAAGGCGATACAGGCTCCCCAGAAGTGCAAGTGGCTTTGCTGACCGCTCGCATCAACGAATTGACCGGCCACTTCAAGGCTCACAACAAAGATCACCACTCCCGTCGTGGTCTGTTGCGCATGGTTAGCCGTCGTCGCAAATTGCTGGATTACCTGAAAGGTCGTAATCCAGACGCTTACCGTGCTTTGATCGAAAAACTCGGTCTGCGTAAGTGATACCGGGGCTGGCTCCCCGCTAAACAACCGTGCATTCGGCGAACTGGTTTCGCTGTGTGCACGGTTTTTTTATTGTAAGGATTCTCCTAATGTTCAATAAAGTCACCAAGTCTTTCCAGTACGGCGAACATACCGTCGTTCTGGAAACCGGCGAAATCGCACGTCAGGCGTCAGGTGCCGTGCTGGTTTCGATTGAAGACACTGTTGTGTTGGCCACTGTTGTTGGCAAAAGCGAAGCGAAAGCAGGTCAGGACTTCTTCCCGCTGACCGTTGATTACGTCGAAAAAACCTACTCCGCTGGCAAGATCCCTGGTGGTTTCTTCAAGCGTGAAGGCCGCCAATCCGAGCGCGAGATCCTGATCTCCCGCCTGATCGACCGTCCACTGCGTCCTCTGTTTCCTGAAGGCTTCTACAACGAAGTTCAGGTCATCATTCACACGGTATCGGTCAACCCTGAAATTGATCCTGATATCGCTGCCATGATCGGCGCCTCGGCTGCCCTGGCTATTTCCGGCATTCCTTTCAACGGTCCTGTGGGCGCTGCCCGTGTGGGTTACATTGATGGTCAGTACGTGCTGAACCCATCCGCTACTCAGCTGAAATCTTCGGCTCTGGATCTGGTTGTGGCTGGTACCGAGCAGGCTGTGCTGATGGTTGAGTCTGAAGCCAAGCAATTGTCCGAAGAAGTCATGCTGGGTGGTGTGGTGTTTGCTCACGAGCAAATGCAAGCAGCCATCAACTGCATTCATGAACTGGTTGAAGAAGCTGGCAAGCCGGAGTGGGATTGGCAGCCTGCTGCTGTTAATGAAAGCCTGTTGGCTGCGGTAACCGCTGCTGCCGAAGAAGGTCTGACACAGGCCTACCAGACTCGCGAAAAACAAGCTCGTACCGAGCAAGTGCGCGCTGTTTACGCTCAGGTTAAAGAAACGGTCAAGGCTCAAGCTGAAGCCGCCGGTCAGGATCAGCCTGATATGGTTGCCGTCGAAAACATGATGTTCGACTTGGAAAGCAAGATCGTGCGTTCGCGTATCTTGAGCGGCGAGTCCCGTATTGATGGTCGTGACACCCGTACCGTTCGTCCTATCAGCATCCGTCTGGGCGTTCTGCCCCGTGCTCACGGTAGCGCCTTGTTCACGCGTGGCGAAACTCAGGCATTGGTGGTCACCACTCTGGGTACCAAGCAAGACGAGCAGATCATTGATTCGATTATGGGCGAGTACCGCGATCGCTTCATGATGCACTACAACATGCCTCCATTCGCCACTGGCGAAGCTGGCCGTTTCGGCGCTCCCAAGCGTCGTGAAATCGGTCACGGTCGTCTGGCCAAGCGTGCTTTGACTCCCTTGCTGCCAGCCGCTGAAGATTTCCAGTACTCCATCCGCGTGGTGTCCGAGATCACTGAATCCAACGGTTCCTCCTCCATGGCATCTGTGTGTGGTGGCTCCCTGTCCATGATGGACGCTGGTGTGCCTGTGCAGGATCACGTAGCTGGTGTGGCCATGGGTCTGATCAAGGAAGGCAACAAGTTTGCTGTGCTGACCGACATTCTGGGTGACGAAGATCACCTGGGCGATATGGATTTCAAGGTTGCCGGTACCGAGAAAGGTATTACTGCTTTGCAGATGGACATCAAGATCCAGGGCATCACCAAGGAAATCATGCAGGTTGCATTGGCTCAGGCTCACGAAGGCCGTATGCACATCCTGGGCAAGATGAAAGAGTCCATCGACGGTTCCCGTACCGAGATGTCCGAATTCGCGCCTCGCATGCTGACCGTGAAGATCAATCCCGAGAAGATTCGTGACGTGATTGGTAAGGGTGGTGCAACCATCCGTGCCCTGACCGAAGAAACCGGTACACAGATCGATATTTCGGATGACGGCACCATCACGATCGCCAGCGCCGATCTGGACAAGGCCCGCGAAGCCGAGCGCCGTATTAAAGAGCTGACCGCTGAAGTGGAAGTGGGTCAGGAATACGAAGGTCCTGTGATGCGTTTGCTGGACTTTGGCGCGATTGTGCAAGTGCTGCCAGGCCGTGACGGCTTGCTGCATATCTCCGAGATTGCCAACTACCGTATCGCCAACATCAATGACGTGCTGAAAGTGGGTCAGGTTGTTAAGGTCAAGGTCATCGAGGCTGACGAGAAAGGTCGTCTGCGTCTGTCGATCAAGGCTATTGGCGGTATCGAGGCTCAAGGCGGTCCAGCTGCTCCTGCTGCTTCCTGATAGCGTTTGCAGTCTGCTTGAAGAAAAACCCGCCGAAAGGCGGGTTTTTTGCGTTCGGCTGCTTTTTGGGAACGTGGCTGCGTATCGGCTTGTGCCAAGAGCTGGAGGGTAATCTGTTGGTGCTGTACCTGTACCTGTACCTGTACCTGTGCTTGTTATGCCTGTGGTTTCAGCCGTAGCCTTAGTTGTAGTTGTAGTTGTAGTTGTAGTTGTAGTTATGGCTGTGACTGTGAATGTAACTGTGACTTTGCTTGTTGTTGGTTCGCTATTTTTGATCTGTTTGCTTCTTGGGAGCAGTTTCGGTCCTGGAGGAGCTGGAGAGGCTTTACTTACGGAGCGGGGGGTAAACAGTCGGTCAGGTTCAGGTGGTGCTTGCGGGGTGATGGCTTGGATTGGGTTTTCAGGCAGGACGCAAAAAAGCCCGCTTTGAAGCGAGCTTTCTTGATTGGTACTTATTTGTCACGAGCGAATAAAAACCGAGGTTTTTATGGTGGGCAAAGAGATCTGCCTGCTATCGTGAATATTTGGTGCATCCAGCCGGAATCGAACCGGCACGATCAAAGATCGAGGGATTTTAAGTCCCTTGCGTCTACCAATTCCGCCATGGATGCAGCGGGAGATGATGGCGGAAGCGGTGAGATTCGAACTCACGGATGGGTTACCCCATCGCCGGTTTTCAAGACCGGTCCATTCAACCGCTCTGGCACGCTTCCTGTCTGTTGGGCTTTTCTTCCTGATAAGTCACATGCACAAAAAAGCACGGAGGCCAGGAAAGCCCTAAAGTGTAACGTATAAATTTGCTAGCGTCATCGAAATAATCTGTTTTCATGGCTGGAATAGGGCGTTGATGCCAGTGCCTGTGATAGATTGCAGCAGGTAAGGCGGCTGCTTATGGTTTGTGCTTGCAGCCGCGCTGGAAAAATAGTCTAGATATCAGGGAGTAGGTATGCGAGCTGTTGAAATTACCGAGTTTGGAAAGCCGGAAGTGTTGCGAGTGGGCGAGCGCCCCATGCCACAAACAGGTCCTGGTGAAGTGCTGGTCAAGGTGCTGGCGGCGGGCGTGAACCGTCCGGATGTCTTGCAACGAGCAGGCGCTTACCCGCCACCGGCTGGTGCCTCTGATATTCCCGGCCTGGAACTGGCTGGTGAAATCGTATCGGGCGATGTGCAGGGCAGTGGGTTCAAGATTGGGGATCAGGTCTGTGCGTTGGTCACTGGTGGTGGCTATGCCGAATATTGTGTGGTGCCAGTACAGCAGTGCTTGCCTATTCCTGCGGGTTTCAGCTTGCTGGAGGCGGCGGGGCTGCCAGAAACTTTCTTCACTGTCTGGAGCAATGTGTTCGACCGTGGTCAGTTGAGCAAGGGTGAAACCCTGCTGGTTCATGGTGGTGCAAGCGGAATTGGAACAACAGCTATCCAGTTGGCAGTGGCTCTGGGGCATACGGTATATGCCACGGCAGGCAGTGATGAACGCGTGGAGGCCATTAATCGCTTGGGCGGAATCGGCATCAACTATAAAACCGAAGTTTACGAAGACGTCATCAAAAGCAAAACAGGCGGCCGTGGTGTTGATGTGATTCTGGATATGGTCTCTGGCGACTACATCAACCGGGATTTGACGTGTCTGGCCGATGACGGCCGTATCGTCATTATTGCTTTGCTAGGTGGGGTGAAGGCCACGATTAATTGTGGGGAGATTCTGCGTCGTCGCCTGACTATTACCGGCTCAACCTTGCGGTCCCGCTCTGTCGAGTTCAAGGCGCAACTGGCGCAGGCTCTGAAAGAGCGTGTCTGGCCTTTGCTGGAAGCAGGGCAGGTACGTCCCTTGATTCATGCCACTTTCCCCTTGGAAAAGGCGAGCGAAGCGCATGCCATGATGGAGGCGGGTGAGCAGGTGGGCAAGATCATTCTTGTTCCATAAAAGCAGCAAGGGTGGCATAGCCACCCTTTTTCTTGCCGTTCTGAAACGAATTTTCTGTCAAATATGCGCGAAATGGATTAGCACGCGCTACAATAGCCGGTTAGCTGCGCCTTGATTGTGGGCGTTGGTGTAACTTTTTGACTGGCATCAAGGGAGCAATGAGCGTACATTCTTCGCGTAAACGACTGGTTGCGGGTAATTGGAAATTAAATGGCTCGCTTGATGGCAACAGCCGTCTGCTGCAAGAACTGCTCGTTCAGCCTGGTGTGCAGGCAGATTGTGATGTGCTTGTATGCGTTCCTTATGTGTATTTGCCTCAGGTGGCAGGTGTCTTGAAAGATTCGACCATAGCGGTCGGTGCTCAAGATGTCAGTGTCCACGCCAAGGGTGCATACACTGGGGAAATCTCGGCGGCAATGCTGGCTGATATCGGCTGTCGCTGGGTGATTGTCGGGCATTCCGAACGCCGTCAGTATCACCAGGAAAGTAGCGCTCAGGTTGCCGCCAAAGTTGTTGCGGCACTGGATGCGGGCTTGACGCCTATTGTCTGTATTGGCGAGCAATTGGCTGATCGCGAGGCGGGGCAGGAAACCTGTGTGGTGCAAGATCAACTCGAACCTATCAAGGCTCTTGGGGCCGAGGTGGTCTCCAAGCTGGTGCTGGCCTATGAGCCGGTCTGGGCGATTGGTACGGGTCTGACTGCAACGCCGGAGCAAGCGCAGCAAATGCATCAGCAGATTCGCGCCTATATGGAATCGGATCAGTTGCGTATTTTGTACGGGGGCAGCGTGAAAGCGGATAATGCCGCAGAGCTGTTTGCCATGCCGGATATTGATGGTGCCTTGGTGGGTGGTGCATCTTTGGATGCGCAGGAATTTTTACGTATTGTGGCCGCTTAAAGGGTCTGGAGTCTTTAAATGCAAGATTGGATGTCTTCCGTTCTGATGGCGGTGCAGGTTATCTCCTCGCTGTTGATTATTGGTCTGGTGCTGCTGCAGCAAGGCAAGGGCGCTGATATGGGCTCGGCCTTTGGTGGCGGCTCGGCAGGTAGTGTGTTCGGCGCAGCAGGTGCGGCCAACTTTTTGTCGCGCATGACTAAATGGGCGGCAATTGTCTTTTTTGTGTCTACTGGCGGTTTGGCTTGGGTGGCTCACCACCCAGCGCAAAAGGCTGATGCGGGTGTGATGCAGGGGTATGAATCCTCTGTGCCTGGTGCGGCTTCATCGGGTGCTGCTTCGGTTCCTGCGCCAGCGGCTTCAGTGCCTGCGGCCGTGCCTTCGGCAACTCCTGAGCAGAGCGCTCCAGCAGTTCCTGCTGCGGAGTAAGTCTGGGTCTGTTTGTGGGTTTCTCGTCGCTTTCTATGTAAGCGATCGCAAAGAGCAGGGTCGGAAGCTGCGATATCAAAGCCCGCTGTAACGGCGGGCTTTGTTCATTTTGCGATGTTTGTGTGGAATATGCCTGAGAACGGGTTTTTTTGAGTGTTTTGGCTTGTTTTGTACTGACAGTCTTACTTTTGTCATGCTAATATCGCTGTCTTGATTGCTTGCCGACGTGGTGGAATTGGTAGACACGCTATCTTGAGGGGGTAGTGGCGAAAGCTGTACGAGTTCGAGTCTCGTCGTCGGCACCAAAAAAATGCAGTGATGCTCTGTCATTGCAGGGCTTGAAAATAAAACCTGATCCTGAGAAGGACGGGTTTTTTTTTGCCATTTTTTTGGTGCTTGGGAGTTTGCTTAGATTGCGGGATTTTTGGGCGGTACTGGGGTGTTTGTTCTGGTTTGAAAAAGGCTTCGGCTGAGTCAGCGCGTTCTGAGTTTTGTTAAGTCTTTGTTTCTCGCAATATGAGAAATTGTCATTATCACCGCTTTGGGTGTCCCGAGTTTGGGATGGGCTTTTGGGTGCTTGCTTCCAGTTAGACGGCAGGGTTTGGTTTTTTGTCGTATTTCCACAAGACCAGTGTTGGCGACAGATTGCCAGCGGGAGTTAAAGCAAGTTCTTAAGAGGGGGCTGGTTTTAGCTCGCTAATTATCGCCCTTGGTTGAGGTGGCTTGGAAAGCCGCTATAAGTGGGTTTTTGTTGTGTATAGCCAACAAGCTGTGCACAAAGATTCACGTTTCCGAAGGGTTTCGTAGTCAAGCGACGGGAATTTTGATGCAATAGCGTTAACTTCCCATCGCGGAGTTAGAAAGAGCAGCAGCACTGTTGTAGTTGGGCTGCTCTGATTTACTCAAATCTACGGAGATTTCTTACATGAAAAAGACTCTGCTCGCTGCTGCTCTGATGGCCGGCTTCGCTGGCGTCGCACACGCAGAAACGTCTGTCACCCTGTACGGTATTCTGGACGGTGGTATCGGTTACCAAAAATTCAAAGCTACTGAGGACTACACCTCCAACGGTAACGGTGGTTCTTACGAACAGAAGAAAACCGGTATGATCAACGGCATCCAGTCGGGCAACCGCTGGGGTCTGAAAGGTTCCGAAGATCTGGGCGATGGCCTGCGCGCTGTATTCCAACTGGAAAGCGGCTTTGACCTGTCCACCGGTAAATCCGCTCAAGGTGGCCGTCTGTTCGGTCGTCACGCCACTCTGGGTCTGGCTGGTGACAGCTGGGGTCAATTGGACTTCGGTCGTCAAACTAATATCGCCTCCAAGTACTTGCCAGGCGTAGCCGATCCTTTCGGCGGTGGTTTCGACCAAGCTAACATTGGTGGTGCTTTCACAGCCGCTAACACCACTCGTTACGACAACATGGTCATGTACCAAACCCCTAACTTCTCCGGCTTCCAGTTCGGCGTTGGTTACTCTTTCAACACTGATGGCTCTCAAGTCGCTAAGATTAACGAAGTTAACAACATTAATGATGGTCTGGAGCGCAACCAGCGCGCCGTGACCACCGGTCTGCGTTACGTTAACGGCCCTATCGGTGTTGCTCTGACATACGATCAGTACAAAACTGCTGAAAGCCGTGCTGTTGTGAATGGTCCAGTGAGCGGTGGTGACACTGTTAAGTCCTGGAACATCGGTGGTAGCTACGACTTTGAAGTTGTGAAGGCTTACTTGGCTTTCGGTCAAACCCGTGACGGTTTGTTCGCTGCTCAGTCCTACAGCGGTTTTGGCTTGGGTGATGTGCTGGATGCTTACAACAATCCTAGCCTGGACGGCTTGAAAGTTAACTCCTACTTGGTCGGTTTGTCCGCTCCAGTGGGTGCCGGTACTGTGATGGGTTCCTGGACAATGGCTGATCCTCGTTCGGCTCCAGATGTTTTGGCTAATTCCAACCTGTCGTGGGAAATGAAGAAACAGCACACGTTCAGCCTGGGTTACAGCCACCCACTGAGCAAGCGCACGAACGTGTACGCCATCGGCTCCTACGCCAAGAACGTGTACTTCCTGCCTGATGCTAAGTCGACTCTGATCGGCGTCGGTCTGCGTCACCAGTTCTAATCGTTTCGCGTAGCTTGTCTACGCGTTGCGAAGGGCAAATCTCCGGACTTGCCTGAACTGTAGAAGTATAAAAAGCCATCCTTCGGGATGGCTTTTTTATTGTCTACTGCTTTTTTGAGGCCTCTGCTTAAGTCCGTTTGGGCTATAGAGGCTTTATTGGGTTTTGTCGCTCGTGTTTATGGGTTCGTTGGTATGTGTTGGCTATTGGTGTAAGGTCCGTGAGTTTCCTGGGGTGGTGCTCTGTTGTTGTGGTGTGGGGTCTGGGGCCGGAGCTGGGGTGCGTGCTAAACCCTTCTAACGACCATTGCGACTACTTGGTCTTGTTTGGCTTGCTTACAAAATAAGCAGGAAAAATCATTTTCTTCTGTTTGGTGGCTGACATTTACCTTACAAAAACGAGTAAGATATTTGATTGAGGTCTACAATCACAACCCTTAATAGAATAAATAATCAATAGTTGAAGGGTTTCCAGTCAGGTAGCTGACAGTTTTTGCGGCATGGGTGCAACACCCTTGCATAGATGTAATGGTTTGGGGTTATCCCCCAAAACTGTGCTCTCAAAATGCTACAATCCAAGAGTTTATTTACTGCGATTGGATGCTTTGCATGAACCTGCAAGAGTACTTTCCCGTTTTGCTATTTATCATCGTCGCCACTGGGATTGGCCTGGCTCTACTTTTAGTCGGTCGAGTGCTCGGTCCAAACCGGCCCGATGCTGAAAAGCTCTCTCCTTACGAATGCGGTTTTGAAGCATTCGGTGATTCGCGCATGAAGGTGGACATTCGTTACTACCTGATCGCGATTCTGTTCATCATGTTCGATCTGGAAATCGCTTTTCTGTTTCCCTGGGCCATGGCCAATGGAACAGTAGGCCTGGTCGGTTTCTGGACCGTTATGGCGTTCCTGGCCGTTTTGACGGTCGGTTTTATCTACGAATGGAAAAAAGGCGCTCTGGACTGGGAGTAAACCCATCCATAGAGAACCCTGCTAGGGGTTTTCGCGTCTGCTGCTGGGCATAAGGGGCACGAGGATGCGTCTTGATGACAGCGGGTTTGGTCAGCAACAGGATAGGCCGGGGCTTCCCAGGGTCTGATCCGGCAAAAGGCAACTACTATGGCTATCGACGGCATTCTCAAAGAAGGTTTTGTGACGACCAGTGCAGACAAGTTTCTGAACTGGGCAAAAACAGGGTCCATGTGGCCCATGACATTTGGTCTGGCCTGTTGTGCAGTGGAAATGATGCACGCTGGTGCAGCTCGTTATGACCTGGACCAATTCGGCATTATTTTCCGTCCCAGTCCACGTCAATCTGACTTGATGATTGTGGCGGGCACCCTGTGCAACAAGATGGCACCCGCCTTGCGCAAGGTGTACGACCAGATGGCCGAGCCACGCTGGGTCGTTTCCATGGGCTCCTGTGCCAACGGTGGCGGTTACTACCACTACTCCTACTCGGTCGTTCGCGGCTGTGATCGCATCGTGCCGGTAGATGTGTACGTGCCAGGCTGCCCTCCGACTGCTGAGGCTTTGGTTTACGGCTTGCTGCAGATGCAGAACAAGATCCGTTTGACCAATACCATCGCACGCTGAACGGTTAGAACAGGCTAAACAAGACTATGACACGGCTAGAAACTTTAAAAACCAACTTGCTCTCTATCCTTGGCGAGCAGGCTGCGTTGACGCAAGCGCGCAATGAACTCACTTTGGAAGTGCCCGCTGATGCATGGGTCGACACTTGCACATTGCTTCGCGACCACGCTGATCTGCGCTTTGAGACCTGTATCGACTTGTGCGGGATTGATTATTCCGCCTGGAAAGCGCCTACCTATCAGGCTGCATCGGCTCAGTTCCCCCATCGCTTTGCCGTTGTGCTGCACCTGATGTCCTTGAAGCACAACTGGCGCCTGCGTGTGCGCTGCTTTGTGCCCAACGACGATTTCCCCACTTTGCCAACCCTGTTCGAGGTCTGGCCGTCGGTGAACTGGTTCGAGCGCGAGGCGTTTGACCTGTACGGCATTATTTTCGAGAACCACCCTGATCTGCGTCGCATCCTGACCGACTATGGTTTTATCGGTCATCCGTTCCGCAAAGACTTCCCCATCTCCGGCTACGTCGAAATGCGCTATGACACCGAGCAGAAGCGGGTCATTTACCAGCCCGTCACCATCGAGCCGCGTGAAATCACGCCACGAGTGGTGCGCGAGGACGATTACGGAATTGGGCGATAAGCATCATGGCAGAAATTCAAAACTACACCCTGAACTTTGGTCCTCAGCACCCAGCCGCACACGGTGTGTTGCGTTTGGTGCTTGAGCTGGACGGCGAAGTCATTCAGCGTGCTGACCCCCATATTGGTCTGTTGCATCGTGCCACCGAAAAGCTGGCCGAGCACCGCACTTTCCTGCAAACCCTGCCATACATGGATCGTCTGGACTATGTGTCCATGATGGTCAACGAGCACGCTTACTGTATGGCCGTGGAGCGTCTGGTCGGTGTTGAGGTGCCGTTGCGTGCTCAATACATCCGCGTCATGTTTGACGAGATTACCCGCATCCTTAACCACCTGATGTCGGTCGGTTCGCATGCGCTGGACGTGGGTGCCATGGCTGTGTTCCTGTACGCCTTCCGTGAACGTGAAGACCTGATGGACTGCTACGAAGCGGTCTCCGGCGCCCGTTTGCACGCGGCCTACTACCGTCCAGGTGGCGTTTACCGCGATCTGCCCGGCACCATGCCACAGTACAAGGCCAACAAATACCGCTCCGACAAAGAACTGAAAGCCATGAACGAAGCGCGTTCGGGTTCTTTGCTGGATTTCATCGAAGACTTCACCAACCGTTTCCCCACTTGTGTTGACGAATACGAAACCCTGCTGACCGATAACCGTATCTGGAAGCAGCGTCTGGTGGGCGTGGGCGTCGTGGATCCTGATCGCGCCAAGGCGCTGGGCTTTACCGGCCCCATGCTGCGTGGTTCGGGCGTTGAGTGGGATCTGCGCAAGATGCAGCCCTACGAAGTCTATGATCGCGTCGAATTTGATATTCCTGTGGGTCGCAACGGTGACTCTTACGACCGTTACCTTGTTCGTATCGCGGAAATGCGCGAGAGCAACCGCATCATCCGTCAGTGTGTACAGTGGCTGCGCAACAACCCCGGTCCTGTCATCACGGATAACCACAAAGTGGCACCGCCATCGCGCGAACGCATGAAAACCGGGATGGAGGACTTGATCCACCATTTCAAACTGTTCTCCGAAGGTATGCACGTGCCTACTGGCGAAGTGTATGCCGGTGTGGAGCATCCCAAGGGCGAGTTTGGCATTTATCTGGTATCTGACGGCGGTAACAAGCCTTACCGCATGAAGATCCGTGCTCCGGGCTTCGTCCACTTGCAGGCCCTCGATGAAATGAGCCGCGGTCACATGATTGCCGACGCGGTAACGATCATCGGCACGCAGGACATTGTGTTTGGCGAGATCGACCGCTAAGGTCGCGCCTGGAAAAACGGAACCGAATTATGTTGCTTTCCGAAAAAGCCTACCAACAGATAGATAAGGAACTGAGCAAGTTCCCGGCAGATCAACGTCGCTCTGCCATCATGGCCTCCCTGGCCATTGCCCAGCAGGAAAAAGGCTGGGTATCGCCAGAAATTATCGAGGATGTGGCTCAATACATTGGCGTGGAGCCTATCGCTGTGCAGGAGGTTGCGACCTTCTACAACATGTTCCACACCAAGCCCGTTGGCCGCGTCACCATTTCCGTTTGCACCAACTTGCCCTGTGCGCTGCGTGATGGCGTCAAGGCTGGCGAGTACCTGAAAGAGAAACTGGGTATCGAATACGGTGAAACCACGGCGGACGGCCAGTTCTCCCTGATCATGGGAGAGTGCATGGGTTCATGTGGTGATTCGCCCGTCATGCTGCTGAACAATCAGCATATGTGCGTGCGCATGGAAGCCGAGCGCATTGATGCCATGCTCGAAGAATTGAAGACACACGGAGAATCGGCATGATTGCACCGGACATTCTGCGCAAGTTCGCACAGGGATTGGAACCTAACCCTGGTGGCGACCTGTCGCGCAGCATGATTTTTCATGATCGTCATATTCAGCCACAGATTCTGGCTGGTTTGAACGGCGACAACTGGGGCCTGGAAGAGTACGTCAAGCGTGGTGGCTATGAAGCTCTGCGTAAAGTACTGACTACCGGCATGAAGCCCGAAGACGTGATTGCTGAAGTCAAGACTTCGGCCTTGCGCGGTCGTGGTGGTGCAGGTTTTCCATCGGGTTTGAAGTGGAGCTTCATGCCCCGCAGCTTGCCCGGTCAAAAGTACCTGGTATGTAACTCCGACGAGGGCGAACCCGGCACTTTCAAAGACCGCGATATCCTGCGTTTCAACCCGCACATCGTGATCGAAGGCATGGCCATTGCAGCCTACGCCATGGGTATTACCGTGGGCTACAACTACATCCACGGTGAAGTGTTCGAAATCTATCAGCGTTTTGAAGAAGCGCTGGAACAGGCCCGTGCGGCAGGCTTTCTGGGTGACAAGATCCTGGGTTCGGATTTCAGCTTCCAGCTGCATGCGTTCCACGGTTACGGTGCCTATATTTGCGGTGAAGAAACTGCGCTGCTGGAGTCCCTGGAAGGCAAGAAGGGCCAGCCTCGCTTCAAACCACCATTCCCGGCCAGTTTTGGTCTGTACGGCAAGCCGACGACCATCAACAACACCGAAACCTTCGCGGCTGTACCCTGGATTTTGCGCAACAGCGGTCAGGAATACCTGGAAGTGGGTATCCCCAATGCGGGCGGTACCAAGATCTTCTCCATTACTGGCGACGTAGAGCGTCCCGGTAACTACGAAGTGCCTCTGGGTACGCCGTTTGCCACCTTGCTGGAATTGGCAGGCGGCATGCGCGACGGTCGCAAACTGAAAGCTGTGATCCCTGGTGGTTCCAGCTCGCCCGTTTTGCCCGCCGACATCATCATGGCGACCAACCTGGACTATGACTCCATTGCCAAGGCTGGTTCCATGCTGGGTTCGGGCGCTGTCATCGTGATGGACGAGACTCGTTGCATGGTCAAGTCCCTGCTGCGCCTGTCCTATTTTTACTATCACGAAAGCTGCGGCCAGTGCACGCCGTGCCGGGAAGGCACAGGCTGGTTGTGGCGCATGGTGCATCGTATCGAGAACGGTCAAGGTCGCCCAGAAGATCTGGACATGCTCGATGACATCGCACAGAACATCATGGGTCGCACCATTTGCGCCCTGGGTGATGCTGCTGCCATGCCGGTGCGCAGTTTCGTTAAGCATTTCCGCGACGAGTTCGCACACCACATCGAGCATAAAGGCTGTGTGGTGCCTCAATATTTGTAGGCCAGGACAACGTAATGGTAGAACTCACCATCGATGGCATTAAAGTTGACGCCCCGGAAGGCAGCATGGTCATTCAGGCTGCCCATGACGCCGGGGTCTACGTGCCGCACTTCTGTTATCACAAAAAACTGAGTATTGCCGCCAACTGCCGCATGTGTTTGGTGGACGTGGAAAAAGCGCCCAAGCCTTTGCCTGCTTGCGCCACTCCCGTCACCAACGGCATGGTTGTGCGTACTCGTTCGGAAAAAGCCATTGCCGCTCAAAAAAGCGTCATGGAATTCCTGCTGATCAACCACCCCCTGGATTGCCCCGTGTGCGACCAGGGCGGTGAGTGTCAGCTACAGGATCTGGCCGTGGGTTACGGTGGCTCCGAGTCGCGCTACAAGGAAGAAAAGCGCGTTGTGGCCGCCAAATCCATGGGCCCACTGATCTCGACCGAAGCCATGCAGCGCTGCATTCACTGCACCCGCTGTGTGCGTACGGGCGAAGAAATCGCCGGCGTTCAAGAGGTTGGTATGCTCAACCGCGGCGAGCACGCCGAAATCACCACCTTCGTGGGTCGCGCAGTCGAGTCCGAATTGTCGGGCAACATGATTGACGTTTGCCCCGTGGGTGCCTTGCTGTCCAAACCCTTCCGCTTCAATGCCCGTACCTGGGAACTGGCCCGTCGTCGCAGCGTTAGCCCGCACGACAGCGTGGGTGCCAACCTGGTGCTGCAAGCCAAGATGGACAAGGTGCTGCGTGTTGTTCCTTTCGAGAACGACGAAGTCAACGAGTGCTGGATCAGCGACCGTGACCGTTTCTCCTACGAAGGCCTGTACACCGAAGATCGTCTGACTCGCCCCATGGTGCGCGGTGATGACGGCCAGTGGCGCGAAGCCTCCTGGAACGACGCCATGCAAACCATCGTTGCCGGCATGAACGCCGTGCGCGAGAAGTTTGGTGCAGATCAGCTGGGCTGTATTGGTTCGGCTACCTCCACGACTGAAGAACTGGCTTTGCTGGCTCGTCTGGGTCGTGCTCTGGGTACCGAAAACGTGGACTTCCGTCTGCGTCAGACCGATGCCCGTCTGGATGGTGCTCTGGCCGGTGTGCCTTGGTTGGGTATGCCTCTGACCGCCTTGAACGAGCTCGATCGCGTTCTGGTCGTGGGCTCCTTCCTGCGTAAAGATCACCCCTTGATGGCCCAGCGTCTGCGTCAGGCTGTCAAACGTGGCGCTCAAGTTTCCTTTATTGATTCGGCTGCCGATAATCCATTGTTCAATGCGATTGCTGGCCGCATGACGGTGGCTCCCAGCCAGTTGGCCAACTCTCTGGCTCAAGTGCTGGTTGCCGTTGCCAAAGCCAAAGACAGCGCAGTTCCTGCGGGTCTGGAAGGCGTGCAAGTTTCTGCTGAAGCTCAGCAGATTGCTGACAGCCTGGTTTCCGGCGAACGCGTGGCTATCTTGCTGGGCAATATGGCTGTCAACTCGGATCAGGCTAGCGTAATTGCTGCCAACGCCAATGCGATTGCACAGGCTAGCGGTGCCAAGCTGGGCTTCCTGACTGCCGGTGGTAACACCGTGGGTGGCTACTTGGCTAACGCCGTACCGGGCAAGGGCGGTTTGACTGCCGAGCAAATGCTGGCTCAAACCCTGCGTGCTTACCTGGTTCTGAATGTTGAGCCAGCACTGGACAGCGATCTGGGCGAACGTGCAGTAGAAACACTGAAGTCCGCCACCTTCTCGGTCGCGCTGACTTCCTATCGTTCCGCTGCCGAGCAGTGGGCCGATGTGATGCTGCCCGTGTCTCCTTTCACTGAAACCTCCGGCACCTTCGTGAACGCCGAAGGCCGTGTACAAAGCTTCAAGGGTGCTGCTGCTCCTGTGGGCGATACACGTCCGGCCTGGAAGGTTCTGCGCGTGCTGGGCAATCTGTTCCAGCTGGATGGTTTTGACGATGAAACCTCGGAATCGGTTCGTGACTCTGTCATGGCTGCCGGTGTGGAATCGCGTCTGTCCAACCAGATCAATCTGGCTGCCAGCGTTCTGCCTGCAGCAAGCGGTCTGGAGCGTGTGGCTGATGTGCCTATCTACCGTAGCGATGCGCTGGTGCGCCGTTCGGCTCCCTTGCAGGAAACACCTGCTTCGGCAGCACCTACGGCTCGCATGGCCGCTGCCACGCTGGCCCAACTGGGTCTGGCTGACGGCGATCTGGTAAAGGTTCGTTCTTCGCAAGGCGAAGTCAGCCTGCCAGCTCAGCTGGATGACACCGTGGCATTGAACTCGGTGCGTGTTGCCACCGCTTTTTCTGAAACAGCCGCTTTGGGTAGCGCATTCGGTCAATTGACAGTGGAGCGTGCATAACATGGAATTTCTCTCTGCCATCAATAGCTACGGCACGGACCTGCTGGGTCCGACCGCATGGTATGTGGTGTGGACGCTGCTGAAGGTTGTTGCCATCGCTGTGCCCGTCATTCTGTGTGTTGCCTACCTGACTTACTGGGAACGCAAGATGATCGGCTTCATGCACGTTCGTCTGGGACCAACCCGTGTTGGTTACCGTGGCTTGCTGCAGCCTTTCGCTGACGTTTTCAAACTGCTGACCAAAGAGCTGATCGTTCCTGCGAAGTCCAACAAGGTCCTGTACCTGCTGGCTCCGGTTGTGACGCTGATGCCTGCTCTGGCTGCCTGGGCTGTGATTCCTTTCAGCCCCGATGTGGTTCTGTCCGACGTTAACGCCGGTCTGCTGTACATTCTGGCGATTACCTCGCTGGGTGTGTACGGTGTGATCGTGGCCGGTTGGGCTTCCAACTCCAAGTACGCCTTGCTGGGTGGTCTGCGTGCAGCCGCTCAGGTGCTGTCCTACGAGCTGGCCATCGGTTTCGTGCTGATTACCGTGCTGCTGGTTTCCGGCACGCTGAATCTGTCGGGCATCGTGCTTGGTCAGACTCAGGGTTACTTTGCGGACAAGGGCTTGAACTTCCTGTCCTGGAACTGGCTGCCATTGCTGCCACTGTTTGTGATCTACGTGATTTCCGCCGTTGCTGAAACCAACCGTCACCCGTTTGACGTGGTGGAAGGCGAATCGGAAATTGTGGCCGGTCCCATGGTGGAGTACTCCGGTACCGGTTTCGCTCTGTTCTTCCTGGGCGAATACGCCAACATGATTTTCCTGTCGGCTCTGGCGTCCATCATGTTCTTGGGTGGCTGGACTCCCATTGTCGAGTTCGCTCCATTTACCTGGATTCCGGGGTGGCTGTGGCTGGGTCTGAAGACCTTTGTCGTGGTCTCCATGTTCATCTGGTTCCGTGCAACGTTCCCACGTTACCGCTATGACCAGATCATGCGTTTGGGCTGGAAAGTATTTATCCCGCTGACCGGTGTTTGGCTGGTTATTGTGGCGATCTGGATGCAGACGCCCTGGAACATCTGGCATTAAGGCTAAGGGGCAAGATTATGGAAGCAATCAAAGATTTCTTTGGCAGCCTGATGCTGTCCGAGATGCTCAAAGGCATGCGCCTGACGGGGAAGTATTTCTTCAAGCGCAAGGTAACCCTGCGTTATCCCGTTGAAACCACGCCCGCTTCGCCACGTTTTCGCGGTCTGCACGCTTTGCGTCGCTACGAAAACGGCGAAGAGCGTTGCATCGCGTGCAAACTGTGCGAGGCCGTATGTCCCGCCATGGCCATCTCGATCGAATCGGCAGAGCGCGAGGACGGTACCCGTCGTACTACGCGTTATGACATCGATCTGGCCAAGTGTATTTTCTGTGGTTTCTGTGAAGAAAGCTGCCCGGTCGATTCGATCGTGGAAACGCACATTCACGAGTACCACGGTGAAAAACGCGGCGATTTGTACTACACCAAGGACATGCTGCTGGCTATCGGTGACCGCTACGAAGACGAGATCGCTCGTCGTCGTGCCGCAGATGCACCTTATCGCTAAGGCCGGAGCTCTACACTCATGTTATTTACTACTGTTCTGTTTTATGTGCTGGCGCTGGTGATGGTGGTGGCCGCGTATCGCGTGATCGCTGCTAAAAACCCGGTTACAGCCGTATTGCATTTGATTCTGGTGTTCTTCACGGCCGCCATGATGTGGATCACGATGGGCGCCGAGTTCCTGGGCCTCTTGCTGGTGGTGGTCTATGTGGGCGCCGTGATGGTGATGTTCCTGTTCGTCATCATGATGCTGGACGTTCGTCAGGAATCCGCTGCCAAGAAATTCAAGGCTCACGTGCCTATGGGGCTGTTGATCGGCGCCATCATGGTTCTGGAAATGGGCTTTGTGCTGACCAAACTGTGGTTCACGACGGCACCTGCTGCCGCGGTGGCTGCGGACTACAACAACACCCGTGTGATTGGCGAGTTGATGTACTCCCAGTACGTGCTGGCGGTGTTGCTCGGTGGCATTGTGCTGCTGGTTGGCATGATCTCGGCCATTGCACTGACTCTGCGTAAACGTGAAGGTGTCAAACGCACCGTTTCCAGCGAACAAGTCAAGGTTCGTTCGCAAGACCGTCTGCGCATGGTTTCCATTCCTTCTCAAACCGAAAAGCCGTCGGCGTCCAGTTCGGCTGACGCTGTCGTGCCAGGAGACAAATGATGATGACGCTGACGCTTGCGCACTATTTGGTCCTGGGCGCTGTGCTGTTCACGATCGGCCTGTTCGGCTTTTTCCTGAACCGTCGCAACCTGATTATCTTGCTCATGTCTGTTGAGCTGATTCTTTTGTCGGCCAACATGAACTTTGTGGCCTTCTCCACCTGGATGGGCAACGAGGCAGGTCAGGTGTTTGTCTTTTTCGTCCTGACGGTCGCTGCGGCCGAGGCGGCCATTGGTCTTGCAATTCTGGTTCTGTTGTTCCGTAACCTTAATTCGATCAATGTCCAGGATCTCGACCAGCTCAAGGGTTGATGGGATAGCACACTAATGAACTCCATAAATCTTTACTTAACGATTGCGCTTGCTCCCCTGGTGGGTTCGGCGCTAGCCGGTTTGTTCGGTACCGGCTTTCTGGGTCGATTTATCGGCAAGACAGGCGCTCACCTGATTACGATCGCGGGCGTGCTGATTTCCTTTATCGGCTCGGTCATGGTCATGTTGCAGGTTCTGGAAGGCCAGACCTTCAACGGTCCGGTCTACACCTGGATCACCATTGGCAGCATTCAGTGGGATATCGGTTTCCTGATCGACAAGCTGACTGCCCTGATGATGGTGGTGGTGACGTCCGTGTCGCTGATGGTGCATATCTACACCATTGGCTACATGAAGGATGATCCGGGCTACCAGCGCTTTTTCTCCTACATCTCGCTGTTTACCTTCTCGATGCTGATGCTGGTCATGTCCAACAACATGCTGCAGCTGTTCTTCGGTTGGGAAGCGGTGGGTCTGGTGTCTTACCTGCTGATCGGTTTCTGGTACGAGCGCAAGACTGCCATTTTTGCCAACATGAAGGCCTTCCTGGTCAACCGTGTGGGTGACTTCGGTTTTGCTCTGGGTATTGGCTTGCTCTACGCCTACACCGGCTCCATGAACTACAGCGACGTGTTCGCCAAGGTTCAGGAACTGAGCACCATGACATTCCCCGGTACTGACTGGCAATTGCTGACCGTTGCTGCTCTGGCCCTGTTTGTGGGTGCCATGGGTAAATCGGCTCAGGTTCCTTTGCACAGCTGGCTGCCTGACTCCATGGAAGGTCCTACTCCTATCTCGGCGCTGATTCACGCCGCGACCATGGTGACGGCCGGTATCTTCATGGTGGCTCGTTTCTCGCCTGTGTTTGAACAGTCGACAACCGCGCTGTCCTTCATCATCGTGATCGGTGCAACGGGTGCCTTGTTCCTGGGCTTGCTGGGTATTATCCAGAACGACGTCAAACGCGTTGTGGCTTACTCCACCTTGTCCCAGCTGGGTTACATGACGGTAGCTCTGGGTGCTTCGGCTTACTCGGCTGCTGTGTTCCACCTGATGACACACGCTTTCTTCAAAGCCTTGCTGTTCCTGGGTGCTGGTTCGGTGATTATCGGTATGCACCACGATCAGGACATCCGCAATATGGGTGGTCTGCGCAAGTACATGCCTATTACCTGGCTGACTTTCCTGATCGGTACGCTGGCTCTGGTGGGTACGCCGTTCTTCTCGGGTTTCTACTCGAAAGAGCACATCATCGAAGCCGCAGGCGAAGCCGGTATCTGGGGTTCGACCTACGCTTACTACGCCACACTGATCGGTGTGTTCGTCACCTCGCTGTACTCCTTCCGTCTGTACTTCCTGGTATTCCACGGCAAAGAGCGCTTCCGTGACGTCAAGCACGACGAGTCGCATGGTCACGACGACCATCACGCTCACGGTGGCGATCCTCACGAGTCGCCTTGGGTGGTTACGCTGCCTCTGGTTCTGCTGGCCATTCCGTCGATCTTCGCCGGTATCTGGTTCGTTGATCCATTGCTGTTCGGTGGCTACTTTGAAGGCATTGTGACGGTTCTGCCTGACCATCCTGCAATGGCAACGCTGGCCGAGCACTGGACCGACTGGATGGCTTACGCCGTACACGGTTTTGGCACACTGCCATTCTGGCTGGTTGTGGCTGGTGCTGTGGTGGCCTGGTACATGTACCTGGTTAATCCTGCTTTGCCTGCCGCTATCAAAAAGAACTGCTCTTTTATCTACCGTATCCTGGAGAACAAGTACTACGTTGACTGGTTCAACGAGCAAGTGCTGTCTCGTGGCGTTCGCTGCCTGGGTACGGGCCTCTGGAAAGGTGCTGACCGCGGTCTGATTGACGGCCTGGTGGTCAACGGTAGTGCACGCGTAGTGGGCTGGGTGGCTGCAATCAGCCGTCATATCCAGTCCGGCTATGTCTATCACTACGCCTTTGCCATGATCCTCGGGATCCTGGCGCTCTTATCCTTTTTTGTACTGACGGTTCGGTAAATGGCTAGCGATATGGCGTCTTCTACTCTTCCTTGGTTAACGCTGGCGATTTTCGTACCTATCGTCGCTGGCCTGTTGGTGCTGGCTCTGGGGCGTGATGATCGTCCCACCTTCACCCGCTGGCTGGCTCTGCTGGGTTCGATTGCCGGTCTTGTTGTCACTATTCCTCTGTACACGGGCTTCAATCCCGGTACGGCCGACATGCAGTTTGTCGAGCTGGCCCCCTGGATTGATGCCTTCAAGGTGAATTACCACCTTGGCGTGGACGGTATTTCCATGTGGTTTGTTCTGCTGACCGCTTTCATCACGGTGATCGTGGTGCTGGCGGGCTGGCAGGTGATCAAGAACCGCGTGGCTCAATACATGGGTGCCTTCCTGATCCTGTCGGGTCTGATGGTTGGCGTGTTTGCCGCTCTGGATGGCTTGCTGTTCTATGTGTTCTTTGAAGCCACGCTGATCCCGATGTACTTGATCATCGGTATCTGGGGTGGTCCGAACCGCGTGTATGCATCGGTCAAGTTCTTCTTGTACACCTTGCTCGGCTCGCTGTTGACCCTGATCGCATTCATCTACTTGTGGAATGTGTCCGGCGGTACTTTCGATATCCTGACCTGGCATAAAGTGCCGCTGGATTACACCACTCAGGTGCTGATCTTTGCTGCTCTGTTCATGGCTTTTGCTGTGAAGGTGCCTATGTGGCCTGTCCACACCTGGTTGCCGGATGCCCACGTGGAAGCACCTACTGGTGGTTCCGTGGTGCTGGCTGCCATCATGTTGAAACTGGGTGCTTACGGTTTCCTGCGCTTTTCCCTGCCCATCGCTCCTGATGCTTCGCAAGGTCTGGCCGGAATCATCATTGCCCTGTCTCTGGTCGCGGTGATCTACATTGGTCTGGTCGCCATCGTTCAGGACGATATGAAAAAGCTGGTGGCTTACTCCTCTGTGGCTCACATGGGTTTTGTCACGCTGGGCTTTTTCGTGTTCAACACCACGGGTATGGAAGGCGCGATCATGCAAATGATCTCGCACGGTTTCGTGTCCGGTGCCATGTTCCTGTGTATCGGTGTTCTGTACGACCGTCTGCACAGCCGCCAAATCGCCGATTACGGTGGTGTGGTCAAGGTGATGCCTCGTTTCGTTACCTTCTTTGTGCTGTTCTCGATGGCCAACAGCGGTTTGCCAGGCACCAGCGGCTTTATCGGTGAGTTCACCGTCATCATGGGCGCGGTGGAGTACAACTTCTGGATCGGTCTGTTGACAGCAACAGCGCTGATTACAGGCGCGTCTTACTCGCTGTGGATGCTCAAGCGCGTGGCCTTTGGCCCCGTGGGTAACGACAATGTTGCCGGCATGAGCGACCTGAGTGGCCGTGAGTTCTTCGTTCTTGGCGTAATGGCGATTGCGGTGCTGGGCATGGGTGTGTATCCCAAGCCATTTACCGAGGTCATGCACGTTTCGGTTGAAGCGTTGCTGCAACACGTCTCCATCTCGAAACTGTAGGCCGAATCACTATGGATACTACCTTTAACTTTTCTCTGGCTTTGCCCGAGATCCTGCTCCTGGTTCTGGCTTCGTGTGTGCTGATTTTTGATGCTTTCAGCAAACACAAACAGCGCCACTCGACGTTTGTTCTGAGCCTGTTGACGCTTGCCGTGGTTGCGGCCAGCGTAGCCTGGCAGTGGTCCAAGGGTGTGAGCGGTGTCTCGTTTGGTGGCCTGTTCGTCGCAGACGAGTTGGCGCACTTCCTGAAGCTGCTTTCGTGTGCTGCGGTCGCCGCTACCCTGATCTACGGTCGTGAGTACGCCGAACAGCGCGACATGATGGAACGCGGTGGGGAACTCTACACTTTGACTCTGATGGCTCTGCTGGGCCAGATGATCATGATTTCGGCCAACAGCATGTTGACCGCTTATCTGGGTGTGGAGCTGATGTCCTTTGCGCTGTACGCACTGGTTGCCCTGCGTCGTGAACACCGTCAGTCCATTGAAGCGGCGTTGAAGTACTTCGTTCTGGGTGCGTTGGCATCGGGTATCTTGCTGTACGGTATGTCCATGATTTTTGGCGCTACCGGCCATCTGGAATTCCCACGTATCGCTGAAGTCATCGCTAACGGGCAAGCCGAGCGTCTGGCTCTGGTCTTCGGTGTGGTGTTTGTAGTGGCAGGTCTGGCCTTCAAATTGACGGCTGCTCCTTTCCATATGTGGACACCGGACGTCTATCAAGGCGCTCCTACTACCGTTACCCTGATCATCGGTGCTGCTCCTAAACTGGCTGCTTTTGCCGTAACCATGCGCTTCCTGGTTGAGGCTCTGCACGGTATTGCCGTGGACTGGCAGCCCATGTTGCTGATCATGGCTGTGCTGTCGCTGGCTCTGGGTAACCTGACTGCGATCATGCAAAAGAATCTCAAGCGTATGCTTGCGTATTCGACCATCTCGCACATGGGTTTCATTTTCCTGGGCTTGCTGGCTGGCGTGTTCAATGGCGAGACTCACTCTCAAGCCTACGGTGCTTCGCTGTTCTATGTGGTGATCTACGTTCTGACCACCCTGAGCACTTTCGGTCTGATCCTGATCCTGAGCCGTCGTGGTTTTGAATGCGAAAACATCAGCGACCTGAAGGGCCTGAACCGCCGTAACCCTGGTCTGGCCTTGATCTGGCTGCTATCCATGTTCTCCCTGGCTGGTATTCCTCCGCTGTCCGGCTTTGCTGCCAAGCTGAGTGTTCTGCAAGCTGTGGTGGGTGCGGGCTATGTCTGGCTGGCCGTGTTTGCCGTCATCATGTCCTTGATCGGTGCTTTCTACTACCTGCGTGTCGTGAAGGTTGTTTACTTCGACGAACCTGAAGGTGAAGAGCATCCTGTGGCAACGGGCTTGCTGACCAAGCTGGTCATGCTGGTAAACGGCGTTCTGATTATCGGCCTGGGCGTTTTGCCTGGTGGCTTGATGGACACCTGCATCCGCGTGATTCAGTCTTCCTTGCAGTTTTAAGTAGGTAGCACTATGGACCAAAGCCTTTCCATCTGGGTCTTGATTGTTCTTTCCGTGATTACGGCTAATCTGCCGTTTCTCGTGGAAAAGCCCTTGCTGGTTTTGCCTTGGTCCATGCCGGGCGAGCGCTCAGGCCTCTCGCCCTGGCTGCAGCTGATCGTTGGCCTTGTGTACCTGGCCGCGCTGGCTGCTTTGGGTTTGGGAATCTACACGGTGATTGCCTCCAGCTCTGGCCTGAGCTCCTTGCCAGTCATGTTGGGCAAGTTGTTTTTGGGTCTGGCTTTGGTGGGAGCCATGTTTTATTTTCCGGCCTGGCGCTCCCGCCATCAGAAAGTTTCCAAAGGCTTTTTTTCTCGCCTTCTGGAAGTCTGTGCGTTTTACGGGATTATGGGTGCGTTCGGCTTTGCTTTTGAAGCCAGCATCGGTAACCCGTTCAAGCAGACTTGGGTGTTCTACACCATTACCTTTGCTTTATTCTTGGTGATGGCGTACCCCGGCTTTGTGTATCGCTATTTGATGCGTCACCCCAAGGGCAAGTTTGAATAGTGCTGAATGCATGAAAAAACCTCGCAATTTTGCGAGGTTTTTTTTGTCCTGAATGTCTGGGCCATGCCGTCAGCGGCTGGTTTTGACGCATGTGAGGGGCTGCACACCGCGTGTGCAGCCCCCAGAATCGATCAAGGTTTGTCCAGGGGAGCATGGGTAGCGCCAGCCACGCCCAGACGCTTGCAGACGCCCTGAGCCTCTTGGGCGAGAACCAGTGTCAGTTCCTCGGCAGGCAGGGCACGACCCAAGGCAGCGCTTTGTCCGCTCCAGAGGGAACTGAATTCGGTACGGCCTTGTTTTTCGGCTTCGATACGCAGCGGGCTGAGAGCCGAACCCGCATGGGGAAATACCGGAGCGCTGGCACTTAAAGGACCGATTTCATCCATCAGACGAGTGCGGATACTGCGGGCAGGGCGACCGGAGAACAGATTGGTCAAGGCTGTGCTGTCCGAGCGACTATTGGACAGTGCTTCGCGATGCAGTGGAGTGATCTTGGATTCAGGGCAGAACAGGTAGGCCGTGCCAATTTGAGCGGCGCTGGCGCCCAAGGCCAGGGCGGCAGCAATACCGCGTCCATCGGCAATACCACCGGCCGCAATTACGGGAATAGTGACGGCATCGGCAATCTGGGGAACCAAGGACATGGTGCCCACTTGGGTATGCACTTTATCGTCCAGGAATATGCCACGGTGGCCACCGGCTTCCAGACCCTGGGCGATGATGATGTCGGCGCCGTGCTCTTGCAGCCAGACTGCTTCAGCCGTCGTGGTAGCGCTGGACATGATCAGGGCACCGGCTTTTTTCACGCGCTGGACCAGCTCGGGGGAGGGCAGGCCAAAGTGGAAGCTGACGACTTCGGGTTTCAGGTCTTCGACCAATTCTGCATGCTGGTTGGAGAAGGGCGCGCGTGCCGCTTTGGGCAATTCCTGATTGGGGTCCTGGCCGTATTCCTGGTAGTAAGGCATCAGGCGCAGACGCCACTCTTGCAGAGCCTCTGGCTCCAGGCGCAGGTCTTCATGACAAAAGAAGTTCAGATTGATAGGGGCCGATACGGCTTGCCGGAACAAGCCTACTTGTTCCCGAATCTGCTCCGGGCTGAGCATGGCGCAGGCCAGAGAGCCCAGGCCGCCAGCACGAGCAACGGCAATAGCCAGTTCGCTGTCTTGGGCGCCGGCCATAGGGGCTTGAATGATGGGATGTTCGATGTGGAGCAGATCCAGCAGGGTATTGTTGGGCCAGATGTACATGGAGGGCGTCCTCGGTCATTTCGCGATAGCTTTTATCGTAGCAGGATGAGTTCAGGCTGAAAACTGACATTGCACCTGTTGGCAGGGCCGTGCCGGGGCCGCAGCAGGCTACAATAATCGTCTTTTGGCACAGTGGCTGTGCTGTATTTTCTTGCTTTGTGGACGATCTGATGTCTCATCTCATTCTTCAAGGGCCGCGCCTGGATAGCGCCATCATCGAAAAAATTGCGGCAGTGGTGCAGGCCGATGGAGTGCAGGAGCTGGGTCCTACCGCCGTGCGTCTGCTGGGTGCAGATGCTACGCAACGCGCTGAGGTGCAGGCCCTGTGCAAGACCGGCGCGATGGATTTTGCCTTTCTGGAGCAGATTGATCGCCTGAAAGAAATGCGTGTGCTGGCAATGGACATGGATTCCACGCTGATCAATATCGAGTGTATTGACGAGATCGCCGATATGGCTGGCCGCAAGGAGCAGGTTGCCACAATTACTGAAGCGGCCATGCGCGGCGAAATCAAGGACTTCACCGAGAGTCTGAATCGTCGTGTCGCATTTCTGGAGGGTGTGCCCGTCAGCGATCTGACTCGCGTCTATGAAGAGCGCTTGCAGCCTAACCTGGGTGCAGACCGCTTGATTGCGACGGCCCATGCCCACGGGGTGAAAACTTTGCTGGTGTCGGGGGGCTTCACCTTCTTCACCGAGCGCATGAAAGACCGTTTCAGTCTGAGCTACGCCCACTCCAATACCTTGGAAGTGGTGGACGGCAAACTGACCGGTAAAGTGTTGGGCGCAATTGTAGATGGTCAGGCTAAAGCCCGTTTCCTGCAGGAACTGGCGGCTGAGCTGGGTGCAGGTCCAGAGCAGTGTATTGCGATTGGAGATGGGGCCAATGACTTGCCCATGATGTCCAAGGCCAAGTACTCGGTGGCTTATCGTGCCAAGCCGGTGGTGCAGGAGCAAGCCAGCTTTGCCTTGAATCACTCTCCGTTGGATGCCGTGTTGAACTGGTTCCGCCTGGACGTTTGATGTCGGCGGATCGTCAGCCTAGTATGGCGAAAAAATGAAGGTGGGCGCCGCAAACTCAAGGCTTACTTTTCTTTGCGCAAGCTGTTCAAGACATTGCGCACGGCTTGAATACGGTTCTTGATTTCCTCGCCTTTGGTAATTTCAACCTTGAGCTTGTCGGGCCCAGCCAGGCGTACCTGCTTGTTCTTTTGCACCAGCTCAATAATGCTGACCGCGTCCACATTGGGCTTGGAGGAAAACTGAATCGTCGCTTGAGCTTCGCTGGCATCGATTTTCACAATGCCCAGCGGTTCGGCCTTGATGCGCAAGCGATGTACGGCCAGCAGGTTCTCGCCCGCTTCTGGCAGCAGGCCGTAGCGGTCGATCAGCTCCTCATGGATATGGATCAGGTCGTCTTCGGTACGGGCGTGCGACAGGGCTTTGTAGTGTCCCAGACGGGCATTCACATCCGGACAGTAGTTGGCCGGCAGCAGCGCAGAAGTATGCAGATTCACTTCGCACTGCAAGGCAAAGGGCGAGTCCAGATCAGGTTCTTCACCGGCCTTCAGGGCTTTGACGGCGGTGTTGAGCATATCCGCATACATGGAATAGCCCACTTCCTGAATGTCGCCGGATTGGGATTCGCCCAGCACTTCACCGGCACCCCGAATTTCCAGATCGTGCATGGCCAGGAAAAAGCCGGCACCCAGCTCTTCCATGGCCTGAATGGCTTCCAGTCGCTTTTTCGCATTGCTGGTGATGGCATCCTCGCCGGGGGTCAGCAGATAGGCATAAGCCTGGTGGTGGGATCGACCCACTCGTCCACGCAACTGGTGCAGTTGAGCCAGACCCAGGCGATCCGCACGGTGGATGACGATGGTATTGGCCGTGGGCACGTCAATGCCGGTTTCAATAATCGTGGTACACAGCAGCACGTTGTAGCGCTTCTGGTAGAAGCCCTTCATGACGGCTTCCAGTTCGCGTTCCGGCATTTGGCCGTGGGCCACTGCAATACTGGCTTCCGGCACCAACTCTTCCAGACGGGCACGGCGGTTGTGAATGGTTTCGACTTCGTTATGCAGGAAGTAGACCTGACCACCGCGTTTCAATTCGCGCAGCAGCGCTTCGCGTATGGTGCTGCCATCTTCACGACGCACGAAGGTCTTGATCGCCAGACGTTTTTGCGGTGCCGTGGCAATGACGGAAAAGTCCCGTATGCCTTCCAGGGACATGCCCAAGGTGCGTGGAATAGGTGTGGCGGTCAGGGTCAGGATATCGACTTCGGCACGCAGCTGTTTCAAGGCCTCTTTCTGGCGCACACCAAAGCGGTGTTCCTCGTCGATGATGACCAGACCCAGTTGTTTGAAACGCACATCCGAGGACAGGATTTTGTGCGTACCAATCACAATATCTACGCTGCCATCGCGCAGGCCAGCAATTGCGGCCTGCGTTTCCTTGGTCGAACGGAAGCGGGACAGTTCGGCAACACGGATGGGCCAGTCGGCAAAACGGTCCGAGAAGGTCTGCGCATGTTGCTCGGCCAGCAGAGTGGTTGGGCACAACAGGGCAACCTGTTTGCCATTGGCCACGGCCAGAAAGGCGGCACGCAGGGCGACTTCGGTTTTACCAAAGCCCACATCCCCGCAAACCAGTCGGTCCATAGGCTGGCCGGACGTCATGTCGTTCACGACGGCTTCAATGGCAGCAGCCTGGTCCGGTGTTTCCTCAAAGCCAAACCCTTCGGAGAAGGCTTGATAGTCATTGAGCGGCAGCTTGAACTTGAAGCCTTCACGAGCGGCGCGCTGAGCGTACAGGGCCAGTAATTCCGCAGCGCTGTCACGTGCTTGTTTCGCAGCACGGCGGCGGGCCTTATCCCATTGGCCGGAGCCGAGCTGGTGTAAAGGTGCATGCTCGGGATCAGCACCGCTGTAACGGGCAATCACGTGCAACTGGGCTACGGGCACATATAAAGTGCTGCCTTTGGCGTATTCCAGGTGCAGGAACTCGACCGGGCCTTCGCCCAGGTCCATTTCTTTCAGGCCGCAGTAGCGTCCAATCCCGTGCTCGGCGTGAACGACGGGGTCGCCTTCACGCAGTTCGGACAGGTCCCGCACCATGGCTTCCACATCGCTGCTGCGCTCGTTGCGGCGACGGCTGCTTTGGGTGCGAGTCTGGGTGGGGTAAAGGTCGTTTTCAGTCAGCAGGCTCAGGCTGTCATGCACCAAGGCAAAGCCACGCGACAAAGGCGCGACGACCAGGGCAAAAGCCGCGTCTGACTCCAGGAAATCGGCCAGACTCTGGCAGTCTGTTGCGGGTGACAGATCATGTTCACGCAGCATCTGCAGCAGCGTTTCCCGACGACCTGCCGAATCCGCACACAGCACGGTCCGGTTTTTCGGGTCCAGCACTTCTTGCCGCAGTTGAGCCAATGGATCCTTGTCGCGTCGGTTTACAGCAACCACAGGCAAAGGCTCGAAATCGGGATGAGCTATAGGCTGGTTGTCAGCCTGGGCGCTCAGGCTCAGGCGGCTGAAAGGCTTGATGCCATTGAAAAACTGCTCGTCTGACAAAAACAGGCTTTCTGGCGGCAGAATCGGGCGTTCACGGTCGTTCTTCAGGAAGGAAAAACGGCTATGAGTATCGCTCTGGAAGCGGCCAATCGCGTTTTGTGCATCCCCGTGAGTAATGACCAGGCTACCTTGGGGCACATAGTCCATCAAGGTGGCCGTTTCTTCAAAGAACAGCGGCAGATAGTATTCAATACCGGCAAAGGCAATGCCATTGCCTACATCTTTATAGGGCAGGGCGCGTGAAGGATCGCCTTCAAAGAACTCGCGAAAACGAGCCCGGAATTGCGTGCGCGCCTCTTCATCCATGGGGAATTCACGGCCGGGTAGCAGCTGGATTTCCTTGACCGGATACAGGCTGCGCTGGGTGTCGATATCAAAGCTGCGTATGCTTTCAATTTCGTTGTCGAACAGGTCCAGACGATAAGGCAGCACTGAACCCATAGGGAACAGGTCAATCAGGCCACCGCGAATGCTGAATTCGCCTGGAGCGCTGACCTGTGTCATATGGGTGTAGTTGGCCAACATCAACTGGGCGCGCAGTTGCGCCTCATCCAGCTCGTCGCCCTGGCGGAATGAGAAGGTGTAGGCGGCCAGAAAGGAGGGCGGTGCCAGACGATACAAGGCGGTGGTGACGGGGACCGTCAGTACATCGACCTCGTGCATGGTCAGGGCATGCAAGGTGCGCAAACGCTCGGAGATCAGATCCTGGTGCGGAGAGAAGCTGTCGTATGGCAGTGTTTCCCAGTCCGGCAGTTGGCGAACGCGCAGGGCGGGGCCAAACAACAGGATCTCCTCGGCCAGCCTTTGGGCCGTCAAGGGATCGGCGCAGAGCACCAGAATAGGCGCTTTATGTTGGCGGGCCAGGTCGGCAATCAGGCAGGCATCACCCGAGCCGGGGGGCATGGGCTGCGAGTAGCGTTGACCGGGGCGTAAGGCAGCCAGCACATCTTGGGTGCTGGGCAGGGACAGGGAGTGCTGTTTTTCGGTTTCCATCAGGATTGTCATTATAAAATCACCCACCTATGAAGACTACCTTGATTGCAATTGTTCCAGCCGCCGGTATTGGCTCGCGCGCCCTGGATTCTGCCACGAAGGCGCAAGGCTTGCCCAAGCAATACCGTTTGCTGGGTGGGCAGCCCATGTTGCGCCGCTCGGTACAGGCTTTGCTGGCTGATGAGCGCATCAGCCAGGTGCGGGTGGCCGTGGCCCCCGGTGATACCTGGGCCGCCGCCGCCCTGGAAGGCTTGCCGCGCACGATTTGTCTGCCTTGTGGTGGAGAAACGCGAGCAGAAACGGTGCTCAATACCTTGCAGAGCCTGGATAAGGACGAACAAGCCTGGGCTCTGGTTCACGACGCTGCTCGTCCCGGTTTGCCCAGGAAGGCTTTGGCGCGCCTGATTGATGCCTGCTTGCAGGCGCAACGCGGTGGCTTGCTGGCTTTACCCGTGCCTGATACCGTCAAGCGCGCAACGCCCGCCGAGCCGGTCGCGGTGCAGGGAACAGTGGACAGAGATGGACTGTGGTTAGCGCAGACTCCCCAGCTGTTTCCTGCCCATACTTTGCGTGAGGCTCTGCTAGCGGCTAAAGAACAGGGTTTTGCGGTGACGGATGAGGCCAGCGCCATGGAGTTGACGGGCAGCCAACCCTTATTGATATTGGGTTCGGCGCGGAATTTTAAAGTCACCTGGCCTGAAGATTTTGAATTGATGGAGAAATGGTTATGAGCATGCCGATTCGCGTAGGACAAGGTTTTGATGTGCATGTGCTGTGCGAAGGCCGGCCTTTGATTCTGGGCGGCGTCACCATTCCGCATACGCATGGCCTGATGGGGCATTCGGATGCCGATGCCTTGCTGCACGCCATTACCGATGCGATTTTGGGGGCGGCGGGTCTGGGAGATATTGGGCGTCACTTTCCGGACACGGACCCAAAATACAAGGGTGCCGATAGTCGAGTGCTGCTGCGTCATGCTTATGAGCAGGTACGCGCGGCGGGCTGGTTGGTAGGCAATGTGGATGCCACGATTCATGCGCAAAAACCCAAGATCGCACCACATGCTCCGGCGATGGTGGCCAATATCGAGGCCGATCTGCAATTGGAACCCGGCAGTGTGAACATCAAGGGTAAAACAAACGAGGCGATCGGTTTTGTGGGACGCCAGGAAGGGATTGCGGTGACCTCAGTCGCCCTGTTGTACCGTGCTTGATCGGCTTGGGACTGAACCCGGCCTTGGGCAAGGGGGGCTATCCCCTGCCTAAGGCTCAAGGTACTCAGATGGCTTTGGTGTCTTTATCGCCTTGCGTTCCAGGTGCATTACGACTGGCACGGATGCGGGGCAATTGAATGCGCGCGGTCAAGCCCTCGGACGGCGCACTGACCAGCTCGAAGTGACCTCCGACTTGTCCCAGCAAACGCTCCACAATAGCCAGTCCCAAGCCTGCGCCACTGACGCCTGTGCGTGCAGAGACGCCGCGCGAGAAGGGGCGCAGCAGGCGCTGGATATCGCCCTTTTCAATACCGGCTCCCTGATCCTTGACGGCAATCACCAGAATATTGCCATGCTGATGCGCCGACAGCTCAATGCGTGCCCGATCATCCTCAGGACTGCGTCCATAGCGACGGGCATTTTCGATCAGGTTGGAGACGATACGCTTCAAGTCGTGCGCGCTGATGCGAGCATACAGATTGGGTTCGACGGAGGCCGTCAAAATTCCACCCAGCGATTCTGTATGCGTGCGTTCGCGTTCGTAGACGTCATTGAGCACGGCGGAAACATCAATGCCATGTTCAGGGACTGCCGTAGCGGGACGGGCGTACTCCATCAACTGACCAATACTGTGGTCAATCTGGGCCAGGTCCTCGTCAATGGCGGCGCGGGTTTCGTCCGAGACCTGGCTTAATTCAATTTCCAGACGCATGCGCGCCAGCGGTGTGCGCAAGTCGTGCGAAATACCGGCCAGCATGATTTCTCTATCGGCCTCCGTCTGGCGAATGTCGCGCGCCATGCGGTTAAAGGCGATATTCATGTCGCGGATTTCAACCGGACCTTTTTCAGGCAGGGTACTTGGGGTCTCGCCACGGGCCAGTTGCTGAGCCACTTTGGCCAACTGAGCCAAAGGCCGGTTCACAAAACGCACACTGACAGCGGCACCAATCAAGGCCAGCAGCAAGGCGGTAGCGCCCCAGCCAAGCCATTCCACGCCGGCAGTCAGACTTAATTGTTCGCGATCAAAGACCAGCCAATACTGATCTTCATTGATATCAAAGGAAACCCAGATGCCCGGCACGCTGTTGACCGACCACATGATCAAGGTCTGGCTGCCCAGTGCGCCACGCACTTCGGTAGAGACGTGCTGCCAGTAGTTGGAGCGCGGCAGGGGTTCCAGTTCGTCCGTGTTCTCGCGTGGTTGTACGCGCAGACTTTCCTTGGTGGCCAGATCCAGCAACAGGGCAGGGCGTACCGCCGGGGGCGCGTACACCAGGGCCGAGCGGGTGATGCTGACAATGGACGCCACGCGCTGCGCCATTTGGGCTGCGCGTGGGCCTTCTTCCATACTGAAGAATACTTGCAGCCAGGCACCCAGGCTGACGAGCATCAACGCTGCGAGCAATAAAAAAGACCGGCTGAATAAACCCAGCCGGATACTTGAGTTTTTTGTTGCTCGGCGTTGGGCGGCCACGGCGGGCCGCCCTTCTTGCTGACCGGAAGACAAGGTCAGTTACCGCCGTCTGGAACAAAAACGTAGCCCAGACCCCAGACCGTTTGAATGAACACGGGCTTGGAGGCATTGGGTTCGATCAGCTTGCGCAGACGCGAAATCTGCACGTCCAGGCTGCGGTCAAAAGCTTCGTATTCGCGGCCACGCGCCAGTTCCATCAGTTTGTCGCGCGACAAGGGGATCTTGGGATGACGGGCAAACACCTTCAGCACGGAGAACTCGCCCGTTGTGATGGGGACGACTTCGTTGTTGCGTGTCAGTGTTCGTGTGGACAGGTTCAGCACATAGGGGCCGAACTCGATCGATTCATTTTCCTGACTAGGTGCGCCGGGGTGTTCCTCGGTACCACGGCGTCGCAAGATAGCGTTGACACGGGCTAGCAGTTCGCGGGGGTTGAAAGGTTTGATGAGGTAGTCATCGGCACCCATCTCCAGGCCCACGATACGGTCGATTTCTTCGGCCTTGGCTGTGAGCATGATGATGGGAGTGTTGTCGTGTCCGCCGCGCAGCCGACGACAGATGGACAGGCCATCCTCGCCTGGCAGCATCAGATCCAGTACCAGCAGATCGAAATGCTCGCGTTGCCAGAGTTTGGCCATTTCTTTACCGTCTTCGGCGACGAAAACGTTGAACCCTTGTTCAGACAAGTAGCGGCGCAATAAATCGCGCAGCCGGGGATCGTCGTCAACGACAAGGATTTTGCGGGTGAGGGGGGGGGTCGGCGTATTCATAGCGAAAATGTAACAGGCATCAGAAACCGCGTATAGGGGGGTGTAGAAAAATATTACACATTAAGCGTTTTGTACTATTTATGCGCCTTGCAGCGGATTTGGACTGGCTTCACAGAAGATTATATGGTGGCAAATAGTTTGACAGCCCGGCTTGAGTCAGGGCAAAAAAAGAGCGGCCAGAGGGCAAATACACCCGAAATTCCATGGTGGACTGCTTTGTCCTTGTCCGATCCCAGGGAGCTGCCTATTTTGAGTCTGCTTAAACTAAAATAGCGCGATGGATGCACATATTCTTGCCCTGGAGACTTCCTCCAATCTCTGTGAACTGACCTTGTTGTCTCGCACCCAAGCGGGTATTTCGCTGGTGGAGCTGAGCCACGAGGGGACTGGCGATCATGCCGAACGCCTTTTGCCCATGGCCGAGCAACTGCTGGAGCAGGCGGGTCTGGATAGGCACGCTCTGACGGCGATTGCTTTCGGCCAAGGCCCTGGTGGTTTTACCGGCCTGCGCGTGGCCTGTGGTGTAGCTCAAGGTATGGCTTTTGCCTTGGACTTGCCGGTGCTGCCGGTCTCGTCCTTATTGGCGGCTGCTGCTTGCGGTACGCCTGTAGAGGGCACCGCCTATGTGGTGGCACAGGATGCGCGCATGCAAGAGGTCTACGCGGCTGTGTACTGCTGGACAGCTGAGAAGTCCTGGTCTGTGCTGCAAAGCCCGGTCTTGCTGGATGCCCCGCAGGTCACTACCTGGATCGCCCGTTTGCAGGCTGAGGGTTTGATCGCAGAGCAGCAGCCTATTCAAGTCGTCGGTGACGCATTGGAGCAGTTTCCTGATCTGGCCCCAGCTGTGCTCGCACAGGGTTGGGAAGTGGGTCAGGCATGGCGTGCAACAGGTGCCAGCGTGGCGCATTTGGCTCTGCATGATCTGGATGAAGGACGGGGGATCTCCCCGGATCTGGCCATGCCGCTGTATGTGCGCGAGAAAGTCGCCTACACCATCCAGGAGCGTGAGCAGGGCCTGGGCGGAAACCCTGCGGCTCTGGATCAACCTCTACAAATTGAAGCCATGCAGGCCGGGCATGTGTCCGCCGTGTTGGATATTGAACGTCGTGTGGAAAGCCATCCCTGGACGGCTGGCAACTTCACGGATGCCCTGGGCAATAGCGCGTACTGCTCCCGGATCATTCACAAACAAGGCTTGGTGCAAGGCTATGCCATCTGGCTGCAAGCTCCCGATATGATCGAACTCTTGCTGATTGGGGTGGCCCCTGAACAGCAGCGGCGCGGTCTGGCTCGGCAATTGCTGGATGACGGCCTGCTGTGGGCTCGTCAGCATCAACTGGAGCGCGTGGTTCTGGAAGTGCGGGCCTCGAATGCGCCAGCTATTGGCTTGTATCAGAAGTACGGTTTCAAGGCGGATGGTCTGCGTAAAAACTACTATCCGCTGGGCGATGGACAGCGTGAAGACGCGGTCTTGATGAGTCTGAATCTGGCCAGCAAGGCAGGGGCATGATCGATTTTCAGCCTATCTCTCCTTTGCAGCGCACCTGGCTTTTGGAGTTGGGGCTGGAGCGTGCTTTTCTGGCGCGTCTGCCGCAGCCACAACCTCTGGTGCAATCCGCCGCCAATACCGCAGCCCCTGCGCAAGAGGCCGCAGCGTCACCGCAGACGGCTCAGTTGGCAGGCCGAAATCTGGATGATGCAGGCAGCCCTGCGCCTGTTTCAGCTCCCGCAGCGGCTACTGATGCCATGTCGGCGCGTGATCAGGCGCTAGCAGTTTTGCGTAAATCCGGCGCTCGACCTGTTGCAGCGGCTCCTGTGGAGGAGGTCGTGCAGCGGCCTGCTGTACTGATTCAGCCCGAAAAAGCCCAGGATATGGCCAGCTTGCTGGAGCAGGTACAGGCTTGTCAGGAATGCGGTTTGCATACGGGCCGCGCTCAAGTGGTATTTGGTTCAGAGCTCTTGTCCGAGCCGGACTGGATGATTATTGGTGAAGCGCCGGGCACCAGCGATGATCGCAGCGCCCAGCCTTTTGATGGCAAAGCCGGTCTGCTTTTGCAAGCCATGCTTAACAGCGCGATTCCTGATGCTTCGGTCTATAAAACGCATCTGGTGAAATGCCGCCCCTTGGGCAACCGTCCACCCACCCAAGAAGAGCTGGCCGCGTGTCGTCCCTTTCTGGATGCACAAATTCGCTTGGTACAGCCCCGTCGCTTGCTGGCCGTTGGCCATTTGGCGGCGGTGGCACTAAGTGGTCGTGATGAAGATCTGGAGGCTTTGCGGGGCCAGGCCCTGACGTATACCGATGCCCAGGGTCGTAGCCTGCCTTTGGTGGTGACTTATCATCCTGCCTCGCTGTTGCTGCGCCCGCAGCACAAAGCCAATGCCTGGCGGGATTTGTCCTTGCTTCGCGAGTTGCAGGGCCAGTCCTGATCTCAGTTCTTGCAGGCGGCTTTTAGCGCTGAGTTGCCTCGTCAGACGTCATCATGGAAAAACACCCCAAAGATTGGATTCATGTCCAACTTTTGGGGTGTAGTGCCTTTTTGGGGCTGTCCCTTACTTGGCCGTCAAGGCCTGCCCATGACCTTCCTGGCCTATGCAGGCTTCCAGCTCGGGATGCGCGCGTAGATTGGCGTTTTTCCAGATGATGAATACCGTCATCAAGGACGCTACCATCAGGCCAAAGAACACAATGATGTAGTTGATGGGCAAACGCAGCCACAACAGCAGGCTGTACAGCGCCAGCATGAACAGAATGTTCAGCTGTTCATTGAAGTTCTGCACGGCAATGGAATGACCGGCCGACAACATGACGTGGCCACGATGTTGGAGCAGGGCATTCATGGGAACGACGAAAAAGCCGGACAAGCCGCCGATGCCCATCAGCAGGGTGTAGACCGCCCATTTCTCGTGCACCAAAGGCATGAGCAGAACCACAAAGCCCATTGCCACGCCCACTGGCAGAACGGCCAGTGATTTCTTCAAGGGAACGCGGGCCGCAAAAACGGCGCCAAAGACCGTACCCAATGCGGCCACGCCCATCAGAACCGAGGCCTGGTCCAGACGGTAGCCCAGATGCTGAGCGCCCCATTCGATCACAATGAATTGCAGCGTGGCACCGGCACCCCAGAATAAAGTGGTTACTGCCAGCGAGATCTGGCCCAGCTTGTCACGCCACAGAATATGTACGTAGGTACGGAATTCCTTGAGCAGCAGAATGGGGTTCTTTTGTTGGGGCGGGTAGTCGATATTGGTGCGGGGAATCAGCAGGTTGCACAGCGCTGCCGACAGGTAGATAAAGGAAATCAGCAAGATAGCGACTTCGGCACGCGTCTGGGCCAAAGGTGCAATCAGTGGGTGTTCGGCCAGTGAACTGGCGATCGACGGGTTGATCAGAATACCGCCCAGCACGGTGCCGCCGATAATGGACAGAACGGTCAGCCCTTCAATCCAGCTATTGCCCTTGACCAGCTGTTCGGGCTTGAGCATTTCGGTGACGATGCCGTATTTGGCGGGAGAGTAGGCAGCAGCACCGATACCTACCAGGGTGTAGGAGATAAAGACCAGAACCAGCTGCTGGGAGTCGTTCATGCCAAAGTACTGGTGGCAGAACATCAACATACAGCCTATCAGCTTGATGGCATTGGTGGCGAACATCACCCGGCCCTTGGGATACGAGTCGGCAAAGGCCCCTACAAAAGCGGCCAATAGCACGTAGGACAGCGCAAACCACCATTTCATCATGGGGACCATCCAGATAGGTCCGTGCAGGTCAGCGATCAGGGCGATGGCGGCAATCAGCAAGGCATTGTCGGCAACTGACGACAATGCCTGCGCGGCCATGACCAGATAAAATCCTTTATTCAAAATACATCCCGAATACGTGTGCCCACAGGTGCAGTCTCGGGACTGCAGAGCACGAATCAAAGCCAGGTGTCAGGCCTGGGGAGCTTTTTCAAGGCGGCTCCTCATGGTTTTTCTGACCAAGCCTGAGCCGGTGTGAAATTTACGAAGAGAGATGGGGAGCAAGAATAACAGGGACTGCGGGGGCAGTGGTATCAGAAATTCATTGCGGCTATCTGTCTGCGCGGATTTTCTGGCCGGGCGGGCGCTGGCAAAGCGCTATTGTAAATGCCCTGTCTGACACTCTTGTCCTGCTTGCCAAGCAGGGTAAACAGGACTTGACGGCAAGGGGGAGTTTACTGCCTTATCATCCCAGCAGCCGTGCCGTGGTTTTCATTTGTTTTTTGGCGTGTTTTGCTGTGGGTGGCAGGTGCTGCGGTATCATACGACTCGCGGTGCCGGGCAGATCAAGATGCGCCTGTGCGCCTGTTCAAATTGGTCTTTTCTGAGCTGACTTCTACCCTGTGCGTCTAACCCAGATCAAACTAGCTGGTTTCAAATCCTTTGTGGACCCGACCTCCATCCCAACTCCCAGTCAGTTGGTTGGCGTTGTCGGGCCCAACGGCTGTGGAAAATCCAACATCATCGATGCGGTGCGCTGGGTGCTGGGCGAGAGCAAAGCCTCCGAGCTGCGTGGCGAGTCCATGCAGGACGTGATTTTCAATGGCTCCTCGCAACGCAAACCGGCGGGCCGCGCATCGGTTGAGCTGGTTTTCGATAATTCTGAAGGGCGGGCCTCGGGTCAGTGGAGCACCTATGCCGAGATCTCGGTACGGCGTGTCCTGAGCCGGGACGGGACCAGCAGCTACTTTCTGAACAATCAGGCGGTTCGTCGGCGTGATATTCACGACATCTTCCTGGGTACGGGCTTGGGGGCGCGGGGTTACGCCATCATCGGGCAGGGCATGATCAACCGCCTGATTGAAGCCAAGCCGGAAGAGCTGCGTGTGTTTCTGGAAGAAGCCGCGGGCGTATCGCGCTACAAGGAGCGTCGTCGCGAAACGGAAAGCCGCTTGCGCGATACTCGTGAAAACCTGCTGCGTGTGGAAGACATTCAAAGAGAACTGGATGCGCAGCTGGAGAAATTGCAGGCGCAGGCCGAAGTGGCACGTCAGTATCGTGATTTGCAGCAAGACGGTGAGCTCAAGCAAAACCTGCTGTGGCTGCTGAAAGAGTCCAATGCACAGAGCGATCAAAAAGCCCGTTTCCTGGCAATTGAACAGGCTCAGACCAAGCTGGAAGAATCCATTGCCGGTTTGCGGCATGCCGAATCCACGTTGGAGTCACAGCGACAAGCTCATTTACAGGCAGGCGATGCCTTGCATCTGGCGCAGAGCCAGTTGTATGAGGCCGGCTCTCAAGTGTCCAGCCTGGAAGCGGAAATCCGCCACGTGCTGGATTCGCGCAGCCGCATGGCGCAGCGCCGTGAGCAACTGGAACAACAGCAGCATGACTGGATTGAACAACAAGAACATTGCCAGCAAGAACTGGAAAACAGTGAGCAGCAGCGCGAAGAAGCCGCGGTAAAGCTGGAAGAATTACAGATTCTGCTGGAGGAGGCGCAAGGCGCCTTGCCCGATCTGGAGCTGCGTGTACGCGAACAGGCCCAGCGTCGGGACGAAATGCGCATGGCTTTGGCGCGTCTGGAACAGAACTTGGCCCTGGCTGCGCAATCGCAGCGTGATGCCGACCGCCAGATTCAAGGCGTGGAGCAGCGTCAGGAGCGCTTGAAACAGGAGTTGCGCGAACTTAATGCTCCGGACCCGGACAATCTGGAGCGCCTGCAAGGCGATCTGAACATGCTGCAAAACCAGTTGCAGCAAGCTCAGGAGCATATGCAGCAACTGGAAGCCCAACTTCCTCGACTGGAAGAGGAGCGCAAGAAGGCGCAGGAGCAAGCCTTGCAAGGCGGGCAGGATATGGCCCGCCTGGAAGCACGTCATCTGGCCTTGAGTCGTTTGCAGGAGGATGTGGCGCGCAAGGGAACTCTGGAACCCTGGCTGGCCAAGCATGGACTGGAGAGCATGAAGCGTCTATGGCAAAGCCTGGACGTGGAAAAAGGCTGGGAAACCGCGCTGGAGGCTGTGCTGCGCGAGCGCATGACGGCCTTGGAGCTGCGCCGCCTGGATATGGCCGCAGCTTTCGCCAGTGATGCACCACCGGCCCGTTTAAGTTTTTATCAGTTGCCCGAAGCGGGAGCGCCGGCCAAGCCTGTCCTGGATTTACCCTTGTTGACTTCGGTGTTGCGACAGCAAGAGGGTGGCTTGCGCAGCTTGCTGGATAATTGGTTGCACCAGGTTTATGTCTGTCAGGATTTGAAGCAGGCCCTGAGCTTGCGCGATCAACTGACAGATCAAATGGCAATCGTGGTGCGTGACGGCCATTTGGTGGATAAGCACAGCATTCGCTTTTATGCACCCGACTCCGAACAAGCCGGGATGCTGGCACGTCAGCAGGAAATTGCTCATCTGGAGCGCGAGCTGCGCGGCGCTCAACTGATTGTCGATGAACTGGGCCATACCAGCACCCAGGCCGAAATGGCCTTGCAGCAAGTGCGTAACGGCCTGGTTCCGGCCCGAGCCCGCGTGGGCGAGCTGACAGCTCGGATGCACGATGTGCAGCTGGAGCACTCCAAGTTGGCCCAACAGGCGCAGCAGTCGCAAGAGCGTGGTAGCCGCATCAACGAAGAGCTGGAAGAACTGGCAGTACAGCGCGAAGAGCTGCAGGCGAACCGCGAGGAATTCGAGGCCCGCTTTGAAACGCTGGATGTAGAGCTGGCTGAACATCAGGGCGTGTTTGCCGAAGCGCAGATGGAAGGCGAGAAGGGCGCTGAACAGGCAGAACAGGCCCGTCGTACCGTACACGAGCGTGAGCGCGCCGTGCATGATGCCCAGTTTGCCGAGCGTGCTTTGGTGCAGCGCATGGCCGAACTGCAGCGCAATCTGGCCCTGGCGCAGGAGCAGGCACAACGCACAGCCGGTCAGCTGGAAGGTTTGCAAGGCGAACTGCTGGATCTGGATGCTTCCGCTGCACAAGCCGGTTTGCAAGATGCCCTGGAGTTGCGTGCCGAACGTGAAGAAGCCGTTCGTCTGGCAAAAATTCAACTCGATACGCTGGCTGCCCAATTGCGTGAGCATGAACAGGCTCGTGCCGAGAACGAAAAGAATCTGGCACCCTTGCGCGAGCAAGTCACTGAATTGCAGTTGCAGGAACAAGCGTCGCGTCTGGCGGTCGAACAGTTTGCTGAACAGCTGGACAGCAGAAAGGTGAACCGTTCCGAACTGTGGAGCTTGTTACAGGAAAAGACACCGGAATGGCAGCGTGTGGGCTGGTTGCAGTCTGAAGTGCAGCGTATCTCGCGCCAGATTGAAGGCCTGGGTCCGGTGAACCTGGCGGCCCTTGAGGAGCTGACTACGGCCCAGGAACGCAAGACCTATCTGGATGCTCAGCATAAAGATTTGAGTGATGCCATCGAGACCCTGGAAGATGCAATTCGCAAGATTGACCGCGAGACGCGCCAGTTGCTCATGGAAACATTCAACATCGTTAATCAGCACTTTGGCGAGCTTTTCCCAAGGCTATTTGGTGGTGGAGAGGCTAAACTGACGATGGTGGGCGATGAAGTGCTGGAAGCTGGGGTGCAGGTCATGGCTCAGCCACCAGGCAAGCGTAATAGCACGATTCATTTGCTCTCTGGTGGTGAAAAGGCATTGACGGCGACAGCGCTGGTTTTTGCCTTCTTCAAGCTCAATCCCGCGCCCTTTTGTTTGCTGGACGAGGTGGATGCGCCACTGGATGATGCGAATACCGAACGCTATGCCAATCTGGTGGCTAGCATGAGTGACCAAACCCAGTTTTTATTTATTTCTCACAATAAAATTGCCATGCAGATGGCCAAACAACTGATCGGGGTCACCATGCAAGAGCAAGGTGTATCCCGAATTGTGGCAGTGGACGTAGACGCTGCCATGCAAATGAGCAGTGTGTAAGCCTGTTTTTTTTAATCCGCTAGTGTTGATTCGACGGAACTGACAATGAGTGATTTGCAAATCGCACTGATTTTATTGGGCATTTTGCTCATCTTGCTCGTGGTGGTCTTTAACTGGTGGCAAGACCGCCGAGTGCGCCAGCAGATGCAAAGCCAATTCCCGGATGGGGATACCGATCCCTTGATGAGCCAGCTCACCGAGCTGGAACGCCGCGAGCCCAGCATGACGCGTGGCGGCGATTCTGCGTCTGCTGACGGTGAGCACGATGCGGCCGAGGCCGACTGCACGACCGAGGCTGTTATCGATATCAGTTTCAGCCAGCCCGTGGATGCTCAGGATCTGGCTCAGGCCTTGCAATCGGTATCGCGTACCGGTGCCAAGCCTGTGCGTTATTTTGCGGAATGCGAAGGGGGCGGTCATCGTGCTCGCCTGCGTTCGGGCGAGTCCTACGCCAGCATGCAGATTGCCGTTTTGCTGGCCAACCGTAGTGGCCCCTTGTCGGCGATCGAGTGGTCGCAGGTCTGGATGGCTGCGCAAGCGCTGGCACAGCAGTTTGATGGTTCGGTAGAAGGTCCGGAACAGGATGATGTGCTGCGTCGTGCGGCTGCCCTGGATAATACCTGCGCTGATCTGGATGCCCTGGTGGGCGTGTCGGTGCGCTTGCCTGGCCCCATGCCTGCCTCGTCCGTGATTCAAATGGTCAAGGATGCCGGTTTTCTGCCCTTTGGCCAGCAACTGGCCTGGTTGGCAGATTCGGGGCAACCCCGTTTCACCGCCATGTTCGATGGTGTCCAGCCTAAAGATATTCAGTCGGCCAGCATTGAGCGTATCGACTTGCTGCTGGATTTGCCCAACAGCCCGGCGGACGATCATGCCTTCAGCCGCATGGCAACGGTGGCCCGTGATCTGGCCAGCCGTCTGGACGGCGTGGTGCTGGATGATCAAGGTCGCCCCTTGCCCGAGAGCACCGATCAAAACATTGATGAACAACTAAGTAATCTGTACGAACGCCTGGAGCAGGCTGGCTTTACAGCAGGCCAGGAACGTACAGGCAGGATTTTTTCGTGAGCTTGAAGCGAGTACAGCAGTTACATGAAGAACTGGCCCAGCATAACTGGGCCTATTACGTTCAGGATGCGCCCAGCATTTCGGACGCGCAATACGACGCATTGATGAACGAGCTGCTGGCGCTGGAAGCCGAGCACCCGGAATGGATTACTCCGGACTCGCCCACACAGCGTGTGGGTGCAGCGCCACTGGACGGTTTTGATACGGTTCAGCACGCTGTCCCCATGCTGTCCTTGGGTAATGCCTTTGATGCTGAAGAAGTTCAGGCCTTTGACAAGCGTGTCGCCGATACCCTGGTCGAGGCAGGTGTGGTGGGACTGGACCGTCGGGTAGATTATCTGGCCGAATACAAGTTTGACGGCCTGGCGATCAGCTTGCGCTATGAGCAAGGTCTGTTGGTACAGGCATCGACTCGCGGTGATGGCACCACGGGCGAGGACGTCACCAGCAATATTCGCACCATCAAGTCCATTCCTCTGCGCTTGCGTGGCGATGCGGCACAATTGCCCGCCGTGCTGGAGGTGCGAGGCGAGGTTCTGATGAACCGGGCGGACTTTGAGCGCCTGAACGAGAACCAGACCAAGCGTGGCGAGAAAGTATTTGTGAATCCGCGCAATGCGGCCGCAGGCAGCTTGCGTCAGCTGGACCCGAAAATAACTGCCAAACGGCCTTTGCGCTTTTTTGCCTATGGTTGGGGTGAGGTCAGCCCCATGCCTGCCGCGAATCAGCCACAAAGTGCCTTGTTTGCTGAACCCGCTGGCGAGGCACTGCCCCGTGATACCCAATCGGGCATGATGGACTGGCTGGAAAGCCTGGGTATGCCCTTGAGCCGCGACCGTAAAGTCGTGAAGGGCGTGCAGGGCTTGCTGGGTTTCTATGGTGAAACCCAGCAACGTCGCCCCGATTTGCCCTTTGAAATTGACGGTGTGGTTTATAAGGTCAACTCTTTGGCTGCGCAGCGTGTTCTGGGCTATGTGGCCCGTGCGCCGCGCTTTGCCGTTGCTCATAAATTCCCCGCGCAAGAAGAAATGACGCGTGTGGAGAGTATCGAGTTTCAAGTAGGCCGTACCGGGGTTGTCACACCTGTCGCACGTTTGAAGCCGGTGTTTGTGGGCGGTGTCACAGTCACTAATGCCACGCTGCATAACGAAGACGAAGTGCGTCGCAAAGATGTGCGAGCGGGCGATACCGTCGTGGTACGCCGTGCTGGTGATGTGATCCCTGAAGTGGTTGCTGTGGTGTTGGAGCAGCGTCCCGAGAGCAGCGTGCCTTTCGAGATGGTCAAGGAGTGTCCCGCTTGTCAGTCGGCACTGGAGCGTCTGGAAGGAGAGTCTGCCTGGCGTTGTACTGGTGGTCTGATTTGTCCTGCCCAGCGCAAGCAAACCCTGATTCACGCCGCCAGCCGTAAAGCGCTGGATATTGAAGGCTTGGGTGAAAAGCTGGTGGATCAGTTGGTGGAAACCGGGCTGGTGCATACCTTGGCCGATATCTTCAAGCTGCAAGTCGAAAAGTTGGTGCTACTGGAGCGTATGGGACGCAAGTCGGCCGAGAATCTGATCGAGGCGATTGATAAAGTGCGCGAACCGGCCTTGAATCGTCTGATTTACGCCTTGGGCATCCGCCATGTGGGTGAGACCACGGCGCGCGATCTGGCACAGCATTTTGGCTCCTTGCAGGCATTGGAGCAGGCTGATGAAGAAGCGCTGCTGCAGGTCAATGAGGTGGGCCCGGTTGTAGCGGCTTCCGTACGGCACTTTTTCCAGGAGCCGCATAATCGTGAGGCCCTGGATGCGCTGCTGGCGGCTGGGGTCACACCTCAACAGGGGCAAGCCCGCGCCAATAGCGCTAATCTGCCGCTGGCGGGCAAAACGGTGGTCATTACGGGTACGCTACCCAGCATGAGCCGGGACGAAGCTACACGCCGTGTATTGGAAGCAGGGGGCAAGGCCAGTGGCTCGGTCTCCAAAAAGACCGCCTATGTGCTGGCAGGTGCAGAGGCGGGTTCCAAGCTGACCAAGGCGCAGGAGTTGGGCGTGACTATTCTGGACGAAGCCCAGTTCCTGGCTTTACTGGCGGGTGAATAGCGCAGGGGGAAGAAGTGAAGTTCTGCCACCTTGCAGGCTTAGCTTTTTTGCCAAGAGTCTATGAGTCAGCAGGATATTTGCTCTGGTAGCTATTTTTCGACTTTTAGGCAGTGCGCTAAGCACGCACTGCCTTTTGTTTTAATGCGCGTTGAATAGTCCTGGTGGTGGTTCAGCAGTGATCTGGGCTTTTAATTACCGCATGAACGACCTGCACAACAAACAAATATGGCGCCATTGAGGCGCCATATTTGTTTTTCCTGCAAGCCGCCTTATCGGGATGATAAAGCGGCCTGCAAAGCCATTACTTGATATTGGCTTCTTTCAGGATTTTCTGCTGGTACTCGGCCAGCTTGCGCTGACGCATCATTTCTTCCAGCTGAGGCTTCACTTCGGCCATGGCGGGGAAGGTCACAGGGCGAGCATCGTCCACCTGGATGATGTGCCAGCCAAACTGCGACTGCACAGGTGCAGCGCTCAGCTCGCCTTTTTTCATCTTCTCTACAGCCTGAGCGAACTCGGGCACGTAGGTGGAGCTAGGAGCCCAGCCCAGATCGCCGCCTTGCTGGCCGCTACCGGTGTCGATGGAGTCTTTCTTGGCGGCATCAGCAAAGCTGATTTTCTTGGACTTGATCTTGGCCAGCAAATCTTTGGCGGCAGCTTCGTCCTTGACCAGAATGTGGCGCACCTTGTATTCCTGCTGACCTTCTTCCATCGCCTTGATGGTGTTGTATTCCTTGGTCAGGTCGGCGTCGGTGACGGGGTTCTTTTTCAGGTAGTCAGCCATCAGGGCACGGACCAGAATGCTCTGGCGGGCCAGTTCCAGCTCTTGCTGAACCTGGTTGGTCTTGTCGATACCGGCTTTTTCAGCGGCTTGCACCACAGCCAGACGGTTGACCATTTCCTGTTTGACTTGCTCACGCAGCTCGGGCGAGTCCTTGGCGCCTTGCTCGACCAGAACGGCGACGAACTGATCCAGGTCTTTTTGCGTGAGGTTTTTGCCGTTTACGGTGGCAATCGTCTGTGCATAGACGGGAGCAGCCATAGCGCAGGTCAGGGCAAATGCGGCAATACGTTTCATGAGCATCCTTAAGCGGTGGTTTTGGCTTGAATAGCCAATGCGTGAATCGGGAAAGGCATTAGATCGTGGACGCGATCATACACAAGTCTGTGTCGTGCCAGTGTTGAAATTCCATCAAATTGTTTCGAGGCGATGATCACCCGAAAGTGGCTTGCACCACCTTGTGCACCGGCGTGGCCAGCGTGCAGATGGGACTCATTGATGATGTCCAGTTCCGACGGCTCCAGTGCCTGGAGCCGTTCGTGAATCAGGGAAGCAAGTGCGTCTGTCATGGCGAAATCAAGATTTTGGGGGAGTGGAGTTGTCGGAAGAGTCTTGCAGGTAGCGGCCCAGCCACAAGGATTGGGCAACGACAAACACCAGCATCAAACCCAGCAGGCCGAAGGCCTTGAAGTTGACCCATTGGGATTCGGTAAAGTGACCCGAGAAGGCAACGTACAGATTGACCAGGCCCATGGCGACAAAAAAGCTCGCCCAGACCAGGTTTAATTTGTCCCAGACATGGCCGGGCAAGACCAGATGGGTGCCCATGAATTTTTGCATCAGATTGCGATGCATCAGGTAACGTCCGCCCAGCAGCACCAGCGCGAAGATCCAGTACAGCACCGTGGGTTTCCAGCGGATGAAGACATCATTGTGGAAAAACAGGGTGGCACCGCCAAAGACCACAATGACGGCCAGATTGATCCAGTGCGAGGTCTCGATCGCCTTGCTGGTGAGCTTCAGCCACAGTATCTGCAGGACCGAGGCGGCCATGGCCACGCCGGTGGCGACATAAATGTCGGAGAAGCGAAACGCCAGAAAGAACAGTACGAGCGGGAATAGATCAAATAAGAGCTTCTTCATGCTTCGGGTTCAAAAGTCATGGATAGAGAGTTAATGCAATATCGTAGCCCAGTGGGTGGGGGACCGTCTTCAAAGACGTGCCCCAAATGAGCATCGCAGATATTGCAAAGCACTTCGGTACGGCGCATGCCGTGACTGGTATCCAGCTCCTCGCGCACATTGTCCGGGTTCAGGGGCGTGAAGTAGCTGGGCCAGCCGCAACCGGCATCAAACTTCGTGTCCGAGGCAAACAGGGGTGTGCCGCAACCGACGCAGCGGTAGATGCCGGGCGTGGTGGTGTCCCAGTAGCGGCCGGTAAAGGGGCGCTCCGTCCCTTTCTGACGGGTGACATAGAATTCTTCCGGGCTGAGCTGGGCGCGCCACTCAGCGTCTGTTTTACGTACTTTTTCCACGTGTGCTGCCTTATGAAAAACAGTTCAATGCCTACAGGAGGTGCAGTCCTACATAGTAATCGACAATTAGAGTGCGTTTGGAACAGAGGGTTCCAAAGTGCAGATCTTCCTGACCTCCAGTGGGCTCTCCAGTGAAGAAAATCGCGGCACAGGGCACTTAATTAGTGAGCTATCACTTTAGTTAGTGCACTATTTAAACTTTTAATATTTAAGGTAAACACCAATATCTGAAATTCTCGTGACTTGATACGTTTCTGGTATGTGCTGGTGATTATCTGTATTACGATTTTTTGACCGTTAAATCGGTCCACAACAATGAACAAAATTTGGGAGAAAAGGATGAACTGCATTACTACTGGTCGCCTGACGACATTGGCTGCAGCCCTGGCCTTGAGCCTGCCCGTGGCCGTGTCCGCGCAGATCAAGGTGGGTGTGACGGTGGCAGCGACAGGACCGGCGGCCTCGTTGGGCATTCCTGAGCGCAATACAGTCAGCCTGCTGCCTACTGAAGTGGCCGGCCAGAAAATCGAGTACATCGTTCTGGACGATGCAACCGATACCACCGTAGCCGTACGCAATATGCGCAAGCTGATCACCGATGACAAAGTGGACGTGGTGATCGGTACTTCCGTGACCCCCGGTTCCCTGGCCATGGTGGACGTTGCCGGCGAAACCAAGACTCCCATGATCAGTGTGGCCGCCAACGCCAAGATTGTTGATCCTGTGGAAGGCGCCCGTACCTGGGTGTTCAAGACCCCTCAGAATGACCAGTTGATGGCCGGTGCCCTGGCCGATGCCATGGTCAAGCAGAACGTCAAAACCCTGGGCTTTATCGGCTACAACGACGCCTACGGTGACGGCTGGCTGAACGTGATTACCGAAGCCGCTCAAGCCAAAGGCATCAAAGTGCTGGGCGCCGAGCGCTACGGTCGTAACGACACCAGCGTGACCGGTCAGGTTCTGAAGCTGCTGGGCACCAAGCCTGATGCCGTTCTGATCGCCGGTTCCGGCACCCCTGTTGCCTTGCCCCAGCGCGAACTGAAAGGTCGCGGCTACGCTGGCATCATTTACCAGACACACGGTGCCGCCAACAGCGACGTGCTGCGTGTGTGTGGCAAAGACTGTAACGACATGATCTTGCCAGCCGGTCCATTGCTGGTTGCCGAACAACTGCCTGACAGCAGCTCGGTGAAAAAGACCGCCATGGACTACAAGGAAAAATACGAAGCCAAATACGGCGCTGGTTCCATCAATACCTTTGGTGGTCACATGTGGGATGCCGGTCTGCTCGTGACCGAAGCCATTCCGGAAGCCCTGAAGTCCGGCGCCAAGCCAGGTACCCCCGAGTTCCGCGCAGCCCTGCGTGATGCTCTGGAGCAAACCAAGGAACTGGCTGCTTCCCAAGGTGTGTTCAATATGTCTGCAACGGACCACGCCGGTCTGGACAAGCGTGCCCACGTGATTGTGAAAGTGGTCGACGGTAAATGGACGTATCAGCCTGATCTGTAATATCTGACAGGCAAAAACCGGCTCAAGAGCCGGTTTTTTCCAAGGCGGGTGCTGGCTGATCCTGGCACCCGTTCCCGCTACAGGCCTGCGTTTGCCGTAAGCCCTTTGCCCATTTTGTTGTACAGGATGTTGTCCGACATGGATACCACCATCGCTTTAATTTTGTTGCAGGATGGCATATTGAATGGCGCCATCTATGCCTTGCTCGGGCTCGCCCTGGTTCTGGTTTTCCTGGTTACCCGCGTCATCTTTATCCCGCAAGGTGAGTTCGTCACCTTTGGCGCCTTGACCCTGGCCTTTGTGGTCAATGGCCGCATGCCGGGAACCGTTATTTTGCTATTGATCGCTGGTGCGCTGGTGTTCTTGCTGGAGTTGCTCTCTGCCTTGCGCAGCCGCAGCCTGGCCGGCATGCCCCGCAAGTTTCTGGTCAATATCGTGATCCCCGTCGCGGTTTACTTTGCCGCTCCCGCCATTGTCAGCTCGGAGCTGCCATTGTGGGTGGCCGTGCTGTTCTCGCTGGCGGTAGTGATTCCTCTGGGCCCTATGGTCTACCGCCTGGTATACCAGCCTATCGCCGAAGCCAGTGTGCTGGTGCTGCTGATTACCTCGGTGGCCGTGCACTTCGCGCTGACGGGTCTGGGCCTGGTGTTCTTCGGTCCGGAAGGCTGGCGCACGCCTCCCTTCATGGAAGGTGAAGTGTCCCTGGGTGCAGTGAGCTGGTCCGCTCAAACCTTCTTTGTGATGGGCGCCTGCGTGGTCCTGATTCTGGCCTTGTGGGGCTTTTTTGGTAAGACTCTTTACGGTCGCGCCCTGCGTGCCACGGCGGTGAACCGTCGTGGTGCCCGTCTGGTGGGTATCAGTACCAATATGTCCGGCTCCCTGACCTTCACTCTGGCTGCGGCCATCGGTGCCTTGTCAGGCATGCTGATTGCGCCTGTAACGACCATCTACTACGACACGGGCTTTTTGATTGGTCTTAAAGGCTTTGTGGCTGCAATCTTTGGCGGCCTGATCAGCTACCCCGTCACCCTCTTGGGTGCCTTGTTCCTGGGGGTTCTGGAAGCGTTTTCCTCTTTCTGGGCCAGTGCCTACAAAGAAGTTATTGTATTTACCATGGTGATACCGGTGTTGTTGTGGCGCTCCTTCGGTAGCAAGCATGTGGATGATGAGGAGTAAATCACATGAGACACTGGCTGACGCTACTATTTATTGCGGTTCTATTGGTTTTGCCGCAGCTGGGCGCAACGCCCGAATTCTGGATTACCCAGCTTAACTATATTGGCTTGACCAGCTTGGTCGTGCTGGGTCTGGTGTTGTTGACTGGCGTGGGTGGTCTGACTTCTTTTGGTCAGGCTGCATTTGTGGGCCTGGGTGCATACACTACGGCGTACCTGACGGCTCGCCTGGGCTGGTCGCCCTGGTTCAATCTGCTGATTGGCATGGCCATTACCATGATGGTGGCCTACATTCTGGGCGCGATCACACTGCGCTTGTCCGGTCACTTCCTGCCCCTGTGTACCTTGGCCTGGGGCCTGGCCTTGTACTACCTGTTCGGTAACCTGGAGTTCCTGGGGCAGTACGATGGTATTTCCGGTATTGCTCCTTTGGAGTTCTTCGGTATTTCCCTGTCCTCCGGTCGGGATATTTACTACCTGATCTGGGCCTTTGCCTTGCTGGCCATGTGGGGTACGCGTAACTTGCTGAACTCCCGTCCCGGACGTGCTATTCGCGCTCTGAAACACGGCAGCGGCATGGCCGAGTCCTTTGGTGTGAACATGGCCAATTACAAGGTCATCGTGTTCGTTTACGCCGCTTTGCTGGCTTGTGTGTCCGGTTGGCTCTACGCGCACTACCAGCGCGCCGTCTCGCCCAGCCCCTTCGGTTTGAACTACGGTATTGAATACCTGTTCATGGCCGTGTTGGGCGGAGCAGGCAGTGTCTGGGGTGCCGTTCTGGGTTCGGCCCTGGTGCTGAGCCTGAAAGACCAGTTGCAGAACTGGTTGCCCAAACTGCTCAATACCGACATCAACTTCGAGCTGATCGTTTTCGGTATCTTGATGGTTCTGATCTTGCAGTACGCGCGCGACGGTTTGTGGCCCATCCTGCACAAGGCCTGGGAACAGGTTTTCGGTGCACAGAAGCGTCATCAGGCTGCTCCCCCACAAGCCGAGGCTTTGCCTCAACGTGAGCGTCCGCAGGCCGGTTCGCTGGTTCTGGAAGTGAACAAGATTCGCAAGGAGTTCGGTGGTCTGGTGGCTGTGAATGACATCAGCTTCACCTTGAATGCAGGTCAGATCATGGGCCTGATCGGTCCTAACGGTGCGGGCAAGAGCACGACCTTTAACCTGATTACCGGCGTGCTGTCGGCCACCAGTGGTCAGGTCAGCTTTCTGGGGCAGCGGATTGATGGCAAACCTGCACGCGAGATTTCTCGTCTGGGCGTGGGCCGTACCTTCCAGCACGTGCAATTGCTGCCTACCATGACGGTTCTGGAGAACGTGGCACTGGGCGCTCACTTGCGTCGGAATGTCGGTGTGGTGTCCGCCGTCCTGCATACCGAGCGTCGCAGCGAAGCCGAGCTGTTGCACGAAGCGGCTGTTCAGCTGCAGCGTGTGGGTCTGGGTGACTACCTGTACGAAGAGGCGGGCAATCTGGCCCTGGGCCAACAGCGTATTCTGGAAATTGCCCGTGCTCTGGCTTCTGATCCGCTGCTTTTGCTGCTGGACGAACCGGCTGCCGGCTTGCGCTACAAGGAAAAGCAGGAACTGGCCAAAGTGCTGGATCAGCTGCGTAGCGAAGGCATGAGCATTCTGCTGGTGGAGCATGACATGGACTTTGTCATGAATTTGACGGACAAGCTGGTGGTCATGGACTTTGGCACCAAGCTGGCCGAAGGTTTGCCCAAGGAAATTCAGGAAAATCCAGCCGTGCTGGAAGCCTACCTGGGTGGTATTGATGACGACCTGGATCTGGATCAGGTCAATGAGCCCGCCTCGGCAGGAGCAGCGCTATGAGTTCGGCACAATCGAAAGACATTATTCTGAAGGTAGACAATCTGGCGGCTCAGTATGGCAAAGTCAGTGCCGTGATGGGTGCCAGCCTGGACGTGCGTGCCGGCAGCATTGTGACCGTGATTGGTGCCAACGGCGCCGGTAAGTCCACTTTGCTCAATTCCATGATGGGTTCTTTGCCCAGCGTGGGCCGCAGCACAGGCTCGGTGCAGTACGAAGGGCAGGAGATCAGCCATTGGGAAGTGGAGCGTCGCGTTGCGGCCGGTATTTCCCTGGTGCCAGAACGCCGCGAGCTGTTTGGCAGCATGACAGTAGAAGACAATCTGCTGCTGGGCGGTTTTCGCCTGTATCGTGCCCGCCATCCCGGTTGGCGCGACACCATGGACAAGGTTTACACCTTGTTCCCACGCTTGAAAGAGCGTCGTACTCAGCTGGCAGGGACTTTGTCAGGTGGGGAGCGGCAGATGCTGGCCGTAGGCCGTGCCTTGATGGCACAACCCAAAGTGCTGATGCTGGATGAACCCAGCCTGGGCCTGGCGCCGCGTGTGGTGCGGGAGATCTTCATGATCATTGCCCGACTGCGCAGTACCGGCGTGGCCATCTTGTTGGTCGAGCAAAATGCGCGTGCCGCTTTGCAAGTGGCTGACTACGGTTATGTTCTGGAGACGGGCGATGTGGTGCTGCAAGGGCCCGCGTCTGACCTGGCTCATAATCCCCGAGTGATAGAAAGCTATCTGGGCTTGGGGCAGGGCAAACGCGAGCAGGAAGAGGCGACAGCTTAGAAGCGGTAGCCGACCCCGATGGTGGCAACCACGGGGTCCAGCTTGGCTTTGCCAATGGACTGGCCGTTCAGCTTCACGTCTGGGCGGATGCTGATGTAACGCACGTCAGCATTCAGGAACCAGTTCTTGTCCAGCTTGTAATCCACACCGACCTGGGCTGCAAACCCCCAGCTGTTTTTCAGCTTCAGGTCGGAACCCGCCAGAGCACCGCGCGACTCGGTGTCAAAGAACATGGTGTAGTTCACGCCCACGCCCACATAGGGCTGGAAGTCGCTGTCAGGTAGGAAGTGGTATTGCAGGCTCAGGGTTGGGGGCAAGTGCTTGGTCTTGCCGATACGACCCAGATTGCTGTCGATATTGTGCTGGAAGGGGAAAGCGCCCAGCAGCTCAATACCAATATTGCGGGTGGCCATGTAAGTCAGCGAGAAGCTGGGGCGGGCATTATTGCCTACGTCCAGCTTGACGGTGCCATCAGCCACAGAGCCGTTATTGGATTTTGGGGATACCCAGGTCACGCCACCTTTGAGCAAGAAATCACCCGCTTCGTGTGTTTGGCCTTGAGGTGCGTACAAAACAGCGGCCAGTCCAACAGCAAGCAAGGACAGGTGCAGACCTGGAATCAAGTGGCGGGATTTCATAGGAGCTCCGTAGGTGTGTGTAAAGCCTACAGAGTGCATGAGGGCTGGGCCTGCGGATTTGATCCAAAGCAAGCTTCAGAGGTAGTTGGCCGCCTGACCTTGTTGTAGATCAAGTAAGCAGAATTCATGCGGGGCCAATTTGGCCGCTATGTCTGTTTTTAGCATCACCTGGTAACAGCCCGGAAATGGAAAGCCTTGGAACCTGTCCGGTTATTTCTGGGCGTTTTTCCACTTTTCGGGATGCCTGTTTATTGGGATCCTGGGATCCTGTACCTGCCTTCTAGGCAAGGACAAGCAGGGGGAAAACGCAGGTTTGGAGCTTGGCGAATCAAGTGCTCATACATTCAGGAGTGCGTGCAGGGCTTCGTATTTATGGCTTAATTCGTTGCGGCTGAATCGCTCGATAATTTGCCCTTGTTCCAGCACATGAAACTGATCGCTGAACTCTGCCGAGAAATGCGGGCATTGTTCGGCCAGCACAATGGTGTAGCCCTCATTGCGCAGCGTGCAGATCAACTTGCTCAGTGTCTGGGCCTGCACCGGGGCCAAGCCCTCGGATACCTTATCCAGAAGCAGCAGATTCACACCCGTGCGCAGCAAGCGCGCAATCGCCAGTATCTTTTGTTCCCCAGTAGACAGGTGGGTAGCCATATGGTGGCGACGCTGCTCCAGACTGGGCAATAGTTCATAGATTTGTACCAGCGACATTCCACCACCCAGGGCTGTTCCTATAGCAGGCGGCAGCAGGAGATTTTCCTCGCAGCTCAAGCCGGTAAAAATGCTTTGTTCGTAGGGGCTGTAGCCCACGCCCAGATCTGCCAGCTGATGCTGGTTCAGGTGAATGGCTTCGGTGCCTTGGATACGGATGGAGCCGCGGCGGCTATCCGTTAAACCCACGATGGCGCGTAGCATGGCGCTGCGGCCGGCCCGGTTGCGGCTCAAGACAGTGCAGATTTCGCCGGAAGCGACCTGCAAATTCAAACCGCGCAAGAGCGGGAACTCTCGGTGCCAGGCGTACAGATTCTCAATATCCAGGGCAGCCCGTGTCATGAGAACGCTCCTTGTCGTGAGTCGTCAATATGGGCCTGTACGTTGGCTGGTCGGCGCAGGAACCCGTTACGCGTCCTTTGCCTCTTACCGCGGTGATTCCATCGCCAGCAAACTATAGGCAGAGTCCTTCATGCGTTTCAGTATGGAAGCGCCGACGAAGCAAAACTATGCGGGTTTGTCATAGGATGGTCCGGTTTAATGCACTGTTTGGTAAACAAATGTTGTTAAACCGGGTATGTGTTACTTAAGTGTTAACGGTTTTCGGTTTGAAGTCGCACAAATCCGAGATGCCGCACTGGGGGCACTTGGGCTTGCGGGCTACACAAATGTAGCGGCCATGCAAAATCAGCCAGTGGTGAGCGTCCAGCAAAAAAGGCTTGGGTATGACTTTCTCCAGCTTCTTTTCCACTTCGACCACGTTCTTGCCGGGCGCAATGCCGGTGCGGTTCGCGACACGGAAAATATGTGTGTCTACCGCAATGGTGGGCAGGCCAAACGCGGTGTTCAAGACCACGTTGGCAGTTTTACGACCTACACCGGGAAGCGCTTCCAGAGCGGCGCGATCACAGGGAACCTTGCCTTGATGCAAGTCCAGCAGCATCTGACAGGTCTTGATGACATTGGCGGCCTTGGTCTTGTACAGACCGATGGTCTTGATGGCCTCGCGCAAGCCTTCTTCACCCATGGCCAGAATTCCTTCGGGTGTGCCATGCTCGGGAAAGAATCGGGCTGTGGCCAGGTTCACGGAGCGATCAGTGGCCTGAGCCGACAAAATCACGGCAATCAGCAGCTGAAAGGTGTCAGCGTATTCCAGTTCGGTAGTGGGTTTGGGGTTGGCAGCCTGAAAACGACTGAAAATCTCGTAGCGCTTGGCAGCGTTCATGGTGTGGTTCCGCTTGCAGTCTTGCTGGCACGGCGGGCACGGGCGCGAGCCAAGGCAGAGGCGATGGATGCCTCGCGTTTATCAGCCTGATCGGCATCATTGGCCAGAACGGGTTTATTGGCCAGGGTACGGGCCGCCAGGTCCGAGCTTTCCTTGTGGCGATTCAGCAGGCGCTCCCGGCGCTGTTCGGTATCCAGACGTGCTTGAGCGGCCTGTTCGGCGCTCCAGTCGTCGGTGGGCACCATGCTGATGCAGTCCACCGGACAGGGTGGTACACAGAGCTCACAGCCCGTGCAGCGATCGGCCAGCACGGTATGCATCAGCTTGTTGGCGCCAATAATGGCGTCCACCGGACAGGCTTGAATGCACAAGGTGCAACCAATACAGTGTTCTTCGATAATCACCGCCCGACTGGGGCCGGTGAATTCGCCACAGGACGGATCCAGGGGCAGGGCCTCACGACCCAGCAGCTCGGCCAGGGCTTGTACGCCTTCCTGCCCGCCTGGCGGGCAGCGGTTGATCGCCTCGCCCTCAAGCGCGATGGCTTGGGCATAGGGCAGACAGGCGTCGTAACCACAGCGGGTGCACTGGGTTTGAGGGAGCAGGGCGTCAATGCGCCGTATTAAGGTGTCGGACATGAATGCAAAAACGGGGCCAACTGGCCCCGTCAGAAACGGCCTGAGCCAAATATCAGTTGTGCTGACGGATGAAGTCCCTGATTTTAGGACAGATCAGCGTGCGCCAGCGACTTCCGGAGAAAATCCCGTAATGCCCACAGTTGGGTGCGGTGAATTGTTGCTTGAGTTCAGGGGCAATTTTTGCGCACAGCGCTTGAGCCGAATGGGTCTGGCCCTGGCCGGAAATATCGTCCAGTTCGCCCTCAATGGTGAACAAGGCTACGCCATCAATATCTTGTGGGCGCACCTGTTCGCCATGCACGTGCCATTGGCCCTTGGGCAGGCGGTGCTCCTGGAACACAATGCGGATCGTGTCCAGATAGAACTCGGCAGGCATATCCAGCACGGCATTGTATTCGTCGTAGAAACGGCGGTGTGCTTGTGCGTCGTCATCATCACCCTTGATCAGATGCTGATAAAAGTCGTAGTGCGAGCTGACGTGACGATCCGGATTCATGGCCACAAAGCCGGCATGCTGCAAAAAGCCGGGGTACACGCGACGGTGAGCACCGGGGTACTTGGTGGGCACGCGATGAATCAGATTGTTTTCAAACCAGGAGTAGGACTTGGTCGTGGCCAGACGGTTCACCTCCGTAGGCGACTGACGCGTGTCGATGGGACCACCCATCATGATCATGCTGCGCGGCATCACGGCCGAGCGGCGGGTCGCCATTAGCGAGACGGCAGCCAGTACTGGCACTGTGGGTTGGCAAACCGACATGACGTGCACCTTCGAGCCCAGCGCCTGGATGAACTCCTGCACATACAGAACGTAATCGTCCAGATGGAAGGGGCCGGCCGAACGGGGCACCATGCGGGCATCAATCCAGTCGGTGACATAGACGGAGTGATCGGGCAACAGCGCACGTACGGTTTCACGCAGCAAGGTGGCGTGGTGGCCGGACAAAGGGGCTACCAGCAAAATTGTGGGGTCCTGAGCGGCTTTGGGGTGATCGCGCTCGAAGTGGATCAACTTGCAGAAGGGCTTGCTCAGGTGTTCGACCTCGCGCACGGCAACGGTCTGGCCGTCGATCCGGGTTTCGTTCAGCCCCCAGGCTGGCTTTTCGTAATCCTTGCCGATACGGTGTACCAGTTCAGAGGCCGCCGCCAGTTGGCGCGACAGGGGCGTGTAGGCCAGTGGACTGTATGGGTTGGAGAACCATTGGGAGCTGGTGCCGGTAAAGGCAGCCAGCGGGGCCAGAAAGGACCGCTGAAGTTCGTGCAGATCGTAAAGCATAGTGTGCGCCTTGGTGTTGCCTAATTTGATACAGAGGAATGTATATGCTTATTCCTGTGGGAAACAATACGACGTTTACCGTTCCTCTGTACTTGGGATTTTCCCTTGCTGCAGTGCGGCAAGTTTTTTTATCAAAAGGCGAGATTGGGCGCAAGAGTGGCTGGATAGGAACGCAGCCACCGGGTCGGACTTCTATAGAGCGAGCGAAGGGCTTAGCGCTCCAGATACTGTAGTTTGTTCTCCACACCGTTCCAGTCGTCCGCATCTTCCAGCGGTTTCTTGGAGCGGTTGATGCTGGCAAAAATAGGCGTCAGTTCTGCGTTCAGTTCGATGAAGGGAACTTGATCCTGCGGCACATCTTCTTCAGCAAAAATGGCATTGGCCGGGCATTCGGGAATACAGACGGCGCAGTCAATGCACTCGTCCGGGTCAATCACCAGAAAGTTCGGGCCTTCACGAAAACAGTCGACGGGGCACACATCCACACAATCGGTGAATTTGCACTTGATACAGTTTTCGGTGACGACGTGGGTCATTTCAGTAACACTCCTGCGGTATCGCTAAGGCGGTCAGTCACGGCAAAGGGCCGTGGATGGGGTGCGCGACAACGCACAGGGCCTGAACGATAAAAATGGGATTTAAATCGAATCTTTCGATTTTAACGAATATTCAGCTTCTTGCTTATTGAGATGGCGCAATAGCTCACCTGCTAGATAGCTGTACGCAAGAACTGGCGCCCGTGCTATGGTTGCGCAATCAAAATCGGTAGGTTTGTGATGATCATTACCTCTTTACTTGATACGGACCTGTACAAGTTTTCCATGATGCAGGTTGTTTTGCATCATTTCCCGGCTGCGCACGTGGAGTATCGCTATAAGTGCCGTACTCCCAATATTAATTTGAGCCAGTACCTGGACGAGATTCGGGCGGAAATTCACGCGCTGTGCCAGTTGCGTTTTTCAGACGCCGAGCTGGATTATTTGCGTAGCCTGCGCTTTATCAAAAGCGACTTCGTCGATTTTCTGGGCCTGTTCCACCTGCCCGAGCGCTGCATTCAGGTGCAGGCCGGTGATGTGCCCGGCGAGATCGAAATTTCGGTTCAGGGGCCCTGGCTGCACACGATCCTGTTCGAGATCCCGGTGCTGGCCATTGTGAACGAGGTTTACTTTCGCAACGAATGTCCGCAGCCACCATGGGCAGAAGGGCGCGAGCGTCTGCAGTCCAAGATGCGGCTGGTGGTGGATGATCCAGCCCTGAGCGACTTTCGTGTGGCTGACTACGGTACGCGCCGCCGTTTTTCCAAGCAGTGGCACGAAGAAGTGGTCACTACCATGATCGAGCAGATGAAGCCGCACTTTGCGGGCACCAGCAACGTCTGGTTGGCCATGAAGTATGGGGTGACGCCGCTAGGCACCATGGGCCACGAATACTTGCAGGCTTGTCAGGCTCTGGGCCCCCGTTTGCGTGACTCGCAGATTTTTGCTCTGGAAGTGTGGGCCAAAGAGTATCGCGGTGATTTGGGCATTGCCTTGTCGGATGTCTACGGCATGGATGCCTTCCTGCGCGACTTTGACATGTACTTCTGCAAGCTGTTTGACGGTGCTCGTCATGACTCGGGTGACCCATTCATTTGGGGCGAGCGCTTGCTGGCGCACTATCAGGCCAACCGTACCGATCCACGTACCAAGACCTTGGTGTTCTCTGACGGTTTGACCATACCCAAAGCCATTGAGCTGGCCCTGCGTTTTGCCGGCCGCTGCAAGGTGTCCTTCGGGATTGGCACCAACCTGACCAATGACCTGGGCCATGAGCCCTTGCAGATTGTCATGAAGATGGTGCGTTGCAATGGCCAGCCCGTGGCGAAAGTCTCGGATGCGCCTGAAAAGACCATGTGTGATGATCCGGCGTATCTGGCTTACTTGCGGCAGGTTTTTCAGCTGCCTCCGGCTTAGAGCTTGAGGCTTCCCTTCTTGAGGTCCTTGCTGCTTGAGGCAAATGCTGCTTGGGTAGGGGAGCTAAGGGCATCGTAGTCAGTGATGCTCGTGATTTCAGGCGGGCGGCATCGTTTTAAAGCGATAAAGCCATAGCACTAAAAGTTTGAATCAAAGCCCTTTGCACACGCAAAGGGCTTTTTCATAGACACAGCAGTGCCGCCAGATGCCCTCCGGCCTCTCGTGCCTGGGCAATTTGCTCTTCACTCAAGGTCTTGGGAGCCAGAATGGCTTCCGGCGTCTGGGCATGAAAATTGAAGATACGGATGGGGGCGGCCAGCTCCAGCCGCCAGCCCGTACAAATCCGCTCCAGTTGCCGTTGCACACCTTGCCCGTCGCTACCCGCACTGATCAGGGCGGAATAAGGACGCCCGTTGAGTTGATCCAGCACCTCGTAGTAGTTCCGGTCCAGACACTCTTTCATGGCACCGCTCAGACTGCCCAGATTCTCGGGCGCGCAGAACAAATAGGCGTGGGAATCGCGCAAATCCTGTGCTTGCACCTGATCACAATGCAAGCGTTTGATACAGACCTGCTCTGTCTCGCCCAGTTCTTTGAGGACCTGCAGCGCGCCTTCCTCGGCCTGTTCGGCCAGTTGACGGGCGGCGCCGGTACGGGAGTGCCAAATCAACAGAAGCTGGCGGCATGTGTTCAGACTCATAAGCTCTTACTCGCGGTGATAGACTAGCGTCTACAGTATAGAGAGCCACTTCAGCGCTGAGTGGCCACATCGACGTAATCCACATGAATCACACCGCTTCTCCCCCTATGGCCGAGTCGGCCTTCAATCCTCAATGGTTCGCGCAAGCCAGCCACGGACTGGATGAAGCAGGGCGTACGCTATTGCAGGCGGCTGCCGACTGGGCGGGGCCTATTTTGCTGGATCTGGCCGGAAGTACCGGCGAACCCTTGGACAGCCATTGCGCTCAGGTCGCGCTTATTTTGGCTGGCTTGGGTGTGGACGCTCAAACCCGTGCCAGCGCCTTGCTGGCCGTCACTCCTGCTCCTGGGCCGGAGGTCAAGCAGGACCCGGTTCAGAAAGCCTTTGGTGCCGAAGTCATGACGTTGGTACGTGGCTCGCGAGCCTTGTACCGTCTGGGTTCGCTGACAGGCCAGGCCAAGGAGCAGACAGGCGGGGGCGATCAAAAGGAAATGAAGCGCAAGATGCTGCTGGCGATGGCCGCTGACTTGCGCATTGTGATGATGCGCCTGGCTTCGCGCCTGCAGTCCTTGCGCTGGTATCGGCAGTCCAAGACCGTCTGCCCGGTCGAGTTTGCGCGTGAAACGCTGGAGCTTTATACGCCCTTGGCGAATCGTTTGGGGATTTGGCAGATCAAGTGGGAAATGGAAGATCTGGCCTTTCGCTTTCTGAATCCCGAGGTCTACAAGAATATTGCCAGTAAGCTGGAAGACAAGCGCGTAGAGCGCGAAACCCTGATCAGTCAGGTCCGCGACCAACTGCTGGCAGCCTTGAAACGCGAGCATATCGTGGCTGAGGTTTCAGGCCGGCCCAAGCATATCTTCAGTATCTGGAACAAGATGCGCAACAAGCATCTGGATTTCGATCAGCTGTTTGATCTGCGCGCCTTGCGTGTCATTGTTGATGACGAGCGCAGCTGCTACCACACCCTGGCGGTGGTGCATTCGCTGTGGACGCCGGTGCCCGAGGAGTTTGACGATTACATCTCCCGGCCCAAGCCCAATGGCTACCGTTCCCTGCATACCGTTATTGCGGATGCACAGGGGCGCTGCTATGAAATCCAGATCCGCACACGCGACATGCACCAGTTCGCGGAATACGGGATGGCTGCCCATTGGCGCTACAAGGAAGCTGGAGCCCAGGGCGGACAGCAGGTGGCCGATGGTGAGGACGATAGAAAGATCGCCTGGATGCGTCAATTGCTGGCCTGGGACAGGGAGGCGTCCACCTCGAACGCTACCGAGCCTGCCCCGCAAGCAGACAGCAGCAAAGATTCGGCTTCCGAAAAGGTAGTGGAGCCCGTTGCCAGCAAGAAACCGGCTGTTGCCAGGCCTTTGAAGGCTCAGGAAGACGAACATATTTATGTGCTGACGCCGCAGGCTCGGGTTATCGAGCTGCCTGTGGGGGCGACGCCGGTGGACTTTGCCTACTACCTGCATACCGATCTGGGCCACCGTTGCCGGGGTGCGCGGGTTGATGGACAGATGGTGCCTTTGTCCACGCGCTTGTCGACTGGTCAGACGGTAGAGATTGTGGCGGCCAAATCCGGCGGTCCATCGCGTGACTGGCTGAACGTGCAGTTGGGCTTTCTGGCCAGCCCACGCTCGCGCTCCAAGGTGCGCGCCTGGTTCAACGCGATTGAGTTGCAGCAGCGCATCTCTCAAGGCCAGAGCATGGTCGAAAAAGAGTTACAACGACTGGGTCGTACGGCCGTGAATCTGGAGCAGATGGCGCAACAGCTGGGCTTTGCCAAGGCGGATGACCTGTATGTTGCCGTGGCCAAGGATGAGTTCAGCCTGCGCCAGGTGGATGCCTTGTTCCGTGAGGATGTGCAGGAGGAAGAACCCGTACAGCGTGTGTTTGATGCGGCCCGGGAAAGTGTTTCCAAGACCGGGAAAAGCGGCGTGCTGGTGGTGGGTGTAGATTCGCTAATGACGCAGCTGGCCCGTTGCTGCCGTCCCGCACCCCCTGATCTGATTGCTGGTTTTGTGACTCGTGGTCGGGGCGTGTCCATACACCGTGCTGACTGCAAGTCCTACCAGGAACTGGCTGATCGACAACCTGAAAGGGCTATTAGCGTCGATTGGGGCGATACGGGGGAGACTCAGTATCCCGTGGATCTGGCCATTGAGGCTCAGGAGCATCCCAGCCTCTTGCGTGATCTCTCGGAAGTGTTTGCCCGCCTGCGTTTGAACGTAACGGGTATCAACACCTTGAGTCGCCGCTCGTTGACGCGCATGATATTTACTATTGAAGTGCGTGATGGCGAGCAAATTCAAAAGGCTTTAGCGGCCTTGAACGAGTTATCGGGCGTCAGCGCCCGCCGCTACTCGTCCTGAACTGCTAAAATCGGTAAACCTAAACCTCGCGGGCGTTGTGCCCGCGATTGTTCTTGTCAATCAAGAGAGCGAGCTTTGAAAACCTATACCTTGCCCGACCCGGATGGACATTTTGGTCAGTTTGGTGGTTCGTTTGTCGCTGAAACGCTGGTCCACGCCCTGGACGAGTTGAAAGCAGCCTACGAACAGTATCGGAACGATCCTGAGTTTCTGCGCGAGTTTCACTACGAACTCAAGCATTTTGTCGGTCGTCCCAGCCCCGTGTACCATGCCCGTCGATGGTCGGAGCAACTAGGTGGAGCTCAGATCTGGTTCAAGCGCGAAGATCTCAATCACACTGGCGCACACAAGATCAACAATTGTATCGGTCAGATTCTGCTGGCTCGCCGCATGGGCAAGCCACGCATTATTGCTGAAACCGGTGCAGGCCAGCACGGCGTGGCAACGGCTACGGTCGCCGCCCGCTATGGTCTGGAGTGTGTGGTCTACATGGGTAGCGAGGACGTGCGCCGTCAGGCTTCCAATGTGTACCGCATGAAGTTGTTGGGTGCGACGGTCGTTCCTGTGGAATCCGGTTCGCGCACCCTGAAAGACGCGCTGAACGAAGCCATGCGCGACTGGGTCACCAATATCAGCAATACCTTCTACATCATTGGCACGGTGGCTGGCCCTCATCCTTACCCGATGATGGTGCGCGACTTCCAATGCGTGATCGGTGACGAGTGCGTGGAGCAAATGCCTCAGGACGCCGGTCGTCAGCCTGACTACGTTTTGGCGTCGGTGGGCGGTGGTTCCAATGCCATGGGCATTTTCTACCCCTACATCGAGCACAAGGATGTGGAGCTGATCGGAGTGGAAGCGGCTGGCCGCGGTCTGGATACGCTGGAGCACTCGGCTTCCCTGAACAAGGGCATGGTGGGTGTGCTGCACGGTAACCGTACCTATGTGCTGCAGGACGATGACGGTAACGTCATGCCTACGCACTCGGTGTCGGCTGGCCTGGATTACCCCGGTGTGGGTCCCGAGCACGCCTGGCTGAAAGATTGTGGCCGTGCGCAATACGCCACCTGCACCGATGAAGACGCCCTGAAAGCGTTTCACGATTGCTGCCGCATCGAAGGCATCATGCCCGCGCTGGAGTCCTCGCACGCGCTGGCCCATGCGGCTCGCATTGCCCCGACTTTGCCCAAGGATAAAATCATCCTGGTCAGTTTGTCTGGTCGCGGTGATAAGGACATGCACACGGTCGCCGAGTACGGCGGCTTGACTCTGTAAGCAATCGGGAACGGATATGTCGAGTAATGTGCGTCTGAAAAAGACGTTTGAAGGTTTGAACGGGCGCTGTGCCCTGGTGCCTTATATTACGGCCGGAGACCCTTCGGTGCCTGCTACCGTGGCCTTGATGCATGCCTTGCGTCAGGCCGGGGCAGATGTCATTGAATTGGGTGTGCCGTTTTCTGATCCCACTGCCGATGGCCCGGTGATTCAGCAAGCGGCTGAACGTGCCATCAGCCGTGGTGTGGGCTTGCGTAAAGTGCTGGAGATTGTGCAGCAGTTTCGCTTGATCGACGAGGAAACGCCGGTTGTTCTGATGGGTTACGCCAATCCTATTGAGCGTATCGGTCAGGCTGAATTTGCTGTCATGGCAGGCAAGGCGGGTGTGGACGGTGTGCTGACGGTGGACTACCCACCTGAGGAGTCCGAGGATTTCACCCGTTTGCTGACCGAGCAGGGCGTGGATACCATTTTCCTGCTCTCGCCTACGTCCACGGACGAGCGTATTGCCAAGGTAGCCGCTTTGGCGCAGGGCTATGTGTATTATGTGTCCCTGAAAGGTGTGACCGGTTCGGCCCAGATTGATGTGGCTGATGTGGAACAACACTTGCAGCGTATTCGTCAGCACGTCAAAATTCCGGTCGGAGTGGGTTTCGGGATTCGGGACGCGCAAAGCGCCAAAGCTATTTCCCGTAGTGCGGATGCAGTTGTCATTGGCTCCAAGCTGATCCAGACCATGGAACAGGCTGTGCAGGAGAACGCTGGCAAAGAGCAAAAGGATATGGATGCGGCTGCGGTTGCAGCAGCCAGCCAATGGCTCGCACAGATACGTCAGGCACTGGATAATTAGCCTAAATACCTATTCCGCGTATAGAATCATCTGCCTGTTCTTTAGGAACAGGCGCTTTTTTTCAGAATAAAGAGCTTGGTGGGCCGGGTGCCGGCCAGGCGAAAACAGGATCTAACAATGAGCTGGATCGAGAAAATACTCCCGCCGCGAATTAACCGTAACCCCGAAAGCAGCCGTCGCGTTCCCGAAGGGCTGTGGGTGAAATGTCCGTCGTGTGAGTCTGTGCTCTACAAGGAAGATCTCCAGGCCACCTTGAATGTCTGCCCCAAATGCAGCCATCACATGCGCATTGGTGCTCGTGCCCGGATCAAGTCCTTGCTGGACCCTGAAGGCCAGACCGAGATTGGTTCCAACACCCGTCCTATGGACCCCTTGAAGTTCCGCGATTCGCGCAAGTACACCGAGCGCGTTTCCGAGGCGGCCAAGCAGACGGGCGAAACTGAAGCCATGGTGGTCATGAGCGGCACGATTCTGTCTGTGCCTGCCGTGGTGGCCTGCTTCGAGTTTGAATACATGGCCGGTTCCATGGGTTCCGTGGTGGGCGAACGTTTCACACGTGGTGTGCAGGCGGCTATTGCCAACCGCAGTCCTTTTATTTGCGTGGCCGCTTCGGGTGGTGCGCGTATGCAGGAGAGCTTGTTCTCTCTGATGCAGATGGCCAAGACGACGGCTATTTTGGCTGAATTGTCCGAGGCGGGCTTGCCGTTCATCAGTATTTTGACTGATCCCACCATGGGTGGTGTGTCGGCCAGTTTCGCTTTTATGGGCGATGTGGTGATTGCCGAGCCTAATGCCTTGATCGGTTTTGCCGGTCCTCGCGTGATTGAGCAGACTGTGCGCGAGAAACTGCCCGAAGGCTTCCAGCGTGCCGAGTTCTTGCTGGAGAAGGGCGCTATCGATATGGTGGTTGATCGTCGCGAGCTGCAGCGTGAGCTGGCCGAGTTGCTGGCTTTGCTGACTCGTCAGCCGGCTGAGGCTGTGTCGCGGCATTCTTGATTGCCAAGGAATTGCTAAAGAAGAACGCCACCTGGGTTTAGGTGGCGTTTTTTTTGGGCTGCCGTGTTTTTGTTTTTTTGCAAAGCGGTTTTTGGTATTGAGGCGTTGGCTTGTGAGTTGAAGCTTCAGGGCGAGATTGGGTTGGTTTTCTTGGTGTGGGGAGTACGACCCTGGGGCGGGGCCCTGGCCCGTGCTGCGCACGGGTACCCTTGGCTATTGAACAATCCAGGCGCCCAGTGAACTCGCCAGGTACTTGGTCCCCCGGACCAAGTACCTGGCGAGTTCACTGGGCTTGCACCCTGGATTGTTCAATGACCCGCGGCCAAGTCCCTGACTCGCCCCAGGGCCGTACTCCCCACACCAAGAAAAAAGGAATATCGCAGAGGGCTCAAATAGAGGGCTGTATCTACTATCTGCACCTGCACCTGCACCTGCACCTGTGCCTGTCCTGCCCAGTGCTTGTACTTGTACCTGAGCCTGTGTTGGAAGCTATGCCTCGTTCGGTTGTGTGTGTACGCGCGTTTTCTGCATTGTTGGTTTCAGCTTTGTTTTTCTCTTTATTTTTATATTTGGCTGTGTCTGCTGCTGGAGTTGAAAGATTTATAGGCTTGGGATTAAGGCCAGGGCAGGTTTAACGCCGAGCTCGACGCTGCAGCAGGCGGAGCTAGGCTAGGTTTGGGTTTGGGTGAAAGAGAATAGTGACTTTTTTGGGAGGCTGGGATTAGCGGGGAAGGAGAAAGGGCCCAGGTGACTACTCTTTGTGGATACGGGTAGGTATAAAAAAACGGATGCGACAGGCATAAAAAACGCCGCCCTTGTGGGCGGCGTTTTTAGTCTTGCTGTTTACTGCGTTTCAACCTGTTGCAGCGGCTCGCTGTTCTCGGTTTCTGCAGCACGTTGCTTGCGTGGGCGACCCAGGCGCACTGGTGCGGGCTGGTAGTCGTCCTGTGTTGCCGAGCGAACGGTTTCCACTAGTTCGATGCCCGCTGCGTTCAGTACGGCTTCCAGAGGGGCGGCTGTGGGCTTCTGTGCTTGTTCGGCAGCAGGGGCTTTTGCAGCTGCAGTCGTTTGAGTCTCAACGCGAGTCTCTACGGCTGTGGTTTCCACTGGAGTGGCTTCAACGGCCGGGGCTTCAACTGCAGGTTGTGCTTCTGCGGGAGTAGCAGTTGTCTCCACGGCTTCAGCTTGAGCTTCGGTGGCTTCTGCTTTGGCTGGTTCGGCAGCAACTTCTGCTTGCGCAGGAGCAACAGCTTCTTCAGCGGCAGGAGCTTCTGGCGCTACCTCGGCCTGAGCGGCTGGAGCAGCAACTTCTTCCTGGGCAGTAGCGGTTTCTACGGCTGCAGTTTCCACTGGAGCGGCTTCAACGGCTGGGGTTTCTGCTGCGGCTTGCGTTTCTGCGGGCGCTGCGGCTGTTTCTACAGCTTCAGCTTGAGCTTCGGTCACTTCTGCTTTGGCAGGTTCGGCGGCAGCTTCTGCTTGCACAGGAGCAACGGTTTCTTCTGCGGCAGGAGCTTCTGGAGCAACTTCGGCCTGAACGGCTGGAGTGGCTACTTCTTCCTGGGCTGGAGCGGTTTCAACAGCGCTTACCTGGGTTGTAGCGACTTCTTCAGTTTGCTGTGCAGCTGGGGTAGCGGCAGGAGCTTCTTGAGAGGCCTCTACGGCGACAGGAGCGGCTTCTTGGGCTGCTGGTGCTTCTACGGCTGCTTGGGGCTGTTCAGGCTCGGCTGCTGCGGTTTGGGCGGCAGCTTGTTCCTGGGCATCCAGGGCAGCGGGGTTGAAGCTAGGTGTTTCGTGAGCAACGTAGGCGCTGGTATTGCCTTCTTCGTTGTTCTCTTCGTTCTCGGCTACGGCGTTGGCGTCGGTGTTACGACGACCACGACGGCTACGACGACGGCGACGTTTGCGTTCTGGGTCCAGAGCGCCGTTTTCGCTGTTCTCGTCGGTTTCGGCATCCGAGTTGTCGCTGGTATCAGCGCTGTCGGCCTCGGCCAGCTGTTCAGCGCGGGTTTGCGCTTCTTGCTTGGTGGCGGCCACGGCAGCCACTACGGCGACGCTGGCCACTGCGGCAGCAGCCTGTTCGTGCTGGGCTTCAGTGCTGGCGACGTCTTTGTTCAGCTCGACGTTTTCTGTGCTGCCTTCTTCACGGCGTTGACGGCCACGGCCACGGCGGTTACGTGGGTTGCGGCTGTTGCTGCTGCCTTCGTCGGCAGTGGCGGGCGTGGTGTTGGCGCTTTGTGGAGTTTCCAGAGCAGATTCGTTACCTGCTGAGGCGTTACGGCGGCGACCACGGGTATTACTGCCGGTGTTTTCCGTGCTGGCTTTTTCTTCCTGAGCCGCTTCCGGGCGGTTGGACTGGCGACGGCCACGACCACCTTGGCCACGGCCACTATTGGATTGGCCGGGACGACCTTGGCGGCGGCCAGAGGAGGATTTGCTGCTTTCGGATTTGGTGGTCTCGGCCACGGGTTCGGCAGGTGCGCCGGACAACCAGTTCAGCAGGCGCTTGAGCAGGCCGGGCTTGTTGTCGCTAGCAGCGGCGCTGGCGGCTGCGGCGGCAGCAGGCTTGCTCATGGGAGCTGGCTGGGCCGGTGTGGTGCTCTTGACCAGGGCTTCTGGACGAGGCTTGATTTCGTGGCTGCGGTGCGGCACCAAGCTGTCTTGCTGCTCAGGCTGCTGGACCAGCTCGTAGCTGCTGCGCAGTTCGTCCAGACGGGGGTCGTCGTGGCGCAGGCGCTCGATGATGTGGTGTGGGGTTTCCAGATTCTTGTTCGGAATCAGGATCAGGGCAATGTTCAGGCGCGATTCGATCTTGGTGATGTCAGCGCGTTTTTCGTTCAGCAGGAAGGTAGCCACATCCACCGGCACCTGAGCGTGCAGGGCGGCCGTGCCTTCTTTCATGGCTTCTTCTTGCAGCAGACGCAGTACGTGCAGGGCGCTGGATTCGGCATCACGAATGACGCCAGTGCCGGTGCATCGTGGGCAAGTGATGTGGGAGCCTTCGTTCAGGGCAGGGCGCAGGCGCTGACGGGACAGTTCCATCAGACCAAAGCGCGAGATCTTGCCCATCTGGACGCGAGCACGGTCCAGGTGCAGGGCATCACGCAGGCGTTGTTCGACAGCACGCTGGTTCTTGCTGTCTTCCATATCGATAAAGTCGATAACAATCAGGCCACCCAAGTCACGCAAACGCAACTGGCGGGCCACTTCGTCGGCGGCTTCCTGGTTGGTGCGCAGGGCGGTTTCTTCAATGTCGGCACCACGCGTGGAGCGAGCCGAGTTCACGTCAATGGCAACCAGGGCCTCGGTGTGGTCGATAACGACAGCACCGCCCGAAGGCAATTGCACGGTACGCGAGTAGGCGGTTTCGATCTGGTGTTCGATCTGAAAGCGCGAGAACAGCGGGATGTCATCGCGGTACATCTTTACGCGATGCAGATTGTCGGGCATGACCACGCTCATGAAAGCGGCGGCCTGCTCGTGAATCTCGTCCGTGTCGATCAGGATTTCGCCAATATCGGGCGAGAAGTAATCGCGGATGGCCCGGATAACCAGGCTGGATTCCAGATAAATCAGGATAGGAGCTGCATTGTCGCGGGCAGCGCCGTCAATGGCGGTCCACAACTGCATCAGGTAGTTCAGGTCCCACTGCAGCTCTTCGACGCTGCGGCCGATACCTGCGGTGCGGGCGATGATGCTCATGCCCTGCGGAATGTCCAGCTGGTCCATGGCTTCGCGCAGTTCCTGCCGGTCTTCGCCTTCAACGCGGCGCGATACGCCACCCCCACGGGGGTTGTTGGGCATCAGAACCAGATAGCGGCCTGCCAGGGAAATGAAGGTGGTCAGGGCAGCGCCCTTGTTGCCACGCTCTTCTTTTTCAACCTGGATGATCAGTTCCTGGCCTTCAACCAGGGCGTCCTGGATGCGGGCGCTGCGTACATCAACCCCTTCCTTGAAGTAGCTGCGAGCTACTTCCTTGAATGGCAGAAAGCCGTGACGCTCTTCACCGTAGCTGACGAAGCAGGCTTCCAGGCCGGGTTCGATGCGGGTGATGACCCCTTTGTAGATATTGCCTTTGCGCTGTTCGCGCCCGGCTGTTTCGATGTCGAGGTCAATCAGTTTTTGACCGTCGACAATGGCGACGCGTAGTTCTTCTTGATGCGTCGCATTGAACAACATGCGTTTCATGAGTGTGGATCTCCGTTGTCATGGAGCACCGAAATATCGGCGCACGACCGCGGGTCACAGGTGTGTAGCGCTATAGCTGCATCAGTTTGGTGCAGGCAGGCAAAATCGGCCTACCGGCTTATAGTCTGGGAGGCACGAGTCGCGCCAAAGCGCGAAGTTCAATCAGCAGGGGGGTCAGAGTCACGGTGTGTGTTTGACGAATATAAAATTGCTGGGGGAACGGCAGCCGCATAAATCATGCGGCTGGTGCAAAAGAGCGGGACAATCTGTGCAGGAATTCAGCGCCGCACGCGGGAGGAAAACATCTCTTGGAAAGCGGGCCTTCTTGCCACACGACTTTCGCTATTTCGGACTCACCCCGGCGACCTTATGACCCGGAAGCTGGAACTCAAGGATACAATTATCAGTCCTTGGTCATCCAACGGAGACGCACCCTTTGCATCTCTACGCTGGACCCAGTCTCAGCTTCCATAGGCTGAAGCGATTATATGCCCCTTTTTGTTATGTGCAAACCTCATGAATCACAAAGATCAGCCCCTCAAGTGCGAATATTACGCATTGATGAAACGCGGGCAGGTCAGCGTATAGATAATTTTTTGTTACGTGAATGTAAAGGGGTGCCAAAAAGCCACATTTACAAAGCGATCCGTGGCGGTCAGGTGCGCGTGAATAAAGGCCGTATCAGCAGTGACTATCGTTTGCAGGACGGCGATATGGTGCGCATTCCGCCGCTGCGCCTGCCCGAGCCCGAGCAGCCGCGTCATGTTCCCGCTGCCGTTTTCCCGGTGGTGTTCGAGGACGAGCACCTGATGGTCATCGACAAGCCTGCTGGTGTTGCCGTGCATGGTGGCAGTGGTGTGTCTTTTGGTGTCATCGAGCAGTTGCGTGCTGCCCGTCCTCAGGAGCCCTTTCTGGAGCTGGCCCACCGTCTGGACCGGGATACCTCCGGTTTGCTGATTATCGCCAAGCGTCGTGCTGCCCTGGTTGGTTTGCACGATATGTTCCGCGAAATCCGTGCTCGCAAATTTTATTGGGCGCTGGTGCAGGGCGATTGGGTGAACGATCGCCAGCATATCCGTTTCCCCTTGCTGCGCTGGCTGACCGAAAGCGGGGAGCGGCGCGTCAAGGTTGACCCGACTGGCAAGCCTGCGCATACCATCATCACCATGCAGCGCCGTTTTGGTCGCTTTACTTTGGTACAGGCGGAGCTGAAAACCGGCCGCACTCACCAGATCCGGGTTCATTTGGCCCATTCGGGCTTTCCGATTGTGGGCGACGACAAGTATGGCGACGATGCCATTCGCGATCAATTCGCCCGCCAGGGCTTCAAGCGCATGTTCCTGCATTCGGGGCGCCTGGAGTTCAATCATCCTGTCACCGGACAGCCTCTGGTTCTGGAGGCCGCCTTGCCGGCTGCCTGTCAGGCCGTTCTTGAGCGTTTGGAGAAGTAGTTATGACGCGTTACGCCGCCGTTCTGTTTGATTGGGACGGCACAGTTATGGATTCGACGTACTCAATTGCCAGTTCTATTCAGTTGGCCAGTGCGGATCTGCAATTGCCTGTGCCCTCGATTCAGCAAGCCAGCTGGGTTATTGGTTTGTCGCTGGAAAGCGCCTTGTATCGCGCTGTGCCGGATTTGACTGCCGAGCAGATGCCGCTGTTTCTGGAGCGCTATCGGCATCACTTTATGCAGCGCGACCCGCATATCAAGCTGTTTGACGGAATTTTGCCTTTCATGGGTGAACTTCGGGGCCGCCAGATTGCCTTAGGAGTGGCAACGGGTAAAAGTCGTCAAGGTTTGGATAGAGTGCTGCAGCAGGTCAATCTCAGCACTTTTTTTGATGCTACCCGTTGTGCAGATGAAACCCGCAGCAAGCCGGACCCGGAAATGCTGCATCAATTGCTGGCCGAATTGATGTTGGAGCCCGAGCAGGTCTTGATGGTGGGCGATACCGTGCACGATATTCATATGGCGGCCAATGCGGGCATGGATAGCGTGGCTGTCACTTACGGCGCGCATGATCCTCAAACCCTGGCCAAGGCTGAGCCCACGGTCATGGTTGATAATGTGGCGCAAATGCGCGATTGGGTATTGGCACGGATTTAATAGGCGGCAAGCCGGTTTGACGACCATCTTGCCAGACAGGTTCAGGAGATGGAGATGTTCAAATCACGTTCGCAGCCCATACGTCCCTCTGAAATTACCGACGAGTCGGTCTGGCGGGCGCGCCGCCGCCTGCTTTTGCAGGCTCCCGGCGCCTTGGCCCTGGCGGCCAGCTTGCCGGGTCGGGCTCAGGCGGTCCCGGTAGGGCAGGACTTGTCGTTCACGCCTTCCCAGCGCTGGAAACTGGACGATATGCCCACCAGCGAGTCCGATGTCACCTCCTACAATAATTTCTACGAATTTGGCACGGGCAAGGAAGATCCTGCCCGCCATTCGGGGAAATTCAAGACTGAACCCTGGACTTTGCAGATTGACGGTTTGGTGAACAAGCCGCTTACCTTGGATATGGACCGGATATTGAAGCTGGCCCCTTTGGAAGAGCGTATTTATCGTCTGCGTTGTGTTGAAGCCTGGTCCATGGTGGTGCCCTGGGTGGGCTATTCCTTGTCGGCCTTGCTAAAGCAGGCGTCGCCCCAGGGTTCGGCCCGCTTTGTTCGGTTTGAAACAGCGGCGGACCCGGAAACCATGCCGGGTCTACGCTCTCGTATCTTGGCCTGGCCCTATGTGGAGGCGCTGCGGTTGGATGAGGCCATGCATCCTTTGACTCTGCTGGCTACCGGTCTGTACGGAAAAAGCCTGCCTGTTCAGAATGGAGCACCTGTGCGGCTGATCGTGCCGTGGAAGTATGGGTTCAAATCGGCCAAGTCTTTGGTGCGCATCACCTTGACGGACACCATGCCCGAGTCCAGCTGGATGAAGGTGGCTCCGCATGAGTATGGCTTTTACGCCAATGTGAACCCGGAAGTGCCGCATCCCCGCTGGAGCCAGGCCACTGAACGTGTCATCGGTTCGGGATTCTTCGCCACCAAAAAGCCGACTTTGCCTTTTAACGGCTATGCCGAAGACGTGGCAGGTCTGTATGCCGATATGGACTTAAGGCGTTATTACTGATGAGTACCTGGAAGGCTGCGCAGTTGGATAGGCTCAAGCCCTTGGTATTCTTGCTGGGCTTGTTTCCCTTGGGGCGCTGGGTATGGTTGGGTTTCAACAATGGCCTAAGTGCCAATCCAGCTGAATTTTTGACCCGATCCAGTGGGGTTTGGGCCTTGGTACTCTTGCTGCTGACCCTGGCTTTAAGTCCTGTAAGGCGTTTGCTGGCTCAGCCCGCCTTGGTGCGTTGGCGCCGCATGTTGGGTTTGTTCAGTTTTTTTTATGCAGCTTTGCATACCCTGGCCTGGGCCTGGTGGGATCGCTCGGGCGACTGGCTGTCCATGTGGCAGGACGTGGTGCAGCGGCCCTTGATTGCGATCGGGGTAGTGGCTGTGCTGATTTTATTGGCCCTGACCCTGACCTCCACGCATGGCTGGCAGAAACGTTTGGGTCGTGGCTGGAGCCGCTTGCATCAAACCGTGTATTTGGCGGCGGTCCTTTCCATCCTGCACTTTTACCTGATTCGTACTGGTAAAAATGATGTGGTGGAAGTTTATGTCTATGGTTTGGTTCTGGTGGGCTTGCTGGTTTTGCGCCGCTGGCCCGTATTGAATAAGACAGCGCACTAAGAAAAACAGGTAATGAGCATAAGCCCATTACCTGTTTTTTTTATCAATCCAGACTTTGCAGAATGGCGGCTGTTTCGGCATCCAAAGTGCCGTCGTAGCGGGCTGGGCGGTAGTGCATCTGGAAGGCGGCGATCACGTTTTGTGTGGCCTTGTCGAACACGCCACTGTCAGGCGTTTCGTAGCCTGCTTTGCGCAGCAGGGCCTGGGTTTGAGCAGCAGAGGGCAGGGGGCGCGTGGCGTACTGCGCCTGCAGTGCTCGGGCCTGTGATTCCTTGTACCAGCGGCCTATGCCTGCTTGGGCCAGTTCCTTCCAGGGGAAATGAGGGCCGGGGTCCAGCTTGCGTTGTGGGGCAACATCGCTGTGGCCAATAATATTGCGGGCAGACACGCCATGGCGCTGAGCCAGGTCTTTCAGCAGTGCTTTGATTGCTTCAATCTGCCCGGACGTATACGGAGCCCAGCGACCATCTGCCAAGCGGCCCATGTTAACGATTTCGATGCCGATAGAGCCGGTATTCAGGTCTGTGAAACCGTACCAGGAGCCCAGACCTGCATGCCAGGCGCGGCGTTCCTCTGGAACCAGACGGTAGACAGTGGGACGCTGCTCGTCGCTGACCAGGTAATGGGCGCTGACATCACGCTGTGTCAGCACCTTCAGGGAGGTGGCGTGGTCGCCAGCGGTGTAGTGCATGACCAGATAACGCACTCGGCTGTTCTGGCCCTGAGCGCTATAGCTGTCATCAAGTTTGAAGGGGCCGCTACTGCCACAAGCCGCCAATAAGGCCGTCAGGCTAAGTACGCCAATCTGAACGCTGCGCTTCAAGGCGGGTGTAAGAAAAGACAGGGATTTCATCTTAACGACCAGCCAGAAACAGGAAAATGCAGGGGGTTTTGTCCAGGGCAGGCGGCTGGCGCTCGCGCCATTGTTCAACTGTGGCAGTCTGGATCAATTCACGCGTACCTGTCAGGTCACGAGCCAGGCACAAGCGTGTTGTGGGCTTGAGGGACTGCAGCAAGGTGCTGTACATGGCCTGGTTGCGATAAGGTGTTTCGATCAGGATCTGGGTTTGTTTCAGAGCTTGGGACTGGCTTTCCCATTGCTTGAGCTGCTTGGCGCGAGCGGCCCCATCTACAGGCGCATAGCCGTGGAATACAAACTGCTGACCGTCCAGGCCGCTGGCCATCAGGCTCAGCAAAATGGAAGAGGGGCCAACGTGAGGGCGCACGGGGATCTTCATTTCGTGGGCCATGGCAACTACCAGCGCACCGGGGTCGGCGACGGCGGGGCAGCCAGCTTCCGATACCAGACCAATGGCTTGACCTTGCAGGGCTGTTTTCAACCACTCACGCATTTCACCGGGTTTATTGCCGCGCTTGTCCAGCGTGTGAATAGTGATTTCTTGCAGGGGTACCACGGGCTCAACCAGTTTCAGGAAAGCACGGGCGGTTTTGGCGTTCTCGGCAATAAAGACGGTCAGTTCGCGCGTCAAAGCCTTGACGTCGGCGGGTAGCCAGCCGCTGATCGGGCTCTCGCTTAAGCCTACGGGGATCAGGTGCAAAGGGGCGGCTTGGGGCATGGCGTATCAGTCCTAAACGGAAGGGGGCAAAAGGGTGGGGCGCAAGGGGTTCAAGCCAAAGTGACGCAGCATGGTGCACAGCTCGATCAGCGGCAGGCCAATGATAGCGGTTGGGTCGTCCGAGCGCATGGACTCCATCAGGGCAATACCCAGGCTTTCGGCCTTGGCGCTGCCAGCGGTGTCATACGGTTTTTCCTGCAGCAAATAGTGCTCGATTTCTTCATCACTCAATGCGCGAAAACGACAATTGGTAACAATATCGCTGCACAGAAATTCCTGGCCATCCGTCACGCATAAAGCGCTATGGAAATCGATGTCTTGACCGCTCAGGCGACGCAGTTGTTTCTGCGCACCGGCATGGTCGCCAGGCTTGCCAATAACATCCTGGCCCGATGTGGCGACCTGATCGGAGCCGATCACGAGGGCGCCTGGGTTCAGCTGGCTGATACGGGCCGCTTTTTCACGCGCCAGACGCAGGCTGAGCTGGGCGGGAGCCTCTGCGGGAAGTGGGGTTTCATCAATGTCAGGAGACTGACAGGTGAAAGGCAAGCCCAAACGCGCTAACATAGCGCGGCGATAGACTGAGCTTGATGCAAGGATGAGACGCATAGTGTGTTTTAGCTGTGCTTTGGTTTGACTGCCTTGTGCTTAGCACGGTATTATCTAATGTTTTCTTCGTTATTGAAATGGTTGTGGGCTAGCTTGGCGGTTTGCCGACTGCGCTTTACATGCTTCAATACCGAGGGGCAGGAAAAAAAGCAGTACAAGAAAAAGTGGTAGAGCCCCCAAGCGATACCAAGGCAGTGAAACAAGCAAGCAGCAAACAAGCGAAAGCGACAAATAAGGCAGAACAAACAAGCGGTTCCAGATCCTGGTAAAACCGTGGTTTGATGCCCTAAGCATACTTATGACGACACAGTATATCGACACCTTGAATCTAGCCCGTGCCCCTCAGGAAATGTCGGGCCAGGTGCTGGTGGAAGATTTGTCTCGTCTGGTATCCGATTTGCCCGATCAAGGCGATTTGCGCATTGACTGGAGTGTGTCGGGTCGGGAAGATTCTGCCCGGCGTCGTTTTGTGCATGTGCAGGCCAAAGGTAGTGTCATTTTGGAATGCCAGCGCTGTGTGAAGCCTTTTGAGTGGCCCATCGATATTTCCAACGAAGTACAGATTGTGGCAACCGAGGACGAACTTGAGCTGGATGATGACGATACGGAAGGTCCTGATCGCATCTTGTGTGAAGGCCAGTTGGATGTCCTGGGACTGGTCGAGGACGAGCTGATTCTTAGCGTGCCTTATGTGCCGCGCCATGAGGTTTGTCCCGACGCGCAGTCGCTGTCCATGGAAGCCAAGTCTGACGACCTGGATGAGTCTGCCTTTGAGCGGCCGTCCCCGTTTGCCGTATTGGGCTCGCTCAAGAAGTCTTGATTGTTTGTTACTAATTCGTTAATTTTTTCGGGCTGCACCCATTTATTCGGGGTTGTCCATCTACAGGAGTCATCATGGCTGTTCAGCAGAATAAAAAGAGCCCGTCCCGGCGTAACATGCGTCGTTCGCACGACGCGCTTACTGGTCCTTCGACGGCTATCGAGCCTACGACTGGCGAACTGCACCTGCGTCACCACATCAGCCCTAACGGCATCTACCGTGGCCGTAAAGTGCTGAAAACAAAGAACGACGAGTAATAGTCTCTTTGTCGTTGCAAGCAACATAGGTTGCATGCTTGATGTCTAACAAAAAAATACGTATTGCCATCGATTGCATGGGCGGCGATATCGGTTTATCCGTCACTGTCCCTGCAGCGCTGCTTTTTGCCAAGCGCTATCCGGATGTGCACTGCTTATTGGTTGGCGAGCCTCAGGCCATCGAGCAAACATTGCGTGCGCAAGGTAATGTCGATACCTCCTGGTACGACATTCTTCCCGCATCCGAAGTTGTCACCATGGCCGATTCGGTCGAGGTGGCCCTGCGCCGCAAAAAAGACTCCTCCATGCGAGTGGCTGCCCAGTCCGTCAAGGACGGGATAGCTGATGCCTGCATTTCTGCGGGCAATACCGGCGCATGGATGGCAATTTCGCGCTACGTACTCAAAACTCTGGATGGGATTGATCGCCCAGCCATTGCCACGTCCATCCCTAACCAAAAGGGCGGGGCCACGATCATGCTGGACCTGGGTGCCAATGTGGATTGTTCCGCAGAACACCTGTTGCAGTTCGCCATCATGGGTTCTGCGCTGGCCAGTATCGTGGATCGTCATGAGCGTCCCACCGTGGGCTTGCTCAATATTGGTGAAGAGGTCATCAAGGGCAACGAGGTCGTCAAGAAGGCGGCTGAATTGCTGCGCTCCAGCGGACTGAATTTTTACGGCAACGTAGAAGGCGACGATATCTGCAAAGGTACCGTCAACGTGGTCGTGTGCGACGGTTTCGTGGGCAATGTGGTCCTTAAATCCATTGAAGGGCTGGCCAAGATGGTCGGCAGTATGCTGCGCGACGAATTTACCCGTGACCCCTTGAGCAAAGTGTCCGCTTTGCTGGCTCGTCCTGTCTTGAATCGTTTCCGCGACAGGGTGGATAATCGCCGTCATAACGGTGCGGCCCTTTTGGGTTTACGCGGTATTGTTATCAAGAGTCATGGTTCTGCCGATGCCTACGCTTTCGGTTATGCTTTGCAACGGGCCCGCGGTGCGGTGCTCAATGGTCTGCTCAGCGGTACCAGCCAGGCAGTCGAACGCATCATGCAAAGTGTGAACTTGCATGAAGAGCAAAGCGGCGAACCAGATACACGCCATACTTCAGAGCCCTCGTCCTCATAAGAACGGGCTTGATCGGGAACATAAAATGACGATATTTGCCAAGATTATCGGTACAGGCGGCTACCTGCCTCCTCGGATTGTGTCTAACGATGATCTAGCGGTGGAGCTGGCTCAAAAGGGTATCGAAACCTCCGATCAGTGGATTGTCGAGCGTACCGGTATTCACCAGCGTCATCTTGCCGATCCCGGTGTCCGTACCAGCCACTTGGCAACCCAGGCCGCGCGTCAGGCGCTGGAAGATGCGGGCATTGCTGCCCAGGATCTGGACCTGATTGTGGTGGCTACTTCCACTCCCGATTACGTTTTCCCCAGCACCGCGTGTCTGGTGCAGGCCGAATTGGGCAACAAGGGCGCTGCCGCGTACGACGTACAAGCGGTGTGCAGCGGCTTTGTCTATGCACTGACGACTGCCGACGCCATGATCAAGGCCGGCCGTGCGCGCAATGCGCTGGTCATCGGTGCCGAAGTGTTCTCCAGCATCCTGGACTGGAACGACCGCTCTACCTGCGTCCTGTTTGGCGACGGTGCGGGCGCTGTGGTTCTGCAAGCCAGCGATGAACCCGGTGTTCTGGCTGCCCAGCTCAATGCAGATGGCAGTCAAATGGGTATTTTGTGCGCGGCAGGCAATGTCTCGCACGGTCAGGTAGTGGGCGATCCCTTCCTGCGTATGGATGGTCAGGCTGTGTTCAAGCTGGCTGTCACTTCTCTGGCCGCTTCGGCCAATCAAGTCTGCGAACAGGCTGGCGTCTCTCTGGCCGATATCGATTGGCTGGTGCCGCACCAGGCCAACGTTCGTATCATCAATTTTCTAGGTCGTAAGCTGGGTATCCCCTCCGAGAAGGTGGTTATCACGGTTGATCAACATGCCAACACCTCGGCAGCCAGTGTGCCATTGGCCCTGAATGCCGCTCGCCGGGATGGTCGTATCCGTGCCGGTGATCTGGCGCTGTTGCAAGGCGTGGGTGGCGGCTTTACCTGGGGTTCGGTGCTGGTCCGCTGCTAAGTAGCGCGATCCGGATTACCGCCTCATCTCTTTGGGTTTTTCTACCATGAAAATTGCGTTTGTCTTTCCAGGACAAGGCTCGCAGTCCGTAGGCATGCTCGATGCCTGGGCCGAGTCTGCTGTCGTACAGCAAGCCATTGCACAAGCCAGCCAGTCGCTGGGCCAGGACCTGGCTCAGTTGATGGCACAAGGGCCTGCCGAGGCTCTGAACCTGACTACCAATACTCAACCTGTCATGCTGGCTAGCGCCGTGGCCATGTATCAGGCCTGGATTCAGGCCGGTGGCCCCGCGCCTGCCGTGATGGCCGGTCATAGCCTGGGTGAATACTCGGCCCTGACTGCTGCCGGTGCTCTGAGCCTGGAACAAGCAGTTCCGCTGGTTCGCATCCGTGCCGATGCCATGCAAGCTGCCGTACCTGTGGGTGTCGGTACCATGGCTGCCGTGCTGGGTCTGGATGACGATCAAGTGCGCGATGTGTGTGCTCGTGCCTCTGAGGGACAGCAGATTGTTCAGGCTGTTAACTACAATGCGCCTGCTCAGGTTGTGATAGCCGGGAATGTGGAAGCGGTAGATCGTGCATGTGCGCTGGCTAAAGAAGCCGGTGCCAAGCGTGCCTTGGTGCTGCCTGTATCGGCTCCTTTCCACTCCAGTCTGTTGGAACCGGCAGCTGCTGTGCTGGCCCAGGCTCTGGCCTCGGTTCAAGTGCAAACTCCTGCTATTTCCGTGATCAATAACGTGGACGTAGCCGCGCCTACCGACCCCGAACAGATTAAAGATGCGCTGGTCCGTCAGGCCTGGCATCCCGTGCGCTGGGTTGAGACTATCCAGGCCATGAAGGCTCAAGGAGTCACCCACGTGGTCGAGTGTGGCCCGGGCAAAGTGCTGACGGGGCTGGTCAAGCGTATTGACCGTGATCTGGTCGCCTTGTCGATCAGCGACCCTGCGTCCTTGCAGGCCACTTTGGAAGCCCTGGAGGGAGCATAAATGCAAGAATTGGACCTAAGCGGCAAGACTGCCCTGGTAACCGGCGCATCGCGTGGTATCGGTCAGGCGATTGCTAAAGAATTGATGGCACGTGGTGCCAAGGTGGTTGGTACCGCTACTTCCGAGTCCGGCGCACAGGCGATTTCCGCTGTGCTGGATCAGAATGGCAGCTACGGCCATGTTTTGAACGTGGACGACCCGGCTGCTTGCGAAGCGCTGATTTCGGCTTTGAGCAAAGAAGACGGTGGCCCGCACATTCTGGTTAATAATGCCGGTATTACGCGTGACAACCTGGCCATGCGCTTGAAAGATGAAGACTGGGATGCCGTTATCCAGACCAATCTAAGTGCCGTGTTCCGCCTGTCGCGTGCCGTTATCCGCCCCATGATGAAAGCCCGCTGGGGCCGTATCATCAGCATCACTTCGGTGGTGGGCGAGAGCGGTAACCCCGGTCAAGCCAACTACGCAGCTGCCAAAGCCGGTGTCGCCGGCATGAGCCGTGCCTTGGCGCGCGAGCTCGGTAGCCGTAACATTACAGTTAATTGTGTCGCTCCGGGCTTTATTGATACGGACATGACACGCTCTCTGACCCCTGAGCAGTCGGCGGCAATTTTGTCGCAAATCCCCCTGGGACGACTGGGCGCTGCTGAAGATATCGCTAATGCGGTAGCCTTCCTGGCCGGGTCGCAAGCGCAATATATTACGGGCAGCACCATCCATGTGAATGGTGGTATGCACATGTAAGGCTTGGCATCGCGCCCGGCTGAGGTAAAATTGCGGGATTATTTGGGGCCTATTGCTTGAGCCGGCGTTGTAAGAATAACGTTGGGCCTCATACAAGAACGCCGTTTTTTGTCATAGCTTATCCCTCTTAGCAGTATGGATTGGCTATAATTTGCGGGAATTTTTCCCAACTTGGAGAATCTGCATGGAAAGCATCGAACAGCGCGTCAAGAAGATCGTCGCTGAACAACTTGGCGTTAACGAAGCCGAGATCAAAAACGAATCTTCTTTTCTCGACGACCTCGGTGCCGACTCGCTCGACATGGTCGAGCTCGTGATGGCGCTCGAAGACGAATTCGAAACCGAAATACCAGACGAAGAAGCTGAGAAAATCACGACGGTCCAGCAAGCTGTGGACTACATCAATTCTCACAGCAAGCAGTAAGTTCAATTAAGAGGGTGGGCGGCATTGTGCACGCCCTCGCTCCAGAGCGGTTTCCAGAGAGTAGCCTGTGCCCGGCGGCTTTAGCTTGCAAGACGCAGTTATTCCCTTTAAACCGCTTTTTTTGTGTTTAGGAGTCATCCGTGAAACGACGTGTCGTGATTACCGGGCTGGGTATTGTTTCCCCGGTCGGCAACGATATTCCTACCGCGTGGGATAACATCGTCAATGGGCGTTCGGGCATCGGGCGTATTACCCGTTTCGATCCTTCGGCCCTAACAGCCCAGATAGCGGGTGAGGTCAAGGATTTTGATTTAACACCATACATTTCGTCCAAAGAAGCCAAGCAGATGGATACCTTTATCCATTACGGCGTGGTGGCAGGTATGCAAGCCTGGAAGGACTGCGGCCTGGACATCAACAGCATCAATGCTGAGCGTGTCGGCGTTATCGTAGGTTCGGGGATTGGTGGTTTGCCCCGCATTGAAGAAACCCAAAAAGATTATCTGGAACGGGGCCCACGTCGGATTTCCCCGTTCTTTGTGCCTGGCTCCCTGGTCAATCTGGTGTCTGGCCAATTGTCCATCGGCCTGGGCCTGAAAGGTCCTAGCTACGCTGTTGTGTCGGCATGTACAACCGGCCTGCACTCCATTGGTGACGCTGCTCGCTTGATCGAGTATGGCGACGCCGATGTGATGATTGCTGGCGGTGCCGAGTCCACCGTGTCCCCGCTGGGTATTGGCGGTTTTGCTGCCATGCGTGCTCTGTCCACCCGTAACGACGATCCTGAAACGGCATCGCGTCCCTGGGATATGGACCGCGACGGCTTTGTGCTGGGTGAGGGCGCTGGTGTGCTGGTACTGGAAGAGTACGAACACGCCAAAAAACGTGGCGCACGCATTTACGGCGAGTTCTCCGGCTACGGCATGAGCTCTGACGCTCACCATATCACTTCGCCCGACCGTGACGGTCCGCGTCGTGGCGTGATGAATGCCTTGCGTAACGGTGGCATCAACGCTGACGAAGTTCAGTACGTCAACGCACACGGTACTTCCACGCCATTGGGCGATGTGAACGAGTCCGAAGCATTGAAACTGGCTTTTGGCGATCACGCTTACAAGCTGGTGGTCAACTCCACCAAGTCCATGACGGGTCACCTGCTGGGTGCGGCCGGTGGTATTGAAGCGGTGTTCACCACCTTGGCGGTGTATAACCAGATCTCGCCTCCAACCATCAACATCTTCAACCAGGACCCTGCCTGCGACCTGGATTACTGCGCCAACCAGGCGCGTGACATGAAGATTGATGTCGCTCTGTCCAACTCCTTCGGGTTTGGCGGCACTAACGGTTCGATGGTGGTACGCCGTCTTCGCTAAGCTGGACTGCCCCACTCGTAACGCCCAGTCTTGGTCGATCGGAGCTCCGGCTCCGGTGCGCCGACTGGGCGCTTTTGTCTGTGCCTTGCTTGCAGCAGCCCTGGCCTGGACAATGTCTAGCTGGCAATGGCCCTGGGCTCTGGCAATATTGGCAGGTGCTTTGTGGGCTTATTTTTTGTATGCTCGCAGTCGTGGGGCATGGGATGAGCGCGCTACACTAGCGTATCGTGCAGGGCTATACTCCTTGAAGTGCGAGGGGGCTGCAAAGGAGTCCGTGCAAATAGAGCAGATCTGGCGTTGTGCCTGGTTCATGACCTTGCGTTTGCGCCGTGATTGCTCCAAGGCTTGCCGTACCGTGACCGTATGGCGCCGCGCCCAGTCGCAGCAGGACTGGTGGGCCTTGTCTTTATGTGCCAACCGACTGTCTCATCAGGTCCGTGCTCAGAATAAGGATTCTTAATGAGTGAACGCGATACCGATGCCGAACTAGTTGCACGTGTTCAGCGTGGGGATAAGCGAGCCTTTGACCTGCTGGTACTGAAGTACCAGCGCAAAATCATGCGTCTGCTCAGCCGCATGGTACGTGACCCGTCTGAAGTCGAGGACGTGGCTCAGGAAACCTTCATCAAAGCGTACCGAGCTCTTCCCCAGTTCCGGGGCGAGAGTGCTTTTTACACCTGGCTGTACCGCATTGCGATCAACACGGCCCGTAACTGGCAGGCCTCGGCCGCTCGACGTCCCAACACTTTGCAGAACGTCGAAACTGAAGAAGGTGAAACTTTTGACCGAATCGACAACCTAAGCGATATAAGCACGCCAGAATCGATGATGGTCAGTCGCCAGATTGCTGAAACGGTAAATACAGCGATCCAGGCACTGCCCGAAGAGTTGCGGACGGCTATCGTGCTACGTGAAATAGAAGGTATGAGCTACGAAGATATTGCTCAGACCATGGACTGCCCTATAGGAACTGTACGCTCACGCATCTTTCGAGCCCGTGACGCCATTGCTGCGCAATTGCGTCCCATTCTCGATGGTGAAGATAGTGAACGACGGTGGTAAGGATTGATGATGCAAGCCCTGAAATCCCATTCCGATGATGATCAACTCAATGCCTGGGAGGCCGCCGTGTCTTCCTGGGTGGATGGCGAGGCTGAAATACGCCCCGAGGAACTAGACTCCCCCTACGGGCGTCAAGTCTGGGATACCTACCATTTGATTGGTGACGTCATGCGTACCGATGCGCTGGCGATCCGTACGTCGGATCGCTTTTACGCGCGTCTGTCCAAAGCAATTGACGAAGAGCCTACCGTGCTCGCCCCGAATGCCATGAAACGACCCTTGGTGCAGCGCTATGGTGTCAGCGGCCTGGCCGTGGTGGCTGCCGTGGCTGCCGCCTTGTGGGTAGGCCTGCCGTATATGGGGGTGAACTCCGTGCCAGGCACGCTGGTGGCCAGCGCCCAGGATGATCAGCTCTGGAATGATTACGCGGATTTGCACCGCGACTTTGTTGGTACCGGTCCGGTACGCCATGTTTCCTTTGAAAGTGGAGCCCTGGGTCAATGAGGTCTGTACGTATGCCGTCGCAGATGGGCTTGGCGCGTCTCTATAAGGGCTTGTTTGCCCTTTCTCTGGCGGTGCTGTGCACACCTGTACTGGCTCAGGATGCCAGCGGGCTGGAGCCCCTGGATCTGCCCTGGTTGCAGAAAGTCCATAAAGCGGCGCGTGACCTGGATTATTCCGGGGTCATTATTTACACCCAGGATCAGGCCAGCCAGTCCATGAAACTGGTCCACATTATTGATGGTACCGGCGAGCGCGAGCGTCTGGAGATTCTGGACGGCGAGCCGCGCGAGTTTCTGCGTCAGAACGAAGTCACCCAATGCCTGATTCCCGAAAAGAAAATGGTGGTGATCGAGCGTCGTGAAAACGAACGCTTTCCCAGTTTTCTGGTTGGTGATGTCAGCCAATTACCCAATTTTTACGATATGCGCCGCTTGCCATCGCGCGAGCGCGTGGCCGGTCGCCCTTGCGACCTGATCGAGCTGGTTCCCAAGGATGATCAGCGTTACGGCTACCGCGTGTGTGCCGATACCGATCATCATTTGCTATTGAAAATGCAGACTCTGGACCCACAACAAGAGGTAGTGGATCAGATCGCTTTTGCCTCTGTTGCCTTTGGCGAGCAGGTGGATTTGCAGGAACTGCGTACCAGTTGGAACCCCAGCAAGTGGGAAGTGGTCGAACCCGAAGTACGAAAAATAGATTTGAACGAGCTGGGTTGGCATCTGGCCATGCCTGCCGGTTTTACCTTGCGGTCCGAAATGCTCCGGCCCATGCGTGCGGGGCGTCAGGTCACCCATTTGATGTTGTCTGATGGTCTGGCTGCCATTTCCGTGTTTCTGGAGAAGGTAGGGACCCCTGAAGCAGAAGAAAACAGCCTGGGTGCCTTTCACCGTGGCTCCATGAATATGTACCGCAGTCGCATTAATGATTATGTTTTGACCAGCACGGGTGCCGTACCTGTACAGACCTTGCGCGCCTTGCTGGAAGGTACCCAGTTCACCCCTCTATCCCGGACACATTGACTATCGTCCACCAGGAGTCTTTGAATGGAAAAATCGAGTCAAAAAATGCGTATTCCTGTTCTCTCGGCCTTGACGGCGGCCGTGATGCTGGCGGCGGGTGCGCCTATGGCCTACGCGCAGGCTCAGCCTGTCACGACAACCGAGCAAGTCCAGGGCACGACGCTGGGGCTGCCTGACTTTACTGGCGTTGTTGCCAAGACCGAGGATGGAGTAGTCAATATCCGTACCACCGAGGCCGTCCGGGTGCGCTCCCCCGCCATGGGTCCGGGCTCGGATCCTTATGATATGTTCCGCTGGTTCTTTGGGCCCGATTTCATGCCGCCCGGCATGGCGCCGCAGCGCCCTCGTGGCGGTGGCAATGAAGGCCAGCAGCCTCAAGAGCGCACAGTGCCACGTGGTGTGGGTTCGGGTTTCATCATCTCTGCTGACGGCTACATCCTGACCAATAACCATGTGGTGGCCGACTCCAATGGCATTTTCGTCACGCTGAGCAACGGCAAGGAATATCCAGCCAAGATCATCGGGACGGACGAGCGCACCGACGTGGCCCTGATCAAGATCGAAGCCAAAGACCTGAAGCCCATGGTGATCGGTGATTCCAAGCAGCTCAAGAAAGGACAGTGGGTTCTGGCTATTGGCTCGCCCTTCGGTCTGGAATCCACCGTGACTTCCGGGATTGTCAGCGCCATCAACCGTGAAACCGGCGATTACCTGCCTTTCATTCAGACCGACGTGGCTGTGAACCCTGGTAACTCCGGTGGTCCGCTGATCAACCTGAATGGTGAAGTAGTGGGTGTGAACTCCCAGATCATTTCGCGTAGCGGTGGCTTCATGGGTATTTCCCTGGCCATTCCTATCGACGAAGCCATGAATGTGGTCGAGCAGCTCAAGTCTGACGGCAAGGTGACTCGCGGTCGTATCGGTGTGCAGATCACTCCGGTAGCCGATGATGTCGCTACCGCACTGGGTCTGAAAGACAGCAAGGGAGCCTTGGTCAGCAGCGTGGAAGAGGGCGGTCCTGCCGCCAAGGCCGGTATTCAGTCTGGCGACGTGATCCTGAAGTTCAACGGTCGCACCATTGATCAAATGACAGACTTGCCCCGTATTGTGGGAAGCACCAAACCAGGTCAAAGCTCCACACTGGAAATCTGGCGCAAGGGCAAGTTGCAGACCATCAAGATTGATGTCGAAGAAATGCCTTCCAGCAGCCCAACTGCTGCCGCCAAGGACGAGAAAGACAGTTCTGCTGCCAGCACGGCCGATGCTTTTGGTTTGAAAGTGACGGCAGTTCCTGCTGCTGATCTGAAGCGTTTGGGCGTTGAAAGTGCGGTTCAGGTAACAGAGGCCACGGCCCCTGCCAGCGAAGCCGGTCTGCAGCCTGGTGACCTGATTTTGCGTGTCAACGATAAAGACGTAGGGACGCCGGATCAATACGCTAAAATGGTGGCTTCCTTGGATAAATCCAAAGCAGCAGCCTTGCTGGTTTTGCGTGCAGGGCAGTCGCAATGGGTTTTGATTACGCCATCGAAATAAAAATTCTGTAAAACGGCTAAAATGGTAGTCATTGATGAACTCCGGCCAGGGGCCGGAGTTTTTCCGCCGCTATTCGCGGGGGCAGTTTGCCCCGAATGGATACTGGCTCCACGTGCGCCCGTCTGACAGGACGGGTCTTGCGTTTTCGGCGCGTGGACTGAAAAGGGGCGTCATTGGCGCCCCTTTCTTGTGCCGTCTCTCTGGCATTGCGCCTCAACATTTTCTTTGTTTATTAACGGGTTTATGGATCACATCCGCAATTTCTCTATTATTGCCCATATCGATCATGGCAAATCGACCTTGGCTGACCGCCTGATCCAACGCTGTGGTGGCCTGGCCGACCGCGAGATGTCGACCCAGGTTCTGGATTCGATGGACATCGAGAAAGAGCGTGGCATCACGATTAAGGCCCAGACCGCCGCTTTGCACTACAAGGCTCAGGATGGCAAGGTATACAACCTGAACCTGATCGACACTCCCGGCCACGTTGACTTCTCCTATGAAGTCAGCCGTTCCTTGTCGGCCTGTGAAGGTGCCTTGCTGGTCGTGGACGCTTCCCAAGGTGTGGAAGCGCAGACTGTAGCCAACTGCTATACCGCTTTGGATCAGGGCGTGGAAGTGATCCCAGTGCTCAACAAAATGGACTTGCCTTCGGCTGACCCGGATGCAGCTCGCCAGGAAGTGGAAGACGTGATTGGCATTGATGCCAGTGACGCAATTGCCGCCAGTGCGAAAACCGGCCTGGGTATCGACGAGATTCTGGAAACCATCGTGGCGCGTGTTCCGCCGCCAGTGGGTGATCCGACTGCTCCCTTGCAAGCCCTGATCATTGACTCCTGGTTTGACAACTACGTGGGCGTGGTCATGCTGGTGCGCATCGTCAACGGTGTGCTCAAGCCCAAGGAAAAAATTCTGCTGATGGCCACCCGTGCGACGCACCTGGTCGAGCATATCGGTGTCTTTACCCCCAAGTCTGAAAACCGTCCTCATCTGTCTGCAGGCGAGGTGGGTTTCATTATTGCCGGCATTAAAGAGCTGGAACACGCCAAGGTTGGTGACACCATCACTCTGGCTGGCAAACCTGCTGAAAAAGCCTTGCCTGGCTTCAAGGAAGTGAAGCCTCAGGTGTTTGCCGGTTTGTACCCGGTGGAAAGCAGTGAGTACGACCAGCTGCGCGACTCTCTGGAAAAGCTCAAGCTGAACGACTCGTCCCTGATGTTCGAGCCCGAAGTGTCCCAGGCGCTGGGTTTTGGTTTCCGTTGCGGCTTCCTGGGTCTGCTTCATATGGAAATCGTCCAGGAGCGTCTGGAGCGCGAATTCGACATGGATATCATCACCACCGCACCGTCGGTGGTGTACGAGGTCGAGCGTCGTGACGGCGAAGTCTTGATGATTGAAAGCCCTTCCCGCATGCCGGAAGTGGCCCATATCGAAGACGTACGCGAGCCTATTGTTGTGGTTTCGCTGCTAATGCCGCAGGAATACGTAGGCCCGGTCATGACCCTGTGTACAGCCAAGCGCGGTTTGCAGTTAAATATGACCTATCATGGCCGTCAGGTGAACCTGGTCTATGAGATGCCTCTGGCCGAGATCGTGCTGGACTTCTTTGACCGACTCAAATCGGTATCGCGCGGCTACGCTTCCATGGACTACGAGTTCAAGGAATACCGTTCGGCCGATGTGGTCAAGGTTGATATCCTGATCAACGGCGACCGGGTTGATGCCCTGTCCATGATTGTGCACCGTAGCAACGCCCGTTACCGTGGACGCGAAGTGGTCGCCAAGATGCGCTCTCTGATTCCGCGGCAGATGTTTGATATTGCGATTCAGGCTGCCATTGGCGCCGAAGTTATTTCTCGCGAAAACGTCAAGGCATTGCGCAAGAACGTGCTGGCCAAGTGTTATGGCGGCGATATTTCTCGTAAGAAAAAGCTGCTTGAGAAGCAAAAAGCCGGTAAGAAGCGGATGAAGCAAGTTGGGAACGTGGAAATTCCGCAGGAAGCCTTTTTGGCAATTTTGCAGGTCGAGGATAAGTAATGCTCTGGTCGGCAGCTCAAGCCGACCACAGCCAGGACTGCTTTAATTTCTTTAAAGGAAACCGATGAGCTGGGATTTCGCTCTGATTTTGTTTGTACTGCTGATATTGACCGGCGCAATCTGGTTTTTGGATCGTTTCTCCCTGCGCTCGCGCCGTCTGGCGCGTGCGCAGGCCGCGATGCAGGCGGTACCGGAAACGGCAGCTCAAGACCCCGAGCACTTGCAGCAACTGCGCCAGGACGCTTATGACCAGGCCAACCGTATGCCGTGGTGGATTGAGTATGGCGTCAGTTTTTTCCCAGTCATTCTGTTCGTGTTTGTATTGCGCTCTTTTATCATCGAGCCTTTTCGCATTCCGTCGGGCTCCATGTTGCCCACGCTGAAAAATGGCGATTTGATTCTGGTGAACAAATACGAGTACGGCATTCGCCTGCCTGTCAGTGGTACCAAGGTTGTGCCTTTGGGCCATCCCGAGCGTGGCGATGTGATTGTGTTCCGCTATCCCGTTGATACCACTGTGGATTACATCAAGCGTGTGGTTGGTGTGCCCGGTGACCGCGTGGAGTACCGCGACAAGGTGCTGTCCGTGAATGGTCAAGTCATTACCCAAGTGCGCAGTGGCGATTACTACGAACCGGATCGCTCCGCCTACATTGGGCGCTATCTGGAAGAGCTGGGCAAGGTGCAGCACAATATCTTGCTGAACAAGACTCAGCCTCAGGGTTTGATGCCTATCGTGGCGTTCCCCAACCGCGACTCCTGTGAGTATTTCTCCAACGGTATCTCTTGTGTGGTGCCCGAAGGTAATTACTTCGTCATGGGAGACAATCGCGACAATAGTCTGGACAGTCGTTATTGGGGCTTTGTGCCCGATGAGAATATTGTGGGACGCGCCTTCTTTATCTGGATGAATTTCCGCGAACTTAGCCGTATAGGTCGCTTCCATTAATGAAACGTCTTGCTTTGCTTGAAGCCGCTATCGGCTACTCCTTCAAAGACACAGGCCTGCTTGAGCAGGCCTTGACCCATCGTAGCCACAGCGCTCGCCATAACGAGCGGCTGGAGTTCCTGGGGGATTCGGTCTTGAACTTCACGGTTGCGGCCTTGTTGTTCGACCGTTTCCAACGCATTGATGAAGGCGATCTGTCCCGCCTGCGAGCGAATCTGGTCAAACAGGCCGCTCTGGCGGAAATTGCTACTCGTCTGGGTTTGTCGGATTATTTGCGTCTGGGGGAAGGGGAGCTGAAAAGCGGTGGTTTCCGTCGTCCCTCCATTCTGGCAGACGCGCTGGAAGCCATTTTTGGCGCTGTCTTTCTGGACGCGGGCTTTACGCAAGCCCAAACCGTCATCACCCAGCTCTATGAGCCCATGCTGGTAGATGTGGACCCCAAAACCTTGGGGAAAGATCCCAAGACCTTGCTGCAGGAGCTGCTGCAAGGTCGCAAGCTGGATTTGCCGGTGTATACCGTGGTGGCCACCCATGGCGCAGCCCACGATCAGCTCTTCGATATCGAATGCACGATCGCCAAGCTCAACATCCATGTTCGTGCCAGTGGCAGCAGCCGTCGTGCGGCTGAACAAGCCGCCGCTACGCAGGCCATTGCTATTTTAGAAGCTGAATTTCCAGCCAAGACGACGCGCGCCAGTCGCCATCGTCGCCCCTCACAATTGACACTGCCTGTGGCAGTGTCGCAGGAAACAGAATGACAGAGACCCCTTTTCGCTGCGGCTTCGTGGCTATTGTTGGACGACCGAATGTCGGCAAGTCCACGCTGGCCAATGCCCTGATCGGCAGCAAGATTTCGATCGTGTCGCGCAAGGCGCAGACCACGCGTCACCGCATCAACAGTGTGCTGACGCGTGATCACGATCAAATGGTGTTTGTGGACACCCCCGGTTTTCAGACCAAGCACGGTGGGGCCATGAACCGCATGATGAACCGCGTCGTGACCCAGGCCCTGGCCGATGTGGACGTGGTGGTGCATGTGGTCGAAGCCGGCAAGTGGTCCGCTTCGGACGCCGAATTGCTGCCCATGCTGCCTAAAGGTGGCAAGACCATTCTGGTCATCAACAAGGTGGATGCCTTGAAAAGCAAGAATGACTTGCTGCCCTATATCGCCCGCCTGTCGCAGGAATTCGACTATGGTGCCGTGATTCCGGTCAGTGCTGCCAAGCGTCTGCAACTGGACCCTTTGCTGAACGAGATCGCCTCCCGCCTGCCTGAAGGCGAGGCCATGTTTGACGCTGACACCATTACCGACCGCTCGGTGCGCTTCATTACCTCGGAGCTGCTGCGCGAGAAGATCTTCCGCCTGGTGGGTGACGAGCTGCCGTACGGGTGTACCGTGGTTATCGAACAATGGGACGAGAACGAGCAGGGCGCGCGTATTTCGGCCTGCGTGGTGGTGGAGCGTGAAAGCCACCGTCCGATTCTGTTGGGAGCGGGTGGCATGCACATGAAGCGCATTGCAACCGAGGCTCGCCAAGATATTGCCAAGCTGATCGACAAGCCTGTGTTCCTGGATGTGTATATCAAGGTGCGCAAGGGCTGGTCCGATCGTGAAGCGGTCCTGCGCGACCTGGGGTATGAGTAATCCCCGTCATCGCTTTCAGGACGAAGCGGGCTACATACTGCACACCAGTGCCTGGCGTGAAACGTCCCTGATCTGTCATGCCTTTACGCGTAACCACGGGCTGGTGCCCCTGGTCGCGAAAGGCGCTAAAAGGCCGCATTCCATTTTGCGGCCTGCTTTGTCTGTGTTTCAGCCTTTGTTATTGGCCTGGTCGGGCAAGAATGAAGTCAAAACGCTGACACGGGCGGACTGCGCCGGGATTCGCCCCTTGAAAGGTCGTGCCCTGATGTCGGCCTGGTACATGAACGAATTGCTGATTCGTTTGTTGCCGCGTGAAGACCCACATCCTGTTCTGTTCGATGCCTACGAAGAGGCTCTGGTGCACTTGGCCCAGATTCCTCGTCCACCCGTGGCGGGGGCCTTGCGGCGCTTTGAGTGGGTGCTGCTGACCGAAACCGGCTATGGCTTTGATGAAGCCACGCCGGACTTTGACGATCCTGTCGGCGAGCCGGAGTTGCGCATACGCTTGCGCGAACGCCTGAACAGCTTGCTGGGTCGCCCCTTGCATACCCGCTCCGTTCTCATGCAGCTGCAACGCTATTGATATGGCCGTCTCCCTTCCTTCCGTGCTGGTTCTGGATACCTGCGTACTGATCTCCAACGTACTGCGCCGCCTGCTCCTGGCCCTGGCTGACGAGCAGTTGTTCAAGCCTGTCTGGAGTCCGGTGATCGGGGACGAATGGCGGCGTAATGCGGGCAGGTTGTGGAAAGTCATGCCCACCTCTATCGAGGAGCAGTGGGAAGCGCTGCAACAGCGTTACCCCGAAGCCGATTTAGGCGATAGCAGCGAGTTCAAGAAGGACTTGCGCTACTCCGATGCCAAGGACTGGCATGTGATCGCCACTGCCCGTTTGGCACAGCAGCGTTATCCCGGTCAGCCGGTGGGAATCCTGACCCGTAATCTGAAAGACTTTAATCGTTCCGAGCTGCGACGTCTGGGAATCAGCCTGTGGGAGCCGGATCAGTTTTTGGGTTTGCTCATGGCCGCTCATCCGGATGTGATGCAGCGCTTGCTGGATGGTTTGCCCGCTTTGATGCTGACGCCCGAAGCGCAGGCACTGAATACGCATACTTTGTTAAAGCGTGATCGTTTGTTCAGTGTGGGGCAGGCTTATTTGCGGCGTCAGAAAATGGATGAGGCGCACTCATGAAGCAAGGTGTATTGCTGTCGGTCCTGGCCTCCGCTTTATTTGCCTGCCTGTACTACTACGCTACCGTCTTGCACCCGCTCAGTGGCGAGCAGATTTTTGCCTGGCGCATTGTGCTGGGCTTGCCTGCCTTGGCTTTGGTGATCACGCGCGCACGACGCTGGCGGGAGGTACGTTGGGTTCTGCGACACTGGCCCGGTAATTGGCGCTATTTTGCCTTGCTCTTGCTGGCTGCAGCCCTGGTCGGGGTACAGCTCTGGATTTTTGTCTGGGCGCCTTTGCACCAGATGGCGCTGGACGTGTCCCTGGGCTACTTCCTCTTGCCGCTGATGATGGTGCTGGTAGGGCGGGTGATCTACAAAGACAGATTGAGCACTATTCAGTGGATTGCTGTGGCATTGGCCGGCGTGGGTGTGCTGCACGAGCTGTTCCGCGTAGGGAGCGTCTCCTGGGCGACAGCGGTGGTGGTTGTGGGTTATCCACCTTATTTCATGCTGCGCCGTTATCTGCGTCTGGGCTCGCTGGCTTCACTCTGGTTTGATCTGAGCTTCTTGTTCCTGCCAGCTTGCTGGCTGCTCTTTGTTCAAGACACGCAGATGTGGGGCCTGTTCGCGGATCAGCCTCGCTTGATCTGGCAGGTCCCGGTTCTGGGCCTGATCAGTTCCGTTGCACTGGTCAGCTATCTGTCTGCCAGTCGTCAGTTGCCTTTGGCCTTGTTTGGCATTCTGGGTTATGTGGAGCCGGTGCTCTTGTTCTGGGTGGCGTATTTGCTGCTGGACGAGCCCATGAGCGCGAATCAGTGGTGGACCTATATTCCGATCTGGATTGCCATTTCCTTGATGGCGATGGAAGGTTTCATCAAAATGTGGCGACCCGGACCCCCTGTGCCGCCTCCCAAGGCGTAAATTCTGCTAGTTAGTACCAGCCAGTGCCGAAGGGCAGTTAGCGTCTGCCCAGACGTTCTGGGGGCTTCCTGAATGAAGTAGAACTCCGATAGAAAACGACTCCTGAAAGACCCTCTCCAAAGTTGGATAGCTATCCATGCTTTTTGGAAGGACATGACAGGAGTCGTTTTTTTACTACGGGGCTCTTCTAGAGGAGATAGGCCGGGCCGTACCAGACTGGGTCCTGCGCGATATAAGCAGGCTGCTTAGCGCAGTTTCTCCGGGCAGTCAGGTTGATTGCGCAACAAATTTGCCTGGGTCACCGAACAACCCGCTGGTACGTCTTCCGTAATCCAGACATTCCCACCAATCGTGGAGCCCGCACCCAGCGTGACGCGGCCCAGAATCGTGGCACCCGCGTAAATAACCACGTCGTCTTCCACGATGGGGTGACGTGGCTGGCCTTTCAGCAGCAAGCCTTTTTCGTCCTTGCTAAAGCGCTTGGCACCCAGGGTGACGGCCTGATAAATACGAACCCGCTTGCCGATGATGGCGGTCTCGCCAATAACAACGCCGGTGCCGTGGTCGATGAAACAGGAGTGATCAATTTGCGCGCCGGGGTGAATATCAATACCGGTCTGACTATGGGCCAGTTCTGCAATAATGCGCGCCGTCAGGGGCAGTCCCAGATTGGTCAGAGCATGGGCGATGCGGTGATGGATCATGGCCAGCAGACCGGGATAGCACAGCAGTACCTCGTCCACATTGCGGGCAGCCGGGTCGCCTTGATAGGCGGCGACCACGTCCAGATCCAGGGTGCGGCGCAGGTCTGGCAGCTTGTTGGCAAAAGCCTGTATGGCCTTGTGTGCCTGCTCTTCAATGGTTTCGCGATCGTACTTGTCACCACGGAGCAGAGCAGCGCGTTGCAGCTCGATACGCGCCTGTTGCAGCAGCGTATTGAGCGCCTGGCCCAGGTGGTGGCCGACAAAGTGGTCTTCATACTCGCGACGCAGCTCCGGGCTGCCCAGACGCATGGGAAACAGAATGCCTTTGAGCTGCTCGGTCACTTGAATCAAAGCTTGTACCGACGGAAATTCCTGGCCTTCAAGCTCGTTCAAGCGTTGATGCGCCTGTCGCCACTCTTCGCGGGCCCCGCGCAGATTGTCGACGATATGTTGAGTTTCAAAGACTGCCACCAGTGTTCTCCAAAGGGGAAATTTTCTACAAGGTTTACTATACCCGCGCGTCTGAGCAAGGACACGAAAAACAGGGCGCTGCGTCAGGGTGATTCCCTTTGCCATGGCTCAGGCCTGGTCGTGCCGCTTCAAGGCCCCATGAGCTTGGGGCAAGACCAAGCAGATGAGGGGCATGGTCAGGTTTTCAAGCCAAAGTGCTTGAGCGTGCGGATAATAAAAAAAGCCCCCTTCGAAAAGGGGGCTTGGGGAGTGTGGGGTTCGCGATCTTATTCGCGGTTACCGCCCAGCACGCCTAAAAGCACCAGCAGGTTGCTGAAAATGTTGTAGACGTCCAGATAGATCGCCAGGGTGGCCGACACGTAGTTGGTTTCACCACCGTTGATGACGCGCTGCAGATCAACCAGCAAGAAGGCCGAGAAGATACCGATAGCCATCACGGAGATGGTCAGCATCAGCGCAGGCAGTTGCAGGAAGATGTTGGCCAAGGCCGCAACCAGCAAGATAACGGCACCGACAAACAGGAATTTCTGCATGCCGGAGAAATCACGCTTGGTGGTGCTGGCAATAGCTGCCATGGCGCCAAAGACCGCAGCGGTACCGCCAAAGGCCAGCATGATCAGTTGTGCGCCATTACCCATGCCCAGGACAAAGCCCAGCAGACGGGACAGCATCACACCCATGAAGAAGGTAAAGGCCATCAGCAGGGCGACACCCAGCGAGCTGTTCTTGTTCTTTTCGATCAGGAACATCAGGCCAAAGGCACCGACCAGGAAAACAATGGCGCTCAGGCCTGGGCTGGCGCCCATAACCCGGTTAATGCCGGAGGACAGGCCCAGCAAGGCTCCCAGCACGGTGGGAATCATGGACAGGGCCAGCAGCCAGTAGGTGTTGCGCAGGACGCGATTGCGAGCAATCAGCGACTGGGCGCCCAGGGTGCCGTTATGCTCAGGCAAGCTTGATTGACGAAATTCGCTCATGATGAGTCCTTAGAATACAGAGAGATCAGTGGTCAAGAATAACTGACAACTACCTGAATAATCAAGAATCTTCTTTATTATTCAAGCACCCAGTTTATGGGCATGCACTTGGCAGCCCTGTGCCTGGTACACACGCCAGCGTTCGCGAGCCTGGGTACGGTCAGCTTCCCGTTCGGAGACAATTTCCAATATACGCGGGAATTGTTCAAAACCGGGCGGGCATTGGGCATCCAGATTCAACAGCCAGCTTTGCTCACCTGCGGGCACGGGGGCGGCACTGGTCAACAAAACAGGGGTGGTGGCTGCCAAGGGGTCTTCCACACCGACGTGCGGGACAAAAGCCGTGGATTCAAAACCCCAGAGCAGGCGATCGAAACGGGCCAGTTGGCGGGCATCGGAAAGATACACCACCACCTGACGGCCCGCCTCGTAGTGCTTGCGCACGACCTCGCAGGCCATACGCAAGCGATCTGGCGCGCCGAAAGCGAAATCGACGCGGCTCATGCTTAGCGACACTGATTAAGCAGGTACTGAACCAGCAAAGGCACGGGACGGCCTGTGGCGCCCTTGTCCTTGCCGCTGCGCCAGGCAGTGCCGGCGATGTCCAGGTGAGCCCAGCGGTACGCTTTGGTGAAGCGGGACAGGAAGCAGGCGGCGGTTACCGAACCGGCTGGTGGGCCACCAATATTGGCCATATCAGCAAAGTTCGAGCGCAGTTGCTCCTGGTAGGCGTCGTCCATGGGCATGCGCCATGCCGTGTCACCCGTTTGCTTGCCAGCTTGCATCAGTTCATCAGCCAGGTCGTCGTCGGTCGAGAACAGGCCGGTGTTGACGTGGCCCAGAGCGACCACGCAAGCGCCGGTCAGGGTGGCCATATCAATCACGGCAGCGGGTTTGAAGCGCTCGACGTAGGTCAGGGCATCGCACAGGACCAGACGGCCTTCGGCGTCCGTGTTCAGGATCTCGATGGTCTGGCCAGACATGCTGGTCACGACGTCGCCCGGTTTATTGGCGCGGCCGCTGGGCATGTTCTCGCAAGAAGCCACTACAGCGATCACTTCACGGTCGATGTTCAGTTCGGCAATGGCGCGCATGGTGCCTAGAACGCTGGCAGCACCGCCCATGTCGTACTTCATTTCGTCCATATTGCCGGCTGGCTTGATGGAGATACCGCCCGAGTCGAAGGTCAGGCCCTTACCCACCAGAACGATAGGACCGTCCTCGTGTTTGGTCTTGGTGTTGGGGGTATGGCGCAGCACGATGAACGCAGGCGGTTCATCCGAGCCCTTGGCCACCGACAGGAACGAACCCATCTTCAAGGCTTCGATCTGCTTGCGCTCCAGCACTTCGGCCTTCAGCGTCTTGAATTCCTTGGCCAACTGCTTGGCGGTTTTGCCCAGGTAGGTAGGAGTGCAGATATTGCCGGGCAGGTCGGCCAGCAAGCGAGTCAGGTTGACGCCGTTACCAATGGCCTGACCTTGCTCCAGACCGGCCTTGGCTTCGCTGGCTTGGGTGCGGGCCGTCCACAGCAGGAACTGGCTCAGCTGGGGAGCAGGTTCGGGCTTGCTGAACGTGGCGGTGTAGCGGTAGCTGGCGCGGCATACGGCCACGGCAGCGTCCTGAGCGCGGCTGCGCAAGGTGGTGCCTTTGCAATCAATGCTGGCCAGGGCCGAAACGGCTTCTTTCAGGTCTGCTTTCAGGCAGTAAGAAGCAAGGCAGGCCTGGGCTTGCGTATGAGTTGCTGCTTTGTATTCCTCTTGAGCGCCTAAGCCGACTAAAATAACGCGTTCGGCCTTAACACCGGGCAGATTGCGCAGCACCAGGTGGGTATTGGGCTTGCCTTTAAACTCGGCTTTGACAGCAGCGCTCACAGCTCCGTTGCTGGCGCGGTCGATAAGTTCCGCTGCGGGGCTTAGAATGCCCTCGGCAAAGACGCCTACGCCTAGTGCGGCCGTCTTAATTTGGTGCAAAGAAGCGGATGTCTGTGTGCTAAATTCCATTCAACTATCCTCAGTGTGTCGCAAATCGTACCTGCGATTATCTCGCAAATTCTCATATGTCTCTATTTAAACGCTCTGCGGTATCCGAAATCTTAAGTCACAGTGGCGTTGTACTGTCCACTTTGCTGATTGTGTGGCTTAGTGTACTTCTGGTGCGTTTGTTAGGCGAAGCGGCCAATGGCACGATTGGCCCTGACGTGGTGCTGGGTCTGGCCGCCTTTTCCAGTATTACCGCCTTGCCGATTATTCTGGCCGTTTCCCTGTTCATTGCCGTGCTCACTACGGTGACGCGCAGCTTTCGGGAATCCGAAATGGTGGTCTGGTTTGCCAGCGGCCTGTCCTTGAAAAACTGGGTAACGCCCGTTTTGCAGTGTGCAGTGCCGGTTGCCATTCTGATTGCCGTTCTGACCTTGCAGGCTTCGCCATGGGCTTATCGTCAGATTGCCGAGTACCGCCAGCGTTTTGAGCAGCGCTCGGACCTGAGTAAGGTGACCGCCGGGCAGTTTATCGAGTCCGATGATGGTGCCCGTGTGTTTTACGCCGACTCCCCAGAAAAAGAAGGGGATGAGCTGGGTAATGTGATCGCCCGCGTGATCGACCCGCAGTGGCTCAGCATTGTGACTGCGCAAAGTGCCCGCATGGAAGAGCAGCCCAATGGCGATCGCTTTCTGGTCTTGAGCGAAGGCCATCGCTACGACTTGAAGCCCGGTCAGGCTGAATTCCGTATGGTGGACTTTGAAAGTTATGGCATGCGTCTGGAGAGCCGTGATGCAGGCAATACCGCTGAAACGATCCGCGCCCGTGCCGAGCAGCAGATCAAGGCTCGTCAAACCACCTTGTTACTCAGTGATGACGATGCCGAGGCGCGCTCACAGATCATGTGGCGCTTGGCTTTGCCCCTGGCGGCACTGAATCTGGCCTTGCTGGCGATTCCTCTGGGAGCGGTGAATCCCAGGATGGGACGCTCAGGCAATATTCTGGTGGCTGGTCTGGTAGGTCTGCTCTATATGAACCTGATCAACCTCTCGCGCGGCTGGATTCGTAATGGCCAATTGGGTTTTGAAATCGGTTTGTGGCTGGTTCATGCCATCTTCTTGCTGATCATGCTCTTCATGATGTGGCGTAAATTGCGCATCAAGGCACCTAAACCGCCAGCAGTAAGCTGATCGGCAAAAGGGGCGTCCAGCCCCCTTTTTGTGCCTGTCGAATGGCTTTTTGATCGGTTTGGCGGCTCAAGCCCCATCCAGCAAATCCTGCCGCTCTTCCACTGACTGCTTCAGAAAGTGCCACAGCCGAGTCAGGCTGGGGTTCTGGCGTTGCTCTTCATGACAGAACATCCAGAAGCGTCGACGCAATTCCACCTGGTCGGGTAGAACACAACGCAGGCGCGGATCGGTTTTTGCCAGGAAGCAGGGCAGAACGGCAATTCCTTGCCCCTGCAAGGTGGCCTGGTACTGCGCAATCACGCTGGTGCTGCGAAAGCGTACGGCGGCGGATCTGACGATTTCTTCCAGATAGCGCAGGCTGTCGCTGAACACCAGATCATCCACATAGGCAATAAAGCGATGCTGGGACAAATCCTGCACGCTTTCTATGGGCGGATGGCTGTTCAAATAATCCTGATGGGCATAGAGCCGCAAGCTGTAGTCTGCCAGGCGCGTACACCAGTAAGGGCCGCGTTGGGGGCGCTCCAGTGCAATGGCCAAGTCGGCATCCCGGCGTGACAGACTGATAGGGCGGGGTACAGGCAAAAGCTCCAGGGTCAGCTCTGGGTATTGGGCCTGGAAAATGCTGAGCAAGGGCGTCAGCACATAGCTGCCAAAGGCTTCGGTGCAGCCCAGGCGCAGCTTGCCGGTCAAGGGCCTGGCCTTGCCCGTAATCGCATCGCGAGCCGCCAGCAAGCGGCTCTCTACCGGCTCCATGCGTTGCTGCAGATTCTGCCCTTCGCTGGTCAGGCTATAGCCGCTGACCGTGGATTTGTGGAACAGCCGCAAGCCCAGCTCCTGCTCCAGCGCCTGGATACGGCGTGCCACGGTGCTGTGTTGAACGCCCAGCCGTTGAGCGGCAACGCTGATACGCTGGCAGCGGGCCACTTCCAGAAAGTAACGCAGATTATCCCAGTCCATCGTGATGGGCCCGCCCTGAAAAAGACTTGTGCATAAATGCCCAGCTCCTGTGCATTTTTCAACATGGTAAACGGGTCTTGAGGCTTCTACACTCGATGAGAACCCTCATACAAGTGGGATAACAAATAAGGCTTAGCCGCCTGAGCAATTCATTGGAGACATGCTATGACGGAAGTGGTTCGTGTACCTTTGCTGATCGATGGACAACATGTTCAATCCAAGAGCACCCGTTGGGACGATGTGCTCAATCCAGCCACCCAGGAAGTCGTGGCCCAAGTGCCTTACGCCACGATGGAAGAGCTGGAAACCATTATTGCCAGCTCGGCCAAGGCTTATGAGAGCTGGCGCCATTCCAGCCAGGGCGCGCGCATGCGCGTCATGCTGAATCTGCAGCGTCTGGTGCGTGAAAACAGTGCCAAGCTGGCTGAAGCCATCTCGCGTGAACACGGCAAGACTATGCCTGACGCTGAAGGTGAAGTAGGCCGCGGCCTGGAAGTGATCGAATACGCGTGTTCCATTGCTTCGATGCAATTGGGCGAATACGCAGAAAACGCTGCGGGCGGTATTGATGTCTACACCCTGATCCAGCCCTTGGGCGTGTGTGCCGGTGTGACCGCGTTCAACTTCCCGGTGATGCTGCCCTGCTTCATGTTCCCGCTGGCTGTGGCTTGCGGTAATACCTTCGTGCTCAAGCCTTCCGAGCAGGATCCTAGCGCCAGTCTGATGCTGGCTGAACTGGCTCTGGAAGCTGGCCTGCCTCCAGGAGTGCTGAACGTGGTCCACGGCGGTGCAGATATTGCCAATGCCCTGGTGACCCATCCTGAAGTCAAGGCTGTGTCCTTTATTGGTTCGACGGCCGTTGGCACCGAAATTCACCGTCGTGCCACTGAAGCAGGCAAGCGCTCGCAAGCCATGATGGGCGCCAAGAACCACTGCATTGTGATGCCTGATGCGGATCGTGATGTGGCGATCAACCAATTGCTGGGCGCTGCTTTTGGCGCGGCCGGCCAGCGCTGCATGGCGATCTCGGTAGCCGTGATGGTCGGCGAAACTGGCGAGTGGGTTGATGAACTGGTCAAACGTGCTGCCACCATGAAGGTCAACGTAGGTACGGACCGTCAGGCCGATCTGGGCCCCTTGGTCTCGCCGCGTGCTCGCCAGCGTGTGGAATCCTTGATTGAAGCCGGTGTACAGGAAGGTGCCAGCCTCTTGCTGGATGGTCGTGGCGTGAAAGTGCCTGGCTATGAAAGCGGTAACTTTGTCGGCCCAACCATCTTCAATGATGTGAAAGCCGATATGCGCATTTACGAAGAAGAAATCTTCGGACCCGTGCTGTGCATTGTGCGTGTCAATACGCTGGAAGAGGCGGTGCAGTTCATCAACCGCAACCCCAACGGTAATGGCGTGTCCATCTTCACCCAGGACGGCGGCCATGCGCGCTACTTCCAGAACCGTATTGACGTAGGCCAGATCGGTATCAATATTCCTATCCCTGTGCCGGTGGCCTGGTTCAGTTTTACTGGCTCGCGTGCGTCCAAGCTGGGTGATCTGGGTCCGAACGGCAAACAAGCCGTTCAGTTCTGGACACAGACCAAAACCGTGACGGCCCGCTGGCAAGCTCATGCCAATACGATGAATACAACAATCAGCATGACGTAATTGTTGAATCTATATATATAACTTAATGCAATAAGCGAGCTGTTCCTTATTACATATAATAGCCCTGTACCTGGGGCTATTAACATATGAATATTCAACAATTCCGCTTTGTCCGAGAGACCATCCGACGTAACTTCAATCTGACTGAAGCCGCTCGCTCGCTCTATACCTCCCAGCCGGGGGTGTCCAAAGCGATCATCGAGTTTGAAGATGAACTGGGCATCAAGATTTTTGAACGTCATGGAAAACGCATTAAGGGCTTGACCCGACCGGGCGAAGCTGTCGCCGAGGTGATCGACCGCATCATGCGCGAGATCGACAACCTCAAGCGTGTCAGCGACGACTTCGCCCGCCGTGATGAAGGCACCTTGGTGATCGCTTGTACCCACGCCCAGGCACGATATTTGCTGCCCAAGGTGATCCCTGAATTCCGCCGTCGCTTTCCCAAGGTCCATATGTCCTTGGCTGAAGGCAGCCCGCCTGTGCTGGCCCAGATGGTGATACACGAGCAGGCTGACGTGGCCATCGCTACCGAAACCCTGGCATTGACGCCGGGCCTGGTCGCTTTGCCGGTCTACACCTGGGAGCATACGGTGGTGGTGACGCCGGATCATCCACTGGCTGATCTGCCTGCCAACAAGCAGCTGTCCATTGAAACCCTGGCGCAGTACCCCATCGTGACTTATGACCATGCTTTCTCGGGTCGAGGTTCGATCGACGAGGCCTTTGCCAAGCATGGCATCACTCCGGATATTGTGCTGGAAGCTATTGATGCTGACGTGATCAAAACCTACGTTGATGTCGGTCTGGGTATCGGTATCATCGCAGGCATCGCGTTCGATCCGCGTCGTGACAAAGGTCTGGTGGGCCTGCCAGCGGGGCATTTGTTTGGCGCACACCACACCAAGGTGGCGGTGAAAGCCGGGGCTTTCCTGCGTGACTATATTTTTGAACTGCTGGAGATGCTGGCACCGGAATTGACCCGGGATGTGGTGCTGAGCGCTCTGGATGAGAAACAAGCTGGTGGCCCGTTGTAGAGCTAGCCGCTGTTTAGTTGGAAATACGGGCCATCGTGATTACACGGTGGCCCTTATTGTTTGTGCAGTCGGCGTGGTTTTGCAGGGCAGGTGAGAGCTTATGGTCAAAGGCTATAAGTAAAAATTGAAACAAGCTATCGACTCAATTGACTATGATAATAAGAATGATTATCATTATCCAGCTTTCTTAGCCAATGGAGCTTCCTGTGTCTCAATACGTCAGTGCAGTCGTGGTTGGAGCAGACCGTCTGGGGAACATTCCCGACTTGCTCAAGATCCACAATATCTCGATCAAACATCATATTAGCGGGCGTGATCCAGCCCACCAGAAAAAAACCCTGCAGTTGCCTTCCGGCACCGATTTGCTGATTTTGCTGACCGACTTCCTGGGTCACAACGTCATGAAAACCTTCCGGGCTGCTGCCTTGAAGTCCGGTATTCAAGTAGTTGCCTGCCGACGCTCGGTTTGTAGCATGAAGCAAGCCTTAACCCAATGCGGCTATTGTGAATCTTGTCCGCTCGGTAAGTCCAAGAGCCACTAGATTGGCGGCATGACTTACTGGGGCAAAGAAGGAATCTTTACAGATCAAAAAAAGCCACTGTTATGAAACAGTGGCTTTTTTGTGTGCTGCCGGTTTGGCAGCAGGGCGGTCTTATTTGACGCTACGCAAACGAGCTTCCGACTGCTGCGTATCGGCAGCCGCCAGACGGCGTGCGCCGTTATAGCGTTTTTTCCAGTAACCCACTTCCATGTTCTCGACGCGGACAACAGCGCCAGTGCGAGGGGCGTGGACAAATTTGTCATCACCCAGGTAAATGCCTACGTGAGAGAAACGAGCGCCACGAGTATTGAAGAAGACCAGGTCACCTTTGCGCAGCTCGCTACGGTTAACCGAAGTGCCTTCTTTGGCAATGTCCTTGGATTGGCGGGGTAGCTTCAGACCCAGGGACTTTTCAGCCACGTAGGACACCAGACCGCTGCAATCAAAGCCAGTGCTGGGAGCATCGCCACCAAAACTGTACTTCACGCCCAGGAAGTCCAGGGCGGCGTTGGCAAGGCCGTGGGTAGAGGAAGAAGCTTGGCTACTGCGGCTTTCGGCGCGCCCTTGGCGACGATCGCTGCTGTAAGCAATATTGATGTCGTTACGAGCGCGGTTGGCTAGATATGTACCCAGCGGGTCGGACTCGGTCTGGAATTCGTAGTCGGCGTAATAGCCGTGATCCAGTTCTGCACGATCTTTGTTCTGGCTGGACTGTTGAGTTCCAGTGGTGGCACACCCTGTCAGAGCGAGCGCGCCAGCTAACAAAAGATACTTGGCGCTGCGATAGGTAATGTGCAAAAGTGCGGGTGGATTCAGGTAATGTGGCGGCATGACCAGGGCTTTTTTAAGGACTTGGTGGGCAGCAGCACAACCTTGATGCCTATTTTTGCTGAAATTAGCAGCAATTGATGGGTATCAGGGCTGTAAGTATGGCTAAAAGCACCATACTTTGCCGGACGTTGCTGTGCGTTGAATGTTTGGCAGTGTACCGGATGATAATTGCACCGTAAAGCATTGTAGGAGTGTATTTTGCGATTGAATCATACTGTTGCAAAGTGCGGCTGACAGCGGTTTTCAGGCCCTGTGCATGGGTCCAGTGCTCTTCTTGCTGACTTGTTGAAAGTTAGCCGAAATAGAGCGAAGTTTTACTGTTTATAGGGATTGAATGATGCGATTTATGGGACAAGCCCTAGGGAAAGCCCTGAACGAAGGAGTACGGCTGCGCGAGTTGTGGGCTTGGGCTATGTATGATTTCGCAAACTCTGGCTACACCACCGTCATTTTGACCAGTGTTTACAGTGCCTATTTTGTTGGTGTCGTCGCCGAAGGCCGCAGCTGGGCTACCTTGGCGTGGACCTTGGCCTTGTCCGCTTCGTATTTGAGCATCATGTTGACCATGCCGGGGCTCGGTGCAAAAGCCGATGCACGTCAAGGCAAAAGGCGACTTTTGTTCAGCAGCACCATAGGCTGTGTGTCGGCAACCGTGATGCTGTATTGGGCCGGTCCCAATGACATTGTCTGGGCCCTGGTTTTTATCGCTTTATCCAATTATTGCTATTGCATAGGCGAGTCCATCATCGGCGCTTTCTTGCCGGAAATTGCCCGGCCTGACGCCTTGGGGCGTGTCTCCGGGTGGGGCTGGGGTTTTGGTTATTTTGGTGGCATGTTGGCCTTGGGACTTTCCCTGGCTTTTCTGACCTGGGCGACCTCGCAAGGGTGGACGGCTCAGGAGTATGTGCCGGGAATTGCCCTGATTACGGCTGCCTTGTTTGCCTTGTCAGCCTTGCCTTCTTTTCTGTTTCTGCGCGAACGCAGTGCACCCAGCGGGGCAGAGCAGCAGGGCATGTTGTCGCGCCTGATTGCATCGGCGCGTGATGTGCATCAGCATTTTCCCGATTTCCGCACCTTGTTGTTATGTGGTGCTGCCTATCAAGCCGGGATTGCCGTCATTATTACTTTGTCGGCGGTGTATGCCACCGAGGCCATGGGTTTCACCATGGCGCAAACCATGACACTGATCTTTACCGTCAATATTGCGGCCGCTGTGGGGGCTTTGTTGTTTGGACATGTGCAGGATCGCATCGGCCATAGACGTGCTCTAGCACTGACGCTGTGTGCCTGGCTGGTCATGGTGGGCATTGCTGTCAGCACGCGTTCCTTGGCGGGGTTCTGGGCGGCGGCAGCCGTCGCCGGGCTATGCATAGGGAGTAGCCAAAGTGCGGGGCGAGCCATGGTTGGACTGCTGGCTCCCAAGAGTCGTCTGGCTGAATTTTTCGCCTTGTGGACCTTTGCCATTCAACTGGCCGCAGTATGTGGTCCGCTGTCTTACGGTCTGGTGACTTGGCTAAGCGGCGGGAACCACCGCTTGGCTCTGGCCTGCACGGGATTATTCTTTCTGGCGGGCCTGCTGATCCTGTCGCGTTTGAATTTTCAGCGCGGCATTTTGGCCAAGAATCAAGCCGATCTCAGTTGTCAGGATTGAGTAAGTAAGGCGCGTTACGTTTATATAAAATTAAGCTGGGCTGCCCATGCGCGGCCCAAAAAAAACACCAAATCTGGAAAATAAAGGAGCCAACACCATGAGCGGTCCAACGTCTATTGAATCCGTCCTGTCGGAAAGCCGAGTCTTTCCCGTGTTCCCCAAACTGGAACGCGAAGCAAGCATTGCTGGCATGGCGGCCTACCAGGAGCTTTGCCAGAAAGCCGAGCAGGACAACCCCGGTTTCTGGGCGGAGTTGGCCCGTGATCGTCTGGTCTGGACCAAGCCTTTTACCCAGGTTCTGGACGACAGCAAGCCCCCGTTTTACAAGTGGTTCCATGATGGCGAGCTGAACGTCTCGGCCAACTGTCTGGACAAGCACCTTGGCACCCCCACTGAAAACAAAACTGCACTGATCTTTGAAGCCGACGGCGGTGAAGTCACCAAAGTGACCTTCCGCGAACTGTATGAACAGGTTTGCCAGTTTGCCAATGGTTTGAAAGCCCTGGGTTACAAGACGGGCGAACGTGCCCTGATCTACATGCCCATGTCGGTGCAGGCCATTGTGGCCATGCAAGCATGTGCCCGTTTGGGTATTACTCACTCCGTCGTGTTTGGTGGTTTCTCGGCCAAGAGCCTGCACGAACGGGCCGTGGATGTGGGCGCCTCCCTGGTCATTACCGCTGACGAACAGCGTCGTGGTGGCCGTGCCATCCCCCTGAAAAATGCAGTTGACGAAGCCCTGAGCGGCGGTGACTGCGAAGCCGTGCGTCACGTCATTGTGTACAAACGCACGGGCGGCCCCGTTGCCTGGCATGAAGGTCGCGATCTGTGGTGGGAAGATGCTGTCAAAGGTCAAGGCAGCGAGTGCCCAGCCGTGTCCGTGAATGCAGAGCACCCTCTGTTTGTTCTGTACACCTCCGGCTCTACGGGCAAGCCTAAAGGCGTGCAGCACTCCTCGGCAGGTTATCTGCTGGGTGCCATGCTGAGCGTGCAGTGGACCTTCGATGCCAAGGACAGCGATGTGTTCTGGTGTACCGCCGATATCGGTTGGGTAACAGGCCACACCTTCATCACTTACGGCCCTCTGGCTGCTGGCGTGACGCAGGTTGTGTTTGAAGGCGTGCCTACCTACCCGGATGCTGGCCGTTTCTGGAACATGATTGAACGCCACGGCGTGACGGTGTTCTACACCGCACCTACCGCTATTCGCTCCTTGACCAAGGCAGCCGAAGCGGACGAGGCCATTCATCCCAAGCAATACAATCTGGATACCCTGCGCATCATCGGTTCGGTGGGTGAACCCATCAACCCCGAAGCCTGGATGTGGTATTTCAAGAATGTGGGCCGCGAGCGTTGCCCTATTGTGGATACCTGGTGGCAAACGGAGACCGGCGGTCACGTCATTACTCCCTTGCCTGGCGCCACTCCCCTGAAACCCGGTTCCTGCGGCCTGCCGTTCCCCGGCATGGACGTTGCCATTGTGGACGAGGTGGGTGAAGAAGCGGAACGCGGCAATGGCGGTTTCCTGGTCATTCGCAAGCCTTGGCCCAATATGATCCGCACCATCTGGGGCGATCCAGACCGTTTTGTGAAAAGCTACTTCCCACCCGAGCTGAAAGGCTATTACCTGGCCGGTGACGGCGCACAGCGTGATACTGACGGTTACTTCTGGGTCATGGGCCGTATCGACGACGTGCTGAACGTTTCGGGTCACCGCTTGGGCACGATGGAAGTGGAGTCTGCTCTGGTGGCACACCCGCTGGTCGCTGAAGCCGCTGTTGTGGGCAAGCCTGACCCAACGACAGGTGAAGCCATTGTGGCCTTTGTGGTGCTGAATGGCGATCTGCCTTCCGGCGAAGAGGCCGACAAGGTTGCCACTGAGCTGCGCAATTGGGTAGGCAAGGAAATCGGTCCTATCGCCAAGCCTCGTGAGATCCGCTTTGGTGAAAACCTGCCCAAGACACGTTCGGGCAAGATCATGCGTCGTTTGCTGCGCTTTGTTGCCAATAACGAGCCGATCACCCAAGACGTATCCACGCTGGAGAATCCGGCTATTCTGGATCAGTTGTCCGAAGCACACTAATTTTTTTGGTAGTTCCTGTTTGACCCTGGTTTCTTTGCAGAGCCAGGGTTTTTTTATTTCTCCTGATTATTTTGTTACTGAAAACCTGCGCAGTGTGGAATTAGCCTAGCATTGAGTCCGTGGCCAAAACATCGGTCCATGAATTCAAAGAAAAGGGGAAAGGTTTGAGCGGGGAACAGCAGGCAGACAGGGGCGCTTTGGCGCTGATGGGCTTGGTGGTACTGACCTGGGGCATGAGCTGGGTCGTGATGAAGGCGATGACTGTCTACATCGGGCCAGTGGATCTGATTGCAGCACGCTATGCGGTGGCATTTGTTTTTTTATGGCTGGTGCTGCGTCTTAAAGGCGGGCATTTACGGCCTACGCCATGGAAGCTGAGCCTGGGTGTTGCCATTTTCCAGACTACCGGCTTTCAACTGCTTAGCCAGTTTTCCTTGCAAGCCGGTGGGGCAGGCAAGATGGTGGCCCTGGCCTACACCATGCCAATCTGGATTCTGCTGTTGTCCTGGCCCATGTTGGGGCAACGACCTCAGAAACGTCACGTAATGGGTATGGTGCCCGCAATTTTGGGCTTGATGCTTCTGATTGCGCCCTGGGAAGGAATGGGCGGCATACTTGGTTCGGTTCTGGCGACATTGAGTGGCGTGAGCTGGGCCTTGGGGGCGGTTTTCTCCAAACAGCTATTTGAGCGTCATCGAGTGGAGCTGCTCAATGCCACAGTCTGGCAGTGTCTTCTGGGGATTGTGATTGTTCTGCCCTTGAGCTTCCTGATTTCCCAGCGTCCTATCGTGATGGAATGGCAGATGTTCAGTGGCGTTCTGTACCTGGGCGTGATTGCAACTGGGGTAGGTTGGCTGCTGTGGATGGCGGTAGTCAGTCGTGTCAGCGCGACCTTGGCGGGGATGTCCAGTCTGGGCGTGCCTGCACTGACTGTTTTGCTGGCCTGGCTGTTGTTGGACGAATGGCCAACTCAACTGGAGTTAATGGGGACAGGCCTGATTCTATTGGGGCTGTTCGTAGTGAACTGGCCCAGCCGATCTCGCAAGTCATAGAGCAAAAAAAAGCCACCCTGAGGGGTGGCTTTTTCGACATTAATACTTCTGGCCTTGGCGGTGACACCAAGGCCAGATTTGTTTTTACATGCCGTTGTACACCGGACCTTCGCCGCCTTGCGGGGGAACCCAGACGATATTCTGGGTGGGGTCCTTGATGTCACAGGTTTTGCAGTGCACGCAGTTCTGTGCATTGATCTGCAGCTTGTCGTCGCCGGTTTCAGTCTTGATGAACTCGTATACGCCAGCCGGACAGAAACGGGCTTCGGGGCCACCGTAGCGAGCCAGGTTCACCGCCACAGGAACGGACGGATCTTTCAGCGTCAGGTGGACAGGTTCGTCTTCTTCGTGGTTGGTGTTTGAAATAAACACGGAGCTGAGACGATCGAAGGTGATCTTGCCATCTGGCTTGGGGTAGTCGATACGCGCGCATTCGGCTGCAGGCTGCAAACAGGCGTGGTCAGGCTTGTTGTTGCGCAGTGTCCAAGGCATTTTTCCTTTGAACAGGCCTTGCTCCACAAAGGTCATGACGGATGCAATCGAGCGGCCTTTCTTGAACCATTGCTTGAAGTTGCGGGCCTTGTTCAGCTCCTCATGCAGCCAGGACTGTTTGAACTTTTCGGCAAATTGTGACAGCTCGTCTTGCTTGCGTCCGGCTTGCAAGGCTTTAAAAGCGGCTTCAGCGGCCAGGGAGCCGGATTTGATCGCAGCGTGGCTACCCTTGATGCGCGAAGCATTCAGGAAACCGGCATCACAACCGACCAAAGCACCACCGGGGAAGCTGAGCTTGGGTAATGCCAGCAAACCACCGGCGGTCAGGGAGCGAGCCCCGTAAGCAATGCGCTTGCCACCTTCAAACGTGGCGCGCAGGGCAGGGTGGGTTTTGTAGCGCTGAAATTCTTCAAAGGGGGACAGCCAGGGGTTGGCGTAATCCAGACCGACTACCATCCCGACCATGACCAGATTGTTATCCAGGTGGTACAGGAAAGAGCCGCCGTAGGTGTCCGAATCCAGTGGCCAGCCAGCGGTGTGGATCACCAGGCCGGGCTGCGATTGGGAGGGGTCTACTTCCCACAATTCTTTAATGCCAATGCCGTAGCTTTGGGCATTGCGGGACTCGTCCAGCTTGAAACGCTCGGTCAGCTCACGGCCCAGGTGGCCACGCGAACCTTCGGCAAAAATGGTGTAGGACGCCAGCAGTTCCATGCCGGGTTGATAGTGGGCGGTGTGCGTGCCGTCGCGGGCCACACCCATATCGCCCGTCAGGACGCCACGGACCGCGCCGTTGTCGTCATACAGAATGTGGGCAGCGGCAAAGCCGGGGAAAATATCCACGCCCAGGGCCTCGGCCTGTTCACCCATCCATTGCACGACATTGCCCAGGCGAACAATGTAATTGCCATGGTTTTTAAAACAGTCAGGCAGCAACCACATCGGGGTGCTGCGTGCGCCTTTTTCGGTCAGGAAAAGGAATTTGTCTTCAGTCACCTCTACCGAAATAGGAGCGCCTTGCGCTTTCCAGTCTGGCAGCAGCTCGTCCAGGGCGCGCGTGTCCATGACAGCGCCTGACAGGATATGGGCACCCACTTCAGCGCCTTTTTCCAGGACACAGACGCTGATTTCTTGTTCTTTTTCTTGGGCGAGCTGTTTAAGACGTATCGCGGTGGCCAGGCCTGCAGGGCCAGCGCCGACGATAATAACGTCATATTCCATCGATTCACGTTCAGACATTGCTGCTGATCTCCTATTACGGCTTAGCGCTTTGTTCTTGATTGTTGGCGGGTGAAATTCGTGTACTGTGCGTACGGTCGATTGTATTGTAGTCTGAGCAATCCCGTTTTGAGTTCAGAGGCCAGAGGCAGTGCCCCTTGGCTTCCGGCTTCATCAGTAAATATCAGTAAGGAGAGCATGTAATGACACAAGTAGTAGATTCTGGTGCAGGAGCCACTTTTGATATTGCCGTGCGCTGGGGCGATCTGGATGCCATGAATCATGTTAACAATACGGTCTACTTTCGCTACATCGAGGAAGCCCGTGTCCAGTTAATGATGAAGCTGGGCATGGTGCCACCTTCTCCACGTACCGGGGTGCTGGCGCACGCCAGCCTGGATTTCCTGCGTTCGGTCCTGTATCCGGCCACTGTGCGGATTGTGCACAAATTGCTGAAAGTCGGTGGCAGCAGCATTGAGTTGGAAGTCTTTGTATGTGACGCAAATCAAGCTGATGTCATTTATGCACGTGGCCGCTGTGTGCTCGTGTCCATTAACCCCCAAGGCGGCTCACAACCTTGGACCGAAGATGAGCGTAAACAGATACACTCGGTTTTTCAGGGTTAAGCTTTACGTATACGGAAAGCATAGTCAAGTCGTAGAATGCCTGATAGCACTGTATGGTGCATAGCGGCATTATTGGGCAAAGTTTGCTGTTTAGGCCAATTAAAGAGTTATTGGAGAGTCAATTGAATAAAGTCTATCCAAGCGCCAAGGAGGCGTTGCAGGGGGTCGTTGCCGACGGACAGACAGTCGCGGTAGGTGGATTCGGCCTGTGCGGAATTCCCGAAGCGCTGATTGCTGCGCTGCGCGATAGCGGAGTCAAAAACCTGACCTGCATTAGCAATAATGCCGGGGTGGATGGCTTTGGTCTGGGTCAGTTGCTGGAAACACGCCAGATCCGCAAGATGATTTCCTCCTATGTGGGCGAAAACAAGGAGTTCGAGCGCCAGTATCTGGCGGGCGAGCTGGAACTGGAGTTCACTCCTCAGGGCACACTGGCTGAAAAGCTGCGTGCCGGTGGCGCAGGCATCCCTGCGTTCTTTACCGCAACGGGTGTGGGTACTATCGTGGCTGACGGTAAGGAAATCCGCGAGTTCAATGGTCAGCAATACGTGATGGAAGAGGCCCTGGTGCCCGATGTGTCGCTGGTTAAAGCTTACAAGGCCGACCGCAGCGGCAACCTGGTGTTTCGCAAGACCGCGCGCAACTTCAACCCGAACGTGGCCATGGCTGGAAAAATCACCATTGTCGAGGTCGAGGAAATTGTCGAGACCGGCAGCCTGGATCCGGATGATGTGCATTTGCCCGGCATTTACGTGCACCGTATCGTGCTCAATGCCCAGCCCGAAAAGCGCATTGAACAGCGTACCGTTCGTTCTTCCTGATTAGCGAGGCAAGATAATAATGGCTTGGAATAGAGATCAAATGGCGGCACGCGCCGCTCTGGAGCTTCAGGACGGCTTTTACGTCAACCTGGGTATCGGTTTGCCTACGCTGGTTGCCAACCACGTGCCCGAAGGCATTGAGGTCTGGCTGCAGTCGGAAAACGGTTTGCTGGGTATCGGCCCCTTTCCGACTGAGGACAAGATTGACGCTGACCTGATCAACGCCGGCAAGCAAACCATCACCACCTTGCCCGGTTCGTCCATCTTTTCCTCGGCAGACTCGTTTGCCATGATTCGCGGCGGCAAGATCAATATCGCGATTCTGGGTGCCATGCAGGTGTCGGAAAAGGGTGATCTGGCCAACTGGATGATCCCCGGCAAGATGATCAAGGGCATGGGCGGTGCCATGGACCTGGTCGCTGGCGTTGGCCGTGTCGTGGTTCTTATGGAACACGTGGCCACCAAGAAAGACGGCACAGAAGACCTGAAAATTCTGCCTTCTTGCACCTTGCCCCTGACGGGCGTGGGGGTAGTTGACCTCATCATTACCGATCTGGGGGTGATGGAAGTGACGGAAAATGGTTTAAAGTTGCTTGAGTTGGCACCAGAAGTCAGCCTTGAGTACATTCAGTCCAAGACAGGCGTCCCGCTGGACGTCAGTGCTTTGGCCTGATCGGTCTCTCTGGCTAAAAAAGCTTCGGCGCGAGTCGGAGCTTTTTTTATGCTTGATCGGTGCGTGAACGCTGTTTATGTAAAGGAAGTTGGCATGGCCCATCCCCCCGTTGCCGCACGCTTGCAGGCGCTGCGCGAACAAATGCAATTTCAGTCCGTGCAGGCAAGTATCTGGCCTACATCTGACCCCCATCTGTCTGAATACCTGCCCGATCGCTGGAAAAGCCGTCAGTGGCTAAGCGGATTTGTCGGGTCGGCCGGGCTCCTGGTGGTGACGGCAGATTGGGCCGGTTTGTGGACCGATAGCCGTTATTGGGAACAGGCTGCCAAGGAGCTGGAAGGTAGCGGCATTCAATTGCAACGTGCGGGCGAGGCCGGGGTGCCGGAGCCAGCCAACTGGCTGGCGGAACATTTGCCTGCCCAGTCGCGAGTCGCACTGGATAGCCAGTCGGTGTCGGCACAAAGTCTGCTGGCCTGGCAAAAAGCGACGCCAGAGCTGGAATGGGTTCTGGAGGCTGACTTGCTCAGCCCTATCTGGACGGAGCGACCTGCTGCACCTGTTGGTCAGGTGGTGGAGCATTTACCCCCGTTTGCCTGCCGCACTCGTCAGGAAAACTTGAGCAGCACGCGGGCGGCCATGCAGGAGCAGGGGGCACATTGGCATTTGCTGAGTGCGCTCGATGATATTGCCTGGACCTTGAATTTACGCGGCAGCGATGTGTCCTATAACCCGGTGTTCCTGTCGTACCTGCTGATAGGCCCGGATCAGGCGTTTCTGTTTGTGGATAGCAACAAGCTGTCAGCAGGCATACAGGAGGCGCTGGCTGTGGATGGCGTGCAAGTTCAAGGCTATACCGAACTGTCCTCCTTCATGCGCGCCTTGCCGGCATCCATGCCCATCTTGCTGGATATGGCTCGGACCACGGCCTGGGCCGCCCAACTGGCTGCGCATTTGAATGTGGTCGAACACATCAATCCCGCTCAATTGCTCAAGTCCTGCAAGACCGATGCCGAGCTGGATCATGTGCGTGAAACCATGGAAAAAGACGGCGCTGCCTTGTGCGAGTTCTTTGCCTGGTTTGAACAGCAAAGCGATGTCAATGAGCTGGATGTGGACGAACATATCTGCGCGGCGCGTGCTCGTCAGGAAGGTTTTGTCAGCCCCAGCTTTGGCACGATTGCCGCCTATAACGCCAATGGTGCCATGCCGCACTATCAGGCTACCCAGCAGTCCCATGCCCACATCGACGGCAATGGTTTATTGCTGATCGACTCGGGTGGGCAGTATCAGGGCGGGACGACCGACATTACCCGTGTAGTGCCGGTAGGTCAGGTGTCTGCCGAGCAGATTCGTGACTTCACGCTGGTGCTCAAAGGCATGGTGTCCTTGTCCATGCTGGTGTTCCCGGAAGGCATTGCCGGTCAGCAAATTGATGTACTGGCCCGTCAGCCTTTGTGGGAGCAGGGCCTGGACTTTGGTCATGGCACTGGCCATGGCGTGGGTTACTTCATGAATGTGCATGAAGGCCCGCAGTCCATTTCCTGGCGCGGTCGTATCGGGCCTCATTCCGCCATGCGTGCCGGCATGATTACCTCCAACGAGCCTGGCTTGTACCGTCCCGGCCAATGGGGCATTCGCATCGAGAATCTGGTGGCGGCGGTTCCGGCCCTGCGCAGCGAGTACGGGCAGTTCCTGCGTTTTGAAACCCTGACCCTGTGCCCCATTGATACGCGTTGTATAGATGCCGCACTACTGACGGCTGCCGAGCGTAACTGGCTCAATGAATATCATCAGCAAGTGCGTGAACGTCTCTTGCCTCGTGTTCAGGGGGATGCACGCAAGTGGCTTGAGCAAAGGACGCAGGCGATCTGATCGCCACCCTCTGCTCTTGTCAATAGCTGCAAGGGCTAGTGGTATTTCCGCTGTGAAATGCCACTAGTCGGGTCGCCAAGCATGGGCGCTTGCCGTTATAATCCAAATTTCCCGCTATCGCCTGATTTGACCTCAGGCGCCTTTTATAATGACCACCAAATATGTATTCGTAACGGGAGGCGTTGTGTCCTCCCTGGGCAAAGGTATTGCGGCTGCATCCCTGGCTGCCATCCTGGAGTCCCGCGGTTTGCGCGTGACTATGCTCAAGCTGGATCCCTACATCAACGTAGATCCGGGCACCATGAGCCCCTTCCAGCACGGTGAAGTGTTTGTTACTGAGGATGGTGCGGAAACCGACCTGGACCTGGGCCACTACGAGCGCTTTATTTCCGCTCGCATGCGCAAGGTCAACAACTTCACCACGGGCCAGATTTACGAATCCGTGCTGCGCAAAGAGCGTCGCGGGGACTATCTGGGCAAGACCGTGCAGGTTATCCCGCACATCACCAACGAAATCCAGGATTTCATCATTCGTGGCGCCAAGGCTGCCTACAATGGTGAGGCCGATGTTGCCATCGTCGAGATCGGCGGCACAGTGGGTGATATCGAATCCCAACCTTTCCTGGAAGCTGCCCGCCAGATGAATCTGCGTCTGGGCCGCAACAACACCGCTTTTGTTCACCTGACGCTGGTGCCTTTCATTGCATCGGCAGGCGAGCTGAAAACCAAACCTACCCAGCACTCGGTGCAAAAGCTGCGTGAAATCGGTATTCACCCACACGCTTTGCTGTGCCGTGCGGATCGCGTCATTCCTGACGACGAACTGGCCAAGATTTCGCTGTTCTCCAACGTGCCCATGGACGCCGTGATTTCGGTGTGGGATGCGGATTCCATCTACAAGATTCCAGCCATGCTGCACAAGCAAGGCCTGGACAGCCTGGTGTGCGATGCACTGGCGCTGTCGCCTCCACCGGCTGATCTGTCCATGTGGGATCGTCTGGTACAGGCCCTGGAAAATCCGGAGCACGAAGTGCGTATCGGTATGGTCGGCAAGTACGTAGACCTGACCGAATCCTACAAGTCGCTCAGCGAAGCACTGGTTCACGCCGGTATTCACACCCGTACCCGTATCAATATCGAGTACCTGGATTCCGAAGTCATCGAGAACGAAGGCACCGATTGCCTGAAAGGTCTGGACGCCATTCTGGTGCCAGGCGGCTTTGGTAAACGCGGTACCGAAGGCAAGATTCGCGCCATTCAATACGCTCGTGAAAACGGCGTGCCCTTCCTGGGCATCTGCCTGGGCATGCAATTGGCGGTGGTTGAATTTGCTCGTAATGTGGGCAATCTGGTGGGCGCGAACTCGACTGAATTCGATCCATCGGCCGTGCACCCGGTTGTGGCCTTGATTACCGAATGGGCAGACCGCGAAGGCAAGATTGAGCACCGTGATGGTTCCTCCGATTTGGGTGGCACCATGCGCAAGGGCGCACAGCGTTGCCCAGTGAAGCCAGGTTCGCGTGCTGAAGCCATTTACGGTCCGGAAGTAAATGAACGTCACCGCCACCGTTTCGAAGTGAATACCTTGTATGTGCCACGTCTGGAAGAAGTGGGCATGGTGATTTCCGCTCGTACTCCTACCGAGAACCTGCCAGAAATCATGGAATTGCCTGATCATCCCTGGTTCATGGGCGTGCAATTCCATCCGGAATTCACTTCCACTCCGCGTGATGGCCATCCGCTGTTTACCAGCTATATCAAAGCTGCTCTGGACCACCAGAAAAAATCAGCCTGATAATTTGGTATGACTGAAAAGGCCCGCGCTACGCGGGCTTTTTCATTCGGGGCGACAGAGTGTGTTGCCCGCTTTCCTGGGAGTTGTCATGATCGAACAGCTGGATCATTTGGTGCTCACCTGTACCGACCCGCAAGCCACAACCCATTTCTATACACAAGTGTTGGGCATGAAGCAGGAAGTCTTTGGGCAAGGACGCATTGCCTTCAGCTTTGGCTCGCAAAAGATCAATTTGCATGTGCGTGGGCAGGAGTTCGAGCCCAAGGCGCATTTGCCGGTGCCGGGGGCGCTGGACCTGTGCTTTATTGCCAGCATTCCGCTGGAGCAGGTGATCGCGCATCTGCAGTCACAAGCTTGGCCCATTATTGAAGGGCCGGTGCAGCGTACAGGAGCTACCGGCCCGATTCGCTCAGTCTATGTGCGCGACCCGGACTTGAACCTGATCGAAATCTCCGAACGATTGGGCTGACAGGCTTGCTGCACTGCGGTGCAGCAGCGCCGTCAGGAATGTGGGAGAATGCAGAAATACTGAAACGAGGTCTATTATGGATTTATGCGGTTACGACGTTGGCCTGGATCGGCCCTTTTTTCTGATCGCTGGCCCTTGTGTGATTGAATCGCGTCAAATGGCGTTTGATACAGCGGGCCAGCTTGCTGAGATTACTTCGGCTCTGGGTATCCCCTTTATCTACAAAAGCTCGTTTGACAAGGCCAACCGGAGTTCGGACAAGTCTTATCGTGGCCCCGGCATGGCCGAAGGTCTGCAGATTCTGGCGGATGTGCGCTCGCACTACAAAGTGCCGGTCCTGACCGATGTGCACGACAAGGACCAGGTCGATGATGTGGCGGCCGTCGTGGATGTGCTGCAAACCCCGGCTTTCCTGTGCCGTCAGACCGACTTTATTCAGGCCTGCGCTGCTACCCTGAAACCCGTGAATATCAAGAAGGGCCAGTTCCTGGCTCCTCAGGATATGGTGCAGGTGGTGGCAAAAGCACGTGCGGCAGCGATGGAAATGGGCGGAGATGGCTCCACCATCATGGTCTGTGAGCGTGGTGCTTCCTTTGGCTACAACAACCTGGTGTCCGATATGCGGTCCCTGGCGATCATGCGCGCCACGGATTGCCCGGTCGTGTTTGATGCCACGCACTCGGTACAGTTGCCGGGCGGGCAGGGCACGACATCGGGTGGTCAGCGTGAGTTTGTGCCCGTCCTGGCGCGTGCTGCTGTCGCAGCGGGTGTGTCGGGCGTGTTCATGGAAACTCACCCTAACCCGGACAAGGCCTTGTCTGACGGCCCGAATGCTGTCCCTCTGTCGCAGATGGCAGACTTGCTGCGGACATTGCAGCAGATCGATTCGATTGTTAAAAACAGCGGTGCCTTGCAGCACGGCTATTAAAAGTAGTTTGGAGACACTATGTCCGCATTTTTGATTGCTAATGTCGAAGTAACCAACCCCGAGCAGTACAAGCAGTACCAGGAGTTTTCCAGCATTGCCATGAAAACCCACAACGTGAAAGTGTTGGTACGTGGCGGTGAAACGGTCACTCTGGAAGGCAATGCGCCTTTGCGTACCGTGGTTATGGAGTTCGACACACTGGAACAGGCCCAGGCGTTCCACGATTCCGAGGAATACCGCCGTGCTCGTCAAGCACGTGAGGGTGCTGCCAACATGACGATGTACGTGGTGCAGGGTCTGTAAGAAGCGGACTACGCCATGTAGTCAGGCAGGAAAAAGGGAGTGTGAAAACACTCCCTTTTTTGATGCTTGCAGGGACACAGCCCGACCTTCTTGAGCACGATGGCAGGAAGGAGTTGTGTGGCTGTTTAGAAACGCGGATCACGCAGGGCTGGTAGGGTCAGCTCACGTATGAAGCTGGCGGGAGACAGTTGCAGCAGGCTACGCACAATCGTGAGCACGTCATGCACTGGAATCGTCTCGCCCTGGTCACGCTCTGCGGCGGCGTGCAGTGGCACATCCAGGCCGTCTTCCGTATTCAGGTAGCCCAGTTGCAGGCAAGTGACGGCCAGGCCTTGATCTCTATAGCCTTCACGCAGACTGTCTGCCAAACCATTCAAGGCAAATTTTGTTGCTCCGAAGGCAACTTCTGGGCGACCGCTTTGACGCAGACCCGAGGTGGAACCAGTCAAAATCAGGCGGGGCTGTTTGCTGCGCAGTAAATGAGGCAGCAGATGACGTATGGCCAATAAGGCTCCAGTCAGATTCACATCGATCAGACGACGGATGGCCTGATCGTTTTGCGACAGAAAATCGTAATCCTCACTGAAGGCAGTGTCTTCCCAAATCCCAAGGTTATAAATCAGCACGTCCAGTGATTCCGGGCAGGCGGCTGCTAATTGGCTGGCGGCGTCAGGCTGGGACAAGTCGGCACTGATCCAGTGTTGATTGATGCCGGGATCGGGACTGAGCGGGCTGGCCGATGGCGCGGGTGTCCGGCGAGCCACGCCATAAAGCGTGTTGCCGTCTTGGGCCAGGCCGTCCATCAAGGCGCGTCCCAGCCCCATGCTGGCACCGACAATCATGATATTCATACTGTTTTCCTGTGGGGGGGATGTGCTTGGAAAGCGGTGCTTTCCGGATGGTCGCTATTGTGTACCGGGATGCCGGGATATGGGTTGATTCAGACAGCGCTTGTCAGGTTTTTATCACTCTCGTAAAATTGTTGACTAGGCAATAGTTGCATGGTCAATGGAAATGGTAAACGTATCGGAAACAGCACAAAAGACGCCGGGGCGGGTCTTGTCAGTCACAGAGTCCATACTGGCGATGATGGGGCTGTGCTTTGTGGTGATGTTGGTGGCAATTGATCAGACCGTGGTCGGGACAGCCTTGCCCACCATTGTCTCCGAGCTGCATGGTTTTGAACTGTATGCCTGGGTGGCAACGGCGTATTTGCTGACTTCAGTGATTACCGTGCCTATCTTTGGCCGTCTGGGAGATTTTTATGGGCGCCGCCGCTTTGTGCTGGTGTCCATCGTTTTGTTTACCCTGGCTTCCGTGCTCTGCGGCATGGCGCAAAGCATGTTGCAGCTGGTACTGGCACGTGCCTTGCAAGGGATTGCGGGGGGCATGCTGGTGGGGACCGCATTTGCCTGTGTGCCTGATCTGTTTCCGGACCCCCGTGTGCGTTTGCGCTGGCAAGTCATGCTGAGCGCTTCCTTTGGGATTGCGAACGGGATAGGGCCCTTTCTGGGCGGAATTCTGACCGAGCACTATGGCTGGCGCTCCGTGTTTTATGTGAATCTGCCCGTGGGTTTGTTAAGCCTGTATTTTGTCTATCGCTATTTGCCGCAGATCCGTCATTTTCGTCAAACCCAGGTCCGCATGGATTACTTGGGTGCTTTCTTGTTGATGGTCGGTTTGGCCTGTATCCAGTTGCTGGTAGAGTTGCTGCCGCAATATGGGGGCAGCTATTTGATGGTTTTGCTTGGCCTGTGCAGTGTGGCTGCTTTTGTTCTGCTGGTGACCTGGGAGCGACGGGTGGCAGAACCTTTGCTGCCCCTGGTCTTGTTCAGTAGCCCAGCCCAATTCTCTTTGCTGGTTTTGTCTGCGGGCTTGGGCTTTATTCTGTTTGGTCTCTTGTTCTATGCGCCCTTGTTGTTGCAAGGGGGGTATGGCCTGCGACCACAAACCGCCGGTTTGTTGATCACGCCCTTGGTCGTGTTCATTACGGTGGGCAGTATCATTAATGGCCGTACGATTACGCGTCTGCGTCGTCCTACCTTGATGCTGTATCTGGGTCTGGTGCTGTTGACCATCGCCTGCCTGGGTATGGTGTTCATCAAGAAAACCGATCCGCACTGGCATTTTGTGATCTATGCCACTATTGCCGGCACTGGGGTCGGTTGCATCATGCCCAATCTGACGGTATTTGCGCAGGAAATTGTGGAACGCTCCATGCTGGGCATCGCCACGGCCATGCTACAGTCCATGCGCATGGTGGGTGGCATGTTGGGTACTGCTGTGGTTGGAACCCTGATCAATTACCAGTATGGGGAGGCCATCCGCACGCAATTGGCGGCTTTGCCCACAAGCCTGGTCAACTCCCTGCAAGATCCGCAAGTTCTGATGAGCGCGAGTCAGCAGACGCAGTTTCTGGAGCAGGCCGGGCAGGAAGGGCTGGTGTATCTGGGCTTGGCCCGCGACGCCCTGGCACATGCCGTCAATATGGGGATGGCCGTGACCTTGCTGCTGATAGTCTGGTGTTTTTATTGGGTACGCAAAGTGCCACCGATACGATTTAATCGTCAAGAACAGTCTTGAACATGATGAATGAATTTCCGCAACTTCAAGCGGCTCAGCAGCTGGGGCGCACGTATCGCAGCCTGATGGCGGCATTTGATCAGCAGTTGGGGATGCCCTTGCCACGCTGGCGTATCCTGATTTCCTTGTACCAGGAAGAGGGCAGTCTGTCTCAAAAGCAGTTGGTGCGTCTGCTGCGCATTGATCCGGCTGCGGTGACACGGCAGCTTAAAAGCATCGAGTCCCTGGGGCTGATCGAGCGTTTCACGGATGAGCAGGACAACCGGCTGACCAATGTGCGTCTAAGCCCCGCTGGCCGCGAGCTGGTGGAAGCTACCTTGCCCCGGCGGCGTCGTCTGGTGGAAGCCATGCTGCAAGACTTCTCTGATCAGGATCTGAATCAGTTGATCACCTTGCTGGGCAACTGGGAAAGCGCCTTGTTGAAAGCGGCCGACAAAGATTTACTTTGAGACGTATCGGTACTTTTTGTATTTACAGAGACGCCGCCTAGTCTCGGAATTTCTGGTGATAATAAACACGTGCCGGTTTCGATCCGGATGAAGGCAGGGTCTTGAATCCAGGCTTTTTTCCAGCTTTCGGGACCAGACATGGCACGGCTGTGTCATGGGCAGGTACAATCCTGTTTTAGCAGGAGGGCAGGGGGCGCTGATTGCACTATAGCTGTCGCGCTTGCTGATCTTTTCAACTTCCAGGCTAGGCGCCTTTTCAAGCTGATTTTCACATCGGCTTACGGCGATATGCCCGGCAGCAGGATTGTTTAACTTATCTAGCTTAATGCTACTTCAGGCAGGACTGTCAAAATCATGAGTGCAATCGTAGATATTATTGGCCGCGAGATTCTGGACTCCCGTGGTAATCCAACGGTGGAGTGTGATGTATTGCTCGAATCGGGCGCTATGGGGCGTGCCTCCGTTCCATCTGGTGCATCCACTGGCGCTCGCGAAGCGTTGGAGTTGCGTGATGGTGACAAGAGCCGTTACCTGGGCAAAGGTGTTTTGCGCGCTGTCGAGAACCTGAACACAGAAATCTCCGAAGCCTTGATGGGCTTGGATGCTCAAGAACAAACCTTTATCGATCGTACCCTGATCGAGCTGGACGGCACCGAAGACAAGAGCCGCCTGGGCGCTAACGCCATGCTGGCTGCCAGTATGGCTGTGGCCCGTGCCGCTGCTGATGATTCGGGTCTGTCCCTGTACCGCTACTTCGGTGGCAGTGGTGCCATGGCCATGCCCGTGCCGATGATGAACGTCATCAACGGTGGTGCACACGCCAACAACACCCTGGATCTGCAAGAATTCATGATCATGCCCGTGGGTGCCAAGAGCTTCCGCGAATCGCTGCGCATGGGTGCAGAAGTGTTCCACACGCTGAAAGGCCTGATCCACGATCAGGGCATGTCCACCGCTGTAGGCGACGAGGGGGGGTTTGCTCCCAACGTGGCCAATCATGAAGCCGCTATCGAACTGATCCTGCGCGCTATCGAACAGGCTGGCTACGAGCCTGGCACCCAGATCGCTCTGGCCCTGGACTGCGCCGCTTCCGAGTTCTACCGCGACGGCAAATACCACCTGGCTGGCGAAGGCGGCGTGTCCCTGAGCTCGCAAGACTTTGCCAATCTGTTGGCCAACTGGTGCGACAAGTACCCCATCATCTCCATCGAAGACGGCATGGCCGAAGACGATTGGGACGGCTGGCGCATTCTGAGCCAGCAACTGGGCGACAAGATCCAGTTGGTTGGTGACGATTTGTTTGTGACCAACACCAAGATCCTGAAGAAGGGCATCGAGCTGGGTATCGGCAACTCCATTCTGATCAAGATCAACCAGATCGGCACCCTGACCGAAACCTTTGCTGCCATCGAAATGGCCAAGCGCGCTGGTTACACCGCCGTGATTTCGCACCGTTCGGGTGAAACCGAAGACTCCACGATTGCGGACATCGCTGTGGCAACGAACGCCATGCAGATCAAAACAGGCTCCCTGTCCCGTTCCGATCGCATGTCCAAGTACAACCAGTTGTTGCGTATTGAAGAAGAATTGGCAGAAGTTGCTACCTTCCCAGGTCGCGAAGCGTTCTATAATCTGCGCTAATTCTGTTTGATGAACCGGGTCGGAAGACCCGGTTCTTATATCGCCATGCGCCTTATCGTCCTGCTTCTGCTGTGCCTGACCCTGGTAACCCATTACGCTTTATGGTGGGGCAAAGGCGGTTGGCTGGATGTACGGCAAATGCAGACCAGGCTGGTTGCGCAAAAAGAAACCAATGAAGCCCTGACGGCGCGTAACAACGCCTTGCTGGCCGAGGTTCAGGATTTACGCTCGGGTACACACGCAGTTGAAGAGCGCGCCCGTAGCGAGTTTGGCATGATGCGTGAAGGCGAGATCTTTGTGCAGATTGTGCCTCCGGGTGGTTCGGCTGCTACGACAAGCAGCCCACGTTAAGAAGTAGCGCGCAAGGCGCTGCTGGAACTGCCGATCGGCCAGTTCATTTCTGATTACTCTTCTACCTTATGTTTGGATCGTTGATCCGGGCTTTGTTGCGCCCTTTGTATGTGGGCCTGGATCGGGCTTGGTTGTAAGTCGCAGGCATTTCAGGGTCGGAGTGGTGGCAGAGTAGCTATCGAGTTCCTTTGGCTTTGTTGGTTTTGTGACGGCCTTATCCGTGCTTTCCTTCTCCTTGTTCCCTTCACTGCCCCGGCTACGGCCACAAGAGGCTGTAACTCTGTCTACCACTTGTGGCAGGAATGCGTTTATAGCGTCCTATGCTGCCGACTCCTGAAGCCGCCCCGAATAGCGCGGCAGTTAGTAGCAGGCAGGGTTTGGGGGCGGGGATTCAGCTCCTCCTGAGTCTGGGGTGGGTACGGCTGGTTCTGGAGAGGAGGCGCTAGCACCAGGCCCTTGAATAGAGTCACTCCATGAGGGAAGACGAGCACTTCCGTCCGTTGATGGTATTTCCGCCGGCTCTATATCTGCTGACCAGCCTGTTTGGGAAACTGGCAAGGCAAGCTCGTTTTCAGTCTGCTGGGCATAGACGACCCGACCGTCAGCCAAGTCATCCCACTGCACGGCATCGGACTGCATAGGGTGTCTGATTTCCAGGCGTAGCCAGACCGCTGCCGAACCTGAAGGGCCAGGCATGCTGGCGGCAAGCTTGGGTAGCAGGCGAAGCAAGGAAAGAGGGCCCGGCTTATGGGCATAGAGCAGGTACAAGTGCAATGTGTTGGCCTGGTAGATGCTGGGGCCGCCGTGGCTGGCTTGATCCGCTTGTTGTGCCTGCCAGCCCTGGGTAATGCTTGTACGCCCCTCATGAGGCCGGGAAGGCCTGCCATGCAGCATAAAAGCCTGTGGTGAGGGCGACAGAATCTGGATCTGCCATTGATCGTGCAGTGGCACTTTGGCAGCAGCCAGGGTTTGGCTGAATGCCAGGGCAATGGTTTCAGGCCGGGCATGCTGCACACTGGCCTGGCGAGCCGCCTGCAACAGGCCGTGCTGCAGGCGTACGCGCAAGGAGTACAGCGTCAGCACGTCCAGCACCAGCCAGCTCAGCAGGATGATTGCAAGCAGGGCTCCCATGATGTGAGCGCCAGCCAAACCAGATTGAGGATGGGGTGAGGAAAAAGAATCAGCCATGATGTTGTCATCATGGCTGAGTGTCTTTTAGCTTGGTAGAAGGACTTGTGCGGGTGTAGTCCTTCGTAGCGGTTTCTGCTTAGTGCAGGGTATCGTCACCAGGCTGGGTATCGCCCTTGTCGACAAACAGGGACGCGCAGTCAATTGCATCGTACTGATAGGGCTTGCCGCAGAAGTTGCAGGACACATTGATGGTGTCTTGTTCTGCCAGCATTTGCTCGATTTCTGCCCGGCCCAGCATGCGCAGCATATTGCTGACGCGTTGACGGGAACAGGGGCAATGCCAGCGCACGGACTGAGGTTCAAAGACTTGCAGGTCTTCTTCCCAGAACAGGCGATGAATCAAGGTGTCGCTATCGAGTTGCAGCAATTCTTGTGTCTGGACGGTGGAGCCCAGCGCCAGGGCGCGTTCCCAGGTGTCCAGATTTTGCGCCAGGCTGTGGCCGCCTTGGGGCGGGATACGTTGCAGCAACAGCCCTGCACAACGGTTTTCGTCGGCGGCCAGCCACAGGTGGGTATCCAACTGCTCGGAGGTGCGCATATAGGTTTGCAGAACCTCGGCAACGGTCTCGCCTTCCAGAGGCACCACGCCTTGGTAGGGGCGGAAATCCTTGCTGCTTTGACGCGGGGCCAGTACTACGGTGAAGCGGCCTTGGCCTTGGGGGTTGAGCAGGGTTTGCAAGGTGCCGGTTTGGGGCACGGGATGGTTCTCACGCAGCGACACCGTTGCGCGTATGTCCATGTCGGACGTGCATTCCACCACCAGCAAGGCGATCGGGCCGTCGCCCTGGATTTGCAAAATCAGGGAGCCGTCAAACTTGAGGTTGCCCGCCAGCAGTACCGAAGCGGCTACCAGCTCGCCCAGCAAGTCGCGGATGCAGGCAGGATAGTGCTGGTGTTCCAGACCCATTTGCCAGGCTTGCTCAAGATGAACAATCTGGGCTCGTGTGCTTTGGTCGGCGAACAAGTATTTTTTTAAAATGTCAGTCATGACTTTGCTGTACTACTAAAAAATGAAGAGGCAGCCTGCCTGCTCAGGTGGCTGCCGAAGTAACACGGGTAGGGCGCGCATCGATCAGGCGAGTCTTGCTAAGACGGTCGTGCAGGAACTGCTGGTCTTTGTCGAACCAGGTCCAGATGAAGTTCAGAAAAGGCGTAAACACGATAAGCAGGTCCGTGGACGCATAGCCTGTGTAGCCAGACAGAAGCTGAACCAGCAAAGCTCCCAGCAAGGGCAGGGGCCATAGCAGAATATAACGCAGCAGCAGGGTACGCAGGGCAGGAATCTGACCTTGCTCGTCTACCAGTCGCATATGCCAGGTTTTCATGGGCAGGGTCTGGCCCACTTTGCGCCAGCACAGCACGAAATAAATCCCCAGCGCAATAAATAGAACGACCTGACGCACATGACGCAGATCCAGGCCGCTACGGCTTTGGGTCAAGGTGTCAAACAGATAGCCGGTGGTGAAAATAACGCCAAACAGCAGGATGGATTCATACATCATGCAGGCAAAGCGTCGCCAGCGGCCAGGAGTAGTGAAAGTGGGTGTCATGGTGCGTCTTGAGGCAGGGAAGACTGCCATTATCGCGTATATCGCTGCCTAACGGAATGCTGCCAGTTCAAGGCTGGAACAGAAGGCATGGAGTCGGGCGGGCCCCAGAAGGGTAGAAAAGTAATCAAGATATGGGGGGCTTGTCCCAATAAACAAGGGCCAAGCCATTTTCATGGACTTGGCCCTTGTCGCCTTGTGCAAGACGGCTTGACGCTTATTCGGCGCTGGCTGAGTCTTCGCTGGCGTCCGAGGCTGTCTCGTTATTGCGATAACTGGCCGGAACCATGTCAAAGCAGAACAGACGGCAATCCAGAGCACCGTTGTACAGCGGGTAACGACGCTTGGGCTTGAGGCGCATATGACGTGGCAGCTCCAGGTCGCTGCTGATCATGTTCACGCTCCAGTTGGCGAAGTTTTGCTTGAGGTTGCTGGCCCAGTTGGGCCAGAAATCCTCGTCCTGATGTTCCAGGCGCTCGCCGTAAGGAGGATTGGTGACAATCCAGCCGGCTTCCGTTTCGGGACGAATCTTCAGGGCATCGCCTTGCTCGAAGCGAATCGTCTCCAGCGTCAGGTGCGAGCGTTCCAGGTTGGAACGGGCTGCATCCAGAACGGTGGGGTTGATGTCGTAGCCAATCAATGGAGTATCCAGACGAGGAGCGATCATGGAGCGCGCTTCGTCTTTGATATCACGCCACAAGCGCTGGTCGTGGCAGCGCAGACGCTCGAAGTGGAAGGGGCGCCAGATGCCGGGAGGCGCTCCCAAAGCCATCCAGGCGGCTTCGATCAGAATCGTGCCACTACCGCAGAAGGGGTCGATCAAAGGCTTGCTGGGGTCCCAGCCAGACAGGGCCAGCAGGCCCGCTGCCAGGTTTTCACGCAAAGGCGCATCGCCCTTGTCGTGACGCCAGCCGCGCTTGAACAGAGACTCGCCACTGGTATCCAGGTAGAAGGTGGCACTGGTCTCGTCCAGGAACAAATGCACCTTGGCATCCGGGCGTACGGTATCGATGGAAGGACGTGCGCCTTCCAGATCACGCAGGCGGTCACAAATCCCGTCTTTGGCGCGCAGATTGCAGTACTGCAAGCTTTGCATGGGGCTGCGTACGGCCGAGGTGTCGACACGCAGTGTCTGCTCGGGGCCAAACCAGCGTTCCCAGGGAGTCACCCGAGCCAGGGCCAGAATGTCCTCTTCGTTGGTGACAGGAGCGTGCGAGACTTCCAGCAAAATGCGTGTCGCCAGTCGCGAGGACAGGTTGGCACGCATGACACCGATCCAGTCCGCATCAAAATGGCAGCCCGCACGGCCGGTTTGAACGTTCTCGTAGCCTAGTGCTTGCAGTTCCAGCGACAGCGCTTCTTCCAGCCCTTGTGGGCAGGGAGCAAACAGACGGTAGCGTTCCCCTTGCAGAGCCTTGACCTGGACGCGCTCGTTTTGCTCGATATTGCTATCGGGCAGGCGCTGACCGGGCTTGGGGGCCTGGGGGCTGTCTACACGCTGAATAGGCGAGACATATTGAGGAAAGGCATCGGAGTCACCGGCCGGGCTAAACAGCTTGCTGGGCATTTTGCCGGCAGGGGTACGCTCCGAAGATTCCTTGTCACCTTTGAAAGCAGGACGTTCACGGCGTTCACCCGAGAAATTGCGGCGCTCGCCCGTTTGAGGGCGGCTGTCGCGGTCACGATTGAATGCAGGGCGTTCACGACGCTCACCGGAGAACTCACGACGTTCGCCCGATTGCGGACGGCTGTCACGGTCACGGTTGAATGCGGGACGCTCACGGCGTTCGCCGGAGAATTCACGACGTTCGCCCGATTGCGGACGGCTGTCTCGGTCACGGTTGAATGCAGGACGTTCACGACGCTCACCGGAGAATTCACGACGCTCCCCCGATTGTGGGCGGCTGTCGCGATCACGGTTGAATGCAGGACGCTCACGGCGTTCGCCGGAGAATTCACGACGTTCGCCCGATTGCGGACGGCTGTCTCGGTCACGGTTGAATGCGGGGCGTTCACGACGCTCGCCGGAGAATTCACGACGTTCGCCCGATTGCGGACGGCCGTCGCGGTCACGGTTGAATGCGGGACGCTCACGGCGTTCACCGGAGAATTCACGACGTTCGCCCGATTGCGGACGGCCGTCGCGGTCACGGTTGAATGCGGGACGCTCACGGCGTTCACCGGAGAATTCACGACGTTCACCCGATTGCGGACGGCTGTCACGATCGCGGTTGAATGCAGGACGTTCACGACGTTCACCGGAGAATTCACGACGTTCGCCCGATTGGGGACGGCTGTCACGGTCACGGTTGAATGCGGGACGCTCACGGCGTTCACCGGAGAATTCACGACGCTCACCCGATTGTGGGCGGCTGTCGCGGTCACGGTTGAATGCAGGACGTTCACGGCGTTCGCCCGAGAATTCCCGGCGTTCACCTGAGAACTCACGACGCTCACCCGATTGTGGACGGCTGTCGCGGTCACGATTGAATGCGGGTCGTTCACGACGTTCGCCCGAGAATTCCCGACGTTCACCGGAGAACTCACGACGCTCGCCCGATTGTGGGCGGCTGTCGCGGTCACGGTTGAATGCGGGTCGTTCACGACGTTCGCCCGAGAATTCCCGGCGTTCACCGGAGAACTCACGACGCTCACCCGATTGTGGGCGGCTGTCGCGATCACGGTTGAATGCGGGACGCTCACGGCGTTCGCCTGAAAATTCGCGACGCTCGCCCGATTGAGGACGATCTGCGCGGTCGCGGTTGAAAGCAGGGCGCTCGCGGCGGTCCTGGTCACGTTTCTCTACGTAGGGGCGGGCCTCGCGCTTGGGGCCGCCCAGGCGGTCTTGCTGCAGGCTGGCTGCACGTGCGCGCGCACCCGAGCGCACGCGGGGTTCCGCATTGCTGGCTTTCTTTTTAGCGCCTGGGTTCAGGCTTAGTGTCTTGCGTTCAGATTGGTCTGACATGAATAAGGTATTAGAAGGGTTTTATAACCACCAGGATGAGGACCAGCAGCAGAACGATGACCGGAATTTCATTGAACCAGCGGAAGAATACGTGTGAGCGGCTTTGTTGCCCTTGCTGGAACTGCCGCAGATAGCGTCCGCACACACCGTGAAAGGCAAACAGGATCAAGACCAGGGTCAGTTTGGCGTGCATCCAGCCCTGTCCTTTGCCTATGCCGTAATACAAAAACAATCCCAGGCCTGTCAGCAAAGTCAAAATGGCCAGAGGAGCCATAAAGCGATACAGGCGCCGGGCCATGCCCAGAAGCGTTTCATAGGTCTTGGCATCTTGCTCCTGGGCCAGATTGACATAGATGCGGGGCAAGTAGAACAGCCCTGCAAACCAGGAGGTCACAAACAAGATGTGAAATGTTTTTAGCCAAAGCATGATTTAACCACGCATTTGGCCATTGCCGTGCAAGACCCATTTGTAGGTCGTCAGGCCTTCCAGGCCGACCGGGCCACGGGCATGAAGACGGTTGGTGGAAATGCCGATTTCGGCACCCAGGCCGTACTCGAAGCCGTCAGCAAAACAGGTAGGCAGGTTCACCATGACGGAACTGGAGTCCACTTCGCGCTGGAAGCGCTCGGCCAGGCTCAGGTTTTCCGTCACGATGGATTCGGTGTGCTCGGAGCTGTACTGGGCGATATGGTCCATGGCCTGGTCCATGGAGTCCACAATGCGGATTGCCAGAATGGCCGCGGCAAATTCGGTTTCCCAGTCTTCCTGGGTAGCAGGGGCCACATTGGCAACCAGGGCACGGGTCTGCTCACAGCCACGCAGTTCCACCCCTTTTTCCTGCAATTGGCGGGCCATTTCTGGCAGGAAAGCGGGTGCAATGCTGCGGTGAACCAGCAAGGTTTCCATGGTGCCGCAAATACCGTAGCGGTAGGTCTTGGCGTTGAATACGATGCGGTTCGCTTTTTCCAGATCGGCAAATTCGTCCACATAGACGTGGCAGTTGCCGTCCAGGTGCTTGATCAGAGGAACCGTGGCTTCGGCGCTCAGTCGTTGGATCAGGCTCTTGCCACCACGCGGGACAATGACGTCCACGTAGTCGTTCATGGTTACGAGCAGGCCAACAGCATCGCGGTCCGTGGTGGGAACCACTTGCACGGCTTCTTTGGGCAAACCAGCACGTTCCAGGCTGCTGGAGATGATCTGCGCCAGGGCCTGGTTGGAATGAAAGGCTTCGCTACCACCGCGCAGAATCGTGGCGTTGCCCGATTTCAGGCACAGGGCAGCGGCGTCAATAGTCACATTGGGGCGCGACTCGTAAATGATGCCGATGACACCCAAAGGGACACGCATCTGAGCCACGCGCATGCCATTCGGGCGGGTACGCGAGGCGCTGATCTGGCCAACCGGATCATCCATATCGGCAATTTGACGCAGGCCGGTGGTCATGATCTCCAGGGCGCGGTCGGACAGGACCAGGCGTTCGATCATGGCCGGGGCAATCTGACGTTCACGTGCCGCTTGCAAGTCCAGCTCGTTGGCTGCTTGCAACTGGGCTTTTTGCTCAATCAGGGCATCAGCCATATAGCGCAGGGCGTCGGCCTTGGCTTTGCCTGTGGCGGCGCGCATACGACGGGCAGCAAGCTGGGCGCGCTTGCCCAAATCTTGCATCATGGAAGACAGATCGCCGACCTGGGTGGCGGCAGAGGACTGGGTGATATCGTTCATAGCCGTGTAACTCTCCGGTTCAAGAGAGCATTATCGCAACAATTAAGAAGTTAAGGGGTATCGGACGCTTAGCGGCGGGGCGCTTGTGTCGCGACCGCGATACGCATGGTCAGGCGGCGCATTTCTTCCCACGGGTCTTGCTGACGTCCGTTGGGGTGCAGGCCTTTGATCAAACGGTCTATATCGTGTGCATGCAGAACCGAAGCGGGCCAGCTTTGAGGCGGGATACGGTCCAGGGCCTGACGAACGAGTTTTTCACGCGGGCCAAAAATGCGGTATTGGCGAAACAGGTTGGACAGATCCTGCCCTTGCTGACGCGCTTGTGACAAGCGGGCCAAGGTACGCACTTCTTCGCCTACAGCCCACAAGACCAGCGGTAGGGCTTCGCCTTCTGCCTGCAAGCCATCAAGCACCGTCAGGGCGCGTTGACTGTGGCCTGCCAGCATGGAGTCACGCAGATCAAACACGCTGTAGCGAGCTACGTTCAGAACCGCGTTTTCCAGTTCTTCCTGGCTAAGCTGGCCAGGTGGGTAAATCAGGGCCAGTTTCTGTATTTCCTGATGGGCGGCCAGCAGGTTGCCTTCAACCTTGTCAGCCATCCATTCCAGGCTGTTGCGCTCCAGGCTTTGGTCCTGGGCTTTCAGGCGTTGGGCAATCCAGCCTGCCAGAGAGTTGCGGTTGATGGGCTGAATGTCAACCCAACAGGCCACCTGCTCCAGAGCCTGACACCATTTACTGTTGCGCGTGGCCTTGTCCAGCCGGGGAAGTTGAATCAGAAAGCTGGTGCCATCCATTTGCCCCCCGCTGATCAGCTCGCACAGCTTTTGCAGGGCGTCGCCGCCTGGCTTGCCAGGTTTGCCGCTGGGAATATTGACATCCACCAGTTTTTGATCGCCAAACAGGGAAATGTTCTGGGCTACAGCAAACAGCTGCGACCAGTCGGCCCGTGCATCCAGGGTAAAGCTGCTGCGTTCGGTAAAGCCGTCCTGGCGGGCGCGGGCACGCACCGCATCCGCCGCTTCAACCAGCAACAGAGGCTCGTCACCGGACACCACATAAAGCGGTTGGAAAGCGGCGGTTGGCGTGGCCAGTTCGCGCAGCAAGGTGTCGTGGTCGGCCCTGCGTCCCATTCTTACAGCGGAGCCTGTTGTCGAGTGGGCAGCAGTTCCATCTCTTCCATGGAGCTGGCCTCTGGTTGACTGCTTATGTAATGGTAGGCGCTGGTCACGTCGGGCGAACTCAAGCGACGCACAATGCGATTGATCAAAGACTGTTCCATATCGCGGAAAATCATCTCGATTTCGCTGTCTTTGGCTTGCACGGCCTCGGCATCGTACGGCACTTCACGAATGACGTTCAGTGTTGTGGGCGGCAGGATCACGCGGCCTTTGGCGTCCAGCAACTCGAACACAAATGTCAGTTGCAGTTCGTACTCTTCCACCTGGCCTTTGGCGTTGATGGAGATTTCGCGTTGATTACGGCTGTGGGAGAGCTGTTGCAAGATGGCTTCAGCGTCTTGCGGGCGCTCCACAAAGCGGGTTTGCGGTGAACTGGCCGACAAGGTTCGACGCAGATTCGCGCCAAACGCACTGTTGTCCGTAATGTTGGTGTAAATCGTGTCGAACGGCAGCGGGGCCACCCCTTTCAGGTGAAAGCCACACGCTGTCAGAACAACACTGAGCAGGATTATCAAGCCCGCCAGTCCCCAGAACCTGGGTGCAGGAACAGACAAGGAGCTGGAAGGAAGCAGGCGGGCTAGGTGCATGATTAACCTACGACGTTAACGAGTTTGCCAGGCACCACAATGATGCGCTTGGCGGGGCGGCCTTCCAGATACTTGAGCACGGCAGCGTGTTCGGCTGCGGCTTGTTCAATGGCGGCTTTTTCCGCTCCCTGAGGCACGACTAATGAACCGCGCAGCTTGCCATTGACTTGCAGCATCAGCTCCACTTCGTCGGCAATCAGGGCTTGTTCATCCACAGCAGGCCATTGGGCGTCGAGCATATCGCCCAGGCTGTCTGCCCAACCCAGTTCACGCCACAACTGCCAGGTGATGTGAGGGACGACAGGGTACAGCACGCGCAACAGAATGGACGTGGTTTCAGCCAGTGCACGTTGTGCGGCGGGAGTGTCTTCCCATTGAGTCTGCTCCAGGGTGTTGAGCATCTTCATGCAAGCCGAAACCACGGTGTTGTATTGAATACGCTCGTAGTCGTAATTGGCTTGCTTGAGCAATGAGTGAATTTCCAGACGGGTACGCTTGGCGGCCGCATCCAGATCGCTCCAGTCGGTGGCTTGTTGGGCGTTGCCAGCGCGCAGAGCATCGGCGTGGTTATAGCAGAAGGCCCACAGGCGACGCAGGAAGCGGTTGGCGCCATCCACGCCCGAATCCGACCACTCCAGGGTTTGCTCTGGCGGGCTGGCAAACATGATGAACAGGCGGGCGGTATCCGCGCCCAGCGTGTCGATCAGGGATTGGGGGTCCACGCCGTTGTTCTTGGACTTGGACATGGTGCCGATGCCGTTGTACTGCACGGGCTGACCATCGCTCTTCAAACGGGCACCGATAATCGCGCCTTTTTCGTCGTAGACGTTTTCGACGGTTTCAGGCCAGAAGTACTCGATACCACCTTGAGGTGTGCGGCGGGTGTAGCTGTGGTTCAGCACCATGCCCTGGCACAGCAGGCGGGTGAAGGGCTCGTCAATCTTGACCAGGCCCATGTCGCGCATGACTTTGGTCCAGAAGCGGGCATACAGCAAGTGCAGCACAGCGTGTTCGATACCGCCGATGTACTGATCCATGGGCATCCAGTAATCGGTGCGTGGATCGGTCATGGAGTCGTTCAGATTGGGCGTGGTGTAGCGCAGGAAGTACCAGGACGAGTCCACAAAGGTGTCCATGGTGTCCGTTTCGCGACGTGCAGGCTTGCCGCAAGAAGGGCACGTGCACTTCAGGAAGGCTTCGTGCTTGTTCAACGGGTTGCCGCTGCCATCGGGAATCAGCTCTTCGGGCAGAACGACGGGCAGGTCTTTTTCCGGAACAGGAACCGGGCCGCAATCCTCGCAGTGGATGATCGGGATCGGGGTGCCCCAGTAACGCTGACGGGAAATACCCCAGTCGCGCAGACGGTAGGTGGTTTGTTTCTCGCCCAGCTCTTGAGCATTCAGGTCTGCCGCAATTGCGTCCACGGCGGCGGCATGCGCCAGGCCGTCGTACTTGCCGGAATTGATGGTTTGACCTTGCTGCTTGTCGCCGTACCAGTCTTGCCATTGAGTGGCGTCGTACTCTTTGCCTTCAACGCCAATCACTTGTTGAATAGGCAATTGGTATTTCAGGGCAAAGGCGAAGTCGCGCTCGTCGTGAGCAGGCACGCCCATGACGGCACCGTCGCCGTAGCTCATCAAGACGTAGTTACCGACCCAGACAGGAACGTCCGCACCGGTCAGTGGGTGCTTGACGCTCAAGCCGGTAGGCAGACCTTCTTTTTCACGGGTGGCCATGTCGGCTTCCGTGGTGCCGCCTTTCTTGCATTCTTCAATAAAGGCAGTCAGCTCGGGATTGTTGCGGGCAGCCAGGGCGGCCAGCGGGTGTTCAGGAGCAACAGCACAGAAGGTAACGCCCATGATGGTGTCCACGCGGGTGGTGAACACATACAGACGACCGTCCTGAATCAGTTGGCCTTGCTCGTCACGAATATCGTGAGGGAAGGCAAAGCGTACACCCTGGCTCTTGCCGATCCAGTTTTCCTGCATCAGGCGGACGCGCTCGGGCCAGCCGGGCAGGCCGGTTTTCACGGTGTCCAGCAGCTCTTCAGCGTAGTCGGTAATGCGCAGGTAATAGCCGGGGATTTCACGCTTTTCAACCAGCGCGCCCGAGCGCCAGCCACGGCCTTCAATAACCTGCTCGTTGGCCAGAACGGTTTGATCCACCGGGTCCCAGTTCACGGTCTGGGTCTTGCGGTAGGCAATGCCTTTTTCCAGCATCTTCAGGAACAGCCACTGGTTCCATTTGTAGTATTCGGGATCGCAGGCACACATTTCACGCGACCAGTCGATGGCCAGACCCATCGCCTGCATCTGCTTTTTCATGTAGGCGATGTTGTCGTAAGTCCACTTGGCGGGCGGAACCTGCGATTTGATGGCGGCGTTTTCAGCGGGCATGCCAAAGGCATCCCAGCCCATGGGCATGAGAACGTTAAAACCGCGCATGCGTAGCTGGCGCGCCATCATGTCGTTGATGGTGTAGTTGCGCACGTGGCCCATATGTAGCTTGCCACTGGGGTAGGGCAGCATGGAGCATGCGTAAAACTTGGGTTTGAGCGAGCCATCGGGAGCGGTGGCGTTTTCGACGGCGCGATAGGCGTCCCGATCGGTCCAGTTTTGCTGAGCGAGTTGTTCAACCTCGCTGGGGTTGTAACGTTCCTGCATGAGTGGCAATACCGTTTTAGACAAAAGTAAAGGAGTATCCGCCATTATACGGGGCAAATCTCGCTGTGGACGGCTGCAAGGTGGGCAGTGTGCATGAGCGTAATGGCAGACAGGAGGCAGGCCTGTCACAGCAGCCTGTGAAGGGCAAAAAAAACCCCTGCAGGGCAGGGGCTTTTTTTGAAAACCAATCCGCTGCAGGAGCGGGGCGCGAATTAACGCAACTTGGTTTCTTTGTACTCGACGTGCTTGCGAACGACGGGGTCAAATTTCTTGATCACCATCTTTTCAGGCATATTGCGCTTGTTTTTGGTGGTGGTGTAGAAGTGACCGGTGCCGGCGGACGATTCGAGTTTGATTTTTTCGCGTATACCTTTAGCCATGATGAGCTCCTGGTTAAATGTTTAAGAAGCGCAGCTTAGTATTTTTCGCCGCGGGAGCGCATTTCGGCCAGAACGGAGTCGATACCGTTCTTGTCGATGGTGCGGATAGCGTTAGCGGAAACGCGCAGGCGAACCCAGCGGTTTTCACTTTCAACCCAGAAACGACGGGACTGCAGGTTTGGCAGGAAGCGACGCTTGGTTTTATTGTTGGCGTGCGAAACATTGTTGCCCGACATTGGGCCTTTTCCGGTCACTTGGCATACGCGTGCCATGGTCATACCCCTTGAGATCTAAATCAGCCTCCGCTAAACGAAAAAAGCCGCGGGCGATTGTAAAATTAGGATCGTGTTAACCCCAGTGCTGGGGTACAAAGAAGATTATTCTAATATGGAAAAATCACTTAGATCAAGTTTTACCGTGCTTTCCTTGCTGCGTTGCGGCCAAACAGCCACGATAAGACGGCACAACTGGCCAATACGGCGGTCAATGGCAAAGCATTGGAAGAGGACCAGCTGCTGACCGCAAAACCGGCCAGCGCACCACAAAGCATTTGCAAAGCGCCCATCAGGGCCGAGGCCGTTCCCAGGCGATGGCCTTGTTCAGACAGGGCAAGGGCCGCGGAATTGGGGTTCACAAAGCCTTGGCACGCCATAAAGCCCATCAGCGTCACCATCAGCCAGGTCAGGTCCAGTACGCCCAGCAGGGTCAGAACGGCACCCAGCAGGGTAAAGATCACTTGCAGTCCCTGTGCCACGCGCAGCAAAGTGGGCGGGCTGTACGTATTGAGCAAACGGGCGCTGACTTGAGAGAAAACAATCAGACAGGCGGCATTCGCGCCAAAATAAAAACCGAAATGGCGCGGCTCGACTGCAAATAAATCAATAAAGACGCGTGGCGATCCGGCGATATAGGCAAACATGCCTGCAGAACTGAAACCGGCGGCCAGCGAATAAAACATGAAAGGCCGGTCGCGTAACAAGGCACTGTAATTATGGGCAATCAGTTTGGGTTGCAGTGGCAGGACTCGTTCGGGGGTCAGGGACTCTTTCATGGTGAAAAAAGTCAGCAGCCACAAGAGCACGCCACAGCCGGCCATGAAGTAGAAAATACCGCGCCAGTCGCTAAACAGCAGGATCTGACCACCGATCAGCGGGGCCAGAATAGGCATGACGCCCATAATCAGCATCAGCATGGACAGGGCGCGGGCGGCTTCACGGGTCTCGAAACGATCCCGGATCACGGCACGGGGAATAGCCATGCCAGCGGCACCACCAAAGGCCTGCACAATGCGCCACACGGTCAATTCATCAATATCGCTGGCGCGTGCACAGAAAAAGGAAGCGGTGGTGAAAATCAGCACGCCCAGCAGCAAGGGCAGCTTGCGCCCGAAGCGGTCGGCCATGGGGCCGTACACTAATTGAGCCACGCCCACACCCAGCAAGAAACCCGCCAGCGTGCGCTCTACCATGCCCGCCGAGGTGTTCAGGCTCTGGGCCATTGCCGGGAAGGCGGGCAGGTACATATCAATGGCCAGTGGCCCCAGGGCAGTGAGCAGCCCCATCAAGATGAGCCAAGGGGGAAATGCAGGGGAGTGGTTGCGTGTCATCGGGCCAAGTATTAAGGTGGGGCAGATCCTGGCCGAGAGCCTGAACCCACTACCCTGTGCCGAGCATCAATGCAAACCGATGCAATGGGCCAAAGGCAGGCAGTTTAGCATGGGGCAAGCTCAACTCCGGTCTAAGTGCTTTAGGTGTAAAGCATATGATTCGTGACTTTGACGCAACGGATTCAGGGGCTGATTGTATTAGGCTACAGGATTGACAGCTTACGGGCGGTGTGTCGAAAGAGGCGACACATTGTCATCTTTGTTTGTTTACATACAAGGAGGCGAAGTTGAGTTCAATTTCATCAATGGTCCAGGCCAAATTAGATCAACTCAGCATTCCGGTTCGGCTGACCTTGCCCAACGGCGAGCAAGTTGGCCCGGCTGATGCAGCGGTTCATCTGATCATTAAAGATAATGCCACCTTGGCGCAGCTGGCCGCCGGGCAATCCGGGCAGTTGGGAGAGGCCTACGTGGAAGGGCGTATGGACTTTGAGGGCTCCATGCGGGATCTGATGCAGCTGGCAGCGGATATTTTGCCGGGCTCCCCGGTTGACGCTGCCCAGGCAGGCTGGCTGACTTCCATCGTCAAGCATCTGACTTCCGTCTGGCGCCATTCCCAGGAAAGGGACGCCAAACAGATCCAGTTTCACTACGATTTATCGGATGATTTCTACGCCTTGTGGCTGGACCCGCGTCGGGTCTACTCCTGCGCCTATTACCGCGAACCGGACATGACGCTGGCGCAGGCTCAGGAAGCCAAGCTGGACCACATTTGCCGCAAGCTGCGTCTGCAATCGGGCGAGCGCTTTCTGGATGTGGGAGCCGGGTGGGGCGGGCTGCTGATATGGGCGGCTGAAAACTACGATGTGGACGTGACGGGCATCACCTTGTCCCGTAACCAGCATGCCTATGTGAACGGGCTGATCGAGCAGAAAGGTTTGTCGGGCCGGGCCCGCATGATGTTGCTGGATTATCGCGAGCTGGATGAACTCAAGCCTTATGACAAGCTGGCCTCGGTCGGGATGTTCGAGCACGTGGGCCGCGCCCAGCTTAGTGCCTATTTCGACAAGTTGCGCCGTTTGGTCAAGCCCGGTGGTTTGATTCTGAATCACGGCATTACAGCCGGTGGCGTGGACAATAGCCAGCTGGGTGCCGGGATGGGCGACTTTATCGAGAAATACATTTTCCCCGGTGGAGAGCTGACCCATATCAGCCATGTGTTGCGTCATCTGGCTGAAGGTGGTCTGGAAGGCCTGGACATTGAGAATCTGCGTCCGCACTATGCACGCACGTTGTGGGCCTGGAGCGATGCCTTGGAAAGTCAGTTGGACAAGGCCAAGGCCACGCTGGATTCCGAGCAGGGTCAAAAATCCTTGCGTGCTTACCGGGTTTATCTGGCTGGTTGCGCCATGGGCTTTGAGCATGGCTGGATTGCCTTGCACCAGGTTCTGGCTCAGGCGCAAAGTGCTGGGCGGGCACAGGAGCTGGATTACGCGCCAGACCTGGTGTATCCATGGCGTCGGGACTATATGTACCAGCGTTAGAGGGCGCGGTCTGGAGGGGCAAATGACAAGGCTTTATGCCTTGTCATTTGTCTTTTTTGGGGCTGCTTTTACGCCACTCCATCAATTCTGAATTAATAGGTAACAAAAAAAAATTTAGAAAAACGCTAAAACCACGCCAAACAAGGGTTTTGTTGCGTTTTTGCCATTGACATATTCCAGGATTTTGATGGTTTTTCGAGGTAAGAATTTGTTTTTGATTGCAAAGGCCCGTAGAATGGCCTCCTTACCAGATTCATCAATTCGATCTAGAACCGCCTGAAACTGCGTGTTCTATTCGCACCAAATCATCGCGCCGCGCGGTGTAACCCTGGCCCAGCCGTTTTGTTTCGGTCAAGGCAGCGAACAGTACAAAAAGGGCTCAGCCCTGAATATTGTTCCGGGTTTTTCGTGAGTGCCTGGCACTCGCTCTATACGTAGGTATGTATTGGCGATAAGAGCATCGTCTTCCGCACACCCCTTTAGCCTTGGCGCCGACTGATCATGCAGGACGCGTCCACAGTAACTCAAGGAGGAGCATCATGTCTTCATACTTCCCTCACGCCGGTGCCAAGTCGCGCTTGCACCGCTTTCCCCTGATTCAAGCCTCTGTGCTGACCAGCGTGTTGCTGGGTTTGTCGTCCGCCGCACAAGCCGCTACCCCGGTTGCCTGCGAACTGGACCGCACGGTTCGCTTTGGCGGCATGAATTGGGAATCCAATCTGGTCCTGACTGAAGTCGAGCGTTTTATCGCTGACAAGGGTTATGGCTGCAAGACTGAGGTCATCTCGGTCGAGACGCTTCCGGCCTTGGCCGCATTGGAGCGAGGCGACCTGGATGTCAACACTGAAATCTGGCTCAACAGTGTGGCTGATCCCTGGAAACAGGCTGAAGCCAAGGGAAACGTAAAACGTATTGGTGATATTTATATGGGTGGCGAAGCCTGGTTTATTCCACGCTACACCGCCGAGCGCCTGCCTGAACTGAAGTCCGCAGCGGACCTGCCCAAGTTCAAGGATGAATTCAAGGACCCTGAAGAACCCGGTAAAGGCCGCTTCTATGGCTGCCCGGCAGGTTGGGGTTGTGAAGTGGTCAGCGGCAATCTGTTCAATGCCTTGAAGCTGGGTGATACCTTCACCTTGTTCTCGCCCGGTACTGGTGCCACGCAGAAAGCGGCTCTGACCTCTGCTTATCAGCGCAAGGAAAACGTGGTGTTCTACTACTGGTACCCTACGCCGCTGGTGGGTTCCATGGATCTGGTCAAGCTGGAACTGCCCGCTTATGACGAGAAAAAGCACGGGTGTCTGACGGACCCGGATTGTGCCAATCCAGAGCCTAGCGATTACCCCGAAAATCCGGTGTTCACGGCTGTGAATACGGAGTTCTCCAAGCAGGCTCCCGAACTGACGGCCTTCCTGGCCAATGTCAGCATGCCCCTGGAGCTGATGAACGACACCATGGCCCACATGGAAAAAACCGAAGGCGAGCCTGAGGATGTGGCGCACTGGTTCCTGAAAGAGCACGAGGACACCTGGTCCAAGTGGGTGCCCATGGAAGTGGCTCAGCGCGTAAAAGCCGCTCTTTAGTATTCGTGTCGTTGTAGGGCGAGGCCGGCCTCGGTGACTGCACCCCATGCGGGTGCGGGTACTGAGTCGTACCTCGCTTTTCTGCCTGGTCCCATTGTGGCCGGCAGGCTCATGGCCGGGCGATATGCCCGCGCCGCATGCACGAGTTTTACGGAGTGTTTTTTATGTTTCCTGAGTTGATTGATCCGCGCGCCTTACGTTTGCCCATCGATCAGTTCGTGGGTGATCTGGTTGCCAATTATTCCAGTACCTTGCGCGCCATGACCCAGCCTTTGCTGGACATGCTGGTCTTTATGGAGTCCATCTTGCGCAGCAGTCCCTGGTGGGCCGTTGTGCTGGTGGTGGTCGTTCTGGGCTGGGCTGCCAGCCGTCGCGTCCTGTTTTCCGTGGCCATGGGTGCCATGCTGTTCGTCATTGGTTTGATCGGCCTGTGGGATGCTGCCATGCAGACCCTGGCGCTGATGATCGTGGCCGTTTTCCTGTCTGTCCTGATAGGCATACCGCTAGGTCTGTTGATGGCCAGCTTCAACTGGCTGCGCCGCATCATGATGCCGGTGCTGGACGTGATGCAAACCATGCCCAGCTTTGTGTATCTGATTCCGGTAGTGATGCTGTTCAACCTGGGCAAGATCGCTGCCCTGATTGCCACCATTATTTACGCCATTGCGCCGGTAATTCGTCTGACCGATCTGGGTATACGCCTGGTCGACAGCGAAGTGCTGGAAGCCTCGCGCTCGTTTGGTTCCAACCGCTGGCAGCAGCTCTATGGGGTGCAATTGCCCCTGGCCATGCCCAACATCATGGCCGGTATCAACCAGACAACCATGATGGCGCTGGCCATGGTAGTGATCGCCTCCATGATTGGTGTGCGAGGTTTGGGCTACGAAGTGCTGCAAGGTATCAACCGACTGCAAGTAGGCCGTGGCCTGATGGCCGGTTTGGGTATTGTGCTGCTGGCTATTCTGTTTGACCGTATCACACAAGAATTTGGCCGCCGCTTTCAGACACGGGAGGCCTCATGAGCAAGATTGAAGTTCGCAATATCTACAAGATCTTTGGCTCCCAACCCGAGCGCTGGCTGGAAGAGGCCCGTAACGGTGTCCGCAAGGACGAGCTACTGGCCAAAAGCGGCCACACCTTGGGGCTACGTGACATCAGCCTGTCCATTGAGCATGGCAGCATTTACGTCATCATGGGTTTGTCCGGTTCGGGCAAGTCCACCCTGATCCGCCATTTCAACCGCCTGATCGAACCGACAGCCGGGCAGATTCTGGTCGATGACGTGGATGTGATGAGCCTGGATGGCAAGGCGCTGATGCAGTTCCGCCAGCAAAAGATCAGCATGGTCTTTCAGCGTTTTGGCCTGTTCCCGCATCGCACGGTGCTGGAGAACGCGGCTTACGGTCTGCAAGTGCAGGGCATAGGACGTGCCGCCCGAGAAGAGAAAGCCACTTACTGGCTGGAGCAGGTAGGGCTTCAAGGCTTCGAGAATCAGTATCCGCATCAGTTGTCTGGCGGTATGCAGCAACGTGTGGGTCTGGCGCGTGCCTTGGCCACCGATGCCGACATTCTTCTGATGGACGAAGCCTTCTCTGCGCTGGATCCGCTGATTCGACGTGAAATGCAGGACCAGTTGCTGGAACTGCAGGCCCGTCTGAACAAGACCATTGTGTTTATTACGCATGATCTGGACGAAGCGCTGCGTCTGGGCAACCGGATTGCCATTCTTAAAGATGGTGAACTGATCCAGGAAGGCTCGCCCGAGGATATTCTGCTCTCGCCCGCCAGCGATTATGTGCAGGCCTTCTTGCAGGATGTGAACCGCAGCAAAGTGCTGAACGCTGCTCATGCGGTGCGCGATTCCAGCAAGACGCTGACCTTCACCATGCGTACCCGCGCTGTTCATGCGCTGGAGCGCTTGAGCGAACGGGGCGTGCGTTATGCCCCTGTGCTCGATGGCAAGCGTCTGGCCGGTGTCTTGATGCGTTCCAGTGCTCAAGAGGCGGTGCAGCAAGGTGCACGGGATATTTCCGGCTTTGTGGACGAGATGAGTTCCGTGCCCGCCACCATGGGTCTGGATGAAATCCTGGGGCAATTGCTGCGTAGCAGCGAACCTTTGGCCGTCACGGGCGAGAACGACGAGTTCCTGGGCCTGCTCTCGCGCAGCAAGGTTGTGGACCTGGTCAGCCCGCTGATTGATGCGGTGGAGGAATCGCCAGATGCGGCTGCAGAGTCGACTCCGGATGATACGGCCAAGATCGTGGAAGCCATTGAAGGCAGTAAACCTGCTGCCTGAGTTGGCCTTGTCTTGCTAAAGCGATAAAGAAAACGGGTCCTGTTGAATAACTGGCCCCGTTTTTTTTTGTTTGTGCTTTGACGGTTTGGCTTATTTTGGCCTTAGGCTTTTAGTGCTGAGCAACTAGCAACTAGCAACTAGCAACTAGCAACGAGCAAAGGGCAAAGGGCAAAGAGTAAAGCGCCGCTGGATGTCTGAGTCTGCCATGGAGCTGAATGCCGGCAGCTCATGCTTTGCTTGTTAGGACGCCCGCGCCTTGCGTCTTGCCGGATTGTAGATACGCAGAATATGGCTGTACCAGAACAGCAGCAGCAAGGCCGAGGCCCCCAGGCCCAGGCTGGACATGGTCCACAAGCTGGCCGCACCCACAGGCGCACCCGGCGCCAGCCACTGAATGACCCCTTCCAGCGATCCGGCCGCCGGTCCAAACCCTAACCACCAGCCACCGCCCAGACCCAACACGCTTAAGGCAAAGAACTGCAGCAACATGGGAACAAAAGCCACTTTATAGGCGCGCAGCAAATAGGAAATCAGGCACTGGAACGCGTCGAAAAAGTGGAAGAAGGGCAGCAGTTGCAGCAAGAGCAGGGCGCGCAGGGCTACGTCGGCATCGTCGGTATAGGCATGGGCCAAGGTAGGGCGCAGCAGAACCAGCAGGCTGATCGTCAGCGTGACCCCGGCCAACACAATCCCCAGACTTAACATTCCCACATGGCGGGCACGATGATATTGCCCGGCTCCAATGGCTTGAGCGCTGACCGAGGCCGCAGCAACACCCACGGCCATGGGCACCATAAAGCAGACAGCGGCCAGATTGGCCATGATCTGGTGAGCACCCGAAGCAAAGACCCCTTCGCGGGCTACCAGCAAAGCCATGAAGCTGAAGGCACAGATCTCGATCAGGTAAGAGCCGCCCATGGGCAGGCCCAGGCGCAGCAGTTCTTTCTGCGCCGTCCAGCTAGGCAGGCCCAGTCGCAAGCTAAAGGGCTTGTAGAAGCGGTCGGCGCGCAGCAGCCACAGGCCAGCAGCCAGCATTAGCCAGGAAACCACGGTAGTCGCCAGGCCTGAACCGACGGCTCCCATGGTTGGCAAACCAAACTTCCCGAAAATCAGCATCCAGTTGAACAGGGCTTTGAAGGCCACGCTGAACAGATTGATCAGCATGACGGCTTTGGGGCGAGAGGTTGCCGTGCCCAGGCAGTAAATCGTTCGGAAAACCAGGGAGGCGGGCAGGGCCAGAATCAGGCTGCGCAAATACCAGGTCACCCGGTCGTGAACCTCAGGGCTCAAATCGCCGGACCAGCTTAGCCAGATATTGGGAAAGGCCAGCGCCAGGGTGCCGATCAAGGTCAGCAACAGGGCCAGCCACACGCCTTGCCCCCACCAGCGGCCTACTTCAGTCAGGCAGCGCGCGCCAAATTGCTGCGCAATGATAGGAATCAGGGCGTGGATGACACCCATCAAGCCAATAAAGACGGTGATGTAAATGGATACACCCAGGCCCATGGCCTGCAAGTCGACCGGACTGCTGTGGCCGACCATAACGGTATCCAGCACCCCAAAGGCGATACCCGCCCAGGAGCCGACCAGCACAGGCCAGGCCTGACGCAGGATTTGGCCTGCCTGGCCTTTCCAGTTGTGATGAAACACGGAGGACATGATTGAAACTTACTGAGCTTGTACTCGCAGCAGACGGAAAGCCTCGTGACGATCTGGCCCGCGTTTACCTTGCCAGAGCTGGACCGCATTGTCAGGAATGGGGGCCTTGCCATCTTGCAGGTCGCGCAGGGAGAACTGTTCCAGCACCAAAGAGCAGCGGTTGTCGAAATTGATCTTGATGTTGTTAAACACCAGGAAGGAGGCTCGTTGTCCCGAACCCAGGCCCCAGGAGCGCAGGCATTCGCCGGGCTGTCTGTGTTCGCGCAGGGCGGCGGACAGTTCACCGGAGACGTCTCGGTAACTACGTACGTAGTCCAGCGAGGGCATCCACAGGGTAACCAGCAGGAGCCAGGTCGTAATCAGGCCACCTGCAGACAAGACCGTGCCGCGCAGCAGCCCTGGCGGGTTGGTGGACAGGCGCCAGCGTACCAGGGCGATCCAGGCGAGCGTACCTAGCGCGGCAATAATCATGACCGGCCAGGAGATAAAGGTGTCATAACCTTGAGTCTGGCGGGCGATATTGTGCGAAATCTGACGTGGCCAGCCGGTTTGTTGCGCAATCCAGCCCAGCCAGACCGTGGTTGCCGTCAGTGAGAAGCACATGATGGCAAACCAATCCAGCGTATTGACCACGCCACGCCGCAAGGTGGGCAGCGAGAACGCGGCCAGGACGGCGCAAGGTACGACCAGCAGGGCGTATTCAGGCTCGAAGGCATCGCGGATAAACAGCAGGCTCAGCAGCGGGACCAGCAGGCTGATGGCAGGCACATAAATATGCGGGGCCTTGAACCAGCTGCGCCACTGCCACATTGCCAGCAGTGCCAAAGGCCAGGTCGGCCAGAGGAACCACAGCAAGTCACGCAGATTATTCAGTTGTTCCTTGAAACCCGCCCAGCCCCAGGCGGCCAGATGCCACAGACGCCACTGTTCAGTCCAGTACACACTGACGCGTTTGGCGGGAATCCACCAGGCCATGATGATGGCCAGGGTCAGGACGGCACTGAGGGCCAGCCATTGGCTGTGCTGACGCAAGGGGCCGCGTGGAATGAAGCACAGAGCGGTAGCCAGCATGATGGGGCCAGCGCCCAGCCAGCCACGGGTCAGGAAGCAGGCGCCCAAAGACAGGCCCAGCATGATCGCACCGGAAGCGGGACGGTCAAACATGCGCACCAGGCTGTACAAAGCCAGAGCCTGGAAGGCAATGATGGCTGGCACTTCCGAGGTTTCGTGCATACGCCAGAGGATGCCGACCGTGGCTACCGTCAGCAGCAAGGTGGCGTCGGCAATCATGCGCCCATAGGCCGTGGGCGAGGGCTCGCCCCCAAAGGGCAGGCGCAGCGGTTGGGCCTCAGGGCGTCGAGCCAGCCAGTAGGCGCTGTGCCAGACCGAAGCCGCCAACATGCCGAACCACAGCAGGTTAGGCAGTCGGGACGCCACAATATTGGCGTTCAGCTCGGAGGTAAAGAGCTTGAGCAGTGGCGCAAACAGCGTAATGAACAGGGCACCCAGCCAGGTGGTCAGCGGCCCGTCCTGGGCATGTGCCAGATCGCCCACCTGCGGCAACAACAGGGCCTGACCGCTGGGATCTGACAAAGCGGTAAGCATGGTTGCCAGCCCGATGACATCGTCTGCCTTCCAGGGATCGCGGAAAAACAGACCCGCAAGAATGTAAATAGTCCCAACGACCAGCAGGACCAATCGGGGAAGTTTGACGGCAGCGGTAGCAGTCAGGCGAGCAGGGGTGGAGGTGGGTATGAGGCTGGATGACACGTCTAGGGTAAAACAGTCTGTTGATTCGCCCTATCTTAATGCAAAGGGGGCGCCTTGGCCGGGAAATGTGCGGTAAAAAAAAGGCAGCCGAAGCTGCCTTTTTTGCGCTGAACGCGGTATGCCGAGAAAGAGAGCTTATTCGCCTTTCTTGACGGTACCAGCCGTACGGGCAAAACGGGCGCGGAATTTTTCAACGCGGCCAGTTTCCACGATACGGGTTTGAGCGCCCGTGTAGAAGGGGTGCGACTCGGACGTCACGTCACACTTGAACAGCGGGTAAGTCTGACCGTCTTTTTCGGTGGTTTCGCGAGTCTGGACAGTGGAACGGGTGATAAAGGAGTTGCCCGTTTGCAGGTCCAGAAACACCACGTCACGGTATTCTGGGTGAATGCCTTCTTTCATGATGATTCCTGTTTTAACAAATAAGGACCGCCAGCAAGGCACGTATTTACAAAAATAAAGCTGCGCAGGGCAGATTTCCAATCTTTTGTAAGTACCGGCACTAAAAAGCTAGAGGGCTGTTTTTTTAACCGGGTTTGGGTTTTGACATCCTGCCCGATTGAATAATGCCTAAAGACTTTTTGCCACGTATCCGATGAAGCCTGAAATTTTAGCATTGAGCCGCCGCTTTTCAAAGAAAACTCCATCAAAGCGCGGCACAAGTGCAACAAGAAGCCGCCTAATGATAGGCGTCAGGTCCCGAAACCCGGAGATTGTCAGGGTTCGGGGCGTCTTGCTTGATGGTCGATAAGGTCGTCAGTCGATCTGTTTGCGCTTGCGGAAAGACAGAATCCAGATGCCGACCGCCAGCTCAAGTGCCGCAATAATCCACAAACCGCTTTGAAAATTACCGCTGGCGTCTTTCAGGGCACCCAACATGAAGGGCGCGCCAAAGCCGGCCAGGTTGGCGACCGAGTTGATGAAGGCCACGCCAATAGCTGCTGCCGAGCCTGCCAGAACGGCGTTAGGCAGTTGCCAGTACACCGGAATGCAACCCATGGTGCCGGACACGGCAATAATCAGGCTGATGAAGGCCATGCGCAAGGGTGCTGCTTGTCATGGGGTGTCTCCTTGTGTGGTACAGCGTGTTATGGCTGATCTGGGGGCAGGCGCTCGGCCATAAGCTCGCAGGCAGCAATGATGGGATTGATCACCGGCACAGCCAGCCTGCTTTGCAGGGCCTGGGCGCTTTGGGCCAGTGGGCCGCCGCCGATGATGGCGGCGCGTGCACCGTCCTGTTCGATACACGCCGCGACGCTATCGGCCAGTTCCTGATCCTGACGATCAGGGGCCTGGGCCAGATCCAGCGGGGCGGTAGGGGTCAGGCGCAGGCCGGAGAATTGTTCGCTCCAGCCATAGCGCTGTACCTGATCCAGAATGGATTGCTTCAGACCGGGGGTGGTGGTGGCAATGCCAAAAGGCGTGCCTGCTCGGGCAGCCAGCATCATGGAGGCCTGACCGATGCCGATAACCGGAACCGTGAGGCGTTCAGTCAGGGCTTGCAGGCCGGGATCTCCAAAAGCGCCGACGATGATGCCGTCAACGTCTTGCGCCTGGGCTAGCACCTGCGGGTGCCTGGATATGGCGGCGGCCTGCTCCAGCTCTTCCATTTCGGTCAACATGCCCGGTCCCTCAGGGGCGGTCAGTCCCCGGACCTGGATGTCGCGGCGCTGCAGGCTCTGGAAACAAGCCTGGGCAAGCGCCACCATCATGTCCGTGGTGGGACGGGAAGTATTGGGGTTGATGAGCAGTACGGTATGAGACATAAATACAAGGGCCGCAGCAAGGCGGCTTTTTAAGTGAATCAGGTATCCAGGGGGCGACCAAAGGTTTCGGGCGCCAACTGCAGGACAGCGGCAAAGGTGATGTACATGCCCGCCATCAAGGTGAACATGCCGGCTACACCATAGCCTTCCAGCACCCAGCCGCTAAGCGTAGGGATAAATGCGCCCGCCAGGGTGCCCAGCGCCAGAATGAAGGCGGTGCCAAAGGCGCGGACGCGGGTGGGATACAGTTCGGGGGAGAAAATCCAGATCGTGGTGTTGAGCAGCAGCACGCAGAACTGGAAAGCAGCACCGAACAGCAGCACCAGGTAGATATTGAAACTCAGGAAGCCAAAGGCCAGACCGCTGGCGCAAGCCAGTAACGCTCCGTAGGTGAAGACGCGCTTGCGAGGCACGCGGGAGCCCAGGTAAGAGGCGGTCAAGGCACCCAGCAGGCTGCCCGACTGCATCAGGATTGTGAAGGTATAGCTTTTCACCAAAGAATAGCCTTGCTCCACCAGCAGGGTAGGCATCAGGGTCAGAACCGTCAGCTGTGCGCCATAAGTCATGCACACGGCAATGCCGGTCACCAGGGTGCGCATGGCCAGCGGGCCTTGAAAAATCTCGTTCAAACGCACCCGCTCTGCTTTTTGTGCCTGCGGGCCGCTGTGCAAATAAGGATAGGGATTGGCAACGTGACGGCCCAGCTTGCCCGAGGCCAGAATATTCAAAACCTGATTGGCCTCCTCGATACGCCCTTGCGACACCAGGAAACGGGGCGTTTCAGGAATGTAGCGACGATAGAACAGCACCATGAAGGCAGGCATGACCAGCAGGCCAAACACCCAGCGCCAGCTTTCTGGGCCGGGAAAGAGGGTGAAGACCAGCAAGCCGAAGGCCGGGGCCAGCATATTGCCCAGACCGCCACCTGCGACGTTGATCGTGCCGACAGCCGTGCCGCGAAAGCGTGAGGAGCAGAACTCGGCCAGCATGGTGACGGCAATCGAGATTTCGCCACCCAGCCCAAAACCCACAATCATGCGACCCAGGCCCAGTACCCAGTAGCTGGGAGCCAGGGCGCAGATCAGGGCGCCCAGCGTGAACAGGGCCAGATTGATGGTCAGCATGACACGGCGACCGTAGTGGTCGGCGATATAGCCGGACAGCAAACGCCCCAGGGCGGCGGCAGCGAAGGTCAAGGTGTTCAGAAACCCGACATCACGAGGCGTCAGCCCCCAGTGTTCCTGCAGCAGCGGACCGACCAGGCCCACGGCATTTTGCTCGAGCACGTCAAACAGGACGCCCAGCAAAATCAGGGCCAGCACTTTGCGGTGCGAGTTGGTGACGCCTATGGTTTCCAGCGAGTTTTCCAGTTGCTGCTGAACCGTGTGATTGTTGGCCGTAGAACTGGCCTGTGCCTGCCCGGTATCGGCTGGCAAGGGTTGCTGCTTGCTAGACATGGTTTCTCCTCGTTTCAGGGCGTGTATGAGCCCAGCATTATTTTTTCAATCATTATTGTCGTGAAAAAATATTTTCAAAACCAGGGTAAACGAGAAAGATTTTGCAGTGTCTACTGATTGACTGAGCAGGGCGTTGATATACAAGGATTTTTAATAAAAAAAAAGGATCATCGCCGTTTGCGTAGGATCCTTATCTGATTCCAGCCATGAAACTTCTGGGCTGGCTTGACTACGGAGTGCCTGATATGGGCCTGCAATACGAGAGTAGCGGTCTACAGCTCCAGAAAGCTGTCGTGGAAAGCCTCCACCAAGCCTAGATGACGACGCCCGGCAGGACCGGCCTGATCCATCACCTGGCTCAGGATCAGATGGCACAGCCCGATCACCGCCACGTGGTTATCCAGCACACCGGGTGACTGGACATCACAGCGCAGAGTCCAGCGACAAGTACTTTTCTCCGGGCTGAGCTGGTCAGTGATGTGCAACACATTCGGGTTCAGCTGCGCCATCTGCCCGATCAACTGATCCATATTGCGCACCCGGCGACGCAGGGCAAAAATCACTACGACATCGTCAGCGTGTATGCCTGCCAGATGTTCCCCCATGGTCTCGCCAGGGCCGGGAATCAGTTGAGCCTCAGGGACGATTTGCAGCAACTGCCAGCGAAAGTAATTGGCCAGGGCATGGCTGGATCGAAACCCGAGAACCCATACTTTGCGCGCACCCAGAATGGCCTGGGCGATTTCTTTCAGCAACGAGTCGGGGATGCGTCTATAGGTAGCGGCCAGGTTGTTCTGACTTTGCTGCAAGTGTGTGGCCAGCGAGCGCTCGGCTTCCGTTTCAGTGGCTGCCAGCAACAGGGGTGAACCTGCCTTCTTTTCGGAGCGCACTTGTTTGCGGGCGGCCTCGTAATTGCTGTAACCCAGGCGTCGAATAAAGCGGGTGACCGTCGCATTGGACACATTGGCCAGGGAGGCCAGCTCCGAGGCGGTGTAGCCGGCCAGGTCGCCCGGAAAGTCCAGGGCAAATTCCGCCAGACGTCGCTCTGATGGGGATAGATCGTGAAGAATGTCACGTACGCGTCCAACAAAGGACTTGACGGCGGGATCAGACATGGCGCTCCGTACTCTTGTAGTGTGTTCTGGATTTTACGGGGAAGCTCATGGAACTGTATCAAAAATAAGGTGGCATTCATCGCCCTGAATCGTCTATAGATCTCCGCGCTCGGCCATGGAGACAGTCTGGCTGGGCGTGACAATAATGTGGTCCAGCAAGCGTATATCAACCAAAGCCAGTGCCTGGCGAATGTGCCGGGTCAGCCGGATATCGGAGGCGCTGGGATAGGCGGCACCGGAAGGGTGATTGTGCGCCAGAATAATGGCGCAGCTGTGGTGACGCAGGGCGGCGCGCAAAATCTCCCGTGGGTAGACTGAAGCCTGGTTGACTGTGCCCCGGCTGATCTCCTCGGCGCAGATCAGTCGCAGCTGATTGTCCAGAAACAGGGCCAGGCAATGCTCCACGGGTAAATGTCCAATATGGGCCAGACAATATTCGCGCACCTTGTCCGCCTGGTTCAGCACCGGCAAGTCCGTGAGTGATTCCAGGGCGCAGCGGCGTTGCAGTTCCCGGATAACCAACAGTTCCGCACATTTGGCCGGCCCGATGCCGTCCAGTTGGCGCAGGGCAGATGCATCAGCCGATAATAATCCTTTGAGTCCGTTAAAATGGTCTAGCAACATCTGGCCCAGCTCGACAGCATTGCGCCCGCGTGTACCGGTGCGCAGGACAATGCCCAGCAGTTCCGGGGTGCTCAGACAGGCAGGGCCGTGCGCCAACATGCGCTCACGGGGCCCTTGGCGGCGTAAAGTGGATGTGGCCATAAGAAACGCTAAAATGCGGTAATTGAATGATTTTCTATAGTGAGCGATCGTGAGTAACTCTGCTAGTTCCGAGCTTGGAATTGTCCGTCAGGATTCCTACCTGACTTTGCACTATCGTATAGAGCTGGCCAGTGGCCCGGCGGCAGGCTCTGTATTTGCGGATACCTTTACCGGCCGCCCGGCGACCTTGCAACTGGGCAATGGTCAGTGGGCCCCCGGTATGGAAGAGAAACTGCTGGGTCACCGTGAAGACGAGCGCTTTCAGCTCGACATTACTCCCGAGGATGCATACGGCGCCCGTAATCCGGACCTCTTGCAGCGCATCACTCGCGAAATGCTGGCCAGCAACGCCGCCGAGGGCGCGGAATTCGTGCCCGGTGATATGGTGGAGTTTGCCGCCCCTAATGGCAGTCGCTATTCGGGCGTGCTCAAGGAAATCGACGACAAGACTGCCTTGTTCGATTTCAATCATCCTTTGGCCGGTGTGGCTTTGCGCCTGGATGTTCATATTTTGGGGATTCTGTAATGAGTCAAGCTACTCCCGTTCAGAACGCTGAGGTTGTTCTGGCCCAGCCCCGTGGATTCTGTGCAGGGGTCGATCGCGCGATTGATATTGTCGAACGCGCTTTGGAATTGCACGGCGCACCCATTTACGTGCGCCATGAAATCGTCCATAACCGTTACGTGGTGGAAGACCTGCGCAATAAAGGGGCGATCTTTATTAAAGAGCTGGACGAGGCTCCCTCGGGTGCAATCGTTATTTTTTCGGCTCACGGCGTATCGCGTCAGGTGCGTGACGATGCCGAAAAGCGTGGTCTGAAAGTCTTTGACGCCACGTGCCCGCTGGTGACCAAAGTGCATATCGAGGTCTCTCGCATGCGCGCCGAAGGCCGGGAAATCATCATGATTGGTCACGTCGGACACCCTGAAGTCGAGGGTACGCTGGGGCAGGCTGACGGCGGCATGTACCTGGTGGAAACGCCCGAGGACGTCGCTAACCTGAAAGTGGCCGATCCCGACAAGCTGGCCTTTGTGACGCAAACCACCTTGTCCGTGGACGATGCGGCAGTTGTGGCCCAGGCCTTGCGTGAACGCTTCCCCAATATTGTGGAACCCAAGAAAAGCGATATCTGTTATGCCACACAGAACCGTCAGGATGCGGTCAAGATCATGGCTCCACAGTGTGATCTGGTCCTGGTGGTGGGCAGTACCAATAGCTCCAACTCCAATCGTTTGCGCGAAGTCGCCGAACGCAAGGGGGCTGAAGCCTATCTGCTGGATAAACCGGAAATGATTGATCCGGCCTGGCTGGTCGGTAAAAAGCGCGTGGGTGTGACGGCCGGCGCTTCTGCTCCGGAAGTTCTGGTAAATCAGGTGATTCAGCGCTTGCAGGAACTGGGCGTAGGCAAAGTGCGGGCCTTGGATGGTGTGGAAGAAAACATTGCCTTCCCGCTGCCCCGAGAACTGTCGCGCAAGATTGAAAGCCTGAACAAATAAAAAACGATTTTTGCAGGGTGGACAGGAGACAAGATGATTCTGTATAGCTACTTTCGCAGTTCCGCCGCTTACCGGGTGCGGATTGGTCTGAACCTCAAGGGGCTGGACTACCAGATCAAGCCTGTACACCTGCTCAAGGATGGTGGTCAGCAACATCAGCCTGATTATGTGCAGGTCAATCCCGTGCAACTGCTGCCTGCTTTGGATGATGATGGTCTGATCATCACGCAATCCCTGGCCATCCTGGAATATCTGGATGAACGCTATCCTGAACTGCCTTTGTTGCCCAAAGCGTCGGCAGAGCGGGCTTGGGCACGTTCCATGGCCCAAACCGTAGCTTGTGATATTCATCCGCTGAATAATCTGCGCGTGTTGCAGTATTTGAAAAACGAACTGCACGCCCAGGAGGATGCTCGCAATCAATGGTATCGCCATTGGGTCAGCGTAGGGTTGGAAGGCCTGGAAGCCTTGGTGCAGCGCCATGGCAAAAAGGATCATGACTTTATTTTTGGTGATACTCCTGGTCTTGCCGAAATCTGCCTGATTCCTCAAATGTTCAATGCCCGTCGTTTTGACATTGATCTCAGCACATTTCCACGCCTCTTGGCTGTGGAGGAAAAATGTCTGGAGCTGTCCGCCTTTCAGGAAGCGGCCCCCGACCGCCAGCCCGACGCGGCTTGAGTATCAGCATAAGGGCGGTCCCTTGTTGGGCCGACCAGACTTCACCCGCCTGACAGGCGGGTTTTTCTTGCCCCGCTTCAATTGGCTGGATGATGTTGGGGGCGTAAAGGACGAGACATGAATATTGGTTTTTGTGGTTTGGGCCGTATGGGTCAGCCTATGGTGCACCGCTTGTTGAAGGCCGGTCATCAGGTTCGTATCTGGAATCGTTCCAAAGACAAGGGGCAAGCCCTGATCGAAGCCGGTGCCCACTGGTGCGATACCCCGGCGCAAATGGCCGAGCAGTGCGAAGCCGTTTTCCTGTGTGTCTTCGATGCACAGGCGGTGCACGACACGGTCCTGGGCGAGCAGGGCCTGGCGTCGATACAGGGAGCCTTGCGGATTGTGGTGGACCATTCCTCGATTCCTCCACAGGCCACACGCGAGATGGCTGCCCAATTGCAGCAACGTTGCGGGGCTCATTGGCTGGATGCTCCGGTATCCGGTGGTGTGGGCGGAGCAGAACAAGGCACGCTGGCCATCATGGTGGGCGGGCAGGCGGCGCAGCTGGATCGTGTTCGTCCGGTGCTGGCCGCGTATTCGCAGCGCGTCACCTTGATGGGGGCGGTAGGGGCCGGCCAAGTAACAAAGTTATGCAATCAGACCATTGTGGCCACCACCTTGACCGCTATCGCCGAGGCCTTGAGCCTGGCCAATGACAATGGCGTGGACGCCTCCAAAATCAGTGAGGCCCTGGGGGGCGGTTGGGCAGATTCGGTTTTGCTGCAATTGTTCGTGCCGCGCATGACTACGCCCGACAATCAAGTAAAAGCGTCGGTCGATACCATGTTGAAGGATTTGAATACCGTGGCGGAGCTGGCCAGTGTCAGTCACACCAGCATGCCGGTGGCTCATGCGGCCCAGCAAACCTATCGTGCGGCCCATCGTTTGGGTTTGGGCGCAGACGATGTCGCTCGCATTACGCATGTGAATAGTTACAATTACGGGGAATAAACTACCATCAGTCAAACTTAGTTTCGGTATTATGTCGGCTATTTGAAGTTGGGACTGTAGGTCTACAAAAGGGAAGTCATGAAGAAAAGTACAGGGCTGGTCACACTGGTTGTCGTGTTAGCGGCCGCATACGGCGGTTCGACCTGGTACACCGGTAAGAAAACTGAAGCGCTGGTGGGTGAGAAAGTGGCCCAGTTCAACACCCTGGCTGCCGAGCAGATGCAGCAAATGGGCATGAGCGAGTCGGTCGTCATGAACGTGGTGGACTACCAACGTGGCGTATTTTCCTCTACTGCTCGTTACACCATCACCATCAAGCCTTCCGACGCTGAAGAGAAGCCTCTGGAGCTGACTTTTGATGACAAGATCAGCCATGGCCCGCTGCCTATGTCGGCAATGGCTCTGGGTAACTTCACCCCTGTTGCCGCCTTGTCGCACAGCACTCTGGTCAAGACCAAAGACACCGAAGGCTGGTACAAGCTGACGGGCGACAAGACCCCTTTGTGGGCGGACAGCCTGGTCGGTTTTGACGGTGCCGTGGACTCCAATGTGCATTTTGAAGCCATCAAGCACCAAGGCGACGAAGTCAAAGTGGACTTCAGCGGCGGTCAATTGCGCACCAAAGCCGGTGGCAAGAGCAAAGATATTGTTGTGACCGGCAGCTTCCCCAAGCTGTTTGTTGACGACATCAGCGCAGATCCCTTGAAGCTTGAGGCCTCCAACTTCGTGGTGGACTTCAAGCAAGACGGTGACATCAATGTCAGCGGCACCCAGGTCGGCAAGCTGAGCGTTGATGACGTCAAGATGCAATCTGCCGAGACCGATGGCATTACCTTCAAGCAGATCGCCATCAATTCCGATGCGGTCACCAAAGACTCCGTCAGTGATACCAAGGTTGTTTACGCGCTGACTGATCTGGTGTTTGAAGACAAGGTCAAGCTGGGTTCGGTTGAGCTGTCGATGAACTTTGACCGCGTTTACGCACCTGCAATCTCCGCTCTGTCCAAGCTGATTTCCGATTCCAATCTGCAAAACGATATGGATTCGGTAGATGGCCCAACGGCTCAGAAGATGATGGAACTGGTGCTGCAGGCGCTGGAGCACAAGCCTGTGCTGCGTGTTGAGCCTCTGCGTTGGTACACCGCCGCTGGCGAGTCCAAAGCCACGCTGCGCATGGACTTCCAAAAACCCAATGCGACCTTGCAAGAGCTGCAAACCAGCCCTGAAATGTGGATCGAAGCCATTCCTGCTGCTCAGCTGGATGTTTTGATTTCCAAGCCCATGCTGCGTGGCCTGGCTGCCGAGATGGACAAGGCTGAAGGCCTGTCGCCTGAAGAAGGCAATGCTGCCATGCTGGACATGATTCTGGATGCGGCTGTCGCTCCCTACGCCGAATCCAATATGGTCAAGAATGACGAGAACGGCATTTCCACGACCATCAAGTACGAGGGCAAGGATCGCGTGTTCGACATCAACGGTCAGCGTTTCACTTCCGAGCAATTGCTTGGTCTGGTCCTGATGGGCATGATGTAATTCGTCTGGGCCTGGTCCAGCGTAAAGCCCACCGAAGTTCGGTGGGCTTTTTTTTACTGCCGGGCCGTCCCAGGGTGGAGCGCAAGCCGAAGGCGCAGCGTGGGGGCCTTTTTTATTTAATCAGCGAAGGGAGCCAGATTTTATGGCCAGCTTATCGGATCAGCTGTCTCGGCTGGTGTACAGCACAGAACAAGGACGTATGTGTCCTGATTGCGGGCAGCCACAAAAGCAATGTCGTTGCGAGGAAAATCGGCGCGAGCAAAGCCTGTCTCAGGCTCAGGGGCCGGTGCGCTTGAGTCTGGAAACCAAGGGGCGAAAAGGGAAGGGAGTGACCGTGGTCACGGGCCTGGTGATGCCCGAGGAGCAGCTCAAGGCGCTGGTCAAGGAACTGAAGAACGCCTGTGGAGCGGGCGGGACGCTGAAAGAGGGAACGCTGGAGATTCAGGGCGATCATCGAGCCGTTGTGCAGGCACGCCTGGAGCACAACGGCTTGACGGTCAAGCGGGTCGGCAGACCCTGACAGGAATTTAGAAGCTGTAGCCCAAGCCTACGCCACCAAAGACGCTGCTTTTCTTCTCGACCAGCGGGCTGTCTTTGGCCTCTTCACCCAAGGTGTTCACGCCTAGCAGACCTTGCAGGGACCAGCTTTCGCTGATCTTGTGGGTGTACTGGCCGTACAAGGCATAAGAGCGCAAACCCGCGTCAGGGCGGTAGGTGCGCAGTTGTCCATTGCTGCCAGCGGCTTCATGCGACTTCACGCCAAAGTAGGTGCGCATGGCTTTTTCGTTGGACCATTTCAATTCGGCACCCAGCGAGAAGCTGCTGTCCTGATCGTTCCAGAGGCGGTAGCTCAAATCCAGAACGGCCGTGGCGCCATAACCGCTTTTCAGTGCCTGGTAGTAGCTGCCTTCAATCTTGGCATTGCCCAGTTGGTAAGCAGTAAATACACCCAGATTGCCGTGACGATCAATATCATCAGTTCCGTACAGGCGGTCGGCATCACCGGATTTACGGGCACGGGCCAGAGCGGCGTAAGTACCGATAGTCCAGTTGTCTGTCAGATTGGTTTGCAGACCGATGGCAGGCATGCCTGCTTTGGGGGCCAGGAAAAAATGGCCGTTACGGTGCGAGAGCAGAGGGTAGAAACGGCCGTCGTAGCTGTCAGCCCCTTCGTACTTGGGGGCAAAACCAACACCGACACCCACGGTAGTTTGCTGTGCAAGTGCCTGGCTGGTTCCTAAAGCACATAAAGCCAGTAAAAGGCAGGGACGCAGCGCAGAACGGACGAGGGTGGGCATGACAGATTCCTTGTGATACGGGTAAAAACAGGCCCGCTTGTCGCGAGCTTAGCTATCGTATCAAGGTTTGGGTGGGGGCAGGCAGAATCATGACCGGCCAGTATGGTCTGTTGTTCTGGCCCTACACCCCATCAGGCTCGAATGTAAATCCAGTTTTCCGCCTGCAGTTTCACCAGGGCAGTGATGGCACCTTGCTCCAAGGTTTGGAAGCGTTCTGGCGCACTGAGGGACTGATTGCGCAGCGTGTTGGGGCACAGGTAGGTGTAGGCGTCGCAATCGTGTTCCGCGCCTTCTACGCAAGCTTTAACGGCCTGCGCATTGGCGATGATGCGAATCTGGGCATCCGGTATGTCCTTGAGCAAGTTGCGCGCATTGCTGCGGGCGCGCTCCAGGGCATGAACGGTGGGGGCATGCAAGAGAACACGAGTGCTCATGAATAAACGTCCTGCTTGAAATTAGCGTGGGCCAAAAACGCGTTCGGTAATGTCGGGTGAAGCGCCGGTCTGCATTTGAATGCGACCTTGCTCATCCTGCCAGACCATGGCGGGGGTGGCACGCAAATCCCAGCCCATCATCAGATCTTCATTGCGGGTCAGATCGGCCTCAATATCACTGGGTACACTGTCCAGGCCTTTCACTCCGGCGCTGCGATCTTTCAGCATGGCCAAAGAGTGCTCGTTCAAGGCCTTTGTGGGATCCTTGGCAGCCAGGATGGCAGCCGATTTCAGGCTGCTGCTGGGGGCCAGAATGCCCACCATGACGTGGCGCAGCTGTACTTTGCCGGACTCAACCCAGGGGCGAGCCATTTTCCAGAACTGCATGCAGTAAGGGCAATTCGGGTCGGTAAACACGTAGACCACGCGTGGGGCCTTGTCGTCGCCATCCTTGATCCAGCGGGATTTTTCCAGTTTGCCCAGCATGTCCTTGGCAATGGCGGGTTGCACCAGTTCGTCCAGACCGGCCGGGCGTACCTCTTCACCCTTGGCATCGATCATGGTGCCCACCATCATGTGCTGCCCGTCGGGCAGGTTATAGATGGCCAATGCGCGATTCCCGCTATACGCACCCCAGGCTTTCAGGCCACCGGGAGCATCAAATTCGCCCACAATGGATAGCCCTTGCTCTTCCAGGGCCTTCAGGGCAGCGGGGCGGTCGGCGGCTTGGACGACGGTGCTGGCGCACAGTAAACCGGCCAAGGCAAGACGGATCGAAAAAGAGGAAAGCGGCATGGTGGTTAATCCTGCAAAACAGTCGGTGAATGTATATATCCAGAAAATATATACTAAGATCAAAATTGAATAAAAGAATGGGACTAGGCCTTGCCTGGATAGTTCCCCATTCCTGTTCTGATCAGGTTGTTTCTCTGCATTAGCCGGTCTTTAAGCGCGGATCTTCAGATTGGCCAGTTCCAGCAAGCGGTAGGTTTCGTGAACAGGCAAGCCCATTACGCCGGTATAGCTGCCACTCAAGTGGCTGATAAAGGCACCGCCCAGGCCTTGAATGCCATAGGCTCCCGCTTTACCCATAGGCTCGCCGCTGGCGCAGTATTCCGCAATTTCTTGTTCGTTCAGAGTTTTGAAGCTGACTTCGCTGATGCTGATACTTTCAAACTCCACACCACCTACGCCCAGGGATAAGGCGGTCATCACTTTGTGACGGCGGCCCGAGAGCTCGCGCAAGATACGTGCGGCATCGGCCAGATCAGCAGGTTTGCCAAATATGGTCTCGTCCATGCAGACCGTGGTGTCGGCACTCAAAATAGCGCGCTCCTGATCCAGACTGCTGTCCTGTGCCCGCCATTCCAGGGCGCGCAGCAGCTTGTCGCGAGCCGTGCGACGGACATAATCCAGCACCGCTTCCTGTTCCAGACGCGGTTCATCCTCGCCCGGAGGGCTGGGCACATGCAGGACTTCATGAGTGATCTGGATGCTGTTGAGCAGATCGTGGCGACGTGGACTGGCTGAGGCCAGATAGATGGGCTGAAAAGGCATAAGAAACCAGGACTAAAAGAAGGTTCAGGCGCGGTGGTAAGGGTGCCCGGTCATGACGGACCAGGCGCGATACAGTTGCTCGGCCAGAAAGATACGTACCAAGGGGTGAGGCAGGGTCAGGGAGGACAGACGCAACATGCCGTGGCAGCTTTGCTTGAGTGCCGCATCCAGTCCGTCCGGGCCACCGACCAGAATGGCAATATCCTGACCGCTGCTGCGCCAGCGCTCCAGCTCCTGAGCCAGCTTGACGGTGGTCAGGTCCTTGCCGCGTTCGTCCAGGGCGATGCGCATCGCCTGGGCGGGAATGGCCGCTTCAATGCGTTTGGCCTCGGCCTGCATCATCTGGGCAGGCGTCTTGCCGCTGGTACGGGGTTCGGCCTTGATTTCGCGCAGTTCTATGGCGCAGTCCTGGGGCATGCGGCGAGCATATTCCTGCCAGCCTTGTTCCACCCAGTCGGGCATGCGCTGACCTACCGCGATGACAATGAGTTTCATGGAATGTCGTAAAAGAAAAAAGGCCGCATCGTAAGCTGCGGCCCGGGTATTGCCGACAGGACAGTGGAAGGGCTTAGTCTTCGTCTTCGTCGGCGCTGGCGAAAAAGCCAGCCGGTGGAACCTGGCGCGATTGCGGCAGCAGTTCCACTTCGACAGGGCGTTCGCCCCAAAGTTCTTCCAGGTTGTAGTACTGGCGGATGGCCGGCTGCATGCAATGCACCACGATGTCACCCAAATCCAGCAACACCCATTCGCCGGTGTCCTCGCCTTCATGGGCCAGGACTTCGACCTTGTTTTGGCGTGCCTTGTCAAACACGCTCTGGGCCAGAGCGCGGGTTTGCCGGTTGGAAGTACCACTGGCAATGACCACACGATCGAACAGGCCGGTCATGTGGGTAGTGCTAAAGACCTTGATGTCTTGAGCTTTGACGTCCTCGAGGGCATCGATGACGAGTCGTTGAAGTGTTTCTATATTCATAAAAAGAACTATACAGGGCGCGCCTGTGGGTGGGAAAGATAGAGCCGTTTTTTGTCAATGTATTGAGCGACTTCTTCCGGTACCAGGGCGGTGATGTTGTCACCGCGCTGCACTCGCTCCCGAATCTGGGTGGCCGAGATGTCCATGGGCAGAAAGTCAATCTGATGCAAACGGCGCTGAAGTCGACTCAGTTCCTGCTGCAAGGCGACGGGCGTCTCCAAAGGACTGCCGGGGCGCTGGGCAACAGCCAGTTCGACGTATTCAAGAATTTCTTGCCAGTCGTTCCAGCTGCAAAAATTATGCAGCTGGTCGCTGCCTAAAATCCAGTAGTAGCGCGACCCGGCGGGCAAGCTGCGCACCGTGTCGATGGTGTAGGTTGGGCCACCGCGCTCGATCTCTACGGGGTTGACCTGCAAGCCCGGATGGCTTTGGGCGGCCAGCTCGGCCATGACCAAACGATCCTGGGTGCTGGCACCCAAGGCGTCGCGTTGCCAGGGCTGGGCAGCGGGCAGCAACTGAACCTGGTCCAGCTGCAGCTGGTCGAACGCGGCAAGCGCCAGCGCCACATGAGCTTTATGGATGGGGTCGAAACTGCCACCCAGGAGCCCGACACGCTTTAAATCCATTCGCGAGGCACCAGGTATTGCGCCAGGGCCGCTTCTGGCGTGCCGGGTTCAGGCGACCAGTTGTAGCGCCAGTTCGCCTGGGGTGGCATGGACAGCAGGATGGATTCCGTACGGCCACCCGATTGCAGGCCAAACAGGGTGCCACGGTCAAAGACCAGATTGAATTCGACATAGCGGCCGCGACGAATGGCCTGGAAGTCTCGATGCGCCTGGGTGTATTCCTGATCCATGCGGGCACGAACGATAGGCGCGTAGGCATCGGTAAAGGAATTGCCCACGGAGCGGGTCAGGGCAAAGCTGGCTTCAAAGCCGGGCTCGTTCAGGTCGTCGTAGAAAATGCCGCCAATGCCACGGGTCTCGTTGCGGTGCTTCAGATAAAAATATTCGTCGCACCAGCGCTTGTAGCGCGGGTAGTAATCCGCACCGTGCGGCGCCAGAGCATCGTGGCACACCTGGTGGAAATGGCGGGCATCGTCTTCGTGCAGGTAGTAGGGCGTCAAGTCCAGACCGCCACCAAACCAGAACACATCCTCTTGATCCGCTGTCTGGGCCTGGGCCACAAACATGCGCACATTCATGTGCGTGGTGGGTACAAAGGGATTGCGCGGGTGAATCACCAGTGAAACACCCATGGCCTCCCAAGGGCGTCCGGCCAGTTCAGGGCGGTGGGCGCTGGCCGATGGAGGCAGGGTGTGGCCTTTGACATGGCTGAACAGAACGGCAGCCCGTTCAAAAACAGGGCCGTTCTCCAGCAGGCGGGACAGACCGCCACCGCCTTCTGGACGATCCCACTGGTCCGACTCGAAAGGCGTGCCATCCAGCTGCTCCAGAGTGTCCACGATGTGGCTTTGCAACTGACGGAAATAAGCCTGGACGGTATCAATGGGTAAAGACATGAAAAGACCTTGCTGCGACAATCAGGATTCACTGCTGGGCAGAGCGCGCCAGCCGATATCGGTGCGAAATTGCTTGCCGTCGAAATGCGTTTGGGAAATGGCCTCGTAGGCGGCTTCCTGAGCGCGACGGATGGAGTCGGCCATGGCGGTGACACACAATACACGACCACCCGTGGTGACCACGGTGCCGTCTTTCATCTGCGTGCCTGCATGGAAGGTGATGCACTCGTCGGTGTCTTTCGCAAATTGCGTGATGGCATCACCAGTACGAGGCTCTTCGGGGTAATTGGCCGCGGCCAGTACCACGCCAATCGCGGTACGACGATCCCATTCGATGGTGGCCTCGTCCAGCTTGCCAGCCAGAGCCAGTTCGAAGGTTTCGGTCAGATCGCTCTTGATGCGCATCATGATGGGCTGGGTTTCAGGGTCGCCCATGCGGCAGTTGAATTCCAGCACCTTGATGGGGCGGGTGGCATCCGGGCCATCGTCAATCATCACGCCCGCGTACAGAAAGCCGGAGTAGGGCAAGCCTTCCTTGGCCATGCCTTGCATGGTGGGGTGAATGACTTCGCGCATGATTCGGTTATGCAGCGTGGGGCTGACGATAGGGGCGGGGGAGTAAGCACCCATGCCGCCTGTGTTCGGGCCCTGGTCGCCGTCTTTCAGGCGTTTGTGGTCCTGGCTGGTAGCCATGGGCAGCACATTCTTGCCGTCGCACATCACGATGAAACTGGCTTCTTCGCCGGTCAGGCATTCTTCCACGACCACGCGGGCACCGGCGGCACCAAAGCGACCATCACCCAGAATGTCGTCAATGGCGCCCAATGCTTCTTCCAGCGTGGTGGCCACAATCACGCCCTTGCCAGCGGCCAGGCCATCGGCCTTGACCACAATGGGAGCGCCTTGCTGACGGATGTAATCCTTGGCGGCGTCCGGATCGGTAAAGGTCGCGTAGGCCGCCGTCGGGATGTTGTGGCGCACCATGAAGGCTTTGGCATAGTCCTTGGAGCTTTCCAGCTGCGCGGCAGCCTGGGTGGGACCAAAGATTTTCAGACCGGCCGCACGGAAGGCGTCCACAATGCCTGCGGCCAGCGGTGCTTCCGGGCCGACGACAGTGAAGGCAATTTTTTCTTGCTTCACAAAGGCAATCAGTTCCTGGATATCGGTGATGGCCAGGTTTTCAATACGTTCGGCACGCGCGGTACCGCCATTGCCCGGGGCAACGTAGACAGTCTGCACGCGTGCAGATTGGGCCAGGCGCCATGCCAAGGCGTGTTCACGGCCGCCGCTGCCGACAACAAGTAGCTTCATAGTGATGAGTCGGGCAGGGCCCGCAAAGAGGAGTTTTCAGAAATAGCTTATTCGGCTTCGTCCATGACGGCGGTGGTGTAGACCTCTTGGACATCGTCCAGGCCTTCCAGTGCGTCCAGAAGTTTTTGCATCTTGACGGCATCGTCGCCGCTCAGTTCCGTTTCGTTCAGGGCTTTCATGACCACGCCTTCCACTTCAGGCGTCAGGCCAGCGGCCTGGAACGCGGCTTGCACAGCCGGGTAGTCCGTAGGAGCGCACAGCACTTCGATCAGGCCTTCTTCGTCGGTCACGATATCGTCGGCACCAGCTTCCAGGCCGATTTCCATAATCGTGTCTTCCGAAGTGCCCGGAGCGAACAGAAACTGACCGCAGTGGCGGAATTGAAACACGACCGAGCCGTCCAGACCCAGATTGCCGCCATTTTTTGTAAAGGCGTGACGCACATCCGAGACCGTACGCTGACGGTTGTCGGTCATGCAGTCCACAATCACGGCCGCGCCGTTAATACCGTAGCCCTCGTAGCGAATTTCTTCGTAGTTGGCATCATCCGCGCCGCCTGCGCCGCGCTGGATGGCGCGCAGAATGTTGTCTTTGGGCATATTGGCAGCGGTTGCCTTGTCCCAGGCCATGCGCAAACGTGGGTTGGACTCGGGGTCAGGGCCGCCGGCACGTGCGGCCACGGTGACCTCACGAATGATCTTGGTCCAAAGTTTGCCCCGTTTTGCGTCTTGACGACCTTTACGGTGCTGAATATTCGCCCATTTACTATGTCCGGCCATAAAGTATTACCAATTCAGTAGACTACGTTCAAAGAAAAACAGATCTATTTTAACCTGTCTGCGCGACAAGGCCCGAGCTTGGGCGAAAGTCGCTAGAATCTAGGCACTTGGCATTCTATCCGGAAGAGAACAAACAATCATGGCTGATCCAATTTTGCTTGCTCAGAATAGCGATACTCCCATTTACCTGTTGCCTGCGCTGGCCAATCGGCATGGTTGTATTACGGGGGCTACCGGGACGGGGAAGACCGTCACCTTGCAGGTTTTGGCCGAAGCCTTTTCCCGCCTGGGAACGCCGGTTTTTCTGGCCGACGCCAAAGGCGATTTGAGTGGAATTTCTCAAGCCGCCCAGCCTAATCCGAAATTGCAGGAGCGCCTGCAAAAGCTGAGCCTGCCCGAGCCAGCCTGGGGGGCGAACCCGGTCACCTTCTGGGATATTTTTGGCGAGCAGGGCCATCCGGTCCGGGCCACGATTTCCGACATGGGGCCTTTGCTGCTGTCCCAGATTCTGGAGTTGAACGATACCCAGGAAGGGATTCTCAATATCGTCTTTCGTCTGGCAGACGACGAGGGCCAGTTGATTCTGGACCTGAAAGATTTGCGCGCCGTGCTGCAAGACGTATCGGATCGTGCTGCCGAGCTGCGCAATCAGTATGGCAATATTGCGGCAGCCAGTGTGGGGGCAATCCAACGCGCCTTGCTGCGCCTGGAAACGCAGGGGGCGGATCGCTTCTTTGGTGAGCCAGCGCTGGATGTGATGGACTGGATTCGTACCGACTCGGCCGGGCGCGGCATGATCAATGTGCTGGCAGCCGACAAGCTGATGCAGTCCCCCCGCTTGTATGCGGTCTTCCTGCTGTGGATGCTGGCCGATCTGTACGAGCGCCTGCCGGAAGTGGGCGATCTGGACAAACCGCGTCTGGTTTTCTTCTTTGACGAAGCCCACTTATTGTTTACAGGTGCACCAAAGGCCTTGCTGGAAAAAGTCGAGCAGGTTGTGCGTCTGATCCGCTCCAAAGGTGTGGGTATTTATTTCGTGACACAAAACCCGCTGGATATTCCCGATACCGTTCTGGGTCAGCTGGGTAATCGAGTACAGCACGCCTTGCGCGCCTTTACACCGCGTGATCAGAAAGCCGTCAAGACAGCAGCGCAAACCATGCGCCCCAATCCTGGTCTGGATATTGAAGCGGCCATTACCGAGTTGGGCGTTGGCGAGGCCCTGGTGTCCATGCTGGATGCCAAGGGGATTCCCACGCCTACCGAGCGTGCCTGGCTGGTGGCTCCGGGTAGCCGAATTGGCCCCGCTACCGATGCGGAGCGGCAAACGGTACGACAAGCGTCCTTGTTTGGCTTGAAGTACGACCAGGCAATTGACCGCGAATCCGCCTACGAGGTGCTGGCCAAAAAAGCGGCTGATGCGGCTGCCAATGGTGCCGCGGGTGCCACGCAGCCGGGAGCGGCGGCAGGCAAGGACGAAGGCCTGATGGGTGTCGTCAATGACTTTCTGTTTGGATCAACCGGGCCGCGTGGTGGCAAGAAGGACGGCCTGGTGCAAAGCATGATCAAAACCGAGACCAAACGGGCTGCCACCAAAGTGCTGCGTGGGGTATTGGGTTCTTTATTTGGAGGGAAACGTTAATGCCCACGCAACTGCCTCATTTAATTGTTGCCACCACAAGGCCATCAGAAACAGCACGTTGGGCGGATGAATTCCGCAAAGTCTATCCTGATTGGAAAGTTGATGAGTTTGTAGCAGGTCAGCCCAGCACCGGGGCGACTTACGCCATCGTCTGGCAGCCGGATGCGGCCTTGTTCAAGCAGGAACCCCATTTGCGCGCCACCTTCAATCTGGGGGCGGGCGTGGATGCCGTTGCAGGGACCATCCCGGCCGAGATGCCTTTGTACCGCTTGGAAGATGCGGGCATGGCCGAGCAAATGGCCGAATATGCCTTGTATGGCGTGCTGCGTGCGGTAGGCCGTTTTCAGCCCTACGAGGAACAGGCGCGTGAGGGAAAGTGGAAAGCCTACCGCCCGATCGACCGCCGCCAGTGGCCAGTCGCTGTGCTGGGGCTGGGCGCGATTGGCAGCAAGATTGCCAAGGTCATCGCCAGTCTGGGCTATCCCGTACATGGCTGGTCGCGTCGTCTGCACGAAGCGGACTTCCCTTGCTATGCCGGTGAAAAGGGCCTGAAAGAGTGCGTCTCTGCCAGCCGTATCCTGGTCAACGCCTTGCCACTGACTCCGCAAACAGAAGGTTTGATCAACCGCGACGTATTGTCGAATTTGCAGCCTGGTGGCTATTTGATTAACGTCGCTCGCGGTGGCCACTTGGTCGATGCCGATGTGCTGGATGCTCTGAAGAGCGGTCATCTGTCAGGCGCTTTGCTGGATGCCTTTACCCAGGAGCCGTTGCCAGCCGATCATCCGTATTGGGGTATTCCTTCTGTGATGGTTACGCCTCATATTTCGGGTATCACCGTTCGTGAATTGGCATTGGAGCAAATTGGCTCGCGCATCGAGCTTTTGCAGCAAGGCAAGCCTGCGACTGGTCGGGTGAATCACAGTCAGGGCTATTAATCCTTAACCGATTTGGACTGGCCTGCCGGCACCGTGGAAGCTGGCAGGCTAATTGCTGTTTTGTGAACAGAGCAGCGTCTTTTCAGAATAAGGCCGTGGAGGCCATGTAAAACCACAAGGAAAGAGGAATGAGTAAAGTTCATCGTATTGCCGTGATCGCAGGAGATGGGATCGGCAAGGAAGTCATGCCTGAAGGGCTGCGTATTCTGGAAGTGGCCGCTCGCCGTCACGCCATCAATTTTGATTGGAAAGTTCTGGACTGGAGCTCGGACTACTACCAGAAGCACGGCACCATGATGCCTTCGGACTGGAAAGCCCAATTAATGGATACCGAGGCCATTTTCTTTGGCGCCATGGGCTGGCCTGATCTGGTTCCCGACCACGTTTCGCTGTGGGAATCTCTGTTCAAGTTCCGTCGTGAATTTGATCAATACATCAACTTGCGTCCTGTGCGTTTGATGCCTGGTGTGCGTTCGCCACTGGCAGGTCGTGAGCCCGGTGATATCGATTTCTTTATCGTGCGCGAGAACACCGAAGGTGAATACTCCAATAGCGGCGGCATCATGTTTGAGGGCACGCAGCGCGAAGTGGTGATTCAGGAAAGTGTCTTTACCCGCACGGGTACGGACCGAGTCTTGAAGTTCGCTTTTGAACTGGCTAAAAAACGCGGTAAACACGTGACTGCTGCGACCAAGTCCAACGGTATTTCGATTTCCATGCCCTGGTGGGATTCCCGCGTGGCCGCCATGGGCGAGCAATACCCGGATGTGAAATGGGACAAGTATCACATCGATATTCTGTGTGCACACTTTGTGCAGCACCCGGACTGGTTTGATGTTGTTGTAGCTTCCAACCTGTTTGGCGATATCTTGTCCGATCTGGGCCCGGCATGTACCGGCACCATCGGCATTGCACCGTCGGCCAACCTGAACCCCGAACGCGTATTCCCCTCCTTGTTTGAGCCCGTGCACGGCTCGGCACCGGATATTTATGGCAAGGGCATTGCCAACCCGGTCGGTCAGATCTGGAGTGGGGCCTTGATGCTGGACTTCCTGGGCTACCCCCAGGCAGCCGCCGAAGTAGTGCAAGCCATTGAGCAGGTTCTGGCCAATGGTCCACGTACCCCTGATTTGGGTGGTCAGGCCAGCACAACACAGGTAGGCGAAGCGATCGCCCAAGTGTTGGAAGCGATGGCCTAAGCCATTAGCTTGATTTGGGCGGGCGCAGACCCGCCCACGTGATGGCACCAATCATGATGGCTCCCCCCAGCAGTGCTCGGCTACTGGGGTATTGAGCAAACAGCAGAGCCGCAAAGGCAATCGCGTAGACAGGCTCCAGGGCGATCACAATCCCGGCACTGCGAGCATTCAGAACGCTTAGCGCAGAGACCAGCAGGTAGTGCGACAAGGCCGTACAAAACACCCCCAGCAGTGCAATCCATACCCAGTCCACTAGCGTGCTGTCGCCCAGCAGCGGTATGGCAAAAGGCCAGCACATCAGGGCGACAAACAGGTTTTCCCACCAGGCCACTTGCTGTGCCGACAAGTGCTTGGCTGCGCGTCGGTTGATGAGGGTGAACATGGCGAAAGTAAAGCCGGAGGCAATGGCCCAGGCCAGGCCAATGGTGGATTGATCCTGGAAATCAAAAGAGGGGGTCACCAGCAACAAGCCCACGGTGACCAAGGCCAGAATGATCCACTCCGATACGGTAACGCGCTCGCGCAGTACGGCCCATTCACACAAGGTAATAAAGGCCGGGAAGCTGGCAAAGCCCAAGGTGGCAATGGCCACGCCGCCCACTTTGACGGCCACAAAAAAAGTGGCCCAGTGAATGGCCAGCATGATGGAGGCCATTAGCAGGGTGCGAAAGTCCGCTGCTTTCATGCCCTGACCCAAACCGCGCCCTTGAGAGCGAATGCTGATAAACAAGGCCAGGACTGCAAAGCTGGCTCGGCCCGCGGTGATCAGCATGGCGCCGACCTGAATGAGTTCACCAAAAATGCCGGTCAGTCCGAACAGTACGGCGGCCACATGAATGGCAGCCAGAGCACGTCCATGCGTCATGGAAAGCGATCCGAGAAAAAAGGAGTCAATTTAGGCTATTCTGGTGTTTTATATCAGCCAGTGATAGGGCTAGTGGGTCGGGCAGGCAATAAGAGCAAGGCATTATTCTAAGACATTGCTACGGGCCCCTCATCAAAGGAGTAAAACAATGACGCAGACGGTTAAGGCGATACGGATTGAGCGTAATGGTGGTCCGGAGGTATTGCAGTGGGCTTCGGTAGAGCTGCCCACTCCGCAGGAGAAAGAAGTCACCATACGCCAAAAAGCAGTGGGCTTGAACTTTATCGACATCTATTTCCGTAATGGCCTCTACAGCAATCCCTTGCCGCATGGTTTGGGTTTTGAAGCGTCCGGCATTGTGGAAGCAGTCGGTTCGGGTGTCACGCATCTGAAAGTGGGTGACCGTGTTGCCTACGGTCAAAGCCCGCTGGGTGCGTATGCCGAGGCCCGTAATGTGCCTGCTGATCGTGTGGTACGCATTCCTGATGGCGTCACTTTTGAGCAGGCGGCGGCCATGATGCTCAAAGGTTTGACGTGTTGGTATTTGCTGCGCCAGACCTATCGCGTGCATGAAGGCCAGACGATTCTGTTTCATGCCGCTGCGGGTGGCGTGGGCTTGTACGCCTGCCAATGGGCTCGTGCTTTGGGCGTGAAGTTGATCGGTACGGTGTCCAGTCCCGAGAAAGCCGCTTTGGCGAAAGAGAACGGTGCGTGGGAAGTGATTGATTACTCCCACGAAGACGTGGTGCAGCGCGTGCTGGAACTGACCAATGGCCAGAAAGTACCTGTCGTATATGACGGCGTGGGCAAGGATACCTGGGAGCGCTCGCTGGATTGTTTGCAGCCGCGTGGCCTGATGGTCAGCTTTGGCAATGCCTCCGGCCCGGTAACCGGTGTGAATCTGGCGACGCTGGCATCGAAGGGCTCCTTGTATGTGACCCGTCCTGTGCTGGGGGCTTATGTGCCTACACAGGAAACCATGCAGGATGCCGCTGACGAGATGTTCGAGCTGGTGCTGCAAGGCAAGATCAAGCCGCTGATCGGTCAGCGTTTCCCGCTGGATCAGGTTGCCAAGGCCCATGAGGAATTGGCAGGGCGTCGTACCACGGGCTCGACGGTGTTGACGCTGGATTAAGGCGGATTATCGGGTAAGAAGGGGGATGAACAGCTAGCCCTTGCTCAGCGCTGCGCTTGATATAACAGGTGTAAGTCAGGCATCCACTCTTCTGGTGTTGCTTGTTTTTCCTGATGTCCCGATTTGTATGTCAGGTATTTTGAAAGCCCGATAAGCACGCAGCCCCAATAGTTCTACTTATAAAAAATGGCCTCCTTAGCGGAGGCCATTTTTATTTAGCAGTGCGGCAGCCGCTGAGATTCAGCGGACAGGAGTCAGCCTTGCTCGTGGTACTGACGCACGCGCTCGACTTCATTGCGCGAACCCAGAATCACGCCAATGCGCTGGTGCAGCTCGGTAGGTTGCACGTCCAGAATACGCTGTGTACCGTCAATCGACATGCCACCGGCCTGCTCGACCAGGAAGCTCATGGGGTTGGCTTCGTACATCAAACGCAGCTTGCCCTTGCGACCGGAGGCACGGGCATCGCGCGGGTACATGAAGATACCGCCACGGGTCAGGATGCGGTGTACATCGGCCACCATGGAGGCGATCCAGCGCATATTGTAGTTTTTGCCCAGTGGGCCGTCCGGGCCAGCCAGGCAGTCGTCGATATAGCGTTTTACCGGGGCTTCCCAGTGACGCATATTGGACATATTGATGGCGAACTCGGAGGTGTCCTCGGGGATGGTGATGCGCTCGGTGGTCAGCACCCAGGAGCCCATTTCCTTGTCCAGAGTGAAGGCGGCGACGCCGTCACCGACAGTCAGGACCAGCATGGTTTGCGGGCCGTAAATGGCATAGCCGGCGGCAACCTGACGCACGCCGGGTTGCAGGAAGTCTTGCTCTTCGATGACGCGCTCGCGTGCTTCAGGTGGGACGCTCAGGACCGAGAAGATCGTGCCGATGGACACGTTCACGTCAATATTGGACGAGCCATCCAGCGGATCGAACAAGAGCAGGTTTTCGCCCTTGGGGTAGTAGTCGGGAATGCGGTGCAGGGTGTCCATTTCCTCGGAGGCCATGGCCGCCAGGTTACCGCCCCATTCATTGGCTTCCAGCAGGATTTCGTTGGACAGCACATCCAGCTTTTTCTGAACTTCGCCCTGGACATTCTCGGAGTCCAGAGAACCCAGAACGCCGCCCAGCGCTCCTTTGCTGACGGCATGGCCAATGGCCTTGCATGCGCGAGCCACTGTTTCCAGCAGCAGGCGTACGTCGGCGGTGACCGTTTTTTTCTGGCGCTGTTGCTCCACCAGATACTGAGTAAGGTTTTTCTTCAAGACAGACTCCGAGGTCAAAGAGTTAATGCTTTATGTACGATTTCGGCCACATTACCCGACAGGCCAGGTTCGGCCTGAATACGCTCCAGCGCTGCCTTGAGCAGGTCGCGGGTTTCGGGTTCAAAGCGGGCCCAGTTATCAAACACACGGGCCAGACGGGCAGAGATTTCCGGGTTGAGCTTGTCCAGGGCAATGACTTGCTCAGCCCAGAAGGCATAGCCTTCCGGCGTGTGTACAGCCTGCATATTATTCATGCAGAACTGGAAAATCAGAGAGCGGGCGCGGTTGGGATTGCGCATCGAGAAAGCGGGATGCAGCATCAGGGCGCGCACCTGGGCAACTTGCGTGCTGGGGGCGGTGGCCTGCAAGCTGAACCAGCGGTCCAGCACCAGAGGATTGTCCTGCCAGCGCTGGAAAAAGTCATCCAGGCCGTCTTGACGATCCTCTGGGTCACCGTAATTCACCAGAGCGCTCAAGGCACCCATGCGATCAGTCATATTGGTGGCCTGATCGTATTGATTGCGTGCCAACTGCGGGCCGGTATTCACACCGGCAACCAGCAGGTAATTCAGGGCCAGATTGCGCAAGGAGCGCTGGCCAGCCTGCAAGGCGTCGGGGCTGTACGGGGCTTGTTCCAGGCTCAGGTACTGATACAGTTCCTGCCAGTAGGGAGTCAGGGCCAGGCCCAGCTCACGTTGCAGCTGACGACGGGCCTGAACCACGGCGCGCGGGGTCATGGGCTTGGTTTGTTCCAGCAATTCGCGCTCGCTGGGCAGGGACAGGATGCGCGCCTTGTAAGCAGGGCTCAAGGCCGGGTCCTGTACCAGCGCATGCCAGGTTTGAACCACGGTCGCCAATTGTGCGGCCGACGGTGTGCGTCCCGATGCCGAGGACAAGATCAGACGGGTCGCTAGCAGTTGAGCCGCTTCCCAACGTGCAAATGGATCCGTGTCGTGACGGGCCAGCAAAGCCAGCTCGGAATCCGGACGGTAGTAGTCCACCCGCACAGGCGCAGAGAAATTGCGCAACAAGGATAGGACGGGCGCCTCAGGAATCTGCGTGAAGGTCCAGCTTTGTTCGGCTTGCGTGAAATCCAGTACCAGCGTATCGCCTTGCTGACCATCCAGGTGCAGGGTCAGTGGTGCGCCTTGCTGATCCAGCATGCCCAAGGCAAAGGGGATGTGCAAAGGTGGCTTGGGTGTGGATTTGTTTTCGATCCCGGCGGGCGCATTGCTTTGACGCAGGGTCAGCGTGGCGGTTTGGGTGGCAGGGTCGTGCTGCAGGCTGACCTGAACGCGTGGTGTTCCCGCTTGCTGATACCAGCGGCGGAACTGTTCCAGGCTCTGGCCGGGTTTGACCTGGCGATACACGCTGTCCATGCTGTCCACGAAATCGTCGCAAGTGACTGCCTGGCCGTCATGGCGCTTGAAGTACTCACGAATACCAGCCTGGAAGTTTTCTTCACCCAGCAAGGTGTGCTGCATGCGAATGACTTCCGCACCTTTCTCGTAAATTGTGGCGGTGTAAAAGTTGCTGATTTCCTGATAGCTCTCGGGGCGGATGGGGTGAGCCATTGGGCCGGCATCTTCAGGGAACTGGGCCGCGCGCAGGACGCTGACATCATCAATGCGTTTGACGGCGCGGGCGCTGGCGGCTTGAGCGCCGTCCAGCCCTTGAGCCAGCATGTCAGCCGAAAACTCCTGATCGCGAAAAACCGTCAGACCTTCTTTCAGGGATAGCTGGAACCAGTCGCGGCAAGTGACGCGGTTGCCGGTCCAGTTATGGAAGTACTCATGGCCAATAACTGCTTCCACGGCGTGAAAGGACGCATCGGTAGTGCTTTGTGCATCGGCCAGCACGTAGGCGGCATTAAAGATGTTCAGGCCCTTGTTTTCCATCGCGCCCATATTGAAGTCGCGAGCGGCCACAATCATGAAGCGGTCCAGATCCAGTTCCAGCCCAAAACGTTGTTCATCCCAGCGTACTGAATGTTCCAGGCATTCCATGGCCCATTCTGTTTTATCGCCGTCACCACGATCGCAATAAACCTGCAATAGGGCAGGCTGGCCATTGGCTTTTTTGATTTCGCGTTCGCGCACATCAAAGTCGCCAGCAACCAGTGCAAATAAATAAGAAGGCTTTGGAAATGGGTCTTCCCAAATGGCTTGGCTGCGTCCATCGTCCAGTGTGGTGCTTTCCAGCAAATTGCCGTTGGACAGCAGATAAGGGTAGAGCTTGGCATCGCCGCGCAGGACCACTTCATAACGGGACATCACATCAGGACGGTCCGGGAAGAAGGTAATACGACGAAAGCCCTGGGCTTCACATTGGGTAAACAGGTTCTGGCCCGAGACATACAAGCCCATCAGCATGGTGTTGTCTTGGGGGCGGCAACGGCTTACCAGCACCAGATCACATTCTGCGGTCTGGGGCGAGAGCGTCAGGCCCTGTTCATCAAGCTGGTAATCCAGGGCGGTCAGGGCGACCCCGTTTAGGCTGACTTCAAGCAGTTCAATGTCTTCGCCATCCAGTACCAGGGGGCGGATCTGGCCGTCCCGGCTGCTGGCTCGAAAAGCCAGACGAACCAAGGTTTGCTCGGCCGCCAAATCAAATTCCAGCCGTACCTTATCTATTTGATAAGGGTAGGGCTGGTAATCGTGGCGGGAGATCGTAGGTAAGGTGTCTGTGCGCATGTGATCCTGGTCCGACAATCGAAAAAGATGGTCTATTGTAATGTTGTTTGAACGCCCACACTGGACGCCGGAAACAGGCAGTAAACTAATTGTTCGTCGGCGCTACGGCGCTGTCATTAATCGGGCTTGAACGTGCAAGCGAAAAACAAGCAAGGGTGAAACTATGACGTTATTTTCTGAAGGGTTTTCCTGGCGCGCCCTACGCCTGATGAGCCTGGTATTGGCGGTTTTGACCACGGCTTGCGCTGCGCCTAGCTGGTCCGCCAAATTGACGCGTTATCAGCAATGGCCCACGGCGACCAGTGGCGATACCTATTACATCAAGTCCTCGCCGGACAAAAGCAGTAGTCTGCAATACCAGTCTTTTGCAGATTCTGTACGGGCTTCTATTGGTGTGACCGGACTGGTGCAAGCAGCGGATCTGAAGTCTGCGCGTTTTGTGGTGCAAATGGATTATGGCAATCCGCAAGAACAAAGCTGGGTGCCTCAATTTGCAGATAGTTTTTATGGTCCATCGGCGTGGGGAATCGGGCGCGGCTATTATGCGCCAAATGATGGTTGGGGCGGAGGTTTCTTTTATTCTCCGAATGTAGTGAATGTTCCTGTCACTGTGTATAAAAATTATCTAAATGTAATCATTACAGATAATCAAAACTCGGGCGCAGAAGTGTATCGCGCCACCGCCGTGTCTTATAGCCATTCTGACAACCTGGACCAGCAGATGCCGTTTTTGTCCCAGGCCATATTTGATGGTTTCCCGGGTAATAATGGACAAGTGATTGATATCCGATATCCATTAGCTCGGGATTGAGTCGCCAGAATCCCGGCATTATGTAGGGGATTTATATCAATAAGAAAGGGACCGCTTTTTCAAGCGGTCCCTTTCTTTTGTTTGGTGCCCAAAACTTATTTGATAAGGAACTCTTCACGGCTGCGACCATTGGCTTCAGCATCGATAATCCAACGTGGTGGGCGGCCACGGCCCGTCCAGGTGTCCTGGGTGCCGGGGTGGCGGTATTTGGGAGGCAGGCTGGTTTTAGGGCCGTTGGAACCAGCACCAGCACCGCGGCGGGCGGAATTTTCCAGCGCTTCAGCGACTTCTTCAATCGTGATCTCGTTATCTTGCATGGACTTGACGATAGACGCGATGACAGGACGACGCTGTTTGACTCGAAGGGATTTCATCTGCTTTTGCAGACGCAGAATCTCTTTTTCTATCTTTTGCTTCGCGGAGCTGTAAGTTTCGACTGACATATGGGATTCCTGTTTCATGATTGTAGTTATCTGATAAACCCTGCCTGTACAAGCTCGTGTTTATCATACGAAAACAGTGTACTTTGATTTTCTTAAAAAGATAAGTGGTTTGGATAAAAAATAAACGCTTAATCAAAAAGGTGTTTGGTTTTTGTAATTATTTAAGGTCATTAGACAATTCAATGGCTCTTGATTATTTAATCTAATCAGGGGTTATCATGAATTTGAATGGGTTTATATCAAAACCATATAGGTGGGTTTCTAATTAGGAAGATTTTAAAATAGTTTTAATTCCGTATCAGAAAATGTCGTAATTGGAATTTTTGAACCTATTAGTTCAGCAGGCTGATTCATGGTTCTGAAAGCCAGGAAACTGCCCGATCAGTACGTCGGCATCGCATACGGGGGCACATTCTGTTTTAATGCTCAGATGGACGGAAGCCAAGTTGATGTCAGCACGTCTTTTGGTACCCATTTTCGTCCCTTGCAGCCATGGGTTTGCCGGGGATCTGTCAGTAGGAATAAACGATGAAGTTAGTTGATCCGGCTATCAATGCCCTGGAATGCGCCCGTGGACTGTTGCTTGAGCCCTGGGGCTTGAATGAAAGCCATTTGTCCGGCGCGCTCGGTGAGATCTTCACCCATCAGGCTGACTATGCCGACTTGTATTTTCAGTACACCCGCAGCGAAGGCTGGGCGCTGGACGAAGGAATCGTCAAAAGCGGCAGCTTTTCCATTGAGCAGGGCGTGGGTGTGCGTGCATTAAGTGGCGAGAAAACCGCCTTTGCCTATTCGGATTCCCTCAGCCCCGAGGCTTTACTGTCTTCGGCCCGTGTGGTGCGCTCGATTGCCCGCCAGGGCGGTTCAGGCAAAAGCGGCATTTTGGTGCCAGCCGACACGCAGCGCCCCACCTTGTATACGGGCACAGACCCTATTGCCAGCCTGCCTGCTCCTGAAAAAGTAGCCCTGTTGGGGCGACTGGATGCCTTGGCTCGCGCAGCGGATCCGCGCGTGGTACAGGTCATGGCCAGTCTGGGTGCGGAATACGATGTCGTGCTGGTGGCCGGTAGCGATGGTCGTCTGGCCGCCGATGTACGCCCCTTGGTGCATTTGTCCTTGTCGGTCATTGTTGAACAAAATGGCCGCCGTGAACGCGGCTCGGCGGCAGGCGGCGGACGGGTTGATCTGTCCTACTTCTCCGACGATATGCTGCGCAGCTACGTGGATAAGGCCGTGCGTTCGGCCATGACGAATCTGGAAGCCAAACCCGCACCTGCCGGTCAGATGACGGTGGTTCTGGGCCCAGGTTGGCCAGGGGTCATGCTGCACGAAGCCGTGGGTCACGGTTTGGAAGGGGACTTTAACCGTCGTGGCAGCAGCCTGTTCTCGGGTCGTATTGGCCAGCGCGTGGCGTCCAAGGGCGTGACCGTCATTGACGATGGCACTCTGGAGAACCGCCGTGGCTCCTTGAATATGGATGACGAGGGTAATGCCACACAACGTACCGTCTTGATTGAAGACGGTATTTTGAAAGGCTATTTGCAAGACACCCATAATGCGCGTCTGATGGGGGCTGCCATTACGGGCAACGGTCGACGCGAGTCCTACGCCAGCCTTCCTTTGCCACGCATGACCAACACCTTTATGTTGGGGGGCGATAAAGACCCTCAGGAAATTATTGCCTCGGTTAAAAAGGGTTTATATGCCGTAGACTTCGGTGGCGGTCAGGTCGATATTACTAGCGGTAAGTTTGTTTTCTCGGCCTCGGAAGCCTGGGTGATTGAAAACGGCAAACTGATGTATCCCGTCAAAGGTGCCACTTTGATTGGTAGCGGCCCCGATGCCATGAACCAAATCAGCATGATCGGTAATGACATGCAGTTGGATTCAGGAGTGGGGACTTGCGGTAAAGAAGGTCAAAGCGTTCCGGTTGGAGTCGGTATTCCTACCGTGCGGATGGAAAATCTGACCGTAGGTGGAACCGCCTGATTTAATTTGCTGGCTAATCAAAATAGATAAAAAGAACCGCCCCCTTAATTCAAGGTTGGGCGGTTTTTTTTATGCTGCTTTTATTGCGGTGCAGCAAATAGAATTTAATTTTGATTTTTGCTCATCAGGCACAGCCGTGCCCGGATTAATGAATAGGGTTTTTCAGGTAGCACTTTTCGTTCGCCTGGGTTTGCGGACCCGGATGGCCAGCCAGCACAACAAGGCACCCGAACACACCATGGCCGAGCCTTGCCAGAAGCTTGGCGTCAAGGGAGCCTGCAGCAAAAAAGTAGACAGGGCGGCTGACAATACTGGAATGAAGTAGGAGGCGCCGGCCAGTATGGTGACATTGCCGTGCAAAATACCCACGTTCCAGGCCGCATAGCCAAAGCCCATCGCCATGGCCGCCAGCAGCAAGTAGATCAGTGCTGGAAGGGTAAAGGTCATTGCAGGTGCTCCTTGGCCTAGATATTTCATCCATAAGACGGTGGCTGTCAGCATGAAAAACAAGGTAATGCCATTTTTGCCCTGGCCGATGCGTGCAGTCATGGTGCTGTAGCCCGCCCAGATCAGTGCGCCACTAAAGGCCAGGCCGTAGCTCAAGGGGTTGTCCTGCACATTCAGCCAGATGCTGTGCAGACTCAAACCTTGCTCACCGCCCAGAATCCAGCTGATACCCATCATGGACAAGAGCAGGCCTGGCGCGATCAGCCAGTTGGCTCTTTGCTTGTTGAACAAAATAGCGGCCACGATGGTAAAGGTGGGCCACAGATAATTAACCATTCCCACTTCAATCGCTTGCTGGCTGTTGTGAGCGTAGCCAATAGACAGAGCCAGGCACAGCTCATAGCAGACGAACAGAACGCTGCCCCAGATCAGGTAGCGGCGCGGAAAGTCGCGCAAGCGTACCCAGCTAAGCGATAAAAGAAGAAAGACAGAGGCCAGGGTGTAGATCAGTGCGGCGCCGCCAGTCGCACCCAGGTAGTCGCTGACGCTGCGTATCAGGCCGACAATCATGCTCCAAAGAACAATGGCGATCAGACCAATCAGGGTTGCCTTATCAGATTGCTTCATGCGGGTTTCAGTGTCTGCAAGGCACGGCGAGAACAGGAGCAGGCTTTACTTGGCCAAGAGACTTATGGGTTAATGGACCGGGTTTGTATCAGACTGTGCCGGTTTGCAAGCAGGGCTGTGACGCGGCACACCCGGTCTTGAGTGAAAACCGACAGGCCCCCACGGCAAGGGCTCGTGGCAGTTTACTGTAAGCGGCGTGTCGGCTCGAGCCACTCATGGCGAAAAGGGGAGCAGGCAGGGTATTTTCTGCGCCTTGCTGGTCCGCCCCCGTAAGCCAGGGTACTTACATTTTTTTGGACTTTGAGTCAGAACCTCTTGTTTATGCTCTCTATGATTTTGAGTGTAAATCGGTTTGACTTGAATCTTTTCTAGGCATATCATTTCAACACGAATTAATCGTGCTGAATTATTTTGTTTGGCTAATTAAATGACCACAGATCAACACTACGATTTACGAATTTTGCGGGCTTTGCGCCAGATCACGCGCTCGATTGCCCTGCATTCCAGGCAGCTGTCGGCGTACAGCAATATCACCGCGCCCCAGTTGATCTGCCTGCGCACCATTATCGAAAAAGGCCCGTTGACGGCCACGGCCATCAGCCGCGAAATGCACGTCAGCCCCAGCACCGTGGTTGGTATTCTGGACCGCCTGGAAGACAAGAAGCTGGTGCTGCGCGAGCGTGGTCGTGAAGATCGACGCATTGTATTTGTCAGTGCGACGCCAGAAGGGGAGACCCTGGCACGCGATACGCCGTCCCCCTTGCAAAAGAAGTTGTCGGACGCCTTGAAAGAGTTGCCCGAGCTGGAACAGGCCACCATGACCTTGTCCCTGGAGCGCATTGTGCGCTTGCTCGATGCTGACCCGGATGTTGTGCTGGAGGCCGACGATACGGCCTCGCCTATTCTTGAGGTCCCGGAAGGGGATGTCCCCCCCGAATCCGGGTTGGTGGTTTGACGGACCGACCTAGTCCGGGCAGCTCGGCAGGCAGCATCACTGCCGCCGATCCTGCCCCCAGTGACCCGGCGCTGACACTGCGTGCGCCCCTGTTGCGTGATGCGGCCGCAATCCATCAGCTGATTGCCGATAGCCCGCCACTGGATCTGAATTCTGAATATCTCTATTTGCTGCTCAGCGAGCACTTTTCCCGGACCTGCGTTGTCGCGCAGCGTGGGGAACAAATAGACGGTTTCATCTCTGCCTACTTTCTCCCCGACCGTCCTGATGTGCTCTTTGTGTGGCAAGTGGCCGTGCATGAGCGCGCCCGTGGGCGTCGTCTGGGGCAGGCCATGCTGGAGCATCTGCGACAGCGTCTGCGTGGCCGCTCCCTGCGCTATCTGGAAACGACGGTCAGCCCCGGTAACCGGGCTTCGCGTGGCCTGTTTGCGGCCATGGCCCGGCGTTGGGGCGCCCCCATGCAGGAACAGGAATTCTTTGATACCGCCTTGTTTGCCGCACAGGCTCACGAGGCAGAACCTCTATTACGAATCGGCCCCTTGGACTCTGGATAAGAGGGGACTTTACGCAAATGAACGGTAGAGCCGGTCTGGTTCGCTGATTGTTGTTTGTCGGCTCAAGACACGCCGTTCTATAACCAGGAGAGGAAATATGACTGATTTAAAAATATTCGACCGGATGGAGTCTGAAGTAAGGGGCTACGTCCGGTCCTTCCCGGTCATTTTCAACAAAGCCCGAGGCTCGGTTTTGGAGGACGAGTCAGGCAGGCAATACATCGATTTTTTCAGTGGAGCCGGTACGCTCAACTATGGGCATAACAATCCCCACCTGAAAGAAAAGCTGATTGAATACCTGAACACCGACGGCTTGGTACACGGTTTGGACATGGCCACCAGCGCCAAGAAATACTTTCTTGAAACGGTGGACAAAGTGCTGCTCAAACCGCGCGGGTGGGACTACCGCTTGCAGTTTACGGGGCCTACCGGCACCAATGCCGTGGAGGCGGCGTTAAAACTGGCACGCCAGGTCAAGGGTCGCCAGAATGTGATTTCCTTTACGCACGGTTTCCACGGCGTCAGCACGGGTTCCCTGGCAGTGACGGCGAACTCCAAGTTTCGTAGTGCAGCGGGTGTGGCCCTGGGCAATACCTCGTTCATGCCCTATGACGGCTACTTGGGACCGGACGTCAATACGATGGCTTATCTGGAGCGCTTGCTGGAAGACCCCAGCAGTGGTCTGGACCATCCTGCCGCGGTCATCGTGGAAACCGTGCAAGGTGAAGGGGGCGTGAACGTTGCTACACAGCGCTGGCTGCGTGAACTGCAACGTCTGTGCCGCGAGCACGACATGCTGCTGATTGTCGATGACATTCAGGTCGGTTGTGGTCGCACGGGCCGTTTCTTCAGCTTCGAGCAGGCCGGTATCAGCCCTGACATCATCACCTTGTCCAAATCCTTGTCCGGTTTTGGCTTGCCCATGTCTCTGGTTTTGTTGCGTCCTGAACTGGACGTATGGAAACCCAGCGCCCATAACGGCACCTTCCGTGGCAATAACCTGGCTTTCGTGACTGCGGCTCAAGCTCTGGAAAGCTACTGGGCCAACGAGGACTTTGAAGCCGAGATCCAGGGTAAGGAGCGTCAAGTGCGCGACTGGCTGGAAAACCTGGTGCACAGCTATCCAGATCGTGGTTTGAGCGTACGCGGTCGCGGCCTGATCCAGGGCCTGGTGACGCCGCCCGGTGCCGGTCTGGCCAATGAAATTGCTGCACAGGCTTTCAAGCAAGGTCTGGTGATTGAAACCTCGGGCGCCCACGACGAAGTTCTGAAGCTGCTGCCTGCCCTGACGATCAGCAATGAAGAGCTGACTCAAGGCCTGGACATTATTGAACGCAGCGTGGCCCAGTGCCTGTCCAAGCGCGGCAGCCAGGCCAAGATTCTGAAGATTGGAGGAGCACGCTAATGTTGGTCAAGAACGTACAAGATGTGATTGGAACCCGTGACGAGGTGCGCACGGACACCTGGGTCAGCCGCCGTGTTCTGCTCAAGAAAGACGGCATGGGTTTTTCCTTTCATGAAACCGTTATTTTTCCTGGCACCGAGACTCACATCCACTACCAGAATCACCTGGAAGCGGTGTGGTGCATCGAGGGCGATGGCGAAATCGAAACCGTTGCCGACGGCAAGAAATACGATTTGGGCCCAGGCGTAGTCTATGCCCTGGACCAGCACGATGAGCATTATCTGCGCGGTGGCAAAGAGCCGCTGCGAGTGATCTGCGTGTTCAATCCGCCCCTGACCGGTCAGGAAGTTCACGATGAGAAAGGGGTTTACCCAGCCATCGTGGAAGACTGAAGACCTAAGGAGAGCATGATGACAGTGACCATGAGCGATCTGTACACATCCCGTACAGAACGAACGGCGGCCATCGTCAGCCGCCAGGAGCCGGTGGTGTATCCGGATCCGGTAGGTAGCCAGCCTTTGAACAAGTCCCAACTGCGGGAGTACGAGGACAATGGCTTTTTGCTGCTGCCTGATTTGTTCAATGCGCAGGAAGTGCAAGCCTTGCTGGGCAATGTGGAGGCCATGAGCACCGATCCCGGCATCTTGTCGCGTGAAGAAGCGGTGGTGGAAAAGGGCAGTCAGGCCGTGCGCTCGATCTTTCGTGTGCACGAGTTAAGCGAGCTGATTGCCCGCCTGGTGCGCGATCCGCGTGTACTGGATGTGGCCCGCCAGATTCTGGGCTCGGAGGTGTATGTGCATCAGTCCCGTGCCAACCTGAAACCGGGCTTTACCGGCAAGGAGTTTTACTGGCATTCGGATTTCGAGACCTGGCATATCGAAGATGGCATGCCGCAAATGCGCGCCTTAAGCTGCTCGGTGCTGCTGACGGACAATAATGTGTGCAATGGCCCCTTGATGCTGGTGCCGGGCTCACACCGTCAGTTCATCTCTTGCACAGGGCAGACACCGGACAACCATTACAAGGAGTCCTTGCGCAAGCAGGAGTATGGCGTACCCGATCCGATCAGCCTGCGTTTGCTGGTGGATCAGGGTGGCATTGAAGCCATTACTGCCAAGGCCGGTTCGGTGATCTTTTTTGACTGCAATACCTTGCATGGCTCGGCCAGCAATATCTCGCCTTGGCCACGAGCCAATGTGTTTACGGTCTATAACAGCGTGGAGAACTGCGTGGGTGATCCCAAGCAGGGGCTGACACCCCGTCCTGCGCATGTGGCCACTCGCGGGCAGTTCCCTGTCCTGACGCCGTTGAACGGACCGCTGCTGGAGTCCTAGGCAGAAAGAAGGTTTGCGCCTTGTGCGCAGACCTGGCCGGATAAGACGCTCCCTGGATTTATTTCAGGGGGCGTTTTTTTGTGGGCTCAGGATTGTGAAGAAGAGGGGAGCGGCCAGCGTCTGGGGGCGGGCGTTGGTAAATGACGGGTCTGCACCGTACTGATTGGCCGGCGTCCGGAAAAGCTGTTATCGGAGATGCTCATCAGATATGACTCGGCATGTCCAGGAGTCCTTGTGATGGCTGCTGGACGGGATCAACTGTGTTAATACACCCAATTAGCAACAATCGCTTATTTATATCCGGGTAATATTGACGGATTAATATCATCCGGGTAAAAATAGGGCCTTCTTACTTGAAGCTCTGGTTTTGACATGAAAACGACTTACCCCAATACCTACACCAGCTTTATGGGCCACCGCCGTATCGCGTCCGGTCCCATGCTGACCAATGTGCTGGCCGTGAAGAAAGTGCTGGAGAGCCGGGTTAACGATCCCGTACTGATCTTTGACGATGTGACAGGCCGTTTTGTGGATGTGAACACCCAAGGGACGGACGAAGAGCTGGCGCAACGCTATGCGCCAGTGGATGCTCCTGAAGTAGAGGTCGAGCAGACAGAGAAAGAGGCTCCACGAGGCCGAGGTCGTCCTAAGCTGGGCGTTGTTCCCCGTGAAGTGACCTTATTGCCACGTCATTGGGACTGGCTGGCGACTCAACCCGGCGGCGCATCGGTTGCGCTGCGCAAGCTGGTTGAAGAGGCTCGCCGTGCCAGCTCCGCCAAAGATCAGCGTCGCCAGGCGCAGGAGCGGACCTATAACTTCATGACCGCGATTGGTGGCGATTTGCCCGGCTTTGAAGAAGCCATGCGAGCCTTGTTTGCCGATGAGCTGGAGCACTTCAAAACCCTGCTGGCTGACTGGCCGGAAGATGTGCGGGACCATGCTATCAAGCTGGCTGAAACTCCGGCGACACCCTTGGCTTAATAAGGCCTGGGGACTCCCGCCTGCTGCCTTTGCAAGAGATGGGTACCTCTTTGACAAAAGCTGCTTGAACGTGGCTCAGCTCAGAACCACGTTCAAGTGACGCAGACCGCAAGTGCTCAGGCCGCCTGAATAAAGTTGCTCAAGAACGCCTGCGTCCGCGCTTCCTGCGGATGGCAGAACACTTGTTCGGGTGGGCCGGATTCCACGATCACGCCTTTATCAAAGAAGCAGACGCGGTCCGAGACTTCCTTGGCAAACTGCATTTCGTGGGTCACCAGCAGAATCGTCAGATCCTGTTCCTGACTCAGCTTTTGAATCACGCCCAGCACTTCGCCCACCAGTTCGGGGTCCAGAGCCGAGGTAGGTTCGTCAAACAGCAGAATATTGGGTTCCATCGCCAGGGCCCGGGCGATGCCCACGCGCTGTTGCTGTCCGCCAGAGAGCTGGCTGGGGAATTTGTCAGCATGGTCGATCAGGCCCACCAGATCCAGATATTTGGTGGCCCGTTCGCGCGCCTGTTCTTTGGACAGGCCCAGCACATGGGTGGGCGCTTCAGTCACATTGCGCATCACCGTCATGTGCGGGAACAGGTTGAACTGCTGGAACACCATGCCCATTTCCTTGCGCATCTCGCGCAAGTGGTTCTGGCTGGCGGGCACCAGCTTGTCATCGACCCGCTCGTGCCAGAGGGGTTTGCCCGCTACCGTGATGACACCTTCGTCGATGGTCTCCAGCGTCATCAGAATGCGCAGCACGGTGGATTTACCGGAACCGGAAGGGCCGATGATGGTGACTTTTTCACCTGGTTCCACCTGGAAGTTCAAGGCGTCCAGCACGGTGACATCACCAAATTTCTTGGTGACATTGTCAAATTGAATGATGGGGTTCGTAGAGTCAGTCATCGCAGGGGGATTCCTTGCTTGGGCAAACGCTGGTCCAGCGCTCGTACCCCAGCGGATGCCAGGAGGGTCAGCAGCAGATACAGGCCGCCCACCATGGACAGGGGAATGATGTAGTTAAAGGTACGGTCACCGATAATCTTGGCCACATTCAGAACTTCCAGTACCGATACAACAGAGAGTACAGGTACGTCCTTCATGATGGACACCAGATAATTACCCATGGCCGGAATGATGCGCGGGATGGCCTGGGGCAGAGTGATGACCATAAAGGTACGCAGCGGGGAAATATCCAGTGCGCGGGCTGCTTCAGTCTGGCCATGGGTAACGGACTCCAGACCGGCTCGGTAGACCTCGGACAGATAGGCGCTGTATTGCACACCCAGTGCCAGTGCGCCGGTCAGAAAGGCGGGCAGCACAATCCCGTAGTCCGGTAGCACGTAGTACAGGAAAAATAATTGCACCAGCAAAGGTGTGTCGCGCAGGAATTCGGTCAGCACATAGGCGGGCCAGGAAATCAGGCGCAGACGCACACTTTTCAGGCCTGCCAGAATCAGTCCCAAGATAGCCGCAACACCAAAGCCCAGCACGGCGGCCTGGATGGTGACCCATAAGCCTTTAAGCAAAATAGGCAGGATAGACAGCGCAAATGCTCCGTTGCTGCTGGTGTCCCATTCAATACCAAACAGCATGTTCAGCTCCTTTGCGCACGCCAGCGGCCGGTTGCGCGTTCCAGCAATTTCATCAGGACGGTCAGCACCAGTGCCATGCCGAAGTACATCAGCAAGAGCAGGGTATAGATGGTGGTGCTGTCCTGGGTGAAGTTGCGTATTTGTTCAGCTCTGAAGCTCAAGTCGCCCAGACTGATCAGGGAGACCAGGGCAGTGTCTTTCAGGTTTTGCACGGCCAGATTCCCGAAGCTGGGCATCATCTCCGGGATGGCCTGGGGCAGGCTGATGCGCCACAGGGTTTGGCGCTCTGTAAAGTCCAGGGCCTTGGCCGCTTCCAGTTGGGAGTGTGGCACGGCCTGGATGGCACCGCGCACCACTTCGGCACCGTAAGCGCCAATGTTCAGGCCCAGGGCCAGGGTGCCGGCCACGACCGGGTCCAGACGCCAGTCCAGACCCATGGACTCGCCCAGAATGGGCAGGGCAAAGTACAGCCAGAACAGCTGTACCAATAAAGAGGTGCCGCGAAAAACTTCAATAATCGTGACGGACAGCGAGCGCAAGGCGACCGAGTGGGACAGCCTGCCTATGCCCAGGGCAAAGGAGGCGATGGCTCCCACCACGGTTGAATACAGGGTGAGCTGTATGGTGACCCAGGCTCCGTCCATCAGGGCCGAGCTGTAACTTAACCAATCCATATCAGGTTCCAGACAAGGGCAGGCGGTACACCTTCAGTGCGCTGTCGGCCTTTGCAAGGGGCCGCGCAGGCCCGTGCGGCCGCCTTACCCGCAGGTGAAGGATCAGGCTTTACACAGCTGTTCCGTGGATTTCTCAAATGAGTGCTTGGCGTCTTCTTCGGTAAAGCCGTGCTTGCTCAGGATGGCTTTCCATTCATCGGTTTTCTTGAATTCGGCCAGTTCCTTGTTCACCGCGTCGCGCAAGTCTTCGGATTCCTTGGCAAAGGCAAAGCCGCCCCAGCTACGAACCGGGTTGCCATCAATGATAGGGTCCTTGAACTCGGCGGCCAGCTCGACTTTGCCGCCCCCTTTGGAGGCCAGATCACTGGCGGTCTGGCCAGTTGCGGCATAGGCATCGGCACGGCCGGTTGCCACGGTGGAGATCGCATCCGCGTTGTTGGAAATAGTGATCATGCGGTTATCGGGCACGCCCAGGGCCTGCATCATTTCCAGCTGATCGGCACCGGCCATGATGGCGATCTTGTGATCAGTCTTGGCGAAGTCTTCGTAAGAGTGGATGTTCTTGGGGTTGCCCTTGGCGACCAGCAGGCCTTCACCGTAGGAGCTGTTGGGCTCGGAGAACAGCACGGTATTGCAACGTTGCGGCAGGATGGCCATTTCGGCGGCCACCATATCAAAGCGTTTGGCTTGCAGGCCGGGGATCAGGGAACCGAAATTAGCGGTTTCCCATTTGATTTCTTTGACACCCAGGCGCTCCATGATGGCCTGGGCCACTTCGGGGCCAGCGCCTTGGGCTTTGCCGGACATGTCCATGTATCCGTACGGAATTTCATTAGCAACGGCGACGCGAATCACGCCGCGCTCTTTGACTTGTTCCAGCGTGACTGCCTGGGCGCTGGAGGCGGCAGCCAGGGTGCCCAGCAGGGCAAAGGCCAACGCGCAGAGGGGCTTGGATTGTAGTTTCATCATGAGTCCTTTTCTCGCCTATACCATTTCGTTATGAATGATTTGTTTTACGAAAGATTTGCAGGGAAATCATAGCGCATAAAATCATTCGTACTCAAATTAAATGGATAGAAACTATCGCTCAAAAGAACTGATTAGAATTTATATATAAGTGAAAAGTTTGGTCTTAGGGAAAATGCGTGGTGCCTTGAGTACGTGTTTTCACTATGCTCCCAAGGATTAAAGAGCGCTTGTCCTCTCAAAAGCGCCTGGCTTATGCCTACCCCAGATTGATTCATGAATGAGTTCGGCGCGCCTTCGGGCGCGCCGACACCCTTTTGGAAAGTGCGCTTTGGCGCTCTTTCAAACCCTGCTGGTTCGGGAAATGCACGGTACCAAACGACTGTGCTGACCCCGCAAGAACGCCTGCCACACTCGGTATTGCGTCTCTTGTGCTGGCAGCTGGCGACTTCTTCAGATCAGAAGTGCGGCCAGAAGAAAAAGTTGGTGACAGACTTACTTAATGCAAAATCGTGGAGGCTCTATGAGCAGAGAAGAGGGCGGTTTTATAAAACAGCATCTGATTTGGGTGCTGGTTGCAGTGCTGGGGGCCTTTGCCCTGGGAACGGTGGCACTAAGCCGAGGGGAGAGCATCAATGCTCTATGGATCGTAGTCGCCGCAGTCTGCGTCTATTTAATTGCCTATCGTTATTACAGCCGTTTCATTGCTCGCAAGGTTTTTGAGCTGGACGCGACCCGCATGACGCCAGCGTGGCGTCATAACGATGGTCTGGACTACGTACCGACTAATAAACACGTGCTTTTTGGGCACCATTTTGCCGCCATTGCAGGGGCTGGCCCCTTGGTCGGGCCAGTGCTGGCGGCGCAAATGGGCTACCTGCCCGGCATGCTCTGGATTCTGGCCGGTGTGGTATTTGCGGGGGCGGTGCAGGACTTCACGGTGCTGTTCATCTCCATGCGCCGCGACGGGCGTTCGCTGGGGGATCTGATCAAGTCTGAACTGGGCACGGTGCCCGGTGTGATCGCCTTGTTTGGCGCTTTCATGATCATGGTCATCATTCTGGCTGTGCTGGCGCTGATTGTGGTCAAGGCCCTGATCAATTCGCCATGGGGCACCTTCACGGTATCAGCGACGATTCCGCTGGCTATCTTCATGGGGATTTATCTGCGTTTCCTGAGGCCGGGCCGTATTGGCGAAGTCTCGGTGATCGGACTGATCTTTCTGCTGGCCGCGATTGTGTATGGTCAGGACGTAGCGGCGCACCCGACCTGGGGCCCGTTCTTCACCCTGAATGGCGAAGAGCTGACCTGGGCACTGATTATTTACGGCTTTATTGCTGCTGTGCTGCCCGTGTGGCTGCTGCTGGCTCCACGTGACTATCTGTCCACCTTCCTGAAAATTGGCACGATTGTGGGTCTGGCCATCGGGATTGTGATTGTGGCGCCCGAGCTGAAAATGCCAGCGACCACCAAGTTTATTGATGGCACAGGTCCGGTCTGGTCCGGGAGTTTGTTCCCCTTCCTGTTCATTACCATTGCTTGTGGTGCCGTGTCCGGTTTCCACGCTTTGATTTCCTCGGGCACCACGCCCAAGATGATCGAAAACGAAACCCAGGCGCGCTATATCGGCTATGGCGGTATGTTGATGGAGTCCTTTGTGGCCATCATGGCCCTGGTTGCGGCTTGCGTGATCGAGCCTGGCATTTACTACGCCATGAACAGCCCAGCCGCTTTGATTGGCACCACGCCTGAGCAGGCCGCGCAAGTGGTGTCCAGCTGGGGCTTCCTGATTACTCCCGCTGATCTGACCCAAATGGCCAGCGACGTGGGTGAAAACAGCATTATTTCCCGTGCCGGTGGTGCTCCTACCCTGGCGGTGGGCATGGCCTTCATCTTGCATAACGTCATCGGCGGGCCGGCGATGATGAGCTTCTGGTATCACTTCGCCATTTTGTTTGAGGCCCTGTTCATTCTGACGGCGGTAGATGCCGGTACGCGTGCAGGTCGCTTCATGCTGCAAGACTTGATGGGTACTTTTGTGCCGGGCTTGCGGCGTACGGAGTCGCTAGTCGCCAACTTGATTGCCACATCCTTGTGCGTGGCGGCGTGGGGCTACTTCCTGTATCAGGGTGTGGTCGATCCACTGGGTGGTATCAACACCTTGTGGCCTTTGTTCGGTATTGCCAACCAGATGCTGGCAGCGGTGGCATTGGTACTGGGTACGGTGGTGCTCTTCAAGATGAAGAAAGACCGCTACGCATGGGTGACCGTGGTTCCCACTATCTGGCTGCTGATTTGCACGCTGGTGGCAGGCTTTCAGAAAATGTTCCACCCCGACCCCAAGATCGGCTTTTTGGCCCACGCCAAGGTTTATCAAGAAGGGTTGGCGGAACAAACTGTCATGGCGCCGGCCAAATCTCTGGAGCAGATGCAACAGGTGATTTTCAACGATTACGTGAACTCCACCTTGTGCGGTCTGTTCATCTTTGTGGTCTTGAGCATGGTGTTCTTTGGCATCCGTTGCGTGCTGAAAGCACGTCGCAGCACGGAGCCGCATTCTGCCGAGACTCCGTACGAGCCATTGCCGGCTCAAGCGGCAGCAGGAGCTTGATATGAAAGGATTATTGACAGGAGCCATTTCGCGCAGTGCCCAGGCAGGGCGGGGCACCGGGCGTTATCTGGCCACAACCTTGCGTCTGATGGTGGGCGTGCCTGATTACGAAACCTATCTGAATCATATGCGGGTGAACCACCCGGATCAGAAACCGATGGAGTACGCCGAGTTTTTCCGGGAGAGACAGCAAGCCCGGTATGGTGGCAAAGGGCGTATAGCCTGCTGCTAAATTAGGCGGCTAAGGGCCAGAACCCAGTGTTCTGGCCCTTTTGCATTTGTGCCTGGCAGTGTGCCATCAGGTTTGTATGTAGATGTAAAAATAAGACAAACAAGGCATCTAAACGATTTATCGTGGTTTTTCGCGATAACACGAAACAAAAGGGCCAATAAAAAATTCAAAACGAAACAATGATTTCGTTTGGTGGCGTTTTTTAGTGTCCTTTTGGTATAAATATTTTGTTGTTCTGCGTTTTTGTGGATGAATCTTGCTGGTTTTGTTGGCGGCGCGTCAGGAACTGTGTTAGGATTTTTCCCATGACTTTCGCAACCCCCGTTTTCTTCTTTTATTTTTATGCTTTTCCGATGCCGCTGGTGGAGGAAAGGACGGGTTGCACCAAACACAAGTAAGACCTAAATCCTGAAATAAGCCGCCAGCATAGACCGGGCGGCTTTTTTTTCGTTTGCCCCCGGACCTGGCAAACCAACTGGAGTTCAATCGTGTCGCACAATACTGATGATTTACGGATTCGTGAAATTAAGGAGCTGTCTCCCCCATCCCATGTGATGCGCGAGTTCCCGTGTACCTCTGCTGTATCGACGACGGTTCACAAGGCCCGCCGCAGCATTCACAAGATCCTTCACGAACGCGATGATCGTCTGGTGGTCGTGGTCGGCCCTTGTTCCATCCACGATACCGAAGCCGCCATGGACTACGCGCGTCGCCTGACGGTCGAGCGCAAGCGCTTTGCCCCCGAGCTGGAAATTGTGATGCGCGTGTACTTCGAAAAGCCACGCACCACCGTGGGCTGGAAAGGGCTGATCAACGACCCCTTCATGGATGGCAGCTTCAACATCAATCAGGGTTTGCGTACGGCGCGTGAATTGCTGCTGGCCGTCAACCAGCTGGATTTGCCCGCTGGCTGCGAGTTCCTGGACATGATTACTCCCCAGTACATTGCTGATCTGGTTTCCTGGGGCGCCATTGGTGCTCGCACGACAGAGAGCCAGGTTCACCGCGAACTGTCCTCCGGATTGTCCTGCCCCGTCGGCTTCAAGAATGGCACGGATGGCAATATCCGTATTGCTCTGGACGCGATCAAGGCCGCTTCCCAGCCGCACCATTTCCTGTCGGTCACCAAGGGTGGTCACTCCGCCATTGTGTCCACCGTGGGCAATAACGATTGCCACGTGATTTTGCGCGGTGGCAAGACGCCGAACTACGACGCTGAAAACGTTGAGGCAACCAGCCAGGCCATGATCAAGGCCGGCATGGTGCCGCGTGTGATGGTCGATGCAAGCCACGCCAACAGTAATAAAGACTACCGCCGTCAGCCAGAAGTGCTGGCCGATGTGGCTGGTCAGATCTCTGGTGGTGACATGCGCATTTGCGGCGTGATGATCGAAAGCCATCTGGTAGGTGGTCGTCAGGATGTGGTTGAAGGCAAGCCGCTGACCTACGGCCAAAGCATTACCGACGGCTGCATCGATTGGGATGACACGGTGGCGGTTCTGGAAAAACTGGCTGAAGCGGTGCGTCAGCGTCGCCAGGCACGAGTCGCTCTTGAAGAGGGGGCACTTAGCCACTCATAATAGGGTTTTGCCTTTTTGGAATGCTCATGAATGCTCCCGGTCATGCCGACCTAGCGCGGCGCCCTTTACCTGAAGGTTTTGTAGAAGCCTTGCAGGCTCAGTTCCAAGAGCGTTGCTCGCTTTCGCACGCCGTGCGTGAACACCATGGACGGGATGAATCGCCGTATCCACCCATGCTGCCTGATGTGGTTGTTTTTGCTCGCAGCACAGAAGAAGTAGCCTGGGTGGCACGTCATTGTCATGAGCACCATGTGCCCCTGATTCCTTACGGGGCTGGCTCCTCGCTGGAAGGGCATTTCCTGGCGATTCAAGGCGGTGTCAGCCTGGATTTGTCCGGTATGGACGAGATCGTCGCAATCAACGCCGAGGACTTCACCGCCACCGTGCAAGCTGGCGTGACACGCATGGCCTTGAACGAGCATATCCGTGATACGGGCTTGTTTTTTCCCATCGACCCCGGTGCGGATGCCAGCCTGGGCGGGATGGCCGCAACGCGTGCGTCGGGTACCAATGCCGTGCGTTACGGCACCATGCGCGAAAACGTCCTGACTTTGAAGGTTGTGACGGCAGATGGCCGCATTATTGATACGGCTAACCGTGCCAAGAAATCCTCCGCCGGTTACGACCTGACCCGCTTGTTCATCGGTAGCGAAGGCACGCTGGGCATCATTACCGAAGTGACGGTGCGTCTGTACCCGCAGCCCGAAGCCATTTCGGCGGCTATCTGTAATTTCCCCGATCTGCGCTCTGCCGTGCAAAGCGTGATCGAGGTCATTCAAATGGGTATCCCGATTGCGCGTGTCGAATTCATGGATACGGCCGCCGTACGTGCCACCAATGCCTACAGCAAGCTGACGCTGAAAGAATCGCCCTTGCTGCTGTTTGAATTCCACGGCAGCCCCAGCGGTGTGCAGGAGCAGGCCCAGGTTGTCCAGGAAATCACTCGTGATAACGGCGGCATGGACTTTGAGTGGGCCGATAAGGCCGAGGATCGTTCCCGCTTGTGGACGGCTCGACACAATGCCTACTTTGCCGGTTTGCAACTGCGTCCTGGTTGCCGCTCCAGCACCACGGACGTTTGTGTGCCTATCTCCGCCTTGGCAGAGTGTGTGGCGCAAACCGCGGCCGATATGGATCAGGCTCCGTTCCCGTACACCATCGTGGGTCACGTGGGCGATGGCAACTTCCACGTCCTGATGCTGCTGGACGCCGATAGTCAGGAAGAGTGGGACGAGTCCGAGCGCTTGAACCATCGTCTGGTAGAGCGTGCCATTGCCATGCAGGGCACCTGCACCGGCGAACACGGTGTGGGCTTGCACAAGATGGAGTTCATGCTGGCCGAGCACGGTCAGGATGCACTGGATGTGATGAGCAGCATCAAGCAGGCGCTGGATCCTCACAACATCATGAATCCCGGCAAGATGTTGCCCCCGCGTCCTCTGGACTGATTCTGCGGTAGTCGCCTTGAAAGCCCAGACCATGTCGTCTGGGCTTTTGTGTCTTGGGCAGCACAGTTTTCCAGAAACCCCAGGTGCGGGCGGTGTCTGCCTGTACATGTGTCAGGGCAGGCGTACAATGCCTTTTTTAGTTAGTCAGGTGCGCACTGGGCGCAAAGCCCAGCCAATGCGGCACCTCTCATCATCACTGCAATGACTATTTCCACCAAAAAAGGTCGCGTCGTTATCGGAATGTCCGGCGGCGTGGACTCCTCTGTCTCGGCCTGGCTGCTTAAAGAGCAAGGCTATGAAGTCGTGGGCCTGTTCATGAAGAACTGGGAAGACGACGATGACTCCGAATTTTGCTCTTCGCGCCAGGATTGGCTGGACGCGGCCAGCGTGGCCGATCTGGTCGGGGTTGAGATCGAGGCGGTCAACTTCGCTGCGGAATATAAGGACCGCGTGTTTGCGGAGTTCTTGCGGGAATATTCGGCAGGTCGCACCCCGAATCCCGATGTTCTGTGCAATGCGGAAATCAAGTTCAAGGCCTTTCTGGATCACGCCATGACCTTGGGCGCCGACTGGATTGCCACCGGCCATTACGCCCGTGTGCGTGGCGTGCCCATGGCCGGGGGCGGCACCGACTATCAATTGTTGAAAGGTCTGGATGCGTCCAAGGATCAAAGTTATTTTCTGCACCGCCTGAACCAGGCGCAGCTGTCGCGCACCTTGTTCCCCTTGGGCGAGATCAACAAGCAGGAAGTACGCCGTATTGCCGAGGAACTGAAGCTGCCCAATGCGGCTAAAAAAGACTCGACCGGCATTTGCTTTATTGGTGAGCGTCCTTTCCGCGAGTTCCTGAATCGCTATCTGCCCACTCAACCCGGTCCTATCAAAACACCGGAAGGGCAGGTATTGGGTCAGCACGTGGGTCTGGCTTTCCACACCTATGGTCAGCGCAAGGGTTTGGGCATTGGTGGTGTCAAGGGCAAGCAGCGCGAAGACGGTACCGCCGACGCCTGGTATGCCGCCCGCAAGGATCTGGCCACGAACACGCTGTATGTGGTGCAAGGGCACGATCACCCCTGGCTGTTGCAGTCTGAATTGAAGGCCGAGCAGACCAGTTGGGTAGCGGGCCATCCGCCAGCGCTGGGCCCGATTCATGCCAAGACCCGTTATCGCCAGGCCGATGCGGCCTGCACGATCCTGGCTGCCGAAGGCGACAGCCTGTCTCTTCATTTTGATCAGCCCCAATGGGCCGTAACGCCGGGCCAATCCGTGGTCCTGTACGACGGTGACCGCTGCCTGGGCGGCGGCATTATTCAATAAGAGGCGGGCATGGATCCCATTCTTGTCATCAGTTTGCTGGTGCTGGGTGCCGGTATTGGTTTGGCCGCCGGGCTGCTGGGGATTGGCGGAGGCATGATTCTGGTGCCGTTCCTGACCTTCCTGCTACCGCTGTTTGGTGTGCCGCAAGAGCTGGCCGTGCATGCTTCCATTGCCACGGCCATGGCCACGATTCTGTTCACCTCCTTGTCCAGCGTGAGGGCGCACCATAAACATGGTGCCATTCGCTGGGATGTGGTCAAGGTCATGGTGCCCGGCCTGATCCTGGGTGGGCTGCTGTCGGGCGGCGCGATTTTTGCCATGATCAACAGCAAGGCGCTGGCGATTGTGTTCGGTGTGTTTGTCCTGTATTCGGCCTCCAAAATGGCACGCAAGTCGGCCCCGGTGCAAGGCCGCTCTTTGCCAGCCCCATTCTGGATTGCTGCCATGGGAGCCTTGATCGGTTTCGTGTCCGGTCTGCTGGGGGCGGGTGGGGCCTTCTTGTCTGTCCCCTTCATGCTGCGCGGCAATGTGCCTGTGCGGCAGGCCGTGGCTACCTCGGCCGCCTTGGGCTTTTTCATTGCTCTGGCCAATAGTGTGGGTTATATCTGGTCCGGGCAGGCTACCTTTGGCAGCCACCCCGGCATGATTGGTTTTATCTACTGGCCGGCCTTGTTGATTGTTTCGGCCACCAGTATTTGTACCGCCCCCCTGGGGGCCAGTCTGGCCCACAAGATCGATCAGGTGACGCTCAAGCGCATCTTTGCTGGCATGTTGACTGTGCTGGCGATCTACATGATTACGCAGGCCATCACACAGGCTTGATGTTTTCTGGCTGGACTTTGCCATACGCACAGTCCAGCCCATTCAGTTCGGTTTCTTCTGCCGGCTCAAAAACTCCCCCAGCTGTCCATTGAATTGCTGTCCGTAGCGCAGTCATTGCCTGCTCGCTTTGCGGTAGTGTGCTGCCGTAAGCATGAAATTCGTGCGTCATATCCGGCCAGACATCCAGCCGTATATTGGCCCCCTGCTTGTGCGCCTCTCGGGCAAAATCCCGGATCATGTCGACCAGAATTTCCTTGCCGCCTGCCTGAATGTAGATGGGGGCCAGATGTCGCAGATCCTGTGCAATGGGTGAGAGTCGATCATCACTCCAGGGGCCGTTGCCCTTTAGCCATTGACCGTATTGCAGCGTTTGATAGCCCTGCACCATATCGTAGCGATCATGACCAAACTGGCTGGCGCCGCGTCGTCCTATATCCGTCCAGGGGCTTAGTGCCAAGGCCAGAGAAGGTTGGGGCAGTCCCGCTTGACGCAGGCCGACCAAGCTCATCAGCACCAGGTGTCCGCCTGCCGAGTCGCCTGCCAGGACAATATCCTGAGCGGGGATTCCACGTCCAAGCAGATAGCGGTAGGCGTCTAGCGCATCTTCCTGTTGGGTCGGGTGAGGGTGCTCCGGGGTCAGGCGGTAGTCCACGGCGAAGATGGGTATTTGCAGCTTGTAGGCCAGCAGACGAATGAAGTGGCGCGACACGATTGGGTAGAAAGCATAGCCGCCGCCATGAAAGTACAAGATGGTTTTGCTGCTGTTCGGGCGATCTGGAATGAACCAGTCACCCCGTGGTTCTGGGGACGTGCTGGCCTGCATCTGGACGGGCAAGTCCGGTTCGGCAATCGTGTACAAGCTGTCGAAATAGGCGCGGCCTTCAGCTATGGTTGGCAAGCGGAAGGCGTGGTTGAACTGCTTGCGATAGAACAGGGTGGCGATTTCAAAAGGCACGGACCAGCCGGGCACTAGCGGTTTGGCGATGATACGTCGAGCCAGTACGTCTATGGTGGTGGCCCAGAGGGCGAGGGCGCTTCGGCAACGATGAGACCAGGAACCTTGCAAGATAGTTTTGGGCATAAAAGGGCGGGGCTGAAGTAGGATAAAAGGACTTTCAGTGTGGCCCGGCTTGCCTGGGCCGGATAGAACGGAAACGACCTCCCATGTCTGCTTTGCCTTGTGCCCGTTTGCATCACCCCAGCGGAAAAACGGCGTCCATTATCCATCTGGGCGTGGAGCGTGATACCCGTGCTCTGGATCTGTTGCCGCAGCAACGTCTGAACTGTTATCCGGCTTCGCCCCTGGTGGTGTTGTCCTGGGTTTTCCATGGCCAGCTGCACATGGTGCAGACGCCCGTGGATGGAGGGAGTCCGGTACTGTCAGAGCCCCTGCCCGGCATGCTGTTTGCCGGGCCTTCGCGCACACCTTCCATTAGCTGGTCTCCGGGGCCTGTCCATGCGATTTCGATTGGACTGTACCCGGATGCCTTGAAACGTGTGTTTGGTATCGAGGCCAGCGACTTTCTGGATCAGGTACTGCCCATGGAGCAGGTCTTGCCCGCTGCCAGCTGTCAGACACTTGGACAAGCTGGCACAGAAGAAGCCCCTTTATTCGAGCAGCTGGAGGCGGCAATTCATCGTTGTGCTCATGGCTGTCTGGCGACAGAAGGTGCTGCCACCTTGCATCATTGGTTGACGGCATTGGGGATGAGGATGGCAGCAACACGCACGGGAACGGGCTTGCGTCAGATGCAAAGGCAATTCAAGCGTTGGGCCGGGCAGAGCCAGCGTGAGCTGCAGCTGTATGTGCGTGCCGAGCGTGCTTTTGCCTTGGTGCAGCAGCAGGAAAATCCGGTCTGGTCTGATGTGGCGTTGCAAGCCGGGTATAGCGACCAGTCTCATTTTGGCAGAGAGGTCAAACGGGTTTCGGGCTTTTCGCCTGCCCAGTTCGCCCAGCGCATGAAGTCTGATGAGGCCTTCTGGATGTACCGATTGCTGGGCGAGGCCTGAACCAGCAGACATAAAAAAACCCATTCAAAAGAATGGGCCCTGGCTTGCTGGCGCAACGCTCACTGCGTAGGCGGTAAGGTGCTGGCAAACGAGGGGCGCGCTTGGAGTTTTTCATCCAGGCGTTGCAGATTGCCGTACTGCGAGCGCCAGTCCAGTTCAGGAAAGCGCAGATCCAGATAACCCAGTGCGCAGCCTACGGCAATGTCGGCCAGGCTAAAGCTGGTGCCCATGCAAAAGGACTGGTCACCCAAGGTGTTGTTCATGGATTGCAGGGCGGCGGTAATCTTGCTGTTTTGGCGGTCAATCCAGGCGGGTAGACGCAGCTCTTGGGGACGGCGTTTTTCCACCACGATGGCAACGCAGGCATCAAGCAAGCCATCGGCAATGGCTTCCCAGCATTTGACTGCAGCGCGATCACGTCCGGCTTGGGGAATCAGGCGGCCGACGGGCGAGAGGGTATCCAGATACTCGACGATCACGCGGGAGTCAAACAGATTTGCCTGATCATCCATAATCAGACAGGGGACTTTGCCCAGTGGATTGTGCTTCAGAATATCGCTGTCATCGGCCCACACATCCTCCAGAATCAGCTCGTAGTCGAGCTTTTTTTCCGCCATGACAACACGCACTTTGCGCGCGTATGGGCTGGTGAGGGAAGCTAGAAGTTTCATAAAAAGCTATCAAAAGTTGCAGGCTCAAAAAGTATAGCAGGAACCTATGGGCGAACGTCCCGCAGGCCGGGCCTGAACCTGTCGCTGGAAACAATGTTGGAAAACTGTGGTTTATTCGTCAAAGCCTCGAACAGCCGTCGCATTCTGACCCCATGCTGAACGCGTGGCATACGGGTGCCAGCCTGCAATGTTAGAATGCGGGCTGACTTTATTCCCCCTTCTTTTCTGTAGAACGATGCACATAGCCGATACCCTGAGCACTCTGAATGCCTTGTCGCCATTGGACGGGCGTTATGGCAGCCGTACCGCCCCCTTGCGTGGCCTGTTGTCCGAAGCCGCATTTATGTGGCATCGCGTAGAGGTCGAAGTGGCCTGGTTGATCGGCCTGTCCGACGCGGGTCTGCCCGAACTGCCTACTTTCTCCGCCGAAGCTCGCGAGGTACTCAAGAGCCTGGTGCAGAACTTCTCGGAAGACGATGCCGCCCGCATCAAAGCCATCGAGCGCACCACCAACCACGACGTGAAAGCCGTGGAATACTGGTTGAAAGAAAAAGTGGCCGACCACGCTGAGCTGTCCGCTGCGGCTGAGTTCATCCATTTTTCCTGCACCTCTGAAGACATCAACAACACCTCGCATGCGCTGATGCTGACGCGTGCTCGTGAACAAGTAATCTTGCCGCAACTGCAAGAAGTGTGCGATGCCATCAAGGCTCAGGCCCGCTTGCACGCCGAGCAGCCTTTGCTGTCGCGCACCCACGGTCAGCCTGCCAGCCCCAGCACCATGGGCAAGGAATTTGCCAACGTGGCCGCTCGCCTGCAAAACGCCATTGCGGCCATTGCTGCGGTCCAGCCTCTGGCCAAAATGAATGGTGCCACCGGCAACTACAACGCTCACTTCTCGGCTTACCCCGAAATTGATTGGCCAGCCTTCAGCCAGAAAGTGCTGGCTGGTCTGGGTCTGACGCAAAACGTCTACACCATTCAGATCGAACCCCACGACTGGATGGCCGCTCTGTTTGACGCCATCGCTCGCGCCAACACCATCTTGCTGGACTTCAACCGTGACGTCTGGGGCTACATCTCCCTGGGTTACTTCAAGCAGCGCCTCAAAGAAGGCGAGATCGGTTCGTCCACCATGCCGCACAAGGTCAACCCGATTGACTTTGAAAACTCGGAAGGCAACCTGGGCCTGGCCAACGCCATGCTGCGCCATCTGTCCGAAAAGCTGCCTATTTCCCGTTGGCAGCGTGACCTGACCGACTCGACCGTGCTGCGTAACCTGGGCGTGGCTCTGGGTTACAGCGTGGTGGCTTACGACGCCTGCCTGCGTGGTCTGGGCAAACTGGAACTGAACGCCGCAGCTGTCGATGCGGACATCGACGCATGCTGGGAAATCCTGGCCGAGCCGGTTCAAACGGTGATGCGCCGCTACGGTTTGCCCCAGCCTTACGAGCAACTCAAAGCCCTGACACGTGGTCGTGGTATTACTCAGGAAGCGTTGCGCGAGTTTATTGGCGGTCTGGAACTGCCCGCCGACGCTAAAACCTATTTGCTTGAGCTAACTCCACGCAGCTATCTGGGTGTGGCAGTAAAGTTGGCCCAGGCGATCTAAATCCAAACGGCTGTGTTCTTGCACAAGGGCACAGCCGGTCGGGTTTCTTGAGCCAGTGCTTTATGAAGTGTTTTATGTTTCATCACACAGGAGTTCACATGAAAAAATTCGCGTTTCTGACTGCCGCTGCCGCCTTGTGTGCTGCGTTTGTCACGCCTGCTACCGCCCAGTTTGCCAAGCCAGAACAGGCCGTGGACTACCGTCAAGCCAGCATGTCACTGATTGGCTCGCACTTTGGTCGTATGGCTCCCGTGGCCAAAAAAGAAGCACCGTATGATGCGGCTGCAATCGCTAAAAACGTAGAAGTGCTGACGGTTTTGGCGGCTTTGCCTTGGGGCGCATTTGGCGCTGCTACCGAAGGCGGCGAGACCAAAGCTGAGGCCTGGAGCGATGCTCAGGGTTTCAAGCAAGCTACCGATGATTTCACCGCTGCAATCGATAAGCTGAAAGTGGCTTCCGATTCGGGCGACTTTGATGCCTTCCGCGTGGCTTTCGGTAATGTGGGCAAGTCCTGTAAGACTTGTCACGACGCTTACCGCAAAGAAAAATAAGCAACTGGTTTGCCTATAAAAAAAAGCCCTCGAAAGAGGGCTTTTTCTTTTAGGCCTGTGCCTGTGTGTAAAGGGAGCAGTTTGCCTGCAGGCAAGATTGGCACGAATCATGATGGGATCTCAGTGTTGATAACCCGTTTCACCGTGGGTACGGATATCCAGACCTTCGCGCTCGTGGTCAGCATCGACACGTAAGCCGCCGCAGACTAGTTTGGCAACGGTGAAGGCAATCCAGGCAGCCACACCGGACCAGACCAGCGTAACCAGCACGCCTTCGAGCTGAATCCACAACTGCATCCAGATACTGTTGCCAGCTGCAGTACCAGGCCCCCCCAGAGCAGGTGCGTTGAACAGACCTGTGAGCAAAGCGCCCACAATCCCGCCCAAACCGTGAATGCCAAAAACGTCCAGCGTATCGTCGGCGCGTAACCAGCGCTTCAGAACATTCACACCCCACAAGCACGCCAGGGAGGTAATCAGGCCAAGGGCCAGTGCGCCGGAAGGAGCCACAAAACCGGCCGCCGGGGTAATGCCGACCAAACCTGCGATCGCACCCGAGCAGGCACCCAGCAAGGAAGGATGACCTTTGCTGATCCATTCACCCAAAGTCCAGGCCACAACGCCGATGGCGGCTGCCAGCATGGTGTTGAAGAAGGCCAGCGTGGCATTTTCATTGGCCGACAAAGCCGAGCCTGCGTTGAAACCGAACCAGCCTACCCACAGCAGAGCAGCACCAATAAAGGTCAGGGGCAGGTTATGAGGTGGCATGGCTTCACGACGGTAGTTCAGTCTGGGGCCAATCATCCAGGCACCGACCAGACCGGCAATACCGGCGTTGATATGCACCACCGTGCCACCGGCAAAGTCCAGCGCGCCACGGGAGTTGAGCAAGCCGCCGTTCTGTTCATTGGCAAACCAGACCATATGGCAAATGGGCAGATAGGCCAAAGTGAACCAGATCACGGTAAAGACCAGGATGGCGGACAGGCGGGTACGTTCTGCCAGACTACCGACAACCAGAGCGCAAGTCAGACCGGCGAAGGTGGCCTGAAAAGACGCAAACAGCAGTTCAGGCAAGGTGCCCGACATGGAGAACTGTTGGTCAGCAGCGGTGAACATGCCGTTGAACAAGACCTTGTCGAAACTGCCAATCAAGGGATTGCCAGCGGTAAAGGCCAGTGAGTAGCCATAGATAAACCAGAGCACCACCCCCAGACTGAACACCAGCAAGGTCTGGGATAACATGGACAAGGCATTTTTTTGACGCACCATCCCCGAGTAAAACAGGGCCAGGCCCGGCGCGGCCATCATTAGTACCAGAAGCGTGGAGACCAGCATCCACGATAGATCAGCGTTGTTCATGATGGAGTCTCCGATTACAGGGCTTGCTCATCGCATTCGCCGGTGCGGATGCGGATGACATGGTCCAGCGGCTGGACAAAGATCTTGCCGTCACCAATACGTCCGGTGCGGGCACTGCTTTGAATGGCCTCCAGAACGCTTTGCAACTGCTCGTCGGGAATAGCCAGTTCAATGCGGATCTTGGGCAGGAAGTCGACTGCATATTCCGCACCGCGGTAAAGCTCGGTGTGGCCTTTCTGACGACCAAATCCCTTGACCTCGGTAAGCGTCATCCCCTGTATGCCCAGATCGGAAAGGGCCTCGCGTATCTCGTCAACCTTGAAGGGTTTGACGATGGCGGTAATCAATTTCATAGGTGTTCCTGAAGTAAACACAGGCAAGCTGGCCTTGCGGATGCAATGGAACACCGAGAGGGGTAGGAGACGGTTGAGAGGGGGCCGACCGGGATGGGTTATCCTGGTGGATGGCTTGTGTGCAACCGGGCAACGCCGGTTTGAGCGACTCTCCGGCTGTCAGCAGGGTGTGCGACAGCGCGAACGCAAGTGGTAGGCAAGCGGACCTGTGTTGTAGGTTGAAGAGCAACACAATTCCGGCAAGGCGAGTAAGCTAGCTAGGCACGTGACCCCGGTCTTGCCTAGTCGGTGGGCAGCGAGATAACAGCAGCGCTCTGTGACGCCTGTCTCCGCTCATCTCACCACCGCAGGAACAACGACTATGGAAAAATAATATATGTTGCGGCGCAACAAGTGCGCATTTTTTTTTAATAGTCTTAACTTTGCAACATTCGGTTCAGAAAAATGACCGACTGCAGAGCAGGCAGAACAGACCTGTTCGTGCTGGAATTGCCGTGGCTGAATGGCAGGCAGGGCGCCAGGAGGATTCACAGGGCAGCCCGCGTGTCAGCGCTGCCCGTGTATGGATAGAGCTAGTTCTGTGACTAGCAAGGATCAAGAGAGCAGCTCAGGACCTTTGTGCTTTCTGGTTTTTTTGCTGTCTGTACTCTGAGTGGGGAAGGTAAGCGGTACATGCCGCCGGTTAAATGCCTGCAGGCCTCCTTGCCATAATTTGAATCCCAGGCAGGCGTCCCATTTGTCGCGTTGGTATAGCCAATGGGTGTGACAAACAGTGCAGTGATACAGACTTTCGGTGCTTGGTTCGTCAGTGTCATCGACTCGTCTGATGGGTTTGAGGTAAGGATGTCGTTGAGCGTTGGGTTGCGATAGTGGAAGGGTTTGGCACATGATGCACATGGTGCCTCGGTCTAGCTGGGCCATACAATGCTCCTCAAATAATTTTGTGGTTGATGTAATAGCGTTTGCAAACTGGCTTGCCAATTAGCGTAGGGTGATGGTTTGTAATAAATATCACCACGATTCACTGTACTGCAGAAAATGTGACAGCCGTTTCAGGCCGCATCTCAATGTAATGACATGCGACCTGCGTATGGCGAGCAAGTGTTCAAATTCCTGCAAATAGCAGCGTCAAAAGCTCTGGCCTTTGACTATTTTTTGGATGGCGGCTCATTGCCAGGAATCTTTTTAGGGTCCGGCTCGGGGTTGGGCGTTTTGCCGGGAGGAGTGGTGTCGGGCGCTTTGGTGGGATCAATGGCAATTGGCATGAACATCTCCTGACTGAAGTGATCTTCCAGCGTATCGGATTTAGGGCGCAGCTAAAGTAAACAACTATGACTGCAGGGCAGGCCGCTCTTGTTTTTTCTTGTTGCATCGAAAAGAAGCTGGGTAGCCAATCGGCGAAGCCATTGCCTGGCGATGCTATGATCAAACTCCTTACAGAAAGCGGACTAGCGCCTTGGGAAGCGAGTTGGAAAAAACCACCCTGGACCTGGAGAATTTTCTCCCTTATCAAGTCACGATACTGGCCTCGCATATTGCGGTGACCTTTGCGCGTCAGCATGCACAGCAATTTGGTTTGTCCATTCCAGAGTGGCGCATCATTGCGACCCTGGGACGCTATGGCACCCTGACCTCGGGCAGTTTGACCGAGCGCACCAGCATGGACAAGGCCAAGGTCAGCCGTGCCGTTTCTCGCCTGACAGCCGCTCAGTTAATTGCTCGTCGCGATAACGAAAACGACATGCGCAGCAATCTGCTGTGTCTGACCGAGCAGGGCCAGCAAGTGCACGATCGCATTGTGCCCATTGCTCTGGATCTGGAGCAGGAGCTGACGTCCGTGCTTAGCCAGGAAGAGCTCAGCTCCTTTAAAGAAATGATGACGCGCCTGGAGAACCGTATGGTCCAGCGCTTTGGCAGCGATTTCAGCGGCGACGCACATATTTGAAGTCTCAAGGGTAATCACCGAGTTGTGCTGGATATTTCTCACGCTAATATTGTTTCGTTTGAAACGAAACAATATTCAGGAGAGGATCATGACGCAGGTCGTAGACAGCCCAATCGCAGCCAGCCGCTTGGAAACCAGAATCATGTCGCCCGCTATCGGTGTCGAGGTAGCGGGTGTCGATTTGACTCAGCCCCTGGAAGATACGCAGGTACAGGAGCTGCGCGCCTTGTTGTTGAAGCATCAATTGCTGGTGTTTCGTGACCAGCCTTTGAATGCGGCACAGCATGTTGCATTTGCCCGTTGCTTTGGTGAGCTGGAAGTGCATCCGGTTTTTCCACACGATCCGGATTATCCCGAGCTGGTGCTGCTGGGGGGCAATAACACGCAGCCGGGGCGTGAGAATATCTACCATAGCGATGTCAGCTGGCGGGCCGAACCTTCCATGGGTTCCATTCTGCGTTGCATTGAATGTCCACCCGCCGGGGGCGATACGATCTGGTGCAATATGGCACTGGCCTATGAGAACTTGCCGCCTCACATCAAAGATATTTTGCACGAGCTGGAAGCCGTGCACGATTTATTGCCTGGTTTCATAGACCGTATTCCTGAGGAGGACAGGGCGGCAATGCGAGATCGTTTTCCAGCGCAGACACACCCTGTGGTGCGTACTCATCCAGAAACCGGTCAGCGGATTTTGTATGTCAGTAGCTGGACTACCCATCTGGCCAACTACATTGAAACCGGCTTTTTCCGTGGCATGCCCGAGCTGCAAAGCGGTGCTCATTTCCTGCTGCAGTATTTGGTGGATCAGGCCCGTCACCCGGAGTATCAGGTGCGCTTGAAATGGCAGCCTCACACCATTGCGTTTTGGGACAACCGGGCCACTCAGCATTATGCCGTTCAGGACTATTTTCCTTTGCCCCGCAAAATGGCCCGAGCCACCATTATTGGTGACCGTCCTTATTGATCGTATCGCTGCACTTTTGACAAGTTGGGGGGAGACATGGAAAACCAGAAAAAGTATTTCCCAGGACAGCGCTACGTCGTGGTGTTCTTGTTGTTCTTGTTTATGGTGATCAACTTTGCCGATAAGGCGATATTTGGTCTGGTCGCCGTGCCGTTGATGGAGGAGCTGGCCATCGGGCCACAGCAGTTTGGCACCATTGCAGGCAGCTTTTTCTTCCTGTTTGCGATCTCGGGCATTGTGGTGGGTTTTGTGTCCAATACGGTGTCCTCGCGTTTGCTGCTGGTGGGGCTGGTCATTATCTGGTCTGTAGCCCAGGTTCCGATCGCTATGGGAGCCAGCACGATTATTGCCTTGATGGCTTGTCGCATTTTGCTGGGCGTGGGGGAAGGCCCTGCCTACCCCCTGGCCTTGCACGCGTGCTACAAGTGGTTTCCGGATCAGGAGCGTACCTGGCCTACGGCCATTGTGATGCAGGGTGGGCAGGTAGGTATGCTGCTGGCCGGTCCCTTGGTGGGTTACCTGACCATCAGTCATGGCTGGCGCTCGGTGTTTTGGGTGACAGCGGCAGCAGGGCTGATGTGGCTGGTGGTATGGGCCTTGTTGGGCAAGGATGGTCCCATCAGTGCGAATCCGGTGCCCGCCGTTGGCAAGAGCAAGCCGCAGTCTCGCTGTTCGTACCGTGATGTGCTTTTGAATCGTAGTTTCATCGGCAACCTGCTGATGTACTGGGTAGCGTACTGGTGTGCTGCGCTGGTCTTTACCTGGTTGCCCGCTTATTTGCAACGCGGTCTGAACTTCTCGTCGGACACGGCGGGATGGCTGTTTTCCTTGTGCATTTTCGTGGCAATCCCGATTGTGTCGGGCGGCTCTTACCTGTCCAACCGCTTCTTGCGTCAGGGGTATTCGTCCCGAGTGGCACGCAGTCTGGTCACGGTAGGTTTCTTGTTGGCAGGGGCCTTGTGCCTGCTGGCGGCCGCTTACTTGAAGCCGGGTCCAACAGCGGGGATTGTGCTGATCGCCTTGGGCTTGAGTTTCCCCCAGGTCGGTTTTGTGCTTTGTTCGGCAATCTCAGCGCAAATCAGCCCAATCGAAAAGCGAGGTTCTACATTGGCCATCACCAATTCCTTGTCCACAACAGCGGGTCTGGTTGCACCGATTGTGATGGGAAGACTGATTCAGGCCGAGCCAGGTCTTGCCGGTTTTCACCAGGGTTTTGCCTTGACGGCCGTACTTTTGCTGCTGGGAGCCGTGCTGGGTTTTGTCTTGGTGGATCCCTCCCGCACGCTGTCGCAGATTCAGGCAAAGGCAGGAAGTTCTGTGAGTGGTTCGGCTTCTGTTTAAGGCAGGGTGTTGAAGAACGCAGAGTGGCACTGCTTACCGCGTTTTTCTATACACTTGCCTGGATGGACAGTATGGAGATTCAGGAAAAGATGATGGCAAGTGTGACGGGTTTCATGCGGGCCGCTTCATGACCGAATTACAGAATGGGTGCCACGACTATTGACCGTGTGCAGTATTGTCACCCAAGCCCTGCCACTCAAAAATTGGCAGGGCCCTTGAGCTTCTCAGGGATAGTGTTCAGACGCAAAAAAGCCCGCTGCAGTAGCGGGCTGATTTACGGTGTTACGGCATGGTGTACCGTAAGCAGCAGGACATGTGGTGGGTCGTGACAGACTCGAACTGTCGACCAATGGATTAAGAGTCCAGTGCTCTACCAACTGAGCTAACGACCCCCGTTTCCTGCGAAGAAAAAGATTATAGAACGGAAATTATCTAGCGCAAGACGAGGTTACATAATTTTACGTTTATCAGGAGACCGGGTCAGGACGGGTGAAGGTGTCGCACATTTTCAGCTGTCCGGTTTTATAGCCTTCCATGAACCAGGCCATGCGTTGTTGCGAGCTGCCGTGGGTAAAGGAATCGGGGACTACATAGCCTTGCGATTGCTTTTGCAAGGTGTCATCGCCTACGGCTTGAGCGGCATCCAGGGCCGAGCGAATATCGCCTGGTTCCAGAATCTGGCGTTGCGCGTCAGCGTGGTTTGCCCAAATACCGGCATAGCAATCAGCCTGAAGCTCCAGGCGTACGGAGGCTTGACGAGCCTGGGAGGCGGAGCCGCTGCGACGGGCCTCATCGACACGACGCATCATGCCTAACTGGTTCTGAACGTGGTGGCCCACTTCATGCGCAATCACATAGGCAGGGGCAAAGTCGCCCTTGACGCCCATCTTTTGCTCCATCTCGGTGAAAAAGCCCAAGTCTATATAAAGCTTTTGATCGGCAGGGCAGTAAAACGGCCCCATGGCAGATTGACCCGCCCCGCAGGCGGTCGGGGTAGCGCCCCGGTACAGCACCAGCACGGGATCGCGGTAGCTGCCATTGGTTTGCTTGGCAAAAACATCACGCCAGACATCCTCGGTTTCGCCCAGGATCTTGGCAATGGTTTGGCCCTGTGCATCCGAGGCTGCAACGGGTTGAGACTGAGGGGCGCTGGTAGGGCCGTCGGCCAGGTTCAGCACCACACTGGGATCCACCCCAAAGTACATGGCCACCAGGGCCAGCACGATTGTCCCCAAGCCGATCTTGCCGCCGCTCAATCGTGGCCCATTGGCACGGCGGTCCTCGACATTACGGCTGGAGCGAGACTTATCCAGACGCATCACGCTCTCCTTGAATTGGAAAACGTCAATGTACTCTGATTTCCGTGGATAGAGCAGGGGCATTTTCGATTCTTGTCATCGGAAAACGGGTAGGGGGCGTTAATTACCCCGCCATGACAAGTCATTGAATTGCTTGGCTTAATGTGACTTGTCCAAAGGCTATCCCCGAGCTTGCCCACTGAAAATGTGGATAAGTGGATAAGTAAGTCACCGGGACACTGCGGTATGCTACTTTTCTCAGAGCGTACCCTACTGGAGAGCGAGTATGTTGGGAGGAACCTTGTTGGCCTTGCGCGACCATGCACGAGTCCGTGCCATTGGAGCGGTTATAGCTCGATACGGGATTGGGGATGTGATGCATCGCCTGGGCTTGTCGGACCTCCTGCCCGGTAACAAGACCTCGGTGGCGGCCGAAATGCCCGAGCGCTCGGCACCTGAACGTTTGCGACGTGCGCTGGAAGAGCTGGGTCCGACCTTTATCAAGCTGGGTCAGATTCTGGCTACACGTAATGATTTGCTGTCGTTGGAGTGGACGCAGGAGCTGGAGAAGCTGCAAGGTCATGCCGCGCCGGTGCCTTGGGAAACGATCAGACCCGAGCTGGAGCAGGCTTTGGGTCAAACGGTTGATCAAGCCTTTGCGCGCTTTGACACCCAGGTGCTGGCCTCGGCCTCCATGGCACAGGTGTATCGCGCCTGTTTGCGGGATGGCACCGAAGTCGTGGTGAAGGTGCAGCGCCCTGGTCTGGAGCCACTGATTCAGGCTGACTTGCGTTTGTTGAAACAGATTGCCCGCCTGGTCCAGCAACAAGGCCTGCTGCCCGAGTATCGCCCTTACGATATCGTGCGTGCCCTGGCTGAAGCCATTGCCGATGAGCTGGACTTCACCCGCGAAGCGGCCAATACCTTGGCGGTGCGCGAGAACATGCAGCCTTTCAAGGACATTGTGGTTCCGCGTGTCTATATGGAGTGGACCAGCGCGACGGTCATGGTGCAGGAGTTTGTCCCCGGGGTCTCGCCCATTCAAGAGGCACAGTTGCAAGCCATTGAGGCGGATCGTCCTTTATTGGCCCGCCGAGGTGCCTTGGCGTTCCTGCATATGGTGCTGGAGGACGGGCTGTTTCATGCTGATCCGCACCCCGGCAATATGATGGCCTTGCCGGGCAATAAGGTTGCCTTTATTGATTTCGGCTTGGTGGGCCATTTGACGGAACGTCGCCGCCAGCAATTGCTGGTGTTGCTACGGGCGATTGTGGATGGACAGGCAGATGGGGTGGCAACGACCTTGCTGGACTGGTCCGGGGCAGAGGACTTTGATTGGAGCCGTCTGGAAGAAAGTGCCCAGCGTTATGTAGCCCGACAAAGCAGTGGGCTGTTGTCCATCTCGGCTGCCTTGCTGGACTTCATGGCTCTGGCGCGCGAGAACCATTTAATTCTGCCGCCGGATCTGGCCTTGCTGTTCAAGGCTTTTATCACGGCGGACGGTGTGCTGAAGCGTCTGGACCCGCAGTTTGATGTGGTCGAAGTCGCGCAGCCCGTGATTATGGGCTTGATGCGCAAGCAGTACTCGCCACGTCGTGTTTATGCGGACCTGCAACGCAGTTTGCTGGAGTCGCGGCAGTTGGCCATGGATGCGCCCCAATTGCTGCGTCTGTTGATGCATAGGGTGCGGCAAGGAAAGATCTCGGCGCGTATTCAAATCGAGGGCATGCCGCGTCTGGCCTCGTCGCTGGAAAAGGCAGCCACCCGTCTGGCCATTGCGATTGTGACGGCGGCTTTTGTATTGATTTTGGGTCCGGTGCTGGTTACGCGCGGTCCCGCATGGCTGGGCCTGACTATTTTCAGCTGGGCGGGTTTATTAGCCGCCGTGCTGGGCCTGGTTCTGGTTTTGTGGGGATTTTGGCGACGGCGCTAAGAAGTATCTTGAGGCCGTCGCTTTCTGCGCAGGAAGTGCTCAAGCGGCTAGTCACCGTCCAGTTTAAAAGACGGCTAGTAAAAATGCGGCTCAGCCCAAACAGTCCCCGCATTATCCCCAGGTTTATTCACAGCTTCTGGGGATAAGTCGGCCTTACATAAAGTCGTCCATGCCACCGCCTACGGGTGCCAGACCTGTCATCCAGTACACGCCCCAGGCAATCAGAGCCACAATGATCAGAGCGAGAAAACGGGTTTTCCAGCTGTCTTTGCTGGCAGGCAGGCTGGCATCGGCGGGAACCGGCATGCTGCCCTTGACCATGACGCTGGTTAATTTCTGACCACGCAACACGCGATACAGGAAAATAGCCAGGATATGCAAGGCAATAATGGCCAGCATGATCCATTCATTGGCTTTGTGCAGGCCCGTCAGGGTTTTGGACCAGTCGCTGCTCAGATAGGCCAAAGGGCCAGTCGTGAAGATGTCGTCATTGGCAAACAGGCCCGAGACGGCTTGAAAGCCGAACACAATCAACATGATCCAGACGGACCAGGCACCGATGGGGTTGTGGCCTGGGTAAACCGCGGGCTTGTCACGCAAGTAGCGCAGGCTGCGTACAGGATTGGGCAGGAAGTGGCTGAAGCGGGAGTAGTAACCACCAATCAGGCCCCAGACCAGGCGAAATGCCAGCAGCCCCAGGGCCAGCAAGCCAAAGCGTACGTGCCAGTCCATCCACAAACCGCCAACCTTGATCGTCACAAAACAGCCCACGATGCTGATCACGAGCAGCCAGTGGAACAGGCGGGTGGGTAGATCCCAGATGAGTAAAGGGCGAGTCGAGGAGGCTTGCATGGGGAAATCCGGAGAGACTAAGACAACTGATTATAGTCAGTGTTGTCTTGGAGTCCGTTTTCCGCCGCGGGTTCCTTCTTTTATTGAGCGCGGGGTTTGCGCTTGCGCAAACTGATCTTGCGACCGTCGTAACGGTACTCGTCGATCAGGGTGGGATTATCCAGGCTGGGGGTTTCCATGATCAGGGTTTGACCCTGGTGGCGTACTCGAATTTGTGCGCTGCAAGACCCAAACGCTGGCGAGACGGTATAGCCCTTGGAGGACACTGTGACCCAGTGATAATAAATCGAGCAACCCCCCAGGCCGTTGTCCACCGAAATCAACGCAGTCTGGTTGTTGGATTGTCTGAAGGCGTAGGGAATATTGATCAAGCCCTTGAGTTCGGGCGCGATGATTTGCGAGTCCAGTTGCAGTTGTGCTTCATAGACATAATCGCTCTGGCTCACTTGCAAGGTGCCGTAGGGGCTGTCCAGACTTAATTGAGAAGGAGGCTGGGGCCAGGTCTGGCTTGCCGCACTATGGGCGACAAACGGTTGCAGGGCCAAGCCGAGCCCAATCACAACATAACGAATAAAGACCTTAGTGGCGGGCATGATCAATCGAGTAAGAGGATGATCAAGGCTCAGTGAAAAACACAAAGCGCCATAGATCATCTGTATTTGTAAGTTTCATAACATTTTATGTATTTTCTTGTTGCGTAGAATACCGGATCGCAGAACTTTTCGCTATAAGGATAGGCACATAAGGTGAATGTTTCATGTCTGTGTCATAGGGGGGACAAGCGAAATTAGTCCTGAAAAGCATCTTGCCTCAGGCTTAAAGAAATGGACTGAATTGGGCTATCATTGCTAGGTTGCCCCGGATGGGGCCAAGCCGCATTTCTTCGTTGCAGCAGAGACTCATTATGCAATCCATCCCGGATGCCGCACTGGCATCAGAATCGGACTCCCCGCTGGCTGCCCAGCAGGCCAAACCCGGCGCTTTATTGGACTACGTCAGCTCCAGCCGTTTGCCTACCCCCTGGGCCGTATTCCAAATCCATGTATTTGTAGAGCGCAGCAATCAAAAAGAACACGTCTTGTTGACCCTGGGGGATGTGGCCGACGGCGAGCCTGTCCTGGCCCGTGTCCACTCCGAGTGTCTGACGGGCGATGCCTTGTTCAGCCTGCGCTGCGATTGCGGCCCTCAACTGCAATTGGCGCTGGAACGTATTGCTACGGCAGGCCGTGGTGCCTTGATGTATTTACGCCAGGAAGGGCGGGGTATTGGTCTGGTGAACAAGATCCGTGCCTACAACCTGCAAGATCAGGGTGCGGATACGGTGGAAGCCAACGAGAAGCTGGGGTTTCCTGCGGATATGCGTCGCTATGATATTTGCAAGGATATGCTCGAGCACGTCGGTATCCAGAAGCTGCGTCTGATGACCAATAATCCGCGCAAGGTAAAAACCCTGCAGGAAATTGGCATTGATGTGGTGGAGCGTGTGCCGCATCAAATTGAAGGTAATCCCTTCAACGAGGCTTACCTGAACACCAAGCGTCTGCGCTTGGGCCACTGGCTGGAAACAGACGAATAAAAAGGGGCGCGCGGGCAGAAATTGATTCTGCTCCGATTTCGTTCCTGCTTATCGCGGTATCAACACAAAGGGCCAATTGATGGCCCTTTGTGTTTTTCTCTGGTGGAGATTAAGCGCGATCAGAATGTGCTGCCTGCTGGCAGGCAACGCAAAAGAGAAAGCCGGATCCGATGTCCACACAGGGATTGGGATCCGGCTTTATCTTTGCTTGCTCAGGCTTGAGAGCTGAAGGGGCGGGTGGCTGCTTGTGCAGAACTAAACAGCCAAGGCCTGGTCGAACCAGGCCTTCCCGGTCTTAGGCAGGGCTCTTTTCCAGCAAGGCGCTGACACTGGCCTTGGCGTTCTCTACAATCTGATCACGCAGCTCTGGGGTTTTGCCCAGACCTTCGGCGTACACAATACGCAGGTCCGTTACACCCATGAAGCCGAACATCACACGCAGGTAGCTTTCCTGATGTTCCATGGCCTGGCCTTGCTCCGATTCGGAGTAGATGCCACCACGGCTCAGAACCAGGTAAACCGTTTTGTCGCCAGCCAGACCTTCTGGGCCATTGCTGGTGTAGCGGAAAGTGCGGCCAGCTTGAGCCAGACGGTCCATCCAGGCTTTCAGTTGGCTAGGAATGGTGAAGTTGTAGAAGGGGGCGCCAATCACCACCACATCGGAAGCCAGGAACTGGCTCAGGTATTGTTCGGTGATGGCGTTCTCGGCACGCTGGCGCTCGCTCAGGGTGGCTGGGTCCAGACCCAGGCGCATGCCCAGGGAGTCAGCCGAAAAGTGAGGTGGCGGGTTCAGGGCCAGATCTACATGCTCCACTTGGACTTGCTCATTTTGCTGGCGCAGTTGATCAACCACAAATTGCGAAAGTTCGCGGGAAACGGAGTTGGCGCCGGTGATACTGGAGTCTACGTGTAGCAGTTTCATGATGTTTGGTGTCCAAAGCGATGAAGGAATGGTGTCATTATGTTTGATGCCCATACCTTTGATAAGCCGGTTTTTCTGAGAAAGATTATTCTACTTTTGTCTGTAATCCTGGAAAACTTCCCTGTATGTATGACTTAAATGACATGGTGCTGTTTACCGAAGTGGTACAGCGTGGCGGCTTTAGTGCTGCTGCCCGACACTTGGGCATGCCGCCATCGCGAGTGTCGCGACGTCTTAGCCGTCTTGAGGCTGAAGTCGGTGTGCGCCTGCTGCAACGCACCACGCGCAGCCTGTCTCTGACCCCTGCTGGAGAGGTGTTCCTGCGCCATTGCCAGGCCATGCGTGACGAGGCCGAAGCTGCGTATTCTGCGGTGGCTCAAGTGCAGCAAGAACCGCGTGGTCTCTTGCGTATCAGTTGCCCGGTCACCTTGGCCCATACGGTCTTGTCGACCGTGTTTGCACAGTTTCTGATTCGCTACCCTCAGGTTGAGCTGGAGGTGGAAGTCAGCAACCGGGTGGTTGATCCGGTGGCGGACGGGATTGATGTGGCTTTGCGAGTGCGCAGCACCTTAAGTGATAGTGCGAGCTATATCGTCAAGCGCCTGGGTGAAACAGGAGCGATTCTGGTTGCTCAGCCTGAACTGCTGGCGCGTTTTGATCCGGTGCGCGGCCCGGCTGATTTGGTGAAATTGCCCACGGTGGCCATGTCGGCCCGACAAGGTCAAAACGAATGGGAGCTGTATGGTCCCGAGGGCGCCAGCCTGACGGTAACGCACAGGCCGCGCTATATGGCCTCGGATTTGCTGACGTTGCGTGAAGGGGTGGAGCAGGGCATAGGCGTGGGTATCTTGCCCGACTATATGTGTTGCGAGGCCTTGAAAGCTGGACGCCTGGTGCAAGTATTGCCACAGTGGGCGCCCTTGCCGGGGATTATTCACGCTGTGTTTGCTTCCCGCCGAGGCATGGCCCCGGCGGTCCGACATTTTCTGGATTATCTGGGTGAGCAACTGCCGGTGCATCACCCCAAAATTTAAGTGATTCAGCGGGCGGTGGCTGCAAAGGGGCAACTGCTTTGTGCGGGCAGAATGGCCCAGTTCAGATCAATCATGGGACTGCGCTCGGAAGACCAGCGCTGCTCGGCCTGCCCCTTGATAGGAGCTTGCTCGTACAGCTGGAACAAGGATGCAGGAGGTTTCCCACGGGTCTGGATGCTGTAAACAATCAGAGCGCCGCATTCCATATCCTGCGGTAGTGTCAGCCAAGGTGAAGCAGCCGGGTCAGCATCAATAAAGACCATCACATCCTGGCCGGCATGAACGGCAATATTGCCGCCTAGCCAGGTATCGGCTACGACGACTTTAAGTGGGATGCCGGGCATGTGTTCGTTCCAGATGGCTTGCATTTGGGCAGATACTTCCGGGCCGGGGAAGGTGGAGCGAGAGTCCCGACCTTTATGCCAGGCCAATGGGCCACGAGCCAAGGCGTAGCCCGATGCCAGCAATATCTGCAACACGATCACAATAATAGCCACGCGCCGCAGCTGGATCTTGTCCTTGCCGTGCATGACCCAAAGAGCAAAAAAGCCATACAAAACAAAGAAGGTGGTGGCCCAGGAAGCGACCAGACGGGTGCCCATCATGGCTGAAATCAAGACGGTGCTGACGATCGGAGTCAGGCCCACCCACAGCAGGAATTGCTTGTCGCTGCGGGAAATATCATCGGCATAGCGCTGCTTGTTTTGCAAGGCCGCGTCGGATGGGGCCAGCTTTTTCCTGTCACGACGATTCCAGATACCCAGCGCAATCATGGCCACAACCATGGGGCTTAGTCGCCCCAGCTGGTCCAGGCTAAACGCCAGCAGTTCCTTGTAGGCCTCCCAGCGGGTATGTGTTTCCAGCGAGCCGTCCATATAGCGGAAGGGGGCGAAGTCGTGCTTCACCAGCCAGTACAGATGGGGCGACAAGACCAGCACATAGGCAAGCAGGGCCAAGCCCAGCCCTATCCAGGTCTGCCGCTGACGCCACATACCGCTGCGCAGGAAATACAAAAAGAAGGCGGTGAACAGAATCACGGCACTGTATTTGGTGACCGTAGACAGCGCAGCGACGGCGCCCAGCCATAACCAGTCTGCCGGTTTCTGGTCGCGGCTGGCGCGATAGAAAAACCAGGTCGCGGCGGTTACGGACCACAGTTGTGCCGTGTTGTGATTAAAAATGGTGCCGCGCAAGGAAAAGTAAATACTGACAGAACTGATCAGCAAGACCATGAAGGCGCGTTCGGGATTCAGAAATTCGCAGGCCAGTTTCCAGATAAACCATAGCCCCAGCACCGAAGCTGTCATGCCCGCGGCAAAGGTCAGCCATGCCGGGCGTCCGACTACGCTGGTCAAGGCGGCCATCACCCACGCTGGGAAGGGCGGATGCTTCAAATAGCCCAGCTCGAAGCTGGCCGACCAGACCAGTTCTTCCATGCCGTCCAGATCGGGGGCTTTATGGCTAATTGCCATCAAAACGGTCCACAGCAAAATCATGAATAACAGATACAGCAGCACATAGCGCTGGTAGGTGTTGGGCTGAGCCGATGCTGGGTTTTGGGCAGTCATGCGTCTGGTGAAAGCGTGAAAATAAGCAAGTGTACTTCTTGTGCGTTGAAAAGCCCCGATTGGACAGGCGTCTTGATCTGGGCTACGATGCGCTTCGTCATTAGGGAGTAGCCGCTTCGGTTTACCGAAGATCAGCGTCAACATACTTGACCTACACAGGGTCATGGCGCTGATAGCAACTTAGCCTGGCAAGACTTTTGACCATGGACCTTCGCGTTTGGCCGGGAGGGTTTGTGGTCATCTGTCTCTTATCCGGCCAGGAGTTGTTATGGAAGCGTTGTTTATCTCCACGGGTGTGGTTGCCTTGGCAGAAATTGGGGACAAAACCCAGTTGTTGGCCTTTATTCTTGCAGCCCGCTATAAACGCCCTTGGCCCATCATTCTCGCTATTTTCATAGCAACCTTAGTTAATCACGGTCTGGCTGGCGCCATTGGTGCTTGGGTTCCCGCTTTGCTGGATCCGGAAGTGCTGCGTTGGGTGCTGGGTATTTCCTTTCTGGCCATGGCCATCTGGATTCTGATTCCTGACAAGATCGATGATGCCGAAGCCACCCGTACGCGTTTTGGTGTTTTTGGCACCACGCTGGTGACATTCTTCTTGGCCGAGATGGGCGACAAGACACAGATTGCGACGGTCGCTTTGGCTGCTAAATATCAAGAGTTCGGTTTGGTGGTGCTGGGCACGACCTTGGGCATGATGTTGGCCAACGCACCTGCCGTTTTGTTTGGCGAGCGCATTGCCCGCCGTTTGCCGACTCAGTTGGTACACCGGATTGCTGCCTGTATCTTTGCCGTGCTGGGTGTGCTGGCCTTGTTGGGAGGGGCTGAAAGCCTGGGCTTTTAGCGAACTCAGGTACTGGATGCCAATTGTCGTAGTCGGCCTGGGTGGGCCGGTTTGCGACGAGCGGCGTCCATTTTCACAACCGGGGCCAGGATCAAGGGGGCAGCAGAGCGAGTGGGTGGGTGGGTATGTGCACTTTCTCCATGATTCAGGACACTGATAGCCTCTTGCAGTTCGGCCCCATTCTGGTTCAGTTCCTGCGCTGTTTCACTCAAGTCATGGACCAGAGCGGCATTGTCGCTGGTGATTTGGTCCACCTGTTTCAAGGCCTGGGTCAACTGGCCCAAACCGATGCTCTGCTCGCTGGTGGCAGCAGAAATCTCACCCATCAAACCCGCAACCTCAGACACGGATGTCAGGATTTCCTGCATGGTCTGCCCCGCATGGGCGGCGTGGGTGGCACCTTCAGCACTGAGGGTTTGGGTTTCGGTGACCAGTTGCTTGATTTCATCGGCCGCTTGAGCCGCTTGCTGAGCCAGCGAACGCACGGCAGAGGCAACCACCGCAAAGCCTTTACCGGCCTCTCCGGCGCGGGCCGATTCAATTGAGGCGTTGATCGACAGGATATTGGTCTGAAAGGCGATGTTATTGATCATCGACACGATATTGCCGATATGCTGCGAGCTTTCCAGAATCTGCTGCATGGATGAGCTGACTTTCTGAACCGCATCGTTCCCGCGACCCGCGATATCCGCGCTGCGGCTAGCCAGTTCGTGGCTGGCCTTGGCGTTTTCCGCGGTCTGTAGAACGGCTTGCCCAAAGGAGCTCATACTGGCAGTGGTCTGCTGCATGGACGCCGCTTGCTCTTGAGTGCGTGCTTCCAGCAGGGCGCTGTTATCCGAGAGTTTGCGTGACACCATTTGATTGTTGCTGCAGCTATGGTCCACGTCGGTACTAATGCTCATCAGGCTCTTACGCATCAGATCCAGATTCTGGCCCAGCGTTTCCAGCTTCTTTACAGCGGGCCCGCGTGTGTTGACTGTCAGGTTGCCTGCGGCAATTTGTTGGGCGATGTGCGTGGCCGTTTTAAACGATCCCAAAACCCGTCGCATCAGCACGGCCTGATAGCCCAAAATCATCAGTGTCCCCACCCCCAGAGAACTGGCCAGGAGGATCATGCTTTGCTGTGGCATTTCCGTATTCAGGATCGTGGCAATAATCCCGCCGGTAATACCCAGATTCAACAGGCCTTTTCGTAAAAAGGCGGCCAATAAACTGGGACCAGCCAGGAAACGAAGGCCGGCAAAAGGGCGACGCCAGCTGCGAGCCGTAATTTGGCCAGCGCGTATCGTTCGGGAACGATTTCGGCCTTCGCGCAATTCCTGATAAAACTGTTCAGCTGCTTGAATATCCTGAGGTTTTGCGCGCACACGAACCGACGCAAAGCCGGTTAATTCCCCTTGTTCAATAATGGGACTGGCATGGGCCAGGACCCAATAAAAACCGCCGTCCTTACGGCGATTCTTTACCACCCCCACCCACGAACGTCCCTGTTTTAAGGTATGCCACAAATCTGCAAAAACTTCGGATGGCATATCGGGGTGACGCACGATATTGTGCGGCTCGCCAATCAATTCTTCCCGACTAAACCCGCTCACCTCGACAAAGGCCGGGTTCGCATAAATGATGCGGCCGGCCAGGTCAGTTTTGGAAATGAGATATTGCTCGTCCAGCAGCTCGGTTTCGATGCCGGTAATTGGTAGGTTCTTGCGCATAGCCTTTCCCTTTGTATTTTTGTATCAGCAAAAGACTCGAGATAAACGGATCAATTTCTTGTTGTGAATTTTCGTGAATAGTATCATTTGATTCGTTTTTTATGTCTAAAAATAAAAAAATGATAATCAAATGAAAATTTTTGTCACAAAAAGATCGAAATTGAAAAAATTGATCCTGGCTGATAAAGGGCAGAGGACGTGCTCAGGAGGGCAGGTACTGGGCGTGGAAGGCTTCGCTGAGCAGTTGCAGGAGCAGGGCAATGGGAATGGGCTTGGTCAGGGCTGTTGCTTTGCCGGGCAGACCGCCACGCGCGTGAATATCGGCGGCGCTCAATGCAGAAATCACATAAATCTGGGTATGTTCGGTTTCAGGGGCATCGGCCAGCGCCTTGAGCATGGCAAAACCATCCAGTTTGGGCAGGTTCAGGTCCACGATCAGCACATCGGGGTAGAAATTGCCGGCAGCAATCAGACCTTTCAGGCCATCTTGCTCGCAGCGCAATTCGACCGGGAAGGGCAGATGTTCCATGGCCATGCGGTAAATCGCCAGCAAATCCAGGTCGTCTTCAACGACCAGTACGCGCAGGCAGGGTTCACCGCTGCAAACAGGTAGGCTGGGAGTGATCGGAACATCAGGCGTCGGGGGGCTGGTTTGCCCACGGCGCTCTTGCAAGATGGCTTGTACGGAATCGCGGTCGATGCGACGGTGCCCGCCTTGGGTTTTCCAGGCTTTCAGGGTCCCGGCTTCTACCCAAAGTTGTACGGTGCGTACAGACACACCTAGTAAATCAGCAGCCTGCCGAGTGGAGTAAACGGCGTCGTTCATGGAGTCAACAAAATGAAAGCAGGCCAGACCGGGGAAAGAAAGGCTATGGGCCCCGATGTAGCAGTGCAGAGTGTAGAGACGGTATTAGTAAGTACAGAAATACTACTAATGGCAATGGGAAGTGGCCTGTTCACGCCAAGTGATAGGCAGAGTATTCGACACACATGCTTCTAATATCTCCGATTTTCAGATGTTCATGCTTCATCAGGGACTCACTTCAATCGGGCGGGCCTGTGAACCTGGACTCGCCTTGCTGATTTTACGCGTATCCCTTGCGCTGTCGTGTTACCGGACGGGCCCAGTGTGGGGAGCTGAACACACTTATAAGTGTTGATGTTACGGGCGGGTCCGGGCGGTGCTCGGCTTGTTGGGCCAAGAAAAACGGTGTTAGCACCCTAGCACTTGTTTTTATCGTTAGTCTTGATCCTGGTCAGTCTTTATAAAATAAATAGGAATCCATTTTGTACAAGCCCCTTTGTTTCCTCAAAGAAAATTTATGCGCCTTATGATAAGGCCGTTTCTGCCGTTAAGCAGTATGGGCGGTGGTTTTGGAGTAAAACTTTTAAAAAGTACTAATCCCTTTCTTATTGTTCCGCCTGATTGTTATGAAATTTATTTATTAGGCGATTAACCGTTTTTTCACCCAGGCTGATGCAAGGGCATTGGCAGATCAGTAATCCCATCTAGAAAAATGCTTGGTTTATCCGCTGGACTGGCTTTTTGTCGTATGGAGATTGAAACCACACTGAGGCAGGCCTGGTGCTTGTTTTGGGACGAAAATAGGGGATTGGTTTGTTGCTCACACTATTTACCAGTTTTTTGATCGGGCAACGTTTGTTTGACCGAGCGGGCGCGCCTAAATGGCCGGGACAGGCTTATGAAAAAGCACATCGCTTTGAGCAAATGCTGGATGCCTTGCCCGATGCCATTGTCATGTTCGATTCCTGTGGTCGAATTGAGGGTTGTAATCGGGCCATGCGGCGTTTGCTGGATACGCCGGAATTGGCCAATGATAACGATGATTTAATCGATTTTTTCCAGAATCTGGAAAAGGGAATACGGGCAGATTTAGCGTATTTGCTCCCTGGGATTAGTCGGGTTATTAACCGCGAAAAAAATCCTTTTTACTATGTGCACCGGGATGGGGAAGGGGAACAGGCCCGAGCCCTGGAGTTTCATGCCTATGCGGCCTCCGATTCAGACAGCGCAACTTTGTTGATGATTCGCGATGTCAGCACAAAAATGCAACAGGAGCGCGATCGTGCTGACTGTTTTGCCATGGCTGCCCATGAAATACGCTCCCCGCTGGCCGCCATCAGCGGCTATATCCAATTGCTGCAACTGGAGACAACCCCGTCAGCCTGGGCTAGCAAGATCTACTCTCAATTACATGAAAAGGTTCGTGGCGTTGATGTGCTGCTGGACGATTTGACGCGCTTGAATCGCATGGAGTATGAGGGCACGAGCATGCAGGAATGGCGCGAGTCCGATTTGCGTGCCGTGCTGCGCCTGAGTCTGCGCCCCTTTCACGAACAGCGCCACCGCATTTACCTGGATGTGCCCGAGTATGGCTTGTGGGCCAAGGTGGATATCGTTCCTTTATTGGTGGCTTTGCGCAATGCGCTGGAAAATGCCCTGAAGTACTCCGCGCCGGACACCATGGTGACCCTGCGCTTGCAGCCGGGCGAAACCGGTTGGGCTCGGATAGAGGTCCTGGACCAAGGGCCGGGAATTGATCCGCTCTATAAAGAGAAGGTCTTTGACAAGTTCTATCGCCTGCCCGGCCAACAGGTGCAAGGAAGCGGTCTGGGCTTGTCCATTTTGCGCTCGATTGTTCACCACCACGGGGGCAGAGTCTATTTCAAGGACCGTCCGGGTCCAGGAGCGCATTTGGTCATGGAATTGGTTCTGCTGCCTTCCGCGTCGTATATACCTTAATCTTCCCTTAAATAGGGTTATTTTCATATATTTAAGTTTGATATAAGGTACAATTTGCGCTCTTTTCGATGAAGCGAGGTGATCGCCATTCCAGGTGCACCTCGCTTTGAAGTTTTTACGTTGCGGTCGTCTCGTTGGTAGGGAGCGCAAAATCTGTTAAAGGAGCACACGATTATGCAAGGCTTGCACTTGACCGCAGACCTTTACCAATGTGCATGCAGCCCGGAGCTGCTGATCGATGCCCAGAAACTGGCGGATTTTTGCCGTCAGCAGACTATTGATGCAGGGCTGACGATTGTTGGTGAGGAGTGGCAGGCATTTCCCGAATTTGAAGGGCAGCCTGGTGGTGTTACCGGGGTACTGTTATTGGCCGAGTCTCACTTGGCCATCCATACCTGGCCAGAGCGTGGTGGCGTGACGCTGGACGTTTATGTCTGCAATTTCATGCAGGACAATTCCGGCAAGGCGACCCGCCTGATTGACGGTATTGAGCAGGCTTTCAAGCCCGGTCAGGCCCAGCGTAATCGCTTGTGGCGTGGCGAGGCCGATGGCCCGGCCCATGCTGGTGAACTGCTGACGGAAAACCTGAATCAGGATGCGCTGTACGGCTTTCGCTTCACCGAGCGCTTGCTGGAGCGCCAGACTGCTTTTCAGCGTCTGGAGTTGCTGCGTTCCGAAACCTTGGGTAAGACCTTGCGCCTGGACGGTTGCATGATGACTTCCGAGGCCGAAGAATTTTTCTACCACGAAGGTCTGATTCACCCGGCCGCTATGTCTCACCCGAATCCACGTCGTGCCCTGATTGTGGGCGGTGGGGATGGTGGAGCCCTGGAAGAACTGCTGAAGTACCCCAGCCTGGAGCGAGTCTCTCTGGTTGAGCTGGATGGGGAGGTGATCGAGGTGGCCCGCGAGCACTTGCAGTCCATTCACAAGGGGGCGTTTGATAACCCGCGTGTACAAATTCAGATCGAAGACGGCGCGAAGTTCCTGGCCAATACACAGGAACGCTTTGACTTGATCTATCTGGACCTCACCGACCCCGAAACTCCGGCCGGTCCCTTGTACACGACTGCCTTTTTTGAGTCCTGCAAACGTGCGCTGGCAAGTGGTGGTGCTTTGGTATTGCACCTGGGTTCGCCTTTCCACGAAAGTCAGCAAGTCAAGAACCTGAGCGAATCCCTGGCCAGTGTGTTTGCACAAGTGCATGGCTACGGTCTGCATATTCCGCTGTACGGCTCTTACTGGGGGCTGGCAATTGCCTCCGACGAGCTGAACCCGCGTGCTTTCTCCGCCGAGCAAATCCAGGAACGACTGGAGCAGCGTATGAGCAGCGAGAACCAGGATTCCCTGCAGTTCTACAACGCTGATATTCATGGTGCCTTGTTTGCTTTGCCTACTTTCTACCGCCGCCTGATGCCTGTGAATGAGGTCAATCTGGAAGAGGTCTGTTAAGCAGGTTCTGGACAGTTTGAGTCTGCCTTCGGGCAGATTTCGTGATGAAAAAGCCCCTGATCTTGTTAAGGTCAGGGGCTTTTTCTGTTCAGGAGGAAACTGGATAGAGCCTTATTCCTTATCCGCCCCACGATAGCGCTGGTAAGGCAGGACGTTCCAGGTGCGTGTGGTCAACTGCTTGGCAGAAATCACGGTCGGAATATCATCCAGCAGGCTGCGGGCCGAATGCAGCTCGCGCACGACTTCCTGCTTGTCCTGATACATGAACTCGTCCGAGGCTTCTTCCGGTGCTTGCTGCTGCTTTTCTTCCAGATCGCTGATCAGACGCTCTTGCTGGAAGCGCAGGGCAGCACGTGCATCCTCAATCCAGGCGGCTTGCATATTGCGGTTGTGATCCACCACGGCGCTGTACTCGGTGTACACCCCGTTGTAGATATCTCCCGCATGGTGCCGCACGTCGTGGCTGGCGATTTCCAGATCGCGCACCGTCAGCTGAGATGGATCCAGCGGTTCACTACGCTTGGCCCCGCCCAGACGGGTGTACTGGGTGTAGTAGGGGAACATGCTCTGGATCACTTTACTGACGGGCTGGATGGCTTCGCCTGCCTCGCACAGTCCTTTGGGCTGTACGCCTTGCATGGCCGGCAGAATGGATTCAGGGCGGCAAATTTCCTTGGGCGGCATGATGCCGTGACGCAGCATCTCGCGAATGCCGGTGCCGGAGATGGTCAGCCTGAAGCGATCATCGTGCGGGCAGGTCTCGGAAGTGGCATGGCAGGCACAGCGCGTGCAGTAAAACACTTCGTGGAACAGACGCACATCAATGCCCATTTCCTTGGGGCTGAACTGATCGAAAATACTGTGGCTGGCGTACTTGTCGTAGTAGCTGCCAATCCCGGCGTGATCCCGACCAATCAAGGCGTGGGTGCACCCATAGTTCTTCATGATCAGGGCATGCAAAATGGTTTCGCGAGGGCCAGCAAAAATATAGGTGACGCGCAACGGTGACAGGATGGCACGGTCCTTGGGGTAGTAGGTATCCAGCACATTTCGGTAGGCCATCATGCGGAACTCGTGGCGCACGTATTCACGCTTGGCCATTTCCACCAATGGTTGCAGGAACAGGCCATCAATCCCTTCCAGCGCATTGCGGTGAATGTACTCGTGGCCACGGTGCAGCGGATTCGCACCGGTGATAAAGCCTGCCACGGAATTGAATTTCTTTTCTTCGTAGAACAGGCGCCAGGTGTCTTTGGGTTCGCGGCGCAGCTTTTCGAACGGGCCCCAGTCCACACGCTGCAGCAGGTGCAAGGTCCCGCCCAGGGACACATCGCCCATGCGGCGGTAAATGGAGTCCACACCGGGGTGATTTCTGTCCGTGGTGCCAAACAGTTGCTGAGCGCGCTGCTCCTTGTCGTAGGAAAAGATGTCCTCGATGCTCAGGATGGCTACCGGCTCGTTGTCGCTATTGGTCAGCGCCACTTCAGAGCCGACCGAAAGTCCTTTAATAATGTCGCGGTTGCGATCGCCAATCGGGGCGAAGCTCAGCGGCACAGGCCACACCACACCATTACTCAAACGACCCTCTTTGAGCACGGAGTTGTAGTCGGCCTCGTTCATGAAGCCTTTGTTGGGGGAGAGCACGCCCGTAGCAATCATCTCGATGGTGATGACGGCTTCCAGATCCACGCGGATGCTGGGCAGGGTGCGCGCACGTTCGATCTCGTCCTTGACGCGATCCTCCGGGACAACCTGGTTGACCAGCGTTCCACCGTGCGGTTGCTGTGGATAGCGATCAAAGTTCAATGTTGAGTGGTTCATATTGCCTCCTTTAATTTGCCCCGCGTGACGATGAAAGATAGTTTTTTTGTCGGGGCGTTTTTCGTTTGCGAGTGATAGATGAGTTCTGGACTGGAGCAGTGACTCCCCGGTTTCAAACGCTCTATTTCTTCTTGTGATGCCAGACGAAAGCTCTTCGTCCAAACAGGTGATGCAGCGCTGGCTTGAATACCGCCTGCGCATTGTTTTGCTGCGCTTGTTAAATGCGACATGAGGACAGGAATGCAGGCATCGTTCTGGGTTTATCGGTGCGTGAGGTGATCCTCACCGTGGCTCATGATGCTGCGGGTGCTGCCTGCCCAAGAGATCTGTCCCGAAAATCAAATTGGGTATAGGTGATAAGCCCTAGTTTTCCGAGCTCAGATCCTGCTGGAACTGTCTTAGTATTACTCACAATCGCGAGAAAAATCATCGCGTTATACCAAAGTAGGAGACAGTGCAGATGACGCCAGCTTGGGTGGTGTTGGCCTCGTTGATTTACGCCGCAATTTTGTTCGCCATTGCCTGGTTCGGGGACAGGAATCCTTTGTATACCCAGCGCCCCTGGTTGCGACCTACGGTCTACAGCCTTGCCTTGGCTGTGTACTGTTCGTCGTGGACGTTTTACGGCGCGGTCGGGTCGGCGGTGCGCTATGGCATTGGCTTTCTGCCTATTTATCTTGGCCCCATGCTGATGCTGCTGTTTGGCTGGCGGATTATTGAACGCCTGGCGCTGGTGGCTCAATCCCAGAACACGGTTTCCATTGCGGACTTCATGGCCAGTCGTTATGGGCGCTCGCAGCGCTTGGCGGCCATGGTGGCGGGGATTGCCGTGGTGGCGGCCGTGCCGTATCTGGCCCTGCAATACAAGGCGGTGGCCTTGAGTTTGAGTGTGCTGGCCGGGACCGAGTTTCACGCCGGGCTGTTTGGTGATCCGGCCTTGTATGTCGCGATTTTGATGGCCTTGTTTTCTATTCTGTTTGGAACACGCCAGGTGGACGCGACCGAGCATAGACCGGGTTTGATGCTGGCCGTGGCCTTTGAGTCCGTGGTGAAACTGGTGGCCTTGGTGGCGGTTGGCCTGTTCGCCTTTCGCTGGTTTGGCAAGACTGAACTGAATATGGTGGGGGCCGTCAGCACACTGTTCGAGAACAGTCCGCCGGTGGGTTTTGTCGGTCAAACCTTGCTGGCCTTTGCCGCGATTATTTGTTTGCCCCGTCAGTTCCATGTGGCCATTGTGGAATGTGGGGACGTGGTGGATATACGGCGGGCGCGCTGGTTGTTTGGGGCGTATCTGCTGGTGGTCAGCGTCATGGTCTTGCCTATTGCTGCGGCAGGAGTCAGCCTGTTTGGCGTCGGGGGCGAGGGCGTGGCACCGGACAGTTTTGTGCTGGCCTTGCCCCTGTCGCAAAACCAGGTTGGCTTGGCCTTGATGGTTTACATAGGCGGTTTTTCAGCGGCAACTGGCATGGTCATTGTGACCAGCGTGGCGCTCTCAACCATGGTCAGTAATGACTTGGTGATGCCTTTGTTGCTGCGTCGTGGCTGGGCGCAGTATCAGCAAAGTACGGTGGCTTCCACAGTGCTATGGATACGCCGTGTCGCCATCATGGCGCTGGCGGGTGTGGCTTACGGCTATTACATGCTCAGCGGCAGCGATACGACCCTGGCCGCGTATGGGCTGATGGCTTTTGTGGCGGTTGCGCAGTTTGGGCCGGGCTTGATTGGTGGTTTGTATTGGCGCGGTGCCAGTCGACAGGGCGTAGAGGCCGGACTGCTATTGGGCTTTGCCATCTGGGTCTATACCTTGCTCTTGCCGACGCTGACCGAGGTGGGCTGGCTGGCGGATGATTGGTTGTATCACGGGCCATTTGGCCTGTCCTGGCTGCGCCCTTATCAACTTTTTGGCGTAGAGGGCTGGGACCCGCTGACACATGGAACTTTCTGGTCCCTGCTGTGCAATATCAGCGCCTTTTTGTGGGTGTCCTGGCGCCGGCGTCCGGGCTTGGGAGAGCGCTTGCGGGCCGAACCGTTTCTTAATCCTTATGCGGAGCGGCAGACCTTGGCGGCCCGTCATTCTTATGGGGATTTGTCGGTCCAGGATTTGCTGCTTTTGGCAGAGCGTATCGTTGGTAAAAAAATGGCGAAGCGGGCTTTTGAAACGCAGGCCAGACAGGCCAAGCAATCGCTGGAGCCTGGTTTGCGGGCGGATAGTTCCTGGGTGCATTTCACGGAGCTATTGCTGGCAGCTGCGGTGGGGGCCGCGTCCGCGCGCCTGGTGCTGACCAGCGCCTTGCGTGGTTCGGGCATGGAGGTGGCTGCCATCATGGCCGTGCTGGATGAGGCGGGGCAGGAACTGCGTTTCAATCGGGATATTTTGCTGGCCACCTTGGAGAACATTGATCAGGGCGTCAGTGTGGTGGATGCGGACATGCGGCTGGTCGCCTGGAACCAGCGCTATCAGCAGTTATTCGATTACCCGCCCAGCATGTTGTACGTGGGGAGGTCCGTGGCGGATCTGATTCGCTTTAATGCCGAGCGGGGCAAGGTCGATGGCGTGGAAAGCATAGGGGTGGAACAAGCTATAGAACGTCGTATTCAGTTCATGCGCGAAGGCTCTTCCTATGTGACTCAGCGTATGTTGAATGACAAGCAGGTGATCGAGCTGCGGGGGCGGCCTTTGCCGGGCGGCGGTTATGTCACCAGCTATAGCGATATCACGCACTACAAGCGCGTGGAGCGCGAGCTGCGGGAGATGAACGACAGCCTGGAGCAGCGTGTCGCGGTGCGTACGCAGGAGGCGGAAAAAGCCCAGGAGTCTCGTACCCGATTCCTGACGGCCGTCAGCCACGATGTGCTGCAACCGATTAACGCGGCACGTCTGTTTGCGTCGGCCTTGCGCGATACGCATGACCTGGCGGAGATGCCCAATCTGGCCGAACGAGTCGATACCTCTTTGCGTACGGCGGAGGAATTGCTGGAAGGCCTGCTGGATATTTCCCGTCTGGATGCCGGAGCCTTGAAGCCGGATCTGGGCGTGATCAATGTGCAGCATTTGCTGCAGCATTTGGCAGACCAATACGCTCCTATGGCTGCACGACGTGGTATCCAGTTGCGGATTCATGCTCGACCTTTGCAGGTGTATAGCGACCATCGTCTGTTGCGGCGCGTGCTGCAGAATTTCCTGGCCAATGCCTTGCGGTACACCCAGGAAGGACGAGTGGTGTTTGGCGTGCGTGTCCGGGGCGAGGAGCTGGAGTTTCAGGTCTGGGACTCAGGCCAGGGTATCCCGCCACATCATATTCAGCAGATTTATGCGGAGTTTCATCGCTATGAACAAGCCTTCGATTGGGATGGCCGTGGCCTGGGCTTGGGCCTGTCCATTTGCCAACGTATTGCGGTCTTGCTGGGGCACACGCTGGATGTGCGATCCGAAGTGGGGCGTGGCAGCATGTTCTCCATTCGCGTTCCTTTGAGTGACGCTACGCAGGCCAGCAGTCAGCAAAATAACGAGTCCAGCAAGCCTGCCGATGGCTTGCCTTTAACAGGCTTGCGTGTGCTGTGTCTGGATAACGATCTGGATATTATTGCGGGTATGGAAGTGCTGCTGGGGCGTTGGGGAGCACAAATTATCACCGCCAATACGGTAGATAGCGCTTTGGAGAAAATTGCCTTGAGTCCCGATGTCTTGCTGGTGGATTATCACTTGCATGATAGGCTGGACGGCTTGCAGGCACTGCAACTATTGCGTTTGCATCTGCCTCATGCGCAAGGCGCTTTGTTGACGGCGGATGGTAGCGACGAGCTGAAAGCAGCGGCTCGACAATATGGCTATCTGGTGCTGACCAAGCCGGTAAAGCCCGCTTCGCTGCGAGCTTTTCTGACCGCGCAAATTAAAACGTATTAGCGTCCTGGGATTCGTCCTGGTTCAGGCCAAGATGACTGGCCATCAAGACGGCCTGAGTACGATTGGAAGCACCCAGCTTGCGCAGGATGGCCGTCATGTGCGCCTTGATGGTGGCTTCCGAGACATTCAGTTCGTAGGCAATTTGCTTGTTCAGTTGCCCGGTGCTGAGCATTTGCAGAACGCGAAATTGTTGCGGTGTCAGCTCGCGCAATTTCGCCGCGACCTCCCGTTCGTCCAGGCTGATGCCCGGAGAGGAAGAGCCGATTTCCGGCAACCAGGTGCCACCATCCAGAACCACCTGCAGGGCTACGCCCAGCGTCTGTGCATCAATGGATTTTGGGATGAAGCCCATGGCTCCGTGATCCATGGCGCGGCGCATGAAGCGGGCCTCTTCATGGGCGGTGACCAGAATGATGGGCAGGGATGGGTAGGTCGCGCGTAAATGGACTAAAGCGCTGAAACCGATTGCCCCTGGAATATCCAGATCCAGCAAGAGCAGATCGGCGTCAGGATGGTCGTCGACCAGGGGATACAAATTGGAGATACGATCCGCTTCGTAGATGGCCGTGCCGGGAAACAGGCTGGCGACGACGCCTCGTAACGCCTCACGAAACAGGGGGTGATCGTCAGCAATGAGCAGTTCATTCATGTGGGGATTATGCCATGTTCAAGTATCTGTAATGGTGCCTGCCAGGATGAGCTGCCTATCAGTAAAAACAGGGCACCGAAATGCCCTGTTCTTGTTCCTGCGTGCTGATTACATCAGCATGAAAAGTGTGTTTAGTGAGCGCTGGCGCTGGCAGCACCAATGCCGGTTTGACTGCGTACGGTCAGAGCCTCGAAGGCTTCGCGTTCCTTGGCAGCGCGGGCACTGTTGTCCAGGGTTGAGAATAGCCAGATCGAGAAGAAAGCCAGCGGAATGGACAGGATGCCAGGGTTAGGGAAGGGGGTGATGGGCTCGGCAAAACCGAAGACATCCACCCACACGGTGCTACTCAAGACCACCCACACCGTGGCGGTGACCAGGCCCAGAAAACCGCCAATGGTGGCACCACGCGTGGTGCAGCCACGCCAGGCAATCGACAGCACCAGGACCGGGAAGTTGGCACTGGCTGCAATGGCAAAGGCAAGGCCCACCATGAAGGCGACGTTCTGGTTTTCAAAGATAATGCCCAGCAAAATCGCCAGCACGCCCAACACCACTGTGGAGATACGCGAAATGCGCATCTGGTCTTTCTCGGTGGCGCGGCCTTTGGCAATGACGTTGGCGTACAGGTCATGAGAAATGGCGGCGGCACCGGCCAAGGCCAAGCCTGCAACCACGGCCACAATCGTTGCAAAGGTGACTGCCGCCAGGAAGCCCAGCAACAGGTTGCCGCCTACCGCATTGGCCAGGTGCACCGCCACCATATTGGTGCCGCCAATCAGGTTGGTCAGCATATTGAAAGAGCCGTCCGGACCCGTCTGGAAGTACTCGGGATGCTTGACCAGCAAGGCAATCGCACCGAAACCGATGATGAAGGTCAGCAGGTAGAAGTAGCCAATAAAGCTGCTGGCGTAGATCACGGATTTGCGGGCTTCCTTGGCGTCCGCCACAGTGAAGAAACGCATCAGGATATGGGGCAAACCTGCGGTACCGAAGGCCAGCGCAATACCCAGGGACAGCACGTTCAGCGGGTTGCTGCTGACGGCAGCGCCGGGCTCAAGAATGGCGTGTCCGGTGGGGTGTGTTTCCACGGCGGCGGCCAGCATGGCATCGACATCCCAATAGAACGCGGCCAAAACTAGAACAGTCATCAAGGTAGCACCGACCAGCATCAGCACGGCTTTGATGATTTGTACCCAAGTGGTGGCCGTCATGCCGCCAAAGGTGACGTAAATCATCATCAGCGAACCCACAATCACCACGGCCACGTTGTAGTCCAGACCAAACAACAGCACGATCAGCTTGCCAGCACCGACCATTTGCGCGATCAGGTACAGGGCGATGATCAATAGGGAGGCACTGGCCGCCAGAATCCGCATGGGGTTTTGCGACAGGCGAAACGAGGTGACGTCGGCAAAGTTGTAGCGGCCCAGATTGCGCAGGCGCTCTGCAATCAGGAACATCACAACCGGCCAGCCGAACATGAAGCCGATGGCGTAAATCATGCCGTCGAAACCGCTGACGTACACCATGCCCGCAATCCCCAGGAAAGAAGCGGCGGACAGATAGTCCCCGGCAATTGCCAGGCCGTTTTGAAAGCCGGTCAAACCGCCACCGGCGGTGTAAAAGTCGGACGTGGTGCGTGTGCGGCGTGCCGCCCACCAGGTGATGCCCATAGTCCCGGCAATAAAGATCAGGAACATGACAATGGCGGAGGTATTGGCCTGGCCGGGGGAGGCCGCCATGGCATTGCCGCTGGCCAGACTGAACAGGCCCAGGCTCAGAAGTAGTCTCTTCATGTCACGTCCTTCATGATTTGAGCCAGCAAGGGGTCATACACCTTATTGGAAATGTAGACGAAGGTGGACACCAGGACGACGGCGCTAATCAGCACAATGGCGGCGCTAAGCACGCCAATGGTCATGGTCATGGAGCCGACAGAGCGGCTGAAAAGTTCGGGGTCAAAGGCCAGGGTCAAGATAAAACCGGCGTACACAATCACGGTCAAGCCGAAAAAAACCAGGCTCATGCGGTTGCGTCTTCTAAGCAGCTCTTGATAGGCGGGGTGCTGGGTTACTGCCGTCACGACAGTATTGGCTGAGCTCATTCTTATGTCTCCTTATGGGGTTTGATGATTCTTGGCATCGAGGCTCTCTAAACACGGCGTGTACAGAGAGTTGGCGCTTGAGGGCGCTCTGTGTACAGCATGTATAGAACGAATCAACTTTTCCCAACAGGCGACTTTGGTCGTAGATGAGGGAGGAGACGGCTCTGATTTTGGAGCCTTGGTTTAGCTGGGCGGGGCAAATGATGCAGGAGACGCACTGGCACAAGAGCTGGTCTCTTCTGCTCTGAGTGGCTTGCAGAGCTTGAAAAGGGTGTTTTTTGTTAGTTCAAAACAGCGCGTCAGCGGTGGCCAGTTCTTGTTCTGATTCATCACGGCGATCAGCGCCACGTACTTTCAGTATTTCGGACAGCAGCAGATGAGACAGGCTGGCAACGGCCACCGAATTATCAGGCAGCGCTTCAGGCCCAGGCTGGCAGGGCAGGGACCAGCGGCTCTTGGGCCGCTCTTTGTAATCCTGGTCGGTGATCAGCACGATGTCCGCACAGCGTGTTTCCAGGCGTCCGATCAGCTCCGGCATGTAGCTGGGGCGTGGATGCAAATCAAAAACAATCACGACATCCTGGTGCTGAATGTCGGCCAGGTAGTCGGAGACGGTTTGCCCCGCTCCGGGGATAAGCCGTACGCCCGGCATGAGTTTGGACAAATGCCAGTAAAAATGCCCGGCCAGAAAGTAGTTTGCCCGCAAACCCACCAGCCAAACCTGCCGCGCACGGCTGATGGCTTGACTGGCTTCCTGCAGAACAGAATGGGACAGATGCCGATAGGTATTGCCCAGTTTGCTATAGCTTTCCTGCAAGTGTGAGTGCAAGGCGGCCTCGCCCGGAGATAGCGGCTGGTGGACCGAGGTGAAGGAGTCATCCGTTCTTTCCGTGCGAATCTGCTTGCGTGCCGCTTCGTAGTTGGCGTATTCCAGACGACGGATCAGACGTGTGACAGTGGCATTGGAAACTTGGGCCAGACTGGCGAGTTCCGAGGCGTTGTAGCTGGATAAATCACCCGAGAAATCCAGTGTGAATTGGGCCAGACGTCGTTCGGAAGCGGGGAGATCACTAAGAATGGCGCGTACACGATCAAGAAAAGAGATGTTGCTGGTGTCTGGCATGGTGCGGGGCATAGCCCTGTTTTTTTGATTCAGGAAAAGCGGGTGCGGCGGGGAACCAATTGTGGTTCCTGTGTTCGGGCAGGGAGTTTCAAGTCCACATCATACCTGAGTACAAGATGCGTTTAATGTCCCTGAAAACCGTTTAATTTTGACTCTGTTTGACTGCTTGTGATTGATTAATCAGCAGTATTTTTTCCGAAAATGAATTAGCCAATAGCTTTGAAATAATCCTGTGCGGCGATCAGGGCATCTGTAAAGGAACCGTGTACAAACTCCGTGCTGATCGCCACCATCAAGTTCGAGGGCAGGCCAAAGTCTTCGATCAGCGCACCATTGCGATCACGCCAGATCTGGCTGGCCGGGTCCAGCACAACTGGGCTGTAGTGCTCGCGGACGGTGTCCAGAACGGTATCGGCGGTAGAGCGGTAGGTAAAAACAGGCAGGCCCTGGGCTACGGCGTAACCGATTTCAAAAGCGGTGCCGGTATCAATCTCTGCGCCTCGAAAGGGCGTGATATTGGCCAGAACCGCATCGGCTTGGTCCAGCAGACGAATATTGTGGTGGTAGATAGCCGAGGCCTCGATCTCTTCCTGATCAACGGGATGCAAGGGCTTGAAGCCAAAGTCTCGTACCAATTGCTTGTGCAGCTTGGCACGCTCGGTGGCATCGCTGAAAAACACATCAGGACCCGCTAAATAGATACGCTTCATCTTGGCTCCTTGTTGATTCGGGGTGAAGGGAAATCGTGCCGGTTCAGGCTGGGCTGCTGGCCGCTGGGGCAAACCGGAGTTTGTGAGACATGGCTGTTCTGAACCCGTAGCAGGCTATTCGTGGTGGCCATCTGAATGATGATATACGATCCCATCAGCCTGAACATGGCGCTGGGTGAAAGGACCTGGCACGGGTTTGCGGTTTGTCGTTTGGCGTGTTGCTCTAGCGTCACGGATGGTGAGGTGCAGTCTTGTCGTAGACAAGACTGGCTTGCAGCACATAAGAAAAAGGGACCGATTCAGGTCCCTTGTTTTCCTTGGCGGTTGCGATCTTCAGTTGGAATTACCGCGTCGATACAGACTTAGCGCAATACCCAGACCTGCCAGCATGCCAGCACAAGCCCGGTTCAACCAACGCATAGCCTTGCCGGAAAGCAGCCGCATGGCGTGATGGCCACCCACGGCATAGACAGTCATTAAAGCCATATCAATCAGGGCTGTGACCAAGGCCAGTGTGATGTACTGAACGGCAATCGCTTCTTCCGGACGAATGAATTGCGGCAAAAATGCAGAGAAGAACAGCAGCGCTTTAGGGTTGGACAGGGCAACCAGCAAAGATCGCAGAAAAGCCGCGCGACCCGTCCGAACTTTTTCCGTGGGGGTGCCTGTCTGGATAGAGCTGACCGGAGCGTGCCAGAGACCATAGGCCAGATAGAGCAGATACGCCGCACCTATCCATTTCACCACTGTGAAAAGCTGCTCGGAGGCAAGCAGCAGCGCGCCCAGTCCACAGCCGACGGCAGCAATCAGAATCAGGTCCGAGAGCGCCGCACCCGCAATACCGCATGCTGCGATCCGTTTGCCGCCATGTGCACCATTGTTCAAGGCAAGCAGCATGGTGGGGCCCGGCATGATAGTGACGGCCGATACTGCAACGATATACAGAGAAAGGCTGGCTAAATCCACGAAGATTCCTTGGTAAGAGTCTGATTGCAGAAGCATTGAGTGCCTGCACACTCAAGCATGGCGGCGGGTACTTGGGCTGAGGCAATCAGGCGTTGCTTGATCGGCCTACAAAAAAGGCCAGCCTGAATGGCTGGCCCCTTGTGCGTCAAGATATCAAATCAGGCACGGCCTGGTTCGAGTGTTGCCGCAGCGGTAAACAGCACGTCGGTCGAGGAGTTCAAGGCCGTTTCTACCGAGTCTTGTACCACTCCAATCACAAAGCCAACGCCAACCACTTGCATGGCGACATCGTTGGAAATACCGAACATATTGCAGGCTAGTGGAATCAGCAGCAAAGAGCCACCAGCAACGCCCGATGCACCGCAAGCGGCAATGGTAGCCACCAGGCTCAGCAGCAGGGCGGTAGGCAGGTCAGCCGGGATTTCCAGTGTGTGCACCGCAGCCAGCGTCAGGACGGTAATCGTAACGGCAGCACCGGCCATATTGATGGTGGCACCCAGTGGAATTGAAACCGAGTAGGTGTCCTTATGCAGGCCCAGGCGCTCGCACAAAGCCATGTTCACAGGGATGTTGGCCGCAGAACTGCGGGTGAAAAAGGCTGTGATACCGCTTTCACGCAGGCAGGTGAATACCAGCGGGTAGGGGTTGCGACGAAGCTTGGCAAACACGATCAAGGGGTTGACGACTAGAGCCACCACCAGCATGCAGCCTACCAGCACAATCAGCAGCAGTCCGTATTGGCGCAGCGCATCAAAGCCGGACTCGGCAATGGTGACGGCTACCAGACCAAAAATACCTAGCGGCGCAAAGCGAATGACCAGGCGCACCAAGGACGACACGGCATTGGCCATATCGGTCAGCAGGTCGCGAGAACCTTGCGAGCCGTGTTTCAGCGCCAGACCCAGAGCAATAGCCCAGGCCAAAATGCCCATGTAGTTGGCATTGAGCAAGGCATCAACCGGGTTCACCACAATGCTGGTCAGCAGATCCAGCAATACCTCAACGATATTGCCAGGAGGGTTCAAGGTGGCATCGGCCAGATCCAGCTTGAGCTTGACGGGGAAGGCGAAGCTGGCGATCACGGCAATCAGTGCAGCCAGGAAGGTGCCCAGCACGTACAAGAGCAAAATAGGACCCATGCGGGTGGAGGACTGGGCTTTTTGGTTGGCAATGGAAGACATCACCAGAACAAACACCAGAATCGGCGCAACCGACTTCAAGGCAGAGACAAATAATTGGCCCAGCAGGGCGATCGAGTGCGCGGCATCGGGAGCAAAGCGTCCCAGCAAAATACCGGCGATCAAACCGATCACAATTTGAGTAACAAGACTGCCGTGCAGGATAAAGCCTAATGGGCCTCTGGCTTGGTTGGCGGGATGGGCCATGAAAAGCGACTCCAAACAAATGGGTAGGCGTGAAGTACGTGAAAAACGCTCTGGCGAGGACTCAGCCAGAGCGCGGAAGAGGGTTATTCTAGCACCAGGAGCTATACATTTTGTAGCCGATGTGATATGGTTGCTAATCCACATGGGGTCGACATGGCTTCGACGTGGGTCAAGAAGCAGATCAGGGCGTGTCGAGCACCAGTACGCTCGTAAATCCACTGGAAAACTACAAACGCCAACGACGAGCGTTTCGCTCTAGCCGCTTAAGGCTGGGCCACTGCACTAATTTGTCTTTGGGTTAGGTAGGGCAACCTACAGCAGTGTTATTTACAAAGAATCGAATCGGCCTGCGCCACGAAGTCCGGTTCTAAAACTTAGTGGATCGCCAAGGAAAGGCCTGTCAATTGGCACAGTCCAAGGTTAAAACTTAAAATTAATTGACTACACATGTAGAACTGTCTGTGGACGGCTTGCGGACGGGGGTTCAATTCCCCCCGACTCCACCAAGATATCCCAAGGAACCCAACAGCTTAACGGCTGTTGGGTTTTTTGTTTTCTGCTTGCTCAACAAGGCTTCAGCGTCATAATGATCCCTTCGTTTTATGGACAAAAGGAGATCGACATGTCTCGTTGGGCGTTCTATTCCGCGCCAGGTACCTGCGCGCTTGCAACTCATATTGCGCTGCATGAAGCAGGGGCTGACTTTGATGTGGTCAAGCTTGATTTTGGTGCGAATCAACAGCAAAGCCCGGAGTTTCTGCGCGTCAATCCCAAAGGGCGTGTGCCGGCACTGGTGACAGAGCAGGGGGCTTTGACGGAAACCCCGGCCTTGCTGGCTTTTGTGGCACAGAGCTTTCCGGATGCCAAGCTGGCGCCTGTGAATGATCCTTTTGCATTCGCCCGTATGCAGGAACTGCATAGCTATCTGGCGTCCACGGTGCATGTGGCCCACGCACATAAGCGCCGTGGCTCTCGTTGGGCAGATGATCCAGCGGCGGAAGAAGCCATGCGAGCCAAGGTGCCGCAAAACATGACGGTTTGTGCGGCTTATCTGGAATCCTTGATTGTGGGTCCCTGGGTGTTGGGCGAGCAGTTCAGCGTAGCTGATGCTTATCTGTACACAGTAGGTGGTTGGCTGGAGGGGGATGCAGTCGATATGAGCCAATTTCCCAAACTAAGTGCTTATCTGGAGCGGGTAGGGGCGCGTGAAGCTGTGCGCAAGGCTGTTGCCGAGGCGGCTGCTTGAGTGAAGCCGTCACCCTTGCGGGCATTGGCTTCACTCAGCACATAAAAAATAGACGCAAAGATATTTATTGCTGGGGAACAGGTGATCTACGCTTTGTTCTCCTGCTCCCGTTTGTCTACTGCCACCGCCTGCATCGCACAGCCAATGAAATGATCTCCCTGGCTGATTAATGCTGCTGATGCCGCCTCCACATCCCGAGCCTCCTTATTCTGGCTCAGCTTGGCTTTGCCGATCAGCCGAGTGATCTCAATTTCAATTCCGACAATGGCTTTCAGCATGGCGTCGATATAGTCCTTGGGGCCATCTGTCATCTTCCAGGGTACGGGCTGGCTGGCTTCGTGGATGCGGGTCAAACGTGCCACGGCCCCGCGCACATAGCGTTCTTCATCGCGTATTCTTGCTCGCCCATAGGCGTGTGCCACGATGTAGTTCCAGGACGGAACTTGCTTGTGTGTTTCCAATTTGCTTGGGAACCACTGTGGGGAGATGTAGGCGTCTCCTGCACGGAATATCACCATCACTTCGTCACCGTTTTCCAGGTCTTGCCAGACGGGATTGTTTCTGGCGACGTGGCAGTGCAGTACTCCTTGTGCACCTTCCTGGGGATGCAGCATGAAGGGCAGGTGATTCGCGCTTAGTCCGCTTTTGCCATGGGCGACCAGAATGCCCAGTGGATGCTGGGCGATCAGCTCGTGCAGTGATTCAGGGCGGGATTCATCGAAGTGAGCGGGGATATACATCGTTGTCTTTCTTGGCTTGGGGTTCAGGGACGATGTGTCTATTATTGGTCTATTCTGGATCATTGATCTGTACCAGTTTGGCGCTATTTTTATGGACCACAATTCATGTCTCGTACTGCTCATAATCCAAAGATTCCTTCCCTTGGCGAACTGGACCGAAGTGCAGGGGGCCTGGGCCGTCAGTTGGCGCAGAAGTTGCGCGAAGCAGTAAAAAACGGTGCGCTCAAGCCGGGTGAGTCCTTGCCCTCCACACGAGCCTTGGCAGCGTCTTTGGGTGTCGCCCGTGGCACGGTCGTAGAGGCTTTCGAGCAACTGATTGCCGAAGGCTTTCTGGAGTCCTCGCCGGGCGTGGGCACTTACATCGCTCACTCGCTGGCCAATCCCAAAACAAGGCCGAAGAAACGCAGGACGGCATCGCTGCCTGCCCAGCCTGCACCACTTGCCGCCCAGCCATTCAATACGGTTGCGGCTCAATTTCAGCCTTTACCCTCTGCCCCGTTTGCCGTGTCGATCCCCTTGGGTGCCGCCGCGCCAGGCCCCATCTGGCGACGCTTGGGGAATCGCTTGCGGGCCCATGGTCAGGGCGCGCCGGGTGGTTATGGGGACCCTCAAGGCGCCTTGCCATTACGAGAGGCTATTGCAGAGTACGTGCGCCGGTCACGCTCGGTGCGCTGCGAGGCGGAGCAGGTCATTGTGACGACGGGTACACAGCAGGGCTTGTTTCTGGCTTGTTTGGTGTTGATGGGCAGGCAGGATTTTGCCTGGGTGGAGAACCCCGCCTATCCCGGTATTACCGCGATCTTGAATACGATAGGTTCGCCGGAACGTATGGTTCGTGTACCGGTGGATGAAGAGGGGCTGGATGTGGCTGCGGGCATACGTTTGCAAGCAGATGCGCGGCTTGCCTTTGTCACTCCCTCGCATCAATATCCTTTGGGCATGCCCATGAGCATGGCGCGGCGCAATGCCTTGTTGGCCTGGGCACGCGATATGTCCGCCTGGATTGTCGAAGATGATTACGATAGCGAGTTCCGCTACAGTGGCCATCCCTTTCCTTCCCTGCAGGGTCTGGACCCGGAGCGGGTGATCTATCTGGGAACCTTCAGCAAGGTGTTGTTTCCCTCGCTGCGTCTGGGTTATGCGATTGTGCCGCCGCAGTTGGTCCAGGCATTTTGCGGAGCGCGCGTTCTGCTGGATCGGCACCCGCCCAGTGCAGACCAGCATGTCTTGGCCAGCTTTATTTCAGAGGGGCATCTGGAGCGCCATATTCGGCGTATGCGCGGGATCTACACCCAATGTCGTAACCACCTTTTTGAGATTGTGCGCGAGGCTTTGCCCAGTGATTTGGCCAGCTTGCAGCCAAGCGATCAAGGCATGCATTCCGTCTTGTGGCTGACCTCGCCGGTTGATGATGTGGTGGTGGCGCAGCGAGCCATGAAGGAAGGCGTGGCAGTGCGTCCCGTCTCACCCATGTATCACGCTGGGCAGGGACCTTCGGGACTGATTCTGGGTTTGAGCGCATTCAGTCCCGAGCAAATGAGGGAAGCGGCGCAGAAGCTGGCGCGCATTATTTCTGAGCTTGCCCGACCTTCCAGAACCAAACGAAAGTCCTGAGTGCTGTTCTCGACAAGTCTGTGGCAAGAGTCGGCGTGAATCAGACTTCTGCCATCTTCCTGAAGTGGAAAACTTCACCCATTGTTTCCCCGTACGGGCCTCAAAGAGCTGTTCAAGAAGGCGCCGGCAGCAATGAGCTGCGGGTCGCTTCTTGAAGGGCCCTACCCATATTGCGCAAGGTGTCGGAGCGGATAGCCGCATGTTGCCAATACAAAGGCACATCCAGCCACAGGCCGGGGGCGACTAAAGCCAGCTCTTCGGCGGCCAGGGCATCGCTGACCATGGAGTCGGGTGCCAGACACCACCCCAGGCCCAAAGCCGCTGCTTTCACAAAGCCGGTGGAGGTGGGCAGGTAGTGGATGGGAGGGGCTACGGAGTCATTCGTGATTTGGCGTATAAAGCGCCACTGTAATTCGTCCTTGCGGTTAAAGACGATCATGGGGGCTTGAGCCAGGGATGCTGCGTCTATTCCCAATCCAAAATGGCGGGCCACAAACTCGGGAGAAGCAATGGCCTGATAGCGCATGATGCCCAAGGCCTGCACCTCGCAGCCTTGAAGGGGGGCAGGTTCGGCAGTGACCGCGCCCAGCACGGAGCCATTGCGTATCAATTCCAGTGTGTGGTCCTGATCATCCACGCGCACATCAAACAGATAGCCATATTCCTGACTTAGCCGGGACAAGGCTTCCAGAAACCAGGTGTCCAGCGAGTCACTATTGACCGCAATGGCGATAGGCCGTCGTGGGCCATTTTGCTCTGGCAGGAAGTCTGCGACGGCCTCGGCTTCCAGAACCTGCATGGGCCGTACACGACGCAGCAGCAACTCTCCCGCCGGTGTTGGACGACAAGGCGGCTGGCGCAGGACCAGCACTTGCCCCAGTCTGTCCTCCAGCGCTTTGATACGCTGCGAGATGGCTGAGGTGGTGATGTACAGCTTGCGCCCGGCTGCTTCAAAACTGCCTTCTTCCAGGACGGCCGTAAATGCTCGTAGTTGTGGGTGCAGCAGATCCATAATTGGCTTGTTTGATTAATTATTCTTAATTAAGTGAAGAATAATTAGCTTTTCTTAAACCGTAAATGACAGCACCATAACGCAGTTTTTCAATTCTGTGGATGGCTGGCATGTTCTTCTCTGTTGTTGCAACTGGCTTTCTGACGGGGGCGGGCCTGATCATGGCTATCGGCACTCAAAATGCCTTTGTGTTGCGACAGGGCTTGGAGCGCAGTCATGTGGGGCTGGTGGTGGCAATCTGCGCGCTGGCCGACATTGTCCTGATTCTGGGGGGCGTGGCTGGCATTGGTACGTTGGTACAGGAATGGCCTGGTTTGCTGCAAGTTCTGCGCTTTGGTGGCGCGGCTTTTCTGGCCTGGTATGGGCTGCTGGCCGCGCAGCGGGCCTGGACGGGTAAAGGAAGCCTGATGGCCGGGCAGGGGAGCGAGCGCAATCGACGCCGTATCTTGCTGACCTGTCTGGCGTTCACCTTTTTGAACCCCCACGTCTATCTGGATACGATGGTGCTGTTGGGCAGTCTGTCCACGCCTTATCCCGGTAACTTGCAGTGGGCATTTGCTTTGGGGGCCTGTGCGGCCAGTGCCAGCTGGTTTCTGGCCTTGGGCTATGGGGCGCGGTTGCTGCAACCTGTGTTTCGTCAGCCGTTGGCCTGGCGTGTACTGGATGGCAGCATCGCTGTTTTCATGCTGGCTTTGTGTGCTTTATTGCTGTTGAGGCCTTTGCATTAAGCCTTGGACTCCTTAGAGATTTTCTGTGGATGCGATTGCTGCCTGGATAACAGCCCGCTGCACAGACTACAGAAAGTCAGTTTTTTTGAATCAAAAGATAACTGTCTGAACTTTAGAGCGGCTTTCTGAAATTAAATAGGCTTTAGGGAAGAGCTCGTACCTAATGAAGTCTTGGTTTTTACACCTTCAATCAGGAGAAAACTATGAATGTCGTGAAGATGCTTGCCTCTGCTGCTCTGATCAGTAGTCTGGCTGCACCAGCGTTGGCGCAGGATGTGAAGCGCCATCCTATTCCCAATTCGGATTTCCCGATTCTGACGGCAGTGGAAGTGCCTGCCGGTAAAACCACGGTGTACTTGAGCGGTACTGTTCCCGCTGTGCGCGACAAGTCGGCTGATGCGGCCAGCACGGCAGCCTACGGCAATATGCAGCAGCAAACCGAATCCATCATGGAGCAGATCAAGGCTCAGTTGGAAGGGATGGGCATGTCGGTAGGGGACATTATCAAGATGCAGGCCTTCCTGGTTGCTCCGGAGGATGGCAAGTTGGATTTTGACGGCTTTATGGCAGGCTATTCCAAGTACTTTGGAACCAAGGAGCAGCCAAATCTGCCTGTGCGATCAGCCATGGCGGTCCAGGCTCTGGTGAACCCAGGCTGGCTGGTCGAGCTGGAGGTGACGGCCGTGCGGCCTTGATCGCCGCCAGATTTTTCTTGAAAAGGATGTGTTGTGATCTCTATTCGTCCGGTTCAGGCGCAGGAATGGCGTCTGTATCAAGCATTGCGTCTTGGCGCCTTGCGTGATTGTCCCGATGCATTTGGGAGTACCTATGCCGTGGAGTCCACACATCCTGAGCATTTCTGGCAGGAGCGGATTCAAGCTGCTTGTGCGTCCGAGACGGACCGCGTCTTGTTCGCTGAAAAAGAGGGGCAGGCTTGCGGCCTGGTCTGGTGCAAGTTGTCTGCCTCAGAGCCCGTTCTGGCCGATATTTATCAGATGTGGGTGGCGCCGTCGGCGCGAGGTTTGCGAGCGGGTTTTGCTCTGCTGGATACCGCAGTGCAATGGGCAAAAAGCAGGCAAGCAGCCTGTGTTCGCTTAGGCGTGACCCTGACGAATGAAGCAGCCGTCCGGCTGTATGAGAGTTATGGCTTTGTGCCCAGCGGAGAGCCCGAGCCTTTGCGTGAGGGTTCGTCCTTGATGTCGCAGACCTTGGTGCTGGATTTAGCAGACTGAAGCCCAGCAGATACAGACAGCCCCTTGTTGAATCTGATAACAAGGGGCTGTTTTTATGCCTTGCCGGATCTGTTGAGCAGACAAGGCATAAGGTCTGGATTACTCCAGGTTCAAGGCTTGGCGCAGCTTGTGGATTTCCGCTTGCCAGACCTCTTGCAAGCCAGGCTTTTGATGCTTGGGCTTGCGTGCCAGATCAGCCTCCAGTTTGCTTTCCAGTTCAATCAGTTGTTCCAGCAATGTGTCGTCGCTGGAGGGGGCTGATTGAGCCCTTGTTGTGCTTCCTGTGCCCGGGCTGAGGATGGGTGAGGATTCCTCTGGCTGACCTGTCTGGACCAGAGCAGCATACAACTGCGTCAAGTCCTGCATTTCCGTCAAGGAACCCTCGTCCACCAGCCAGAAGCGATTGCAGCTTTTCTCCAGCAGCTCCCGGTCATGGGTGACCAGGATAAAACCGCCTTTGAATTCGCACAGTTCCTCTGCCAGTTCTTCCTTGCCGTCCAGGTCCAGGTGGTTGGTTGGCTCGTCCAGAAAGAGCAGATGATAGTTGGCCAGCGACAGGGCAATAAACATCAGCCGAGCACGCTCGCCACCACTCAAGCTATTCACTTTCTGTGCATGCCGCAGATAAGGAAAACCGGCACTGATCAGCGCCATTTTCCTGACATCGTCCGGCAAGGGCGAAAAGTCCTGCAAGGCATGCAGCAAGGTCTTGGAACCATCCAGTTGCTGTTGGTCCTGGTCGTAATAACCAATGCGGCATTGCGGGTGAAACTTCAGCCCGTCCATGTCCACCTCGTCCTGCCGGTATTGCCATAGCTGACGCAATAAAGAGGATTTACCGCAACCATTGCGACCGACCAATCCGATGTGATCCCCGCTGCGCACCTGCAGGCCATGGGCTTGAAAGAGAGCAGGCAGGTTCTGTGCCGGGCTGACGACCATATCTGCAATATCCAGTAGGCGATCTGCCTTCATGTCCAGGCCATGCAACTGCAAGGTCCAGGGTGTGCCATCCGTCAGATCGGTCTGGTTTTCGCGCAGTTTGGACAGGCGCTTTTCCATGCTTTGGGCTTTGCGGGAAAAGGTCTCGTTGTCGTAGACCTGTCCCCAGATAGCCAAGCGTTTTGCGCTTTGTTCGATGCGATCAATTTCCTTTTGCTCGCCTTGATGACGACGCCAATCCGCCTCGTCTCGATTGCGCAACGCTTCACGCGCAGCCGAGCAGGGTAGAGAGAAAAAAGACAGCGTACGATCGCGCAAAATAATGGTGCTGTTGCACACGCGATCCAGCAAGCGCTGGTCGTGAGAGACCAGCAAAAATGTGCCGCGCCAATTGCTTAGAAAGCTTTCCAGCCAAAGCAGGGAAGGCAGGTCCAGGTGGTTGCTGGGTTCGTCCAGCAAGAGCAGATCAGGCTGGGTAATCAAGGCCCGTGCCAGCAGCAGGCGAGTGTACTGCCCACCACTTAAGGCACTGACCCGGGTATGCCAGTCCTGTTCCTGAAAGCCCATCTCGCCAAGCAAGCTTTCTGCGCGCCAGGCATCCGTGTCGTGCTGCTCTGCGGGCAGGGCAGCCAGTACGGCGTTCAGCAAACTCAAGGCGTGCAGATCCGCTGGCAGGTATTGCTCAACACGCGCCAGAATGCAGTGGTTTGCTAGTGAAATACTGCCTTGCCTGGGCGTCAGTTCGCCGCACAGCAGGCTGATTAAGGTGCTTTTGCCACAACCGTTGTGGCCTATAAGTCCAACTCGATCTCCGGCCTTGATAGTGAAGGCAATTTCTTTGAATAAAGGACCGGAAAGGGTTTCGTAAGAGAGTGAGTGGACTGACAGTAAAGTACTCATGACATGCTCAAGTTTTTTGGGTGCGCGGGTACAGCGCATCCTCGTCAATAGAAGCTGACGATAATTCTTGAGGCCTGAGTGAAGTCCTTCAGTAAGTTAATGCTTCGCTCAAGTCTAGATTATCGCGCTGCGAAATCGAAAACTTGAGCCGTTCTCTATACCAAAGAAGAGTGCATAAATGAATGTGCACATAGGTGTAGGATCTCCTCTTAATCAATGGGTTAGCCATGCTTGAAGCGGGTACAAAAGACTTGTTGAATCAACAAGCTTGTGGCCTCAGGGCAGGGTAAGGACTGGTTGTGCCTGGGAAAGAAAGACGGGTATGAAACACCGTTCGTTCCGACAAAACCGCAAGAGTGTGATTGTAATCAGGATGTAGAACGGTAGAAAACTCAGGCGTTGGTTTTTGGAGGGATGTGTAGCATTCAAGATGCATTGTCCCTGTAGTAGCAGGGGTGTGGCCTGACGGGTGTGCCACTGGATACTGTGCCTTCAACTGGCCGCAAGGAACTGATTTTTAGACTGTTTTTCGTTACTCAGGCACCTGCTTGCAAGCTTCTGGATGGTTTGTTCCGCAGTAAAAAAAGTAGAACTATTACCATTTTAAAAATAGAGTATGGCCATAATCTATCCTTGCTTTCCCAGGAAAGCTGTGCAAGGATAGCTGCCATCCATAATCTATTTACGCGGGCAGCGACGCGTACTCACACACTTTCTGGAGAGTATTCGGATGAGCCTTACAGCACCTGTCTATCTTGAGGATCTGGCCCTGGGAATGGAGTTTCGCAGCGCAGAACATGCTCTGGATGAAGCGCAAATTGTCAGCTTTGCCCGCCAGTTCGATCCGCAGCCTTTCCATCTGGATGCAGAGGCGGCCAAGGGCACGTTCTTTCAGGGGCTGGCCGCCAGTGGATGGCATACCGCCGCCATTACCATGAGGCTTTTGGTGGACAGCCTGGTATTCAGTCAGGGGATTATTGGTGCAGGTGGGCAAATCGATTGGCCACGGGCTACGCGCCCTGGCGATGTCTTGCATGTGCTCAGTAAAATCATCGACATTCAGCTCTCCCGCTCCAAAGCGGACAGGGGCATGGTGGTGGTGGAGTCTCACACCCTGAATCAGAACAATGAAGTGTGCCAGCGCCTGATTGCCAAGCTGATTGCCTTTCGTCGTCCGGAGGTTTGAATGGGGCGTGTCTCGCGTGAGCAGGCCGAACGCAACCGCGAGCGTGTGCTGGAGACGGCTTGCCGACTGTTTCGCAAACATGGAGTGGAAGGGGTCTCGATCGGGGACATCATGAAAGAGGCGGGCTTGACGGCAGGCGCGTTCTACAAGCAGTTTGTGTCCAAGGAGGCTTTGATTGATGAGGCCTCCCGATTTGCTTTTACCCAGTCCTCCGAATCCTGGGAGCGTATCAACCAGCGCTATGAACAGGACGCCGTGCAAGGGTTTCAAGCCTTGATGCGGCGATATTTCAAGCACCGTCCTCAAACCCAAAGCTGCCCGATCCTGGCCTTTTCTTCCCTGGCCAGCGGCCTGCCTGCGGATGCGCAGACCACGGCAATTTACAGTGAAGGCGTAGAGAGCTTGTTTGAGCAGTTTCGTGGCGTTGCCCTGCAAGCGTGTGCCGAGCAGACCGAAGAGCAAGTCATGCTCTTGTTTGCCGCCATGTTGGGGACAGGGATGCTCAGTCGGGCCATGGGCGATACCGCGTTTACGCAAAGTATGCAGGCTGCGGTATTGGCCGCATTGCCTGGCAGTGAGTCCGATTAGCACGATTAGCCTATCGATAATGGCGACAAGAGCTTGCGTATCAGGCTTGTTCGGGCAGTTGTGCCACCACCTTGATTTCAAACTGAAAACCCGACAGCCAAGGCACCCCTACGCCTGTCAGTGCCGGGTAAGGCGCATCCCCCCAGTAGTCCGGCAGAACCTTCCACAGGGTTTCCAGATTGGCTTCCGGGTTCACCAAAAACAGCGTCACATCCAGCACATGAGCAAAGCTGCAACCTGCTGCGGCCAGCACGGTATTGAGGTTCTCAAAGGCCAGGCGTATTTGCTGTTCCAGGTCCGGCTCGGGTGAGCCGTCTTCGCGGCTGCCGACTTGGCCAGAAATAAACAAAAAGCCATTGGAACGAATCGCCGGTGAGTAGTGACCGCGCTCATACAAGGCTTGGCGTTCGGTGGGGAAGACGGCTTGGCGTAAGGTAGTCATCATGCTTTCCAGTGCCTGCTGGGCAGGTGAAGTTCATTGAGTTATGCACTGTAGGTCTTGTGCGTGGACAGATAAACGCTGGATGGCAGACAACACTATTTCTATAATCAAAACAATCACTGCAACCGATTGGAGACAATACGTGGACCGTTTCGAAGCGATGCATACCTTTGCCAAGGTGGTGGAAACGGGCAGCTTTACCAAGGCGGCCCAAGCTTTGCATCTGAGCCGAACCCGGGCCACGCATCTGGTGCAGCAATTGGAGGCACGCTTGCAGGTGAGCTTGCTGCATCGCACGACGCGCAAGGTCAGTGTGACCAGCGCTGGGGCACTTTATTTTGAGCGTGTGGTGCAATTGCTGGCCGATCTGGAAGACAGTGAGCGGGATCTGGCCCAAGCCTTGGCTTCGCCCAGTGGCCGCTTGCGGGTAGATGTGCCCAGCCCTTTAGCCAGCCGTGTGCTGGTGCCTGCCTTGCCGTCGTTCTACGCACGCTACCCGGATATTCAGCTGGATATGGGCGTAGGCGACAAGACGGTAGATCTGCTCGATGAAAGCATGGACTGTGTGGTTCGAGGTGGTCAGATTCAGGACCAGTCCTTGATCGCCAAGCGGGTGGGGGCGCTGCATCTGTCCATCTATGCTGCACCCTTGTATCTGGAGCGGTTTGGTACCGTTGTGCATCCTGAAGAGCTGGACGGGTCTGCGCATCGAATGGTGGGGTACCTGTGGGAGCATCAGAACAAACCGTTTCCTTATGCCTTGCGTCGCGATAAAGAACGGGTTTCTTTGCCAGGCCGTTATGGCTTGGCCGTGAATGATGGCAATGCCTATCTGGCAGCGGGTGAAGCGGGTTTGGGGCTGGTTTGCCTGCCGGCGTATTTGGCCAAGGAAGCGGTGCAAGCAGGGCGCCTGATCGCGTTATTCCCGGATTGGACGATGGACCCTATGCCCTTGTATGTGGCTTTTCATCGCAGCAAACATACGAATGTTCGGCTGCGTGTCTTTATTGATTGGGTTGCGGAGCAATTGTCTCAAGTATCTTGAGTGCCAAAAAAAGCCAAGGAGAATGAGTCCTTGGCTTTTTTCATTGAGTCCGATTTTTATTCGGCTTCGGCGCTGTCTACGACTGGAATGGTCGCCTGGGCAAACTCAGGCCGTTCTGTACCGTGCTTGATACGGTAGTCTTTCAGGAACTTGGCGATGCGGTTGATGGCCTCGCGCAGGTCCGGCTCGTGGGGCAGGAACACCATGCGGAAGTGATCCGGATGAGGCCAGTTAAAGCCCGTGCCTTGCACCAGCATCACGCGGGTGGCTTCCAGCAGTTGCAGGAAGAATTGGCGGTCGTCCTTGATGGGATAAACCTCGGGATCCAGACGCGGGAACATGTACAGGGCAGCGTGGGGCATGACGCAGCTGACCCCTGGAATCGCGGTGATCAGCTCGTAAGCCAGATCGCGCTGACGGCGCAGGCGTCCGCCTTCGCATACCAGATCGTTAATGCTTTGATAGCCACCCAAGGCGGTCTGAATGGCCCATTGGCCGGGCACGTTCGCGCACAGCTTCATATTGGCCAGCATGCTCAGGCCTTCGATGTAGTCGGCACCGGCTTTCTTGTCGCCCGAAATCACCAGCCAGCCTGCGCGGTAACCACATGCGCGGTAGCTCTTGGACAGGGAGTTGAAGGTCAGGGTCAGTACGTCGTTGGACAGGCTGGCCATGGCGGTGTGCTTCATGTCGTCGAACAGGACCTTGTCGTAGACCTCGTCGGCTAGCAGCACCAGATTGAATTCGCGAGCAATATCGACCAGAGCTTGTAGCACCGAGTCGGGGTAGAGCACGCCGGTGGGGTTGTTCGGGTTGATGACAACCAGGCCCTTGGTGCGTGGGGTGATCTTGGAGCGGATATCGTCCAGGTCCGGAATCCAGCCTTTGGATTCGTCACACAAGTAGTGCACGGGTGTACCGCCGGACAGGCTGGTGACAGCCGTCCACAGCGGATAGTCGGGCATGGGCAGGAGCAGTTCGTCACCGTCGTCCAGCAGGGCGTTGGTGGCCATTGCAATCAGCTCAGAGGCGCCATTGCCCAGGTAAATATCTTCCAGCGTCACGCCCTTGATCCCTTGTTCCTGGGTGTAGTGCATGACGGCTTTGCGCGCGGCAAAAATACCTTTGCTATCCGAGTAGCCCGAAGAGTTGGGCAGGTTGCGGATCATGTCGAGCTGGATTTCTTCCGGGGCGTCAAAACCGAATACCGCCAAGTTGCCGATATTGAGCTTGATCAGTTGCTGGCCCTCGTCTTCCATTTGTTTGGCCCGGTCCATGATGGGGCCGCGAATATCGTACAAAACATTCGCCAATTTGCTCGATTTCTTGATGCTATTCATGATGCTGGTAATCGGATTCCATGTGTGCTGCTGATGAACGGTGCAGGGCTGATGCCTGACCAGCCTTATACCTTACCGCATGCGTGGGCCTGTCTTGTAAGCATCAAGCTTAAAATGTGGCATTGTCGAATTTTGGCGACACTCTTTTGTCGAAAAAACGGCTGTCTTTGTCGATAGGCTCCTTACTACCTGGACATATTCCGCTTTATGGATTGGATTGGCATGATGTGAAATCAGCCCTCCTTTATTTTTCTTGTTTTTGAAGCGCTCTGATATTAAGATTCGACATCAAATCATTTGATGTCGAACTATGAAACTGGAAGCGAAATATCGGGCCTTGCTCTCGCACGCAGAGCAGCAAAAGGGCGTCAACGTTCAGGGCATGTCCCTGTGTTTTCAGCTCCTGTCCTTGTCTGCCCGTATTGATCGGGACTGCGCCGCCTTGTTGGCGCCCCATGGCTTGAGTGAAGCCCGTTTTGTACTTTTGTTCCTGCTGGAGGAAGCACCCGACGGCATGCCTTCCCACATCCTGGCTGAACGGGCAGGCGTGACGCGGGCGACTGTCACAACTCTGGTGGATGGGCTGCTGAAAGCGGGCTTGGTGCAGCGCTTTGCGGCCCAGACCGATCGGCGTTCTGTCATGGTGAAACTCAGCCCTCAGGGGGCGGAGTTGGCCAGGACGCTGGTAGGAACTCACGCCCAGTGGATAGGCGAATTGTTCCGGCATTTGTCCGAGGCGGAGTGCACCCAGCTTAGCGCCTTGTTGAACAAAGCCGCTGGTGGAGAAGACGCGTCATGAGTATCGAGAACCGCAAGGCTTATGCCAAGGTCGCGGATATACCGGCTGATATTTTGCTGGCTCTGTCCAAGGGGGAAATCCAGGGTCTTACTCTGACCGAGTCCTTGGCCATCGATCAGCGCGTGCTGGTGGCGACCGTATTTCCGGATTTGGATGAGCAGGGTGCACAGCACATCGACACCCTGGCCCAATTGGGCATTCTCAAGCGCATGAAAGCCATTGGGGAATATTTGCTGGACACGTATGGCGAGATGGCCTGGACGCGCTGTTCGGATCACCCGGCTGATGTGGTGCGGGGCTGGGCCTGCTTTATGGTGGGAGCCCGTGCATCTTTAAGTGTGCCTCAGCGCCTGGAGGCACTGCGCCCTTTGGCTGATGATGCGCATTTTGGTGTGCGTGAATGGTCCTGGATGGCGGTACGTCCTCATTTGGTGGCCGAGCTGGATGCGTCGATTCAGAGCTTGCAGCAGTGGGCGCGCTCAGACTCGGAATATCTGCGTCGCTTTGCGTGTGAGGCTTTGCGCCCTCGGGGAGTGTGGTGCGCACATATTGCCATCCTGAAAAAAGAACCGGAACGCATGTTGCCGATTCTTGAGCTCTTGTATCGGGATGGCAGTGTGTATGTGCAGGACTCGGTAGCCAATTTCTTGAATGATGCGGCCAAGGATCAGCCGCAGTGGGTGCGTGATCTATGTGCCCAATGGCAGATGCAAGCGCCGGATAATGCTGCTGTGCAGCGCCTGTGTCGACGGGCGCTGCGCAGCGTGTCTTGATGCTCCGGTTCCAGTCCTGGAATCAGGAGGCGCGCAAGGTAATCAAGGTGATTTCTGAGGCGCGCCCCAGTCGCAGCGGGAAGCCCGCCCACAGTCCGGCACCGTAGCTGACGTACAACTGCATATCCCCTACTTGATACAGTCCACCCACATAGCCATCATTGGCCATCTGCACGATCTTGTGCATGCCCACAATATGGCCGCCATGGGTATGGCCCGACAACTGCAAGGCCGTGCCGGCCGCTGCGCTTTCCTTGGCGGTGTCAGGGCGGTGGGCCAACATGATGATGGGCATGCCAGCAGGGATCCCGGCGACTGCTGCAGCTACATCGGGCATGGGTTGCCCATGCACGGCTGCCGACTTGTCAGTAATGCCAGCCAAAGCAAAAGCAGCATCGTCTTGTTCAATAATGCTGTGCTCGTTCAGAAGCATACGTAGCCCAAGGCTGTTGAAGTGCTCTATCCAGGGCTGGTACTGGGTGTAGTACTCGTGGTTGCCTGCAATCACCCACACCCCTTGCGGGGCAGACAGGGCTTGCAAGGGGGCGACGTCATCGCGGCGCGCTTTCACCGTGCCATCGACCAGATCACCAGTAATGACGATCAGGTCCGGTTTCAAAGCCTGTGTTTTATCAACAATGGCTTGTATCCAGGGGCCTTGCAGCAGACGACTGGCGTGCAGATCAGTCAGTTGCACCAGCTTGAAACCATCCAGCTTGGGGGACAGGCCCTTGACCTTTACTTCGATGGACTTGAGCTCGGGGACTTGCACTGCCTGCCAGACACCCAGTGCGGACAGGCTGACCGCTGCGATGCCCAGCATGCCCCGCAAGGTAGAGGAGCGCAACAGAAGCAGCCCGGCTGGCTTGTACAGAACGCGCATCAGTAAACCTGCCAGATCGGTGATCAAGGTAAAGCAGGCGGCCAGCAGGACTGTCCCAAAAGCCCAGCCCAGGACCATGATGACTTGTGCGGGAATTTCCGGTGAGGCCCGTGAGCCCCAGAACAGCGCTACGGTGTAGTGGTGGAAGGTGGCGGCGACGGCCAAGATGCTGAGCAGCCATTTGATCCAGGGTTTGATCTTCAGCGGTTTGATCAGTCGCCAGGCGACATAAAGGGCAAAAACGAGGGCAGCGACTTGAAACACGAAATCATTCCAAAAAGAAACGGGGAGCCCGCGCTTGAGCAGGCGATAAAGCGTGCCCAGTATAGAGCGAGGAAGTGGGCATGATGTCAGCGCTCATCAGACAGTTACAGCTCCGTCACGAAAAAAGGTGGACATGCTTGATTACGTTTTGAGAGATTGCTTCGCACATCAAGTCATTAAAACTTCTAGGCTTTTTCCCAAGGGCACCCCAGTGGAACGGGGTTTTCGTTTGATTTGATTGGAGGACATATGGTGACTAAAAAATCCGCAGCCAAAACCAATCAGGATGCCGTGGGGCAAGGCGGGGAGTTACATCAGTTTGGCCATGCTGAGTTGACGACCAATCATGGCGTACCGATATCGGACAATCAGAATTCCTTGCGTCTCGGGGCGCGTGGCCCGACCTTGTTGGAAGATTTTGTCCTGCGCGAGAAAATATTCCATTTCGACCATGAACGTATACCGGAGCGCATTGTTCATGCTCGCGGCACAGGAGCACATGGTTATTTTGAATGCACGCAAGCAATCCCGGAGTTGACCCAGGCCTGTGTATTTCAAAAGGAAGGACATCGGGTGCCGGTGTTCTGTCGTTTCTCAACGGTAGCCGGCTCTAAAGGCTCCAAAGACACACCACGCGACGTGCGTGGTTTCGCGGTCAAGTTCTATACCGAGCAAGGCAACTGGGATCTGGTGGGCAATAATATGCCCGTTTTTTTTATCCAGGACGCCATCAAATTCCCGGATCTGATCCACGCCGTCAAACCCGAGGCGGACCGGGGCTTTCCTCAGGCAGCGTCAGCCCATGACACATTCTGGGATTTTGTCTCCCTGATGCCCGAGTCTTTGCATACCGTCATGTGGCTGATGTCCGATCGAGCCTTGCCACGGTCCTTTCGCATGATGCAGGGCTTTGGTGTGCACACATTCCGTTTTGTGAATGCCAAGGGCAAGTCGCACTTTGTGAAGTTTCATTGGAAACCCAAGCAGGGCTTGCAGTCCACCCTGTGGGATGAGGCGGTCAAGATTTCCGGGGTGGACTCGGATTATCTACGACGCGATTTGTACGAGGCGATTCAAAGCGAAGCCTTCCCGGAGTGGGAACTGGGTGTGCAGGTTTTCGATCAGGAGTGGGCGGACAAGCAGGACTACGATGTGCTGGATGCGACCAAACTCATTCCAGAGGAAAGTCTGCCCGTCAAAATCGTGGGTCGTATGGTTCTGGATCGTTATCCCGACAACTTCTTTGCAGAGACCGAGCAAGTTGCTTTCTTGCCGTCCAACATCATTCCGGGGATCGACTTTACGGATGATCCTTTGCTGCAAGGCCGCTTGTTCTCCTACCTGGATACGCAAAAGTCTCGACTGGGAACGGTCAACTTTCATCAGATTCCTATCAATGCACCCCGCTGCCCATTCAGTAATATGCAGCGCGACGGCATGATGCAGACGCAGGTTCCCAAGGGCCGTGCGACCTACGAGCCCAATAGCCTGGAGGAGGCGGGTGAATCGGGCGGGCCGCGCGCGCAGCCGCATGGCTTTCGCACCTTCCCCAGTACCGTAGACGATGGCGCAAAACTGCGTGTACGGGCTGAGTCGTTCTCGGATCATTACAGCCAGGCCCGATTGTTTTATCGCTCTCAGACTGAAGTTGAGCAGGAGCATCTGATTGCCGGGCTGGTATTTGAACTGTCCAAGGTCCAGCTCAATCATGTTCGTGTGCGTGTGCTCTCGCACATGCGTGTCATTGATGAGGATCTGGCCAAACGAGCGGCTCAGGGATTGGGGCTGGATTTGCCGCCTCCTGCCAAGCCCGCCCGCGAGCCGATCGACATGGCACCTTCCAAAGCCTTGTCCATACTGGCCCAGAAGTCGCCGATTGCCGGTCGGATGCTGGGTATTCTGGTAACGGACGGAGCTGACAAGGGCTTGCTGGAAATGCTGCTGACAGGGGCTCAGGAAGCCGGGGTGGCCGTCAAGCTTATCGCTCCGCAAGTAGGGGGAGTGACGCTGTCAGACGGCACACAATTGGCTGCCGACGAAAAGATTGCGGGTGCGCCCTCCGTTCTGTTTGATGCGGTGGCCTTGCTGCTTACCCAGGAAGAGGCTTCAAAACTGTGCACTAACAAGGCGGCAGTGGATTTTGTAGCCGACGCCTATGGACACTTGAAAGCAATTGGTCATAACGGCGCAGCCCAGCCCTTGCTGGACAGGGCGGGCGTATCAGTAGACAAGGGTGTGTTCGTCATTAAAACCGGTGATGATCTGCTTGAAAAAGTGTCTTCACGGTTCTGGGAGCGACGGCATCAGGTAGATGGTATGGCCTGATGTCTTGTGAAAAGGGGGCGGTGCCGCCCCCTTTCACGTGCCGTCAGTAGCGCCAGCTTAGCCCCAGCACGGGGCCCGACATGCGAGTGTCAAAGACATGGCCGGAGCGACGATAGTCCACATCCAGCATCTTGTATCCGGCAGCGATGGAGAAGTTCTCTGACAGGTCGTAGTTCAAGGTCAAGGTAGCTTGATAGCTCAGGCGCGAGCCCACGCCAAAGCCGCCCAAGTGGATCTGGGCTTGAGTGGAAAACTCCGGGGTGAAACGATAGAACGCACGCAGTCCTATCATGGGGTCCACCCAATTGAAGCTCTCCTGATGATGTCGGGTTCGGCCAGCCGTACTCAGATGGGCACGGGTGCGTATATCCCAAAACGAAAAACCGGCCAGTGCGTCCAGGCTGGCTTGTTCAGTATCGTAGATGCGGTAACCACCTTGCAATGTGGCCATGAACAGACGTGTGTCCACGGTCCCTTCTGCAGCACCGACCAAAGGCAAACCACCTACCACTTCACTTTCGCGTGTGTTCACGTAGAGCAGGTCACTGTTGAACACATAGCGGTCGCGACGCACCCAGGCGTTCAGAAAGGCCGCGGCACGCAGATCGTGCAGGACATCTGAAAAGGACTTTTCTATATCCAGGGAGGGCGCGCGTTTGAAGGGGGAGGCCTCACCCGACAAGCCGGTAATCCAGGCATAGGGTGTAATCTGCACGGCATAGTGTGGCGAAGTCGTGCTGTCGGAAATGGCGTCTGGACCTTGAGCACTCACTTGGGCATGAGCCAGACTGGCCAGTGGCAAGACTCCCAATAATAGCCAGCGGGAATGAGTGAGTTTACGCATCATTGTCATGGACCCCCTTTTTAATTCTGTAAATGACGGCGCACTAGCGCCAGTCTTGTGTCTTTCGGTATGCTGGACTAGCCGATCACCAACCCGTGGAGAACGTGTCATGCATGTGTTTTACCTTAGCAAGCAAGATATTGATAATTTGTTGCCCTTAGTGCAAGCGGCGTTACACGCTGATCGCACCGGACAAGTTGGTTTCACGGACGAAGAACTGGCCTTGCGCGCTGCCCTGGAGGCGATGCAGGACCCCAAGCTGTCCGAGCTGCTGGCCGGTGCCCGTGTCGAACCGGGCCGCATAGCCGTTGGATTGGCTGAAGAAGATTACCGGGAAAACCTGCTGGCTCTGGAAACCCGTGACAGTGCTTATGTCATTGACCAGCTTATGGATAGCTATGCAGGATTGCCGGGGTTTTTTGATTGCCTGGAGTTTTAGACGAATTTGCAAAACAGCCCGTTACGGGCTGTTTTTTATTGCATGTTATTGAAGTCCGTGTCGAGGCATTATGCCGTTCCTTGTGCCTACGGATAGGATTTGGCCATTCCTGGTAATTAATGATCTTCCAGTTCTGGGTAAAAGATTTCGAGCACACATCGCCTGTGTTTTCAGATCTGAATGACTATTTTTAAGTTTTTTAAAACAAGAAAAAGGCCTGTGTAGTTTGGAGATCTTATTTGGTTCATTTATACGCGGGCTGATAAGGCAGCTACCCACGTTTTCAGAGTGAAAAACGCAGTTTCAAGGCGATCAGGAAGAAAAAATAATATTGCGGTCGATCATGAGTTAGCAAATGTTTTTATTCTCAAAACAAGGGATTTCATGCTCCGTTTTTGTCGGTCTTGCACCACAAGACTTAACTTGGCTTGACGCAATGTCCTAATCCTGTTTTTGTTACACCCGTGTCCAATGTATCGGCTGTGTAAGCAGTCGGTTTTTTTGTTTTATTGATTGGGCGGCTAGCCGTCTCTGGAGAGAAAGATGTTGCTAAAAAAATGTCGTCGTACTTTGCTGGCATGCGCAGTTGGGCTGGCTTTGGTGCCTGCGGCCTCTCAGGCGTGTACCCGAGCTGTTTTTCTGGGTGATAACGGACAGGTGATTACCGGTCGCTCCATGGACTGGAAGCTGGATGTCGGCACCAACCTCTGGATTTTTCCTCGCGGTGAAAAACGTACTGGCGAAGCTGGCCCCTCGTCCATTGAGTGGACCTCGAAATACGGCAGCGTGATTGCGTCGGGTTATGACATTGCTTCTACCGACGGGGCCAATGAAAAAGGTTTGAACGTCAACTTGCTGTGGCTGGTGGAGTCCCAATATCCCACGCCTCAAAAAGGCGATAAGACCTTAAGCATGTCTTTGTGGGGACAGTACGTCTTGGATAATTTTGCAACCGTGGCCGAAGCGGTTGCTGCATTAGAAAAAAATCCCTTTGTAGTCGTTACTGCCAAGGTCAAAGGTGAAGATCGCTTGGCAACTTTGCACCTGTCCATGTCGGATGCCACAGGGGATAGTGCGATTATCGAGTATATCGACGGTAAGCAACACATCCACCATAGTCGTAAATATCAGGTTCTGACCAATTCGCCCACATTTGATCAGCAATTGGCCATCAAGGATTACTGGCAACAGGTGGGGGGCATGAACATGTTACCCGGCACTAGCCGTGCTGCAGATCGTTTTGCTCGCGCCTCTTTTTACATTGATGCAGTGCCACGCAACCTGAGTGATGACAAGGCCGTAGCCAGTGTGTTGAGCGTGATACGTAACGCTTCTACTCCATATGGCATGACAGTGCCCGGTCAGCCCAACAACTCCTCGACACGCTGGCGCACGGTGTTCGACCATCAACGTAGTTTGTATTATTTTGATTCGGTTCTGTCACCCGGTGCATTCTGGGTGGATATGAAAAAAGCGGATTTTTCGGCAGAAACCGGCAAAGTGATGAAGCTGGATCTGGGGCCGGAGCAAAGCAAGGTCTACATGGGTGAAGTGCTGGACCACTTCAAACCAGCCCAGCCATTCAAGTTCGAACCCGCCGAACCGCCCGCTGTTTAATGGGGCAGTGGTATATGCCACTCTAGGCTGAATACCCGGGGCATAGCCGACAGCGATCACATGATGTTCATGCTTAGCTGTTATGCTATGCCCCGTCTTTATTTGTTGAAGTAGCTGTTTCATGACCTATGTAGTGACGGAAGCCTGTATCCAGTGCAAGTACACCGATTGTGTGACGGTGTGTCCCATGGATTGTTTTTTTGAAGGCCCGAATTTCCTGGTCATTCATCCTGACGAATGCATTGACTGCTCCATCTGCGTGGCCGAGTGTCCGGTGGGGGCGATTGTCAGTGATCAGGATGTGACGCCCGAGCAGCAGGTCTATGTGGAGCTGAACCGGACCTTGAGCGAGGACCCGGCCTGGAAGCGTATCAGCCAGCAAAAAGCGCCCTTGCCGGATCATGAATACTGGGCGACTCAGACCGACAAGCTGGCGCTGTTGAAGAAAGATTAATGGGCTTTCTGATGGCTGTTGTTGCGTTGGAAGTACCAGACCGCCAAGGCCGCCATCACCAGCAAAGCCGTACAACTGGCCAGTACGGCGACATAGCCTTTATCAAAAGAGTCACGGGCCAGTTCACTTAAGGTCAGAGCCAGATTCTGTGGCATGGTTTCTGCCATCAATAAGGCCTGATCCAGGCTGTCGTAGGCCAGGGCGCGGTCACTTAATTCCTGTGGCAAGATCAGGCTGGCGCTATATACGAAGGACAGCAGGCTACCCATAATGGTCACGCCCAGCGCACCACCCAGTTCATAAGACATTTCCTCGACCGAGGCCACCATACCAGCGCGCGAAGGCGGCACGCTTTGCATGATAGTGCTGGAAGCCGCCGTCATGGCCGCACCGATGCCCAGGCCCAGCATGACCAGGCTGATCACTTGTAGAGGCTGTGCACTGTTATGCCACAGCAGATAAGCGGCCATGCCTGCTCCCGCCAAGCTCAGGGCGCCAATCAGCAGTCGCTTGCTGCCGATGACGACCAGCAGGCGCCCGGCCAAGGGGCCGGCTATAAAGGCTGCCAGCGGCAAGGGAATAATGGCCAGGCCCGCTTCCAATGGTGAGAAACCCAGTACCAATTGCAGGCGTTGGCTGAACACCAGCTCCATACCGATCAAGGCCGCTGAGGCCGTCAAGGCAGAGAGTACGGCGGTGCTTAGCGTGGCGTCCTTGAACAGGGCAAAGTCCAGCAAAGGGAAAGGGCTGCGGTTCTGTTGACGGACAAACCAGCTCAGAAACAAGATGCCGATCAGCAGGGCGGCAGCGGTCAAACCCCAATCCGTATGCAGCTTGCCCATTTCCTTGATAGCCAGGGTGCTGGCTACCAGGCCCACCATGATCAGCAAGGAGCCTTTGATATCCCAGGGGCGCGATGCATCTGGCGTGGAGCGGGGCACCAGAATCCAGCCCATAGGCAACGCGATCAGCACGATGGGCACGTTGATCAGAAAGACTGATCCCCACCAGAAATGTTCCAGCAGGAATCCGCCCAGAACCGGACCAAAGGCGGCACCACCGGAGGCGATAGAAGACCAGACACCGAAGGCCACCGCACGTTCGCGCTCATCATGAAAGGTGATGCGTATCAGCGATAAAGTGGCGGGCATCATCATGGCCGCTGCCACACCTAAAAAGGCGCGTGCGGCGATCAAGGCCGTTGGGTTCGGAGAGTAGGCGGCTGCGACTGAAGCCAGACCAAACATGGCCAGACCCGACAGGAACAGGCGCTTGTGACCCAGGCGGTCACCCAGGGTGCCCATGCCTAGCAGCAGTCCGGAGACGACCAGAGCGTAGCTGTTGATGATCCACAGCTTGTCCGAGGCCGAGGCCTGCAGATCATGGGTCAGGCGTGGCAGGGCGGTGTAGAGCACCGTCATGTCCACCACAATCAGTAGAAGAGCTGCCGACACAATTGCCAGGATCAACCAGCGACGGCTTGGGGATAGGGGAGCAGTGTGGGCTTGATGGGTAATCGAGCTGTGCAGCATAAAAGACCAGAGCGGTAGGAAAGCAAGTATGATCTATCAATATTATCAACAGTCAAAGTTGATTAGCATCTATAAAATAGATAAATGGATTGGACACTGGAACGTATTCGACATTTTGTCGCTGTGGCAGAAACTGGCTCCATGACTCAGGCCGCGAAAGAGTTGGGCAAGGTGCAGTCAGCCGTCAGCACCTCGATTTCCCTGCTGGAAGCGGATCTGAATCTGGAGTTGTTTGATCGTTCACGACGAACGTTAAGCCTGACGGTGCCGGGCGAAATCATGCTGCTGGAAGCCAAGGCTCTGTTGCGTCAGGTAGACGTGTTGAATCGTCGGGCACTGGATTTCTCGCAAGGGCAACCGACCAGACTGGAAATTGCTCTGGATGAAGCCTTGCCTCAAGAGCCCTTGCGGCTGCTGCTCAAGGAGCTGGCTGAACGCTGGCCTGCACTGGAATTAACGGTCTGGAACGGAACCGCTTCCGAGGTGATGGACTATGTGCAGGAAGGCCGCTCGGATATGGCTTTTCAGTTTGATCGCGGTGCTGATGCCGCGTCATTCGCGCAAAGTTATATCGGCGCTGTGCCCCAAGCGATTTGTGTGGCGCGTACGCACCAGCTTGCCAGTCAGCATCAGGTCAGCCGTAAAGAGCTGACGGCACATCGACAATTGCTGATTCATATTGAAGGGACAGAGCAAATGGTTGTCAGCCCCAGTGTGTGGCGCTCAGACAGCTTTTATGTCATTGCCGATATGGTGGCCGATAGTCTGGGCTGGGCGATTTTGCCCCTGAATATTGCCGAGTATGCAAACTTGCGCAACAAGCTGGCGCAGTTGCATTGCCGGGAGATGGTTTTGCCACCCTTGCCAGTGCGGATGCTGTGGCGGCAGGGGCAAACTTTGCCCCCTGCGGCAGTGTGGATGCAGCAGCGCCTGTCGGAGCTGCTGCCTTAAGCCTGTTTAGCAGGCTAGTGGGGAAGGGCGGGAAAGCTGACCGTTGGCCCAGCGTTGTACGCCTTCCCAGATATCAGAGGCGTGATGCACGGTCATATCGGCTTGCCAAGTGCTCAGGCTCTCGTCCTGAGCGCAGTAGCCGTAGGCGGCAATCATGGTGGCCATGCCAGCAGCCTGACCTGCCTGGATGTCGCGCAGATCATCACCTACGTACAGGCAGTCTTTGGGATCAAAGCCCGTTTTCTCGGCGGCATACAACAAGGGGGCGGGATGAGGTTTGGTGTGCTGGGTAGTATCCCCGCCGACGGTGACTGCGCAACCCGCTTCCAGTCCTAAATGACGGATCAGGGGCAGGGCCAGGTATTCCAGCTTGTTGGTGACGATGCCCCAGGTGTAGCCGGCCTGCTCTAACTGTTTCAGCATGGGGGCTACGCCCTCAAACAGATAGGTCAGCTCCGTCATGTGATCGTTGTAGTCCTGCAGGAACTGTGCTCGCAATTGTGCGTAGTTGGGGTGATCGGTATTGATATCCAGGGCTACCTTGAGCAGCCCCCGTGCACCGTGCGAGGCATAGGGACGCAGTGCTTCGTAGGGCAAATCAGGCAGGCCATGTTCCTTGCGCATGCGATTGGCCGTAGCGGCCAGATCCGGAGCAGAGTCGGCCAAGGTGCCGTCGAAATCGAATAGAACCAGTTTATTCATGAGGGCTTAGCTTTGGCGGCGGCTGGCCAGCAGGTAGTTGACGGAGGTGTCGCCAGACAGGTGATAGTGCTCGGTAATCGGGTTGTATTCCAGACCCTTCAATGCCAGGGCATCCAGACCACTGCGGCGGGCCGAGGAAATCAGCTCGCTGGGTTTGATGAAGCCCTCATAGCTGTGCGTGCCTTTGGGAATCAGGCGCAAGAGGTACTCGGCGCCCACAATGGCAAACAAGAAAGATTTGGGATTGCGATTCAGAGTCGAGAAAAAGACCCAGCCACCGGGTTTGACCAGTTTGGCGCAGGCCGCAATGATGGAGCCCGGATCGGGGACATGTTCCAGCATTTCCATGCAGGTGACAACGTCAAAACGACCCGGGTGCTGATCGGCCATGTCTTCGGCGCTGATCATCTCGTATTTGACGGGTACGCCCGATTCCAGACTGTGCAAACGGGCAATCTTCAAGGAGCGCTCGGCCAGGTCAATGCCGGTGACGTCGGCGCCGGACTGAGCCAGGCTTTCCGACAAGATTCCGCCACCACAACCGACGTCTAATACCTGCTTGCCCGCCAGGGAGCCGGTGTAGGACAGAATCCAGTCCAGACGCAAAGGGTTGATGGCGTGCAGCGGTTTGAACTCGCTGTCAGGGTCCCACCAGCGGGATGCCAGTGCACTGAATTTATCGATCTCTGCGGGATCGACATTGACGTTAGTGACGGTGGAAGCGGTCATGGCTCATCCAAAAAAATTAAGGCCCCGCAAAAGCGGAGCCTTAATTGTAGCCTTAGCTACAGAAATACGTGATGCAGCAAGAATTACTTGCGGTTGCCCACGATTTCGATTTCTACGCGACGGTTTTGAGCACGGCCTTCGCGGGTCTTGTTGGACGCCACTGGCTGAGCTTCGCCCTTGCCTTCGGTGTAGATACGGTCTGCAGGTACGCCCTTGTTGACCAAGTATGCTTTAACAGCATTGGCGCGACGCTCGGACAGCTTCTGGTTGTAAGCTTCAGCGCCGATCGAGTCAGTGTGACCGGTAGCGATCAGAGTTTCCAGATCGATGGACTGAACGGTGTCAGCCACTTGATCCAGAACCTGGCGGCCTTCTGGCTTGATGGTGGATTTGTCGAAGTCGAAGAACGTGTCAGCGTTCAGAGTCACTTTGGTGACAGTAGGAGCGACGACAGGAGCTTCGGGGGCTTGGGCAACGGGCACACCGTCACAACCTGGAATACCTGTAGCAGGTGTCCAGAAGTTGTTGCGCCAGCACAGTTCGTTGGTGCCGTTTTTCCAAACGTCGCCGAACGGATTGCGCCAGTTGTTAACTTCGCCGGACTCTTGTGCGGAAACTGCACTAGTGGCCGATGCGGCGGCAATGGCGAGTACAAGTGCGATTTTGGAGGGTTTGTTCATATTTCTCCTCGTTGAGCTGATGCTGTTAAGTGACCGCAGCGAACCCCTGCCGCTGATTAACGGAACCAGTATAGCAATCCTTTGAACGGAACAAAGACTTGCTTGCGCTGGGTTTCATGCGTGTTAGGTCGAATCTTAAGACATTTCGGCCACATGCGTGAGGGGGACGGGGAACGATTCGTGAAGATGCGTGGAATTAGCCTTGTTCTTTCCTTTTATTGTTGGTTTTAGGCAACAGGGGAAGGGTGGGGCCGCTTCTTCAATCCATCATCGATACGATTAGTGGACGATGGATTTTTGGCGAATCGACCGTTTCAATCACATATCGCCCGCCTTCTCGCCTCGCTACGCTGCGTCCCTCTATGTGAAAGTGCTAGAATTTCCTCTTGTCCGTTTACGGCTGGCTTACTGCTTAACCCATATCTATAAAGAATTGACCTATGGATTCCTTTGCCAAGGAGACGCTTCCCGTTTCGCTTGAAGAGGAGATGCGCCGCAGCTACCTCGATTACGCCATGAGCGTGATTGTGGGCCGTGCTCTTCCCGACGTGCGAGATGGTTTGAAGCCCGTGCATCGCCGTGTTCTGTTCGCCATGCATGAACTCAATAACGACTGGAATCGTGCCTATAAGAAGTCGGCTCGTATCGTCGGTGATGTGATCGGTAAGTACCATCCTCATGGTGACTCTGCCGTCTATGACACTATCGTGCGTCTGGCGCAGGACTTTTCCATGCGCTACACCCTGGTCGACGGACAAGGTAACTTTGGTTCCATCGACGGGGATAACGCCGCGGCCATGCGTTACACCGAAATCCGTCTGGCCAAGATCGCCCACGAACTGCTGGCCGATATCGACCAGGAAACCGTGGATTTCGTGCCTAACTATGATGGCAGCGAAAAAGAACCGGCCCTGTTGCCTTCGCGTCTGCCCAACCTGCTGGTCAACGGCAGCTCGGGTATTGCCGTGGGTATGGCTACCAATATTCCGCCGCATAACCTGGCTGAAGTGGTCAACGGCTGTCTGTACTGCCTGAGCCACCCCGAGTGCACGGTTGATGAGCTGATCGAATACATCCCGGCCCCCGACTTCCCGACCGGTGCCATTATCTATGGCATGTCCGGTGTGCGCGAAGGCTATCGCACGGGCCGTGGTCGCGTCATCATGCGTGCCAGTACACACTTTGAAGACATGGAAAAGGGCAACCGTCAGGCCATCGTGGTCGACGCCATTCCTTACCAGGTTAACAAGAAGTCGCTGCAGGAACGCATTGCCGAGCTGGTCAACGAAAAACGCATCGAGGGTATCTCCGATATCCGCGACGAGTCCGACAAGGACGGTATGCGTTTGGTCATTGAACTGAAGCGCGGCGAAGTGCCGGAAGTTGTGCTGAACAACCTCTACAAGAATACGCAGTTGCAAGAAACCTTCGGGATGAACATGGTGGCACTGGTCGATGGCCAGCCCCGTCTGCTCAACCTGAAACAGTTGGTGGATTACTTCCTGAGCCACCGCCGCGAAGTGGTTACTCGCCGTACCGTATTCCAGTTGCGCAAAGCGCGCGAGCGCGGTCATGTGCTGGAAGGTCTGGCTGTGGCCCTGGCCAATATTGATGAGTTCATCGAAATCATCAAAGCGGCTCCAACGCCACCGGTTGCCCGTGTCGAGCTGATGGCTCGGTCCTGGGATTCCGGTCTGGTGCGCGAGATGCTGGCCCGTGCCGACACCAGCGCCATTGTGGGCGGCCGCCAGGCTTACCGTCCGGATGATTTGGGCGCTGAATTTGGCATGAACACAGACGGTCTGTACCGTCTGAGCGAAGTGCAGGCCCAGGAAATTCTGAACATGCGCTTGCAGCGCCTGACTGGCCTGGAGCAGGACAAGATTGTTCAGGAGTACCGCGAGGTCATGGACAAGATTGCTGACTTGCTGGATATCCTGTCCAACCCGGCCCGTGTGTCCGCCATTATTGGTGACGAACTGATCGCCGTGCGCGACGAGTTCTCGGCGACTGGCAAGGACGTTCGTCGCTCGCAAATCGAGCACAACGCCACCGAGCTGGATACCGAAGACTTGATCACCCCTATGGATATGGTGGTGACGCTCTCGCATACCGGCTACATCAAGAGCCAGCCGCTGTCCGAGTACCGGGCCCAGCGTCGTGGTGGCCGTGGCAAGCAGGCCACCGCCATGAAAGAGGACGACTGGATCGACAAGCTGTTCATCGCTAATACCCACGATTACCTGCTGTGCTTCTCCAACCGTGGCCGTGTGTACTGGCTCAAGGTCTGGGAAGTGCCACAAGGTTCGCGCAACTCGCGTGGCCGTCCTATCGTCAATATGTTCCCTCTGGAAGATGGCGAGAAGATCAACGTGGTGCTGTCCGTCAAGGAATTCAGCGAAGATCAGTTCGTGTTCATGGCGACCTCGCGCGGCACGGTCAAGAAGACCCCGCTGTCCGACTTCTCCAACCCCCGTAAGGCCGGCATTATTGCTGTGGGCCTGGACGAGGGCGACTACCTGATCGGTGCTCAGCTGACCGACGGCGTCCATGACGTCATGTTGTTCTCTGACGCCGGCAAGGCCGTGCGCTTTGACGAGGGCGATGTGCGCCCAATGGGCCGTGCAGCCCGTGGTGTGCGCGGCATGACGCTGGAAGAAGGTCAGTCCGTGATTGCCCTGCTGGTGGCCGAAGACGAAACCCAATCCGTGCTGACCGCCACCGAGAACGGTTTCGGCAAGCGTACCCCGATTGGCGAATACACGCGTCACGGTCGTGGCACCAAGGGCATGATTGCCATCCAGACCTCGGCTCGTAACGGCAAGGTCGTGGGTGCGGTGCTGGTTCGTGAAACCGACGAGATCATGCTGATCACCAACGCTGGTGTGCTGGTACGCACTCGCGTGGCTGAAATCCGCGAAATGGGTCGTGCGACTCAAGGTGTGACCTTGATCAGCGTGGACGATGACAGCGAGCTGTCTGGTGTGTACCGCGTGGTAGAGACCGATGACGAGGTCGACGCCGAGCTGGCCGAAGAGGGTCAGGCGCCAGAAGGTCAGGAGCAGGATAATCAACTTGATTCCGCCCAAGACCAGGCGGACCCTTCCGGCGAGGAAAACGAGTAATGCGTGTATGGAATTTTTCGGCAGGCCCGTCAATGCTGCCGTTGGAAGTGCTGGAGCAAGCCGCTGCTGAAATGACAGATTGGCATGGCACCGGCATGTCCATCATGGAAATGAGCCACCGTAGCAAGGACTATATGGGTGTGCGTGACGAGGCAGAAGCCGATTTGCGCAGCTTGCTGTCCGTGCCCGATGACTTTGCAGTGTTGTTTGTTCAGGGTGGGGCACAAGGCCAGAATGGTCTTTTGCCCTTGAACCTGATTCAGCGCAATGGCAGTGGCAAGGCCGACTACGTGCTTTCGGGCAGCTGGTCGGTCAAGTCCTGCGAAGAGGCTCAGCGCTACGGTGATATTCACGTTGCCGGTACCAGTGGTCAGGCGTGGCAGGATCAGGGCAAGGAATGGGCGCCCTGGACCTGGTTCCCCGAGCCTTCTCAATGGGATGTGCGCCCGGACGCGGCTTACCTGCACGTTTGCACCAATGAAACGATTGGTGGTGTGGAGTTCAACGACATTCCCAAGCTGGATGTGCCTGTTGTTGCAGACGTTTCCTCCAACATCCTGTCCTGCCCGATCGATTTCTCGCGCGTGTCCGTGGCCTATGCCGGGGCGCAAAAGAATGCGGGTATGTCCGGCATCGCCTTGATGATGATACGCAAGGACCTGTTGGGCCATGCCATGGATCTGTGCCCGTCGGCGTTCAACTACGCCAACATTGAAAAGCAGCAGTCCATGTTCAACACGCCGCCTACGTACTCGATCTACATGGCCGGGCTGATGTTCAAGTGGCTGGAGCGCCAGGGTGGTGTGGCTGCCATGCAGGCACGCAATGCGGCCAAGTCCGAAGCTTTATACGGCTTTCTGGATGCGTCCGAGTTCTATAACAACACCGTGCATCCGTCGTATCGCTCGCGCATGAACGTCCCGTTCCTGTTGCGTGATCAGTCCCTCGATTCCCTGTTCCTGGAACAGGCTACGGCTGCAGGTCTGACTTCCCTGAAAGGACACAAGAGCGTGGGCGGTATGCGCGCTTCAATCTATAACGCCATGCCGCTGGAGGGTGTGCAGGCACTTATCGATTTCATGACTGAATTTGAACGACGGAATGGCTAATACCTTAACTGAGCGCCTGCTCCCTTGGCGCAATCGTATTGATGAGCTGGATCGCCAGATCCTGGAGCTGCTCAACGAGCGTGCTCGTGCGGCTTTGGAGGTGGGCAAGATCAAGCAGGACTTCAATACAGAGGAAGTCATCCTCAAGCCCGAACGCGAGGCACGTATTGTGCGTCGCTTGCAGTCAGAAAATGAGGGCCCGTTCACACCGGCAGCAGTCGAAGCGGTGTGGGGGCAGATTATTTCTGCCTGTCGCGGTCTGGAAAGCGTGTTGCGCGTGGCTTATCTGGGCCCGCAGGGCTCTTTTTCCGAGCAAGCCGCCTACGAGCATTTCGGCCATGCTTTGGATGGCCTGCAATGTGATTCCTTCGACGAGGTTTTCCGCAGCGTCGAAGTGGGTCAGGCTGAGGTGGGCATGGTGCCCGTCGAGAACTCGACAGAAGGCGCCGTGAACCGCACGCTGGATTTGCTGCTGAACTCGCCCTTGCGTGTCTTGGGCGAGCGCTCGATTCGTGTGCATCACAATCTGCTGACCCAAACTGGCACGATGGAAGGCGTCACCCGCGTGATGGCCCATCCTCAGGCTTTGGCGCAGTGCCAGAACTGGCTGCAAAAGCATTACCCACAGCTTTTGCGTGAGGCCGCCTCCAGCAACGCTGAAGCAGCACGCATTGCGTCGTCCGATCCTACGGTTGCAGCGATTGCGGGCAATACGGCTGTTACCGCCTGGAATCTGGGGGTGGTCGAGGCCGGTATTCAGGACGATCCGCACAACCGCACCCGTTTCCTGGCCATTGGCAATATCGAGTCCCTGCCTAGCGGTAATGACAAGACCAGCATCATTCTGGCGGTGCCCAACCGGGCTGGTGCTGTTTATGACATGCTGTCTCCTTTGGCTGTGCATGGCGTGTCCATGACTCGCCTGGAGTCGCGTCCTGCACGGACAGGGCAGTGGGAATATTATTTCTACGTAGACCTGATCGGCCATCGTGATGAGCCAGCCATGGCTGCTGCTTTGGCAGAACTGAAGAAACAAGTCGCCTTTTTCAAGATTCTGGGTTCTTACCCCGTAAACGACTTTTAAGCATCAGCAACAAGAAAGGCCTGGGGGGAGGTTTCACCCTCAAGGCCTTATTGTCTGTTCAGGACATGCCTTGTCAGAACGAGTGGCTCGCACAGGATCTGCTTGTTTCGGTCAGTCTTGCGCAGTTGCTTGGTGCGTTGTGCCATCAAGAGCTGGCTAGACAAAATAGAGGCTTTGCGTGTTGCTTTAATCCTTTGATGGGGTTTGGGCAGCCGTCTGGCAAAGTCTGCATCAATATCCCGGTTTTGCTCGTGCTATTTCACGCAATACGCGCAGCATGGACGGCCTGAGAGGGAACGGAATTAATCATGATAGCGTCATCAGAAACTATGGCGCCGCCGCCCTTGGTTCCGGTGCTGGCGATCGTCGGAGTCGGTTTGATTGGCGGCTCTTTGGCTCTGGCGCTCAAGCGCTCCGGGGCGGTAGGAAAAGTGCTGGGCGTAGGTCGACAGCTGAAAAGCTTGCGGCGCGCGCAGGAACTGGGCCTGATCGACGAGGTCGCCACGCTTGAGCAAGCCGCGCAGCAAGCGGACCTGATTGTGCTGGCTACGCCTATCGGGGCCATGGCCTCGGTATTGAAAACCTTGCGTCCCCATCTGCGTGACGAGACCTTGATCAGCGACGCAGGTAGCACCAAGGTCGATGTGGTCAGTGTGGCGCGTGAGGCGCTGGGTGATCGTATCAGCCAGTTTGTTCCCGGTCACCCCATTGCTGGTGCGGAGACCGTAGGTCCCGAAGCGGCGCGTGCTGATCTGTACGACGGTCGCAACGTCATCTTGACCCCCCTGGAAGAAAACAGTGCCAGCGCACGCGAGCGTTTGATTGCCGTGTGGGAGGCTTGCGGGGCGCGTGTCATGTTGATGGACCCGGCCACGCATGACGAAGTGCTGGCATCGGTCAGTCATGTGCCGCACTTTTTATCCTCGGTTTTTATGTGGCAGGTGGCCTCCAGTGCCAACTCGGATCAGCGCTTTGCCTTGGCAGGAACTGGCTTTCGGGACTTCACCCGCATTGCAGCCGGATCAGCCGAAGTGTGGCGCGATATTTTCCTGAGCAACCGCGAGGCTGTCTTGGGTCAATTGCAGGAAGTACGTCAGGCCCTGGATCAGGCCGAACAGGCTTTGCAGGACCAGGATGGTCAGGCTTTATACGAATTTTTAGAGCGTGCTGCCTTGGCGCGCCGTTTTTGGGCAAGTAGGAGTGGTTTGCAATGAGCCAAAGCGACAGTCTTGTTTTGAACCCCGTCAGCCGCGCTAGCGGACAACTGCAATTGCCAGGGTCCAAGAGCATTTCCAATCGAGCCCTGTTGTTGGCCGCCTTGGCTCAAGGGCAAACACGCCTGGAAGGCTTGCTGCATTCGGACGATACCCGCGTCATGATGGCCGCTCTGCAGCAAATGGGCGTGGCTGTGCAGGACCTGGGGCAGGGCACGGTAGTGATCGACGGTGGGGCTCCTTTTGCGCATCGCGATGCCGATCTGTTTTTGGGTAATGCAGGTACGGCCTTCCGCTCCTTGACCGCTGCTTTGGGCTTGATGGGTGGTCGCTTCAACCTTAGCGGTATTGCCCGCATGCACGAGCGCCCCATTGGGGATCTGGTGGATGCGCTGCGCAGCCTGGGGGCTGAGGTGCAATATCTGGGGGCAGAGGGCTATCCTCCCTTGGCGATTGGTGAGTTGGCACAGGCTGATCAGCGTCGTGTGTCGGTGAAAGGCTCGGTATCCAGCCAGTTTCTGACAGCCTTGTTGATGGCCGCTCCCTTGTTGACTGCTCGTACGGGCCAGCCTTTGCGTATCGAGGTGGAAGGGGAGTTGATCTCTCAGCCTTATATTGAAATCACGCTGGCCATGATGGGCCGTTTCGGTGTGCAGGTGGAGCGCGACGGCTGGAGCAGCTTTACTGTCTCCGCCGATGCGGCTTATGTCAGCCCCGGCTTGTACGTGGTGGAGGGCGATGCCTCGTCCGCTTCGTATTTCATTGCTTTGGGAGCTATTGGCGGTGGCCCGCTACGTATTCAGGGCGTGGGTACAGAAAGTCTGCAAGGCGATATTCAGTTTGCGGATGTGGCCCAAGCCATGGGTGCTCGTATCGAGCGTCATGCCAATGAGCTGATCGTTTCTGGTCAGTGCGTAGCCAAGGGCGACAAGCTCAAGGCCTTTGATCTGGATTTCAACCATATTCCTGACGCCGCCATGACGGCAGCTGCCATGGCCATGTTTGCTGATGGTCCTTGCACCTTGCGCAATATCGCCAGCTGGCGCGTGAAGGAGACAGACCGTATTGATGCCATGCAGGCCGAATTGCGCAAGCTGGGGGCAACAGTAGAATCCGGGCCGGACTGGCTGACTGTGCATCCTATTGCCGCCGGTCAATGGCGTTCGGCCAGCATCGAAACGTATGATGACCACCGCATTGCCATGTGTTTTTCACTGGCCAGCTTTGGCCCGGTGCCGGTCACCATTCTGGATCCCGGCTGTGTCAGCAAGACGTTCCCCGAGTATTTTTCTGTTTTTGAACAATTGGTGCAGGCATGACAGAGCAGAGCATTCCCGTCATAACCATTGATGGCCCTACCGCTTCCGGTAAAGGGACGATTGCTTCCCTGGTCGCGCAGCGGCTGGGCTGGCATACGCTGGACAGCGGTGCCTTGTATCGCCTGACCGCCTTGTCCTGCCTGCGTCGCGGCGTGGATGTCCAGGACGAGGCCCAGGTCCAGCATGCGGCCCAGAGCCTGAACGTGCATTTTGATTACCCCCATATCTACATGGATGGCGATGACGTCAGCGACGCCATTCGTCAGGAAGAGGTAGGAAATCTGGCCTCTCAGGTGGCGGCCTTGCCTCTGGTGCGTGAGGCACTTTTGCAACGGCAGCGGGATTTTCGCGTTGCCCCCGGTTTGGTGGGCGATGGGCGCGATATGGGCACAGTTGTCTTCCCGGACGCACCTTTAAAGATATTTTTGCTGGCAGATGCGGAGGTACGGGCTCAAAGACGCTGTAAACAGTTGAGCGAAAAGGGTATTTCTGCTAATCTTACGAGTCTTTTGGCGGACTTGCGTGCGCGCGACGAACGTGATCGTTCTCGAACCCATGCCCCGCTTGTGCCTGCGCCGGGTGCCCACATTGTGGATTCTTCCCAGCTCAGCATCCAGGAAGTTGTAAATAAGGTGCTCGACCTTTGGTCGGGCATTGCGGTCCCGACAGCCTAATCCCGTGCTGATCGGGCTTTGTTCACTCCACCGGGTTCTGCCTGGTGTGTTTTTTATGGCCATTTTGGCTAACGGATTGATTTAATGTCCACTAACCTTCACACAGACGCAACGGGCGGCGAAAGCTTTGCCGATTTGTTTGCAGAAAGCATTAAAAACCAAGACCTGAAAAGCGGCGAAGTCATCTCCGCCGAGGTTCTGCGTATTGACCACAACTACGTTCTGGTCAATGCTGGCCTGAAGTCCGAAGCACTGATCCCTCTGGAAGAGTTCCTGAACGATCAGGGCGAACTGGAAGTTCAAGCTGGTGACTTTGTTTCCGTGGCAATCGACGCCTTCGAAAACGGCTACGGTGACACCATTCTGTCCCGCGACCGCGCCAAGCGTCTGTCGGCCTGGTTGTCCCTCGAGCAAGCGCTTGAGTCCGGCGAACTGGTCAACGGTACCATCACTGGTAAGGTCAAGGGCGGTCTGACCGTCATGACCAACGGCATCCGCGCCTTCTTGCCCGGTTCGCTGGTTGATCTGCGTCCTGTCAAGGACACCACGCCATACGAAGGCAAGACCCTGGAATTCAAGGTCATCAAGCTCGATCGCAAGCGTAACAACGTCGTGTTGTCGCGTCGCGCTGTGCTGGAAGCCTCCATGGGCGAAGAGCGTCAGAAACTGCTGGAAACCCTGTCCGAAGGCGCTATCGTCAAAGGTATCGTCAAGAACATCACCGATTACGGTGCGTTCGTGGATCTGGGCGGCATCGACGGTCTGCTGCACATCACCGATATGGCATGGCGCCGTGTTCGTCACCCATCCGAAGTTCTGCAGGTGGGTCAGGAAATCGAAGCCAAGGTCCTCAAGTTCGATCAGGAAAAGAGCCGCGTCTCCCTGGGCGTCAAGCAGCTGGGCGAAGATCCATGGATCGGTCTGGCACGTCGCTACCCACAAAACACCCGTCTGTTCGGCAAGGTTACCAACCTGACCGACTACGGTGCATTTGTTGAAGTGGAAGACGGTATCGAAGGTCTGGTTCACGTATCCGAAATGGATTGGACCAACAAGAACGTTGACCCACGCAAGGTTGTGACCTTGGGTGAAGAAGTCGAAGTCATGGTTCTGGAAATCGACGAAGATCGTCGTCGTATCTCCTTGGGCATGAAGCAGTGCCGTGCCAACCCATGGGAAGATTTCGCCATCAACTTCAAGCGCGGCGACAAGGTTCGCGGTGGCATCAAGTCCATCACCGACTTTGGCGTGTTTGTTGGTCTGCCAGGCGGCATCGACGGTCTGGTTCACCTGTCCGACCTGTCCTGGTCCGAGACTGGCGAAGAAGCCGTTCGCAACTTCAAGAAGGGCGACGAAGTTGACGCCGTGGTTCTGGGCATCGACACCGACAAAGAGCGCATTTCCCTGGGTATCAAACAGCTGGAAGGCGATCCGTTCAACAACTTCGTAGCAACCTACGACAAGGGTGCCGTGGTTAGCGGCGTCGTCAAGTCCGTGGAAGCCAAGGGTGCTGTTGTAACTCTGTCGCTGGACGTTGAAGGCTACCTGCGCGCCTCCGAGATTTCCTCGGGCCGTGTTGAAGATGCCACGACGGCTCTGAAAGAAGGTCAGGAAATCGAAACCATGATCTTGAGCGTGGATCGCAAGACCCGTTCGATTCAGTTGTCCATCAAGGCTCGTGATACCGCCGAAACCGCTCAATCCATGGCCCGCCTGACCGAAGCCAGCGCTTCGTCCGGTACGACCAATCTGGGTGCTCTGCTGCGTGCCAAGCTGGACCAGCAGCAACGTGACGACGGTTAATCAGCGTGACAAAGTCTGAGCTGATCGCGTTGTTGGCCAGCCGCTATCCGCAGCTGGCTCTGCGCGATATGGATTTCGCCGTGAAAACGGTTTTGGATTCTATGACCCAGGCCCTGGCCAGTGGTCAACGGATCGAAATCCGAGGGTTTGGCAGCTTTTCGCTCTCTACCCGCTCGCCGCGGGTAGGGCGCAATCCCAAATCGGGTGAAAAAGTGATGGTGCCTGGCAAACAGGTGCCGCACTTCAAGGCCGGCAAGGAATTGCGCGAGCGAGTCGATTCTGTCTTTCTCGAGCAAGAGCAAATCGAAGCAGACGACCAGTCGTCTGCCTTCGAGCAGCTCAATGCGAGAGTCCGTCACGGTTAAGACCTACTTGCATACTGATTACACAGGCCCTTTTCAGGGCCTGTTTTGCGTGTGCGCTAAATTCCGCTTGCACGTACAATCAGACATTATAAAAACACTGTTGGAGCCCTAAAAATGCGCTATCTAGTCTGGGTACTGCGTCTGCTCGTTTTTGTGATCGTGCTGCTGTTCGCACTGAAAAACACGGAACCGGTGCAAGTCAGCTTTTTCGCCGAGCATATTATTCAAGACGTTCCGCTGATCGTCGTAATGCTGGCCGCGTTTATTTTAGGTTTGGTGTTGGGGCTGCTTTTGATGGTGGGCGCGTTGATGCGTCGCCGTCGCGAGGTCAACCGCTTGCGCCGCGAAATGGACCGTCTGCAAGACAGACTGGAGCAAGCGCAGCAATCGCCCGTGAATACGGCTGCTGTGGCGCCCGAGACCGTCGCCCCGCTGGCGCCTTTGTAAGTCCTTGGAGTAAACAGTGGATTTTGAAACCTGGTGGTTGGTTTTTGTACCAATTCTATTTGCCTTGGGCTGGGTCGCCGCGCGGGTGGATTTTCGGCAGATGATGTCCGAAACTCGCACCTTGCCGGATTCCTATTTCAAGGGTTTGAACTTCCTGCTCAATGAAGAGCCGGATCGAGCCATTGACGCCTTTGTGGAAGTGGCCAAGCTGGACCCCGAAACCACCGAGCTGCACTTTGCACTGGGTAGCCTGTTTCGCCGTCGTGGTGAAATGGAGCGCGCTATCCGAGTGCATCAAAGTCTGCTGTCGCGCGCTGATTTGCCAGTTGCAGATCGTGAAAATGCCCAGTTTCAGATTGCCCAGGATTTCCTGAAAGCTGGCATGCTGGACCGAGCCGAGGCCGCTTTTGAAGCGGTGCGTGAAACGCGCTTTGCTATTCCGGCCATGCGCGCCTTGATCCGTATTTATGAGTCCGAGCACGATTGGCCGCGTGCCATTGAAGCGGTGCGCCGTTTGCGTGCCCTGGTCGATGAACCCGTGCCGCAACTGGTGCATTACCAGTGTGAGCAGGCTGAAGGGGCCTTGCAAGGCAAGCAGCCTGATTTTGAACGTGCCGCCAAAGCCTTGGACGAGGCGGATAATGCCATTCGCAAGCTGGGCACGGGCCAAGGCATGTATGCTTCTCAGGCGCGGGTTGCCGGTTTGCGTGCTCGTGTGGCGCGTATGCAAGGCCAGAGCGAGCAGGAGCGGGCTTATCTTGTTTCCATTTTGAGCAGTGCGCCTGAATATGTGGGCCTGTACGCGACCGAGCTGCTGGACAGTTACCGCAAGCTGGGGCGGGGCGAAGAGGGCGTTGCCATGTTGCGCAGTCATTATCAGCAGCATCCCAGCCTGGATATTTTCAATGTGCTGTTCCGTGTTCTGCGCGAACAGGAAGGCCATTTGCAGGCCTGGGCGTTTGCGCGTGATGCCTTGCGTGCCCATCCTTCTCTATTGGGTCTGGACAAGATGCTGGAAGTTGAACTCCAGGATCAAGGGCAGGGCAAGGAAAGTACCGACGGCGCGGAGGCTGTCGGTGTCGATCAGATTATTGCAGGTGCGGATTTAAGCCTGCTGCGTTCCTTGATTCATCGCCACACCCAGCGTCTGGATCGTTATTCCTGCAGTTCTTGCGGCTTTGAAGCTCGCCATTTCTATTGGCAATGTCCCGGCTGCAACTCTTGGGAAACCTATGCACCTCGCCGCCTTGAGGAGCTGAAATGATGACCTTCCCTGGTGAAGCTGTTGCTGCCAGCCGTGTGCTGGTCGTGGGTGACGTCATGCTGGACCGTTACTGGTTTGGCGATGTGGATCGTATCTCCCCCGAAGCACCCGTTCCTGTGGTCAAGATGGGGCGGGTAGAGGACCGTCTGGGTGGTGCCGCCAACGTGGCACGCAATATTGCCGCTTTGGGTGCCCAGGCCAGCCTGCTGGGCGTGATCGGGCAGGACGAAGCGGGCAAGACTGTGCGTGAACTGGCTGAAGCGGACCATGTTCAGGCGCATTGGGTGCAAGATCCGGTCATGCCCACATCGCTGAAGCTGCGCGTGCTGGGTCGCCAGCAACAATTGTTGCGCGTGGATTTTGAAGAAAGCCCGGCCAGCAGTGCTTTGGATCAGTTGCAGCAAAGCATGAGCGACTTGCTGGATCAGCATCAAGTGCTGGTCTTGTCGGACTATGCGAAAGGCGCTTTGGCCCAGGTAGAAAGTTTGATTGCGTTGGCACGATCGAAGAACATTCCTGTTCTGGTCGATCCCAAAGGCAAAACCTACGAGCGCTATCAAGGGGCTACTATCCTGACGCCGAATCGTTCGGAAATGCAGGAAGCCGTGGGCGCTTGGAAAGATGAAGATGATTTGATGCGACGCGCTCAAGATTTGCGTCGCAAGCTGAATTTGGAATGCTTGCTGATTACCCGTTCCGAACAAGGGATGACCTTGTTCACCGAGCAGGGGCGTGAGCATGTGGATGCGCAGGCACAAGAGGTGTTCGATGTCTCGGGTGCCGGGGACACGGTATTGGCAACGCTGGCGGTGATGCGAGCGGCGGGTCTGGACTGGTTGCAGGCCATGCGCTGGGCGAACCGCGCGGGTGGTATCGTGGTCGGAAAATTGGGTACGTCCATTGTGACGGCAAAGGAATTGGCATGATCGTAGTGACCGGTGGCGCTGGCTTTATTGGCAGCAATTTGGTGAAAGGCCTGAACCAGCAGGGTGTGACCGACATTCTGGTGGTGGACGACCTGAGCGATGGCGACAAGTTCGTCAATCTGGTGCATGGCCAAATTGCCGACTATATGGACAAGGACGATTTCCGTGCCCGGTTGGCGCGCGACGAGTTCTCCAATATTGAAGCTGTGTTGCACCAGGGCGCATGTTCGGATACGACCGAGCGCAATGGTCAGTTCATGATGGACAACAACTACCGCGTGACGCTGGAAATCTTCGAGTACTGCCAGGCCAAGCGTATTCCTCTCTTGTATGCTTCGTCCGCCGCTGTTTACGGTGCGGGTCCCTTGTATGCCGAGGACCTCAGCAACGAAGCGCCGTTGAACGTCTACGGCTATTCCAAGTTTCTGTTCGACCAAGTGCTGCGTCGTCATCTGGATAGTCTGCGTGCGCCAGTGGTCGGCCTGCGTTACTTTAATGTCTATGGTCCACAAGAGCAGCACAAAGGTCGTATGGCCTCGGTGGCTTATCACAATATGCTGCAATACCGTCGCGACGGTCATGTACTCTTGTTTGGTGGCTGGGATGGCTATGTGGATGGCGGTCAGCAACGTGACTTCGTCTTTATTGATGATGTCGTGTCGGTGAATCTGCATTTCCTGGGTCAGGACAAGCAGTCGGGCGTGTTCAACTGCGGTTCGGGGCGTGCCCAGCCGTTCAATGATGTGGCCCAGACCGTCGTCAACACCTTGCGTGAGCATGATGGCTTGCCTGCCCTGACATTGGAAGAGTTGGTGACGCAGCAGTTTCTGCAATACATCCCGTTTCCCGATGATCTGAAAGGCCGTTATCAAAGCCACACCCAGGCAGACCTGACACAGTTGCGTGCGGCTGGTTACGACAAGCCTTTCCACGATGTACAGACGGGTGTCGCCGAGTACGTACGCCGTCTGCTGCAGTCGGGGGCTCTGCGCTAAGCAACAGGGCTTTAAAGTCCATGCGGGCTGCCACGCATGGCTAAACGCGGTCTCCGGCCCGCTTTTGCATTCACCCAGGCAGCACCATAAAGGCTTCTTTCCAAGGAGCCTTTATCATGTCTACCTCCCTGATCTTGTCCCCCGTTTCCCATCGCTGGCTGCACTCAATGCAAGGTTGGCGTGCGTCCGTTCTTCGCTTTCTGCTTGCCCTATGCTTATTGGGGCCCTGGAGCTTGGTCGCTGCGGTCGACTTGAATACGGCTGATGCTCAACAATTGCAGCAAATTAAAGGTATAGGCCCCCGCACGGCCGAGTTGATTCTGGAGGAGCGCCAGCGGGGTGGCCCTTTCGACTCTTTGCAGGATTTGGCGGACCGGGTCAAAGGGATAGGCGCGAAAAAGATTATTACGATGGAGCAGTCGGGCCTGAAAGTGGAACCTGCCAAAGCCGCCAGCAAGGCGGTTTCCAATACGGCCGATGCGGATATAAGAAGAAAGCCGTAGCCCTGGGCGTAGACTCGCTTTAAGCTAGTAGTTTGTTTAGTCTGCATGGGCAGTCAGTGCGAGCTGGCTGCCTTCTTGCTCAAGGTAAGAGATTGATCGATGAAAAACTATCCCACCATTGAAGATACCGTTGGCCAAACCCCCTTGGTTCGCTTGCAGCGTATTCCAGGCGAGTTTGGGCAGGCACGCGGTAATGTCTTGTTGGCCAAGCTGGAAGGCAATAACCCTGCCGGTTCGGTGAAAGACCGTGCTGCCAGTTCCATGATTCAGGAGGCCGAGCGCCGCGGTGATATCAAGCCGGGAGACACCTTGATCGAGGCCACCAGTGGCAATACTGGTATTGCACTGGCCATGATTGCGGCCGTGCGTGGCTACAAAATGATTTTGATCATGCCCGATAACCTGTCGCTGGAACGTCGTGCTTCCATGACGGCTTACGGAGCGAAGTTGATTCTGACGCCTGCGGATCAAGGCGGTATGGAATACGCCCGTGATTTGGCGCTGAAGATGCAGGCCGAAGGGCAGGGCAAGGTGCTGGATCAGTTTGCCAACAAGGATAATCCAGCGGCGCACGTGCATAGCACCGGCCCGGAAATCTGGCAGCAAACCGATGGTCAGGTTACTCACTTTGTCAGCGCCATGGGCACGACCGGCACCATCATGGGGGTGGGTAATTACTTGCGTAGCCAGAATAGCGGCATAGTGGTGGTGGGGGCTCAGCCTGCACCAGGGGCGCAAATTGCCGGCATTCGTAAATGGCCAGAAGAGTATCTGCCCAAAATTTACGATCCCTCCAAAGTGGATATGTTCGAGGAAATTGGCCAGCAAGAGGCCGAGATCATGACGCGCCGTATGGCCGCTGAAGAGGGGATCTGTGCCGGTATTTCATCCGGCGGTGCTCTGGTGGCTGCCATGCGCGTTGCTCAGCGCGTAGAAAACGCCACGATCGTGTTCATTGTGTGCGACCGTGGCGACCGTTACCTGTCTACCGGCATCTTTAATTAATTAGGGTTGCCGTAGCCCATTTGTTTGGCCAGTTCGGAAGCCAGATCGGCGACCGAGCTGGCATAAAAGTAACTGCGGTTGTAATGGGTAATGGCAAAGAAGTTGGGCGTGCCCAGGCGATACTCGGTAGTATTGCGTGGCTCGTCCACCAGGTTCACTACACCTAATTGAGCCTGCTGCCAGGGGCCTGCGTTCTGGCTCTGACCTTTCACCGTCGCACCGGCATTATTCAATTGTGCCCAATTAAGTTTGGGATAAATGCCGCCGTCCACCATCGCTTTACTTGCGTTGCTCAATTCGACCGGAGCGAAAACCGGCAGGCCGGGTTCCCAGCCGTGTGCACGCAAGAAGTTGGCAATCGACGCCATGGCATCGGCTGGGTTATTGCGCAGATCAATACGGCCATCTCCATCGCCGTCGACGGCATAGCGTATCAAGCTGCCGGGCATGAACTGGGACATACCCATAGCGCCTGCGAACGAGCCTTGAACAATACGTGCGTCCAGCTCGCCTTGATAATGCAATTCGATCAGGTCAGCTAATTGATCACGGAACAACTGACCACGCTCGGGACGGCTGTCATCCGGATAGGCAAAGCCCAGCGTAAACAAGGCATCCAGCACCTTGAAGTCGCCCATGATTTTGCCGTAGACGGTTTCCACGCCCAGGATGGCCACAATAATAGAGGGCGGTACACCATAGTCTTTGGAAATCTGGTCCAAGGCCAGGCGATGTTTTTGCCAGAACTGGACGCCACCTTGAATGCGGGCCGGGTCTACATTGCGTTTTTTATACGTTACCCAACTGCGCTTGATGCGCCCTTTGGTGGGGCGCATTAATTTAGCGGCGGTCTCGTTATATTGAGCTTGCTGCAACATGTCGGTGACGACATCCAGCGGGATCTTGCGTACTGTCGCCACTTCCTGGGCGTAGCTCGCAATGTCATCGTTTAATTCACCGTTTAATTTAAAAAATTGTGTCCGACCAGAGCGAGATTCACCGGCCTGAATGGACTCGGGTTCGGCCAAAGCCTTGATTGCGACGGTGCCGGTTTTTTTTACCGAGGTCTGGAGGGCCGCGCCGCTGCTGGGTTTGGTGTCCGTGGACGGAGCTTGGGAAGTGGTTGTGGCGCAGCCGGCAGTGCTCAGCGCGATCAGTACTGCTTGCAAAATTCGAGTGGGTCTGAACATAATCCATCCTCATGGAGACACTATATTTTATCCATCCATCATGCCATTTGCATGAGATGGGCCGATGGCATCCGGAAAGTCCGCAGCGACTGGATGCCATAAACGATCAACTGCTATCAAGCGGTCTGGCATCCTATCTGGTTCAGCGACAGGCAAGGCTGGCGACGGATGAGGATATCTTGCGGGTACACGATGCCGCTTATGTGCAAAAGCTCAAAGAGCAATTGCCGCAGCAGGGGTATTTCAATATCGATCCGGACACCTTGATGAATCCGCACACTCTGGAAGCTGCCTATGCCGCTGCCGGAGCGGGCCTGGATGCAGTCGATGGCGTCATGAACGAAGGGGCGACGGGCGCATTTTGTGCGGTACGACCTCCCGGTCATCATGCCGAGCGGGCGCGGGCGATGGGGTTTTGTTTTTTTAACAATATCGCTGTGGCCGTGGCCTATGCGATGGAAAAATATGGCCTCAAGCGTGTGCTGATCGTGGATTTTGATGTGCACCACGGCAATGGAACCGAGCAGATTTTTGCCGGCGACGAGCGGGTTCTGATGTGCAGTTTCTTTCAGTCCCCGTTTTTTCCTGATTCCTTTCAGGACCCGGCGGCGCAAAACATGGTAAATATACCGGTTGAGGCCTACACCAAGTCTGCTCAGATTATCGATCTGTTCAAGCAGGTTTGTTTGCCCCGCATAGAGGCGTTTGCCCCTGAAATTGTCTTTTTCTCGGCCGGCTTTGATGCCCACCGTGAAGATGAAATGGGACAGCTCAGCTTGGTTGAGGCCGATTATGCGGAATTGACCGCTATGGTGGTCCAGGCCAGTGCGCCTAGTGCCGGACAACGTCTGGTCAGTATGCTGGAAGGGGGGTACGATCCCTCGTCCCTGGGGCGCAGCGTGGTGGCTCACATCAAGGCCTTCGCCGGGCTTTAGGCGAGTGGCTTCGGGCTTTGGAATTCTTCTAAAGCCTTATTTCAACAGAATAATTTTTATTTAAGACTGCACTGGAGAACATTACATGAAGGTGTTAGTACCCGTGAAACGCGTAGTTGACTATAACGTCAAGGTGCGCGTGAAATCCGACCAAACCGGGGTGGACATTGCCAATGTGAAAATGTCCATGAACCCCTTTGACGAAATCGCTGTCGAAGAGGCCACTCGCCTCAAAGAAAGCGGTGCAGCCACTGAAGTGATCGCTCTTTCTTGCGGCGTTGCACAAAGCCAGGAAACGCTGCGCACGGCCTTGGCCATTGGTGCGGATCGGGCCACCCTGGTGCAAACCGATGCTGAGTTGCAGCCTTTGGCCGTGGCCAAGCTGATCAAGGCCGTGGTGGACAAAGAACAGCCTCAGCTCGTGATTCTGGGCAAACAGGCGATCGACGATGACGCCAACCAGACTGGCCAGATGCTGGCTGCCTTGCTGGACTGGCCACAAGCCACTTTTGCCAGCAAAGTTGAAGTTTCGGGCGACAGCGTGTCGGTCACTCGTGAAGTGGACGGCGGTCTGGAAACACTGAAACTGAGCCTGCCCGCTGTGATCACCACCGACCTGCGCCTGAACGAGCCTCGTTACGTGACACTGCCCAACATCATGAAGGCCAAGAAAAAGCCTTTGGAAACCCTGACTCCCGAAGAGCTGGGCATTGATGTGGCTCCTCGTATCAAAACTCTGAAAGTGACTGAGCCTCCAGCTCGTGCTGCCGGCATTATGGTGCCCGATGTTGCCACACTGGTCGAGAAACTGAAGAACGAAGCGAAGGTGATTTAAATGGCTATCCTTGTTATTGCCGAGCACGACAATCAGCAGCTGAAGGCTGCAACGCTCAACGCCCTGGCTGCCGCTCAGAAGATCGGCGGTGATGTGCATGTTCTGGTCGCAGGCAACCAGGCTGCTGGCGTGGCCCAGGCGGCTGCCAAGGCTCAGGGTGTCAGCAAGGTCCTGTTGGCCGATGGCCCTGCATTGGCTGAAGGCCTGGCCGAGAACGTGGCTGCCCAAGTGCTGGCCATCGCCTCCAGTTACAGCCACATCCTGTTCCCGGCAACCGCTTCGGGCAAGAACATTGCCCCTCGCGTTGCGGCCAAGCTGGATGTTGCCCAAGTGTCGGACATTTTGTCCGTGGAGTCGGCGGATACCTTCACCCGTCCTATTTATGCCGGTAATGCTGTGGCGACCGTTCAGTCCAGCGATGCCGTTAAAGTGATCACCGTGCGTACCACCGCCTTTGACGCTGTGGCCGCTGAAGGTGGTAGCGCCGCTGTTGAAGAGCTGAGCGCCGTGGCTGATTCGGGCCGTTCTACGTTCGTCAGCCGTGAAGTGGCCAAGAGCGACCGTCCTGAGCTGGCGGGTGCCGGTGTGGTCGTGTCCGGTGGTCGCGGTATGGGCAGCGCCGAAAACTTCAAATTGCTGGACGGTCTGGCTGACAAGCTGGGCGCGGCACTGGGTGCTTCGCGCGCTGCAGTGGACGCCGGCTATGCTCCGAACGACTGGCAGGTGGGTCAGACAGGCAAGATCGTGGCTCCTCAGCTGTACGTGGCCGTGGGTATTTCCGGTGCCATCCAGCACTTGGCTGGCATGAAAGACTCCAAGGTTATCGTGGCGATCAACAAAGATCCCGAAGCGCCTATTTTTGGCGTGGCTGACTACGGTTTGGTCGCGGATCTGTTTGAAGCTGTGCCTGAGTTAGAAAAAGCGCTCTAAGCGCCCATCGGCCTGCTGGGGACTTCTCCAGCAGGCTTTTTTTCAGTGCGTATATCCTAGGGGCCTGATTGTGGCTTCGGTCCTTTTTGTTTCTGTGTAGGAGTGTTCATGACGTATCGTGTACCCACCCAAGACATCCGCTTTGCACTTACAGAGCTGGCTGATCTACCTGGTGTGCTGGAATTGCCTGGCTTTGAGGATTTCTCGGCCGAGTTGATCGATGCCATTATTGATGAGAACGCCCGCTTCGTTGAGCAGGAAGTAGCACCTTTGAACCGCGCCGGTGATCAGAATGGCGCCAAGTGGAATGATGGTGTGGTCACCACCACACCCGGCTTCAAGAAAGCCTTTGAAGAATTTGCAAAAGCTGGCTGGCAGGGTTTGCAGCACGAAGCCGAACTGGGTGGCCAAGGCTTGCCCAAGCTGATCGGCGCCGTGGCATGTGAAAATATCAATGCTGCCAACCTGGCTTTTTCCCTGTGTCCGTTGCTGACCGACGGCGTGATCGAAGCCGTGTCCATGGTTGGCTCGGAAGAACAGAAACAACGTTTCCTGCCTCCCTTGCTGGAAGGCCGCTGGACCGGCACCATGAACTTGACCGAGCCTCAGGCCGGTTCGGATCTGGCCCAAGTTGCCAGCCGTGCTGTTCCTCAGGATGATGGCAGCTACCGCATCAGCGGTCAAAAGATTTTCATCACCTACGGTGAGCACGATATGGCCGAGAACATCGTCCATCTGGTGCTGGCCCGTACGCCTGATGCACCTGCCGGTGTGAAAGGGATCTCGCTTTTCATCGTGCCCAAGTTCATGGTGAACGACGATGGCTCCCCGGGCGCCCGTAACGACGTCTGGTGTGCTTCGCTGGAGCACAAGCTGGGCATCCACGGTAGCCCAACCGCTGTGCTGCTGTACGGCTCAGGCAAGGGTGAGGTGGGCGAGGGTGCCGTCGGCTACCTGGTCGGCAAGGAAAACGAAGGCCTGAAGTACATGTTCATCATGATGAACGCGGCCCGTTACGCGGTGGGCGTGCAAGGTATCGCCGTGGCCGAACGTGCATTCCAGCAGGCTCTTGAATACGCCAACGAGCGTGTACAGGGTGCGCCTCTGACTGGCGGCAAGGCTGTGTCGATTGCCCATCACCCCGACGTGCAGCGCATGTTGGTGCAAATGCGTGCCCTGACAGAAGGCTCCCGTGCCTTGGCTTACTTTGCTGCCGGTGTGAACGACAAGGCGCGTCACAGTGCCGACGAAAATGCCCGCAAGCGCTACCAGGCTCTGTACGAATTCCTGGTGCCTGTGGTCAAGGGTTTCAGCACTGAAATGTCCCTGGAAGTGACTTCCCTGGGCGTGCAGGTGCACGGTGGTATGGGCTTTATCGAGGAAACTGGTGCGGCCCAGCATTACCGTGACTCGCGCATTCTGCCTATCTACGAAGGGACAACCGCGATTCAGGCCAATGACTTCATCGGTCGCAAGGTTCTGCGTGACGCCGGTGCTGTGATCCAGGGCTTGGCTCCCGAGTTGGGTGCAACTGTTGCCAAGCTGCGTGAGCGTGCGGCTCAAGGCGGTGATCACAAAGCGGCGTTGACCTTGATCGCCGATCGTCTGGAAGCCGGAGTGAAGAGCGTGGAACGCGCTGCCATGTTCACCTTGATGAACGCTCAGAAAGACCTGCCTGCCGTGTTCCTGGGCAGCGTGCCATTCTTGATGCTGTCCGGCTATGTGCTGACTGGCTGGCAGATGGCCCGTGCCGCTTTGGCTGCGGAGAAAGCATTGAGCGAAGGCAGCCAGGATCCATTCCTGCGCCGCAAGCTCTCGACCAGCGTGTTCTTTGCCAGCCACTTGCTGCCACGTGCCGGTGCCTTGGCGCAGTCCGTAGCGGATGGTGTGGAGCTGACTCCTTACCTGTCGACTGAGCTGCTGTAACTCGATCAGCCCCAAGGCATGAAGGCCCGCGCCGCTTCTTTGGCTGCCGGGCCTTTTTTGGGTATATTGATATAACGTTTAATTATTTGAAACGTGCTCTTTATACTGACAAAATCATCTGACTAGTCCTGATTATTTAAGTCGGTGATCTCCTGATCGCGGCTGCATTTCGAAAAGAGGAACGTAATGGCTACACTTCGTCTGGGTGACCTGGCCCCTGATTTTGAACAAAAATCCTCCGCTGGCACCATCAAGTTTCACGAGTTCTTGGGTAATAGCTGGGGCGTTCTGTTCTCCCACCCAGCCGACTTTACGCCTGTGTGCACCACCGAACTGGGTTACACCGCCAAACTGGCGGACGAGTTCGCCAAGCGCGGCGTGAAAGTGATTGCCGTTTCCGTTGACGACGTTGATTCCCACGGCAAGTGGATTGATGACATCAACGAAACACAAAAAACCACCGTTAACTTCCCCATCCTGGCTGATGCTGACCGCAAGGTGTCGGATCTGTACGATATGATTCACCCCAACGCCAGCACCACCGTGACTGTGCGTTCGGTGTTCATCATCGACCCGGCCAAGAAAGTGCGTCTGATCATCACTTACCCAGCCAGCACGGGCCGCAACTTCAACGAGATCCTGCGCGTGATCGATTCCCTGCAACTGACCGACAGCCACAGCGTGGCCACGCCAGTGAACTGGGAAGACGGCGACGACGTGATCATCGTTCCCAGCCTGAAAGATCCGGAAGTTCTGAAGCAGAAATTCCCCAAAGGCTACACCGAGATCCGTCCTTACCTGCGTGTGACGCCTCAGCCTAACAAGTAATTGCCACTTGGTCTTTAGGCTCAGACAAAAAACCCTCCTGCTTATGGCACGAGGGCTTTTTTATGGGTACAGCCTTTCCAGGTAGGCAGCTCTCGCTTGGGCTCAGCGCATGTCCTGGTGTTTTTTCAAGGGTTTCTGGGGATCACAATTACGGCATAGAACTACTGTATAAAACCACGGGGTAATCACAGTTTTCCAGCTGCGGAGGGGAGAGGGCAGGCAAGCCAAGCCTGGTAAGAAATTGACTGCAGCTGGCTTCAGGACTGGGGTTCAGCGCATCAGTGGACAAGGCGCAACATTCGCGCAGGTACTAATTGCACTAAAAGCTGGTTTTAAGTACAGTACTGTATAAGAAAACAGTAATCGGAGTTAGCCATGCCCAGTCCAAGCCGTCATTACCGTCCTCAAGCCACTCCTCGTTTCCGTGGCCCAGTCCGTTCCGCAGCCTCGTCCAGTCCGTTCACCAAGCCTCTGTCTTTCAAGGCCAAGGTCATGGATGTGTGTTTGGTTGCCGTGTGGGGTGCCAGTATTCCTGGCTTGTTGTGGTTGGGCAGCATGGGCGGGTTTTAAGGCCACGCCCTTGTGCTGTTCCAAGGGGCGATCAGGGCACCAGTTGTGTCCAGTCGTTTGACAGGAAACGGTCCCGTGCCAGTTTTTCGGCCTGCTCCAGTGTGGGTGTTTCCAGTGTGCGGGGTTGAAGTGCCGTCTTTTTGCGGAACACGTCCAGCATGGCTTCAATCACAGCCTCGCGGCTCATGCCGGTTTGACTGCGGATAGGGTCCACGCGTTTCTTGGCGCTGGTGGTGCCTTTGTCCGAGAGTTTTTCCTTACCGATGCGCAGGACTTCCAGCATCTTGTCAGCATCAATATCGTAGGCCATGGTCACATGGTGCAATACAGCATTGCCACGGCGTGCTTGTGCGGCGCCGCCAATTTTTCCACCAGCACTGGTAATGTCGTTCAGCGGTTGGTACCAGGCATCAATACCAATTTCCCGTAGGGCTTCGATCACCCATGAATCCAGAAACTCGTAGGACTCCTGAAACGTCATGCCGGCTACAAACTGCTTGGGTACGCTAAGCGAATACGTTATGGTGTTGCCTGGCTCGATGAACATGGCACCACCGCCACTGATACGGCGCACGACGCGTATACCGTGACGGGCAGTTGCCTCGGCTTCAATTTCATTGCGCAGGGACTGGAAACGCCCAATCACCACTGCCGCTTCTTGCCACTCCCAGATGCGCAGGGTGGGGGCGCGGGTGCCTTCACTGACTTCCTGGGTGATGATTTCATCCAGGGCCATATGCAGGGCAGCGGGTTGCGGCTCCATATGGACCAGTTCCCAGGGCAACTCGTTCCAGCTCATCATGCCAAGGCCCTCCGCACGACCACGCCAATGGCCTGCGGGTCCAGACCGAACATTTCGATGTCGGCAGGCAGGGCGCGGCTAACATGAGCCGCAATTTCTTCAGCACTGCTGTTGACGGACAGGCCCTGCAGGGCTTGATTGATCAGGCCCAGTGCTTCGGGAGGTTCCAGAAAAAAGTCGCCGCTCAATCGTGCTTGTTCGATCATATGATCTTTGACATCCAGATCGATCACGACCAGCTTGCCGCCAGGGACTTTGTATTCAGCATGCATAGACTGTGTCCTTTGATAAGGTCGGCCCCTTTTTGCCAAGGGGAGGGCGAATCGAGTAAATTTCCGCCTTTGCTGCGTTTAATACGGGGGCACCGTGCCCAAAGTGTCGTATTTTAGCGTAGTTAAACGCCGGGAAACGAAGCCCCGATCAGTCAAAAAGCTTGGTAATTCAGGCTTTTTGCTGATAGAATCATGGGCTAATCATTTTTTTCATCCTCTGTCAGCGCGATTTTTATAATGTGTGCGGCTGATACGATGGTTTTGGAGTCAATCGTGGATTTGATCGCTATTCTTGAGCAAGAAGAAATCCAGCGCCTGACCGGTGGCAAGCTGCCTCCCGAGTTCGGTCCTGGTGACACTGTTGTTGTGAACGTAAACGTGGTTGAAGGTACGCGTAAGCGTGTCCAGGCTTACGAAGGTGTGGTTATCGGCCGTCGCAATCGTGGTCTGAACTCTTCTTTCATCGTTCGCAAGATTTCTTCGGGCGAAGCTGTTGAGCGTACATTCCAGCTGTATTCCCCTCAGATCGCCAGCATCGAAGTCAAGCGTCGTGGCGCTGTGCGTCGTGCTAAACTGTACTATCTGCGCGATCGCTCGGGTAAAGCCGCTCGCATCAAAGAAAAACTCGTTCGTCGTTCGGGTAACTAATTCCCAAGCGAACAGCGATGCAAAGGCACCCAAGCGGGTGCCTTTGTTTTTATGTGGGATCACATACCAGTTCTTATGGATAAGCCTCGTATCAGGCCCGTTATCGTTCCTGGATTCGACCCTCGCAGCCAGCCTCTGGTTGCATTAGACTCTTTGCCTGAATTGCCTGCTCAGGCCCAGCAACTGGATTTTCTACGTAGCGCTTTTGCCCAGCCCATACAGTGGCAGGTCGAGCCTTTGTTTCGCAGCTCCTTTTATCCAGAGTTTTTGCCCGGTTCCATGAATGTGCGCTCCGCCGTCTGTATTGGTGTGATGCAGCGCCCCGAAGGGCCCACCGTTATTTTTACGCGTCGGGCCATGCACTTGCACAATCATGCAGGGCAGATCAGTTTTCCCGGCGGACGTATTGAAGCCTCGGATCTGGGGCCGGTCGAAGCCGCCTTGCGTGAAACCCAGGAAGAGATCGGCATCGAGCCGCGCTTTGTACGTTATCTGGGTCAGCATCCTATTTTTGTCACCAGTACCCAGTTTGCGATGCGCCCCATTATTGGCGAGCTGCAAGAGGGTTTTCAGGTGTTGCCCGATAGCTCTGAAGTGGCCGAGGTCTTTGAAGTGCCCTTGTCGGTCCTGCTGGACCCGCAGCGTCATCAATTGCATCACGCCGATTTGCCGGACGGAGCAGGGCGTTACTACTTCTCCATCCCTTGGGGGCCGTACTTTATCTGGGGTGCCACGGCGGTCTTGATCCGTAATCTTTACCACCACTTGTCGGCTGCCTGGGTGCAGTTGTCTGCCGGTGGGGACACTCACGCCAAAAGCCTGTAATCAGGCCTGACAGGCGGGCGCTTTGCAGCGTATTCCGCCTTCACAAAAAAGGGGCATTTTGCTTTGCCCCTTGTTCCCCTAATAGCGTGGCTTGTTTTCGTGCTCGGCCAGCAAACGCTGGTATAGCGCGTGCCGTTCAGGGTGAATGCTGCCGGCTTCGATGGCCGCCAGCACGCCACAGCCCGGTTCATGCCTGTGGGTGCAGTTATAAAAGCGGCAAGACTCCACCGCTTTTCGGAAATCGGGGAAGCCGTGCGCAATATCTTCCTGTGTCATATGCGACAGGCCAAAGGCCTGGAAGCCGGGGCTGTCGATCAGGTCGCCGCTATTAGGCAGGTGATACAGGCGGGTGCTGGTGGTTGTGTGTCGGCCCGCCCCCAAGGCTTGCGAGTATTCCTGGGTCAGCGCGCCGGCATCCGGGACCAGGGCATTGAGCAGGGTGGATTTACCCATGCCGCTTTGCCCCAGCAGCAAGGTACGTTTGTTCGCCAGCCAGGGGGCCAGCGCTTCCCGTGTCTGTTCTGGTTCCAGCGCCACCATTTCCAGAATAGGGACGCCCAGGGCGGCGATAGGGGCCAGCTTGGCGCGTGCGCGCTCCAGGTGGGTGCTCAGATCGGCCTTGTTCAGAATAATCACCGGCTCAATATCCACACTCCAGGCCGCGACCAGGGCGCGTCCCAGCAAGTCTTCGGAGTAAACGGGTTCTGGTGCCACCACAATCAGAAGCTGATCAATATTGGCGGCAAACTGCTTGGTGCGGAAGTCGTCAGAGCGATATAGCAGATTGCGCCTTTCTTGCACCGCCTCAATAGAGCCTTCCCCTTTGGCCTGCATCAACACATCGACTTGATCGCCAACCGCAATCCCGGCTTTTTTTCCACGAGGGAAGCACTTGATCGTTTCGCCATCAGGCAGTTCGACAAAGTAGTGACGACCATGGGCGGCGGTCACCAGACCGCTAAGGTATTTAGATGTCATGCCAGGCTTTTCAGGTGTCGAATGCGATCAATCGCGTTGGGGTGGCTATCGTAAAAGGCAGAGTGCATAGGGTCGGGCGTCAAGGTTGCGGCATTGTCGTTATAGAGCTTGAGCAAGGCGCTGATCAAGTCCTGGGCCTGGCTGTGCTGGGCGGCAAAGCTGTCGGCCTGATATTCGTCCCGGCGCGAGAGCAGGGCGCTCAAGGGGCCCATCCAGAAGGTGAAGGTAGGCACCACCATAAAGAACAGGATCAGGGCCAGGGCGTCGTTGGGGCGACCTAACTGGGGAATCACGCCCAGCCCGGTATAAAAGCCCACCTTGCCCCAGGCCCAGCCGGCCAGCAGAAAAAAGATCAGGGATGTGAATACGCTGATCAGCAGACGGCGCTGGATATGGCGATGCTTGAAGTGGCCCAGCTCATGCGCCAGCACGGCTTCTACTTCTTCGGGCTGCAGCTTGTTCAGCAAGGTATCAAAAAACACGATGCGCTTTTGGCGACCCAGGCCGGTGAAGTACGCATTGCCATGGGCGGAGCGGCGCGAGCCATCCATCACATACAAGCCGTTGGTTTGAAAGCCGCAACGCTGCGCCAGGGCATTGATGCGTTCACGCAGGCTGGCATCTTCCAGTGGTTTGAAGGTATTGAAAATGGGGGCGATAACGCGCGGGTACAGCCACAGCACCAGCAGATTGAAAACCAGCCACAGACCCCAGCCGTACCAGGGCCATGAAGGGCCTGCCCAATCCATCAGACTGAGCAGGGCGGCACACAAGGGTGTACCCAGAATCAGGACGATGATCAGAGTTTTGGCGGTATCGGCAAAGAACAGGGCAGGCTTCATGCGGTTAAAACCAAAGCGCGCTTCCAGTACAAACTTGCGATACCAGGCAAAAGGCAGGCCCACGACACCCATAATCGCCAGGACCGCGCCAATCAGGGTTAGCTGACGCAGCAGTTCATGACTGATCCAGTTGCCCAGCGTGACATCCAGCCATTGCAGACCGCCCAGCAGCGTAAAGCCCAGCAAGACCAGGGCCTCTACCAGACGCTCGCTTAAACCCAGCCGGGTGCGTGCGATGGTGTAGCGTGCCGCACGTTGATGGCTATGCAGGCCAATGCGTTCGGAAAACTCGGCCGGCACCTCGTTCTGATGACGATAAACGTGCCGGATCTGCCGCAGGCCTAAATAAAAGCGCAGCAAAACGTCTGCAAGCAGAAAGATAATGAACAACAAAGTCAGCATGTAGGCGGCTATATGTAAAATGGGCGTTTTGAGGAATGATTATATGGCGGTTCATACACAGCGTCTGGTCTGGCTCGATATGGAGATGACAGGACTGGATCCGGACAAAGAGCGCATCATCGAAGTTGCGGTCGTGGTAACAGAAGCAGACTTGACTCTGGTGGCGGAAGGCCCGGTTCTGGTGGTTCACCAAAGCAATGCATTGCTCGATGGCATGGACGCCTGGAACAAGGGTACGCATGGCCGTAGCGGCCTGATCGACAAGGTCAAAGCCTCTACCCTGACCGAAGCGCAAGCCGAGGATCAGTTGCTGGAATTCCTGAAAGAGCACGTACCGGCTGGCAAGTCGCCCCTGTGTGGCAACACCATCAGCCAGGACCGTCGTTTCATGTACCGCTACATGCCTCGTCTGGAGGCTTTCTTCCACTATCGCAATCTGGATGTCAGCACTCTGAAAGAACTGGCTTTGCGTTGGAAGCCTGAAGTGGTTAAAAGTTTCGTCAAGCAAAGCCGCCACGAGGCCTTGGCCGATATTTACGAGTCCATTGACGAGCTGAAACACTACCGCGAGCACTTCATCCGTCTGTAAACGGGAAGGGCAGGCAGGGCGGAAGGGATGCGGGTCCCGGCACGGTTCGTGAGCGTGCTGCAGCTGTAGGCGGGGACACATTGGCAGGATCAAAACCGAGGATAGCGATTTGTCGCACCTCGGTTTTTTTACGTCTAAGTATTTACCCTTAAAGTATCTGTTTCAAGGCCATATGATACGGTTTTACGATTGACATCACATTTTTCGTATTAAATAATGAAGTGTATATGGTTTGCGTCGAAACAAATTTGTTTGGGCGCTTTCTGCACTCTTACCGGGGATGGTCATGTATGCACAACTTGTAGAGACAGGCGTCAAGCAGGTCCAGGATATCGAGCAGATGTCCGACGAAGAGCGTCGGTTCCAAGAGCGCATCGATGAGGGTGTCCGCATCGAAGCCAGGGACTGGATGCCCGAAGCCTATCGCAAAACCTTGGTTCGCCAGATTTCTCAGCACGCACACTCCGAGGTTGTCGGGATGCTGCCCGAAGGTAACTGGATTACCCGCGCCCCTTCGCTCAAGCGCAAAGCCATCTTGATGGCCAAGGTGCAGGACGAGGCCGGTCACGGTCTGTACCTGTACAGCGCGGCCGAAACGCTGGGCGTAAGCCGTGACAAGCTGGTCGACGATCTGCTGTCGGGCAAAGCCAAGTACTCCAGTATTTTTAACTACCCAACATTGAACTGGGCCGATATCGGCATGATCGGCTGGCTGGTCGATGGCTCGGCCATCATCAACCAGATTCCGCTGTGCCGCTGCTCCTACGGTCCTTATGCCCGTGCCATGGTGCGCGTGTGCAAGGAAGAGTCCTTCCACCAGCGCCAGGGTTACGACTTGCTGATTCAGATGTGCCTGCACGGTACGCCGGAGCAAAAGGCCATGGTTCAGGATTCCATCAACCGCTGGTGGTGGCCTGCCCTGATGATGTTCGGTCCTTCGGATGCGGACTCCACCAACAGCGCCCAGTCCATGCAGTGGAAGATCAAGCTGTTCTCCAACGACGAACTGCGCCAGAAGATGGTGGACCAGACCGTGCCTCAGGCCGAGTACCTGGGTCTGACCATTCCTGACCCTGATCTGCGCTGGAACGAAGAGCGCGGTCACTATGACTTTGGCGAGATCGACTGGGAAGAATTCTGGGCGGTGATCAAGGGCAATGGTCCCTGTAATCGTGAGCGACTCGAAGCCCGAGTCCAGGCCCACGAGAACGGCGCCTGGTTCCGTGATGCACTGGATGCACATGCCCAAAAGCAGGAAGCCGTCCGCAAGGTGGCCTGATCAAGAAGGCTAGGAAACCAGCACGGTTTCTGATTCGATCCGATTCGCAGCAGGCGCTTTGACAGCGCCGCTGCACAGCAAGGAATTTTCAGTTATGAGCAAGAACGATTGGCCCCTGTGGGAAGTTTTCATTCGCAGCCAGCATGGCTTGGCCCACAAGCACGTAGGCAGCCTGCATGCTCCGGACGCCGAAATGGCCATCAACAATGCCCGTGATGTGTACACCCGCCGTAACGAAGGCGTGAGCATCTGGGTCGTACGTGCAGCCGATATCGCTGCTTCCAGCCCTGGTGACAAAGGCCCGCTGTTCGAGCCATCCAACACCAAGGTCTACCGTCACCCTACGTTTTTCCCCATGCCTGACGGCATCAATATGTAGGAACTGGTATGGACAAAGCTTTGTTTTCCTACGCCCTGCGCATGGGCGATTCCACCCTGGTGCTGGCTCAGCGCCTGGGTGAGTGGACTGGCCACGGCCCGGCTCTGGAAGAAGAACTGGCCTGTGCCAATACGGCACTGGACTTGCTGGGTCAGGCCCGTATGTGGCTGACACTGGCAGGTGAGACCGAAGGTCAGGGCCGGGACGAAGATCGTCTGGCCTATCACCGAGACGTCCACGAGTACACCAACTACTTGTTGGTGGAGCGTGAGAATGGTCACTACGGCGACACGCTGGCACGTCAGTTCCTGTTTGATGCCTGGCATTGCTTCCTGCTGGAGCAGTTGATCGAATCCAGCGACGAGCAGATTCGCGAGATTGCCCAGAAGGCACATAAAGAAGTGCTGTATCACCTGCGCCGCTCGACCGACTTGATCGTGCGCCTGGGTGATGGCACCCCGGAAAGCCACAAGCGCATGCAAAAAGCCATTGATGATGCCTGGTTCTACCTGGGTGAGCTGTTCCTGGATGACGAGGTCACCGAGGAACTGGCTCAGCGTCAGGCTGTGCCGTTGATGGCCAGCCTGTGGCAGCCTTGCCTGGAGTACATCCAGAATGCGCTGGAGCGCGCCACCTTGCGTTGCCCGGCCGAGCAGGATGCTCAGCACAAGGCCTACCGTGGTGGTCCCCAAGGCCGTCACACGGAAGCGTTAGGGTTTCTGTTGGCAGAAATGCAGCACCTGCCACGTATGTATCCTGACGCCACTTGGTGATCGCCATGACACAGACCTGGAGCACCGAGCAGGTCATGCAAGTGCTGGCCACGGTTCCAGATCCGGAGATCCCCGTGATCTCCTTGCTGGACCTGGGCATTGTGCGTGACGTGAGTTGGGAGCAGGACGTGTGTGTGGTCACCATCACACCGACCTACTCCGGTTGTCCGGCGATGTACGAAATGAGCCACTCGATTGAACAGGCCTTGCAACAGGCCGGTATCGAGCAGGTTCGGGTGGATACCAAGTTGTCACCGGCCTGGACGACCGATTGGATGAGCGAGCAGGGCAAGCTGGCCTTGCGCGACTACGGTATCGCTCCTCCGGCCCAAAGTGCGGTTGATATTTCTGGTTTGCTGCGTCAGCCCGAGGCGCCCGTGGTGGCCTGTCCTCAATGCGGCTCCACGCATACACGGGTGATCAGCCAGTTTGGCTCCACACCCTGTAAAGCGCTGTATCGCTGCATCAGCTGCGGTGAACCATTCGATTACTTTAAGGCGCATTAGTCCTATGAGTCAGTTTTATTCTCTTCCTGTGGCTTCGGTCTCCCGCAGCACCCGCGACGCCGTGGTGGTGGCCTTTACCGTGCCCGAGGATTTGCAGGATGTGTTTCAGTTTCGTCCCGGTCAGTATCTGACCTTGCGCACTCACCTGGATGGCCAGGAATTGCGCCGCTCCTACTCGATCTGTGCGGCTCCGCACGATCGGTTGCTGCGCGTGGCGATCAAGCGTGTGAATGATGGCGCTTTCTCCACCTGGGCCAATAGTCATCTGGAAGCGGGCGCCACCCTGGAAGTGATGCCGCCTGATGGCAACTTCACCGTGGACTTTGATCCCAGCCAGGCTCACCGTTACGCCGCCTTTGCGGTCGGTAGTGGCATTACACCGATTCTGTCGCTGGTAAAAACCGCGCTGGATACCGAGCCCAAGTCCACTTTCACGCTGTTTTTCGGTAACCGTGCTTCCTCGGCCATCATGTTCCGCGAAGAGATCGAGGACCTGAAAAACACCTATATGGAACGTTTCTCCATCGTGTATATCATGAGCCGGGAAACGCAGGATATCGACCTGTTCAACGGCCGTCTGGATGGCGAAAAAGTGCGTCAGCTGATGCAGCAATGGTTTGATCCAGCCAGTGTGGACGTGGCCTTTGTGTGTGGCCCCCAGGACATGAGCGAGCAGGTGGTTGCGGCCTTACAGGAAAACGGCCTGGAAAAATCCCAGATCAAGTTCGAGCTGTTCGGCGCCCCCAAAGGCCCACGTGCCCTACGTACGGGCGAAGAGTCGCGCAAGGCTCCGGGCAAGGAAGAGTGCGAGCTGACCGTGATTCAGGACGGCATTACCCGCAACCTGACTATCAGCAAAAGCAACAGCAGCATTCTGGACGCGGCACTGGAGCAAGGGCTGGAATTGCCTTACTCCTGTAAAGGTGGGGTTTGTTCTACCTGCCGTTGCAAAGTGGTAGAGGGCGAAGTGGACATGGACGCCAACTTTGCATTGGAAGATTACGAAGTAGCCCGCGGTTTCGTGCTCAGTTGCCAAAGCTTTCCGGTTACCGACCGGGTGGTGATTGACTTCGATCAGGAAACCTAAGACCGCAGCAACATAGCGGTTTTTCAAGAATCTGGACGCCAGCTTCCCAGCTTGGCGTCCTACTAGTTTCAGGAGCACATTGTATGGCAGCAGATTTTTTCAAGACGCATCAGGCAACGCTGGATCAGGCTTTGAGCAGTATTCTGGAGCGCAACTTCTGGAGCGCTTATCCTGAAAATCCCAGCCCGCGCGCCTACGGTGAAACCGCGGCTCAGGATGGTCAGGCTGCTTTTGAAGCCTACCGTGGCAAAGCCTTTCCCTTGACGCTGGAAGGCGCACAAGGTGAAGTCGGCAACGAGCAATCGCCTTTTGGTTTTGATCTGGGCATTAGCTACCCCAAAGTGCCGGTGGACCAATTGCTGGCTCAGTCGCAACTGGCGCTGGACAGCTGGCGCGATGCTGGCCCGCAAGCCTGGGTTGGCATTTGCCTGGAAATCCTGCATCGCTTGAATCAGCGCAGCTTCGAGATCGCTCACGCTGTGCAGCACACCACGGGTCAGGGCTTCATGATGGCCTTCCAGGCCGGTGGCCCTCACGCTCAGGAACGTGCGCTGGAAGCCGTGGCCTACGCCTGGCAGGAAATGTCCCGTATCCCCGGTCTGGTTGACTGGATTAAGCCCCAGGGCAAGCACGATCCCATCCAGATGAAGAAACAGTTCAAAGTCGTGCCCCGTGGCATTGGTCTGGTGATTGGTTGCTCCACCTTCCCGACCTGGAACGGTTACCCCGGTCTGTTTGCCTCGCTGGCAACCGGTAACACCGTAATTGTGAAGCCGCACCCTGGCGCGATTCTGCCTCTGGCCATTACCGTTGCTGTCGCCCGCGAAGTGCTGGCCGAAGCCGGTTTCAATCCTAATGTGGTCTTGCTGGCCGCTCACGAGCCATCGGAAGACACCGCCCAGCAACTGGCACTGAACAAGGCCGTCAAGCTGATCGACTTTACCGGCAGCAGCCAGAACGGTAACTGGTTGGAAGAAAATGCCCGCCACGCTTTGGTCTACACCGAAAAAGCTGGTGTGAACCAGGTGATTATTGATTCGGTTGAGGATTTCAAGGCGGTTGCCCGCAACCTGGCGTTCTCCTTTGCGCTGTACTCCGGCCAGATGTGTACCGCTCCTCAAAACATTTACGTGCCTCGTGACGGTATCCGTACTGCCGATGGCGTGATGAGCTTTGACGAAGTGGCTCAAGGTCTGGCCCAGGCAGTGCAAAAGCTGGTGTCCGATCCGGCCCGTGCCGTTGAAATTACGGGTGCCGTGCAAAACGAAGCCTGCGCAAAGCGTATTGATCAGGCTCGCCAATTGGGCATGCCTATCCTGGCTGATAGCCAGACGCTGGAACACCCCGCATTCCCCGGTGCCCGCGTACGTACACCGTTGGTTTTGCAGGCCCGTGTGGATCAGCCCGAGATTCAACAAGAATGGTTCGGCCCCATCGTTTTTGTGGTGCAAACCGATTCGACCGAGCAAAGCATTGAAGTGGCAGGTCGCAACGTGATCGAGCACGGCGCACTGACCTTGTCGGCTTACAGCACCGATGATGCCGTGACCGCCAAGATCCAGCGCATGGCCGAGCGTTCCGGCGTATCCCTGTCCCTGAACCTGACCGGCGCTGTGTTTATCAACCAGACCGCAGCCTATAGCGACTTCCACGGCACCGGCGCCAACCCGGCTGCCAACGCATCTCTGTCGGATTCGGCCTACGTTGCTAACCGCTTCCGCGTCGTTCAGACTCGCTGGCATTTCTAAAGGAGGGTGGCCAGGTGACTGACCAAAGTATTCAATTTCAGCTGGAAAATGGCGTAGCACGCATTACCTTGAATCGTCCCGACAAGCTCAACAGCTTCACGGCCGATATGCACGGCGAGCTGGCTCAGGCTCTGGATAAAGTAGAACAGTGCGCGGATCTGCGTGTGCTGATTCTGACCGGTAATGGCCGTGGCTTTTGCGCCGGCCAGGACCTGTCCGAGCGTCAGATGAGCGCGGGCGATGCCCCCGTGGATCTGGGTGCCACCATTGAAAAATTCTACGCACCGCTGGTGCGCCGTCTGCGTGCGCTGGCGGCCCCTGTGGTGGTGGGTGTCAATGGTGTTGCCGCCGGTGCTGGCGCGAACCTGGCTCTGGCCGGTGACATCGTGATCGCCACTCGTTCGGCCAGCTTCATCCAGCCATTCTGCCGCCTGGGCTTGCTGCCTGACACTGGCGGTACCTTCTTCCTGCCTCGTCTGGTGGGCACGGCACGCGCGATGGGCCTGTCTTTGCTGGGTGACAAGCTCTCGGCCGAGCAGGCAGCGCAGTGGGGCCTGATCTGGGAGTGCGTGGACGATGACGCTTTCCAGGCTCGCCTGAACGAACTGGCCGCCCATTTTGCGCAGGCCCCGACCAAAGGTCTGGCCTATGCCAAGAAAGCGATTTATGCCAGTGATGCCCATTCGCTTGATCAACAGTTGGATCTGGAGCGCGACTTGATGCGTGAACTGGGTGCATCCGAGGATTACCGCGAGGGTGTTAATGCATTCCTGGGCAAGCGTGCCCCCCAATTTAAAGGAAAGTAATGCAAAGCAACGCAATGGCTGTTGAAGACCCACAAGCACTGGCCGAGCAGGTCAGTGACCATATGTATGGCAATGACCAGGCATCTCAGGCTTTGGGCCTGAGCCTGGATAGCGTGGCACCGGGCAAGGCCGACATGAGCATGACGGTGCGCGCCGACATGCTCAACGGGCACAAGACCTGTCACGGTGGTTTCATTTTTGCGTTGGCTGACAGCACCTTTGCGTTTGCCTGCAATTCTCGCAATGCACCGACTGTTGCGTCCGGCTGCACTATCGATTACCTGGCTCCTGCCTTTGAAGGGGACGTCCTGACCGCTCGTGCGGTCGAGGCCTCCCTGGCCGGTCGCACCGGGGTGTATGACATCGAGGTGGTCAACCAGAACAACAAGCGCGTTGCCTTGTTCCGTGGGCGCTCGTACCGGCTGAATGGCACGGTACTGGGCGGGATTGAAAAAAAATAATTTTTTGACGATACATACCCTGTAGACCCGGGGGGGTCGGAAGTACCACACCAGCGGCAGGGCAGGAGTACACCATGACAGCAATTAAAGAACAGGTTGGCCGCGATGCCATTGAGCATGCAAGTGTTGACGAAATCCGCAACTTGCAGCTGGAGCGTCTGAAATGGACGCTAAAGCATGCTTACGAGAATGTGCCGCACTATCGGCAGAAATTTGACGAAGCGGGCGTGCACCCCGACGATTTGAAGCAGTTGTCGGACATTTCCAAGTTCCCTTTCACGACCAAGCAGGACCTGCGTGACAACTACCCCTTCAAGATGTTTGCGGTTCCCCGTGAACAGGTGGCACGCGTGCACGCTTCCAGTGGCACCACGGGCAAGCCAACCGTGGTGGGCTACACCGCCAATGACATCTCCACCTGGGCCGATCTGTTTGCCCGTTCCATGTGGGCGGCCGGTGCCCGCCCCGGTGATATTGCCCACGTGGCTTACGGCTACGGCCTGTTCACTGGCGGTCTGGGTGCGCACTACGGTGCCGAGCGTCTGGGTTGTACCGTGGTTCCCATGTCCGGCGGCCAGACTGAAAAACAAGTTCAGCTGATTCAGGATTTCCGTCCCGACGTGATTCTGGTTACCCCTTCGTACTTCTGCAATATCGTCGAAGAGATCGAGCGCCAGGGCATGGACCCCCGCGATACCTCCTTGCGTATCGGTATTTTTGGTGCCGAGCCCTGGACCGGCCAGATGCGTCTGGATATTGAGCAGCGCGCTGGCATCGACGCCGTGGACATCTACGGTCTGTCCGAAGTGATGGGCCCGGGCGTGGCCATGGAGTGTGTGGAAAGCAAGGACGGCCCAGTGGTATGGGAAGACCATTTCTACCCCGAAATCATCAATCCTGAAACCGGCGAGCCTGTGGCTGAGGGTGAAAGTGGCGAACTGGTCTTTACCTCGCTGAGCAAGGAAGCCATGCCCGTCATTCGCTACCGCACTCGCGACCTGACACAACTGTTGCCGCCCACTTCGCGCAGCATGCGCCGTATTGGCAAGATTACGGGCCGCAGCGACGATATGGTCATTGTGCGTGGCGTGAACCTGTTCCCGACCCAGGTCGAAGAACTGGTTCTGAAGATGCCCGAGCTGGCCGCCCAGTATCAGTTGGTATTGAGCCGTAACGGCAATATGGACGAACTGGAAATTCTGGTTGAAGTGCGTCCCGAGTTCAATCACCTGAACGACGCCGAGCGCGAGCAAATGGCCCGCCGTCTGAGCCACTCCATCAAGACCTTTATCGGTGTCAGCGCACGAATTCGTGTGCAGTCCTCCGGCATGGTCGAGCGTACTGTGACGGGCAAAGCCAAACGTGTGATCGACAAGCGCGCGTTCTAAGTCTGGCGTGTTGACGTCAAAAAAACGGCTCTGCTCTGGCAGGGCCGTTTTTGTATTCCGCGCTCTCACGGTATCATTGCAAGCTGGTGGGCGGCCCAGGCCGCTTTTGCAGTATTTTTTCTGATGACATCATGCCCCCAATACCGTCCGGTTTGATTGCCGGCATCGGCACCGACCTGATCCGTATCGAGCGGATCGAGCGCGCCTTGGCTCGTCATGGTGATCGCTTTGTAAAGCGCATTCTGGGCGAGCAGGAGCGAGAGGTCTATGCCCGCCGTCAGGCACGCGACCCGGTGCGCGGCCTGCGCTATCTGGCCACCCGTTTCGCAGCCAAGGAAGCTTTTTCCAAAGCGGTGGGGCTGGGCATGCGCATGCCTATGGCCTGGTCACGCATGCAAACCTTGAACGCGCCTGGTGGCCGCCCGGTAGTGCGCCTGTCTGCTGATTTGCAAGACTGGTTTGACGCCCGCTTCGGGGCCGTTCATATTTCCCTGACAGATGAATCCGATATGGCCATGGCCTTTGTTGTGCTGGAAGCCAAAGCGCCTGCCATTCCTTCCTTATCCTTAGCTGAGTCTGATACTAAATGAGTTCTTCCTCGCAAGCAGTGCTGCCTCCGGGCCCGGTCATGGTGGACGTGCAGGGCATGATCCTGACGGATCAGGAGCGTGAGCGCCTGCGCCACCCTCTGGTCGGTGGCGTGATCCTGTTCAGCCGCAACTTTGAAAATCGTGCTCAGCTGACCGCCCTGTGCCAGTCCATTCACGAAGCGCGAGATGAGCCATTGCTGATCGCCGTGGACCATGAGGGGGGCCGGGTACAGCGTTTCCGCGAGGATGGCTTTACCACGCTGCCCGCCATGAGCCAGTTGGGTCAACTGTGGACGCGCGATGCGGTCAAGGCCGCTGCTGTTGCCGCCGATACGGGCTATGTGCTGGCGGCCGAGCTGCGCGCTTGCGGCGTGGACATGAGCTTTACGCCGGTACTGGATCTGGACTGGGGTGTCAGCAAGGTGATTGGTGATCGCTCTTTCCACCGTAATCCCCGTGCCGTCTCCATGTTGGCAGCCGGCTTGATCCGTGGTTTGAACAAGGCCGGTATGGCTGCCTGCGGCAAGCACTTTCCTGGCCATGGCGGTGTAGAGGCAGATTCGCATCACGAGATTCCCGTTGACGATCGTACGCTGGAAGAGATTCTGGACGAGGATGCTGCTCCTTACGGCTGGCTGGGCACCTTGCAGCTACCTTCGGTGATGCCTGCTCACGTGATTTATTCCAAAGTGGACCCGCTGCCAGCCGGCTTTTCGTCATACTGGATTCAGCGTGTGCTGCGTAAGGCCCTGGCTTATGACGGCGTGATTTTTTCCGACGACCTGACCATGGAAGGCGCCACTGTCGTGGGCGATATCCTGGCACGTGCTCAGGCCGCCTTGGGGGCCGGTTGCGACATGGTGCTGGTATGCAATCGTCCTGATCTGGCCGACGACTTGCTCTCGCGCCTGGATTTCACGATTTCCGAGGAATCGCAAAACCGCATTCGTCGTTTGATGCCGACGACGCCAGCCCTGGATTGGGACGCTTTGCAAGCGGATGAACACTATCAATATGCCCGCGGACTTCAATCTAAAATCCTATCTGTCTGATTTGCCGAATCTGCCGGGCGTGTACCGGCACATCGACGAACAGGGCGAGGTACTGTATGTGGGCAAGGCGCGTGATCTCAAGCGCCGTGTCAGCTCGTACTTCCAGAAAACGCTGAGCAGTCCCCGTATTGCCCATATGGTGGCGCGCGTCGCGCGCATCGAGGTAACCGTTACCCGCAGCGAGGCCGAGGCCTTGCTGCTGGAAAACAACCTTATCAAGCGCCTGCGGCCGCGCTACAACATTCTTTTCCGGGACGACAAGTCCTACCCCTACCTGATGATCAGCGCCCACCAGGCGCCGCGTATTGCCTATTACCGGGGCAGTACCAGCGGAAAAGGGCATTTTTTCGGCCCTTATCCCAACTCCTGGGCAGTGCGTGAAACCATTCAGATCCTGCAACGGGTGTTTCGTTTGCGGACCTGTGAAGACAGCGTGTACGCCAACCGCAGCCGTCCCTGTTTGCTGCATCAGATCGGGCGCTGTTCGGCCCCCTGTGTGAACTTGATCGCGCCCGAGCAGTATCAGCTGGATGTGCAGCGCGCCATCAGCTTTCTGGACGGGAATACCTCTGAAATTCTGGGCGAGCTGCAAGAGCGCATGATGCAGGCTTCGGACTCGCTGGATTTCGAGCAGGCAGCGATTTTGCGCGACCAGATGAAAGCCCTGTCCGCCGTACTGCAGCAGCAAAGCATGGAGCAGGTAGGCAAGGAAGACGTAGACATTATTGTGGTGCTGAACGCCGGTGGTAAGTTCTGTGTGAACCTGGCCATGGTGCGTGGCGGCCGTCACTTGGGTGACCGTGCTTTCTTCCCCACCCAAATCAACGATGACACCCCTAGCGATGTGCTGGCCGCGTTTATCGCCCAGCACTATCTGGAGCGCCGCATGCCGCCGGTTCTGGTCTGTTCGCACGCTTTGCCCGATGCAGACCTGATGCCATTGCTGGCTGAGCAAACCGGTGTGAAGGCGCGTGTGGTGGTGCGCCCCCAAGGGGTACGCAAGATCTGGCTGGAGCAGGCCACCAAGAATGCCGGCCTGGCCTTGGCCCGTGTGCTGAGCGAATCCACCGCTCGCGCTGACCGTACCCGAGCCCTGGCCGAAGCACTGCAACTGGACCTGGATGAGGCCCAGCTTGATACCCTGCACATCGAATGTTTCGATATCAGCCATACAGCAGGGGAGGCCACCCAAGCCTCGTGTGTGGTTTATAAACACCACGAGATGCAGAACTCGCTTTATCGCCGCTACAACATTGCAGGCATCACGCCCGGCGATGATTATGCGGCCATGCGCCAAGTGCTGAACCGACGTTTCTCGCGGGTTGCCGAAGGTTTGGCGCCTTTGCCCGACATTGTGTTGATCGACGGTGGCAAGGGGCAGGTGGAAATTGCCCGCCAGGTTTTTGTGGAACTGGGCCTGGATATTCACGTCCTGGTCGGCGTTGCCAAGGGTGAAAAGCGTAAAGTAGGTCTGGAAACCCTGGTATTTGCCGATGATCGCCCGCCTGTGGCTTTGGGTGTGGAGTCGGCGGCACTGATGCTGGTCGCTCAGGTGCGTGACGAAGCGCACCGTTTTGCCATTACGGGCATGCGTGCCCAACGTGCCAAAACGCGCAATGTGTCACGCCTGGAAGATATTGACGGGATTGGCGCCAAACGGCGTCAGCGTCTGCTGGCTCGCTTTGGTGGTTTTAGTGGCGTTGCGGACGCAAGTATTGATGAGCTTAGTGCGGTTGATGGAATATCCACTGAACTGGCCGAACGCATTTATCATGCTTTACGATAGGCGAGAGCCTTTGTTTTAAATTAGGTTGGTATCCAAGCTATGCCTTTTAATCTGCCCATAGCCCTGACGTGGCTTCGCATCGTTCTGATCCCCTTGATCGTCGCCCTGTTTTATCTGCCAGCGAATTGGCTGAGCATGGAAACACGCGATCTGTGGGCCGCTTCGGTGTTTATCGTGGCCGCCGCAACGGACTGGTTTGACGGCTGGCTGGCTCGCCGCTGGAACCAGACGTCCTCATTCGGGGCCTTCCTGGACCCGGTTGCGGACAAACTCATGGTCAGTGCCGCTTTGCTGGTCTTGCTGGATCTGGGCCGTGTGGACGCCTTTATCGCCCTGATTATTATTGGCCGCGAAATCACCATTTCGGCATTGCGGGAATGGATGGCCAAGATTGGTGCCAGTGGTAGTGTGGCTGTTCACCGCTTGGGTAAATTCAAGACTGCGGCGCAAATGGTTGCCATTCCTTGTCTGCTGTACTGGTCGCCTGTCATGGGCCTGCCGACACGGATCATTGGGCAAGCCCTGATTATTGTCGCTGCAGTCCTGACGGTCTGGTCCATGTGCTATTACTTGCAGAAGGCCTGGCCGGAAATCAAGAAAAAGCAGCTTTAAGTTAAATGGCTAATTCATCAACAACGACGCTGGATGGGGCGGGGCCTGACGGTTCACAGGACTGGCGGGTTATTGGCGTTATTGGTATCGCCCACGCCAGTTCGCACTTCTTTCAGCTGATTCTGCCCACACTGTATATTTCCCTGGGCCAAGAGTTCGGTTACGACTTCCTGACCTTGGGTGGTCTGGTGACCACCTTTTATCTGGTGTCCTGTTTTGGGCAGGCCTCTTCCGGTTTTCTGGTTGACCGCATCGGCGCCTTGCCGGTCCTGAAAGTGGGTCTGTCCTGTTTTGTGGTGGCGGCCTTGCTGATCGGGACGGCCAATGGCTATGGAATGCTGTTGGCGGCTGCCTTGATCGGTGGCGTGGGCAATGCCGTGTTCCACCCGGTGGATTACTCCATCCTGAATCATCGTGTCAGCCCGGCTCGTTTGGGCCACGCTTTTAGCGCACACGGTTTGACTGGGAATCTGGGCTGGGCCCTGACGCCGGTCTTTATCACCACGCTGACTATTTACTTTAACTGGCGTGTTGCCGTGCTGTCGGCGGCAGCCCTGATTGCGGCTATTCTGGTGCTAGTCCTGATCAACCGGGATGCCTTGGCGGGACGTACAGCCTCGGGAACAGCGCCTGCACGTCCACAGAGCAAAGAATCGGTTTGGACGACGCTATCTACTTTGCTGTCCCGTCCTTCCCTGTGGGGTGCCTTCCTGTTCTTTGCCTTTGCTACGGCAGCGATGGCCGTGGTGCAGAACTACACCATTCCTATGCTGCATAACACCTATGGCATTGATAAGGTGACGGCGGGTACGGCTTTGTCCGGTTTCATGCTGGCCTCGGCAGCGGGCATGTTTGTGGGTGGCTTTATTGCTTCCACGACACCACGTTCTGAATTGATTGTGTTTGTGTCCCTTTGCGTATCGGGCGCTTTGTTGCTGGTACTGGGGGCAGGTTGGGTCATGCCTTCGCTGGCCTTGTTCGTGGTGGGCGCGGCTGGCTTTTGCTCGGGTATTGCCTCGCCATCGCGGGACATGCTGATACGTCGTGTCACTCCCAAAGGGTCTACCGGCGCAGTGTATGGTCTGGTGTACTCGGGCATGGACGTAGGTTCTTCCCTGGCACCAGTGGGCTTTGGTTTGCTGCTGGACGTGGGTTTGACCCAGGCTCCCTGGTACGGCGCAGCCATCGGGTATTGGACTGCGGCTGGCCTGGCGGTGTATGTGGCTTCTACCGTAAGCCGTGCGGCCAAATCCTGATTGGCTTGAAGCTATTCATGGCTACTTGGAAAGCCCTAAAAGAGAACCCCAAAAACCTGTCAAGTTTTTGGGGTTTTTTCTTGCCCTGGCTGCGTCTTGCTGCGGAGCTTGGCACCTTGAATCCAGAAAGGCGTATTGGCCCTCCTGGTTCAAACATCTCTAGCTGGCTTTATATAGAGATCACTGACGCGCCAGGCGAGGTTCGTCCACGCTATCCGCGTGGCTGCTGCGCCAGGGATTGATGTCCAGGCCACCGCGGCGGGTATAACGCGCGTACACCAGCAAACGCTCGGGCTGGCAGCTTTGCTGGATATCGCTGTAGAGGCGTTCTACACAATGTTCGTGGAACTCGGTATGCCGGCGCAGTGAGACGATATAGCGCAACAAGGAAGCCGGATCAATCTGCGGGCCGGTATAGCGTACTTGCACACTACCCCAGTCGGGCTGGCCGGTAACGGGGCAATTGGACTTGAGCAAATCAGAAACCAGGGATTCGGTCACGATGGGGGCATCTGGCAGGCATTGCAGCAAGCCGCTTTGTGGCGTGTAGTCCTGAATGCTGATGTCCAGCTCATCAATGCAATGGCCTTCGAGCTGACGGATAGGCTGGCCGTTCAAGGCCTTGAGCGGAATCAGCGTCACATTGACAGCGGCACCGGCAACCGCGCTCAAGTCTTGCTCCATGCGCTGCACAAGGCTGGCCACATCTTCCACCACTTCATCATTGAACGAGTTCAGATAAAGCTTGAAGGATTTGGACTCGATGATGCGTGGGCTATTCCAGGGAATAACAAAGCGCGCCAGTGCGACGACAGGCTTGCCTTTGGGATTGAGCCAGGAGATCTCGTAACCGTTCCAGATATCGGCGCCATGCCATTGCTCGGGAAGCTGAAGCGCCTGGCGGTTCAGGGAGCGCTCAATACCAAACAGGACACTGGGGTCGTACTGTGTGGGATAAACCACATCGTGCCCAAGAGGCGAGTCTTTAAGAGGGGAGTTGTTGCTCATTGACGGGTGCTGCAGAAATAAAACGGGAAACCGGTGCAGCGAGCAGGCGCTCACCGGGTGGTATAAAGGCGATTATCCCACATTGTGAAATCCTTGTCTCAGTATGCAAAAAACGGCTTGCGCGCCGCACAGTTTTTCATTTCACAAACAGGTAAGTCATTTCATATCTCGAAATTAATTATATATCTATATGATTTTTAACAGAAAAATATTTACTCTTATATAAGATAGAAAACATGGATGCGGTGCAGCATTTGGGTAGACTGTAGTCATCTTGTTCACTGTTAAATCCATCTTAGGAGTTCACCATGAATGCTCGAGAAACTGAGATCCGCAATTTGCAAAAACGCTGGGCAGAAGACCCACGCTGGCAAGGTATCAAGCGTGGTTACACCGCTGAGGAAGTGATTCGTTTGCGTGGTTCTCTGGTTGAGGAGCACACCCTGGCTCGCCGTGGTGCTGAGCGTCTGTGGCAATCCATCAATCAGGAACCCTTTGTGAACGCACTGGGCGCTCTGACGGGTAACCAGGCCATGCAACAGGTCAAGGCTGGTTTGAAAGCGATTTACCTGTCGGGTTGGCAAGTGGCTGGCGACGCTAACAGCGCTGGCGAAATGTACCCTGACCAGTCGCTGTACCCCGTCAACTCGGTGCCATCCGTGGTGCGTCGCATCAACAACTCCCTGGCCCGCTGTGATCAGATCCAGTGGATGGAAGGGGTGAACCCGGGTGACGAAGGCTACGTGGATTACTTCGCTCCTATCGTGGCCGACGCGGAAGCCGGTTTCGGTGGCGTGCTGAACGCATTTGAATTGATGAAGGCCATGATTGTGGCTGGCGCTGCTGGCGTTCACTTCGAGGACCAGCTGGCTTCGGCCAAGAAGTGTGGTCACTTGGGTGGCAAAGTGCTGGTGCCAACTCGTGAGGCCATCTCCAAGCTGGTGGCTGCTCGTCTGGCTGCTGACGTTCTGGACGTTCCCACCATTCTGGTTGCCCGTACGGATGCGGATGCAGCGGACCTGATCACCAGCGATGTGGACGAGTACGATCGCCCCTTCATTCTGGATGAGCGTACGGTGGAAGGCTTCTACCGCACCCGTGCCGGTCTGGATCAAGCCATTGCCCGTGGTCTGGCCTACGCTCCTTATGCCGATCTGGTCTGGTGCGAAACCTCCACACCGGATCTGGAGTACGCCCGCCGCTTCGCGGAAGCCATCCACCGTCAGTTCCCTGGCAAGCTGCTGTCCTACAACTGCTCGCCATCGTTCAACTGGAAGAAGAACCTGGACGACGCCACGATTGCCAAGTTCCAGCGCGAGCTGGGTGCCATGGGCTACAAGTTCCAGTTCATCACTCTGGCTGGTTTCCACGCACTGAACTACGGCATGTTCGAGCTGGCCCATGGCTACGCCCGCAACCAGATGAGCGCCTTCGTTCAACTGCAGGAAAAAGAGTTCGCCGCTGCACCCCTGGGCTTTACCGCTGTGAAACACCAGCGCGAAGTGGGTACAGGCTACTTTGATGCTGTCACTCAGACAGTTGAAGCCGGTAAGTCCTCGACGACCGCACTGGCCGGCTCCACAGAAGCCGAGCAGTTTGCGCCCTCCGAGGCATAAGCAGGACAGGGAAGGGTAGATAGCCCCTTCTCTGGTTGCAGGCAGCCCACCGTACGCTCCAGTCGGTGGGCTGCTTTTTTATTGGCACACTTTTTTGCTTAAAAGCTACATATTTCAAATATCAAATTTGAAGGCTTGATATTTGGTGGAAGCTGTTTTGAACAGAGTTTGAAAGTATGGAAAGAGGGAGCGGAAACAAGCCCGGAAAGGCTTGCAAAGCGGGTGGTCAGACCTGCCTGTTCTTCAATTCAAAGTGCACGTTTGCGTGGATTGATTTGCATTCACAGAGCTACATTATTTCGTCATGAAAAGTCTTGATAATCAAGGCATTCTCATAGGGAAAAGGCGTGGTAGACTTTGGCCGCGCAAGAGACGCACAAGCAGTGCGAAATCCTTGTCCTGTGTTGCGGATGGGAATAAAAAAAAGGCTGCCAATAAGCAGCCTTGAAAGCATTGAACAGTTAGCGCCGCGTTGGGGGGGTAACGGCCTGAACAAGATGCATAAGGACAACGATATAGGATCGAAGCAAAGTCGTATTGATTTAAATCAAGAATGAAGAAATATCAGTGGCTTATAGTCCTTCCATGCGCGCATATTCGATTTTTTCTCTTCCAAAGCCCCTCACCGATGAGCAGCGGTCGCGTCGGCGACACACATTAGCCCGTTTGGGCCTGTCTTGGCTGGCTGCCATGCAGGTGATGATGTTTGCTTTCCCTGGCTATATGCGCTCTTTCAGCACTCGCGCTGAAGACATTGAATCTCTCTCGCAAGTCATTGTGCTCATGAACTGGGCGGGCCTGTGCTTGACCATGCCTGTCGTGCTGTACTGTGCCTGGCCCATTCTAAAAGGGGCTATCAAAAGCTTGTCCGAAGGTCGTGTAGGCATGGATGTGCCGGTGGCCTTGGGTATTGTGGGTGCCTTCCTGCCTAGCGTGTACAACACCTGGATCCAGCAGGGTGAGGTGTACTACGACTCGGTCACGATGTTCGTGGCCTTTTTGCTGACTGCCCGTTATCTGGAGCTTTGCGCGCGCCAGTCGGTGACGCAGTCCGCATCCCATGACCTGATCGAACGCTTTCGCCAGTCTGTGACAGGTCATGCCAATACTCTGGCATTCTGGTTTGTCAGCATTCAGCTGGTATTGGCCGCCGCATTTGGTCTGGTCTGGTACTGGATGGACCCTTCGCATGTCGTTCCCGTTGTGGTTGCCATGCTGGTCATGAGCTGTCCCTGTGCCATGTCCATGTCGGTGCCTTCGGCCGTCGCTTCGGCGCATGCCGGTTTGCTGGCCCGACCTGCCAAGAATGAATTTGAAGTTGTACAACTGACCCAGCAAACCGGCCGCATCGCCCGTCAAAACCTGTACGGTTCGATTGTCTGGCACTTGCTCATGACTCCTTTGGCGGCCTTGGGCATTGTGGCTCCCTGGCTGGCCGCCGTCAGCATGCTGGTGTCCTCTTTGGCCGTGGCGGCCAACTCCTGGCGCATCTATCGCAGCCGCACCCGCGAGGTGCCGGCTCAGTGGCCCGGTCCAGCAGCAAGGCAGGGCTGATATGTTTGGCTCTTTGCTGGTCCTGATCCCCATCTCCATTTTCCTGGTCATTGTTATCGGTGTCTCTTTCTGGTGGGCCATTTTTGCTGGCCAGTTTGAAGATACGGGCAATGCGGCTGATTCCATCTTGCTGGACGACGACTCTACAGCGGGTTTGTCGGGAGCAGAGCGTCCACCCGATTCCTGATACCTTCCAATTTTTTTGTTTTTTAGCCCTGCAAATGGTCGGCGACACACAGTCTGCGGGGCGGAAACACGCGCGAGCGCGTGCTTTCCGAAGTTTTTTGATAAGCATCAAGTAGCAGATTACCGACTTGCTGGATGATGTAGCTTGTTGTCGCTTGTATTAACAATGTTTGTTTAGGGGAAGCAAATGGGCACTTCCGATGCAGTCGGAAATAACGCCGAAGTCTTCAATTACGGGATTGTGAGGCAGTTCGCCATCATGACCGTATTTTGGGGCGTCATCGGCATGGCAATAGGCCTTTTTATTGCCTTGCAGTTGATTTGGCCAGAACTCAATTTCGACACACCGTGGCTTAGTTTTGGACGTCTGCGTCCACTGCATACGAACGCTGTGATTTTTGCCTTTGGTGGCACCGGCTTGTTCGCGACATCCTACTATGTCGTGCAGCGTACCTGTCAGGCCCGTTTGTTCTGCGACAAGCTGGCAGCCTTCACCTTCTGGGGCTGGCAAGCCGTGCTGGTGGCCGCGGTCATTACCCTGCCTATGGGTTACACCAGCTCCAAAGAGTACGCCGAACTGGAATGGCCGATTGACATCCTGATCACGCTGGTCTGGGTGGCTTACGCCATTGTGTTCTTTGGCACGATCGTCAAGCGCCGTGTGCGTCACATTTATGTGGCCAACTGGTTCTTTGGCTCCTACATCGTTACCATCGCTGTACTGCACATTTTCAATAACCTGGAACTGCCAGTCAGCTTCATGAAGTCCTACTCGGCCTACGCCGGTGTGCAGGACGCCATGGTGCAGTGGTGGTACGGCCATAACGCCGTGGGCTTTTTCCTGACCACGTCCTTCCTGGGCATGATGTACTACTTCATCCCCAAACAGGCCAACCGCCCCATCTACTCCTACCGTTTGTCCATCGTTCACTTCTGGGCTCTGGGCTTTACGTACATGTGGGCAGGTCCTCACCACTTGCTGTACACCTCCTTGCCAGACTGGACTCAGTCCCTGGGCATGACTTTCTCCCTGATTCTGCTGGCTCCCTCCTGGGGCGGCATGATCAACGGCATCATGACTTTGTCGGGTGCCTGGCACAAGCTGCGTACTGACGCGATCCTGAAGTTCATGGTTGTGGCTCTGTCCTTCTACGGTATGTCCACCTTTGAAGGCTCCATGATGGCTATCCGTACGGTGAACGCGCTGTCGCACTACACCGACTGGACCATTGGTCACGTGCATTCCGGCGCGTTGGGCTGGGTTGCCATGATTACCTTCGGTTCTCTGTACTACCTGATTCCCCGTCTGTACGGCCGTACTGAAATGGCTCGTCCTCGTCTGATCGACCTGCACTTCTGGCTGGCTACCCTGGGTGTGGTGCTGTATATCGCCGCGATGTGGATTGCCGGTGTGATGCAAGGTTTGATGTGGCGTGCTACCGGTGTTGATGGCACCTTGACGTACAGCTTTGTGGAAGTCGTGAAAGCTACTTACCCCTTTTACGCAATCCGTGCTTTGGGCGGCGCCTTCTTTGTGGCCGGCATCTTGCTGATGTCCTGGAACGTGTTCCTGACCATCCGTGCAGGCGAGAAAGGCATCAACCCTGTTGTGCCCCTCAAAAACCCAGACGCCCGCGATCCAGCCCTGGTGGGTCCAACCCCTGTGCTGGCCTAAGGAGTAAATCATGGCTAATGACACTAAAAAGCGCTTTTCACACGCCACGATCGAGAAAAATACCGGGTTGTTGATCATCCTGAGCATCTTGGTGATCTCGTTCGCAGGTCTGGTTCAGATTGTGCCCTTGTTCTTTCAACACTCGACGACCCAGCCCACTGAAGGTATCGAGCCATACGATCCTTTGCGACTGATGGGACGTGACATCTACATCCGTGAGGGTTGTGTGGGCTGTCATTCGCAGCAGATTCGTATGCTGCAGTCCGAAGTGCAGCGTTATGGTCCTTACTCGCTGGCTGGGGAGTCTGTCTATGACTACCCCTTCCTGTGGGGTTCCAAGCGTACTGGTCCTGACCTGGCCCGTGTTGGTCAGCGCTACAGCGACGAATGGCACCGCATTCACCTGCGCAACCCACGTAACGTGGTGAAAGAGTCCAATATGCCCGCCTACCCATGGCTGCAGAAAAACTCGGTCGAAGGTGAAAACATTCAGGATCGCATGAAGGTATTGCGTACGTTGGGTGTCCCCTACACGCAGGAACAAATTGATGCTGCTCCTCAGGAGCTGGTAGGCAAGACCGAAGAAGATGCGGTGGTTGCTTACTTGCAGGGCCTGGGCGTAGCCAGTCGCGACGCAGCTGCTAGGGCTGTGGAGCAGGGGAGCCACTAAATGCTAGCCATCATCAACGGTGTTATGACTGCTTTGGCGATGGCGACCTTCCTTGGCATTTGCTGGTGGGCGTTCTCTCGGGGACGCCGCCAGGCCAACGAAGAAGCCGCGCTTCTGCCTTTCGCCTTGCCCGACGAGGGATGCAACGATAAAAACCCTGGGGGTTCCGAATGAGTGACTTTTTTAATAATGGCTGGAGCCTCTGGATTTCCGGCATCGCCTTGTTAGGCATCATATTTTGTTTGTGGCTGTTATTTACTCAGCGTGCATTTCTGGGCAAGACGGTCGATGTGGAAGAAACCGGCCACGTCTGGGATGGTGACCTGACCGAGCTGAACACGCCGGTGCCTCGCTGGTGGACCGTGATGTACATCGGTTTGTGTGTGTTTGCCTTGGGTTACCTGGTGCTGTATCCCGGCCTGGGCAGTTTCAAGGGCACATTGGGGTTTAGTTCCGGCCAGCAGGTCAAGCAGCAACAGGCCGAGATCAATGCTCGCCTGGAGCCTGTGTACGCCCGTTACCGCGAAATGCCTATTGAAGAGATCGCTCGCGATCAGGAAGCCCGCGAAATTGGTCAGCGCCTGTTTCTGAACAACTGCGCCCAGTGTCACGGCTCTGATGCGCAGGGTTCTCCCAGCTTCCCTAACCTGGCCAATAAAGCCTGGTTGTGGGGTGGCGAGCCCGAGCAGATTCTGCACACCATTACCGAAGGTCGTACCGGGATGATGCCGCCACAAGCGCAATTCACCCCCGCTCAAGCCTCCGACGTGGCTCAGTATGTGCGTTCCTTGTCCGGCCTGGCTGCAGATCCTCTGCGTCTGGTGGCTGGTAAGCGTGTCTATGACAGCGCATGTTTTGCCTGTCACGGTGCGGATGCCAAGGGCAACACCTTGTTGGGCGCTCCTGATCTGACGGACGATTACTGGTTGTATGGCAGCTCCGAAGCCACTATCGTTCAGACCGTCTTGCAGGGCCGTACCAACCAGATGCCGGCTCAGAAAGCCACTTTGACTCCTGAGCAGATTCGTTTGCTGGCGGGTTGGGTCTGGGGCTTGTCGAACAATGCCGAGCCTGCCCAGGCTAACTAATGTGTTTTAAATTGATCTGACGCCTTCAGGACTTGCAATGAGTAGTGATTCTTCCCAACCCAGCGCTGATAACGCGCAGGGAACTGTGCCCAAGTGGCAACCTCCACGTAACACCAAGGGAGCGGGTGGAACCTCTCCGCAAGTCGAGAAGGCTCTGGTCGATGTACGCAGCAAAATCTATCCACGATCCGTCAAGGGCGTATTCGCCCGCTGGCGGATCTGGATGGTGTATTTCACGCAGATCATTTTCTATGGTCTGCCCTGGTTGGAATGGCATGGCCGTCAGGCCGTGCTGTTTGACCTGCTGGAACGCAAGTTCTACATCTTTGGCATGATTTTGTGGCCCCAGGACGTTATTTACCTGACGGTGCTGCTCCTGATATCTGCCTTCTCCTTATTCCTTTTCACCGCCATGGCCGGACGCTTGTTCTGTGGCTATGCCTGTCCGCAGACGGTCTACACCGAGATCTTCATGTGGGTTGAGCGCAAGGTGGAAGGGGACCGTCTGGCGCGTATCCGCTTGGATGAGCAAGCCTGGAACGCCCGTAAATTGCGTCTCAAAGCGACCAAGCACTTCCTGTGGATTGTGATTGCTTTGTGGACCGGCTTTACCTTTATCGGCTACTTTGCTCCTATCCGCGAACTGGGTGGCGAGCTGATCGCCCTGTCTCTGGGCCCTTGGCAGTGGTTCTGGCTCTTGTTCTACGCCTTTGCCACCTGGGGTAACGCCGGTTTCATGCGCGAAGCCGTCTGTAAGTACATGTGCCCCTACGCACGTTTCCAAAGTGCCATGGTGGACAGCGATACCTTTGTGGTGACCTACGACTTTGTGCGTGGTGAAACCCGCGGTGGTCGATCTCGCAAGATTGACCATAAAGAAGCCGGTATGGGTGACTGTGTGGACTGCAGCCTCTGTGTTCAGGTCTGTCCGACCGGTATTGATATTCGTGATGGCCTGCAATACATGTGTATTGGCTGTGGCGCCTGTGTGGACGTCTGTGACCAGGTCATGGACAAGATGGGCTATGAGAAGGGCCTGATCCGCTACACCTCGGAGCGCGCCATTAAAGAGCGCATGACGCAATCGCAGGTGCGACGTCGCATGCTGCGCCCGCGCGTGCTGTCTTATATCCTGATTCTGGCCGTCATTTGCGGTGCCTTCGTCTACACCCTGGCAACCCGTACCCCGATGCGTGTGGACGTGATTCGTGACCGTGGTGCTCTGGGCCGTGAAGTGCCTGGCGGCATGATCGAAAACGTGTTCCGTCTGCAAGTCATCAATACCTCGGAAGAGGCGATGGAGTTGCAGTTGTCCGTAACAGGTCTGGAAGGTGCACGCATTCACTTGACCGAGAACGGCCAGGATCACATTCATGTGGCCCCTGCAGGCAATAGATTGTTGCCTGTCGTGGTGCAAGTCCCAATTAGTAGTGCCAAGCCAGGCCTGTATGATATTTCCATTCAGGCAGTCGGCGAGCATGAAGGCGGCCGCAAGACCTACGTGAATGAACGCAGTAGTTTCTATATTCCTCAGTAACTTTATAAAGAGCAAAACATGGACGAATCAAAGGACAGTGGACCCTGGTGGCGTGAACCGTGGCCCTGGTTGTTGATGGCCGGCCCGGCTCTGGCTATCGTGGGCTGCGTCATTACCATTGTGCTGGCGTTCCAGAACTTCAGTAATCAGGGAGTGACGGACGGCGGCGTCAAGCAAGGTCTGGTCGTCACCAAAGGCGAGCCTGCCCGCGAGCAGCGCTAAAAGTAGTTGATACACCGTTACGCTAGGGTTGAGAGAAGTATGTTTCCGTTCAAGAAGGGGGTACGAATGACCATCCGATCGTTGATGTGGATACTGTGGCCTTCATTCCTGGTCGCTGGGGTACTGAGTGCAATTGTGTTTGCTTTGGTAGACCCGTTGGACATCGTTGTGCTTGGACATATGCAAGTAGATCGACTGACCTTTTACACGGTGGCGTTTTTTCTGTTCTGGGTGGCCGCTGCGGTGGCTTGTACGCTTAGCCTGTATATGTCCTCTGGTTCGCCAGCGGTACTGGCTGAACCGGCAGATAGTCTGGACTGATTTCGACAAGCGCCAAACGACAAAAAAGCACATGCAATTTGCATGTGCTTTTTTTGTACGCGCTTGGCGCTGGGGAGTGATGCAGCAGGCCCTAGAGACGTTCAGAGCCTTGCGTAAGCCCTAGGCAATACCAGGTAAAGGCAAGGAGCCAGCTAGGGGATTTAATCGCACTCCGTGCCTGCCAGAGTGCGCAGGGCGGCCAGATCCAGCAAGTGGACTTCACGCTGAGAGATTTTCAGCAGACCTTCGCGCGCAAAACGCGAGAACAGGCGGCTGACCGTTTCCAGTGTCAGGCCCAGGAAGTTACCGATTTCTTCGCGGCTCATGCGCAGAATGAATTCGTAAGGGGAGTAGCCAAGCAGCGACAGGCGCTGGGACAGGTTCAGCAAGAAGGCGGCCAGGCGCTGCTCGGAACGCAGTCCGGCCAAGGTCATCATCAGTTGATGGGCGCGGTTGATTTCCTTGCTCATCAAGCGACGGAATTGTTGTTGCAAGATAGGCAGTTGGGCCGACAGGCGGTCCAGATCATCAAGGCGGATCACACAGACTTCGCTGTCTTCCAGGGCGATGGCATGGGAGACATGGCGGTTTTCAACCAGGCTATCCATGCCAAGGATTTCTCCTGGTAATAAAAAGCCCGTAATCTGGATGTGGCCGGTGGAATCTTCCAGCTGCATCTTGATCGAACCAGAGCGCAGACCATAGATTCCTTCGACTGAGTCGGCCAGTCGAAACAGCACGCCGCCCTTGGGGATGCGGATGCGCTCCTTGACTAATTCGTCCAACCGCTCCATTTCATGCTTAGGCATCCCAAGAGGTAGACATACCTCATTGAGCATACAGCTGGAGCAGCGTATGGAGTCAGCGGTAACCGAGATACGTTTTTGCATAAGGAATAATGTCAGATGGCGAAACGCTAAATCTTTGAGTCAAATCAAGTGTAATTGTAGCTTTTTATTGGTTGGTATTCCCGCTAATCCTTAATATGTTTAGTTCTTAAGAGCTGCGCCATGCGGGAAGCGGCTGCCCATGCCGGGTACAGCGCGGTCAGACTGCTCTTGCCAGGTTGTTGTTTAAAAGCGATCCAAACACTTGAATACTTGGTTTTTGGCCTTATCTTCAATTCATCCTGTTATTTGTTGCGAGATCTGAGCGAGCAGTATTTAGTAACTGTTTGCTTTAGCTTATCGCATATTTTCTCAAGTGAAAATTCTATGCGAATCGATAAATTGACAACGAAGTTTCAACAGGCTCTAGCCGATGCGCAGAGCCTGGCTGTTCGCGAAGACAACCCCTATCTGGAACCCGCCCACGTACTGGTCGCCTTGCTGGCCGATGCCGATTCCGGCACTGGCAGCTTGCTGGCTCGTGCGGGCGTCGCCATTCCCCGTCTGGAAAATGAGCTTAACCGCCTGATCTCCAATCTGCCCAAGGTACAAGGGGCGGAAGGTCAGCAGCAGCTCAGCTCGGCTCTGCAAGCCGCTTTGGCCAAAACCGACAAGGAAGCCGCCCAGCGCGGTGATACCTATATCGCCAGCGAGTTGTTCCTGCTGGCCCTGGCTGACGACAAAGGCGAAACCGGTCGTGCCTTGCGCGATGCTGGCTTGCAGCGCCGTGCCTTGGAAGCGGCCATCGAGGCCGTACGCGGTGGTGCCAATGTGAATGATGCCGAAGGTGATAGCAACCGTGAGGCGCTGGACAAGTACACCACTGACCTGACCGAGCGTGCCCGTCTGGGCAAGCTGGACCCGGTGATTGGTCGTGACGACGAAATTCGTCGCACTATCCAGATTCTGCAGCGTCGCACCAAGAACAACCCCGTGTTGATTGGTGAGCCTGGTGTGGGTAAGACCGCCATTGTGGAAGGCTTGGCGCAGCGCATCGTGAACAACGAAGTGCCCGAAACCCTGAAGGGCAAGCGTGTTCTGGTGCTGGACCTGGCTGCCTTGCTGGCGGGTGCCAAGTACCGTGGCGAATTTGAAGAGCGTCTGAAAGCCGTCTTGAAAGAGCTGTCCAAGGACGATGGCAAAACCATTGTCTTTATTGACGAGTTGCACACCATGGTGGGCGCCGGTAAGGCCGAAGGTGCCATGGATGCCGGCAATATGCTCAAACCCGCCTTGTCGCGCGGCGAGCTGCACTGTATCGGTGCTACTACGCTGAACGAGTATCGCCAGTACATCGAGAAAGACGCGGCTCTGGAGCGTCGTTTCCAGAAAGTGCTGGTTAACGAACCGGACATGGAGTCCACCATTGCGATTCTGCGTGGTTTGCAGGAGCGCTACGAGCTGCACCACGGTGTGGCGATTACCGACCCGGCCATTGTGGCTGCGGCCGAGCTATCGCAGCGTTACATTACGGACCGTTTCCTGCCCGATAAGGCCATTGACCTGATCGACGAGGCCGCTGCCCGTATCCGCATGGAGATCGACTCCAAGCCCGAGGTCATGGACAAGCTGGATCGCCGCATCATTCAGTTGAAGATTGAGCGTGAAGCCGTCATCAAGGACACGGACGAAGCCTCTCAGCGCCGTTTGCAGGCCATCAATGACGAGATGGAGAAGCTGCAGCGTGAGTACAACGACTACGAAGAGATCTGGAAAGCCGAAAAAGCGGCAGTTCAGGGCTCGCAAGTCGTTAAAGAGGAAATCGAGAAAGTGCGTGCCGAAATGGCCGAGCTGCAACGCAAGGGCCAGTTCGACAAGTTGGCCGAGCTTCAATACGGCAAGCTGCCCGAACTGGAAGAGCGCCTGAAAGCGGCTGAAGCCAATATGGACAAGGCTGATCAGGACAAGCCTCGCTTGTTGCGTACACAGGTTGGTGCCGAGGAAATCGCGGAAGTGGTTTCGCGTGCAACCGGTATTCCGGTGTCCAAGATGATGCAGGGCGAGCGTGAAAAACTCTTGCAGATGGAAGACTACTTGCACAAGCGTGTGGTCGGCCAAGGTGAAGCCGTACGTTTGGTGTCGGATGCCATCCGTCGCTCGCGCGCCGGTCTGTCTGATCCGTCCCGCCCTTATGGTTCCTTCCTGTTCCTGGGGCCAACCGGTGTGGGTAAGACCGAGCTGACCAAGGCATTGGCCAACTTTCTCTTTGATTCCGAGGATCACATGATTCGTATCGACATGAGCGAATTCATGGAGAAACACTCGGTGGCTCGTTTGATCGGGGCGCCTCCCGGCTACGTGGGCTATGAAGAGGGCGGTTACCTGACCGAGGCCGTGCGTCGCAAACCTTATTCGGTGATTTTGCTGGATGAGGTCGAGAAAGCACACCCCGACGTCTTTAACGTGCTCTTGCAGGTGCTGGACGATGGTCGTTTGACCGATGGTCAGGGCCGTACGGTGGACTTCCGCAATACGGTGATCATCATGACCTCCAACCTGGGTTCGCAGCATATTCAACGTTTGTCGGGCGAGCCTTACGATGTGATCAAGGAAGTGGTGTGGGAAGAAGTGAAACAGCATTTCCGCCCCGAGTTCCTGAACCGTATCGACGAAGTGGTGGTATTCCACGGTCTGGAAGCAGAACACATCGAGTCCATTGCTCGTATCCAGCTTGAGCGTCTGGATCAGCGTCTGGCTCAACGTGACATGCATCTGGAAGTCAGCGAGGCGGCTTTGGCTCAGTTGGCCAAGGCTGGGTTTGACCCTGTGTTTGGCGCACGTCCTTTGAAACGTGCCATTCAGCAGCACATTGAGAACCCGGTGGCACGCTTGATTCTGGAAGGCCGCTTTGGTCCTAAGGATGTAGTGCCTGTGGACTGGAAGGACGGCGAGTTTACGTTCACCCGCAGTATCCAGTAATGAGCAGGCTCTGATTACTGCTGTGCTGGTGAGCGTTGAGCAGTAGAGCGGACCAGCGCATGCAGTAAGCCTTAGTTGAAACGGCAGTAAAAAAAGCGCCTTGGGCAACCAAGGCGCTTTTTCTTTGGCTCGACGGATTGTTTCAAGCTTGGGCTGCTTTACCTCTGAACTGTGACACCCACTTGGGTTTTGGCAAAGACAAAGCTATTCAGAATCCTGGTGGGGCTTATCGATGCACTGTTCGTATAAGGGACAACTGTCAAGCAGAGGCTGTTTCAGCCAGGTGTGCTAAGTCCGCCAGGACGACCGTTCAGGCCTCGCTTATGCGTTCTTTTGCGCCGGTGCTGGGGGCGGAGTCAGGTCCAGCTCATCTTTGCCGTAGAACTTCACACCGATCTCGATACGAGGGCGGCCTTGCGAGCGGCGGTGGCGGTTGGTGTCGCGCAGCGAGTACACGCAGCCGCAATATTCCTGCTGATAGAAGTTCTCGCGCTTGCTGATCTCCAGCATGCGTTGCGAGCCGCCACCTTTGCGCCAGTTGTAGGTCCAGTATTTCATCTCCGGATAACGGGCTGCGGCGCGCTCGCCGCAGTCGTTGATCTGGTTCATGTCTTTCCAGCGCGAGATACCCAGGACGCTGGAGATGATGTCGTAGCCATTTTCATGGGCGTAGAGGGCTGTGCGCTCAAAGCGCATGTCAAAGCAGACCGTACAACGCTCGCCGCGCTCGGGGGCGTGTTCCAGGCCGCGTACGCGTTCAAACCAGTTATCCACGTCGTAGTCGGCATCAATAAATTCGATACCGTGCTGTTCGGCAAAGCGGATGTTTTCCTGCTTGCGCAGTTCATATTCGCGCACCGGATGGATATTGGGGTTGTAGAAGAAAACGGTGTATTCAATCCCCGAGGCGTGCAAGGCCTCCATCACCTCGCCCGAACAGGGGGCGCAGCAGGAGTGCAGCAGCAATTTCTCGCGCTTTTCCGGCATGGTTAAAACTGGACGATTGAGCTGAGTGGACATGAATCTGAATCCGAGAAAAAAGGCGTCCCGAGTCGGTCGCACAATAAATCAATGCGACTATTGTAGATTCTTGGCAAAGTTTAGTGAAATCAATCTGTTGCCTTAGTACCCCAGGACCTCGTCCCATAGTCGCGTCACGGCCTGCCGTTCCTGAGTTAGTTCGGTCTGCGGGACACGGGCTTTTTCCGCCCCTTCCAGACGTAATGCGTGCTGACGACGGCGCAGGGCACGGTAGGCATCGGCAACTTCCTGAGCATGGTCAACCGCAATCAGGCCCGCTTGCGCGGCAATGCCCAGCAAGGCGATGTTGCCCAGGTTCTCCAGCAGCTTGGGATGCTCTCGGCTATGGCACAGCACCAGATATTGGGTGATGAACTCCACATCCACCATGCCGCCACGGTCGTGCTTCAAATCAAACAGCTCGCTGCGGTTGGGGTGCCCGGCACTGATCTTGTCTCGCATGTCCAGAATGTCTGCGCGCAGTTTGCGACGGTCACGTTCCATCAGCAAGATGGAGCGGCGGATTTCATCGAAGCGTTCCTTGATCTGGGCATCCCCGGTCACAAAACGGGCACGGGTAATGGCTTGATGCTCCCAGGACCAGGCGCTACGGGTTTGATACTGCTCGAAGGCATCCACACTGACGGCCAGCAAACCGGCATCGCCATCCGGGCGCAAACGCAGGTCAATATCGTAGAGACGACCGGAGGAGGTCATGGCCGACAACCAGCTGGTCATGCGGCGAGCCAGTTTGATGTAGCGCTCCACATTGTCCTGGCTGGGGTCGTCATAGAGAAACACCAGATCCAGGTCCGAGGCGTAGCCAATTTCCTTGCCGCCCAGCTTGCCGTAGGCGATGACGGCAAAGCGGGGCGGGGTGTCGTGTTCAGGGCCCAGGCTGCGGGGGCGCGTCAGAGGCCAGGTACGCTCCAGCGTCTCGGCCAGCATCATGTCGGCCAGGGCCGAGAGCTGGTCGGCCAAGGCCTCCACCGTCAGCACGCCTTCCAGGTCCTGAGCCAGTAATTGGAAGGTGATCTGGTGCTGCCAGTCGCGCATCATGTTCATTTGCTGTTCGACATCGGCCTGGCCATCGGGCAGACGGCAGGCGTCCAGGTCGCGGCACATTTGCTCGGACAGGGCCGCAAAGTCCGGAATTTCCATTAGCGAATGCCATTCGATCAGGCTGTCCAGCAGGAGCGGGTATTGAGCCAGATACTGGGCGGCCCAAGGGCTGGCTGAGACAATACGGGCGACGCGGGCTAGCGTATCGGGGTATTCAGCCAGCAAAGCCAGATAAGCACTGCGTTGGGCGATCAGCTCGATCAGGTTGAAGAGCCGTGTCGCTGTCATTTCCGGGTTTTCGGAGCGGTAGGCGTAGTCCTCAGCCAAGGGGATCAAGCGTTGTACGCGATCCAGGCTGGCATTGGGCAGGCTGCGCAGGCGATGGCTGTTCAAAAGTGCCTGACGCAATTGTTCGATGCGTTCCCGCAAAGCCTGATTTTGCTCGGCGCTGTTGACTTCGAGGGTGGGGGCTGCCGCTACAGGAGGCTCGGCACTGGCTTCTTCCCCCATACCCGCTAGACGGAAGGCATTGCGGAAGGTATGCGACACAAACTTTCTGTGCTGGCCTAGCTGCTCGTCGAAATCGGCCAGGCTCAGGCCCAAGGTGGCGGCCAGCTCGGTGCGCAGCTCCTCGTCCTGGGGCAGCAAATGGGTTTGTTCGTCTTCGCGATACTGCAGACGGTGTTCGACACGTCGCAAGAAGGTATAGGCGGCCAGTAGCTTGTCGCAGACCTCCTGGTCCAGCAGACCGGCTGCGCATTGACCGCGCAGAGCCTTGTGCAGGCTGGTTGTTTGCAGGGAAGGCTGTCGTCCACCACGTATCAGTTGATTGAGCTGGACTACAAATTCAATTTCTCGAATCCCGCCATCCCCCAGCTTGATGTTGTGCCAGGTCTCCACGCCATTGCGGTTCAGGGCGCGGCGTGTCCAGTCCTGACGGATGCGCTCGCGCAGGCCGCGCAGGGCGGACAGGGCATCAAAGTCAAAATATTTGCGGTACACAAAAGGGGTACGCAGCGCTTCGAAGTGATGTATATCGCCAGCGCTACGGCTGCCTTCAAAGGCCTGGGCCTTGATGGGGCGCGCCTTGATCCAGGCATAGCGTTCCCACTCCCGGCCTTGATTGACCAGATAGTTTTCCAGGGCCTGCATGCTCCAGGCCAGCGGCCCCGAATCACCGTCCGGACGCAGACGCAAGTCGGTGCGAAACACCTGGCCGAAGGCATCCGTATCGGACAACACGGGCATCATGCGCTGGGTTACTTTGCCGTAAAACTCGTGATAGCTCAGGGGGCGGCGACCATCGGTTTCGCCGTCCTCGTCGTAGAGCATGATCAGGTCAATGTCCGAGGAAACGTTTAATTCTCCCCCGCCCAGCTTGCCCATACCCAAAATAATCATCTCTTGGGGCAGGCCGGTTTCCGAGTTTTTAGGAATACCGTGTACGTCAGCCAGTTGCCGGGCCACGGTTTCATAGGCTTGTGCCACGGCCAGATCAGCCAGGCTGCTCATGGCCTGCATGACTTCATCCAGGGGCGCCAAGCCATTGATATCGCGGATCATCAGCACCAGAAAGACCCGTTCGCGCAGTTGGCGCAAGGCCTGGCGCACTTGTGCCAGACGATCATTATCGGGCTCGGGCAGCAAAGTCCTATACCATTGCGTAATCAATGCGGGGGTGACAGGGTGTTGGGCTTGCTCTTCCAGCCACGCTCCAAATTGTGGCTGAGCGTTTACTTTTCGACGCAAGGGGCCGGACCATTGCATCACGGGCTTCAATATAATGGACTGGCTCATACGATAAGAGGCTTTTCGGATAAGGGGGAACGACAAGTGAAATGACTTGTCTGACTAGGCCGGAAATGACCGCATCTAACTATACTCGGGAATTGATTGCATGGTAGTTCGAGGGCTTGTGCGACTGGCGCTAGTGCTCTATTTTGCGCTGATGCTAGGCCTTGTCGGGCTACGTTACTTGCTCGTGCCGCAACTGGATAATCTGCGTCCCTATCTGGTGCAGAAAATTAGTGAGCAAACCGGCCTGCAAGTCCAGATCCAAGAATTAAAAGGCGACTGGCAGGGCTGGAATCCCCATCTTTCCGTGACAAACCTGTCGCTGGCAGAACCTGGGCAGGAGCCCATGTTGCAGCTGCCCAAACTGCAAGCCGATATCAGCTGGAAGTCCTTGTTCAGCGGCTCGCTGCAATTGCGCCAGCTGGATGTGCAAGGTTTGACGATCCCGGTGCGGCGCGACCCCCAGGGTCAGATTCTGGTAATGGGGCAGGTGCTGGATCTGAATGATGAGAGTGCCCCGTCCGAACCCGAAGCCTGGCAAGGACCGGTTCGCTGGTTGCTGGAGCAGCGCGGCATTCGCATTCAAGGTACGTCCTTGCAATGGCAGGATGATCTGCGTGGCGCGCCTGTCTTGAGTCTGCCGTCGATTGAATTGCAGATCGGTTACAGGCAGGGCTGGCACGAGGTCAATCTGGCGACAGCCTTGCCCGCCAATTTGGGCGAGTCCCTGGCTTTGGCCTTGCGTGTGCAGGGCAAGCGTCGTCTGCCCGAGAGTGTGGATGTGATGGACCTGCCCTGGGAACTGACGGTTCAGGCTAAAGGGGTGGATGCTCCTGCGCTGCGCCCGTGGCTGGATGTGCCTGTGGCCCTGGACAAGGGCTGGGTCGATGTGCGCGCTCAAGCCACTCAGCCTAAAACGGCCCAGACCGTACAGATGCAGCTTGCCGCCCAGTTGCGTGATGTGGCCGTGCTTACCGATAGCGATGATCGCCTGCAACTGCAGCAAGCCAATCTGGAACTGGCGGGGGGGCTGAATGACATGCAGGCGCTGGCCCAAGGCAAGCAAAGTGGCGATGTGCAGTGGGCCTTGTCGATGAACAGTTTTGGTCTGCGTGTGCCGGATTTGTTTGCCCAGTATTTGGCTGTGGATCAGCTCAATGCTCAAGGCACCGTCCACCGGGATGAGCAGGCCAGACTGAGCGTCAGCAGAATGAATCTGGCTTTGCGTAATCCTGATATGGATGCACAGTTAACAGGTAGCTGGCGCGAGGATGCCACGTTCGAGGCCGGTGTGGCTGACTGGCAGGGGCAGTTCAAGCACCTGAATCTGGCGGCTTTGGTGAATTACCTGCCTTTGACGGTCAATCCTCTGGCGCGTGAATGGATGCAGGCCGGACTGGTGCAGGGGGCGGTACGAGACGGGACAATCCGTCTGCAAGGCGGCCTGGATACCTTCCCGTATGGCTTGAGTCCGGAGGATGGCAGCTTTGAAGTGGCGGGGGCTTTGGATCAGGGAATTGTGGATTATCAGCCCGCCCGTCCCAAGCGGTTGGCCTGGCCGCGTCTGGAAGGCGTGCAGGGCAGCATACGCATGCATAACGACAATCTGGATATTGTGGCTCAGCAGGCGCGCATGCCGATTGCCAAGCAGCAGGATATCGTGCTGCGCGATATTCAGACCCACATTACCTCCTTGGAGCAAAACAGCTTTCTGAAGCTGGAAGGTCTGTCCCAGGCACCGGCGACCAGTTATCTGGCCCTGGTGCATCAATCCCCCTTGAATGCCTTGCTGGATGGCTTGCTGGCCGACAGCCGTGTCAAAGGGGATTGGACCGTACCGGTCAAGTTGCAGATTCCTTTGGATAATGCTGATGATGCCCAGGTACAGGGCCAAATCCAGATGAACAATGGCGAGTTTCAGTACATGCCTGAAGCCCCTTCGTTTACAGCGTTGAAAGGCGAGCTGACCTTTAGTGAAAAAGGCGTCAGTGCCCAAACCTTGACGGGCAAGATGCTGGGCGGTGATACCCGGATCAGTGGTGTGCTGGAGCCCGGCAAACCCGGTTTACGCCTGAATGGTGTGCTGACAGCCAAAGGTCTGGAGCAATACCTGGAATTGAAGGGCTTGCAGCGTTTGCAGGGTCAGACACCTTATAGCGTGTTGATGAAGCTGGACGCCAAGGGATCTTTTTCGTTTGGGGCCGAGTCGAACCTGACAGGTTTGGCACTGAATTTGCCTGAACCTTTCCACAAGCCTGCCGAGCGTGCGGCCAAACTGAAGGCGGATTGGAGTAGCGATTCCGCCGCCAAGATGGATCGGCTGCAAATCAGCCTGGAGGACAGACAGAGCTTTTTGCTGAACCTGCTGCATGCTCAAGGTTCCCGTGATGGCAGCTACTTTCAAAGTGGCAGCATGGGAACACCGGGATTGGTGAACTGGCCCCAACGCGGTTTTGAATTACATAGTCGCTATGACCGTATGGACCTGGATGCCTGGGAAATGGTGGTGGGGGAGTTTGGCCAGAATCTGGATGGCAGTCCTTTGCCCCCTTCGGCCCGCCCCTTGCTGCCTTTGCTGGAGCGGGTGCGTCTGAAAGCGGATCAGGCGTTTTTCAGAGGGCAACTGCTGGACCAGCTGGAAATGGAAAGCACGGAAGATGCCGCTGGCAGACTGTTTCTAAGCATGAAGGCCAAGCAGGCCGAAGGGCGTTTGCAGGCGCAGCATCAAGATGGCCGCTACACCGGCATGTTCAATGCCAACTTCTCCCATCTGTACATTGACAGTGGCAGGCCTGATTGGGCTTGGCCCGACGCCGACTTGCCCATGAATGACGACCTGCGTTTGCCCGCGATCTCGTTCAAGGTGGATGATTTGCAGATTCAGGGTGTTCGCTTTGGCAAGCTGGAAGCCAAGGGCAAGCCCGCTGGAAAGGGACAAAAGTGGACGTTGGAAAACATTTCTCTGAATGCCCAGGGTATGCAGCTGAATGGTTACGGCTCTTTGGCATTGAGTGGGTCGCAGCGTGGCCTGGAGTTGGTGGCAAACAGCCGGGTAAGCAATTTGGGACAGTTTGTGGATGTCAGTGGCTTGCTGACCGAGTCCATCAAGGATGGTGACGGCACGGTACAGGCGGCCTTGTTCTGGAGCGACTTCCCCTGGTCTTTTGACAAGCGCAACATCCGTGGCCAGTTCAATGTGGATTTGCGCAAAGGGCGCTTTATCAGCCTGAAGTCGCGCTCGGCTAAACTGCTGGAGCTGCTTAGCTTGCAGTCCATCTCGCGCTTGAGCCGTCTGGATCTGGATTTGTTTGGGGCGGTGAAACAAGGCTTTGCGTTCGATAGCCTGACCGGGCGCATGAATCTGTCGCAGGGCAAGCTGGAGCTGGATAATTATCAGATCAAGGGTCCGGCAGGGGCGATCAGCCTGAAAGGCTGGATTGATATCCGGGATGAGACGCTGGATTTGATTGCGGTGGTAGACCCGAATCTGGATATGAGCGGTGCGGCGATTGCAGCGTACTTTACTGTCAACCCGATGGTGGGAGTTGGGGCCTTGCTGACACAGTGGCTGATGCAGATTCCGATGAGCAGTCACCTGTCTGTCACGTATGCGGTAACAGGCAAGATGGATGATCCCCAGCTCAAAGAGTTGGCGGTCCCTGCTGTTGGTAGCGCGAAACAAGAGAAACAGCCTCGGATCGAGCCTTGATGGCAAGCGCCTCACCCAAACGATTCGCCTCGCTTGTTGTCAGGGTCGCAGCCAGGCTTTTCCGTGTTTTAACCCTTATGCAAAGGATAGGCCGATGAGCGCACAGAGACTGAAACAACTGGCAGCGACCTTGCTCGTGGCGAGCCTGCCTTTCCATGCGCTTGGAGCGCAAACGCATCCTGTGGCTCAGGCCGCACAAGCGGTCGAACAATCCTTGCAGGCCCGTGTCGGACTGGCTGTACTGGATACGACAGATGGGCAGTTGTGGCAATACCGTGCCGATGAACGCTTCCCTATGGCCAGTACCAGCAAGGCCTTGATCTGCGCGGCGTTGTTGGCCCGAGGGCCGGGTGCCATGAAGACCGCCTGGCTGGTCAAGGAAGAGGCCATTCAATCTTACGCACCGACGACAGAAAACCTGATAGGGCAGTATGTGCCAGCGTCGCAATTGTGTGCGATCACGATGCGCAACAGCGACAATACTGCGGCCAATGGGGTTCTGGAGATGCTGGGCGGGCCCGAAGCGATCACGTCCTTTCTACGCAGTGTAGGCGACATGGTGACACGCCTGGATCGCAACGAACCCAGCTTGAATGAGGCCAGGCCAGGTGACCCGCGTGACACCACTAGCCCGCAAGCCATGGTGCATACCTTGCAGAGTCTGGTGCTGGGCGATGCGCTGAAAGCCCCAGACCGAGATCGGCTGATTGACTGGATGACGCATAACGAAGTGGGTGGGCCTTTGCTGCGGGCCGGTGTTCCTGAGAGCTGGACCGTGGCAGACCGGACCGGGGCAGCGGCTTACGGCACTCGCGGTGTTGTGGCGGTGATGTGGCCCCCTGAGCGTGCGCCGCTGGTGGCTGCCGTCTACATCACGGAAACAAAGGCCTCCATGGAAGAGCGCAATGCGGCCATCGCAACGATTGGCAAGGCAATTGCAGCGGCTGTGGATCAAAAAGCTTCGCCGTAGCTGGTGTGGGGAAGGCGAGGGGCACGTTAAGAAAGTGTGCTTGGATGCCTGTATTGAAGCTTGGGATTTGCAGCATAAAAAAAACCGCCTTGTGGGCGGTTTTTTTGACTACTGAGCAAGGCGCAAAACTTAATAAACGCCTTGATGACGCATGGCATTGGCGACTTTGACAAAGCCGGCAATATTGGCGCCGTTAACGTAGTTGATGAAGTTGCTTTCTTGACCATAGTTCACACAATTTTCGTGGATGTCACGCATGATGGAGTGCAGCTTTGCGTCAACTTGTTCGCGTGTCCAGCTCAAGCGCTGGGCGTTTTGGCTCATTTCCAGACCGGATACGGCAACACCGCCCGCATTGCTGGCTTTGCCTGGGGCATACAGGATCTTGGCGTGGATAAAGGCATCGACTGCATCCAGCGTGCTGGGCATATTGGCACCTTCGGCAACGCAACGTACACCGTTCTTGATCAGGATTTCAGCATCCTTGCCGTCCAGTTCGTTCTGGGTGGCGCAAGGCAGGGCGACATCCACAGGGATATGCCAAGGACGTTTGCCTTGTTCGTACAGCAGGTGATGTTGCTGGGCGTAATCGACCAGACTGCCACGCTGTACATTTTTAACGTGCATCAGGGAAGCCAGTTTTTCACGTGTAAAGCCGTCCATGTCCACCACGCAACCTTGCGAGTCGGAAACGGTAACGACTTTGGCACCCAGATCCAGGCATTTTTCAATGGCGTACTGAGCCACATTGCCCGAGCCGGAAACGGACACTGTCATGCCGTCCAAGGACAGCCCTTTACGTGCCAACATTTCCTGTACGAAATATACGGTGCCATAACCCGTGGCCTCAGGACGAATCAAACTGCCGCCAAAGCACAAATCCTTGCCGGTGAACACACTGGCTGCGCTGTTGGAGAGTTTTTTCATCATGCCGGCCATAAAGCCCACTTCACGCGCGCCCACGCCGATATCACCAGCAGGAACGTCGGTATCGGGGCCCAAGTGACGGTACAGCTCAACGATCAGGGCCTGGCAAAAGCGCATCACTTCGCCATCCGACTTGCCTTTGGGATCAAAGTCCGAGCCGCCTTTGCCGCCGCCCATGGGCAGAGTGGTCAAGGCATTCTTGAAGGTCTGTTCAAATGCCAGAAACTTCAAAATGGACAGGTTCACCGAGGGGTGAAAACGCATGCCGCCCTTGAAAGGACCGATGGCATTGCTGTGTTGAATACGGAAGCCGCGATTGACCTGAACTTGGCCACGATCATCTACCCAGGAAATACGAAACTGGATAGCACGTTCGGGTTCGACCAGACGCTCGAGCAGACCATGATCGGCGTACTGGGGGTTTTTCTCGATGAAGGGCCACAAGCTGGTCATGACTTCCCGAACGGCCTGCATGAATTCAGGCTGGTTGGGGTCGCGGGACTGCACTCTGGCTAGGAACTGTTCTAGAGAGATAGATTTCATTGCAAGCGAACTCTGTTTGCAATACTGAGATTTCGAGTAGAACTCAGCAGATTGAAAGAATGGATGCACGGGAATGCACCCGATCATACGCCCATCGCAAGCAAGCCTCTCGTATAGAGAGGCTTGCGCAGGATGTTCGATTTACTTCTTCATCATGTCGAAGAATTCGGAGTTGGTCTTTGTGGCCCGGATTTTGTCCAGGATAAACTCCATGGCTTCAATTTCATCCATCCCATGGATGAACTTGCGCAGAACCCAGACCTTTTGTAGAAGGTCGGGCTTGATCAGCAACTCTTCACGACGTGTGCCTGATTTGTTCAGGTTGATGGCTGGGTAAATACGTTTCTCGGCCAGACGGCGCTCCAGATGGATTTCGGAGTTGCCGGTACCTTTAAATTCTTCATAGATGACTTCGTCCATGCGGCTGCCGGTTTCAATCAGGGCAGTACCGATGATGGTCAAGGAGCCACCTTCTTCCAGATTACGGGCAGCGCCAAAAAAGCGTTTGGGGCGCTGCAGGGCGTTGGCGTCCACACCACCGGTCAAAACCTTGCCCGAAGCAGGGACCACGGTGTTGTAGGCGCGTGCCAGACGGGTAATGGAGTCCAGCAGGATCACCACGTCTTTTTTCAATTCAACCAGGCGTTTGGCCTTTTCAATGACCATCTCGGCCACTTGCACGTGACGTGTGGCGGGTTCGTCAAAGGTGGAGGCCACCACTTCGCCGCGCACGGTGCGCTGCATTTCGGTTACTTCCTCGGGGCGCTCGTCCACTAGCAGGACGATCATGATGGCCTCGGGGTAATTGGTCGTGATGGCGTGAGCCATGTGCTGCATCATCACGGTTTTACCGGATTTGGGGCTGGCCACGATCAGGGCGCGCTGGCCTTTACCGATAGGCGAGAAGATATCCAGGATACGGCCTGTGATGTTCTCTTCGCTTTTGATGTCGCGCTCCAGGCGCATGGGCTGGTCCGGGTGCAGCGGCGTCAGGTTCTCAAACATGATGCGATGTTTGATGGCCTCGGGCTGCATGCCGTTAACCTTATCAACTTTTACCAGGGCAAAGTAGCGCTCGCCGTCTTTAGGGGTGCGCACTTCACCTTCAATGGAGTCACCCGTGTGCAGATTGAAACGACGTATCTGCGAAGGGGAGATATAGATATCGTCTGTGCTGGCCAGGTAAGAGGTTTCTGGCGAACGCAGAAAGCCAAAACCATCAGGCAGGACTTCAAGCACCCCGTCGCCGAAAATCTGCTCGCCCTTTTTGGCGTGCTTTTTCATGATGGCGAACATCAGCTCTTGCTTGCGCAAGCGGTTCGCGTTGTCGATTTCCAGAGTGGCAGCCATTTCTAGCAGCTGCGAGACGTGCAGAGCTTTTAATTCGTTCAGGTGCATGGGAGTGGGGAAGGGCTTTCAGCAGCAGACCGCAGGCCAGCGAAGGGCCTGCGTGCGGTTAATCAGAGATTACAGGGAGCTGTCGAGAAACGCGCTAAGTTGGGACTTGGAAAGTGCACCGACTTTAGTTTCGGCCACTTTGCCGTCTTTAAACAGCATGAGCGTTGGAATACCGCGAACACCATATTGAGCTGGGGTGTCGGGATTTTCATCGACGTTGAGCTTAGCGATGATAACACGACCTTGGTACAGTTCGGCTGCCTCATCAAGCAAAGGGGCAATCATTTTACAAGGACCGCACCAGGCAGCCCAGTAATCGACCAGAACGGGAAGGTCGGCGTTAAGGACGTCAGACTCAAAGGAGGCGTCCGTGATGTGTTTAATGGAGTCGCTCATGGCTAGATACAAAAAAAGTGAGAATAACGAAAAACTATACGTGTGGCGTGACCTGAGCACAATGTATTCTACGGCCAATTGCGACGGTCTTGTTGCCAATTTTTGACAGGATACCATTGCGTCTGGTTGATAATGTGCATTCGCTGCGCAACGCGCGCCAATAAAGCGTTTCCCCACTGGCGCCTAACCACTCGTAAAATAGCGTTTTTCTGTACGATCTACCGGGAATCAAGTTGTCTACTACACGTTACGACGAATCTTCTATACGGGTGCTCAAGGGGCTGGAACCGGTCCGTCAGCGCCCGGCCATGTATACCCGCACGGATAATCCCCTGCACATTGTGCAGGAGGTCATCGATAACGCGGCCGACGAAGCCCTGGCTGGTTTTGCCCGCACACTGACTGTCACCTTGCTGGAGGACGGCGGCATACAGGTTGAGGATGACGGGCGCGGTATTCCTGTTGGCTTGCACCCTGAAGAAAATGCGCCGGTGGTGGAACTGGTGTTCACGCGACTGCATGCCGGGGGCAAGTTCGACAAGCTCAATGGCGGTGCCTACGCCTTTTCCGGCGGTTTGCACGGGGTGGGTGTGTCGGTGACCAACGCCTTGTCTCGTCGCCTGGAAGTGCTGGTCTGGCGCGATGGCCAGGCCAACGAGATTGTGTTTGCCGACGGGGAGCTGGAGCAGCCCCTGACCCAAACGGGCACGGTGGCCAAGCGCAAGACGGGTACCCGTGTGCGGGTCTGGCCCGATGCCAAATATTTTGATTCCGCCCAGATTCCCCTGGCCCAACTGACTCATATCCTGCATAGCAAGGCCGTCCTGCTGGAAGGCGTGACGGTGGAACTGGTGCAGCAAAAAACCGGCCAGCGCCAGCAGTGGCGCTACGAGGACGGTTTGCGCGGCTACCTGCAGGAGGAAATGGAAGGGGTGGAGCTGCTGGTTCCTCTCTTTGAGGGCCGCCAGTACGCCCCGCAAGATGACGATAATTTCTCCGCCGGCGAAGGTGCGCACTGGGTGGTGGCCTGGGCGCTGGACTCCAATATTGTGCGTGAGTCCTATGTCAATCTGATCCCAACCCCAGCTGGGGGAACACACGAATCGGGCTTGCGCGATGGCTTGTATCAAGCCGTGCGCAGTTTTGCCGAACTGCATAGCCTGATTCCCAAAGGCGTCAAGCTGCAGGCCGAGGACGTATTTGCCCGGGCCAGCTTCGTGCTCTCGGCCAAAGTGCTGGACCCGCAGTTTCAAGGGCAGATCAAGGAAAAGCTCAATAGCCGTGACGCCGTGCGTCTGGTCAGTGGCTATGTCCGCAATGCGCTGGAACTGCATCTGCATGCCAATGTGGATCAGGGTCGCAAATTGGCTGAAGTGGCGGTGCGTCAGGCTCAGGCCCGTACCCGTTCGGCGCAGAAAGTGGAGAAACGCAAGAGTTCGGGCGTGGCCGTGTTGCCCGGCAAGCTGACGGATTGCGAGTCGCACGATCTGGAAAGTTCGGAACTATTTCTGGTCGAGGGTGACTCGGCTGGCGGTTCGGCCAAGATGGGCCGTGACAAGGAATTTCAGGCTATCTTGCCCCTGCGCGGCAAGGTTCTGAACGCTTGGGAGGTCGATAAGGACCGCTTGTTCGCTAACCAGGAAATTCACGATATTTCCGTGGCGATCGGCGTGGACCCGCACGACGCCCAGTCCGAGCCGGATCTGTCCGGTTTGCGTTATGGCCGTATCTGTATCCTGTCTGATGCGGACGTGGACGGCTCGCACATTCAGGTGCTGTTGTTGACGCTGTTCTTCCGTCATTTCCCCAAACTGATCGAGGCGGGCCACGTGTATGTGGCGCGTCCCCCCTTGTTCCGTGTAGACGTGCCTGCCGCTGGCAAACGCCCGGCCCGCAAGATCTACTGTCTGGATCAGGGGGAGCTGGACGCCATTCTGGAAAAACTGCGCAACGAAGGCATACGCAATGAATCCTGGAGCATCAGCCGTTTTAAAGGTCTGGGTGAAATGAGTGCGGAGCAGCTGTGGGATACCACCATGAATCCGGACACCCGCCGTTTGCTGCCTGTGCATTGGGGGGAGGATGGCCTGAGCGATACACAAGCCATGTTCACCATGCTGATGGGCAAGGGTGAGGCCTCGGCCCGCCGAGCCTGGTTGGAAGAAAAAGGCAATTTGGCCGATCTGGACGTCTGAGCCCGACTTAAGAGTTATTTATGGATAGCAATCAATTGGATTTTGAACCGGCGGGTTCGGACGATAGCATCACGCTGGCGACTTACGCGGAACAGGCTTATCTGGATTACGCCGTTTCAGTGGTACGTGGACGTGCCTTGCCCGATCTGACCGATGGCCAGAAACCGGTGCAGCGCCGCATTTTGTACGCGATGGATGCCATGGGTCTGGGTCCGACGGCCAAGCCTGTGAAATCGGCCCGTGTGGTGGGGGATGTGCTGGGTAAATATCACCCGCACGGTGACCAGGCCGCCTATGACGCCATGGTGCGTATGGCACAGGATTTTGTGCTGCGTTATCCGCTGGTAGACGGGCAGGGTAACTTTGGCTCGCGCGACGGTGACAATGCCGCCGCCATGCGTTACACGGAAGCACGTCTGACACCGTTCTCGCGTCTGCTGCTGGACGAGCTGGACGAAGGCACAGTGGACTTCATCCCCAACTACGATGGCAGCCAGAAAGAGCCGGTGACTTTGCCTGCACGCCTGCCCATCATGCTGCTTAACGGCGCATCGGGGATTGCCGTCGGGATGGCGACAGAGATACCTTCCCACAACCTGCGTGAAGTCGCCCAAGCCTGCGTCAGCCTGTTGCGCAACCCGAATTTGAGCGATCAGGACATACACGAGATCGTTCCCGGCCCGGACTTTGCGGGTGGTGGTCAGATTATTTCCGCCGCAGACGATATTGCGGCGGTGTACGCCCAAGGCCGTGGTTCCATCAAGGCTCGTGCCCGTTGGGTATTCGAGGAAATGGCCCGTGGCCAATGGCAATTGGTCGTCACAGAATTGCCGCCCGGCAGCTCCTCCCAGCAGATTCTGGAAGAGATTGAAGAGCGCACCAATCCCAAGGTCAAGGCTGGCAAGAAATCGCTGAGCACCGAGCAGCAGCAAACCAAAGCCTTGATGCTGAACATGCTTGATGCCGTGCGTGACGAGTCGGGCAAGCAGGCTGCGGTTCGCCTGGTCTTTGAACCCAAATCCCGCGCCATTGATCGGGACGAGTTCGTGACCACCTTGCTGGCGCAGACCAGCCTGGAGCGCAACGTTTCCATCAACCTGGTGTGTATTGATACGGATGGCCGTCCCGGTCAGCGTTCCTTGCGCCAGGTCTTGCTGAACTGGCTGGAATTCCGCCGTCACACGATGGAGCGTCGTACTCGCTACCGTCTGGATAAGGTCACCGACCGTATTCATGTGCTGCAAGGGCGCATGGTGGTGTACCTGAATGTGGATGAAGTCATCCAAACTATCCGCGAATCCGACGAGCCGCGTGCAGCCCTGATGGAGCGCTTTGATTTAAGCGAACGTCAGGCCGACGATATTCTGGAAATGCGCTTGCGTCAGTTGGCACGTCTGGAAGGCTTCAAGATCGAGAAAGAGCTGAAAGAGCGTCTGGACGAGCAGGAGTCTTTGCAAAAGCTGCTGGACGATCCCAAAGCCTTGAAGCGTCTGATGATTCGTGAGATTGAAGCAGACGTTAAAACCTATGGTGATGACCGTCGTACCCTGATTGAAGCGGCCGAGCGCGCTGTGCTGGAAACCAAGGTGGTTGACGAGCCGGTTACCGTGATTGTGTCGCGCAAAGGCTGGCTGCGTTCACGCCAGGGCCATGGCCATGACGCCTCGCAGTTCAGCTTCAAGACCGGCGATGGCTTGCGCGATGCGCTGGAGTGTCGCAGTACCACGGACCTGGTCGCCATCGGCACCGATGGCCGGGTCTATACTGTTCCGGTCTCCAGTTTGCCTTCAGCGCGTGGCGATGGTCAGCCCATTACCTCCATGATTGAAGTCAGCCCCAGTGCGCCCATTGAGCATATTCTGGGGGCGCCTTTGGACCAGAACTACTTGCTGGCTGCCTGCGACGGCTACGGTTTTGTGGCTTCTCAGGGCGATATGAATACACGGCAGAAAGCGGGCAAGCAGTTTGTCACCGTCGAGGATGGCAAAAAGCTGCTCAAGCCCTTGGCCTTGCGCCCGGATGATCAGTACGTGGGCCTGCTCAGCGAGCAGGGACGTTTCCTGGTGGTGGACATCAAGGAGTTGAAAGTGCTGTCCAAAGGGGGGCGTGGCACGGTGCTGATCAAACTGAACGAGGGCGATACGCTCAGTCAATGGGTTGCCTTTGGTGAGGCGGGTCTGGCCGTCAGCGGAGTGAACCGCAAGCGTCTGTCGACCATTGTGATGGATCTGGACATGCTGGCCAATTATCTGGGCAAGCGGGCAGGCAAGGGCAAGGCCCTGTCGCTCAAATTGAACGACCCTGTGCTGCATCGGCCTGAAGAGTCCTGAATTTATATAGCCGTCGGAGGCTGGCCCTCCGCCTGATCGATTTCTTTTTTGAGTGTTGGATATGAGTTTCAAAGTCACGGTTCAGCCCAGCGGGCACAGTTTTGACGTACAGCCCGGACAGTCTGTGCTGGATGGCGCGCTGAATGCAGGCATTGTCTTGCCCTATAGCTGCCGCAATGGCACCTGTTCGTCTTGCCGTGGCAAGGTTATTGAAGGTGAATACGATGCAGGCCGTGCGCCCGAGCAATTGCTGAGCGAAGAGGATCGCGCTGCAGGCTACACCCTGTTTTGTCAGGCCAAGCCCAGCAGCGACATGTTGATCGAATCGCACGAAATTCGCATGGCGACTGATATCCAGATTCGTAAAATGCCGTCGCGCGTGGTGGGCCTGGAAAAAGTGCGTGATGATGTGATGGTGGTGCGTCTGCAAATGCCATCGTCCGAGCCATTCCGATACTACCCCGGCCAATATTTGGAATTCATCCTGAAAGACGGCAGCCGTCGTAGCTATTCCATGGCGACGCCACCACGGGAAGACAATCAGGTGGAATTGCATATCCGTCACATGCCTGGTGGTGTGTTTACCGACCACGTGTTCGGTGCCGGTGCTACGGCCATGAAAGAGCGCGAGATTCTGCGCGTGGAAGCACCTTTGGGTTCTTTCTTCCTGCGCGAAGATAGCGCGGCTCCTATGGTTTTCCTGGCCAGCGGTACAGGTTTTGCTCCGATCAAGGCCTTGATCGAGCGCCTGATTCAAACCGGCAGCCAGCGCGAAGTCGCCCTGTACTGGGGCGGGCGTCGACCCAAGGATCTGTACCAGTCCGAACTGGCCGAGAAATGGGCCAGTGAACTGCCTAACTTGCGTTTCATTCCGGTGATTTCCGACGCTCAGCCTGAAGATGGCTGGACAGGTCGTACGGGCTTTGTGCATCAGGCGGTACTGGCTGATTTGCCTGATTTGTCGGCCTGGCAGGTGTACGCCTGTGGCGCGCCGGGTATGGTTGAAGCAGCCCGCAAGGACTTTGTGGAGCAGGCTCAACTGAATCCGGACAATTATTTTGCAGATGCCTTTACGTCGCTGGCAGACGTCAAGTAAGTGTCTTGATCAATAGCTCAACAAGCGGACAGTACACATGAAAGTAGCAGTTCTGGGCAGCGGCATTATTGGGGTATCAACTGCCTGGTGGCTCAGCCAGCAAGGTTGTGAGGTGGTGGTCGTGGATCGGGGAACCGGTCCCGCGCAGGAAACCTCGCGTGCCAATGGCGGGCAAATCTCGGTCTCGTATGCGGAGCCCTGGGCCAACCCGAAAATGCCGCTCAAACTGCTGAAATGGTTGTTGCAGGACGATGCTCCCTTGTTGTTCCGTCCGCGTCTGGACCTGCGCCAGTGGCGCTGGTGCCTGTCTTTCTTGCGAGAGTGCCTGCCGGGGCGGGTTACGCCCAATGTGCGCGCGCTGGTGGCCATGGCGGAATACAGCCGCAGCACGCTCAAGCAATTGCGTCCCAGCCTGGATTTTGATTATCGCCATCAGGAAAAAGGCATCATTACGTTTTACCGGGATGCCCAAAGCCTGGACGACTCCCAGCAAATGGCCGACGTCATGCGAGATATGGGAGTGGACCGCCGCATCATGAGCGTGGACGAACTGGTGCAGCTGGAGCCTGCCTTGGCATCAGCGCGCGGCCAGATCGTGGGTGGCGACTACACCAAAGACGATGAGTCGGGCGATGCCAATCAATTCACCTGCGGTTTGGCGGCCATGGCCAGGCGAGCCGGAGTGGAGTTTCGCTTTTCTACTCAAATCACCCGTTTGCTGACGGCCAAGGGCCGAGTGGTGGGGGTCGAGGTTATAGGCGCGGATGGTGCGTACGACTCCATACAGGCAGACGCCTTCGTGGTGGCCATGGGCAGTTTCAGCCCTACCGTCCTGCAGCCGTTGGGAATTTCCTGCCCCGTTTATCCGGCCAAAGGCTATTCGGCCACCTTCCCGGTGCTGGTCCCCGAGGGCGCGCCTACTGTCAGCCTGACAGATAAAGATCACAAACTGGTTTTTTCCCGCCTGGGCGATAGCCTGCGGGTTGCTGGAACGGCCGAATTGTCGGGCTATACGCGTAGCTTGAACCCCGCCCGCTGTCAGGCTTTGTTAACGCATGTGGCTGATCTGTTCCCAAGCGCATTGGATTTTGATAATGTTCATTTCTGGTCAGGACTGCGTCCTGCCACAGCATCAAATGTCCCACTGATAGGCCGATCCTCCATTCCCAACCTGTACCTGAATACCGGGCATGGCACCTTGGGGTGGACCATGGGCATAGGCTCTGGCCGAGCCTTGGCGGACCTGGTCATGGGGCACAAACCCGAACCTGAATTTCCTTTTTTATCTTGAAGGATGTATGAAAAATCTACGCGGATTACTGTTGAAACGTGGTGTTATGGCTTTGGCGATGGCAGCGGGTGGCTCAGCCGCTTTGCTGTTCGGGTCGACCGCCCTGGCAGCCGTTGATATTCAGGTCTGGACCGCTTTGAACTCGCACAATCAGGACGAGTTCGAACGCTTGGTTCGGGATTTCAATCGTAGCCAGAGCGACGTCAAGGTGTCGGTCAAGGCGCATGACACAGAGGCCTCTTTGGAGCAGGTCATGCAAGCGGGCAAGGATTTGCCCAATCTGGTGCAGTTAGGCGAGATGTCCGGCCTGGACGAGGTCGCCGATCGCCCCTACATCATGCCCATGCACACCTTGCTGGCTCGGGAAAAAATGGACAATGTGTCCTGGTTCCTGGCCTCGAATTCCTTTGTGCGCAATGGCCGTGGCCAATTGCAAGGCTTCCCCTACATGGCCGAAATTCCGGTCATGTACTACAACCTGGAAGCGTTTGATAAAGCCAAGATCGAGCCTCCCGTGCCCAGCCGCGTCTGGCTGGACTTGCAAGCTCAACTGGTTGATCTGGCCAATAAAGGCTCGCGCCGTTGTCCTTTGACCTCCGACCAGTCTGTCTCCATCAACCTGGAAAACCTGGCAGCGGTTAATAACCAGATTTACGGTCTGGCACCCGGCCCCAAGGTTAAAGGCAAAGTGGGCTTTGATTTTGACGTGATGTATATCCGTCACTTGTCCATGATGATCAGCTGGGTGAAATCCGAGCTGATGGTCAAACCCGGCACCTTGCCCGAGTCGCCCCAGCGTTTTGCCAAGGGTGAATGTGCAGTCATGTTCTCCAACTCCGGCCATATCGGTGAGTACAGCGACACGCGCGGCCTGAAGTACGCTGTGACTGGTCTGCCTTACTACCCTGAAGTCACCCAAACCCCCGGCAAGCCTTTTGTGACCGGCTCGGCGCTGTGGGCGGTGAAAGGCCATAACGCTGAACAGAACCAGGCCTCGGCCCGCTTCATCAGCTGGTTGGCCCAGCCAGAGAATGCCGCTCGCTGGTATCAGAAAACAGGCTTTTTGCCTGTAAGCCGTGAAGCCTTTAACGCGACGGGTAGCGACTACTACAAGGACAAGGGCGACTGGATGCACCTGGTGGGCGCCTACAGCAGCGGTACATCGGGTACAGCCAAGGGCAACTTCCGTAACTACCGCCAGATTCGCGCCGTGTTCAACCAGAGCCTGGAAAGCGCGCTGGACGGTCAGCAACCTGCCATGACGGCCTTGCGTACCGCCGCAACGGAAGCCAACCGACTGGTGGCTCAGAAAGGACGCTGATTTATCTGTGCGTACAAGCCGATCTAGCGGCTTGAGCGAGCATCCTTGAAGATAAACCCCATGCCCTTGACGGGACATGGGGTTTTTTCTTTGGGTGCTCGCAATGCGTTTTCTTGTCCGTTTCTGCGTCTTGCTGATGTGTGGCCTGGGGTTGTCTGCCTGTCAGACCAGTCAGGGGCCTGATGGCCTGTTGGCTGATCCGGGAACACGCGTCTTTAACTTCGATTGGCGCCTGTCTGGCGACCCTCAAGTCGGCCCTATGCAGGTGTTTGATAACGGCAGGCGTATCTGGCTGCATTTTGCACCGGAGCAGATGCTGCCAGCGGTGTTGGGGCGCAGGAATGGACAGGAAACGCTGCTGTCTTTGAAGCCCTTGGGGCAGTTTCAAGTGATTGAAGGCCTGTGGACGGAGTTGATATTTCGGGCCGGACGAGCACAGGCGCAGGCTAGTTTCGGGCGCAAGAGTGCCCATGCTGAGGGTGCTGCAACACTTGGCGTAGAGGCATCGGATGCCTTGCCACAGGACCGTAGTCAACAGAAGGATCAGCAGCAAGCCCGAGCCAGTCTCTCCCAGCGTAGTGATTCTTCGCCAAGCCATTTCCCCCTAAGTCGTTCCGATATCCGCTCTTCCGAGCAAAGTAGTCTGTTTTCTGGAAAGCCCGCGCCAGATTGGATGGCGGCTCAAGTGAAGGAGGGCGAGTCTGCCCTTGGGAATGTGTTGCAGACACAAGCCTTTCAAGCCCGTTCAGAGTTGCTGCCAGTCTCAGCTCCTGGTGTGGATGCACAGTCCATTGCAGAGCCTGTTTTTGAACTGCGAATCAAGGATAGAACCTTGAGGCAGGCATTAGTCCGATGGGCTAAGCAAGCGCAATGGGTTTTTGCACCTGAGCATTGGACTTTGGAGGTTGATTTCCCTATCAAGGCGGCGGCTCGCTTTGAGGGGGACTTTGAGACTGCTGTGGCTCAGTTGTTGGCGGCTGCCCAACTGAATGCTCATCCTTTGCAGGCCTGTTTTTACTCAAATCAGGTGCTCAGGATTCTGGCTTGGCCGCAAGCCTGTGATCCCAGTGCTTCGCCCGAGGGACAGTCATGAATTATCTCTGTCTCTTGCTTTTGCCGCTGATAGCGGCTTGCAGCTTGCAAACAGCAGGGCAGCATGTTGATCAGGCTCAGGCTCAGGCTCAGGCATGGCTGGATGATGCCGTGGTGTTGGATGGCAATAGTCCATCCTCCGTGGCACATGCACAGTCTGTCGACAAGCCCTGGTTGCTGGGGGCGGCCGTGCCTTTACGAAAACAGGCTGCCTTGCCAGCGGCATTGCGCTCCAGACAAACCTTCAGTTTTTCTTTGGAAGCGCCTTTGCCCGATCTGGATGAGCTGGCGCGTCGTTTGTCTTTATTGTCTGATCTGAGCGTTTTCATTAGCCCGCAGGCTCGTTTGCCTTTAACGCATTTCCCGCCACGAACCGCTGGGCAGGAGGGGCCGGAATCGACTCGGCAGGGAGGTCTGATTTTTGAACAACTACGTTTGTCAGCCTTGTTGGATCAGATTGCAGCGGTATATGGCCTGAAGTGGCGTTATCAGGCAGGCCGTATTGAGTTGTATCGCGATGAGAGTTCTCTGGCTTTGGGGCAGCAGTCTGGATTGCGACAAGTAGACGGGTCAGGGACAGGGGGCTTAATTGGTCGAGGTGTGAAATGAGTTCTGTCTTGCCTGAGCGGGAGTACTGGTTTGGGTTGCAGTGGGTGGATGCCAGGGACGGTATGCGGCGGACTCAAAATCGTCGAATGAAGAGATCGTATTGGACTTGCTTGATGGGAGTGAAAGGGGGGCTGAGAGAACAGGCACGTAAGCAAACGGAAAGGCAAATAGAAGAACTACAACAAGTACAGGAAAAGACTGATGAGGATGTAGCAGGACAAAGAGCAGGGCAAACAGCAGGACGAACAGCAGGACGAACAGCAGGACGAACAGCAGGACGAACAGCAGGACGAACAGCAGGGCAGGCAATGGCTTGGGTTCCAAGTTGTTGGCTGAACAGCCGGAGGACCCAATCTGTCTTGCGCTTGGCCCAGAATGGGCCTTCAAGAGCCAGACTAACGCGAGTTCAGGCTTATTCTGCGGCTGCCTGTATGGCTGCCCACCACCCTCAGGACGCAGTTTTTCTTTTATGGACGGTGGCTCCTGGCCGTTTGTGGTTTCTGGTGCTTGAACATGGTCAGGTGATGGAAGGTAGCGATTGCCTCCTGGCTCAGATCGGGCAAGTGCAGACCTTGCGGCGGGCCATGCAGGCGCGTTATCCCTCTATACGTGAACTGCGGCAACCTGCTGATTTATGGGTCTGTCTGGAACAGGGCAGAAGACCGCAGGGCCGTATGCTGCGCCAGCCTGTCAGGCGTGTTGGTGGGTGTGAAAAGATCCCGCTTCGTCTGGCGGTTCTTTCTTTGCTGGTGTTGGCTACGCTTGGAAGCGTGTTCTCCCTTGATCTTCGGGCTCGCTTGGCTGCCATGGCGTCTGATTGGGAGCAAAGTCCATCACAGGAAGAGCATGGTTTGACGAGTATTCAATCTGTGTTGGGCTTGATTGAGGAGCTTCCTGCTCAGGGGGCAGACTGGCAATTGCAGCAGGTGGATTGTCGCCGTCAGGCCGGCCCGTGGGAGTGCAGGGCACATTACGGGTTTGAGGATGTGCAAAGTTTTAGTGCGGCCATGAATAGCCAGATTCGTGAGCCGAATGTGCTGGAGTTCACCGGCTTGGGGCAGGGGGCTTTGAGTATCCGGCGCGGGTATCAGACATGGATTCCTCAGCTCTTGGAAACGAAAGATCATACGCGAATGCCAACTGCGGCATCTCCAGGTTTGCATGCCAAGCTGGCGGCCCTGCAGCCTGCTTTTATGCGCTTGTCATTGAGCCCCGCTCAGTGGGTTGAATCCTCCGCCGAAAATGAGCAAACAAGGGCAGGCGTGTGGCGCCGTTCCTGGCTCAGCCAATCGCCTCTGCGCTCGGTGTACTTACTGGCGGCCCAGCTTCCTGAACTGCACTGGGAGCGTATGAGCTTGTCATTGAATTCGCGGTCTTACCCCTCGCTGCTGGGCAGCGCTTTTATCGTGGAGCTGGAAGGCTATGTTTATGAATCTGCGCAGCGGGATCTGGCTGATCAGGATCTGGCCGATTACATGCAGACCCCTTTTGAGCATTCTGTTTGGTCTGACGCTGATGTTTAGTGCACCGGCTTGGGCGATGGAAACCATGGCGACGATAGTAAGGGAGATGCTGTTGCTGGAAGCCGAACAGGCGCGGCAGAACATGTCGTCCTGCTTGAGGACACCACAGGAGCAAGAGGGGGCGAGTCAGCCTGATGTGGCCAAGATCAAATCCAGTAAGCCCACCCCTGCATTGAAGTTGAAAGCGATCTATGGAAAAGACACCCAGTTGCTAGCCGAAGTGCAGCATGAGCAGCGTCTGCTCCTGTTTCAGCAAGGACAGCTTTGGCCGATAGGGCGTGAGCGAGATAGGTCCATGCGCCTCTTGTCTTTGAGTAGTCGCTGTATTGAGCTTGAAATCAGGCAAACCCAGGCTCAAGCTGCGCAACCGCAACCGCAACCGCAACCGCAACCGCAACCGCAACCGCAACCGCAACCGCAACCGCAACCGCAACCTGAACTGCAATCCATCAAACTATGTTTGCCTTCCAGGCAGGGTTAAGTGTGACAGGACTTCTGCGATTCGCAGGAGTCCAGGCCTACTGCTTTCCAGGTTTCACGCCTGATTGTTCTTGAGTCAGCAAGGCCGTGGGTTCGTGCAGCAGCAGACCAGACAGGCGGCTTCATAGACCCGAAGCAAGAAAAAACCCCGACATGATTTTCATCATATCGGGGTTGGAAGTTACTACGGAGCTTGTCGCTCGTCAGGCTTGAGCCTTGTTCTGCATTAGTCGCGGGTACCGCTCCAGGCGGCAATGACGGCACGCTCTTCGTCGGTCATTTGCGTCATATTGCCCAAGGGCATGTACTTGGAGTGCACCACGGTCTTGACCTGTTCGGCGTGCAGTACCGTGTTGTCGATGGTATCGAGCAACATGCCGGCAGGGGCAGCCGTAAAGCCGAAGTCGGCATTGGGCTTGACCGCGTGACACTGAACACATCGTGCGTCCATGATTTCCTGGACACGGGCAACACTGATTGTTTCCGCACCGTTGGCAGCTTCAGGTGCACTGGCAACTTCACCCTTCAAGCTGGCAGGAGCGGCCAGGTAACCCACGATCAGCAGCAGCACAACACCGGCAGCCGGGTAGGCAGGCTTTTTGATGCCAGCGTGCATCAGCACGAAGTATTGACGGATCAGGGCACCAGCAAAGATGAACAGCACCATGATGATCCACGCATTGGGGTTGTTATACGTGAACGAGTAGTGGTTGCTCAGCATCAGCAGCAGGACAGGCAGCGTGAAGTAGGTATTGTGTACCGAACGCTGTTTGCCGCGCTTGCCATCCAGAGGGTTGGGCGCCTGACCGGCTTTCAGTGCCTTGACCATGCGGCGCTGGCCGGGAATGATCCAGAAGAACACGTTGGCCGACATGCTGGTGGCCATGACAGCACCCGTCAGCAAGAACGCAGCACGACCCGAGAAGATGTGGGCGCTCAGGTAAGCCACGACCACCATCATGATGGCTACTGCCACGCTTAGCAGGCCGTCGCGGTTCATGTTGGGGCTGATCAGGCGGCACAGGCCGTTATAGACCACCCAGCCCAGTACCAGGAAGGCAATGGCCATGACGTTGGCCTGAGTGCCTGTCATTTGAGCCGCCCATTCCCAGGGACTGTTGGGGTTGACCAGATAGAACTCGGGCTTGGTCAGGTAGAGTAGGGCGAACAGGAAGAAACCGGACAACCAGGTGGTGTAGGACTTCCAGAAAGACCAGTGCAGGTCATCAGGCAGTTCAGCCGGGTTGGTCAGGTATTTCTGGTTGTGATAGAAGCCGCCGCCGTGGACAGCCCACATCTCGCCAAACACACCGCGTTTCTTGCTTTCTTCGCCTTTGGGCGGTTTCAGGCCATTGTCCAGCATCACAAAGTAGATGGACTCGCCGATCCAGGCGACAGCCGCAATCACGTGCAACCAGCGCAACAGCAGGTTGCCGTACTCAAGTAGGTAAGCGTACATAAAGATCTCGTATCAGAGTGGTTTCGTATAGAAGCGAAAAGTCGACTTGGATACGCGATCAGCTGCCGCGATAGGTAGACCAGGACCAGGGGGTCACGACCAGAGGTACGTGGTAATTGGCATTGGCATCAGCGATACCAAAGCGAATGCCGACCTGATCCACAAAGCGTGGCTCGGGCAGGGTCACACCATTGGCGGCAAAGTAGTCACCTGCATGGAACACCAGTTCAAAAACGCCCGTGTGCATGGCCTCGCCTTGCAGCAGTGGCTCATCACAGCGACCGTCGCTGTTGGTGTGAGTGGTTTTGATCAGAGTGCGTTGATCGTTTTCGATGGAATAAAGATCGACGCGCACGCCGCTGGCTGGGCGCCCTTGAGTCGTGTCAAGGACATGGGTTGATAGCTTTCCCATAAATGTCTCCGGTTTATGGTGATCAAAAAAGGTCCAGCGAGCCCAGTTTTGAGAACCGGCCGGGGGCCAACGGTGCAAGGATCAGTGCGCTGGGTTGAGGCCCCGAAACTGTCGCTCTGTTTGAGGAATCAGATTGTCGACAATTTATGTTGACGATTTTGTCGGGGTACCGAATAATTGTCAATAGTCAATAACGAGAAATTCTATGCTTCAGATACGGCGGCAAGAGGGGATGAGCAGTGAATCCCAAGCGCCCAGCGCCTCCTCGCTGCTAGAGGGAGGCATGGCAGATACTGAGGTCGGGCGTGTTTATAGCCAGATCTTTGATGCGGTCGTTGACCGTCGTCTTTTGCCTGGAACCAAACTGACGGAAGCCACGCTGTGCACGATTTTCGAGTGCTCGCGGGCGACCGTTCGTGCGGCGCTGGCTGCCCTCGAACACGACAAGATTGTGGTTATCGAGCCCAATCGTGGCGCTTTTATCTGGAAGCCGACGGCCAAGCAGACACGGGATGTGTTTGAACTGCGACGAGACCTGGAAGCGCTGATTCTGAAAAAACTGATCAGCTACCCGGATCTGCCGGAGCGTTTGGCTGGCCTGTATGAAATGGTGGAACGTGAACAGCACGCTTTTGAACACGGCGACCGCATCAGCTGGTTGCGCCTGTCAAACGCATTTCACGTGATGCTGGCGCGCTGCGCTGGCAACGATGAGTTGACCGAGCTGATGCACACCTTGTGCGCCCGCACCACGCTCATCATTGCCTATCACGACACACCGGGCGAACAGGCTTGCTCGTTTTACGAGCACAAAGAGATTTTGGACAAGCTTAGTCAGGGCGACGCCGACGGCGCGCATCTGGCTATGCATCATCACTTAAGTGATTGTGAACATCGCATGAGCGAAGCGGGTGATGGCAGTGCTGCTGATCCTTGGCTGGCCCTCAGCGTAAAACGCTAAACGGAGACGGTATGTCCTTGAGTAAGTACCCTCGTGACCTGGTTGGTTACGGTAAAAACGTGCCTCATGCACAATGGCCTGATCGGGCGCGCATTGCGGTGCAGTTTGTCTTGAACTATGAGGAAGGCGGGGAGAACTGCGTTCTGCACGGTGATCCGGGCTCTGAACAGTTCCTGTCCGAAATCATTGGTGCGGCGGCTTACCCGGACCGTCACCTGTCCATGGAGTCCATTTACGAATACGGCTCGCGTGCCGGTGTCTGGCGGATTCTGAAAGAGTTTGAAAAACGCGGCTTGCCCATGACCATTTTCGGTGTGGGTATGGCGCTGGAGCGTCATCCCGAGCTGGCACAGGAGTTTGTACGCCTGGGCCATGAAATCGCGTGCCACGGTTACCGCTGGATTCACTACCAGAACGTGTCCGAAGAGGTGGAGCGCGAGCATATGCGCCAGTGCGTGAAAGTGCTGACGGACTTGCTGGGCCACCATCCCGAAGGCTGGTACACCGGCCGCGACAGCCCCAACACCTTGCGTCTGGTGGCAGAAGAAGGCCAGTTCCTGTACAGCTCCGATTACTACGGTGATGATCTGCCGTTCTGGACCGAGGTTCAACTCAGCGACAATACGGTCAAGCCGCAATTGATCGTGCCTTACACCCTGGATAGCAATGACATGCGCTTTGCGGCTCCTCAGGGCTTTAACACCGGCGATCATTTCTTCTCCTACCTGAAAGACGCGTTTGACGTGCTCTACGAAGAAGGTGAAGAAGCCCCCAAGATGTTGTCCATCGGTTTGCATTGCCGTCTGATTGGCCGTCCTGGCCGCTTCCGTGCCTTGCAGCGCTTCCTGGATTACGTGCAATCGCACGAGCGTGTCTGGGTTTGCCGTCGTGTGGATATTGCCCGTCATTGGGCCGAACATCATCCCTATCAGCCCAAGGCCTGATCGAGGCAGGGCCAGGGTTCATGCCTCCTGGCCCGTCAGGACGACATCCTGAATATGAGCAGGGTGCCTTCACATTCCGACTCGCCAGGGTCGGAATTGTTGTTTCTGCCCGCTGAAAACAGTACTATTTGACGCTTACGCAGCCGCTCGTACAGGGAGTGTGGCGTCCTGGCTTCTCACTGCTTTGCCGGGGCGGCAGGTGTTGTGCCAGCGCAGCGCGCGCATGGGCTGCAAGGCTGATCGTCTTATAATAGGCAGTTAAATTTTCCATCGCGTTGCATGTAATGAAAACCTCAGAAATTCGTCAGAAGTTTCTTTCTTTTTTTGAATCCAAGGGACATCACATCGTCTCCTCGGCTTCGCTGGTACCAGGCAATGACCCTACCTTGCTGTTCACTAACGCAGGGATGGTGCAGTTCAAAGATGTGTTCACGGGCAAGGAAACCCGTCCCTACAACCGTGCAACCAGCTCTCAGCGCTGTGTTCGTGCCGGTGGCAAGCATAATGACCTGGAAAACGTGGGCTACACCGCCCGCCACCACACCTTTTTTGAAATGCTGGGCAACTTCAGCTTTGGCGACTACTTCAAGCAAGACGCCATTCGCTATGCCTGGGAGCTGCTGACGACGGTTTACAAGCTGCCTGCAGAGAAACTCTGGGTCACCGTCTATCAAGTAGACGATGAGGCCTACGATATCTGGGCTTCGGAAATTGGTGTGCCCAAAGAGCGCATCATCCGCATCGGCGATAAGGGTGGCGTACGCTACAACTCGGACAACTTCTGGCAGATGGCCGATACCGGCCCCTGTGGTCCTTGTTCGGAAATCTTCTACGATCACGGCGCTGACGTTTGGGGTGGCCCTCCCGGATCGCCTGAAGAAGACGGCGACCGCTATATCGAAGTATGGAACCTGGTGTTCATGCAGTTCGAGCGTTCCGCCGATGGCACCATGACGCCGCTGCCCAAGCCTTGTGTGGACACCGGCATGGGCCTGGAGCGTATTTCGGCTGTGCTGCAGCACGTGCATTCCAATTACGAAATCGACCTGTTCCAGTCTCTGATTCAGGCCGCCGCACGCGAAACCAAGACTAGCGACTTGAGCAATAACTCGCTCAAGGTGATTGCTGACCACATCCGTGCTTGCAGCTTTCTGATTATTGACGGGGTCATCCCCAGCAATGAAGGCCGTGGCTATGTGCTGCGCCGTATTATTCGCCGTGCCTTGCGTCACGGTCACAAACTGGGTCAGAAGGGCTTGTTCTTTTACCGTTTGGTACAGGACCTGGGTCTGACCATGGGCGAGGCCTACCCCGAGCTGATTAGCCAGCGCGAGCGTATCGAACAAGTGCTGCGCCAGGAAGAAGAGCGTTTCAGCGAAACGCTGGAAAACGGCATGCGTATTCTGGAAGGCGCTTTGGCCAACTTGCCAGAGAACGCCAAGCTGGATGGCCAGACGCTGTTCACCTTGTATGACACCTACGGTTTCCCTGTGGACTTGACTGCCGACATCTGCCGCGAACGTGGCATTGAGGTCGATCTGGACGGTTTTGAAGTTGCCATGGAAAACCAGCGTCAGATGGCACGCGCTTCGGGCAAGTTCAAAACAGCCGAAGGCCTGAGCTACTCCGGCGTGCAAACCCGCTTTGATGGTTACACCACCCTGGAAGGCAGCGGCACGGTTACCGCCTTGTATGTGGATGGCACCTCGGTGCAGTCCGTGGCCCAAGGCCAGCAAGCGGTGGTGGTTCTGGATGCCACCCCTTTCTACGCCGAATCCGGTGGTCAGGTGGGGGATGCCGGTATCTTGAGCGATGCCAAGGACCTGTCCTTTGAAGTGCAAGATACTCAAAAGATCTCCAATCAGGTTTTCGGCCACCAAGGGGTGCTGAACGCAGGCACGCTGACAGTGGGCCAGACTGTTCAAGCCCAGGTGGATACCGAGCGTCGTGAGCGCGTGATCCGTAATCACTCGGCCACGCACTTGATGCACAAGGCCTTGCGCCAGGTGCTGGGCGGACACGTGCAGCAACGTGGTTCCCTGGTGGACGCCGAAAAGACCCGTTTTGACTTTGCTCACGATGCCGCCATGACGGCCGAGCAAATCGCTCAGGTCGAAGCCATTGTGAATGAGCAGGTTCTGGCTAACCAGGCCGTGCAAGCCCAGCTGATGTCCTTTGACGACGCCGTCAGCGGTGGTGCCATGGCTTTGTTTGGCGAAAAGTACGGCGATGAAGTGCGCGTACTGGATATCGGCTTCTCGCGCGAGCTGTGCGGCGGTACTCACGTTCAACGTACGGGCGATATTGGCCTGTTCAAGATTGTCTCGGAAGGCGGTGTAGCCGCTGGCGTGCGCCGTGTCGAGGCCATCACCGGCACCAACAGCCTGCATTGGGTACAAGCGCAGGAACGCTTGTTGAACGACGCTTCTGCCAGTCTGCGTACGCAGCCGGAGGGTCTGGTTGCCCGTATCAGCGCCTTGCAAGGTCAGATCAAGGATCTGGAGCGCGAGCGCGAACAAATGCAATCCAAGCTGGCTGCTTCGGCAGGCCAGGATCTGCTGGCTCAGGCTGTCCCGTTGAATGACAGCAGCCGCTTGCTGGTTGCCACGTTGCAAGGCGTGGAAGCCAAAGCCTTGCGCGAAATGGCGGATCAGTTGAAGAACAAGCTGCAGTCTGCCGTGATCCTGCTGTCCATCGTGGCAGACGGCAAAGTCAGCCTGGTGGCTGGCGTGACGCCTGACCTGACCTCCAAGGTCAAGGCGGGTGATCTGGTGGGCTTTGTGGCCTCGCAAATGGGCGGGAAGGGCGGTGGTCGTCCTGACATGGCCATGGGCGGCGGTACCGATGCCAGCGTTCTGCCGCAGGCCAATGCCTCGGTGCAGGCCTGGGTTCAAAGTAAATTGGGTGCCTAATGACGATGTCCGAGACCGGCGCATTGCCCAACAGCGATCTGCAGGTTGATGCAAGTGGGCTGAAATGCCCCTTGCCCATCTTGCGTGCCAAGAAAGCCTTGGCACAGCTGGAATCCGGGCAAGTGTTGCAGGTCATCACGACCGATCAGCACGCCATTCAAGATTTTCAGGCTTTTTGTCGCCAAACTGGCAACGAACTGTTGGCTCAAGACCAGCAAGCCGAAAAAACTCTGCATTTTTTACGCCGTCGTTGAGCCGACGGCGGTAGAATACTGCTTTGTCTGTTGCGTATCTAGCACTGAATCTGCTATCTTAGCGTGTTACTTTTGGCATGCTTGCCAGAATAGTGCTAGAATTTTTTGTTTACCTTACACAATAAAGGGATTATCAATGGTGGTAATTCGCTTGGCCCGTGGTGGCTCCAAAAAGCGTCCTTTTTACAACGTAGTAGCCGCCGAGGCGAGCCAACGCCGTGATGGTCGCTTCATCGAACGTCTGGGTTTCTACAACCCCGTTGCTGGCGAAGGTCATGAAAACCTGCGTCTGCAAATGGACCGCGTTAAGCACTTCACCGACAACGGTGCTCAGGTTTCGCCTGCTGTGGCTCGCCTGTTGAAAGAATACTCGGCTAAGGTTGCTTCGGCTGCCTAAGTTGATTCACCTGTTTTTTTAGTAGCGTTTAGTGTGAAGCAATCTGCGATTCCTGCTGACCTTGTTGAGCTCGGTCGTATTGTTTCCGCTTATGGTGTGCGTGGTTGGGTCAAGATCCAGCCGCATTCCATGCAAACCAAGGCGCTGCTGAATGCAAAGACATGGTGGTTAAAAACGCCCCGGCCTGAATCTCAGGCGGGCGTTTTTGCGTCTGTGTCACCCAGACAGATACAAACCGCAAAGCAGCATGGTGCAACCATCGTGGCGCAGTTTGAGGGTCTGGATAATCGAGAGCTGGCTCAAGCTCTCAAGGGGCATACCGTTTGGGTATCCCGTGCCGCTTTCCCCAAAGCGGACGAAGACGAATTTTATTGGGTCGATCTGATCGGCTGCCGCTTCTTTGGCGAGCAGGACGGCCAGGCTGAAAGCCTGGGCGAGGTGGTGGAAGTGCTGGATAACGGCGCGCACTCCATTTTGGTCGTGCATCGTGGCTCCTGGGATGCTGAAGGCGTCTTTACGCCTGCAAAGGACGAACAGGGCAAGCCGCTGGAAGAGCTGGTTCCCTTTGTGCAAGCCATTGTGCATACGGTGGATATGTCCGCCCGCGAACTGCACAGCCACTGGGCGATTTGATCGTTTCAATCCTGCGCACCTGCATGGCTCTGGCCTGACTGGTCGAGTCTTGTAAAGCGTATCCGCTTTTTTCTCTTGCCGAGTCCTCATGCGATTTGATGCCCTGACCCTGTTCCCGGACATGTTTGATGTGGTCAGCGAGGCTGGTGTCACCGGCCGTGCGCACAAGCAGGGTATCTGGCAGATGCGGACCTGGAACCCGCGCGACTACACCACCGATGTGCACCGTACTGTAGACGATCGTCCTTACGGCGGTGGCCCAGGCATGGTAATGCTGGCTGATCCTCTGAATGACGCCCTGGATCAGGCTTTGGCTGATCGTGGTGATAGCCCGGAAGTGATTTTGCTGAGCCCTACAGGGCGACGCTTTGATCAGACAGTGGCTCAGGAGCTGGCTCAGGGCCCTGGCGCGGTTCTGGTGTGTGGTCGCTATGAAGGGATAGATCAACGTTTTATTGATGCGCGTATCACCCAGGAATTGTCTTTGGGTGACTTTGTGCTGTCTGGCGGTGAAATAGCATCACTGGCGATTATTGATAGCGTGATTCGGCTCTTGCCCGGTGTGCTGAATGATGCTGATTCGGCTCGCCAGGACTCTTTCCATGCTGACAATAGCGGCTTGCTGGATAGTCCTCATTACACGCGACCCGAGGTATATCGTGATCAGGCTGTGCCCGAAGTCTTGATGTCTGGTCATCATGGCCGTATTCAGGCATGGCGACGTGAGCAATCCCTGCGTTTGACAGCCTTGCGGCGGCCCGAGTTGATTGAGCAGGCCCGTCAGCGTGGCGAACTTAGCAAGGCAGACGAGCGCTTTTTGGCATCTTTGGCTTCCTTGGGCGAATAGCCTTGTTTAAAGAGTTCGCCAAACCTTAACGGCCCGTTTTTATGCGGGCCGTTTTGTATCTGGGTCACTTTGTTAGTCGTACTGACCAAGTTGCAGTTCCGAATTTTCTGCAGGGGCATCGCCCTTGGCATTCAGTGTCTGCCGTCCCCAGCTCATCAGGGCCATCCCGCTAATCGCCAGCAAACCTCCGCCGATCAAGGAAGGGTTCAGGGCCTCCTTAAGCCACAGGCTGGACAGTAAAACGCCAAACAGTGGTACCAGGGCCAGATAGGCGCCTGCGGATGTGGCACCCAGGCTTTTCACGCCGTGCATATACTAGGCGAAGGCCAGAGCCGTTGAACCCAGGCCCAAGGCCAACACGCTGTACCAGGCTTGGCTTGGCGCATGGCTCAGGCTGCCCCAGACCGAAAGACCCTCCACCCCCAAGCTGCTGATGGACAGCAGCACTGCGCCAATCAATGTGGTCATGCTGGTGGCGGTCAGAGAATCTACGGTGGTCAGTACGGTGCGGCCAATCAAGGTGTAGCTGACCCAGCACAGTGCACAGCCCAGTAATAGCCATTCGCCTATTCCACTCTGGCCCGGCATGAGGCTGCTAATAGAGCCGGCACTCAGGGCATAGAGAGCCCCTGATACGGCCAGGATTACTCCCAGGCTCATCTTTTTGTTGACTGGCTCGCGAAACAACAAAGAAGCCAGTATCAGGATCAGGACCGGGTTCAGGGCAACGACCATGCTGGCCTTGCCTGCTGGCACCAGTTTCAGGGCCAGAAGAAAGAAAATTGAATAGCCAAACACTCCAAAAGCCGACGCGTTAAGCAGACCTAGCCATTCTCGGGAGTCAAGTGTGCATAGGGCTTTCAGTCGGCCGCTCCAGCTCATCCAAAGCAGCAGTGCGACGCTGGCAATCAGGAAGCGCAGACTGGCTGCCGCCAAAGGCGGCATGGCTTGCGCCACGACTCGGCCCCAGGGCCAGGAAGCTCCCCACAGAGCGGCCATGCCAATCAGACTTAGGTGTACGGAGTAGTTGGGAGATTTCATTAAAGCCACTATGGAGAAGATTTCAGCAGGGGTACTATTTACTTTTATTGCCTCATAGTCGAATGAGTAAACGCTCATGACCTTCACTCAACTAGAAATCTTTTCCGTGCTGGCCAGGATAGGCAGCTTTTCTCGAGCAGCCAGTGCCTTGGGGATTACGCAAAGTGCGGTCAGTCATGCGCTCAAGCAGCTGGAGACTGATTTGGGTGTTTGCCTGTTTTCTCGTGGCCCGACCTCAGTGGAGTTGACGGAAGTAGGGGCGAAATTGCTGCAACGTGCCAACGACATCCTGCAGCAGAAAGAGGCCTTGCATCAGGAGGCCTGCTACGAGCAGGGAATTGCCCGTGGCACCTTGCGTATTGCTTCTTTTGGGGCTTCCTCGTCCTTGCATTTGCTGCCACATTTATTGGCTTGCTACAGGCAGACGCATCCCGAAGTGGAGGTGCAGATTGATGAGGGTGTTGATAGTGAAGTGGCGCAGTGGCTGCTGGAGCGGCGTGTGGAGCTGGGCTTTGTGATCTTGCCAGATGATCGCTTTGACTGCTTGCCCTTGGCCCAGGATGAGCTGGTGGCCGTGCTGCCGGCAGAGCATCATTTGGCCGTTTGCGCCCGTGTTTCTGCCAGTGACTTTCATGACTTGCCGTTTATTCGGACTGCGGCAGGCTCTGGCCCGCATGTAGATCGGTTTCTGGCGGCGGCAGGGGCGGTCCCCAGGACCTTGTTCCGTTTCGAGCAGTTGTCCTCCATGTTGGGCTTTGTCGCGCAAGGAGTGGCTGTGACCATTGCGGGCAGGCTGGCCTTGCCGGAGCCGCCAGAAGGGGTGATTTATCGCAGCCTGGAGCCGTGTAGGCCTCGTGAAATTGCTCTGGCGGCTCTGAATTTCGAGCGGCTTTCTCCTGCTGCTCAGGCGTTTTTGCGGATAGCCCGGAAAATACATCACAAGAGGTGATGCGTTCAGGATGGCTTCGCTTTTTCTTGTTGTGTCAGTGCGGGATAGCTTCTGTGCGCGACCGGTCTGCGCTGGTGTGATGCTCCTGTGTTCTTCTGTTTCGTATGAACAGGGAGGGTGTGTTGCGAGTAATCGGAATAGTGCAGCGGGATCGAAGGACCATAGATGCAAAAAGGCCCTGCACTAGTGCAGGGCCTTCTCTCGTCACCGAGACCTGATTCAGGCAATTAGCCCAGACGATCAAACTGCTGTTTCACCTTGGCCAGTGTCTCACCGAATTGAGCCACGCGCAGGCGCTCCTGTTCAACCACGGCGGCGGGCGCACGTTCTACAAAGCTGGCGTTGCCCAGTTTGGCTTCGGCCTTGTTGATCTCACCTTGCAGGCGTTCGATTTCCTTGGACAGGCGGATACGCTCCGCTTCCACGTCAATCTCTACGTGCAGCATCAGCTGAGTGGTGTCGACCACTTGTACTGGGGCGCCGGCGTCGGTGGGCAGTTGGTCCACAATCTCCACGCTTTCCAGTTTGCACAAGCTGGCCAGATAGGGGCTATTGGCGCTCAGGATTGCAGCATCACCTTGGGCAACCAGTGGCACGCGCTGAGCGGGCGAGAGGTTCATCTCGCCGCGCAAGGCGCGAATCGCGTCCACTTGGGCTTTCAGTTCTGCAACCTGTGCCATGGCCTGTTCATCAATGGCGGCCGGATTGGCGATAGGGTAGGGCTGGACCGAAATGCTGGTGGTTTCATTGGCAGCGCGTTTGCCAGCTACCACCGAGACTTTCTGCCATAGCTCTTCCGTAATGAACGGGATAATGGGGTGTGCCACGCGCAGTACTACTTCCAGTACACGGATCAGCGTGCGACGGGTGCCCAGTTGCTGCTCGGGCGTGCCGTTCTGGATCTGGGTCTTGGCCAGTTCCAGGTACCAGTCGCAGTACTCGTCCCAGACAAAGTGGTAGATGGCGTTAGCGACGTTGTCGAAACGGTAGTCGGCAAAACCGCGTTCGGCGTCCTGCTCCAGGCCTTGCAGCAGGCTGATGATCCAGCGGTCTGCAAAGCTCAGTTCGGCAGCAGCGTCGGTGTGCAGTTCATGGCCTTCGGTGTTCATCAGCACAAAGCGGGTGGCGTTCCACAGCTTGTTGCAGAAGTTGCGATAGCCTTCACAGCGCTTCATGTCGAAGTTGATGTTGCGACCCAAGGTGGCGTAAGCGGCCATGGTAAAGCGCAGCGCGTCCGTACCGAAGGCGGGGATGCCATCGGGATAGTCCTTCTTGGTGCGCTTGCTAATGCTTTGAGCCTGCTTGGGATTCATCAAGCCAAAGGTGCGCTTGTGTATCAGGCTTTCCAGGTCGATACCGTCGATCAAGTCCACCGGGTCAATCGTGTTGCCCTTGGATTTGCTCATCTTCTTGCCTTCCATATCGCACACCAGTCCGTGAACGTAGACGGTGTTGAACGGAACGCGGCCAGTCAGGTGCATGCTCATCATGACCATGCGGGCTACCCAGAAGAAAATAATATCGAAGCCTGTGACCAGCACGCTGGAGGGCAGGTAACGGGCCAGATCCGGGGTTTCTTCAGGCCAGCCCAGATCGGTGAAGGGCACCAGGGCGGAGGAGAACCAGGTGTCCAGCACGTCCTCGTCGCGGCGCAGTGGGCCGGTCACGCCAGCAGCGCGGGCTTGTTCCAGAGCGTCTTCTTCGGAGCGGGCGACAAACAGGCTGCCGTCTTCGGCGTACCAGGCGGGGATCTGGTGACCCCACCACAGCTGACGGGAAATACACCAGTCCTGAATATTGTTCAGCCATTGGTTGTAGGTGTTGGACCAGTTGTCGGGGTAGAAGCGTACACGGCCATCGGCCACCACATCCAGGGCAACCTGGGTGATGCTCTTGCCGGGGTGCAGGGAGTCTTCTGGCGCAGGCTTGCTCATGGCGACAAACCACTGGTCAGTCAGCATGGGTTCGATAACCGTATTGGTACGGTCGCCGCGTGGCACCATCAGCTTGTGTGGCTTGACGGCCTTGAGCAGGCCCTGGGCTTCCAGGTCGGCCACGATTTGCTTGCGTGCAGCAAAGCGCTCCAGGCCTTGGTAGGCTTCGGGAGCGGTGTCGGCAATATGGGCATCCAGCGTCAGGATGCTGATCATTTCCAGGCCGTGGCGCTGGCCAACGGCGTAGTCATTGAAGTCGTGGGCAGGAGTAACCTTCACCACGCCGGTACCAAAGGCCGGGTCTACGTAGTCGTCTGCAATGATCGGGATGGAACGGCCAACCAGGGGCAGGGTAACGGTTTGACCGATCAGGCCGATATAGCGCTCGTCTTCAGGGTGCACCATCAGGGCGACGTCGCCCAGCATGGTTTCGGGGCGGGTGGTGGCCACCGTCAGGTGGGTCAGACCGCCTTGAGGTGTGGTCAGCGGATAGCTGATTTCCCACAGATGGCCGTCTTCTTCCTCGCTGACCACTTCCAGATCAGACACGGCGGTGCCCAGCACGGGGTCCCAGTTCACCAGGCGCTTGCCGCGGTAAATCAGGCCTTGCTCGTACAGACGGACAAAAGTTTCCAGCACGCCACGGGACAGATTGTCGTCCATGGTGAAGTATTCGCGGCTCCAGTCACAGGACGCGCCCAGGCGGCGGAACTGGCCGGTAATGGTATTGCCCGACTTCTCTTTCCACTCCCAGACTTTTTCCAGGAATTTCTCGCGGCCCAGGTCGTGGCGGCTGATGTTCTGGGCATCAAGCTGGCGTTCCACGATGATCTGGGTCGCAATCCCGGCGTGGTCGGTACCGGGAATATAGACCGTATCGTCGCCTTTCATGCGGTGGTAGCGCGTCAGGCCATCCATGATGGTCTGATTAAAGGCGTGGCCCATGTGCAAAGTCCCGGTGACGTTTGGTGGTGGGGACTGGATCACAAAGGGTTCGGACTGATGATCACCCAAGGGCTGGACATGTTGGCCACCCTTGAAAAGGTCGGCTTGCTCCCAGCGCGCGTACCAGCGCGTTTCGATTTCCTGGGGTTCAAAGCTCTTGGATAATTGCTCGTCGGAGGTCGTAGCGGATGAGTTGGTCATGGTGATGCGGTCTGCCTGCCCCTTATTGCACGTTCAGTGCCAGATAGGGCGGGACTAATCCTGGGTAAAAAACGAATTTAAGATGCACTATTTTAAGATGTGGCCGTGCGTCTTTGGCGTGGTAAAATGCCGGGTTGCCGTAAATCTGATGAAAGTGCTTGTTTTCATTAAAAAATTTAGCGCGAACCGTCGGATCTGCATTTTGCTTTACGCAGCAAAGACTACACTATATTGTTCTTATTTGGATTTTCACATGGCTATTGAACGCACTCTGTCCATTATCAAGCCCGACGCTGTTGCTAAAAACGTGATCGGTCAGATTATTTCCCGCTTTGAAGGCGCTGGCCTGAAAGTGATCGCTGGTCGCCTGGTTCACCTGTCCCGTGGCGAAGCCGAGCGCTTCTACGGCGTGCACGCCGAGCGTCCTTTCTTCAAGGATCTGGTCGACTTCATGGTTTCCGGTCCTGTATTCGTACAAGTTCTGGAAGGCGAAGGCGCCATTGCCAAGAACCGCGAACTGATGGGCGCCACCGACCCCAAGAAAGCAGACGCCGGCACCATCCGTGCTGACTTCGCTGAAAGCATCGACGCTAACGCTGTTCACGGTTCCGACGCTCCTGAAACCGCTGCTGTCGAAATCGCTTTCTTCTTCCCAGAGTGCAACGTTTACAGCCGTTAATTCGTTAAACCGCGCAGTACTGGCGGCACTCTGAGCAAGACTTGCCCGGCTCACCGGAATCGGTTTGCCGGGCAAATCCGCAAAAAGGGGCTTTTTTGCACTCCTGCAAGAAAGTAATAGCCAGAACGCGTGAAGGTATTATTTTTTTATGTCATCGCTCGAACCTACCAATCTTCTGGGCCTAGGCCCGGAGCAACTTGTTGAACTGGTCGCCCAATGGGGTGGCAAGCCTTTCCGCGCGCGCCAATTGCAGCGCTGGATACACCAGCGTCAACAAGACGATTTTGGGCAGATGACGGATCTGGCGCGCGAGTTCCGCGAGCAGCTGACCGCTAATTGCGTTGTCACCGCGCCCAGCATGTCGCACGAACATATTTCTACCGACGGCACCCGTAAATGGCTGTTTGATGTAGGCAGCAATAACGCTGTCGAAGCGGTTTTCATTCCCGAGGACGACCGGGGCACCCTGTGTATTTCCAGCCAGGCTGGCTGCACCGTGGCCTGTCCATTCTGTTCCACGGGCTATCAAGGCTTCAACCGCAACCTGACCACCTCCGAAATCATTGGTCAGTTGTGGTTTGCTCGCCGTGCTTTGCTGAATGCGCCGGAAACCGCCCGTATTGGCGATGCCGAGCAAACCAGCACGCGTGTCATCAGCAATGTGGTCATGATGGGCATGGGCGAACCCCTGCTCAATTACGATCAGGTGCTCGGTGCCTTGCGCCTGATGCTGGACGATAATGCCTACGGTCTGTCGCGCCGCCGCGTGACGGTCTCCACCTCCGGGGTGGTGCCCATGATGGATCGTCTGGCCAAAGATTGCCCGGTCGCACTGGCCGTATCGCTGCACGCGCCCAATGATGCGTTGCGCGATCGCCTGGTGCCACTGAACAAGAAGTATCCGCTGGCCGAGCTTCTGGATGCCTGTAATCGCTATCTGGAGCACGCCCCGCGTGACTTCATCACGTTTGAATACATCATGCTGGACGGCATCAACGATACCGACCAGCATGCGCAGGAACTGTTGGATATCGCACGCATTGTGCGCTGTAAATTTAATTTGATTCCTTTCAATCCTTTTCCGCAGTCCGGTCTGAAACGCTCTTCAGCTGCACGGGTCAAACAGTTTGCCCAACGGCTGATGGATGGTGGGGTGGTAACCACAGTGCGCAAGACGCGCGGCGATGATATTGCTGCCGCTTGTGGACAGTTGGCGGGCGATATTCGTGATCGCACCCGTATCGAACAACGTTTGCCTGATCGTGCTGTCATTCAAATCAAACAGGAACGTGCATGAGCGAGACTCTGGTCCCCTCCAACCAATCGGCTCCGGAAGCGGGCTCAGGTGTAGGCCCGACATTGCGTGAGTTGCGCCTGGCGCGATCCTGTACGCTGAACGAAGCCTCCACCCGCCTGAAGTTTTCGGTTCGCCAGCTAGAGGCCCTGGAAGCTCAGGAGTGGGACCAGTTGCCCGGTGGGCAGCCTTTGCGGGGCATGGTGCGTAATTACGCGCGCTTTCTGGAGGCTGACGTATCAGCCGTGCTGGTCATGCTGGAAGCTCAGGTCAGTGATACCGCTGCGCCCAAGCCCGTACCGCGCAATCATTCGGGTGCGGGCTTGTCCAGTGCGGACTTGAGCCTGTATGCCGACTCGCGCGGCGGGTTTGGCTGGATCTGGATTCTTATCATTATTGTTTTGCTGCTGGTAGCCGGTTTTTACGCCATTGATCGGGGCTGGGTTCCCGAAGAGTGGCTGGTGTTCGATTGGCTCAAGGACTTGAAGAAATGACGCAGGGTCCCGAAACTTCCTCTGCTTGCCAACCTCTGCCGGTGGGCGCCCAACCCAAACGGGTAACCCGCGCAGTTGATGTGCGCTGGGGCGATCATGTTGTGAAATTAGGTGGCTCGGCCCCGGTCGTGGTGCAGTCCATGACCAATACGGATACCGTCGATGCTATTGCAACGGCTATCCAGGTCAAGGAACTGGCGCGTGCCGGTTCTGAAATGGTGCGTATTACGGTCAATACCCCCGAAGCGGCCCGTGAAGTGCCCGCCATTCGCGAGCAGCTGGACCGCATGGGCGTAAATGTCCCCTTGGTGGGGGACTTCCATTACAACGGCCATAAATTGCTGGCAGATTACCCCGAGTGTGCTCAGGCCCTGTCCAAGTACCGGATCAATCCGGGCAATATGGGCGGTGGCAAGCGCCGGGACGATAACTTCGCCAAGATGATTGAAATCGCGTGCCGTTACGACAAGGCCGTGCGAATTGGCGTGAACTGGGGCAGCCTGGATCACGAGCTGATGGCCCGCATGATGGATGAAAATAACGAGCGTGCTCATCCCTGGACGGCTCAGGCGGTGATGCGCGATGCTCTGGTTATCTCTGCCATCAGCAACGCCCAGCGTGCCGAGGAACTGGGGCTGTCGGGCAATCGTATCGTTCTGTCCTGCAAGGTCAGCCACGTGCAGGACCTGATCACCGTCTACCAGGATTTGTCGGCACGTTGTGACTACGCCTTGCACCTGGGTCTGACCGAAGCGGGGATGGGCAGCAAGGGGATTGTGGCTTCCACCGCTGCCTTGGCTGTCTTGTTGCAGCAAGGCATTGGTGACACCATTCGTATTTCCCTGACTCCTGAACCCGGTGGCGATCGTGCTCGTGAAGTGGTGGTGGCTCAGGAAATCTTGCAGACCATGGGTTTGCGTGCTTTCACCCCTATGGTGGTGGCGTGTCCGGGTTGTGGTCGCACCAGCAGTACGGTGTTCCAGGAGCTGGCCAACGATATTCAAAGCTATTTGCGTGACCAGATGCCCGTCTGGAAGGATCTGTATCCCGGCGTGGAAACCATGAACGTCGCGGTGATGGGCTGTGTGGTCAATGGTCCGGGGGAAAGCCGCCACGCCGATATTGGCATCAGCTTGCCGGGAACCGGGGAAGTTCCTTCGGCACCCGTCTATGTGGATGGCGAGCGGGTGGTGACCCTGAAGGGTGATACTATCGCTCAGGAATTTCAGACCATTGTCCAGAATTACGTTGAGCGCCGCTACGGCAAAACATCAACGGTTTGATCAACACGCTTGTCAGTCTATGGCGAGCAAACCATTAGAATTATGACGCAGCAGTTTCAAAAGCTCCGCGCCCTGACGGGCATGAAAGACACCTTACCGGGTGAAAGCGCACAGTGGGAAGCCCTGGAGGCTCTGGTGCGGGAATGGTTGGCCAGCTATGGCTATCGCAATATGCGTACCCCCGTGCTGGAACATACCCAGCTGTTTGCTCGTGGTATTGGCGAAGTCACCGACATTGTCGAAAAGGAAATGTATTCCTTTACCGATTCGCTCAACGGCGACAAGCTCACCATGCGTCCCGAATTTACGGCGGGCATGGTGCGCGCCACTATCGAACATAATCTCTTGTACGATCGCCCTCATCGCGTTTATGCGATGGGGCCGGTGTTCCGTCACGAGCGCCCGCAGCGTGGCCGCTACCGTCAGTTCCACCAGATCGACGTGGAAGCGTTGGGTCTGCCAGGGCCGGACGTTGATGCCGAGCTGATCGTCATGCTGGCCCGTTTGTGGAAGAAGCTGGGTCTGACGGACATCCGTCTGGAACTGAACTCCCTGGGTCAGGCTGAAGAGCGTGCCGCCCACCGTGCGGCCTTGATCGAGCACCTGGAAGCGCACAAGGATGTGCTGGACGAAGAAGCCCAGCGTCGCATGTATACCAACCCCTTGCGCGTGCTGGATACCAAAAATCCGGCCATGCAGGAAATGGCCAATGCGGCCCCACGTTTGTTCGACTTTCTGGGTGAAGAGTCTCGTGCTCACTTCCAGGGCGTCTGCGATCGTCTGGATGATGCCGGTATTGCCTACACATTGAACCCGCGCTTGGTGCGTGGTCTGGATTATTACAATCTGACCGTGTTCGAGTGGGTAACGGATCGCCTGGGTGCTCAAGGGACGGTGTGCGGCGGTGGCCGTTACGACGGCCTGATCGAATTGATGGGTGGCAAGCCTTCGCCCGCCGTGGGTTTTGCTATTGGTGTGGAGCGCTTGCTGGACCTGTGCTCGCAAGATGGCGAGCAGCCCGCCATTCCTGAATGTCAGGTGTATATGGTTCACCAGGGTGAGGCAGCCCAGCGCAAGGCCTCGCTGTTGGCCGAGCAATTGCGGGATGCCGGTTTGCAGGTGATAGTCCATGCAGGCTCCAGCGGCTTCAAGTCCCAGTTCAAACGGGCTGATGCCAGTGGTGCGCAGGCCGCCGTTATTTTGGGTGACGACGAGCTCCAAAAAGAACAGGCCAGTGTGAAATGGTTGCGTGCTGCGGATGGCGCCGAGCAGCAACAGTCTGTTGAATTTTCTGAACTCGCCAGTGTTTTGTCAGCAAGGATTTGAGCATGGCCTACGATCTTGAAGAACAGGAAAAACTAGATGCCATGCGAGCATGGTGGGACCGCTGGGGCACCTTGTGCATCGTGCTGGCTTTTGCTGCCTTGGCGGCGGTGGCCGGCTGGCGCGGTTGGCAGTGGTACCAGGGGCATCAGGCCGGTCAGGCCATGGGTTACTTTGAGGCGCTGGAAAGTGCGGCTGCCCAGACCGGCGAAGAGGCCGATGCCCGCGTGCTGGCTGCCAGCACAACCTTGCGTAACGATTTCCCCAAGTCTGGCTACACCTCCCGCGGTGTCTTGCTGGCTGCCCAGGCTTTGCAGCAACGCGGCAATCTGACGCCTGCTCGTGAGCAACTGGAGTGGATGGTTAAAACCAACCACGACCCGGCGCTGACTCCGCTGGCGCGTTTGCGTCTGGCTGGTATCTTGCTGGAACAGAAGAATTACGATGATGCCCTGGCTCAGCTGACAAATCCTCCTGCCAGCTTTGCCGGTCTGTTTGCGGATCGCAAAGGCGATATTCTGGCCGCTCAAGGGCAGAACGATGCAGCACGCGAAGCCTGGACGCAGGCCGTGGAGTTGCTCAAGCAAGACCCTATTTCGCAGTTGGTACAGATCAAACTTGATGCCCTGGCAGGAGCTTAATTCATGTCTCTTCCTACTATTCGCAAATCCCCATCCTCTGCCATGCGTGTCCTGCGCTTGAGCGCTCTGGCCCTGAGCCTGACCGCTTTGGCCGGTTGCTCCATGTTCTCCAGCAAGGATCCTCGTTTCGAGCCTACGCCCCTGACGGAATACACCCCTGGTGTGGCCGCCAAGATCAGCTGGAGTACCTCGATTGGTAGCGGCGCAGACTCCGGATTTGCACCGCAAGTCAGTGGCTCCTCGGTCTACGCCGCGACGGTCTCGGGTCAGGTCAGCAAGGTTGATCTGGATACGGGTCGCGTGCAGTGGTCGGCCAATGCCGGCAAGAAGTTGACCGCCGGTGCAGGTTCGGATGGTGTGGTGACTGCGGTCGCTTCGGTGGACGGCAACGTCATTGCGTTTGACGACTCGGGCAAGGAGTTGTGGCGCAGTCGTAGCAGCAGCGCTGTGAATGTGCCGCCTGCTGTGGGTGCTGGTGTGGTTGTGGTGCGTACCAGCGACTACCGCTTGCAGGCATTTGATGCCAGCACAGGTGATCTGCGCTGGAGTCTGCAGCGTCCTGGCCCCGCCTTGTCGCTGAAAACCAGCATGCAAATGCGCATTATTGATGGTTTGTTGTTGGCAGGAATGCCCAACGGCCGTTTGATGGCCATTGACGCAGCTCAAGGTCATCTGGTGTGGGAAGGCAGTATTTCTGTCTCCCGCGGCGCGACGGACCTGGAGCGCATTAATGACGTCGTGGGTGCTCCCCAGGTCGTCGATCCCCTGCTGTGCGGTGCAACCTACCAAGGTCGTGTTGCCTGCTTTGACGTCTCCCAAGGTGGACGACTGGTGTGGGATAGGGAATTTTCGGCCGGTACCGGTATCGCAGCGGACAACCATATGTTGTATGCCGCCAATAGCCGCGACCAGATTGAAGCGTTTGCCATGACAGACGGGCAAACCATCTGGAAGCAGAATGCTTTGCGTAACCGTGGTCTGGCTCCTTTAGCCGTCATGCCCCAGGCGCTCGCCGCCGGTGACATGGAAGGCTATGTTCACTTTCTATCGCGACTGGACGGCACCTTGTTGGGCCGGGTCAGTGTCGGCGGTGGTGCCATTGTGTCGCCTTTGATCGGAACCCCGCGTGGGGTCCTGGTCCAGACCGGCAATGGTAATTTGGTCTTGGTTGGAATCAATTGAAAAGCGTTTCTTTTAAGCCCGTAGTGGCTTTGGTCGGTCGGGCCAACGTCGGCAAGTCCACTTTGTTCAACCGCCTGACGCGCTCGCGCGCGGCTCTGGTGGCGAACTTCCCTGGTCTGACCCGCGACCGTCATTACGGCGAAGGCCGGGTTGGCAGCCGCCCCTATATCGTGGTCGATACGGGTGGTTTCGAGCCTGTGGCCAAAACCGGCATGTTGCTGGAGATGGCTCGTCAGACCCAGCAGGCGATTGCCGAAGCTGACGTGGTCGTCTTTCTGGTCGATGCCCGTGAGGGCGTCAACGCACTGGATCTGGAAATTGCGCAGTTGCTGCGCAAGCTGGGGCAGAAAGTGCTGCTGGCCGTCAACAAGGCCGAAGGCATGCGTTACGAGGCCGGTGGCGTGGAATTCCACGAACTGGGCCTGGGTCAGCCTTACCTGATCTCCGCTTCCCACGGCGATGGCGTGGAAGAGCTGATCAACCTGGCACTGGAGCAAGTGCCCAATCCTGAGCCTGAAGAGGATGGCCAGGATGACGATGAATTTCAGCACCGTATCAAGCTGGCGATTGTGGGCCGCCCCAATGTGGGTAAATCCACCTTGATCAATACCTTGGTGGGTGAAGATCGCGTGATTGCGTTTGACCAGCCCGGTACGACGCGTGATGCCATTGAGATCGAGTTCGAGCGCAATGGGGTGGAATACACCCTGATCGACACGGCCGGTTTGCGCAAGCGCGGCAAGGTATTTGAAGCGGTTGAAAAGTTCTCCGTTATCAAGACCTTGCAGGCGATTGAAGCGTGTAACGTGGTCTTGTTGATGATTGACGCTCACACCGAAATTTCCGACCAGGACGCCAGCATTGCGGGCTTCGTGGTGGAAACCGGTCGTGCACTGGTGGTGGGCATCAACAAGTGGGATGGCCTGGACGAGTACCAGCGCGAGTGGATCAAGCGCGAGTTCGATCGCAAATTGCGCTTCCTGAACTTTGCCAAGATGCACACCTTGTCGGCCTTGAAAGGGCAGGGGATCAATCCCTTGCTCAAGTCGGTCAATGCCGCGCATGCGGCTGCCTTCTCCAAGCTGTCCACGCCCAAGCTCACTCGCGTCATGCAAGAAGCGGTGGAACAGCAACAGCCACCGCGCAAGGGCATTTTCCGTCCCAAGTTGCGGTATGCTCACCAAGGTGGCATGAACCCGCCGATCGTGGTGATTCACGGCAACGCCCTGGATGCCATTTCGGACAGTTACCGCCGTTATCTGGAGACGCGTTTTCGCGAGGCCTTCAAGCTGGAAGGCACGCCTTTGCGCATCGAATTCAAATCATCTAAAAACCCTTATCTGAAGGACGCGTAATGAGCCGTTTGTGGAGTGATCATGTAGCGGGGCTTTCACCCTATGTACCGGGTGAGCAGGTCAAGCTGGATAACCTCTTGAAGCTGAACACAAACGAACATCCTTTCGGTCCGTCGCCCAAAGCGCTGGAAGCGATCCGCCAGGCGGCGACTGATGACTTGCGTCTTTACCCCTCCTACAGCGCGCAGGAATTGCGTGACGCCGTGGCGCACAACCACGGCGTGAAAGCTAACAACGTCTTTTTGGGCAATGGCTCGGACGAAGTGCTGGCCCATGTGTTCAGCGCCTTGTTCCTGCGTGGCGTGCGCCCGGTCCTGCTGCCCGATATCACTTACAGCTTCTACACCACTTACTGTTCGTACTTCGGTGTGCCTGCGGATATCGTGCCGCTGCGCGAGGACTTCACGCTGAATGTGCAGGACTATGTGCGCAAGCGCAGTCTGCCACCTGCCGGCATTATTTTTGCCAACCCTAATGCGCCTACCGGCATTCCTTTGTGCTTGACGGATATAGAAGCCATTCTGGCTGCCAACCCAGATACCACGGTGGTGGTGGACGAGGCGTACGTCGATTTCGGCGGTACCTCTTCGGTTGGTTTGCTGGAAAAATACGACAATCTGGTGGTCATTCAGACCATGTCCAAGTCGCGCGCTCTGGCTGGCTTGCGTGTGGGTTATGCCCTGGCCAGCGCCGATATCATCCAGGCGCTGGAGCGGGTGAAAGACAGTTTCAACTCCTACCCCATGGACACGATTGCCCAGGTGGGTGCGGTAGCTTCCTTGAAGGATACGGAGTATTTTGACCGTCAATGCCAGGCTGTGATTGATGCACGCGAGCAGTTGCGCGCTGATCTGGAGCAGCTGGGTTTCGAGATTTTGCCCTCGAAAGCGAACTTTTTGATGGCAACTCACCCTAAGCATTCGGCAGCTGGTATTCAGCAGGCCTTGCGTGAACAGGGGATTTTGGTTCGCCATTTCCGTCAGCCACGCATTGAGCAGTATTTACGTATTACGGTAGGATCGCCCGAGCAATGTGCCCGACTGTGCAACAGTTTGCGGCAGATTTTAGGGCAAGGCGCCTGATATACACTTATTAGATAAAAATCTCCAGTTTGGAACGTGCGAATTCAGGGAAAACCCGGTAAAGTAGTGGGATTCGCTTCCATTTCTGGAAAAACAACATAACCGGAGCCTCACCAATGAGCAATAAAGGGCAAATTCTACAAGACCCGTTTTTGAACGCGCTGCGCAAGGAGCATATCCCTGTGTCGATCTACCTGGTCAACGGCATCAAGCTGCAAGGTCAGATCGAGTCCTTCGATCAGTATGTCGTACTGCTGCGCAATACAGTCACTCAAATGGTGTATAAGCACGCGATCTCTACCGTCGTTCCTGCACGCCCCGTTACTTTGGCTGCGGATGAGCAGGCTGAATAAATCCTCACCCAGTTCTTTGTACTCTGAAAGACCCGTCTCGCGGTGCCCGCGGGCGGGTCTTTGTTTCTGGAGCAAACGTTGAAGGCACTGGTAATTAGTGTGGATATGGGCGAGCTGGACTACAAGGCCCATGCTGAAGAATTCGTCATGCTGGCTGAAGGGGCGGGCGCCCAGATTATGGAATTGATGGTCGTGCGTCGGTCCCGTCCAGATTCTGCCTACTACATCGGTACGGGCAAGCTGGAAGAGGCGGTCGCCCTGGCCAAGGCAACTGGCGCCGAAGTCGTGCTGTTTGATCATGCCTTGAGCCCGGCCCAGCAGCGTAATCTGGAGCGCAAGCTGGAGCTGCGTGTGGTTGACCGGGTGGCCCTGATTCTGGATATTTTTGCCCTGCGTGCGCAAAGTCACGAAGGTAAATTGCAGGTGGAACTGGCCCAGCTGCAACACCTGACTTCCCGATTGACCCGGATGTGGACGCACTTGGAGCGCCAAAAGGGTGGTATCGGTATGCGTGGTCCAGGTGAATCGCAGCTGGAAATGGACCGCCGGATGATTGGCGACAAAGTCCGTACCTTGCGTGAGCGTCTGGCCAAGGTGCAACGCCAGCGCAGCACCCAACGTCGTGCCCGTTCTCGTAGCGGCACCTTGTCGGTGTCTCTGGTGGGCTACACCAACACGGGAAAATCCACGCTATTTAACGCCTTGACCCGTGCGGACGCCTACGCAGCTGACCAGTTATTTGCTACCTTGGATACCACCACGCGTCGTATCTGGATTGAAGGGGCAGGGCAGGTCGTAATTTCGGATACGGTGGGCTTCATTCGTGAATTGCCACCGACCTTGATTGCCGCTTTCCGGGCCACTTTGGAAGAGACCGTCCATGCAGACGTATTGCTGCATGTGGTCGATGCGGCCAACCCTCAACGCGATGAACAAATCGCTGAAGTTCATAAGGTTCTGGAGGACATCGGGGCCCATGAAATACCTCGCATTCTGGTCTATAACAAAATTGACCAAGCCAGCTATGAGCCACGGGTAGAGCGGGATGAACATGGTACTATTGCCCGAGTCTTTGTTAGCGCTTTAGAGCGCATCGGATTGGATGGCTTGCGTACAGCAATCGTCGAATCAGGTCATTTCGCGGAAAACAATGCGTCTGAACAATAAAATATTCAATCTCAATGATCCCGGTTGGGGACGAGACAGTGGCAAAAACGGTTCCGAGCCACCTCGCCGCCCCGAGAAACAAGATGGCCCGCCTGACCTCGACGAGGTATGGCGTGACTTCAACAGTCGCTTGGGATCTTTATTCGGCAAAAAGGGACGTCGCTCCCCTCCCGGTGGCATGCCTCCGGGTAGCGGTAATGGCCCATCCATCCCCAAAGGCTCGCCCAAGCTGCTGATCATCGGCGGTGTGGTCGCGGTCGGTCTGTGGATGGCCAGTGGCTTTACCATCGTGCAGGAAGGTCAGGTTGCCGTGGTTACCCGTTTTGGCGCGTACACGAAAACTCTGAATCCCGGTTTGCAGTGGCGTTGGCCCGCTCCCATCGAAGATCACCAGACTGTGAATATTTCGCAGTTGCGTACCTTTGAAGTGGGCTACCGCGGCAGTGCACGCAATAAAGTCCTGCCTGAATCGTTGATGCTGACAACCGACGAGAACATCGTCGACATGCAGTATGTGGTTCAGTACCGTTTGCTGCCTACAGGCGCACCGGACTACCTGTTCAACACCAATAATCCGGACGAGTCGGTACGTCAGGCGGCTGAAACCGCCATGCGTGAAGTCGTGGGCAAGCAGCCCATGGACTCCGTGCTGTACTCCGGCCGTACCCAGATTGCATCGGACGTGCAGCAGCTGGCCCAGTCCATTCTGGACCGCTACCGTACCGGCATTCAGATCAGCACCGTAGCTATCCAGAACGTGCAGCCGCCCGAGCAGGTTCAGGCCGCCTTTGACGATGCCGTCAAGGCCGGTCAGGACCGCGAGCGTCAGATCAACGAAGGTCAGGCCTATGCCAACAAGGTGTTGCCCGAAGCCGCTGGTCAAGTGGCTCGCATGATGCAGGAGTCTGAGGGTTACAAGGCTCGTGTGATCGGTGATGCCAAGGGTGATACTGCCCGTTTTGGTAGCGTCGAGGCCGAGTACGTGAAGGCTCCGGGTGTAACGCGGGATCGTCTGTACCTGTCCACAATTCAGGAAATCCTGGAGAGCACCAGCAAGGTACTGGTTGATACCCGTAGTGATAACAACATGATCTATCTGCCTTTGGACAAGATCGTGCGTCAGGTGGGTAGCCGTACGGATATGGAGCCGTCCGCTCCTGTCGCTTCGGCCGCTTCGCAAGGACAGGTCAGCCGTCCAGCTCCCGCTGCGGCACCCAAAGCGCCTGCGCCAGCCAATCCAGCCGGTCTGGATACCTCGCTGGGCTCTTTGGTCAGTCCTTATTCCCCATACGCACGCTAGGAGAGCTTGATGCAACGTTTATTTCCTGCTCTGGTGGCCCTGGCGGTAATTGTCGGTCTGCTGCTGTCTTCCGTTTTCATCGTGCGTGAGCGCGATGCGGCTCTGGTTTTTGCCCTGGGTGAGGTGCGTGGCACCATCACGACTCCCGGTTTGTATTTCAAGCTGCCGCCACCGTTTGAAAACGTGGTGTTCCTGGACAAGCGTCTGCAGACGATTGAAACCAAGGACCCTGAGCGTATTCAGACGGCTGAAAAGAAAAACCTGCTGATCGACTCCTACGTCAAATGGCGTATTTCCGATCCACGCCTGTTTTACGTGACGTTTGGTGCAACGGATCGTGGTGCTGTCGAGCGTTTGCAGGCCCAGATTCGTGATGCCCTGAACGCCTCGGTGAACGTACGTACGGTGAAAGAAGTGGTTTCCACCGAGCGTGATGCGATCATGCGTGAGGTGCTGACGGCCGTTGAGGCCCGTGCCCGTCCTTTGGGTGTGGAAGTGATTGACGTGCGTTTGCGTCGTATTGACTTCGCTCCCGAGATTTCGGAATCGGTATACCGTCGTATGGAAGCCGAGCGTACACAAGAAGCCAACCGTTTGCGTGCAACCGGTGCGGCTGAAAGTGAGCGTATCCGTGCCGAGGCCGAACGTCAGCGTGAAGAGTTGCTGGCCGACGCGTATGCCCAAGCTCAGGCCATCCGTGGTCAGGGTGATGGTGAAGCCGCTGCCATTTACTCCGATAGTTATGGCAAGAACCCCGAGTTCTATCGTTTCTACCGCAGTCTGGAAGCCTACCGCAGTGCTTTCAGCAAACAGACCGACACACTGGTCATCAGCCCTGACTCTGATTTCTTCAAGTATTGGGGCAAGCAAGGATCACCCGCAGCACCTGCGAACTGATCCCCGCTAGAGAACTTAGGGCCGCTGGGTGTTCCACCCGCGGCCCTGATCGTTTATACTAGCGTGTAAGTTACTAACACCACTTCGCATGCGACTTGGGCGGCTTACAGGCCCCAAGTCGCTTTTTGTTTGGCTGGAACTTTCGTTTATAAGTAGTCCGAGGCACGAGTATGTCCAATTGGTTGTTGCCAGAGAGCCTGGCTGATATCTTGCCTGCAGAGGCGCGCCGCATCGAAGAACTGCGCCGCGATTTGCTAGACTTGTATCGTACTTACGGGTTCGAACTGGTAGCTCCACCTCTGGTGGAGTATCTGGAATCCCTGCAAGCGGTTTCTGGCACAGATCTGAATCTGCGTACCAGCAAAGTCGTCGATCAAATCTCGGGTCGCACCATGGGCGTACGCGCCGACATGACCCCCCAGGTGGCACGTATCGACGCTCACTTGCTTAACCGCGAAGGCGTCACTCGGCTTTGCTACTGTGGTTCGGTCTTGCATGCCCGTCCGGCTGGTTTGTTGTCGGACCGTGAATTGTTGCAGATTGGCGCGGAAATTTTCGGCCATGCCGGTATTGAGTCCGATCTGGAAGTGGTGCAACTGGCGCTGGAAAGCGTGGGTCGGGCAGGGGTGCATCATCCTCGCCTGGACTTGAACTACCCCGATCTGGGGCGCTTCCTGATCGAGCGCGATCCTATTTTGAAAACCCGCGTGGCAGAAGTGTGTGAGCTTCTGAACGCCAAAGATGTGTCGGGCCTGCGCGCCCTGGGTCGTGAGTCGGGCTGTCTGCCTGAAACCACCCGCTATCTGCTGGCTTTGACCTCGCTGTATGGCGATGGCAGCGTACTGGAGCGTGCCCGCAGTGTTCTGCCGGACGAACCGGAAGTGCGCGAAGCTCTGGGTAGCCTGCGCAGCTTCATTGATGCTTTGCCTGGCCACGAAATTACGGTGGACCTGGCCGACATCGGCAGCGGTTATGCCTACCATTCGGGCCTGATCTTTTCGGTTTACGCCGAAGGCTGGCACGATGCCTTGGTCAAGGGCGGACGCTTTGACGGTATTGGCCGCATGTATGGTCGTGCTCGTCCTGCAACCGGCTTCAGCCTGGATTTGCGCAAGCTCTCGGCTGGCTTGGCACCGGCTCAGGCAGCCCGTGCAGTACGCGCTCCCTGGGGGAGTGATGCGGCCCTGACTGCAGCGGTCAAGCAGCTGCGTCAAAACGGTGAAATTGTGATTCAGATGCTGCCCGGTCAGGAGCTGAATCTGGATGAATTCGTGATCGATCGCGAGCTGGTCTCGCTGGACGGTCAGTGGCAAGTTAGGGCGCTGTAAGCCAGGCGGTTTGTAGCGTTGGTGATTGTTATTGGTCCGGCACCGTGCCGGCCTCCTTTATTCTGATACTAGACATGAGCAAAAACCTTGTGGTGATTGGCACCCAGTGGGGTGACGAAGGCAAAGGCAAGATCGTCGACTGGCTGGCCGAGTCCGCGCATGGCGTGGTTCGTTTCCAGGGTGGGCATAACGCTGGCCATACATTGTGGATTAATGGCAAGAAGACCATTCTGCGCTTGATTCCGTCGGGCATCATGCACGAGCACGTCACTTGCTACATTGGCAATGGCGTGGTGCTGTCGCCTGAGGCCCTCTTGACTGAAATCGCCGAGCTGGAAGCTGCCGGTCTGGACGTGCGTTCGCGCCTGCAGATCTCGCCCGCTTGCCCGCTGATTTTGCCCTACCACATCGCCGTGGACCAGGCTCGTGAAAAGCGTAAAGGCGACGGCAAGATCGGTACTACCGGTCGCGGTATCGGCCCTGCCTACGAAGACAAGGTGGCACGCCGTGCCCTGCGTGTTCAGGACCTGTACGATCCCGAAATCTTTGACGAAAAATTGTCCGAAGCGCTGGATTACCACAACTTCGTGCTGACCCAGTACCTGGGCGCTGAAGCTGTTTCCGCTGAACAGGTTCGCGACCTGGCCATGAAGCACGCTGAACAGCTGGCTCCTATGGTCGCTGATGTATCCAACAACCTGTACCAGGCCAAGAAAGCAGGGCAGAAACTCCTGTTTGAAGGTGCCCAGGGTGCATTGTTGGATATTGACCACGGTACATACCCCTTCGTGACCAGCAGCAACTGCTTGTCCGGTGCCGCTTCCGCAGGTTCGGGTGTGGGTCCTCAGGAATTGAGCTACGTGCTCGGTATCGCCAAGTCCTACACCACTCGCGTGGGTTCGGGTCCATTCCCGACCGAGTTGCTGGATGACACCGGCATGCGTCTGGCTACGGTTGGCAAGGAATTCGGTTCCGTTACCGGTCGTCCACGTCGTTGCGGCTGGTTTGATGCGGCGGCCATGAAGCGTTCGGTCATGATTAACGGTATTTCCGGTCTGTGCATTACCAAGCTGGACGTGCTGGACGGCGTTGAGCAAATCAAGATTGGTGTGGGTTACCGCTACAAGGGCGAATTCCTGGACGTCCTGCCCTACGGCGCACACGCGGTTGCCGAAGCCGAGCCCGTTCTGGAAGAAATGCCCGGCTGGACCGAGTCCACCGTGGGCGTGACTGACTACGACAAGTTGCCTATCAACGCTCGTCGTTACCTGGAACGCATTGCTGAACTGTGCGATGTACCTATCGACATGGTTTCCACAGGGCCAGATCGCAACGAAACCATCGTATTGCGCGATCCGTTTACCAAATAAGCGATTTATCGCGGTATAATGCCTTGCACCGTTGTACGGTGCGTACAGAGCGGCCTGAAGGGCCGCTTTGTCGTTCTGGACGCTGCGTTGGCCTACCAGACTCTTGTTTTGCAGGTACCAAAGCGCAGCTAGTGCATTTATATCTGGAATACATATGAGTCTGCCCCCAAATAGCGATACTGATGAATGGGTTTCCTGGGAACAATACAATCGCCTGATTGAACAATTGGCCCTGAGTATTCACGAATCAGGCTGGAAATTCGACAAAATTGTTTGCCTGGCCCGAGGCGGCATGAGAGTGGGAGACGTTATTTCGCGCATCTATGATGTACCCCTGGGTATTTTGGCCACCAGCAGCTATCGCGAAGCCGCCGGTACCGAACAGGGTGATCTGGATATTGCGCAATACATCACCATTACCCGTGGCACCCTGGATGGCAATGTGCTGCTGGTCGATGATATGGTCGATACGGGCAAGACTTTTATGCGTGTACGTGATCACCTGCGTGCACAGTTTCCCGCGATCACCGAGCTGAAAACCGCCGTTTTGTGGTGGAAAGGCCACGCCCAGGTCGACCCGGACTACTACGTGTCCAAGTTGCCCACAAATCCCTGGATTCATCAGCCTTTTGAGGACTACGATAGCATTCGCCCTCATCAGCTGGACGCCTGGATCCGTAAGGGTACCGGCCAGGCTTGATCGCTGGCATTCAGATAATTGGTGGATAGCCTAATTGCGCCTTGCTTGGTGTATGCCAGCAATCGTGCTACCATATTGGGCTATCTGTTACGCTAACTCTTTTTACAAAGGTCAGGGATTACATGTCCATTGTTCGCCTGAAAGAAAACGAACCCTTTGAAGTTGCTCTGCGCCGCTTCAAACGCACTATTGAAAAAACCGGTCTGTTGACCGAGCTGCGTTCGCGCGAATTCTACGAAAAGCCAACGGCTGAGCGCAAGCGCAAGCACGCTGCCGCCGTGAAGCGTCACTACAAACGCATCCGCAGCCAGCAACTGCCTCCACGCTTGTATTGATCCCTGAATCTTTTGTTCAGGAACTGCTCGCCCGTGTCGATGTCGTAGATGTCGTCGGGCGGTACGTGCAGTTGCGTAAAGGCGGGGCCAACTTGCTTGGCCTGTGCCCTTTTCACAACGAAAAATCCCCTTCATTTACAGTCAGTCCCACCAAGCAGTTTTACCATTGCTTCGGTTGTGGCGCTCACGGATCGGCTATCTCGTTCCTGATGGAACACACAGGGGCTTCATTCCCCGAGGCGGTACGCAGCTTAGCTGGTTCCGTCGGAATGACTGTGCCCGAAGCAGATCGCACCCCACGCCAACGTGCTGCCGATGCGCGTCGTAAAGACGAGTTGTCGCGTCAGCATCATATTCTTGAAACGGCACAGGGGCACTACCTACGTCAGCTAAAACAGTCACCCATTGCTATCGACTATCTAAAACGTCGTGGCCTGGATGGGGAGACGGCTGCCCGTTTCGGTTTGGGCTGGACAGGTACGGAGCGACGCGGCTTATCGGCTGTATTTCCGCAGTACGAAGACAAGCAGCTGGTTGAGTCCGGCCTGGTGATCGAGTCCGAAGATGGTCGTCGCTACGACCGTTTCCGTTCGCGCATCATGTTTCCGATCCGCAGTACCAAGGGCCATATCATTGGCTTTGGTGGCCGTCTGATCGAAAAAGGTGAACCCAAGTACCTGAATTCGCCGGAAACCACGCTGTTTTCCAAAGGACACGAGCTATACGGCTTGTGGGAAGGACGTCAGGGCATACGCAAAGAAGGCTTTGTCCTGATTGTTGAAGGTTATATGGACGTGGTGGCGCTGTCGCAACATGGCTTGCACAATGCCGTAGCGACCTTGGGCACCGCGACAACCGAATACCACATCACCAAATTGATGCGCGCCAGCGACAGGCTGGTGTTTTGCTTTGATGGTGACGGGGCAGGGCGCAAGGCCGCCTGGCGTGCTTTGAATACCTGCTTGCCGCTGGTACGTGACGATGTGTCCATCCGCTTCATGTTCCTGGCGGATAACCACGACCCCGATTCTTTTGTTCGTGAGCACGGTGCTGCCGCGTTTCGCGAGCAGGCCCAGGAAGCAGCAGCTTTGTCGCGCTTCTTCCTGGACGAGCTGGCGGCCCGCCATCGCATGGACGAGGCCGAAGGCCGCGCGGCCTGCGTGCACGAGGCCTTGCCTTTGCTGCTGGAACTGGCTGACAGTACCTTGAAAGTGCAGATTCAGCACGAATTTGCCCGCATGGTGCTGCTGACGCCGGACGAGCTGGCGCAGCGCCTGAGTACCGTAGAGCCGGTTCGTCGGCCTGCTGTGGATACGCCGCCTGCTCAGGATGGTCTGGTAGCCAGACCACCGGTTCCGGCGCAGCCAGCACCATCTTCAGATGGCATGGAGCTGTTTGAGGACGGTTTTGATGGTTCGTTTGCTGACAGTCTGCCTATGGATGGCTGGCAGGACGACTCTGATTGGCAGCCTCAACCCCAGTATCAGGAGCGGCCAGTGACTGCTCGTGGCAAGGGCAAGAACAACCGTCAACGGACCGAGCGCGCTGTCGTGGGTGGCAGCCGTGCGGTGACGCCCATGGCCAAGCGATTGCTGCGCTTGCTTATTGGGCATCCGACTCTGGTGGGCGAGCTGGGCGATCAACAACTTGAAATTTTGGCGCAAAGTCCCCATTTACGTTTAGTGCAAGAGCTGATTGCCTTAAGCAATATCAGCTCGGCGCGTCACGCAGGTGCGTTGCTGGAGGCCGTGGACCCCGAGTCCGACCTGGCCCCTGTGCTCGAAGCGCTGGCCACGGAGCTCTTGGGCGAAGAAGAATTGCCTGACCCGCAGGGTGAATGGCGTGATGCGCTGCATCGCATCGAACTGGATGCGATCAAGGCAGAGCAGTCGGCATTGGTGGCCACGGGTTTGCAAGAGCCCGAACAGCGTCAGCGTTATCAAGAATTGACACGCCGTATTGCTTTGTTGAATGCTGCTTATACTCGGCAAGTGAAGTAAAATATTGGGTTATGTGTTGTGTTTGTGGCCGGCCAGGGGGTTAAAACTGGTACGCGAGCAAATGCGGCGGGTTAGCGGATTGTGAACCACCTTATGCCTTGAGCCCATGAGCCAGGGATTAAATGACTTAGGGTTCGCTCGCGCAACACGCCCAGGAGCAAGCCGGTTGTGAACACGCTCATTATCAGGCTCTTGCCTGTACGACTCGGTGGCTACATATTTAGTGCCACAGGGGTAAATGGCGTCTATGGAAGAAAATATGACTCAAACGACTGGTAAAACCTCGACGACGGTCTCTCGGTCTGCTAAGAAAACTTTGGCCGCGACAGCAAAATCAGGGGCATCAAGCTCGGTAGAGCTCGATGAGCTTCACGAAAGTGGAGAGCCAGGCGCAGCGCCTGCCAAGAAGGCAGCTAAAAAGGCGGCTGCTAAAAAAACGGTAGCCAAAAAAGCGGCTGCCAAGAAAACAGCGGCTAAAGCCGCTACCGGCGGTCGCCGTGGACGTCCTGCAAAGAATGCCAATAACGACGGTATCGACTTTGTCGATGACGACGAAATGGGCGAAGAAGAGGTCATTCCTGATCTCAAGCCGGTGGCCAAGCGTGGTGCCAAGCGCGCTAAAGCCGAAAAAGATGTATTCGGTGTCCGTGGCCAACTGAGCCCTGAAGAACAGGAAGCCCGTCGCAATCGCCTCAAAGCCCTGATCAAGCTGGGTAAGGACCGCGGTTACCTGACCTACAGTGAAATCAACGATCACCTGCCCGATGATCTGGTGGATGTCGAAGCCATTGATGGCATTATCGGCACCTTCAGTGACATGGGTATCTCGGTTTACGACCAGGCTCCCGACGCTGACACCTTGCTCATGAGCGATAACGCGCCCATGGCATCCAGCGACGACGACGTCGAGGACGAAGCTGAAGCTGCTCTGACCACGGTGGACTCTGACTTCGGTCGCACGACTGACCCTGTGCGTATGTACATGCGCGAAATGGGTTCGGTGGAACTGCTGACCCGCGAAGGCGAAATTGAAATCGCCAAGCGCATCGAAGATGGCTTGAAGCACATGGTGATGGCTATCGCCGCCTGCCCAACCACGGTTAACGAGATCCTGGCCTACGTTCAGCGTGTACGCGAAGGCGTCATGCAGATCGACGAAGTGGTTGACGGTCTGGTGGACGATGATGGCGAAGAATACGCCGGTTCCGGTGTAACCGCTGACGACGAGGACGAAGGTCCAGCCGGCGGCATGAGCAGCAAGCAGATTGAATACCTGCGCAACAAGTCGCTCAAGAAATTCGACATCATTGGCGAATGGTTTGACAAGATGCGCGTGTCCTTCGAGTCCGAAGGTTACAAGAGCGCAGGCTATGTGCAAGCCCAGGAAACCATCCTGAACGAATTCATGGGCATCCGCTTTACCGCCAAGATGGTGGAAAAGCTGGCCGATACCATGCGCGAGCAGGTTGCCATCGTGCGTCAGCACGAGCGCGAAATCCTGAACATCTGTGTGGATCGTGCTGATATGCCACGTGCACACTTCATCAAGGCTTTCCCCGGCAACGAAACCAATCTGGATTGGGTGGTGCAGGAGGTGGCAGCAGGCCATCCTTACAGCTCCATTCTGGAGCGCCACATCCCTGCCATTCAGGAAGTTCAGCAAAAGCTGATCGATCTGCAAACCAGCGTTGTGCTGCCTTTGAAGGACCTGAAAGAAGTCAACAAACGCATGACCACGGGCGAAGCCAAGGCACGTAAAGCCAAGCGCGAAATGACCGAGGCCAACTTGCGTCTGGTGATCTCCATCGCCAAGAAGTACACCAACCGTGGCTTGCAGTTCCTGGACCTGATTCAGGAAGGCAATATCGGTTTGATGAAGGCAGTGGACAAGTTCGAATACCGTCGTGGCTACAAATTCTCCACGTACGCTACGTGGTGGATTCGTCAGGCCATTACGCGTTCGATCGCTGACCAGGCCCGCACGATTCGTATTCCGGTTCACATGATCGAGACGATCAACAAGATGAACCGTATCAATCGTCAGATCCTGCAGGAAACCGGCGTTGAGCCCGATCCCGCAACTCTGGCCCAGAAGATGGACATGCCCGAGGACAAGGTTCGCAAGATCCTGAAGATCGCCAAAGAGCCTATCTCCATGGAAACGCCTATCGGTGACGATGACGATTCCCACCTGGGCGATTTCATCGAGGACAACAACACCGTTTCGCCATCGGATTCCGCTTTGCACGGTTCCATGCGCGATGTGGTCAAGGATGTCCTGGATTCCCTGACGCCACGTGAAGCCAAAGTGCTGCGCATGCGTTTCGGTATCGAGATGAGCACCGACCAGACTCTGGAAGAAGTGGGTAAGCAGTTTGACGTTACGCGTGAGCGTATTCGTCAAATAGAAGCCAAGGCTTTGCGCAAGCTGCGTCATCCTAGCCGTGCCGACAAACTGAAGAGCTTCCTGGAAAGCCAGTAAGTCTTTAGCAGGTCTGCTTGAGCAAGATAAAAAACCCGGTCTGAATAAGACCGGGTTTTTTTGTGCTCATTGCCCAGCCTTTTAAAATCTCTTTTCAAGGGTTAGGCGCTGCAGTTGAGAAAAGCTTACTAGGTCTTTGGTCTTGCCTGTCGCAATGAGTTTTTGATGCTCTTGGCGACACCGTTCGTGCAGATAAGTTTGCCGTTTCAGGATATCAGGACGGATCCAGATCCAGCTTGAATACACAGCCTTTGCCATTCGGCCCGCTTTGTACACTTAAACTCCAGCCTTGCGCCAACGCCAGTTGGCGTGCCAGTGCCAGGCCTATGCCTCTGTGGCCTTCTTCGCGCAGTCCTGTCGTCAGTTGTTTGCCCTGGCTGAAGTGGCGCTCAAAGATCAGGATTTGATCTTGTTTGGCAATGCCGGGGCCGTCGTCTTGCAAAGCCAGGACTGAGGGGGCAATCCAGCTCAGTTGCAGCTTGCAGGGGGCGGCGTGGTCGATGGCATTGCGCATCAGGATGCGCAGCAACATGGACAGGGCATAGGGGTCCAAGGTGTAGTGCAAGTGGTCAGGCACCAAATTGCTCCAACGTACTTGCTGGCTATCCGCATCCAGCAGGGCGACGGCCTGCCAGGTCTGTTGAGCCAGCTCGTGGACCTCGACTTCGCGCACATGGCGCTCTGCGGTGTAAGCCAGGCTTTCTGCGGCATCCAGGCTGGCGGTGACGGCATCGGCGTGGACCATCATGCGTTGCAGTCGCTGTTGTTGAGGGCCTTCGGGCAGTTGCAGCAGCAAAAGCTCGCAATCGCTGCGTATGGCAGTCAGCCCTGTACGCAGCTCGTGGCCCAGATTGGCGGCGAACTCGCGTTCATGCGTCAGTAGTTCCTCAACTTGCTCCTGCATGCGATTAAAGGCTCGGATCAGCCGGCCAGCTTCATCATCCTGGTGTTCGGGCAGGCCGGAGCGGCCGGGTGCCCAGTTTTCCAGATGGCGGGACAGGGTCAGCATGGGAGCCACAGCGTGGCGGGCTACTCGACGCCCGAGTAAAAACACCAGCAAAATCGTGGCCGAACCGATCAGGAGCAGAATCAGGCCAAACTCGCGTACTCGGTCTTCGTGAGGGGTGGCGCGATACACCAGATACAGCTGGCCTTGCTCTTTGTCCTGGCGCAGCACGTGCCAGGTGTCACTACCCAGATGAAATTCGTAAATGCCCGGTTCGGAAACACGGGCAAATTCGGGCAAATTGTCCAGAGTTTGGCCCGGCAAAAACCAATAGCTGTCCAGCTCTGCGCCCAGGGCTTCACTGCGGTCGTAGGCGCTGTCGGGTAAAAGAGTGGGGTTGCGAGCGTAAGAGACCAGCATGGCGTTGACCATCTCGTCTTCCATGCGCGCAAAGGCTACATAGGCCAGTCCCCCCATAATGATGACCAGCAAGGCGGCTATCAGGGTCAGGGCCCAGGATACACGCTGGGTAAGGGTGCTCATGAAGCGGCTGCGGCGCGGGGCTATGGCCATCCCTTAGCTCTCCTGTTGCAAACGCCAGCCCATGCCGGGCAAGGTTTCAATGGTGCCTGCGCCAGCCTCGGACAAGGCGCGGCGCAAGATATGGATTTGACTGCGCAAGGCTTCTGGGGACGGTGCACCCTGTGGCCACAGGGTTTTCTCCAGGGAGCGACGTGTCAGAATGGCTTGCGGGTCGCGTAACAGAGCTTCCAGCAACTGGCGGGCTTTGAAACTCAGGTGCAGTTCCTGACCGTTTACGCTGACCAGCGCCGTATCCAGGTTGTATTCCAGACTGCCCCAATGCAGTGAGCCGTGCTGTACTTGTGGTGGGCCACGACGCATCAGAGCGCGTAGCCGGGCCTCGACTTCAGCCAAGGCAAAAGGTTTGATCAGATAGTCGTCCGCCCCCAGATCAAAGGCCGTGAGCTTGCTCTCCAACTGGCTGCGGGCTGTCAGTACCAAGGTCGGGATGGGTGTTTGACTGGACTGGCGCAGGGCCTGGAGTACACCAAAACCATCCAGACCGGGCAGGCCCAGATCCAGCACCAGCGCATCAAAGTCCTGTTCTTGCAGCAGTGTCAGTGCACCATTGCCGTCGTAGGCGGCATCCACAGCAAAGCCTTTCAGTTCCAGATAGGTATAAAGATTTTCGGCAATGGTCGTATCGTTTTCAACAATCAGGACACGCATGACAGCTTGTTCCACAGGGTTGGGACAGTTCTTGTGCAGCTTACTGCACTTGGGGACGATCAGGGTAGACGCAGAAGTACGGGTACCCAGCCATTGATTTGCAACCACTGTGCCAGGGCAAAGACGGGCCAGATCAGGAAGTAGGGCAAGGCATCGCGCAAGGTGCGGGCCAATCCTGTCAGGGACACTTGCAGTTCGTTCGGGCTGTTCCAGAGGCTCAGGCGTGGGATCAGGCGGGGCACGCGCTGGCAGTAGTCCTGATAATCCTGACCAAAGACTTTGTGCAGCAGAACCTGTTCTTCGTCGATCACATTGTTGAAGACGGCGTAGACAAACAAGGCGAGTATGGGGCCAAGCAGCAGGCTGCCGGACAGTGCACCCATGCCGGTGACGGCACACAGGGAAAACAGATACAGCGGGTTGCGGCTGATGGAGTAGGGGCCTTGGCTGATCAGGCTGGAGCCTTTATGACCACCCAGGTACAACATGCACCAGCAGCGGCCCAGGACGGCAATCAGGACCAGCCCCAGACCGGCCATTCGGGTGAATTGAAAGACCAGCGAGTCGACCGCCCATGTGGAGGCGAAGAAAGGCAGAATCACGACCATCAGGCCACCAAACATCCCCAGGCTGCGGCGACGTTGTACCTGAATGCTGGCCAGATGTTCCCAGGCCTCTGCAACCGTGGCGCGTTCGCCATGGGAGGCTGACCAGCGTTCGGGATTCACGATCAAGGGGTAGAAGGCGATGCTGCCCAGCAGCCAGACAAGCGCCAGTGAGGCAAACACTTGAGTCAGATTGATACGCTCTTGATCCGCTTCCAGCAAGCCCAACAAAAAGGCGCAGATCAAACCGGCCAGCAGGCCCCCCCAGCGCAGGCGGGCCTGGTTCAAGGCCCAACCGGCAAAGTACAGGTGTAGCAAGCCAGCGCCCACGGCGACGATGGCACCCACTTCCAGCAAGGGTTTGATCTCGGGTATCTGGTGATACAGCGATTCCAGGCTTGGGGAGGTGGCGGAGTACTGCAGAAGCAGCATCAGCAAAGGCACGGCCAGGAACAGGCTGGTGCCCAGCAACAGGATGCGTTTGCCTGGCAAGGCCTCTTGTCCGCGCAGCTGGCGCAGCTTCCAGGCAGCCAGGAACAAACCAGCGGCGGCAATCAGGCCGGTCAGCAGACCTTGAGCCTCTTTCATTTCATGGGCCATATGGCCAGGTTGCTGGCTGGATGCCAGCAAGGGATTGAGCGGGGACCAGTCCTGGGTCAGGCTGGCCAGCCAGAGAAACAAAAAGGTCACTCCCACAACCTGCGTCAGCAGGTAGAACAGGGAGTTGCGTTGCACCAGTGTTGATGTGCCGGACATAATCAAATCTCGCCAAGAAGAGGGGGGAGCCGGGGCTGGCTCCCTACTGACGGGATCAATGTATCGTTGGCACCGTAAAATCCGCGTTAAATCGAAAAACGCGTGCAGATATTTTTTGGGTAGACGGAAAAGAGTCCCTGGCGGCGGTTGTAATGATTGGAGTTGCCCGCCAGGACCCGGCTTCAGTTGTGTTTAGTGATCGCGCTGATGCACGCAGCGGCCTGCGCTGTAGCTGGCTTGAATGCAGCGATCGTCACCCAGCAGGGCCAGCATGAACAATTGCTCTTCCAGCGAGTTCAGCATGGTGCTGCGGCGGGCCATCAAGGGAGTGGCCTTGGGGTCCATCACAATAAAGTCCGCCTCGGCACCAGGAGCCAGCGTGCCGATTTGACCCTGCATGTCCAGTGCCCGCGCGGCCCCTTCGGTGGCCATGTAGAACATGGATGCGGCGGTCAGATGGTAGTTGTTCAGACGGGCCACTTTGTGGGCTTCGTTCATGGTGCGCAGCATGGAGAACGACGTCCCGCCGCCCACATCGGTGGCCAGGGTGTGCAGCACCTTGCTTTGGCGAATGGACTGGAAATCGAACAAACCAGAGGCCAGGAACAGGTTGGAGGTGGGGCAGTGCGCCGCAATACTGCCGGTATCGTGCATGCGGGCGCGATCCTGCTCGTCCAGCCAGATACTGTGGCCGTAGATGGCGCGGGGGCGCAGCAGACCAAAGCTGTCGTACACGTCCAGATAGCTGCGGTTCTTGGGGAACAGCTCGCTTACCCATTTGATTTCGTCCTTGTTTTCTGCCACATGGGTTTGCAGAAACACATCGGGGTAGGCGCGGGCCAGTTCACCACAGGCGGCCAATTGCTCCGGGGTGGAGGTGGGCGCAAAACGGGGTGTCAGAGCGTACAGTTGGCGGCCCTTGCCGTGCCAGCGCTTGATGAGGTCTTCCGAATCGCGTGCGCCTGACTCGGCGGTATCTTGCAGATAGTCCGGGCAGTTGCGATCCATCATCACCTTGCCTGCAATCATGCGCAGATTGCGCTCGTGGCTTTCTTCAAAGAAGGCATCCACGGATTGGCGGTGCACACTGCCATAGACCAGGGCGGTGGTGGTGCCGTTGCGCAGCAGTTCGTCCAGAAACACGCCAGCCACTTCGCGGGCATGTTCACTATCGCCAAAACGGCCTTCAGTTGGGAAGGTATAGGTTTCCAGCCAGGGCAGCAGGCCGCTGGAGGGAGAGGCAATAATGTCGGTTTGCGGAAAGTGCAGGTGGGTGTCGATCATGCCTGGCATGATGATTTTTCCGCTCAAATCCACGGTCTTTGTATCGGCAGGCAGGCTGCGCGACAGTTCGGCCCAGTCGCCACAGGCCTGAATCTGGCCCTGTTCGTTGACCAGCAGCAGGCCGTCACTGTGATAGCGCACGGCTTCGGAAGGATCTTCCAATGTGGCAGGGTCCGCGACAAAGTACAGCAGTTGGGCACGGTAGGCGCAGGCGGAGTGTAAAGAGGTAGTCATAGTGTCCTTGAAGTCGAGGTCGCATCAGCGACTGAGCTGGCCCATTTCATAGGCGTGGGTCAGCAATTCGGCGGCGACAGCCACGGCAATAATCGAGGGGGCCTTGCCCTTGATACCTGGCACGCCAATGGGGCAGACCAGTTCCTGAATACGGGATTCGGGCATGCCGCGTTGCTGCAAGCGGCGCTCGAATTGACGACGTTTGGTCATGGAGCCGATCAGGCCCACATAGGCCGTATCGGGCCGGCGCAAGATCTTTTGGCACAGAGCCAGATCGAGGCCGTGATTATGCGTCATCACCAGAAAATAGCTATTGGTCGGGGCTTGTTCGATCAGCGCATCGGGGATGTCGGTAATTTCCAGGCTGACATTGCTGGGTACCTGAGCGGGAAACAGTTCAGGGCGTTCGTCAATCCACAGAACCCGGCATGGCAGGGTGCCCAGAATCTGCACCAGTGCCTCGCCCACATGACCGGCCCCAAACAGCAAAATAGTCAGGGGCGGGGGCGGCAGCTCCTCCATCCAGACGCCTTGCGAGCCGTCGTACTCCAGTCGGGACTCGTCCACAATTGAAGGGCTTTGGATATCAACCTGCTTATTGCCGTCTGAGAGCAATTGTGAACGGCGGCTGGTCGCCTGACCGGCCCGCACGGCGCTATCCAGCTCTTCCAGCCAGCCCAGATCCTCGGCACCCAGGGTTTCGTACAGCAAGGTAACGACCCCGCCGCAACATTGGCCCAGACTGGGGCCCAGCGGCAGGCGGCTCATGCTCCAGCCGGGTCCGGAGGACTGACTGAGCATGACACGTGCCTGTTCTGCCGCTACCCATTCCAGGTGCCCGCCACCAATGGTTAACCACTGCTCAGTTTGGCTGAACAGCATGGCCGTGCCCGTGGTGCGCGGGGTGGAGCCTTTGGCCAGCGCCACCGAGCACAAAACCAGCCGCTCGCCCGCTTTCACACGGGCGAGGGCAAGAGAGGGCCAGCTACTCATTTCGCTTTGCGAATAGCCGCAACAGCCCGCATGACGGCTTCCGCAGTCGCAGGTGCGTTCAGCACGGGCTCAATCTGGTAGTTGCCTACACTGGCAACCGCATCACGGATCGCGTTAAAGACGCAGAACGGTAGCAGCAAAGGCGGTTCGCCCACGGCTTTGGAGCGGTGAATCGAATCCATGGCGTTGCGGCCATCGAACAGATTGACGCGGAAGTCCATGGGGCAGTCGCTGATGGCCGGGATCTTGTAGGTCGACGGTGCATGCGTGGTGAGCTTGCCTTGAGCGTTCCAAACCAGCTCTTCTGTTGTCAGCCAGCCCATACCTTGAATAAAGGCGCCTTCAACCTGGCCAATATCCAGGGCCGGATTGATGGATTTGCCCACATCGTGCAGCACGTCAGCACGCAGAAGACGAGATTCCCCGGTCAGCGTGTCGATCAGCACTTCAGCGACGGCAGCCCCATAAGAGAAGTAGTAGAAGGGGTTGCCCTTCATGACTTTGGAGTCCCAGTGCAGGCCGGGGGTGGCGTAAAAGCCGTCGGACCACAGCTGGACGCGGGCCTGGTAGGCGTGCTCAACCAGTTGAAAGAAGGGCATGGTCTGGCCGCCGATCTGGACCTGACCCCGCTCGAATTTCACGCTGGACTCTTCCACCGAGAAGAGCTGGGCAGCTACCGTCGTCAGACGCTGGCGAATCTGGTAGGCCGCATCCTGGGCGGCTTTACCGTTCAAGTCCGTACCTGTGGATGCCGCCGTGGCCGAGGTATTGGCCACTTTGGTGGTATCGGTGGCCGTGACCCGGATGTGCTCCAGATTCAGGCCCAGTTCATGGGCTACCACCTGGGCCACCTTGGTGTTCAGGCCCTGACCCATTTCCGTGCCACCGTGGTTCACCAAAACCGTGCCGTCACGATAGACGTGGACCAGAGCACCAGCCTGGTTGAAGGCGGGTACGTTAAAGGAAATACCGAATTTCACCGGGGTCAGTGCCAGACCCTTTTTCAGTACCGGGCTGCTGGCATTGAATTCACGGATTTGTTCACGGCGCTGACGGTATTCGCTGGTTTCCTCCAGCTCGGCCACCAGTTCGTGAATGACGTTATCGACCACGGTCTGGTCGTAAGGCGTCACATTACGGTCTTTTTTACCGTAGAAGTTGATGCGGCGTACATCCAGCGGATCTTTGCCCAGGCGGCGGGCAATGGTGTCCAGGGCCACTTCCATCACCAAGGCCCCTTGCGGGCCACCAAAGCCTCGGAAGGCTGTGTTGGATTGGGTATTGGTGCGACCGCACAGCGCGCTCATGTCTACATCAGACAGGTAGTAGGCATTGTCAAAGTGGCAGATGGCGCGGGTTGCCACGGGGCCGGACAAGTCGGCGGAAAAGCCCGAGTTGGCGGTCATGTCCAGACGGGCACCCAGCAGGCGGCCTTCGTCGTCGTAACCAATATCGTATTCATAGTAGAAACCGTGACGCTTGCCGGTAATCATGAAGTCGTCGTCGCGGTCCAGGCGCAGCTTGATCGGGCGCTGCAGCTTGACGGCAGCCACACTGGCCACGCAGGCGTACAGAGCCGATTGAGATTCCTTGCCACCGAAACCACCGCCCATGCGACGGCATTCCACGTGTACCTTGTGCGCGCCAACGCCCAGACAGTGGGCAACCAGCTGCTGCATTTCCGAAGGATGCTGGGTGGAGCACCAGATATGCACGGCGCCGTATTCCTTGGGCACGGCGTAGGAAATCTGGCCTTCCAGGTAAAACTGTTCCTGACCATTGCACTGGAAGGTGCCTTGCAGGCGGTGTGGAGCCGATTCCAATGCTTTTTTGGCGTCGCCTTGTTTCAGGCTCATCAGGGGCAGAACACCGGCGTTCGCGGCCTTGGCTTCTTGTGGAGTCAAGATGGCAGGCAGCTCTTCGTAGGTGATCTTGCCCAGGCGCGCGGCACGGCGTGCCTGGTCGTGGGATTTCGCAATAACCGCAAAAATGGGCTGGCCAAAGTAATGCACCACGCCATCGGCCAGAATGGGATCGTCATGCAGAATAGGGCCACAATTATTTGCGGCGGGAATGTCGGCAACCGTCAGGACGGCAATGACACCGGGCGCTTGACGCACAGCTTCCAGATCCACGTCCAGCAAACGGGCATGGGCTTTTTCCGACAGGCCCAGCGCAATATGGGCCGTGCCCTGCAATTCAGGCAAATCATCGGTATATGTGGCCGTGCCGCTCACGTGCAGGTCTGCCGACTCGTGCAGAAAGGACACGCCGACTCGTTGAGCCGTGGCGGTGTTCAGGTGGTCGATATTGTCAATTTTCATCACAAAGTCTCCAGGCTGGCTTGAGCTCGGTGAAAGACATTCAGCTGGGCGGGACTCAAAGCGTGTTCAGGGTGGGTTTCCAGGAAGAAGCGGTACAGCAAATTGGCCGCACTTTGATTGCGGTATTCGCTGCTGGCACGCATATCGCTCAGGGCCTGATAGTCCTGTTGCAGCGCCTGCATGGCAGCTTGTACGTTTTCTTCGTTCCATTCCTGGCCTTGCAGCACTTGTTCGGCATGGCTGGCACGTTTTGGAGTGGCAGCCATACCACCAAAGGCGATGCGAGCCTGTTTGACGATCCTGCCGTCCAGTTCCACCGCAAAGGCGGCGCACACGGCAGAAATGTCCTGGTCGAAACGCTTGGACAGCTTGTAGGTACGGAATTGCCATTGTCCCTTGTTGCGTGGGACCAGCAGGCCTTGCACGAACTCGCCCGGTTCCATGGCGGTTTTCTGGTAGGCCAGATACAGATCTTCCAAAGGCAGCACGCGCTCGACTGCGCCTTTGCGCAGCACCACACGGGTACGCATGGCAATCAGGGCGGGCATGGAGTCGCCAATGGGCGAGCCGTTGGCCACGTTGCCGCCCAGGGTACCGGCGTTGCGGATAGGGAAGGAGGCAAAGCGTTGGCGCAGTTCTGTCAATTCGGGGTGGTCTTTGATCAGGGCGTCAAAAGCGTCGTTCAACAGCACGCCTGCACCGATATACAGATCGTCCTCGGTGGTTTTCAGTTCGCGCAGCTCGGCCACCTGACCGATATAGATCAGATGCGGCAAATCGCGGAATTGCTTGGTCACCCATAGGCCGATATCGGTGCTGCCAGCCAGAATGCGGGCTTGCGGATATTGCTCGCGCAGCTGGGCCAACTGGTCCAGCGTGCGGGGGGCGTGGAAGGTCTGGCCCTGGTATTCATAGGCCAGCATGCCGTCCTGACGAATGGCACGCAGCTTGTCTTCAATGGATTGGCGATCCATGCTGACAGCCGGATAGCTGTGCATGGCCTTGGCCGCATCAATAATGGGGCGGTAGCCGGTACAGCGGCACAGATTGCCCGAGAGCACATCGTCGATCTGTTCCCGGGAAACCGGGCCGTCTTCGGGCGAGTGCGTCATGTACAGGCCCCACAGCGACATGATGAAGCCGGGCGTACAAAAGCCGCACTGGGCACCGTGCCAGTCCACCATGGCTTGTTGCACGGGGTGCAGGGTGCCATCGTCCTGGCGCAGATCCTCAATAGTGTAGAGCACCTTGCCGTCCAGCGTAGGCAGCAGCTGGATACAGGCGTTTACGGCACGCAATTGCAGTTGATTGTTCTGGTCCAGTTCGCCAATCATGACCGTGCAGGCGCCGCAATCACCCTCGGCACAGCCTTCTTTGGTGCCGGTGCAGTGCAGATCCTCACGGATATACTGTAAAACGGTTCGCGTGGTCGGGGCCTGAGCCACTTCCTGTACTTCGCCGCGATAAATAAAACGAATTGGTCTTGTCTCCATGATCTCACTCGACTGGTTTTTTACGGATCGAAGATAGCATTTGCTTAGGATGCGAACATTTGCTTGGAATGATGTTCACTATATAGGCGTATGAGTGTCTACACCGATCAACGAGGCGGGCCAGCGCTTGTATTATTTAAACCATGCCAAAATTACGAGAACAACTAGACCTGCATTTGCTGCGGGTATTGCAGTCGCTGCTCAAAGAGCACAGCGTCTCGCGTACGGCTATCCGCTTGGGTATGTCCCAGCCAGCCGTTAGCAATGCCTTGCGGCGCTTGCGCGAAATCACGGGCGATCCGATTTTGTTGCGCGGTAAAAAGGGAATGGTGCCTACCGAGCGCGGCCCCTTTTTGCTGGCACATGCCACGGAAGCTCTGCAAGCTATCGAGCGAATTTCTGCCGCGGCAGAGCCTATGGATCCCAGTCAGTCTACCCGCGTTTTCAATCTGGGCGCGCCGGATTATCTGGACGGCGCTTTTATCCCGGATATTGCGGAGCGGGTGCGTCGTCAGGCGCCGCAGGCCCGGCTGGTGGTCCATACCATCAACCCGGATCTGGATTACGTGCAGGCCCTGGAAGAGGGCGAGCTGGACGTGGTGATCGGCAACTGGCTCGAGCCCCCTGAAAAGCTGCACCTGGCGCGTCTGTTTGATGACGAGGTGGTCTGTATGCTGGGCCGCCATCATCCCTTGGCGCAGCGTGGTCTGTCCTTGCAGCACTATCTGGACATGCCGCATCTGGCCCCTTCGGCCCACGTGACGGACAAGCGCGGCTTTATTGACGGTTGCCTGGCCGAGCAGGGCATCAGCCGTCACGTACAGATGGTCGTGCCGTATTTCGGCCTGGTTCCGGGGATTTTGAGTCGCACAGATATGGTGTTCACCACGAACCGCCAGTTTGCCGAGTACTATGCCCGCATTCTGCCAATTACCGTGTTGCCTTGTCCGGTTCATTTTCCGCTGATGCGTTTTTACCAGCTGTGGCATCCGCGCACGCATAATGCGGCAGAACTGCTGTGGTTCAGGCGTTGCATTGCCCAGGCCGCAGGCAGATTGGATGGATTATCAGAGGGAACTCCATGAGCTTGAGTATTGATTTGAATTGCGACATGGGCGAGAGCTTTGGCCCCTGGGTCATGGGCCATGACGAGCAGGTGATTCCGTGGGTGACGTCGGTAAATATCGCCTGTGGCTTTCATGCCGGAGATCCGGGCACCATGCGTCAGACGGTGGCCCTGGCCCTAAAGCATGGTGTGAAGCTGGGCGCACATCCCGGCCTGCCGGATCTGGCTGGTTTTGGTCGCCGGGTGATGGCGGTTACCCCCGAGCAGGTGTATGACATGGTGGTGGTGCAGGTGGGAGCCCTGGCTGCCGTTGCACGCACCCAAGGTGCTGCTTTGCATCACGTCAAGGCACATGGTGCTCTTTACAATATGGCCGCCCGTGATGGGGCCTTGGCAAAAGCCATTGCCCAAGCTGTGGCCGATATTGATCGCAGCCTGATTCTGTATGCGCTGGCAGGCAGTGTGCAAGTGCAGGCCGGTCGTGATGCGGGTTTGACGGTGGCTCAAGAGGTGTTTGCCGATCGCAGCTATCAGGACGATGGCAGCCTGACCCCTCGTCAGCAAGCTGGCGCCATGATTACCAATGCCGATCAGTCCGTACAGCAAGTGATGCAGATGATAGAGCAAGGCACCGTTACCAGTCTGTCGGGTAAAACGGTGCCTTTGTCTGCTGATACCTTGTGCCTGCATGGGGATCAGGCGGGGGCGGCCGAATTTGCGCAGCGTTTGCATCAAGCCTTCGAGCAAAGCGGCGTGCGCGTTCAGGCTGTCTGATTACTCCTTGTGTTCAGGCAGGTTGCGGCGCGCGGTATCGGTGCTGGCCAGTTCTTCCAGCTCCTTGGTACTCATGGTGTTGTACATTTCCAGCGATGCCCCTTTCAGACTGGCTACCGGAGTTTCTCCGCGTTTGGCGGACAAGGCTGCACCGGCAGCTTTTTGTTGGGCTTGAGATAAAGCAGGCATGAAGCACCTCCGTTAAAGAAAAGTGGTCACGCCTTTAGTGTGCCAAATGAAAAAGACGGCAAAGCAAGCAAATGTGAGGCTTGTTTGCCGTCTTGAACAGACGCCGGGGGGATGACCGGATCAGGATACTTTTCGTTTCTGAATCAGATACATAGCCATACCAAAAACCAGACCCCAGAAGGCGCTGCCGATATTGAGCAGACTCATGCCTGACGCAGTGGTCAGAAAGGTGACCAGGGCGGCGTCACGGGTGTCCGGGGCTTCCAGCGCCATGTGGATGCTATTGCCTATGGTACCCAGCAAGGCCAGACCGGCAATGGCCGCAATCAGTTCGGTTGGGAAGGCGGCAAACAGGCTGACCACGGTGGCACCAAAGATACCGGCGGCAAAATAGAAAATCCCGGCCCAGACACTGGCGCGATAACGCTGACGCGGGTCCGCATCCACTTCGGGAGTCATGCACAGGGCGGCGCTAATGGCGGCCAGATTGTAGGCGTAGCCACCGAAGGGGCCAAAGATCAGGCCCACAATCCCGGTCCAGCTAATGACGGGGGAGTTGGGCGCATCGTAGTTATGCGCCTTCAATACAGCCACGCCCGGAATGTTCTGCGAGCTCATGGTGACGATGAAAAAGGGAATGCCCACACCAATGAGTGCCGTCCAGGAAAACTCGGGCCAGACCAGCACCGGCGTGGCGGGAGTCCAGCTCAGAATTTCCATTTTCAGCAAACCTTGCAGGGCAGCAATCGTGACACCGGCCACCAATGCCAGCGGCACGGCGTAGCGAGGCGACCATTGGCGCACCACCAGAAACACAATGAACATGCTCAGGCACAGCAGCCATTGGGTTTGCATGGCACCAAACAGGTCCAGGCCAAAGCGCAGCAAGATGCCGCCCAGCATGGCACCGGCAATGCTGCGCGGCATGTACTGCATCAACTTCTGAAAGCTGCCGCTAAGACCGCAAATGGTGGTCAGCAGGGACGAAAACAGGAAAATGCCCACGGCCTGGGACATGGGCAGGCCCACCAGACCCGTGGCCAGCAGCGCTGCGCCAGGTGTGGACCAGGCAGTCAGAATTGGAATCTTGTAGCGCAGCGACAGACCTGCCGACAGCAGGCCCAGACCAATACCCAAAGACCACATCCAGGAGCCCAGCTCGGCGGTGTTGGCACCGGCCGCTTGAGCGGCCTGAAAAACAATGGCAGCAGAACTTGTGTAGCCCACCAGCACGGCAATCAGCCCCGCCGACATGTGAGAAATCTGGAACCAACTCAACAAGCGCTGCAGATATCCGGGGCGGGACAGGTGTGTGGAAGACATGGATGCGTGTGGTGAGGGTAGTAGGGACTTAAGAAGAATGGGTTTGGCTCAAGTAACGGCTGGGGGTTTCGCCCAAAATAGATTTGAAAACGGTAATAAAGGCACTGATCGAGGTGTAACCCAATTCCCTGGCCGTGCTCTTTACGGACATTCCCGAACCCAGTTTTTGCAGGGCCAGCATAATCATGAATTGTTGCCGCCAGCGCCCGAAGCTCATCCCTGTGTGTTTTAGCATATGTCGGGCCAGGGTGCGCTCACTCATGGCCAGTTCTTTTGCCCAGTCGGCCATCGTAGGGCGCGAGTCGGGCTGTTGCAGCATATGTTGCGCAATCGTCTGCAAAACTTTGTCCTCGGGCACCGGTACATGCAGCTGCCGGGTGGGCATTTGATTCAAGGTTTCCAGCAGCACCAGTGCCAGACGGTGCGTCTGGCTGCCCGGCTCGTAATGGGGATTCAGATCACTTAAATGAATGATCATCTCGCGCACCATGGGGCTCAGGTCCAGGGTGCTGCAGTGATCGGGCAGTTCATCCAGGCCGGGCTGTATGTACAGGAAATGAATCAGGGCCTGATCGTCGGCGCGGGCACGGTGACGGATACCCACCGGCACCCAGACGGCGCACAGCGGCGGCACCATCCAGTAGCCCTGGTCGGTTTGCAGGGTGACGGAGCCATATTGCGTCATGATCAGCTGTCCATTGGGATGGGTATGCAATGGATTTTCAGTATTGCTGCCCATCGCCATCTTGATGCTGAAAATAGGCCCGCCCTGCGGATTGGAGCTAAAACTCATGCTTTGTCTGGTTTGAGGTATAAGTTGTCATAATATCCTGTTTGCGTCGGCATCGAAACAGGATAGAGTAGGGTTTTCACCTACTGGCTACACTTCATGTCCCTCTCTCGACTCTCCTGGCTCTCCCACCCCTTACTGGTGTTGATTGGCGTCTTGCTGATTGCCGGCAATCTGCGAGCCCCGATCACGGGTATCGCCCCCTTGCTGGAGCTGATCCAGGCAGATCTGTCTCTGTCGTCCACGCAGGCTGGCTTGCTGACCGCCATGCCCTTGTTCATTTTTGCGGTGATCTCCCTGCTGGCCGCCTCCATGGCGCGGGTGGTGGGCTTGTCCCGTTCCTTGTTTATTGCTTCCGTACTGATTGCGGTAGGTGTGGTGGTACGTATCCTGGGCGGCACGATAGAGCTGTTTGCCGGTATCGGTTTGCTGGCTATCGGGATTGCCTTGGGTAATGTACTGTTGCCTTCTCTGGTGAAACGCCATTTCCCCATGCGTATCAGTTTTGTGACGTCGCTGTACGTTTTGTTCATGGGTCTGGTCGCGGCGTTCAACTCCGCGATGGCGGTCCCGATGGCGGAGTGGACAGGCCAAAGCTGGCGCTGGTCGTCCCTGATGGTGGTCGGTGTGATGGCATTGGCTAGCGTAGTTGTATGGGCTACCCAGTTGGGAGCGGATCGACGTGCGGCACAAAATACGCCCACTGGCGCGGCAACCAGTTCTTCGGTGTGGCGTTTACCCCTGGCCTGGCATATCACCCTGTACATGGGTTTGAACTCGGTGGCTTACTACATGATTGCCAGCTGGTTGCCTGTGATGCTGGTGAACTATGGCTTTGAGCCGGATCATGCGGGCCAGATTCATGGTTTGATGCAGTTGGCTACCGCCGTACCGGCCTTGCTGCTGATGCCCGTGTTGAGCCGTGTGCACGACCAGCGTGGGGTGGCCTTGGCGGGTGCCTTGTTGCAGACCCTGACCTTTGTGGGCTTTCTGGTCTTGCCGTCCTGGTCCTTGCTGTGGGCGGTGCTGTTTGGCTTTGGTAGTGGCAGTGTTTTCCTGATTGCCTTGGCCTTGATTGGGGTACGTTCTACGTCTACTTCGCAGGCGGCGTCCCTGTCGGGTATGGCGCAGTGCATGGGCTATTTGCTGGCCGCGTTTGGGCCTCCCGCCATGGGCGGTTTGCATGACCTGTTCAATAGCTGGGGCTGGGCCTTGGGCTTGTGCATTCTGGTCAGCTTTGGAATGGGCTACGCCGGTTGGTTGGCGGCTCGCCCCGCAGCAGCAAGCAAAGCCTGAGCTGAATTGCTGAAAGCCAGGTAGTCGGACCTTCGAGAGAGGGCCAAACGAAAGCGGCCTGTAATTGAAATACCCTTAGGGGCATCCAATTACAGGCCGTTTTGTTTTTTGGGTTACTAGAGTTCAGTTTTGCAAAGGCTATTCCTGTGTTCAGCTTCTGTCGCCTACGACAAAATTGCCTGCTCCGAGTCACCCGCTCTGAGGTCTGACTATTCTTTAATGCGCAGCGAAATGGTGTGCAAGGCCAGGCCACCCAAGGCCAGCAAGGCACCTACCCAGGCGGTCGAAGTCCAGCCCCAGCCAGCGGCAATCGTCAAACCACCCAACCATGCACCTAGCGCATTGGCCATATTGAAAGCCGAGTGATTCAGCGCAGCCGCCAGTGTTTGGGCATCACCTGCCACGTCCATCAGGCGAATCTGCAAAGCGGGGCCCAAGGCCACCAGGGTGCCAATCAGCATGATGTTCAAGGGGCCAAGGATTGGATGGTGGGCCGTGATCATGAACAGCAAGAGCACGCCGGTAGCCCAGATCAGAACCAGGCGAATGCTGCGATCCAGGTAGCGGTCCGCATAACGGGCGCCCAGTAAATTGCCCAGCACCATGCCAACGCCAAACAAGGCCAGCACGACAGGGATGGCGCTGACCGACAGGCCCGCCAGTTCCATCAAGGTGGATTTTACGTAGCTGAACACCGAGAACATGCCACCAAAACCAATTGCGCCTATGCCCAGCGTCAACCAGACTTGCTTGCGCTTCAGGGCCCCCAGTTCGCGCAAAGGGCTGGCCAGCGTGTTGGCGGGAATGAAAGGCACAAAGCGCAGTACCAGCCCCATGGTCAGCAAGGCGATCAGGCTGACGAAGGTAAAGGCCGCCTGCCAGCTCAGCCATTGTCCCAAGGTGGTGGCAATGGGCACACCCAATAAGGTAGCGACTGTCAGACCCAGCATGACGTAGGCCACGGCCTGTGCGCGGCGATGCGGCGGCACCAGGCGAGCGGCTACCAGGGCGGCAACACCAAAGTAGGTGCCATGCGGAAAGCCGGCCAGAAAGCGGGTGATCAACACGGTTTCATAGCTGGGGGCGATCACGGTCAGGAAATTGCCCACGGCATAAGCGCCCATCAAGGCTATTAACAGACGACGCCAGGGCCAGCGTGCGCCCAGTACGGCCAGTACCGGAGCGCCGATCACCACGCCTAAAGCGTAAGCGCTGATCAAGTGGCCTGCGGTGGGAATATCGATACCCAGATCCTGGGCCACATCGGGTAGCAAACCCATGATGACAAATTCGCCGGTGCCGATGGAAAAACCGCCCACAGCCAAGGCCAGAATGGCCAGTAAAACCTGGCGGGGGGATAAGGAAGAGTGCGAAGAAGACAAGATAAACGCCTGAGAATCAAGAAGGGCAGTGTGTCCAACCCGTAAGAGGCCTTATTGTCGCGCAGTCATGGGGCAAGGCTCAAGATTTCTAAGGACGGAATAGGGTCATGTAACTGTAGGGAATTGAAGATCTTTTTAAGTTTTTAATTCTTATTACGTCCTAGCACAAATTAATTTATCAAGCTATAGCGTCAGCCCTAAACAACGTATGCAGATTTTTTTTAGTTTTTTATATAGAATCACGGTATTGGGTGTTTTGTATCCAATCATTTTCCTGTGGTAGCTTTCCCCTGATTTTGCAAGAAATCGGGGGTTTTTTTTATTCTGATTATTTTGGATTTCAATCATTAGTGCATTGAAAGTCCAATGCCAAAGCGGCTGGTCCGCTTGACAGGTGGGCATGTCAGACGAAGTGGCGTCGCAAGGATAATTCATGAATGGGCCAGTGCTGGTTTGCACTTGGCCCATTATTTTTAGCTCGATTTTATCCAGATTTGATTCATTTTTATTTAATCGCGTTTTATCGATTCTAATTATGTCCGGTCATATTTGGGTTGGAGATTTGCCCTCGAAAATTCTGGATGGGTGCAGAGATGCTTGTCAGAGTTAAGAACGTCTTTTTGTGCCGTCTATGAGATTTTGTCCGGCTTAATAAAAGAATCAATTTTGCCGATTTGCATAATGTTTATGGTATTGCAAATATAAGAGTTATTTATATCTCATTATCATATATCTGCTGATTAAAGCCGATCTTGAGAACTGAGCTCAATTGAGTTTCACGCTTATGAAGATAAATGGAATTGAACTGTACGGACGAAATAGAGCGTTCAAATTGATCGTGTTGATGTTTGGGTTTGTCACTATGCGCACGACACTTTGTTTCAGGGCCTGATCGCTTAATTGACCTGCTAGCTGAGTAGAAATATTCTTTGATATGACCCGAATGTTTAGTGTGGTTAAACGCATTCAGGGTATTGACCTGATAAAAATTTATTTTTAATTGCAGTTTGTGTCCGAATTTTTACATGATGGGAAGTGGAAAAATATGACGCTGATCTGTTGGGGCTGAACGACGGGGATGGTTTGACATTTGACCATCTGGTGTTCAGTTTTTCTCCCTTGTTCGCTGGCTGGTCTGGGCGGGCGGCTGCGTTAGAATCACTTAGGCAGCACCGTAAAGGAGGTGGTCATGAAAGTTGCATTGGGCCAGATGGCCGTATCCAAAGATTCGCAGGAAAACCTGAGCGCTTGCCTAGGTTTGATCGAACAAGCCTTGCGCTCCGGCGCGCAGTTACTGGTTTTGCCTGAGGGTGTGCTGGCCAGAAATGTGGCCGACCCTGAAGTGGTCCTGAAATCCGCACAAGCCCTGGATGGGGAGTTTGTCAGCCGACTGTGCGCTGCCACTCGTGATACTGATTTAACTGTGGTGTTCTGTATTCATACCCCAGCCGGAGAAGGCAAGGTTTGGAACACCTTGGTGGTGCTGCGCGATGGCCAGGTACTGGCGCATTACAACAAGCTTCATTTGTACGATGCCTTCTCGGTACAAGAATCACGCCATGTACAGCCAGGTACAGAAATCCCCGCCTTGATTGATGTGGCCGGTTTCAAAGTAGGTTTGATGACTTGCTACGACCTGCGCTTTCCTGAGCTGGCCCGACGCTTGTGCGTGGACGGGGCCCAAGTCTTGCTGGCGCCGTCGGCCTGGCTGAAAGGACCCTTGAAGGAACACCACTGGCGTGTGCTGACGACGGCTCGCGCTTTGGAAAATACGGCCTATATGGTGGCCGTCGGTGAGTGTGGTGAACGCAATATTGGCCAAAGCCTGGTGGTGGATCCCTTGGGTGTGATCGTGGCCCAGGCGGCAGAAACTCCCACATTGCTTTTGGTTGATCTGGATCGGGAGCGTTTGGCGTATGCCCGCCGCATTTTGCCCGTACTGGAAAACCGTCGCTTTGCTCCGCCCGAACTGGGCTGATCTAGCGGGATTCAGCCTGCTTTTCTGAATGTCAGATTGACCCGGCCTGTGCCCCATACCGGATGGTCCGGGCCCTCCAGTCTGCGTACCCCATGGAAATTCAATCTGGATGGCCCCCACCAGACCAGCACATCACCATCGCGCAGTCGCAGGGTACGCACCGGGTCGCTGCGTTTTGCGCCGCCCCATAAAAACAAGGCCTCACGCCCCAGGGAGACCGAGACAATCGGATGCTGCAAGTCGCGCTCGTTTCTATCCTGATGCAAGGACATATGCGCCTGCTCGTCGTAGTAATTGATCAGACAGGTATCGGGTTGAAAAGGGCCCTGGCCCGACTCCTGGGCAATGCGCGTTAATAGTTCCTTGAATATGGCCGGCATGGCGGGCCAGGCCAAACCGCTTTGCGGGTCTGTGGGGCTGTAACGGTAGCCGTGTTCGTCCGATATCCATCCCAGGTCGCCACAACTGCTTTGTGCGGCCGACATACGATGCCCTGAGGGAACCTGCATATGCCGCCAAGGAACGCTGTGCACCAGTTCTTGAACCGCCTGTGCCAAGCTGGCGGCATAGGGCAGGGCCAGCCCCGGAAGGGCGATCAGGCCGGTATCCAGAGTCAGGGCCTTGCCGGGAACGGGATCAAACAGGGAGAGCGTGGACATGCGCGATAGGGCGAATAAAGCAGTGACCAGAGTATAGTAATCGGGATTGTATTTTTGCGACTTCCCAGTAGAGGTGTCTATGGTCGAGCTGCTGATTCCACAACGTCAACACAGCATTGGTGCATTTGAAGTGGGGCGCGTTCTGCCCTTTCGCCAACGGCGTATGGTGGGGCCTTTTATCTTCTTTGATCGTATGGGGCCACAAGAGCTGACGGCACCTGTAGGGACAGAAAACGATGTGCTGCCACACCCGCATATTGGCCTGTCTACCGTCACCTATTTATTTGAAGGTGCCATGACACACCGTGACAGCCTGGGCGTGGAACAAGAGATTACGCCCGGCGCCTTGAACTGGATGAGCGCTGGTTCAGGCATCAGCCATTCCGAGCGCTTTGAGCCCATGCGTACCCAAGGTGGCCGTATGGATGGCATTCAGGCCTGGGTGGCTTTGCCGGAACATAAAGAAGAGCAAAACCCCGATTTTGTGCATTACGAGGCCGAACAACTGCCTTTGATTCAGGACACGGGCCTGGAAGGTCGCCTGATAGCCGGATCGGCGTTGGGCCTGTGCAGCCCTGCCAGTGTGGCCTCACCCTTGTTCTATATGGAACTACGCGTACAAGCGGGCCAGTCTGTCCCCTTGCCAACCGGCCATGAAGAGCGCGCCATTTATATCTGTACGGGCGCGCTGGAGGTAGACGCTCAACGCTATCGAGCCGGTCAGATGCTGGTCTTTGCCAATGGCGACAGCCCTCGCATCCTTGCCGAGCAAAACAGCCATTTGATGCTGCTGGGCGGCGAGCCCTTGGGACCACGCCATATCTGGTGGAACTTTGTGTCCTCGCGCAAGGACCGTATCGAGCAGGCCAAGGATGATTGGCTCAATGGTCGCATCAGTCTGCCACCACTGGACGATGGGCAGTTCATCCCTTTACCTGCGGTGTAATGCTCTTTACGTCGATGGTGGAGGTGTTTGACCTTGCACGTGGACCGTGACCTCATGGTGAATCGGAGTGTTGATGGAGCGGGCAATAAAGCAGTATTCACCTACGCGATCGTGAAGCGATTTGGACAAGGCAAGGTCGCTGTCCGGTGTGATCGTGACGAAGGGGCGCAAGGTAACACTCTCGAATTGCCCAGCCCCGTTGGCCTCTTCAGTCATGATGCCGGTAGGGTGGTCTTCATAGGCCGTGACCACAATGCCGGCTTCTGCCGCTATTCCCAAGTACCAAAGCATATGACACTGAGCAATCGATGCCAGGAAAAGCTGCTCTGGGTTCCAGCGGGCTGGGTCGCCTCGAAAGGCAGGGTCTGAGGAGGCAGCAATGGTCTCCAGGCCAACTGCCATCACGTCGTGGTTACGTGAGTAGGAGCGAAGGGTGCGGGTGCCGCTTCCGGTGTTGCCGGTCCAACTGATCAACAGTTCATAGTGGTGCGTTTTCATAGCTCTGCTCAGGCAAAGTGGCAAGGAGCAAAAAGAGTAGCAGCGGGGGGGCAATCGTAGATACAAAAAAAAGCCCTGGAAAGAATCCAGGGCTTTGAAGGCTTGCTCATCAGGCTGGTGGATTTGCCTGTATCCGCTCTATGAGCAGACTGGTTTTTTGATTGATGAGCAAGCCGGGCAAACGGAATAGTACCGCTTGCGCAGAATGTTTAGGAGGCCAATTGTACGGACTGGCGTCAAGCGAAACAAAAAAGACCAGTTTGATAGCAGGGCTATTGCAAATTGGCTTATAAACATTGATTGGCGCTGCTTATCCATCAATCACGGGCAGGAATGTTCAAGCCGCGTTGTACTGCCGGGCGGGCCTGAAACTGGGCCAGAACACGGGCCACATTCTTGAACTGCTCGTACTCCACCAGCTCGCCTGCGCCGTAAAAACCGATCAGGTTGGCAATCCAGGGGAACAGGGCAATATCGGCGATGGAGTAGCTGTTGCCCACCATCCAGTCCTTGCCATCCAGATGCTTGTCGATCACGCCCAGCAGGCGCTTGGATTCGTTGACATAGCGGTCGCGGGGGCGCTTGTCTTCAAAGTCCTTGCCAGCAAATTTGTGGAAGAAGCCCAGTTGACCAAACATGGGGCCTACGCCACCCATCTGGAACATCAGCCATTGCAGGGTTTCATAGCGTTGGGCCGGGTCTGCAGAGAGCAACTGGCCGGTTTTTTCTGCCAGGTAGATCAGGATGGCACCGGACTCGAACAAGGCCAGCGGTTTATTGCCGGGGCCATTGGGGTCCAGAATTGCCGGGATCTTGTTGTTGCTGCTGAGCGAAATAAATTCCGGGCTGAGCTGATCGTTGCGCTCAAAGCTGACCAGATGTGGCTCGTAAGGCAGGCCAATTTCTTCCAGCATGATGGATACCTTGACGCCGTTGGGAGTGGGCAAGGAATACAGTTGCAGGCGTTCGGGGTGCTGGGCCGGCCATTTGCCGGTGATGGGGAATGCGGAGAGATCGATTGTCATGACGTCCTTCACAATGGGGTGTAGAGGAATTCTTGATAGTAGCAAGCTGTACGGTGACGTACCGTCGCAGCCCGCTCCCCAGTAAGGTATTTGTTCCTCTTAGCGGCTGCGCGGGCGCAAGGGGTCCAGCAAGGATTTCAGGCCATTGTGATCCAGCTCGTGCATCAGGGCCAGTAGCTGCCCTAGCCGCCCGGAAGGAAAGCCTTCACGGGCAAACCAGTTCAGATAATGTCCCGGCAGGTCGGCCAGCAAGCGACCTTTGTATTTGCCGTAAGGCATGGTGGTATTTAACAGGGCAAGCAGGTCGTCGCTGGATTCAAGCATGGGGGCTTAACGTAGATGGTCGGCAAAGAAAGCTAGTGTACGTTCCTGAGCCAGTTTGTAGGACGCTTCGTGAAAATCGGGGCGATGATCGCAGCCAAAACCATGCCCGGCAGGTTCGTACACGTAAATGGCCACATCCTTTTGCGCGTCTTTAATGGTCTGAATGGCGCTGGCAGGGATGGAGTGATCCTGGGCACCAAAATGCATTTGAACTGGAATCCTGGGCTGTTCCTGGGCGTTCTGGGCAATTTGCGAACCATACCAGCAACTGGCGGCTTTCAGGCCTTGCAAGCGGCAGGCGGCCAGCCAGCTCAAGGAGCCACCCCAGCAATAGCCGACAATACCAATCTTGCGCGAACCCAAGGCGTCCACGCAGGCCTGAATATCCAGCAGGGTCTTATCAAGCGCAATGCCGTTGCGCAGTGCCAGACCTGCTTGCATGTCCTCGGCGGTATAGCCCAGCTCTACATTTTTCTCTTGCCGGTCGAACAGGGCGGGAGACAGGACACGGTAGCCTTGCTCGGCAAAGCGTTCGCAGGTGTTGCGTATGTGTTGATTGACACCAAAAATTTCCTGCAACACGATCAAGCCGCGTTCGGCCTGTTCATCGCCTGCGACATAGGCTTCGAAACGGTGCTGGTCTGCGCTGGTCAAGCTAAGCGTACTCATGGCGTGTCCTTTAGCTGTAAAACAGTAATTCTCTCTTATAACAGTCGCCCGTACTGGGAGGCCAGCCTCAGGACGTTTACAATCCACCCAGAACGGCGGGGGTGTCTGGCTCTCGCCCAAGCCCCTCCTACTTCAATGGAATAATGATGCGTGACGTGCTAATGGACAGTCTGTTCTGGACGATTGTGATGCCCTGGTTCTTGTTTTTAGGGCTATTTCTTGTTCCCAAGAAACCTTCCTGGTTGCGAAACTACGCCTTTCCCGGCGTGTTTATTGCAGTAGGTTTGGGTCTGGTGGCTGGGGTGGCAGTCGGTGTGGGCATTTTCAGCATCGTGCTGGGCCTGATCGCCTTTGCCGTGTGCTACGAAAAGCCGAAAGCCAGCGCCTGAGTCAGGAGCAAACGGTTTGATGAAAAACCATCGCGGCGTGCTGCCTGCGATGGTTTTTTTTGTCGCCGGGCCGCCCCAAGGCGTAGCGTGGAGGGGGGCTTCAGCCGTCGACTGGCTCGGCAGGCGTATCCAGCGTCAGCAAGTAAAAGGCGACATCCAGCCAGCGGCCAAATTTGAACCCCACTTCCTTGAAGGTGCCCGCATGGGTGAAGCCCAGGCTTTTATGCAGATGGATACTGCCCGCATTGCTGGCATCAATACAGCCTACCAGGGTATGCACATTGGCCAGACGGGCACGCGTGATCAGCTCTTGCATCAGAATCTTGCCCAGCCCTTTGCTGCGGTGCTCCGGGTGCACATAGACACTGTGTTCCATGGTGTATTTGTAGGCGGGAAAGGCGCGGAAGGTGCCCCAACTGGCAAAGCCCATCAACGTTCCTGCATCGTCAATGACGCCGACCACGGGAAAGCCGTTGGCGCGTTTGGTGGCAAACCAGCTCACCATGGCTTCGGGCGGGCGTGGCACATAGTCGTATAGCGCGGTGGAGTTCACGATGGCGTCGTTCAGAATCGCCAAAATAGCGGCTGCATGCTGCTCTTCATTGCAGTCTATAAAACGCAAGCCGCTTTCGCTGTCTTTCATTGATCCTTTCCTGTCAGGGGGAAGACCAGGGCTTCGTCGCCAATCGCGACGAAGTACTTGGCGGTCCGGGTGTATGGATGGCTACAGCTCAAGGGCGCTCGCTCTGGCCTATCGTGTGGCGTATTTTATTCCACTCTATTGGGTTTCTCATGGGAAATTCCCATTAAGAAAATGTCGTGATTCCCCCTGGTTTGAGGCCCTGGATTCTGGCATCCAGACCTACGCCTCAGGAAAAGAAAAACGCGCAGCCTGGGCTGCGCGTTTTTTGCACTCTTGCTGTCTAGGTCAAGGCTGATCTGCTTGCCTACGCACCCATGTCCAGCAATCAATCGTAGCGAGCGGCGATATTGCGTTCACCAATGGCCAGACCCGTGGTCATCCCCAAGCCCGTGTGCATGACCGTCACTTGCGTACTGCCATCGGCCTGCAAGACAGAAAATGGAGCCGGGCCCTTTGCACCGTATACCCCTTGCCAGCGTTGCAGCACCTGCACCGGGCAACCCAGCACGGTTTCTGCCAGAGCCAGCAAGTACTGGTCTGTTTCTTCCTGGTTGAAGGGGCTGGCTTGCTGGCCGTAGTCGTGCGAGTCACCAATAATCAGATCCCCGTCCGGGGTGGGGCTAATCAGCAAATGAATGCCTTGATCCAGCAGGACGCCATGACGTTGCTGTACTTGCTCGCGCAGTGTGTCTGCCAAAGGCAGATCGCTAAAGGCACCATAGTGCAGGCAGGACAAACCTGTCAGCAAAGGTCGGTCCAATGCCCAGCCTGCGTCCTGTGCACGCACTTTCAGCATTTGCAGACGTGTCACCGACGGTTTGACGGTATCGAGCAGTTCGCGATGCAGACTGCTGTAGTCGTGACCGGGGCACACAAAAATGCTGTTGGCGGTGAAGTTGCCCACGCTGCTGTGTACCTGCCCCTCTTGAGCATAGTGCACATGCGCTTGGGTATACACATCCACGCCCATGGTTTGCAGGCTGCTGGTAATGGCGGGCAGGGCGTCGCGCGAGTAGATCTGCAAATCATCCAGACCTTGCAGCGCGCCGTGGTGATGCCCCAGACGGCCTTCAAAGAGTGTCGCCAGTTCCTTGCCGCTGAGCATCTGGCAGGCCACGCCTTCGTCCTTGGCACGGCCTTGGGCAAAGTCTTCCAGCAGTTCCAGTTCCAGGTGATTGCGTGCCAGGACCAGCGAGCCATTGCTGCGCACATGAAAGCCCGCTTGTGCCGCCAGATCCAGCCACAGACCTCGGCTTTGGCGTGCCAGTTCCATCATGATGCCCGGCGCCTGACCGGTCACCAGTACCTGACCAAAATTACGTATGGTGGCGCCTTGGGCCTGGTGGCTGCGCTCGAGCACAGCCACGCTAAGCTTGCGGCGGGCAGCCGCCCAGGCATGTGCCATGCCCAGGATGCCGCCCCCCACCACGATGACATCGTAGTGTTGTGTGCTCATTACTTCTTGGCTTCCGATTTACCGTCGTAACGTTTGGTCCACTCTTCGATGATGCGCTCGCGGTTTTCAGCGGCCCAGACGAAGTTGTTGTCAATCAGACGCTGGTTCAGGTCTGCTGGCAGGTGCGGGTTGGCCGTGGCGATAGAAGGGATGGCCAGCACGGCAAAGTTGGTCTTGTACAAGTGGTTGGCTTCTTCGCTGGCGGAGAAGTCAGCCAGTTTCTGCGCGGCTTCCAGGTTCTTGGTGCCTTTCATGATGGCAGCGGCTTCAATTTCCCAGCCCAGGCCTTCTTTGGGGAACACCAGTTCCAGCGGAGCGCCTTCTTCTTTCAGACGAGCGCCACGGTAGTCAAAGGACACGCCAATCGTGTATTCGCCAGCGGCAGCCATATTGCAAGGCTTGGAGCCGGAGTGGGTGTAGGCACCGATGTTCTTGTGCAGACCGTCCATGAAGGTCCAGCCTTTTTCTTCACCAAACAGTTGCAGCCAGGCGCTTACGTCCAGAAAGCCGGTGCCCGAAGAAGCGGGATTTGGCATGACGATCTTGCCAGCGTACTCGGGCTTGGTCAGATCCTCCCAGGACGTGGGCATGGGCAGCTTGTTCTTTTCCAGCTCAACGGTGTTCACGCACAGGGCGGCGGCAAAACCGTCCATGCCAACCCAGCTGGGTGGGTTGTTTTGATCGCGCATTTTGGCGTCGATCTTGTCCAGACCCTGCGGGGCGTAAGGCTGCAGCATGTTCTGGCTGGCCATCAAGCCCAGCGAGGAGCCGGCCAGACCCCAGACAGCGTCAGCCTTGGGGTTGTTCTTTTCAGCCAGCAGTTTGGCGGTAATGATGCCAGTGGAGTCACGCACCCACTGGATCTTGATATCGGGGTTCTTTTTCTCGAAAGCAGCCTGGTAAGCCTTGAGCTGATCGGCTTCCAGCGCGGTGTAGACGGTCAGGGTCGTAGCGGCTTGAGCCAGGGAAGCGGCGCCCATCAAAGCGGCAGCCAAGGAGCTCAGAACAATGGTTTTCATGGAGAAGTGTCCTTGTGACAGCAAAAGGGGGGTGGGGTTAGAGAGAGTCGCCAGGGCATTCGCCCTGGGCCATCCGCTCGGTGATTTGTTCAACCACGGCAGGCAGTTGGGCAACGGTGTCGATCAGGTAATGCGGTTGGGCGTTGGCGAAGGTGGCCGCGGCGCGATCACGCAGGGTTTGGCGGCTTTCTTCGTCCAGAGCCAGAAATTCCAGTTCGGTCAGTCCGGCGGCATTGCCTGACAGCAGCAAACCTACCGTCCACATACCGGCATTGCGGCCTTCTTCAATGCCGACTGGGGTGTCGTCAATCTTCACGCAGGCACCGACATTCTTGATTTCCAGACGAATGACGTTTTCCAGGGCCATGGCAGGCCAGGGGCGTGCTTGCGGGACTTCGTCAAAGGCGACGTGGTAGTCCACCAGTACTTGTTGGCGGTGGGCGTGTTGCAGCAAGTTGTCCAGAACCAGACGCGGGTAGCCGGAGCAGGAGCCGATTTTCAGACCTTGGCGGCGTGCCCAGGACAAGGTTTCGCGGGCACCGGGAATGGCGGCGGAGAACTCGCCCACGCGTTCGTTCTGCATGGGCAGGAAGGTGTTGTAGATACGGTCTACATCGCTGTCATCGGGTTCGCGCTCATGCAGGGCCACAAACTGGGCGCGCACTTCAGGCAACTCCAGCATGGCCTTGATGTGATCCCATTTACCGATGCCCATCGCGCTGCGGGCCTGGTCCAGGTTCAAATTCAGATCAAAGCACTTGAAGGCTTCAACCAGAATCTGGGTGGGAGCAAAGGATCCAAAATCCACCAGTGTGCCGGCCCAGTCAAAAATCAGGGCTTCAAGGCGTGGAGTCTGGTGACTTGGCATATCAAGCGATGTATTCGCGCAAGTTGGGGATGACATTGCGGTCCTATCAGGTTGAGGAAAGAGAAGTAGGAGAGCGCCAGGCCTGGCTGCGGCGCAAGGAAGCGCGGCTCAGAACATGAACCAGGACGCAGACAAAGCCGGAGCTGAGCATGATGACCGTGCACATGGCGGCGGCCGGGCCGATAAAGCCGGCGTCGTCCATATTCATGACCGCTACCGAGGCCAGCACGGTTTGCGGGCTGTACAGAAACACGACGGCAGACACGGTGGTCATGGCCGAGACGAACAGGTAGCGCGCCACCGACAGCAAGGCAGGCAGGCACAGCGGCACGGTGACACCCATCAAGGTGGACAGACGCGGAGCCTTCAGGGAGGCGGCAGCGGCTTCCAGCTCGCCAGGAATGGCTTTCAGGGCCGTCACAAAGTTCAGATGGGCACTGGTGTACAGGTGAATCACCGTACATAGGACCAGCAAGCTCATGGAGCCGTACAGACCGGACAAGGGATTGTTGGGGTGGTTGAAAAAGAAGATGTAGCCCAGGCCCAGCACCAGACCGGGAATGGCCATGGGGGCCAGCGCCAGCATTTGCAGCACGCCGTACAAGCCTTTTTCGGACTGGCCACGGGCAGGCAGTTTCTCCAGCACCCAGGCGCCCAGAAAGATCAGGGCCGAACCCAGAATGGCGGTAAACAAGGCCATGGTCAGGCTGTTGCGCCAGGCCAGCCAGCCGCCACCGTCCATATTGTTGAAATCGTAGGACTTCAGGGACAGGCTCAGGTTGTAAGGCCAGAACTTGATCAGGGACGCCCAGACCGCCATGCCCACAATGCTCAGAATGGCCAGGGATACCAGTACCAGAACGAGAGTGAAGTAACGGTCGCGCTGACGGTGTGGCAGAGGCGAGTAGGCACTGAGCGAGCCTTGAGCCTGACCGCTGGCACGAGCACGCAGATGACGGTCCAGAAAGAAGGTCAGCACAGCGGGAATCAGCAGCAGCACGCCAATGGCCGCGCCTTTGGAAAACTGCAACTGACCGACCACGGCTTTATAGGCTTCCATGGCCAGCACGTTGTAGGAACCGCCCACCACTTTGGGCACGCCAAAGTCAGTGACGGTCAGAGTAAAGACCAGGCATGCGGCGGAAAAAACGGCATAGCGGCTGGCGGGCAGGGTTACCGTCAGGAAGCGACGCCAGGAGTTGGCACCCATGGCGCGGGCAGCGTCATACAGACGAGCATCGGCCAGGGCCAGACCGGTACTGAGAATCATCAGGGCGTGGGGGAAGGTGTAGAAGGCTTCGCCCAGCACAATGCCCCAGAAACCATAAATCGTTTCACCGCCCAACCAGTGACGCAGCAAACCTTGATTGCCAAACAGGTAGATCAGGGACAGGCCTGGCATCAGCGATGGGGCCAGCAAGGGCAAAAGGCCCAGCGCACGAAATAGCCCGGCACCGCGTATGCAGCAGCGTTGCAGGGCAAAGGCGAACGCGTAGGCAACGGGGATCACGATCAGCAAGGTGGTCACGCCCACCAGAATGCTGCGGCCCACCATGGGCATGAAGCCCGGGGCGCTGATCACCGACCAGAACTGACCCAAACCCACCAGTTGCCCGTCGCCGTCTTGAATGGCGCGCAGCAAGATGAACAGCATGGGCAGGGCCAGGAACAGGACCAGCAGGGCAAACAGGGCAATTAATAAGGCGCGTCGTGCCGCCGAGCCTATCCAGACAGGCAAAACGGGACGGGTCAGGGGATGGTTCTTCACGCTAGTTTCAGCAACGGGCAGGCCATACAGGCTGGTGGAGCGCAGGGACGCCGCGCCAGGCTGTGGTGTGGAATCAATGGTGGGCATGCAGCGCCTCGCTGGGAAGCTGAATGCGGCAGCGACGTGCGGCCAAGGGGTCGAGCAAGCGATCCCCTTGTTCGGGGTTGACGATGGCCTGGACAGTCAGCCCGTCCATGCCTTCGGGGCGCAGAATCAGCTTGTAGTGACGGCCCAAAAACACGCCGTCCACGATGTCGGCCAAAAAGGTATTGGTCGTGGTGGCCGGGCTGTTGTTATCCAGTACCCGAATGTTTTCAGGGCGGATGAAAAGACGTCCTGCTGCAGTAGGCGCTTCCTGGCCCAAGTCCAGACGAACGCGCTCGACCAGCACCGAGCAATCGTGCAAGGGCGTAAAGGGCAGCCAGTTGGCTTCACCGATAAAGCCCGCCACAAAGGGATCAGAGGGGGCTCGGTACAAAGCCTGGGGACGATCAAATTGCACCAGTCGGCCCTTTTCCATCACGGCGATACGGTCGGCCATGACCATGGCTTCTTCCTGATCGTGCGTCACCATCAAGGTGGTGATGGACAGTTGCTTTTGCAGCGCACGCAGCTCGATACGCAGACGCTCGCGCACCTGGGCATCCAGCGCCGACATGGGTTCGTCCAGCAAGAGCAAGGAGGGTGAGGGGGCCAGTGCACGAGCCAGGGCTACACGCTGCTGCTGACCGCCCGACAGTTGTGCCGGGTACTTGTTTTCCGAACCGGACAGGCCGACCAGATCCAGCATCTCGGAGACGCGTTGACGCACTTGGGTGGCCAGGTTCTTGCGGGGCGACAGACCGTAGGCAATATTCTGGGCCACGGTCAGGTTGGGGAACAGGGCGTAGGACTGAAACAGGATGCCGTAATCACGCTGCTGAGGGGGCAGGTGAGTAATGTCACGGCCCGCCATCACGATGATGCCTTGATCGGCTTGTTGCAGCCCGGCAATGCATCGCAGCAAAGTGGTTTTGCCACAGCCCGAGGGGCCCAGCAAACACACCAGTTCACCGGCTTGTATATCCAGGCTGACCTGGTCCAGGGCAGTAAAGGAGCCGAACTGCTTGTGCAGTCCTTGTATGGTTAAAAATGCGGGCTTGGCGCTCATCCTGGGTTCCGACTTGTCATGAATGTCATGAACGTCAGTATGGGAGTCGGATATGGCGGCACTATGACAGTACAACTAATTTCTGTAATACGAGCATTGGATAATTTGGGCTTTGATTCTTCCCCGAGGAGAGCGGCAGCATGCTGGCTCTGGAACTGAAGTCCTTTCACGCCACGGCTCATTGTGGCTCCATTACCAAGGCTGCCCAGCAATTGGGGATCAGCCAGCCCACCGTGACCTCGCATCTGCGACAGCTGGAAGCCCGCTATGGCGTGGAGCTGTTCTATAGGCAAGGCAAGGGGGTGTACTTAAGCCAGCAAGGGGAACGCCTCTTGCCCCAAGTCGAGCAACTGATGCAGCAAGCTGCCCAGATCGATTTCAGTTTGCGTGATCTGCGCGATCTGAAAAGTGGCATGTTGCGAGTGGGCGCGACCGGGCCGTATTACATCATGGCTGTATTACGGAATTTCCATCAGGCTTATCCCGGCGTGAAGATGCGTTTGAGCATTGATAATTCGCAACGGGTCTTGAGTGCCTTGCATGACTATCAACTGGATGTGATCGCGTCCTCGGCGCTGGTTGATGATCCGCGTCTGGTGCGTCTGCTGCTGGCTTCTGATCCCTTGGTGGCCGTGCTGCGAGTGGATCATCCTTTGGCTAACCGGCAGCGTGTGCGTATTGTGGACCTGTGCCGCCATCCCATTCTGATGCGTGAGCCCGGGTCCATGACACGGGAGCTATGCTATCAAGTGTTCCGGCAGGCGGGGCAGGAGCCGACGCAGTTGCTGGAGATAGGGAGCCGGGAGGCGATAGGGTGGGGAGTGGTGTGTGGCATGGGGGCCAGTTTGCTGCCCTTGCGTGAAGTGCCTGCGCATCCGGACATTATCAGTGTGCCACTCAGTGATGTCTCGGCTCATTTGAGCGAGTTTGTGTATTGCTTGAAAGAACGCGCGCAGGGCCATGCCATACGCGCGTTTCTGGAGCAGGTGCAGGCCGAGCTGCCTGCACCTGCATAAGGCCAGGATCAAGCCAGTTCGGCCAGACCTTTCTCAAAAGCCTGACGGGCCTTCTGTACAGCGTCGCGCTGTTCCTGAACGGCTTTGCGCTGGCTGGCAATCTGGTCTTCCTGCTGGGCCAGTTGCTCGCTGAAACGCTGACCCAAGGTGCTTTGTGCACTGACGGCAGCCAGGTTGGCGCGGATGCGTTCCTGTTCAGTCACGGTTTCGTTCAGGGCCTCAACGGCCTGATTCTGCGCTTGCTGGGCCTGACTCAGCTGACGACGCAGCTCGATCAGCTTGTCCATCCTGGCTTGTTGCGCGTTGTCCTGGCCGTTTCCACGCCACTGCAGCAGCATGTTCTCGTCGATTTCTTCCAGGCGCAATTCCATATGGTCTTGCAGGCTCAGCTGGGCCGTGACGGTGACCGTCTTGCCCTTGGCAACTTTCACTTTCAGGCGGTGCTCCTGGGCGGTATCGCTATCATGGGCGTCGGACTTGAAGGACCAGCCATCCTGACGAGGCAACTGGATCAGCACCGTGCGATCTTCATCAGCCGGAGCCTTGATCTCGTAGCGGAAGTTCTGCAAGCGCGTCCATTCCGAACGGGCAACGCCATCAGTCACACGGGTTTTGCTCAGGCGGTATTCATCCGTTTGCTCTTCGCGGATTTGAACTTTGCTGTCTTGGGCAAAGTAGATCAAACGCTGCTCGCCAGCAGGCAGACCGGCCAGCTCTGCATCACCCACGTGACCGTCCTGTTCATTAAAGACGGTAATAATGCCGGGCGGCAGGCTATTGGCCTGCTCGTTCTTCACCCAAATGGCGGCTGTGGGATAGTCGCCAGCTTGGCCGCTGCGGTAAACCGAGAGGGACTCGGCCTGCAGCGATGTGTCGATAAAGGGCACCGAAACCGTCTGGCCGGTGGGTACGCTTAGCGTTTGTGGCAGGCTAAAGCGCACTTGAGTCTGACCTTCCTGTGCCTGGGTGCTGGCGCCAGCGCCGCCCGAAGCCCACTGTTTGGCCATGTTGCCATCGGCCGCATAGGCGGCGCTTTCCATCATGATGGGAGCGGGTGCGGCTGGAGCCATGCGAGCACGCATGGCCTCACCTGCTGCTTTGCGGGCGTGATTTGCGCTGACAGTAGCCTGGGTGTCAGCTTGCGGCGCGATGGAGCTGCCTACCGCCACCGGCAGTTCAGGGCGCTCATTCCAGTAACGTTCCAGCAGACGCTGGCGCAGTATCACAGGCGAGCCCGAGCTTAGCGTGACCTTCACATCTTTCCAGTCCTCACCGCTGGTGTTCTCAAAAATGGCCCAGGCCTGCAGGCGGGCTTTGCCGTCCTGCATCATCAGGCGATAGGAGCTTTTCCATACCGGTGCAGGAATCAGGTAGGACAGGCGGGCTGTCTTGGTGTCGGTCTTGTTCAAGACCAGTTGAATATCACGCGACTGCTGATTGCTTTGACCGGCCAACACTTCGGTGGCCTGCTGCAATTGCTGTTGCAAGGTCTTGTCCAGTACTTCCAGGCTGGTGTCCGGGCCCAATTCCAGGGTCTGGATCTGGCCCTGTTCTGTCAGCACGCTCAAGATGGCCTGGGCGGGATGTTCCTTGGTGGCCGCAGTAGCTTGCACCCCCAGGACGGCACCCCGTACCAGGCGGCCTTGCGAGCTGGCGCTGACTTGCTGGCCGCGCAACGCTTGTGCCAGGGTGGCGGGCGAGCGCAGGTCTTTGGCCGAGAAGGGCAGGCTGTCAAAGCTTTCTTTCAGTGGGGCCAGACCCGACAAGGTCAGGGAGTCGATGCGGTTCTTGCCATCGACGGCCATCAGGGTTTTCAGAATGTCATCGACCTGGGTCAGGGGCACACGCAACTGAGCGGTACCGGTGTCAGAGACGGGGATTTGTCGCTCGATCTCGGCCATACCGGCACTGGATAAGGTAATGGACTCGATCTGCTGGGCCCAGGCGGTGCTGGCTGCCGAGCCCATCCAGACCAGGAGCAAGGCGCCGGTCAAAAAGCGCAGGCGAGGCGTACGCGCAGCGTGGGGCACAAAGTGGTTCATAGCGCTTCCTTATTCATCCGTAAGCGAAACAAAGGGTTGAAGCGCATTATGCCTAGCCTTGTGGGGCTCTGTCTGTCATTCGGGTAACAAAAAAATGCCACCGTCCGGCTTTCTCTACCTGGGGCAAAAAATACTTACGTCATCAAAAGCGCGCAAGGCTCTGCTAGGATTTGGGCAGCGTAGCTTGTGCCAGCGCGCGTTTATCAATCTGGTGAAGGATCAATATGATGTGGACGTCGTGGGGCAATGCCTGGGCGGGGATGGGAGTTGCTCTGATCTTGGCGGTCTGTTTTTTCTGGCCAGCCCGACACCTGTCCTGGAGCCTGCCTGTAGAGCTGGAGCCTGAGTTGGACGGGCGTTCGCCGCGTGCTCATCGTCAATGGGGATGGGTATGCCAGAGTCTGGCCCTGGTCCTGATGTTGTGGGCCGGTTGGCGCTGGCAGTTGACGCCTGCAGCAGTGGCGGCCTGTGTGTTTATCGCCGGTACTGCTCTCTTGGCCTGGATTGACGCGGAAACCGGCTATCTACCTGATCGTCTCACCTTGCCCTTGCTGTGGCTGGGCTTGCTGGTCAATCTGGATCACACCTTTAGCAGCTTGCCCTTGGCGGTGATTGGCGCGGCATTGGGCTACAGCGTGTTGTGGCTGTTAAACCATGTGTTCTTGTTGCTGACCGGGCGTGCAGGCATGGGCTATGGCGACTTCAAATTACTGGCCGCGTTGGGAGCGTGGCTGGGAGCCACCGCCTTGCCGGGAATTCTTCTGGCGGCATCCGTATTGGGCTTGCTGGCGGCTCTGGTCTTGCGCCTTGGTGGGCGTTTGCAAGCCGGGCAGGCCATTCACTTTGGTCCGTATCTGGTCCTGGGAGGCTGGGTCATGCTGTTTTCCCTGCCGCGCATTTTGTAAAACATGATTCGTTTTTTCCACAATTAAACAGGCTGTGCAGGCCTTGTCCGCGCTACCACAGCAAAAGTTTGGACCCGTATGGGAGTCGTGGTAAAACGTCCGGGGCCAGTCGGGCTGGCGGGAGTTCCGCCCGAGCTGTATGTGGAAGTACAACGCGGTTCCATGGACATTGTCCCGCTGACAAAGCAGACGGGAACCTGAGGATGAAGGCATGATTATTGTTGTTGGCGCCGGTGTGGCGGGCTTAGCGGCGGCGCGTCGCCTGAGTATGCAAGGTCAGGAAGTAACGCTGGTGGCTCCTCAGGAGCCCCAGCCCTCGTTTGGTGAGACCTTGTCCGAACGCGGGGCCGTGGTCTTGACCAGCCTGGGCTGGGCAGGCTGTCTGGATGAGACGGTAGCCTTGCGTTCACAAGGGCGTTTTTCGGTATGGGGTAGCGCAGGACTGCGCACCGTGCAGGATGAAGACGGGCAGGGCTACCTGCTGGACAAGGCCCGTCTGGAGCAGGCGCTGCTTGAGCGCGTGCAAAAAGAAGCGAAGGTCAGTATTCGCCAGACACGAGTTCTGGGCCTGGAGCACCAGCCTGAAGGTGTGGTTGCCAGGCTGGCAGATGGTAGCAGCCTGGAAGCTGCTGCTTTAATCGACTGTACTGGTCGTGCAGCCTTGTCCGCCGGAGCGGCCGCCCAGCGTCATCGTCTGGATAGACTGGTCGCTGCCTGGCAAGTCTTTGACCTGCCTGAAGGGGCAGAACCCTTGGCTGCTTCCCTGGTAGAAGCCGTCGAGTTGGGGTGGTGGTACTTGTCCCCCATGCCGGGTCATCGCCTGATGGTGGCCTTGTTTTCGGACTCGGATCTTTTGCCCGATGGTTTGAGTCGAGATGGTTCGGTCTGGGCCGGTTTGCTGGGCTGTGCCGACGCGGCACGAGTGCGTATGGAAAGCCTGGGCTTGGATAATCAGATGGCTGCTCACACTCCTAAAGTCAGCGCTGCCGCTAGCTGCACCGTGTCTTACTTCGTGGAAGGCCGCATCTTGCGTGCCGGTGATGCAGGCGCGGCCATGGACCCCCTGGCCGCCAATGGCCTGGCAACGGCCTTGTGGAGCGGATCACAATCGGCACAGGCTGCTGTAGCTCTGACAAAAGGCAATCCCGAGCCGGCGCGTGCTTACGAAAAGGACTATTTGTTAGGTTTGGTGCGCCACCTGAATTCGCAGCATGCTTTGTATGGCATGGAGCAACGCTACGCGGCGCAGCCTTTCTGGCAGCGTCGTCATCGCGCCTTGGAGTGATGGTAAAGAGGGCGGGACAACGAAATAGCTTGCTGTAAGACCGCCAGAATCAAAAAAGCCGAGACAGTGCTCATGCTGTTTCGGCTTTTTTTATGGCTGATTGTTCTTCGGTAAGTCAGGGAGGAGTTTTGAATACGTCTGCCTTCAGTCCAAAAGGAATTTGATTTTTCGGAAGGTCGTACCGCTGGAAGGGAGGCCCGACCATACCAACACTGATTGGATCTACGTATCTGGCTTCCTCGCCTTCAAACAGCGTGTTCAAGCTGCTTGCTTTCAGACGGAAAAAACAAAAAGCCGACCATTTTGCGATGATCGGCTTTTTGAGGAATTTGTGGTGCCCAGGAGAGGACTCGAACCTCCACACCCGAAGGCACATGGACCTGAACCATGCGCGTCTACCAATTCCGCCACCTGGGCTTTTGATCAAGGCTGCTGCCTGTCTCAAGCATTCAATTATAGAGTGAGTTTCCTTGGGAAAGCAAGCATTTTTCACTCAATAAATTTAATTTCAATTTCTAGTTGATTGGCATTCTCATTATCATTATAGTGTGTCATGTGATATAGCATAAGAGTATGGGCATGAAATTTAACACAATGGATGTCGAGCGGATGCTGCTGGATATGGGCCAAGGCCGAAAATACTCTGCTCGGGCCATGCAGCTCATGCTGATGGCCCTGCTCAAAGAGGGCAGTACTCACGGTTATCAGTTGATACGCCGTTTCGCGCAGCTTAGCCAGAACAGCTATGTACCCAGCGCTGGTGCGGTCTATCCCGCCCTGGCGTATTGCGCCACGCAAGGCTGGGTGCTGATTGAAGAAGAAGGCCGTCGCAAGATGTACAGCCTGACCAAGGAAGGGCACACGTATCTGGAAGAGCAAAAAGAAAAGTGCGATTACCTGATGCAGTCCCTGACCTATCGCGGGCGCAAGCTGGTGTGGATACGGCAGATGCTGGCCGAACACAATAGCGACGAGGATTTGAAGGCCGCGCAGGAACAAACAGGTTGGTTGCCGGAGTTTGTCCAGGTACGCCACAGCCTGAAGCAGGCCATGTTTGAACAATCGACAGCCAGTCTGGAACGACAGGCAGAGGTGGTGGCCATTTTGGAAAAAGCCATCGCTGACATACGGAACTTGCCCAAGGAGTCTTAAGAATGCAGTCTGAACAATTAACGCAGAAAGTTGCTCATACCTTGAAGTTGCGTTTGCTGACCGTAAAAAAGCGGCGCGAACTGGGGCCTGATATGGTGCGCATCACCCTGGAAGGCTCGGATCTGGAAGGTTTTTATACCCCTGGCTTTGATGACCACGTCAAACTGATTTTCCCGGACCCTGTCACTAAAGAATTGCGACTGCCTCAAATGGGCGAGCGTGGCATGGTCTTTGCCGCCGGTCAGGAAAAGCCACCTATCCGCGACTACACTCCTCGCGAGTTCCGCGAGCAGGAAAAGGAGATGGATATTGATTTTGTGGTCCACGGTGAAGGCCCGGCATGCCAATGGGCCATGCAAGCTAAAGAGGGCGACAAGCTGGGTGTGGCCGGGCCGCGTGGCTCCTTCCTGGTCAGCAAGGACCTGGATTGGCAAGTTCTGATTGGCGACGAAACCGCTGTGCCTGCCATGGCGCGACGAGTGAAAGAACTGCCTTCCAATGTGAAGGTGCAGGTTTACGTATTGGCACGTAATCTGCTGACAGTCGGTGCGATGGAGGCACCGGACCATGTCACGGTGAACTGGATTCCTTCGCTGGCCGGTTTGAATGGCATTCTGGACGCATTGCGTGCCGCACCCGAGTTGAGCGGCACCGGCTATGTGTGGGTCGCAGCAGAATATTCCATCGCTCAAAGCTTGCGTGAGTACTGGGTGCAAGAACGCGGCCTGGATAAAGGCGCGATTCGGGCCAGCAGCTACTGGCGTCAAGGTGATCAGGGCGACGACGCCCCACGCTTGGACTAAGCGGCTTTTTGCTGAGGGTAGGGCTGGGCGCGCAAGCGTCCGCCCACGTTTAACACGGGCTGTAAATCTGTATCCAGCACCGTATCGGGATGAGCCAGACGGTGTTCGTCAATCAGGCGGGCAATGGCATCCATGTTCAGCAACAAGGTGCTGTCAATATCGTGCTGGAAGCGGGCCCAATAGCCACCGCGACAACTGGAACCCAGCCAGCGCGGCTCGTAATCTCCGACCTTGTCAGCATGTACTTCGCACACTACAGCCAGCCGTGAACAACCGGGGTGCAGGACAATGCGGTAGTGGTGCTGCTCTAAAGTCAGGTAATAGCAAAACGGTGCAGACATGAAACACTCCTGTTTAGCTCTTGGAAGGGACTTCCGGGTGAGCAAGTTGGATTAAAGGACCCTTTGCCTGGAAACAACCAAGCATAAAAAAACCCGCTGGCAGCGGGTTCGTGTCTTGATGATCCCATTGATTGCCAGATGGCCATATCTTGAATCCACCTTGTGCGGGTACACAGGTTGGCATGGGTTGTCCCAACTCTTGATATAGCAATAAGCATAAAAGCGATTCTTATGAAGTGCAAGGGCTGCGCTTATTTCTGTCAGACATGAAAAAAAGCAGAAATAGTTTGCATTCTTTCAAAACCATGTTATAGTTTTTTTCTGTCTTGCAGAGACGAGTTGAAAAACAAATCCAGCAGTCAGGGCCCAGGTGGCGGAATTGGTAGACGCGCATGGTTCAGGTCCATGTGCCTTCGGGTGTGGAGGTTCGAGTCCTCTCCTGGGCACCAAAATTCCTCAAAAAGCCGATCATCGCAAGATGGTCGGCTTTTTGTTTTGTGTGTTCACAAAAAGAGGCGTGAGCAACTAGCTGCAGAGCATTGTTACAGCCAACCTAAAGGAAAGCTCAGTCATCGAGTTATTCAAACTTCCTTCAGTTCCCGGATCAAGGCTTGCAGAAAAGTGTTGACGCTTTGAGGTAGTGCCCGCTTTGCCATACTTAAAACCTGTAGATCCCTGTCCAGGCGGGGGTCCAGTATGGGAACGATTTTCAGACCGTGGTCCATGCTGCTGCGATGGCTGATCGACGCCCCCAAGGCAATCGCGTTGGTACGACGGACGAACTCGTGCAGTACTCCCGAATAATTGCAGGTAAATACCTCGTTGAAGACCAGCTTCTCCATCTGGCAGACATGATTAAACAACTGCTTTTGAGTTAGCTCCTCTCCGGGCATCACAATGGGGTAGGGCTGCAGTTGGGTCAAGGATAAACTGCGTGCCGCATTCAGGGGGTGCTCAGGTTGCATGATGGCAAAAATAGGTGAAAGGCAGGAGTAGTTCACTTCAATGTCGGGTACCGGGGCCGTGCTGAAAATGACCCCGAGATCGACCTCTCCGCTTCTGACCATTTCCACACAGTCATCGGGCGAGCTGACCTTCAAGACGAACCGCGCCAAAGGGGTTCGGTTGGAAAACTCAGCCATGACCATGGGTAGAAAATAGCGGGACAGGCCCTCTGTGGCCGCCACTCGTATCAAGTGTGCCTGGGCATAGTCGTTCTGCCGCAGGCTTTGCAAGATTGCTTCTTCCTCCAATCGCACACGCAGGGCATGTTCGGCTAGGGCCTGACCTGCTGCCGTCAGTACCATTCCCCGCCGTCTGCGTTCGAACAGCGTAACGCCTATGGATTCCTCCAACAGGGTGATTTGCCGGCTGATTGCGCTGGAGGCAATGTGCAGTCGTGCACTGGCTGCTGCCAGTGATCCTGTTTCCATCACCGCCAGAAAGTACTTGTAGTCCATGATTTTGCTCAGCTAATCCCGTCTGTACCGATAGTTTAGGACTTAACTTAAGAATTCTAAAAATTAGTTCATTCTATTCTAAAGATAGAAATATACAGAAGGTAAAACGAATTCTATAGTCCTCTTTCCTATCAATAAGACAACGAGACAAAAATGGGAAAAAGTAAAGCCTTGTCCAGGGTGCGCGCCTATTTTGAGGAGGGCGGTTTCGAGCAGGACTTGCGCCGTCGTGTGGCGATTCAAAGTGACAGCCAGACTGCGGAGAAAGCGGATCAATTGCAGCTCTACCTGGATCAGGAGCTGGGCCCTTCCTTGGTGAAACTGGGGTTTGAGGTCCGTATCCTGGCCAATCCCAAAGGGGCAGGCCCCATCCTTCTGGCTCACCGACATGAATCCGATGAGCTACCCACGATTCTGACCTATGGGCATGGCGACGTGGTGCCCGGACATGACCATCAATGGCGTGAAGGCTTGGCGCCTTGGGAATTGAAGATCGAAGGGGAGCGTTGGTACGGCCGGGGGACGGCGGACAATAAAGGCCAACACAGCATCAATCTGGCCGCGCTGGAACAGGTCATTCAAGCTCGCGATGGGCGTTTGGGTTTCAACCTCAAAGCCATCTTTGAGACGGGTGAAGAGCGAGGCTCGATCGGTTTGCGCGAGTTTTGCGAACAACATGCACAGAGCTTGTCGGCTGATCTGTTTCTGGCCTCGGACGGCCCGCGCTTGAACGCCAATCAGCCGACCTTGTTCTTGGGCTCGCGTGGCACTGCGTTGTTCTCGCTGGAGGTGATTTCGCGTGAAGGGGGGCTGCACTCGGGCAATTGGGGCGGGGTGATGGAAAACCCCGCGGTGGTGCTGGCCAATGCTCTGGCCTGCCTGGTGGGGCCTCAAGGACAGCTGTTGTGTCGCGAACTGACGCCAGGCCCCATACCGGAGGACGTGCTGGCTGCCATTGCAGATTTGGAGATTGGTCAGCATACCTTGGGGCTGGCTTTAAATGCGCATTGGGGCGAACCGGGCCTTAGCTACGGCGAACGTCTGTTCGGCTGGAACACCTTGGAAGTGCTGGCACTGGATGCCGGGAATCCGCAAAAACCAATCAATGCTATCCCGCCTCGTGCTCAGGCTTTTTGCAATTTGCGTTTTGTGCTGGGAACGCAGACAGAGGACTTGGAAAGCACCTTGCGCCAGCACCTTGATGCGCGTGGCTTCGAGCAGGTGCGTATTCATATGGGCCAGATCATGCCTGCCACCAGGCTGGATCTGGGCAATAAGTGGATCGCCTTGATCAAGGATGCGATCAGCAAAGTGACGGATCAGAAAATTGCCGTGATCCCGAATTTGGCAGGAACTGTACCCAACGATATTTTTGCCGATGTACTGGGTCTGCCCACGATCTGGGTGCCACACTCCTACCCCGGCTGCTCTCAGCACGCTCCCAATGAGCACATGCTGACTCCCATTATCCAAGAGGGACTGGACATCATGACCAGCGTTTTCTGGGAACTGGGCGAATTGAACAAGAACACTTAAAAAAACAGACGCCGTTCAGAAGTAACGGCGCATTGCCTTCGGAAACACCGGGGGCAGGAGGAGATAAAAGATGGAGCAGACCAAAAAAGCGGTGGGGCCTTTACCGCGTTCGTTCTGGAAGCCGGTCGCCGCGTCCGTGGTGGGGAATACCTTGGAGTGGTTTGATCTTGCTGTATATGCCTACTTTGCACTGACCATTGGTCGTGTTTTTTTTCCGAGCTCAGACCCTACTGTCTCTTTGGTTCTGGCTTTTGCCACATTCGGGATTTCATTTCTGATTCGGCCCATTGGAGCCGCGGTTATTGGCTCCTATGCGGACAGACACGGACGCAAGAAAGCCTTGTCCCTGTCCATCCTCTTGATGTTATTGGGCACGTTCATGATTGCGGTCATGCCTGGTTATGAAACGCTCGGGCTCATTGCGCCTATCGGTATTTTGATTGCGCGTTTTATTCAGGGTTTTTCGGCGGGGGGCGAATTTGGCAGTTCTACCGCATTTATGATGGAGCATGCTCCAGAACGCTCTCGCGCATTTGTGGCCAGTCTGCAGTTTGCCAGTCAGGGCTTTGGTGTCGTGCTGGCTTCTTTGTTCGGTTATGTGTTGACTTCTACCTTAAGCGAACAGCAGATGCTGGATTGGGGGTGGCGTGTTCCTTTTTTCTTCGGCTTGTTGCTGGGGCCGGTAGGATACTGGATCCGCAAAACGGTGGATGAGTCTCCGGATTTCAAAGAAAGTGAGCCGGGCGGTCAGCCAGTGCGAGAAGTACTGAGTTCACAAAAGGCTTTGCTGTTGATTGCTTTAGGCACCTTGATCTTGTCTACCGCCTCCAACTACCTGATTACTTATATGCCGTCCTATGCGGCGACCACATTGCATGTTCCACAATCCGCCGGATTCTTGGCAACCTTAACAGCAGGCTTGATTCTGACTATTGCTACGCCGTTGGTAGGTTATGTCGCAGGTAAAGTTGGTCGGATCAAGATCATGCTCACCGCTGCCGTGCTGTATGCGATTACGATCTTCCCGTCCTTCATGTGGTTGAATAGCGAGGCGACCCAAACGGCGCTGATTCTGGTTGTAGGTTTGATGGCTTTGCTCAAAGCCGTGTACTTCGCCCCCTTGGCCGGACTGATGGCTGATGTTTTTTCCGGTGCGTACCCGTGTTACAGGCATGTCCTTGAGCTACAACGTCGGCGTCACTGTCTTTGGTGGTTTTGCACCTGTGATTGCCACGGGTCTGATTTCACTGACCGGCTCTCCGGTGGCGCCCAGTTACTACCTGATTCTGGCCGCGGCGTTGAGTATCGTGGCCTTGCTGGCAGCCAGTCGCAAGCTGGGTATGAGGTAAGTCAGGGTCGTTCAAGGGAGGGCAGGCACTGCTAACAAGCAAAGGAGCCTGTTCAGAAAACAGTTTTCAGACCGGTTTGCCTGTGGTCAGCGGGCAAGCCGGTTTTTTTGTGTCTGCCTCCAGGCTGGCGCATCGTTCTTGTCCTGGCACCTTGCCGTATCTATAAGATGTATTTAATATATATCTTTATGGGCGGTGGCGATTTCATCAACTGCCTCACCTCATGTTAAAGGGATAAAAAATGCAAGTTGGAATGCTGAAACTGGCGGGTTTGCGACACCCTGAATGCGCCGATAAAGTGGCTATTGCCTTGGCGGCTATTGAAGGCGTACAAGCGGCAGATGCCTCGTTCGAAAACGCAAAGGCGTCGGTTCGTTTTGATGAAACCCAGGTCTCGCTGGAAGATCTGCATGCTGCGGTCGAGCGGGCCGGCTATCAAATCGCCAAACCTGCGCATGGTGAAGATGGTGCATGTTGCGGTGGCTGCGGGGGTTAAACCTACTGCATCCTGAGACTGAAAACCGACTGTAGAAACACAGTCGGTTTTTTATGGTTGTACAAAGCAGGGCAGGCGGTGTTTTGCTTTGAGTGTGTTGCCTTGGCTCCCCAGGTGCTTGCTTCAAGGGGTATTCACAGGCCTGTAAAGAAAGCAGCCGATCATGCGGTGGTGATTTTTTGTGTGGAAATGGCTGTGTGTACAAAAGAAGGGGGTCGTATTGCTGCTTGTTTTCTGCCACAGTCAGACGTAATCGGATTGATGCTGAAGGATAATAAATTCATGGAGCAACCAAATAAGAAAGGCCGACCATTGAGAAATGAGCGGCCTTTCGGAATTTTGGTGCCCAGAAGAGGACTCGGTCACACGGGCGCGACCCCGGTCGGGCTTGCATGCCCGACCTTTCTCGCCCCCACGTCAGGTGCTCAAGCACCTGACTTTCTGGGCTGGAAAGCAAAAAGCCGACCATCTTGCGATGATCGGCTTTTTTGGAATTTGGTGCCCAGAAGAGGACTCGAACCTCCACACCCGAAGGCACATGGACCTGAACCATGCGCGTCTACCAATTCCGCCACCTGGGCATATCGTTGTATGCTTATGGCTGTGCCAAAAGCCTTGAACGACTTTACTGCGTGAGCAGCAAAGAAAAAGGATTATAGGCATACTTTATTAATAATGGAAGTGTCCTTTTGAATAAAAAACATCAAGACAGTACTGAGGACCGTATTCAATCAACGGGCCGTTATGAGTTGCCGCCTGACTTCGACCCGGATACCCCGACTCGGGAAGTGATCCTGGCGGGGCTGCGCGAAGATGCAGACGGCCTGACCATGCAGGCTCTGGCGAAAAAGCTGGGCCTGGGCAAAGAAATTACGGTGGGTTTCGAGCGGCGTGTGCGCGCAATGGAGCGCGATGGTCAGTTGCTGATTTCCCCCGAAGGCAAAATTCGCAAAAATAACCAAACTGGTTTTATCGCCGGCAAAGTGTTGGGCCATCGCGACGGCTTTGGTTTCTTGCAGCGCGACGATGGGCAGCCCGATCTGTTCTTGTCGCCACGAGAAATGGCCAAAGTGTTGCACGGCGACCACGTTATGGTGCGTATCGTCGGTGAATACCGCGGCAAGCCAGATGCCTCGATTGTGGAAGTTACTGCGCGCCACACCAGCAAGCTGGTGGGCCGTTTTCTGCGGGAGCGTGGCACGTTTATCGTGGTGCCCGAAGATCAACGTATCAAGCACGACATCCTGATTCCCAACGGAGACCAGGGCGAGGCCGAGCCCGGTCAGGTTGTGACGGTAGAGATTACTCAGCAGCCCGAGCGCCATCGTCAGCCTTTGGGGCGTGTGATTGAAGTGCTGGGGGAAATTGACGATCCCGGCATGGAAATTGAAATTGCCGTGCGCAAGTTTGAAGTGCCGGTCGATTTTTCCGAGAAGGCGCTCAAGCAGGCTGCGCGCATTCCCGCCAAGGTCAAGCCATCGGAATACAAAGGCCGCGTTGATTTGCGCGATGTGCCTTTCATCACTATTGACGGTGAAGACGCACGAGATTTTGACGATGCGGTGTACTGCGAACGCGTTGATATCGGCACGGGCAAGCGCTCGCGCTGGGCATGGCGTTTGCTGGTTGCGATTGCCGACGTCAGCCATTACGTGCGTTCTGGCGATGCCCTGGATGAAGACGCTCTGGAGCGTGGCACCAGTGTGTATTTCCCGCGCCGCGTGATCCCCATGCTGCCAGAAAGCCTGTCCAACGGGATTTGTTCTCTGAATCCGTCGGTAGACCGTCTGGTCATGGTATGCGATATGGTCGTGTTGGCCGATGGTGCCAAATCCGGCACCGTGTCGGCCTACCAGTTTTATGAAGCGGTCATTCATTCACATGCACGCACCACGTATTCCGATATCTGGAGCGCCTTGCAGCAGCCCACTGGCCCGGCGGCCACCCAGATTCAGCACGTGCTGGAGCCTGTGCAGAACCTGTACTCCTTGTACCGCCTGCTGGCCGAGCGCCGTGCTGCACGTGGTGCGATTGACTTCGATACGGTTGAAACCAAGATTGTGTGCAACCCCTTGGGTCGTATTGAACGTATCGAACCCTTGGTCCGTAACGATGCGCACAAGCTGATTGAAGAGTGCATGTTGGCAGCCAATACCTGTGCTGCAGACTTTATTGCCCGCAGCCGTCGCAACGGTTTATACCGCGTGCACGAAGGCCCGACGCCGCCCAAGCTGGAAGCCTTGCGTGAGTATTTGCGCAGTTTAGGTTTGACGCTGGAAGGAGGCGACGAGCCTACTTCTGCGGATTACGCCAAAGTCGTGGCTGCGGCTCGTGGCCGTTCTGACTTTGCCGTCATTCAGACCATGTGTTTGCGGTCCATGCAGCAGGCTATTTACAGTCCGGAAAAAACGGGTCACTTCGGTCTGGCCTATTCGCAGTACGCGCACTTCACCTCGCCGATTAGACGTTACCCGGACTTGCTGGTGCACCGTGTCATCAAGGGTATTTTGAAGGGCGAGCGCTACATTCCGGCTATCGACGAGGATCCGGGCGATGCCGCCTTGCCAGCCAGCAAGCGTGACTTTGCACGTTGGGAAAAATTGGGTGCCTTGTTGTCAGCGCGCGAGCGTCGTGCTGATGAGGCTTCCAAAGATGTGGAAGCCTGGCTCAAGTGCTGGTTTGTTAAAGAGCACGTGGGCGAGGAATACTCCGGCAAGATCAGCGGCGTGACCAGCTTCGGTCTGTTTGTGACGCTGGATACCTTGTATGTGGAGGGTCTGGTCCATGTCTCCGAGCTGGGTGCGGATTACTTCCAGTACAACGAAACTTCGAACGAGCTGCGTGGTGAGCGCACCGGTCTGCGTTATCGCCTGACCGACGCGGTGCAAGTCCAGGTTGCTCGTGTTGATCTGGAAGCGCGCCGTATTGAGTTCCGTCTGGTTAAAGGCGTGGGCTACAAGGCGGTGAAGGCGGCGGCTGAAGGGGGTGATCCATCCGAGCGTCCCATCAAGAAAGCGGCCCCAACCAAACCGCTGGCCTTGAAGGGCACCACGGCATCCCAACGACGTGCTTCGCAAAAACAGGCTGAGCGGGATGAAAAGCGCAGTGCGGAGAAGGCAGCCAAGTCTGCGAAATCCACGCGTAGCCCTAGAGGACGCCGTCGATAGGCGTACAATGCCAAGCCGGGCTTTTTGCCCGGCTTTCTTTATTTGCTCTTATTTCCCCCAAGGATTGTTATGCCTCAGCAGGTTTTGGCCGGTTTTCATGCCGTTATTGCCCGAGTTCGTTTTAGCGCCGCTTCGGTGCGCGAGGTCTATGTGGATCAGACCCGGCGCGATAAACGGATGCTGGCTTTTATCGAACAGGTAGAACAGGCTGGCTTGAAAGTCATGGCTGTGCCGGTCGAGCGTCTGGATGGTCTGGCCAAAGGCACGCGCCATCAGGGCGTGGTGGCATTGGCTCTGGAGCAAGAACTGGCTGTCGATGTCAATGAATTGCTGGACGATCTGGAAGAGGCCGGTCAGGTTCCTTTTCTGTTGATTCTGGATGGAGTGACAGACCCCCACAATCTGGGGGCCTGCTTGCGTAGCGCCAATGCGGCAGGTGCCCACGCCGTAATTGCGCCTCGTGACCGCGCTGTGGGTCTGAATGCCACCGTATCACGCGTGGCTTGCGGCGGTGCAGAGTCTACGCCTTACATTACGGTAACGAACCTGGCCCGTACCATGCGTATGCTGCGCGAGCGTGATGTCTGGTTGGTTGGCACCAGCGACCAGGCCACGCATACCTTTCACCAGGTCGATGCACGCCGTCCCATGGCCTGGGTAATGGGTGCCGAGGGCGAGGGCATGCGCCGTCTGACTCGTGAAACCTGCGACGAGCTGGTTTCCATCCCCATGATGGGCGCAGTAGAAAGCCTGAATGTTAGCGTCGCCAGTGCGGTTTGCTTGTACGAAACCTTGCGCCAACGTAGCCAGTCTTAATTTCCTTTAAGTCTTGTTACTTGCTTAATTACTTATTTGTATAAAAAACGGCGGGTTTCATCCGCCGCTTCACCAGATAATAGGTAATTGGCCGTCAGCCGGGCAAAACCCAATCGGCGCTGACGGTGTGTACACGCATTATGGGCTTGGAAACGATCATGGAAGAAAACGGCTTTATTACCTCTACCTTGCACTCTGACCGTCGCTTGGGCACGCAGCATGGCGCTATCCATCAGCCATTGCACCCATCGACCGAGTTCGGTTTTCAGGATGCGCGTGAGCTGGCTGCGGTCTTTCAGGGCAAGTCCGGCTTTACCTATTCCCGTCAAGGCACGCCCACCACGGCGGCGTTGGAAGCCAAGATTACACGCATGGAAAAAGGCATAGGCAGCGTCAGTTTTGCCACAGGTATGGCGGCGCTGACAGCAACCTTGTTTACCTTGCTGCGCCAGGGCGATCACCTGATTGCCAGCAAATTCCTGTTCGGTAATACCAATAGCTTGCTGGGGACTTTGCGCGACCTGGGTGTACAAACCACGCTGGTGGATGCAACCGATCTGGCCCAGGTGCAAGCCGCACGGCAGCCCAATACCCGCATGGTCTTTGTTGAGACCATTGCCAATCCCGGTACACAGGTAGCTGATCTGCAAGGGGTGGGGCAATGGTGTCAGGACGAGGGGCTGTTGTATGTGGTCGATGCCACCTTGTCCTCGCCTTACCTGTCGCCCGGCCGTGAGTTCAAGGCCTCTCTGGTGGTCAATTCCCTGTCCAAACACATTGGTGGTCACGGTAATGCCTTGGGTGGCATGGTGACGGATACCGGCCTGTTTGACTGGACGACCTACCCCAATATTGCCGAGGTCTACCGCACGGGCAATACGCAGAATTGGGGTTTGGTACAGATTCGGAAAAAGGGCTTGCGCGATATGGGCGGCACCTTGTCGTCTGACGTGGCTCACCGCCTGGCCGTCGGTTCGGAAACCTTGCCTTTGCGTATGGAGCGTATCTGTTCCAACGCCCTGGCCTTGGCGCGCCATTTGAAGGCGCATCCCAAGGTCAAGCACGTGCAGTATCCCGGCCTGGAAGATCACCCGCAGCACGAGCGTACGGCTCAATTGTTCGGCAATCGCTTCGGTGGCCTGATGAGCGTAGTGCTGGAAGAGGGCATTGAAATCTTCGACTTCCTGAATCGCCTGAAAGTCTTTGTACTGGCTACGCACTTGGGTGACAACCGCAGTCTGGTGCTGCCCGTGGCCCACACCATCTACTACGAGATGGGCGCTGAGCAGCGCGCTCTGATGGGCATTGCCGACAATCAGTTGCGTATCTCCGTAGGTATTGAAGAGATTATCGATCTGACCTCGGACTTTGATCAGGCACTGGCCCAGTCCTAAGCTCTTCGCACATCTAGCCATGGTTCAGCCTGGGCTGTATCAGGGCTAGATGCTGCATTGCTTGCTGCAATTCCCTGCATTCCAGATTCGCATAGCCAAACAGCAGATGGCGTGGATTCGTGCTGTCTGTTTCCTGGCTGGCGGCCTGTGCCAAAGGGTAGAGCCGTATGCCATGGCGCAGTGCCGCAGCGGCAACGTGGTGGGCATTTGGGCTTTGTTGTGGCAGGCGAAAAGCCAGATGCATGCCAGCATTGTGTCCGCTGACTACGCCCGTATTTCCCCACACTTTTTTCAGTCCCTGCAACAGCGTATTGCGTTGCTCCAGATAACGGCGGCGCAGGTATTGCAGGTGCCGTGGATAGTCATACTCATCAAAAAAACGTGCCAACACGGCTTGTGTTAGCCAAGGTGACCCGTTGTTGAGCAAGGCCTTGCGAGCAATAAAATCCTGGCTCAGGTGGGGAGGACAGACCATATAGCCCAAGCGCAAACCAGGGCCCAAGGTTTTGGAAAACGAACCCAGGTAAATCACCTGTCCGGGGCTCATGGCCTTGAGTGGCGCGGGCAAGGCCGGGCCATAACAGAAGTCCCCGTCATAATCGTCCTCAATAATCAAAGCGCCACTGGTACTGGCCCAAGCCAGTAGCTCCTGTCTGCGACTTACCGTCAAGGTGTGCCCCAAAGGGTACTGATGGGAGGGCGTGACGAAAGCCAACTGAACAGCCTTGTCGGGCAGTGTGTCTGTGCGCAAGCCGTGCTGGTCCACAGGCACGGGAATACTTTGTGCACGGTGCCGCGCCAGCAAATGTCTGAAGCCGTTGTAGCCGGGCGACTCATGCACCGCACAGCTTTTTTCGTCCAGGAAATGAGCTGCGATCAGACTTAAGGACTCCTGTGTTCCTGCAGTGATGATGATGTGCTCCGGGTCAGCCAATATGCCCTTGCTGGCCGCCAGATAATCCGCAATTTGCAGCCGCAAACCCCATAGACCTTCAGGCGGTGGATAGTCTGCCATGGCAGAGCCTGCGTAACGCAGCAACTGGTTGGACAAATAAATGAACTGTCGCAGCGGAAAAGCATGGACCGAGGGGCGTCCAATCTTGAAATCAAAACGAACGGGCACGCTGGCAGCAGGCACATGCACACCGCTGGCCTGTGCCGTGCTGGTACGCGGGCTGCGTGAACAGTGGGCCGTCTCCAGCACAAAATCCGGTGCCAGGCGACTGCGACCATTGCGGGTAGGTGTAGCCACAAAGAATCCCCGGCTAGGTTCGCTATGAATCAGATTGGAGTCGATCAGCAAATCATAGGCACCCATGATCGTATTTTTGGAAACCTGCAGCAGAGACGCCATTCGGTTGATTGAAGGCAGGCGATTGCCTTCTTGCAAACGTCCCGAACAGATCAGGGTTTCGATTTGACGTGCAATTTGTCGTTTATACGGTGGGCTATGAGTATGGGAAAGCGTAATCGGTAAAGAAAACATGGCGGGACCGGAAAAATAATCAAAACCATCAAGGGCGAGCCAGGCCGGGCCACTATAGGCAGCAGCCTCTAGTTTTAACTTGAGTTAAGTCAAAATGAATATTCGTTCGTGATAAATTTATCCGGCTTCTTGATCTGCCAACTGGCTCCTTGTCATGGATGTTTTTATCTAGGTAAGAGTATTTAATATCCCGTAATTACGATATAAAAAAACCATCCCCATTATTTAATCCGTATCCATACCTTCTCAGTAAAAAATAACAATCGTTATAGTTTGTTTGGTCTTGCCCTTTAGCAAGGCAATTGTTGGAGGTAATGGAATGTATAGAAAAATGATGACCCTGGCCTTCCTGTCTACCACCGTCAGCGCGGCTTTGGCGGCCCCGACGGAAGAGCAAGTTCGGGTAGACAACTTGTTTCAGCAAAACTGTGCGGTGTGTCACGCAGCCGACCGGGGAGGGTATATCGCTCCGGGCCTGCACAGTGATCGCCTGGTTCAAAGTGAGATTGCCTTGCGCGGCACCATCATGACCGGGATTCCGGATACCTTGATGCCACCTTTTGTCGGACGCTTGCCCGACGAGGATATTCGCGCATTGGCCAAGATGATCAAGAACGAACCCGTGGTGGAACGCACTTGGGATATGGATCAGATACGTGCCAGCGTGAAAGTGCTGGTAGACGAATCCACCTTGCCCGGCAAACCCAATTACGAGATCGATTCCGTCTACGACTTGATGGTCATCATGGCCCGCGGGCGTTATGGGCGGGGCGATGGTTCCAATCAGGCTCGTGCTGTTTTCATCAATGGCAAGAACAACCAGAAGGTGGGTGAAATTGCCACGGTTGGCGCGCCACACATCATGGAATTCAGCCCCAGCCACGAGCGCTGGGGATACCTGAAAAGTGATGATGGGCACGTCTACAAAATCGACTTGTACACCTTGCAGATTGTTCGTCAGGCCAAGGTGGGGCTGACTGGTACGGGTATTGCCTTATCCAAAGATGGCAAGTGGCTGGCACTGAGTTCCTTCGTACCCAACAGCATGGTTATCCTGAAGGCCGACACCCTGGAACCAGTGAAATATATCGCTCTGGAGGGCGAGGACCCGGACGGCAATTTCATCAAATCCGCCGGTGGTCCGATTATTGGTAGTCGTATCAATAACAAGTTTGCATTGACACTGCGCCAAGCCGGGCAGATCTGGATTATTGATCCGGACAAGCCGGATATGCCGGTCACCAAACTGGCCAAGGTCGGCCGCATGTTGCACGACACCTTCCTGACGCCGGATGGTCGCTATTCCATGGTGGCCTCTTACGACGACAACAAATACGTGGCTATCGACCTGAAGGACGACAAGGTGGTACGTGACATTCCGGCTGGCTGTCAGCCTCACGCAGGCTCGGGTGCTGTCACGGAAGTGAACGGCCGCATGCTGGCCTTCGGCACCAATATGGGCACCTGCAAGTTAGGCTCTGTGGTTACTGCCTGGGATGTCAAAGACTTCTCTGTGGTGAAGCAGATTCCCGTTGCCGGAGCCACCGAATCCCCCGCCGCCCATCCTAATGCCCCGTATGTGGCGGTGGACATTATCGACAAGGACAAGCGCGCTTCCTGGATTCAGCTGATCGATAAAAACACCTTGTCCGTGGTGAAGACTTTGGACGTGGGTGGTCATGCCTTCTTCCCCAACTACAACCGCACGGGCGATTACCTCTACGTCAGTTCGGGTTACTGGGGGGATCGCTTGAAGATTTACGACAGCCGCAGTCTGGAGCTGGTAGCTGAACACAAGATGGAAAGCCCATCGGGCATTTTCTCGCGTGCCCGTACTCGTTGGCTCACCATTGGTCAGCCTGAAACCCAAAAATTCTAAGCAAAGGAACGTCATGAAAAAGCTTTTTATGGGTATGGCTCTTGTGGGCCTCTTGGGTTCCAGTGTCGCTTTGGCAGCGGACAAAGCAGTGGGTTTACAAGGCTCGCATGGGCAGTCGCAACTATCGGCCCAGGCATCGTCCATGCTGCCTTTGTGCGCGTCCTGCCATGGGCTGGAAGGTGTCAGCACGGAAGGTATGTATCCCAACCTGGCAGGGCAGAAGGTGGAGTATCTGGTCAAGCAGCTACAGCAGTTCAAATCGCGAGAGCGTAACGATCCCATCATGAGCCCGATGGCCGAGCCTCTTAGCCCGGAAATGGTGAATGAACTGGCTGCCTACTTTTCCAGCCTGAAGTAAGTGTGAACCGGGCGCCAGTGTCTGCTGGCGCCTTAAGGATGTCGTGCAATGAATGTGTTTCCCTTGTTCTTCAATCTGACCGGTAAGGCGGTTGTCGTCGTAGGTGGCGGGACGGTTGCGGAGCGTAAAGTTCGGCTCTTGCTGCGTGCTGGCGCGCGAGTCACCGTCGTCGCACCGGAGCAAACTTCCTGGTTGAGGGCCAGTGCTCAGGCGGGTGCTTTAAGCAGCTTGTTTACCTCCTTTGTTGCCGAGCATATCCACGAGGCCTGGCTGGTTGTTGCAGCAACTGGACGGCGCGAGATAAATCGCATCGTGGCTCAGGCAGCCGACGCCTTGCGTCTGCCCTGTAATGTGGTCGACGATGGGCATCTGTCTACCGTACAAGTCCCTGCCATGGTCGACCGTTCGCCCTTGATGATTGCGGTCTCCTCTGCAGGTTCAGCTCCTGTACTGGCGCGGCGTGTTCGGGAGTGGATAGAAAGCGAGCTGCCTGAGTCAGTAGGGGACTTGGCCGGTTTGCTGGCTCGCCGCCGAGCCGATATCAAACAGGCTTTCCCCGAGGTACATACCCGTCGTCATTTCTTTGATTACGTACTGGATAGTCCTATCCCCGATCTCCTGGCGCAAGGCAAGGCTACGGAAGCGCTGGCAGCCTTTGATGCTGCCTTGAGGACAGAAACCCCTCAGCAGCATATTCAGGTCACCATTTTGCCTATCGCCGACTTGGAGGCAGTGGACTTGCTGACGCTGCGCGCCTTGCGCAAATTGAACCAGGCAGATTGGGTCTTGTACCTGCCACTGATTTTGCCTGCGATTTTGGAGAAGGCACGTCGTGATGCCCGTTTGATGGCCTTGGATCAGGCGGGGGTGGTCTTGCAAGACACCTTGTTGAATCGTGATTTCTGGGCACCCCTGTGCCAGTCCTGGGTGCCAGGCGAGCGCATCGTGATTGCCTGGAAGTCATCGTGGGATGTACAGCCTTTGGTTGAGCTGTTGCAGCAGCAAGGCTTGATCTGTGAGCTGGCCTAGGTGCGCTATCAGCTTGCTTAGGTGAACTGTGTGATGAAGAACTAAGTGAAGTGTTGTTGTTGTTGTTGTTGTTGTTGTTGTTGTTGTTGTTGTTGTTGTTGTTGTTGTTGTTGTTGTTGTTGTTGTTACTGAGTTTGAGTGAGGCAAGATCGCTTGCCTCACTTTTTTTGGCCCTTCAATTTAGGCCTGTCCAGGCTGGCACTTGAAGCTGGCTGTGTTTTGATTCCGCACTCTTTTTCCCAGCAGCTCACCTGATTTTATTGGGAGTGCTGGGTACTATTTGAGGCTTCAGAAGTCAGGGGGCAGGGCAGAGGTTCCAGAACTGTGGTTGAGTAAAAATGGTTCTTGTTAATTGCCTGGAGGGCGTTCAGACAGTGATTTCCTGATCGTTGAGATAGCATCCCGGATCTTCTGCCCACACATTGCCTGTGCTTTTTTCTGCCCGAGTGCGCGTATTGCCATTGCAGATATCCAGGTAGGCACAGCCAGCACAGCGCCCCTGTACAGGCCTGGGTCGTTGCCGCAGGCCTGTCAGCAAGGGATCTTGATCGTTGGACCAAATCTCCGAGAAAGGCCGTTGCAACACGTTTCCAAGGCTGTAATGCCACCACATGGTGTCGGGATGAACATTGCCACGGTTATCGATGTTCGCAATTCCTTGGCCGGAGGAATTGCCTCCCCATTGGCACAACATAGTCAGAATTTTGGGAGCTTGCTCGGGGTAATGCCGTCGCACCCAGTGCAGAAAGAAAACACCGTCAGCATCGTTGTTGCCCGAGGTGAACTCTTTGGGTTTGCCGGCTTTTTGATAGGTCATGCAGGTTGTGAAAAGCTGCTCCATAGCCTGCCGGGTGACGGCGTGGTGACTGGCCAGGGCGCGGTTGCCCAAACCCCGACCTGCATAGTTCAAATGAGAGAGATAAAAGCGGTCGATTTGTTCCTGCTCCATCACAGCCAGCAGGCCATTTAGATCAACTGCATTTTCTTGAGTCAGGGTAAAGCGCAGGCCTACTTTCAACTGTTTTTCACGGCATAGTCTCAAGCCGTGCAAGGAGGCCGCGTAGGCTCCGTCCTCTCCACGAATTCGGTCATGGCGGGCCTGCAAACCGTCCAGGGAGATGCCTACGTAGTCAAAGCCGCAGTTGGCAATCTGATCAATATTTTGCTCGGTTATCAAGGTGCCGTTGGACGATAGTCCTACGTACATGCCCAGTGTTTTCGCACGTCGGCCCAAGTCGTAAATATCTGGGCGTAGCAAAGGTTCGCCGCCGGACAGGATCAGGGCGCGTACACCGAATTGATGCAGGTCATCCATGACAGTGCAGACTTGTTCGTAGCTCAGCTCGCCAGGGAAGTCCTTGTTGGTAGAGGCAGAGTAGCAGTGGCTGCAATGCAGATTGCAACGACGTATCAGATTCCAGATCACCACAGGGGCCTTGCTGACGCGTGTCGGCGTAACAGGAGCGTGCAGGGCAGCAACAAAACGGGATATCCGGAACATGCTCAAGGCCTCCGTAGACGCAGGCCGGTCTTTTTAAGAATGGCCGTGGAAAACAAAATATCGTGATCGTGCAGGACGCCAGGAAAGCGCTGCGATATTTGCAGGCTGATGCTCTGTGCCTGGGCACGTACCGTGTCATGGTCCTTGCCATGCAGCATGGCGAACAGGTTGTACGGCCACTGGGGTAGACGACGCGGACGACGATAGCAGTGGCTGACTCCGGCTTGCGAGCCTAGCCATGTACCGACTAGGTCTAGCTTGTCGTCCGTGATATTCCAGACGCACATGCCATTGGCTACGTAGCCCAGAGCATAGTGATTGGGGATGGCTGCAATGCGCCGTATCAAGCCTTGGTCCAGCATGGTTTGAAACTGCTTCATGACATAAGCTTCGGATACACCCAACTCTTGCGCCAGTTTTAGGTAGGGCTGTGGCTCTATCGCCAAACCCCGCTGCGAGGCATGGATCAGTGCGGTATAGGCGGGATTCAAATGCACCATATCAAAGCTCCAGTTTCAGGCTTAGGGCGTATTCCTGCTCTTTGGGAAAAGCAAAGACGGGTAGGCCGGTTTCAGCTTCAATTGTCTGCAGGCAGGATTCGATGTCTTGCGGTGTCGCCGTAGCCAGTACAAACCACATATTCAAGGCATGGGCGCGCCGGTAGTTGTGAGCGACTTCAGGATGGCGGTTGACGGCTATGACGGTACTGTCCCAGCGTTTTTCGGGTACGGCCATAGCGACCAGGCAGTAAGCACCGCCTAAAGCCTCGATCTGGAAGAGGGGCCCAAAGCGGGTCAATATCCCGGATTGCCGCAAGTGCTGGACACGTGCAATCAAGGCAGACTCGCTCAAGGAAAAATCAGGTGCCAACTGTGCAAAGGGGCGGGAGCAGATGGGGAAACCATCTTGCAGGCGATTCAGAATGTGGCGATCGGTCTTGTCCAGTTCAACCGGCGCATGCAATGGTGGGGTGTGATGATCAGTCATGATGAGCCGGGCTAAGCAGTGCGCCTCGTTGTTTGAAGCAGCGAGTGGAGAACAACACTTCCTGCGGGAGCTGACCCAAGTCAAAACGATTATTCAACTCCGCATGGTTTGTCAGTACGTCCTGACGGTTTTTGCCGTGAATCATGCAAAACAGATTGTGATTCCAATGTGGCGGGCAGGGCTGCCGCTGATAGCACAGCGTGATGTCGTCTTGCCTGGCCAGCTCCTCGCCTAGGGCATCAATGCGATGCTTGTCTACCGTCCAGACACACATGGCATTGGCTTGGTAGCCCAGTTTTCGATGGCGCAGGACCACGCCAAATCGCCGGAATATGCCTTGTTCCAGAAAGCCGCGTAGCTGTTGCAGCACTTGTTTCTCGCTGATCTGTACTTGCTCTGCCCAAGGCTTGAAGGGGTCGGCTTGAATCTTCAAACCTTGCAAAGAACACTCCAGCAGTTTGCGTTCAGTACTGCCTAATGCGGGCAGCCCCTTGCTTGGCGACAAGGGGCTGGTGCTCTTGGTATGTGGAACAAGGCTAAACCCCAGGTCAATGTGATAGGCCCGGATCATGGGCAAGGACAAGGGCAACAAGCCGGTATGTTCAGCGATGTGCTCCAAGGCCGCCTGCCGTTCTTGTTCATTCGCACAGGTCAGCACAAACCAGAGATTGATGGCATGTTCGCGCTCGTAGTTGTGGTTCACGGCGGGCAGGGCACTGATCCAGTCTGCAACCGTGTTCAGATCCTTGGCGGGCACATGCATGCCCACCAAAGTGCTGCTCATACAGGCAGGGTTCAGTACTGGCCCGATACGGCTGATGATGCCTCGGTCTTGCCAGCGTTGCAGGTAGTCCATCACGGCTTGTTCGCTAAGCCCCAAGAGCAGTCCCAGCGTGCGGAACGGTCGGGGTTCCAAGGGGAAGCCATGTTGCCAGGCGTTCAATAGTTGAAAGGCAGAAGGGGAAAGATCAGAAACCAATGCGACCACTCCGATGCGTAAAAAACACTCCACTCGGGTGCTGAATATCCAGGCTGTCCAGACGCTTGAAATTGTGGGTGTCGTACACACTGACTTTGTTGTCGTCTCGCGCTGAAATCCAGACAGCCTCACCCCTAGGGGTGAATTCCATGTGGAGAACGGCTTTGCCTACGTCCAAGGTTTGAACCACTTCCAGGGTGGCGACATCAATCACCTGTACCTTGTCGTTGTCTGGAAAAGCGAAGTTCACCCAGACCTGACGGCCATCGGGCTGAGCCATCACAAAAACGGGTTGTCCATGAACCGGAATGCGAGTTTTCTCTTGCCAGTTCACGGTGCTGGCGACCAGAACCTCATGGCGTCCAATGGCCGGTAAAAATAAGTCCTGACCAGCCAAGGACCAACCCCGTAGATGCGGCATTTTGTAGACGGGCAGGGCGGACTCTCCCCGACCATAGCCTTGCAAGATTTTTTGGACTCCATTTTCAGGATTCCACAAATCCAGCATGGCCAGGGCATCCTCGCCAAACAGTCCGGCAATGTAGTACCTCCCATCCGGGGTGACCATGGCATCGTAAGGCTGACGACCCGCTGCAAAACGCCGTGTTGTGGGGCGTAAGGGGTCGGATAAATCGGTCAGCCAGATTTCACCTGCCTCGAACAAGGAGTAGGCAAATTGCTGATTGGGTAAGTCCGCCAGACCAACCACTTTGGCACGTTTGTTGGGGGCGTAGTAAGACGGGACTTCACTGATCAGGGCCAGGGTGTCCGCATCAAAAACCTTGATACCACCCGGTTCGTAGTTTTGCACCACAATCAGCTTGCCATCCTGGGAGATGGCGCCACCTATGGCATTGCCGGACTGAATGATGCGATGAACTAGAACTTGTTGAAGCAGGTCCACTTTGCTCAGGCCGCCGTCCCGTCCAAAGACATAGCCATAACGCCCGTCACGTGAGTAGGTGATATGGGCGTGGGACAGATCACCCAAACCTTCAATTCGTGCCAAGCGGCTGCGATGACTGGTTTCAACGACAGCCACACTGCCCGTCGCACGCTCTACAACCAGCCCCAGGTCATTCGTGCCGCGTAATGGGTTGGCACAGCCGCTTAAAGCGACAAGCAGGCTCAGAGTCATCAGTGCTTTCATGGTGCTGCATCCGATTCATGGAGAAGAAAATGAGCCAGCCAGAGGCTTTCCGCTGGCTGCAAGAAGCGGTTCCAGGCAGGCATGGCTGTTCCGGGACGGCCCTGCATGATCGTCAGGGCGATCTGCTGTGCGCTTTGGTCTTGCAAGGCGTTAGCCGTTAAAGCAGGCCCCAGGCCTCCTTTCAGGAGCAAGCCATGACATGAGCCGCATTCTTGATGAAGCAGCGTCCGTAAAGAGGCTTGCCGCTCCGGTGTCAAAGCGGTTTCATCAGCAGCGGCTTGTTGTGGCCAAAGAAGGGAGAGCAGCACGGCTAGCCACATGTTGGCCAGAAACTGCCTGCCACTGAGCTTGAAAGGGAGGTGCAAACCTTTCACATCAAGGCCCAGGAGGGTGCGCAGGCGAGGACATCTTGCGTGTTTGAGGCGGGTTGCGGGTAATCCGGATGCAACTGCACCACCTGGCCGATAATCAACAAGGCTGGGGGACTGAAGGTTTGCGCAAGCTGTGGAAGTGTTTGCAAAGTACCCAAGCCCCAGCGCTGGCTTTTAAGCGTGGCATCTTGTGCCAAGGCGATAGGCGTATGCGGGCTGCGCCCATGTTGAATCAAGGCCTGGGCAATATGGCTGCAATTGGCCATGGCCATGTAGAACACCAGCGTACAGGTGGGATCAGACAAGGAGGCCCAGTTCAGTTCCAGCCCCTGGTTGTCGCGCAGGTGCCCGGTGATAAAGCGCACACTGCTGGCCAGCCCGCGATGGGTCAAGGGAATGCCTAGAGAAGCCGCACAACCTGTCGCTGCCGTAATCCCGGGCACGACTTCAACCTGGACTCCATGTTGTTGCAGATACAGCTGCTCTTCGCCTCCACGGCCAAAAATAAAGGGGTCACCGCCTTTCAGGCGAACAACGTGCTGATGTGTTCTGCTCAAGGACAAGAGCGTGCCGTTGATGTCGTCCTGCATGCTGGGCTTGCAGGCGGCAACTTTACCGACGTCATGCAAGGTGGCCTCAGGATTGATGCAGCTCATGATGGCGCGGCTGACCAGACGGTCATATACCACCGCATCTGCATGTTGCAGCAGGTATAAAGCGCGTAGTGTGAGAAGTTCAGGGTCGCCAGGCCCCGCCCCAACCAAATAAACCTTGCCGTGCATCGCTGCGCTCCTTGACGGTAGCAAGTACCGAAATACAGTCAAACAATGCAGAAAATTGTAGGAGGGCAGGCCGCTTCGATATGGGCATGGTTGGTGTTCAGGAGAGGGGTGCAGAAATGAAGCCTCTCGCCCTCAGACAAGAAGGTAGGGTGAGGCTAAGTGCGAGGCATAAAAGGAAATTTATGCGAGCGACGGCTTGCAGAGTCGCTGCTGGATGTGCGCAAGCGCTTGAAAAAATGTTCAAAAACGTAGTATCAGCCAGCTAATTTTTTGGGGTTTCAAAGCCCAAATAACATATTTGAGGCAGCCTGTTAAGTTTCTCGATGCAAAATAGGGAAAGTCCTGCAACTTGTATCAACAGTGAGCAATGATGCGGGTTACAGGGGTTTTTTTGCTTGACACGGGTATTAAACGAAGGCTTAATACGCGGTAGCCAACCGGGGCACTTGTGCGCCCGGTAGCCATGGCAGACGGTAGTGCTTGCTTGCCCTGTCGTTTGTCACTATTAAGTCTGACCGCCACAAACTGGTTCCCGCTGGGGGCCCGTAAAATAATTTTCAGGGGTATTTTCTCAATGAATAAAACCGAGCTTATCGAATTCATTTCCACCAAAGCCGATCTGTCCAAAGCTGACGCTGGTCGTGCACTGGATGCGTTTATCGATGCCGTGACCACCACGCTGAAAGAAAAAGATACGGTTACTCTGGTTGGTTTTGGCACCTTCGCTGTGTCGGAACGCGCTGCCCGTTCGGGTCGTAACCCACGTACCGGTGAAACCATCGAGATCGAAGGCGCAAACGTGCCCAAGTTCCGTCCCGGTAAGGCTCTGAAAGACGCTGTGAATTAATTTTTAAATTAATTTACGCAAAAGACTTGCAAAAAAAATTCTTTGGTCCTATAATTCTTTTTCTTCACAAGAAGAACGGCATCACAGAAATGGGTGCTTAGCTCAGCTGGTAGAGCGGCGCCCTTACAAGGCGTAGGTCGGGGGTTCGAACCCCTCAGCACCCACCATTTCTTTTGCTAGTCGAATCAAGCACTTAGGTAAAACTAAGTGCTTTTTTTGTGCCTGTTTGGTTTGTATTTCAGGTCAATTCATACTAACGCTGCTCTACCAGACCCGTGCCCTTTGTCGCCAGATATGCCTACTGAAACCATGTAAGCATTGGTAAGGCATTCACCCGCTAACAAGGACTAGTCGTGTTGCGTGTCAATAATCACCCTTGTGTTGGGTCGCAAGTGGCGAAACCGGCAGGGTGCTCCAACCGCTTAGTTTGTAACGGTGCTATCAATATATGCGGATAGCGTCCATAGTGTGTCCAGGGACATTTTTCCCCTGATTAATTAGGACATACATTGAAAACAGAAATTGGTATTGTGAAGTGGTTCAATAACGAAAAAGGCTTCGGCTTCATCATGCCGGAGAGTGGCGGTAAAGACCTCTTCGCGCACCACAGTGAAATTCAGGGTTCTGGGTTTAAATCTCTGGAGGAGAACCAACGCGTTTCCTTCGTTGCTGGCGTTGGCCAAAAAGGCCCTTGCGCTACCCAGATCCAGATCGTTTGACCCCCTGCTTGCCTGCATAGGCAAGTGTAGCGTCGGTCGATAAAGCCGAACCCTTTGAAATATTGGGTTCGGCTTTTTCATTTATGTTTCCCCCTCCATGTGGACATATTGTGCTTCTGTCCACTGTTCACAAGTGTCGTATGAGGGTGACTCTATTGGGGACTATGGCCCCAAGGGAAGCAAGGCCATGATGGATTACCTGCCCAAAGCCTACGACGAAGATATTCGTATCCGTGTTGAGGATCAAGGTCCGGTTGTGGCTGGTCGTGACTTGATGGAGTTTACGGTTGAAGACAAGGCGGTCCTTGTCTATGACGAGGCGGGCAAGGAACTGATGCAGGTGCCACGCCGATGATCTTGATTCGAGCGTTCTGCGTGAGAAGCTGAAATACGGGGAGTGGCGACAAAGGCTTATTCCTGCAACTTGTCATGCCTCTCCCGTTTGAACTGCTGCCAGGCAAAGGCAAAGGCAAAGGCAAAGGCAAAGGCAAAGGCAAAGCACAGGCAAGGCAGCGATACTAGCAACAGCTGCCCGGCCTTGAGCGTAGTGGCTATTCAGGCAACACTACACCTTGTCCATATGCGCTCCTCGGGCCTTCATGAGCAAACTACTTTCTTGCCTGTCCCCTCTTGCCACCTTGATTCTGGCATGGCTGGCCTTTATGTTTCTTTTGTTTTTCCCGCCGCTATGGATCTTGTGGCCTTTGCTGGTCGTGAGCCTGGGCTGGATCAATTACAGAGGGATACGTTACGCATTGGGCAATAGTGACAAGTCCAAGCCCTGGCACCTTTGGTTCAATGTGGGCGAGTGCCTGTTGGCGGTGATTGTCCTGACTTTACTGGTCCGTGACCTTGACGTCCCAGCGACCTGATTTTTCCTCTTGTTGTACGAGAAACGTGTTTATGTATTCGGACCCTTGGCTTGATCGCTGGTTACCCTTGATCGCTCAACGTGAAATTTCTTCGCCGGTACTGGAGATAGGCTGTGGTTTTGGCGACGATACGTTGACCTTGACCCAGGCAGGATTGAAGGTGATGGCTTTTGACCTCTCACCCGAAGGTGTGGCAATCGCACAGCAGCGCGCTCCCGAGGCTTTGATTGAGTGCAGGGATACGCGAGGTCCCTGGCCGCAGGCGGCGAATAATCTTGAGCTGGTCCTGGCCAGCTTGTCCCTGCATTATTTCCCCTGGGATGAAACCCAGGCCATTGTGCGCAGAATCTGGAATAGCTTGCGGCCCGGTGCCTTGTTTTCATGTCGCCTGAACTCCACCGAAGATGTGAATTTCGGTGCCGGGCAGGGCGAGTTGATTGAAGCCAACTTCTATCGCGACCAAGGCAATTGCAAGCGTTTCTTTGATCAGGCCAGTGTAGAGCAGTTATTTGGGGCCGAATGGCGCCGGATTTCTGTCCAGCACATGACATCGCACAAATATATAAAGCAAAAAGCGATGTGGGAGCTGGTGTTGGAAAAAGGGCAGTTGCCAGGCTGATTCCCGTACTCTGAGCATTCTGGATCTGGCAGCCGTTTCGGTCCCCTCCATCTCCCCGCTATATCTAACCAAAGAATCGGTATTTAGCCGGGTGTAACACCCTTGCTAGACTCGTTCTCATTGCTTGGAAATGGTTTCTAGGGGATGGGAAATGAAGCGGATTCAACAGAAGTGGAAGGGCGTTCGGGCAGGGGCTTTGCTGGCGTTGGTGCTGGCGGCGGCAACGGCTGTTGCAGCCGAGGTCAGTATTCTGAATGTTTCGTACGACCCAACGCGTGAACTGTACGCTGAATTCAACAAGGCTTTCCAGGCGCATTACAAAGAGCAAACGGGTGACAGTGTAGTCATCCGTAGTTCCCACGGTGGTTCCAGCAAGCAGGCCCGTACCGTGATTGATGGCGTGCCCGCTGATGTGGTGACGCTGGGTATTTCATCCGATATTGATCAGATCGCTCAGTCCGGTTTGCTGGACAAGGGCTGGCAGGCTCGCCTGCCGGACAACAGTACGCCTTACACCTCCACGATTGTCTTGCTGGTGCGCAAGGGTAATCCCAAGGGGATTCACGACTGGAACGACTTGATTCGCTCTGATGTAAAGGTGGTTACGCCCAATCCTAAAACTTCGGCGGGGGCACGTTGGAACTATCTGGCGGCCTGGTTGTACGCCCTGAAGCAAGGCAATGGGGATGAAGCGCAGGCCCGTGACTTTGTGGCCAAGCTGTATCGCAACGTCAGCGTGCTGGATTCCGGTGCGCGTGGATCGACCACAACCTTTGTGGAACGGGGCATTGGCGATGTATTGATTGCCTGGGAGAACGAGGCGCTCTTGTCCGTCAAGGATCTGGGGCCCGATCGCTTCGATATTGTGGTGCCTTCCAGCAGTATTCTGGCCGAGCCGCCCGTGGCGCTGGTAGATGCCAATGCCGCCAAGCATGGCACGGAAAAAGTGGCTCAGGCCTATCTGGAATATCTGTATAGCCCGGAAGGTCAGGAAATCGCCGCCCGTCATTTTTACCGTCCTCGCCTGGAGTCGGTGGCCGCCAAGTACCGCGATCAGTTCCCGGCGTTGAAACTGTACAAGGTTGACGATGAGCTGGGCGGTTGGACTCAGGTTCAGGCCAAGCACTTTGCGGATGGTGGCGTGTTCGACAGCATCTACTTGAGCAAGTAACCCCACTATCACCGAGGACCGTTCGATGTCACAGGCTCGTCTTTGGGGATTTCTGCCCGCTGCTCGCAAGCAGCGGGCTCTGCCAGGCTTTGGCTTGACCATGGGTTTGTCCATCAGCTATTTGAGCCTGATTGTTCTGATCCCCTTGTCTGCTGTTTTGCTCAAGACCACCTCCATGGGTTGGTCGGCCTTTTGGGAAACCATCAGTGCTGCGCGCGTCTTGGCTTCCTTGAAACTGACCTTTGGGATGGCCGCTTTGGCGGCGTTGATCAACGGTGTCTTTGGCTTGATTCTGGCCTGGGTCCTGGTGCGTTACCGCTTTCCGGGTCGTCGAATTGTGGATGCCTTGATTGATCTGCCCTTTGCCTTGCCAACGTCGGTAGCCGGGATTTCCTTGGCAGCGATTTATGCGCCTACCGGCTGGATCGGCTCCTGGGCTGAACCTTATGTTGGGCAGATTGCATTTACCCCTTGGGGGGTGCTGATCGCCCTGGTTTTTATTGGGCTGCCCTTTGTTGTGCGTACCGTACAGCCGGTTCTGGAAGAGCTGGAACAGGAGCAAGAGGAGGTCAGTGCTTGCCTGGGGGCCGATCGCTTCCAGACGGTCACCAAGGTGATTCTCCCCGCTATCTTGCCCGCCTGCTTGACGGGCGTAGCGCTGGCTTTTGCCCGTGCGGTGGGTGAGTACGGTTCCGTGATTTTCATTGCCGGTAATGTCCCTATGGTTTCGGAAATTACACCCTTGCTGATCGTGATCAAGCTGGAGCAGTTTGACTATGCCGGAGCCTCGGCGCTGGCCGTTTTGATGATGGTGCTGTCCTTCATTATCTTGCTGGCGATCAATCGCTTGCAGTGGTACTTGCAGTCGCGTCATTCGGGCCAGGCTAGTGGCAAGGCAGCCAAGGTGGCAGCGCCTTTGACTTTGGAGGGCGCACGATGAGCAGCCTGACGATGGATTCATCTGTGCAGGCGGTGCCGGTACATACGGCGCGCTTGCGGGCGGCGCAGGATGAAGGTCTGGCCGTCAAAGCCTTATTGATTGGCATTGCCTTGCTGTTCTTTGTGCTGTTCTTGCTCCTGCCTTTGATCCTGGTCTTCATGACGGCTTTTAGCCGGGGCATCATGCCGTATCTGTCCGCCTTGAGCGAGAGCGATACCTTGCATGCCGCCAGCCTGACAGTTCTGGTTGCCGTGATTGCCGTGCCTTTGAATATCGCGTTTGGTCTGGCCGCCTCCTGGGCGATTGCGCGTTTTGAGTTCCGTGGCAAAAGCATTCTGACGACGCTGATCGACCTGCCGTTCTCGGTATCACCTGTCATTGCCGGTTTGATGTTTTTACTGATTTTTGGTCGCCAAGGCCCATTTTGGGATTGGCTGGACGCTAATAACATTCGTATCGTATTTGCCTTGCCCGGTTTGGTTTTGGCGACTTTGTTTGTCACTTTCCCTTTCGTGGCGCGTGAGTTGATTCCGCTGATGCAAATGCAGGGCAGCGAGGAAGAGCAGGCTGCGCGGGTGCTGGGGGCCAATGGCAGGCAAATGTTCTGGCGGGTGACTCTGCCCAAGATCAAGTGGGGCCTGCTGTATGGTGTGATTCTGTGCAATGCCCGTGCCATGGGTGAATTTGGGGCGGTGTCGGTGCTCTCGGGCCATATACGGGGCCAGACCAACACGCTGCCCTTGCATGTAGAGATTGAGTACAACGACTATCACACGGTGGGCGCTTTTGCGGCGGCTTCGGTGCTGGCGGTCTTGGCTTTACTGACGTTGGCGCTTAAATTGTGGGCCGAGCGCAAAATGGTTCAAGACGGTCATCGTGGATGATCGCATTCGGAGTTCATTATGAGTATCGAAGTTCGTCATCTATCTAAACAGTTTGGTGCGTTTACGGCACTGGGTGATGTGACATTGGATTTCCCAGCGGGCGAGCTGGTGGCTTTGCTGGGGCCGTCGGGCTGCGGCAAGACGACCTTGCTGCGTATCGTGGCTGGCCTGGAACATGCGGATGCGGGTCAGGTGCTGATCAACGGCAAGGATGTGGCTGCTGTGGGCACGCGTGATCGCCAGGTGGGTTTTGTGTTCCAGCACTATGCCCTGTTCCGCCACATGACGGTATTTGAAAACGTCGCCTTTGGTCTGCGCATTAAGCCACGCAAGCAGCGCTTGCCCGAAGCCCAGATTCGTCAGCGTGTGCACGAGCTGTTGGAGCTGGTGCAGCTGGATTGGCTGGCCGATCGCTACCCGGCGGCCTTGTCGGGTGGCCAGCGGCAGCGTATTGCTCTGGCACGTGCCTTGGCGGTGGAACCGGGTGTCTTGTTGCTGGACGAGCCTTTTGGTGCCTTGGATGCCAAGGTGCGCAAGGAACTGCGTTCCTGGCTGCGTCGTCTGCATGATGACCTCCATATCAGTACCTTGTTTGTGACGCACGACCAGGAAGAGGCCATTGAAGTGGCTGATCGTATTGTGGTGCTCAATAAAGGCCGGGTTGAGCAGGAAGGCGCCCCGCAGGATGTCTATAACCACCCTGCCAGTCCTTTTGTGTATGAGTTCCTGGGGGCGGCGAATCGCTTGCCGGGTCAGTTCCAGCACGGACGCTTTGTGGCTGATCCTCAGTTGGGACAATTCGAGTCCAATCAGGCCTTGAATGCTCAGGATGCGGGTCAGGGGGAAGCAGTAGGCTATGTGCGCCCGCATGACCTCGATTTACAGCGTCAATTGGATGGCCAGGGCATCGTCGTGGCCGTGCAGCGCATTATTCCCTTGGGGGCGACAGTACGGGTTGAACTGGCCTTGAACGAGGGCGAGCGTGCTTGGGAAGCCGAGTTCGATCATCAGCGTTGGTCGCAGCTGGGCTTGCGGCCTGGTGAGCGGGCTTTAGCCTTGCCACGCAAGTTCAGCGCTTTCCCTATCGAATCTCAAACCGAAGCGCGATTGTCCTGATTTCTTGCAAATTATTCGCAACAGGCTGACCCTAGGTCAGCCTGTCTGCGTTAGTATCTGGAGGTTTTTTGCAGGGCGGGTTGGAGCAGGAAATATTACAGGAATTTAGTATTGAGAATCATTCCTGTTTCTGTTAAGATTCGATACTTCACTGGGCATCCTGTCCGGTCCCGTCATGGTCCATGCGGGTTGCAGAATGTGTAGAACGGATTATGACCGGAATTGCTTCTCAAAAGAATAATCGCTCGATGCTGGCCTTGAAGGCAACTGGTTTGGCATTGGCACTGGGATTGCACGTGGGTGTCGTGGCTACCATCTTGTGGACGGAAACCCCCAAGATTGTGGGTGAACCTGCCCCCATGGATGTTGTTGGGGTGACTTTGGTGGAAGTGTCGGAGTCCCCGGTTCAACAAGAGCAGGTCAGTGCCCCTCCTGAGGAAGTGGTGGCCGAGCCGGAACCTGAGCCCGAACCCGAGGTGGAACCGGACCCCGAGCCCGGGCCAGAACCGGTTGTTGAGCCGGAACCCGAGCCAGAGCCTATCGTGGAAAAACCTCCGATTCCCGAGCCGCCCAAGCCCAAACCAAAACCCAAGCCGAAACCTAAGCCCAAGCCACAGCCCAAGCCCGAGGTTCCACCGGCAGAAACACCGCAGCCTGCTCAACCAGCCGCTCAAGCAGGTCCAGCTACGGACAATACGTCCTCCCAAACTGCCGCCCGTTCTACGGATGGTGATCGGCCCAAGCTGATTGGTCGTGTGGATTATTTGGGACGTCGTCCTGTGCCGGTGTACCCCCGGGCTTCCGAGCGCCGTCGTGAGCAGGGCCGCGTGGTGGTTCGTGTAGTGATTTCAACCCAAGGAACCGTGCTGGAAGCCAAAGTGCAAAGCTCCTCAGGCTATGAACGTCTGGATGAGTCGGCACTGAAAGCAGTACGCACAGCGCGTTTTAAACCGTATACGGAAAATGGTGTGGCCTATCGTGCCATGGCCGATATTCCTTTCGACTTTGTTTACTAGGATATATCAATGATGCAGGAACTATTTCAAAGCGTATGGGTAAGCCTGGCACAAGTTGCAGGGCCTGTTGCAGATCAGGCTGCCGCCAGTGTTGCTGCCGCTGAGGAAGCGACCGGGGTGCTGCACTTTATCCAGCAAAGTGATGTGGTCGGCAAGACCTTGTTCGTCATTCTGGCCTTGATGTCGGTTGCCAGCTGGTACCTGATCATCGTCAAGGGTGTGCTGTCCTTCCGTCTGAAGCGTCGCTCGCAAGGTTTCATGCGTGAATTCTGGTCCGCCAGTTCTCTGGAGCAGGTTGAAAACGAGATCGCCACCCACGGTGCCCGCGATCCGTTCAGTCACTTGGCCAGCCACGCTATCCACGCTCAAAAACACCATGTGAAATACGGCGCCATGCGTCTGGAAGAGAAAGGCTCTACCGATGCCTTTGTCTCGCGCATCATGCGTAAAGTCATGGACGAAGAAACCGCCAAGCTGGAAAATGGCCTGACGCTGCTGGCTTCGGTGGGTTCTACCGCTCCGTTTGTGGGTCTGTTCGGTACGGTTTGGGGTGTGTACCACGCCCTGATCAATATCGGTCTGTCCGATGGCGTAACCCTGAACAAGATCGCCGGCCCTGTGGGTGAAGCCCTGGTGATGACCGGTCTGGGTCTGGCCGTGGCTATTCCTGCCGTGTTGGCTTACAACGCGTTTGTGCGTACCAACCGCGTTTACCTGTCCCAGCTGGACGCGTTTGCTCACGACCTGTTTACTTTCCTGACCACAGGCCAGCCTGTGCAAGATAACCAACCTGTTCTGCGTCGTGTCCCTAGCTCGGGCGGTGGTGCAGCATCGAGCTCGGCAGCGGCTGCCAAGCGGGAGCACTAATCATGGCTTTTGGCAGCTTTGATAATCGCAATTCGGGCTCCGCGCTGTCCGAAATCAATATGGTGCCGCTGATCGACGTCATGCTGGTGTTGCTGGTGATCTTTCTGATCACTGCTCCGCTGCTGTCGCACTCCATCAAGATTCAGCTGCCCCAGGCGACGTCTGAACCAGTCCAGCAAGATCCCAAGACGATTGATCTGGCGATTGACGCAGAAGGGCAGATCTTCGTGAACGAGCAGCCGGTGGCGCTGGAAGACCTGACCGCCACGCTGGCCCCTTACTCCAAGGATCAGCCTCAGCCTGAATTGCGTATCCGTGCCGATACCGATACTCGCTACGAAACACTGGCCCAGGTCATGAGCCGCTCCAAAGCTTCCGGCCTGACCCGTCTGGGTTTCATTACGCGTCCAGGTCCAACGACCAAGGCCGCGGGTGATGAGGGCGAGGCCAAGGAAGGCGCCGTCGTCGACCAGAAGGCCGTTGAGCCTAAACCCGCTCTGTAATTCCAGGTTCTTCTTCGTGTTGTTTTTTCTGGCCCCTCGCTTTGCATCTGCAACGCGAGGGGCCAGTTTCGTAATAAAATCCCCCGAATGCGTGTACTAGTTATCGAAGACGACGCCATACTGGGCGCCGCACTGCAGGAATTTCTCAACGATCAGGGCTACGCTGTTGACTGGCTCCAGGAAGGCGAAAGTGCCTTGAAGGAGTTGGCCGCCCAGGTCTACGATCTTCTGCTCCTGGACTTGAACTTGCCCGGCATCAGTGGCCTGGACGTGCTGCGCCAATTGCGTCAGCAGGGCAACGCTATTCCCGTCCTGATTCTGACTGCGCGTGATGGCGTGGATGATCGTGTCGGCGGCCTGGATGCCGGTGCTGACGACTACCTGATCAAACCTTTTGACCTGTCCGAGCTGGCCGCCCGCGTGCGTGTTTTTGGCCGCCGCCGCAGTGGTCAGGTACAGCCCATTATTGATGTGGGTCCCTTGAGCTTTGATACCATTGGCCGCGAGCTGCGCTGTGCCGGTCAACGTGTGACCTTGTCGGTGCGCGAGCTGTCCGTACTGGAAATGCTGATGATGCGCGCGGGCCGTGTTGTCACCAAGCAGCAAATTATCAACTCCTTGTCTGCCTGGGATGCCGATTTCAGCGACAATGCAGTCGAAGTCTACGTGTATCGTTTGCGCAAGCGCCTGGAAGGCACCGGGGCTGTCATACAGACTGTGCGCGGCTTTGGCTATTTGCTCGATGTGGAGAGCGTGGCCGGAGCATAACGGCAGCCCGTGCCCGCTGCCTGAAACCTTAGGTCAACCATGCCCGATCAGCATCTTTCTCCAGCGGTAAAAACCTCCTTGTTGCGAGGCTGGCTGGAGCGCTTTCTTGCTCCCGGTTCTTTGGCCCGCAAACTGATGGGCCGTTTGTTTCCCCCGATCTCCATTCTGGTGGTGCTCGATTTGAGCGTTACCTGGATACTGACGCGTCGCATGAGCCTGGAAGACTGGCTGCTGCGCGACATTTTCTGGACCATGGCACTGAGCCAGGTGCTGTTGGTCAGTCTGATTGCCTGGGTATTGCTGTCGGGGATTCGCTCGCAGTTGGCGTCCATTGATGATTTATCGCAGCAAATCCGTAACCGTGCTGATGATGACTTCGAGCGTCTGGATGCCAGTGCCTTGCCCGCCGAGATTGTGCCGCTGGTGGAGCACTTCAACGAGTTGCTGGAACGTCAGCGTGATACCCTGCAGGCGCAAAAGCGCTTTATTGGTCACGCAGCGCATCAGTTGCGCACACCCCTGACGGGTTTGCAGCTGGAGTCCGAGCTGATGCTGGCAAGGCCTTTGCCAGAAGATATCCGCCAACGGGCCGAGCGCATCAAAAGTGTTTCGGATCGCATGATTCGTCTGGGCCAACAGTTGTTGGTGCTGGCACGTACCGATGCGGACACTAATATTAAAGACAGCTTTGTGCGCCTGGACTTGTGTGAATGGGCGCGCGAGGAGGGCGGTGACTGGTTCTTGCAGGCTCGTCAGCATGGTGTGGAAATCCATTTGCTGGCACCTGAAAAGCCGGTCTGGATTGATGCTGCCCCCGTGCTCTTGCGGGAGTTATTGTCCAATCTGATGGATAACGCCTTGCGTTACGGACAAGGGACAGACCGCATTGTCTTGCGGGTGGCCAGTAATCCACCCTCCTTGTCGGTGGAAGATCACGGGCCGGGTATTGAGTCCAGCGAGCAGCAGCGCGTATTTGAAGCCTTTTACCGCTCCCCCGGTACCCAAGCAGGAGGTTCTGGCTTGGGCTTGGCCATTGTGCAGGAGATTGCCCGTGCGCATGGCGCCTGGTGGAGCCTGATGAGCCGTCCTGATTTTCCAGGCACTCGCATCACCATTGTTTTTCCCGGTCCGCGTATTGGTGCGCGTCTGACCCGGCACGATACTTTGATTGGAAACTAAGCCTTGAACACAGCAACAGAAAACCCCAAAAAAGCGGCTCAGGCCGCCTTGTTAATGGGCGCTTTAGGCGTGGTGTATGGCGATATAGGAACCAGCCCGCTCTACACCATGAAAGTGGCCTTGAGTGCTTACGGACAGCCTGGTGCCGAACAGGTCTATGGAGTGCTGTCCTTGCTGTTCTGGCTGCTGACCCTGGTGGTCTCCATCAAGTACGTCACAGTGGTGTTGCGTCTGGACAATAAAGGTGAGGGCGGCACGCTGGCCCTGATGGAATTGGCGGCACGCGGCATTCAGGGGCCACGTCGGCAGATTATTGTGGTGCTGGGGCTGATTGGTGCTGCCTTGTTTTATGGGGACAGCATCATTACCCCGGCCATCTCCGTGATGTCGGCGCTGGAAGGCATAGGGATGGTGTCTCACGTGCTGGACCCTTGGGTTGTACCTTTGGCTCTGGGCGTCTTGCTGGCCTTGTTTCTGATCCAGTCCCATGGCACGGGCACCATGGGTAAGTTGTTCGGCCCCATTATGTTGACCTGGTTTCTGGTGCTGGGTGGCTTGGGTCTATGGCGTGTTATTGAGCATCCCCAAGTTTTGATGGCCCTGGACCCACGGTGGGCCGTGGCTTTTATTGCTGAGGCTCCCTGGCAAACCTTTTTGCTTTTGGGGGCCTTGGTCCTGGCCTTGACGGGGGCCGAGGCCTTGTACGCCGATATGGGCCATTTTGGCCGTCCTTTAATTCGTAAAGCCTGGTTCATGATTGTCATGCCCTGCCTGGTCCTGTGTTATTTCGGCCAAGGCGCATTGTTGATTTCCGACCCAGCCGCCATTCGTAATCCGTTCTTCTTCCTGGCTCCCAACTGGGCCTTGGTGCCCATGGTGATGTTGGCAACGGTTGCAACGGTGATCGCCTCCCAGTCCGTGATATCCGGTGCGTTTTCTGTAACTCGTCAGGCGGTGCAGCTTGGTTTTTGGCCGCGCATGGTGATTCAACATACTTCAGCCAAAGAAGAAGGGCAGATCTACTTGCCGCGTGTGAATTTGCTGCTATGCGTGGCGGTGATGATTCTGGTCCTGAGCTTTGGCTCCTCGGATCGCCTGGCCCATGCTTATGGCTTTGCAGTCACGGGTACCATGCTGATGACCAGTTTGCTGGCTCTGGTACTGCTGCCGCGCCGCGCTAGCGGAATCAAGCGCTGGGCCTGGCTGGGGCTCCTGGGTGTTTTCCTGATTCTGGACATATTGCTGTTCTCGGCCAATGCGCTCAAGATTCTGGAAGGCGGTTGGCTGCCTTTGCTGGTGGGTGCTGTGCTGCTGGGCTTGATGCTGACCTGGCGTCAGGGACGAGCCGCCTTGCACGAACGTCTGCTTGAAAACAAGCAGCCGATAAAAGAGTTCTTGCTGAGCCTGGAGGAGTACGCTCCGACCCGTGTACCAGGGACGGCGGTGTTCATGAGCACCATTCCCGACTCGGTTCCTCCGGCCTTATTGCATAACCTGAAACACAATAAAGTCCTGCATGAACAGGTCCTGTTTTTGACCGTAACCAGTGCCGGTGTGCCTTACGTTCCTTTTGGGGAGCGCTATAGCCTGCAACGTCTAAGCCGAGGCAGCTGGCAGGCGGTGGCTTCCTGGGGCTTCAAGCAAGAGCCCAATGTGCCGCAGTTGCTGGAGCAGATTGCTCTGGAGCACCCGGAGCTGAATCTGGAGCCTATGCAGACGTCCTACTTCCTGTCGCGCCAGACGGTGATGATCCAATCCCGTCAGCCCTGGTACTTGGGCTGGCGTCGTCGCTTGTTTGCTTTCATGGCGCGCAATGCCAGCCGTAGCACGCGCTTTTTCAAAATCCCGCCTAATCGCGTGGTGGAGATGGGGATACAGGTGGAGCTGTAGGTGGAGACATTTGCAGCTGCAGCTAGCTATTGCAGCCAGTAGAAACAAAGAATGGGCCTTTTCAAGGCCCATTCTTTTTATCTGGCTAGCTATTATGAATAGCCGTGTTTTCTGCGTTTACTGAGCAGGCACCACAGTCGTGGTTTCGCGAAGGATACCGCCGCCTTCCACGCTACCGCGTACCGTTGTGTCCTGGCCGGTCATGGATTTCAGGCAGTCTTGCTGGCGATCAGCGGGTAAGCGATGGCAGCGCGCTTGCCGGTTGGCATCCAGATTGTGATCGCGCTTGTCCAGCTTGTGCTGACGTTCGGCTTGCAGCGCGGCACCGGCTTCGCGACGGCAAGTGGTGCGCTGGTCGCCTTTGAATTGCTCACAGCGCTGGATGTCGTGTCGGTAGTCTTGGGATGGGGTTTGAGCCCAGGCAGCAGAGGACAGCAAACCCAGGCTGAGCAAGCCAGCACTCAGAACTCGGGATGGGCGTGTAAGTAGACTCATCGATCTCACTCCTTTACTTGCTAAGGGAATCACCGGCTTGGCGAGCACTGTTACGAGCAGGTATGAGTAGCAGGCCGCAAAGCCCCAAAAGCGACTGCGTATGGGGCAATTCCCGATACGCAGTAAACACTTACTAGTATAAGTGGAGCAGTTGCAAGTGAGGGTAATAAAACTTGTCTAAACCCTCTCTGCTTGATTTAGGTCTTGTCGCTAGCTGGTGGTTGAGCCAAATCTTTGGGCAGAGGCGCTTTATGTGGCATGTCCAGATAGCCTGGCTCGTCCGGGCCATATTCGGCCAGACGTTGGCGATGTTCGCGTTTGATGGCAGCGCGCATCAGAAAGATGGCGGTGACCGGCGAGGTAATGATCAAGAGCACACTCAGGATGAGCGGATGCAGGATAGGGCGGCTCATCAGGTGGCTGGCGCTGATGGCGACGGCCAGCACCATGAAGAACGTACCCAGCGTGTTCCCCATGGTGGGAGCATGGATGCGTGAATAAAAGTGTTTGAAGCGCAGCAAGCCAGCCGAACCCACCAGGGCCACGATGCCGCTAAGAACCAGCAAAAGGGCAACCGGGACGGCCAGCCACCAAGGTAATAAAGGCGTATTCATGGCTCGATCACCTCGGCACGTAGCAGGAACTTCGCCATGGCTGCCGAGCCTACAAAACCGAACAGGGCAATCAGCAGGGCGATATCAAAGTACAAGGTAGAGTCAAAACGAATGCCCAGGGCCAGCAAGGCCAGCATGCCGTTGATGTACATGGTGTCCAGCGCCAGCACGCGGTCGGCGGCAGAGGGGCCTTTAAGCAGGCGGATGACGGCGCAGCCCATGCCCAGGACAAAGCAGCCCAGGGCAAACTGACAGGCCCAGTAAACAATGTCTATCATTGGAAAATCTCCAGTAGCGGTCCTTGGTAGCGCTTCTGAATAGTGTCTAACCAGACCTGTTCGTCTTGCAGATCCAGAATGTGCAAAGTCAGGACACGGGTCTCGTAATCGAAGCCGGACCAGACGGTCCCTGGGGTGTAGGTAATGATGCACGCCAAGGCTGCCAGACCATGTGGGTCAGTCAGTTGCAACGGGATGGCCAGAAAGCCGGGGCGGGGCGCGTTGCCGCCTTTCAGAACCAAGTGGCCAACGGCAATATTGGACAGCACAATGTCCCAGGCCACTTGGCAAATCAGTTTCAAGGCCAGAAAAGGGTGGCGGATGCTGGCCTTAACCGGACGAAATGGAATGGCCGCCAAGCTCAGGGCGATAGCCAGGAACAGGCCCAGCACCACGTAACCGGCCGAGAGCGAGTCGTTCAGCAGCAGCCACAGGCCAAGCAGCAGCAAGGGCAGGAAAAGATGTTTGGTATAGCGTCGCATCAGAATCACTCCGCTTGAACAGAACGTAGCGGGTTCTGCCGCAGGACGGACCCTATATAAATACGGGGTTCGTCCAGTTGCTGGGCTGTTTGTTCCAGGTAGGTGGTGATCGGGCCGGCATACCAGCTCAAGATTCCGCAAGCCACAATAATGCTGGCAATGGGAGCAGCTTCGATCAGCTTCAGGCGGGGAATCGTCAGGGAACTATTGCTCCAGAACAGACGAATGCCCACACGTACCATGGCGATCAAACCGGCTACGCCGGAAATCAGCACGGCAGCGGTCAGAATCCAGGCGTTTAGAGGTTCTGGCGATTGGCCCGAGGCTTTCAGCGCGGCTGTCAGCAAGGACAGCTTGGCCACAAAACCGGACAGCGGTGGCAGGCCCACAATCAGCAAGGCGCAGGCAATAAAGGACATGCCCAGGAACACCATCACGCCAGGGATAGCCACACCTACCACGTCATCGCTATTGTCTTCGGACTCCGGGTCGTCCAGGTCAAAGACCTCCTGACTGACGGCCAGCAGGTCGGCACCAAAAGGTTTGGTACGGCTAACCAGTTCCAGCAGCAGGAAGAAAGCACCCAAGGCCAGAACGCTGCTGAGCATGTAGTACAGGGCAGGGCCGGTCAGGATGACGCCGGGCATGCCCAAGGCAGCCAGCAAGGTGCCGGAGGACACGATGATGCAATAACTGGCCAGTCGTTCGGGTTGCTGTGCGGCCATGACACCAATAGCGCCGAAGGCCAGCGTGGCGATCCCGGCGGGGAACATCCAGGCTACGCCAAAGGCGGCAGGTGCTCCCGTAGGCAGTAGCAAGGAGCCGATACGTAGCAGTGCGTAAATACCCACTTTGGTCATGATCGCAAACATGGCAGCGACCGGTGCACTGGCATTGCCGTAGGCATTGGGCAGCCACAAGTTCAAGGGCCAGGCGGCGGCCTTGATCAGGAAGGCAATACCCAGGATGGCCATGGCCGCTTCAAAAACCAGACGGTCCGAGTCCGGCATGGAACCGGCGCGCAGAGCCAGATCAGCCATGTTCAGGGTGCCGGTGACACCGTAAACCAGGGCAATGGCGATCAGCAGCAAGAAGGAGGAGATCAGGTTGACGGCAATGTAGTGCAGACCGGCACTGACGCGGGCCGCGCCCGAACCGTGCAGCATCAGACCATAGGATGCGGCCAGCAGAACCTCAAAGAACACAAACAGGTTGAACAGGTCACCTGTCAGGAAGGCGCCGTTCAGGCCCATCAAGAGCAGCTGGAACAAGGAGTGGAAATGCACCCCCACGCGATCCCAGCGTGCTAGCGAATAGAACCAGCAGCAAAAGGCCAGCACATTGGTCAGCACCAGCAAGAAGGCGGCCAGCCGGTCCACGACCAGCACAATCCCGAAGGGAGCGGGCCAGTCACCGAGCAGGTACACACCGACGGACTGCGGCCAGATCGGATCCAGTGTGCCATCGGCCAGCAACAGCAGGTAGACCGCGCAGAACAGTTGAGCCAATAAGGAGCTGAAAGCGATCAGCAGCTTGTAGTGACGGCGCTTGTCGCGCAGCATCACCATCAGGGCCGCGGCCATCATGGGGATGGCAACGGGCAATACGGGCAAGTGTTGGTTGAGTAGACTCACAGATCGTCTTCCTCGCGGCCATCAACGTGGTCAGTACCGCTCAGGCCACGATTGGCCAGAATGACGACCAGAAACAGGGCGGTGGTAGCAAAGCCAATCACAATAGCGGTCAAGACCAGCGCTTGGGGGAGGGGGTCGGCATAGTCGGCCCCCAGCTTGCCGGCGTTAATAACGGGAGCGGCGCTGATTTTGAGCCTGCCCATGCTGAAAATGAACAGGTTCACGGCATAGGACACTAAAGCCAGCCCCATGATGACCTGAAAGGTACGCGGGCGCAGCAGGAGCCAGACGCCCGAGCCCGCCAGCACACCAATCGCAATTGAAAGCACGATTTCCATTATTTATTCTCCATCCCGGATGCAGCGTTCGAGGCGGATTGCAGCGACGGCAGTTTGCGATAAAAACGTAGGGACTGGTGGGCCAGCGCGACCAGAATCAGGATGGTGGAACCAATCACCAGCATGAATACGCCAATGTCAAAGATCAGCGCGCTGGAGGTATGGACGTCGCCCACCAGGGGCAGATGCAGATCCCAGCTTTGGGCAGACAGGAAGGGCTTGTTGAAGGCCCAAACCAGCATGGCAGCCACACCGGCTGTCAGCAGACCCAAGCCAATCCAGGTTTGAGGCTGAATCAGTGGGCGGGACTCCATCCAGACCACGCCGCTAACCATGTATTGCAGGATAATGCCGGTTGCCATGATCAGGCCGCCCACAAAACCGCCACCGGGCAGGTTGTGCCCACGCAGCAGGAAGTACAGGGCGATCAGCGTGGAGATAGGCAGCAGCAGGCGCAGCAAGACAGCTGGAATCTGCATGATGCCTTCTGGTAACGGTGTCTTGGGGTCCGGTTCCACAAAGACGGCTTCGCGGCTGTCCTTGACGTTCTGGCGACGGGCCAGAGGCTGGGCGATGGCTTCGATGGGTGGACGGAAGCGTCGCAGCAGCGCAAAGACCGTCAGGGCCACAATGCCCAGCACCACGATTTCACCAAAGGTATCAAAGCCGCGGAAGTCCACCAGAATCACGTTCACCACGTTCGCGCCACCGCCCAGGGGCAGGGCCTTCTCGATAAAGAAGGGCGAGATGCCGCTGGGGTGAGGGCGTGTCATCATGGCGTAGGCCAGGGCGGCAATACCGCAACCGGCCAGAATGGCAATAATCAAGTCGCGGCTACGGCGGAACAGGGCACGACCACTATTGTCCTGGCCGCCAGGCATATCACTGACGCGCTGCGGCAGCCAGCGCAGGCCCAGCAAAATCAGCACAACGGTGACCACTTCCACCGCCAACTGGGTCAGCGCCAGGTCAGGGGCGGAAAGCCAGGCAAAGGTCAGGCTGGTAACCAGTCCAGCGCCACCAGATAGCAGCAAGGAGGCCGGGCGGTGGAACTTGGCTTGACGAGCCGCACCAATCGCGCAGGCAATTCCGACTGCCCACATCAGGGCAAAGAAGGGGTCGATGGGGGTGGAAATAGTGGACTTGAACCAGTTGCCGCGAATCAGAGGCAGGGCAGCAACACAGATTGTGGCCACAATAATCAGCAAGGTCTGACGCTGCAGGCGTGGCGAGTAAAGCTTGCCCACGGCCCAGTTGGCTGCCACTTCCAGATACTCCATGGCCAGCTCAAAGAAGCGTCGGCCATCAGCACGGGTCAGCAAAGGCGTACGGCCTTGGCGGTTCCTGTAGAAGCGGTTGATGATCAGAACGAAGATCACGCCCATGCCTGTTGCGACCAGACTCATGATCAGGGGCAGGTTGAAACCATGCCAGACGGCCAGGTCGTACTGGGGCATTTCAGCGCCCAGAATCGCGCTGGCCGCGGTATGCAAGAAGGGACCAAAAGTCAGGCTGGGAATAATGCCGACCAATAGACAGGTCAGTACCAGAATCGCGCTGGGGATCAACATGCGGCGAGGCGGCTCGTGTGGCTCGCGGGGCAAGTCCTTGGCGACAGGACCAAAAAACACCTGTGCAATAAAGCGCAAGGAGTAGGCCACGCTGAAGGAGCCTGCAATCACGGCCACCACGGGCAGAGCATATTCCCAGGTGTTGCCATTGCTGGCCAGAATGGTCTCGGCAAAGAACATTTCTTTGGAGATGAAGCCATTCAATAGCGGCACACCGGCCATGGCAGCCGCCGCAACGGTAGCCAAGGTGGCAGTCAAGGGCATGGCGTGGCGCAAACCGGAAAGCCGGTTCAGGTTACGGGTACCGGTCTCGTGGTCCACGATACCGGCAGCCATGAACAGGGAGGCCTTGAACGTCGCGTGATTCATCATGTGAAACAGCGCCGCGACCAGAGCCAGTGGGCTGTTCAGGCCCAACAGCAAGGTAATCAGACCCAGGTGGCTGATGGTGGAATAGGCCAGTACGCCTTTCATGTCGCGCTGGAACATGGCCACATAAGCCCCCAGCGTCAGGGAACACAGGCCAGCGCCGCCAATAATGACAGCCCATTCCGTGGTGCCCGACAGGGCAGGCCACAGGCGCGCCAGCAGGAATACCCCAGCCTTGACCATGGTGGCCGAGTGCAAATAGGCGGACACAGGTGTGGGGGCGGCCATGGCGTGAGGCAGCCAGATATGGAAGGGAAACTGCGCGCTTTTAGTGAGTGCACCCAAGGCAATCAGGATCAGCATCCCGGTATACCAGGGGTGATTGCGAATCTGCTCGCCCGACTCCAGTACCACACTCAGGTCGTAACTGCCGGCAGCCTGGCCCAGCATGAGCACGCCCGCCAACAAGCAGAAACCGCCGGTTCCCGTAATGATCAGCGACATCCGCGCACCCCGTCGCGCATCCATGCGGTGATACCAGTAGGCAATCAGCATGAAGGAGGACAGACTGGTCAGCTCCCAGAACACGACCAGCTGGATCAGATTGCCCGACAGCACCACCCCCAGCATCGAGCCCATAAAGGCTTGCAGAAAGGAGAAAAAACGTCGGACCGGATCCTGAGCGGACAGGTAATAGTGCGCATAAAGGGCGATCAAGGCCCCCATGGCGGTAATGATGATACTGAAAAGCCAGGCATAGCCGTCCATGCGCAGCTTGAAGGTCAAGCCATGGGCGGGTATCCAGGAGCGTGACGACTCCAGCACCTCTCCGCGAGCAATGTCCGGATAGGCGTAGAGAGTGAGTAAGGCGCACGTAACGGCGACAGCGCCTGCAAGAGATGCCTGGAGTTTGCGAGAGTTCGCGGGCATCAGGGAAGATAGCAAGCTACCGATAAACGGTAGAGCTAGGATCACGAGCAAATACATCTGACTCCAACAGGCGGTAATTTAGGCGGCTAGCGCTTAATAATACGATATATGAAGCTAAATTCAGTCCAACAGCCATAAAAAAAGCGTTTTTTTAGTTATTGCGGCCTTGATGCAGGTCAAGCGCATGCTTGAGGTTTTCTCTCACAATAAATGCTTGACTAGAAGAAACAGGTCTCGTGCAGGAGGACCCTTTATGCCGCAAACACTGGAAGCATCGGATGCCAGCGCCCCCACCGCGCCGGATATCGAAATCTCTGAAGCCCTGATCCGGCGTTTTGATCGTTCCGGGCCTCGCTATACCTCCTATCCCACTGCAGATCGTTTTTTTCAGGACTTTCCTGCTCAGCCTTATATTCACGAATTATCGCGGCGCGCCTTGAGCAGCAGTAATCCGCCTCTGTCGGTTTACCTGCACATCCCGTTTTGTCAGTCGCTTTGCTATTTCTGTGCCTGCAACAAGATCATCACGCAGGATCGTAGCAAGAGCGAGCAGTACCTGGATTACCTGCTGCGCGAAATTGATATGGTCACCCAATATATGGGTGAAGACCGGCGCACCGAACAACTGCATTTGGGCGGCGGCTCGCCCACTTTCCTGGACAATGAACAGTTGGCCCGCTTGATGGCCAAGCTCAAGGAGCAGTTCGCGTTCACGGACGATGCCGAACTGGGCATCGAGATCGACCCGCGTACCTTGGCGGAAGGCACGCTCCAGAACTTGGCGGCTCTGGGTTTTAACCGTACCAGCTTCGGGGTGCAGGATTTTGACCCCAATGTGCAAAAAGCGATCAACCGTATTCAGCCCTTCGAAATGGTCAAACGCGCCATTGAAGAAAGCCGGGCTGCCGGTTTCCAGTCCATCAACACGGACCTGATCTACGGTCTGCCTTTGCAGACCCTGGAAAGCTTTGCCATCACCATTGACTCCTTGGTGCAACTGCGACCAGATCGCATCGCTCTGTATAACTACGCGCACTTGCCAACGCGATTCAAGGCGCAGCGTTTAATCAATGAAGAAGAACTGCCCGATGCCGACCAGCGTCTGCAACTGTTCCTGATGTCTTCGCAGCGTCTGCTGGATGCAGGCTATGTCTATATCGGTCTGGACCACTTTGCCTTGCCGACCGACGAGCTGAATCTGGCCCGCCTGGACGGTAGCCTGCACCGCAACTTCCAGGGCTACACCACCCGCGCAGCCTGCGATCTGGTTTCTTTTGGCGTGTCGTCTATTGGTCAGGTGGGCACCATGCATGTGCAAAATGCCCGCAGCCTGCGCAATTATTACGCCGATATAGACCGGGGGCGTTTGCCCATCGAGCGGGGTATTGTGATGCAGCAGGACGATCGCCTGCGGGCGGAAGTCATCATGCATTTGATGTGCAGCATGCCAGTGCCTATCTTGCGTCTGGAAGCGCGTTACGGCATTGATTTTGCCAGCTATTTCTCTGCCGAGCTGCAAGAGCTCAACAGCTATGCCGACGCTGGCTTGCTGACAGTCGATGCCCAATCCATCCAGGTTCTGCCCAAAGGCCGTTTGTTTGTGCGCGCCTACAGCATGGTGTTCGACAAGTACTTGAGCCAGGAAAGCGGTGCCCGCTATTCCCGCCTGATTTAACACAGTGGCCGTCCTTGCAGACGGCCACGATTCTATTGCCCTGTTTCTGGTCCCGACGTGGCCGGCAGGTTCTTGCATCAACCTAAGGTATCAACATCGTGCTAAAGACGGATTTACGTCTCATGTCCCTGAAGGGAAAACTGCTTTTGCCTATTGTTCAAGGCGGCATGGGAGTCGGTATTTCGGCGTCCCGGCTGGCCGGTACTGTGGCCGCATTGGGCGGGCTGGGGACGATCTCCAGCGTGGATTTACGGCGTCATCACGAAGACCTGATGGACAGCACCCAGGGTGATGTCGAAAAAGGCGTGGTCGATGCAGCCAATTTGCAGGCCCTGGACCGCGAGATCAATCGTGCCCGAGAGCGCTCGGGTGGCAACGGTGGCATCGCCGTCAATATCATGAAGGCTGTCTCGCAGTATCCCGAGTATGTGCGTCAATCTTGCGAAAGCGGGGCAGATGCCGTGGTGGTGGGCGCTGGCCTGCCGCTGGATTTGCCTGAGCTGGTTCAGGATCATCCCAAAGTTGCCTTGATTCCAATCTTGTCGGATGTGCGCGGCGTCACTTTACTGGTGAAGAAATGGCTGCGCCGCAAGCGTTTGCCGGATGCAGTCGTTCTGGAAAATCCCCGTTTTGCCGCAGGCCACCTGGGGGCCGCCGATGACCAATCCTTGAACAAACCTGAATATGCTTTCCAGCGCGTTCTGGAGGGCTGCCGTGCCTTGTTTCGCGAGCTGGGCCTGGAGGCCGAGCGTATTCCATTGATCGCCGCCGGCGGGATTCATCGTCCGGAACAGCTACGTCAATTAATGGATTGGGGTGCAGATGGGGTGCAAATGGGTACTGCCTTTGCCGTCACCGAAGAAGGTGATGCGCATGAGAACTTCAAGCGTGTGTTGCTGGATGCCGAGCCCAAGGACATCGTGACCTTTATGAGCGTGGCCGGACTGCCTGCCCGTGCCGTGCGTACGCCGTGGCTGGATGCTTACTTGCACAAAGAGCAAAAGCTGCAATCGGTGGCGCGAGAGCGTGCTTGCACGGAAGGCTTTGATTGCCTGGCACATTGTGGCTTGCGCGATGGCGTGCAGCGTCATGGTCAGTTTTGCATTGATCGTCAGTTGGCCTATGCTCTGAAAGGTGATGTACAGCGCGGTCTGTTCTTCCGTAGTTCCGAAGCCTTGCCTTTTGGCAAAGCCATGAAATCGGTGCGCGAGCTGATGGACTATATGTTGAATGGCCGCAGCAAAACGCCGGGCGTGGTTCCTGCGGCCTAAACGGGATCAAGGGCTTAGCCCTTGATTTCGCGGATCAAGCCTTCCTCACCGCCATCAATGGTGTGGACGGCTTCCTTCCTTTGTGTCTCCAGTGCCAGGCGGCGGGCAATTTCATAGCATTCTTCAATATGCTGGTTGCCGACTTTGCGCAGCACTACAAAGCTGATGGAAGCGGAAATGGCGCTGCCTATCAAAGGCACATATTTGGCGCCGTATTTCCCGGCCAGTTTCTTCGCTCCCAGACGCACCAGAATATTGACCACGCGATCTGTAGTCAGCACGCGTCCCACCATGCCCAGGCCCATACTGGTTCCCCCCACGACCACCAGCTTTTTCAGCTCCGGGCTCAGGGCGTCCACATCGTTGGCCGTCAAGCCGAAGCGCGCATTGATGATGGGGATGACTTTCATCAGAATCGCCACATCCGTACCTACATCCACACCGGGGATGGGCACCACGGCTGCCGCTGCTGACAGCAGAGCGCGCCGACTGATCAGTTTGCGACATTCTTCGCGGGTTTTATCCAGTTCCTGCAGTGTCATCGTGCTCATGTGTCTGTCCTGAAATCTAAGCGGATTGATCGTGCAAGCCTTAACACATATGGGGCGAGTACCGTGCTTTTCCAGTGACTGCCTGGGCAATTATGTTTCTTATCGTAGTGGATGCCGCCAGTTTTGGGAAAAAAGCAGGGTATTGGTCGCATTTGAAATTTTTTCTTTCAAATGCCATGAATGCTTCTACAAACGGGTGTCGTGAACAATTAAAGCCCGGTGTCTTTTTCTGTTGCATTTGGTGGCATTCTTTATGCGCTTTCGGGGCTAGTCAGACACGCTCAGAGGGTCTGATTTCTATTAAACTGGCGCCGAAAATAGCACATTCCATAGGGGAAGAACGATGCATCGCCAGTCTTTGCTGGGTTTGATGTTCTTGCTGGGTGTCAGTAGCGCCCAAGCCATTACGATAAGCAGTTTCTCGCCCCAAGGGGCGACATCGGATTTGCGGGATGTCAAAGTCACCTTTGCCACACCCGCAGTTCATTTTGGGGATTCGCAATTGCCTGCACCCGTTCAGGTGCAGTGTGATGATCCTTCGGTAGTCGGTCAGGGCCGTTGGCTTGATTCGCGCCGCTGGATTTATGAATTCGACGAGCGTCCAGGACCAGGCTTGAGTTGTACGGCCGTCGTGTCCAAAAGTTTTCGCAGCATCAATAATGAAGCGATTAGCGGACCGGCTCAATATCGTTTTAATTCAGGCGGCGCCATTCTGGAAAGCAACCGCCCGTATTACAACATTATTGATGAAGACCAGGTCTTTCTATTCAGCTTCAATGCGCCGGTTAATAGCGCCTCTTTAGTCAAGAACGGCTATTGCCGGGTAGAGGGTATTGGCGAGCGTATTGGCTTGAAAGCCATTGAGGGTGCCGAGCGCGACGCCATGGTTCGCGCAGAGTTCTATGTGGACGAGGTAGACGACCGATACCAGGCCGTCCAGTGTGCGCGTCCCCTGCCAGCGGATGCCAGCGTGTCGGTGGTGCTGGAGCCGGGCATCATGACCCAGATTGAGAATCGCAAGGGCGTCCCTAATACGGACCGCTATACCTACGATTACAACGTGCGCCCCGAGTTTACCGCCTCGCTCACTTGCATGCGTGAGCGCGCAGAAGCGCCTTGCACGCCGGTTGGCAGCTTCGGTGTTCAGTTCTCCGCGCCTGTCGCTTACGAGTACTTGAGCCAGATTCGTTTGGAGGCTGGCAAGCAGGTTTGGGAGCCCAAGTCTGATAGCGAAGAGGCCTGGCAGGATCGTGGCCCTGGCCAGTACGTACGTTTCGAGGGGCCTTTCCCCGAAAACGCCAAGCTGACGGTCAAGATTCCGGACAGCCTGACGGACGACGCAGGTCGCCGCCTGAAGAACCCGCAAGTGCTGAGCAACGGCATGAGCACCACGACCTATCCGCCGCTGGTGAAGTTTGCGGTGGAGCCTTTCGGGATTGTGGAGCGTTTCGGCCATGCTGATCGTGACGGATCGGACGATTCCGATCCGCCAGCCATTGGCTTGAGCCTGCGTAATGTCGAAGCCAATCTGACAACTCAGCAAATGCTGGTGTCCGCCGGTCAGGTGGGGGCTCTTGCCGTGAAGGACGACAAGGAAGTTCTGACCTGGTTCTCCCGTCTGCGCCAGCTGAACTATTCCTGGTCGGTCACCCCCGACTATCTGAAGACCATGATGGGCAGTGACTTCCATGTCACCGCTCCTTTGAATGAGAACGGCTACCTGGATCTGCGTGCCCAGCCCCTGTTGCAAGGCAAGGATCTGAAGAAGCTGGACTTGCCCGGCATGGATCAAAAAGGCGAGCGTCCTTTTGAATTGATTGGCGTGCCGCTGAAAGAGCCTGGTTTCCATGTTCTGGAAGTCGCTTCTCCACGTCTGGGAGCTTCCTTGCTGGAGGCGGCCGGTACCATGTACGTGCGTAGCTCTGTGCTGGTGACCAACCTGGGTGTGCATATCAAGAAAGGTGGTGACGATTTGCTGGTCTGGGTCACGACACTGGATGATGCCAAAGTCGTGCCCGGCGCGAAAATTCGCGTGATGAACTGCCGTGGTGAAGAGCTGCTGCAAGGTGAAACAGACGAGAATGGGATGTTCCATCACCCGCAGGCGGTGTCCAGCCCGGATTACTGCCAGGAAACCAGCTTGTCCGGTTTGTTTGTGACGGCGCGAATCGACAAGAACAACCCCATGGCTCGTGGTAAAGATGATTTCAGCTTTGCCTTGAGCGAGTGGAATTCGGGTATCGAGCCTTGGCGCTTCAATGTGCCTTACAACTGGGGCGGTCGCGATGAGGCCATTGCTCACACTGTGATGGATCGCAATCTGTTCCGTGCGGGTGAAGTGGCCCATATGAAACACTATGTACGCGAACGCGTGCGTGACGGTTTCAAGGCTCCAGCTCGCTATCCCGACACCATGATTGTCGAGCACGATGGCAGCGGCAAGCGAATTGAGCTGCCCTTGAAGTGGCAAAAGACAGCGGCAGGCAGCGTATTTGCTCTGACCGACTGGAAAATCCCCAAGGACGCCGAGCTGGGTGTGTATCGCTTGCGAACCGAAGGCGAGGATCAGTACTTCAACTTCGGCGAGTTCCGCGTAGAGCAGTTCAAGCTGCCTGTGTTGGGCGGCAGTATCAAGCTGGGTGACGGTCAGGATCGTCCTTATCTGGTCAAACCCAAAGAACTGCAGGCCGACCTGCAGTTGCAGTACCTGTCTGGTGGCCCGGCCGATTACTTGCCGGTTCAGTTGTCGGCGGTCGTCCGCTCGGCAGGAACGTCCTTCAGCGCCTATGACGATTTCAGCTTTGTCCCTCCCGAGAAAGTTGAACAGTCTGATGTCTCGGACTCCCGTGTTTTCCTGAACAAGAAGCGCTTTCAGCTGGATGCACAGGGTGGTTTGCGTGCCACGCTGGATGAGTTGCCTGCGGTGGATCGTCCTTCCGAATTTCTGGTAGAAGCCACTTTTGCCGATCCGAACGGTGAAATTCAAACCTTGACCCAAACCGTATCCGTATGGCCGGCCGATGTAGTGGTGGGTCTGCGTGCAGGTAGCTGGTTGGCAGCCGGTTCGTCCACCAAGCTCTCGGCTATCGCGGTGAGCCCGGACGGCAAGCCACTGAAAAACGTGCCTGTGCGTATTGAGGCGGCCAATGTGCAGCGTTTCTCGATCCGCAAGCGTATGGTGGGTGGCTTCTACAGCTACGACAATCAGGAGCAGCGCGAAGACCTGGGCACGATCTGCGAAGGTCGCAGCGACGATCAGGGTCTGGTGCAGTGTGATGTGAAACTGGAGAAGGGCGGTCAGGTCGAGCTGCGTGCCATTGCACGTGATGGCGAAGGCCGCGAGTCCGTTGCTGCCAGCACCGTCTGGGTCAGTGGCTCCGGTTACCTGTGGTTCGGTGGTCAGAACGATGACCGTATCGACGTGATTCCTGCGAAGAAAGTTTGGGCTCCTGGCGAGACAGCCGAGTTCCAGGTGCGCATGCCGTTCCGCGAGGCCACGGCCCTGGTGTCGGTGGAGCGTGAAGGTGTCTTGCAGGCTCAAGTGGTTCAGCTGGAAGGCGACAGCCCTAACGTCAGCGTGGAGATCAAGCCCGAATGGGGGCCGAACGTTTACGTGTCCGTGCTGGTTCTGCGTGGCCGTCTGCGTGAAGTGCCTTGGTACTCTTTCTTTAGCTGGGGCTGGAGTCAGCCTCTGACTTGGTACAAAGCCTACTCGGAAGGCGGTGGTGAATTTGTTGCCCCGACAACTACCGTGGACTTGTCCAAGCCTAGCTATCGTTTTGGTCTGGCCAGCATTGAAGTCAGCAGCCAGCAAGATGCGCTGGATGTGAAGGTAACGACGGATCGCAGCCAGTACGCGATTCGTGAGCAGGCCAAGGTTGATATTCAGGTCCTCAAGTCCGATGGCACACCGGCAGCCGGTGCGTCCGTGGCCTTGGCGGCTGTGGATCAGGCCTTGCTGGAACTGAGCCCGAACGATAGCTGGAACCTGCTCAACGCCATGCGTGCCGTGCGCGGCTACAACGTGCAGACCGCCACGGCGCAATCTGAAATCGTGGGTCGTCGTCACTATGGTCGCAAGGCTGTCGCAGCGGGTGGTGGCGGTGGCAAGAGCCCCACTCGTGAATTGCTGGATACTTTGCTGCTGTGGAAAGGCAATGTGGAGCTGGACGCACAAGGTCGCGCAACGGTGACCGTGCCGCTGAAAGACTCCCTGACCCAATACCGGATTGTGGCCGTCGCCGATCTGGCGGGCGACCGCTTTGGTAGTGGTTCGGCTCAGATCGTCACAACGCAAGACCTGCAAATCATTTCCGGTTTGCCAGCCATTGCTCGTGAGGGTGATGATTACCAGGCCCAAGTGACGCTGCGTAACAGCAGCCCACGTGCCATGACCGTGAAGGTGCAGGCGCAGTACCGTGGTAAAGGCTTGCCCTCGGCGGCCTTGCCAGAGCAAACCGTTGAGCTGGCTTCGGGCTCGGCTAAAGTGGTTTCCTGGCCCATGTCGGTTCCACTGTCCAGTGGTTCGGCCGATTCGCACCAGATGGAGTGGACGGTGGATGCACAGGAAGTTCAGCAGTCCGGCGCCACGGGCAAGGCTGCCAAAGACAGCCTTGCAATCAAGCAGGAAGTCTTTACCGCGACCCCCGTTACGGTTCAGCAGGGAACACTGGTTGCCGTGGGTATGGATGAGCCATTGAACATGTCGGTGCAGGCACCGGCCGGTGCCTTGAAGAACGAACAAGGCGTGGTTCAAGGTGGTCTGCAAATGTTGTTCCGTTCCTCCTTGGGTGGCGGTATGGAAGGGGTGCGTGCCTGGTTTGAACGCTATCCTTACAGCTGCTTTGAACAGCAAGCCTCGCGTTTCATGGGCCTGCGTTCCGAAGAGGCGTGGGCTGGCCTGATGCAGCGCATGCCGTCCTATATGGACGAGAATGGTTTGTTGCGTTACTTCCCAAGCAGCTACGGTTGGGGCAGCCGCGTGTTGACCAGCTACATCCTGGATATCAGCTACATTGCAGAATCCATGGGCCTGAACTACCCCATCCCGGACGGCTTCCGCAACGAGATGCTGCAAGCGCTGGAAAACGTGGTGAATGGTCGTATCCCGAGCATGCAAACGGTCTCTCGCCAAGAGCGGGATCTTGAGGTGATTCGTGCGACGGCCGTGTTGGCCAAGTATGGCCGTGCTCGCGTCAATATGCTGGATTCGGTGGAACTGAACCTGCAAAGCTGGCCCACTGAAATCCTGCTGGCCTGGGTGGATCTGACTCAGCGTTTGCCAGGCATCAAGAAAGCCGAGCAGACACGTAAAGAAGCCATGAATCTGATCCAGGCACGTCTGGTCAGCCGTGGTACCCGTCTGGTCTTTGGTGAGGACGCGCTTAACGGTAGCCCATGGGCCATGACCAGCCGCGTGACCAACCAGGCTCGCCTGATGCTGCTGGCCAATGAAATGTCGGACTGGGCCGAGGACATGCCTCGTCTGGCCCAAGGTCTGCTGGCGGAGCAGCAGCGTGGTGCATGGCGCATGACCACAGAAAACCTCTTGGGTAGCTTGGCCATTGAACAGTTCAGCCGTCATCACGAACAGAACCCTAGCGGTCAGTCCATGGTGATTCTGGGCTCGGAAAGTGCCCAGGTGGTGGATTGGGACATGCTCAAGCCTGACGGTCAGGGTGTGCGCTCTTCCAAGATTGATGTGCCGTGGCGCGGCGATCAGGCCGATAACCTGAGCGTTGAGCAAATGGGTGAGGGCAAGGCCTGGATCGAAGTTCGCTCCCTGGCTGCGGTGCCCGTGACCAAGCCTGTTGCGGCTGGTTTGAGCATGGAGCGTCACATCGAAGCCGTTGAGCAGGCCAAACCCGGTGTATGGAGTCGTGGTGACATCATGCGCGTGAAGATCAAGGTCAAGGCTCAAGGTCAGGCAAGCTGGGTGGTGGTGTCGGATCCGATTCCTGCCGGTGCCACTATCCTGGGCAGCGGCCTGGGTCGCGACTCTGCCATGGCAACGGCCGGTGAAGAACAGTCCGGTCATTGGCCCAGCTTTGTCGAACGCCGCTTTGATGGCTACCGTGCTTACTACGAGCGCTTTGAAGAAGGCACGACCGAAGTCAGCTACACGGTGCGTCTGAATACAGTGGGTCAGTTCGTGCTGCCAGCCAGCCGTGCTGAAGCCCTGTACGAGCCTGACGTGTTTGCTGTCTGGCCTAACGAGCAAGTTCTGGAAGTTGTGGATGCACCAGCCAATTAAAGCAGGACTGCTGGTGTTGGGACTGGCCCTGTGGGCTAGTCCCGGGCAGGCCATGCCCAGCTACAAGGAAGTTCGGCAAGCCTACCGATCGTCCGATGTGCAGGTCCTGGATCGTCAGGGCCAGCTTGTCCAGCGAGTCCGTCTGGACTTTCGTCAACGGCGCGGCGATTGGGTCGCGCTGGAGCAAATTTCTCCGGCCTTGCAAATGGCGGTCCTGGTGTCTGAAGACCGCCGTTTTGAATCTCACGGTGGGGTGGACTGGTTATCAGTGGGCTCCGCCGCGTGGGATGGCCTGTTTGCCGGACGCAGTCGCGGTGCTTCTACGATTACCATGCAGCTGGCCGGCCTGATGGATCAGGATCTGATTGGTGGTCGAGGTGGGCGCTCGGTCTGGCAAAAGCTGGATCAGGTGGTGGCCGCCCAGTCGCTGGAAGACACCTGGACCAAGCCGGAAATTCTGGAAGCGTATCTGAATCAGGTGGCTTTTCGGGGTGAGCTGGTTGGGGTGGACGCGATGGCGCGTACCTTGTTTCAAAAGCAGGCCGCTGCGCTGGATGCACGCGAATCTGCCATTGCCGCAGTTTTGCTGCGCGGCCCCAATGCCTCGGCCTTGATGGTCGAGCGCCGGGCGTGTACGACCCTGCAAGAGATGGGACGCGCCGAACTATGTCGAGAATTAAGTAATCTGGTGCCGGTGGCTTTGCGCCGGGCCGGACAAGCCCCCTTGGGGCAAGCCCAACTGGCCCCTCATTTTGCCCGTTGGGTTCTGGATCAGAATCCTGAAATCAAGGCCGGTGACAGTATTCGTACGACCTTGGATAAGCGCCTGCAAACTCAAGTGCAAGCCAGTATGCGGCGCCACTTGCTGGATCTGCGCACCGCACGTGTTCAGGATTCTGCGGTGGTGGTGCTGGATAACCATAGCGGACAGGTCCTGGCCTATGTGGGTTCCAGTGGCGATCTGTCCGAGGCGGCCGAGGTAGACCATGCCCGTTCCTTGCGGCAAGCCGGTTCCACGCTCAAGCCCTTTTTGTATGAGATGGCGATTGAAAAGCGCCTGTTGACCGCCGCATCCTTGCTGGAGGATTCGCCGCTGAATCTGTCCACCGGCAATGGCCTGTATATCCCGCAAAACTACGATAAGCAGTTTGTGGGCTGGGTCAGTGCGCGCAATGCTCTGGCTTCTTCCCTGAACATTCCTGCTGTGCGTGTGCTGACCATGCTGGGGCCTGCCAACTTGGTGGATCGCCTGCGTGCACTGGGCCTGAATCTGCGCCAGGATGGCGATTTCTATGGGTATAGCCTGGCTTTGGGCAGTGCCGATGTCACCTTGCTGGAACTGACCAATGCTTACCGTGCACTGGCCAATTTGGGCCAGACGCAAGCTGTGCAAATACGTATGGATCAGCAAGCCGCTCCCTTTCATTCTGTGATGGATGAGGGGGCCAGCTGGATTGTGGGTGATATGTTGTCGGACCGTCAGGCTCGGGTGCTGACCTTTGGATTGGACAGTGCTTTGAGTACACCATTTTGGAGTGCGGTTAAAACCGGGACCAGTAAAGACATGCGTGACAACTGGGCCCTGGGTTGGACAGAGCACTATACCGTTGGCGTTTGGGTGGGAAATAGTGCTGGCCAAAGTATGCAAGATGTATCAGGTGTCAGCGGGGCAGCCCCGATCTGGCACGAGGTGATTTCGCTCTTGAACCAGCGTCGCCCCGGTCGTCAAACGGCCATGCCTGCACAGGTGCAGGTGCGCCAGATTGAGTTTGTACCCGCCATGGAGCCTGGCCGGGAAGAGTTTTTTGTTGAAGGCACGCAGACCGATCGTGTGGAATTAAGTGATGTGAATCTGGCCTATGCCGGCCCGGCCCGTATCCGCGAGCCGGTCAATGGCACCATTTTTGCGTTGGACCCGGATATTCCACCGCAAAACCAGCAATTGCGTTTGTTGGCCCAAGGGCAGATTACCGAGCCCTTGGTATGGTGGGTGCAGGGAGTAGAAGCAGGAAAGGGGGCGCAGCTGCGAATTCCATTGGTACCCGGAACGCTGCGCATTGAGTTGAAAACTGAACAAGGTCGCTTAATGGATCAAGTCAGCGTACAAATTAGGGGTGCGCAAATGACAAGCTTTAACAAAGATTAACCGCTTGCGCTTTTACATGACTGATACACTGCTATCCTTATTGATTCTTCGTAAAGAGAGGGGGGAACTTCACTATGATGACTTTACGCACACTCGCTCGAATTTTGGCTCCTGTTGGCCTGGTCGCCTTGGCCGCTTGTCAAACCGTTCAAGAAAAGCCGAGCGACAAAGCTGGCACCTCCAGCGCCGCAACGCAAACCACTCCCTCCACGCCTGCGACGGGTGCCCAGCAGCCTCAGGCTCAAGCTGGTGCCGAGCAGCAAGCTGCGCCTGTACAGATCTTCCTGGCTGATACTCAGGAACAAGCGGGTTGGGCACGTGTCGACGTGCAACCTAATGGTGTCTTGTTTGTGAATCCGCGTGCCGTGGTGGTGCGTGAGGATCTGGTTGGCGTGCAAGCCGGCACCAACGACAGCAAAGAAGGTTTGCTGGCTTTGGATCTGACTCCAGAGGCTGCTCAGCGTCTGCTGCAAGTTACCACTCAGTTCCCCAAAAAGCGTCTGGCTTTGGTCGTGGGTGACACCATGCTGGCTGCCCCTGCTTACGGTTCGCCCGTTAAAGATGGTCGCCTGATTTTCATGGTCGGTACGGAAGCTAACGCTTTGGCTGCTGCCCGCGCGATTGCCGGTCCACAGGCTACCCAGACCAACGGTAAGAAGTAAGCGCTGCTGGCTCGTCTGAATGCTGTCCTGGTCCTGGGTTCACCCATGCCCGGCTTTTTGAAAAACGCGGTGGGTGCAAACCCGCCGCTCTTGTTACTAACAGGAAAGTCGGTATGGTGACCCCGCCAGGCAGTCTCGCTTTTTATATTCTTTCTTTTCGGGTTCTGGTCTGCCTGCATGGGGCTGCGCTGCTGTTCATCATGCTGATGGGCACTGGAGCGATTGGATCTGTTTTCGTCCCCGCTTTTTTGCGCCTGCCCTTGTTCGTTTTTCTGATGGGGCTGGTTTCGGCGTTTCTGGCCTTGTGCTGGAGTCACTGGACCCTGGCGTGGCACAGCTCCAAAGCAGGGCGACGCTGGGCCTGGATACCCGGTTTCTGTTCGGCCTTCTTTCTGGCCTTGAGCCTGGCTCTTTTTGTAATTGGCGTATGGGGTACCTTGGGCCTGGCCGATTTTGCCTATCAGCATAGCGAGTGGCTTACCTCCGGCCAGCAAGATTACGACGGTTTTGTCGTTCCCAATAATGACGAAGCCCAGCCCTACACTATGCCTTATCGGCAACATCCTTAGCTTGCCTTCCATTTGAACGCTACGTTCAGACAGCAGCGTTTCAAGCCTGCTGCGTAGAGTGTCGTTGTATTTTCTGCAATAGTCTCAATTCTTGCTCGCTTTTTTATCAGCCGCAGTCTTAAAATGTGCGCATTGCGTATATTTCATAAGCGAGAGCTAATATGGCCGTCTCCCAACAAGTTTTTTTGCGTGATGCAATGCGTCGCCTGAACCTGACTCGTGACGTTTTTGCGGCACGTATTGGGGTGAAGCGTCGTGCACTGGATACCTGGCTGCTGCCTGAAGGCTCTTTGGAGTCGCGGGCCATGCCCGAAGTGGTGCAGCGTTTTGTCACGGAAATCGTGGAAAACGAAGCCTTGCTGAGCAAGTATGCGCAAAGCGCACAGTCCGGTCCTTTGCGTGACCGTATTGCCACCGGCGGCAAGCATCAGCTCTTGTCCGTAGACCAGTTCACCCGCGAAACCGTGGAAGAACTGTGCAGCCTGGCCGATATCATGCAGCCCATCGCCCGCCGTCAAAAAGTGTCGCGCGTGCTGGAAGGGGCGGTGCTGGGTAACCTGTTTTTTGAAGCCTCCACCCGTACTCGCGTCAGCTTCGGCTCGGCCTTCTGCCGCCTGGGTGGTTCGGTGTGCGATACCACTGGCTTTACCTTTTCTTCCATGGCCAAAGGCGAATCCATTTACGACACCAGCCGCGTCATGAGCGGCTATGTGGATGCCATGGTGATTCGTCACCCTGAGCAAGGTTCGGTCGCGGAATTTGCGCGTGCCACCAACATTCCTGTGGTGAACGGTGGTGACGGTGCGGGTGAACACCCCAGCCAGGCGCTGCTGGATTTGTACACCATCAGCACTGAATTTTCCCGCCTGGGCAAATTGCTGGATGGCGCACATATCGCTCTGGTGGGTGACTTGAAGTATGGCCGTACCGTGCATTCGCTGATCAAGTTGCTGGGCATGTACCGTGGCCTGAAATTCACCCTGATCTCGCCCCCCGGCCTGGAAATGCCCGAGCACATTGTGGAGCAGGTGGCCAAGCAAGGTAAGCACGTCATCGAGCAGACGACGTCCCTGGAAAAGGGCTTGCCTGGTGTGGATGTAATTTACGCTACGCGTGTGCAGAAAGAGCGTTTCGAAGAAGGGCAGGACGGCAGCTTCACGGCGGACTTCCAGGTCAATAAAGCCATTATCGACCGCTGCTGCGGCCCCGATGTAATTGTGATGCATCCACTGCCACGCGATAGCCGTGAAGGTGCCCACGATTTGAGCGTGGATCTGAACCACGACCCTCGACTGGCCATCTTCCGTCAGGCTGACAATGGTATTCCCGTGCGTATGGCGATTTTTGCTGTGCTGCTGGGTGTGGAAACGCTGGTGCAGCATTCCATGCGCGATGTGACCTGGAATCCTCCTTCGCACATCGGCCCGGATGATGCGGTTTTCCACGGCATGTACTAAGTTGAGCAGGTGTCAGCGCTAAGTACACGCAAGCATTAAAAAAAACCGGGGCTCTGATTCAGAGCCCCGGTTTTTTGTTCGTGATTTACTTGGACGTAGGCATGGCGAATTCCGCACCCTTGGAGATGCTTTCAGGCCAGCGCTGCATGATGGATTTCTGGCGGGTGTAAAAGCGGACACCTTCTTCACCATAAGCGTGCATATCGCCAAACAGGCTCTTCTTCCAGCCACCAAAACCGTGCCAGGCCATTGGCACTGGAATTGGCACGTTGATACCAACCATACCCACGTGGATGCGGCGGCCAAATTCACGGGCCACGTTGCCGTCGCTGGTAAAGCACGCTACGCCGTTGCCGAACTGGTGCTTGTTGATCAGTTCAATGGCACTGGCCAGATCCGGTACGCGTACGCAGCACAGCACAGGGCCGAAAATTTCTTCCTGATACACGCTCATGTCGGGGGTGACGTGATCGAACAGGGTGCCACCCATCCAGAAGCCGTTCTCGCAACCTTCACCGGTTTTGGCGCCGTCAAATTCGCGACCGTCGACCAACAGTTTGGCGCCTTCCTGTACACCTTTGTCTATGCAGCTGCTGATGCGCTCGCGCGCTTGCTGTGTCACGATGGGGCCCATTTCGGCGGCGGCATTGGTGCCGTTCAGAATCTTCAGGCTGCGAGTACGTTCTTCCAGCTTGGGCAGGATGCGCTCGGCAGAGTCCCCCACCAGCACGGCTACCGAGATGGCCATGCAACGCTCGCCAGCCGAGCCGTAGGCGGCACCGATCAGGGCGTCCACGGTCAGGTCGATGTCGGCATCCGGCATGACGACCAGATGGTTCTTGGCACCGCCCAGGGCTTGCACGCGTTTGCCGCCGATGGCGCCCATTTCATAAATGCGATTGGCAATCGGGGTGGAGCCCACGAAGGAGACGGCTTGCACGTCCTGGTGATTGACCAGCGCCTCAACCGCGTCTTTATCACCTTGCACCACGTTGAACACGCCATCGGGCAGACCGGCTTGTTTCAGCAGTTCGGCAATGAACAGGCTGGGGCTGGGGTCGATAGGGCTGGGCTTGAGCACAAAGGTGTTACCCGCCGCGATGGCGACAGGGAACATCCACATGGGCACCATGACAGGGAAGTTGAACGGGGTGATACCGGCCACCACACCCAAGGGCTGGCGCATGGTCCAGTTGTCGATATTGGTGCTGACTTGTTCGGTGAAATCGCCTTTGAGCAGTTGAGGAATGCCGCAAGCAAATTCCACAATTTCAATACCGCGGGTGACTTCGCCCATTGCATCGGACAGAACCTTGCCATGCTCGGCCGTAATCATGGCTGCCAGCTTTTCCTTGTTCTCGTTGAGCAAGGATAAAAAGTTGAACAGCACACGGGCGCGGCGTAGCGGTGGGGTGTCGGCCCAGGCGGGGAAAGCGGCCTGGGCGCTGGCCACAGCGGCGTCAATATCTTGCTGGCTACCCAGTTTGACTTTGGCGCTGACCTGGCCGGTGGCCGGGTTGTACACCGGTTGAGTACGTGTACCGGCGCCAGCCTGCTGGCCACCTCCGATGTAGTGAGCAATTTCGGGGGTGTTTAACTCTGTCATGGTGATGCTCCTGCTGGGATGAATTAAAACAAGGGGCGGTAACCCGATCGGGCTGGGCTACCGCCAGAGTACCAAGTATCTAGTGAGAGACAGCGGCAATACCGACTGCAGTTTCAGCGCGGACCTGTTGGGCGTCAAAGCCATCCCGGTCTTCGCTGGCGCGGCGGCTGCTGTCCAGTTTCGATACAAAGTAAATCATGAAGAATGCCAAAGGCATGGAAATCAGGGTGGGGAAGTCGTAAGGGAATACAGCTTCGGAAAAGCCCAGAATGCGAACCCAGACGGCTGGCGACAGAATCACCAGACCCAGGGCCACAAGCAGGCCGCTCAAACCGCCATAAATGGCACCGCGAGTGGTCATGCCGCGCCAGTACATGGACATCAGCAAGACCGGGAAGTTGGCCGAGGCGGCAATACTGAAGGCCAGGGCAACCAGGAACGCCACGTTCTGGTCACGGAACAGCAGGCCCAGGAAAATAGCGACAATGCCAATGCCGATCGAGGCCAGACGGTTGACGCGCATGGCTTGCGAGGGTGTGACATCGTCGCGGCGGATGACTTTGGCGTACAGGTCATGTGCAACTGCCGAGGCACCGGCCAGGGTCAAACCACTGACCACGGCCAGAATCGTGGCAAAGGACACGGCGGCCAGCAAACCAAACAGCAGGTTGCCACCCAAAGCCGTTGCCAGGTGCATGATGGGCATGTTCGAGCCGCCCAGCACCATGCCGCCTACCTTGCCGTCCACATAGAACTCGGGGTAGTTGGGCAGGATGGCCATGGCAGCCAGACCCAGGAAGCAGATCACCACAAAGAAGACGCCCATCAAACCCGTTGCGACGAAGACCGATTTACGGGCAGCGCGTGCATCAGGCACGGTGAAGAAACGCATCATGATGTGAGGCAGACCGGCAATACCAAACACCAGTGACACCGCCAGAGACAGGCCCGAGAACGGATCAGCCATCAGCTTCCAGGGGCCTTTCATGGCCGCGCCAGCCTGGTGGTGTTCGGCCGCCGCACTGACCAGGGCGGAAAAGTCGAAGTTGAAGTAGTACAGGGCCAGGCCAGCCATCAAGAAGCCATTACCCATCATCAAGATAGCCTTGATGATTTGTACCCAGGTGGTTGCCACCATGCCACCCACCACGACGTACACCATCATGAGCAAGCCCACGGCCACCACGGCATAGGTGTAGTCGATGCCAAACAGCAGTTGCACCAGTTGTCCTGCGCCGACCATTTGCACGATCAGGTAGAACAGCACCACGGTCAGCGAGCTGATCGCGGTAAAGATGCGAGTGCTGCGTTCATCCAGGCGGTACGAGACGATGTCGCTCAGGGTGTAGCGGCCCAGATTGCGCAAGCGCTCGGCAATCAGAAACATGATGACCGGCCAGCCCATGAAGGCGCAGACCGCATACAACAGCGAGTCAAAGCCGTTGGTAAAGGCCAGGGACGAAATACCCAGCAAGGTGGCGGCGGACATGTAGTCACCCACAATGGCCAGCCCATTTTGCGTGCCGGTAATGCCACCCCCGGCGGTGTAAAAGTCCGAGCTGGAACGAGTGCGCGACGAGGCCCAGTAGGTGATGCCCAGGGTCACGACCACAAAGGCGGCAAAAATCAGAATCGCTTGTGTATTCATGGGCGCACCTTTGCCAGTACACGTTCGCAAAGCGGATCAAAGCGCGTGTTGGCGACGTGGATATACACGCCTGTTAATAACCAGGACACAAGAATCAGTCCTACCCCGTACACCATGCCGCTGTTGACAGCTCCTCCACTGCCCAGGTCATGGGTTAGAACGCCGGGCCAAAAAATGGCCGTCACGATAAACAGGCCGGTCAGCCCCAGGCAGATGCCGGCGCAGGCAAATGCCAGACGCCGACGCTGCGACTTGAGTTGCTCATATTCCTGTAGCCCGGCTAGTTGCCGGCTTAACTCTTGATGCGACAGCATGGTTTTGTCTCCGTATTGTTGTGATTACTGCCCATGTCCGCCTGGCCGATATTATTTGGTCGGCTTCACTTTATGAGCTTTCTTATTAACAAACTCCCCCAAGCGTTCCTGCACGTCCCGCCCGGTTTGAACTACTGCTGCCATCAAGCCCTCGGCAAAGAGGCCATCGGTGGCAGACATATCGGCAATGCGGCTGATCGAGCTGACAATGGCGTAGTTCGACAAGATGGCATTGCCTGCAATGCGCTGGGCCAGTTCCAGGCTCAGCTCATAGGCTGTTTTGGGGTTGGCTTCGTTGTTGCACACGTAGTGCGCCAGCCCCAGTCGCTCTCCTTCCACGGCATCGAGCACGCGGCCTGTCAGCATCAGTTCGATCATGCGGTTGGGAGAAATGATTTTTGCGGTGCGAACGGTCGCGCCACCGCCGGTAAAGATGCCGCGTGTACCTTCAGGCAGGGCAAAGAAGGTGCTGCTGTCGGCCACGCGAATGTGCGCTGCGCTAGCCAGTTCCAGGCCCCCACCCACGACCGCGCCTTGCAGGCAGGCAATGACGGGGATGCCGCCGTGTTCGATCTTGTCAAAAGCACGGTGCCAGCTTTGGCAGACGCGCAGAAAATCCACGGCGCCGCGTTCCTTGTCATGGTGTTCTTTCAGATCCAGGCCCGCGCAGAAATGGTCGCCTTCTGCCTTCATCAGAATGACCCGGATGTGCTCGGGAATATTGGAGAAGTACGCATCAATTTCAGCAATGGCATCTTCATCCAGGGCGTTGCGCTTGTGCGCCTTGTTCAGCGTGACAATTCCGATGTTGTCCAACTCGGTGGTGAGCAGGAAAGGGGCGGCCATAAAAAACTCCTTGTGTTACGTAAATGCGAGGGCAGTGGTGCAAATCAGCTGGGGTCGGTTTGATCCGCCAGCATTTTGCGCAGTGCCATTTTTTGAATCTTTCCAGTTGCCGTCATCGGCATCTGGTCGATGAAAATTACTTTGTCGGGTACGGACCAGCGGGTGACGCGATCCTGATAGCGCTCCAGCATGTGGGCCTCGTCCAGCTCAGCGCCTTCGCGTGGCACCACGAACAGCACGGGGCGTTCGCCCCATTTGTCGTCGGCCTGGGCGATGCAGGCAGCCAGCTCAACCAAAGGCTCTTCCATGGCGATGTTCTCAATCTCGATCGAGGAGATCCATTCGCCACCGGACTTGATTACATCCTTGCTGCGGTCGGTAATGTAGACGTAGCCATCGGCGTCGATGGAGCCTACGTCGCCCGTGCGGAACCAGCCGTTTTCACTGGCCAGATCGGGTTTGCCGTAATAGCGATCCAAGATCCAGTTGCCCTGGATCAGCAGGTGGCCACTGCTCTTGCCGTCGCGTGGCAAGGTATTGCCTTCGTCGTCAACAGTTTTCAGGCGTGCGCCGAACAGGGCACGGCCTTGCGAGGCCAGCACGTGCTGCTTCTGGGCTTCGGGCAGATCGCTGTGTTTGGGTAGCAATTGGCAAACAGTGCCCAGCGGCGAGGTTTCCGTCATGCCCCAGGCGTGGCGCACGGTAATGCCGTAGCCCGCCCAGGCGGCAATCATATTGGGTGGGCAAGCGGAACCGCCGATCAGGATGCGGCTCAGGGTAGTGAATTGCTTGCCATTGGCTTTGGCATAGTCCAGCACGGTTTTCCAGATGGTGGGTACACCGGCGGACAAGGTGACGCCAGCGCGTTCGCAGAGGGAGTAAATGCGCTCTCCCTGCAAATTTGCACCGGGCAGAACAATTTTGGCTCCGGACATCAGGCCGGAGTAAGGCAGGCCCCAGGCATTGACGTGAAACATGGGGACCAAAGGCATGACGGCGTCAGCGCTGGCAATGCACAGTGCGTTCGGGTGGGCCGAGGCGTAGGCATGCAAGAGGGTGGAGCGATGGGTGTACAGGGCACCTTTGGGATCGCCCGTGGTGCCGGAGGTGTAGCACAGGCCGCTGGCAGTATTTTCATCAAACACAGGCCACTCAAAGCCCGTGCTGTCATTGCCCAGCCAGCTTTCGTATTCATCGGCCAAAGGGCCTTGAGCCTGGCTGCCCATGCGTACCCACTGCTTGACGGTGGGGCACTGGCCGCGCAGATAGCTGATCATTTCTTCAAAATGTTCGTCGTAGAACATCACCGTGTCTTGAGCATCATTGATGATGAAGGCAATTTGCTCGCGCGTCAGGCGCGGGTTCACGGTGTGACAGATCAGACCGATGCCCGAGGTGGCGTAGTAAATTTCCAGATGGCGGTAGGTGTTCCATGCCAAAGTTGCCACGCGTTCGCCGGGCTGCAGGCCTTCTCGGCGCAGTCCCAGAGCCAGATCCTGAACCCGGTGGGCAAATTCAAGATAGCTGTAGCGATGAAGCTCGCCATTATCCAAAGCGGTAACAATCTCCTGCTCAGGGTTATTCTCTACGGCGTGGGTGAGAATTGAACTGATGAGCAAGGGCATATGCATCATATTTCCAGTGCCTAACATGGTGATGTCTCCTTGTATTATGTGTGTCAGCATAGGATGGTTTAGCACCTTACCCAATAGCGAATACTGACGTCGAATATGCAAAAAGTGACAATCTTTGAGAGGTCATAGGAAATGAATGCTTTGCCCGGCACGCTCCCGGTGCCCGTTGATGCAGCCCATACGGCCACCGTGGCGCTGGATCTGGTTCAGGACTGGTTTCATAGCCTGCGCACCAGCTATTCCGAACATGTGCTGGATCATTGCCTGAAGCAGGCGGGCATCGTGAAAGATTTTATTGATCGGCCCGGCGCTCGTTTGACGCGTGATCAACTGGTGCGCCTGTATCAGGAAAGCGCCAGGAAAACGGGCGATGAGATGATGGGTTTCTGGACTCGGCCCATACGCGCCGGGGCCTTGAAATACATTGTGCGCACCGTGCGGGACGCGCCATCCATCAATGTGGCCTTGTACCGTTTCACCCAGTTCTGGAATCTGCTGCTGGATGATTTCAGCCTGAATCTGATACGCACGGATAAAGAGTTGGGCATTGAGCTGGTGCCGCGTTATCCCACCGCCTATGTGCATCGTTTCGGCCATGCACTGATGCTGAAGCTGACGCACGGAATTGTGTCCTGGCTGATGGGGCGCGAGGTGCCGGTGCAGCAAGTGGCCTTTGCATTTCCCAGACCGGCTTTTGCGGCGGACTATTCGGTGCTGTTTCCCGCTTCAGTCAGTTTTGATGCGCCGTGCTCGCATATCTTGTTTGGCGTGGAGTTGGGGCAGGTACGGCCACAACGCACTCAGGTTGAGGCCAGAGCCTTTCTGGAGCGTGCGCCGCGTGACTGGATTTTTACCTCCTATCACGAGCATGCCTTGCGCCTCAAAGTGCGGGAAATCTTGCATACCGACCTAGGCTACACCTTGCAGGATGTGTCCGGCAAATTGCATATGTCGGCGCGCACGCTGATACGCAGGCTGCAAGATGAAGGCCTGTCGTTTCAGGGGATCAAGGATGAGCTGCGCCGAGATTTGGCGATTTTCAAATTGCTGCGCAAAGATATGTCGCTGGCTGAAATTGCTTACGCATTGAAGTTCAGTTCGCCAGCGACATTTCACCGGGCTTTCCGCCATTGGACGGGCATGACGCCCGGTGTGTATCGCGCCGCCCAGCAGGAGCTGGCCTGAAGGGCGGTTCAGCCAAGCGGGCTGTGTGGTCCGGGCTTACTTGCGTTCGCCGCCCAGGACTTCGACCAGATCGCTGATCATCTTGGCCAGCTCGGAGGTCATCAAGGTCATGTCAGCGTCAAAGATTTCGTCATCGTTGACGGCCGTCACATCTTGTTTTTCAGTCAGGATGTCCAGTGGGGCCACGCGTTTGACGTCCAGCGCATCGGTCAGCACAAAGCTGATGCGATCCGCCCAGGTCATGGCCAAACGGGTGCATTGCTTGCCGGCTTCAACGTGCTTGCGCACTTCGTCAATGTCGGCGCTTTGCTTCACGTAGCGCACGGCAGCACCGCTATCGCCGGTGGAGCGCAGTTCAGTGTCCTGGTCCACAGTAAAGTTGGCCAGTTGCTCTTCGCCCACCAGCCAGGAGGTCATGGCGGCACCGGGTGATTGCTCGGTATACAGAGGCTGCACGGGGAAAGGTTCCACGCTCTTGGCCAGCAGGCCCAGAACTTCGTCGCTCTTGGCGGTAGCCGCGGCATCAATAGCCAGCCAGTGGTTGCGGGTATCCAGCCAGACGCGGGTGTCGCGCGAGACGGCGAAGGCACGAGGCATCAAGTCCACAATGACTTGTTCCTTGATTTCCTTCATTTGCTTGCGGCCAGGTTTGTAGCCTTGCTGCTCTTCGATATCACGAGCCTTCTCACGAGCGACTTGGTTGATCACTGTGGTGGGCAGCAGCTTCTTTTCGGCGCGCAGAGCGATCAGGTACTGACCGTTAACTTCGTGCACCAGAGCACTGTTCTCGCGTGGGCTGACCCAGCCCAGGCTTAGCGGTTCCTGGCTGGAACCAGGGGTGAAGCTGTGTTTGGAAAGAGCTTCTTCCAGCTCTTCGGCGGAACATACCCAGTCGGGGGAGAGGCGATAGATGCGTAGATTCTTAAACCACATGGATACGAAGATAAATAAACAGAAGAAAAAGGGCGGGCGTAAAGCCCGAGGCAATGTTCGATTGTACGCGCAGATCTTCCTGTGCCGCCCCGCCATTTACGGACCCTTGCATTTGCTTGACAGAGCGCGGGAAATGGCCGGTGCAACGCGTTTTTTGCCTGGACTGGCTAACGATTGATGTCGTTATGGCGGGTTTCCCGCACAAAGGGCGCACCAATCGCAACCGTCACCAGACAGATCAGAATCGGGTACCACAAACCATCGTAAATATTGCCAGTGACGGCAATCATGGCAAAGGACAGGGTGGGCAAAAAACCCCCGAACCAGCCATTGCCAATGTGATAAGGCAGGCTCATGGAGGTGTAGCGGATGCGGATCGGGAACATCTCCACCAGCATGGCCGCAATGGGGCCGTAGACCGCGGTTACCAGCCCCACCAGATAGGTCAGCAGAACCACCAGCATCACTTTATTGATCTGCTCCGGGTCTGCGCCGTCCGGGTAGCCGTACTGGCGCATGGTCTGAGTCAACTCATTGCGCAACTCTTGCGAGTGACGGGCAAAATCGGCGCGGCTCAGATGTCCGCCTTCAAAACCATCGATCACATGATCGCCAATGCGTACCTGGGCCACCTGACCGGGTGAACCCTTGACGTTGTTGTAGCTGACCGCGTGGCTGGCCATGTAGGACTTCACGATATCGCAAGAGCTGGTGAAGGTGTGGCTGCCCACCGGATTGAACTGGAAGGAGCAACTGGCCGGGTCGGTAATAACAGTGACGGGCGCGTTGCGCTGCGCCTGGACCAAAGCGGGGTTGGCAAAATAGGCCAGGCCCTGGAAGACCGGGTAGTAGGTCAGGGCGGCCAGCAAACAGCCCGTCAGGATGATGGGCTTGCGCCCGATTTGATCCGACAGCCAGCCAAAAAAGATAAATAGCGGGGTGGCCAGTAGCAGTGAAATTACCATCAAGGTTTGCGCCAAGGTGGCATGCAAACCCAGCATTTGGGTGATGAAGAACAAGGCGTAGAACTGCCCCGTGTACCAGACCACGCCTTGGCCGGCCGTCAGGCCGAACAGTGCCAGCAAGGCGATGCGCAGATTCGCCCAGCGCCCGAAGGATTCGGTAATGGGCGAGGTCGACAGCGTGCCTTCTTCCTTGATGTGCTGGAAGGCAGGTGACTCTTTCAGGTTCATCCGTATCCAGACGGAAATCGCCAGCAGCAGCACGGAAATCAGAAAGGGAATGCGCCAGCCCCAAACCACAAATGCTTCTTCCCCGACCAGACTGCGTATGCCCATGATGACCAGCAGGGACAGCAGCAAACCCACGGATGCGGTGGTCTGAATCCAGCTGGTGTAAAAACCGCGACGGTGCTGGGGCGCGTACTCAGCCACATAGGTGGCGGCACCGCCGTATTCGCCACCCATGGCCAGGCCTTGCAGCAGACGTAGGACGATCAGCATGATGGGGGCGGCAATCCCGATGGCTTCATAGCTCGGTAGTACGCCGACCAAAAAGGTGGACAGTCCCATCAGCAAGATGGTGATCAGAAAGGTGTACTTGCGGCCCACGCGGTCGCCAATACGACCAAAGAGCAAGGCTCCAAAGGGGCGTACGGCAAAACCGGCGGCAAAGGCCAACAAGGCAAAGATAAAGCCGGCTGTCGGATTAACGGCGGAAAAGAAGTGTTGCGCCAGAATGGCGGCCATGGAGCCGTACAGATAGAAGTCGTACCACTCGAACATGGTGCCCAGGGCGGAGGCAAAAATAACTTTGCGACCCTGGGTGTCCAGCTTATTCTTGGCTTTCGGGAAGGTTGCACTGGTGATTGTCTGGGGCATGTGCTCAGGCTCTCCAAGGCAAAGACAGTGGGAAACTGACGCGTAAGCGCAGGCCGCTTTCCTGGCCCCCAGTCAGTGGCATGAAGTCGATGGAGGCGCCGTGAATGTCGGCAATCTCCCGCACAATGGCCAGCCCCAGGCCACTACCGTCTGCCTGGTTGCCCATGATGCGATAAAAACGATCAAAAATTCGTGCTTTATGTTCCGTGGGAATGCCGGGGCCGTTGTCCTCGATTTCCAACCAGCCCTTGCCTTGAGTCTGGCCGGTACGCATGGTGATCCAGCCGCCAGCAGGGGTGTAGATCAGGGCGTTATCCAGCAAATTGTTGATCAGCTCATCGAGCAGGACCGGATCCGCTTGCAAGAGGATAGCCTTGGCAGTGTTTTCCAGCCCCAGATCCAGCCCCAGTTTCAAGGCATCGGGCACACGCTGGCCTACATGCAATTCAGTCAGGGTATTCAGGTCCAGGGTTTGCTTGGTAGGGGCGTACAGGGCATCGCTGCTTTCGGCACGGGCCAAGGCCAACATTTGGGTGACCAGGCGCGTGGCCCGGTCGGTGCCGCGTACCAGTTGTTGCAAGCTGGCTTCGGTCTGCCTGGGGTCGCGCTCGCGCAGGGCCAGTTCGGCTTGGGTGCGTATCCCCGCCAGCGGCGTTTTCAACTGGTGGGCCGCATTGGCCACAAACTGCCTTTGAGTGGCTGAAAATTGTGCCTGCTGGGCCAGGAGTCCATTCATGGCATCAATCAGCGGCACAATTTCGGCAGGCGCCTGCTCTTGATCTACCGGCGATAAATCACCGGGCGCACGAGCACGCAAGCGCGCTTGCAGCAGGTTCAGCGGCTCCAGGCCATGTGTCAGCCCCAGGCCCGCCAGCATGGCCGCCAACGGTACCAGAATGAATTGCGGTGTCAGCATCCCGATCAGAATTTCTCTGTGTAGCACCGCTCTATGTTCATTGGTTTCGGCAGCAACCGCCAGAAAGGGCGTGTCGTTTTTGTCCTTGCCCCCCCAGACATAGGCCAGCCGCAGGCTTTGATCATCCAGAATAACGTCCCGGTAGCGCAGTAGGTCGGTGTCATATCCCCAACTGTCGGGAACCGGCAAATTCGCGTTGCCAGCCAGTGGCTCGCCATTGGCATCGCGGATTTGCCATAGCGTAGGGGTCGGGCTTTCCTGGCGCAAAATTGTCTGTGCCCCGTGCGATAAATGGATGGGCTGGCTCAGATCCTGATGGCTGATTTCCACTCGCAACAAGTCCAGGTGATCGCGCAAGGTGCGGTCGTAAGGGGAGTTCGCAATGTGCTGGGCGATGAAGTAGGTAATGACAATGCCTACCGTCCACAGCAAAAACAAAGGCCCGAAAATCCAGATCATGATCTTGTGAATGAGCGGGCGTGGTGCGACACGCTTGCCTTTGGCAGGCGCAGCCTTGTTGCTGGTTGGGGGCGTAGCGTGCTGCATGGACGATCCTTTAGGCTGGAGCGTCTTCTCGCAATTTTTCCGGTTCCAGACAGTATCCCAGACCACGCACGGTCAGGATGCGTACGCCGCTAGGCTCCAGTTTTTTGCGCAGGCGGTGGATATAGACCTCGATGGCGTTAGGGGTGACTTCCTCACCCCACTCACAGAGCAGATCCACAAACTGGTTCTTGCTGATCATGCGGCCGCTGCGCGACAGGAAAATCTCCAGCAAGCTGGTTTCACGCGCCGACAGCTCCAGGGGCTGATTGTCTATATAAGCCATGCGACCTTTCAGGTCGAAGCTTAGTCGTTTGTGATGCAGCAAGGCGCTGCTGGTGCCGGTGCTGCGACGCGTCAGGGCGCGTACACGGGCTTCCAGTTCGGTCAGGGCAAAGGGTTTGGACATATAGTCGTCCGCGCCCAGGTCCAGACCGCGCACACGCTGTTCGACCGTATCGCTGGCAGTCAGGATCAGAACGGGGAGGGTGTCCTGGCGTTGGCGGATTGACTGCAGCACCGACAGGCCGGGCTTTTTGGGCAGGTCCAGGTCCAGGATCAGAAGGTCAAAGCTTTGCAGCTGCAAGGCCGAGTCGGCGCTATCGCCATCGTGCACGACATCAACCGCATAGCCTTCGTAGCGTAAGGAGCGAGAAAGTCCATCCGCGAGAATACTGTCGTCTTCAGCTATTAGTATGCGCATGACCCTACACAAACAGATGATTGAGTGGCTGTTCGGCATTGTTGCACAAGGCTGTAAGGCTGGTCAGTAGGGGATAACGATGCCGGCTAGTTAATTTATTTGAATATCTGTGTATATATACAGTATAATTTGATGCAATAATTAGGTTTGATTTTTAATTGCCGTGCCCGTCCGTTGGGGCGCCATTCCACAGTCAAGGATTTTTCATGGACGATAAAAACAGCAAAGCAGTGGCCTCGGAACGTTCCAAAGCGCTGGCCGCCGCTCTGTCGCAAATCGAAAAGCAGTTCGGCAAGGGCTCGATCATGCGTTATGGCGACGACAACGTCGAGCATGACATCCAGGTGGTCTCCACGGGTTCCTTGGGTCTGGACATTGCTTTGGGCGTCGGTGGTCTGCCACGTGGTCGCGTTATTGAAATTTACGGCCCGGAATCTTCGGGTAAAACCACGCTGACCCTGCAAGTGATTGCAGAGATGCAAAAGCTCAAAGGCACATGTGCCTTTATTGACGCCGAACACGCGCTGGACGTGCAATACGCTCAAAAACTGGGCGTGAATCTGGGTGATCTGTTGATCTCCCAGCCTGATACCGGCGAGCAGGCTCTGGAAATTACCGAAGCCCTGGTGCGTTCGGGTTCGGTAGACCTGATTGTTATCGACTCGGTGGCTGCCTTGACTCCCAAGGCTGAAATTGAAGGCGATATGGGCGATTCCTTGCCCGGTCTGCAGGCCCGTCTGATGAGCCAGGCCCTGCGTAAATTGACGGCCACCATCAAACGCGCTAACTGCATGGTCATCTTCATTAACCAGATCCGTATGAAGATTGGCGTCATGTTCGGCAACCCTGAAACCACCACGGGTGGTAACGCGCTGAAGTTTTACTCCTCCGTGCGTCTGGATATTCGCCGTATCGGTTCCATCAAGCGTGGCGACGAAATGGTGGGTAACGAGACCCGCGTTAAAGTGGTCAAGAACAAGGTTGCGCCTCCTTTCAAGCAAACCGAATTCGACATCATGTATGGCAGCGGTATTTCCCGTGAAGGCGAGATTATCGATCTGGGTGTACAAACCGGCGTGGTCGACAAGGCAGGTGCCTGGTATAGCTACGACGGCAACCGCATTGGTCAGGGTAAGGACAATGTGCGCGAATTCCTGAAAGAGCGCCCCGAGTTGGCCCGCGAAATCGAAAACAAAGTGCGTGAAAAGCTGGGCGTTGCCCTGATGAGCGCTGCTGTCAGCCGTCCAGCCGCTGCTCCTGTGGTTGATCCGGCCGAGGGAGAAGTCTGATTTTTCCCCCAGAGTTCGATGACGAACCCTTTGAGACAGACCCGGAGGAAATCCGGGAACGTAAACAAGCTCAAAGGGAGCGCGTTGCTGCGCTTTCTGCCCGGCCCACTCGGGCGGGCAGAAACGTAGAAGATAGCTTGGGCGACAATGCTCCTGCTGCTGAAAAGAAAGCCCCGTCCAAACGGCCGGGGCTGTCTCTTAAAGCCAGAGCGTTGAATTTTTTATCCCGACGCGAATACTCGCGCCTGGAGTTGGGCCGCCGTCTGGCGCCCCATGCAGAAAGTGCTGAAGAAGTGGAGGCCTTGCTCGACGCCCTGGTCGAACAGAAATGGCTGTCCAACGAGCGCTTCGCACATAGTGTCGTCAATCGCCGTGCCTCGCGTGTGGGCACCCGAGTCATTCTGCAAGAACTGCGTCAGCATGGCGTGGATGTGGAACAGACCGAAATTATCAAAGAAGAGTTGATGGCAACCGAACTGGAACGGGCCAAGCAAGTGTGGGGCAAGAAATTCAGTGCGCCGCCCGATGATCCCCGCAGTTACGCCAAGCAATATCGCTTCATGGCCAGCCGAGGCTTCTCGGGCCGTATCTTGCAGCAGATTCTGGGTGATTGGGAAGACGATCCGGCTTGAATAAGCCATCTGTAATACTTCGTTTTGCTGTGTTTCTTGCTTGTCTGCTGCCGCCATCAAAAAACGAGGTCTCGTTCAAGTTGGCATGAGCCCGCCCGCCTGTACTTTTCCTCTATCTACATAGTGCTTGCGACAGAGTTTTGCCATGCCATTGCTAAATGGCTCAAGACTGCGCCGCCACGATTCCTTGCAGGCTTTTGAAGCAGGTCTCTCGTGCCTGTGCCAAAAAGGCCTGCACATAATCCGCTTGTAAATCCTCACTACGTACCGTGGCGTATAGGGTGCGCCAGATACCGTGCTCTCCCAAACGGCAAGTGCGAATCGAGGTCGGGTTCAAGAACTCCGTCAAGGCCCAGTTTGGCAACGCCGTCACACCACGCTGGCTGGCAACCAGTTGCACGATCATGGGCGTTAGCTCGGCCTGCCGAATCGCAGCGGGCTCCACATCGGCTGGCGTCAGGAACTGCGTAAAAATATCCAGACGATTGCGTTCTACCGGGTAGGTAATCAGAACCTGATCGGTCAATTGGAAAGGTTCTACATAGCGGTACTGCGACAAGGGGTGCTGGTTGGAGACAGCCAGCACCAGCTCGTAGCGAAACAGGGGTTCGTAATGGACAGCCGGATTGTCCTGCGGGTCCGAGGTGATCACCACATCCAGATCCCCGCGCATCAAGGCGGGCAAGGGCGCAAAGGAAAAAGCCGCGCTCAAGTCCAGCGTGACGTCAGGCCATTGCTGCCTGAATGCGTCCAGTGCTGGCATCAGCCATTGAAAGCAGGAGTGGCAATCAATGGCCACATGCAGGCGTCCCGTGCGTCCGGCGGCCAGTCTTTGCAAATCGCGCTCGGTGGCGCGTACACGCGGCAGGATGTCATCGGCCAGCGTCAGGATACGCAGAGCGGCGGTGGTCAGGCGGGCAGGGCGGGTGCGGCGGTTCAGCAATTGCACTTGAAGCCGCACTTCCAGGTCGCGAAGCTGGTGCGAGAGGGCGGACTGCGTAACATGCAGGCGCTCGGCGGCTTCTTGCAAGCTGCCGCTGTCGCGGATGGCGCTCAGGGTTTCGAGATGGCGGATTTCAAGCATGTTGAGGAAAATTCATAATTAGCATGGTGTATTTGATTTTTTTTCAAGTAAGTATACAGGCACAATAGATTTCAGGCGCCTGATACGGGCCTTTTATTTCTAATTTATGGGCTTACTATGACTATTATTCATAATCTGGGTTTTCCTCGCATGGGCGCACAGCGCGAATTGAAGCGCTCTTTGGAAGCCTATTGGGCCGGTCAGGTAAGCCAGCAAGAGCTTTTGGAGACTGGCAAAGCTCTGCGCGCTCAGAATTGGGGTTTGCAAGGCAAGGCTGGGCTGGATACGGTGCCTGTGGGCGATTTTGCCTGGTATGACCAGATTCTGGAGTGGAGCACCTTGCTGGGAGCGGTTCCTGCCCGTTTCGGCCAGGCTGAAAATGCACCCGTGTCATTGGATACCTTGTTTCGCATGGCGCGTGGCCGTGCGCCCAGCGGCACCCCTGCCGCTGCTTGTGAAATGACCAAGTGGTTCGATACAAACTACCACTACATCGTGCCCGAATTCACACCAGGTCAAAGCTTCCGGATTGCCCGTGAATTCTTGTTTGAGCAGATTGAAGAGGCCAAGGCTCTGGGGCACAAGGTCAAGCCCGTGATTCCCGGACCCTTGACCTGGTTGTGGCTGGGCAAGGGCGATGCCTATGAGGGCTTGGCAGACGCGGGCAAGCTGGCCTTGCTGGATACTTTGCTGCCTGTGTATGAACAAGTGCTGGCCCGTTTCAAAGCTCAGGGTGTGGAATGGGTACAGATTGACGAACCTGTTCTGGTTCTGGATTTGCCTCAAGCGTGGCAAGACGCCTTCCGTCGCGTTTATCAAGGTCTGAATCAATCCGGCTTGAAGCTGCTGCTGGCGACTTATTTTGATGATCTGCATAAGAACGTCGCGGTATTGAAGGATTTACCCGTGGCGGGTGTGCATGTGGATGCGGTGCGCGCTCCGGCTGCTTTGCAGGCCGTACAAGCGGTATTGGGGCAAGACCAGGTGCTGTCTGCCGGTGTGATTTCGGGTCGGGATATTTGGCGCACGGATCTGCAAAAAACGGTTCAAACCTTGAAGCCCTTGAAAGCGGTTTTGGGCGAGCGCCTGTGGATTGCGCCATCCTGCTCGCTGCAGCATGTCCCTGTGGATGTGCAAAGTGAAACCGGCCTGGACGCTGAATTAAAGAGCTGGCTGTCCTTTGCGGTGCAAAAACTGGATGAGCTGAAACTGTTGCAAGGATTGCTGGATGGCACTTTGGACGAAGCGGGTCAGCAAGCGGTTCAAGCTCAGCAAGCTGCTTTGCAAACGCGCCGTGAGTCCAAGCGCACGCATAATCCTGCCGTACAAGCCCAGATGGCCAAGATTGACCAGCTCAAGCGTCAACGTACGCCCTTCGCGCAGCGTATCCAGGCCCAGCGCAACAAGCTGAAGTTACCTGCCTATCCCACCACCACGATCGGTTCGTTTCCTCAGACCACGGAAATTCGTACTGCTCGCCGCGACTGGCGTGGGGGAGCCCTGAGTGATGCGGCTTATGAAAAAGCCATGCAGGCAGAAATCGAGCAAGTTATTCGTTTTCAGGAGCGGATCGGTCTGGACGTGCTGGTGCATGGCGAGGCCGAGCGCAACGATATGGTGGAGTACTTTGGTGAACTGCTGGGTGGTTTTGCCTTTACACAAAACGGTTGGGTACAAAGCTACGGGTCGCGTTGCGTAAAGCCGCCTATTATCTTTGGGGATGTGCTGCGCATCACGCCCATGAGTGTGGCCTGGTCCTCCTACGCCCAATCACTGACTGATCGGCCCGTCAAAGGCATGTTGACGGGGCCAGTGACGATGTTGCAGTGGTCTTTTGTTCGTGACGACCAGCCCCGTGCCGATACTTGTCGCCAGCTGGCTTTGGCCTTGCGGGATGAAGTTTCTGATCTGGAACAGGCCGGCATTCGTGTCATCCAGCTGGATGAACCCGCTTTCCGCGAAGGCTTGCCGCTCCGTCAGGGTGATTGGCAGGCCTACCTGGATTGGGCGGTGGATTGCTTTCGCCTGTCCACCAGCGCGGTGTCCGATGAAACCCAGATTCACACGCATATGTGCTATTCGGAGTTCAACGACATCATGCAGTCCATTGCCGATATGGACGCGGATGTGATCACGATTGAAACCTCGCGTTCCAATATGCTCTTGCTGAATGCCTTCGAGAATTTTGAGTATCCCAATCATATAGGCCCAGGCGTTTATGACATTCACTCGCCCAATGTGCCTGATAAGGACTGGATAGTGCGCTTGATGGGGGAGGCGGCCAAGCGCTTGCCCGCCGACCGTTTGTGGGTGAATCCCGACTGCGGTTTGAAGACGCGGGCGTGGTCTGAAACTGAGGCTGCCTTGCTGGCCATGGTGGATGCGGCCAAAGCATTGCGGGCGGCAGCCTGATTTGGTGCAGGCTTGAAATAAGCCGCTTGAATAGATTGACAGGGCAGGGCGCTTTTCGTCCTGCCACTCGATTTCCCAGGCTGGATGAAAACGACCGCCCGTCAGGTGGTCGTTTTTTTCATGCAAATTTGGTATACCGTAGGATCGACACCGCGTAGATCCTGTGTTTGGCCCGCTTGGGATGCGCTTACAGATTATGTAAGTGGCTGATACGGAACATACGAGGTGCGTTATACTTGATCAGTTTCAATCTTGCCGCCCCGTTCATATCAATGCCTTTGCCCCCGCCGTCCGTCGCCCGTGAACCATTGCATACGCGTACCATCACGGTAGAGTCGTTTGCACGGGAAGATGGCCTCTGGGACCTGGAGGCCTCGCTGCTGGATGTGAAGTCCTACGACTTTCCCATACGCAACGGCCAAACCCATAAGGCAGGTGATCCTGTCCACCTGATGCATCTGCGTATCACTATCGATAGCAGCTTTGCCATTGTGGATGCCGTGGCGGTCTACGATGCAGCCCCTTACCAGGACAACTGTTCGTCCATTGCGGACGCCTACCAGAAGTTGGTGGGCCTGAATTTGCTCAAGCAGTTTCGTCAGGGTGTCAAAGAGCGCTTTGGGCGTTCGGCTGGCTGTACGCACATGAGCGAGCTGGCACAAGTGCTGCCAACCGCCGCCGTACAAACCATGGCCGGGCGACGTCGCAGCAGCGGGGAATCAGAGATTTATCGCACCGACAAGCAGCCTTTCCATCTGGATGGCTGCCATGCCTTGCGTTTGAGCGGTCCCGTGGTTGAGGAGTTTTATCCCGTCTGGTATCGACCTAAAGTCACAGACGGGGTGGATTAGTTTTTTGTTTTAGTCAGGTCTCGGGCTCAGGCCTGGAGTTCCTGCCTTCTTTTTTTATTGTGTTTTTAGACTGACAGGTATCACATGAAAATTCACGAATATCAGGGCAAAGCACTGCTTAAGCAGTTTGGCGTTGCCGTGCCACGCGGAATTCCTGCCTTCTCCGTCGATGAAGCGGTTGCAGCTGCGCAGGAGCTGGGTGGCTCTGTGTGGGTTGTCAAAGCCCAGATTCACGCCGGTGGCCGTGGCAAGGGCGGTGGCGTCAAGCTGGCTCGCTCGATGGACGAAGTGCGTCAACTGGCCTCGGAAATCCTGGGCATGCAGCTGATCACTCACCAAACTGGCCCTGAAGGCCAGAAAGTGGGTCGCCTGCTGATCGAGGAAGGCGCGGACATCAAGAAGGAATACTACGTCGGTATCGTTACCGACCGTGCTACCCAGCGCGTGGCCGTGATGGCTTCCAGCGAAGGCGGTATGGAAATTGAAGAAGTGGCCGAGCGCGACCCCGACGCCATTTTGAAAGAATTCGTGGACCCTGCTGTTGGCCTGACCAACGAGCAAGCCACCAAGCTGGCTCGCGGTATCGGCGTTCCTGACGCTTCTATCGAAAAAGCCGTTGCTGAATTCCAGAAGCTGTACAAGTGCTACACCGAAACCGACGCTGAACTGGCCGAGATCAACCCTCTGATCCTGACCGGCTCGGGCGACATCATCGCTCTGGACGCCAAGTTCAACTTCGACGGCAACGCTTTGTTCCGTCACCCCGATATCGTGGCTTTCCGTGACCTGGCTGAAGAAGATCCTGCTGAAGTTGAAGCCAGCAAGTACGACCTGGCCTACATCCAGCTGGACGGCAACATTGGCTGCCTGGTGAACGGTGCAGGTCTGGCCATGGCGACCATGGACACCATCAAGCTGTTTGGCGGCGAGCCTGCCAACTTCCTGGACGTGGGCGGTGGCGCTACGGCCGAAAAAGTTACTGAAGCCTTCAAGATCATGTTGGCCAACAAGGGCGTCAAAGCCATTCTGGTTAACATCTTCGGCGGCATCATGCGCTGCGACGTGATCGCTGAAGGCGTGATCGCTGCGTGCAAGGCCGTCAACCTGAACGTGCCTCTGGTGGTACGCATGAAGGGTACCAACGAAGAGCTGGGCAAGAAAATGCTGGCCGATTCCGGTCTGCCCATCATCAGTGCTGACACCATGGCCGAAGCGGCGACTGCTGTTGTCGCTGCCGCCAAGTAAGAAAAGGTTGAGGATTAGCAAATGTCGATTCTGATCAATAAAGACACCAAAGTCATCACGCAAGGGATCACCGGCAAGACCGGCCAGTTCCACACCCGCATGTGCCGTGAATACGGTAACGGCATGGAAGCCTTTGTGGCTGGCGTGAACCCCAAGCGTGCTGGTGAGGATTTCGAAGGTGTACCTATTTACGCCTCCGTGTCCGACGCCAAGGCTGAAACTGGCGCAACCGTGTCGGTTATCTACGTTCCGCCCGCAGGTGCTGCGGCTGCCATCTGGGAAGCTGTTGAAGCTGACCTGGACCTGGTTATCTGCATTACCGAAGGCATCCCTGTTCGCGACATGCTGGAAGTGCGCAACCGCATGCGCGCAGAAAACCGCAAAACCCTGTTGTTGGGCCCGAACTGCCCCGGTCTGATCACTCCTGACGAGCTGAAGATCGGTATCATGCCCGGCCACATTCACCGCAAGGGCCGCATCGGTGTGGTCAGCCGCTCCGGCACGCTGACATACGAAGCCGTTGCTCAAGTAACTGAACTGGGCCTGGGTCAATCCTCGGCTGTGGGTATCGGTGGCGACCCAATCAACGGTCTGAAGCACATCGACGTGCTCAAGATGTTCAACGACGATCCTGATACCGATGCCGTTATCATGATTGGCGAGATCGGCGGTCCAGACGAAGTCAACGCGGCTTTGTGGGCTAAAGACAATATGACCAAGCCTGTTGTTGGCTTTATCGCTGGTGTGACAGCGCCTCCCGGAAAACGCATGGGTCACGCCGGTGCCCTGATCTCCGGTGGTGCCGACACGGCCGACGCCAAGCTGGAAGTGATGGAAGCTTGCGGTATTCGTACCACTCGCAACCCGTCCGAAATGGGCAAGCTGCTCAAAGAAGTGCTGTAAATAGTAGTACCGGGGCCCGCTTTGGCGGGCTCTTTGTCCGGCTGCCCTGTGCAGCCGGGCAAAATTGGCCAGCCGGTTTCGTCAAGAAAAACACCACAACCCGGCGCATTCCTTCCCGAATCTGGCCAGCCTGATCATGCTCAAACGAATCAAGTAAGAAAAAGAAGCCCCGATGTTGCACAGGCTATGATTAGTTTGCTGCTTTAAGGGGCGTTGTTGTCTTGGGACGGCCTGGCGACAGAAAAAGAACGTTTGTCCCGCGGCTGGGAAGAGAACTCACGTTTAGCTATACGGGAACGAAATGATTGAATTCCTCCAAACCCTGCATTGGGGTTCACTGTTTCAAATTGTACTGATTGATATTTTGCTCGGTGGCGACAATGCCGTCGTGATCGCACTTGCCTGTCGCAACTTGCCCAAGCAGCAGCGCATGCAAGGCATTTTGTGGGGGACAGCAGGCGCAATTATCCTGCGTGTAGTCCTGATTTTCTTTGCTCTGACCTTATTGGATCTGCCGTTTTTGAAAGTGGTGGGCGGTCTTTTGCTCTTGTGGATCGGGATCAAGCTGCTGATGCCGGACGACGACGCACACGGCAATATTCAAGGGGGCGGAACCGTCTGGGCTGCCGTCAAAACCATCATCATTGCGGATTTCGTGATGAGCCTGGATAACGTGATTGCCATTGCCGGTGCAGCACAAAACGCGCATCTGGATCATCAACTGGGCTACGTGATCTTTGGTTTATTGCTAAGTGTCCCCATTATTGTCTGGGGCAGCACCCTGGTTTTGAAACTGATCGACCGTTTCCCTATTGTCGTCACCCTGGGCGGTGCCTTGCTGGGCTGGATTGCAGGCGGCATGCTGGTCACGGACAAGATTGTGGAAAATCAATTTGGCGTGCAGCCCCAGCCTGTTAAACTCGGGGTCGAGATTGTTTGTGCCTTATTAGTGGTGGCGCTGGGCAAATGGCTGGCGCACCGTAAAGGTTCTACCAAGGAAGCTTAGTTCTATGGCAATTTTTAAATCCTCCGACGCCAAAGGTCAGGAAAGCGGTTTGTCCCTGCTGCAAGGCTTAGGGATCCTGGCCATTATCGGTATTGTTGCTGCCGCCATCGTGCGCTATTTTGCTGCATGACCGCTGTGGCTTCTACTCCTCAGGAATTGGTTATTGCCACTCGTGCCAGTCAACTGGCCTTGTGGCAAGCCAAGCATGTTCGCGACCTTTTGCAGCAGCTGTACCCGCAGTGCAAGGTGTCCTTGCTGGAAATGACAACCCGTGGTGACCAGATTCTGGATCGTACGCTGTCCAAAGTGGGTGGCAAGGGCCTGTTTGTCAAAGAGCTGGAAACCGCCTTGCTGGATGGCCGCGCCCATCTGGCGGTGCACTCCCTGAAAGACGTGCCGGTGGTGTTGCCCGAGTCCTTTGACCTGCCCATCATCATGGAGCGGGACGACCCACGCGATGCTTTTGTTTCCAATACTTATCCCAATCTTGAGGCTTTACCTGCTGGTGCCATCGTAGGCACTTCCAGTTTGCGCCGCGAGTCTCAGATTCGAGAGCGCTACCCGCACCTGGACATCCGTCCCCTGCGTGGCAATGTCCAGACCCGTTTGTCCAAGCTGGATCGTGGCGATTACGACGCCATTATTCTGGCTTCGGCTGGTTTGCGTCGTCTGGAATTGGCCGAGCGTATTCGCGATTACATCTCGACCGAAGACAGCTTGCCTGCCGCCGGGCAGGGGGCCTTGGGTATCGAGATTCTGAAAACTCGTACCGATGTGGCTCAATGGTTGGCGCCTTTGGCGCATTCCACCAGCCACGTATGTGCCTTGGCCGAGCGTGCCGTATCGCGTGCCTTGGGTGGTTCCTGTCAGGTGCCATTGGCGGCTTATGCCACCCTGAATGGCGAGGAGCTGAGCCTGAGCGGCCTGGTTGCCGAACCTGATGGCTCCACGGTGTACCGCGCTCAGATCACGGGTGCGGCCAAAGATGCGGAAGCCTTGGGCCTGTCGCTGGCGGAAGATCTGAAGCAGCAAGGTGCTCAAGCCATTCTGGATCGCTTGCTTACGGAACAGCCCGCAGAAGGCGAGTAAAGCGGCATGAACCTGCCCAGTGTATTATTGACCCGCCCCGCGGGACGGAACGAAACCCTGTCGGCTGCCTTGGCCGCGCAGGGTTTTTCTTCCTTGCTTATGCCCGCCTTGAGCCTGGAAGCGCAAAACCTGTCCGAAGAACAATGGCAAGATCCCAAGGATTTTGACCTGGTGCTTTTTGTAAGCAGCAGTGCGGTCAATTTTTACTTTGCGGCTTTGCAAGCGCGCGGTCAACGCTGGCCTGACAAGGTATTGCTGGCTGCAGTTGGTTTTGCTACCGCCGCCTGTTTGCGCGCCCAGCCGGGCGTTTCCCCAGATGCCGTACTTCACCCTGAAAATACGGATTCCTTGCAGGACTCAGAGGCTCTGTGGGCGGTGCTGGAGCCTCGACTGGCGCAATTTGAGCGGGTTCTGATTGTGCGCGGTCATAGCGGTCGTGAATGGTTGGGACAGCAGCTGGAAAACCACGGTATTCAGGTCCAGCGCCTGGCGATTTACCAGCGTAGCCCCGCCCAGTGGAGTACAGAGCAGGGCCGTCAAATTCGTGACAGTTTGCAGGCGGGCCGTCTGGCCGTGTTGCTCAGCAGTTCTCAAAGCGCCGATGCGGTTTTCGCCAATGTACAAAGCCTGGGTTTACTGGATGTTTGGGCGCAATGTGCCTATGTGGTCATACATCCGCGTATTGAAGAACATTTACAGTCCTTATTGTTGCAGGCTGGAATCGCAGCGCCACCAATGGTAAAAAGGTGTACGCCAGACGATGATGACATTGTCGCTGCCTTGATGGCGGTGCTCTCGCGCGATTAGCCTCACACGGATTACAATCTTGCCATGAACGATAAAACAGAGAACGCATCCGCAAGCGAACCGGAGACTCCCATTTCCAGCCCAGCCAATACAGCGGCTCCTCGTCCGTATTCCGAACCCAAAGACAGCACCACTGCGCCGCAGAAGCGTAAAAGTGGCGCGGGTCCGGCTTATGCTTTGACGGCTGTTGTGGTGGTGCTGGCCGCTGCCGGTCTTTGGTACCAGAATTCATTGCTGGAAAAGCATAAGGCCGAGCTGCAAGCCCAGCTGGCGACCAATATCAACACCACAGAGCAGGCGCGCCAAACCGCGCAGCAGGCCCTGGCCCTGGCGCAGCGTCAATCCGACAAGCTTGCCCAGCTGGAAAAATCCTTTAACGATTCCACCGAACAGTTTCATGATCTGAGCCAAGCCTTCCAGACCATGACAGACAGCGGTTCGGAACTGGTTTTGCTGAACGATATTGATCATCTCGCCACGATTGCGCAGCAACAGCTGATGCTGGGTGGCAATGTGGCCAATGCCATTGTTTCTCTGGAAGCTGCTCAGGCGCAATTGGCTCGTGCCAATCGCGTCGGCCTGGCTTCCTTGCAACAAACACTGAATGGCGATCTGGAACGCCTGCGCGCCGCTGCCACGGTGGATGTGGCCTCCTTGTCGCGTCAACTGGACACCTTGTCGCGCTACGTCTCGGAAGCGCCTTTGCTGGTGCCGGATGACGTTGCCGGTGGTGCGAATACTGAAGCGCTGGACTTGCAGTCCGACGTTCAGGAACCCACGGAACTGGCCGCTGATGCCCCTTGGTGGGAGCGCAGCTGGAATACGGTGGAACAGTGGGGTAGCAGCGCCTGGCGCTCGGTCAGCCACGATCTGGGGCAGTTTGTCTCCATCCGCCGTGTCGACGATGCCGCCGCCTTGCTGATGTCGCCGGATCAGGCTGCCCGTCTGCGAGAGAACCTGCGTCTGCGCATTATGGCCGCCCAACTGGCCATGATGATGAACCAGTCCGCCGTCTGGCAGACCGAGCTGAACGCAGTCGCGACAGCGCTGGAAAAACGTTTTGATACGCAGTCCGGTCAGGTTCAGCAGGCCTTGCGTCTGACACGCCAATTGCAGGACACCCGCATCGGTGCTCGTTTGCCTACCGTGAATAACACCTTGGCGGCTATTGAAAGCCTGCGTCAGGCTCAGGCCGGTCGCAGTCAGGATAATGCCGACGACACCAAGACCGAGCAGGGCGATACGGATCCTGTTTTGTCCGACCCTCCTCAATCCACAGAGCCTGCCAGCCAGGAGGAGCCCGCTGCTCCTGCTGCCGAACAGACTGAGTCTGCGACTCCCGCTCAGTCCGAGACGGAACAGCCCGCTCAGGCGCAGGGGTAAGGTATGCGTACTTGGTTCTGGACTCTCATCTTATTTATCGCCGCAGTCGCGCTGGCTCTGGTCTTGCGTGAACACGCCGGTAACGTCTATTTAGTCACGCCGCATTATTTGGCGCGCGCCTCGCTGACTTACGTGGTTCTGTGCACGCTGGGGCTGTTCATCGTGCTGTACGTACTGCTGCGCCTGCTGGCCTGGTTCAGCGATGGTCCGGAGCGTTTCCGCCTGTGGCGTGGTCGTCGCGCTCAACGCCGTGACCAGGCTTTGCTGGAAACTGGATGGATCAGCATTCTGGAAGGTCGTTACGAGCAAGCTGAAAAAGACTTGATGAAGCTGATGAGCAAAACCCGCTCGCAGTCCAGCAAGGTCGTGGCAGGTTTGGCAGCAGCGCGTGCTGCGCATTATCAAGGTCAGATTGCTCAACGTGACGAAGCCTTGGCCGCCGCTCGTGCTGCCGCTGGCGATGATGCTCGTTTGAAAGAGGCCAGTGCCGTGGCTTCGGCCGAGCTGTACCTGGATCAGAATCGTACCGAAGAAGCCATCGAGCTGCTGCAGGATTTGCAGGATGCCAGTTCGCGCCACTTGCACGCCACTCGTTTGTTGTTGCGCGCCTATCGTCAGCAAGGTAATGCTGAACGTGTTTACGAGTTGACCCGTTTGCTGGTGCGCCGCAGTGGGATCGAACGTCAAGAGGCACTGAACCACATCGAATTTGCCGCTGCTGCTCGTTTGCGTGTGGGTGGTGCTGAACAGTTCAAGGCCTTATGGTCGGATCTGAAGTCCGAAGAAAAGATCCTGCCCGGCGTCGCGCTGGAAGCTGCCCTGATTCAAGAACATGAAGGTAATTACGAAGAAGCCGGTCGTATCCTGGAGCCTGCGATTGCAGTCAGTTTCGACAGCCGCTTGCTGGAAGCCTACGCCCAGTGCCCACCTGAATATGTGGGCCGCCGCTTGGCCAAGGCCGAAGAGTGGCTGCGCAGTCAGCCCAACAATCCGGTCTTGCTGTCCACCCTGGGCCATCTGTGCCTGACCAGCCAATTGTGGGGGCAGGGCGAGCATTACCTGTTGCGTAGCCTGAAAATCCAGGGCGATCTGCGTAATCATGCTTTGCTGGGTAATCTGTACGACAGCCTGGGTCGCCACGACGAAGCCGTCTCTTACTGGCGCAAGGCCGCCTCCATGGCCGGCACCTTACCGATTCTGGCGGTCAGCACGGCTTTGCCAGCAGCGGATACTCGTCATGACCCTAGCCATACCGATGCGGACAGCCTGCCATCGCAGGATGACGACGATCTGCCGCATTACACCTATGCCGCCAGCGTCGTGGCCGAGGACCTGCCAGATCAGGGCCGTCCATTGCCTGTGGTGGCCGAGCCAGTGCCTCCTGCTGCCACGCCTTCGCAAGACAGCTTGAGCTCCTCTTCGGATCTGGATGATTACTTTGATACGGCTCCCATCCCTGGGGTCGATCTCTCTCAAACTTCGGATCGTCCTCGACGCTCCAACGATTAATTTCTTTTATTTTTAAAGGTTTGCACGAATGAGCCTCGCCCAAGTACCTGCTGGCAAGAAACTGCCCGACGAGATCAACGTAGTCATCGAAATCCCCATGAACTCGGACCCCGTCAAATACGAAGTTGACGAGAACGGCGTGGTTTTTGTGGACCGTTTCATGCTGACCGCCATGCACTACCCCTGCAACTACGGCTACGTTCCACAAACCATTTCGGACGATGGCGACCCGGTTGACGTGCTGGTGATTGCTCCTTTCCCAATCCAGATCGGTGCCGTGATTCCTTGCCGTCCTATCGGCGTGCTGCATATGGACGACGAAGGCGGTGGCGATGCCAAACTGCTGGCCGTGCCTACCGACAAGCTGTACCCCCTGTACCGCAACGTGAAGTCGCCTGAAGATCTGCAGCCTGAAGAGCTGGAGCGCATCAAGCACTTTTTCGAGCACTACAAAGACATCGAAAAAGGTAAATGGGTCAAGGTCAAGGGCTGGGACGGTATCGAAGCTGCCAAGAAAGAGCTGGTAGACGGTGCCAAGCGCTTTGCTGACGGCCAGGCAAAATGAGTACCGTCATCCCCGCACCCGCCGTTGCGGCCCTGAACGTACAGGGCAGTGAGCAGGTTTTTCCTGTACGCCGCATTTACTGCGTCGGCCGCAATTACGTCGAGCATGCACAGGAAATGGGCTTTACCGGTCGCGAAGATCCTTTTTTCTTCTGCAAACCGGCGGACTCCATCTTGAACGTGCTGCCCGGCCAGGTCTGCGACATGCCTTATCCCTCTCGCACCCAGGATCTGCATCACGAGATCGAACTCGTCGTGGCTTTGTCCAAGGGCGGGCGTGATCTGACTGTGGAGCAGGCTGCTGAATGTGTGTGGGGATACGCGGTGGGTCTGGACATGACCCGCCGGGATTTGCAGACGCAAGCTAAAAAAGCTGGTCGTCCCTGGGAAGTGGGCAAAGCCTTTGACCACTCCGCGCCGACCGGCCCTCTGGTCCCACGCAGCCGTATTGGCGAGCTGTCCCAAGGTGCTATCACCCTGGACGTCAACGGCGAGCGTCGCCAGACCGGCGATTTGAATCAGCTGATCTGGAATGTGGCTGAGTCCATCGCTTACCTGTCGGGCCTGTTCGAATTGTTCCCAGGCGACATCATTTTCACGGGAACCCCAGCCGGTGTCGGCTCGGTGGAACGTGGCGATGTGATGCACGGGGCGATCGACGGTCTGGGTAGCATAGAGGTGCGTCTGGTCTAAACCATCGGCTTGAAGAAAAAATCGCCTCCAGGCGTAATGCCAGTCAGTTAACACTGACTGGCATTTTTATTGGCCGTGCAGTGAGCAAGTTGTTTTTTGGGGTACGCGGTCACTACTCATGAGTAACATGCTTTTCGGGGCGTAATGAGCCCATAGGTATTAAAGCCGGACAAACCCATCCCGCTCGGCTTTTGCGAATATTCTGGCCCGCTGCCAAGGGGCAGACTGTGAACTGACTTTTGGGAGATTCCAATGAGACAGTTCATCAGACGGCAGCGCGGCCAGGGCATGGTCGAGTATTTAATTATTGTGGCTTTGGTCGCGGTGGCGGCTATTGCCGTTTATCAGTCCTTTGGTCAGGTGATTCGCAATCAGACCGCGGCCATGGCCAAGGAACTGGCGGGGGAGGATGGCTCCGAGCAGACTCAGCAAGCGCAATCGGCCGCTTCTGCTGCGGCCGCTCAAGGCAGTGCCAAGAGCCTGAAATCCTTTACGGGCAATGCGCAATGACGCCGCCCAACCGACCACAAGAGGGGGCGGTGTTGGCCTGGGGGCTGATAGCGCTGGCACTTCTGTCTGTCGCCTGGGGCGGCTACTTTCATGTGAACCGGATTGCCGAGCAGCAAGGGCGTTTGTCCCTGGTGCTGGATGCGGCTGCCTATGGTGCGGCCACCGAGCAGGCACGTACCTTGAACTTGCTGGCTTATATCAATCGGGCGCAGTTGGGGCATCAACTGGCTTTGGGGCATTTATTGACCTTGGCAACATGGGACAGGGCAGCGCAAACCCAGTCCGGGCAAGCGCGTAGGGCGAATCCGCCTGTGCACTTGGTCGCCATGATGTTTGGCCCTGCACAGGGGCTGGCGTATACCCAGGCGCGCTCTGCTGGAGACAACCAGCAGGCTTTGGAGCAGGCTTTCCATGCCCATCAGCGTTTGATTCAGGACGTGCTGGCGCTGGCCCAAGAGCAATTGGTAGAGGGTTTACCGCAACGGCGACAAGCCATTATTCAGGCGACCTTGGATGGCAGTTTGCCGGATTGGCCGGCTCAAGCCATTCGCTGGCAGTTTGAGCAGGACGACTGGCCGCAGTTTCTGTTGCTACAGTCCGGACAAGCCCAATGGCAGTCGGGCTTGGTGCATCTGGTGTCTTTATACGGGTTTCTGTCCCCACGGGATTACGAGGCTCGCTCTTATCCCGGTGTCGATCGGCGTTGCCCTTTGAGGCAGCATCGTTTGCGTCGTGCTGGTCGTACCGAGTTTGACCGTTCGGGCCGCTGGCATTCCAACGATACGCAGTCCATGCATATGGTTCGCTCCAACCGTTGGATAGGCTGTTATTTCCGTTAGTATCTGTCAAGCATATATCTATTTGATTTTATTGATATTTTTCTTTTTGCGATGCTGAAAGGTACAAAATCAGGGACAAGCATGACAAGCTGTCTCTGCAGCTCGTCACTAGCCGAGAGCAGGGGATGGCAGAGAGATTCCTTGGCTTGCTCAGGCTAGAGGTTTTTCGAGATCCGCTATTTCGCTACCGGCAATGCCTTTCGATGTAGCGGTAGATCGCAGCCAAGCATCTAATCTGTCAATCTGCACGAAGCGAGTAGGTACCTCATATGGCGGAAATCGCAGCCAAAAGTGCATATCCTTGGAAACGTAGAGTTCCGTTAACGAGAATGGCTTGTTTGCGGGTTCCGGCCAACCCAATAAGGTTCGTAGTGTATCTACGCATTGGATTAAAAAGTCGCGCCTGCCCTCTATTTTCCTTAGTTGACCGAGTTCACTACCGCCTCCAAAAATTCTATCCCGAAGTCGGCGAGTATCTTTTAGGCAGAAAGCTGGTTGGTTGTATTTACACTCAATGGTGTACCATCGGTTTTCCCCCGGTTGGTACGCCAATACATCGAAATCGCCTACGTTAGGGAACTGCATTTTCGGAAATCTGCGTTTGAAGTCGATCCCTTTTATTGCGTGAGGCAGGAGGCGACTACAAACCTCATGCGCGCGACTCTCCAAATTGTCTTCAAGCTCTTTTTTTATTTTTCCGACTGCCGTGCGCACTGTCGGCCAAGGATAGTCGGCTGGAAGATAACCAGCTGAGGTGGATCCCGTCCAGATACTGATTGCACGTGTTACCGATGCCGAGCCCCAAAGAATGTGACCGTTCGGTAGTTCTATTAGCGGTCGAATAGTTAGGCGACTGCCTCGCTTAGAGTGTTCCCAGATCGGAACATCATGTTCTACGATGTCTCTACTAAGAAGGCGCCAAACCTGATCGGGGGATAGGATGAGGAATTCGATTGCTTCTAATGCTACTTCCAACGACAGATTAGGATGGGCCAATATGGCCCGTCCAGCTATGTCTTGCCGATCGGCAATATAGCCGCACGCTAGCTCCCGAGCACCACCAATTGATACCCATTGAGCGAGGGTAGAAAGTACCTGCAGCATGTGTGAGAATGAGAACTTGAGGTCTGCTATGAAAGCACGGTCTAACGCAGACAGGTGTTCTTGCATTGATACGGTTGTAGCAATCCGGTCTTCTTCCACGACGTTAATGCCTAGTCGTAGAGCGGCCATTTCTCGTCCAAAAATTTCTTCTTGTATTGCTCGTCTTTCTGAATAAAACACTTCTGGGACATACTGGTCGCTCACTCGTAGCCCGCCAACGTCGATGTCGTTATGAAGCACATCGCTGGCGTTATATAGTACGAACAGCCAGTCGACCATAGCCAAAATTGAAAGGATCGTTTCAGCTTGTGCTGGAGATGCTTGGGGTGAGGTTAGAACAAGAGCACTTTCTATCAGATATCGGTAGTTTTTACTCTCGCGGACAAATTTTTCGTGAGCTTCAGCTAGGGAGTCTTCTCGGTCGTAGTCAACTGCATGATGCATGCTTTGTTTGATCCGGAACTCTTCCCTGTCATAGGAAGCAATCAAGGCGTCGTACTGTTCGACGCAGTAGCACAATAGACTTTCGCGATCTAGCGTACGAATATGTTGATGTATCGCGTCTCGGTAGGCTGTACGGGCAGGATCGATTAGCGCCTTTGCCGCTTCCAATGTATAGGTGTCTGGGGCGACATTTTGACTTTTCAGCAGGATGGCCAAGTCACGACGGGCTACCTTATAGTCTTCAAGACTGGGCACTTGTGGATCGGTGAAATCCGGTACGTCCACCGTTCTTCGCATACGCCTCAGAGTAAAGCGTGGTTGGCGTGCACCCGTATTGACTAGCGTTTCACGTAGCTCAATCGGCATCGGGGAATCTATGATTTGGAACAAGTGTTCGACGACTGTTAGAGCACAGGCAGCTTCGAAACTCGCATCTTTTGCTGCTTCTTGCTCTTGCGCTAGTTTTGCCAGATTGACGATGAGCCGTGCTTCATAGCTATGCGTGTCGGCGAAGGCTGTTTCCTCCCATTTTGGGATGAGGGGTAGAGTTTTCGCATATTGAAGATCTTCGGGTTCAGCGCTCGCTAACAGATAATCAGCACTGAAGCAATGCAGATTGATCCGTCGAAAAGGTAGCTGTATGAACGGCTCGATGAGCGACGTTCGTTCGGCGATACTGTCAGCGGCGCAATGTATGAAGTGTTCCAGCAATCTTCCGTCCTGAGGCTCCAGATTGACGGCATCAACGTCTAGGATAAAGTGGATCGTGGTTGTCCCGATTTCGGACGACCACGCTAGTTTGGGAGCATTTTTTGCGGTTAGCTTTGTCAGCGTACTTTCGCCATTGCGCTCATGGGTCTCCCATGCGCTATCTTCGTCAGGGAAGATAAGGGGTGCCTGTTTCCAGAACTCTTTAAGTTGTTCATATCGAGAGGAAGCACCCCAATGGGGATCTAAGCCCAGAAACTGAGGAACTACCGCGCCTTCAATGATTTGTGCATGGACATCACGGAACGATGCAAAGAGATCGCATAAATCGTTGAATGGAGCACCACCGAACTCACTTAGGCTATCTACGTAGGTCCAGAACCGTGCCAGTTCATCCACCGATTCAATCGAGTCAAAAATTGTGCATGCATCCACAAGGCTCATTAGGCGCACATCCACCGCTGGTGGCTTTATGACTGAAGGTCCCGTGGAGACAGGAGTATTCACGAGAATTATTTTCACGGCGTCAGGCTTGGGCAGTAACCCTTGTTGATCGCGAAGTTGGAATCCCTTCGAGGTGCCGATGAGTTGAAAACCCCAGTCTTTCTCTTTCATCGCATGACGTATGGCAGTTACAGCTTTGCCCGCCTGAAGTAACTGGCCCGGAGGTACAGGTATAACTAAAAAGTAGTGTGGTCCATCGACAAGGACAGCGGAGATAGGTAGCGACACATTCCTCTGGCGGGAGCGTAGTTGTAGCGGTCCAGACAGGCAAGAGCGGCGCTCGACTCTCTTTGCCACATAGGTGCCTAAGCGTGCCGCCACCTGAATAGGGGTATCAGGTTTAGCCTTTACCCAGGCATCAATGACAACTGCCGTTGCGTTGCGTAGGCACATCGCCCTAGGCGATCCGTCGATCCGGACGGCTAGCCAAGGTAGTGCGGTGCCGTTCATCACGGCATCGTGGAAATTTCTTTGGCTTTGCCAGGAGGAGGGATTTCCTAACTCCGCGATGTAGTGAGTTCGAAGTTGTTTGATCGTAGAAAACTGTGTTAAAGCCGGTACGAGTCCTTCCCAAAACACCTTAGGCGGAACTTCGATGTGACCAGGTCTCCATTGCTCTGTTTGATCACAGTTAGTCTGTTTGGTCTGTTGGAGCAAGTCGCCTTGCAGCCAAATTGCGTTCTCGAGATCAATAAAGGCTTGGGAGTCATTACCATGGAAGATACGAAATGCTTCTATGTGGTCGATAATGCGTTGCACTGGGCCGCCATATAGGACGGCGATCGGCTGTGGCCCGAGGAGGGTTTTCACGTCTCCCCAATCTGCCTCGGGCATATAGTCCTCCAGCATGGGAAATGCAGGCAGTGCTTTGATTAAAGAGCGACTGAACTCTGCGAAGTCCTCGTAGGAAGTTATGCGTTTAGATGTGAAACTGGTGGCTGGTGTTGACACCAACAGACTGAAGGCCAATTGGTGTTTGATCTGGCTTGCCCGGTTCGGCTGCCACAAATCCGAGATGTTGAGTGCGGTAAGTACATCCGCCGGATGGAAACTTGTAAGCGCCGAGCGGACCTGGTTGCAGGATGCTTGGAAGGCTTGATCAGATGCTCTTTGCTGTTCGAGTATCGCTTGCTGTGCTTTGGTCGGCCGATGTGATGTCTTGGCCGCCGCCCGAAAAGACTTCTTGCGCTTTTTCTTACCCATCCAGTTGTTCCTTCCCTTGCCGACTTAGTACATTATTTCCAGCGGTATTTCATGTGTATGGTTCTGACTCTCGACGACTATATCTGCGTTTTTAGTTATCCATGAACTTACAATGGCCTTCTAGGCAAGAAGAGACAGATTTTAAGGCGTTAGCGGCTCTGCAGTGGGTAACATTACATGGCGCCACCGTATCGGTAAGTCTGACTGAAAATTGGCCTCTAATGCTAGTAGCCCAGAATGCCCGGGATTACTCTCTACGGCGAATGCTACGAGTTCGCGGCATCTTTCCGCATTATTAGCATACCGAAAGCGTTCAGCTAGCTCCAAAATCAGAGCTGATTCGAACAGCCGTGGGACTCTCAGGCCGTTTGCAGCGGGGCGTCGGCGAAAATATTTCTCCAGAGTCGCTTGGTGGGTCTCTAGTGGCCACTCAACGGATTGATCCGTTAATGCGTGAGCAAGTAGCGCTTCGGAAGAAGGCTCTCCTAGATCTTCCTCGACTAACGCCTCAATTCTGGATGGCATCTCAGCGATGTCTTGTTCCACCACGGATATATTGAACAACACATGCAGGGTCAGGTACGGTAACCGGAGGCGTTTTTCAAGACGAGGAACGAACTGACAGGCAGCGGCTAACACTGGTCGTAAATCTGTCACGACAGCGTTCGGTTTCTTTAACATGCAGGCAGCAAGTTGCTGCAGGAAGCCCTCAAGTTTTTCACGACCGTGTTTTGTGATGTCGCCTTCTATTCCTGCTATCCAATACTGCGGAGCCATACGCAATTGGATAACGCCGCTTCGTTCCAGGTGATAGTTGTATGGCTCGTGCGCTACAGATGGCTGATTGTCGACAAAATTTATGATGACACTGCGCATCAAACGTGACAGTCCTTGAAGCGTTAAATGAGTAGCTCGCCCGTCAGTAGCGGTCTCCCCATGTACTTGCCCAAAAGTCACAACGTGGGGTAATCGTTGAAGTTGATGTACGTATTTTGATCGGGATTGGTAAGCCGTTGCTAGTACTTCTGTGAGTTCCGACCTACCTAATAACCCATCTCTGGAAGTGCTTGACGATGGGCGAAAGTACGTCGATGACGTATGGCTTATTGTGAACTCTCGAAAGCGTCGTGCTAGTGCCACATGTTCGACGCGGAGTAAAGCATCTCGGACGCGGTGAGCAACCACGTCATCTGCCTCCGATAGGGCTTCGTCGATAGCATTACGCTTGCGCTCGTCAATTGAATTCCAGTCACTCTCATGACTATCAAATTTTTGAGCTAGTGACTCTACAGAGGCGACCAGTAACGTGTAGGCCAGCTCAAGATCGTCAGCAATGCGGTACATTCCATTGACATAAGTTCTGAGAGCACGCATAACGCCAAGGAACGTGTGTCGGGGCAATCCAATGAGCTTCTCAATGAAATCTTTCAGAAACTGAAGCTCTTCAGGTTTGCACCAGATATTTTCGTCAAAGAACCTAAGAACAAGTGCTTGCGGCGTAACCCTTGTGGCAATCCCTGGGTGATTCATGGTTAACCTTCGTGCCAAATCAATGTCTGGCGTACAAACGCAGTTCAATGCAAAACTGACCACAACCGAATAGTCCTGGATATACGGTTCTATCCCGGAGGAAACGAGCACGCCCGCCTCTTGTTTCTTACCTTCAATGTATTCGATGAGTTCGTAGACTAAAACTTTAGGTCGTATCGCGTGGCTTGACGACGTGAAGAGTCGACCGACGGCGGTTTCGACGGTCTCTTCTCTTGAAAGGCTGGCATTTGTATAGAGAACGCCACGCAATAAATTCTCTCTGCCCGAAGGCATAGAGAATAGTTTTCCGGTGGCAATTTGAAGCATATGTCCTCCAATAATCTACGCAGTAAGGCAGCATTTCTTGTATTTTCGGCCGCTACCGCAGAAACAAGGATCGTTGCGACCAATTTTGGAAGGTTGTGAATTTCGAATTAATTTATTAAGGTGCCAGGCAGGCACTCTCGGCTTCATATTCTCTGTGGCTTGATCCCAGTCGTCGGAGTGCTCCCATGGATACTCGATGATGATTGCGAACTGTATTTCTCCAGAGGGTGATACTGATATGCCTTTCCAGCTCGGAGTTCGGGTGGCATACTTGCGCGCTTGGCAATGCGCAACCAGGAAATCCTTAGCCTCTTGTGAAAGCCGTGGATTACAGTGAAATGTCATACCACCAGCATGGCTGCCAATTGAGAAGTCATGCCGCTTACCGTCGGCTCTCGACATGTGTGTAATCCCGTTCAGGCCCTGATGTATGTTTTCGCATGTTTTTTGCCCGAGCGTGAGCAGATGCAAGCCAAGTTCAATAGCTGCTGGGTCGGGGGCCGCCTCAACCTGTCTAATCAGACTCTCGAACATGGTTCCTGCCATGCGCGTCAAGATGCCGTCGGGCGTATGTTGACCAGCAACATTATCTCGCCGTACAGTCATCGCGACATCAAGGTCGGCTGAGATATCATCGGCTAACATTACGAAATTAGTATCGTCTGGAACCCAAAGATTATGTCTAAGATGGTAGCTAAGTGCAGTAAGTTCATGGCTGATACTAAGGCGGTCAATGGTTGTTGTCCGAAGTTTTGCGTAGCTTAAGAACCGCAAAGGGGTGCTCAGCATCTCTGCCATTACATCTAGAAGAAAGATGTCCATGACAAAGGGCGGACCAATAATGTCGGAGATCTGAAATTGTAAAAATTGGCGAGCCTGAAATGCTAGAGCGGGATAGTGATCTGAAATCACACAGAAAAGTAGAATTTCCTTGGGCTGAAAAGGTAGGCTGATCGTAGATCCAGTGTCGTCCTTGAGTTCGCAGTTTCCAGCGATAATCTCGTCGGCGCATAGCTTCGCTTGGTTATAAGACTCTTGTATTGCAGCGGCGAAGTCTCTTTGAATTGCACCATCGTTTCCACTGCGAGCTTCTAGGGTTAAACGCTTGGATTTCGCTTGAACAATAATTAAGCGGTCTCCGAATACGACCAGAATATCAATTTCCCCAAGAGAATTTCCTTTCCGACGATGAAGAAAAACGTTTTTATGGACATGGTTTTGACCGAATACACTTACAAGTCGTTGGTAGGAAAAAGATTCCGTAAATTGACCTCGGTGGGCCTGCGCCACTGTTCTGTACGAGTTGTCTTTCATCATCCAATAGAAAGGTGCGTCGTACAGCGCTTCATAAATTGCATAGTGTTGAAAAAGCAATACTTTTTCATCATGCCAACGTATTAGGGGGGTTCCTGCCAGGGCGTTGTAATCTCCTAGGTTATGGAAGTCCTCATTCTTTCCCGTCAAGCTAAAAGCGTCTATGAATTTGTGGATTATTTCTATAGGAACTTTGCATCGCGCTGCGATTTCCCTAGGTGATTGCTCGAAAGCCATTAGCCAACTAGCGGGTTCTTGACCCAAATCTTTAGCGTTATTGAATATGATTTCTGTCTTTTCATCCATGAGCCGACACATCGTTTCGGCAATAACCTGGCCTTGCTTAAGAGTGAATCCTTTATTTTGCAAAAGCCACTCATCATCCTTTGCATACTTTTTAGCAACCAGATCGCGGTATTGGAAGGAGTATGCTGACTCACCGCTGTAGAAAATGGGCTCTCGCAACACGCTTCCAATAAGTGTCTCGTTTACGGATTCTTGTTTTATGGAAGACGTTGCCATGTCCATATGCATATGCATAGGCAAGGCAAGTGCATCGTGGAGTTCAGCCATTAATGCATCTGTTTTCGCAATAAGCATGTCCCGTACGCTCGGTTTGGGAACGCGGGAATCCATCGAGCCTTGGGCCATGAGGCCAATCAATGTGTTTAATTCCGTACGAATGAGGCGGTTATGGCTGAATAGCGGCTGAAGGTGCTCTGCTTGCATCTCGTTTGTGTACAGAACAAGATTGTCTCTGCGGCATATTTGAGCAATGACATGGACATATCCTGCTTCACGGCATAGAGTGACGAGATCTTCCCAGATTGATTTCTCACTTCGATTCGTTCTCTTGGCCATGATGTCCTGTTATTTGCATATCGAGCAAGCGGTTCTATATCGATGGTGTCCTTCTGGATGCCAATGCATCAGGGTACAACTCTGTCTAACTCATTAAAACGGCTCAATCGGCCTAAAAATCCCGGTTTTCGTCATCTGTCTGCGCAGCTCAAATTGGGCAAGCGACTCCACGACGTCAACCATGGTAAGCAGCTCAAAGTCGATACGTTCCCAATCGCTGCGTTCCACACCGACGGAATACAGATAGTCGTCGCGAACTTGCCCTGTAGCGGGATCGTTGCGTTGCGAGAATCCTGACAGCGTCACGCGACGGGCGCAGGGAAGGGCGGCAAAAGTTTCACCAATGATGCGAAACCCCACTCCATGAACATGAGCCATGTAGCGCTTGCGTACCTGTACCGCTGGCAGTTCCTTGACGGACAGTCTTAGGCCCCGGGCGGGTACGGCCGCGATCTTGGACGGCATATCTTCGATTTCAGGCAGATCCACGTCCAATCGAACTTGTTGTCCTTGTTCCGAGATGTCCAGTGAGACCAGCGTCTCCCGTGGCCAGGCGATGTCTTGCAGATTTTCCTCCAGCCACCGCTCCATGGCGTCAGTGTCATGGTGAATTTCATGCTCAATGAAATGCCGCAGGCGTTCTTGCTCTTGTTCATGCCGGCTTTTGCCTTGCTCCCATGCTGCGAGTTGAGTCTGATAGTCCGCCAGGGCCTGCTGGTGGGCCGCCTCTAGTTTCGCCACCCTCTTTGTGAACAGCTTCTCCCACCAACGTGGGATGGGAGGCGTCGGTAGGACCGGTGCTGGGGATGCGTAATACTCCGGTACGAAGCGAGGAGAGGAGTGCGGGGCTGGGGTATCGAGATGAATGGTGGCCAGCGTGTCCAATTCGCCGTTGATCTCGTCGCATTTACGCTGGATGAGTCCTTGGATGGCTTCCCGATTCTGCTTCTTTGCCTGCTCGACCATGGATTCGTTAAGCGGGTTGCCGTCTTCATCATGAAAGGTCAGCACGCCATCGTCGGTTACGCCACAGGTGAGGGAAATGGTGCGAGGCGCTGATGCAGGCTGTGGGGTAGTTGATTGCCGTTGGCGAGGTGCAGGCTTATACAGATTCTGACTGGACGAGAACCCCATGAAGCTGGTGTTGACACGTGCGCCGCGCTTGCCAATGCCGACCGTTGCACCGCGAGGCCCCAGCGTCCAGCTCATCCCCGATTTGCTTAGATTCATGCGTATGCCCGGCGCCAATTTGATGGATCGCCGAAAGCGCAAAGCCATACTCTTCCCCTCACCTTATGGGTAACGATTTGCTTAACTGTATATCACAAACAGTTACCAGGGGTGTGAAACAGGGGCTTTTAGACTCGGATCCGACTCGACAAATAATGAGGCCGCTTCAACCAGATGGTCGCGCCCGGGACGAACTAATCTTTTTCCCAGTGCGATTTAGGCAGCAACTCATAGATTTCTTCGGGGCTACGCCAGTGTTTTAAGCGCGTCAGCGCGTCGGCGACCTCCAGCAGCTTCTTGGCTGCGGCGAGCCGCTGCTCAATGTCGCCTTTGGCGTCCTCTGAGACCTGAGCCGCTTGCGCCATGGCCTCCTCAAAGAAGGCGGCAATGCGTTTGCGTTCATTCCATTCTTCGATGATGGCCAGCAGTTCCGTATGGGAGGCTTCCAGCGCTTTGGCACGGCGCTTTGCTTGTTCCTCCAAGATGTATCGTTGTTTTTCCTCCTCCCATTCACGTGCCCGCTTTTCAGCCGCCAGACGGGCCTCTTCGATGAGGTGACGGATGGTTGAGGGGTGCGTTTCGAGCGTGGCAACGATGTCTCCCAGTTCTCCGCTCAAGGCGCTGGATTTGCCACGCCACTGCTGGCTCCAGCTTGTGCCAGAGTAGGGGGAGTAGGCCTGAAGGCAAAACTCGCCAGAGGGGACCAGTTTTTGCGTGGTCCAGGTGTGATTGCCCAAGAGCGTTTTCGTGGAGCGGCTGATCTGCGATACAGGAACATACTCGCCCCTGACATACTGCATCTCGACGGATTCGCACAGCTCGAACAGGGAAAGGCCGATTGCGATCGAGTCGATATACACCACGGTAGGACGCTCTGGACGCCAAAGTCCGTCGTGATACCCACGCTGTTTGGTTGGTGGGAATGGATCCGGGTTGTGCCTATGAAAATGATCGCTGTTATTGGCCATTCGAACCCGGTGACCACGTGCTTCCAGTAGTCGGTACAGCTTGTTGGCCAGTCGGACGATGGTATCAAGCTGTTTGGGTGAGGTGATAAGGTCTGGCAGCAGGCGTTTGCGTGGCCTGTAATAGCCTTCCTCAGTCGTTTTGCCTTCCGGGATGAGACCGACGACGCCTTCAATCAGGGGATGTGTCGCAGGGACTCTTTTGAGAGGGGAACGGGGGCCGGGTTTTTGCGTTTCCTGGTCGGTGGGGGCGGCGGCATCGGCGTTCGGGTCGTGATCAGGTGTTGGCACGGGGGCCACGGCTTTGGGTGGATTTGGCGTGCGCGGCGCTCGTGGCGGCGCAGGCGGCGTGTCGGCAGGACACCATTGCAGTTCATCGCCGGGTTCCGCTTCGGGCAAGGCGGGCTTGGGCGGCGCTTTGCCGACAGCGAGCTTGTTCCAATAACCAGGGCGCGGCCGGGGCACTCGTAATCGATCGCATACCCTTGCCAGAAAGCTGCCGGAAACGCCATACTTCGCCGCCAGATGCATTGCCGGCTCGGACCAGATCGCGTCGTAGAGCTGTTCTCGAGTTATGGTTTTTTGATCACTTGATTCGTTTCCGGAATGGGTTGTTTGATCCATAGGTCGCGACCTTTTGGGAAATGCTCGATCATTTACATTATCCCCGACCTGAACATCGCTTTTGTGTCTGTGCAGATCTTGATCCCAGAATGCCGGCCGCGTGTCGCGGATTAGCTTGGTAAGGTTGTATCGAATTCACCAACCGGGGCCGCGTAACCATCAGGATCTTCGATCCACGCATCCAGCGCTTCGGATGTCCAGCCGCAGGCCCGTCCACCCAGCTTCACCGGTGCCGGAAAGCGGCCAGCGGCGATGCGTCGATATAGCGTCGGACGACTCAACGAAGTAATCCGGATGACCTCCTTCATGCGATAGAAGGCGGGCTTGGGCAGATGAGGCGTGGTGTCGGTTGGCATGACGATTCTCCATGGCTTGCATACACACTCATAGCATGCCGTGATGGCGCAAGTTGCCCAACCTAGATAGGCGTTCAGGGGCGTAGCCGGGCGGGAATTACGCGATTTGTGCAGGCACGAGTGTATCTAGCAGTAGTCCACGAGCCGCCAAGCGAACCCCGGAGACGTTTACCCAAGTACCTTCAGTCGTGCCCGGTAATCCAACGCTTCCAGTTCGAGATTGGCGGGCAGTGATCCTCTGAGAATGAACAGTTGAGGCTTGCTGGAAAACTCGAAGATGCGATACAGGCAGAAGGCGTCCTCGGATTCCTCGGAGAACTCCACTTCGTTTCGGGTCACAATGAACGGCGTCATGCTACCGCCATTGGTTGTTTTGACTTCTATGAACCGCGCCTGTTCATCGTCCTCGAACGACAGGATGTCGTAGCCGGTGCCGTCCCCGAGACGATCCGATACCCAGTCAATTTTGCCGACCAGGTCATGTCGATCCGCGTGGGTCAGTCGTGCTGTCTCGAATTCCACCGTCCACGCCTCGCCGTTGTGGCCCAGCATTCGGTTATGTTCGTCTCGCTGCGCGTAATCGAATTTGCGAGCAAAGCGCGGGTGCTTACGTCTCACGGGTGGCGATTCGACCTTGGGCGGATCGACCAGGACGCCGAGGAATTTTTGTTCGCCTGGGGCGGTTTGGGCCTCTAAATCATCCATGACGGTGGCCAACACGGTTTGGTGTCGACCGACGTAGTCGGCTACGGTCTGACGCAGCAATTCTTGTAGGTTGGACCTGGGTTTATATCCACGAATGTAGGGCAGACCAAGCTGATCGAGTACTGCGGAAATGTTCTGGTGTTTTAACTCGATCGACGCTTTGCTGCGCGTGATGAGCGTGCTGCGAAGATGCTCGTTGTGCTCGGATTTACTGTAGGACCGGCCCGCGGCTTCCTTGCGAAGCATCTCAAAATAATCTCGGACGGTTGCCTCGACCTCGTCAGCGGTCCAGTCTTGCCCCACGCGAACCACCTGAAAACCCAGATCGGTCAAGAGGTGCTCGACGGTGGCCTCGCCTCCGGAAAAATCCGTGGCCTTAAGGGCGCCCTCGTCGGGAAACGCATAGCCATAGGCGGCCCCGACAATGGCTTTCGAGTCATAAAGTTTGCCGCTGGCCGGATCGCGAAGCATGTATTCCCGCGATTTGCCAAAGCCGTATTTTTCCAGAAAATAGGCGCGGCCGACGCGGTCGAATTCCGCGATGGCGGCTTCGACTGGCGCACGGGACTGAAGTTTTGCGAGGCTCATGGGCGCCAGTTTTCGCTATGGAGCGATCGCTGTCAACTTGAGACGTTCCTGGTTGTCAGCATCCCAACCGTCGTACAGGTCAAGTGCTTCACCGGGCTTGAGGATGCCGCGTGCGGTGAATGACAGGCGCGTGACGCTCGGACACTCTGCTGTTTGGGTCAGCTTGCCGTCTTGTCCGGGTACAGGCTGTTTACGCGCTGGGCCAGCTTTGAGGGCGTTGACGTTTGCCACCAGTAAGGTGCGGTTATTGTCGAGATTGAAGCCGGTGAGATCCAGTGTGACTTGGGTATGAAGATGTCCATCAGCATTGACCGCTCCGTAGAATACGCAGGCCTTATCGAATTTTTTTCCTTCTTGACTGAAAGTGTGTGTCAATGAATTGATCGCATCGCCATGGACGGGAAAAATCACCGTGCCGTCTATGTAGGATGGAGACGCAACCTGAATTGTTATGTCTTTGGCATGACTGGTCGAGATCAAAAGCGTGGTGCCCAACACAAAAATCAATGAGTTGAGTTTTGCTGTTTTTTTTGTAGTAATTCGCATTGAATACTCTACATCGTGGTGGTGGATAACGACATTTATAACGGCAGAATGTTGCGATTATTTAGTGTGGCTGACACGGGCGGAGTCAATACGCCATTCTTGGCCTTTGTGTGACCTCGAATCGTTCCGTATCGAAGCCTAATAGGAGAACCTCGTCGATCTTTTCCGCTTCTCGAGTCAACCGTATCTTTGCTATCCCCGAAAGGTAGTCGTCCTGTATGACCCATTCCTGCCGCTCCCAGGGCTCTGGAGGCTCTTCTGGCCCATGGTAGGCCCAGTCCATCCAGCACAACTCATGCTGAACTTCGATGGTTGCTTCAAACGTCAGGGTGCACTCATCATCACCGATGCCGATTATCTGCATCGCTTCGATTGTGCATCCCGCGTATTTGGACTGGCCGATTCGAAATTGATCGTCGCGTACATAGAACTCGAACCCCGGCACGCACTGATCAATCTCTTCGATCAGAATGTCAATATTCTGGTCAATAGCCCCGTGTATTTTTTCGATGTCCGCATCGTCGCGAAGCAGCAGCTCCGTCAAGCGGGGAAGGGTCTTGAAATAGAGCAAGGATGGGTAGCGTTCGCAAGCCGTTTTCAGATCATCGTCCAGGGAGACGACGGCAATGCAGGTGTCTGGATGCTGCTTCGCATACGCATCGAGGGAGGCCAAGGCGAAGGCGTCAGGAAATTCCTTGCGCTTTTTTCCCTCTCCAAAGGGTGGTGCACACCGATCATACCAATCCATGATCTGGGTAAGATCAATGCTCTCGTATCCGAGTCGAACGACTTCAAACTGCTTCAGGAATTGCTCCCAGGCCTCGAAGGCAACGCGCCGGGCTTCCCATTGGTTTGACGGCGCGCGTTGGTCAGGATAATGAACCCACTTTGCCAAAAATGGTGTTTTACGCCGCACTTCCGCTAAGTTTTTCAGCGCCTCATTTGCTAGCGAGACTAGGTGACGCTTGACCTCGCGCTCCGTAACGTCCGGCAGCAGTAGGTGGATGGCATTGGCAGTTACCACAGGAACGAACGCGCTAAGCACGACGGAAGAAAAGTTATAGCCTTGCCCAGCCAAGATGCTGGTATCGAGAAAGACGGCAGTGGGTTTCATGGCGACACTATGGGATGTTGTTTTTCAACGATCATACAAGCCGCCTTCTACTGGCGCACGCGCAGGCAATTCAATGTACGGTTGCCGAGCCGACGTCCTGGAATGTGGTTCTGTCGATCATCGCCTGAAAAAGCTGCATTACCGCCTGCTCGCTGGGTGTGTCCAGGGTTCGATTGGCGATGCGTACCGCTTCAAGCATCGTGTCTTGAATATGGCGTGAAACCACCGGTTGTGATGCTCTCCAGCCGGTTGGCATCAACCCTTCCAGGGGGCTATTGTCGTCATCCTCGTCCCATTGCATGTCGATCTCCTCGAAAAGCCATGTTCCGATTCTGGTCGACGACGGGGCGGGCGTCTATACGTAGTTCTCACACGGACGAAAACGTCTCACTGGGATCGGCCGTGTTAATCTTTCGGGGACGCATTGAAAATTTTCAACTGTGCCTCAAAAGCGCGCTTAAAGGCGGGCCGGGCTTCGCCACGCGCCACATAGGCGTTCAGGTTCGCATACTGATTCAGCAGGTCCTCTCCGGTTAGCCGGCGCAGTACCGAGACCACCATCAGGTCGCCGGCGCTGAATTCGCCGTCCAGCCATTCGCCGTCGCCCAGTCGGCGGGAGAGCTGCCCCAGGCGATCGTTGACCCGGGTATCCAGCAGGGGCAGGCGCTCCGTGTACCAGACCTTATCGCGCTCAAGGAGCATGGTCATTTCCCGTTCGACGATGGGTGGCTCGATCGTGCTGAGCGCGGCAAACATCCAGGTGACGGCGCGCGCCCCGGCGTTGGCATCGCGTGGCAGCAGGCCTGGGGAATGTTGGGCGATATGCAGCACGATGGCGCCTGATTCAAACAGCGCGAGGCCGTCTTCCTCATAGGTTGGAATCTGCCCGAAGGGGTGACGCGCGAGGTGGGCGGGCTCCTTCATCGCCTTGAACGAGACAGGACGGACCTCATACTGCTGGCCGGCTTCTTCCAGCGCCCAGCGCACCGGCATGTCGCGCGCCAGACCCTGGCCGCCATCGGGCGATCGTTCTAAAACCGTAATGGTGGGGGTCATGGGGACTGTCTCCTGCAACCGTGCGTGGCGGGGCGGACCACGCCATGGACCATGTCATGAATATTTTACTGATGGGCCTTGATGGCAAGCTCGTCAGAGGTCAGAGATTGGCCTGTACCTGCTCGTGCAATGCGCTGGCCGTCTGCCGCAGCGCTGGTTGGCACGCCTGCCAATCGCGCGTGGTGCCCCGCATGTAGTCGTTTCGCGCGTGGGTCAAGATGGCGGCTTGTGTGTGGGGCAGGCGAGCAGTCGCCCAGTCGGCAGCCCTATCCTTGGACACGAACTCGCCGGTGGCCAAGGTGTGCCACATACGCGCCAGGGTAAGCAGGACGTTTCGTTCATCCCCGGATAACGACGTCATCAACGTCGGCAGGCCATCTTTCATGGCCCGACGGACGTCCGCTTTCGGCACCGCAGGCAGAAGGTCTGTGGCGGTGGGGCCGATCAGAGGGATGGCCTCCTGTCGGGCTTGTGCCAGGACCACGGTCAATTCGGGATCGGACACGGGTTCAGTGACTGCCCCTGCCTCGTAGTCGTGACGCAGCCATTCTCCGTACACGAATTCGCAACGTGCCGGATAGGGCAGGGCTTCAAGATCGGCGCGCAGAAAAATCAACATTTCCAGCGGGCGGCGTTCCGCGGGATCCGACGGGTAGCGGCCCGATATCGCCATCAGTTCGGTAATCAGATGGCGCCGAGTCTCGGGCGCGATCGGCTGGTCAACGACCCCCAGCATATCGATATCGCTGTGAGGACGAAGTCCGTCGGCGACGGCTGAGCCGTGACGATATATCGCGCACAACGATCCCGCCAAATGGCTTTGAAGGATCGCCCTTGCGGTATCGACTTCAGCGGGAAGGGTGGGCAGGCGGATGGGCATCGACATAGAGGAATCCCTGCGCGGTGTCTTCGAAGGCGCGACGTAGCGGTGGCGCAGGGCGGGGGGCTTGGCTAGGGTTCTTGGCGCGCCGCCAGCACCTGCGCCAGTTCTTCGCGAACTTGCGTGAGCAGTGCGTCGGCGTCATGCGTATTGTCTGCGTAAGCCAGCGTCAGCAGGGTCAGTGGATGCACGTCCATGACCTCACAAAGTTCGGCAAGTTTGTTCAACGTGGGGTTTTTCAGGTCGCGTTCCAGTGAGCTCATATAGGTGCGGCTGGACACGTCGGAGAACGCTTCCTGGCTCAAGCCACGCGCTTTCCTGACGGTCTTTAACGCCTTCGCCAATGAGTATCCTGCTGCCACCTATGGTTTCCCCTTAAAAACCAAAATGACAGCCTATTGCGACCTATAGGGCTACAATCTATAGTGTTCATTTTCTGTGATTGCGTCGTTTCTGCCTCTATACTGGCTGCGACGGCACCGCGTCTTTCGGGTTGCGGCGAGTGTATGTTGTCGCATACGTCGTTGTGAAACACTGATGTGCGACGGTGGGTCCATATCTTTGCAAAGGGAGGGCGCCGTGAGCCTGCTGACCGACGACCAGCGTGTGCTGTTGCTTGCCAATGGCCGTGCCCGTGCGGACGATCCCACCTTTGATCCGTTGCCGGTGGTGCGTCTGTTCACGCCGGATGCGCACGCCACGTGGCTGCTGGCGGCGCTGGATCCGGACGATGGCGATACGGCCTATGGCTTGATAGACGTCGGAATCGGCATGCCCGAGCTGGGCACGGTGCGCCTGTCCGATTTGTCCTCGATTGTGGGGCCGCACGAGCGTCCGGTCATGCGGGATCGGTATTTTGAGGCGACGCGGACGCTCTCGGCTTATACACAATTGGCCATTGATAACGGCTCCATCGTCGATTGAAGCAAAGGTGTGTGCGGGGCGGAGTTGGACGCGTCGGTGACACGTTGCCCAGTTTTTGTACCTACATTGTCTATTCTTGTGGTTTCCACTGCGTCGCCCTGGCCGGGCCGCGCTGCTTCAGGTTCGCTTTTCGCTCATCCCTGACGGGACGTACCCGCCTTGCGTATCGCTGACGCCTGGCGCGTGCCTATCGGCACTTGCCTACCCCGGACCGTTTGCTGTTGGGAGAGGGGCGGCCTTACTGTTCCCTTCATTGTGTCACGCCGTTCTCGCCGTCAAGGGCGGGCGCGCATGGCTGCGCTGGCGTCCTGCGGACGTCTTCGACCCTGTGACGGCTTGCGCTGCGGCGTGACCCCTTCGGTTCCAGGCAATTCCGCCTGAGACTTCGAACCGGAGGCTGACATGCAGCAATATTCCCTTTCTCTTAATTCCAATGCCCTGAACGCCGGCGCGTTGCTGGTGCGCGATGCGGGGGGCGCGGTGCGCCCGGCCAGTCGCAAGGAGATCCTTGTCGTGGCGCGCGAACTGGTCAATACCGAGGAGCTGCGTGGCCAAGCGCTGAACAGCCCCACTGCGGTACGCGACTTTTTGCGGATGAAGCTCAATCCCAGTCTGGAGCATGAGGTCTGCGGGATGATGCTCGTAGATTCGCAGCATCGACTGATCACCTATCTGGAGCCTTTTCGGGGCACGCTGGATCAGGCCAGCGTTTATCCTCGCGAGATTGCTAAGCTGGCATTGCAGCACAACGCCAAGGCGATCTTTTTGGTGCATAACCATCCGAGTGGGGTGGCGGAGGCCAGTCAAGCCGACATTCAACTGACCAAACATTTGAAGCAGGCGCTGGCGTTGATCGACGTGACGCTGCTGGATCACTTCATCGTGGCCGGCGCGTCGGTCGTGTCCATGGCGGAGCAGGGATTGGTCTGAGCGGCTCTTTTGGGAAGCCTGCGGGCTTCCCTTATTCTTCTGTTAACGAGAGGCCTAGGCGTCTCACCGGCCGGGCGGGACGCCTAGGCGGAGTTGCGGACGAAGTCTTCGACCAGGGCTTTGGCTTTGGCTGAATCAATGAGTGGCGGTGAGTAGGGGCGTGCGGTCATGATGCTACGCAGCTGTTCGGGCGTAATGCTGTCGAATGTCGCTTGAACCGTCACACCAAAGCCCTTTGTCAGCTCCCATGACATGCTTTTGACAACCGCGCAGCAGTCCATGCAAATGAACGGAATATGGCGCCATGCCTTACTCCTCGGCGTGGGCGAATGAGTCTGAAAACCGATTTTTCCATTGCGGTACTTCACGGTTTGGTGCTTGGGCCTTTCGCAGCTAGGACAGTGCCAGTCGTCGTCGACTTCTTTCCACATTCTGGCCGAACCCGGCTGAGACAGAATGATCGCTTGATAGTTGGCTGGTGGCGTACGGGAGGGTTTCTTCTGCTCCTGGCGCCAACGGCTCCAGTTGGAGCGATGGGATATCGTCTTTTCCTGGAAGGCGCGTTGTAGCGCTTCGGAGGAAATCCATTCAAAGCCCCATTGGTTGCTGTGAATGCGGGTTCGGTTTTCCAACGTGGGAACCGGAATAAAGTCCAGCGGGTATTTTTCGTACCAGTGGTCTTGAGTGACGGCGGCCTTGGCGACCTCGAAAATCAACGCCATCCGCGCCTTGTAGGCAGGGCGGACGGTTGTCCAAAGGCTCTTTAACGCTTCTTCGTTGATCTGGTGCGACGCATGAGGGCTTGATTCAATGAACTGCTGGAGTTGTCCAATAGAAAACGATTGATGTTTGAGGTTTAGCGGGTCGTGCTGCGAAAGCAAGGCTTTGGCGCGAGCGTCTGCATTATTGCAGTCTTCGCAGATCAGTACGGGATCGTAAGCAGCAAAGGCGGCAGCCATGCGTTCAACCAAGGCTAACCCGGTGTTGGTCTGATGATTCGTTTCGGTGTGTATGAACGCCTGACTGAAGGCGGCTTTGAGCGCCTCACTCATATGGTCATGATGCTCAACCAGTTTGGCCAGGATCTGCCCCTTGTTGCCTGGCCGGGATATGTCGAACTTGCTTCTGTGGCAGCACGGGCATTGCCAGCTTTGTGCAGTTCCGATCCAGTGGCTGTTCATTTCGAATCCACTCAGGCGGTGGTGTGATTTGATCCGGCAAGACAGCGGGGAGTCCGGGCCATCCAACAACGTCAGCGTGCCATTGTTAATACATTGGATTGCCAGCTCCAGCGCTTGAGCGCGTTTAGCGGATTCTGCTTCATAGTCGCGTCGATGCTCCTGCGCCCATAGTGTCAGTGCGTTGGGTCCCAGGCTCAATGAATCGGGTTCTTTGTCGTCGGTGTTCTCCACGATTGCGCTCCTTTGCTGTCTCTCTCGTCGATCCATTCTCGGCCGTCTAGACCAGCGTATCGGATTCGGTGTGTGATCAACGTATTCTACGTTCCCCGCCGAATGCCTACAGGCGAGCCAGTTGATCACACGCACTGGAGCGTCTACCCCATGGTGGGGGCGCGTGTTGACATGTTGAGCGCGGTTTTTCCTGGAGTATCGACCGTCAGATGAAGGGGGCTGGGTGCGTTGACGGTACCGGCGCATCTTTCAGGGCAACGTTGGCCCGGATCGATGTTGGTGGTTCATGCGCATCGCCGGTCATTGCGACGTGCGGTGGACGGCCGTCGTGTTCCATTAGCGTCAACAGACCGTCGATCGTTTTGACAAGATGGGTTAGGGTTTCCCAGTGTGATTGTCCATGCTGGCTGCAGAGGGCTAGATCCAGCGCACCGAGGGTGCGTTCGAGCGTCACCAGCAGTGCTGGCGTCGTTTCTTTGATGCACGGGCTTGTGTGGGGATGCTCTGGAGTCATTCAGGCCGTTAGGGCAGTGATGATCGCGCCGACCATCAGCGATGTGAGCAGCATCACCACGACAAGAATCAGCGCGTGCAGCACCGCGCCGATTTCATGTGAGATGTCGCCTTCCAGGCGCGACGGTTCCTCGTGTGCGCCGGTCGATGCCGCGCGATATGTACCCATATTGAATGGCTGTAGTCCAGACGGTGCGTGAATGGTTACATAGGGATATTTCAGAATCATTGCGTGCGGTTGAGGGTGCTTACGGCGGTCCGGTCGTAGGGCTGCTTATTTACCGATCAGATGCGGTGCGCTATGGGGCGTGGGCGGGCGCTGCGGAAAGGCCGACTGGCCGAACTGATTGCCCATCCGGTTGCCGATGGTGGCGGGGTTGGGCAGCCCCATGGCGTTGGGGCCTCGCTGCGTGATAGCTTCGGACTCCAGGGTGCCGGTTCGGGGCCCGGACGCCTCGACGTTGGGCGTGAGCTGCTCGTTCAGGCAATCGTAGGACAGCGCGGCGCGGCCATTGACCACCACATCCACGCAACCCGTGTTTTTGGCACGCTCCGGTGCGGGCGACACATCCTGACCCCACGCGGCGGAGGCGGGCAGGGACAGCAGCAGGGCGAATAGGGGAAGGCGCATGGCGATAGGGAAAAGACGACAGATGACCGTCTTATTAGTGGATTTCATTCACCCTACATCAAACTGAAGCATCCATCGATGACACTTTGGTTACCCGTGAAGCGTAAACCGGGATGTCTGATGGTTGTGGTCCATCGCTTGTCATGGGGTGTGTTCGATCGGCGCCGTCCCCCTTCGTGCGCCCACGGAACGTGTTTGATGTGAAGTTTTTGTGACATCCGGTTCATCATCAGGGGCTGGGCCGTCTCTAAGACAACGAGCCATGCGGCGCGTCTTGTCCGGGGTCAGGTGATCTTGCGCACGAGGCGTGCCGTTCATCTGATTGAGGAACGAGAAGCATCGTGAGGCCAGATACTGACATTGCCGGGGCCGCCGCCCGGTTTTACACTCGATGGGGCGCCTGCGCCCGGCGGGCCGCCGCGCTGGCGCTGCTGCCCACGCTATTGCCTTGCGCCGCGTTGGCCCAGGGCGAGCCGCAGGTCAATATCAACGAGTACATCGTGCGTGGCAACACGGTACTCGATAACCGCGCCATCGAAAAGGCGGTGTATCCCTATCTGGGACCGAACCGCACCTTGTCTGACGTCGAAAAGGCGCGGGACGCCCTGCAGGAAGCCTATCACGCCCAGGGCTACCAGTCGGTGTACGTCGACCTGCCCGAGCAGGCGGTGCAGGACGGCGTGGTCTTTTTCCAGGTGAGCGAAACCAAGGTCGGGCGTGTGCGCGTGGTGGGCGCCGAGCATTACTCGCCGCTGGCCATCCGCGACGGGGTGCCCGCGCTGCAAGAGGGCAAGGTGCCCGATTTTGCGCAAGCCCAGACCGAGCTGGCCGCGCTGAACCGCGGCGGCGGCCGCCAGGTCATGCCCATGGTCAGGGAAGGGCAGCTGCCCGGCACCATGGACGTGGATCTACGCGTGGAGGACAAAAACCCCTGGAGCGCCAGCATCGGCCTGAACAACGACTACAGCGCCGACACCACCAATTTGCGCAGCGTCGCCACGCTGGGCCACGACAACCTGTGGCAGCGCGGGCACGCTTTTTCGCTCACGTACTTCACCGCGCCGCGCGATATGGACGACGCCAAGGTTTGGTCGGCGTCCTACTCGCTGCCGCTGTCCGAGCGGTGGCGCCTGGCGTTCTCGGGATACAAGTCCGACAGCGACGTGGCCACCGTGGGCGGCACCAACGTCCTGGGCAAAGGCCATTCCTTCGGCATGCATGCCACCTACACCTTCCCGCAGGCGGGTAATTGGTACAACACCTTCTCCCTGGGCCTGGACTACAAGGACTTCGACGAGCACACGCGCTTTGGCGAGGAGTCGCAGTCCGTGCCGCTGACCTATCTGCCGGTCACGCTGGCCTATAACGGCTACCGCTACACCGAGCGCTCGCAAAGCAGCATCGGACTGACGCTCACCGGCGCGAGCCGCAGCTTTTTCGGCATGAACAGCGAATGGGACGAGTTCGACGACAAACGTTATCTTGCCAACCCCAGCTTCATGGTCTTCAAGGGCGATCTGAGCCACACCGAGACCTTCGCCAAGGATTGGCAGCTCTACGGGCGCGCGGGCTTTCAGCTGGCCTCGGGTGCGCTCGTGTCCAACGAACAGTTCTCGGCGGGCGGCGCCACCAGCGTGCGCGGCTATCTGGCCGCCGAGCGTAGCGCGGACGATGGCTGGATCGGCTCGCTGGAGCTGCGCACGCCGTCGCTGGCCCGTTGGCTTGGCCCGCACGTGAACGAATGGCGCTTCTACGCCTTTGGCGACATGGCCGGATTGCGCCTGCGCGATCCCTTGCCTGAACAGGAATCAAGTTTTCGCCTAGCCAGCATCGGCCTGGGCACCCGTTTGCAGATGTTCGACTGGCTGTCGCTGCACGCGGACTGGGCCTATCCGCTCAAAGACAGCGCCAACACCGACCGACATGATCCGCGCCTGCACTTTAGCGTGCGCGCCAGCTTTTAACTCTTTGCCTGAATCGTTCCCGGAGTATTTCACCCATGCAACGCCTCATTATTCTCATCCTCGCCCTGGCGGCGAGCTGGCTGCCCTCGGTGGCCAGTGCCTGGTGGCAGCCTGACTGGCAGTACCGCAAACAGATATCCATCGACACCACGCCTGAGGGCGGCGCCATCGGCGAGACGGTGGGTCGCACGCCGCTGCTGGTGCGCCTGCACACCGGCAACTTCGCCTTTGATGGCACAAATGAAAACGGCTCGGACCTGCGTTTCGTGACCGGCGACGACCAGATCGTGCTCAATCACCAGGTGGAAAGCTTCGATCCGCTGATGGGCATGGCGCTCGTGTGGGTCGATATCCCCGAGGTGCTGGGCGGCGCACGCCAGGACATCTGGATGTACTACGGCAACGAAAAGGCGCCGGTCGCCTCCAACGGCCAGATCACCTTCGATCCCAACTACACACTGGTCTATCACTTCGATGGCGCGTTGGGTGCGCCGGCGCGCGACAGCACGGCCTACACCAACCATGCGCAGACGCCGCCGGCCGGTGTGATCGACGGCGTGGTCGGGCGCGCCGCGCAGTTCGCGGGCACCGCGCCCATGATGCTGCCGGCCAGCCCCTCGCTGGCGGTACCGGCCGCGGGCGCGTTCACGTTCAGCGCCTGGATCCGCGCGGATCAGCCCGCCGGCCAGCAACTGGTCTATGCCCGCCGCGATGGCGCCAACAGCCTGCTGATCGGTCTGGATCAGGGCGTGCCCTTCGTTGAGGTCAACGGCCAACGCAGCCCGGCCGGTGCGCCGGTGTCGCCGGGCGCCTGGCAGCATCTGGCCGTGACGGCCGACGGCAGCCAGATCGTGTTGTATGTGCAAGGGCGCGCCACCGCGTCGCTGGCCGCCAGCTTGCCGCCGCTCAATACGGTCGCCGCCCTGGGCGGTGACGTGCCGGGCGCCGCGCCGGCCGTTCAGGCGCCTGTGGAGGCCGAGGCTGTCGTGGCCGAAGGCGTTGAAACGCTTGAGGCCGATGCCGCGACGGTGGCGGCGCCCAGCGTGACTTACGCTCCGTTTGTGGGCGCCATCGATGAGTTGCGCCTGTCCAAGGTGGCGCGTCCGGCGGCGCTGATCTTTGCCGACGCCACCGCACAAGGCGCGGAATCGCGTCTGACCGTCTACGGCGTGGATGAAGAGCAGTCCGGTTTCGGCTTCGGCGCGCTGGGCTTTTTGTTCGCGGCCGTGCCGTTCGATGCCTGGATCGTGCTGGCGGTGCTGGCCTTCATGATGGTGCAGTCCTGGATCATCATGGCGCGTAAAAGCCGCGCTGTCGGCCGCATTCAGCGCGCCAACAGCGAGTTTCGCACCGTGTTCGCCAAGGTGGGGCAGCAGTTGGAAATGCTGGCCGACGATACGAGCCTGGCCGGGCGTCTGAAGGACGCGTCCTTGTGGCGCCTGTATGAAACCGCCATCAACGAAGTGCGCACGCGCCGGGCGCAAGGCGTGCATGCCATGACGCCGCAGACCATCGAATCGATCCGCGCCTCCATGGACGGGGTGCGCACCAAGGAGAACCAGCGGCTGGGCGCGCGCATGGGCATTCTGTCCAACGCCATCGCCGGCGGCCCTTATATCGGGCTGCTGGGCACGGTGCTGGGCATCATGGTGGTGTTCCTGGGCACGGCCATGGCCGGTGACGTGAACATCAACGCGATTGCGCCCGGGATGGCCGCCGCGCTGCTGGCCACCGCCGCCGGTTTGTTCGTCGCGATTCCGGCCCTGTTTGGCTACAACCGCATCGTGGGCCGCAACAAAGAGGTCGGCGCCGACATGCGGGTGTTCGTCGATGAGTTCGTGACCCGCCTGGCCGAAGTCTACAACCAGGCGCCGCCCGAGGCCACACAGGGCGCCGCATCCAATGCGCCCAAGCCCCCCAAAGCCCCCAAGGCGACCGGTGTGAACGGCCAGTCATCACACGATGCCCGCCTGGCCAGCACCGCGCCGGTCGGCACGGTCTGAAGGAGCGCGACATGGCCGCGATACGCGACGAAGACGAGGACATGGACTCGGCAAGCGACATCAACATCACGCCGCTGGTGGATGTGCTGATGGTGGTGCTGGTCATGTTCATCCTGACGGCGACCGCGCAGGTCTCCGGCATTCAGGTGAACCTGCCCAAGGCCAGCTCCACGGTGTCCCTGGTGCAGCCCAAGACCAAGGCGATTTCCATCAACGAGGCCGGACAGGTGTTTCTGGATGCGTATCCAGTGACGCTGCCCGAGCTGGAAGACCGACTGCGCACCGAAAAGGCGCTCAACCCGGACTTTCCGATTATCGTGCGCGGCGATTCGGTCGTTCAGTACCAGAAGGTGGTGGAAGTGCTGGATCTGTTGCGACGCCTCGAGCTTTCTCAAGTCGGTCTGGTGACCGGCAAACCCCAGTAGCCCCGTTGGTGTTTCTACGATGTTGCCTGAATCTCCCAAACCCGATGATCGCCAGCACCGTGCGCCGGATGAGCCCGAATCGCTGGGCAGTCTGTTAGACGCCTCCGAGCCGGCGCGCCGGCCGTGGCGGCGCATCGTGGTGATTGTTTTGATTGCGGCGCTGGTGGCCGTACTGGGCTGGCTGGTCTGGAAATGGGCCGACGACATGGCCGGCATCAGGCGCGAGACGCCCAAGCCGGACATGCTCATCCCCTTGCCGCCGCCACCGCCGCCACCGCCCGAACCCGAACCGCCGCCCGAACCCGAGGAACCCAAAGAGGAAGAGGTCGTGGAGCCCGAGCCCGAACCGGAGCCGACCCCGATCGAGGAGCCGCAGCCGCAGGACGAGGCGCCGCCCACGCCCTCGGACGATCTGTCCGACCCCATGCAGATGGACGGCGAGGCGCAGGCCGGCACCGACAGCTTCAACATCGGCGCCGGCCAAGGCGGTGGCATGGGCGGCAGCGGCGGCGGACGCGTGGGCAATGCCACCTACAGTCAATACCTCGCCTATGCGGTGCAGAAGATTCTGCGTGAGGACAGCCGCACCCGCAATCTGGTGTACCGCGTCCAGGTCGAGCTGTGGCTGACCGCGGGCGGCGACATCACCCGCGTGGAAATGACCCAATCCTCGGGTGACGCCGAGGTCGATGCCGCGCTCATTGCCGCGCTGCGCGAAGTGGGTCGCCTCGATGAACGTCCACCGGCGTCCGTGTCCATGCCCATCCGGGCCAGGGTCACGGGTCGACGGCCCGGCTGAGCCTGAACGAATTTTATGACCCAATTATCTGGAGCGTGTTTTTCATGAAATCCCATCCCACCCGGTTGGCCTGCGCGGTGGCGCTGGCCTTGTCCTGCGCGGCCGGCCCTTTGCTGGCGCAACCGGCTCCGTCGCAGAACGCCACCATCAACCTGATCCGCCTGCTGGTCGAGCAAGGCGTGCTCAAACCCGAACAGGCCGAGGCGCTGGTCGCCCAGGCCGAGGCCGAAGCCGTGCAGGCGCGTGACATCGGCGCGGCCGGCGCCGCCCAGGCGCAGCCCGGCGATGTGCGCGTGACCTACATCCCCGAGACCGTGCGCGACGAGATCCGCAACGAGGTCAAGGCCGATGTGATGGCGCAGGCCCAGGCGGAAAACTGGGCCGCGCCCAATACCTTCCCGGACTGGGCCTCGCGCATCACGGTCGAGGGCGACGTGCGGGTGCGCAACGAGTCGCGCCTGTTCGACGGTGGCAACAGCAATGAAATCATCAATTTCAATAAGTGGAACGAGAACGGCCCCATTCCGACCGTGGTCGGCAACGAGCCTTACGGTCTGGCCATCCCTTACCTGAACACGCGCCAGGATCGGCGCAATCAGTGGCGCGTTCGGGCCCGACTGGGCATCAAAGCGCACCTGTCGGATCAGTGGGAGGCCGGCATCCGCCTGGCCTCGGGCAGCGACGATAACCCCGTGTCCACCACCGACACGCTGGGCAACAGCATGGGCAAGAAGAACCTCTGGCTCGATCAAGTCTATCTGCGCTATCGCCCCATGGACTGGGCCACGATCACCGCGGGCCGCGCGGCCAACCCCTTTGATTCGACCGATCTGCTGTGGTCGAACGATCTGAACTTCGACGGTATTTCGGCGGCGTTCAATAAGCCGCTGTCGGGTCGCCCGGTCACGCTCTTCGGCGGGCTGGGCGCCTACGCGCTCGATTACTCCAGCAACCCGTGGAGCAACGATGAATGGGGCGAGGGCAAAAGCGAGAACAAGTGGCTGTTCGGCGCGCAGATCGGCGCCGAGTGGCGGATCAACCCGCGCAACAGCCTGCGCGGCAGCCTGGCCTACTACCACTTCGACAACATCACCGGCCAGCGCTCCAGCGCCTGCACGGTGTACTCGGCCAGCGACGTGTGCGACACCGACTGGTCGCGCCCGTCCTTCATGCAAAAGGGCAACACCCTGTTCCTGCTACGCGACATCCGCCAGTGGTCGGCTGATCCAGCCGATTGGAACGAGTGGCAGTACGTGGGCCTGGCCTCGGAGTTCAACCTGCTGGACGTGAACCTGCGCTGGGATACCCGGATCATGGACGGCCTGAACCTGCGCCTGGCGGGCAACTATGTGCGCAACCTCGCGTACGACGAGGACAAGATGATCGGCCGCGCGGGCGGGCTGTACAACATCGCCAGCAACGGCACCTATACCGCGGACGGCGTGCCCACCGGCGTGGAAAGCGGTCCCAACGCCTGGATGGTGCAAGCCACCGTGGGCAACGGCCTGGGCCTGATCAACAAGGGCGACTGGATGGCCTTTGCCGGCTACAAGTACATCGAGCCGGACGCCATGCCCGACGGCTACAACGATTCGTCCTTCCATCTGGGCGGCACCAACGCGCGCGGCTACTTCATCGGCGCGGGCTACGCCTTCGAGAAGAACGTTTACGGCCAATTGCGCTGGAGCAGTTCCAAGGAAGTCTATGGCGCGCCGCTGTCGATCGATGTGCTGCAACTCGAACTGAACGCCAGGTTCTGATGCCATGAAACTGTTGACCGACTTCAAAGATCGTGCGGTATCCGCGCGCCAGGCGCTGCCCGCGTTTTTGCTGGTGCTGGGGCTTGCGCCCTGGGGCGGCATCGTGATGGCGCAGCAAGCCAGCATGGAGGATCGTCTGCGTACCCAGTTGCGCTCCACCACCCAGCAATTGCAGCAGTTGCAAAGCCAGCAGGCGCAATTGAACGCCGCCAAGATGGCCGCCGAGACTGAGCGCGATGCTCTGCGCAAGCAGATCGAGCAACTGCAGGCCAACCTGGGCAAGGCGCAGGGGCAGGCCAAGGCGCTGGCCGAGGAACAGGATGCCGTGCAGGCAGCGGCCCGCAGCCAGGTGGCGTCCGCCCGGGCGCAGGCCGGCAAGGTGCGCACCGAGTACGAAGCGCTGCAGCAGCAGGCCGCGAGCGTGGAAACCCAGCGCGCGGCGCTGGCCGCCAACCTGGCGCAGCGCGATGCGCAATTGACGCAATGCACGGCCAAGAACGCCGAACTGTATGCGGCAGGCAAGGAAATCCTGGCTGCCTATGAAAGCTTCAGCACGGCCGATCTGCTCAAGATCCGTCAGCCCTTTGCGGGCGCGGCGCGCGTGCACTTTGATGAGCATGCCCAATCGCTGGGCGACAAGCTGTACGACGGCCGGTATGTGCCGGGCGCGGCCGAACCGGCTGCCAATTGAGTTCAAACAGAACGTTATAGGAATTGCATCATGACTGATACCACCACCGAAATCATTCACGCGGTCTCGACCGACCAGTTGCAGGAACTGCTGCAGGAGATGGGTTGTCGCGTTTCCATCTCGGAGCAGAACGGACAGCGACAGTTGCTCAGCGCCACGCAAGGCATCGGCTTTTCCGTGCGCCCGGGCAATCCCGCCCCGGAAGCCGAGCGGTTTCTGGATTACACGCTGAGCAGCGCCTTGCGCGTGCAAGGTGCGCTGCCGGACGGCGTCGAGTCGTCCTGGAACATCAGCAAGCGGTTTGCGCGCCTGACGGCCCAGGGCGATTTTCTGGTGCTGGAAATGGACGTTGTGGTCGCCGGCGGCGTGACGCGGGCCGCGTTGCGCGCCAATGCGGAACTGTGGGATCGCCTGCTGCAGGAGTTTCTGTTGTTCCTGCGCCAGTATGCCCAGACGAACGCATCGCCTGAGGCCTTGGCGGCGGCCAGCACAGACGAAGCGTCCTCGGATGCGGTGCCACCGGCCGCAGACGAGCAGTCGGCCACGGAATCGTCGGCCGTATGACAGTGGGGCGCACGACCATGAAAGTGACCACTACGCGCTTTCTTGCGCAAAGTGCGATCGCCCTGGGCTTGTCCGTGGCGCTGGCCGGGTGCAACCGGGCCGAAGAGGCGCCCGTGCAGCCGGAAGAGCCGGCTGCCGCGGTGGCCCCGGCGGCTGCCGATGCGCCGGCGACGGCACCGGATCCGTCGGCCGACGTGATTGAGGCACCGCCTGCCGACGCGCCCGCGCCATCCCCGGCGGTGGCCTCGTTGGGGGCTGTGACCGTGTCGCAGGACGAGTTGCAGCGCTTCCTAGGCGCCTTGCCCCAGGCGCAGCGTGAAGCGCTCACGCAGGATCGCGTGGTGCTGGAACAATGGCTGCGCAGCCGGCTGGCCGATAAGGCGCTGGTGGCGCAGGCGCGTCAGCAAGGCTGGCACGAGAAGCCCGAGATTCGTGCCGCCGCCCAGGAAGCCGAGGCGCAGATCATTCTGCGCACCTACCTGCAATCGGTGTCTGTGCCGGGACCGGAATATCCATCCGAGCAAGAGCTGCAGGCCGCGTACGAGGCAAACCAGGCGCAGTTCCACGTGCCCGCGCGCTATCGCGTAAGCCAGATATTTCTGGCGGCGTCCGAGGGCGATGCCAAGGCGGTGGCCAGTGCGACCAAAGAGGCGCAGGCCTTTGTCAAGCAACTGCGCGAGGACCAGGCCGATTTTGCGGCGCTTGCAGCGGAGCACTCGGACGATCAGGCCAGTGCTGCGCGTGGCGGTGACACCGGCTATTTGCCCTTAGCGCAACTGGTCCCGGGGCTGCGCGCCGTGGTGGCCAAGTTGGAACCGGGCCAGGTCAGCGATCCCGTGGCGCAGCCGGCGGGCGTGCACATTCTGAAGCTGGTGGATGCGCGCGAGGCGACGGTGCGGCCCTTGACGCAAGTGCGCGGGGCATTGACTGAGGCCTTGCGTGCGCAACGTCAGCAGGATGCGGCCCGGGCGTATTTGGCGGGAATGCTCGACGCCGACACCGTGTCGGTGGATGGCAAGGTATTGAGTTCGTCACTGGACGCGATGCAACAGACAGCAGGGAATTAAGGGGTAAACAAAGATAAGCCGCGGATGGCTTTGTAGCGATCAGTGCTGTGAAAGCGTGTTGGCAGCGTTCCACTCCAAAGGGTTAATCGCCTAGAAAACCGGGGCCGTACACCGGGGCACAGTACTGATCGCACGAGGCCATCCGCGGGCTGCGGATACCTGCTTCGGCCCCGGCCCCGGCCATGGGCGTACGCGGGGCAAAGCGGGGCGTGTGCCGCACTCACGCAAAAAAGTTTAGAGCAGATTTGAAGGCAGAGGGTTTTGTGCGATCGGTGCTGTCAGCGCGTGTCAGCGGCGCGTAGGGTTACACCCATCGAATGTCGTCCTAGCAACCGGGGCTTTACACCGGGGGGCAGCACCGATCGCACAGGGTCACTTCATGCCCGCGTGGGTTTGCGCGTGGCGTTGAAGCCGGGGCCTGTGAGGGCGCCCAGGCACGTTAAAAAGCGGGGGGTCCGATCCGGAGCTGCCCATCGAAGAGGGAGATGCAGATGTCCTGGTGGCGGATGGCGCTGGATCGAAGCGTAGGGCGGGTCGCGATGCGGCAAGACCCGAACACGGCACGGTTGCCGGGGCGTGTTCTCCAGCTGTGCCGGCAACGGTGGCGCAGGCTGATCGCGGCCGTGACCGAGCGTCATGCCTCGGTCGCGCAGCCGGTCCTGCCTGCCGATCCTACGTTGACCGAGCTTCCTCCTTTACCCAGGATGGCCTACGTGGGCGAAGTCCGGTTTGCGATCGAGTGCACCTTGGCCGCGGATGCGTCATTGATGGTGCGTCTGTGGCAAATGGAAACGCAAGCCGTGTATGCACGGGTCTCGGTCGATGACAGCGGACAACTCGTTGCGCTGACGCTGAACGATCCGCCCGAACCCTTTCTTGAGCATGAGTTCCGTCAACGGTTGGTGGGCATCCGGCTTGATGCACCGCCGCCACCGAGCCTGCGTTGGCCTATTTTATTGCGTCTGGATTGGGGCCATGGCGCGTCCGTGTCGGTAAGCGGCTCTGTCACCACGGCGCAGCGGGAGACGGGTCGATGAGCGAGGCCGGCCTGCCGCCAAGCCATGACGCCGTCGCGCTGCGGACCGCTTGGCGGTGGGTGTGGCGTGGACGTCGGCGGGTGGTGGCGGTGACGTTGATCGCTTTGGCCGTGTCGGCACTGCTTGCTTGGACGGTGGTGCCGGTGACGTATGAAACCCGGGTCGAGTTGCTGCCGCCCAGGCCGGCCGATTTGTCGGCCTATGCATTGGCGCATCAGTTGTCGTCGGTGGTGGTGACGCATGCGCTGGCCGATCAGGAGGCGCCGCAAGGCGCTGACGCCATTCCGACTCTGGGCGTGGAACAAGCCTATCGGATATTTTTGCGTCATCTGACCTCGGCGCAGTTGCGCGATCGTTTTTTCACGGCGCATGTCCAGCCGCAGATCGCGACAAGCGATACGCCGTTGTCGCGTGAGCGGCTGCGCAACCGGCTGGACGAATCGGTGCGTATTGTGCTGCCTGATGCTCGCAGTGGCCGCGGCCAGCGCAGCACCCTGATCTGGCGCGGCGCCGATCCCGAACAAATCGCGGTCTGGGCCAATACCTACGTGGCCTGGGCGATGCGGGCGGCGCAGGACGCGTTGCTGGATGATCTGCGTAGCGAGATACAAATGCGCTGGCAAGGTGCCCAGACCCAGGTCGAAGTGTTGCGTCAGTCGGGTGCCGTCGAGCGCCGGTTTGAGATCGCGCGTGTGCAGGATGCGCTGAACCTGGCACAAAGGGTGGGGCAGGTCGGCCCGGCCCAAGGCCTCTGGATCCTGGAGTCGGCGTTGCATGAGCGGGCGTACCTGCGGGGCAGTCAGGCTTTGCAGGCGCAACTCGATGTCCTGCTTGCCCGTGAACAGGACGAACCCTACATCCCGGAATTGTCTTCGGTGCGGCATCGCCAGATGCTGTTGGAGACCCTGGCGGCACAGTCCTTGTCGATCCGGGTGGCGACCTGGGATGCGCGCGCGTACGTGCCGACCGCGCCGATCGGGCCGGGTCGGCCGGCCCTGGCGCTGGGCGGCGGTGTGCTGGGATTGCTGTTGGGCCTGGGCTGGGCGGTAGGTCGCGGTGCATGGGTGTCGTCCGGGGCGCCACATACCGTCCGGACCGATGTTCGGGGCGCGTAAGCCCCTTGGAAGGAGAAAGTCATGCGGTTATGGCGGGTGTCTGGCACGCCCTGGGAACGTCACGGGCAGTCGACGCGTTGGTTCAATGCGAGGACGCCTGCCATCGCGGTGTTTCATGTGTCGCCGCTTGCGGCGGTGTGCGCGCGGCTGGTCCATCAGCGCCGCCATACCCCGGAATTGTTAGATCCTGAGGAGCGCCTGTACTCGATCCGCGTGTCCTTGCGTCAGGTGCAGGCGGCACATGTGTCCCGCGGCTGGTACGACAATCTGAAGGAGACCCGTACGGTCGCTGCCGCGTGGCGCATGCAAGCCTTGTGTCCGGTGTTGAAGGTGCCGGCGCGTGATGGCCAGCATCAGTATCTGGTGAACCTGCGTTTTCCCTCGCTGGAGGACATTTCCGTTCGTTTGGACGAAAAGCACCCGTTTGCGCGCAGTGTGCGTAAGGCCCGCGAATGTTTGCATGAAGGGTCGGATTGGTTGGTGCTGCCGTGATGCCGACATGCCCCTATAAATGCTGGCGTTTTTTTGCCGTAACTTTTATGACCTGCACCGGGTGGAAGGAAAACACGGGCGTCACGGCTCTCCTCTTGCGGGAGCTTTTGTCTAAAAATTAGGTTCAATACTGAAGTCTCTTGGCATGTCTAAAATACAGTGGAATTTCTTCAACCCATACTTTTTTGCTGTTCTCAAATACTTTGCTATAAAAATTGTTCCGGTATTTATTGGGTCATTTGTTTTTGCGGGGGCCATTGCTAAATACGGAAATCATGATGCGCTAAATAAGGCAATCATGGAGTCCGCTTATAAGCCGTCGAAGGAGACATTTCGTGAATGCGTCCGCGCTCATAATCGATTATTTATCGCTGAGCAAGAGTTGTCTGCGTCATATTTGGTGATGGCGGAGGAGCTTCAATTTGTTATGTCAAATGGCATTAAACCGCTTCCCGAAGAGTATTGGTTTTTAGCTAAAGGAATTAACAAAAACCAACAAGATTTGCTTGATGAGACTCAGAGGCTCCAAGGACATTTGCCGGTTTGCTACGACACCCTTTATAGCCAGTTAGACGATTTGGGGATCCTTCTTGGGATATCTGATCAGCTCGAAGTTGAGTTTAAAGATAGGGCGGAGCGATTCAATGAGTTACATCGCTCTCGTACCAAGGAAGCCAATAAAGCGATTGAGGGAATCGATCCGCTAATTATTCAAAGATCATTTCGCGGTGGATTCGAAACTACTTTGGCTCAACAGCCAAGCGTCATGTTAGATGCTTTCAAGCGATTGGCTGATCATGCTCAGGGGCTCTCCGAATCGGATAAGCATCTTTTTGAGCTTGAGCAAAAATTCTATCAACGAATAAACTCAATTGCGACCGCTCAAATTAAATCGAGATTTAGCAAGGGAATATGGTCCTTCTTGTTGAGCTGAGTCAGCTCAATGATAGGGAATTGTTGCTTAGGGCGTGGTGACGGCTCACGCCCTCCGAAAGTAATCCATTCATGGCGCCTCTGCCTCGGCAGACCGCGCTGCTCCAGGTTCGTTATCACTCATCCCTGACGGGACTGGCCTTGGCCAGCCTTGCACATCCCTGACGCCTCCGGCCCGGCTTCCCCGCTTCGGGCCTGCGCGCTGGCGCTTGCCTGCGGGCAGCACCATAAGGACTGGCTGTTGCCTGCCCAGCCATCTTTCCTGACTTCATCACCTTATCCGCGACTGTAGCCCGTGGCCGCGTGCCGGCAAGGCGCGCCAGGCCGTGTCCTCGGCTCTCGCCTGCGGGCCGCACCCACCTGTCGCTTTTTTTCCTTGACGGCCCACGTTCGTGGGCTCCTGACCGTCGCGGGCGACGAACTCAGGAAAGACGGTGGCAACGAGGCCAACCGGGTTCTTCGTGCCGACCGCACAACAAAGCTCAAAGGCTTGGGCTTCCGAATCTTGGAATCCGGTGTGCGGTGAAAAGCAAACCCCTTTCTTTGTCAGGAGAAATCCCATGCTTGCATCCCGTTTTGCTTCCCGCTCCCCCGTACTGCGCAGCGATACCCCGCTATCTGATGACCAGATCAGGGCCGTGGTGCCGTCCATCTATGCCGATGCCCCACACAACAGCCGTTCAGAACGCTACCGCTACATCCCCACGGCGGCGGTACTGACGGAACTACGGAAGGAGGGTTTTCAGCCCTTCATGGTGACGCAAACTCGCGTGCGCAACGAAGCACGGCGCGAACATACCAAACACATGATTCGGCTCCGTCACGCCAATCAGGTGAATGACAGCATCGCCAACGAAATCATTCTTTTGAACTCCCACGATGGTACGAGCAGTTATCAGATGCTGGCCGGGGCATTCCGTTTCGTATGCAGCAACGGCCTGGTATGCGGTGACATCGTGGCTGATGTGCGCATCCCGCATAAAGGCGATATCGCCGGGCAGGTGATCGAGGGCGCGTATGCGGTGCTGGACGGATTCGAGCGGGTGCAGGAATCCCGCGAAGCCATGCAGGCCGTCACGCTGGACGAAGGCGAAGCGGAAATTTTCGCCCGCGCCGCGCTGGCCTTGAAATACGACGACTCCGACAAGCCCGCGCCCATCACGGAAAGCCAAATTCTGATGCCGCGCCGGTATGACGACCGCCGCCCCGATCTGTGGATGGCGTTCAACCGGGTGCAAGAGAACCTGACCAAAGGCGGCTTGCGTGGCCGCAGCGCCAACGGACGCCGCCAGAGCACCCGCACCGTACAGGGCATTGATACCGACATTCGTCTGAACCGCTCCCTGTGGCTGCTGGCCGAGGGCATGCGCCAGTTGAAAGCCTGATTCCCCTACGCGGCAGGGGCAGGCAGCAACCCTTGCCGCGCTTTTCGCTGCTGCCTTTCACAAACCGCAAGGAGTTTTCATCATGAACGCCATCAACCTAACCGAAACCCACGCCATTGACACGGCCGACGCCGCAACCGACACCTTTACCCAGGAACAGAGCCTGATACGGGTGCCGCTGGCGCGGCTGCGCCCGTCCAAGCGCAACGTACGCAAGACCGCAGGCCAGTCTATCGACGCACTGGCAGAAAGCATTGCCCGCGTGGGGCTACTGCAAAACCTGACCGTCATACAGGCCCGCGACGGCGAGCATTACGACGTCGTGGCCGGTGGCCGTCGCCTTGCCGCGCTCAAGCTGCTGGCCAAGACCCGCCGCATCCCGAAGGATTGGGAAGTGCCGTGCCTGCTGGTGTTGGACGCCAACGCCCGCACGGTGAGCTTGACCGAGAACGTGCAGCGCGAAGCCATGCACCCGGCAGACCAGTTTGAAGCGTTCGCCGCGCTGGTGGCCGAGGGCCGACCCATCGAAGACATTGCGGCGGACTTTAGCGTCACCCCGCTGGTGGTGCAGCGCCGTTTGAAGCTGGCGAACGTCTCGCCGCGTCTGCTGGCGGATTACCGTGCGGATGCCGTGAACCTTGAGCAGTTGATGGCGCTGGCCATCACGGACGACCATGCCGCGCAGGAAGCCGCGTTATACGATGCACCGGACTGGCAGCGTCATCCGTCCGCGTTGCGTGAACGGCTCACCGAGCGGGAAATCGACGCAGGCCATCCGCAGGTGCGTCTCGTTGGGCTGGACGCCTACGAAGCCGCAGGCGGGGGCCTTCGCCGTGATCTGTTCGCGGAGGACGAGACCGGGGTGTATGTGACCGATGTCGCGCTGTTGGAAACGCTGGTACGCGAAAAACTGGACGGCCATGCCGCCCAGGTGAAGGTCGAAGGTTGGGCCTGGGTGGATACCGCCTACGCCGTAACGTTTGCCGACCTGCAAACCTTTCAACGCGCCCCGCGAGAACGGCGCAATCCCACCAAGCGGGAGGCCGATCGCATGGAAAAGCTGGAAGCCAAGATGCAGGCCATCGGCGAAGCCCTGGATGTCGCGCTTGAAGAAGATGACGAGGGCAAGGCCGACGCCTTGCAGGCCGAAGGCGATAGCGTGGGCGAACAATTGCAGGCGCTGGAAGATCGTTTGCTGGACTATGCCCCAAACGTCAAAGCTGCCGCCGGGGCCATTGTCACGCTGGATCGGCAAGGTCAGATGGTTGTACATCGCGGCTTGATGCGCGAAGCGGAAGCCCGCGCACTGCGCACTTTGGAACGACTGCGGGAGGGGTTGAGCGGCGAGGACGATGTCCACGGCGACAGCGCGGATGACGACTTGCCCAAGGCCGCTTCCATGACCGATCGGCTGGCGCAGCGCTTGAGCGCCCACCGCACCGCCGCGCTGCAAATCGAACTGGCCCGCCGTCCGCACGCGGCGCTGGCTGCCGTGGTGCATGGCATGGTGCAAACCGTCTTGCAGCGTGATCGCTATCATCGCGATGGCTTGCCGCTGGAAATACGTTTGACCGTGCAAGACCGGTTGGAAGGCATCGCCTCGGATTGGAAAGTGTCGCCCGCCGCCCTGGCCCTGGCCGAGTTGCAACAGGCAGTGGGGGAAACCTTGCCGCAGGCCAGTGCCGAACTTTTCGCCGTCTTGCTGGCAATGCCGCAGGGTGAATTGCTGCGGCTGATGGCCGTGTGCGCAGCGGCAACGGTGGACGTCATCACGCCCCGCGCTACATCGCAGCAACCGGGCGAGGGGCTGGCACAGGCCGTGGGGTTGGACATGGTCGCATGGTGGCAGCCCACTGCCGAAGGCTATTTCCAGCACATTTCCAAGGCCATGATTCTGGAAGCCGTGGGCGAGTTTGCGCCTGACCATGTTTCCCGGCTGGAAAAGTTGAAAAAGGCCGAGCTTGCCAGCGAAGCCGAGCGGCTGGTGCAGGGGTCGGGTTGGATGCCTGCCATCTTCCGGGGGCAGGCAGCGCAGGATGCAGCCACCGAAACCGACGCCGATGAAGCGCTTGATGCAGTGGATGCGGTCGCCGCGTAATACTTGGCAATGGGCCAGCGCTCCGGCTCAATGCCGGGGTGCTTCGCGGCCCAGTCAGCATCGGCCCCAACGCGGTGACGCCTTGGGGCCGATGGGTCAAAATCCGGGCGCTGCATCGCCGCGCCCGGTGACAAAGTCAAAAGAAAATCAGCCGGACGCCGCCTTCTGGCTGGCCGGTGCATCAGGCTCAACGGCTGAAGCACAGCCGCGTTTCACGCGGAAGTATCCAACGAAAAACCCAGTGATATCGTGGGGGCTGTCTTGCTTTCGGTCATTGTGTCATGCCGTTCTCAGTTGCAAGGGCTACGCGCCGCCGTGGGCGTCGCTTGCGGCCGCAGGCCGTCTTCGACCCTGGCAACCTGCGCTGCGTCATGCCTTCGGGTTCCGGGCAATCCCGCCCTGAATACTGGAGAACACCATGTCCATCATCGAAACCGAACACCCCATCATCACCGCGCAGCGCGTGCAAGCGGCAAAGCGCATGGACTTCTTGCCAAGCGCCTTTGGCGCGCATTACCTGCAGGGGGAAAGGCTTGTTTTCAGCTGGTTGCGCGAGCTTTCTGACGACTACCAGGGCGGATACTGGCATTATTACTGGCTGTCCAATGGGGCCTTTTACATGGCGCCTGACGTAGCGACCAAGTTGCGCCTTGTGTGGGCCAATAACTTTTTTGACGGCGCAATGTCGGCCGATGCCGCTGGTATCGTCGCTACATTTTACGGACTCAATCACTTGATCTCCATCACGCATAACGACATGCTGATCGAGCGATATTATGGGCTGCGGGAGTATGTAGACCGGCATCCCGAGGCCAGTCTGATCTGGCGTGCTATCGACTGATGCTCGTCATCGTATCCGCGCTTCGGCGCGGGTAGGGTCTCTCGCGGGAGGGCTGTCACGTTGTCTCGCTGTATTCGGCTCCCCCGCATTGGTGAATTTTCAGTCAATTTAAAAAAACGGCTTACGCGGACTGGCCATAGGCAGGACTCGAAGTCGTTATGCACAGGCTTGTTCACCGTTTTTGGGGATAAGTACCGGTGCCGCCGGGTCATGGCGGGCGGACGCTACTCGGATAGGGTCAAGACCAGCCTCGAAGCGTTCGTCGGAAGGTTGGGTCCACCAGCGGTGAAGGGCGCAAAGACCGTGCGCTGGGCGGGTCCCGCACCTGGAGGGCTTTTATCGAAGCGCACGGATGTTGTCGTCGATTCGACTTTGTATGGTGCGCAGCGTGTCTTGGGTGATCCGGCCTGGGTGCAGTTGCCTGGCGCGAGCGGTGAAACCGCTGGCGACCTGACAGATGCGGTCGATGGTGTCCGCGGCCTCGTGTGCTGACAGTTCCGCCTCTTCCGTGCCCAGAGCAAGCAGATGCTTGCGAGTGATGCACAAGGCTTCGCCCATCACGTCCATCTGGTGATAGCCACCCGGCCCTTCGCAGAAGGTCACGTCATACGCCGGGGCCAGCGTCCACTGGCCGGTGGCCGACATGAGATAGGCGAAGTTCTTGGTGTGGTCATCGCGGTTGTGGAACACGACATTGAAGACGGCGCGCTCGAAGGCCAGCGCTTTTTCGCGCACGTCGTTGGTGCAAAGTCCGGTCGCTCGCAGAAAACCGACATAGTCCAAGGTGCCCGGGCTGCGGAAATCAGCCCCGATAAAGGCCGCGAGGCTTTGCATGGGTACGCGCATGTCCTGGTGGCGGTCAAACCGCTTGCTGGCAAAGGCGGCCTGGCCATTGGGCAGGTCGAAGTATTCCGTGTCCGGAGTGTTGATGCCGCATTCGCGCAAGCATTCGGCATAGACCGCTTCGATGGCACACACTTCGGCGGGCTCGTGCTGGGCCGGAAACTTGACTAGCCACGCTTCCAGGCCAGGCGCCGCTGCAGTGGTGAAGTTGCCGTGTTTGGCGTCGCGATACAGCAACGCCTTCGGTCGGGCGCCGTGCGGAGAGCCACCTATCTGCAACAGCTTCTGCAAGAAGGCGCCGCCCTCGCCGCTGAGCACATCCTGGATTTCAGCAGCCAGTTGAGCCAGGGGAATATCTTTGACTGGGGCGGATACCTCCGAAGCCACGGGCTCGAACGACATGGCTCCCATGGCTTGGGCGCCGATATAGGTCAGCCGCTCTAATGCGCCTATGCGCGCGGGGTTGAGGCCGCGGCGTTTGAACAGGCGGTCCATCAGCAACATGCCCCAGCCGTCAGGCAGCGAATCATAGACGGGCCCCGGTAGCCCCATTTGATGCGAAGGAAAGTCTTTGCGCAGCTTGGGGCCTTTCAGGGGAAGACGAAGCGCGGAGAGTTCCAACCCTCGGCTCAGCGACTGGTCGCTGAATTCAAACGCGATCAGGGGACGGCCTGTGATAGCGGTCGAGGACACCAGCGTTCCCCACTGCCAGTGCTCGCCCCAGCCATCGTAGTAGACATCGATTCGTTCAAGCATTTTGCGTCTTCTTTTTGATTCGCTGACGCCGTAGGCTGTTCTCATAGCGCGCAATGTCGTCGAGACTGTCCAGTTTTGGCTTGAACAGGCTTTCCAGTTCCTCTAGGCGGCCAAGTACCATGGCTACGCGCACCACGCTGTCAAACGCGACGTTGCGACCCGCTTCAAGGTTGGACAGCGTATTGACCCCGATGCCGGCGCGTGCGGCCACTTCGGCCTGCGTCATCTGCTGAGTCAACCGCTCGGTACGCAGGCGCGCGCAGAGCAGTTTGATGACCTCGCTAGGTTTGCTAAGGATTAAATCCATAATTTAGTGTGTTAACTTATCTTTTCTATGTTAACACCCAGAATTATAGAGTTAAATCGCTTTATCGGCAATGTGAGGCATGGGGCCGTTGCTGAGGGTGAGCAGGTCTGCGGTCCAGGATCGTCAAGGGTGTTCCCGCTAACCATACGGTCATATTCAATGTGTTGCGCGACCACACATAGGTGCCAGCGCCGTTATGGTGCGGGCGAACCCATACCGTTCGCCTGACTACGCCACAGCGGGTGGCGGGATCGGCTTTGTCTGTCCATGCTGGAGCCGTTCGTGTCGTCGGCGTGCATGATGCGTCGTCGAGACAGGCTCGGTCTGGAAACGTGTCTTCTCATCGCAGTCATCCTGTTCGCCGTATCCGTGCGGGTGCGGGTTGCCGTCAACGGGGCATCACCTTCATACGGCGTGGATAAGCGGGGCAGGACCGGCGTTGCATCGGGCGGGGAAGCGGCCTGAATCATGAGTCCTTGCGCATCGTCCGATCCCATCGCGGCCTTGTTTGGCGTGAATCCTGTCTTTGGCGCGTCAGCCCAGGCTGACTCGGGCTATTGCGGCGCAACCGTCCGGCACAACGATTTTCCCCTGCGCGGGGCGCATTCCTCGCGAGACAAAATCCTTGTGCCTCCCGGCCGTTCACTGACGTTGCCGTCCCTTTCGGGATGCGCCGCGCCCGGCCTTCGACGATCGGATCACGACAAGGACGCGATGGGCGCGGACTTGCAACCTCAAGGAGAAACATCATGGCTCACATCGGCACATTCACCCAGCAGGACGAAGGCTACACCGGCACGATCCGTACGCTCACCCTCAACGCCAAGGTCAAGCTCGTTCCCGTTGACAAGGATAACGACAAGGCTCCGGACTACCGGCTGCTGGCAGGCACATATGAGCTGGGCGCGGCGTGGAAGAAGATTTCCAACAACGACCGGCCCTATTTGTCGGTGACGATCGACGATCCGACCTTCGCCACAACGGTTTACGCCCGCTTGGTCGAAGCCGAGGACGGCAATCACCACCTGCACTGGTCGCGACCGAAAGCGAACTGAACGGTTCGCCCAGCGCCCGGCCAGCCGGGCGCCGGCCTGGCACCCAAGGGTGCCAGGCTGCAGCAGTCGTCCGATCAGCGCTTCTTGTTCGACTGCGACACCACGGTGCCGGCTAGCGTTTTGGTGACCGCGGCCGAGCGCGGGTTGTCCAACGCGCGCGAGGCGCGCGCCTCAATGCCCGCGCCCGTCTGGGCGCGACTGCCCGATTGTCGCAAGGCCGAGCCGGCCAGCGATTTCTGAAGAGCACTGGCCGATGGGCTGCCCAGTGTCTTGCCGGCGGTCGAAGCGACGCGGGCCGACGTTTGTTTGTTATTGGTCGCCATGATGGCTCCTATCGCTCCAGTCATTGAGCCAGTCGGGGTTTGTTGGAGTCAAACACCCTGGCTGTTGAAATGAAAGCACCATATATAGTGTTTTCATTGTTAATTATGTCCATATATTGTGTTTATACCAAGGTTTGGCCCGGCAGTCATGCTCTGAGTGTGGTGGATTGACGACGTTGCGCAAATCGCCAGACCTATGACGCATCGAGACAGGCAGTTTGTGGTCTGGTCGCCTCTAGTAAAACCTCGTAGCATTTGAGGCTTGGACGCCGTGGCGGGCAGGCCGGCTTTGCATCAGACAACCGTCGGGGGAGCGATGTCGCTATTGACGCAGGCGCAATGCGCGCAACTCATGGCCAACGGAAGCGCGCTGGCCGTGGATCGATCATTTGATCCCATGCCTGTGGTCAAGCTGTTCTTGCCCGATGCCAGAGTAGGCTGGTGGCTGGGGTGGATCGATCCGGATACGCCGGATGTGGCGTTCGGGCTGTGTGACATGGGGCTGGGCTTTACGTGCGAGACACCGATCCAATTGTCCGCACTCCAGACGATACGGGGGCCACAGGGGCGTTGCGTGGTGGTGGATCATGGCTTTGTGCCGCGCTATACGCTGTCGAAGTATGTATCACAGGCGAGAAGGGATGGGCATGTGATCGACTGACGACGCGTCAGCGCGGATGCCGGTTCGAAGGAGCAGGGCATGCGAACGAATGCTGCGCAGCACGCCTGGAGCGGGGTGGCGGCGTATATCTATGTGTTGGAGCTGGATGCGGTCGGATGGGCCTGGGAGTATCTGCGCCGCAATATCGCCTATCAGCGACTCTGGCGGCATCGCTATCGCTTGGCGGCGGATGCTGTGGCGCCGTGGCACTTAGCCCAGCTCGAAGACCCTGGTCTGGATGCGCGACAGGCGCATCCCGTGTGGCAATATCCGCTGGCCGATCAGGTCGCCTTGCATGGCATGAGGCCGACGCCCGGGCTGGCCTTGCCGGTGTTCAGCTTGTGGGCCTTGCGCGGGCGCAAGCAGGTGCGTGCGCTGTCGGGCGGCTACGCGCTTCAGGTGCGCCAGGCATCCCATACGCTTCGCGCGGTATGCGACGTTCGCGCGATGGAAGGCGCTGCGGCCGACCTTGTCATACCGCTGAATCGTTATGGGTCCAAGCGGTTGCGGGCTTTGCAGGCGCAATGGCGCAGCGCACCGTCGGAGCGCTTGTTTCGTGATGAGGCCCACCGCCTCGATGGGCAGACGTCTCGCGCCTCTCGTGCGGGGCAATTGCATCTGCATGCCTTGATGGCGCTGGATGCTTTGCAGGCCAATGCCAGCCATCGCGACATCGCAGTCGCCCTGGTGGGCGAGGCCCGCACCCGGGAGCAGTGGCATGCCGATGCCACGTTGCGCGGCCTGGTGCGTCACTACCTGCGGCGCGGCCGTTATTTCCGGGACGGCGGGTATCGCAGCCTGCTGACAGCGAGCCGCGCGGGTTAGACGTTTTTTCTTCTTCGATGGGGCGCTCCCCAAGGCGACGACGTTGTCGGCGCCTTGGCGCGCCTGCGCGCATGACCCGGTAACGAACACGGGCGCGACTTCATTACCCTTCCGGCTGCGCTCGGGGTTGCGCAGACTGTCTCCAGCCGACCTGCGTTCGGTGGTTGGCGCAACACGACGAAGGAGACGGCCATGCAAGCCATTCATCCCGCTGCACAAGGTTCACACTCGCCGTTGTCAACGGCGACTTCGCCCGCAACCCCCCAGCACGCTGCGCTGCGCTATCTGACGAATGAGGAAGCGGCCGCGTTGTTGCGGCTTTCTCCGCGCACGCTGGAAAAGCAGCGCGTACAAGGCGGCGGGCCGCGGTTTCGCAAGTTCGGCCGGCGCGTGATGTATGCGATGACCGATCTGGAGGCCTGGGCCGATGCGCAGGTCTACGACATGACCTCTGACCCGGAATACCTGGCGCGCCACGCCGGCCGTTAGGCCGGTAGGGCGCACCCGGTATTCAGGTATCCCCCGTGGGACGCACGCCGCCCAGTGCGGCCGAGCCGCTGGCCGTGTTCCGCGCGCTGCCCGGCGACATGACGCCGCGCGATGCGCAGGATTTGATGGCCTATCCGTTCTTTTCCTTGGCCAAATCGCGGCGCATTGCGCCCATTCGCTTCGAGGCCGGATCCGTGCGCATTCTGGTCGAAGGCGTGGCCGAGCACGGCATCGCCACCATCTGGGATGCCGATGTGCTCATCTGGGCGGCCAGTCAATTGGTCGCCGCGCGCGATCTAGGGCTGCCCACCTCGCGCCTGATGCGCGCCACCCCGCACGAAATGCTGAGCTTCGTGGGACGCGGGCGCTCGATGCGCGACTATCAGCGGCTTAAGGCTGCGCTGGATCGCTTGCAGTCCACGACCGTGGCGACCACCTTGCGCCAGGGATTGGCGCAGCGCATGCACCGCTTTTCCTGGGTCAACGAATGGAAAGAGATCGTGCGCGCCGACGGACAGCCGGCCGGCGTGGAGTTGGTGCTGCCGGACTGGTTCTATCACGGCGTGCTCACGGAAAGTCTCGTGCTGTCCATCGATCCGCGTTACTTCCGTTTGACGGGCGGCATCGAGCGCTGGTTGTACCGCGTGGTGCGCAAGCACGGCGGGCGTCAGCGCGCGGGCTGGCGCTTCGATCTGCCCTATTTGTACGCCAAGTCCGGTAGTCAAGCCAGATTCACCGATTTTGCAGGCGATGTGCGCCGAGTGGCGCAGCGTCAGGCGCTGCCCGGCTATCGCCTGCAGGTCGCCCGCGTGGGCGAGATGGAGTGGTTGATATTTCAGCGCGAACGCATCGCGTTTGCAGAATAAAGGAGAAACGGCATGTGGATAAGCTGTGGATATGTCTGTGGATGGCCTGTGAATAGGGTCGTGCTATCAGGCGCACGCGCTTCGTGCTATCGGGCGCAGAAAGTTCGTGCTATCAGGCGCAGCGATACGCGCAAAGCCGCGCCGGCAAAGGCGTTGCGAGGCCCTTCTAACTCCCTAACTCAATACCTAACAATGCTGATAGACGCAGCAAACGGTGGCCAATGTGTGCTCATCAGCGGGAGGCTGCCATGCAGACGGTGATGCAGGCATTACGGTTGGATAGCGCGCGGGCCTCGTCCGCCACCATGCGCGTCAGTTTGCTTGAGTGGCGGGGCAGCGCCAGCGTGCGCTTGCGCTTTGGCACGCCATGTCGTGTGATCGCGCTGGGCGGCGGGCGCACGCAGGCCGTGTTTGAAGCGGGCCAGCGTTGCGCGCGTTCGCTTCGCGTGCGCAATGGCTACGGCTTGGTTCGCCAGGAGCTGCTGATTCTGCAAGCCGGCTGCGCTGGGCAGGTGATGCAGCGGGTGGCCGGTGTGTCGCCCGGCGCTCGCGTCCTGCTGCGCGCGCAGGGGCACACGCAGGTGACGGCCGTACTGACGCTTATCGACCGCATCGAAACGGCGGGGTTCGTCCCGGAGGATGTCGCGCCGTGCTACTGGCAAAGTGTCCATAACCGCTTGATGGCGCAACAGGCCTTGCCGATGTATACGGCAGCCCGACACGCGGCCTGGTCAGCGCGCCGGACGCTGCAGGAGTAAGCCGATGGACAAGGTTCAGCTGCGCGGTGGAGATTTTCCGTGTTCGATGGGTTCGGTGGGACTGCGCGCGCGACTTGCGGTAGGCGGGCTGGCGTGTGGCGGATTGCTCGCCCTTTTCGCGCCCGCTTGGATGGGGTCATCGCCGCGTCTGGTCTACAACCCATCCGACAGCGCGCCGCGCGGCTTTTACGCGGTCAAGTCGGTTGCTGTTCAGCCAGGCGACTGGATCGTGACACGCTTGCCGGCCGAGGTGATCCGACTCGCCGCTGAGCGGGACTATCTGCCGGCCGGGGTGCCGCTGCTTAAGCGGGTGGCGGCGATATCCGGTGATCACGTCTGCGCACGGGATGCGCACGTGTGGATCAACGGGGTGCCACGCGCTGCCGTGCTGTCGATGGATCGCCACGGACGGCCCTTGCAGGCGTGGCGGGGCTGTCGGGTGCTGGCGGCCGGTGAGCTGTTTCTGCTGAGCACAGCGCGGCCGGCGTCCTTCGACAGTCGCTATTTCGGGCCGATCCTTCGGCAGGCGGTGCATGGCCGGGCGCGGCCGTTGTGGACATGGGATTCGGCATCAGGCTGCGACGGCTTGGGCGACGACGATGGGCTTGCTTCTGCGGCCGCCGAGGTACCGCCCGTGCCGGGGCGTGGCGCATGAAACGACAGTGGATCGACATCGCACTGTGCAGACATCTTGCTCCCGCGCAGTCGGCATTGATGCGTGAAATGTCCGTGGGCGGTGGTGTCCGCGGGATGCCGTCGGCGGGCAGCGGAATCTGAGAACGACAGATTGGGAGAGGCGGTATGGACAGAGAAAGAGCGGGGGCAAGATTAAAGGGGCGGCACCTGTCGGGCCGCAACGCCTTGTCTGCACAGGGGGGAGCGCGGCACGCAGGCCGGCTGGGGGCGTGCCGCCGTCAACGCGTAAACCGCATGGTCATTGGCGTGGCGCGGTGCTGTCTGCGCTCCTATACGCTGACGTTGGCTCAAAGGAGGCGGTATGGCGAGTGATGATTCCGATGATCTGCGTATCCGTCCAGGCCGGCCTCGCGCATCGAATCAAGGGGGCGGTGAGCGATTCGTGACGACCGTTTTGCGTCAGGCGTCGCGTGTGGGGCCAGGTTTGGGAGGCCGGTCTGCTGGTGCTGCGGATGGGGCATTGGGGCGTGGGCCAGGGCGCGGGCAGAGCTTTGGCCGGGGGCGTGTGGCGGCCCGGATGCTGGCGCAGCGTGCGCACCCCGGCCATCGCCGGGTCATCATCAAATCGCGCTTCGTGCGCCTCAAATCAGGCAGCGCTGCAATCGGTCGCCACCTGCGTTATATCCAGCGTGACGGCGTGACGCGCGAGGGGGAGGTGGGGCAGGCCTACGATGCGGATCATGACAGGGCAGATACACCCGCGTTCGAGACGCGCAGCCGTGACGACCGGCATCAGTTCCGCTTCATCGTGTCGCCCGAGGATGCCGAGGACCTGGGCGAGCTGCGCGACTACACGCGTAAGCTGATGCGGCAAATGGAAGTGGATCTGGAAACCCGGCTCGATTGGGTGGCGGTCGATCACTGGGATACGGACAATCCGCATACCCACATCGTCCTGCGCGGCAGAACCGATCATGGGCAGGATCTAGTCATCGCGCCGGAGTACATGAGCCAAGGCATGCGTGACCGCGCGGTGCAGATCGCCACCCAATGGCTGGGGCCGCGCACGGCGCTGGAGATCGAGCAGGGCCTGCAGCGCGAAGTGGGCCAGGCGCGGCTCACCAGCCTGGATCGCACGCTGCTGCGCGTGGCGCCGGATCAGGTGGTGGATATGACAAAACCGGTGGGGGATGTGCGACAACAGCGTTTGCTGCGTGCGCGGCTTCAGGTGCTGGTGCGCATGGGCCTGGCGCAAGAAACGGGGATGCAGCGTTGGTGTCTGGCGCAAGATATGGCGCCCCGGCTTCAGGCGCTGGGCGAACGTGGCGACATTATCAAAACCCTGCATCGCGCCTTGCGCGGTCAAGCGCGCGAGTGGGTGGTCGATGGGCCGACGGTGGGTGCAGGCATGGCAGCTCCAGTGGTCGGCGTGGTGGTCGGGAAGGGGCTTGCCGATGAACTGCGCGATACAGGGTATCTGGCTTTGGATGGCGTCGATGGCCGTGCACATTACGTGCGCGTAGCGTCGGGCGTGGAACTGTCGCAATTTGCACCGGGCAGCATTATTGAAGTGCGTCCGATGAAAGACAGCGTGGCGGATCGGCAGATTGCGGCGCAGGCACGGGATGGGATTTATCGTGCGGCCGATCAACGAGTGCAATCGGATGGGCCGGCGCTTCCGGCTGGGCAATCGGTCGCGGGGATCCTGCGGCGTCTGGAGGCGTTGCGTCGTGCCCGCGTCGTGCAGCGCATCGAGGACGGCGTATGGAAGATACCGCCCGATCTGGTAGTCAAAGGCCGTGCCTATGACCAGCGGCGCACCGCCGGGGTGGAAGTGCTGACGCGCTCCGTGTTGCCGCTGGCCGACCAGGTCAAGGCATTGGGGGCCACTTGGCTCGATACGCAACTGCTGACACGCGACAAAGCCATTGCGCCGACCGGGTTTGGGGAGCGTGTTCAGGCAGCGATGCAGGCGCGTACCGAGCACCTGATCGATCAGGGGCTTGCCAGCCGGCGCGGGCAGCGAGTTCTGATGGCGCGTAATTTGTTGGCGACACTCAAGGGCCGCGAGCTAGAGGCAGTGTCAAAAACCATGGCGCGGGAGACCGGGCGTGCATTTCGGCCCTTGAAGGCGCGCGATACGGTGTCGGGTGTCTATCGCCAATCCGTCAATCTGGCCAGCGGCCGGTTTGCGGTGGTGGACGATGGCAAGCAATTCAGTCTGGTGCCATGGCGGCCGGTCATTGAGCAACGGCTGGGCCAGACTCTGACGGCGACGGTTGCTGGCGGCAGGGTTGATTGGTCGTGGGGTCGGCAGCGAGGGATTGCGCTGTAAGTCTGATGCGGTTTCCCTATTTATGCTTTTCCATCTCTTGGTCAAAGAGGTGATCAAACATCGTATCCCTTGCCGGCACGCCAGGAATGCTGTGCATAAGCGTATCTACCGGGTTGCCGGGATGTGCGTAGCGCAGGTGTGCAGCGCAACGGAAATCTTCATGCAGTTCAGGTTGCTGGGATCGGAAGTAGATCGCGTTCTTAGCGTAGATTTGTACCGTGTGGTTGTATCGATCAACCTCTTGCTCGTCCAGTACCAACGTAAACAATCTGGGTTCGACGGTATAGCTTGACGGGCGGCAGACAAGAATGCTGATATGCGGCGTGATGGGAACGAGCAGTTTTGGCGACTGCGGTGCCATCTGTGCGTTTGCGACATTATGGAAGAAGCCGTCGCCAAAAACGAATTCTTTGTTTTGCGAATAGATGGCGACAAACTTGCCACGCGCACCGATACTATCCGCAATGAGACGCTGCGAGTGCCTCATATTGAGTCCTATCAGTGCGCTTCTTTCCGCAGACGGAATGGTTCCTCGATAGTGTTCGGCAACTGCGACGGACGCCTCGCGGTTCATCGGAGAGCGAACTGCCAATGACACCGCGCATTCGCTCATAAGACGTAAATCAGCCTCGGTGTACGGTTGAGATAAGAAGCGTTCTTTTCGTTCGACGCCCAGTATGGGCCTACGCTCAAGTCCTTCCAGCCATTTAATTAAGCGAGGAAAGCCAGAGTCGGCTATGTCGAACGCGCGTTCGAAACTCTCATCCCATGGGGAAGGGGCACCCGCTGTTCCCAACTTGATATGGTGGCCATTGCCGATAACCCCGAGATTCGCCGGCGGGATGCGGATGCAATTTCCATTTGGCCTTAGCCATCCCACATTACCGTCTTCTGCGGCCCAATGGCGTGATACACATTCTGGCCACCAGTGATGGCGTTCTGATTTCAACTTCTTTTTGGTCGACATGCTAGCTGAGGCGCTGTTTGCAACGTGAACACGGAGGGAACACGCGATCTGCAATCTTCATATCTCATCCTGAAACAAGATTGCGGCATAGTCCATGGCCCCGTGCAGGACATGCAGAACGACGACCCGATCCGCTTCGGTGCGGTAGAAAATCAAGTGGTTTCCATGAACGCGGCGCCGGATGCCATGCGTTTCATAATGCGGTACCAGCGGGAAGGCCAGAGGCCTATCGGCAAGGCTCAAACACTTTTCGCGCAGTTCGCGCACAAACGTCAATGCTCGCGTGGGGCTGTCCTGGGCAATGTAATCGCCGATGTTTTCCAGGTTACGTACCGCTTCGTCCGTCAGGTGGACGATCATGTCGGCTTGTTCGCCATGGCCCCGTATTTGGCCTGAAGCCGCTCAAAGACTTCGTCAGCGGGTTGGGTGCGCCCGGCGTCCGCATCGGCCAGCCCGCGTGCGATCGAGGCATCAAAGGCAGCCAGCTTGGCCTCACGGTCTTGGATGAGCCGCACGCCTTCGCGCAGTACCTCGCTCTTGGAACCGTATCGTCCGGTCGCGACGAGACGCCCGACAAACGCCTCAAGTTGTTGACCCAGATCTGCACTGATCATGGTTGGATCCTCTCGTGTGAATTATGGAAAAAGCATAGCCGCTTTAATAACTATTATCAAGAAGAGGGATAGGTAAAGCAGAAGGGGTCCGTCATACAAGCGTTGAATGGCAACAACCTGTCATCTTGCTGTCATCTGGTTTTCATATTGCGTATGTAACATTCGTTTCTACGCTGGCGCTTGGAGCGCTTGGCCCGATTTACCCGCGACCCGATTTGCCCATGTATTCCCTTCGCCTCTTGCTGGAGTCGTTCTGCCTGTTGCCCGCGTGCGAGCGGTTGCGGCGTTCATAGCTGTGTGCTGCTTGGGCGCTGTCTTATTGGCACCCGCGGCCCGCGCGGAACAGTTGCCTGGTGTCGAGGCGCCCGCTACGGCAACGGTGCATGAGTTCGATTTGCCCGCGCAGGATCTGGCAAGCGCGTTGGACCAATACCAGACGATCACGCGGCAGTCGGCACTGTACGAAACCCAGCTGGTTCGGGGCAAGACGTCCACGACCGTTCGCGGCCGCTTCACGCCCAGGCAGGCACTGTCCAAGCTGTTGCAAGGCACCGGACTGACCGCAGAAGTGGTCAATGAGCGCTCCGTCATGCTTAAGCGTTCAACCGTGCGACGCCCCTTGACGGCGACCGAGCAGGCGCTGGCCGAGCGGCGTTACGATGGGCAGACCCAGCAGCGATTGACGCAGGCCTTATGCGCGCATCCCGCGCTGCAAGCAGGCAAGCATCGTATGGTGTTGCGCTACTGGATTGATGATGACGGCCGTATTGAGCGGCTCAAGGTGCGTATCGCCGCTGCGCCGGCATTGGAAGCCGGTGTCCGCGCCGCCTTGCTGGGTACGCATGTCGGTTTACCACCGGCCGGGGTGTCACGCTCGGCGGTGGTGCTGGTACAGCCTCAAACGGATCGCAAAGAGGCCTGTCAGCCATGAAAGAGTCTGGGCTGGGCCGTCTGCGTAAGCTCATCGTCGAGCGCTATGACCAGCTCAAGGCTCAGGTGGCCCATCGCCTGGGCAGCTCCAGCGACATGGCCGGAGACGCATTGCATGAGGCCTATGTGCGCCTCGCCTCGCGCGATGATCTGGATGGCGTCCAGCATCCCCAAACGTACCTGATCAACAGTGCGGTCAACGCCACCATCGACCGTATCCGAAGCGATGCGCGCCTCGTCAATGAAGCGGAGATCGGCTCATTGTTTGAGCTGGTCTACGACGGGCCGGGGCCGGATCGCGTGGCAGAGGGGCGCAATCAGATGGATCAAGTGATGGAAATTCTTGATACCCTGCCGCCTCGACAATGTGCATTATTGATTGATTTCCGTGTTCACGGCGTGGATACGGAAGAATTGGCCCAACGCTGGGGCATTTCACGTGTCCTGGTGCGACGGGAAATTCAGACGGCTCATAAAGCCTGCCTGGCAGCGATGGAGAAACTCGAAGCGGCTAAAGACCCAGAACGACCATGAACCCTAAACGCCCCCTGCCTGTTTCGTTTTCGGGTGCTCAAACGTCTATATATCAGGTGATCCTGCCTGACGATAAAAAAGGCGAGCGATGAGCACTGCACATCCCACTTCCGGCTCCGTCTCTGGCGCGAGCACGATGGACGCGTCTGCGCTGCGTCAGCAGGCGCACGACTGGGCGATCAAGCTCAAAACGGGCGCGCCCACCACCGATGATGTGGCGGCTTTTCATGCATGGCGCAATCAAAGTCAGGCGCACGCCTTGGCGTGGAGCCAGGCCTGCGAGGATTGGAAGACCTTGGGGCAGGCCGCGCAGCAATACGAGCAGCGTTATCCCCAAAAGGTACGGCGCCCGCAACGGGTGCGTCAGGGACGGCGTATGTTTTTTGGGGCGGCCGCCTCGGCCTTCGGCGCCTTGGCGGTGGTCAGCATCGTGCGTCCGCCTCTGGGCTTATGGCCGTCCTGGTCGGAGCTGCAGGCCGATTACCGCACCGGCACCGGCGAGCAGCGCGAGCTGGCGCTCTCCGAAAATGTGCAGGTTTCCCTCAATACCCAGACCGCGATCATGGTGCAACCGTCCGCCAATCTTCCCACGGTGTCTTTGATCGCTGGCGAAGCGGCTATCGCCTCACGGGGCGGGTCGTGTGAAGTGGTGGCGGACGTTGGGCGATTGGTTGTGAGTTCCGGCGACTTTGAGGTTCGTCGTCTGGAGGGCGGGCAGGTGCGTGTGCGTTGCCTGGAGGGGCGCGGTGAACTTCATCATCCCATTCGCACCGTTGCGTTGACCAGTCGCGAAGAAGTCACCTACGACAGGCATCATCTGGGTGAGCGGATTCAGATGGTCGCCGCGGCCAGCAACTGGCGCCAGGGCATGGTGGAGTTTGACGATCTGCCGCTGGCGCGTGTGATCGAGGAAATCAATCGCTATCGTCCGGGCCGTGTGGTGCTCATGAATGATGCGCTGGCACAGCGCCGATTCTCTGCCAAGTTCCAGATTCAGGCATTGGACGATGCGATTGCTCTGATGGAGGATGTGCTGGGCGTGCGGGTGCGCCGCGCGGGAGATCTGGTGATCTTGACCTGAGTGTCAAAAAAGTTTCACACAAAATCTGTTTCCCAAAACGCGGCTCAAACGTCCTTATAGGTAGTGGGCATGTCTCCTCGGGAGATTTGCCGTTCAGATACTGCCTTTGCCAGGAACAGATTGATCATGTCCCAAGCCGCACTTTCCTCCAGTCAGTCCAACAGCCGCAGTTATCGGTCTCGCGGGATGTCACCGCTTTCAAAGCGTGCGCTTCGCTTGACCCCTGTGGCCGCCGCCATGCTCATGGTGCTGGGAGGGATCGGAGCGTCCAATGTCTCGGCGCAGACTAAGCCCGTAACGGGGGCATGGTTTGCCGCCAAGGGCGGGCAGGCGCATGGGGTGGCAAGAGGCGGTCCGATGCCCGGTGTGCCCAACGGGGGCGCGAATCCCGCAGCACGACAGCAGGCGCAGGCGCGCCAGAAGCTGGCGCGTTCGGTGGAAAACCTGGGCCGCTCGGCGGCGGCTATCGCCGCGCAACAGGCGGCACAAAAGGCCGCGCGGGCAGCGGCCGCTGGCAATCCGTCTGTACCGGATGGGCATGTGCAAGGCGGTGTGTGGGATCGGGATGCTGGCGGCAATCTGCATACGTGGACGGGGGCGGAGCGTCCTGTACATACCCAAACTGGCGGCAAGCACAACATCGCCATCAAACAGACGGACAGCAAGGCAGTCCTGAATTGGGAAACCTTCAACGTGGGTCGCAACACCACGGTGGAGTTCCAACAGCAGAAGACCGATGCGGTGCTGAACCGCGTGGACGGGGCCGATATGGCACCCAGTCAGATCCAGGGCGCCATCAAGGGCGACGGCACGGTCATGGTGGTCAACCAGAATGGTGTGGTGTTCTCGGGTACCAGTCAGGTCAACGTGCGCAACCTGGTGACAGCGGCCGGCACGATCACCGATGAGCAGTTCAACAACAACGGTCTATACAACGGCAACAGCCCCACCTTCACCGACGCCGCCGGCAAGGTCGTCGTCGAGCGCGGCGCGCAGATCGCCACGCATGCCCCAGCCGCCAGCACCCAAGGCGGCGGCTATGTGCTGCTGCTGGGAAAGGAAGTGCATAACGACGGTACGCTCGCCGCGCAGGCGGGGCAGGTGGCCATGGCTGCCGGTGACAACTTTGTCATCAAGAAGGGGCAGGGTACAGAGGGCAACCAGCAATCGACCACGCGCGGCAACGAGATTCAAGCGGGTGGAACAGGCGCCGTACGTAATACCGGCCTCATCCAGGCACCTACGGGTGATATCAGCCTGACCGCCACTGAGTTGCGCCAAGAGGGCGTGGCGGTGGCGACGACCTCCACCAGTCAGCGCGGTACCGTGCATCTGAAAGCCACGGGTGCTGACGGCGCCGTGATCCTGGGCAAAGACAGTGTCACCGCCATTCTCTTGGATGAATCCGATGCCACGGCGCTTGATAATCAGCGCGATGGCCTGCTAGGTCCGGTGGTCGATCCCGGCACAGGGAATATCGTGCCCGCTGACCCGACCCGCCGCGACCTGTCGCTGGTGGATATTGAAAGCGGCGGCACCGTGGACTTTGAAGGAGATTCGCTGACGCTTGCCACAGGCGGGCAGATCATGGTCGATGCTGCACAGCGTACCTTGGTCAGAGATGGCGCCGAACTGGACGTGTCGGGCGCCCTCGGCGTCAAGGTTGCGATGGACTCGAACAACCTGAAGATTAATGTCCAGGGCAACGAGATGCGCGATGCGCCGGTCAACCGCGACAGCGACCCTGAGAATGGCAGGAGCCTGATCAGCAGCACCGACGTCTGGCTGGATCGGCGAGATCTGGTCCTGGTGCCGGCCGGCACCAACGGCTATGAGACTGACCGCTGGTACACCGCTGGTGGCTTGTTGGAAGTTAGCGGCTATTTGGCCACCAGCGGTCGCAGTGTTGGCGAATGGATGGCGCAGGGCGGCATCGTCCAGTTCACAGGCAATGATGTTGTGACGCAAGCCGGTTCGCATATCAACTTGTCGGGCGGTACGCTGGATGTCCAGGATGGCTATCTGCGCCAAAGCTGGCTGCGCGGCGCCGACGGTCGACTCTACGAAGCATCGCGCGCGCCCGGCGATCTTCTGTACAGCGGGTTATACCGGGGGTTTGAGGCGACCAGCGAACGCTGGGGCCATACGCGTACTTTTTACAACCCCTTAATCGCCCCAAGCCGGCGCTTTGAACCGGGCTATACCGTGGGCCGGGATGCCGGTAAACTCGTCATCGGTACCCGAAATGCAGTACTGGAGGGGCAGATTGTTGGCGAGACTTTTCAAGGGGATCGCCAGACGCAAGCCGCGCAGGCTGGGATCGACGGCTACTATCAGTCGCAGAAGGCCGTGGCGCGACGGGGTCAACTGATTGTTGGTGACTATACGCCGTACTACGTCAAGGACAGCGGCACGCTGCAGTATCGCCTGACAGCCAATGACCAGACCATTCGGGACGTGATCCTGGGCAACACGGCAGAGCAGATCGCTGCCGGCTTGGCGCTGAGTACGGTGCAGCCCGAGGAGCGCGAAGGCAAGCTCTATCTGAACAGCGATGACTTAAACGCCGCCAATTTGGGCGGCCTCCAGATCGCGGCGGGCAACACGATTACCGTTGAAAACGACCTGAATGTCGCCCATGGCGGGGCTATCACCTTGTACGGCCCAGCCGTTAATGTGAATGCTGACCTGACCGCGCACAGCGGTGCTATTCACCTGGGTAATGTGCTCAACCAGATTGGTGTAAACAATACCAATATCCAGGATGTGCCTGTCTACGCGCCAAGCGGTACTGCTAGCGTCACGGTGGCAGACGGAGCAACGATCAACGCCAGCGGCCTATGGAGTAATTTGCTACTGGAGCCGAATAATTACGCGTTATTACCTTACCAGAATGGCGGCAGCGTCTCGATTCGTAGTAGCGGCGATATTACTCTGAGCGAAGGCAGCTTGATCGATGTCTCATCCGGCGCGGCTTTATTGGCTGATGGTGGACAGCAGGGCGGGCACGGCGGCAACGTCGCTTTACATGCTGGTTTGCTTAGCCAGAGCGGCAAGCTGGCTATGGACGGCGCAATTCAGGGCCATGGCGTCAACGGCAGCGGCACGTTAAGTCTTCAGGCCGGCTCGGCGGTTTATATCGGGGACGAGGCCATTCTTGAAAGCGGTTATCTGGAAGCCGGAGAGCCAGCGCCGATTGCCGTGTTGCTTGACGAGCCCATTACGCAGGGGAAAGGTGAGGTTTTGCTGGCAGATGCTCGCTACAACCAGGTGGTTGCGGGTCAGACCCTCGTGTCTCCAATAACTTTCACTGATACTGGAAATACACTATCCATCTCCGTTGGCCCTGGAGGCTGGAATCTCGCCGACGGCGTGCTTACCGACATGGACGTGTACGTTGGGAGTACGCGCTACCGAACTTTACGCGGTGAGACTGTTCCGGAAGGGGCTGTTATTACTCGAATCAATGCGGGAACTTTACCGGCGGGTTACGAGCTTCCAGATAGTTTGGCTGTTCTGCCGACACCGACCTATACCGTCACAGTAGGTCAAGTCGCGCCGATGGACACAGTGTTAGCGGAGGGTACTGCGGTTGCAGCAGGAGCGATTTTTAGTAACCGCGTTGCCATACAATCGCCGCTCAACCTGACGGCGGACTTTTTTAATAAAGGTTTTGGTTACTACGATGTGGTGGGCCAGTATGGCCTCACGGTTGCGGATGGTACGCAAGTCAATGTCACCATGCCGGTGCTGCGCATCAATGAGCAGGCGCGTGGCCAGACTACGGGGGCTGACATCCGTCTTGCATCGGAGCAGTGGACCCCGCCGCTGTATCTGGAAGACCCCATTAACGCTCGTTTAACCCAACGTCAGGGCGCAGGCCTGAACCTACAGGCTGGAAGTGAACAATCGCGTATTGGGGATATGCCTAACGTGCAAGCGGTGGTGGGCAAGGGCGCACAGATCAATGTCGATCCCGGTCAGTCGATTGCCGTGCGCAGCATTGGCCAGCTGACGGTGGATGGTAGGCTTAATGCTTGGGGCGGTGATATTGTACTGGACAGTGTGGCCCCTACAGGTGCAAACACCGAGCTGGAGCGAGCTGAAGCCGCAGGTCATGGCCGTTCCATCTGGATTGGTGAGAACGCCATATTGGATGTGGCGGGCCGGGCAGTCACCGCAACCGATGCACGGGGCAATCGCTACGCTGAGGTCAACCGGGGCGGCAGCCTTGTGATCGGTGGCGAGTTCGATCCGGCCACCGGCATGGCCGATGCAGCCAATCTTTTTGTGGTGGTGCGTGATGGTGCCTTGCTTGATGCTTCTGGCTCCAGCGCTGTGCTAGATGTGCCAGGGCAGGGTGCAATCAATGTGGCGAGCGCTGGCGGTGATATCACGCTGGCCTCCAGTCATGGCCTGTATCTTGATGGAACCTTGTTGGCCAACTCTGGTGGTGCTGGCGCGGCAGGGGGTAGCTTGACCACGGCGCTGGAGGCGCCGATTTACCGGGTCAGTGGCGGTATCAACCCTGAGGAACGGGTGCGTCAGGCGCGGGAATTTATCCTGACAAAGACTAGCACCGGCATCGGCTTGGCGACGGGTATTGATGCTGGCGCCGCAGCGGATAGCCTGACCTATGGCCGAGGGCAGCTGGGTGCGGATCAGGTCGAGGCGGGCGGCTTTGATAACTTCACTCTGCTCAGCAATGGCCTGCTTAGCTTTGACGGTGATCTGTCCCTTGTGATGGGCCAGTCCTTGAATCTGTACGCCGGAGCCTTTGGGTTGACTGATACGGCGGCAGATGACACCCGTGTTGAGCTGTTTGCTCCTTACGTTCGTTTGGCCGGTGCCGGGGCGACCAGCCCACTTGATAACTATATGCAGGCAACGATACGGGGCGGTCTAACCTCTCTGTCCGAACAAGCTCCTGCCGGTATGTTTACAGTGCAAGCCGGGCAACTGCTCGAGCTGCGGGATGGCACTGCGTTTGGAGTCCGTGACGGTGCGAAGATAAACAATTGGGGGGACCCTCAAGACCTCTTGTTGGAAGTGGTTGATCGTCGCGCGTTCGATAATGTGGAGCTGGTCAGTCAGGGTGATCTGCGTTTTCTGGCGACTACGGTGTCTGGCGGTACTGTGCTCAATACGCCAGGTGATCTGACCTTGGCCGCGGCACAGATCTATCCAGCCACTGGTGCCAGCGCTGTTGTCTACGCTGGGTGGAAAGGCGGTACCACACAATATGATCCCGAACGCATCCTGACGTTGTTGCGCACCACCGAAGAAGTGCCAGACGTACCGCATTCGGTATTCGGTAGTCTGGTCCTGGGTGCGGATACCATTGAGCAAGGTGGTATTCTTCGCGCCCCACTCGGCTCAGTACAGGTGGGGGAGTCCCCTGGTTCGTCCCGCACCACCAAGGTGGTGAATTTACTTGACGGTAGCCTGACGTCGGCCAGCGCTGCCGGGCTGGTCATGCCCTACGGAGGCACGACTGATGGACTCACCTGGCAATACTCTGGGGACAAGGTGCAATTGCAGGGAGTAGGCACATTGGCCGCGGGTAGCGTGACCCTGTCTGGGCACTTGGTTGATGTGCAGGAGGGGGCGGTGATCGACCTGTCCGGTGGTGGGCAGTTAACCGGTGCAGGCTTTGTGTCTGGCCGTGGCGGCTCCACCGATGCGCGTTATAACCCATTGGTGCAAATTGGCAGTGACGGTTTTATGTTGCCAGGGCTGGATAGTAATCCGGTCTACGCTATTGTGCCGGGCGTACAGGGCGTAGCCCCTGTGGGTGGGGAAGCGGGGGCAGTCGATCCCAATGTTGGCCAGCAACTGACAATAGGTGCGGGCGTACCGGGATTGCCTGCAGGCACTTATACGCTACTGCCATCGACGTATGCATTGCTGCCCGGCGCTTATCGTGTGGAGGTCAATGGTCTGGCTGGGCGGGGTGCAGTAGCTCCCGTAACTCCCATGCGCAATGGCTCATTTGCTGCCTCCGGGATCATGTCGATTGCCGGTACTGGCATCCGCGACAGCCTGGCCAGTCAGTTGATCGTGACCCCGGCGGATACGCTGCGCACGTATTCGCAATATAACGAAACCAGCTATACCGACTTTGTGCGTGCTGATGCTGCCCGTCTTGGGGTGCCACGTGCGCTGATCGAAGCTGATGCTAAAAGCCTGCGCTTGCATTTCGCCAGTCGCGATACGGATAAGGATGAGCTAAGCCTACGCTTTGACGGGAATGTATTAGGCGAAGCTGCTGAGGGGGGCTATGGCAGTACCCTTGCTATAACGGCACTTAGCCTGCGCGACAGGATAGAGATTCTTTCTGATGGCGGGTTGCCCAGCGAGGATTATGCCACCGCGTTACGAGCATCGGATCTTGACAATATAGCTGTGAACCGCTTGACCATCGGCGGGACGCCACGCGTGAACTACGGGCAGGGTGGTAATATGCTGCTCGTCGATGACGGCAACCCCGTCGCTGGTATTACTGTGCGCAGTGGTGCGGTTCTGACTGCGCCGGAAGTGATGTTGATCAGTACTGGCCTTCAAAGTGACAGCAGTAGCGCCATTGAAATTGAACAAGGTGCTGTCATCAATACGTTGGGGCAAGGCGATGCAGCCTATGATTCAAATGATGGCTTCATTTATCAGCCGGGTAAAGCCAGTGTCGTGGCTGTGTCCAATGGAACTTTGCAGTGGCTGGCACCGGAGAGTTCTGGTAACTCAGGTCCTGGACATATCCGCATCGGCGGTTGTGCGACAGTTGACTGCACCGGCACCACTCAACTCTATTCCGAAGGCAGTATTTCTTTTGTCACCAATAACGATTTTGAGTTGGACGATAACGTCCGCTACGGCACCCGCCATCTGAGCCTGGGCGTTGGTTCTTTCAATATCGGCAGTACCGAAGCACTGGCCGCTGCAGCGGCGCGTAACGCCATGACGCCTGGCTTGGCGCTCAACCAGCAGGTGATGGAGCGCTTGTTGCAAGGGGATACCTCAGTGGGTGCCCCGGCTCTGGAAACGCTTGAGCTGATTGCCGCTAACTCGGTGAACTTCTTTGATTCGGTCACCTTGTCCACGCTGGATGCCAATGGCAAGTCGTTGCTGGATAATCTGCTGCTGACTACTCCCGCCATCTATGGCTATGGGGATGCTAGCGATGTGGCGTTGATCGAGACCGGCCACCTGATCTGGAACGGTTCCGGCGATACCCCCGGTGCAGTGGTAAGCGATGGCGCAGGTACCGGCAGCGGTAGCCTGACGGTAGATGCCGAACGCATTATCTTCGGTTATGGCCCTTGGGGCCAGCCCGATGGCATCAGTTCATTAGACCGTCTTGCGTTGGGCTTTGCCAATGTGAACCTGAACGCCAGCGACAGTATTACGGCCAACAACAAGGGCACGCTGGCGGTGTATCAGAGCCAGAGCGCCTATGTGCCGGGTGAGGGCGTGTCGTATCAGGGTGGCAATCTGAACATCACCACGCCGCTGATTACCGGTGAGGCTGGATCAGTCAATAACATCACTGCTGGCGGCGCCATTACGGTGGCAGCACCAGCAACGGGTGCGGCGAACCCCGCTGCGCTGTCGGCATTGGGTGCCGAGTTTTCCCTGACTGCAGGCCAGGGCTTAAGCCTGGATGCCACCGTGGCCCTGCCCAGCGGCAAGCTGACGCTGGCGGGTACCGGTGATCTGACCCTGGGCGATAATGCTCACCTCGACCTGTCTGGCCGCAGTGTTGAGTTTTTTGATGATGAAGACGCCACCCAATACAGTTGGGGGGGTGATGTCAATCTGGAGAGCACTGCTGGCAATATTCGCCTGTCGGCGGGTTCCATTATCGATCTGTCTGCCCAGCATAACCAGGGTGGTCGTTTGACCGCCATTGCGCTGGCCGAGGCTGCTGGTCTGGTCGATCTGCAAGGGCAGATTCTGGCCGGTGCCAGTGACTATTACGAAGCGGGCGGTACCTATGTGCCGTACCTAGCCGGTGGTATTACGCTACGCGCCCAGCACTTGGGCAATGACTTGACTGGTGCTTTTGCTGCGCTGAACCAGCGTTTGAACTACGGCAGTGTTAACGGCCTACGCAGCTTCCAGATCAAACGAGGTAACCTGACCATCGGTAATGAGGTCAAGGCGAATCAAGTTGAGGTGTCGCTGGATAACGGACACCTGACCGTGGCAGGTATTGTGGATGCCAGCAGTGAGCGAGTGGGTGCGATTCGTCTGGCCGCTAAGAATGGTTTGACCTTGGCCAGCAATGCGGTACTCGATGCTCATGGCACCATGCTGCGCCTGGATAGCTACGGCCAGATCATCGATGCACCCAACCGCGCCATGGTGGAGTTGAACTCGGGCGACGGACGATTGACACTTGCCAATGGCGCACGTATTGACTTGCGCCATGGCACTGACGATGCCCGAGTGGCAGCCGACCCCCGTCTGCACGATGGTCGCAACCGTGGCACGGTGGAACTGTTTGTGCCGCGTTTGGGTGGCGCAGTTTCGGGCGATGCGGATATTGATGCCAGCGGTAGTCTCAGCATTCAAGGCGCTCGCTCCATTGCTGTCAACACCGTGCAGCGCTACGACGATGCAGCCTATGGCACAGATGCCGCAGCCAGTGGCAAACCCTATCAGGTGATTGATCAGGCCTATCTGGATGCCAAACATGCTGACAGCACAGCGTTTATCAACGCAGCACTGCAGAACACGAATCTGCTGAACACCAAACTGGCAGGCTTGAACACTAGCGCTTACGCTAATGCCTTCCACCTGCGCCCTGGCGTGGAAATTATCAGCAAGACAGCTGATGGCGACTTGGTGGTGAGCGGCGACCTGGACTTGTCGGGGCACCGCTATGCCAGCTTGAACCCGCACACCCAAAAGACCACGGTCTATGGTTCAGGTGAAGCCGGTGCGCTGGTCATCCGTGCCGGTGGTGATTTGAATATTTATGGCAGCATCAACGATGGCTTTGCGCCGCCGCCCGATACCCCGGATGATAATGGTTGGGTACTGACTCCTGGTGAGCAGGCTTACGGTGGCGATGTGATTGTGCCCGGTGCGGGAGTGCAATTGGCCAAGGGGACGGTGTTCCCGGTGAATAAAACGCTGAACTATGCAGTATCGATTAATGCCTTTAACCTACCGGCCAACACCGAGTTGCCGGTACAAGGGGTACTGGCTTCGGGGCTGACCCTGCCAGCGAACACAGTGCTGAGCGCGGATATTCGTGATGCGGGTGGCAATGTGCTGTATGCCGCAGGTACGCTGCTGGAGCAGGACACCACGCTACCACGCGGCTCCCGTCTGGATGCAGGCAGTCGAGTACCGGCAAACGCTTCATTGACCGCCATGACCTGGCCTGCGGGTGTGGCCTTGCCAGCGGCGGTTACGCTGGCAGCCAATACTACGCTGCCGGTGGGCGGTTTGATTCCGTCCATGACAGATGTGAAGCTGGTGGGTGATGCCATGTCGGTGCCGCTGCGCAGCGTCAATGGCGAGAGCATGGGCCGCAACTGGGCGGTAGCAGCGATGTTGCCGGAAGGCTCGCAGTCCTGGGGTATGCGATTGGTGGCCGGGGCGGATACGCAGGCGGCTGATCCACGATTGACCCGTCAGAACGCGACGGGGCGCTTGGTGTTGGCCGATACGCATTACAGTCTGTTCAATCAACGAGAAGCAATAGCCGCAGGCGGCGAAACCGTATTGGTCTGGCTGGAAGGCAACTGGTATGGACAGGAGCCTGGCACACCGGTGACGGACGATTGGTCATGGGCCTGTGATGAGTGGAACTGTACGGAAGTTACGCTGGCTCCTGAACCTATTCAAGTTTGGCTGGAAGGTAACTGGTATGGGCAGGAGCCTGGCACGCCGGTAACGGACGATTGGGCATGGGCTTGCGATGAATGGAACTGCGTGATGCATGCGCCGCCGGCTCCTGATCCCATCCTGGTTTGGCTGGAAGGCAACTGGTATGGCCAAGAGCCTGGCACGCCGGTGACGGATGATTGGTCATGGGCCTGCGATGAATGGAACTGTGTGGCGCAGGCACCGGAAACCGGTGGCTGGAGTGACCCCATTGCCGTTTACCCGATGGCACAGAACTTCAGTGTGCTGCGTACGGGTACTGGAGACCTTGACTTGATCGCCGCTGGTGATGTGTCCATGCAGTCGTTGTATGGTGTTTACACTGCCGGTACCTCGACTGCCTCACGGGCCGGTGAGGCAGCGGGAGGCTTTAATCGGGCACGCAGCCAGACCGATCCGGAGAATGGTATCTATCTGAACACGGGGGCCAGTTCGGACCCTGATGGCGGGGCTGGCTATGAGGCGCTAGTGAACGGTGGTGCCGACAGCACCTACGCGGCCTGGTATCCAGATGGTGGCGGCAATTTGTTGCTGCGCACAGGCGGCAACCTGACTGGGGACTTGATTGGCACGTATAGCCCCGCTTGGGATGGGCAGGAATTGCGCCGTCAGCGCAGCAGTGTGAATCAGGGTAACTGGCTGTGGCGTCAGGGCAGTGGCGATACGGCTGGGGTTGACCCGACCGCTACCAGTTGGTGGATCAACTTTGGCACCTATGTGCCGGGTAGCACGGTATCGAATAAGAACTACGGTCTGGATACTACTGCCGAGGCTGCTGCATCCTCCATCCCAGAACTGGTGGGTTTCACCGGCATTGGCACCTTGGGTGGTGGCAACCTGACGGTGGATGTGTCGGGTGATGCGGGTATGCTGAACCGTCGCGGCGTGTCGCATAACGATGTACCGCGCAGTGAAGGCTTGGTGCTGGCCGTTGGCAGTACGGGTCGTGTGACCGAAACGGGCGAACTGCTGCTAACGGGTGGTGGGGATCTGAACCTGCGGGTGGGGGGGGATCTGAATCCAGGCTTGCAGGCGCGTGTCAGTGATCGTACACGACAGAATCTGGATTTGAATGGTGTACTTAGCAATCTGCGTGGCGGCTTGCAGTTGCAGGCAGGTGAAATAGGCGGCATCGGTTTGACCTATTACTCGACATCTCAGGTGCAGGCTGATCGTACGGAAATTAGGGCATTTGACCCCTATACATCCTCGCTGGGTACCGCAACGGGTGGTTTGGTATTGATGTTGGGCGACTCGGCTGCCAGCCTGACGACTAGAGGTGATCTGGTGCTGTCGGGTACCGGTGATCCGGGTCGGGTGGCTTTACCGTATACGCGTGAAGAGGATGGCTATAGCTGGTTCTCGCTGTGGACCGAGAACACGGCAATCGATTTGTTCTCAGCAGGTGGCGATCTGACGCCTAGCGTACAACTGGGTGATGTGCAGGTGAACGTCAATATTCCGGTTCAAGGTCACAACCATTCAAATACCGATGGTCGTTTTGTCTTCCCCTCTCAACTGAGTGTAGTGGCGGCGGACGGCAGCATCTTTATGGGCAGGTCTGCATTGGGCGGTGTGACGGATAACCAGTTCAACGATACCTACCATCTGCTGCTGACACCTTCGGCTAATGGCCGACTGGAACTGCTGGCGGGTGATTCCATCTATGCGGGTGGCTATACGGTGAGTCAGTCCGGCGCCAGTCTGGATGCCTTGGCTACGCCTTTCACGCCCGCTTACGCAAAGTTCCCTGGTGGGATGTTGTCGACCACGGTGCATAACTTGAGCGCGGACGCGCAGGTGCCGGATTACAACAAATTCTCTCTTTTTACCTTCGGCCCCAATACCTACTCGGGTGAGTTGGTCTTAGCACAACCGGCGCGGCTGTATGCCTTGAACGGAGATATTGTCGGCTTGAGAACAGGGAGCATTTTGGAGTTTGACTCCGGTGGTCGTGCCGGTCAGGTCTGGTATGAAGGCGCCGGTCCGGTGTGGACCCGTGCCGGGGGTGACATGGTTCGCTTTGGCATGCTGTTGGGGGACTCCAGCATCATGCCAATGGATATCGCTTACACGATGGCTGATCCTTACTTTGGTGGTGGCTCCAATACGGGCAACCTCTTCCTGCATAACGACATCAGCGATGTTTCTATTGTTGAAGCGGGTGGGGACATCCTTTATAGCGGCTTTAATGTGTCTGGCCCTGGTACCTTGGAGATCAATGCCGGGCGCAATATTTTGATGACTGGGCAGGCGGGTAGTAACTACGCCGAAACTGCCGTCACCAGTATCGGCCCCATCTTGGCTGGTGATAATCGCCCTGGTGCCAGCATTGTGATGCAGGCAGGCATGGGGGATCACGGTGCGGATTGGTCGGGTTTCCTTGACCTGTACCTGAGCCCGGCGAATCTGATTGATGCTGGCTTGCCGTTGGCTGATCAAGAGGGCAAGGTGGCCTATACCTATGAAGCTGAACTGATCGAGTGGTTGGGCGAGCGGTACGGCTTTGTGGTGAGTGCTGATGAGACGGCTGCGGACGAAGCGCTGGCGTATTTCGCCGGGTTGGGTGTTGAGCAGCAGCGGGGGTTTGCCCGCCAGGTGTACTTTGCAGAGTTGAAGGCGGGCGGGCGTGAATTTAACGATCCCAATAGCCCGCGCACTGGCAGCTATCTGCGGGGCCGTAACGCCATTGCATCGCTGTTCCCTGAGCTGTCTGCTGCTGGCGAGGCCGTCGTTTATCAGGGTGATTTGCTGATGTACGGTGGTTCTGGGATTCACACCAACACGGGCGGTGACATTCAACTGTTGACGCCGGGTGGGGGGCAGACCTTTGGGGTTGAGGGGGCGGCTCCTCCATCCACCGCAGGGGTGATCACGCGAGGGCAGGGCAATATTCAGATGTACTCGCGTGACAGCATTCTGCTGGGCCAGAGCCGGGTGATGACGACCTTTGGTGGTGACATTCTGGGCTGGTCGGCCGAAGGCGATATCAACGCGGGTCGCGGTTCCAGTACCACTATTGTGTATACACCGCCGCGTCGGGTTTACGATCAGTGGGGCAACGTGACCTTGTCGCCGCAGGTGCCTTCGACAGGTGCGGGTATCGCCACGCTGAATCCGATTGCCGAGGTAGAGCCTGGGGATATCGATCTGATCGCGCCGCTGGGCACGATTGACGCGGGCGAAGCAGGCATTCGTGTATCCGGTAACGTCAACGTGGCGGCCTTGCAGGTGCTGAACGCCGACAACATTCAGGTGCAGGGGGATTCCACGGGCGTACCGGTCATTGCGGCGGTCAACGTCAGTGCCTTGAGTTCGGCTAGTGCGGCGGCTTCGTCGGCGGCCTCGGCAGCGCAGGATACCGTGGCGCGTGCGCGGGCTGAGGCGCGACAGAACCTGCCGTCCATCATCAATGTGCAGATTCTGGGCTTTGGCAATGAAGCGCCGCAGTCGGTGTCGTCGGGTGCGCGTCCTGCCGATCAGGCGGCCAGCTATCGCCCGGACAATCTGGTGCAAGTGGTCGGTCGTGGCGATTTGTCTGCCGCGCAGCTGAGCGGACTCACCGCCGACGAACGCAAGCATCTCGATCTGTGATGCGTACGGGCTGCGGTGCAGGTGCCGCAGCCCGATTGTTTTTGTACGCAGCAGCAAGGGAGCGGCACTTGAACATCAGGTATTTGCAGTATTTCGTGGTGCTGGCCGAAGAGCAGCACTACCAGCGGGCGGCCGAGCGGTTGGGGATTGAACAGTCGCCATTGTCGCGGGCTATTAAAGCGCTCGAAGCCGAGTTGCGCGTCAAGCTTTTTCATCGCACGTCCAAGGGCACGCGTATCACCCCGGTCGGGGCTGCCTTTGTCGATGACGCCCGCCGCATCCTGAGCGCGGTCGATCAGGGCTGGCGCACCCTGAAAAACGAAGACGTTTTTACCGAACCGCTGCGCATCAGTCTGGCCGACACCACGCTCGGTCTGGCCAATGCGCGCCTGTCCGCTTGGTTGGCGCAGGTTCGCGAAGCCTTCCCGCAGGCCGACTTGCGTCTGACCGAGCAGTCCTACAACGAGGCGTTGCGCGACGTACGGGCCGGGCAGGCCGATGCGGCCATCGTGCAGGGCGGGCTGAGCAATGGGGCCGATCTCGTCTCGGCGCCGCTTTGGCATGATCCGATCGTGGCCGTGCTGCCGCGCGCCCATGAGCTGGCCGAGCTCGCCGTGGTGGGCCTTGAGGCGTTTATGCGCCATCCCCTGATCGATTGCTCGCCGGCCAGCGAGGCGGCCAGCTCTTCGGTTGTGCATGAGCGTTTTGCCCGGCTGGGCGGGGAACTCATCACCGGGGAGTATGCCAGCACGGTGCTGGGCATGGTCGCGCTGGTGGCGGCCGGGTTTGGGTTGGGCTTTGCCGGCCAATTGCAGATGCAGGTGCTGCGGCATCCCGATCTTGTCGTGCGTCCCTTTGACGATCCCGAACTGGTGTTCACCACCAGCCTGGTCTATCGCAACGATGGAACGGGCGCCGGCCTGGCTGAACTGCTGGCCTGGTGCGGTGACGCGGAGCAGTCGCTTCCGGTCTGACCTGTTGCGTCTTGGGACAGGCGGCATTGGGCTTTGACGTGCCTTTTAGCCGTCATCAAACTGTCATCTCAATGGCATCTTCCCACTGTCTATCGTGGCACGTGTTGGCGTGCGGCGGCAGTGGTGATTTCCCGGTGCGACCCGCCGGATGGCCTCCCGAATTGTTGACCGATCACGCCGTGCTTGCCGGGTGATCGGGGCTTGACACGCTGTATTGCGCCGGTGCTCGCCCCAGCAGGTTGGGGTTCCGGCGCTGACCGACCAGACTGATGGTGTATGGGCGCGGCACCGTGCAACGCACGTGTGCCGCACGGTATTCATTCGGGGAGGAGCCATGGCGAGGCCAGGATCGGCACAAACGGGCGTGCTTTTCGGACAGATCGCGGTGGTGAGCGTGTTGTCCGTGGGCTGCGTGTGGGCCGCCACGCAATGGGCGGCTGCGGCGCTGGGCTATTCCCCACGGTTGGGCGAGCCGTGGTTCTTCATCGCTGGAAGGCCCGTGTATGCCCCGTGGCAACTCTTTTTCTGGTGGTTTGCGTACGAAGCCTATGCGCCGCACGTTTTTGCGCGGGCAGGCATGATCGCGGCCTGGGCCGGCGTGCTGCCCCTGGGTGCGGCCGTTGCCATGTCGGTGTACCGGGCGCGGCAGGCCAAACGCGTTACGACCTACGGTTCGGCTCGTTGGGCCGACAAGGACGACGTCGGCAAGGCGGGCTTGCTGGATCCCCGCGGCGTGGTGCTGGGCAAGTGGGTGGAGCGGGGCAGAGTGCGCTATCTGCGTCACGACGGGCCCGAACACGTGATGGGCTTTGCGCCCAGCCGCTCGGGCAAGGGCGTGGGGCTGGTGGTGCCGACCTTGCTGGCCTGGCCCGGCTCGGCCGTGGTGCATGACACCAAGGAAGAGAACTGGGCGCTCACCGCCGGCTGGCGCGCGCGCTTCTCGCACTGCCTGCTGTTCAATCCGACCAATCCGCGCTCGGCTGCCTACAACCCGCTGCTGGAAGTACGCCGGGGCGGGAACGAAGTGCGCGATGTGCAGAACATCGCCGACGTGCTGGTGGACCCGGAAGGCTCGCTCGAGCGCCGCAATCATTGGGAGAAAACCTCCCACTCCCTGCTGGTGGGGACCATTCTGCACGTGTTGTACGCGGGCGAGGACAAGACCTTGCGCGGCGTGGCCGCGTTTCTGTCCGATCCGGCCCGTCCGTTTGAGATGTCGCTGCGGATCATGATGCGCACCGCCCATCTGGACGACGGCCCGCATCCGGTGGTGGCCTCGGCCGCGCGCGAGGTGCTGAACAAGTCCGACAACGAGCGCTCGGGCGTGCTGTCCACCGCCATGTCGTTTCTGGGACTGTACCGCGATCCCACGGTAGCGGCCGTCACTTCGCGTTGCGATTGGCGCATTGCCGATCTGCAGTGCGCCGAGCATCCGGTGACCTTGTACCTGGCCGTGCCGCCGTCCGACATCAGCCGCACGCGGCCGCTGATGCGGCTGGTCCTGAACCAGATCGGGCGCCGGTCGACGGAATCGCTCGATACGGTCGATGGCATGCCGCGTCGCCGTCGTCTGCTCATGATGCTCGATGAGCTGCCTATCCTGGGGCGATTGGATTTCTTCGAGTCGGCGCTGGCGTTTCTGGCCGGCTACGACATCAAGGCCTTTCTGATCGCGCAGTCGCTCAATCAGATCGAAAAAGCTTATGGCCCAAACAACGCCATTCTGGATAACTGCCACGTGCGGGTCGCCTTCTCGTCCAACGACGAGCGCACGGCCCGGCGCATCTCCGATGCCTTGGGTACGGCCACCGAGCTTCGTGCCCAGCGCAATTACGCGGGGCATCGCCTGTCGCCTTGGTTGGGACATTTGATGGTGTCGCGCCAGGAAACGGCTCGCGCGCTACTTACCCCCGGCGAAATCATGCAGTTGCCCGCCGACGACGAGATCGTCATGGTGTCGGGCCAGCCGCCCATCCGCGCCAAGAAACTCCGTTACTTCGAAGACCCCAGCTTCGCCAAGCGGGTGCTGCCTGCGCCGGTGCTGCGCGAGGACGGCTATCCCGATCTGCCCGCCGCCCGTGCCGACGATTGGAGTGGCAGGCCGATCCCGCCGACGCCGTCCGAGGCTGGGGAAGGTGTTGAGAACTGGGCGAGCGAGGGTGGGCTGGCGCAACGCCCCGAACTGGATGAAATGCCCGATACGGTGCCGACTATTTCCGGCGATTCGGCGTTGCTCTGGGGCGCGGACGATGAGCCGGAGATGGTCGGTGGTGCGGACGGTGATTTACAGCGGGCGGCCCGGTTGGCGGCCCTGGATCCTGAGGATGGTATTGCGTTATGACTCGTGCACGTCTGAACCTGTTCATTCAGCCCGATCATGCCAGGCGCCTGGCTGAGCTGTCGGCGATGCGAGGGCTATCCAAGTCTTCCATCGTCGCGGCGGCGCTGGCATCGTTCCTGTCGCCCGATGCGGCCGATCAGCGCGAGGCGGCGGTCAGCCGGCGGCTGGATCGGCTCTCACGCCAGTACGAGCGGCTCGAGCGCGACCAGCAGATTCTGATCGAGACCCTGGCCTTGTACGTGCGCTATTTTCTGACGGTTTCCCCACCGGTCGCCCCGTCGCAGCAAGACGCGCTACGCGCCCAGGGCAAGCTGCGCTATGGCCAGTTCATCGATCAGCTCGCCCGCCATCTGCAGCGCGGTCGCAGCCTGGTGCGCGACGTCCATGGTGAGATCTATCCCGAATCCGTTGCCGCGCAGGACGACGAGGCGCCGCCGTTGCCGGGAGATGATCATGAGTGAGCGGAATCAGGATCTGGCCGGTGTGGCGCGCACGCGCAGTCTGGAGATGCTGCGCACCGCGATGGGGCCAGCGATCACGGCAGCCCTGGACGACCCCGAGGTCGTGGAGATTCTGTTGAACCCGGATGGGCGGCTGTGGGTGGATCGACTGGGCAGCGGGCGCGAACCGACCGGCCAGTCGCTGGCCGCGTCGGACGCGGAGCGCATCATCCGGCTGGTGGCGGCCAGCGTGCGCCAGGAGGTGCATCGCGAGCGTCCCATTCTGTCCGCGGAACTGCCAGGGCGGGGCGAGCGCTTCGAAGGCGTGCTGCCGCCGGTGGTGTACGCGCCCGCGTTCGCCATCCGTAAGCATGCCGCCGGCGTTTTCACCCTGGACGACTATGTGCGTGACCGCATTCTGTCGTCGGCTCAGGCAGCGTTTCTGCGCGAGGCGGTGGCGGATCGCCAGAACATTCTGATCGCGGGCGGCACCAGTTCGGGCAAAACCACGTTCACCAATGCCTTGCTCGCGGTCATGGCGGGCCTGAATGATCGCGTCATCATTCTTGAGGACACGGTCGAACTGCAATGTCACACGGACGACCACGTGCAGTTGCGCACCGCGCCGGGCATGGTGTCGATGGCCGCGCTGGTGCGTTCGACCTTGCGCCAGCGCCCCGACCGCATCGTGGTGGGCGAGGTACGCGGCGCCGAGGCGCTGGATCTGCTTAAAGCCTGGGGCACGGGCCACCCGGGCGGAATCGCCACCTTACACGCCAACTCCGCCTACGGCGCGCTGATGCGGCTGGAGCAATTGACGCTGGAGGCGGCCTCGGTGCCGCCGCGCGCGCTGATCGCCGACACCGTCAATGTGATTGTCTTTCTGGCCGGCCGCGGCGCAGGGCGCCGGGTGCGCGAGATCGCGCGCGTCACCGGCCTGGACGGCGAGCGCTACACCCTCGAACCGATTCTTTGCCCCATGGGAGACCTGTCATGAACCTGCCTTCTTCCTTTCAGCGTCAACTGCGGGGGTTTCTGCGCCGCTATGGATGGCTGTTTCTGCTGCTGGCCGTGGGCAGTCTGCAGGCGGCCGGCTCCAGCATGCCGTGGGAAGCGCCGCTGGAGTCCATCCTGGAATCGGTGCAGGGGCCGGTGGCGCGCATCGTGGCGGTCATCATCATCGTCATCACCGGCTTGACGCTGGCCTTTGGCGATACCTCGGGCGGGTTCCGGCGGCTGATTCAGATCGTGTTTGGCCTGTCCATCGCGTTTGCCGCTTCCAGCTTCTTCCTGTCGTTCTTCGCGTTCTCCGGCGGGGCGCTGGTATGAGCGGCCTGCCTGACGGTTTTGAAGCGCCGCTGCACCGGGCGCTGACCGAGCCGATTCTATTGGGCGGGGCGCCGCGTACCGTGGCCATTGCCAACGGCACGCTGGCCGCCGCCATCGGCCTGGGCCTGCAACTGTGGCTGCCCGGCGTCGCGTGCTGGTTCGTCGGCCACATGCTGGCGGTTTGGGGCGCACGTGTGGATGTGCAGTTCATGCCGGTCTTTGCCCGGCATGTGAAGCATCCCGCGCTGCTGGATGTGTGAGGGGCAGACCATGATGAACCTGAGCGCCTATCGTAAACGCCCCGCCTTGCTGGCCGACTGGCTGCCCTGGGCGGGCCTGGTGGTCGACGGCGTCGTGCTGAACAAGGATGGCAGCTTTCAGCGTACGGCGCGGTTTCGCGGTCCCGATCTGGACAGCGCCACCGGCGCCGAGTTGATGGCCGTCACCGCGCGCCTGAATAACGCGCTCAAGCGCTTCGGCTCGGGCTGGGCCTTGTTCGTGGACGCGGATCGCGGCACGGCGCGCGCCTATCCGGCGTCGGCGTTTCCCGATGGGCTGTCCTGGGTGGTGGACGAGGAGCGCCGCGCCGGCTTCGAGGACGAGGGCGCGCACTTTGAAAGCCGCTACTACCTGACGGCCGTCTGGTTGGCGCCCGAGGAATCGCGGGCCCGCGCGGCGCGCCTGCTGTATGAGAATGCACCGCAGCAGGGCGTTGATTGGCGTGAGCGTTTGGCCGGTTTTATGTCTGAGACGCAGCGCTTTTTCGACCTGCTTGATGGCGTCATGCCCGAGCTGTCCTGGCTGGACAGCGCCGAGGTACTCACGTATCTGCACGGCACGATCTCGACCGAGCGTCATCCGGTGGCGGTGCCGCAGGTGCCGTTTTATCTGGATAGCCTGTTGTCTGATCGGCCCCTGGTCGGCGGCCTTGCGCCCATGCTGGGCGAGCAACATCTGCGGGCCGTGTCGGTGCGCGGCTTTCCGCCCTCGACCTGGCCCGGCATCCTGGACGATCTGAACCGGTTGGGCTTTGCCTATCGCTGGATGACCCGTTTTCTTTGTCTGGACAAAAACGAGGCGCAGGCCGAACTGACCCGCATGCGCCGGCAATGGTTTGCCAAGCGCAAGAGCGTGGTGGCCTTGCTGCGCGAGACCCTGTCGCAGCAGGAAAGTCCGCTCGTCGATACCGATGCGCACAACAAGGCCATGGATGCCGATGCGGCCTTGCAGGAGCTGGGCTCGGACGACGTGGCCTACGGCTATCTGACGACCACGGTCGTGGTGATGGATGCGGATCCCCACGTTGCCGATGAAAAGCGCCGCCTCATCGAGCGGGCGATCCAGGGGCGCGGCTTCGTGACCATGCCCGAGACGCTCAATGCCGTGGATGCCTGGCTGTCGTCGTTGCCAGGTCACTGCTATGCCAACGTGCGCCAATACCCGGTGTCCACCCTGAACCTGGCCCACATGATGCCGGTCTCCGCCGTTTGGGCCGGCCAGGAGCGCAATACTCATCTGGATGCGCCGCCGCTTATGGTCACGCGCACCGATGGTGCAACCCCCTTTAGGCTGGTGACGCATATCGGCGACGTGGGCCATACCCTGGTGGTGGGGCCCACGGGCGCGGGCAAGTCCGTGCTGCTGGCGATGCTCGTGCTGCAGTTTCGGCGCTACGCCGGTTCGCGCGTGTTCGTCTTTGAGATGGGGCGGTCCTTGCGGGCTTGCCTGCTGGGATTGGGCGGCGAGTATTACGACCTGGGCACGGACGGCGACATGGCGTTCCAACCGCTGGCGCGCATCGACGAGCCCGGCTATCGCAGTTGGGCCGGGGAGTGGCTGGAGGCGCGGCTGCGGCAAGAGGGCGTGGAGGTGGATGTCGAGGACAAGGCGATGGTCTGGTCCGCGCTGGGCAGCCTGGCCTCGGCCCCCACGGCGCAGCGCACGCTGACGGGGCTGTCTGCCTTGCTGCAAGCCAATCGCTTGCGCCAGGCACTCGCGCCCTACGTGTTGGGCGGCGCGCATGGCCGGCTGCTGGACGCCGATCACGACCGCTTGGGCGTAGGGTCGGTGCAGGGCTTCGAGATGGAGGCGCTGATGCACAGCAAGGCCGCCGCCATGGCTGTGCTCAGCTACTTGTTTGCCCGGCTGGAGGCGCGCTTCGATGGCGCGCCCACCTTGCTGGTGCTCGATGAGGCCTGGCTGTTTCTGGACGATCCGGTCTTCGCGGCGCGCATCCGCGAGTGGATGAAGACCTTGCGCAAGAAGAACGTCTCGGTGGTCTTCGCCACGCAGTCGCTGGCTGACATCCGCGATTCATCCATCGCGCCGGCCATCGTCGAGAGTTGCCCCAGCCGGATTTTTCTGCCCAATCCGCAAGCCCTGGAGCCGCAGATCCAGTCGATCTACGAAGGCTTCGGGCTGAATGCGCGCCAGATTCAACTGGTGGCCCGTGCCACGCCCAAACGCGATTACTACTACCAGTCGCGGCTCGGAAACCGCGTGTTCGATCTGGGGCTTGGACCGGTGGCGCTGGCCTTTGCCGGGGCGTCGACTCCGCCGGATCAACGCCTGATCGACGCGGTGCTGGCCGAGTGCGGGCCTGCGGGGTTTGCGGCCGGCTGGCTGCGCCATCGCGGGTTGGACTGGGCCGCCGACATGCTCGGGCAGTTCAGCCTATCGGAGTCTGTTGCTTCACCCTTATCGGAGAATTTCTCATGAACAAGCCATTGACGCTTTTATTGGCAGGCGTGTTGACGCTTGCCACGCCCGCGGCGCTCGCCTGGCGCACGGTGTTCGACCCATCCAACTACACGCAAAACGTCATGACAGCGGCGCGCACCCTGGAGCAGATCAACAACCAGATTCAGCAATTGCAGAACGAAGCGCAGATGCTGATGAATCAAGGCAAAAACCTTGCGCGGCTGGATTTCGACAGTACCCACCGCCTGCACGCCAACCTGTCCACCACGATGCGTCTGGTCGATCAGGCCCGTGGCCTGGCCTTTGACGTGTCGCGGCTGGACGGCGAGTTTGCGCGTCTGTATCCCGATCAGTACGGCGCGGCCGTCAGCGGCGACCAGATGACGCAGGATGCCCGCGAGCGCTGGACGCAATCGTTGGAATCCTTGCGTACCACCGTCACGGTGCAGGCGCAGGCCATGCAGAACCTGAAAGACGACGAGGGCGTGTTGGCCGACATCGTGGCGCAAAGCCAGTCGGCGGCTGGGGCATTGCAAGCGACGCAGGCCACCAATCAGCTGCTGGCCCTGCAGGCCAAGCAGGCCATTCAGCAACAGCAACTGCAGATCGCCCAGGACCGGGCGGTGGCCATCGACAAGGCCCGGGCCATTGCGGATGAGGAGCGCGCCCGCGAAGTGCGGCGGCGCTTCACCGGCGACGGCCAGAGCCAGTACACGCCTGCGCCGGTCAGGTTCTACGACTAAGAGGAGGGTGACATGCGCACGATTATCAATATCGTGGGGCTGGGAGGTGTGGTGCTGTTGGCCTTGGCCGGCTGCGGCGACGCGCAGGAGCGCAACGTCGATCCCGACGTCGTGATGGAGTCGGCGGTGAAGGATGAGGATCGGGTGATGCGCGAGGCCGCCGAGAACCGCAAGCGCTTCATGGGTGACGGTAAGGCCAAGTACACGCCGCAACCGGTGGAGGGCTTTTAACCGTGAACGACCTGGCTGTCATCGACCGCTTTACCGATGTGTTTTCGCGCTACATCGACAGCGGCTTTGGGCTGCTGGGCGGCGAGGTCGCGTTTCTGACCGCCACCCTGGTGGTCATCGACATGACGCTCGCGGGCCTGTTCTGGGCCCTGGGCGGCGCCGACGATGTGCTGGGCCGGTTGCTCAAGAAAACCCTGTACGTCGGCGCCTTCGCGTTCATCATCGGCAACTTCAACGCCTTGGCGGGCATCCTGTTCCGGTCGTTTGCCGGCATGGGACTGGTGGCCTCGGGCAACACCATTACGGCCGCGCAACTTCTGCAGCCCGGTCGCCTGGCGCAGGTGGGCGTGGATACCGCCGCGCCTTTGCTGGAACGCATCGGCGAGTTGTCCGGTTTTACCTCCATCTTCGCCAACTTCGAGACCATCGTCGTACTCGCCCTGACCTGGGTGGTGGTCGTGCTGAGCTTCTTCGTGCTGGCCGTGCAGCTATTCATCACGCTGATCGAATTCAAGCTGACCACGTTGGCCGGCTTCGTGGTGCTGCCTTTTGCCTTGTGGAACAAGACGGCGTTTCTGGCCGAGAAGGTGCTGGGCAACGTCATCGCCTCGGGCCTCAAAGTGCTGGTGCTGGCCGTGATCGTGGGCATCAGCACGCTGGTGTTCAACGATTTTCGGACCGGGTTGAGTGCGGAGCCCACGCTCGACGAAGCGGCCGCCATCATGCTGGCCTCATTGGCCATGCTGGGACTGGGCATCTTCGGGCCGGGCATCGCCACGGGGCTGGTGTCGGGCGCGCCGCAGTTGGGCGCGGGGGCTGCGGCCGGCACGGCGCTGGGCGTGGCGGGTGTGGCGGCCGCAGGGATCGGCACCGGGGCCATGGTGGCCCGGGCGGGCGTGGCCGGCGTGCGCGGCGGCGCCTCGATGGCCGGTGGCGCACGCCAGGCGTATGCGCAGGCGGCGGGCGCTTCCGGGCAGACCGGCTTGAAGGCGGCTGCCGCAGGCTTGGGCGGTGTGGCGCGCGCTGGCGCGGCGGCGGCGACCGGCGGCTCGGGTACGTCCGCGGCATCCGGTGGTGTGGCGTCGAACCCGCCGGCCTGGGCAAAACAGGCGCAAAGTCGACAGCGTGCCGCGCAAGGCGCGACGCTGGCTGCGCATGCGGTGCGCGCGGGCGACGGTGGCGGGGGAGGCGGCGCCAGTCCGTCCTTGCGCGACAGCTCGGATTCTTAGGAGGGGACGATGCGATTTCGACGACCTTCGGTCAAATACAGCGACACGCCCGAACCGGTCACGCCTTATCAGAAGGCGGGGCAGGTCTGGGATGCCCGCCTGGGCAGCGCCCACGCCCAGGCGCGCCACTGGCGGCTGATGGCGTTCGGGTGTTTTCTACTGGCGTTGGGTGGGTCGGGCGCCTATGTCTGGCGTTCGACGCAATCGCTGGTTACGCCCTATGTAATCGAAGTGACGACCCTGGGCGAAGTCCGGGCCGTCGGCCGGGCCGAAGGTTGGAGGCCGCCGGCTGACCCGCAGGTGGCGCACCACCTTGCGCGCTTCATGGATCAGGTGCGGGCCATTTCCCTGGATCCGGTCGTTGTGCGCCGGAACTGGCTGGATGCCTACGACTACACCACCGACCGGGGCGCGGCATTCCTGAACGAGTATGCGCGGGCCAACGACCCGTTTACGCGTATCGGCAAGGAAACCGTGACGGTGGAGGTGGCCAGCGTGGTGCGCGCCAGCGACCGCTCGTTTCAGGTGCAGTGGGCCGAGCGCCGCTACGTGAACGGTGCGCTAGCCGGCACCGAGCGCTGGACGGCCATTCTGACCGTGGTGCTGCAGCCGCCCAAAACCGAAGAAAAGCTGCGCAAGAACCCCTTGGGCATCTATGTGGACGGCATCAACTGGAGCCGCCAACTGTCGGGAGGAACCACCCCATGAAGACATTCGTTTCCCTGTTGACTGTGTTGGCGCTGGCCGGTTGCGCAACGCACGGCACGCCGCCGCCCGTCATCGCCTTGGATGAACCGCCGGTGGTGGCAGAGACTGTTCCGGTGGCGCCGCCCGCGCCGGTCAACGTTGTGACCATTCCCGAGCCGCTGCCCCTGCCGGGGCAACTCAAGGCCATCGAAGACCGGTCTATCAAGCCCGAGCCGGCCAGCCCGGCCACGCGGATTGCGCAGGCCAACCGGGAAGCCCGGATGGCGCCCACGCGTGATGGATTTATCAATGCCATCCAGGTCTGGCCGTACTCGGACGGCGCGCTGTATCAGGTATACGCCAGTCCGGGGCGGGTCACATTGATTTTGCTGCAGCCAGGCGAGCGCCTGATCGATATGTCGGCTGGCGACACGGTGCGCTGGATCGTAGGCGATTCGATGAGCGGCAGCGGCCAGAGCGCTCGCGCCAATCTGCAGATCAAGCCCGTACGCCCGGGCCTGAAAACCAACCTGGTGGTGACCACGGACCGGCGCATCTATCTGTTGGAACTGACCTCCACCGAATCGGCCTGGATGGCCTCGGTGTCCTGGGACTATCCACAGGATCGGCTCGATGCGCTCAAGGCGCAGGACGAAGCCTCGCGCCTGACCACACCGATGGCGGCGGGCCTGTCAGTGGACCAACTGCGATTCCGCTATGAGGTCACGGGCGATGCGCCGCCCTGGCGGCCGCTGCGCGCCTTTGATGACGGGCAGAAGGTGTATATCCAGTTTCCCGCCGGTATCGCACAGGGTGATCTGCCGCCGCTTTTTATGGTAGGGCCGGACAGCGATTTGCAACTGGTCAATCATCGCTATCAGGCGCCGTACTACATCGTGGACCGGCTGTTTGGTGCAGTTGAACTGCGCCTGGGCGGTGACCGGGCGCAGGCCGTACGCATCAGCCGTACCGATGGCAAGACCGCCTGGAGGGGCTTATGACTGCGGGGGATCGGGATGAGTCGCTTGATGAGGTGGGGGCCGCCGGCACGGGTGGCGCGTCTCAGGGATTTCAGGCCGTTGCGGACCCTACGGCGTCGTCATCGTCGACACCCAAGGAGGACGCGCAGGCCTTGGAGCTGCGCGCCGCGCCCGCGGCCGTCACGCGCCTGAACCGGCGCACCTTGATGGCGCTGCTCGGCGGTGCGGCGCTGCTGGTCATGATGGCGACCATCTGGTCCTTGCAGCCGCGTGAGCGCAAGGGCGCGGACCCAACGGAGCTGTATAACGTGGATCGTATTTCACGGGCCGAAGGGCTGGCCATGCTGCCCAGCGATTACAGCCAACTGCCTCAACCGAAACTGCCCGAGCTGCCGCCGGTGTTGGGCGATCCCTTGCCGGGCGACCTGGGCCGGCCGGTCTTGCGCGCCGAGCGCGAAGCCGGCATGCATCCGCATGGCGGACCCGATGCGGCCGAGGCCGAACGCCTGGCTCGTCTGAAGGAAGCGGAAGAGGCCGCGCGTTCTCCCTTGTTCTACAAGCCGAGCCAACGCGGCGGCTCGGTGGCGGGAGGTGGATCTGCCTCCAGCGGACTGGGTGCTGGGTTCGATGCGACGCTGCTGGCCGATGCGGATGCGCAGGCCGGTGCGGTGGACGCGGTGCCTGCACAGAATCTGCAGGACAACAAAGCGGCGTTTGCGCGGGGCGGCGATGTTGCCACTCAAAGCGCTCATGGCCTGACGGCTGCCCGCGCCCCGTACACCCTGATGGCAGGTACCGTGATTTCAGCGGCACTTGTCACAGGCATCAAGTCCGACTTGCCCGGCGAGGTGATGGCCACCGTCACCTCGCCCGTATACGACAGCGCGACGGGCGCGCATCTGTTGATCCCGCAAGGCTCGCGCCTCATGGGCCGCTACAACAGCCAGGTGGCCTATGGCCAAAGCCGCGTGCAGGCCGTGTGGGAGCGGGTGATTCTGCCCGATACGTCCTCCGTCACGCTCGATAGCCTGGCCGCCACGGATCCGGCCGGGTTCGCCGGCTTGGAGGATGAGGTGGACTGGCACTGGGATCGCATCCTGGCCGGCGCCGCACTGACGACTTTGCTGGGGGTGGGGGCCGAGTTGGCTGCGCCTGATACATCAGGCAGCGATGGGCGCATCGTGATCGCGACCCGCGATAGCGTGCAGGACAGCGTTAACCAGGTGGGCCAGGAAATGACCCGGCGCAACATGAACATTCAACCCACATTGACGATTCGACAGGGTATGCCAGTACGAGTCATCGTCAACCGTGATGTGACCTTGAGACCGTATAGACCTTTGTTTATCAACCGGTGAGGACGATATGGCGACGAAACTGCGATTAGGCCCGCTGCCCAAGCAACAGGCGGTCAAGCTGACGATCAGCGTACCTGCGCAATTGAAGGACGATCTGGAGCGCTACGCCGCCGCGCATAGTCAGTTGTATGGGGAAAAGGTTGATGCGGCGGCGTTGATTCCGCACATGTTGGAACGGTTCGTGGCGACGGATCGGGGGTTTCGGCGTGATCGGCGTGGCGCGTAGCGTTTTGATGAGCCCTATATTAAGCTCTATAGTTGACTCTAAATAGAGTTCAAAGGAGCACCGCCATGGATGCCATTTACGCCGATTTTTCCATCAGTATGTCCGAGTTCAAGAAGAACCCGGCACAGGTGCTGCGTACGGCGGGGGAAAAGCCTATGGCCGTGCTCAATCACAATCGGCCTGCTTTCTATATGGTGACGCCTAAATTGTTTGAGGCGCTGGTCGAAGAACTGGCAGACCGGGACCTTGTGACCATCGCACGCCAACGGCTGGCACTGAAGGACACCGCCGTCGAGGCGGATATTGAGCAATTCTAAGGCCAATAGAGAGGGCTCGCAATATTGCTCAGCGTAATTCACAACAATGAGGAAGTGCTGTGCGCATCACCAATAAGAATTACACCCCGCTGGGGATCCTGGCTGAGCTTCTGGCCTATAGCCCGTCTACTGACGAAGGCACGAATCGGTTCTCCGAGAAGGAGCTGAGCAGCCACACCTACTTGCTATCCGCGCTGCGCGAGCGTTTGGAAACGATATTGAATTTCTTTGAACGCCTTGGATGTGAATCGAGTGAGAATCAAGGTCTTGATGACAACGGGGTCGACCTTTTGCTGAGATTTGAAAGCAGTGGAGAGTCGCGACGCGTGGGCTTTCAGATCAAGTCCAATAGGGAGGCTGACAACGCTGCGAAAATCGCTCAAGCGCTCAAGCAGAAGTCGCCCAAACCCGTTGTCGATCCCGAGGATACCCTGCTAAAAACACTGAAGCGACAGGCGCATGAGGCGCGTCTGGAAACCAAAGTCGACGAATGGTGGGTTCTGCCATGTTTCGATTTCAAGAAGCATAAAGGGCGGTTTACTGCCATCAACGCCCACTTCAACAACCACCCAGATCTGCGTTGGCCAGTTCGCGTCGTGCCTCCTCAGCAAATCCTTGGCCTACTTGAAATGTCTTTGGCCGAGATTGATGCGGTTTGTACTTTACTGTTGTGTCGTGATGACGAGGTGCTTAATGCTTCGAGGAACGAGTTCGGGAATCTCTCTGGCGCTGCTCAGAACTTCATTAGGGAAACGTTCTATAGCGCTCTTGTGGGTGAGGTAACAGTCGAGGATCGCGATTTCTTTGATGCTGTACGTGGCGACGAAGATCGTCCCGACGTTGGAGAGTTGTTCGAAGAGCTTGAATGTTGCGGCTACGTCAAAAGGGCATGTGTTGAGGAGAACCACAATCTCTATCCTCACGCATTTCCAGGCCTCTGCGCGTTGTATTTTGAAGGTCGAGTCCGTCACGACCTCAAGCCGTCACAGGCCTCGACCTTCGTGTGGCGCCTGCTTGAGGACGTACAGCCTGCTCCTGAGGTGCTACAGAAGAAGGACTAAGGTCTTAGCGTTGATCTAATCCTTGGAAAAATGCGCAGGACATATCGGGACAGAGGAAGGTGAGTGGGTTCTGCGGGCCCAGAACATATTCCGGCCACTCGTTCGCAATCGTCTCGATTGCGGCGGCTGAACGTTCATCGGAGCCGGGCTGTACACAATTTTGTGCACCCTCGTAAAAGGCTTCGATGATTTCGATCAGCTTGGGCGCGCCGAGGATCGCTGGCAACGTCACACGAAAGCTTGTCGCGCCGTTGCCAAGGCAAAGATGTACGGCGTGTTTGTGCTGTAGTTTTGTCCATTGCAGTAGCCTGTGATAGTCATAGTGGCGTGTGCCGCGCGCCGTGATACTGACGTCATAGAGAAAGCCTGGTCGTCCTGCGATCGGCACATCCCATGTTGCCCAAGGCATGCCTAAGGTCTCGACCGTCATCGCAAAGCGTTCGGCCGGATCGGCATGACCGATCCGAGCCCACTTGTTGTCGTGGACTTTCGACCATGGAAACAGGTCGAAGGGCAGGAAGTGCGCGACGACCGCATCATTTGTCTGAGGCAGGACTGGATGCGTGTCGTTGTATGACGTGCAGAAGCGCCAGAAGCCCTGATCGATGTCGCGCAGGAACTGTCTGATGCGTGGCAGGTCGTCTTGATGTAACGACCGAAAGTGTGCGATCCGGTGCCGGATTGCGATCACCTCTTCAAGCTTCGCTTCCCAGATTGTCTTCGGTGGAAGGTAGGCCTCGAATAAGCGCCAGTGATTGGTGATGACTCGCTGAAGCTCGGACAGTTGGATGAAGCTCAATACCTCATCTTCCGGTGTCGGCATGTGAACCATCCGTTTGTCGTTGCGCTTGGGGACGACTGCCTTCTCGGCATTGATTTTTATTTTCCACTCTGTGCCATCAAGGGCGCGAAGCTGAACATAGACCAGGCACCGAAGCCATGTTTCGAGCTGCCAGAGATGCGCGTAGGTCCTGAGTATGTCGGGCGAAAGCTCCGAGATGCCGAAGAGCGGTTGATCGGCAGCGGGGTGACTTGTCATTGCGGATACTCTCTTGATACTCGGCTTTTGGCACAACGTAAACGCTTCCCCAAATCTGCTGGCATTGGTTTATCGTTGCGAAGCTTCTTCGATGTTGTATGGGGACAGCAAGCTGCGGCTTGGATGCAAGGTTGGGGATTGCGGGTAATGGATTAGGCAATAAAGGTTTCGGGGCTAGGAAAGTCCTCGTAGCCGACCAGTCCGACAAGGCCAATCATGTTTACACGACCTACCTGAGCAACAAGTTTCATTTTCCGACTCACTTTGGGGCCAGATTTCCCTTTCGATGCCTTGCGCACGATTAGGCGACTTTCATTACGAACTTCACCGAGATATTTGCCGTCGATGCCATATATTTCGTCGCCAATAAAGGTTCCAATATGCATACCGTTTTGCAATCGAAGCTCATTGCCACGCCTATAACCGAAGGATTTTCCTTTCCACGTCCACAGCCAACTCATAAGCATTATTCCTTCGTAACAGGTCTACGGTTGCCACTCAGCGAGCGTTGAAAGTGTGTCCGCTGGCACGCATATCCTACCAGTAGACTCATGAACCAGGACATCGCCTTGTTCTAGCTCAAAGCTCCGCTTTTTAAAGGGTGACTGAATTGGAAGCTGCTGCTGGCCAATTCCGCTTGGTGGTAAGCGTATCTGGCAGTGGCTTTTTATCACGTCTGGTCTTGGAAGCTAGCCACATCAATCCGGCGATTGAGTCGGGGATGTCTCGCGATTGCGCGTCCGTAGTGCTGGATTTACGTAGCCATGAGCGCCAATGACACCGGTTGAATACCGATGACACTGACGTCGCCGTGTGATATGGTTCTTCTGGATGTAAGTATTATTTACAGCATGTCGGGGTTGTCTTTTGTCCAATAACATTCCGGTCATGGCCGCTGCGCAATTTGCAGCGACGTTAGCTCTGCGGCCTCGCTTGTTCTCTTGGTTCCTAGGCGCTGGCGCCTCGGCGGCTTCGGGCATTCCGACCGGTTATGCCATGATTGGCGACTTCAAAAAGCGCATATTCTGCCGGGAGACGGGCTACTCCTTGCGAGAGGTCGATGCGGGAGATCGGCTTTGGATTGAACGAATCGACGATTTCTTTCGTCGGACCGCGTTACTGCCGCCTGATGGTGATCCTCGCGAGTACTCAGCGGCTTTCGAAGCGGTATACCCCAACGAAAAGCAACGGCGCCAGTACATTGATGATGCCATTCGTAAGGGCACGCCCTGCTTTGGCCATCGAATGCTGGCTGTCTTGATGGCGAGCAAGCAGCTAAGCTGCGTCTTCACAACCAATTTCGATGCGCTGGTCGAAGATTCGGCGACAGAAGTCAATGCACTGTTGCCTGCGGAGGCCAGAGTCAAGCCCGTTGTGGCCGCACTGGATTCGGCAGACCGGGCGCAGCGTTGCCTGGATGAGTCAGACTGGCCGCTCATCGCCAAGCTGCACGGGGACTATCAGTCCATCCAGATCAAAAACACCGACAGTGAACTGGAACACCAAGACGAAAGGATGCGTCACGTCCTGACGGAGTCGTGCAAACGCTTTGGGCTGGTGGTCGTGGGGTACAGTGGGCGCGACGCTTCTGTGATGCAAGCGCTGGAATCGGTGTTAAGGGATCCGAACCCCTATCCCAATGGTCTGTACTGGGTGACGTCGTCGGCTAATCGATTGCTGCCTGCTGTGCAAACGTTATTGGACAATGCGGTGCTCGCGGGCGTGGATGTCGCCATTGTGGAAGCCAAGACCTTCGATGAGCTGGCTGCGGATTTGTTGGCGCAAACTCAGCTATCGGACGTGCTGGTGGAACACGTATTGCAGTATCGGGCACCGTCTCGGCTCGAGCCCGTCAAGCTGCCTGCGGAAGACGCCCGATCCTTTCCTGTTCTGCGTTATTCAGCTTTGTTGGTCAGTGAGTTGCCTCGTGTGGCAAGGCGCATGGTCTTGAACAAGACGGCAACCACGGCGGACGTGCGCCAGCAGTTGAAAGAGCAGAGATGCCGGGCGGTCGTGGCTGCCATGGGTCGGGAGTTGGCAGTGTTCGGCAACGATGCACAGGTTGTGGAGGCGCTGGTGGACTTCGAGGCGCAGCCAGCCGGTACGATTGAGTTGAACCCGGATCGGGACAGCTGGGCGCTGGGTTTACTGTACGAGGCCATGGTCAGGGCACTTTCCCGGTACCGGCCGTTGCTGCCTCGCTATAAGCGTTCAGGTCATTCGCTGATCGTGGCGGCTCCCCGCGACGATGAGGCTCCGGAAAGGGCGCAGGAGCGCCGGGCACGGCTTGCGGCGCTTCGTTCGGCCTATGCGTCCGAGCTGACGGGTACGGTGCCTCAGCTCGGCTATCCTTATCAGGAAGGTATCTTCGTGAAGTTGGAGCAGATCGAAGACCGATGGTGGTGTGGTTTTGAACCCTTTACCTTCGTGAACGTCCCGCGAGTGGACTCGTCTGAAGGCGAAGGACAGGACGACGAAGGAGTGGGTCGGCCTGCGGCTGCTCGAGCTGGCGATCCCGCCGGCGACTGGCGACGTGAGCGCTGGGTTCAGAAATACAACCGGCAATGGGCGGGCATCATCAATGCGTGGGCGGCCTTGTTGACCACGACGGATAGCGAAACACTGTCAGCGTTCGGTCTATCCAGTGAGCAAGGGGTGGATGCGGTGTTTGCGTTCTCGCCGGTGACCGGTTGGAGTCGACCGGCGCATCATGACAATTACTTTGACAGGACAAAGTAATGGCGCATCACCCCTTAGCCTCCAAGCTTCCACCGTTTACGCTGCTCGATGAGCCGTTGCTGGCCTTTTCTCCTGAGCAGTCCGATGACGTGGATGTTCATCCGCTTCGAGGCCTGAGCCGGTACGGTCCGTTTTCCAAAGGGTCGTTCGGCGCCTTTACCGCGAATGTGAGGGTGGCCACGGTTGGCCCCGATAGCGCGTTCAAGCAGCGCGGCACGTTGTTGGCGATGTTGCGAAATCCGTTGCAACCCTCAGATCGAACCGAATATGTTCCCACTTATCCCGGGTTCGAAGCGCTATTCAACGTGGGATTGGTGTCAGCCCCTCCAGCAACCCATATCCGTTGGCCTGATTCGCTTAGCCAGCTTGATGGGCAGGGTACGGTGGAGCAACGGCTTTACCAGGCGATGGATGCGGCGCTGCGTCGGCTAGAGGCGATGCGCAACGAATTTGATGTGGTTGTGGTGCATTTTCCGGAAGCATGGGGGCCTGCGACTCGAAGTGTGGCGTTTGATGCGCACGATGCCTTGAAGGCGCTGGGGGCCAAGTACAACATTCCCACGCAGGTTATCAACGACAGGGCCTTTCATTTCAGGCACCGGGCATCACTGGCTTGGCGGCTTGCCATCGCACTGTATGTCAAGGCGGGCGGTATTCCCTGGAAGTTGGCCCGTGTGCCGAGCGTGCCCGATGAAACGGCCTATATCGGCCTGGCGTATGCCTTGCGAGGGGATCAACGTGACGCGCACTTTGTGACGTGCTGCTCGCAAGTGTTCGATATGGACGGCGGCGGCATGCAGTTTGTGGCTTTCGAGGCGCGTGACCCCGTGACGAACCTCGAAGAGGCCAGGCGCAATCCGTACCTGAGCCGCGATGATATGCGTGCGGTGCTGGCGCGTAGCCTAGCGCTCTATCAGGACCGAAACGGGGGCAGCCTGCCCAAGCGGTTGGTCATACACAAGACCACCGCTTTCAAGGCCGAAGAGTTGGACGGCGCCTTTGATGCGCTGGCGGGTATTCCGGAGGTCGAGTGCATCGAAATCGGTGCGCGAGCGAACTGGCGGGGTGTTTGGCTGATCGATTCCGGTAGGCAAGTGCCGCCCAGTAAGCCGTCTGCTTACCCCGTGCCGCGCGGCACGGTCGTCGTGCGTTCTGGTGTGTCCGCGCTGCTGTGGGTGGCAGGCAATGCCCCCGACGCGTCCACGACCGGGGACTACTATCAAGGCAAAAAGAGCATTCCCAAGCCGCTGCTGCTTACGCGCCATGCTGGACGCGGCCCGCTGGAAGTGGTGGCTGCGGAGGCACTTGCCCTATCCAAAATGGACTGGAACAACGATGCCTTGTATGACCCGGTGCCGGTCAGTATCCGGTACTCCCAACGGTTAGCCAGAACCATCGCCAACGTGCCGGACCTGCCCGGCAAGATTTACCCGTACCGACTATTCATGTAGCGCCGCCAGCGTAGACAAAGCACTGATGACGAGGAGATAAGTCCGCATGTTTGATATTTGCCTATTCGACCTGGATGACACGCTGGTTCGTACGTCGGATCTGAAGGAGATACGGGAGGCATGTAAACGTAACAGCGACCCCCAACGGTTACACGCGCTGACAGAGCAGCTAGAGGCGGAGGACGGGCGGCATATTTATAGCATTGAGCTCTTGCGGCGGATACGTGCAGAATTTCCTCAATTGAAGCTGGGTGTATTTACCCGGTCTCCCCAAAGCTATGCGCTGACGGTGTTGGACTGGGCGTATCCGGGGTTCCAGTGGGACATTGTGGTGGCCTATGAGAGTGTAGAGCGAACCAAGCCCTATGGGGATGGAATCGACCTGGCGATGGCGACCTTCGACGTTGACCGCCTCGATCGAGTGGTTTTGGTGGGGGACAATGATGTGGACGTGTCCGCTGGCTATCATTGCGGATGCGTGGTGGCGCTGGATAGCAGCGCTTGGCCGTACCGTAAAGAGCCCATGCACTGGAACGCCGTAGGACTTGTCCCAGACGCGGTCATCGACGCTCCCGAGGGCTTATTGGGCGTTTTGCGTCGACCGCTGTCTCATCTTCCCGAGCTGGAGCGACTACTGGCTGATGGGGAGCCGTCGCAGATGCCACGTTTCGATAAAATCAATCATTTCGTTCCGCAGGTGGCGGGTGGGGATCGGTCTGCGTACCCAATTTATGTGGCCGGTAGATCCTTTGCCAACTACGAGTCTGTGAAGTATCGCAAACAGTGGCATGCCCTAACGGAATCTATTGGGGATAATAAGGAGGCGGATGTATTTCCCGATGAATGGATTGCCGCGATTCGGCATTTCATTGATAACCATTACGTAGTGTGGTTTGGCGTATTGCGTGTCGTGGTAAGTGTGGTGCCGCACCGACCTGGACGAAAAGCGCGCTTGGAGATGTTGCTCAAACAGCTTGAGCAGTCTGTGGAAGAACGGCCGATTGAGGGTTTTGAGATTATTTGCCAGCCGGAACTGCTGGCATACAAACAGGGCGTCAAGTCGCAACACAATGATTATTTGGGTCGAGATGAGCGGTTTATGAATGTGAGAGATCACTTATACGTACGAAATCCTGAAGAGGTAGCCGAAAACACATCCTATTTGGTGATTGACGATGTGACGACAACAGGGGCTTCATTGATCTACGCAGGGAAATATCTCAACGCGATTGGTATCAAGGATGTCACGCGTCTGTCCTTGACTAAAAATATAGGCAAGATTGTATGAGTGTTGTTTCGCCAGCCACGCTAAAGCTGCTGACCCTGTCAATGTTGAAAGGGGTGGGGCCGGCCGCGCTGAAAAAAGCAGCGGCCCTGCCTGGCTTTTGCGATAAGCCGATAGACGAACTGGCAAAGGCTGTTCCTGCTATAGAAAAGGCTCTGTCGGAATCCGACGCATGGGCGAATGCTCAGAATGCCGCAGCACACCAAGTTGATGAGGCACATCGGCACGAGGCGCGGATTCTTTCCGCTTTGGATGCGGAGTATCCGCCGTTGCTGGCGGCCACCAAGGACGATCCCTTCATACTGTTTGTCAAAGGTACGCTTGCCCAGCCGCCGGAGCGCTCGGTAGCGATCATTGGCACGCGCGAGCCCACCATGCATGGCCAGCGTATTGCTACGAGCATTGCGAAGTTCTTCATCGAACAAAGGTGGAGCATTGTTAGCGGTTTGGCAATAGGGAGTGATGCTGTGGCGCATCAGGTGACGCTGGATGCCGGTGGCCATACGGTGGCTGTGCTGGCGCACGGGCTGCAGATGATTGCGCCGGCCAAGCACAAGAAGCTAGCGGAAAATATTCTTGCCTCCGGCGGGGCGCTGGTCAGCGAGTATCCTTTCGGGCAAACCGTGCGCAGTCAACAGTATGTGAAGCGGGATCGCACCCAGGCGGGCTTGGCCCAAGGGGTGGTGATGATTCAATCCGATATCAAAGGCGGCAGCCTGTATGCGTCGCGTGCATCGCTGGATTATGGCCGTTGGCTCGCCGTTCCGTATCCCACGGAAAAGGACCGCGAAAGAGAAGAGCCCAAGGTACAAGCCAATCTGCTGATCGCCGATGGGAACGACGATCAACGAATGGATCTATTGCGTTGTTCCAAAAGTCACCTCAACAGAGTGATCGTACTGCATAGCCGCGACGACTATTTTCAGCTGATCGCCCCTGGGGAGGAGGTCGCGCACGCAGGGTCATCGGGGCCGCTCCACGTACAACGTGGCGACCCTCAATCGATATCGAACGTCCCGGCTAAGCCAGCATCGGCGAATGCGCATGCAAGCAACGTCGGTGTGACGAGCAACGGTAGCCCATCGAGCGCTGGACAAAATGATGGGGCAGCGACCGTTATTTCCGAAAGGCCTGCTTCCTTGCGCGAGCCTGCGTTGCACCGGATCGTACTTGATAAGGCCACGCTGTCCGACTTGAGCATTCAGCAGATACCCTCCGAGGATTTTCAAGGCGCTAAAAAAAATGCATCCCAGGTGCCTGATGTTGATTTGTTGGTGGCGTTGTCAGCGCGGTTTCGATATCTCCAGATGCAGCTGGATCTATTGAACCGTCTATATGCTGATAGCCGGGCTATTACGGATAAAGAACGTCGCTTGACGATTCAGTTCGTCGTCGAAGACATGCTCGTGCATATGAAACGGGCCATAGATTCGCTGACGGAACTGACTGGGGAGACTCATCCTGTACAGAACGACCTGTTCGCCACCAAAAGCATGGGGAGTCCGAGGATCCCACAGCAGTACGAACTGGGCGGCATGGCAATGCCAGAGCAAGAGCCCGATTTCTTACGCGGGATGCTGGACGAATTTTTGGGTACATTGCTTCAGCCGTTGAAGTTTGCCGAGGAGGGGGACGGGGCGTACCCATTGTCCGGCGGTGCTGACCTCCGTTTTGATGATCTTGTGACGGCATTTAATGCCTTGATTTCGAGAGGTTTACGTGTGTAGCGAACAATATCTGTCTGCGTTGGGTGACGTGACGGAGCAAAGACGCGAAGAGCGCGTAATAAGAATAAAGGGTTGAGGATGCTGATCATAATGACTTCACCTGACGCGGTGCTACGCGCCGGCGCGCCGGATCCTGAGTTCGTCAATGTACTGATCGAGGCTAAGCGGGCGGGTAATCCTGTGGCTTTGATCTCGAATCATGCGAAACCGCACTGGTTTCAGGACGTATTTGGTGGCAGCGGCGTACAGTTTTTGCAGGAGCGGGGCCGTCAGTCTGGTGAAATTGTCTCGCGTAACGCCGAGCGGTTTAAGTTGAATCCGTTTGATGTCATTGTTCTGGCGTCCAAGGATGTGGACGTCCAGATGGGTAAGAACGGGCGGGCGCTGCTTGTGGCTACCGGGGCGTCGGCGGGAAACCAGGTGCAATCTCTTGGTATACGCGTTCGTGATGCGGATGAGTTTGCTCAGGTAATTCAGTTGACTGCGGGCTGGTCAGGGCATTGGTGGTTTAGCGGTGACGCACCGCATTATTGTGTGCGGGCACTCTCTGATTTATCTGGATATGGTAAGTCGATCACACAGCAGGACTTTGCGCGGCGGTTGACGAATACCGTAAAAAATGGAGGCGCTCGCCTTAATGCCTTGCTGGCGGTCACCGCGCGCTCCTTACTTATAGACGGTGCGGATACAGTCAAAAATTTGGTTTGGGGGGTGTATCCGTCCTCTCAAAGTGCAAACGATGACAGCGATACCTTGTGTGACTTTACGCATCGTTTGCGGACTACCGTTTCACGGGTTCGTTATGCCGAGCGCGGCGAGCCACTTTTTATTCGGCATACCCCGTCGGTGAAGCGATCTGCGGGAGGTGGGGGGGATCGTACCGATCCAAGCGGACAGATGCAGACGGTTCATTTGAATCCTAGATACAACACCGGCAATCAGCTGCGGGGTAAGCACGTCATTGTGGTGGATGACTGCACCACGTATGGCGTGTCGTTTGGGGTGGCGGCCGCGTTCTTGCGCAAGGCGGGTGTTGCTTCGGTCACAGGCCTTGCGCTTGGAAAATTCGGGAATCAACTGCGGCAGTACGACATTGAGATTTTGACTGATCCTTTTGCGCCGGTGATGGCAGGGCAGTATGTTTTTAAGTCGTCGGAACAATTGCACGGAACGGCTAATCCCGCTAGCCAGCAGGTGTTGCAGACGCTTATTTCATAACGCAGACGTGTGTTGATTTATATAGCGAAACTGACTGGGTACCTTAGACATCCATCGGGCAGAAGCGGTCAGTTAGCCCGCTTTCGTGACTCGCCATTTCAGGCGAAAAGCGGTGTCCCTTCGTTCAAGGAGTCAGGGAAAAACCGTCATAAAGGGAGGTGTACCAGATGCCAAAAAAGCCAGTCGTGAAGGGCAGTGCTGCCATCGGCAATTCCGGAATCAAGAAGCACTTCAAGAATGCGGAGCCCTGGCAACCTCTGTTCGAACTGGTTTGGAACGGCTTTGATGCCGCCGCGAGTTTCGTATCGATCAATGTGATCGAGAACGAGATGCATGGCTTGGAGCGGGTTGTTGTACTAGACGATGGTGATGGTATTGAGTTCGACGCCCTGAACGAAACATTCGGTAGTTTTAACGAATCGGCAAAGAAAGCGAGCCTCACGTTGAAGGGCGAGCATGGCCGTGGACGCCTTGCGTTCCATCGGCTTTGCCGCAACGCTTCATGGTTCACCAAGTGCAACGGCATTGACGCAGTCATCGATGTTTCCGAGCCGACCATCAAAGATTTCGAAGGTCGGCTGTTGGACGAAGTCGAGCAGAAGGCGGATATACTGAAGCAGGGAAAAGGCACTCTCGTGGAGCTTACGAATTTCACGGGCGTTCTGCCGGAGTCGGACGCGCTCCGCGAAAAGTTCTCCGTCGAGTTCGGGTGGTACCTTGCCGTGCATCCCGACAAACAAGTGGTGCTAAACGGCGTCACCATTCAGGTTCCGAAGCATGAAGCGGTGCAGCAGGAGATTGCGGCAGACGACGCTATCTTCCAAGTTCAGGTGATTCGTTGGGAGCAGCGGCCCACCTCGGAGAAATCGTACCTATACCTGCTCAATTCCAGCGGTACTCCGGTCTACAAGGTACTGAGTTCGCTTAACCAGAAGCCTAACTTCTTCACCAGCGTGTGCGTAACGTCGACATGGGCTGATACCTTCTCGAAAGAGCAGGATCTGCTGAATTCGGGAGCGCACACGCTGGCATCACCAACCTGGAAGAAGTTTAAGTCCCAGCTGGATCGCCTGAGTCAGGCCATCTACGACAAGTTCTTGCGTATGCGAGCCGAAGAGGTGGTGCAGAGCTATGAGGATGAAGGCTACTTCCCGAGTTACGTAGGACTGGATGATACGGAGAGGGCGTGGCGACATCAGCACACCCGTGACTTGGTACGAAATCTCTACATCGCCGAGCCGCGTGTGTTCAACAGCGCCACCAAGAAGCAGGCGAAGCTCATTATTCGACTGCTGGACCGACTCGCTGTCTCAAACGAGAACGAGGCGCTGTTCGAGGTACTAGAAGGTGCGCTTGAGCTCGATGCGAAGTCGATGCAAGCCCTCGCGAAACAGCTGCATCGGACGACCCTAGAGAACATCGTCGCGAGTATCGAGGTATTGCAGCGACGAGCCACTGCAGTACAGCAGCTGCGACACGTCATGAACGAGCACTACCGCGAAGTTCTCGAGACGCCTGACCTGCAGAAAATCATCGAGAACAACACGTGGCTGTTCGGACCACGCTACGAGACTATCGGTGCGGAAGAAGACACCTTTGCGAAAGTGGCTCGTCGAATGCGTGATGAGGTCATGGATCGAGCTTCCGTGAGCATGGACGACGTAGACGATGAGGAGGACCTGCCGGGGGCAAGGCGGCAAACAGACCTCTTTTTGGCACGTAAGTTCCCGTCTACTGACTCTTTGGGGAACAAGGTCTACAGATGTATCGTGGTGGAGATAAAGCGGCCGGCGATTTCGCTGAATAAGAAGCACCTTCGACAGCTCGAAGACTATGCAGACATCATCAAGCGTCAGCCCGAGTTCAAGTCGGAAAAGATGCATTTCGAGCTCATTCTGCTCGGACGTCAAATATCGTCAGCGGACACCATCATTCCTAGTCGCTTGAATAACCTCATTGCGCGCAACGACCCCGGGCTGGTGACAGACGACCCGCGCATGAAGCTATACGTTATGAATTGGTACACGTTGCTTGATGGGTTTGAGTTGACTCACGGATTCATGCTCGACAACCTCAAGCTCAAGCGAGATGACTACACCGCTGCGACCAGGGAGGACTTGGTTGCTGAGTTGCAGACGGAGCATTGAAAACAAGAGTGACGCAACCGAATGAGCGTAGGCGGGATGGGAAGGTTGTATGGAGCTTTCTCCGCACATCGTAAGCTTGACTGGAAGCATTGTTCCCTGGCATTGCCGCGCGGCCTTTTCCCTTTTCACCGTGCGGGTGACTAGAGCTAGGTGAGCCGATTCCGCTGTAGAGTTGCCGTTAAAGCCTGAATCCAGAACGACAACGAGGGGCCTTTCTGTGTCGTTGGAACTGACCACATAGTTAGTGGGAGGACGCCGATTCGGTCAGAAACGCGTTCAACCGGTTCTGTAGCTGTAGGCGGTCGATGCCACTTGGGGACTGATGAAGCTCTGCGAGCAGTTTTTGTGCGACTTGTGCGGCCAGCAGCTTTTCATCGCTTTCGGGGAGATGGGACGCCGTTGTCCATTGCGTGTGCGCGCTGGGCAGCAGCACATGTTCCGGGTTGGTTTCTTGCGGCACCTTGTGCCAGTCCTTGGGATGCCCCAGCAGGGCGATCAGGTAGTCGCTGAGCAGATCGAACGCAGCTTTTCGGTCATGCAGCCGCTGTTGTTGTTGGTAGGTATAGACGAGAGCACTTTCAGCGGTGCGATGGTTGAGGCATTTTTCGATGACTTCCTCGGGAATACCGAGCTCTCCCATTAGTGTGGCACCGGTTCGTCGTATGTCGTGCATCACCCATGCGCCATTGGGCATGACCAGTGTGCCAGCGTCTTCAATCTGTGCATCTTTTTTTTGACGCTGGGTGATCTGATGCGAAAAGCTCGTATTCTTGGCGTGCACAGCGCCTCGTGTGCCTGGAAAAAGATAGTCGTCACGCCGAAACGGGCTATCACGAAGTTGGCAAAGCCAGTGGTAGGCGAACTCGGACAGGTGGATAAGGTGTTCGCGCTTGGATTTGGTCTGATGGGAGTGGAGGAACCAGGTTCGCTTTTCCCAGTCGATCTCTTGCACGCGCAGCCGGGCCAGCTCACCGGCTCGGGCCAGAGTGGATAAGGAGAGCCATATGCCGGCTTTGCAGGCATTGGTCATCCGGATGTGGCGGGTGAGGGCGTTGCGAAGCAGGACGAGTTCGTGAGGGAAAAGCACGCGCTTTCTCACGACGTCGACGATATCAAGGTCACGTTTTTTCAGATTGCGTACGGGGTTCATGGCGATCCAGTGGCGGTCTTCCGCGTAATTGAGCATTTGAACAAGGTCGATGAGGATGCATCCTGCTTGGGCGGGTCGCCCGCTGGTTCGAACTCTGTCTAACAGAGCGATGATCTGTGGACGGGTAACGGTGCGGAGCAGGTTATTGCCGATCTGCGAAAGAACGTCTTTCTTTAGCCTGAGTCGGCAGGCATAAATGCCGCGGTCATTGCGTCGTCGCTTCAAGGATTCGTTGATCCATTGGGCAACTGCCTGGTTGACCGTTTTTGGAACGTTCTGCGGCTTTGATCGGGGATCGATGCCATCGAGCAAAGAGCGTTTGCACTTGACAGCGATTTCCCGCGCATTGGCTAGCGTGCGGGCGGGATACGATCCCAAGGCATACTTTGCGGCCTTTCCTGAAAGATCCGTGTATCGGTAGTACCATGTTCTACTACCGCTCGGCATGACCCGCAGATAGAGTCCGCTGCCATCTCTGAGCACATACTCTTTTTCTCGGGGTCTGGCGGCTGCTACCTGACGGTCAGTCAGGAGATGTTGGGCCATTTCTTGCTCCTCACGCTATAGCTGTACCTGAAAACGTACCAAGGGACGGATTCGGGGACATTTGTGCATGCGCTCAAATGAGCCGTTACGAGACAAAAAGAAACTAACCTATTGATTTATAAGGTTAATTATAGCTCATCCCTGAATCGTCGCGATACCTCTTGACGACGATAATTGTGCTCCTACCGCGAATATGCCATGGCGTGGGCCTTGCAAACGCCAACTCATGCGTCCGGAATTGATGCGCCAGACGACTTTTCAGGGCAGAGCTTCTGGAAGTGGGCGCTGGAGCAGGGCAATAGCTCTTTGCTATCGGCTCAAGGCAATACAGTGGCGCAATCCTGGGCGCGGCGAGATGCCAGACCCTGGAGTCAAAGGTCATGGGTAGACGGGTATGCCTTGGCTGATTCTGAAAAGAGAGCAGGCCCCGATCTGGTGCTGACATTACAGGCTCAAGGCCATTGGGGACAAACCGTTCATACACGGGCGGCGGCGCAATCATTTTTCTCCCTGCCACCGGATAGGGCAGATTCTGGTGTGGATGCCAAGCCCAGCCTGTTTTTGCCCTTTTGGCAGGCACGGCTGATGGATGCAGGAGGCCGCCAATTATGAACACGCGACAAAAAGGGATCGCACTGGTCGAGGCCTGTTTGCTGGGTGTGGTGTTGGGCCTGATGGTGATGGCGGGACGTTGGCTGATGCAGCAGCAGTATCGCTTGCAGCAAATGCAGCAGAGTACACACTTGAGCCTGTTCACGCACGATGCCCATGGCAAGCCAGTTCGAGCAGCGAGCAGCCCCGTTCAAGAAGCAGTACCGACCCGTTTTTCGGAGTCGCCGATAGCGACAACCCAGCCCTTGCAATGGGAGCTTTTGAGCTTGCGCAGTGGATTCTGGACGGCACAGTCGCGTGTTTCCATTCCGTGGCCGCGTTGGCTGGCAACTCTGTCCATCAAAACACAGTTGCAGCGCCAATCCCGGCTGTGGGCGGCTGCGGGGCAGGCTAGCAGTACACAACAAACACGTCAGCGTCTGGAAAACAGTACGACTGCTTGGGGTGAGGCCATGGCCTCAAGCCGGCCCGCTGCCAGAGAAACGATACGGCAGGCAGGGCCTATGGACGCGGCCTGGGGGCGGACACGAGCCGATTTGGATTGGCTGAGCCGGTGGCAGGATTACGTGCCGGATCATGGCCCCAAGGAGCGACCATGAGACAGCTGCTTGCCTTGATCTTGCTGTTTTTCTTGATGTTCAGCCCTTTGCCGGCCAAAACGCGGCCCTTGCTCCTACCTTTGCAGGACTCCCAAGTTCAGTGGGGTCAAGGGCAAATGGCACAGACCGATGTTGGACCTGTGTATAGCTGGGGACTGAGCACAGACCTGGATGCGCAGACTTTGGCTTCTCGTTTGGAGCCATTCTGTGGAGCTCATTACGGCGCAATCAGATTGGAAGGGCAATGGGTATTTCTGCGTGCCAAAGATGGCAGGAATTGCGTTTTGTGGTTGGAGGATATACAGGCCTCGACCTTGTCGGGTTTGTTAAGTGTTTCCGAACACAGTCAGCCTGTTTCCCCCTCATCGGTTTGGTCAGCGCCACCCGTTGCTGGTGCCGTCCTGTGGCAACACGAACAGCCAGGGCAAGTGCAAAGCTGGCTGTTGAAGGCCGAGCCTGGATGGCGAGCCGATTTGCGGCGCAAGGACTGGGGAGCCGAGGCGGGCGAGCGTTATTGGCGCAAAGGCCCGGCCGAACTGGATGTCATGGAGCTGGAGCATGAGCGGCAGCGCTACTTGCTCTTGATCTGCCGTGCCTGTGGAAAGGAGGCCTCATGATACGGGCGAAATTCTTGTGGCTATGCCGTCATCCCAGCGCAGGGTTTGGCCTGCTGGCCTTGGTGGCTGGTTTGATGGCCGCCGGGACCAGCAGCCGTTACTTGGACCGGCAGGAAGAGGCTCTGCGGCAAGCGGCGCATCGTGTGCAATTGGATAGGGTGGTAGCCGCCTCCAGTCTGACAGCGGGGACGGTGTTGCAGGCGGAGCATTTGGCCGCCCGCGCCTTTCCTGCTGAACTGGTGCCTAGTGACAGCTGGGATGTAGCGCAGTTTGAGAGTCTGCTAGGGCAAGTGCTCAGCCAGCCTTTGCGGGCAGGGGATTTGATCAGCAAGGCGCATGTGCAGGAGGTCAGCAGTCCATTTTCACAGCAATTGCTCTCTGGCAGGCGTGCCCTGACTGTGCCGGTGGATGCGATCAGTTCGGTGTCGGGGTTGATCCGGCCAGGAGATCTGATCGATATCTATGTCAGTTTTGATGATCGGCAGCGGCGGGTAACGGCCCCCTTGCTGCAGTCTGTTCTGGTTCTGGCGACCAGACAAAGGTCGGGTGAAGGCTCGACCACGGCCAGATTGGATCAGGACGTCTACAACACCTTGACCCTGGATGTAGGCCCGGACGATGCCTTGAAGTTGCTGGCAGCCAGGCAACATGGACGCATCAGTGCCTTGCTGCGCAATCCGGATGACCATACACCCCATCAGGCTGCCGTGCGGGGTGAGCTGGCTGACATTCTGGGTCTGGGGCCGGGTGCAAGGCCCAAACAGCCTGTACAAGTTTTGTACGGCAACAGACCGGCAGGGCAACTTGGCCAGACAGAAGTGGAGCGTCTGGGTTGGCTGGATATGCCGGACGGCTTTTCTGTGGGGCAGCAGCCATGAGCAAAAATCGCTATTGGTGTAGGCGGGCCGCTGTGAGTTTGCTGTCTGGTGCCCTGTGTAGTGCAACTTTGCAAAGCCAGGCCCAGGGCTTGGGGCTGCAAGTCGGTGAGTTGATGGTTCTGCCTGACACGCAGGTGGAGCGGGTGGCGGTCGGCGACGGTGATATTGTTCACGCTGTCACCACGGAATCGGGCGAATTGATTCTGTTTGCACGCAAGACGGGCAGCACGGTGGTGCAAGTCTGGTCCCATTCCGGGCAAAGCCAGTCCTACCAAATTGAGGTGTCGCCAGAAAATCATAGGCAAACCTTGGCGGAGCTACGAAGTTTGCTGGAACGCATTCCCGAGTTACGCATCAGCGAACTGGGTGGCAAGCTGGTGCTGGAAGGAGAAGGTTTAAGTGATCAGGACAAGCAACGCATTCAGGCATTAAGTCAGGAGCATCCTCAATTGCTGGATTTCACGCAGCAGGACGGTTGGGAACCGATGGTCTTGCTGGATGTGCAGGTAGTGGAGGTGCCGCGCAACAGTCTGCGAGAGCTGGGAGTGCGTTGGGATGGGAGCTCTCAGGGTGGTTTGAGTATGGGCGGTGCCTGGGATGCGGCTACTCATCAGTTTTTGGACAGGCCAGGTGAAGCTGTTTTGCCTTTGGCGTTTCCTGCCAAGCAGGGGGCAGCATTCTTTGGTGTTGGCGCCTTGATGTCTGCTCGCGTTCAGGCCATGGCACAGGAAGGACATGCGGTTGTACTGGCGCAACCGCAGCTATTGGCACGCAGTGGTTCTCAAGCCGAGTTTCTGGCCGGGGGCGAGCTGCCTTACACCACCACGGACGACAAGGGAAACAGCAAGACCAGCTTCAAGCCTTACGGTGTGTCGCTGCGCATTGTGCCGCGAGTTGAGCGTGGCGGGTTGGTGCGTTCGCAGATCGAGGTGGAGGTTAGCTCCGTTGACGCCAGCCTGTCCCAACCCGCCGGGCCGTCTTTGAAAACCCGACGAGCTTCGACCGAGTTCAATGTCCGTTCAGGACAAACGCTGGTGCTGGCAGGGTTTATCTCGCGTGAAGAATCTCGGCATGTGGATCGTCTACCGGGATTGGCCAGTTTGCCAGTGCTGGGCGCCTTGTTTCGTTCCGAACGCTTTGCCCGACAGGAAACGGAGTTGGCGGTATTTGTGACGCCGACTTTGGTGGCGGCAGAGCATCCTGATTTGCTGGCTCGGCAGGCGAATGCTGCCCAGTGGTTGGATCAAACCTTTCCTGATGCTCCGCGCTTGAATACACCTGTGCGTGCCATCCCCAAGGGAGCAGGGCGAGGCACCTGGTCGCAATGGGTAGAACCTGATAGTGAGGTATTTCGTGTTGAACCTTGAGCTTGAGTCGGAGCTGGGGACGACGCGCCCCTGCACGGTCAGTTTGCCGGCCTTGATAGGGCGTGACCCGGCCTGTGATGTGGTTCTGCCGTCCTGGCGTATCGCGCGCCAGCATGCCAGTTTTCTGAAGCGGGCGGGGGCGGTGTACATCCAGGATCATGGCTCTTTGACGGGCGTTCAGCTTAATGGCAAACGGGTTTATGACGATGGGCCTTTGCGCTTGGGCGATGTGCTGGTGCTGGGAGGGTTCAAGTTGCGCATCGTCGGTTTTGGGCAGAAGGTTCTGCCCAGAGTTGACATGGCCGCTTCGGACTTGGGAAACCCACCGGAAACCTCAACACCGCAGTCCTTTACGAGGGAAGAACCGCGTCAGACACCACAGGGTGAGCAAGGTTTTTTCCCTCCTGGGCAAGCTGATCTTCCGGTATCCGATAGTGCTCTGTTCAGACAGGAACAGCAACGCCTGCATCAAGCCTTGTTGAGTGCGTTGGAATTGGAGCGTCGAGACCTCTCCCGCGTCACAGACAGACAGTTGAAGCAGGAAGCCTTTGATTGCTTGGGTCGTTTGATCCAGGCCCAATGTGCTGTCCCCAAGCATGAGCAAGCCAGCCTGCAAGCCAGTGTTTGTGCCGAGGCGGTGGGTTTGGGCCCTCTGGAGCCTTTACTGGCTGATACCTCGGTTTCGGAAATTATGGTCAATCATTATGATCGGGTATTTGTTGAGCAGGCGGGGCGGCTTCAGGCCCATCCCCTGGTGTTCAGCAGCGAGTCGGCCTTGCGGGCGATTATTGACCGCATCCTGGCTCCCTTGGGTAGACGGCTGGATATCAACTCGCCCGCAGTGGATGGGCGCTTGGCCGATGGCTCGCGTTTTCATGCGGTACTGTCGCCCATTGCGGTCAAGGGAACCTGCGTGACCATACGCAAGTTCCCCAAACGACGCCTGGGGCTGGAGGATCTGTTGCAGACGGGCAGTTTGTCGCCGGAGATGGCCGCTTTCCTGCAACAGGCGGTGCAGCGACGCTGCAATATTCTGGTTTCGGGTGGAACCGGGACAGGCAAAACGACGTTGCTGAACGTGCTTAGCACCTGCATTGATTCAGGTGAAAGAATCGTGACCCTGGAAGACGCGGCTGAGCTGCAGTTGCAGCACAGTAATTGGGTGGCTTTGGAGTCCCGACCCGCGAATGCAGAAGGTCAGGGGCAAGTGGATATACGGAGCCTGTTACGACAAGCCTTGCGAATGAGGCCAGACCGGATTGTGGTGGGGGAGTGCCGGGGCGCAGAAGCTTTCGATATGTTGTCGGCCATGAACACCGGCCACGAAGGCTCGATGGGGACCTTGCATGCGAATACGCCTCGCGATGCTTTGTCCCGCCTGGAAGGGATGGTGTTGATGGCAGGTCTGGATTTGCCTTTGCTGGTTGTGCGAGAGCATATCGCGCGGGCTTTGCACATTATCGTGCAACTGAGCCGCTTGCCTGATGGCAAGCGTTTGGTGCACGAGATTGTGGAGGTGACCGGCATCGAGGCGCAGCGTATTCAACTGCAAACCTTGTACCGCTATCGCCCGGAGTTCGGTTTTGCCGCCAGTGGCTTGCGTTCCGAACATGTTTCGTCTGCAGAGAGGCAATCATGAGATTTCTCAGTATTTTGCTGATTGTCTTGGGTACCACGGCGTTGGCCTATGTATTGCTACGTTCAGGACAGCGTCTTGCCAAGCGTTATAGGCAGCAACTGCTCAGGCAGTCCGAGCAGAGTTTGCAATCACATTTTGTATTTGTGCGCAGTCAGTATTTGGCTTTTGGGGCCTGGGCTTTATTGCCCCTGATCTTTTTGACGGCTTGGTGGCTGATGCAGTCGTTCTGGCTGGCAGCGATGGTAGCCCTGCTGGCTGCAGTCACGCCTTTACTGGTTCTGCGCTGGATGGGACAGCGGCGCTTGGCAAGCTTGCGACGACAGTTGCCTGACTTTGTTCTGTCTTTGGCCTTGAGCCTGCAAGCAGGTTTGGCCTTGCAAGCGGCTTTGCAGCAGCTGTCTCAATCTTTGCCTGCGCCCTTGGGGCAAGAGCTGCGTTTGCTATTGCGTCAGCAGCGCTTGGGGGTGAGTGCCAAGGACTCGTATCAAGACCTTCTGGATCGAGTGCCGGTGTCAGAACTGGCCATGTTGTTCAGTGCCTTGCAGATGGGCCAGAGCACGGGGGCTGGATTGGGGGAGCGTTTGAAAATATTGGCGCAAACCATTCGGGCGCGACTGACCATCGAGGACAAGATTGTTGCCTTGACCACGCAGGCCCGTTTGCAGGCGCGCATCATGTTCTGCTTGCCGGGTTTTGTGGCGGGCGCCTTGTACCTTCTGGATGCCACGGCATTTGAGCAGGCCTGGTTCAACACATTGGGTGTTTGGGTGGCGGGGGCGCTAGTGGCCATGCTGCTGATGGGGCTGTGGTGGATGCAAGTGATCCTGCGAGGGGAGGGGTGATCATGCTCACACTGATCTGGATGCTCTCTGCCTTGAGTGCAGCCTTGTTCCTGATGGCATTCCTGTGGGCTTGGCGCGGTCGTTATCTGCTTTTGCTGCAAGGAGGCAGCAGTTTGGGGCAGGCGGCCTGGCAGGCTTGGGAAGCCCCGTTTTCCAGAACTCTGAATCTCTGCCTGTCCTTGCCTTTTATGCATGAGTGGCCCGAGCGATTGTGGGGTTCGTATGCCAAGGAAGTACGGGGGTTTTTAAGCAAACGTTTGGCCTTGACTGGATTGCTCACGAGTCTTGTCAGTGCTTTCTTGTTAACTCAGGGAGCCTCATTGATGGAGCTTGCAGGGCTGGCTGTGACTGGCTTCTTCCTGAGCGTACTGCAAGCTATCTCACGAGGAAGAAAACTGCAGCGTCAGTATCATTTCCGTTGCCGCCGGGACTTGCCATTTTTTCTGGATCTGCTGGTGCTGGCTGTCGAATCCGGACTGGGCTTGCAGCAAGCCTGGGCGCGTGCAACGCAGGCCCTACCGCAAGGCAGTCTGCTGATCAGCTTGAACAAGGTACAGGGCGAGGTTCGGGCGGGACGACGTTTGCCGCAAGCCATGCGCAATGTCGCTTTGAGTTTCAGGCAGGCAGAGCTGGAAGAATTGGCTTTGTCTTTGGAACTGGCACAGGACACGGGTTTGTCTTTGGCTTTGTTGCTACGCGCTCAAGCTGAAAAATTGCGTAGTCATTTGCACTTGGAAGCTGAGCAAAGAGCCCTCAAGCTGCCTGTTTATTTGCTGGCCCCTTTGGTCGTGTGCATTTTCCCCTGCACGTTTCTGGTGATTGCGATGAGCCTGTTAGGCCCTTGGCTGGCAGGGGGAGGCTAGGGCGATGTCTATCTCAGTACTGATCAAACAGCCGCTGCAACAGGTGCCACAGCAGCCCTTGTATCTGTTCGACGCCAATATTTTCTGGGCCCGTTGGCGTGGCTGGAAGGCATTGCCACAGAACAAGAGTTTCGCAGTTGCGGTGTGGCTGCGGCCTTGTAGGGCGGTGCACCTATGGGGAATGCGGCAGGCTCTGGATATCTGCTTTCTGGATGAAGATGATCAGCCCTTGAGGTTTTGTCCGGCTGTACCTGCGGGAGCGATACGTTGGCACAGAAAAGCCAGATCGGTACTGGAGGCGCCGGTCACTTCTCTGTCGGGGCCGGAGCAGTTTTCGCCCTGGGCCGCCGCCCTGCAGGAAATACGTCAAACAGGGGGCGGGGTATGGCTGGACCGGGCTTAGCCTTGTGCGGCGTCGCGCATCGGATCACCAAACACGCTGCGGTAAGCCGGGTAGAAGCTGGCGTACAGGATGGCAGCCATCGCCAGATTGATAGGCGTCAGCACCATGGTGGCCGTGCCTGGGCTTAAACCTGCACCCAGCAGCAATTCGCCCAGGGTCTGGATGGCGAAGAAAGCAGCCGCCCAGCACAGGCCGTACAGCAGGAAGGCGGCCTTGTTGCGCCAGCAAGCCACCATGGAAAAGAACAGGGCTTGCTTGACCGGGATGGCATGCCAGCCTACCAGGGCCGGAGCGTGCCAGAACAGGGCGGACAGGCCCAGGTACAGCACGAAGAACAAAATGATGGGCTTGCGAAAGGCCGCCATGACTTCCTGTGGAGTGGCATTGCTGTTGTCCATCAACTGGGACAGCTCATTCACAAAAGGGAAAGTCGCCACAAAGCCGACGACCAGGCAGGCCAACAAGTAAATGATGCCCAGTTTGATCAGGCGGTTGCGTACCGGGGCGGGCTTCAAGGGCTCGGTCCACATGCCCAGGCGAATGACCTCTCCCTCATGAATGCGGCGACAGGCATTCTGAATGATAAAGGTCATGGTCGGGACCAGCACGATCAGCACCATCTGGCCGATGATGGGGAAAATATTGCTCAGGTTGATCAGGATGGAGGTGATCAAGCTCCAGAAGAACAGAGCAGCCGGTTGCAGCTTGAACAAGCGCAATCCTTCCTGAATCCAGTACCACCCGTAAAGAAAGGGGAGCTTGGCAGCTTGCATATCAGTATCCGTATTTATCGAGGGAGCGCCGGTACAGCATGGTCGCGACGCTGGCGCAGCACACGCTCAAAGTGCCGCGGGTCATGCGGCTTGAGGGTTTGAGCGGGGCGGGGCAGATAAAAGTCGTACAGGCGCGAGATCCAGAAGCGCAGCGCGGCGGCCTGGATCAGTATAGGCCAGGCGCTGTGTTCGGCTTCGGTAAAGGGGCGCACCTGGGCGTAGGACTCCAGCCAGGCCTGGGCTTTTTCCAGGTTCAGGGCACCGCTCAGGCGGTCGATACACCAGTCGTTCACGGCCACGGCCACGTCAAACAGCCAGGTGTCGCAACCGGCAAAGTAAAAGTCGATGATGCCGCCCATCTGGGGCGCTTCCGAGGTGCCGGCAAACAGCACGTTGTCGCGGAACAGGTCGCAGTGAGCCGGGCCTTGTGGCAAGGCGCGATAGGTGTCGCTGTCGGCAAAACGGCTTTGCTCTTGCAAGACGGTCTGGATAAGCTCGGACTGGCTCTCGTCCAGAAAGGGCAGAACCTGGGGAACGGTGGCTTGCCACCAGCTCAGGCCGCGCAGATTGGGTTGTTCCAGAGGGAAGTCCTGCGCAGCCAGGTGGGCCTGAGCTTGTGTACGGGCGATCTGGCGACAATGTTCAACCGTGGGCTCGGGCTCGTAACCACCACGCAGGCGCGTCACAATCGAGCACGGCTTGCCGTGCATGACACAGATGCGTTTGCCATCGCGGCGTGTCATGGGCTCGGGCACCGGCACGCCTTTGGCGGCCAGGTGGTGCATCAGCTCGATATAGAAAGGCAGTTGTTCCAGCGTCAGGACTTCAAACAAGGTCAGAACATACTCGCCCTGGGTGGTGCTCAGAAAGTAATTGGTGTTTTCAATGCCGGCGGTAATACCACGTAAGGAAACAAATTCGCCAATTGTGTATTGTTCCAGCAGTTCGCGGGCGTCAAGTTCGCTGACAGAAGTAAAAACAGCCATGCTTTCAGTGAGGGTCCGGTTGTTGGCGCACTATCAGGCGCGCAAGTATGTCAAACGGCCGATTTTAGACCAGTGTGCCCGCTTTTTGGAGCCTTGCGGCGATTTACCGCGCTTTATCTTCATCCTGTGGTCGGCTGAAACCACTAAAATGGGTGTTTACCCTTTTTCACCAAGCCTGCGATCAGGCTATTTGCCCCCTGTTTATGACTAATTTTGTGATGCCGGACAGCCAGATGTGGCGTTTGAGTGTGGCGCCCATGATTGACGTGACTGACCGCCACAGCCGCTTTTTTCATCGTCTGCTGGCGCCGCGCGCTTTGCTGTTTACTGAAATGATCACCACGGGCGCACTGACGCACGGCGATCAGGCACGTCATCTGGATTTTGATCAGGCGGAGCATCCAGTTGCCTTGCAACTGGGGGGCAGCGACCGGGACGCCTTGGTGACCAGCGCTCTGGCAGGTGAAAAGTGGGGCTACGACGAAATTAATCTGAACTGTGGCTGCCCCTCGGAGCGGGTTCAAAAAGGCGCTTTCGGTGCCTGTTTGATGAACGAGCCGCAGTTGGTGGCAGACTGCGTTAAAGCCATGCAGGACGCGGTCTCTGTGCCTGTGACGGTCAAGCATAGGCTGGGGCTGGATTACAACGAGTCCTATGGCTTTGTGCGGGACTTTGTGGGGATTTTGTTCGATTCCGGGTGCCGTGTCTTTACGGTTCATGCCCGCAATGCGGTCTTGAAAGGCTTGTCACCCAAGGACAATCGGGAGATTCCGCCTTTGCGCTATGACATGGCCATGCTGTTGAAAAAGGACTTTCCTGAAGCACTGTTCATCTTGAATGGCGGCATTCAGGAGCCGGATCAGGCGCTAGCGCTGGAGGAACAGTTCGATGGTGTGATGCTGGGCCGGGCAGCCTGGCATACGCCGGCGGTATTAAGCGAGATTCATCGTCGGCTGTGGCCTGAGCATCCCTTGATGGGCGAGGATGCCGTGGTGGAGCAGATGATTGCTTATGCCCGGCACCATGTTCAGGCAGGTGTGCCGTTACGCATTGTGATCAAGAGCATGTTGGGCTGGCCGCACGGCAAGAAGGGCGCACGTCAGTGGCGTCGTACCTTGTCAGATCACAATTGGTTGGCCAAAAACGATCCAGGCCTGCTTGCGCAGGCCTGGGAAGAATTGCAACGCCGTCAGTAAAGGCGGCCTGATCCAGGGGATCAGGATGCGCTGGCTTGCTCGGAATCGGTAGGCCAGTCGCGGATGTAGGCTTTGAGCATATTGTTCTCGAACTGCTGGGCGTGAACAATGGCGCGGGCCATATCAAAGAAGGAAATAACTCCCATCAGCACGGGACCGTCCATCACGGGCATATAGCGTGCGTGGTTGTTCAGCATCAGGCGCTGCACCTCGTCGGCGCTGGTGTTGGGGGTGACGCTGACAGGGGCGTCATCCATGATGCTGCGCACCGTAAAGCCCTGGGCCTTGTCGCCCTGAGCGTGCCAGTGGCGAATGATCTCGCGAAAGGTCAACATACCCACCAACTGACCATGCTCCATGATCACCAGCGAACCAATATCCAGCTCGCTCATGCTCTGTACCGCTTTTTCAACGGTCATTTCGGGGGTGCCTGTATAAAGCGTGTCTCCCTTGACACGCAGGATTTCACTGACTTTTAGCATACTGGGTCTCCTGACCGGGATCGGCGTTTAGTATGGCTGGTTGTCCTGTCAGAATGCCTTGCGGCGACTCAAACAGTTCTTCCAGATTGGATAGTCGCTGATCGAAAAACTGAGAAAGATAATTGAATACATATTCTAGCGGACCCTCGTGGGTATGGGAGCGGTCCAGCAGAAATGCCTTGGTAAGTTGTTTCAGGCTGACCTGACGCAGATCGCAACTCAGTACCCACTGTTCGTCATTGTCTTGCTGGGTGTCAGCAATCAGTCCCATGGACTTGAGCTTGCATAAAATGCTGTAGAGCTCGTCCGGGTCGCGTTCCAGCTTGTGGCTGAGTTCACGTACGCTAAGTCCCTGCTGGCTCTGACGGTTCAGCCACAGCTGGTAGAGCAGGTTCACGGCATCGGTAAAGGCGATGCCGGGCACATTGGTCTTGACCCAGTTGCGGCCACGCCAGTCGGGCAGAATCGCCACCATGGAGGCACCCAGCAGGACGATCAGCCAGGAAATGTAGATCCACAGCAGGAAGATCGGCAGGATGGCAAAGGCGCCGTAGATAATCGTGTAGGTGGGAAAGCGGGTCAGGTAAAAGGCGAAACCGGCCTTCATCAGCTCCAGTAAGGCAGCGGTAACCACCCCGCCAATCAGCGCATCGCGCCACCATACGCGGCGGTTGGGCACATACATGAACAGCGCCGTCAGCCCCAGGGCGGTAAACAGGAAGGGGACGTAAGACAGGGCAAAGGTCACTATGCCGGACAAGTCGCCGATATAACCCAAGGACTCCCGAGCCAGAATGGTCGTGGCCCACAGGCTGGCGCCGGTCAGAATCGGGCCCAGCGAAATAATGGCCCAGTACACCAGCAGGCGTTGTCCCAGTGGGCGTTGCACGTGGACCTGGAAAATATTGTTGAAGGTCTCGTCAATGGTCATGATGAGCATGATGGACGTGACAATCAGGAACAAGCTGCCTACCGCCGTCAGGCCTGACGCTTTGGAGGCAAACTGGTTCAGATACAACATGATGTTTTCTGACACCACTTCGGGCATCAGGTTACGGGTCAAAAACCCTTCCAGGGCACTTTCAAATTCCTGGAACAGTGGAAAGGCCGTGAACAGCGCCAGTACCACCGTCAGCATGGGGACAATGGCCAGGATCGTGGTGTAGGTCAGGCTGGAGGCCACCTTCATCAGATCTTTTTCAGCCACCCGCTTGATGGCAAAGCGCGCCACACTTAAAAAGTGATGCTTGGCGGTGGGGGCGGGCGGGGGCTCCTGCGCGGAGACAGGATCGGTGTTATCTGGGTTCAAGTCTGTTTGTTCAGCTTGCTCAGAGGGCATAGGGAAGTTCTCGTCGTTTTTCATAGCGGTTTGATGCGGCGGACGCTGCTTTTCGACAGGGTTCAGGTGATAATAACAGCATGCATGAACCTTTAAACCCCATACTTCATCGAGTGGCGGCCCTGGCTTTGGTCGCCTTGATTGCTTTGTGCCTGGCCTGGGAGCTTCATTTTGCGCCCTTGAAACCTGGTGGCTCCTGGCTGGTGCTGAAAGTGATTCCTTTGGTGCTGCCGCTGCGCAGCGTGCTCAAGGGCAATTTATATACCCTGCAATGGACGTCCATGATGATTCTGCTGTACTTCGCAGAAGGGGTCATGCGTGCCTGGTCGGACCCGGTGGCTGAAGTTATGCCCTGGGCGATTGCAGAAATTGTCTTGTCCCTGATTTATTATTTCTGCGCCATTTTTTATCTTTGGCCAGCCAAGAAAGCGGCCAAGCAGCGCAGCAAGGCCGAAAAAGCCGAGGCTGCCAAAGCCGCCAAATCGGCCTAAGGGGGTCTGTATGTCCAGCTTGTTCGATGGCCTGGCCATCAGTCATCATTTTGCGGATTTGCCCTCGGCTTTCCATACGGCGGTTCCGCCGCAACCCCTGGCCAATTCCCGCCTGCTGCACGTCAATAAGGAATTGGCGGCGCAACTGGGTCTGGATGTCTCCCGTTTGGGGGAACAGGAATTTCTGGATGTAGTCAGCGGCCAAGCCCCCTTGCCGGGTGGCCTGACGGTGTCGGCTGTCTATAGCGGTCACCAGTTTGGTGTCTGGGCAGGACAGTTGGGCGATGGCCGCGCGCATTTGCTGGGGCAAATCGACACCCCCACGGGCCCGCAGGAATTGCAGTTGAAGGGCGCCGGTAAAACCCCGTATTCCCGTATGGGCGATGGCCGTGCCGTGCTGAGATCCAGTGTGCGCGAATATCTGGCCAGTGAGGCCATGGCCGGTTTGGGCATTGCCACCAGCCGGGCCCTGGCCCTGGTCACTTCGGATACGCCTGTGTACCGGGAAACCGTGGAAACGGGCGCGATTGTGACACGTGTTGCCCCCAGTTTTGTGCGTTTTGGCTCGTTTGAACATTGGGCCAACGACGCAAGCCGTGTGCGTGAATTGTTGGACTATGTGCTGCGCGAGTTCTATCCGGAACTGCTGGTCGAAGGCGATTCGGAGCAGGAGCGCGTCTGCCGCTTCTTGCAGGAAGTGACGCATCGCAGCGCAGAAATGGTGGCCGACTGGCAGACTGTCGGCTTTTGCCACGGCGTCATGAATACCGACAATATGTCCATTCTGGGCCTGACCATTGACTACGGACCGTACGGCTTCATGGACCGATTCCGCGTGAATCACGTCTGCAATCACAGCGACAGTCAAGGTCGTTACGCCTGGAATGCACAGCCTGCGATTGTGCATTGGAACCTGTACCGCCTGGCCAGCGCCTTGATGGTGCTGGATCCAGATGTGGATGCGGTGAAAGAGCGTTTGCAGACGTTTGAAGCCAGTTTTCTGAAGCGCTATCACGCCAATTTGCAGGCCAAGCTGGGCTTGCGCACCTGGCAGGCGGATGACGCGCAACTGGTCGATGACTGGTGGCGCTTGCTGCACAACAGCGGGGCGGATTTCACCTTGTCCTTCCGTGCTCTGGCACAGGCCAGCAAGGCACCCGAGGCTTTCCTGAGCCTGTTTGAGGGTTCCGAAGATCAGGCCCGGGCCTGGTGGCAAGCCTATAGCCAGCGTCTGAAGCTGGACGGTTCCGACACGCCAGAGCAGCGCGAGTCCATGAATCGCGTCAATCCTTTATATGTGCTGCGTAACCATTTGGCTGAGCAGGCCATCCAGGCTGCTGCCAAGGATGACGCCAGCGAAATCGACACCTTGCTGATGCTGCTGCGCGACCCATACACCGAGCGGGCCGGTTTTGAGGCCTATGCCATGCCGCCGCCAGAAGGCAGTGCGGAGCTGGCCGTCAGTTGCTCTTCCTGAAAGACCGGGCGCGGCGCATGTCCGGATTCGGGAACAATGCCATAATCGTGCCTGTCTTTCATTTTTCCTCATTTCTTTGCGTTCACTTTCTCTATGTCCGGCAATACTCTAGGTAAAAGCTTCCGCGTCACGAATTACGGCGAATCTCATGGTCCAGCGATCGGCGCAGTGATCGACGGCTGCCCTCCGGGCCTGGAGCTGTCTGAACAGGATATTCAGTTTGAACTGGATCGCCGCCGTCCTGGCACCTCGCGCCACGTGACTCAGCGCCGTGAGCCGGATCAGGTGGAAATTCTGTCCGGTATTTACGAAGGTCGTACAACTGGCACGCCCATTAGCCTACTGATTCGCAACTCCGATGCGCGCAGCAAGGATTATGGCAATCTGCTGGATACCTTCCGTCCCGGCCATGCGGATTACACCTACTGGAAGAAGTTCGAGAACCGCGACCCGCGTGGTGGTGGTCGCTCTTCAGCTCGCCTGACTGCGCCTACCGTGGCGGCCGGTGCAATTGCCAAGAAATGGCTGGCCGAGCACTTCGGCGTGAAGATTCGCGGCTATATGAGCCAACTGGGCCCCATCGCCATTCCTTTCAAAAGCTGGGATGTGGTCGAGCAGAATCCCTTTTACGCGCCAGACCTGGACGTGGTGCCGCAGCTGGAAGCCTATATGGACGAGCTGCGCAAAGAAGGCGAATCGATTGGCGCACGCATTGAAGTTGTGGCCGAAGGCGTGCCCGCTGGCTGGGGTGAACCTATTTACGACCGTCTGGATGCCGATATCGCCCATGCCATGATGGGTTTGAACGCCGTTAAAGGCGTGTCGATTGGCGCTGGCTTTGATTGCATTACGCAAAAAGGCTCGGAGCACGGTGATGCGCTGTACCCTGATGGTTTCAAGACCAACCAGGCCGGTGGCGTATTGGGTGGTATTTCCTCCGGGCAGGCCGTGACGGTTTCCCTGGCGATCAAGCCTACTGCCAGCATCCGTACCATGCGTCCTTCCGTGAATCGAGCCGGTGAAGCGGTTGAAGTGCAGACACTGGGCCGTCACGATCCTTGTGTGGGTATTCGTGCCACGCCGATTGCCGAAGCCTTGCTGGCCATTGTGTTGATGGATCATTGTCTGCGTCATCGTTCGCAGTGCGGCGTCTGAAACTGAGGGTTTGCGCAGGATCCTAGCACTTCATTTTCTTGTCAGGTTTGTTTTTTGGAGCTGAGCATGAAAGGTATTGCGAAAGGAAAACGCTTTTTGGCGGCGGGGTTGATACTGGCCATGACGGGCTGTGCCACGGTGCAGACGACGGAAAGCGGGACGGTAGGTGTCGAACGCAAACAATTTATCTCCAATCTGGTGTCCGAGGCCGAGCTCAATCAGGCGGCGGCCCAGAATTATGCTCAGGTCTTGTCCCAGGCTCGGCAGCAAAAGGCGCTGGATACCGATGCGGCCCAGAGTCGTCGGGTCAAGTCCATTGCCCAACGCCTGATCGATCAAGTCGGTGTTTTCCGGGCGGACGCCCGTTCCTGGAATTGGGAAGTCCACGTCATCAATGAGGACGAAGTTAATGCCTGGTGCATGCCGGGCGGCAAGATGGCGGTTTACAGCGGCTTGATCAAACGGATTCAGCCAACGGACGCGGAACTGGCTGCTGTCATTGGGCATGAGATTGCTCACGCCTTGCGCGAGCATTCGCGTGAGCAGGTTTCCCAGAAAATGGCGACTTCTTTCGGTTTGACGGTGCTCTCCGCCCTGACTGGTGTGCAGGCTGTGAACGATTTGGGCGGTACGCTCAGCGAAGTCATGTTTGAACTGCCTAACAGCCGCACTCACGAATCCGAGGCCGATCTGATCGGGGTTGAGCTGGCTGCGCGTGCAGGCTACGACCCGCGTGCTGCGGTCAGCTTGTGGCAGAAGATGGGGGCCCTGGAGCAGGGCAGAAGTCAGCCGGAGTTCCTGTCTACTCACCCGGCTTCCTCAACCCGTATTGCGGATTTGCAGGCGATCTCGGAACGCGTCATGCCCTTGTATCAGCAGGCGGCCAAGCCGTGAAAGGCTGGCTTCAGAGGTTCATGATCTGAAATGAACAACACCCTTGATGAGGCTTTGTTGGAGATTGCCAAGCTCAGCTCTCATCATGGAGTGGGAACTGAGATCCAGACCTTGCCGCTCGCAACGGCGCGGGACAGGGACATTGTTTAGTATAGGAAAGCCTGGTTTCTCGACCCGTCGACCTATTTATCTGATTGCTTCCCATACTCACAATGCACTCATGAAATCGCGCCATCGCACTTTTCTGTATGGTTTGTTGATTTGGCTCGGCCTGTCTTTGGCCGGCGCCATCGTGTTGACGCGCGCTGAACTGGCGCGGCAGCAGGAGGCATTCACGGTGCAAAGCAATATAGCCTACCGGCTGCTGGGCCAGCGTCTGGCCCAGCATGACGCCATTTTACAAATGCTGGCCCTGTTGCAGCCGCCCGTGCAGCGCATTGAACGTCTGGGAACGCTGAAAGCCATGTTTCCCCAGATCATGGCGATCTATCGCGAAGAGAGCGACGTCGCGTGGGCCAATCCTCAATGGCAGCAGGCGCAGTTGCAGTCTCTAAAGGCCGAGCGCGCCGTGTTGACGGATGTGCAACTGGCACAAGGGCGCTATGTTCTGCTGGTAGCGGCGCATCCGGCCAGCTTTGCCGTGCTGCTGGATTTGAATGCCGCCATCGCCTGGGACGAATGGCCTTTTCGGCGTGATGGCAGTCCCGTGCGCGTGGTGCTGGAGTGGCAGGACCAACAATGGGTGATCAGTCCTGGGTTGGACCATGCCGGGCCTGTGGTATTCCAGTCAGGCAAGACAATGACTTCCACCAGCCAACCCTTTCAATTGCACACGCGTCGCGTCGTGGGCTATGCCGACCTGCCTTGGGGACAGGCGGCACTGTTCGCCCTGGCCAGTGCCTTGCTGGTGGCGCTGGTCATCTATGTGCGCAAACAGCGTGAACAGACCTTGCGCGCTCAGGAGTTGCTGCGTATCGGTCAGGTGGGCCGTTTGAATGCGCTCGGTGAAATGGCCGCGGGCCTGGCGCATGAATTGAACCAACCTTTGACCTCCGTATTGGCCAATACACAAGCCAGCCTGCGGCTCTTGCAGGATGATCCCCCCGACCTGGAGCCGGCACGTGAAGCCATGGCGCATTCGGTGGAGCAGATCAAGCGTGCGGCCAGCGTGTTGACACGCCTGCGGCACAGCTTGCGTGAAAGCGGTCTGGCTGAGCAGTGCTGCCCGGTGTCCTTGACGCGGGTGTTGGGCGAGGCTGTGCATTTGCTGATGCCGGAGTTGGAGCGGCATGGTATTACCCTGGAAAAACGCCTTCCTTCACACGATGTCGTTGTTGTTGGTGAACCCGTGGCGCTCGGACAAATCATCCACAATCTGCTCAATAATGCCGTATCCGCTTTGGGCGTAGCCCAGATCAGCAATCCGCGCATCTGGCTCGAGGTGTTGCAGCGCCAAGGGCGCGTGGAATTGACCGTGCGTGACAATGGTCCGGGAATAGTCCCGCAGCATCTGGATCGTGTGTTCGAGCCTTTTTTTACGACGCGCTCCGACGGCCTGGGGCTGGGCCTGAGCCTGAGCGAGTCGCTGGCTCAGGCCATGGGCGGCGGCTTGAAGGCGTTCAACGATCCCATGGGGGGAGCCGTGTTTGCGCTGGAACTGCAACTCGTGGATGAGGAAGCATCATGAACCCTACTGAAAATGGCTCTAGCCTGTCGCCCTTGATCCACCTGCTGGACGATGATGCCGCCGTGCGTCAAAGCTTGTCCTTGCTGATCAGCACAGTCGGGTTACGGGTGCAGACTTGGGCGGATCCGCAGCAGTTTCTGGAGTCTTTTGATCGGCAGTCTATCGGGGCATTGATTCTGGATGTGCGCATGCCCGGCATCAGTGGATTGACCTTGCTCGATACCCTGATTGAACAAGGCGTGGATCAGCCTATCATTCTGTTGACCGGGCACGGCACGGTGGATATGTGCCGGCGCGCCTTCAAGGCGGGTGCTGTCGAGTTCCTGGAAAAGCCGGTCAGTGACGATGTGTTGCTGGACACGGTTCAGCAGGCCGTGCGTCAGCACGCGCGCCGTCGTGAGCGTCTTGCGGCCGACCAGTGGGTGCGTGAACGTTACACAAGTTTGTCCGAGCGCGAGCGCGAGGTGCTGGCGCTGATTGTCGAGGGCTTGACCAACAAGGAGATAGGTCGTGCGCTGTCGCTGTCGCCCCGTACAGTTGAAACGCATCGCGCCAACCTGTTTGCCAAACTGCAGGTCGATAACCTCGCCCACCTGATTCGGCATTATGCCAGCTTGGTGAGTGCCTCTCCGTAAAACTACGTAGATGCCAGGGTAAGCGCCCGAATAGTTCCGTTCGGGCGGCGCAAGTATAGTTTTTCCATGCCGACAATGTTGTCGGAACTGATAAATGGAGATTACTGCTATGTTGCGCTCTTCCCTTTTGATGGCGTTGTTGTTTGCCGCTGGTGCCGCCCAGGCCCAGGGTGTGCTGACCGAAAAAAACATCTCCCTGGATCTGGCTAATCGTTTGGCTAGCGAAACCGTCAAGCAATGCTCGACCAAAGGTTACAACGTGTCGGCGGCTGTGGTTGACCGCGCTGGCGTACTGCGTGCGCTCCAACGTGCCGACCAGGCCGGTCCGCATACGGTCAATGCCAGCATCGACAAGGCCTATACGTCCGCTTCGGCCCGCAGCCTGACCAGCGCCATGCTAGAGGGTTCGCAGAAAAATGCCGGTGCCGCCAATCTGGGCGATATCCAGGGCTTTCTGCTGCTGGGCGGCGGCGTGCCGGTCAAGGTCGGCAATGACACGATAGGCGCCATCGGCGTGGGCGGTGCCCCTGGCGGCCACCTGGACGAAGCGTGCGCCGTAGCGGCTCTGGAAACCCTGAAGGCCGATCTGAAGTAGTCGCATTCCTGCAGATTGGGGAGCCGCCCCTGAACTGCCCCCCCCCGGAACTTGGGCATTACTCCAAGCTTCGGGGGTTTGCTTCATGGCTAGTTCAGGGATCGCTTGATGTGTTTGCGGTAAGGCCTGCGGTAAAGGCGGGATTGTTGGCAAATAAGCTGACCGTTCAGTGTTGCCGCTGAACGGTCGTATTCCGTCTGACGATTGACTTCTGGCGTAGGGTTTTTGATTCTTGCCGCTGCAGAATCATCCTTCGCGTTCACTTGCGCATGCTGATGGCCAAGCGATTGAAGGCGCTCATCAAGGCAATCGCAAAACTCAGATCCGAAATTTCTGTATCGCTGAAATGGGCTTTCAAGGGCTCGAAGTGCTCGTCGGGTGCATGAGTGTGAGCAACATCCACCACGGATTCTGTCCATTCCAGGGCCGCGCGTTCGCGTTCGTTAAAGTGCGCACTGACACGCCAGCCTGCCAGGCTGTCTATCTTGGCATTGGCCACGCCCGAGCTGCGCAAGGAGGCTGCGTGCATCTCCAGGCAGAAGGAGCAGCCGTTGATTTGCGAAATGCGCAAATTAACCAGCTCAATCAACTCTTTGCCCAGAGTGCTTTTGTCCAAAGCAAGCTTCGTTTGCAGCAGGCCTTGATAGGCTTTGGGAGACAGGGTGTCGTAGGGAAGGCGAAGTGTACTCATGGCGTATCCAATCGAAAGTAAGACAGAGGGCAGGGCAGACTTTGGTTCTGTGGCTGTGTTTGATGCACTGTTTGTAGCAGTCTAGTCATCAAGCCGGGCTATCTGCTTTACTTGTTGATTATCCCTGAGTAATGTCCCAGTCATCAGTGACAAGAAATCAGTAATTGACTAGGACATGGGTATGGATCTACGCCACTGGAAACCCAGCCGGGAACCAGGCATTCCTGTTTATCAGCAGTTGTACGAGCGCTTTCGGGATGCGATTGCTGCAGGCCAATTGCGCCCCGGCGACCGGGTGCCATCCATACGCAGTCTGGCCAGTGAGCTGAATGTGGCCAAGGGTACGGTGGAGCAGGCCTATCAAATCTTGCTGGGTGAAGGCTACTTTCTGGCACGAGGGCCGGCAGGAACGGTGGTGTCACCGCAGTTGGCCAGTTTGGCTGCGAAAAGATATGCCAGTGTCCCTGCCTCATCCCTGCGTGCCTCGCCATATGTGCCAGCAGAAGACTCACCCCCTTTGCCATTTCAGCTGGGCCTGCCGGCTTTGGATGCCTTTCCGCGCAAGACCTGGGCACGACTGGCCAACCAGAATCAGCGCTCTTTGGGGGGCGTGGCAATGCGTTACCCCGATCCGGTGGGCTATGCGCCGTTGCGGCGGGCTATTGCGGCTTATTTGGGCGTATCGCGCGGCATAGCTTGTCTGCCGGAGCAGATCTTTGTGACGGCCGGGTATTGGGGGGCGCTGGAGCTCGTGTGTCGTAGCGTTCTGAATCCGGGTGACGCGGGCTGGTACGAAAATCCTGGCTATATTTTTGCCCGCCAGTTCTTGAAGCAGGCCAGCATGCACGTGCATGCGGTGCCGCTGGATGAAGACGGCCTGAACCTTATAGCCGGGCAGCAGCATTGCCCACAGGCACGCTTTGCCATCGTGACCCCCACTCATCAGAGCCCTATGGGCATGGCCATGTCCCTACCCAGGCGTTTGCAATTGCTGGAGTGGGCCAGACAGCAGCAGGCCTGGATTGTGGAGGACGATTACGACAGCGAGTTTCGCTATCATGGGCGTCCTTTGCCTGCCCTGAAAAGTCTGGATAGGGACGACAGGGTGATCTATACCGGCACCTTCAGCAAGGTTCTGAATCCCGGTTTGCGGCTGGCGTACTTGGTCGCACCCTTGTCCCAGGTGGAGCGTTTCCAGCAGGCGGCTCACTATTCAGGCGGGCCGGGTTCCATCCTGACGCAGGCTACCGTGGCGGACTTCATGGAGCAGGGCTACTTTGCGCGGCACTTGCGCAAGATGCGGGCTTTGTATGCACAACGTCGGGCTTATTTGGTACAGACGCTGCAACAGATATTGGGGGAGCGCTTGCAGGTGCAAAGCCAGGCAGGCGGGATTCATGTGCTTGCCAATTTGAGGAGGGCAGAAGATGACCGGCCTTTGGCCAAGGCTGCCCAGGAACAGGGCCTGGCCGTTCAGGCTTTGAGCGACTGGCAAATATCGCCTGCGGTGCATAAGGGGCTGTTGATGGGCTTTGCCAATATCAGCGATCAGGGCATGGCCGATGAATGGGTAGAGCGTTTGAGCTTGGCCATTGCTGAACCTTCTTGAACAAGAGTCCGGCCTGAAGCAATCGCCAAGGCTGACGATGTTGGTCTTTCAGAGCTTTCTTTGACAAGGCTCCGGGAGTCCTTGTCGAGGGGCATGTTTCTATTTAGGGTGGTAGTCCCAATACTAGTATGGAAACTGGTCTTGTCCCAGTTACTACGCCTGTCATAATAAGAAAAAATTTATGTGCAGCCCGCTCTGTGCGGACTGTAATTTCAACTGAATCGCGAGAGCGCAATGGCAAAAACCTTATACGATAAGTTGTTCGACGAACACGTCGTGCATCAGGACACGGATGGCACCTGTTTGATCTACATTGATCGCCACTTGCTGCATGAAGTGACCAGCCCCCAGGCCTTTGAAGGCTTGACTCTGGCCGGCCGCAAGCCTTGGCGCATCAGTGCCAACCTGGCTGTGGCGGACCACAACGTCCCCACCACCTCCCGTCAGAACGGTATTGAAGACCCGATCTCGCGCCTGCAGGTCGATACCCTGGACGCCAACTGCGAAGAATTCGGCATTACCGAATTCCGCATGAACGACGTGCGTCAGGGCATTGTGCACATTGTCGGCCCCGAGCAGGGCGCGACCTTGCCCGGCATGACCGTGGTTTGTGGTGACTCTCACACCAGCACGCACGGTGCCGTGGGCGCTTTGGCCTTTGGTATTGGTACCTCGGAGGTCGAGCACACGCTGGCCACTCAGACCTTGCTGATGAAGAAAAGCAAAAGCATGCTGATCCAGGTGGACGGCAAGCTGCCTTTTGGCTGTACTGCCAAGGACCTGATCCTGTACGTGATCGGTCAGATCGGTACTGCTGGTGGTACCGGTTACGCCATTGAGTTCGGCGGCTCGGCAATTCGCGCCTTGTCTATGGAAGGCCGCATGACCGTGTGCAATATGGCGATTGAAGCCGGTGCACGTTCAGGCATGGTGGCTGTGGACGAGCAAACCATTCAGTATCTGCGTGGCCGTCCTTACTCGCCCAAAGGCGTGTTGTGGGATCAGGCTGTGGCTTACTGGAACACCTTGCACACTGACGAAGGTGCCGAGTTTGATCGCGTGATTCGCATCGATGCCAGTCAGATCACCCCTCAGTTGACTTGGGGCACCTCGCCTGAAATGGTCTTGCCTATCGACAGCCGCGTACCCGATCCAGAGAAAGAAAAAGACGAAGTCACCCGCAATGGCATGGAGCGTGCATTGGAGTACATGGGCCTGACGCCCAATATGCCGTTGACCGACATCCGTATCGACCGCGTGTTCATTGGCTCCTGTACCAATGCCCGTATCGAGGACTTGCGTGCGGCTGCCAGCGTGGCCAAGGGTCGTAAAGTCGCTTCCAACGTCAAGCAGGCCATGATTGTTCCCGGCTCCGGTCTGGTGAAACGTCAGGCCGAGCAAGAAGGTCTGGACAAGATTTTCCTGAACGCCGGTTTTGAATGGCGTGAGCCTGGTTGCTCCATGTGTCTGGCCATGAACGCTGACCGTCTGGAGCCGGGCGAGCGTTGCGCTTCGACCTCCAACCGTAACTTTGAAGGACGTCAGGGGCAGGGTGGTCGTACCCACCTGGTCAGCCCAGCCATGGCAGCGGCTGCCGCCATTGCCGGCCATTTTGTCGACGTGCGTTCGTTCAACTGAGGAAATCCACACCATGCAAGCATTTACTACTCATGAAGGTCTGGTCGCTCCCTTGGATCGGGAGAACGTGGATACGGACTTGATCATCCCCAAGCAGTTCCTCAAATCCATCAAGCGCACCGGCTTTGGCCCCAACTTGTTTGATGAGTTGCGTTATCTGGATCACGGCGAGCCCGGCATGGACAATTCCCGCCGCCCGCTGAACCCGGACTTTGTGCTGAATCAGGACCGCTACCAGGGCGCTTCCGTACTGCTGGCGCGCAAGAACTTTGGTTGTGGCTCCAGCCGTGAGCACGCTCCCTGGGCCTTGATGCAATATGGTTTTCGCGCCATTATCGCGCCGTCTTTTGCCGATATTTTCTTCAACAACAGCTTCAAGAACGGCTTGCTGCCCATCGTCCTGAACGAGCTGGATATTGCCCGCCTGTTCGATGAAGTCAAAGCCTTCCCCGGCTACAAGCTGCGTATTGATCTGGCCGAGCAGCGCGTGATCACGCCTGAAGGCCGTGAACTGCCGTTCACCATTGATGCTTCGCGCAAGCACAGCCTCTTGAATGGTCTGGATGAAATTGGCCTGACCTTGCAGAAAGCGGACATGATCCGTCAGTACGAAGCCGAGCGTCTGGCCCGTCACCCCTGGCTGGTTGGCCAGCCTTGAGCCTGGGCGCAGGTTTTGTAGAAGCTTCGCTGTTGCTGCCTTTCTGTGGCAGCCAAGATGCTCCGGCCATCAGGCCGGAGTTCTTCACACTTATTCCCTAATTTTTACGTCCTACTCATCATGACTCATAAAATTGCAGTATTGCCCGGTGATGGCATCGGTCCCGAGATTACCGAACAGGCGCAGCGCGTACTGGGTGCTCTGGGCATGGATCTGGAAATGACCGTGGCTCCCGTGGGCGGCGCCGCTTACGATTTGCACGGCCACCCCCTGCCACCTGAAACGCTGAGCCTGGCTCAAAACTCCGACGCTGTGCTGTTCGGCGCCGTGGGTGACTGGAAATACGACTCGCTGGAGCGTCACCTGCGTCCCGAACAAGCCATTTTGGGTTTGCGTCGTGCCATGGGCCTGTTCGCCAACCTGCGTCCCGCCATCCTGTACCCGCAACTGGCTAACGCCTCTACCTTGAAACCAGAAGTTGTGTCCGGTCTGGATATCCTGATCGTGCGCGAACTGACAGGTGATATTTACTTCGGTCAGCCTCGTGGCGTGCGTACGGTGGAAGAGGGCAACTTCGCGGGCGAGCGTCAGGGCTTTGACACCATGCACTATGCTGAAAGCGAAGTGCGCCGTATCGCTCACGTGGGTTTCCAGGCCGCACAAAAACGTCAGAAGCGCTTGTGCAGCGTGGATAAATCCAATGTGCTGGAAACATCCCAGTTCTGGCGTGACATCATGATTGATGTGGCCCGTGAGTATCCGGACGTGGAATTGAGCCACATGTACGTGGACAATGCCGCCATGCAGTTGGTGCGCGCACCAAAAGAATTTGACGTGATTGTCACAGGCAACCTGTTTGGCGATATCCTATCGGATGAAGCAGCCATGTTGACAGGCTCCATTGGCATGTTGCCTTCGGCATCTCTGAACGCATCCCAGCAAGGTTTGTACGAACCCAGCCACGGCTCGGCACCCGATATCGCCGGTCAGGACAAGGCCAATCCTTTGGCCACCATTTTGTCCGCTGCCATGTTGCTGCGCTACTCGCTCAATGCAGAAGACCAGGCCAAGCGTATCGAAGCGGCGGTTGCCAGCGTGCTCGAACAAGGTTTGCGTACCGGCGACATCTACGAAGACGGTTGCCAATTGCTGAGCACCAGTGCTATGGGGGATGCAGTGCTCAAGGCTTTGCGATAGTATCTTTTATCGTTTTATTTTTTTATATATCCAGGTGGTATTACCATGACTCAAGCGGTAGGTTTGGTCGGCTGGCGTGGGATGGTGGGCTCCGTGCTCATGCAGCGCATGCGCGACGAAGGCGATTTTTCCCTTTTTCAGCCGGTGTTTTTCTCGACTAGCAATGCTGGCGGCGCAGCTCCTTCGTGGGCTGACGGTGCTGGCCCATTGCAGGACGCCCACGATATTGACGCCTTGAAAAAGTTGCCAATTATTGTGACCGCCCAGGGTGGAGATTACACAAGCCAGATCTACCCCAAGCTGCGTGCCGCTGGCTGGAATGGTTTGTGGATTGACGCGGCCAGCACGCTGCGCATGGACGAAAACTCCGTGATCGTGCTGGACCCGATCAACCGTCCTGTTATCGATGCTGCACTGGCCAAAGGTGGCAAGCAGTTCATCGGTGGCAACTGTACGGTTAGCTGCATGCTGATGGGTCTGGGCGGTCTGTTCAACCAGAATCTGGTTGAGTGGATGACCAGCATGACTTACCAGGCTGCTTCCGGTGGTGGCGCACAGCATATGCGCGAACTGCTGACTCAGTTCGGTCTGATCAACCAGTCCGTCTCCAGCCTGCTGGACGATCCCGCATCGGCCATTCTGGATATTGACCGCGGTGTCTTGCAGACACAACGCGACCCCAATCTGCCTCAGAAAAACTTTGGCGTACCCCTGGGCGGTAGCTTGATCCCCTGGATCGACTCCGATCTGGGCAATGGCATGACGCGTGAAGAGTGGAAAGGCGGTGTGGAAACCAACAAAATCCTGGGCCGTGGTGCACAGGACAAGCACATTCCTATCGACGGTCTGTGCGTGCGTATCGGTGCCATGCGCTGCCACAGCCAGGCACTGACCATCAAGCTGACCCGCGATGTTCCGCTGGACGAGATCACCGACATCCTGGCTGAAGGTTCCAAGTGGGCCAAGGTTGTGCCTAACGAGCGTCAAGCCACGGTCCAAGCGCTGACTCCAGTTGCCGTCACCGGCACGCTGGATATCCCTGTGGGCCGTCTGCGCAAGCTGAACATGGGCCCCGAGTACCTGAGCGCCTTCACGGTTGGCGACCAGTTGCTGTGGGGTGCGGCTGAACCGCTGCGCCGCATGTTGCGCATCGCTTTGGGCGAGCTCTAATCATGGCTGGCCGCCTGCATCCTGTACGTACGCTGGGTTCGGCCCTGCTATTGGCCGGGATGCTGGCGGCTGCGCCGGTTTCCGCCCTGGAAATCGGTCATAGTCGTTTTGTGTCGGCTCCTAATCAGGTTTTCAAGCTGGATGTGGGCATTCGACAGATCAGCCCTGAAGAAAGCCTGTCCTTGAAGGTGACACCTGCCCCCTTGTCCGCCTGGCAACAGGCGGGCTTGACCCCTCCGGTTGACTTGGACTCCTTGAAGGCCGTGATCGAGCGGGATGGGCAGGGGCAAGTACGACGCATTCGGTTGTCCTCCGAGCAGATGTTCTCGGGCTCGGTGGCCGATGTGCTCTTGCAGATTCAAAGTGATAGCGGGCAGTTCCTGCATCAGGTCAGCGTACTGGCTCCGGCCCCGGTGGCCGTGAAGGCAGTGGCTCAGCCACAGGCAGCGTATCGGGCACCGGTATCCGTGCAGGCTTCTGCTTCGAGCTCTGCATCCAGTGTGCAGACCCAAAGTGCGGTACGCGTGAAATCGGGTGATACCTTGCATGCCCTGGCGCGCCGCCATGCGGTGGATGGTGTCAGCTCTTATCAGTGGATGATGGCGGTTCAAAAGCAGAACCCGAATGCCTTCATCGACCAGAATATGCATCGCCTGAAGGCGGGCCAAACGCTACAGATTCCTGATGCGGCGGCCATGTTGTCCATTGACGATGCCCAAGCTCGCCGCTTCTATGTTGACCAGGCTCAGGCCTTGCGCTCCGCTGCGCAAGCAGGGCAGGATCAGGCGGATGCGTCTCAAGGTGTAGCACAAACAGGCTCCGGCGAGCCAGGTGCTCAGGTGCAAGGCCAGGATCGTTTGCTATTGTCGGCAGGGGCAGATGCCCGTGACGCCAAACAGCAAATGCAGCACGAGCTGCGCGAGACCGGCGATCGTGTCTCGCAGCTGGAAGAGAATGTCTCCACCCTGGGCCGTGCCTTGCAGTCTCAAGGCGAGGCCGCTAAAGATCTGATCCTGGATTCAGCGCAGGAGCTGGGTCTGGGTGACTCCGGCAGCGATGCTGCTACTGGTAGTACTTCTTCTGGCGCCTCAGGCGCCGCTTCTTCTGCCGCCGTGGCAGGAGCGATTTCCGTGCCGTCCGAGCCCGAACAGGGCAAGATGGCCGGTGCAGTTAACAAGGCAAAAAAGACCGTGTCCTGGATTCAAGAACATATGTTGGCCGTGATGGCCGTAGTACTGGCCCTCATCGTTATTTTGGTGACCTGGGTGTTGCGACGCGCGAATAGCGAGAACCGCAACGGTGACGATTCGCCCGCCCCTGTCAGCGAAGCGATGGTTCGGGAAAAGCTGGAAAAAATCAATCTGGATCTGGACCAGCCGCCTTCGGACGAGCCTCCTGTACGTCAGTAAGGCAAAGCCACCATGAGACGTATCGCACTGGGTGTCTGCTATGAAGGGACATCCTGGCTGGGTTGGCAAAGTCAGGCCGGTGGCAACACCGTTCAAGATGTTCTGGAGCAGGCACTGGGCCGTTTTACGGCCCAGCCTGTTTCTACGATCTGCGCCGGTCGCACCGACACTGGCGTTCACGCCCTCAATCAAGTCGTTCATCTGGACACGGCTGCCGAGCGCAGCCTGGAGTCGTGGGTACGCGGTTTGAATGCCTTGCTGCCGGACTCTGTATCCGTGCAATGGGCACGCGAAGTGCCGGATGATTTTCATGCCCGCTTCTCGGCCCAAGGCCGTCATTACGTTTATCTGCTGCGCCAGCACCGGGTGCGTTCCCCCTTGTTGCATGGTCGAGTGGCCTGGGTGTTTCGTCCTTTGGACCTGGCTCTGATGCAAGAGGCCGCCCAGCACCTGGTGGGCGAACATGATTTCAGCGCGTTTCGTTCCTCGCAATGCCAGGCGGCCAGTCCGGTGCGCACCATGTCGCAGATTCGGATTGAACAGCAGGGCGACTTTTTCCTGTTCCGTTTCAGCGCCAATGCCTTTTTACATCACATGATCCGCAATCTGATGGGCATGCTGATTTATATCGGCCAAGGCCGTCAGCCGCCTGATTGGGTGCTGCATTTATTGGCACAGCGCGATCGCCGCTTGTCAGCCCCGACTTTCGATGCCAGTGGCCTGTATCTGGCCGGGGTGGATTACCCCAAGCAGTTCGATATTCCCGCCAGCAATCCCTACGATTTGCTCTATGAGTTAAGTGGATTGCGTTTTGGTGAAACGGCCTGAAAAAATCATGATTTAGTCCGTTTCTAAAGGGTTTATCCCCGGTATTCGAACCGGCTTCACATGCTTCAATCGTATAAAATGTGAAGCCATTTTCTTCTCTTACATTCTTATCTGTATAAGGCCGACCACCTTCGAGCATTAGCCACAAGCGAATCCTGAAGGCGACCATATCCTGAGCAAGGCCATGAAATTCTTCTTACGATTGTCTAGTTTGATCGACCGTCTGAATACGGTCGTTGGTAAGTCCGTGACTTGGCTGACCCTGATCGTGGTGTTGGTCAGTGCGATTAACGCTGTAGTACGCAAGGTCTACGGCGTCAGTTCCAATCAGTGGCTGGAATTGCAGTGGTATTTGTTCGGTGCAATTTTCTTGCTGGCCGCTGGTTATACCTTCTTTGTGAACGAGCATGTTCGGGTGGATGCCCTGGCGGAACGTTTTCCGCCGCGCGTTCAGATCTGGATCGATATTATCGGCGTGATCTTTTTTCTCCTGCCCGCGACCTTGCTGATTTTCTGGCTCTCGATTCCATTTTTTGAGCAGTCCTACGTGCTTAACGAGCAGTCTTCCAATACGGGGGGGCTGGTACGTTGGCCGGTCAAGTTGCTGATTCCCGTCGGCTTTGCTCTGTTAGCGTTGGCAGGGGTATCCCACCTGATCAAATGCATAGGCTTTTTGCTTGGTGCCTGTCCTAATCCTTTATTAAGGAATGGCGGACTGAGTGCAGAAGAAGAACTTGCCCAGGAGATTCGCGAGATGGCCCAGGCAAATGAAGCGACAACCTCTGTTTCCAAGGGCCAGTAATAATGGAATTTCTCGTTGATAATCTGGCTCCGATCATGTTTTTTAACTTGATCGTATTTTTGCTATTGGGCTTTCCCGTTACCTTCACCTTGTCGGCAATCGGAATTTTGTACGGCCTGGTTGCCATTGAACTGGACATGATGCAGCCGGCCTTGTTCCAGGCCTTGCCTCAACGTGTATTTGGTATTGTCGAGAACGATACCTTGTTGGCGGTTCCCTTCTTTACCTTGATGGGCCTGATATTAGAGCGATCAGGCATGGCAGAGGATCTGCTCGATACCATTGGCCAGCTCTTTGGGCCTTTGCGTGGTGGTTTGGCAATTGCTGTGGTGCTGGTCGGTGCCATGCTGGCAGCTACAACGGGTGTGGTGTCGGCCTCCGTCATCTCAATGGGCCTGATCTCCTTGCCCATCATGCTGCGCTACGGCTATGACCGCAAGCTGGCAACCGGGGTGATTGCCGCCTCAGGCACCTTGTCGCAAATCATCCCGCCCTCCATCGTGCTGATCATTCTGGCTGACCAACTGGGCCGCTCCATCGGTGATATGTACCGTGGCGCCATGCTGCCGGGTCTGCTGCTGGTAGCGATCTACATTCTGTACATTGTGGTGATGTCTTACATCAAGCCCAAGTCGGCTCCCGCCTTGCCACCCGAGGCCCGTGTGTATGTAGAGCCTAACGGCAGTCGTGGTTTGACTTCGCTGATCGCCTTGACGATTGTGGCCTCGGCCGTGGCGTATTTCGGCTCGCAGCATTACTTTGCCACGCATCCCAATATCCCGATGGACGAGCACATTGTCGTGCTGCTGCTGTTGTGGGGCGTAACGGCCTGGGTGATCGCGCTGATCAACAAGCTGCTCAAGCTGAAAATGCTGTCCAAGATCGCCGAACGTGTGGTCTTTGTGATGGTGCCCCCGCTGTTCCTGATCTTCCTGGTGCTGGGTACGATCTTTATTGGGGTGGCAACGCCCACAGAGGGTGGGGCGATGGGGGCGGTCGGTGCCATCATCATGGCGGTATCTCGCGGCCGCCTGTCCTGGAAGCTGCTGCGTCAGGCCATGGAATCGACGACCCGCCTGTCCTGCTTCGTGGTCTTCATTCTGGTGGGTTCGACCGTCTTTAGCCTGAGCTTCCGTGGCATTAATGGCGATCTGTGGGTGGAACACCTCTTGATCGACATGCCCGGTGGCGAGTGGGGCTTCCTGATTATCGTCAGTATCCTGACCTTTCTGCTGGCTTTCTTCCTGGACTTCTTTGAGCTGGCCTTCATTATTGTGCCGCTGCTCGGGCCGATTGCCGACAAGATGGGCATTGACCTGATCTGGTTCGGTGTCTTGCTGGCGGTCAATATGCAGACCTCCTTCATGCACCCGCCCTTTGGTTTTGCGCTGTTCTTCCTGCGTTCGGTGGCCCCCAAAGAGGACTACACCGACAAGGTGACGGGCGAGCGCATCAAGCGTGTGGCCACAACGGATATTTACTGGGGCTCGGTACCGTTTATTATCATTCAGTTGTTGATGGTGGCAACGGTACTGGTCTTCCCCGGACTGGTTACGCACTATAAGCACGGCGAAGTTCTGCTGGAGGATTCGCAAATCCAGTTTGGTACGGAATCGACTTACGGTTCTGACAGCTACGGATTTGGAACGGATGACGCGGCCAGCAGTTTCCAATAAGCTTATTTCATGATTCACACGGGGGCATCTGGCCCCCGTTTTTTATTCAAGGATGTGTGATGTTCAGCCGTACCCGAGTCAAGATTTGTGGCTTTACCCGAGCGCAGGATATTGATGCTGCCGTGCAGTTGGGCGCGGATGCGGTGGGTTTTGTCTTTTACCCGAAAAGTGCCCGTATGCTGAGTACGGAGCAGGCTGTTGCCCTGCGCGCCCGTGTGCCGGCGTTTGTGCAGGCAGTCAGCCTGTTTGTGAATGCGTCCGAGAGCTTTGTTCGGGAAATTCTGGAACAGGTGCAACCGGACTTGCTGCAATTTCACGGTGAAGAAAGCCCGGAAGAATGCCGTCGCTACGCGCATCCGTATATCAAGGCTTTCCGAGTCGGTGCGCCTGGTCTGGATACAGTGGATGGCCTGCTGGAACAATGCTTGAAGTATCAGGATGCCCGTGCCTGGTTGATGGATGGTTATCACGATGCCTATGGCGGCACCGGTACGGCTTTTGATCCGGAGCTGATTCAGGGGCTGCAGGCGTGTCTGGAAGGCCATGACGGGCTGCCGCCGCTGGTCCTTGCCGGAGGCATGCGTATCGACAATGTGGCCGAACGAGTCGCCTTGCATCGCCCCTATGCGATTGATGTCAGCAGTGGAGTCGAGCTGGAACCGGGCATCAAATGCAAAATGAAAATGGGCCAATTCATGCAGATTTTGAGTAGCGCCTCCTGATTGAGGGAATCTTTTAGCAGCGACGCTGTCTGTACTTATTGCCCCGACCCGCTTATGGCGGGTCGATCTTTATTTGGTCTTGTCAGGATTTATGTTTATGCAAAGCATACAGCTCGGTCCCTTTACCTTTGCCACGTCTCTATTTGCTTTTATGGTCGCGGCATTGCTGGGGCTGTTTCTGGCCGCCTGGCTGGATAGACGCAAGCAGACCCGAGCCGAATCGGTGCTGTGGCGCGCGATGATTCTGGGTGTGCTGGTCGGTCGTTTGGGTTTTCTGATCCAGCAATGGCAGTTCTATCAAAGCGAACCCTTGAGCTGGCTGGATTTGCGCGACGGCGGTCTGATGATTCCGGCAGCCGTGACGGCAGGCTGGTTCTATGTGCTGTGGCGCGTGCTGCGTGACAAGGCCGTTTTGCCTGCTGTATCGGGAGGGTTGGCCGTTGGTGTTGCGGCATTTTCGCTAATCATGGTCGCGACAGGGCGAGGGGGAGTGGAAACCGCCATGCCATTGCCCGAGATAGACTTGATCCCTATGCAGCTTGATGTCAGTGCGCCGGAAAATCTGGATTTGTATAAAGGCAAGGTCACGGTCGTTAACTTGTGGGCCAGCTGGTGTCCTCCGTGCCGCCGCGAAATGCCTGCCTTCAAGCAAGTGCAATCCACCCGGTCCGACGTGAATATCGTGTTTGCGAACCAGGGCGAGGAACTGGCCGAGATCCAGAAGTACCTGATAGACGAGAATCTGGAGCTGGATAATATGTGGCGCGACCCGCAAATGCAGCTGGGCCAGGCCGTGCGCAGCCGTGGCTTGCCTACCACCTTGTTTTTGGACGAGCAGGGACGTTTGGTGGATGTCCGAGCCGGGGAGTTGTCTGCTGCAACCTTGAACGACAAGATCAATAAGCTGAAATAGAAATATTTTGCTGCTATTGATTCCGGTTTTTTCTTTTTATTTTTGACTGTTTTTTATTTTTTTGAATAAACAAGTTTTTATTCAAATAATATAAAGATGCTAATTAGGCTGTCGCCTTGTTTTCAATTAGTTAATTCAATCGATAATCAAGCTTGGTTTCAGGTTTTTAACTGAATCCGACTGCTACTATAGGCCCTTGTTTTTTATCTGTTTACAAGGGTTTAGCCATGAATTTGACAGAGAAAGGAACGAAGACGGCGAAGCTTTCAGCGTCCGATAGAATTATCTATGCAGATAATCACCTGATCCATGGGCCAGATGATATTACGGCTTATATGAAAGGTGTGTGTTATGACGCCGCTGCCTATATGCGTTATTTATATAATGCGAAAATCAGTTTTGATCAGCTGACTTCCATTTCGGCGCAGAACTGGCTGCCGGTATTCAAGTTTGCTGAAGGCAGAATGTGGGATGGTCGGAATTCCTTGCCTGGCGGCAAGGCCATTGGCTTTTGTCGAGTCAAGGGCATGGAGTTCTTCCATGCTGCCGTCGCGGTTGGAGGGACCGAAATTCGGGCGATCAATGGCGGTTTGCTGGGAGCAGGTTGGCTACATCCGGTCGATTTGCGCAAGGTGCTCACTCAAAAAAATCCCGATGGCTCGTTCAAGTACGACGGCACCGATATCTTTGTCTACATCTCGAATCTATGAATAAAGAAACCGGCATCAAGCCGGTTTCTTTTTGTGCCGCTGTCTCCAAAGCAAGCCCCACGTGTCGGGGGCTGCTGACGATGGAGTGCTATCAGGCCTTTTGCAAGCTGATCGCTTCCTCAGGAGTCTCAGGCCGTTGCGCATACTTATTCGCAATGAATGCACAAGCCATCAACTGGATCTGGTGGAAGATCATGATGGGCAGCAGGGCTGGGCCAATGGCGGCGCCAGTAAACAGCACTTGGGCCATAGGTACGCCAGTGGCCAGACTTTTCTTGGAGCCACCGAAGACAATCGTGATTTCGTCTTCTTTATTGAAGCCCAGCTTGCGGGCCAGCCAGGTGGTCAGGAACAGGATGATGGCCAGCAAGACCAGGCAGACTACGGCCAGGATAGCCAGGGACTTGGGCGGTACGGTTTGCCACAGGCCACCAATCACCGAGGCGCTGAAAGCGGTGTAGACCACCAGCAAGATGGAGGACTGGTCCACGCTGCGCAGCCATTTACGGTTGCGATCCATCCATTTGCCAATCAGGGGGCGCATCAAGTGGCCGACCACAAAAGGCAACAACAATTGCAGGCTGATCTTCTTGATGGCGTCCAGGGTCGAAGTGGCCGAACCACCGTCTGCATCAAGCAGCAGTTTCAACAAGACGGGGGTGAGCACAATACCGATCAGGCTGGAGGCCGAGGCGCTGCAAATCGCGGCAGGCACGTTACCGCGAGCAATCGAGGTAAAGGCAATGGCCGATTGCACGGTGCCGGGCAGGGCGCACATGTACAGAATGCCCACAAATAAGGGCATGCCCAGCAATGGCAGCAAGATGGGCTTGGACAGCAGGCCCAGCAGGGGGAACATGACAAAGGTGCAGCCAAAGACCAGCAGGTGCAAACGCCAGTGGGTGGCCCCAGCAATGATGGCTTCGCGGGATAGCTTGGCCCCGTGCATGAAAAACAGCAGGGCAATCGCCAGGCCAGTGATCACGTCAAAGAACACCGCACCTTGGCCGTAGGCGGGAAAGAAACTTGCCAGTGCCACTACGCCGATCAGGATCAGGGTGAAGTTGTCAAAAAGCAGTCGCAGTTGAGAGAACATGGGTTTGTTAGAGGCTTGAAAGGCTTGCGTTATGAAAGGCCTCACTTTACCGTAGACCTTTTTGGGGGTTTATCGCTAAACGGATATGGATTATCGACAAACGGACATTCTGATGCCTGCGGAGCGAATTCCGGAGAGTTTGCAGCAGTTGCGCTATCTACCCAGGCCTTTATATGGTCAGGAGCGTACCTTGCCCAATCAGGCCATTGCCCGCCCACACCGGCATCCCTGGGTGCAGTTTTCCTATGCGCTGACGGGGGTGATCGAAGTGCGTACTGCCAGCGGGCGTTTCATGGCGCCGCCTCAGCAGGCGGTGTGGGTGCCTGCGGGTGTGGAACATGGGGTGCGTAGCTCGCCTGATGCGCAGATTCGTAGTCTTTATATTGATGTCAGCGCCTTGCCAGAGGCCCCTACGGTGTGTCGAGTGGTTGTGGTAGACCGCTTGCTGCGTGAACTGATACGCGAGTTCAGCCTTTTGCCTGTGCTGTACGAGCGTGAGGGGGCGCAGGGGCGTCTGGTGCAAGTCCTGCTGGATCGTTTGCTGGCGGCGCCTGAAAGTGGCCTGATTCTGCCTTGGCCTTCGGACCCGCGTCTTTTGCAGGTCTGCGAACAATTGCAGGCCCAGCCTTCGGGCGATTGGAGTTTGCAGGATTTGGCAGAGCAACAGGGTTTGTCAGAAAAAACCCTGAGCCGTCTGTTTCGTCAGCAGACCGGGCTGACGTTCCGGGTCTGGCGTCAGCGACTGCGCGTCATGAGTGCCTTGCCTTTGCTGGAGCGGCAAGAGCGTGTCACTGATGTTGCGTTAGCTTGTGGCTATGAAAGCATGTCGGCCTTTGTGGCGGCTTTTCGGGATTTGATGGGTCAAACGCCCGGCGAGTTTTTCCGTCGGCCATTAGGGCCGCTGGACGAGTAAGCCTGTACAAAATTGCACAGCAGACGATGGGCGTCGGGCGTGTCCTGAATAGGGTCTGCCAGTGTTTGGGGATCTATGCCTTGGGCTCGCCAGGATTCGGCCTTGCGTAGCACGCAGTAACGTAGCAGGCCGGCAAAAAATTCAGGGTGAAACTGAATCGACCACTGCGCGGGGCCATAACGCAATATTTGATGCGGATCATGCGCAGAGCTGCCCAGTATTTCCACATGCTCGGGCAAGCTCAATACGCTTTGTTGGTGCGTCAGCAGGGCAGGAAATTGCATGGGCAGATTGGCAAGCAGTTCATGCTCGTGGGCCTGCTCGGACAAGTGAATGGGCAGGTAGCCGACCTCGGCCCCCTTGGGGTGGTAATCCACGCGCCCGCCCAAGGCGTGGGCCATTAACTGATGGCCGTAGCAAATACCCAGCAAAGGCATTTGTGTCTGATAGCGTTCCCGAATCCAGGCGGCCAGGTTTTCACTCCAGTCCAGTTTGTCGGTGACCATGTTCCAGGAACCACTGATTACCACCGGGTCGGGGCAGTCCGGCGCTGGCAGGGCATCATCCTGATGGACTCGCCAGGTGTGGACATTGACATCCAGGGGCTGCAAAGCGCGTTTGAACCAGGCATTCTGGTTGCCAAAACGCTGCTCGACATCAGGAGGAGGGGAGCCGGCCTGAAGAAAATGGACGTCTATCATGCTTGCCCCCGAAACAGGCTCCACGTGGCCATGCCCAGACCCAGCATGAGCAGGGAACCGGCAACGTGGATGGCAATGCCGCCCATGGCCCACAGATAACGCTGCTGCATCATCAAGGTCATGATCTCGGCGGAAAAGGTGGAAAAAGTGGTCAGGCCACCCAGAAAGCCCGTCATGACGAACATGCGCCAGCCTTCGTGACCCAGGCCCAAGCCGCTGAAATAGGCCATTGCGATACCCATTAAATAGCCGCCAATCAAGTTAGCCAGCAAAGTACCGGGGGGCAGGGTGGGGAACAGGGCATTCAAAGCCTGACTCAGGAACCAACGCGCCAATGCGCCCAGGGCACCACCGGCGGCAATATACAGCATGGCTACGGGCATGAAGAGCCTTCAGGTAGGGGGCAAACTGTCAGCGAGCAGTCAGCCGGTCGCGATATATACCTAGGATAGCGTGTCATTATGCGCCTCTATAGCTAAAAAGGCGATCTTGCCCAAAGGCGCGTAGCCAGCTAATGTAAGAGCGCAATTATCAGACGGACCGCCGTGAATTTCGGTTAGCCCGCCCTTTTTTGGAGACTTTGTGGTGAGTATTTACGATCAGGATTTGCCCCAGACAGACGCCAATTATCGTGTTTTGTCGCCGCTGGATTTCATCGAGCGCAGTGCTTTTGTCTACCCTGACTACCCGGCTCTGGTTTACGGGCCCGCCCAAAACGGCATCAAGATGAGCTGGTCGCAGCTGTATGCCCGTACTCGTCAGCTGGGCAGTGCGCTGTCCAAGGCTGGGGTTGGCAAAGGCGATACCGTGGCCGTGATGTTGCCCAATACTCCGCCCATGGTTCAGGCACACTTTGGTGTGCCCATGTGCGGTGCCGTACTGAATACCTTGAATACCCGTCTGGATGCCAGCACCATCGCTTATATGCTGGATCACGGCGAAGCGCGTGCGGTGCTGGTGGACAGCGAATTTGCCGCCGTCATGAAAGAAGCCTTGAGCCTGCGCGAAAGCAAAGAGCCCATTCTGGTCATCGACGTCGTGGACAATTATTTTGACACCGGCGCAGAACGTATCGGCTCGCAAACCTACGAAGAGTTCGTGGACGGTGGTGACCCGGATTACGACTGGCAATTGCCCGCCAACGAGTGGGATGCGATTGCCCTGAACTACACCAGCGGTACCACCGGCAAGCCCAAAGGCGTGGTCTACCACCACCGTGGCGCGTATCTGGGGGCCTTGTCCAATGTCTTGGAATGGGACATGCCCAAACACGCGGTCTATCTGTGGACCCTGCCCATGTTTCATTGCAATGGTTGGACTTTCCCCTGGGTGATTGCGGCCCGTGCTGGTGTGAACGTCTGTTTGCGCAAGGTGGAAGCCCAGGCCATGGTCGACAATATGGTCGATTACGGCGTCACCCACTACTGTGGTGCACCGATTGTGCACTCCCTGCTGGTCAACTCCGACGAAGCGCTGAAGTCCCGCCTGCCCAAGGGCGTGTCGGCCATGGTGGCAGGCGCTGCACCTCCGGCCACCATGATTGAAGGGATGGAGCGCATGGGCTTTGCGCTGACCCACGTTTACGGCCTGACCGAAACTTATGGCCCCGCCTCGGTCTGTGCGCAGCATGCACCCTGGAGTGAACTGGATATCCAGGAACGTGCGCAGCGCAATGCCCGTCAAGGTGTGCGTTATCACCTGCAAGGGGGCGTACAGGTTTTGAATCCGCAAACCATGGAGCCCGTTCCTGCCGATGGCGAGACTATGGGCGAGATCATGTTCCGCGGCAATATCACCATGAAGGGGTATTTGAAGAACGCGCAGGCCACCCAGGAATCCCTGGGCGGTGGCTGGTTCCATACCGGCGACCTGGCCGTGTGCGAGCCGGACGGCTACGTACGCATCAAGGACCGCAGCAAGGACATCATCATTTCCGGGGGCGAGAACATTTCTTCCATCGAGATTGAAGACGTCATGTATCGCCATCCAGCCGTGCAGGCGGCGGCCGTTGTAGCCCAGCCGGACGAGCGTTGGGGTGAAGCGCCTCACGTTTATGTGGAGCTACGCCCCGGTGCGGAAGTGACGGTGGAAGAACTGCGAGCGCATTGCCGTCAGTACTTGGCTGGCTTTAAAATACCGCGACATTTCAGTTTTATGGAGTTGCCCAAAACGGCAACAGGTAAAATACAGAAATTCGCGCTGCGTCAGCAGGCCAAGCAAGCCGCTTCGGACTAAGAGCAGCGTTTTCTAAAAAGCACACAGGTCGCTTCATGCGGCCTGTCTGCACTTAAGGAACAGGACGGTTAGGAATGCCATCTTTTGACGTTGTATCCGAGGTCAACACCCACGAACTGCGTAATGCAGTGGAACAAGCCAGCCGCGAACTGGCTACCCGTTTTGACTTCAAAGGTACGGATGCCAAATTTGAACTCGAAGACGAGAACACCATTTTGCAATCGGCTCCCAGCGTGTTTCAGCTCGAGCAAATGATGCAGATTCTGCGTGGCCGTATTGCTGCCCGCGGTATTGATGTGCGCTGCCTGGAGACCGAGAAGGTTCTGGAAAACGTGGCCGGCGCGCGGCAGAAAGTGAAAGTGCGTCAAGGTCTGGACCAACCTACGTCCAAGAAACTGATCGCCGCCATCAAGAACGCCAAGCTGAAAGTGGAGACGCAGATTCAAGGTGAAAAACTGCGTGTAACCGGCAAGAAACGGGACGACTTGCAGGCTGCCATCGCTTTGTTGAAACAGACCGATGTGGAATTGCCTTTGCAGTACGATAACTTCCGCGACTAAACCGAGTGAAACGGCACGGTGGCGACGTGACGCCGCCGTGTATCAGCTATGAATGTACGAATTGAATTAATGCGTGTGCACGATCTGGGTCAGGTGCTGGAAGTCCAGGCGGATGTGTACGACGCGGATATTCTGGAAGACCGCAGCTTCTATCAGAACCGTCTGGATCTGGCTCCGGATAGCTGCTGGGTGGCACGTGATACTGACAATCAACTGCAGGGTTATTTGGTGTCCTACCCTTGGGCGGGCCTTTTGCCGCCGTCCCTGGGCGATGCGTTGAATAGCCTGCCTTCGCCCGCAGACCAATGGTTTATTCACGACTGCGCCGTGATGCGTCGCGCGCAAGGCCGTGGGGTGGCCGGAGCTTTGTTGCAAGCCGGTCGCCGCTATGCCTGGCAGCGTGGCTTGCGTCGCTGCAGTCTGGTGTCCTTGGGGCCTGCCGTGGCTTATTGGCAGCGTCTGGGCTACAAGCCGATTGAAGGGGTGCCTGCACCCGTGCTGGAAGCAAAGCTGCGTCAGTATGGAGAGCAAGCCAGTTTTATGGATTGCGCTGTGCATCCCGATTGAACTGTTCTGAGGGGACGTTCAGTATTTAGCGACTGCGTGTCCTGTTCGAGTTCCCAAAAAAGGCCGGGAAATATTCCCGGCCTTTTTTATTTACGGGCGCAATCGATAGCCCGTTTTGAAAATCCAGCCCGCCACGGCAAGAAACACACTTAAAAACAGCAGTGTCATGCCCAGGCTCAGCCACACACTCACATCGGCCAGATCAAAGAAACTCCAGCGAAAGCCGCTGATCAGGTACAGCACCGGGTTCAGCAAGGTCAGTTTTTGCCAGAACTCGGGCAGCATGTCGATGGAATAGAAGGTGCCGCCCAAAAAGGTCAGTGGCGTCAGAATCAGCATGGGCACGAATTGCAGCTTTTCAAAGTTGTCGGCCCAGATACCGATAATGAAACCCAATAGACTGAAGGTCAGGGCGGTTAAGGCCAGAAAGCACAGCATCCAGATAGGGTGGGCAATTTCGTAAGGCACAAATAGCCGCGCCGTGATCAGGATGATAGCCGCCAGAAACAGTGACTTGGTGGCTGCTGCGCCCACAAAGGCCAAGGTCACCTCGAAGTGTGAAATGGGCGCAGACAGAATCTCGTAGATATTGCGCGTAAAGCGCGGAAAGTAAATTCCGAAGGCGGCGTTGGAGACGCTATGGGTCAACACCGACAGCATGGTCAGCCCAGGCACGATAAACGCGCCATAGGGCACGCCGCCGATTTCATTGATACGATGGCCAATGGCAGCGCCAAACACCACAAAATACAAGGCGGTGGAAATCACGGGGGCTACGATGCTTTGCAGCAGGGTGCGTCGGGTGCGAGACATTTCGTAGCGATAAATGGCCAGGATGGCGTACCAGTTCATGACTGTGCCCCTACAAACTCAACGTAAATATCTTCCAGACTGCGCTCGCGGGTATGGATGTCGGTAATGGTCAGCCCCGCTTGCCCAACTGCCGCCAGCAAATTGCTCAAGTCATGACCTTGTTCGCGGTTGGTCAAGGGGTAGAGCAGGCTCATGCCGTCGGCAGTGCTTTGCAGTCCCAGCGTTTCCAGCGCAGCGGGCAGGGCGCTGATCGGCTCGGCCAGATTCAGGCTCAGGGTTTTACCGCCCAGGCGGCGCATCAGATTGTCTTTGGTTTCCACCAGTTGCAGTGAACCTTTATTGATGAAGCCGATGCGGTCGGCCATCTCCTGGGCTTCTTCGATGTAGTGGGTGGTCAGAATAATGGTGACCCCCTGGCTGCGCAGCCGTTTCACCAAGGCCCACATACCTTGGCGCAAGGCCACGTCCACACCGGCGGTAGGTTCATCCAGAAACAGGATTTCCGGTTCATGGGAAAGCGCCTTGGCGATCAGGACGCGGCGTTTCATGCCGCCCGAGAGCGTAATCAAGGGGCTGTCTTTCTTGTCCCATAGCGACAAGTCCTTCAGAATCTGTTCGATCAGGGCCGGATTGGGGGCTTTGCCAAACAGGCCACGGCTGAAGCTGACGGTATTCCAGACTGTTTCGAAGGAATCGGCGCTTAGCTCTTGCGGCACCAGGCCAATTTTCTGGCGGGCGCGCTTGTAGTCGGCGACATTGTCTGCGCCATCTACCAGAACGGTGCCGCTGCTGCGATTGACCAGCCCGCAGATAATACTGATCAAGGTGGTTTTGCCTGCGCCGTTGGAGCCGAGCAGGGCAAAAATCTCGCCCCGCCAAATATCCAGGTCCAAAGCGTGCAGGGCTTGATGCCCGTTTGCGTATTGTTTGCTCAGGCCTCGAACACGCAAAATAGCGTGAGAATCAGGAGTGTTCTGCATAGACAGTAAAATGACCCTTTTGCTGTGCCGACAGGGTTTGAATAACGCAATGGATTTGACGATGCCAACTAGCTTACCACCGCCAACAGAGAGTGACGTTTTGAGTGATGCTCAGGCTATGGCTTTAGCCTTGGAGCAGGCTCAACTGGCGGCCAGCATCGGCGAGGTGCCCGTAGGTGCCGTACTATTGGATGCGGACGGCAGGCTGCTGTCTGTGGGCTCCAATCGCACGGTTTGTGATCACGATCCCACCCAGCATGCCGAGATCGTGGCCTTGCGCGCCGCGACGCGTAAAGTTGGCAATTACCGTTTGCCCGGAGCCAGTCTGTTTGTGACTCTTGAGCCTTGCATGATGTGCTTGGGGGCCTTGTTGCATGCGCGTCTGTCGCGGGTGGTGTGGGCCGCAGCCGATCCGAAGACCGGAGTGTGTGGCAGTGTGGAGTCCTTGCATTTGCATCCCACTCTGAATCACCACACCCGTGTCTCGGGTGGTTTGATGTCCGAAGAGGCGGCCCAGGCCTTGCGGGATTTTTTCCGCGAACGACGCGAACAAAAGAAGTTGCAAAAGCAGGCTCAAACAGTCCAATCGCCGCTGGATGGCGCCCAGTAGTCTCGCTAAAATGTCAGCACTTTATTTTCAAGGTTAATCATGAGCAGCCCCGAGCACGACCATCATCACCATCACCACGAACATGGCCAGTGCCATTGTGGGCAGCAGGACAGTTCGGGCATTTACCTGTTTTCGCCCTCTGGCCAGATCCTTGAACCCAAACGCCTGGAGCTGGCAAGCCAGCGCCTGAACCAACTGGGCTTTGCCGTGGACATAGACGCGGATGCCCTGGCGGTGGATGAACGCTTTGCCGGCACGGACGCTCAGCGTCTGGCTGCGGTACAGCGTTCCTTGCAACAGCCTCAGCCCATTGTGATGGCGACACGCGGTGGCTACGGTTTAAGCCGCATCCTGGGCCAGATCGACTGGCGCGCGGTAGCCGACAGTGGCAAGCGTTTTGTCGGCATGTCGGATTTCACGGCCTTCAATCTGGCCTTGCTGGCGCAAACTGGCGCCATCAGCTACACCGGCCCCACCGCCATTGCAGACTTTGGTGGCGATGAAACCGATGAATTGACGACCGAACTGTTTGGCGAATTGATGCGTGGCGAGCTGGAGCTGTTCAGCTTTGAGTCCGAGGGTTCGGATGCCGTCGATGGTCACGGTGTTCTGTGGGGCGGCAATCTGGCCCTGGTTTGCTCCTTGCTGGGCACGCCGTACTTCCCCAATATCAACGGCGGTATCTTGTTCCTGGAAGACGTGGGTGAAGCACCGTACCGAGTCGAGCGCATGTTGACGCAGCTCTGGCATGCCGGCGTGCTCAATCGTCAGATGGCGGTGGTATTGGGCCGTTTTACGGCTTACAAGACAGGCGCTTCGGATAATGGCTTTGATATGGATTCGGTGGTGCGCTGGTTGCGTGAAACCGTCAAAGTCCCGGTCGTAACGGGCCTGCCTTATGGACATGTGGACGTCAAGGTCAGCCTGCCTATTGGCAAGGAAGTGGGCCTGGCTACCGAGGACGGCATGGCTTATCTGGTTCTGGATGAGCACGAACACTAACGGATTTCGCGCCTGCTTGATACACTACTGGGTTGAACTCAACCTTTTTCAAAGTACGTTTACGTGATCTCCACCGCTAATTTAACGATCCAGTTTGGTGCCAAGCCTTTATTTGAAAACGTCAGTGTCAAACTGGGCGGAGGCAACCGCTATGGCCTGATTGGTGCCAACGGGTCGGGCAAGTCTACCTTCATGAAAATCATTGGCGGCGACCTGGAGCCAAGCGGGGGTAATGTATCGCTGGATCCGGGCGTGCGCCTGGGCAAGCTGCGTCAGGACCAGTTTGCCTACGAAGACAAACGTGTGCTGGACGTGGTGCTGATGGGCCACACAGAAATGTGGAGCACCATGCAAGAGCGTGACGCCATCTACGACAATCCAGAGGCCACCGAAGAAGACTATATGAAGGCCGCCGAACTGGAGGCCCGTTTTGCCGAGTACGACGGTTATACCGCCGAGAGCCGTGCCGGTGAATTGCTGATGGGTCTGGAAATTCCGGTCGAACAGCATCAGTTGCCCATGAGCGAAGTGGCTCCGGGCTGGAAACTGCGTGTGCTGTTGGCACAGGCCCTGTTCTCCAACCCGGATGTCCTGCTGCTGGACGAGCCGACCAACAACCTGGATATCAACACCATCCGTTGGCTGGAAGATGTGCTCAACAGCTACCAGAGCACCATGATCATCATTAGTCACGATCGTCACTTCCTGAATCAGGTCTGCACTCACATGGCTGACCTGGATTACGGCGAGCTGCGTGTCTACCCCGGCAACTACGACGACTACATGCTGGCGTCGGTGCAGTCGCGCGAACGTGTGCTGGCGGCCAACTCCAAGGCCAAAGAGCGTATTGGCGAGCTGCAGGACTTTGTGCGCCGTTTTGCCGCCAACAAGTCCAAGTCCCGTCAGGCTACCTCGCGCCTGAAACAGATTGGTCGCCTGAAGGCAGAGACCATCGAAGTGAAGCCTTCTTCGCGTCAAAACCCGTTTATTCGTTTTGAACAGAAAAAAGTTCTGCACCGCCTGGCCGTGACGGTCGAGGGCTTGAGCAAGTCCTACGATCATCCCATCATCAAGAACTTCTCGGCCATGATTGAAGCGGGCGAGAAAATTGCGATTGTGGGTGCGAACGGTGTGGGTAAGACGACTTTGCTGCGTTTGCTGGCCGGTGATCTGACTCCTGACAGCGGCTCGGTGGTCTGGTCCGAGAACGCTGATATCGGCTATATGGCTCAGGACGTCTCGGACGAGTTCGATACCGAAGACAATGTGTTTGACTGGATCAGCCAGTTCCGTCAGGCCGGCGACGACGATCAGTCTTTGCGCTCGGTGCTGGGCCGCATGTTGTTCTCGGCCGATGACATCATCAAGCCCGTGAAAGTGCTGTCGGGTGGCGAGAAAAACCGCATGACTTTCTCGCGTCTGATGCTGGGTCGTCACAACGTCATGCTCCTGGACGAACCGACCAACCACCTGGATATGGAATCGATCGAGTCCTTGCAGATGGCCATGGAAAAGTTTGAAGGTACTCTGATCTTCGTGTCCCATGACCGCGAGTTCGTCTCCGGCGTGGCAACCCGCATTATCGAAGTGATGCCTGAAGGCCGTCTGGTGGATTACCGCGGTGGCTACGAAGACTACCTGGCCAGCCGCGAGCAGGACTGAGGCTAGGGGTGGCCGTCTTTACCCTGCGTGAGCCCACCAGCTTTGAGCAGGACATCAAAAAAAGCCGTTTTCTGGCACTGGCTGCGCCTGTAGACAGTGCCAGCCAGGCTTTGGCTTTTTTCCAGGCCAAGGGTGTGCCCGATGCCACGCATAATTGCTGGGCCTACAAGATCGGGTCGGAATACCGCTTTAACGATGATGGCGAACCCGGCGGCACGGCCGGGCGTCCCATTTTGCAAGCCATAGAAGGCCAGGATTGCGACCGTGTTGCGGTACTGGTGATACGTTGGTTTGGGGGCGTCAAGCTGGGTACGGGTGGCCTGGTGCGCGCCTATGGCGGCGTGGCCGCTCAATGTTTGCGTCTTGCTGACAAGCAGGAGCTTATTCCCATGGCGGCTTTGCGCTGCCGTTGCTCCTTTGCCGATCTGGCTTTGGTTCAATCCCGTTTCGACAGCTTTGGCGTTCAGGTTCAGGACGAGCAATTCGATGCTGAAGGTGTGCAGTGGCTGTTGAATCTGCCGCTCGAGCATAAAGCTGATTTTCAACAGTCCTTTATCAATATGACGCGTGGTCAGGGGGAATGTGAACCCCTGGAGCAAGCCTAAGTCATCCTCGGTTCTGCCCAAGGTCTGCAATGGACCTCTGGTCGCCATCCGCCTTGATTGAGCTTTCTGGACGAAAAGGTATCTTCTCCAGACGATTATCCCTCTGCACCGTCCAGGCAGTGGCCATACTAAATACCTCTGATTCCTTCTAAGTCTGTATCCAGCCTGCGGGTATGATCGGGTTTAGTCAGCATTGTGGGTGTAAGCCATGTCCTACGAGATCCATGCCAGCCAGTGGCTCAATACGACCGCTCCATTAAGCTTGGCGTCCTTGCGTGGCCGCGTGGTGGTGGTCTCGGCCTTTCAGATGCTTTGCCCTGGTTGTGTCATCAACAGCCTGCCGCAAGCCAAGAAACTGGATACGCTGTTCTCGCGCGATGATCTGCGCATCATAGGCCTGCATAGCGTGTTCGAGCATCACGACGTGATGGGCCCTGCAGCTTTGCAGGCGTTTGCCCATGAGTACCGCTTGAATTTCCCCATCGCCATTGATCAGCCTTCAGACAGCGGCCCCTTGCCGCGCACCATGAAGGAGTGGGGCCTGGGCGGGACACCATCTACCATTATTTTTGACCGTGATGGCAATCTGGCTCTGAAGGAATTGGGCCATCTGGACGATCTGCGTCTGGGTGCGTTTGTCGGCCAACTGATTGCTCGCCGCCCGGTGTAAGCAGACAAGAAAGAGGGGGTGGCGGACAAGCAGGATTCTTCCTCTTGCGGGCCGACCTGTACCTACTAGGTTTTTTGCTGAAAAGGGTTTGTCATGAAGATTGCGGTGTTTGATACCTACGTTGTGCGTCCTGACGGGCGTCGTATGCACTTTGATATCTTGGTCAGCGACGATGCCAAGGATATGGACAAGGTCTTGAGTTATGGTCAGCGCTATCTGGCGGCCAAAGGGGTGAGTGTGGAAAACTTCACCTCGCGCGAGTGCCGCTTCTGCCATACGGAAATGGCTTCTGCGCCGGTCGAAAATGAAATCAAACGCAGTGGCTTCGCGATTATCGAGTTGGAAAACTGCGACTAAATCGCATTCATGCAAAAAAAACGCCAGACAAATCGTCTGGCGTTTTTTCTGGGGCCGGGCAAATCAGGCCTGGTCAGGCTGCTGGTTTTGCTGGGCAGCAATTTCAGCATGGACTTTTTCCATGTCCACAGCCTGGACCTGTTCGATCAGATCGTCCAGCTGGGCAGCGGAAAGGGCACCGGCTTGCGAGAACAGCAAGACGTTCTCACGGAAGACCATCAGGGTAGGAATGGAGCGAATACGCAGGCCAGCGGCCAGTTCCTGCTCTTCTTCCGTGTTCACCTTGCCAAAGGTCACGCCGGGGTGCTTGGCCGCAGCTGCGTCAAAGACAGGGGCGAATTGGCGACATGGACCGCACCAAGGAGCCCAGAAGTCGATGATCAGGGGTTTGCCGTCTTCTACTGCAGCCTGGAATGTTTCTTCGTTCAGTTCGACGATGCTCATGGGGGAGCCTCCGCAATAAAAAAGCGGCTGATGGTGTTCAGCCGCTTCGTTAAACATGCAATCAGTGTACTCGTTTTCCAGGCAGCCCTAAAGCGCCAAACGAGTTTGCTAAAGGGTTTTTCATTCCGTAGCGATTGCGTACTTGATCACAAACAAGATGGCGACAATCAGTGTGGCCAGGTGGATACTGCGCCAGCGGCCGGTTGTCAGCTTCAGGATCACGTAGCTGATAAAACCAAAGGCCAGACCGTTGGCAATCGAGTAGGTGAAGGGCATGGTGAAGGCAGCCAGGGCAGCAGGCACGGCCTCGGTCATGTCGTCCCATTTCACTTCAGTGATTTCGCGCATCATCAAGCACGCCACATACAGCAAGGCGGGGGCGGTGGCGTAACCGGGAACGGTCGCGGCCAGTGGCGAGAAAAACAGGGCCAGCAGGAACAGGACACCAATGGTCAGCGCTGTCAGACCGGTACGGCCACCGGCTTGCACACCCGAGGCGCTTTCCACATAGGCAGTGGTGCTGCTGGTACCCAACATGGAACCGGCCACAATGGCGGTGCTGTCAGCCAGAAGGGCGCGGCCCAGGCGATTGGGCTTGCCTTCTTCAATCAGGCGAGCGCGCTTGGCAACCCCGATCATGGTGCCCGTGGCATCAAACACCTCAACCAGTACCAGAACCAGAATCACGTGCACAAAGCCGGTGTGCAGGGCACCCATGATGTCCAGTTGCATGAAGGTAGGCATCAGTGAGGGGGGAGTGGAGACCACACCACCAAATTCGCTGTGACCGGTCAGCATGGACAGAATGGTCACGGCCAGAATGCCGATCAGGATTGCACCGCGCACCTTCAGCGCGTCCAGGGCGGCAATAATGAAAAAGCCCAGAATTGCGTACAGGGCTGCGGGCTGGGTCAGGTCACCCAGACCAATCTTGGTGGCAGGGTGGGCCACCACAATACCCGAGTTCATCAGGGCGATCAGGCCCAGGAACATGCCGATACCGGCGGCAATGGCGCTTTGCAGGGATTTGGGAATGCCCCGAATCAGCCAGGACCGGATGCCAGTCACCGTTAGAATCAGGAAGATCACGCCGGAAATAAAGACCGCGCCCAGTGCCTGTTGCCAGGTATAGCCCAGGGTGGCGACCACGGTGAAGGCAAAAAAGGCGTTCAGGCCCATGCCCGGTGCCATGCCGATAGGCCAGTTGGCCACAAAGGCCATGATGAACGTGCCCAGAGCAGCAGCCAGGCAGGTGGCTACAAAAATGGCATTGCGATCCATCCCTGTGGACGACAGGATGTCTGGATTCACAAAAATAATGTAGGACATGGTCAGGAAGGTAGTGATACCTGCCAGGACCTCGGTACGGACGTTGGTGCCATGCTCAGTGAGTTTGAAGAGACGTTCAAACATGGGCAGCCTCCTTGTGATTATTAGGCGATCGGAGCGTGAAATTATCGATGCGGGATTTTAACCACGAGTGTGCCACTGCGTCGCCCCCCTTTGTCGCGATGTATCGGCACAACCCAGACACTATCCGCTGATTGTCTTGAGGGGATAAATTCCTATTTTCCCCAATACAGCAGGCTAAAATAGGCGCCATGAATATTCTTGGATTTGAAAGTTCCTGCGATGAAACTGGCGTGGCGCTGGTCAGCACGGAACAGGGCCTGCTGGCCCATGCCTTGCACAGCCAGATCGTCATGCACCGTGAATATGGTGGGGTGGTGCCTGAACTGGCCTCTCGCGATCATATCCGTCGCGTCCTGCCTTTGACACGGCAGGTGTTGGCTTCTTGCCATATGCAGCTCGATCAGGTCGATGCCATTGCCTATACCGCCGGCCCCGGTCTGGCCGGTGCCTTGCTGGTGGGAGCCAGTGTGGCGCAGTCGATTGCCTGGTCGCTGAAAAAACCGACGATTGCTATCCATCACCTGGAAGGTCATTTGCTCTCGCCCTTATTGGCCGAGCCGCGTCCCGACTTTCCCTTTGTGGCCTTGCTGGTCTCGGGTGGCCACACTCAGCTGATGCGTGTAGATGGTGTGGGTCAGTATGAATTGCTGGGTGAAACGCTGGACGATGCAGCAGGCGAAGCCTTTGATAAAAGCGCCAAGCTGATGGGCCTGGGTTATCCCGGCGGCCCGGCCTTGTCGCGTCTGGCTGAACAGGGTGACCCCAGCGTCTACGAGCTGCCGCGTCCCATGATGCACAGCAAGGATCTGGATTTCAGCTTTAGTGGTTTGAAAACTGCCGTGCTGACGCGCTTGCGCAAGCTGGAAGCGGAAGAGGGCGGGATTACCGAACAGCAACGCGCTGATCTGGCTGCTGCGACCGAGGCCGCCATTGTGGACGTGCTGGCCGCCAAGGCGATCAAGGCCTTGAAGCAAACGGGCTTGAAACGTCTGGTGGTTGCCGGTGGTGTGGGCGCCAACCGCCACTTGCGGGCTTATTTACAGAAAGCCGTGGCGCGTTTAAAGGGCGAGGTGTTCTTTCCACCGCTGGAATTTTGTACCGATAACGGTGCCATGATTGCTTTTGCGGCGGCCATGCGTGTCAAGCACGGTTTGGTGACTTTGGATGATAGCCAGCATGGCTTTGCCATCCGGCCTCGCTGGGATCTGGCTTGTGTGAACCAGCCTGTCTCCCAGCAAGAGCGTTAGTGCTTATTTTTTCTTGGAACCGATCTTGCTTTCTTTGCCCGTCATCAGACGACGAATGTTTTCCTGGTGACGCCAGAGCAAGAAGGCACTGATCAGGACCAGGGCCGTGGCAATAGAGGCATTCATGGGCCAGACCACCTTGGCACCGAGCAGGTAAAACAAGGGGGCAAACACGGCACTGATGATGGCTGCCAGCGACGAGTAACGGCTGACATAAGCGATAATCAGCCAGGTGGCCGCGGTAGCCAGAGCCAGCCAGGGCAGCAGGGCCAGGATGACACCCAGCGCGGTTGCCACGCCTTTACCGCCTTTAAAGCCCAGAAAGACCGGGTACAAGTGACCCAAAAAGGCAAAAAAGGCGCTGACACCCAGTAAAGTCGGTGCCCAGCCCCAGTTGCTGATGGCCTGTTGGGTCAGAAAGACAGCCAGCCAGCCTTTGAAGGCATCACCCAACAAGGTCAGGACAGCTGCTTTTTTATTGCCGCTACGTAGTACATTAGTGGCTCCCGGATTTTTCGAACCAAAGGTGCGAGGGTCTTGCAAGCCCATGATCTTGCTGACGATTACGGCAAACGGCAAGGATCCCAGCAAATAGGACAAGAGGGCGACAAGCGGGGCGGCCACAGCAAAAGAAACGGCGTTCATGAGGATTGAGCTCCACAATTATTGTTGCGCGGATTCTACCGGCCTTGCAGCAAAATACCAAAGGCAGCGGGTACAATTTGCTGCCCCTGTTAGATTTTTAACGGAAAAGTAAGCATGCGTATTCTGGTCTCCAACGATGATGGCTATACAGCAGCCGGTATCGAGGCTTTGTATGAAGCCTTGCAAGGACTGGGTGAGCTGACTGTCATTGCACCCGAGACCAATTGCAGCGGTGCCAGCAATTCCCTGACCTTGAATCGTCCCCTGTCGCTGCGCCAGGCCAGCAATGGTTTTTATTTTGTTAATGGTACACCGTCCGATTGTGTGCACGTGGCCCTGACAGGCCTGCTGGATTTCCGTCCCGATCTGATTGTGTCCGGCATTAATAACGGCGCCAATATGGGCGACGACACCTTGTATTCGGGCACGGTGGCGGCCGCGATGGAAGGTCATTTGTTTGGTATTCCCGCAATTGCGTTTTCCCTGATTGAACGCGGCTGGAAGAACCTGGACAGCGCAGCGCGCGTGGCACGAGATCTGGTACAGCGTTGTCAAAAGAAGCCGTTGGCGGCCAATACCTTGCTGAACGTGAATATCCCGTGTTTGCCCTACGAAGCCTTGAAGGGCACGCAAGTCACCCGCCTGGGCAAGCGTCATCCTTCGGAGCCGGTCGTAAAAAGCCAGACGCCTTATGGCGAACCCGTGTACTGGATTGGCCGTGTCGGTGGTGTGTCCGATAGCGAGAAGGGCACAGATTTCGGTGCCGTGGAACAAGGTGCAGTATCCATTACGCCCTTGCGCGCGGACCTGACTCACCACGAGCAACTGGCCGGATTGCGGGACTGGATGCAATGACAAGTAAACCAGGCAAACGCTATCCTTTTGCAGACGGCACTCGGAATCGGTTTGGCAAGTCCAGCCTGGGCAGTGGCCTGTCTGCCAGCAACAGCAATACCCGTATTGTGCAACGGGGCCAGTTACAACCGACACCGTCGGCCATTTTGTCACCGCAAGTGTCAACAAGTGTCAACCTGGGTTTGAACTCGGAACGCTCGCGTGGCATGATGATCGAGCGCTTGCGCCGTCAAGGAATTACCGACGAACGAGTGCTGGCGGCCATGCAGGCAGTACCGCGCCATCAGTTTGTTGATCAGGGTTTGGCCAGTCGGGCCTATGAAGATGATGCCTTGCCTATCGGCTTTGCGCAGACCATCTCCCAGCCTTGGGTTGTGGCCCATATGATCAGCCTGGTGTGTGACCAGAAAATACCGACCAAGGTGCTGGAAGTGGGGGCCGGATGTGGTTATCAGGCTGCTGTTTTGGCACAATTGGTCAAAGAAGTGTATGCGGTAGAACGTATCAAAGGCTTGTGTGATATGGCTCGCGATCACATGCGCCAATTAGGGCTGTCGCAACGGGCTCGAATAATGTTTGGTGACGGAATGCAAGGTTACCCTGCCGCGGCACCATATGATGCTATTGTTGTGGCGGCAGCCGGTCCGGTCATTCCCAGAACCTTATTGGAACAATTAACATTGGGGGGGAGACTGATCGCCCCTGAAGGTACGACACAACAGCGCCTGGTTTTGGTGGAACGCACCGGACAGGCTACTTGGCGTCGTGAAGAACTTGATGCGGTTCGCTTCGTGCCGATGCGAGCCGGAACCCAGATTTAGTCAGATATTCTCAGGAGATTTATATGCAGCATGCAGTCAGGTTACCGTTAACCGCTGCTTCCACCGGTACACAGTGGTTCTTGACGCCCCGTCAGTGCCTGGTGGCGGCTGTGGTCACCAGTACCCTGCTGGCTGGTTGTGCAAGCCGTAATGAGCGCGCTCCAGTCACTGACCTGAGTTCCTCTTCGGCGGCAGGCAGCGTCAGCAGTGCCTCGGGTACCTATGTGGTACGCCCCGGCGATACGCTCTACAAGATTGCACAAGCGCACGGCATGGACGTGAACTCGCTGATCCAGTTGAACCAGATTACGGATCCTTCCATGTTGCGCGTGGGTCAAACCTTGCGTCTGGATGGCAATACCTCGATGGCGGCAGTGACGACTCGCCCAGCCGGTAGCGGTAGCACACAGACCTCGCCCGTCAGCCCCGCCACCCCGGTCAAGACTGAAACGCCCGTGTCTGCGCCTCGCGCCAGCGACGCGGCTCTGATCGCCTGGGGCTGGCCTGCCAGTGGCAAGATCATCCAGGGTTTCAATGCCTCGACCAAGGGTATTGATATCGAAGGCAAGGTGGGCGACCCCGTGGTTGCCGCAGCGGATGGCAAGATCATGTACGCCGGTAACGGTGTGCGCGGTTTAGGCTCCATGGTGCTGGTCGGCCACAGCAATGGCTTTATCACTGCTTACGCCCATAACAGTGTCTTGCACGTTAAAACGGGTCAGCAGGTGAAGAAGGGGCAGCGTATTGCCGATCTGGGTCAGTCTGACACCACCTCGCCACGACTGCACTTCGAGATTCGTCGCTCCGGTACGCCGGTCAACCCGATCTCGTACCTGCCTACGCGATAAGCTCGGTATCTGGACTGAAAAAAGCGGCTTCTGGCCGCTTTTTTTGTGCGCCCTGTTCGAGGGTGCTCAACTGAATGACTTTTTGAGTGCAGATTGCTCTTCCAACTTGAAGGCTATGCCTGTCGGACGGGCGGGTCATTCAGAATTTAATAGCGTTGTGGAACAGCTAGTGCCGCGTTGTGCTTGTTTTTACCCGTTGTGCCGAATGCTCATTGTAAAATCAGCGATTCGCCATCGTTTGCAGCAATGCAACTGCGCCATTCTGCTTGGCAGGACGCTTATTTAGGTTTTTATCGAATGTCTGACGTATTGTTAATTGAATCGCTGGATCTGGAAGGACGCGGCGTCGCCCACAAAGAGGGCAAAGTGGTGTTTGTGGAAGGTGCCTTGCCCGGCGAGGAGGTGCTGGCCGAGACGGTGCGCTCCAAGGACTCCTACGATAAAGCCCGCATGACGGCCTTGTTGAAAGCCTCGTCGCAGCGTGCTGAACCTCCCTGTCCCAACTTTGGTGTCTGTGGTGGCTGTGCCATGCAGCACCTGGAGCCTTCGGCCCAGGTTGCCGTCAAGCAACGTGTGCTGGAAGATTCCTTGGGTCATATTGGCAAGGTAAAGCCAGGTCGCGTGCTGGCACCCTTGCACGGCCCTTACTGGGGTTACCGTTACCGCGCCCGTTTCTCCATGCGCTACGTGCCTAAGAAGGGTGGGGTGCTGGTCGGCTTTCGTGAAAAGAATGGTCGCTACGTGGTGGACATGACGGAATGTCGTGTGTTGCCCGCCAAAGTTTCTGCCTTGCTGGAGCCCTTGCGTTCTTGTTTGGCAGGCCTGTCCCGCCCGGATCGCTTGCCGCAGATCGAGCTGGCCATGGGCGACAAGATCACCACCTTGACCTTGCGCCATATGGAGCCGCTGACCAGCGAGGATATCCAGCGTTTGCAGAGCTTCGGTCAGGAGCACGACATTAGCTGGTGGCTGCAGCCCAAGGGCCCGGAAACGGCCCATCCTTTGCTGCGCGAAGATGCGGGCAAGCTGGCGTATGCATTGCCTGAATTTGATTTGCGTATGCCGTACCGTCCTACAGACTTTACGCAGGTGAACCACGACATTAACCGCAGCCTGATCTCGCGTGCCTTGACCCTGCTGGACGTCAAGCCCGAGCATCGTGTGGCGGACTTGTTCTGTGGTCTGGGTAACTTCAGCCTGCCGCTGGCACGCCGTGCCGCCGAGGTGGTTGGCATTGAAGGCAGCAGCACCTTGACCGAACGTGCCGGTGAAGCAGCCTTGGCCCACAATTTGCAGGACAAGGCGAAATTTACAACGCTGAATCTGTTTGAGGTGGACGTGCAATGGCTGCGTGACCTGGGCCATTTTGATCGCATGTTGATTGACCCGCCGCGTGATGGTGCCTTTGCGGTCGCCACTGCTTTGGCGCAGCTGGAAAAGCACGAGCGCCCCGAGCGTCTGGTTTATGTGTCCTGTAGCCCAGGTACTCTGGCTCGGGACGCCGGTGTATTGGTTCACCAGGGTGGTTACACGCTGGAATCGGCCGGTGTGGTGAATATGTTCCCGCATACGGCACACGTGGAATCGATTGCCGTATTTACGCGCTAAGCCCAGCTAGGCAAGCTTGGACTAAAACGCCCCGCCAATTGGACAAAGTTCCAATTTGTGGGGCGTTTTGTTTTTCTTGGAGGGCTTTGTCAGCTCGTTCGTCCAAGGTGCTGTTGCCTTCAACACCGACCATTTCGGTGGTGTCACGTTTTAAAGGCTGGCTGAAGGATCAGTCCCGTTCAGGTGTTTTTCTCGAAATGTGGGCATGAGCCAGCCCGTGTCCTTGCCAAGGTGGCCGGCAGCTACATGCTTTTCATCACCACGTTTGAAGGCTAGGCTGGCTGATCGGCTTTGTGTGTTTGATTCGGTCCGTTTCTGGTTTTACTGCTTGGTGGCAGGTGTCGCCGCTTTACCTGCATGGGCAATCAAGCCATCGTGTATCAGCTCCATCATCATCTTGAATACCTGCTCGGATTGCAGATGCACAAAGCGCGGCAGAATCTGGCGCAGCATAGGCACATCCTCGGCGGGCCATTGTTCCAGTTCGCTCAGTTCTTCTTCTGTGACCGGGCGGATAAGCCCACCCAGCTCGCCCTGAATCAATCCATATAAAGCGGCATACCAGCCCACACAGGCGGCGGGGATTTCGGCATCGCTCAAACCGCCATCGCGCAAGGCCCTGTATACCTGCTCAAGAACCAGATAGTCGGCCTTGCCGGTATTCAGAAAACGCTGCATTTGCTGAAAAGTCTGTGGGTGGCCCAAGGCCAGCTCACGGTACTGTCGGGCCAATTCATACAAACGCTCTGTCCACGACAGACCTGTATCCACAGCCTGAATGCGGCCTGTCAAATAATCTGCCATCGCACGCAGCAAGCCGTCCTTGGACTTGAAGTGATAGAGCACGGCCATTGGATCGCAACCGACTCGCTCTCCCAGCTTGCGTAAAGAAAAGCCGCTGTCTCCGGCTTCCTCCATCAAGATGACGGCGGCGATCACCAGCTCGTCCTTATTCAGTTTGCGTGTGCGCGTGGCGGGTGCTTGGGCCAATAGAGTTCCTTTGATAGGGAAAGGGCAGATTTGCCAAGTTTAACTCTACAGAGTAGAATAAATTAATTCTACAGCGTAGAAGAAGATCGTTCCACCCCGTTTTTACAACGGGGTGTTGATAACGAGACAGAACGGAACGCCGCGTTGACGGGGCGTCACCGGAGCATTCCGCTCTGTGATCCAGGCGGCCAAAAGGCCGTAACAGACACAGGACATTTATGCTTATTTCCAAACCGACTCTTTTAAATGATGTTTCCAATGCAGAGAGCCTGCTGGTCAGTAATCCCCGATTGTGGAACTGGCGACAAGGCCATCTGAACGAAGCTGTCGCGCCCGCGACGTATTACGAAGCATCGCTTGCCCCCTGGAACCGCTTTGAGCCTCTGCAAGCCGACACGCAATGTGATGTGCTGGTAGTGGGTGGTGGCTTGCTGGGTGCCTCTACCGCCTTGCACCTGGCCCGCTCTGGCCTGGACGTGGTGCTGGTAGAAAAAGACAGTATTGGCTCTGCCGCTTCAGGCCGAAACGGTGGTCAGTTGACTCCCGGCCTGGCCCGTTGGGAAGCCGCAGACATGATTGCGCATCTGCCTTTGGATGAAGCTCGCCGCTTATGGCGCTTCGCGTCGCATGAAGCTATGGATCTGCTCGATCAGATTGCTCAGGATTACGAACTGGATTTTGATCGGCGTCGTGGTCATTTAACGGCTGCCATTCACGCAGGCCATATGGGAGCATTGGTAGAGGGGGCGGATGCCCGCCGCTATCTGGGCGATACCAGCGTGGAAGTTGTGGGTAGCTACGAGCTGGAGCAGGAAATCCGCTCGCCCTTATATCATGGTGCCGTGGTGGATACCTTGGGTGGTCAACTGCATCCTTTGGCGCTACTGCGCGGACTGGTTTACGGCCTGGTTCAGCACGGCGGTCGAGTTTACGAAGGCAGCCCGGTCGAGGAAATCGAGCAGACGGAAAAGGGCGCTTTGGCTATCACCCCCGGTGGCACGATTCTGGCCCGTCAGGCCTTGGTGCTGGCCGTGCATGATACGACTTCGCAGTTCTTGCCGACACAATCCAATACCACTGTCCCGTTCTATACCTATGTGGGTGTGACTGAACCTTTGGGGTGTCCAGTCAGCGAGTTGCTGCCAACAGACCGTGCGGTGTATGACACGCAATTCCAGATCGATTATTACCGCGCCGTGCGTCAAAACCGCCTGTTGTTTGGCGGGCAGGGTACGGGCACCAGTTGGTCCCCCGAACGTATCAATGACTACCTGCTGGATCGTATCCAGACGGTTTTCCCACAGCTGGAGCAGGTGCAGCTGGACTTTTCCTGGAGCGGGATCAGTGATTTCACCTTGAACGGGGCAACCGACTCGCGCAAGACCGAGGATGCGGTACCTGTGTACATGGTGCATGGCTGGAGTGGTCACGGCGTGGCGCAAACCGTGCGTATTGGTAAAGCCATTAGTGACGACGTCATGGGTCGCAACGAGGACTTTGCCATGCTGACGGATATTACCCATCGCAGCATTCCCCTGGGCCATCAGTTATCCGGCCTGGCGATCCCTGTGGTCAAGGCAGCCATTGGCATGATGAGTGCGGTGAATCCCGGTCGTCTGGTGTCTTTCTAAATACGTTTTCAAGCCCTTGCTTAGCAGCGCTGACTAGGGCAAGCCCTTACTTGTTTTCGATCCTGATTGTTTTACATTGTGATTTCCTATTTGTATTGGCTTCAATATTTTAGGTTCATAAGAATTTTCAGTATCATAAAAACAAGGGACAGATATGCAGAAAGGGCTTGTTCGTACAGGGGTTACGGCCGCTGGTTTGATCTTGGGTTTGGCGGGGGCACCGGCCCACGCGCAGGTGCAGTCGGTAGAGGTGATGCGTGACAGCTATGGTGTGCCGCACGTCTTTGCCGACAGCCACTATGGCTTGTATTACGGCTATGGTTATGCGGTCGCCCAAGACCGTCTGTTCCAGATGGATATGGCGCGCCGCTCCTTTGTAGGCACAACAGCCGCCGTTCTGGGCCCTGGCGAGCAGGATGTCTACGTCAAGTACGACATGCAGGTGCGACAGAACTTCACCCCTGCCTCTATTCAGCGGCAGATTGCAGCCTTGTCCAAAGATGAGCGCGATATTTTCCGTGGCTATGCCGATGGCTATAACGCTTATCTGGAGCAGGTGCGCCGTCGTCCAGAACTGCTGCCTAAAGAATACATAGACTTTGATTTCCAACCCGAGCCGCTGACCGACTTTGATGTGGTCATGATCTGGGTGGGCTCCATGGCCAATCGCTTTTCCGACACGAATCTGGAAGTGACGGCACTGGCCATGCGTCAGTCTCTGGAAAAACAGCACGGCCCGGAACGTGGCCGCGCCTTGTTTGATGAACTGCTGTGGATCAATGACACAACAGCCCCCACCACCGTTCCGGCACCTGCTGCCGAGCGCAAGCCAAAGGCGCAAGCAGGGACGCAGAATCTGGCTCATGTTTCTTCACAAGTGCTGGCTGCCGAGCTGGAGCGTCAGGACAAGCATTGGGGTGGCCGTGGCCCGGACTTTGCACCTAAAGCCAGTAATCTGTGGAGCACCCGCCCCGAGCTCGTTCAGGATGGTTCTACGGTTCTGATCAACGGCCCGCAGTTTGGCTGGTACAACCCGGCTTACACCTACGGTATTGGCCTGCACGGCGCGGGCTTTGATGTGGTGGGCAATACGCCTTTTGCTTATCCGATTGTTCTGTTCGGTACCAACAGCGAGATTGCCTGGGGGGCGACTGCTGGTCCCCAGGACGTGGTGGATATGTATCAGGAGAAACTGAACCCGGCGCGCGCCGATCAGTACTGGTTCAATAATGCCTGGCGCACGATGGAGCAGCGCAAGGAGCGTATCCAGGTACGCGGTCAGGCTGATCGTGAAATGACGATCTGGCGCACCGTACACGGCCCCGTGATGCAGTTTGATTACGATCAGGGCACGGCTTACAGCAAGAAACGCAGCTGGGATGGTTATGAGGTGCAGTCCTTGCTGGCTTGGCTGAATGTGGCCAAGGCGCGCAACTGGACGGAGTTTCTGGATCAGGCCAGCAAGATGGCGATTTCCATTAACTGGTACTACGCCGACAAGCACGGCAATATCGGCTATGTCTCTCCTGCTTTCTTGCCCCAGCGTCCTGCCAATCAGGACATCCGCGTGCCAGCCAAAGGGGACGGCAGCATGGAGTGGCAGGGCATCAAGAGTTTTGACGCGATTCCTAAAGCCTACAATCCGCCGCAAGGCTATCTGGTCAACTGGAATAACAAGCCCGCGTCGGATAAAACTAATACGGATACTTACTACTGGACCTATGGCGACCGCATGAACGAGCTGGCCAGCCAGTATCAGCAGAAAGATGTGTTCAGCGTGCAGGAGATCTGGGCGTTCAACAAGAAGGCGTCCTACAGCGATGTGAACTGGCGCTACTTTCGTCCGCATCTGGAAAAGCTGGCGCAAAGTCTACCTGCCAATGACGCTGGTCAGGCGGCGTTGACGACTTTGCTGGCCTGGGATGGTATGGAACGCGATAAAGCTGGGCAAAATGCTGGACCAGCTCGGGTGCTGTTCAAGACATGGCTGGAAGAAATGTACAAACAGGTCCTGATGCCGGTGGTGCCTGAATCGCATCGCGCCATGTATAGCCAGACCGGTTTTGCCACGCAGCAAGGCCCCAACCCCGGTTCGATCAACTTGAGCATGGGCACCAAGGTTCTGTTGCGTGCTTTGGCGCTGGAAGCCCATCCTGATCCCAAGCGTGTGAATGTCTTTGGCGAGCGCTCGTCTCAAGACGTCATGCACACAGCTTTGCAAAATGCGCAGGCCCGCTTGAGCCAGGAGCAGGGTGCCCAGATGGAGCGCTGGACCATGCCGACCTCAGTGCATCGCTTCAGTGACAAGAACTTCACGGGAACGCCGCAAACGATGTTGGGCAACACCTTTGCTTTTACCGGCTATCAGAACCGTGGCACGGAAAACAACCGTGTGGTGTTTGATGCCCAGGGCGTGGAGTTTTGCGATGCCATGCCACCCGGGCAAAGCGGTTTCACCGACCGTAATGGTGTGCGCAGCCCGCATTACGAGGATCAGCTGAAGTTGTACGAGAACTTTGAGTGCAAGACCATGGATGTGACGCATACGGACATTCGTCGTAATGCGCAAACCAGCACGATGCTGTTGATTCAGCCGCAGCCTTAACGTCGAGTGCGGCACCTGCACTTTGAGGCGGTGCCGCTTTTTTGATCGTTGCTGGAGGCTTTAGCTGGCCAGGAGATGTAGCCCGAAGTTGTAAATTAGTAAAGATAGCCTGTCAGTATCAGGAGCGAAGCTGAGCATGAAGTCCAAGCTGCAAATCCGGGCAGGATCGGAAGTGGGTTGAAGCGATATAAATGTATTGACTCAGGTTGATCTGACAGACGCTGGCAGATCTATTGGGCAGAAAACGACCCAAAGCGGTCATTTAATAGGAGAAACCACAAGCTGTTTTGTAGCAGAAGCGGTCGTCCGGCGCATGGCCGCGACCGGCTGGCTCAGGCAGATTAGCTTCAGTTAGCTAAAAAAGAGTAATGACAGTTGTTAGTGAAAAGCCTTTATCCAAAAAGCGAGAGCGTTGCTCGTTCAAGACGTCATCGCGTCTTTAGGAATCAAAAGTCTGTTCGCTTTTGACATTCTCAACAGGACTTTCGATGCAAACTCCGGAGGGTACTTGTCTTGACCTGTTGAGAAGAGAATCTGAAATGGCTTGTCATTGGGATTCTCTAGCTCTGCAATCTTTCGAATAACCTTCACGAGTCCATCGAAGTCGATACCGGCAGTTTCAGGTGTGTCAATCAATAGGAGACGCGGGAATGGAATTTCCGAAATCAACGACAACTGCAACAAGCTGAGGTAGTAGAGAAAACGCTTAGGAACCATAGCGCTGTGCTCTCGGTACTTCCCTCCGTCGATAAGAGGCAAGTACGTCTCAGGGTCGATGGATGCACTTCGACAATCAGCAACGGCCGACGTCATGAAGTCGTTATAGATTTTGTTGAAGGCGGTAAGCTGAGTCTCAAGTTCCGTCTTTGATTCTGCATCCAGACGCTTCACATTATTCTTCGCGGTAAAGAGAAGGGCCGTCTTATTATTGAGCTTGGCTTGAAGTCCAACTAGCTTGCTTTCGAGCCTCAGCGCCTCTTTTGCCTTGGCCAACTTCTCACGCGCCTCCAAAATTTTTTCGTCGAGTTCCTCGATAACTTTCTCGACTTTATAGGGGCTAGCGCCAGCTTCAGCGATTCGTGCCCGCTTTGCGGAAAGTTTGTCCATGACCCTGTTGCGCTCATCTATCGTGCTGGCGTGCTCATCTCTAACGCCAGACATCGCCAATCGCAAGGTGGACAGTGCACTGGTCTTTCCCTTCAAAATCTCCAAGTACTCCGCAGGGCTGTAGAAGAACCGCTGATAGTCCTGCTCCTCAACACGTTCTCCGCAAACACAGTGACCGGGTGTCCGTATGACGTCATTCAAGCAATAAGGGCATGTGTCGCGAGAGAAAAGATTCAGTTGACTATGAGCATAGATAACCTTGTTGATTCGCAGAATGTCGGCTTCAAGTGAACGCTCAACATCAACCAGGCGACCAGCTTCGCGAGCCAATTGCTCTCGCTGCTCGTCAATGACACGCCGCTGCCCTTCAAGCTCAACGACCTGCTGTAGCTCTGCATCCAGAGCTTGCTGCGCTTGTTCGTCACCCAACTGCCCACGGGAAAACGCCCTGCGTGATTCAAGCAGTGCAGAAATTTGGTCATTGAGCTCGTGAGTTTGCGCCGTCCATGCCTCAGCATTCGAGGTCTCACTGATTCCACTAGCGCGGAGCAAATGCCCAACGATGTCTTGGTACTCTTGGTGCACCGACTTCGCGGCTTGAAAATCTCTCTCTGCATTCTTCTGGGCACCTATCGCCTCGTAGAGCTCCAGCAAGGTCTTGCCCACCAGAATCTGGAAGATTGCACGACGAATCTCTAAGGAGTCGGACAAAAAGCTCCCCACGTCTGCCGGCTTATAAATACCGTTTGGGTCCGAGTTCTGGTTGTGATAAATCAGCCGAGCTAGGTCGGTGAAATTTAGCTTGAACTGTCTCCCTCCCTGAACGATGTCGACGACAGGAATGTTCAACTTCTCCAACAACCAGTCAGAAAAAATTTTCGCGTCATCGCGTCGGAATAGCGGATAGGTATCAGCTTGCACTTCGGCCGTGACCCCATCTACCTCCGGAGCGGCCTTGATTACGGTGATGTTGTTGTCACCAAAGCGCCGATTGAGGGTGAAGAGCTCTTCATCGATGCCAATGACGAGACGAACGAGGTTGTTCGTGTCATTCACAATCTCCGTGTGTGGCTCTTTCGCGTCGGAGCTAAACTCTTCGACCCTTCCCCCCAGCCCGTAGTAAATAAGATTAAAGAAGGTCGACTTACCTCCGCCGTTCTCCGCGGCGATGAAGGTGACACCGTCCCCAAACGTAGGTGACTCAAAGCTGTACTGATCACCGATGTATTCAACCTTCCTGATGCTCAGGAAACCCATACGCTAACCCCTCTCTCCCTGTACAGGTGTGACAGCAGAGTGTCCAATGTAAATCTCGATAGACGAGGCAGAAGCCTCTTCAACGTTTCAGCGTTAGTTCGCTCTTCAGCGAATTGGTCACTCTTGAAAAAGTCCTTTGGTAAGGCTTTGCTTGTTAAGGTGATGGCGAGCTCCTCGACTCTTCCTGCTCGCTGTATCGTTAGGAAGCCCTTCCGCTCCAACGAGAAAAGTATCTTGAAGACCTCTCGCTTATGAAGTTCTGCATTGGCATAGCTAGAGAAGAGAAGTTCGCGGTCAACCATGTTGGCGACGCCGGTTTCCTGTGTCCTCTCCAACAAATCGACCAGTCGTGAGTCTCCTAAGAACTGGATTAAGTAGGCAATCTTCCTATGGTCCGCCACCCTCTTGGACGGCCCCCCTAGGAACTCAAGAACCAAGAGGATGGAATAAGCTACAAAGTAGAAGTCTTCACCAGAGATGAAGAACAACGGGCGTTTGCTCTTGTGTGGTCCCTTGGGGGGGCCTGCCGGCGAATGTTCATTACTACTCATCAGCTTGGACCTCATCGAAGGCTAAGTAGCAGTCGTCAAACAAGGTAAGCACGGCTCCCTTAATCGACTGAGCGTCACGTAAGCCATACTGATAGCGACCTCGTAAGGAAGCGACATGCTGGTCGGCAAGCTTCACCAACTCCTCAATCATGTCTTGCACCTGCCTCTGAGTGAACGCGGAAGCCTCAGAGCTACTTGCCAGCAGGGGCTCTTCACATACGTCCAAAATTCTGCGAAGAAGCGCCTTCATTTCTTTTTCCTCATGTGCCCCTACGTTTCTCGCGAGGCTACAAGTTCGTGCGTATACCTTCAGTAATTTAGGACTGAAATCAGGACAAACGGCCGTGATTTTCTCGGTCAGGTTTCTGAACTCAGGCTGCTCAACATCGTCCCAATCGTCCCAGGCAGGGTCAACTGTCAGCACGTTAGTTGAGGGAGCGAAGAGGATGTCACTGAAAATAGTTTTTAGAGTGTCTGTGCTGAGCAGTCTGTCAGTAACAGATTTCGCACCAGACCTTTTTTCGAGCTCATTGAGTAGAGTCGAAAGAATGAACCGCTCGAGGCCGGTATGGCGGTGGGTGTAGAACTTGCATGTTCTGACTAAGTGGAGTGCTGCTGTCTCTAGGCTTTCATTGGTTTCATCATTCAGTGACCACTCAATTGACTTGATGAAGGCTGAGAAATTGGCCAGAGGCATTGCCTCCAGCATGGCTCCATACCCCTTTTTTTGGGCGTCTTTGTACTGCTTGAGGTACTCAGTCCGAACTATCGCAAATGCAATTTTGCTCTCTTCTGCATCCAGGTCAAAACCCAGCGTGAGGTTCTGAAGGATGTCATAGAATTTCTGCTTTTTTTCGAAACCGAGACTGGATCGAAACTCAGCAGAGATACGTTCTTGAGCGACTTCTGCAGAGGCGTAAACACCTAGCTTTAAGTCTCCTGAGCCTTGGAACGCGAAGTATAGGTCCAAGAAGGCGACCATGGTGTTCTTCATGGCCTCAGAATTGAAGCTGATGCGTGAACCGTAATATTTGTTCTCTTCACCATTGACGAGGGCTTCACTACTGCCGTCAAACAGCACAGAGTCCTCAAGAAGCTCCATTGCACAAAGGACTTGCCCGCCATTGCTAGCCTGCACTCGTTCTAGAAAACGAATTGCCGCACGTAGCTTCTGAAAACGAAAGCCTTTCGTCTTATCGCCAGCCTCCCGATTAATGTGCTCGGCACTTGTGGAGCATGTTTCCTCTGTCATTACCCTTACCAAATGATTTGATTTGTATATTTATCTAAATCTACTTAGTACATCGGTCGAGACTACGTCTTGGTCAGCCCCTAAAAAGCACATGCGAGCGGCAAGTCAACAAATTGCATCCGAGCCATCATCTCCATCGATTTACTGAATTTGCATCGAATCGCATTTCCTAAATCGCGTCCGACCTTTGGTAACTGCTCAATCACTGTCACTTAATGACTGCTCTTGGCCGGACAGCGACAATCTGGATAGATGCGCTGTCCGATTGTAAGCAAACCTCACGTTTCTGTCTGCTCTGCCATTTCCAGCGCATCGTCGACTTCGATGCCAAGGTATCGCACTGTGCTCTCCAACTTGGTATGTCCAAGAAGGAGTTGGACGGCCCGAAGGTTCTTCGTTCGCTGGTAGATAAGCGTCGCCTTGGTTCGACGCATAGTGTGCGTGCCATATGTCCCAGGGTCTAAACCGATCGATTTGACCCAACCGACAACGATGCGTGCATACTGCCGCGTAGACAGGTGCGGCGATTTTGTTATCTTGCTTGGAAATAAGTAGTTGTCTGGAGCAAGACTCGCCAGATCAATCCACGCTGCCACCGACTGTCGCGTCAATTCAGTGATCTCGAATTGCACACGATGTGTCTTGCGCTGCATGACGATAGCTCGTGGGTAGATGATCTTCCCTTGTGAAATATCGCAAACGCGCAAGCTGACTAAATCGCAGCCACGTAATTTACTGTCGATGACTAGGTTGAAAAGCGCCAGATCCCGCACTTTTTCAGCTAGCTGTAGCCGTATGCGGATCGCCCAGATTTCTTTCAGCTTCAACGGAGCCTTTTGGCCAACAAGCCTCCCCTTGTTCCAAGGAAAGAACGGTTTTGCTTCATTGATATCCGGTTTCATGGGGTTCTCCTTCGATGAAAGGAGCCCTCATTGTCGTCAACGAACAGTATGCTTTCGACCCGAGGCGGACGTTGAGTCGCTCCCACCATAATTGGCGGCTCTTGCGCCAACAACTGTCAGTGTCCCGGACGTAAAGTCACCCCGCCTCAACGGCTAAGGTGGGCCGGAGCAGCAACGGCGGCTCGTCTACAAAGATTAAGTTAATTTATACTATTGGCCAATCTGCGGTTTATCAAATTCTACTAATGCCAAAGCCATCGAATACTCTTGCGTTGATTCCAGGTGCACGTCTCAGCAGCCGCATGCGCGAGCAATTGGAACTTGAGGTCGTTTCCACGTCCGCACGGCTTCAACTGACGAGGCTCTTACGTAAGAGTGTGAAATCAGACAGCGCTAATGATGATGCGCATCAGATCGAACTCATCCGGCAAAACAAGGTTGTCAACATCGTGAACAACGCTGTCGGTAAGCCAATCTACACTCTCGAGCTTTCGGACTGGGACTACCTTCCGGCCGAGTACGCTTGGCATAACGGTGAAATGGAGGTTGCGATGCGGCGACCCGACACCGCGACGCTCGCTGAAATCCTTGCGGACCTGATCGAGGAAACTAACATCCAATCGACAGACGTCAATCGGATCCTAAAGGCAGACGGGTGCGGCTTTCGCATATCTCTAAAAGACGACGACGCACGGATCGTAATAGCTAAGGTTACGGAGCTGCCAGACCAACCAGTCGGATCGGAAAAGTACGTAAACATCCGCAAACTTGTTGAGCGCATGGACAGGGCCATGCAAGATAAGGATTGGTCGCTAGTGCTTCACACTGGAGCGTCAATTTTTGAGACTCTCGCCAAGCAAGTTGTGCCAAACCCTAACGTACAAAACCAGAGTCTCGGAGGTTGGTTCAGCCAGTATCGCAACCATTCGAAACTGGCCACACCGCTACTTGATGTCATGGAGGGCATTTTTAAACGCCGCAACATAGAGCCTCTCGCGGGCCACGGTTCCGCAAGTGACCCTTCCATCACTCAACAAGAAGCGATTCAAATTCGTGAACTCGCGATTGTCCTCGTTCGCTTAGAGCGAGCTCTTACCGAAACGACGGTCGGTGCCCATAGTTAATCCTATTTTTCGCTCGCGTTAAACCTGCGTTCCGCATACGACTTGAGATGTGACCGCCTGCGCTTGAATCGCCTTATGCCAGAGGTGTCGGCATGATTGCTATCAACTTGACGGCTAAAGGCTTGATGTCTAACGTCCATTCGGCATTCGAGTGGCGCTGGACGCACGCAGTTAGATCCGTCGTCAGTGGCGGCTGCCGTGCCCGCGAAACCGACCCTGTGCGACTTCCAGCATGTTTTGGAAACGGCGCAATAGGCAACGTTCATAGGTGTGCGTCGAGTGGCCGCTTTCTCGGTGGATGAGACGTTTGAACGTTTGAGCGACGGTCCCGGCGAACGGCGCTTCCTGGCCGAAAGCAGAAGTTCCAGTCCTAACCCTAACGCAACTGACAAAACACGTCAGATCAAATCTGAGTTGATACCTATAAAAAAAGCCGCTCCTAAAACAGGAGCGGCTTTTTCTGCTTCCAGTCGAAGCTCTTATCAGCCTGGAATGCGATCCAGAATACGCTTTGCTTCGATACGAACACGCTCGGGGGCGGTGCCACCGATGTGTTTGCGCGAAGCAACCGAGCCTTCCAGAGTCAACACGCCAAAAATGTCCGACTCGATACGGCTGTCGAATTTCTGCAGCTGTTCCAGCTTCAGATCAGCCAGATCGCAACCCAGTTGCTCGCACTCACGCACGGCCAAGGCCACGGTTTCGTGGGCATCACGGAAAGGCAGGCCTTTCTTGACCAGGTAGTCGGCCAGATCAGTAGCAGTCGCAAAACCTTGCAGCGCTGCGGCGCGCATGGCTTCTGGCTTGACCTTGATGCCCGAGATCAGGTCTACAAAAATGGTCAGGGTGTCGCGAATGGTATCAGCCGAATCGAACAGACCTTCCTTGTCTTCCTGGTTGTCCTTGTTGTAGGCCAGTGGTTGGCCTTTCATCAAGGTCAGCAAGGCGATCAGGTGACCATTGACGCGACCGGTCTTGCCACGGGCCAGCTCGGGAACGTCGGGGTTTTTCTTTTGCGGCATGATGGAGCTGCCGGTGCAAAAGCGGTCGGCCAGATCGATAAAGCCTACGCGTGGGCTCATCCACAGCACCAGCTCCTCGGAGAAGCGGGAAATGTGCGTCATGATCAGGGCGGCAGCGGCGCAGAATTCGATGGCGAAGTCGCGGTCCGACACAGCGTCCAGCGAGTTGCGGCACACATCGTCAAAATCCAGCAGCTTGGCAACCATTTCACGGTCGATCGGGTAGCTGGTGCCGGCCAGTGCGGCCGCGCCCAATGGCAGGCGGTTCACGCGTTTGCGGCAGTCTTGCAGACGCTCGGCATCGCGCTGGAACATTTCGGCGTAGGCCAGCAAATGGTGGCCAAAAGTAACGGGCTGTGCCACTTGCAGGTGGGTGAAACCGGGCAAAATAGTGTCTGCCTGAGCCAGTGCCAATTCAGCCAGCTTGCGCTGCATCTGGGCCAGCAGGTCCAGGGCAATGTCGATTTCGTTGCGCAGCCACAGGCGGATATCGGTGGCGACCTGGTCATTGCGCGAACGGCCGGTGTGCAGGCGCTTGCCCGCATCGCCAATCAGCTCGACCAGACGTTTTTCAATGTTCAGGTGCACGTCTTCCAGATCCAGCAACCACTGGAACTGGCCTTGGGCGATTTCGTCCAGAATCTGGCTCATGCCGCGCTCGATGTCGGCCTTGTCCTGCTCGGTGATCACACCGACGGCAGCCAGCATGCTGGCGTGGGCCAGGGAACCCTGAATATCAAAGCGGGCCATGCGCTTGTCAAAGTCCACCGACGCTGTGTAGCGTTTGACGAGGTCAGAGACGGGCTCGGAAAAGCGAGCCGACCAGGCCATGGCCTTATTGGCGAACTGGTCTTGGGAAGAGGAGGGGGTGTTTGATGACATAGAGGGCAATTATAGTGGATCGGACGGGCTGACGCAGGTCATCCAGTCCCGCAGGAAACAGACGCTGTGCAGTATATTAGATAGTTTTCAGACTCTAGGAAACCATGCGGGCCCTTTTTGGGGTTGGCTGGACAAGGAAGAATACATGGAGCAAGAACGCACCTTTGCCGATTTGTTGGGATGGCAATGGATCGAAGCGTATTTACCGCAGGATCGCTGGGTACAGATTTTGGCCGGTTTGGCCATGCTGACGGTGCTGGTCTGGATTGTCAGCTGGTTGACCAGTTCCGTACTCTCACGCCTGGTGCGGCGCTTGCTGAAAGTGGCGGGCAAGGACGATTGGGCGCGTGCCCTGGTCAAAAAGCGCTTTGTGCGCAATGTGGGCTATGCCGTGCCCTTGCTGGTGGTCAGCTCCAATCTGACCTTGCTGCCCCTGGCCAAGACCTTGCTGGAAATCATAGAGCGGGTGGCCTTGCTGGGCTTTCTGGTCTTTCTCATCATGGCGATTGTCAGCCTCCTGGGGGCCTGGCAAGAGGTCTACGCCAATTCCAGCAAGGGGCGCACCAAGTCCATCAAGGGCTATGTGGAAGTGGCCAAGATAGCGGTGTGGGCGATTGGCATTATTGTCATGATCTCCATCATTCTGGATCAATCGCCTGTTCTGCTGCTCTCCGGTTTGGGTGCACTGTCGGCGGTGCTCTTGCTGGTCTTTAAAGACACTTTGCTGTCGCTGGTGGCCAGCACGCAGATGAGCACCAATGACATGTTGCGCATCGGCGACTGGATCGAAATGAAGCAGGCCGGGGCGGATGGTTTTGTCATTGATATGGCGCTGCACACGGTCAAGGTCCAGAACTGGGACAAGACCGTCACCACCATTCCCACCTACAAGCTGTTCTCCGAGAGCTATCGCAACTGGCGTCAGATGTTTGAGTCAGGCGGCCGCCGTATCAAGCGCACGTTGAGCGTTGATGCCTCCAGCGTTCGTTTTTTGACGCCGACTGAAGTCGATAGCCTGTCGCGCTTTGCCTTGCTGCGCGATTACCTGAACGAGAAAAAAGAAGATCTGGAGCGTTCCAATCAGGAATTGAGCCGTGCCGGTCTGGATGCGGTCAATTACCGCCGCCTGACCAATCTGGGTACCTTCCGTGCCTATTGCATGGCGTATATCAAGCGCCATCCTGAAATCCATCAGGACATGATTCAGATGGTGCGCATGATGGAGCCCACGGCGGACGGTATTCCTATCGAGGTGTATTGCTTTACCAATAAAACCGCCTGGGTGGACCACGAGCGCATCCAGGGCGATATTTTTGACCACATTCTGGCTGTGCTGCCTGAGCTTGGCTTGCGTCTGTTCCAGTCGCCTACCGGTCGCGACTTGAGCCTGGGCTTGAGTCTGGCAGCAGAAAGTCATCGTCCGTCCTTGCCGGGCGCTGCCAAAGATCCTCTTTAAATTTGACGTGCGAGTAACCATGAAACAAATTACGGCCATCATCAAACCCTTCAAGCTGGATGAAGTTCGCGAAGCCCTGGCAGAGCTGGACGTTAACGGCTTGACCGTGACTGAAGTGAAAGGCTTTGGTCGCCAAAAGGGGCATACCGAGCTGTACCGCGGTGCCGAATATGTGGTGGATTTTCTGCCCAAGATTCGTGTGGACATCGTGGTGGCAGCTGATCGCTGTGACGCGATTATCGAAGCCATTATCAAAGCCGCCCATACGGGCAAAATTGGCGACGGCAAGATTTTCGTGACGCCGGTCGAGCAGGCTATCCGTATCCGTACTTCGGAGAGCGGTCGCGACGCCTTGTAAGGGGGTCGCAGTTGGGCTGGTTTGGACAGTAGTTATGGCAGGACAAGCTGATGCGATATGAAAAACTAGGGTCGGCACCACGTGTTTCGCGTGTAGGCCAAGGCAGTTGGTATGTGGAGCAGGCTGATTGGGCGCAGAGCGTGGCCGCGTTTCAGGCCGGGCTGGACGCGGGCATGAACCATATCGACACCGCCGAGATGTATGGCGATGGTCAGGCAGAAACCTTGATCGGTCAGGCCCTGCAAGGTCGTCGGCACGAGGCGTTTCTGGTGTCCAAGGTCTTGCCCTTCAATGCCAGCCGTCAGGGTGTAATCCGCGCTTGCGAGGCCAGCCTGAAGCGTCTGGGCACGGACTATCTGGATCTGTACTTATTGCATTGGCCCGGCCAGATTCCTTTGGAAGAAACCTGCGCAGCCTTTGACCAGCTGGTTCAGCAAGGCAAGATCAAGCAATGGGGCGTCAGCAATTTTGATGTGCCGGATCTGGAAGAGCTGTATGACATCGTTGGGCCGGGTGAAATTGCCTGCAATCAGGTCTTGTATCACCTGAACGAGCGTGCCATTGAACACGCAGTCATGCCCTGGTGTCAGCAGCATCAAGTCAGCGTGGTGGCTTACAGTCCTTTCGGTCACGATGATTTTCCCGAGCCGGACTCTCAAGGCGGGGCCTTGCTGGCCGAGATTGCCAGCCATTATCAGGCTACTGCGCGGCAAGTGGCTTTGGCTTTTTTGCTGCGTGACCCCAATGTGTTTGTGATTCCCAAGGCCTCGCGCGCGGTTCATGCCCAGCAAAATGCCGCCGCCGGGGATCTGGTGCTGCAGCCCGAGCATATTCAGGCATTGGACGCTCAGTTTCCTCGCGGCCCTAAGCCTGCTTATTTACCGATGATTTGAACGCAAGAGGAACGGCCTCCAAGCCTTGGATTTCATCCAGGCTTGGGGGCCGTTTTTCACGAGCCCTTGCTTTGCCTAACTGGCGAAGTAGGGCTGACGCTTATTCTTGAAGTACAACCAGGCCAAAGCCAGCATGACTACCGCCGAGATCGGCAGCGTCCAGGTATTGACCCCATACCAGCCATACACGGCCAGCACGCGGCCCGAGGTGAAGGAGGACAAGGCCACACAGGTAAAGATGATGAAGTCATTCAAAGCCTGCACACGGCCACGCTCTTCGGGGCGGTAGCAGTCCACCACCATATTGGTGGCACCGATGAAACCGAAGTTCCAGCCCAGACCCAGCAAAATCAGGCTCACCCAGAAATGCGGCACCGTCATGCCCAGCAGCGCCACAATGCTGGCCAGTCCCAGCAAGAGCACGCCCGCAAAGGTGACGGGGATCTTGCCAAAGCGCTTGATCAGATTGCCGGTAAAGAAGCTGGGGCCGAACATGGCCAGAATATGCCACTGAATCCCCAAGGTGGACTCTTTCAGGCTATGGCCGTGCATCACCATGGCCAAGGGCGAAGCCGTCATCAAAAAGTTCATCAGCACATAGGAAGCGACTCCGGCCAGGAGCGCAATGATGAAGTAGCTATTGGAGGCAATCTCGCGTAAGGGGCGTCCGGTGTAGGGGATTTTCTCTTGCTGATTCCGTGTGCCCGGTGCCAGGCGCAGGCCAAAGGCGAAGGGCAGGACCAGGGCTGCCAAGACTGCTTGTGCCAGGAAGGCGGCGGCAAAAGGGTGCTCCGGCCAAATGTCCTGGGTATGGATAATGGTCTGGGTGGCGATAATCGCGCCCAGCAGCCCCCCGGCCATGACCCAGGAAATGGCCTTGGGGCGGAAGGCATCACTGGCGTCATCGGCCGCGGCAAAACGATAGCTTTGTACGTAAGAGGCATACAGCCCGGCCAGCAGAGTGCCCACACAGAACATGACAAAGGACAGGCTGTAGATCCCGGCGGCGGCCAGCAGGCCCGCCCCTATGCCCAGCAAGGCACCGATGATATAGCCACCCTGGCGCCCCAAGCGGCGCATCAGGTAGGCCGCTGGCAAAATGCCCACAGCCAGACCCAGGTTGAAAATACCTACCGGCAAGGTCGCCAGGTCCGGGCTGCTGGCCATTTTTTGGCCCACCAGACTGCTGAGTGCGACCACCAAGGCCGGGTTTGCCCCGCCTAATGCTTGCATCCCGGAAAGAATAAAGGCGTTGCGTCGGCTTGGATCGGCTTGCGTGGACATGGTCTGGTTCTGTATATAACTTTGTTTTATTAGCTAATGCTGAATTTGAGCTAAACCAGTGTAGCACCGCGTGCCCAGAAGGCTGGCATAAAGGATTCGGCCACCAGGAGGGGGTGACCGTGCCGCCAGAAGACGGAGCAGCGCGACAGAATCTGCTGAGCCTGCGGAACCGGCTCGCCACTGGGATTCAGGGCGCGCTCAATCGTGCGAAAAAAGCTCATGCCGCGATTCAAACGGCAGCTTAAAAAGGCGGAACGTTGTATCTGGGCATCGTTATAAAGCATGTCGGCCAGCGGACGGCTACGCAGCCGCCGTATGCCTTGCCAGACGCTGTGTGAGGCGGGCAGGGGAGTGAAACTGCGGGCAATCACGCAGCGGATTCCGTCCACCGCCATGGACACCTCGCGTATCCAGGCCAGCGTGCCTGGCGGCTTTTGAATCAAAGCGGCTTCTTGCGGGTTCAAGCGGCAAGCGTATTCGCTGACCACTTCCAGATCGACCTTGCCCAAGCGGCGCAGACCGCCAGTCAGGGCACCGGGACGGTGTAGCCAGTACTTTTGAGCGGGGGTAGCAGAGGGGTGAACGTGCTCATGCCAGGGTTTTTTTGTGCTGGAGGGAAATTTCATGTCCTGTATTATCGCCAAAGCCATAAAATAGCGCTCATGGAAAAAGAACGTATCTCAAAATTAATGGCCCAGCGCGGCATGTGTTCACGCCGTGAGGCGGATGCTTTCATCGAGCGCGGCTGGGTTCGTGTGGACGGTCAAATCGTCTCTGAACTGGGGAGCAAAGCCTACCCCAATCAGAAAATCACACTGGAAAAACAAGCGCGTCAGCGTCAGACCCAACGTGCCACTATCTTGCTGCACAAGCCCGTGGGCTATGTGTCGGGGCAAGCCGAAGCCGGTTATCGCAATGCGGTTTCCCTTATCGGCGCTTCCACGCAGTACAAGGGTGGTCGCGGCAGTCAACGCTTTGATCCGGCGCATTTGCGCGGTCTGGCGCCGGCTGGTCGTCTGGATATCGACTCCACCGGATTGCTGATTCTGACTCAGGATGGTCGTATTGCGCGGCAGATTATTGGCGAAGACTCGGTCATCGACAAGGAATATCTGGTGCGTGTAACCGGCAAGTTGAGCGAGCGTGGTCTGGAACTGCTGAACTTTGGTTTGAGCCTGGACGGCAAGCCCTTGCTGCCGGCTCAAGTGTCCTGGCAGAACGATGACCAGCTGCGTTTCATCTTGCGCGAAGGCAAGAAACGCCAGATTCGCCGCATGTGTGAACTGGTCGGCTTGAAAGTGGTGGGTCTGAAGCGCGTGCGTATTGGCGATCTGGTGCTGGGCGACCTGCCTATGGGCCAGTGGCGCTACATGAAAGAATCCGAGAGCCTGGCCTAAAGGCAAAGGGGCGGCTTACAGCCCCGAGTGACGAAGTTGAAAGCTGGCCTTGTCATCCTGGGCCAGCGTTTTTGTTAACCACGGCATGCTTTGTTCCAGAGCTTTGAGCAGCGTCCAGGGAGGATTGCTGATGAACAGGCCACTGCCATGCAAACCCAAACCATTTTTGGCCGGAGCACGAACCGACAGGCTGACATGCAGCCAGGGCGTATCCAGTTGCTCCAGCTTGCGTTGCAAGGCTTGTACTTCGGGCCGCTGCACAATGGGATACCACACGATAATACAGGCTTGAGCAAAACGCTTGAGCGCGTTTTTGACGCTGTTCAAGACCTGCTGGTAGTCGGATTTGGCCTCGTACGAGGGGTCCATTACCACGATGGCACGTCGCGAGGGCGGCGGTAGCAGGCGTCCCAACTGTTCAAACCCATTTTCCGGATACAGGCGCACCCGACGGTTTCCCTGGGGGAATAGTTGCGCCACGTTGTCGCTCAAGACTTCGAATTCAGATGGGTGCAGTTCAAAGCCGTGAAAGCTGTCCTGCGTGCGCAAGCGCTCCAGCGCCAGCCAGGGCGAACCGGGATAGTAGCGCGCGGTACCGTCCGGGTTCAGGTCGGCAATGGCATCAATATAGTGTTCCACCAGCTCCGGGTAGTCGTCCTGCTGCAAGACCCGGTCCAGGCCGTCGTAGAACTCGCCCTTGGTTTGCGCCCAGTCGTGCTCCAGATCATAGATACCGGCACCACAGTGGGTATCGATGATGCTGAAAGCGCTGTCTTTTTGAGCGTAGTAATTAAAGATATGCAGCAAGGTGGCGTGCTTGAGCACGTCTGCATGATTGCCAGCATGAAAGGCGTGACGGTAACTGAACAAGAGAAATCCTGGTGTTGCGGTTTAATTAAAGAGTGTCGGGGCGAATGGTGGTGACTTTATCAGTGAAAATGCCATTGCACCCCCAATCGAGCAGTTCGCGCACCCGCTCGGCATCGTTCACGGTCCAGACAGCCACGGTGTAGCCTTTTTGTCGAATTGCCTGAACCAAAGCCTGAGTGACAAAGCGGTCATTCAGATTCAGACCCATGCAGCCCAGACGCTCCAGACGTTCGGGCCAGTCGGCCGGAACATCTTCTTCAATCAGCAGGGCACGGGGCAGGGTGGGGGCGGCTTGTTGGGCTGCTTCCAGAGCCTCTTCAGAAAAAGACGACAGCAGCGGCGGCAAGCTGGCCTGCGCCCACAAGGCTTGGGCGGCCAGGGCGACCAGTCGGCCCGTTTCGGCTTCGTCCCCGGTAGTCGGCTTGATTTCGATATTGCTGTGAACCTGATTGGCCAGGGTGAAGGCGGCTATCGAACTTAATGTGGGCATGGGCTCCCCGGCGTAGGCCGAGGAATGCCAGGCACCGAAGTCCAGGGCGGACAGCTCGGCCAAGGTTAGCCTGGAGGCAATACCCTGACCATTGGAAGTACGGTCCAGCTCGTCATCGTGCAGCAGCACGGGAACCGCATCACGGCTCAGTTTGACGTCGTACTCCATCATGCGAAAACCGTTCTGGGCACCGACCCGAATGGCGGCCAGGGTGTTCTCCGGGGCAATCTTGCCGGCGCCACGGTGGGCGATCAAAGCAGGGTAGGGCCAGTGATGATTCATTGAAGACATGGCGGACTCGCAAGAGGCGTGATAAAAAGCCAATGTACTATTTTAACCGGGGCTGTACACTGTACGGTTTTCATATACGGTATATTTTCAGGCCGAGCCGGCTCACCGGCCTGATGCGCCACCCGCAGCGCCCTGCTGCAAGCGAAAGTAGGTGATGATTAATGTTCGAGATTATCCGTAAGAACCAACGCGTCATGCAGCTGGTCCTGTTAGTGTTGATTTTGCCGTCTTTTGTACTGATCGGCGTCAGCGGCTACTCCAGCTACGTTTCGGGCGATAGCGATATTGTCAAAGTTGGCGATAGCGCCATTACGTCCCAGGAATTTGATCGTGCGCGCCGCATGCAGCTGGACGATATGCAGCGCAACAATCCTTCCGGTTTTGATCTGGCCCAGGCCGACAGCCTGGAAAGCCGTCGTGCATTGCTGGAATCCTTGATTGATCAGCGTGTACAAATCGAAGTGGCTACTGCCGCTCGCTTTAACGTCTCCGACATTGCGCTGCGCGACTACATCGCCACTATGCCGGAATTTCAGGAAAACGGTTCTTTCTCGCCCGCCCTTTACAGCCAGGTTCTGGCTTCGGCTGGCATCAATACCCGTGATTTCGAGCAAAGCCAGCGCGGTCAGATGGCCCTGCAACGCGTGCTCGGTCCCGTGGCTGCCAGCTCCTCCATGCTGCCCAGCGTGATGAACAAGTTGGAAATCGCCCTGACCGAAGAGCGTGGTGTACGCACACGCAGCTTCCTGACCCGTGATTTCGAATCCAAGGTTCAGATCAGCGATGCCGATCTGCAAGCCTGGTATGACGCCAACAAGCAATCGCTGGAACTGCCCCAGCAAGTCAAAGTGGAATACCTGCTGCTGAATGAAGCAGCGGCCTCCAAAGATCTGGCGACACCTACCGACGATCAGCTCAAGCAATACTACGAGCAAAACAAGGCTCGTTACGTGCAAGCTGGCCGTGTGAACATCAGTCACATTCTGGTGACATTGCCTGCCGGTGCCTCCGATACCGAACGTGAAGCGGCCCAGACCAAGGCTCGCGAACTGGCTGAAAAAGCCCAGGCCAATAAAGAAGGCTTTGCCGACCTGGCCCGTGCCAACTCCCAGGACGAGGGTAGCGCCCGTGAAGGTGGCGAACTGGGCTGGATCAGCAAAGGCTCCTGGCCGTCCGTGCTGGAAAGCGCTGTATTTGCCTTGAAAAAAGGTGATGTGTCGGGCGTGATTGAAGGCCCCAACGGTTTCCACATTTTCAAGAGTAACGAAGTTCAGCCCGAACAAGGCGAGTCCTTCGAGCAAGCTCGCAGCAAGGTGCAGGACGAAGTGCGCAAGCAGCTGGCTTCCGAGCGCTTTGCCGATATGGCCAGCAAGCTGACCAATCTGGTTTACGACAACGAGGACAATCTGGAAGCCGCCGCCAATGCCTTGGGCCTGACTCTGAAGCAGGCTGAAGGCATCAGCCGCCAAGGTTTGATTCCTGCTTCGCAAGTTGAAGGTGAGCTGGCTGCCGCCAAGAGCCCTGATGCAGCCGTGCTGGATGACAGCCGTGTTCGCCAAGCCTTGTTCAATGCCGAAACTCTGGCTTCGCGCAAGAATGCAGGCGTTGTAGAAGTATCGCCTGACACCTTGATTGCCCTGCGCGTCACCGACGTCACCGAGGCTCATGTGCCTGCACTGGATAAAGTACGCACTATTGCTGAGGAAAACCTGCGCCGTGAAAAAGCGGCTGCCTTGGCGGTTCAGGCCGGTGAGGACTACCTGAAGCAGCTGCAAGCGGGTGCCGAACCTGAGAACTTCTCGGCCCAGTTTGCCGTGAGCCGTGCGGAATTCCCCGAGATGGACGAAGCCTTGCTGAACAAGGTTCTGGCCAACCCCGTGGACAAGCTGCCTGCCTATGTGGGTGATCGCCAACCCCAGGGCTACACCGTGGTGCAGATTCTGAGCCATGAGCCCGGCAAGTCCGGCAACCCTGGGCTGGACATGCTGACAGCACAGTTGACCCAAGCCATGGCCCGCACGGAGACTCAAGCCGTTCTGCAAGCCATGCGTGTGGAAGAGAAGGTTCAGATTCTGCCAGAAGCAGAAAAAGAGTTGACCTCCACAGGTGAAAATGAATAAAGCGGCTTGAATCAGAGCCTGTAACCCTGGAGCCAGCAGGCTCCAGGGGTGTTTTTCAAAGAGCATTCTGATGAATCACACTGATATTTCCCTGGTACGGCGGCGCCTTTTAGGCGCCGCAACTGTTTGGGGCCTGACGGCACCGTACTTGGCCTATGCTGCACCTGGTCAGGGCACTTTTATCGAACGCACCTTGCATCGCCCTGTGCCGGGCGGGGTGGCAGTGCTGGACCTGGGAGCGGGTGGCTCAGCGCCGGTGGTGCACTTTAATGGCAACCGTGTGCTAGTGATTCAGGATGCTGATCAGCGTTGGAAAGCGATTGTCGGACTGGACTTGAAAACCCAAGCAGGCCAGTACAGCATATCCGTGCAAGGACAGTCGGGCGTAGCGTTTCAGGTTGGCAGCAAGCGTTACCGCGAGCAGCGCATCACCCTGAAAAACAAGTCGCATGTGAATCCGGACCCGCAGCAGCAAGCCCGTTTTAAGCGTGAATACGAGGAGCAGATGCAGGCATATGCCAGCTTCCGCACAGAAGGCCCCAGCAATGTGGTCTTTGAAAAGCCGGTACCGGGTCGCCTGACCAGTCCTTTTGGTTTGCGCCGTTTCTTCAATGGTGAAGAGCGTAATCCACATTCGGGCCTGGACTTTGCCGCGCCTACCGGCACGGCAGTAAAAGTGCCCGCTGACGGGATCGTCACCATTGTGGCGGATTACTTCTTTAACGGTAAAACCGTATTTGTGGATCATGGTCAGGGCCTGATCACCATGTTTTGTCACTTGTCGGCTTTTGATGTGCGCGTAGGTGATCGTGTCAGCAGGGGCGATGTGGTGGCGCGTTCCGGCGCAACGGGCCGTGCGACTGGCCCTCATTTGCACTGGAATGTCAGTCTGAATAACGCACGGGTGGACCCCGCCATCTTTATTGGTGCATTCCAGGCCTAGGCAAGGCCTGCAAGGTTTTTCATGATCATCGGTTCGGCATATCGACGGGGCTTGCGAGACAGCGCCTCAATCGCCCTGGGCTATGTCCCCGTTGCGATTTCCTTTGGCTTGACTGCTGTGCACGCAGGCTTGTCGCCCTGGCTGGCAGTCATGGTGTCCCTGATCGTGTACGCGGGAGCCAGTCAGTTTATTTTGATCAGTCTGCTGGTGGCAGGTGCCGCCTATCCCAGCATTTTGGGTATTGTGCTGCTCATGAACCTGCGCCATGTGTTCTATGGCCCAACCTTGATGGGCTTTTTTACCGGCCCAAGAACTGTCTCCAGTCTGTTCATGGCTCCTGGCCTGACCGATGAGGTCTTTGCCGCTTCTGCAGCCGGAGTAGCCCGCCAACCGGCCCAGGAGCAGGAGTCCTGGTACTGCGGCTTGCAACTGGGCTCTTACCTGTCCTGGGTGCTGGGCACCGCCGTGGGGGCCTTCTTCGCCAGCGATTTGCTCGGTCAATCTCCCGTGCTGGAAAAGACGCTGGGTTTTGTCTTGCCCGCCTTGTTCTTTGCCCTGTTGCTGGAAATCCGCCGATCTGCACCTTTGCCGGTGTTGGTGGCTGCCGCTGTAGGGGCTGTTCTGGCCATGGCTTTCTTGCCAGCATATCTGGCGATTATTGTCGGCATGCTGGCCGGTGGTTTGATGGCCCTGCGCCGCGCTTAAGGAGTGGAGATGGATTGGAGTTTTCTGCTCATGATTGTGCTGGCGGGTCTGGGCACATTTTTGATTCGTTACTTGCCCTTGCGTCTGGGTGGACGACAAGGCAAGGTGGACCCCAGCCGCGTTTCGATCTGGCCACGCCTGTTTGGGGCCATTGGCCCGGCAGGTGTGGTGTCCTTGCTGGTTGTGTCCCTGATCTCTTTGCTGCGCCCTGAACATATGTCCCTGGACTTGCCGCCTTTGCTGGCAGGTCTGGCAGGGGTGCTGCTGGGCCGTCGCTGGCCAGGTGGCATTGCGGGTTCAACACTGACTGGCGTGCTGGCCTATGGCCTGTGCGTGGCTTACGTGGGTGTGTAAGTCGCTTGTCTCCCTGTTTCTGCCTTTGTGATATCTGGTGTCATGAGCCGGATGGGAGTTATTTGTGTGCTATTACAGCTTGTATGTGAGGCCCTGACATAGGGCACAGTGAGCACGGTAATGAGATCTGAAAAAAACGCCTGCTATTGAGCAGGCGTTTTTTGTACGGCTGAAAGCTGGTTTGCAAGCGGGTTTAGCCCTTCACACGCACAATCTTCTGAACCTGCGGTACGTGACGGATGGCGCGAATCACGCGTGCCAGGTGGGTACGGCTATCAACCTGAACGGTCAGGTGCAGTACCGAGGTCGCAGCCGATTCGTCCGGCATGGAAATATGCAGGATGTTGGAGTCGGCATCGGTAATTTCAGCAGCCAGACGGCCAAGAACACCACGCTCGTTGATCGCAGTGACATCCAGACGGGTGGACAGGTGGCGGGCGGTATTGCTGTCCCACATGACAGGAACCCAACGTTCGGGCTCTTTGGCCTGGGCGCGTTGTGCCACCGCACACTCAGCCATATGAACAACCAAACCGTGACCCAGACGGATGCCGCCAATAATGGCGTCACCGGGCAGGGGGCCACAGCACGGTGCCAGCTGTACAGCCTGACCTTCGTTACCGTGAATCAGAATCGGTGCAGAAGTGTTGGCGTTAATTTCGTCAAACTCGGCCGCAGTGGTTTCCAGCAAGGGGTTTTCTGGAGCAAAGCGGCGCGCCACGACGGCGGCCAAACGTTTGCCCAAGCCAATATCGGCCAGAATTTCTTCACGGGATGCGGCGCCCGAACCCTTGGCCAGTTTGTCCCAGTTGGGATCGTCGTCGGTGGCATGTGGCAGGCTTAGCTGGTCAAAGGCTTGATCCAGCAGACGGCGGCCAAAAGCCACGGATTCTTCGTATTTAACCGTGCGCAGGTAATGGCGGATTTCCGAACGGGCGCGGCCCGAACGGACGTAGTTCAGCCACTGAGCGCTTGGGCGAGCGGCGGGAGAGGTAATGATCTCTACCGAGTCACCGCTTTTCAGCTCGGTGCGCAGCGGGGCAAACTCGCCATTGATTTTGGAAGCAACAGCGTGATTGCCGATATCGGTGTGAATGCTGTAGGCAAAGTCCACCGGAGTCGCACCACGAGGCAGGGAAATAATCTTGCCTTTGGGCGTATGGACGTAAACGGCATCGGGGAACAGGTCAACTTTGACGTGTTCCAGGAATTCTGTGGAGTCGCCTGTCTGGCTTTGGATATCCAGCAAGGATTGCAGCCAGCGGTGTGTGCGCTTTTGCAGATCGTTCAGGGTGACGTCGTCTTCTTTGTACAGCCAATGAGAGGCCACGCCTTCTTCTGCCACGTGGTCCATTTCGCGGGTGCGGAACTGGAACTCGACAGGGGTGCCGTAGGGGCCAATCAAGGTAGTGTGCAGGGACTGGTAGCCATTCACTTTGGGGATGGCAATGTAGTCCTTGAATTTGCCCGGTACGGGGCGATACAGCTGGTGCAGCGTACCCAAGGACAAATAGCACTCGGGCAGGGTATGCACAATGACGCGAAAGCCATAAATATCCAGCACGTCCGAAAAGGACTTCTTCTGCTCGACCATCTTGCAGAAAATACTGTAGAGCGACTTCTCACGGCCGGAAATTTCGGCATCAATTCCGGCAGCAGGCAGGGCGATCTTGACGGCTTCGGTGATCTTGCCCAGCACTTCACGGCGATTGCCACGCGCTGCCAGCAAGGCCTTGTGCAGCACCTTGTAGCGATTGGGGTAGATCGCCTTGAAGCAGCGATCCTGCAGCTCGCGGAACAGGGCGTTCAGGCCCAGGCGATGCGCGATCGGAGCGTAAATATCCAGCGTTTCCTGGGCGACGCGGCGGCGTTTTTCCGGCTTGACCGCATCCAGGGTGCGCATATTGTGCAAACGGTCGGCCAGCTTGATCAGAATCACGCGCACGTCGCGTGACATGGCCAGCAGCATCTTGCGGAAGCTGTCGGCCTGTTGCTGTGTCTTGGTAGCAAACTCCAGGCGTTCCAGCTTGGACAGGCCGTCCACAATCTCGGCCACATCGGTCCCGAACTTCTCAGCCAGTTCCTGCTTGGTGACGTCCTGATCTTCGATCACGTCATGCAGCAGGGCCGACATCAAGGCATCGGTATCCAGCTTCCAGCCGGCACAGATTTCCGTGACGGCAATGGGGTGCGAGATATAGGGTTCGCCACTGGCGCGAAACTGCCCCAGATGGGCCTGATCGGAGAAACGATAGGCCTCCCGTACCCGTTCTACATCTTTCGGGTCCAGGTACTGCGAGATGATCTTGTGTAGCGGAGCCAGTGAGGCAATAGGAGGACTGGCACTTTCCTGGGCAGCTTGTGCCAGTGCCGGGGTGTTCTTGTCTTTAGGCTTGCGACGACCTAGCCGTGAACCTTTTTTAAGGACGGCCAACAGCCCAGACGATGCGCCCCGTAAACCAGAAAATGCCATACCGTGCTCCGCCTGTGCCTATCAGGTAGGAACTTTGCGCAGCATTTCCAGACCGGTCGCGCCGGAGGCGATTTCTCGCAGGGCGGTAACCGTAGGCTTGTTCTTGCTTTCCAGGCGTGGTTCGTGGCCTTGAGCCAGTTCGCGCGCACGGTAGGCGGCTGCCAAGGTGAGCTTAAAGCGATTGGGGACTTGCTCCAGGCAGTCCTCGATAGTGATGCGAGCCATAGTAGACCTGTTATCAAAAAGTAATAAGAAGGAGATCAGCCCTGATTCAGCAGGGCATCTGCGCCTAATTGTTGAAAGAGTTGGCGATGCCGTACTGACTGAGTGGCAGTGCGCAAACGACTGGCCTGCACAATACTCAATAGCTGCTGTAATGCCGTATCAAAATCCTCATTGATAATAGCATATTGACAGTCATGAACATGGGCGATTTCGTGCTCGGCAGCCTCGAGGCGGCGGGCGATGATCTCTTCGCTATCTTGTCCACGTTTGCGCAAACGGGCCTGCAAGGTGGGCAAGGAGGGCGGCAGAATGAAAATGCCGACGGCTTCGGGGAAATGTTCACGCGCCAGGCGGGCGCCTTGCCAGTCAATTTCCAGCAACACATCACGGCCTGCATTCAGGGCTTTCTGAATGGGTTCGCGGGGCGTGCCGTAGTAGTTGTCATGCACCTTGGCCCATTCCAGCATGGCGTTTTCTGCGACCATGCTTTCAAAACGCGCTTTGTCCACAAAGAAGTAGTGCTGGCCGTCGCTCTCGCCGGGACGGGGGGCACGTGTGGTGGCCGAGATGGACAGCATGATGTTGGAATCGTTGGCCAGAAGGGCGTTGACCAGACTGGATTTACCCGCCCCGCTGGGGGCGACAACCATAAAGACGGTGCCAGGATAGCTCGTGGACATGGAGAGCAGACTCTAGAAGTAGATTTTTATAAAAGAATTAATTGCTGCTTGGGTCGGTTTGCCCAAACTCATTCAAAACGGCCAGGATGCTGGCCTGGTCCGCGCACAGAAAGACCACCGTGTCATTGGGGTTCATGGAGAACAAAACGTCTTCCACTTCCTGTGGGGCATCTTCGGGCTGGGCAATGGCCATCACGTGCACATCGCCACCGGCTTCGAATTGCTCGGGCGGGACAATATGGGCGACCGCATCCAGATCAGGCTCGCTGATGGCCAGATAGGCCCAGACCTTGTGCTCCTCTTCCAAGGTGATCTCAAGCACATAGGCCGAGTCAGTCTGCTCGATGATTTGGCTTTGAATTTGCATAATGAAAAGAGTGTGTCAGCTAAAAGACAAGGTAGCGGTAACGGGAGCGTGATCCGAGGGCTGCTCATTGGCGCGCGGCTCGCGGTCAATATCGCAGGCCGTGCAACGGGACTTGAGCTCATCAGACAACAAGGCGTGATCAATACGCAGCCCCGCATCGCGACGGAATGCAAAACGACGATAGTCCCACCAGGTAAAGGGGCTGCCGCTTTGCTCAAACAGACGGTAGGCATCGTGCAGGCCCAGTGCCAGCAAACGCTCGAACGCAGCGCGCTCGGGCGGGGATACCAGAACATCGACTCCCCATTTGACCGGGTCGTAAACGTCCTGGTCGGCTGGGGCAATATTATAGTCGCCCAGAATGGCTAGACGGGGATACTGCTGCAATTCTTTTTCCAGCCAGTCGTGCAAGGCGGCAAACCATTCCAGCTTGTAGGTGTACTTTTCGCTTTCCAGCGATTGCCCGTTGGGGCAGTAGGCACAGATCACACGCACCGGGCCGTCAGGCGAGGGGTACGTGGCGGCCAGCAAACGCTGTTGTGGGTCTTCGTAGTTGGGTAGATTGCGTTGCACATCCGCGCCAGGCTCACGCGAAATCAGGGCCACGCCGTTATAGGTTTTCTGACCCGCCCAGTGAGCGTGATAACCCATTTCCTGAAAAGCCTCCAAGGGAAAACGCTCGTCGGGCAGTTTGAGCTCTTGCAGACACAGCACGTCTACGGGGTTGGCCTTGAGCCAGTCCAGAACTTGGGGAAGACGGACGTTCAGGGAGTTCACGTTCCAGGTGGTGAGTTTCATGGTGTCAGACAATCTCGGTAAATCAGAGAAAGCCGCTTGTACAGGGCTTTGTCGATAAAGGTAGTGCAGAGGCGGCCATCAGCGTGTTGGAAACGGGCAGGATGGCGCTTAGCGTGCGCGAATGCCGCCATCATATCAGCGCTAGCCAGGGACTGGTTTTAAAGCCAGCGCCACCGACAGGATGAAAATGGCCGATGAGCCTGGGCTTTGTTCTAGGTCGTAGTGAAAAACAGACATTTTCAGACAATAAATTTGTCCTCAAACTATCTGCATGTAACAGCCATAAAGTCAGGCGGCAAGACCCAAAGCGCGCTTGGGGCAGATTGATGTTTTTAGGGCACGAAAAAGAGGGTTTTTTGCGCAGATCACGCGCCTGCTTGTGTTAAATTGCAGGCCAAGTTGGAACGGTGGGCCAAAACCGATGGAAGGGCTTGGCCGCAGCGCGTAGTACAAGGATTTGCTGTACAGGAAAAGGGAATAAAAAAATCGCCGTAATGGCGACTTTTTCTGTGTGATCAAAACCGGAAAGAAGGCCAGTTTTGTCTGTCTTGAATGCAAGCAAGATGGAGGCGTGTGCTGGAATCGAACCAACCTGAACGGATTTGCAGTCCGTCACATAGCCAATCTGTCACCACGCCTTTTGTTTTGTCCTGGGACATGTAGAATTATGCCCAAGGACGTAGGGAAAAGCAAGTGTCACATGACGGGACGTGAAACACGGTACGATCTGCTGCGCAAAAGCGACTGACGTCCCTCCCTTTTTTTGCCGCCCCTGCGGCACTCCCTTGTATTAAGGACATGGCATGCAATATCAATTCCCCATTGTGATCATCGATGAGGATTTTCGTTCTGAAAATGCGTCTGGTCTGAGCATTCGTGTATTAGCAGATGCGATCGAGGCCGAAGGCTTCGAGGTGTTGGGAACCACCAGTTATGGCGATCTGAGTCAATTTGCCCAGCAGCAAAGTCGTGCCAGCGCGTTTATTTTGTCCATCGATGATGAGGAGTTCACGCAAGATGGAGACAGCGCCCCGGCGCTGGTGAATCTGCGTGCCTTTATTCGGGCTGTGCGTCGTCGCAATACCGATGTGCCTATCTATGTGTATGGCGAGACCAAAACGGCTCGTCATATGCCAAACGATATCTTGCGCGAGCTGCAAGGCGTCATTCACATGTTCGAGGATACGCCCGAGTTCGTGGCGCGTCATATCGTGCGTGAAGCGCGCAGTTATGTGGAAGGCGTCAAGCCTCCATTTCTGAAAGCCTTGCTCGATTACGCCGAGGATGGCTCGTATTCATGGCATTGCCCCGGTCATTCCGGCGGCGTAGCCTTTCTGAAAAGCCCGGTCGGGCAGATTTTTCACCAGTTTTTTGGCGAGAACATGCTGCGTGCCGACGTCTGCAATGCCGTTGAAGAACTGGGCCAACTGCTGGATCACAACGGGGCCATTGGCGCCAGCGAACGCAATGCCGCGCGTATTTTCAACGCTGATCACTGCTTTTTCGTGACCAACGGCACCAGCACCAGCAACAAGATTGTCTGGCACCATGCCGTGGCTCCGGGTGATGTGGTGGTCGTGGACCGTAACTGCCACAAATCCATCCTGCACAGCATTGTGATGACGGGGGCTATCCCCGTGTTTCTGCGTCCTACGCGTAACCACTTCGGGATTATTGGCCCGATTGCGCGCAGCGAATTTGATATCGAGACCATTCGCGAGAAGATCCGCAAGCACCCCTTGCTCTCGCATCTGGATGCCGATACGGTCAAACCCCGTGTGCTGACGCTGACCCAGTCCACCTACGACGGCATTATTTACGACACCCAGGTGATCAAGAATGCCGTGGATGGTTACGTGGAAGTGCTGCATTTTGATGAAGCCTGGATTCCGCACGCAGCTTTCCATCCCTTCTATGGTCAGTTTCACGCCATGGGCAAGAACCGTCCGCGCCCGCAGGAAACCATGGTGTTCTCCACCCAGTCCACGCACAAGCTGCTAGCCGGTTTGAGCCAGGCCAGCCACGTGCTGGCACAGGACTCGGTCACCCGTAGCCTGGATCGTCATTTGTTCAATGAAGCCTATCTGATGCACACCAGCACCAGCCCGCAGTACGCAATTATTGCGTCTTGCGACGTGGCCGCTGCCATGATGGAGCCACCCGGTGGCCGTGTGCTGGTTGAGGAAAGCATTATTGAAGCGCTGGACTTCCGCCGTGCCATGCGCAAGGTCGAGTCGCAATTTGACGAAGACGACTGGTGGTTCAAGGTCTGGGGCCCGCCAACACTGGCAGAAGACGGTGTGGGCAAGCCTGAGGACTGGATCATTACGGACGATGCGGAGCATAGCGAGTGGCACGGTTTCGGCCCGCTGGCTGATGGCTTCAATATGCTGGATCCGATCAAGGCCACGATTGTTACCCCCGGCCTGGATCTGACAGGCACATTTGGTGAAACCGGTATCCCGGCTTCCATCGTGACCAAGTTCCTGGCGCAACGTGGCGTGATTGTGGAGAAGATTGGCCTGTACAGCTTCTTCATCATGTTCACCATCGGCATTACCAAGGGCCGTTGGAACTCCCTGGTGACTGCGCTGCAGCAGTTCAAGGACGATTACGACCGCAACTTGCCTGTCTGGCGTGTTCTGCCGCAGTTTGCGCGCCAGTATCCTTGCTACGAGGAAATGGGCTTGCGCGATTTGTGCCAGCATGTGCACCAGTTGTACGCCAAGCACGACATTGCCCGTTTGATGACCGATATGTACCTGTCGGATGTAGTGCCTGTCATGCGTCCGGCTGATGCTTTTGCCTGCATTGCGCAGCGTCGTACGGAACGGGTCGAGATTGATCAGCTGGAAGGTCGCGTGACTACCAACCTGATCACACCTTATCCCCCTGGTATCCCGCTGCTGATTCCTGGTGAAGCCTTTAACAAGACGATTGTGGATTTTCTGAAGTTCTCGCGTGAACTGCATCGCCAGTGTCCGGGCTTTGGTACGGATATCCACGGTTTTGTGGAAGAGGTGGATGCCTCCGGTCAGAAGCGTTACTACGTGGACTGCGTGGCACAGTAAAGCAGTTTGCTATCCAGGGCCGGGGCAGGGCATCGGCCTTTGGGTAGAGCAGTGAAGCAAGCGGGCCTGATGAGGGATGTTCAGGGTTCTGGAAGACTTCCAGACTTGAAGTGTCTGTCATCAGGCCCGTTTTTTTTATGGGCTGTCTATCTGCCACGAATCCTTGCGACAGGTTCGTGTTGCAGAGGCTTGTTACAGACTTTGCGCTGTGCGCAAGGCACATTCCAGCAGCCGTGAAGTCAGTGCTTGGGGATCACGGTCTGCCCGCAAGATCGCCACAACCCGGCGTTTCAGGGCAGGTTGCTCAATCGGGTATTTATGCAGATTGTGCTCGTTCAGCAGGTTGTCGGGAATGCGGCTCGGCAAGATACAGTCCCCCAATCCTGAAGCGACCAGTCGCAACATGGCATCTATGGTTTCGACCTCCGCCACAAATTCGGGGTGCAGGCCGCTGCTGTGAATCATGCGGCGCAGGGCGTAATGGGGCGGAAAACCGATCAGGCGCAAGGCCTGGTGGCTTAAATCTGCACTGGGAAAAGGCTCCTGCTTGGCGGAGATGCGGCACATTTGGTCGTCAAACAAGGTGTGCGAGATCAAGCCGCCACAGTCCACCGCCGAGTCGTACACAAACCCCACATCGGCTTTACCACTTTCCACTAAAGCCACTACTTCGGGCGAACTGCGTCCCAATAAGGACAAATTCACGCCGGGATGCGAACTCATGAAAGTGGCAGCGACATCGGACATGAAGTAGTAGCTCAGGGTATGGACGGTGGCTAGCCTCACGGTGCCTGAATTGACGCCGTGCTCCTGGCGCACGGCGTGGATAGCGCTATCAATACGGCTATAGGCGGGTTCGATTGCTTGGCGCAGCAGCTCGCCCGCATCATTCAGGCTGACTCCGCGCCCGGTACGGTTAAACAGGGTTTGGCCCAGGCTTTGTTCCAGCGAGCTTAATTGTTTGCTCAGGCTGGATTGGCTTTGTCCCAAATCATCAGCTGCTTTGCTGACCGAGCCTAATTGTGCAATGCGTAAAAAACAGCGCAAGGAGCGATCCAGATGATCGGTGGGGCGGGATTCGTGCATGCCATTGTCTCTTTATTGTTGTACTCAAATGGGTGAAAAATGAGTTTTCAAGGGTGCCTGGGGGGCTATGTGAGCAGTCGCGTATTCAGGGCAGTTATTTTGGCTTGAATTGTCTATGAAAAGCCTTGTTTTGAATTGCCTTTATTTTGTTCTAACGTCGCCTAATTTGCATTCATAATGCGCCCATATCATGATCAAAATTGATTTGTGGTCTAATCATTGATATAATAAAGAAATCGGGGCGCTAAGGGCAGCGCCCCCTGTCGATATTGAGCAGGAGTTATTCGTGAGCAAATCGAAACCAGTACGTCGTAAACAGGCCTTTGAGGTTGAGCCCCTGAATTGGGTGGCTCCCAAGAAAGCAGTCGTAGAAACCGATCAGGAAGCCAAAGTGGACGCGTCCAGCGACCAGGCTCAGGACAGCTAAGTTCTGACTGAAGGGTTAAAAAGCGCAAGCCTTGCAGCTTGCGCTTTTTTTATGCCTGCCTGTCTTGTATCAGGACCAGCGGCGATGGGCTTTGGTGGCCGGCAGATGCCCTTGCTCCAGCAGTTGCAGGCTGGCCTCTTCAAAGCGGTTCCAGGTGGCCAGAGCCAGTTGTGACCCTGTGCTGACACGGCGTACACCGATGGTGGCCAAATCGGGCACGTTCAGCCCCGGATGAATCAGCAGCACATTGAGGGGCGTAGGTGCCAGTGCCTGGACCACTTGGGCAATATCGTCCAGATCGCGTAATCCGGGGGCGTAGACCACATCGGCGCCTGCCTGGGCAAAGGCTTTTAGCCGGGTTATGGTTTGTCCCAGATCCAGCGCGTCAATCAGCAGGCCTTCGCTGCGTCCTATTAACAGAACGTCCTCGCCACTGTCGATAATTGCTTGCTTGGCAGCCTGTATGCGGGCCACAGCCAACTCAAGTTCATACAGTTCGTCGCCATGGCGATCTTCAATGGATAAGCCTGCAATGCCGGTTTCAATGGCCAGGCGGACGTTTTCGGCGACCTGTTCGGGCTCATCGGCAAAGCCATTTTCAAAGTCGGCGTTCAGTGGCAGATTCGTGCTGGCCGCCAGCTCTCGCAAATGCGCCAGCAGGGCATCCCGGCCCACCTCAAAGTCTTCCAATCCCTTTGACCAGGCAAACGCAGCGCTGCTGCTGGCAATTGCCTGTGCACCCAGTCTTTCCAGACGCTTGGCTCCACCTATGTCCCAGGGGTTGGGCAAAATCAGTAAGCCACTTTCATGCAAGGCTCGAAAACGGCGTCGTTTTTCCTGTGTGCTGACGTTCATGCGGGACTCCTGAGAATAAAAAACGCAAACCGGAGTTTGCGTTTTGATGCCTGGCCGCGTTTTATTTTTTCTTGGCTTTCTTGCGGATCACCAGAACGGGGATTTCCGAGTAGGTCAGAACGTGCTGGGTTTCGCTGCCCAAGAGCAGGCGCTTGTAGCCCTTGCGGCCATGCGAGGACATGACGATCAGGTCAGCTTTCTGTTTTTCAGCGGTAGAAATAATGGCATCGGCCACCAGTTCGGACTTCACCACCAGGCCCTTGACCGAGACACCAATGTCTTTACCGGCTTGCTTGACGGCGGCCAGCTCGGATTGGGCGTGCTCTACCCAGGAGGCTTCGATACGGCTATCGAGTTTCTGGTCGATAATGGGGCCGCCCTCCAGGTAGCTTTGGCGATAGCGCGGAATGACGCGCAGGGCCAGCAATTTGGCGCCGCTGGTCTTGGCCAGATTCAGGGCATGGGTGACAGCGTGGGCGGACAGTTCTGAGCCGTCGGTACATACCAGGATACGCTCGTACATGAGGGGGGATCCTATAAAAAGGGTTATCAAGAACGTGTCTTGTGGGTAAGGTATCAAACCATACTGCGAATTACGGTCTTTGTGTCTGCTTTATGGTTTTCCATGGCAGCCGTGTATATTCGAGTGGACGTTTTTGTCAGCTTGGCTTTTTTATGCTGGTCATCATATCCCACCGGGATTGAGGGAGATTCATATGAAAGAAGTGGTTGTAGTCCAGGCATGCCGTACCGCGATTGGTGACTTTGGTGGTGCTTTGAAGAACGTGTCGCCTATCGAGATGGGCGCGACGGTATTGCGCGCAGTACTGGATCGCAGTGGCGTGTCGGCGGCAGACGTTCAGCATGTAGTGATGGGGCAGGTTATTCAGACCGAACCACGTGATATGTACTTGTCGCGTGTGGCGTCGGTGCAGGCGGGCGTGGGACACGGAACACCGGCCATGAACGTCAACCGTTTGTGCGGTTCTGGTCTGCAAGCCATTGTGTCGGCCGCGCAGGGTATTCTGGTCGGTGATGCCAAGGTGGCTTTGGCAGGCGGAGCAGAAAGCATGAGCCGTGCGCCTTATATGTCCAGTGCTCATCGCTGGGGCGCTCGCATGGGGGACTCGGTCATGATGGACATGATGACTGGCGCACTGACAGATCCTTTTGATCGCGTTCATATGGGCATTACGGCCGAAAATGTGGCCCGCCAATACGGCGTGACCCGAGCCGATCAGGACGAGCTGGCATTGGAATCGCACCAGCGTGCCCGTCGCGCGATCGAGCAAGGTTATTTTAAAGAGCAGATCGTGCCCATTATCCAGAAAAGTCGTAAGGGCGAGATCGTGTTTGATCAGGACGAGCACGTACGTCTGGACGCTACGATGGAAAACTTTACCGGCCTGAAACCTGTGTTCATGCCTGACGGCGGCAGTGTTACGGCAGGTAATGCCTCGGGCCTGAATGACGGTGCAGCCGCTGTCTTGCTGATGTGCGCGGAAGAAGCTCGCCAGCGTGGGCTGAAGCCTTTGGCCAAGCTGGTGTCCTGGGGGCATGCCGGGGTGGATCCCAGCATTATGGGTATTGGGCCAGTGCCAGCTAGCCGTCTGGCACTGGAGCGCGCCGGTTTGAGCGTGTCGGATCTGGATGTGATCGAGTCCAACGAAGCTTTTGCCGCCCAAGCGTGCGCAGTTGTGCGTGAACTGGGTCTGGATCCGGCACGTGTGAATCCCAATGGTAGTGGTATCAGCCTGGGCCACCCTATTGGCGCGACCGGCGCCGCTATTACAGTCAAGGCCTTGCATGAACTGCAGCGTGTCCAAGGTCGTTACGCGCTGGTCACCATGTGTATTGGTGGTGGGCAGGGGATTGCGGCGATTTTCGAGCGCCCTTGAACCTTGCTGATTATTTCTCTTTAGGCTTCGTTTAAAGAGCAGGAAAGCCGGAAGTGCTACGAGTCACTTTCCGGCTTTTTTTTCGGCATATACAAGTAAATCTTATAAAAACGCCGACTTGATTGTTTGTTTTTGTAATGGGCCCTAAGTATCCAGCCAATTGCATTGAATTGTTTTAAAAGTAACGCGTGGCTTGTGTGGCTGAGCATGAAGCCCTTGTTTTTTCTCATCGGAATAAAACGGAATAAAAGGAGATTCATATGCAAGAAGTCGTCCTGGTTCAAGCTTGTCGAACTGCTTTTGGTAACTTTGGTGGCTCGTTACGGAATGTGCCTCCCATTGAGATGGGGGCGGCAGTCATGCAGGAGGCGCTGGGCAGGAGTGGAGTAGCTGCCTCGGAGGTGGACCAGGTGGTGATGGGGCAGGTGGTGCTGACTGAGCCCCAGGATATCTATATGGCGCGGGCAGCCTCCATGAAAGCGGGAGTGGCTCATGAGGCTGTCGCGATGAGCGTAAACCGTTTATGTGCATCCGGTTTGCAGGCCATTATTTCGGCAGCGCAAGCGATTGTATTGGGTGAGGCTCGGGTGGCCTTGGCCGGCGGTGTTGAAAGTACCAGTCGAATGCCCTATCTGGCGCCAAGCCAGCGCTGGGGGAGTCGCATGGGCAGTGTGGCCTTGGTAGATGTCTTGTCGGAGATTTTCATCAGTCCTCTGACTCGGGAGCATGTGGGGGTGACGGGGGAGAATGTCGCCAGAAAATACGGTGTGTCCCGCTGTGAGCAAGATCAGTTGGCCCTGGAGTCGCACCGTAGAGCGGCTCGTGCCATTGAAAATGGGTACTTCAAGGAGCAGATCGTCCCGCTGGCGGCCCACGATGGGAGCATCTTCGAGCAGGATGAGCATGTTCGGCATGATGGCAGTCTGGAGCAGCTTGCCGCCTTGAAGCCTATTTTCCAGAGCGACGGGGGGACGGTGACGGCCGGTAATATCTTGGGTCTGGCGGATGCGGCGGCGGTGGTGCTGATGATGGAAGAGGGGCAGGCACGCCGTCAAGGCTTGAAGCCTTTGGGCAAGCTGCGCTCATGGGCGCATGCGGGCGTGGATCCTCAATTTGCGGGAATGGGGCCGGTGCCATCGACTCGCTTGGCGCTCAAGCGGGCGGGGCTGACGGTAGCCGATATTGATGTGATCGAGTCCAATGAGGCGTTTGCAGCACAGGTGTGCGCCGTTGCCAAAGAATTGGATTTTGATCCGGAGCGAGTCAATCCAAATGGCGGCAGCATTAGCATGGGGCATCCTTTGGGGGCGACAGGAGCGGCACTGGTAGTCAAGGCCTTGCATGAGTTGCAGCGCATCCAGGGGCGGTATGCTCTGGTCACCATGTGTCACGGCGGTAGCGAGGGAGTAGCCATGATTATCGAACGTCAGTGAGCCGTTCCCCATCAAGTGATCGCTGTTATGATGGCGCCTTGCTAAAAAACGCCGGAAGTGGCGCAATGCCGCCTTCCGGCGCTGTTTTCTCTGTCGTCAGGCCATATCCAGGTTCAGGATTATGTGGGGTGCCACGTTGCTCCCGTGTGAGCCGGGCCGCCTGACTGCTTTGCAAGGAAGAGTTTCATGGCTGGTGAGCAGGGGGACGATAGTCCTACGTTGTCGGAAAGCGAAGGGATCCGTTATCTGCACTTTGGAACGGAGTGGATTCAAGGTGCAATGCGTATTCGCAAGCCCGCTGAATTGGTCTTGGCCTACACACAACAAATGATGGCCTGGCTGCTATTTATGGAAGACCCCAAACCCGAGCACAAGCTGGCTATTCTGGGGCTGGGGGCGGGTTCCCTGCTGCGTTTCTGCCTGAAGCAGACCAGCAGTCAGGTACAGACGGTGGAGTGGAATCCGTCGGTGATTGGTATGTGCAATGCTTTCTTCCGGCTGCCGCGCAGTCCACGGTCTCTGATTGATCAGGCTGACGCCGGTGTCTGGGTACAGGATAGCGATCAGCACAGTCAGTATCGCGCCTTGATGGTGGACTTGTACGACGCGCATGCCGAAGGTCCGGTACGTGACAGTCTGGAGTTCTATCAGGATTGCCGCGCGGTTCTGGATGATGAAGGCATCATGACGGTTAATCTTTTTGGTGCCCATCCCAGCTTCAAACATAATATTGACAACATTCGTGAAGCCTTTAGTGGCAAAGTATTGCTCTTGCCTGAAATGGACGAGGGCAATCAGGTGGTTTTGGCCTTCAAAGGCAGCACGCTGGAGATGACGGCCGGAGAGCTGCTGAGTCGGGCCGAGCAAGTGCAGGCCGATTATGGTTTGCCGGCTACACGTTGGGCCAGGGAACTGCTCTCGTTCCGTCGCCAGATGCAGGACCAGTAGGGGAGCGGGGCAGGGATTACCTGAAGGGTCAAAGTCCTGTCGTTCGCGTTAGACTAAACACCTAAAATTTTCGTTTTTTTGCATCTAAGGAGTATTGGATGAAACTGATCAGATCGGTGCATCAGGTGGCGGCCGCTTTGGCTTGTGTGGGATTGATGTCGGGCGCTGCAGTTCATGCGCAATCTGTATCGGTATCGTCGATTGTGGAACATCCGGCTCTGGACGCCATTAAGGATGGAGTACACAAAGCGCTGACCGATGCTGGTTATAACGAAGCCTCCGGCTTCAAATGGCAGTTTCAGACCGCCCAGGGCAATCCTGCCATTGCGGCTCAGATCGCTCGTAAATTCGTCGGTGACAAGGCTGACGTGATTGTGGCCATTTCCACTCCTTCGGCGCAGGCCGTGGTGTCGGCAACCAAGACTATCCCTGTGGTGTACTCGGCCGTGACCGATCCTGTGGTGGCGCACTTGGTACCCAGCATGGCACCGTCGGGCACCAACGTGACAGGCGTGTCCGATGCGCTGGCACTGGAAGCCCAGGTTGATCTGATCAAGAAAGTCGTGCCTGATGCCAAGCGCGTGGGTATGGTTTACAACCCTGGCGAAGCCAACTCCGCCGTGGTCGTTAAAGAAATGAAAGAATTGCTGCCCAAGCATGGCATGACGCTAGTGGAAGCCACCGCGCCTCGTACCGTGGACGTGGGGGCGGCTGCTCGTAGCCTGGTGGGCAAAGTCGATGTGATCTACACCAATACCGACAATAACGTGGTGTCGGCCTACGAGTCCCTGGTAAAAGTGGGCGTGGACGCCAAAGTGCCTTTGATCGCTTCGGACACCGACAGTGTGGCCCGTGGTGCTATCGCGGCTTTGGGCGTGAACTACTACAACCTGGGTCTGCAGACCGGTCAACAGGTCATCCGTATTCTGAAGGGTGAAAAACCCGGTGATATGGCCTCCGAGACCAGCAGCAATCTGGAACTGTATGTCAATCCGGGCGCTGCCAAGCGCCAAGGCGTTTCGCTTAACGAGGACTTCGTGAAGTCCGCAACAAAAATCGTCGAATAAGCCTGATTTGACTGCTTCTTGCAGGTGGGTTGCCACAAGCTGCCCGCCTGTTTCTTTTGTATCCTAGACGTCCAACAATATGTCTATTTATTCAATGTGGGGGGCCCTGGAGATTGGTCTGATTTTCGGACTGGTTGCTCTGGGTGTTCTGATTTCTTTTCGCATCCTGCGATTTCCTGACCTGACGGTCGATGGTAGTTTTCCTTTGGGTGGGGCGGTTGCCGCCATCCTGATCAGTCAGGGCAATGATCCTTTCCTGGCGACTGTAGTGGCCACTTTTGCTGGTGCCATTGCCGGCACGATTACTGGCTGGTTGAACGTACGCCTGAAAATCATGGATCTGCTGGCCAGTATCCTGATGATGATCGCCTTGTATTCCATCAACCTGCGCATCATGGGCCGTCCCAATGTGCCCCTGATCATGGAGCCGACGGTCTTCACGATTCTGCAGCCCGAGTCCATCGCTGACTATATTGCTCGTCCCTTGATGCTGATTGGTTTGGTAATCATTGCCAAACTGGCGCTGGATTGGTTCTTCGGTACGCAAACTGGCCTGGCCATGCGCGCTACCGGCGCCAATGCGCGTATGGCCCGTGCTCAAGGTGTGGCAACTGGCAATATGCTTTTGCTGGGCATGGCTATTTCCAATGCCCTGGTCGCCTTGGCTGGTGCCTTGTTTGCACAATCGCAGGGTGGGGCGGATATCTCCATGGGTATCGGGACCATCGTGATTGGTCTGGCTGCCGTGATTGTGGGTGAAAGCATCTTGCCCGCACGCAAACTGTTCTACGCCACCTTGGCCGTGGTGCTGGGCGCGATTCTGTACCGTTTCTTTATTGCTTTGGCTCTGAATGCCGATGTGATCGGCCTGAAAGCGCAGGACTTGAACCTGGTCACCGCTTTGCTGGTTACCGTGGCGCTGGTGATTCCATTGCTCAAGAAAAAGCGTGCTCGTAAACAGAAGGGGGCCCAGTAATGTTAGAAGCAAAAGATCTGTCCCTGACATTTAATCCAGGTACGCCCATTGAAACCCGTGCCTTGCGCGGTTTGTCCCTGACCATTCCGGAAGGGCAGTTCGTGACCGTGATCGGTTCCAACGGTGCGGGCAAGTCTACTTTTCTGAATGCGATCTCGGGCGACCAGTCTGTTGATGATGGCCAAATCATGATCGACAAGGTAGACGTGACTCGCCGCCCGGTCTGGGAGCGAGCCAATTGGGTAGCACGTGTGTTTCAGGATCCAATGGCCGGTACCTGTGAAGATCTGACCATTGAAGAAAATATGGCGCTGGCCACCTGCCGTGGCAGCCGCCGTGGTCTGAGCCGTGCCGTGCGTCACTCCATGCGCGCTGAATTTGCAGAGCGTCTGGAAACCTTGGGTCTGGGTCTGGAAAACCGTCTGACAGACCGCATCGGATTGTTGTCCGGTGGCCAGCGTCAGGCCGTCAGCCTGTTGATGGCGGCCTTGCGTCCTTCCAAGATCTTGCTGCTGGACGAACATACGGCGGCACTGGACCCGCGTACGGCTGACTTTGTTTTGCAACTGACCAATCGGATTGTGCGTGAAGGTGGCCTGACCACCATGATGGTCACGCACAGTATGCGTCAGGCGCTGGATGTGGGTGATCGCACGGTCATGTTGCACCAGGGCAAGGTGGTTCTGGATGTCAGTGGTGAACAGCGTCAAGGCCTGGATGTGCGAGATTTGCTGGAGATGTTCGAGCGGGTTCGGGGCGAGACTTTAGCCGACGATAGTTTATTGCTAGGTTAGGAAGCACTATCCCGGATTTGGAAAACCGCGTGAACTCTGAGGGTTAAACGCGGTTTTTTTATATTCAAGAAACCGTAGGTATATGATAATACGTGTTCTTTTGGCATAGGCAGACAGCGGAGCGGGTGCAAGGGGGTAGCTGGCTAATCGTAGTCGCCAAATAATGGCAAGATCGAAATGAGTCTCATCGCAAATTTTCCTGTTTGATTTGCGCTTTTTCGACATATACTTGCTGCTTGTCCAAACCATACAATCCAGTCAGTTTAAGCGTTAAACTCCCATGCAACGCTTAGCTCAGGAGTTCTTCATGTCATTTCAAAGCTTGTTGGGTCGGCAGACTTTTCGTATTGCTGCCTTCTCTTCCTTGGTTCTGCTCGCCGCTTGCGGCAACAAAGAGCCTCAAGCTCCGGCCGGCGGGATGAAGGTCCCAGTCAGTGTGATTACCGTCCAACCGACCTCTACCGAGTTGTTCTCCGAGCTGCCTGGACGAGTCGAAGCAATTAAAGATGCACAAATCCGCGCCCGTGTTTCCGGGATTGTGGAAGAGATCAACTTTGAGCAGGGCGCTGATGTCAAACAAGACCAGCTCTTGTTTACCATTGACCCGGCTCCGTACCGTGCAGTTCGTAACCAGGCTGCAGCTCAGCTGAAAAACGCCCAGGCTGACGCACAAAGTGCCAAGCAGTTGGCCCAGCGTTACGAGCGTCTGATCAAGGAAAATGCAGTTTCCCGCCAGGATTACGACAACGCCAAGGCCCGCGCCATGCAGGCCGATGCCGCCATTGCCGCTGCACAGGCGACCCTGGACAGCGCCAATATTGATCTGGGCTACACCAAGATTGTGTCGCCCGTGTCGGGCCGTATCGGCAAGTCCCTGGTTACCGAAGGTGCTCTGGTTTCCGCCGCCAACGCCACCCATATGGCCACCGTGCAGCAACTGGACCGTGTCTATATTGACGTGACGCGTTCCACTGCTGAACTGACGCAGCTGCGTCGCGCCATGGCCGATGGCACCTTGAAGTCGGCTGGTGAAGGCCAGGCCAAGGCCAAGGCCGTTCTGGAAGATGGCTCCCTGTACGATCAGGATGGCGCTTTGCTGTTTAGCGGTGTCAGCGTGGATCCATCCACCTCGCAAGTAACCTTGCGTGCCGTGTTCCCTAATCCTGACGAAATCCTCTTGCCCGGCATGTACGTACGCGTACGCCTGGAACAAGGCGTTATTCCGGATGCCTTGCTGGTGCCCGCCCAAGCTGTTCAGTACACCTCGGATGGTGCTTCCAACATTTATGTAGTTCGTGAAGAAAAAGCCCAGTCCGTACCTGTCGTGCTGGGACCTGAGAGCGATGGTCAGTATGTGGTCAACAAAGGCCTGCAAGCTGGCGACCAGATCATTGTCGAAGGCTTCCAGAAGATTCGTCCCGGTGCCCCTGTCCAGACGATGCCTTGGAAGGGCAACAAGTCAGCCGCTGCACCTGCTCCTGATGCGGCTCCCGCACAGGAACCGGCCGCCGCTGCTGAGCCAAACGAAGCCAAGTCTAGCGAGTAAGCGACATGCCTCAGTTTTTTATTGAAAGGCCCATTTTTGCATGGGTCGTTGCCTTGGCGATCACGCTATTTGGCTTATTGGCTTTGCCCAATATGCCTGTAGCGCAGTATCCCGATGTGGCACCACCTTCGGTCACCATCCGGGCGACCTACCCAGGCGCAACCGCGGAAGACGTTGCCAGTACGGTAGCCAGTGTGATCGAAGATCAGCTGAACGGTGCCAAAGGCCTGCTGTACTACGAGTCCGTCAGTGACTCCTACGGCTCGACCGAAATCACCGCCACGTTCCGTCCTGGTACCAATCCTGACATGGCTCAGGTAGACGTCCAGAACCGGGTCAGCAACATTACTGCGTCCTTGCCGACAGCGGTGATGGAGCAGGGCCTGCACGTGGAGCAGTCCAGTACCGGCTTTCTGCAAGTGGTGACCTTGTCCTCCACGGATGGCAGTCTGGATCAGACAGCTCTGGCTGACTACATCGAACGCAATATCAAGAACACGATTTCTCGTGTTCCTGGTGTGGCTCGCTTCCAGCTGTTTGCATCCGGTCGCGCCATGCGTGTGTGGCTGGACCCTGCCAAGCTGGTCGGTTACCAGATGAGCCCAGCGGACGTGACCAACGCGATTCGTCAGCAAAACATGCTGGTGTCTGCCGGTATTCTGGGTGGCCCACCCAATCAGGACAGTCAGCGTGTGGCCGCACCCATTACGGTGAACGGTCAGTTGGCAACCGTGGAAGAGTTTGAAAACATCATTCTGCGCTCGCAGCCTGATGGCTCGACCGTACGTATTAAAGACGTCGCTCGTGTGGAAGTGGGGGCGGACAACTACCAGTTTGGTGCCCGTCTGAACAGCAAGCCAACAGCGGCTTTTGCTATCTCCCTGTTGCCTGAAGCGAACGCGCTGGATACTGCCGCGGCAATCAAAGTCGAAATGGAGAAGTTGGCCGAGTTCTTCCCGGAAAACATCCGCTACGACATTCCTTACGACACCTCGCCCTACGTGGACAAGTCCATCACCCAGGTGGTTTACACCTTGCTGGAAGCCATGGTGCTGGTGTTCATCGTGATGTACGTGTTCCTGCAAAACGTGCGCTACACCCTGATCCCTGCACTGGTGGTGCCGGTGGCTATCTTGGGGGCGTTCGCGGTGATGCAGGTGCTGGGCATGTCCGTGAACGTGCTGACCATGTTCGCGATGGTGCTGGCCATTGGTATTTTGGTGGACGACGCGATCGTGGTGGTGGAGAACGTCGAACGTATCATGGTGGAAGACGGGCTCTCGCCTAAGGAAGCGACCAAGAAAGCCATGCCGCAAATTAGTGGCGCTATTGTGGGTATTACGCTGGTGCTGTCGGCCGTGTTCTTGCCCCTGGCATTCATGGCCGGTTCGGTGGGGGTGATTTACCGTCAGTTCTCGGTGGCCATGGCCGTGTCGATTGCCTTCTCCGGCTTTTTGGCACTGACCTTTACACCTGCCTTGTGCGCGACTTTGTTGAAACCTATCCCCAAGGGTCATCACGAAACCAAGCGTGGCTTCTTTGGTTGGTTCAACCGTGTCTTTACGCGTACCACCAATGGTTACGAAAGCTTTATTGGCAAGACCTTGCGTCGTGGCGGTCGGATGATGTTCATCTACCTGATCATGGTGCTGGTGCTGGGCTTCCTGTACATGCGTATGCCAACCGCGTTCTTGCCCGAGGAAGATCAGGGCTACGTGATTGCCAACATCGAACTGCCTGCCGGTTCGACGGCCAACCGTACGATTGAAACCATCTCCAAGGTAGAGGACTACTTCAAGGAGCAGCCTCAGGTTGAAAACATCATTGCCGTGCAAGGCTTCAGCTTTAACGGTAGTGGTTTGAACTCGGCGATTGCCTTTGTGCCCTTGAAAGATTTCAACGAACGTAAAGGCAAGGAAAACTCGGCTCAAGCCATTTCCGGCAAGGCCATGGGCCAATTGCTGTTCGGTTTGCCCGACTCCATGGTGATCGCGATTGTGCCACCCGCTATTTCTGCTCTGGGTAACTCCTCGGGTATTGATATGCGTCTGGAAGACCGCGGCGGCATGGGTCACGATGCCCTGATGGCAGCCGCGGATCAGTTGCTGGCCCTGGCCAAGGCAAGCCCTGTGTTCGATCCACAGAGTGTGCGTATCACGGGCTTGGGACCTGGCAAACAGATTCGTCTGGAAATTGACCGAGACAAGGCGGCTGCCCTGGGTGTGAACTTCAGCGAAGCTTCTGCCTTGATCAGTGGCGCCCTGGGCTCGTCTTTTGTGGGTAAATTCACCAACCAGGGACGTGTGCAAAGTGTCTGGGTACAAGCTGATGCGCCATATCGCATGACCATCGACGATGTGCTCAAGCTCAACGCTCGCAACAGCGAAGGCAAGATGGTTCCGCTGTCGGCTTTTGTCAGCCAGACGACCGAACAAGGTCCGGTACAGATCGTGCGCTACAACAGCTACGAGTCTGTCCGTATCGGTGGTGGCCCCGCTCCAGGCTATACCTCGGGTGAAGCCATGATCGAGATGGAAAACCTGATGAAGCAGTTGCCTAGCGGCTTTGGTGTGGACTGGACAGGTCTGTCTTATCAAGAGCGTCAGGCCGCAGGCCAGTCCGCTATCTTGATGGGCTTGGCGGTTCTGGTGGTGTTCATGCTGCTGGCTGCCTTGTACGAAAGCTGGGCGATTCCGCTGTCCGTGATGCTGGCCGTACCGTTGGGTATGCTGGGTTCGGTCTTGCTGGTCTCCGGTCTGGGTATGCCTAACGACGTGTACTTCCAGGTGGGTATCGTGACGGTGATCGGTCTGTCAGCGAAGAACGCGATTCTGATTGTGGAGTTTGCCAAGGATGCCTACGCACGTGGTGCTACCTTGATCGACGCCACTCTGGAAGCCGCTCGCTTGCGTTTCCGTCCTATCTTGATGACCTCTTTCGCCTTTGTGCTGGGTGTGGTGCCTCTGGCTACCTCGACTGGTGCGGGTGCTGCCAGCCAGAACGCCGTGGGTCTGGGTGTGCTGGGTGGTATGTTGGCCGCAACGCCCTTGGCTGTCTTGATGGTGCCGACCTTCTTTGTCGTGATCCTCAAGCTCTTTAAAACTAAACCCCGTCTGTTTGGCGAAGCCGCTAAATTGCACGAGGAAGAACAGGCCAAACAAGCTGCACAGCCGGCCGGTTCGCAAGGAGGACAGCACTGATGTCTAGCATGTTTTTACGTAGCCCCTTGGTGCTGGCCGTGGCGTTTGCCTTGTCGGCTTGCTCCTTGGCACCGAAGTACGAGCGTCCTGATTCTCCCGTGCCCGCACAATTCCCTCTGGCCCAGCAGGGCCAGGCGGATGCGGCACAGGCTGCTGATCTGGGCTGGCGTGAATTCTTTACGGATCCGCGTCTGCATGCCCTGATCGAGCAGGCTCTGGAGAATAACCGCGATCTGCGTATTGCCACCCAGCGCATCGAGGAAGCTCGCGCGCAATACGGCGTGGCACGCAGTGACCAGTTGCCCAGCATTGGTGTGCAGGCGGCCGAGCAGGCCACCCACACACCGGCTGAGCTGCGTCCTGGTGGCCCAAATTCGGCCCCCGTAACCCGTACGTTCCAGGCCGGTGTCGGTATCACTGCTTTCGAGCTGGACTTCTTTGGTCGAGTGCGTGATCTGGCCCGTGCTGCTCAAGAACAGTACTTTGCCACCGAGCAGGCTCAGCGTACCGCCCATATCGCCCTGGTGGCGGGCACCGCCGAAGCCTACTTCAAGGTACGTACTGCCGAAGAACTGCATGCTTTGATGAGCAATACCTTGCGCAGCCGTCAAGAGACATTGCGCCTGGTGCAGTCTTCTTACGATGCCGGTACGGTGTCGGCGCTGGACCTGAACCAGGCCAAGGTGCAATACAACACCGTGCGTTCCGATATGCAGGCTGTCGAGCGTGATCGTCAGCGTGCACTCAATGCCTTGCAGGTCTTGTTGGGCGGTGAAATACCGGCTGACTTGCCAGCAGGCTTGCCCTTTACCCGTGCTCAGCTGATGCCTAGCTTGCCTGTAGGGTTGTCGGCAGAATTGCTGGAGCGTCGTCCTGACATTCTGGCCGCCGAGCACGCCTTGCGTGGTTCCAACTACAGCATCGGGGCAGCACGCGCTGCTTTCTTCCCGCGTCTGAGCCTGACCGGTCTGCTGGGCTTCATGAGCCCCGAGCTGGGTGGTCTGTTCAGTTCGGGTAACCGTTACTGGCAATTCCAGCCGCAAATTACCATGCCGCTGCTCTCGGGCAGTACCTGGGCCAATCTGGATCTGGCCGAGGCTCGTCGTGACATTGCGATCAGCCAGTATGAAAAAACCATTCAGGAAGCCTTCCGCGAAGTGGCTGATGCTCTGGCGGGCGAAGCCACCTACGGTCAGCAGATCGACGCCTTGCAAGAGGTTGATCAGGCTGCCAGCGAAAGCTTGCGTCTGGCCAAGCTGCGTTACGAAGTGGGTATAGACAGCTTCCTGCAGGTGCAAACGGCGGAAGTCAGCCTGTACGGTACGCGTCAAGCCTATATTCAGACTGGCCTGGCATCCCTGATGAACCGGGTCGAGTTGTACAAGGCTTTGGGTGGCGGCTGGACAGCTGAAACCGTCAAGCCTGAAACAAAGACCCAGGCCACTGGGACAGCACCGGAGTAAACAGGCGATAATACGTCTGGTCATTCATCCCTGAAACTACGGAGGTCCTTGGGGAATGTTAGAACTGGGCGTCAATATCGATCATGTGGCGACGCTGCGCCAGCAGCGTCTGACCACATACCCTGATCCAATTCAGGCCGCTTTGCGAGCAGAAGAAGCCGGAGCGGACCTGATCACCTTACATCTGCGTGAAGACCGGCGTCATATTCAGGATGCCGACGTCGAGGCCCTGCGCCCCGTACTGCGTACCCGGATGAATCTGGAATGCGCCATCACCACCGAAATGCTGGACATTGCCTGCCGTATCAAACCGGACGATGTCTGCCTGGTTCCCGAACACCGTGCTGAACTGACGACCGAAGGTGGTCTGGATGTGGTCGGTCATCTGGACCAGGTCAAGGCGGCTGTGCAGCAATTGCAGGCTGCCGGTATTCGCGTCTCGCTGTTCATTGATGCCGACCCGGCGCAAATCCGAGCCGCCAGCGACGTGGGTGCCACCGTGATTGAACTGCACACCGGCACCTATGCGGATGCTCAAACGCCCGAGCAGGCCGCCAGCGAACTGGAGCGTATCCGTGCCGGTATTGCTCAAGGTGTGTCGCAAGGTCTGCGTGTGAATGCGGGTCATGGCCTGCACTACGGCAACGTACAAGCGATTGCCGCCTTGCCGGGGCTGACGGAGCTTAATATTGGTCACGCCATTGTTGCCCAGGCTGTCTTTGACGGTTGGGAAAAAGCCGTGCGCGACATGAAAGCCCTGCTGGTGCAAGCGGGCGCTCCTGCTCAAGCCTGACTGAGCCCTGCCATCTGGGCAGGGCACTCTTAACTGATTCTGGAAGCACTATGAATACCATTGATTCCCTATTGTCCCGCCGCTCCATCAAGCTGGTGCAAGGCCCCGGCCCGAACGAGCAGGAGCTGGACCTGATTTTGCGCGCTGCCATGGTCGCTCCTGACCATGGCCGTTTACAGCCTTGGCGCTTTTGCCTGATCCGCGGTGAAAACGTGCAGGCTCTGGGCGAACTGGCCATTGCCGCCAATGAGCGCGCCGGTAATCCCTTGACCGAGCAGAAAGCTGCCAGCGTCCGCGCCTGGCTGGCCAAAGTGCCCATGCTGATTGCTGTAGCCAGCCACATCGATCATGGTGAAGAAAAAATTCCTGAACTGGAGCGTGTTCTGGCAACGGGCGCAGCCGTCAGCAATATGCTGCATGCTGCTCACCAGTTGGGCTTTGGCGCTTTCTGGAGCACTGGCCTGGGCACCTATGGTGAAGAAGTCCCGGAAGCCCTGGGCTTCGATTCCCTGGATTACCAGTTCCTGGGCTTTGTGTCGGTAGGTACGCCTATTCACAATCTGGGTCCTGCCCAGCGTCCCGAGCCACAAAAGTTCGTGACGGAGTGGCAGCCTGCTTAAATTTGCGGGGTAGCCTGCGCGAGCCAAGTTCGCGATTCTGAAGAAAAAGCCTGAGTTCAATGACGAACCCAGGCTTTCTTGTCTTCTCTTGTTCAGTAAGTGATGCAGGCTGGATGAGCAGCAGGAGGCGGTAGCTTCCTTGTCCTATTCTCCGCGCCCTTGTCTTGATTCCTGCCTGTCTAAACCCGATCTGAGGCCTTAAAGCTTGGCTGTACTGGTTTTCTGATGGACAGGTTTATGCGGTTGAGCCTTGGTCGAGGCATCTGTATGACAGCATGCTCCCTCCAAACCATCCAGAATCGGACAATCTGGATGTTGGTCCCCCTGGCATTGTTCAGCCAGCACACGCAGCTTGGCGGCCATGTCCAGCAGCAGGGCCGCGCGGCTTTCCAGATCCTTGATATGAGCCTGGGCCAGTTGCTTGACCTCGCTGCTGGGGCGTTGCTGATCGCGCCACAGGCTGGTCAGTTGCTGAATGTCCGCCAGATTGAAACCCAGGTCCTTGGCACGAACAATAAAGTGCAAGGTATCCAGGTCCTGATCCTGGTAGACGCGGTAGCCATTGGGGGCACGGTCACTATTCAAGAGTCCCAGATCTTCATAGTGCCGGATCATTTTGGGTGTCAGGCCGGTTACGCGGGCCGCTTCACTAATCAGCATGGGCTTTCCTCGGGCAGTGCAAGGGGACTGCGTTATGATTGAAAGAGTCAATTCTGCACATTGTAGAACGGGTGGTCGGGCAGGTCATCAGGCCCCTGATAGCCTTAGTATGGACTCAAGGAGCGGTTATGAAAGAAATTCAGTGTGATGTTGCCGTGATTGGAGCGGGGACAGCAGGCATGACAGCGTATCGTACGGCCAAACGTGCCGGTAAACGAACGCTGATGATTGAATCAGGCCCCTATGGCACCATGTGCGCACGTGTTGGCTGCATGCCATCCAAGTTGCTGATCGCAGCAGCGGACGCTGCCCATCATGCCCGCCATACCGCTCCTTTCGGTGTTCACGTAGACGGCAATATCCGCATTGAAGGCAAAGAGGTCATGGATCGCGTGCGTCGCGAGCGGGATCGCTTTGTGCAATTTGTGGTGGACGATGTGGAAGGCTTTGATGCCGAAGACAAAGTGCGTGGTCATGCCCGCTTTGTGTCCGAGCATGTGCTGGAAGTGGATGACCATACCCGTATCACCGCAGGGCACGTGATTATCGCCACTGGCTCCACGCCCGTGCGCCCCAAGGAGCTGGAGCCGCTGGGGGCTTTGCTGATCAATAACGAGGATGTTTTTGACTGGACGGATTTGCCGGAAAGCGTGCTGGTCGTAGGTACGGGTGTAATCGGTCTGGAGTTGGGGCAGGCGCTGGCGCGCTTGGGCGTGAAGGTGTCCATCATCAACCGCAGCCAGAGTCTGGCGGGTCTTTCCGATCCTGAGGTACGTGAAGCCGGACGGGCGATTTTCAGCCAGGAACTGAATATTCGTGCCGACGTAGCTGTATTAGGTAGTGAAGTCGTCAATGGCAAGGCGCGCCTGCGCTTGCAGGTGAATGGCAAGGAGTTGGTCGAGGACTACGACTATGTACTGGGGGCGGCAGGCCGCAAACCGCAGTTGGATAATCTGGGGCTAGAAAACACGCCTGCGCAATGGGATAGCAAAGGGCGGGTGGTCTTTGACCTGGACAGCTTGCAACTGAAAGGCACCTCTATCTATCTGGCAGGCGATGTGAACCAACGTGCACCCATCTTGCACGAGGCAGCAGATGATGGTCGTCTGGCTGCCTTGCAAGCCGTCAGCAATGGCCAGGATGAGCCTATGGCGCGTCGTGCACGCATGGCTGTGGTGTTTAGTGATCCGCAGGTGGCTGTGGTTGGTACGCCCTTTAAATCCTTGCCAGAGGGTGCGGTGACAGGCAGCGTGAACTTCGGCAATCAGGGCCGTGCTCGCGTGATGCTGGTCAACCGTGGCTTGTTGCACGTTTATGCGGACAAGGCGGGCAAGTTTCTGGGGGCCGAGATGGTGGGGCCTCAAGCTGAACATATTGCTCACTTGCTGGCCTGGTCCTTGCAGATGGGACTGACGCTGGATCAGATGCTGGCCATGCCGTTCTACCATCCCGTATTGGAAGAGGGCTTGCGTACGGCCTTGCGCGGTGCGCAATCTGCTTTGCGAGGCAAATAAGTCAGCCTGAACGGGTTTGATCCCGTTTTCGGGCTCTGGCCCCGAGAGTCCTGATCCTGTATGTGAACTGCTCGCCAAAAGTTGGACATTGATCCGACCTTTGGCGGGCAGTTTGATTTTCAGGGTGCTTTTATTATTTGGCGGCGTTTTGCAGATGCTGCGCGGTGGTCGCCTCGGTTACCGGGTCATTTTCCAATGCGCCCAGCAAGGAATGCAGCAGGCCGGGAAAGCGGTCCTCCAGATCGTCCTTGCGCAGCGACAGCAGGTTTTCTCGTCCAGAAGGTCGTTGCCAGATTACGCCGCTATCACGCAGGACGCGCCAGTGATGCGTCATGGTGGATTTGGTTTGGCCTTGCAGTAGCGAGCCACAGGCGCGTTCGCCTTCGGAGGCCAAAGCACGCACAACGGCCAGACGCAAGGGATTGCCCAGGGCAGTCAGTACATTTTCCAAGCGAATCTGTGCGCGCTCGGGATGATTGGGAAGCATATCGAGTCCTGTCATTATTCGTCGCGGTGATTGTACCTGTGTCCACGTACCGTTTTCGCGCTGTGGTGTGGATGCACGACGCGTGGAAAAAATCTTGTTAATAGTACGATTGTAGGCGTACTATCTGATTGTTATCAACCACTGAAACAACAGGAGCCCAGGTGCCTTGCACTGCAAGGCAGGACGACTCCAAGGACAATCATCATGGCTCGCCATACACCCATCACTCGCTATCGGAACATTGGTATCTCGGCGCATATTGACGCTGGCAAAACCACCACGACCGAGCGCATTCTTTTCTATACCGGCGTCAGTCACAAGCTGGGGGAAGTGCATGACGGGGCGGCCACTATGGACTGGATGAGCCAGGAGCAGGAGCGTGGCATCACCATTACCTCGGCGGCCACCACCTGCTTTTGGCGAGGCATGGATGGCTCGCTACCCGAGCACCGCATCAATATCATCGACACCCCCGGCCACGTGGATTTCACCATCGAGGTTGAACGCTCCATGCGCGTGCTGGACGGCGCGGTCATGGTGTATGACGCGGTCGGTGGGGTACAGCCGCAATCTGAAACGGTTTGGCGTCAGGCCAACAAGTACAAGGTTCCGCGCCTGGCTTTCGTCAACAAGATGGACCGCGTCGGGGCGGATTTCTTTCGTGTACGTCAGATGATGGTGGACCGCCTCAAGGCCAATCCTGTGCCTGTGGTGATTCCTATGGGGGCTGAAGATGGCTTCAAGGGCGTGATCGACCTGCGTTTGATGAAAGCGATCGTGTGGGACGAGGCCTCTCAGGGTATGAAGTTCAGTTTTGAGGACATCCCTGCGGATTTGCTCGCTATGGCCAGGCAATGGCGCGAGCGCATGCTGGAAGCGGCGGCCGAAGCCAATGAAGAGCTGATGAATCAGTACCTGGAAACGGGTGAGCTGAGCGTGGCCCAGATTACGTTGGGCCTGCGCTTGCGCACCATTGCCGGAGAGATTCAGCCCATGCTGTGTGGCTCGGCCTTCAAGAACAAGGGTGTGCAACGCATGCTGGATGCGGTGGTGGAGCTGCTCCCTTCTCCCGTGGATGTACCTGCAGTGCAAGGCGTGGACGAGGCTGGCGAAATCGTCACTCGCCAATCTGACGACAATGAGAAGTTCTCGGCATTGGCCTTCAAGCTGATGACGGACCCTTATGTCGGCCAGTTAACCTTTGTGCGAGTGTATTCCGGTGTGCTGGCCAAGGGCGATAGCGTCTATATTCCCGGCCGTGGCAAGAAAGAGCGTATTGGCCGGATTGTGCAGATGCATGCCAATGACAGGCATGAAGTTGATGAACTGCATGCGGGTGATATTGCGGCCTGTGTTGGCCTGAAAGAGGTCAGCACAGGGGAAACCTTGTGTGATCCTTCGGCCATCATCACGCTGGAGCGCATGGAGTTTCCCGAGCCGGTAATTCGTCAGGCTGTGGAGCCCAAGACCAAATCCGACCAGGAAAAGATGGGGATTGCGCTCTCGCGTCTGGCTTCTGAAGATCCGTCCTTCCGTGTCAGCACGGACGAGGAGTCGGGCCAGACGATTATTGGCGGTATGGGCGAGCTGCATCTGGAGATCATTGTGGATCGCATGAAGCGCGAGTTCGGCGTGGAAGCGAATGTGGGCAAACCGCAAGTGGCCTACCGCGAAACCATCAGCAAGACCGTGCGCGATGTCGAAGGCAAGTTTGTGCGTCAGTCCGGTGGTAAAGGACAGTACGGCCATGTGGTCTTCACCCTGGAGCCGCAAGAGGCGGGCAAGGGCTTTGAGTTTGTCGATGCCATCAAGGGCGGGGTGGTTCCGCGTGAGTACATTCCGGCAGTGGAAAAAGGTGTGCTGGAGGCCCTGAACAGCGGTGTGTTGGCGGGCTATCCCGTGGTGGATGTGAAAGTGACACTGACCTTCGGTTCTTACCACGACGTGGACTCGTCCGAGCAAGCCTTCAAGATGGCGGCGATCTTTGGTTTCAAGGAAGCGGCCAAACAGGCATCACCCGTGATCCTGGAGCCCATGATGGCGGTGGAAGTGGAAACGCCTGAAGATTATGCCGGTAATGTGATGGGGGACCTGTCCAGCCGTCGTGGCATGGTGCAGGGTATGGATGACATGGTGGGGGCGGGCAAGCTGATCAAGGCGGAAGTGCCTTTGTCCGAGATGTTTGGCTATGCCACTACGCTGCGTTCCATGTCCCAGGGCCGTGCAACATACAGCATGGAGTTCAAACGCTACGCGGAAGTGCCCAAATCCATGGTGCAGGATCTGGTGGCTGAACGTCAGAGCACACGACACGCAGGCTGATACTAAAGGGGGCGGGTGTTCCTGTGTCTAACCAGGCACGGGAACATCCGCCCCGATGCTTTGCCTGTTGTTGTTGTTGTTGTTGTTGTTGTTGTTGTTGTTGTTGTTGTTGTTGTTGTTGTTGTTGTTGTTGTTGTTGTTGTTGTGCTGAGGGCGCTGTTGGCTAGTCTGATCTGAGGTTTGATTCAGGCCCAAGCCCGCTTAGTTCAGCAGACTGCGTACCCCATCCGCCAGAACCTGCACCGACTCGGTATCCGGTGCTAGATATCGCGCTCGGCCTTGCTGATCGAAGATATATACGCCACGGCTGTGCGAGACCTCGTAGTTTTCGGGTGCTTTGGGATCGGGTTTTTCAATCTGGAAGGCCACTCGGTAACGACGGGCCAGATCGGCAATCTGCTTTTCAGAGCCTGTCAGGCCTGTGGTGTGCTTGCCATCAAAGGCGGCCACATAACGGGCCAGGGAGTCGGGTGTATCGCGGTGGGGGTCCACACTGACAAAGATGATGCGCACCTGCTCGGCATCGTTCCCCAGCTCTTCCATGACCAGGCCCAGTTGAGCCAAGGTGGTGGGGCAAATATCCGGGCAACTGGCATAGCCAAAAAACATCATGACGACGTTATCCTTGAAGTCATCCTGGGTGACGGTTTTGGGGCCAGCGGCTTGCAGGGAAAAACGCAGATCGGGCAGGAAGCCACGTACGGGATGCAGATTGGCAGCGGCAGCGCTGCCTAGCAGGAACAAGCCCAGCGCCAGTGTCAGGCCAAACTGTTTAAACAAGACAAGAATGGACTTTACTGGGCTGGGTGTCATGGACGTCCTCTGGGTTCAAGCTGGCTCTGGAGTGAGCCCGCTGTGACGGAGCAGGGCGGTAATGGAAGGATCGCGGCCACGGAAAGCCCGGAAGGAGTCGGCAGCCGGGCGTTCGCCCCCTACGGACAAAATCTCGCGCCAGAAGCGATGGCCCGTATTGCTGTCGAGGGTATCACGTGCTCCATCCGAGTGGGTATAGGCTTTTTCCTCAAAGGCCGAGTAGGCGTCGGCGGACAGGACTTCAGCCCATTTGTAGCTGTAGTAACCCGCGCCGTAGCCACCCGCAAACAAGTGTGAGAACTGATGCGGGAAACGGTGCCACTCAGGCGGAAACAGCACGGCGACTTCCTGGCGAACCTGATCCAGAATCTCCATGACGGCTTCAATGCTCAGACCGCTGTCACGCGAGTGGATCAGCATGTCAAACAGGGAGAACTCCAGCTGGCGTACCATTTGCATGCCGCTTTGGAAGTTGCGGGCCAGATTGAGCTTGTTGTAGAGCGCACGGGGCAGATGCTCACCGGTTTCCACATGGGCCGTCAACATTTGCACCACAGGCCATTCCCAGCAGAAATTTTCCATGAACTGCGAAGGCAATTCGATGGCGTCCCATTCCACGGCGGAGAAGGCCGAGGCGGCTGGATCATCCACACGCGAGAGCAGAGTGTGCAGGGCGTGGCCGGACTCGTGGAACAGGGTGATCACATCGTCATGCGTGAGCAGGGCGGGGCGACCGGGCTGGGGTTCGGCAAAATTGCATACCAGGTAGGCAATAGGCAGGCACAGCTGTTCACCCAGGCGGCGACGGCTGCGTTCGCTATCGACCCAGGCACCGCCTTGCTTGCCTTGGCGGGCGTGCAGGTCCATGTACAGATAACCCAGAACTTTGCCGTCGGAAGCCATGACTTCAAAGGGGCGTACGGCAGGATGCCAGGCAGGCACGTCGGCGGCGCGCAGTGTCACGTCAAACAAGCGCTGAATGACTTTGAACAGGCCGTTCAGAACGGCGGGTTCCGTGAAGTACTGTTTGACCTCGTCTTCCGAGTAGGCGTAGCGCTGTTCACGCAGGCGTTCAGCGCTGAACGGCACATCCCAGGCTTGCAGGGTGTCCAGGCCCAGCTCCTTTTTGGCGAAGGCTTGCAGCTCGTCCAGGTCCTGGCGGGCGTAAGGGCGAGCCTTGGCAGCCAGATCGCGCAAGAAGCTCATCACCTGTTCCGGGGTGTCGGCCATGCGGGTTTCCAGACGCATATGGGCGTAGCTGGCAAAACCGAGCAGGCTGGCTTCCTGGGCACGCAGATCCAGCAGCGTTTCAATCGCCTGGGAATTATCAAACTGGGCATCGCCCTGATCGGAGGCAATGGTGGTGTAGGCTCGGTACATCAACTCACGCAAGGTCTGGTTGCGTGCGTATTGCATGACAGGCAGGTAGCAAGGCATTTTCAATGTCAGACGCCAGCCTTGCTGATCGTGTTCCTGAGCAGCGCGTTGGGCGGCGGCCAGCACGTCGTCCGGGATGCCGTCCAGTTCGGCCTGGTCGGTGACCAGGTAATGCCACTGATCAATCGCATCCAGTACATGCTCGGAGAACTGCTGCGAGGTTTGCGCCAACTCTTCGGAAATACGGGCGTAGTCTTCACGCGCCTGACCTTCCAGTTGCACACCGCTCAGGCGAAAATCGCGCAGGGCCAGGGTAATGATGCGTTGGCGCTGGGGCGTCAGGGTGGCAAAGGCCGGGCTATCGGCCAGCGCCTGATAACGCAGGAACAAAGGACGGTTCAAGCCCACCCAGGTCGAGAACTCGCTCATGCGCGGCAGGCACTGGTTGTACACCGTGCGCAGTTCGGGCGTGTTGACGACCGAGTTCAGGTGACCGGCCACCGACCAGGCGCGATACAAGGTTTCGGTGGCGTCGGTAATGGGCTCGACGATGTTGTCCCAAGTGGGTTCGCTATCGTCGTTGGAGACTGTGTCTACGGCTTGGCGGGCCAAGGCCAGCAGTTGGTCCACCGCCTGCTCGATGTGCTCGGGCTGGATGGCGGGATAGTCAATAAGGCTGTCGATAGGAACCAGTAAGGGATTTGTCGTCATAAACCGTTGATTAAATTAAAGACTGATGTTGGCCGAACGTTCGGCCGCTTCCAAGGTGTTGACCAGCAGCATGGCAATGGTCATGGGGCCCACGCCGCCGGGTACGGGCGTAATGGCCGAGGCCACTTCGCTGGCACTGGCAAAGTCCACGTCGCCGCACAGCTTGCCGTCTGCTCCGCGATTGATACCCACGTCGATCACGACGGCACCGGGCTTGACCATATCGCCGGTAATGATGCCAGGGCGGCCTACAGCAGCGACCAGCACATCCGCACGGCGGGTCTGGGCAGCCAGATCGCGCGTTTTGGAGTTACAGAGGGTGACGGTGGCGCCCGCAGCCAGCAAGAGCATGGCCATGGGTTTGCCCACGATATTGCTGGCACCCACGACTACGGCTTCTGCACCGCGCAGTGCCACGTTTTCGGATTCCAGCATTTTCATGACGCCGTAGGGCGTGCAAGGTGCAAATAGCGGCTTGCCCGTCATGAGCATGCCAGCATTGCTGACGTGAAAACCGTCAACGTCCTTGTGCGGTGCAATGGTTTCAATCACCTTGTGCTCGTCCAGATGGGCGGGCAGGGGCAACTGAACCAGAATGCCGTGCACCGAGCTGTCCTGATTCAAACGAGTGATCAGGGCAAGCAGCTTGGTTTCGGTGGTGTCGGCAGGCAGACGGATGATTTCGGATTTCAGGCCAGCGGCTTCGCATGCCAGGCCCTTGTTGCGTACATAAACCTGGGAGGCCGGATCTTCACCGACCAGCACCACGGTCAAACCGGCTTGAATGCCGTGGGTTTGTTTCAGCTTGGCAACGCGTTCTGCAACGTCCGCCTTGATGGCGGTGGACAGCTTTTTTCCATCAATAATGCGAGCACTCATTTACGCATCCTCGGACTTGGTGAGGGCGATTTTCATGAGGTCGGCAACCGTAGTGACTTCCAGTTTTTCCATGATATTGGCGCGATGCGCTTCGACAGTTTTAATGCTGATGTTCAAGTCCCCGGCAATCTGCTTGTTCAGGCGACCGGCAACAATGCGTTCCAGCACTTGCTGCTCGCGCGCTGTCAGGCGGCCCAGGACTTCTTGTTGATCTTTCTGTGCCTGCGCTTGGGAGGCACGAGCTGTAGCCTGTTCGATCATGCGGCTGACGATGGTGCGCAGATCGGCTTCGTTAAAGGGTTTTTCCAGAAAGTCGATAGCGCCTTTCTTCATGGTGCTCACGGCCATGGGTACGTCACCGTGGCCGGTAATGAACACAATCGGGATAGTCGATTTGCGAGCGATCAGGGCTTCCTGCAGCTCCAGGCCGCTCATGCCGGGCATGCGCACGTCCACAATCAGGACAGCCACCTGGGCCGGGTCGTAGGCGCCCAGAAACTCTTCGCCCGATGCAAAGCAGCGGACCCGATAGCCGTTGGCTTCCAGGAGCCAGCGCAAGGAGTCCCGTACGGCTTCGTCGTCATCGACTACGTAAATGGTGCATGGCATTTGCGGGCTGGTCATTCGGGTATCTCCAGTTTGTTATCAAGGGTGTCCGTTACATCCGGTGCCGCACAAGGTAGACTGAAACGGAAAATCGTTCCACCCTCTGGATTGCCGACAGCCCACAGGCGGCCGTGATGCGATTCAATAATTGTGCGACAGATATTCAGGCCCATCCCAAGGCCTTCGGACTTGGTACTGTAAAACGGTTCAAAGAGGCGCTCGGGGTCTTTCAAGCCATGACCGCGATCGATGACGGCCATCTCCAAAAGCGATTCTTGTTGGGTAATCACCAATTGAAGCACATGATGCTCGCTGTGTTCCATGGCTTCGATCCCATTTTTGAGCAGATTCAATAATACCTGTTCTATGAGAATGGGGTCGGCAATGACGTCAGGAACCGGATCAGGAATGCTCAATTCAATTTCAATTTGGCGCTTGCGGGCGTCGATTTCGGCAAAGCCGACGGCATTTTCCACAATACGCATGACCTTGACCCGGACGCGACGCGGTTCGCTACGTTTCACGAATTCACGAATACGGCTGATGATCTTGCCCGCGCGCTCGGCTTGCTGGGCCGCTTTTTCCAGTGCGGCCAGCAAGGTTTCAGGCTGGTAGCGACCGGATTTCAGCATGGCTACTGCGCCCATGCTGTAGTTATTGATGGCCGTCAGCGGCTGGTTCAATTCGTGCGCCAGCGAGGAGGCCATTTCGCCCATGGTGGTCAGGCGGCTGGTCAGCTGCACCTTTTCCTGCTGAATGCGCGAGGCTTCTTCGTGCTTGCGGCGGTCGGTAATATCGCGCGCCACTTGCAGACGGACACGGCGGCCGTCTGTCCAGGCCAGCATACGGTGATGAACTTCGAACCAGCGAGCCGCCGATTCGGAGTAGATCTCTACGGTTTCATCCGTAAAACGACCCAGGCGGCCACCCAGCAATTCAGCGTGGCCATTGGATTGGGCGCCAAAGAAACGACGATAGGTACGGTTGGCAAACAGCAGTTCCAGACCTTCCGATGTATCGGCCACCACGGAAATGGCATCATCCAGACCTTCCAGCACCGTCATGAAGCGTTCATGGGCGGCGGTCAGGGCTTCGCGAATACGCTTGGGTTCGGTAATGTCCGTCATGGAAGTCATCCAGCCGATCTGCTCTCCATTAGGGGCACGCAAGGGCGAGACATACATACGGGCCGTAAAGCGCGAGCCATCACGGCGCTGAGCCTCCACTTCCAGACCACTGCTGGGCGTGCGGCCGGACAGCAAAAGGTCCAGGGTTTCCTGGTGTTGTTGGTGACGACCGGGTAGCCAGTAAGGGAAGGGGGCGGTGCGACCGACCAGATCGGCCTCGTTCCAGCCGATCATTCTGCAAAAAGCCGGGTTCACATAAGCAATGCGGCCCTGCATGTCAAAAACGCGCATCCCCGTGGACATGGAGTTTTCCATGGCACGCCGGAAACCCGTCTCGGCGGTTTGTGCTGCCTCGGCGTGGGTACGGAAGCGGGTATAGCGCCACAGGGCCAGCAAGCTGACCACAATCACCAGGGACAGGGCCAGAATCACCATCATCAGGCGTTGCTGGCGCGTTTCCTGATCGATGGTCACAAACATGACGCTATCGTTCTGCAAACGCTGCAGCCACAGGAATACCCCCATGACACAGAGGTAGAGAAACAGCACGACAACCGGTGTCAGCCAATAGAATCCACGCCGATTCTGCTTGGCCTGATCATAGAAGGTTGAAGGGATCAGAGACTTTTTGGGATGAGTAGCCATAACAGCAAGAAAAGAAGTATGGCTGGATTGTAATGTAGGGCTATTTTTTTTAGTGATATTTCGTATTATGAAAACACATACCATAAAATGAAATTTTGCTTGAGCGTTTCTGTGTTCTTTCCTAGAATGGTTTGGTGCAGGCGTACCCCGCCTTGAACGCTCACAGTCCGCAAAACCCGCTTCGGTCAGGATCGCTTTACTTCTTATTAGATGGGCGGCTCAGCGTCGAGCAAGACCGGACTACTACCACATATATGGAGACACTATATGTCCTCAACCCAAGACAATAGTTCGGCTCAGGTCAGTCAAGACCAAGCCCTAGAAACAAAAGAGTGGCTTGACGCCCTGGAAGCGGTGGTGGACCGTGAAGGCCCGGCCCGTGCTCATGATCTGATCGAAAAGCTGATCGATCTGGCCCGTCGCTCCGGTGCTCACATCCCGTTCTCGCCCAACACGGCTTACGAGAACACGATTCCTCCCGGTCTGGAACCTGCCCACCCTGGCAATCTGATGCTCGAAGAGCGTATCCGTTCCTACATTCGCTGGAACGCCATGGCCATGGTGGTGCGCGCCAACCGCGAAACCCCTCCTGATGGCGGTGGTCTGGGCGGTCACATTGCCTCCTTTGCTTCGCTGGCCACCATGATTGGCTGCGGTCAGAACCACTTCTGGCACGCTGAAACCGAAGATCACGGCGGCGACATGGTGTTCTTCCAGGGCCATTCCTCGCCCGGTATTTACGCCCGCGCCTTCATGGAAGGCCGTATCTCGGAAGATCAACTGAATAACTTCCGTCAGGAAGTTGATGGCAAAGGCCTGCCATCCTACCCGCATCCCAAGTTGATGCCCGAATTCTGGCAGTTCCCCACCGTATCCATGGGTCTGGGCCCATTGATGGCGATCTACCAGGCTCGTTTCCTGAAGTACCTGCATGCCCGTGGCATCGCTGATACCAGCGGCCGTAAAGTCTGGGTGTTCCTGGGCGACGGCGAGATGGACGAACCCGAATCCCTGGGCGCCATTGGTCTGGCAGCACGTGAAAAACTGGACAACCTGATTTTCATCGTGAACTGTAACTTGCAGCGTCTGGACGGTCCTGTACGCGGTAACGGCAAGATCATCCAGGAGCTGGAAGGTACCTTCCGTGGTGCTGGCTGGAACGTGCTGAAACTGATCTGGGGCGGTTACTGGGATCCATTGCTGGCCCGTGACAAGGAAGGCATCCTGCGCAAGGTCATGGAAGAAACCGTGGACGGCGAATACCAGGCCTACAAGGCCAACGACGGTGCCTACGTTCGCGAGCACTTCTTTGGCAAGCACCCCAAGCTGCTGGAAATGGTCAGCCGCATGAGCGACGAGGACATCTGGCGTCTGAACCGTGGCGGTCACGATCCTCACAAGGTGTACGCTGCGTTTGACGCTGCCACCAAGCACGAAGGTCAGCCTACCGTTATTCTGGCCAAGACCATCAAGGGCTACGGCATGGGCCACGTGGGCCAGGCCAAGAACCCATCGCACCAACAAAAGAGCCTGGATCTGGACGCCGTGCGCGAATTCCGCGACCGTTTCAACATCCCGGTTCCTGATGACAAACTGGAAGAGCTGCCTTACTTCAAGCCCGCTGATGACTCTCCAGAAATGCAGTACCTGCACGCCCGCCGTCAGGCATTGGGCGGCTACTTGCCCAAGCGTCGCACCAAGGCCGATGAACAGCTGACCGTGCCGACCCTGGACGCATTCAAGCCCATGCTGGAAGCCACTGCCGAAGGCCGTGAGATTTCCACGACGCAAGCGTTTGTGCGCTTTTTCAACACCTTGCTGCGCGACAAGCAAGTGGGTCCTCGTGCCGTACCTATCCTGGCAGACGAATCCCGTACCTTTGGTATGGAAGGTCTGTTCCGTCAGATCGGTATTTACGCACCGGAAGGCCAGAAGTACACCCCGGTCGATAAAGACCAGGTCATGTACTACCGCGAAACGGCCAATGGTCAGTTGTTGCAGGAAGGTATTAACGAACAGGGTGCTTTCAGCTCCTGGATTGCGGCGGCCACGTCGTACTCCAACAGCAACCGCATCATGATTCCGTTCTTCATTTACTACTCCATGTTCGGCTTCCAGCGCTTTGGCGATCTGGCCTGGGCAGCGGGTGACATGAAGGCACGCGGTTTCGTGCTGGGCGGCACTGCCGGTCGCACCACCTTGAACGGTGAAGGTTTGCAGCACGAAGATGGCCATAGCCATATTCAGTCCTCGCTGATTCCTAACTGCGTATCCTACGACCCCACCTTCGCTCACGAAGTGGCTGTCATCATGCAGCATGGTTTGAAGCGCATGGTTCAGGACCAGGAAGACGTGTACTACTACGTCACCCTGATGAACGAGAACTACGCTCAGCCCGGTCTGGTCGAAGGCGACGAAGACGGCATCTTGCGCGGTATGTACAAGTTCAAGTCCGTGGCCAAGGACAGCAAGCTGCGCGTTCAGCTGATGGGTTCGGGCACGATTTTGCGCGAAGTGATCGCAGCACAGGAACTGCTGGAAAAAGACTGGGGCATTGGCTCCGACGTTTGGAGCGTGACCAGCTTTACCGAACTGCGTCGTGATGGTCTGGATTGCGAACGTGCAGCGCTGTTGAATCCTGAAGGCAAGGATCTGCCCGTGCCTTACGTGACGACTCAACTGGCTAAAACGGACGGTCCTATCGTGGTCTCCACCGACTACGTCAAGGCCTTTGGCGACCAGATTCGTCCGTTCGTGCCTAAGGATCGCACCTTCAAAGTGTTGGGCACCGATGGTTTTGGCCGCTCCGACTACCGCTTCAAGCTGCGCGAGCACTTTGAGGTTGATCGTCACTTTGTGGTGCTGGCTGCTCTGCGCGCGCTGGCTGAAGACGGCAAGATTCCGTTCAGCAAAGCGTCCGAGGCGATTGCCAAATACGGCATCAATCCTTCCAAGGCCAACCCGCAGCACGCATAAGGGACTGAACCATGAGCAATATCATTCAAGTCAAAATCCCGGATATCGGTGCTGACGACGCTGTCGAAGTGATCGAAATCCTGGTCAAGGAAGGCGAGACCATTGAGGTCGAGCAAAGTCTGATTACCGTGGAGTCCGACAAGGCCTCCATGGAAATCCCCTCGTCCGATGCTGGCGTGGTCAAGTCGATCAAGGTCAAGCTGGGCGACAAGGTTAAGGAAGGCAGTCTGGTTCTGGAACTTGAAGCCGCCGAAGGTGCGCAGGCCGCGCCTGCCGCTGAGCCTGCCAAGGCCGAAGCTGCTCCCGCTCCTGAAGCTGAAGCTGCGCCCGCAGCGGCTCCTGCCGCTGCCGCGGCAGCCCCGGCCGGTGGTGAACAGCAAGTTACCGTTCAAGTGCCTGACATTGGCGACGCCCGCGATGTGGACGTTATCGAAATCATGGTGCAAGTGGGTGACACCATTGAAGTGGATCAAAGCCTGATCACCGTGGAGTCGGACAAGGCTTCCATGGAAGTGCCGTCCTCCCACGCAGGTGTGGTGACGGCCATCAAAGTGAAACTGGGTGACAAGGTCAGCCAGGGTAGCGACATTCTGGAACTGACAGTGCAAGGAGCTGCTGCAGCCCCGGCACCAGCCAAGGCCGAGGCTGCTCCCGCCCCTAAAGCCGAACCTGCTCCTGCAGCAGCGGCCGCTCCTGCTGCCAGCTCCTCGGTGGTGGTCGGTGCTGGTGCGCCGGCTCCAGAGCGTGTTTCGCCCACTGCCGCTTTTGCGGAAACCGAAGGCTCCTTGCGCAATCTGCCGCATGCCTCGCCTAGCGTACGCAAGTTCGCTCGCGAGCTGGGTGTGGATCTGACCAAGGTTCATGGCTCGGGCGATAAAGGCCGTATTACGGCTGACGACGTGCGTGGCTTTGTGAAGCAGGTCATGGCGGGCGGCGCTGCTCCGGTTATTGCTGCCGGTACCGCTGCTCAAGTCGGTGGTCTGGATGTGCTGGCCTGGCCCAAGGTCGATTTTGCCAAGTTTGGCCCAGTCGAAACGCAGGCCCTCTCGCGCATCAAGAAGATTTCCGGTGCCAACCTGCATCGCAACTGGGTCATGATTCCTCATGTCACCAATAACGATGTGGCTGACATCACCTCTTTGGAAGCCCTGCGTAAAGAGCTGAACGAGGAATACAAGAAGTCCGGCGCTCGCGTCACCATGCTGGCTTTCGTCATCAAGGCTGCCGTAGCTGCCCTGAAGAAATTCCCCGAGTTCAACGCTTCGCTGGACGGCGACAATCTGGTGCTCAAGCAGTACTACCATATTGGTTTTGCAGCTGACACGCCTAACGGTCTGGTTGTGCCGGTTATCCGTGATGCCGACAAGAAAGGCATTCTGGACATCGCTCGCGAAACGGGCGAACTGGCTGCCGCTGCCCGTGATGGCAAGCTGAGCGCAGCCCAGATGCAAGGCGGTTGCTTCACCATTTCCTCGCTGGGCGGTATTGGCGGTACGGACTTCACACCCATTATCAATGCGCCGGAAGTGGCCATTCTGGGTCTGTCGCGTTCCTCCATGCAGCCAGTCTGGAATGGCAAGGAATTCGAGCCACGCCTGATGCTGCCTCTGTCCCTGTCCTACGACCACCGCGTTATCGATGGTGCCGCTGCCGCCCGTTTCAATGCCTTCCTGGCAACGATGCTGGCCGACTTCCGTCGCATCGCACTGTAAGGAGTTGTCATGAGTCTGATTGATCTGACGGTCCCGGATATCGGCGACTCCGGTGAGGTAGATGTCATCGAAGTGCTGGTGCAAGTCGGCGATACGGTCGAGGTCGAGCAAAGCCTGATCACCGTGGAGTCCGACAAGGCCTCCATGGAAATTCCTGCCGCTCAGGCAGGGGTGATCAAGGAGTTGCTGGTCAAAGTGGGTGACAAAGTCTCCCAGGGTTCGGCCATTGCCAAGATTGAAGCGTCCGAGAGCCAAGCCGCTCCCGCTGCAGCACCCGCTAAACAAGAAGAAGCGCCTAAAGCAGCGGCGGCTCCGGCCGCTGCCGCTCCGGCTGCGGCACCTGCTCCGCAGGCGGCCAGCCATCAGGGCGGCGCGGATGATTCCGTGGATGTGGTCGTTCTGGGCGCGGGCCCAGGCGGTTACAACGCGGCCTTCCGAGCGGCTGACCTGGGCCTGAAAGTGGCTCTGGTCGAGCGCTACAGCACCTTGGGTGGCGTGTGTTTGAATGTGGGTTGTATTCCTTCCAAGGCCTTGCTGCACACCGTAGCGGTCTACGAGGAAGCCAAGTCCCTGGCAACACACGGTATCAAGTTCGGTGAAGCGCAAATCGATATCGACGCGCTGCGCGATTACAAGAACAAGGTGATCGGCAAGCTGACCGGTGGCCTGGCTGGTATGGCCAAGGGCCGCAAGGTACAGGTTGTGGTCGGTAACGGCCAATTCCTGGACCCCAACCACATCGAAGTGACCGCCAACGACGGTACCAAGAAAGTGATCAAGTTCGGCTCGGCCATTATTGCGGCCGGTAGCCAGTCGGTAAAACTGCCATTCCTGCCTGACGATCCACGCGTGGTGGACTCCACCGGCGCGCTGGAACTGAAGTCTGTGCCCAAGCGCATGCTGATCGTGGGTGGTGGCATCATCGGTCTGGAAATGGGTACGGTGTACTCGGCTCTGGGTGCACGCCTGGACGTGGTGGAAATGCAAACTGGCTTGATGCCAGGAGCAGACCGCGACGTGGTCAAGGTGTGGGAGAAGATGAACAAGCACCGCTTTGATCACATGATGCTGGAAACCAGCACCGTGGCCGCCGAAGCGCGCGAAGATGGTATTTGGGTGACCTTCGAGGGCAAGAATGCTCCGGCCGAGCCGCAGCGTTACGACCTGGTTCTGCAAGCCGTGGGCCGTTCGCCCAATGGCAAGAAGATCGGTGCCGAGAAGGCCGGTGTGCAGGTGACAGATCGTGGCTTCATCCCGGTTGACAAGCAACAGCGCACCAACGTGCCGCACATCTATGCGATTGGCGACATTGTGGGTCAGCCCATGCTGGCACATAAGGCCGAGCACGAAGCGCACGTGGCTGCTGAAGTCATCGCCGGTGAAAAATCCTTCTTTGATGCCCGCGTGATTCCTTCGGTGGCTTACACCGATCCGGAAATCGCCTGGGTGGGTCTGACAGAAGATCAGGCCAAGAAAGACGGCATCAAGGTCGAGAAGGGCGTGTTCCCATGGGCTGCCTCGGGTCGTGCCATCGCCAACAACCGCGACGAAGGCTTTACCAAGGTTCTGTTCGATGCTGAAACCCACCGTATCGTGGGTGGCGGTATCGTCGGTACCAATGCGGGCGAGCTGATTGGCGAGCTGGTTCTGGCTATCGAAATGGGTGTGGACCCGGTCGATCTGGCCAAATCCATCCACCCGCACCCCACCTTGTGCGAGTCGGTCAGCAAGGCTGCTGCCGTCGCAGAAGGGACGTGCACGGACTTGCCACCCACACGTCGCAAGTAATACCAGTATTCGCCTGATAGTTAAGGCGTATTGGATCACGGCAGGTGCTATCATCAGCGCCTGCCGTTTTTATTTTGTAATTGGTGTTGTCCATGACTCATCCTGTTCTGAAAGCCGACTCCTCGCTGAGTGACTGGCTGTCCTATCTGGAAACTTTGCATCCCTCGGCCATTGATCTGGGCCTGGGCCGGATTCGCGAGGTTGCTCAACGTCTGAACATCAAACTGGATTCTGTCGTCATTACGGTGGGGGGCACCAACGGCAAAGGTTCGACCTGCGCCATGCTGGAAGCGATTTTGCTGGCCGCCGCGTACAAGGTAGGCGTGTACGCCTCTCCGCATCTGGTGCGCTATAACGAACGCATTCGCTTGAATGGCGAGATGGCCGAAGATGCGCAGATCACGGCGCAATTTGCCCGTATCAACGAAGCTCGTGGCGATCTGACCCTGACTTATTTTGAATTTTCCACGCTGGCTGCCTTGTTGCTGTTCCAGGAGCAGCGTGTTGATGTCGCGGTGCTGGAAGTGGGCCTGGGTGGTCGCCTCGATGCCGTCAACATCATTGATGCGGACTGTTCCATCATTACCAGCATTGATATCGACCATGCTGAGTACCTGGGCAATACCCGTGAACAGGTGGCCTGGGAGAAAGCCCATATTTTCCGTGCCGATCGTCCTGCGATTTGTGCCGACCCCGTGCCACCACAGACCATGCTGGATTACGCCAAGGAAATTGGTGCCCAATTGTGGCTGTTTGGCAAAGATTTCAACTATTCCGGCGACCGTCAGCAATGGGCTTACGGTGGCCGCAATCAGCGCCGCGCTGCCCTGGCTTACCCGGCCTTGCGTGGAGCGAATCAGCTGCTGAATGCTTCTGCGGCATTAGCTGCGCTGGAGTCGCTGCACCCACGTTTGGCTGTGCCTGCGCAAGCTGTACGTGCCGGCTTGCTGCGTGCTCACATGCCTGGCCGCTTCCAGATTCAACCTGGCCAGCCTTGTGTGATTTTTGACGTGGCCCACAATCCCCATGCGGCGGCTGCCTTGGCGCAGAACCTGGACAATATGCCGCCTTACCCCAAGACGATTGCCGTCGTGGGTATGTACAAGGACAAGGATGTGGACGGCGTGATCGCCCGCATGGCTACCCGTATCGACCACTGGATGTGTGCCAGTCTGGAAGGCCCACGCAGCATGTCGGGTGAAGAATTGGCCAATCATGTACGCGCTGTTCTGGCCAGTGGTCAGACGCCTGATGATGTGTTGGCACCCGAGGCCGAATCCGGCTCGCATCGCCCAGGTGTTCGGCCGGTTGCCCGCGCTTCGGTCAGTAAAGAGTCAGCGGTCGTATCCAGTTACAACAGTCCTCAGCTCGCTTACGAGGCGGCGTTAAAAGAGGCCAGTGACAATGATAGAATTGTCGTGTTTGGCTCGTTTGCGACAGTAGGACCAATACTTGAAGCCGCAAACGACCGTTCATCTTCCTGAATATCAGTAAGACTGCTTATTTCATAGGTCTAGGGCTCATGGGTTTATTTTCACGTAACGATACTTCCTCATCGTCGGGTCGCCGCGGCAGTGCTTCCAGCGATTCACAATTATCGGAACTGCGTGGACGGGCTCGCCGCCGTCTGATCGGTGCGCTGGCTCTGGTTCTGGCCGTCGTCGTGCTGGTGCCCATGCTGACCGCCGACAAGACCCCACCTGAGCCCGAGCAGTCTTTGGCCTTGGGTCCCATCGGTCAGACAACGGGGCAGGGCACGGTGCAGACTCGTCCTGGCGAGCTGGTGGTGCAAGAAGGCACGCCTGCTCCTGTCATCGAACAACCTGACGAGCCGCTGGTCACTGATCCTTCCACCAGTACCGACGGTGGTCTGGCCGTGGTCAATCCCGGTCTGGAAACCGATCCTGCTCCTGTCACGACACCTAGCACTCCCGCTGCGCCGCCGCCCGTGACCACACGTCCAGAGCCGCCCAAGCCGGTTGAGAAGCCCAAGCCTGTCGAAAAACCCAAGCCAAGCCCAGCGCCTGCACAAAATGGCCGTACCGATGACGGCTCCTACGCGCTGGCCCTGCTGGAAGGCCGTGTACCGAGTAAACCAGCCCCTGCTGCTGCTAAACCGGCTACGCAACAAGGCAACTTCATTTTGCAGATTGTCGCCTATTCCAACCAGAACGATGCCCAGTCGCGTCGTGATCAGCTGGTATCGGCCGGTGTGACCAATGCCTATGTAGAGACGGCACAAAGTGGTGGCAAGCCAACCTATCGTTTGCGTGTGGGGCCATTCCCCACCCGTGAAGCGGCTCAGGCAGCCCAGGCCCGCTTGCGCTCGCTCGGTTACGAGAACAGTTTTATCTCGGCTAAGTGAGCAGCTTCGACTATATCGTCCTTGGAATTGTGGGTGTATCAGGCCTTCTGGGCCTGATACGCGGATTGATCAAGGAAGTTCTTTCGCTCAGCGCCTATTTGCTGGCCTTCATGGCCGCAATCTGGTGGGGGCCACGCACATCAGGCTGGATACAAGTCTGGGTAGAAAACGGCTTATTACGTACGGCTTTGGCCTACGGAGCCGTTTTTTTTATGGTCTTGCTGCTGGTGGGCCTGTTGAACATGCTGTTGGCCAGCTTGATCGAGCAAACGGGTTTGACGCCCGCCGATCATGGCTTGGGCGGCCTGTTCGGACTGGCTCGCGGGGTGCTGCTGGTGCTGATTCTGGTCATCCTGGCCGGGCATACCGATTTACCTAAGGAACCGTGGTGGGAGCAGGCCAAGCTGGCCGAGCCTGCGATCCGCGCGGTGCAGTCGATTAAGGCCATGCTGCCGCCGTCTCTGGCAGAATGGCTGCCTTATTGAGAACACACTAACGGGAACCAATCATGTGTGGAGTTGTAGGGGTTGTTGCGCGCAGCCCTGTAAATCAGTTGATCTATGACAGTTTGCTCTTGCTGCAGCACCGCGGGCAGGATGCAGCGGGGCTGGCGACCTGGCACGACCAGTTCTTCAGCATGCACAAGGCATTTGGCCTGGTGCGGGACGTATTCCGTACCCGCAACATGCGCTCCTTGCCGGGCAATAGCGGTATTGGCCATGTGCGTTACCCCACGGCAGGCTCCAGCCAGAGCGTGGAGGAGGCACAGCCGTTTTACGTCAACGCCCCATTTGGTCTGAGCTTTGTGCACAACGGCAATCTGACCAATTGGCGTGAGCTGCGTGAAGAACTGTTCACCATTGATCGTCGCCACATCAATACCAACTCGGATTCCGAGGTTCTGTTGAATGTGTATGCCCACGAGCTGCAACGCGCTGCCACGGGTCCTGAGCTGACTCAGGACGAAGTGTTTGAAGCCGTCGCTGCTGTGCACCGCCGTGCGCGTGGGGCTTATGCGGTAGTCTCGCAAATCGCCAATTTCGGTCTGGTGGCTTTCCGTGATCCGAACGGGATTCGTCCTTTGTGCCTGGGTCGTAATGTGACGCCCAAGGGTGAAGAATGGATGATTGCTTCCGAGTCCGTTGCCTTGACCGGTTGCGGCTTCGAGCTGGTCCGCGACGTTGAGCCCGGCGAGGCCATCATTGTGGATCTGGACGGTAATCTCAGCAGCCGCCAGTGCGCCGAGAACCCGCGCCTGAATCCCTGTGTCTTTGAGTATGTGTACTTCGCCCGCCCCGATTCCACCGTTGATGGTGTGTCGGTTTACGACGCCCGTTTGCTAATGGGGGAGTACTTGGCCGAGAACGTCGCCAAGAACCTGCGTCTGGCCGATATCGATGTGGTCATGCCTATCCCTGACTCGGCGCGTCCTTCGGCCATGCAGTTGGCAGCACATTTGAACCTGAACTACCGCGAAGGCTTCATCAAGAACCGCTACGTGGGCCGCACCTTTATCATGCCCGGTCAGGAAGTGCGCAAGAAGTCGGTGCGTCAGAAACTGAGTGCTATTCCCATGGAATTCCGCGGCAAGAACGTGCTGCTGGTGGATGACTCCATCGTGCGTGGCACAACGAGCCGCCAGATTGTGGATATGGCCCGTGCCGCGGGTGCGAACAAGGTGTTCTTTGCTTCGGCAGCGCCACCGGTCCGCTTTCCGAACGTGTACGGCATCGACATGCCTACGGTTTCCGAGCTGATCGCCACAGGTCGTGATGTGGATCAGGTTGCCAAGGAAATTGGTGTGGATGGCCTGGTTTATCAGGACCTGCACGATCTGGAGCAATCCCTGCGTGACTTGAACCCACGCTTTGCCGGCTTTGAGTCCTCCTGCTTTAGCGGCGAGTACGTTACGGGGGATGTGGACGAGGCGTATCTGAATCTGTTGGCAGAAGGCCGCAAAAATGGTCGTGAAGTGCCTGATGTAACGGACTGATAGCTTGATCTTGTGCCTGATTGGAAAAACCCGCTTTTATGGCGGGTTTTTTTGAATTTATGATTGCGGGGTGGTTTTGGATATTTTATTTTCAGGCTTTAATTATCAGCCTCTTATATAAATTAAACCTATTATTTTTTATTTTTGATGATTTTATAATCTACGAATTAATTTCATATCATTTAGTAATCGGCTTATATTTTCTTTGCTTCTTTCGATAAATCATGCGCCTTGGTGCGCATTCTATCTGGAATCAAAGATGAAAAATCCAAGTAAAGATAGCGAGTCTGATCAGGCATTAACAGATCCTGATCCCACTGAGCAGATTCCAGTCAGTATTCAATCTGGTATCGAATTTCCTGCCTTGCATCATTTGCTGGAGCAGGCCCTGGAGCAAAACCGGGTGATGGGTGCCGTGGTGCTGGTGGCTTACCAAGGTGAACTGATATTTCGTTTTAGTGGTGGTTGGGCGAATAAGGAGCTGGCCCAAGCCATGCATGAAGATACGGTCTTCAGTTTGGGGTCCTTGAGCAAGACAATCAGTTCCTGGCTGGCCTTGCGTTTGATTGAGCGGGGACTGCTTTCTTTGAAAGATAGGATCACGCGCTATCTTCCCCATTTCGGCCCCAGTTTCAATTCTATTTGCCCACCTATTTCCATTCATCAATTGCTGACTCACACATCGGGGCTTAGTTATCGTTTTATTGATGGTGAGCAGAGTGCCTACGCTCACGCCCAGGTAAGTGATGGGCTGGATGATCCAGAGCTGAGCTGGCAAGAGAATTTTCGACGTATTTGCTCCGTACCACTACGTTTTGCACCGGGTACGGGCTGGCGTTACTCCTTGGGAGTGGATGTGGTGGGGCAGGCTTTGCAAATTGCTTCGGGACGGGGCTTGTCGGAGTTACTGGAGGACAGCATTAGTCGTCCCTTGGGCTTGAGACATTGTTCCTTTTACAAGCACGATGATTTTCAGATGGCCATGTCGTATCAAAATCATGAGACTTGCTTGACGCGGGTGGATGGTGCGTTGGATCTGGGTATCGGCGTGCTGCGGTTTGATGAGCAGAGCCTGTCACAGCGCTCCAGGCCGATCTATGCGGGGGCATCCATGCTTGGGTCCGGGGCAGATTTGATGCGCATACTTCTGGCTTTGCGAAATGGGAGTTTGCTTTCCAAACCGTATTGCGAAGCGCTGTTTACCGATCATGTGCCATATTCTGCCAAATGCATGTGGCCAAATTGGGGCTATACCTACGGGGCCGCCATTTCACGACAGCCGCCTGAGCGGACCATGCCGATGTCTGCTGGAAGCTTGCAGTGGGTCGGTGCATTCGGGCAGAAGTGGATGTTTGATCGACAGCAGGATCTCATCATTGTCAGCATGACCAATACCGCTCCAGAGGGCCTGTTTGGTGCATTTCCGGATCAGGTTCGTGATGCTGTTTATACCGATTTGGGTTTGATGCCTGATTGAGCGGGATGGAACAAAAAAGCCCTGCTGGAAGGCAGGGCTTCACGGCTGTAGTGGCTGCCCAGGCGCTCAGGCCCCTCGTCGCTTGAACAGCGTCAGCAACAAACCCAGGCCCAGGATCACAAATAGCGCCAAGCTCCAGTAAGCGTATTCAATCCCCAGCAAAGGTTGGCGTGCATCCATGCAGGAGGCATAAATACCAAATAGCCAAGGCAAGCCGCTTTCCAGGCCGGACTGGGTGATGAAGCGATCGGCAAAGGTCTGGTCGCAGCTGAACAGGTGCTGCGCGACCGATACCTGGTACCAGGCAGCCAGAATGCCACCTACTGAGGTAGCCAGACCCAGCAAGCTGGCGACGGTAGAGCTGCGCTGATGCCCCAGTTGACGCAACACACCAGCAACCAGGCTGAATACGCCCAACACAATGAAAATCAGGCGTTGCAGGACGCACCAGGCGCAAGGTGGGATGCTGAATACATGCTGGGAAAGCAGTGCAATGCCTACGCCGGAAAAGGCGAGCAGGGCGATCAGGTAGTAGGGTGCAGCGGACTGGCGGGAGGATGCGGCCATGGTATCAAGAGGAACTTAAAGAATGAAAGGTAGATGCTTCGTGCAGCAAACCCAGGAAAAGTTCATGGAAACCGGCCCAGGTAATCTGCACGCCCAGGCATAAGAGAATAAAGGCGGACAGGCGCATCACGACAGCCGTGCCATTTTTACCCAGTTTGTACAGAAATTGCGATGCAAAACGTAAGGCCAGAAACACGATACAACTGGCCGCAGCAATAGCTGGCAGCGCGCCAGCCAGCTTGCTCATGGTGCCGGTGACCGAGTTGTCATGCAAGGTCGCCCCTACCGTCAGTGCTGCAGACAAGGAGCCGGGGCCGCAGAGCATGGGGAAGGTCAGGGGGTAGAAGGCTTTGGAGCGAATCTGTTCCCAGGAGTAGGACTCGGCCATGTTCTGGGCGTGCGCCGCATCAAAGTCCGAGGCGTTGATCAATCGCCAGGCCGTGCCTATGACCAGCAAGCCCCCGCCAATACGAATGATGGGCAGGGAAATGCCAAAGAAATTCAGCACGATATTGCCCGCCACCATGGCAATGGCCAGCATGATGAAAATATTGATGGCGACTTTCTTGGCAAGGCGGGCACGGTCAGGCACGCTGGCGCCTTCGGTCAGGGTCAGAAAGATGGGGGCAGCCGCAGGCGGGTTCAGCATGGGCAATAGCGTCGCCAATGCAAACAGGAAGCTGCGGCTGACATCAGCAAATACGGAGGAGATTTCCATTAAGACGGGGTGGCTTGTTGAGAGAGGGCTAAACGTACATCGCGCTCCAGGCGCAATTGATTACGGTTTTGTTCCAGTGCGGCACCACTCAGGATAAAGACGTCTTCCACGCGGTCGCCCAAGGTCATGACTTTGGCGGAGCGTAGCTGCACGTCGTGGTGCTCGAATACTTGGGCGAGACTGTACAACAAACCGCGCCGGTCTGTGGCACTTAGCGTCAAAATCCAGTCCTGACCCTGTTCATCCTGGCGCAGGTCCACGGTGGGTTGAATGGGGAAGACGCGGGCCCGGCGGGAGCGTATGTCGCGGTAGTGGTCGTGGGGGTGCTCGTTGGGGAGCCAATCCTGCTGGAGTGCCTGGCACAGCTCGGTTTCGATCAGCAAGGGATCGCGTCGCAGGGCGTGATCGTAGGTGGGCAGCATCACGACAAAGCTGTCCAGTGCCCAGCCGTGGCGAGTCGTGTAAATGCGTGCGTCCTGGATGCTGACGGCCTGGCTGTCAAAGTAGCGACAGATGCGCAAGAACAGGCGGCTGGCGTCCTTGGTGTAGACCAGCACTTGCAGCGCATCGGTTTGTCCGGCGGGACGTATGCGCACCACCGGTGTCGGGCTGTGAGACTGGTGGTAGAGCTGGATGGTATGCCAGGCGATTTCGCTGGCGTCGTGGCGCAGGAAATAGGGCTTGTCCAACCATTGCCAGAAGTCCTCGCGAGCTTCGTCCAGCAGACCGGCCAGGCGAATTTCGCCAGCGGCGTCACGCTTGCGTTGATCCAGTACGGACACGCCATCCTTGGCCTGCCGTCCCAAAGCTGCCAGTGACAGCTTGTACAGGTCTTCCAGCAGCTTGCCTTTCCAGGAGTTCCATACCGTTGGGCTGGTGGCCCGAATGTCGGCGACAGTCAGCAGGTACAGGGCAGTCAGGCGGCGTTCCGTACCTACGGTCTGCAGAAACTGGAAAATGACATTCGGGTCGCTCAAATCGCGTTTCTGAGCCACTTGCGACATGGTCAGGTGCTCGCGCACCAAAAACACCACCAGTTCTGCGTCTACCGGCATCAAGCCGTGATCCTGGCAAAATGCCAAGGCGTCCTGCGCACCCAGCTCGGAGTGGTTGCCGCCGCGTCCCTTGGCAATGTCGTGAAAGAGGGCGGCAATATACAGTAGCCAGTGGCGATCAAAACCGCTCATCAGCTGATTGGCCATGGATAGCTCTTCGCTGTGCTCGGCCATGGTGAAGCGGCGTAGATTGCGTATGACCTTTAGCGTGTGCTCGTCTACGGTGTAAGCGTGAAACAGGTCGTGCTGCATTTGTCCGACGACGCGTCGAAATACCGGCAAATAGCGTGGCAGCAGGTTCAGCAGATTCATCAGCCGCAAGGTATGCACGATGCCTTTGTTCTGCTGCAGGATTTCCAGAAACAGACGTCGATTCCGGGGCTCGGCCCGGAACTTGGCATCGATCAGGCGGCGGGCGTGCCAGAGGGCTCGCAAGGTGTCGGCTTTCAGGCCACGCAGATTGGGCTGTTGCTGCAAATGCAGCATGGCTACAAAAATCAAAGAGGGGTCTTGCTCGAAGCCATCAGGCTGACGCAGTTCCAGCTGTCCATGATGAATCTGGAAATGGCTGTCCAGAATCAGCGGTTCCTGATCGGTTTGCGGGAACAGGTGTTCCTCGATGCTGCGCATCAGGATCAGATTGAGCTGGCTGACAATCTTGGCGGCCCAGTAGTAACGCTGCATCAGCAGTTCGCTGGCGCGTCGGGTGGCCGTGGGTTGAAAACCGTAAATGTCAGCCAGACGTGGTTGCAGGTCAAACAGCAGTCTGTCTTCGGCGCGGCCAGTCAGTAGATGAAGCTCAATGCGCAGACGCTTGAAGGCTTCTTCCACGCGTTGCAGAGCTTTCAGCTCGGATTGCGTCAGTAGTTCGGATTGCGCGACATCCACCCAGCTGCGTCCCAAACCGGCTGCCCGTGCCATCCAGAGCAGCACCTGCAGGTCGCGCAAGGCGCCAGGAGACTCTTTGCAATTGGGTTCCAGGGAGTAGGGGGTGTCTTGCAGATGCGCATGACGCTGCTGCTGTTCGGCCTGTTTGGCCAGGAAGAAAGCCTGCGGGTCCAGCTGGCTTTGCAGTTGCTGTTGGGCATGGCGTAGCAGCAATCGGGAACCCGCCAGCCAACGGCTTTCCAGCAAGGCGGTTTCGGTGGTGATGTCCTGGCTGGCTTGTTCCAGGCATTGGGCGGGCGTGGCCACATTATGGCTGGGAGCCAGACCTATATCCCACAAGGCGGCGACCAGAGCCTGAATTCGGTCTATATCCTCTGCATTGGGCTCGCGCTGCAACAGGATCAGCAAGTCCACATCCGAATGCGGATACAGCTCCCCGCGACCATACCCCCCCAAGGCCGCCAGGCTGGCTTGGCGGGGCAGGGGGTAACGGACCAGAAGTTCACGCAGACCTTGGTCGCAAATCTGGCACAGGCTTTTGAGCAGGCGATCGCAATGCAGGTCTTGTCTGAAGCGCTCGTAGGCCCTGGCCCGGCGGCAAGCAATTCTGTCGCGAAGCTGGGCCAGGAAAGACATGGTTCAGGCCTTGTTGATGATGGCTGGAGGGGCAGGCATGCCGGGCGAGACGGTCAGCACTTCGTAGCCGGTATCGGTTACCAGCACCGCGTGCTCCCATTGGGCCGACAGGCTGTGGTCGCGTGTCACCACGGTCCATTGGTCAGCCAGCGTGCGCAGTTCGCGACGACCGGCGTTGATCATGGGCTCGATGGTGAAAATCATGCCGGGTTCCAGTTTTACGCCGGTGCCGGGTTTGCCGTAGTGCAGCACTTGCGGATCCTGGTGAAACTTCTGGCCCACACCATGGCCGCAGTATTCGCGCACAACGGAAAAACCGTGTTTTTCAGCGTGTTGCTGAATGGCGTGGCCGACATCACCCAGGGTGGCGCCGGGTTTGACTTGATCAATACCCAGCCACATGCATTCGTAGGTGGTTTCAGTCAGGCGGCGGGCCAGGATGCTGGGCTCGCCCACGTAGTACATACGGCTGGTGTCGCCAAACCAGCCGTCTTGAATAATGGTGACGTCCATATTCAGAATGTCGCCATTTTTCAACACTTTATCGCCGGGGATGCCGTGACAGATGACGTGGTTGACGGAGGTGCAAATAGAGCCTGGAAAGGGTGGGTAGCCAGGAGGCGCGTAGCCTACGGTGGCAGATTTGACCCCCAGTTCATTGATGCGCTCCATGCACAGGCGATCCAGTTCGCCGGTCGTGACACCTGCTTTGACAAAGGGAGTCAGGTAATCAAGGATGGATGCCGCGGTCTGGCAAGCAGCGCGCATTTTTTCGAGATCAGTGGGGTCTGTGACGAGAATACTCATAGCAACTTGAACAGGTCTATTGAAAAATAGTAGAATTATAGGCTTTTGTGAATTTTGCAGTTACGCTCCGTCCCGTTTGGGGGGATCATGTGTCGCGGAACACCGCGCCAAATCTGGGCTTTCCTGGTTTGACCAGTTTTTCTTGGGCCGCCTGAATTTTCAGGCTGGATGAGCCAAGCCAGGCATCAGGAAATCGTGCCCCAAGATTGGAAGAAGCCTCGGGCCATGGCCCGTCAGCAAAAACAAGCAGAATTCACAACACATACAGGGTCAACACGATGACAAGCGTTGCGAAAGCAACAGGGCGGCAGCCCGGTTCTTGTTCAAGTGATGCTGACCAAGCAATCCTCTAGGATACACCTGCGAACAGTACCCTGTATGCAGGCGGTAGCCAGAAAAGTTTCAGGCTCGGGCCCGGATGGCAGATATCTTGTCTGCCTGCAGGCGTGAGTCCGTTGCAGTGCAGGCGTTCGCTCATGCTGGGCAACGTTTTTATGTTTTAAGTTGTAAATCGCGTGACTGTCCGTCTCGGGGTGTCTGGAATGCAGCACAGGCTGCGGCCCTTACCGGATACCGGGCAGTTACAAGACCAAACCCTTGGAGAACTTTATGTCTTTAATGCGTGAAATGCTGGAAGCTGGTGTGCACTTTGGCCACCAAACCCGTTACTGGAACCCCAAGATGGCTCCGTTCATCTTCGGCCAGCGTAACAACATCCACATCATCAACCTGGAAAAAACGGTTGTTCAGTACGAAGAAGCAACCAAATTCGTGCGTCAACTGGCTGCCCGTGGTGGCAACGTGCTGTTTGTAGGCACCAAGCGCGCTGCTCGCGAACTGGTGGCTGCTGAGGCTGAACGTTGCGGCATGCCTTACGTCGACAGCCGCTGGTTGGGTGGCATGATGACCAACTTCAAAACGGTCAAGACTTCCATCAAGCGTCTGAAAGAAATGGAAGCTCAGATGGCTGAAGGTCGTCTGGAAACCATGAGCAAGAAAGAAGCCTTGATGTTCGAACGCGAACTGGAAAAGCTGAACAAGGCCATCGGCGGTATCAAGGACATGAACAACCTGCCTGACGCCCTGTTCGTGATCGACGTTGGCTACCACAAGATTGCCGTGGCTGAAGCCCGCACTCTGGGTATCCCTGTGGTGGCCGTGGTTGACACCAACCACTCGCCAGAAGGTCTGGATTACGTGATCCCTGGTAACGATGACTCGGCCAAGGCTATCGCTCTGTACGCCCGTGGCATGGCTGACGCCGTGCTGGCTGGCCGCGAACAGAACCTGAACGGTCTGGTTGAAGAAATCGCCGCTGACGAAGAGTTCGTCGAAGTTCAGGCTGACACCCAGGAGTAACAGGCTCACCGCTGTCTGCCAGACACCATCAGTTGTCATGGCAGACAGCTACAGTGATCCTTCGTATCGCCCCGGCTTGCCGGGGCATGTTCTACAGAATTGGAGAAAACCGTGGCTCAAATCACCGCATCGATGGTTAAAGAATTGCGCGAGAAAACCGACGCGCCCATGATGGAATGCAAAAAAGCACTGACCGAAGCCGACGGCGATATGGCACGTGCTGAAGAAATCTTGCGCGTGAAGCTGGGCAGCAAGGCTAGCAAAGCAGCTACCCGCGTTACCGCTGAAGGCCTGGTTTCTGTTTACATCGCTGACGATGCCAAGACCGGCTCCGTAGTTGAAGTTAACTGCGAAACCGACTTTGTTGCCAAGAACGATGACTTCATCGGCTTTATCAACGACGTCGCCCAACTGGTCGCCAAGAACAACCCGGCAGATCTGGCCGCTTTGGCTGAACTGCCACTGGCCGACAGCAATGTCGAGACCGTGCGCGCTGCTCTGGTTGGCAAAATTGGTGAAAACATCTCTATCCGTCGCTTCCAGCGCTACGAAACAGCCGGCCAACTGGCCAGCTACGTTCACGGTGGCAAGATCGGCGTATTGGTTGATTTCGCCGGTGGCGACGAAGAAGTGGGTAAAGACCTGGCCATGCACATCGCCGCGACTCGTCCTAAAGCCATGGACGCTTCGGGTGTTGACGCTGCCGAGATCGAAGCCGAGCGCTCCGTGGCTGCTCAGAAAGCCGCTGAATCGGGCAAGCCTGCTGACATCGTCACCAAAATGGTTGACGGCGCTGTTGCCAAGTTCCTGAAAGAAGTGACTCTGCTGAGCCAGCCTTTCGTCAAGAACGACAAGCAAAGCGTGCAGCAAATGCTGGACGAGAAAAAAGCATCGATCGCTGGCTTTACCCTGTACGTTGTGGGTGAAGGCATTGAGAAGCGTGTTGAAGATTTCGCCGCTGAGGTAGCTGCCGCTGCCGGTCAAGCCTAATCTAGCTTGTTTTTGCAGGGCAGGCACCGTAGTGGCGGTGCCTGCCCTGCTGCTTTACACTCTCTTCTGTCTTCGTCACTTGGAATCCCACCCATGACTACCCCTCATTACAAACGTGTTCTGTTGAAGCTCTCCGGCGAAGCGCTGATGGGCGAGGACTCGTTCGGTATTAATCGCAGCACAATCATTCGCATGACGGAGGAGATCGCCCAGGTTGCCCAGTTGGGGGTACAGCTGGCTATCGTGATTGGCGGGGGCAATATCTTTCGCGGCATCGCTCCAGGTGCCCAGGGCATGGATCGTGCGACAGCCGACTACATGGGCATGATGGCTACCGTCATGAATGCGCTGGCCTTGCAAGATGCCTTGAAGCACCGTGGCCTGGATGCCCGTGTGCAATCTGCCCTGAATATTGAGCAGGTCGTAGAGCCTTACATTCGTCCCAAGGCACTGCGTTACCTGGAAGAAAACAAAGTTGTTATTTTTGCAGCCGGTACGGGCAACCCGTTCTTTACCACCGATACGGCAGCAGCCTTGCGCGGCGCCGAAGTGGGTGCGGAAATCGTACTGAAAGCGACCAAAGTCGACGGCATCTACAGTGCCGATCCCAATAAAGACCCAGGTGCGACGCGTTACTCGCGTATCAGCTTTGATGAGGCTATCGTACGCCGTCTGGAAGTGATGGACGCGACCGCCTTTGCCTTGTGTCGCGATCAGAAACTGCCGATCAAAGTGTTCTCCATCAACAAGCCCGGCGCCTTGACGCGCGCGGTCTCTGGTGAAGATGAAGGCACCCTGGTTCACGTTTAAAGTTATAGGAATTTAGTCCATGAGTCTTTCCGAGATTAAAGCATCGACCGACAGCCGGATGGGTAAGTCCCTCGAGTCTCTCAAGACAGGCCTGGCCAAAATTCGCACTGGCCGTGCTACTGCAGGCTTGCTCGATCACATTCAGGTTGAGTACTACGGCTCCATGGTGCCGGTCAGCCAGGTGGGCAACATCACGGTGGTGGATGCTCGCACGCTGAACGTGCAAGTGTGGGAAAAGCATATGGCTGGCCCGATTGAAAAAGCCATTCGTGACAACGAGTTGGGTCTGAACCCCATCTCGATGGGCGAGAGCATTCGTGTGCCCATGCCTGCGCTGACCGAAGAGCGCCGTCGCGATCTGGCCAAAGTGGTGCGTGGCGAAGGCGAAGATGCCAAGGTCGCCATTCGCAACCTGCGTCGTGACGCCAATGACACGCTCAAAAAGCAAGTCAAGGACAAGGAAATCTCCGAGGACGACGAGCGTCGCGCCCAGGACGAAATCCAGAAGCTGACCGACAAGTATGTGGCTGAAGTCGACAAGCTGATCGCCCAGAAAGAAGCCGAGATCATGACGGTCTAACGGCTTTTGCACAGGTGGCTAGGTGATTTCTTTCAGTTCTACCCAAACTATTCCGGAACACGGTCAGGTTCCTGGCCACCTGGCGATTGTCATGGACGGCAATGGACGATGGGCAACCCGTCGTCTTTTGCCACGCACGGCAGGGCACTTGCGTGGTGTGCAAACCGTCCGGCGTATTGTCGAGGCCTGTGGCGAGCTCGGCGTGCGTTATTTGACCCTGTTTGCTTTCAGCTCCGAGAACTGGCGACGCCCTCCTGAAGAGGTGTCTCTGTTGATGGGGCTGTTCGTCAAGATGCTGCAAAAAGAAGTGGCAACACTGAAAAAAAACGGCGTCCGACTTCATATTATTGGTGAGCTATCCGCATTTAGCGAAGAATTGCGCGGGCTGATTGCCGATGCAGAAGAACAAACGCGTGATAACGACACCTTGCATTTGACGATTGCCGCCAATTACGGTGGTCGTTGGGATATTTTGCAGGCGACCCGAAAGGCCTTGGCTGCCAATCCCCATTTGGTCGATCATCCTGAACAACTGGATGAGGCCATGTTCAGTCCCTATTTGGCGATGTCTTACGCCCCCGAACCGGATCTGTTCATCCGCACGGGCGGAGAGCGCCGCATTTCCAATTTTTTGATCTGGCAGATGGCCTATACCGAACTGTACTTTACAGACGCGTACTGGCCGGATTTTGACCGGGCGCAGCTGGAGCAGGCCTTCGAGTGGTATCGTGGGCGCGAGCGGCGCTTTGGGCGCACCAGTGCCCAGGTGCAGGGTAGCCCCGCGCCTTGACGGAGCCTTATCTATGTTGAAACAACGAGTCATCACCGCCCTGATCCTGCTGGTCATTCTGGGCGCGGCCATGCTTGTCCCCGTGCGCTGGCCATTGCTGGCTATTTTTGTCCTGATGAGTACGCTGGCTTGCTGGGAATGGGAGCGCCTGAGTTTGACCCAGGAGCAGCAGCGTTGGGCCTGGCCCCTGGCCATGCTCAACGGTGCCTTGATGCTGTGGCTAAGCGTGCACTGGTATCACACCGGCCCGCAAGGGCAGGCGGCCGATTTGGTCTACCGTGGTCTGGTGCCCCTGATGGCGGTCTTGTGGGTCGTCGGCGCTACCGGGCTGGTGCTGCAAGCTCAGGCCACACAGCGTGCGCAAGGGGTCTTGCTCAGCGTGATGGGTGTACTGGCTCCTTTGGTTGCCTGGGCCAGCCTGTATCTGTTCCTGCATACGCAGGGCATTGTCTATGTGCTCTCCTTGCTGGTCCTGATCTGGGTGGCAGACATCGCTGCTTATTTCGCTGGACGTGCCTTCGGTAAAGCCAAGCTGGCCCCGCGTGTCAGCCCTGGCAAGACCTGGGCTGGAGCGCTCGGTGGTATGGTTGCCGCTGCTGCATGGATGTTGATCAGCGCAAATTGGGCCGGCAGTTTCGGTGCCGATGTGCAGCAGCGCTGGGGCTGGGTCGCCACGGCTGCTTTGGGCCTTGCGCTGGCGGCTCTGTCTATCGTGGGTGACTTGTTCGAGTCCCTGCTCAAGCGTCGTGCCGCTGTTAAAGATTCCAGTCAATTATTGCCCGGTCATGGTGGGGTGTACGACCGTATCGACGCCTTGCTGCCGGTTGCTCCCGTGGCCTTGCTGCTAAGTGGGGCGTGGCTCTTTTAGTCCTGCGTGGATTCAAAGTGTTTGCGTCAAGGAAGAACTCATGAGTTTCCAGCATGTATGTGTGTTAGGGGCCACTGGCTCTATTGGTATCAGCACACTGGATGTGATTGCTCGTCATCCCGATCGGATGGCGGTTTATGCCGTGAGCGGCCACACTCGCATGGAGCTGTTGGCCGAGCAAGCTCGTAACAGCGCAGCCCGTGTTGTCCTCGTGCCGGATGAAGCTGCGCGTAGCCGCTTTCTGGCCGCGTGGCAGGGCGGTGCCTTGCCAGAGATTCGGGTAGGTGCTCAGGCGCTGGCCGACACGGCTGCCGATCCGCAAGTCACTACTGTCATGGCCGCGATTATCGGCGCCGCAGGTTTGCCCTCGGCCCTGGCCGCTGCACGTGCTGGCAAGCGTGTGCTGCTGGCTAATAAAGAGGCGCTGGTTGCCGCAGGTCGTATCTTCATGCAAGCCGTGCAAGAGGGTGGGGCGCAGTTGATGCCCATTGACTCTGAGCACAGCGCCATCTACCAATGCCTGGCGGGTGAGCTGCCGCCAGAACCCGGTCAGCCAGTTGCGGCTCTGCGCCGTCTTCTGGTAACCGCTTCCGGTGGACCTTTCCGCTCGCGCAATCTGTCCGAGTTGGAGGGAGTGACCCCCGAGCAGGCCTGCGCGCATCCTAACTGGAGCATGGGCCGCAAAATTTCGGTGGACTCGGCCACCATGCTGAATAAAGGTCTGGAAGTAATCGAGGCGCATTGGCTGTTTTCAGTGCCTGTTGACCAGATTGATGTGGTGGTGCATCCGCAAAGTGTGATTCACTCCATGGTCGAGTACATAGACGGTTCCGTCATGGCGCAATTGGGTCAGCCTGACATGCGTACGGCGATTGCCTACGGTCTGGGCTTTCCGGAGCGTTTGTATAGCGGCGTAGGCTTGCTGGATCTGGCCACAATGGGACGTCTGGATTTTGAGCAGCCCGATTTTCTGCGTTTCCCCTGTTTGCGACTGGCCTATGATGCCTTGCGCAGCAGTCAGGCCGCCTGCGTAACCTTGAACGCCGCCAATGAAATCGCCGTAGACCGCTTCCTGGAGCGGCAGATTGGCTATACTCAGATTCCGGCTGTGATCGAGCATTGTCTGGACAAGCTCAATGGCCGTGCCAGCCAGGCCTTGGATGCTCTGGACGGGGTCTTGGAGCTCGATAGCGAAACCCGTTCGCTGGCGCTGGATTACTGTCGAAGCTCTGCGCGTATTTAACAGGACTTAACATGCTCTTTACCGTGCTGGCTTTCTTGGTGGCGTTGGGCGTGCTGGTGACCTTTCACGAGCTGGGCCACTACTGGGTGGCCCGTCGTTGCGGGGTACGGGTAGAGCGGTTTTCGATTGGTTTTGGCAAGGTGTTGTACCGCCGTTCTGACAAGAATGGCACCGAATGGGCCGTCTCGGCCTTGCCCTTGGGCGGCTACGTCGCCATGCAAAATGATCCGCCTGCTCATGCCACGCAGGCGCAGATCGACGAATCTTTCAACCACAAACCCCTGCGACAACGCGCCGCGATTGTGCTGGCGGGCCCGATGGCCAACCTGATTCTGGCCGTGGTGATCTATGCCTTTGTGGGCTTGCTGGGTACTCAAGAGCCTATTGCGCAAATTGGCCCCGTTCCAGAAGGGACACCCGCCGCACAAGCTGGGTTCGAGGCTGGAGATCGCCTGGTCTCTGTCGATGGCAAGCCGGTGGACTCCTGGTTGCAGGCGCGTTGGGCCTTTATGGATGCCTTGTCCTCGGGTGGCGAGCTGGAAGTGGGCGTCAAGGACCCGCTTGGACAGGAAAAAAATCGTTACTTGAGATTACCGGCGGGCGAGATTTTGCCAGACGGGCAGGACTTGATGGCCCAGGCAGGATTGATGCTGCGTCCGGCGCGATCCATCGTCCAAGAGGTGTTTAAAGATACGGCAGCCGAACAGGCAGGCCTGCGGGAGGGTGACCTTATTATCCGGCTGGATGATTTGATCGAGCCCGGGATCACGGCTTTCGTTCAAAAGGTGCAACAATCCGCAGGCAAGACACTGGAGCTTGACGTGCTGCGGGACGGCGAAATTCAACGCCTGCTCCTCGCTCCTGAAGGTGATGCCAATGCGCAGGGGCGTATCGGTGCAAAAGTGGCTATGGATATGCCCATGACACTGGTGCGTTATGGGCCGATCGAGAGCGTGGAACGCGGATTTACCCGTACCGGGCAGACCTTCTGGTTCTCTTTGAAGATGATCGGGCGCATGATTACGGGGGAAGTCTCTGTACGTAATGTCAGCGGGCCGGTTACTATTGCGGATTATGCGGGCCAGACAGCACGTATTGGCTTGATCGCCTACCTGAATTTCCTGGCCTTGATCAGTATTAGCATCGGTTTACTGAATTTGTTGCCCGTACCTATGTTGGACGGGGGACATCTACTGTACTATGCCATCGAAGCTGTGCGCGGCAAGCCCGCTTCGGAGCGTATGATGCTTGTCGGTCAGCGCCTGGGCCTGGCCTTGTTGGCCCTGCTGATGAGTATTGCTTTTTTTAATGACATCACCCGCCTTTTCAGTTGAGGGCGGGTGGCATACAATTTCCAACCATTTGACCGACCAAGGATTGTCCAGGATGTCGTTTAGCCGGAAACCTACTTTTGCGTTGCGTGTTCTGCCCGTATTGGTGGCAAGTCTGCTTGCTCCCGCCTTGGCGAATGCATTTGCACCGTTTGTCGTGCGCGATATTCAAGTCAACGGCATCCAGCGGGTCGACCCCGGCGCCGTGTTCTCGTCCTTGCCTGTCAAGGTCGGTGAGTCCTTCTCGGAAGAGCAGGCCGCAGACGCGATTCAGCGTTTGTACGCCACAGGCTTTTTCAGCGACGTGCAAATTGACACCAGCACCAATGTGCTGATCGTCAACGTCAAAGAGCGCCCAACCATCGCGTCGGTGTCCTTTAATGGCATGCGCGAGTTCGATGCGAAGAATATTACCAACTCCCTGGCTCAGGTAGGCTTTGGAGAAGGCCGGGTTTTTGACCGTTCCATGCTGGAACGTGCCGAATTCGAGCTGAAACAACAATACCTGTCCAAGGGCAAGTACGGTGTGGAAATCACGCCCATCATCACGCCCTTGCCACGTAACCGCGTCGGTGTCAGCTTTGACATCTTTGAAGGCGGTCTGGCCAAGATCAAGGAAATCCGCATCGTCGGTACGGAAGCCGTCTCGCAAGGTGACTTGCTCGATCAGATGGAACTGACGACTTCGGGCATGATGACCTGGTACACCGGTACCGATAAGTACTCCCGCGAGAAGCTGGAAGGCGATATGGAGCGCATCCGCTCCTACTACCTGAATCGCGGCTTTCTGGAGTACTCCGCCGAGGCTCCTCAGGTTTCGATTTCCCCGGATCGCAAAGATATTTTCATCACCTTGACCATCCACGAAGGCCAGCCCTACAAACTGAGCAGTGTCAAGCTGGCGGGTGATCTGCTGGGTCTGGAGGACAAGATCCAGCCTCTGGTGCAGCAGAAAGAAGGCGAGGTCTTCTCCTCGGACAAAACCAGCGCCACTGTGAAATCGATTACCGAATACCTGGGTGGCCTGGGTTATGCGTTTGCCAATGCCAACCCGAATCCGGTTCTGGATCGCGAAAATCACACGGCTGACTTGACCTTCTACGTCGATCCCGGTCGTCGCGTGTATGTGCGTCGTATCGAGGTGGGCGGAAACGTCCGTACCCGTGATGAAGTGGTACGTCGTGAAATGCGTCAGCAAGAAGCGGCCTGGTATGACTCGGACGCCATCAAGTTCTCGCGTGACCGTATTGACCGTCTGGGCTACTTCAATGAAGTGGACGTGAACACCAAGCCTGTGCCCGGTTCGCCTGACCAGGTCGACGTAAACGTGGACGTGAAAGAAAAGCCCACCGGCTTGGTTAACCTGGGTATTGGTTACGGCTCCACTGACAAGTTGATGTTGTCGGCAGGTATCAGCCAGGACAACATCTTCGGTAGCGGTAATAGTCTGTCCTTGCAGGTCAATACCAGTAAGGTGAACCGTGCGGCGGTGATCAGCCACACCAATCCTTTCTGGACGGGTGACGGCATCAGCAAAACCACCTCGATTTACTACCGTCGTACCACGCCTTACCAGTCCAATGATGGTTGGGGTGATTACCAGAACACCGCCATTGGTGCGGGCTTGAACTTTGGCGTGCCTATTTCCGAGTACGACCGTATTTTCATGGGTGTGAACTTTGAGCAGAACAAGCTCTCACGCCTGAGCCCCCAGTACACGCCACGTGCCTATCAGGATTATGTGAACGAGTACGGTGAGCGCACCAATACGTTTATTTTTAATCTGGGTTGGTCCAAAGATACCCGTGACAGCGCGATTGCTCCCAACAAGGGTAGCCTGACCAGCTTGTCGGCGGATATGGGTACCGTGGACCTGCGCTACTACATGCTGCGCGCCAGCCACCAGCACTACATTCCATTGGGTCGTGCGTATACATTGGCTCTGAATGGTGCCATTGACTATGGTCGCAGCATTGGTGGCAAGACCTTCCCGGTCATCAAGAACGTATACGCCGGTGGTATCGGTTCGGTACGTGGCTATGAAGGCGCATCCTTGGGTGGTCGAGACACCTTGACCGGTGACTACCTGGGTGGTTCGCGTCGCATGATCGCCAACGCCCAGCTGTACCTGCCTTTCCCGGGCGCGTCACGTGACCGCACGTTACGTTGGTTCGTCTTTGCCGATGCCGGTAAGGTCGACAACACTAGCGGTGGTTGTGCAATGGGTCGCCCTGATCGTTTGTCGGAAGACCCATGCGGTTGGAAGTACGCTGCAGGTCTGGGCTTGTCGTGGGAATCCCCGCTCGGTCCTTTGCAGCTGTCCTACGGTCGCGCCTTGCGCGCCAAGGAAGGTGACGACAAACAAGCCTTCCAGTTCCAGATTGGTACCGCTTTCTGATGTTCGTGTTTAGTGGCACAATTGCACTATTCTGCAGCCTAATTAGCAAGGTAGATTTTTCATGAAGTCAAACATCGCATTAAAACTTACAAACATCGCCCGCAGCTTGTCGCGTGGCAATAAAGCGCTCGTTCTGGCTGCCGCGCTGGGTGTCGGCGCCATGACCGCTGCACCTGTTGTTCAGGCACAGACCAAAATCGGTTTTGTCAGCACAGAGCGTATCTTGCGTGATTCCAAGCCCGCCAAAGCTGCCCAGACCAAAATCGAAGCAGAATTCAAGCGTCGCGACGAAGAACTGGAGCGCATGGCCAACAACCTGCGTTCGCAAGCTCAGAAGTTCGACAAGGACGCTCCTGTTCTGTCCGAGTCTGACCGTGTGAAGCGTCAGCGTCAGCTGGCTGATCTGGATTCCGATTTGCAGCGCAAGCGTCGCGAATTCCAGGAAGACTTCAACCGTCGCCGCAACGAAGAGTTCTCGGCCATTGTTGAGCAGGCTGATGCCGCCATCAAGCGTATTGCTGACTCCCAAGGCTACGACCTGATCATTCAGGACGCCGTTACGGTTAGCCCACGTGTGGACATCACCGAGGAAGTTCTGAAAGCACTGGGCGGTTGATGCACTATGCCGGTATTGCTGAACGTTGATCAGGCTGTACAGCTGTCTGAACTTATAGACGCCATCAACAAGACCGGACTGGATTGCAAGCTGCCAGAAGGCATTAAAGAGCCTATGCCCCGGATTCGGGGCCTAGGCTCTTTGCTTTCTGCGGGCCCGGAGGAAATCAGCTTTCTGTCCAATCCCAAGATGCAGGATCTGCTGGAGCAGACCTCTGCTGCGGTGGTGATTCTGACGCCACAAGTCTATGAAGGTCTGGGCTTTGCACCGTCCTTTATCCCGGTTTTGTGCTCGCAACCTTATCTGATGTACGCGCTGCTGGCGCAACGTTTTGATCAGGTACGCATGGCGGATTTGCCTCAGGGCATTCATCCCAGTGCGGTGATTGATCCCAGCGCTGACTTGGGCGAAGGCGTGTCGGTCGGGCCATTCTGTGTGATCGAGGCCGGTGTCAAGATCGGACGGGGCACCCGTTTGGGCGCGCATTGCGTAATTGGCGCAGGCTCCACCTTGGGTCAGGACTGCTTGCTGCACGCACGTGTCACTCTTTACCATCAGGTGCATATTGGTGCACGCGCCATTCTGCATTCGGGTGTGGTGCTGGGCGCGGACGGTTTTGGCTTTGCACCGGATCCCGTGAAAGGGAAGGGGGCGTGGGCCAAGATCGCGCAGATCGGTCATGTACGTATTGGTGACGACGTTGAAATCGGTGCCAATACCACGGTGGACCGTGGCGCACTGGACGACACGGTGCTGGCCAACGGCGTCAAGCTGGATAACCAGATCATGATCGGTCATAACGTGCAGGTCGGTGAACATACCGCCATGGCGGCGTGTGTGGGGGTGGCCGGCTCTACCCAGATTGGGGCACGTTGTACGATTGCCGGGGCAGCCATGCTCTCGGGACACCTGGTTCTGGGGGATGACGTGCACGTCTCTGGCGGTACGGCTGTTACCTCCAACATCAGCCAGCCCGGACGTTATACCGGGGTTTATCCCTTTGCAGGACACCAGGACTGGCAGAAAAATGCTGCCGTATTGGGACAATTGAGCGGTTTGCGCCGTCGCCTGCGTTCTTTGGAACGTCAGCAGGCGGATGGGGCAAATGAATCATCTGAACATATCAATAAACAAAAATAAGCAGGACAGGACATGGAACTCGACATTCGACAAATTATGGATCGCCTCCCTCATCGTTACCCGATGCTGCTGGTCGATCGCGTCTTGGAACTGGTGCCCGGCAAGAGCATCGTCGCCATTAAAAACGTGTCGATGAATGAACCCTTTTTTACAGGTCACTTTCCGCATATGCCGGTTATGCCTGGGGTCTTGATCATTGAAGCCATGGCTCAGGCAGCCGCACTGTTCTCTTTTACCGATCCCGAGGATCCGTACGCCAAAGTGGACAACAAACTGGCCTATTACCTGGTCGGTGTGGATGGCGCGCGTTTCCGCAAGCCCGTGATGCCAGGCGATCAGTTGCGTCTGGAAGTGACGGCTGACCGCATCAGCCGCGCTTTGTGCAAGTACACAGGCCGCGCCCTGGTCGATGGCCAAGTGGTTGCCGAAGCCAAAATTATGTGTGCTATCCGTCAATTGGAAGAATAGTTTATGCGTATTCATGAAACGGCCATCATCGAAGCAGGCGCTCAGCTTGCAGATGATGTCGAGGTCGGGCCTTACAGCATTATCGGGCCCAATGTCACGATAGGGGCGGGCACCAAAGTGGGCCCTCACTGCGTGATAGATGGCGTGACCACGATTGGTCGCAACAACCATTTCTACCGTTTCTGCTCCATCGGGGGCATGCCGCAGGACAAGAAGTACGCTGGAGAACCGACTCGCCTGGAAATCGGCGATGGCAATATGGTTCGTGAATACGTCACCATCAATACCGGCACGGTGCAGGATGTAGGCGTGACCCGTGTTGGCAATGACAACTGGATCATGGCTTACACCCACATTGCTCACGATTGCCAGATTGGCAATCACACGATTATTGCCAATAGCGTCCAGCTGGGCGGCCACGTACATATTGGCGATTGGGCCATTCTGGGCGGTTTGACTGCCGTGCACCAGTTCGGTCGTATCGGTGCGCACAGCATGATTGGTGGTACCAGCTCGGTGCGTCAGGATATCCCTCCTTACGTCATCGGTGCAGGCGATCCTTTCCGTCCTGTCGGTGTCAACAGTGAAGGCTTGGGCCGTCGCAACTTTTCGGCTGAAGCGATTTCGGCGGTGAAGGAAAGCTACAAGCTGCTGTATCGTCGCAAGCTGACGGTGGAGCAGGCGGTAGAGCAAATGCAAGCCTTGCAGGAAACGCAGCCTGACAGCCGTGCCGCGGTTCAGGTCATGATCGACTTCTTGAATGACTCCAGCCGGGGTATTTGCCGACCATGAGCAGCGCCTCCAGCCTATTAGCGGCACGTTTAGACGGGTCGGGGCAAACAGGGGCCAAGCGGGATCTGCGTATAGGAATGGTGGCCGGGGAGCCGTCTGGCGACTTGCTGGCGGCTCGCATCATTCAAGGGCTGCGCCAAGGCAGTCCTGGCGTGCAGGTAGAAGGCATAGGCGGCCCCGAGATGGCCGCCCAGCAATTTCACCAATACTATCCCATGGACGCCTTGACGGTATTTGGTTACGTCGAGGCGCTCAAACGTATTCCGGGTCTGGTCTCCACCTATTTGGGCATGCGCAATCAATGGTTGCGGCAGCGTCCCGATGTGTTTGTGGGTATTGATGCCCCGGACTTCAATTTGCGCCTGGAGCATCGTTTGCGTCAGGCTGGTGTGCCTACGGTGCACTTTGTGGGGCCCTCGATCTGGGCCTGGCGCTACGAGCGTATCCACAAAATCCGCGAAGCGGTTTCCCATATGCTGGTGCTGTTTCCTTTCGAGACCGAGATCTACGAAAAGGAAGGCATTCCGGTGACCTATGTGGGCCATCCCTTGGCAGCGAATATCCCTTTGCAGCCGGACAAGGCCGACGCTCGTCGTCGCCTGGGTTTGCCCGAGACGGGTCGTATTCTGGGCGTGTTGCCTGGCAGCCGCTCCTCCGAGGTCAAGATGCTGTCGCCGCGCTTCTTGCAGGCCGTACAGATTTTGCAGGACCAGGACCCGGATCTGATGATTCTGGTGCCCATGGTCAATCCCAAGCGCCGTCAGGAATTTGAAGAGGCTCTGGTTCAGCATCCTATCCGTAACTTGCACATTATTGATGCCAACACAGCGGGTATTCGTCAGCCGGATTCGGAAGGAGTGGTCCGTCCACCCGCCTGGACGGTGATGGAGGCCAGTGACGCGGTGCTGGTGGCCAGCGGTACCGCCAGCCTGGAAACGGCCTTGTACAAGCGTCCTATGGTTATTTCGTATGTGCTCAGCCCCATGATGGAGCGCATCATACGTTGGAAGTCCGGCCAGGACAGACCGTATGTGCCTTGGGTGGGCTTGCCTAATGTGCTGGCTCGCGATTTTGTCGTGCCTGAACTACTGCAAGAAGATGCCGAACCCCAGAAGCTGGCGCAAGAGTGCTGGAAAGCCTTGAGCGATCAGGAGTATGTAGCTCATATCGAGCAGGTCTTTACCGAGATGCATTTGACCTTGCGTCGGGACACCCCCGCCTTGGCGGCTGAGGTCATTTTGAATATGGCGCGTGCATGAAGCAGCTGGATTTATTAGTCAGTGATGTCTCGGCAGGTTTGGTGGCGGGGCTGGATGAAGCAGGACGTGGTCCCTTGGCCGGTCCCGTTTTTGCCGCTGCCGTTATTCTGGACCCGAACAATCCCATTGAAGGCCTGAACGACTCCAAGAAGCTGACCGCCAAGCGACGTGAAGCCCTGGCTGTGTTGATCAAGGAAAGAGCCTTAGCCTGGGAAATTGCCAGTGCTACTGTGGCAGAAATTGATGACATCAATATCTTGCACGCCGCCATGCTGGCGATGCAGCGGGCCTGTAATGGCCTGAGCGTCAAACCGGAACAAGCCTTGGTGGATGGCAATCGCATTCCAGGCGGCCTTTGTTGTCCGGCAGAGGCCATCATTAAAGGCGACGCCAGCCATGCCGCCATTGCGGCCGCATCGATTTTGGCCAAAACAGCGCGGGATGCGGTCTGCCTGGAATTGCACCGAGACTATCCTGAATACGGTTTCGACCAGCATAAAGGCTACGGGACGGCCTTGCATTTGGATCGTTTGTCCCAGCACGGACCTTGTCCCGAGCATCGTCGAAGTTTCGCGCCGGTACGCGCATCTTTAGTTAGGTAAGTTGAAGACAATGAGGCTGATTGAATCCAAAGATAATGCGCTGTTCAAACGAGTACAGCGCTTGGCTCACGATAAACGCGAGCTGGACGGGGGGGATCAGCTGATTTGGTTGGAAGGCATTCATCTGTGCCAAATGTGGCTGGAACGCCGTGGTTTGCCGGAACTGGCTGTTTTCGAGATGGACCGTCACTCCGACGAGTTGCTGGAACTGGCGCGTTTCTTGCCAGGCCATAGCAGCGTGACGTTCAATGCCACGTTGATGAATGCGGTGTCCCAAGTAGGTCAGGGGCAGGGCATAGGCTTTATTGTCCGCGTGCCTCGTGGACAGACTTGGACGGCTCCCACGAAACGCGCCATCTTGCTGGATCAGGTGCAAGATCCGGGCAATGTAGGCACGGTACTGCGCACTGCCGTAGCGGTGGGCCTGGAAGCGGTGTATCTGACACCGGGCTGTGCTAGCGTCTGGTCGCAGAAAGTGCTGCGTAGTGCGCAGGGCGCTCATTTCTCCATTCAAATCCATGAGCAGGTCGATGGCGTAGCATTGCTTGAACAAGCGGCCTTGCCGGTGCTGGTGACTTCTCTGGGCCCGGATACCCAGGACCTGTACGAGTCCAGCCTGCCAGACCAAGGGATTTGGGTTTTTGGTAATGAGGGCCAAGGTGTCAGCCCGGCCTTGCTGGCTAAGGCAAATCAACGCCTGTTTATCCCCCAGGCGCCCGGTGTTGAGTCCTTGAACGTGGCCATTGCCACCGCACTGTGCCTCTACGAGCAACGTCGTCAGCACAGCCGCTAGTTCCAGCGGCTTTATTTCACAGCATCAAGCAGAGTTAGCCTGTAAGCGCTAATTCTGTCTTGATCTGGCACTTGTCTCCACTTGTAAAATCAAGTAAATCATCTAGTAAGGCGCCTGCTTATCGGTACGCTAGTACTGAGTGCCTGGCGCAGTAGACGCTTGTCTGCTAGCGGCTCGTGCAGAGCCGTCTTTCCCTCCCTTTATCGCTGCATCGTTGTATCCGGCTGGATTCCTAATCTTTTTCAGATGAGGTCAACAATGAAACTTAGCGAATACGCGACCTATGATGCCCTGGCTCTTGCTGAGCTGGTCGCCAAGAAACAAATCAGTGTTCAAGAATTAAGCCAAGTTGGCAAAAAAGCCGTCGACACCTTGAACAGTAAAATCAATGCGGTTGTAGAGAGCTGGGACGGGGAGATTGACCCTCATGCTGACCGGGACTCCGTACTCTACGGCGTCCCGTTTTTGATTAAAGATTTGGCGATCACCATGAAGGGCAAGCGCTACGAGCTGGGCAGCAAGCTGGCGCAAGATATGGTGATGGATGCAGACAGCACCTTGATGAGCCTCTACAAGGAGGCGGGACTGGTCACGCTGGGGCGCACGACCACCTCGGAGTTCGCCATCAGTACCACGACGGAAGCGCGCTGCGTAGGCCCTACGCTGAACCCTTGGAACCCGGCTTTTAATGCTGGCGGCTCTACAGGCGGTTCGGCCGCTGCAGTGGCGGCAGGGATGGTGCCAGTGGCGCATGCAACTGACGGCGGTGGCTCTATCCGTGTCCCTGCAGCAGTGAACGGCCTGTTTGGTTTGAAGCCCACTCGGGGGCGTGTCTCCAGCGGCCCTCAGCAAGATGAAGTGTGGAGTGGTCTGCTGGCCCATCTGGGTGTCAGCCGCAGTGTGCGAGACAGTGCGGCCTTGCTGGATGCGATTAGTCGTCCCGGTATCGGCGAGCCCTATTACACCGCAGCGCCCCCGCAGAGCTTTTTATCGGCCGTCAAGAAGAATCCGGGTTCCTTGCGTATCGGCTTGATGATGGACCCGCCCAGCGGCGATAAAACCCAATCTGCCATAGCGGCCAAGGCGATTGATATGGCCTCGGTGTTGGAGTCCTTGGGCCATCAGGTGGAGCCCCTGGTGTTTGACTCCGGCGTCAGTTGGGAGGCTTTTGTGCACGCCAATGCTCAGTTCTGGAACGTGAATACGGCTGCATGGATAGACAGCATTGCAGCGGCGACAGGACGCCCGGTGAACGAGGAGTATCTGGAACAGGCCACGCTGGCGGCCTACGCCTACGGCAAGAAGATTAGCGGGATTGATATTCTGGGGGCGATTGCCGTGCGTAATACAGTTTCACGGAATTTGGGGGCGTATTTCCAGAAGTACGATGTGCTGATGACACCCACCGTGCCTACGCTGCCCATGAAGGTGGGCGAGTACAACAAGGTACAGGATCAGGTGGATGGCCTGGGCTGGATTGCCCACGTCTTCCGGCAAGCGCCTTTTGCTGCTTTGGCCAACATCAGCGGTTCACCCTCCATGTCCGTGCCTGCTGGGCAGGATGTGGCCACCTCTTTACCCATAGGCATGATGTTTACAGCCGGCTATGGGCAGGAATGCCTTTTGTTCGGGCTGGCTGGCCAATTGGAGCAAGCCTTGCCTTGGGCCGATCAGCACCCGCAGGTTTGGGTGGGCAAGCTGGTCTAAGATGGGGCAACAATAGGGGATGCAAGCCGGTATAGGCAAACCGACACCCGTAGAGGCGCAAGTGGATGCGCAGCAGACCTGTTACCGTACCCGCAGCAAACAAAAAGGCCTGAGCCAGGTATCACACCGGGTTCAGGCCTTGATGTTGAGGCTGTCCGAATACGCCCGAAGGGGGGCGCTTGGACCAGGAGTTCAATCCTTAGTAGGAGCGGCGGTCCAAACCGACATCATCCAGAATCTTGGTGGAGATTTCCTCGATGGATTTGGTGGTGGTGGACAGCCAAGGGATACCTTCCATACGCATCAGGCGCTCGGCTTCGGCCACTTCCATGCGGCACTGTTCGATGGTGGCGTATTTGCTACCCGGACGGCGTTCATTACGCACTTCGGACAGGCGGTCTGGATGAATGGACAGGCCAAAAATCTTTTTCCGGTAAGGAGCCAGCGTCGCGGGCAGGGTACCGCGCTGGAAATCCTCGGGAATGATGGGGTAGTTGGCGGCCTTGACGGCATACTGCATTGCCAAGTACAAGCTGGTAGGCGTTTTTCCGCAGCGTGACACACCCACCAGAATCACGTCGGCTTGTTCCAGACCATTCACGTATTGACCATCGTCGTGCGCCAGGCTGAAGTTGATGGCCTCGATACGGTTGTTGTAGCGCTTGGACATGCCACCGGAGTGAGAACGGCCCACGGAACGGCTGGATTTCACCCCCAGGGCGCGTTCGATGTGTCGTACAAAGGCACCAAACAAGTCCAGGAAGGTGCAGTTGGCAGCGCCAATGATATGCGCCATCTTGGGGTCAACCAGGGTGCTGAAGACCAGAGGCTGCTGGCCCTGTTCCTGCGCGCATTGGTTGATGCGATCAGCAACAGACTGGGCTTTCTCGATGGTATCGATGAAGGGGATCCGGATGGCCTGAAATTCGAATTGAGCGAATTGCGACAGGACGGAGTTGCTGAAAGTTTCGGCGGTAATGCCCGTGCTGTCGGAAACGACAAAGACGGTACGCTCAATAGGAGAAGAAGACATGGAATAAGTCGTGCACAATGCTCGGGAAACGGTACAATTTGCAAGATTACCATTTACCGCTCGAATCGGGGGATGGAAAGGCAGGTTTGCTTAGGACAGATCACACGGACAGCGCTGCTGGGATCACTGCCTTAAGCAAACACGCTTTTTTTTCTATTCAAGGTGACTTATGTCTTACGTAATTGGTTTCGACAAGCTCCGCATGACGGACGTCGACACAGTGGGCGGTAAAAACGCTTCGCTGGGTGAAATGATCAGCCAGTTGGCTGATGCCGGTGTGCGCGTGCCAGGTGGTTTTGCCACAACAGCCGAAGCATTCCGCGTTTTCCTGAAAAACAAGGATCTGGACAAGCGCATTCAGCAGCGTCTGGACGCGCTGGACGCCGACGACGTGCGTGAACTGGCTGCTGCCGGTGCCGAAATCCGTCAGTGGATCATCGACACTCCGTTCCCAGCCGAGTTTGAACAAGCCGTACGTGACGCGTTTGCTGAGCTGGACGCCGATGGCAAAGGTTCCTTTGCCGTGCGTTCTTCCGCAACCGCCGAAGACTTGCCTGACGCCTCCTTTGCCGGTCAGCAAGAAACCTACCTGAACGTGGTGGGCATTGACGAGGTGCTGAGCAAGATTCACCACGTATTTGCTTCCCTGTACAACGACCGCGCTATTTCCTACCGCGTGCACAAGGGCTACGCCCACGCTGAAGTGGCTCTGTCCGCTGGTATCCAGCGTATGGTGCGCTCCGATAAGGGCAGCGCCGGCGTGATGTTCACCCTGGACACCGAATCGGGCTTCAAGGACGTGGTTTTCCTGACCTCCTCCTACGGCCTGGGCGAAACCGTGGTGCAAGGTTCGGTCAATCCGGACGAGTTCTACGTTTACAAGCCAACGCTGGCTTCCGGTCACTACCCCATCATCAGCCGCCGTATCGGCTCCAAGCTGATCAAGATGGAATTTGACGAAGGTCGTACCACCGATCACGCTGTACGTACCGTGGACGTGCCTGTGTCCGAGCGCAATCGTTACTCCCTGAGCGACGAAGAAGTGATCGAACTGGCTCGCTACGCCACCATTATTGAAAAACACTACCAGCGTCCCATGGACATTGAGTGGGGTCGTGATGGTATCGACGGCAAGATCTACATTCTGCAAGCCCGTCCTGAGACGGTTAAGTCCCAGCAAGGCAGCAACGATGTGCAAGAGCGTTACCGCCTGAAAGCCACCGGCGACGTGCTGGTCACAGGCCGCGCCATTGGCCAGAAGATCGGTTCGGGCAAAGTCCGTATTGTGGCGGATGCCTCCGAGATGGATCTGGTCAAACCCGGCGACGTGCTGGTGACCGACATGACGGACCCTAACTGGGAACCCATCATGAAGCTGGCTTCGGCTATTGTCACCAACCGTGGCGGCCGTACCTGCCACGCGGCGATTATTGCTCGCGAACTGGGCATCCCTGCCGTGGTCGGTTGCAACAACGCCACAGACGTGCTGAAAGAAGGCCAGGAAGTGACGGTATCGTGTGCTGAAGGCGACGAAGGCCGTATTTACGACGGTTTGCTGGAAACCGAGATCGAAGAAGTCAGCTGGGGCCAAATGCCCGAGATCGGCCTGAAAGTTATGATGAACGTGGGTAACCCACAACTGGCTTTCGACTTCTCGCAAATCCCGAACGATGGTGTGGGTCTGGCCCGTCTGGAATTCATCATCAACAACAACATCGCGATTCACCCCAAAGCCGTTCTGGACTATCCCAATGTGGATAGCGACCTGAAAAAGGCGGTGGAATCGGCGGCTCGTGGCTACGCCAGCCCACGTGCTTTCTTCGTGGAAAAACTGGCTGAAGGTATTGCGACTCTGGCCGCTTCCTTCTACCCCAAGCCCGTCATTGTGCGTTTGTCGGACTTCAAGTCCAACGAATACCGCAAACTGGTGGGTGGTTCGCGCTACGAGCCCGAGGAAGAGAACCCAATGCTGGGCTTTCGCGGTGTGGCTCGCTACCTGTCCGAAGACTTCGCAGAATGCTTCAAGATGGAATGCGAAGCCCTGAAGAAAGTGCGCGACGAAATGGGTCTGACCAACGTCGAAATCATGGTGCCATTCGTGCGTACCCTGGGTCAGGCAGAGCGTGTGGTTGAGCTGCTGGCTTCCCACGGTCTGGCTCGTGGCGAAAACGGCCTGCGCCTGATCATGATGTGCGAAGTGCCTTCCAACGCTATTTTGGCCGAGAAGTTCCTGCAGTACTTTGACGGCTTCTCCATCGGCTCCAACGACATGACTCAGCTGACCCTGGGTCTGGATCGTGACTCCGGTATGGAACTGTTGGCTGCTGACTTCGACGAGCGCGACGAAGCCGTGAAGTTCATGTTGAGCCGTGCCATCAAGGCATGTCTGGCACAAAACAAATACGTCGGTATTTGTGGCCAAGGCCCTAGCGACCACCCCGATCTGGCCAAGTGGCTGAGCGAAGAAGGCATTATTTCGCTGTCGCTGAACCCTGACACGGTTGTGGACACCTGGCAGCGTCTGGCCAAGGCCTAAGACCAAGACCTAATCCACTGCCAGGGAAACGTCTCTGGCAGTAAGCTGGTCAAACCAGTCAAGATTCAACACCCCGACATGGAGCTTCCATGTCGGGGTGTTGTCGTTTTGTGGTTCTTTTAGCCTGATAGTGCGTCTATGTTGGCGTATTGGCAGGCTGGAGTCGGTGTGCGAGCTCGTACAGGTATCGCCGAGTGCTCGTGGTGTAGGGCAGTGAGAAGGACAGGTTCAATCCTGACAACCGGCACCGATCAGGGGCAGGGAACTGGTGAAAGGTAGTGATGGGGAAAAAGGAGTCGCCGTCACCGCCCTGGATCGGGCGGCATGGATTCAGATTGTCTTGAAGGGTTCGCTGTCAGCTGTAGAGCATAAAGCCGGGAACCGTAAGGAATGACAATCAGCGGTTGCCGCCGATTGATGCAGCCTTAGTTTGCCGTGTCGTTTTGATAAACGTGCAGGAACATATCCAGAATATGTTCGGTTTCGCTTTGAATGTGTTCTTCGCTCCAGGGCTCCATGGCGCCCATCAGCAGGAGAACGATTTCGCCTTCGCTCAGGCAGCGGAAGTGTTCCACCATCAATGCCGGGTCCAGCTTGCGCAAGGTGCCGCGCTCGATGTGGTGGGCAAAAAAGCACTGCACGCCGTCCCAGATCTGATCATCCAGCATCTCCATGAAGCGCTTGCCGATGTCGCTATGGCCACCTACAGAGACGACGATACGTAACAACTGGGCGGTTTGCTTGGAGTAAAGATTGCGCAGCATGGGCAGCAAAAAGCGCTTCAGTTCTTCGCGAATATCGCCTTCGCAGTCCAGCTTGGTCAAGACCTGTTCGGTAAAGTCCTGGGCGCCTGTCAGCAAGACAGCCAGCAAGAGGTCTTCTTTGGACGGGAAGTAGTTGTAGAGTGTGCCCTTGGAGCCGCCTGCCAATGCAGCGATTTGGGACATGGATGTGGCCTCAAAACCATTCTCGCGAAAAACCTCGGAAGCCACTTCCAGGATTTTGTCGCGGCGTTCGCGCCCTTTTCGAGTCGCGCGTTGGGATTTTCGGGGAACATCGTCGTGCATAATGGCAGGCAAAAAATAAGTGAATAGGACAAAGTCAGCATCATACCGTATCAATAGCTGCTGTGCTGTTGCTCTATTTCGATCGTTAAGGGCAAGCAAGACCAAACCCCTTGATTTTACGACATGCACTGCTGCTGGACCTATTTGTTTGCGTCGGTCTTTGATCTAAGGCCTATTAAAGCGCAAAAGAGCCACACATTCGGGTGGTAGCGCAGGCCGGCGCTTCTGGGCGCGCCTGGCGGCGTCTACAGATCGCTATAGTCCTTATCTGTTTTGATTTAAAGTATAAGGCGGCGGTTCTGATACTCTCTTTGCTCAAGACAAGTCCCAAGGAGTTCTGGATGTCTACTACGCAGTCGTATCAAGTGGTGATCGTGGGGGGCGGGGCAGGTGGCCTGGAGCTGGCTGCCAAATTAGGACGTCAGTTCGGGCGTCAGCATATCTTTCTGGTCGACAAAGACAGTGACCATATCTGGAAACCGTCCTTGCACGAGGTTGCCGCCGGCACCTTGGATATTCACCGCGAAGGGCTATCGTATTTCATGCTGGCACGAGACTGTGGTTTCACTTTTATTCAAGGTGAAATGACCGGTATAGACCGCGAGCAGCGCAGTATTACGCTGGCTCCTGTCCTGGGGCCCGATCATGAAGAAGTGTTCCCGGAACGCAGCCTGTCCTACGGCACCCTGGTGATGGCCGTGGGTAGCAAATCCAATTTTTTCAATACGCCTGGCACCCATGAACACGCGCTGGCCTTGGACTCGACCCATCAGGCAGAGCGTTTCCGTTTGAAATTGCTCAATGAGCTGATCAGTGTGACACGGCGCGCGCAGCGTGAGCCGGGGGCACCGCTGTACATCAATATTGTCGGGGGCGGGGCAACCGGGGTGGAACTGGCTGCCGAGTTGCTGGAAGCCCGTGCTGATTTAAGCATCTACAGCATTCCGGGCAGCAGTTCGGACCGCGAAGTGCGCATTACCTTGCTGGAAGGCGCCGATCGCATTCTGTCTGCCTTGCCGCCCAAGCTGTCCGCTACCGCTCAAAGCCTGCTGGAGCAGCGTGGCGTAGCGGTACGGACCTCGGTGCGGGTCAGCCGTCTGGCGGCGGATCATATCGAGGATATGAACGGCGGCCAATATCCCAATGATTTGTGCGTTTGGGCGGCGGGGATTGAAGCCCCTGCCTTTTTGGGCCAGTTGGGTTTGCCCGTGAACCGCATCAATCAGCTGGTGCTGGATTCCTGTCTGTCCACACCCGATCCCTATATCTGGGCCTTGGGCGACTGCGCACAAGTGCCCTGGGACAAGGAAGGTCAGTTCCTGCCTGCACGTGCCCAGGTCGCGCACCAGCAAGCCAGTTACTTGCGCAAACGTCTGGCCGCTCGCATCCAGGGCAAGCCTGTGGATGAAGCACCCTTTGTCTATAAGGATTACGGCTCGCTGGTTTCCGTGGGCCACAGCCGTGGGGTAGGGAGCCTGATGGGGGTCTTGTCCGGCAAGAGCTGGTTTGTGGAAGGTTTGCTGGCTCGCATCATGTACATGAGTCTGCACCTGATGCACCACATGGCGATTTTAGGAGTTGCGCGAACGGCAACCTTGGCTTTGGGCCGCTTGCTCAGCAAACGGGCCGCCCCTCGTGTTAAATTACATTGAGATTTGGAACAAAACGGGCTTTTTAGCCCGTTTTATTCATTCGTCTTACGGCGGGTGTCGTGTTTCATCAAGCGTTCTTGTTCGCGCTTCCAGTCTTTGTCGCGGGAAACATCACGTTTATCGTGCAGTTTTTTACCGCGTCCCAGACCGAAGTCCAGCTTGATACGACCTTTCTTGTAGTGGAGGTTCAGGGGAACCAGGGCGTAACCTCGTTGTTCAACCTTGCCGATCAGCTTGCTGATTTCTTCGGCTTTGAGCAGCAGTTTACGTGTACGAGTGGCATCGGGCCGGATATGAGTGGACGCTGTCGGCAAAGCGCTGACGTGCATCCCTAAAATAAACAGCTCGCCCTCGCGTACGATGACATAGCTTTCTTTGAGCTGAACATGCCCAGCTCGGATCGCCTTGACCTCCCAACCCTCCAAGACCAGACCGGCCTCAAAGCGCTCTTCGATAAAATATTCGTGGGTAGCCTTGCGATTATCAACAATACTCATGAATTAATTGCCAACCATAGATTGTAAAATCAGAACATTCTATCTATTAACCAGACCTGATGCATACAGTAAAACGCTCCGTCCTCCTTCCTTATAGCTGCGAACAGATGTTTGACCTGGTTGCAGAGGTGGAAAAATACCCTGAATTCATGCCGTGGTGCGGTGGCGCCAGTGTCAACCAGCGTGACGAAAAGGGGATGGAAGCCTCGGTTACCATCAGCATTGCGGGTATTCGTCAAACCTTCACCACACGTAACGAACACGATTATCCCAATCGGATTGTCTTGCGCCTGGTCAAAGGGCCTTTCTCGGCCTTGACGGGGGATTGGCAGTTTACCCCTTTGGGCGAAGACGGTTGCAAGATCGTGTTCACCATGGAGTACGAGTTCTCCAGCCGCGCGCTGGAAATGGTGGTCGGTCCCATTTTTAACCGCGTTGCCAACAGCTTTATCGACTCCTTCACCCGCCGTGCCCAAGAGGTCTACGGTGACTGAATTATCCGTCAGCGTGATTGTGGCTACCCAGGCGCAGGTCTGGAAAGCCGCCCTGCATTTGCCTGCGGGCAGTTGTGTGCGTGATGCCCTGTTAAAAGCTGGCATTGCCGAAGGCCTGCGTGAATGCGGCTTGCCGCCGCTGGACGATGAACAGGGCCTGGACGCGCTGCACGTCGGTGTCTACGGCCAGCGCTGCCAGCTGGACCAACTCTTGCAGGATCAGGACAGGGTAGAAGTCTATCGCGAGCTGGTCTTTGACCCCATGGATTCCCGCCGTCGCCGTTATGCGCACAAGCTGGCCGCCCGCGCTGCCGCCAGACCTCGCCGCAAACCCGCCCGCACCTAGTTCTTCTGCGCCTGATCATCAGGCCGCTACTTTCAGCTAGACTGTCGCCTCCTGCCTTGCACTGCCCCCTATGAAACGGCTGATTGTCATCAGCACGACAACTAAAGGGGGCGGCACGCATTATGGTGGGTGAAAATAAGGAGACAGACATGATACTGACTGACGATCAGAACGCTTTTGCGCAAGCGGCTCGCGAGTTCGCACAAGGGGAACTGGCACCGCATGCGGCACGTTGGGATGAGGAGCAGATTTTCCCGATCGAGGCGTTCCGTAAAGCCGGTGAGTTGGGTTTTTGTGGCTTGTATGCCCCGGAATCCATCGGCGGCCTGGGCCTGGGGCGTCTGGAATCCAGCCTGGTGTTCGAAGAAATGGCGGCAGTTGATCCCTCGACCACCGCGTTTCTGACTATCCACAATATGGTTGCCTGGATGGTCGGCACCTGGGGTACGGACGAGGTCAAATCCCAATGGGGCGAGCTGCTGAGCAGCGGCCAGAAACTGGGCTCTTACTGTTTGACCGAACCGGGCGCAGGCTCGGATGCTGCCTCGCTGCGGACACGTGCCGAGCGTGATGGCGACGACTACCTGATCAGCGGTAGCAAAGCCTTTATCTCCGGTGCCGGGGACACGGACTTGTTGGTGGTTATGGCTCGTACCGGCGGGGACGGCGCAAAGGGGATTTCCGCTTTTGCCGTACCTGCCGATGCCGCTGGTATCACTTACGGTCGTAAAGAATTGAAGATGGGCTGGAATAGTCAGTCCACACGGGGCATTACCTTTGAGCGCGTACGCGTTCCTGCCTCGGCCATGCTGGGCCAGGAGGGCGAGGGCTTCAAACTGGCCATGAAGGGCCTGGACGGTGGGCGCATCAATATTGCCTGCTGCTCGGTAGGAGCCGCCCAGGGGGCTTATGATGCTGCCCGCCAATATATGCAGGAGCGCCGCCAGTTCGGCAGGCATCTGGACCAGTTCCAGGCTCTGCAATTCAAATTGTCCGATATTCTGACCAGCGTGGTTGCTGCCCGCCAAATGGTACGTTTGGCCGCTTCGCACCTGGACGCCGGTAGCAATCAGGCCAGCACCTACTGCGCCATGGCAAAGCGTATGGCCACGGATCTGGGTTTTCAGGCTTGCGTGGATGCACAACAGCTCTTTGGCGGTTATGGTTACCTGAAGGATTATCCTGTTGAGCGACTGGTGCGCGATACTCGGGTGCACCAGATTCTGGAAGGCACAAACGAGATCATGCGTGTCATCATTGCACGACAAATCATTGATCTTGGAGCTGATATTCGATGACGGATTCTGTTTTGTTTGATCGCCTGCCCGGCCAGAACGGAAAGGCGATTGGTGTTGCTACGCTGAACCGCCCGCAAGCCCTGAATGGGCTTAATTTGGAAATGTGCCAGCTGCTGTTCAAGCAGTTTCAGGAATGGGCGCAGGATTCCAGTATTGCCATGATCGTGTTGCATGGCGCCGGAGAAAAGGCCCTGTGTGCCGGGGGCGATCTGCATTCCCTGTATGCCTCCATGCAAAAGAATCAGGGTGGTTCGGCCTGGGATAACGAGTACGCCCGCGAATTCTTCGATGTGGAATACCGCCTGGATTATCTGATCCATACCTTCCCTAAACCAGTTTTGTGCTGGGGTGACGGTATTGTGATGGGTGGGGGCGTGGGCTTGTTCAACGGTGCCAGCCATCGTGTGGTGACCGATACCACGCGTTTTGCCATGCCCGAGATCTCCATTGGCCTGTTCCCCGATGTAGGTGGCACCTGGATGCTGTCACATCTGCCTGCGGGTATCGGCCATTTCCTGGCACTGAGCGGCGCCCAAATCAACGCCTCGGATTGCTTGTTCCTGGGCTTGGCCGATGCCTACTTGCCACGGGTGCATTTCGATGCCTTGCTCAAGGCCTTGCAAGCCACGAACTGGTCTGATGAACGCGCCGCTTGTGACAGCAGCCTGCATCAGGTCCTGCGTGGTCTGGCAGAGGGTGCTCGCCCCGATACCGGCCCGCTGGAGCAAAACTACGCCATGCTGCGTGATGTCTGCGCCAGTCGCGAGTTTGAACGCATTACACAGGCTTTGCAGCAGTGGCAGGACAGTGCCGACCCCTGGCTGTCCCGTGCCGCACAGACCTTCGCCAAAGGTGCTCCAGGTTCGGCTCGTTTGTCCTTTGAACTGCTGGAGCGTGTACACCACCTGTCTTTGGCTGATGTCTTCCGCCTGGAATACATTGTGTCGCTGCAATGTGGCGTACAGGGTGACTTCCAGGAAGGCATACGCGCACTGCTGATTGATAAAGACAAACAGCCACGCTGGAATCCGGCCTCGCTGGAACAGGCTGATGCCCGCTGGGTGGAACGCTTTTTTGTTCCCGCCTGGCCTGCAGAAACGACTCATCCCTTGGCTGACCTGTGATCCAGGCAGACCGCTGCGGCGCCTGACGGCGCCGTTTTCATAATGACGAGGAGACAAAATGAGTAACACGATTGCATTTATCGGGCTGGGCCATATGGGCAAACCCATGGCGCTGAATCTGCTCAAAGCCGGCCATAGCCTGAAGGTCTTTGACCTGAATGCAGAGGCCATGAAGGAGCTGCAGGCAGCGGGGGCGCAAGTGGGCGAGTCGGCGGTGCAGATCGCCAAAGACGCGCAGATGGTCTTTACCATGCTGCCTGCTGGCCGCCACGTTCGTCAGGTTTACGAGGGCGAGAACGGCTTGTTGCAGGCCGTGGCCCCCGGCACAGTGCTGGTCGATTGCAGCACGATTGATGCGCAAACCAGCCAGGATCTGGCGGCCAAGGCGGCCAAGCTGGGTCTGTTGATGCTGGATGCGCCTGTTTCCGGTGGTACTGGTGGCGCAATGGCCGGCACCTTGACCTTTATGGTCGGGGGCGAGGATCCGGCGCTGGAAAAGGCGCGTCCTTACCTGGATGCCATGGGCAAGAACATTTTTCACGCTGGTAAAGCCGGTGCGGGTCAGGTTGCCAAGATTTGCAACAATATGCTCTTGGGGATTTTGATGGCAGGTACCGCCGAGGCCCTGGCTCTGGGCGTTGCTCACGGTCTGGACCCGGCAGTGCTATCGTCCATCATGGCGCGCAGCTCCGGCCGTAACTGGGCGACCGAACTGTACAACCCCTGGCCTGGCGTGATGCCGGATGTACCGGCTTCGCGTGATTATCAGGGTGGTTTTGCAACAGGTTTGATGCTGAAAGACCTGGGTTTGGCGGCCGATGCAGCCGTGAGCCAAAACAGTGCGACACCCTTAGGCGAACTGGCCCGTAACCTGTTCGCCTTGCATGCCGCACAGGGTCAGAATGCAGGGCTGGATTTCTCCAGCATTCTTAATTTGTACCGTCAGAAGAGCTAAGTTCTGGCAGAGCGTAGGGCAGGGGCTGCAATTCCAGCGCCTGTCCTTGCTCCAGTTGAAACTGGCCTTGTTCCAGGTCCGCCAGTACCACTTCCATCAAGACATACAGACGCTGCTGCTCGGCTTGCCAGGCGCGGTTGATAATGCGCGCAGCCGCAACCGGCTCTGCACCTTGAGAGACCAGGAACACATCGGCGGCTTCTTGCACCTGTGGTGCCGTGTCCAGAATGGCGCTGCGGGCGGCCATCATGCGGCGCTTGATCGTGCCTCGATAGTGGCTGCGTGCCACCACTTCCTGGCCGGGATAGCAGCCTTTCTTGAAGTTGATGCCGTCGATCAGGTCCAGGTTCAGAGTCTGGGGAATGAACAGATCCTGGGTGTCGGCGCTGATCCAGGGCAAGCCTGCCAAAATATCCGCCGTTTCCCAACGACCCTCAGAAGCCGGAGCGTTCGTATCCTGCTGGGGAGAAATCCGCCAGTAGCGATTCAAGCCGTCCAGCTCGCCGGGGGCTTGGATGAAGGTGTCGTCACCATCGCGCTGCAAATTCCAGACCGCTTGGGCAGCGGATTGATCCGCTACACCGTAAACCTGCAACTCGGCCAGACTGATCGTCACTTTGCTGCGCAGCACGAACATGCGCAGGCGCTTGATCAGGGCCTCGCTCAGGTCACGGCGCACCAGGGCATAGACGGTCTCGTCCTGTTCACGCCACAAGACCATGGTCGCCAAACTGCGACCTTTGGCGGTGCAATAGGCCGCGATGCAGGCGCGGTCGGCTGCCAGATTCTCCAAGTCATTGCTGACTTGAGCATGGAGAAAGGACACGGCATCGGCTCCCTGAAACTGGAGGACGCACAAATCAGGCAGGGCGAAAGAGGAGGGGGCTGGCATTCCGGTCATGGCTGAGCGAAAAAAATAAATTTAAACATCAATGATACCGTGTGTGAGGCCGGTTTCAGGGGCATATCCCCGCTGGGATCAGGGCATGAGCTGGATAGCGCAATCCGGTAGCGCGGGCCTGTCCCGGTTTCTGTGTTTGACTGTGACACATATTCAGGAATATGCCGCCTTATTCTGATTACAATAGCGCTCGCATGAAAAAAACTGTCAAGATCTTCTTTGCCCTGTTGGGCCTTCTGGTGGTCGTCGCCTGTGTGATAGCGGGTGGCGCCTGGTATTGGGCCAAGAAGCAGCCCGTGACGATGAGTGCTGAACGCATCGACTATGTGGTGCCTGCAGGCTCTGGCCCCCGTGCGATTGCACGCAGCATGCAGCAGGCCGGGATCGATATCCAGGAAGATGCTTTTGTCTGGATGGCGCGTCTCTCTGGCCTGGATACCTCCTTGCAAGCGGGGGCTTACGAGGCCGTGCGTGGTGATACGCCATGGATGGTGATGGAGCGCATGTCCAGCGGCAATATGCTGCAAACCCGCCTGACCATTCCTGAAGGCTGGACCTATCAACGCATTCGCGAGACGTTGGCGAGCAATCCCCAGGTTCGCCAAACCTTGAGTGATGTCAGTGATACAGACTTGCTGCAGCGTTTTGGCTTGGACGCTGTACATCCTGAAGGTCTGTTCTATCCCGATACCTATGTTTTTGTACCGGGTACGGCAGATGTGGATATCCTGCGGCGCGGGTTTCAGGCTCAGCAGGAACTGCTGGAACAGCTATGGGCGGACCGGGATGCGGATTTGCCCTTGAAGACGCCATACGAGGCCTTGATCATGGCTTCCATCGTGGAGCGTGAGACAGGCCACAGTCAGGATCGAGCGCGTGTAGCCGGGGTGTTCATGAACCGTTTGCGCGTAGGCATGCCATTGCAGACAGACCCGACTGTTATTTACGGCATGGGTTCAGCCTATGACGGCCGTATTCGCAAGCGCGATTTGACGACGGATACCCCCTGGAACACTTACACGCGCAATGGATTGCCTCCCACGCCGATAGCCAGTCCTGGCAAGGCTTCCTTGATGGCGACTTTGCATCCCGAAAAGCATGATTTCTATTATTTTGTATCGCGTGGCGATGGAACCAGCGAGTTCTCGACGAATCTGGCTGCACATAACCGGGCCGTCGCCAAATATATTCTGAAACGCTAAACCATTCAGGCCCTATCAGGGGCCTGAATGGTTTTTGGGGGCGGTTTGGTGACACTTGGACGGCTGAGCGCTATCCAAGGCCAGGGAGTCAAAGTTTCAAGCCGTGCCGTTGCGTGAAGCCCGTCCACAAATCATGGACCTTGCTGGCCAGTTCTTCCAGGCCTGCGTCATTGCGAATCAGATAGTCCTGGGGGGCGCGTTCTACACCCCATTCGGAAGAGTGCTGGCTGATCACTGGATTGCCAGGGCGTTCGATATGCCAGATTTCCCCACCATGTTCACGGATGAAATTGGCCTCGTTTTCGTAACGAATGTCTTTAATCAGCAGACAACGGGCCTGACTCATATCAGGAAGCTGGTGGCTGGGCAGGAACAGGGGCAAGGTTTGGCGACGGTGCTCGTAATCCGGGTATTCGGCCAGAACCTGATTGCGTAGATGTTCGGCCGCCTGACGCGGACTCAAACCCCAAAAGGCATCCACATTATCCGCCCGCTCATCATCCAGGTGCTCAGGCACCATGCCGTAAATCGCGGCCAGAGCCAGCGCCCAGACCGAGTAGTTCTGAATGCTTCTGGCAAGGGGGGAGCCCGGTCCAAACTCCAGCACATGTTGGGCGCGGCGTAGCCAATGATCGGGATCGCGCTGGCGCATCCAGTCCGTTCCCAGTAGCTGGAAACACTGTCTGGGGGAGCGCTGCCAAAGGGCAATAGGCACTTCTTTCAGGCTGTCGTCTGTCCAGGCTTGGGCTGGACTTAGGCCAAACAGCACTTCACAGCCCATTTTCACGGGGTCGGCCAGGGCATAAGCGGCCAATAAAGGGTTTTGTGCCAGTAGTAGATTGGCGACGGTATCTTTGCCTGAACGCGCTTTGGCGGCCAGCCCGATCAATAAGCTCACTTCATCATCCTTGGTAGTGGAGCAGGCATTTTACCGGTTCATATTACAATGTGCGCTGAGCTGTTCAAGTGGGGGCGATTGCCTGGTCTTTCCTGCGTGAATCAGGCCTTTTGATGTGCAACCTTGAGGCAATACGGTGTCTGATAGTTTGACTTTTCTACCTTGGCAAATCGCGACCGCCCAAAATTGGCTGGGCAATCAGGAGCGTTTTGCCCATGCCTGGCTGATCCACGGTCTGCCGGGCATCGGCAAGACGCGATTCGCCCGTGCGGCCGCCGCCAGTTTATTGTGCGACCAGCCGGTGCAGGGTCTGGCTTGTGGCCACTGTCAGGCCTGTCAGTGGGTGCGGGGGGGAAATCACCCGGACTTGCGCCTGCTGCGCCCGGATGCGGTTGCGCTGGAAGAGCAGGGGCCAGACACCCAGGAAGGGGACTTGGCCAAAGACTCGGCTGCCCGTAAAAATCCTTCCCGGGAAATCCGGGTGGAGCAATTACGCCAGTTGCAGCACTGGTTCAATACGGCCACTCATAGAGGCGGGTGGCGAGTGGCGGTGCTTTATCCGGCTCAGGCTCTGAATCTGGTATCGGCCAATGCCTTGCTGAAGGTGCTGGAAGAACCTGCGGACCGCACAGTTTTTCTGCTGGTAGCCGATGCGCCAGATCGGCTGTTGCCTACACTGGTATCGCGTTGCCGCCGTTTGCCTTTGCCCGCACCTGATGCTCAGCAATCGGTGCAGTGGCTGGAGCAACAAGGGGTGGATCAAGCCTCGGACTGGTTGGCTGCCTGGGGTGGTGCTCCACTAAAAGCGTTAAGCGCCAGCCAGGATATGAATGCACCGTGCCCAGATTGGTTAAGCGTCTGGATGGATGGGGTATTGAAAGCAGGCCGTGAGGCGGATTTGTCCTTGGCCGATACGCTGGAAAAACTGCCTGCTCAAGAGTGGATTGACCATTGGCAACGCTTGTTTGTCGATATTCAGCTGGGTGGTTTTGCCCAACCGGCGCGTTACTATCCTTCCCTGCAAAAGCGCATTGATGCCTTGGCAGCCCAATCCAACACCACAGCGGTGACGGAAGCCCTGAAGTGGCTGGTGCAGCAAAAGCGGCTGGGGAATCATCCGCTCAATGCTAAATTGTTTATTCATCATGCCCTGGACCGTTTGCACCAGGCATGTCGTCGTGTTTAAAAAAGTACCGTCTAATCATGTTTGTTGATTCGCATTGCCATCTTAATTTCCCTGAACTTGCTGAAAATCTGGACGACATCCTGGACAAGATGCGCCAGAACCAGGTGGGCTGTGCGCTGGTGGTCAGCGTGGATATGGACGACTGGCCCGGTTTGATGGAGCTGGTGCGTCCCCACGGCCATTTGTTTGCCTCGGTTGGCGTGCATCCGGATTATGAGAAAGTCACCGAGCCTACCGTCCAGGAGCTGATCAAACATGCTCAAGATCCCAAAGTGGTGGCTATTGGCGAAACGGGTCTGGACTATTACCGCTTGCAAGAGCCCCTGGATTGGCAGCGTGAGCGTTTCCGCACCCACATCCGTGCCAGTCGCGAGTCGGGCCTGCCCTTGATCATCCATACTCGCTCGGCCAGTGAAGACACCATTGCCATCATGCGCGAAGAGCAGGCGCAGATTGCCGGGGGCGTGATGCACTGTTTCACTGAAACCTGGGAAGTGGCACAAGCGGCCTTGGATCTGAATTTCTACATTTCCTTCTCCGGGATTGTGACCTTCAAGAACGCTACCCAACTGCAGGATGTGGCGCAACGCGTGCCGCTGGATCGTTTGTTGATCGAAACGGACTCGCCATTTTTGGCTCCTGTGCCATATCGAGGCAAAACCAATGATCCTTCCCTGGTCATTCATGTGGCCGAGAAGATTGCGGAGCTTCGTGGGATCTCGGTGAAGGAAGTTGAAGAGGCTAGTACAGAGAATTTTTTCAAATTATTCAGTAAGGTACAGCTTTAAGTTAATCTAGTTTAGAGATTTTGATGAGGCTTTTGTGACTGTTTAAGCCAAGGTACAGGATCTTGAGCGGAGGTTGCTTAAAGCTGATTTAAAACTTTAAGAAAATAGTTTAACTGGTTGATTTTTAGATTAAAAATGGAAATTTTCGTGATTTTCTTTGCTTTTCGGGCTTAGTGGGGATGCACTGAAAAAGCTAAATTTTCGTTAATAATCAATGGTTTGTTGATGATTCTTAAGCTTTTTTATAGATAAATGCTCCCCCGCTTGGATAGAGAGGAGCAACGCTTGAAGCGGCATCTATCTGTACTTTCATAACCTGATAAAGCACTTTATGAAAAGGATTTAATAGCATGATTTTTAAAAGAAAAATACCCAATAAAACCATCCTTTCCATGGTGCTTCCTTTGGCCTTTCTGCTGTCAGCCCCTGTGTCGGCGCAGGAACCAGAGCTTGAAAGCCGAAATTGGTATTTGGCGCTGGAAAATGACCGACCCAACATCATCGAGCAGGAGTTCATCAAGGGGGCGAACCCCAACGCCGTGGACTCCAAGGGCAATCCTTCCTTGATGCTGGCGATACGCAACAAGTCGTGGAAAGTGGTGGACACTTTACTGGCTAACCGTCAAACCAATGTGAACATCGAGAACGAGGCCCGCGAAACTCCCATGATGTATCTGGCCCTGATGGGGGAGACCGCTCGTTTGCGTGATCTGCAAGCACGAGGGGGGCAGGTGAATCGGGTGGGCTGGTCACCTTTGCACTATGCCGCTTCCAAAGGACATGAAGAGACGGTGCGCTATCTGCTGTCTCAGAAAGCGATTGTGAATGCACCTGCACCAGACGGGACCAGCCCCTTGATGATGGCTGCCTTGTCGGGCAAACGGGCTGTAGTCGATGTGTTATTGGCAGCGGGTGCTGATCCGAGTATGCAAAATGCCCAAGGTTTGAGTCCGGCAGACTGGGCGCGTTCAGCCAATCATGAACAATTGGCCAGTTATCTGGATCAAGCTGTCGCTCGTAAAGCGGCCGCTGCACCAGCCGCAGCGGGGACTTACTCCGGTGGAGCGGTAGAGACTTATGGTGTGCCAGAGCGGGTAGAGCAGCCTGATCTGAATCGGGTGCAAACGGTGACGGTAGAGCCCGAGCCAGCTCCTGCAGCAGACAGTTCCAGTTCGAAACCTGCTTCGTCCAGCAGTACCAGTCGCTATTTTGACCTGGATCGTTTCGACAAGCCTGTACAGCCTTAAGTCTGGGGGCAGGATGTAAAAAGGAGCCTTGAGGGCTCCTTTTTTGTTGTGGCAATAATCGGGAATGGTTGTAGTGATACTGACGTCCTGCACTGCGTTCGCAGCTGTGCTGACTCAGTATCTCTATAGGCAGAGAACTAAACCCCTTTTTATCTATTGCCCCTTAATTGCCCTTTTCTTGCGCCTTGGCCATATGGGAGGCATGCACAAAGGTCTGGAAACCTTGCAGGTAGTTGCTCAGCATTTTCTGGATATTCTCATCTTGCAGTTTGCCTTCCGCATCAAAGGAATTCTGCGCACGAGACACCAGCAACGAGCCGCCGCTGTACAGGGACACGCCCAGCATTTTCAGCGTAGGTAACCAGGCTGCCTGGGAGGAGATCGTGCCAAAGCCCCCCATGGAAGCGCCAATCAGCCCGGTGATACGGCCCGAGAAGATGGCTTTCATGTCTGTGCGAGACAGCCAGTCGATTCCGTTCTTGAATACGCCGGGTACGCCATTGTTGTATTCCGGGGTAACGAGCAAGAGAGCATCGGCGTTCAGGATCTTTTCTTTCAAGGCCAGTACGGCTTCTGGAATGCCGTCCTTGCTTTCGAGATCGCCGTCATACAGGGGGATGCCGTGTAGGGTGGCGACTTCAATCGCCATGCCTTGGGGGGCCAGGGCTTGAGCGGCGTGTGCCAAAGCGGTGTTGAAGGAGCTTTGGCGCAGGCTGCCTGATAAAGCCAGAACGCGGCAAGGGCCGGACAGATTCACCACGCCAGTCGTTTGACGCAGGGCCTCGCTTAACTGGTCAATGATCTGGATCCATTCCGGGGAATCTTGGAGTCGTTTTTCCCGAATGAACTCGGCTTGAGACTCGTTCCAGAAGGGAGCGTCAGCCAGCAGCACGTCATTGGGCAAAGGGCGGTGTTTTTCCAGAAAGCTGGCAATCGCCTCGGGGGTGTTGGGCAGACCCAGTTGAGCAAACAGGTCGTGAAAGCGGAACAAGTTATCAGACATGGTGGTAGGGGAGCTTGGAAGAGGGGATGATCGGACGCTAAGGACGGGCGTGGCTCCAGCATGTATGGCTAAAGGTTCCGGGCTTTGAGTAGCGTACAAAAAAATACTGTTTTTATTAACAGGCAGCCTGATATACGCTGCCTGTCTATTTACGGTGACCCAAACGCTTAATTCGCGGGCAGGTAGTCAGGACGCAGAATGCCACGCAGTTCCGAGTAGGGCAGCAGTAGCTCTGGCTGACCGAAGGAATACGGGGCGACCTCGTACGGGTTGTACTTCACCAGCAAGCCCTGATCGGTCAGAGCAATGTTCTGGGCGGGCTGGAAGGGCCACATTCTGTCCCAACCGGCTCGGTCTTCACGCGCTTCACTCAGGCTGGAAACCCAGTTGTTGTGCGCATGGCGTACTAGTTCCTGGAAAGGCTTGATCTTGCCGGGGGCAATAATGCGGTCCAGAGGTAAAGCGGTCTTCAGGCGATTGTCCCAGTTGATGAACTGGGTTGCTGTAATGCCGTGGGCCGCACCCGTCATGTAGATGCCCGAACTTAGCTCTACGACCGTCAGATCCCGGTTACGGTAGCGCGTACGGGCGGATAAATGTACTTCGTCACGATTATTGGCGGTAGCCCAGTAGTAGTTCTCGAATTCCTTCAAACCGCGATAGCCAGGATGGCGCTCAGAGATAACCGTCATATGAGCCAGGCTTTCATCGACCAGTTTGGTCAGCTCGGCATTGCCGGGGAAAATCAGAGATTTCACTTCCAGGCGCGGGCATTCACCGGTACAGCCTGGTTTGACGTGCTTGTAGTCCAAGGGCTGGGTAAAAACGCCATCTTTTTCAGTCTGATCCTGGGTTTGCGTTGGAATCAGGGAGATATTGCTGGGCGTGCTGGAACACGCAGACAGAGCCATGGCTGTCAGGCCAATAAGCAGCAGCTGATAGGGGCGCTGTAAGGTCATGGGATCGTAGTCCTATCGGATGGTTTTAGAATCTTGGCCAAAGAGGATTTGACGGGCCTTGTCGTCATGGACGGGCGAGCCGGGGTTAATCTGTTCGACCAAGGCATAGGCACGCTCAGTTGCGGGACGCGCGCCAATACGCTCAAACCAACGCTTCAGATGTGGGAAGTCGTCCAGATTCTGGTTTTGACGCTGGTGGGAGACAATCCAGGGGTAGCTGGCCATATCGGCAATGGAGTAGTCCCCAGCAATAAAGTCGCGCTGCTCCAGATGTTTGTTCAGCACGCCATAGAGACGGCCAGTCTCACGCACATAGCGGTCGATCGCGTACTCGATTTTGACGGGTGCATAGACATTGAAATGGTGGTTCTGGCCTGCCATGGGGCCCAGGCCACCCATTTGCCAGTACAGCCACTGCAAGGTTTCGGTACGCACTCGCAAATCGGTCGACAGGAACTGGCCGGTTTTTTCTGCCAGATATTGCAGGATGGCGCCGGACTCGAACAGGGAGATAGGTTCGCCACCGTCTTGCGGAGCCTGGTCAACAATGGCGGGAATGCGGTTATTGGGGGCGATACGCAGGAATTCAGGTTTGAATTGATCGCCTTGGCCAATATTGATGGGGTGGATGGTGTATGGCAGACCGGACTCTTCCAGAAACATCGTGATTTTATGTCCGTTGGGAGTGGTCCAGTAATACAGGTCGATCATGTGTTCTCCTGGCTAAGTGAAGACGCTGGCCTGTCTGCAGCAAGCTACCCAGATGACGTATCCGGCGGCGCTGGGCTACTATTGTTCGCCTGAATACGGTTTATAGGAAGTCAAAGACTGTCATGAGCAAAATCTATCATAATCCGCGCTGCAGCACTTCGCGTAATGCCCTGGCCATGATGCGTGAAAAAGGTCTGGAACCCGAGATCATCGAGTACCTGAAAACACCTTTGTCACGCAGTGAACTCAAAGCGCTGATTGCGGCAACGGGCTTGACGGTACGCGAGGCCATGCGCAGCAAAGAGGCTGTTTACAGCGAGCTGAACCTGGGCAATCCCGATCTGAGCGACGAGGACTTGCTGGCAGCGATTGAAGCCAATCCTGTTTTGTTGAACCGTCCTATCGTGGTGACAGAAAAAGGGACGCGTCTGGCGCGTCCCCTGGAAGTGGTTCAGGAAATCCTTTAAACAGACTTCCTGAGTAGCGAGTGCTTCGCTATTACTGGGCAATGGCTTCCAGCGCAATGCGGATAGTGACTTCATCACCGACGTAAGGCACGTTGGCAGCCATGCCAAACTCGCTACGCTTGATCTCGATCTTGCCGTCCGCGCCCAGGGCGGGTTTGTTCATCATGGGGTGCTTGGGCATGGTCAGGAAGGACTCAATGGTCATGGTCACGGGCTTGGTAATGCCCTTGATGGTCAGATCGCCCTTGGCGGACACAGGCTTGTCACCGTCGAACTGAATGTCCTTGGACACAAAAGTTGCTTCGGGGAACTGCTCGGTGTCGAAGTGATCCTTGCCCTGGATGTGTTCGTTGAACAGGGGAAAGCCGGTGCTGACCGAACGGGTGTCGACTTTCATGTCGATGCTGCCGGTCTTGGCTTCCTGGTCCAGTGTAACCGTACCTTGTGCCTTGTCAAAACGCTGGCTTTGCGTGCTCAGGCCCAGGTGCTTGTAGCTGAAGTGCACAAAGGTGTGGCTGGGTTCAACCTGATAGGTGACTGGAGCCGCCTGGGCAGCAAAAGCAAACATGAAACTGGCGGACAGGGCAATCACTGGCTTGATCATGAGGGTGTAATCCTTGTTATGCAGGGAGAGAGAGGGGGCGCTGATGCGTCTGCTTACTTGGCATCAATCTTGAAGTTGACGGTGATCTCGTTGGCCACGATGTCGTAGCTGGACCAGGAGCCTTCACCGATAGAAAAATCGCCACGCTTGATTTCAAAGGCACCGCTAAAAGTGGCTTTGTCGCCTTCGGGAGCCATGGTCGCCATGACAGTGACGGGTTGCTCACGGCCTTTGATCTGCAGCGTGCCTTGCACTTCATATTGCTGGTCGCTGACAGCGCGGAAACTCCTGGAGCTGAAAACGGCCTGGGGATGCGCGTCAATATCGAACCAGCGCACGTCTTGCAATTCATCATCGGCTTCTTCTGAGCCGGTATCAACGCTATCCAGGGCGACCTTCAAGACCACCTTGGACTGATCCAGGGCGTCGGGGTTGAAGTTCAGTTCGCCTTCAAATTTACGGAACTGACCATCCAGCTTCACGCCCATCTGGGAATACTGAAAGCCGATTTCGCTATTTTGGGTGTCCAGAGCCTGGTAGTTTTTGGCGTTGGCCGACAGGCTGGCGCCTAGGCCCAGAGAGCCGATCAGCAGGGACACGAAGACAGATTTTTTCATGATTTGGCTTTGCCTAAAGTAAAGGTGATGCGGCCAAGCAAGCCGTCACGGTCTATAAACTGATGCTTCAAGGCCGCCAGAATATGCAGGCTGACCATGGCAATCAGGGCGTAATTCAAAAAGATGTGGACTTGGACCAGCAGCTCGCCCAAAGGTTTATCTTTGGAAACCAGGTCGGGCAGGGGGATCACGCCAAACCACACTGTCTGGAAGCCTTTGGCTGAGCTCATCAACCAGCCCGTCAAAGGGATGCCGATCATCAACAAGTACAAAGCAGCATGGCCACAGTGGGCCAGAACTCGACTGAAGCTTGACATGTCGGCGGGTAGAGCAGGGGGGCGGTTGAACAAACGCCAGAGCAGGCGCAGGATCACCAGTACCAGCAAGGAGATGCCGGCCCACTTATGCCAGGAATAGACTTGCAGTTTCAGAGGGGACAGGGGCAAGGTTTTCATGGTGTAGCCCACGGTCACCAGTGCGGTCAGGGCCAGTGCCATCAGCCAATGCAAGATGCGTGCGACTCGGGTGTAGCGTTGGCGATTCACTGGAACAGGGGTGATACTCATTGATAATGCCTTTCATTTACGAAGCCAAGAAACTTTAACCTGTTTGTAAGCATCGTAAAAGACCAGATTTTGCAATGCAGTAATGCAATATTGAGGGGTATTGGTCGTGCACTCTTGCAAGATGACTATTTTCTTGCAGCGTGTGACAAGGCTTTCAGGGTGGGGTGGGGGCGGGCTAAACTCCTTTTTTCAGCTCGCAAGCAAGGAAGTCTCTATGTGGAAAACAGCGTTGGTCGTCGTGGTAGCCGGTTTGTTGGCAGGATGCCAGGACTCGAAAAAGGCCAATGAGGAAAATTTCAGCACGGCAATCCAGAGCTATCTGGATACGCGAGACGGCTTGTGTGTAGGAGTGCCTGGACGTGTGTATCCCTATCAGGCCGAGCACGATTCCCCCTTGATTGTGGAAGATCGAGCTCGTCTGGCTGCCTTGGCCAAGGTAGGTTTGTTGCGTCAGGTAGGAAAGGAAGAGGCACCGCGCTACGAGCTGGATGCCAATGCAGACACCTATTTGCGTCGTTCCAGCTCCGAACAGTCGCAGGGCGAGCATGATGCATTTTGTACGGGCCGCCTGGTTCTGGACCGTATCAACTACTTCACCGAACCGGCCAGCGCAGACGGGTTTACCGTCAGTCAGGTGAGCTATGTCTATCATCTGGCCGATGCGGCAGGCTGGATCAAAGATAGCGCGGTTCAGGATAGCTACGAGGATCTGCGCGCGTTGACGGCCCAGGAAGTCGAGGGACAGGCACGAATGATTCTGACCAATAAGGGCTGGGTTCATCAGAACCTTTATCGTTAAGTGATGCCACACGGCTGCATGAAAAAGGTGGGGCAGTACGGTGTGGTTCGGTCTTGAGCAAGAGGAGCAATCATATGGCTGTGCCTCAAAACAAACACGATTTATTAGTGGCCATTTGCAGCAATTATCAAAAGTTGGCTGCAGATCTGGCTACTGTTCCCATTACGCGGGCTCGTGAAAAAGACCTGGAAGGTCATACCAAGGGGACGCAAATGAGTGTGGCTGATCTGGTCGCTTATTTGATCGGATGGAACGAACTGGTTTTGAAGTGGAGCCAGGCCAAGGCCAAAGGTTTGCCGGTAGATTTCCCTGAAACCGGTTTTAAATGGAACGAGCTCGGGCGTCTGGCACAGAAGTTCTATGCCGACTTTGCCAATGTGTCGTACTCGGACTTATTAAATCGCCTGGAGGAGGCGCAAGCTCGTATTGTTGCCTTGGTCGAGCAAAGTACAGATGGTGATCTGTATGGAGCGCCTTGGTACAAGAAGTATTCTCTAGGGCGCATGATTCAGTTCAATACGGCCTCACCTTATGCGAATGCTCGGATCCGACTGCGGAAATGGAAGAAAATACATTCCATTGTCTGATAAGACGAAGTTGCATCAATCCACCGTAAGGTTTTATTATAAAAATGCAATTAACGGAAAAGATAAATAGGCAATGAAAAAACGGTCTACAAGAGAAGAAGGGCAGTTTGACCTGCCCATTTTGGGCTCGCAGGCCGCCGATATCTCGGCGGAGGCCTTGTTTGACACGTGGTTGCAGCATCAACGCCCACCCATGGCGCCCAGCACGCAGCGGGTTTATCGCACCTTGTGGCGACGCTTCTTGCAGGCGCTGCAAGATCACAAAAAGCAGTACACCCAGATCAAGCCTGTGGATATACGGGACTTTTTGAGCAATCTGGACGAAGTGCGCCGCCCGCAGCGTGAACGCTATCAACAAGTAATCGCCCGTGCTTATGAAGAACTATGTCGCCAGGATGGACGCTCCGAAAATCCTGCACTGGGCCCCGCCATCAACGACCCCTTCAAGGAAAGCTGGCGCCAGGCCCCTGACAACCAGGCCACCCAATTTCTTTCTGTAGATCAATGCTCTGCCACCATCAAGGCATTGCAAAATCGATGGCGTGTCCTGGAGTTGGCCAGTGATATGACCATTGCCGCCCGTTGGCGTGAATATCGAGATATGACAATTGTGGCTGTGATGCTGGGCACAGGCTTGCGCCCGGTGGAGTTGGGGCAGTTGCACCCTTGCGCGGTAGGCGTAGCCAAACGCACTGCAGAGTCTTCAGAAACAGACGACTCAGATCACGAGGAGACAGCTCTTTGGCGGGATGGCACTCTTCTGCTCAGGCTTGCTGGCGCGGCAAAACGCGACGTTGTTGTGCCTGTCTGGTGCGAAGGCATTTTGCGTAGCTGGTTGATCTTTAGCGGAGCCGAAGATGCTTCCGCTTGGGTAAAAGATAGCCGGGTCTTTCCTGGTAGCCGTCAGATCAGCGCTGCGCGTCCCCAGGCACAGATGAATCCTGCCACGCTGGCTCGTATCGTCAGCAAATGGGGAATCAAGCAGATGGATCTGTTGATGACGCCACAGCGTTTGCGTAATACCTTTGGTGCAGGTTTGATCGAGCGTGGTTTTTCTCTGCCAGAAATCGAGGAAATCATGGGCTACGCTCCCGGTGCTGCCAGTGCATGGCGCCTGCAAGCTTCCTGGCTGGCTTGGTTGGATGCACAGAGAACGCCTGATAAGCCAGCAATTACAGAGAATACGCAGCCGTAATGAAGGGCTAGTCACGGATTGGTCAGCTTCAGGAGGCATAATTTCAAGTCCATTCCGTCTATTTCTTGATGAGGAGTTTGAATTGACGTCTACCCCTGTTTTTCGTCGTGCTGTAGCAGCAGATCTGGAAGCGATCGTGGCCATGTTGGCCGACGATATTTTGGGCCATGAGCGTGAAGATACCAGTCTGCCCCTGGCGCAGTCCTATCTGGATGCCTTTGCAGCGATAGAAGCGGATCCAAACCAGTATCTGGCCGTTGTAGAGCTGAATGGCGCTGTGGTCGGAACCTTGCAGATCAGCTATATGCCCGGCTTGTCGCATCAAGGTGCCTGGCGTGGGGAAATTGAGTCCGTACGCATCGCCAGCTCGGCGCGTGGCTGCGGATTGGGCCGTTTGATGATTCAGTGGGCGGTCGAGCAATGCCGTCAGCGTCAATGCCGCATTGTGCAGCTGACCTCGGATAGGGCTAGAACGGATGCTCATCGGTTTTATGAGCAACTGGGTTTCACGGCCAGTCACAAGGGTTTCAAGCTAACTCTGTAAGACGGTTTTCTCTTGAGTAATCAGCCCTGACGCGGTGCAAAAAATAACTATAAAAAGCCGCATAGGCTGAATGTTGTGCTCTGTGCTCTGTGCTTTTGGAAGCCCTCTGTCGAATATTGGATGTAGCAAGAGCATTATTGATAAACGCTACGCGATTCCATTGATCGAATACAGATCACATTTTTTTGCTGCTAAAGCGGCTCTGTTTGCAGATGAGTCTGGATTAAAAATCTGTAAAGATTTTTTTCTCTGAAAGTGAAGGGGTAAAATTAATACGCTTGCTGATAGATTAAAGTTAGTTCCTTAACTGGCTGATTATATGAAATAAATAATTTTAGTTAGTCGCCATGATTGGTTGACGGGTTTTGTCTGGTTAATATATCTTTGCTGTGGTGTTTATTTGATTTTATTAATAATAAAAAAAATATAAATATCGGGGGTCATTAATATTGTATTGGATATCCTTGATAGGGAGATATTGAGATGGCCGTTAAAGCGAAAATAACGAGTATTGCCATACAGCCAGGGCCCACATGCGTATTTCTTGGCTACAAATCCTCTGGTATTACTGCCAAGAGCCTGAACCACCGAGAAATCATAAAATCTTATCCCGAAGGGAAAAAAGACGATTGGGCAGGGCTTTATATCGCCGAAGACCGGGCTACCGCGGAAGGTTATCTGCCGGATTCTCTACCTGGAAACGGTACGGGCGATGCCTATATCAACCTGATCTATATTGAAGCGTCTACCGTTAAAAATTTTGACGGCAAGGGCAGGAAAACCCAGTTCGTTGACATTACTGGCAGCGAAATAGCGGATCCTAATGTTCCACAAAAAGAAAAAGCCAGGCTGGTCAGGAAAGCATTGAGCGACATAGGGGTTCAAATCCCTGAGAGCAAACCGCTGATTGAAACGCTGGGATTACAGGGGTATCTCTATCGGGGGCCGCATACGAGCACGGAACTGGAAATCATCGTTCCCTTCAACTTTATCAACGCCAAGCTGGCTATCTCTTTAGCCAATTTGCAGTCTTTTAAATTCAAGGGTCATTTGCCGGTCGGTAATCCCGTACTGAATCCGGCGCTTGGTATCACAAACCCCGATACTCCCATGAATACGAGACAGGCTTTGTCCCTGGCGCCTTGAGACAGACAGGTCGGAATTGCTCCGACCTTTATACGCAATACCTTCGGATGGGGGCCGGAGCCGATGCGCATCGGTTTTACGTCCAACCTGGTTTTTCGCCTTATCATGCCTTCAAACAGTACGTTGGAGATAGGCTAATGGGTTTGGCGTCAGATTATCCAGTTATTTTGATTACCGGCGGGAGTCGTGGCATAGGAGCGGCAACGGCGCTCCTGGCTGCACAACAGGGCTATAACGTTGTCCTTAGCTATGTTGCGCGCGAATCAGATGCCTTGGCGGTGGGCAGTGCAATAGAGGTGGCAGGTCGGCAAGCTCTTGCTGTCAAGGCAGATTGCGCAGACCCTGAGCAGATAAGCCGGCTGTTTGAGCAGATTGACCAAAGGTTTGGGCGGATAGACGTCCTGGTGAATAACGCAGGCGTGTTGTTTCAGCAGTCTCGTCTGGAAGATCTCAGCTTCGAGCGTATACAACACACTTTTGCGGTCAACACGATTGGTCCCATGCTTTGTGCGCAACAGGCGGCCAAACGCATGGCTTATCGCTATGGTGGGAAAGGCGGTTCTGTCATCAATGTTTCCTCGATAGCGGCCAAGCTTGGCAGTCCAAACGAATACGTGGATTACGCCGCTTCGAAAGGAGCTCTGGAGACTTTCACAACAGGTTTCGCTAAAGAGGTGGCCCGAGAAGGGATTCGTGTTAATTGTGTTCGGCCTGGGCATATTTATACCGAGATGCATGCCAGTGGCGGCGAGCCAGACCGTGTAGACCGATTAAAGGACAGCATCCCGATGGGCCGTGGTGGCCAAGCAGAGGAAGTGGCGCGTGCAATTTTATGGCTAGCCAGCTCTGAGGCGTCCTTTATCACGGGAACATTCCTGGATGCGAGCGGTGGCAAGTAGCCATTGAGGGTGACGAGGTTTTGGGCCTTGAAATACGATGTTCTGGATAATTATAAAAATCGCATAATGTGGCTTTATGTTAAGTCGCCTGTTAATTAGAGTTTTTTATACAGTAATTTAAGCAGAGATTTCGTTGGTTTTTCAACGAGGTTTTTTAATGCTTACATTCACAACTGTTGCCACTAAAGGTGGCGTTGGCAAAACCACATTAACTGCCAATTTGGGCGGATTGCTTGCTGATTTCGGATATCGCGTTCTTTTAATTGATGCGGATATTCAGCCATCTCTAACACGCTATTACAAACTGGCTCATCAAGCTCCTCATGGCTTAACGCAAATGGTGATGTCGGGAGCACTCACCACGGACTGCATTAGTCACGTCGAATTTCCACCTGCTGAATTTGAGAGTGATCGTTCAAGTTTGAATGTGCAGGGCGGTTTCTTGCATATTGTGTGCTCCGACACTCAGCGTGACGACAGCCCCCTTCAAATCTGGTTGTCTAATCAGCTTGATCGCCTGGTGCGTATTCGGATGGCCCTAAGTAACCCGGATATTCGTGCTCAGTACGACGTCTGCATCATCGATACCCAAGGGGCAGTGGGCCACCTACAAGACGCCGCCGTCAATGCGGCGGATGTGCTTCTCGCTCCTGTAGCCCCTGATGTTCTGTCGGCCCGTGAGTTTGTTGACGGCACGATTAAACTGGTGGCTCGTCACGAATCTGCCTCCAATCTTGGCTACAAGGTGCCCGCCATTCAGTGCGTGATAAATCGCACCGAAAATACCGTCGATAGCCGCACCATGTCCAGCCTAATCCGCAATCAGTTCATTGAAATGAGCGGGCGTGTCACCGTGCTGGCCACCCAGATTCCACAAGCGGTCGCGTACAAAAAAGCCGCTACCGCTCAAGTCCCGGCTCACTGGATTGATCCGGTCAGGGCAGGCGATCACATGCACAGTTTGCTATGGGAATTGATCCCCAATCTGAGCAATAAATTCACTCCCAATCACCGCAATGAGTTAGCTCCCGCGCTAGCGGCATTGCATGTCCCTATCTCCACGTCTGAAGAGCCAGACAGCCCGCTAACGACTAACTCGTAGAGCGTGCCATGTCTAAAACTCCGGAATTGCTGACCGCCAGTCAGCGTGCCGCGCAGTTGCGCATGAACGCTGAGTTGAGCTCAACATCAAGAGAGACCAGTCCCGTGTCCTCAAAAAAATCGAACTATCAAGACATTGCAAAACGCTCCCTGATGGGTACCCCTCCACCGCTAAATGCCATGGGAGCTATGACGCCCATGGATGTGGTCGATGGCAGTATCTCAAATTTGGCGATTACCGATATTGATCGGTACGAATTTGATCCGCGTACCGAAATTAACCCACTCTATGACGAGATCAAGGCGTCGATTCGGGCCAATGGCATCTTGAACCATATCAGCGTTACTAGGCGTCCTGGTCAGCCGCGCTATATGGTTTACGGTGGAGGAAATACACGGCTGCGTATTGCGAAAGAGCTTTACGAAGAGGGTGACCAACGCTTCGCACGCCTGACGGTTATCGTCAAGGTCTGGAAAGGGGATGCTCCGACTATTGCGGCGCACCTGGCTGAAAACGAGCAGCGTGGCGACATTTCGTTTTGGGAAAAAGCCCAGGGAGTGCTGTCGTTTAAGGAGCATTTTGAGAAGGAATCGGGCAAAACACTTTCGACTACAGAATTGAACCGAGAGTTGCGCCAGGCCAGTGGCCTGAATTTCGGCATGAGCATGCTGCAAAACTTCCTTTTCGCTGTGGAGTATTTAGCTCCAATAGGTCCTTGGCTCAAAATTAGTGACGTTAATCTGGTTCTTAAACCTCGTGTAACACAGCTTTTAAAACTAGCTGACAAATTCAACCAACAGCCTATTGCTGAAACAGCATTACAAACAATCCTGCACAAGTATGCCGCGTTACTTAGCCAGCAATCCGCTGCCCGTCAACTGAGTAACCGTACTAGTGCGGAAGAGGTCAGCGATCGGGATGTACCTGCACTTTTACAAGTGGAGCAACTACTCGAAGAGGTCACCATAGCGGTTGCTGCGGCTTTAGAAGTGATTCCCGATAAGTTATTAGCCATGGCTCAGGCTTTGGAAGCTAACCCACGTATGGCGGTTGAAACCCTTACGTTGATTGAGGCGACAGTTTCAACCTCCGTAGGCCAATCGTCCGCTGTTCCTGAACCGTCAATAAAGCAAACTCCAACGCAACCTCCGCTAGGTCGAATGTTGGCCAGTGTGCCTGCTCCTATGAGTAAGCCCGACAGTTCTGGCGGTGCCTTCCTACCAGTCTCCCCATCGGTTTCGCAGAGCGTGATTATGAGCGGGGAGAGCGAAGGATTTGATCCACAACCGATATTTACGGTGTTAGGAGAATTTCAAAGTCTGATCGATATGTCTGATGTGCTTTTTAAAAGCGATCAGCCACATCACATCTTTGGCTTTTATCTGGACTTCCCTGCCCAAGGTATTGGGTATGTCGATGGGATTGAGCTGGAGCCAGAATTGGTCATTTATCGCAAAGCCCTCTGGAAAATCCTGATCAGTCTCACCGGTCAGCTTGATCGTCGATTTACGCAGCTCATTCCACACGAAGCCGATGGCTTCACCATTGCTTGGAAACAGCTTTGGGAGCAGGGCGAGGAGCAGTTTCAGGAAGGAGCGCTGGAGTTACTGGGCGAGGCATTCGACCATGTCTCGCTCCAAAGCGTGAGCCTGGTATTGCGGCATGAGCAATTGGGGCCGTTGGTGACTCGTCTGCTCACAGAAATGGAACGGGTTCGTACTCGTTACCCAGAGCGCCAACTGGACGGGTTTATGCCCTTGTTCATGCCGGATGTGACGGAGGAAATTTCATGAATAAGATTCCTATTCAATGTCCTGTTCTACGGCGCATGTTACTGGCCCACATTATTGAGCAAATCGATGGCGGGCACATGGACTCTCTGCTGCGTGCAGGCTACTCCCCCGAGTTTCTTGATGATCTGCGTTACCGGACTACTCGGGACATCACGAATCTGGCCAACTCACCACAGGAAATGTGGTTTTCACTGTCTGAGCAGGTCATCAGCAAGGGGCTACATCTGCTTGATATGCGTCGTGAACACGCCAAGTTACGCGAATACTTCGTGATTCATGGCGCTTCGCGTCGGATGGTGTGTGCGTATTTCAAGTTGTCCCACGAGGAGTATCGGGACTTGCGCGCACAGCTCAGACCGGGAGGGGAGCCCGGTGGCCGTACAGCCCTACCTCCAGTCGCTGTGCGTGATGCCATCCATCGAGCCTGGTTCGATATTCAGCAATCGATGTCTGATAAACCCTGCCGAGACCGAATCTACGCCTTACACCAACAGTTTCCTGAGCTGCGAATCAGTGTACTCCAGCAAACCATTGTCGAGTTTGCTGAAGATGATGAGCTTGGTTTGGAAATAAAGCCGACGACGCCACCGCTGCAAGGATAAAGCCACATGGACGAAATTATGACTATGCCAAGTACTTCTACAACTGCGTTACATCCGGCGACTGTCCCTGCGTCAGAGCGTGATTACTGCGGTCAGGCTCAGGGCGAGTGGGCCTTACCGTCTCCTCATGTCGGTGACTCTCAAAACAGTAAAGACGCGCCAAGGGAAGACTTTCTAGCGCAGGCGGCGCTGTTGAATTTGATGGGGCAAACGCCAATCAGCTTTCATCGTCTGTATGTCGACATTACGGGCAATGTCATCACGGGCTTATGGCTTTCGTCTGTGTTGGAACGGGTTGCTCAAGCTAAGCCCGAGGAGTTCCAGGAGGATGATTATGTGTTTCGACTATCAGCGACGCAGTGTCATCAGGTCACAGGGATTACTGCCTCTCAGCAGCGGACATGCCGACGAGATTTGATCTCATTGGGCATGCTAAGTGAACAGTCCGGACCAGGTCGTGTACCGGAATACCGCTTGCATCTGAATGTTGTCGCAGATGCCATTCTCCAAGCGTCCGCTTCATTGGCCAACTCGCTCGAGGAGGTTCATCAACAACAAGGTTCATCGTCGTCACAACCCGTTCTTTCCAAGCGATACGGATGAGATGGCTATGGGTGCCGCATTAAACACCGATACAACAACGGCGTCTCTAATTGATGAGGCTATGCAGTTGCTTACCAGCCAAGGGTTCGTGCAGTACTACCCAAACCTGGCTGAAACGCTGGGCAATTTCAAAGCTGCTTTGTTTTTGGGGCATGCGCTCTATTGGGCTCGGCATACTGCCGTTCACTATAAAAATCGTGATGGCTGGTTCTTTCTGACGGCAAAACAGTGTACGCAAGCAACGGGATTGACCACCCGAGAGCAGGAGAGCGCTCGTCTCTTGCTCGTTCAACATTCGCTGATCCAGGAAAAGTTGGCTGGTAGACCGGCCAAGCTCCACTATCGTATCAACCTTGATCGTCTCGCTTCTTGCCTGGGGATCTCAGTTGTTGATCAGAAAGCAAACTGGGCGCAACTCGCACCATTGCTGAAACGCTATGTGAGCTTCTATCGGCCATTGGCGGATATTGCGGGCAATGTGGCCTCTGGCTTGTACCTATCGTATCTGCTGATTCAGCAACGGCATGTTCTTACTTACAGCCGAAGCATCGAAGGTGAATTTACGCTGTCTCAACAGGCGATTCGTAACGCCCTATGCTTGACCAGTAAAACACAACGCAATGCCCGTGATCGCCTGAAACAAATGGGTTTACTCCAGGAGGCAGGTAATCGCATACGCATTAACTTGTTGGCCTTATGCCCTTTATTGCACGGTCAGGAGCAGTACCCCCTCAAGTCTGAGTCTACTGATCAGCCACCCATTGCTGCTACAACGAAACTGACATCGGCATCCAAACCTGACCCTGTGAATGGGCAGAAGCCTGCGCCATCACGATCAAGCAAATTATTTGGAGCTGGCACACAGTCACAAAGGCCGCTGTTTGATTTGGATAGTGCTGGCGCAGCACGGGCAAACGCTACCCTCCAGCACGCGCTGCGTGACCCTGCCAGTATGAATCCTGGACGTCTCTTTGCTCAGGCCTCAGTCAGTCCTGGTGCAGCTTGTGGACAACTCACAAAAGCAAGCGACCTCACAACTCGCCCAGCTGCCCAAAACGCGAAACTTGATGCCCAAACCGCAAAACTAACTTGCCCAAAACGCGAAACTAAGCTGCCCAAACCGCGAAACAACAATACAACAATATCTCTTCAAACAACTACAAGACCCGCCATCACCACGGCGTCTGCAGGGGATAAGTCCAAGGCACTGGCCGAGATAGCGGGTTGTCGTCGTGATGATTTGAATTTTCAAAACGACGAGGTTGATATCAGCCTACCCAGTGTGCTTGGCAAGCAATGGCATGAGGCTGTACGGAAAGTGCTGGCCACAGCTAAACCCGAACATCGTCAGTGTTTACTGGATGAACTGGAAGGCCAGTTGCGCAATCCAGGTAAGCAAATCGCAAATCCTCCTGGTTACTTGCATTCGCTGCGTGTTGGCTTGGAATCGGGGCGTGTGCATCTGGCGTATGCACAAAGCATCGCGAGCCAGCGTGAACAAAATCGACATGCGCAGGACGCCGTCCAAGAGCACATCAAGGCGCTCAATACAAACCTAACGACTTCTCTGCCTCCAATGACAAAAGAGGAGGCTTTTGCCCAGTTGCGCCAGCAAGTGCAAGCCATGAGGAAGCAGTCATGAGGACCTGGCTGACCAGAACTTCATTCAGTAGGACATTTTGTCCTAATCCCAAACAGTTGGGAGGTAGCCCATTTTGGGCCACCGCACACAGTGTGGGAGGTGGCCCGTTTTGGGCCACTTAACAGAACACATTCAGGAGATCGTATTAATGACCAACGAACAATTGTTTATCCATCTTCTGCATAGACTACAGAAATACAGCGATGCCCTTGTTCTTCATGTACTGCTACAAGACCACGGAGATGAGCGCCGAGTTCGGACGTCCGCTACCAAGATGGCTTTGGACTCATTGTTAGGTCAAATCAACCGTCGTCAAGTTCAACGCGCCTTAGAGCGATTGGAGACGATGGGACTTATTAATGTCATGCCTCAGCCCAATTACCGCACCTTGGTCACAGTCAACAGTGACGCATTGTTGGAGTTCCTCAATCAAGACCCTTTGAGCGGCATGTTACCTGGATTTCGTGCCAATACGTTCCCGTTTCTGGATGCTGTCAACGCAACCCCGCTGGCAGATTTCAAGGGCTCGACGATCTGATGATGTCCATCACCACCCATTCATTTTTCTCTTCTCAGTGACTACCTATGCCTACTTCGACTGATAAGCAGCCACGACTCAAGTCCGGCGACAAGCCCGCTGCCATTCCCGCACCCAAGTCTCTTATTGGGTTCTCTACGGAGGAGAACTCCCCATTCACCGATGGGTATTCGATTACCGGCGAAGAAGCTTTGCTGGCTGCGTATATGGCAGGTCCGATGCATGAGGATGATCCTCTTTATGAACGGTATATCGAACTGGAAGATCGCAAAGATCAATTGGCTCGTATGCAGGCCAAGTTCCAGACACGCAAGGGGTCTGATCCTGACGTCAAACCAGCGGAGTTCTTTGCCATGGATGATTTGGGCTCTCTGGTCGATTCAGAAGACGATCTGATGACCTTGCATACCAAAGAGGCGTTCAGGCTGTTTATGGGGCGTGTCCGTGAGCCTGGCTCGGATGTGGCGCCCATTGTGGGTGGTCGCCGTGTCGCCAGTTCGTTGCGCAGCTTATGGCTGTTGACGGGCAATGACAACCCCTATGCCGATTGGTCTTTGCTGCGGCACGAGCAATCCATGGAAGAAGTGAATGAGCGGCTGCAAGAGGAGATCAAGGCTGCCGAGAATTTGCTGTCTAGCCAGCAGCAACGAGGGTTGAGTTATTCCGTCCTGAAGTCTGCACAACCGCAGTCTTTGCAGCTGGGGTTCCGATCTCCCTACGGATACAGCATCAGCCGCTTGATTGTTGATTACGACTACTTCATCCGTTTGCAAAAGACCCTGGGCCGCAAGACGCTCTTAAGCGATCAGCAGATGCGCCGCTCAATCACGGAAATGACGCGCTTTATCCGTCGCGTATTCAATGAAGTCGCCAGGTTTTCACGTTGGCTCATGCAGCCAGATATTAATGCGCTGTCCCGACTGGACTTCATTACGGAACATGCTTCAGAAGAAGGCAAGCAGCGTGTGGAGTTCGTGCGCGAAGTATTCGGCATGGTGCCTGCCGATGTGTTCACCGCCAAGCTGCAACCACGACACTCTCGACGCCGGTACACATTGACTGAGAAGGAAAGGAACCTGTTGCAGTCAGTTGGTGTGCAACTGGCTGAAGCTGAAGCACAGCGCGCAGCCAATGAGTATCAGGATGCCGATTCTGATTTGGTGTGAAGAAAGGGTTTTGTGAAGAAAGGGCAAATGAATGGCAAAGCAGACTCGAAGTCAACGTGTCAATGTAGTTGAGTGGGCAAGGGGGACCTTGGAGAACGAAACGTGTCAGAGCGTGATTGACACAAAGCCCTTTACGGGTAGGGGCACCGCCCAGACGCTGCGCCACCATCTTACGCAAGTTGACCAGGTTGAAGCAGACATGGTTGCGCTCTGTGCTGCCACAAAGAAAGTGGCTGGCTATTCCATGTATCTGGCCGAGCACCGTCGTAAGGCGGATGGCTATATGGCTCTGCGTTGGCGTGAGATTGGCACAAGAAAGCATCTGTCATGGGAAGAGGCGCACGCAAGATATTCGGTCTTACCGACCGTGCTGCGGCAGTGGTACGAACACGCCAATGCCCAGGCACAAGAATTCAACTCGCAACACCTCAAATTGCGCGGGCTCGTACGTGAACTGAAGTTACTGAGTCAGCAACGCAAAGTGCCCACTTTTGCTAGGCCAATTCCGAGCCGAAGCGGGACGTGATCCAGTTAATGCAGGGCAGTCTGACCATACGGTCAAGTCGTTTGTTATTCACCGAAAGGAGTTGATATGCAGAACTTGTTTATTGGCAAAGGCAACCTGGGCGACTCACCCACCTTGAAACGTATTCCTCGTAAGAACAATTCGGGCGAAGAGTTTAGTGTGTGCAGTATGCGTGTGTACTTTGGGCGTTACGGGGTGGACCAGGCCACCGGCGAAGTTGGGCAGATTGGGGGCTTCTGGCGCGAGGTTGAGATCTACGGCAGCAAGGCCGAGGCGTGCGCACAGTTTTTGCGCAAGGGAGCTCGCGTGCTGGTCATTGGTGAGGAGCGGGATTTCTTTGCCAAAGATGAGACCACGAATGCCGAGGTACAGGTGATCAAGATCGTCGCTGAGGATGTGGCCCTGCAGCTCACACGCATTGAATCGATCACCTACAAGCAAGCAAACCGGCCTGCGGCAGCTCGTGATCAAGATGTGCCGTCGGATGAGGATGTTCCAGCGTAATTAACAAGATAGGGGGCAATGTTCATAGATATGGAGGTGTTATGAAAGTAAGGTGCTGCCGTTGAATATTGTCCCAATCTCGCTTAAGGCCCCTGAGTTACTTATTCAAGCTGTTTTTGATGGGCGCAGGCTTGGGCTACAACTGTTCAATATTTCAGGAATGGCTGCTCGGTTGTCCAAAGCTGGAGCATGGTGGTGCCCAAGACGGCGGATGTGGGTATTGGAGCAGGGCAGTGCAGATCATGCCCTGGCATGGTTGCAGGCGCTCTATCTGCGTGAGCACGTGGATTTTGACGGGGCTGCTGCGCTATTAAAGGCGGCTATAAGGGCCCCCGAGCCTGATTACTTTACCCAACTGCTCGACGTCCAAATTTTTGAGCTGGCCAGAGGCCAGCTCAACCATGGCCAACATGCCGTCAGCTTTTCTTACGATGGGCTGTGCGTGCGTGCCATGCGTGCGCTACAGGGGAGATTCCATAAGCCTGCTGCGGCGTGGCAAGTACGCGGTGGTGTGGCACACATCCAGCACGTGCTTCGTGACCTGGCAGGCGTTGCGGCTGAGTTTTCGTTCGTGCATGAGCAGCCCGTCGTACTCGAAGAGCTGGTATCACCAAGCGCGGACGAATCGCCCATCCTGGTGCCTGCCGCGACCCCTGAGCAAGGGGAAAGCGGCCCCGCCCAAGATGTGGATGGAGCGGGTTTTTTGTCTGCCGACCTGGAGCAAAGCAACGCGGTCGACATCGATGAAGCAGTGCTGGCTGCGATCGCTGTGGGCGCAGGTTTACGGGACTATCAAATCGACGGTGTCCGTCACCTAGCCGGTCAAACTGGTGCGTGCTTGGGCGATGATATGGGCCTGGGGAAGACACGTCAGACTGTTGTAGGTGCTCGTCTAGCTGCGGGGCAGGGTAGAGTGCTTATTGTCTGTCCCGCCTCTTTACGTATCAACTGGGAACGCGAGATCCAGGCAGTGTATCCCGATGCTGTAGTCGGCTTTGCCGGAGATGATCGAATCTCGACGTTATACGGCTGTCAGTGGGTCATTGCAAACTACGAAAGATTGGGTGGCCTGGTACGAGAAGTCGGGTTGGCGTTCGGGGCCATGGCTATTGATGAAGCGCATTACCTGAAGGAGCATAAATCCGGGCGTACACGCAATGCCTTTGTGATGGCCACGCGTATTCCGAAGCGCTATGTGGTAACAGGTACACCGCTTCTAAATCGTGAAATTGAGCTGCACACGCTATTGCGTCTGACGGGCCATTCGCTTGGCCGTATGGAGCTTAAGGAGTTCCGCAAGACCTTTACGGGTTCGCGAGAACGTCGTGCCGCCTTAGCCCGCGCCTTGGGCGGGTGGATGCTACGCAGGCGTAAGGATGTACTCGACCTTGGCGCTAAAACGCATTCTGTTCGCTATATCTCGCCCAGCGAAGGCTTGGCGGCTTACAAAGAGATTTACGATGACATGAGCCTGATGGCCATGCCTAAGATCACTAAGCTGCGCCAGTGTCTTGAAACGCTTAAAACACCGTTCCTGATAGAAACTGTTGAGAGCTTACAGGCCGAAGACAAGATCATCATCTTTTGCGAGTACATGAGCACGGTCAATGCCATGCATGACGCCTTTGCGGCCGCCGGTATCAAGGCTGTACGCCTGGTCGGCGCTGACTCGGCTACCAAGCGTCAAAGAGCCATCGACACATTCCAAGATGACCCCGAGGTCCGGGTATTTATCGGCACTACGATGGCGGCTGGAGTAGGTATTACTCTAACCGCTGGTAACTACGTGGCCTTTGCATCGATGCCCTGGACACCTGCACTCATGCGCCAAGCCGAGGATAGGGCGTACCGGCTGGGCCAGCAGCGCGATGTGATGGTTATCGTGCCGCTCATACCCGACACGATCGATGAGGCCGTGTGGAAGATTTTGGAGGGTAAACGTGAGACCGAGATCGACGTGGTTGAGGCTGTCACGAAGACGCAGGCCAATGAGGCGACCGCAATTACTAACGCGGCCCTCGGGCGTTGGTTGAAAACTGAAACCACGACTTTATAGTTATTATAAATATATACAGTTTTTTTTAAGAAGCATGGCCAGATTTAGACAATTTGTTTGGCAATAACCTTCATGAATGCAGGCCAAGACTTGTATCTTTGAATCCCGGATAAGGTGTAATCAAAAGCTATTTCAGCTACGGAAATTTTTCCTGCAGGATTCGACATTAAATGTTGTCTTACTGTAACGGCTGAGTTTTTTGACTGATGCGCGATATAGTTTCTCAAGTATCTCATTTCATCCAAAGGCCATGGAGTGACTCCAAGGTAGTTTGTGATTTCAGTTAGGTTCGATAATTTCAATCTCGTGGCAGCATCAATAGCTTTGTTTGAATGGCTCCATTCAGGCTCACGATTGTTATTATTGTTCCTAAAAGTAGATAGAAGTGTATAGAGCGCTTGCTCTCTCGTTTTTGGAGGATTGGGTAATCCAGAGACCACTGTTCCGTTAATTCCCTGAAATTGTCCAGTGGCACTGTCTAAGATAAGCCTCCTGATAAAATGCTCCCATTCAATCTGAAGTTGCATAAGATTTTTTTCCAGGAGTGATTTTTCTCGTTTTGTCAGTGCTGGCTTGGCAGACAATTCGTCAATTTCACCTTCAATATGAGAAAGCCTTTGCTCTAATCGGGCATAATGTCGATTAAGAAACATGATTGCTAAATTCTTTAACTAAGTATTCAAATCTTGGTTTTCTGGAGGACACGCGATGCGTAGTGCTTTTGCTTGCGCTAATAAATTCAGCATGTCGAACATCAGCGTCTTCATCATTATTACCTGACTCAAGTTCTTGAGATAGCTCTGCTAGTACATCAATAGCATTTTTCCAATTGACTCCTTTCCCCTTATGCTCTTTCACGTCTGCTGTCACTCGGTTATCTGGGAAGCCATATAATAGATAAGCTACAGCGGCAAATAGGACAAGAAAATTAGGGCCATCAAAAAATGGAGTATCTGCAAAATCCTCTTCTAGCTTGTCAATTATCACTTCCAGAACATCATCTACCTTTTTTCTAATTGGTAAAAAATATGACTCTGGCTCTGTTTTTTTGTTTTTATAGAATTTAGTTATTGTTGCTTCTCCTCCATCACCAAATCCAAGATCTAATGTCATGAAAAATTCGGCCATAAGAGAGACGTTTTTCATTCTAACGCTCTCTCTTACTGATACAATTTTCAATTCATTCCAAAGATATTTCCAATCTCGAGCTGCATCATAAATTGCCCATTTCACAGGTTCAATATATTCGGCATGTCGAAGCTCTGATGGGGTGACCTTGACACTGTAAGAGTTTAGTCTGGCAAATATTTCCAATACCATGGCATTGTCTGAGTTTATTAATTGGACGCATGGTATTTTGTATGATAGGAATGCCTCTTGGTCTGAAAGTTCCAAATCAGAATATGTCAATCCTTTAAATTTAGGTGACTTGCTCGTAAGTTTAAGCTTGCCAGACGCGAACTCAATTATTGCTCTAAGACGCTGTTGACCATCCACAACTTCCCTTGTCATGGTTTGGGTTGACGCATTTATTTTCGTCCGAAAGAAAACTTGAGGTATAGGCAAGTCATTCATAATTGAATCAATTAAGAATACTTTGGCATTAACAGACCAGACTGAGCCGCGTTGAAACTCCGGAGATAAATTCAATTGTTTCTTTGAGTTCCATTCAATAAAGTCTGATATTGTATAGGTTTGGGGTATGCTAGACATATATGGGTCCGTAATTTTAATTTAGATACTTGAAAACAAACTTTTAATTATTTTTTTGATCTATGCCGAAATGGCTAATTATGCACAATTTTTTGGCTTACTGGTAGATCATTAAGCGTGGCGGAGGTCTCGAGATTGCCCATTTTTTGCTGGCACGGCCATAATAGCAATTTGTACTGGATTGGGTTATGTGGTAGGGAATATGTCGATTAGTTACTTGCTCCGGCGGATCAGCGTATGTTCAAACTTAGGGACGGTCTGATCAATCAGCCAGCCGACCCAAATTCCCCACTGGTTGTCGCCTGATTTCAGAAAATCAGAAAAAAACGTCCAAAATCCCGATTTTCCGTTGTGTTTTCGCTCAGAATAGCCCTTTTCCGGGCCTTTTGATGTCCTATGGGCGCACCTCTGCCATCAAATGTCGTCGCGCCATCCACAGATTGCTCAACGTGAACAGCGTCAGCAACTGCGCGGTGTTTTTCGCCAGCCCCCTATACCTCACCTTCGTGTAGCCGAACTGCCGTTTGATCACCCGAAACGGATGCTCCACCTTGGCCCGCAGGCTGGCCTTGGTGTATTCATAGGCGTCTTGCAACGATTGCACCGTCTTGCTCAATCTCTTGCGCAGGCTCGGGCGCAACGCAATATGCCACTGCACATCGCGCCCCTGGTGCTCTTCGCGCTTGCCCACACCTTGATAGCCCGCATCACCCAAGACCAGTTCTTCCTCACCGTGCAGCAGCCCATCGACCTGCGTCACATCCGCCACGTTGGCCGCGGTACCTACCATCGAATGCACCAGGCCCGTATGCAGATCGACCCCAATGTGCGCCTTCATGCCGAAGAAATAGTTATTGCCTTTCTTGGTCTGGTGCATCTCGGGGTCCCGCGCGCCCTGGGCGTTCTTCGTCGAGCTGGGCGCATCGATGATCGTCGCGTCCACAATCGTTCCCCGGCGCACCATCAGCCCATAGTCTTGCAGCAGCAGGTTCACGCCTTCGAACATTTCTTCGGCAATGTTGTGCTTCTCAAGCAGGTGACGAAAGTTCAGAATCGTCGCCTCGTCCGGCGCACGACCACCGGGCAGCTTGGCGAACTGGCGCATCGAAAAACTGTCGTACAACGCCTCTTCCATCGCCGGGTCGCTCAGGTTGAACCATTGCTGCATGAAGTGAATCCGCAGCATCGTCTCAATGGGATACGGCTGGCGACCCACCTTGCCTTCTTGCGGGTAGTGCTTGGCAATCTCACCGGCCAGGTAATCCCACGGCACCGTGCGATCCATCTCGTTCAAGAACTTCTCACGGCGTGTCTGCTTGCGCTTACCGGCAAATTCCGCTTCAGAAAAACTCAGTTGGCTCATGATGAACAGACTCGTGAGGGTGTGACAGACGAAGTTTACCGTTGCGCGGGGGAATTGTTCAGAGATTCCTTAAAGGCCTATTGTGGAACCTTGAAGGCGGCCGGGCTATGGCGATCATCTGGCCGCAATAGCGGAAGGTCCGTTCAGGCCTGACAGTTGTTTGCACTGTGAAAGCCTGGCATTTCGTATGATTCAGCCTGGACTCTTTCCCTGTCACCGCCATTGCTTAAGGACGCCGGCCATGAACGACCTCACTTCGCTTTCCAGAGAACTTCTCGCGCAACTAGAGGGCGCACCCATGCAGCAGCTGTCGAAGCAGCTCAATACCGACACGGCGCAAACCTCGTCGGCCGTCAACGCAGCACTGCCATTGCTGTTTTCGGCACTGGGCCGAAACGCTCAGCAAGGCGGTGCCGATTCCCTGATGCAGGCTTTGCAGCGCGATCATGCGGGCAATGGCGGTGTCGGGCAGTTGTTGAGCGGCTTGCTGGGTGGGGGCCAAAGCGGTAACCGTGATGGCGCCGCCATATTGGGCCATATATTTGGTCAGGGGCAGCAAGAACGCGTCGAAACAGGCCTGGGACAGGCGACCGGAATCGGCAACCACAGCGGCGATCTGCTGAAATTGCTGGCGCCCATTGTGATGAGCTTCCTCGCGCAGCGAGTACAGGCAAACCACCTTGACGCCGATGCATTGGGCCGTACACTGAACCAGGAGCGCCAGCAGGCACAGCAGCAGGGTGGCGCAGTGGGTGGTTTGATAGGTAATCTGTTGGATCAGGACGGTGACGGTCAACTCGGCCTGAATGATCTTGTAAAACTCGGCAGTTCTTTGTTTGGCGCCAAGCGCTAACTCGCCCCCGGCGCGCTGATTCACAGATACGATTTTTTCAGGACAATGCAGATGGTTTCGTTGCAAGAGCAGCTCTTGAAGGCAAAGTTGGTCGATCAGAAAAAGATCAAACGAGCCAACCAGGACAAAAGTCAGCAGAAGAAAATACAACGCCGCACTGGCGTGCAGGAATTGGACGAGTCTCGTCAGGCTGCGCTGGAAGCCCAGCAAAAGCAACGTGAAACGGTGCGCGAACTTAATGCACAGCGTGATGCTGAAGCTCAGAAGAAAGCCATCCAGGCGCAGATTCAGCAGATGATCCAGCAAAGCCGTCAGGGCAGGGGCGGTGGCGATATCGCTTACAACTACACCTACGGCAGCAAGATCGAACGCATTTATGTGTCGGCAGCGGTAAGAGACCAATTGGCGGCCGGGCAGCTGGTTATCGTCAAGCCCGCTGATACCGCCGAACTGGTTCCCCGGGTTGTGGCCGATAAAATCGCCGAACGCGACCCCGATATCGTCGTTCGGGTCAAAAAAACCGAATCACGGCCGGCCGAAGACGACCCGTATGCGGAATACAAGATTCCCGATGATCTGATGTGGTGAGAATTGAAGGTTCTTTCAAACCAATAACCGGCCGGAATACCGACCGTTGATTGTTAGCCCTGCTGCACGCCAGAGTCGTTCTACATCTGTCATTTAGTCATTTTTACCCGATACATTTCAGCATCTGCCTGCGCCAGCAGGGCGGTGGTGGTGCTGCCCTCCGGTCCAAACCGGGTCCATCCGATACTGCAGGCAATCTCTATCGTGTTTCCTTGCCAGTCAAGTGTTTCACTCATGGCCTGCTCGATGCGTTTCACCAGCGCGTTGATGTTGTCAGGCTCTGGAGACGACGGGATATCGCTGGTGACGATGACGAATTCGTCGCCTCCCAGCCTGGCAACGATGTCGGTGCTGCGCACACAGGCCAGCAGGCGTTGGGCAACCGTACGCAGCACCTCATCTCCGGCGGCGTGGCCCAACGAGTCATTGATAGGTTTGAATTTGTCCAGATCAAGCAGAAGTACATGGCCTTGAGACCCCTTGCGCTCGACTTGAAGGATGGTGCGGTTCAGATATTCTTCCAGCAGCAGGCGGTTGGCTAGTCCGGTCAACGGGTCGTGCCTCGCCTGACGGCGCAGATCATGCAACTGAGTGTTGTAAGTTTGGGTGACCTCGCTCAATTCTTCGGTCCAGTCGTCCGGGATGGGGGTCAGAGGCCGGTGTTCACGCATGGCTTGGCGCAACGTTGATAGCGGGGACCCTATCGTTCGGTTGACGGTCCAGAGCACGCTGGCCAGTACTGCTGCCAGCATCGATAAAAAGACGGCCAGCTGCGGCACCAGGCTGCGGGAAGCAGCGGTAAAAATTGAAATGGGATGAAATGCGATGCGCAACTCACCCAAGTCGTGAACACGGCCTGTTTCGTCGGTATATCGCAGTGTGGTCGTCAATGTGTCTTTGTCGCCAGGTTCAGGCGCGACGCCGGCTTGTATCGGCTGCTGTGCACACTGATCCAGCGCACTCACCCCCAGTACCTCAGGTTGCAGAATCATGGCATGGATGATGCCGCCGGCGGTCAGACTGTTGCAATCCCATAAGGGTTTGATCAGGACATGAGCGAATGTGTCCAGAGTTTTATTGCGTTGGTTACCGGCTTCAGTGATCTGATTCTGATAGTAAAGCGCTGCTGTCAAGAAGGCGGCCAGAATATAGGCTACCGCCAGAAATGGAAACAACTGCTGCAAGAACCGTGTGTAAAGTTTTCGGGAAGGCATCACGATATTGTTTTCTTGAGCAGCAGGTGGCGGTAACGCTGCGGCACGATGTCGGGCCCGTAAAAAGGGTTATCCAGGTCAATGACAGTGCGCTTTTCCCATGAGCCGGCGGGGGGCATCTGGCGCATCTGGTTCCAGATCGACTCGAATTCGCCGTTGTCGCAAATCAGGTCGAAGCCGTGTTGCAGGGCTTCATACAGCTCATCAGCGCTGGGGTGGGGCGATACCCAGACGAAGCGATACCAGGGGTAACGGAGCAATAACGACGTTTCCAGTCTGAGTTGTTGGCGATGCTGACGAAAATGCGGCAAGAAATAACTCAGGGACTCTTCCAGCCCCAATGGAAACAGGTCAATCACTCCTGTCTTCATCTGTTCTGCGAACTCGCCGTTACGCCAGGCCTGAACCTCGCGCGTAGTGATACCAGCGGCACGGTAGACCTCTGCATCCCACCAGCCTGCGCCCTGCCCGATCGTCAATTTCCGCAGGTCGTCGAGATTCCGGATATGGCGCAAAGTCTTTTCCTGGCTGTCCAGGACAAACGATGTACGCCACCCCAGCAGCCCGCGCTCAAGAGGCACCGGAATCATTCTCAAGTCTCCCCGTCGCACCATGTCCAGTCGAGCGGGAGACGCAGGAAGGAGATTGATGTGGATACGTCCGGCCGTTGTTTCGTGAAGATTGCGTGCTTCAGAGGCGTGTGGTGCATTGGCTAGCGAGGCTCGAAACCCGGCGGCCTTCAAAGCGCCATGCAGTAGGGCGATGCAATGTGCCAATGAGGGTTCGGTCTGCACGCTGAAAACAGGAGCAGAGGCAGCGTACACAGAGGGGAGGCAGGCGCCGGCCATTATGCCCAACAGGCTGCGGCGATAGGGCGAGAATGAAGTGTCCATACTTTGGAGCCTACTTGTTGCGGAATCAGTTCGGGCCGACCCAATCATAGTGCATCAACAGGGGCGGAGCACAGGAGCTTTACGATCCTTGTTCTCCTGCCCAGGCGTTCATCAAAGCACAAAGTATTCAATCCATTAGCGGTGGACGGCCAGCCAGATTGTGGGGCCCTCCGGTGCCGTCGAATCTACGCGATGCCTGAGGCCGGCGGGTATCCAGTAGTGGTCGCCCGGCTCCAGCAGAACCAGGGTGTCGCGGCCTTCAACTTGAAGTGACGCTTTGCCCTGCAAAACCATGACCCATTCGTCTTTGTCCTGTTCGTACCAGAAGCCGGGTGGGCTTGCCTGCCCGTAAGACACAATGCGCTCAATGCGCAGGCCGGGAACGTTCAGCAGATCGTCGAACGTTTCATTGCTGGTGCCAGCAGGTATGGCTGTAAAGAGATTCTTGAGCATTATCGAGCACTGAAGGTAGGGGCCTGCGTCAATTTGTTTCGATGTTCTTCGCGCTTGCCCACACCTTGATAGCCCGCATCACCCAAGACCAGTTCTTCCTCACCGTGCAGCAGCCCATCGACCTGCGTCACATCCGCCACGTTGGCCGCGGTACCTACCATCGAATGCACCAGGCCCGTATGCAGATCGACCCCAATGTGCGCCTTCATGCCGAAGAAATAGTTATTGCCTTTCTTGGTCTGGTGCATCTCGGGGTCCCGCGCGCCCTGGGCGTTCTTCGTCGAGCTGGGCGCATCGATGATCGTCGCGTCCACAATCGTTCCCCGGCGCACCATCAGCCCATAGTCTTGCAGCAGCAGGTTCACGCCTTCGAACATTTCTTCGGCAATGTTGTGCTTCTCAAGCAGGTGACGAAAGTTCAGAATCGTCGTCTCGTCCGGCGCACGACCACCGGGCAGCTTGGCGAACTGGCGCATCGAAAAACTGTCGTACAACGCCTCTTCCATCGCCGGGTCGCTCAGGTTGAACCATTGCTGCATGAAGTGAATCCGCAGCATCGTCTCAATGGGATACGGCTGGCGACCCACCTTGCCTTCTTGCGGGTAGTGCTTGGCAATCTCACCGGCCAGGTAATCCCACGGCACCGTGCGATCCATCTCGTTCAAGAACTTCTCACGGCGTGTCTGCTTGCGCTTACCGGCAAATTCCGCTTCAGAAAAACTCAGTTGGCTCATGATGAACAGACTCGTGAGGGTGTGACAGACGAAGTTTACCGTTGCGCGGGGGAATTGTTCAGAGATTCCTTAGCAAATGCGCCTATCACAGACAGCATAAAGCTTGCCATCAGCGAGTCTTCGCCGGTGAGAGTCGTGTGTTCTTTGATGAGCTCGTTATGCACGCCGCGATGGGTGTCCTAGCCTGATGCTTGATCTGCAAACACTTTATCGACCAAGGCGTGTTCAGGCTGGCGAGCAGGGTTTTGTTCAAAGCTGCTGACGCGGATATAGCCTATTCGATTGCCTTTTAAGATGTTTCCTGAAAAAAGTGACAGATAGAGACTTGAGATCTGGGTCCTCAAGCGTCAAGAGATTACAAATGTAACTCAAATTGGACTTTTTCAGCCGAATTTGGCTGACGGCCAGTTGAGATATAGTCATTCTGGCATTGCATTTTGACTGCTTAGTATTTCTCCATGTCTAACTCTTAGGAGCATCCAACAATTTGAGAAATAGTATTGACAAAAAAAGAAGGTGTTGATAGTTTATCGCTGTGCATGGCCGTAAGGCTCCTGACAGCGGCGTCTCAACTCTTGAAAGACGCACGTACTGATCCTCTAGGGCAGTACCAGAGTACATCTTCTTCTTTGCTACCCGGACAGGGAATCCGCTTTCCCTGTCCAGGCCATTCGGCTCTTGGGTGGGTGCGTGTTCCTCCAGTCCATTTTCTGGAGTTCACCATCATGACTACCGCTTCCACTCAAACTTCCAACCACTTCAATCTTCACGTGAACGGTCTCGGTTATCTGAACCGTGTACGCTGGGTTGAAACCAAAGGTTCTGGCCGCAAGGCACAACCCTTTCTTGCTTGCTCGATTTCCGCCGTGCGTGGAAATACGGATGAACCTGACTACACCTACTTTGACCTACGGGTCTCTGGGAGCGAAGCCATTGAAATGGTGGAAAAGCTCATGGGTGATGTCGAGGCGAAACGTAAGGTTTTCGTATCGTTTCGTGTGGGTGATATCTACACACACGTTTACATGCGCAACCTTCGAGATGAGAAGGGACGTACAACTGGCGAGCAAGAGCCTGCCGCACTTATCAAGGGACGTCTGTTGTTGATCAACAGTGTTACTGTTGATGGCGTTAATATTTTCCGACGTGAATTGCAAGAAGAGTCCAGCATGGATAACATTCCTTTTCAGGAGGAAGCTCCTTTGCAGAACTCCTCGACCGAGGATGAATCTTCTCAGAATGTGCCTGAGCAAGACCAGTCTGAAAATAAAGCACCACAGGAAAACGCTCGAGGTCCAGCAACTCCAAAGTTCAACAGCACTCCAGTGCCCGTGAACCAAGGCGCTGTTGCATATCAAGCAGGATATGGAGCAAGTAGTGCGCTTCAATACGCTGCAAGCTATGCCCATCAGAGCGTCGCTTAACTTTTAATGCCTCATCGAAACCCTCGTTACTGTTCCCGCTAGGGGCTGTGCGAGGGTTTTCTTCTCCTTGATGATGGAAAGGTTAGCGACTAAACTAATCCGGTTTTGCGAGTGTTTTCAGGTGTCACTTGAATAACCTGGTCGCCTTCGGGCACGACACGTCAACCCCTGAAACGTGAACGCTCTGTATAGAGTTGGGGTACATCTCACACGAGTACGTCCGTTGAATTGCACGTTCAAACTGGAACCTCACGTGCTCCAAAGTACTATCTGATCGCAAGTTGGATAGCCACCATTTAAGCCCCCCTGTACCCGTCCGGCGTAAGCTGCACGGGTACTTTCATTTCACACCCCACCGGGAGATCTCTTCCGGCTGGACGTGGTCTCCCTATTTTTATGAAGGAGATCACGATGATCCGTATAGATGGAGCGCAACTGCGCGTAAAACGGATTCGGCAAAGTCGAAATGGTGCGTTCTGCGTTGCAGACCTTTCAACTGCTTTTGGTGAGTTCAAGGTCAAAGACCCACTCCTGGATCAGTTTGAGGAAGGTGAGTACCAGGCAACTGTGTGGATTAGTGAAATCTATCTGTCGCAATACATCGCGTTTGGCAAAGGTGTGACAGAGATTCGTGCGCGTTTGCACGACTTACAAGTGGAGAGCCAGGCCGAATTATCGACTGCTCATGAGCAAGCTGAGCCTGACCCTATTGACGAGCAACGGCCTGTACGGGTTGCAGCCTCTAAAAAGTCAGTACCCCCGCCATCTACCGCAAAAGACTTCAGCCACTTTAATAAGGGTGGGAAGCCTCAGTCAGGGTCTTTGAATTCTGTGCCACTGGAGTCTACGCAGGGAGAGAATGATGGGTTGCTTGATGCAGAAATGCTCCATGCCATTGCCAACCGAGATCCCATCAAACTTGATGCGACTGTAGAGCGTGCGCTGCTACGACGGCAAGCAGCTGAACTTGGCCAACGTCATGGCTACCGTTTCGATGCGAAGCAACAAATCTGGTTTGCCCAGTAAACCCACATTTCTAAACCGCCCAAAGGTGGCGGTTTGACTTATGTTCTTGATGCGATCGAGACCATGAGCCAGACCGCACAGTGCATGGGTGCATCGTTGAATCTGGGAGGCGGCGTCCCCATGCGCCCGCAGCTTTTGCGCTAAGCCGGAGCTGGTGATAGCAAAATCAGCCACGTACCTTGCGCGCCGTTTCATTTGTCACCAGGACCTCCATTTCGGTGACACACACCTTGGATCTGCTAAGGGAGGTGAGGGGGTATGAATTTTAATTTGTTATGTAAGCCCGGAACCTAGATGGGTTCCCTTGCGAGCCAGGATAACCAGGCCCGGCCTGCAAGGGAAATCATCTAAGCAAACCAACGATGGTTTCACTCAGGTGCGTTCAACCCTGTAAACGCGCCAAGGCAGTAAGTGCTGCCTGGGTAACTCGCTTTATTCATTCACGCAGATTTAACCTGCGCTTCTTACTAACCCTGTGGGGACACCGTGTCCCCTGGGGCTCGTTCGTCCCCATTTTTTGGAAGACGATCATGGCTCAACTGCATTTTTTCCCTATCACGACGGCTCAGCGCAAGAGTTTGCATTCCCTCTTTAATGACTGGCTGTCCCAGGCCAATGAAGAGGGATTTGAGCAGTTTCTGGCTGTTCGACATGAGTTGGCACCCGCACAGGTGTGCTCGTTCGTACGTCTGGTCCAAGGTTGCTCTGTTCGACAAGATTTGGCCCAACGCTTGCCAGGTGATCTCAAGCAGCGTCTGCAAGCACTTCATTGGCTGCGATTCGGCGCTACATTGGTAGCCGCTTGATTCTTTAACTAACCCTTGGGGGCTTTGACCCTCGCGGGTTGATAGCCCTCTTGATTTTTTAAGCGGTACTATATGTCAATGAGTCCATCTGACTTGTTCCTGCTGCGGCAGGGCCTGGTTGATGCCGGTATGAAGCAAGAGGTTGCCGAAAAGGTGGCCATCGCAATGGAGGGTGCTATGGCTCTCACACTTGATCAAGTGCTGGAGAAGTGGACAGCCAAGGTTGAACACGACATTGCCGCGCTTCGCACTGAACTGAAGCACGACATTGAGGTGACCAGAAAAGACATCGAGGTGACCAAGCGGGATATGACAATCCGTCTTGGCTTGATGCTGGCTGGTTTTGCCGGTCTGATCTTAAGCGGCATGAAGATGTTCATGTCCTAGTGTTTAGCACGCGACCATTTCAGCTTACCTCGGTGTGCCCCATGAGGAGTCCGCTCCTCCAAATTAGCGAATGTATACCAGGTCTTTCATAGGCTTGGTGACATTCGCTTTTCTTTTGTTTTCCCATTTTCAGCCCTGCGGGCACAGACCCGCATGGGTATGGCCTGCGCATTTTTTAGTGAGGCCGACTATGACTGAACAGACTCAACCAGTGTGCAGAGATTCCTTCGATCTCTCGCCTCTTGCCGATGTGCTGCCGCGCTTTGAACTCGGTGTGGTTGTGGCTACGCCAGGTGTTACCAAGCTGGATCAAGAAGGCACGATCAACGCTTGTGAGTACCTGGCTCGTCACGCTATTGGTGAGTGGGGGGATCTGTGCCACGAAGATTGGCGATTTAACCAGCGGTCCCTAGCGTGTGGAGGGCGACTGATGTCATCGTATCGCGTCACCGACCAACTCAAAATCTGGATCGTTACAGAATGGGATCGATCCAGTACCACACTGACGTTGCCATCGGAGTACTGATCCTCTAACCCATGCAAACCCATCAGGATGGGTTTGCATTTTCCTCTTTCACTTTCCCGACGGGATGATCCGTCTGGGTCTCTCGTTGTGTATTTTTCGGAGACCCACATGATCGTTGTCCGCTATTTCTCCTTACCGCTGTACACCACTGACAGAAACCGTACCGATGATCGACTGATCTGGACCGGGCCAGAACCTGTTCCAGCCATTGGCGAAACTGTGATGGTCAGGTTCAACAATATTGGTGAATGCAGAATCGTTTGCTTTGCCTCACAAGGTCCGTACCTTGGGCTGCTTGTTTACCCCCTTCAACCACCCAGTTGGTGGATTTCTCAAAATGGCGAGCCTTCGCCTGAAACAGCAGGCCTAGTGTTTGGCCGTGAGATCTCGCTCATTGATGGTCAGGAGGTGTGAAATGGCGCTTTTGTTCACCCGCTTGGCTCGCAACTTCGTCAAAGCCGGGTACTACCCGACCGATGATGAGACTTTGCAGCGGATTCAACACTTCCTCATGCCAGCATCAAGACCAATGCGATTGCTTGACCCATGTTGCGGGGAAGGTGCGGCGCTGGCTGACATCCGTCTTGGCTTACAGGAGCGTGCTGGTGACGCTTCAGTAAGCATTGAAGCTCTGGGTGTTGAGTTTGATAAAGAACGCGCCTGGCACGCGAAAACCCTCTTGGATAGGGTTATTCACGCGGACCTTCATGACGTCGTGGTTAAGGCTCGCAGTACTGGCCTACTGTTTCTGAATCCTCCTTACGGGTTTGGAATCAGTGATGCGGCGAACTTAGCCAACGCCGACTCTGACAAAGCCGAGCGTCTGGAGCGTACGTTCTTGAGGAAAACGGCATCATTCCTGGTTGAGGGCGGGGTGCTTATCTACATCATTCCGTACTACGCCTTAGATGCTGAGATTCGGGCATTTTTGGCCCGTAATTTCGACAATTTGCGGTTTTTTATGGCCCCGGAGCAGCAATTCAAACAATGTGTGATCTTCGGGACCAAAATCCGAAGCACACATCCACGTAAAAGCGTTCTTGATTGGCTTGCGCAGGCTCAGGCCGGAGAGTTCGTAGATCAAGTATTGCCAGAGGTCTGGGATGATGAGCCCTACCAGGTGCCAGCAGCTGATACGGAGCTTGACTTTCATGCAGTGCGAATCGATGCCGCTCAATTGAAAGACGAGCTCAATACATGGAAGGCGAGTCTATTGTGGCAAGGCTTTGATGTTCATTTCTCTCAGGCACGGACCAATCACAGAAGACCGCTTCGTACGATGACGCAATGGCACCTGGCGCTTGCACTGGCGGCCGGACAGGTGACTGGTTGTATTGAATCTAAGGACGGACGAATTTTTCTGATTAAGGGAGATACCTTTAAGAAGAAAGAACGCATCCAGAACCTGGAGGTGGATGAGAAGGGGAATGTTTCAGAGACCATCACGATGCTGGATAAGTTTGTACCTACGATCAATGCCATTGAATTTACTGCCGATCATCGGCTTGGTCAGATAGTAAAGATCAGCTGATGCTTTATTCCTCGGTGCCAGTAGTTGGCGCTATTCACCCTTCATTAGAAGGGTTCCTCAAGGGGCCTGGACCAGGCCATTTGGGGAAACCTTCTCATCTAGCCTAAAGAGGTTTCTATAGGTGCGTTCAACCCTGTAAACGCATCAAGGTGGTCTTTGACTGCCTGGGTAGTTTTTCTTATCTGCTGCAGTCATGCATGGCATGTCAGCAGCCTCGTCTTATCCCTTGGGGACATCCGTCCTCAAGGGGCCGGATGTCTCCAGCTTTTTGGAGATACCCATGTCTTCTTTCAATCCGTCGATTTTACCCATCGCGCCGTCTGTATACGCTCAGGCAGCGCCTAAACCCGCGCAATTGCATGTTGCTGATGCGCATGGGCACTACGTGTTGGCGACTCCAGGGCAGATATTGGAGGCAGCACGTGAGGCGATTGTGTCTTTAGTGCCTTCGGGAGTTCCCATGGCAACCCCGAGCATTGCGGAACGCTATGCTGTCGCTCGTTTGGCTGGCCTAGAACATGAGGTTTTCGCTGTTTTCTTTTTAGACAACCAGCTTCGCCTGATCCAGTATCGGGAATTGTTCCAAGGCACCCTGAACCAGACGGCTGTCTATCCTCGTGAGGTCGTTAAAGAGGTGCTCAAAAACAATGCTGGCGCGGTCATTTTGGCTCACAACCATCCAAGCGGAAAGTTAGAGCCTAGCCAGGTAGACCGCCAACTTACTGAGCGGCTTAAAAAAGCATTGGAGCTGATCGATGTAAGGGTTCTGGACCATTTGATCGTCGGGCCTTCAGCCGACACAACTAGCTATTCGTTCGCTGAGCACGGCGACCTGTAACTTGAGTCATTTCTTGTTTGTTTAGCCCGCATTTGGGCGTTTTTAACCTGTACCCATGGGGTCGCTGCGGCCCTTATGGGGCGTTGCGACTCATTTTCTGGAGTTTGTCATGAGTCGTCATTATTTTGAAACCACGTACAAAGATCATCCCGTCACTGTGCTCTTGGGCTGGGATAGGCCTTTGGGTCATTATTTTCTGGTCATCGAAAAGCGGGCGGATTTTGTTGATCCGGACGTGACCACGTTTGATGAGCAGTACCTGTATAGCAATCTTTATGAATCCAACCCATTTGGTTTGAGCCTGGAGCACTTTAAAGCGGTGTTGCACCGGCTCAAGATTACTGTGCCAGCAAGTATGTTCACTGAGGTCGAACGTGATTCCTGGAGCAACGTGGGTAATCGGGACATCCTTCATCAAGCTGACGGCTCGTTTGCTGTACGTTCAGTTTGACCATCTCTCTAAACCACGCGGACAGGCTTCTTCCCTCATCTTTACGAGCAAGAAGTCTGTCGCATTTTTATGGAGCTCGGTGATGTACCAAGTGGAGGAGTTTCCTGAAGTCTGGGCAGATGCCTGCATCCGAGAGTCGGACGGTCGCTTTTTGTTCGTTTCGCTGTATGGACGCGATGGCTCGCTGATGCAATTCATGGCTGCGATGCAGTTGGGCAATAAGGAAGGCGGTATACAACGCTTTCACTTGCGCGGCGATGATGGCCAACGCCACTTAGTGGAGGTTGGCGGTGTGGATCGCTTAGGCAAACACACCGGCAGGTTGCCTAAGCAAAACCTGTTTGGTCCTCTGGGGCAACTGTGGGTATTTGACAAGAATCTACAGGAGCCAGACCGTGCCAATCGAATCGGTTGGGCTCTGTACTACTCAGCAGTGAGCGACTTGGTCAGCCTTAACGAAGCTCAGGAGCATGATCTCTTTGGTCGTGCCTGGCAACTGATCAAAAGCTTGTCGCCGGTGGCTCTTTTAGACCATTGGCGTGCTGAAGTGCTGGCTTGGTGCCGTGATAAGCAAGCTGTGCAGATAATGGGCAGCGATTTGTATCCCACGCTTGGCCCTGTCAAGGCAGTTCGGGTGAGCCTAAGTGAGCATTTTCTTGATTTCATCTCTGATGGGGTCAGGGAAGGGCGCCTACGTTTGTAGTTGTAATTTTCTAAGCTGATTGGCTGATTTCCGGATCCAGCCTTTCCTAAGTTTTTTCCAACCCATGCGGGGAGCAGCCCCGCTGGCTCCCCGTATCCCTTTTGTGGAGAGCCAGTATGGGCGCTATACATCCCCAGCTAGATACCCCAGAGCAAGATGCCGATGAGCTGCATATGCCTCTGGCCAATTTTATTGATCAGTTTGGTGAGGGCTTGTTGGAGCAAGTCCGTCGCCAGAACCCGCCTATTTACGATCCGGACCTGGACACTCAAACTCCCGTTTGGCGTGCGCGGCAACACGCTCTGGACAATCTGACCCGTCATCCATTTGAAGCCCAGGCCCATGCTGTACACGCTGTTGTGAAGCTGTTGTTGGATCACAATGAACCGGCAGCGGTACTCAATGCGGATATGGGCACGGGCAAAACCATGATGGCCATATGTGTTGCGGCTTTAATGCAGAGTACGCATCCACGTACCCTGATCGTGTCGCCGCCTCACCTGGTCTATAAGTGGCGACGTGAGATCCTGGCCACCGTCCCTAGTGCTAAGGTTTGGATTCTGAATGGGCCAGATACGCTACGCAAACTGTTGGCGCTACGAAATGCCCTGGGTTTGAAAACCAGCAAGCCAGAGTTCTTTGTGCTTGGGCGTGTGCGTATGCGCATGGGGTTTCACTGGAAACCGGCATTTTTGACTCGCCAGGTATTGCAAGATGGTCAACGGTTTAGGTTTGCTTGTTGCCCTGATTGCATGGAACCCATCGAACGTGAGAATGCGGATGGTGAAATGATGCCGCTCTCCGCTGAGGCGGCCGCACTCATGCTTGCAGACAGACGTTGTAAATGCAGCCACTGCGATAGCACGCTTTGGACGTTGATTCGTGCAGGTAAGCGTATCGACTCCATGCACGATCTGGTATTGGGTGCCTTGAAGCAAATGCCGACGATCGGAGATAAAACCGCTCGCAAATTGCTCTCGATTTTTGGAGAGGATCTGCTTGGGGGAATGCTCGACGACAACGTCTATGAGTTTCTCAACCTCATGGATGAGTCTGGCGAGCTTGTTTTCTCCGATCGGCAGGCCATGCGTATGGAGCGATCCCTCGCGTCCTTTGAGTTCAGTATAGGGGAGGGGGGCTATCAAGCCACTGAGTTCATCAAACGCTACTTGCCTCGTGGGTATTTCGGTCTTTTGGTTGTAGATGAAGGCCATGAATACAAAAATGAGGGCTCAGCCCAAGGCCAGGCCATGGGCGTGCTGGCCAGCCAATGCCAAAAAACACTGCTGCTCACTGGGACACTGATGGGGGGCTATGCCGATGACTTGTTTCATCTTTTGTGGAGAATAAATCCGACACAGATGATTCAAGATGGCTTCAAACCTGCTCGTAATGGGTCAATGGGAAGCGCAGCTATGGCGTTCATGCGTGAGCATGGCGTGCTCAAAGACGTGTACAAGGAAAGCACTGGCCCATCGCATCGCACTGCTAAAGGTAAGCAGATGACGGTACGGACCAGTAAAGCTCCTGGCTTTGGTCCGGTTGGCATTATGCGGTATGTAGTGCCGATCACCGTTTTCTTGAAGCTGCGCGACATTGGCCAGAACGTCTTGCCTGACTATGACGAGCACTTCATTAACGTACCAATGAGCCAGGCGCAGGATGAGGCCTATCAGCGCATGGCAAAGCACCTGGTGTACGAGCTCAAGAAGGCGTTGGCCCAAAAGGACAATAGCTTGCTTGGGGTTGTGATGAATACGCTACTGGCTTGGCCAGAGTGCTGCTTTCGCCCAGAAACCGTCCGGCACCCTCGAAGTAAGGCAGTCTTGTTTTCGCAAGGGCCTGTTTTTCAGGAGTCTGAGCTTACCCCCAAAGAGCAACAGCTCTTGGATCTGTGCAAACAGGAGAAGGCCCAAGGAAGAAAGGTGCTGGTGTACTCGATTTACTCGGGTACACGTGACACCACCGCTCGACTCAAAAGCCACCTTGAGATGAACGGCTTCAAAGTTGCTGTGTTGCGTGCTTCTGTTGACGCAGCTCAACGCGAAGACTGGGTTGCTGACCAGGTGGAGCGGGGTATTGACGTCCTTGTCACCAATCCAGAGCTGGTCAAGACTGGCCTGGATCTGCTGGAGTTTCCTACGATTGTGTTCATGCAATCTGGCTTTAATGTCTACACGTTAATGCAGGCGGCCAGACGGTCATGGCGGATTGGCCAGAAGAATCCAGTCAAGGTCGTGTTCTTGGGCTACTCAGGTTCCAGCCAGGTGGAGTGTTTAAGGCTGATGGCCAAGAAGATCGCTGTTACGCAGTCAACGTCAGGGGATATGCCTGATTGTGGCTTGGATGTTCTGAATGATGCCGGTGACAGCATTGAAGTCCAGTTGGCCAAGCAGTTGTTGGCCAACGCATAGCATACTTTTCCTTTTCACTTTGCCCCTCAATATGAGGGGCTTTTTTTTTGTTTCACGATGACTCCAGCATCGCAATTCGCTGGACTACGCCAAGGTTCGATACAGCAAGTTTATCAATCACTTAGGTGACATCAACATATGCTGGTGCTTTCCGAAACTTGACCCGGCTTCCCCTCGCGTGGCTCCCATGCGGCTCTTGGAAACCGGGCTTTCATAGGAGTCATCATGGCGAAGATCAAGCTCACCAAGTCCGCAGTCGATGCGGCACAACCTCAAGACAAGGCCTTCAAACTGCGGGGCGTCGTGGTGCCAGGCTTCCTGTGCAATATCCCCCCGGCCGGCCGCAAGGTGTTCATGGTGGGGGATCGGGGGTTTAGGAGGGAATACGGCAGCAGTAACAAAATCTGAACAAAATCCTATAATGCCAGCTATCGTCCAAAATCGGCCACTGACTCGGCGCTACCAAGAGGTACCATTTCAGTCATCAGACAGGCTAAATATTTAAATTAGCTACATTTGGTTGTCGAGGCATGATGAGCATCTCTACTGCTATTGGCTGGGCCCATCAATCTGAGATTTTCATAATATTTTTAATAATCTGTTTGTGGGCCGTGGAATGCATTTCTCAAGCTGAAGATCAAAAAATATCTGCAGAATGCGCTAGTGTAAAGATGAAAAAGGAGGGGAAGTGAGTGAGCCTATTATTAGGATTGACGGTGTGTTCAATTGGTACATGCCTGGTGAAATCGACGACGACAGCAAGGAGCCGGTGGCGGGCACCCTTGAGATTGCGGAAAACGGCATCTCTACGCTTTCGCTAATAGGATTGTTGCCTGACGACACCTCTGCTGGAATCCCCCTTAATCTCAAACCTATTGGCACAGAAAGATGCATCTTTGGTGTCTTGAAGGACAGTCGCTATGTATTCCTGCGTCGGATTGAGAGTGGCGGCACGACGTTAAGCAACACGTTTTCTCATCAGAAATATCTGGCACGAGAAACTGTTGTTTTTAACAGTTTTAATAATTTTCCTGAGCTGGATGCAGTCACAAACTTAATGATAGGGCTCGACGCCTTGGAGCGCTGGGCAAGCGAACCAGCAGTGAAGGTCAGCAAAACAAAGCGCGGTGCTACAGCTCGTGCCTCTAAACCCAAGACATACACGTTCAAGCTATCGGATAGGACGGTACGCCTAGAAACAAAAATCAGGCACACTGCACCTGCAGATATCTGGCTTCAGTCAGCAACCATCAAGCAAGAGACCTTCTTGGAGGTTGAACCGAAGGTGCCTTGCAGTCTTGAGTCTATTCGCGAAGAATTTCACTTGCTGGAGGATCTTTTTCTCTTGCTCGCTGATGTCGACGTGGCCTTGCCTTGGCCCACAGTGCGGTATGGCAATGAAGTAGGGCGCTACTATTTCGAACGACGTCGGTCGGATTCTCAGAAAGTGGATATCTTTAAGTCTTGGGCGGCGTTGACATGGTTGACAGACAGCTTTGGAACTCTGCTCTCCACCCTAGAAGCGCAGCAAGACATCCTTGGGCCTGGCTTGTACCTGTATCTTGGTATTCGACGGAGCCCGGCCCTCTACCTTGAGAATAGGTTCTCTACAGCAATTTTTGGCCTTGAGTCGCTGCATCGGAGGGTTGGCGCTTCTGTCACACAGGCGAAACTTGAGGAGAAAATTGCCCGCATTATTGAGAATGTGCAGCTTAAAAAGGATCGTAACTGGTTGAGTGTACGGCTCAAAAATGCGTGCGAACCGAGCCTTGAAGAGCGTCTATTTTCCACATTTACTGAGCTTGATATAGGGCTTGAGCCAAAGGAACTACGTGCCTTCTCCAAAGAGTGCGCCGACCTTCGCAATCAGGTCGCTCACTTTGGTGGTCAACGCGACGGCGGTTATAGCGAGTTCATACAGAAAATGCACACGCTTAATGAAGCGGTTAGAATGCTCTATCACGCGATTCTATTGAGCCGGATTGGACTTGATCGCGATTTCATCCATGCGTATTTTCACAGGTCTCCATACTCTCCTGTACGCAAGAGGATACTGGAAGCCGCCGGACTCACCGTTTTTTCTGCACCGATCTCGCGCACAGAGGCGTAGTGAGCTGCAGAATTTGAGCAGTAGTGTGCGCCTCCGCTCCCTACGGAACAGGAACTGGTCAAATAGCAGTCATCTGCCTTTGCATCTGCTGTTGTGCCTTTTGGTTCAGGTGGTGCGCTAAGGGCTAGGCTGCCATGACGAGCAAGCGTGCTGCTTCTGGATAGTATTCAACGCCACAGCGCGACATGGCTTGCTTTCTTTGGGCTCTCATGTGGCTCCTAGCTCACAACGCAGAGCCTTCTGCAAGCGGCACGAAACAGAGCTAACCTATTGCCGTGTATATAGTTTCAAGCCCCGTGCGATTTGCACGAAGGGCTTGGCAACGCCCCTTTTTTGGGCGACGGAGGATATAAATCCCCAGAGAGCGCAGGTATTGATCGGAGCGTAAGCACCGGCCTGTCAGCTATTTCCAGACATCAATTATCTGGCCCCAGTCCGTCGTGTACGCCGGGGTCATGCGTTCCTGTCGCATTTTCCACACGGCATCGTCTGGTGCAAATGAGCTGGCAGCAGCAATTGTGCTGCGACCGTACCGTTGATTGATGCCATCCAGCACAGCCATCAGCGTAGATCGGTCGGATGTATCGACCACTGCACCGGAAGAGAACAGGGTGCGCTGCGCATCCGCTTGCTGCTGCGTAGCGAGATCCAACAGGCAAACCCCCGCTTTTGCGTATTTGAAACCTTCACGATAGATTTGATGCAGGCCCTGCAGCGCAGCTTGTACCAAGCTGGCCGTGCTGTCAGTCGGCGTCAACAGGCGTGCCACTGTGCCGCCGGAGTACTGGGGATCGTTGCGAAAATAGCTAGTGCGAATGAACACGAGAATTGACGCTGTCACGCCCTCCTGGGCACGCAGCTTCTCAGCGGCGCGACTCGTGAACGTGCTGATGGCCTGTTCAAGATCCTGCAGATCAAGAACAGGCTTGCCGAACGAGCGTGAACACATGATTTGCTGCTTGTCTGCTGGCACCTCTTCCCATTCGAGGCAGCTTTCTCCGAATAGCTCCCTGGCGGTCTTGGCCACAACAATTGAGAATCGGTCCCGCATTACACGCCAGTCGGCTTGGGCCAGGTCAGCAGCGGTATTGATGTTTAAAGCCTGCAGCTTGGGCGCCAGCTTCCTGCCCACACCCCAGACCTCGTCAATTGGCACATGGCGGATTGCACGCATCAAGTCCGCCGTGGCCAGCCCTGACAAATCGCACACACCCTGTAAGCGCGGCATCTTTTTAGCCAAGTGGTTTGCCAGCTTGGCCAACGTCTTTGTCGGCCCGATGCCCACGCATGTTGGAATCCCAACCCACTGCCTTACGCGCTGGCGGATTTCGCTTCCAATCTCTCGCCCCGTGCCGGGCACCCCGGTCAAATCAAGAAATGACTCATCGATCGAGTAAATTTCTTGGAGTGGTGAGAATTGGCCAATCACATTCATCATCCTGCTACTCAGGTCGCCGTAAAGGCTGAAATTCGCAGATAGTGCGATCAGGCCATGAGTATCGGCCAAGTGCTTGATCTGGAACCAAGGGGCACCCATTTTGATACCCAAGTCTTTGGCCTCTTGCGTCCTGGCGATAGCACAGCCATCGTTGTTGGAAAGCACAACCAACGGCCGCCCTTCATATGCTGGGCGCATCGCACGTTCGCAGGAGCAATAAAACGAATTCCCATCGATGAGTGCTATGCGGGTAACAGGCCTTTGAGCGTCCATGTCACTACCCCCCAAACGATCAACTCTTGCCCATCACGGAACTCGATATCGGTAAATGTCGGGTTCGCTGCCTGTAGCTTCGCCCGACCAGCCCGACGAAACAAGCGTTTGATCGTGAACTCACCATCGATAACGGCTAAGACGACATTGCCGTGCTTTGCCTCCAGAGATCTATCGATTACCACGTAGTCCCCGTCGTCTATCCCGGCGTCACGCATGGATGGGCCACGCACGCGCATGAAAAATGTCGCGTCAGGCTGATGAATCAGCAACTCATTGAGGTCGAGCCGTTTTTGGGTATGGTCTTCCGCAGGGCTTGGGAATCCACACTGTACAGTCGCAGAAATTGCCCAGACCTGAACTGGAAGCTGCGTCACAGGAAGTGGAGTATTCATAATTTTTACTGGATAAATAAACAGTGATTTTACAGAATAAAACTGAAAAGTCATTTCTGCTTGTATCTCAGTAAGTTTTTAGAGCATGGGACACTACGACCCGGCCGACCGCGCCAATGGTTGATGAAGCGCCCAAACTCTCTTGACCTGACTTGCGCTGCATCCGGCCAATCTTGCCGTAGCAGCAATACTATGGCCTGCAGACCGCAGCGCAATAATCCGATCGTGCATTTGGGTGTCAGCTTTGCGGCCAGCATAACGCCCAGCATCCTTGGCCAGCTCCACGCCTTGTCGCTGCCGCTCGCGCCGATCCTCGTAGTCGTCGCGTGCAATCTGCAACGCCAGCTTCAAAAGCATGTCCTGGACGGATTCCAGGACAACCTTGGCCACGCCTTTCGCCTCGGCTGCCAGCTCCGTCAAATCCACAACACCAGGCACGGCCAGCCTGGCGCCTTTGGCCCTGATCGAGGCTACTAGGCGTTCGGCCTCTACAAGCGGCAAGCGGCTGATTCGGTCGATCTTTTCCGCAACCACGACTTCACCTGGTTGCAGGTCGGCAATCAGGCGCAGTAGCTCGGCGCGATCGGCCCGTGCGCCGCTGGCTTTCTCGCGGTAAATGCCGGCGATGTAAAAGCCGGCTGCTTTCGTGCTCTCTACGATGGCATCCTGCCGGTTTAGGTCCTGGTCCTCCGTACTCACGCGCATGTAGATGCGTGCCACCTTGAGGGCAGCACCCGGTGCCTGGTGTTCACTTGGGCTCATTATTTATATTTCGCCTAGTAAGCAGAGCAACAATCGCAAAGCCAAAAGCTAGCACTGCGGTTGCTGCGTGCCATAGAAATTGTTGGAAGTCCGTGTGAGCCATAAAAAGATGGATGGCCGATACTGCATTGGCAACGCCACCGCCAAAACAGAGCAATGCCATAAACACCGTAATACTTCTCTGCCTATTCACGCCGTCACCTTTTTGACTGGTCATTTTGGGTATGGGTCAGCTATCTGAGTCAGTGGGAGAGCGCAGTTTCACTCGCCGCGTGGTCACTGTTTTGATTGTTCCAGCAAGCGAGACTGTGATACCGCCACCGACAAGCCCAATCGCAAGCAAGGCAAAACCTACAGGCGACGGCACGAAATATTGCACCGCGCACCCGATCAAGCCAACGCATATCCCAGCCCAGCCAATCATCGCCGTGACGTTATAGCGAGTAATCGTGATTTTGGTTTCCATACTAGCGTCGAGCCTCACTTAGTTAAGTTGGGTATGCCTCAAAGTTCCATTTTATCGCCGGTGGCTCATAGCTCAAAATGTCGGCTTATAAGTGCCTAGCCCAAAAAGATAACCCTTATGTGCCAGGTACAAAAAAGCCCGGTCAATGCCGGGCTTTCCTGGTTGCTGTTGTCATTTTCAGAAGACGACTGCACCAGTTGATTGGGCGTAATGGCTGTTGTGCAGCCAGCTCCTGACAGTTCAATATCAGAAGTGATCTGCACCAATCTCGACTATGCTCAATACTCGTGTGCACCAAAGCGAGGTGAGCATGGCGACGGAGGCTCTGTTGCAAAGATTGGCGGCAGTCAGAGGTAGGCTGTCGCTCTGCGCCGATCAGGCGGCTGCTGCGAAATGGTGGTTGAGCATGCCCATGGCCTCCGTCAGCGCCGAGGGCCCAATGCCAAAAGCTCTCTCCACAAGGCGCACCTCGCCCCTGATGCCGGGCTGCAGGCACCAGGGGCGAGCCTGTCCTTTGCGCAGGGCTCGCATGACTTCGAATCCCTTGATCGTGGCATAGGCCGTGGGGATCGATTTGAAACCGCGCACCGGCTTGATCAGTATCTTGAGCTTTCCGTGATCGGCCTCGATCACGTTATTGAGATACTTCACCTGCCGGTGGGCCGTCTCCCGGTCCAGCTTTCCTTCGCGCTTCAATTCGGTGATCGCTGCACCATAGCTCGGCGCTTTGTCGGTATTGAGCGTGGCAGGCTTTTCCCAGTGCTTCAGGCCTCGCAGGGCCTTGCCCAGGAACCGCTTCGCTGCCTTGGCGCTGCGGGTCGGCGACAGGTAGAAATCGATCGTGTCGCCCCGCTTGTCGACTGCCCGGTACAGGTAGGTCCACTTGCCCCGCACCTTGACGTAGGTTTCATCCAGGCGCCAGCTCGGATCAAAGCCACGCCGCCAGAACCAGCGCAGCCGCTTCTCCATCTCCGGGGCGTAGCACTGGACCCAGCGATAGATCGTCGTATGGTCGACCGAAATGCCGCGTTCCGCCAGCATTTCCTCAAGGTCGCGATAGCTGATCGGATAGCGACAATACCAGCGCACCGCCCACAGGATCACATCACCCTGGAAATGGCGCCACTTGAAATCCGTCATCGTTCCGTCCGTCCAATCTCCGCCAAGCATGCTCAAGCTTCACGATTTTTGCAACAGAGCCCACACGAGTATTGAGCATAGTCGAGATTGGTGCAGATCACTTCTGATATTGAACTGTCAGGAGCTGGCTGCACAACAGCCATTACGCCCAATCAACTGGTGCAGTCGTCTTCTGAAAATGACATTTGGTATCTCTCATAAACGGATGTTTTTGAGAGAACTATCTTCGGCCTTCACACGCACGAAAGGCGGCGAAGCTCCGCCGTTAATCCGTCCGCCGGAGATCTCGCCCAGGCAGGCTGAAGGCCGAGCAAGCCTGACAGGCCCGAAAAGCCCGGCACGGGCGTCGGCGGCGATGACGGCGGCGGCATTATCCAGGGTTGATGATGGAAGTGGAGGATATCGACAACCTCTCGCGCAACCAAGACATCGCGGTCGGACTGCAAGTGATCTTGAAGCCACGGGCCCGTCCCACCCCGACATGGACCTCGATGCCCGAACGGACGTTAGATTTCGAGTTCTAGGCGTTCTGCGATGAAGGTTGGATCCCAGCCGGGATTGAAAGTGTCGACGTGGGTGAATCCGAGCCGCTCGTATAGGCCACGCAGGTTCGGGTGGCAGTCGAGCCGCAGCTTGGCGCACCCCTGCGTTCGCGCGGCATGGCGGCAAGCCTCGATCAGCGCGGAGCTGACACCCCGGCCCGCATGTGTCCGTCGCACCGCGAGCTTGTGCAGATATGCGGCCTCCCCCTTGAGGGCGTCGGGCCAGAACTCGGGATCCTCGGCCGACAAGGTGCAACAGCCGACGATGCCGTCGCTGCAACTCGCGACTAGGAGCTCGGATCTCAGGACGAAGGTCTCCGCGAATGTCCGGTCGATCCGCGCGACGTCCCAGGCGGGCGTTCCCTTGGCGGACATCCACGCCGCAGCGTCGTGCATCAGCCGCACAACCTCGTCGATATCACCCGAGCAGGCGACCCGAACGTTCGGAGGCTCCTCGCTGTCCATTCGCTCCCCTGGCGCGGTATGAACCGCCGCCTCATAGTGCAGTTTGATCCTGACGAGCCCAGCATGTCTGCGCCCACCTTCGCGGAACCTGACCAGGGTCCGCTAGCGGGCGGCCGGAAGGTGAATGCTAGGCATGATCTAACCCTCGGTCTCTGGCGTCGCGACTGCGAAATTTCGCGAGGGTTTCCGAGAAGGTGATTGCGCTTCGCAGATCTCCAGGCGCGTGGGTGCGGACGTAGTCAGCGCCATTGCCGATCGCGTGAAGTTCCGCCGCAAGGCTCGCTGGACCCAGATCCTTTACAGGAAGGCCAACGGTGGCGCCCAAGAAGGATTTCCGCGACACCGAGACCAATAGCGGAAGCCCCAACGCCGACTTCAGCTTTTGAAGGTTCGACAGCACGTGCAGCGATGTTTCCGGTGCGGGGCTCAAGAAAAATCCCATCCCCGGATCGAGGATGAGCCGGTCGGCAGCGACCCCGCTCCGTCGCAAGGCGGAAACCCGCGCCTCGAAGAACCGCACAATCTCGTCGAGCGCGTCTTCGGGTCGAAGGTGACCGGTGCGGGTGGCGATGCCATCCCGCTGCGCTGAGTGCATAACCACCAGCCTGCAGTCCGCCTCAGCAATATCGGGATAGAGCGCAGGGTCAGGAAATCCTTGGATATCGTTCAGGTAGCCCACGCCGCGCTTGAGCGCATAGCGCTGGGTTTCCGGTTGGAAGCTGTCGATTGAAACACGGTGCATCTGATCGGACAGGGCGTCTAAGAGCGGCGCAATACGTCTGATCTCATCGGCCGGCGATACAGGCCTCGCGTCCGGATGGCTGGCGGCCGGTCCGACATCCACGACGTCTGATCCGACTCGCAGCATTTCGATCGCCGCGGTGACAGCGCCGGCGGGGTCTAGCCGCCGGCTCTCATCGAAGAAGGAGTCCTCGGTGAGATTCAGAATGCCGAACACCGTCACCATGGCGTCGGCCTCCGCAGCGACTTCCACGATGGGGATCGGGCGAGCAAAAAGGCAGCAATTATGAGCCCCATACCTACAAAGCCCCACGCATCAAGCTTTTGCCCATGAAGCAACCAGGCAATGGCTGTAATTATGACGACGCCGAGTCCCGACCAGACTGCATAAGCAACACCGACAGGGATGGATTTCAGAACCAGAGAAAGAAAATAAAATGCGATGCCATAACCGATTATGACAACGGCGGAAGGGGCAAGCTTAGTAAAGCCCTCGCTAGATTTTAATGCGGATGTTGCGATTACTTCGCCAACTATTGCGATAACAAGAAAAAGCCAGCCTTTCATGATATATCTCCCAATTTGTGTAGGGCTTATTATGCACGCTTAAAAATAATAAAAGCAGACTTGACCTGATAGTTTGGCTGTGAGCAATTATGTGCTTAGTGCATCTAACGCCGGAGTTAAGCCGCCGCGCGTAGCGCGGTCGGCTTGAACGAATTGTTAGACATCATTTACCAACTGACTTGATGATCTCGCCTTTCACAAAGCGAATAAATTCTTCCAAGTGATCTGCGCGTGAGGCCAAGTGATCTTCTTTTTGTCCCAGATAAGCTTGCTTAGCTTCAAGTAAGACGGGCTGATACTGGGCAGGTAGGCGTTTTATTGCCCAGTCGGCAGCGACATCCTTCGGCGCGATTTTGCCGGTTATTGCGCTGTACCAAATGCGGGACAACGTAAGCACTACATTTCGCTCATCGCCGGCCCAGTCGGGCTGCGAGTTCCATAGCTTCAAGGTTTCCCTCAGCGCCTCGAATAGATCCTGTTCAGGAACCGGGTCAAAGAATTCCTCCGCTGCCGGACCTACCAAGGCAACGCTATGTTCTCTTGCTTTTGTAAGCAGGATAGCTAGATCAATGTCGATCATGGCTGGCTCGAAGATACCCGCAAGAATGTCATTGCGCTGCCATTCTCCAAATTGCAGCTCGCGCTTAGCCGGATAACGCCACGGGATGATGTCGTCATGCACGACAAGGGTGACTTCTATAGCGCGGAGCGTCTCGCTCTCGCCAGGGAAAGCCGAAGCCTCCATAAGGTCATTGAGCAATGCTCGCCGCGTCGTTTCATCAAGCTTTACGGCCACAGTAACCAACAAATCAATATCGCTGTATGGCTTCAGGCCGCCATCCACTGCGGAGCCGTACAAATGCACGGCCAGCAACGTTGATTCCAGATGGCGCTCAATGACGCTTAGCACCTCTGATAGTTGGTTCGAAATTTCGATGGTCACCGCTACCCTCATGATGTCTAACTTTGTTTTAGGGCGACTGCCCTGCTGCGTAACATCGTTGCTGCTCCATAACATCAAACATCGACCCACGGCGTAACGCGCTTGCTGCTTGGATGCCCGAGGCATAGACTGTACAAAAAAACAGTCATAACAAGCCATGAAAACCGCCACTGCGCCGTTACCACCGCTGCGTTCGGTCAAGGTTCTGGACCAGTTGCGTGAGCGCATACGCTACTTGCATTACAGTTTACGAACCGAACAGGCTTATGTCCACTGGGTTCGTGCCTTCATCCGTTTCCACGGTGTGCGTCACCCGGCAACCTTGGGCAGCAGCGAAGTCGAGGCATTTCTGTCCTGGCTGGCGAACGAGCGCAAGGTTTCGGTCTCCACGCATCGTCAGGCATTGGCGGCCTTGCTGTTCTTCTACGGCAAGGTGCTGTGCACGGATCTGCCCTGGCTTCAGGAGATCGGAAGACCTCGGCCGTCGCGGCGCTTGCCGGTGGTGCTGACCCCGGATGAAGTGGTTCGCATCCTCGGTTTTCTGGAAGGCGAGCATCGTTTGTTCGCCCAGCTTCTGTATGGAACGGGCATGCGGATCAGTGAGGGTTTGCAACTGCGGGTCAAGGATCTGGATTTCGATCACGGCACGATCATCGTGCGGGAGGGCAAGGGCTCCAAGGATCGGGCCTTGATGTTACCCGAGAGCTTGGCACCCAGCCTGCGCGAGCAGCTGTCGCGTGCACGGGCATGGTGGCTGAAGGACCAGGCCGAGGGCCGCAGCGGCGTTGCGCTTCCCGACGCCCTTGAGCGGAAGTATCCGCGCGCCGGGCATTCCTGGCCGTGGTTCTGGGTTTTTGCGCAGCACACGCATTCGACCGATCCACGGAGCGGTGTCGTGCGTCGCCATCACATGTATGACCAGACCTTTCAGCGCGCCTTCAAACGTGCCGTAGAAGGCACTGTTGCAAAGTTAGCGATGAGGCAGCCTTTTGTCTTATTCAAAGGCCTTACATTTCAAAAACTCTGCTTACCAGGCGCATTTCGCCCAGGGGATCACCATAATAAAATGCTGAGGCCTGGCCTTTGCGTAGTGCACGCATCACCTCAATACCTTTGATGGTGGCGTAAGCCGTCTTCATGGATTTAAATCCCAGCGTGGCGCCGATTATCCGTTTCAGTTTGCCATGATCGCATTCAATCACGTTGTTCCGGTACTTAATCTGTCGGTGTTCAACGTCAGACGGGCACCGGCCTTCGCGTTTGAGCAGAGCAAGCGCGCGACCATAGGCGGGCGCTTTATCCGTGTTGATGAATCGCGGGATCTGCCACTTCTTCACGTTGTTGAGGATTTTACCCAGAAACCGGTATGCAGCTTTGCTGTTACGACGGGAGGAGAGATAAAAATCGACAGTGCGGCCCCGGCTGTCGACGGCCCGGTACAGATACGCCCAGCGGCCATTGACCTTCACGTAGGTTTCATCCATGTGCCACGGGCAAAGATCGGAAGGGTTACGCCAGTACCAGCGCAGCCGTTTTTCCATTTCAGGCGCATAACGCTGAACCCAGCGGTAAATCGTGGAGTGATCGACATTCACTCCGCGTTCAGCCAGCATCTCCTGCAGCTCACGGTAACTGATGCCGTATTTGCAGTACCAGCGTACGGCCCACAGAATGATGTCACGCTGAAAATGCCGGCCTTTGAATGGGTTCATGTGCAGCTCCATCAGCAAAAGGGGATGATAAGTTTATCACCACCGACTATTTGCAACAGTGCCCTACAAAGCAGACCCGTTGAGGTTATCAGTTCGATGCACAATCAGCAGCGCATAAAATATGCACAAGAACAGGAGCACCCTTCGCATTAAGCTGTGGTGGTAACAAGTAGTGCCGGGCTACCATCAGCGAGCATGATGCGCTCCCACAGCATTCGCCTTGGCAGTATGGAAGTTCCTCGCTCCAGTTCGGGCCGGTATCCACCTCGAGTGACCCCAGCCGCCCCTCATGCCAACCGAGCCCATTAAGCGCAGAGTCGGCCGCAACTATCTCGGGGACGCATAAACACGCAGCGATTTACCAAGGAGTTCGGCTAGGTCAATCCGCAATTCCCTTTGCCTGGCCGGAGATGCCGCGAGCAAACAATGTGTCCGGTCGCTACCAGATGGACTTTGTGGGCGGAGGATTGCACCAGACGCTTCAGCGCAGCGTCGTACGATGAATCGGAAGGCCCGGTAAGCAATTGAAGAACCGCTGACCACCTCCCATCCGACAATGCAAGGGTGCCCCGCTCCCAGCGCGACACGGTTGCCTGATCCACACCCATTAATTCAGCTAGGTGACTTTGCTTCATATGACGAAGCAACCGCGCCCTCCGCACCTGCCGCCCCCTGTCATTCGTCAACATTCTTCAGCACCTCAATGTCGTTCGTAGTGAGCCTCATTTTTTCAAGACCGCCGATGATGAGAGCCAGGCCTCGCTCGAATGCCGCGTCCGGACCGCCTTCGTAGACGATTTTCATCGCGCTCTGTAGGCGCGCCGGCATCGTAGACGCTGAGGTGGTCAACTGATCTTCGCCCCGCTCCTCGGCGTCTGCCTCGCTAGCTTGCTGCTCAAGAACAGCGCCGACGGTGAAGTAGCTGATTGCCATCAACGCATAGGTCGCGTCACCTGCCGAAAAGCCAGCATCGCAAAGGAAGCGAAGCTGCGCGTCGGCTTTTTCCATCTGCGGCGCGGCTGGCCGCGTCCCGGCATGAATACGCGCGCCATCGCGATAAGCGAGCAACGCCCGTCGAAAACTGCATGCATTGCCCTTCAGGAACGAACGCCAGTCGTCGTCATCCCTTGGCGTCGAATGCGTGTGATTTATCGTCAGCATGGCTTCGGCAAGTGCGTCGAGCAACGCACGCTTGTTCTTGAAATGCCAGTAGAGCGCTGGCTGTTGCACCCCGAGGCGCTCAGCCAGTCGGCGCGTCGTTAGACCTTCCATGCCCACGTCGTTAAGCAGTTCGAGCGCGGTTCGGATCACGGCCTCGCGTTGGAGCTTGTTCATTCGCGAATTCTCATGTTTGACAGCTTATCATCGATAAGCTTTAATGCGGTAGTTTATCACAGTTAAATTGCTAACGCAGTCAGGCACCGTGTATGAAATCTAACAATGCGCTCATCGTCATCCTCGGCACCGTCACCCTGGATGCTGTAGGCATAGGCTTGGTTATGCCGGTACTGCCGGGCCTCTTGCGGGATATCGTCCATTCCGACAGCATCGCCAGTCACTATGGCGTGCTGCTAGCGCTATATGCGTTGATGCAATTTCTATGCGCACCCGTTCTCGGAGCACTGTCCGACCGCTTTGGCCGCCGCCCAGTCCTGCTCGCTTCGCTACTTGGAGCCACTATCGACTACGCGATCATGGCGACCACACCCGTCCTGTGGATCCTCTACGCCGGACGCATCGTGGCCGGCATCACCGGCGCCACAGGTGCGGTTGCTGGCGCCTATATCGCCGACATCACCGATGGGGAAGATCGGGCTCGCCACTTCGGGCTCATGAGCGCTTGTTTCGGCGTGGGTATGGTGGCAGGCCCCGTGGCCGGGGGACTGTTGGGCGCCATCTCCTTGCATGCACCATTCCTTGCGGCGGCGGTGCTCAACGGCCTCAACCTACTACTGGGCTGCTTCCTAATGCAGGAGTCGCATAAGGGAGAGCGTCGACCGATGCCCTTGAGAGCCTTCAACCCAGTCAGCTCCTTCCGGTGGGCGCGGGGCATGACTATCGTCGCCGCACTTATGACTGTCTTCTTTATCATGCAACTCGTAGGACAGGTGCCGGCAGCGCTCTGGGTCATTTTCGGCGAGGACCGCTTTCGCTGGAGCGCGACGATGATCGGCCTGTCGCTTGCGGTATTCGGAATCTTGCACGCCCTCGCTCAAGCCTTCGTCACTGGTCCCGCCACCAAACGTTTCGGCGAGAAGCAGGCCATTATCGCCGGCATGGCGGCCGACGCGCTGGGCTACGTCTTGCTGGCGTTCGCGACGCGAGGCTGGATGGCCTTCCCCATTATGATTCTTCTCGCTTCCGGCGGCATCGGGATGCCCGCGTTGCAGGCCATGCTGTCCAGGCAGGTAGATGACGACCATCAGGGACAGCTTCAAGGATCGCTCGCGGCTCTTACCAGCCTAACTTCGATCATTGGACCGCTGATCGTCACGGCGATTTATGCCGCCTCGGCGAGCACATGGAACGGGTTGGCATGGATTGTAGGCGCCGCCCTATACCTTGTCTGCCTCCCCGCGTTGCGTCGCGGTGCATGGAGCCGGGCCACCTCGACCTGAATGGAAGCCGGCGGCACCTCGCTAACGGATTCACCACTCCAAGAATTGGAGCCAATCAATTCTTGCGGAGAACTGTGAATGCGCAAACCAACCCTTGGCAGAACATATCCATCGCGTCCGCCATCTCCAGCAGCCGCACGCGGCGCATCTCGGGCAGCGTTGGGTCCTGGCCACGGGTGCGCATGATCGTGCTCCTGTCGTTGAGGACCCGGCTAGGCTGGCGGGGTTGCCTTACTGGTTAGCAGAATGAATCACCGATACGCGAGCGAACGTGAAGCGACTGCTGCTGCAAAACGTCTGCGACCTGAGCAACAACATGAATGGTCTTCGGTTTCCGTGTTTCGTAAAGTCTGGAAACGCGGAAGTCCCCTACGTGCTGCTGAAGTTGCCCGCAACAGAGAGTGGAACCAACCGGTGATACCACGATACTATGACTGAGAGTCAACGCCATGAGCGGCCTCATTTCTTATTCTGAGTTACAACAGTCCGCACCGCTGCCGGTAGCTATTGACTATCCGGCTGCACTAGCCCTGCGTCAGATGGCTCTGATCCAAGGCAAACTGCCAAAATATCTGCTGGCACCGGAAGTCAGCGCCCTGCACCATTATGTTCCGGATCTGCATCGCAGGATGCTGCTGGCTACCCTGTGGAACACCTACATCTGTATTAACGAAGCGCTGGCATTGACCCTGAGTGATTTTTCTCTGGTGCCGCCTTATCACTGTTGAAGGGGCACTGTTGCAAAGTTAGCGATGAGGCAGCCTTTTGTCTTATTCAAAGGCCTTACATTTCAAAAACTCTGCTTACCAGGCGCATTTCGCCCAGGGGATCACCATAATAAAATGCTGAGGCCTGGCCTTTGCGTAGTGCACGCATCACCTCAATACCTTTGATGGTGGCGTAAGCCGTCTTCATGGATTTAAATCCCAGCGTGGCGCCGATTATCCGTTTCAGTTTGCCATGATCGCATTCAATCACGTTGTTCCGGTACTTAATCTGTCGGTGTTCAACGTCAGACGGGCACCGGCCTTCGCGTTTGAGCAGAGCAAGCGCGCGACCATAGGCGGGCGCTTTATCCGTGTTGATGAATCGCGGGATCTGCCACTTCTTCACGTTGTTGAGGATTTTACCCAGAAACCGGTATGCAGCTTTGCTGTTACGACGGGAGGAGAGATAAAAATCGACAGTGCGGCCCCGGCTGTCGACGGCCCGGTACAGATACGCCCAGCGGCCATTGACCTTCACGTAGGTTTCATCCATGTGCCACGGGCAAAGATCGGAAGGGTTACGCCAGTACCAGCGCAGCCGTTTTTCCATTTCAGGCGCATAACGCTGAACCCAGCGGTAAATCGTGGAGTGATCGACATTCACTCCGCGTTCAGCCAGCATCTCCTGCAGCTCACGGTAACTGATGCCGTATTTGCAGTACCAGCGTACGGCCCACAGAATGATGTCACGCTGAAAATGCCGGCCTTTGAATGGGTTCATGTGCAGCTCCATCAGCAAAAGGGGATGATAAGTTTATCACCACCGACTATTTGCAACAGTGCCCTAAATCGTGAGGTGCACCGCTGTCAACTAGTCGCACTAAAAATCGCATTGGCTCAACCATTTTTAACTGCAAAGTCTTCACGGGAACGGCCTTCCGATTCAATTTGCTTGATCCATGTCGGCGTGCGTCCTCTACCAGTCCACGTATGACCATCTGGGTGTTGATACCTGATTTTCGATACTGCTTTCGTCTTTAACGGGTTTTTGTGAAACGCCTGGGCAATATCTTCAAGTGTCAGGTCGTGCTCCTTCATCAAGCGAAGCATATCGCTGATTACTTTAGATCTTGTTTTCTGCTTCAATTTATCGGCATCACGTTGTAGTCGAGCAATTTCATTTTGTATTTCGGTGATGGAGTTGAATTCTTTTCTCATGCGTTCCTCTTTATTATCTCTCAACCGGCGAAACTGAGAGGTGGCCTTTCTAACGTGGATGTTGTCCAGGCACCAGCAGCCTGGCTAACTTTTTTTCTGGAGTTAGAACAACGACATCACAACAATGAATGACATTCCGATCATGATGGTTTTCTGTACGCCACTTACAAGTTCGACCTTTTCGATTGAACCAGTTGAGTAGTTGCGAAAAAGCGCCGTAATAAACGACATCAAGATAAGGGTAACAAAAGCAGTTGATATCGCAAAAATGATCGCTCTTAAATTGCCCATGCTGACGCCAGATCCAGATGCAAATCCTTGCTCCAGGCTTTCGGTTAAAGGCAGGCAGCCTTCACCCTCACGGATACACGGATCGACAGGTGGCCGGTAGGTGCCACCTTGATCAGGGTTTGGTCGAATGATGTCGTCAACAGGATCGCCGTTATTGCCCGTAGGTGGGCCATTCCGTATTCGGTCAGCCATTTTGCAAATGGTTGTCCCATTTATATCCGCAAAGCCGTTGCAACTGCCTGAGTTGATCATTTTCTGGCAGTTTCCGATCCCGAGTTGCACGCACGCTAGAACCATATCACCATCGACTTCTCGGCCATCGAACGTTCCCAGCCCCGCAAGTGTCTTCGGTGCTTGTGCTTGCATGGCTTTAGTGGTCAGTTTTGACCAGGCATCTACTTGCTCCTGTAACCCCCATGTCCTGAACTCCTCGGGAGATACCTTGGCATATTTTTGAATATTGGTTTTATTCATTTGCAAAATGCCTGAGCAGCATGAGCCATTGTAAACATCTAGTTGTCCGCCACCTGATTCGAACATAGCCAAGCGTCCAACGGCATCTGCATTGGCTTTTAGCCACGGACTGGCATGTGGAGAATTTTTTATCGCTTGGGCAACTTGCTCAGCAGTGACAAGGGTTGCAGCAATAGTGACAACTGAGAAAGTAAAGCCAAGGAAAGACCATACTAACTTTTTAAAGTGATAAAAGTTCCTGAACATGCTTTTTCTACCGTAATGTCAATTTGCGATCGCATGCCGGTACGTGTTTTCCGTGCTGGATAACTCGGAAATGTGCCGTCATATTTTTTTCGTCAAATGCAAATTCTGTTTGATTGACATCGCCAGGGTGGTCAGGTGGAAAGGGATAGAGATGACAATAGTTTTGAAACTCTTGAGTGTGCGACTGAGAGCCTTGAAATTCTGTCACTCGCAATGGGCATGTCTCGTACATGTCTTCAATCCCACTGCCATTACCAGGCTCAACGCATCCTGGTGTTCCAGCTGAACTAAAGATTGAAAATGTGTACTGCACACCTTGATTCGTAACTGAGCTAACTAAGATGAAAGAAGGCAATTTTGTTCCGTCATCGTCTAGGGGGGCAGAGTTGATTTCTTTATTCCAGACGGTTCTTGCTAGGTTCATATCTGCACGCGATACATCAGGAACATTTATTCTGCCGTAATTAAATGAAGCTATAGCCATGGGCCGCCATCGCAGATGATCTGTTGTGTCATCCTTAAGGTTCATGCTAGTTTGGGCCAGTGTTGCATTTGTACTGGCCAACGTGATGGCAATTGCTAGAATTGACGCTGTGCTTATTTTCATTTCCTATTTCCTTAGCGTGATTTTTAAGAGGCATCTAATTCTGCAATAAATTGCTCTGGAGGTGTTGCTCCAACTAGCCGCTTTCCGTTGCCCAATATAACTGTAGGTGTGTTAGCAATATTGTTTGCTTCTCCAAACTTTAGAATCTCCACGAGCCCAGTGATGTCGCAATCTTCACGACCGTCTATGTTTCGTCCATTCATGACCATGTTCCAGGCAGTGTTTCGATCTGGCGAGCACCAGGCTTTGCGGGCGATTGGGGCCGATTGAGGGTCAATAACGGGAAAGATAAAACGATAGACCGTCACGTTTTCCAGTTGATCGACGAATTTTGTGAACACGCGGCAGATGGGGCAGAGCGGGTCCTCAAAAACAGCCATCTTGCGTTGTCCATTGCCATGAACTTCCACGATAGCTTGGCTTAGCGGTAGTGATTCCCATGGAATCGTGTTGAGCTTCTCCAGGGCTGGTGCGGTCACATCGCGGCGGTCTTTCATGTCCATGAGGGCCCCCCCAACAAATGCGTACCGTCCGGTCGAATCGCTATAGAAAATTTCGTTGCCACTGACGACCTGGTACATGCCGGGAATAGGTGTAGTGGAGATGCTATCGATCGGTACAGACCCTTGCGTGTGCTGCTCGATGGCAGCTTGTACGTCAGGCGGTACTCCCTGAGCCCACGATGCTGTGGCCAGGCCCAGGCCAAGGCCAAGGCTTGCGCTGGCAACGAGTCGCATCAGCAGAGGAGAACGAGAAGAGGTAGGCGCGATCATTGTTTGGCAAGTTCCTGGTTTTCAGTAATCAAAGGCGCGTACGCCACGGGCTACGCGGCAATGTTCTACCGCGTCACGAAGAAGTTGGGATACGTGCTGTGGGCTGGTAATAGCGCTCAAGTGGACTGTTGGCGTTGAGACGTCGGTGGTTTGCAAAATGACGCGGCCACGGCCAAATAATGCTTGAAGGAGAGTGCCCGAAACGGCTATGTCCTTGACCCGATACAACTCCAGGGTTTCAACATGCTTGACGATGATTCCGCTGTATTCAAGCAAGCGCTGGTTCGTTAGCTCATACCGATGATTGGCAACTTTAAGATATCGGTATATCGCCCATAGGACAGGAATGACTGTCCAGCAAAACAGGATGGCGACAATGAACCAGCCGAGATTGACCAGCTGGCCTTCTGTGCCCGCCCAAATAAGTTCTGTCTCTCGCGTAGAAGCAGGAGGCGCAATGTGGCTGGCAGCAGCCTGCGATAGTGGAGGAGGGGTGTCGAATGGGTCCATGTGGCCACTGTAGGGCCGCATGAAGTGTGTGTCTGTTCAAACCCTTGGGCACATAACCGAGGGTTTCGACTTGACAAGCCTTTAAATCAATTCTAGGCCGATTCGCTGTTGGCGTTTAGTCGAGCGGCGTCCGGCGATGTGAATGTGCTTTCACAGGATCCGCAGATAATCTTCAACTTTGGTTTACCCCAGACGCTTGTGCCGCATGGGCAGACGTACTTCCATCGGTTTGAATTGCCGGTGGGTTTTACCGGCATACTCTCGTCGCTCTGGGCGGCGTTGCTCGTGGAGGCGGCACCGGATGTCAACGCTTGAGTGAGCGCTGGAAGTGCGATGTATGGAGGAGCCCCACCTCCTACTGAGCTGTCCAAGTTCTCAGCGGCGCTACGAGGTGCGTCAGCATGTGAGAAGCGATCGTACCAGGTCAGACAGAATGACTGGGTGAGCAGATCGGCGCACGCTTTCACAAATTTGCCATCCTCAATCGCATAATCAGCCATGAGTTGGCCAGTACGAGCGCCACCAGGTTGGCCAGTCGAAGATGGCATCAGTCCAATCGCCTCCATTTTCGAGGCCCACTCTTCATTGTGATACCTGCCACGCCCAGGCTTACCGAAATGGAATTGCCAGAGATGGCACATTTCATGTACCAAAGTTTGCATGGTTTCGATCAAGGGCACGACGGCAAAGTAGGCCGGGTTCATCGCTATTTCGTCTGTATAGGTGCCTTGAGCATCTACAAATCGCTGGCTTGAGAAATAGCCCATTGAGCGTTTCTCGCGTTGCAAAGTAATCAAACAGTTAGGCAACCTACCGTCGAATAGGGCGGTATTAAAATGATCGTAGGCTTGTTGCAGCTCGGTATATGTTTGATGGGTCGGTACCGTTTTCGTGTTCATAGCGGTTCTGAAGTATGAATTTGTATTGCACAATACAATAACTTTAAAGGTTTTCAACTATGGTCTGGCTATGAATACAGCTCTTTGAGAAAGCAAAGAGCCCTCCGGTTTCAGTAATGAAATCAGAGGGTAAGTATCATACTGAGTAGAGGGTCTTTACCTCGACGAGAGTGGAGACCATCAGGAGATTTTCGGGGTCTACCTTGACTGGCACGTGAGTGTAACCAGCGTCCAGTAATGCGTATAGCCGATGTCGACCATCCATAATTCTTGTACGTCCTCCACGGAATGTCAGCCAAGGCATATAGAGAGTTTCGTTGTTCGCTACTGAGGCCACAGCTCTGTCGTACTTGCTTGGTTTATATGTCTTGTCTGAAACTCGGTCTGCTTTGACTGTGCACCATATGGGATCCCCATCTAACGCCTGAGTGAGCAGATCCAGGCTTATTGTTAAGGTTTGGGCTGTGTCATGTTCCGAGATGGGGTGGTATCTTTCATACTCGCGACGTGGAGGGGGAGGGGGGTATGGAGGAACTAACTCCTCTAATGAATATAATCGACTCATACTATTGACTCCTGGTTTTCCTAGCCTAGAAGGGAGGTTGAATTTGTTGCAAAAAGCCGAAGTGTGCAATCCTAAAATTAGAGCGGAAGCATTACGAGACTCGCATGGGGCTACCGCCTACAATCAATGGCTTGCCGCTGAGATTACCGACTCTTTGGAAGACAGTCGACCTAGTGTGCCACATGATGTGGTGATGGCTAGGATGGGTACCCGCACTTTGCACCGTAATGCTGGAGCTGCGCGTGACTTCTGGGGTATTGTCAAGCAACCTTGATCGATTGAGTTTTAATCGTTATGATTAAAATATATTTTTTACGTTGGGCTAGGTACTCGGTTTGACAACTCGAGTCTCGATTGGAGGTGTTATATGACAGCAGCAACTAAGGTACTTACCGCACATGTACCGCTTCCGTTGGCTACCAAGGTAGACCAGATGGCTGCTCGTCTTGATCGCTCGCGTGGCTGGATCATGAAGCAGGCTCTTTCAGCCTGGATAGCCCAAGAAGAGGAGCGCACGAGACTGACCCAAGAGGCGTTGGTTGATGTCGACAAGGGTTGTGTCATTGACCACCAAGCTGTACAGGCTTGGGCTGAGAGTCTTGGTACTGAGCAGCAGTTGCCACTGCCACGCTGATGAAATTAAAGTGGACTAGTAAGGCGCTTTCTGATTTAGAGCGCCTGTATGAGTTTTTGGCCGTGGTGAATAAACCTGCTGCTGCTCGTGCCGTGCAAAAACTGACCAAGGCCCCGAGCATTTTACTGAGCAATCCACGCATTGGTGAGCAGCTCTTTATGTTTGAGCCACGTGAGGTAAGGCGAATTCTGGTCGGAGAGTATGAAATTCGTTATGAGCTTCAGGATTCGTTTATCTACGTGCTTCGGATATGGCACACCAGAGAAAATCGTTAAACTGCTTCTCGTAGACTACGACCTTAAAGGATATCCAGTAATTGTCAGACTTCCCGTTTCACGCAATGAGAGGTTGCCGCACTCTGGGTCTAAGGTATTTAAGATGGCAAACGTACACGCAAGAGTTCAGAAGAAGTGTGTTTTGCTCCGGCGGGCTGGGTTGCGCCCAGTGCAACTCTGGGTGCCTGACACACGTCAGCCTAGCTTTGCGAAGGTATGCTTTCTTCAGGCGCAAATAGCAGCCAAGGCAGATAAGGTTGATGTGGGTACAGAACATCTAATGGATAAGGCTCTAGCTGATCTGAATAGCTGGACAGAATGATACGTGGGAATCGCTAGTAATACTGATTGTGAGGAGGGTTAAGGCAGATGAAGTATGCTTTGAAACTAGCACGACATGGAAGTATTTTTCTTGCTCGAGTGACATGGATAGGAGCCACGCTACTAGTTGATTTCTTACTGTTGTTAATTAATTCAAGTAGCAAGGAAACTGGAAATAATTTGGCCGCACCAGATGTTCCTGACCCGCTGGATCGGTTAGATCCTAGTTGGGAGTTCTACTGGGGTGATCGTGAGTGATTGAGCGTAATTTTTACTAACGCAGGTTTGAGATGGCAGGAATCGGTTAGTCAAGACGTCAGGGTCTCCTTGCCAGGCGGAATTCAAGCGGCAGTCACTATTATGGGCTCGGCACTCACAATCAGTAAACTTCGTGACAGTATTAAATAGCCCTAACGTCGTACCTTTGGCTGATTTTAAGTAAGATGCGCATCGGTACAGAATCTCTCGCACTACGCTTTACAGGTATGCAGGAGGTGATTCCTCCTCGCGAAAAAAAATATTTAGAAGTGAGCGAAGGCGTTCATGAAGCTAATCCAAAACATCGGAACACAGCGCGTCATCGACTTGATGAGGCCTCACCTCAAGCACGGCAACCGACTCGACTGTGTAACGCCTTCTTTTTCTCTCTACGCCTTTGCAGAAATCCGGGAGGCGTTGTCCGCTCTGGATCGAGTTCAATTGATCGTGCCTCCTGATAGCGAGGCACTCGAACTCTTGGGTACGGAGGGCGACCGCGCTGCGCGTAATCGTTTGCAGGCACGCTGGTTGGCCAATCAATGCGCGAAATGGATCACTGAGAAAGTGGAGCTTCGGTGGGCATCAAAAGGGGTGCCGCAGGGGGCTGCCGTCATGCGCGGGCCGGACGGGGCTCCTGCGCAAGTGATTCTGGGTTCTTTTGCTTTCAACACGTCTGGCCTTGGCCTGACGCCGGGCAACCCGCTGAACCTGATCCAGGCATCAGAAACGGTTGACGAAGCCACGCAGCTCGCCCAATGGTTTGATCACCAGTGGTCAGGCTTGCATGGTGCTGATGCTACCGACTACAAAGGCCAGCGCAACGAGAGCGAGTCCATCCTTGAAGCACTGCAGGCCCTAGGTGAGCACCGCGATCCCTTCACCATCTACACCTTGATGTTGGACCGCTTGTTTCAAGACAGCGGTGACGAGATGGACGAGGAGCGCATCGTCAAGTCTGCCACCGGCATTCGCAATGCCGTAGTGTGGAAAAAGCTGTTCAAGTTTCAGCGCGATGGTGTGGTGGGTGCCATCGACAAGCTGAACCGCTTTGGCGGCTGCATCATCGCCGACAGTGTAGGGCTGGGTAAAACCTTTGAAGCTCTGGCCATCATCAAGTATCACGAGCTGCGCAACGACCGCGTTCTGGTGCTGGCGCCCAAACGCCTGCGCGACAACTGGACGCTCTACAAGGCCAACGACAAGCGCAACATCCTTGCGGCAGACCGGTTCAACTACGACGTGCTCAACCACACCGATCTGTCGCGTGATGGCGGCCTGTCGGGTGACATCGACCTGTCTCATGTGAACTGGGGCAACTATGATCTGGTGGTGATCGACGAGTCGCACAACTTCCGCAACAAGGCCACGCATAAGGGCAAGGAATCGCGCTACGACCGCCTGATGCGATGCATCATCCGTGAAGGCGTCAAGACCCGCGTGCTGATGCTCTCGGCCACGCCGGTGAACAATCGCTTGGCCGACCTGCGCAACCAGATTGCCTTCGCCACTGAAGGCGATGACGCCGCCCTGATCGAGCATGGCATCGCCAGCATTGAGGCCACGACCCGCAAGGCACAGGCGCAATTCAATCGCTGGCTGGCGCTGGACGAAGCTGAAAAGACTCCCGGTCAGTTGGTAGAAATGCTGGGGTTCGACTACTTCACCCTGTTGGACCATCTCACCATTGCCCGCTCTAGACGGCATGTGGAGAAGTATTACGGTACCAGTGAGACCGGCCGCTTCCCCGACCGGCTGCCGCCCATCAATATCAAGGCCGACGTGGATCTTGCGGGCGAATTTCGTGCCATCCGCGATATCAACCAGGAAATCCGTCGGCTCACGCTCGCCAGCTACGCGCCGCTGCGTTATGTGCTGCCCCACAAGCAGGCCGCCTACGACGCCAAATACAGCACCCAGGTGCGTGGTGGCGAAGGTTTTTTCCGGCAAGCCGATCGTGAGGAAAGCCTGATCCACCTGCTGCGCGTGAACGTGCTTAAACGCATGGAAAGCTGTGTATCGGCCTTCACCCTGACCGTGCAGCGCCAACTCAAGGATGTAGAGAACACACTGGCACGCATCGAATCCCACGCCGAAGCGCTGGAGGAAATCGACATTGCCGACGTCGATATCGACGATCCGGCGTTTGAGACCTTGCTGGTCGGTCGTAAAGTCAAGGTGCTGCTGGGCGATGTGGATCTGATCCGCTGGAAGCAGGACCTACTGGAAGACCGCAACCGCCTGGCGACTCTGCTGGCTGCAGCGCGCCAAGTGGATGCCGCCCGTGATGCCAAGCTGGCGGCCTTGCGCGACATGATTGCCCGCAAATGCGCCGAACCCATCAACACCCACGATGGTAAAGCCAACCGCAAGATCATTGTGTTCACCGCCTTCTCGGATACGGCGCACTATCTCTACGCCCAACTTGCCCCCTGGGCCAGGGATAAGCAGGGCATGCACGCAGCGGTCGTCACCGGCAGCTCCGGCATCCAGTCCACCTTGCCAGGTCTGCGCAAGAACATGGGAGACGTGCTCTCAGCCTTCGCACCGCGCGCCAAGGAGCGCCCGCAAGACCTGGCGGATGAAGGCGAAATCGACTTGCTGATCGCCACCGATTGCATCTCTGAAGGGCAGAACCTGCAGGACTGCGACTGGCTGATTAACTATGACATTCACTGGAACCCGGTGCGCATTATCCAGCGCTTCGGGCGTATCGACCGCATCGGTTCGCCCAACCAGCGCATCCAGCTCGTGAACTTCTGGCCCAATATGGAGTTGGAGGAGTACATCAACCTGGAGCAGCGCGTCAGCGGCCGCATGGTGCTGCTCGATGTCTCGGCCACCGGCGAAGAAAACCTGATCGAGCAACAGTCCGGCAACGCCATGAACGATCTGGAGTACCGGCGCAAGCAACTGCTCAAGCTGCAGGACACGGTGATCGACATGGAAGACCTGTCCACCGGCGTGGCGATCACCGACCTCACCCTGACCGACTTCCGCATCGACCTCGCGCAGTACCTGAAAGCGCACCCCGGTAAGCTGGACACCCAGCCGCTGGGTGCTTTTGCGGTCACCACCACGCTGGATGCCGACATTTCCCCTGGTGTGATCTTTTGCCTGCAAGCCTGCGGCCCGACGGCAAAATCCGCCGCATCGTCCGACTATCCGCTCGCGCCGCACTACCTGGTGCACGTCGGCGATGATGGCCACGTGTTGCTGCCTTACCCGCAGGCTAAACGCATCCTGGATCGCCTCAAGCGCCTGGCGTTGGGGCGCGAACGGCCGGATGGCAGTGCCTGCGCACGTTTCGACAAGTTAACCAAAGGCGGCGAGGACATGCGCCACGCCCAGAAGTTACTCGCTGCGGCTGTGGCCTCCGTCGCCGGGAAGCAAGAGGAACGGGCCGTGGCTAGCCTGTTTACGCCCGGTGGCACGCACGCGATGAAAGGCGAGTTCGCTGGCAGTGGTGATTTTGAGGTGGTGGCATTTCTCGTCGTGCTGCCGGAAAGGGAGGCAGCATGACGGTCATCGACGCGTACGCCGTTATCCAGGCATTGGGCTTGCCCGACAGTTGCCGGGTAGAGCAGCGCGTTCCCAAGAAACTGTTATTGGAGAATGGCGTGCCTACGGCATCCGATAAACGCTTGATCACCGATGCCATTGAAGAAATCCAGTGGTTCGCTGCGCTCAAACCCAACACTATCGGCGTGCCTGACTACCGGGACTCGCAGCGCGAGTACCTTGAGATCGCAGTACTGGTTGTAACCTTGCGGGGTACCGTCAAACCCGCCAGTTGTTCGAGACTGGCTGAACTGGTGCACCGTGCGGTGCCTTATCCGGTGCTGTTGCTGTTGGTTGAAGGACAAACGGTGGCTTTGTCCCTGGCCCACAAGCGCTGGGCGCAGAACGAAGCCAGCAAAGTGGTGCTCGACGGCAGCCTGACGTCGACCTTGCTATTCCACGCAACCGCCGATGCCACGGCGACCGATGCCGCTGCACGCTCCGAAGCCGAGCATGCCTTCGTGCAGTCCTTGTCGATTGCACACCAACCCAAGACCTCGTTGCACGCTCTCTATCAAGGCTGGATGGATTGTGTGCAGGCCCTGCAGGCTGCGCAGTGGACAGGAAACTACCGAACCACGGCAACGCCGGAGCAGGCTGTGGCGCGTCGGCAGGCATTGGCTGATTGCGAGCGGCTTGAAGCCGAGATCAGCCGCCTGCGGGCACAAGGCACGAAGGAAAGGCAGATGGCACGCCAAGTCGAAATCAATCTCCAGTTAAAAGCACTGTTGGCCGAGCGTCAGCGGATCGCTCAATATCTCTGAGGAATAGAAGTGAAGGCCACCGAAACCAACCTGCTCAAGTTCTTGAAGAAATCTCCGCAGTTTGTCATTCCCATATATCAGCGCAATTACTCCTGGACGGAAGCCCAATGCCAACAGCTGTGGTCAGATTTGCTGAGGTCGGGTCGTGACGAGCAGATTAATGGCCATTTCATCGGTTCCATCGTTTATGTGGAGCGAGGTCTGTCCACCGTCACTACTCAGGAAGCGCTGCTGGTCATCGACGGACAACAACGCCTTACCACGTGCACCTTGTTGATTGCAGCACTGGCCAAGCACTTTGAGGCCAATCAGCTGCCTGAACTGCTGGACAGTTTCTCCGCGCGAAAGCTGCACAATTACTATCTCCTCAATCCTGAAGAGGACGGCGAGCGCCACTACAAACTCATTCTGTCGGAAACTGATAAGAAGACGTTGTTGGCCATCATCAAGTCCGCACCGATGCCTGCGGAGATCAGTACCCGCATAGAGCAGAACTACACGCTCTTTCAGGCGCTGATAAGCAAGCATCAGGACGAGCTCAAAGCCATCTGCCAAGGGTTGGCCAAATTGCTCATCGTCGAAGTGTCGCTCGATCGTGCTCAGGATAATCCCCAGCTCATCTTCGAGAGCATGAATTCCACCGGCCTTGAGCTCAGTCAGGCTGATCTGATTCGTAACTACATCCTGATGGGGTTGGAGCCAAAGCTCCAGACTGAGCTTTACCAGAGTTACTGGCGGCCGATGGAAAAATCGTTTGGTCAGAAGGCCTACGTGACGCACTTCGATCCCTTTATGCGTCACTATCTCACCGTCAAAACAGGTGAGATTCCCAACGTGCGCGAAGTGTATGCCGCCTTCAAGGCTTTCGCTCGCGCCAGCCAGCTTGATACCACTGCGCTTGTTGCTGATATCCACGCTTATGCCAGCTACTACTGCGCCATGGCGCTTGGTGCGGAAACGACGTCGAAGCTAAAAGAGGCTTTTCACGATCTGCGTGAGCTGAAGGTAGACGTAGCCTATCCCTTCCTGCTTGATGTCTATCACGACTATAAACAAGCACGCTTGGCTGCGGACGAATTGGTGAGCATTGTTCGCTTAGTTGAAAGCTACGTGTTTCGCCGCGCCATCTGCGCCATTCCTACCAACTCGCTGAACAAAACCTTCTCAGGTCTAAGCCGGACACTGAAAAAAGACCGTTATCTGGAGAGTGTGCGAGCGGCGTTTCTGTTGTTGCCGTCCTATCGACGCTTCCCTGGGGACGAGGAGTTCCATCGTGAACTCAAACAACGTGATTTGTACAACTTCCGCAGTCGTAGCTATTGGTTGCGTCGTCTTGAAAACCACGGGCGCAAAGAGCGAATCGTGGTTGAGGACTACACCATCGAGCACATTTTGCCTCAGAACGAAGTACTGTCACCAGCGTGGCAGGCGGAGCTCGGCCCCGATTGGAAACAGACTCAGCAGAAGTATTTGCACACCTTGGGAAATCTCACTTTGACGGGATATAACAGCGAGTATAGCGACTATCCATTTTCCTACAAGCGGGATCAGGTCATCAATGCCGATGGCAAGAAAATTGGCTTCAAGTACAGCGCCCTCAACATCAACGAAGGGTTGGGTGAGGTGGAAAAGTGGGATGAAGCAGCCATCCATGCACGCGCCGAACGCCTTGCTAGAGACGCCGCCAAAGTATGGGCTGCACCGCAATTGGATAGCAGTATTCTTGATGCCTATCGCCCTTCGGCAACCAACGCAGGGCAGCACTACAGCATCGACGATCATCCGCACCTGACCAGCGGCAGCATTCGCACACTGTTTGACGCCTTGCGCAAAGAAATTCTGGAGTTGGACCCGTGCATCTACGAGGAATACCTCAAACTCTACGTCGCCTATAAGGCAGAGACAAACTTCGTGGATGTTGTCCCTCAAGCCAGACGCTTGCGTCTGTCACTAAATATGCCATTCAGCGAGATTGATGATCCCAAAGGGCTGTGCACAGATGTCACCAACCTTGGTCGTTGGGGCAATGGCGACGTGGAAGTCGGCTTGTCCACCCTGGATGAACTTCCCTACGTTATGGGCCTGATTCGCCAGTCTTTTGATCGTCAGATGGGCGACCCGCAGGATGCCTGATATCAAAGAATATCTAGTTTGAGGAAAGTCTCACCATGACCATGAAAAAAATCGACACCGCCAGCCCCGCCGCTCAGTCTGCCGACTTGGTGGCGGCAAATATCGAACAGCTCAAGGCGTTGTTCCCGGAATTGATTACTGAGGGCGCGAACGGCGTGGCCGTGAATGTGGACGTGCTCAAGGCGCTGGTGGGTGATGCCAGCGTGACCGACGCCGATGAGAAATACGGCCTCAACTGGCATGGCAAGCGCCGCGCCCGCCAACTAGCGCTCACGCCCAGCACCGGCACCTTGCGCCCCTGCCCGGAAGACAGCGTGGACTGGGAGACCACCCAGAACCTGATGATTGAGGGCGACAACCTCGAAGTGCTCAAGCTCCTGCAAAAAAGCTATGCCGGCAAGGTCAAACTGATTTACATCGACCCGCCGTACAACACTGGTAAGGACTTTGTGTACCCGGACAATTTTCAGGACAACATCAAGAACTATCTGGAATTGACTGGTCAAATCGAAGGTGGGCAGAAGATCAGCAGTAATACCGAGGCCAGCGGGCGGTTTCATACTGACTGGCTGAACATGATGTACCCCAGACTGAAGCTGGCCCGAAATCTTTTGAAGGACAACGGGTTCATTTTCATCAGCATTGATGACGGCGAGGTGGAAAATCTACGTAGAGCGTGCGATGAAATTTTTGGAGAGGAGAACTTCGTTGCGCAGCTCGTGTGGAAGTCTCGGGTGAGTGAAGACACACGAGCGAAAACGGGCGTTTCTACCGATCATGAGTACATCGTTTGCTACTCACGGGGCGATCAAGTGGCTCTTCGTGGATCTGAAAAGGATATAGATAAGTTTTCGAATCTAGACAATGATCCTAGGGGGCCGTGGCGAAGTGCTGACCTTACCGGGCTGGCCACGAAAGAGTCTCGGCCTAACCTTCATTACGATCTAATTGACCCCAAAACGGGCATCAATTACGGCTGCCCCCCAAAAGGGTGGCGCTACGAAAGATCGACAATGTCCCAGAAGATAGACGAAGGACGGATATTGTTCCCTTCGAATGGTGACGGGCGTCCCCGTCATAAACTGTTCTTGAATGAGATGCGAAGTCTTTACAAGAATATGAGTTCCGTAATCACGGAATTCAGCACGGCAGATGGAACGAGAGACGTTAATGGTCTTCTGGGTGCTGGAGTGTTTTCCTTCCCCAAACCAACCGGGCTGGTAGCTAGCATCATTGAGCAGGCAACGGAAGCGGAAGAAATCATCCTAGATTTTTTTGCAGGTTCAGGAACCTCTGGGCATGCAACGCTGCTTCGAAATGCTGCTGACTCAAGCAACAGACGATTCGTATTGGTGCAACTTCCGGAGCCATTGGACCCGACGACCGCAGATCAAAAGGTGGCTTCGGACTTCTGCGATGGGCTCGGAAAACCCCGCACCATCGCCGAGCTAACCAAAGAACGCCTTCGTCGGGCCGCCGCCAAGGTCAAAGCCGAAAACCCGATGTATGCTGGCGATACTGGCTTCCGTGTCTTCAAGCTCGACACCTCCAATATTCGCGCCTGGAACCCGAAACCGGACGATCTGGAAGCCACACTGTTCGACCATCAGGATCACCTCCTCGAAGGCCGTAGCGAGTCCGATGTGCTTTACGAGTTGCTGCTCAAGCTGGGGCTGGATCTGTGCGTGCCCATTGAACAACGCAATATTGAAGACCTGCACGTCCATGCCATCGGCGGCGGCGTGCTGCTGGCGTGCCTGGCCGAGACCATCACCTGCGAGCAGGTAGAGGCGCTCGCCCAGGGCATCATAGCTTGGCACAAGGAACTGGCCCCAGTCGGCGATACCACCTGCGTGTTCCGCGACAGTGCCTTTGCTGACGACGTGGCCAAGACCAACCTCGCTGCGATTTTGGAGCAGCACGGCATCCAGAATATAAGGAGTCTGTGATGCCAGAAAATTCCTTTCTGTATTTTGCTTATGGCTCGAACATGCTTTCCGGTCGTCTACGGGAGCGCTGCCCTTCTGCGAGGCCATTCGGTGTGGCTAAATTGCCGGATCATGAACTTCGCTGGCACAAGCGAAGCAAAGACAACTCGGGGAAATGCGATGTTGTCGCCTGCCAAGGCAAGCGCGTCATCGGTGTTCTTTATCGGATTGAAGATTCAGATAAGGCAGAACTTGACCGTGCAGAGGGGCTCGGACACGGATATGAAGAGATCGAGGCTCACGTTCTGCATGACGGCAATAAAGTTATTGCCAAGGCGTACCAAGCAACGGCGACAGATGAATCATTAACGCCTTATGGATGGTACAAAGCCTTGGTGATTGCCGGTGCGCAGGAAAACTGCTTGCCGCTGGACTATGTTGAGCAGCTCAAGCTCGTGATTTCGACAGATGATCCGGACCGTACCCGCCACGATAGAGAGTCCCGTTTGATCGAAGAGGTGAGCCAATGAAGCTGCATTTTGAGCCCAACCTTGATTACCAAATGCAGGCCATCGAGGCCGTGTGCGATCTTTTCCGTGGTCAGGAGATCTGCCGCACCGAGTTCACTGTGACCATGCCTGCGTTGAGTTTCGATAAACAAGATACAGGACACGGTATTGGCAACCGATTGACGCTGTTGGACGACGAACTGCTGAAGAACTTGAATGATGTGCAATTGCGTGGAGCTCTGCCGCCTTCCAGTTCGCTGACTTCCGGCGATTTTACGGTGGAAATGGAGACCGGCACTGGCAAGACCTATGTGTATTTGCGCACGATCTTCGAACTGAACAAACGCTACGGCTTTACCAAGTTCGTGATCGTAGTGCCGTCGGTGGCCATCAAGGAAGGCGTCTACAAGACCCTGCAAATCACCGAGGAGCACTTCAAAGGCTTGTATGCGGGCGCGCCCTTCGATTACTTTCTGTACGACTCGGGCAAGCCCGGGCCGGTGCGCAATTTCGCCACCAGCTCCAACATCCAAATCATGGTGGTGACGGTGGGTGCCATCAACAAGAAGGATGTGAATAATCTCTACAAAGAGAGCGAGAAGACCGGCGGCGAGAGGCCTATTGACCTGATCAAGGCGACTCGGCCGATCATCATCGTGGATGAGCCGCAAAGCGTGGATGGTGGTCTGGAGGGCCGTGGCAAGGAAGCATTGGATGCGATGACCCCGCTCTGCACGCTGCGCTACTCCGCTACCCATGTTGACAAGCATCACATGGTGTTCCGCCTGGATGCCGTGGATGCCTATGAGCGCAAACTGGTCAAGCAGATCGAGGTGGCGTCAGCCACGGTAGAAGATGCGCACAACAAACCCTTCGTGCGCCTGCTGAAGGTAGAAAACAAGCGAGGCCGCATCAGTGCCAAGGTCGAATTGGACGTGGCCACGGCCAGTGGCGTACAGCGGCAGGAAGTTCTGGGCGTGCAGGATAGCGATGATCTGGAGCAGTTCGCCAAGCGGCCGATCTACGCCGATTTCCGGGTGGGCGAGATCAATACGGCCAAAGGTGAAGAGTTCATGGAGCTGCGCTACCCCGGTGGCGAAGTGTTTTTGAAGCTGGGCGAGGCCCACGCTGATGTGGATGCGCTTGCCGTACAGCGCGAGATGATTCGCCGCACGATCAGGGAACACTTAGACAAGGAAATGCGCCTGCGGCCCATGGGGATCAAGGTGTTGAGCCTGTTCTTCATTGATGCGGTGGACAAGTACCGTCAATACGATGTGGACGGCCAGCCGGTCAAAGGTGTGTATGCGCAGATGTTCGAGGAGGAGTATCGTCGTGCCGCCAAGTTGCCAGCCTACCAGAGCTTGTTTGCCGAGATCGACCTGGCGTCAGCCGTCGAGGAGGTGCACAACGGCTATTTCTCAATCGACAAGAAGGGCGGCTGGACCGACACCGCCGAGAACAATGCGGGCAACCGTGAGAATGCCGAGCGCGCCTACAACCTGATCATGAAGGAGAAAGAGAAGCTGCTGTCCTTCGGTACGCCGCTGAAGTTCATCTTCTCCCATTCGGCACTCAAGGAGGGCTGGGACAACCCCAACGTGTTCCAGATTTGCACCTTGCGCGACATTCAGACCGAGCGCGAGCGTCGCCAGACTATTGGCCGCGGCCTGCGCCTGTGCGTCAACCAGGATGGCGAGCGGGTTCGCGGCTTTGAAGTCAACACCCTCACCGTGGTGGCCACGGAAAACTACGAACAGTTTGCCGAAAACCTGCAAAAGGAAATCGAGAAAGATACGGGCATCCGCTTCGGCATCGTGGAGCAGCACCAATTTGCCGCCATTGCCGTGACCGGCGCTGATGGGCATGCCGCACCGTTGGGCATCGAGCACTCAAAGGCACTGTGGGAGCACCTGAAAGCCGCTGGCCATATTGATGCCAAGGGCAAGGTACAGGATTCACTGAAAACGGCGCTAAAGAACGGCACCTTGGAACTGCCGCCTGAGTTTGATGTGCAGAAGGCTCAGATTGCTGAAGTGCTGCGTAAGGTGTCTGGCCGGCTCGATATCAAGAATGCCGATGAACGCAGGCAAGTGCCGCTGCGCAAGGGCAAGGATGGCAAGGCCGTTTATCTGAGCGACGAGTTCAAGGCACTGTGGGACCGCATCAAGCACCAAACAACGTACCGCGTGCAGTTCGACAACGCCAAGTTGGTGACGGATTGCATTGCAGCGTTGCAGAAGGCCCCGGTGATTGCCAAGGCACGGCTGCAATGGCGCAAGGCCGACATCTCTATCGGCAAGGCGGGTGTCGCCGCGACAGAGAAAGTGGGCGCGGCAACCGTGGTGCTGGACGAGGCGGATATCGAGTTACCGGATTTGCTGACCGACCTGCAGGATCGCACCCAGCTCACTCGACGCACCATCGTCAACATCCTGACGGGAAGCGGCCGCCTAGACGACTTCAAGCGCAATCCGCAGCAGTTCATCGAATTGACTGCCGAAACCATCAACCGCTGCAAGCGCTTGGCCCTGGTCGATGGCATCAAGTACCAGAAGCTGGGTGACCAGCATGTCTATGCGCAGGAACTGTTCGAGAAGGAAGAGCTCACCGGCTATCTCAAGAACATGCTGCTGGATACCCAGAAGTCGATCTATGAGCACGTGGTGTACGACTCGATTATTGAGCGTGACTTTGCCGATGGGCTGGAAAAGAACGACGCCATCAAACTCTACGCCAAGTTACCAGGCTGGTTTAAGGTGCCTACGCCGTTGGGCTCTTACAACCCCGACTGGGCCGTGTTGGTGGAAGAAGAAGACGGCACCCAGCACCTGTACTTCGTGGTGGAGACCAAAAGCAGCCTGTTTACCGACGACCTGCGCGACAAGGAAAGTGCCAAGATAGAATGTGGCAAGGCGCATTTCGCTGCGCTTGGGACTGGTGAGAATCCCACTCGCTATGTGGTTGCTCGTTCAGTAGGTGAGCTCTTGGCCGACGTCGTAAAAGAGTAGGTTTTCTCGCTGCCATGGCTAAGTGAGGTGGCTAGACAGTAGGCGCTTCAAGCTTCTTCCAACGGATTCTTGAAGCGCACATTTTCTAGCCCCTAAACTAAGAGAAGGGCACTTCACATGGGCGATTGAAGCTAAAAGTAGTCCATATTCGTGTAAGTTCACATAAACATTAAAATTTGTTTGGGTTTCTTGCATGAAAACAATGAGGTGTTACTTCTTCCCACCAAAGAATTTCCCTAACAATGGAAGTCGTCCTGAATTGGCTGCTCCGTTTCCTCCTTCACTTACCATTTTATCGATACCACCCGCCACTTTTAGCCCAGCCCACGCCATCATCGACGACCAAATGATCGGTAGCCCGACATACAGCGACAATAAAATCGTGTTCAGCACCATTCGTTTATAGCCTGCTGGAATCGCTCCTTTGCCGATCATCATGGCTTCTTGAACAAATATATTGCCCAGAGCGCCAGGGTACATGGCATTAATTAGGTGGCCGTCGATCCAGGTGGCGATGTACCACATCGATGCCCACATCTTGATAGTAAGAATGGCCATGGCACCTAAGAACAATACCCGGAGACTGAAACCGCTTACCAAAGTGGCCAAGGGTAGAAAAGCGTAGATACCCATGAGAACCAATGCCTGGATCATCGGTAACGAGGTCACCAATGGCATCCATGCCATGCTGGCCATGAAAGCTGCGCCTCCTACACCGAGCGTGCTCCCAGCGCCCGTTATCGTTCGACCCGCGATTGTGGCAGCATCATAAGGGGTGCCCATCATTTGATCGAAATCGACAAAGACTGGATTGGCTGCGGTTGACGCCAGACGAGCCACTTCATCTTTTTGTTTGTCGAACGACGTAAAGGTGAGAACGTTCGCTGCTCTGGATGCGAACGCTCGCACCCCAGGGCTTCCATCGATCAGCTTTTCTCGTAGCCGATCCTCCCACCATTGCTTGCAGGTTGGGCGTCCAAACTCTGGGTTTACAGCGCCGGTGACTTGTGGATCCACGTCGCTCGATGGGTCGTAGTACTCCGTATCGCGGGAGTAATCGATCGCAAAACCAGTTACTGGAGCACGACTGCGCATGGAGGCGTAATACCCAGGCTCAGTTCTGAAAAACTGGCTGCCCATCCAATCCACATCAGTTGGCCCATAGTCGGTATTGGATTCTGCCAAGATCGAGGCACCTGATGCACTGATTCTGCTGCGATCGCTGCGCAGATACTGACTGCGTGCCGGGATAAAGCATTCGCTATAAAACCGTTGCACATCACCGAGCAACGCGGGGTCTTCGATTGTGGCATTCTTGGCCATATCCTCCAGAACCCGCATATCAGAGCCGGAGTTATTCATGCCATTGCGAAAGGCATTGTTGATCCCAGAGCTGATGGACATGATGGAATACCACCATAGGGGCACGTTACTCAGCCCGCTGGCCTGGCTCATGCTTCCATCAATAGCGTCGCGTAGTGCCGTATCGTAGGTGCTGTCACTGGCTCCAGGCGTTGCCTCTACAGGGTTAGGGTTATCAATCGAAGGAGGAGGCACGTACGACAAGCGCGCATACGTTAGGCTTGTGATGGGCGAAGTGAAAAAGCAGACCGACATCACAAACAACATGACGATGAGCTGCGTTTGTACGCTTTTGATGACCCCCATAACGCCGATGTCTTGCATTCCCCGCTGGCCAGCTTCGCGCCAGGCATTGAGGATTACCACAAGAAAGGGGATGACGACCAAGCCGGTGCCGGTCACGATCTCGCCAAAAATATTGGCAAAAGCCCACCCGTAGAAAGTGGTAAAGAGTTCGAGGTAACTGTCTAGTTGCATGGCTTATTCCCCCACCTAAGCCGTCATGAGCGCTGTTGCCAAGCGCCAGATACGGTCGAGGCCAATCGGGATCAAGATTAAGTACAGTGTGATAAATGCGGCCACCTTGCGGCGGCTGGCCAGCACGGCGTCATATTCGAATTCTTGAACAATGTGTCTGGCTTGAAGCCAGCGAACGACGGCTGGCCAGCGCCCGATCATGAGTAGTGTTGCCACACATTGAGCGATAGCACCGATATCTCGCACTGACGACGTTCCCTCAAGAAGGGTCAGGAGTTTATGTTCCTGGCCGATAAATGACTGTGCTAGTGCGCCGAGCAGCCCAATGAGCAGCAGAAATCCGGCCATACCGATGGCGACCCATACCAAGGCTCGCCACAGCCAGCTGCGTTTATTGGTGAGAGAGCCTTGGGTCATAGTCCAGGCACCCGTCCACCCACTGCTGGGGCAGGATCAACAGGGTTGCCGCCCGGTACGTTCAGTGATTGAGTGTCAATGGCGGACTGGGTGTTGATGATTGACAAGGCCGTCTGGGACGTCAGATCCTTACGGATCCGAGCCTCATACATCAAGTCGTCAATGTAGCCACTTAAGCGATCGACCGAGGCCTGGGTGTTTTGGATGGCATCTCCTGCGGCCGTCACCTCCGGTAATGTCAGGCCGGTCATCAACACGCTACGCGCCACCAACGCTTTATTGATCACCCGGTGCATCGCCATTTCCTGAGCAATGCGGTTCACAGCGATGCTGCGGGTGTCAGGCGGCATAGCCCGTAATGAGTCAAGCAACTGGGGAGACACGGCAAAGCCAGGAGCTGAGATTTCTGCGAGATCGGCATACGTGGCCGAGTTCGATGGGTTGGCCATTGCTTCTAGCTTGGGCTGGACGAAATCGACTTCAGCTTCATATTTGGGGCCCAGGCCGCTGGAGGTCACGACCGTGGTTGGGGCGGGGCAGTGATGTTGCCCGCAGGTATAGACCTTCTGATCCCCCAGGACTTCGGTTGTCCATTGGGCAAGTTCTGCCGGCGATTTAAACGCACGAACCAGGCGAGAGTTTTTCTCGGCAGGTGAATTACTGTAGTCCGTGGTTTCCGGTGCGGTGATTGGTTTGTTGAGGGTAGCGTTATAGCCCGCCACAGAGAGATCTCGCACCGGCTCAATGGGTCGGCCTCCTACACCCCCGGCATTCTGGCCAAAAACCCATGGCACTCCAGCTTTGTTTGCCTCTTCATTTTTCTCAATGTCGATTTTCGCCTGGTAAATATCACCTTGCGCAGAGGCCTTGATCTTCCAGCCTTCGCCTTTGGCCATCTTGATCCAATCTTCATAGGGGTTCTGGCCCGCTTTAACCATTGCCTCCATCTCTTCGCAGGATTTAAGGCTGGCACCAAGCAGGAGATCCACTTTCTGCGAATAGTTTTGGAAAATCTGATACAGGCCTGGCTGTGCGCGTTGCAAGACGTATAAGGGGAGAGCGGCGATACCAGATTGAATTGCCCCAGTCACCGTCTGGCCCAGGTTGTTGAGGTTATTCATGATATTGGCCCAAGATAGGCCTATATCAAATTTGCCACATGAATAATTCAGCCTGGCATTTGCGCCAAAGCCTAGATTGTGTGCGACCTGGCCGCGATAATTGGCAGAGCCGCCGGGCGACCCGCCTCCCATTCGGTAATACAGCGAGGAGCCGCGTACGGGCTGTGCGTAGGCGTCGTCCATGACGCTCATCGAAATCAACGCAAGAGCCAGCAGCATGGCGGCTGGTTTCAAGCGCAGTGAGAAGGGGCGTTGTGGTTGTTGCATAGATAGTCGTCCTTCGCTTAAGGAATGCTGTACAGAAACTCACCACGGATGCGGCAGCAGTCGTAGTGGTTCCACATGTTCCACATGTAGCCGTCGGCACCGTCTGTCTTGTAATCGCCAAAGCTGGCTAGGCTCAGAGAGTCATCAGCACCAAAGGTCATGCAGGACCGCTGAGCGCTCGGGTAGATCATTTGCCAGGTAGTAGGCTTGGAGGTAGGGAAGTACTTGTAGCCACTACCGGGTTGCAGACGCTTGTAAATGTGGGGCTGTGCCGATTGCGAGATGATGCTTCCGACACGCGTGGCCAGAACGGCGGAGGCCTTTACAGGGTGTGACTGCACAAGCTCGCCATTGCGTGGGTAGATAGGGCCCCAGGTGGTGGAAAGTGGCGAGGTGCTTACTTCTCCTGTACCAAGCACCCATGATTGGGGGTAGAGCATCTCTAGCGGCCAAAACCCTCGCCAGCTCATCGCGTCCATGTCTGACTGAAAATGCAGATTGAACACCGACGCTGAGCCGGGGCAGAACATCTCAGATAGCCCACCGGAGGCACCCAGATTTTGAGCGAGTTGCACCATGTCCCGGATTGGCCCCAAATCGGCCCCCACCATATCGACGCCGGACAAGCCAATGGCTTGGGTGCTGACGCTTCCACCAAAGACATTGCTCAAATTTCCAATCGATGAGCTCAGCTCGCCAAGTTTTGCCGGAAATGCAGAGACGGAGGAAATGATGTCTGCTGGTGCATTGGTCATGGCACGGGCTGCTTCAATAAACTCGTTGCCCAGTTGCTGAGGAACTTGCCTCCAAGACTGCGCGATACGAGGCAGTTCTGTGCGAGTAAAAGCCAACAATTCGCTATAGCCCGGAAACTGGAATGAACTGCCAAAGCTAGGGATGTAGCCGCTGGCGATGCTGGCAATCAAGCCTGCGGGGTTGCCAATGGCGTCCGCACTTTTATAGGTAGTCACCTCTGTGCCCTCGCGCTGTGTTCCTGCTGATGCGTCGATCGGGGCGCCGACTACGGCTGATCCCACTGAAGATATAGCTGTCGCCAATGGCTTACCCACCTCAGCCCAAGGGTGAGCCAGAGGATCGTTGTAGGTGCTGATCACGACATCGGGCACGTAATGTGCAACCCGAACCGACGTCCGGATGAAGCAGCCAATGAGCGGGATGCAAACCAGCCAGACGCAAATGCCTTTGACCTGATAGGATGTGCAGCTGGGTAGTGCTGCGACCGTATTGGTGACGACGCCCGCCGTGGTTGTGGCAGCTGTTGCTGGAACAGGCCGCAGCGCGGTGGCCAGCACCAGCAAACTAATCGCCAGCATGTGCCTAAAGCGCAAAGTAGTGATTGACATGAGCGCCCCTTAATTTTGGCTGTCACGCCAGGCCATTAGCGCCTGGTCAACGTCGACATAGCCAAAGACTACATAGCGCTGGTTGATGACCACCGCTGGTAATCGGTCAATCTGATAACGCTGTGCGCGTGCCAGGCCGTTAACGGCACTCGCGACCATGGGTTGGATCATTTGTCGTAAGCGGGCTTCATTGTTGGCAACCCATAGACGTGCTTCTGCTTCGTCTTGTGGCATACCTTCATTCATCTGAGCTTCGAGATTACTCATCGCATCCAAGCGATAGATGGAAAGAGCATAGTGAGGAGACGTAGTCGGGGTGATTGGCATGGCGGTATTGGCAAACACCTCTACGGTCATGACGCCTGCATACAGATCCTGGCCAAACTGTTGCGCAAACGATGGGGTGACAACGGCAGAAAGTGCAGGCAGCAATACCATGCGAGCTGCAAGACGAGAGGCGGCGATGAAAAATGAGCGTGTCTTAGTCATGAGCGACTCCGCGCCAGCTCTTGTGCCACCATTTGAGCAGCCCCCATTTCGTTGATCCCATGCTTTTCCATCAGGCGACGTCGGTGTGCTTTCTCATGGCCCTCAGTCATGGCTAACGCAATGGGAAGAGCAGGAGGAACGTTGCGAAAGAGCATCTGGCCGGTCGCAGATATCAGAACCCCTTCCGTGTATTTCGGGGGCTCCTTTTGGGCGGATTCCATCATGGCTCGCTGTTCGTTAGTGAGCGACCGAAACCGCACCACTTCTTCGATCTCCGCTTTGTCCATGGTCAGCAGCATCCAGTACTCACACATCGAGAGCACGCGCTCCATGGAGTCGGGGAAGTCTTTGAGGTTTTGTGTGGCAAGCCAGAACCAGGTATTGAATTTGCGCCACATTTTGGTGCCCTTGGCTATCTTGGGGCCAAGCAGCTCATTGGTTGTGATCAAGTGGCCCTCGTCAGTGAGAAAGACCATCGGGCGACCAGAGTGTTGGTTCAGCTCGGCACGGGACTGTACTGAGTCGATGAGGCTTGTGTACGCAACTGCTAAGGCATCTTCATAGCCGTCTTGAGTGAGCGTACCCATTTCGACCAGAGTGACGTCTGCATCTGGCCAATCCTGTCCCTCTCGATTGAATAATTTGCCTCGCAGCGCCTGGGTGAAGGTCATCATGGACTGACCCATTTCTTCGGCGCGTGCACGCCGCGCCGGTGACATGGTCTGGTCCTTATTCATGTGCATCAGCTGCAGGGCCACATCTTGTGTCAACGGGTGCTTGGCTCCCCGTTCTTTGCAACTGATCGCGGCCATGATGATGGCGCGTGATACCAAGTACCGGTCGGCTCGACTCATCTGTGCGACTTCGTCCGCTTCACCGCCTGTGATCATCAGGATCGCGGCAATCAGCATCTCGCCCAGCAAGTCCCTTTTATCCAGTTCGTCGTCCTGCTCGTCGTCTTCTTGTCTGGCCTGGAACGTTTCATGAAAGGACACGCTGTCAGAGGACGGCTCGTCATCGTCTCCGAGCAGGGCATTGAGCAGCTCGTCGTCGGGCAGGCCTGCGTTGCTTCGTGCCTGCTGCTCAGCCGCCACGAAGCTCTCCATCACCTCGCTATCGTCTAGCAGTTGGTACGCATGGACGAACGGTGGCAATGACACTTTTGCACTACTGTTAAGTTCTACTTTGTAGGTCGATAACCCTCTGTCTTTAAAAAAATCAACCAAAAGGCCGAAGGAGTTCCCTGCATCGACAATCACCAGTCGTGGCCGATGAATGGCCATCGTCATCATGGCGATGTAGTTCAAGGTTGCCGATTTACCGGCTCCTGTCGGCCCCAGCACCAACATATGTGCGTTCTTTTTACGATCGCGTTTGTTGAGCGGATCCACAAACAAGGGTTCGCCGCCGCGATTCCAGAACCACATGCCAGGGTGGGGTGTGCCACGGGCACGGCCATACAGTGGTAAGAGGCGCGCAATATGAGAGGCGAATGTCAGACGGGATCGACGAAGTACCTGGTTATCGAAAGCGGGGTCATAGTTAAACGGCAGCGCCCGCATGAATGTGTCCAGCGGGACCAGGTCATGCTGATTACTGATGAACTTCAGGCCCGATGGGATCAACAGCGCATTAATTGTGTTGATGTTGCTATCGAGTTCATCCGTGCTGGTGGCGGTCGCGTACAGGGTCACCATCATTGGAAATAGGTGGTTGCCCCGAACTATCTCATTCAAAACGTTGGAGCACTCCCGGTAGGTTTCAATGGCCTGCGCCGTCTTAGCGCGTGATGCATCCCGGATCCGCTCAATTTGTGACTCGACGATGTGCTGCGGCGCGATGGTAATGGACACTGAAAGCATCGAACCGGGAGGAAGCCGATCAAAACGTGCAAATCGTTCTTTGCCATTGGCTAGTTCGGCCGTGAAGTGTCCGATTTCTGGCTGTTTGCGCATATTTTGCAAAGTCAGCGCTTTGACCGGTACGCCATCAAACTCAAATAACCCCTGTTCCAGGTCCGAACGAGGCTCATTGATGCTCAATAGCTCTGACAAGTCCCATCCAAAAATGGGCGTATCCTCGTCGTTGGTCAACGGGGTGTCGCCGGGGTAGGGTAATTCACGCATCATTTGCGTGCCTGGCGCCCAAGGCAGATCACGGTTAAAAAACGGCAGTAGCCACTCATAGAGGTCTTTGCCGGTACAGCGGCGAACGGCCACACCGGCCTCGGAAAACGTGGCCATGATGGTGTTGGCCACCGACTCGATTTGCTGCACCGGCGTTTGTGGATCATCGGCTGCGCCGCCAAATCGACGATACAGGCAACAACGAACACGGCGGATTTGCCCGCGCCAGACTTGACCAGTGACAAGCGTATCGGTGAATAGGCCATTGGGTTGCGAGACATTCGACAGGTGCGAGCGCACCTCATCCAATACTGCCTGGGTAAACGGCGAGTTCAGGATCTCCTGGCCCAGGCCATCGTCCTTATGTTGCTCCAGGATATAGTCGGTAAAGGTGTCATTAAGATGATCCAGGTTACGGTCATCATTGACAAAAAACTGTGCGATCCACGGTGCGCCGTTGACCGATGGCATGGCTTGCAAGGCCTCCTGAATCTTCTGGGCGTGCTCATTCAGAATTTCGATAGGCATGGCCTCGGTCGCAATCGGAGAGAGCTCAAACAGTGCACCGAGCGTATTGCCATCACGCAACACGAAAATGCGTTCATCAGGGGCATAGCTGATATAGGGCAGCATGTCGGTAAACGAAGGTGGCCGCAGGGCCATACGTCGACGGTCTGCGACGGTCTGGCCAGGAGACGATGCCTTTGCAGTGACTTGAGGAGATCGAGGCGTGCGTTTGCTGCCTGGTTGCGCTGCACGTTGACGCGTGAATCCGAACAAGCTGGCCACATTAGCGATCATCTGCGCCTCCCTTTTTCTTGGCGCTGGATTTAGCTTCAAAGTAGTCACCTCGCCACTGCAGCAAATCTTGGGTGACTTCACCAGGTAGCGCATACTGCGTCTGGTCGTACATCGGGAAGACAGTTACGTAACCTGGAACCGGATACTGGCCCTTGGCTAGGTGGGGGAACACCACCATTACCAGGTCAGGGTTGGGCAAACGAGCAAAGCGTTGATTCATGGGTTCAATGGCTGACCAATATCGCTGTGTCAACTCATCGCCCGCATTGATCGGTCTGGCTTGCGTGCGCTCGCGCATCCGCTCCTGGGGGGTAATACGCGACTGACGAGTCGCTTCGTTTCGATAATCAGTACCTCGGTAGACGTCCAGCACCGTTGGCGAGTCCTTGGTGACCTCATTGAGCGGGGATTCGCGATCCATCATGACGGTGCAACCGCTGAACATGGCGGTGGTGATTAGAGCCAGCGCCAGGCGTTGGGCAGTGTTATTCCAGACCATAATGTGCTCCACGAGAAAGCTGCTGCGTCCCTTGCTGGCGGTACACCAGCTTGCGGGCGTTGGGCATCTTGTCAATTTGCAGTTCTTTATCTAGGTGAATGACTATTTGCTTGCCAGCCGGGGTTACAACGGCGTCGAAACTATTCTTGAGGCGGGAGGTCATCCAGGCGACGATCTCATTGGTTGCGCCAGAGGCCGCTTGCCCCATGGCGTAGCCACTGCGTGAGCCGGTGATTTGAGAGGTGGTATTGCCCGTGCCCAGGTTGTTGGAGACGGTGCGCTGGGCATCGGAGTAAGCTTGTGCGGCGACATCCAGCCCCTTGAGCATGGCCAGGTCAGCCAAATAGGCCGGGGCATTGGTGACGAATTTGCCGGGAATGCAGGGGTTGCCGTGAACGTCGGAGATGTAGCCCAGGTCTTGGGTGCTGCCGCCACCATTGACGTTGGCATTACCGCCGCCTTTGGAGCGCTCAGAGATGGTGCGAACCGTGCCGTCATTAAAGACAAAGGTGACCGAGCGCACTTTTCCTTCTGAGCATGACAGCGCCATATCGCCAATTGCCACACCCGTCACGATCATGCCTTCAATGTCGGCAGGTAACTCAAAGCCATTGGCCGCCAGGTTGTCTCGTCCGACGATCGCCTTAAATTGCATTGGATCAGTCACACGTCCATCAATCGGCACCCGACCGATGAGGCTGGTCATAGAAACAGCGCCAACCAGTGTTGAGTTCTCGGGCACTGTGAAGTACGGAATCGGTTCAGGCTTGGCGGCTTGTGGTGCTGACCGGGTCTGTGCCACGTTTGATGATGTTAGAGAGCCAATTGAACTATTCGTATAGGCTTGGTTACCACTGGTACGGATATAGCGCGTTATGGCTGGACCATCATTGCCATTGCGGCCACGTTCGGACTCCGTTATCGCGCTGTACCCCATGGGAGGCAATACACGGTACGGGCCGGATGAGGCAACAGTTGCCGTGGTCGCTTGTGTTCCCATGGGCGTTGATTGATGAGGCCGCAGCGGAGTCGTTCTAGCTTGGGCCGCTCGATTGGCAGCTTCTGTTTCAGAACGGGCAGGCGACATGCCCATTTGAAAGGCGCGTGAAAATGTATCAACCGCCTCGGAGCCGCGCTGCAATGTCAGGTTGACTGCGCTTTTGGCACCAGTCTCGTCGCCGCTCGGATCGATCGAGTCCGTACGGGGTCCGTCCAGATTGAGCGTGTCACGCTGCTCTTGTTCGATGCGACGTGAAACCGTCGCATTAGCACCGCCCATGCGCTTATTCTCAGCGATGAGTTGATTGTTCATTTCAATCACGCGTGCCACATCACGCCGCAATTGTTCATTGCTGGCGGTGACGGTGCGCAAGGTTTCAGCGGCGTTGTCATTGTCCGCTCCTTGCGCTGTGGGCAGTGTGGCACTTTCAGGTGTCGGAATGGAGGTCAGTACCGGGTCTTGAGAGGATCCTGAACCTGAAAACTGCTTGTATATCACTACGCTCACGATCAGGACGGCGACACCACCGAGGATGGGGATCAGTTTGTTGCTAGACGTGCTGCTCATACTGTTGTTCCTTTATTAGCGGCAGGCTTCAAATCGGCGCTGGCACACCAAATAAATGGCGGTGGTATCCGTCTCGGAACCGGCTGAACCAATCCGCCCATGCTGCGCGGTTGCTGCAATCCATTGCCCGCGCACTTGCTCCAGGGGAATTTCCAAGGGGTGGTGTGATCGGTTCTTGATGAGGACGGCTGTCACATAGAGCTGGCCAGAACGCCACTGACCAACGGGGGTTGATACAACATTGACGCCGCGTATTAGGTTGGCAATTGGCTCGGACGTGACTTCGACCTGCTGTACACCTGAGAGTGGCGCGGCCAGCCGCTTGGGGGCATACAGCTGGCGTGCGGCGTAGCGAGTAAGCTGAACCATGTCTGTGGGGGCTGATTCCGCCATTTGCTGGCTCAATGTGTGTTCATTGGCCATGCTGGTCGCTTGAGCAGCCGCTTGGGAGGCGGGGCCATCACCGTCAATTCTTCCTGCACCAGGTGATGAGGAGGCCACGACAAAAACCTGCAGTTCACTACGAGCACTGGCTGTCGTGCTGTCGGCAAGCAGATCGAAGGGAATTTGCTGCCCGGAATCAATGAGTTCGGCAATGATTCGCACGGGTGTGAACTGCTGCAGCGCCGTGATGTACATCGTGCGATCAATGACTTCGATTCGTGCAATCTTGGACATATCCGAGGGCACATGCAGGGCGGCAGGCGCCGGCAAAGTGATCATGCGTTCAATACCCACGGGAAGCGGGGCGCGCACAGGAGCACGATCAAACACGGCCCGCTCGACTCCATGTGGCTTGTTCTGCGGTGGCTTGCGGATGGTTTTGCCTGTTTCGTCTTGGTTTTCCGCTGCCTGCTGAATCGCAGCATCCACGGCACTGAGCGGCATTGACTGGCCACTCATCCCATTGCTGCCAGAGTACTGATACTCAGTGTTCGATGATGGGGTGCCGAGATCGGGGATCTCTCCCAGGTCGGGCGGATTATTCCCAAGTGCAGTTGTAGTGGGGGCCACATTGGCAGGTGGGTTTGTGCTGCCAGGATCTGGAGCAATGAGATCAGCTGGCACGCTCTCCAAGTTTGGTCCCAAGTCTCGCACTTGCGCCTGTGCGTACTGGGCCAGTCCTAAAAGAGCGCAGGCCAGAGCTGTTTTGCGAATGCTAAGAATGGCTTTCATGGATGACAATCTCACTCGCTTTGTGGTTGGACGGGACGCACCTGGATAGGCGTCGGAGCGGGGTCGGTCACGTTGGTGGCCGGGTCGCTGACGGTGCCTGGCAGCGTCGCAGGGATGATCTCTGATTCAGAAGGCAGGTCAGGGCTCTGATTGTTCTTTTGAACGGCGGCGACTTCGTCAGGGTTCAAGCGGGCTGGGCGGTTGTTGCCATAACAATCAATGGCCAGCTTCCACGGGTTTTTCTCGGGGTCGACGTCATATTTCACGACACGCATCGGATACCGGATGTAGATGTCTTTGATTTGCTGGCCACGAAATGTCTCTTGCAATTGCATGTCGAGCAGTACTGTCCAGGTGTTGGTGCCTTGCGAAATGACTCGTCTGGGTGAAAACCCAAACCCTGGAATCTCGGTCATGATGCGTGTGCGTGATCGCAACTCACCGGCTCTATCTCTTGTGTTCATGTCGTTCTCTAGCTGAGCGCGACAAGACGGGGTGATGTAGGCCTGGTAGTAGTAGATTTGCTTGCCGTAGTCCTTGTACCCGTCGGCTTGCCAGCGGTTGACCTGCTGCCAGATGTAGTAGGCAAAGCCATACACATTGACGTCAGGGACCGGCGACTGACCGTCGGTTACGGTGACAACGTCCCCACCTTGAATGTTGGGGTGCAGGTTGACGTCGATTCGATGCGGTGTGCGGGCAGCAAAGTACATACCCACAGCCCCAAGTGCGGCGACAACTAAAACAAGTGCGCCCAGTCTTTTATTTGTCGCCTGAACAGTGGCCAGGGCGTTTAAATATTTTGAACTCATACGTTGTTGCTCGCTTTATCCGCTATCGGTGTCACACCTTGAGCAGCGCAAGAAGAGGGGATGGCCGTTTCGCCCGTAGAAACAACGTTCTGACGGGACGGTTTAGGGTTGAATGATGTGGACAAGCTAAAGGGCAAGGTCCGGCCCAAGCTCCAATAACCGTTGTGGCGGATGAATTTGGCTTTCACCCACCCACGAGAGGCCATCCAGTGGTGCATAGCCTGGTTGTAATAGCCGTCAGGACGGTTGCGCTTAAGTCCAGCCAGGTATTTAGAGGCAAACCACAAAATGACTAATGGTCCAAATAGCATGATGGCCAGAAGTGTTTGCCAGAAGCCGGTTATGGCCAGCAGTACTAAGCCCAGCAGCAGACACACCACGACGGAGATCAGACCGATGATTTGTGCTTCATCGACCGTCATACCGTTCAGAATGGCTGGTTGAACATTCACGCGATCGGTTATCGGCGTAGCGATGCCCTGGGTAACTTGCTCATCTAGCTGTTCAAGGTGTGGGGCAGAGGGCTTGCGAGCCATATCGACTTTTCCCCTTTACCCGAGCGTGGCGATGGCATACGTGGCCAGTGCGACAAGCGCAATGGCAAGCACACCGCCAGTGATTACGTATTCTTTCAGGTCAGCAATATCAGCCTGGCCACGTGTGTATTGGGTCCACTTTGTGATTGCGCCCATCACGACTTTCAGGAAAAAGTAGCCAACAAAGATCATGGCCAGAATCGTGATGCCCTGTTTCCAGTAAGCACCCATCGCTCCAAGCCAATCGCCGTCAGCAACTTGAGCCCCGTCAATGCCAGATCCCGGTGTGGGCATCGTGGGCAAAGCTGCCATGGCAGGTGACGAAAGTAACGCTACAGCAGGGATCAAAGCGGCTTGCGCGAAGTGACGCTTGGCTTTTTGCCACCCCGCTCGGGGTGCCGCCAACAGAGCGTTCAGTGTGGTCATAGCTAAACTCCGTATGGTTTGATGTGTTAAGAAGTCCTGTGAGCGTCAAACCAACACCCACAGGATTAAGGACAACAGCACAACTAATTTGACGCAGGCCCAGACCACCTCTTCTTGCTTGAGTTGGTTCTCCCGGTAGTTCTCTAGAGCGGCCATTACCAACCACGCAAAGAACAGAGCCACAGCTGCTACCGTTATGACCGTCAGCACGATCTTCATGGCGTTTGGGTCAACACCCGAGCCCGCTGCAAACGCCTCTCTCATGCTCGAACCCATCTGCGCATTGTTCATGCCCATAAGGAGATCTCCTGAAGCTGCGTCATTGGCGGTAGTCGCCTCGCAGTGGCTCGACCGGACGCGGCTGCATAGGGGCATTAAGGTGTTGTTGAATTCCCCGACGCATCACGTCCAGGTCATTGATCAACCACTCATATCGAAAATTGACTCGTTGAGATGGAGGCGCATCACGAGAGGCCGCGGCCACCATCTGCTGCACGACGGCCAGCTCGTTTTCAATCCGTGCCAGACTTTCGCGCTCACTATCGGCATCTCCAGCCTGAACGGTGGCGCACGCGACGAGCATGAGCGCGGCTACCCAGGCGCGATGAGTCTTACGTTCTGAGAGGCCAGATTGCTGTGGTTTCATTTCTGTCGTTTCTCCAATGTCGTGATGTGAGCGAGAGGCGCTACATATACTTTTTGAGGGAAGCCACTGTGGTGCTGAGCGTTGCAGCGACCAACGCGGTGAAAATCAGAACCATGTAAGCGGGGTTGAAGCCGCCGAAAGGCCAGGTCAAATACAGACCGAAACCTCCAGTCAGTGCCCAGGCGGTGTATCGCTTAGCGTGGTGATAAACGAAGGAGGATTCTCGGCCGCCGCTCCACCGGCGCAAGTCACGCCGTACCAGGCCATCGACCGCACCCACTAGGCACGCAAGAACGAAGGCTGGCAGCGCATAAAGGGCAATCGAAAGTCGAAGCGCTACATCCATGGCGACGTACATGGAAAGCACGAGTACCGTGCTGATAAATTGGCTGGCATCAGCGCCAATCGTTTTCAGCCTGGAGGAGAGGCTGTTGCCGTTTGCCTTTATTTCTTGTGCACGACGAAGGGCCTGTTGACGCTGCATGGCGGGGTCATGGCTATTGGCATACCATTGCAAGATTCCGAACTTCTCGTAAGGCCATGAGATGTAGCCGAGCATCTTGTTTGAGAAGGCCACTGTATTGGGAATAATCAGGCTCTTCGGGGCAGCCTCGATATAGCTCAGGTCCTGCTCCACGATAGAGCGAGCATGGCCTGTGCCTTGGTCCTTCCAAATCGTATGAATGCCGGCCAGTTCTATGAACAATCCCAGCACACACGCTGAGACAGAGACCATAAGCAAACCCATGACCATCTCAAATGTCATCAAAATGGGGCCGCGAGTGGTGGGCTTAACAGGGCGGCTGGTCGAGTTGGTACTCATCCGTGCCCCCTTGTGATCAGGCCCATCGTGTCAGTGTTTATCGCGCTGTTGCTTTGAGTGTCGTCATCGGGGTCAGGATTCTGCACCGCTAGATCAGTGGCGATCATGCCCGTGCCATCGGCGATTGGCTGGCTATTGAGCCAGTTTTCAGTGAACCAGTCGGTTTCACTGGCCCATTGCTCGGAAGTCCGGTAGCGGGCCTTCATTTGCGCGGCGACGTTTTGCAAAGACTGCGGTACAAATTCGTCGTTTCTTGCATCAGCCAACGGGATTCGGATCTTGAAGCGTCGATTGCCTTCAAGTAGCGCAAAGGCTTGGCCTTGCGGTAGTTCCAGCACATCGGCTGGTTCAATCATAGGGACCTTGGTTTTGGTCCAGATATCATCGTTGCGACTGATGAAATCGACGCCGGTGCCTTGGGCGGCGGTGTCTGTGACGCCTGACATTGGCGTGAGATGGACCACCTCGACTTCGGGAACCTGGTCCGTCAGCAGCTTGGCCGTAGTGACACTACGCACGCGCAGCATGACCAGGTGGTTAAAGTTGTCCAGGATCTGGCCCGCTTTGGCCTTATCTCCGACTTTTGCCTCAATATCAAATGCTGACTGTGTGTACGCGGTGATCCGAAAGCCCGAGCCCCCCAGCTTGTTCACCATGGGCACAAATTCAGGGCCTGCAATCTCATTGACCTCGTCAAAGTGCGCACAAATGGTCGGCAACACGATTTTTCCGTCTGGGGCATGAGGGTCCAGTCCGGTCTTGTAGAGTTTGCCGCCCACGCTGACCAAGTCGGCCAGCATGGAATTACCGACCGCAGAGCTGACCACGGAATCAGAGAGGGCATCTAAGCCTACGTAGACCACGCCTCCCTGCCGGATGACGCTCATCCAGTCGAAGATGGGACGCTTATCGGTTTGGTCGTAATAGTCAGGTGAGATCAGTTTGCCTACTGCGCCGGTGGTCAACTTCTCCAGGAATGGCCCCAAGGACGCGATGATCTTTTCGTAGAAACTACGCTCATAGCTAAAGGCGGCTGCCAGTCCTGCGAGGACCGTATCGTTGATCTTGGCCTCTTTGATGAGCAAAAACATTGCTACAAATTCGGGCTGTCGATCGGCCAAGGCTCTTGGCACCGGCGGCGCGGTTTTGCGATCCTGCAGCGCGAGCTCAAGGCTGGCCAGTCTTACTTCCCAGTCGATCAGACGGCCTTGGCGGGCTTGTTGGCCAAACACCATGCGGGCATAGTCCATGAACAGACCATCAATGCCGGTCACATCTTTGAGCAAGGCTTCATAGGTCGGGACACGACCCAGCGCAACTTGGGCCTGAGCCACAATATTGGTAAAACGCCAGGAGAACTCTTTAAAAGCGGCGGAGTTTCCGCTGCTGGGCAAGGCGTTGGTGGCACGAGTGGCGACTTCGGTGATACGGGAGAAGTTGCCGATGCCGTTGTACCTGGCTGAGATCTCGGGGTAGCCAAGATGGAACATGTAGAACTGGTCCAGGCGGCCTGCACGAGCGCATTCGGCATACATACGCAGCATCAGATCGGCATCCCCCTTGGGATCGATCACGATAGTGACGTGCCCAGCATGAATGTCCTGGGTGGCAAATAACTCCAGCAGCCTGGTCTTGCCCACGCGCGTGGTGCCCATGACCAGCATGTGTCCATTGCGAGAAGACTGGCGAATCTTGACGGGGGCTTCGTCCATGCTGCCCACGCCATGCACGATGGGTGAGCCACCTAAGTCTGGATGAGGCTGCAATGGGTTGAGCCAATGATCAATGCCCGCAATTCCTGCAATGGCTCGCACAATGGGTTTGACGGGGCCTTTGCCTTGCGCTTGTTCGATGGCTTTTGAACCCAGGCTGCGTAGAGCCAGCTCTTTGCCCGATGGACGCACAAAACGCTTGGCCTGCGGTTGCAAGGCCTCACGTTTACGTTGTGTGTGCGCTTGCGACCACTCGAACCCTTCGCCCAGGTAAAACTCGCCCGGTGCCACGGGGATTTTGGCGGGAGCAATTTTCGTGACTTTGTAGTATTTCAGGTGATGGTGATAACGCTTGATCCGCATCGCCTGCTTAAAGCGGACCCCGCCAAAGTAGCCCGATCCTGCTGCTGCAACGTAGCCCAAAGAAGGGGGCATCATCAGCGCCCAAGGCGCCAGGGCAGCCGTGGCCGTGACGGACCAGGCCGTTGCCGCACTCCAAATTTCGACAGGTGGACGCAGTAACGCTTCCAAGACGGCGTTATTTTTCATGCGCTTCACCTCGTTCAAAACCTTCTGAGAAGATGATCTGTCGCGCTTGACCGTCCAAGCCAATCAGCACGGGATAGACAGTCACATGCGCTGCGGCAAGACGGCTCTGTAACCAGTGGCCGGGATCAGGGACGATTGGCAATGCGTTGGCTTGTCGCTGGATGTCTTTAAAGCGTTTTTCACTGGCTGCGGATACCACAATGACAGTGGCCTGCAGAGAAAGCAGGCGTTCCAAATGGAGCTTGAGCCATTCTTCTGAGCCTTTGTCGTCACCCACAATGGCTAATGTTTGGGTCATCCATTTTGGGTTAAATACTGGAACAGCCGATGGCTTAAGCACGCCAGGTTGTAGCAAGTTCGACGTCAGCGGAAACTGGATGCCGGCACCAACACCAGGTTGGTCTGCACCTGAAATTAAGGCCGAATAATAGGAAACAGCCGGAACCGAATCGTCCAGGACGACCGGTGCAGTCTGAGCGTTGACCGAGCTGGAGATCAGTGTGGTCGCTGCAAAGAAGGCGAGGGCGAGATTACGGTGCATATCGCCTCCAACCGGTTGAAGTGGCCAGTTCCGACGCATCTAAGCCCAGGTTGGCTAATTTGTTGAAAACGCCACGGCTATAGCGATTGCCGCGGCTGATTCGTTCTTGCGTATTTCTGGAGCCCGTGTGATAGAGAGCGACCGCCAAACGCCAGGAACTGTTGCGGTCAAAGTGTTCACGCAGAATTTGTGCACCTACATCGAGATTGGGGTAAGGGTCCAGAGCACGTTCAAAGCTTTGGAGCTTGTCGTTGTGGTAGCCCCAGTTCACCTGCATCGCACCGCAATCCACATTGCGGATACCTCTGACATCCACATACTTGCGCAAGGCCTTGAGGGTGGCCTCATAGGAGCCATAGCGCTTGGCAGCACCTCTGACGCACAGAGTCCAAGGGTAGGGCAGCGTCTGCCGACCAAATTTCATTTGCGACTCTTGCAGTGCCACGCCGTAAAGCAGCCACGGATCTATGTTCCAGCGCTGTCCCGCCCAGTCATAAGCGCGGGGTGGCAACAAGGATGCCGTCACGATCGGTGCACCAGGACGGGTGCGTGTGCGAGGCATCTGACGAACATAGCCGTGGGGGATAGTCGTCTGCTCCTGGGGTGTGATCTTGGGCTCAATGCGCACAGCCGTATCTGACCAATATGGCCACCATTGCGGGTCCAGGCCTTCAGGCTGCGTCAACTCCGATTGCGCAGGTGCAGCCATTGCCCACGAGCGCGTCATGACGCCACTGGCCGTCAGTGCGGTGAGGGCGCCAAGAAACTGTCGGCGGTGCATGGAGGTCCCCATTACTTCGCAGAGCCCTGTGCTGGCACACTTTGAGTCAGAGGCGTGTAGCCCGGAGCGGGGGTCTCGATGATGGCAGTGCGCGGCACGTTCAAAGTGTCAGCCGCACCTACCGTGGCGGGAACGGGTGGGATTTGACTGAAATTGACAACTGGCTCATTTGGGTAAAGGCGTGCCATCGCTTCGGTGAAAGCACGATTCCATGCCAATGAGCGCTCCACGTCGGCATGAAAGGCTCGGGCGAACATTTCGGCATATTTACGGCGCTCTGCTTCCGAGGTCGCGTGAATGCCCAGCGCTTCAATAGGCGAGAGGTTTTCCACCGAGAATGCTTTGCGAGGGCCTTCCAGCAAGGTTTTGGCGCGCAACATTTCTTCGTCGGTTAAGCCCCAAATATTGGCGCGCAGGCGATCTACGGCATCCAGCGCAATCGGATTACGCCCTTGTGCCTGCGTAGCATTGGCGACTTCTTCGGTACGCTGCTGAGCGGTGGCCTGGGTTTGCGAATGCGCCATCGCAGGGAAAAGCAGGGGCAGGCTGATGGCTGCTGCTTTGATTTTTATAAGGCGCGGCATCACTGGCCCTCCACAGTTAATTTGGTGGTTTTTCCGTTTACGAGAAAAGAGGCGCTGCGCTCGGATGCGCTTGCGCTTTGCAGCGTGACGCCGTTGACGGTGTCACCTGGTCGCATCACTAAGGTTTGGTTGTCGCCTGCGCGTGTACTGGCGACGACAACGGAGGGTTTGCCATCCCACATATCGACTGAGACCAGACGAACGCTTGGCTTCGGTGCGGCCTTGGCTCGACGAGTGACCGGCTTTTTCACGGGGGCAGGTTCAACAACTGGCACCGCCTCTGGTTCTGGTTCAGGTGTAGGTGCAGGTGTGGACAGAGCAATCAACTGTTCGTTTTGTTGTAAGAGCTCATTGAGTAACTGCCTGATTTCGTTGACATCACGTTGCAGGGACGAGATTTGCACCTCAAATGTTGGTGTTTCTTGAGCGGCGTACGAGCCTTGCGATGTTTCAAGGTTCGATGGGAACGTCTCTCCGAGATCAATGGGGATATCTTGGAATTCCGTTGACCCCGCTGTGTTTATCGGTTCCGTTCCCATCGGTATGTCAGATGTTTTCTCTACACTTCCTACTTCACTGCTGGTGGGAGCAGGGGAGGGCTCAGAACCCTTTTCCTCATCCTTAACAGGGGCGACCTGATCTTCGATTTCAGCCAGTGAGGGTTCGGCTGCAGACAAGGCGGCTGTTTGCTCAACCACAGATTGGTTAAACAGGTATTTCCAGCTCAAGAAAAGGACAGCAAAAAGCACCAACGCCAGGATTAGCTTCCACGGATAGCCTGTCTTTTTCTTGGGAGTTGGAGTACCGGTTTGTGCAGCAGATGCCAATGGGGATGGCGAAACGCTGGCAGGTTGCGGTTGATTGTCTTGTTCAGCAAAGAAATCGGTGACTGCTTCATTGTTTTGCGTCTCGGTCAGGGGATCCACTACAGACGAAAACACGGGCTCCACGTTCTGTTTTTCAACGCTTGCCGTTGGTTCTTTGCGAGAGAACAAAATTTGCATGAGTGTTCGCAAGACACCAGGCTTGTTTGGGGTAGCGTCCTCCAACTCACGACGGGAGTCATAGTCGTGCTGATCCAGCTTTTCTTGGCGTTCACGCTCAAGCTGCTGGTCTTGCTCCAGTCGTTCATGTTCCAAGCGCTCGAGCCGTTCACGCTCTAGCTGCTCGGCTTGTTCCCGGCGGCGAAGATCGTCTTGCTGCTGTTGCCATTGTTGATCTTGTTGGTTCATGGCTGCACCCCGCTGATGCGCTCGGTCAGGGGCAACCACGGCTTTTTAGGGTCAACTGTGACGGGGTAGGTTTGGGCGTGGAGCCAATTCTGTGACAGTTCGACGCCTGACAGAGTCGGCTGTGCCGCTAGACTGATCCACAGTCTGCGACGGATGGGGTCCTCGTCCCAGCGCCAGGTCTCACCTACGAGTGCATTTAAGACATCACGCACACGATACGTGCCCAGCGACCGCTGGGACTCTGGAAGTGGTAAGCGAAGAAACTGCGCGGCTTCTAGCGACAGCTTGGAGCGATCAAGCTGCCAGCCAGTCCGTTTGAGGGTGTACTCAATCGCACCATCAATGGTGGCTACGTCTTGACGTGGGTAAGTCAGTGCAACAAACACAGACAGGGGATCAGAAACGCTATGCCCTGGTGTGCTGGCTTGTGTGCTGTATTGTCCTATTCGCACCTGTGTGCCGTTGTCGTAGGTATCCCCGACCTGGGCTTGGGCCTGCAACGCCAAAACAGCCAGTGGCGCGGCAACAGCGAGTCTAGCTGTCCAGCTCATGAAGTACTCCATCCGATTGAGAATGGCGTTCAGTGTTGCAAAGGCACCCCAAGGTGTCGCTCGTTAACCCAAGGTCACGTAACACGGGGTTTCAGCTTGACGAAAACAGTTATGTGCGTTATCCGCGCGGCCTGCTATATGCGTTTTTGAGTAAGTGAAGAAAGGGTATTCAAGTTAAAATGTTTTGCATTGCACAATACAACTAGAACAAGAATGTGTTGACGGACTGCCGGGGCGTCAATCCGCTACTGGGAAAAGGTTGCTACGGGTCAAGGGCCTTATCCAAAGGGCCGCCGTCCACCTAAAAATCCGGTGGCCGTCGGGAAAGGCCTTACGGGTAGGGGAAAAGGGGGCTTACGGGTTACGCATCGCTTCACCCAGGGGCTGGGTGAAGCGATGCAAATGGCCTCGGCCAGCATAGCGGGCTGTGACTTATCAGAACTTAACGTTGCGCGCAAGCGAGAACCCTAGGTTACGTCGCACCCGGTATCGCGTTGAGAGATAGCAAACCGCTTTGTAGAGTGGCCGCTATGACTATCCTCGCCCACACGTACCTAGACGAGCATCCATACCCCGATCCTGGGTTCCCCCATTTTGGGCGTGATGCGCACGACCGTGCTCATGCGATTTACCGCATTGTCGAGCTCCTGACTGAGCTCGGATTGGCTGAATGGGTCCCCCATTTTTCAGCCTGGCTATCGCGCTATGACGGATTAGAAATTTATGCCGAGGATGAAGATGATCCTCATCTGTGTGTGAGAGAGATTTTGAAGAATCATTGTCAGAACCTGGCGCAAGAAAGCAGCCAGGCCGTAGATCTCGCAGGGCGCAAAGAGAGCATTGTTGACGATATTTTGCAGCAGCCATTTGTCCATTATCGGGCTCACTGGGGCAAAAACATGCTGCCTGATCCTGATTCAATTCAATGGAATCCACTGGAGATGAGCTGGTTCCATTTCCTGCAGCAGGGCGACCCTCAACATCCCACTGAGTCACTGCATATTTTGCTCACATTGCGACATCCTCGTCCGACTCTGGAGACGTTGCGAGCCCATTTGCTTGAACGTTAGAGCATGACTCACCGCCGAACCCCGCCTTGGATCTCGAAGTTCTCCACTTTTATTCCGCGACGCGCCTCCAGTACGACTAAGCCCGCACCGGTTCCGCCACCTCCAAGCCCCCCACCAGTTCCAGTTGCCCAACGTGTAGCAGGGCGGGAGGAAGGGTGGTTGCGTGTTCTTGAGTCTGATGACTTGATCCGTCTGCTGAAAGCTCAAAAAGCGGTTCATCAAATGTTCCTGCAGTCTCGCGTAGCAGATCCTGTTTTTAGACGAGATTTCATCCCAGCTATCCGACGATATGCAGAATACGTCCAGCTCATGCCTGCCTCAGAAGCACACCATCACGCCCACGCAGGTGGTTTGTTGGCCCATACGCTGGAGATGGTATTGGCAGCCATGACCTGGCGAAACGCGCATTTTTTACCGACGAATGCTCCCGTTGAGCAGATTGACGCCGAGCGTGATCAGTGGACCTATGTGGTCTTTTACGCGGCACTGCTTCATGACATTGCCAAACCGATGACGGACCTACGGATCTTATGGCGAGGCGGGGCGATGGATGAACCGTTGCGATGGAAACCGCTGGCGGGCTCCTTGTTCGAAGTGGGGCAGGGGCGTCTGGATCTGGAGTATCGAGTCGAGTTTGAGCCAAAAGCCAGCCGGGACTACCAGGCCCATAATCGCCTGGCACTGACCTTGCTTCATCAGATTGCCCCAAAATCTGCCTTAACTTTTTTGTCTCAAACGCCTCACGCCTTTGATGCGCTGACTCATTATTTGTCTGGCCATAAGGATGGATTATTGGCTGACATTATCAAACGCGCTGACCAGGCCTCCACCAGCAACGCATTGATGAAGGGCAGTAAGGCTCGTTTTGCGACAGCTAATGCAGTACCGCTGGTGGATTTACTCATGCAAGCGCTCAAAAGCATGTTGCAGTCTGGAACGGAATTGCCGCTCAATCGTACTGGAGCTGCCGGATGGGTGTATGACGGCTCTGTGTGGTTTGTGGCTAAGCGTTTGGCCGATGCCACGCGGGCCTGGATTAAAAAGCATGAGCCTGACGAGTCTGTACCTGGAGAGGCCAAGAACGATAGGCTGTTTGACACATGGCAGGAATATGGAATCTTGCAAGTCAGTCCTCATTCTGGCCAAGCTATTTGGCACGTTGAAATCAACGGGCAAACGCCGGCAACAGAAGAGGGCACAGAAGCCCATCAATATCGACACAGACTAAGTGTGCTGCGCTTTCCACTGTCAAAGCTCTATGATGATCCAAACTTATACCCACCGGCGATGTCCGGAGAGATCCATGTCCGGGCCAAGCGTGGCGATGATGAGTTTGAAACAGAGGCTGATCCAGCTGCGGTTGATTGTGAGCACAGCGCTGACACAACAGTCATTCAAGCCAAAGCTGCTCCAGAACACATTGATGAAGGAATATTGCCGCAAAAGGTGGCCACAACGGCCAAAACTGCTTCAGCTCGTTCCCAAACTGCAGCACCCAAGCGTAATCTCGTACCAGCAATGGAGTTTAGAAAGCCCAAAAATGCGTCAACTGGCGCAGCCAAGCGGCAAACACCGAAAAATGGCGCAACGCAAAGCGGCAACCAGCCCAAACCTGTGCCAACCTCAAGCAATAGTCACCAAACTGCTTCAATTCAGGTATACGACGACGAGACGGTGATTTTGCCAGCCGAACTCGCCGTAGATGGCTTTGATGTTGACGATGACTTTCTGGATGAAGCTGATACAGCATCCAACGTTATTCATCGCAGCCCACCGCAAGCGTCGCATAAGCCCACACCTGTGAACTCAGCGCCGACAGCAACGGTTAGCAGCGCACGCCCAGGCAAAAAATCACATCAACATGAAGCAACAGCCATAGCTGCAGCAAAGGCTAAAAGTGTTGTGCCAGCCTCTGTTGAGCACACACCTGGAGCATTACCAGCCTTACCGACGCCTAAAGCGTCGGTTTTTGAACCAGAGCTTGCTCCAAAGACACAGGCAAAATCGCAACGCATGTTCAGCCAGGCCAACACCACGCCTGTCGTGTTGACCCCGAGCCTGCCTGAACTACCGCACGAAGCTCCTGTGAAGGAACCCAGTGAAGCCGCGACGGCGTTTATACAGTGGCTGCAGCAAGGCTTGGCCAGCCGTGAGATTAAGTACAACGAATCCGGGGCACCCGTGCATTTCGTAGAGGAAGGCATGGCACTGATTTCACCCAAGATTTTCAAGCTCTACGCGGCTCAAACAGGGCCTGAAGAACAGGCCGACGCCATGGGGATGCAGATTCAGCGAGAGGTTATCAAAGCTGGGTGGCATCGGATGCGGCAAGTAGAAGGTGGTGGCAAGGTCAACATCTTGCGCTACCAGATCATTGGCAAAGGAAATGTGCCGATCGCCTCGCTGGCGGCGGTGGTGTTGATGGACCCGGACCGGTTTGTTTTACCCGTGCCGCCCGTCAATCCAGTATTAAAGTTGGATCGTTGAATGAAGGGGATGTTTGACACAGGATAAAGTGCTGTGCTACCGTCCGATCAGTCGTGCAATTCAACGTTTCGACGGGGTTTCGGTTTAGATTACTGTGAGGTGCCTAACTTCACATAATGCAAAAGACTGCTGAACAGGCTCGTTTTCCTCCCTCGAGGACGGCTGGGAAACATCGCATAATGTATATTATGTAAAGTCAATAATCGATAGACATTAGCCCCATTCCCTTAAGCACCTGTTCTTATCGCTTGTCACTCCTCTCTCTTCTTCCGGATTATTTTTGCTCTGAAGGTAGTTAAGTGTTCCCTTGCATGGTTATAGTGAGCAGCTATGTAAATCGGAGCAAAGCACCATGGGCCATGTACTACAGTTTGCCGAACGCGATCCCAGCTTGAGTGATGACTTGGCCAAGGCGCAGATTGAAATCCTGCGTGAAGCCTTGCTGTCAAAGCAGTACGAACGTCTGGATAAGGCAGATCAAACCCTGCTGATCGTGGTGGCAGGTATGGACGGTGTGGGTAAAGGCTCTGCTATCAATACCTTGAACACGTGGCTGGATCCGCGCCATGTGCACACTCTGGCGTTTGGCAAGTTAAGTGAAGAAGAAGCCATGCGCCCTTTGATGTGGCGTTATTGGAATAGCTTGCCCGCTCGTGGTCAGACGGGTTTGGTGTTTGGGTCCTGGTATGCGCCTTTAATGAAAGAGTTGGGCCGTAAAGCACCGGATCCGGCCAAGATTGCTTTGTATACCCATCTGATCAATCGTTTTGAAGCGCAGTTGGCCTATCAAGGCGTGCAGGTTTTGAAGCTGTGGTTCCATCTTTCTGCGCAGGCTCAACTGGATCGATGCGTTACCTTGATGGCTGATCCTAGTACTGCCTGGCGTGTCAGCAAGGCTGACCTGAAAGTTCATAAGCAATTCAATCGCTTGCGCAATGCCGCGACGCAAACTATCAATCTGACCCATCGAAATTACGCCCCTTGGGTTGTTATCCCTAGCGCAGATAAGAACCTGCGTGATGTGTCTTTGGCCAAGGTGGTGTTGCAGGCCATGGACAAGCCTATTGTCCCGCGTCAGGTGAAAGAGCCGCATGCCTTCCCGTTTCGCTTGAACGTCCCGACTGCTTCGCTTCAGTCCCCTCCTCCTGAAGAATCTGTGCAGGATTACGACGCCGAGCTTTTGCATTGGCAGGGCCGTTTGTCTTGCGCGGTGCGTAGTAAAGCTTTCCGCAAGCACTCTTTGGTACTGGTGTTTGAGGGGCGGGATGCAGCGGGTAAAGGCGGCACTATCCGCCGTTTGACCGAAGCCCTGGACGTCCGTACTTACGATATCCACCCTATTTCTGCTCCTAATGCTGTGGAGCTGGCACGCCCTTATCTATGGCGTTTCTGGCGCAAACTGCCGCGTCTGGGGGAAATTTCGATTTTTGATCGATCCTGGTATGGTCGTGTGCTGGTGGAGCGGGTGGAAAAATTGATTTCCCGTGCCGCCTGGCATCGTTCTTACGAGGAAATCAACGAATTTGAGGCACAGTTGCTGGCCAACGGTACGGCTGTGATCAAGTTCTGGCTGGATATTGATAAGGACGAGCAGCTCAAACGATTCAAGGCCCGCGAGGAAACGCCCTTCAAGAATTACAAGATTACGGAAGACGATTGGCGTAACCGGGAGAAATGGACGGCGTATCAACGCGCTGCGGAGGAAATGTTCGCCCAGACCGATACTCACATGGCACCTTGGCATATTGTGCCCAGCAAGGACAAAAAAGCCGCCCGTATTCAGGTTCTGCGTACGGTCGTCGAGACGCTGGAGTCTTTGGATGAGCACATGATCAGCCTGAATGAGCCGGCCTTGTCTGATCAGGTGAGTGAGCAGGTATAAGGATGCACGTGCTTTTTTACTGACAAGGCTTTACTTCGGTTAGGCGTATTGTCGATTTGCTTTGACGATGAGCCTTATAAATCCTGCCGTGCTGCCAGGCTAAGGATTTTGCGCCAACGTTTGGCTTCTGCGGTATGGGCAGGCTGGATTTCCCAACTTTGCGTTGGGTTACGCAAAGTCAGCGTCAATCCCCTGCCCTGCAGCTCGACCGAGTCTATATCCGCAAAAATAAACGCTCGTGTTCCCTGCCCCGTTTGAATCTGACCGCGTTTTTGCAGGGCCTCCAGGCGTATTGAACCGTCGGGTAAGGCCAGCTCCAGAATGCGCTGGCCTTGCTGCTTTTTGCCGTGAATGGCCAGATAACGGCGTCGCCATACGATGAAGGGGGCCACCAGAATGGCCGCTGCGATCAGCAGGCTCAAGATCGCGGCAATAACTCCGGCACTGGCACTGACCAGGCTAAAGAGCTGCATTCCACCATACACAAGCGCCGCAATAATCCCCAGGAACAGCAGGACGACGATGATGGGCATGGTGGAAAACTCCTTGTTTTAGCGGGCTTGGACTTTTACGGTGGCCGCGGCCTGGCGGGCGTTTGCACGGGCCGTTTCCAGATCAGCGTCTGCGGCCAATGCGACACCCATGCGGCGCTTTTCAAAGCTCTCGGGTTTGCCGAACAGACGGATATCGGTTTGCGGGATGCGCAAGGCTTCAGCCACATTCAGGAAATTCACGTCTTTTGCATCTACACCGCCGTAGATCACGGCGCTGGCGCCGGGCATACGCAAGGCGGTATTCACAGGCAGGCCCAGAATGGCGCGTGCATGCAGTTCAAATTCTGACTGCCATTGGGTGGCCATGGTGACCATGCCGGTGTCGTGTGGACGGGGGCTGACTTCACTGAACCAGACCTGATCGCCCTTCACGAACAGCTCAACGCCAAACAAGCCCTGGCCGCCCAGGTTCTGGGTAACGGCTTGGGCAATATCGCGTGCGCTTTGCAGAGCCGCGGGACTCATGGGCTGGGGCTGCCAGCTTTCAACGTAGTCGCCATCTACCTGCTTGTGGCCGATGGGATCGCAGAACTGGGTTTCGATCTGGCCGTCTGCGCCTACGGCACGGACAGTCAATAAGGTGATTTCGTAGTCGAAGTCGATAAAGCCTTCAACAATGATGCGGCATTGGCTGACGCGGCCACCCGCCATGGCGTAGTCCCAGGCTTTGGCAACATCGTCCGGGCCGCTGATCTTGCTTTGACCCTTGCCCGAGCTGCTCATCAAGGGTTTGACGACGCAAGGGTAGCCAATCTTGTCGTCGATAGCGGCTTGAAGCTCTTCCAGCGATTCGCAGAACTGGTAGGGGCTGGTAGGAACACCCAGGGTTTCAGCGGCCAGGCGACGGATGCCTTCGCGGTCCATGGTCAGGCGAGCGGCACGGGCCGTCGGAATGACGCGTACCTTGCCTTGGGCTTCCAGCTCTTCCAGCACGCCGGTGGCAATGGCTTCAATCTCGGGTACAACCAGAGTGGGCTTTTCTTCTTCGATCAGGGCGCGCAATTGTTCGGCATCACTCATGGTGATGGTGCGCGAGTGATGGGCGACCTGCTGGCCGGGTGCGTTCTCGTAGCGGTCCACCGCTATGGTTTCTACCCCCAGGCGTTGCAGCGCAATCAGTACTTCTTTGCCCAGCTCTCCCGAGCCCAAGAGCATGATTTTGTCCGACGACGACGATAAAGGGGTGCCCAACAGGCTCATGGCGCGTGCTCCGCTGAAAATGAGAAATTCAAAAGCGGTATTGTAATGCAGGCGACGCCGGGTTTTTTTCAAGCAGGACTGCTTTGTCCGCCCTGCTGGCATACAGGCTTGCAGGGCGGATGTTTTCAAGGCTCTACCTCAGGGGTCAGGCTACTCCACCATTAGCTGCGCCATCATGCCCAGGTCCTCGTGCTCCAGAATGTGGCAGTGGAACATGCGCAGGCCGGGCAATTCCTGGCGGAATGCCAGCCGGACCGTCTCATTGGGCCGCAGATTGACCGTGTCGCGCCAGGCCCGGAACGCCTCCGGTACGGACTGCATCCCGGTTTGGCGCGCCAATACCTGAAACTGTGTGCCGTGCAGATGGAAAGGATGGTCCATATGGGAATCGTTAATCACATCCCAGTACTGCCACTGCCCTGTTGGGCAACGCAGGTCGATGCGGTCCATGTCGTAGACCTGATTGTTGATACGGAACATGGAACGCATGGCAGCCATGCCGGGCATCATATCGTTATCCATGCCTGCCATACCCTGGTGGTTCATCCCGGATGAGTTTGTCATACCAGAACCGTGCCCAGACTGCATGTCATGGTTCATGGGCATGACTTCGCTGAACACGACTTTTGCGGTACTGGCGGCTGCTGGAATGGCAGGGATTGCGCGTAATTGCTTGGGCAGTTCGATTTCCTGATGGTGGATTTTCAGTGTTGCCAGCGTCAGGGTTTCGGGACTTTCCTGCACCATCATTTTTTGCCGATCGTAATACAGTGCTTGCAAGCTGCTATCCAGATCTTTATCCGCCTGGATAAAGAACTCCACCCGTTCGGCCGGGGCCATCAAAATCGACTCGGCCGCTGCCAAGGCTTGCTCTAACAGTCCGCCATCTGTAGCGACTTGAACCAGCCGAGCGCCGGGGATGTGCAGCTTCAAATAACGGGCAGAACACGAGTTCCAGACACGGATGCGTTCTGCTGTGCTGGCCTGGATAAGGGGTTGGCGTTGACCATTCAGCAGCACGAATTGCCCTTCCCTGCCGTTCATCCAGTCAGGACCTGTGTTGGCCGGAATATGGCCATTAATGTCCAACCGCAGATCGCTAATGGCCCAGTGTTGCTCCGTATAGTCTTTCAATGGGTCTTTGAGAGAGCGGACAATAATTGTCCCGCCCAATCCGTGGGCGACTTGCTCACCGCTTTTGCCATGAGGGTGTGGGTGATACCAGTACGTACCGGCGCAGCCTTCGGGCAAGGTAAAGCGGTAGTAGCGGCTTTGTCCTGGCATCACCGCGTCTTGTGGGTTGCCGTCCTGATCAGAAGGAACCGGCAAACCGTGCCAGTGGATGGTAGTGGCCTGATCCAGCTGGTTTTCAAACTCGATTTCTACTTGGTCGCCCTCATACAGTTCGATCAGCGGGCCGGGAGCTTGGCCGTTGTAAAGCCAGAGTTCGGTGCTTTTTCCATCTGCCAGAACGCGTTGATGGGCAGCAGCAGTAATTTTGGCCTGGAAAAGCCCTTTTTTCTGACTACTGTTTTTAAGTACAGGTAGAGCTTGCAGAGCCTGGCCAGCCGGCATTTTTTCTATGGGCATCAGGCCTGGGCGGGTGCTCATGCCGTGACCGGGCATACCTTCAGACATGGAGCCGTGGTGCCCCATCATGCCCTGCCCCCAGCTTCGCATAGGCAGGCTACTCAAGAGGCTGGCACCCAAAGTCAGTTTAAAAAAATCGCGTCGTTTCATGGGTTTATCCCTATCAATCATCAATACACACGTACCACCCAGGCTGGATCAGCACAGGCTTTTAGCGCTTGGGCGGCAATTAAAACGAGATGATCAGGACGAGCGCGGAGGTGGCTGGGCGGGGCCAATCAGCCGGGAGACGTAGTTTTGATGCAGGGGGACGGGAGGGAAAACGGGCTGTAATGCCACCGCTTCAGGTGGTGGAGCCTGCGTCGCCAGACAAGCGCAGCAACCACTTTTCATTGGAGTGCTGCAATGGTTGGGAGCGCTATGGTGAGATTGCCCCGACGAGGCATGTTGCGCTTGAACAGTGCTGCGATCCGTATTTTGAATCGTGGCGTGTGCGGCAAAGCTGCTACTCAAACCCATGCTGGCAAAAAAAACAAGCAGGCCGACTAATAAAAGCCAGCCTATTGTTTTGCGAGATGAAATGGGTGCGCGCAGCATGGCAAAAGCTTAGCATAAGCCTTCTGTGCATCGTTTGCGCTAAAACAGACCGTTACACGCAGTGGTCTATTCAGGCGATTGCAAGCGTAGCAAATCAGCCTTACGGATGGCTGGCATAAGCTGCTAAATAGATTTTATTATTCAGGATCGTTCTTGATCAGGCGTCGCTTCAACCGTAGGGGGCGTACAGGCTGGCTTTGGGCTTGTTCCAGTTCCTGGCTGAGTCGTTGGGCTGTTTTGCGCGCCTCTTCATTCTCCCGCTCAAGCAAAGCAGCGCGAGTACGCAACATTTGCAATTGCCCCTGCATCTCTTTGGCCAAGTTATGGCTGATATCCATAGCCGCTTGCATCGCGCGGCGCTCGCCCTGTTCTTGCCCCAACTCCTGGCGCAGTTTCTGCATTTGATCCTGCTGTTTGTTCAGCTCCTGTTCGTGAGCTTGACGCTGGGTCTTGTTTGCTTGCTCGGCCTCTTCTATTTGCTGACGCAATCGCGTTTGAATGGAGCGTTCCTTGTCGATTTCCAGTAAAGCACGGCGCTCGTTGGCCTGGGCGCGTTCTTCGGTCAGCTCAATAGCCTTTTGCAGCCGCTCCAAGTCCTGGGTGAATTGCTCACCTTGGCGGCGCAGTTCTTGTTGAACCAATTGTTTTTCGGTTTCCAGCTCGTTTTGACGTTGTTTGGCGTGCAGCAAGTCTTGTTTCAGAGCTGCTTGTACCTGACTGGCTGCCTGTAGTTCTTCTTTCAGCTTTTCTATATGGGCTTGGGCATTTTTCAAGGCGTCCTGCTCTACTTCCAGCGCCTGTTGGGCCTCCAGGGTTTGGGCTTGGGCCTGTGCGACGCGTTCATCAGCCTGAGTCTGGTAATGCAGCATTTGCTGCTTCGAGTGCCCCATCGCTTCTTGCCAGATACGACCCAGCAGATCCCCCGTCAGGGCTTGTAGCTCTTCAGGCATGTCGGCCACATCCAGCCGAACTCGACTTTTATCCCGCAAATCTTCCCAGAACGTCTGTAGTGCCTGAGCCGGAGCGCTCATGCTGCCTTTGCGCACCAATTGGTACAGCTTGTTGGCCGTAGGTGTGACGCCATAGCGGAAAAACAGGAGTGCGGCCACTTCTTTGTACAAAGTCTGCGTATGGCTGAAGCGATCACGTAATTGGGCAACATCGGCCAGGATTTGCCCCTCGTTTGGCTGGTTTTGCTCCATTTTTCCACCTTTGTTGATAATTTAATTAATAATACAACGTAATATATAAAATTATCAACAAATTGGATTTTATAATTTGACATTATCTCTATAATGTCAAATATCTGACCCTAAACAGACTGATTGGCACAGGCACGGGTTTGAAGCCCTTCCCTGCTCTCTTATCGCCTTCGTTTTTCTGCTTATTCATGGAAATAGCCAACACTTCGCCGTCAACCGACCTGGGATCGGACGATATTGCTCAATTGCTGGCTCGTTTTGACGGGCGGCAAGGGGCCAACCGGTCTATCGGCGGACGTGCACAGATTGAGGCGCAAACAGATATAGAGGCATTGCGGGCCTGGTTGGCGCGCTATATAGATAGCCCACGCACCTATGCGAACTACCGCAAGGAGGCGGAGCGTCTCTTGTTATGGGCGGTATTGGAGCGTCGCAAGGACTTGTCCTCGCTTAGCCTGGAAGACATCCTGGCCTATCGTTTGTTTCTGGCGGACCCTCAACCCGCTCATCGCTGGGTGGTTCAAGGGCGCTCCCGCCCTGCTCGTCACCATGCGGCATGGCGGCCATTTGCGGGGCCCTTGTCTGAAAGCAGCCGGAATCAGGCGTTATTGATTCTGAACTCTTTATTTAGCTGGCTGGTGCAGGCGGGGTATTTGGCGGGCAATCCTTTGGCCTTGTCTCATCAGGGCCGACGTCAAAAGAAAACCACCGCCCCCCAGCAACGGTACTTGACCCGGTTGCAATGGCGTTGGGTACAGGAGTACATCCAGGCCCTTCCTGAAGATACGCAGAGCGAGTTGCGCTACAAAGCCCGCGTACGTTGGCTCTTTTCCATTCTTTATGGCGGCGCCCTGCGCATTTCCGAACTGGTTCAGGCGCGTATGGCCGATGTTCAGGAACGTGTTGATGCGGGAACGACGGCTCAATGGTGGCTGCATATCCACGGCAAGGGCGACAAATGGCGTCGTGTGCCTTTAACGCAAGAGCTGTACGGCGAATTGATGCGCTACCGACAAGCGCATGGGCTGGAAGGACCGCCCCAGGCTTTGGAGCCCTATCCGTTATTAATGTCCGCCGGCGCCAGCGACAAGCATTTGACGCGGGCCATGGCGCATGTTCTGGTCAAACAGGTTTTTCAAGGTAGTGCGGATCGTTTACGGAGTCTGCATCCCGATCAGGAGTCCCAGGCCCGTATTCTGGAGCAGGCCTCGGCTCACTGGCTGCGTCACTCGGCAGGGTCTCACCTGGCTGATCAAGGGGTGGATCTACGTATCATCCGTGACACCTTGGGCCATGAGTCTATCGCTACGACCAATATCTATCTGCATGCGGATGATGATCAGCGTCACCAGGCTCTGGAGCAATCCCATAGCCTGGGTTGGAAATAAAGCACCCGCCTCGAGACAAGAAAATCAGACGCAGACAGCCCCCGGCAATGCGGTAGGATACGATTCCTGTGGGGACTGCGTTCCTGTTTTCAGACATGCTCCCCGCCCATGCCTTGCTATAGCTGATTGTTGGAGTACCTATCCCTTATGGACACTTTTAATGTCATGCGCACCTTCCGGCGCATTGTGGAGCTGGGCGGACTTGCCAAAGCCGCGGAGGATCTGGGGATATCCGCAGCGGGTTTGAGCAAGCAACTGCGTACCCTGGAAGCGCATCTGGATACGGTGCTGATCCAGCGCACTACGCGCAGCATGAGTCTGACGGAGACTGGCCGCAGCTACTATGCCGAATGCTGTCGGATACTGGATGAGCTGGACACTTTGGAGCGCTCGGTCAAACAGCAGTCCCAGCGCGTGACGGGGACCTTGCGCGTGAATGCCCCCTTGTCGTTTGCACTTAGCGTCCTGTCGCCATTGATGACGGATTTTCTACACAAGTATCCGGAACTGAAGCTGGAGCTGGTGATGGAAGACCGGATCGTGGATGCCGTGGCTCACGGTTTTGATGTCTCGGTGCGTTTGCGTAGCAGCCTGGATGATTCCACCCTGATTGCTCGTCGCCTCGCCACCATCGAGCAAAAATTATGCGCCGCCCCCACCTATTTGAAGCAGCATGGCCTGCCTCAGACCTTGCAGGATCTGCGCAATCACAAAATGATCAGCTATAGCCTGGCACATACCCAGGGCCTTGCTTTTGATAGTGATTTCGACAGCAATCCTCAACAGCACCCCCCCAGTGGTACGGCTTTGCTGTTTTCAGGCGAGCATAGTCAAGTGAATAACAGCCTGATGCTGCGCGACTTTCTGATTGCCGGTTTGGGTATTGGCGCCCTGCCTTCCTTTCTGGCAGATCCAGCAATTGCTTGCGGGCAGTTGCAACGCGTTTTGCCCGAATTGGTGAATGAGCCCCGCCATATCTACGCCGTGTATCCAACCAACCGACACCTGCAACCCAAGGTCAAAGCCTTCGTGGATTATCTGGCCGACCAACTGCCCCATGCCATGTCCAACGCCCTGTAAACAGACCTTTATGAACTCGGAGTAAAAACTGTCTGCACCGCCACGTGCTTATTCTCCGCTCCGGGGAGCGCTATTGTGATGACCATCTTACAAGGACATCACAATGCACGATCAAACACACCCGACCCAGCCGCTTGTCTCCCCCCTGATTATTGATTTCTTCCATGACGCCGTCTGCGGATGGTGTTATGTCATGTCGCCACGCTTGCGGCAAGTTGCCGCCGAACTGGGCATCCAGGTCCGCCACCATACCTTTGTTCTGCAAGACAGCCGCGAGCAGATGCTGCAAGCCTTCGGCTCCATGGAGCGCGCCAAACGTGAAATCCTGGGCCACTGGGCCGCCTGCGCCCAACACGACGATACGCAGTCCATCAATATCGAGGGCATGCGAGCACAGAACTTCGACTATCCCCATGGAATGTTGTCCGCTCGGGCGTGTCAGGCGGCGCAGCTACTTTCTGGCGATAACGCCCATTGGGATTACTTCGATGCGGTGCAGCGTGCGCATCTGGCAGAAAGTCGCAATATCGGCGATATGGACACGCTACTGGAGGTCGCCATTGCGCAAGGTTTTGATGGTGAGGCCTTTCTGAATGCTATGGATAGCGATATCGCGCAGCAGCGAGTTCAAGCCGATCGCGCCGAAGCGGTACGGCTAGGGATCCAGTCCATCCCCACTTTATTAGTCTCCTCACGCGAGACCGGCCAAGTGTTGGCCCGTTTGCAGACCCAATCCGCCGAAATGCTCAAAAGCCGTTTGCGCGCTTTGCTGTAAGCGCTGCCCCTCTCTTTCTTATCTACGCTTCATAAAAGGACATCCATGTCGATTCGTTTTTCTCACCGTCTTCTCGGTTTACTGCTGGTTGGTGCAAGCAGCATGAGCGTCTCTCTGGCTCATTCCACTCACCCAGCGAGCAACCCTTTGCCCCTTAGTGCTCAGGAAGTGGGCATCAGCCCCTGGGGGCCGGACGATGAAATTGGTCGCTTGAACCTGATCACCCCTGCTTCCCGGGCCGCCATCTTGTCCCGTCTGGATGGCAGCAAAGTGTATGACCTGGCAACCGACTACTACCTGGGCATGCCCAGTTGGCAGGACGCGGGAGACCCGCACTATCAGTTCTGGATGACCCATACCCCTCGTGGTACCGCAGTGGATGACCCGATGGGAGTTGGCGATGAGATGAACGCGGTTCGTAGCTACACAGGCACGGCTTTTTCCATGTACAGCCATACGGGCACCCATATCGATGCCCTGAATCACTTCGGCATTCATGGAAAGATCTGGAATGGTTTCAAGGCTGATGAGCATCTGGGTGACCGTGGCTGGAACCGTACTGGCATCGAGAAATTCCCGCCCTTGATCGCCCGTGGCGTCTTGATTGATGTGGCCGCCGCCAAAGGCGTAGACATGCTGCCCGATCAATACCGCATCACACGCCAGGACTTGAAGGATGCACTGGCCCGTCAGAAAACGGTGCTGAAAGAAGGCGATATTGTCCTGATCCGCACGGGCCGCATGAAGCTCTTTAATGATCCCAAAGCCTATATGAACGCGCCACCTGGCATGGGTCTGGATGCTGCTCGCTATCTGGTGGAGGAAGGCGGTGCGATGATAGTGGGTGCGGACAATTTGAGCTTTGAAACCTTCCCTTCCGAGGTGCCTGATGACTACGTCCCCTTGCATACCTATCTGTTGGCCCAACAAGGCGCACCGATCATTGAGTTGATTGCTCTGGATGAATTGTCCAAGGACAAGGTCTATGAGTTTGCCTTTATTGGCGGTCCGCTCAAGATCCGGGGCGGTGATGCGGCTCCGCTGCGTCCGGTTGCCATTCCGATTCGCTGATCCACAGGCTTCATAAAGAAACCCGTTTCTTTAGCCCCTGATGCGTTTGCGAATAAGGGCTATCGCGTTTGCCCGCTGTTAGGTGCCGCTCAATATGCTACTGTTGGGTGGGTTTGAATGCGCCGGGCGCCTGTTAAAGAGGCGTCCGGCTTTTCTTTATGGAGTATGTAATGACTTACACCGTTTATCTGTCCGGCGAAATTCACACGGATTGGCGCGAGCAGATTGCTCAAGGTTCAAAGGCCGCTGGATTGGATATTACCTTTACCAGCCCTGTTACCGATCACGATGCCAGCGATGCCGCCGGCGATCACCTGGGACCGGCCAGCGAAGGTTTCTGGCGTGATCACAAATCCTCCAAAATCAATGCCATCCGTACCAGAACCTTAATTGAGCAGGCGGATCTGGTCGTGGTGCGTTTTGGGGACAAGTACAAACAGTGGAATGCTGCCTTTGATGCCGGTTTCTGTGCCGCCCTGGGCAAACCGTACGTGACGTTGCACGCCGAAGACATCATCCACCCCTTGAAAGAAGTGGATGCCAGTGCGCAGGCCTGGGCAACTAGCCCCGAGCAAATCGTGGAGATTTTGCGTTATACGCTGAAAGCCTGATCGGTGAAGGCCGGATCATGAGTTTGGCAATATCGCTTTGCTGAAAAATGCCGCCCCGGTTGGGCGGCATTTTTTTCTCTGCTTGAAAGAACCCCTTGGTTTACACCGGGTTCTACTGCGCTGTAGTGAAACGTGTTGTGCGGGTACCTTAGTTCAGCTTCACCCGTCGCAAACGCAAGGCATTGCTGACCACAAAGACACTGGACAAGGCCATGGCGCCAGCGGCAAACATGGGCGAGAGCAAAGTGCCGTTAAAGGGATAGAGCACGCCTGCTGCTACCGGAATCAGTGCCACGTTATAGGCAAAGGCCCAGAACAGGTTTTGACGGATATTGCGCATGGTTGCGTGGGACAAGGCTATCGCGGTGACCACGCCTTGCATATCGCCCGACATCAAGACTACATCAGCCGCTTCAATGGCAATGTCCGTTCCGGTGCCAATCGCAATCCCCACGTCTGCTACAGCCAGAGCGGGTGCATCGTTGATGCCATCGCCGACATAGGCCAGATGCTGATGGGTATCGCGCAAGGCCTGAACCGCTTGCACCTTGCCTTCAGGCATGACTTCCGCCACCACTTCATCAATATTGAGACGGCGGGCAATGGCATTGGCTGTGTGGCGGTTATCGCCGGTAATCATGACGACCTTGATGCCACGGGCATGCAACTGCTCGATGGCGCGCGGCGTGGTTTCCTTGATGGGGTCAGCCACGGCCAGCAAGGCAATGACCTGCTTGTTGCGGGCGGCGTACATGGGGGTTTTGCCGTCCTGCGCCAGCGTCTGGGCTTGCTCGGTAAAGGCTGACAGGTCCGCCCCTAATTGCGTCATCAGGCGATCTGCACCCACATGCCATTGGTCAGCTCCGATTTGGGCGGTGACACCCAGGCCTGTCAGGGACTCAAACTGCTCAGCCTTGGGCAAGGTGATTTGCTTTTCCTTGGCGGCGCTGACAATGGCTTGGGCAATCGGATGCTCGGAGTAGTTTTCCAGAGCGGCAATCGCTGCCAAAGCCTGATCCTGGTTCTCTCCGGGTGCGCAGACAAAATCGGTCAGTTCGGGCGCGCCCTTGGTCAGGGTGCCTGTTTTATCCACGGCTACGACTTTTACATCGCGCAGTGCTTGCAAAGAGTCCCCTTTACGGAACAGCACGCCAGCCTGTGCGGCTCGGCCCGTCCCCACCATGATGGAGGTTGGCGTGGCCAGACCCATGGCACATGGGCAAGCAATAATCAGCACAGCGACGGCATTGACCAGTGCAAAGCTCAATGCGGGCGATGGTCCAAAAATCAGCCAGACAATGGCGGTCAAGACGGCCAGTGTCATGACGGCGGGCACAAACCACAGCGTGATTTTGTCGACCACGGCTTGAATAGGCAGCTTGGAGCCTTGGGCCTGCTCTACCATGGAAACAATATTGGCCAGTACGGTGTCCTGCCCCACGGCGGTAGCCTCAAATTCCAGCGAACCTTTTTGGTTCACTGTGCCACCAATGACTTTATCGCCCTGGGATTTGGACACGGCAATGGATTCGCCTGTCACCATGGATTCATCCACATAGCTCTGACCGGCAAGAACATCTCCATCAACGGGGATACGCTCGCCGGGACGAACCAGCACGACATCGCCCGTATGCAGGTCTGCCAGGGGCAGCTCAATTTCCTGACCGTCGCGACGTACACGAGCGGTAGGCGGCTGCAGGCTGAGCAGGCGTTGAATGGCTTCAGACGTGCGACCTTTGGCGCGCGCTTCCATGACACGGCCCAGCAAAATCAGGGCGACGATGACAGCGGCAGCTTCAAAGTACACGTAGACGGATTCGGAAGGCAGCCACTGTGGCGCAAAGGTAGCCACCAGCGAGAAGCTGTAGGCCGCCAGGGTGCCCACAGCGACCAGCGAGTTCATGTCCGGACCACCGCGCAAGAGAACAGGAATCCCTTTGGTGTAGAACTCGCGGCCTGGGAACAGCAAAACCAGCGTGGTCAGCACGAACTGGATCAGCCAGCTGTTTTGTGTACCTATGGTGCTGGCCACCCAGTGATGGAAAGCAGGCACCATATGGCCGCCCATTTCCAGAATGAAAACGGGCAAGGCCAGTACTGTCGCCAGCCAGAAACGCTTGCGCAGCGTTTCGTAGGTTTGTTCGGCACGCTCGAACTGGTCATTCGTGACAGCCGCTTCGGCAAGGCTGGCGGGATAGCCCGCTTTGCTTACCGCCTGGATCAGCTCAGGAGCTTTCACACCCTGCGCCACTTGCACATGCGCTTTGGCGGTTGCCAGATTGACCGAGGCTTTTTGTACGCCCGGCACCTTCAGCAAGGCCTTTTCAACGCGGCCCACGCAGGAGGCGCAGGTCATGTCCTGCACGTCCAGCACAATGTCTTGCTGGGAAATTTTGTAACCACCCTTTTCCACTGCCTGCATAATGGCGTCGACCGGGGCGGCACCCTCAAATTCCACGGTGGCCTTGTTGGTGGCCAGATTTACCTGGGCCGATTGCACACCGGGGACTTTGCCAATAATCTTTTCAACCCGACTGACGCAGGAAGCACATGTCATGCCTTCCACATCTAAAGTCAGGCGTGAGCCCTTGTTTGAAGCGCTGCTTGTCATCGAAATCACCCTTCAATGGATCGTCAATGAAGCCACTTTAGGGCTTGACCCGATGGGAAGGTCAACAGCTGATAAAAAAAACGCCTCCGAAGAGGCGTTTCAAGGGGGAACTACGACTAATTAGGGATCAATCAGCAGCTTAGTAAGCAACAAAGGTGCCGTTGTTGTTGTTCCAGTCTTTGGCTTCTGCTGCAACCTGATCACGGCTCAGCTTGGAGCTGGTATCGATACGTGGGTAGTCGCCCATGGAACCCGTGCTAATGTAGCCTTGCTCTTGAGCAGCAGCCAGTTCTTGAACGACTTGCTGACGGCTCAAAGGAGCGTCGGTCGATTCAATTGCTGGGTAGCCCAGGTTTTCGCCGGTAGCGACATTGTTGGTAGCTGCCATGGCAGTGCCGCTCAAAGCGGTGGCACCAAGAATCAGGCTGGCGATAGTTGCGCGTGCAATGTTTTTCATTCTTTACTCCAAATCTACGGTGTGTTTTTCAGTGGTTCGCTGTTGTGTTTAGCGAATCGTTAGATGGAGTATGAGCCTTTCTAAACTTGGTAAAAACCCTTAATATTGCAAACGTATTTCCATTCATGGAACAATTCAAATGAGTACCATTATTGCCGGTCCCCTGCTCAACGACATCGCGATCTTCGTGGAAGTGGCTCGTGCCCGCCACTTTAGCCGTGCTGCCCAAGCCCTGGGAATGCCGGTTTCCACCGTGTCACGCCGTATCCGTGAACTGGAAAAAGAAGTGGGTGTGGCCTTGCTCAAACGCAGCACGCGCAATGTAGATGTGACCGACGCGGGACAAGTGTATTTTGAGCGTTGCCTGGCTGTCGTCGAACAGGCTCGTCTGGCTCATGAGCAATTGCTGGATGTGGCTCAGACCCCCAAAGGACGTTTGCGGGTTTCCATGCCTGCCAGTTTCAGCATTGTGCTGATGCCCGCCATTATCCGGGGCTTTAATCAACAGTACCCGGATATTGAGCTGGAGTTTGACCTGACCATACGGCCTATTGATTTGCAGGCCGACAACTACGATTGCGTCATCCGTGTGGGTGCCCAGCCTGACTCCAGCGCAGTGGCCACCATGTTAGGACAGATTCGCCTGGGGCTGTATGCCACCCGCAACTATCTGGACCGCAAAGGGCGACCCAAGCATCCTTCTGAACTGGCAGGTCATACTTGTATTTGTGCCCGCCCCGCCAGCTCGGATCGAGTCTGGTCCTTGCGTGGTCCGAATCAGGAGCGCTATGACGCGATTGTGGAGGGTTCCATTACCGTCAATAACGCCATCATGATGCGCAAACTGGCCGTGCATGACTTGGGTATTACCTTCTCTTCCTTGCTGGAACGAAAATTGGATCCGGATTGCGCATACCTGGAGCGTGTCTTGCCGGATTGGGAGTTTGCCCCCTTTCCTATTCTGGCTTTGCTCCCCTCGCGTCTGATGCCGCAAAAGACGCGCGTGTTCCTTAATTATCTGCGTAGCGAGCTGGATAGATTGATGTCTCAGCCCGAACTGGATGTGGCCGCAGCCGGTCAAGCTTATCCGTAAGAAAATAAGCAGTATGCTTATGAATCGGTGTTGCCCAAAGCCTATCTATGCTATTTATAAACGTTTGGTCCTGTGGAGCCAATGCCATGACGGGGGGGGGAAGCGCATGAAAGCAGCACTGCAAAGCTTGCTGGCTGGAATGGTGATGAGTTTGGCCTTGGGGAGTGGCAGCGTGTGGTCACAAACAGTATTGCTGGAAGCGGTAGAGCAAGGCGATAGCGCCAAAGTGCGCGAGATTCTTTCAGAAAAGCGGGCGCGCGCCAGCGTCAGTGTCAGCGACGATCAAGGGCAAAGCCCCTTGTTACGTGCAACCTGGTTAAACCATATTGATATTGCCCGGCAGTTGATACGTGCCGGTGCGGATGTAAATCAGGCCGACTCCATTCACGACAGCCCTTACTTGGTCGCGGGTGCACAAGGTCGTCTGGAAATCCTGCGCATGACTCTGGAGAACGGAGCCGATCTGCGTAGCGTGAACCGTTATGGTGGTACGGCGCTGATTCCAGCGGCTGAGCACGGTTATGTCGATGTTGTGCGCCTTTTACTGGCGGCGGGGGTCGACCCTAACCATGTGAATTACTTGGGCTGGACTGCCTTGCATGAGGCGATTGTGCTCTCTGATGGCGGGCCGGACCACCAGGAAGTGCTGCGTTTGCTGATCAAGGCCGGAGCGGATGTGAACCTGCCGGATCGTCAGGGAGTGCGTCCCTTGAGCCTGGCTCGCCAGCGCAGCCAGACAGAGATGGCCGAGATTCTGGAACAGGCTGGCGCGAATCCTTAAACGTCGCCGACTCGGCGGCTGCATTTTTCTTCCAATCACAACAATAACGATTTTATGTCTTCTACTCAGACTGCCCCGTCGTCGACGGGGGTTCAAGCCAGCCCAGCTTTGTGGCTGGCTTTCGTCATTCTGGTCGGCTTGAACCTGCGCCCTTTTCTGACCTCCAGCGGCACCTTGGCACGACAGGTGGCCCAAGGGTTGAATATGCCCTTGAGCAGCCTGGCCTGGCTGACTTTGCTGCCCATGATGGTGATGGGACTGGGCGCTTTCTGCATGCCCTCCTTGCGGCGCGTCCTGGCACTGCGCCATGTCTTGACTACATCCTTGCTCTTGCTGTGCCTGGGCTGTGTGCTGCGCTGGTTTGTGCCTAATGGGGCCAGCCTGATTGCAACAGCGCTGATCTGTGGTTTGGGCGTGTCCTTGCTGCAAGCGGGGATGCCCGGTTTGATCAAGGAACAGTTTCCGCGCCATATCGCTCAGGTCACCGGGGTGTACTCCGCGACCTTGATGGGCGGGGGTGCTTTGGGTGCACAGATTACGCCGTGGGTCAGCTCCTTGACGGACAGCTGGCGTATCGCGCTGGCTTTCTGGGCCTTGCCGATCAGCGTGGCCTTGTGGATTGCCTGGAAAGTGGTGCCGCGTGAAGCTCCGGGCGCGAATTTGTCTCCCCCGTCCTTGTCCTTGCTGGCTCGCCCTCGCACCTGGACCTTGATTGTGTGTTTTGGCCTGATCAATGGCGGCTATGCCTCTTTGGTGACCTGGCTGGCGACGTTCTATCAAGACCGGGGCTGGACGGCTGAAGCCAGCGGTAGCCTGGTGGCGGTCCTGTCGGTGGCACAAGCCATTGCCGCCTTTGGCTTGCCTACCTTGGCGGCCAAGAATAAAGATCGCCGCATGTGGGTATGGCTGGCGCTGGCGTGTCAGTTCGTGGGCTTCCTGGCCTTTGCCTATATTCCCGATATGGCCCCCTATCTGTGGGCGATTATTATCGGCATCGGCTTGGGCGGCTGCTTTTCCTTGCTGCTGTTAGTGGCTCTGGATCACTTTCCGGATGCAGCCCGTGCCGGGACCTTGAGTGCCTTGATGCAAGGCGGTGGCTTTCCGATTGCCGCCCTCTTTCCCATGATCAGCGTGCAGTTGCGTGAAATGAGTAATGGCTTTCAGGCAGGCTGGATGTTGCATGCGGCAATGGCGGTATTGGTGGCCATCATGGCCTGGAGCTTTCAGCCTGCGCGATACGCCCAAAAGATGAGTGGGGACGACAGCCTTTAAGTCAATCCGATAATGGCGAAAAGCCTGGTTATGGATGCACCCAGTTTTTTATTGTTTTGAGATTTTGAAGTCTGGCCATTGACCGCAGCTGCTGCGCTTGTCTTTTTCCATCAATACGATGATCGCAGGATTGCGTGGACAACCGCAATCCTGTTCAGCCAATAAAAACGGCCATCCCTGGATGACCGTTTCCCACCGTGTAAACACCCTGCTTACTCTTTTGGCGCACCCGCCATGATCCAAGCCACCACCGCCTTGATGTCGGCATCAGAAATGGCTGCATTCGCAGGCATGGGCAGCGGTCCATAGACGCCCTTGCTGCCTTGACGGATATGTTGGGCGATGATTTCAGCGTTGGCTGGATCGTCCTTGCGCATGTTGGCTATGTCCTTATAGGCGGGGCCGACCACTTTTCTGTCTACGGTATGACAGGACAAACAAGCATTTCTGGTCAGCACATCCTTGACCGAGTCAAAGCTGGCCTCGGCCGCCTGGGCGCTGAAACCGGCACTGAACAAGGCCGTACAGACCAGTAGCTGCTTCAAGCTCATGAGGGATATCTCCTAAGAAAAACGGGCTCAAGGAATGGTGGGACGACCGGATGTGGCGCTTGTTTTTTTTCCACACATAAACGGGGTGATGTGGCATCCATACCGAGATCATACGGTTATGATAGAACAGTCTTTAGCAAATAGCGGTGGGTCTTGATACTGATCAAGCTGGTCTGCGCGCTTATTCTGTAATGTCCTAGTAGAAGTTATTGCTTCATACTTAAACAGTTCACACACTACAAGAGGTCTTCATGCTTAATGTTCTCGTTCCTGTCGATGGGTCTGATGCTTCCACTCGTGCTTTGAAAACCGCCGTGGACATCCTAACGGGCAAACCAGAAGCCACTTTGCACGTGCTGGCTGTTCCTACTCCGATCGTGTCGGGTAACGTCAAACGCTTTTTCTCGGAAGATGTGCTGCAGGCTTACTACCAGGACGAAGGCAGCAATGCGCTCCTGCCCGCTCGTTCCGTACTCGCCGGTTCTCCCCTGAAAATCAAGGAAAGCATTATTGCCGGTAATGCCGCCCAAACGATTAAAGAATATGTAGAGAAAAACCAGATCGATCACATTGTGATGGGTACGCGCGGCTTGAGCGCCCTGCCCGGCCTGGTGCTGGGTTCGGTCACGACCAAGGTGCTGAGCCTGGTGAATGTGCCAGTAACCTTGATCAAGTAATTGAGCTGACTGCTCAGTCTGTACAGGCCGTCCTTGTGACGGCCTTTTTTAAGGGCTCAAGGCTTGGGCTGAATGCGCAGTAGCTGGCCGTCGCTTTCGTCGGTCAGCACATAGACATCGCCATCCGGCCCGACACGCACATCCCGGATACGCTGCTTCAAGTCTTGCAGCAAGCGCTCTTCACCGACGATGTGGCCGTCCTCTTCATCAAATTCCAGACGAATCAAAGCTTGTTCTTTCAAGGCACCTACAAACAGGCTGTGCTGCCAGTCCGGGACGCGTTCGTTGTTATAGAAAGCCATGCCGCTGATGGCGGGCGAGACTGACCAGTAGTGGAAAGGCTCGGTCAGCCCCTCAAGCGGTGTGGGGCTGGCGTTGGGAATGGGTTTGCCGTCATAGCCTTGCCCTTCGGTACGCAAGGGCCAGCCATAGTTGGCGCCGGCTTGAATCCGGTTCAGTTCATCGCCGCCTTGCGGGCCATGTTCAGCCACCCACAACTCGTTTGTCCAAGGGTTCCAGGCCATGCCTTGCGGGTTGCGGTGGCCATAGCTCCAGATTTCTGCTCTGGCACCACGTTGACTGCGGAAAGGATTGTCGCGCGGCACAATGCCATCCGGGCGAATACGCACGACTTTACCTTGCAGGTGATCCAGCTGCTGAGCCGTGGCCGGCTGATTGTTCTCGCCCAGGGCGATATACAGGTCTCGTCCCCCGGGATCAAAAGCCATACGCACACCATAGTGCTGTCCGGTGGACAAGGCCGGTTCCTGACGGAAAATCGGGCGGAAGGCGTCGATGCGTTTCAAGTCCGACGACAGCACGCCATAACCGACGGTGGTGGCCGAGTTCTGTTTGTCGCGGCGCTCGGCATAAGCCAGATAAATACGACGGCTACGGAAAAAATCCGGGGCCAGAGCGACATCCAGCAAGCCCCCCTGGGACTGCGCATGGACTTTAGGTACACCGGCAATCGGTTCGGACAAGCCGTTTTCCTGAGTCCAAACACGCAGGCGGCCTGGGCGCTCGGTAATCAGAATGCCGGCATTATTTGGCAAAAAAGCCATGGCCCAAGGGTGTTCCAGCCCACTGACCAGGGGCTCAACCGAGACAGCCGGTCCGCTGATGGCAGGAACAGGTTCAGATTGTGCCTGGGCCGATACTGTGGCCGTGGCTACGGCCAGACCCAGCACGGTGGCTGCAAATGCAGAGGACAAACTGAAGGTTTTCTTTATACGCATAAGGCAGTGAAAGGCAGATAGGTGGGATGGAACACTCCCCTACTCTTTCATAGGGACAAATGGCTACGCTGTTTACGTAGTCGCCCCGTTGAAGGGGCGAATACGCTCAAGCACAAGCGAGGCTGAATTTAGCCTGGGTGGGTCATATCCAGTGGCACAATCCACTGATCGTACTGCTCGTTAGTCAGATAGCCGGATTTCAGGGCGGACTCACGCAGGGTCAGGCCTTCCTTGTGGGCTGTCTTGGCAATGTAGGCGGCCTTGTCGTAGCCGATGTGACGGTTCAGGGCGGTGACCAGCATCAGGTTCTGGTCCAGATTGTGCTGGATCTTTTCCATGACAGGCTCCAGACCTTGAGCACAATGCTCGTCAAAAGCCAGGCATGCGTCGCTGATCAGGGCAATGCTTTCCAGCACATTGTGCACCATCACAGGTTTGTAGACGTTCAACTGGAAATTGCCCTGGCTGCCGGCAAAGCCCACCGCCGCGTCGTTACCGTAGACTTGCACGGCCACCATGGTCAGCGCTTCGCACTGAGTAGGGTTGACCTTGCCGGGCATGATGGAGGAGCCGGGCTCGTTCTCGGGGATTTGCAGCTCGCCAATCCCGCAGCGGGGGCCGCTGGCCAGCCAGCGCACGTCGTTGGCCATTTTCATCAAGGCACCGGCCAAGGTGCGCAAGGAAGCAGACAGGTTCACCAGCGCGTCGTGAGCCGACAGTGCGAAGAACTTGTTTTCAGCCGCCTGGAATGGCAAGCCTGTGATCTTGGCAATATGGGCTGCTGTGCGTTCGCCAAACTGAGGGTGGGCGTTCAGACCCGTACCCACGGCGGTGCCGCCAATCGCCAGTTGGTAAATACCGTCCAGAGCCTTGTCCACGGTTTGCAGGCCGAAATCAATCTGCGCCACCCAGGCACCAATTTCCTGGCCCAGCGTGATGGGCGTGGCATCTTGCAAGTGGGTACGGCCGGTTTTTACAATGCTGTTGAATTGTCTGGCTTTGGCGGCCAGAGTGTCGCGCAGTTGGCCTACGTCTTTGCGCAGGCGGCGCTGACATTCCAGACCCACGGCAATGTACATGGCGGTAGGAAAGGTATCGTTGGAGGATTGGCCGCGGTTCACGTGGTCATTCGGGTGGACGGGCTTTTTGCTGCCCTTCTCGCCACCAGCCAGCTCAATGGCGCGGTTGGAGATCACCTCGTTCACGTTCATATTGCTTTGCGTACCAGAACCGGTCTGGAACACAACCAAGGGGAACTCGGTATCCCACTGGCCTGCAATCACTTCATCAGCCGCTTTGACAATCAGCTGGGCCAGTTCGTCGGGCAATTCGCCCAGTTCCTGGTTGGCCAAGGCTGTGGATTTTTTCAGGATGCCCAGCGACTCGATCATGCTGCGGCCCCACTGGAAGCGGTCTCGGCCAATCGGGAAGTTCTGGATCGAGCGCTGTGTCTGTGCGCCCCAATAGTGGTCAGCGGGAACCTCAATGGTTCCCATGGAATCCTGTTCAATACGTGTCGTACTCATCATGGCTCCTGTAAGAATTCGGAAGACAGTTCAGTTTGAAAATGGGGTGTTCACGGCTGGCGCATAAAGCGCGCAGCCCACACACAGGCAATATCAAGCATGCGGTTGGAAAACCCCCATTCGTTGTCAAACCAGACCAGCATATTGACCAGCCCATCCCCATTGGTTCGGGTTTGCGAGCCGTCCACGACTGCAGAGTGTGGATTGTGATTGAAGTCGATCGAGGCATGGGCCTGATCGGAATAGTCCAGAATACCAGGCCATTGCTGCGCCGCTTTCTGGAACAACTGGTTGATTTCATCCCGGCTGGTGTCGCGTTCCAGGTTGACCATCAGATCAATGGCCGACACGTTCAAGATAGGGACGCGTATGGATTTGGCCTGAACTTTGCCTTTTAATTGCGGTAACAGCCGCTCTACGCCAGTTGCCAGCCCAGTAGAGACTGGAATCATGGATTGCAAGGCGGAACGGGTGCGGGCCAGATCGCTGCTGTGGTAGCCATCGATCATGGGCTGGTCGTTCATCACCGAGTGCAGCGTGCTTAAAAAGGCGTGACGTATGCCGAAAGTCTTATCCAGTTCCGCCAGAACCGGGATGATGGCATTGGTGGTGCAGGAGGCGTTGGAGACAATCCGTTCGTCGCCTTGCAACTGTTCATGGTTAATACCCAGCACAGCGGTGAAATCCACGTCCTGGGCACTATTGCCGGGATTGGATAGCAGCACACGCGGGCAACCGGCGTCCAGAAATTGCTGCAGCTGGGCTCGACTGCCAAAGGCGCCACTGCATTCGATCAGCATGTCCAGATCCAGCGCCGCCCAGTCTATGGATTTGGGGTCGGTTTCATGCAGCACCCGGATGGCCTTATCCCCCACAATCAGCTCGTGTTCGTTGTGCTCTACCTGGGCCGGAAATACGCCATGGGTCGAATCAAAGCGCGTCAGATACGCCATGGTGGCTATGGTGGCGGGCTCGTTAATGACCACGACATCAAATTCCTGGCGTCGTGGGGATTCGTAAATGGCGCGCAGCAGGCAACGGCCTATGCGGCCATAGCCATTGATCGCGATGCGGATGGGACGAGGTAGCGGCATGGTCAGGGAACAATCAGAAAGTAATGGAGAAACCGCCGTCTACAACCACGATATGGCCATTGACATAGGAAGCAGCCGGAGAGGCCAGGAACACAGCGGCAGCGCGGATTTCGTCCGGCTTGGCCCAGCGTCCCAAGGGGTTGCGGCCAACCACTAAAGGACCTTTGACGGGGTCTTGAGCCAGGGCGGCATTGGTTTCCGTGGCAAAGGTACCGGGGGCGATGCCATTGCTGGTAATGCCCTGCCCGCCAAATTCTACGGCCAGTGCTCGTACCATGCCGGCCAGACCCTGCTTGGCAACCGGGTAAATAGCGTCGCCTGGGCGAGCCAGCGGGCCTGCAATGGAGGTCAAGGTCACAATACGGCCGTGCCGGGTCTGAGCCTTGAGCATGGCTTGGGCCGCGTACTTGGACAGTTTCAGCGTGGCCAGCAGGTCTACATTCAGCAAATGTTCCACATCGTCCCAATCGGCATCCTGCAAGCGGCTGCGTAGTCGCACGCCCACATTGTTCACCAGAATATCGGGAGTGCCGACGCGCTGGCACAGGGCTTGATAGGAGTCTGGCAAGGAGTCCAGATCGGCCAGATCATGTTCCCAGGTATCAACCTGGGCACCGCCAGCTGCAAGCTCGTTGGCAAGAGGCAGGAGTTTACTGGCCTTACGACCATGCAAAATCACATGGGCGCCATGGGCGGCGTAGGCACGGGCGATTTCCAGGCCCAGACCGGCGGACGAGCCGGTCACCAGCGCACAGCGACCAGCGAGGGAGAAATTGGCTTGGTAGGAGCTTAAATCAGTCATTATTTACAGCGTATGGCGTGCTTGGCCGCGGTGGAAAGCAACAATGTTTTCGATCAACTGGTTTGCCAGGGCCTGCATGGCCTCCTGACTGGCCCAGCCTATATGCGGCGTCAAAATGTAATTGGGTAAGTCTAACAAGCGCATCAGGATATGGTCAGCGGGTGGCGGCTCGGGCGTGCAAACATCAATGCCTGCACCACCCAGCCAGCCCTGCCGCAAGGCGTGCTCGAGTGCCTGATTGTCGATCAGCCCGCCACGGGCGGTATTGATCAGCAAGGGGCGGCGTGGGGCCATACGCTCGAACTCGGCCATGCCCAGCATGTTTTGTGTTTCAGCAGTCAGGGGGCAATGCAGGGAGAGGACGTCGGCTTGCTCCAGCACTTGCTCAAAGGGCAAGCGGTCATCCGCATTGCTGACGATGGTCTGGCCACGGCGTTGAGCAAAGATGACTTTCATGCCCAGGGCTCGCCCCATGGTGGCGACGGCCTGCCCCAGAGATCCAGAGCCAATCAGCCCTAAGGTGGAGCCTGCCAGATCACGGATGGGATAGTCGAAATAACAGAACTGCTGGGCTTCTTGCCAGCGGCCTTCCTTGACGGACTGGCGGTAGGCGCAGATATTGCGGCGCAAGGCAAAGATCAGGGCAAAAACGTGCTCCGGAACACTGCGCACGGCGTAGTCGCGGACATTGCTGACCACAATGCCGCGTTCACGGGCGGCATCCAGATCAATATTGTCGCTACCCGTGGCGGCCAATGCGATCATTTTCAAGTTGGGCGCGGCCTGCAAATGCTCGCGGCGGAGTGCCACTTTATTGCTGATGACAATGTCGGCATCGGCAATACGTTCGGCCACTTGATCGGGAGCGGTACGTCCGTAAACTTGCAGTTCATGCTTAAAGGGAACCTGCGGCAGCTCTACGCTGTCTGACAGTGTTTCCCTATCCAGAAAAACGATACGAGTCAAAGAAGTCATGCCTGTCCTTGTCCTTGAGCTGCCCCTGGCATTCTGGCCCTATTTTCAGAGGGTTCTTGCCTTTGCTTGGGACCATCATCCGATATAGTAATGGGATTGATACAGGCTTGTCCCTGGTCTCACCCTCATAACCCTGTTTTATAGGTTATTGCTTATGCTCTTGTCCCTCTTGCTCTCTTTGGGCGCCCACGCCCTGATACCGGATAACGTCGCGAGCACCACTCCCCCACTGTACGACATTCGGGACTTCTTTCAGAATCCCAAGCGTAGCGGTTTCCGGATTTCGGATCAGGGGCGCATGATCGGCTTTATGGAGCCCGTCAAGATCGACGGTCACCCCGCCCGTCAGAATATCTTTGTGCAAGAGTTAAAAGGCAGTGAGCCTGTGGGCGAGGCTCGCCGCGTCACCGCCGAACATCAGCGCGATATTGCCGAGTACTTCTGGAAAGGCGATGAAACCGTTATTTATGCCAAGGACGTCAATGGCGATGAGAACTATCACGTTCTGGCGGTGAACGTGCTGACTGGCAAAGTCACGGACCTGACGCCGCTGGAAGGCGTACGTGCCGGGGTGCAGGACGATTTGCCGGACGACCCGGAGCATATTCTGGTGTCGCACAACGGCCGTAATCCGGAAGTATTCGACGTCTACAAGGTCAATGTCCTGACCGGTGAAAGCACATTGGCGGCCGAGAACCCCGGTGATGTGCTGGGCTGGAGCACAGACCACCAAGGTCGGGTGCGCATGGCGATTTCGATCTCGGGCGTGGATTCCGAACTGCGTTATCGCGACAGCGATTCCGAGCCGTTCCGCAGCATTTTGCAAACGGACTTCCGCACGGAAGTCAGCCCTCTCTTTTTTCATGCCGACAATCAGCGCTTCTACGCCTTGAGCAACCGTGGTCGTGACACCTTGGCCTTGGTCTTGATTGACCCTGCCAAGCCGGATGAAGAAGAAAAAATCTACGAATTACCCGATCACGATCTGATGGGAGCTGGCTATTCTCGCCTGCGTCAGGTGCTGACTTCAGTGGATTATTACACCGACAAACCCGGTCAGCATTTCTTTGACGAGCACAGCGAGAAAATTCACGCCGCCATCGCCCGCCAATTGCCGGGCTACGAGATCAGCATTCAGTCCATCACACGCGATGAAAAGAAAATGATTGTGGCCAGCTACAGCGATCGCAATCCAGGCTCACGCTACCTTTACGATGTGGACAGCAATAGCTTGCACAAACTGGCTGTAATCAATAGTGCCTTGCCGGAAAGCGATATGGCGGTCATGCACCCTATCGAATTTACGGCACGTGACGGCATAAAGATTCACGGCTACCTGAGCCTGCCTTTGGGTGTCCCCAGCCGTAATCTGCCTGTGGTCATCAACCCGCACGGCGGCCCGTGGGCGCGCGATTACTGGGGCTTTAACCCCGAGGTGCAGTTCCTGGCCAACCGTGGCTACGCCGTCTTGCAAATCAACTTCCGTAGTTCGACCGGTTATGGACGCAAGTTCTGGGAAGCGGGTTTCAAGCAATGGGGCCTGAGCATGCAGGATGACATTACCGATGGCGTTCAGTGGCTGATCGATCAAAAAATTGCTGACCCCAAGCGCATCGCCATTTACGGCGCCAGCTACGGTGGATACGCGACCTTGGCCGGTATCGTGAAAACCCCGGACTTGTACGCTGCGGCGGTGGACTATGTGGGTGTATCCAACTTGTTGACCTTCATGAATACCATCCCGCCGTACTGGAAGCCTTTGCTGGTGAAAATGCACGCCATGGTAGGTGATCCGGAAAAGGATAAAGAGCTGCTGGAGGCCAACTCCCCCGTTTTGCACGCCGACAAGATCCGTACTCCCTTATTTATCGCCCAGGGCGCACACGACCCACGGGTGAACAAGGCAGAAAGTGATCAGATGGTTGCCGCTTTGAAAGCGCGTGGTGTGGATGTGGAGTACATGGTCAAGGATAACGAAGGCCACGGCTTCCATAACGACGAGAACAAGTTCGAGTTTTACGAACGTATGGAGCGTTTCCTGGCTCGCCACCTGCAGCCTCGATGATTTTGGAGTGGCGCGACAAGCTCGCGCCATTTGTTTATCGCACTTTTGGAAAGAGAGCTTATGAAACTGTATTACATGACTGGTGCTTGTCCTTTGGTGACCCGCATTGCATTGGAGTGGATAGGCAAGCCGTTTGAATCCCAGCGCGTCAGCCGTGACGAACTGCAGCAAGAAGAATTCCTGAAACTGAACCCCAACGGCGCTGTGCCTGTTCTGGTCGATGGTGATCTGGTTCTGACACAAAGCATCGCCATTCTGGAATACCTGAACGAGAAGAACCCGCAAGCCAATTTGATTGGCAGCACCATCGAACAACGCTTTGAAGCCCGCCGTTGGCTGGCCTTCCTCAACGCCGAAATCCACCGCAACGTGGGTGTGGTGTTCGGTACGCATCGCTACGCGGATCAGGAAGCAACTCAGGCCGAGGTCAAGGCCAAGACCGCTGCCTTGCTGACCAAGCAACTGGGCGTGATCGACAAGCACCTGGAAGGTAAAGAAACCTTGTCGGGCTCCTTGTCCGTGGCTGATGCTTACCTGTACGTGGTACTACGCTGGGCTGCTCTGATGAAGCTGGACCTGTCGGGCATGAAGAACCTGAACGCCTTCTTTGCTCGTATGGAGCAGAACGAAGGTGTGAAGGCGGCACTGCGCGGCGAAGGCTTGTTGAAGGATTAAGTCGTTTCGCAGCTAGCGATATCAGGTTTCAGGGGATGCTGTCGTGTTCTGCTCCCCTGAAGCGTACGGCAAGCATATCGATAGCTTTTAGTTCTGGTGCGGATGGCCTTGTGTTGACTTGTCACCCGAAAAAAAACCTGAATCCAGCAAAAGCTGCGATTCAGGTTTTTTTTCAAGCACGTAAATTAAAGCGGTGCTTTAAATCGATGACGCTCTACCGCTTTGAGGCTGCATTCGCTGGCTGTCTAAGCCCCCAGATAAGCCTTCCGAATATCCGGATTCGCCAGTAGATTGGCCCCGGTATCCTGCATCACCACCTTTCCGGTTTCCAGCACATATCCACGGTCTGCGACTTGCAGGGCCTTGTTGGCGTTCTGCTCTACCAGAAACACCGTCACGCCTTCATCTCGAATGGTACGGATGATGTCAAAGATCTGGGCGATGATCAGCGGGGCCAGGCCCAAGGTAGGTTCGTCCAGCAGCAGCAAGGACGGTTTGCTCATCAGTGCGCGACCGATGGCCAGCATTTGCTGCTCACCACCTGACATGGTTCCTGCTCGTTGTGCAGCGCGTTCTTTCAGGCGGGGGAACAGTTTGTAGACGTGTTCCTCTCCTTCGTCGATCTCGCTGCGGTTCAGAAAGAAACCGCCCATCTTCAGGTTTTCCGACACGGTCAGGTCTGGAAAGACGCGACGGCCTTCAGGAGAGATGGCGATGCCTTTGCGCATGATGCGGTGCGTATCGGCGTGGGTGATGTCCTCGCCCATGAAGCTGATGCTGCCCGAGCTGGCTCGGGGCGAGCCGCAAACGGTCATGAGCAAGGTGGTTTTGCCAGCGCCGTTCGCGCCAATCAGGGTGACGATCTCGCCCTGATTCACGTCCACGCTAACTTGATCCAGCGCCTGAATAGCGCCGTAATGGGTAGATACGGAGTCCAGCTTCAGCACTTATTCTTCCCCCAGATAGGCTTTGATGACGCGCGGATCATTGCGCACTTCTTCAGGCAGGCCAGTGGCAATGGGTTTGCCATATTCCATAACCAGGATCCGGTCTGATACGCCCATAACCAGGCTCATATCGTGCTCGATCAGCAGGACGGCCACGCCAAATTCGCGGCGCAGTTGGTCGATCAGGGCTTGCAGATCGCGTTTTTCTTGGGGGTTCAGGCCCGCCGCAGGTTCGTCCAGCATCAGCAAGCGCGGCTGGGTGATCATGCAACGTGCAATTTCCAGGCGGCGCTGGTGGCCGTAGGCCAGGTTGCCCGCTTCACGGTTGGCCATATCGGTCAGGCCCATGAAGTCCAGCCATGTCACCGCACGCTCTTTAGCTTCCTTTTCGGATTGCTTGTAGCGTGACAGGTTCAGCAGACCGGACAAAAAGCCGGCCTTGAGCTGGCTGTGCTGGGCAACCAGCAGGTTCTCCAGCACCGTCAGCTTCTTGAACAGACGTACGTTCTGGAAGGTACGTACCAGGCCTTTTTGTGCCACTTTGTGGCTGGACAGGCCGTGGATGGGTTGGTCTTCCAGGGTGACAGAACCGGAAGTGGGCTTGTAAAAGCCGCCTACGCAGTTAAATACCGTCGTTTTCCCGGCGCCGTTGGGGCCGATGATGGCAAACACTTCGTCTTTAGCCACATCGAAGCTGACGGAGTCCACCGCCAGCAAGCCACCAAAACGCATCGACAGATCGGATACTCGGAGTAATGGGCTCATGCACGCAACTCCACATGAGGACGTTGCACAGGCAGCAGGCCCTGTGGACGCCAAACCATCATGGCCACCATGACCAGACCAAAAATCAACATCCGATACTCCGCGAACTCTCGGGCCAATTCAGGGACCACTGTCAGCACAATAGCAGCCAGAATGACGCCGATTTGTGAACCCATACCACCCAGCACCACGATGGCCAGGATCAAGGCGGATTCAATAAAGGTGAAGGACTCCGGGTTGACCAGACCCTGACGGGCGGCAAAGAAAGCACCACCAAAACCGGCAAACATGGCGCCCATGGTAAAGGCGGACAGTTTAATGGAAGTGGGGTTCAGGCCCAGCGAACGGCAAGCAATCTCGTCTTCGCGCAGGGCTTCCCAGGCACGGCCAATAGGCATGCGCACCACACGGCTGGAAACCAGCAAGGTGATCAGGGCCAGCGCCAGGGCCATCAAGTACAGATACACCACCACGTCCTGGTTGCTGAAGGTCCAGCCCATCAGGTCGTGGAAGGTGGTCTGCCCTTCCGGTGCACGGCGTGCCATGGGGAAACCGAATACGGTTGGCTTGGGGATACCGGAGATGCCATCCGGGCCGCCGGTCAGGTCATACATATTGATGAGCAAGAGGCGAATGATTTCACCAAAACCCAGGGTGACGATAGCCAGATAGTCGCCGCGTAAGCGCAGCACGGGGAAACCTAGCAGGAAGCCGAACAGGGCTGCCATACCACCCGCTAATGGCAGTGCTTCCCAGAAGCCCCAGCCCGCATAGTGATAGAGCAAGGCGTAGGTGTAGGCACCCACGGCATAAAAGCCCACGAAACCCAGGTCCAGCAGGCCGGCAAAGCCCACCACGATATTCAGCCCCAGGCCCAGCATGATGTAGATCAGCACCAAGGTGGCAATATCCACCTGAGCACGACCACCAAAAAAGGGCCAGACCACGGCACAAGCGATCACGATGTACAGCAGGATCTTCTTGTGCTGCATGCTCAGTTTGGGCAGCGTCCAGCGGCTTTCACGTATCTTGGTGCGATTGACGTTAGGACGGATCAGCTGGACCACAAAGACCAGTGCCATACCGATCAGAATGATCTGCCAATCGCTTTCCAGATGGGTGTTCATCCCGGCGCGCACAATTTGCAGGCCAAAGACGGGAGCCACAATAATGCCTGCCAAGACAGCGGCGATAAATGCATTGCTAAAGCGGTTCATCATCAGACTTTCTCCACCTCGGGTTTACCCAGCAGGCCCGTTGGGCGGAACAGCAGGATAAAGACCAACAGTAAAAAGGCCACGATGTCCTTGTACTGCGACGAAATAAAGGCAGCGGCAAAGGTTTCTGCCAGACCCAGCAGGACACCGCCCAGCATGGCGCCCGGGATGCTGCCAATACCGCCCAGCACGGCTGCCGTAAAGGCCTTGATACCGGCAATAAAGCCGATGAAGGGGTTCAGCTTGCCAATGGCGGTGGCAATCAGCACGCCGCCCACGGCAGCCAGCATGGCGCCGATGACAAAGGTAAAGGAGATGATTTTATTGGTGTCGATACCCAGCAGGTTGGCCATGCGCAAGTCTTGTGAACATGCACGCGAGGCGCGACCCAGACGCGAGTACTTGATGTAGAGGCTGAGCATGATCATCAGCACCACGGTCACGACAATGATCATGACGCGTGAGTAAGGCGCCGTGACGGTAAAGCCGTCTGCGCCCAGGCTGAACTGAAAGGAGCCGGACAGCAATGTGGGCACTGCCATATCGCGTGCGCCCTGGCCCAGGGCAACCCAGTTCTGCAAGAAAATGGACATACCAATGGCCGAGATCAGCGGGACCAGCCGAGGGCTGCCACGCAGCGGCGCATAGGCAACTTTTTCAATCGCATAGCCGTAAACCGCGGTTACCAGGATGGCAACCAGCAACATGATAAGAATGATCAGCCAGATAGGCAGACCCGAGCCTACGCCAATCGCAGTCAGGGTTACCAGCCCGACATAGGCACCGATCATGTAGATCTCGCCGTGGGCAAAGTTAATCATTCCGATAATGCCATAGACCATTGTGTAGCCGATGGCGATCAGTGCATAAATAGCGCCCAAGGATAATCCATTGAACAGCTGCTGCACGATCTGAGGGAGTAAATCAGACATGCTTGTTTTTTTCCGTTGAGTCCGTCGTTTTGTTCTAAGGCTTTGTGGGCATCCAAAAGCAATGCCCCCGTTCTTCGTAAAGAGCGGGGGCACATAATCCAGTCTTATTTCTCAACTAGATCAAAGTTACCTTCTTTATCCCACTTGAAAACGGCAAATTCGAAATGCTTCAAATCACCCTTGGCGTCGTATTCTACCTTGCCAATGGCGGTATTGAACGCATTAGCGTGCATGTAGTCGGCTCCCTTGGCCGAATCTTCGCCTACCGCATTGATCGTGTCAGCAATAATTTGTACCGCCGCGTAGGCCGGGAAGGTAAAGGCCCCGTTAGGATTGCGCTTGTATTTGCTGAAGTTCTCCATCACGTCCTTGTTGGCCGGCATCTTGGTGAAGTCGGTTGGCAAGGTCACCAGCAAACCTTCCACTGCCGGACCGGCAATGGCGACCAGGTCGCGGTTGGCAACGCCTTCCGGACCCATGAAGGTGTTGGTCATGCCTTGTTCACGCGCCTGACGCAGCAGCAGGCCCAGCTCGGCATGGTAACCACCGAAATAAATCAGATCGGGGTTCACGCCCTTGAGCTTGGTGATTACGGCCGAGTAATCGCTGTCACCGACGTTAATGCCCTCGTACATGACAATGTTCATGTTCTTTTTCTTGAGCGCGTCACGCACTTGCGTGGCAACACCGGAGCCGTAAGTCTGCTTGTCGTGCAGGACGGCAATGCTCTTGGGCTTGAGGACGTCAGCAATGTAGTCGGCCGCAAAGGGGCCTTGCTGGTCGTCACGACCAATGGTGCGGAAAAAGTAATGGGGCTTGATAGTGTCGGTGACCAGAGGCGAGGTCGCACCGGGAGTAATCGCCACAATGCCTTCCTGCTCGTAAATGTTCACGGCAGGCACCGTGGTTCCCGAGCACGCGTGGGCCACGGCGAATTTCGCGCCGGAGTTGACCACACGGTTGGCTGCAGGCACCGCCTGTTTGGGTTCGCACGCATCGTCAATCAGGACGGCTTCCAGCTTTTTGCCTTTGACACCCCCTGCTGCGTTAATCGCGTCAATTGCGGTCAATGCACCGGCCTGGATTTGGTCACCATATTGGGTGGAGGGACCAGTCATGGGTTGAGGGATACCAATTTTGATGGTGTCCGCCGCATAGGCGGTGCCCATGGCCAGTACGGTGGCCAAGGCGGTCAGAGCGGGGGTAAAGCGTCGAGTAAGGGTCATAGCAGCTGTCTCCCGAGGCCGGGGGTTCCCGGCATTGCTTTTTAGAAAGTGCTTATTCTGGGGTCTGGATAGGCATTGTTATGCTCCAGGGGAACCCATTTTGGGGTAGCTGCCTAAAACTTGTCACTTCGTATAAGCCCTAGCGCCCTGCTTATTTATTTTGAAAATAACGAGGCATTGTTAACAGGGTGTTTCCAAAACACGCTCGCATACTAAAAGCCTTGTTTATAAAAGAAAAGAGGAGCTCTCTTGAGAACTCCCCTGCTTTTTGTTTTACTGCTTTTTTATTGCGCTATATCAATTTTTGACGATGCTATAGGGAGTAATCCGGGGATCAGGAAAACTCTTGGGCCAGCTCTCCGGCACGCACTTTGGCAGCATTGACTGCTTTTTGGACCAGTGGTGTAAAGCCGCCTTCGTTAAAGACATTCAGGGCGGCTGCCGTAGTCCCCCCTTTGGAGGTGACGCGCTCGCGCAAGACCGAAGGTTCTTCTGGCGACAAGGTGGCCAACTGGGTGGCGCCGTGCAGCGTTGCCAGGGACAGCTGGCGGGCCTGTTCTGGCGACAAACCTTGCTCGATACCGGCTTTGATCAAAGCTTCGATAAACAAAAACACGTAAGCTGGACCACTGCCTGAAACCGCCGTGACGGCATCAATGGCGGCATCATTTTCAACCCAGACCACTTCCCCCACGGATTTCAACAATTGCTGCGCAATGGCTTTATCGCTTTCATCTACCTGTTCCAGGGCCATCAGGCCGGTAATGCCACAACCAATAAAGGCCGGGGTATTGGGCATACAGCGGATTACACGCTGGTACGGCTGGCCGGGTTCGCCCAGCCATTGGGCCAGAGCGGTTGCCGGAATGCCAGCGGCCACGCTGATCACCAGGGTGTCCTCTTGCAGATAGGGTTTGCAGGCCAGTACGGTTTCTTTCATGACCTGGGGCTTGACGGCAAAAACCCAAATACGCTGCTTGGACAAGGCCGGGCCGGGTTCATACGCGGTTTGTACACCTTGCTGGGCCCACGACTCCAGGGCGGGCGGGTAAATATCAATCGCCAAAACGTCCGAGCCGCCGCAGCGTTTCCCAATTAAACCAGCCGCCAAGGCACTGGCCATATTGCCCGCGCCGATAAACGCCAGCTTAAAAGAGGTATCGTGTGGATTCATCATCGCTCCCATTAAAAATCTGTCCTCTGACACGTTTTCTTAGCGTTTGAGGGTAATTAGTCATTGCTTATATAACGCTGTCATGGATACATTCACGAGAGCGTCATAAACAAGTCATAAGCTTGAGTTTTAAAACCTGCTACACCTTAGCGGCACCTTTTATACAGGAGAAAGCCTGATGCGAACAAAACTATTTGCTCTGTCTCTAGCCGGTCTGATTGCTTCTATCGGCACTGCGCAAGCGGCCACAGAAATTCAGTTCTGGCATTCAATGGAAGGAGCCTTGGGCGAACGGGTTAATGCATTAGTCAAAGACTTTAACGCATCTCAGTCGGACTACCAGGTTAAAGCCTCGTATAAAGGCAACTATGGCGAGTCCATGAACGCCGGTGTCGCCGCTTTCCGTGCCGGTAATGCCCCTGATATTTTGCAAGTATTCGAGGTGGGTACTGCCACCATGATGGCCGCCAAGGGCGCCATTCAGCCAGTTCAGGAAATGTCGGAGAAAGCGGGCAAACCTATCAACCCGGATGACTTTCTGGGTGCGGTTGCCGGTTACTACTCCTCCAACGAAGGCAAGCTGATTTCCATGCCTTTTAACAGCTCCACCCCGGTGCTGTACTACAACAAGGACGCCTTCAAGAAAGCTGGCCTGGATGCCGAGAAGCCACCCAAGACCTGGCAGGAGCTGCACGAAGCCGCCAAGAAACTGCGTGAGTCCGGCCAAGAGTGTGGCTATACCTCTTCCTGGCCCTCCTGGATTCTGCTGGAGAACTTTGCCGCCTGGCACAACATCCCCTTTGCCAGCGAGAACAACGGTTTTGGCGGCCCCAGCGCTCGGCTGCAGCTGGATAACCCACTGTTCCTGAAGCACATGACTTTCCTGGCAAATATGTCCAAGGATGGTTCCTTCTCCTACGGCGGTCGTGGTGATACGGCCAACGCCCTGTTTACCAGCGGCAAGTGCGGCATGTTTACCGGCTCCAGCGGTAACCGCGCCAACATCATCAAAACCGGCGAATTTGAATTTGGCACCAGCAGCCTGCCCTATTACAGCGATGTACAGGGCGCGCCTCAGAACTCCATTATTGGTGGTGCTTCCCTGTGGGTCTTTGCCAAGAAATCGGATGATGTCTACAAGGGCGTGACCGAATTCTTCCACTTTATCTCCAGCCCTGAGCAAGCGGCGGCCTGGCACCAGGACACCGGCTATGTGCCTGTGACCAAAGCAGGCTTTGAAAAGACCAAGGACTCCGATTTCTACGCCAAGAACGTGGGCGCAGACGTTGCCGTCAAACAGCTGGACGCCAGCACCACCGAGAACTCGCGTGGTATTCGCCTGGGTTCCTTGCCGCAGATTCGTGACATCGAAGACGGTGTGATGGAACAGATTTTTGCTGGCAAAGTCACCCCTGAAGAAGGTTTGAAAGCCATGCAAAGTCGTGGCAACGAACTGCTGGAGCGCTTTGAAAAGAGCGTGAAGTAAGCCCTGCCCGCCTTGCGCGGGTGGTTTACAATCGAGCGTATGAGTGTGCGGACGGCGTCTTGTCTTGGCCTCAGGCCGGTAAACTGTCACCATCTTGTCCAAGCCGCTCATACGCTTTTCGTTTCATTAGAAGTCTGTCCACCCTGATGGTGGCGCTCCCTTCCCATTGCGCGCAAACCTATGGAAAAACGTGTCGTCTTTCGTCATAAGACACTGCCCTATTTGCTACTTGCTCCGCAGCTAGCCATTACTCTGATCTTCTTTTTTCTGCCTGCCGGTCAAGCGCTGTGGCAGGCTTTTCATTTGGAAGACCCCTTTGGCCTGTCTTCGCAGTTTGTAGGCCTGGATAACTTTGCCGAACTGTTCAGTAGTGCGGAATATATGGCCTCGTTCAAGACGACGGCGGTATTTTCGCTTGCCGTGTCGGTGTTGGGGCTGGTCGTAGCTTTGGTGCTGGCCGTGATGGCGAATAGAGTGATACGGGGCGCCCTGCTGTATCGCAGCTTGCTGATCTGGCCTTATGCCGTGGCAACGGCGGTGGCCGGGGTGTTGTGGTTGTTCCTGTTCTCCCCCTCTGTAGGGATTGTGGCCGTGTTCCTGCTGGAGCATGGCATTCAGTGGAATCCACGCTTGAATGGCAATGACGCCATGTTGCTGGTGGTAATTGCTTCGGTCTGGAAGCAGATCTCCTACAACTTTCTGTTTTTCCTGGCTGGCCTGCAAGCCATCCCGCGCTCCCTGATTGAAGCGGCCGCCATGGATGGTGCCGGTCCCATGCGCCGTTTCTGGGGCATTGTGTTTCCTTTGCTGGCCCCGACGACTTTCTTCCTGCTGGTCGTGAACATTATTTATGCCTTCTTTGACACCTTCGCCATTATTGACGTGGTCAGTCAGGGCGGGCCGGGTGAAGCCACCTCGATTCTGGTTTACCGGGTCTACAACACGGGTTTCCGTGGCCTGGATATTGGTTCTTCGGCAGCCCAGTCTGTGGTGCTGATGGTGGTGGTTGTGGCGCTGACGGTGATTCAGTTCCGCTATATTGATCGCAAAGTGACGTACAGCTGATGCGCAGCAAGGAACATAGTCATGGTTGAACGACGCCCTATTCTTGATTTTTTCACGCATCTGACCCTGATCCTGGGTGTGATCGTGATTGCTCTGCCCCTGTACATCACGTTTGTGGCTTCCACCCAGACCAGCGCGGAAGTGGCCCGTGCGCCCATGTCGCTCTGGCCGGGCTCGCACATGGTAGAGAACTACATCACCGCTTTGCAGGGGACGGCCACCAACTCCCCACCAGTGGGACGCATGTTGCTGGTCAGCATGGTGATGGCGCTGGGCATCGCGGTTGGCAAGATCATTATTTCCATGCTCTCGGCCTTTGCCGTGGTGTATTTCCGCTTCCCGTTCCGCATGCTGTGTTTCTGGATGATTTTCGTCACCCTGATGCTGCCGGTGGAAGTGCGCATTATGCCCACGTACAAGGTCGTGGCGGACCTGCAGTTGCTGGACAGCTATGGGGGCCTGATCCTGCCCTTGATCGCTTCAGCAACCGCGACCTTCCTGTTTCGCCAGTTCTTTCTGACGGTGCCCGATGAATTGATCGAGGCCGCCCGTATTGATGGTGCCGGCCCGATGCGGTTTTTTAAAGATGTTCTGCTGCCCTTGTCCAAGACCAGCATTGCCGCTTTGTTTGTGATTCAGTTTATCTACGGCTGGAACCAGTATTTGTGGCCGCTGATCATTACCACCAAAGAGGATATGTACCCGATCGTGGTTGGTATCCGGCGCATGATTTCCGGTGGTGATAGCGTGACCGAGTGGAACGTGGTGATGGCAACGGCCCTTTTGGCCATGATCCCGCCTGCCCTGGTGGTGATGCTGATGCAAAAGTGGTTCGTCAAAGGTCTCATCGACTCTGAAAAGTAATTCTCTACAGGCTTTATTGAATGGCTAGCTTACGATTTGAAGGCGTCAAGAAAACCTACCCGAACGGGACGGTCGTTATTCACGGCATTGATGTGGACGTGAAGGATGGCGAGTTCGTGGTAATTGTGGGCCCTTCTGGATGCGGTAAATCGACCCTGATGCGTATGGTGGCGGGGCTGGAGTCTGTCACGGCAGGTCAGGTACTGATTGATGGCAAGGTCGTCAATGATCTGGAACCGGCTGAACGTGACATTGCCATGGTGTTCCAGAACTACGCGCTCTACCCTCATATGTCGGTCTTTGACAATATGGCGTATGGCTTGAAAATCCGTAAGTTTTCCAAGGATGAAATCAAGCAAAGGGTCAATGCCGCCGCTGCGATCTTGGAATTGGGTGCCCTGCTGGAACGTCGTCCAGGGCAACTGTCAGGGGGCCAGCGTCAGCGTGTTGCGATGGGCCGTGCGATTGTGCGTGAACCCAAGGTGTTCCTGTTTGACGAGCCCCTGTCCAATCTGGATGCCAAGCTGCGAGTGCAGATGCGTCTGGAAATTCAGAAACTGCATCGTCGCCTGAAAACCACCAGCCTGTATGTGACTCACGATCAAATTGAAGCCATGACCTTGGCCGAGCGCATGATTGTGATGAATCAGGGCATGCCTGAGCAAATAGGGACACCTGCCGAGGTATTCGAAAAGCCTGCTTCCGTTTTTGTGGCCACTTTCATTGGCTCACCGCCCATGAACTTGTTGCCAGTAGAGGTGGATGCACAAGGTCAGATCACGCAAGACAATGGTCAGCCTGTGCAGTTTGGCCCGGAAATGGTGCCCGCTGCGGTGCGTGGCCGCAAGGTGTTCCTGGGCATACGACCAGAACACATCCAGCTGCATGTGCCCGGTGTGACTACGCAGGTGGAAATGGTGGAAATTCTGGGTTCCGAGCAGTTGCTGCATCTGGGTTGTGGCGACTATCGCATCATCGTGCGCTGCCCGATTGAGCAGACTCGCGAATATCCAATTCAAATTGGCGAGGCTATCCAGATTGGCTACATGCCACCCCACCCTTTGCATTGGTTCGACCGCGATACGGGTTTGCGTATCGAGGCCTGAGCAGCCTGCCTGAAGCAAGGTGCTCCAAGGCGATACATAATAAAAAACCGGCCCGAAGGCCGGTTTTTTTACGAGCAAGAATCAGGGATTACTTGCCGTAGACGGTCTTGGAACCGTCAGCGTGCCAGCTGAAGACGTCAAATTTGAAGTCGTTCAGGTCGCCCTGCTTGTTCCAGCTGATTTGACCGATAGGCGTTTTCACGCTGTTGGCGTGCAGGTAGTCGGCCACTTTGACTGGATCGTCCTCGCCAGCGCCCTTGATGCCTTCGGCAATCGCAATAGTTGCGGCGTAAGCGGACAGCTGGAACGCACCGCTAGGATCGCGCTTCTTGTCCTTGAAAGCCTGGACGATGGCCTGGTTGTCCGGATCTTGCGAGAAGTCCGCAGGCAAGGTCAGCAACATGCCTTCAACGGCTTTGCCGGCAATGGCGTTAATGTCGGGGTTACCCACGCCTTCCGGTCCCATGAAGTGGACTTTTACGCCTTGCTCGGCGGCTTGACGCAGCAGCAAGCCCATTTCAGGGTGGTAGCCACCAAAGTACACGAAGTCCACGCCGGTGGATTTCAGCTTGGTGATGACGGCGGAGTAATCGCTGTCCCCCGCGTTAATGCCTTCAAACAGGGCAACTTCGGTACCGGCTTTTTGCAGTTCGGAACGAACCGAAGCGGCAATACCTTGGCCGTAGGACTGTTTGTCGTGCAGGACGGCAACTTTAGTGGGCTTGATCTGTTCCAGGATGAACTTGGCAGCGGCTGGACCTTGCTGATCGTCGCGACCAATGGTGCGCAGGATCATTTCGTAGCCTTTGCCGTCGGTAACAGCAGGTGCTGTTGCCGATGGAGTCACCATCAACACGCCTTCGTTGTTGTAGATATCGGTGGCCGCGATGGTAGCGCCCGAACAAACGTGACCGACAACATAGTGGATCTTGTCATTCACGATACGGTTGGCTGCGACGGGACCTTGCTTGGGTTCGCAGGCATCGTCAACAGTGACCAGTTCGAGCTGTTTGCCCAGAACGCCACCGGCAGCGTTGATCTGTTCGATGGCCGTATCGACGCCTTGTTTGACCATGTCACCGTATTGGGTAACCGAGCCTGTGAAAGGACCGGCCAGTGCAATACGGATGTTGTCAGCGTGAGCAGCACCGGACAAGAGCAGACCCGTTGCCAGGCTCATGGCCGCTGCAACAGGAGTGAAACGAATTTTCATAGAAAACACCTCCGTGAATATGCAGGAAAGCATACACCGATAACAGGGCTTTATGCCTGCCTGACGCCTGAATTCAGGGTTTTCTATAGGGGGAATAGGAAAGGCCACCGTTTGGTGGCCTTTTTTTATCGCTATTTGAGGGCGATAAGATGGAAATTACTGCAGCAGGCTACGCAGCATCCATGCATTTTTCTCGTGCACGTCCAGACGCTGGGTCAACAAGTCAGCGGTAGGCTGGTCGTCGGCCGAGTCGGCACGGTCAAAAGCGGTGCGTGCCGTACGAGCCAGCGCTTCGTTACCTTTGACCAGCAGTTCGATCATGGTGGTAGCATCCGGCACGGAAGCGGGCTGGGTGATGGAGGACAGCTTCTGGAATTCGGCATAGGTACCAGGGGCGTAGTGACCCAGGGCGCGGATACGCTCGGCGATGTCATCCAGGGCTTGCCACAGTTCGGTGTACTGCGTCATGAACAGCTCATGCAGAGTCTTGAACATAGGGCCGGTGACGTTCCAGTGGAAGTTGTGCGTCATCAGGTACACGGTGTAGGAGTCGGCCAGTACCTTGGACAACTCTTTAACTACAGCAGCACGGTCTGCCGTCGAAATACCGATATCAATTTTCAGAGCGCTGCTGGCGGCGCTGGCAGGAGCAGCGGGTTTGGCGGCGGCAACCGGCTTGGCCGCGGCAGGCTTGCGAGCAGCGGCTGGTTTGGCAACTGGCTTGGCCGCAGGTTTAGCAGCCGCCTTGGCGGGAGCTTTGGCTGCGGTGGCAGGCTTTTTGGCGACGGCCTTTTTAGCGGTCACTTTTTTGGCGGGGGCCTTGGCGGCTGCCGGTTTTGGTTCAGCCTTTACATCGGCTGCAACTGCGACCTTGGTATCAGTGTTCGGGGCTTCTTCGGCCTTGCTGACCTTGGCGGTTTTACTGACTGCTTTCACGGCTTTTGCCATAGTGGACTCCTGTTGAACAGAGGGCTAAATAGGTACTGAAGCAGAATAACACGCAGTAGGTGTGCGATTTACGCTAGTTCAGGATACGGGAAATTGCTGTTGTATTCGACTTTTAAGTAGTTGACCCCAGCCAAGCCACTTTCCATGATCCCACGGGTCAAGGCGTCAATGGCCGACGTACGTGGAAAACTTTTGCGCCAGACCAAGGCAATGCGACGATCTGGAATGGGTTTTTTGAAGGGGACATAGGCCAGCAGTTCGTTGGCCTGGCCGGGGGCTGTCAGAGAGCTGGCAGGCAGGACAGTCAGACCGATGCCGGTGGCCACCATATGACGGATGGTTTCCAGTGAAGAGCCTTCAAAGGTGCGCTGTATGCCTTCACTGGACGCTGAAAAGCGCGATAGCTCCGGGCAAACATCCAGCACCTGGTCGCGGAAACAATGGCCGGCACCCAGCAGCAGCATGGTCTGATCTTTCAGCTGTTCGGGATCAATTTCCTTGCGCTTGGCCCAGGCGTGTTCATGGGGCATGGCCACCACAAAAGGCTCGTCGTACAGCTCGCGGATAACCAAGCCTGTTTCAGGCAAAGGCAGGGCCACAATGGCGCAATCAATCTCACCTTGGCGCAGCAATTCCAGCAGACGCACGGTAAAGTTTTCTTGCAATAAAAGTGGCATTTGCGGGGTCAGCTCAATCTGCTTGGGAACGAGCTTGGGCAGCAGGTACGGCGCCACGGTGTAAATAATGCCAACGCGCAAAGGGCCTGCCAAAGGATCGTGGCCCTGGCGGGCAATCTCGCGCAGGTTGGCACCCTCTTCCAGGACTTTCTGTGCCTGGGTGACAATGCGCAGCCCGATGGGAGTAATAGCCACTTCGGGCCCGCCACGCTCGAAGATGACCACGCCTAATTCGTCTTCCAACTTCTTGATGGCCACCGACAGCGTCGGTTGGCTCACAAAGCAGGCTTCGGCAGCACGTCCAAAATGACGCTCGCGTGCTACGGCAACGATGTATTTCAGCTCGGTCAATGTCATGACAATTCCTTGTGCAAAACAGCATTAAGACCTTGGGTTAACTACGGAGTAATTCTTCCCGGCCCTTCATCCAGCGCTGTAAATGGTGGTGAGCGTGGTCTGGATAATCACGGCGAAAGGTGCTGGCCAATGTTTGGGCCTGCTCGATCAAATCTTCATCGGACTCCAGGCTGGCAAAACGCAAGCCTGCCTGCCCGGATTGGCGCATGCCCATGAACTCGCCCGGGCCGCGTTGTTCCAGGTCGCGGCGGGCAATTTCAAAGCCATCGGTGGTTTCATACATGGCGCGCAAGCGCAGGCGGGCAATGGCCGACAGCGGTGCCTGATACAGCAAGACGCAGACGGACTGAATCTGCCCCCGCCCTACCCGGCCGCGCAACTGGTGCAGCTGGGCCAGGCCGAAGCGCTCGGCGTGTTCAATAATCATTAAAGAAGCGTTGGGCACGTCTACACCGACTTCAATGACAGTGGTCGCCACCAGCACGTCCAGATTGCCGCTACGGAACGCTTCCATGACCTCGGCTTTCTCCGAGGAAGACAAGCGGCCATGAATCAGCCCTACCCGCAAGGGGGCCAAGGCTTGCTCCAGAGCAGCATGGGTATCCACGGCGGTTTGCAATTGCAGGGCTTCACTTTCCTCGACCAAGGGGCAGACCCAATAGGCTTGTCTACCTTGGGCAACTTCAGCCCGGACGCGCGCCATGATTTCATCACGGCGATTATCGGCGGCCAGCTTTGTAATGATGGGACTGCGACCTGGGGGCAACTCGTCAATCGCGGAGACATCCAGATCCGCGAAAAAAGCCATGGCCAAGGTACGAGGGATAGGTGTGGCACTCATATTGAGCTGATGCGGCAAATAAGCCTGACCTTTCTTGTCTTGCGCATCCCCTTTACGGTTCAGCTCCAGACGCTGGCCAACACCAAAGCGGTGTTGCTCATCCAGAATCACCAAGCCCAATTGCTGGAACTGCACATTGTCCTGAATCAGGGCCTGGGTGCCGATGGCCAGTCTGGCCTGTCCGGAGCTGATGGCTTCATAAGCCAAACGTTTGGCCTTGACGCCCAAACTGCCGCTTAACCAGGCCAGCTCGACGCCCAACGGCTCCAGCCAGGCGCGCATCTTCAGATAGTGCTGCTCGGCCAGAATTTCGGTGGGTGCCATCAGAGCCACCTGAAAACCGCTGGCAATGGCTTGCACGGCAGCAATGGCCGACACAATGGTTTTACCGCTGCCTACATCTCCCTGCAACAGCCGGTGCATGGGATACGAGCGCTTCATGTCCGCGCTGATTTCCTTGACGCAGCGTTTCTGAGCGGCCGTTAACTTGAAGGGCAACGAAGCCAGCAAGGCTTTAGCCAGACCACTATTGCCTTCACGCATAGGCTTGGCACGTTGAGCCTGACGCGCAGCACGAGCCTGCGCCAGGGACAACTGCTGCGCCAGCAATTCATCAAACTTGATGCGGCTCCAGGCCGGATGGCCGTGTTCGAACAAATCGTCGTAGCTGAGCTCGGGCGGTGGGTAATGCAAAAGCCGGATAGCCTCGTTAAAGGGCATCAGGCCATATTCGCTACGAACTTCTTCAGGCAGGGTGTCGCGCAGGTCCGCATTATTGAGCGCATCGGCAATGGCTTTGCGCAGCTGTACCTGGCTCAAGCCATCTGTCGTGGGGTAAACAGGGGTCAAGGCGCGGGCCAGGGGTTGGCCGGCTTTGGTGACTTTGGGGTGCACCATTTCCAGGCCATGAAAGCCCTGGCGCACTTCGCCGCGTACTCGCAGTGGCAAATCCCCTTGCAGTTGCTTGAGCTGGCTGGGGTAAAAGTGCAGCCAGCGCAAGGCCAGCTCGCCACTTTCGTCGGCAATACGGGCATGGAGCTGCGCACGGGGACGAGCCTGAACATCCGTACTAAGAATACGACCTTCAATTTGCGCCATCTTGCCAGGGTAGAGATGGGCGATGGGCTCGACCTGAGTCTCGTCCTCGTAGCGCAAAGGAAGATGGACCACGAAGTCGGCAGGCTCTCGTAGGCCGAGCTTTTCAAACTTCTGGTCCAGACTGAGCGCCTTGCGTGGCGCAGCCCGTTTGGCCTGAGGCGCAGGCCGACCTGCGGTCATGGCAATACGTCTTTAGAAATTGAGGATAGCCTCGACCTCGAACTGAGCGCCTTTGGGCAAGCTGGCCACACCGATGGTGGAGCGTGCGGGGAAAGGCTGGGGAATCAGTTCGGCCATGATGGCGTTGGCGCTGGCAAATCGGGACAGATCTGTCAAAAACAAAGTCAGTTTGACGATGTCGCTCAGGCTAGCGCCAGCTTCTTTGACCACAGCTTCCAGGTTGGCAAATGCCTGACGTACCTGACCTTCAAAATTTTCAGATACCAGTTCGCCTGTGGCAGGCTCCAGACCGATTTGGCCAGACAGAAATACTGTCTTGCCACCCGAAGCAATAATGGCCTGAGAGTATGGGCCTACGGCAGCCGGAGCGGCATCGGTGAAGACAACTTGCTTAGTCATAAGAAACCTCTGATGAGTGTTGTACTATCAGAGTTTAAGCGCCTATAGCTAAAATTAACAGATCTTGGCGTGATTATTTTTCCACGAAGGCGCGTTCAATCACGTAGTCACCGGGTTGACCTACACCGGGCGACACTTCAAAACCGCGTTTATCGAGCATGGCGCCGATATCGGTCAGCATGGCGGGGCTGCCGCACAACATGGCGCGATCCTGAGCGGGATCCAGTTGAGGAATGCCCAGGTCTTCGCACAGCTTGCCGGTCTCGATCAGGTCGGTAATGCGGCCGGTATTGCGGAACTCTTCGCGGGTGACAGTGGGGTAATACAGCAGTTTTTCGCGTACCACTTCACCAAAGTATTCGTTCTGCGGCAATTCATTCTGGATGAAATCCGAGTACGCCAGTTCGCTGACAAAACGCACGCCGTGAACCAGTACCACCTTTTCAAAACGCTCGTAGGTGTCTGGGTCCTTGATGATGCTCATGAAAGGAGCCAGACCGGTGCCGGTGCCAAACAGGAACAGATTGCGGCCTGCGCGCAGGTCGTCAATTACCAGCGTACCAACGGGTTTGCGGCTGACCAGAATGGTGTCGCCTTCTTTCAGGTGTTGCAGGCGCGAGGTCAATGGACCGTCCTGTACCTTGATGCTGAGAAATTCCAGATTTTCTTCGTAGTTGGCGCTGGCGATACTGTAAGCGCGCATCAGCGGCTTGCCATCGACTTCCAGACCGATCATTACAAAGTGCCCATTATGAAAACGCAGGGCGGCGTCGCGGGTGGTGGTAAATGAGAACAGGGTATCGTTCCAGTGGTGGACGCTGAGCACTTGTTCGGTATTGAAAGCTGCCATGTTAGTTGTCGTATAGAGGGGCAACATTGCCCGGATCAGTAAGCAAATATTTGTCCATTGTACCGAGTTCCCCAGGTAAATCCATGCTGATTCACCAATACGATTTGATCGCAATCAGGACTTACCATTAAGTTCCATGAGTCGCCATTCTCCTGCTTTGGCACAGATAGTACGACGATTTCCAGCCTGGAAACGGGCCCACATTCAAATAGCTCTTGCCTAGTTCCTGCATACGTTTGATAATCATTCACATTTTCTGGCTTACAGCCGATTTTTACGCTATTTACGCCTGTTTTGGAGTGTTGATAATGCGCTTTACTCTTCGTAGCCGTGCCCTGACCCAAGCTTTGCTTCTGTCCGCTATGGGCACTATGTCGATGGCGGCTTTTGCCTCTGGCGAAGTCAACCTCTACACCACTCGCGAACCTGGCCTGATTACTCCCCTGCTGGAAACCTTCAGCAAAGACACAGGCGTGAAGGTCAATACCGTGTTTGTGAAAGATGGCCTGATCGAGCGCGTGAAAACCGAAGGCGACAAGTCCCCTGCCGACATTCTGATGACGGTGGACATCGGTAATCTGCTGGATCTGGTGGAAGCCGGAATTACTCAGCCCGTTGAGTCCGCCACTCTGGACGGCGCCATTCCCGCCAATTTGCGCGGTGCCGACAAACAGTGGTACTCCCTGTCCTTGCGCGATCGCGTGGCCTATGTGGCTAAAGACGTGGATGTAAAGAGCATTCACTACGAAGATTTCGCCGATCCTAAATGGAAAGGCAAGGTGTGTATTCGCTCCGGCCAGCACCCCTATAACACAGCCTTGGTGGCTGCCATGATTGCGCATAATGGTGCAGAAGCGACGGAACAATGGCTGCGTGGCGTGAAAGACAACCTGGGCCGCAAGGCTGCCGGTGGTGACCGTGACGTAGCGCGCGACATTCTGGGCGGCATTTGTGATGTGGGTATTGCCAACGCCTACTACGTGGGCCGCATGAAAAACGCCGAGCCTGGTAGCGATGCCTACAAATGGGGCGAAGCCATCAATGTGGTGCGTCCAACCTTTGCTGATACCAAGGGCGGTGGCACACATGTGAATATTTCCGGTGCCGCTGTGGCCAAGCACGCTCCTAATAAGGACAACGCTGTCAAACTGCTGGAGTACCTGGTTTCCGAGAAAGCCCAGAGCCTGTATGCCAAGGCCAACTACGAATACCCCGTGCGCGCCGGTGTTGAGCTGGACCCCGTGGTGGCCAGCTTCGGCCCCATGACGATTGATCCGTTGCCATTGACTGAAATCGCCAAACATCGCAAACAAGCCAGCGAGCTGGTAGATAAAGTTGGCTTCGACAACTAAAATCGCCCTACTCTTTTTCTACGACCGCCAGCTTTGAGAAATCAGAGCGGCGGTCGTCGCGCATTTAAGCGCCTGTAATACCTAGCCTTTCATAATGCCCTTTTTTCGTCGTCTGCCCTTTTGGTCCCTGGCTGCCGCTGTGATTGCCCTGATCGTGGCAGCGCCTGTGATTACCCTGCTGACCCACGCCTTAGGCGGCTCGACTGAGCACTGGTCGCATTTGTTCCAGTTCGTTCTGCCTCAAGCCATGAGCAATACCTTGCTGCTGCTCCTGGGGGTCGGCGTGGTGGTGAGCTGTCTGGGAGTGGGGTCAGCCTGGCTGATTACCGCCTACGAGTTTCCCGGACGACGGGTCTTGCAATGGGCTTTGTTGCTGCCGCTGGCAGTGCCGACCTATATCGTAGCCTTTGCGTATCTGGATTTGCTGCATCCGATTGGCCCGATTCAGTCTGCCATTCGCTACGTCTTGGGCTATAGCAGCCCGCGTGAATTCCGTTTGCCAGATCTGCGCTCCTTGGGTGGCGCAATTTTTCTGCTGGGTTCGGTGCTCTACCCCTATGTATACCTGAGCACGCGCGCCATGTTTGCTACACAATCGGCCAGCTTGCTGGAGGCTGCCCGCATTATGGGTGAATCGGGCCGCAGCGTATTTTTTCGGGTCGTGTTGCCCATGGCCCGCCCCGCGATTGCAGTGGGTGTCAGCCTGGCTTTGCTGGAAACGCTGAACGATATTGGTGCTTCCGAGTTTCTGGGCGTGCAGACCCTGACGGTGTCTATTTACACCACCTGGGTAACGCGCTCGGATTTGGCGGGTGCCGCGCAAATTGCTGTTTCCATGCTCTGTCTGGTGGCGGCGTTGATCAGCATCGAGCGTTATGGTCGCCGCCGCCAAGCCTATTCCAGTAATCAGCGTTCCGAACCCATTCGACCTACCCGGTTGAAAGGCTCCGCTGCCTGTATCGCCATTGCTTTGGGTGTAGCGCCCGTGCTGGTGGGCTTTGTGGCCCCCTCCCTGTATTTGTTGAATGAGACCATCAAGCATGTGAGCTTGGCGGGCGGTGTGTCGGCGCAATTGCTGAGCAGCGCCTGGAACACCTTGTATATCGCAGCGCTGGCCACTATCGCGACCCTATCTTGTGGCTTGGTCGTCGCCTGGGCTGCTCGGGCAGTACGTTCGGGACGCAAACCGCGTCTGGCCCGTTTTCTGGCAGGTGTCAGCAGTCTGGGATACGCCATTCCGGGAACCGTACTGGCGATTGGGCTGTTGACGCCCCTCGTCATGTTTGACTCTTTCTACAATCAAGTCATGTCCTGGTTTGGTGTTTCGGCGACGGGTTTGTTGTTGATGGGTTCAACGCTGGCTTTGGTTTTGGCTTATACCCTACGCTTTCTGGCGATCTCGGTTGGCGGTATTGAAGCCGGGCTGGCTCGAATCCCGGCATCGCTGGAGCAGGCTTCCCGTTTATTGGGTGAAACCCCGGCGGGGACGCTGAAACGTGTGCACTTGCCCTTGCTGCGCCCCGCCATGGGCGCGGCTGCTTTGCTGATTTTTGTTGATGCCATGAAGGAGCTGCCTGCGACCTTGTTGCTGCGTCCGATGAATTTCGAGACCTTGGCAACCTGGCTGTATGCGGAAGCGGCTCGTGGGACTTATGAGGAAGGCGCGGTTGCCGCCTTGGCCATTGTGCTGGCCGGTTTGATCCCCGTTATTTTATTGGCACGTACTCAATTGATGGCCTCTGGCCCACGCGCATCATGAACGATTTTCTGGATTTGCAGGCGATTACCCTGTCCTACGAAACGTCTGAAGGTTTTCGGCCGGTTGTTGACCAGCTCAGCCTGCATTTGCCCCAAGGGGAAATCGGCTGTCTGCTGGGGGCCTCGGGCTGTGGCAAGACCACGGTCTTGCGGGCCATTGCCGGTTTCGAGCCTTTGCGTGCCGGACATATTCTGTTGAATGGCCGTGTCTTGTCGGCTGTGTCTCAGCAAGTGCCGCCGGAAGACCGCCATGTGGGCATGATGTTCCAGGATTACGCCCTCTTTCCTCACCTGACGGTAGAAAAAAACGTGGCCTTTGGTCTGCGCAAATGGGATAAAGCCCAGCGTCAGGCCCGAGTACTGGAAATGCTGGAACTGGTCGATCTGGCCCGTTTGGCGCAGCGCTATCCGCATGAATTGTCGGGTGGCCAGCAGCAGCGCGTGGCTTTGGCACGCGCCTTGGCTCCCAAACCCTCTCTGCTGTTGCTGGATGAACCGTTTTCCAATCTGGATGTGGATACCCGCGAGCGCTTGGCGTTTGAGGTGCGCGACATTCTGAAAAGCGCAGGCATTACCGCGATTCTGGTCACCCACAATCAGGCTGAAGCCTTTGCGATTGCCGATCGTATTGGTGTGATGCAGGCTGGCAAGATCATCCAGTGGGATACGCCTTACAGCCTGCATCATCGTCCTGTGAATGACTTTGTGGCGGACTTCATCCGCCGCGAAGCCATCATGGCGCAACGGGCCCAGGCCTTTTTGCGTGGCGAGCCTGCGTAGTTGCAAGTACGGCAGATCTAGCGTGCGCCATGCTGTCCTCTACGCGCTGATCAAGGACGGCTTGATCAGCATCCAGACTGCCATCGCCACCATCATCAGGTTTTCAGTCAGAGAGACAAAGCCCAAGGGCACCTTGCTGTCACCACCTACGCAGGCACATTTCAGTTCGCGCTTGTCGATATAGACCGCCTTGAACACTGACCAGGCACCGATGCTGCCAATAAATAAGGCGATGGGCACAGACAGCCACATCAGGGCACCGGCCAGCATCAACACGCCGGCCACTGCTTCTCCAAAGGGGTACAGATAGGCGTAGCGCACCCATCGTTGGGCAAGCAAGTCGTAGTTCAGGAACATGGTGGTAAAGCCGTCCACATCTTTGAGCTTCTGCACGGCCAGCAAACACATGGCAATGGCAATAAACCATTCCAGCGCCTGGAGCAGGACAATCTGTCCGAATGCCGCCCAGGAAACGGCTAGCGCCATCAAGCCAGCCATCACAAACAAGGCGATCACGGGCGTGTAGCTGACGGCATCCTTGTCCTTGACCTTCCCACCGAAATACTCGACCAGTTCGTCATAGCCCCCTATCCGTTTTCCATTGATAAAGGTCTGGGGGGTTGTGCTGACTTGATGCTTGGCCTTGAAAGCGTCAATCTCTTCGCGATTCCTGAGCCAGTGATCGTCCAGCTCGTAGCCTTTGCGTTTGAGCAGTGCGCGTGCTTTAAGCCCGAAGGGACAGATATGTTCTGCCGTCACCATGCGGTAAAGCTCGGCGTGTTTGGCGGTGTGTGTAGCCATATGCGACTCCTTTGACGTGATGCTGTTTGTCGGAAGCCCTCCCCTGACGCTCATGCAAGCGTTTATCTGACACCCTAAACCAGGTGTCAGGAAGTGTGAGTAAGCAGGTGTAGTGATTTAGTAGTGTTAGTGATCGATTGTTTTTGCCTGATCGTAAGGTCTCAGGGGCTGGGGGGTAGCGCATCGCATGAAAATGGGCAGAACAAGGGCAACAAACGCTGTCAGGAGCAACAAGACATGAAGGTCTGGCACGGATACATCCAGAGAGCGGAGCAGTAGGGAGGGAATAGCCAGAGCAATAAAGCTGCCGATGTGGTTGCCTGTGGTTTGCAAAGCCATGAAGCGGCCCCGCTGAGCTTGAGTGGGGTAGCTTGTACTGCGGGCGCTGGCGCAGACTAGACGAGTGTAGCTGCCCGTCATGAACAGAATCATGAATACGTGAGCTGTTCCCCACCCCAGGGCCAGCATGATCAAGGACAAGAGCAAGATCAACGTACCCAGATCAGAGATACGGGTCTCGCCCCATTTTTTGATGCCCGTAGCGGATAGGCGGGAGGCGATCAAGGCGGCGACACCGCCCAACATGAAGATCACAGGCATTTGCTGTGCTTGAGTGTCGTAGCGTAGCGCCAAAACGGGGATCAGGACCGGGATCAGTAATAGTGAGCCTGCCTGCGCAATAGCCGGCAGGCTTAGCCAGCGCCAGGCCTCTTTACCTAGAGCCAGTGGTGAGGGTTGCGCTGCAACGCAAGGGTTGGAAGGCAGATAGCGATGAGCAATTGCGACGGCAAGCAGGCAGAGCACGGCCAGAGTCATCAAGGCGATACGCCAGCCCAGTTCTACGGCGATGAACAAGGTGACGGGCATTCCGGCGATACTGACCAAGGCAAAGGCGCTGACCACAATGGCAATCGCGTCGGTACGCTGCTCGGCATTCATGCCATGCAGCAGTAAAGTCGTTGCGGCGCTCATCAAAAAACCACCTAGCAAACCAGCTCCCAGACGCAGCAAGATAAATAGCCCGAATTCGGAGCTGATGGCCCCCAAAGCGTTTAATACGGCCAAGAGAATCAGTGCCAGAAGCAGTAAAGGCTTTAGCGCCGCGCAGTGCATCCAGCGTGCAGCCAGGACGCCCGATAAAGCGGCGCCGCCCATATAGGCGGAAGCGGCATAACCGGCGTAGGTGGCAGGAACATCAAAGTCCACTGCCATCCAGACAAACAAAGGTGTCAAGGCCATGAATTCCAGAGCATGAACAAACTGGATAAAAGACACGGCACGGGCACGCAGTCGGGGACGAAACACTTCAGAATCAGACATGATGATACGCATAAAGAAAGAGGCCTCTAGCCTAATTCTTCGCTGTTTTGATATGTAGTCTCTATAATTCGAATATTAAATTATCAAAACCGGGATAATTCCATGACTCCCCAGCTGAATTTGAATGCCTTGCGAGTTTTTATCCAGGTAGCCGAAAGTGGCAGTTTTACGGCTGCAGCTCAGGTGCTGGATTTGCCGACCTCCAATGTCAGCCGTTATGTGGCGCAACTGGAGCGGCAGATTGGTCAGCGCTTGCTGGAGCGCAGTTCCCGGCAGCTGCGTTTGACCAGTGTGGGCCAGGGCTTGTTTGATACCGTTCAGCCCTGGTGGGGAGCCTTAAAGCAGGCTGAACAGGATTTGCTGGATCAACGCACCCGTTTGTCGGGACGCTTGCGGATTTGTATTCCATCCGAGGTGGGGCCGTTTCTATTGGCGGGTGTCCTGGCAGATTTTGCGGCCCAGCATCCGGATCTGGAACTGCATTGTCAAACCAACCTGGAAGGCCCTGGTGTGCTGGCGCAGGATTTTGACCTGGCCTTATTGATGTGTCGGGGTGCTTTGCCAGACAGCAGCCTGGTGGTGCAGGAATTGTATTCTTTTGATTGCCAGGTCGTGGCGGCACCTGCCTTGATCGAGCAATGCGGTATGCCCAGCAGCCTGGAAGAGTTGGAACAGTTGCCCTGCATTACGACCGATACGGCTTTGGATGGCCAGGCCTGGCAGTTTGTCTTGCCCGATGGTCGCTTTCAAATTTTGAACGTCCCCAGCCGCTTTCGTGTGAATAGCGGTTTGCTGGCGGGAGCTGGCGCCGTCAAAGGGCTGGGTTTTGCGATTCTGGTGCGGCAGGGATGTGAGAAAGAGATCGCCCAAGGGCGTCTGATTGCCGTTCCCCTGCCCTTGCCGCCTGCCCCTTTGCGTCTGGTACTGGCGTATACGCATCGACGACACTTGTCGAACTCGGCACGTGCCTTGATTGAGTATCTGAAGGCCCAAGCTGATATCGGCACCTTGCCTGGATTAAACACCCATTAACTTGGGGGCCTTGTAGGGTTTGAGCTTGGGTCGTCGTTGCAGCAACCGACGCTATATCAAGCAATGACGGCTGCTTTGAGCATATCAATATGAGGAATGCCGTCCTCGTCGTAGATCTCGCCCACAGGCTCAAAACCTAAAGAGCCGTAGAACTTCTGCAAATGCGCCTGTGCGCCAATGCGTATGCCTGCGCCAGGATAGTGGGCTTCCGTAAAGCGGATCGCTTCAGCCACTAGCGCGTAGCCGATTTTCAGGCTACGGAACTTGGTCAGGGTCAGGACACGGCCAATGGAGGGCTCATCATATTTCAGGCCCGGTTCGACAACGCGAGCATAAGCAGCCAGCTCGCCGTCCTTGAGCACGGACAAATGCCAGGAATCCAGGTCCAGGCCGTCCACGTCCTGGTAGGCACACTCCTGCTCCACCACAAACACCGCCTCGCGAGCCTGGATGATTGAGTACATTTCCCGCGTGGACAGATCGTCCAACCGTTTCCATTGAAAAACCAGGTCCATCTTTACTTCCATGACGATAAGGTTTGGGTGACTGCGTATGGTAATCGTCCAAGGGCAGAATAAAAAGAGCGGCCCGAAAGCCGCTCTTTTTGATCGTACTGGCCAAAACCAGTGCCTTCGATCTTACAGGCTGTAGTACATGTCGAATTCGACCGGGTGCGGAACCATACGCAGACGGGTGATTTCGGCTTGTTTCAGCTCGATGAAGGCGTCCAGCATTTCATTGCTGAACACACCGCCACGGGTCAGGAATTCGCGATCTTTGTCCAGGGACTCGATCGCCTGTTCCAGCGACACGCAAACGGTTGGGATTTTTGCATCTTCTTCGGGTGGCAGATCGTACAAGTTCTTGTCGGCTGCATCGCCGGGGTGAATCTTGTTCTGCACACCGTCCAGACCGGCCATCATCAGGGCCGAGAAGGCCAGGTATGGGTTGGCCATTGGATCGGGGAAGCGGGCTTCCACACGACGCGCCTTGGGGTTGCTGACGTAAGGAATGCGGATCGAGGCCGAGCGGTTACGGGCGGAGTACGCCAGTTTCACTGGGGCTTCAAAGTGCGGAACCAGACGCTTGTAGGAGTTGGTCGTGGGGTTGGTGATGGCGTTCAGGGCACGGGCGTGCTTGATGATGCCGCCAATGTAGAACAGCGCGAACTCGGACAGACCGGCGTACTCGTTACCGGCAAACAGGTTCTGGCCGTCTTTCCAGATGGACTGGTGCACGTGCATGCCGGAACCGTTGTCGCCGACCACGGGCTTGGGCATGAAAGTTGCCGTTTTGCCATAAACGTGAGCCACGTTATGGATGGTGTACTTCATGATCTGGTTCCAGTCCGCACGCTCGACCAGAGTCGAGAAGCGCGTACCGATTTCCAGCTGGCCGGGAGCGGCCACTTCGTGGTGGTGGATTTCAACAGGAACGCCCTGCTGTTCCAGCAGCAAACACATTTCAGCGCGCAGATCGGCAAAGGAGTCTGTAGGCGAAACAGGAACGTAGCCGCCTTTGACGCCAGGACGGTGACCCAGGTTATTGCCATTGAGTTCCAGACCACGCGACCAGGGAGCTTCTTCAGAGCGAATCTTCACGAAGCTGCCCGACATGTCGTCGTTCCAGGTAATACCGTCGAACACGAAGAATTCCGGCTCGGGACCAAAGTATGCGGTATCGCCCAAACCGCTGGAGCGCAGGTAGGCTTCAGCACGCTTGGCCAGCGAACGTGGGTCGCGGTCGTAACCTTTCAGATCGGAAGGCTCGACCACATCGCAGGTCAGAATCAGGGTGGGCTCTTCACGGAACGGGTCCATACGGGCGGTTTTGGCGTCCGGGATGAGCAACATGTCCGAGGCTTCGATTCCTTTCCAGCCAGGCAAGGAAGAGCCGTCAAAGGCGACACCAGACTCAAAGCGATCCTCGTCCACCGCGTGTGCGGGGGTGGTCAAGTGGTGCTCACGGCCCAGGGTATCGGTAAAGCGGAAATCGACAAACGTGATTTCGCGTTCGGCGATGATCTTCAGAACATCTTCGGGGGAGGACATGGTTACTCCAGCGTCAATGACGTTAACAAAAAGTGAGGAGGAGTGGCGCGGATCATTGTGTAACCCACTACGGCAGGTCTTAATTACGTTTATCGGGATTGCCGCTGAATCTGATCCAAACAGCGCAATACCGATAAAGTAGTTATGGCATAGGACTTACCAGAAATTAATTGTAGAGCAATTGTGCAGATGCACAATAAAAAATGTCTTAAATAAACAATTAAATGTCAGGAACCTTCATCAGGAAGGAATGCTTCCTGTAAATCATTTAAGAATCGCCAGCCTAAATCGGTGGTTCGAATACGAACCGGATCGGAAGCCAGCAAACCTTTCTCGATATTGCGCTTGATCACGGGCAGGATGTGCGCAAGGGGCACACCCGTGCGTTCCTGGAAGTACTGGGCTGGTACGCCCTCTTTCAGGCGCAACACGTTCAGCATGAACTCAAAGGGCAAGTCTTTGGGTGTGACACGGGCATTGTGCGCATAGTGGCTGCCGTCGCGCTTGATGGCGTTCTGCATCCATTGCGCCGGGCTGCGGGTGGTAGCAGTACGGATAATGCGGTCGTGAAAGGACAGCTTGCCGTGGGCTCCCGGGCCTATTCCGATATAGTCGCCAAATTCCCAGTAATTCAGATTGTGGCGGCTATGGCCACCGCGCTTGCTGTACGCCGAGATCTCGTACTGGTTCCAGCCACGGCTGGCGGTCAGCTCGATCAGGCGGTCCTGCATGGCGGCGCTGTCGTCGTCATTGGGCAAGACCGGCGGGTATTTCGCGAAAACGGTATTGGGTTCCAAGGTCAAATGGTAGAGCGACAAGTGCTCGGTCTCATAAGACATGGCCTGCAAAATGTCCTGCTCGGATTGCGCTGGGGTCTGGCCCGGCAAGGCGTACATGACATCCAGATTCACGCGATCCACGGCTTTCATGGCAGCTTCAATGGCCTGTCGTGCTTGCTGGCTGTCGTGAATGCGGCCCAGCGCTTTCAGGGCCTCATCGTTAAAGCTCTGAATGCCCAACGAAATCCGGTTCACGCCACTGTGTGCAAAATCCATGAAGCGCGAGGCTTCGGAGGCTCCAGGATTGGCTTCCAGCGTAATTTCTGCGTCGGGCAGCAAGTTCAGGTGGGAGCGCAGCAAGGCCAGCATGCGGTCCAGCGCCTGGGCTGACAACAGACTGGGCGTGCCACCACCGATAAATACGGAAATTACCTGCCTGCCCCAGACCAGCGGCAGGGTTTGTTCCAGATCGGCCTGCAAAGCGTCCAGATACTCGTTTTCGGGCAGTTCAGCGGGTGCTTCGTGTGAGTTGAAGTCACAGTATGGACATTTGCGCACGCACCAGGGCACGTGCACGTAGACGGACAAGGGCGGCAGGCTGGGCAGCAAGGTGGCCGGGCCGGAGCCAGGCCGGATGCGTACCTCGGGAGAGAAAACAGTCATGGTGTTACTCGGCGGCCAGACGGGCCAACAAGGCTTGCATGGCTTGCGCCCGGTGGCTGTATTTGTTCTTCACTTCAGGAGAGAGCTGCGCCGCAGTTTGCTTGAGCTCTGGCAGATAAAAGTGAGGATCATAGCCAAAGCCGTGCTCGCCAGCGGGTTGATCCTGAATTTCCCCTTCCCAGACGCCTTCAATCACGATGGGCCGTGGGTCCTGGGCGTGGCGCACATACACCAGAACAGCCACATAACAGGCGCGACGGTCGCTTTGTCCTTGCAGACGCTGGACCAGCAAGGCGTTATTGGCTGCATCGGACTTTTCACCGCCCAGTTCGCGAGCGGCAAAACGGGCGGAATATACGCCGGGGGCTTCGTCCAGGGCGCGCACACAGAGGCCGGAGTCATCGGCCAAGGCGGGCAAGCCGCTTAATTGGCTGGCATGACGGGCCTTGGCCAGTGCATTCTCGATAAAAGTGGCAAAGGGTTCCTCGGCCTCGGGAATGTTCAATTGGCCTTGAGGAACCATGCTGATACCGGCCTGAGCCAGGATGGCGGAAAACTCCTTGAGCTTGCCGGCATTGTTGGAGGCCAGGACGACACGCTTGGATTCAGTGTTCATAAGTCGCAGCAGGCGGCAAAGCGCCCTGTTCAGTAAAAATGGCAAGGCGCCGTGCCAGGCAGTGTGTGCTGCATGGGACGGCGTCCCAATAGCGGTTTGTCCCGCTGCCTGGCGGTGTCGCGCAGGGAGCAGGACAGACCCGTTTCATCGCGATCAGCCCTGCAAGGCTTGTTTCTGGGCTTGCATCAGCTCGGCAATGCCCTGCTCGGCCAGATCCAGCAAGCGATTCAAGGTGGGGCGTGCAAAAGTCTGGCCTTCGGCGGTGCCCTGCACTTCCACCAGATTACCGCTGCCTGTCATGACGATATTCATGTCCACGCCGCAGGCGGAGTCTTCTAGGTAGTCCAGGTCCAGGACGGGGTTGGATTCGAACACGCCGACCGAGACGGCCGCCAGTTGATCCAGAATGGGCGAGGCTTGCAGCTTGCCCTGCTCTTGCAGGCTGCGTACGGCCAGGCTGGCTGCGACCCAGGCCCCAGTGATGCTGGCGCAGCGGGTGCCGCCGTCGGCTTGCAGAACGTCACAGTCAATGTGAATGGTGCGCTCGCCCAGGGCTTTCAGATCAAAGACAGCGCGCAGGCTGCGGCCGATCAGACGCTGGATTTCCTGGGTACGGCCATTTTGCTTGCCACGGGCCGCTTCACGGTCCGAGCGCGTGTGCGTGGAGCGAGGCAGCATGCCGTATTCCGCCGTTACCCAGCCCTGTTCCTTGCCTTTCAGAAAGGGAGGGACTTTGTCGAGCACGCTGGCATTGCACAGAACATGGGTTTCACCCAGACGGATCAGTACCGAGCCTTCGGCGTGACGGGTAAAGGCGGTCACCAGTTCGATAGGACGGCATTGTGCAGCAGATCGACCCGAGGGACGTGCAATCGTAGCGTTTTCAGACAAGGCTAGGCTCCGGACAAAATTCAAAACGCCTATTGTACGCCTTGCGGGACGGGCCGTAGCGCAACACCCATGTCCATCCACTTATCGGCCTGGCAGGTGAAAAGCAGGATCTGATGGCGCTGGGCGGCGTCGTGAATAATGCGCTTCATGGCCCCCAGGCGATCGTTGTCGCTGTGGACCAGCACGTCATCCAGAATCAGCAAGGTGGGACGGCCTGCCTGCTGCAGCAAATCTGCATAGGCCAGACGGGCAATCAGGCCGATTTGCTCGCGTGCACCAAAGCTCAAGCCGTCAATGTCGTCGGCCAGCCCTTGTCCGCTATCGCGTTGCAGCCAGCGTGGGGCCAGGTACTCGTCCAGTTCCACCCGGGCCTTGCCCAAAAGCAGACGCAGATAGTGGTTGATGTGCTTTTGCAAAGGCTCGTGCAATTGCTGGGTCAAGGCGTTGCGCTGCTCCCTTAGCACAGACAGCAACAGGCGCAAGGCCGCGACACGGCGCTCGTAGGTGGCGCAACGGCGCTGGCAATCGTGCAGACGTAGCGAGGTCTGGTCGATTTGCTCTTCCAGGCCTTGCGCTCCGTGGGTTTCCAGCTTGGTTTGCACCAACTGCGCGGCCAGTCGGGCCTCGTTATAGCTTTGCTCCTGTTGTTGAGCGCTGCGCTCCAGACGTTGCAGGTCCTGCTCCAGAACCGAGACGGGCAAGGCGGCCAGCTCGGCTTCCAGAGCTTTTTGATCGGCCAGTTGCTGCTCGCGTTGCAAGCGCAGTTGTCCCCACTGCTGCTCGCGTTCCTGCTGCGCTTGCTGGCGTTGCGGATCAGCCCATTGCTGTTCCAGGCTGTGAGCTTCAGCCTGGGCCTGCTCCAGACGAGCCTGGGTGCGGGCAAGGGCTTCGCGGGCATCATGCCAGTCGCTTTCCAGTGCGCGGTACTGCTGCTCGGCCATGGAGGCGGCTTGGGCGATACGGCCCAGTTCCGAGGCCTCGATGGCCTCGCCTTGCGGGCGTTGCGGGGCGATGCGTTGTTGAGCCGCCTGAACCAGACCTTGCAAGTGTGCTTTGCCTTGCGGGGCCAGCGCTTTCATGGAGCTGCGTAACAGCCGGTCCTGCTGCTCTTGTTCCCGATATTGCTCGCGGCGGCGTTCCAGCTCTTCCAGGCTTTTTCCGCCCAGTTGGCCAAGCGCCTGTGCGTACTCCTGCTGGGTTTGCGCCAATTGCTGCTGCACCTTGCCCAGATCGCGGCCGCCGGGAATGATGCGCAACTGGCCCATTCCGGGAAGCTCAATCAGGGTGCTGGCGCTAAGGTGGGCGCGGTGCTGGCCCTGAATGGATGCCCCATCCAGCAACAGGCTGGCGCCGTCTTGCAGTTCGATCTGCAATTCGGTGGAAATCGTCTCAAGTTGGTGTTGCAAACGCTGAATAAGCTGGTGCTGCTGGCGTAATTGGTCCAGGGCATCGTCGCTGATTTTCAGCTGCACCAAGGCGGCCCCGCATTGCGCCAGTTGGGTTTCCAACTTGCCCAGTTCTTCCAGTTGCCCTTGCACCTGCTGCAATTGCTGCTGCGTGCCTTCAAAGCTGGCTTGATCTTGAAACCATTGCTGCCAGGTACGGGCGCGTTCCTGCTCCTGCAGGCTGGCGTCTTTATGGCTGCGCGCCTGCTCCAGACGCTGGTTCAAGCTGTTGAGCGTGCCCTGCTCTTGCTCCAGCTTGGCACTCAAGGATTTGACCTGCTCGGCGCGCTGGCTGCGTTGGCGAGCCCACTCCAGGTCGCGTTCCCCAGCTTGTTGGTAGAGCTTTTCTCGCTCGGCCAACATGTTCAGCGCCTGTTGCAGTTCCTTGGCCCGTTCCTGCAATTGGCGGGCTTGAAGTAACTGAACCTGCACTTGTTTGGCTTGCTCACGTAGCTGTTCCCACGGGCGCTTAGCCTCGGCATGGGTGATTTGCTTGCGGGCCTGCGCCAGCTCGTCCACCCATTGCTGGTACTGCTGCAAGGCGGCTTGCTGGCTCTGTAACTGCTCTTCCAGCTCCTTGGCTTCTTTCTGCGCTGCCAGCCAGACGCCGCGTGGCTGTCCTTGAGCCTGGGTCACATATTGGTCCAGCTGTTGCTGGGCCTGTTCGATCAGATAATCCCCGTCTGCACTGGTCAAATCAGCGATTTCGCTACCCAAAGCCTGCTGCAAGGTGCCGCTGGCGTGCTCGACCGAGCTGCGCAAGTCCTGGCCCTGCCCTTGTTCAATCCACAAAAGGCCCGGCACGCCCCAGTTACGGGCCTGGCTGCTGCCTTTGGCGGCGTACTCAAAGCCCATTTGCTGGGCCAGGAATTGTTCGGCCTCGTCATTGTCCAGATGCTGATTGCCAATGTATAAATCGCAGCGTTTGCGCTTCAGGAAACGTTTGCTCAGTCGCATGTCCTGGCCGTTCAGGCTGAAATCCAGCTCGATTTCCGGTGCGGCTGAAGAATCACCCCAAGGCAGGATTTTTGCCAGACTACCTGTGCCATAACGTTCGAAAAACACCGTGCGCAAGGCTTCGGCCAAGGTGCTTTTACCGGCCTCGTTCGGGGCGCTGATGATGTTCAGGCCCGGTTCCAGCTGGTCCAGTGAGACGGGCTGACGAAAGCGCTTGAACTGCTCGACGCGCAGGGACTTAATGTGCATGACCACCTTCCTTATCGCGCAGCAAACCGGCCAGAATCAACAAGGCATCTTCAGCGGCTTGCTGCTGGCTGCCGTGACGCAGTTCCTGCAACTGTTTCAACGCGGCTTGCAAGTAGCCATCGGCTTGCAAGGCGTCCAGATCCTCTTCAGAAGGTGCCAGACGCAAGGCCTCGCGCTGGCAGTCCCAGGCGCGGCAACGGGCTTGGGACTGCCCCAAAATATTTTCCAGACGCTCAAAACCGCTCAGGCTTAACTGACCTGATAGCTCCAGTTCCACCACGCTCTGATCCGCTAAGGCATTCAGTTCCCGCTCCAGCAGGTCCAGATCCGTGTCGTCATTCAAATGGTGCTGGATACTGCGCCAAGGGTGTTGGGCAACCGGCAAGGCTTGAACCACAGGTGTTGCGCCCGGTTCGCTGATTTCCACCAGCAGAGCCTGGCCAGAGTCGTTATCCCGAAAGCGGTCCGGCTCGGGCGTGCCGCTGTAGTAGCAGCGCTCGTTAATTTTGACGGTGCCGTGCCAGTCCCCCAGTGCCAGATAGTCCAGTTTGGCGCGTTGTACGCGGTTTTGATCGATCAGGTTATGGCTGTCCAAATGCTCCAGCACCCCACTGACGCTGCCATGCGCCAAGCCCAGACGCCAGTAACCCGCCGGACTTTCGGCCTGATCGAACCAGTCGCTCAAGTCCTGATAAGTCTGGCGTTGTGTCAACGGCGCTGGCAGGACCGCAAGCTTGAGCTCGTCCAGCAGAAAAAGCTCCGGTGTATCAAGCACATGCACATAATCTGGAATGCAGTTCAAGCGGCGCGCGCGTGTCCAGACACTTTCGCTCAAGGCCGCGTCATGGTTGCCGGGCAGGAGCAGCCAGGGGCCGGTGAAACCCGCCATGGCATTGAAACTGCGGCGCAGATTGCGATCGCTCAGGGTTTGCGAATCAAAGACATCGCCCGCTACCACAAGCAGATCGGCGCGATGTTCGGTAGCCAGCGTTGCCAGCTTCTCAATGGCCTTGAAACGTGCCTCAGCCAGGGCGGCCGCGTCCTCCAGCTCGAAACGCGAATACTGGCGACCTATTTGCCAATCGGCTGTATGCAGGATTCGTAGCATGACTGCCCTTAGATTTGGTAAAAAAATCGGCCCTTACAGGCCTTGAATGCCTAAAGTATAAAGCTTTGTCGCGGCAAGAGGCGCGGCCAAAGCCGGGACCTGAGAGTACAATTGGCGGCTTTATTCCATTCTTAAAGTGACCCACCCATGATCCGTAGCATGACCGCGTTTGGCAGCGCCAAGGCCGAGTCCGAAGCAGGCACCATCAATATCGAGATGCGCAGCGTCAACAACCGCTTTCTGGACCTGAATCTGCGTTTGCCCGAGGAACTGCGTTTTGCGGAGAATCTGCTGCGCGAGCTGGCCGCCCAGGGTGTACAGCGTGGCAAGCTGGAATTGCGGGTCAACTTTGCCCGTAGCGGCACGGATCAGCAACGCAGCCTGGATATGGAGGCGGTGGAACGCACGGCACAGATGCTGCAAGTGGCACGCGTGGCCATTCCCGATCTGCCTGCGCCCGAGCTGCATACCTTGCTGAGCAATCAAAGCGGCAATAATTCAGGCATGGACCCCGAAATCTGGCTGCCCATGATCAGCCAGGCTTTCGAGGCGGCCCTGCAGGATTTTCAGGCGACCCGAGAGCGTGAAGGCCAGCGGCTGGCACAAGCCATGCTGGATATTCGCCAGGACATGAGCGCCATTGTGGACGAGGTTGAGCAGCACTTGCCTTCTATTCTGACGGAGCAGAAGAACAAGATTGCCACTCGCTTGCATGACGCCTTGTTGCAAGCCAGTCCGGACGGTTTCGCCCTGATTTCGGGCGAAGAACTGTCTGCCCGCGTCGCGCAGGAAGCGGCAGTTTTCTCCTTGCGTATCGATGTGGCCGAGGAAATCGCCCGCTTGCGTTCGCATTTGACCGAGCTGGAACTGATTCTGAACGGCGATACCAGCGTGGCGCCCAACAAGAAAAGCACACGCCAAGGCAGCACTGGCAAGCGTTTGGACTTCCTGTTCCAGGAGATGAACCGTGAGGCCAATACCTTGGGTTCCAAGGCAGGCAGCATGGACATGACGCGCGCTTCTATCGACTTGAAGCTGTGTATTGAGCAGTTGCGCGAACAGACCCAAAACATCGAGTAAACCAGCCAGTCCCTTATTTTCTGCCTGCCAGTATTTTTTTCAGCAGGTGCTGTCTGCTTAAACCGCGTGAAACCTCAGGTTTTATGCGGTTTTTTCAAGAAAACCGTCTTGCTCAGGCCAGGCGGTTTTTTTGTGGACTTTTCTGATCATCCTCAAACTCCCTAGGGCTATTTTTTCTGAAAGTGGTCTAGTGAAGCCAGGAATAAATACAGACGCTTTATAAGCTGCCTTAATATATAAAAATAAAATAGCGATTTTTAAAATAAAAAAAATAAAACAAAAATAAGAAATGGTTTTTATAAATAATTAATCCGGTTTTAAAAGTTTAAAAACGAATCACTGGTTTTAAATAAATTCATGCTTAATTATCTGTCTGCTAATTAGGTGGCTTGCCGGTTTTGTCCTGGGGTTTTCTCGACAAGGCCAGGTAACACGTCACCTTTTTGACAGTTGTGTTTCTGGTTTTAAAACGGCGGATTTTTCTGGCCGCTGTCTGAACGCCCTGCTCGGCCCCTTGGGTTTTTCTCCGCTTTTTTCTGCCTCCGTCCTTCCCGTACAATAGCCAGCGCTGTGCTGCTCTTAGCCGGCTTATTAAAGGACAGAAAACACATGAATTTCATTTTTCGTGGAAATGAAATATTGGTCAGCAGCCAGGAAGGACAAGCCTTGATTCCTGCCAAACCCGCACTGGATTTAGCGCCAGCGCAATGGCATGCTCTTTTTCCAGGTGACGATTGTCAGGATTTTGCCTGCCACGTAGCGGCCGAGGCCCCGGCTCCGGATGGCTTTACCTTCCGTCACTTGCGCGGCGTGCTGTCGCAGTTGGGAGATCAAGCCAGTATGGTGAATCGGGCTTTTCAAGTCTCGGAATGGGCGCGCAGCCATCGTTACTGTGGTGTGTGCGGTTCGGCCATGGAGCGTGTGAAGCATGAACTGTGCTTTCGCTGCACCTCTTGTGGTTTCTCGGCCTATCCCCGCATCTCCCCGGCCATGATGGTACTGATCCGCGACAAGGACCGTATCTTGTTGGCCAGTCATTCCACTTACGCGACGGCGCGCTACACGGCTCTGGCCGGGTTTGTGGAAGCCGGTGAAAACCTGGAAGAAGCCATTCACCGTGAGGTTATGGAGGAAGTGGGGCTGCGCGTGGACAATATTCAGTACTTCGGCAGTCAGTCCTGGCCTTTCCCACATTCTTTAATGGTGGCTTATACCGCCGAGTACGCCGGGGGTGATCTGCGCATTCAAGCTGACGAAATCAATGACGCGCGCTGGTTTGGCCCGGGTGACGCCCTGCCCGATCTGCCCCATACAGACTCCATTGCGGGCCGTTTGATTCGGGCCAATTTACCGGGCCTGGCCAAGACTTAAAGCGTGACTCAGGTCGCTAGATGGGCGGCGACATTGCGCAGCATACGGCCCAAATCCTCGCGCTCATTCGGATTGAGCACTGACAGAGCATCATCAATCATTTCTTTGGCGGCGGGCCAGACTTGCGCATAGCGCTCACGGCCCGTTTCGCTCAGATACACACGCATATAGCGGCTGTCGTTTTCGTCCGTGCGGCGCTGCACCAATTCGCGTTCTTCCATTTGGTCAATCACCCGGCTCAAGACCGGCTGATGCACCACGATGGCCTTGGCAATTTCCCCGATGCTGCGCCCGTCCTTATCCCACAGGTACTGCAAGACCCGAAAGTGCACATAGGTCATATTGTGTTCACGCAGGGTGGTCGATCTTAGCGTTTGGTCCAACTTGTAGATAATGTTGGCCATCTGGAAGGCCAGATTGGTTTCTACGCTGCTGTCAGGGATGGAGACGGGAGTTTTGCTCATAATGCCTTGGGAGAGTCAATCCTGCGCTTGTCGCTCCATGAAATCGGAGCGACAAGCGGACCGTCAGTATACTAGCAGAGCTCTGCCTGGACGGTTCCCGTAGGCGTGTGACTGGCAGCGCGGAAAATCTGCGCGTAGCTCCAGGGATTGGCCATGGCAGAACGCACGACCTGAGTACGCACGGCATCGGGCAAGGCGCTGATCTCACCATATAGACAGGACCACTTCTGGCAGTGCTCTACAATCTCGCGCTCGTTGTTTTCCCAGGCTTCCAGGGCTTCGGGGATATCGCGGGCATCCTGCACCTTTTCCAGGAACGTGGCCAAAGCCAGGCCATTTTGCATGGCCATGCCCCCACCCTGCCCCAGGTTCGGCGGTTGAGCGTGGGCGGCGTCGCCCAAAATCGCGGTACGGCCACTGGACCAGGTTTTGCAGCGCGTCACACTGTAACGACCCCAACTGACCGGGCCATCTGCGCGTTCAATCAAGTGTGCCCAGTGTGGGAACAAGGCAGACCAGTATTCCTTGTCGATCTGGACATTGCTGGCACGCACATCGTCGTACGGGCACGTTAAGGCCAGATAGGTTTGGGTCTCGCTGACGGGCGTAATCAGCAAGCGATGCAGACCGTTCCAGTTCTCGATGTATTTTTGAGCGTCTTGCTCCGGAGTGTCGTCTGGCTTGCGGGTGATCATGGTACGCAAGGCCCCTTCGCGGGTTTGCTCGTGCACCAGTTCCAGACCGAGAGATTGGCGGATACGGGACCAGATGCCATCAGCACCCACGACCAGATCGGCACGTAAACGCTCGCCCGAGGCCAGTTGAACTTCGCCGCGTGCGCTGGCGGCAATGACTTCCACATTCGTGCGTACCTTTACGCCGGCGCGTTTGCCCGCTTGCTCCAGGGATTTCAGCAGTTGCGAGCGCATCACGGTAATCAGACGGCGATCGGGCGGTGTGGGGCCGCAATCAATGACTTCATTATTCAGATCACGCTGCTCAAAGTGGCTACCGTAGAAAGCGCCTTCAATCGCTTGCTCGTACGCTCCCAAGGCTTTGAGAACGCGCAGGCCGTTTTCCCAGATATAAATACCGGAGCCATTGGCGCGCAATTCAGACTGGCGCTCCAGCACAGTGACATCCCAGCCGCGTTGAGCCAAAGCGGCGGCGGTTGCCAAACCACCCAGGCCACCGCCTGCGATCAAGGCACTTAGTTTTTTATCGGACATGCTGGTTTCCTTAAACTTGCGCCCACAAAGGCAAAGAGTGATTGCTATCCAGAACACGTTCGCCAGCCAGAGTTACGTACCACTCGCTGAGCAGACCATCCGGGTCACGCAAGAAGAAAGCGCGCTTCCAGGGCAGGTTCACGTTGTGAACGGGTGTGATGTTCCGGGCTTTCAGGCGCTCCAGTGTTTGTTCCAGATCCTGGACGCCGGCCAGCTCGAAACTGCCATGCGAGAAGGAGGCTTCTTCATCACGTACCAGGATCAGGCTGTAATCATAATTGGCCAGACCGGCACGCAAGTAGACAACCTGCTCGTTTTCATAAACCACTTCCAGACCACCGACCTCGGTATAGAAGCGGCGCATGGCGCCCAACTGAGCGGTACGCAGCACGGCATGGGTGACTCGACGTGGTTGTACCGGGGCGTCGGCGACTGTTTCCAGAATGGGGTTGGAGTCGTAGCGGCCTTCGGTAAAAGGCTCCTGGCCTTCAGGATCCCAGCGACTGGTCAGCAATTCCATGGGGCCGCCCAGCACGCTGCGCCAGTCTTTAATGGTGTCGCAGTAGAACTCGTTGTAGTTGCCATCGGGGTCAAACATATAGACGCTATGGGCAACCTGATGGTCCACTGTCATGTCAATGTCGCGCCCTTGCTCTTTTGCGCGCTTCCAGCCGGCAACCAGTTCAGCTTCGTTTTCCAGCTCCCAGGCCAGGTGATTCAGGCCGGGTTTCAGGCCGATTGTGCCGGGCAGTTGCAGCAGACCATCGCGGCCATAACGATTCACGCCTTTGGTCGTTTCCATCATGCCCAAGTCGTGGGGGGTGTGGCCGGTGCCTAAAAAAGTCGCCACCAGATCCGGTTCGGTAAATTCCACTTTCAGGCCGCAGACCTGGCTGTAAAAATCTTCACCGCGTTGCAGTTCGTCAACCCACAGGTTGACGTGGCCCAGACGGCGGGGCTCAAAGCACGCGGTTTGGATGGAGTGGGAAGTTGCTTGTGTCATAGTCTCTCCTCCTGGGTATGACGATTCATGGTCTGCAACACGGCTAGCGTCAATGCGCTGTCGCTCTGCTCCAGACCCATCAAGACGTTGAAATGATTACGGTTTGGCACGGCCATGCTTTGCACCAGGCAGCCCGCCAGCTCGCATTGCCGGGCGTAGTGACGGCTTTGTTCTTGCATGACGGCAGGCTCCAGTGCCCCCCAGGCCACCAGCACGGGCGTTCCCCTTGCTGGTGGGTGCAAGGCCGGGCTATAGCGTTGGGCTTGTTCTTCGTTAAGCTGCAGCCAGTCATTCACGGCGGTCTGCAAGAGGGGATGCAAATCCATGACGCCGCTGATAATGCTGGCGCTGTGGATCAGACGTTGTTCACGTCGGGTATCGGCCGCCAGCAACATGCCGCTTAAATGGCCCCCTGCCGAGCTGCCACTAATATGAATACGCTGCGGGTCGCCATTAAATTGCGTGGCGTGCGCGTGGACCCACTGCAAGGCGCGTTCGCATTGCGCCACGATCTGCGGCAGGCGGTAAGCCGGAGCCAAACCGTAGTCCAGGCAAATCACCGTGGCACCGGCGGCATGCAGGCTTTGCGCCATCATGGCCGAGTCATCCTTGGACAACATGCGCCAGTAGCCCCCATGAATGAACAGGTATACCGGCGCGCCAGCCTGGCTGGCGGCATAGATATCCAGTTTTTCTGTCGGGTCATCGCCATAGGCGTGGGTGCTGAAACAGGCTTCCAGGGCTACACGAGCCCGTTCACTGGCCTGCTTGTAGGTGGCCATCTCAGCGTCAAAATCAGCCACCGAGGCCTGGAGCCGGTATTGCTCCAGGTCTGCTGGATCGAAAACAAGTTTGTTCATTGCTTATTCCGCCTGCGCCGAAGGCAAGCGATTCAATAGGAGGAAACCGATGAAAACCAGCACTTCCACCACCAGGAAGCTGCCAAAGGCCCAGATGTAGGAACCAGTCAGGCTCAGCAAGAGGCCCAGCAGGGACGGCGCGACAAAGGTGGCAAACACACCGCCCATTTCGGCATAGCCAGCAGCACTAGGGCCCAGGTTCACGCCATAGCGCTCCCCCACGTAGCTGAAAATGGCGCCACCATGAAAGACCCCTACGCCGCAAAGAATGGCCACGATGAGCAGGCCGCTGTAGGGCAATGCCTGCCAGGCAACCAGAACACAGGCGCTGGCCGCCAGAATGGTCAACCACATGCCCACACGCATTACCCCAACACGGGTAAAGCGATCGCTGACATAACCGCCCAGAATCAGGAAGAAGACTTGGGACAAGCCCATGATGGTGCCGAACAAGGGAGCCTGTTCGGGGGCCATTTTCTGCACATCAATCAGCGCTGGAATCAGCCAGGTCGCGGTTGCCGCAACCGAGAACAAAGCCCCAAAAATGGCCAGAATGCCTACCCAGATCCAGGGGCGTGCGGCGATGGAGCGCAACACACCGGCATCGGTTTTGATCTTGTCGTGTGGATCTTGATAAGGACCGGCGCGTACCACCAGCTGCGTGATTAAACAGGCACTTAAGGTCAGCCCGCCCAGGACCAGGAAGAAAGCACGCCAGCCATGGGCCATGGCGTAAGGCAAACCCAAGGCAAAGTCCAGGGTAATGGCCAGCGAATAGGCGGCCAGAATAATGCCCAGCACCAGACCCTGGCGGCGTGGCGCAAACCACTGCATGACGATTTTCATGGACCCGACCCAGACTGCAGAGTCAAAAAAGCCCACAACCAGACGCAGTAAAAATAGCTGCGTGAAATCCTGTGCCTGAGTCTGCAGCAGCATCAGCAAGCCGCTGCCACCCAAGCCAATCAGGTACAAACGGGCCGAGCTCATGGAGCGACCACGTGGTGCCCAGAACAACATGCCCAGTGCAAACGAGACACCGAAAGCACCCTGCACCAGCCCGGCTTGCGCGGGGCTCAGTGACAGGTCTGCCGAGACAATTTTGATAACAGCTGCAAAGCCGTAAAAGTCGGCCGCCAGGCACATTTCGCCCATCACGGCCATCAACAGCATGAGCAAGGCCACTGTGCCGCGTGGCTTGACCTTGTCGAGCGGATTGCCCATAACCCCCTGTTCCACCATGTCATCCTCTCCTTTTGGATAAATGTTCAAGCTGAGTGTTTGTCAGGCACACTCTTCAATTGCTTTAAACATGAAGGATTATGGTGATTTGGCTTAACCTATGTCAATACATATGTATTAGTATATACCCTATGATGAGGCGGCTTACGAATGGCGTATCAGGGTTTTTCTCAAGCCTTTTTCAGGGGCAAGGCCAGACAAATAGCGGCCAGCACAGCACAAACAACAGTCACGTCAGCCAGACTCCCCCACCAGGCCGACAAGGCCAAACCGATGCCTAGCAACAGGCTGTACATCAGGCCAAAGACAGCACCTGCCTTCCCTGCCACCGAGCGATAGTCCTGCAAGGCAGCCGACAAAAGATTGGGGATGGCGATGGCGTAGGCCAATGCCAGCAACATGGCCGGCAGCAGGAAAATCAGATGTGTTCCCGCCAACTCCAGGCCGGTGGCCGCCACGGCCAAAATCAAAATCCCCCGCCACACCAAATGCCGGGCACGGTGTCCTGCCGCCAGCCAGCGGCGATTCAGAAAAGCGCCCATAAAGGTTCCGGCAGCCAGTAAAAGGCCGGCCACCATCATGGGACGGTTATCGGAGCCCAGGCCTTCCAGCAGGAAAGGTGCCCATTGGTAAAAGGAAAAAATCGTGACGTTGAACAGAGCCACCAGCATGGCGGACTGCCAAATTGCCGGGTCACGCAGCAAGCGGAGCAGCACATTCACCATGCTGGCCTGGCTGTGTTGAAGCGGGCGGGTTTCAGGAAGCTGAAACAGGCAAGCAGCCAACAAGATCAAGGCCAACACGAACAGCCCCAGAAAGACGGGCATGAGGCTTGCGCTTGTTGTCAGAGCGACGCCCATTGCCAGACCTAGCAAGGGACTTAATGCCAGAGCGGCGCCTATGGTGCCAAAGATCCTGGCTAGATCTTCTGCCTGGTAGCGATCGCGCAACATGGTTTGTACACCGATCGAGCCGACCGCTGCTCCAAATGCACTGATCATGCGGGCAGCCAGCAAAACACCGAAGCTGGGGCTGAACACAGCCAGCAGGCAGCCCAGGCCATAAACCGCCAAACCGGCCAGAACAGCGGGCCGACGCCCGGCCTTGTCGCATAGCCAGCCCCAGAACAGCACGCCTGCGGCAAAGGCTATGAAGTAGACCGATAAGGTCTGCCCGGCGCGGCTGGCCGACACGGAGTAACTGTCGGCGATCAGGGGTAAAGCCGGGCTATAGGCGGTTTCCACCACCTGCGGAAACATGATCAAGGCGATCATCAAGAATAGAAAACGAGACATGCAAACCACACTGAATTGGGAAAAAAGAATCAGCGTAAGTCTGGCTGGATTTTTCTATTACAAGTATTCTGATAAAAAACCAATGAAATCGGACAATCATGCCTTGGTTAGATGCTAGTGACCCCTTTCCCGACCTGACAGATCACCATGTATTGGGTATTGCTGCCCGTTTGGCGCAACATGATTCCGGCCTGCATCAGCACCCCTGGGGCCAGATCCTGTACACGCACAGCGGTTGCATTACTGTCACCCTGGATCAGCAATTGTGCTTGTTGCCACCGGGACGCTTGATCTGGATCCCTCCCTTGCTGCTCCATCAGGCACAGATGAGCGAGCAGGTGGATTACCGATCGGTGTATCTGGACCCGACTCATTACCCTGATTTGCCCTCTCAGGTTCAACTACTGGCGGCGAACGATTTGCTGACTGCCGCGCTGGACCGTATTGCCCAAGCTGATTTGGACGAGGACTGGGATCAGCCGCCGGGCCATCATGTGATGCTGGTCTTGCTTGATGAGCTGCAACGGGCGCCCGATCAGGCTTTGTTTCTGCCCTTGCCGCTTGATAGCCGCTTAAGACAAATTCCCTTGGACAGCCTGCCTCCCGCTCTGAATGAATTAGCCAGCTATCTGGGCGCCAGTGAAAAAACCATCAGCCGCCTTTTCAAGCGAGATACTGGTCTGAATTACCAGCAGTGGAGACAACAGTGGCGTTTGCTTAAGGCGATCGAGCAGCTTTCTATCGGGGGCCGTGTCACCCGGTTAGCTTCAGACTTGGGCTTTGCCAGCGACAGCGCTTTTATTGCCTTTTTCAAGGAACAGACGGGCCTGACTCCCGGCCAATATGGTCGCCAGAAGCGCTATTTTGATTAGACAGTAATGGGCGAGTGCACCCGGGGGTTCTAGTTAGTAGAAGTGTCAATAATTACTCCGTTCACTGTATATACCGGTGCTATGATCAGTCGCTATTACTACTAAAAAGAGAGGAGACTGTATGAAGCATTCATTGCGCCTGAGTTTGTTGGCAGCGACATGTTTAATGGCCGGTACCGCGTTGGCGCAAGCCAGCAATCCCATCATGGATACTGCATTAAGCAAGGCCGACGCCTTGGAGCAGCAGGTTATTGAGTGGCGTCGTCATATTCACCAGAATCCTGAGCTGTCTTATCAAGAGCACGATACGGCGGCGTATATCAAAGCCGCTCTGGAAACCATGCCCGGTTATCAGATCCAGACCGGCATTGCTCAAACCGGCGTCAAGGCAGTATTGAAAGGTGGCAAGCCTGGGCCAGTTGTGGCCTTGCGAGCCGATATGGATGCCCTGCCCGTGCAGGAACGTAATGATTTGCCCTTCAAGTCTGTCGCCAAGGGCACTTGGCAAGGCAAGGAAGTGTCGGTATCGCATGCTTGCGGCCACGACACCCACGTTGCCATGTTGTTAGGTGCGGCCAAGGTCTTTTCGGATATGCGCGACGAACTGCCTGGTACGATTGTGTTGCTGTTCCAACCAGCTGAAGAGCAAGGCCCTGGCAAACCGTTAAGTGGTGCTAACGCGATGATGGCTGAAGGCGTGCTGGATCAACCTAAAGTGGATGTAGTGATGGGCCAGCACATTGGTCCTTCCTACCCTGCCGGCAGTATTGGCTACCGTCAAGGCAGCTTGATGGCCAGTGGCGATGTGTTCTCCATCTCTTTGGCAGGTAAAGGTGGCCATGGCTCCTCTCCCTGGAGTGCTGCCTCTCCGGTTGTCGCTGCAGCTGAAACCGTTGTGGCCTTGAACAACATTATCGCCCAGCGTACCAATCCCCAGGACGGCACTACTGTCGTGACGGTAGGTTCGTTGCAAAGCGGTAATCGCCCCAATGTTCTGCCGGAAAGTGCCGATATCAGTGGTACGGTGCGCTCCCTGTCCAAGCAAAACCAGGCAACCGCACATGAGCTGATTCAGCGCTACGCGCAAAACATTGCTGCGAACCACGATTTGAAGGCCACTGTGCGTATCGATACTGGCTACGAAGTTTTGGTCAGCGATCCTAAGGCTACCCAAACTGTGATTCCTGCTCTGGAGCTGGCAACGGACGGGATTGGGGCCAAGGAAGTTGCCCCTGGTATGGGCTCCGAGGACTTCGGCGCCTTTGGCAAGAACGTGCCCGTGGTTTTCTGGCGTCTGAATGCCTCGACATATTCCGACAAGATGGGAGCACCTAACCATTCGCCTGAATTCATGATTGATGAAAAGGCTTTGCGCATAGGTACTCGTGCTTTAGTGGCCAGCTCTTTGACTTATATGATGGATCACAAAAAACCGTAGCCTCTTGATGGTTTCAGATGGAGAACAAAAAAACCGCGCCGTAAATGGCGCGGTTTTCAATTTAACAAGCTTATTTAGCGGATTTCCAGCTTCTTGGCCCCTGTTCCACTCTTTTTCTTGGGCAGAATCAGCTCCAGTACGCCGTTTTCGCATTTGGCGCTGGCCCGGGACTCGTCAATATCCTGCGCCAGGCTGAAGCGACGTGTCTGCACCCCGTAATAGCGCTCACTACGCAAGACCGTATCGCCGTCCTTTTCTTCCTGAGTCCGACGGCTTTCCACGCGGATAGAAACCACATTGCCTTCGACGCTGACATGCACGTCTTCCTTGTTGATACCTGGCACTTCCGCGCTGACTTGATAGGCCTCTTCGCTCTCGCTGACATCCAGACGAATGGCGGGCGGTGTATTTCCGGCCAGGGAGCCGACAACAGGAACGCGTCGGAAGATGTCTTCAATATCTCGCCACGTGTCCAGGCCCGCCAGATCACCAAACGGATTAAAACGTGTCAAATTATTTGCCATGCTTGATCTCCATTTTTCCTTTGCTGAGCCCTGCTGCAATGGAAGGCGTGGGCTCGATCGCCTACATAAAAAGAGATGAGGCTAGTTCCCGATATTTCAAGTGCTTAGCTAAAAAAAACCGCCTTGCTCCCTAAAGAGACAAGGCGGCCAAAGGTACGATCTTATGTTCTTTTAGCAATGTTTCTACTTGTTCAGGTACTGCTTAAACTCGGTTTCGTGTGCAGCACAGGGGCCTGTTCCGGTGCGGAGTGCTCATCAGCAATAATCGGGATCTCCTTGCCGTCCTTGTCCATGACCTTGCCGTTTTCAACATAGTCCCCTTCGTTCAGATTGGCCACGTCCGAGACCCGCAGATAGCGGCCTCCACCCGCAGCAAACACAGAGGGCTGATCCGGATTGCCCAAGGTGAAGTGGTTGAACAACAGGTTCAGCACAATCGCCACCAGGGCCGCCGAGCTGATGCCGGAGTGGAAAATCGTCGCAAACCAGGTTGGGAAGTGCTCGTAGAACTTGGGGGCCACGATAGGAATCATGCCGGCGCCGATAGCGGTGGCGACGATGATCAGGTTCATATTGTTTTCGTAGTTCACCTTGGCCAGCGTACGGATACCGCTGGCAGCGACGGTGCCAAACAGGACCATACCCGCGCCACCCAGTACCGCGGGTGGGACAGCGGCAACCAGACGGCCCATGATGGGCAGCAAGCCCAGTGCGATCAGAATCAGGCCACCAAAGGCTACGACGTAACGGCTTTTCACGCCGGTGACCGCCACCAGACCGACGTTCTGAGCAAAGGCACTTTGTGTGAAAGAGCCAAATACAGGGGCGATCAGGCTGGAGAGCATATCGGCACGCAGGCCATCACCCAGACGACGAGCATCCACTTTGGTTTCAATAATGTCGCCCACGGCCAGAATGTCGGCCGAAGTTTCCACCAGCGTCACGATGATCACAATGAACATGGAGATAATCGCGGCAGTCTGGAAAGTGGGCATGCCAAAGTGGAACAGGCTGGGCAAGGCAAAGACCTCGCCTTCGCTGACGGCAGAGAAATCTGCATGGCCCATGGCGACGGCAATGATGGTGCCGATAATAATGGCCAGCAAGATAGACAGGCGGGAGATCGTGGCGCTGCCCAGCTTGCTGAGCAAGAGCACGATCAGCAAGGTCATGGCGGCCAGGGAAATATTACCTACGCTACCAAAATCCGGTGCGGAAGGATTACCGCCCATGGCCCAGAATGCGGCCACTGGCATCAAGGTCAGACCAATAGTCGTAATCACGCAGCCCGTGACTAAAGGCGGGAAGAACCGGATCACCCGTGAAAAGACCGGCGTAATCAGCAGCCCTAGCAGGGACGCGACAATGACTGCGCCAAATACGGCTGGCAAACCGCCGCCCGTACCCAAAATGGCGATCATGGTGGCTACGCCAGAAAACGATACCCCTTGAACCAGCGGCAGACGGCAGCCGAAAAACGGCACGCCCAGCGTTTGCAGCAAGGTCGCCAGGCCGCCCATGAACAAGCAGGCGGTAATCAGCAAGCCGGTTTCATTGGCAGGCAGGCCAGCGGCCTCGCCAATGATCAGGGGTACGGCAATAATGCCGCCATACATGGTCAATACGTGTTGAAAACCGTAGGCAAGATTCGCGCCCAGGCCCAGATTCTCGTCTTCGGGGCGCTGCGCAGTCGCTGCACCCGTCGCCCTTGTAGGTGTTGTCATTGTTTGTCTCCGAAAATAAATAGGCAGGGCTCTAGAGGCCCTGTCACTACCGAACTCAAGCTGTCGCTACGGTATCCAGTACCTTGTCGCGCAAACGACGCGCAGCGGCTTGATGGCGTTGCATCAGGTCTTGCAAATCAATGCCGCAGGCTTGGCCGTCAATCACGCGCCACTGGCCGGCGACCATCACGCGGTCGGCCCGGTCTGCGCCGCAGAGCAGCAAGGCAGCCAAGGGGTTCTCAGCGCCGGAAAAGCGCAATTCATCCAGGGTGAACAAGGCCAGATCGGCCTGCTGCCCGACGTTCAGGCCACCAATATCCTCGCGACCCAAACAACGGGCCGAGCCTTGAGTCGCCCAACGGATAACGGCTTGATGGGTAACCTGGCCCGGCTCGTAGCGCAGCCGGCCCAGCAAGAGTGCCTGTCGCATCTCTTGAGCCAGATTGGAGTGATCATTGGAGGCCGAGCCATCTACGGCCAGCCCCACGGGTGCACCAGCGGCTTCCAGCTCGATGGTGCGGCACAGGCCGCTGCCCAAGACCATATTGGACGAGGGACAATGGGCAATACCTGTGCCTGCCCGGCCCAGACGCTGGATTTCTTCGTCGTTGAAGTGAATGCCGTGTGCCAGCCAGGTGCGATTGCTTAACCAGCCCTGCTGATCCAGATAGTCCAGTGGACGCATACCAAAGAGGCGCTCGCAGTAGGCAGTTTCGTCGTCTGTTTCAGCCAGATGCGTATGCAGGCGTACGTCCTCGCGTTCGGCCAGCTTGGCGCTTTCGCTCATCAACTCGCGGCTGACAGAGAAAGGCGAACACGGAGCCAGGGCCAGCGTGATCATCGCCCCATCCTCGCGTTGGTGATATTGGCGAATCAGGCGCAGGCTGTCGTCCAGAATGGTTTGTTCGTCCTGTACGACGTTTTGCGGGGGCAAGCCTCCCTGATCCCGACCCACACTCATGGAACCACGGGTCAATGCGGCGCGTACACCCAGGCGTTGAGCGGTTTCAGCCTGGCAATCAATGGCATGTTGCAAGGCGCCCGAAAACACATAGTGGTGATCGGCCACCGTCGTACAGCCCGACTGCAACAGTTCCACCATGGCCAGCTCGCTGGCCACCTGCATTTGCTCGTCGTCCAGCCCGGCCCACACGTCATACAAGGTGGTCAGCCAGGGGAACAAGGGTTTGTTCAGCGCTGGGGTATAGGCCCGTGTCAGGGTTTGGTAAAAGTGATGATGTGTATTCACCAAACCGGGCAGCAAAACGTGCCGGGAGGCATCCCAGCTTTGGTCGTAAGCCTGCTTGGGCTGCTGACCGGCGGCCACTTTTTCGATAATGCGGCTATCTTGCACCAGTACGCCACCGGCAGCTTGTGCATCTGAACAGGCCAGTGGATTGCGAATCCACAGGATCGGGGAACGGCTAGTCATTATTGTGTCTCCTGCGTTTTATTGCTTTTTATTGTTGTCAGTTCGACTAGCCGACCTATATACCTGCTGTGATAAGGGTTATTTGGAGCCTGGCCTTAGCTGTACCCTTTTTCGCTCCAAGCCTTGAGTCCTGCTAGGCCATTCAGGAACTCTTATGCCTTCTATAAGGTTTGTCGTATAGAGAGCAGCCCGTTTTTTTACGGTATTCCGGGACATAAAAAATTTGCTCAAAATCAGGATTTATCCTCTGGACAAAAACCTGGGACTATTGTCCTTTAATCACTTAAAGCCTAAATCATTGACTCGCTTAGGAATTTATTTATTGGCATAAAAAAACATATAAATCCGCATATCCACACATTTTGACCGTGCCTGTTCAGTCGTGTTAATTGTGTCGCCAAGCGCATTAAAAGCGCCGTTGTGCTGACCTCGCACACATTATTCGGAGAACACATGCAGCATATAAAAATCAAACCCGGCGCACCCCTGGCCGAACAAGCTGAAATCGGGCACAACCGATGGCACCCTGATATTCCAGACCTGACCAGCGTGAAGCCTGGCGAGGAAATGATTCTGGAGTGCATGGACTTTCTGGACGCCCAGATCAAGAACACGGACAGCGCCAACGACGTACGCGACGTTGACCTGACCCGCGCCCACCCATTGACTGGCCCCATCCACGTAGAGGGTGCTGAGCCAGGCGATATTCTGGTGGTGGATCTGCTGGATATTCGCGCCATTACGCCTGTCGGTTTCTCCGGCATTTTTGCCAAGGAAAATGGCGGTGGCTTTTTGGCCGAGCATTTCCCCGAAGCCGACAAGGCCATCTGGGACCTGCATGGTGTTTACGCCACCTCGCGTCACATCCCTGGCGTACGCATTGCGGCCATGATGCACCCTGGCTTGATCGGCACCCTGCCCTCGCACGAACTGCTGCGCGAGTGGAACCGCCGTGAAGCCCTGCTGGTGCCCAAGGGCCACGCCAATCCGCCTGATGCCAAAACCGCTGTATTGCGCGGCGTTAAAGGGGCCGAGTTTGACCGCATGGCGGCTGAAGCTGCTCGTACCGTGCCTCCACGTGAGCACGGCGGCAATCTGGATATCAAGAACCTGACCATTGGCTCGCGGATTTACTTCCCCGTCTATGTGAAGGGTGCTGGCCTGTCCATGGGCGACTTGCACTTCTCCCAGGGCGATGGCGAAATCTCCTTCTGTGGTGCCATTGAAATGGACGGCGCAGCCCACCTTGGCTTTGATCTGATCAAAGGTGGCATGGCCAAATACAATCTGACCGCGCCTATCTATGTTCCAGGCCGTCATGATCCCAAGTACGATCAGTGGATGCACTTCACGGGCATCAGCGTGGAAGAAGGCGTCAACTACTACCTGGATTCTACGGTTGCATACCGTCAGGCCTGTTTGGCTGCGATCGATTACATCAGCCGCACGACAGACCTGTCGCGTGCGCAAGCCTATATGTTGCTGACTGCTGCTCCCGTTGAGGGCCGTTACGGCGGCGTGGTGGATCTGCCTAACAGCTCCGCTTCTCTGGCCTTGCCTACCGGTATTTTTGATACCGATATCCTGCCTAAAGGTGCCTTGAATGACGCGGCCCGTTTTGGCCGTCCAGGCACACGCTGTAACTTGACCTGATCAGTCTCTGGCCCTGGCTTCGTCTTGGAGTCAGGGCTTGCTTTACTCGGATTTGCCATGCCTTTGTACGACTATCTTTGTAATCATTGCCTGCAACGCAGTAGCCATTTGCGCAGCATTGCCACCCGCAACGATCCCCAGACCTGCCCTGCTTGTGAAAAAGGCAGCCTCTTGCTGCAACTGAGCGCACCACGACGCCTGTTCAGCAAAGCCAGCCCCACGCGCGGTCTGACTCCTCAACAAGCTTTGGCGGGCAATAATGTGACCGGGCCCGGCACTCGTTCCAGCACCCGGAATTCTGTCATCCATACCTGTATGGGTCCTGGCTGCAGCGTTTGCGCCTAAATACAATCAGCCCCTTTGCAGCGCAAGCTGTCAGCCTTGACAGGCCGCAGCTTTAACGTTGGCGGGCGTAGTTCTGGCTGAATTTGCCCAGTCGGATCTGTTGGTTTTACGAGATTCACGCTCGGTAACATGAAACATTCTGTTTATAATCAAGAATCAATCTCATTATTACTGGGTGTTCATTATGTCGGTGTCCTCGTCTCTCGCCGCTAAGCGCCAGGTGCCTGGCGGCGTATCTTTTATGCCTTTAAGCAGTCTGGCAGTGGCTTTATTGTTGGCCTTTCCCTATCAGACGCAAGCGCAAGAGGTCGAGGAGCTGGACCGCATCGTGGTCAAGGCCGAGCAGGAGCTCAAGCAGACCTTGGGCTCTTCCATCATTACCGCCGAAGACATCCAGAAGTCCCCTCCCGCCAACGATATCTCCGAAGTTCTGCGCACCATGCCGGGCGTGAACCTGACAGGTAACTCGGCTAGCGGCCAGCGCGGTAATAATCGCCAGATCGACATTCGCGGCATGGGCCCGGAAAACACCATGATTCTGATTGACGGCAAACCCGTCAGTTCGCGTTCTGCTGTGCGTTTCGGCTGGCGTGGCGAGCGCGATTCGCGTGGGGATACCAACTGGGTACCTGCCGAGCAGATCGAACGCGTGGAAGTGCTGCGCGGCCCGGCAGCAGCACGTTACGGCAACGGGGCTGCGGGTGGTGTGGTCAACATCATCACCAAACCTACAACAGACAAATTCCAGGGCACCTACTCCTTGTATGGCAACTTGCCCGAACATAGCGATGAAGGCGCCACGCGACGCATGAGCTTTGGCTTGAGTGGCCCGATCAGCGAATCTTTGTCCTTCCGTTTGTATGGGAACCTGAACAAGACGGATTCGGACGATCCGGAGATCAATAAAGGACACCAGACCGAGCGTGGTGGTGCCAATGCGAACAGCTTGCCTGCTGGACGTGAAGGCGTACGTAACAAGGACATCAATGGTTTGCTGTCCTGGCGTCCTGATAGCCGTCAAACGGTGGATCTGGAGGCCTCCTATAGCCGCCAAGGCAATATTTATACGGGTGATACCCAGAACACGAATACCAATGACGAGGTGAAACGTCAGCTGGGCGACGAGACCAACAAGATGTATCGCCAAAGCTATTCGCTGACGCATCGTGGGGACTGGAACGATAAGACGAACTCCCTGGCCTACTTCCAGTACGAAAAGACGCGTAACTATCGTTTGCTGGAAGGCTTGGCCGGAGGGACTGAGGGTGCTTTTAATGATCCATCCCGAGTCAAGGATGGAGGTTTTGGCACAGCGGACCTGACCACCATGACGGCCCACGCTGAGGCCAGCCATCAATTCAAGACCGGTAGCGTCGAGCAATACGCCACTATCGGTATGGAGTGGGTTGGGCAGGAGCTGAACGACAAGTCCTCGGACTTGGCACAACGTAACCCGACCCGTATTCCTGGTGTCCCCAACAAATACAAACCCAAGTCGCGGGCGAATATTTACTCGGTTTTCGCTGAAAACAATATTTATGCCACCGACAAGACCACGGTTACCCCAGGTTTGCGTTTTGACTATCACGACAAGCATGGCAGCAACTGGAGCCCATCGCTTAACCTGACTCATGCCGTGACGGATAACTGGCTCTTGAAAGCCGGTATCGCCCGTGCTTACAAGGCACCTAACCTGTATCAAAGCAATGACGGCTATACCTTGTACAGCCTGGGTAACGGCTGCTGGGGCAATACCACGGGCAGTAGCACGGGTTGCTTCCTGCAAGGTAATTCGGACTTGAAGGCCGAAACCAGCATCAATAAAGAATTGGGTGTCGAGTACGTGGGTGACAACGGCCTGGGTGCCAGCCTGACCTACTTCCATAATGATTACCGCAACAAAGTAGAAGCGGGCCGTTTTGCAATCGATAGCTTCACGGCCTTGAACAATCAACAATTGATTCTGCAATGGGAAAACATTCCCAAAGCCGTAGTTTCGGGTTTGGAAGGTAACTTGACGCTGCCTTTGGCCGAAAACTGGCTGTGGTCCACCAACTTCACCTACATGATCGAGTCCAAGAACAAGACTACGGGTGAAGCGCTGTCCACTATCCCTAAATACACGATCAATACGACTCTGGACTGGGATGTAAATGCCGATTGGTCCTTGCGCGCCAAGGCAACCTTTTACGGCGAGCAAAAGCCACCGAAGTACGACTACTACGGTCAGCCTTTGACGGGTTCTGCAACCGACAAGGTGTCCCCTTACGCCTTGTTTGGTCTGAGCACGCAGTACAAGATCAACAAGCACTTCCGCATCAATGCAGGGGTTGATAACCTCTTTGATAAGCGTCTGTTCCGTCGCGGCAATGCCATCGGCGTGAACCTGGGTACCCCCAATTACATCTACGGTGCTGGGGCCTACACATTCAACCAACCCGGCCGCACTTTCTTCCTGGGCTTAAGCGGAACGTTCTAAGCGGTTTTATCCACAACTCAGGTATATAGCGCCCCTCCCTTTCCTGGAGGGGCTTTTTTTTGTGCCTGAAAAATACAGCCGAGCGTCAACATTTCAACCTTTAAATGTTCTGTTTGACCTTCATCAAGACCGGAACTTTGTATTCTTCATATGCTTATAACTATAAATAATGTCAATGGGTTCAACCCAAGCATAGGAAAGGAAAACACATGATCCCAAGCGCCGAGCCCAAAAAGGGCAAGCGACGTTTTCTTAAGGAATTGCTGGGCCTTAGTGCCGGGGCCACGATTATTCCTATTCAGCCTGTTCATGCTGCCATGAACAGCCAGCCTCCACGACGTAGCGGTGGGAAAGATGGGGCCCGCTACGGCATGGTGGTTGATCTAAGAAAATGTATCGGTTGCCAGGCCTGTACGGTCAGCTGTTCTATCGAAAATGCACCCCCTATCGGGCAGTTCCGCACCACGGTTCTGCAATATGAGGTGCTCGATGAACAGCAGCAGGCGGCCATGCTGAGCCTGCCACGCCTCTGTAACCACTGCGACAACCCGCCCTGTGTGCCGGTCTGTCCTGTGCAGGCGACGTTCCAGCGCGAAGACGGGGTGGTGCTGGTCGACAACGAACGATGTGTTGGCTGTGCCTACTGTGTTCAAGCCTGTCCTTACGATGCCCGTTTCATTAACCATGAAACCCAGACCGCCGATAAATGCACCTTCTGCGAGCACCGCCTGGAAGTGGGTCTGCTGCCCGCCTGCGTGGAAAGCTGCGTGGGTGGCGCACGCGTCATTGGCGATATGAACGATGAAACCAGCACGATTTCCCAGCTGCTTAAAGAGCACAAAGAGGAAATCCGTGTACTCAAGCCCGGCATGAACACCAACCCGCATGTGTTCTACATCGGTTTGCCCGATGAGTTCGTCGATGGTGTGGATGGGCAGGCCAGTGTGCGTCTGACCAATCAGTTCTAAGGGGCCGTTATGTCTATTATCGAAATTCTGACCCCCGCCTACGAAGTTGCCTGGTTACCTTGGGCGGTTCAATACTTTTTCCTGGTCGGTATGGCTGCCACCAGCACCGTCTGGGTGTGGCGTTGCGCCTGGTCCAGCGACAGCGCTTTGCGTCGTCTGGAGCCTGCGCTGATGATTGTGCTTCTGTGCAGCAGCATTGCCGCTCCTGTGTCCTTGCTGGCTGACTTGCACCAACCTGGCCGTTTCTGGCATTTTTATGCCCACTTCACTCCTTGGTCCTGGATGTCGCTGGGTGCTGTGCTGCTGCCCCTGTTCGTTGGCCTGTCCATGGCCAACGTGCTGGCCTGGTGGCTGAATAAACGTGCTCTGTGGCGCTGGTTGAGCCTGGCTTTACTGGTTTCGGCCTTGTCGATTCTGGTTTACAGCGGTTTTGAAGTCATGGTGCTGCGTTCACGCCCCTTGTGGAATACCGCGTTCTTACCCATCAACTTCGCGTTGACAGCTGCTTTGGCCAGTCTGGGCGCTATTTTGCTGGTTGCTCGCTTCTTGCCTGGCGGCGTGGCCAATCTGCCGCTGGAGTACGTACGCCGTTGGTCTTTGGGCGTGGTATTGACCTTGATCCTCGTGGCCCTGTTCTGGGTGGGCTCCGGTCTGATGGGTTACAGCCACTCCTTTGGTTCGGCCTGGGAACTGTTTCAGACCTATCCCGTATGGCGTTTGGGCTTCCTGGGTTCCTCGGCGTTCGGTCTGCTGCTTCTGTACATGCTCAGCCGTCCTGTCCATACCTTGCAAGGCAATCTTTATAGCTTGTTCTGTGCTGCTTTCATGCTCGGCTCTGCCTGGATGTTTCGCTGGATTATTTTCATGGCGGTACAAGGAGTGCCTAAATACGGTGCCGGTTTGTACCTCTACACCATGCCCTTAGGCAGCGATGGTCTGCTGGGGATGCTGGGTGTGCTGGGCTTGTGTATTGCCTTGCTCGCCGCCAGCACCACCCTGCTCTCTCTGTTCCCGGCCCGCCGTTCGTCTTTGACGGCCTAGGCCCTACAGACTCACTAGCTTTCAGGTACTTATCGTCATGAGCAAGAAAAAAGAAACCCCTAACCTGTCGCGTCGACAGGTATTGACCCGCGGCGGTGCTGCTGTGGGTGGTCTGGCTGCCTTTGCGGCTGGTTATAGCGACACGGTAGTCAAGGCGGTCCAAGGTCTGGGCCAAGGTACAGCCGGTGTACCCACCGCACACGCAACCCGTGGCAACTCCTTGCAGGCTGAATTCCGTATTGATCCGATCACGGGTCTGCTGGATACGCAGCCCGGTCAGATTGTGAGCCCTTCCAGTTGCCTGGGCTGCTGGACGCAGTGTGGTGTGCGCGTACGTATTGATACGGAGAACAACAAGATTCTGCGTATCGCCGGTAATCCTTACCATCCTTTGGCAACCACGCAGTCTGCTCCCATGGAGCAGCCCGTACGCGAGGTTTACGCCATGCTGGGTGGTGAGAATGGCTTGGAAGGCCGTGCCAGCGCCTGTGCCCGCGGCGCTTCCATGCTGGAACAGCACAGCAGCCCTTATCGTGTTCTGTCGCCTTTGAAGCGCGTCGGCCCTCGTGGTTCAGGCCAATGGGAGCGCATCAGTTTTGAGCAATTGATTGAAGAGGTCTGCGAAGGCGGCGATCTGTTCAAAGAAGGTCATGTCGATGGTTTGCGTGCGATTTGGGATCACGAAACCCTGATTGACCCGCAAAACCCCGAATTCGGTCCATTGGCCAACCAGTTGTTGTTCACGGATGCCGCGAACGAAGGCCGTACGCCACTGGTCAAACGCTTTGCCGAGCAGGCTTTTGGCACGATCAACGTCAGCAACCACGGTTCTTACTGTGGTCAAAGCTTCCGTGTCGGTACAGGGGCTGCCATGGGTGACATCAAAGGTATGCCTCATGGCAAACCTGACTGGAAAAACGCCCGTTTTGGCCTGTTTATTGGTGCAGCACCGGCTCAGTCCGGTAATCCCTTCCAGCGTCAAGGCCGTGAGCTGGCAGAAGCCCGTTCGCGTCCTGAAAACACCTTCAAGTACGTGGTTGTTTCCCCGATCTTGCCAACGTCCTCCAGCCTGGCTTCGGGCAGTGGCAACCGCTGGCAACCTGTTCTGCCCGGCACTGACTTGTCCCTGGTCATGGGCATGTTGCGCTGGATTCTGGAACAAGAGCGTTTTGATGCAGAACACTTGTCCCTGCCCCATGCGCCTGCGGAGCAGGACGAAAATACCGCTTCCTGGACGAACGCCAGCCATTTGTTGATTGCGGATCCTGAGCATCCTGGTTTTGGCCGCTATTTGCGCGGTACAGACCTGGGTTGGGAAGTAGCTGAAGACACTGAATCGCCCTTTATTGTTCAGGACGAACAAGGCGAACTGCGCGCCCATACCGATCTGGATCGCGCGACGCTATTTGTCGACCGTACCGTTGAGCTGGAAGGCAAGGATGTACGCGTCTGTACTGCGCTGAACATGCTGCGTGAGCGCAGTCAGGAAAAATCCATTGCCGAATACGCCAAAGGCTGCGGCATGGACGAAGAAACCCTGATCGAACTGGCCCGTGAATTTACCAGCTACGGTCGCCAAGCCGTGGCTGACGCACACGGCGGCACCATGAACGGTTCCGGTTTCTACACGGCTTATGCCATTGCCATGTTGAATACCTTGGTGGGTAACCTGAACCTGAAAGGCGGTTTGGTGCTGGATGCCGGCCCATTTGGTCCTTTTGGCCCCGGCCCACGCTACAACTTTGCTCAATTCCCCGGAAAAGTGACGGCCAAAGGCGTGTCTTTGTCGCGCCATCGCTTCGCTTACGAAAAATCCAGCGAATTCAAGCGCCGCCAAGCAAATGGTGAAGCGTTGTACCCCGCTCCTGCTCCTTGGTACCCCGCTGTAGGTGCCTTGAGCAGTGAAATGATTGCATCGGGCCTGAATGGCTATCCATACACCAGCAAAGTGTGGATCAACCACATGAGCAACCCGGTCTATGCGATTGCTGGCTTTAAAAATGCCTTGCTGCACAAACTGAAAGACCCTGCGGTTCTGCCCTTGTCGATTTCGGTTAATCCCTTTATCAACGAAACCAATGCCTACGCAGACTACATCGTGCCAGATACGGTGACTTACGAAAGCTGGGGTGTTTCGGCACCTTGGGCTGACGTGATCGCAAAGTCCTCGACCCTGCGCTGGCCTGTGGTCGAGCCACGAGTGGATCGCACGGCTGACGGTCAACCTATCAACCTGGAAAGTTTCCTCTTTGCAGTAGCTTTGCGTTTGGGATTGCCAGGTTTTGGTAAAGGCGTTCTGAAAGACAAGGCAGGCAATGCCCACGACTTGCTGCGCGCCGAGGACTTCTATCTGCGGGGCATGGCCAATATTGCCTTTGGTGCTGGCCGCCCGGTTGGCGACGCATCCGACGACGATATGCGCATCACCGGTGTGGATCGTCTCTTCCCTGATCTTCAAGCGCGTTTGCATCCTGAAGAGCAGCGCAAAGTAGCGATGTTGTTGACACGCGGTGGCCGATTCGACCGAATCGAAAACGCCTGGAAAGGAAATCAGCTGAAAAATCGCTACAGCAATGCTTTGCAGATCTGGAATGAAGACCTGGCCAAGATGCGTCACACAATGACGGGTGAACGTCTTAGCGGTTGCCCTACTTGGTACCCCACTCGTTTGGCTGACGGCAGCCCAATGCGCGAGCATTTCTCTGAGCAGGAATGGCCATTGCTGATGAGCTCCTACAAATCCAATCTGATGAGTTCCATGTCCATCGGGATGTCCCGCCTGCGCCAGGTCCACCCGCACAATCCGATTTCCTTGAATCTGGATGATGCGAAGAACCTGGGTATTCGGAATGGCGATCGTATTCGTGTCAGCACACCAGGTGGTGCGGTTGAAGGTGTTGCTTTGGTTCGTGGCGGTATTATGCGCGGAGCCATTGCAATCGAACACGGTTTTGGGCATACCGAACTGGGTGCGCGTTCGCACCAGATTGATGGTCAGGCTACGCCTCACCTGAACGATCTGGCTGCAGGAGTGAACCTGAACGAATTGGGTTTTGCTGATCCAACCCGTGGCGATGGTCAGGACAACGTCTGGATTGACTGGGTTTCTGGCGCGGCCGTGCGCCAAGGCCTGCCAGCCAAGGTAGAAAAGTTGTCGGCTTAAAAGCGCCCCCTCTTTCAAGAGGTTTTTGAAAGATAAGAACGCCGATTGTCCTTTGGATGATCGGCGTTTTTCTTTGCTTGCTTATGGATGTATGGAGGCTTGTTTGTTCAAAGCTCCGATTTGGTTTTGAAGCAAGCCCTTGGTGTGAATGCGTGGGTACAAGAGTATGAGAACAGAAATGCTCCCTATCGCAGTACTTCCCTCTGATGTCGCATCAATAAGCGAGCCGATGGTAAGTAAATTCGCTCTCTTCTTGTTGAAGACCATCTTTTCAATGAGAAAAACTCTTTTCCGTTAATTGCATTTTATTATTTTCAAGTCGGCTGGTCACTAGCTGGCTGGGTGTGGGAGTATGGAAATGCAGAAATACGCTAAACTTGCACAATCTTCGCGGGTATCTGGTCCAGACTTCCCCACCCTACATCCCTACATCCCTACATCCCTACATCCCTACATCCCTACATCCCTACATCCCTACATCCCTACATCCCTACATCCCTACATCCCTACATCCCTACATCCCTACATCCCTACATCCCTACATCCGGCTTCAGTTTCGGGGCGTGAACACGCCTGTACAAGTCTTCATCTTCTACTGACCTACTCTTATGAACCCTTTTGTTCTTATCTCCGGCTGCTCTGGTGGCGGCAAATCTACTTTGTTATCGGAGCTGCAAAATCGTGGCTATACGGTTATCCAGGAACCTGGGCGACGTATTGTTCAGGAGCAGCTGGCCAGCGGTGGCTCTGCCCTTCCCTGGCTGGATATGGAGGCCTTCCTGAATGAAGCGATAAAGACCGCGCAAGATGACTATTCCAGCGCCCCGAGAGATGGTGGATGGGTATTTTTTGATCGAGGCTTGATTGATGCGGCTGCGGCTTTGCAGGAATTAAAGGGAACGCCACTGCTGGATGAACTCAACAAGACCTGCCCTTATCATTCACAGGTGTTTTTAACGCCTCCCTGGCCTGAAATATACGAGGCTGACCCAGAACGTCGTCACGATATGGACGCTGCTTTGCGTGAGTATGAGCGCCTGGAGCGTGTTTATCCCCTCTTGGGATACCAAGTGAGCCTGCTGCCCAAAACAAGCGTAGAAAAGCGTGCTGATTTTGTCTTGAAGGCGCTAACTCAAGTGTGAGTGCAGCTTTATTATGGAAGGTGCCGATCGCTAGAAGGGGCAGGCTCACACGGCTCCACACTCTGCTTTCGGGCTGCGTTTCACTCCAGACTTTGCCCACAAGCCCCAAAGCATCAGTACCGCAACAGGCACAGTAAAAGCCCCTCATAAAAAAGAGCCGCCAGTCTTGAAACTGACAGCTCTTTTTACTTCATTTAGGCGTCAATCAGCCTTTCAAACCAGGCATCACACGTGTCAACGTGCCTGCAACCGTACGCTCCAGCACATCGACCAGCACAACCGTCTGCTGATCCACTTCGATATTGAGCTTATCGCCCACCTTGTAGCGTGAGAACGTCGTCTGGCGCAAGGTTTCGGGAATCAGGTTGATGGTCACAACACCGTCTTCCACATCCGCCACAGTCAAGCTGCAGCCATTCACGCCCAGAAAACCACGTGGAAACACGTATTTCGCCCAATCTTCCGGCATCTGAAAACGTAGGCGATTACCGGCCTCGGTAATGCTCAGTTCCAGCACTTCAGCCGTCGTTGCGATATGGCCAGCCATCACATGGCCGCCAATTTCCTCGTTCAGCTTGGCCGACCGTTCGATATTGACCAGATCACCCATTTTGAGTGTGCCCAGATTTGTGCGCTCCAGCGTGACGGGAATCGCATCAAAGGTGACTTTAGGGCCAGAGATGCTGGTCACGCTCAGGCACGTGCCTTCCACGCTGACACTGGCACCCAGTTGCAGATCCACCAGCAGCTCGTCGGTGAAGTCGATTTCAAACTCGGTACGGCCCAGCTCGGCCTTGACCGCTGTAAGAGGACGAACCGCTTTAACAATTCCGGTATACATCAGCACGCTCCTTCGCAGAATTCATGCAAAAGACCAACGGCTAATGCAGGGGAGATTTTCAGATTTTTCATTTGAACGCATCCTTGATTAAACAATGCGTCCTCCGGGCAGCAATAAAACACGCCGCTGCCTTGATCACAAGGCAGCGATGCTTCATCTTCTTTCATCCGGACTCTGACCGTCGGCCCAGGTTTCTCACCTGATCTGCTGACCTTTCCCTGGCGGAAAGCGCTCGCGGGCTGGGGAATGGCTCCCTTACCGCCGGTGGGGAATTTCACCCCGCCCTGAAGACGTTTGCAGTGTAAGACCGGAGCCCAAGTCTAATCAAGCCAGACCCGCGTCCGGTCGCCACGTTTAAGCCTTGCGATGCACGCTCAAGCCTGCAAAGCTTTGCGCCACTGGCATCAACTCGATGTAGTTGACGTTCATATGGGCAGGCGCGTTCATGATCCAGGCAATGGTATTGGCGATATCGTCAGGCGTGAGCGCATCCACGTTCTGGTACAACGCAGCGGCTTTGTCTTTATCGCCCAGACGCACAGTCGAGAAGTCCGTACCGGAACACAGGCCAGGAGCCACGGTAGAAACACGAACTGCGGTACCCGACAGGTCGGCGCGCAGGTTCAGGCCCAGTTGATGCACAAAAGCCTTGGTAGCACCGTACACATTGCCGCCTGCATAAGCGTATTCGCCCGCAGTCGACCCCAGATTGATGATGTGGCCCTGATTGCGCTTGACCATACCCGGCAGCAAAGCGTGCGTAATGTGCAGCAGCGCGCTGATATTGGTGGCCACCATGGTGTCCCACTGATCCATCTTGGCGTCTTGCGCCTTATCCACGCCCAGTGCCAGACCGGCATTATTGATCAGCACATCAATATTGGGAAAACGAGCTGTCAGATCAGCCAGCACCGCTTCTGCTCGCGCACGATCGGTCAAATCCACGCTGACCGGTACAAAACGCTCGCCCAGTTCGGCGGCCAGGGCATCGAGCTTGTCCTGACGACGCGCCAGACCCAGCACGGTGTGTCCTTCAGATACCAATTTACGGGCAAGCGCAGCCCCAAACCCTGAGGAGGCCCCGGTGACAACGGCGGTTTTCATAGTGCGATCCCTATACAGCTCGCTGCTCGTTAAGCAGGCGACAATTAAAGCATTAAGGATAGCAAACTTCAGGAGCTTCGTAGCCTCTTCACCCTAGGGAAAAAGCGGACAAATCCGTCTATGGAAATGCCCGCTTTTTTCTTGCCCTGGCATCAGGCGGCAGGCCGCTCCAGGCCCAGGTGGCCGCGCAGGGTCGCATGCTCGTATTCCTGACGGAACAGCCCGCGTTTTTGCAGAACCGGAATCACCTGCTCAACAAAGTCACGAATGCCATTGGGCAAGGAAGGCGGCATCAGGTTAAAACCATCCGCTCCTTCGTTGCGCCACCATTGCTCAATCTGATCCGCAATGGACTCCGGCGTACCGACCATGGTGCAGTGACCGCCGCCAGCAGCGATTCGGCCCAGCAACTGGCGCACTGTCGGTTTTTCCATTTCCACAATGCGCAGCATGGTGGCATAGCGCCCTTTGGGGCCTTTGAAGCTTTCCAGTGGCGGCAGTGGTGGCACTGGCGCATCCAGCTCCCAATTCATGCAGTCCTGGCCGACAAACATGCCCAGCTGACGCAAGGATGTCTCGGCGGGTAGCAATTCGTCCAGCTCTTGCTGCTTGCGGCGCGCCTCTTCCATGGTGGAGCCCACATAGGTCACCAAACCCGGCATCACAGGCACATCCACGCCACGGCCCGCTTCACGCACGCGTCGTTTGATATCGCGGTAATAGGATTGGGCCGAGGGCAAATCATAAGCCACAGCGTAAATAGCCTCCGCTTTGCGGGCGGCCAAATCACGGCCTTGCTCAGAAGCACCTGCCTGAAACAGCACCGGCTGGCCTTGCGGCGAACGTGGCAAGGTCAAGGGCCCATCCACCAGGAAGTGATCGCCCTTATGCAGGATCTGGCGAACCTGATCCACTTTGGCGTAATCGCCCTTTCTGTCCATGACCAAAGCACTGTCGCTCCAGGAGTCGAACAGTTGCAATGCGGTATCGACAAACTCCTCAGCCCGCGCATAGCGCCAGGCATGATCGGGCATGGCTTCGTAGCCGTGGTTACGCGCTTCCGAGTCAAACATGGATGTCACCACATTCCAGCCCATCCGCCCATTGGATACATGATCCAAAGAGCACAACATGCGTGCCGCCACAAACGGCGTGTAAAAGGTACTGGAAACGGTACTGATCAAGCCGATACGTTCGGTGGCTCGCGCCAGCGCAGCCATCATGGTCAAGGGTTCCAGAAACCAGCGCGGACCATCGGACACGTTATCGCTGGACTGACCATCGGCAAAGAAAATAGCGTCCAGCTTGCCGCGCTCGGCAATTTGGGTCAGCTCTTCGTAAAACCGGACATCGCCCAAACGTTCGACCTGCGAATCAGGATGGCGCCAGGCTGCTTTGTGGTGCCCGCAGCCCATAATGAACAAATTGAAATGCAGCTGTCTCATCCGTTTTTCACCAATCCACCGTCAACAACCAGATTCTGTCCTGTTACGGCACGCGCCCACGGACCGGCGAAGAACAAGGCCGCATCGGCAAACTCCTCGGGCGTGGTCACGCGGCGCAAGGGGGTGCTGGCCGCAATCAAGTCAAACACCGCTTCGGGTGTGGCCGCGGACGCGTCGGTTGTACGCAGCAAACCACCGGAAATCATGTTCACGGTGATCTGATCCGGCCCCAGATCGTGCGACAAGGTGCGTGTCATGGACAACAAGGCCGCCTTGGCCGCGGTGTAATCGTGGTAAGGCACCACGGGGTTCTGAAACAGGTTCGTGCCGATATTGATAATGCGGCCAAAACCAGCTTGTTTCATGCCAGGCAGGGCGGCCTGTGTAGTGTTCAAGGCACCGCCCACAATGCCTTCCAGTTGCTGGTTCAGTTGAGCCCACGTCAAGGTATCGGCATGGGAACGGGCATCGCCGTTGAAGGAAAACTCGGGCAAGGCGTTATTGACGACGGTGGTGATGGGCTGGCCAAAGTGCGCCTGCGCCTTGGCAAACAAGGCTTGTACCGAAGCCGCATCCGTCACGTCCGCCTGCACGGCCAGACATTGCTGCGGAAATTCGTCCGCCAGCGCCTGAGCGGCTGCTTCACTTTTCAGGTAATTGATCACAACTTTTGCGCCCTGGCCCGCAAAGGCGCGTACCAGACAAGCCCCCAGGCCGCGTGCGCCGCCGGTGACCAGAACAAGTTGTTGAGAGAGTTCCGAGACGTGTTCCACAGACATGACATTCCTTGCAAAAATTCGGCGAGGATGTCGGCCCAGTTCGGACGCAGGGCCATGGATTCGGACATCCCTTCGCCAGTATGAGCTGGATCAGGTTCGACGGGTTTTATCTCAGCCCTTTCCAAGAAGGACACCCCGTGCCGCAGGCAGACCATAGCATAAATCGGACTAAACCGTATTATTGACATTTGAAAGAAGCTCTCCTACTCTTCTAGCCTGTTCCTGGGGGAGTCCTTAACGGGCTGAGACTCCGCATTCAAGCGGTAACCCTTAGAACCTGATCCGGATCATGCCGGCGAAGGGAAAGGAAACGCGGCCTGGCAGCCTGCCCGCTCTTGTCTATGCGGCGCATTCACAAGCTCACACGCCCCATTTCAATCCCTCCATTTTTCTGCGCCCTGTTCTGGCATCCTGCCAGCCTGGCCGGTTTGTGCCTGTTCAAGCAGGCTTTTGGGGAGATCTCATGCTGGACCAAAGTGCCACCCTCCTGTGGCTAATCGTTTTTTCCGCTGCTTTTGCCTTGGCCGGGGTGCTGTACGCCCGCCACTACAACAGCTCCCTGGAAGACTTTGTGGTGGCTCGCAACAGCCAAAGCTCGGTCGCTACCATTCTGACTTTATTGGCCTCCTCGCTGGGTGCCTGGATTCTGTTCTCGCCCGCACAAGCAGCCAGCTGGGGCGGTTTAAGCGCTGTCATCGGCTATGCCATTGGCTCCATGTCGCCCCGTCTGGCCATGATTCCACTCGGCAAGCGCATGCGCGAATTGCTGCCTCGCGGCCACAGCCTGAGCGAGTTTGTCATCGCCCGCTACGGTCGCCCCATGTATGCGCTGACTCTGGTCATCATGCTGTTTTACATGTTCATCTCCATGACGGCAGAAATCACCGCCATGTCCAAGATGATTACCCTGATTGCCCCGATTCCTTTGTGGGTCACGGCCAGCATTGTGTTGCTGGCCACGCTGATCTACACCTCTTACGGCGGTTTGCGTGCTTCCATCTTTACCGACAAGGTGCAGATGTTTGTGATTCTGCCCATGCTGTTCCTGATCGTGATGTTCGGCTGGCAAGCGGTGGGCGGCCCGGTACAGTTGTTTGACAACGTGAAACTGGAAGCTCCTCGACTGATCGAGCTTAGCGATCCCGTAGGCGTGAAGGCTGGCCTGACGTTCTTTGTCGCCATCTTGCTGACCGGCCTGTTTCACCAAGGTAACTGGCAACGTATCTATGCCGCCAAAGACACCAAGTCCATGCGTCGCGGCTTTTTGTTGGGTGGTTTGTTTGTAGCGCCCTTCATTTTCCTGATGGGCTTGTTTGGCCTGGCCTTTGTTGGTCTGGGCTCGCCCGGTGACAGCTCCGTGGCCCTGTTCAATGTAATTTTGCCGCACGTACCTGTCTGGTTCCTGGTGCTGCTGATTCCGTTAGGCCTGTCCCTGGTCATGAGCAGTGCCGATACCGCAATCAGCGCTGTCTCCAGCCTGATTGCCGTGGACTTGAGCCGCATCATGCCGCATCGCAACACCGCCCAAATGATGAGTCTGGCGCGTTCCCTGATCTGGATTTGCTCCATCCCTGTGCTCTACGCCTCCTCACAAGGCTTTAGCGTACTGTACTTGTTCCTGTTGGCAGACTTGCTGTGCTCGGCAGCGGCCTTCCCGGTTTTCTTTGGCCTGTACAGCCGCCGCTACGATGGCTTTACGGCCACCATCAGCACCATCGGTGGTCTGGTCGCCGGTCTGGCCGTATTCCCGCGCCCCAATGGTCCTATGGATTACTTGCTGGAGTCCTTCCTGCTGGCCGCGATTGTGCCGGTAGTGATCAGTGTTCTGATCATGCCCTTGCGTCGTCACCTGCCCAAGTTCGATCTAGGCTCTCTGGCTTCCTCCACGCGCGTACTGGACTAAGTCAGACGCGTTGAATTTCGGCTCAAAACAAAAACCCCGGTTTGCAACATACAAACCGGGGTTTTGTGTTAAAGGCTCATGGGACGGGGCTTTCAGGCTGTGCTTGGGGAGTCTGCACAATAATTTCAACCCGTCGATTCGTCGCACGGCCTTGCGAGGTGCCGTTATCCCCCAAAGGCCGGGTATCGGCATAACCGACAGCGCTCAGTCGCTGGCTGCCAATTCCGTTGGCTTCCATATAACGCACTACGCTACCGGCACGCGCACCTGATAGTTCCCAGTTGGATGGGTAGCGATAACTACGAATCGGCACCGAGTCCGTATGACCTTCAATCACAATAGGATGGGTGGATTTCTGCAGTACGGCAGCCAGTTGGCGTAATACCGTCAAACCTTCCAGCCCCAGATCCGCACCGCCCGAGTTAAACAGAATTTCGCTATTGATACGAAAGCTCACGGATTGGTCGTTCATGACCACATCGATATTGTCGCCCAAGCCGTCCAGATCCAGACCGTGATTGCCTTTGCCTTGTCCCTCACCCTGACCAGCGTCCGGGAAAAGGCCCGCCCCAGCAGGCAACAAACCGGCTCCGTCCTTGCCTGCTTGGGCCACGACTGTAGCCCCTCCCTGCCCTTGTCCCTGCGCCGCCGTTTGCGCCCGCTTACCCGCAAAGGACAGCATCACAATCATCAAGACCAGCAACAAGGTCATCATGTCCAGATACGTGGTCAACCAGGCTTCTTCTTCCTCGGGCACCGCCAGCCCTGGATCATTCCAGGGGCGGCTACGACGACGACTGCCCAGATTGCTGGCCAGTTGTTGTTCGATTTTGGCGCCGCGAGCTTGCTCCAGTTCCTTTTGCAAGGCTTTCTGGCGGTCAGCAAGTTCACCCAAAGTCAGGTCCTGCTCCATGTTTCCCATGGGATCAGCCCCGTTCCGGAGCCGGGTCCGCATCATCATCGCGGCCGCCCCGGTCATTGATCTCGTCCTGATACTGAGCCATGAAGGAGTTCAGCGTCTCACGCATCAAGGCCGGGCCACGGCGCTGGCTCATCATGGACACACCTTGCATGATCATGTTCATCAGAACCACACGCTGTTCGGTACGACGCTCCAGCTTCACCGCCACGGGCTTGAAGACCAGATTGGACAGCAGCACGCCGTAGAACGTCGTCATCAAGGCCAGAGCCATTTGCTGACCAATAGACGTAATGTCACCATCGCCCAGCAAAAACATCAGGTTGACCAAGCCAATCAGCGTGCCGACCATACCGAAGGCCGGTGCAAAGCTGGCCATCAAACGGAACAATTGCGCTTCTGCATGTTCACGAGCACGCAAACGGCTGATACGCCATTGCAAAAGGTCTTCAATATCTTCCTGGGGTGCCCGATCAATCACCAGCTGAACGCCGGTTTTCAGAAAAGGGTTGGCCACTTTTTCCAGCGCCTCTTCCACCGCGCGAATATCCCCCATCATCCACAGGCGGGAGATATTGATCAGCTCGTCCATATCCTGCTGGGTATACAGGCGTTCATTGCGCAGCACGGTGCCGATCAGACCAAAAATACGGACAACTTCGCTTAAGGGATAACTGATGAACGTCGCGGCCAAGGTACCTACCAGCACCACGGCCAGACTGGGCAGGTCCACAAACAAGGCGGGGTTTTCTGCCGTAAAAAACAAGATCACGGCAAACAGCAGCACGCTGGCTACGATGCCGATCAGAGTAGAGGGGTTCATGCACAAGTCCTGGTTATGGCCCGATGGGCATCAGGACTACATATCGGCAGTACGGCAGGTTTCTTTAGGTCTGGACTTTGAGGTGGATCAAGTACAAGAGCAATTAAATCGTTTATTAGGAAACCGCCTTATTTCAGGCTAGCGCTGGTAATTCACCCGTATCGAGGCCTGCACACGCACAGGCTCTGTGCTACCCGCCCAGCTCCACACCTCATGCACCAGCACAAAGCCAAGACGCGCATCCTGACCGGCAAAGGCCCTGGTACTTAATACCGAACCATTCATGTCCACACAGGAGCCGCCTTGCAAGCACAAACGGCTTTTCAGAATGGCGCGCCCATTGTGGTGATAACTGACTTCCACCTTGCCTATGCTTGAAGCCTGTGCTCGCACCGCCTCTGCAGGCAGGAAGCTTTGCTGGGTGCTGGGCGAGCTGGTGGTGATGGCATTGCTAAGCTGTTCCCCGTCCCAAGCCAAGGAGGCAGCATGACTGGCCAGCGGTAATGAAACCAGGACCATAGAAAGCAGGAATCGATTTAAAAAACTGTTTATAAAAACAGGTTTTTTATTATTTTGGACTTTCAGAAAAAACATAAGCTGTGTTTTTATACAGATAAAAATAAGTTTCTTAATGATACCGCGCAGATATCTTAATTTTTTTTTAACTTTGAGCCGTAAGATACTAATATAAAGAGGATTTTTTCTGGTAGCATAAGCGCATAAATTCTCTCCGCCCTTCTGTTTCTCGCCTACCGGGAACTGAAAAATGCCTCAGACCAGAACAAATAAATTCATTCGACGTGCGCTATGTGTTTTATTTCTAGCGCCTTTTTCGATTTCGTCCTTTGCGCAGACACTGGCGCTGGCCGAGCCATCCACACTGGATGAAGCCACAGCCGCCATCAGCTACAACGTGCCGCATCTGGTTTTCGAGAAAAACCTGCAGCCTATCAGCTATAGCGAGAACGATAGCCGCCGCGCGCTTAATGCCCTTAAACACGACGCCCTGATTCAGCACGCAGCCCTGCGGTCAGAAATTGCCTTTGTGCAGGATCTGGAATCGTCTACTGTGCTGTACCAGAAAAACAGCGACGCCGTTCGCCCCATTGCCTCCATCTCCAAGCTGATGACAGCCCTGGTCGTGGCTGAATCCGGCCTGCCCATGGATGAAATGCTGGAGATCATCGACGAAGATGTGGACCGCGTCAAATACTCCAGCTCGCGTCTTAGCGTTGGCTCCAAACTGAGCCGTGCCGACATGATGCACCTGGCGCTGATGTCGTCGGAAAACCGGGCTGCCCACGCGTTGGGGCGCAGCTATCCTGGTGGCTTGTCTGCTTTTGTGCGCGCCATGAATGACAAGGCACGTGCCTTGGGTATGCGCAATACGCGTTTTGTAGAGCCTACCGGCTTGTCCAGCGACAACGTATCCAGCCCGCGTGATCTGGTCAAGTTGCTGACGGCCACCAGCCAGCATGCCCGTATCCAGCAATACACCACGAATGATCAATACTCCGTGCAGCCTATACGTGGTCGCCAACTGGTGTTCAACAATACCAATCGTTTGGTGAAAAACGCCAATTGGGATATTCAGGTCTCCAAAACCGGCTTCATCAACGAAGCGGGCGAATGCCTGGTAATGCTGACCAAGATCGAAGATCGTGAAGTGGCTATTGTGCTGCTGAACTCCTCGGGTCGTTACTCGCGTATTGGTGACGCCGTACGTATTCGCGATCTGGTTGAAAAATCCAACGGCCTGGCCATGCTGTAAGACGCCCTTCGTGCCCCAGCTAAAACTGCTTGAAGACTTTGTAACCCTGGCTCGTGCGGGCAGTTTTGTTCGGGCAGCAGAGCAACGCCACGTCACACACCCAGCATTTGGACGTCGCATTCGGGCCTTGGAAGCATGGGTGGGAACACCCTTGGTGGAACGCAGCAGCCTGCCCATCACGCTAACGCCGGAAGGACAGGTGTTTTACAACACGGCTAATCAAGTGCTGGAACAACTGAACCGCGTTCGTCGGCAATTGCAGGCCTCGGATCAAGCCGGACAAGGCAGCTTGCGCATTGCTACCGGCCGTAGCCTGGCACGCACCTTGGTCACGGACTGGGTCAGCCGTCTGCAAAAAGGCAGCCACGCCCCTTTGTCGGCCCATATACCTATCGACATCAGCACCGGCATGATGGCCGATATGGCCAAGCTGTTGGCCCAAGGCAAAACCGACTTTCTGTGCTGTTATGAACACCCGGCCTTGTCAATTGAACTGCTGGCCGAGCAAGTGACGTATATGACCATCGCCACTGACAAATTGGTGCCTACCTGTCAGCGCCGCAAGAACGGCACACCTTTATATGAACTCAATGCCGATAGCGGACGCAGCATTCCTTTGATTTCATATTCAGGCGGCTTGGCCATGGCCCGCATTCTGGGTGACAAGCTGCACCACTTTCCCTATCCCCTGGTCAGCACGGTGCGTTGCGATTCTCTGGATACGGCAATGGGCTCGGTATTGAAAGGCATGGGCGTAGCCTGGTTACCCCTGTCCATGATTGCCAATGAATGTCGTCGCGGCACGCTGGTGCAATTGGGCGGCAAAGGCGACGAGATTGCCTTTGAAGTTCGTCTGTATCGCTCCCGAGCCCCGCTCTCGGATCTGGCAGAGTCCGTCTGGGCCTTCACCCAGCAGGGGCGATAAACGCACAAGCAACCGAAAAAGCACGTCCATGTGCCGCAACAGCACATCGCAAGTAGCCGCAACAGACACAATACCCTTTCATAACTAAGGATAAACAGGCCCGCAGCGCGCACACCGGCCGCTGCTTGGAAACCTATCTATTGAACGGGGAGCACATCATGTCTTTTTCTTTTCCCAAGCGCAGCTTGGTCCTTGGCATTCTGGGCGCCTGTAGCCTCTTGCAAGCCTCAATCAGCCACGCCGACACCTACCCCTCACGCAGCCTGACTCTGGTCGTGGGTTATCCCGCCGGAGGCAGCGTGGATCTGACTGCCCGCCTGTTAGCTGAAGAGCTGAGCAGCCGTTTGGGCCAAAGCGTCGTCGTGGAAAACGCAGGCGGTGCCGGTGGCACCATTGGTGCTCAACGCGTACAACGTGCAGCCGCCGACGGCTATACCCTGCTGCTGGGTTCTACCAACGAGATGATCATCGCCGGCATGATCAACAAAGCCGTGCGCTACGACGGGCAAAAAGACTTCACGCCTATTGGCATGATTGCCTCCCAGCCCTTGTTGCTGGCAGCCTCCAAAGAGTCCGGTATTCGCTCCGCGGCAGACTATGCGCAAAAGCTGCGGGCGGCCAAACCGGAAGCCTTCAGCTTTGGTTCCTCCGGCGTAGGTACTACCTTGCACCTGGCCGGTGAAATGGTGAACGCCTCGACCGGTACCACCGCCATGCACGTGCCCTACCGTGGCGTCCCACCCCTGGTTTCGGATTTGATGAGTGGTCAACTGGATACGGCTTACCTTGTGCTGTCCTCGGGCCTGTCGCAAGCTCGCGCAGGCGCCATCGTGCCTTTGGGCATTACCGAAACCCATGCCTCTCCTGCTGCCCCGGAGATCCCGCCGCTGGCCGATACACCCGGCTTTGAAAAGGTCGACATCAACGTCTGGTTTGGTTTGTATGGCCCCAAGGATTTGCCTGAATCCGTCACCAGCACCTTGCGTCAGGCTCTGGACAGCAGCCTGCAATCGGCCAACTTGCAAGAGAAAATGCAATCCAATGGAGCCACGCTTTACGCACCCGGCATGAACGCGGCAGAGTTCCAGGCCAAAGAGGTCGACAAATATGCTCGTCTGGTCGAACTGGCCAAGCTGCAAGCCGAATAAAACACATGCGCCCCGGCTAGCTGCTGGGGCGCTGGAGTCTTTCCATGCAATTTTCTCTTTCCTTGCCTGACATTCAAGAAGAGCGTCAGGGCAATACCGGTGTCCCTGGAATCTGGTGCCTGGACTCGGGCGAAGCGGGCCGTACCGTAATGATCAGCGCCCTGATTCATGGCAACGAACTTTGTGGGGCCTGGGCCTTGAAAGCCGTGTTGGCCAGTGGCCTGAAGCCCCGTCGTGGCAAGCTGATTCTGGCCTTTTGCAATCTGGACGCCTTTGATCGCTTTGATCCTGAGCAGCACGATGCCAGCCGCTACGTGGACGAAGACATGAACCGCGTCTGGAGCGATCAGAAGCTGGCTCAAACACAGACACAAGAGCAGCGCCGTGCACGAGCGATTTTGCCTTGGCTGGAACAAGCCGACTGGTTGCTGGACCTGCACTCCATGCATGAACCCAGCGCCCCCTTGTTATTGACTGGCACCTTGGCACGCAATATCGAGCTGGCCCGTACTCTGGGCGCTCCCGAGCATGTGATTGTGGATAGCGGCCATCAGGACGGCGTACGCATGCGCGATTACGGTCGATTCTCGGACCCTGAAGCCCATGAAGCGCGCTCCTTACTATTGGAATGCGGCTTTCATGGCGATCCTGATACACCGGCAATCGCACTGGACCTGATTGCCCGCTTTCTGCTCGCCTCCGAGATTGTGGAAAAAGAGGATTTGCCCTCGGACTGGCGTCGAGCGTCTCCCGATACGCAACGCGTTCTGCAAGTCACCCATGCGATTGTCGCCCCTTCCATGCAAGTCAGTTTCGATCAGAACTGGCAAGGCCTGGAAACCTTGGCCGATGCCGGCACAGCGATTGGACAAGCTGATGGCCAAGCCTGGCTGACGCCCTACGATAACTGCACCTTGGTCATGCCTTCGCTGCGCCAGCTACGTCCGGGTGTCACCGTCGTGCGTCTGGCACAAAACTACGACGCCCTTTCATAGATCGCTTAAATCTGACGTTCAAGCCCTGAATGCCAAGCCTAAAGAGGCATTCTCAATACCGAGAAAAAAAGCGGAACTTGGCGGTACTTTGGCTACCAAAGCCTGCATAGCCATCCTACAATCGGCACATGTGCATCGCTTATATCGCCGTCGGAGTTAATGCAGATTGGCCGCTGATTATTGCCGCCAATCGCGACGAATATCATGCTCGCCCCAGCCAAGCGGCTCAACCTTGGCGGGACGAGCCCGATATTCTGGCGGGTCGGGACCTGCAAGCCGGGGGCACCTGGCTGGGCCTGACACAAAGCCGTGGACGGCTAGCCTTGCTGACCAATTACCGCGAAGCCCCCAGTAACAAACACAGCAAGCAACGCTCACGCGGCGAGCTGATCCCCCAGTTTCTAAGAGACGAGCGCAGTCCCGCCGACTATCTGGAACAACTCGCCCAGGAAGGAGCCGATTACGCAGGCTTCAATCTTTTTGTGCTGGAATGGCCGGACAAGCAACAGCCTTTACGCATGGGCTATTACAGCAACCGTCATCCCAGTGGCAGCCCGCACATGCTGGAACCAGGCGTACATGTTCTGAGCAATGCCTGGCTTAATACACCTTGGCCCAAAAGCCTGTTCCTGAAAGAAACCCTGCAGGCACAACATTTTGATGGCTCGCCACCAGCGGTAGAAGGCTTGTTTCAGGGTTTACGCAATCAGGAAGTCGCAGCCGATGCCGACTTGCCCCAAACCGGCTTGAGTCTTGAGCACGAACGCTTGTTAAGCAGCCCGTTTATTGTCAGCCCCAATTACGGCACCCGCTGCACCACCGTCATCACTATTAATCAGCGCGGACATGGAATGCTGCGTGAACGCAGTTTCAATCCGCAGGCAGAACCGACCCGTCAGCATGACTGGCCGTTGTTGTGGCCCAGCTTTCATCCTGACAGCCAGCCCCACCCCTCTCATAACAGCAACAGGGCCCCTGAGGGCCCGCTTAGCCACCTTACTTCAAGCAAGGAAACCTCATGAGTCCTCGTCTTTCATTGATCGGCATTGCCATGTCGCTGGCCTTATTGAGCAGCCCCATCGTGCACGCCCAGGAACTGCCCCCCAGCCAGTATTACGGTTCAACCGAATACATCAGCGGCGGCATAGGTAGTGATGAAGCCCAACTGTTTCGCATGGTGCGCAACACCTTTCCCTTGTCCGTGAACTTTTCAGCCAACCAGGGTGAGCGCGTCGGCTATATTTCCGATGTGCAGCTGGTTATCCGTAACAGCAACGACCAAACCGTGCTGAACAGCCTGATCGACGGCCCCTACTGCCTGATCCGTCTTGGCCCCGGCAATTACAAGGTATTTGCCACTTACCAGGGCCAGACCCAGGAGCGCCAGGCCACTATTGTTGAAGGCCAGCCCCGCGAACTGAACTTCACCTGGAAGTAGGATAGTTACGCTGATACGTATCCAGGCCCATAGCCTGGATTTGTTCTTCAATCAACTGCTCGAAGGGCCGGAGCAAAGGGCTGAAATCCCGCTCCGGCTCCATAATCTGCATCAGCCGGACAATTGCTTCCAGGGTCGACACAGCCTGCGGGTCGGGCGCTTTACGCAGTCTGTAGCGCGACGCCTGTCCTTCAGGCAATACCCAATACGGCAGGGCTTGCAAAACCGGATTGCTGTGCAAGATCAGGCGTGCCTTGCGCCAGGTGCCATCTGGCACCACGATCAGATCCGGCTTCTCCCCTGGGCCTGTTGAGCCCGCCACCTTGGCTTCTGGTCCCGGAAACAGCAAAACAGGACGATGCGCCTGTGCCAGCCGGGCCTCCAGCTCAGCAAACTGCTCTCCCACCCATAGCTCTGCCCCCTTCAAACCCAAATACGCCAAGCGCGCAGTATTAAGCGCATGCCGGGCTTCGGAATGGTGCTGCAAAATCAGCACAGGACACGCTGCTTCTATCGAAGGGATCAAGGGACACAAGCAACGAGCCAAGGGCCGCTGACACTGTGCACAGCGGCCGGGACGGGTAGAAGGGGAAGAATTCATGCGAGAGCGCCAAACAGAAGGCCACAGTATATAAAAGTTCTGCTTTGAAACAGATGCCTGGTTTGCTGGCAAACAGATTTACTGTATATTTATACAGCAATCAGGAGCATACCTATGGCAAGCGCACTTCGTTCCCTTTTAGATCTTCACCCTTCCCTTTGGACAGGCAAGCATTATGCGCATGCCGCAGGCACTTGCCTGCCCAGCGGGTTTGCCGCCCTGGATGACGAACTGCCAGGAGGCGGCTGGCCTGTGGGCAGTCTGATCGAACTGCATGCACAGCAAGACAGCAGTGCCTTGTCCTTGTTGTTGCCAGCCTTGAATACGCTGCAGGCAGAGCGCTTGCGTGTTTTAGTCGCCCCGCCCTATCAACCCATGCAACAACTGTGGCGTGGTACTCCTGTTACGAACGAGCAAAACAGCTCATCAGAAAACGCCTTGCCCGCCCGCATGCTCTGGATACGCAGCCAGCACCTGAACGATACCTTGTGGGCCAGTGCCCAGGCCTTGCGTCACGGCCACTGTGCGGCTGTGCTGAGCTGGCTGCCTGCCCATGTGCCTTTAGCGGCCTTGCGTCAACTACAGCTATTAGCCAGCCATAGCGACAGCCTGTTTTTTTGTTTACGTCCGGCGCACAGTCAGACCAACAGCCCCGCCCTTTTGCGTCTTGAACTTCAGACTCGCCAAGACCAGCAGGGGCAGCCCTGGCTGGATGTTCATATCCGCAAACGACGGGGGCCTCCGTGCAAGGACAGCATTGCTTTGGCCCCTCACCACACCCTGATGCCGCCAGCGGCCATTCCGTCTCATGTACCTGTGCCTGCGACTGCCCCAGAGCCTGCTTACGCCTGAGGCCAGCCCAAAACAGCAGAACGGTATTCAAGCCGTTCTGCTGCGCTACAGCCCCCAGCTGGCACAGGTTCAAGCCGATTTATGGGTACTGAATATCAGTGCCAGCATCCGGCTGTTTGGTGGTTTGCGCCGTCTGTACCAACAGGTCCGGGCTGACTTGCAAGCCCTTATTCCCGAGCCCTGCCTGGCTCTGGCACCCACTGCCCGTGCGGCCTGCTTGCTGGCTTTATCCGGACGCAAGCAGCGTCGTTGTGCACGACGTTTGCAGGCCTGTCTGAACTCGCTTCCCATCCACTTATTGGCTCCGCCTGCCGACCAGCTGCAATGGTTGCATAGTCTGGGCTGCCATACCCTGGGCCAGTTGCACCAACTCCCCCGCGATGGCCTATCCCAGCGCGGGCTGCGTGCCCTGCTGTTGCAGTTGGACCAAGCCTACGGCACACAAAGCTGGGCGCTGGAATGGGTGCATGCCGCCCCGCAATTTACAGACAAGCTGGAAATGGATACACCATCCAATAACAAACCCACCGTCTTGCGGGCCGTAAATCGCCTATTGATCAAGCTGGAGGCCTGGTTGAATCAGTACCAGCTGGCTTGTGGACGTCTGGAGCTGGTACTACGCACAGAAAGATACAAGGACTACCCCACGACCACCCGCCTGGAGTTGCAAATGGCCCGGTCCTGCTGGCGTAGCCAGGACTTTTTGCCCGTATGGCAAGAACAGTTCCAGCAACTGCAATTACAGGCGGCCGTACAGAGCATGGTGCTGCAGGCACAGCAACTACACCCGCGCCAAACTCATGCCAGCAGCCTGTTTCCCGATGCGCGTCATTGGCAAGAGCAGGATCAACAACTGTTGGAGCGCTTGCAGGCCAGGCTGGGGGCTGAACAGATTTTGACACCTGCCGCCCAAGCCAGCTATTTGCCTGAACAGGCGAATCAATGGCTCCCCTTGTCCCGCAGCCAGCCCCCCGATGCGGACCGTCCGGCTTTGCAACGTCCATGCTGGATGCTGGACCCGGCTCAGCCTTTACAACACGATCAGCAATCCCCGCTTCTGGATCAGCAGCGCTTGCGCTTGGTCCAGGGTCCAGAACGGGTACAGACAGGCTGGTGGAGCGGCACCGGGCATCAGCAGCGAGACTACTTTATTGCCCTGTGTCCGCAGGGACGCTTGTATTGGGTTTATCGGGACTTGAGCCAGGAGCATGCCTGGTATCTGCACGGAGTCTTTGGATGAAACCCCATATAGACCTGCTGTATTCCGAACTGGACTGCCTGTCCAATTACAGCTTCTTGAATGGCGCGTCCCACCCCGAAGAGCTGATCAGCCGCGCTGCCGAATTGGGCTACAAGGCGCTGGCCTTATGCGATTACGCCTCCATGGCCGGTGTGGTGCGCGCTTATGCGCAGGCCAAGTTGCATCCGGAAATCCGCCTGTTGGTTGGAAGTCGGTTCCGCTTTACGGGGGTTTGGGACAATCAGCGCCCACAAGTCGCCAAGGCTGAGACAAGAACCTGCAACGGCACTCAAACCCATGAGCTGCTGATTCTGCCGCGCAACAAGGAAGGCTACGGCAATCTCTGTCAATTCATCTCGCACCTGCACCAATCACTGGACTTGAAGCAGGAAGCCTCGATTGACTGGTCTTTTTTGCAACAAGCCCGCCAAGGTTCCCAACAACAGGTTCTGCCAGACTGTCTTGTCATCTACAAGCCGGCCTATGGCTTGGATAGCGAGCACATCCGTCTTCAAACACAGCATTTGCTGGACCTGTTTGCAGGCCGACTGTTTTTAGGCATCAGTCTGCATAGGCGCGATCAGGACATGCAGCATTTGCGCGCCGTCAGGCTGGCAGCGCAGGCATGTGGCTTGCGCTGTGCCGCGTTAGGCGGCGTCCATATGCACGTGCGCTCTCGCCAGCCTTTGCACGATACTTTGGCAGCCATACGCCTGAAAACACCTGTGCAAGAATGCGGCTGGTCCCTGGCCAGCAATGCAGAACATCACTTACGCAGTCGTTTCCAACTGGCCAATCTTTACCCGGCCGAACTGCGTGAGACCACCGATCACATCCAGGAGCTATGCCAGTTTTGTTTAAGTGAAATCAAGTACGAGTACCCGGTCGAGATTGTCCCGCCCGGTCTCAGTGGCATTGAGTATCTGCGACAGGAAACCGAGCGTGGCGCGCAAAAGCGCTACCCCAAAGGGATTAGCGACAGCTTGCGCACGCGCCTGGAAGAGGAACTCAGCCTGATTGCAGACCTTCAATACGAGTCCTACTTTCTGACTTTGCATGACATCGTCAGTTACGCGCGCAGTCAGGGGATTTTGTGCCAGGGCCGAGGCTCTGCCGCCAACTCGGCCGTGTGCTACTGCCTGGGCATTACTGAAGTTGATCCTGCCAGCAGCCATACCTTGTTTGCGCGCTTCATCAGCCGCGCACGGGCTGAACCGCCCGATATTGATGTGGACTTCGAGCACCAGCGTCGCGAAGAGGTTATTCAATACATTTACCGCAAATATGGCCGGCAACGAGCAGCCTTAACAGCGGTGATCACCACCTATAGACGCCGCAGCGCCTTGCGGGACACCGGCAAGGCGCTAAGCATTCCTTCCGCCTTGATCGAGGACTTGATTCAATGCGACCGTGCCTGGCTTAAAGACAGCCACATTCAGGATGAAGTCCTGGCACGCTTTCCCGAATGCCCGCCAGAGCAAGCGCATCAATGGTTGTCCTTGACCCGCCAGCTGATGGGCTTTCCTCGTCACCTGTCCCAGCACCCTGGCGGGTTTGTAATTTCACAAACACCCTTGCACAGGCTGGTGCCAATTCAAAACGCCGCCATGCCAGGGCGCAGCGTTGTGCAATGGGACAAGGATGATCTGGATGTGCTGGGTTTGCTGAAAGTCGATATTCTGGCCTTAGGTATGTTGAGCGCCTTGCGTCGCTGCCTGGACAGTATCAGCCAGCAAAAAGGCAAACCATTCCGCTTGCAGGACATCCCTTTGCACAGCGCCAAAACCTTTCGGATGATACGGCGCGCTGACACCATAGGCGTGTTCCAGATCGAGTCCCGCGCCCAGATGAGCATGTTGCCGCGGTTGCGTCCCCAATGCTTTTACGACTTGGTGGTGCAAGTGGCCATTGTGCGCCCCGGCCCCATTCAAGGGGGCATGGTGCATCCTTATCTGGAACGCCGTCGCGACCACAGCAAAGTCGACTACCCCGCTCCCGAAATCCGCCATGTGCTGGAACGCACCCTGGGCGTGCCTATTTTTCAGGAACAAGCCATGGAACTGGCTATGGAGGCGGCGGGTTTTTCGGCTGACAAAGCGGACGCCTTGCGACGGGCTATGGCTGCCTGGCGTCGTCGTGGTGGTTTGGGCTCTTTTGAACAGGAGTTGCTGGATGGTATGGCTGCCAAAAAATATTCTCCAGAATTTGCCAAGCGCCTGTTCGATCAGATCAGCGGTTTTGGGGAATACGGTTTTCCGGAAAGTCACTCGGCCAGCTTCGCCAAACTGGCCTGGTTCAGCGCCTATCTGAAAGCACGTTACCCGGAGCACTTTCTGGCGGCCTTGCTGAACTCTCAACCCATGGGTTTTTACGGCCCCAGCCAATTGGTCCAGGATGCACGCCGTCACGGCGTTCAGGTCTTGCCTGTTGATGTGCAATACAGCCTGTATGACAGCCACGTGTGTTCCGAGCTTGGCGGCCCGCCTCAGGTACGTCTGGGCCTGCACATGGTCAAAGGCTTGAGCGAACAAGGCGCACAAGCCATCGTAAGTTACCGGCAAAGCCACCCGGAACGTACGCTGAATCTGGCCTGCTTGCGCCAGGAGCTGGCTCTGTCAGCCCACGATCAGCAAGCGCTGGCCCAGGCCCATGCTTTACGCAGTGCTTATAGCCAACGCCGCCACAGTGTTTGGGACGCCCGACGCCCCAGTCAGGCAGGATTGCTTAGTCATGCTGAAACGCCGGAGCACACCCCGAATTTGCCACGAGCCAGTGTGGGACTGGAAGTGTTAAGTGATTATCAGGCCGTGGGCTTGAGCCTGAATCGTCACCCCCTGTCCTTGCTACGCACACAGTTGTCCCCCTTGCGATTCTCCACCGCAGAACAACTCAACCAAGCTTGCCCGGATAGGCGGCTGGCACGAGCCTGCGGGCTGGTGACCACCCGCCAACGCCCCGGCACCGCCAAAGGCACCGTATTTGTAACGCTGGAAGATGAAACCGGCAGTGTCAATGTCATCGTGCGTGAAGAGTTGGCGCAGGCGCAATCTCAGGCCTTGCTTCAATCTCGCCTGCTGGGTGTCTATGGTGTCTGGCAACGGGATGGAAGCGTTTGCCATTTAATTGCCCGCCGTCTGGTATCCATGAATCACCTGATTGGTGATCTGGTCGCACGCAGCCGGGATTTTCAATAATCGGATTTTTCCCTACCCCCGCCCTGCGTTAAACTAGGGCTTTGCCCGTTCAACCAGGAACCACCATGAGTCAAACACTCAAAACCCGTTTAGCTGAAGATATCAAAACGGCGATGCGCGCTCGCGATAGCGGACGCCTGGAGACCTTGCGTTTTCTGCAAGCCGCGATCAAACAACGCGAAGTGGACGAACGTACCGAGCTGGGCGATGCTGAAGTAAGCAGCATCATTGAAAAACAAGTCAAGCAACGCCGCGAATCCATCCAGGCTTTTGAATCTGCTGGCCGTACCGAAAGCGCCGAGAAAGAAAAATCCGAATTGCTGATTCTGCAGGAATACCTGCCACAGCAAGCCGATAGCGCCGAAATTGACGCGACCATTGCCGATGCGATTACCCAGGCTCAGGCTGACGGCGCTCAAGGCCCCGCATTGATGGGCAAAGTCATGGGGCTGGTGAAAGCCAAACTGGCTGGCCGTGCCGATATGTCCCAGGTTTCCGCTCAAGTGAAGCAAAAGCTGAACCCATGAAGCATTTGCAGGCCGAACTGGCGCAGCCCAAACAGGACTTTTTCGGCACACATATCCCCCTGATGCAGCACCTGGGCCTGCAAACCGTGAGCAGCACCGAGCAGGAAGTGATTACTTTTCTGCCCTGGCAAGCCTGTAATGCCAACTCCCGTGCCGATGTGCACGGGGGCACCTTGATGGCGATTCTGGATTTCACCCTTAGCGCCGCCGCACGGGCACAACGTCCTGGCTCAGGGATGGCCACCATAGACATGAACTCGCAGTTTCTACTGCCTGCTCGTGGCGATGTCTGGTTCAAGGCCCAATGCCTGTATCTGGAAGGCGATACCGCTTACTGCGAAGGTGGCGGGTATGACGAGAAGGAACGCTTGCTGGTTAAAGCGGCAGCCACTTTTCGAGTGGTGCGCGGTAGCTGAACACCAGGTGCAATACACCTTGGAAAGTGGCACGCTGCCCCAAACTGCTACCGATCTACAATAAAGCCCATTAAAAAAGCCCGTATCAAACGGGCTTTTTTATTTCCACCTACTTAATCACAGGCAAGCTTAATGCGCCTGCAAATCCTCACCCACAGGCTGATCCCATTCCGGGTTAGATTTCAAAAATGGATAATCCGTATAGCCTTTAGGCCCCTGGGTGTAAAACGAATCCCGATCCCAGCCATTCAAGGGCGCACGCAACTGCAAACGCAAGGGCAAGTCCGGATTGGACAAAAAAGCCTTACCGAACGACACGGCGTCTGCCATGCCTTTGGATAAAGTGGTCTGTGCTGTCGGCAAATCGAAATGTTCGTTAGCGATAATCGCGCCACCAAACTGGCATTTGATCATGGGCAACAAGCTGTCCGAAGCCGGGCTTTCGCGCAGGAACAAAAAGGCAATATCACGGCGATCCAGTTCGCAAGCCACGTAAGAGAACAAACGGGCCGGATCGGAATCCTTCATGCCATGCAAGCCACCACGGGGGGACAAATGCACACCGACTCGGCCAGCGCCCCAAATGGCGACACAGGCGTCCACAATCTCCAACAGGAAACGAGCCCGGTTTTCAATCGAGCCACCGTAAGCATCCGTGCGGGTATTGGAGCCATCATGCAGGAACTGGTCGATCAGGTAGCCATTGGCACCGTGTATCTCCACCCCATCAAAGCCGGCGCTCAGCGCGTTTTGAGCGGCAACGGCAAAGTCGTCCACAATATCGGCAATTTCTTCACTGCGCAGGGCACGCGGCACCACAAAAGGACGCTCGGGGCTTAAATGGCTGACCATGCCCTCACAGGCAATTGCGCTGGGTGCAACCGGCATTTGGCCATTCAGAAATTCCGGATCAGACACACGCCCCACATGCCACAATTGCAAGACAATACGGCCACCCTTGGCATGGACGGCTTCGGTAATCGTGCGCCACGCATCTACCTGTGCACTACTCCAGATGCCCGGCGTGTGGGCATAGCCCACACCTTGCGGCGATACCGAAGTGGCTTCGGCTACAATCAGCCCCGCGCTGGCCCGCTGGCAATAGTACATACGCATCAAATCATTGGGCATACGGCCCTCCGAGGCGCGTGCGCGTGTCATGGGCGCCATGATGATGCGGTTCATGAGTTCAATATCACCCAGTTTGATTGGATCAAACAAACTAACCATTGTTTTACACTGTCCACTATTGATGTTTCCGCCAGGGCTTGAACGACACGCGCCCAAGGGAATACCCGATAAGGGTTTTTACCAGATATGTCTTTATACCATCAACGCTTAATTTGGCTTGAAATTGTTTCAAGCATCAAACGGATCAAATAAGCTATGGCACAGTTCGCCGTCATAGGATTAGGCCGCTTCGGTTCGGCCTGCGCCCTGGAACTCATGAAAATGGGCCACTCCGTACTGGGAGTGGATACCAATCCGAAACTGGTCAACAAATATGCGGACCAATTAAACCGTGCCGTCATTGCCGATGTCACTGACCGCCAGGCTCTGGAAGAGCTGGGGCTGGACAATTATGACGTAGTTCTGGTTGCGATTGGAGCTGATATTGAATCCTGCCTCGTTTGCGTGGTTCACCTGAAAAGTTTTGGTGTCCCGACAATCTGGGCCAAAGCCATTTCCCATACCCAGCATTTGATTCTGGCCAAGATTGGTGTGAACCGGATTATTCACCCCGAAGAAGAAATGGGCATACGAGTCGCCCAAATGCTCAGCTACCCCATGGTCAACGATTACATTTCCCTGGGTAACGGCGATTATGTTGTGGAAGTCACCGCCAGCGACAATATGAACGGCCAGACCATCAAGGACATATTGCGCGAGCAAATGGCCGACGTGCAGGTCCTGCTGGTCAAACGTCGTGGCCAAACCACCATCCAGCCCGATGCTGATTTTGCCCTGCATGCCAAGGATCTGCTGATCCTGCTTGGACAACTGCAAGCACTTCGTACCGCCGCCCCCAAATTGGTCTGATGTATGCGCAATTGGCTGCCTAATAGTCTGACTCGCCGTCTTGAGGTCAATCCTCATACCCGCACCCTGAGCGCCAGCCCGCCACTGGTGCTGGCGCTGGGTTTTATGGCCCTGATTATTCTGGGCGCGATTTTGCTGAGCCTGCCACAAGCAGCTACGCCCCGGCTGGGGATTTTTCAGGCGCTGTTCATGGCTACCTCGGCCGTCACTGTCACGGGCCTGGCGGTCATTGATCCGGCAACAGACTTGACGCACTTTGGGCAAATTGTGCTGGCGCTGCTCGTGCAAATTGGCGGTATGGGCTTTGTGACCTTTGCCGTGATTGCGGCCATCACCATGCACAAACGCATCAGTGTCAGCCAGCAGGCACTGGCACTGGAGGCTTTTAATCAAACCAGCGTGTCCCGCATCCGCAGTACAGCCTTTCAAGTGTTCAAGATTGCTGCCCTGATTGAGCTGATCGCCGCCGCCATTCTGTTTCTGCGATGGACCATTGATTTACCGTGGACCACAGCCCTTTATCGCGCCTTGTTCCATGCGGTCACGGCTTTCAATAATGCGGGCTTCTCGCTATTTCATGACTCCTTGATCCCCATTTCCGGGGATTTCGTGTCAGTCATGACCTTGTCCGGCCTGATTATTTTGGGCGGGATTGGCTTTACCGTACTGGCCGACGTAGGCCAGAAAAAACGCTGGCAAACACTTTTGCCGTACACAAAGCTGATCCTGATCGGAACACTCATCCTGAACCTGATTGGTTTTTTCAGTCTCTGGGCGCTGGAATTCACGAATCCAAATACGTTGGGCATGCTGGGCCTGGGCGATCAGGCGCTGGCCGCCTGGATGCAGAATGCGGCCACCCGTACCGCGGGTTTTACCACCATGGACATTGCCAGCCTGCGCGACAGCACTCAGTTGACCCTGATTGTGCTGATGCTGATTGGTGGCGGCTCGCTCAGTACGGCCAGCGGTATCAAAATCGGCACCTTGATTGTCTTGCTGGCGGCGGTACGCTCCTACATCCGTCAACGCGAAGAAGTGGTCTTGATGGAACGCAGCGTGGCTCCAGAAACCGTACAGAAAGCCCTGGCCCTTTTCCTGATTACCGGCGCACTGTACTTCATCAGCGTCTTGCTGCTGACCTTGTTTGAGGACATGCCCATTACCAGCCTGCTGTTTGAAGCCGCGTCGGCCTTGAGTACCACCGGCATGAGTCACGGCATTACCCACAAGCTGTCCACGCCTAGCCAGATCCTGATCATGGTGCTGATGTTTGCAGGCCGACTCGGGCCTCTAACCTTGATTTACTCGCTGGCCACACGCAAACGCAGCCGTATTCGCTACCCGGAAGGCAACTTCCAAGTGGGCTAGACCTGTCGCTAAACCACAGATATACAAGAAGTTTTAAGAAAAACGACTATTGTCACCGAATTTTGGTATGGTTAATGGATGTAAACATCGAACAACTACTGATCAGGATGCAGGCTTATGGATCACAGGAAGATGGCTACTTTAACCAAGCGCGCTGGCACCGGGCTTAGCGCGCTTTGCCGGGAACTGACCAGCCGTGGGATTAGCTACCACCCGCTGGTCGAAATGTATCAAAGTCAAATGGCCGTTATTGGTTTGCTCAGTGACGAAGTTGTCGCCCTGCGCAAAGAGCTGGACGATCTAAAAAAAGTAGTTAAGAAAAACGGCTCATGAGCCGTTTATTTTTTTGCCTGCGATTAAGGCCCCCATTCCCCTGCCTACACCTCTTGAAGCGGCCCTGTTCACATCCATGACTGTCACCCTGCCCCGTTTTTGGCTGTGCGCCGCTTTAGCCTTGTGTTCTGCCACTGCCTACAGTCAAAACGATCGGGTTCTATCTACACAAAAGCAGCCAGGCTCCCTTCCCGGCATTGCGCCTATCCCGCCTGCGGCCCCCGTTCTGAACTACGGGACGACCTTGTTCACGCCCGACTATCAGGGTGTGCGCCTGCATACTTACCTGGATGAATGGCAGCGTCAGACTCAGCTGGACTCCGGGGAACTGGCAACTCCGGCGCGTCAGGACAATCTGTTTATCGTCTTGCACTACCGCTACACCAACACCAGCCCACGCCCACTGAGCCCGCAGATCCATCGGCCACGCCTGTTTCTGGTTGACCCTTCAGGCCAGAAAGTAGCGCCCAATCAGCGAGCGACACAGGACTATCGCTACGCTCATGATCTGGACACGGTTGGCCCTGACAAAATCAACCCCTTGGTGAGCGTTTCGGATGTCGCAGTCTTTGAGATCAGCCCAGCCTTGTTTGATGCCACTCGCTGGCACTTTATGATCCAGGAAGGCCAGGCTATCCGCATTCCTTTGACGGTTGTCCCTGAAAAACCGTCTAAAAACGCCGAATAAACATAATAGACGCCCCCTCCATACCAATAAATCATTAAACTCTGCGCTCAGACAGACCCGTCTTATAAACAGGCATGGAATAATACGGGGCCATATAAGCGAAATTAATCGACAAAGCTCTCAGCTCACATGCGGTGAGAGCAAGGAAACAAGATTGCGTCATACCCCCTTTCGGATCAGCGCCACCCTCATCGTTGCCAGCGTCCTGCTCCTGCTGGTGCTGAGATCACTACCCACGCGCCCCGAACCCGGTCCTGAACTGATCCAGGTAGAAGGCGGCTCTTTTATGGCCGGCAATTTTCAGGTTCCCATGCGTAACTCCGACGGTGAGTTGTCCGTGCAATGGGTGGCACAGCCGGATCAGGGGGCTCTGGAGCCCTACCCGGTAGAGGTCAACGCCTTTTCCATCATGAAAAAAGAGGCAACTAACGCCTTGTACGATCGTTTCTTGAAGCAAACCAAGCGCCCTGCGCGCTGGCAGCCGGTAAAAGGCGATGGCGAACAGGTCGCCAATATGCCCTACGACGAAGCCGAAGCCTTTTGCGCCTGGTTAGGAAAAAACAACGGCCTGGACATGCGCCTGCCTACAGAGGCTGAATGGGAATACGCGGCCCGCAGCCGTGGCCAGCCCTTTCCCTGGGCAACCGACAACGGCCAGTGGCAGGCAGGCCGCAACGTGCCTGAGCAAGGCAATGAAGCAGACAAAAACAAGACGGGCGCCTTCCCACCCAATCCGCTGGGCATTCAGGATATGGCCAATGGCCTGCATGAATGGGTGATCTCAGACCCGACCCGTGATCCAGCCCACGTACGGATTTTCAAAGGTGGCAGCAATGAGGGAGCCAGCTCACGCCACACCATCCCCACACGCGGCATTGTCTTTCCCTTGTCGGAAGCGGCTATTGACGCCAAGCCCGAACTGGCTCGTCTGAAAGGCCGCCCAGTAGGCACGGTGTATTTCCAGCACGCCACCGCGCGTTGTGTGGCTCCCTTGAAAACCAACGGCACGCCACCCACATCGGTTACGCAAAACACCATCCTGCCAACGATTTTTGATGATGTAACGGACAAGCGCAAACCAAGCGACGAACCTTAAACAATCCCCGGCGGCAAGCCGCTGGTACAGACAGCCACAACCTTGGCGTCGTCTTCGCTGGTGGATAAATAGATATGTCCGATACCGCTGTCAAAATACGCTGACTCGTGGACTTCCAGAAACAGGGTTTCGCCAGTTTCAAACTGAATGGCAATAGAGCCGGACAGCACAATCACAAACTCCTGCCCAGCGTGACGGATATAGTCGTCAAACTCGCTGGCATCGCGTGAATCAATCACGGCCAGAATCGGATTCATGTGCTTGCCGCTGAGCTCGCCAAACAACAGGCCGTATTCATAGTTGCGGGTGGCATAGCCAGGGGTGGCCGTAGATTTATGGCTGGAAATGCCCACTTCGGTGGTGGGCAATGGCTGCGCGTTTTCCTGATCGGGAACGGCAAACAAAGAGCCAACTTCAATATTCAGGGCACGGGCCAGGACCACAAACTTTTCATAGCTTAAAGTGACCTGCCCCAATTCTGCTTTGGAAATAGTGGACAGCGCCAAGCCGGTTTTTTCAGACAACTGCTTGAGTGTCTGTTTTTGATTATGTCGGGCTTGGCGCAGGCGGGTTCCTACCTGTTCCTTGCTGAGCAGTTCATTACGTAGCATTCCTGGATTGTAAGCGGCGCAAACGGAACCAGGCAATCAGAATCCAGGCCATCAAAACAAAGCCCAGGTAACCGAAAAACGGATATACCGTACCCACCAGATTGATGAAACCAATCTTGGCGCCCACCAGTCCCAGCACCCCGGCAATAGCCGTACCGATATTGAATTTACGGGTATTGGGCGTAAAAATCCGGGCCGAGAAGGAATACAGCACACCCACCGAGGTTGTCAGAATCATGGCGAAAATCACCACGGACATAATGGTTCCCAGCAGTTTGGACTGTTCAGTAGCCAGCATCAGCATGGGCAAGGCCGCCGAGCCAATCGTATCGATACGGCCAAACACACCGGCGCTGATCAGCACGATCAAAAAGCCCAGCAACAAACCACCTACCAGTCCACCGAGCAAGGCATTGCGCCGAGAAGTCGCTTGCGCACCGGCAATCATCAGGAACGGTGCCCCCACCACCATGTTGTAGGACACGTACAGCAAAGAGCCAACCAGCCAATGCCCCGCACCTTGTGGTTTAGTCTGCGCAATCACATCCAGTTCTTCTAATGGCAAATCCCGCGTATTCCAGCTGTAAATACACAGGAAAATCATCATCAGAACCAGGATAGGCGTGACGCTGCCAATAAAGGCCATCACCCGATCCACGCGCAAGAACACAATCAGCACGGTAATCAGCATGACGGCGATACTGCCGTATTGCGCCGGCACGCCCCATTGCTGCTCCATCAGCGAGCCGCCACCAGCAAACATCACCACGGCAATCGCATACATGAAGAAGGTAATCATGATGTCGACCACCACACCCAGACGCGGCCCACAAATCAGATACAAGCCCTCTTTGAAGGAATGCGATACCGAAACCTGGCTAAGCTCCCCCACCGCCATGCCCAGTATCGTGAAGCACAGACCACTGACCACCCCTCCCAGCAGCCCCCAATACCCAAAGCTGCTGAAAAACTGCAATATCTCTTGTCCTGATGCAAAGCCGGCCCCCACCACCACACCGACAAAGGCCATCGCAATGCCCAGGATATTTTTTATATTCGACATGCTTTCTCCTCCGGGAGATCAAAGTGCTGCTGTTTTTATGTTCTGAAACGAGCGGGTGATACCACAGCCGGATCAATATTCAGGGCCTTCAAAGAATCGGGCAGATCCTGCTTTTGCAACAAACTGGCCGCCAGCAAGGACGCGCCTGCGGCGGTCTGAATCCCATAGCCACCTTGACCGGCCAGCCAGAAAAAGCCGGGGCAGTGTGCATCCTGACCAATCACCAGCTCGCCATCAGGAGCAAAACTGCGCAGCCCCGCCCAAGTGTGGCTGGGACGACGGATACGGAGCTGAGTGCGCTCTTCAATACGGTAAATACCGGTGGCCACATCCAGCTCTTCAGCCACGACATCATGGGCATCCACGTCGTCGGCATTGGCAGGCGAACCCAGCAACATGCCAGCATCGGGCTTGAAGTAAAACTCTTCGCCAATATCAATGACGGCGGGCCAGTCACGATGATCCACACCTTCGGGCGGCGAAAACAGGAAGGCGGAACGGCGTTTGGGTTGAATGCCCAAGGCCTGCACGCCACAGCGTTCTGCCAAGGTATCAGCCCAGGCACCCGCCGCATTGACCAGCACACGAGTGCGCAAACTTGCAGGCTCGGCGTTGAGCTGAACTTCCCAACATTCGCCATCCCACTTGGCCGACACCACTTCCGTATCCAGACGCAGTTTCACACCCTTGGCTTGTGCACCTTTCAGAAACCCTTGGTGCAAGGCATGTACATCCATGTCCTGACCCTGACCGTCATACAAGGCACCGGCCAATTGCGCAGGGTCCAGACAGGGCACCATGGCCAAGGCTTCTTCGGCACTCAAGCGGCTAACATCCAGACCTTGTTCATGCCAATCCTGATACTGGCTGTCCAGCAAATCCTGCTGATCGGCGGTCCCCACATACAGCACACCGCGCGGCAGCAAAATTGGCTGATCGCTAAAGCCCGCGGGTGGATGGCTGAAAAAATCATTGCCCGCAACAGTCAAGGCACGAATCGTTTCCGTACCGTAGGTTTCAACAAACATCGCGGCCGAGCGTCCCGTGGAGTGATACGCAGCATGGGACTCTCTTTCCAGAACCAGCACTTGGGCACTTTCGGGCAAACGGTAGGCCAAAGACACGCCTGCCATCCCGGCTCCAACAATTACGTAGTCGTACACCATAAAATTCTCATATCCGATAATTGAGGGCTAATAGTAGGTCTTTCCAAGAAAAACATCCAAGAGGGTTTTTACTAGGCGGACACTTCGGGCTTCGTGGGCAAAGCCATGCAGCGTCTGTTCGACGGCTATTACACCGTCACGGACGAAGAGTTATACCGTTTGATGGCCATTGCCTATGAGCAGGACAAGGTCAAACTGGAACCCTCCGCCCTGGCTGGCGTGCCCGGCATGGCGCGGGTATTGAACTCGCCTGAATATCTGCAGCGTATGGGTTTTACGCATGTTCAGCTGGAGAACGCTACCCACCTGGTTTGGGGAACGGGCGGTAGCATGGTGCCGGAGGCGGAGTTTCAAACCTATCTGGATAAGGGGCGCAGCCTGTAAGCGGAAACTGACAGAACAGGCTCTCAGGCAAGGCTGCGCCTGTTCAATCTTCTGACGTAGGGCCGGACATCAAACTCCGGCTCTTTGCCTCTGCCGCCACACACCGGGCGAGACTCCTTCCAAACGGCTAAAAGCACGGCTCAGGCTGGACTCATTGTCATACCCCACCTGCGCGGCAATTTGCCCTATCGTCTGCGAACCGGCTGCCAACAAAAGCTTGGCTTTATAGATACGCCAAGCCGTCAGATACGCCAAGGGAGCTTGCCCGACAGCCGCCTTGAACAAAGCAGAAAAGGTGGACCGGGACAGCCCGATCAGTGCGCCCATTTCCTCCACCGACCACGGATGCGCAATCTGCTGATGCACAGCTTGCAAGACCGGGGCCATCCTGGGGTCTCGAATACCCGCCAACAGCCCTGCCCCCAAGGAGGCGCAGTGCGATAAAGCCCGCAGCACCTGAATGAACATCACATCAACCAGACGGGCGTTAATCAGCTGAGTTCCGTAATCCCGGCTTTGCGCTTCGGTTTGCAGCACATGCAGGATGCTTTTTATGGCGACAGCATCTTCCGCCCTCAAGCGAGTGTGTACCAAGGGGCCAAGCGCACTGAACAGGGGTTCGGCAGCCAACTTGTTGAAAGCAAAGCGGGCCGTCACGATTTCAGTCAAGGCTCCATCGCCCCCATGGACGATCGGCTCAGCATGCGGATACCGAGCCAAAGTCTCACAGGAAACTAGCGGACTTTCCTTGCCGTCACACAGCGAGAATTGCACCCCTGGTTGAACAAGCATGCAGGTGTCCGCATCCAGCAGCACGGGATCGGCCCGCTGCTCTCCCTTCAAATAACAAGCCCCTTTTCTGACAATCAACAGCCGCGCATACTCGCCGGTGTCAAAGCTGACGCCCCAAGGCGCACGCAGTTGGAAGCACGCATACAAAGCATGCTGCAAACGCATGCCATCCAGAATTTCATCAAAGGGGTTCATGACTATCAGACGATAAGACAGGAAAATCGGATTTTTAACTATAGATCGTCTGAAGTCTCAGGCCTAGCATGCTCCATGCAAGTATCAACAGGAGCATGCATGGACACCTACCGTTTTACACAATATGGCAGTTTGGACTACCTGACACGAGGTCAGGAACCGCTTCCCGAACCCAGCCCCGGACAAGTGCGGGTTCAAGTCATGGCCTCGTCTTTGAACTTCAGAGACCTGTTGGTCATGAAAGATACATTGCGCTATCCCACTACGCCAGGGGCTGTACCACTGTCAGATGCAGCAGGAATCATTGATGCCCTTGGCCCCGGCGTGCAGCGCTTCAAGTTGGGCGACCGTGTCATCAACAGCTTTTTCCCGAACTGGTTCGGTGGCCCAGCCTACGCAGGCCGGGAACAATATGGTGTTGAGCATGACGGCTGGCTGACTCAATACAAAGTCGTGTCGGCAGAGGCCTTGTCGCCTATGCCCTCCCATCTGAGTTTTGAAGAGGCAGCAACCCTGCCTTGCGCAGCCTTGACGGCCTGGTCCGCACTGGCCGGTATTAATGCAGGCGATACAGTGCTGACACAAGGAGCAGGTGGCGTGTCCATTTTTGCCATTCAATTGGCCAAGGCAATGGGAGCCTGCGTCATCTCCAGCACTTCTTCAGACAATAAGTTCGACAAGCTGCTGCAGTTAGGGGCTGACAAGGTTTTCAACTACAAAGACACGCCAGAATGGTCCGAGTTTGTACGAGACTACACACATGGCGAAGGCGCAAATCGTATTGTCGATGTCGGTGGTCCGGTGACAATTGCGCAATCCATCAAAGCGATTGCTGTAGGTGGGCAAGTGTCCTTGATCGGCTCCTTGGGAAAATCCGTGCAATCGCTGGATGTCATGGATCTGGTCTTTAGTCAGGCCAACTACAAAGCCATTGGTGTAGGTAGTCGCAGTGATCTGGAAGCCATGAATCGAGTCATTAGCCAGCACCGGATCCATCCGGTGATCGACCGGGTCTTCGATTTCAAAAACGCTCATGAAGCCTACCGCTATCTGCAACAGCGCGATCGCTTTGGAAAAATCGTGATCCATCACTAATAACGGAGTCCGGGCATCAGATAAATCAAAGCTAATTGAGAAGCAGTTGTAATACAATCGCGCCATGTCTGTCCAACGGCACTGCTCTCTCGTTAAAGATGGCATAGCCTGGCAAGTTCTTTTTTGCCTGGCGATCCTGTCATTTCTGAGCCGTTCGCTGGTCCCGGCAGGCTACATGCCCGGTAGCTTGGGTGAACAGAATGGCTTCTTTTCCGTCACGCTTTGTGTCCCCGGAGGAACGCCCAGCACGATCTGGATGAGCCTGACAGGACAGGCCGATCCGCCGCAATCCAATGAACACGCGGATATGCAGAAGTGCCCTTACGCACTGGTTCTGTCCCAAGTAGCCCTGCCCAGCGCTGATATGGCAAGCCTGGATGCCCCGGTGACTCGCCAGCCTTTGTTGCTAGTACACCGTAATCAGAGCTTGCCACCCCTGCCTGCCTTGGGGCCACCGCTAGGGTCACGCGCTCCACCTGTCAACCTTGCTTGATCTCTCGTCGTCGACTGCCGTATGTGCAGTCGCTTTTCAGCGAAGTCATTCAAGGTTTTTTTATGTCCATTTTTTGTGTTTCTGCACAGGCATGCGCCGTGCAGGCCGCCCCTTTTTCGCCCTCTCTTCACTCGGCACAAAAATCACCACGCACACGAAGCAGCGTCCTGGCTCTGACCCTGCTGTTTTCCAGCTCCTGGACCAGCCTTGCTCATGCACAGACGCCAACACTGGCTCCCGTCATCGTCACTCCAGAGCGTGGTAAAAGTCTGACCGTTCCAGACCTGCAAAGCGCTCAAAAAACCATTGAACAAACCGCGGGCGGCGTGGCTTTGGTGTCCGAGAGCGCCTGGCGTGATACCAAAGCCGCCTCCATCAAAGACATCCTGGACTACACACCGGGGGTGTTTGCACAGCCCAAATGGGGAGATGATGCACGTCTGTCCATACGTGGCTCGGGCCTGTCGCGGTATTACCATCTGCGCGGCATCAGCTTATACCAGGATGGCATTCCATTAAATGACCCGGACGGCAGCAGCAATTTTCATCGCATCGACCCTACAGCCTACCGCTATACCGAGGTCTATAAAGGCGCCAATGCCTTGCAGTACGGAGCCGCTACTTTAGGTGGAGCCATCAACTTCGTCACCCCCACCGGCCATGATGCCGACGCCTTTCAAGGGCGTCTGGATACCGGTAGCTTTGGCTGGCGGCGCGTGCAACTTGGCAGCGGTTTTGCGGGCGAGAAACTGGATGGCGTGATTTCCGGCTCCTGGCAAACCCAGGATGGGTATAGGGAACAAAGTGCTGGCCATTCCTCGCGGGCCAGCGCAAACCTGGCTTGGCGGCTTTCAGACCGGGCAGAAACCCGTTTTTACTTGAGCGGCTATCAAATTCACCAGGATATTCCCGGCTCGGTCAGCCGCGATCAGGCTCTGAATAATCCACGGCAAGCTGCCAAAGCCAATAAAGAGCACGACTGGCAGCTCAACCTGGACGGAGGCCGCATCGCCAACCGCACAGTGCTGCTGATGGGAGAGACCCAATATGAACTGGGTGGCTGGTTCGAGCAAAGCACGCTACGGCACCCCATTTATCAATTTATTGATAGGGACACAAACAGCTACGGCGCTTACGGCAGGCTGGTCAACACCAGCCCGCTGGCAGGCAGAGACAACCGCTTCACGCTAGGCTTGACTTGGTCGGCAGGCAAGATTGATGCTCAAAACTCTGTAAACGTAGGAGGCAAACGGCAGGAGAAGCTGTCTGCCAGCAAAGACAGGGCCAGCAATCTGAGCGCCTATGCCGAAAACGCCTGGAGTCTTGGTTCGGACTTATCCCTGGTTACCGGCCTGCAGTACATGCACGCCCAACGCAAGCGTCAGGACTTGTATAACGGCGGCCTGCCCGCCACCCGGTCCGGGGACAAGAGCTACAACTTCTTCAATCCCAAATTAGGCCTGTTATGGGATGCAGGTCCGCAGTGGCAAATCTACGGCAATATTTCCCGCAGCGCCGAGCCGCCAACTTTTGACGACATGACGTTCTCGACCCGCAATGATCTGGATCGTCTGCAAGCTCAACGTGCCACCACCTTCGAAATAGGCACCCGGGGGGAAAACGGAAACGTGGCCTGGGATGTCTCCCTGTACCATGCCCGCGTCAAAAACGAGCTGCAATGCATCAGCGCGCCCTGGAACATTTGCGACAAAACCATCAACGCAGACCGCACAACCCATCAAGGCATAGAGCTAGGTGTGCAATGGACGGCCGCTCGTGGTTTGTTGGTACAAGGTCTGCAAAGTGACAGCCTGGACATCAAAGGCGCCTACACCTATAGCGACTTCAAATTCAACAATGATCGGGCCTGGAACAACAATCAAATGCCCGGCGTACCCAAGCATTATCTGCGGGCCGAGATTATCTACAAACACCCGTCGGGCTTTCACATTGGCCCCAATGTGGAATGGGTGCCCCAGGCCTATTACGTCGACAACGCCAATACCATCAAGACCAGCTCCTATGCCTTGCTTGGCTTGCGAGCCGGATGGGAACTCGGCCCCTACTCCTTCTATATAGATGGCCGCAATCTGACAGATCGTCGATACATCGCCAGCGCCAGCATTACCGACTATGCCACAGCCTCCTCGCCCTTGTTCGAGCCGGGCACAGGGAGATCGGTCTTTGCCGGTGTGCAGATCCAGTATTAATTCCACTTTTTTTATCTTGCTAAGGGGTTTGTCATGCCCGTCAAATCGCCACTATCACGCTTTATATGCCAGATCACTGCCTCTTGGCTGCCAACAAGTCAGCTGAGCACTCTGCTTGGGGCGACAGCCCCACCCTGTCTTTTATTAGCTTGAGAAACAAGGAGTTTTTATGAAAACCGCTTCACAACATCGCCAGACCTTCAAAGTGGCACTCCATGGGCTTTTCTTCGCCATGGCTTTATTCATCTTGTTCGCTATGTTCACGGGCATGGCTCACGCTGCACCATCAGAGGCCGATCGCATCTCCCAAGCCATGAAGGCGATTTGGGACAGCCCCGAAGCCCCTCTTGTGGTGGAGCCTATCGTAATCGAGGGTGACTACGCCCTGGCGGGTTGGACGCAACTGACACGTGGTGGTCGTGCGCTATTAAAGAGTCATCATGGGGAATGGAATGTTCATATGTGTGGTGGCGATGGCTTGAACGATGTCGAGACTCTAACCATGGCAGGCATGAGCGCTGAAGCGGCAGAACGCCTGGTCAAGAACACTAGCGCAGCAGAAGCCAAACTGCCCGCCGAAGTGACCGCCAAATTCTCCACCTTTGGAGACAATATGGTGGTGGATCACAACCATCAACCCGACTAATCCAGGAAGGAGAACCCGCTGCGCAAGGACTGAGTCAACAAGGAATCAGTGCACCGGGCCGGGCCGCCGGGCCGCCGGATCGCAACTTGCCCTACTCAGTCTGAGTGTGGTCATGCCCGCACTGTCCACACTTCTTGCGCGGAAAGGGCGAATAACTGGTGAACAAGCTCTGGCTACCCATGAACGGCGACAAACCGCACTTTGGGCAAGTAAAAACGGTCATGGCTACCAAGCCCTGGCCCAGAATATAAAAGCCAAAGACTAAAAACCCGAAGGTCCCCAACACACGGTCGAACACAGGCAGCCCAAAATACAAGGCGACCAGGAGCAAGATATTGAACAAGGTGAACAGCCAGGCTTTTTTGTAGAGCGACATTAATGACCTTTTAAAACCAGCTCCCACAGCCAGGAAGTGATTTAGCGATTTAATTCAAGCGTGGACAGTTTACGGGATTCAGTCCGCATGGGAGAGGACTGAGCAAGCTGGTCACAATTTCGCCCCGGCCGTGACAAGCGGGCAGCTATCCCGCACAAGCGATGAATGTTTCTGAATGCAATGTTCCGGCAATACCCATCCCTCATGATCTAGGATCTTCCAACAAAATCCCCAACGGACCATGAACCTCGCTTCTTTGCACTCTCTTGTCCCCGCCCGACAACAGCTTCTGCGTGCCCTGGGTATCGCCCTGTTGCCCTTGGCCTTGGCAGCCTGCGACAGCGGCTCCAGCACAGGCGGCAGCCACTCCCCCGAAGCCCCCGTCGTGACGCCACCCGTCACTGAAGACCCGGAACCACCTCGCAACACCGCCTATCTGGACAGCAAGGCAGGCGATGTCATCAAGGTCCGCATCGAAGAACTGCATCCCACCCAAGCGGCCATTGGCTACGATCAGGTTTACTACAAGCTGGGACGCTGGCAAGGCGATCTGGATCGGCCCACCTGGGCTAAGGACCCCAAACAGCAACTGGACTACCTGAATCGCACCATCGGCAAGAAGTTTGACGACTACTGCGAGGATATGGGCGGAACCGAACGTGCTCAAAAATTTCTGACCATCGCTGAGGTTCAAGCTGCCCGCCTGGACCAGCCCACCACCTATCTGTGCAAAGACCCTCTGGGCTCGCAAACAGAAAACCTGAAAACCGTGGTCGTAGGCTGGGACGGCAATCTCTATCTGACCGATGGCCACCACACCTTCTCATCCCTGCGCGAAATCCCGGACGGCGGCCCCAAACTGCCCGTCTGGGTAAAAGTCAGCGCCAACTACAGCGACATCCGCGAAGCGTCCGCCTTCTGGGAGCGCATGAGCAAAGAGAAACTGGTCTGGCTGCGTGATGGTGAAAACCAGGCTATTACTGTCGAGCAACTGCCTACCCGCGTTGGGCTGGCCAGCGAAAAAGAAGCCGGTGGCATGCAGGAAGATCGCTATCGCTCCCTGGTGTATTTCACCCGCGACCTTGCCTATAAAAACGGCAAGCTGCCTGAATACGCAGAGTTTCTGTGGGGCGACTGGCTGCGCCGCCAAGCTTCCGGGGGCCAACTGCCCAAGCTGGACGAATACCAGATGGCCCCACCCGCCACACCGACCCAGATTCTGGCGGTGAGCACCTTGAACAAGACCTTGAAACCCGGTGGTTCAAACGACAGCTACGCGGCTGCCGTGCGCGATGCAGCCTTGAAAATGACGGCTCTGAAAGACACGGATCTGGTCTTTGAAGACCGTGATGCAGCAGCTTTAGGCCGTATCGTCCTGGAACCGGACGCTGCCAGTGACTCCGACACTAAAACAGCGCGCGACACCTTGGAAGAACTGCCACGCAACGACGTCAAATCTGACGGTAGCCCACGGGGTGCAGGAAAGCTGTGGTTTGCAGTGAACTACCGCAATTGCGGCAAGCCTGCGGCGGGGACTTGCTGGGGGTGGTAACAGAAGCAGCACATTCTCATCAGGCAGCTCGGTAAGCCCGCTAAATCCTGCCAAATCGGCACACTAAGCTCGGCCGTAATCACATAGCGTGACTACGGCCAGCTATGGCACGAGCACTCTCAAAAGAGGAAGATAACGCTCCGGGTCTATGCTTGAAGGCGTCTTACCGATAGTATAGGCCCCCATCTTTAGATAAAAACCCTCTGCATTTGGATCGGCATCCAGAGTGAATTGAACAAGACCGAGGTCTCTCGCCTTTTTCAGTAAATCAGCCCATAACAACCGTCCTAAGCCTTGACCAATGCTGTCCGGGTCTATAAACAAAGCATCCAGCTTTTCCTCACCAAGATTGAAAGCATAGAAAGCAAGCAGTTGCCCTTCATGCTCCAGCACATAGACGGGATTGCGCTCAATAAATTGCGCACTGACCGTTAAATCCGCTTTGCAAGCTTGCAAAAAACTTTCTGTATAAGCCCAGTAAGCTTTGGAGCGATACGCCAAACAACTCACAGCCTGATGATCTTGCGGTATTGCCTTTCTAATTAACATTCTTAAGAACCAAACATCTGACAAAACACGCCTGTTGTAACCCACCTCTTGTACAACGACATCACTAACACTGGCCTTGCCATGACACGAGTCCCCCCGCAGACAACGCATAAAAAGGCCTACAGCAAAAATGCTGTAGGCCTTTTAAAATTTGGTCGGAACGGAAGGATTTGAACCTTCGACCCCTTGCACCCCATGCAAGTGCGCTACCAGGCTGCGCTACGCCCCGAAAGAATTAAACTATAACCCTGTTCTTCCTTTCTTGCAAGTGTTTTTTAGATTTTTTCTTTCGATTCGAGATTATTGATAGTTAATCCCGGTGCCGATTGAAATCCACACTTGTCTGAACAGGCGGTCTGATTTTCGAAGCTCATTTTACCGAGCTAATCCGCATCAAAACCGTGAAGGCAGGAGTATACCTACTTAGGTAAAAAATGCAAAGCTATTGTGAACAGGCCTGCCCTTCTGATTGCATGATTCGCCATTGAGACAGGCTGGGGCCACCGGGATACAGCAGGCGCTCTGCCGGCAAGCGCTCCCATGGCAGGTCTGTCGTGCGCATGGAAACGCCTCCCGGGGCGGCTCCGACAATGATACGGTCACTGATACAGCCAAAGTCCGCCCTGAAATGTACAGCGCTTTTCAAGACCAGTATCTTCATTTGCTCCGGCTCTATCCCCACAAAACGGAACATGCTTTGATCTGCCATTTGCGACTTGTAGGAGGCCAGAACGATACGCACGCCCTCTATGCGCAAACAGGCACTAGGCCCCAGGTTCATGGCACAGCCTGCGTAATACGGACCGGTGGCGGAGAACTGACCATCGGATACGGACTCGATATAGAAGCGTGCATGCAAGGGCATATCACCGGGAACACCGGATTTACCGCCCAGGGACAGCTCGATGCTTTTACCAACCCCTGCCTGGTGAACCAGAGCAGCGCTTTCCGGATCCACGATCAAGCCTAAAGCCGCATCGGATACCTTGGCTTTCAGCAAGGCACGCAAGAGCCCACAGGTATCGGAGCTGGCACCGCCTCCGGGGTTATCGTGCGCATCGGCAATAATCACCGGGCCTTTGCCGGGATGACTCAGCGCCCATTGCACAGCTTCGTCCGGTTCGTACAGCTTGCCTTGGAAGCCTTGGGCTTTATCAAGCACCTCGTCCAGAAAGCCTGCTAAACGGCTATCGGCTTCTTCCTGCGTCTGCGCATAGGCCCACAAAACCGCTCCGCATTCGGGCACGTCAGCAGCAGGAAAGCCCATGGCGAAGGACACGCTCCCCTCGCCTTCTATTTCTTCCAGCGATGACAAGTGACGGTACAGGCTGGCAGCCGGTTCCATCTCGGTGCTTTGCCAGATCGCCGGGATCAGGAAGGGCAGTCGATGCCAGGCCAATTCCGGGCGACGACCGCTTTGCAGACATCGCATCAGCGCCTGAAAAGTACGCTCACCCGTTTGCGCCATATCCACATGCGGGTAAGTTTTGTACGCCACCAGCATATCGGCCTGCGCCAGCATGGTGTCGCTGACATTGGCGTGCAAGTCCAGACTGGCGACCACCGGCACGTCCGGCCCCACCATCTCGCGCACCAGAACCAGCAAATGCCCTTCCCCATCGTCCCGATGCTCGGCCACCATGGCGCCGTGCAAGTCCAGATACACCGCATCCACGGGCAGAACTTGCTCCAGGCGGTACAGAATCTCCGCCACGATCGCCTCATACGTCATGGCTTCGACGGGAGCGGAAGGACTGGCCGCGGCCCACAATAGCGGGACGCACTCGACCCCGGCTTGTGCGGCGGCGGCCATAAACCCGGCTGCCGGGATATTAGCCCCACGCAAGGCAGGTTCAATCGCCTCTGCGCGGCACATTCCCGGCCAGCCGCCCCCATGCTCAAAGTCCGCCATCGTTGCCATGGCCGGGCCAAAGGTATTGGTCTCGTGCTGAAAACCCGCTACTGCAATACGCATCACTTGTCTCCGATTGCTCTTACGCTTGTCCCGCCAGTTGAAGGCAAAGCTGTTCGTAAATGTCCTTGGCCCCCAGAACATCATCGATCGCTACCGACTCATCCGCCGTATGCGCCTGTGCTTCCTCGCCCGGCCCCAAACCGATGGTGGGAATGCCACGTCGCCCGGCGGACTCGGAGCCATTGGTGCAAAACCACCAGGTATCCATTTCCACCACACGCCCAGCTTGCTGGACCGCTTGCACCATGGCCTGCGCCAAAGGAGCCGACTCATCCAATCGCCAGGCGGGCAAGTCCCGCCCCGGACTGGCCTGCTGACCTGTATAGGTTTGTACCTGACTGTCCACCAGTTCCAGCGAAAAGCCCTCCACCCCTGCGGCTTGCAAGCATTGCTCCATTTGCTTGAGCACCGATTCACTGCTTTCTCCCACCAGGGTGCGACGATCAAAACGGACGGTAACGGAAGAAGGAATCAGCGAAATGGACGGATGCGGGTCAGAAATAATGTCGGTCGGCACCAGCAAAGCCTGCCCCACCTGCGCATCCTGCGGCAATTCCAGCGTCTGTAGGGCCGAAATCGCCCTGGCTGCGGCCTGAATCGGATTAACTCCCAGGTGCGGCAAGGCTGCATGGGCAGGACGGCCTTGCAGGCGCAGCAAGATCTCCTGCCGCCCTTTCTGACCCACCATGATGCGCAAACGCGAAGGCTCACAAATCACTACGGCGGCTGGCGTGCATAGTTCCAGAGCGTGCGACAAGGCATAGCCTTCGATCACTTCCTCCATCACGCTGGCAGACACGGCAATACGCTGTTTCAATGCGCCGCTACGAGCCGCTGCCGCCGCGCCACACAGAGCAGCGGCCAAGCCTGCCTTCATGTCACTGGTGCCGCGCCCATACATGCGGCCGTCCTTGATTTCGGCTCCAAAAGGCTCCACCGTCCAGGTTCCGGCGATCGGCACCACATCCATATGGGCATCGAACAACAGCGCCAGCGGAGCCTGGGCCGGGCCGACAAAACCCAGCACCGAACCTTTTTCATCAACACTGATTTGATCAAAGCCCAAGTCCCGCATGACTTGCTGTACAAAGTCCGCCATGGCCTGCTCTTGTCCGGACAGGCTGGGGATGCGCACAAAAGCCTGTGTCAGGCTGACCGCGTCCCAGGCCAGATCCATTTGCTTGTGTTCGCTCACGCCCATGGCACTACCGCTCCACGTTGCGAGCTGATCAAACCATAAGCCTCTGGTCGACGATGACGCTCAAAGTTGAAGGTCGTGCTTTTGTAGGAATGGCACAGATCCAGATCGCAGCGGGCAATGGCCAGCTCGTCACCCTTGGTCGAGCAAGCCGCAACAATCTCCCCAGACGGCGCAATGATGGCGCTGCCGCCAATCATCTCGATGCCCTCTTCGCTACCCGCCTTGGCCACGCCCACCACCCAGGTGCCGTTCTGATAGGCCCCTGCCTGCATCACCAGATGGTTGTGGAACATGGACAGATCGTCGTGCTCCGGGGCGGGCGGGTTGTGAACCGGCGTGTTGTAGCCCAGCATGACCATTTCCACGCCCTTCAAACCCATGACGCGGTAGGTTTCTGACCAGCGGCGGTCGTTGCACAAAGCCATGCCCATCACGCCCCCAAAGGCCGACCACACACCGAACTCGTGGCCGGGTTCAAAGTAATATTTCTCCAGATGCTGGAAAGCACGCCAGGGCTCGTCCTGGCCGTGACCGGGCAAATGCACCTTGCGATACTTGCCCACAATCGTGCCGGTTTTATCGACCAGAATGGATACGTTAAAGCGACGCTTTACGCCGTTTTCAATGACCAGCTCGGCATAGCCCAGGTAGAAACCTATCTGCAATTTGGCAGCGGCATCAAACAAGGGCTGGGTGTCCGGCCCCGGCATCTGGGTTTCGTAAAAACAATCAAAATCGGAAATATCCTCGCTGAACCAACGCGGGAAAAACGTGGTCAGTGCCAGCTCGGGAAACACCACCACATCAACATCCATTTTCTTGGCCTGATACAAATGGGCCAGCAAGCGGTCAACCACCTGCTTCTTGGTTTCGTTGCGCGCGATAGGACCCAGTTGGGCCGCAGCTACATTGACAAACCTGGACATGAAATATGAACTCCATCAACAATTAAGATCCGCCCTGGGCGGGATTCGGAACGCCCGGCCCCTCTCAATCAAGGGCCAGAAATCGAAAACAGACTGCGCGCCGGGCTGCGCACAAGGCTCAGCCCCCAGTTGCGCTGACACGCGCATCAATCAGGCATAAGCACAAAAATTCTGAAAATCCCAATGCACACCGGGTGCGGATTCCACCAGTTCACGGGTGTAAGCCTGACTAGGCTGGCTAATGACACGGCCTGGGTCCCCGGCCTCCACAATCCGGCCTTTTTGCATCACCACAATGCGATCGGAAATCTGGGCCGCCACCCTTAAATCGTGCGTAATAAACAGGATGGCCACACCAGTTTTGCGCTTGATATCGACCAGCAACTTGAGCACTTGCTCTTGCACCAGCACATCCAGCGCCGACACGGATTCGTCCGCAATCAGGACATCCGGCTCCATCACAATGGCGCGGGCCAGACAAAGCCGTTGCCGCTGACCACCCGAAAATTGATGCGGATAACGTTCGAGCACATCCGCATCCAGCCCCACAATGGACAAGACCTCGGTCACGCGCTCGATAGCGACTTTGGGATCGACGCCGATGTTGTGCATGCCCTCTGTCAAAGATTGGCCAATCGTTACGCGGGGATTCAGCGAGCGATACGGATCCTGAAACACGATCTGCACTTTGCGCCGCTGCGCCAGGCTGCGGTCCTTGCAGGCGGCTGGCAAGGTTTCACCGTTCAGGGTGATCTGCCCCGAGCTGGCCTCGACCAGGCCAATAATGCAGCGGGCCAAGGTGGACTTGCCCGAGCCGGACTCCCCCACGACGCCCAGCACTTCATCACGGCGTATATCCAGATTGATGTCGCTAAGCGCGTGCATCTTGCGACCTTTGGAGAACCAGCAGTCCGAGCCATAGACCTTGCCCAAACCACGGGCGCTCAGCACGACCTCATTTTGCACTTCCTCTTTTGCGGGCGGATGCACATTGGGAACAGAAGCAATCAGGGAGCGGGTATAGGCTTCTTTGGGATTGGACAGAATCTGCTGGCACGTCCCCATTTCCACACTATCGCCACGCTTCATGACCAGAATCCGGTCGGCAATATCCGCCACCACACCAAAGTCGTGCGTCACGAAAATGACCGAGGTACCGCATTCGCTTTGCAGTTCCTTGATCAGGCTTAGAATCTGCTTTTGCGTGGTCACGTCCAACGCCGTGGTAGGCTCATCCGCAATCAACAAACGTGGCTGCAAGATCAAGGCCATGGCAATCATGATGCGCTGGCGCTGACCGCCGGACAGCTCATGCGGATAGGCCATGAAGAGTTTTTCTGGCTCCGGCAAACGCACGCGCTCCAGCATATTGATCACACGCTGGCGACGCTCCTGCCGGGAACTGTTCTTTTCGTGGATACGGATCACTTCGTCGATCTGCTCGCCCACCCGCTGCACCGGATTCAGCGCGGTCATGGGCTCCTGAAACACCATGGACATGGCCGAAGCCCGCAAGGACAGCAAATGCTCCTTGTTCATGGTCAGCAGGTTCTCGCCCATCAGCTCGATACTGCCTTGGCTGACACGCAAGGTATCGGGCGGCAACAAGCCCATGATGGCAAAGGAACTCAAGGATTTGCCCGAGCCGGACTCGCCCACAATGCACAGGGTCTCGCCTGCATACACATCAAAGCTGAGCTTGTTCACCAACTGGCGGGGATTAGTCGCTTTAGTTTCGATGCACAAGTCCTTCACCGACAAAACACAGTGGGGCTTGGTCGTAGAGGTATTCATTGTTATGTCTCCTGCCCTCGTCATTTACAGCCGTGTGACCAGCTTGGGATCCAGAGCATCGCGCAAGGCGTCGCCCAGGACGTTGATACTGAGAATGGTGATGGACAGCACAATGCCGGGGTACAGCACGATGCCGGGAATCAGCTGAAAGTACAGGCGACCTTCGGCAATGATGTTGCCCCAGGAGGCCATCTCGGGAGGGATGCCCGCCCCCAGGAAACTCAAGATCGCTTCCAACAACACCGCCGAGGCAAACACATAAGTGCCCTGCACAATCAAGGGTGCGAAAGTATTGGGGAACATATGGCGCGACAAGATCACGTAGGCCGAGGTCCCTACCGTCATGGCCGCTTCCACATAGGGCTCGGAACGCACGCTAAGGATCACGCCCCGCACCAAGCGTGTCATGCGTGGGATCTCCGGGATGGCAATGGCGATCAGTACCGTGGTCAGGCTGGCTCCGGACACCGACACCAGCGCAATGGCCAGCAAGATGCCAGGGATGGCCATGACACCATCCATCACTCGCATGATGACGGCATCCAGACGGCGGAAGTAACCCGCCAGCGAACCCAGAATCACGCCAAAGAACACGCTGATGGCCAGGACACCGAACCCCACCATGAAGGACACTTGCGCCCCATACACCACGCGGGAATACAAATCCCGACCCAGTGCATCCGTCCCCAGCCAGAACTGCTCGGAAGGCGGTTGCAGACGCACGCTAGGGTCCAGTTGGGTAGGATCTTGCGTACCCAGAAACGGGGCAAAGATCGCCATGGCGGCCATCAGGATCAGGAACAGCAAGGCGGCACGGGCCGAATTGCTGGCGACCACTTTCTTCAATTTGTTGAGCTTTTGCATATTGTTCTACCTGTAAAAAGCGAGGGCTCAATAATCGATACGGGGATCGACCAGCATGTAGGAGATATCAATCAGCAGATTCACCCCTACATACACCAGCGAAAACAGCACGATCAGGCTCTGAATCACCGTAAAGTCGCGCGACAGCACCGCATCCAGCACCAAGCGCCCAAGCCCCGGAATGTTGAAGACCGATTCGGTCACCACCACCCCGCCGATCAGCATGGTGATGCTGATGCCGATAATCGTCAGGATGGGAACTGCCGCATTGCCCAGGGCATGACGTGTCAGGACACGACGCTCGTTCAAGCCTTTGGCACGGGCGGTGCGGATGTAGTCCTCGTTCAAGGTATCGATCACACTGGTGCGCACAATGCGGGTAATCAGGGCGATGTACACCGTACCCAGGGACACCGCCGGCAGAATCAAATGCCGCAGGTGTTCCCACAGGCCTTCACTCAAGGGCTTGTAGCCCTGTACCGGCAACCAGCGCAGCTCCAGCGAAAACAGCAGGATCAACAAATAAGCCACGATGAATACCGGCACGGAAAAGCCCGCCACCGACCCTGCCATCACAAAGCGATCCAGCGACTTGCCTCGATACCAGGCCGAGCACACCCCTAGCGGAATGGAAATGGCCAGGGTGTAGGCCAGGGTCAACAAGGTCAGCGAAGCCGTAGGCCCCAGACGATCCAGCACCAGATCCTTGACCGGGCGGCTGGAGATCAGGGACGTGCCAAAGTCCCCTTGCACCATGCTGCCCAGCCATTGCACAAACTGCACCGGCACTGGCTGGTCCAGCCCCATCTGATGACGGATTTCCGCGATCTGTGCATCCGTCGCGTTATCACCCGCCACCAGTACAGCGGCATCGCCATGTGTCATGCGCAGGACCACAAAGATCACCAGCGCCACAATCAGCAATACCGGGATGGTGGCCAGTACGCGCTTGAAAATAAGCCCAATCATCGCTTCTCCACATTCCAGAAGACCGGAACCGGCGTTTGCAGAAAGCCATTCAGGTTCTTGCGCACGGCGCTGACCATCTTGAACTCACCCAGAGGGACGATCACACCTTCATCCATGATGTGTTTTTGCAAGTCCGTGGCCAAACGCACCAGCTCGGACTCACCACTGGCGCGGGCAAATTCCATGCGTGTCTTTTCAATGGCAGGGACATCCGGCCAGCCAAACCAGGCCTTGTCGCCGTTGGAGGCCACCGCCATGAAGCTCAGCGGATTGCTGACATCCACCAGCCCGGAATAGGTGGTGATGATGCTCCAGCCCCCCTCTTGCACGGGACGCTTGGAGGTGCGGCGAGTCTGCACGGTTTGCCAGTCCATGGCTTCCACATTGACGGTGAACCCGGCATTGCGCAGTTGCTGGGCAATCACAGGCACCACGGGCGAAGTCAGGAAGTCGGTGGGATGCAGCAAGACCACGGGCTCGCCCTTGTAGCCGGCCTGCTCCAGCAGCTTTTTCGCACCGGCAGCATCCCCCTTGAAGTAGGCTTCAGAACCGGCTTGTGACGGGAAAACGCTGTGGCATCCAAACACGGCACCACACGTTTCAAAGTATTCCGGGTTGCCCACTTGCGCCTGCATCAAGGGCTTCTGGTTCAGCGCCATCAGGGCGGCCTGACGCACTTGCTTGTTATTGAATGGCGGCTGCAGGAAGTTAAAGCGCATCTCGGTCTGCGCGCCCCGAGCCGTAGAAGCATTCAGAACAATGTCCGACTCGTTTTGCAGCAGGGGCAAGAGGTCCAGCTGAACCTGATCGATCACATCAATCTCGCCACTGCGCAGCGCGTTCACCCCGGTCATGGCATCCGGCATGGCGACCCAACGCACACGGTCTACCTTGACCCGCTTACCACCGGCCAGGCCGCTGGCAGGCTCATTACGGGGTACGTAGTCCGGGTTTTTCTCGAACACGGCCTGCACACCTGGGCGGTATTCCTTCTCCACAAATCGGAATGGGCCCGAACCCACGGTAGAAGTAATCGCCTGGCTGACTGGCGTGCGTGCCACCTCCTTGGGCATGACGAACAACGGCAAGGAGCTGGGCTTGCCCATGGCGCGCAACGCGATGTCGGTCGGGAAAGAGAACTGCATCACAAAGGAGCGGTCATCCACGACCTCCATCTTGGTCAGGAACTCCGTCATGATCTGGCCCATCTTGTCCAGCTGAATCCAGCGCTTGATGGACTCGACCGCATCTTCAGCCGTCACGGGCGAGCCATCATGCCAGCGCAGGTTTTCACGCAAAGTCATGGTGTAGGTCTGACCGTCCTCGGACACTTTCCAGCCTTCCAGCATCTGGGGTTTGACCTGCCCCTGCGCATCTTCCGCCAGCAAGGTGTCGTACACCATATAGCCGTAGTTACGCACAATGTAGGAGGTAGTAATGACTGGATCCAGGGAGCGCAGTGGCGCTTCCATTACGGCGGTCAGCGTGGTTTGCGCACTGACGGCCGCAGGGGCAATCGCCGTGATGGCAAGGGCAGCCCAGACAGCGGCTAACGATTTGGCAGGACGCAAGCGGTCCTTAAGCAGGTTGCTCATGTTTTGTCTCTCCAGGTAGTTAAAAGCGGTCCGCCTTTGCTCTTGTGGCGGCGGTCCCGTCATCAGGGATTTACTGCTTATTCACGGGCCAGCTCCACCAAGGTCGATAGCAGAATCGAACATCCCGCTATCAGGTCTTTATCGCGGGTAAACTCTGCCGGGTTGTGGCTCAAACCACGTACACTCGGTACAAAAATCATGCCTGTGGGGCAGGAGCGAGCCAGCATCTGCGCATCGTGCCCGGCACCGCTGGGCATGCGCTTGACCGAGCAGCCCAGATCCTTGGCGTGTTGCTCGACCTTGCTGATCAAGCGTTCATCAAACTGCACAGGATCAAAGCGGGCCAAATGGCGATGCTTGATCTGCACACCCTCACGCTCGGCCGCCTGCCGGGCGAAATCCAGCACTTCCTGTTCGGCCTGATCCAGGCTGGCCTTGTCCACATTGCGCAAATCCACGGTAAATACGGCTTTGCTGGGGATCACATTGACCAGATTCGGAAACAGCTCGCAGCGCCCTACTGTGCCCAGTTGCGGCGGGCCGTAACGCTCAGTCAACTGGCGCACAAAACTACCAATTTGCTGCGCCACGACACCGGCATCATGACGCAGGTGCATGGGCGTGGTGCCCGCATGGTTGGAGACACCATGCACCTCAAACTCCAGCCAGCAAATCCCTTGCACGCCAGTCACGGCACCAATATCAATGCTTTCATGCTCCAGAACCGGGCCCTGCTCAATATGCAGTTCCATATAGGCATGCACATCAGGTTGGCCGCAAGGCACGGAACCGGCGTAGCCAATACGCTCCAGATTCTCGCGCACGGTGCTGCCATCAATGCCCACGGTGTCCAGTGCTTCCTGCAAGGACAAGCCACCTTGAAACACCAGACTGCCCATCATGTCCGGTGCAAAGCGCGCTCCTTCCTCATTGGTAAAGGCCACCACTTGCAAGGGACGATCCAGTTGCACATCGGCATCATTCAAGCTGGCCACCACTTCCAGCCCCGCCAGCACACCCAGATTGCCATCGTAGCGTCCGCCAGTACGCACGGTATCAATGTGCGAACCCGTCATGACCGGTGCCACATCCAGACGGCCAGCGCGTGTCCCGATAATGTTGCCGATCTGATCAATCTCTACACTCATGCCCAGATCACGCATCCAGCTGACCACCTGATCGCGGCCCGCCTTGTCCTCGTCCGTCAAGGCCAGGCGACAGACACCGCCCCCGTCGATTGCACCAATCTGCGCCAACTGCGCAATACGCTGCAGCAGGCGTTCGCCATTAATGGCTAAACATGTGCTGGCTGGGCTGTTCATACCGGCTCCTGAGCCAGCACTTCTTTGGCGCTCATACCGACAATGCGCTGATACAGCTCTGCATCGGTATCACCTTCGCTGGCAAAAAATAGGATTTGGCTGTTTTCATCAATACCCAATGCCTGACGCCAGTCCGCTTGCTCGCACGCAGCCATGCAAGCCGCCACACCGGCCACGGCAGACTCACCCGCCACAATCGGCGCATCACCTTTATCGGCACGGGCCAGACGGCGCATGGTTTGCAAGGCGGCATCGTCTTCCAGCGTCATATAGGCATAGGTGCCGGGATCCAGAATTTCCCAGGCCAGCAAGGAGATTTCGCCGCAAGCCAGACCGGCCATCACCGTATTCAAATCGCCGGTGACCGTGACGGGCTTACCTTGAACAGCACTTTGGAACAGGCAATCGGCCTTGTTGGGTTCCACCACAATCAAGCGAGGGCGCTGCGCACCCAGACGCTCCCACATATGGGCGCATACGGCCGCCGCCAAACCACCCACACCACCCTGAATAAAGACGTGAGTCACCGGCTTGCCCGAAGCAATCTGATCCAGCGCTTCCTGCACCATCACGGTGTAGCCCTGCATCACATCCTTGGGCACATCCATATAGCCCGGGTAGGACGTATCGGACACCACAAAATAGCCATGCTCTTTGGCATCTTCAGCAGCTTGGCGCACCGAATCATCGTAATTGCCGGGCACGCGTACTACCTTTGCCCCGTAAGAGGCAATGGCCTGCTCACGACCAGTACTGACATGCTCATGGATATAGATCACGCACTGACAACCGGCATTCTTCGCCCCCCAAGCCACCGAGCGGCCATGATTGCCATCGGTCGCGCAGGTCACGGTCAAACCCGCAATAAAGTCCTTGTAGGCAGGACTCTTCAGATCATCCAGCGTCAGGCTGGCATTGCCGGTATGGGCCTGTAGCTGGCGCAACAGCAAACGGTTGACGGCATAAGCACCGCCCAAGGCCTTGAAGCTGCCCAAACCAAAACGACCGGCCTCATCCTTGTAGTACACCCCGCCCACCTTCATCTGCGCAGCCAGACCGGGCAAATGACGCAAAGGGGTCGGCGCATAACCAGGCCACTGCACGATGCTGGCCTGAGCCTGCTCGAAGGCGGCTACCGACAAAATCGATTGCAAGGAAGCGTCGTATTCCTGACTATCCTGAACGCAACGGGGGTTCAGATACAGTTGCACCGCGCCTTGCTCCCGAACGGCATGTTTGTTCATGTCTGCTCCACTTTTATGGGTTTAATTATTGGACTTCAAGTCCTGAAAACTGCGATGAATGGATTCAATCTTCTGTAACTTGCGAGCCACCTGGGTCTCGGCCTGCAGGGCCACCCGGCTGACCAGGTAATTGATCAGGCTGAGCGTGCCGGTATGCGAGTCAAACAAGTACTCCCCGCGTGTCGCCACCGTGAACGCGATGTCTTGCGAACGCAGCAAGGAACTTTCCAGACCATCCGTCAAAAAAGCCATCTGTACCGACTCGCCCCGCAGATGCTCCACCAAGGAAGGCAAGAGCACCGAGCGGCGACGAAAATCCATCACCAGGGCCAGATCCCCTGCTTCCACATCGGCCAGTTGCTCGGTCAGATGGGCCACCGTGCCCACCGCCAGATGCACATCCGGGCGCAGCTGCTGCAGTAAAGAGTGGGCGTAGCACGCCAGGATCTGGCCATTGCGGAAACCAAACACCCAGATGCGTCGTGCTTTCAGGGCGGCTTGGGTGAAGTTGTCCAGATGCTGTTCAGTAATGTTCTGGAAGGTGGTGGAAATGTTCTGTACGTCTGCATTGATAAACGGCGTCATATCGGCCTGAATACCGCTGCTGGACATGGAGTGCAGACGCTTGAAGGGAGCGCCGTCACCCATTTGCTCGCGGGCCGTGACCCGGAATTCGTTAAAGCCGTTAAAACCCAGACGCCGGAAAAAGCGCACCGCGGTAGCCGCCGATACACCTGCTTTCTCGGCCAGTTCCTGGGCGGAGTAAGTCGCCAGCTGCCCCATATGAGACAGGACCACATCGGCCAACCGCCGCTCCGCGCTGGGCAGGACATCGAGAATATCCAGGATCGAATCTTTGATGACCATGACACAACCTAAAATTGAAATTTGTTTTTCATATAATACTTGATAAAATTTTAATTTCAATTATGGATGTAATGATTTGGCTCCGTATTTACCCTTGGGAGCAGAAAAAAAGAAAGAAGATCATGATCTCACGTCCACCAAGAGTGGCTTCAAATAAGGCCCACAGAGAAAAATAAGGGATAAACCCTTATTGGGAAAAATTTCTGTTTCCTGGCAATGAAAGCATAAAGCCCATGATGAAATTTAAATTTCATCATGGGCTTTGGTAAGACAAATTTCAGAACCAAGGCCGCTTGCAGAAGCCAGAAAAACCCCGTCAAGTGGGCCTATTGCGCTGGCAACAAAGACAAACAACGCGCAATCAGAATATCGGCCAAGGACAGACTTCTGGCCACACTCCGGGACCAGAGCGCATACATCTGGCAAGCCAGCATGGCATCCTCAACATCAAGCGCCAACAGTTCACATCGATACGCGGATGCCTCTTGCAAGGCTTGTCGCATCACGCCCCCATTTTTAACGATCGTTAGAAATGGGGGGGATTACCCGATGACAAGTACTGAGACAGCTCACGCCACTCCTTGGCAAAGTAATAGCGCAGGAAACGCTGTTGGGCATGCCAGCGCACCCGTCTGAACAGACCGGCACCGGCACGAGCCTGGCGATGCGCCACAATATCGCGCCAGAGTTGGTCGGGTTCAAACCCGGTCCAGATTGAAGGGATGGGGGCAAGCGCGTTGGAATAGCAAACCGGCGCCACCCACTCGAACAAAGCCCTTTCTACATGGTGGACCGAAAAGTACTTGGCCACGTTCGCAATAGCCTGGTAATTAACCGGCCTATCTACAAACAATTCCGACAAGGCTTCACACAACGCCTTATCGCTTGGCTGATCACTCAAGATGTAACTCCTTCTCTCCAGCCATTTCCCCCTTTGATAATGAAGGGAACTACCATAACATCCAGCGACACACCGTCCGGTGGTCCAGACGATACTGGGCAGCTAAGGATCACGCCCCTATCTGCGTTGATCAATATGTCTGTGCAACTTCTAGCTTGAATGCTTCTGTGTACATCGCCATATAAAACACCCCAAAGCTTGGATGGGTATCAAACTTTTGGGGTGCAGTTCAATTTTTCAACAGGCGGGCATTTTTGCGTGTGGAAATGCTTAATTCTTCCAGCATCCGCCGTTGAAGCCTTGCCAGGTACCAAGCTGTCTCCAGAAATTAACCCGAATGTGCACGCTTGCCGGGATTTTTCTTGCTGCGGGTATGCGCACCGCGCTCCTGGCTAACACGTTGCCCCCGGAATTTCGTGCTGAGGTTCACGCCCTTGGGGGGGGCAGGAGGGGGAGTACGCTTACGGTCGGCTTCAGTAACAATTTTGGTGCCCATGGAAATCTCTCCGGTTTGGTTAAATTTACTCTTGCTTCACATTCGCTCGGTTCATCTTGGCAGCAGGAACTAGGCAGGCGTATGCCCGACAATGCCTGAATGTACATAGGCACGCCTGACAGATCGAATCACCACGGATAACCTGTCAGCCACGCTAGCATAGCAGGCATTGGCCCAACCGACCCCATAACCACGAACGCTCTCGCAAGGCACGATGTATGGACGTACACGCACTTTGGTATGGTTGCAGCAGTAGCCCCTACCCTTTCAAGGCACGAGCCGTATGTGTTTTTCCATACAAGGGTGAACCCATAGCGAAATGGATGCCTCTGGTGGGCTGCCAAGTGACGAGCGGCCCAACCGTGAGAGGATTTGTACCAATGTCCAGCCAATGCCGGTTTCAGCGCAGTGCGAGTACATGACTTAAAGCACACATTTGGGCGACGGCTGCGTGCTGCGGGAATGCATTTGGCAAACAGGCAAGTTCTGCTAGATCCCACGAATGGGTCAATCACAACAGACTATTCAGCCGCTGATTTGTCCAAATTGCTGAACGAAGTTGAGAAGCTTGCCCACAATGCCGAAAAAGCGCCGGCGGTTACGCTTCTGAGAAGACGGGGTGATCGGTGAAAAACGAGTCCCCACAGAATCCCCACAGCAATGAACAAGGGCTTACAGCAATAATGCTGTAAGCCCTTGATAAATATGGTCGGAACGGAAGGATTAGCACCTTCGACCCATTGCACCCCATGCAAGTGCGCTACGCCCCGAAAGAATCAAGCCCCGACCCTGTTTGCTCTGTTGTGCAAGCTTTTTCTTAAGAAGCATCTAGCTTAGGCCGAGTGGCTTACTACAAAAAACCTGGTGGTTTACATCAAAAGGCCAATTACCGCCAGAGGCCCAGACTCCTAGGATACCCCTTAAGACCCTTCTGTTCGCTCAGTAACGAACAGTGGCAGGACGTACACACAAACAACAAGGGGAAGAGAAGTGTCCAGGCGATCAATAAAAAGACAAGCTCTGCAAAACGTCGGTCTCTTCCCAGCCAGAACCTCGTTTCTGCGCCGGTTCTGGCTGGATTCCTTTACCCTGCTGGTACTGACCGCGTGTAGCACCAGCCTGTATGCCGCCTCCTACGAGGATTGGATCAAACAGGCACGCCAAGGCCAATACCAATCCGCCATTGCCGGCTTGCAGCAGTACCGGCAACAGCATCCGCAAGAGACACGTGTCCAGCTTGATCTGATGCGCATTCATGCCTGGGCAGGCCAGCCGCAAGAGGTCATCCGCCTGTACCAAAGCTGGCCGACCAACCTGCCCTTGCCGGCCGATGTATTGCTGCTGACAGCACGCGCCTACAAAGATGCGCGCCAATGGACACCGGCCCAAAACCTGTATCGGGAAGGAATGCGGCGCTTTCCACAACAAGCCGCCTTCACCATGGGCCTGTGCATGAGCCTGGCCGATGCCGGACTGACTGCCCAGGCCTTGAGCTGCGCCCAGCAACTGCAGCCGGCCACACGCCAAAACACCATGTACCTGCTGACGCGCAGCTACATCTACCGCGCTGCCGGCCAGAACTACGAAGCCCTGCGCGTCAGCCAGGACGCTCTGGCTGTCCAGCCAGACAAAACCGATGTTATCCGGGATTATGACCAGTCCCTGCATGCCGCCGGACTGCACCGCCAGGCGATGGAATGGCAAACACAACATCCCGACATCTTCTCGAACGCAGACCTGGCTGACCGTCAAGCCGACTATGCCGCTGAATTGACACGGCTGTCGCCCCAGCCCACACGCACACTACCCGAACGTTTTCTGGTCGCCAATCGAGCCATCGCGTTGCAAGACAAACTGGCTGACAGCGCCAGCTTTCTGGGTAACCCCGCTTTCGCCCGCCGCATCCGTGGTGACCGTCTGATTGCGATGGACACACGCGAAGACGCACCCTCTACAGTAGACATTGCTCCCGAACGGGCGGCCCAATATCCAGGCTATGCCTACGCCTCGCTAGGAGCCCTGCAACTGCGCGCCCGTCACCCCGAACAAGCCGTATCCAGCTACGAGCGGGCGTTGGCCGAACCCTCGCTGGACGCAAAAACACGCACACGCTATCAAACCGGATTGGCCTTTTCCTTGCTGGAGTCTGGCCGCGAAGATCAGGCACTGGCATTGGCCGAGCGCATGGAAAAAGACATGCCCGCCACTCGCTGGCTACGCGGGAATCCAATCCCCCAGCCCAATCCAGGCTATACCGACGCCTTGATTTTGAAAAACTCGCTCTATACCTATACGGGTTTGCTCAAGGAGGCGCGCGAAAATCTGGGCAAGGCCAGCGCACAGGCACCGAGTAACGTCAACCTACGCGTGCCGCTGGCCGATGCCCAGCGCATGTCGGGCATGCCACGGGCGGCGGAACGCAATCTGAAGATCGCCGAAACCTACGCGCCGCGCCAAGAAGACGTCATCATCAGCCAGGCCCAGACCGCCCTGGATCTGCACGAATACCGCCAGGCCGAAGAACTATTGGCGTATGCCAAAGCGCACTACCCCACCAATATGCGGGTCGCGGAACTGGAAAAAGACTGGCAGTCCTACCGCAAGAACGAATTGATCCTGCGCAGCGGTTTTGAAACCAGCAACGGCGGCGATATCTCGGGCAATGACGGCATTCGCACCGAGGCGCAATGGTACAGCGCCCCCATCAACTACAACTGGCGCGCCACCGCCCTGGCCGGTCACCTTGATACCAGCGACGAGCTTGGTCACAACGTGAACTGGCAGGGAGCCGGCCTGGAGTACCGCGGCCGCGACTGGCAATCACAGTTGACAATCAACAACCAGAACTGGGGTCAGGGCAACAAGATGGGAGCCAGCCTGCAGCTTGATCACGAGCTGAGCGATCACTGGAGCATCGGCGGCACCCTGGACTATCGCACCCTGGATATTCCGAATCGCGCCCTGGCCGCAGGCATCACGGCCAACCAGGGACAAGTACGGCTGCGCTGGAAAAACGGCCCCGAACAATGGGTGCAAGCCGCCTATACCGGGACAAAATTCTCTGACAACAACGTACGTCAGAGTCTGCAGATCACAGGTAACCAACGCATCTACACCAGCCCGCGCATCAAGGCCGACGCCCAGCTGGAACTATGGGCTTCCGGCAACAAAGACGAAGACAGACCCTACTACAGCCCACGGCGCGAATACATGGCTGTGCCTGCCCTACGTCTGGAGCACCTGCTTTACCAACACTATGACGAGCGCCTGACCCAAGCCCTCACACTGGGTGTGGGCTTACATCACCAAAGCGGCTATGGCAATGGCACCGTAGGTTCCGTCGCCTACGAACTGAACTACCAGCACGACCGCAATCTGGAAGTCGGCCTGCGCCTGCAGGCCCTGTCCCGCCCCTATGACGGCCAGCGCGAACAGCAGTACAGCGGCATGGTTGAACTCAAGATCAAATTCTAAGCGGCCACGACAATGAGCACACGAATCCTGACCCTTCTGATAGTGGCCTTCAGCGCCCTTTTATCCGCCTGCAGCGCCAGCCCGCCGGCCCTGTATGTACCGCCCGAGCAGCGTCGCCTCGAACAACAAGAGCAGCCCTGGCGCAATGACGAGCTACTCATCATCGCCTACCACGACGTGGAGGACCACGATCCTAACCAGGCGTACCTGAGCGTCAGTACCGAGCACCTGCGCCAGCAGTTTTCCTGGCTACAGGAAAACAACTATGTGCCCGTCAGCGTAGAGCAGATTATGCGCGCCCGCCAAGGTGTGGAGCCTCTGCCTGAAAAGGCAGTGCTGCTGTCATTTGACGACGGGTATCAAAGTTTCTATACCCGCGTGTTCCCGCTGCTAAAAGCCTATCACTGGCCTGCGCTGCTGGCCCCGGTCGGCAAATGGTTGGACACCCCCGACAACGAAAAAGTGGACTTTGGCGGTCTTCCCACCGAACGTTCGCGCTTTTTGCACTGGGCACAAATCGACGAAATGGCCAAATCCGGTTTGGTGGAAATCGGCGCGCACACCCAAAACATGCATTACGGTGCCATCGCCAACCCACAAGGCAATATCCAGCCAGTGGCTGCCGCACATCGCTACCTGACCGATCAGAAACGCTACGAGACCGATGCCGAGTACACCGCCCGCTTTCGCGAGGATGTGCGCGCCATCAGTGCCCGCGTCAAACAGCACGCCGGTAAGCCGCCGCGCGTCTGGGTCTGGCCCTATGGCCGGATCAGCGGCCTGGGCCTGCAAATTCTGGAGCAAGAAGGCTATCAGATGGCCCTGACGCTGAGCGACGGCGTGGCCAATGTCCACGACCCGATGAATATGCCCCGCTATCTGGTGGATAACGACCCGGACATCAGCACCTTTGCAGGCTTTATCACCGCCCGTGAAGACCGTCAGGCCGAGCGCGTGGTGCATGTGGATCTGGATTATGTGTACGACCCCGATCCGGTGCAGATGGAACGCAACTTGAGCGCCCTGGTGCAACGCATCGCAGACCTGAAACCACGTAGTGTCTATCTGCAAGCCTTCGCCGACCCCACAGGCGATGGCCTGGTGCGCGCGGTCTACTTCCCCAACCGCCACCTGCCCATGCGCGCCGACCTGTTCAATCGCACGGCCTGGCAATTAAGTTCGCGCGCCCACGTCAATGTCTTTGCATGGATGCCCGTGCTGGCCATCGAGACGTCCGAGCCGGCGCAACGCGTGCTGCAATGGCATGCCGACGGCAGCCCACCTTCCCTGCCCACACAAGGCTACCGCCGCCTGTCCCCCTTTGACCCTCGCACTCGCCAGATCATGGGCGATCTGTACGAAGACCTGGGACGCAGCGCCATCTTCTTTGGTGTCGTATTCCATGACGATGCCACGCTGACCGACTTTGAAGATGCCTCGCCCGCCGCCCTGGACGCCTACGAAAACGCCGGCTTTGGCAGGGACATCAGAACGATACGAGCCAATCCCGAGCAGTTTGAGCGCTGGACGCGCTTTAAATCACAAACCCTGATCGACTTGACCCGGGAACTAGCTGATCGGGTACGCAAGCAGCGCGGCCCGCAGATCAGTACGGCCCGCAATATGTACGCTCTACCGGTTCTGAAGCCCCAGAGCGAACAGTGGTTTGCCCAGAACCTGAACGATTTTCTGCAAGCCTATGACTGGACTGCCGTGATGGCCATGCCCCGCATGGAAGACATCCTCGATCAGCATGCCGTGACCTGGCTGAACGAGCTGGTCGATAAGGTGGCCAGCCACCCAGAAGGCCTGCGCCGCACCGTGTTCGAAGTGCAATCGGTCGATTGGCCCGGCCAAGGTCAACCATCCCGTCCGCTGGACTCCCATCTAGTGGCCGACTGGCTCAATGCACTGACGGCAAGAGGGGCGCGACATGTCGGCTATTACCCCGACGACTTTGTCAACAATCAGCCCAAGATGAACGTGATTCGTCCGGAAATCACGATTGAATGGTATCCAACAAAAAATGATTGAACGACTGATCGCCCTATTGGCCCTGTGCCTGATCGTCGGAATTCCCCTGGGAATCACCGTCGCCCTGACCAGCCACCTACTGCTCTACTTCATCTTCATGTACCCGCTGTTCATGTCGGGCATATGGATAGGCGGCGGCTTGATCTTCTGGTTCCAGCATGAACGCCGCTGGACCTATAAACCACACGCCCCACCCGAACTGGAAGGCATGCCGCTGGTCAGCATCCTGATCCCCTGCTTTAACGAACAGGCCAACGCCCGCTCTACCATCCTGTCCGCGCTGAACCAGGTCTATCCCAACATCGAAGTCATCGCCATCAACGACGGCTCCAGCGACCGCACCGCCCAAGTGCTCAATGATCTGAGCGAGGAGTACGACAAGCTGCGCGTCATCCACCTGGCCCAGAACCAGGGCAAGGCACTGGCCCTGCGCATGGGAGCCCTGAGCGCCAGCGGCGATTACTTCGTGTGTATAGACGGGGATGCTTACCTGGACCCGGAAGGCGTCAATTATCTGGTCGCCCCCATGCTGCGTAACCCGGAAGTCGGTGCCACCACCGGTAATCCGCGCATCCGCACGCGCTCCACCCTGATCGGCCGCATCCAGGTTGGCGAGTTCTCCTCGATCATCGGGCTAATCAAGCGCACGCAGCGCGTCTACGGAAAAATCTTCACGATTTCCGGCGTGATCGCAGGCTTTCGTCGCCAGGCCTTGGACGAAGTGGACTACTGGAGTCTGGACATGATCACCGAGGACATCGATGTGACCTGGAAGTTGCAGCTGGCCGGCTGGCAGGTGTTCTATGAGCCGCGCGCCCTGTGCTGGGTGCTGATGCCCGAAACACTGAAAGGCCTGTTCAAGCAGCGTTTGCGCTGGGCTCAGGGCGGTGCGGAAACCTTCCTGAAATACACCCCGCAGGTGCTGCGCTGGGAAAACCGCGGCATGTGGCCCCTGACCCTGGAATACCTGTGTTCGACCTTATGGAGTTTCGCCCTGGGCGTAGCGATGCTGATCTGGTTGCTTGGACAAATGCTCCACTTGCCTGCCGCCACCCAGATCGACGGCCTGTTCCCGCCCTCGTTCACCGGTATGGTGCTGGCCGGCATGTGCCTGCTGCAGTTCGCCGTCAGTATCTGGATCGACCGTCGCTACGAGCCCGATCTGCCCCTGACGATGTTCTGGATCATCTGGTACCCATTTGCCTACTGGTTGATCAATTTTTTAACCACGCTGTGGAGTTTCCCCATGGTCATGCTGCGCCTGCGTCGCAAACGCGCCCGCTGGAGCAGCCCCGACCGGGGTATCAAGGAGCTGTCATGATCATCACGACCCAACGCCATCCCATCACTCGCTGGATAGACCGTCTACTGACCATCGCCGGCTGGTTCGTCTTCAGTTACCTGATCGCCAAAGGCTTGCTCCTATTGATCGGTCACACCATGGACAAAGCTGGCTACGAACAGATAGATCCGATCTTCCCAACCCTGACCACCTTTCTGTTCTACGGGGCGGTTCTGCTGACCAACGGCCTGCTGCTGTTGGCCTGGTCACGCTGGCGACGCCAGCAGCGCCAGCAGCGCCACCTGCGCCAGGCCCTGTACCGCCAACGCAGCCGCTCGCATCGCGTCAAGCAGCCCCCCCTGCCGCACTTTGATCGCGAGCAGATCGATACCGTGCGCCACAGCCGCATCGTCGTGCTCTACAACGCCCAGGACGGCGCGGTACAGCATGTAGAAGCAGCCAATCCGCTACCCATGCAGCAGGCAACCGGCCCACACGACGGAGAACCACTGACACCGCTGATCTTTCGTCCGCGCGCCTACCCCAAACAGCCTACGCCGAATCAGTAGCACCGACGCAAAAACAGCCCTGTGCAAGGGCAAACAGCCTAGGAAATGCGGCTCATGTAATTGCAGATGGCCGTCTCTACCATAGTCAGTAACGCCGATGTATCAAGCCGTAAGGCGAAGGAACAACAGGTGCTGCAATGACAAAACCATACCAACAAGGGGCCGTGCTCCTGGCAATGCTGTGTGTCATGAGCAGCGCCGCTGCACAACCAGGCAGAGATACCAGCAAGCCCAAACCGGCCAACTTCATGGAAGCCATCCGGCAGGCTGAAGTAGTTCGCAAGAACCTGTTTGACGATCCACTCGCGGGCATCGTCATCAACCGCACCGTAACGGTGCAAGGACAAGACTTTTACCGCTACTTCAGCAATCGCTGGCGCGAGCTGACCGGGGCCAGTCCCTTCACCCTGACGGTGGTGGAGCGCCCGTCGGCCCGCTGGGGCAGCGAAATTTGGGTCGAATACCGCCGCCAGCGCATGTATCACGCTTTTCTCACGCCCGCGCGTTCCGGCACAAAGAAGGCCAGTGAGCGGGCTGTGGATCTTGTTCTGGAAAACGTCAATAAAAGCGAGATCGAACGCGTACTCACCAACAACCCGGACCTTGCTCCGGACGAACTTTAACAAGAGAGACATAACGTGAAGACCTTCCTGCCCCTTGCCTCTGTTGTGCTGACCGGTGCGCTATTTGCTCCCGTCCACGCAACCGAACTGATATATACCCCCGTCAATCCCAATTTCGGCGGCAGCCCGCTCAATGGGCAATGGCTACTGAACTCGGCCCAGGTCACCAACAAGCACACGGACCCCGACGCCGAAGACCTGGGCTCATCCTTTGAGCAGCGCACGCCCTTCCAGGACTTCAACGATCAGTTGGAGCGCTCGGTACTCAGTCGCCTGGCCTCGGCCGCGTCCTCGCAGTTTGTGGACAGCAACGGCAAATTTGTACCCGGGACCTTCGAGACCGGCAGCTTTACTGTCAGCGTCGTCGATATCGGCGGCGGAGCACTGACGATCACCACTACGGACCGGATCACCGGCGCTTCCACTACTTTCCGAGTGATGCAACCATGATGAGCACAGTGACCGTCCTGAACGCGCGCCCAACACGCCTGTTAAGCGTGCTGGCCCTGACCTGGGCCCTGGCTGCCTGCGCCGTCCCCTCCACCCCGGCCGAAGTCAAAGGCTCTGCCTACCTGACGCCCGCCTCGCCAGCCACACACGATCTGCTGGAGCTCCCCGCGCCCGCCCAGCGCCTGACCGTGGCCGTCTACGGGTTTCGTGACCAGACCGGCCAATACAAGCCCAATCCGGACAGTTCCTTTTCCACCTCAGTCACCCAGGGAGCCGCCGCCCTGCTGGTCAAAGCCTTGCGTGACTCGCGCTGGTTCACTCCGGTCGAGCGCGAAAGCCTGCAGGAACTGCTGACCGAGCGGCGCATCGTGCGCGCCCTGGACGGCTCGCAGGAAAACGGCCAGCGCACCGCCATTAACATCCCGCCGCTAGCCCCGGCCGAAATCATGATGGACGGAGGCATCATCTCCTATGAAAGCAATGTGCGCACGGGCGGCGCGGGCGCACGCTTTCTGGGCGTAGGCCTGTCTACCCAGTATCGGGTGGACCAAGTCACGGTCAACCTGCGGGCCATCGACGTGCGCACCGGCAACATTTTGCAAAGCGTGTCCACGACCAAGACCATCTTTTCCTACGAAGTCCGGCCCAGCGTCTACAAGTTCGTGAACTTCAAAGACCTGCTGGAAATCGAGGCTGGCGTAACTAACAACGAACCGGCCCAGCTCTCGGTCAAAGAGGCCATTGAATCGGCGGTGGTGCATCTGATCGTGCAAGGCATGAAGGAAGGCCAATGGCGACTGCAAAACGAGGCCGACCGTAACAACCCCATCGTGCAGAACTACATGAAGCAAAACGAAACCTATCGCAGCATGCGCACCCAGACCGCTGTGGCCGCTCCTGAGGCCACGCAAGCCAATGAGGCCACAAGCGATGAGGTGCAGACAGCTCCAGTCACCGGCAGTTGAACACGAGCAGACAGCGCGGTGGTTCCGAGAAGACCGGCCACCGCTCTCTTTCCTAACAACGGTCTTCGACATGCACTGAGGAGAAGTATATGAACGGCAAACTGTCCACATTAGCTATTGCCCTGGGCACCGCGCTGGCCCTGCCCACACTGGCGCTGGCTGACAACGCCACCGTGACGCAGACCGGCAATTTCAACAAAGGCGTAGTTCTTCAAAACCACAACGCCAACGCCAACGCGACCATCGACGTGAAGGGAGACCGCAACGACGATTACATCAACCAGTGGGATAACGGTACGGTTCGCACCACCGTGAAGGTCATCAACGGCAACGACAACAAGGCCGTGGTGGAACAAAGCCGCAGCGGCGGCAACTCCACGATCACCATCACCCAGTCACGCAACCGCAACGACGCCTTTGCCAGCCAATGGCAGGCCAACGGATCGCAAATCGGCATCAAGCAATTACGCTCGGACAACAAGGCGGTTGTGGAACAAGTCCGCAGCACTGGTGACCAGGCCTGGGTAAACCAGACGGGACAAGCGGGCGATGCCTATGTCAATCAATACCGAACCCGTGACGCACTGGCTGTCATCAACGACAGCGGCGCGCGCAACGACTCAGTCATTGAGCAAGACAACAGCAGCCATGTCAACGCCTTCATTACCCAATCGGGGTACAAAGGAGATGCGTACATCAATCAATACAAAAGCATGAGCTCGACCGCCAGCATCACCGACAGGGGCAAGTACGACAAAGGCGTGATCGATCAGTGGAATGTCTCCAACTCGAACGCCTCCATCGTCCAGGGCGGTGGCCACAAAAATGATGCCACTATCAGCCAAACCGGCACGTGGTGGGGCAATTCGGATCGCCTGCACGCCAGTATTGTCCAGATCGGCTCGCATAACAAAGCCGTTACTGAACAGACCGGCTACAGCAACGACAGCAACATCATCCAAAGTGGCCTGGGCAATGACGCCTATAACTCCCAAGCAGGCATCGGCAACGATTCCTACATCAGCCAGAGCGGCGGCTATAACAAGGCCGTGGTTACCCAGGTCGGTTTCAACCTGGATTCGTCGGTTATGCAGAACGGTTGGGGCAACCGTGCCCAAGTGGTGCAAAGCGGCCTGAACCACAACAGTACCGTCACCCAGACGGGTAATTTCAACAATGCGTATGTCAACCAACATTAACCGGCTGACGTAAGCCAAATGTCAGCGGCAATATGTTATATAGTAGGCGCCGCTGACAACACTCAAGCTATTGATATGTAAGCGGTTTAGGGATTATGGAGCATAGGAGTAACCCGAGTTTATAAGGCTTTCCAGATACCTGATCCGCGCTTTTGGGCACGGTATGGCGTTTAAAACATCAAAATTTAACCAAAACAAACAATGATTAACAATTTCACATGATTCGCCCGTTCTGAATGCGGCTAGCCATCTGAAAATTAGGCTGCCAATAGGAATGAAAAAAGAAAATACCCATAACTACCAAAGACAATGACACATGCAATCGAACCAACAAAAGGCTTATTCAACGTAATGACATAGAGCCCATGACGCAGCGAGGGAGACATAAAATGACAACAATTATCATCGTAGAGCCACACACCTTATACAGGTTGGGTATCGTACGGCTGCTGGCAGACACCCTGCCCAGCGCGGAACTGCTCAGCATGGACTACGAATCTATGGAAACCGGTCTGCAGACACGATGTTGTGAGCTGCTGCTATTGTCGGTGCCATCGGCCAAGGCCTGTTTGAAGCTGCTGGCTGATGCGTACCGCAGCCTGCAACCCAGCGCCGTACTCCTGATAGCCGACTCCCACTACTCCTTGCCTGCGCTTCAAGACATGCCTGCCGGCGTTATGGGACATTTGCTCAAGACCGCCACACCGGAATTAATGGCGGCTTCGATCAATCTGGTGTTGGCCGGCGGCTCCTGTTTTCCATCGCCTGCGCCCCAGCGTCAAACGATGGCAATGACCACGACTGTAACCCAGCCATCGAGTCCATCGCCGTCCCAAGCTCATTCCGACAAGCTGATTACGTCCTACGAGCCCATACGCTGGCCACCCGCCGATCCTGAGACAGACCATCTTGACGAAGCGCGGCTGCTGGGCCTGACACCGCGCCAGTATGAAGTGCTGGTGTTATTGGCACGCGGCATGACCATCAAGGGCGTGGCCCGGCAGTTGAATATTTCATCGGCTACAGCCAAGGCGCATGCTGAAACCCTGTATATGCGGATGAACGTACACAACCGTAACGAGGCCGTCTATCACGCGGTCTCCAAAGGAGCCAGGCTAGGGATGCCCAACACCCACATCGAAAAAGCCTGCTAACCGCAGGCTTTTCTATTACAGCATTCCTAGTTGCAAGCGAGCTGATTCACTCATACGTTCCCGGCTCCACGGTGGATCCCAAACCAGATCCACTACGGCCTTCTCTACGCCCTGGATAGTCTCCAGCTTGTAGCGGGCCTCATCGGCAATCATGGCGCCCATACCGCAACCCGGAGCCGTCAGCGTCATTTCCATGGTGATGGAGAACGCTTCTGGACCAGTCTGCTTCACGTGACAAGCGTACACCAAGCCCAGATTAACGATATCGACCGGAATCTCCGGATCATAAACGCTAGCCAGCACAATCCAGGCGGCGTCTTCAATGGTTTTTTCGCTCAGGGGCAGCTCGGGTACAAAAACCTCGGGCTTGTCCTGGGCCTCAAAACCCAGCGCATCGGCATCGACACCTTCAATTCGGTACAGGTTGCCCTCTACCATCACGGTATAGCTGCCACCCAGCTTCTGGGTAATCGTTGCTGTACAACCCGCCTCGATCGTAACGGGAGCACCGTAAGGGATACTGACAGCCGGACAATCCCGGCTGACCAGCACATCATGTCGTTCAAAGTAGCTCATGGCTTGTTTGCGCCTTTATTCGGTTTGCGCGGTTTCTTTGGCCTGATTGATGGCGTTATGCAGGGTATGCCAGGCCAGAGTGGCACATTTAACCCGTGCGGGGAATTCACGCACACCAGATAACACTTCCAGCTTGCCCAGATCTCGATCGGGATGGGCCTCTGTCAACATGGCGTGCATATCTTGAAATAGAGACTCAAACTCGGCCAGACTCAGGCCTTTTACGGCTTCGGTCATTAAGGATGCCGAAGCCTTGGAAATAGCGCAGCCATGCCCCACAAAGCTGACTTTCTGCACAATGCCGTCTTCAACCACGGCGTACACAGCCAGTTGATCCCCACACAGCGGATTGTGGCCATTGGCAAAATGACTGGCGTTTTCTATTACTTCAAAGTTACGCGGGCTACGGTTATGGTCAAAAATGACCTCTTGGTAGAGCTCGCGCAGCCCGTTGAAATCCTGGCTCATTTAGCCAACTCCAAATAGTTTTTGAGCTTTGCGCAGGCTGCCCAGCAAAGCATCAATATCAGCGTAATCGTTGTACAAGGCAAAGGAGGCACGAGCCGTACCGGGAATGCCAAAGCGCGTCATCAAGGGCATGGCACAGTGGTGACCGGCACGCACAGCAACGCCGTCCATGTCCAGAATCGTGCCCAGATCATGCGGGTGAATACCGTCGACCAGGAAGGACACAATGCCTGCCTTGTGTGCGGCCGTACCAATAATGCGAATGCCAGGCATGGCCAGCAAGGCTTCGGTGGCGTAGTCCAGCAACAGCGCTTCATGGTCGGCAATACGCTGCATGCCTATACCCATCAAATAATCGATAGCGGCAGCCATGGTAATGGCACCAGCGATATTGGGCGTACCTGCCTCAAAGCGCTGTGGCACAGGGGCGTAATTACTTTGCTCGAAACTGACGGTGGTGATCATGTCACCGCCGCCCATCCAGGGCGACATGCTGTCCAGAATCTCGTAGCGCACGTACAAGGCGCCCATGCCGGTAGGACCGTACAGTTTATGGGCCGAAAACGTGTAAAAATCCGCATCCAGGGCTTGTACGTCCACCACACCGTGGGGAACGGATTGGGCACCATCCACCAGCACCTTGGCGCCGACGGCATGCGCCTGACGGGTCATTTCAGCGATGGGGTTGATCGTGCCCAAGGCATTGGACACATGGCCCACAGCCAGCAGGCGGGTTCTCTCGTTGAGCAGTTGCTTGAAGGCTTCCTGATCCAGCTCACCGTTATCCAGCACAGGCACCACGCGAATAACGGCACCGGTACGCTGGGCAACCAACTGCCAAGGCACGATATTGGAGTGATGCTCCAGACCGGTCAGCAGAATCTCGTCGCCTGCTTTCAGGTTGTCCATGCCCCAGCTATAGGCCACCAGGTTGATGGATTCTGTGGTGCCACGCGTAAACACAATTTCTTCGTCGCGCGCGGCATTCAGAAATGCCCGCACTGTACTTCTGGCCTGATCGTACAGCTCAGTAGCATGCTGAGACAGCCAATGCACACCACGGTGGATGTTGGCATTGGACTGCTCATAGAATCGCGCCTCGGCTTCAATGACCGAGCGCGGCTTTTGCGTCGTCGCGCCATTGTCCAGATAGGACAGGCGTTGGCCCCGGATGGGGCGAGCCAGGATAGGAAAATCCTCGCGGTGATTTAGCAAACCAGCAGCAGTTACGGGCATAGGCGCATTCATGCAAGATCTCCAAGGGCAAGACCGCCAGGCAACAAAGCATTAATACCGACTGTGGCACGGCTACGCAGGCTCTCGGACGCAATGCGCTCCAGAGACTGAGCGGCAAATGCGTAAATCAGCATATTGCGTGCATCTTCCATGGTCATGCCACGCGAGCGCAGGTAGAACAGGCTATCTGCATCCAGCTGACCCACAGTGGCACCGTGTGCACACTTGACGTCGTCGGCGTAGATTTCCAACTCAGGGCGGGAGTCTGCACGTGCCATCTTGGACAAGAGCAAGCTGTCCGAACGCTGTACCGAATCCGTACCATCCGCGCCCTTGCCTACCAATACGCGACCACTGAACACACCGCGGGCGGTGTCGGCCAAAATGCCACGGTAGAACTCACGGCTTTGGCAGTTAGGCTGAGCGTGATCAATGATGGTGTTGTGGTCCACGTGACGGCGGCCATCCACAAAATACAAACCATTGAACAAGGTTTCGCAGCGCTCGCCATTGAAGACGGTAGCAATGTCGTTGCGGGCAATACGGGCACCGAAGGACAGGGAGTGCGAATTGAATACCGAGCCACGACCTTGCTGCACATCGATTGCAGCCAGGTGAAAGTCTTGCAGCGCTTCCTGCTGCAACTTCATGTGTGTCAGCTTGGCATCAGGCGCCACGTTCAGGCGAGTCACGACGCTGCTCAAGGAAGCATCCGTTCCTTCCTGACCTACATAGTGTTCAACCACCGTTGCACTGGCACCGGATTCCAGAGAAATCAGGTTACGCGTGAAGCTGGCGCTGCCACCTTGGGTGCGCACAAAAACCAGATGAACAGGCTGCTCCAGGTGCTTGCCCGCAGCGATGTGCAAGGCCGCGCCATCCTGGGCCAAAGCCAGGTTCAAGGCCGCGGTCGAGGCGCCCAGGGACTCGTCCCCATAAGCCTGCTGCAACCAGTCTGCATCCTGTTCCAGACAGGTGCTGAGCGAGGACAAACGCACGCCTGCTGGCAACTCGTTCAGGTGCGACAAGGCCGCATCGTAGTGACCATCCACAAAGACCAGGAAGTACCCGTCTTCTTGCTGGCGCACCGACGCCACCAGTTCTGCGGCCGAAGCCGACTTCTGAGGCGCAAAACTTTGTTGTTCCAGCAAAGCCAAGGAGGTGTGATGCCAGGCTTCAATACGCGTGGTTGGCCAGCCTTCTTGTGCGAAACGATCCAGCGCGCGCTGACGCACGGCGCTTAGCCATGGCAGGCCGGCTCCAGGTGCTTGTGCAGCCTGAGCGGCAAAGCTGTTGACCCAATCCGGCAGACTCATACCGCAGCTCCCTTGGCTTTTTGTTCGGCGGCTGCTTGTTCCAGCACCCAACCGTAGCCACGCTCTTCCAGTTCCAGAGCCAATTCACGGCCACCGGAACGAATGATCTTGCCACCGGCCAATACGTGCACAAAGTCAGGCACGATGTAGTCCAGCAGACGTTGGTAGTGAGTAATCACCAGCAAGGAACGCTCGGGGGAACGCAGACGGTTCACGCCGTCAGCCACCACACGCAAAGCGTCAATATCCAGTCCGGAGTCGGTTTCGTCCAGAATGGCCAGCTTGGGTTCCAGCAGGCTCATTTGCAGAACTTCGTTGCGTTTCTTTTCGCCGCCGGAAAAACCTTCGTTCACGGAGCGGTACAGAAACTCTTCGCGCATGCCAACCGTCTTCATTTCTTCTTTGACGCGCTTGAGGAAGTCCATGGCGTCCAGCTCAGGCAAGCCCTGATGACGGCGCACGGCGTTCACGGAAGCGCGCAGGAAGTAGGCGTTGGACACACCGGGAATTTCGATGGGGTACTGGAAGGCCAGGAACAGACCGGAACGGGCACGGTCTTCAATCTTCATTTCCAGCAGGTCTTGACCCAGCCAATCAACCGAACCGCCTTCCACGGTGTAGTCTTCACGACCGGCCAGAACTTGGGACAAGGTGCTCTTGCCCGAGCCGTTCGGGCCCATGATGGCGTGGACTTCACCGGGCTTGATTTCCAGGTTCAGACCTTTAAGGATAGGTTTATCTTCAACCGAAGCGCGCAAATCTTTAATCGTCAGCATTTCATTATTCTCCTTAACCTACACTGCCTTCCAAGCTGACGCCGAGCAAATTCTGTGCTTCGACCGCAAACTCCATGGGCAATTCTTTAATCACTTCTTTACAAAAGCCGTTCACGATCATGGAGACGGCATCTTCGGCAGTCAGGCCGCGCTGCATGGCGTAAAAGAGCTGGTCCTCGCCAATGCGCGAAGCGGTTGCTTCGTGTTCCACACTGGCGCTGGGGTTCTGCACTTCCATAGTTGGGAAGGTGTGTGCAGCGCAGCGCTTGCCGATCAGCAGCGAATCACACTGGGTGTAATTGCGGGCGTTTTCTGCCTTGGGGGTAATACGAACCAGACCGCGATAGGTATTGATACCTTGGCCAGCCGAAATCCCCTTGGAGATAATCGTGCTGCGGGTATTGCGACCCATATGAATCATTTTGGTGCCGGTATCGGCTTGCTGGCGGTGGTTGCTCAGGGCGACCGAGTAGAACTCGCCTTGGGAATCATCGCCGCGCAGCACCACGCTGGGGTATTTCCAGGTGATGGCCGAGCCAGTTTCAACCTGCGTCCAGGAGATGTGCGAACGTGCGCCACGGCATTCGCCACGCTTGGTGACGAAGTTGTAAATACCGCCTACGCCGTCTTTATCGCCGGGGTACCAGTTTTGCACGGTGGAGTACTTGATCTTGGCGTCGTCCAAGGCGACCAGTTCCACGACCGCTGCGTGCAACTGGTTTTCATCGCGCATCGGCGCCGTACAGCCTTCCAGATAGCTGACCGAAGCGCCCTCTTCCGCAATGATCAAGGTGCGCTCGAACTGACCAGTGTCGCGGGCATTGATGCGGAAGTAGGTGGACAGCTCCATCGGGCAGCGTACGCCTTTGGGGATGAACACAAAGGAGCCATCGGAGAATACGGCCGAGTTCAAGGCGGCGTAGAAGTTGTCGCTAGGAGGGACAACCGTACCCAGATACTTTTTCACCAGTTCCGGATATTCACGCACAGCCTCGGAAAAGGAACAGAAGATCACGCCCACTTCTTCCAGCTCTTTGCGGAAGGTGGTGGCCACCGAGACTGAGTCAAACACGGCGTCAACTGCCACACCGGCCAGACGCGCGCGCTCGTGCAAGGGCACACCCAGTTTTTCATAGGTGCGCAGCAATTCAGGATCCACCTCGTCCAGGCTCTTGGGGCCGTCGGCCTTGCTCTTGGGCGCGGAGTAGTAGCTGATGTCCTGGAAGTCGATAGGTGGATACTCCACAATCGACCACTTGGGATACTTCATGGTCAGCCACTGGCGGTAAGCAGCCAGGCGCCATTCCAGCATGAACTCCGGTTCGCGTTTTTTCGCGGACAGGAAACGGATGACGTCTTCGTTCAGACCTTTCGGTATGGTTTCAGACTCGATGTCGGTGACAAAGCCTGCCTCGTAATCACGATCGAGGAAGGTGTCCAGATGTTCGTTGACGGTACTCATTCGGTTAACTCCACGTTGGAGGTGTTCGCCTTGTTTCTGTTTTTCAATTCGGGACCCGGCTTGTGTGTCAGGGGAAATTCGTTAACGGGCACGCGTATCATGTCTGCAACACTGACCTCTTCCAAGGTGCGTCGGACAATATCGTTGATACGCTGCCAATTACTGCGTATATGGCAATCTGACTCCACGGAACAGGCTCCAGGAGTAGCTACACATTCAGTCAAGCCAAAGGGCTGATCTTCCAGTGCATCAATAATCTGCGCTACACTTATCTGTTTGGCGGGGCGGCCTAACACATACCCTCCGCGTGCGCCTCGGCTGCTGATGACCAGCTCGTGCTGGCCCAGCAGTTTAAGCACCTTGCTGACAGTCGGTTGGCCCAAACCCAGGATGGCGGCCAAGTCAGACGCACTGAACACACGATCTGGATCGCCAGCCATGTGTGTCAGCACCAAAGTGCCGTAATCAATGATTTTACTGATTCGCAGCATTCCTTCTCTCTGAACAGGTCGTAGAGCCATATAGTACCGCTTTGGTACTATATGGTCAAATTATCCCTCCAGACTTTGCTGGATATTCCACATCCGGGCATAGGCGCCATCCAGGGCTAAAAGCTCGCTGTGCGTGCCCTGCTCCACGATCTGTCCGCGCTCCAGAACCAGAATCAAATCCGCGTCCGTAATCGTGGATAGACGGTGAGCAATGATCAAGGTAGTGCGGTCGCGGGCAATCTCGTTCAACTCCGCCTGAATCGCCCGTTCCGTGCGCGTGTCCAGCGCACTGGTGGCTTCGTCCAGAATCAGCACCGGTGGGTTCTTCAGCAAGGTGCGGGCAATGGCCACGCGCTGCTTTTCGCCCCCGGACAACTTCAAACCACGTTCACCCACGATGGTCTCGTAACCATCGGGCAGGCTTTCGATGAAGTCGTGGATACTGGCGGCCCGTGCTGCTGCCACGATCTGCTCTTTGCTGGCATCAGGACGGCCATACGCAATATTGTGCAAAATCGTATCGTTGAACAGGACCGTATCCTGGGGAACGATACCGATATGACGACGCAAGCTCTCTTGCGTCCATTCGCGCAACTCGCGATTGTTGAACAGGATGCGACCTTCCGTCACATCGTAGAAACGGAACAAAAGACGCGACAAGGTGGATTTACCTGCGCCCGAAGACCCTACCACCGCTACCGTCTTGCCGGCGGGAATCTCGAAACTCAGGTTTTGAATGACTTTGCGACGGCTGTCATAGGCAAAGCTGACGTTCTCGAAACGCACACCCGCCTGCTCACAGGACAAGACCTGGGCATCCGGCGCATCTTTCACCTCTTGCTTGCGACGCAGCAAGGAGAACAGGCGCTCCATATCAGCCAGTGAATTCTTGATTTCGCGGTAAACAAAACCCAGAAAGTTCAAAGGCGCATAAAGCTGGGTCAGGAAGGCAGACACCAGCACAACGTCACCCACCGTCATGGTTCCGGCCAGCACACCTTGCGCCGACATGAACAGCAAGGCCGTCACCCCAACACTGATAATCGAGGCCTGACCAATATTGAGCAGGTTCAGCGATACCTGATTACGCACGGCAGCCTGGACCCACTGGCCCATATTCTGATCGTAGCGATTGATCTCGTAATCCTCGTTACCGAAGTATTTGACTGTCTCGTAATTGAGCAAGGCATCAATCGCGCGAGAGTTGGCACGACTGTCCAAGTCGTTCATGGCTCGCCGATAACGCATGCGCCGCTCAGTCACCAGCAAGGTGAACACAATATAGGCCGCAATCGTCCCCAAGGTCACCGCCGCGAAGGCCCAGTCGTATCGCCAGAGCAAGATGCCACAGACCAGAGCTATTTCCAGCAAGGTTGGCAAAATATTGAAGACCAGGAAATTCAGCAGAAAGCTAACGCCTTTGGTGCCCCGTTCAATATCCCGGCTCAAGCCACCTGTCTGGCGTTCAGTATGAAAGCGCAAGGACAGATCCAGCAGGTGCCGAAAGACGTGGTTCGCAATCAGCCGCACCGACCCTTGCGTGACTCGCGCAAACAGGGCATCCCGTATTTCACCAAAAGCGCTGGAGGCCAGACGTACGGCGCCATATCCCAACAAGGCGGCCACCGGCAGCATCAAAGCCGTAGCGGGCAGGCTCAACGCATCGATTACCTGCTTCAGGTAGATCGGCATCATCACGGTGGCGACTTTTGCCAGCAGCAAACAGGACAAAGCCAAGACCACGCGAGTCTTGAATCGCCAAACGTAAGGAAATAAGGATTTCAGGGTGCTCAGACCACCGGAGACACCATCAAGCACTTCAGGACGAGGAGGCACACGCAATAGGTCCGTGTTCAACAGCACAAAGCCGAAAAACCGCGGACAGCTTAAAAATAAGTTGCAGCACAACGCTGAAATCAAGGCAGGACAAGCAGACTACGCTTTCCACTGGCAGGCAGGCCCTGCCATGTCCTTGATGCGAATACAGAAATGAGGTTCTACGCCTGGGTAATTATCAAAACTGCCAGGTAGCACATAACGAATAAGTATAGCCTTTTGAACTGCTTATCCTTGCCAAGACCCTGCCGACGGCATGCTTGTTTGGCTGATTATTGACCTGCAAACCACAGTCACACGAATAAGGGACCTGACCAGCAAGCATCCAGTGCTGAAAATCAGGAAATTCAAGGCTTGTCACTGCAAAGAAAATGCTGGCAATCCAGCACTTTGTTACCTTCAAGCCTTCAACGAAAGGCATACAATACCTGCTTGTCTGAAACTGGCGCAGACACAGTAAAAATAGCGCCCGATACCAGACATCTGGCTCATGAATCCCTTTACCGTGCAAAATCCATCCATGCCGTCTTCTTCTTTTTCGTATTCTTCTTCCCTGGACCAGTTAGCCGCACAGGACAGCCAGGCGCTGGATGTGCTGTACGACCAGGAAGCCCCCTTGATGCTGGCTTTGGGCCAGGCCGTGTTGGGCCGCCGCATTGATGCCGAAGAGGTTCTGCGCGATAGCTTTGTTTTGTTATGGAAAAACGCTGCCGGCTATGACCCCGATTTAGGCGAAGGGCGCGCCTGGATTTACAGCATTCTGCGGTTCAGGCTACTGGCTCGCCTGCGTCAACGCGCGCAAAGCGGCGATAACAATTACGCCCTGCCTGCCATCAAGCCGCAAGCCGGACAGCGTTTCATCCCTGCCATGGGCAAGCTGGATGGCACCAGCCAACGCGCCATGATCCATGCCTATCTGCACGGCAATAGTTACGAACAGTTGGGCCCTCAGTTGAACCGCTCCCCCGCACAATTGCGTGCTGTGGTCCAGCATGGCTTGCAACAGCTCACTCCCCTGATTAATGAGGGCAACGCCAACGATCCACGCCATGCAGTGATGATTGGCGAATATACCTTGGGGCTGCTCAGCCAGCATGAATTGGCCCAAGCCCACACCCTGATGCAGCAAAATGATCAGGCAGCGCGTCTGGCATTGGCTTGGGAGCAAGCGTGGCTGGAGCTAGTGGACTGCCTGACCCCAACAGTGCCTGCCCCCACTAGTCTGGCTCACATTCACCATACCTTGGGCTTGCCTCCACCTGCCGCACGTCGTCAGGCTGGGAGCACAAGCAGTCCGGCTGCTGAAGCTCCCAAATCGGAAAGCACTGGCAACGCCAGCACAAGCGCTCCAGCTATCAAAGCAGTGCGCCAGGAACCTAGTATCAAGATCAGTATTTCGGCAGACCAAAGCACTAAAGCGGAAGCTGCCACTCGCACTGAACCTCGCTGGTCCGCCAACAGCTCGAACGACAAGGCTGACGATCACACACCGCCCTTCCCCACCTTGCTGCGTGCAGAGTCCGACCCAGCCACCAAAGCAGCTGCTGTCACAGCCGAAGCAGCGCCCACAGCACCAGCCAAGGTCGCCGACAAGAAAAAGCCCATCAAAAGCGAGCCTGAGTCAGTCACCGTAGAGAAAAAACGCAAACCCGAACCTGTTGATGGCGAACGCAAGTCCCGTGGCTTTGCCATGCCCATGCCTGTTTTGTGGGGCGGCTTGGCTGCGGTCGTGATTCTGGGCCTGGTGATTGCCCTGCTCATGAACATGAACTCGGAACCCCCTGTCAATGTTATTGAGATGAAGCCACGTCAGGCGGCTATCCTGCAGGCCCCTGGCCAATCCTCTACTCCGGCCTGGATTGCAACAGTAGACCCACAAGGCAATGTCCTGCTGGTGCCCAAGGTCAGCACTGAAGTCAAAGCAACGCAGTCGGTGCAGCTATGGACACACACCCCACGCGGCACACAAATTCGTTCATTGGGTTTGATTGATCCCAATCGCCCCATCACCGTTCCTGCGGCCTTGATTGGCACCGTAGAAGATGAGCAGATTTTTGAGATGACACTGGAAACCGAAGGCGGTTCCAATAGTGGTGCACCGGAAGGCCCCGTTCTGTATATTGGCCGCATCGTAAGCTTTGGGCAGCTGGATAACCTGCCCAAGCCCAACACGGAAGCTAGCTCGTCGGCAACCCGCTCTTAAAAGCGGCATCCAGCCGTTCCAGCTCGTCGATTTCCTCGACAGTGAAGCCCGCCTCCAGGCGGGCTTCGCGATTAAAGGGGCCGCGCAAACGCGGTGCGCGATAGCGCTGCGCCAACTCGCCATACGTAGCAAAATCAGGCAAGCCTTGTTCCCGGCAGACTTTGCGATACCAGTAATTTCCCAACGCTACATGCCCGACCTCATCGCGCAAAATGATGGCAATAATCGCGGCGGCTTTTTCATCGCCAGCATCCAGCAACTTCTTATGCACCAGGGGGCAGGCATCCAGCCCCCGTGCTTCCAGAGTACGCGGCACCAAAGCCATACGCGCCAGCAGATCAAAGCGTGTTCGCTCTGCCATCTCCCACAAGCCGTCATGGACAGGCAAATCCCCATAGCGGACACCCATCGTTTGAAGATGATCGCTCAGCAGCTCAAAATGCAAAGCCTCCTCCACCGCCACCTGTAACCAGCCCGCATAGAATGCGTCGGGCAAACCGGGATAACGCCACAAGACATCCAAGGCCAGATTGATGGCATTGAACTCAATATGCGCCAAGGAATGCAATAAGGCTGCTCGCCCCTGGATCGTACGCACGGACCGCTTGGAAACATGCTGAGGGCTCACAAAACGCAAACCCTCGGGCCGTCCCGGTACGCCGGGCGGCTCTTCCAAATGCTCATCTGCCCCTACGGGCAAGCCATGGGCAATTGCTCGTACTGCTGCCAGCTTGGCAGCCGGCTCTTGTACTAACAAAGCCTTTAGAGCCTGACTACGTAAGTTCACTGCTAATCCCTTCCATGAAAAAAGGCCGGCACCAAGGCCGACCTTCGTTCCTGCTTAGCAACCCCGGATTACTGAGCCGAGCCAGGATCCGTGATTGCCAAGGCTTGATCCAGCATTGCCTGGATCTGACCCAAGTTGGTGCGCAAGGCCTGCATTTCCTGACCGGTCAGACGCACAGCGGCTTCCTGGTCAAAAGGCATATCCGGACCATCGCCCAGACGATTGCGCGCACCACTGATCGTAAAGCCTTCGTCGTACAGCAAACCGCGAATCCGGCGTATCAGCAGCACCTCATGGTGCTGGTAATAACGTCGGTTACCGCGTCGCTTGACGGGCTTTAACTGCGTAAACTCCTGCTCCCAATAACGCAGGACGTGGGGCTTGACCAAGCAAAGCTCGCTGACTTCACCGATGGTGAAATACCGCTTGGCAGGGATAGGTGGCAAGGTCGCCGTCTTTTCGTTTGTGCTCATAGCCACTGATGCTCATCGACAATAGGAGTGATTTTACACGTTCAGTCAGGCAAAACTGTACGCAAACGTACCAGGCTTCAGTCCTGGTCATCCTCGGGCGCCACTGGCGCCCCTTCGACTACACTTTTGAGCTTCTGACTGGCGTGGAATGTCACCACGCGTCGCGCCGAAATCGGGATGACTTCACCCGTTTTGGGGTTGCGACCAGGACGCGGGGGTTTGTCCCGAACCTGGAAATTACCGAAACCGGACAACTTGACCTCGACACCATCGGCCAGGGAGTCGCGGATTTCGGCAAAGAAAGTATCCACAATATCTTTGGCTTCGCGTTTATTCAAGCCAACACGTTCAAACAAGAGTTCGGCCAGATCCGCCTTGGTCAGAGTACGCTCTACGTTCATTGTGTCTCCTTATGCTCGTGCCCGTGCGCCATGCGCAGACACCAGTGCCGCCAACAATGCATCCAGGCATTGCTCGACGCGTTCATCGTCCAGCGTGCTTGCGCTGTCTTGCAGCCAGAATCGAATCGCCAGACTCTTTTCCGATGCATCGTTCTTGTCGCGCCAGACGTCAAACAACTGAATATCTTTGACGATAGCCGCTTGCGGTGCCGTGCTGCGCACCTGGTTCAGTGTATCCAGCACAGCTTGATAGGATACGTCCTTATCCAGCCAAACCGCTAGATCTCGTTGCACAACGGGTTGCTTGGATACTTCCTGAGCGTGTACCACTTCGTCGTGAGAGATGGCATCAACGTCCACCTCAAAGACGACCGGCGCTTGATTCAAACCAAATTCGCTCAACCACTGAGGATGGATTTCACCGATCCAGCCTATGGTTTTACCATCCAGTTTCACACTGGCGCTACGGCCTGGGTGCAAGGCCGGGTGAGCTTCAGGCTCGAAACGGACTTGAGCAGCACGCTGACCCAGCAAAGTTTCCAGATCGCGCTTGACGTCAAAGAAGTCGACAAGACGATCGGGCTGTCCCCACTGCTCGGTCACAACAGGGCCCCAGGCTGCGGCCGCAATGCGGTTGGGCTGATGGATACCGGCCACGGTCAACGGACCATTTTCTTGAGAGGCATCGCGCATGAAGACGCGGCCAAACTCGAACACACGCACGCGCGACTGACGGCGGTTGGCGTTGCGTTCAATATTGGCCAGCAGACCAGGAATCAGGCTGGTACGCATCACCGCCAACTGGCTGGCAATGGGGTTCAACAAACGGATAGGGTCAGCCTGTCCGTTAATATCTTTTTCCCAAGACTCTTGCACAAAGGAGAAGTTGATCACTTCCTGGTAGTCCTGGGCGGCCAATACAGCGCGCAAGACGTGCGGACCACGCAAGGACTCGACTGGCACACGCATTTGTGCAGCAGCGACCGGAGGCAGATCAGGAATATTTTCAAAACCGTAGATACGGGCAACTTCCTCGATCAGGTCTTCTTCAATCGTCAAATCGAAACGGAAGCTGGGAGGATTGACCGTAAAGACTTCGTCAGCCACCGAGAAGTCCAGGCCCAACAAGGTGAAGATGCTCTCCACCTGCTTTTGATCCAGAGGAATACCCAGAACACGGCGGCAACGCTCCAGGCGCATGGCAACGGGCTTGCGCTCGGGCAAGGCCACAACCTGGTCATCCATAGGTCCCGCTTGGCCGCCGCAGATTTCCAGGATCAGCGCTGTGGTGCGTTCCAAATGCTGGGTAATGGAGTCGAAGTCCACGCCACGCTCGAAACGGTGGCTGGCGTCGGAAGAAAACTTGTAGCGACGGGCACGGCCCATGATGGCTTCTGGCCACCAGAAAGCGCCTTCCAGATACACATCCGTCGTATCCAGTGTGACAGCGCTTTGTTCGCCGCCCATGATACCGGCCATGCTTTGCGGCACATCGTTAACCGCAATCACACCCACATCGGTATCCAGCTCGACATTCAAACCGCTCAGCAGCTCCAGCGTCTCGCCTTTACGTGCCCAACGCACTTCCAGACCAGCCTGTACGTGCTGCAAATCGAACACGTGCGTAGGACGGCCCAGTTCCAGCATGACGTAATTGGAGATGTCCACCAATGCGGAGATTGAACGCTGGCCACTGCGCTCCAGACGAGTTTTCATCCAGTCCGGGGTTTTGGCACGCGCATTGACGCCACGAATCACACGGCCGGCAAAACGGCCGCATAAATCAGCGTCTTTCACGTTAACGGAAACGCGATCCTCAATAGTGACAGGAACAGGAGTGAAGTCTGGCAGTGTCAGTGGCTCGCCAGTCAGGGCGGCTACTTCGCGTGCCACGCCCAGCACGGACAGGCAGTCCGCACGGTTAGGCGTCAATTTCAATTCGATGATCTGGTCGTCCAGATCCAGCAGTTCACGCAGGCTTTGGCCCACTGGCGCGTCTGCATCCAGTACCAGCAAACCATCGTGATCTTGCGACAGACCCAGCTCGCGACCCGAGCACAACATGCCGGCGGACTCCACGCCACGCATTTTGACCGGGCCGATTTTCATGCCACCGGGCAGCTCTGCACCAACACGGGCGACCGGGATCTTGATGCCTTGAGCCGCATTGGGCGCACCGCACACAATCTGCAGCAGCTTGCCCGAGCCGTCATCAACCTGGCAAACGCGCAGGCGGTCAGCGTCGGGATGGGGGGCAATTTCAGCGATGAAGCCAACGACAACATGCTCAAAAGCAGGCGCAGCAGCTTGAATTTCTTCAACCTCCAAGCCAGCCATCGTCAGTTGATGACCCAGTTCTTCAGTTCCCAGTTTGGGATTCACAAAGCGGCGCAGCCACGATTCGGAAAATAACATGATGCAAAGATGGAGACGTAAAACGGCGTATACCGGAACCGACCGGGCCTAAAAGGCCCAGCGGCGCGAAGTAGGAATCAACGATTGAACTGCTTCAGAAAGCGCAGATCGCCTTCAAAGAACTGGCGCAAATCGTTAACACCATAGCGCAACATAGTCAGGCGCTCCAGTCCGGAACCAAAGGCGAAACCGATGTAACGCTCTGGGTCCAAACCGAAATTGCGCACCACTTGCGGGTGAACCTGCCCGGAGCCGGAGATCTCCAGCCAACGGCCCTTGTTGGGGCCGGAGGAGAACATCATGTCAATCTCGGCGGATGGCTCGGTAAAGGGGAAGAAAGAAGGTCGAAAGCGCACGACCAGATCGTCGCTTTCAAAAAAGGCGCGCAGAAAGTTCGTGTAAACGCCTTTCAGATCGGCAAAGGAAATATCCTCGGCAATCCACAGCCCTTCCACCTGGTGGAACATGGGCGAGTGGGTGGCATCACTATCGACACGATAGGTGCGGCCGGGAGCAATAACCTTGATAGGGGCCTTGTTCATGCGTGCATAACGCACCTGCATGGGACTGGTGTGCGTGCGCAGCAAATAGGGCAAACCCTGCTCGTCGTTCATATCGATATAGAACGTGTCTTGCATGGAACGAGCGGGGTGATTCTCTGGATTATTCAGAGCGGTAAAATTTGTCCAGTCATTTTCGATTTCAGGGCCGTCAGCCACATCGAAACCGATAGAGCGGAAAATGGCTTCAACACGCTGCCAGGTCTGGATCACCGGGTGGATACCACCGGTGCCACGACCACGGCCGGGCAACGTCACATCAATTTGTTCTTGAGCCAGTCGCTGGTTCAATTGTTCTGCCGCCAGGGCAGCACGACGATCGTTCAGCAGATCTTCAATTTCGCGCTTGAGCACGTTGATGCTGGCACCGGCTGCTTTTTTCTGCTCCGGCTCCATCTGGGCAAGGCCTTTCATCAAGGCAGTGATGGCACCTTGTTTGCCCAAAAATCGAGCTTTAGCGTTTTCCAGCGAAGCGGCGTCCTGAGACTGCTCAAATAAGGCCCGAGCCTGGGCAATCAGATCGTCGTGGGAGGAAGTCATGGCGTGTTACTTTCCAAAAACAAACGGAGCCCCAAAGGCCCCGTTTGTGAACTATACAGTCAGATACCGCTTAAGCAGCCAGAGCGTTCTTAGCCTGTGCAACAACAGCAGCAAAACCTGCCTTGTCTTTAACAGCCAAGTCAGCCAGAACCTTACGGTCCAAAGCGATGGAGGCTTTGTTCAGGCCGGCGATAAACTGGCTGTAGCTCATATCCAGTTCGCGGCAAGCTGCGTTGATACGGGTAATCCACAGCGAGCGGAATACGCGTTTCTTGTTACGGCGGTCACGGTAGGCGTACTGACCTGCCTTCATGACAGCCTGTTTGGCTATACGGAATACATTACCGCGACGGCCGCGAAAACCTTTGGCCTGGGCAATTACTTTCTTGTGGCGTGCGCGTGCGTTAACACCGCGTTTTACTCGTGACATGTTCGATTCTCCCTAATCAAGCGAAAGGCATCATTGCTTTTACGGAAGCGACGTCGGCTTTATGAACCTCGACGGCACCGCGCAACTGACGTTTGTTCTTGGTCGTCTTCTTGGTCAGAATGTGACGCTTGAACGCTTGGCCCCGCTTGATGGAACCGCTACCACGAACCACAAAGCGCTTGGAGGCGCTTTTTTTGGTTTTCATTTTAGGCATGAAATTACTCGACTAATTTGTGTCTGCGGGTGGTCGCCTAGGAAGCTGGCTGACACTTGTATGACCCAAAACAGGCACTTATTTTTTTCTTTGTCCGCTGCCAGAACAGATCCAAACAGGGGAAAAGCTCTTGATTATAGGGTGATCCCTGAAGGATTGTCCAGATATCAAAGGGATTTTTTGTAGGAGGGCCGTTGTCGGCAGGCCATAAAGGAAAACCAGAAACAATGACCCAGCCGGATGCGCGTCAGCACACGCGATCCGCTCAATCCTTGCGGAAGACTCCACCCGCCTCTAAGCATTTCACAAGCCCTCATTACTACGGGTGATCCCAAGGCATGGATCAGCCCACGCTTTACAACACCTTGTTGTCAGTGCTTCCCCACCATCACCACCGTTCGACCTTTGATCAAACAGTCGCTGCGCAGCTGTTTATTGCATGCATCGCATGCGTGGTATCTATTTTCCAAAAATCCATTCCATACCTAAAAACGAACTTTAAATATAAATAAATAACGCACAGATCGTTAATAAAATCAAAATACAACCAAACAAAAAAATAATCGTCGATTAAATAAAAAATCAATTATCTTGAAAACCAAAGCAGCCAGCACACCATAGGCAGCCAAAGCAATTCAAGTAAGATCACATATTGCAAGCCAACTCATAACTGGTAACGCTTGCAACCTTTTCATATATTTCGGAAACGTCTTTGACAATAATTTTGCAATCAACTTAACTAATAAATAACCAAAAATAAAACCAAATTAAAAGTTAAGGTCTTTTAAAATTCGATTATCTCAAAAGGAAAATCGAAAAAGACTTTTTGATGCAGTAAAAACCCTTTTTAATTTCGGAGTATTACCATGAGCACGATTACTGACCACAAGCAGGTATTGGCATGGATTAACGCCCTGGACATTCCCGACGCCCCGGCCGGCGGCAACCGTGTAACCGCACGAGCGACCAGCAGTGCCGACGAAGATGGTGCCGTCGTTGCCAAAGCCAGCATCCCTTGCTTTGTCAGCGGACTGAACGAACAATCCCGCGCCGACGTGCAAAACAGCACCTTGTTGATGCAACTGGCCGCTGACAAGAAATACCCCAACGAAAATGATCGCGAAAAATGGTTCAAGTTTTACTCGGATGGGCTGACCAACCTGGGCTGGGGTAGCAGCAGTAGCTTCTTTGAACGCTTCCAACCCAAGAATACGGACGTCACCATGGACCAGGTCGTACTGGAGGTGATACTGACAGTGGTTAACAACGTCAATAATCCGCTATACAAAATCGCCCAGGAAACATTCGGCGCCTTGAACAAGCCTGCCAATCAAAAACCCATGAAGCTGTTTGACCACAGCAGCACCAAAGAAGACCGCGGCAAATTCCAGATTCTGCCTGCTGGCCAGGACCAGCACGGCACCGTCAGCATGGTGCTGACCGCCATCAATGCACGGACCGACATCCAATCCGGCAGCTTCCTGTTCTGGAAATGGAGCAAATCCACCGCTTGGCTCTACCGCGCAGCCAACCTGATTGTGCTCAATGAATCGGTGTACTCGAAAGTACGCCAGGCAGTCATCGACAAGCTCGGCGATAACGCCGTGAACTTTGTGCTGGATCTGGATATTTAAGCACTGAATCAAGCCCGGCCTGTAAAGCCGGGCAGTGCGCTTGCAGACACTGGATTCAACAAAGGAGAATCAAGATGGCTTTTTCTACTGAGCAAACCTATGTGGTGTCAGGCAATCTGATTTCTGCCACCACGGAAGACACCAATACGCTGAGCTATGAAGACTTTATCCATTCCAACCTTTTGGCCCAGATGGGCGCCGATAAAAAACTGGGCTCCCGCTTTGTTGACCCCGCAGGCTGGCTGAGTTTTTTCAAGAATACAGTAGGCAATCTGTTCTGGAACCTGAGCGAGCAGGGAACCAGCACGCTGAAAATCTCAGCCGGTACCGCAAGCATCACCGTGCTGCAAATACTGGAGCAGAGTTTTTTCAAACGGCTCAACCAAGCGCAAATCGATAGCGCCACGGCAAGTGTTGATCTGTTTAGTCAACTCTCTGAAGATGATCCTGCCTTCATCCTCTATAACGCGAAATCACATGCCCAGATCTCTGCGGCTACCAAGGTGATCAAACCGCCCCAAAAAGAGACTTATAGCGTCAACTTGCAAATCAGTATTGCCCATACAGGGTCGGAAATCGCACTGTGCAATATTTTCTTCCAAACCAGCCAGGCAGTCAGCGACGAATTATTCACACAGAAATTCGCAATCAAAAATCTGATTGGAAACATTAATGTGTTTTATTTAAAGGCTCTACTCTCCGAGACCAATTACGGCCACATCAGGCAACAAGTTATCGAAAAGCTGGGTGAGAACATCAACACCAATATTGTGCTGGTAGCCGATAACAGCGATAAGCCCTCCCCCCCTTCCCCCACAGAGGCGCGCAGTTTCATACGCAGCCTGAAAATCTAAACAAGCAACGCACAGGCCAACCATGGAAGTCATGGCGCCTGTCGCCCTCAGACCGGAGCTTGCCCGATCCTGCCCCTCCCTAACGAGATCCGCTTTTTTGTTGTCTCGGCCTCATGGCAACTCAGGCCTGAACTGCAGTGCTTCGGCAATATGCGGTCTAGCAATCTGATCTACTCCGGCCAGATCCGCAATTGTTCTCGCCACCCGCAAGACTCTACCCTGCACGCGCTCAGACCAATACCAGCGTTTGCGTGCACTGGCCAGCAGTTGCAAGGCCTCCGCAGACAAACGCCCATACTCCTTCAAACCCGCTACCGATAAACGAGCGTTACGTACCGTCTGACGTGCCAACTGCCTCTCGATCGCCTCCTGTACCCGCAACCTGACCTGGCTGGACGCTTGCGCTGCTTGATCACGCTCCGGTTCGGACTCGCTTAAGGTCACCAAAAGATCAATCCTGTCCAGCATCGGTCCCGACAGGCGCTGCCGATACAGCTCCCGTTGAGCAGGAGAACACCGACACGCCCGATGACGGCTCGCCGCCCAGCCACAGGGACATGGGTTCATGGCAGCCACAAACTGAAACTGCGCCGGAAAAACCGCTTGCTTCTGGGCACGAGAAATATGCACGCAGCCCTGCTCCAGCGGTTCGCGCAACGCCTCCAGTGAACGCCGACTGAACTCAGGCAACTCATCCAGAAACAGTACGCCATGATGAGCCAGCGAAACCTCCCCCGGTCTTGGGCGGCTACCACCTCCAATCAAGGCAGGAGTAGACACACTATGATGTGGGGCACGAAAAGGGGGTCGCCTGCTGAAAAAATCCTGTTCCTGCACAAAGGAATACAAGGCGGCTACTTCCAGCTGAGCGTATCGCTCCAGGTCTGGCAATAGACCCGGCAGACGTTGAGCCAGCATGGTCTTGCCCACACCCGGCGAGCCATTCAACAAAAGGCTATGGCCACCCGCAGCGGCCACTTCCAAAGCACGGCAAGCCAAAGGCTGCCCCAGCACGTCCGACAAGCAAAGTTGTTGGCCATCATTCCACTCTTCTGACCACGGCCTGGCCAATGCGGGTTCCAGCTCCTTGTCCCCTCGCAGATACCTCGCCGCCTCTGCCAAACTGGCAACCCCGTAGACCTGCAGGTCAGGAACATGGGCCGCCATTTCTGCACTCTGCGCAGGCAAAAGCAAACAAAGCTCCGGATGCCGACGCGCCATACCCAGGGCAATCGTTAGCGCACTCTGCACAGGAACCACGGCCCCTGTCAAAGACAACTCCCCGGCCATGACATAGCGCTCCAGACCGGTGATCGCTTGCTCACGCTGCTTGTCATCCGGGCGGCTCAGCTGGCCGCTGGCCAATAAAATCGCCAAAGCCACGGGTAAATCAAAGCGCCCCGAATCCTTGGGCAAATCAGCAGGCGCCAGATTGATAGTCAGTCGGGCTGCAGGAAAGTCAAAGCCACTGGCCTGCAAGGCGGCCCGTATGCGCTCCCGGCTTTCGCGAATACCGGCATCGGGCAAACCAACAATATGGAAGGCGGGTAATCCTGGAGCGACATGCGCCTCGACACGCACGTCGATAAAATCCAGGCCCGACAAGGCACAACTGTTCAACACGGCCAAGGACATATGCCCTTCTCCCTTTCCAAGGCAAACATTCAGTCTGCCCGTCGGGAGAAATAAGCTCCAGATGCCTGCCTTAAAACATCACTGCGTACTTGTACGGTCCCAGGATCCTACTGAACCTGCACCCCCATGGAACTGACCAACTGGACGGCCTGCTCTACGGACAAACATGCGCCTTGGAAAGAGTTATTCAAGTCGTACAAGGTGATGCTGCCCAGTTCCACACTGCGCAGGTCTGCTCCCTTGAAGTTCACCCCTCTCAAGCTGGCGCCCCTCAAGCTGCCGCCTTCAAATACGGCATCCTGAAAATTGCAGCCGCCCAAGTCCGCATCGGAGAAATCCAGTTGCACCAGATTTTGCTTACGGAAATTAATGGCGCGCAAAGTTGCACCCACCAGCTTGCACTCGCGCAGGCTCAGGTCCAAACCACGGGTTTCGTTGAAAACAGCACCGCTTAGCTTGGAATCCTCGATCTGCAAGGAAGCGATCTGGGTGCGCACCCACTTGCTCAAGTGCAGATCACAAACCCTAAAACACGCCGAACTGAGATCAGCCAAGCTGAAATCCGCTTGACCCAGCTTGCAACGCTGCCAGACCGTGTCTTGCAAATGCGCCCGTGTAAAGCGGGCATTCAAAAAGCTGCAGCCCGAAAACTGCGCACCATCCAGCTCCAGACCCGACAGATCCTCATCATCAAAAGTGCAGTTCTCGAAACTCAAAGACTCATGGGAGACGGCCAAAAGATCAGCCAACTCATCTCTTGTGATCTGGACATTACTGACGAGCATGCTGCTTTCCCTTCCAAAAAAACTGAGCCAGCTTTATTGAGCTGGCTCTTTCATGATCTCTTTCATCTAATCCGGCGCTGATCTGAGCAAGGCCTAACGGCCATTGGGCAGACCCAAATGCGACAAGCGCCAGGCAATGATCAAACCCAAAACGGCAAAACTAACCGTCGCGACCCAAGCCCACTGCCATCCACCCAACGCATGTACAACCGACGCCACAACAGGGGGGCCCACAAACTGACCCAGTGAAGAACATTGCTGTACCCAGCCCACCGAGGTCGAGGTGGTCTCCGGCGAAGGTGCTGCCGTGACCGACAGGAAGAACAAGGTAGCTGGAATCAAGCCGCCCAGAATCGAAAACAACAGGATGGCGACAAACTGAACCACCAAGTTTTGTGTCAGCCCGAACGCAACGATGGCACATGCGATCATACCCAAGTAGCCTGCTTGCAGCAGTCTATGAGGTGGGATACCGGCATGCAAACAGCGCCCTGCCCCCAGATTACCCACGACATTCCCAGCAGCAATCAAGGCTGTCAGCAAACCGGCGGTGCCAACTGCTATCTGCGCCTGATTGTAAATAGTGGGCATGAAGCCCACGACTGCCGCCCATTGCGCCGCATACACACCAAAGGCCAAAGCCAGCAACCAAACCCGGCCGGAGCTTAAAGTCGTGCGCAGCAGTCTGGTCCAGCGATGAGCAGAGGTATGCTGCGCCGCACTTCTGGTTTGAGTCTGAGAATCCGGTGGCACCAGAAGGAAGGTCAAAATCATGAAGATGGCTGTCAATACACCGAGAACCACCCACAAGGTACGCCAGGAGCCAACTGCCAACCAGGCAGCGCCAGCCCACAGCATCAAGACCGCCCCCGCGGGCATGTAACAGCCCCACAAACCCATGACTCGGCTCAACCGCGCCGCATCAGTAATACGTTTGATCAAGGCGGGAATGGGCAGTACCACCATCAGAAAGCCGCAGCCTTCTATCATCCGCCCGAACAAAACCAGAGCGCTATGTTCAAACAAGGAGCCGATTAACGAGGCCAGACTCAAAATACCCAGCCCCGTCAAAATGCAGCGACGCAGACCAATTTTCTCGGAGATCAGGCCTATGCATAGCCCCAGCAACATCCCGGCCATTTGCACGCTGGCCAGCAGAAAACCTGCCTGCACCAGATCCATGCCCAGTTCGCGCTGCATAAAAGGCAAGGCCGGGGGTACTTTCCACACATGTTGTGCGGCGCACACCCCGGTCAAGACCAGAAAAACAGCAATAAAAAAGGGGCTGGCCGATTGTTTGCCCCCAGGCCTGGTGACTGTATTCAAATGAAGTGATCAGCCTTGGCTGCCCTCTTGAGCAGAGGTGTCACCATCTTGAGGAACAGGAGTTTGCCGCCCTTCCAAGGCTTGCAAACGTGTTTCCAGAGCCGCCACACGAGCCAGTGCGCGTTCCAGCATCAGCTTGTAGGTATCAAACTCTTCACGAGTAACCAGGTCCATACGGTTGAAGGCCTGACCCATAAAGGCTTTTACATTGCGCTCAATATCGGCAGCCGGACTTTTGGCGATCAGCTCCGAGACGTTTTTTTGCAGATCTTCCAGCCATTCGCTACGATTAATCATGGTCCCTCTCCTTAAAATATTGACACTACCAGCAGTATAGAAAAAGCGGGTGCCAAAGGCACCCGCTTTTTGCATTTGGCCAGACAATCAGCCGAATTATTCAAGCCTTAAGGTTTGGCTTGTTCCGAAGGCACGGAAGACGGCGAGGAGTCAACACCATTACCCAGCCTGTCCTGGATGGCTTTGTCAGCCTTGGCAGCGCCGTCTTTAATGGCATCGCCCGTACGGCTGGCAGCATCGGCTACTGCATCCTTGGCTTCACCAGCTTTTTCAGCGACTTTATCGCCAGCAGCCTTGGCATCTTCCTTCAAGGAGTGGGTATTTTCCTTGGCGTTCTCTTTCTGTTCCTCTGCTTCTTTTTTGACGTCGTCAGCAACTTTAGCGGCGTCCTGCTTCAGTTCTTCCGTTTTTTGCTCCAGGGACTTGTCAGCCTCTGGTGCGGGTGGAGTGGCAGGTGCTGTCGATTGTGGAGCAGCGACAGGAGCAGGTGGCGCGCTCGTAGCGGCTTTGTCGTCCTCTTTGGAACACGCAGCCAAAAGAGTCATCGAAGCAGCAGCGGCCATGACAGCAAAATGAGCACGAGTCAGTTTCATAAGATTTCCTTCCTACTATTCCAAGGTCGCTAGATAGAATGGGCCGATGCCTGGTGCGACTTCCGGCTCGGCCTTGGGTCTGTTACAACTCCCCTAGAAGCCATTCTATCGGTGCTGAGCACACAGACCAATCTATTAGTGTAAATCCTGATTTCAATTATTCTGACGATATAGCTCAAGCTTCATGACAAACCCTTTAACAACAAGCATCTAGAGAGCGAACAGGTCCAGATACGTTGTTACAAATGGAATCCCTCGTAGGACTACAGCTGGGCTTTGTTACATATTTGCCAACTAAATTGGCCTGTTTTCAATTACTTAGGCGGCTAAGGTAGCCAGATCGATGCGCTCGGCACGGTTCAAGGCACTGGCCACTTTCACGCGCAAGGCATTGGAATGCGATAGGCGCACTTCTTTTTTCACATCCAGCAGTTGCTGCGGATGCATGGAAAATTCTTTCAGGCCCAGCCCCAGCAACATGCGAGTCACCGAAGCATCCCCCGCCATTTCCCCACAGACCGCCACCGGTTTGCCAGCACGATCAGCCGCATTGATCGTGTGTGCAATCAAACGCAAGACGGCTGGGTGCATGGGGTCGTACAGGCTGGCAACCTCAGCATCGCCCCGGTCTACAGCCAGAACATATTGAATCAAGTCATTGGTGCCGATGGACAGAAAATCCAGTTCCTGTACAAAGGGCTCAATGGCGATGGCTATGGCGGGCACTTCCACCATAGCCCCCAATAAATAGTTGCGTGCGAATGGGGTACCGGATTTTTCCAGTTCCCGAGCTGCCGACTCAATAGCCTGACGACTGGCATGCACCTCGTTCATGGAGGAAATCATGGGGATCAAAATACGGATTTGTCCATGCAAGCTGGCACGCAACAAGGCGCGTAGCTGGGTGGCAAACATCTCGGGCCTGTCCAGACAGTAGCGAATTGCACGCAAGCCCAAGGCCGGGTTAGTCGCTACCGTGGCATCTCCATCCAGGGTTTTATCGGCCCCAATATCCAGTGTACGGATAGTGACGACCTTGCCCTTCATGGCTTTTACTACACGGGAGTACGCTTCGTACTGTTCCTGCTCGGAAGGCAAATCCGTGCGTCCCATGAACAAAAACTCGCTGCGGAACAAGCCAATGCCATCGGCGCCCGCTTTCAAAGCCAGCTCCGCCTCCTCGGGAAGCTCGATATTGGCTTCCAGGCGGACGTTAATCCCATCCAGCGTCATCGCTGGCGCATCCAGCAACTCTTCCAGTTCAGCCCGTTCGCGACGATAAGCTTCCTGACGCTCCCGGTATTCGGCCAACACTTGCTCCGACGGATTCACAATTACCGCACCCGAGAAGCCGTCCACAATCAGAAAGTCGCCATCGCGTATCAGACTGCGAAAGCTGCCCAAACCCACTACAGCAGGAACACTCAAGCTGCGAGCCACAATCGCTGTATGTGAGGTGGGCCCACCCAAATCCGTCAGAAAACCGGCGAAATGACCACCGCGCAAGCGCAGCATATCTGCCGGGGAAATATCGCGTGCTACCACAATCAGCGGCTCTTCCTGAGCGGCTGAAAAACCAGGCAGCAAAGCAGGCTTGCCTGCCAGAACGCGCAATACGCGCTCGATAACCTGGCGCACATCAGCACCACGCTCGCGCAGGTATTCGTCTTCCATTTGGGAGAACTGCTCAACCAGCATCTGACCTTGCGAGGTCAGAGCCCATTCTGCGTTGTAGTGACGCTCGGCAATGATGGCGCAGGTTTGCTGCGTCAGCATGGGATCGTCCAGAAGCAGACTGTGCACTGTCAGGATAGGCGCAAGCTCGCGTGGTGCATCCACAGGCAACTGGTCCACCATGGCACGAAGCTCGTCACGGGTACTGGCCATGGCGCTAAGCAGGCGCTGGCTTTCAGAATCGACGTCTTCGGCGGCAATCCGGTAATGAGGGACTTCCAGTGCTGCTGCGCTCATTACCACGGCCTTGGCAATGGCGTACCCCTTACCGACTGCTTGACCTTGAGCGGTAAACATCGCGGACAAATCAGACGCCGGGGTTCGAGCTGCAGCACTATTCATGACCAGATTTCTTCCTTATTCGTTTTCACCAAACTTGGCGTCAAACAACGCCTGAATATCATTGAGGGCCTGATCGGCATCGTCACCCTGGGCATCGACAACCACAGTGACCCCCATTCCGGCGGCCAGCATCATGACACCCATGATACTTTTTGCATTCACGCGCTGAGAGCCACGCGCGATAAAAATCTCACTGCTATAACGGCCGGCCAACTGGGTAAGCTTGGCTGCTGCCCGTGCATGAAGACCTAATTTATTACTGATCGTGATGGATACGCTAGGCATAGGGGCAACTGGAAAAATGAAAGTGAAAATTCAAATTAGCAATGGCAGTCGGCGTGAACAATGCCACGCAATGCGCCTGCCATGACATCCTGAGCGAACTGCTCGGGATTGTCACGTCGCTCGGTCAAGGCTTTCAACACCATGCACATATTGGTGCCGGTCAATAAATAAGCGCCCTGCCCTTGATCTTGCAAAGCTTGCTGGACTCGACGTGCCACGTTAAAGGGGGTGGCACCGTAAAGATCACACAGTATCAGTGTGGCGGGCGAGTCCGGCGCTTGCGTTTGCAACTGCCCCAGCAAGCGGTCCACCGCCGTATCCGTGCATTCGTCGGCCTGAATGTCAAAGACAAACAGATCTGGCTTTTCGCCCAGGACGTGCTCGGCACAGCTGGCAAACGCGCTGGCCAGGGGCTCGTGCATGATCAAGGCAAGGCGAATCACGCGCGTCCCGTCGCTTTTTCGACGGCCTCGGCAAAACGCTGTGCAACATCAAAGCCGGTCTGTTCAGTAATTTCAACGAAACAGGTTGGGCTGGTCACATTGATTTCCGTGACGTAGTCACCAATCACATCCAAACCAATCAGCAGCAAGCCACGTGCGGCCAGCACAGGGCCCAGGGTACGGGCAATGTGCCAGTCGTGTTCGGACAAGGGCTGAGCAACCCCGCGACCACCTGCGGCCAGATTGCCGCGTGTCTCGCCGGCCAGGGGAATGCGAGCCAGGGCGTAAGGTACAGGTTCGCCGTCAATGATCAGGATGCGCTTGTCACCCTTGACGATTTCAGGGATGTAGCGCTGCGCCATAATGGTTTGCGTACCATTGGCTGTCAGCGTTTCCAGAATCGCACCCAGGTTGGGTTCGGGATCTTGCAGACGGAAAATACCCATGCCGCCCATGCCATCCAGCGGCTTGACGATCACATCCTTGTATTCCTGGTGAAAGGCGCGCAAGCGGGCCATGTCACGGGTGACCAAGGTGGGTGGGGTAAATTCCGGAAATTCGGTAATAGCGAGTTTTTCAGGGTGATTGCGAATAGCCTCGCCTGAATTGAATACCTTGGCCCCCTGCTCCTGCGCAAAACTGAGCAAGTGCGTGGAATAGGAGTATTCCATATCGAAAGGCGGGTCTTTGCGCATGATGACTGCATCAAAGACATTCAATTCCTGCTCGGTGGCAGGCTCGGGATGTGTCCACCACGAAGGCGCACGCAAATCGGCATCGGCAGCAATACTGACAGCCTGACTGCGCGTACGAACCCGACTTTGGGAAATGTACAAATCAGACTGCAAGGTCACGCTGACGCGATGACCACGCGCCAGAAATGCACGCATCATGGCAACGGAGGAATCCTTGTAAGCCGACAGGCTGGGCAAGGGATCAATGATGAATAAAACGTGCATATGACACCTAGAGAAAAACGCCTTTGCAGCCGGGCTGCAAAGGCGATTGTGCCCGACCCGCTACTTGGGAGCGAGTCGAGCGACGCATAATGCTCCTGGGCGGATCCAGGCAGTATCGTGCAAGAGTATCAGGACGCTTTCTTGCGAGGCGCCAAGACCATGACCATTTGACGGCCTTCCAGCTTGGGCATGGCTTCAACCTGACAGATTTCGCTGACTTCGTCGCGAATCCGTTCCAGTACGCGCATACCCAGTTCCTGGTGAGCCATTTCACGACCACGGAAACGCAAGGTCACTTTGACCTTATCGCCATCATCAATAAAACGCTTCACATTACGCAGCTTGACCTGGTAGTCGCCTTCGTCCGTACCAGGACGGAATTTGACTTCCTTGATCTGAATAATTTTTTGCTTGGCCTTGGCTTCTTGTTGGCGTTTCTGTTCCTGATAGCGGAATTTGCCGTAATCCATCAAACGGCACACCGGTGGTACAGCCGCAGGGGCGATTTCCACCAGATCCACATCATGCTGTTCTGCCATTGCCAAGGCGTCAGGCACCTTGACGATACCTAGCTGCTCACCCTCGACTCCAATGAGTCGCACCTCTGGAATACGAATTTCACCATTGATGCGATGTTTTTTCTCGGTTGCGATGTCGAAAACTCCTAAAAATGTCGATAAAAACGATAGCGTTCCTGTTTTACTGACGGCTATCGATCTCTTGCTTCAATCGTGCTGAAAAATCGGCTATTGGCATGACGCCCAAGTCCACGCCACCACGCGCACGCACGGCGACTGCGCCGTTTTCACGCTCTTTTTCACCCACGACCAGAATATAGGGCACTTTTTGCATACTGTGCTCACGGATTTTACGAGTGATTTTTTCACCACGCAAATCAGAGGAGGCACGGAATCCCATTTTCTTCAGGTTTTGCGCCACGGATTGAGCATAATCGGCTGAACTTTCGGAAATGCAGCATACCACCACATGCTCAGGAGCCAACCAGGCAGGCAAGGCACCGGCGTGGTTTTCGATCAGCATGCCGATAAAGCGCTCGAAGGAACCCAAAATAGCACGGTGCAACATGACAGGCACACGACGCTGATCCTGGGCATCCACATACTCGGCGCCCAAACGGGCTGGCATGGAAAAGTCCACCTGGATGGTGCCACACTGCCAATGACGACCAATGGCGTCTTTCAGCGTGTACTCAATCTTCGGACCGTAGAAAGCACCCTCGCCTTCCGAGATCTCGAACTCGCAGCCGGTACGGCGCAAGCTTTCGATCAGGGCTTGTTCAGCCTTGTCCCAGACCGCATCGTCACCGATGCGCTTTTCTGGGCGAGTAGCCACTTTGTACAGAATTTCGGTAAAGCCAAAGTCCGCGTAGACGGCTTGCAACTGAGCAGTAAAGGCAGCGCACTCGTCTTGCAGTTGGTCTTCGGTACAGAAAATATGGCCATCGTCTTGGGTAAAGCCGCGTACGCGCATCATGCCGTGCAAGGCACCCGAGGGTTCGTTACGATGGCACTGACCGAACTCGCCGTAACGGATAGGCAGTTCACGGTAGGAATGCAGACCGGAATTGAAGATTTGCACGTGACCGGGGCAGTTCATGGGCTTCAAGCCATAAACACGATTCTCCGACTCAGTCGTGAACATGTTTTCAGCGTAGTTGTCCCAGTGGCCAGTTTTCTTCCACAACGACAAATCCAGAATTTGCGGTGCTTTCACTTCCTGGTAGCCATTGTCCTGATAGACACGGCGAATGTATTGTTCGACCTGTTGCCAGATCACCCAACCTTTGGGATGCCAGAAAATCAGACCAGGGGCCTCTTCCTGGAAGTGGAACAGATCCAGCTCACGGCCCAGTTTGCGGTGGTCGCGGCGCTCGGCCTCTTCCAGCATGGTCAGATAAGCTTGTTGATCTTCCTTGGTCGCCCAGGCAGTCCCGTAAATGCGTTGCAGCATTTCGTTATTGCTGTCGCCACGCCAGTAAGCCCCGGCTACTTTCATCAGCTTGAATACTTTCAGCTTGCCAGTAGATGGCACGTGAGGGCCACGACACAAGTCAATGAAATCGCCTTCGCGATACAGGCTGATCGGCTCGTTGGACGGAATGGAGGCAATGATCTCTGCCTTGTAGTCCTCGCCAATGCTCTTGAAGAACTCGACGGCATCGTCGCGCAACCACTCTTCGCGGGTAACCACTTCGTCTTTCTTGGCCAGTTCCGCCATTTTCTTTTCAATGGCTTCCAGATCCTCGGGCGTAAAGGCACGCTTGTAGGAAAAGTCGTAATAAAAGCCGTTGTCAATCACCGGGCCGATGGTAACTTGGGCATCCGGAAACAAGCTCTTGACCGCGTAAGCCAGCAAGTGAGCAGTGGAGTGACGAATCAAATCCAGACCGTCAGCGTCCTTGGCGGTAATGATGGCCAAATTGCTGTCCTGGTCGATCACATACGAGGTGTCCACCAGACGCGACTCGGTGCCGGGCGTGCCGACACGGCCAGCCAGGGCGGCGCGGCCCAAGCCAGTACCAATCGAGTTCGCCACTTCGCTGACGGAAACCGGGCCCTGAAACTCTCGCTGGGAGCCATCGGGCAGTGTGATTCGGACCATAACACTTCCTGAAATAAAAAACGCGGCCTTGAAAAAGCCGCGCTTTTGAATTGAACGTTCTTGGAAAGCAAACGAAACGCTACGCGGCCACGGCTAGATTTGCCGACGGGTAGTTCGCGTTGAGTTCATAAGATTCTGCTTCCCAAATAACACATTTGATTGGATAAGTTTATCACCTTCGCCCGCTATCGCGGCGTTGTATCGCCACAAAAACCACATTTGGCAAAGAATTCAGTCCATCCGGGGATACCAGCTACGGTAAAAGGCCCATTCTTCGGATTCCGAACCATCTTTCATCAAGCAGGTTCCATAGGCACCACGTCCACTTTCATGAACAATGGTTTGCCCGCCCATGCGCTGACAAAAACTGGAAGCCAGATTGGCCTGCCCGACTGGTTTGGTGGCCGTTTGGGGGGAGCTGGCGCATGCCGACAACATCAAAGAACCTGCACAGGCAGAAACTAAGCGGAAAAACATGATTTCCTTCTCCTTGACCTGATGTTTGCTGATGCCTGACAAATCATTCGAGATGAAGACTGTCCAGGCCGCGTCTGCTGTTAGCGCAGGGTTAAAACCCTCAAGCGCTGGTCGCGAAACAGATCGTGGAAGTAGCTTACTACACTTGTTTGATATGAAAAGTGTACGAAGGCAAGCGTGCAGCAAAAGCAACACGTCAGGTAAAAGAAGCTGCTGAAATCAAGCGTAAATATCGGTGCTTTATTGCAAAGCACGACAAGGCTGGGTGTAGATCAAGAGCGATGCAGCCAAAAAGACAACAAAATAAAGCCCAAAATACCGCAGCCAGCCAGCATTAATACCATAGGTACATAATCGATCAGATTCGAGGCATTAATCATGGCATACATCCCAAAGTCCCAACTAAAACAAGCTTGAGAATATGGTAGCGGGCCACCTTCAAAACATGAAGTCAACGATTGTCAAGATCCGACACAGAGACAACACAAAGACTAGGATTAGACTACATAAGCTTACTTTTGCGGCAAAAATCTTCGCAAAAGCGCATAACATGCAACAAAATGCCAGGAAGAGACGTTTTGTGCCTGCCCCCTATCCATTGAGCATTGTGAAAATGGCGTAAACCACAGGGACAGCCAAGGGGGTAATCATTAATAAAGCCGTATCACGCTTCCATGTCCTGGGACGGGTATGACAGAGTGTGACTCCCAGCAGGACTGTCACCAGCAGATACAAGCCAATAATAATGATAGTGGCTGCCATATCCTCTCCCCTTTGTGATTTGTTTTGCTGTGCTTTTGGTACTTACAAAGTCAGAGCTTGCGCTGCGTCTTGTCCGAACATGGGCGGAAAGGTATTGGCCGCCCACTGCCCTAATCGTGCCGCCGCTGCCTGGCTAGCCAACTTTAGGGCTTCTGATGGCTCCAGCCCCCTTTTCCAGGCCAGGGCAAAGCTGGATAAAAAGGCGTCTCCTGCCCCCACCGTTGAGCACACCGCCACCTTGCACGCAGGTTCCACATACTGCTGACCATTAACAGCCAACACCGCCCCCTGGACACCCAAAGTGATCAGCAAGGCTTGTTGAGAATGGTGTTGCAGACGCGTAGCCAGCTCGCACGCTTCCTGAATCGATAGCTCCAGCTGAATATCGGCACCCTGAACGCCTGCCAGCATTTGGGCCTCTACTGCATTCAAGCCCAGCACATCTGCGCGTGCGTAGACCTGCTTGAATCCCTGACCTTGATGCTGCAAACACGCCACGCTGGGATTCACTACCAGGCAGGCCGAAGTATCATTTCTGTCTGCCAAGGCCTGCGCTAAACTTTCCATAGGCTGCAAGGCCAAGGGAGCCACATAAATCAGGTCCGCTTGCAGATCTTGAGCCTGAACACGCAGGCAGGCATTTGCCCCACGTCGTGCCAGCACCGAAGCACTCCCGGACGGTTCAACCAGAACGATGGCTTTACCGGTGGGCTGATCAGAACAGACCTGCATGCTGCTGACATCAATCCCCAACTGCTCGATATGTGCACGCAAACGATCACCCAGGCCGTCTCGACCCAGTGCCCCAAGCAGGCGAACCGATTCTCCTTGCTCCATGAAGCTCGCTGTCGCATTAAGCGCCCCACCACCTGGATACAAGTCGATCGAGCCCACTTCCTGTTTGTCACCACGCGCCAGCTCGGCTGGCATGCCTGAGACCACAATATCAACGGTAATACTGCCAATCGCTACAAGCTGCACCCTGAACCTCGGCCATGAAAAAAGAGAGCATGAATCTGCTTGGAGCAGTATACCCACGGGCGCAAGCAGATAGTCTATGCTGGAAAATCAGGGCTGGGCGAGCCGTGCAAAGCCGAACAAGCGCACACATCTTTTCAGCCTGTTTGGGAGCCCATAAGAAGCCGACTAATAGTTGATGCAACAGACATCACAAAAAGTCTGGCTCAAGATAAAAAGACATGCTAAATTACTGTTTATCCATACAGCAAAAAGAAGCATCATGTCCTATACCATCACTTTGCACGACGCTCCTTCCGATATCACCGAACGCGGCCGCCGCGAGGCTGAGGAGCGTTTTCGCCGCAGCTTAGAAAAAGTCATGCAAGGCCCGGAGGCCGTGGTCCAGGCCTATCGAGCGTGGCAACTGGCCGAAGAAACGGCAGAGACGGAATTGTCCGGGGAAGACATTGCCCTGGCCAAAAAATGGATTGCCGCCGCCACGCGCGCCATGAGTGATGGCTTTCGTGATCTGGGCGAGTCCGAAGCTTACTTTGAGGTCCGTATCGAACGCTAATATAAAAGCCAGCAAATAGCTGGCTTTTATGATCTGGCATCAGGACTTTGCCGAAGGGTGGTCACGGCGCATCAGCTCCCACTCCTCGATCACCGTGCCATCCGGCAAGGTGCACATGCCCACTTGCCCTGCTGGTGTGTTGACGATATCCAAACGCCCGCCCTTCTCCACGCAATAAGCCGAGGCCGGATTGGCAATACCCACGGGTGGCTGTGTCGAGGCTTGATTGGCGCAAGCAGACAAGACGCCGACCAGTCCCAGGATTCCCCATTTCTTCATCGTGTTCTCCGGATAAATTCTGTACTGCTGTGTACTGTGCACGGACTAGTTTTCGGGCTGATCTTTTGGTGCTGTCAAAGGATTGGAAATATTTTCCCAGTGCTGGCAGTGAACTGAATGGTGTTCACCGTGTGGAATGAGCTTGCAATCCATGCCGACCTTGGCTTTGCCATCCACAAAAGGAAAGGCAAAATCGTAACGGGCCGGAATCCAGATTTTCAGTGACTGGTCGTGAAAGCCCATCTTCCCCTTGGCGACGAAACGGGCCAGACCTTCTTCAAAGTAATCAGGGCCGTTGTCGTAAATAAAGGGACGCAGAACTGCTTCGCCCCTTTCATTCACATAAACCCAGCCTTGTTCATCCTGTATCAGGCTTTGCCCTTGTGCGATGGGGCTGAATACAGGTAGTAGAACCAATATAAAAGCAGATAGGGCTGAAAGAATCCGTCGTCCGGATCCAAGCCCAGCAGCTTGCAATCCTGCAATTGCGGTTGCGGTTGCGGTTGCGGTTGCGGTTGCGGTTGCGGTTGCGGTACCAGTATCCACGCATGAACCTATGCCATTGCTCATATCGCGTACGGTTTCCACCTTAGCCACCACACTGATACGATTACTGGCTCCAAGCCCAGTCCCAGTCTTACAACTTGCGCGCTTCAAACGAAATAATCCCGTCAGTATCCTGAGGCGTCTTGCCATACTGATACCCGCCAGAAATGACGATCTCGCCAAACCCCAACTGCTCCAGTGCCATTCTCAGTTCCTGAACGCCCCACCACCGCAGCGAGAACTGTTCCAGCTGGGTTTCCAACAAGACACCATGCTCCCACAGCTCGTAGCGATGCATTTCGCGAGTCACCTGGGCGCAGTAGTCTTTTTCCAGGGCGGTGGCATTCAGGGTAATCAGTCCATGCGGAGGAGCTGACCAGGTCCGCATACCAGACTGCACACTCACAATCGCCGCCACCGGGTCCAGATCCAGCAACAACCGCCCACCTGGTTTCAAGCTGGCGTGAAAACGGCTTAACGCAGCAATGCCCTGCTCAAACGAATCCAGAAGCTGAAAAGAGCCAGCTGGCACCACAATCGCCTCCAAAGGACGATCTGCGATGAAATCCGTAAAACCTGCCAACTGAAGCGTGGTCTTCAGGGATCTCAATTCCAGTTCACGCTGGCAATAATCCAGCATTTCCTGAGACAGGTCAAAGCCATTCACATCCAGCCCCGCCTGCAGCAAGGGAATCAGAATGCGCCCTGTACCTACTGCGGGCTCCAGAATGGGCCCACTTGTGCCCTGCAAGCGCTCCAGGTAGTACTCCACATCACCGAAAGAGCGTCCTACCGGCTTGTCCAGGTGATATACCAAAGAAGCCAGCTTGCCATAGCGATTGTTCATCATTGTTCCATACCCTACTATTTCTCTTACTCAACAGCCTGAACACGCATTTCAGCGCCTTCCACCGCCAAGACCACAACCGCAGTGCCCTGCTCCAGATTTTGGGTCGCTGTGGCACTGTAATAACTATCGTTAAGCCGAATACGCCCCCGGCCGTTCACAAAACTTTCGCTGACCTGCGCGCGAGCCCCCACATAGGCGCTCAAGCCGGTATTCAAAATATCAGGCTGATTGGCCCGGCTGCGCCGTTGCCAACGCACACCAACGACCACCCACCCCAACATGGCCACGGCCAGAATCAGCCATTGCAACCAGGAGGGAGCATCCGGCCAGGCGGCGGCAAACAAGCCCACCGTCAAAGCCCCCAAGCCCAGCCACAGCAGATAGACGCCAGAGATGACGACCTCGGCAGCGATCAGCACGACGCCAGACACCAGCCAGTACCAAAAGGAATCAAAAATGAATGACAAGATCAGCACCTCCAGCTATCCGCTTAGCCTTGTCCCAACTTGCTGCCGGTGGTCTTGAGCAGCTCGGTCACACCTGCCACCGCACCGGTAATGCCGCTGGCCTCCAAAGGCATCAGCACCAGCTTGCTATTGGGGCCCGTACCCACATCGCGCAAGGCTTCCACATACTTCAGGCCCACAAAGTATTGCAGGGCTTGTACATCACCGCTCTTGATGGCTTCGGACACTTCGCGGGTTGCACGGGCTTCGGCCTCGGCTTCACGCTCACGCGCTTCAGCACGCAAGATAGCGGATTGCTTTTCACCCTCGGCACGCAACACAGCCGCTTGCTTCTCCCCTTCGGCTTGCAGCACTTCGGCTTCTTTCTGGCCGCTGGCCTTGGTCACGGCAGCACGACGATGACGCTCAGCCGTCATCTGCAGATTCATGGCTTCCTGTAACTCGGGAGCCATATTCAAATCACGGATTTCCACGCGGGTAACTTTCACCCCCCAAGGTGTCGTCGCTGCATCCACCGCTGCCAGCAGGCGATCGTTAATCACTTCGCGATTGGACAGCATGTGATCCAGTTCCATCGAACCCAGGACCGAACGCAGGTTGGTGGTAGTCAGGTTCACAATCGCCATTTCCAGGTGATCAATTTCATAGGCAGCCTGGGCAGCATTGTCGATGCGATAAAACACGACACCGTCAGCCGTCACGGCCACGTTGTCGCGGGAAATCACATTTTGCGAGGGAACATCCAGCACGGATTCCATCATTTTGAGCTTGCGGCCCACGCGGTCCATAAAAGGCACCAGCAAGGACAAGCCGGGTGTCAGGGTGCGGGTGTAGCGACCAAAGCGCTCGACCGTCCATTGCTGGCCCTGAGGCACAACTTTGACCCCAGCCATCACCACGACCACAGCCAAGAACGCCAACATCACTACAAAAGTAAAGGAGCCACTCATGTCGTCACCATCTCCAAGAACACAACTAAAAAAGCGATTCTAGCCCAGCCTTAATGACAGATCTGCTAAAGCGGATGTTTGACCGCCCCATAGCCTATCCATGTCCCATTTGACCGGGCAGGAGCTAAAGAGAAATGCGGACAAGCTAGACGAAAGGGGCGCAGCCGGAGAAAACCGTTGTGCCTTTAAGGACAGATAGAACCCGAAAAAACGAGCGGCTGACTCAATTCAAAATATCGTACAAACGGAAAATCCACAGCCCTTTATAGACTATCGTCAGCACCACCAAGGCCGCCTGATAGCGCTTGCTGGGCACCAGCATGGCGATCAGGCCCATGACAATGAACACGGCTTGCTGCAAGGGGTATTCCACACCCAGCGACAAGAAATACTCTTTTCCTTTAATGGCTGTATCGACCAGGTCCATAAGCTGAATCAGCACAAAAAAGCCGTAAAGCGAGCGCCGCCGGGTCTGGAAATAATCCTCGAAACCGCGGTATTCCTCCATATTGGACGGAAACAACAAGGACGCCATGATGGCAAACACACAGGTATACAAAATCAGGAAAAAATACAGCTGAAAGGACCAGACCTGCACTTTCACCAGACTGAATTCATACCACCAAAAATGGATAATCGTCAGGAACAGATACAGCACCCACCCCAAGTGAATGGGATAGATACGCTTGGCTTTGGGGTGTTGGATGAATTCAGAGACGCCTACGATCAGTCTGGAAATGCTGATACCCAGCACCATGCCAATGATGATGCGTACGTGGACAAAATGCTCTGGATGGATCAACTCTGGCGGCACGCGCTGTCCTTGCAAAGTGGCTAATCCTGGCACACCTTAACAGAGTCATTGCAGGGCTCCAAGCGCGTAATTTCCCGCTAAGAGCCCTGTTATTTGAGTGAATATCTTGCGTCCCTTCGTCAAAATCCATCTACTCTTTTGCCAAAGAGAGCGGTCAAGCCTTAATAACGCGGCGCAGGCGCGTATTGCCCATTGCCTTTGTCAGCAGGAAAAGGATTGGGCGACGGCACGGCAGCTTGAGCCGGAGTCACCGGGCGCACTTCGTAAAGCACCGTACCAATCACACCGATATTGCGTTTGTCACCCGCCAGAGTGTTCGCCGCGTAAGCCCGGTCCTTGCCCGAGAAACGGAAAGCGGCCACTTCATCAGCACTTTTACGAAAGCCCTCGATACGCAATACGGCCCCGGCCTGCAAGAGATAGCCGTTATAGCTGCGGCTGCCCGGTTTGCCCGACAAGACATCCAGACCATCTACCGTGGTGATGATTTCATAAGGCGTAGCGCTGCGATTGGTATAGACCAGAACGTAACGTTCCCCTGCTTTACCCGCCAGCTGATAGTTTTTCTGCCCGATGCTGCTGAAAATTGTCAAAGGTGCGTCGCGCCCATCATGCACAGACAATTCCACCTTGCCTTGATCCAGCAAAATACTGCGCTGGGCATCCAGGTTTTGGCCCAAAGCCTGGCGAATACTGCGTTCATCGGAATAGGCTAATTGCAGCTCATCACGCAAAGGCTCGACGCGCTGAGCCTGAACCGAATAGGCCCGTGACTCACGCCCTTCTCCCCATTGCGTACCCAAAGTCGAGGCCGTTTGTGGGGCTGCCGCTGAGACCGCCTCACGCTGTGCCGATTGTTGAGGCACACTGCTGCAAGCTGATAGCAACAAGGCAACGGCCAGCACGCCCCACCGTCCACGGTGCCGTGCGAATAATGTTGATTGAGACAGACTCATGCGCTTCCCCTTTTTGTCAGTACAAGTGCCATGACAAGCCCCTGTTGAGCGCGAGTATTCCTGATCTCTCTGCGTTTGTGACGTCAGCAAATTTCTAAATTGAAATTGCCTGTATCAGGAAGAATCAGTAAGGCAACAAACCAAGCCTCGCAAAGAGGCCTACTATAAACGTCATTCCTCCTCACGAGCCGCAAGCATGGATATTCAGAACCTACCCTTTTGCACCGTTAACTGGTCCGACATTACTCCTACAGAACACAAAGGCGAAACAGGTATGGCCCTGTGGCGCACCCAGCAATTTGGCCCCATTCGCGTACGCATGGTGGAATACAGCCCCGACTATCTGGCCGACCACTGGTGCGTAAAGGGCCATATGTTGCTGTGTCTGGAAGGCCGGCTGGATACCGAACTGGAAGACGGCCGCCGCTTCACCCTGGAACCGGGACAGTCTTACCATGTGGCTGACAATGCCGAGCCGCACCGTTCCTCCACTCAGACGGGCGCCAAACTCTACATCGTGGATTAAAGCCTGTTACGTAAAAACACCCTTTAGATGATCGGAACTGGCTATCTAAAGGGTAAACAATCCCTCTGTGCTGACGTTCATTTTTGTCATCTCCGCCTCATAGTTTGCCCCTCCCGCTTTTTTAAACCAGCGATCGCCTCACTCCCCGCAACGGTGGCCCTCACCATGCCGCGTCCTGCATCTGCATAAGATCGCCAGGCAAACTGCCCAATGCCCCGCTCTGCCTCTGCCTCTGCCTCTGCCTCTGCCTCTGCCTCTGCCTCTGCCTCCAACAGGCTAGTTCAGCCTGCAGAAATAATCCTTATTTGATTTGCGCATCGACTTTTCAGCTAAGCATAAATACACTACCAAAACGTTTTGGTTGAGCATAAAATCAAAACCAAATCGTTTTACTCATAAATTCGATAAAAACCTAAAGGACTGCAGCAGGCTCTTTAGCACCTGACAATGCAGCACAGGAGACACTGATGAAAGACACCCCCACTGCGCAAGTGGATGAGCTGTATTCCCCTCAGCGCATGATTGCCTTCGGGCTACAACACGTACTGGTCATGGCCGCCTCCCCTATCGCCGCCGTGTTCTTGATGAGCAAGGCCCTGGGCTTTGATGCTGCCCTGACCACTCAGCTGCTGAGCGCCACCTTTCTGGTCTGTGGCATAGGCACCTTGATCCAATCCTTCGGCCCAGCCGGTATAGGCGCCAAACTACCTTTTGTGATGCTGCCCGGTGGTGCGCCCATCATCCTGTTCATTCTGATCGCGCAACAAACCGATCTGCCCACCGCCTCCGGGGCGGTGATTCTGTCTGCCCTGCTGTACTTTCTGATCGTCCCCATCTTCAAACGCTTTTTGCGTTACTTCCCTTCGCTGGTCATCGGCATCATGCTCTTGCTGGTTGCCATCAACCTGGCGCAGATATCCGGCAAATTAATTGCCGGCACACCCGGCTCGGCCAATTTCGGTAATACCGACAATTTGCTGCTGGCCCTGATCACCATTGCGTCTACGGTGCTGTTTGCCCGTTTGCTCAAGGGCATGTGCCGCCAGTTGGCTATCTTGCTGGGCTTGATTGTGGGTGCCTTGTCCGCTGCCTTGATGGGCGACATCAGCTTGAGCGGCGTGGGCAGTGGCCCACTGCTGGCCCTGCCATCGCCTTTCCCCTTTGGCCCGCCCAACTTTGATCTGATCGCCGCTTTGCCGCTGCTGCTGTTCACCTTGATTTCCATGGTGGAAGCCACTGGCCAGACCATTGCCTTGAATGAGGTTCTGGGCAAGGAAAACGAGGCCGAACAACAGGCACAAGTGCCCAATACGATCCGTGGCGACGGGCTGGCTTCTTTGCTGGGCGGTATTTTCGGGACCTCGCTAATCATTACCAGTGGTGAAAACATCGGCATCATTCGCGCGACCCAAGTGCGCTCCCGCTATGTCACGGCCGTCGGTGGACTGTTCCTGATTCTGTTTGGCGTGTTCTCGCCGCTCTCCGCGCTGATCAGCGTCATTCCTGCCTCTGTCATTGGCGCAACTGGGCTGGTGGTCTTTGCCATCGTCGGCACCATGGGCATAGACATGTTGCGCAAGGTAGACCTGCGCGGCCATGCCGCCATGTATGTGGTTGCCACGGCTCTGGCGATCGGTTTGCTGCCCATCGTCGTTCCCGGCATTTACGACCAACTTCCCTCCCAAGTGCGATTGCTCTTGTCCAACGGCGTTGCTATGGGTGCGCTGACGGCGGCTGTTTTGAACTACCTGTTCATTCACCTCGGCCAGCGCTCGCCCAAACCCGCTCCCCTTCAACATTCTTGATGAGCTGTGCCATGAATCACGCATCTTTATTTCAATCCCACGACCTGGCTCAGGCCCGCATTCTGGAACCCGAACACCTTTTGCTGCCGCAAGGCCCTGTCAGCGGACACGCTGTCCTGATTGAAGAAGGTCGCTTCAGCGATATTGGCAGGGTAGAAGAGATTGCCGCCCGTCACCCTGGGCTGCCACGTCTGAGCTTGCCCGGTCATTTGTTGATGCCCGGTTTTGTGGATGCACACCATCACGTCACCCAGTCATATGGAAAGTCGCTGGTGTATGGCGAGCCCTCGGAGATTTTCCGCCGGGTCTGGGTGCCGCTGGAAAGCACCTTGAACGCTCGCCATCTGTATGCCTCCAGCAAGCTGTCGGCACTGGAAGCCTTGCGGGGCGGGTTCACGACGGTTTGCGACGCTGGCACGCGATCGTCCGAGGATCTGGACGCGATTGTGCAAGCCACCACAGACGTAGGTATACGCTGCGTTCTGGGCCTGATCTGCAACGACAAGCACGGCGCGGTACTATTGGACGCCGAGCCTATTGTGGCTCGCGCCCAGGCCCACCTTCAGCAATGGGAACACCATGTCTTGATCAGCCCTTCACTGGCTATCTCTATTCCCGAAGCCGCCAGTGATGCGATGTTGCATCGTATCTATTCCATGAGCGAAGAAGCGGGCCGTGTGTTCCAGACCCATGCCAACGAGCATTTGGTCGCGGTGGAGCGTTCCTTGAATGCCCATGGTCGTCGCCCGATCGAGCATCTTGCCCATATTGGTGCCCTAGGTTCGGCTTCCTTGCTGGCCCATGCCACCTTGGTTACCCCCAGCGAAATCCGGCTGATGGCTGATTTGAACGCTGCCGTTTCCTACAACCCGGTTGCCAGCGCCTGGAAAGGCAATGCCGTCGCTCCTGCCGAAGCCATGCGCGTTCAAGGCATACGTTTGGGCATGGGGACGGACGGCACTCGCAGCGATGCCTTTCGCATGATGGATTATGGCGAGGCGGCACAACGCTTTGCCTTCGGCATGATGGTGGGCGACTCCTCTTGCGGTGCGGGTTGGACCTGGCTGGATATGGCGACCCGAGGGGGGGCCGAAGTCATAGGCCTGGGAGCTCAAACCGGGCAGATTCGGGTGGGCGCCCAAGCCGACTTCCTCGTGGTCGATCTGCAAGTGCCCGAGATGACGCCCTCCTGGGATCTGCCTTGGGAACTGGTTCGGATTGCTGCTCGCGATCAGATTCGGGCTGTCGTTGTCCAAGGCAAGCTGCGTCTGTGGGAAGGCCAGCCTGTGGATTGGGATCCCCTGCCCTTGCTGGAAGAAGTGCGTGAGCTGGCTCGCCATGCGGTCGCGCAATCGGATATCCGCAAGCTGCATGCCCCATCCACCGAGCACCTGGCTCGTCACGCCGAGCAGGAAAAGGCCTTGGCATGACAGTGGGTTTGCTGATTGCTTTTGCCGCCGTGCTGGCGGGTGCCTTTATTCAGGGTGCCAGCGGGATGGGTTTTGCCCTGATCGTAGTCCCGGTACTGGCTTTGGTTCATCCCGAGGCCATACCAGGAGCGCTCCTGTTTCTGATGCTGCCGCTGAACGCCTATGTTGCCTGGCGTGAACGTGGAGCGATCGACCGCAGCGGAGCGGGCTGGATCACCGTCGGACGTTTTGCAGGGACTTTTGCCGGTTTGGGGATTTTGCTGGTGCTGTCGACTTACTGGTTAAACCAGTTTGTCGGTATCAGTACCTTGCTGGCTGTACTGGCGTCGGTGCTGGCTCCCAGCTTCACGCCCGGCAAGAAGGCCTTTATTGCCACAGGTCTGGTCACCGGCATCACTGAAACCGCCACCGGCATTGGTGGCCCGCCTTTGGCTATGGTGTACCAGCACGCCCCTGTCGCCACCTTGCGCTCGACAGTTGCCTTGTGCTTTCTGGTGGGGGAAGTGATTTCGCTGGCCGTGCTGGGTATCTCCGGCGCGCTAAAGTGGTCCCACCTGAGCTACGCCGTGCTGTGCCTGCCCGCATTGCTGCTGGGGATGGGCTTGAGCAGCCTGGTACATCACAAGCTGGATCAACGCCGTTTGCGCATTGGAGTTCTGGTGTTTGCGACCGTCTCCGGTCTGGCCGTCATGCTGACTTAATCGTCCAGCTGTGTAGAGGCACGGGCCCGAAGTTCCGGCTTTGGGCCCAAAGCCGACAGGCGGCTCTTATCACCCGATAGATGCTCGAACAGCAGTTCTACCGCCAGGGTGGCCACTTGTTCCAGATGAAGATCCACAGCTGTCAACGCCGGTTCTGCGGTACGGGCACGCAAGCCATCGTAACGGGTGGCGATCATTACATCCTGCGGGACACGCAAACCGGCCTGCTGCACAGCCGCCAAGGCGCCCACTGCAAAGGCATCCACAGGCACACATAAGGCATCCGTATCAGGATACTGTGTTAAAAGCCGGGCGCAGGCATCAAATCCACCGGCTTCACCCAAGCTTTCCTCTACCTGCATATAGCGCACTGGCATGGCGTGCGCTGCAGCGAAATTCTCGTAGGCTTTTTTATGGCTGGCGTAAGAGTCACGTGCGGCACTGCTTTGCACCAGAGCGATACGTCGCCGTCCTTGCTCCCACAAGTGATTCAATAACAAATGCGCGGTTGCGGTCGATTGCAGATCAATAAAGGGAATGCTGTCTACGCTACCGCCTTGACGCCCAATCGACACCAAGGCCACGCCACGCTCTTGCAACAAGCGCACATTGGGATCATCCGTCATGGGCTCCAACAGAATCGCCCCATCAATATCCAGACCTTCCAGAAAGGCCTGGGCATTTTCCAAGGGCGGCACGAACACCAGAGCCAGGCCGCGCCGCATGGCCGCCTCGGCCGCAATGCCCGCCACTTCCATCATGAAGCCCAGACGCGAAACGCCACCCGACACGGCAAAAGGCATGGACGATACCAGGGCAATGCTGTTGGCCGCCCCCGAGCGCAAGCGCTGCGCTCGTACATTGGGCCTATAGCCCATATCAGCCGCGATCTGTTTGACCTTGGCACGCGTTAACGGGTCCACCACCCCTCTGTCATTCAAGGCGTGTGAAACCGTAGTCAAAGACACCCCTGCCGCCTTGGCGACATCGCGGATGGTGATACGACGAGGGGGGGTAGCAGAGGAACGTGGCAAGGCTGGATCAATCAGAAAAGGGAGAGAGAGGAAAATAGCATAGCGCTGGGAGCTTGTTTACGCAGAGCAAAACAGTGAATCAGCCAAGATCAGCCAAATTTAAAAACAAAGAATCTTAGCTAGAGTGTTTGGCCAAGCTCGTTCAGGAGCCATATTACAAGTTAATACCTACTCAAGGGGACACTAACATTTCGACGCCCCCTCCAGCAGACTGTTAATTGTCAGTGGCGTCTCGCCATAGGCACTGCCATTGCAAACGGCAGTGGCTCCTTCGGGATCGCCAGGATAAGTGACGGCGATACAGGAACAAGCAGCAGGAAGCAGGGAAAAACACAAAGCAAACAAGGCCTTGATGTCATTCATTCTTTTCCTGCTCCGTATTTTTCCAAGCCATTCCATGCATTAAAATGCAATAAAACCCAATTTAAGGTAGCCCAGTGAAACTTTCTAATCCTGAGCAATTCAGAATTTGAATCTTATCAATAAACGGGCAGCTCAATCTCAAGACATATAGATCTAAAAATCATAACAGTAAGGCGCCAATGAAAAAGCCGCCCATAGGGCGGCCTGGCTAGTTAACGGTCTCCGTTTTTTTTGAGGTTTTATATTGAATCGTGTTTGCTCGGAAAATCACTGGGCCAGTTCATGGGCGTGTCATTCATATCCAAACCTCCTGCTGTTTATTTAATCGAGAAAGCCTAGAACGAATTTTTATCCTAACAAAAAATTTACAAACTTCAAGCACTAAATAGCATATTCAGTGTTTACCCTGTACAAATAGAAACATCAAAAAGGCTCTCGCAAGGAGAGCCTTTTATTTTCCAACTTGTGCCCCCAGATCGGGGCTTACATCAGGAGCGTCGAGCCATGGCCAGGATCACGCCAAAACCTATCATCATGCTGCCGCTAATGCGGTTCACCCAACGCAGACCACGCGCATTTTGCATCACGCCGGACAAACGAGTGCCTACATAGGCATACGCCGCAATCGCGATCACTTCCAGCAGCAGGAAAATCACACCCTGTGTCATGAAGCTAACCCAATAGTTGTTCATATCTACAAACTGCGGGAAGAAAGCGGTGAAGATCAGAATGGCTTTAGGATTGCCGATAGCCACAAAGAACTCCTGGCGCACCAAGCCCCAGATATCTTTTTTGCTCACCTCGGTTTGCTCTGCTGATGTTTTGCTACTGGCACGCAGCACCTTGATACCCAACCAGATCAGATACGCCGCTCCCGCAAGCTTGACCACGGTAAAGGCCGTCTCCGAAACCATCAACAAGGTTCCCATCCCCAAGGCCGCCACCACAATCATGATGGCAAAGGCGACCAGACGCCCCATGGCCGCTACCATGGCAGTCGACACCCCCTGCTTGGCCCCTACCGTCATGGACAGCAGATTATTAGGTCCGAAGGCCATATTCAGGGCAAAACAGGCGGGCAGAAACAGCAAAAGACTACTAGCGGTCATGATTCCGGCAGGCTCCATAGATAATGCCAGCCATTCAATTTGAAAGGCTGGCATTCGTCGATTGAAAACAGTGTGTATGAACTTTACTCCAGCCAGCTTTAAAATTCAGCTCTCTCAACCGGCCACGGCATTCAGCGCCACTTTGGGCGATGAACGCAAAGACACCATAAACATCAGGAAAGCCAGCATTGCCACGACACCCGGCACGGCAAAGGCCATGAAGTTCATCTGCAAGGGCAACTTGGCCGCCATTAGCGTGCCGCCCAGGAAAGGCCCGGCAATCGCACCGATCCGCCCCACTCCCGACGCCCAGCCCAAGCCCGAGGAACGCATGGACAAGGGATAGAACTGCGCCGTATTGGCGTACAGCAGGATCTGCGTGCCAATGGTGGTGGCACCGGCAATCACGATCAACACGTACAGCACCAGAGTCGGGCTCTTGAAACCCAGCAAGGTAATGGACACGGCCGACACCAGAAAGAACCAGGCCACCACTTTAGGCAAGCTGAAACGATCCCCCAGCCAACCACCCAGAATCGCACCAAACATGCCGCCCAGGTTCAAGGCCACCAGGAAGGACAGGCTGGAACCCAGGCTATAGCCCGCGTTGGCCATCAATTTTGGCAACCAGGAACCCAGGGCATAAACCATCAAGAGGCAGCAGAAAAACGCCACCCAAATCATCAAGGTGCCTAGCAAGCGCCCTTCCTTGACCAGATCCAGCATGGGCACTCCCGTCTTTTTCTGCTCATGCAAGGTCAAGACGGTCTCTGGTGACACACCCATTTCAGGGGCCAAGGTCTGCACAATGCGGCGTGCTTTTTCCTCTTGCCCTTGGCGCATCAGAAACGCTAGCGACTCTGGCAGTTTCCAGACAATAAACGGCAGCAGCAACAACGGAATGGCTGCACAGAAAAACATGGACTGCCAGCCAAAGCGAGGCAGCATGTAGATGCCAATCGCTGCCGACAACAAACCACCCAATGAATAGCCGCTGAACATGATGGCGACCAAGGTGCTACGCGAGCGCTTGGGCGAATACTCGTTCATCAAAGCCACAGCGTTGGGCATCAAGCCGCCACAGCCCAAGCCGGCCAGAAAGCGGTAGACACCAAACTCGGTCGGTGAGCTCGCAAAGCCATTCAGGAAGGTAGCCAGACTGAACAAGGCAAAGCAGATCGTCACGCCCTTTTTACGGCCAATCTTGTCTGCCAGCGGCCCAAATACAAACGCGCCAAACATCATGCCGAACAAGGCGTAACTACCCAAGGCCCCGGCTTGCACCGGCGTCAAATTCCACTCGTCCATCAGCACCGGCAAAACCACACCGTAAATAAACAAGTCATAGCCATCGAATATCAACAACAAGGCGCACAGGCTCATCACCATCCAGTGAAAGCGCCCGAAGCGCGCCTGCTCAATCACTTCATTAACGTCTAGTGTTTTCATGATTTGTCTCCCCCAAATGGAGTTTTTTGTCTTGATGCCCTTCGCTCTACACGCCGCCTGCATCGTTTGTTCAGCCCTGGTCGCCGCCTCCTACTGGCAAGACAGTGCCGGTGATATACGAAGCCTCATCCGAGGCCAAAAACAAAATGCTGGCGGCCTGTTCATCCAGGCTGCCGTAACGCTTCATCAAACTGCTGGCCACGGTCTGATCCACAATTTGCTGATACCAGATGGCTTCTTGGGGATCATCGTGACTCTGGGTATTGCGGGGAATACGCCGTGGCGGAGCCTCGGTCCCGCCAGGCGAGACAGCATTGACCCGAATGCCGCGCTGGGCATTCTCAAAAGCCAATGAGGCGGTCAAGGCATTAACGCCCCCTTTAGCCGCTGCATACGGCACGCGGTTAATGCTGCGAGTGGCAATCGAGGACACGTTCACAATGGCACCACTACCCTGCTCCTGCATGCTGGGTAAAACGGCATGACAGGACCACAGGGTTGGAAACAGGGAACGGCGTATCTCGGCCTCGATCTGTGCCGGTGTGTAGTGCTCGTAAGGGCGCGTCCAGATCGTTCCCCCGACGTTATTGATCAAAATATCAATACGTCCCCATTTATCCAGCGCCGCCTGGGCCGCAGCCTGAGCACCTTCAACGGTTTCCAGATCCACTTCCAGTGTCAGGACCGCCTCGCTGGCCAGTTCCCGCACCAGCTCGGATCGGTCTACGGCCAGTACCCAGGCTCCTTCAGCCTGCAAGCGCTCGGCAACACGACGGCCAATGCCTTGGGCCGCGCCCGTCACAATGGCCACTTTTTGATGAAAACGCAGAGGCGCAGTCATGATCTTTCCTTGTAGGAGTCATCCAGCACAGGACGCCCCACAAAGGGGCGTTGCTTGAATGCATTTACTGGCTGGTGACGAATTTTTCGTAGTAGAAATTCGCAGGAGCATGGGCTTGCGCATCAATGAACTGGCTGACGGCATCCACCATGGGTGGCGGCCCGCACAGGTACACATCCACCTGCCCTTCATGCCAATGCGCCGGATCCAGATGCTGGGTCACGTAGCCTTTGCGCTCGTGGCTGGATTGCGGGTCCACCACGCAGGTGGTGTAGCTAAAGCCGGGCAAACGCTGGGTAAAGGACTCCAACTCTGCCAGCATCACCAGATCCTGATCACGGGTGACGCCATAGACCAGATGCACAGGCTGCGTACAGCCTTGCTTGACCAGGACTTCCAGCATGGACAAGAACGGCGCCAGGCCCGTGCCACCAGCCAGGAACAACAAGGGGCGCGTCACCTGTCGCAGATAAAAACTACCCAAAGGCCCCGTCATTTCCACCTGCTGGCCTAGCGGCTGCGCTGCCAGCCAGGAGCTCATCAGACCGCCCGGAACCTGCTTGATCAAAAAGCTCAAGCGTGACTCGCCCGGTGCAGAGCTGAAGGAATAGGAACGATGCGCCTGCCCGCCGGGCACCGTAATGTTCACGTACTGCCCAGGCAGAAAAGGCAAAGCTTCATCGGCCGCATCAATCTTCAGCTCGTACGCCGCGTCCTCATACTGACGGCATTCCGACACTTGCCCCTGCCACTTGGCCACGGCCGTCTTGCACACGCCCGATGAAATCGGCACAGCAATCACGCAGTCAGACTTGGGGATCATCTGGCAGGTCAGAACCAAACCCTTGTCCGCTTCCTCTTGCGTCAGGGCATCCTCGATGTAGTCATCGCCCTGCTCATACTGACCACTTTCAGCCTGACATTTACAGGTGCCGCACACGCCGTCCGAGCAATCCATGGGTAGATTGATCTGATGGCGATACGCGGCATCCAGCACTTTCTCATGTTCACCACAATCCACGAAACGGGTGACACCGTCCTCAAAATTCAGCGCAATACGATAGCTGTTCACGACTAACCCCCGGCTTTAAATGTGATACACATCAATCACTTGACGGATGTAGTCATTCTTGAGCACTACCTTTTTTTGCTCGATCAACCAGCCCTGCTCCTGAGGCGACAAGGTCAGGTAAATCGTGCCGAAGAACTGGTCCGTCACCCGGTAGCGATGGTTAAGCGTCAAAAAGTTGTAGCGGACGTCCACCTGCCCATCGCGCTCGGCCAGAATCTCGATATTGCTGAGCATGTGAGCGGTACGTGGCTCTGGTGTGGAGGCACCGGAGCGCTCGGTCTTGATGCGGAACACCCGATCCTCCAGACCGTTACGGTTGGGATAGAAGATCAAGGAAATCTCACTATGCGGATCTTCGGTCAACTGATCATCATCATCCCAGCAAGGCATCCAGTACTGGGCGTTGGGGCTATAGCATTCCAGCCATTCATCCCACTGACGGTCATCTAGCAAGCGGGCTTCGCGATACAGGAAAGCGCAAATAGAGTGATACGTTGCGTTCATGGCTTAGGCCTCCCCGTTTTCTGCTTTTAACGCCTGGCTCATGGTCTTGGCCCAGTACTCGTGCTGGCAGACAAACAAGCCTTCATCTTCACTACGCCCGCCACTGATCAAGGGCTTCATGCCCATGGCTTTGGCATTCTCGTCCGGCCCGTGCACCCACAAAGGCGCACCTCGGCTCAAATCATTCCAGGGCGCCGCAATACCCGCATAGCCTTCCTGACAGGCACGGAACTCCTCCAGATCGTCTGCCGTTCCCATGCCGGACACATTGAAAAAGTCTTCGTATTGACGGATACGGATGGCACGCTGCTCAGCGCTTTCCCCTTTGGGACCAAAGCAGTAGATCGTGACTTCAGTCTTGTCCACACTGATAGGACGCGTTACCCGAATCTGGGTAGAGAACTGATCCATCAGATACACATTCGGGTACAGGCACAGATTGCGAGTCTGATTCACGATGAACTCGGCACGGTCCTCGCCCAAACGCTGCTTCAGCTCCTCGCGATGCTCGTAGACCGGACGCACGCTTGGATTCATGGTTTTGGTCCACAGCAAGATATGACCGTAATCAAAGCCATATACGCCACCCAGGCTCTTGCTCCAGCCGTTCGCATCCACCGCTTGCGTGCCGCCCTCTTTTCGGCGACCCATGGTGGCGGAGTAATTCCAGTGCACGCTGCTGACGTGGTAGCCGTCCGCCCCGTTTTCCATCTGCAGCTTCCAGTTGCCATCGTAGATATAGGAAGAATTGCCACGCAGCACTTCCAGACCTTCAGGGGCTTGATCCACGATCTGATCGATGATGACCTTGGTTTCACCCAGATACTCGTCCAGAGACACCACATCCGGATTCAGGCTGCCAAATAGAAAGCCGCGATAGTTCTCAAAGCGCGCGACACGCTTCAAGTCATGCGAGCCTTCGGTATTGAACTGCTCGGGATACTGAGTGTTTTTCTCGTCCTTGACCTTGAGCAACTTGCCCGCGTTATTGAAGGTCCAGCCATGGAAAGGACAGGTAAAGCTGCCCTTATTGCCATGCTTGCGGCGGCACAACATGGCGCCGCGGTGAGCACAGGCATTGATAAAGGCATTCAAACCACCGTCCTTACCACGCGTCAAAAACACGGGCTGACGACCGATATACGTAGTGAAGTAATCATTCACATTGGGCAGTTGGCTTTCATGCGCCAGGTAGACCCAATTGCCTTCAAAAATATGCTTCATCTCCAGCTCGAACAGATCCGGATTCGTGAAGATGTCACGACGGCAGCGATACACGCCTGTTTCTTTATTTTCTTCCAGGGCGGTATCAAGCAAGTGCCTGATATCTTTAGTTTTATCCATAAGGACTGACATAATGTGGCCTTTATGAGAGTTGCAGCCGTCCCTGCCCATGCCCATGAAGGCATAGCAAGTACGCGTGATAGAAAAGAAAAATCGCTCCGGATTGAGACCGGACTGACTCGTGGCAGCGTATTGCTGGCTTAGCCTTGAGCCTGACTCAAACCCGATAGGGACACCGTCGGGCCGATATTGCCCAGCCCACTTTCGCAAGGAAATTCGGGGCTGCTCTGCATGACGTTCATTACAGTCTTTGCTCCAGCAGGCTTCCAATACAATATCGGTCCCGCTCTATAGCAAAATGCTATAGTTTGTTTTTTTTCCAATAAAATCAGAATCTTGCAGGGCATGAAAAACAAAACCTATCGTTAACCCTAGAGCTTGTCAGGTATATGCTTGAAGCTTGGATGGTCGAGATAGGTGATATATTGGTCCGGATTTTCTGGACCTGGACCACGGGCAAAGCATATGGACTTGAAACAAATCCGCTACTTTGTTGCGGTCGCCAAAGCGCGCAATTTCACTCGCGCTGCCGAGCAGTTGCACATTGCCCAACCTGCACTCAGCAGACAGATTCAGTTGCTGGAACAAGAGCTCAATGTTTTGCTGCTGTCACGGGAGAGCCGCCCCCTGCAGCTAACCGAAGCGGGCCGCATTTTTTACGAGCAATCCCTGCAATTGCTCAATCGTGTGGAGGTCATGAAAGCGGCGACCACTGAAGTCGGCCTGAACCAGCGCCCGCAATTGTCGATTGGCTTTGTAGCTTCCACCTTGTACGGCGGTCTGCCTATCCTGATTCAGAAGTTCCGCCACGCCTACCCGGATATCCGCTTTCACTTTCTGGAACTCACCAGCAGCCAGCAGATCGCCGCCTTGCGCGCCGGACGCATTGATATTGCCTTTGGACGTGTGCGTATTCATGACAGCGCGGTGTGCCGTACTGTCTTGCGTGAAGAGCGCCTGGTGCTGGCGATTCCGCCGAAAATTGATTTGGCCAAGGATCGGGGGCCGGTGTCCTTGCAGGTCATCGCCGATCACGCCTTTATTGTGTATCCCAAGTCCCCACGCCCCAGCTTTGCCGATCATGTGCTGAATATCCTGCATGACAACGCCATCTTTCCCACCGAAGTGCATGAAGTACTGGAGTTGCAGACGGCCATGGGACTGGTCGCCGGCGGCGTGGGCTTGTGCCTGATTCCTTCAGCCGCACAGATACGCAGTGATCTGGTGTACCGGCTGATTGACGACGAGAAAGTAACGTCGCCGATTATTTTCAGCCACAGGAAAAACGACAACTCCTGGTACATCGCCCAGATGCATGCCTTTATTGAGGAAATGTATGCGGAGAAACCGCCCTGGCTGATTCCGGGACACAGCGCCTTGAGTAACGGGCTGCCACCCGTCTAATACAAAAAGGCCCTGCAAAGCGTCGTTAACACTTCTTGCAAGGCCTGAAAGATGCGGCGTTCACGACCACCAGCCGCAGACCTTTTCACTGAAAAAAGGTCTGCTCGGCAGTCAGTTAGAACCACTTAGATACGCTTGAACAGCGCTGAACGTACCTTGCCGGTTGCGCCATCCGCGGCTGTCAGGAATTGTTCCATGTGAATATCGCGCTCGAAGAGGCGGCTTTGCATCAGGGTGGAAATCGCCGCTTCAATCATGGGGGGCGGGCCACACAAGTAGGCCTTGTTACCCGAGCAACGCTGCTCAAAGAACTGCCCCACGGCTTCATGCACAAAGCCCACAAAGCCTTCCCAGGCATCATCCGGCAAAGGCGCATTCAAGGCCGGAATGTAGTGGAAATTGTCGTGCTTTTCAGCTAGTTGATAGAAATGATCCGCGTGATACAGCTCGGCTTTATTGCGCGCACCCTGGAACAGATAAATAGGACGGGTATCGCCCTCTTCCAGCAAGTCCATAATCATGGATTCAGGGCTGGACAGGCCCGAGCCACCTGCGATGAAAATGGCGCCTTGCGGGTCGGACTTGCGCACAAAGAATTGGCCGTAAGGGCCGGACACGTCCAAAGACTGCCCCACTTCCAGTTCCTCGTGTAGCCACGTCGTACCTGCGCCCCCCTCCACCTTGCGTACATGCAAATCAATAATGCCGCTCATGGACGGCGGATTCGCGATGGAAAAGGCACGGGTGCTGTCAATGGACGGCACATGAAGGTTGATGTATTGCCCGGCCTGGAACGCCATTGGGCGATCCAGTTCCAGACGGATGTGCTTGATCGTGGGCGACAAGTCTTCAATCAGGACGACCTTGCCCTGATAGTCCTCCACCGGCAGGCCCTGGAAGTCCGGGTCTACGTCGATATCGGCCTCGATGACCATATCGGATTCGGGCAGGCAACAGCAAGCCAGCAGCTTGCCTTCGTCCCGCTCCGAATCCATCAGGGCAAAGCTGGACGCATCACCTGCGTCTGCATAGCCTTCCAGCACCTGCACCTTGCAGGTGCCGCACGTGCCATGTCCACAGGCAAAAGGCAACCAAACCCCTTGTCGCAACGCAGCGTCCAACAAGGTTTGTCCATCTTCCACCTCTACCACATCACCTGTGGGTTCTACGGTTACCTGATACGTCATTGCTGCCTCCGCCTCTTATACGCCCGTACCCTTGTAGCCATTCAGGCCAGGGGTCTTGAAACGCAACAAGGATTTGTGATCAAAGCCCTTGGAACCCAAGGTGTCGTCAGGATTCAGTTCAACCGCCTCGCCGTTCAAATTCCATTGCACCTTGCTCCATTCGATCTGCTCGAAGTCAGGATGCTGGGCAAAGCCGGCAGGCAACAGTTGCTGGATCATCTGGGACACGGTCATCTCGGGCTGAACCAGAAAGGCCTTGGCCGAGCAGAACAAAAGGTGCTCGTCCCAGCCGATATACAGCAACATGCTGTCGCCATAGTGCGACTGCTGGTCGCGCGCATAGCCTTGGTAGTCCGGGGTAATTGCAGTAACTGCCATATTGATCTCCAATTTTTATAGGTAGTGGCAGTGCCCACCAAGGCACTGCTTTTTTTCTCGTGTGACTAGGCCGTCACTCCTTTCCATTCGTTCCAGCGCGCTTCGTCCACCGAACCCTTGAAGTCCATATTGTCGACACCTACGTTTAACTGGTAGTAGTCGCTCAGGATTTTCTCCAGCTCGGGACCACCGCAGCCACCTTGCAGGATCTGGTTCACTGGCAGCCAGGCCTGGATGTACTTTTCAGGCTCGTGCTCGAAAATGTCGCGGCAACCGTCCGAGCAGGTGTGATAGCGCTCGCCCTTGTACTGGCTTTGGCGGTAGGTGATTTCGTCGGGTTTTTCCATGTCGGTAAAGGTCATGGGCACCTGACATACCTGACACAGCTGCGGCAGTCCGCTGGAGTAAAAGCGCTTGCCTTCGGCTTCCATCTTCTTGGCCATTTCCCAGCGTGGGCGGTAGTACTTGTCGAAAGTATCGGGGTACTTGGCGCTCAACCAATCCAATTCCTCGTCGCTAGGGATCCAGGTGTGGAAACCGGCAGCGTGACCGAAGTTGTAGAAGATCCACCAGGCCTGGTGCGAGATGTGCTCTTTCTCTTTTTCGATCACTTCGCTGTACTTGGGCATGCGGATGCCGTAGCGGGCCAGATCCTTGAACAGTGCACCACCAGCCTGTTCGAAATAGACCTCCCAGGCTTCTTTCCAGGACATGACCTTGTTGGGCAGCATGTAGTCCATCATCATGCCGACCACGGACAGCAGGCGGGTGCCGCGCCAGAACCATTTGTCGATCCACTGCTGAACGATAGGCACGTTGTCCTCGTGCTGCTCCAGCAGGAACTTGATCACTTCCAGGCCCAGTGTCATGTGGCGTGCTTCGTCAGACTGCGAGCTGAAACCGAAAGTCACCGTGGCCATGTCGCCGTTGTAGGCTGCACCCGACATGAAGGGCACGAACAGCAGGTTGGTCAGCACGTACTCGAAGGAGAAGCTGATTGCCAGCAGGAACTCGAAGGGGCCGGCAGCGCGGGCATCTTCAAAAAAGGACTTGGGCACCGACAGGTACCAGACCCGGTCGTGCATATGGCTCCAGTCCTGGAAGCCATTGAAAAACTTGTTGTAATGGCTCATGGCGTGAACCTGCGTCTGGACGTGACGCAGCTCGTCAATCGACTGCATCTGACACGCAATACGTGCGCCGATGCCGCTGAATTGACGGCCCACATGGGAGTAGCCCTGGTAAGCCTGGTATTCCAGCGGGGTCACCGCGGTCAGAAACACCTTGATCGCGTTCAAGTAACGCGGGTCGGAAATATTCATCTGGCCATTGTTCTGCGCGAAGGCATCAAAAATGGCGTACAGCTTCTTTTCTTTTTCGGCCTGGTATTTCCAGTACGCGTCCATTGTCAGACGGAACGGATCTTCCCATTTGGACCAATCGGTAATCTTGATGCCCTCAAACTCCTCGTAGGGGAAGGCGTCCTTGCGATCCTGGTAGCTGAATTCCCAGTCCAGATCACGAGTCAGATAGCGATATTTGTCTTTGATATTTAGTTTTTTCGTGGCCATGTTGCCCCCTTTTCTGATTTAGCTGTTCCAGTGCAAAAACAAGCGGTCTTCATCTTCATCCACGTTGCCACCCAAGGTGATCAGATTCAGATGCAGCTCCTGCATGTCCCACTGCTGCCCATACTTTTCTTCCACGGTCTCGCGCTTGACGGTCAGCTGGCCCACGCACTCAATGCGAATCATGGCTGGCTGATAAATCACCGTGGCGTCCGGGTTGTCTTCTTCGATGGCCTCGACGATGTAGCGCGACATGTCGTTGTCTTGCAGACCGATATAAACCTTGGATGTCATCAGGCTTCTCCACCCAGGCTCAAGCCTGATTTAGTGACGCGTTTGGCAATGGTTTCCTGCGCTTGCTCCCAGACCTGATCCGCCTGGTCGGCAAAGGCAGCCTGGATGTACGGCATGAAGGCGGCTTGCACTTGTGGCAGCCACTGATTCAGCCAGCTTTGCAGTTGCTGCTTGTTTTCCTCACTTTCAGCCGCCGCGATCTTGAAGACGCTATCGCTCCAGTTGGACAGGTCTTTATGGCACTCCAGCATGAACTCCAGCAGCATATCCAGATCGCGGCCGCCTTCCTTGGCCAGATCCGCGACCAGACCCTGATACACCACTTGATGCACCACGGTATTGATCAGCAAGGACTGCACCAACAGCAGTTCAAACCAGTCTTTCTGGACCAGCGTTTTTTCGCACAAGGCGCGCAGACCTTGCCAGGCCGCATCCTGCATCCAGGCCTCTTTGGCTTGGCTCAGGGAATCGGCGCTATTGCCATCAATCAGCAGCCCAATACGGGAGACGTATTGCGCCATACCCAGCGAGTCCATCCCGGCATAGAGACAGGCTTGGGTAATGGTGGTGCCATACCCGTAAGCCGAGCCGGACATGAAATTCAGGTTGGCGGTTTGCTCGATGTGACGCAAAGGCAGCAGCAAGCGGGTGACCTTGGCTTTGACGTCCTCGCTCAGATACTGGGCCAGTTCCCGCTTTTCAAAAAAGCCGTAATTGGTTTCAGCCGATTCCTGCATGCGGGCACGGTTTTGCACGTAAGCACCGTAGTAGAACTGACGAGGGTCACGGAACACATACCAGTCCTTCATTTGAATGGCGGTGTGTGTGGGGTCGTTCAGGGTCTTGTCCGGCATCCACAGGGGTCGGTAATGGAAGTTGGCCGTCGCCTGGGCGTCGTATGTAGCTTCCTGGTAGCGCGTGGCCGGTTTTTCGCCAAAGCGGCGGGCCACGTTGGCAAAGGTTTGCCGCACGGGCTGCAAACTGGCCGTTTTAATTTCTAATGTCATCCTCTTGTTCTCCTGAATAAAACCTACTGGGCTTCAGCCTGACGACTGTTGCCGACCAAAGTGTCATAACCAAAACGCCATTTCTCTTCGTTCTCGTCATTGACCCGCATTTGCTCATCGCTCATGGGCTGGACATTGTTTTGCAGACAAAACTGCTCAAACGCCGCCGGGGGCATGACCAGTTCCACAAACAGGTCCGGCTGGCCGATGGCAAAATCAAACTCCACAAAACGGGCGTTGGCCGGACTGCGTACGCGTACGTACTTTGTCAAAGTGGGCAAGCTCGTGTCTGACATCTGTTCTCCTCCTGATCAAGCTGTTGCATGAGTGTCCACAGCCTGTTCATAGCAAACCGCGTGCCAACTTTAAATTTGAAGGATTTAACCCTTTAGGATTAAAGAGATAGCTGAAACCCGGCCTAGAAGGAATGCGGCCTGCGAAGGGGTGGCGGCAGGAAAATTGATCATTTGATCAAGTGCTTAGCGCCGTTTTCATCAAATGCTGAGTTAGGGTAAAACCTTAGAAAAATCCCTTTTATCCGTCCTCTGGACACTATTATGTTTTCCTTGAGTCACTGGAAAGACAGGCGGCATACTGGTTTTAGAACACTCAAAACCACAATAAGAAATCACAGGATGGAGACAGCCATGGGGGCTACTGAACTCACACTGCCATTAAGTCAGGACCTGATCGACGCCATTCGTTTTGATGCGCGGGAAGGCAAAATATGGTTTGGCGAGCAACGCATGCTCTTGCTGCACGCCAGCGGTTTTGGCCAGCTACGCAAGGAGCTGATTGCCTCTTTGGGCAGCGAGCGCGCCAAATACTTTCTGATGCGCTTTGGCTACCACGCGGGCATGAAAGATGCCGAGGTCTCACAAAAAGTGCGCCCGGACCTGTCACTGAAAGAGACCTTTTTGGCTGGCCCGCAAATGCACACCATCCGCGGCATGGTCAAAGTCGTCCCTACCGCCCTGACCTTTGACCGCGACGCAGGCCAGTACTACGGCGAATTTGACTGGTTTGACTCCTATGAAGTCAGCAATCACCAGAAAGAACATGGCCAGTCCAGCGAGCCGGTCTGTTGGAGCTTGCTGGGCTATGCCAGCGGCTACACCAGCTTCTATATGGGCAAGAGCATCATTTACAAAGAAACCCAATGCGGCGCCATGGGCCATAGCCACTGCAAGATCGTGGGCAAGCCAGCCGAGGAATGGGAAGATGATGACCCCGAGATTGACCGTTTCATGCTGCCCGATCCAGTCCAGGACGAACTGTTTGCCTTGCGATGTGAGCTGGTGAAGTTGCGCGAACAGGAGTTCAAGCACTCCAGCGCCAACTTCACCTTGCCCAACTCCATTGGTCAGTCCGCCGCTTACCAGGCCGCCTGTCATCTGCTGGAAAAGGCGGCGCAAAGCAAAGTCTCCGTGCTGCTGCTGGGGGAAACCGGCGTAGGGAAGGAAGCTTTCGCACGCGGCCTGCACGCCGCCAGCGACCGGGCTGATCAACCCTTTGTTGCAGTGAACTGTGCATCCATTCCCCCGGAGCTGATTGAGTCAGAGCTGTTTGGTGTCGAGAAAGGCGCTTATACCGGCGCACATAAATCCCGCCCCGGACGCTTTGAGCGTGCCCAGAGCGGCACCATCTTTCTGGATGAAATCGTGGAGCTATCGCCACGGTCCCAAGCCGCCCTGCTGCGTGTATTGCAAGAACAGGAACTGGAACGCGTGGGTGATGAGAACACTCGCCATATCGACGTGCGCGTGGTGGCGGCCACCAACGAGGATTTGGCCGAAGCCGTACAGAAAGGCACCTTCCGTGCCGACCTGTACTACCGCCTGAATGTCTTTCCCATTCACATTCCGCCGCTGCGCGAGCGTAAAGAAGACATTCCGCTGCTGACCGAATACTTTCTGAACAAATACTCCAGCATGTACAAAAAGCACGTGCTGGGAGTCAGCGACCGCAGCCGTGAATTACTGATGCAATACGACTGGCCAGGCAATATCCGCGAATTTGAAAACATGATCGAACGTGGCGTCATCCTGACCGAGCACAATCACGAAATCGAAACTCACCACCTGTTCCCGCAACAGAAAAGTGCCTTGCAGTATTTGAGCAGTTTGAATACGCAAGGCTTTATGGCGAAAGAGTCCTGTTTCAGCGCAAACCAGACGCAATATCTGGAGAACCTGCTGGAAACGCCCTTCAACCTGGACGACCTGGAAGAACAGATCATCCAGCTGACGCTGAAGAAAACGAACGGGAATATTTCAGAAGCTGCGCGACGACTGGGGCTGACACGCCCTGCTTTGGCATACAGGCTGAAGAAGGTAGCGATACCGACATAGGGACACCAGCGCTGCCCAGGCTATCGGCTAAGCCCGACCAAACCTTGCCTCTGCAACAATTTCCCAGTTTTGGCACTTAACCAAAAATATGCTGACCTTGCAGCAACCTGGCACCTATGCCGAAGGCCCCCAGCATGAACAAACCAATCAAAACGGCATAGAGGATACTTAAGGACCAGCCCAGAAGCCGGGCGTCACGCCTTGCACCCATCGATAAGGATCGACAAACCCTGCCGTAATACCTGTTCACCACAAAGATCAGCCAAGAAAAACCGACACCGATACTGGCAAATATATAATTGATTGCCCCATACTGGACTTGTGGATTGGCCAACCCATCAATTAAAAAGATCAGAGCCAGAATAAATACGAGCGAAGAGAGAGCTGTTGCCAGCACAGAGGCCACTTGATGAAACGACGACTCCCACTTAATGCCCATGCCCTCTCCTTACAGCCGCATACATCCTTAACCAAGCCAGACCAGACCTAACTCCCGCTGCATGCCTCGGCCCCCACTTTTTTAACATCACTGTAGCGCCCTTGGCTAGTTTTAACAGTGATACATGTCTGGTTTGAATCATTCCACCACATGGCACTTAAACCCTGCACTCTCACTGGCACGTACCCTTCTTTTTGCAACCGCATTTCCCCGCCTGCCGCACGAGCATCTTGCAAGCTAAGCGGATTGAACTCAGAAGAAGGCCTAGAGCTTGGCTCAAACTGCACCAACTCTTGTGCCAGCACTTCAATCACAGGGCCCCGTCTACGAATAACAGCCTCCTGAGCATGTATGACGCTCTCCTTGCCGGTTACTGTCACATCACCCGAAGCTTTCAGCTCATGCGTGCTCAACACGTCAACCTGGTCCGCCTGTATGTGTATCCGTCCTAGTTGAGCACTCTCTTGCATACTTGAAGCGAAGGCTGGTACAGAGGCAAAGGTCAGGCCCAAAACCAAATTAGAAAATAACTTATGCACTGTTTATCCTCGACATTTTCAAAATAACACTTGATTACCCCCAATCCCAAGACTATTTATACTCCAGCAGCCAAACATCAACCGAACACCGTGCTACGCCCAACACTGGCATGATTCACCCCACCTACTACAATGGGGGCTTATCTAAGGAGTCTTATGTTGGAATTTCAGCCCCGTGAACGGGCGTATTTATCTGGTATCCGTGCCCTGTCCCAAGATCAGGACGACAATGACGTGTTTGTGGGTATGACCGTAGCCGAGTCCATCTGGTACGCAAACTACGTAGCGCAGTCATACAACGGGGATGTAGCGCGAGGCGATGAGGCCGAAGCACGTTACCTGGCCCTACATGATCAGCACGAGCAGGCACGCCGTGCCGTACTGGCATCAGAAGCTCTGCTGCAATCGTTCGACACAGCCACTCAGTCATCCTGAGCACATAGCGACACTCTCCAGGCCGGGCAAGCATGTCAGTAGCCCAGTTTCATCAAGCCTGGTTTGCTCGCCCATAAAAGAAGCTCGCCCATTTTTAAACAGGCGGGCTTTTTTTATGGATGCGGACTCCAGCTTCTGCTACGCGCAGCTTGGCTTGGCTTGGCTTGGCTTGGCTTGGCTTGGCTTGGCTTGGCTTGGCTTGGCTTGGCTTGGCTTGGCAACATCAAACTAGCTGCCGTACAAAGAAACAAGCTACAGCCGCAACTCCTTGGACAAAAAGGTTTGCACCCGCTGCGGCCTGCCATCCAGATGACCAAAGAACACATCCGTGGGCACATCTTCCAGAATCTGACCCTGATCCATGAAAACCATCCGATCCGCCACCTTGCGGGCAAAGCCCATCTCATGGGTCACGCACATCATGGTCATCCCCTCTTCCGCCAAACTAATCATTACGTCCAGCACCTCGTTGACCATTTCCGGGTCCAAGGCCGAGGTAGGCTCATCAAACAGCATGCAGACCGGATCCATGCACAAGGCCCGCGCAATGGCGACACGTTGTTGCTGCCCGCCCGACAAACTGGCTGGATAACGATCCGCCAGCGCTTTCAGGCCCACCCTGTCCAGGTACAGCAAGGCCCGATCATTCGCTTCGTCCCGCTCCCTGCCCAGCACTTTACGCTGCGCCAAGGTCAGATTGGCCAAGACGTTCAGATGTGGAAACAGCTCGAAGTTCTGAAAAACCATCCCGACCCGACTGCGCAAGTCGGGCAGATTCGTTGCCGGATCACCGACAGAAATCCCATCCACAACAATCGTGCCCTGCTGAAACGGTTCCAGACCATTGACGGTTTTCAACAAGGTGGACTTGCCCGAGCCCGAAGGCCCGCACACCACCACGACTTCCTGACGGTCCACCTGGGCCGTGCAGTTCTTGAGCACCTGAAACGTGCCATACCACTTGGAAACACTATCGATACGGATCATTTGCCATCCAGTCGCAGATGTTTGTCATAACGTCGAGCCACACGATTCGCCATCAACTCCAGCGTTGCGCAGATCACGTAGTACATCAGCCCGACAAACAAGAAGATTTCAGTGGGGTGCACCATAACCCGGTTGCTGACCTGGGTGGCCACAAAAGACAGTTCCGCCACGCCAATAACGTAGGCCAGCGACGTATCCTTGATCAAGGCAACCCACTGATTAATAAAAGAAGGCAGCATCACCGGCAAAGCTTGCGGCAGGATGATGGACTTCATGATTTGGGCAGTTTTCAGGCCCAGGGCCTTGCCCGCTTGCCATTGCCCCGCCGGCAAGCTGCTGATGCCCGCAAATACCGAGTGCGCCAGATAGGCGCCACCAATCAAGGACAAGGCGCAGACGACGGTAAACAGGCCCGGCACATCCACCTTGAACAGAATGGGCAGCAGAAAATACACCCAGAAAATCAGCATGATGACGGGGATAGCGCGGAAAAAGCCCAGAAACAGCAGCAAAGCGGTATGCGCCACACCACGCGTCAAGACCAGGGCTATACCAAAAGCCAGCCCCAGAACGGCCGACAAGCTTGCCGAGAGCACGCTTAGCAAGAGCGTCAACGCAGCACCGCCTAAAGGGCCATGCGGATACGCCCCCACCAGGAAGTACAGCAGATTGTCATGAATTACGTCGAAGTTCATTACAGCCCACCTCGCACTTGCAGACGGTGGCGTTGTAACCACTGCCCAGCCACTTCAACCAGCATGACCAGCAAGACATACAACAGCGTTGCAATCCCAAAGGACTGGAAGGTCTTGAAAGTTTCAGTCTCCACCTGACGAGACGCATAAGACAGCTCTGCCAAGCCAATGGCCATGGTCAACGAGGTGTTCTTGATGACATTCATGTACTGCCCGATCAGCGAGGGAAAGGTATTGCGCAAGGCCTGCGGCATCACCACATAGCGCCAGACCTGCATGGAAGACATGCCCAAGGAGGCTGCTGCGGCCCACTGCCCTTTGCGAACTGCCCGCACACCAGAACGAAATTCTTCTGCAACAAAAGCCGTGGTGTAGATCGTCAAACCTGCAAAAGCGGCCAGCATCTCGAAACTGGGCCAATGCACATCGAACAAGACCAGTTGCAAGACATGCTGGGTGTTCAACCATTGAACCAGCTCCGGCGGCATCAACGCCGAGGCACCGAAATACCAGAAAAACAGTTGCACCAACAAGGGCGTATTACGGAACAGACTCAGGTAAGCACGTACCGGCCAGGCCAGCCAGGCAAACGGCGAGAGCCTGGCAATACAAACCAGAAAACCCAAAACAGTTGCAGCGAAGGAGACGACTAAAGAGAGCTGGATCGTGACCCAGAACCCTTGCAGCAACCAACCCACATAGTGGGGTGCCAGCCAGAAATCAGAAGACGGCATAGCAAACACCAAAAAGCAGGATCAAGTGATCCCGCTGTTAAAAACACAAACAGGAAAAGGCCAGCCTGAACATTCAAGGCTGGCTTGCAAGCAAGTGATGACTTACTGTTGCTGACCGATGCGGTACAAGCGCTCCAGCGGTGTTTTGGACTGAGGGCCAAACCAGACGTCATAAATGGCTTGTGCCTTGCCCTGGCTTTCCAGCTCCAGCAAAGTTTCATCCACAAAAGACTTCAGTGCTGTCTCGCCTTTGGGGATACCAATGCCGATCAAGTCCTCGGAAATGCTGAAGGCCGGGATTTCATAGTTTTCCTTGTCCGGCACGTTCGCCAGCAAACCGATCAGCTTGGGACCATCCTGAGTGATGGCCTGCACATTGCCGTTACGCAAAGCGGTGAAGGCGAAGGGCGTATCGTCATAGGCAAGCAGCTTGGCCTGGGGGTATTTTTCACGCAGAACGATCTCATTGACCGTTCCTTTATCCACACCAATACGCAGCGAGTTCAACTGCTCGGGCGAGGACAAGACGCCTTTTTTAGCCAGGAACTGCTGGCCCGATGCAAAGTACGGAATGCTGAAATCTACCTGTTTGGCGCGCTCTTCCGTGATGGTGAAGTTGGCCAAAACCAGATCTACTTTATTGGACGTCAACAGCGGCACACGATTGGCCGGGTTGGTTGGCAAGACTTCCAGCTTCACGCCCAGCTTGTCAGCCAGAGCCTGAGCAAAATCCACATCCAGACCGGTGATCTGGCGGGACTTCTGATCCACAAAACCAAAAGGTGGATTGCTGTCGAAAGACGCTACTTTCAAGACACCCGTTTTCTTGATGTCATCCAGACGATCAGCCTGGGCCACTCCAGCCACCAACGCCAGGGTAAGGGTCGCGGCAATGCTTAAAAACGACTTCATAGTAAAAACATTCCGATAAAAAAATGGCACGTCCGATACATACCGTCGTGCCATTCGACCACAGCCGCAAGCTCTTCAAAACGATCTAATTTCCCCATGCTTATAACTAAAAACGCTAAGAGGATATGCTGTTTTATGCAGGCGCAGAAGCCTCGATCATCGAATGCACGCTACTGCTTGGTGGAAATCACCTTTTGGACCGCAAAGCCTTGGGATGCCGCGTAATCCAGCAAGTCACTGACAAGCTGCGGATCAGCCTGTTTTTGTCGGGACAAGACCCAGAGATATTTTCGATCCGGCGTACCGACCAAAGAATACTGGTAGTCCCCTTCCAGCTTCATGATCCAGTAGTCACCCCACACCATAGGGAACCAGGACAGCCATTTCGGAGCAAAACGCACTTCTAGTATCGCCGGATCAACAGGCTCCACACTCGTCGACAAGCGCCCCTGCCCGATGGCTTCCTTCACCTCACCGTCCGTACCCTGACAACGATTGGTAACGGTAATCGTCTTGTCCGCTTCCATCACGTAATTAGCTTGCACATCTCCGGCACATTCACGCTGAAAGTTATTGGGTAGACGCGCCTGCTCGTACCAGGTGCCCATGTACTTACCCAGGTCTACATCTTCCTGGGTCGCCAGATCGGCATTGGAAGAAGCGCAAGCGACCAATAACGTAGACAGCGACAGGAAAAAAATTCTTTTCATCACGGAGTTCTCCTTATAGATGACCCAAGATCGAGTTTATGGAATCGTCCTTTGATAGTTCGACCAGTCCAGTTTTCAGCAAGCACTGCCCTGGCCCCTGCATATGCATCTGGCCAGTCATAGCATCACGAAAACAGCTTAACCACCTCTTCGCCCGTCATCTCTCGCGTTTTGTTAGCGAATGCGTAGTTGTCAGGCTTGTCATCAATAAAGACCTGCAGCTCGAACGGCCAGCTCGCGCTGTCCTTGAACAAGCCAGCAGAAACAGCATGGAAACCACCGGCCTTGAGCTTGTAAAACAAGTGCGTACCGCATACATCACAGAAACTGCGCTCCGCCCACTCCGAAGAAGCATAGGAACGCACATGCTCCGCGCCTTCAATTACTGGGGCCTCATGGGACTCCAGCGACAAGAAGGGGCCACCGGACCAGCTGCGGCAGATGCCGCAATGGCAAGCGCTGATCGAAGGTTTTTGCTGCTGAAAACTGATCGAGACGGCACCGCACAGACAGTTGCCGTGAATCGTGGATTTATTGTTTGCCATACGAGCCTCTGTAGGTAGATGGATAAGCAATTCTAACGGCTGAATCGTCCCGTAATGGAAATTCGATATGAGGCTTTCCCAAGGCCAGGTGCAACAAAACCTGGGCCCCAGAAACAACATTGCCCGCTACAAAGCGGGCTTATTCGTGCAGTCCGCCATAACGGACCCTTACTCATTTACTGCTGCTTGATGCTCATGTTTTCTTCAAGGCTAATGGTGCAAGACTTCCCTTTGCCAATCGTCCTGATACGGCCTTTAATGGTCACCGTGTCACCCATATTGAACACATTCAGTTGCTCGGTGCGGCGGTTGATCAAGGAAGAAAAGACGATAGGCCCACTGCTGACTCGAACGTCAAACTGTTTGGCACTGCCCCATACTTTTGAGTTCATGCCACTCATGGCCTCAGCCAATGTGTTTTGCTCCATGGCCACCAATTTGCCAGTTACCTCAACGGTTTTCCCACTGTACTTGTTCACAGCACGCGCATGATTGGAACGCATCTCTGAACAAATCTGTGCCGGAGTGTCAGCAATCGGGCCCGCCCCCATCGCTTCATTGACACTGGCAAACGCATCATCAATGCCTTTAGTCATGGAGTTCATCGTTTCACATCCCGCCAAGCCCACTGACAGGGCAGCTATAAATACGATCTTCTTCATTTCCCGCTTCCTTTATTACCAAAAAAAATAAGCGGCGAGTATAGCAGGAAGGGTCGGCCTATTACGGACAAAAAAGCATAAAGCCAGACGATGGACACTTTACATAAAACTTAATTAATTTTGAAGAATTTTTCCTACCTTTTTCCGTTGGAAACCAGGCTCAACACTCCCTTATCAAACCCACAAAAAACCTCCTCAAAGACAAGCCCTTGCTTTCCAGCGTAACGCCCCAAAGTAGGAGTGTGGTGTGTAAATACACCCACTCAACTTTTAATGAATTTATCAAGATGACAAAAAGCGCTATTAATCCCTCCACCGTATTCAATTCCCTGCAATACGGTTTCAGCCAGGGCCTGGTGGTCACTGGCAACCGCCGTGTCATGCTGTCTGGCCAAGTAGGCGTAAATGCTCAGGAGCAAACCGTAGCTGGCGGAATGCGCGAGCAAACAGAAGCCGCCTTGGACAATATTGAACTGGTCCTGGCCGAGGTTGGCGGCAAGATTGATCAGGTAATCATGCTGCGGATTTTTATCCGGGAAGATGCAAGCTCACCACAAGAGCAGGACGACATAGCCGCTGCGCTGCTGAAACGATTTCCCGTCAATCCACCACCCTCTTCCTGGATCTTGATCAGTGGATTGGCCAAGCCTGAGTGGCTGATCGAGATTGAGGCTGAAGCGATGCTGGATTGATCGCTGCTGTTGAGTCGCCTCCCGTACGGAGTCGACATAAAAAAGACCTCGGATCTTGACGAGGTCTTTGGGCTCCCTTTTCGCTGGGGAGCTTTTTTTATTCATAAGTCTACAAGCTGTGCGTAAAAACTTAAGGAAAGTCTCTGCTTACTCCTCGACAACCGGAGCATCAGCCATCCCTTTTTTCACAGACTCAATACTGTGTTGTGCGCTCTGCTTACTGCTGTAGCCCTCGGAGCTAACGCAAATAATGTTCCCATTCGCGGCCTTGAATCGCCACCGCCATTCACCACTTTTGTCCTTGTAAAGCACAAATTTCATGATGACCCTCTTTAGGTATGAGCGCACGTCGCGCAAACCGTATCCTAAAACTGGAGTTGGTCAGCAGGTATTGGGGTTTACGTGGCAGGCCAACAAGTGACTGAATTTCCATCAAACCACACCTCTTTTACTGACAACGCAAGAGATATGACATCAAGTCAGGCAAGAACCCAAGCAAGGAAAAAAGTGCAACTCATCAGGTTTTGTGTAGTGGACACTTCGACCGGCATTCCTCATCCAAAGCGGCGAACGAATGTCCCGCATTGACCTAACAGAGATCAATACGAGAGCTTGATTTATGCGCTAAGCTTTTCCGACCACGTCGACGGTCTTGCAATCGGCGTGCCGAATGTTCGGAGAGAATAAAGCATCATGTATTACGGTGAACGTTTCAATGCCTGGTCACATCTGATCGGTGCAGTTCTGGCTGTAGGCGGCGTATCCTGGTTAATTGTCATGGCGAGCTTTACCGGGGACCCCTGGCGCATCACCAGCACGGCCATTTACGGCGCCACACTTATCCTGCTGTACCTGATTTCCACCTTGTACCACTGCTTCAAGGGGCGGGCCAAAAACGTCTTCCGCAAGCTGGATCACTTTTCCATCTACCTGTTGATTGCTGGCAGCTACACGCCCTTCTGCCTGGTAACGCTGCGAGGCCCTTGGGGATGGAGTCTGTTCGGCGTGGTCTGGGGTTTGGCACTGATTGGCATTCTTCAAGATATCCGACCACGTTCGCCGGCACGCATACTATCGCTGGTGATCTATGCCGTTATGGGATGGATTGTATTGCTAGCACTGGGCCCGCTGGCAGACAACCTGGGCTCGGAAGGTTTTTCCTGGCTGGCGGCTGGGGGAGCAATTTATACCGCCGGGATCGTGTTCTTTGTGTTTGACGAACGCTTCCGACATTGGCACGGCATTTGGCATTTATTTGTACTGGCCGGCAGCGCTGCGCATTTTCTGGCCATCTCCCAGTATGTTGTCATGTAAGACAAAGCACCCCGGGCGCGAACACACAAAAAAGCCTCTACCGAGGCTTTTTTGTCGACTGCCATAAGCTCTGTTATATCTGATGAAGTCTTATTACACCTAAAGGTACGGACCTGTGGCGAAGATCTTTTCCTGCTCCTAGAATAAAGCAACGCAACTAGAAGCGAGGCTTGCATGATCACACTAGAGACGGGACTATATCTTCGTGTTCAAGAGCTGAAGGATGGGCCCAAGCCCTCCCCGCTTCAAAGCGGATTCAATATGCAGACTGCTTACCGTGCCCTGGGGATGTTCAACCCGTCAGAGACATCGGATGCCTTCTTTATTTTGGCTAACGACAGGGACGAAATCTGGTTTATCTGTAATCGCCATTTACGGGCCGTTGGGGTCAGCCCTGAGCCTAGAGAGCTTAGACGCGCGCTGGATTCAATATAGGCATTAATAGTGCAGGCTATAGTTGTAGAAAACAAAAAAGCCCCAAAGCATTGATCTTTGGGGCTTTTCTTGGCACAGCTTGGAGCTGTGTGCATGTATTCTGGTAGGCAGTACTGGATTCGAACCAGCGACCTCTACGATGTCAACGTAGCGCTCTAACCAACTGAGCTAACCGCCTGCGGTGAAGAAATGAAATAATAGATCTTCCCTATGGGGCTGTCAACACTATTTTGCGTTTTTCTATAAAAAAGATGATCTTTTTTATATGTCTTAGCTGGAAAAATAGCTCCCCAAGACTGGGAAATCTTGTAATCCATTGATTTATAAGAATTAAACAAAAAACTGACGAATTTCCATAAATTTATGTGCTTCCTGGCAAGGCAGAGCCATGAAACATACAGATACACACAATCTGTCTCCAGCCAGCATCAAGCCACCCCACTGTCGCACGATTTTTCTATTCAAGTTCTTCGGGCAAAAATAAAATAATTGCTTTACGCCTGCAGATCATCAATCTCGTCCGAAACAGATCTGCGGCTGCTACGGGACACCTACGCACATGACTTGCTCTTCTCTCCCGCCCACCCCGACTCCACTACTGGATTTACCCGGCGTTCAGGAAACTACGCTGGAAGCGGTGCTTTATACGCCACCCAATGACGAGATTTTTGATGAAAACCCCTGTTTAAGCTGCGGCGTGTGCTGTTCGCACTTTCGGGTGTCTTTCTATAGTGGTGAGTTAAGTGGCGAGACTGGCGGTACGGTACCGGTCGAGTTGACCACCAAGGTTGGGCCGTTGCGCGCCTGTATGAAAGGAACCGAGCAAGGGGAAGGTCGTTGTATTGCCTTGCGTGGCACCTTGGGCCAGCCTGGGATTCATTGCGCTATTTATCCGGATCGCCCTACTCCCTGTCGTGACTACCAAATCTGGGAACTGGATGGCAGCCCAAATGTGGATTGCCAGCGTTTGCGCAGCAAACACGGTTTGCCTTTACTGCCTACCCGCCCGCTGCCTGCTCCACCCGCCCTGCCGGAGCATGATGAGGCGGCCTGATACCCGTAGCTGAGCCTCTCTCGGAAAGCCTTCACTGCTGATGCGTGAAGGCTTTTTTGTTGGCTACCAATTGACACATAAAGCTTCTTTCACACGTTCAGAGGTATTTTATTGCTTGAATAACTTTGGGCATATTCGTAGATCTCTCATTGTGTTTTTACCTATAGAAACCCCTGCTCCAGAGCTGTAGCCTTGAGGTGTTGGCTATCGCTTTTTTGAACTCTCAAAAACACAAGAAAGCTATATCCAACACCTCAAACATCGTCATAACAATACTGGAGCAAAGAGACATGCCTTTTAGTCGTTCACGTTTAGCAGTTGCCTCATTGGCATGCCTGGCTGGGATCAGTACTATCAGCCCAATAATATTGGCAGCCTCACCTGCGGCCGACCTGCTAGTCGTGAATGGGCGTATTTATACGCAAAACCCGGAACAGGCTTGGGTTGAAGCCATTGCGATACGTGATGGAAAAATTGAAGCCGTGGGCAGTACAGAGCAACTGCAATCCAGACGTGAAGACAAGACTCAGCTGATTGATCTTGGCGGGAAAATGGCTATGCCCGGTATCAATGAAGCACACTCCCATCCTGTATGGGGTGGCTTGAAGCATCTGTTCCAGTGCAACTTCCCTTTCACGGTAACGCCGGATGTATTGGCAAACACCTTGAAAGCCTGCGTGGCGCGTAACGAAACGCTGTGGATTCAGGGAGGCCAATGGGACAGTGATTTCTTCAAGACTCACAAAATTGCTTCGCCGCGCGCATGGCTGGATGCCGTCTCTGGCGACAAGGCTATTGTGTTGACCGACGACACGGGTCACAACGCCTGGGTCAACTCCAAGGCTTTGGGCCTCTTGCAGATTGATGCCAACTTTACGCCTCCTAGCGGCATGACCGTCAAGCACGAGCTTGATAGCCGCGAACCCAACGGGGTTTTAGTCGAGGCCAATAGCTATATCCGTTCTTTTGTACCGGATTGGACGGATGATCAATATCTGAAAGCAGCGCGCTATGCCATCCAGGAGTCCAACCAGTTCGGGATTACGGGTTTAAAGGATGCCGATGCCAGCGAGGCTGTTGTGCGCTCGTATTACAACCTGGCCAAGCAAGAGGGTTTGAATGCCCATATCGCCACCGCCATCCGTATCTCGGGCAAGAACAGCAAGCATGTTTTTGATTTTGCTGAAATTGACCGCATCAGCAAGCAGTATGCCCTCCCTGACCTGAAGACCAACTACGTCAAGATCTATACCGACGGGGTTCCTACCGCGGCACATACAGCCGCCATGCTGGAGCCCTACGCGGATACTCACCAGGATGATCCTCTGTCCTTGGGGGCCTTGGTCGTTCCTGAAAATGAACTGGATCGCGTCGTCTCTCACCTGGATGCAGCCGGTTATGGTTTGAAGATGCATACCGCGGGTGATCGGGCTATTCGCGTGGCGTTGAACGCTATTGAAAAAGCACGCAACGCCAATGGTCCTCAAGGTTTGATGCACGAGCTTGCACACTCGGAGTTTGTAGACGATCAGGACAAACCGCGCTTCAAGGCTCTGAATGTAGCCGCCGACTTTTCTCCCTATATCTGGTACCCCTCCGGTTTGACTGACGCCATCAGCTCGGTAGTGGGTGAGCGCAGCAGGAACATGTTCCAGGCCCGTATGTTGTTGGATCATGACGCCACCATTATTGCCGGCTCGGACTGGCCCTCTGGTGTGAAGGACAACAACCCTTGGCCCGCGATTGAGTCTCTGATGACGCGCGCCAATCCCTTCGGGCAGCGGCAGGGTGAGCAACTGGGCGCTGAACAAGCCTTGAATCTGACCGAAGCACTGCAGATTTTTACGCAAAACGGTGCCAAGGCTTTGGGCCGCGAAACAGAAACGGGGTCTTTGGAAACAGGGAAATCTGCTGATCTGATTGTGCTGGATCGGGACTTATTCAAGATTGAGCCTAGCGAAATCAGCGGCACCAAGGTGTTGATGACTATTTTCCAAGGTCGTCTGGTGTACACAGCTGCACAATAAGCTGCCCGGCAGGCTGGCTAAATACGCTACCATGCACGGTTTGTAGGGCCGCCCGGCCCTGCGCTTTCGGGAGTCGAAGCAAATGAAATACCGCAAGCTGGGCAATACAGACCTGGATGTCAGCCTGATTGGCTTGGGCACCATGACATACGGGGAACAGAACAGCGAGGCCGATGCGCACGCTCAACTGGACCTTGCTTTGGAACTGGGTGTGAATCTGGTGGATACCGCCGAGATGTACCCTGTGCCCCCTATGGCGGCTACGCAAGGTTTGACCGAGCAATATATCGGCACCTGGCTGGCTAAAACCGGCCGCCGCAAGGACATTGTTCTGGCCAGCAAAATTGCTGGCCCCCAACGTGACCCCAAACGCCCTGGTCATATCCGCAATGGCGGTACCAGCCTGGATCGCAAGAATCTGGAACAAGCCCTGCATGACAGCCTGCGTCGACTGCAAACGGACTATCTGGACCTGTATCAACTGCACTGGCCGGATCGCAGCACGGTGACATTTGGGCAGCGCAGCTACCCGTGGAAAGAAGAAGACACTATCCCAATCGAGGAAACCTTGTCGGTACTGGATGACTTTGTGCGTCAAGGCAAGATACGTCACATAGGTGTCTCCAATGAAACGCCTTGGGGTGTTTCGCGCTTTCTGGAGCTGTCGCGCTCCCGCTCTCTGCCTTTGATTGCCACGATCCAGAACCCCTACAACCTGCTGAACCGCGTGTTTGAAGAAGGGCTGTCCGAATTCTGCCGTTATGAAGGCCTGGGTCTGCTGGCCTATTCACCTTTGGCGATGGGTGTGTTGACGGGCAAATATGACAACGGAGCTCGTCCCGAGAAAGGACGGCTGACGCTGTACGACCGTTTCACGCGCTACGATGCTCCCCGCGCTCGTGAGGCCGCGGTGGCCTACAACGAACTGGCTCGCGAATACGGTTTGACGCCTACCCAATTGGCCTTGGCCTGGGTAAACCAGCAAGCCTTTACCAGCAGCAACCTGATCGGTGCGACTACGCTGGAACAACTGCGCGAGAACATCGCCAGTGCAGATGTTCAATTAAGTGATGAGTTAATCGCCAAGATCAACGCTATTCATCACCACACCCCGAACCCTGCGCCTTAATTGGCTTTCACCCCGCCTTGGGCACAGGCGTCCAAGGCGGGGCACCCCTCTTTTTTCTTTCCCTACCCTGCTCTTGTGCTTGCAGTGTGCTGTTTTTTTATTTATGCTCAAAAAAAGCATAACAATAGAGACGCGCTTCTTTCGAATCAGAAATTCATATTCCCCATTTTTTTATTCTATTTATGCTCAAAATGAGCATCAAGGATGAACATGATTCAGCATTTCCCCGTGGATGTCTGTCAGCCCGACGCCAAGGACACTTTGAGCCGTCAGATTACCTGGCATGAAGTTCCTTCCAAACTCAATCTGCAAAGCGATAAGGCCGCCTTGAAGCAAGCTCTGGCCAAGCAGTTGAAAGAGCAAGACGCTGTACTGGTGGCCCACTACTACACAGACCCGGATATTCAAGACCTGGCCTTGGAAACCGGTGGCTGCGTGGGCGACTCATTAGAAATGGCGCGCTTTGGGCAGGAACATGAGGCCAGCACGGTCTTGGTAGCCGGCGTGGGCTTTATGGCTGAATCCGCCAAAATTCTGAGCCCTGAAAAGCGCGTACTGGCCGTACATGACGAGGCGACGTGTTCTCTGGATCTAGGTTGCGCCCCCGAGGATTTCAAGCAATTCTGTGCTGCGCATCCGGATCGGGAGGTGGTGGTGTATGCCAATACCAGCGCGGCTGTCAAAGCCCAGGCGGATTGGGTGGTGACGTCCTCCATCGCCCTGGACATCGTGCGGCATTTACATGCCCAAGGGAAAAAAATTCTGTGGGCACCGGATCGTCATTTGGGCTCTTATATCCAAAAAAAAACCGGCGCAGACATGCTGCTTTGGCAAGGCTCCTGTCTGGTCCATGACGAATTCAAGGCCGATGGCTTGAAAGCCTTGATGAGCGAGCACCCCGATGCCCAGGTGCTGGTGCATCCTGAATCACCCGCTTCTGTTGTTGCGCTGGCGGATGTGGTTGGCTCGACAACGCAGCTACTGCGCGCTGCCATCAATCGTTCTGCCGACACCTTTATCGTCGCCACCGATCAAGGAATCTTGCATGCCATGCGCCAGCAAGCGCCGGGCAAAACCTTTTTGGCCGCCCCTACCGCGGGCGAAAGTGCTACCTGCAAAAGCTGCGCCTTTTGCCCCTGGATGGCCTTGAACAGTCTGGAAGCACTGCATCAACGATTAAGTCAACCAGGCCCTGGCATTCAAGTAGATCCTGACCTGCGTGAAGGCGCCCGACGTTCTTTGCAACGCATGATGGATTTTGCTGCCGCTCAGCAGAACAATTTGCGCGTTAGTGCTGACCTGGCCGAGCACAGTCAGCAGTTCCAGCATGTAGGAGCTGCTTGATGCAATCAGGCTCGACACAGACGGAGGTGTTAATCATCGGTGCGGGGCTGGCTGGCACCAGTCTGGCTCTATCCTTGCCCTCCACCATGAAAGTGACTCTGCTCAGCAGCGCCCCCGCTCCCTGTGGGGCCAGCCCGATGGCCTTGGGAGGTCTGGCCGCCGTACTCAGTGCCCAGGACAGTCTGGAACAACACATTGAAGACACGCTGGAAGCGGGTGCTCGGCACTCGGATAAAGAAGCGGTGCGCGGGATCTTGCAAGCCGCGCCAGAAGCGGTGCATTGGCTACTGAAAAAGCAGGTTCCTCTGGACAGAACGGAAGATGGCCAATTGCACCTGACTCGCGAGGGTGGGCACAGCCAGCGACGCATCGTACACGCGGCCGATGCCAGTGGTTATGCCATCATGCAGGCTCTCCTGCCCCAATTGACTCAAGCCTCTCATATCCAGCAGCGTACAGACTGCCTGGCATTAGACCTGCGCCACAATGAGCAAGGCGCGGTGGCTGGCGTGGATATCTACGACAAGCACACTCGTCGCTACGAAACTATGTTGGCGGATCATGTCGTGTTGGCAACTGGTGGGCTAGGTAGCCTGTACGCGCACAGCACCAATCCCGACAGCGCCTTGGGAGAGGGCATTGCCCTGGCCTGGCGCGCTGGTGCGGCGATACGCGATCTGGAGTTTGTGCAGTTTCATCCGACCTGCTTGCATGCGGAGGGTCCCACCTTCTTGCTAACCGAAGCCTTGCGTGGTGAGGGTGGACATCTGCTGGACAAGCAAGGTCGCCGCTTCATGCCGGATTACGACGCCAGAGCGGAACTGGCTCCACGCGATATTGTGTCGCGTGCGATTGCCGCACAGATGCGGCAAGAAGGTAGCAGCCATGTCTGGCTGGATGTACGCCATCTTGGTGCGGACACTTTGCAGCAGCATTTCCCGAAAGCATTGGAAGAAGGTTTGCGGCGAGGATTGGATTTACGTCAGGATTGGGTGCCGGTAGCACCTGCCGCGCACTACAGCTGCGGAGGGATTGAAACAGACTTGTCAGGCCGCACAACGGTAGCTGGTTTGTACGCCGTGGGTGAAGTAGCCTGCACAGGTTTGCATGGGGCAAATCGATTGGCCAGCAACTCCTTGCTGGAGTGTGTCGTCATGGGGCGGGCGGCTGCCGAGGCGATTGCTGGAAGCAAGAGAATCCAGCGTTCAGCTTTGGTCCCTGAGACAGATGTTGCAAATACAAGTTCGATGTCACGTTCATGTTCATACAAGAACTCCAATCCAAACTCCAGTTCCAGTTCCAGTTCCAGTTCCAGTTCCAGTTCCCAGGCTAGTGTCGGCCAGAATTGGGGTTTGAGTTTGAACGCTAGTTCGCGCTCGACCCCAAACCCAAGACATTCCCTTATGACTGCGGCGGCAGCCAATGCAATGGAAAACATAATCAACGACAAAGGACGTCACTATGGCAAAAACAATAGCTATAGCAACGGCAACAGTAAAAACCGCAGCCCATCCACAAACCCCCCCCCCTCCCTGCCCGCCTTGCGCAACTTGATGCAAGAGCATGTCGGCCTGTTGCGCAATCGCCAAGGACTGATGCAAGCCTTGCACACCCTGGACCGGTGGCGCAGGCAAATTAGCCTTCTCCCCCCCAGCCTCGACCAACGGACCCTCAGCCTGCAACTGGACACTGCCTGGCTGCTAACCCAGGCAGCCTTGGACCGACCACACAGTCTGGGTGCGCATTACCGCTTGGACTAAGTCCATAAAGAAACGAGCCCCGCTCCGGAATCAACGAAATATCGGGCGCAAATTAGACGAAAAGTAAGTAATAACTCGGCATCAAGGACGGGCAGTCTCAACAACTTCCCGGGCTTAGCCGACAATCGCATCTATCCATGGAAATCCCCCAAGCGCTGCATGCAGCTCCCGGTTTACCCTGATTGCAAACTTTTGTAAGCACAGCTACTGTAGTCGCGTCACTACAGGCGGTATGAAAGAGACCTGTTCAGTCAGGCGCCGACGGAGCAACCACCCCGGAATCTCTCAGGCAAAAGGATCGTACCAGCCCGACACTCTGGAGAGCGGCGTTTGACGCCCACCGAAGGAGCCCAGCCAGACACACAGGTTGGATAAACTCTCAGGTCACAGGACAGATGGGGTATTGCCACTACTCGGTGGTAATTCACCTGTCAGGAGCCTGTTATGTCGCATATTGCCGTCATTGGCGCCGGTATTTCCGGAATCACCACCGCCTACGCCCTCAGCCTGAAAGGCTATCAAGTTACCGTTATTGACCGTCTGCGCTACCCCGCGATGGAAACCTCCTTCGCGAACGGTGGACAGCTGTCTGCGTGCAACGCCGAAGTCTGGAACAGCCGCAGCACCATTCTCAAGGGCTTGAAGTGGATGATGCGCAAAGACGCCCCACTGCTGTTCAACCCAAAACCAAGCTGGCATAAATACAGCTGGATGGCGCAATTTGTGGGCGCGATTTCCGGTTACGAGCGCAACACCGTGGACACCGTCAAGCTGGCCATCAGCGCCCGCGAGAATCTGTACCAGTGGGCCAAGGACGAAAACATTGATTTCGACCTGGAACAGCGCGGCATTCTGCACATCTACCACACCCCCGGCGGCTTTGAATCTGGCAAGAAAGTCAGCCAACTGCTGCACAAAGGCGGCTTGGAACGCCGCACGGTTACCAACGAAGAAATCCACCAGATCGAACCTGCTCTGCAAGGCACCTACTACGGCGGTTTCTTTACGCCTTCGGACGCCACAGGCGATATTCATAAATACACACGCGGTCTGGCCGATGCCTGCGCCAAGCGCGGCGTGAAGTTCCTGCAAGATACGGAAGTCCTGGGTATTGATTGCGGCCCACCACACCGCATCCAGTTGCGTACCGGTGAAGGCGCTGAAGCCCACACCCATACACTGTCTGTGGATTCCTTGGTAGTTTGCGCTGGCGTGGGTAGCCGTCACTTGGCCCATATGCTGGGCGACTACATCAACATCTACCCGGTCAAAGGCTATTCGATCTCGGTGTACCTGGATACGCCGGAAGCCCAACATGCCGCCCCTTGGGTCAGTTTGCTGGACGAAGAAGCCAAGATTGTGACCAGCCGTCTGGGCAAGGACCGCCTGCGTGTGGCCGGTACGGCGGAATACAACGGCGCCAACAAGGACATTCGCGCCGACCGTATCGCCCCGCTGACCAACTGGACCCGTCGCAACTTCCACGACGCAGCTACCGACCGTGTTGTACCGTGGGCTGGCTTGCGCCCCATGATGCCGGACATGATGCCGCGCGTAAAAGCAGGCAGCCGCCCTGGCGTCTACTACAACACCGGCCACGGTCACCTGGGCTGGACGCTGTCGGCCGCCACCGCCCAAATCATTACCGAAGTGATTGCCCAGAACGAGCGTCAGTCCGCACCTGCTCAATTTGCCACCAGTCCGGCAGCAACTGCTGCACCCGCCGCTGCCCATAGCGCTCGTCCAGCAGATACACAAAGCCTTGATCCTGTTCATCGCGAATCACACGACCCGCGGCCTGTGTAATCTTGCGTAGTCCCGGATACAGATAGGTATAGTCATAGGCCCGCCGCTCCCCAAAGAGCCGGGCCATGACTTGTTTGACGGACTCATTGGCCGGATTGAACTGCGGCAAACCCAGGGTGGCAATAAAAGCACCGATCAAGCGTTTACCGGGTAAATCCACCCCTTCTGAAAACGCCCCACCCAGCACCGCTAAACCCACTCCCTTCCCATCCAGCGTAAAGCGGTCCAGAAACTGCGTTCTTTGCAGATCGCTCATGCCCGGTTGCTGATGCCAAAGCAGCATATCCGGCCAGCGCTCCTGCAAGGCCTGACTGACCTGCTGCAGATAATCAAAGCTGCTCAAAAACAAGAGATAGTTGCCCGGCTGCTCCTGATACGCCTGCCCGACAATATCGCAAACACCGCTCAGGCTCTGGGCCCGGTCGGCATAGCGCGTGGACAGACCGGCATATTGACGTACCCGTAACTGCTCGGCCCGATAAGGAGATGCCACGCTCAACTCTGCTGTGCTGGGCGGCAGACCCAAGACATCACGATAAAACTGCGAAGGGTTCATGGTGCCGGAGAACAGCACCACACCGTGTGCGTCGCCATAGCGTTCGGCCAGAAACGGAGCAGGCACGATATTGCGCAAGTTCAGGAGCACGCCATCGCGCTGCGCCAAAATATCGAATAAGGAATGCGAGCCGAACTGTCCGGCCAGGTCCACAAAGTACAGCAGCTCGAAATAGAACTGCAGCAAGGGGCTGTCTTGCGGCATGGGATTCTCGGCCACATAAGCGCCTAAACGGGCCGCCAGATAGTCGCACTGCTCCAGCAAATCCTCCGGGATCTTTTCCAGCCCCCATTGGTCACCGCCTTCCTCAGGTATCAAGTTCTCCATCAAGCGAGTCAAGGGGGCGAAATGACGCTTCAAGGCCGAAGGCGAGGCTTTACGCGCCATGCGCAACTGCACTTGCGAGAAAGACGCGGAATACATGGAACGGGCTCGTTCAACCAGATTGTGAGCCTCGTCCACCAGAACCGCGCTGCGCCATTGCTGGGCCAGGGTCTGGCTATACAGCACCGCATGCGTGTCGAAAAAGTAGTTGTAGTCGCCCACAATAGCGTCTGCCCAACGCAGCATTTCCTGGCTCAAATAATAGGGGCAGACCTGATGCTCGCTAGCCACTTGCTGCAAGCGCTGGCTAGTCAGCATGGGTTGTTCCAGAGCTTGCTGACGAGCAGCGGGAAGGCGATCGTAAAAACCTTCGGCCAAAGGACAGGACTGACCATGACAGGCCTTATCCGGATGGGGGCACTGCTTGTCACGGGCCACCATTTCCAGCACCCGCCACGCACCCTCGCCTTCCGGGCTTAAGCGCTGCAAGGCGTCCAGCGCCATTTGCCGACCGGAGTTCTTGGCCGTCAGATAAAACAGCTTGTCCAAACCCGCCTCTGGCATGGCCTTCAGGCCCGGAAATACGACGGCCAAGGTTTTGCCAATACCGGTGGGCGCTTGGGCTAAGAGGCACTGTGCGTCACGTTGGGCCCGGAACGCGGCCACGGCTAGCTGTCGCTGACCGGCACGAAATTGTTCATAGGGAAACTGCAACGCTGTACAAGCTTGATCGCGCGCCAGCCTGTGTTTTTGCTCCTGCCGCCCCCACTCTACATAAGCGCGGCATTGCTCCTCGAAAAAGGCCCACAGCGCTGCGCGCTCCATATACTCGGAGATGCTGGTCTCTTTGTGCTTGTCCACGTGGTAATACACCACGCTAACCGTCATCCCCGGCAAATCACGCTCCTGGCACAAGATGGCGGCATAGACCTTGGCTTGTGCCTGATGCAGACGTCTATGGTGCTCGGGGATAGCATCAAAGGCCCCACGATAGGTTTTCAGCTCCTCCAGGCAGTTGCTGACAGGATCAAACCCATCGGCTCGACCACGCACCAGCAGTCCTTCCATCTCGTACGACAGGGGCACCTCGACTTCATAGTGCTCGGGGCGACGCAGCTTTAGCTGCTGGTGGCCAAGGATACCTTCCTGTGCTGTGGCCGCAGGCGTAAAGCGCAGGTCCAGATCCCCGCTACGTGCAGTAAATTCGCATAAGGCTCGTACACCTACCGTCCAGGCTTTCATGGTGATTCAGGCCGGGTCACATAGCAAACACGCGCAGGGATGGCATGTTGCTCGAAATAACTTAACCAACGCCGCTGGTTGTCTTGCAAGCGGTCTCCGGGGCCTTTTACCTCAATCAATTCATAGCTTTGCTGAGCCGGCATGAAGCGCACCAAATCCGGCAAACCGGAACGGTTGTCCCGCCAATCCTGCAAGATACGCTTGAACACCAGCTGCAAATGCTGGGCGGGGATGCAATGCAAGGCCTGTTCGATCAAGGATTCATCCAAGGCGGGCCAGATCAGCAAGGGGCACTGTATGCCGCGCTTTTGCTGCCAGCGTTGCCAGATCACGGTTTTATAGTCTGCACCGTCCAGCACACTTAAGGATTGATCAAACAAGTTTTGTCTGCGCGACACAAAGTCCGGGTTACCCCAATCGGCCGGACAGGCTTGATAAGGGTGGAAAAATGCACCGGGCAAGGGAGCGAAAATGGCATCCCAGCTCAACAATCCCAATAAGGCCGGAAACAAGGCGTTTTCTACGTAAAAAACCGGAGCCAAGGGACTATCCCAATGGGCCAACACCTGGGACTCGACCCGATTGCCGTCATCAAACAAAACCAGATCACTACGTTGCGTGCGGCTTGTAGGTTTAGTGGATGGCGGGCTGGGCGGAGCTTCTACCGCCAGTTTTCGACGCAGCCGGGGCAGCATACGCAGCAGCTTCTGGGTTTCACTCTCATTTTCGGGCTGCTCCCACGCCTGACAAAACAAGGGCCAAGCCCCTTGATGCTTGTCCTGACGCTCCAGCACCCGCAATTGACGGTAACGGGCGCCCGGCCAGTTGGTCTGCACATAGGCTTGCTCGGCCAACGGCCACCAATGTTGGCGCTCGGCTTGCTGGCCTAGCTGAAACAGGGTTTTCGCCTTGCGTCGTTGAAGCCAATCACTGTCGGTCTCAACAGCCTGAACAGCGGCAAAGCGTTGGGCCCACAGATCTGGATCGGCCTCGTCTTGCGCATCACGCAGCTCGGACAAGGCTTCATACAGGCGCACGTCCTCATTATGTCGAAACGCCCGACTAGACTGATCCAGAATCACAGTTTCGTATCTATACAAGCCAAGATCGCTGAGCACGAACTCGGACCAGTCCTGGTAATGATTGCCAAAGAACAACAGTTGCAAACGCTGCGCCCAATGCATGACTTGTGGTGAGAGACGAAGCGTCGGAGCGTGCAGGCCGGGATCTGCACACCACTGCGTAAAAGGCCGGGCCTGTTCACCCTGCGTCTGGCCAATCCATTCCAGATAGTCTGACTTGCGCCCGGTGGCTGGCAGCTCACTGAACAAGCGGCGCAGCTCGGGAACGGTATGGACAGCAAACAACGTTTCCAGATCAAGCTCAGGATCGGTTTCTATCAGCTCGCAGGCCGCTAGCTCTTGCACTGCCTCTTCCAAATTTTCGATCTCGGCATAACGCAGCTTGTCGATACGGAACACCGGGCCTTTACGCATCAGCAAGCGTACCAGCAAGGCTTGCGCAGGCTGGGAAGCATGTCCAAAACGATGGCCACATTGGACGTGTTCAGGCTCCAGCAGGTCGGAACTGGCGTGCTGTACCCACTGCAAAACCTGGTGGAAATTGTGCAGATAATAAAAAGGAGGAAGCTCGGGCGGAATCATAAGCAGGCTGTGTATATATCCAGCTACTTTAGCACTCCTTCAAGCCGGGCGCGACTCCAACAAGCGCATCCAGTCCCGTAACAAGGTATTCAGGTTCTGGCGCTGCGTGGCATCCAGCCCTTCCAACAAATTTTCTTCATTGGCCAAATGATCCACCACGACCGCATCCACACAGGCCAGACCCGCAGGGCTCAAACGCACCAGAATACGGCGGGCGTCTTCCGGGTCAGCAATGCGTTCGATCAAGCCCTGCTTTTCCAGGCCCTGCAAGCGATGCGTCATGGTGCCGGAGCTAACCATCAAGGTGGAAAACAAGGCGGTAGGCGCCAAGGTATACGGCGGGCCGGAGCGGCGCAGACTGGCCAGCACATCAAATTCGCCCAGTTGCAGGCCGTGACGCCTGAAGTTCTCGCTCATTTGTTTTTGGACCAGTTGAAAGCAGCGTGTCATGCGGCCCAACAAGGCCATGGCGTCCAGGTTCTGCAAGTCTGGCCGCTGCTCGCGCCATTGATTAATGATCAGGTCAACCGCGTCGTGTTCTTCGCTCATGATTTCTCGATTTCGATATTTATCTTGATATTAAGATAAATCATCCCTACACTGGCATTTATCTCGACATCAAGATACTTTCATCATGAACCGACTTTCTCTTTGGCTGGTGACGGCCTTGACCGCACTAGGCCCCGCCATCTGGGGTTCCACTTACATTGTGACCACAGAAATTCTGCCCCCCGACCGCCCTTTTATCGCGGCCTTTTTGCGCTGCTTTCCCGCTGGCGTGATGCTGCTCTTGTGGAGCCGACGCATGCCCGCCCCAGGCGACTGGGGCAAGACACTGATTCTGGCAGCCTTGAACATCGGGGCATTTCAAGCCTTGCTATTCGTTGCGGCCTACCGTCTGCCGGGTGGATTGGCTGCCGTTGTGGGTGCGGCTCAACCCTTGGTGGTGATTGGCCTGGCCTGGGCTTTGGAAGGCAAACGTCCGGTCACCATGGCACTGGTCGCCTGCGTGATCGGTATTATCGGCATGGGTATTTTGCTGCTATCGCCAGAGAGCCAATGGGATACCTGGGGCATGGTCGCGGCCATTGTCGGGGCCCTGTGCATGGCCTTGGGCACGTACCTGTCGCATCGCTGGCGCAGTGGCATGCCCATTCTGGCCTTCACGGCCTGGCAGTTGATGCTGGGTGGACTGATGCTGGCCCCTCTGGCCTTGTGGCTGGACCCACCGCTGGACAGTTCCTTGAGCGGCGTGCAAATCGGTGGCTATCTCTACCTGTGTCTGGTCGGTGCACTCCTGGCCTATACCCTGTGGTTCCGAGGGATTGCCGTTTTACCCTCTGTGGCCGTGTCTTCGCTGGGTCTGCTTAGCCCTTTGACCGCTGTAATTCTGGGGTGGCTGATTTTGGGTCAGGCCATGACAGGCTCCAGCCTGCTGGGCATTATTCTGGTGATGGGCAGTGTGCTGGCGGTGCAGTGGATCAGCAATCGGCCCGCCAAATAAGCATCTTGCGCCCATAAAAATAGCGCCCCTATTAACTATCTGGATGGGCGCGTAAGAGAGTTCACTATCTTGCTACTCCGCTAGAAGCAGCAAGATAGTGACTAATAGCGTTCTTGCAGAACTTGAGCTAAATCGCTTGCAAAGCGTTGAGCGTCTTTGGCATTCAGATTCGCAAAACTGACACGCAAGCCTTGAGCGGGGTTGCTCACCCCAAAGACTTGGCCGGATCGAACCAGCCAGCCACGTGCGGCTAAGCCTGCCAGTACCGGCTCGGCTTCCCGATCCAGCGGAATCCACAGATTGAAGCCTTCCTCGCTATCCCAAAAAGGAATGCCCTGCTTTTTCAGGGCTTGCATCAGATCGATGCGAGCCTGTACGTAAGCGGCTTGTGCAACACGAGTCTGCGCCTTGATGTCGGCATCGGTCAGCCCATGAACCACCATTTGCTGCAACAGATGGCTGACCCACTGAGCCCCCGAAGCCAGACGTTGCGACAAGCGCTCGCTGGTTTGCAGGTCTGACGCGACCAGAGCCACGCGCAAATCCGGGCCCAGGCCCTTGGACACGGAACGGATCAAGGCCCAGCGCAAATGATCGGCAGGAATCACATTTCGATAAGGGCTGCTGGCCAGCATCCAGAAGTGGTCATCAATCATCAGCAACAATTCGGGATACTGCTTCAGAATTTGCTCAATCTGCTTGGCACGGGCACGGCTTAAGGAACATCCCGTAGGGTTGTGCGCACGCGGGGTCAGAATCAAGGCGCGCAGACCATCTTCCAAAGCCGCCTCCAGCGAGGCCGGCACAATCCCTTCGCTATCAACAGCAATACCCACTGGCTTGTAGCCCAGCGTATGCACGGAGTTGATACTGTTCAGGTAGCCGGGATCCTCAATCCCGACCTTATCGCCCGCCAGCAAAAAGGCTTGCAGCAAGCGCTCGATCGCGTCGACTGCGCCGTAACTGACGTGGTAATCGGTATCGGGGGGGGTGTCTTTATGGAACACCTGCTGACATACGGCGCGCAATTCGGGCACCAACGGGTCGGCGCCGTACAAAGCCTGGGTTTGACCGCGCACCCCAGCTATCAATTGGGTAGGTGCAGGCAAATAGCCCGGCGCCGGATTGCCACTGGCCAGATCCTGCAAGGCCGAGCTGGCCCCATGCCCTTCCCGCGCCAGCTCCCGGATCGCTTCACGAATCCGTGTACCGCGACGGCCTTGTGCATCGGCCACCCCGGCGGAGACCAGGCGCTTGTATGCCAGGGCAACCGTATTGCGGTTCAAGCCCAGTGTTTGAGCCAGTTCGCGTACCGGCGGCAAAATCTGGCCCGGAGCGATTCGCCCCAGTGCCACTTGCTGTCGGATATCATCGAAAAGTTCCTTCGCATTGCTTCCCTGGATATTCATTTTGACCTATGACATAATAGTTTATGCGCGACCCGCAGGGTCGAGTTTATCTTTTTTTTCTTCCTTACTGGTGCGCCATGTCCGAATCCGCCCCTGATCTACTTCACACCGAGCATTATCCCACCTCCACCAGTGTAGAGGCATTTCGGGAACGCATTGCCCTGGTACAACAACGAATTGATGCCGCCTGCGTGCGCTACGGGCGTGCCGCTGGCGATGTACGTTTGCTCACCGTCAGCAAAACCTTCGGAATTGACCGCATCCGCCTGGCTTACCAGGCCGGTTGCCGCCTGCTGGGCGAGAACAAGGTGCAGGAAGCCGAAGGCAAGTACGAAGCCCTGCGCGAAGAACTGCCGGATTTGGAATGGGCTGTTATTGGACACCTGCAAAGCAATAAAGCCAAGTCCGTTGCACGCTTTGCTTCTGAATTTCATGCACTGGACAAGCTCAAGACCGCAGAAGCCCTGGACCGCCGCTTGCAAATTGAAGGCCGCAGTCTGGACGTTTTCGTGCAGGTAAACACCTCCAACGAGGACAGCAAGTTCGGTTTACCCCCGGAAGAAGTCCATGCTTTTGTGCGCGAATTACCACAGTTTTCTGCTTTGAAAGTCAAAGGCCTGATGACCTTGGCCTTGATGGACGCTGACCCGGAACGGGTACGGCCTTGTTTTGCCCTGCTGCGCAATTTGCGCGATCAATTGCGCAATGACATTGCCCACGCGGAAAACATCCGTGAGCTGTCCATGGGTATGTCGGGTGACTATGAAGTCGCTATTTCCGAAGGCTCCACGATTGTGCGCGTTGGACAAGCCATTTTTGGTGCACGCGCCACGCCCAATAACTTTTACTGGCCCGTCTCCGATACGGCAACAACATCATGAATCCACTACGCCTGATCATCCGCCAAAACGGTAAAGAAATCGGACACTTTGAGTCCAGCCCGTGCTGCCCACCCGAGCAGCTGTTTACCGTGGCCCGCCACCTGATGACGCTGCCTGACAGCGAACTGGAACTGCAACAAGCCAAAGGCGAACACCGCATTCTGGATAGCGGCCCGCACGGCATACGTGTTCTAAGCGCACAGGTTTTGTACGAAACTGTTGATTTGCAAGCCTGGTTGCAACAGGGCAGCAAAGTTACTGCCTGAACCTGATTGGTGTTCGGTCACAAGCCTGACACCGTGGTTCGGCAAAGCGGCGTACCCAAGACGCCGCAACCATAAAAAAACATACCCGGCTAACAGCCGGGTATGTTTTTGTGTTTCAGACGACAGGAGCAAACAGCAACTTAGCGGTTCACCTGTTTGGCTGGCAAGGCGAAAGCCAGCAAGCAGCTCACCATCAAGCTACCGGCAAACAGCCACAGAGCAGCGCTGCCCGAACCTGTCAGATCGGTCACCCAACCAATCAGGGAGTTGCTGACCAGACCGGCGATATTAGCCAAGGAACATGCCAGAGCAAAACCGGTCGCTGCGGCAGTGCCTTTCAAGAACGTCGCTGGCAAGCTGAAGAACACAGGCACAGCACCCATAATCACAGCCGAAGCCACGGTGAAGGCCAGAACGGTCAACCAGGCGTGATGCGCCACAAAGGTACTGGCAACCAGCGCAATTGCACCGATGGTCAGCGGCACGATCAAGTGCCAACGGCGTTCACGGCAGCGGTCCGAGCTGGCACCAATCATCAGCATGCCCACCACACCGGCTATCGATGGAATCGCCGTCATCAGGCCAATCTGGAAAGGATCCTGCACACCCGCCGCACGGATAAAGGACGGCATCCAGAAACTGATGGAGTAGGTGCCCAATAGAATAGAGAAGTCGATCCCGCCCAGCATCCACACTTTCAGGTTGAAGAAACCATCTTTAAAGCTGTGCTTGACGCCCTTGCCTTCGGCATCGTCGGCAGCCAGGTCAGCGGCCAGACGAGATTTTTCGTCATTACTCAGCCATTTCGCAGACTGATAGTTGTTTGGCAAGGCCCAGAAAGTCAGGAAACCGAGCAGCACGCTAGGAATCGCCTCCAGAAGGAACAGCCACTGCCAACCACGCCAGCCATTCATGTGATCAAAGTGACCAATAATCCAGCCGGACAAAGGACCACCAATCACGCTGGACAAAGGCAGGCCAATCATGAACAGGGCAATGATCTTGCCGCGTCGGTATGTGGGAAACCACAGGGTCAAGTAGTACAAGACACCTGGCAGGAAGCCGGCCTCTGCCGCACCCAGCACGAAACGCAGGATGTAGAACTGCGTGGGTGTGGTGACAAACATGGTCAGGCCAGACAAGATGCCCCAGGTAATCATGATGCGGGCAATCCACAGCTTGGCACCCACACGTTCCAGGATCAGGTTGCTGGGCACTTCAAACAGGATGTAGCCCAGAAAGAACAGGCCTGCACCCAGACCGTAGGCCGTTTCACTCCACTGCAAATGATCGAGCATCTGCAGCTTGGCAAAACCCACGTTGATGCGGTCCAGATAAGCAGCCAAATAACAAAAGCACAGAAAGGGGATCAGACGCCAGACGATCTTCTTATAGAGATCTCCGTTTCCGTCCCGACCTGCAGGCACAGCCGTGGGACTTTGGATGGATGAATGCACCTTGTATATCTCCAGATAATTATTGGTATGCCTGGTGAACCAGAAAACTGCCTAAGAACAGCGCCTGACAGAACACAGCAGGGCCCTGAACGCGTCCGCACTCCCCCATTGGGCTGCAGACCGTTTACAGATGAAGAATGATGTATCAACGGTGACTCCCTGCTGGACATGCCTGCTCTATCTATAAAGGCAGGCCAGACACAGCGGGACCCGATCAGATTGATGCGCTGAGCCCGGATCGCTCCCGGACTCAGCACCGTGCACTGCTTAGCTGGACTTCAGGTCCTGGCCGTACAGGTCGTAGCCGTAAACCCAGGCCGGATCTTCTTGCGTGCGCAAGAAGGTATTGGCGTTGGAGACAGACTGAACACGAGTCGCACGCTCTTTGCGGTTGAGCTCGTACAGATCAAAAGCCGTACGGAAATCCGACAAGCCGGTCTCTTGCAAGCAGCGCGTCAACATGGCGGCATCTTCAATCGCCATGCAAGCACCTTGAGCCATGTGAGGCTTCATGGGGTGACATGCATCGCCCAACATGACCAAACGACCACGGCTCCACAAAGGCAACGGATTACGGTTACGCAATGGCCACTTGGTAATGCTTTCAGTCGATTTGATCAGATTCTGAACCGTGGAATGATAGCCTTCAAATGCGGCCAGCATCTCTTCTTGCGAGCTGTCTACGTACGCACCCTGGAAATCCCAGGCAGGATGTGGCACGCCAGTCACAAAATAGTATTCATCACGTTTGCCAGTGGTGTAGTACACCATCATGTGACGGTCGTCTGTCCACCATTTCACACAGTCCTCGAACTCGTCGGCAAAGCGAGCCAGGTTTTCGCCACGGATCAGGGCACGGTGTGCCACCCAGCCGCTGTAAATCGGGTCTTCTACACCCAGCAGGGTTTCACGGATCTTGGAGTGGATGCCATCGGCACCAATCACAATGTCAGCCGTTACGCTGGTGCCATCGGCAAATTCCAGCAAAACGTCGTCACCACGGTCCACCAGATTTTGCAAACGCTTGCCAAAGTGCACGGTGCCCGGCTTGATGCTGTCAATTTGCAAAGCGTGCATATCGCCACGGTGCACGGTGATGTACGACGCACCGTATTCTTTCTTGGCAAATTCACCCAAAGGGATACGGGACAGGTAGTCACCCGTTTCGCCATCACGACTGAACCAGAACTCCGGGTGCGAACCCATATCGTCCAGCGCTTTTTCCAGACCCATGCGGCGGAAAATCTTCATCACGTTGGGGCCCACGTGGATGCCGGCACCCAAACGCGAGAATTCTGGCGCCTGTTCAAATACTTCTACCTCAAAGCCAGCTTGCTGCAACAGAGTCGCCGCAGCGGCTCCGCCAAGACCGGCCCCTACAATCGCAATCTTGACTGTTTTTTCCATCGTTAGCTCCAAATCACGGCACTCATCAAAAGTGCTCACCACATGTTTTTTAGTAGTGTACACACTAAGTTTAAGCATGAAAACAGGTGATTTAGCTAGGGTTTACACCTATCCAAAGGAGATTTAAACAGCCCATAAAGAAGCTTTAAACAAGCTATTAAAACAATAATATCAAGAAGTTAATTAAAAAATCAAAAACAAAAACGAGCCTTGAATATCCATACCTCAAATTTATTTAATTTTCCGATTTAACAGTGTGTAGACTAATTTATTGCGGTGCACACCCTGAAATAACAGATGCTTTAAACGCGAAATAACTGATCTGGATCAGACGTGAACCGGTCCTCAGGAAGGTATACTTGCTCAGTTGTTCTTTAACTGGCCTGCCCATTCCACAACAAGACAGAAAGACTATGCAGCCTACCTCCCCCGTTTCTGAGCCTCAAACCTTGTCCTACGATGTCACCGAACAAATCGGCCACCTGCTGCGCAAGGCGGGCCAGCGGCATACGGCCATCTTTCAGCATTACGTGGGCGACAGCCAACTAACTGCGATTCAGTTCGTGACGCTCTGCGCTCTGCGCGACCATGGACCCAGCTCGCAAACCGAGCTGGTCGAAGCGACGGCGGTCGACCAGGCCACCATACGGGGCATTATTCAGCGCCTGAAATCACGCAACCTGATTGAACTGGCACCGGACAAGGACGACAGACGCAAGGTCATTGTGGAGCTGACCCAGGAAGGGCTGGACCTGCTCGATCGTGTCATCCCTCGCGCCCATACCATCAGCGAACTGACCATGGGCAATCTGAACCCCGCAGAACGCGTGGCCATCGTCTATCTGCTGCGCAAGATGATAGACAGCACCCTGGATATGAGCGACAAAGAATAAGGCTGAACATCACTTGAAGAGACTATGTTTTATTCGGCCTTTAAGATATATTTAAAATACATCTTATAACTGATCTGCCATGACTCCTTTGACTGCCTCCCCCGCCTCTACCCGCCCAGAATGGCGCGCATTCCTGGAACTGGGATTTCGTCCCCTCTATCTTTTAGCCACGCTTTGGGGCGCTGCCAGCATTGCGCTCTGGCTCTATACGCCCGGATGGCTGGCCAATGCGGCCATCCCTTCCCTGTACTGGCACGCCCATGAAATGCTCTGGGCCTTTATCGGCACCATTGCCGTGGGATTCTTGCTGACTGCCAGCGCCACCTGGACGGGGCAACCCACCTTGCGTGGCCCCTCTTTAGGGGCCTTGTGTCTGATCTGGATTCTGGCGCGCTTCAGCCTGCTACTTCCCCATGGCATGATGGCGGCATTGCTGCTCGATGCCCTCTTTTTTGCCATTGCCGCAGCTGAACTGGGGCGCGTCATCCTGATCGCCCGCAACAAGCGCAATTACGGTATTCCGCTCGCCATGCTGGCTTTGGGTCTTAGCCATGCTCTGTTCATGTACAGCCTGATGCAAGGGCAAGACCCCATGCCCTACTTCTACAGCGGCTTCTGGACCATGGGCTTGATCACCTTGCTGATTGCCCGTCGCATCATCCCCTTCTTTGCCATGCGCGCCTTGCCGGGCCTGAGCCTGCCTGCTCAAACTCGTAGCGGCCATTGGCAAATGGGCTTGAGTGCCATCGCCATTGCCTTGTCGCTAAGCCCCTGGCGTTTGCCTTTAGCCCTGGTTCTGGCCGCTTTGGGCTTGATCGCCTGCTTTCAATGGGTACGCTGGAAACCCTGGGCCAGCCGCAATACGCCGCTGCTGTGGATCCTGTACCTGGGCTATGCCGGTCTGGCACTGGGTCTGTTAAGTGCTGCGGCGTATGAGGCAGGCTGGATTCTGCGCGCAGCCTGGCCGGTACATATTGTGGGTCTGGCAGGTTTCAGCGTGATGATTATTGGCATGCTGACCCGTACTGCCCTGGGTCATTTAGGCCGCCCCTTGCGTGCCACACCCAAAGTGGTGCTGGGTTACGGTTTCCTGATTGCCGCCTGCGTCTTGCGCTTGCTGGCCCTGATCCCAAGCAGTTGGAGCCTGCCCTTGCTGCATGCGGCTGGCCTATGCTGGATTCTGGCCATGCTCAATTACCTGCATCAGTTTGCCCCCATGTTGATTCGCCCCAGATTGAACTGATCGCAGCGTCGGCGCCACACTTTAAAAAGCAAAGTCCCTGGCACCGTTTATCTTTATTTTCTGCCTGACCGTGCCTGCTTATACTAAGCAGGCACGTTGTTTGCACCCTCTGCAAGCAACGCGGGACGGATCGTTCTGATCCTTGTTTTTTCCGCGCTCTCATCCTCATGTATCTCGCCTTTTCGGCTGGTCCTTCCCTGAAACACAGGCTGCTTGGCGGACTGTGTGCTTTGCTCTTGTCGTTTTCTGCCCAGGCCGCCGACGCTTGTCACGGCAGCCGGGATCTGGTCGTCGTGGGCCATATGGATGACGATCTGCTGTTCATGAACCCGGACCTGTCCAGCAATATCCAGGCAGGTGGCTGCATGCAGGTTCTGTATCTGACCGCCAGTGAACGCAAAGGCGGGCTGGAATATATGTACAGCCGCGAGCAAGGTGTGCGCGCCGCCTATGCCTATATGGCCGGGCTGGTCAATGAATGGCAGCAAACCCGCTTGATGGTCGGCAGTGCCTCGATCGCGCAATTTACCTTGCGAGCCAGGCCAGGCATTCAGCTTAGTCATTTGCGTCTGCAAGACCCTTGGCTGGGCCCCGGCTGGGGAAGCCTGACTCCCTTGAGCCGTGCAGAATCCGTACCCGGCCAAACCGTACAAACACTGGATAGTCCTCAACAAACATTGAACCGCGAGCAGCTGGTTCAAACGCTGGCGGCCTTGATACGACTGTATCGGCCTACCAGCGTTCGCTATCTGGATGACACCAATCCCGTGCCTTACACCCAGCTGTGCTGGCGTTGTAGCGGACACGGGCACCCGGACCATATCGCCAGCGCCCGCCTGGTCCGTGAAGCCATGCTGGCCGCCCCCGGCAATTACGCGCAAATTGGCTATGTGGACTACCCGATTCAAGAACAGGCCCGCAATCTGACCTTGAATGAAATTCACAGCAAAACCGAGATTTTCCGGCGCTACGCCTGGCATGATCAACACGCCTGCAAAGGCCCCGCTGTGTGCCAGGAACCCGCTGGTCCTGCCGCCGCCTGGGTACAACGTAGTTACTACACCAGCCGTGCCGACTATCCGGCCAGCCTGTTAAGTGACAAGGAAGGCAGGCTCAGCTTTTTCGTCTCGGGCGAGCAAAACGACGCCATCAATCAATGGGATGTGCAAGAACAGCGCTGGACCACCCTGGGCGGACGTACAGCGGATGCCTTGAACGCCTTCCAGTATGCAGACGGCAGCCCCGGCCTGTTTGCACGCGATGCAAGCGGACAAGTCTGGTTCAGCCGTGCCCCAGATGAGGATGACTGGTTGGCCTGGCAAAAAATACCCGGCCCACGCGTACTGCACACACCGATGGTCAGCCGCCGTGACAGCCAGGCTTTGACCATGGGCACCGATGGCCGCTTTTACTGGAGCGCCGCCCGCCAGCCTGATTACGGCTGGAGTGCCTGGAAAGCCCTCCCTGCACTGGATCAGGCCGCCTACCCCGCCACTCTAAGCCTGGATAAACAGGGACGCACCCATGTCTTTGCCAGCAATCTGCAAGGCCAGCTTTTCCAGACCTCTCAGCAAAATGATTCGAAATGGCAGGCCTGGCAAGCGATTCCGGTCCCTCCCATCAGCGGCGGACTGGCTTCTATCCTGAATGCGCAAGGTCAGATTGAGCTGTATATGCGCGATCGCCAGAGCCAGCACTTGCAGCGCCTGAGCCAAGACAGCCAGCAGCGCTGGTCTCATCCGCAAGATCTGGGTTTGAACTACGTAGGCACGCCCGCTCTTAGCCTGGGCGAAAAAGAACAGGTTGTTGTGGCGATTCAAAAGAGTCCGGGTGGTGCCATTGTGCTGCTTGATCAAGGGCAGGAACAGGAAGTGGACAAGCAATCCGCGTCCCAGCCCGTTCTGTACAAACAAAACGGCACCCTTTACCTGGCCAGTCGTCCGATTGGTCCCGAGCAGCGCTATCGATTATTGGAACGCCGTCACGGCAAATGGGTGCAAGTAGCACTGACCCAGGCTCCACCACCAGGAGGTGGACAGTCCTTTAGCGAGGCCCCTGCCTTCATCAGCCAAGACTATGTGCAGCCTTGAGGAGCGAAGCATCCGCTTAAAACGTAACAAAGTACGCAGGCATGCGCCGGGCTTTCAAGACAAAGCCGGGCCAGGAAACGAATCCAGTTATTGATCCAAGCCCCAACCATAAACCCGGAATCCAGGGCCATATCGTAGTATCTTGTTGCAACAGTGTGCGCTGGCTCTCTCAGCTCCAGTACAATCGCCCGCTAACGGCTGCCGGCTTATCGGTGCCTTACTCTTTTAGCTACTCTTCAGAGATCATGAAGCCAACTACCTTATTTGCAGCCCTGTTGGGCGTCGTCATCGGCGCCGGTGGCGCGATTTATTACGCCAAAAACGTACCCGTACCGGCCAGCGGCCCGGTCAGCAGCGCCCCCAGCAGCATAGGTGCTGCTCAAACCCTGGTATTGGGCCAATCCGTCTCCGGCGAATTGACCAGCAAGAGCTTCTTGAACCTGAGCGATGGCGTACGCAGCAGCCTGTTTGATGTGAAGGCTGAAGCCGGCCAGATCATCAAGATCAGCGTAAGTGGCCCCCTGCGCCCGCAAATCAGCGTGCTGCGCAACGGCGAACTGGTCACTCGTACTCAGCGCTGCGAAGACTGCCCCGATAGCGAAACCAAAGGCCAGGCCACCACACTGGGCTTCAAGGCGGATTTCAACGACACCTACCAAGTGGTTGTCAGCGGCTTCAACACCAGTTCCTACGGTCCGTTCCAGGTCGTCGTCGATACCCTGAAAGCCTACACCGGCGAGCCTTTGACTCAAGACCAGACCATTCATGACTGGGCACTGGGCGGCCAGAAGCGTTACCGCTTGAATATCGACAAGGACGGCTTGTACAGCCTGGCCATGAAGGCCGAGCAAAACAGCATGGACGCCTATCTGAAGCTGATGGATCGTCGCGGCATGGAATTGGCCTCGGACGATGACAGCGGTGGCGGCACCGATGCACGTCTGCAGGTTTATCTGAAAGCCGGCGAATACATCGTGCAGGCCAGCTCGGCCATGGGCGCACAAAACTTCCAGGGCGGTTTCTCGCTGGAGATCAAACCTGAAGAAATGTCTGGCGAGATCGAGCTGAAAAACGGCGACAGTCTGACTCTGGACGGCGATGGCAAAACCGGCCTGTTCACGGGTGAAACCCAAACCTACAGCTTCACCTTGTCCGAACCCAAACTGGTCACCGTGCAAATGGACGCCCAGGGCTTCCAGGCCACGATGGAAGTAGACTCCACCAGTGCCAACCAATACGGTGATGAAGCCGGCCAACAACGCGTCCGCGGCGTACTGGCTGCAGGCGAACACCAGGTGAAGATTTCTGGCTCCAACCAGGCTGGTCTGTTTGCCCTGTCCGCCTCGGCTGATGAAGTCCCTGCCAATGCCGGCGGCGGAACCATCCGTGTGGGTGAGCCTCGCCAGGCTCTGATGCTGCAAGGCATCACCAGCGACAGCTACCAGTTGACCGTACGTCAACCTGGCAGCTACGTCATTGACATGACCTCGCCTATCTTCGATACCTACCTGGTGCTGCGTAAAGACGGTCAAACCATTGCTGAAGACGATGATAGCGGCGGCGACATGAACGCACGTCTGGAAGTCCAGCTGGAAGCGGGCGAATACGAAGTCAAAGCCATGTCCTTGGGCAGTTACGACCAGGATATGGAATATGAGCTGTCGGTAAAACGTCGTTAAGACCATTCAGACAAGCTGATATCAAGGCTGAAAGCTCCCGGGCTTTCAGCCTTTTTTCTTGCCTGGCGGCCATCCTGGCCTTGATCTGAGGCAAGAGTCTTCACGCTACAGGGTATACACCTAAGCACGCTCACCCTGCCCGCAAAGCCGCACTGATATTGGCTTTAAGAAGTGCTCCCCCTCCTTTTTTGCCTGACGTTTGATCTGCTTACGATTTGCTTTTGGGATTACCTTGATAATATAAATGCAAATCATTATCATTAATTTCATTATTGATGCGCTACCTTTTATCAGGAGCAATGCATGCAGACACTCGCCCAACAGTCCCAACACGCTCTTACCCAACGCGACGAACTGGCCTCCTGGCGCAATTTGATCACACAGGGCAACCAGGCCTTTCAATCCCACAATTACACCGATGCCATCACGCACTATCAGCAAGCTCGTGCGTATGTGAAACCGCTGCTGTTTGGCTCTTGCGAAGGGGCCGACGCCACCATTGCCGCCTGGGTCATTGCCCATTTGAATCTGGCCGATGCCTGCGAGCAACTGGGTCAAAGTGACGAACAGGGTCTGCACCTGTGCACAGCTCATGAAACCTTGTGCTGCGCCGCTGCCAATACCCGTCTGGCGGACGACTGGCGCATGGCTGCCTGGCAACACAGCCGCCGAACTTATGCCGAACTGGCCCGCTATGCGCGACGCTACCCCCATCATGTCCCTACCTGCTCTGCCCTGTTCTTAGGGGCGGTCAGCCCGCAGGAACGCTCTTTTTCTCATTAGTTTCATTCTGTCCCCCAGGCGCCACCGGCCTGGGGTTTATCGAGGAGTGCGTCTTGTCTTACACCTTACCTGCCCTGCCCTATGCCTACCATGCTCTGGAGCCGCATATCGACACCCAGACCATGGAGATTCACTACAGCAAACATCATCAGACCTATATCAATAATCTGAATGCGGCACTGGAAGCGGCCAACTTGCCCTACCCGCCTATTGATGAGCTGGTAGCCGGGCTGGACACCTTGCCTGAATCCCTGCGCAATGTCGTGCGCAACAATGGTGGCGGTCATGCCAACCACAGCTTGTTTTGGACCGTCATGACGCCCGATGCCGATAGCACCCTTCCCAACGATCTGGCTTATGCCATAGACCGGGATCTGGGCGGTTTCGAGACATTCAAGGATGCCTTTACCAAAGCGGCGATCTCACGTTTTGGTAGTGGCTGGGCTTGGCTCAGTGTCACCCCGGAAAAGAAGCTGGTGGTAGAGAGCACCGGCAATCAGGACAGCCCGCTGATGCACGGCAACACGCCCATACTGGGCCTGGACGTGTGGGAACACGCCTACTACCTGAAGTATCAGAATCGTCGGCCTGAATACATTGCGGCCTTTTTCAATGTGATTAATTGGCCCGAAGTGCTGAGACGATACCTGGAAGCCGTTAAATAAAGCGGTTTTACGCCCCGTCAAACCCTGTCGCCTTACTCGGAGACAGGTAGCAACAAGCACTTTAGCTTGTTGCCTTTCCAAGCAACCCTCCAGTTTCGGAGGGTTTTGGCTTTAGGGGCACATCCCTACACAGTCCAGCATCCACGCCTGGGTTTGGCCCAATTGCGCAGTGCATCACCAAACGCTATGTTGATTGTTAGCGCCCTTACCACACACATCCCAGGCCCCCACATGTTGAGTCTCTGCGATCGTATTCAATCCCTACGCTCCCTGTTTCACTTCGATGCGGTGCAGCTTCTGGGCTGTGCACCACAAAGCCGTACGCATCTGGAATTGCATTGTGAAGGCTATAACCTGAACTGTGCCTCTGCCTTGGGGACAGGCTTTCCGCAAATCTATCCACCCGGATTTACGGCGCAAGCCTCTCCCCACGATTTGCTACCCCCCTCCATTTCCGAGTGCTCGGACACCATGGACCCTCCTTTTCGCAGCACTGCTATCTATACCGATGCTCTGCTGCGTGGCGGGTTTCAGGATGGCATGACGGTAGAACTGCAGCGCGGGGATTCGTATCTGGGGATGATTCACTTTTCTTCCCAACAGGCCGGCAGCTTCAATCGTCACGTCCGCACGCTGGCGCTGGGCGCAAAAATCCTGCTGGAAGAGGCCATGCAAAACATGGTCGCGCAAAACGGCATCGTCTTGCATTTGGTGCCACAGGCAGGCAGCCTGATCATGCGTGAAGACATGCTCTCCAATGCCTCCCAATTCAGCCCCGCACTGGCTAAAGCCTTGTCCTTCATGGGCCAGGAGACCTCAACCTTGCAAGCGTTCTGGCTGGAAGGCAAACGAAGCTATCGACTGCAAGCACAGCGTTTTCCCAAGGGGGATGTTCTGGTTCGACTGGTCCCCGCTCCCTTGCCCGCCGCGCTCAGTGCCAAGGAAATGCAAGTACTGGGCTGGCTGGTAACGGGCTATACCGACCGGGAAATTGCGGCCAGTCTGTTTTTAAGCGAACGCACTGTGCATTCGCATGTCACGTCCGTGCTGCGCAAGCTGGGCATTACCAGACGCACAGAAGCCGCTGTTAAAGCGGCTCTGAATCACTGGTATGTGCCGGATGCACATGGCGCTATCCTGGCTGCCGTGCCCGGACTCTGCCACTGAACGGCAGACTCCGGGGTAGCGTTCAAGCCATGAACATCACGGCGTATTAGCGTAGACCGCTCAACAAGCCTGCGGCTTCGTCCACGCAAGCACGTTCCGCATCCAGTAGCGTATCGCCGCCCATCCCGCCCAGAAAGTCCGCGTAAGGATCAGCCAGCGTACGTACACCGGTCAGCTCCTCGATGACAGCCTGACCACAGAATGGCAAGTAATGCGGGCTGTACCCCCCTTCCTGCACAAAAGCGATACGACCTTCGCACACTTCCTCGGCGCAGTCGATAATTTGACGCGCCATCTGACGGAAACCGGAAGCCGTCACCATCATGCGTGCCAGCGGGTCCATCATGCTGGCATCAAAGCCCGAGCCCACGATAATCAGCTGCGGTTTATAGGCGCGCAGCGCAGGCAACACCACTTTTTCCATGGCATAGAGGTAAGCGGCATTCCCACCACCGGGAGGCAATGGGATATTCAGGTTGTAGCCCAAGCCTTCGCCCTCGCCGCGCTCAGTCGTAAAACCGCTATTGGCCGGGAAGCATAGATGCTGGTGCAGGGAAATGGTCAGAACCGAAGGGTCATTCCACCAGATATCCTGCGTACCATTACCGTGATGCACGTCCCAATCCAGAATCGCGACACGATCCAGGCCCAGCTCCTCACGGGCATACGCCGCGGCCACCGAGGTGTTATTAAAAATGCAAAAACCCATCGCACCAGCACGGGGTGCGTGGTGGCCGGGTGGGTTTACCAGTGCGTAGCCATTACTGACTTCACGACTGACCACTTTCTTGACCATCTCAATGGCGCCACCGGCAGAAAGCATGGCAATTTCAAGGCCGCCATTACCCATGGTGGTGATGCCGTCGCCGGTGTCGCCGCCGGTTGGCAAGGCACTGACACGCTTCATGTTTTCCAGATGCTCTGCCGTATGCACACGCAAAATATCCTTGTCGCGTGCAGGCTTGGCCTGGATGCTAGTCAGATGATCAATTTGCCCGGAGGCGCAAACCAGCTCGTGAAAGCGGCGCTTCGTATCGGGATGGGCCAAGTGGTGGCTGATCGGTTGTAAACGGGCCCCCAGATTGGCCGAGGCAAGACTGCCCGTCCCCGTATCTACCCAGCCGTAAAGAGTGTTCCAAATATATCCTGTTGCCATGTCGTCTCCTTTCTTTTGGTTTGTTTGGCAGAACCATAGTAGGGATCTGAACGGCGGAAAGAATCCGTAGGATTGCCGAATTTATGGGCTGATCAGGGAACACTCACGGCAAAAGAGGCAGAGGACGCTCTTTTTCCAAAGCGTTCTCTGCCTCTTTCTTAAAGCTGATTTACTTATAGATGGCGGCCACACCCAAGACCTAAACTAACTCGGCAACATTGATTACTTCTGCTCCACAAGCCTCAACCAATTCGGCATCGTAGCTAGCGAACAGCACAACACGGTCTTGTGACCAGATCTCGAATTGTTCAGCCAAAGCAGCACGAGCTTGCGTATCCAGGCCATTGCTAGGGCCATCGGCAAGAATCACAGCCGGGTCACCCAAAGCCGCCGCCGTCAGAAAAACCTTGCGGCGCGTGCCTGTCGACATCTGCTCGAAGCGCTTATCCAAGTGTGGCTCCAACCCTAATCGGTAGGCGAAATCCAGCGCATTATCATCCACGCGGGTGTTCTTTTCTGCGGCGATTTGCGCCAGCAGTTCACGGCCCGTCTGGGACGGAAACAGCATGCAGTTGTCGGGTACATAAGCCATACGAGCGCGGGCTTGTCGGGGTGTTTTCATTAGCGACTGCCCATCTATCCACACTTCCCCCGTGTCCGGCTCGAGCAAGCCTGCAATGATGTTCAGCAAGGTAGATTTGCCGGTACTGTCTTCTTCACAGAGCGCCACGCAGCCAGGCTTAAATGTATGAGTCAGCCCCTTGAAAACGGGGTAGTCGCCATAGTTTTTACTGAGATTGTCTATGCGTAGCATGCTGGAAATCACTGCCAAAGAAGCGCCTGGACAGATACAAGATGCTTTGCCGAGGCGAGATAAAAAAATAAGTTCGGGGCTGCCCCAAACAGGCGCCTTAGTATAGGTCTTTATTAACTGATGTTTGGACTGCTTGCTGCGCCGTGACCATGCAGGGTTCAGCAGAAATAAAGCAAAAACCTTGTCGGGAACAATCTTGCCAGGCATTCATGCGCGGATCTACAGCCAAAGCCAAAGCCAAAGCCAAAGCCAAAAAAATAGCCTGAAACAAGACAAGCTTGTTCAGGCTATTTCTCCGCGTGGACTTGCTTATCCCAAGGCCGTATCCAGCAACATCATCAAGACAAAACCGATCATCAAACCGCCGGTTGCAAAGGTTTCATGTCCTTGCCGGTGCGATTCGGGAATGATCTCGTGGCTGATGACAAACAGCATGGCACCCGCTGCAAAGCCCAGACCAAAAGGCAGAAGCACCAGCGAGCTGCTGACGGCCACCGCACCCAGCACCGCCCCGACCGGCTCAACCAGACCACTGGCCATGCCCAAAACGACGGAGAAAGTACGGCTGTAACCGGCAGCCAGCAAGGCCAGTGCCACCACCAAACCTTCAGGCACGTCCTGAATGGCAATACCCGTAGCCAACGCATTGGCACGCACCCCTTCATTGCCCACATAGCCCACGCCAATGGCCAGACCTTCCGGGAAGTTGTGCAGCGTAATGGCGATCACAAACAGCCAGGTACGGCGCAGCTTGGTGGACGTCGTACTGCCAGGACCTTCACGCCCTTTGATGAAGTGTTCGTGCGGCAGGATGCGATCAAGCTGCATCAAGGCTGCAGCCCCCAACAAGATGGACAGGCCCACGGCGGAGCCCGCGCCCCAGGCACCACCGCCAAACACTTGCTGGTTCTGTGCCGCTTCCAGGCCCGGCAGAACCAGCGAGAAAGCACAAGCGGCCAGCATCACCCCCGCCCCAAAGCCATACAGCGTATCTTGCGTACGCTGCGACATGGTTTGAGAAAACATGACGGGCACGGTGCCCAGTGCTGTGGCCAATGCCGCGATGGAGCCGCCCACCAGGGCCTGCAAGACCACCGGGTGATCTTGTGCGTACAGCCAGAACTGATGACAGAGCGCCCAGACGCCCCCCATGGAGATGATGAGTCCAACCCACAGGCGCAGGTGTTGGCGCCAGTTAGGCGAGCTTCCCTTATTGGTTGAAAAGTAGTGGCTTGTTTTCGGTTTCATAGCCGTGCGCCCCCAGAAAATTACGCAATCCAGGTTTGCCTGATACAGACGCAAAGAGCCGTAAAACGGCTCTTGCAAAGGCATGGATGCTGTACAAACCATCATAGCGACTTCATCTTCGATTTAAAACATAAATATAGAAATGCTAACAATTCTCATTAGCATTTCAACAAATAAGCCACAATCCATGAAATCAGCTTGGGGTTTGACAGCCATCCAGCCTGTTATCTGCGCTTTGCATGGCGATGCAAAACCGAATGAATACTAGCTCAGGCAGTATGCAATTGATGCTTGATTGCCTCCAAAGCCTGGGCCTGTTCAGCCACAGCATTTTCCAATTGAATCAGCTCTTGCTGGAGCTGTTCCAGACTTTGCTCAGCCTGCTCCACGACCTGTTCCGCCAGCTCCTGGGCACTATTCATCACCCCATCACTCAAGCTCATGTACAGACGGTTGTAGTCGATCAACGGCGCTTGCCCTTCCCCCTGCTCCTGGAACACTTCATAGCCAATATGCGCAGGCAGATTCAGTGTCGGCACGTCTGGCTGCATCAACTGGAAATTCGCCAGGATAGTCTGGCTTAACTCCGCAAACGCCTCGCTCAAGTTCTGGCCAAGTTCGGTACGCACAGCGGCAACATCTTGCTGGGCGGCATGTTTTTCCAGTACTTCGGGCAATTGGGGCACCACTCGCCGCCAGGTGCCTTCTGTCAGAGCTTGCACGGCTCCTTGCAGTACCAGCGTTTGCTCTTCAATACGCTGACGTAATTGAGCAGCGGCCTGCGCCAGCGTTTGCGTCAAGGGACTCAGAATCACTTCTTCTATATGGTGCAATTGCAGCTCGGCAGGTTTACGCTGCTTGTATGCCAAGGCAGGCTTCAGCAGGTTCTGCACTGCCAGATACAAGCGCTCGAAGCCCGCCTGCTCCAAGCCCTGCTCTTCATCCTGCTGACTGCGCGCCATATGCACAGACAGGGACAAGGCCGGTTTGAGCAAGTCACTGCTCAAGCCCCAATGGTTCAGGGCCTGCGCTGCCCGCGTCATCACGTCCTCTTCCTGCAACTGGCGGTTATCGGCCGTCTTGTTGCAAAGCACTTTGACAATCTCGTCGTCGATCTCATCTTCCTCGATGCGATCGCTGCGGGTAATCACCGGCAGCAAGGGCTTGTTGCGGCGCAATTCCACCAGCAAATCGCCCAACTCCTGTACTTGCCCCGGTGCGCTGGAACTGCTCAACCACAAGAGCGCATCCGTGCTTTCCAGAAACTGCTGTGTCAAAGCAGCGTTATGCGCATTGGCCGAGTGCAAGCCGGGGGTATCCAGCAACACCAGCTTCTCGCCCAGACACACCCCTTGCAAGGCAACCGTGGTTTCTGTTGCCCCTTCCTGGAAACCTTCAGGCATGGGCTGCATCTGCCCATCGGCCAGACGGAAGAAATCCACGCTATGACCCTGACGACGAAAGCGGTCCGCCAGGAAATTACACAAGGAGCTTTTACCGGCATTAAAGGAGCCAAACACCAGCAACATGATGCGATCGCGGAAACGATCCGCCAACTCCTGCGCGGGTGCCAATGCAGACCAGGAAGCCGCCCAGGCCTCTTTTTGTTCTTGCAACTGCTGATTCAGTTGTCGAGCACTGTGCGCCAATGTCCCCTGCTCGGCCAAAGCCGTGCAGGACAAGGCTTGCGCCACGGTCGTCTGGCCCAAATCCGCCAGCCACTGCTCCATCTTGGCAATAGCGGGCTGCATATCCTGACTGGCAGGATTGAGCTGCGCAACCACCTTGATAAACGTGCCTTCCACCGACATTACGCATGCTCCAATGTGGACAGACCTTCCAAAGCCTGACGCGTTTGCTCAAGCTGATTTTCAGTCGCCTCGATCTGCTTCTCCAAAGCAACACGGCCATCCGAGACTTCAAAATAATGGGTGAAATCCTGAACCAGCTTGTCGCGACCCGCCTGCTCGCAGAAAATACGACGCAGATCATCTCGGTACTTCACCGACACACCCATCACCGCAATCATGACGGTATCCATGCTGCGCACCGAGGTACGTTGGGCCGCTGGCAAGCCTACGGCACCGTATTCCACCAGATGCCCATTGATCGCAATACACGCACGCGAATAGGCAATCTGCAAACGGGCACGCTCTTGCTTGCCTGCCGTCATCTTGAAACCAAACTCGAAGGTATCCGGCACCAGGGAATGATCCACGCCGGGGGCATTGACTACCGGCTCCAGATCCTTCTCGATGCCTTCCAGAATCGTGCGCAGACCGTCCACAAAATCAATGTGCTGCTGCTTTTGCGTCTGCTGCAGGCTATGCAGGCTTTGCTCTTGCGTTTGCTGCAAGGCGTTCAGTTCTTGCGTCAGCTCGGTCAGCAAGGCTTCACGCTCGAACTCGCGGGCTTGCGGCACACGTTTCAAGGCCGCTTCCAAAGAAGCCTGCAAAGCGGGAATTCCGCTTTTCTCCAGCATGCGCTGCTTGCCACCATCACGGCCCTGGCGATAGCGGGTGCTGGACACGGGGTGCAGTGTCACACCGGCACACTGTTGCGCAATCGCGCCCAGCACTTTTTCTTGCTGCTCGTCATCGGCCAACTGGTCAATCTGGCTGATGACCATCAGGTTCTGACGCTGGGAGCGTTGATGGTCTGCGGCCAGCTCTTGCAGCAAATTGTTTTCCAGCGCGTCCAGCTCGCCCTCTTTGGCCGCGTGGACGAACAGACGAATATCCGCCTGCAAACCCATGGCTTCACGCGCCAGAGCATCGTCCTGCAAGGCCACGTCTGCGTACAGACCGGGCGCATCCAGCCAGCGCACCCCTTCATGCACATGCTCGGCCAATGCGACAGTTTCACGGCGATCAGCCACATTGAAAACATCACTGCCCATCAACTCATTGAGCAGACGACTTTTGCCGTGATTGTATTTACCGACTACGGTCACCGTTGGCGGCACGTTCAATTGCAAGAGAACGCGCAAACGATCCAGATCCCAGCGGCGCTGTGGCAACACGGCCAACACAGGCTCCAATACTTGATCAAGGGATAGTGCCAACTGATTCATAGTCTCTTCCTTTTATTTCACTTATGTTTGGACCCAAGCAGGCGATAAGCCACCAAGCCAAACACCACGCCCCAAAATGCAGCGCCCAGTCCAAACAAGCTCATTCCTGATGCGGTGGTTAAAAATGTGATGACAGACGGCTCGATATAGCCGCTTTCACTGACCATCACCCGCACATTGGCCACAATGGCCCCTATCAACGCCAGACCCGCCAGGGCTGCAATCAAGGAGGCGGGCAAAGCTGTAAACAAATACACAATCGAGCCGGCAAAGGTGCCGCCCAAGAGATAAAACACGCCATTGGCAATACCAGCCACATAGCGCTTGTCGGGATCAGGATGGGCATCCTTGCCCGTACACAAAGCGGCGGTAATGGACGACAGCACAATAGTGATGCCCCCAAAACAGGCCACCAACATCGAGGCCAAACCGGTGCCAGCCAACACGGGGCGCGATGGCGTGGGGTAACCCGCCAACTGCAAGACCGCCATGCCGGGCAGATACTGCCCCGTCAAACTGACCAGCACCAAGGGCAAGGTCAGGCTCAACAAGGTCGCGATATTGAATTCGGGGCTGACCCACACCGGACTGGCCAGCTCCAGCTGGAACGCTTCCATATGCACTTGCCCGCTGGCCATGGCCATCACAAATCCGGACAAGGCCACCAGCACAATCGCGTAACGCGGCAAAAAACGCTTGCCCAGCAAGTACACCGCCAACATCACCAATACGATGGCGGGCATGTCGCTGCTGGACTTGAACGCCGCCATACCGAACTGGAGCAAAATACCGGCCATCATGCCCGCAGCAATGCCCTTGGGGATGAAGGAAAGAATCTTTTCAAAACCGCCTGTCAGACCAATGACGACGATAATCAAGGCAGCACTAAGATACGCCCCCACCACTTCAGGCATGGTGATGCCTGGAAACAGAGTCAGCAGCAAAGCCGTTCCCGGTGCGGACCAGGCTGTAATGATGGGCAGCTTCAAATACGCGCTCAGGAGCAAACCGCTCAAACCAGCGCCTATGGAAATCGCCCAAATCCAGGAGATCAACTCCGCGTCAGCAATTCGGCCCACTTGTGCGGCCTGAATAAAGATCAGCAAAGGACCGGCATAGGCGATCAACACCGACAAAAATCCGGCCACCCAGACCGACGCCGATCCACTTTTCAATCCCATCGTTTTGTCTCCCCAGTCTTTTTGTTTGAATTCTCAACTTTACTCGGTGCTCAGGCTGCGCTGGGATCGCAGCCTGAGTTTTTTACTGCTGCGTAACTTAAATAGCCGACGGGTGCGTCGCCAAGGGAGTCACGGAAATCTGCATGTAAGGGAACAAGGGCAAGGCGCTGAGCAGATTGTGCAGCTCTTCATTGCTCTCTACATCGAATACGCTGTAGTTGGCGTACTGACCCACCACGCGCCAGATATGCGGCCACTTGCCCGAGCGTTGCAGATCCTGCGAGTAGGCTTTTTCTTCAGCCTTGATACGGGCAGCCTCTTCGGCTGGCAGGGAGTCAGGGATATCAACAATCATGTGAACCAGATAAAGCATGGTGTTCCTTTCTAAAAACAAGCGCTCGGGCACTCAGGCCTGGGCTAAAAAATTCAGTACGGCACGCTCGAAGGCTTCGGGCGCTTCCAGATTGGACAGATGCGAGGCCGGTACGACCGCCACTTTGGAGCCAGGAATATTGGCTTGCATGGCCTGGGCATCGGCCACCGTGGTGACCGGGTCCCATTGGCCAGCGACCAGCAGGGTCGGTGCCGAAATACGGCTGATCTGATCACGCAGATCCGACTCGGCCAAGGCATCGCAGCAGGCGGCGTAACCCAGCGGGTCCAGCTTGGCCAGACTGTCCTGCATCGCTTTTACCAGCTCCGGCGATTGCTGGATAAAGGCCTCACCAAACCATCGCGAAGGCGCCGAATCCGCCAAAGTACGCATCTGTGCGGCGCCGCCTTGACGCAAGGCTTCGGCACGCTCCTGCCAGGCTTGAGCAGTACCAATCTTGGCAGCGCTATTACACACGATCAGCGCATTCAAACGCTCCGGGGCATTCACCCCCAACCACAAGCCGGTGTGACCACCCATGGACAGACCACAAAACGCAGCGCGCTCAATATCCAGCGCATCCAGAATCGCCAGCACATCACGCCCCAAATCCTTGAAGCGGTATGGGCCAGGCGTGACCGGACTGCCGCCATGACCACGGGTGTCATAACGGATCAGACGATAGGACTGGGCGAAACCTGCCACCTGCGGGTCCCACATCTCTTGCGTGGTGCCCAGGGAGTTGCTCAGAATCAGGGCCGGGGCCAGCGGATCACCTTCCACGCTGACGCGGAACATGCCCCGCTCGGTATTCAAGGCGCTGGGGCTGACCGTCATTGGCCCTCTCCCTGCTTTGCCGCGGCAATGGGCAAACCAATCATTTCCTCCAGCGCTTCATGCGTCAAACCAGGCACCAGATCAATCAGTTGCAAACCTTCTGGCGTGCAAGCCAGGGTGGCCAAATCGGTATATACGCGCTTCACGCAAGCCAGGCCGGTCAAGGGGTAGCTGCATTGTTCAACCAGCTTGCTGACGCCTTGCTTGGTCAGCACATCCATCATGACCCAGGTTTGCTTGGCACCAATGGCCAGATCCATGGCACCGCCTACGGCGGGAATCGCGCCGGGCTCACCCGTGCTCCAGTTGGCCAGATCGCCGGTTGCCGACACTTGGAAAGCGCCCAGCACACAAATATCCAGATGGCCGCCACGCATCATGCCAAAGCTGTCGGCATGATGGAAAAACGCGCCACCGGGCAGCAGCGTCACCGCTTGCTTGCCCGCATTGATCAAATCGTAATCTTCCTGCCCGGCGGCCGGTGCCGGGCCCATGCCCAGGATACCGTTCTCGCTATGCAGTACCACTTCCACACCAGCGGGCAAATGGTTGGCTACCAGAGTTGGCATGCCAATACCCAGATTCACATAGGCGCCGTCATGGATGTCCTGGGCGACGCGCTGCGCCAATTCGTCTTTACTACGGCGCTGATAATTGAGCGTCATGCTGTCCCCCTTCATGCTCTGTCCGTTCATGCCTTGAACCCACCTGCTTCTGTGCGACTGCGTGGCACCACCACAACGCGACGCACATGAATGCCGGGCGTCACAATGGTTTCGGGGTCCAGTTGACCCAGCTCCGCCAGTTCAAACACACTGGCAATGGTGGTACGAGCTGCGGTCGCCATGACCGGACCAAAGTTGCGCGCCGCCATGCGGTAGGTCAAATTCCCCCAACGGTCCCCCCGCTCGGCCTTGATCAGGGCGACATCTCCATGAATGGGCTCTTCATAGACATGCCAGCGACCATTGATCAAACGTGTTTCCTTGCCCTTGGCCAATTCTGTGCCATAGCCTGTGGGGCAGAAAAAGCCACCGATACCCGCACCGGCGGCGCGCAATCGTTCGGCCAGATTGCCTTGAGGCACCAACTCCAGCTCGATCTTGCCGCTGCGATACAAGTCATCAAATACCCAGGAATCAGCCTGACGGGGGAAGCTGCAAATAATTTTGCGAACCCGGCCTGTTTTAAGCAAAGCCGCCAGCCCCACATCGCCATTACCCGCGTTGTTGTTGACGATAGTCAGATCGCGAGCGCCTTGCTCGATCAGACCGTCGATCAACTCTGTGGGTATGCCAGCCGTTCCAAAACCACCGACCAGAATCGTGGCGCCGTCCTGCACATCATGCAAAGCCTGTGCAACACTGCTTACCTGTTTATCGATCACTCCGTTCTCCGTATAAAGCACTGACGCTACGGATGGGCTTCGCCCTTACGTCAGGCACAGCAAAAACAAGTCAGTCCAGGGCCTGGTTTGACTTGGCAAACACAGGCCCTGGACCGAAGCAAGACTTAGGCAGCCAGACGTGGACGATTCACGATCTGGTTGTCCTTGCCATCGACCAAGGGGGTCAAGGAAATATCAAACACGATCTCTGCAAAAGGACCATCCAGGTTTTCGGCAGCGATGCGGGCAGGATCCGTGTGCTCGGTCAGCGGTGGCACCAGACCATCGCGAGTAGCGTAGGCGAAGTCGTCGTACACCAGCGGATCGCCGTCGATATTGATCTGCGTGGTCAGCTTGCGGTGGCCAGGAGCCGTCACAAAGAAGTGAATGTGCGCAGGACGGTTACCGTGGCGGCCCAGCTCGTTCAGCAGGCCTTGGGTAGGACCATCCGGAGGACAGCCGTAGCCCTTGGGCACAATGCTCTGGAACTTGTAGCGACCGTTTTCATCGGTAATGATGGTGCGGCGCATATTGAAGGGCTGTTGCTCGCCGGTGGGGTCAAAGTGCGAGTAAAAGCCTTTGGTATTGGCATGCCAGACTTCAACCTGAGCACCCGCAATAGGCTTGCCGTCCGCACCAGCCACGACGCCGTGCATGATCAGGGTTTCGCCAGCGGTATCGGAACCGTCATCCAGGCGAACAAAACCTTGCGCCACAGGAGCGCCCGACACGTACAAAGGACCTTCAATGGTGCGTGGCGTACCGTTGTCCAGACCCAGTTCCTTGTCCATGGCGTCCATGCGCATGTCCAGGAAACGGTCAAAGCCCAGACCGGGAGAAAGCAAACCGGCTTCGCTGGCCGTACCCAGACGGTTCAGGTAAGCCACGGCTGCCCAGTACTCGTCGTTGGTGATTTCCAGATCTTCAATGGTCTTGAACAGATCGCTGATGATGCGGTACATGATCTGCTTGACGCGTGGATTGCCACCGGGCTGATCCAGGCCAGAGGCCAAACGCAGGAAGTCTTGTACATCGGGGGTGTCAAAAATTTTAACGCTCATTCTGTGTCTCCTAATATCCTGAAAAAAGTGTTCCAAGCAAAGCCGCTACGACTGGCTTCTTATTGCGCCTAGGCAGCCGAGCCAACACTGACTTGTGTCCTGTCGCGGCGGAAATACTGGACACGATCCTCGTCCAGTACGATACCCAAACCCGGCCCTTGAGGTATCTGTAATTCAAAATTGCTGTAATTCAGTGGCTCTGCCAGGATTTCCTCGGTCAAGAGCAAGGGCCCGAACAGTTCCGTGCCCCACTGCAATTGGTTCACTGTGGCAAACACATGGGCTGCGGCAATCGTGCCGATCGCGCCTTCCAGCATGGTGCCACCATACAATTCAATACCAGCGGCTTCGGCAATCGCAGCTACTTGCAAACCTGCACGCAAACCACCGGACTGTTCAATCTTGATCGCGAACACGTCGGCGGCACCATCACGCGCCAGTGCAAAGGCGGAGGCCGGGCCGGTCAGGGATTCATCGGCCATCAAGGCAATCGGGAAGCGACCTTTCAGATCAGCCAGAGCATCAGCACGACGCACTGGCTGCTCCACCAGCGAGCACCCGGCATCGACCAGGCCAGCCATACCATACTGAGCCTGCAAGGGGCTCCAGGCCATGTTCACATCCACGCGAACATCGGCGCGATCACCCATCGCTTTCTTGATAGCCGCTACGTGCGCCACATCGTCCTTTACCGGGCGGCGACCAATCTTGAGTTTGAAAATACGGTGACGAGCCTGCGCCAGCATGCGCTCGGCTTCATCAATATCCTTGGCGGTGTCACCCGAGGCCAGTGTCCAGGCAACAGGCAGGCTGTCGCGCATGCGGCCACCCAGCAGGTGCGACACCGGCAGACCGGTACGTTTGCCCAGGGCATCAAACAGCGCGGTTTCTACCGCACTCTTGGCAAAACGGTTATCCTGAATCGCCGTGTTCAAGCGAGCCATCAAAGCCGGCACGGCGCTGGCATTGGCGCCCAGCAGCAAGGGAGTGAAGTAGGTGTCGATGGCCAGCTTCATACCTTCGGGCGACTCGGCACCGTAGGCCAGACCACCAATGGTCGTGCCCTCGCCTACACCCACCGTACCGTCCGAACAGTACAAGCGCACCAGCATCAAAGTCTGGCCTTGCATGGTCGTCATCGCCAATTGATGAGGACGGATCGTAGGCAGATCCAGCAGCAAAGTCTCCACCCTTTCGATCAGGGCTGGAGCTGCTAATAGTTGAGAAGATCGCGTGTGTTCCATGCCTTGATTGAACACGAAGCAGGCCCGTTATTTCCAAGACTAAATAGGTCTAGTTCTATACCTTTAGAGTATAGTTTCTGATATAAATATTAAAAATCAAGAAACTAAACACCATCAATTCAGCCTAGGTATGGTTTTCCCTTATGGATCTACGTCAGCTCAAATATTTCGTGGCCGTTGCCGAAACCCGCAACTTCACACGGGCTTCGGAGCGCCTGCACATGGCCCAGCCCCCGCTTAGCCGACAGATCCAATTGCTGGAAGAGGAGCTGGGCGTCACACTGTTGCTGCGCAATAACCGCCCCTTGCGGCTGACCGAAGCCGGACGGGTATTTTATGAGCAGGCCTTGCAGATCTTGAGCCGGGTCGATCAACTGGTGCATACGACACGGCAAATCGGACTGCACCAACGACAAACCCTGTCGATAGGCTTTGTGGCTTCTACCCTGTACGGCGGCCTGCCCGCTTTGATGCGCAAGCTGCGACATCAATATCCGGAAGTGGATATGCAAACGGTAGAGCTCACCTCCATGCAGCAGTTGGAGGCCTTGAAGTCCGGGCGAATTGATGTGGGTTTTGGGCGAATACGACTGAATGATGCATCCGTACAAAGAACGGTGTTGCGGGAAGAACAACTGGCCCTGGCCATTCCCCCCAGCTCGGATCTGGCCAATTCAGACAAGCCATTGAGCCTGAAAAAAGTGCAAGGCCAAAAGCTGATTGTGTATCCCAAAGAACCCAGACCCAGCTTCGCGGACCACGTTCTGCACCTGCTGCACGATCACAGCGTGCGCCCAGCTGAAGTTTATGAGGCCGGGGAAATTCAAGCGGCCTTGGGATTGGTGGCTGCCGATTCTGGCTTGTGCTTGATCCCAACCTCGGCTCGTCTGCGCAACGATCTGCACTACCGTTTGATCGAAGAACCGCAGGCGACTTCACCGATTATCTTGACGCACAGGATGAACGATCAGGCTTGGTATATCGAGGCGATCAAGGGGTTGGTCGCTGAAATGTAAGGTCTGACTGTCGTCACTAACAACCCCCTTCCCCTTTGGGCCCGGATTGACTCACTTCTGAAGCCACTCTAATATCATTAACACGTTAACCAAAATTAGAGACAAGCATGCAACAGGTGACGATTCAGCAGGCTGGAAAAGACCCGATCAGCGCGACCTTATGGCCAGCTCCTGATGCCAAAGCGTCCATCATCATTCACCCCGCCACCGGCGTCCCACAGGATTTCTATCGTCCTTTTGCAGAACATCTGAACAGCCTGGGATGCATTGTTCTGAGCTACGACTACCGGGGTATCGGCCGATCTCGTCAGAAAGATATACGCCAATGCGATGTTTCCATGTCCGACTGGATGCTGGAGGATGCGGTTTACGTCACAGACTGGGTCGCCCATCGTTTTAACGGCTTGCCCATGTTGGCTGTTGGTCATAGCGTTGGCGGCCATGCGATTGCTATCTCCCCCTCGACTCGCTCCGTGAAAGCTGCCGTGATGATTGCGTCACATGCGGGGGTTACCGCTTTAATTGAAAAGCCCATGGAGCGCTTTCGGGTGGGGCTGATCATGCGGGTACTTACTCCCGTACTGTGCAGCCTTTACGGCTATATGCCGACCCGGCGTTTGGGCTTTGGCGAGGACCTTCCACGTGGCGTCATGCAGCAATGGAGCCGCTGGACGCAAAAGCCTCATTATTTTTATGACGATCCACAGCTGGATGCCAAAAAACGCGCTAGCCAGGTCGATATTCCCTTGCTGGTTCTGGGTTTTGATGATGACCCCTGGGCCAATCCGCGAGCTATTTCCAGGCTGTTGGAACCACTAGGCAAGGCCCGTATAGAAAGGCATCAATTGGAGCACAAACAGCTGGGTTTGGCGCATATTGGTCACATGGGCTTCTTTCGTAAACGCAACGCCGAGGCACTTTGGCCTATAGTGGTCGACTGGCTGATCGCACAAAGCGAATCCGGCCCCGCATCGAATTCCTGACGTCTAACCGATATCTATCCAGCCATCGCCACAATGAGCCAGAAATCACAGCCACGTTTTGTCTTTTTGTTGAACCATGCCCACAAGGCTTTGCAGCGCTGGATTCAGAAGCAGCCCTCGGCATGGACAGATATCAGCGCGGCCCAAGTTGGCATGCTGTTCCTGATTCGCTCTCAAGGCTCGGTCACGGTGGGAGAAGCAGCCAGCGCCTTGCAAGTCGCACCGGCTGCGATTACCGGACTGTCCAAACGCATGCAGGCAGCAGGCCTGATTCAACGCCTGACGGACGATGTGGATACACGCAAGATTTGCCTGACGCTGACTCCGGCTGGTGAGGACGCCAGCATCAAGGCCAAGGCCACCTTGCAGGACTTGAATCAGCAGTTGTCGGATGGCTTTACCGAAGATGAATTGAAAGTGGTCGCACGTTGGTTGAGTCAGGTGGTGAGTCTGGATCATCCTGCTGACAAAGATATCGCTCAGAAGGACGAGCAGCCTGCCTGATCGAAGATTGCGGCCCGCAACGACGCGGATTGAACACAAGACATCATTGTGGGCCTCAGTAGCCGGATGATCGCGCTTAAACCTCCACCTCCTCAAAACGTGCCGCCGCATTCATCACCGCCATCACGCTGGCCGTAATGATATTCGCGTGCTTGCCCACACCAAATTTCGAGCCAGGCACACCGGGCATGACCGCTTCCACAATCGCCATCGCGCAAGCGTCCGCTCCTGAACCCAGGCTGCGTTCCTCGTAACTATCGATGCGCAAAGGCAGGTTCAAGGCCGCCACCGTCGCCGCAATCGGCCCATTGCCCGTTCCGGTATAGGTTTCAGTCTCGCCATTGGCATTGACGCATTGCAGCTCTATGCCCTGCTGCCCTTGTGCCTCATCGAACAGGCGATGTGCTCGGTAGCTGTTGTTCCCCTGGCGCTGATTGGCTTGCAAATAGGTGGTCTCAAACAGTTCCCAAATCTGCTGGCTGTTCAGCTCCGTTTCGCTGGAATCGGCAATCTGCTGAACAATGGCACTGAACTCCACCTGCATGCGGCGCGGCATCACAATGCCGTAGTCGCGTTGCAGCAGAAAAGCGATGCCTCCTTTGCCGGACTGGCTGTTGACACGCACGATACTGTCGTAGGTGCGGCCCAAATCCTTGGGGTCGACTGGCAGATAAGGTACACGCCAGGGGGCATCTTCTTTCTGCACCGCAAAGCCCTTGGCAATCGCGTCCTGATGGGAACCGGAAAAGGCGGTAAAGACCAGATCGCCCACATACGGGTGACGTGGGTGAATGGGCAAGGACGTGGCCTCTTCCGCGATACGCGCTACTGCCGAGATGTCAGAGAAATCCAGATTCGGAGAGATACCCTGGGTATACAGATTCAGGGCCAAGGTCACCACATCCAGATTGCCACTGCGCTCGCCATTGCCAAACAGACACCCCTCGACACGCTGTGCGCCGGCCAGCATGGCTTGTTCAGCGCAAGCAACGCCCGTTCCGCGATCATTATGCGGGTGTACCGACAGAACGATATGTTCGCGCCTATTCAAATGGCGATCCATCCATTCAATCTGATCAGCAAAGACGTTCGCTGTCGTCACTTCCACCGTGGTGGGCAAATTGATAATCATGGGCCGCGCTGGACCCGCGTCCCAGGCATCAATAGCCGCATTGCAGACAGCCAGCGACACCTCCAGCTCTGCCATGCAGAACGTTTCAGGTGAGTATTGCAGCACCCACTCCGTTTCCGGGTGCTTGGCCGTCAGGCGCTTGAACACCTCCACATGGTGATGCACCATCTCGATGATTTGCGGCACCTCCATCTTGAAGACGATTTCCCGGAAAGCAGGAGCAATCGCATTGTAGAAATGCACAATCACACGACGCGCGCCCGCCACGCTGCGTACCGTGGTCTCGATCAAATCCTCACGCAGTTGGGTAATGACCATAGGCGTGACGTCGTTCGGGATCATGCCCTCGTCAATCAGTTGCCGGACGATATCAAAATCGGTTTGCGAGGCAGACGGAAAACCCACCTCGATTTCCTTGAAACCAATACGGACCAGCTCCTGAAACAGGCGCAATTTGCGGTCGCGATTCATGGGTTCAAACAGGGCCTGGTTGCCGTCGCGCAAATCGGTAGACAGCCACACGGGCGCTTGGCTCAGGGTGCGCTGCGGCCACTGGCGATCGGGCAGATTGACGACAGGAAAGGGACGGTATTTGTGGGAAGGATCAGTCAGCATGGGAACCTCGAATATAGGGAATGACATACCTGGCTTCCCTACTCCATGGAGCTGGCTACAGTCGGGGTCTGGGGAAACCAGGATGGGACCATTCGCACACACAGGCGTACGGACCCCGACCGGATGTCAGGGCTAGTAGGCCTAGCGATAGCAAGTGCAAATGAGTCACGACAGGTTCAATCCCAAACTGCTTGATGAAGACGATAAAAGCACTTTAGACTGCAAGACACTTGGCCTTCTATCAAAAAATAGTCATTTGTTTTATTTTTTTGGACATTCCTGAATATGGGCTACGCATCCCCTGAACGCGGTGGGCGAGCACTGGACCTGTCTCACTCCGATACCTCGCCCTTGCTGGTCAGCGGGGTGATCGAGCATTACCCTGCCGGACATGAAGTCCCCCGCCATCGCCACCACCGGGGGCATCTTTTGTATGCCACGGAAGGGGTGCTGCTGGTACAGGCCGAAACCGGCCAGTGGCTGGTGCCTCCGACCACCGCCGTCTGGTTGCGACCCGGCGTGCCGCATCAGCTCAATGCCACCACCGCCGTGAATGTGCATGGTTTATTTATTGATGAAATTCTGGCCGCACAATTACCGGACCACGATTGCGTGATCCATGTCACACCACTGGTGCGTGAATTGATTGCAGCACTGGTGCGGGTGATTCCGCAAGAGAACCCACCGTTACGAGACGCCTTACTGGGACAGCTATTGATAGAAGAGTTGCGCGTGCTGCATCCCCTGCCTTTTCATTTGCCCTGGCCGCAAGAGGAATTGATGCGACGGATTTGCGAAGACCTGGTGCGCTCGCCAGCCCAGCAAAAAACGATGGATGAGGTGGCGCAGCAATACGCCTTGACGCCGAAAACCTTACATCGGCGCTTTCTGAAAAGCACGGGGATGAATCTGGGGAAATGGCGGCAACAGATGCGCTTGATGGCCTCGATCCAGTTTCTGCTGCAAGGCAGGTCCATCACGCAGGCGGCGCTGGAAAGTGGCTATGAAAGTTTGAGCGCTTACTCAGTAGCCTTTAAAAAGACCTTTGCTTATCCGCCTTCGGAGTTTCTGGCGACTTTGAGCCAGTACCCTGATAGGGAGCACGATGCGGGCATGGTCTGAAGCCGATCTCGACGACAAGGATGTCTGGCAGATTGGAGTAACTACTTAGTCTGCCAGCCTGCTTTCTGGCTGATCCCATGCGCTATACGGATATTCATGCATCCATCTCAGGCCTGTCTACAAGACCCATCGCCCTCTTGAGCACTTCGCAAAACCAGCTGTTCAGCAGAAACAAAAGTACGACGCGAGCAGGCCAGGACCGCGATAGCAGCCCAGCGTCATCAACTCTTGCAGACTTCCTGCCGCAGTTGCTCTGCCGAGAGCTTGATCATCTTGCCGTTCTCTACCAAGACCACCGAGGTATTGGTTTGCATGGCCACAAAACGTGCCGACCGCGCTGCACGCTCCAAGGCGGCCAGCGAAGCCCGCAAGTCCGGGTTTTTTGCTTTGGAAATATCTTCTTTATTCATCTTTCTCTCCCCACTCCAACAGGACTGGCACACTGCCTGCGTTATCGTACAAAACCCAATCATCCACGGTATCCCGATAATGATGCAGGAAGTTCTTCATGCCAGCCGCAAAGCGGCGACGAATGACGGGTTCGGGGATGTTATGGCCCCCCTGACGTACCCGTTCTGCCACCCGCGCGATCGCCATATCCGCGTCGGGCAGACTTAAAAAATACAAGCTGACGCGATAGCCCTGCGCCTGCCATTTTTCAATATGGCGAACATAGCCTTGGCCAGACAAGGTCGTTTCCAGCGCGAAGCTCTCGCCCAAGCGAACCGCTTCTTTCAATTCGTCCAGCATCAAACGACCCGCTTTGATGGCCGCGCTCTCTGGCGCAAAAGGCGACAAACCTGCAGCAATCAGATCTGCATTGATAAAACGCAGCACCTCCGCCTCGGCCGGGAGGAAAGAGCGCGCAAACGTCGTCTTGCCTGCCCCGTTCGGGCCAGCAATGATCAGAATCTTTTTGCTCTTGCCCGTGTCAGCGTTGTTGCCAGACATAAATACACCTAAACAATGTCCACATTGAACAGATTTGTATCATACATTGGCGAAAAGGCCAGCCAAGCGCCTTGCTTTGGCCGCCACGCATCCATTGGCCAAGGCGAGTTTTCAGGCGATAAAAAGGCTCCTTGAGCACAAGGAACCTTTTCAAGGAGCAGGCGGGAATGCCCCGCTACCAGGCCATAGCGACTGATCTATTGACGCTTTTTCAGCGGGCAGGTGCTCAGGCCCAGCATGGGGTACAGCGGGCAAAAACCGACCAGCCCCGTGATCAGAGGAATCAGGCCCAGCCAGCCCCACCAGCCGATGACGTTCGTGACTGCCAGCGCAATCAGCACCACACCCACAACGATACGAGCAATACGATCCAAACCACCTACATTGCTTTTCATGGCAAATCCTTTCAATAAAGAAGCAAGGGGAAAACGGGTCGGGCGATGGCCTGCAGGCGATGCGCCCCGCCCCTGATGCCATCAGGCTCAGGGACAGAAAATATCTTTCAAGGTGCCAATCAAGGTGGCGACATTCAGGTCCTCAATGCGGTAATACAGGGTTTGCGCCTCGCGCCGGTAGCTGACCAAACCTTCCTGGCGCATGCGTGCCAAATGCTGCGACAGGGCCGAGGGGCTTAACGCCACCATCTCGTTCAGTGCTCCCACACTCATCTCGCCTTGCTGAATCAAGAGACACAGAATCACCAGGCGTTTGGGATTGCCCACCGCCTGCAACAAAGCGGCCGCTTGATCAGCGCTCTCTTGCAACAGCTCGATGTCGGATTTGCTTTGGATCATGGTTTATCCAGCTTTTCTTGCGCATTAATTTAGATGGATCTTAATTTAGCATATACTGAATTAATGCAGTCAACAATTTCAGCATTCCTTTGCTTTTGTTAATACGACAGGAGTCATGCATGAGTGAAACTAGCTACAAGCAACTGACCCAAGGCATTTCCAGCAATCTGGCGCAGCTACGTCAGACCCAAGCCGACGTGATGAAAGGGTTTGGAGATCTGGGCAAGGCCGCCATGACAGGCGGCGCCCTCGATGCCAAAACCAAAGAATTGATAGCCTTGGCAATTGGCGTAGCCACCCATTGCGAGGGCTGCATAGGCTTTCATAGCAAGGCCTTGGCGCAGATGGGAGCCAGTCTGGAAGAAGTACATGAAGCCTTGGGGGTTGCGATCTATATGGGCGGTGGTCCATCCGTGATGTACGCGGCCAATGCCGTTGCCGCATTCAATGAATTCAAGTCTTGAACCGAAACAAGGAGAATTGTGATGCCTAAACCCGCTGCTTTTGTATCGACGCTGTTCCATGCCCAGGGCAATCCCGACAAAGTAACTGTGGCCCTGACCATGGCTGTCAATGCGGTTCAGAAGGGACATAGCGCCTGCCTGATTCTGATGGCTGAAGGAGTCGCGCTGGGTGTACCCGGTGCCGCCGACCCCATCAGTATTGGCGCCCCCTTTGAACCGGCAGCAGAGCTGTTGAAGAAGTACCTGGAGCAAGGTGGACGCGTTGCCGTGTGCAAGTCCTGCATGCTGCATAACGGCCTGAGCGCCGAGCAGATGGACCCACGCTTTGAAATCATTTCCGCGCCGGATGTGATCGACTTGCTGATGGGTGCGACCGGGTCTTTACAGATTTCCTGATACGCTGCTTCCTCAAATGCAAAGCAGGCCAAAACCATTTCTGTGTTTTGGCCTGTTTGTTATCGACACGCCATGCCCATATTCAGTAAAGCAAGCAACCGACCTGTAAGCGCATCAAGCCGAATGCGCCAGCAAAGCCTCCAGCAAAAAGAAGCTGGCGCATGCCGATTCCACCAGTTCAGTCTGCCCCGGCGCAACTTTATAAAGATGCCCCACAAAACGGCCGGTCTCAATTAACTCGGGAGTCAGCAAGGCATCCAGATACAGGCGCGATTGCTCCTGCAGCCATTCTTGTTCCGGCAGAATCTGCCACAGCTCATACATGGCCAAAGAAGCAATCGCCCAGGCCGAACGGTCTACCGGACTTAGTGGGGACTCCTGTGTCAAAAAGCCATGCGCAAATCTCCCCCAACGCTCGTGCCAATATCGGCAGGCATTCAGGGCTGCTTGAGCATAGGACTTTCTGTCATACAAGCGCGTTGCGCTTGCCATTCCCAACATGGCCCAGGCCTGCCCTCGTTGCCAGGTTTCAGCGCCCTGCTCGGCCAACACATCGTTCCCGCGTAGCAAGACCGTATCGCGCCAGGCTCCGCTGCGTTTTTGCAGATAACGCAGGCAGGCATCCACATGCCATTGCCCAAACTGACGCGCCACCGGCCCACCCTGCGCATCCAGCACTAAAAGCGTAGGAGCCAGAGCATCCACATTCAACATGTGATTGCCCGCCTCCCCGCCCCCCATCCCGGAACCCAAGGGCCAGAAGCCACTGGAGGCATCAAAGCTGTTCAGCAGAGCTTGTGCAGCCTGATCGACATGGGCTTCGGCCTCTCTATCCCCATGCCAGATGCTGCCCAGGCCGGAGCCATACCAGAACACAAAGCTTCGATTGATGCTGGGCTCTTCCAGCCAGACTTGCAGCTTCTGACTCCAGTTCAGCGCCTGCTCCCTATCCTGCTCCTGACCGCTGATCAAGGCGCGTCGCCACCACAAGCCCGCCCAGAAGCCCCCCAACCAGGAGCCACGTCGCGACAAGGTCCATTGCTCGGACGAGGACTGTCTGAACAAGGGAAACTGCTCTCCACATTGCTCTGCAACCTGGTCCATATTCGCAAAAATGGACTCGATGCTGGCTGATCCCAATACCTCTACAGACATTCCATCACTCCCCTTTCGCCATGCGACGAACCTGGTACAAAATCAGGCACAACAAGCTGGCGCACACCAGAATGCCCATCAGGAAAGGCCAGGCAGCAGCAAAGCCTTCGGGCGAGCGCAGCAGCACACCAAACAGTGGCGGACCAAAGGCAAAGCCACCAAAAAACCCGACGGACAACAGCCCTGCGGTACGAGCCGGCGCCCCAAAACGGGCATCCCGCAGCAACATGCTCATGGCAATGGCATTGGTGGCAACCAGGGTCAAGCCAATGGCCAACACCCCGGCTCCCAGGGGCCAGAGCCTGTCCGGTGCAGCCATCATCATCAGCAACAAGGCCACAATCGGGATGACAAACAGAATGCCCAGCAACAAGGTTTCATCCCCAAAGCGGGCAGCAATGGGCGTCAAGAGCACTCGGGACACAATCCCCATTACCCCAAAGCCACTGACCAGCATCCCTATCCAGTACGGCGACACGCCCAGTTGCTGCGCAAATACGCCCAGAAAAGTGATGAAGGACGACAGCACCAGACCCGCGCACAGCTGAATGGCCATTAACAGCCAAAGTTGTTGGCTGGGCCAGGGCAAGCGCCAGGACATGCTGCCGGCTGCGGTGCTGGCTCTGGCTGGCAAAAGCTGCAGGGCAAAGTAGGACAGGCACAGCATGGCAGGTACCCACACCACAAACGCCCCCCGCCACCCCAGTTTGTAGGCCAGGGTGGGTAGGACCAGACCGGCCAGCAAGGCCGAAGCCTGCACGCCGGACTGCTTGATACCAACCAGCCCCGCCTTGCGCTCTGCCGGTACCAACTGGGCAATGGCCTGATTGGTCACCGGGTTGGCCAAGGACTGCGCCAGGCCGCACAAGAGCAAGGCCGTCAGCACACCCCAGAAACCCGGCAACACCGCAATCAGGCTGAAGGACATGGCCACCAGCAGGAACAGCAAAAACAAACCGTGCCGATTGCCCATGCGCTGCACCAAGGCCCCCGCCCACGGCGAAAGCAAGGCAGCCAGCCCAAAAGTGCTGGTGGTCAACCAACCCAGTTGCTCGCGCGAGATGCCCAGATCCTGAATGATTTGCGGGCCCAGGACGCCGATGGCATAGAACACCATCATGGGCATGCCCATCGCCAGAGTCATCAAACTGGCCAGCATCCAGGGTGAACGACTTGCCCGTGTCGATAGCATCATGCGACTGCCTTGTTCATATCTGCCATCTCTTGAGTGGCGTAGTGGGCTTGCAGCAAGTGCTTTCCAACGGTACTGATCAAGGCGTCGTCCGCCCCATCCAGAATATGCGTGGTACGCGCTGCCCGATAGATGCCGGACAAGGGGCTCCAATCGGCCAGCCCTTCGGCCCCCATGATCTGGATGGCGGAATCTGCTGCCGCGCTGACCGCATCCGACGACGCCAGCTTGGCCACATTCACCTCCACCGCATTGGGCAAACCCGCGTCGAACTTGACAGCCGCTTCACGCAGCAAGCAACGGGCCGAGGTAATGGCCCGGTACACCTGATAGACCCGCGCCCGAACCAGTTGCTTGTCCGCCAGACGGGCCAGTTCTCCGCGCTCCGAGTGAATGCGCTCGCACATGATTTCAAAACTGCGTTGCGCCAAGCCCAGCCATTGCACGGACCGCAAAATACGCCCCAGGGCCAGCCGCTTTTGCATCAGGGCAATGCCCTGCCCGGCGCGACCCAACACATAGTCTTCAGGCACGGCCACATTGTTGAACAGCAGCTCGTTCTGCCCCTGATAACGCCCCAGCAAGGGCAAGGGGCGCACAACTTTAAAGCCTGCCGCATCCGTGGGCACGATCACCATGGACAAGGACTCATTCACGGGGCCGTCCGCGCTGCGCGCCACCACGGTCGCAAAGCTGGCCTGTTGCGCCCGACAAATAAACCACTTGCGGCCATTCACATGCCATTGCCCGTCTTTCAGGCGAGCCTGACATTGCATGGTGGCCGGAATCGAACCAATGCTGTCCGGCTCGGACATGGCGTAGCTGGACACCGCATCCCCCTTGAGCAAGGGCGTCAGAAAGCGCTGTTTGACGCTGGCCGAGCCATGATGGCTCAACATATACGCATCCAGCGTGGCATCTGCCCCGAAAATGCCAGGGCCATATTCAGAGCGTCCTTCCTGTTCGGCCACAGGCAGGTACTCAACCAAACTGGCGATCCGACCACCACGATGCATAGGGTAGAAGCTGCCGAACAAACCCGCCTGTTGAGCACGACGTGTCAGGTCCAGAGTCAGCTCGCGGGCCAGATTATCCCCCTGGGCCAGAATGCCCTCGTTGGGGATGATCTCGGTATCCACAAACTGCCGCAGCTTGCGGCTCAAGGCTGCGCTGGAAATGGCAAGGTGGTTCATGCTGCTATCCCCGCTGCAGTCTTGGCCCCAGAGCCCAATGCAGCAGCATCAGCGGCCAAGGCGCGCTTGTCGATCTTGCCTGCAGGCGTCAGCGGCAGGCTGCGGTAAAAGCGCAGATACTCCGGCAGCTTGTTCACTTCCAGACCCTGCTCACGCAAGAAGTCGGTAATCTCTTTCAGGGAGAAACGTGGCACGCCTTCACGCACCGTCACGCACAAGCAAATACGCTGGCCCAGATCCGCGTCGGGAACCGGCACGCAAGCCACAGTGACTACATCCGGGTGAGCCATGACCAGGCCTTCAATTTGCACCGGGCTGATGTTCGCGCCACCACGAATAATGATGTCTTTCTTGCGACCTGCCAGCACCAACTGCCCTTGGGCATTGATATAGCCCAGATCGCCCGTTTTCACCCAACCCTGTTCGTCCCGATACTGGGCATCCAGCTCCGGAGCGTTCACATATTGCATGGGGCTCAAGGGACCACGTGCGGTGATTTCGCCTACCTCACCTTGCGGCACTTCGGCACCCTCGTCATCAATCAGGCGGATCTCGCACACCTGCGGATTGGGGGTCCCCACACTGCTCAAGACCACTTCGATGGGATCGTCCAGCGTGTTGTGGCAGTTCACCCCATCGGCTGAGCCGTACAGGCTGATAAAGCCGCACCCAAACGCTTCCACGCAACGGCGTACCGTAGCTTCGTCAATGACTGAACCGCCCACAATCAAGCCGCGCAAGCTGGCTTTATCGGCCTTCTCCAGCTCAGGCGCTGCCGCAATACGCTGGAACATGGTGGGCACGCCCAGAATAAAGCTGGGTTTGAAGGCATTGATGGCGGCAATCGCACTAGGCACATCAAACTTGGGCAAGACCACCAAAGAACCTCCCAACCAGCACAGCACACCGAAGGTGGCCGTAGAGCCAAATGAAGAACCCAGCGGCACCAGATACATGCCCCGGAACTCCACATCATTGGGGGAAATGCGTTGCAGGAATCGGCCCCGCCCACCCACCAGCGCATTATGCGAATAGGCCACCAGCTTGGGCTCGGACTCGGTGCCCGAGGACACCAGCAAACGCACTGGCGAATTGGGGGACACCACCGGCAATTCGGACAAGGACAGGGGTTCGCCCTCGAACAGAGAATCCAAAGTCATCCAGCCCGGACGCGATGGGCCTTGCACAATCAGGACACGCAAGGACAGCAGCGTAGGCCGCAAGGATTCGATCACTTCGCACAAATCAATGCCTGCATATTCATGCGGCACAATCACCGCCCGTGCATCGCAACGACGCACCAGCGACTGAATATCCAGCTTGCCCCGTCCGGGTGGGAAAGGCGCCACAATCGCCCCCAAAGCAGCGGCGGCCAGGTCAATGGCGCAGCACACCCAATGGTTGCTGAGCTGATACGCCACCACGTCTCCCGCCATAATCCCTGCCCGACGCAAGCTGCCTGCCAGACGCAGAGCCGCGTCCATCAAGGCGCTATAACTGATATTGCCTTCGGGCGAGAGCACCGCCAGTTTGTCCGGATGAGCCTGAGCTTTTTCCGCAAACAGCGTAAAGACCGGCTTGTTCGGGTAGGTACCGTCCTCTATCCAGCGTTGGCGCAATGACGCAGGGACCAGATCGATGATGCCAGCGTGATTCATAAAAACCTCCAGGGAGAATTAACAGACGAATAGCCCTTGTCATGGAAATGAGACGTCAGACGTGGATCAGCACGCAGTTGCGCCAGATTGCTATGGACGCGGCGGGCCGGTATGCCCAGCACATCCAGTTGCGTTTCCAGGCTACGGGCAGACTGGGACAGAAGACGATCCGGCAAGACCGTCCAGACAGCATCGGGCGACACATTCAGCCACCCGGCCAGGGCATGCAGATGCGTTTGATCCTGGCAGTCGATGACGATGAAGCCCTCGCCCGTCTGGAACACCGCCGACACGCCAGTTTTACTGATGGGAGAAACGGCCTGGGCCAGATGATCGGCCGTGGCTAACAAGGAGCTGCCTACCCGCAAGCCCGACCCGCTCAGGCCCCGGCGCAGCAAGGCGGCACTGATACCCAGCGCGGCCATCACCCCGCCCAGCACATCCAGCACCGTAAACAACGACCCGCCCCGTGCATCCGAGGTTTGAGATATGGTGTGAGCAATGCCCGACCAGGCTTGCACCGTGAAGTCCGTCCCCGGCGCATCCACTTGCTCCTGGCCCCAACCGCCCGCATAGGCGTAGACCAGATCCGGGCGCACCGCGTGCAAGTCCTGGGCATCCAGTTGCAGCTCGGCCGCCTTGCCCGGCGCCCAGTTATGCAGGAACACATCGGACTCGCTCACCAGCTCGTAAATGGCCTGGCGGCCTTGAGCCGATTTGATGTCCACTTCCTGCACCGTCTTGAATTGATTAAGCGCATCAAAGCGCACCGAGCAGCCATCCACGCACGGTGGCATGGCACGCAAGGGATCACCACCGGGCGGTTCCAGACGAATCACTTCGGCCCCCAGCAGCGCCAGCAAGTGACCGGCAATAGGCCCTTGAATCCGACGGCAGGACTCCACCACCCGCAAACCACGCAGGGGCAAATCGGCCTTGGACGGCAAGGTGCTCAATGAGCCGGGCGCGGCATGAATCTGATGCTGCCACAGACCGGCCAAGGCCGCGTAATCACTATCGCTCTGGCGTTGAGCCGGGGTACGTACCGGCAAGATGGCCATGCCGGTCTGCAAGGCCAGTTCCTGCAAACGGGCAAAGTTCAGGGCTTGCAGACTGCTTAAACACGCCGCGGGCATGGGGCACACCGCTTTGGCATAGCGCAGCAGAAATGCTTTCCAGGCCTGACCAGCCAGATCGGCCGGTACGCCCACTGTTTCCCAAAAAGCGCGCCAGGGTCGCGGGTCCAAGGTTTCCAGTTCAAAGACCACGCCGTCTTGCGAAACAAAGGGAGGCCGCAAGCCGGGATCGTAACTACCCGCCAATAACTGTTCGGGATCTTGAGCCGCCGTTGCCCCGGCCAGATACTGCCCGATACTGAGCAGGCCGCAGCCCAAGGGCGAAACCGACACCGTAGAGAAACGCCCGCCGCGCAATTGGCCCAAGGCCGCCGCCAAGGTCGCTTGCAGGGTCATGGCTGAACTGAGCACGGCCAGATAATCCAGGCCCAGCGTGCCCGAAAGCCCACTGGAGCGTCCATGCACGGACAAGATACCGCTGGCAGCCTGCATGCTCAGCTCGCTGATCGCGGCTTGCGTCATGCCGCCCGCCTCGGTTTCCAGATGCGTGCTAATCGTTCCAAAATCAGGCGAATACAGGCTGAATGCTGCTTCGTCTTGATGGCCTGCGGATTGTCCTTGTTCAGATAAACCCAGCAATCGAGCCTGACGGCTCAAGGCAGCAGGCAAGCCCGGCCAATACGGGGGCTGTGAGCCCATCTGCCAACGTAATCCGCAGCCATGTAGTAATTCAGACATAGTTCCAAACCAGAGTGATGCGCATGCCAAGTGCTGATTGCAGAAACCAGCACTTGCACCATGAAAATCCAGACCAGATGGTCTTAGCCCCCTGCTACGGCAGGCAGTACGGTCAGGCTGTCGCCAGCACGAATGGCGGTTTTCAGGCCATCACTGAAACGGATGTCCTCTTCGTTCACGTAAATATTCACGAAACGGTGCAGGTCTTCGCCGCTCATCAGGCGCGCCTTGATGCCGGGAAACTGACCTTCAAGATGCTCGATCACTTCGCCTACCGAAGCGCCCTGGGCCTGGACTTTCTTCTCGCCGTTCGTCAGTGGACGTAGCAAGGTCGGGATAGAGACTGAAATGGACATGCTTAAAACTCCTTTGAAATAGTGGTTTCCAACAGCCGGGACGCACGCCCCCCTTGGGGGAGCGACGCTGTTCCCTAGACAATCACGATGGTTTCTTCGGTCACACCGCCGTCGATAATCCGGAAGGATCGAACCGGCACGGTGGCCTGATCCCAGGTGGACACAATCAAGTAATGCAGTTCGGGATGGCCCGCAAAATCGATGTCATCCTTGCTGGGAAAAGCCTGGCTGGCGGTATGAGAGTGATAGATCACGCAACACTCCTGATCGTCCTCATCCAGACGGCGGTAGACCTGAAATTGCTCACGCGAATCGAACTGATAAAACACCTCCGAGGCCGCCCGGTTTTGCATGGGCAGCACACGCTCGGCCACCAGTGAACCCTCCTTGGCGGCGATCAGTCCGCATGCCTCGATGGGGTGATCCTGCTTGGCATGATTCAGAACTTGCTCCAGAGCAGAACGACGAATCTGCAAGGCCATAATGTGCTTCCTCCCGAACTTAGTAAGACGCCAATTCGGGAGCGACCTGCTCCACCCAAGCCAGCACGCCGCCTTCCAGATTGCGCACCTTGGGGGCCTTCAACTTGATCAGCTCTTCGCACACGGTCCTGGAACGCGCACCGGAGCGGCACGAAATCACCAGATCCGCATTCGGACCAAAGGCAGCCAGAATCTCGGCGGCGACGGTGGGCGATTTGGGCATCAGAATCGCGCCAGGAATATTCACGATTTCCCATTCATTGGGATCGCGCACGTCCACCAGGACAGGGGCCTGCTCTTGGTCCAGCAGCTCTTTCAGCTCCAGCACAGTCATGACAGGCACGGGGATGGCCATGGCATCAGCCGGTGGATTCAGGCCGCAGAAAGTTTGGTAATCGCCCAGCTCGGTCACGGGCTTGCGATTGGGCAGGCGGCGGATGGGCAGTTCGCGGTAGCACATATCCAGTGCGTCATAAGCGATCAGGCGGCCGATCAAAGGATCGCCAATGCCGGTAATCAGCTTGATGGCTTCGGTGGACATGATGGAGGCAATCGAGGCGCACAAGACACCAAACACACCGCCCTGCGCGCAAGACGGAGCCAGCTCGGGCGGTGGGGGCTCGGGGTACAGGTCGCGGTAGTTCAAACCTATGCCACCGGGCGCGTTTTCCCAAAACACCGAGACCTGGCCTTCAAAGCGGAAGATCGAACCCCAGACATAGGGTTTATCGGCCAGCATGCACGCATCATTGACCAGATAGCGGGTCGCAAAGTTGTCGGTGCCGTCCAGAATCAGGTCGTAGCGCGAGAACAGCTCGACCGCCATGTCCGGTTCCAATCTGTCGGTATACGTTTCTACCTTGATATGGGGGTTCAGCTTGTGAATCGCACGCTTGGCGCTTTCCACTTTCAGCTCGTCAATGCTGTCTACGGTGTGAATGATCTGGCGCTGCAGATTGGACTCATCCACCCGGTCAAAGTCGATGATGCCCAGTGTGCCCACCCCGGCTGCGGCCAAGTACAGCAAGGTGGGCGAACCCAAGCCCCCTGCTCCGATAACCAGCACTTTGGCATTTTTGATGCGGCGCTGGCCTTCCATGCCCACATTGGGAATCAAGAGGTGACGGCTATAACGGTTAACCTCTTCGCGGCTTAAAGGCTCACCGGGCTCAACTAATGGGGGCAAGGTCATAATGACTCCTGGTTAAATACATATGAATACGAACAAGACTTATTCTCAAATATGACTGAAAATGACACAATAGCCTTTGGGTTCTAATTTCTATGCGAAACGGAGCAAAAACGATGAACGCCAGCGCAACCTGCACACGCTGGCGTTTTCAGACCCTGACTTACTGGCTACGCAGCAAAACTTCGGTGCTGGCACCGACGCTGTGGCGAACGCGCCAAGCCAGTACAAAGGCGAACAGAACACCCAAGGTGAGCACGCCCAGCATGACAACCTGACCGAAACGGTCCAGCACGATGCCGGCGACAATGGGAACGGCCATACGGGCCAAGGTGAAGATGGTCGACTGCAAACCGTAGTCCGATGCATTGCGCTGTCTACGGGTAAAGAACATGGTCAGCCCAAAAAGCAATGCCGACACAGCCCCCATGCTGGCCGCAATCAACAGGGCGCTGCTGATCAGCCACACCGGCCCCAGCTTGGCCCAGACGGAAACCATCAACAGAATCAGAGACAGCAAGGCCGCCAGCAGATAAATCGGAATGGCACGCGCGGCACCCAGAAATGACGCCAAACGTCCGCCAATCAGGCTGAACACGGCACCGGTAATGCCACCGGCAATCCCGACCGTCCAGGCCACCTCTTCCAAAGGCATGCCCTGGTCCAGCATCAAGGGTTTCAAGTAGAACCAGACAGCGCCAATAAAGGGGAAGCTGGTCAGTAGCAGGCTGGTCCACTGCCGGGCCCCTTCCTGCCCGAAGAAGCTGACCCAATCGGCAACAAAACCGGGTGGTGCCTGCTCGGTCTCAGCCGCTTGCAAACCGGCTTTGGAACGCAAAAAGACAAAGGGCAAACAACCCATCACCAGCCCCAGGCCCATCAAGGCAAACGGTGCCTGCCAACCCCAACGGGCCTGCACCAGCACCATCACCCCCGCCCCGACGATCGCGCCCAGAAACAAGGCGGCAGAACGAATACTGCCTGCACGCAACTGCTCGTCACGCGGCAGGTATTGCACCGCCAAGGCATTCAAGGGGATGTCCATCCAGGTCGCCACAATGCTGATGGCAAAGGTCAGGGCAAACAGCAGGGTCCGCTGATCAATCAGATTCTCGCGGCCTATGCCTACATACAAAGCCAGCAACAAAACCGCCATCAACCACAGCCAATGCACAAAATGTCCGCCACCCAGGCGGACACGCTGTACCGGCATGGCCAGCACCAGCTTGAAAATGGCGGGCAAGGCCGCCAGCTGGAACAAGCCTATCTCGGTGCCGGACCAGCCATGCTGTCGCATCACCAGGGGCATACCCAGCATCAGGTAAATACTGGGGACGGCCAGCACCAGATTCATCCAGCCAAACAGCAGTTGCGCCCCCCATGCTTTCCACGTCTTCATTCTCATCACCCTTTGCACGCCTTGCGCGCAATCAATGCAGTGACGGGCGCAACCGGAAAGCGCACCTCATCAAACTGCTGAACATCATCAAATCCGGCTTGTTCCAGCAACTGGGCCAACTGCCCTTCCGGCAGCACATGGCGGCCTTGCATGCGCATATGCAGGTAGTAATGCAAAATCCGTTTGGCCTTGCTGACCTCGGTATGCACTTCGGCGTGACAGCACACCAGCACCCCACCGGGGCGCAGCGCGCGATACAGACGGGCCAGCAAAGCAGGAATATCCGGTACAAAATGCAGCACGGAAGAGCACCAGATCAGGTCATAATCCGCCCCGAAATCGTCCACCAGCAGATCACCAGCCAAGGTGCTGACACGCGCTTCCAGACCGGCACCAAGAATTTTTTGCTGGGCGACAACCGCCGCCGCTTCGTACTCGAACACCACGGCATTCAAGTCCTGCTGCTGTTGCGCCAAGGCGATGGCTACCAGTCCTGGCCCACCGCCCAAATCCAGCAAACGTTGCGCCTGCCAGAACTCCGGCACGGCTCCAAAAATTTCACAGGCCACCTCGGCCGTCACCGCCGTTTGTTCCTGGGCAATTTGTGAACGTGCCGCCGCTGCCCAGCCTTGCTGAATCAATGCCGGATCCGCTGGAGGCGATTTGCCATTACGCAGCAGCTCATCGAGCTGATTGCCCACCTGACGCAAGACGCCATGCCGAAACAGCAAGGCATCGCCACAATATTGCGCCGAACCCGGATTCAGATAACGCGCCGTTTGCGGCAGGCTGCGATAGCGTCGCGGACAGGTCCACTGACACTCCAGCAGCTCCAGACTCCACAGCAACTCCAGCAGGTAGGCAGTGTTGTCGGCGTCCCACTTGAGCACAAGCGCAAGTTCCTCCGCAGCGATAAACTTATCCAGATGCGCAAACACGCCATACCCCAAAGCCAGGTTCAAGGCATCTGCACTTAAACCCGCCAATTGCGCGTCCCAACAGGCTTGCAGAGCATGCGACTCCAGCAATTGCTCCGACAAAACGACTTCTCCTAGCGATCGATCCAGCACTGTTTTTTACCTCCGTGAATTCCACAATGGCCCTTCCCTCTGCCATCACAGCTAGAAATGATATATATTTAATGAGAATTATTTGCATTAAGATCTATGCTGAACGGAGCAATTCATATGCGAGGCGCTTTTAGCAGGAGAAATGATGAACACGCGCAAATTTGGCTATCGCTTAACCACGGATGAACCCAGGTCATGCCGCGCTCTGAGCGATGGCCGAGTCCGGCTGCAACTACCCGAAGAACTGGGCCACTGCTATTCCGAATGCGTGGAACTGGAACAAGGTTTTTTGTTGGGCCGTTTGCACTATCACCCCAGCCGATCGCTGGTTGAAGAAAGCAACGGCCCCCATGCGGGCCGTGTCATTGTGGTAACCGTGGGTCTGCAAGGACAGTCGGCCTATCAGGGTCGGGAGAGCTCAGATCTGCTGTTCAAGGCAGGCCATACCACGGTGACGGCTTTTCGATCCCTGCGGGGGGAACGCCACTATCAAGAGGACCAATCCGTATCGCAATTACGGCTGGTCATCAGCGAGGCGGCCTTGAACAAATACGTGGGCCCGGAACGCGCCACCCAGTTGATGGATTGCGTGGGACTGCACCGTCTGTCCTTTCATGCCAGCAGCCAGGCCACCATGGCCCATGCGGCGGCACTGGCACGCTATATGCAGCCGTGCACCCCGGAGCAGCCCATTCATCACCACAGGCTGAATCTGCAAATCCATGCACTCAGCTTGCTGGCCGAGCAGTTCAACCGCCTGGCCCCACCCGACGCCCCCAACAGCGCCCCGCTGTCGGTGGATGATATTCAACGGGTCGAGCGAGCACGCGATTTGCTCAGCTCGCAACTGGACCAGCAAATCACGGTGGAGTATCTGGCCACGACGGTAGGCATTAACGAGCACAAACTTAAAGAAGGTTTTCGCTATCTGTACGACAATACGCCTATCGGCCTGCTGCTTGAACTGCGTATGCGCAAAGCCTATACCTTGCTGGAGTCCGGCCAACAAGTGGCCCAGGCCGCCTGGCAAGTCGGCTACAAATACCCCAATAATTTTTCCGTCGCCTTTACGCGCTACTTTGGCCGCTCACCCAAATCCATTTTTGGCAACAAGCGCGCCTAAACCTTTGTATTTCCGCTGTTTTCGGCCTCTGCATTCATAGAGGCCCACCCTTCTTTCAGGCCGCCCCCTGCGGCCCTCTCCCTGAAAAGTTCCCCTCCTGCTTTGACAAATTCCTGCAGTTGCCGCGGATTTCCGGTCCTGCATAGGAATTGCTCCGTCCTGCATATCAATCTAAGTGATAATTATTCTCATTAATGTGAATAATATCCCCGTGCCTTTCCTCACCTTTTGAGACAAGTGGTGAGCCTGGCCAACAAACGGGAAGTATTTCCCCACGACAGATTGTTATTTTTCGCACGGAGCCCTGGTTCGTTTTATGTCCGCTACCCTTTCACCCTACACAAAAAAACACGCGCTCAAGCCGCTGGTGTATGCCTTGATTCTGGCCTCCTGGGCCGGGCAGACACAAGCCCAGAGCGTGGGCAGCGCCCCACCCTTCTCCCGTCAGGACGAGCGCCAGGACGATACGGACAGAGCCACTCGCCTGGACACCATTACCGTCGTACGTGAAACCCGCGATGAGGCCGGCAAGGCCGATGTCTTCGAGAAAGACGTCTCCAATGTGTACGCGGGCAAGGAAGAAATCGAGCTGTACAAGGGCAGCTCCGTGGGGGATTTGTTCAAGGGCCTGAACGGGGTGTATGCGGGGGATTCGCGCAATAGTGGCGCACTGGACCCGAACATTCGCGGTATCCAGGGTGAAGGCCGTATTCCCCTGACGATTGACGGCACGGAACAGGCAACATCAGTCTGGCTAGGACCGGCCGGGGTGGCCAACCGCAACTATGTTGATCCCAATATGATCAGCAGCATTCTGGTGGAAAAAGGCGTGTCGGCAACGTCGGGAGCCAGCGGGATTGGCGGATCGGTGCAGATCCGCACGCTGCAGGTTGAAGATATTGTCAAACCGGGCGAGACCTTCGGGATCGAGCTGAAGGCGGAGACGGCGACGAACTCAACCAAGCCGAATGAGCGGGCTTTTGGGATTTTCGGAAAGGACTATCGCGATATTCCAGGGGCGGTCTTTGATAGAGGAGGCAGCAACGGCGTTGTTCTACCTGACCACATTTCTCCAGACCGTATGCCGAAAGTCGGGAATAGCGGCAAGAACTTCAATTTTGAAGACCACTCCTACCGCCTGGCCATCGCCACACAACAAGAAAATTTTGATCTGCTAGCCGCATACAGCTACCGCAGTCGCGGCAACTATTACAGCGGTAAGAAAGGTAGTGACAAGTACGAGAACGACACCTGGCAAGAGGACGCAAATAGCGACTACAACCCGTCGTACTCCTTCCCCAGAGTGAGCTACATCGCCAAGTACTACCGTCCTGGTGAGGAAGTTCTGAACACATCCAGCGAACTGGAAACCACGCTGCTGAAAGGCACGTTGCGCCTACCTCACGATCAAGCCATTGATATGAGCTACATGCGCAGCAACCATACCTTTGGCGAAAACGTGCCATGGAACGTGGTCTGGGCAATCCATGCCCTGGATGGCTATGGTGAAAAAAATATCCTCCAAACCGAAAACCCGTATAGCAAGGTCAAACAAGACACCTGGAACCTGAACTACTCCTGGAATCCCGAAGGCAGTCGTTTCATCAACTTGAAGGCCGGAGCCTGGATTACCCAAAGCGATAGTGAGCGTCATCAGAATGGCGACATCATTTACGGGATCCAAGGCCAGGGCTTGAACAACGGACGCGATGGTGACTGGGACAACTACACAAATTGCCATGTCCTGGGCACAAACGGCTCTGAATGCGCTTGGGTACCTCCTACCGCCCCAGAAAAGCTGCCCAATACAGATGGGCGGTTCAACATCATCCCCAGAGCTTTGCAAATTACCGACCATAGGCGTAGTGGGCTGAACCTTAGCAACGCCATGACTTTACACCCAACTCTGGATCTAAGCTTATCGGCTGATTTCACACGAGAAAAGCTCAAGCAGCATGACGCTTCGGAGAAGCTCGAGAATCTGAACGAACTGACCTGGGGTGTGAACCACATGGGGCCTCGATCAGGCACCCGGCAGCAATGGAATTTTGGTTTTAACTTCGACTGGCGGCCTGTGGACTGGCTTCAGGTGAATGCTGGTGCACGCTATAGCGACTACTGGTCGTACGACGACAAGCTGGCCGAGATGCGTAGCCAGCAACATAAGGACTGGGCTATTCAGCCTGCCCTGAAAGGCTATAACTACCAGGTTCAGCGCTTAATGAGCAACCAGGAAGTTGCGGATTACGAAGGCCAAATCATTGAAAGAGAACTCCCGCTGTACAAGCAATATGAAGAAGACTGGCAGTTCATTTCCGATTTAGATCCGAGCATGCTGGAGGCCGTTTTCGGGCATACAAGCAAAAAATCATTTGAAGAAATGCTAGGCGATTCATTTCATAAAGGAAAAATTAACGGCTATCGCTATACCAAAGAAACGGTTTTTGTTCCCTCTGGCGAAAGTCACAAAGGTTTTACTGCCAATAACCCCTTTACCAATGGCGAAATTGACTCAACAGAGCAAGTCACCGATGCGCAGGGGCAAAAGGGCACAGTAGACAAATACATTGCCTCGGTAAGCAATCGCAAACCTGTTTACCAAGACGAATCTGAAATACCCAATAAATGGGAAGAACCTAAAAAACAAAAAGACCATGCTTGGGTTCCTCACATCGGGCTGACAGCCTTCATTACAGACGATATTCGTCTTTATGCCCGTTACAACGAATTTGTACGTTTTCCAAGCCTGTTCGAGTCCTCCATGGCCTTGGCTGGTGGCAGCAAGCGCTCGACCGGGGCAGCTACTCGTCCTGAACACGCCTACAACTGGGAAATCGGCTATGTCCACAATCTGAGCAGCTACTTCCCAAGCCTGGACTATGCAGACCTCAAGATCAACTACTTCAATAACCGGATCAAAGACTATATAGACCGTGACTGGGACTTCAATACCGTGCAGTTTGCCGAGAAGAAAATGTCAGGTATTGAACTGCAAGCTCGCGTAGACAGCGGCAAATACTTTGCCAACTTTGGCGGAACCTACCGCTTAAAGCAGCAGCTATGCGATGCCGACTACGCCCAGACGTTTATGCCCATCCCCGGAGCCGCAGGAAGCGACAACATTCCTGCCTGCGTTGATGGCGGCTTCCCTCGCACCTTTGCCAGAACCAGTCTGCAACCGCAGTACTCCCTGAACCTGGATGTCGGTGCACGCTTGCTGGAAAAGAAACTACTGCTCGGAGCACGTGCGGTGTATCACAGCGCCGCAAAAAACAAAGATGAAGGGCATTTTGGTGGCCTTGGCTGGGCATTTAACAGAACGAACTACTGGAACCCCATTTTGGTCTTCGATGCCTACGCCAGCTATCAGGTACAGAAAAACCTGAATGTGGACGTGGCAATCAGCAATCTAACTAATCAGTACTACCTGGACCCCATGGCCCGCACTTCTATGCCGGCCCCCGGACGAACGGTGCGCGTCGGTATGACAGCACGTTTTTAAGTAAATCGGTTTTTTTGGTCGTTTTCGTAAAAACGCCCTTTTTCTTCACTTAATGGAGTTCGTAATGAAAGCAAGTCTGAATGTACAAAAACTGGCTATTGTTTCGGCTTTCCTGCTGGCCTCCGCCAGCAGCTTCGCTGCCCCCGTAGCTGGTGGTTCCTCGAAAGCATTCGTAGTGGCGGATAAGCCGTCCACAATGATGGCTCAGGGCGAAGCTGGTATCTCCATGCCAGGTACTGACCCTTATGACGCCACCAAACAATCGGGTGTGGTGAGCTTCAAAAGCGGTCCTCTTTGGCAAACGAATCAAGTGCTGGGTGGTGCTGATGGCAATGGATATATTCAAATGCCCTTGGGAACAAACATTGCTGAAACATGGCGCCATACCATCACCAGCGGTGTAGGAGCAGGCACTCAAATTTACGCCTATCGCCAACTGAACAATCCTCTGCCGGGCTACCCCCACTTCGGTGGCGAAGTAGTTGCCAAGGTTTCCGGCCAAGAAGTGTATTTTGGTGAGTGGGCTCCCCGCATAGCCGGTACACCTCCAGCAAGCAGCACGGATCTGAACCTGAGCCATGCTGACCGCACTGTGTTCTACACCGGCGAAAACCCAACTACAGCCATGCCTAACCTGGTCAATGCCAAGTACGACGTTGTAGGTGTCAACCAATACAACCCCGGCACCCAGGCTGGTATCTCCAAAGGCACCCTGACCGCCAACTACGGTGGTGGTACAGGTACTCTGGCTGGTCTGGTTGGCACTGTTTTGTTTAATGGCACAACCATTGCTTCCGATGGCTCTTTCGCTAAAAACTTTAGCGGTAGTACAGCCAAAATTGAGGGCCAATTCTACGGCGCAGCCGCTGACGCCTTGGCCGGGATTTACTACAACCCAGCCAACGGTGCCAATGACATGGCCTTCGGCGGTGCCAAGCAGTAATCCGCCTCTGACAACACGCTAGTGTTGCCATAAGAAAAAGGGGATCGACAAGCTCGATCCCCTTTCTCTCCGGACCCTGCGTCCATCTCCCCTTTTTCTTGCAAGGTTTTCATTCATGCATGGGCGAGCCCTTCCCCTTTTGTGCCTGCTGCTGGTCATGGCATCCAGCGCGGTGCTAGCCAACGACGACGATACGCGCCGACTTCTGAATCAAATCGACCGCAATCTGAACGAACGCGAACGCTCCCATTTAGTGGAAGAAACCCCGCCTGATGTGGCCCCATCAGCTCTGATCACCATCAACGGCACAACCTATAGCGTCGATGCCACGCTGACTGATCTGGAACCGGCCATTTATGTCGCCATCAATCTGCAGCAGTGGGCCAAGGTGGATCAGTTTGTAGAAAAATATCAGGAGCTGCCCGGCCACAACCCTGCTTTGGTGCTGATGGCTCAAGGTATGGTGGCCCGTAGCAAGGACAATCACAGCCTGGCGATCAGCAAGCTGCGCCAGGCTCAGGAAAGCGATCCCACTATGATGCGCGCCAAGCTGGAGCTGGCCCGCGTACTGTTCGAGGACTATCAATCCAGCGAAGCGAAAGAACTGTTCAGCCAGATTTCCTCTGCCGGTATTCCTGATGAAGTACGGCCCGTAATTGAAGGCTTCCAGGGTGCCTTGCAGGACCGCAATGCCTGGCACGGTTCCGCCTCGATTGGCTTGGGCTACAACAGCAATATCAACAAAGAAAACGGCCAGCAAGACACCTTCTTTACCTGCTATTTCTTTGGGTGCTTTCCGTCAGTGCGCAAGATGCCGGACCCGGTCAAATCCACCGCCATGGTCTACGACCTGACCTTGAACCGGCGTTTCCAGCTAAGCGGCAACCACAACCTACTACTGCGCGGCCTGAGCTACGGCAATCTTTACGACAAGCATAAGGAAGCCGAGCCCAAGGACATTTATTACAGCGACAACACCAGCATTATTTACGCGGGCTACAACTATCAGGACGCTAAAAACGATCTGTCGATTACGCCCTTGTTCGAGAACAATTACACCAACCGTCGCACCAGCTATCAGTCCTGGGGCGGGCGCGTGGACTGGAAGCACAATCTTAGCGACAGGCTGCAAGTAGGCGTGAATGCCCAGCACAAGAGCCTGTCCTACAAAGGCGATTTACGGCAGTACTTTGAAGAAGTCAAAGAGAACCAGATAGGCTTGTACGGCTCGTATCTGATTGATGCCAAAACCGTGGTCTACGGGGGCCTGAATTACACCCGTAATCTGCAGTCTCAGCAAACCGCGCAAAGCCGCAGCTATATGGCAAACCTGGGAATTTACAGGGCCTTTGATGCGGGTTTCAATATCAACGCCACGGCCCTGTACCGGCAGACCCGTCACGATGCCGAGGACTTGTTCCTGGGTGGGCTGCGCAAGGACCGGCAACAGATTTATATCCTGAACGTGGGCATGCCACGCTTTGCGTTCAAAGGCATTACACCCAATTTGTATGTGAAGCACACCTTCAACAACAGCAATATCGACTGGGCTTTCAAATACAAGCAAACCGAAGTCGCGCTGAAACTGGAAAAGCGTTTTTAAGCAGGGACTCCTTCGACCTTGGCAACTGATCGGGTGCCGTCCCCTTTTAGCATCAGGCTCCTGAAGCGACAGGTATCTTTTTTAGTGACAGGGAGCGTCGTGCCACTGTTGAAAGAAGCGTTTTCAATGAGGTATCGAGGTTCTGTGGCAGGTCTCAAGGCCCAGCGGCAGCGTGTAGATCAGCCCTTCCCGTGATGCTGCTCTAGGAGACAGGACGATAAGGTCTTATTCCCTGGATCAAACACTTAACAAGCATGAGACTATATGAACTTGCGGGGCAGACCGCCCTGCATTTGCCTTGTCTGCTTGCGTTGCGACCTATTGCGCCCCCAGCGCAGACAAAAAAAACCACAAAAATTGCCAAGTGAAAGCCCGGTTGACCATCAGCCGGGATATAGTCGAGCAATCGATTTTCCTTAGCAGACAGAATACTTATCCCTTGGAGTCTTTCCCCATGCTTGGCCAAGAAAAAGAAACTCGCTCTGATACCAGCCCTCAAGACAGCGCCTTTCTGGAAGAAAAAGCCTTCCGCGCCCGTACTGTGCTGGTCTTTGGCACCATCACGGATAAGCTCGCCTCGGAAACCGTGCGCAAGCTGCTGGCGCTGGATGCCGAATCCACCGCCCCTATCACCATGATCGTGTCCTCGCCCGGTGGTCACCTGGAGTCCGGCGACGCCATCCATGATGTGGTGCGCTTCATTTCCTCGCCCGTCACCATGGTGGGTACCGGCTGGGTGGGCAGTGCTGCTACCCACCTGTTCCTGGGTGCCGCCCGCGAGCGTCGTGTGTGCCTGCCTCAAACCCGTTTTCTGATTCACCAACCCAGCGGTGGCGCCGGTGGTCAGGCCAGCGATATGGCCATTCAAGCCCAGGAAATCATGAAAGCGCGTGAACGTATCGCCCAGGTAATTGCCCGTGAAACCGGCCAGCCTATCGAGCGTGTGCGTGACGATATCGAGCGCGACAAATGGATGAGTGCCGAGGAAGCCATTGAATATGGCCTGATCTCACGCATTATCGAACGCCGTGACGAACTGCTGCCTGCCAGCAAGTAATGACCATTTGAGGGCCCCATCATGCTGACTATTCTTGGCAGAGAATCCTCCATCAATGTGCGCAAAGTCATGTGGACCTGCGCGGAGTTGAATCTGGAATTTGAGCGGCAGGATTGGGGCATAGGCTTCAAGGACGTCAACACGGACGAATTCCGTGCGCTGAACCCCAACGCAAAAATCCCCGTCCTGCTGGATGGGGAACGTGTGCTGTGGGAATCCCATACCATTGTGCGTTATCTGGCCAACCGCCAGGCACCGACGGCCTTATATCCGCAAGATGCCTGGCAAAGAGCCAAGGTGGATCAGTGGCTGGACTGGCAGGCCTCCGAGCTGAACCCGACCTGGACATATGCGTTCTGGAGTTTGGTGCGTCAATCGCCCAAACATCAGGACGCCGCACAGGTTCAGGCATCCTTGGCAGCCTGGACCCAAGCAATGGGGATTTTGGAAAAACACTTGGCACAGACCCAGGCCTATGCTGCCGGAACGAAATTCACCCTGGCCGATATCATTCTGGGCCTGTCCATTCACCGCTGGCTGAATACGCCGTTTGATCGCCCGGTACTCAAGGCAGTCGAAGACTACTACCACCGTCTGGCCGCGCGGCCTGCCTTTATAAAGCAATGTGCCGGTTTTCCCTAAGCACTGCGTTGCCTTGCCTGACCAAAGCCGCCCGCTGTGTTCGCGGCTTTTTTTATGCCTGGCTGAACAGCGGGATGCTTGACGCCTTTTTACCAAAACGGCAACGGAAAACCAGCAAACTCCAAATCCAAATCTACTTAAAATTTGGCGCCAGATAACTGGGAAATACCTCATCTGTCGGCCGTCGGTTTTGTAATATACTTTTCCGCATGCGCGCCCTGGGTCCCCGTTTCGTTTCCCGCGAAATCCGAGTTTGGCAACTTCTGTTTTGCCTGGCTCTGCTGGCCTACGTCTGTCGCGCCATCGTCCCGGCAGGCTACATGCCTACCCGCTCAGGACAAGACAATGGCTTTGCCATTACCTTCTGTACGGCTGGCAATGCTGCCAATACGCTCTGGATTGATCTGGTCGGCCAGGATGGCCAGGCGGATTCCGATACGCATCACAATCAACAGGACTGCCCCTTTGGTATCGCGGCCTCCCCCGCCTTGTTGCCGACCCTGGATGCGCCTGTTCTGATCAGCCTGATTAGGTACCGGCCGGTTTTGTTAGCCCAGAGCAACCAAACCCTGCCACCGCTGCCGGCACAAGGCCCTCCTTTAGGTTCACGCGCCCCGCCTTTATTCCTCGCTTGATGTGTTCCCGTCCTTTGACGGTTTCTCTTTTTTATCTAGCCGAGGTTTTCAATGTCGATTTCTTCTACGTCTTTCCGTGCCACTCTGGGCATGGCTGTCGTGCTGTTCGCGTCTTCCGCTGTGGCACACGTTTCCCTGCAAACCAAGCAAGCCCCGGTGGGCAGCAGCTACAAGGCGGTTCTGTCCGTGCCGCATGGTTGCAAAGGCTCTGCCACCACCAAAATCCGTGTCCGTATTCCTGAAGGTGTGGTCGGTGTAAAGCCACAGCCCAAAGCAGGCTGGACCCTGGAAACAGTAAAAGGTGACTACAAGCAGGCCTACACGCGTTGGGGTGCCAAAGTCCGCTCCGGCGTTCAGGAAGTGGTGTGGGCTGGCGGCCCCTTGCTGGATGAGCACTATGACGAGTTCGTGTTCATCAGCTACCTGGCCGATGAACTCAAGCCCAATAGCACGCTCTACTTCCCGGTTGTTCAGGAATGCGAACAAGGCGTGGAGCGCTGGATTGATCAGGCAGCGCCTGGTACTAAGGAAGCGGCAGACCATTCCGACGCCCCCGCTCCTGCGTTGCAACTTTTGCCCAAGCCTTAAACACCCAGGCGGCTGATGCCTTTGGGCATCAGCCTGAAGGAGATCTTATGCAAACGCATACCCTGCGTAGGCAGGCAGCTTGCCACCCACTGCTCGTGTTACTGCTTGCCTTGCTGTTGCTGGCCTGGGCGCCGGTGCTGTATGCCCATGCCTCCCTGGTCGCCAGCAACCCCGATAGCGGCACGGTGCTGGCCCAGGCTCCCAGTACAGCCAGCCTGAGCTTCAATGAGTCCGTATCGCCCCTGCTGATGAAGTTGATTCGTCCCGACGGTTCCTCCAAGGAGCTGGAGGACGTTCTGACACAAGACCAGCGACTGGAACTGGCCTTGCCGACCATGGAAACCGAAGGCACGTATGGGCTGAGCTGGCGGGTTATTTCTGCTGACGGCCATCCCGTAGGCGGAACACTGACATTTTCCATTGGGGCGCTCAGCTCAAATCTGGTGGACAGCACCCACAGCAATCCCCTCAGAAATGGACTGATCTGGCTGGCCCGACTTCTGGGCTATGTGGGCCTGTTTACAGGGATAGCTTGGGTGGTCTACCGCGCTCTGGGTCCAGCATCAAACAACGCATCAAACCCGCAAAGTCATATCGCACCGCGAATGCTGGCTTTAGGTGCCGTCGCCTTATTGCTGAACCTGGGCCTGGTCGGTGTCGATGCGCTGGATTTGCCGCTGTCCGCCCTGTTCAGCACATCGGCCTGGAAAACGGCGGCATCCACCTCGATGGGCTTGGCCGTGCCGCTGGGCTGGGTCGCCCTAGCCTGTGCCGCCCTTTCCTGGAATGCAAGAAACGCCACTAGTAAGAAATGGCTGGCTGCTTTGGCGCTGATTCTTCTGGGAGCTTCCCTGGCGTCCAGCGGACATGCCAGCACAGCAGATCCCGTCTGGCTATCTCGGCCCAGTGTCTGGCTGCATGTCGTGGCGCTGACACTGTGGATTGGTTCCTTCCTGCCTTTGGTTTATGCACTTCAGCATGCTCAAGAATCCCGCTTGCTGACGCTGTTCTCGCGCTGGATTCCCGCCATCCTGCTGGTTCTGGTCCTGAGCGGAGCCGCGTTGATCTACGTGCAATTCGATCAGCCCGCATCGCTATGGGAAAGCCGATATGGACAAGTGCTCAGTGCGAAGCTGATTCTGGTCCTGCTCTTGCTGGGCTTGGGAGCCTACAACCGTTATCGTCTGACTCAAGCCGTCTTGCAGAAGCGTAGCGATGCCCGACAGGCTCTGCGACGTATAGTGCATCTGGAATATGTGCTGGCGGTGCTGATCTTGGCCGTAGCCGCTTTGTGGCGCTTCACCCCGCCTCCACGCGCCTTGGCCCAGCTAGTCCCACCCAGCGTTTCCAGTCATATCCATACCGAAGCCGGCATGGCGGATCTGTTATACATCCCGGCCACCACCCAGCACCCGGCCATTCTGACCGTCGCTTTATACGAGCCGGATTTCAGTCCCCTGAAGGCTCAAGAAGTGGAGGTGATTTTCAGCAACCCGCAAGCCGGGGTGGAGTCCATTACCTTTCCGGCGGAACTCACGCGGCAGGATCAATGGGAAGTGAGTAATGTCGAGCTACCGCATCTGGCCAGCTGGAATATTCGTATTCAGGTGCTGATTTCAGATTTTGAACGCATACACCTGGATAGCACGCTGGATTTGCAAGCCAACTAAAGCGCACACAAAAACAGGCCGCGTCACACGGCCTGTGGTCCCTCTTTTGATCGGATACCCTCTTTCTGGCAGCCATGCCGCCCGCAATTTAACGGGCCAGTAAACGACTGGCCTCAAGCCTGGCTTCGCCTTCATCAACTACAAAGCTGAATTGCAGGCCCAGCACCCGGCCCAAGGTCTGCTGTGCCAGGCGTGCGGCGGCAGGAATGGCCCGCCCTTTGCTGATCACCACCATGCCAGCGCACAAATCCTTCAAGCGCTGCTTGTTCTGCTTGAAGAACAAGGCGCGTTGCTTGCGATCCTCGTGGCTTTCCTCATGGGCATGGTCCCCACCGCCCAACCTGTCAGTCAGCAAGACAAAGCGTTGGCCCCGATTCAACAAGGCCTCCAATTGATCCTGCGCCTGTTGCGGCGTTTGCTGCGAGCTGTGTTCTCTTAGAAACACCAATGGAAACTGCGTGTCATCAACTTGCATAAGCGGCTCCTTGCCATCAGTAAAGACAGCCAACATCGAAGCGGCGCACGCCCAGATGCGGAGGGCTTCCGAAAGCATGCATCAAGCCGCTAGGTAAATACAGCCAAGCGGTATCGCGCAACAAATACGGTCGAACCGTTGCGCCTTCACCTCTCATCACAGTCTGGACTCCACAAAATCTCGCAGTTGGGGATCTCGAATCTCCAAGGCATCAAACAAGCCTAGTGCTTTCAGAGCCGGCAAGGCCGCCACAATATCGTTCAAGGCGCGCTGGCGTTGAGCGTCGCTGACATCAGGCTGACGCAAGGCGGCAGCATTAGCCAGAAACGCGCCTACCGTGCCTTTGCGAATGGTGGTGCCATCAATCTGAACTTCACTGGCGTGATCGGGAAGAATGTCATGGGCTTGCATGTGTCACTCCTTTATTCATCAAGGTTTTCAGTGTAAGCAGAAAGGTTTTGGCAGCTGTACACTATATCGGTCAATAGATAACAAAATTACGCCATGCCTGAACGCAAGATTGGTTTGCATGATTTTCTGAACTTTCCCGAGCACCCCGTCCTGTTCGCCGTCACCGGCAACCATGACTCGGAGCTGTCCTCGCGCCCCCATCAACACGCTCGCGGGCAGTTGTTCGGCTCCCTGCGCGGCCTGCTGTCCGTTGGAGTGGAGGACGCCGTTTGGGTAGTACCCGCCATCCATGCCGTCTGGCTGCCGCCGCACGTCCTGCACTCGGGCCAATCGCATGGCCCTTTTCATGGCTGGAGCGTCTATATAGACGAAGCAGCCTGCGCCGATCTGCCTTCCCAGGCCTGCACCTTGCGCACTTCCGGCCTGCTGCGTGAAGCCGTGCTGCGCGCCTGCTCCTGGGATTTGATTCCCGCCGCGCCCTTGCCCCAAGCCCAGGCTCATATTGCCTCCGTCATCCTGGATGAAATCCGCAGTCTGCCCATCGAACCTTTTGGGCTCCCGCTCCCCCAGGACCCGCGTTTACAACGCATTGCCCGCGCCCTGATTGCCGACCCCAGCAACAATCAGGGCATGGAACATTGGGCCGACTGGGCGGCGGTCAGCCTGCGCACTTTAAGCCGCCGTTTCGTGACAGAAACCGGCTTTAACTTCACCGCCTGGCGTCAACGCGCCCGCCTGATGCGCTCCCTGGAAATGCTGGCAGCCGGTGCCCCTGTCGCCACCATTGCCTATGATCTGGGGTATTCCAGCCCCAGTGCCTTTATCAGCCTGTTCAGACGCAGCTTTGGTCACACCCCGGCGAACTACCGCAATCAACTGTAAGCCCCCCCAAAGCGCTTTACGACTCATCAAGAATGCCATAAAGTGATTGATTAGAAATCCACACATCACTTTCAGAAATGGAATGACCGAGATGGAAATGCGTCAATTACAGATTTTTTGTGCGGTTGCCGAGCATGGCAGCTTTACTGCCGCTGCCCAGAAGGTGCACACCGTGCAATCGAACGTCACCATGCGCATCAAAGAACTGGAGGCCGAACTGGAACAGCCATTGTTCATACGCCAGAAAAGTGGTGTGGTGCTGACTCCGGCTGGCCATACCTTTCTGGCCTACGCCCGCCGTATCTTGCAACTGACCGAAGAAAGCCGTGCCGCCCTGCAAGACACCGGCACTCCCAGCGGTCTGCTGCGTCTGGGCTCCATGGAGACCACGGCCGCCATCCGTCTGCCCCAGGTTTTGACCCAATACCGCGAACGCTATCCCCAGGTTCAGTTGTCCTTGCAAACCGGCACCACGGCCGAGCTGATCAAGGCCATTGAGACCCACCAGCTCGATGGTGCGTTTGTCGGTGGCTTTCATCAAAACGCCGCCCTGACTCAAGAAGAAGTGTTTGAAGAAGAACTGGTGCTGGTCAGCAGCAAGGCGGTGGAATCCCTGCCTGCCCTGATTGAAAAAATTCCCCAACAAACCGTACTGGTCTTTAGAACTGGCTGCTTTTACCGCTCTACACTGGAACACTGGTTTTATCAGGCTGGGCTGGTGCCCAACCAGATCATGGAAATGGGCACACTGGACGGCATTCTGTCCTGCGTAGCCTCGGGCATGGGCATTACCCTGCTGCCCAAAGCGGTCGCCCAGAACAGCAGCTTGCGCCTGCCCGTGCAATGCCACGAACTGCCGCCTGACCTTGCGCGGGTAAAAACCGTGTTTATCCGTCGTGCCGACGCGAATCCTGGCTCGGCCCTGCGCAGCTTTGTGGCCCTGGCTCAAGCGCAGTTCGCCCAATTACCCAAACTGGATCAAGGCGAAGCCGCACTGTTGAGTTGACCGGTCAGCCTGTGGGTCTGTCCAGCCGCTCCGCACAGGCTATGCCGCAGTAAAGCGTCAGTACAAGCCCAAGGCCAGCTCCTCGACCCGCTCTGCCGCAGGCACAATGCTGTGGATCTTGCCCACGCCCTGACCGGCATACAAAGACAGTTTCCTGGCCATTCTGTCCTTATCAATTGCCCGCGCACCACCCCCGACCAGACGCAGCACATTCCACTTGTCACGGTTGGGAATCACGCGATGCGGTGTGCCATAAGTCCAGCCAAAGGAATAGCCAGTGCGATATTCCGTATCATCCGTGCTGGCTTCCAGAATCTTTTGCTTGTAGAGCGGATGCGCGTTGGACTCCTCGCTGGCCAGAAAGGCCGTGCCCACCAATACGCCGGAAGCCCCCAGGCTCATGGCCGCCCTGACATCCTGGCGGGTCGTAATCCCGCCTGCCGCCAGTACGGGACGACCTTGCGCACAGTCCAGAATCGCGGGTAGTAAAGACATCAGGCCAATGGTGCCGCGATTCAGATGGCCACCAGCCTCACCGCCTTGGGCGACGATAATGTCGGCCCCATGCGCAATCGCTTTACGAGCCAGAGCCACCGTGCCGGTTTGCACCATCACAATCATGCCGGCGTCTTTGGCGCGGGGAATCATGTCGGCGGAATAGTCCTCGGCATAGAACAGCGACAGGATGCGAGGCCGCTCCTGCAAGATCACTTGAAACTGGGCCTCGAACACCTCCGGGCCACCAAACTGCGGCACCACATTCACCCCGAAAGGCTGGTCCGTCAGTGCCCTGGTTTCCCGCAGCCACTTACGCAGCATCAAGGGAGCCAGACGCAAGCCACCCAGCACACCCATCCCACCCGCGTTCGCTACCGCCGCCACCAATTGCGGCCCGGAAATCGCAGCCATGCCCGCCAGAAAAATCGGGTACTGCACTCCGCACATATCCGTAATGACATTGCCCGCAAAGTCTCGATTTGCTTCGCTCATGATTTACAACTCCACCTGTTTGCCCAAGATGCGACGCAAGGCCAGATTCTTCAGTACAAAATGATTCTTGAATGCCCCGAAAAGGTGCAAGGCCAGCCCTGCCAAAAAGGCTGTGGCGCCAATATTGAACAGCACATCAACCACGGCTTTGACCTGCTCATTCGGGCTGATCACGGTCGGTAACGCCAGGCCACCGGGCAACTCCACCGCCACGCCAGCCGCCGCACGGGATAGCCAGACGGCGACGGGCAGCAGCACCATCGCCAAGGCCAGGGCTGTCGCCACGGAACGGGCCACTATTACTTCCACCGGGTTGGGCGAGCCCACCGGCAAGGGATGAAAAGAAGTCACCCGCGCCCAGAAACGGTAGATGGAAATCAGGAACAGCAGCGTCCCCAGCAGATTTTGCAGCTGCACCAGCCGCACCTCACCGGGGCTTTGGGCCAGGGCCACCCCCAAGCCCAGAATGGAAAACAGCAAGGCCGCTACAAGCCAGTGCAGCACAATAGTGATGGGCGAGAACCTGAGTCCGTTGTCGCGCAATTGCATGATTAGCTCCTTGAAAAGCTCACCGGGGGGCAAGTCCTCTACAGTGCAATACCGAGAGTGATACGTCGTGAGCCACCTGCCCAACAGGTACAAGCGGCCAGTGTCGGCAGTCACCTTGTCGCCTGCAGGCCTGGGCCTGTGTCACAGTGGCCTCAGAGCCTTGGCGGTGCCAAGAACCGTCGTTTAGAAGCCCTGACGATAAGCGCAGCAACCAATCAAGTAAAATGATGAATACTGATTAATAAAATCTTTTTTAGTGATTTATAAACAGAAAGTTCTTCTCAGAACGCCAGGCGGCAGGCGTGCAACCTTCATCATCAAACCATCCAAGGGCAACAAGTAACATCCGCTGGTAGTTCGCAAGAAACCGCAGGCTCATCCAGGCCTCGCCTACATGAATCTCTTTTTGATCATTATTAGTGATTCATAAAATCATTATTCATCATTTTACTTGATTCATTCAGTCTTCTATCTTCCCTATCGATAGCCCTGCTATCCCGCCCTCAAACCAGGAGACAGAAACCATGACTCGCCCAGCTGCCTATCTTGAACACTGTAAAAAAAGCCACGTCTTGCCCGGCTTTTGAATCTTATGGTGACGGACGCTCAACGCGACATCATCAAGACCGCTGCCCCGCTGCTGGCAAGCGGCAACAAAGCCCTGACCACCTATTTTTATGAATTGATACTGCGCGACTCCCCACCGATGAGCCCCTTGGCCAGCCAGATCGCCAACAATCACCTCGCTCTACAGGCCCAGCCCGAGCATGACCCAATGATGGGCACTTGCCAGCTGCAAGCCATACGCGAAGAGCTGATCGCGAGGATGACAAGCAACGAGCTCATAGATGGATGGGTCGCCGCCTATCAACAGTTATCGAATTTGCTAATCGAAGCCGAACGTCTGATTTACGACGATATGGCTATCACTTCCGGCGGCCTTGCAGACCGCAGCCCCAATCAAGAATGAACCATCATGCCACTACTGAAATTTGATCTGATTCAAGGCCGCAACGACAAAGAGCTGCGCCTGCTGCTGGACACCGCGCATCAAGCCATGGTGCAAGCCTTTGATGTTCCCGCCAGCGACCGCTACCAGTGCGTGACCCAGCATCGTCCCGGCGAGCTGATACTGGAAGACACCGGCCTGGGCTATCCGCGTAGCGACAAGGTGGTACTGCTGCACATCGTGTCCCGCCCCCGCAGCGAGAATCAAAAAATTCAGTTCTACCGTTTACTGGCAGAGCGGCTGGAGCAGAACTGTGGCGTCTCGCCCAATGATCTGATCATTGCTCTGGTCGAGAACAGCGATGCAGACTGGTCCTTCGGGCGTGGGCGGGCGCAGTTTTTGACGGGGGAGTTATAGGCTAAAGACAGGTATACTCGCCCAGACCGTTTTTACAGAAACGGTCTTTTCACCGAGGGGAGCCTGGCGAGCAGGCTGAGAAACTGCCCGAGCAGATTGCACCGCAGTGACCCGTTGAACCTGATCCGGGTCATGCCGGCGAAGGGACGGGTCTGTACCTGCTCGCCGCTTGCTGCCGGATGGCTATCCTTGACTAGGAGTTGCTATCTTGTCTTCTGACCACTCTCCCTCCCCCATCGGCCCGGTTGCCGCCACCCTGGCTGCCGTCATCCATCAAGACCGGATTTTGCTGATACGCCGCGCCAATCGCCCCGATGCAGGACGCTGGGCCTTTCCGGGTGGCAAGATTCGCGCGGGCGAAACCATCATGGCGGCGGCCCATCGGGAACTGACCGAAGAAACCGGCGTACAAGGCCAGGCCATGCAGCTCTTTGATGCGCTGGATGTATTTGACCGCGAACCCAGCGCCAGACCTTTGGCCTATTCGCATTTCATTCTGATTGCCGTGCTGTTTCGCTGGCAGCAAGGTGAGCCGCAAGCAGGCGATGACGCTCTGGACGCGCGCTGGTTCAGCAATGCGGAACTGGACAGTCTGGATGTGGCACACAGCTTTGATGTAGTACGAGTTGCCCGTCGGGCACTGGCATTGGCTACCACTCAAGATCAAGCAGGCCAAGCATGATTCCCAATGTCTTGAGTATTGCGGGCACGGACCCGACCAGCGGTGCCGGTATTCAGGCTGATCTGAAAGCCATGTATGCCTTGGGCGCTTATGGCATGAGCGTGATTACCGCCGTGGTCGCGCAAAACACCCAGGGTGTGCGGTGTTTTGTGGCGCTGGAGCCGGACTTTGTGGCGGACCAGTTGGATGCGGTGTTTGAGGATGTGCGCGTGGATGCCATCAAGATCGGCATGATCGCCAATGCAGGGATTGCGGAAGCAATTGCAGACCGCCTGCACCATCACGGTCTGGACTGCCCGATTGTGCTGGACCCGGTCATGGTCGCTAAAAGCGGGGATCGTTTGCTCAGCCCCGAAGCCGTGTCCGTCGTGCGCGACAGGCTGCTGCCCATGTGTACCCTGCTTACCCCCAACTTGCCCGAAGCGGGCGATCTGCTGCACAAACCGGAACCCGCCTCACTGCAAGAGATGCACAGCACCTTAAGCGAACTGTGCTTGCTGGGCCCTGCGTGGGTGCTGTTAAAGGGCGGCCATCTGGACGGCCCGGACAGTGTGGATTTGCTGCAAGGCCAAGGGCAAAGCCATGTTTTTCAGTCGCCACGCATTCCGACACGCAACACGCATGGCACGGGCTGTTCGCTGTCCTCCGCCATTGCTGCTCTGTTACCGGGCCGCAGCGTACCGACCGCGGTAGGCTTGGCCAAGGAATACTTGAATGGCGCTTTGGCCGCGGCTGACCAATTGCGGATTGGCTTGGGGCAAGGTCCGGTCCATCACTTCCATGCTTTGTGGTCACCTGCAGAGAGTAAGGCGACCTCCCCAATCCAGGAATAGAGCCCACCTTGTATTGGGCCTCATAGCGCCACCCGCATTTTTTAGCCAATGGACAAACATCCCAGACAATTTCCGGCGCATTTCCGGATTTCCAGCCCGACAGCCCTGAGACTTTTATTAGAATAATGTGCTGACTAATTACTCCTATAATTCAGAGCACATGACAGTATTAACAGGATGAATCAATATTTATATTTCCTGACATCAAACATTACCGTTTTGTCATGTTCGCCTCATAGTCGGGATCAGCCTTTTTGATCAATCCATTTCTGGAATGGATGAGTCTGCCACTTCATAAATCTCCGAGAAGCCAAATGTGGAATTGCTTACTGATTGAAGACGACCGGGAAAATGCCCGGTATTTAGTGAATGGCTTATCCGAGCTGGGCTATTCGGTGGTGACCAGTCATGATGGCGTTTCCGGTTTGGAAAATGCCATGAAAGACGTATGGGATGTGATTATCCTGGATCGCATGCTACCCAATAATGTCGATGGCCTGTCCATTCTTTTTACTTTGCGATCTTTAGGTAAAAAAGTCCCTGTACTGGTATTAAGTGCCTTATCCGGCGTAGACGACAAAGTTGATGGTTTGAAAGCCGGTGGCGATGATTATTTAATCAAGCCCTTTTCCTTTCAGGAATTGGCCGCCCGCCTGCATGCCCTGATACGCCGCAGCAGTGACAATGCAGAAATCAAGAATCTGCAGGTGGATGATCTGGTCATGAATATCCGCAACCAGAAAATCTCCCGTGGCGACGAGGTGCTGGAGCTGCAACCTCGTGAAATCAAGCTGCTGTCCTACCTGCTGATGAACAGCCACAAGATCGTTACCCGCACCATGCTGCTGGAAGTGGTCTGGGGCTATAACTTCGACCCCCAATCCAATGTGATTGATGTGCTGGTCAGTCGTTTGCGGCGCAAGGTGGACAAGGAAGGCGCCACGCCCCTGATCCATACCGTGCGTGGCCGTGGCTATGTACTTAGCGACAAGGACAGCATCGACGGTTTCAAGCTAAAGCGCTGCGATGATTGATTTCATCAAACGCCTGTGGGAGTCCACCTCCTTCCGGCTGACCTTGAACTACAGCATCCTGGCCATCTTCACCACGCTCTTTTTAATCGGTTTTTTCTACGTTCAGGTGTTTGGAGCCTTGCGCGACGAGCACCTGCGGCAAATCAACGTCGCCGTACAGCGTCTTAGCATTGCCTACGAAGTCGGCGGGCGCGAAGAGATCCTGCGCATGATCGAGCTAACCCTCTCGGACCGGATTGATTCGGGCCAGGAAATCTATCTGCTGCTGGACGAATTCAATCACACCCTGGTGGGCAATATCAGCGAGATCCCCGGCCTGAACAACCTGCCAGAACGACAAGTGGTGGAAGTGCAGATCAAGCATATCGACGCGCTATCCGAAGGCAATGTCCGCGTCACCAAACTGTCCGGCGGAGAAACCCTGGTGGTCGGCCACGAGCTGGGCACCTTGATCGAGCTGCGCGCCATGCTTAGCCGCATCATTGTCACCTCCATGATCCTGGCCTTGATGCTAGTAATTCTGGGCGCCTATGTCTTTAGCAATGAGCTGAAATACCGCGTGGGCCGCATCCGCCTGCTGACGGAACAGGTAGGCGCGGGCGACATTTCCAAGCGCATCACCTCCGAGAGCGAGGACGTTTTTGGCCTGATCCACCACGACATCAACCGCATGCTGGACAAGATCGAGAGCCTGATGCAAGGCGCACGGCATATCTCCGATACCGTGGCCCACAATATCCGCACCCCGCTCACCCGCATCGTTGGCAAGCTGCGTGAAACCCAGAACCTGCCAGGTGTCCCGCCCCATGTCCGGGAGGCACAACAAGACGCGATTGAAGAAGTAGAGAACCTGAGCGTGCTGCTGGGCAAGCTGCTACAAATTGCCGAGCTGAATGCCGGTGTGCAAAGACAGAACTTCAAGGCCTGCAATCTGGAAGTGATTGCCGAAGACGTTCTGGACTTGTACAGCTTTTTCGCTGAAGAAAAGGGCGTCACGCTGCAGAAAAAGAAAATCGACAGAGTCATTATTAATGGCGACAGCAATTTATTAGCCAGTGCTTTAGCCAATCTGGTGGATAACGCTGTTAAATACGCCCATTCCCATGCCAGCGTTGAAATTAAAAAACGCTTTGACAATAAAATCTCCATCATTGTGGAAGATGATGGCCCGGGATTACCAGAAAGCGAATATGAAAACGTAGGCAAGTATTTTTATAGATTCAATAATGATAGTGAAGGATTTGGATTGGGATTAACCAGCGTTGCCGCCATTATTGAATTGCACCGGGGCGAGCTGATTTTCTCCAAAGGAGTATTCGGCTTGAAAGTCACCATTGTGCTGCCTGTTTAAGCCTTACCAAGACATTCAAACATGACCAAAAGGTAATGAAACTGTCACCCTAAGCCCTCTCCTGCTCCGCTAAGCTAGCCTCATTTTTAATCGCTCTTTTTCAGGGTTTATAAAAATCATGCTTGCTTTAGGGGAATGAGGAGATTCATGAGCAGACAAAAATATTATTCAGCCGGCCTGATGGTGGGAGTAGGCGTATTTACCGTCCTGATGGGACAGAAATACTCCTTGGGCACCATGGCCCGCATGGGACCGGGCTACTTCCCGTTTCTGCTGGGCATCGTGATGATTGTGCTGGGCGCTCTGTACCTGTTTGTAGAGACCGCCGCGCACGACGATGAGCAGGAGGAGGACTACGGCCCGCCGCAATGGCGTGGCTGGATGGCCATTGTGGGCGGCATCATCGTCTTCATTATTTTGGGTCGCTACGGCGGACTGGTTCCCGCCACCTTTGCCCTGGTGTTCATCTCAGCCATGGGCGACAAGGAACATTCCTGGCTCACTGCCCTGCTGCTGTCCATTTTCGTGACACTGCTGGGTGTGGTTATTTTCTCCTGGGGGCTGGAGCTGCAATTCCCCCTGTTTACTTGGGGCTAAGCCATGGAAATTCTATCTAACCTGATGCACGGCTTTAGCGTTGCCTTTCAACTGGACAACCTGATGTGGGCCGTGTTTGGCGTGTTCATGGGGAACCTGATCGGGGTGCTGCCCGGCATGGGTGTGCTGGCAGCCATCTCCATCCTGCTGCCCCTGACCTACGCCATGACCCCGACCGCCGCCCTGATTATGTTGGCCGGTATTTACTATGGCTCCCAGTACGGTGGCGGCATTACCTCCATCATGCTGAATCTGCCCGGTACCGCCTCGCACGCAGTGGCGTGTCTGGACGGCAACCCCATGGCCCGCAACGGCAAAGCCGGATCGGCTCTGTTCATGTTGATGTTGTCCTCCTTTTTTGGGGCCACCATCGGCATTCTGGCCATGATTCTGTTCTCGCCCGCGCTGGTCGATATTGCATTCAAATTCGGCCCGGCTGAATACTTTTCCATGATGATGCTGGGCCTGCTGGCCGGTGCCACACTGGCCAAAGGTTCTGCCATCAAGGGCGTGGCCATGGTCGTCATGGGTTTGATCTTTGGCGTGGTCGGTACGGATGTGAACAGTGGTGTATCGCGCTTTGACTTCAATATTCCGGAACTGCAGGACGGCTTGCAGATTGTGGCGCTGGCCATGGGCCTGTTCGGTATTGCGGACTTTCTCAAGAACATCAACCGGATCAATAGCGGCCACACCAAGGCCATTGGTAAAGTCTCCACCCGTTCCCTGCGTCCGGAAAAAGGCGATATCAAGCAATCCAAAGGCGCTCTGGTGCGCGGTACTGCGATTGGTGCGGCTTTCGGGATTCTGCCCGGCACTGGCCCGACCATTGCGTCTTTCATTGCCTACGCCACGGAAAAGAAAGTTGCCAAGAACCCCGAGCGCTTTGGACGTGGTGCGATTGAGGGCATTGCTTCGCCCGAAGCCGCCACCAGTGCCTCTACCCAGACCAGCTTCATTCCTACCCTGAGCCTGGGCATTCCCGGCGACCCGGTCATGGCCTTGATGCTGGGCGCGCTGATCATTCACGGCATCCAGCCTGGCCCGCAAATGGTGGTCGAGCACGCCGATATGTTCTGGGGCCTGATCGCCAGTTTCTGGGTGGGCAACATCCTGCTGCTGGTGTTGAACCTGCCCTTGATCGGCATGTGGGTGCGCCTGCTGTCCGTGCCCTTCAAGTACCTGTACCCCGCGGCCCTGTTCTTTGTGTGCGTGGGTGTCTATAGCACCAACAACAACCTGTTCGATGTGAATATCGTGCTGCTGTTTGGGGTGCTGGGTTACTTCTTCATGCGCCTGCGCTTTGAGGCGGCCCCCTTGCTGCTGGGCTTTGTCTTGGGACCGATGGTAGAAGAAAACTTCCGCCGCGCCCTGCTGCTTTCTCGTGGTGACCCCATGATCTTCCTGGAGCGCCCGATCAGCATGGTCTTTATTATTGCGTGCATCTTGCTGATGCTGGGACTGAGCTACTCGTTCTGGCGCTCGAATAGCCAGAAGAAGCTGGGGGGGTAGCTCACTTACGACACTAGCTATCCTCTCTTAGAGACATACAAAAAACTCAGCATTAACCAAAAAAACCGGGCATAACTGCCCGGTTTACTTTTAAAAACCCAAAATCAACTACTACTGATAGTATTCAAATAATCGGTCAATTTGCCACTCATTAATCCCTCAATGATCTCACGCAATTTTTCCCCATATCCCTCGATAGAATCATCATAATATATTCTATGGATACTAAAACTAGCCTCACTGCCAATAATTGGGGAAACTGAAGAAATATCAAAAAAATCACTGCCAATCTTTACATTTATTTGCTGTGGATGCCCACCTGTATTATTTATCTTTTTATAAATAGGCCTACTATAAAAATCATAATAATTACTCTCGTTCCAATCTTCAGTATTCGCAATTTCCTGCCGCACGCCATTACATAAATTATTAATAATAATTAATCTTTTCTGAGCGTCCAGATCATAAAATTTCTTATTATAGCCAGCCAACCCTTCAGCGATCTCCCAAACATCAATTAACGGATAAATTCTCCTTTCTAAAATCCGTCTCGCTAGCGTGCTTATAAAGCCATTCTTTGAGTTTATGAACAAATAAAGAGATCCTAAAAAAGTAGCATCATCTAGAAAAAGAGAATTATTTATATCAGAAGGATCTTTAAAAAAAACAACAAACGGGTGATCAATAGCCAACCCCAAAGAATCAAGATCCCCTTGAGCAATTAACTCAAAAACATGACACATTAATAAAGAAAACATATACTCCAAACCCCTAGTTTTTTTATGGAAATATATGTTTGGGTATAATTGAAATAAAGTTACAGCAAACTGCTCTAACGACACATACGCCTTGCTATCCGCATAAAAAAACTCCCCTTCCTGCCCAGAGTTAACTTTTAAGTTTCTAATCAACCAACCTAGATCAATGCCACCTGATGCAATCCCAGCAAAATAGGAATCTCTTTTTGCATAATCAAGTCTGTCAGCATCGAGCTGACCAGACACAATAGACGTGTATATACAATTTTTATTTTTTTTCTCTATTAAGTCAGATACCCCATGGGAAAACCCATTCCCTCCAATCCCCTCAAGAACTTCATGCATAGAAGACTCTTTTATAATTCTTTCACTTATTTTCTCATGATTTACCGCTGCTTTTAAATTCGGAAATTTTTTCTGATACTCAGGATTTCTCGCAAAGAAGAACTCCATTGCCTTTTCAAATGAGTGACTAAACATTCCATGCCCTACATCATGCAACAAAGCAGCTGCAAGACATTGTTTGCCTTCCTTACTCCACCTTCCCGCCTCCACCGCCCCAGGCTCTTTAACGGACAACATCATCTTTGCCACTGAATAAACGCCTAAAGAATGAGAAAACCGTGAATGGGTCGCAGAAGGAAAAACATAATCAGAAAAACCCAACTGCTTAATTCTCCTTAGTCTTTGAAAAAACGGATCTGATACAACTTTACTCAGAAGATCGTTCTCATACTCCCCCCTAAACTCCACAAAATCATGAATAGGATCCTTTATCATTTTCAACATACACCCCTCCCTTTTATAATTTAATTACAAAAAAAATTGCTCAAAATAACTAAAAGTAGAGCAAAAAATTAAGCCTCGCAACCCAGAGAACGCGTAGATTCAACAATAAAAATATTGACTATTGAAATTTACCCTAAAAAACACAAAAAAACCATGCACTTATAAATTCAATACTAAAATGGCGCTTCAAAAACCCAATTACTCATGCCATCTTTAAAACTCTTGCTATAACAACAAAAAATACTGTGTTTTGAAACGGCTCCCTTGCTACTGAGCTTTGTCTTAGGAGCGATAGTAGAAGAAAACTTCCGCCGCGCCCCGCTGCCGTGCCGTGGTAATCCGATAATCTTCCTGGAGTGCTCAAATAGCCAGAAGAAGCTGGGGGCCTTGGCCAAGGCGTGAGCTTCTGACAGCAACTAGCAATTGGGGACCAGGTAACAGCGTTACCGAACCTCCATCAAGCCGGGCAGCAACGCCCGGCTTTTTTATGTCTGCCAATAAGTAAAAAAGCAGGCAACAAACCCGGGGGCACCTATTGGGCCCATCTCCCAGACACCCGCGCTACCGAACTTTTTCGTAATTCTGCTGGCGCAATCCTGATCTTTACGTAATGATATTGAATCTCAATACCAATTGAGATTTAGCACCCCGGATTCATCCCTTTCCTTACGTCTCAACCATCACCACTCCTATGACTCAGGACTCGCCCCTGGCCGCCCCCGCAGATGCCGTTCCTCCAACGGCTAGCGCTCCCCCCTTTCACCTCAAGCCTTTGATGCTGGCCTACATGAGCTGCACCATGGCCATGATGGCCTTTGTGGCCCTGATCGGACCTATTGCCCGATCCCTGCACCTCCCTCCTTGGCAAGCGGGTGCCGTCGTCACGGTAGGCGGCGTCTTGTGGATGCTGCTGTCACGCCCTTGGGGTTCCCTTAGCGATAGCCGTGGACGCAGACCCGTTTTGCTGGCCGGTGTGGGTGGCTTCATGCTGGTCTATTGGGCCATGTGCGCCGTCCTGATTCTGTCCCTGCACTTCCAGGCCTCTCCCTGGCTGGTGTTTGTGGGACTCCTGATTACACGCGGAGCGGTTGGCGGATTTTTCGCAGCCATTCCCACTACCAGCCAGGCCTTGATTGCGGACCACGTTCCCCCCGAACGGCGGGCAAACGTCATGGCCTCGCTGGGTGCTGCCAACGGAATTGGCCTGGTAGCAGGCCCGGCCATGGCCGCCATGCTGGCGCAATACGGCCTGGATCTTCCGCTGTATCTGACCGCCCTGCTGCCACTGCTGGCCCTGGGTATCCTGTGGTGCCGCCTGCCACGCAGCACGGTTGTCAGCAATCTGAAACCCACCAGCCTGCGCCTGAGTGATCCACGACTGCGACAAGCCATGCTGGTTGCCTTTGCGGCCATGTTCAGCGTGGCAGTCGGACAAATTGCCGTCGGTTTCTTTGCCATTGACCGCCTGGGGCTGGAACCAGAAGCTGCGGCCCAAGCTGCCGGTTTCGCCCTGACCCTGGTCGGTGTGGGCTTGATTACCTCGCAACTGATCGTGCGCAAGCTGTCCTGGTCACCACAGCGTCTGATCCGGGTGGGCGGCTTGATCAGTGCGGTGGGTTTCGGGGCCGTGGCCCTGGCTAACAGTCAATGGATGCTGATGGTCTGCTACTTCTTTGCAGCAGGCGGCATGGGCTGGATCTTCCCCGCCTTCTCGGACCTGGCAGCCAATGCCGTCGAACCGCATGAGCAAGGTGCTGCGGCAGGATCCATCGGCGCCGCACAAGGTTTGGGTATCGTCCTGGGCCCGCTGGCAGGAAGCCTGTTGTATGAAGTCTCTCCAAGTGTGCCTTATTTACTGGTTTGCGTACTGCTGATTCTGGTTGCATTGCTTGCGGCAAATAGCTCCACAAAAAACAAAGCCACAGACTAGTGGCTTCGTTCAGGCTTCATCCATACAAACGCATGAACAGCTAAAGCAAGGCGGACGTGTCACGCCTTGCGACGCGAAGTGCAACGCTCATGCTTCAGGCATCACACCAAAATCTGCCCTAAGCCGCCTCACACTTCGCCTTGCAGCCCACCGGAGTGAGCTTCTTGGCAGAGCCAAATATCAGAAAGCTCAAACCCGCCAAGGCAAACGCGGCCAATGCGCCGTACACCATGACCCAGCCAAAACCAGCAATCAGGGCCGCATGCACTGCCTCTACAGGATCGGCTGCATTCACCAGCAAGGCACTGCTTTGCGACACGGCACTGACATCGCCCGAAGCTACTTTTTCAGCCAGATAACGCAGTTCACTATCGGCAGAAAGGCCCAGTCGTGTACGCAGATCACTCATGATGCCTTGCACCAGCACAAAACCCATCAAGGCGATATTGAAGGCCAAGGAAATCATGCGGGCACTGGTATCCGCCCCCGAGGCCATACCAGCGCGTTCAGCCGATACCGAAGCGGTAATCACATTGGTGGTCGTGGTATTGGCCATGCCCAGCCCTATTCCGGCCAGCACACAACCCGGCAAAATCAGCCAGCCTGGTTGATCAGACACACTGCCTATCTTCATCACCACAAAGCCCAAACCAATCAAGGACAGACCTAGTGCAATGACTCCGCCCGCTTGCCAACGCTGCGCCAGCCGTTCTGCAAAGGGTGGGACAAACAAGGTCGGCAAGGTATAAGCCAACAAGGCCAAGCCAGTTTGCACACTGTCATACCCCAGCCCCACATGAAAATAAATGGGCAGGTAGATGATGAAGGGCCAGAAGCTGAAGTTCTGCCCCATCGAGCCCAACAAAGCACCGGAGAAACTGCGGATACGAAATACGGAGAACTCCAGCATGGGCCTAACACTGCGCTGCTCCACGATTACAAAGGCAATCAGGCTAAGGACGGACAGGGTAATAATGCTCAAGGCTGGCAGGCTGGCAAAGCCCAGCACCGGCCCCTGAGTGACAAACAGCACCAGGCAAAACACGGCCAAGGACAAGGTGGCAATACCGGCTACGTCCAAGGTGCTGGCGCCCGGATCACGCGACTCCTGTACGCCAGCGCGCGCCAGCAGCAAGGTAATAATGGCCAGCACGGCGTGAATCAAAAACACCCATTCCCAGCTGGCCAGAGTCAGAATCAGGCCACCCACAATCGGCCCAAAACCCAGCCCGGCACCAAAGACCACACCCCACCACGCAAAGGCCTTGCCACGCTGTTGTCCGTCCCGAAACTGGTTCGACAAAATCGCGATCTGGCAGATCAGCATCATGGCAGCGCTCAAGCCTTGCAGAAAACGTGCGCCAATCAGAACAGCTGCACTTTCCGTCAGTCCGCACACCAGGGAAGTGATCCCGAACGCCACAATCCCGATCGTAAAAATGCGCTTGCGGCCGTAGCGATCCGCCAAAGTGCCTACCCCCATCAGAATGGTCGTCATGGCAATGGTGTAGGCTGCCATCACCCATTGCAGTTGCCGGAAACTGGCCCCCATGACCTGTTCTATGGTGGATAAAATCGGCGGCACGCTAGAGATCTCCAGGCCCAGCATCAAGGCTGACAAGCACACGGCAGCCAAGGCGTAGCGGCCCTGACTCGAGATAGAGGGAGTCATCGTTATCTTTCCAAAAAGTCGTCAATACACGTCGCCGTCCCGGCGAGCCAAAGTGCGGACACCAAAACCCAAAAGCTCGGGACCGCTCAGTCAGGAGAGATAGTAGGGACGGGCCAGCCATTCATCAATGCTATGATCGGGCATATCAGAAACAACAAATATGGATAGATCATGAGCCGCCCTGTTCTGGATGTGGAATCCGTACAAGCTTTTGTGAGCATTGCCGAGTTCCAAAGCTTTACCAAAGCCGCAGAAGCCTTGGGCACCACACAAGGCGCGATCAGCGTGAAGCTGAAACGCCTGGAAGAGCGCCTGGGTTACAAGCTGATCGAACGCACTCCAAGGCTGGTACGGCTGTCTGCTCAAGGTACGGTTTTCATTAATCCCGCACGGGAATTCATTGCTGCACACGACCGCGCCAGAGCCGCCCTGCTCTGCGATTGCCGCCGCTTTCGTTTGGGAATTGCCCAGCACGTTGCCGGGCCGGAAGTCCCTACTTTGTTGTCCCGTTTGAATGAACGAGACCCTGCCCTGACGATTGAAGTTCGCCTGGAAAGCTCGCATCGCTTGCTGGAAGATTTTGACAAGGGAGAGCTGGATGCCGTCATCGTGCGCCAGGAGGATCATCGCCGTGACGGAGAGGACCTGGGGCCTGAACACTTTGCCTGGTTTGCGGCACCCTGCTTTCATCAGCAAGAAGGCAAACCTTTACGGCTGGCCGCCCTGGCTCCCTGCTGTGGCGTGCGGGATATTGCAACACACGCGTTAAGCACTGCCGGGATTGAGTGGAATGAAGTGTTTGTAGGCGGTGGTCATGCGGCCGTAATGGCGGCGGTCTCTGCCGGTTTGGCGGTCGCGGCATTTTCATGCCGCCTGGCGCCGCCAGATGCAATTGATGTGGGCCAACGTCTGGGACTGCCAGCCCTGCCCCCTTCCCGGATTGTGTTGCACTCAACGCTGACCGATCAACGCTCGCGGGAAGCCTTGCGGACCTTGGCAGCGGCTTATCGGGAGCATCGCTCTACGCGACTGACGGGGGCTGCATCGTCCTGATCAGCACAGGTTCAGGCGGCCAGAAGTAAACGTGAAGTTCGCCCAGCCCCGCCAGCATGAGCACCCTTTAAAGCACAGTGGGATTGGGCGCATCCCCATACACGTCTTTGGGATCAAAGGTCTTGGCGGACTCCACAAAAACCAGATCCTGGCCCTTGCTATGCTCGACACCAACCGGCACCTGTCTGTAGAAACAGGAGTAATAGCCTACGTGGCAACTGGCCCCGGAACCGGCTACCCGCACACGTAACCACACCGCATCCTGGTCGTCGTCGATACGCATTTCCTCTACCGTCTGCACCAGTCCACTGCTGGCACCTTTATGCCAGAGCATTTGACGCGAGCGACTCCAGTAATGGGCTTCACCGGTCTGTATGGTCTTTTCCAGGGCTTCCCGGTTCATGTAACCCAGCATCAAGACCTCGCCATTGTTAGCGTCTGTCGTGATGCAGGCAATCAGGCCCTGTTTGTCAAATTTGGGGGCCAGTTCGTGGCCCTCCTCCACCTGCTCTACCGAGATTCGGCGGTTTATTTGTACTGCCATATTGTCAGCAGATCTTGTGTCTTGTCCTTTAGCCTTCATGTTTTCTCCTTGTCATCATGGGTTCCGGGCGATATTCACAATCCGGATTCAGGCAGCGTCCGTACACCACATGACTATGTTCCATAACCTGAAAGCCCCGCTCCTGAGCAATCATTTTTTGCTGCTGCTCGATCGTCTGATCATGAAACTCCTGCACACGCCCGCAGTCCGTGCAAATCAGGTGATCATGGTGTTCGCCATCGTCCAGCTCATACAGCGCCCGGCCGGATTCAAAATAAACCTGCTTTAGCAAGCCTGCCTGTTGCAGCTGGGTCAGTACACGGTAGACAGTCGCCAGGCCAATCTCACTGCCTTGCCGGATCAGTTGGCGATACACATCGTCTGCCGTCAAATGACGAATGCCGGGGGCCTGGAATATCTCAAGAATCTGGATACGAGCCGTCGTCACCTTCAGGCCTCGCTCTTTAAGCTCTTTTGAATCCGTCACGACGTACTCCTTGCTGAACGGGCGGTTAAGGGACTTCCAGAAAACGCAGCGGCCTGCCTTGAGCCTGCCCTTCCAGGACTTCATCACGAACAACACAATGGCCGCGCACAATGGTGTGAATCGGCCAGCCCACCACTGGCATGCCGTCGTAGGGAGACCAGCCGCTGACGCTGGCAATCCAGTCATTGCGGACGCGGCGGCGTGCCTTCAAATCCACAATACTGAAATCCGCATCAAAACCCAGGGCTATGCGCCCCTTGCCTTCCAGTCCAAAAATCCGGGCAGGTCCGGCACTGGTCAAATCCACCAGTCGCTGCAAACTCAAGCGGCCTGCGTGTACATGGTTCAACATCACGGGCAGCAAGGTTTGCACGCCAGTCATGCCACTGGGTGAGGCGGGATAGGCTTGAGACTTTTCCAGCAAGGTATGAGGTGCATGATCGCTGCCAATGACATCCACCACGCCCGAACGGATCGCCTGCCACAGCGCGTCTTGATGAACCTGCCCGCGCACCGGGGGATTCATTTGCGCCAGGCTGCCCAGACGCTCATAGCAGTCGGGGGCTTGCAGGCTGAGATGGTGCGGGGTGACTTCCACCGTTACGCGATCTTTGTGCGCGGCCAGAAACTGCATTTCCTCTGCGGTAGACACATGCAACACGTGCAATCGGCGCTTCACCTCTGCCGCCAGACGAACAATGCGTTGGCTTGCCTTCAAGGCACTTTCCACATCACGCCAAACCGGGTGTTGGCGCACGTCGCCACTATCCAGGGCGATATATTTGCGTTCACGCAGTCTGGTCTCATCCTCGGCGTGTACTGCCAGCCGTCTGCGACCATGACGCAAGATGCGACGCAGCACGGCGTCCTCATCCGCTAATAGGTCTCCAAAGGAGCTGCCCATAAAGACCTTGATGCCTGCACAACCTGGGAGCTGCTCCAGTTCCTGCAAGGAATCGGCATTCAAGGCAGAGCCACCGATATAAAAGGCGTGATCACACCAGCTTCGGCCTTGAGCAGCATCCAGCTTGGCTCGCAAATCGGCAGCACCCAAGGTCAAGGGATAGGTGTTGGGCATTTCAAAAACCGCCGTCACGCCGCCCAGGACTGCACCCCGTGTACCCGCTTCCAGATTCTCTTTGTGCTCCAGCCCCGGCTCTCGGAAATGCACCTGACTGTCGATCACCCCTGGCAAAACATGCAGGCCATTAAGGTCCAGCACACAGTCTGCACTCCAGCCGGGCAACAAATCACCAAGAGCCGTAATCCGGCCTTGCGCACAGGCGATGTCGAGACGCTCGGCCCCATTAGGAGTCATTACCGTAGCGCCACAGAGCAGCAAATCGACATGGCGCAAATTATGCTGCCTGACGGTTTCTGCCGTCCGGGAGGTAGAGGCCTTCGGGATTTCTGGCGTCATGGTTTTACCTTTTCGGCTTCTACATCCAGAGCGTCTTGTGCCGTCAAACGAATCCGCTCCATCATGTGAAACAGGCCATTAGCGCGATTCGGTGACAAGTGCTGCTCCAGTTCAATTGCCCGTAAAAAGTCAGGGGGATGAGACAGGATTTCTTGCGGTAAACGCTCCGAGTACACCTGCATCAATAAAGCCAACAAGCCGGTGACGATGGCGGAATCACTACGGGCCTGAAAAAACAACTTGTGATCACGCAATTCAGACACCATCCAGACCTGTGCCTGACAGCCATGCAAACGGTTCGTCTCGGTACGCCATTCGTCCGGGAAGTCCGGCAAGGAGCGCCCCAGATCAATCAAATATTCGTAGCGGGCCATCCAGTTCCCCAGGAACTGGAAACTCTCCACAATGGCTTGCTGGGCTTGAACTATGGACTCTTCTGGTGCTGCATCCTTACCCACGGTCTTCTCCTGCTTGCTTGAGCGATTGCCTACCCCGATCATCAAGAGCTGGAACAGGGTCATGCCCGCCCGGATGCCAAGGGTGACAACGAACAAGGCGCCGTGCAGCCAGCCAAGTTCCTTTGAGGGGGCCATGCGCCTGCAAAGCCTGAATCGCATACTGGGAGCAAGTTGGATAAAAGCGGCAACGTGGCCCCAGCAATGGGCTAATAAAAAGCTGATAGCCGCGAACAAGCAGGACCAGAACAGAGACAAGAACGGTTTTCATCGCAGCTCCCAAGCACGGGAGCGACATACCCGCTCAAATGGACATATCGTGAGCTTGCTTGGCTGCGCCAATAGCAAGAAAGTTTGACCCATGGAGTGGGTCTGGCACGAGACAGCAAGGACTAGAACACTCATGGCGCTACGCCCCCGCTCAGCCGCAAAAAAGGCATCCCTTCCGATACAGGAGTTTTGAACGCCACTGCATCATGGGGATGCAGACTCTCCAGATGTCGGACCTGAACACCAGGATTCTGATAGCCCCCCAAGGCCGCTTCTATACGACGCGCCGCGTCTTCCACAAACATCAGGTTCTGACCATTCAAGGCGGCAAAGGCTTGCTCGTCTGCTCGTTTAACGGCGGTTTGCAAGGGTGTTGCCAATGACTCTTCAATGCGATCAATCAGCGTCAAAAACCCAAAATCCTCACTGTCTTCCGATACTTGGATGTGAACCAGAGCCTGACTACGCTGACTATGTGGAGTGGCCAGACTGGCGTGCTTGTGCAACCAGGCAGCTACCTCATCTGCATGCAAGACAGGCTGCTTTCCAAAGGCCTGCATAAAGCCCTGTTCAATCAACTGCCGAGCCAGCGCAGCCGAACAAGGACAGGTCGATGAATAAGCTATCTGAACCTGCACCTTGCATATAAAGATACCGTCCAAAAGTCTGGCCTCCAGCGCGACGGGATAGGATTTCCAGCCGGCCAGACCCTGCGTGACCAAGGCAGGCCGTCGCACCAATAAATCAAAGCGAAAACACAGTCTTGCACTGCGCGTTCCACAGTCCTGCTGGCTATCCACCATGCCTTGCAAAAGACGCCGCAGCCCTAACGGTGACAAGGACTGTTCTGGCGGCAAGTCATTCAGCAAGCGGTACAGCCTGGACATATGTATCCCTTTTACATGTGCCAAGGGCAAATCAACCTGAGCATCCACCCGCGCATGGAGCTGCTGCTTATAGCCTCGTTCAAGCACGGTAATGGGCAGGTCGATTCCCTCCATACCCACCCAGGAAAGTGGAGTCAGGCCATGGGAGGAATCATTCAAAGCCGGGTCGGGAAGTACAACAGTCATACTCAACATCCAATCAAAAGGCCTTGCTCACGCTGGCAAAGACCTGGCAAGACCTCAACGCTATCAAGGCCAGTCTGCAAACGGATTCGTCCACGTTGTCCAGGTGCTGGGGCCGCTGGCCATTTCTTCATCGCTTAACAGGCAGGCATCGAAACGGGCGCGCAGTGCTTCCTCGTCCATATCCATACCAATCAGAACCAGCTCCTGACGCGCATCCCCTACTCGTTCGTCCCATTTTTCCTTGATCAGCGCTACCGCTTCGGGATCCTCCGGCCAGCGTTCAGGCGGCATGGACGCCCACCAGTAACCCGCCACGTGATAGCGAGCCACCGCGCCAGCCTGTGACCAGGAGCCCGCCAGAGTCGGGAAGTTCGCCAACCAGAAAAAGCCTTTGGAGCGCACCACCCCAGGCCATTCGCTTTCGACCAGTGCCTTGAAACGCTGCGGGTGGAATGGACGGCGGGCGCGGTAAACAAAATTACCTATGCCGTACTCTTCGGTTTCCGGGGTATGAGTACCACGCAATTCCTGCAGCCAGCCTGGGGCCTTGGAAGCCTCTTCAAAATCGAACAAGCCGGTGTTCAGAACGCGGTCCAAGGGCACCTGGCCGAACTCGGCTGTTTCAATACGAGCACGGGGATTCAGACTGTTCAGAATGGCCATCAGGCGCTCGCGTTCTGGCTCGCTGATCAAATCAATCTTGTTCAGAACCAGCACATCACAGAACTCGATCTGCTCAATTAACAGGTCCACAACGGTACGCGCATCTTCTTCACCCAAAGATTCGCCACGGGACTGGATGCTGTCCTGCGAGCTGTAATCGTGCAGAAAGTTAAAGGCGTCCACTACCGTGACCATAGTGTCCAAGCGCGCGACTTCACCCAGGCAGCGGCCGTCCTCGCCCTCAAAGGTGAACGTTTCAGCCACGGGCAGTGGCTCTGAAATGCCGGTGGATTCAATAACCAGCTGATCAAAACGCCCTTCCTTGGCCAGACGGTCCACCTCCAACAACAAGTCCTCGCGCAAGGTGCAGCAAATACAGCCGTTGCTCATTTCCACCAGCTTTTCATCCGTGCGCGATAGCTCGGCACCGCCATCACGAACCAGAGCGGCATCAATATTGACCTCGCTCATATCGTTCACGATGACGGCCACGCGGCGGCCTTCGCGATTGTTCAGGATGTGGTTCAGCAAAGTCGTCTTGCCCGCACCCAGAAAACCGGACAAAACCGTTACGGGAATGCGGGCTGCGGGATCGACTGGCGTGTTATCGAGGGTCATCGTCATCTCTCTTCTTTCTTGAGGCATCAATGGGCCGTTCCTTGCAAAGGACTTCTGCCAATTTTGAGATGTTATAACATAACAATAATTGGCAAAGAAAAAACCCTCTTGCAAGGAGGGCTTGACGATCAGGACAGAGAAACCGGTTTTCACAAAGCAAGGTCACAGGTGTCAGGTGTCAGGTGTCAGGTGTCAGGTGTCAGGTGTCAGGTGTCAGGTGTCAGGTGTCAGGCACGTAGCTTAGCTCTGTTTGTGTTGCGCGCCACTGTTTGAACAAATCAGCCCGATGCCGGGGATAAGACTCCTCCAGACAGACCAAGCGCTGTATCCTGTCCGTCCGGAAATGCCGAAAATCCCCTTTCAATTCGCACCAGCCCACCAGAATCCGGAAGTGCTGAAAGTAGCCCAAGGAAAAAGGCCAGATCACTCTCTCCGACTCCTGGCCTGCCCCGTCTACATAAATGATGCGCAGCTTGCGCTGCAAACGAATCGCGGTACGCCCAATGCCGCAATCAACAAGCTCAGCATCCTGAATCACTCTAGGCCCAACCCGTAAAGCGGTGCTGTCCAGGCTGTCTCTCAAGCTATCGGGTAAGACCGCAGAGATCTTGGCCATGGCATCGCCAGCCGCTTTGGTCAGCGGCTCGTCCGCAAACTTTTCTACCCAGCGAAAGCCCAGTATCAAGGCCTCCAGCTCTGCTTGAGAAAACATCAAGGGTGGCAGCATGAAACTAGGTCGCAACACATAGCCGACTCCCGGCTCCCCTTCTATATCGGCACCTTGCGCCTGCAAGGAAGCAATGTCCCTATATAAGGTCCGAATGCTGACGCCCAACTCTTGGGCCAGCCGCGCACCACTCACCGGACGTTTGTGCCGGCGTAGCACTTGTAAAAGGGAAAGAAGTCGTTCTGCTCGGGCCATGCCAGATACTGCCATTTTTGGCAGTATGGTCACCCATAATGATCTGCTCAATCACCTTGTTGGAGCGATCATGAATCACCCAAACCTTTTGCTGCTCTATGTCCAAGACCCCGCAGCCAGCAGCCTTTTCTATGAGAAGCTGCTTCAAAAAGCGCCCGTTGAATCCTTCCCCACCTATGTCGCGTTTGAACCGTACACGGGCCTGACCCTGGGTTTGTGGTCTACCCAGGCAGCCAGCTTTGTATCATCCGGAACTGGGCACCGCTCCGAGCTTTCTTTTTTAGTGGACGATGATGCGGCTGTTGATCAGCTGTATCAAAACTGGGTGACTGCGGGTATCACCATAGAGCAAGAGCCCATGACAGCCGTTTTTGGGCGCACATTCGTTGCACTGGACCCGGATGGACACCGATTAAGGGTCTGCACAGCAGCGTAAGACTGACGCTGCATTACTTGCAAAGCCGTCGGACTCCAAAGAACAAGGGCTATCCCGGACTTGATACAGATAGCCCCTGCTCCCTCCAGGCTCTACAAACAGCACAAATCAATCTGTCACCATCGCTCTGCGCATAATTTTCTGCGCGACTGACGAAGATGCCATCGTTCCCAAAGTACCGTAATGCGCTCCCCAAGCCCCCACTTCCCCGCCGCTACGCGTACTTAAAAACACATCCGCCACTTCTTGAGAGCTATAGCGCAGCAGCTCGGCCGCCTGCAAGACGCGGGCGACGGCTTCGGTCATGGGGCGGGCCAGGAACTCATCCTCGATTGCCGCCCGAACCAAACGCTCAGTGTGCTGTACCAGTGCATCGAATCGCTTGTCTTGCCCGGCCAAGGGTCTGATTTCATTGAAAACCGCCTCCACCGTAAGCGGATCTCTGATCATGGCGCGCCGCACATCCATGCACATCATATTCGCCGTCCCTTCCCAAACGCTGTTCAAGGGGGCCTCTCGATACACACGGGCCATGGGGTTTTCTTCAATAAAGCCATTGCCGCCGTGACATTGCAAAGCCTCATTCGCAATGGAGGGGGCGCGCGAGCAATTGAAGTACTTAGCCGCAGGCGTGGCCACCCGAGCCAGCAGCCTTTCGTGGTCACTGCTTTGCATCAGGTCAGTGGCCTTGGCCACGCGCAAGGACATCAAGGTTGCCGCTTCCACTTCTACCGCCATATCCGCCAGCACATTGCTCATCATGGGCCGATCGGCAATGGAGGTTCCAAAAGCCTTGCGTGATGTCGTGTGACGCAGGGCCAAGGTCAGCGCCTGTCGCATCAAACCCGCCGAGCCAATCGCAAAATCCAGACGTGTCAAATGCGAGTGCGACAGAATTTCCCGAATACCGCGCCCTTCTTCCCCAACCCGAATTGCCAGCGTACCCGCATACTCCACTTCACTGGACGCGTTGGAACGATTGCCCGCCTTGTCCTTCAGGCGTTGTACAAAAAAGCGGTTATAGCTGCCGTCCGGCAAGGTACGGGGCAAAAAGAAACAGGTAACACCGCCATTGACTTTAGCCAGCGTAAAAAAGCCATCAGACTGCGGCACTGAACAAAACCACTTATGCCCCGTCAGCTCATACCAATGCGCTGTAGCGCCGTGATAATCCGCGCTATGGGAGAAGCGCGCAGTAGTCTGCGTCTCGCGCAGATCTGAACCGCCCTGCTTTTCTGTCATCGCATAGCCAATGACCACCGAGGGCTTGTCCCCCACTTCGCGACGACTGTATTCGTAGCGCGTCCCGTTGAGCTTGTCCGCCCAGATCGCCAAAGCAGGTTCAGCCTCGAAACCGGCATACGCCGCATACGCCATGCCAGTCGGACAACCCGTACCATGCTCCACCTGATTCCACAGATAGGACAAGACCGCACGAGCGAAGTGGCCGTTTTTCTCTTGCGTACGCCAGCTTAAATTCGGCACCTCGTGCTGCCAGGCCAGGGTCATCAATTCATGCCAGCTGGGGTGAAATTCCAACCAATCAATCCGGTTGCCGAAGCGATCATGCGTTTTAAGTTCAGGGATATGACGGTTCGCCAAACGGGCCAACTCCTGAACATTGTCATCACCAGCCACCGCCCCCAAAGCCTGACAACGCGATTCGGCCCACGGAGCTTCGCGGCGAATGGCCTCAGTTAAAACCTGATCGCCCGTAAAAGCATTGAAACCACTGGCGGGCAAAGCCTGATTCAAAACTTGATGCGTGCTGTAACGATCCTCGGGCGCATTCAAAATGCTGAGGGGAAGCGCTTGGTTCATGGTTGTCTCCGAACTGTTTTTTTAAGGCGTGGCAGAAAGGGCTGCCACGCTGGCGCACGCCATCAGGGCAATCTGGTCAGCCAGCGCAGCCACTTGGCGCTGGTAACTGTCCGTGCCATCGTGCTGCTGACGGCTTAAAGGAGAAAGCGGGCCAATCAGCCCTTCCATGAAACCGCCCACAATGACGGTAGCCGCAATATCGGGCTGCACATCCTGGCGCATTTCCTGGGCATCTTGCCCCATGGAAACAATGGAGTGAATGACCTGGCTGATCGCGGCGCGATACACCAGACGAGCCGCGTCGATTTCCTTATCGCATGGCTCGGCAATCAAGGCATACGCCAGACGAGGATTACGCATGGCGCGTTTTACGAATGTTGAGACTGCGGCATGCAGGCGCAGCATAGAGGCTCCGTCAGCCTGCGCAATGTCCGTGAGCACATCCACCTCACGCTGTGACACCAACGACAGGACTTCTGCAAACAGCTCGGCCTTGGAGGGGAAGTAACGATAGACCGTCCCGGTGGCAATACCGGCTGCGGCCGCCACACTGGCTACCTGCGCTTCCTGCCAGCCACCTTCACTGACCAAAACGCGAGCCGCTTCCAGAATACGGCCGCGATTGTCTTGCAGACGGGCTTCAACGGCGGGGGTTTGACGATAGGCCATAAAGAAGTGAACTCTGATTCATTACATGAGTGAATCCTAGTTCATTTCTTTGTGGTGGACAAGAATTTCGTTAAGCAGAGGTGTCAAAATACTCGCCTCCTGGCATTGCAGGCGGCTTGGGAGCATCTGTTATTTAAAGCAACACGATCAGCAGCCCCAATAAAACTGCCCCCAGCAACAGCGATGGCAAAGCCATCAATACTGTTTGCTGGGGGCAGTCTGAAACTCGCTAGCGCGAAGGTATCAAACCTATCAGGCCGACAGTTCCTTGCGAACGATTTCAGCACCGGCGCTCAGGGCGTGCAGCTTGCCACGAGCCACGGCGCGTGGCAACGGTGCCATCCCGCAGTTGGTGGAAGGGTACAGCTTGTCCGCGTCCACAAACTTCAGCGCCTTGCGCAGTGTGTTGGCCACGTCGTCAGCGGTTTCAATCACGTTGGTGGCCACGTCAATGGCGCCAACCATCACTTTCTTGCCACGGATCAGTTCGATCAAATCCATAGGAACGTGGGAGTTCTGGCATTCCAGCGAAATGATGTCGATCTTGGATTGCTGCAGCTTCGGGAAGGACTCTTCGTACTGACGCCATTCCGAACCCAGGGTCTTTTTCCAATCGGTGTTGGCCTTGATGCCGTAACCGTAGCAAATGTGCACGGCGGTTTCGCACTTCAGACCTTCAATGGCACGTTCCAGCGTAGCAATACCCCAGTCATTCACTTCGTCAAAGAACACGTTGAAAGCAGGTTCGTCAAACTGGATGATATCCACGCCTGCGGCTTCCAGCTCTTTGGCTTCCTGGTTCAGGATCTTGGCAAATTCCCATGCCAATTTCTCACGGCTCTTGTAGTGGTTGTCATACAGCGTATCGATCATGGTCATGGGGCCAGGCAGCGCCCATTTGATCGGCTGCGAGGTTTGCTGGCGCAGGAACTTGGCATCATCCACAAACACGGACTTGGGGCGATTGACAGCACCGACAACGCTTGGAACGCTGGCATCGTAACGGTCACGAATACGCACGGTCTCACGCTTTTCAAAGTCCACGCCTTCCAGATGTTCGATGAAGGTAGTGACAAAGTGCTGGCGGGTTTGCTCGCCGTCGCTAATCAGATCGATACCGGCGTGCAATTGTTCTTGCAAGGACAAGCGCAGTGCATCTTTCTTGCCTTCGACCAGGTCCTCACCTTCCAGTCTCCAGGGCGACCACAGTTTCTCGGGTTCAGCAAGCCAGGAGGGTTTAGGCAAACTGCCAGCGGTGGAGGTGGGTAGCAATTTTTTCATAATTAAATAACCTTGTTGTTTTTGATGAATCAAAGCGCGTAACTGGCTGCCCATTGATCAAGAATAACTTTGTATGGCTTGATAAAACTCTCTTCGGTAAACCGGCCCTGCTCAACCGCCAGACGGCTACGTTCTTCACGATCGTAGACAATTTGCGTAACCGAATGATCCGCATTTTTCAGGCTGGGCTGATAGCGCATTCCTGCTGCCGAATTGGCATTGTAAATCTCGGGGCGGTAGATTTTCTGGAATGTCTCCATCGTGCTGATGGTACTGATCAATTCCAGATTCGTGTAGTCACTGAGCAAATCACCACGAAAGTAAAAGGCCAAAGGCGCCACGCTATTTGGCGGCATGAAATAACGAACCTGCAAGCCCATTTTCGCGAAGTACTCATCGGTCGGCGAGAACTCGTTTTGCTGGTATTCGACGCCCAATACCGGATGCTGATTACCTGTACGGTGGTAGACCTTGCTGCTGGATACGCTCAGGCAAATCACGGGGGATTTGTTGAAGTTTTCCTGATACAGCGTGGAGTTCACGAAAGCCTTGAACAACTTGCCATGCAAGTCACCAAAGCCTTCCGGGGCGCTGAAACCGTTTTTGTTCTTGTTGTGCTCCAGCAGAACCACACTGAAATCGTAGTCACGCACATACGAAGAGAAGTTGTTACCCACAATCCCTTCAATACGCTTGTTTTCCTTGTGATCAACGATACTGGTTTTCAGAATTTCGATGGTCGGAAACGTAGAACCATTGCCTTCAACATCAATATCAACAGAGACAATATCCAGTTCAACTGAATAACGGTCCCCATTCGGGTTGTCCCAATGAGCCAAACTATTGAAGCGATTGTCGATCATCTTCAGAGTATTGCGCAGGTTTTGCTGACGGCTTTCACCACGGGCCAAATTGGCAAAGTTAGTGGTGATACGTGTGTTATCGGCTGGACGGTAGTTTTCATCAAAACGGATGCTTCTGATGCTGAACGCGAATTCTTTATTCATTTTTATGTATGCCCTAATTTCTGATTTCAATCTCGAATTTATTTTCGAGTCAAGCCATTGATCTTGAAAAATAAATTCATCTTATTTATGTACACTCTGTGCTGATTGTCTGAGCTGTTTCGGGGGGCTGCACTGCTTACTCTCTTCTTCCTGGTGAAGCCAGAAAACAGGTTTGAATCAGCCTCAAAAAAAGTCCCGACATTTGGCCGGGACTTTCCGCCAAACTCAGCTCCTGACCTGATCAGGCACTTGCCCGCAAAACTTTCGCTGCGGCCACCATATTGGTCAAAGCGGGAATCACCTCAGCCCATTGACGTGTCTTCAAACCACAGTCGGGGTTCACCCACAAACGTTCTGCTGGCACGCGCTCGGCGGCTTTTTTCATCAAATTCACAATGTGCTGCTCGGTCGGAATGTTAGGCGAGTGAATGTCGTACACACCAGGGCCGATCTCGTTGGGGTACTGGAAGTTCTCGAAGGCTTCCAGCAATTCCATGTCCGAGCGGCTGGTTTCAATGGTGATCACGTCCGCATCCATATCAGCGATGGAGGAAATGATGTCGTTGAATTCCGAGTAACACATATGTGTGTGGATTTGCGTCTCATCGCCCACGCCGTTGGCGGTGATGCGGAAGCTTTCCACGGCCCAGTCCAGGTAGCTTTGCCATTGCGATTTACGCAGAGGCAAACCTTCACGCAAGGCGGCTTCGTCAATCTGAATCACATGCACACCGGCCTTTTCCAGATCCAGCACTTCTTCGCGAATGGCCAGCGCCAGTTGCAGGCAAGAAGCCGAGCGAGGCTGGTCATCACGCACAAAGGACCAGTTCAAGATCGTCACGGGGCCGGTCAACATGCCCTTCATGGGTTTTTGAGTCAACGACTGGGCGTAGGTGATCCATTCCACCGTCATGGCTTGAGGACGGCTGATGTCACCAAACAGGATGGGTGGTTTCACGCAGCGCGAACCGTAGGACTGCACCCAACCGAACTGGCTGAATGCGTAGCCGTCCAACTGCTCACCAAAGTATTCGACCATGTCGTTACGCTCGGCTTCGCCGTGCACCAACACGTCCAGACCCAGTTTCTCCTGCTCACGCACGCTGCGCTCAATCTCGGCACGCATTGCGGCCTGATAGCTGTTTTCGTCCAGACGACCGGCCTTGAACTCGCTACGAGCACGACGGATTTCTGCCGTTTGTGGGAAAGAACCAATCGTGGTGGTGGGGAATGCGGGCAGTTTCAGGAATTCAGCTTGCTTGGAAGCACGCTGTTCGTAAACACTCTTGCGCTTGCCCAGCTCGGCCGAGATGCGCGCCACCGCTGCTTTCACAGCAGGATTATTCACACGGGGCGAGTTGCGACGGGCAGTCAAAGCGGCCAGGTTATCGGCCAGCTCTGCCTTGACGGCATCACGCCCTTGGCTCAAGGCTTTACCCAATACACGCAGTTCATCCAGCTTTTGCAAAGCAAAGGCCAACCAGGACTTCACATCGGCATCCAGCTTTTCTTCGCTGTCCAGATCAACCGGCACATGCAGCAGCGAGCAGGAAGGAGCAATCCACAAACGATCACCCAGTTGCTTGGCGATGGGCTCAACCCAGTCCAGTACAGCGGTCAAATCTGTTTTCCAGATATTGCGACCATTGATCACGCCCAGGGACAAGACCTTGTCGTCACCCAAAAGCTTGAGCAGTGCATCCACACCATCACGATCATTGATGGCATCCACATGCAAACCGGCAACAGGCAAGCTGGCGGCCAAAGCAGCATTTTCCAGCAACTGACCAAAGTAAGTGGCTACCAGCAACTTCACGCCAGCAGCTTTCAGTTGCTGATAAGCGGTCTTGAACGCTTGCTGCCAATCGGCATCCAGCTCGGTAACCAGAATAGGCTCGTCAATCTGCACCCACTCAACGCCGGCTTTAGCCAGCGTCTCCAGCAATTGGACATACACGGGCAGCAAACGATCCAGCAGAGCCAGCTTGTTGGATTCATCCTTGGCCTTGCCCAGTGCCAGATAAGTCACGGGGCCAATAATCACAGGCTTGGCCTTCACGCCTTGAGCCTTGGCTTCAGCCAGCCGCTCCAACAAACGCAAGGCATCAAGCTTGAACTGGGTGTCAGCCGTAAATTCGGGGACGATGTAGTGATAGTTGGTGTCGAACCATTTGGTCATTTCACCGGCAGCCACGCCACCGCAGCAAGCGCTGTGATCTTCCAGCCCCTTGGCCGAACGACCGCGCGCTACACGGAAATAGTTATCCAGCTCGTCACCATGAAAGTCCTGCACACGTTCAGGCAAATTGCCCAGCAAGAAGCTGGCATCCAGCACCTGATCGTAAAAAGAAAAATCTCCAACGGGCACCAGATCCAGACCTGCCTGATTTTCCCAATGACGCTGACGCAGCTGGGCGCCCAGAGCCTTGAGTTCGTCACGCGAAGATTCGCCCTTCCAGTAAGACTCCAAGGCGAACTTCAGTTCCCGTTTGGCGCCAATGCGCGGAAAGCCAAGATTATGAATCGTCGTCATGTGCTGCTCTTTAAAGGCCAGTGGATGAATGAATGACTTGCATTGTAGGAAGCCCTATCAATGAAGTAAAATGGTCTTATCTCACCAACCCATGAATATCATTCACGTATCATGTTAGAGCGCATCCACCTGGCCGTTGTGCAGCAAGTTGACAAGCAAGGGTCCCTGACCGCCGCCGCTGCCGTGCTGCACGTTACCCAATCTGCCCTTAGCCACACCATGCGGAAACTGGAGCAGCAACTGGGCACAGAAATCTGGCGTCGCGAAGGCCGCAGCCTGCAACTGACTCAAGCCGGGCAGTATCTACTGGCTGTTGCCAATCGCGTCCTGCCGCAGCTGGATCTGGCAGAAGAGCGCCTGGGCCAGTTCGCCCAAGGCGAGCGAGGATCGCTGCGCATCGGTATGGAATGCCACCCCTGCTATCAATGGCTGCTTAAGATCGTCTCGCCGTACCTTAGCGCCTGGCCAGACGTGGATGTGGACGTGAAGCAGAAATTCCAATTCGGCGGGATCGGTGCGCTATTTGGGTATGAAATTGATCTGTTGGTCACGCCAGACCCACTCTATAAGCCAGGTCTGAAATTCGAGCCCGTCTTCGACTACGAGCAGGTGCTGGTAGTGAACAAGGCCCATGCCCTGGCGAATGTGGACTACGCCAAGCCTAAGGACCTGGACAGGGAAATACTGATTTCCTATCCGGTGGACATAGACCGGCTGGATATCTACAACCAGTTTCTGCTGCCTGCTGGTATCGCCCCCCGACGTCATAAAACGATTGAGACGACGGACATCATGATGCAGATGGTTGCCAGTGGCCGTGGCGTAGCGGCGCTGCCGCGATGGCTGGTGGAAGAGTATGCGGAGAAGCTGGATGTGGTGCCGGTGAGGTTGGGTAAGCACGGCATCGCCAAACAGATCTTCCTGGGGATGAGGGAGACGGAAACGGTGATTGATTATCTGCAGGCGTTTATGGAGCTAGCTCGGGGGTCTGGGCCGGGTGGACTGCAGTATGCAAACAAGTAGCACATTCCTGATGGCACATTAAAAGCAATGTCCTTCCGAAAAGGCAGCTTTACCTCTGGTGGTGGCGCCCCTTTGCAAAACCCACCGTTCTCAACAACAAGGTACTTTCTTCACATTCCTGATAACGACAAACTGTTCAAAACCCACTCACACAAGCATCCGCTCTCAACAATCAGGGTCAATAACGCCTTCGACATACGCGAGCACCTCGGCTTCATTCTCCGGATGACAATTCATAGGCAGACAATCCTGCCGAAGATCCATATAAAGGCGAATAGCGTTGCGCAACGCCGTGCCGCAGGCTTTAACTGAATGGCTACCCACAGTCGCTGCCATAGCCGTCGCCAAGTCTGGGGCAATCGCTTCGATACGCCGTACGCCCCTCTGATCAGCTCCGACACGACGCATTGCAAGGGGGCCAAGAACTTGGCCCCGCAAAAAGGCGAGCATATCGATTACTTCAAATAACTCGCCACGCCCGAGCTTGGCCGCCGCGTAGTGCACCCACACCCAGAACCTTTCCTTGAACCATTCTGCGTCCTTATTAGGCCAACTGACCGAGCCTTGTGAAAGACGCGCTGCCAGAATCTCGTCCGACTCCCAAAGAATAATAGGGTTCTCGATCCGCTGATCAAGATCGTCAATAATCACAAACTTGAGGTCAACGTGCAGGACAGGCTTGCCATAAAGACAAATCAGGAGCCGAGGCTCTCCCACGTGTTCCCCCGTGAAGGCGTACAGCAGATTGCCAAGCGTATCCGCAAACTGGCGCATGCTGGCGAGCACATCGGTGTAGGCTTCATCACGCACAACAAGGATCAGATCGAGATCAGAATATGCATCCGTGTTCCCGGTGATCGACGAGCCACCGGCAAGCAATCCGATAAAACGACCATCCGCCGCCACGGCATTGATTACGCCTGCAGCGAAGTCTTGCAAGGATGCTTGGGGGAGCATTTTCCGGGAAGGTATCATCCGTTCTTCCAGATTGAAAATTAAGGCCATCAGGATTTCGTCACGATACTCAGGGCCATTTTTCAAAGCACGTGGCTCAACGCCGTACCCCCTGAAGCCATGCTTTTCGTAAAGCCTGAGAGCACCCAGATTTCCTTCCACGACCGTTAACATAATCTGCTCAACATGGTCGCGGCCATAGTCTATTACAGCCCGTAGCAGCCTGCCGGCGACTCCTTGAGAGCGTTGCTCAGGCTCCACGAATACGCCGGACAAATGCCCTTTGTGCGCATCCTTTGGCCCGTCTTCCTGTTTAAAAACCGACAACCCCACGATCTTGCCATCGACATAGGCACCAAATGCCACGACATCGTTAAGCCGCTCAAGGAACGTTTCCGTCGTCTTCTTGACCTCGCACTCGTAAACCGAGCCAAACATGTCCGGCGCCTTCAACAAGGCTGCCAATCGGATGGCGCGAAAATCCTCCACATCAGCCGCCCCAAGCTGACGAATCTGAACTTTACTGACAGAACTCAATTTCAATCCTTGTTTATCCGCACGGAAACTCACATACCCAATCAGATCTTACAGCCTGCCACCATCGTTAAGCTACGCGCTCTAACGGTACGAGCAGTGACTCGCACTTGCTAGCGATTTCCCCTCCCCCTGTCATAGCCCCGTGATTTTTGGCTCCGGCGATGATTGGGAAATCACATGAGTTCGACCAGGACTGACAGAGTCCTTCAACGTAAAGACTGAGGAGTCGGCGCCTTGCGGGTGTGGCATCGTAGCGGCGGTACTGCGCAGGAAAAAGAATACCGTGTAGCGTGTCTCCCAGTTCAAAGGCTGGCAGGTGAAGAAAAGCACCACTAGGAACCACAGATCAAGAGCTTGAAAGAGGCCAAACGAACGCTGATAGCACCTTGGAGCACGTCCTGCCGCCCGTTTCAACAACTTAAGGCTGAGGCCCCGAACGGTTGCTGCTTAGATTGGCCGATAGGTCGTTTTTTCACAGTGATAGTTCCGTAAGGTTTTTGCACAAAAAAGCCCGCAATTACGCGGGCTTTTCTGCTTTCTATGCCTTGAGTTGCCTGGCTATGCCAGACGCGGAATCACTCCCATTCAATCGTCGCTGGCGGCTTGCTGCTAACGTCGTACGTCACACGGTTAATGCCGCGCACTTCGTTGATAATGCGGCCAGAAGTACGCTTCAACAACGAGTATGGCAATTCAGCCCAGTCAGCCGTCATGAAGTCGGTGGTCTGCACGGCACGCATGGCAACAACGTACTCATAAGTACGGGCATCACCCATCACGCCTACGCTTTTCACTGGCAGGAAGACGGTGAAGGCCTGGGAAGTCAGGTCGTACCAGTTCTTGCCGGTTTCTTCGTCAACCGTATTACGCAGTTCTTCGATGAAGATGGCATCAGCCTGGCGCAGCAGATCTGCGTATTCGCGCTTGATTTCACCCAGAATACGGACACCCAAGCCTGGGCCTGGGAAGGGGTGACGGTAGACCATTGCTGGCGGCAGGCCCAGGGCTACGCCTAGTTTGCGCACTTCGTCCTTGAACAGTTCGCGCAGGGGTTCCAGCAGTTTCAGGTTCAGCGTGTCTGGCAGGCCGCCCACGTTGTGGTGAGATTTGATGCCTGTGGCTTTACCAGATTTGGCAGCAGCGGATTCGATTACGTCCGGGTAGATTGTGCCTTGGGCCAACCAGCGGGCGTTGCTGAGTTTGGCGGCTTCTTCCTGGAAGATTTCCACGAATTCACGGCCAATGATCTTGCGCTTGGCTTCTGGGTCGGTAACACCGGCCAGTTTGCCCAGGAAGCGGTCGGAAGCGTCGATATGGATGATCTTCAAACCCATATTGTCGGCGAAGGTGCTCATGACTTGCTGGGCTTCATTCAGACGCAGCAGGCCGTGGTCCACGAATACGCAGGTCAGCTTGTCGCCGATAGCCTGGTGGATCAGAGCGGCAGCGACGGAGGAATCCACACCGCCGGACAGAGCCAGAATGACTTCTTCGTCGCCGACTTGTTCGCGGATATTGGCAATAGCCTCTTGCACGTAGTCAGGCATGTTCCAATCACCCACGCAGCCGCAAATGTCGCGCACAAAGCGTTCGAACAAGGCGCCGCCTTGAACGGTGTGGGTGACTTCGGGGTGGAACTGAACCGCGTAGAAGCCGCGATCTTCATCAGCCATACCGGCGATGGGGCATGTAGGCGTGGAAGCCATCAGCTTGAAGCCGGGAGGCAAGGCGGTAACTTTGTCGCCGTGGCTCATCCAGACTTTGAGCATGCCGTGGCCTTCTGCCGTAGCGAAATCCTGGATACCATCGAGCAGCTTGGTGTGGCCATGGGCGCGGACTTCGGCGTAACCGAATTCACGCTTGTCCGAACCTTCGGTAACGCCGCCCAGTTGGCGGGCCATGGCTTGCATGCCGTAGCAAATGCCCAGAACAGGTACGCCGGCTTCAAAAGCAGCGGCAGGAACTTGCAGAGCGTCCTCGGCGTAGACCGAAGCGTGGCTGCCCGACAGAATGATCCCTTTCAGGCCTTCTTGGGAACGGATGAATTCATCGCTGACATCACCGGGGTGAATTTCACAGTACGCACCGGCTTCGCGTACGCGACGCGCAATAAGCTGGGTGACCTGGGAGCCGTAATCAAGAATCAGAATTCGCTGGTGCATGAAAGTATCGAGCCAATAATAAAGCGGTAAAGGATCTATTTTACGCTGTGTAGCGCCGCTTAGGGAGTCGCAGAAATACTCCAGGCCGAAATTGTCCTGCATCACTGGCATTCATGCGGCAAGGCAGCTACAGTACATGCAGCCATTTTGGGAGTTTCAGCATGTCTTCGAGTCGTACCCCTCGTCCGAGCGAACTTAATGAACACCAGGAATCCCGACCTGCACAGGCCACACAACAACAAGGCGGCGGCAGCTATATCCCTGCTCCCGGCCCCTCCGGTGCTCGCTCGCACAGCTTTGCCTACGAATGTCAGGAAGATACGGACGAAGTCTCCGACAGCCTGACCTTTGTGCTGGTTCACGGTGCCTGGCACGGTGGCTGGTGCTGGTCCAGACTGGCTGCCCGGCTACGGGCCAAGGGGCATAAAGTCTATACCCCCACACTGACAGGCCTAGGCGAACGCAGCCACTTGCTTAGCGCGGACATCACCCTGAACACCTTTGTAGATGATGTCGCTAATTTGATACGTTGGGAGGAACTCTCCAACGTGGTTCTGGTGGGCCACAGCTTTGGAGGACTGGTCATTAGCGGCGTCGCCGACGTCATGCCACGCTGCATTCAACAACTGATTTACCTGGACGCCTTTATCCTGCCCAGCGGCACCAGCACCTTCGACACCCTGCCAGAAAAGATTGTCGACAGCATGGTGGCCTCTGCTGGGAAAAGCGCCGTTCCTGCCGTCCCCCCTCCTCCACTAAGTGCACTGGGCCTGCATGCCACAGAAGATCTGCACTTTGTCGGTAACCGCCTGACACCACAGCCGCTTAGCGTCTACCGCTCTTCCCTGCGCTTACAGAACCCCGTCATCGGCAATGGCCGCCCTTGCTCCTATATCTCCTGCACACAGCCTACGTTCAGAGGGGTGGATACCTCGCGCGAATGGGCCCGTCAGCAGAAAGACTGGGAATTCCGAGAGTTGGAAAGTGGGCACTGCGCGTTGATGACACACCCCGACATGCTGGCCCGGCTTTTACTGGAGCTAGCGGACTAAACTGCGTCGCCCGCGCTGTCTTTAGAGCGATAAAACTCTCTGGGAGTGACCCCAAAATGCCGCCGGAACACGGCGGCATATGCGCTTTGACTGGCATAGCCATGTTGTAAAGCCACTTGCACAATAGGCTCACCGGCTGCCAAGCCCTCCAAAGACCCCAACAAGCGAGCGAATTGACGCCATTGCCCAAAGCTGATGCCGGTATGGCGACGAAACAGGCGGTGGAAAGTTTTGACGCTCATGGCCAGTTGCTTGGCCCAGGCATCTGCATCTCTATCATCATCGGGGCTAGCCTCCAGATGTCGACACACCAGTAGCAAGCGCGGCTCTTCGGGCCAGGGCAGATGAAACGGCAATACAGGCAACTCGCGCAGTTCATCCAGCAATAAACGCATCAAGCGGCCATCGCGACTGTCTTGCGCATACACCAAAGGAATTCGGCTGGCCTCCAGAATCAGCTCCCGTAGCAAGGGGCTGACATCCAGCACGCAGTTACGCGCCGGCAAGCCCGGAGCAGCATCCTCATCCACAAAGATCGTGCGCATTTTGACCTGCCCGCGCATGCGAACCGTATGAGGACGACCCGGTTGCAGCCAAACGCCACGGCTAGGAGGAACCACCCAGCGCCCTTCCTGGGCATCAATCACCATCACCCCTTGCACGGCGTACAAGAACTGCGCACGTACATGCTGATGTTCGTGAATAAGATGGCCGTCCGGATAGTCTGCTGCCAAACCACTAATAGGCATCTTGGCCAGCTCAACCGGAATATGAATAAGAGGATCAAGCACAAGCTGTCCCATTTGCGCTAATTCAAGTCAGTTTAGCGAAAGACAGGCAAGTCGGTCTACAGCGAGCATACGTCTTCCTTATTGATGGCTGCTTCCAATGCGCAACTATGCTTATCCGCTGGTGACCATGCTGTTGTGGTCCGGCAATGTCATTGTTTCCAAAATGGCGCACGGCCTGATAGCCGCACCTGCCATGAGTTTTTATCGAGTCGTACTGGCGCTGGCCATTATGAGCCTGTTTGCCGCTCGCCCTGTCTGGCGACACTGGCACTCGATCCGTCCTCAACTACCCAAACTGCTGTTTCTGGGATTTCTGAGCATGGCGTTTTATCAATGCCTGTCTTATTGGGCAGCAGCCAGCACCAGTGCCACCAATATGGCCGTGATTACCGCACTGACACCCCTACTGACCCTGTTGACCACACGTCTGCTGCTGGCAGGCTCTGGCCCTCGCGGCATGCTGCCCGGCGCCCTGCTGGCCTTGTTTGGAACAGTCTGGTTGATTAGCGGCGGCCATCCCATGCAACTGCTAAGCCAAGGAGTCCGCTCTGGCGACTTGCTGATGCTGACAGCGGCATTGAGCTACGCCTTTTACAGTGTTTTTTTGAAGAAATGGCATATCACTGTGCCAGCCTGGCAATCAACCTATCTGCAAGCCTGGGGAGCCTTGATCACCCTGCTGCCCGTCTTCTTTTGGCTGCCAGCAGAACAAACGCAATTGAATGAGCAAACAGTCCCCCTGATCCTGTACGCAGGCATCCTGGCCTCCGTCCTGCTGCCCTACTGCTGGATCCAAGGCATCACACGCTTGGGCCCGGCCCGATGCAGCCTGTTCCTGAATATCCTGCCCTTCATGACCGCCATGCTGGCCATCCCATTGCTGGGCGAACAACTGGGCGCACACCATGTGAGCGGTGGATTGCTGACTCTGGCAGGGGTGATTTTGGCTCAATGGCCGCCTCAACAATGGCTGTTCAAAACCAAAGCAGCCCCTGCCAAATAAGAAATATGGGAGTTTTATACCCAACTCCTGATATGAAATGATTTTCCAGCTATCCGCCACTAATTTGTGAGCTAACGAGTGGCGAACTAATGAACTGAATGGCTGAATAGCTGAATAGCTGAATAGCACTCTTAGGGTAAGCGCACCCCGCAGTATCCAAAGCAAGGCGTCCCGTCATAAACGGGGCGCTTTTTATTATTTAGAGTTCTCTGCATTCCCATCCCTCCCACCTCATAAAGAGTCGCTCCCTGAATGAAATAAGGGCTACACAGCACCAGCCAAGGTGGAAATAGCAAAGGCTGAGATAGCAGTAGTTACTGCTATTGCTGTTGCTGTGATCTTGACGGTGACAGTGACGGTGACGGTGACGGTGACGGTGACGGTGACGGTAGTGATTGTGTAGAGCCCTGACCAAACAGCCAACACACCCACAAAAATCCTAAGTGCAAGGTACAGGCAGGGCTATATATTGCTCGATCTGAGCCTCTTGCGGCCTGGGTGGGGGCGTGGGGCGAGTCAGACTGCTTGCCGCGGGCGGTGTCGGGATACGGGATGCAAGCACTCTGCTGTTTGAACCCGACGCTTGTGATTGGTCCGGGGGACCAATCACCGGGTGAGTTCAGAGTGCGCCCGTATCTCGACACCGCCAAGGGCACCGGTGCGCAGCACCGGCAAGCGGTCCGCCCCACGCCCCCACTCAGGCCGCAAGAGGCGTCTATTCTGAGACCCCCCCTACCCCACAACACAAAGGCGGAAACCTCAAAAAAAACCGCCAACCCAAAGGCTGGCGGTTTCTGGCATGCAAGAGACTGTCTAAGATCAGTCAGCGCGGTAGTTAGGCGCTTCCTTGGTGATCTGCACATCATGCACGTGGGACTCACGTACACCCGCAGCCGTAATTTCCACGAACTCGGCCTTGGCGTGCAATTCCTCGATGGATTTGCAACCGCAGTAGCCCATGGAAGCACGGATGCCGCCAACCAGTTGGTAAATAATGGCAATCACACTGCCCTTGTAAGGCACGCGGCCTTCAATACCTTCTGGAACCAGCTTGTCAGCGTTGTTCGAAGGATCCTGGAAGTAACGATCAGCCGAACCATCGACCATGGCGCCCAAGCTACCCATACCGCGGTAGGACTTGTACGAACGGCCCTGGAACAGCACCACTTCACCCGGAGACTCTTCAGTACCAGCAAACATACCGCCCATCATGCAAGCGGAAGCGCCAGCAGCCAAAGCCTTGGACACATCGCCGGAGAAGCGGATACCACCGTCAGCGATCAGAGGTACGCCCGTACCTTCCAAAGCCTTGGCAACGTCAGCAATAGCCGTAATTTGAGGTACACCCACACCGGCTACGATACGAGTCGTACAAATAGAGCCAGGGCCAATACCGACCTTGACACAATCTGCACCGGCCTCGACCAGAGCGCGAGCGGCATCAGCGGTAGCAATGTTGCCACCAATAACCTGAATGCGAGGAAAATTCTTCTTGACCCAGCGAACGCGCTCGATAACACCACGGGAGTGACCGTGGGCAGTGTCCACCACCACCACGTCCACACCGGCTGCGGCCAGTTTCTCGACACGTTCTTCGGTACCGTCACCCACACCAACCGCAGCGCCGACGCGCAGCTGACCGTGGCTGTCTTTGCTGGCCAGAGGGTGCTCGGTGTTTTTGACAATATCCTTAACCGTTGCCAGACCACGCAGCTGGAACTGATCGTTAACGATCAGCACGCGCTCCAGACGGTGGCGGTGCATCAGGGCCTGAGCTTCGTCCAGCGTGGCGCCTTCATGCATGGTGATCAGACGCTCTTGAGGCGTCATGACATCACGCAAAGGCAGATCCAGGCGGTCTTCAAAGCGCAGATCGCGGTTGGTAACAATACCCACCAGCTTGCCGGCCTCAACCACCGGCAAACCGGAAATACCGTGCTGACGCTGCAGGTTGATGGCATCGCGCACCTTCATGGTGGGCGTCACAGTAACCGGGTCAATCACGATACCGAACTCGTGGCGCTTCACACGTGCAACTTCACGTGCTTGAGCATCCGCCGTCAGGTTCTTGTGGATGATCCCGATACCGCCTTCCTGTGCCATGGCAATAGCCAGGCGCGCTTCGGTTACCGTGTCCATGGCAGCCGAAACCAGCGGGATATTCAGGGTGATGTCCCGCGTAAAGCGGGTGAGCAAGGATGTATCGCGAGGCAGAACCTCGGAGTAAGCGGGAACCAACAACACATCGTCGAAGGTCAGTGCTTTCTTGATGAGACGCATGCTTTTATAACTCCGTCCAAAAATCGATTATACGCGTAAGCAATTACGCAATCCAGACCCGAGCGTTGCGAAACATCCGCATCCAGGGAGTAAACCCACCATTTGCCATCTGATCAGCACCCTGATCGGCGGCGCCCCACTGCTCTGGATTCCAGGACATCATGACGTTGCGCGTCACGCGTTCCGGGTGAGGCATCATGATGGTAAAGCGGCCATCTGCCGTGGTTACGCCGGTCAAACCGTAAGGGCTGCCGTTGGGGTTCAGCGGGTACTGTTCGGTGCGCTGACCGCGATGATCCACAAAGTGAACCGCAGCGGCGACCTTGGACGCATCGCCTTGACGCTGGAAGTTGGCAAAGCCTTCACCGTGAGCCACGGCTACTGGCAGACGGGTCCCTTCCATACCCTTGAAGAACAAGGATGGCGAAGAGGCAATTTCCACACTGGAGAAACGAGCTTCGTACTTTTCCGACTGGTTACGGGTAAAGCGTGGCCAGAATTCTGCACCTGGAATCATGGGAGCCAAAGCGGCCATCATCTGGCAACCATTACAAATACCCAGACCGAAGGTATCGCTGCGACCGAAGAAGGCAGCAAACTGATCCGACAACTGGTTGTTGAAACGAATGGTCTTGGCCCAGCCTTCACCGGCGCCCAGAACGTCGCCGTAGCTGAAACCACCCACAGCCACCATGCCCTGCATGCCTTCCAGCGATGCGCGACCCGACAGCAAATCGGTCATGTGTACGTCAACGGCTTCGAAACCGGCCGTGTCAAAGGCCCAGGCCATTTCGACCTGGCTGTTGCAACCCTGTTCGCGCAAGATGGCAACGCGTGGGCGCTTGCCGGTAGCGATGAAGGGAGCAGCAATATCTTCTTGCGGGTTGAACATGACACGCGGCGAGATGCCTGGGTCTTGCACGTCTTCCCAGCGATCGAATTCAGCCTGTGCGCAAGCGGGGTTATCGCGACGCTCCATGATGCGGCGGCTAACTTCACTCCACTGTTGCGCCAGTTCCACACGAGGGGCTTGGTAAATACAAGCACCATCGCGATAGAACTCGACCTGATCAGTCTTGTTCAGACTACCAATCACGTGGGAGTGAGCCGACAAACCGGCTTCACGCAGAGTTTGCATGACCTGATCACGCTGGGCCAATGGCACCTGGATAACAGCACCAGCCTCTTCGTTGAACAAGGCGCGCAAGGTGATTTCATCACGCTGCACGGAAACCTGTTCGGCACGAATCTTGTAATCGCCCCAATCGGCAGCATGAGGGTCGATGGTCAGCATGTCCAGATTCACGGACACGCCTGTGTGACCGGCAAACGCCATCTCGGCCACGGTCGCGGCCAGGCCACCGTCGGAACGGTCGTGGTAGGCCAGGATCAGATCCTGGTCGGCCAATTGGCGAATCACCTTCACAAACGCCAGCATGGCTTCGGCGTCCTGCATGTCAGGTACGGACTGGCCAACCTGATTGAAAGCGTGAGCCAATACGGAAGCGCCCATACGCTGTTTGCCCTGTCCCAGATCGATCAAGACCAAAGCGGTATCGCCCACATTGGTTTGCAGTTGGGGGGTCAGCGTGCGGCGCACATCCGCCACTTGAGCAAAAGCGGTCACCACCAGGGAAACTGGCGAAATCACCTGACGGGACTCACCGTCCTGCTCCCAGCTGGTACGCATGGACAGGGAGTCCTTGCCCACCGGAATGGACAGGCCCAGGCTCTGGCACCACTGGCTAACAGCCTGAACCGTGTCGAACAAGGCAGCGTCCTGGCCATCCACGCCGCAAGCGGCCATCCAGTTGGCGGACAATTTGACGTCTTTCAGGTCACGCACATCGCTGGCGACCAGGTTGGTCAGGGCTTCAGCCACAGCCATACGGCCCGAGGCTGCAGCGTCAATCATGGCGCTAGGGCTACGTTCGCCCATGGACATGGCTTCGCCGCGCACGCCTTCAAAATCAGCCAAAGTAACGGCGCAGTCGGCCACAGGCACTTGCCAAGGGCCAACCATCTGATCACGACTGCACAGGCCACCCACGCTGCGGTCGCCAATGCTGATCAGGAAAGTCTTGTTGGCCACAGTGGGGTGACGCAGCACCCGGTGCATGGCTTCGGTCAACGGAATAACCGTCAGGTCCAGCGGTTCGGCCACGCCGTCCAGACGCTTGACGTCGCGTTCCATGCGTGGGGCTTTACCCAGAATCACATCCATAGGCACGTCAACAGGACGTTCCTCGATGCTCTTGGGGGTGTGCACTTCGTCCACGCCAGGCAGGCCTTCGCCGAAAGTCACGCGCAATTGGCGCTCTTCAGTAGCCACACCCACGACGGCAAAGGGGCAGCGCTCGCGCTGAGCAATGCGCTCAAAACGTGGCAGATCCTTGGGCAGAATGGCCAGGACGTAACGCTCCTGGGATTCGTTGGACCAGATTTCAGCAGGCGACAGACCCGACTCTTCCAGAGGAACGCGAGTCAGTTCAAAAATAGCGCCACGCTCGGCATCGTTCACCAGTTCCGGGAAGGCGTTGGACAGACCGCCCGCCCCCACGTCGTGGATGGCAATAATGGGGTTATTCTCGCCCTGCTGCCAGCAGCGGTCGATCACTTCCTGGGCACGGCGTTCCATCTCCGGGTTACCACGCTGCACGGAGTCAAAGTCCAGTTCGGCGCGGTTGGCACCCACGCCCATACTGGACGCAGCACCACCACCCATACCAATACGCATGCCGGGACCGCCCAGCTGAATCAGCAAGGCGCCAACTGGCAGAGGATCTTTGTGAGTCAGGCGGTCGTCAATCGAGCCCAGACCACCTGCAATCATGATGGGCTTGTGATAGCCCCAGCGCTGATCCCCAGCCGTTTGCTCAAAGGTACGGAAGTAACCCAGCAGATTAGGACGACCAAATTCGTTATTGAAGGCGGCACCACCAATCGGGCCTTCAATCATGATGTCCAGGGGGCTGGCGATACGGTCAGGAATACCGTGGGAGTCTTTTTCCCAAGGCTCTATTTGCTCAGGGAAGCACAGATTGGACACGGTAAAACCGGTCAAACCTGCTTTGGGCTTGGAACCACGGCCTGTTGCGCCTTCGTCGCGAATCTCGCCACCGGCACCGGTAGATGCACCGGGGAAAGGAGCAATTGCGGTTGGGTGATTATGAGTTTCCACCTTCATCAAGGTGTGAACCAACGCTTCGTGACGCTGATACACAGGCTCGTTGGCCTGATCATCAATACCGGCGTGGAACAGAGTAGCGGGGCCGCCCGTCATGATGGCGGCGTTATCCGCATAAGCCACCACAGTGTTTTCAGGTTGAGCCGCGTGGGTTTCGCGAATCATGCCAAACAAGGTCTTGCCCTGGTTTTGACCGTCGATTACCCACTGTGCGTTAAAAATCTTGTGACGACAGTGTTCACTATTGGCTTGCGCGAACATCATCAATTCCACATCGTGCGGGTTACGACCCAGACGCGTGAAGGCATCCATCAGGTATTCAATTTCGTCCTCGGACAGCGCCAGACCCATTTCCTCGTTGGCCTGCTTCAAGGTCGCCACGCCACCACCCAGAACATCCACGGTCTGGATGGGCTTGCCTTCCAGTTGGGTGAACAGCGCCTGACCGTCAAACTCCAAACCAACCACGGTTTCGGTCATGCGGTCGTGCAGCAAGGCAGCCAGTTGCTCCAGCTGAGCCTGATCCAGTTCCTTGGCACCCAGCAAGCCACGCTTGGGGGTGATGATGTAACGCACGCCACGCTCGATACGACGTACCGCTTGCAAGCCACAGTTATGAGCGATGTCAGTCGCTTTACTGGCCCAGGGTGACACGGTCCCCAAACGAGGAATGACACGCAGAACCAAGGCGCCTTTAGGCGGCTGAGGGTCCAGCGCAGGCAGACCATCATCCAGCAGGTCGCTGAGGTGCTGACGCGCACTGGCATCCAGGCCGGACTCTTCAGTCCAGACATAGTATTCGTGCAAGGCAAGAATGTCGGCAACAGGCAGTTGACGCTGCTCGACACGCTCTAGCAAACGCTCACGACGAAATGCGGAGAGCACGGACGAACCGGGAAAGTACAGGATTTGGCTCACGATACGGGAGGGGCAAAAAAGGTGGGAGAAATAGAAAACACGCCATTTTAACCGGAAGCGACACAAGAGGTCACATCGGTAAATGGCGTGCACAAAAAGGGAAAATTCAGTTCAAACAAGGGGTCCGCAAGCGGGGCTGGAGACACAGCAAACCCGGCAAGCTCGACAAGACGTCTTGAGGGGCCGGAGCGATTCGCGCCCCGTAATCTCCAATACGGACCCGGTACGGCGTTCAAATCGGGCTGTCTCCATCCAGATCAGGAGCTGATGCGGGTTCGGGATAGGACACTTCCAGAATATCCAGCTCTTCCTTACCGGCGGGGGTGCGCAGCACCACGGTATCGCCTTCACGCGCCTTGATCAGGGCCCGGGCCACCGGCGAAATCCAGCTGATACGGCCTTGCAAGGGTTCGGCCTCGTCCACGCCCACAATGGTGATGGTGAACTCTTCACCCTGGCTGTCGCTATAAACAACGGTTGCACCAAAGAACACCTGATCGGGATTGGGCTGCAAGCCGGGATCGACCACTTCGGCAATTTCCAGACGCTTGGTCAGGAAACGGATACGGCGGTCGATTTCTCGCAGGCGTTTTTTACCGTACAGATAATCGCCGTTCTCGGAGCGATCACCATTGGATGCCGCCCAGGAGACGATCTGCACCACCTCGGGACGTTCCTTGTTCATCAAATGGCTCAGTTCGCCACGCAAACGGCGATACCCCAGGACCGTCATGTAATTCTTGGTCCCACTGGGTAGCGCACTGGCCGGGGCGTCCAGATCGTCGTCATCGTCCTGATCGGACTCTTTCACAAAGGCTTTATTCATCGTTTAAAAGGCTCCTGCTAGAGCCACTCCTGCCAAACGGGTTTCAATCCCGAGGGCAAAGGCGGCAAATCGCCTAAATCAACACGCCCTTCGCTGGGACCATGAAAATCCGAACCACAGGACACTTCAAAACCATAGCTGCGTGCTACCTGGGTATACACGCTGTATTCCTGCGGAGTATGACTGCCTGTCAGCACTTCAATACCTACGCCACCCAGTTCCAGAAACTGGGTGTACAAGGCATGGCTGCGGGTGCCATCCAATTCGTAACGTCCGGGGTGGGCAATAATGGCCTTGCCGCCCGATTCACGTATCCAGCCCACCGCTTCTTCCAGACTGGCCCAGACGGTTTCCACGGCAGCAGGCTTGCCATCCGCCAAGTAGCGGCGAAAGGCCTCATTCATATCAACGCAGTAACCTTGCTGCACCAGAAACCGCGCAAAGTGCGTGCGACTGATCAGTTCCGGATTGGCAGCAAATGGAACTGCGCCTTCGTAGGCATTGGGAAAGCCCAGTTTTTCCAAGCGTTCACCCATTTGACGAGCGCGCTGCTCGCGGCCAGCACGCACATCATGCAGCGCCTGCTGCAGGGCAGGATGGTCCGGGTCCACGCCCAGGCCCACAATGTGGATAGTCTTGTTCGCCCAAGTGACGGAGATTTCTACCCCGTCCACAAAGCGTATGCCCAGATCCTCGGCGTATTGCCGGGCCAGTTTCAAGCCACCGATTTCGTCATGATCCGTCAGGGCCCACAGTTTCACACCGTTAGCATGCGCACGTGCGGCGAGTTCCGCGGGGCTGAGCACACCATCTGAATAAATGGAATGGCAATGCAAATCAACGGGCAAGCGGGCCTGAACACTCATAAGGGGCTATCCAGCAAGAAAGTAGTCGATATGGTCGATTTGCTCGGCATTGCGCAGCATGGGCGCATGCCCCACATTGGGAATAGTCACCAATTGCGAATTGGGATTGCGTTGCAACATTTCCTGGGCCGCTTCTGGCTTCAAGAGATCGGACTCTTGACCACGCACGATCAGAACCTTGTCCGGCAATCCCTCATAGGCGCCCCACAACAAAGCCTGTGCCGCTTGCAAATCCACATCCGCTTGCTGAGCAAAGGCTTGCGACAAGCGCAAATCGTAATGGCGACGCCATTTGCCTTCATGTTCCACAAAGACGTGGCGGGACATATCGGCCCATTCTTCAGCGGAATGCTCCCCGAAGGAAGCCGAGACTGAACGTACATACTCCACCGCCTGTTCGAAGGTATCAAACAGCACGGACTGACCGACGTATTCACTAATGCGTTGCAGCCCTGTCATATCCAGCGCCGGGCCTACATCGTTCAGAACGACACGCCCCAAGGGCAGTTGCAAGGGTTCGGCGCCCAGTCCTGGTCCGGGGCGAGCCGGACGCAGCAAGGCTGACATGGCTTGCGCGCCTTGCAAACCCAAGGCAATCAAACCGCCCATGGATGTGCCCACCCAATCCAGCCGTGCCGGCTGCAATCGGGCAATCAATACCAACATGTCGGCAACGTATTGCGGAATGGCGTAAGCGGCTGGATCAATCAGCCAATCAGAGCGGCCACGTCCCACAACATCGGGGGCTACCACACGGTAACGTTTGGACAGGCGCTGAGCCAGTTGATCAAAATCCCGGCCAGTACGCGTCAAACCATGCACGCACATCAAGACCTGATCGTTACCGGGATCGCCCCACTCCCAGTACGCCATGCGGTGCGTACCGGAGGCACTGGCACACATAACCCAATTAAGGCGCGGCTCCTGAAGATCAGTTGTCATGAACGCTCAGACCAGAATTTGACAGATAAAGGACTATTGTAGCCCAGCCCGAGGGCTTTACTATGCCGTTTCTGTCCTGCCGTCAGGGCGGTGCTGGGGACTGCCAGTAGCGGGCGTGACGATCACGCTCGCCAAAGTAATACAGGGCCGAAGGACGCGACTCCACAGTCAAAGCGCCCCAATGATCGGTACGCAGGAATAAAGCGCCGGAGCGTTCCCAACGCGTTTGCACCTGCGCATGTGGATGCCCAAAGCGATTCCACCATCCTAGTTGAGCAATCGCCAACCCCGCTTGCATGTGTTTCACAAAATGCGCCCCCGAGGAGGTCCGGGAACCGTGATGCCCGACTACAACGACATCAACAGGCCCCAAGCCCGCCGCCACAATGGCTTGCTCCTGCGCCACACCGGCATCGCCCAAAAGCAAGGCGCTGTGTCGGGCACCTCGAATTTCCAGCACACAGCTGATGGCATTCTTATCTTCCTCACTGCCATAGGCGGCCTTGAATCTGGCTTCATCCGCAGGGGGCCACCAGAACCGGAAACGTACGCCGTCTACCTTCCAGTGCACATCCTGCTCACAGCGCAGGGCCTGCTCCGGGCGAACAGTGGAGCCAGCAGGCACGGCCAGCAAACGCTCCTCCCGATTCAGATGCGCGTCCAGATCAAAGCTGCTATAGGAGCGGCTAACCGGTACCGCCTGCAATACGCTGCGCGTCCCGCCCACATGGTCCATATCGGCATGAGACAACACCAAGGTATCGATCTGCCCTATTCCCTTGGCTTTCAACCAGGGGGCAATGCTGCGTTTGCCTTCATCGGAATCAGGGCCGTAGCGGTTTCCCACGTCAAACAGCAACACCTGACTGCGAGTACGCAGCACCACCGCACTGCCCTGGCCTATATCCAGGGCAAACAAGTCCCAGTCCCCTTCCTGCAATAAAGAAGGTCGCAAAGCCAAGGCGGGCACTAACAGAGACAGGCCGCTCAAGCGGGACACAAAGCCTTTGGGCAAAAGTAATAGCAGTACCCCCAGCAAAGCCAGAACTGTCCAAGCCCAGTGCTGGGCAGGCACTGGCACACTGGCAAGGCTGCGCTCCGCCAGCCAGATCGTAGGCTGCATGGTGAAATCCAATACAGCATGAGCAAGATTAGCGACAGACTCGCACCAGTTTGAAGGAGCCTGTAGCGCCGCCAAAATCAACAAGAGCAGCACCAGCGGCGTCACAACTGAGCCGATCAAGGTGATGGCATACGCATTCGCGGGCAAGGAAGCCAAGGATATTTCATGGAACAAGGGGGCCAGAGCGGGCAACAAGGCCAAGGTAATCAGCACCTGCAACTGAGTCGCAAACCAGATCCGCTGCCCCCAGCGCTGCCACCGGGTGCCTGGCTGCGGCACCTGCCCCATCAAAGCGCCAAACGCGAACAAGACCGAAACAGCGGCGAAAGATAGATAAAAGCCGGTGGTCAGCCCCGCCCATGGATCATGCAAAACCACAAACAGAGCTGCAATCAGCAAAGTCCGGCTGGCTCCCAAATATAAACCCCGAATACGGCAGACACCCAGCACCAGCAACATCAAAAAAGTACGCTGGGCAGGAACACCCCAACCTGCGATGACGCAGTAAGCACCCGCCCCGGCAATACCTACCCAGGTCGCAGCAACCTGAGCAGGAACTTGTTCGGCCAATACCCAGCGCCCCCAACGAACACGTCGCCAACACCAGGACACTAAGGCAGCCAACAACACGGCCAGGAACGTAACGTGCGTGCCGCTGATGGAGACCAGGTGCGTCAGGCCACTGCGATTGAAGATCAGCCAATCCGCTGCGGCGATACTGGCCTGATCTCCCAAAGACAAAGCCAGCATCACCCCGCCCCAGCGTTGTTCTTGTACGTAGGGCATCAGGACGTTGCGCAAATGATGGCGTAGACGCTCCGTCCATGTGGGCCAGGACTGCGCCGGATCAAAGTCCAATCGTTGTGGCTGACCCCGCACACTGCCCACAGCCCGCCAGCCTTGAGTCATGGCATGACGTTCTGCGTCAAAGCCATGAGGGTTACGGGCTCCTTGAGGTGGACGCATCAATAAAGACATGCGCCAGCGCTGACCGGGCATCAGCTCGGGGAAGCTTTGTACAGACGGCTCACGGTACAAGGAGCGATGGCCTTGAGCCGCATTCCAGCGAACCAGAATCTGCTCGGGCAAACCGGGAGGCTGGGAGCTCAAGACTCGTGCCTGAAACTGTCTGTAATTCGGCCCTGCCTGTACCAAGGACTGGATTTCCAGCTCTACCCGACTGACTTTATTGATGTCAGTGACCGGGACGGATTGAGCCAGCCGGCCCTGTATATGCCAAATGCTGTAGCTGGCTCCCAAGCAGGCAAAGACCAGAACATAAGCAAAAGAAAAACGCTGCGCCAGCAAGATGCTCACAACCACAGCACCCAGCCACGGCCAAACAGGCACGGCCAGATACGAAGGCTTCAGGAAATGGGTGAATGTGGCTGCGGCCACAAAAGCGGCTAAACACGCACGCCCTGTCATGGGCTCTGCCCTGCCATCGTGATCTCCACGCAAATCTATAGCGTAGAGTTCAGGCGTGCCTCAAAGGGTCGAAACAAGGACACTTTGCTCATATCGGCTTGTACCGATAGGCAAAACGCGCCTCTTACCTGACAGATAAACCAGGAGTGAAAGCCCAGTGAAAAAGCAGTTCTGGCAACATCAAAAAGCCTGCCCCCAGCCTAATACCCCTGGCTAGACAAAAACGCATCCAGCCTTGGCAAGACTCGTCGTGCCGTGGCCCCGGTCTGGCGAATGACTTCAGCCACGTCCATCCCCCGCAGCTCTGCAAGACTCTCCGCGACTCCTTTCACCTCAGCCGGCTCATTGCGAACCGATGCCAAGGGAGTCCCCGGCTCCACCAACCAGGACGGCGCCAAATCCGGCGCATCGGTTTCCAGCACAATATCATCAAGACTCATATCCTGCGCCAGACGGCGAATCTGCTTGGCTCGGCCAAAGGTCATGGCCCCACCAAAACCCAGCGCACAGCCTTGGCGTACGAACATCTGCGCCTGCTGCTCACTACCGTTAAAAGCATGGGCTATCCCGCCTACTCCCGGAAATTGCCGCAGATATTTCAGTACCCGGTCTTGAGAGCGACGCACATGCAGGAGTACAGGCAAGCCATAGCGTTGCGCCATGGCCAATTGAGCTTCATACAGCCATTCCTGATGACGACTAGCCTCTTCGGTTTTCAGCTCTGGCACAAAGTAGTCCAGACCGATTTCCCCCAAGGCGACAAAACGCGGGTCGTCCAGACGCAGCTGGATTTCCTGTTCCAAGGCTTCCAGATCTGCTGCCCCCACTTCAGGAGTAAACAGGGGGTGAATCCCCAACGCATACACGCCCCCGGGTGCTGCCATCGCGGTCTCACGGGCAGCTTGAAAGTCAAATACACCTACGGACGGCACCACAATCGAACGTACACCCGCCACGCGGGCACGCTCAATCACCTGCTCTCGGTCTTGAGCAAATTCGGGAGCATCCAGATGACAATGCGTATCGATAAGCATAACGAGACTCCCCACAAACCTCAGCCCCTCAAAGGGAAGGACGCGGTATGACAGCCCCACGCCCCTGCGAGGTATTAGACCCGGCGCTCGGCCCTGATTTCCTGGGTCAGATAGCCCTTGTCCATTACCAGCTGACGATGGGCCAGGGAGGCCAGGGCCTGGTCATGGGTCACGATGACAAAAGCTGTGCCGAACTCTTCATTGACCCGGCTTAACAGTTCAAACATACCTTCAGCGGTATAGCGGTCCAGATTACCCGTAGGCTCGTCCGCCAGCACGCAGGCAGGTCGTGTGACCAAAGCACGCGCCAAGGCCACTCGCTGACGCTCGCCCCCGGACAACTGACCCGGATAGTGATGCACGCGCTGGGACAAACCCACTTGTTCCAGAACCTGCTGAGCCTGCTCGCGCGCCTCTGGACGCTTCATGCGACGCACGATCAAGGGCATGGCCACATTGTCCAGCGCATCAAACTCAGGCAGCAAATGGTGGAACTGGTACACAAAGCCCAGCACCTTGTTGCGCAGCTGACTGCGTTCGCTTTCATTCAGACTCTCTGTCTGGGTGCCGTTAACCTCGATGCTGCCTGTATCAGGCTTATCCAGCAGGCCCAAAGCGTGCAGCAAGGTACTTTTACCCGAGCCGGAAGCGCCGATAATAGCCACCATCTCGCCACGACACACCTCCAGATTCACCCCGGAAAGCACTTGAATGCTGTTGCCGCCTTCCTCGTAGTGGACGCTGACATCGCGCGCGCGCAGCACGGTTGGAGCGATAAGATCAGTCATGACGCAGCACCTGCGCAGGTTGAAGCTTGGAAGCACGCCAGCTTGGGTACAGCGTGGCCAGGAAGGACAAAACCAGCGAGACAATAGCAATCAGCACAATGTCATAGACCTGCGGATTGGAAGGCAATTCGCTGATGAAGTAAATCTGCTGAGGCAGGAATTTACGACCCATCAGGTTTTCAATAAAGGGCACGATCACGTCGATATTGTAGGCAATCAAGGTACCCAAACCGACGCCCAGCAAGGTACCCACAACGCCAATCAAAGCACCTTGCACCAGGAAAATACGGGCAATCTCGCTGGGGGTGGCACCAATAGTGCGCAAAATAGCAATATCCGACTGCTTGTCTTTCACGGCCATCACCAAGGAAGAGAGCAGGTTGAAAGCCGCCACCGCCACAATCAGGGCCAGAATCAGGAACATCATGCGTTTTTCGGTTTGCACAGCGGCAAACCAGGTACGGTTATTAGCTGTCCAGTCCGACACCAGCACGTTGCGCGGCATTTTGCTGGCCAACTCCTGAGCCACCATGGGGGCCTGCTGCATATCTTTAATACGCAGACGCACACCACTATTGCCACTGTCGCGGAAAATCTTGGAAGCATCATCCACGTTCACAAAAGCCAGGCTGGCATCGTATTCGTAATAGCCGGAGGAAAACACGCCGGTTACCGTGAACTGGCGCATGCGTGGTGAAAACCCAGCTGGCGAGATCGAGCCTTGCGGGGCCATCAGCATGATCGTATCGCCCGTGCTGACACGCAATTGATTGGCCAACTGCTCGCCCAGCACAATCCCGAAAGTGCCTGGCTGCAGATTTTCCAGTCGGCCCATGACCATTTGCTGGGCCAGCTCGGACACCTTGCTTTCCTGATCAGGCTCAATGCCGCGTACCTGCACGCCCATCAATTGATTACTGCGCACCAGCATGCCCTGCCCGGCCACATAGGGGGCCGAGCCCACCACCGCCGGATTGGTCTGGGCTTTTTGGGCCAGCGACTTCCATTCATTCAGGACTTGCTGATGATCGGCATTGCGCACAATCAGTTCAATATGCGGCAAGACCGACAGCATGCGATCACGCACCTGGGTCTGAAAGCCGTTCATGACAGACAGCACGACAATCAGCGCGGCTACCCCCAGGGCAATCCCCGCCATCGAGCTGCCCGCAATAAAGGAGACAAAACGGTCTTTTCGTCCCCCACGCCGTTTGCGGCCCCTGGCCAGGCCGGCATACCGCGCTCCAATCCAAAATTCGTATCCCATGCGAGCTGCTATCGCCTCAAAGAAAACACTACAATCGCTGTCATGCAGATCGTAATCAACGGTGCGCTGCCGGAACCGGCCATCGCGCGCGAACTCATCAAACACTTGCCCCAGACGGCCCCTTCACTGGTTCAGTTACTGACTCAGGGCAAAGGCACGCTGTCGGTACGCGACCCGTCCGAGGACCTGTGCACGCCAGCACAAGCCTGGCTTTTGCACGCCCACGGCTTTTCGGCGCACCAAGCCCAGCATCTTAGCGCAGGTCTGGCCCCTTTGCGGCTACGCCAGTTGAAACAAATCCACTCGGTGGCGCCGGACCAGCCGGTCTGGCTGGCAGAGCTGGTGCACATTGCCCCCTCTCGCGAGGGCGCCATGCTGATACCCAGCGAGCAACTAGCCTTGACTGAGTCCTATAGCCGCGCCTTGCTGGAGGCCATTCGCCCTTATCTGGACGACACCGGCTTTCAATTCGAGTACATCAGCCCGGCCTTGTTGCGTGTCACTCCACCAGCTGATTTTACGGTGCAAGCGGCCTCCACAGAACTGGTCAGCCAAAGCAATTTGAATAATTGGTGGACACAGGATGTGCAAACCCGCCCCTGGCGTCGTCTTATCAATGAATTTCAAATGCTGGCCTTTTCCCTGCCGGACAATCAGGAGCGCGAACAGGCGGGTCTGCCCAATGTGAACAGCTTGTGGCTGTTTGGCGGAGCGTCCTGTCAGCAATTAGGCCCCGAGCCCGCCGAACTGCGCATTATTGATGATTTGCAAGACAGCCTGATACGACAAGACTGGGGGCTTTGGCTACAACAACTGGCCGAGCTGGATCGAACCGTGCTCGCCCCCCTGGCCGCAGGGCCCATGCCAGAACTGGTGCTGACCGGACTGGACCGCTACGCTCACGTCGGTCCCGCCTCGCGCCGCATCTGGCCCCTGTCCCTGTTCAAACAAACCTCTAACTGGAGTCAGTGGTGGTCACCCCTATCCTGAAAAACCGTCCCGTTCAAGAAGCCGCCAGCCACGCCCTGAAACAGGCCGGGATTCACGATTTAATGGCCCGCCTGCTGGCCTCTCGGGGTGTGACCGATGCCGCCCAGATCGATCCGGCCTGGCGCAACATGATTCCGCCCAATATGCTGACCCAGGCGCGTGAAGCCGCCGTCTTGCTGGCCGATGCCATTGCCCGCCGGGACCGCATGCTGATCATTGCCGACTACGACTGTGACGGCGCTACCGCCTGTGCAGTCGGCCTGCGCGCGCTGCGCAGCATGGGCGCAGTCGTGGACTTTCTGGTTCCGAACCGCTTTGAAACCGGCTATGGCCTGTCGCCCGCCGTGGTCGAACTGGCTGAGCAACATCCCTCGGGCAAACCGGATCTGCTGATTACCGTGGATAACGGCATTGCCAGTATTGATGGTGTGGAAGCCGCTCATATGGCGGGCATGAAAGTTCTGGTCACAGACCACCACCTGCCCGGCGATGAGTTGCCCGATGCCCTGGCGATTGTGAACCCCAATCAGCCCGGCTGTGAGTTCCCCTCCAAGAACCTGGCCGGTGTGGGCGTTATTTTTTACCTGATGCTGGCTTTGCGTGCCGAGCTGCGTCAGCGCGGGGTATATGAGGCCAATGCAGGCCCACGCCTGAACGAACTGGCCGATCTGGTCGCCCTGGGGACCGTGGCCGACGTAGTCAGCCTGGATGCCAATAACCGCCTGATCGTCACCCAAGGGCTGGAGCGCATGCGCAAGGGCCAGATGCAGGCTGGGCTGCGCGCCCTGTTCCAGGTTGCTGGCCGTGACCCGCGGCAGGCCAGCGCCTTTGATCTGGGCTTTGCCCTGGGGCCACGCATCAACGCCGCCGGTCGACTGGCCGATATGGCCTTGGGCATACGCTGCCTGATCACGGATGACGAAGACGAGGCCGCTAATTTGGCTCGCGAACTGGAGGACATGAACCAGGATCGCCGCTCGATTGAGCAGTCCATGCGCGAAGAGGCCCTGCGCGCAGCCGAACTAGCCGAACCGGACACCAGCGCCACTGTGTGCGTGTTCCACCCCGAATGGCACCAGGGCGTGGTCGGCCTGGTCGCCTCGCGTTTGAAAGAAAAGTACTGGCGCCCTACCCTGGCGTTTGCCCAGGGTGACGAAGGCGAGATCAAAGGTTCGGGCCGCTCCATCCCCGACGTACACCTGCGCGATGCGCTGGATTTGGTCTCCAAACGCTATCCCGGTCTGATTCTGAAGTTTGGTGGCCACGCCATGGCGGCCGGCCTGACGATTGAAGAGGACAATTACGATGTGTTTGTGCAGGCCTTTGAAGAGGCCGTACAGGAACTGACCGGCCGCTATCAGTTTGATCCCGTCATTGAAACCGACGGTTCGCTGGAACCTGAGCACATCAATATCACCGTCGCTAGCTTGCTGCAAAAACAGGTCTGGGGCGCAGGGTTTCCAGCCCCCGTGTTTCGTGACAAGTTCTTTGTACGCCAGCAGCGTTTGCTGAAGAACAAGCACTTGAAGCTAAGCCTGGAGCGTAACGGCGAATACTTCGATGCGATCTGGTTCAACCGCGATACCTTGCTGCCGGAAAATATCGAAGCCGCCTATCGCCTGGATCAGAACGAATGGAACGGGAACGTCAGCGTGCAATTTATTATTGAATATGCACAGGGGCAGGATTAAGCACTATCGCTATCGCCCAGTGTCCCTTTCCCGGAACCGCTGCTTATGCAGCGGTTTTTTTTAATTACGACTAGCTTTGAATAGAAGCAGCCCTGGCATCCCAGCTACGCATGGCTTCTGTAATAGGCGCATCCAATACAGTCCCAATACGGCCATCCCGCGCCTAACCTTCTTAATGCGTTTGAGACTTCGACCGAGTCGGCAAGGTCGCCAGCACCAAGCCCGCCAGAGCCAGAATGAAGGCGTAAACATGCACGGTGGTGAAGCTCTCACCCAGCACCAGCACACCCACTGCTGCGGTACCCAAGGGCATCAAGACCATAAACACCGCGGCTTGCGAAGCGGGTACGGAACGCACTCCCGTCATCCACAGCCAGACCGTCCAGACGCTGGCGGCCAAGGAATAAAACACCAGCAAAGGCCAGATCCAGCCTGCCGGTGCCGTGAAATCGAAATCCCAGGCGGCGTATAAACCTAGGGGCGTAATCAGCGCCAGGCTACACAGATTGATAATCGCGCTGATGCGCTTGGGACTAAGCACGGCGGTCAGGCGCTTGCCTATGACCGCATAAGCCGACTCGCACAGGACGGCACAAAAGATCAGCGCATTGCCCAGCCACATTTTTCCTGGGTCCAGCTGATCCACACCGTGATCGTCCTCCTGTACCAGGGCCAATAAGGCAATCCCGCCCATCCCCAGGGCCAGTGACACCCAGGTGCGCGGCCCTATGCTTTCTTTCAGGAAGTACCAGCTGAACAAGGCCACCATCCCGGGAATGGCGGACAAAATAACGCCAGCAGAGACCGCACTGGTCATGCTGATGCCTGTCACCATGCACAGCGTGAACAGGAAATTACCCAAAAAGGATTCCAGAAAAATCAGGCCACGGGTACGCAGATCCAGTGCGGGTTCAGTCGCCGGTTTGCGCAGCCAGCGCAGCATGGCGATCCCGCCAATGCCAAAGCGCAGCCAGGCCAGCAAGAACACCGGCAGTGCCGCGACCAACGGCCGTGTCAGGGCGATATAACTGCCCACCAAGGACATGGACAAGGCCAAACAGGCGTATGCCGCCAGACGTGATCCCGCTCTATTCACCCACCCTCTCCTAATACACACATTTGCAAGGCAGCTAATCAAAATACCACGGCGGCCAAGGTCTACAATACGCCCGAGCTCGGCCTTCCAGGATAAAAAACATGGCCTGCCATGTTGTCCGTTTCGCTCACCACCGCCTGTACCCCTGACCTTACCCAGATCTGCCCGTACAGCCCCGTGTTGCCAGCGCTTTATCCCACCCCATCGGAAAGTCGTGTCGCCAGCCCTTAAGCAGGTCTGCGATGGACGGCCCTACACTCGGCCCGACCCATGCTGCTCCCCGTAACAGACTAATCCGCACCGCGCCGGCCCACCGGCCAGCCGTGCTCCTTGAAGGATATTTCATCATGCAGGCTATCGCCCGCCTGAGCCGTTTTGTTGGCAATACCTTTGCCATCTGGGTTCTACTGTTTGCCGTTCTGGCCTATTACTTTCCCGACCACTACCGCTGGTTAGGCGCTTATATTGTTCCACTTCTGGGCATCATCATGTTCGGTATGGGTCTGACCTTGTCGCGCCAGGACTTTGCAGAGGTGTTTGTGCGCCCTGGCCGTGTGGCTATTGGTGTAGTGGGACAATTCATCATCATGCCCGGTCTGGCCTGGTTTCTGACCTACGCCTTTTCCCTGCCACCCGAATTGGCCATTGGCGTGATTCTGGTGGGCTGCTGCCCCGGTGGCACCTCGTCGAACGTGATGACTTTTCTGGCCCGTGGCGACCTGGCCCTGTCGGTTGCCATTACGTCGGTCACCACCTTGCTGGCTCCTATCGTCACCCCTGCCCTGATTTACTTCCTGGCCAGCCAATGGCTGGAAGTCAGCGCCTCGGCCATGTTCTGGTCCATTGTGCAGGTGGTGATTCTGCCAATTGCCCTGGGCATTATTGTGCAATCCCTGATGGGTGAAAAGATCAAAGCCGGTGTGGCAGCCCTGCCCCTGGTATCTGTGGTGGCCATTGTGGCTATCGTGGCCGCTGTTGTCGCGGGTAACCAGCCAAAAATTGCGACCAGTGGCTTGTTGGTGTTCTCGGTTGTCGTTGTACATAACACCCTGGGCTACATCCTGGGCTATGTACTGGCACGCTTGAGCGGCATGCCTTTAGCACAGCGCAAGACGCTGGCTATTGAAGTGGGTATGCAAAACTCCGGGCTGGGTGTTGCCCTGGCCAGCGCCCATTTTTCGCCATTGGCCGCTGTGCCCAGCGCTATTTTCAGCGTTTGGCACAATATTTCCGGTCCCTTGGTCGCGACAATTTTCCGTCGCATGGGTGATGGCAAGTAAACACCTGCAACCATGTGCAAGGACTTGAACCCAAAGTCCACAAAGTAAAAAGGGACGCTCTACCGGGCGTCCCTTTTTTTGCATCCAGAGTGTCGCAAGACACCCGCATCCGCTCAAGCCTCAGCTTTTACGCGAAGACACATAAATCCCGCCTACGATCAGCAAGAAAGCCGCTCCGTGGTAAAGCTTGGGGGTATCGCCCAGAATAAAAACCGACATCAAGGCGGCAAATACAGGCATCAGATTGACGAAGAAACCGGCCGTGGCAGCGCCCACTCGCTGAACAGCCACCCCCCAGCATCGCAAGGCGATCAGAGCCGGACCAGTCCCCACATACAGAATGGCCAGCAACAAGCCCCAGGACCAGTCGATATGCCAGTCGGTAAATTGCCACTCCATGGCGGCAAAAGCACCAGACCAGATCAAACCGAAAAACACTTGTGCCATCACTACAGTGGCCCAGGTTTCTGCGATTGCACCCTCATGGCGACGGGTGCTGAGCATCCAGCTATAGATCGCCCAGGCGATAGTGGCAATCACCATGTACACATCACCCGGCACAAAACGGAAGGCCATCAGCTCCTGCCAGTCCGCACGCGTCAGCACCAGCACCACACCCAGCAAGGACATCAAGCCACCCACCAACTGACGCCCATTGACGGTGGATTTGAAGAACAGGCGTCCAATGACCAGCATCCAGAACGGCAAGCTGGCGTTGACCAAAGTCACGTTAATGGGGGACGAGCTTTGCAGTGCCAGGTATTGCAAAGCGTTATAGATCCCTATGCCCAGCAAACCCAGAATCGAGTAGCGTTTCCAGTTGGTCCACAAATTACTGCCGCGTCGCAGCACTTGTCGTCCCACAAAAAGCAGAATGGTGAAAGCTACCAGCCAACGGAAGAAATTCAGGGTAATGGGCGGAACCTGATCATGAATCAGGCGCCCCACAATGGCATTACTTGCCCACAAGATCGTGGGTAAAACCAGTAAAGCCGTCGTGCCAGGGGTCAGTTTCTGAGTGCTCACAAGCATGTCCTAAAAAACGGCAACGGCGCATGTGATCCCTCCTCAGGTCACCTCTGCGCCGTTACGATTGGCCTAGTATATAGGCAAGCATGCTCTGCCCTCTACGCCTTTACCTGCCTGCTTGTGACGATGAGAACTGGTCAATCTTTGACCAATCCATAAATATTATTTATAATCATACAATTGTCACGTCATGGCGCTGATTGAATTTTATTGGCCCATCCCATCCACGCTCGTCTGACTTTAGCAACATCAGATGCAGCTACCCAGGGTAAATCGACCTTGAAACACCCCCACTTTTGGGAATAAAGCTTGACCCGATCAAGCGCCCCAAGTGCATTACTTGGCACCACAACCAGCACCTTTAACCGCAAGGGCCTGTCCCGCGCGTCGTTATACAGGTTCCTGTTCCTGGCAAGTATTCGTGTTTTTGCCCGTTTTTCAGGTAGGCAGACCTTGTCTGCCCCGGCTGGATCCCCCTATGAACGGCGGGCGTGTTTTCAATTTGATCCACCTGACCCTGTCTGGAACCAACCATTCCTGACAGACACAGATTCACCCCGATTTTTATGGGCCTAGTGCAAGGCTGGACTCCAGACACCGCTTGTCCGGTTTGTCGGTCTGCCTTGTTTTCAAGCCCGTCCCCGTCCCGCCCAGCAAGGCCAGACGGGAATTATTATTTTTAAAGGAGTCCCGATTTATGGCCAAAGAAGAGCTACTTGAAATGCAAGGTTCCGTCACCGAAATCCTGCCTGACTCGCGCTTTCGTGTCACCCTGGACAACGGTCACGCCGTTATCGCCTACACCGGCGGTAAAATGCGCAAGCACCACATCCGTATTCTGGCTGGCGACAGCGTCACCCTGGAAATGTCGCCCTACGACCTGAGCAAAGGTCGCATTATCTTCCGCCACCTGCCCAAGCGTATTGGCGCGCCGACCTCTGCCCCTCGTCGCACTCCCCACCGCCGTTAAGACATAGCGCCACACCCCTGTCACAATTAGATGCAAAGATAGGCGCGCCTGACAGGGGTGCGACAAGAGCCATCAGCGCTCGGGCGCACCCCACATCTTGTGGGAGTCGCCTTGAAAAAACTACTGACGCTCAAAACCGGCTTCATCGCCTATTTTGCAATTCTGAGCCTGTTTCTAATCCTGATGCTGATTGCCCTGCAACATTTGAGCAGCAGCATCGAACAGCGCAAGCATCTGGAAGCCCAGCGCCATCAAACGACGGCGCTTAGCAAAGACTTCAAACGCATCAGCGAATTGCTAAGCCGTCAGGCCATCGCGTTTGTCTCCAGCGAACAGATCGAATTTCAGGAAAACTTCCGCCACCTCCTGGCGGTGTTTACGGGTGCCCAGGCGGATCAGGATGGTGTCACACTGGCGATGCTGGACCGCTTCAGGGATCTGGAGCTGGAACCGGCTGAACAGGACCTGCTTCGCTCCGCCTATGAGCAGACCCTCGCACTTAGCCAGGTTCAGTCCGAGGCCATCCAAACCGCCAGCGGCCAGTTTGAAGATGGTAACGGCGCTATCCGTATCGCCCTGCCCAATGCCTTGATGGCCAAAGTGCTGGTGTTCAGCCAGCAATACATTCAAGCCTCCGCCCAGATCACCAACACACTGGATCAGTTCGAACACCAGTTCAGCGAGCGCCTGGACAGTTCTCTGGATCTGGCTGGTCGTAGCAGCGACCGTGCGTTCAGTCTGGCATTAGCGGCACTGGCCCTGTTCTTCATGGCCAGCACGATTGCTCTACGCCTCTTGTATCGCTCCATCAAGCAGCCACTGGATCAAGGGGCAAATCTGGCCAAGGAGCTGGCCCAGGGCAAGCTCAATGCGCAGCTCAGCGTGCGTCGCCATGATGAGTTCGGGACCTTGCTTACAGCACTCAATGGCATCGGCCAGGGCGTACAAACCGTGGTGCATCAGATCCGCGAACAAACCGGCTTGATACGCGACGGCTCGCATGCCATTGTGCTGGGTAGCCAGAACCTGAGCGAACAAATTCTGGACCAATCCACCGAATTGAATCAGACCGTCAAGGCGATGAATCAACTGGCTGACACCGTGCGCCAGAACGCGGAGCAGGCCCAAACCGCCGATCATCTGGCGCAAGACACCTCCAGCCAGGTGGCCCTGGGCAATCAAGCGGTACACAGCCTGCTCGATACCATCGACGCAATTGCCGACAGCTCGAACAAAATGAGCGAGATCACCAAACTGATCCGCAACATTGCCTTCCAGACCAATATCCTGGCCCTGAATGCCGCGGTGGAAGCCGCCCGCGCCGGAGTCCATGGTCATGGCTTTGCGGTTGTTGCTGCCGAAGTGCGCAACCTGGCTTTGCGCTCCACCGACGCCTTGCAACAGATTTCCACCCTGATTTCCAGCTCAGTCGAACAAACCGAGCAAAGCTCGGCTGCCGCCCGAGGTATGGCGCAAGTCATGGCCAACACACAACACAAGGTCAATGAAATGCGCAGCATTGTGGCCGATATTGCCCAAGCCTCTCAGGAGCAGGCGACGCATATCGACTACGTGAACCAGGTCATGATGCGCCTGGACCAGCAAGGCCAGTCCAACCGCCAACTGCTTGAACACAGCGCCCACACCGCTCAGGAGCAGCTGGAGCAAACCACTTTGCTGGCCCAGGTGGTGGCGCATTTCAGTCTGGATAGCGATCTTTCCGGGCCCGATGCTCCCGCCCTGCCCGCCGCCCCCACGCAGCCTTCTTACCGATCCGTGTCCGCCTATCGCACAGCCACGTGCACAATGTCCGGTTCCTGAGCGGCCAATACGTGCCATAGACCTCCGATAAGGGTAAAATCGGAAGTTTGCCGCGCGCCGCCTTGCTGGCTGGCGTGGGTGGCACATCAAATATAGGAAAGCCGCTGAATCATGGAATCGGAACGACTTAATCAACTGGAAGCCCGCCTTGCCGATTATTCGGAGCGGGAAAATGCCTTACGGAGGTATCTTTGACTACGATGACAAAGCTCATCGTTTGCACGTAGTCAATGCCGAACTCGAGGATCCCAACGTCTGGAACGATCCTCAGCACGCTCAGGATCTGGGCCGCGAAAAGAAAAGTCTGGAAAACGTGGTGCATGTGCTGGACGCCTTGCACACGGGTTTGAAAGATTCGCAGGACCTGTTTGAGCTTGCCGCGATGGACGATGACGATGCCACTATCGCCGCCATCGAAGAAGATTGTGCCGCCATGGCCAGCCGTATTGAAGAGCTGGAATTCCGCCGCATGTTCTCCAACCCTGCCGACCCGCTGAATTGCTTTATGGATATTCAGGCCGGTGCGGGTGGTACCGAAGCCCAGGACTGGGCCTCCATGCTGCTACGCATGTATGTGCGTTATGCCGAACACAAGGGCTTCAAGGCTGAGATCCTGGAACAGTCTGACGGCGATGTGGCGGGTATCAAATCGGCCTCCATCAAGATTGAAGGCGATTACGCCTACGGTTTTCTGCGCACTGAAACCGGCGTGCACCGTCTGGTTCGCAAAAGTCCCTTTGACTCCTCCAACGGCCGCCACACGTCTTTCACCAGCGTGTTCGTCTACCCGGAAATCGACGACTCCTTTGAAGTCGAAATCAACCCGGCCGACTTGCGTATCGACACTTACCGCGCCAGTGGTGCCGGTGGTCAGCACATTAACAAAACCGACTCGGCCGTTCGTATTACGCACGAGCCCAGCGGCATTGTGGTGCAGTGTCAGAACGACCGCTCGCAGCACCGTAACCGTGCCGAAGCCATGCAAATGCTGAAGTCCCGCCTGTACGAGCTGGAAATGCGCAACCGTATGGCCGAGCAGCAAAAACTGGAAGACTCCAAGAGCGATGTGGGTTGGGGTCACCAGATCCGTTCCTATGTGCTGGACCAGAGCCGCATCAAGGACTTGCGTACCAACTACGAAAGCTCCAATACCCAGAAGATTCTGGATGGTGACCTGGATGCCTTTATTCAAGCCAGCCTGAAACAAGGTATTTAATATGCACGCTTCCACGCTGACTGTTCTAAGCGGTGCCTCTCGCGGTCTGGGCTTGTCCCTGGCACGTCAGGCACTGGCCGCTGGCCATCAGTTGATCACTTTGGCCCGCAGCGAACTGCAACTGGATGCGCCCCAAGGGGCTCATCAACATCTGCAAGTAGACCTGGCCAGCGCGGAAGGCGCACAACAGGCTGCCAAGGCTCTGCAAGCCTTGATCAGCCAGACACAGGCTCAACGCTACGTCCTCATTAATAATGCGGGCACGGTTGATCCCGTTGGGCAGGCCAGCCACCTGCTCGATGCCCAGGCCATTACACAGGCGCTGCAATTGAATGTCGCCAGTGTCATGAGCCTGACCGCCGCCTTCTTGCAAGGCGCCCCCAAGGATGCCCAACGCCAGGTGCTCAATATATCCTCCGGTGCCGGCCGCAAACCCGTCTCGGGCTGGGCCGTGTACGGCTGCAGCAAGGCAGCGCTGGATTTTTATACGCAAACCCTGAAGCTGGAAAATCCCGAGCTGGCCGTTTGCTCTCTGGCCCCTGGCGTGATCGATACCGATATGCAAGGCCATATCCGTAGCCAATCCCGCGACCAGCTCCCGAACCTGAGCCGCTTTATCGACCTGCATCAACAAGGTCAGCTAAGCAGCCCGGACGATACGGCCGAGCGCATTTTGCGCCACCTGAACAGCCCGGATTTTGGCCAGCACGTCCTGGATGACATCCGCCACTACGAATAAGTACTGACACAATGACTGAACCGCTAGACACTTCCGCCCCCGTCGTAGACGAAAACCGCCTGATCGCCGAGCGTCGTTCCAAACTGGACCGCCTGCGCGAAAACGGCATCGCCTACCCCAACGATTTTCGCCCTGACGCTCACGCTGCCGAGCTGCACAGCCAGTACGGCGAGCAGGACAAGGATGCCCTGGCTGCAACCAATAAAGTCGTGAAAGTAGCTGGCCGCATGATGCTCAAGCGTGTCATGGGTAAAGCCAGTTTTGCCACACTGCAAGATGCTTCCGGCCGCATCCAGATCTACCTGGACAAAGCCGCACTGGGCGAAGAAAACTACGCGGAATTCAAGGGCTGGGATATCGGTGACATCCTGGCCGTGGAAGGCACAGTCTTCAAAACCAATAAGGGCGAGCTGTCCGTACATGCTTCCAGCGTGCGCCTGCTGGCCAAGTCCCTGCGCCCCCTGCCCGACAAATTCCACGGTCTGGCTGACCAGGAATTGAAGTACCGTCAGCGCTACGTAGACCTGATCATGGGTGAAGACACCCGTCAAACCTTCCTGGCCCGCAGCAAGGTCATGAGCAGCTTGCGCCAGCACATGGCCCAGGCCAACTTCCTGGAAGTGGAAACCCCCATGCTGCACCCCATTCCGGGTGGCGCATCGGCCAAACCCTTCATTACGCACCACAATGCGCTGGACATGGAAATGTACCTGCGTATTGCTCCCGAGCTGTACCTGAAGCGTTTGATCGTGGGCGGTTTCGAGCGCGTATTCGAGATCAACCGCAACTTCCGTAACGAAGGCGTCAGCCCTCGTCACAACCCTGAATTCACCATGATGGAGTTCTACGCGGCCTATACGGATTACCAGTGGCTGATGGACTTCACCGAAAACCTGATACGCGAAGCCGCTATCAGCGCCCGTGGCACCGCCACCCTGCAATACCAGGAACGCGAGCTGGATCTGAGCCTGCCTTTTGATCGCCTGACCATTACCGGCGCCATCATGAAGTACGCTCCGTCCTACCAGATCGAACAGCTGGAAGATATCCAATTCCTGCGCACTGAGCTGGCTCGCCTGAAAGTGGACGTGAACTCACCCCCACTGCGCGATGCCGGTCTGGGTGCCTTGCAACTGGCTCTGTTTGAAGAAACAGCAGAATCCAAGCTGTGGCACCCTACCTTCATCGTGGACTACCCCGTGGAAGTGTCGCCACTGGCACGCGCTTCGGACACCCAGGAAGGCATTACCGAGCGCTTTGAGCTGTTCATTACTGGTCGCGAAATTGCCAATGGTTTCTCGGAGTTGAACGATCCTGAAGATCAGGCCGCACGTTTCCAGGCCCAGGTTCAGGCCAAGGACGCTGGCGACGAAGAAGCCATGTTCTATGACGCGGACTACATCCGTGCACTGGAATACGGTATGCCTCCTACAGGCGGCTGCGGTATCGGTATCGACCGACTGGTCATGTTGCTGACCGATAGCCCTGCTATCCGTGACGTGATCCTGTTCCCGCACCTGCGTCGCGAGGACTGATCAGTCTCAAGCAAGAAAAACGCGCGGTCTTGACCGCGCGTTTTTCCTTATGCATCTTCGGCCGCACATACGCACATACGCACATACGCACATACGCACATACGCACATACGCACATACGCAGCTATTCTGCCCGTTCAGGAACAGACTCCACTCCAATCGCATCATTACAGCCCTACGCCGGTAAAGACAGACCTCACTCAGGCTTGATACCAGCAACTGCCGCCACTTCACGAAACAAGGCAATATCACGCGCCACGATCTGATCTAGCGACTCGGCCGAACCAGGCGCGATCACAAAGCCCTGCTCCTCCAATGGCTCCGCAAATTCGCGCGAATGCAGTACAGCCGTAATATCGCGATTCAGCCCGGCAACCACCTCATCGGGCGTGGCACGTGGCACAAAAACGCCCTGCCAGCTTTCGATCACGAAATCAGATACTCCCAATTCATGAAAAGTGGGAACATCCGGTAAAACCTTCGAGCGCTCCGGCGATGTCACCGCCAGAGGGATGAGCTCACGCTTCTGAATGTTCTGGATTGTTCCAGAGATATCAATAAGTGCTCCGTCAACATGCCCGCCCAGTATGTCCAACATAGCGGGGGCCCCTCCCGCGTAGGGAATGTTATTGGTTTGCGTACCCAAACGCTGGTTAAGCATCTCGACGGCCAGATGATAAATACTGCCGTAACCAATCGGCAGCGCTGCAGATACTTCGCCAGGCTGACGTTTAAGAAGTGCCACGTAGTCATCAAAGTGCTTAACGCCCAGACCGGGACGCACCACCAGCACCTGCGAATTAACAATAGTGCGGGTCACACCACGGACCTCCGTCTCGCTATAGGGCAGCTTGCGACCGAGGGCAGCGTTGATCGCAAGCTGATCCCCGCTAGACAAGAGCGTATGCCCGTTTGGGGCTGCACGAACTACCCGGTTGACGCCAAGGCTGGTGTGAGCGCCGGGCACATTATCCACGATCACCGTTTGTTGCCACAATTTGGCAAGATTTTGCGCGAGCATCCGTGCGATACGGTCAGCGTTGCCGCCCGGATTCACCGGAACAACAATACGCACAGGCCCGGAGGGAAACGTATCGGCCTGCTGCGCACGTGCCGGAACCGTGGCAAACATAGCACCCAAAGAAGAAACAGGAACTCCAAGCCGGGCGGCGATACCCGCGCCGGTCGCTTTCAAGATCATGCGTCGATTCAAGCCTACCTCCAGTATCCACAGACTGCCCCATTGATCGGGCGACATTGTGTTGCAGTGCTTGCCAACAACGAACTGTAGTCTAGAGAGCCCCCGTGCGCGAATCAAGCTGCCCTCGTCCCGACCGTCGCTAAAGCGCCTCTCAGCGACTTTCGCGCAGCCTGACCACTTGCTCGGCGACACGTCATGCCGAAACAAAAAAGGACGCTCGAAAGCGTCCTCTTTTTACTGCGAATCCAGGCTCATAGACTCATCGTGTTGCACCTGTGTTGCGAGTACGATTTGGAGGCAATTAATCCACCGGCAAACGCATCACCGCCTGCGCCCATTTATGAGCCACCTCAGGCGAAGAAAAACACGAAGCCTTGTCAGCTACCACGCGCACCGCACGCTCCAGCAGCTGGATGTCAGCCTCGTGCTGACGCGCAACGTGCGGGTCTTCAAAGAAGATGACACGTTGACAACGATTTTCCAGCACCAGCTCGGCAATTTGTGCATCGCCGCCCAAAGGTCCACTTAGATATGACTGAATCCAGGGTGTTTCCTTAGGCCAGCCTTTGGACCAGGCCAGCTCATTCAACAGGCGGCTTGTCGTCCCGGTTCCCACGCGTTGGCCAAAGCGAGACAGCAGATCAAAATGCTTGTCGGCAAACTCAATCATCTTGTCCTTGAGTGCATCGTGCGCAATCATGGCCAAGGTTTGATTAGGGAAGTCAAAAATACGTTTGCAGCTGGAATCGGGCCACAAGCCGCGGCTGACACGCTCCACTTCAATCCATTCAATTGCACCCATCAAGGTAGAAATGAAAGGACGGCCATGCGTGATGCATTGGCGCTTGAGCGCCAATGCTTCCGGAAAAATGGATGAAGGGTCTACCGGGTCAATCAGATAAATGGCGCCATCAAAAGGCGGTGTACCATCCGGGCTTTGCGTGACCCGGGCCACCAGCTTCATCAAGCCGCCATCACGACCATAGGGATAGCGAACCAGGCCGCCATAGCCTTCCAGCAGGCCCGAACGCTCGATGGCATTACAGGTACGACCGACCGTATAAAGCTCAACTTCCAATTCGCGAATACCGCTGGCTGAACGCCGCAACCACTGAAACAAAGCCGCATCTGCCGAATCATGGTGCAATTGATTGGCCGCCAAACCGAAACGTAATGACATGAGTTCCTACACGGTAAACGATTCGCCACACCCGCAGGAGGCTTTCTCGTTTGGATTGATGAACTTGAAACCTTCATTGAGGCCATCACGGCCATAATCCAGACGCGTGCCGTCAATAAAGGGCAGGCTTTTAGGATCAACAAACAGTTTAACGCCGTGCTCTTCAAACAGTTGATCGCCTTCAACCGGCTCATCAACAAAATCCAGCTTGTAGGCCAGACCCGAGCAACCGGTCAGCCGTACACCCAAACGTAGCCCCAAACCGCCCCCGCGTTTTTTCAAATGACGCTGGATATGTTCTGCGGCGGGCTGAGTAAGAGAAATAGACATAATCTTTTCCTTTCTATAAACCTGAAAGAATATTCGGCCTTCAGGCTTGGACAACTAAAACGCGCCTTTGTTCTGTACCGAGGCAATAGCGGCCTGAACCGCCTCCTGGGCCAACAAAGCACAATGCACTTTGACCGGCGGCAATTCCAGCGCTTGCTGCACATCTGTAGACGAGAACTGAGCTGCCTGCTCCAGACTGCGACCTTGCAGCCACTGTGTCGCCAATGAGGCGGCAGCGATGGTACAGCCACAGCCATAAGCCTTGAAACAGCTATCCTGAATCTGGCCCTGCTCCGATACCTTGAGCTGAATGCGAATCAAGGCCCCGGTTTCGTGACTTCCCGCTTCCCCTGTACCCACGTCAGCATCACTGCTGTTCATGACACCCACATGACGCGGGTGCAGGAAATACTCCATGACAGCGTCACTATATATCATTGCGCGAACTGCTCCGAAGCAGGCTCGCTCCACAAGGGAGAGATGGCCCGCAATTGTTCAACCACACGACGGATGGCGGCTATCGTGTCATCAATGTCCTGCTCGGTCGTGAAACGACCAAGGCTCAAGCGCAAGGAGCTGTGCGCCAACTGATCGCTGCGACCCAAGGCCGTCAATACGTAGGACGGTTCCAGGCTGGCCGACGTACAGGCCGAGCCGCTGGACACGGCCAGATCCGTCAGGGCCATCATCAGAGCTTCGCCCTCGATGTGATCCACGCTGATGTTCAGGTTGTGCGGCACACGCTGATCCAAGGTGCCATTCAGGAACAGGTCAGGGATAGACTGCAGGCCAGCCCATAGACGATCTCGCAGCGCGGTGATGCGCTGATTGTCTAGATCCATTTCCTGCGCAGCCAGTTCAAAAGCACGCCCCATGCCCACGATCTGATGAGTGGCCAGCGTACCGGAGCGAAACCCGCGTTCGTGACCACCACCGTGAATCTGCGCTTTCAGGCGCACCGCCGGTTTACGACGGATATACAAGGCACCGATTCCTTTGGGACCGTAAGTCTTGTGGGCAGACATGGACATCAAATCCACCGGCCACTCCTGCAGATTGATCGCCACCTTGCCGGTGGCCTGGGCGGCGTCCACATGGAACAGCACCTTGTGCTCCCGGCACATTGCCCCCAGGGCCTGCACATCTTGAATCACGCCAATTTCGTTATTCACCAACATGACCGAGGCCAGGATGGTATCGGGGCGAATGGCTTGTTCAAACGCCTGAGGATCAATCAGACCACTGGGCAGGACATCCAGAAAGGTGACTTCAAACCCTTCGTCCTGCAAGGCCAGACAGGTATCCAGCACGGCCTTGTGTTCCGTACGGACGGTAATAATATGGCGGCCCTTGGACTGATAAAACTGCGCGGCACCTTTTAACGCCAGATTGATGGCTTCGGTAGCACCGGAGGTCCAGACGATTTCACGCGGCTCTGCCCCTACCAAAGCGGCAACCTGACGGCGCGCCTGGTCCACGGCCTCTTCCGCATCCCACCCATAGGGATGGCTGCTGGAGGCCGGATTGCCAAATCGTTCCGTCAACCAGGGAATCATGCTGTCGGCCACACGCGGGTCTACCGGTGTAGTGGCGGCATAATCCATATAGATACGCTGAGCGCGACTCATACAAAACTCCGGGTCAGTAGCGGATCTTGCCCACTACAAAGTACATTCTTCTGGCTGGCCGGCTTCCTGAGCGGCCAACTTGAGCTGACGCAGACGCTGCTGATCAACCAAGTCCTGTAGCGAGACAGAATCCAGATAATCGACCATTTTACGACTAAGCGTCGCCCAAAGCTCGTGAGTCATGCACTCGCCTTTCTGCCCATTTGTGCCCTGCTTGCAATTACCCTTGCCACCGCATTGGGTGGCATCAACGGGCTCATCGACCGCAAACACAATGTCAGCAACGGTGATGTGGCGGGCCAGACGCGCAAGCGTATAGCCACCACCCGGACCACGCACACTATCGACCAGTTCATGGCGGCGCAACTTGCCAAACAACTGTTCAAGATACGAGAGCGAGATACCCTGTCGCTGGCTGATGCCTGCGAGCGTCACCGGTCCACTTTGCTGGCGCAGCGCAAGATCGATCATCGCGGTTACGGCGAAACGCCCTTTTGTCGTCAAACGCATGATAGTTTCCTTGCCAAAGGCGAAAGCGGCCGGACTGCCAACGGCAAATCCGACCAATTTGGTCCAGTATAGCAAATACAGGGGAAACTACCGTGCTTGAGCGTGTGTTTTTACACTTATACTGAAGTGTTATATAGCCACTCAGGCAGCACGGTAATTGGGGACGCGCTTGCGAACCAGTTCGAACACGCCCTGGCAGGCATCTTCGATGTAGTCCATGACCTTATTAAAGCCATCCTGGCCGCCATAATAAGGATCGGGCACGGTAGCCGCTTCATAGTCAGTGGCAAAGCGCATCAGCAGCATGAGCTTGTGACGATAAATGGGAGGACACATTTGCTGCAAGGCAGCGTGGTTTTCCCAGTCCATGCTCAAGATAAGGTCGAAGTTGCGAAAGTCCTCGCGCTGGACCTGTCGGGCCTGATAGGTAGAGATGTCATAACCGCGTTTACGAGCGGCTATCTGTGCGCGTGTGTCAGGATGCTCGCCAACATGAAAGCCATGCGTGGCGGCTGAATCCACCAAAATAGCCTCCGACAAACTAGCCTGGTCGACCAGTTGGCGCAAGACACCTTCGGCGCTGGGGGAGCGGCAAATATTCCCTGTACAGACAAACAGAACCTTACTCATAATGCGTCAAAGTCTGCGGGAAAACCCCAAATAAGGCAAGACGAAACCGGGGTGAAAACAGACCCCGAAAATCGCCTTGAAAACAGCAAATCCGTATCGTTTGGGAGCTGCCAATAAGAACCGGCCGCAGCTGCTTGAAGTTTGGAATAAACCAAAGGCGCAGCACCGTTTGCTTAGCGGATACACCACTTTCTCGAGATGAGATAAATCAAGCAATACACCCGAGTGATGAAAGCCGGTAGCAGAACGGTGTTTTTTCTGAGCTTTCGTCCAGCTTTAGTTGCAAATACACAACAATCATCACGCCATCAGCAGCTTGGCCTTCAGTCTTTGCAACTTGTCGCGCGCGGCTGCCGCTTGCTCGAACTCCAGGTTGCGGGCGTGGTCCATCATCTCTTTTTCCAGACGCTTGATCTCGCGTGCAGCGGCCTTCTCGTCGCGAATCAACTCGTCCGGCACATCCTCGCGCAAGCTGGCGGTTGGATCCGAGGCAACAACACCATCAATCAACTCACGGACGGCCTTGTTCACGCCGCGCGGCGTAATACCGTGCTCTTCGTTAAAGGCGATCTGCTTGGCACGACGGCGCTCGGTTTCTTCAATGGCGCGGTGCATGGAGTCCGTCATTCTGTCGGCATACAGAATGGCTTTACCGTTCAGGTTACGCGCTGCCCGACCTATGGTTTGAATCAGGCTGCGCTCCGAACGCAGGAAGCCTTCCTTGTCCGCATCCAGAATCGCCACCAGAGACACTTCGGGCAAATCCAGCCCCTCACGCAGCAGGTTGATCCCGACCAGCACATCGAAGACGCCCAGACGCAGATCCCGGATGATCTCGGCCCGTTCCACCGTATCAATGTCCGAGTGCAAGTAGCGCACGCGAATACCGTTCTCTGACAAGTATTCGGTCAGATCCTCTGACATGCGCTTGGTCAGCGTCGTCACCAATACACGGTCTTCCTGCGCAGTACGCAGCTTGATTTCACCCAGCAAGTCATCGACCTGCGTGGTAGCCGGGCGCACCTCGATTTCCGGGTCCACCAGTCCGGTAGGTCGCACCACCTGTTCAACCACATTGTCTGCATGCTCTTGCTCGTAGGCAGCGGGAGTAGCCGACACGAACACGGTTTGCGGCATACGGCGTTCGAACTCTTCCAGTTTCAAAGGCCGGTTATCCATGGCCGAAGGCAGGCGGAAACCGAACTGCACCAGGGTTTCTTTACGCGAGCGGTCACCGCGATACATGGCACCCAACTGCCCGATAGTGACGTGGCTTTCGTCGATAAACATCAGGGAGTTACGCGGCAGGTAGTCGATCAATGTCGGCGGCGGATCGCCAGGCGCAGCTCCTGACAAGTGGCGGGAGTAGTTCTCGATGCCTTTGCAAAAGCCCAGCTCCTGCAGCATCTCCAGATCAAAACGGGTGCGCTGCTCCAGGCGTTGAGCTTCAACCAAATGCCCTTCCCGTGTCAGAAATTCCAGACGCTCGCGCAGTTCGAGCTTGATGGTTTCAATCGCCCTCAACACGGTTTCGCGTGGCGTCACATAATGCGAGCTAGGGAACACGGTAAAGCGGTTCAGCTTCTGCACGACCTTGCCTGTCAGCGGATCGAACAACTCCAGCTCTTCAATCTCGTCATCAAACAGGCTGACTCGCAAGGCCAGCTCCGCGTTTTCTGCCGGGAAGATATCGACCACTTCACCACGAGCACGGAATATCCCACGCTGAAAATCCAGATCGTTACGCTCGTACTGCATGGCGACCAGACGCGCCAGCAGCTCCTGGCGGGCGATACGGTCACCCTTGCGCAGGGTCAGCACCATGGCATGGTAATCACCGGGGTTACCAATACCGTAGATGCAGGACACGGTACCCACAATAATGGTGTCAGGCCGTTCTAGCAGACTTTTGGTGGCCGACAAGCGCATCTGCTCGATGTGTTCATTGATGGACGAGTCCTTTTCAATAAACAGATCACGCGATGGCACATAGGCCTCGGGCTGGTAGTAATCGTAGTAAGACACAAAGTACTCCACGGCGTTGCGTGGAAAGAACTCGCGCATCTCGGCGTACAACTGCGCCGCCAGGGTTTTATTGGGCGCCAGAACAATGGCCGGACGCCCGGTGCGAGCAATAATGTTCGCCATCGTATAGGTCTTGCCCGAGCCAGTTACCCCCAAAAGGGTCTGGTACATCAAGCCATCATCAATCCCCTCAACCAACTGCTCAATCGCCGCAGGCTGGTCGCCAGCAGGCAAATAAGGTTGGAAAAGTTTGAAGGAACTCCCCGGAAATTCTTGAAAGGCAGGCTCAAATTTCATGCTAGACACACTTTAGGGTAAGCCCGTATTATCACATTAATGCTTTGTTTTTCTACCTTTCTGCACTAACGCCCCCATATCATCATGACATCGCTCTTCGAAACCGTCGAACTGGCTCCACGCGACCCTATTTTGGGTTTGAACGAACAATACAATGCCGACGAACGCAGCGGCAAAGTTAATCTGGGGGTCGGTGTTTACTACGACGATCAAGGGCGTATCCCGATTTTGCAGGCTGTTCAAAAGGCTGAGGAAGCCATGATGAGCAAAGCCGCCGCGCGCAGCTACCTGCCTATTGAAGGGATCAATACCTACAATCTGGGTGCTCAAACCCTGTTGCTGGGTGCCGACTCCCCCATCATTGCCGAAGGCCGCGCCTTGACCGTGCAATCCCTGGGCGGTACCGGTGCGCTGAAAATCGGTGCTGACTTCCTGCAGCAACTGTTGCCCCAGTCCGAGGTTTACATCAGCGATCCAAGCTGGGAAAACCACCGCGCCCTGTTCGAGCGCGCCGGCTTCAAGGTCAACACCTACGCTTACTACGATGCCGCTACGCATGGCCTGAACTTTGACGGCATGATCGCCTCGCTGCGCGCCATGCCGGCCCAGTCCATCGTGGTCCTGCACGCTTGCTGCCACAACCCGACCGGCGTGGACCCCAGCATGGAACAATGGGCCCAGATCGCCGAGCTGATCAAAGAACGTCAACTGGTTCCTTTCCTGGACATCGCTTACCAAGGCTTTGGCGCCGGTCTGGAAGAAGACGCCAGCGTAGTGCGTCTGTTTGCCAAGCTGGGTCTGTCCATGTTCATCAGCTCCTCGTTCTCCAAGTCCTTCTCGCTGTACGGCGAGCGCGTTGGCGCCCTGACCCTGGTTACTTCCAGCAAGGACGAAACCTCCCGCGTACTGAGCCAGGTCAAGCGTGTGATTCGCACCAACTACTCCAACCCACCCACACACGGTGGCAAAGTTGTGGCCACGGTACTGAACTCGCCTGAACTGTTCCAGACTTGGGCGACTGAACTGGCCGGCATGCGTGATCGCATCCGCGAAATGCGCGCCCAACTGGTTGCCAAGCTGAAAGAGCACGGCGCTACCCAAAACTTTGACTTCGTGCTGCAACAGCGCGGCATGTTCTCCTACTCCGGCCTGACTGCCGAGCAAGTCGAACGCCTGCGCCAGGAACACGGCATTTACGCTGTCAGCAGCGGCCGTATTTGCGTTGCTGCATTGAACAGCCAGAATATTGACGTCGTGGCCAAGGCCATCGCTCAAGTCCTGACGTAAGCTGTCCCTCACTACAGCCCCAACGCCCTTCTTCGGAAGGGCGTTGTCGTTCCAGCCCTTGGAGCACTACCATGACAGACACGATTTCCCTGAACACCGAACGCCTGATCTTGCGCCCCTGGAAAGCTTCCGACCTGGAGCCCTTTTTCCGCTTGAACAGCGATCCCCACGCACTGCGTTTTTATCCGGCCACCCTGGACCGTGAGCAAAGCGATGCCATCGCCCACCGCAGCCAAAGCCTGATTGACGAGCATGGCTGGGGTCCCTGGGCAGTCGAGCTGAAAGAAAACGGGGCCTTCATTGGCATGGTGGGCTTGAACCGCCCGACCGCCGATCTGTACTTTCAGCCTTGCGTGGAAGTTCTTTGGCGTTTGCTGCCTGAGTACTGGGGCAAGGGCTATGCCACCGAAGCGGCACGAGCCTGCATGGACTTTGGTTTTGACGAACTGGGCCTGGATCAAATTGTGGCGTACACCGCTCAATTGAACTTGCCTTCGCAGACCGTCATGCAACGCCTGGGCATGACAGAGCAAGCTGGTACCTTTGATCACCCCGGTGTAGCGGCGGGCCACAAACTCGCCCCCCATGTGCTGTACACCCTGGACCGCAAGGATTGGCCCCAGTCTGCCTGAGCAGCCCGAAGGGTCAAAAATTAAGCCTTTAGGGCCCTCACCGCTTGCAAAAACGCCAACTGTAACGCACAATCTTTACTGTATATATATTCAGCAGACAATACTATGACCGCCAAGCTCACCGCACGCCAACAACAAGTGCTGGACATCATTCGTTCTGAAATCGAACGGACGGGTTTCCCTCCCACTCGAGCAGAGATTGCTCAGGTGCTGGGTTTCAAATCCGCCAATGCGGCCGAAGATCATTTGAAAGCTCTGGCCCGCAAAGGCGCTATCGAGCTGACTGCCGGCGCCTCGCGCGGCATACGCCTGCTCGGTACGGATACCCGCGAAAGCGCCGCTCCCAGCAGCAACGCATTGGCCAATCTGGCTGACGCCCTCTTGCTGCCCATTATTGGTCGCGTGGCTGCCGGTAGCCCTATTTTGGCCACCGAGCATATCGAGCGCGAGATTGGCGTCGCCCCTACCCTATTCACCCAAACGCCTGATTACCTGCTGCGCGTACGCGGCTTGAGCATGAAAGACGCGGGCATTTTTGACGGCGACCTGCTGGCCGTCAAGAAAGCCAGTGAAGCGCGTAATGGGCAGATTGTGGTGGTACGTATTGGCGACGATGTCACCGTCAAGCGCCTGTCGCGCTCCAGCAATCAAGTGGTCCTCCTGCCCGAGAACCCGGACTTTGAACCCATCATCATCACCGACCCGGACTCCCTGTCTTTGGAAGGCATTGCTGTGGGTCTGATTCGTACCAGCCCGCTGCATTAAGCTTCCTCTCTCTTGGTCACCAGAGCTGTTTTACAGGCTTGGTGCTCCTGACAAGAGAAAAACCCCATATACCGTTTGGTACATGGGGTTTTTTATTGGTCGAAGTGCATGCCGATATACAGGTTTGAGCAGCCGTAAACCTCTCGCGCAAGCTTGCGACCCTCAACTCCCTCAATATCATTGCCCAAAGATCTGGCTCCCACTGCTATCAATATGACTAACCTCGAAGCCACGATCAGCCTGACCAAAATGTAAACAGGCTACCTTGGGTTCAAGGTAGCCTGTTTCACTGCTTGCTTACTACTGCTGATGCTTAGTGCTTGAAGGACTCGGAACCCGCGCCAGCAGCACGCGTGGCTGCCAAGGCCTCAGCGGCCAGGCGAGCTACTTCTTCGTCGCTCAGGGGCGTTACAGCGTCTTGCAGGGCCACTTCCAGTACACGGTCAATCCAACGCACCGGGATGATCTCCAGCGTGTTTTTCACGTTATCTGGAATATCGGCCAGGTCCTTGATGTTTTCTTCCGGGATCATCACGGTTTTGATGCCGCCGCGTTGCGCTGCCAACAGCTTCTCTTTCAAGCCGCCGATAGGCAGAACTTCGCCGCGCAAGGTGATTTCACCCGTCATGGCCACATCAGCACGAACCGGAATACCCGTCAGGCTGGACACGATAGCGGTCGTAATGGCGATACCGGCCGATGGACCGTCCTTGGGCGTAGCGCCTTCTGGAAAGTGCACGTGCAGGTCACGCTTTTCAAACACGCTATTGGCAATGCCCCACTTCTGGGCACGCGAACGTACGACTGTGCGAGCCGCTTCAACCGACTCTTTCATCACATCGCCAATCGAGCCGGTGCGCAGCACATTGCCTTTACCGGGCATATCGGCCACTTCGATGGTCAGCAACTCACCGCCCACCTCGGTCCAGGCCAGACCCGTCACCAGACCAACCTTGTTCTCTTTTTCGGCCAGGCCGAAGGAGAAACGACGTACGCCCAGGTAATCGTTCAGATTCGCCGCATTCACGACCAAGGTTTCCTGGGTCAGTGTCTTGTTGCGAGCTGCACGCGTACCGGCTTGTGGATTGGCCACCAACAGCTTGCGAACAACCTTGCGGCAGATCTTGCTGATTTCACGTTCCAGGGAACGTACACCCGCTTCACGGGTGTAGTAACGCACGATGTCGCGCACGGCATCTTCGGTCACTTCCAGCTCGCCATCCCGCACGCCGTTGTTCTTCATCAGCTTGGGCAAGAGGTAATCGAAAGCAATACGCACCTTCTCATCTTCGGTATAACCCGACAGACGAATCACTTCCATACGGTCCAGCAGGGCCGGTGGAATGTTCAAGGTGTTGCTGGTTGCCACGAACATCACGTCGGACAAGTCATAGTCCACTTCCAGGTAGTGATCCTGGAAGGTGTGGTTTTGTTCAGGGTCCAGAACCTCCAGCAGTGCCGAGGATGGGTCGCCACGGAAATCCGCGCCCATCTTGTCGATCTCGTCCAGCAGGAACAGCGGGTTACGTACACCCACCTTGCTCATGTTCTGAACCACCTTGCCCGGCATGGAGCCGATGTAGGTACGACGGTGACCGCGAATCTCGGCCTCGTCACGTACACCACCCAAAGCCATACGAATGAACTTGCGGTTCGTTGCCTTGGCAATGGACTGTCCCAGCGAGGTTTTACCCACGCCTGGAGGGCCAACCAAACACAGGATTGGAGCCTTCAGTTTGTCGACACGTTGCTGAACAGCCAGGTACTCGACAATACGTTCCTTGACCTTTTCCAGACCAAAGTGATCCGCATCCAACACTTCCTCGGCATTGCTCAAGGAGTTGTTAATACGGCTCTTTTTGCGCCAAGGCAGGCCAACCAGCGTTTCAATGTAGTTACGCACCACGGTTGCTTCGGCTGACATCGGCGACATCAGCTTGAGCTTCTTCATTTCCGATTCGGCTTTCTTGAGCGCTTCCTTGCTCAATTGAGCCTGCTCGATGCGTTTTTCCAGCTCTTCAACATCAGCGCCGTCTTCGCCTTCGCCCAGCTCTTTCTGAATCGCCTTGACCTGCTCGTTCAGATAGTAGTCGCGCTGACTCTTTTCCATCTGCTTTTTCACACGGCCGCGAATGCGCTTCTCGACCTGCAAGATGTCAATTTCGCCTTCCAGTTGCGACAGCAGGCTTTCCAGACGCTCCAAAGCCTTGGGCGTTTCCAGCATGCCCTGCTTTTGTTCCAGCTTCAAAGGCAAATGAGCGGCGATGGTATCGGCCAGACGGCCAGCATCGTCAATCCCGGTCAGGGAAGTCAGAATTTCCTGAGGGATCTTTTTATTCAGTTTGACGTACTGCTCGAACTGACCCAGCACCGCACGACGCAGCGCTTCGGTTTCAGCAGCATCACCGGAGTCGCCAGGCACTTCGACCACCGAGGCCATGAAGTGGGTTTCGGCATCCTGTACCTGTGTGATTCGAGCGCGCTGCAAGCCTTCCACCAGCACTTTTACCGTGCCGTCGGGCAGCTTGAGCATTTGCAAAATACTGGCCGCACACGCAATTTCGTAGAGATCCTCGGGAGCGGGATCGTCCTTGCCTGCGGACTTTTGCGCCACCAACATAATGTTGTTGCCGGACTCCATTGCCAGCTCAAGGGCTTTGATCGAGCGAGGCCGGCCAACAAAAAGCGGAATCACCATGTGAGGGAACACCACTACATCGCGCAAGGGAAGCAGCGGCAGCTCAATAGGTTCCGTAGAAAGAATCTGGCTCGCAGACATAGTCATTTCCTATAAATGTCCTTAGACGCAAAAGGGAAGCCTGGGCTTCCCTTTCACGGTTTAACCTGTTGTAGCTCAGATTGTGGCGAATTTTGATATTTCAAGTAGGCCGAACGACCATTAGAACAGAACTTTACAGAGTTAAAGAGAGACAAGCCCTTATGCCTAGTGGTCTTCATAGGTCCACTCCTTTCTCTTTACCTTCGCCTGTCGCCCTGTCCCGCCTGCGCCTGTCCGACCAAAGCCAGACAGGGCACAAACGAGGAGATATCTCTAAGCTACTGCGTTTTTCAAGGGCGACTCAGTGTCACTGGCTTCACTATCGGACAAAGGACGACCCAAAATCAATTCGGGTTTACTCTTTCCGACAATGGCGTCCTCGGTCAGCACCACTTTGCTGACGTCTTTACGCGAAGGCAGTTCGTACATGGTGTCCAGCAGCGCTTGCTCGACAATACTGCGCAGGCCACGAGCGCCGGTACGACGCTTGATGGCACGCTGGGCCACCGCACGCAGGGCTTCGGGCTGAACTTCCAGCTCTACGCCTTCCATGCTCAGCAGCTTCTGGAACTGCTTGACCAAGGCATTGCGCGGCTCGGTCAAAATGCGGATCAGTGCGTCTTCGTGCAGCTCTTCCAGAGTGGCGACCACAGGCAAACGCCCCACCAGCTCGGGAATCAGACCAAACTTGATCAGATCCTCGGGCTCGGCCTCAGAGAATAGCTCGCCTACGCCTCGTTCGGACTTGGCTTTCACGGAAGCAGAAAAACCGATACCGGATTTTTCTGTACGGTCGCGAATCACCTTCTCCAAGCCATCAAAAGCACCGCCCACGATGAACAGAATGCTGGTGGTATCCACCTGCACAAAGTCCTGGTTCGGGTGCTTGCGACCACCTTGCGGAGGCACCGAAGCGACTGTACCTTCGATCAGCTTGAGCAGTGCCTGTTGCACGCCCTCGCCCGACACGTCGCGGGTGATCGAAGGGTTATCCGACTTGCGGGAAATTTTATCGATTTCATCGATGTAGATAATGGCGCGCTGCGCTTTTTCCACATCGTAATCGCAGTTTTGCAGCAGTTTTTGAACAATGTTCTCGACGTCCTCACCCACGTAACCGGCTTCGGTCAGTGTGGTGGCGTCTGCCATCACAAAAGGCACATCCAGCATGCGGGCCAGTGTTTGGGCCAGCAGCGTTTTGCCCGAACCCGTAGGCCCGATCAGCAAAATATTACTTTTGGACAGTTCCACATCGTCACGGCCTGCCTTGCCGCTACGAATTCGCTTGTAGTGGTTGTACACCGCTACGGCCAAGGTGCGCTTGGGCATTTCCTGGCCAATGACATACCCATCCAGAAACTCTTTGATTTCCTGGGGGGTGGGCAATTCTTTACGTTCACCATCAGGAGTGGCGCCCGCAGCTTCGTCACGAATGATATCGGTACACAGATCAATACATTCGTCGCAGATGAACACGGACGAAGGTCCAGCGATCAGTTTCTTGACCTCATGCTGGCTTTTATTGCAAAACGAGCAATGCAGAACTTTCTCGTCGGCCGATTTCTTTTCGGACATAAATTTAAATTTCACTTCAGGATGGTAAAAGGACGGGAACAAGTCCCGCCCCCGAACAGCCATAGTACTGCGTCAGATCGATCCCTGGCGGGACAGATGATTACTCGTCACGAGTGTTCATCACCTTGTCGATCAGGCCATAGGCCACAGCGTCTTCAGCTGCCATGAAGTTGTCACGCTCGGTATCCAGCTCGATACGCTCGACAGGCTGGCCGCAGTTTTCGGCCAGGATCTTGTTCAAGCGTTCACGCAGGCTCAGGATTTCCTTGGCCTGAATCTGGATATCGGAAGCCTGGCCTCGCGCACCGCCCGAAGGCTGATGAATCATGATGCGCGAGTTAGGCAAGGCAAGACGCTTGCCCTTGACGCCCGAAGACAGCAAGAAAGCGCCCATGCTGGCAGCCATGCCGGTACACAATGTCGAGACTTCCGGCTTGACGAACTGCATCGTGTCGTAGATGGCCAGGCCTGCATAGACCGAACCACCGGGCGAGTTGATGTAGAGCGAAATATCCTTTTCAGGATTTTCCGACTCCAGAAACAGCAGCTGGGCCACAATCAGGTTGGCCGAGTTGTCATGAACCGGGCCCACCAGAAAGATGATGCGCTCGCGCAGCAGGCGGGAGTAGATGTCGTAAGACCGCTCTCCACGACCGGACTGCTCGATCACGATAGGCACGTAGCCCAAACCCGTAGGGGCAACGGATTGCCCCCCATGCATTGAGGCGTAGAAGTCGACAAAGGTTGACGACATTAGTTGGTTCCCATGATTTGGTCGAACGCCACCTCCTCGTCGGACACCTTGGCCTGGGACAGTACGTGCTCGACGACGTTATCTTCGAGTACCACTGCCTCAATCTCGGCGCGACGCTGGCGATCGGACAAGTAGTAGGCCACCACTTGGGCGGGCTGTTCGTAGTTCTGGGCAAATTCTTCGATGCGGGCACGAACCTGCTCGGGCTTGGCTTGCAGTTCAGCAGCCTTGACCAGTTCGGAGACCAGCAGACCCAGACGCACGCGGCGAGTGGATTCTTCCTTGAAGGCCTCGGCAGGGATAGGCATCTTGTCTGCGTCAGGCACGCCGCGCTCTTTCAGTTCGGCGCGAGCCGAAGCGATGCGACCTTCCACGTCGTTGTCCACCAGAGCGTTAGGCACGTCAAATTCGCTGGCAGACAGCAAGGCGTCCATCACAGCGGATTTATTACGGGCGTGCACACGAGCCTTGATTTCGCGTTCGATGTTGGCACGAATGTCGGCCAGCAAAGCGTCCACATCACCTTCAGCCTGACCCAGGGACTTGGCAAACTCAGCATCCAGCTCGGGCAGAACAGGCTGGGCCACGTCTGTCACGGTGATCTTGAATTCGGCAGTTTTGCCAGCCACTTCCTTGCCGGTGTAGTCGGCAGGGAATTCCAGAGGGAAGGTTTTGGTTTCGCCTGCTTTCATGCCGGCAACGGCAGTCTCGAACTCGGGCAGCATGCGGCCACGACCTTGCAGGTACTGGAAACCTTCAGCGCTACCGCCTTCAAAGGCGACGCCGTCAATGGTGCCCACAAAGTCCAGAGTGATGCGGTCATCTTCCTGAGCTTGGCGATCAGCGCTGGATTCGTAGTTGGCGCGTTGCTTGCGCAGCACGTCTACGGTGCGCTGGATGTCTTCGTCGGTCACAGGCGTGTTGGCACGCTTGATTTCCAGTTTGGACAGATCAGGCAGGGCCACTTCTGGGTAAACTTCGAAAGTTGCGGTAAAGGCCATGGTGCCTTCAGCAGGCTCGCCTTCTTTGGCTTCCAGATTAGGAGTGCCGGCTACGCGCAATTTGGAGTCCTGGATCACTTTGTCCAGGGCTTTGCCGATTTCTTCGTTGATGGCGTCGTAACGGATACCAGGACCGTGGCTGCGCTCGACAACGGACAAAGGCGCTTTACCGGGACGGAAGCCCTGTACCTTGGCCGTACGAGCCACACGCTTGAGCTGGGCCTGGACTTGTTTTTCTACGTCGGCCACCGAAACGACCACATCGACTCGGCGCTCCAAGCCGGACAGAATTTCAACCTCGGGCTGCATTGAAGACCTATATTAAATTGAGTAATTGATAAGAGTAATCCGGCATTTTACCGGAAACTGGCACGGTAAATCCAAACAAACGTATTTTGAATCATAATTTCCTGTCAAGACAATACAGCCGTGCCGGACTATGATCCCTTACTTTACCTTCCCTACGCAAGACTGATATGCACATGAACACCCCTTTAGGCGGCATCCGGGTCCTGGAACTGGGCCAATTGATCGCCGGCCCCTTTGCCGCCAAGATCCTGGGCGAATTTGGCGCGGACGTCATCAAGATCGAATCCCCCAAAGGCGGTGACCCCTTGCGTAAATGGCGTTTGCTGCATGACGGTAACTCGGTCTGGTGGGAGGTGCAATCCCGTAACAAGAAGTCTCTGGCCCTGGACCTGCGACAGGCGGAGTGTCAGGACGTGGTGCGCACACTGGTAAAAGAATGTGACATTCTGATCGAGAACTTCCGCCCCGGCGCCCTGGAAGAATGGGGGCTAGGCTGGGAAGACCTGAAAGCCATCAACCCCGGTCTGATCATGTTGCGTGTATCGGGCTACGGCCAGACCGGCCCTTACAAGGACAAGCCCGGTTTCGGCGTGATTGGCGAGGCCATGGGCGGCTTGCGCCACCTTAGCGGTGAGGCCGGACGGCCGCCGGTACGGGTTGGCGTGTCCATTGGAGACTCTCTGGCAGCCTTGCATGGTGTCATCGGCATCATGATGGCCCTGCGCCAGCGTGAACAGAACAAGGGCGAAGGTCAATATATTGACGTGGCCCTGTATGAATCCGTGTTCAACATGATGGAAAGTCTGCTGCCCGAATACTCCGCCTTCGGCGCCATTCGGGAGCCTGCCGGCAGCAGCCTGCCCGGCATTACGCCCAGCAATGCCTACGTCTGCAAGGATGGCAAGTACGCCTTGATCGCCGGCAATGGCGACAGCATTTTCAAGCGCTTGATGAACGCCATTGGGCGCGCTGATATGGCTGACAATCCCGACTACGCGCACAATGATGGTCGCGCCCGAAATGCAGGCGTGATCGATGCCGCCATTGGCCACTGGGCCAGCGCTCTGGAACTGGACAAGGTACTGGAAATTCTGGACCAGGCTGGCGTTCCCGCAGGGCGGGTTTATGACATTGCCGATATCGCAGCAGATCCCCACTATCAGGCCCGTGACATGCTGCTGGACAGCAGTCTGCCAGATGGCACACCGCTTAAAGTTCCTGGCATCGTCCCCAAGCTGAGCCGCACCCCTGGCGCCATCTACCGCCCTGCTCCGCACCTGGGCCAGGACACCCAGGAAATCCTGGATAACCTGGGGATCAGCGCCGAACAACAAGCCGACTGGCAAGCACGCGGCCTGATCGCCAAGAACCCAAAACGCAAGTAAAACAAAGCAGTACAAAAGCACCTGGGGGCCAGTACAAGATGGCCCCTAATCTATTTGTTTTTCATACGGAGCAAGCACTTGCCGAGGATGAAAATCCAAGCTAGAATCTACTTCTTTCGTGCTGCGAACGTGGCGGAATTGGTAGACGCACCAGATTTAGGTTCTGGCGCCGAGAGGTGTGAGAGTTCGAGTCTCTCCGTTCGCACCAGAGCATGAAAACCGTTGATTCAAAAAAATCAATTTTAAACAAAATCAACGGCTTAGCTTTCATACCCTAAAAGCTTTTGATAGCCTGTTTTCAAGTATTCAACATCGTAGGCCCCATAAAGGCCCCACGAATTGCCCCACGAAAACAGGTTATGGCCAGCATTACAAAACACACATCCGGGTATCGAGCTCAGATCAAACTCACCCTGCAACAAAATCAGCCCCCTTACCGGGAAAGCAGAATATTTCCTACCAAGCGGGAAGCGCTGGTGTGGGCAATACAACGCGAAACCGAACTTCGCGACCAGGCCTTGGCAGACCCGAAACTTCAATTTACCTTACGGATGGCACTAAGACGGTATGCCGCCGAGGTTTCTCCTACGAAGCGTGGAGAACGGTGGGAAAAGATTCGCCTATCAGCATTTGAATGCTACCACCTGCCTTTAGATCAGCCACTAGTTAAAGTTTCGGCTCAAGATATCGCCGACTTCAGGGACTCTCGTGCTCTGTCACTAGCCCCGGCGTCCATCCGACGCGAGCTTTGCCTTATCTCCTCTGTGTTTGAGACTGCGCGCCTTGAATGGGGGTGGGCCGATCACAATCCATGCAAAGACATTCGTAAACCCCAAAACTCTAAGCATCGTGAGCGCGTGCTGCAATGGTGGGAAATCAAGCGAATGCTACGCGAAATGGGTTATCACCGCTCTGCTCGACCTGCCTCATTCGGGCAGGCGGTAGCGATGTGCATGCTGCTGGCTCTTCGCACAGGTATGCGCGCCGGTGAGCTCACTAGTCTCCCTTGGGATCAGGTGCACGACCGCCACTGTCATTTGCCAATTACAAAGTCAGGACGGCCACGCGATGTACCGCTGTCAACCAAGGCTCTGAAAATCCTGGAACGCATGCATGGATGGGACGACAAACTCGTCTTTGGCATCAAAGCGGCAAGCCTCGACGCTTTATTTCGGAAATACCGCCAACGTGCGGGTCTGGAAGGTTTTACCTGGCACGACACCCGCCATACGGCCGCAACCATGTTATCCAAAAAGGTTGCCGTGCTGGATCTATGCAAGATATTCGGCTGGACTGACCCAAAGATGGCCATGGTCTACTACAACCCACACGCCTCAACACTTGCAGATTTATTGGGATAAAACGACGCCCGCCATAGCGTGGGCTTTTTTTCGACAATGCATGGCAGTAGGCAAGGCTAAGCAGACTACAGCTCCCCTAAGCAGGCGAGCGACTACTTTAACCTCTTGAAATGTTCTTCCAGCCGCTGAATTCGAGTTTTGATTTCTGCTTTATCAAATGCACTTTTGATAGCCTGGCTATTCAACAACCTCTGTTGCTCGCTGGCAGGTAAATCATCCCATAAGCTCAATAACGACGCCCCCAAAAAACCAAGTATCAACTGATCATCTTCATCTAGCTGATCCACGGCTCGTGCCACTGCCAAGGCTTTCAATTGAGATCCACCATCATCGTCCCATTGGCCCCCGCTCGATAATATTCCTGTAGTCATAACCCCCTCCCATCGACAGTCGAATGAGGGTTCAGTGTAATCCTCATAAGCGCTTCAGGCTGGAGTAAATCAAAGCGTACAGACTCAATTTTTCCTTATAACACAATAATTTACAAATTAGCATAGTGGGTATTTTCAGAATCAGCCTAGTATGAACTTAGACCTTCTCGCTGACACCTTGAAGGCGCTACTGGCGCTGTTGCTCAGACTCTCTGAGAGATATCCCGCCAGTCCTGGCAGGAGTGCCTATGACACACAATCTCCGGTCCATTGGAAGAAAAGTTAACTTGCTTCGCTTCCCCCTTCTCTCGGCCACCGACCCCGCCGAGCCCACTCTCCCGGACCCACGCGACAAACGCCCCGTCGAAATAGAACGGATCCACGAAGACGATCAGACGCTACCTGCAAACGATGAGCCCATCGGCGACAAGAAACCTCGCACCCCTCCTCCAGCGCAAAACGATCAATCCATTTTTAACTAAATACAAGTGCATCACAGCGCAAAGCAGTGCACTCAACACGCCTGGTTTGCTGCAATGATTCACCTATTGGAGTCTCTCATGACACAAACAACAAGCTCACCTAACAAACCCCAAACCCCTACCCACCCCCCCCCACCTTCTCCTGATCGAAAAGCGGCCATGCATCCTGACGACAAGAAAGATGGCAAAAAAGATGACAAGTCTCCGCAGGACCAGCCGAAAGGCAAATAAGTAGCCATTGCAGGCTCGCCCCCAACGAGTCTGCAATACGGCCGTCAACACTCAAGCGACGGCCAGCCTACCTCAACAGATCTGCTCCTGATAACTCCAACAACAATAAAAACCTATCACCGCTCTAGCTAACGCCTGGAGCCCTCTTCAGGAGAACAAAGTGCCCTATCAAAGCTCACATAATCTGTGCACTCTGTGCCAGCTGTTACCCTTATCCTCTTCGATCAGCCTCAAGCACGAATTTATGGCTGTTGCTGGCCCTTGCTTGCAAGGCCCTGGTGAAGCTAAAAAATCTTTATACCAATGCTCCAATTGCAAAACATTGTGGTTGTATGAGCGTGACCGTTGGGGTGCTTGCCTGGGCTTCAAACTATGGCCGGGTATGTTGCAGGATTTCCAACGCTAACACACCGCGTAGGGCTGCTTGTGCCAATCAAAAAGGCCTGCAATGACGCCATTGCAGGCCTTTTCTATAGCAGGATAGAAGGGAGCTGAAGTCCCAGGATTTATCTGCCCCGTGCAGACCCTCTTCCTGTGGGTTTGTGATCATGAGCAGCACTGGCGCGCTTGATCCCCTCATTAGGAGCCTGAGCTGGCCACCCTGCTTGCGGCGGCGTGAGCTCAGACTTGCGTGTACTTGGCTTTTTAGGCGGTTTGCCTCTCTTGTCCATTGTGACCTCCGTTGGTCAATGGTAGCCCCAACAAATGCTAGGACATAAGTACAGGATAGGCCATAAACCGATAAATAGCTTGCTTATCTTCATCCGGCAGCCAACATACAAAAACACCCAAAAATACCGAAAAAAACCTTCAGGAATGAAAAAAGACCTAAATAAAAAAAGCTACAAGCCTTTGAAAATTTGGTGAAATGGAAGTTTTTGGACTTTTGCCCTCATGCAAGACGGATGCAGTCAACTATATACAAATCAAAAACTAGATTCGACCCAACTGCTACCACGGCTCTACGTTAACTTATGGCGCGTGACAGTATCACGAAAAGCCACGAAGCCCTTTATCCCAAAAAATACTAGGCCCGCCATAGAGCGGGCTTTTTTGCGCCTAGAACTGTGGTGCTTGTGAGAGCTCATCCACCCTAAGACTGTGTATTTATTTCAAAAAATATAAATAATCGCTGCTTAACTATTAAGGTAAGCCAACACTGACTGGATTTTAGTCCAACAACGCTTGTCACACTGCAATAAACAAGAGCGTGAAAGCTGAAAACACCCTTAAAATACAATGAATTACAAATGATTTTACGTATCTTCCACTGAACGGGACTAGGATGAATACAGTCCTTCGTGGTTTGACCCTAAGTGACTACTGGCATTGCGCCTCGGCTCCTCTGAGCAACGTTTGTGCCGGGCAGGCAAGGAATGACGTATGCCCTATAAATTCTCATCCTTAGAAATGCTCGCAGAGTGGTTTCGACTCCCCTCGAAACTCAGGCTCGCTTCCAGAAAAAAATCGGGGGAAACACCAGAAATAAAACCTCGCGATATTACCCAAGATGAAGCAACGGCATTTGAAAATAAACAGCAGGAAGCCACTAGGCGCTCATCTTCCTCAGGCACGCCGCGGCGATAAAAAAAGTGAACTGCTCCACTCTAAATAGATTGAATTACTTCCTCAATGTTTGCCTCTAGCAGACCTGGCCTTAAGGGACCTAAGGCTCCAGCATATTCACTTCCCTAAATCCGGGAAAGCACCATGACATAGCAACCGACAAACAAGCCCTGTCAGCCTACTCAAACACTAAACCCTACCTCACCGCAGGACGATACACCTGAGACAGGCATCGGCAAAGGTGAGCGCCATCCGAAACAGTCTCATCCCGCCAAGGATAAGCCTACGCAAAAGTAAAGTGCATCACTTTCAACCGTCAATCAGCCCAGCGTAGGCGAACCGTTTTAGGAGTTTCATTTAAGGCACGAGGCAACCCAACACGGGCATTGATATTTTAAAAATTTCGTACGTGCTGTTCCAAATTCATTTATTGGAGAAAGCCATGGGAGCGCTCTATAAAAATACTCTCTGTGCCCAGTGTCAAACCCTAATCGTTTCTCTTCAGCCTTGCGCACCACACAAACTTATGCAGCCCCTTACTCAACTAGACGACGTAGGCAGGCATGGCTATGAAATGCTTTTTCGATGCAAGGCATGTGATACGCTTTGGCTATACCAAGAAGACAAGTGGCAAACAAATATAGGCTTCAAACTTTGGCCGGGCAGCTTGGCTGATTATATTTTCGACCGGCCTCACGATAACAACCAACTACCCCCTAGGATGTGGGGTGCAATCATTAAGGGGCCTGCAGAAGATGAGCCACTGCACTGAAGCGGCTCAAAATCACCATTCAATACTCAAGATAGGGCCGCCTGAGACTGAACACGCCATCACGATCCAAACCATATATACCGGGCGACGCTTCTACTTCTGGCACAATCGCACCCAAGTCTCTGCCTCTGTTTCCACATAGCGCAGCACGCGAATCGGCGTAGCGTCTATCTCAGCATCAGAGCGCCACTGAAACGGCCGCTGAGCGGCAAAGCAGTAGCTACCGCCCCTCAGTGTCCCGCATCCGCTTACGAGCACGGTCACGCACAGCATCATCGTCCAGCCTCTCAATCGTTTCAGCTGCATCACGTCCTACCTCCACGGCGGCCATGTCCGCCTTTGTTTGTTTCTGCTCTGCCTGGGCCCTGCCCTGACGCCACCCGACCTGCAGCAGCGCCAGAGCGGCAAGGGCCAGGCCGCCCAGCAAGCCCAGCCAGCCTGCGATTCGTTGCCATAGCTTTGCAATCATGCGACACCCACGATTGCTTTCTTGGCACGCTCCCACCGAGTCTTCCGGTCAGCCAGACCATTTGAGCCGCCGTTGATACGCCGTGTCAGAGCTACGAAATCACCGCCGTCAGCGAGATGGTTGCAGCCGTGCGTTTTCCACCACCACGCAGCGGAACGGGCGGCCAATGCACGCTCCTCCAACAGCCGAGGGTCTGCGACGACATCTACGCCCAAGCCTGCAGCGGCACGCTGGTAGTTATCCCGGCCAGTGATCTGAATCAGCCCACGCCCACGGAATCGAAAGCCATCTCCCGACTGCGTGTTGCCTAAGTCAGTTCGGCCCTCGTAGCGTTTTTGTGCTGTGGTCGGCCCCCATAGCTCCCGCGTGTAGACGAACCCACCCGACTCATGCCCCACCTGGGCCAGAAACGCGGCGATACGCACTGGGCCAACAATGCCGAACTCCAGGCAGGCTGCGCGCACATGCTCGTACCAGGCACGCGCCATTTCTCCTGACAGGCCAGTAGCCGCCTGGAACACTGCCGGGCTTATCCATTCTGGGGCTACCGCCTCCGGCTTAGGCTTCGCTTGGGCGGCCAGCTCCACTTTCTTCGGACGGAAAAAAAGGGCCAGCAGGCCCTTAATCAAACTCAACAACGACTTCATTCTGTTTTCCCTCCAATCGCGCCTTCGCGCAGTTCCGTCATGACTTCGAGCAGATCGGCCTTGCGCCGCTTGTCGAAAAAGTTAAAAGCCCAGCGCACCACAGCCCAGCCTGGCAGTCCACACGCGAATGCCAAGCCAAGCATAGCCACCAGACCCACAGGGTTATTGGCCCAGTGATGCAACTCATACTGCTGGATCACAGCAGCACCGCCCGAGATCGAGGCCACCACGGTGCTAATCACACCTACGATCCATTCGGACTGCGTGCGCGGTCGCAAAATGCACATCACCACTAGCGTGGCCAGGCCCGCGCCTATGGCCCCCATCCCTGCTATTCCTCCCATTGCTTTCCAGACGGCCAGACCAGCCGCCGATGTCCCCGTGCTTGTCGGTTCCAAGTCCTTCCCCTTGTGTAATACGGTCGGCATGGCTGTCTCCCGTGAATAGCCGCCAAAGCAGCAGACGTAAAAAAAGCCGCTAGGCGGCTGGCTCTTCAATCGGTGTTTGCTCGCTTATCGGTAGTGGCACACCCCCAGAGAACACTGGCTCGTTGGCAATAAGCCAGGCTGCTGCCGCTTGATAGGGCTGGCCACCCAGATCAACATCGAACGGCATCAGGTAATACGTCTGCCAAACCACCCCCGCTTGTCGCTCAGCCTGCTCCTGGGTGCCATGATGATCAACCTGCACAGTCCAGCCTGTACTATCGCGCTCAGCAGACACACGTCCAATCGAATGGGCTTTAGCGGGCCCGCCTTCCGTCATCATGTTCTTTGTAAAAATCGCCAATTGCATCTTTAACTCCATAAAAAAAACCGCTTCTCAAGCGGCTGGATACTTTTCCTTAACGGCCCGGCATTGAGCCACCCATTTATCAACATCTGGCGGTAGTTGCTGGCCTTGCTCCTGCAAATGCCGGGCCAGCTTGTAGACCGCATCGAGCTGATCCCCGATATTCGGGTACTCTCGTTGCCGACGTTCTGCGTGGTTATTCGGCTGGTGGTGGATTTTCAATGGTGTATCTCCCGTCTAAATACGGCCAGCGAGTGACCGTGATTTCGTACGTGCCAGGGTATTGGAACGACAGCTCCACGTCTCCACCCTCAGCACACTCATATTGCTGGCCTTCAATTGTGATGACACTGCCAGGCCGGACGCCGCGCAACACCTGCCCTTCTATCACCACAGGGCAGGGTTGACGTTTTCGCGCCTGGCCATAAAACCACCACGAATCATCCAGGGCTCCAGGAGCGTAATCGCCATCCCAAGAAGTTAACGTCGGCGTTATCACAAACTCTTGCGGCCCAGAAACCAAGTGATGAAAACGACCATCTTTGAACAATGAAACTGTTTGCATGGCTATCTCATGGCGATCAAAATAGTCATAGACGCAGGTAAGAACGACGACCCAGCAGAGGGTTTTTGAATCATCGTAATAGAATGACTCCCCGCAGAAAGCCAGCCTTTTACAGTAGTAGCGCCCCCTGTGTTTAGCGTTCGATCGGAATCGGTAGCGGTGTGAATACCCCCAATCTCATAGCCGCCCGTGTCATACCAGATGCTGTTATACCCAGACGCAGAAAGCCCAGGACTCGAGCCGTTGGGGGCAATGCTGGCGCTCAGCGTAAAGTCAGCCGCATGGGGGAGATAAAAGGACAAGCTAAAGCGGCGCTCTGAGGTCCAGCCAGGAGGATGGTAAATCGGCGCTGTAGCTGATGCATGAATCGTCACTGCATTGCCCGCAATACGCAGCGTATCGACCTCAGCATGCCCAATCTTGGCACGTGTAATCGCCGCATCGCGGATTTTGCCACTGGTAATGACCGCATTGTCGATTTGCGCTTCCCCAATGGCTGCAGTCTGGATCTTCGCACGCGAAATGGCACCATCAGCAATTTTCGCCGTCGTCACAATCGCGTTATCCAGATGGGCATTTGTAATGGCACCGTTTGCGATAACCCCTGACTCTGCAGTAATCGTCCCCGCTTGAATCTTGTCTGCCGTCACTGCATTGGCTGCGATCTTTACCGCTGTCACGCTATTTGCAGCCAGCTTGTCAGCGGTCACCGCATTGGCTTCAATCTTGCTCGCGTTCACGCTCCCTGCCGCGAGCTTCGCCGCAGTAACCGAATCCGCCGCCAATTTGTCAGCTGTAATAGCACCTGCTGCGATATTGTTTGCAGCCACGCTATTAGCCGCTAATTTCCCAGCCACCACCGACCCAGCTGCCAGCTTATCAGCCGTAATAGCGCCATCGACAATCAACTCAGCAGAAGCCGCGCGACGCACAAAGAAGTCACCAACAATAAAGCCCGATGTACTGGTCTCCGGATACTGCTGATAATAAATTTGCATCGTCGCCGCCTTATCCGGTGCCGTAACAGACAAAGTGACATCTTGCGGAATTGCTGAGCTCGTCGTGTGATTTAGCAGAGCATTTGCCCCGGAGATATGCTCACCGTTGGCGTCATAGAAATACACAACCGTTCTAAATACCGAGGTTCCAGCATTGAACCGCCGATGCCGGAAGGACAAAACATAGTCCTGGCCACCCTGCAGCTCAATATTCCCCGTGCGTAAATAAGGACCATTCCACACGGTGCCTGGGTTCGGAGCAGTCGCGCGTAACACTCCCCCACTAAACCCCCAGCCAACGGTCGATGTGCCAGCCGGTACTGCAGCGACCCAGGAGGGTATAGACCAAAGCTCACTTTCTCCTCCAAGGGACACCGTAGGATCAGGATGCAAGTTAGATCGGTCAGCCACAACCAGATGCTTCGCAGTAATCGCATTTGCAGCAATCTGTTCAGCACCAACAGCCCCTGCCGAAATCTTCGTCGCAGTAATTGCATTCGCGGCAATTTTGTCAGCAGTCACAGCATTTGTGGCCACCTTGTCTGCCGTGATGGCACCATCAACAATCAACTCCCCTTGCGCCATGGCTCGCAAAGAAGGATTTCTGATCCACATGTAGCCACCTGTGGATGCCGCTTGATTGTCATTGGCGAACACCTTAAGGCGCACTCTTTCCGAGGTCTCGAACTCGACCCCGTTCGTATACAAGCGATAATCATCCGAGGAGGTCACAAACGAACCCAAAAACCGACGTGGAGAAAATGAGTCGCCGTCCTCTTTTACAACCTCAAACACTTGTCGCGCCCCATCCGTCTGGCAAGTCATCTCGACTGAGAACAAGTACTTAGTCCCTTTTCTGACCTCGAACAAGGTATCCAACGCTACCGATATCTTGTGCTGTAACCAGACCGAGCCATTAGTATTATTGAGGCCAAAACCCACACGGCGCCAAGAGGAAGCATTCGTTCGCTCAGTCCACCCAAAAGTGTCGGGAATCAGGTTCGTGGGAGACGAAACCACCAGTTTTTCCGCTGTAATCGAATTGGCTGCTATTTGATCTGCCGTTACTGCACCCGCTGCGATTTTGGCTGTAGTGACGGCATTCGCGGCAATTTTCTCAACAGAAATGGCATTCGCAGCAACCTTATCAGCCGAAATTGCCCCGTCGACAATCAGGCTCCCTCCCGTCATGGCTCGAAAAGACGGAAGCTCAATAAACCCCTCATTGATCTGGTCCATAGCCAGTCGGCCATAAAGACAGACTGCTGTCACCGCTCCTTCAGGTGCTGTAAACACCGCTTCTCTATAGGCATAGGTTGTGAAAAGCACATCGCTGGCACTGAACAGATTCTCCTGAATATATCCACCATCCTTATCCAGCCACATCACTCCAAAGCGAGGTGTTAATTTCCGGCCCGCCGCACTGGATGCCCGATAGTGAGCTGACATAAGATATGAAGTCCCAGGCGTAACCGCTACGCCATTAAACCGCGCATACCGATTGACGGTAATATCGCCTGGAATCCGAAAAGAGCCGGCCGCAGCTCCATTTCCCGGATTAGGCACCCGAACTACATCTGTATCTAAAGTCCAAGCATCCGCATCATTTAACTGTGAATTAGTGATCAGATTCGTAAAATCCGAGAGGGTCACTTTACTTGCAGTGATGGCCCCAGCTTGGACATGCTCAGCCCCTACACTGCCAACTGCAATTTTCCCAGCTGTAACGGCATTGGCTTGGATGCTATCTGCAGAAATCGCATTGACCGCCACCTTGTCTGCCGTGATGACACCATCAACAATCAACTCACCCGTCGCCCTCTTGACCATGGTCAGCCCAGCAAAGGATTGCGCTGCCCCTCTCTCTGTCCCATTGGCGTGGTTGATGTAGTAGCGGAAGCGATGCAAATGTGTGGTGCTATCACTGATCGTGACAGTTGTCGAAAACCGCGTCCAGCTCGTGGGCAAAACTCGGTTGGCCAGCACATAAACGTGTGACCCACCATCTCCTTTCGCATTCTTAAACGCGTGCGCGCCTGACTGATTCCGCCCTTCTATATAGACGCGGCTATCAGCCCGATCCGCCATGGCCCAGATCGTGACCTGATACTCAGCTCCAGGCTCTACCGGGATAGGGCCGAAGGTGGAATCCCTCGTGCCAGTTTCACCCGCTGGGGAACGATACGACCAGGGAAACCCCTCTGGGGCGTTTGTTTCATCGACCACAAACCGGCTTGGCCAGCCAAGCTTGGCTTGGTCAAGTCCCATTTCCCCCGCCCCATTGGGAATCAAATTACCGTTTGCCCCCACGAACAACTTGGAGGCAATCACAGCACCTGCCGCGATTTTCTCTGTTGCAACTGATCCCGCCGCAAGATGCGGAGTCTGGATCGCGTCGTCAGCAATCTGAGTGCCTGCAATTTCCCCGGTAAGCTTTGCCGCACTCATGTCGGCGATCTGCTGATCGGTGATCTTGCCAGCAATATCACCCGCATCGACACTCGATACATACTTTGCGCCATCCCACCGGTACAGCTTGCCCTTCCAAACGATGCTCGATGTCGACTTTACGGTTGGCAGTGGCTTGTTATTGGCAATGACCGTAACTGGCTCGGTGCCTGGCAAGAACTTGTCTGGCCCCAATGACTCGGCAGCAACATCCGCCACCGCCTTTTCATACTTTTTGGTCGCGGCATTCCACGCGTACAAAACACCTTTCCAGGAAACAGTAGCCGTCACCTTGGAAGTCGGCAATTGACCGCTGTCTGGGATTGTGGTCACTGGCTCTGTGCCAGGCAAGAACTTGTCTGGTCCGAGAGACTCAGGAGCAACGTCAGCTACCGCCTTCTCGTACTTCTTCGCTGCAGCACTCCAGACATATAGCGCACCCTTCCAGAGCACGCTTGACGTCGATTTTGTGGTGGGCAACGCTCCCGAATCAGGAATAATCTTGACTGGCTCCACACCTTGGGCGAACTTTGTTTCCGTCAACGCACCATCAGCCAGCTTTTCCGCTGTGATTGAGCCGTCAGCCAAACGCTTGGCCAGATCCAGATCCTCCGCCAGATCCGCCTCGCCCACTTTACCCAGCGTGACATTGACAGGCCCGGCGTATGCGCTAGAGAGCACACCGTCTACGCTCTCATGCTTGGCCCATACTCGCCATGTTTCACCCAATCCAGCGCTAAACGAAACAGGACCGTGATGTGACTCAGCCACAGGCTTTGCCGACGATACGGTAGCGGTAGCGCCCTGTGCAGCATAAACAATCGTACGGGCATGGCCATGCCCCGTTTCATACGCAGCAGGACTCCAACTCACCATTACTGTTCCCAAGCTCGCGACCGCCGACAAGCCCTTTACCGCAGGTGGAGGCGTCTTATCTTTGGTTTGAACCTGGTCAAAGTTCTTGCCGAGCTTTGCGGTACGGATAAGCGCATCTGTAGAGAGCTGCCCAGATGTATTGCGGGCACGCAGCGCGAAAGTCCAATCTCCTTCTTGAGGCAGGACACTCTCAAACGTCGCCGTGTGAAAACCACTGCCCAACGGCGTCATGGCGTCCCACACAGGCGCAGCATGCTTACCAGAAAGGTAGCGAATCTCAGCACCCGCCAAATCAAGTGGGGGATCATTGTCGACATACTCAAAAGCATACCGACGCAACCCACCAGCAATTTCTGTAATCAGCAAAGAATCATAGTTCCAGGGTGGCAGATTCGTGACTTGCGTCACATAGAAAATGCTCGCTGCCGGGCCTGCACGGGTATGGCCCATTGGACGAACCTGTACCATCCAATTACCAGCCACATCAATACGAAATGTCGCTTGGCGCGTGAACGTGTCCGCAACATGGACCAGCTCCTGTCCCTCCGGTCCCGCCCAAACCTCTGCGGACGCCAATTCCCCATTAGCATCAAAGGTAATGGTCAGCTCCGTAAACTGCGTATTGCCCTGCACGGTCTGCTGCTCAGTGACACGAAGGCTGTGTACTACCGGCGTTTCATCACGCGAAAGTTCACTATCGCTGCCGGCTGGCTCGTAAGTTCCATTAATCACATAGTCCCAAAACTCGTCGGACTCAGGAACAACCGCTACCTGTGCACCGCCCAGGTCGGCCTGCATCTGCATACCGGCCACGCGAACACGTGCGCCAGGAGTCGGCTTGAAGTCGTAAAACCACAGCGTGTCATGCGCCGGATTATCCCCATCTTCACCGGGAAATAACGCATCCTCGGGCCATGGGTCTTTAAGCTGCAAAGTTAAGGCACCAACATTCGGACGCACTACCCGGAAAACGCGATAAATAGACTCGCCCGGTATACGCAGGCCAATGAAGGGCTCAGCTACACCAGCACCATGGGTGGACTTATCTGGCACAGGAGAATCCAGTTGCAAGGTCACTACGCCCTGCTCATCTTGAGCGGCAGCAACAAGACGCCCACCAAAACCCCACTGCGTCATATCGTGGCTAATGGCCAGCACAGACATGCGCTGATAATCAAGGTGCTCCAGGTCGGTTTCGTACTGAATGTCCTTGAACTGGTACAGGGACTGCCCCAGGTGATAGCGAGCCATGACAGCCGCGTGCTCTGTTGTGGTGACGCCTTCGCCAGTAATGCGAGCGGGATTCAGCATTACGGTCTTGCCAGGCGCATACACATAAAGCGCATCCTGCTCCCAGGTTTCACGATTCAGGTAGGTGTAGACAATGCCGTCAGCAGCACTGGCCAGCTCATAACTGGCCTGAAACGTGGACTTTTTGATGGTAGCCATATTGACCACACCATCCAGAGGCTGGTTATCCCACGCCCACACCACACCCCACTTGCCGTTGAAAAAACCAAACGACCCCAGGCCGCAGCGGGCCACCTGGTTGAGCAGATCTACGTTGCTGCGGTCGTCGCTAATCAGCGCATCGTGACGCAGATTATTAGCGGTGCAATGCAGCATGAACGCCTTCAGACCTTCGATATCAATCTGATCATCCGGCAAACCCATGCCCGCGATTAGCTTGCGGCCGTAGAAAGGATCTTCAACATAAATTCCCCGCGCCAGCAGAAGAATCTGTGCGCCAGGGTTCGACAAGCCATTGTCCGGTGTTGTTGCCATGCCCCAACTGCTGCCATTCCAAATGGGCATGGCACGAGCCACAAACCGCCCCTTGATCTCTTTTAGACTGCCATTGAGCTGGCCGGTGGCTTTGACTTTAATCCCAATTCGGGACTGCCCAAGATAGTCGCCATCATCGGGCTGAATGCTTTTCAGTTGAGTCCAAACAGCATTGCGTGTGGTTTTGCCGTCGTCACTGCTGCCACCCGACGCATTGCGCCAAGCCACCTCGTACTGCCCCGATTCAACAACAATCGTTTCAGTGCGGCGCAACGGCTTGATCGTCCGGTTGTGCAGATAAATGGACTGAATAGGCCTCCACTGACTCGACCCAACTGGGCGGTACCGGCCCTCAAGGGTCAGGTTACGCCCCTCGACCCCTTTCTTGCCCTGGCCAAACAATTGAATCTCAAAGTCGCATTGAATAAGGGTTGTATTCAATGATGTCGTGCGCGTTACCCACTCACCGGAGTCAACGAGTTCGCCACCATCAGAGACATCAGGGTTTGTGAAAAGCGGAATGTCCTGCTCGGCCATGCCAGGAAACCCACGGGTCCACACGTTGACGTCCTGATAAACACTCAGTTCTGTATCGCCGTTGAGCAAAACGCCTTCGAAGCGATCAACATTCAAGCCCGCGTTGAAAACCGCGCCCAGCATCTGCTCATTGCCCTCATACCAGGTGTACGGCAAGCTGGCATAGTCCGGCGCATACCGGACTTCACCCAGCAGCAATGGCAGCGCCTCATGCTGGCGAGCCGTGTTGTTGCCTGGCGCAATGCCATACACGGGTTCACGGCCCATATCAGCATTACCAACCTCGGGCATTGCAGGCGCAAGCACTTTATTGATTAGCAGTGAGCCACCAATAAAGACAGCCGTTGCCGCCAGAGTGCCGAATTTGGCCGCAATCAATCCGCCAGCTGAACCGATGCCAAACGTGAAGTAGGTCAACGCCGCCAGCGCAACCAGTTGCAAGGCCTCTTTCTCCACGACCGAGCGAACCGCAATGACTGTGCCATGCTTAAGCTTTACACGTGCCCAGTGCTCGGGAGCAATAGGGCACCCGTTGATGGATACCGCATATTTGCACACATGCAGGTTCGGAACGTGGCGCTCCAAAAAAGAAAGCAGGCTTTCGCCTGCTCTCAAATCTGCTGGGGTATTTGTCTGCCCCTCAAGGGTCAATGGGTGCGGGGTAACAACCAGCCGCCCATCATCAATTCTGTTCATTCTGATTCTTCCAGCGATAAAACCCAACAACCCGCAAACTCAACATGGACAGGGCCGACAGTCTATGCAGGCTCGCGTACCCCAACGAAACCGAGGTATGCAACACGTAGGGCTGATAATTGAGAAAGAAGTACGTGCCAATGTGTCCTGGCAAGTCCTGCCCAGCGCTTTGCATCAACACCAAATCGCCATCGACGGGTTCAGCAACCTCAAAGGCCAATTCATCTGCCATGGCTTGGATCGCCACCGCCTGACCACGCTGCCCCCGAGGACGGGGCCTGGCGGCAGGCAAAGCAACCTCACGGGAAAATATCTCCCGAGCAACGTCAATGGCTAAGTCAGCGCAGTCATAGCCATCTGCACGATGTGGCCTGCCAACAAACTGATTCACCAGCTTGATCATTGAAAAATCCCTGGCGCTGTACGCTTGTCGTATCGCAGCGTGACCGCCGAACGGTTCAGAATCGAATCCATGGACGGCTTGGCCGAAATGCTTGAGCTATCTACCGCCACCACGGAAATGGGAAGGCTCAATTTCATGGCGTGAATATCCGGCATAGAGCGATCAATCATGATGATGTTGCACCACACCTCTTCGCCAGGCTCCCTGATGGACTCTAACTCGCGCAGTATGTCACCGCCTGTGTTAGCCATTTCAAGCGCCATCTTGGGGCTCTCGCCTTCGCCTGAGTCAGGAAGCGTGAACTGGAACGGGTAACCTACATACGTGATACCTCTGCTGACCCAGGCTTTCGTGTCATTGGCCAGCCGAAACGGGGCTGAAAAGGAAGAATGCGTAATTTCCACCAATACCACCACACCATCTGGATCAGTCACTCGTTGCCGGTTGCGGCGAAACTCTTTAGTGATAGTCATCGCATATACTCCAACGTCACCGTGCGCTCGGCATAGTGAAACCCACCCGTCAGTGGGGTCAGCGTGCCAATATCGCCGCCTTTGAAGCGCATCGGACGCGTGACGCGGTAACGATGGTCATACACATCAAACCACCCCACACGGCGTATCGTGTCGAAGTACCAGGAGTCAAAGCTGACAGTATCTTCTCGGCTACGGAAAAAGAGCGTCGCCTCCGTCTCCACCGCCACCTGTGAATTCAGCACCTCTTGCTTAACAGGGCCGCGCTCCATTTCGGTACGCTTCACAGATGGTTCAAATCGCTCACCGAAGCCATCGAGCAAAATTGACACGTATTCGGGTAGTGCTGCCATATTCAATCCATAAAAAAACCCGCCAGAATGGACTCATTAGCGGGCGCAGTGTTATGTTTGTTGGGCTCTATGGTGGAGTAAAGATAGTTAACGGTCAGTATGTGGCACATGAAAACGGCTAATGTGTGACCCATTAACCTGAAGCGCAGATGCAGTAACCGCGCCGCTAGCTAGTGCCAAGGCATCAATTGGTTTTGGGCTAATCTTAAAGCCCCCCTCAAGCTCTTCTACTTTCTCCTGAGCTTCTTTCAATGCCTCTTGCGCAGAGCCCACTCTCTGCTCTGCCAAAACCAAACCCCGCATGGCTTCTCGATATTGGTCCTTCAGCATTTCATACTCCTTACGTCCTTGACTTGACCTTCCAGGTGCTGGACATAACCCGCCCAGTGCTTGTAGAGGGGCTGCCCAATTGTTCATTTAAGATGCTTACTACCAATCGCCGCAACATCTGACCATCGGCACCCCGGCTTGTCTCTTCTTTTGTTTCGACTTTATTGTTGCCGTAGTTGTTAATGACTACTTGCAGATCCCCACCCTGCGCAGGGTGTTTGGGCGCCAAGGACAAGGATGGGGATCCAGCCATTCCACCAAGCGAATGTCCTGGCCCACGCAATGCACGGCGCAACTCATTAAACCCGGACTCACCGCCCAAGGCGCGGATCTCGTCCTGGTTCAGCACGCCCTCGCCTTTATGGACGATGCCCGCTGGTTCATACTTGCCACCATCGCCGGTGTAGCCGCCCGAAGACAGGGACATCAACGGGCTTGTAGGCGTAAACCCACCGCTGCCCCCAAGGCTGCCCATCGAAAAGTTCGCCCCAGCACTAACACCACTTAACGGGTTAAATAGGCTTCCAATAGCACCTGCCAAAGGCCCTGTGATGCTTTGCTGAATGGCAATGCGGATCATGTCTTTGATGATCGAGTCAGCCAGTGATTTGAAGTCCATCTTGCCAGTGGTGACGAAGCTGGTAAGAGCATCCTCCATTCCTTTGAAGGCGTTACCAACCATGTCTCCCATCGACTGGTAAACATTAGCCGCCTCATCCGCATAGTTGATCAGCGCATCCTTAGCGCCGAGTGCCCAGTCTCCTTGAAGCGCCAGCTTCTTGTCGTGGTACTCGCGTACTATCGCAAGTTCTTTTTCCTGTGATTCGCGGATTTTCTCCAGCTCGGAGTCCGACAGTCCGTGAGCCGAGTTGCGCCGGGTTTCGATCAAGCTGCGGTAACGATCCTCAACCTTCGCCAAATCCGCATTCAGCTCTCGTACGCGGTCCCCCCGCCCAAAAGACTCAAGCTCCCGCATGAATTGAAGCTGCGTGGTGGATTGCTGTAGACGCAGATCGCCTAGAATGCGCTCCATTTCAATTTGCTGCTTAGTGCTTTTCAGTGAGTTAGCGTAGGTCAGGTTGATGCTCTGTAGCGCCTTGTCGAAGTCTTCGGCAGATACTTTACCCAGTCTTCGAGCATCGTTCAGCAGGGCAAGGTTCTTATGCAGGTCTTCGAGCGCCTTGTTTTCGGGAAGATGGGTATCTAGCAGGGACTTGATAGACGTTGCGTAGCCTTTGGCCGCTTTTGCGCCTTCTTTTGCGCCTCCGCTGGAGATGGTATTGGTAAAGATATTCCTGATCTGTGCCTCCGCCTCCTTGCTAACGGCAATGGCTGCCTCAGCCTGATCAAAACCAGCAAGCATGTTTTGCAAAATGCCGCTTGCCACATCACCCGATACTTCCCCACGCGCGAAGGCATTTGTTGCAGCGATAAGAGCCTGAGTCTTAATCGCCAGCAGCTCAACCTTCTGCCGCTCAATGTCTAAGGCTCGGATATTATTCTGAGCCGCTTCAATGGCCTTCTTGTCCTTGTCATCGATAGCAGCCTGAAGCTTTTTGAACGCATCTGTCTGAGCCGTGACAATGCCGGCCATTTCCTGCTGAAGCGAATTTGCGCCAGCCTGAGCTGCTTCAAAAGCCCCTAATTGCTTGGCGTTCATGCCTATTACGTCACGCGCATCAGTCAGCTTCTTCAGGTATTCATCCCACTTCTCTATCCCGAGCGCATCGTTGAGGCTATTCAAACCGCTCGCACTTCCCTGCGCTGCCGTTCGAATCTCTTCATGTTTTTTGGCCAGGCGATCTGCCACTGTCCCGTGTTTCTCTGCTCGCTCATTGGCTCTTGCGAGGATGGAGGCTAGCTCATACCATCTATCAATTTTGGACTTATCTACGACGCCGGCTTCAGCCGCCTTACGCAACGCAGGCTCCAGGCTTTCACCGGCATCATGCAGGCTCTCCAGCTCCCTGCGGAACTCGCGCCATTGCCCATGACTCCATGCCGATCCAAACTCGTTAACGCCTCTTGTTGTCGAACTCTGTAAGCGCTTCCAGGCATCAGTAGCCTCATCTGCTGCCTCGGCTTGTTTCTTAAGCTGTTCGTTAATCACTAACTGCCTAGATGCCGCATCAAGCGCCTGAAACTTCTTCACGGTTTCATCTAAAGGCTCTCCAATATCAATGAGGCTTTCTTTGGCTTCGTCCGTGCTTTTTGAGAATGCCAGCCATGCCGTCGCAGCTAAACCAGTTGCAAGGGTTATGGCTCCGATCGGACCACCAACCAAGCCGAGCATAGAGGTCCCTAGCGCCCTAGTGGCGGTCGCAACTGAAGCAGACGCCGCTGCAAGATTCCTTTCTGCATTTGCCAACAGGGATGTGGCCACCAATTTTTCTTTTTCACTGACTGCCGCAGCCAGGGTCGCCCTAGCTTGCTCTACGCGGGCTACTGCTACTGAACGGGCTGCAAGGGCAGCAGCTCGGTCTGCATTAGCACCAGCAATTTTTGCTACTGTTAGCTTGCCCGTCTCTATTCGAGCCAGGCCTGCTTTAACGGAGTACGCGGCTAAAGCAGCCCCGCTAACCACCAAGCCTGCATTCAAAACACCACTTAAGTTTTCACCCAAAAACCCCAACCCTGACGCCAATGCGGCAGTGGCACCACTGGCCTCATTTTGCCAGCCGATGTATTCACCAAAGGCGGTATTCAAGTTCGTGAGAGCATCCCGCACCGTAGTGGGCATGCCCTCAACCTGCTTGATGACAGGCTCATACGCTGACACTAATGCCTTGGCCATCATTTCGGCGGAGATCTTGCCTTCGACACCCATTTGACGGATCTCGGCAGCTGTTTTCCCCGAGCTTTTAGCCAAATGCTCAACAATGGTGTCTGCTGTACTGTAGATCGTCATCCAGGCCTGAGTGTCCACTCGACCGCGCTGGAATGATTTGGCCAACGCTTCCATTGCTGCCGCACCGCGCTCAGCATTGGCCCCGTTTACCACTAGCAGGCCTGAGAACGCATCCACTGCATCAATGCTCTGATCCAGGCTCAGCCCCATTTCACGCAGTACAGGCGAGAGCTGGATAAAAGCCTCACGCGTCTCATTGATGGCGCGAAAAGTCAGTTGGGCCGACTGTGCCATGCGCTGCTGTGCGTGTTCGTATTCATCAGCAGACTCTGTCGCCATGCGCATGCGGCTGGCGTACTGGCCCCAATTGTCAGCTGCATCAATCACATGCATCGCTGAGAAACCGGCTAGCGCTGCCTTCAGAACGCGATTGATTGTGGCGGCCGAAGCTGCGGCCTGACGATCAATGTTAGCCAACTCCTTATTAAGGCCCTCTACACTTGGTGTTGCGGTGCGTGCGGCGCCGCCAACCCCTGCCATTCCGCTACTGACCCGCCGGGACGATCCGACGACACGGATGCCCGCGGCCTCCATCGCAACCAGAGCCTGCTCTAGGTCCTTGGCTTTCTGCTCAGCGGATCGGCTGTCAATCGAAATTACCAACCTAGATTCTTGTGTCATTACTTTCGTCCATAAAAAAGGCCCACCGAAGTGGGCCTATCTGTGCGCCTGGTTATCTTGCAGAAATATTTAACTCCGCCTTTCCGGCTGGCTCAAAAAAACACTGCGCCTTCATCTTGTTCACTGTTTTCTGTCCTGTATTCACATCAAAATCCAATACAAGCCTAACGTTTCCAGTGACGGGGGCCTTGTAGTAGCTCATTCCTATGAGATCATGGTAAGCAACCTCTTGGCCGCGAAACTTATCTGCAATCAAGGCCTGACATTGAGATATGGCCTGTCCCTGTGGGAGTGCTTTTTCGGCATCAGACTTTAGCTCTTCTTTGTTGCCAAAATCTTTACTGGAAATGCTCTGCCTTCGCCCATTGGCACAGTCAACCATATAAACCAATGAATCAAGCGCGCTGCTACGCCTGTCAAAAAGAACGCTCTCAACTTTGTCACACCCGCCATAATCAAGGGCGTGTTTTGCTGCTTCTATCTTTTGCTGATTGATAACACCAACCATAGAAGAAAACTTTCCTCTAGTCGGATCTTCTGAATCACCGCCGTGTATCAAAGACTCATCTGGATAATCCTCCAAGACCCACTCTACAATTCGACCATCGTAGTCACCCTTCTTGAATGTGGGCGAGCCCGTTTTCTGCTTCTCTCCACACCCAGCAAACACCGCGACACATAAAAATCCGAGCACCACCTTTCTCATCCCCACCTCCGCTTTATCAATGCAGAGATAGTACCCAACGGGAAAAGCCCGCGCTAGGCGGGCAAGCCACAACCCTTGCACTCTAGTATTATTTGGGGGTACAATTTATTCATGCGAACAGTCATTGAGACCCCCACCTTTCAGAAACAAGCCGCCGATGTGTGGGCGGACGGTGAGCGCGAGGCATTCATCGACTGGATTGCTGAGAACCCAGATTCTGGTGATGTGATCAAGGATGCAGATGGCGCCCGCAAAGTCCGCTGGAGCCGTAAAGGCACAGGTAAAAGTGGTGGCGTTAGGGTGATTTACTATCACCTAGTAGACGATGAGGTTGTCCTTCTCCTCATGCTTTACGCCAAGGCCGTGCGTGAATCAGTGGGAGGCAAAGAAATCAAACGCGAGCGGAGTAAATTATGAAAACCCTCAAAGACCTAAAAGCTCTGGATATCGATAAGGTAGCCAAGGCCATTGAAGCAGAGGCCGGTCAGGCTGTAGCTGGCCTGCGCGAATCATTGTCCGAAGCCAAGGCGGGCAAGTTTGCTGAAATCCATACCCCCGCGCAAATCATGACGCGCCGCCGCGGTCGCCCTGTTGGCAGCAAACAAGCTGTCACGAAAGAGGCGGTCAAGATTCGACTTGATGCGGATGTGTTAGCCGCGTTGCGTGCCAGCGGCGACGGCTGGCAGACCCGTATCAATGACACGTTACGCGCCTCTCTAGCATTAGCGGGAAAGGTGGAGGGCTAACGCATTCTCGCGTTTCTGCAACTAATCCCTCTCTAAACGATCAATCGCAAATACCGCCACATCCAGCTCTCTCCTGGTTAGTGGCGTTCCATATGCCTCGACCACGGCAGTGATGTTTGCTGTGGTGAGGGGCAGCGGCATGGCCCCGGCCGCCCCCACCGCCACACCCCGACATCTATCAGCCGCGCAGTACATGCTGATGATGTGGTCGGTGATCGGGTCGGTCGCCGGCTCATCGGGCACCTCAGCGCCAAGTGCCGAGTAGATCAGCTTGCGCTTTTGACTTTGCCCGGCCCACTCTTTTTCCCACTTGAACCGGGCAACGGCTTTTCCACGGTTTCCTGAACCTCCTTCTGAGCGCCTGATGCCACCTGGGCCGCAGTGGCAATCACCCAAACGAACAGATCCGTATTACTGGCCAGGAGCTTAGCGGCACCCTCCGGCGAGTAAGAGACTGCATCGCCGGCATCGTCCAGAATTTCACCCTTCCAATCCTTGATGATGTAGCGGCCAAGCAGCTGACACTGCACATCATGCTCGCGGACATCGTTGCCAGACACATTGATAGCTGCCAGCCTCTGGCCTGCGTCTTCCCGCGCGATCAGGCGACGAGCGCGCTCCAGAGCGATCTGGTAGGCCTCAGTGTCCAGGCCGGCGAGCTTGAAGGAGACGTCTTCGTCGTAGTCCTCCCAGCGCTCATGCGTAGCGGCAGGCTCTTGCCGGTTAATTCTCAAAGCCATGAATGCTCCTTAAGGTTCTGGCGTCGCAACTGGTGTACGCGTGATGGTAGGGGCCTGCTTGGCTACCGTGTAGTTCAGCTGGATCTGCAGAATGTCGGATTTGCCGCCACTGGGCAGCTCGCCGTCGATTTCCACTGCGGGTAGCGAAATCTCGTACTTGTTGCCCAAGCTATCGGTGACTGGAAAAGCAATGGCAATCGGCGTGCGTGTGAACTGATTCTTCCACAGCTCCCACGCCTTCTTGGACCAAGCCAGATTGACGGTACCGGTAATGGCTGCCGTCGTTTCAATCAGGGCACCCGGTCCCAGGCGCTCGGCACCGAAGCACCGTTGGGTCTGCAGATTGTTGTCGATATTAAGCGTCAACCCGGAGACGCAGGCTTGACCGGCCAGCGAGACGCCATTGGCTTTCACTTCGCCTACGCTTATCGAAGACATGAACGGCGTATCCGTGGGCGCTGCTGGAGTGGTCGCAAACGGCGTGTCCTTATCCTCGTAGTCCAGGCAGGACATCGAGAACGTCACTGTGGCTTTGCCCTCTTCCGGCACTTCCAATGCCATAGAGCTGACATGTGCGCCCTTGAACAAGGCATAGACACCGACGTCGCGGTAGCCCTTAGCCACGCTGAATGTAGTGCGCGTTTCGCCCACGGTCAGTTTATTGGCCGTCCAAGCACCATAGAACGCGGCGGCCAGCAGATCGTCGAACGTACCGTAAGACAGCTCGCCCGCGATGTCACCGGCAATGTCTACGCTGGTGGTGATGGAACCCTGACCGATTCGCGAGTCCGTGATTTCTTCGGACTCTTCGGTGTTGGGCGTGGGGGTCAAGGTGTTACCGGTGACGCGTAGAGTCTGCCAGCCAGAGCTGGGCGTGACGCCGGGCGTGGCCTCCTTGACGATGTGGGTTGTGACTTTGGCTCCGCTCGACATGGCGTGCTCCTATTGATGGCGTAAAAAAACCGGCTCTAGGCCGGGTCAGTTCAGTTGCAGCGATGGCTGCATTTGTTCAGATATTTGATTCACCCGTGTCACCAGGGGCGGCTTTCGGCGTTTATGCTCGCTCAACCCTCGACCACACAGGCTGGCAAACTTATCCTGCGCGTCTAACGCAGCCTTAGCCTCAAACCATTCCTGAATAAGTGATGGCGCAGCTTGATGTTGATCCAACACATCAAGAACCCAGCGGCGGAATGCCTGCGCCTTGCTCGTGCGAGAAAACATACCAAGCAAGTGCGCGCCGCGAAGGCTGAATACGCGGGACTTTATGATCAAGTTGTCCGAGAACACCGGATTGGCGGTCTCGACAATCTGCGTCATTGACTCCGAGAACTCGGCTCGATACTTGTCGTACAGGCGAGTTACAGAGTCAGCGCGGCTGTACCCTAAAGCCAGCGCTATATCCGCCGCGCTGGCCCAGTGTTTCCCGTCCTTCTCAATCAGACGGATGGTCTGGTTCTGGAACATTAGTTCTTTCATCGTTTCGTTCTCCGAAAAGAAAAGGGCCGCCCGCAATGGGCAGCCCCGGACTTTTCAAAGCTCTTCCACCCTCTCGGGCTCGGTGTCTACCGATTTAAGGCTGCCAAGAAAACAAGAAACCGGCTCGCAGCCGGCAAGAGACAGATTGATACTGACTATCCAGCCCTAAACCGGATATTGACGTTGATCTGATAGAAACCCAGGCCCTGCGGGCGGCCTACGGAATCGCCGGTGCCAACGTCCACCTGACTCGCCTCCAGGCACTCCAAATCGCCCTGGGACCAGTAGGAGAAGTGCTCTTCCAAGGAATCGGCCAGACGATTAAGCGCGCTCAGGCCGGCACCGATGCGATCAAAACACTGAATGGTGATCAGGCCGGGCTTGCGACTGTGTGGTCGGTCAGCCATACCCGCCATGAAGGCTTGCCCATGCTGGATGCTCAGGCGACACCACAGGCCAGACTCGGGCGGCGTAAATGCCGTCAGGGCGTTGGGATAGTCAATGCGTGCCTGGTCGACGCCAGGAAAGACCGCCATCCGCGCCGTGATAGCGCGCCGGATCTGTTCAAAGGTCATTTGGTGTGTTTCTCCACGACAGCGGCGAAAGCCACGCCGTACACCCCGGCAGGCGCTTGTCCGGAGTGGCCATGCTCAAGGGCCTCGCCATAGGGGATATTGTTCTGGATGATGGTTTCGCAATATGGGCTGGCGGCAGAGCCGATGGCTTCATTGCCAGCTTGTAGCGTCTCAGCTCCCGATGGGTCGGTTTTTTCCAGGTCATAGCCCCGATCCACCCCGTCGATGCTGACGCGGTGATTTGCGCGGTAAGCGCCGGAGTCCACAGGCGAACCAGCGACCACTGCAGCCAGGGTTTCCACGGCAACTTGATGCCGCTTCTGCCCGAGATCCTGCTCCACCACCTTGATAAATGCCGTGGGCGGTTTACTCCAACCAGTCGCCATGTCAAACCCTCCGTAGCTGCAAGGTCCAGGTGGCACCGACTGGATCCTGACCAACATTCAGCACTTCCATGCCGTTGATCTTGTCGCCCACCATTGGCGTACCGTCCACATCGCCTTGCAGCGCAGTCAGCTTGGAGTCCGTGGCCAATATCCGGATGCCATCGATCAGCTCCAGCTTGTAGCCACCAATGACGCCCCGGCCGGTATAGTTGATTTCGACTTCTGGCCACACCTCATTCACCGGATCGTAGGCTTGCCCGCGCTCGATGCGCCGGCCTGTGAACTCCGTCACTGCGTCCGCCAGGTCTGTGTCGAAGGCTTCAGCAATATCGGCCATCAATTCGTCACGCAGTCCCATATCAAGCCCTCTTCAAGAAAACGACACCACCCCGCCCTATCCAAGGCTTGAGCAGCGCTAGGGCAAGCCGTTCGCCCGCTGTCACTTGCTGGTAGTTGGCCGCAAAAGTTTTGCTGGACTCGACCGTATCGGCTTTCACAGACTTGCTGGTCACGCCCACCTCGGTCGCGCGGTAAAGCCGACCGGCAGCCGCTTCCACAGCGACCTCGGCTCCAGCCTGCTTCCATTGCTGCGGCATTGGGTCCAGGCTGGGCAGCCGCTGCTGGCCCATCCATGCGTTGGCCAGCAGAACCGCCCGCACCTTCTTTTCCTCGGCAGCCCAGGACTGCCCCATCAGCTCATCCACTTCTGGAACAGTCACGTACTCCATGGCTATTCCGCAGCAGACAGCAGGGCCTGCAGCTCGTCCTTGCTGGCCTTAGGATCAAAATCGATACCCAGGCCCTTCAGGTGCTTGCGCAGAGCAGGCAGCCCCATTTGTGCCGTCTCCAGACCTGCTTCCTGGCGCTCGCCCTCGGGCACAACGTGAACTGGCACATCAAGCGCCTCATAGGCCGCAACGATCTCGGGGAAGCCCCCCATAACCGCTACTTCTTTGACACCGCTCTCGGGGCTTCGGAAATAGATCGGGTTGCGCACAGCCACTGCCGCGCCTTCAGGCATGGCAAGTGCCGCCTGGGTCGTATACAGAATCTTCATGATTGCTCCTTGGAAGCGGGGCCGAAGCCCCGCAGAGGTTTAGCCGCCCGACTGATCTGGCGTCAGATCAATCAAAACACCAGCAGTCGCCTTATCGCTGGTCGCGTACTTGCCCCAGTTGGCACCAGCCCCCAGGGCGGCCAGATTCGGATTCACGCCCGACGCCTCTTTCCAGGAATAGCCCAGCAGATCCACATTGAACGTGCCTTCAGCGCGGTAACCCAGCGCCAGGTTTTCTTGGTGGTTAATGAGGTAGGAACGCACACCGGGAACTTGGGACTCGGTAAGCGTGACCGCTCCAGCCTGCAGGCCGAAGATGCTGTTACCCGGCACTTTGTCCGAGACCAGCACAGGCTTGCCCATGGTCCCGGGTGTTCCGCCATAGATCACGATGCCGGCTTCTTCGTAGATCTTCTGGTCGATCGCATCATCCACCAGGTCGAAGTACGTGGCGGAATCCATGCCGAACAAGGCGATACGGTTGAAGCGGTCGCCGAACTTGCGCATACCTTTAGTCAGGACCTTCTTGTGATCCGTCGCAAAAGCGGCCTTGGCGACCATATTGGCGTTAGATCCGATAGCAGCGGCCAGAGATGCGAAGGCGACTTCGATGTAATAATCCAGGACAGCGTCGGCCATGTCCTGGCCCACCAGCATGGAGAATTCCTCAGGGCTACGAGCGCGGCGCTTAAAGGCTTCTTCGGTGGTTTCGTAAGGGCCGTACTTCCAGGGTGTCTTGACCCCGATCATTTCGCCGGCGCCGATCTTCTTACCGGTTACGTCGGCAGCCGAATTGACGTCGCGGTGCTCAAGCGAGCCGCCGATCTTGTAGAAGGCACGCTTGCGCAGATCGCCTTCGATATTCTCGTTCTGCAGCACCAAGGCGCCGCCGGAGGATTGATTGAAAATGGCCAGTACTTCCTGGAGACGCTCCAGATAAGCAGTTTGCGCCAGATCGTTATAGATGATCAGGTCGCTATTGACAGTGGTAGGCATTGAATGCGCTCCTTATTTGGGTAATTTCAGGTAGGCCTCGCGGCCGTGATCTTTGACGTACGCAGCAACCTCCGCAGGCGACATTTCGCTGCGCTTTTTGCCGCCCTTGCCGCCTTTGTCACCAACGGCACCTGCGCCCTGGGCTCGCGGCCAAAGATGCGGTGCCGACTCGCGCAGGCCCTCGGCCCATTCGAGTGGGGACAGCGGCGTTTTGCCATCCTTGCCATAGACGATCTCGCCGTCGGCCATCGCGACGGCCTGGCCGTCTTCGCTGAGCTGGAATACGCTGCGCGCGCGCAGAATCATGTCCTCGGCGGCCTCGGGCAGCGCCCCGGCCTTGGCCGACGCTTCACGAATGGAATCGGCCAGGACCTTATCCTTGAACCGTGCTGCGAATGCCTCAGCCTTGTCGGCGCGCTCCTTTTCGGCCTGCAGCTTTTTATCCTGGTCGGCGCGCAGGCGCTCAGTACGACGAGAGACCACCTCGTCCAGCTTGCCCTCGGCAATAAGACGGGTTTCCTCGTCCTGGTCGGCCTTGCTCAGCAATCCTTTGACTGCATCAAGGTCCAGGCCGTCCAACTGTGCCTTGAATTGGTCCAGCTCGCCCTTGGCGGTCTTGACCGAGCCCAGCAGTTCCTGGTTCTTGGTTTTTAGGCCTGTGACGGCCTTGTCAATGGCCTCCTGCCCTTTTGCGGTCAGCGCCTCCTTGAGAGCGGCGACCTTATCCTCGGGCAGATCCAGGCCCAGCTCGGCCAGATCGAGATCTTCAAACATGCGGTTTCCCCTTGGGAAGGTTTCGGCCAGCCTCGCCAGCCATAAAAAAAGGCCGCCCCTCAGGCAGCCCATAAAAAAGAAAACCCGCTCAGAGGCGGGTTAAATGTCGTCTTCCAGTTCCTGTCGGCGCATGGAAATGTTGATGTGCATATGCAGCCATAGCTCAGGCCGCTCCAACAAGGGGAGCCGCTCAATGATGCGGTGTTTCCACCACTCTAGAAACATGAAGTCGCAAGGCTGATGCTCAGTCACCGAATATGCTCTTGAAGGTATCCGCGTCACGGCGACGCAGCTCCTGCAAAGTGTACTGGCGCCCGCGCGGATCGACAAAACGACTCAAGTCGTAGCCGCCTTCCTGGTACAACTTATATCGGGCTGGTCCTAGCCATTCCCGCTGGAACGCAGCATCCTGACCTCGAAACCAGCTGCCGTACTTTGTGCTGGCCTGCGCCTGGCCAACCTTAAGGCCCGCCTTCTCACGCTGCGCTTTGGTCATATCTCCCACCGGTCGGAAGCTCGCTGGCCGTGGGGCCCGTTCACCGTCCTCGCCAATCCGGTAGCCGCCGCGCACCTTGAGCGAGCGTACAAATGGGCGGTTACCCACCAGGTCGCCGTCAAAGCTTGGCGCAAGCATCGTGCGGCAGTTCGGGTGATATGGAGGGCGCGGAAAATCCGAATCCAGCTCATACCGTGTACCATCCATCGCCGCACAATATTTGCTGGTGCGCCCGTCCAGCGTGGCCACAACAACCAGGTACTTCACGCCCAGGGCGCGGTAGGTGTTTTCATACGCCACGTTAGAGACATGATTGCGTGCTGTGCGCACCACCCGCTCTACGTCTAGCTTGCTGCGATGTATCAGGCCGTCCTGGTAGCGCAGCTTGTCGGTGCCGCGCAGGCCTCGAATGATGTCGGCGTTGATTTGTCCCTCGCCGATCCCCTGCCGAATCCCCGCGTAGATCCGGGCACGAGTCTGAACCGAGATATCGGTCAATAGATCATCCAGCAGCTGACCACCGAACACCGGCCGGTCAGCGGCAGCCTTGAGCGCTTTGGCTGGCGACACCTTGACCTCGGGCAGGCCGTCAACGGCCTTACCCATCACCTCGGTGATATAGGCGATCTCGTAGCCAGCCAGCGCCAAAGCACTGGTAGCCCATTCTGCGCGGATGGCCGCATCCAAGGCCTTGGCAGCCTGGTCGATCTCGACCTTCAGGGCTTTGAGCGCATCCGTCGTGTAGCGGCCGGCCAAGAATGCTTCCCGCTCGCCGGGGCTTAAGGCCTCCAGCAACGGCAGCAGTTCCTTGGCCAAGTCGGCACCAATGCGATCCAGTTCCAACCAGAGGCGATTCACAGCCTGCGACGATGCGCGATAGCCGTAGGACGAGTGCTGGGCCAGCGCCGCCACGATAGCCCGCTGGGCATCACTCAGGCTCGCCATGCTCTACGCCTCCAGGGTTCTCGATGTGCAGCGCCTCTTCGTCATACGAACGTTCAGGCAGTTTGCCCAGGATCAGGTACTGCCAGTAAGCATCCGCACTGATCTTGCCCGCCATAACCGCCTGCAGCAGTTGCTGGGCGATAGCAGGATCAATCACTGGCGTGCTGAATTCCGGCTTGACCGTGAACTTCACGCCGTCAGGATTTTCGCCGATCCACTCAGCGATATAGCGCAGGCCTTGCTCGATAGCTTCGGCCACCGTCACGACAATGGTGTGTAGCGTCGCGTGCTGGTCATCCTGCCGCGCCTTACGGGCCTCGCCCGACTCGGTGCCGGCTACATCCATGACCTTGGCACCCGCCTCCAGCGCGGCCCCCTTCTGATCCTGCATCGCACGGCGCACGGCATCAATACCGGCGCCCTGGAACTCCAGGTAGCCACAAGAGCCGTTGTCACCCAAATCCCAGGCTGCTGACGGACCGGTTACCGAAAGCGGCTTATCCGCTTCCAGTCCTGAAACCCACGGCTGCGGATGACTGGTGTAGTGCAGGCTGGTGAAATAGTCGGCGCTGAGCTGATAGCTCTTGATAGCCGCACGCGCCATCGTCAGTAATGGCACCTCGTCTACAGCAGGAGCATTGTCGGTCGAACCGCAATAGATCACCGGGAGGAAGCCTAAGCCCTTTGCTACCTGCCCCCCGGTCGCCACCGTGCCCAACGGACGGCGCTCTTCGATAATCTGACCGTCGCCGCCCTGGACCTCGGTGAAACAAACCCCTCCCTCCAGCACATAAACGCGGTACACGGCCTCGGTATCATGCGAAAAGACATCATCCCCCTTTTCGCGGAACTCACGGAACACGGCCAGCACCAGATCCTGACGCCCTTCTACTGTCGCCTCTTTCCAGTTGGTGGCGTTCGTGGCGCGATAGGTAGCGAAGTATGGCTGCCCTTGCTCATCGATATTGATTACTGTTGGCACCCGGCCATGAGACACAGCCTGGCGCACCATACGCAAGAACAACTGCTTGAGGCTGAATCCATCGTCTGTGGCGTTTTGCTCCATATCCCTCATACGTGCAGGCAGCTCAATCTCAGGCTGCAGCCGCGAGACCAGACCCATCATCGAACGCAGGCTGTCACGCACCCAGTGCTCGTACTGAGCACGATCACGGTAGCCCTCGTACAGGTAGCGATTGCCGCTGCTGATCTTTTCCGCCTCGACCATACCCGCCGGTTTAGGCAGGTAACCTGGCTTGGCCTTGATAGCCCGCTCACCCTCCAGGGCATCGTCCATCATTTCCCATTCAGGCAGGTGTGCATCGTAGTCGGGATGCGTGGTTGTGACTGACATTACGCCAAGCCTCCAATCTGGCGCTGTCCGGCGCTCGGTTTTTTAATCGGATAACGGTGGACCAGGAAGTAGCCTTGTGCGTCACAAGAATGATCATGACCACTGCTTTTGTCCGGTTCACCGTTCTTGTCGTAGGCCTGCTGCTCCAGCGCTTCGGTCAGCACCGGGCAGCGGTCCGTGTTCACTTTCCAGCGCCGCTGGTCCATATCGTTGAGAAGCATGGCATTAACCGCGTTGACCCGGTCGCGCACGGATGGGTTGCGGCTGTTCGCTCGTACGGTAAAGCCCGCCTGCCGCAGAATGCTCAGGTCGGATTCGCTCGCGTTCTTGCTGCTGGTGTTCTGACCGCTGGCGTCGGGGTAGACCACCACGGCACGCCCGCGGTCCTTGAACCGGTCTTTGAGCAGCTTGGCCATGGCGGGTGTATCTCGCACCTCAGTCAGTTCTGCCACCGTGATGGGCAAGTCATCGCGGATCACATTGATGGTGGCCGTCATGTTCAGCACGTTGAAGTCCATACCCACATGCAGCGTCTCGTTCGGTCGCTCCACCTCGGCGCTGTGATTGCGCCGCCGGCAGAAGGACGGGTAAACGCTGCCGCTGTTCAAGTTCACAAACCGGCCTTCCAGGTAGGCCTCGATCAGTTGCGCCGGGTAAGACTCACGCAGGGAGACCACATAATCATCCGGCAAGAACGGATTGCTTGAGGTGGCCGCCTGGACCATTACGTAGCCGGGCTTGGGTTTGCGTGCCCAGGTCTCGTAGGCAAATCGGAACCCCTCGGGCGTCGAATAGGCGCTCACCCGATTAAAAGGCTTGTCCACGCCTTTGGGCTTTTGCCGATTACGGGCAATGATCTTGCGCCAGGCCGCCTCGGCCTGCACCTTCTTGAGTGTGTCAATCTCGTCCACATGCGCCCGGTAGGACTCATACCCCACGATGCGCGCCGGGTTTTCCAGCGTGCGCAGGATGAAGTCGCCGCAGTTGGGTGCGCTGGTGTAGATGATGTTTTCCTGCTTGTTGTACTTGTACCGGATGCCCAAGTCGGACAGCTTCTCTTCCATCCGTGGCGCCAGGATCAAGCGAACCAGGTCGTAGGTGGGCTCATACAGAGCAATCAAGGCGTCCGAGGATTCCAGCGCATCACGCAGAGCGCAGTTGGCCAGGGTCTCTGTCTTGCCGCTGCCGAAACCGCCAATGAAAGCCGGGTACTTGGCCTCAGTCCGAAAGAACCGCGCTTGCGGCTCCGTCATCTGCAGGCGAAGGGTTCGGCTTTGCATTCACAATCTCGATTTGGATCTTGCCCACCGGCGTCTCGTCCGGCGGCGCGTTCTTGGCCAGCTCAGCCCGGGTACGCTCCAGGCTCTCGATGCGAGCCGTCAACTTGTCGATCAGGCTGGAGTAGTCCCGGACCTTGCTGGTGGTGGTGACCTGCTCAGCACCGGCAACCACCACCCCCTCAATGATGACCGGCTCACGCTTTTCGCTGTCCAGCTCCAAGGTGTTGCCGTACTCGGCTTCCCGAGCCAATGCGCGCATCAGGCGTATACGCGTCAGGCGCAGCTCTTCATCGACCTTGCCCAACTCGATCTGGGCGGCCATCTCTTTTTCTTCATCGGTGAAATACTGGGAGTAGATGCTCCCTGGGGTGGCGGCATTCCGGTTGCCCGTCGGGGCGCCGGTCGATTTACCGCCGTGCATCCGACAGCGGCCATTCTGCATCGCCCTGTTGCGACACGTCTGGCCGCTGCGGGTCTTGGCTCCGCATGTGGCCATTGTTTCTTACCTCACAGGGTTTGCATGGGGTTGTTGTGGAAAAGAGCCAGTAGCCATTCCCTGATTGCATTCTGGTATCGTTACAAAGCATTTCATAACGAGAGGGAATCATGCGGCGGGGACTTAAGCTCACAACACCGAATCTTTTAAAGGCAGTTGGCCTTTTAGCGCTGTCTGCCTGGAGCACCGGCGCACACGCAGCCAGCTTTGACTGCTCCAAAGCCTCTAATTACATCGAGCATCAGGTCTGTGCGGATCCAAATCTCTCCGCGTTGGATGAGCAGCTAGCCAAGGTCTACAAAGAAGCCCTGGCAAGGCAGCCAGACAGTCCTTCCGTAAAACGTGCACAACGGGCTTGGCTGCGTGAGGTCCGAGCCAAGTGCACTAGCTCCCAATGCTTGAGCCAAGCCTATACCGCACGAATCCAGGACCTCAGCGGCGCTGCACCAGTCATCGCTGCCGCACCAGTCAATGGGCAGGCAGCGGTACCCCCACCCCAGAACCTGCCAACAACCTACCGACTGGCCCCGCTGGCTCAGTTAGATGCATTGACCCTCATCATGGCGTGTAAAGCACAAGGCTTTCCCTTTATTGAGATGCGCCCTGAATATGCCAGACGAAAAACGAGCGGCGCTCTAGAGGTCAAAGAGGTGACATTCCCCGTCGGATGCGGGGTTGAAACGCCACTGGGTGATATTGATGGCGCCGGAGTGGTGTCTGTAATTGGGAAGTCTACGTTCTATGGCTTCATCTATACCAAACAAGGGCGTGCTGCACTTTTCAGCCAACTTGAAGACTTGTAGTTTCGGCTTCACTTAGTTGGCCAGCCTGCCTGAATCCCTGGTGCATCGCATCGATGCCATGGCCAAGGCTCAGCATTTGTCCCGCTCTGCGTTCCTGGCAAAGGCGGCAGAACGGGAAATGGCTGGCGCGTAAGCCCGATAAGCTCAAGCGTAACCAGAACTACCATTTATTTTTTACTCATGAATAAAAAGTTCTTTCTTGCCGTCTTAAGCGGAACTATCGCTACTATTCTCGCTAGCGTTATTCTGGGCTCGACAATAAGTGATTTTTTAGCATCGTCCGCCAGAGACGTTTGGGAAATAATTGTCAGCGCAGGATTTCTACTTGTGGGCAAACATGCTCTGCCAGGGTGGCTTTGGTTGATCTTATTTTTCTTTGCCGCCATAGGCTTACTTGCAATCGTCAGAAAATTCTCATCTTCATCCCTCTCACCAGGGTTTCTGAAATATCGCTCAGACTGTATACATGGCATTAAATGGCGGTGGCAATGGATTGGAAACCAAATTTCAAACCTATGGGGCTATTGCCCCAAATGTGACGCTACTTTAGTCTACGAGGAGGGCTTTGACGTCTACTCACGAGATCAGAACCCTCAGGTCTCATTCCACTGCGAAAACTGCAACGGCCGTAAGATTGGAGCTGTAAAAGGGCACAATCGAAATTATGCTTTAGGGGTAATTGAGCGTGAGATTCTTCGTCGAATACGAACCAATGAGTACGGCGTCGACCCACAACAAGAAAAATAAAACCCGCCAATCTTCCGATGAGCGGGCCTGCCTTATCTTAAAAACCATCCATGCCCAGAGACATGCACCAGCCCGCGTGTTTCCACCTGCCACGGGCTTCAATCCAATCATCCGCTTCAATTGCCTGCAGGCATTCGCCTTGGATCTCATATAGCAGAGCGACGCGCATTGCCCTCAATGCCTCATCGAAACCGATTACGCAGAGATAAAACATGGCGGCACCAAAAGATAAAGCCCGGCGATTCCTCGCTCGGGCTTGATTCAAAACCTATAGGCACAGTTGTGCCACCCCCAATGTATCAGTTAGCGTAGCAGTTTGCATCAACTCCATGTATCAGTTTTACCTGCCAAAAGTACACCGACGAAGTCTCGGACTCCTTAACCTGTACCACCTGACCATTTTCGATCAGGCTTTCTAAAACACGACGCACACCTACCCTTACCGCTTGACGGCTGGTTGGGGAAACTTCCAACCCTTTAGTTACGTGTCTGACTATCTGGGCCATACGGAACTGCCTGCCTGGATGAGCGCCCATCAGTGCAATGACCTCACTCGCGTACTTCATACAACTTCTCTCCACACCAATTCTTTAAACATCCCCAGGTACAGCTTGTATTCCGGTTCCTGTATCCAAACCCCTGTCACATCTCTGATCCACCGCTGGGCCTTCTCGCGTCGCTGGCGGGCCGGCAGCCCCCGGAAGAAACCGTGACGCTGCGGATACTCGGCTATGATGATCATCTGCTCGTGATGCGGCAGCGTCTTATGCAGGCGGTCGACCTGCTCGGCCTGCTCTGGCAAGATGACCGGTTTGAGCGCTTCCTCGTCGTCGCAATGCGGCACCACGTCCAGCATGTTCCCCACGCGCTCTCCGGATGCGCACCAGCGAGCCCAGTTCCACAGGATCGAATCAGCGTCGTAGCGTTGCATCCCTCTCCTCCCCGAAAAGCTCTCTCAATCCTTCCCGTCCCCGCTCCCGTTTTGCCTCGGGCTGCCGCGCCTGGTGCTCTTGCCGCTTCCTGCGCACGAAATCAACATGCTTCGATGGGTCCTGGTACATCCAGCTTGGGTATGTCATGGCTATACCTCCCGCACCGAAATGCCGTGAACCTGGAGCATGAGCTTGCGCTTTACGATGTAGTCCCGCGTGCGCATGCCCTTGGCGTCCTCGATTACCTGCTGGCCGGTGCGGACGTCCGTATACCGGAAGTCAGCCACGTACTCACAGGCCCGCTCAGGCTGGCCGTCATCGCGGCGCTGCTTGGGGATCAGCTCGAAACGCGGCTGCAGCTCCAGGTCGGTGATCTGTCCTGTACGCTCCAGCAGCTTGAGCTCGCCATATCGGCCGGCCTCCCGTTTCGAGTCAAAGCTGTGACCGTCCAGCGTGACCTTGCGGTTTCCGTACTTGCGCTTCATGCCTGCAGCCTCCGCGGTGAGCTGGGGGCCAATGCCTCCTGCATTTCTCTGTCGCTGAGCTGCTGGAGTCCGATGCGCTGGGTATCGGAGCCGTTCTGCAGCACTAGCTTGGCGCGCATGGCATCACCGATCAGCACTGGTGGCTCTACCGGTTGACCGGCTTGGCTGTTCTGCGCTTCAGCAATGCCGGGCAACCAACGGGGATACTCCAGGCTGGGCCGTGTGGCATAGCCGCGGTAGCGGTTCTCGAACTCACGCGCCACAAACGGCCACTCGTCCTCTTTCTTCGTCCCCAGTGCGATCCAGCCGCCCATATCCTGCAGGACCAGCAGAATGATCGGATCGTCAAATGTCACGCTGCGGTAGGTGCCGACGGTGCGCACGGCTTTATCCACTTTGGCCCAGGCCACCAAGGCGCTATCCTGAGTCGAGCCACGCAACAGCTTCACAATGTCCGAAGGCTTCGGCACATACTGGCCGTTGTCCGGGTTCACGCAATGCCGGTTTATGGCTTCGTTCACGGCTGGGTAATCAAAGGGTTTCATGGCTTCCCACCAGACGTTCAACGCAAAGCGTGATGTGTCCCTGTGGTAGAAGGCATAGACGTCGGCCATAAGGCCAAAAAACTGCTGTTTTTCAGTGTCGTGCATCTCAGGACTCCAAAGCGGCTAGACGGGCAATTTCTCGGTTTCGGGCTTCTAGGGCCTCTTGGCGATTCAAGCCTCCGGACTGCGCTGATGGCCCTTGTCCGGTGTTGCTTTCCTTGATGCCAAAGAGCCCCGTCCAACCACGCTCAATGCTCTGCTCGATGGCGGCTATGGGATCCTGCCCAGCGGCATGTAGCTTGCCGAGTGTTCGCAGGGAAAGCCGCTTGGCTGCCTCCGTCCAAGCCTTACCGGATTTTTCTTTCCGGAATTCATCCCACATCGACCACGCATCAGAATCCAGCCAATCGGGCAAAACCAGGGCGCCAGCCTTTGATGGTTTATGACGGTTACTTGATGGTTCTATGGTGGTTATATGCGGGTGCAACCCGTTGCACCCTTTCATGTCGTCGTTTGCACCCTTTGTGTCGTCAGATGCGCCCTTTATGTCTTGAATTGCACCCTTTTCAGGTGAATTAATGGGCGCAAAATCTGCACCGTTTTTCTCATCAGAAATGGGTGCAATTTCTGCACCGTTTTCTTGGCCCGGCAGTTCGCCACCTTTAATCCAATCAAGGTTGATTCGATACTCGCGAGACTGCCCCCGTCCACCATGACCGCTATTGACCAGAATCAGCCAGCCAGACTCTTCCATCCTGCGTAACTGATACTGGACAGTGCGGCGCGATTGCCGCGTCTTGATCATCAGATGCTCAATGGACGGGAACACCTTGCATCCATCGTCATCAGCATGATCAGCCAGCGCCAGGGCGAGAATCATCTCCCCACCGCCGACCGGGTACCGTTCAAATACGGCCGTCATTACCTTGACGCTCATACAAACTCCTTATCCCGCACTGGTCGCCACGCCTCAAAGGCACGTTCCCAAATAGCTTTTTTCTCATCGCGAGTGAATCGCCGTCCTTGGTCCAGCTCTGCGTGGCAGGCGTGGCCGCCAGGGACGGTATAAAAATCAGGGGCTTTCAGTCCGCCTGCCTTGTCGTACTCCAGCCAGTTGGGATGGCACGGGACCACAGTCGGGTCATCGGGATAGCTGCGACACAGTCCGGGAATCTGCAAATAACAGGGGTGGCCACGCACGGCATTACGCAGCTTGGCGTCGTGCCGACCTGGTCGCTTCTTGGGCGCCCGCTTCTTCCAGGCCGTAGCTTTCATCGGCTTATAAGTGCGCAGCGGTCCACTGGCACGCAGGGTACTGTTCCAGACTCTCATGAGAACTCCACTCCATACTCTTGGGCGGCATGAGCCTGAACACGCTCGCAATACTCCGAAAACTGCGAGACCGTCATATCAGTGGTAGAGAGACGACGAGTAACCACCTCACCATCGGGCAACGTGATGTCTTCGCAAACACCGAACAAGCGCCCATACAGTTCGTGCCAGGACTCTTTGCTGAACTGGTGCCCGCCCACCCAGGCCTGCTCAGCGATCGGAGTGATCACCGCGGCCCAGTAGTAGCGATTCTGGACGCTGCGACGCTTTGCCTCTGCTTGAGTCACGATGACCTTGAGCGGCTTATCGTTGTCGATCGCGGCACGCGCATTCGCCCGCACCAATGCCACAAGGTTGTTCCAACTCAGTCCATCCCGAAGCGTGAACTCCCGATAGATCAAACGCATATCAGGCTCCCACATGCTTACGCTGGGCGATCTGCTCTTCCAGTGCTGAGCGTGCTGCGCGTTGGGTACCGATGGATTCAGATAGTTCTTTATGCGCCGCCTCCATCGCATCCAGGCTGCTGTCCTGGGAGAGGTTCAACACTGCCGCCATGGCTTCCGAGCCTTCCTTGTTGATCGCCTTCACGCGGTCCACCACATCGAACTCTTGCCCGAAGCAGAAAATGAATTTGCGCGCGGAGAAGCCCAGCGGACGCAGCATTTCGTTCACGTAGGCGTAGCGAAGGTCTTCTGGCATGGCCAGCAGGATCGACTGCTCGAAATTTGCCGGCATGTAGTTGTTGTCTTTAGTCTGGTCATCCAGCCAGCGGAAGATTCGGTCTGCCGCATTCTTGGCCAACGTAAATGTGTCACCGGCTGTCTCGAAACGGATTTTGCTGCTGGACTCCAGTCCGTGGCGCTGATGGGTTTCAACAATGGCCAGCGCCACTGCCTCGCGGCTCCCCACTCGTGCGCGCCATTGGTCCACGTAATGCAGCAAGGTCTTTAGCTTGGATTTGTGCGACTCATTTCGCATGATTGATCCGTCCTGCTTTCGTAAAGTAGCCCCTGAGACCTTTGCAATCCTCGGGAACTACGAATGGATAAGAATCTGAATGGGCCGGACACTACCGGCATGGAAGAAGAAATCGACTTTGAACGCCTGGAACTACTGGACCGTGCCACGGAGTTGGCCAGGCAAATGTTTGAATACCCAACAGAGGCTCACGTAGAGGGCGTGCTGGATCGACTGCTATGGAATGAATTTCACGGCTTAGGCGAGGCCGGGGCCTCTACCCTTCACTAGATATCTGTGGGGCCGATGGGTATCGGCTCTCGCTTTTCTGGATCACACATTGGCGAGTTCCTTATCGAACTGGCTAAGAGGAGGTTTTCTAAGCTCAGGCCAAATATCAGCCCAGTCATGAGGCCGCAGATGTTTCCGGCTTAGCTTGCCATTCGTCTTTTCCTCTATACGCACGCAAACCTTTTCAGATACTGGGCGGATATCGTTCAGGAATTGATAGACCTGAGACTGGCTTACGCCAATCCTCCGGGCGAACTCAGCCTGAGTCAGGCCAGTCGCATTTAGGTAGTGAGCAATAGGGTTCATGAACAAATACTAGCATCGCTATTAAATTGAATCAATAGCTATGCTAGTTGCACGTATTAATAGCGTTGCTATATTTCGCCAATGCAAACACGCAAACCCCTGTCCCAAACCCCGCAAGACGACGCTGCGCGTCTGAAACGCCTATACAACGAACGCACGTCTCTCTCACAAGCAGAGTTCGGGGCTCGCTTTGATATAGGCAACCAGGGGGCTGTGTGGCAGTACTTGAACGGCAGAAGGCCCTTGAATATGAAAGCGGCCAAGGGGTTTGCGTCTGGCCTGGGCGTAAATATCGAAGAATTCAGCCCTTCGATCGCTCAGACAATTAAGGCAGCAGAGATGTGGACCGGCGACAACCAAGACGGGGCTGCTTGGCCATTCGATTTGCTTGATGAGCGAAAAATCCAAGCCCTGAACAATAGCGCCAGATCCCAGTTGGAAAAGTCAGTTCTGAATGCTGCCGCCCAACTCGGCCTGGACGTGAAGAAAGACGAGAGCAAGTGAATGACTGGAAACGTGACCCAGCCCAGGGAGGCTGTACGTAAGAAGGACTGAGCAGGAAGAGACAAGGAGCCGTTTGGCTCCTTATTTTTTATTCATTAAGTAATTGAATCTAAATACTTCTATCATCATGTAAAGTGGAGAAAACACACATGGCCCGCGATACATTCAGCCAAGCAAGCCCTGAATTAAAAGAGGAGCTAGGGGATAGAACGCTTTCCGTTAACCGACTACATCTTGATCCGGAAAACCCTCGTCATACCCCGCTGGAGTCTGATAGCGAGGTGATTGCACAGCTATGCAACGAAGAACTGATCGAAGAGTTGGCAAATGATATCGCGACTAGGGGAGCACTAAGTCCACTAGATGTATTAGGCGTTATTCCATATGACGGCCATCCAGGTCACTTCATAGCAGTTGAAGGCAATCGAAGGACGTGCGCCCTCATTCTTTTACTGGATCCCAGTCGAGCGCCCAGTCGCGAACTGCAAGCACAGTTGCGACGGCTATCGGCAACGGCCAACGTCCCAAAAGAAGTCAAGGTTCATGTCTTCGCTGATAGGGCGGCCGCAAAGCCATGGATCGACCTCCGACATCTTGGCCCACAAGGCGGGCGTGGAACGCGCGAATGGAATGCAGATCAAAAAACTCGGGCAGCCGGAAGTAATCGGAACACTTCCTCCAAAGCGAATAAACTAGCTCTCGAAGTTTTAGATAGACTCGTAAACACAGGGCTGTTGACACAAGAGCAAAGGGATAAGGTCAGCCTAACAACTATTACAAGATATCTCGGCACACCGGGTGTCCGAGCGTTGCTTGGCCTAGGTAGTGCTTCGAAATTAGTCTACACACATGAGACTGGCGAAGTCGATTTAGCACTTCTCAAATTGGTAATGGATAGCATCACCAAACAGAATGACGATACCTTGTTGGTTAACTCTAGAACAAATAGCGAAGACAGATTAAAGTACGCAACGGCGCTTAAATCCAGCAATCAAACCCCAGTTACGCCCATCGACAATCCAGCTCCACCAGAGGCCATAACAGCCACTTTACCCGCTGCGTCAACTCCCGGCACAAAGCTTAGTCTCGACAAGAAAAAACGAACCCCTCGAAATCCAGCCCAAATCCCAACCCTCTTTGACAGCAGCTTTATGGTTCCATGCAAAGATAGGGTTCTGCTCCGTCTACGTGCTGAAGCACTGAGCATGAAGTTAGATGATTTTCCATTTGCGGCAAACTATTTACTACGGGCATTTATCGAACAGACGATGATCTTGTTCGCCAAGAAAAGAGGAAAGTACAGCCCTACAATGAATGATCAACAACTAACACAAGTTTGTATGAGTGAGCTTAGCGCACTCGGAGTCACCGGCAAGGCGTTTACAGTAATTAGCAAGGCTGCCGGAAGCCGTGATCAACCTTACAGCCTGCATAGTCTAGGACATGCTGTACACGGAGGCTCCATCCCAACACGACAGCACCTTCGTGCCCTCTTCGACACGTGGGAGCCATCTTTGCGAGCGATGCTAGACGAACTATAAGCCCACCACTAAAGCATCATATTTAGGGCTGGCCAAAACTCTAGAATTTGCTTATCCTCGCTGCATGCCAATCACTGATACCCCACTACGTTACCCAGGCGGGAAAACGCAACTTAGCCCCTTCGTCATCGACTTGGCTCGCGCCAACGGTCTCTATGGCGGTGTCTACGCAGAACCATTTGCAGGTGGAGCTGGCATAGCGTGGCGTCTGCTCCTAAATGGAGACATGACAGAGGTCTGGTTGAATGATCTAGATCCAGCAATATATGCATTCTGGGATGCAGTAGTAAATCAACCAGACTCCCTTTGTGAGCGAATTCTAAAAACAGAAGTAACCATTGGGGAATGGCATAAGCAACGAAAGATATTAGCTGATCCATCAGCCAAGTCATCAGAACTAGCATTCGCAACTTTATTTTTGAATCGAACCAATAGATCAGGAATACTGAAGGGTGGAGTAATTGGAGGTAAAGCACAGACAGGAAATTACAAGTTAGATTGTCGATTTAATAAACAAGATCTAATTCATAAGATTCAGCGCATCCATGTATATCGAGAAGTAGTTCGTCTCAGCAAGATGGACGCCATACAGTGTCTTGAAAACTGGAACAGAGAATTACCTCGCAGATCCTTAATAAATATCGATCCACCCTACTTCAATAGAGGTCAAGACCTTTATTTAAGCTTCTATAAACCAGACGACCACTCAAATCTTGCCGCCCGGATTAAAAATCTGGAAAGACCATGGATGCTGACGTACGATGACACGCCAGAGATTGAAGCCCTGTATTCTGGACTTTCCATTTACCGCAAAAGCCTAATCTATTACGCACAGGTAAAAAGGCGTACTTCGGAGCTTTTAGTGCTGGCCCCTGGATTACAGCCTACTTCCGGACTGCAGAAGTAACGTTCGCGTTCTATTAGTGTCTAACGATGCGCTGTCTACAAAGTAACAGCAAAGCCCCCCTGAACTGCCACCCAAAGTTGGACATTGATCCGACCTGTGGAGTGCGGTTCATCCCGGGGCTATTTTGTTAGGCGTACAGACCTCGCCCTGACGCCTACCGACCCGAGGAAGCGTTACAAAGCACTTCTATGCATAAGTGAGCGAAAAGCCCATACTGGTACAATGAGACTGATCTCATTCAAAGGTGGCAATCTCGCTACCTCACTACCCTTCAAATTCCACGCCACATCATTGCTGAGGAAAACCTCCATTTCCAGGCTACAGCGGTAATTTGAAGGCATACAGAAGGTATTACTATCTACGAAAAACTTAACCAGGCTAGTCGCAGCCCACTCCACACTTCTCCGTTGCGCGAGCCCGCTCGCCGAACAGTCGAAAGCCATCAAACCTATACAAAACAAGTGGTGTCGACCCGGCAAAAACTTATCCGACAGCTAAAAGACCGATTCCCCGGCCTTCCGTTCTGATACGTCAGCTCACGTAACGAGCCTATACGACAAAGCCCCTCACGGGGCTTTCTTGTTTATGGTGTCCTCTTCCCAAGCGTTACCAATTCGCCTGACTCGGCAACCACCCTCAGTTCACCAGATAACAGATTCAGTGGCCGCGACTGACCAATATATCCGTGGGCGGTCTGATAGCCCAGCCTGGCATACCGAATATCATGCCCGTCGATAGTCTTCATGGTGTGGTTAGACGCGTGTACTAGCTTCATATCGATCTCCTAATGATCAATAAAATTGAGTTGATGAAGCACCAGGATGACACGTCGACTACGCACAATAGTGCGAATTTTCACTTAACAGATCCAGTCTACCCAGGCCTAGCGGTTAGATGCATAACCTTGACCTTAAATGCTGTATAGATATACAGTATTAATATCCCCCTGCCCCGCCATATTGATGCGCTCCACGTAGCTCCCACGAATCAGAGCGCGTATCTAAAACGCCCACTTGTAAGAGAAGAGCATTGCGATATGACGAGTTTCACTGACACCCCACCAACACGGCCTCTCGCCTCATCGCTGGAAGATTCCGAGATGGCCCAAAAACGCTCTGCCCAATTAGCCGAGCTCCTCCCTGTCTTAGCTGCCGGGCTACAGCCCAACTTGCTAGAACTCGCCATTGAGCTGGCGGACGACTTAACCAGCGCCCTATCCAACCTACGTTAAAAGAATCCCCCCCGCTTCGGCGGGTTTTTAACCACGAATTAAATAGCGTTGCTATTGACTTTGAATTACTAGCAATGCTAGTATTCATTCAACGCTTCACCAACCGCAGAACACCTTTAGGCAAAGCCACGGTAAGTAACGGTCCAGAGAGCGCCAGCAGCAAAGGCTGCGACTGCTACGGCAGGGCTCTTTAAAAATCAGCAAAGCGATAAATAGGCCAATGGTGCGAACGTGCACGGCTAGGCCCAGGGCGCATCCCCACACCCCCTGATAAAGAGTGAGACGGACAACCCGTGACGTGGGGATTTAGAACGTTGCGCTACCTGGAGCCAGCTCAGCTGGGAGTAGCCAGGAGCGCAGCGTAAAAGCAGCCTAGTGATAGGCCGCTTTGGTAAGCATCAATGGTGGTGCTTACTGAAGCGAGAGGATTATGTATCTGACAGAAGAAACGATCCGCGCCGTTCTGGTTGCGGCGATCCAAGCGCATGGCACAAGCGCAGAAATTGATCAGTTGATAAAGACGACGGTCGGCGCGTTAATTGCTGCCGACCGGAAGCTAGCCGATAGCCTACCTCAAGAAATTTAGACTTATTTCTGAAGCTCGTCAGACAAACGTTTAAAGAAGGTGGCCAAGTAAACGGCATCAGAATCGCCACGGTTTCTTGCCGTTGCCCCGGTTAGCACCGCTGCAGAATTATTTACAGGAAGAGCCCCCACCCTTGCTAAACCAAGAACGATCTCTGTAGCCAAGTGTTCGGCCTTCGCTCGATCAAGTGCCATGTTTTCTTTCCATGATGAGTTGTAAACGGAATTTCCAACTTAACACGGAAGGTGACAGCCGGGAATAGACCGGCGTTATCCGAGGCGGGTTTCATTGAGAGCCGCGCCGGATAAATAGGAGATAGACATGGAACAGCAGGAAAAACCAATGCGCTGGCCCAGCGACTTTCCGGGCAAGCATGACAAAGACCCATCAACGCCTGCATGACTCGTGGCAAGTAGTAGCGAGGTCCAGGCAGCCCTTCTTATGAGGGGCATCAAGAAAGAGCGCGTGTAAGCAAAACCATACCGCCCACCCCTAACGTTAAGAGCGTTATGGAAAGGCACGGTTCCGGGGAGTCGTGGGCGTAATCGCTCTTTTTCTTGATGGTGATGTTCCGCAGTGGCGATGCGGAAACGGATGGAAGGGATAGCGGGGGTAGTTCCTAGGCTGCCATTTAGTTGGCAGCTGCTATGAAAAAGCGCCGAACCGAAAGCGGGAGATCGCCGCCCGCCACCATCCCTCTCTCATGCTCACGGCGTTGCGTCGCGCCACTTCCTAAGTTAAGGATTTCACATGATCGACTTACAGCCCTTCGCTGCGTGCGGAGACATCCGCGAGTATCTCAATACTCCATTTCAAGATGACGGCCATGCCATCGCCACGAATTCACATATCGCTGTGATTGTTTTCGGGGCTGGTGGAGGCCTGCCCACTGCTCATGAAAAGATGATCGGCAGGATTCAAGCTCTTGAGCGAGATTCTCGCCAGCACTCTCAGGCTCTGCCAATTACCCTGCCAGAAAGGCCTGGCATGCCTTGTAAACATTGTGAAGGCTCGGGCCTAATTATCGTGACGGACTGCGATGACTGTGATGGCGATGGCTACTTCTGTCATGGAAATTACGAGTACGAATGCCAGGCCTGCAAAGGCGACGGAGGTTTGATCAAGCCCGCCCCAAAAGGCAAATCTGATGCAGAAGCCTGTATGCCTTGTAACGGATCTGGAGTTGGATTCCGCGCCATAGACCTGGAGGCGGATGGCGTACGCTACCGCTTTCAGGAGCGATATCTTAGGCTGATTCAAGGGCTGCCGAATCACAAGCTGCTCGTAAATGGAGACCCGAAAGCCTTCGCAAGGTTCGAGTTCGATGGCGGCGCTGGGGTACTCATGCCTTGTTATCTGGATTAGTTCTGAAACGGATGCTTTGCCGGACTTGCACTCGCTCACCATCACCCCGTGCGACGGGATGCCGCATGAATATTCGCGTTATCCAATAGTCAGCAACGCCAGCCTGTAGGCGCACAGGTCCATGGCCCGCATGGTGAGAGCGGGCACCTACATACGAAAAGGCCGAACCCAATGTTTCAAAGGGTCCGGCCTTAACCGATCAACTCAACACTTGCCTAGGAAGGCAAGCAGGGGATCAAACGATTTGGATCTGGGTAGCGCAAGGGCCTTTTTGGCCAGCGCCTGCAACGAAAGAAACTCGTTGGTTCTCGTCAAGAGACTTAAACCCAGAACCCTGAATTTCACTGTGGTGTGCGAAGAGGTCTTTACCGCCACTCTCCGGCATGATGAAGCCGAAGCCTTTTTCGTTATTGAACCACTTCACGATACCAATTTCTGTTTTCAATGTATGTCCTAATTATTCTAGGGAAAAATGTCCCTGAACACACTATGAGGGCTGTTCACAGATATAGATAGCGTTGTTACAAAGTAAGCCACTAAGCCACACCCAATCTCAGGCTCTCCAGCCGCAGCATTCCCACTCCCTCAACCATTTCAATATCAAAACCGCCCACGCCATGGGCGGCGGGAGTGCTGCGACTAGAGGGCATAGAACCCCGAAACCCGCCAACACCTGCATTTGCGCAGATGCAGTGACGGCGGCAGACGCAGGCTAACCCTCTTCCCTTTCAATGGCGCCGGACGCGGCGCAATCCCCGGAGCTAAACATGAACGCTATCGCAGAACGCGAGGTATGCGCGTACGAGCTGGCGGAGCGCCGCCGCGCCTATATCTCGGAGCAGATCCGCAACTGCCTGTACGGCAAAACACTGTACGTAAACATCGCCTGGACCCTGCAATCGATTCCTCAAAAAGTAAGCCGCATAGGGCTGATCGAGGAAATGGAGAATGCGCTTCTGGTGTCCAGCTCGGCAGGTTTTGATTATTCCGCCAAGCTGCTTGCTGCGCTTGATGATGAAAGCCTACGCCCTGCCCTGCGCACCGAACGCGAACGAATCATCGGCGACTGGGCAGACACCACGCATAACTGCATGACCCAGCAAGAACTGGAGGAGCTGCCGTGCTGATCGAGTTTTTCATCTTCGCGACGCTCTTTTGCTGCGCCGCTTTCTTTATTGCGCTCGGGATTGAGGGCGTTCTTAGCATCTGGAGGCAGCCATGACAGACCAAAACCCCGGCTTCCCCCGCACTCGCCGCCGTAACCCTTTCGATGGCCAGGGATGCTACGCACCAAATAGCAGCACGCCTCCGTGGGGATGGTTTCCTACCTTCGCAATCGCAATACCTGCAGTTATCACGGTAGGCGGGCTTATCGCATTCGGCCCTTCCCTGGTGACTTATCTAGTTGGAGCATGACATGAGCAAAACCCACTGGAAGCAACTGGTGAACCCAGACTATCTCGGGGCCTACTCAATCCCCGAAGGTCAGGACCTGACGGTCGTTATTGATTCGGTGGCGTCTGAAGAAGTTGCCGGCACGAACGGCAAGAAAGAAATCTGTAGCGTGGCCCGTCTCAAGGGCAACAAGCCCTGGATTCTGAACATGACCAACCAGAAAGCCATCGCCCGTCTATATGGTCCCTATATTGAGGACTGGCAAGGCAAGGCCGTAACCCTGTACGCCAGCACTACCAAACTGGCTGGCGAAGCGGTCGAATGCATTCGAGTCCGGCCCCAGGTCGCCACTCGCAAGAAGCCGACTATCTCCGATGACCGCTTAGGCAATGCCATTGCCTCAATCAAATCAGGTGATTTCACGGTCGAGAAGCTGCGGGCCAACTTCACCCTGAATGCTGGGCAGGAAAAGAAACTGATGGAGGCGCTCAATGCTGAACCTGCCACCGTTTAAGATTCGGGCTTCGTCTATCGGCCACATCATGTCAGACGCGAAGAGCATCGATCCAGACCTTCATAACGAGGAAACTGAGGCGATCGCTCGAAAGAAAAAGCGTACGGATGAAGAAACAGCGATCCTTGATGCCTTGAAACTCCAATCCCTTTCCGCCGGTGCCAAAACCTACTGTGAGCAGGTAGCTGGCGAGTTTGTGTACAGCTACGAAAAGCTGGTGACCAGCAAGTACATGGAAAAAGGCTCGATGGTTGAGCAGCAATCCATCGATCTCTACAACTCAGTGTTTTTCACAGACCACCAGAAAAACACTGAACGCCGCGAAACAGACTGGATGACAGGCGAGTGCGACATAGTGACCGCCCGGCGAATCATCGACATCAAATCAGCCTGGAGCCTGGATACGTTCCCCAAAACAGCAGATCAGGCCCACGACACTATTTATGAGTGGCAGGGCCGGGCATACATGCGTTTGTGGGATCGGCCAGAGTTTGAACTGGCATGGTGCCTGGTGGACACCCCCGACGAGCTGGTCGGCTATGAGGACGAGCAATTGCACTTCTTCGAGCATCGCCTAGACCCGCACATGCGCATCACCACCAAGCTGTACCAGCGTGATCTGGATCTGGAGGCCCGCATGGAGGTCAAAGCCAAGGCAGCCAACCGCTACATCACCCAGGTCATCCAGACCATCATCAACGAGCACAAGGGATAGGCATGGCCTCAGTCAACAAAGTCATTCTTGTGGGCAATCTTGGCCGCGACCCAGAAGTACGCTACAGCGCAGAAGGCTCGGCCATCTGCAATATTTCCATTGCCACGACTTCGCAGTGGAAAGACCGTACCTCCGGCGAGCGCCGCGAGGAAACCGAATGGCACCGTGTGGTGTTCTACAACCGCCTGGCTGAAATCGCGAGTGAATACTTGCGTAAAGGCCGCCCCGTCTACGTAGAAGGTCGTCTGCGCACCCGTAAATGGACAGGCCAGGACGGTCAGGAGCGTTTCACCACGGAGATCATTGTCGAGCAGATGCAGATGCTGGGCGGCCGTGACGGCGGTGGAGAGGGCTACGGTAATACACCCCAGCCAGAGCAGCGGCAACCGCAGGGCCAGCAGCGTAACAACTACGCCGACGCTACTGGGCGCGGCCAGCAACAGAGACAAGCGCCGCCGCCCTCGTCCGGCAACCTAGCGGATATGGACGATGACATTCCATTCGCTCCCCTGCTCTCACGCCATGCTTACTGCATCTGATCCCAGCCCTGATCTGTCTACGCAAGTGGACCGGCCAGGACAACCAGGAACGCTACACAACGGAAATCATCGCTGAGGAAATGCAAATGCTGGGTGGTGTGATGGCGGGGATCTAGGGAGCGGGTATAACTCCTAAAAATGGTCACTCCCTGGCATTGACTATAGGCTTTGCACTAGATCGTTATAGTGCCTTTTTATGTGCTTTATCCTGTCATGAACATGGAACCGCAATGTTTCTTGCAAGATCTCCTTATGGGAAATGTACTCTGAAGAGCCTGGCAAATACTGTTTAAGGCTTTCTGAAAACACCTCAATTTTTTCAGGCCCTCTATTAAAATTGGTGATGGCCTGATCGAGAAACCCAAACTGCAATTGCAGCCCCTGCAAAGCAGCGATAGCTTTTGCGGAGCCAACCTCGGCAAAAGGGATACTTTCTATCGCACCAATAACTCCATCTGACATAGATTTGTGATACTGGCTCAGCAAGCGCACTCTGGCTAAGACCATATCGTGATCAGACAGCCTATCTTCATTCAGAGAAAGTAGAGCAGCAATCAAGTTAGCCCTCTCAAGCGCAAGATCCCCAATACCTAAAATCGCCTTTTTTGTTCGTTCTATTCTTAGATTCTCGGCAAATCGAGCCTGCTGCTTACCAATCCAGTAGGCGCCGCCTATTGCAGCGATCGATCCGAATGCCTGCACCCAGGCAGCCCATTCCTTTGACTGGAATACCGGGCGCGCGACAGTAAGCGTCGCTATCCCAATAACCACTCCAAATCCAATCCCCACGACCAGCGCGATCAATGTACGCGCTTCGCAGTCTTCTTTTTTCATTTCCCTATCCACTCCACGCGATGATTTATCCGCGTGAGCATAGCCCATCCTGAAAGGAATACACCCATGTGGTTTAAAAACTTGCGTATCTATCGATTGGATACGGCATTTGCCTTGTCCGCTCAACAACTGGCCGACCTGCTGGCTAAGCATCAGTTCGCACCATGCGGCAGCCAAGAACCTCTCAGCTTGGGCTGGGTGCCGCCGCGTGAAGGTGGTGAGCTGGTGCATGAAGTGAACGGGCAATATCTGATCTGCCTACGCGCTGAAAAGAAACTGCTGCCGAGTGCTGTGGTCAACCAGGCGGCACGCGAGAAGGCCCGCGAAATCGAAGAGCAGCAAGGCTATAAGCCAGGCCGCAAGCAGATGAAGGAAATCAAAGAGCAGATCATCATTGATTTGATACCCCGCTCTCACGCTGTGCAGCGCGACACTCTAGTGTGGATCGACACACGAAACCATTGGTTTGTCATTGATGCCGCTGCCGTAGCCAAGAGTGATGAGGTGCTAGGTCTGTTCGCCAAGAGCGTGGAGCCCTTCCCTGTGCAGGCTCTGTACACCGAGCAATCTCCCGGTGCCGCCATGACCTCCTGGTTGGTGGACGAAGAGCAACTGGCCAACTTCACCGTGGACCAGGATACGGAACTGCGCTCCACCGGCGATAGCGGTGCCGCAGTGCGCTACGTGAAGCAAAGCGCCGACATCGACGAAGTGCGCAAGCACGTTGAAGCCGGCAAGCAATGCACCCGTCTGGCAATGACCTGGGCTGATCGCATCAGCTTTGTGCTGACCGACGCGCTGGACATCAAACGCGTGGCCCCGCTGGACATCCTGACTGAAAAACAAGATGTGACGGCCGTCAACGATGACGAAATCTTTGACGCTGACATGACCTTGATGACCGCCGAGCTGGCCAAGATGATCAGTGATCTGGTCCAGGTGCTGGGCGGAGAAAATAAAGATTAAAAATTCTCAACCGCTTATAGGCCAGGATTAACGCAAGTCCTGACGCAAAACTTTCACGTTAGATTTGATAGCGTTGGCATGCAATAAAACTTGGTCCTTCAGTTGCCTGAATGACGTGGACTCTAAATTCTCTAAGCGTTTCTCAGCATTAAGCGTCCTGAAATCTTGGCCACCTAGAAGACGTAGACAAAGGTTAAATTTATCCCTAGCGTCTACTAACTGAGAATAATTCTGGTTTTTAGGTGACCAGGGGCCGGCAACCAAGGCGTCCGCCGCAGAGACAAAAAGCTTTGATTCTATTTGCAAACCCAGCATTGACGACATAGCAGCAGGAGTGGGCAGTTCAAGCACAGGAACTATGTCTAAATTACGCAGAAAGCCATTGAAAGATGCTGATGAATAACTCGCATAGAAATCAGGGTTTACATGTTGATGAGGTACAGATATCAGTCCTGATATATTTTTCACCGCAACAAAGAAAGAATCAATTATGGCCAGCACCCCACGCCTATGTCTTTCCTCTTTTAAACGTGCACTAGTCTTTGCGCTCTCTCGAGCTGCGTAAATTGCTCCCAAGATTGCTGCAATTGATCCAACCGCCTGGACCCAAGCCGCTGCATGGCCTGCTTCTTTAATTGGGTAAAGAAACAGCGATGCTATCGCGCCGGATGCAAACGAGGAAAGGACAAATACCTTGAACGCCAAACTCGTTAATAAACTCTTGCACCACGCCATATGTGCCTCCAAAACGGTTCTTATCGTCTATATCCGCAAGGATCATAGCCGAACCTCTGTGGCTCAGACATAGGATGCCTCCCCTATGAAGCATCACGACTACAGCAACACCCCATAACCCCGCTTGATTTACTCAACCGGGGTTTTTCTTTTTTAGGATCAACCCATGACCCACAACGTCGTCTCAGTCTCGGGCGGGAAGGACAGCACCGCCCTACTGCTGCTGGCCATCGTTCAGGAGGTACCGAACCTACAGGCCGTCTTTGCGGACACTGGGCATGAGCATCAGCAGACCTATGACTATGTGCACTACCTAGCCCAGGCCGCTGGTGTGCCGATCCGCTGGGTGAAGGCGGACTTCTCTGAGCAGATCGCCAGAAAGCGTCTTTATGTGGATACGAAGTGGCGTGAGCAGGGAGTGCCGGACTCGATTGTTGAGCAGGCCCTGGCAGTGCTGCATCCCACGGGCATCCCATTTCTGGATCTCTGTCTATGGAAGGGCCGCTTTCCCAGCTCCAAGACTCGGTTTTGCACAACGGAGCTAAAAGTAAGCCCGTTAATTGAGCAGGTGATGTTGCCACTGATGGATGAAGGTGGACTGGTCTTGTCGTGGCAAGGGGTGCGCGCCGAGGAAAGCTTGGCACGTCGGTGCTTGCCGGAGTGTGATGAGGTAGGCGGCGGGCTGTTTAATTACAGGCCAATCCTGCGCTGGAGCGTGGCCGACATATTCGATGCGCATCACCTGATGGGTATCAAGCCCAACCCGCTCTACCTGCAGGGCGCCGGACGCGTGGGCTGCATGCCCTGCATCAACTGCAATAAAGATGAGCTGCGCCAGATTGCCCAGCGCTGGCCAGAAGAGGTGGATCGAGTGCGTGAGTGGGAGCGCCTGGTAAGTCTTGCCAGTAAGCGCGGTTGCAGCACTTTCTTCAGCGCCGTAAACGATCCGACCTACAAAGAAGGCGACATCATCACTCACGAAGACTACGGTATCGACAGAATGGTGGAATGGTCCATGACAAGCCGTGGAGGCCGCCAGTTCGACCTCATGCGAGTCTTCGCAGACGCCTCCAGCTGCTCGTCTATCTATGGATTATGCGAATGAACCAACAGCATTCCAACAAACCCCTGCCCCGCCTTCGACACATCGAACCGGGGCAATTTTTTACCCTTCGCCATGACCCGGAAGTGCGTGTGCTCCTGCACAAGACAAGCACTCACGGTCATTTCAATAACGGATATGCATCCCTGTGCCATGAGCTGGAACGCTCTTGTGTGGTCTGGGGTGAGAACGGATGGGAGGCTACCCAATGAGTTTGAGCAAAGCTCTTTTTTCATCCAAAACAGACGACTGGAGCACACCTCAAGATTTCTTTGAGCAGCTCAATGCACATTTCAACTTCGAACTTGATGTCTGTGCAACGCCTGAAAACGCAAAGTGCGCCCGCTACTTCACCGAACAAGAAAATGGACTAGAACAGGAATGGACGGGAACTGTCTGGATGAATCCACCCTACGGAAGGAGCATTGGGTAGTGGGTAGAGAAAGCCAGGAGAGCAGCAGAGACAAACGGGGCGACAGTTGTATGCCTTCTTCCTGCCAGAACTGACACCCGCTGGTGGCAGAAGAACTGTGTTGATGCAGAGGTCTATTTTGTTCCGGGGCGTCTCAAGTTCGGGAATGCCACTTCTAACGCGCCGTTTCCATGCGCCGTAGTGACATTTCGGCCATCAGCAAAATCAGCCTTGCAATCTAAAGGACAGTCATGAACACCCACCCACACAACCAGGCGCGGTCTACCCCGCAAGAAGCGTTCAACCTCGACCGAGCAGCACAGGTATACGGCACACGCGCATTCATCCCTGTTACGTCCAAAGCCGCCCCCAATCCTAATTACCGGGAACTCATGGAGAAGAAGCGATGAGCACAGATTTGATCGGCTATTTTTCTTGTGACCCAGAAACCGGAGCGCCAGTATGGGACGAGGGCTGCGTATGTGGTGACAACATTTTCAGCGTGGAAGGCACTGGAACTATCGGACGCCCCATCAAGTTTGCTGACACCCCTGTGAGCGCAGAGCCGACCGACGACGAAATTATCGGTATTGCAGTTGAGCCGCTGGGCATCGATTGCGACCGCATGCCCTACGGCGTTGTCGTTTTCGCCCGTGCGCTGCTGTCTCGCTATAGTTCCGCCCCCGTTGCCACCCAGCCTGACGTCACACAGCAAACGCTCGATGATGTGATGGCAGGTATCCCAGCAAGGGATGCAGAGATTGAAGCGCTGCGTAAGGAAATAGAAGCCCTTCAGAGCCAGCATGCCGCCACCTTGGCCAGCATCGAGGCCTTTGTCGCCTGCGATGCGTCCGCTATCTCGTATCTGAGCCTGGGTGAGTACCGGAAAGCTCTGCTCAAGATGCTGCGCCAGGCGCCAGTTGGAAAGGATGCTAGGGCATGAGCATTGCCCCCGAGGCCGCAGAGGCCGGACGCAAAACACTCTGGGAGCTGTTCCTCAAGTGGGTCGATAGCCTGCCCATGTAACGGAGAAAACATGTCTACTTTTAAGCGCATGATCGGCGATAAAACGATCAAGCGGGCGGATGCAATGAAAATCCGCCTGGAAGATATTCACGAAGAGCCAGGCTTCAATCTGCGGGACGAAACAGCAGTCGATGCTGATGGAATCTCGTTTGAGGAAAGCATTCAGGCCTTGGCCGAATATATCGAAGCTGGCGGTACTTATCCGGCACTGGAAGTGCGCCCACGTGAAGAAGGTGGGGTGTGGGTGGTAGACGGGAACCGGCGTAGACGCGCCCTGCTATTACTCGATGCCGCAGGCAAGCTGCCGAGAACTCCGGCCCGTGATGGTGGGCAGCCAGAGGCATGGATCAGTATCGTGCCGTTCGAGGGAAGCGATGCTGAGCGCACCCTCCGTATCCTGACCAGCGTGGAAAACCGGCGACTGGGAGCCTTGGAGGTAGCACGCGGCTATCGACGGTTGGCAAATTTTGGCTGGACCACCACCCAGATTGCTCAAGGTGTGCACAAATCTCGCACCCACGTTGAGCAAATGCTGATGCTTGCAAACTCCAATTCGGACGTACAGCGGGCAATTAACTCGGGCCAATTGTCAGCGTCAGCAGCGGTCGGCCTGGTGCGCCAGCACGGCGAGCAAGCAGGCCAGGTCATCGAACAGGCGGCTGAGCGGGCGCAGGATGAAGGCAAGACGAAGGTCACACCCCGCATGTTGTCCGACCGCCCACGCTTAACCGTGAAGGCTATCGCGCCCCCACTGCAGAAGTTTCTGCGATCTGCCGTCGAATACGAACGGACTGAACAGGGCGGCACAGATTACGTGCTGGTGCCGGCCCAGGCCTTGCTCGACCTGCAGGCCATTATGAATACGGAGAAAGAAGAGTGAAAGCTACTTGCGAAAAACACAGTGAAGCCCAGGTACACCGCAGTCGCACTGGGTGCGTAGCCTGCGAAATCGATGAGCTGCAGCGCCAGATCACCGGTGCTCAAATGCTCAGCACGCGCATGTGGAACTGGATGAACAACCCCGAAAACACCAAGATGCGCACCACGGACCTGGACACTGAGCAGTTCCGCCAGCGGTTCCTGCAGGAGTTTCGACAGGCCCGCTAATGCAAGATCGAATTTTGGAAGTCCTGGCCAGAACGGCCAAAGATTGGAATCTACCCGCCCCCGTGGCGGGTTTTTAATGGAGTACGGATATGATTGCCATTCATCCTGACCAACTGGAGGCTATGCTGGCCCGCGCCGCCCAGCTTGGCGCAAAACAGGCGATTGAGGATATGGTTTGCTACCACTATAAAGACGCCTGCAAGCGCCTTGGCATCAGCTACAACACGCTGCAAAAACGCATCTTGGAAGGCAAAATTAAGCCCGTGGACGGCCGAATTACAGGTGCGGAGCTGCTTCGTTACCTGGGCCAAAAAACAACATGATCCGCTTGGGGCTTCGGCCCCATGAATGCCCCACACTGTCCATAAGCGCTTGATTTTTCGGAAAGCTCGTTTCTCTCCGTTCGCACCAGAGCATGAAAACCGTTGATTCAGAAAAATCAATTTTAAGCAAAATCAACGGCTTAACTTTCATACCCTAACAGCTTTTAATAGCCTGTTTTCAAGCATTCAACATCGTAGGCTTCATAAAAGCCCCACGAATTCCTCAAAAAACAAAAAATAGCCGGCATTGCCTAGGTATTGAATCCAGTTCAATACTGTTAGCGATCCACATGACCGCAAGTACGTCTATTGATTTGGTTCCCTTGTAATTGTTTGGCCGTTAATAATTACCACTCAATCAACTCGCTGCACGTCTTGTATTGTTATGTACGGAAGCTAGCCCACTCTCACAATCATTAGTTAAAGCTTGTCCGCGCTAACAAAGTTATTTTCAGATAAGAGCCCACCAAAGCTGCGCTATATCGATCTGATAAATCCAACGGTATTTACTGAAATCGACCTCGAGACTGCTGAGAAAAAGCACGTGCCGGGGGGCAGAATCGCAAGAACCCCGCTGGGCACTGTGCTTTTCTCCTGAACACCACTACTTAAACATCAGTTGTAGCGATCGTGCTTTCCAGGAAAGTCACTGGGCCAGCGCATGGGTTGCGGCTCAGGCTTGGGAGCCGGATCAGGACTTGGGCTGGGAGCCGGATTTGGGCTTGGCTTTGGATTGCGATTCATCCCATCTTTCCTTTATAAAAAATCAATAATGACAATCATTCGCAAGTAATTATATTACCTAGTCACATTTGACAATAAATAACATTTATTCCTGTTTTTTACTCGATAACTACATTTTTCATGTATAAAGAGGTCATAAATTTGACTGAAAGACCAATAAACCGAAGAATATTTGTTACTTTATACTACATTGATGAGCTGAAACGGATTATGGACATCGTTCTATAGACGTAGGTCAAAGCTGGTTTGAAACCGGCCCAAGAGGAAGAGATTTTTGTTGTCAGGAAGTCTCAGGGGAGGACTTCAACACGGCCAGCCAGACAAGACAACAACCATGCCCTGCATAAAGAGAAAGTCGGCACAGAGATGGCTGAGCCACAACAAACAGCTTAATGAAGCAGCAAGAGCAACGGGCACGTCACCTGATATCCCTACTATCAAGCCCGAAAGATCCCCCCCTCATTTCCGAGCCCCACAAAAGAAAGCCTTGAAGCGCAGACACAAAAAAGCCGCCCTTGAAGGCGGCTTCCCGATTAAATTCGGAGCTTATTCCTGCCGATCGTGTTTACCCGGAAAATCGCTAGGCCAACGCATGGGCTTCGGCTGCGGATCGGGTTTCGGTACCTGATTAGTAAAGGGGGCACTATTCACAAGGCAACCTCCTTCATGAAAATTAAAAATATAGAGCCAAGCCTCAATTGCACCAAATCTTATATCAATAAGTGCTAATCAATGGACGCTCTAGTATTAACCCTAGCGGAATACTGAACAAATTAGCTGGCTCATAATTAATCAGACAGCATTCACGCCCGACAGTTCCTTGCCACGCCTATCCCTAACAGCGGTGCCACAGCAAAAATTCCAAATAAATAATATGCCGCTTGACGCGTTCCCTCCACGCCACCGGGATCAATAAGTCCACCCGCATTGGCAATCATTCCAGCCAAGGCTGCTCCGCTTGCCGTTGCAAAAAGTTGAATGGTTGTAATCGATGCCCCCGCCAGTTCCTGCTCTTGAGCTGGCACTGCCTTGAAAACCCGCACCAGCAAATGGGGCCAAGCTACCCCTACTCCCACGCCTATCAAGGCCAAAGCCAGACAAATCGGTGCCAGAGCCAGGACGGAACCCGTACTGGTATCTGGCAGTAAAACAACAAGCCCCACCATACCCAGCAGTCCCAGGATAGGCCCAGCCATGATCGCCCACGCAATGGCTTTTTCCCCCAGGCCCGAGCTGATAATTGCCCCTACCGTCCAGCCCGCCCCCATCAGCGCCGTCAAGTACCCCGCTACTAACGGGGACTGTTGATGCAAGACTTGCAGAAAAAGCGGTGCAAAAACTTCACCACTGGTCACCGTCAGCACTAACAAGGACATCAAGGCATAGAGTTTGGCAATAGCAGATCTGAACTGAAACGCCCCCGATGGCAGCAACTTGGTAGACGAACGTTTTTCCACTACCAGCAAAGCGACGGCCAACACCCCCGCCAAGCCCAGGCCAAGCGCATTTTGCAGTACATCTGCCGAGGTACTACCGGCAGAGATCGCCAACACCACCAGCGTCAACAACAGCAGTTGAATCACAGGAATAGCCACCTTGCTCACCGCCGCGGCATGTTGCTCACGTTTGGGGAGGACTACTAATGCCAAAGCGGCAAAAAGCACGGTAATCAAGGCGACCGATCCAAAAGCCGCACGCCACATTCCCCACTGCGCAAACACGCCACCGACTGCCGGCCCGGCCAACGTTGCCACGCCCCACATGGCTGATACCAACGCCATGGCTCGAGGCCACAAGGGCTCTGCAAAAACCAGACGAATCATGGCGTACGCCAGAGCAAAGAGAAAACCACCGCCAATCCCCTGGACGAAGCGCCCGAACAGCAAAAGGGACATATTCGGCGCCAGCGCGCAAACAAGCGCCCCCACAGCAAAGATCAAGGCCGCGACGGCATAGCTACCTTTAGGGCCCGTCAAGGCCAGCAACTTGGGTGACAGAGCCGAACCCAGAATAGACGCCACGACAAACAGGGTCGTATTCCAGGCATATAAGTCCAGCCCACCAATATCCTGCACAACCGTGGGCAAAATGGTGGTCACAATGTAGACATTGACGGCATGCAATACCACCCCACCGGCCAGGACGATGGCACGCATAGCATTGGCCCCCGACAACAAAGCGCCCCACCCGGTCTGTACCCCATGCCCACTACGCGCGCAAGCGTGCTGATTCTTCATAAGATCTCGACTCATTCTTTTAAAAGTAGCCCTGCCGCTTGAAAAGCTTGCATAGGCAAGAGTGGTCTTTTATAAAACCTCATGTATAGATGAGATCAAGAGATCCAGACACCATGAGAATCGATACCAGCATCCCTCTGTCAGTGGGTGAAGTCGCCCGCCGCAGCGGGGTCACCATTGCAACCGTGCATCACTACGAAACCAAAGGTCTCATTCATGGCTGGCGTAGCGATGGTAACCAGCGCCGCTATCACCGGAATGTTCTACGAAAAATTGCGGTCATCAAAATTGCACAGCGCGCCGGCATTCCACTGGCTACCATCAAAACAGCCCTGGATGAATTACCTACTGGCCGGCCACTGAACGCAAAGGACTGGGCCACCTTGTCCACGAGCTGGCGGGATATGTTGAATGAGCGGATTCTCAGCCTGACACAGCTACGCGATGAGCTGGATGGCTGTATAGGCTGTGGGTGTTTGTCCATGACGGACTGCCCACTTAGAAACCCGGGGGATCAGTTATCCCTGTCAGGCGCGGGTGCTGTGCTGCTTGATGCCGGACGACACAATCAGAAGCGGAAGAAAAGAGCGGGGGAAATCTGATCGCGCGGCTTGTGTGAAATCCAGGCTGAACACGCAGCGCATCAGGGTTGGAAATCAGCGAAAACCGACTCTTACTTCACTATGCCAGAAGGCATCAGGCAGCAAAAAGGCCCAGTTTTCACACCAGGCCTTTTTTACTTTCCAAGAAACGCCCTGCTCTCTTAGATCACTCCCCAGAAATACAGCAGCGCGGGAAGCAAGGCTGTCAGCACCCCTTGCACGGCAGACACCAGCCCAGTCAGGCGGGCAATGGGTTTATTCAGCACCAGCAGCAAGAAGAACATGAACCAGAGCACTGCCCAGGACAACCAGCTCAGGACTTGCCAGTAGTCAAAAATCCGCTCGGCTACGCTCAAATTTGTAAGGGCGGCGGGAACAGCGATGCAGGCGACCACCAGGGAATACCAGCCCAAGGCACGCCCATCACTTCCTGTAAACGCGTTCACCCCTACCCAAAAATAGGTCAAGGCAAACAGGCCCAGATAAATGGCCGACAAGGGAGAGTACACGGTGCTATTGGCGGGGTTCAAGATATGGGACATGCAGATGAATCCCAGTACGGCCGTGAACAAGTTGACGATAGCAGCATCTTTGGCATCCACCAGCCTGCCAGCATGATGGCCTTCAGAGTAAAAGAGACGAACACCATTAACGAACAGGCACAGGCCTGCAAACGCCAGAAAAGCGGCAACTAGCATTTTGAAGATATCCTAAGTAAGAAGGCGGACACAGAACATGCCCGCAACATGATGTTGCACTCAAGGCTGAGGCGGAGCAGATCATAGAGCTTGGCTACGCAATTGCCATGTGATTTTTTTTATAAGCTCTATAAGAAAAAACCGCGCAATTTTGCGGCGGTTTTCCAGTGAAAATTCTTGCTGAAAAGCGAGCGGTTTGCACAGGCATTAGCAGACAAACGCCCCCTTCTCCATTTTGGAAGCAGACTCAGCCCAGGGCCAAACAAAGTCCCTTTTAATCAATGAGTTAAAAAATTATCGAAGCCTGGGAAAGGCCGCTACAAATGACGTCTGGCAACTGACCAAACCATAAAAAGCGTGCCTGCTCAAGAACCCGCTCAAGCCTGTTCGTTTTGGCCCCAGTGAGCCAGCACACGCACATAGATCAACTGTGCCAGCAGCTCCACCAGAGTCTGCGTCAAAATGATGGCTGGCAACAACGGCAAAGCCCCCGGAATTGCCAAAGCCAGAGGCAGCACCACCAAAGAATTGCGAGTTGCACTGCTGAAAGCCACCGCACGTCGCAACGGGACGGCCAGCTGCGCTTGCCGTGCCAGCGCCCAGCCGATGACAGGAGCCAGAATGGCAAACAGCGCATACACCGGCAACACTCGCCACAAGACATCCAGTGCAGGCTCCAGTTGTCGCAGAACAGCCGCCACGACGATGAACAAGACCAAAGCAGTGGCTGGAACGGGGGCCAAGCCCAAACCCGTTTTTATGTGCGCCCAGCTATGACTTTTACCCGCAAGATACTGGGTGGCCCCCGCCAGCAGCAGCGGAATCAGAATCAGGTAAAAGAAAGCATTCAGAAACGGCCCGGCTTTGATGTACAAACCGAACTGTTCCACCAAGGCCAATTTCAAAAACAAGGGCAGGAGCAGCATTTGCACAAGCAGCAGTACCGGCGTAGCGGCCAGAAGTGTGCGGGCGTCGGCACGACCTAATTGAGCAAAGGTCACGACGTAATCAATGCAAGGAGCCAGCAAGACCAACAGCACGCCCAGGCGCAACATGGTGTGGTCTGGCAGCAAGGGCAACAGCGCAAAGACCAATAGAGGTATCAGGAGAAAATTGGCCAGAAGCAAAACGGCCAGAAAGCGCAGCTGGGTCAGCGCTTTGCCTAACTGGGCAATAGGCACCTGCACAAAGGTGACATACAACATGAAAGCCAGCGCTGGATTGATCCAGTCGACCAGACTAGCTGGCATCACCCAGACACTGGCCATCCAGGCGGCCAGCAACATCGTCACACAATAAATAGCGGTTTGCCGGCGCTCTAACACATCACGAATCACGGCCAGCACCTCGTTTGGCTGAACAACTCCGGCACTGCCGTGAGAACTCCCTTTTACAGACCGCTACGGCGCAAACGTGCGGCGGACTGACGGTTCAAATCTCGAGCCTCACGCTCGGCATACTCGCTTTCTCCGGCTTCGTAACGGCCCTCGTGCATGCAGGACTCACGGTCCCAGGTGCATTCATTAAAGAGTTTTGACACGGGGCCACCACCGGGCTTCGCGGAGGAACAAGCTGCCATCAAAGCGGCCAGACCGAGCACCGCGCAACTTTGAATCAGACGTCGAACCATCATTGTGTTTTCCCTACAAAAAATCTTTATTGCAATTACCGCGAATCGAAATCAGAACCGATCGCGGACAATAGGAACACTGTACCCTGAGCCTCCAAAGCCCGTCGATTCCCTTTCCTGATAATTTGCAATTTATGACTCACGAACAATTTTTGCTATTGGCCCAAATCTTGAATCTGACGCCCAATCCCGAACTGGAGCAGGAAGTCCGACATCCGGGCGCGCAAATCAGCACACAAGCACAACAGATCCTGACTCTACATCTCCGGCTGAAGGAAGCCTATGTCATTCACAGGCCCACTGCATTTCGAGTTGTAGTCAGCCATGACGATCTGGACCGTTTCCCAGGCGCCCTGGATTTGAAGCAAGGTATGCATGTACAGCTGGTTTCTTACACCAGCGAGCGCTACATCAGTGTTCGTATCACCCAACTGCCAGCCACCCCCAAGGCGTATTTCAGGGGCGTCGTCAGCGAGCAGAACATCAGTTACCACGTTTTCGAGGTCGGGGACAGCGTGTATTTTTCTGAAGATCAAGTCCACGCCATACTCAATAAATAAAACGGGCTAGTGCCCACACGCCAAGGTGCCTGCTTCAACCCGATCTTTTCAGACTGGTGTCAGGCAGCAAGTGCAAGCCTGTCCGTCTTACAAACTCCTCGTAGCTGATGGGTGGTCCAACACGAGTGGAAGCCTGGTTAGCCTGCCAATGTACCCAGGATCGCCCTGTGGTGGCGTCATACACCAGCTTGAACAAATGACTGGGAACGGCAACCTGGCTGGAACCTATCGTCGCCGCATTGCGCTCGTACACAGGTCCGGTGAACACATACACATTGCCTGCGGCACGCGCCACATATTTACGGGTATCGGCTTCGATCTTGTTCCAGGGGCCGGCGTTGTGGACCTGATTTTGCGGCACCATATTAGCCAGAGAAAAGCTCTGGGCCATGCTCTGCTCCGAAGCCATATCCCCTGCCGGAGCCATATGCCCGCGCGAAAAGCCCGAGCCTCGATAGTCATTCAGCTCGGCTCGCTCTGCCTGCGGCAAACGGCCTTCAGCATAAAAACGATCCGTGCGCTTCAAGCCTTTGGCGGACTGAATCTGCTGACGATTCAGACGCTGGACGACAAACACCGGCGTCTTGGTTTGGCCGCTATGCAAAATCGCAAAAGAGCTGAAGCACAACTCTCTTTGCGTGTAAGCCATGGGCACGACAGGTCGCGAGCCGGGAAAGAACTGGGGGCAATGTGCAAAAGAGGTTTGAACATACCCCTCGACCGAGGCCGGAACAGGCACACTATCCTGCTGCGTCGCACCTGGCCAACCCAAGGACACCAGAAACGATTCAAGACTTTGCCAGTTCGGCCCTTGGGGATGAAGCCAGGCCGTTACAATCCCGAAACTGGTCAGGGCCGCGGCAAGGACGGACTTCAAAAATCGGGACGGGTTTGCCTGCCCTGTCTTTTTTCTACTACTGGTTTTTTTAACGCTACGACCTGTACTTTTTCTGCTCATACCACTCTTGTTTTATGCTTGGTCGGCTTACATCATTGCGCCGACTGCACCTGTGATTATAAGCAGTCCTTTCAGATTCAAAAGAATGTGCCCCCAGTGGGAGCACGTATTTATTTCTGACTCCGGCTTTTTTAACGCGATCAATCGCCAGAACAGGAAAAGACTCAGGGCTTGCGGTGACGCTTTTTACTGAGCACCCAGAGCCTGCAATTCTTTCAATTCATCTTGCAGTTGTTCCAATTTGGCACGATCACGTTCCAGTTTTTTCTCCAGCTTTTCCACCTTGTCTTGTCGCCCTTCAGCCCGTTTCTCGGCGATTTCATCCAGGCGCTCCTGGATATCCTCTTCCTGCTCGCGGATATCTTCCTGTACATCACGCAGCAAATCCGCGTCCCGGCAATGCATCTGCACATTGGCCAAGGCGCGCTCCAGGCCACGCTCTCGATGGACATTGCCATGCTGGCGAGCATAGTTGATCTGGTTCTGAATTTCGGCAGCCCGATACTGGCAAGCCGGGTTATCAGCCCAGGCGGGCAAGGCCATCACACTTAATACAGCACTCAAGCACCATACGGAACGTTTCATCCTTGTCACTCCTGCAGTGTTCATCCAGATAGCCATCATACAATCCAGACTCCAATTTACCTCAGGTGGACGATTGGAATAGACTTCGTCAATTTGTCACGAAAACGTGATTAGATTCGAAAATTCTTCTGTTTATGACATATTCAAGTAACAAAATTGTCGCAAATTGTGTCGATAAATTTACACAACTTGTCTTTAAGCATAAAACAGTTCAGTTACACTCGAAATCCTCATAAAGCAAACTTTTACTTTTAATCGTGTTCAACATCACCACCAGGAAACTGATTTTTTTCCTGTGCGCTGCTTTGATTGTGTTGTGGCTCTTTCCCTTTGCGCACGTCAACGAAAGTTTGCTCAACTCCTCCCAGGCGTATTCAGCCTGGCATACCAGTGTGCTCAACTCCTTGATGCCCTTGTCCATTCTGGCCGTTGCCAGTCTGATCTGGGCAGAACGGGCGGTGTCCGCTTGTCTGGCCATGGCCGTCAACACCGTCTTGTTTGTACTGGCGATCAAGAATATCTGCGATACCGCGGACCGCTTCTCGCGGGTCTGCGGTATTGATATTTCCGTTTCCTATGGAGCCATGTTGTACGGACTGGGCATGGCCACCCTGTGGGTGCTGCTGCTGAGCTATCGCTGGAAAGGTCCCAAGGAACAATCCGGCCCCTCGGGTGACGCAAGCCTGTAATCAGGTTCCTCTCGTCCTTGCATCATCCGGATGGTCTGCGGGGCCGGTGAGGCCATGACCAGGGTCTCCTTTATTCTTGCCGTACAAGTAACGGCTTCAAGCCGGATTGAAGGGCCAGAAAACGGGGATCAACAACACGCCCAACACCCAAAAAATCAGATTCAAGGGCAAACCCACTTTCAGGAAATCCACAAAACGATAGCCGCCTGCGCCATAAACCATGGTGTTGGTCTGATAGCCCACAGGCGTGGCAAAACTGGTGGAAGCCGCGAAGGTAACGGCGATCAGAAATGGAGTGGGATCGACGCCCATCATTTTCGCCGTGGACATTCCTATCGGTGCCAGCAAGACGGCAGCGGCGGCATTGCTCATGAATTCGGTCAGCATCAGGGCCATCAGGTAGACCACGGCCAACACGGTCAAAGGCCCAAAGGACTTCACCAGACCAACGGTATTTTCGACCAGAAACTGGGCCGCGCCGGTCTCGCTCATGGCCATACCCAAAGGCAGCAAGCCCGCCATCAAGATGATGATGCGCCAGTCTATGGCGTCGTACACATCATCTGCTTTCAAACAACCGGCCAGTGTCATGGCCACGGCACCGAACAAGGAGGTGATGCTGATAGGCACCCAGCCCAAGGCAGGCACCAAAATCACCAGGGCCATGGTGACCAGTGCAAACGGCGCACGCCAGCCCATTTCCTTTTCAGCCTCGCGCTCGGACAGCACGATAATATTGCTGTCAGCCCGCAAATCGGCCGCCTCTGCGGCCGGAGTCAATATCAACAAGATATCGCCCACTTGCAAACGCACTGCACGCAATTGCTCACGCAAGACCTGACCACGGCGATGAATGCCCAGCACGGTGGCGTTCTTGTGCCAGCCTGCTCCCAAACTGCCCAAAGTACGACCACTGATACGCGAACGCGGCGCAATCATGACCTCGGTCAGGACCTGATCGACCTGCTCAAAAGACTGTTGTTCCAGCTTGAACTGGGGGTCTACTTCCAGACCCGCTTCTTTGCGCAGTTCATCCAGCTTGGTCCAGTCTCCGCGCGCCAACAGCACATCGTCCTGCTCGATCTTCTGCTCTCGCGGGCCCCACACTTTGGTATCGCCGCGCAACAGCTCCAGCACAAACACCCCGTATTGCTCGCCCAGCTTGGCATCGCCCACCGATTGGCCAATCAGGGAAGAATCGGGCATCACCCGCAGCTCGGTAATGTATTTTCCCAGCTCATATTGCTCGACCAACTCGCCGCCACGGGCATCGGGCAGTAACCAGCGCCCTATCGTCAGCAAATAAAGACACCCCACAGCCATACAGATCACCCCCAAGGCGGTGAACTCGAACATGGTGAAACCGGGATGGCCCAGATCGCGGGCAATGGCATTGACCAGCAGGTTGGTAGAGGTCCCGACCAAGGTACAGACCCCGGCCATTTGCGAGACATAGGACAAGGGGATAAGCGCTTTGGAAGCCGACATGCCTATCCGTGCGCAGGCGGCCATGACGATGGGAATGAATACCGCTACCACCGCCGTGTTGTTCACGAAAGGAGCAATCACCGCCAGAACCAGAAACAACAGCAGCAGAAACTGCACAGGGGAGCGTGCCTTGCTCAGCAAATCCCCAATCCCGGACAGCGCCCCGCTATTTTGCAGCCCGGCAGCCAGCACAAACATGGCCGCGACGGTAACCGTGGCCGGATTGCTGAAACCACCCACGGCCTGCTCGGGAGTCACCAAACCCAGAACCGCCAAGGTGCTGAGCACCAGCAAGGCGATAGCATCTATTCGGAGTTTTTCTGTAGCAAACAAGACAATCGCGATTAAAGCCAGACCCAAGACCACTGCAATCTCTGTTGTCATGTTGCCCCACTCCTGTTTGTGCTGTGCTGCTCAGTATAGGGAAAAATGCAGCACAGCAAGCACTGCATTTCGCCGCACTCAACAAAAAAACACAAGTTTTCAAAACAGGAAAAGTGAAGCCTTCAAGCTTGGAAGGATCGGTGGCGCAAGGCCACCCCTGCAACGCTTAAACCAGCAGCATCACCAAAAACACCAGCCCCAACAAGGCGATATAGGCTTTGGCATGAATGCTGTCCGGGATCTTGCCGATCCAGCGCGAGGTGAAGCGAATCCCCAGCCAGGAGCCAATCACCAGCACCAGGCATGCGCGCAAGTCGATATAACCTGCATGCCAGGCCCCCAAGGAATCGGCATTCCAGGCCAGCATGGCGTAGGTCAGGCTCCCCACCACCGCCATCGGCAAGGACAAGGGGTTGGCTGCGGCCGTGGCAGCGGTCATGCTGGCACCGCGTCGACGCATCAAGGGGACAGTGATCACGCTACCACCGACACCCAAAAAGGCGGCAATCGCACCAATAATTACCCCGGCCCCAGCACTACTGGCCTTGCTTAAAGGGCGCATGGTATTGCTGGACTCTTGGGTGAAGCCGGAACGAAACAGGCTATCCAGAATCGTCAGGCCCAGATACGCCACAAAAACCCAACGTACCCAGGACCCGCTCAAGGCCATGGCTGCTGCCGCACCGGGAATCGCCCCCAAGGCGATGAACAGGAGCAAAGGACGCACTTGCCCCCAAGGCACAGTGCCCGCCTTGTGGTGGCGCCAGGTAGACAGGCCAGCACCAAAAATCATGACGCAGGTGGAAGTGGCCACCGCAATATGCATGGCCGCCTGCCCCATCTGACTGTCCACGCCATACATGCCAATCAGCACCGAATACAGCACGGGAACCACCACAAAACCGCCACCGAAGCCAAACAGCACGGTGGTCACGCCAGCCAGCAAACCAAAAAACAGCAATAGAAAATACATAGCCGCCCATCAACACAGATGACAAAACCCAAGAATAGGTCGCCCTGCTTTGGCTGGCATGCTAAAACCGGTCAACAATACTTTCGTTCCGGCCAGAGGCTTGCTTATGCACAATGTACGACTGGATAGCGTAGATGCCACCCCTCGCCCCTTGCTGGCGATTGGCACGGACTACGCGCCGGGCACGCTGCTGGACTTTCATGTGCACCGACGGGCGCAAATGCTCTATGCCATGACCGGGCTGATGGAAGTCGAAACCGACGATGGCGCCTGGGTAATTCCACCTTATAGTGGCGTGTGGATTCCAGCTGGGAAACGCCATCGCGTTCGCATGCAAAGCGCCAGCACCCGAAGCTTGTATATAGAGCCGGAAGCAGCACCTCGCAACAGCACACACTGCGAAGTGCTGGTCATTACGCCCTTGCTGCATCACTTGTTGCTGGCCTCCCTGGCCTTGCCCGCTCTGTACGAGGAGAATTGCCGCGACGGCGCCTTGGCTCAACTGCTTCTGCATGAAGTCGGTTTGGCGCAAACCATGCCGCTCTTTGCCCCCATCCCTCAAGACCCATCCCTGGCCCAGCTCTGCAAAGACTTTTTAAGTCAGCCCAATATTCAAAGCACGCCAGAACGGTGGGCCGGGCAAATCAATAAAAGCCTGCGCAGTTTTACGCGCCTGTTCCGGCAACAAACCGGCATGAGTTTTAGTGAATGGCGTCAACAAGCCTGTCTGCTGGCGGCTCTGGCCAAGCTGTCGGCCGGCCAATCCGTCACACAGATTGCACTGGATCTGGGTTACGACAGCTCCAGTGCCTTTTCCACCATGTTTCGTCGCCGCTTGGGGCAAGCACCCAGCAACTTTATTCGTGTTCCTTGAAGGAACTGACCAGACAGCAACTAGATGGAAGCAGAAACAAAAAGGCCCCCGGAGCTCTGACATCCGTGGGCCTGCACTGCCCGCCTCAACTTATAAGCGGCCTGGCATCATGACTGGGGCTTAACGCGTGATACGCGCCCGTCCACCAATCGTTGCAGCCAGACTGGCCACGAAGGCACCCACCAGCAAGGACGCAAATGCCCACAGCGCGAAAGCAGCGGCTGCCTTGCGAGCGGTGTCAGCCGCTTCACGAGCTTGCTGCTCCAGCTTGTCGGCTGTTTCCTTGGCTTGCTTTTGCACGGAGTCCAGACGCTCCTTGGCTTGCTCGGGCGTCAAGCCGGTACGGTTGGCCACCAAACGCAGCAAGTAATCCTGATCCTGCTGGGACACCTCCCCTTCTTTGAGGCTGCGAGCCAGAATCCGGCTGACCTCACGTTCCGGGTTGCCAGTCTGAGCAGGTGCATTGGCAGGATCTGCCGGACGCAACAAGGTGTCGGTGAAATAGCCCAAACCAGGGCCTTGCGCCTGATCCTTGCCTGCCTGGCCTACGATGGCCGATGCCGCTCCCACTCCAGCCCCGGCCAGATTCGCCCCTGCCTGAGCCGTACCCGAGACCAGCGAGGCGACACCCGAGCCCAGCAAGAAGACGCTGACAACCGCACTCACGGCCCAGACCAGAAAACCATGCGCCGTATCGCGGAAATGAACTTCGTCACCGTGAACACCTGTCCAATTGGTACGCAGACGTCCGGTGACATAGCCCGCAATACCGTAGGCAATGATCTGCGTGACAAAAAGCCAGATAATCGTCCCGATAGCCATCGTGGTGCCTGAGGCCCCGTCATTACTCCACGGGGAGATCGCCATGAAACCCAGGCCGGTCCCGCCTACCAGCAAGGTCACCGTCATGGCAGCGGCAATAACCGCGCCCCCGATGACAGCGCCCCAAGACACAGCGGAGTGCGAAGACTCCGCCACGGCTTGCGTCCCCAAACCTGCATCCGAACCAAATTGCGTTGTAGCCATGATGATTCCTTATTTCAGATTGTGATCGCACGCACCTTAGTGCCAAAACAGAGCCAGCAAAATGATGATAGGGATAGGAACACCCAGAAGCCATAAAAGGATCGATCGCATAAGCCCTCCCTTTGAATGAAAAACAAGAACTGAATGCAACAAAAAAAACACTTCACGCTCATTCTAGGCAGATAAAAAATCGATAAATTTTATAAAATGTAAAAAGAGAAACCGAATCAAAGCGCATGGCTGCAGGCCACCTCATTCTCAACATGGAGCGATTCATGACCCTGGACGAAAAGGAGTTAAACCCTTTTTACATAAGCTCTACAGAGGCAGACGAGAACGAAACAGGCTATACGATCAGGCAGCACACACCCGCAAACCAGGCCTCGCCCAAGAATTTCACACTAAGCTTGTATGGCTATACATGCTTATTTTTTATTATCTTGAAATAATTGATTACGTAGCTGATTGAATTGAGCAGCAGCAATAATAAATAAACAAAATAGCCGTGATAAGAAAAACAAAGGCAAGTAGAGAAACAATTATCGAACAACAAGAAAAAAGAAAAACAACTTCAGAAATAAAGTAAACAGAAAAAATCCAACACAGATATTGCAGGCCTCCGCATTCACCTCTGCACATGAAGTTCACTTGGCCAACACACCACCTTCCTGACCTTGCTGGCAGACTGCATCCCACGCGCATCTGTCCTCAAAAGCGACAAAGAAAGCCACAAAACCGTGCATGGAAGGGGCAGACTCGGTTATCCTGTTGCCTCCATTCAAGCTCGGCCGCTGCGGTGGTAAACCGCGCATCATGCGCCTTCTGTATCCCGATACTGCCAATGACGGCCTGCATTCACAGAGCCTAGCCTATGAGCGACCTCCAAAGTCTGATCGAATCGGCGTGGGAACAGCGAGCTTCCCTCTCCCCCCAAGAACACAGCATTGAACTGCGCACGGCCATCCATACCGTGATCGAAAAGCTGGATTACGGTTCCCTGCGTGTGGCGGAAAAAATCGACGGACAGTGGCAGGTCAACGACTGGGTCAAGAAAGCGATTCTTCTGTCCTTCAGGATCAACGAAAATCGCGTCATGGCCAGCGAGCCCGCTCCCTTCTATGACAAGGTGCCTCTGAAATTCGAGCAGCACGACCAGGCTGCATTTGCCCAGGCAGGCTTTCGCGCCGTTCCCGGTGCCGTGGTACGCCAAGGCGCTTACGTGGCTCCCGATGTCGTGCTGATGCCCTCCTTTGTGAACATCGGCGCTTATGTCGGTGAAGGCACCATGGTGGATACCTGGGCCACCGTCGGTTCCTGCGCCCAGATCGGCAAGCATGTTCACCTGTCGGGTGGCGTCGGTATTGGCGGGGTATTGGAGCCCCTACAGGCCAACCCCACTATCATTGAGGACAACTGTTTCATCGGTGCCCGTTCCGAAGTGGTGGAAGGGGTCATCGTGGAAGAGAACTCGGTGCTGGCCATGGGCGTATTCCTGTCGCAAAGCACCAAAATTTACGAGCGCGAAACGGGCAAGATTTACCAGGGCCGTGTCCCAGCCGGTTCGGTAGTGGTCCCTGGTTCCCTGCCTTCGGCCGATGGGCTGTACAGCCTGGCCTGCGCCATCATCGTCAAGCGTGTGGATGCCCGTACCCGCGCCAAGACCAGTATTAATGATTTACTTCGCGCCTGAACATGAGCACTGACAATTCTGTACTAGACACCCTCAAAGCCCTGATTGCCCGCCCCTCGGTCACCCCTGAGGACGCCCACTGCCAGCAATGGCTGGGCGCAAGGCTGGAGCAAGCGGGCTTTAGCCTGGAACATCTGCCCAGCGGCCCGGTGTCCAATCTGTGGGCCCGCCGTGGCACCCAGGCGCCCTTGTTTGTTTTTGCCGGTCACACAGACGTGGTTCCGACCGGGCCGGAAGCGGCCTGGGACTCGCCCCCGTTTGAGCCCACCGTGCGCGACGGTCAGCTGTATGGCCGTGGTGCGGCGGATATGAAAGCCTCGATTGCGGCCTTCATCCACGCAGTTGAGGAATTTACCCAGGCCCATCCTGAACACAAAGGCTCGATTGCCCTGCTGCTGACTTCGGATGAAGAAGGCCCCGCAACCGACGGCACCGTGCATGTGTGCCGTGTCCTGAAAGAGCGTGGCGAACAACTGGACTATTGCATCGTGGGCGAGCCCACCTGCTCGCGCCAATTAGGTGACACCATTAAAAATGGCCGTCGCGGCTCCCTGTCCGGTCACTTGATCGTAAAGGGTCGCCAAGGCCATGTGGCGTACCCGCAGTTGGCCATCAACCCGCTGCATGTATTCTCCCCTGCACTGCACGAACTGACAGACCGCATGTGGGACGCCGGCAATATCGACTTCCCGCCCACCAGCTTTCAGATTTCCAATATCCATGCCGGCACCGGGGCGGGTAATGTGATCCCCGGTCAACTGGATGTGCATTTCAACTTCCGCTTCTCCACCGAGCAAACACCTGCCGGCCTGCAAGCCGAAGTGGAATCCATCCTGCGCCGCCATGGTGTGGATTTCCAACTGGAATGGACACTGGGTGGCGAACCCTTCCTGACTGAGGCCGGACCGCTAAGCCAAGCTCTTGCCAAGGCCATTGAAACCGAAACCGGCGTGGAAACCGATCTGTCCACGACAGGCGGCACCTCGGATGGCCGCTTTATCGCTAAAATCTGCCCTCAAGTGGTCGAATTTGGCCCGCTCAACGCCAGCATCCATCAAATCAATGAACACGTTGCTGTGGCTGATCTTGAGCCTCTTAAAAACATTTATCGCCGTACATTGGAATCCCTGCTTTGTTAAGCCCTTGCATCGATCATTCCTCCCTGCTGGAAGCCCAGCAGGAACTGCGCACCGTGCGCGACTTGTTGCGCTGGTCTGTCAGCCAGTTCAACCGCTGTCAGCTGGCCTTCGGTCACGGCAGTGACAATGCCTGGGACGAGGCCGCCTATCTGCTGCTGCACACCCTGCATTTGCCCCTGGACACGCTAGACCCGTATCTGGATGCCACCGTGCTGGAGTCCGAGCGCGCTGCCTATCTGGCCCTGGTCGCACGACGCTGCAACGAGCGCGTGCCCGCCGCCTACCTGACTGGCGAAGCCTGGCTGCAAGGCCACCGCTTCCGCGTCACCGTCGACACCATCGTGCCGCGCTCTCCCATTGCTGAATTGCTGGCAGAGCAGTTGCAACCCTGGATTGCGGACCCCGATGCCATCTACAACGCCCTGGATTTGTGCACTGGCTCGGGCTGTCTGGCTATTTTGACCGCGCTGGCCTTCCCGCAAGCCCAGGTCGATGCCGTGGATCTGTCCGACGCCGCGCTGGAAGTGGCCCAGTCAAACATCGATGCCTTCGAGCTGAACGATCGCATGAGCTTGTACAAGAGCGATCTGCTGGACCAATTGCCGCCAAGCGCTTACGACCTGATCATTTGCAACCCACCGTATGTGAATGAACAGTCCATGCAGAACCTGCCCAAGGAATACCAGCACGAGCCACAACTGGCCCTGGCTGGAGGTGACGACGGCATGGACCTGGTGCGTCGCATTCTGGAAGCAGCCCCCAACTTCCTGGCGCCCGAAGGTGTGCTGGTATTGGAAATCGGCAATGAGTACGACAATTTCATCACCGCTTTCCCGGAGCTGGAGCCTATCTGGCTGAGCACGGAAACCGCTGAAGACCAGATTCTCTTGCTAAGCCGGGAGCAACTGGCTCTGTGATACGCGCAACTGGAATTACGCTGCGTCGCGGCGTCAAAGTCCTGCTGGACAATACTGATTTCATCGTCAACCCGGGCGAGCGCCTGGGCATTGTGGGCAAGAACGGTGCGGGTAAATCCTCGCTATTTGCCTTGTTGCAAGGCGAGCTGGATCTGGACGGGGGTGATCTGAGCATCCCCGAAGTCTGGGAAGTGGCCAGTGTGCGCCAGACCATTCCGGACCGTGACCGCCCTGCCCGCGAATTTGTTATCGATGGCGACGAGCGCTTGCGTGCCTTGCAGGAAAAACGTGCCAACACGCCCGATAGCGATGGTCAGGCCATTGCCGAACTGGAAAACGCCCTGATCGAAGCCGATGCCTGGTCCGCCCCCTCGCGTGCCGAGCAACTGCTGGCCGGTCTGGGTTTCCGCCCCGATCAGTGGATGCTGCCCGTGCGCGAGTTCTCCGGTGGCTGGCAAATGCGCCTGTCCCTGGCCCGCGCCCTGATGGCGCCTTCTGACCTGCTCTTGCTGGACGAACCCACCAACCACCTGGACTTGGACGCCATGCTCTGGCTGGAACGCTGGTTGGGCTCCTACCCCGGCACGGTCCTGCTGATTTCGCACGACACCGAGTTTCTGGATGCCGTGGCCCGTTCGATCCTGCACGTGGATCAAGGCAAGCTGGTTCGCTACAAAGGCGGCTACAACGACTTTCTGGTGCAACGTGCCGAGCGCGTGCAACAAAGCCAGATCGCCTACGAGCGTCAAACCCGTGAAGCCGCGCGCCTGCAAAGCTTTATTGACCGCTTCAAGGCCCAGGCCACCAAAGCCAAACAGGCGCAAAGCCGCGTCAAGGCTTTGGCCCGCATGCAGACCGTGACGCTCTTGCGCGACGACTCAAGCGTTTCCATTCGCCTGCCCTCGCCCGAATACACACCCGATCCCTTGCTGACATTGGATCAGGCTGATCTGGGTTACCCCGGTCAGGACAAGGCCATTTTGAGCCAGGTCCGTCTGATGGTGCGCGGCGGTGCCCGTGTGGGTATTTTGGGGATGAACGGTGCGGGTAAATCCACGCTGGTCAAAACCCTGGCTGGCAAGCTGGAACCTATCAAGGGCGAACGCCTGGAATCCAAAGGTCTGGTGATTGGCTACTTTGCCCAGCACCAGCTGGACTCCATTGACCCGGACTCCACTCCCCTGCAACATCTGGCGCGTCTGGCTCCGGATGTACGCGAGCAGGAACTGCGCAATTACCTGGGCTCCTTCGGTTTCAGCGGTGATATGGTCACCAGCCTGACCGCCCCCTTCTCCGGTGGCGAAAAGGCACGTCTGGCCCTGTCCCTGATTGTTTGGCAAAAACCCAACCTGCTCCTGCTGGACGAGCCAACCAACCACTTGGACGTGGATACCCGTGAGGCCCTGGCGACAGCCTTGGCTGATTACGGTGGCAGCGTGCTGCTGGTATCGCACGATCGCCATTTGTTGCGTTCTACCGTTGATTCTTTCTGGATTGTGGCCGATGGCCAGGTTCAGGAGTTTGACGGCGACCTGGAAGACTACCGCGACTGGCTACTGGCCCGCAGCGCGCAATCGCGCTCGGAAGCTCGCCAGGAAGCCCGTGCGGATACAGGCGCTGAAGGCACAGACCGCAAGACCCAACGCCGTCAGGAAGCCGAATTGCGTCAACGGCAAGCCCAACAACGCAAGCCATTGGAAAGCCGCTTGAAGAAAGTGGAGTCGGCCATGGAGAAAGCCCAGCTGCGTTTACAGGAGCTGGATACCTTGATGCAAGACCCCGACTTTTATTCAGACAGCTACAAGGACCAACGCCCCGCCTTGATGACCGAACATGGTGAGCTCACCAAGACGCATCAAACGCTGGAAGAAGAGTGGTTGGAAATTCAGGAAGCAATGGAAGAAATCGGGCGACAGGTCTAGGCCTATCGACTCCGTTCCGCTCGTGAACTCCTGAAAAAGAAGGCGCCATATCCACAAGGATTGGCGCCTTTTTGCTGAAAGCTCTTGATGGTCTGCAAAACGCACATCGAAGCCTTACGAGTTTGCTGACTCCTGGGTATCTGAGCCAGGACTATGAGCAGAGGATCTATACACTCGTAAACTTGGCTATGTCATCTCGTTCTTCGTTTTGCTGTATGCCATTCAGCGCATACGTTTAGCCAAGGTGAGTCCGGCTAGCAAACAACAACAACAACAACAACAACAACAACAACAACAACAACAACAACAAACTCATGTGAGCCAAAACTCACTTGAGAACCGGCTCGACAACTCAGCTCCCTTCACCCCCATTGCCACGGCTCGCACAGCCCAAATATCCACACAGCAAGTCCACAATGGCCTCTTCCACCTGCTCCGGTGGATACGGCACACCGGGCGGAATGATCGCACCATGAATCAGGGACTCCAGACTTTGCATTACTACCCAGGTGGCTAAATCCAGATCCTGCGGGGCAACCTCGCTGCGGTGCTCTTCCAGCAGTTGACGAATGCGGTCACGAATACTTTGATCAGCCTGGCTCTCGCTGGCTGGCGCATCAAAGAAAGGAAAATCCTTTTCCAGTACCCGATGCAATTCCGGGTCCACCCGATGCGCGGCCAACCAGGCTTTGACCAGATCACTCAAACGCCCCCGCAACCCCAGGGACTGCGTATCGGCCAGACTGCTTTCCATAGCCTGGTTCATTTGCAAAGCATGGTGTTCATGCAAGGCGGCAATCAGTGAGTCCTTATTCGGGAAGTACTGATACACCGAGCCCACGCTGACTCCAGCCACCTCCGCGACCACATTGGTATTGTTGCCGGCATAGCCACGCTCGGACAAAACGCGAGCCGTGTTCGTCAGTTTTCTAAGTATCGGGCTGCCCCTGCCCGTACTGCCCTTGCATGTACACAATGTGCTGGAGATGAGTACGCTGGTCGTGGGCCTGGTTATCGGTGTTCAATTCGCAGCCGCTTTGCTCTCCCGTGCCTGGGCCGGGAATCTGGCTGATACACAAGGCTCCAAGCACGCCGTCATGCTGGGTTTGATGGTGATGTGCTTGTCCGGCCTGGCCTATCTGGCTTCGTTGAGCTTTGTCAGCACACCAACCCTATCGGTCTGGGTGCTGGTGATTGGCCGTATCTTGCTGGGTTGCGGTGAAAGCCTGATTGTGACGGGTGCCTTGAGCTGGGGCATCGGCCTGGTTGGCCCGCAAAATGCAGGCAAAGTCATGGCCTGGGTGGGTGTGGCCATGTACGGCGCCTACGCCGTCGGCGCCCCTCTGGGTGTTGTGGTGAACCAGGATTACGGTTTTAACGGTATCGCCGTCGCCGTCACGCTGTTGCCTTTGATTTCCCTGGTGATGCTGCTTAAGACCCGCGCCACCGCCCCCACTGCGCTGCGTCGTACCCCTTTCTACCAAGTCCTGGGATTGGTCTGGGGCGCCGGTATGGGCTTGCTGCTATGCAGTGTCGGTTTTGGCAGTCTGACCGCCTTTATCGCCCTGCTCTTTGCTGATCGCAACTGGGGCAATGCTTCGCTGGCATTCACTGCCTTTGGGCTTGCCTTCATTGCTGCGCGCATGTTCTTTGGTCATCTGCCTGACAAGCTGGGCGGGGCACGCGTCGCTTTGCTATGCGTGCTGGTGGAAGCAGCGGGTCTCTTGCTGATCTGGGGTGCCCACCGCCCTGCGATTGCGTACCTGGGTGCAGCCTTGACCGGATGGGGCTATTCCCTGGCCTTTCCTGGTTTTGGTGTCGAGGCCGTACGCCGCGCACCACCCGAAAGCCGAGGTGTCGCCATGGGCGCCTATGTCGCCTTTCTGGACATTTCTTTGGGCATCACCGGCCCTGCCCTGGGCGCAGTCGCAGGAACCTGGGGGCTGGAAGCGATTTATCTGTTCAGTGCAGTGGTCGTTAGCTTGTCTGTACTGGTGGCGCTGCGTTTGATGCGTCATCCTATAGCCCAGGTTTGAAACCCGTTCCCGCAAAAGCAATTTCATAAAAGCAAAAGGGACTGAGCTTGCCGTTAGGCAGTCTCAGTCCCTTTTTAAACCTTAAACAAAATACCGCAAAGGCAGCTCAAGACAGCCTTATGGGGCTACATACAAAAGGCGGCCCTGTTTTCTGGCTTGTTCCAGCTCCTGCACAACCTGCTGACGCGTCTTATGAACACTGCCCGCAGGCAGGACTGGATATTCATCGTCTGCAAAATCCAGCAAACCGGCTTGTTGAGCCTCTTGCAACTCCTGAACCACCTGAGCGCGACTGTTGCTGTAGCTCTGGCCCTGCACCTGTGCAGTTCCGTCAGCCGCCCAAGCAGCGCTTGAAGCGATCAAAGCCGTGCAAGCCACTGTCCATAAACCTAATTTCATAATGAATCTCCTTGATTAAAAAAAACCGCCTCTCCGCCAGGACCTAAACAGGTCGAGCAAAGGGAGGCGCAATGGGATTGGGGGGTGAAGAACGCAACAGCACGGCCAGACACAAGGCCAGCAAGCTGCACCAAAACACCAGGTTGTAGGCGCTGATCTGCGCAGCGACCTGCGATTCACGAGCCAGAACGCGAGCCAAGGCGGCCACGCCGTCCGAAGCCCTCTCCATAACCAGAGGGTCACCCTCTACAAGATGGCTACTCAGACTGCTGCGGCTGATATCGCCTGCCATGCGCAGCCAGGTCGACACCAGCGTGGCGGCGGCAACGGGCGTAAAGACACGAGCAGTGGGGACATACACACCCAAAGCCACTCCATGTTGAGGATTCAGATTGGTCACAAAAGCAGCAATCAACCCGATCAACATGGTGCTCTCGCCCACAGACTGCAAAATCAGGATCGAAACAAACTGCTCCACACGCCAGTCATGGCTAATATGAGTCCCCAGCCAGGCGGTGAAGGCGATGATGCTTAAACCGAGAATCATCATCAGGCGTGGCTCAAGACGTCGGGCCAGATAGATCGCCAGCGGAGTCGAGGCCAGGTAAGCCCCAAACGCAATCCAGGTGGCAGCACCCGCTTGCAGGGGCTTCAAGTCCCCCATCTGGGTCAGAAAGCTGGGGATCAGCAAAGACGTCGGTGTCATCAGCACGCCGAACAGGCAGGCAATAATCAGGCACACACGGATATTTCGATTGCTCAAAGCCATCAGGCTGGCAAAGGAGTTCTGCCTGCGCATGCCACGTCCTATCGCGGCCGCCACAAGCACCACGCCACCGAGCAAAGCAGAAACAACCAGACCGGAATCAGTCCAGCCCAGCCGTTCCGCGGACTCTATCCCGACAAAGGCCAGCACCAAACCCGTACAAAACAAGGCCATCCCGCCCCAATCGGCGTTTTGCAATTGGTCGCGATCTATAGGCGTCAACGGCATGGCTTTCCAGGCCAGAAACGCAATCACTGGCCCCACAAAAGCAGTGGGCCAATATACCCAATGCCAACTGAACTCCTCCAGTAAAAAACCGGACGTGCCATAGCCCGCATCCATGCCGGTTGAAACACGCAAGCTGTACGCTGCCATGACAGCCAGCCAAAGCCGAGGGTGCACACTGCGCAAAGCCAGGGACATCGTCAGTGGCAGGTAAATCCCCAGACAAAGTCCGGCCAGTCCGTGCAGGCTCAACAAGACGGGGTAATGATGGGCAAAGAAAGGGATCAAAAAGGCGGCCAGGCCCAACAGCAGGCTGGGCACCAGCAGTACCCGGGTCGGCCCGATTACGGTTGCCAGCCAGGGCGCAATCGGCATGGAGATCAACTGCGCCGCATTCAAGGCCGTTCCCAACCAGGCCGCCTCCAACACATCCAGGCCAAACTGGCCGCGCAAGTCCGGCAAGGCAGCGGAAAACAGACGCCCTTGCACGGTGGTCAAGACCGCGCCCAGGAAGATCGCCATCACGGTCAGGATGGGGCGTGCGGTTTGCGTATTAGCCATCAGCCTGGAGAACGGCATGGTCAGCCCTCCTGAGCCCGAACGACGGCCAGTTGACGAGTCTGTTTCAAACCCGGCATGTCATAAGCCGCAACGTGGGAACCCGCCGTGTCGATTCTGGCCTGTGCCGACATACCGGGGCGCAGACGCTCCAACTGTGCCTGGCCCGGCTCCAGCTCAATACGCACCGGTATGCGCTGCACCACTTTGGTGAAATTTCCGGAGGCATTATCGGCAGGCAATAAGGAAGACTCAGCCCCGCTCATGGGTGCAATCTCTACTACGCGCCCCCGCCAACTGCCACCGGGCAAGCCATCCACGGTCAACTCCACCGGCTGCCCAGGTTGCACATGCGCAAGCTGCGTTTCCTTGTAGTTTGCAATGACGTAGGCCTGCTCCATGGGGACGATGGAAACAATCTGCGTGCCCTGGTTCAACAAGCTGCCTACTTGCACATGACGCTTGTTCAAGACCCCGTCAAAAGGGGCCACAATCCGCGTATAGCCCAAATTGCGACGAGCAGACTCCAAGGCAGCTTCAGCCGATTTCAAATCAGCGGTACGAATCGCACGCTGCCCCTGCAGAACCTTCAGGGAGTTTTTCGCCAGCTCCACTTGCGCGGTAGCGGCCTCCCCTTGGCTGATTGCCTCATCCAGATCGGCCTGGGCGTTTTCATAGCCTTGCCGTGACAAGGCACCTTCCTTGACCAGCCTTGCCTGACGCGAAGGATTATTACGATATTGCCGCACGCGCACCTGCACGGAGCGCAGCTTGGCTTGCGCCTGTTTAATACGCGCCTGTTGCTGTGCAATTTCACCGTCCAGATTGTCCAGATGGGCCTGCGCCTTGGACTGTTCCGCCCGCGCTGCCGCCACGGCCAGCTCGTAATCGGCCGGATCAATCTGCGCAATCAGATCCCCCGCCTTGACCTGCTCATAATCCCCCAAGGGCAAGGCTTTCACGTAGCCCGAAACCTTGGCACTGAGCACCGCAAAATCGGATTTCACGTAAGCATTCTGAGTGCTCTGTATGCGGCGGCTACTGGTCCACTCGTTCCACTGCGTGGTCGCCAGAATCAGCAGCCCAATCATGGCCAGGCAGCCCAGCCAAGGAGCCAGCCGCAGGCCCAGTGCTTTGCGCTCCGTCGAAGTTGTTGAGGTGCTCATAACCGTATCCCTGCTCAATCAAAAATCACAACCTAACACTGTTAGTCTATGAGCGAATGATACACTAACATCGTTAGGTTGCAAATATCGGAGAGAACATGGCAACAAAAGCGCCCCGTATTCAACGTGAACACATCATCCAGACAGCGCTGGACTTGCTGGACCAGGAGGGGCTGGAAGGCCTGACTTTGCGCAAACTGGCTCAGGCCCTGAATATCCAGGCGCCATCGCTGTATTGGCATTTCAATGCCAAGCAAGCCTTGATTGATGGCATGGCTGACGCTCTGGTAGAAAACGTGGCGCGTCACTGTCCAACGGACCAAGCCTGGGATGAACAAGTTCGGCATCTGGGCCTGGAGTTCCGGCAGGCCCTGTTGCAAAGGCGAGACGGCGCTCGCGTCTTTGCGGGTACCTATGTAGTCACCGACAATGTGCTGCGCACCAGCGAAGCCTTTTTGTCCGCTTTCATGCAGGCAGGCGCAGACAGTCAATTTGCTGCCGAGGCCAGCTTTAGCCTGATCTACTACATTCTGGGTTTTGTCATGGAAGAACAGGCTCTGGGGCCCGGCAGCACATTGGACCTGTCTTTACGCAAACAGGCTTTTTTAGAATTGGCTCAAGAAAAGTACCCCAGCAACTGGCAGGCACGCGAGGCAATCTTTTCCGATGATTTTACGGGCCGTTTTATCACTGGCCTGAACCTGTTGATTGATGGTACAAAGCAGCGCATTCAAAACAAATCATAAACAGACACTCTCAGGACCCGCACATGCACGTTGCTACACAGGAATTCCCACGTATCTGGATCTCGAACAGCGCCCCATCCAATTGGAAAGCGGAACTGGAAGCCTTGCTGGATCAAGGACGACGCTTTGTCTTGTTGACCCGCGAGCTGCCCGGTGCAGAGGAAGGCACGGACAAGGAGGAATTCTCACAATGGATCAAGGCCAACCGCAGCCGTCTGAGCGTGTCCTGTGCCGCCAGCCTGGTAGTTGTCAGCAATGCCTTGATGGCCTTTTCCTTGAATGCCTTTGTCGCCCCTTTGAGCGAAAAATTCGGCTTTCCAGTCCGCGTGGTGCATGAGGACGATCTGGACGCGCAAATTACCGCTTTTCTGGCTGCCAGCCCGGAAGTGGCAGACAGCTAAGCAGTACGAGTTGCAACTTTATAGGCCCTACACTGTCCATTATCTTTTCTGATTTTGACTGTCACCCGTTTGAGTTTCTCCCCACATCTCCCCACACTGCCGCCTGTACTGGCAGGCCCTATTTTGCGTCGCCTCGATTCCCAGCGCCTGGTGCTATGGCTGGTTGGCAGCTCGGCCTTGAGCCTGGACCTGGTCCTGCAAGCAGAGGGTGCCGCTCCCCAGCGTATTTCGCTCAGTAGCGAGCACTGTCGCATCGTACAGTTGGGCAAGCAGGCCTTTATCCACTTTCTGGATGTACCACTAACTACAGCCCTGCCCCAAGACACGCTTGTTCACTACGATTTGCTCGCCTCAATCGAAGGTGGACCGGAGCAAGGGATTGCTGATTGGGCTCCCCATCTGCTGCACCAGGGTCAAACCCGGCCCAGCTTTGTGCTGGCCAGCCGCGCTGACAATCTGATGTTTGGCTCGTGCCGCAAGCCTCATCACGCCTCGCGCGATGGTTTGGCTCAGGCCGACACAGTCTTGAGTGAGCACATTACCCAAGCCCATGCCCGGCCTGCCTTGCTGATGCTGTCCGGAGACCAGGTTTACGCCGACGATGTGGCCGGCCCCATGCTGGCGGCCATTCATGCCTTGATTGAGCGGCTAGGCTTGTATGGGGAATATCTGGAAGGCGCCGTCGTCTCGGATAGTGAATCGCTTTACCGGCACCACGCCAGCTACTACCGACGTGCGGATTTGCTGCCTGCCTTCAAATCCAACGAAGATCTGCGCGAGCGCTTTTTTGGTGGTGTGGAAAAACCGATTTTCACCACTGCCAACGCACACAATCACTTGGTCACGCTGGCCGAAGTCATGGCCATGTATTTGCTGGTTTGGTCCCCCATCCCATGGCAAATCATTCCCGAGCCTGAGCCTCCTCAATTGGAGCCCAAGCATCAGCAACGCTGGCAACGCGAGTCACTGGCATTGGAAGGTTTCCGTCAGGACCTGCCCCAAGCAGCACGCCTTTTGGCCCACGTGCAAACCTTGATGATTTTCGACGACCACGACATCACCGATGACTGGAATCTGTCCGCCAAATGGGAAAGCGTCGCCTATGGCCATCCTTTTTCACGGCAGATCGTAGGCAATGCCCTGATCGCCTATATGTTGTGTCAGGGTTGGGGCAACCGGCCCGAGGTGTTTGAGTCGGTGCTGAATACGGTGACCGCCTGGACCAGCCAGACGGATGAACATCAGCGTCTTGAACATGAAGCTCAAGATGCGCTGATCAAGGAACTGCTGGAGTTTCGCCAATGGGACTATGTGCTGCGCACCCAGCCTACCCTGATCGTGCTGGATACACGCACGCGCCGCTGGCATAAACGCCGTTTGCCCAGTCGCCCGTCCGGACTGATGGATTGGGAATCCTTGACCGAGCTTCAACACGAATTGCTGGATGAGCGCGCCGCCATCATTGTGTCGCCCACGCCCATGTTTGGCGTCAAGCTGATCGAAGTCATACAAAGCATCTGCACGTACGCGGGTTTTGCCCTGACGGTAGACGCCGAGAACTGGATGGCCCACAGAGGGGCTGCCAACACCATGCTGAACATCTTCAGGCACTCACGCACACCCGGAAACTACGTGATTCTGTCCGGCGATGTGCACTATTCCTTTGTCTACGATGTACAGGTACGCCATAGCGGGCACATTCCACATATCTGGCAAGTCACCAGCAGCGGCATCAAGAACGAATTTCCGGAAGCTTTATTGAACTGGCTGGATCGGCTGAACCGCTGGCTCTACTCGCCGCGATCCCCTCTGAACTGGTTTACGCAACGCCGTGACCTGAGCATCAGCCCGCGTCTGCCGGATCAGCGCAAACAGGGGGAACGGGTATGGAATGGTTCCGGAATCGGCCAGATCTGGCTGGATGAGGAAGGTCGCCCCGCCCGCATCCTGCATCACAATGCCAACAAAAAGCCGCCTACCGAATTTCTGCCTCCGGATCAGGAGAAGAAAGGGGAAGGCGGCTAGCGTCTGGCTACAGCAGGTAGAACTTACTGACCCGCTACAGAGCTGACATAGGTGGCGACAGCATCACGCTCTTCGTCACTCATGGTTTGTGCAAAAGAAGGCATGGCGCCCATGCCTTCTTTCATGACCTTCAGGATCTGTTCCTTGCCTGGCTTGAGTTCATCCAGATCCGGACCAATTGCCCCGGCTGAACCAGCATCAGCCAAGGTATGACAGACCGCACAGGCAATAGGTTTGGCACCTGTCAGAAACAGTTCCCTGCCTTGCTCCTGAGCGTAGGCTTGAGTACTAAAAACAAATACAGATACTGCAGCAACTAGATATTTCTTCATGATTCCCTTCCATAGCCGCCCCGAGCTGACGGGGCGGGTACAACATTCAAGACTTAAACGACCGTGACAGCCAACATGTGGTCGCGCCAGCTGTTATTCAAATAGCCGCGGTTATTAGGTACGCGCTCTTCAGGCTGTACCGTGCCTGCCTCACTGGTAGCGCGACTGGCAATCTCGTACTTGCCTGGTTTCAAATCCACGCCTGCAACGAACTGACGCCACGCATACTTGCCCAGATCAGGGCCTACAAACGTCGCTTTCACCCAGTTCTTGCCACCATCCACGGACACTTCCACTTCTTTGGCTGCCGACATGCCTCCAAAAGCCAAGCCCTGGATCTGCACCTTGCCGGCCTTGAGTTCTTCGCCAGGCTCACCACTAGGACTGGTCACCCAGGACTTGACGGGCATTTCCCAAACCGACTCCTGATTGGGGTTGGACTTTTCACCCACAGGCGCCAAACGGTAGCTGTTTTGCTGAATGTTGGCAGCAGACTGCTCCTTGGTAAACGCCAGTTGCTTGATGTACTTGACGTTATTGACCCCGGTGTAACCCGGCACGATCAAGCGCAAGGGGCCGCCGTGAGCCAAGGGGATGGGTTGACCATTGATTTCCCAGGCCAAGATAGCGTCATCAATGGCTTCCAGGGGAATCGAACGCTCTACCATAATGGTGTTCGGGTCCAGCCCCTGAGGAATTTCCTCGCCGCCCTGACCGGTCATGTACTTGGCGCCCTCCTCCATGCCGCCCACAGCCTCCAGCACGGCCTTGATCGGCACGCCGGTAAAGACCACACAGCCAGCTGCACCTACCGTCCACTGAGTACCACTGGGTTTTTCAGGGAAAAAAGCACGACCATTACCCGAACACTGCAGCACCATGGGCACAGCCACCAAACCCAGGCGTTTCAGCTCGGCGACGCTCATGTCTTTCGGTTTCTTCACACCCTTGATCGACAGCACCCAGGCGTCCGGATCAGCAACGATCTGTTCGGACGGGGGAGCGACGTTATTACGCACGAACAAGCGATCCAGCGGCGTGATCAAACCCGAGCCAAAAGCGCTGCGTTTGGTTTCAATAGTGTTGGCACTGTGCACGATCAAGCTGTCGGCATGTTTCCAGGATGCATAGGCTGGCAAGGTTTTGGCCTGCGTTTTTGCCTTTTCCTGAGCCAGTGCCGCTGACAAGGGCGTCAGGCTTGCCGTTCCCGCCAAAGCCATGACTCCGCCCGTGGACAAAAGCATGCGCCGGCGCGAGAGATTGCTAGGTTCCATGATCGCCTCCATGTGTGTTTGTTATTTGTAATTAATTTAGGCTTCGATTTTATGGGGGCACCATCTTTATAACTAGAATCTACAACCCTTATATATAACGCTCATATAGCAGCTAAAAGAAGAATACTAAAAACAGGAAACCCGCATACAGCAAGGGATTCCGAACACACCATCCTTCTGTCAAAAACAGGAAATAAAACATGAATCTTTTCTTGGGAGGCTACGAAACCAAGAATGAGGAACTGGAGAATTGAACTGCTTGATGCAAGAACCAGGCCAAAAACAAGTCTGTTTGAAAATTCCCATCGCTTTGTGCGGCCATAAAAAAAAGCCCCCGGAGTTTCCGGGGGCCTTCAAACGGCGATTGACTGATTCAGTAGTTGCTTCACTTTTTAGCTAACAGGATCCAGTTTGGCAATGGCCAAGGCCAAAGTCTTGCTGCCGACTTCACGGAACTGAATCAAGGCTTGGGCATCGTCGCCCTGACCCGTCAGATTAATAATGGTGCCTTCACCAAAGCGGTTGTGATGCACCCCCTGCCCCACCCGGAAAGTCTGGCCATTCACTTCCAGCACGCTGGTGTGACTGCGACCGCCGTAAGGCTGGGCTGAATAGCTCTTGTCCTTGGACTCCCAGCTTTGACCACGACGGAAGGCGCCCGAACTGGCCTCTGACTGCATGGGTGTACTGGTATAGCGGGCCGACAACCATTTGATGTGTTGCTCAGGCAGCTCTTCCAGAAAGCGCGAACGCATGGCGTAACGCGTCTGGCCGTGCAACATGCGGCTTTGCGCCAGAGTGATGTACAGTCGCTGACGCGCCCGCGTAATCGCCACGTACATCAAACGACGCTCTTCCTCGATCCCACCGGGGTCGAACAAGCTGTTCTCATGCGGGAACAAGCCCTCTTCCAAACCAGTAATGAAGACGGCATCGAACTCCAGACCTTTGGCTGCGTGGATCGTCATCAACTGAATGGCGTCCTGGCCTGCCTGGGCCTGATTGTCCCCTGCTTCCAGAGAAGCATGAGTCAAGAAAGAGCCCAAAGGCGACATGGGAGCCAGCACAGAGGCAGCCGGTTGATCCGGGTTTTGCATAGCCTGCTCGGACTCGCCCGCTACCGCTTCAGGGACTCGACCTGCGGGCAGTTCGGCAAAGCCTTCTTCACCCACAAAAACCGTAGCCGCGTTGACCAACTCCTGCAAGTTTTCCAGCCGTTCGGCACCTTCGCGGTCGGCCTGGTAATGGGCCAGCAAGGTACTGTCGTGGACAACGTGCTCAATCAGCTCGGGCAAGGACAGGATCTGTGCCTGGCTGGCCATATCCTGAATCAGGTTCGAGAAACGCATCAGGCTGGCAGCCGCACGTCCTTGCAGGTAAGGAATGGCACGCAGCAAGCTGGTACCACGCTCACGCGCCAGATCAGCCAGCTGCTCCACGGAGCGAGCGCCAATCCCACGAGTCGGGAAGTTCACGACGCGCAAGAAAGCGGTGTCATCGTCCGCGTTATCCATCAACCGCAAGTAAGCCAGTACGTGCTTGATTTCCTGACGCTCGAAAAAGCGGTGGCCGCCATACACTTTGTAGGGCAAGCCTTGGGAAAACAGTCTGTGCTCAATCACTCGGGACTGGGCGTTGCTGCGATACAGGATGGCAATTTCACGGCGTGGCTTGCCTTCGGCGATCAGGGCGCGGACTTCGTCCACAATCCACTGAGCCTCCAGGGCATCCGAGGCCAGTTCGCTGATGCGTACCAGCTCGCCTTCGCCACTATCGGTCCATAAATTCTTGCCCAGACGGCCGCTATTGTTCTCGATCAGCGCGTTGGCCGAATCCAGAATATGGCCGCAGGAACGGTAGTTCTGCTCCAGGCGTATCACATTGCCACGGGCATAGTCGCGCTCGAAGTCGGCCATATTGCCCACGTTCGCGCCACGGAATGCGTAGATGGACTGGTCATCGTCGCCCACGGCAAACATGCAGGCCTGATCACCGGCCAAAAGACGCAACCAGCGATACTGCAGCACGTTGGTGTCCTGGAACTCGTCGACCAGAATGTGTTTGAAACGGCGCTGATAATGCTCGCGAATCGGGGCATTGCGGGACAACAGCTCGTAGGCACGCAGCAGCAGCTCGCCAAAGTCCACTACTCCTTCACGTTCGCACTGCTCTTGATAAAGCTGATAAAGCTCGATCAGGCGGCGGCGGTGAGGGTCGTGCGCTTCCAGGTCGCCAGGACGTTGGCCATCTTCTTTACAGGCGTTGATGAACTTCTGAATTTCCTTGGGCGGAAATTTCTCGTCATCCACATTATTGGCCTTGACCATACGCTTGATGGAGGCCAACTGATCTGCCGTATCCAGAATCTGGAACGTCTGCACCAGACCGGCATCACGGTAATGCATGCGCAGCAGGCGATTGCACAGGCCGTGAAAGGTCCCGACCCACATTCCGCGGGTATCGATAGGCAATAAAGAAGTAAGCCGCGTCAGCATTTCGCGCGCGGCTTTATTGGTGAAGGTAACAGCAGCAAGGCCATGTGGGCTGACCTGCCCGGTCTGGATTAACCAGGCCATTCGGGAGGTCAGTACACTGGTTTTTCCGCTACCCGCTCCGGCCAGCACCAGGGCATGGCCAGAGGGTAAAGTAACGGCGGCTCGCTGTTCCGGGTTTAAGCGATCCATCATGCCGCGTAGCGGCGCAGACGCAAGGCGAACTGCTCAAGACTTTCAATACCACTTTGCTGAGCGCGCTGGCACCAGGTGCGCAGGTCGGACAACAACTGCTCGCTGGAGGCACTGGAGCTTTCCCAGATACCAGCCAGTTCACGCTGCATGCGAACCAGGATGGACAGGCGGGAATCGCCAGCCGCTACGGTTTCCAGTTCAGCGCGCTGCTCGGGAGCCAGAACGTCGTCGCCGCGACCGATCCAGTCGTTGCAGCTTTCCAGCAGGGACCAGGAGCAATTCGGGTTGTCCTTGTTCACTTGTGGCTTCAGACGAGCGATTTCTTCCGAGGCCGTGGTTTTGATGATGTCCGCATAGCGGGCCAGAATTTCGTAGCGGTGAGTAATCACGCCCTGCAAGGTTGCCAGGCTAATGCCTTCCAGCGGAGCATTCGAAGGCACGCTAGGCTCCAGACGCAGCTTGGGAGCGACCTTCTTGACCTTGGCCAGACCCAGTGCCTTGAACACCGAGATGTAGCACCAGCCCAAGTCGAATTCGTACCATTTGCTGGAGAACTTGGCGGACGTACCGTAAGCGTGATGGTTGTTGTGCAGCTCTTCACCACCAATGATGATGCCCCAAGGGAACACGTTGGTGCTGGTATCAGGGCTGGCAAAGTTGCGGTAACCGATAGCGTGACCCAGACCGTTCACCACACCGGCTGCCCAGAAAGGAATCCAGGCCATCTGGATAGCCCAGACAGTCAGACCCAGCAGACCGAACAGGAACAGATCAATACCCAACATGATGGTAATACCCAACATGCTGTACTTGCTGTACAGGTTGCGCTCGAGCCAGTCATCGGGCGTGCCGTGACCGAAACGCTTCAAGGTTTCAGGGTTGGTGGCTTCCTGACGGTACAGTTCTGCACCACGGAAGAACACCTGGCCCAGACCAAAGACCACAGGGGAATGGGGATCGCCTTCACGTTCGCATTTGGCGTGGTGCTTGCGGTGAATCGCAACCCATTCTTTTGTGACCATACCGGTGGTCATCCAGAGCCAGAAACGGAAGAAATGCATCAGCGCAGGGTGCAGGTCCAGCCCGCGGTGCGCCTGACTGCGGTGGAGAAATACGGTAACTGACACAATAGTGACATGCGTCACCGCCAGAATGACGAGAGTAAGCTGCCACCAAGACAGTTGCAGCCATCCGTCAGCAAGAAAAGAAAGAAACGATTGCATAGACCCTTTTAGACCTGATCTTTGTGTTAAGGGAAACCGGAAAAGTGTAGCCCACCTAACCAGTTAACAATAACACTATTTAAGGACGAACTTGCTTTAAATCAAGCACTTTCCGTGATTCGTTCAAGTGCCGCACCAAAGAAACAGTCGGTTTGGTGACGGTCCGTGCGCAGATTCAAATAAGGCCCCTCTAGCGCGAGGGCCGGACATTTGTCCTTCAAGATTTCCCGGGCGTCCAGCAGTTTGAATTCGGGATGTTTGTCCAAGAATGCCTGCACTTGCTGCTCGTTTTCTTCAGGCAAGAAACTACATGTTGCATAAACCAAACGACCTCCTGGTGCGACACAAGCCGCGGCTTGCTCCAGAATGTCGGCCTGCATCTGAGTGTACTGCTCCAGAGCTTGGGGGTGTTGACGCCACTTAAGATCAGGATTTCGACGCAAAGTTCCCAATCCACTGCACGGAGCGTCTACCAATACACGCTGTGCCTTGCCATGCAGGCGGCGAACACGCTGGTCGCCCGCTTCCTGAATCACGACAGGCACCACATTGGACAGACCAGCACGGGCAAAGCGCGGTTTGGCCTTGTTCAAGCGGGTGGCTGACACGTCAAAGGCGTACAAACGGCCTGTGGAGCGCATCAAGGCGCCCAGCAGCAGGGATTTGCCACCGGCACCGGCGCAGTAGTCAATAACCATCTCGCCACGGCGAGGCTCCAGCAAGGCGGTCAGCAACTGGCTGCCCTCTTCCTGAATTTCCAGCTCGCCTTTCTCATACTGTGGCCATACTGCGACAGATGGTCGACCTTCAATACGGATACCCCAAGGCGAAAACGGCATGGCAACCGGTTTGAAACGAGCCATAGGGCCGTTTTGCAGCTGGCGCAACACAGTATCGCGCTCGGCTTTCATGGGGTTGACACGCAAATCCAGCAAGGCCTGCTCGTTCATGGCGGCCATCAGCTTGTAGGAATCCGGAATCTCTTTCAGACGCTCTTCCAGCCACTCGGGCAGGCTCAGGCGCACGCCAACCGGCAGACCGTCCACATTCAGGGCGCGGATATGGCCCAGCCACTGGCGCTCTTCTTCCGTCAGCCCCAAAGACAGGGATTCCTGACCGATAGCCGTAGACAGGCCCAGAATGGCCAGACGACGGGTAGATGGGCCTACGCCGCTTTCCGCCCAGTTACGGTACTGACGCAGGTGGCGCAGCACATCAAACACGGCCTCACGGATCTCGGCACGGTCACGCGAGCCCATTTTGGGGCGTGTACGCGCCCAGCGTGTCAAGGCCAGGTCGGCGGGGTGCTTCCACTGCAAAACTTCACCCAGGGCGCTGGAGACCTGCTCCAGACGGCGCTGTGCCATCGCGCCCGGCTCGGGTGGACCCGAGGGTTTGTCGCGGCGTGCTGCATAAGGGCGACCACGCGCTCCGGACTCGTTACGTTGGGCAGACGAGGACGGGCGCTTGCGGTCCGAGCGGCCGCGGGATTGTTGGTGATCAGACATGAATATTCAAAAATTCCAAATAGCCCGCTCAATCAGGCGGGGAAATAAAAGCCGCGATGCGCAAGTCCGGCAACCTCGACACGGCCATCAGCCTGCAAACGCACCCGTCCCTCGATCAGCCAGCGTACGGCCTCGGTATAGACGTGGTGTTCGGTTGCCAAAACGCGCTCTGCCAGAGTCTGTGCATCATCGTCGTGCAGGACGGGCACGATACTTTGAGCAATGATGGGACCATCATCGAGCACAGGGGTCACAAAGTGCACCGAGCAGCCGTGAAACTGCACGCCCGCGTCAAGTGCCTGTTGATGGGTATTCAAACCGGGAAAGCTAGGAAGCAAGGATGGGTGTATATTGATGAGCTTGCCTGCATAGTGCTGAACAAAATCGGTGCTCAGGATGCGCATGAATCCCGCAAGTAGAACATAATCTGGCTGGTAGCGGTCGATCACGCGTGCCAAAGCCTGGTCAAAGGCTTCACGTGTTGCAAATTCGCGATGCGAAACCGTCTCGGTAGGCAGCCCTTGACGCTGCGCCCATTCCAGTCCGGGCGCATCGCCCTTGTTAGAGATGACCGCCTCGATACGGCCATTTAAGCCCGCTGTCTTGATCAGTTCGCCTATGGCCTGCAAGTTGGAGCCCCGGCCTGAAATAAGCACAACAAGGCGACAAGGTAGGGTGGAATCGGTCAAAATCCTGTTTCCCGAGAAATAACGAATCCAAAATTGTAAACTCTCGCTTGTGAAATCTGATCTAAAACTCTATCGCTCTCTGCCGCGGCGCAACAGCACGGCCCGCAGCGCTGTCACCATTGGCAATTTTGACGGGGTCCATCTGGGCCATCAGGCCATCTTGCATCGCGTCAATGAAATGGCGCGCCAACAGGACCTGAGCTCCTGTGTGATGACCTTTACGCCCCACCCGCGCGCCTTTTTTGCGCAGCGCGGCCAACGGCCCGAACTGATCCCCACACAGATCAGCGGCCTGCGCGACAAGGTCGAAGCCCTGCATCAATGTGGCATTGAACAAATTTATCTGGCCCGCTTCAATCAGGCCATGGCCGATATGTCGGCAGCCACCTTTATTGACGAGATTCTGGTCCAGGGTCTGAACACTGGCTGGCTGCTGGTGGGCGAGGATTTCCGCTACGGCCACAAACGGGCCGGCGACATTGAAATGTTGCGCGAAGCGGGCAAGCGCCATGGCTTTAACGTCGAGACTCTGCACGATGTCGCCGATGCCGATGGCCGCCGCATCTCCAGCTCGGAAGTGCGCACCGCCCTGGCCGTGGGTCAACTGGACCGAGCCCGTGCCCTGCTGGGCAAACCCTTTCATATTAGTGGTCATGTCATTCATGGCCAGAAACTGGGCCGGGACATTGGCTACCCGACCCTGAATGTGCGTGTTCCTGAACACTGTGCCGCCCGCTCCGGCGTGTACGTGGTCCGGGTGCACGGACTGACCGGACAGGCTCTGCCCGGCATTGCCTCCTTGGGGGTACGCCCAACCGTCATAGACCAGGGACGGCTGCTGTTAGAGGTGCATTTACTGGACCAACGCCTGGATGCTTACGGTAAACTTGCCCGTATAGAATTTCTGGAATTTGTCAGGGACGAGGAAAAATTCCCGGACCTCATCACAATGATCGCCGCCATCGACAACGATGCACAACGCGCTCGCGACTACTTTGCTTCAAATGGACTATAAAAACTCTCTCAATTTGCCCGACACTCCCTTTCCCATGCGTGGTGACCTCGCCAAACGTGAGCCGGGCTGGATTAGCCAGTGGGAAGAAAACAAAGTCTATGCAGCAATTCGGCAAGCCAGTGCCGGTCGTCCCAAATTTATTTTGCACGACGGCCCTCCCTATGCGAACGGCGACATTCACATTGGCCACGCGGTCAACAAAGTTCTGAAAGACATCATCGTCAAAAGCCGCAATATGGCGGGCTTTGACGCGCAATACGTGCCCGGCTGGGACTGCCACGGCATGCCCATTGAAGTTCAGATCGAAAAGAAATACGGCAAGAACCTGCCTGTAGCTGAAGTTCAGGCCAAGGCGCGCGCCTACGCGCTGGAACAGATCGACAGCCAGCGCAAGGACTTCAAACGCCTGGGCGTGCTGGCCGACTGGGAGAACCCTTACCTGACCATGAATTTCAGTAACGAAGCCGACGAGCTGCGCGTACTGTCCAAGATCATGCAAAAGGGTTTCGTGTTCCGTGGCCTGAAGCCCGTGAACTGGTGTTTTGACTGTGGTTCCGCCCTGGCAGAAGCCGAGGTTGAGTACGCCGATCGCACCGACCCGTCCGTGCACGTAGCCTTCCCCTTCGCGGAAAAGGACAAACTGGCCGCCGCCTTTGGCGTGGACAGCGTGGACGATGGCGCCATCGTTATCTGGACCACCACCCCCTGGACCATCCCTGCCAACCAGGCACTGAACGTACACCCTGAAATCAGCTACGCCCTGGTCAAGCTGGACAGCCCACGCGCCACCGGCTCCATGCTGATCGTGGCCGAAGAGCTGGTGAAATCCTGCCTGGAACAATGGGGCCTGAGCGGCCAGGTCATGGCCACCGCTACCGGCGAAGCCCTGAACCTGATCGAATTCAACCACCCTCTGGCTCACGTGGACGCAGGCTACCAACGCCGCTCCCCCGTGTACCTGGGCGACTATGTCACCCTGGACAGCGGTACGGGCGTGGTGCACTCGGCCCCGGCCTACGGTATTGAAGACTTTATCTCCTGCAAAGCCCACGGCATGAAGGACGACGACATGCTCACGCCCGTGATGGGCAATGGGCATTACGCCGAAAATCTGCCTCTGTTTGGCGGCCAGATGATCTGGAAAGCCAACCCGCAAATCGTGGAAGCCTTGCAGAACGCCGGCACCTTGCTGAAAACCGAACAGCACCCGCACAGCTACATGCACTGCTGGCGTCACAAGACGCCCATCATCTACCGCGCCACCAGCCAATGGTTTGCCGGTATGGATAAGGAAAACAGCAGCGGCCGTACCCTGCGTGAAATGGCGCTGGAAGCCATTGATAACACCGAGTTCTACCCCTCCTGGGGTCGTGCCCGCCTGCACGCCATGATCGCCAACCGCCCGGACTGGACTTTGTCGCGTCAGCGCCAATGGGGTGTGCCCATGGCTTTCTTTGTGCACAAGGAAACGGGTGAACTGCACCCCCGCACGCCCGAGCTGATGGAACAAGTAGCCGAGCGTATCGAAAAGAGCGGTATCGAAGCCTGGCAGAACCTGGACCCACGCGACCTGCTGGGTGACGAAGCCGATCTGTACGAGAAAAACCGCGACACGCTGGACGTGTGGTTTGACTCGGGCACCACACACGCTACCGTGCTGGGCGGCAAGGATCACACCACCCACGGCTCGCACGCTGACAAGCTGCAATGGCCTGCCGACCTGTACCTGGAAGGCTCAGATCAACACCGTGGCTGGTTCCACTCGTCCTTGCTGACGGGCTGCATGCTGTATGGCCGCGCGCCCTACAAAGCCCTGCTGACCCACGGCTTCGTGGTGGACGGCAATGGCCGCAAGATGAGCAAATCGCTGGGCAACATCATCAAGCCGCAAGAAATTGCCGACAAGATGGGTGCCGAGATCATGCGCCTGTGGGCCGCCTCCACCGACTACTCGGGCGAGCTGTCCATCTCCGACGAAATTCTGAAGCGTGTTGTGGAAGGCTACCGCCGTATCCGCAATACCTTGAAGTTCCTGCTGGGTAACCTGGCCGACTTCGATGTCACCCAACATGCTGTGCCTGTTGATCAACTGACCGAAATCGACCGCTACGCCCTGCAAATGACCGCCGACATGCAGGCCGAGTTGCTGGAGAACTACAAGCGCTACGAGTTCCACCCCATCGTGGCTCGCTTGCAGACCTTCTGCTCCGAAGACCTGGGCGCGTTCTATCTGGATATTCTGAAAGACCGTCTGTACACCACGGCTAAAGATGGCCAGCCACGTCGCTCGGCTCAAACCGCGCTGTATCACCTGACACAGACCCTGCTCAAGTTGATGGCTCCTATCCTGTCTTTCACGGCAGAAGAAGCCTGGCGCGACATGCACGGTGGTTCGGTTCCTAGCGGCACCATCTTCACCGAACTGTTCCATGTCCTGCCCGAGCAAGGCGAACAATCGGCACTGAGCAGCAAGTGGCAACGCCTGCGCGCCATCCGTGCCGACGTGATGCGCCGCATTGAAGACGTACGTAGCACCGGCGCCATCGGCTCCTCCCTGGCTGCCGAGATCGACATCTATGCCAACGGTCAGGATCTGGAATTCCTGCAATCCCTGGGCGAAGACTTGCGCTTCATGCTGATCGTCTCGCGTGCCGATGTGCATGCAGGCGAAGGCGACTTGCGCATCGACGTTACCCCTACCGAACAGGCCAAGTGCGAGCGTTGCTGGCACCACCGCCCTGACGTAGGCCAGAGCGCCGAGCACCCCACCCTGTGTGGTCGTTGCGAGGACAATCTGTTTGGCGAAGGCGAAGTGCGTCACCATGCCTGATAAGGACATGGCCCCTTCTCCCGGCCAGGCCCGACTGCCCTCGCGGCAGTTCTGGGCCTGGATTGCTCTGGCCGCCTTTATTGTCGGCCTGGACCAATGGACCAAACAGTATTTCGACAGCAACCTGTTCTATCAGGAACGTTGGAATATCCTGCCCTTTTTTGATTTCACCCTGCTCTACAACCCCGGCGCGGCGTTCAGCTTTCTGGCCGGTGGTCAGGGTTGGCAGCGCTGGTTCTTTGTCGGCATCGCAGCCGTTGCCACGGTATTTATCGTGACCATGCTGCGCCGCTCGGCCAAGCAACCCTTGTTTTGCCTGTCGCTAAGCCTGATTCTGGGCGGTGCCATCGGCAACGTGGTGGATCGCCTGATGCACGGGCACGTGGTAGATTTTCTGCTGTTCTACTGGAATCAATCCTACTTTCCGGCCTTCAATATTGCCGACGTCGCCATCAGCTGCGGCGCTGCCCTGTTGGTGCTGGACGAGTTCATGCGCATGCGCCGCAACAAACGACAGCGCTCCTGAGTCTGTAAGGATCATGTCCTATGCTTAGCAATAAAAAACTGGTGTTTGGCATCACCGGCGGCATCGCTGCTTATAAAACCGCCGAACTCTTGCGTCGCAGCCAGGACCAGGGTGCCCGGATTGATGTGGTCATGACTGAATCGGCCACGCGCTTCATCAGCCCGGTCACCTTCCAGGCCTTATCTGGCCGTACCGTCTACACCGACCTGTGGGATGCGCGTGTTCCCAACAATATGGCCCACATCCAGCTGAGCCGGGATGCGGACGCCATCCTGATCGCCCCCGCCAGCACCAACTTCATGGCCAAGCTGGCCAACGGTCTGGCCGACGACTTGCTCAGCACCTTGTGTATTGCTCGTGGCCATTGCCCCCTGTTGATCGCCCCAGCCATGAACCGGGAAATGTGGCTGCACCCGGCCACCCAACGCAATGTCGAACAACTGCGCCGCGATGGTGTACACATTCTTGGCCCCGGCAGTGGCGACCAGGCCTGTGGTGAAACCGGCGATGGCCGCATGCTGGAACCGGCCCAACTGCTGGCAGAGCTCACGTCCTTCTTTCAGCCCAAACTGCTGGCAGGCAAACGCGTCCTAATCACCGCTGGCCCAACCAGCGAGCCGATTGACCCAGTGCGCGTCATCAGCAACCGCTCCTCCGGCAAAATGGGTTACGCCATTGCCCGTGCGGCTCAAGAAGCGGGTGCACAAGTGACTCTTGTCTCCGGCCCCGTTGCACTGGAAACGCCCTATCAGGTGCGTCGCATCAATGTAGAAACCGCCCGTCAGATGCACGCCACTGTCATGTCCCAAGTGGATGATGCCGATATTTTTATCAGCGTTGCAGCGGTAGCGGACTGGTACGTCAGCAATGCCAGCGACATCAAGATCAAGAAGACGTCCGAACAAGCCACGCCGGACCTGCAATTCAGCCCCAACCCCGACATTCTGGCCGAGGTTGCTGCACTGAAGAACGGTCCTTTCTGTGTAGGCTTTGCCGCCGAGACCGACAACTTGATCGAGCACGCCCAAGCCAAGCGTCAACGCAAGAACGTGCCCTTACTGGTTGCCAACCTGGCTCAGCGCGCCATGAACGCCGACGATACCGAACTGGTGCTGTTTGACGAGCAAGGCCATATACAATGGCCTGCTCAGGATAAACTGCTGGCCGCACGCCAGCTGGTGCAAAACATCGCCCAGCGGCTTTAATCCCTTTTCTCTTTTATGATGACGGGCAGCGCTAAAGCAGGTGCGCTGCCTCTTTTTTTTCAGGATACCGTCTATGCACCGCCGTATTGAAGCTCGCATCGTCAATGACTTGTTGGGCACGACCATCGAAGCACCCAGCTACGCCACGGACGGCTCCGCCGCCATGGACCTGCGCGCTTGCCTGAGCGAAGCCGTTACCCTGCCTGCAGGCGGCCGTACACTGGTTAAAACCGGCCTGGCCATCAATATGATGGACCCTGGCCTGGTCGCCATCGTCGCCTCGCGTTCGGGCCTGTCCCTGAAACACGGTGTGCGTGTTGCCCAAGGCATTGGCGTGATTGATGCCGACTACCACGGCGAGATTGGCGTGATTCTGGCCAATGACAGCGATCAGGATTACGTGATCCAGCCCGGCGAGCGTATCGCCCAACTGATGTTCCAGCCTGTGGTGCAAGTGGCGCTGCAGTTTGTGAACGAATTCTCTACCGAAACCGAGCGCGGTACGGGTGGCTTTGGCAGCACGGGCAAGAACTAAGCTTTAAAGCTGGAGAAGGACGCGATGCGAAATGCCTTGGCGCAGTCAACATCGCCCCTTCTTTAGCCCTGATACTTTGCTTTAAAAACGTAGCAGCGCCACGATTCAGACTTACCCAGGCCAATTTCGGATTTCAATGCCCTCTCCAAAAAAAGGTAATTCCCACGCCGAATTACCCACTTCAAATAAAACGGCGGCCCAGCTCCACCCGCGCAACCGCCATCAGGGCCGTTACGACTTTGACGCTCTCATCAAAGACACGCCCGAGCTGGCTGAATTCGTTTTTGTGAATCCCTACGGTGATCAAAGCATCAACTTCGCCGATCCGAATGCCGTCAAAACCCTGAATCGTGCTCTTCTGAAGAGTTTTTACGGCATTGCGCATTGGGATATTCCTGCCGATTACCTTTGTCCTCCTATTCCGGGCCGGGCCGATTACGTGCACTACCTGGCCGATTTGCTGGCCAACAGCAATAAGGGGAGCATTCCCCGTGGTGAGGCAGTACGCGTCCTTGATATTGGCGTAGGCGCAAATGCGATCTACCCATTGATCGGCCATACCGAATATGGCTGGCAGTTTCTAGGGTCCGACATAGACGCTGATGCGCTGACTTCTGCACGAAGCATTATTCACACGAACCCGGGCTTATCGGCTGCAATCAAATTGCGCCAGCAAAAATCACCCAGACATATTTTCAAGGGCCTGCTAGGCGCGAATGATTACTTTGACCTGACGCTCTGCAACCCGCCCTTCCATTCATCGCAGGAAGAGGCAGTAAGCGGTAGTCAACGTAAATGGCGTGGTTTGGGTAAGGCCGCGCCCAAGCAGAATGCTCCCGTGCTGAACTTTGGTGGACAGAATACGGAACTCTGGTGCGAAGGCGGCGAGGCGCTTTTCATCCGCCGCATGATCGAAGAAAGCGTGACCGTAGGCGGGCAAGTGCTTTGGTTCAGTACCTTGGTGTCCAAAGCGTCGAATGTACCCGGTGTGTTGAATGCCTTAAAAAAGGCCAAGGCGGTTAAAGTCAAAACCGTAGAAATGACGCAAGGACAAAAGCAAAGCCGCTTCGTCGCCTGGACTTTTCTGGACGCTGCAGCACAAGAGGCTTGGCGCAACGAGCGCTGGAAGTAGGCCCGTGTGAAGTCGGGATACTAGATACGCTGATGGCAATAGCTGCAATCAGCTACCGACGCTAAGACCCGCAACTCCTAAACCTTTCGTCCAACAACTACGCCCAGAAAACACCGACCTTAGCGCGCAAATGGATCAATCGTCGGATCACTGTTCCAGACGTACTCGGTCCAATGCGCAATGCTTTCAGCTTGCTCACGGTTGTAAAGCTTCTCGACCAGGGCCAAAGCCATATCCGTCCCCGCCGATACCCCCGAGGATGTGACGTACTTGCCATCAAACACCCAGCGGGCCTGCTTTTGCCAGAGCACATCCCCATCCTGAGCCACCGCAAAATCAAACGCCAGCTTGTTGGATGTGGCTCGGCGCTGCTTCAGAACACCCGCCTTGGCTAATAAGGCCGACCCCGTACACACCGACACCGTCCACTGCGTTGCCTTATCCTGCTTCTGAATGAAGGCCAGCATGGCAGGGTTATTGATCTCGCTACGCGTTCCCATACCACCGGGAACCATCAGAATGTCGAACTGCGGAGCCGTCTCGAAACTATAAGAGGCCTGTGTCTCTATCCCCTGCGACGAACGAACCAGCCCACCCTGCTGAGACACCATGACCATCTCGTAATCCGGCATCCCACCCCACATTTCCACCGGCCCGAATACATCGAGAGTTTCAAACTGATCAAACAGCACAATGCCGATTTTTTTTTTTGTTGTGTTCGCTGCTGTGCTGGTGGATGTAGCCGATGCTGTCTTACCGCTCATGGTGTGCCCCTTCATGGTTAAAACTTAATAACTCAGATCGTAGCTCCTACCAAACCACCATCAATAGATAAATTCTGACCCACGATAAAACCTGCGGCCTCGCTGCACAAGAAGGCACACGCAGCACCAAACTCAGCAGGCGTTCCAGCTCGCCCGGCTGATACTGAGGCAATCAACGCCTCTGCCACAGGCCCAAGCTCCCGCAAGCGATCCATCATGATGGTGCCGGGCAACAAGTTATTGATCGCCACGTTATGCTGGGCTACTTCGCGAGACACACTGGCAACGAAGCCAGTCAAAGCCATGCGGGCAGCGGTAGACAACTCAAGATTGGTCACAGACGAACGAACGGAAACTGAAGTGATGTTAACGATGCGGCCAAAGCGGCGTGTTTACCATGCCTGGCAACGCAGCCTGGATTAGCTCTACCGCTGCCAGGAAATTTTGTCCCAATGCCGCTTGCCAGTGAGTGGCCTCCAACTGAGCAAAAGGCATAGACGGAGGCCCGCCCGCGTTAGTCACCAGAATGTCGATATCTGAGCACGCGGCAACTACAGCTTGTCTGCCTGCTGCCTGAGAAAGGTCGGCGGCAATCCATTTAGCTGTGGCAGCGGTAGATGCTTTAATCTGTTTGGCGGATTCTTGTAGCTTGTGTTCGCTGCGGAATATAAGAGTGACTTGCACGCCTTCTGCGGCTAATTCCTGAGTACAGGCTAAACCTAAACCACTCTATGCTCCACAGATCAAGGCACGTCGCACGGTAATTTCTAAATTCTTTTTTTCTCCTTGGCGGGTCTTTATAGAAATAGCCATTGAAACGGAAATACGATGCCTACCCACTACCGTGTTAAATGTCTCGCAAACTAGCTCTTTCTACATAGCAAGCTGTCGTGCACCGCCTTTTGCTATGGTAAAGGCTTACAATCACCAGAGTTCGCCCAAAACCCTTAACTGCTATTTACTCTGCATATATCTGCCAACCAGTATGCCGACATAAGCTTCTTCACAAAAAAACAACAAAATAGCCTAGCACCAATACCTCCTTGGACCCATCCACAATTAATCTTAAACTCAAAAAAAACCAATTTTTTATTTAATAAATACAATCAAAAATCTATCCTTTCAAATAATATCTAAAACATTACGGAACAAATTAAATTAAAAACTGAAATATAAAATCAACGATTAAATTAAAATTCGAAAATCTTAAAAAACCAATCAAAAAAAGGAAAAAAGTGGATAATTTGGCTTTAGAACTAATAAAATCAAACGATCAAGAAATATCCAAAATAATAAATCAAGCAACAGAAAAAGATTTTATAAATTTAATAAAATCCAGCAACCAAGAAGTTTTTGACAAAATACTAAAAACCTTAGACCATCAGTCTTTAGATAGAATATTCTCAATAATAGATATAAATACAATACGAAAAAAAATTCTCGAATCTAGCAAATCAGCCATTACCAACCTAACTAAAATAATTAATTACGAACAGCTATCAAAACTAATAAGAAATGCCTCTGAAGAATTTATTAAAAAATTCATAGACTCAACCATATCCAAAGAATCACGACATTTTATCATTTCAAAACTCCCATATGAAGAACAAGATAAGTGGTTTAAATATGTTCAAAAACAAGAAAATATAATGTTTGAAATCATAAAAACCGCTGACGATTATTCCCAATTAAGGTGGGATGAGCAGAAGAAATTACTAAATAATCTAGAGGAAAATATTCGCAGCAAAGAAAAAGCGCTTAGGAGATTTGAGGATGATGAAAAAATCAAACTAAAGCACTTAGAATCAATATCTAAAGAAGCAGAAAAACGTTTAATAGACTTACAAGACAACATTAAAAAACAAGAAGATGAAATACAGATTCGCGAATTAGACCTTGAAAAAAGGATAAAAGAATTTGAAATATTAACTAGCAAGCAAGTCCAACAGAGAATTGAATCAAAAGTCCCCGAATACGTTACAGAAACAGTAAATATTTTAGACAAAAAAGAGGCCCACTACCGAAAAAAGGCTATGCTATGGAGCATTCAAGGACTTGTTATACTAGTTTTTGCAATTTCTGGAACCATATGGATTTCTTTATATGGATACAGCTATGGTGAGGAGCTATCTAACCTTGCATGGCAAAGTCTACTTTTTATTTCTTTCAAAGGCCTGGTGGTGCTAGGGGTTTTAGGATTGTGGGCAAAACACGCATTTATAGTTAGCAATGCATATACGCATGAAGCCATTAAAAGAGCAGATCGAGCTCACGCAATTAATTTTGGAAAACTTTACTTAGAAATATATGGAAACTCCATAGACCGAAAAGAACTAATAGATATATTTGAAAACTGGAATATAGCAACAGAAAGTGCTTTTTCTAAAATAAAAACAGATGGATTTGAGCCGAAATTACTAGACAAAATCCTGGAAGCCATAAAAATCACTGACCGGAACAAATAACCAAATAACCTGAAACCCCATAAGAAATAAACCTACCAAAGTTCCGTCATGATAAGAAAATAGAAAAACACAGATCAACCATCTTTGTTACTTAATAAAACTCAATAAAAAAAGCCAATCAGCTTTGGGCTGATTGGCTTTTTCTCTAAGCCCGAAGTTTACTTAAGCAGCAAAATCCTCTTCCCCCAAATACGCCGCCCTCACCTTCGGATCATGCAGCAACTGTGCAGCCGGGCCTTCCAGGATAATCCGCCCCGACTCCATCACATATCCCCGATCTCCCAGCTCTAAAGCCAGTCGCGCATTCTGCTCAATCAGCAAAATCGTCACGCCTTCTTTGGCAATCGTCTGAATCAGTTCAAAAATCCGTTCAACCATGATGGGAGCCAAGCCCATGGACGGCTCATCCAGCAACAACAATGAAGGCCGGGAAATCATGGCCCGTCCCATTGCCACCATCTGCTGTTCCCCACCCGACAAAGTCCCTGCAGACTGCTTTTTTCGTTCAGCCAGACGTGGAAACAGGGTATAGATACGCTCGATATCCTGACGTACTTCATGGTGATCCTTGCGGGTATACGCCCCCATGGCCAGGTTTTCTTCAATCGTCAGCTGCGGGAAAATCCCCCGCCCTTCCGGCACCATGACCACGCCACGTCTCACCAACTGATGCGACGGCAAGCCGACGATGCTTTCGCCTTGATGTTCAATCTGCCCCGCAGCCGCAGGCACCAGTCCTGTAATGGCTCGCAGTGTGGTGCTTTTACCGGCGCCGTTTGCACCGATCAAGCAAACCAATTCACCCTTACCCACCCGCAGGTCCAGGCCACGTACCGCCCGGATGCCGCCATAAGCTACATCCAGACCCCGAATATCCAGCATCAACGGTTCTGTGCTCATGCCTTTTCCTCTTCAACGGTAATGCCCAGCTCTTTGGCTGCACCTGCGCCCAGATAGGCTTCGATCACGCGTGGGTTATGTTGGACTTCGGCTGGCTTGCCTTCGGCCAGCACTTTGCCGTATTCCAGCACCAAAACCCGGTCGCACAGGCCCATAACCAGCTTCATATCGTGTTCGATCAGCAGGACGGTAATACCGTCGCCACGGATTTTTTCTATCAGTTGGCGCAGGACTACGGTCTCGGACGGGTTCATACCTGCTGCGGGTTCATCCAGTGCCAGCAGCATGGGATCGGTTGCCAGTGCGCGGGCGATTTCCAGGCGGCGCTGGTCGCCGTAGGACAAGGAGCGGGCAATCTCATTAGCGTGCTGGGCAATGCCTACGTAATCCAGCAGCTCGTAGGCACGGGCCTCGATCTGTTCTTCTTCCTGACGGGTAGCGCGGTTACGCAGCACCGCCCCCAGCACGCCAGCACGGGTGCGGACGTGGCGACCGATCATGACGTTTTCCAGGGCAGACAGGCTGCCGAACAAGCGGATGTTCTGGAAGGTACGCGCAAAGCCGGATTCAGCGATTTGATGGGGTTTGCAATCGGTCAGGTTGCGGCCTGCAAAGGTGCAGCGGCCCGACTCGGGAATGTACAAGCCTGTCATCACGTTGAACAGCGTGGTCTTACCTGCGCCATTCGGGCCAATCAGACCGTAGATATCGCCCTTGCGAATGCTGAAGCTGACTTCAGACAAGGCCTGCAAACCGCCGAAGCGTTTGGACAAACCTTCTGCCTGCAACAGCACCTCGCCGTCTTTTACTTGTTGGTTCATGCTCAGACTCATGCTTGCACCTGCTTCATTTTGCGTTCACGACGGCGCACTGCAGAGGGCCACAGGCCTTCGGGGCGGTAGATCATGACCAAGACCAAGGCAAAGCCGAACAACAGCATACGGATGCCGTCCGGGTCCAGAATCACGTCGCCGAACACGCTTTGCTGCAGAGGTACGACGACGGAGCGCAGCAGTTCGGGGAAGACAGATAGCAGCAAAGCGCCAACGATCACGCCGGGGATATGGCCCATACCACCCAGCACCACCATGCACAGCACGGAAATGGACTCGGTCAGGCTGAAACTCTCCGGGCTGACGAAGCCTTGCATGGAGGCAAACAAGCCACCGGCCACACCACCAAACGTGGCACCCATGGCAAAGGCCAGCAGTTTGACATTACGGGTATTGATCCCCATGGCCTTGGCAGCGATTTCATCTTCGCGGATCGCTTCCCAGGCGCGCCCAATGCGGGAGTGCTGCAGACGCACGCAGATGAACACAATCAGCAGCGTGATCAGCAGGAGAAGGTAATAATATTTTTCTGGCCCGGTTATCCGTATGCCAAAGAGGGTTTCCGCCTTGCCAAAGATGAAGTCGCCAATCTTGAAGGTATCGACCCGGTTGATCCCTTGCGGACCGTTGGTGATGTTGACCGGCGCATCCAGGTTGTTCATGAAGATGCGGATAATTTCACCGAAACCCAGGGTCACAATGGCTAGATAGTCGCCCCGCAAACGCAGGACCGGAAAGCCTAGCAGCACACCGAATACGGCAGCCAGGGCGATACCGGCTGGCAATACCATCCAGAACGGCAGGTGCAGACCAAAATGCGGCGATGCCAGCATGGCCCAGACGTACGCCCCTACCGCATAGAAAGCGATATAGCCCAAGTCCAGCAGACCGGCAAAACCCACCACGATGTTCAGGCCCAGGGCCAGCATCACGTACAGCAAGGCAAAGTTCAGGGTGCGGATCCAGCTTTGTCCCGCCATGCCCAGCACGAAGGGCAGAATAGCCAGCACCACACCAATCAGCAGCGCACCGACCCAGACTTTAGCGGGCGTTGCGGGGCGCTGTTTGGAGCCAGCGCCACTTAATGTTTGATTCAGACTCATGCGCGATCTCCCACACGTTCACCCAACAGGCCCGAGGGACGGAAAATCAGCACCAAGATCAGCACGATAAAAGAGAACACATCCTGATAGTTACTGCCAAAGACCCCATTGGTCAGGTCGCCGATGTAGCCTGCGCCCAGAGCTTCGATCAAGCCCAGCAGCAAGCCACCCAGCATGGCGCCACCCAAATTACCAATGCCCCCCAGAACGGCGGCGGTAAAGGCTTTCAGGCCCAGCATGAAGCCCATCGTGTATTGGGCGACGCCGTAGTAAGTCACGATCATCACGCCTGCGACGGCGGCCAGGGCCGAGCCGATCACAAAGGCAGCGGAGATCACGGTATTGATGTTCACCCCCATCAAGCCAGCTACTTCGCGGTTCTGGGCGGTTGCACGCATGGCGGTGCCCAGACGGGTGCGGTGAACCAGCACCATCAGGCCGGACATGATCGCAGCGGCACCACCGATAATCAGAATTTGCAGCAAGCTGATGCGCGCGTCGCCCAGCTGGAACACCATGGGTTCAATAATGTGCGGGAAGCTCAGGTAATTGCGCCCCCAGATCATCATGGCCAGGTTCTGCACAATAAAAGACACACCAATAGCGGTGATCAGTGCAGCCAGACGGGGCGCACGACGCAAGGGGCGATACGCATAACGCTCGGCAGTCCAGCCTATGCCCATGCAGACGGGGATAGCGGCCAAGAGGGCCAACCCCACCATCAACCAGGCGGACAGGCCTGCCGGGTCCGCGCCGACCAGCGATAACACCACTGTCGTGGCCAACATCGCCCCAACCATGACTACATCACCATGCGCAAAATTAATCAGGCCAATAATTCCATACACCATGGTGTAGCCCAGCGCCACCAAGGCGTAGACACTGCCCACGGTCAGGCCATTTATTAGTTGTTGTATCAGGATTTCCATAGATTGGGACTCGTGGTCATTGCTCCCTGCCCCGGCGCACGGCGATAGAACAGGGAGCGCGGGCCTGCCAAACACAGGCCACGGTAAAGATGAGCCCCGAAGGGCTCAAACTGCAGGATCAAGCGTGCTTAGTTAGCCTGACTGACCATGGTTTTCACCATCGTCCACTTGCCATCTTTAACTTCGTAGATGGTGACGGCGATTTCTTTCAGGTCGCCATTCTGGTCGTAGGCAATGTTGCTGCTGGTGGCGCCGTTGCGTTTCAATGCGGCCAGTTTGGGCAGGTAGTCTTCTGCTTTGGAAGAACCAGCTTCCTTCATGGCGGTGATCATGTTCCAGGCGCCGTCGTAGGCGTACGGAGCGTAAACACCGGGTTCTGCCTTGAAGCGGGCCTGGTAGTCCTTGGCAAACTTCTCGCCAGCCGCCATGGTGGACAGAGGCACACCTGCCAGGGAGGCGTAAGTGCCGTCAGCAGCTGCACCGGCCAGACGCAGGAAGGTGTCGCTGCGCGTCATTTCACCCGACACCAGCGGAGCCTTGATATCCAGTGTCTGCATTTGACGCTTCATCGGGCCGGACTGCGCATCCAGACCACCAAAGAAGATGGCATCGGGTGCCTTGGACTTGATATTGGTCAGAATGGAGGTGAAGTCATTGGCTTTGTCCGTGGTGTATTCACGGGCCACGATCTGACCACCGGCTTTTTCTACCGCACGGGCAACCTGGTCAGTCAGACCCTGGCCGTAAGCGGTACGGTCGTCGATCAGTGCCACTTTCTTGGCTGCCAGATCCTTGACGATGAACTGACCCACAGCGGCACCTTGCTGGGTGTCGCTGGTCATCATGCGGAAGGTGTTGTCGTAACCTTGCTGGGTGTACTCAGGCGAGGTTGCCATGGCGATCTGGGGGATGCCCGCGTCGTTGTACACACGCGAAGCAGGAATCGTGGTGCCCGAGTTGAAGTGGCCCAATACGCCATCCACACCATCGTCCACAATTTGCTGGGCAACCTGGACCGCTGTACGCGGGTCAGCCTGGTCATCCTTGGCCACCAGTTCAAAACGGGCGGTTGCGCCATCAATTTCAATTTTCTGGGCGTTGGCTTCTTCCAGCGCCAGCACCAGACCATTGCGCATGTCTTCACCGTAGTGAGCCTGCGGGCCGGTCAAGGGGGCGGAAAAGCCCAGCTTGATTACCTTGTCAGCGGCAAAAGCAGGACTGGCTGCCAATGCACCAAAAACCGCGGTCGAAACCAAGGCCAATTTAAAGCTCGTGATGGACTGCATATTGTTCTCCTTCGTTTTTTAATATAGCCGCGCTACATGCCGGCCCGTGCCGTGAGAATGAACGCAGGGCCGCCGCTCCAGGTGAAATGTGCGACCAAACGTGTGCATAGAAATGGGTGCCATCTGATGTCAACCGACCATCATCAAACTGGCATTGCCCCCAGCTGCCGCTGTATTGGTACTGACCGAGACTTCGCGCAACAAACGCTCGACGAGGTAAGTCGCGCCCCCCTCCAATTCCTGCGTCAACAGCCCTTGAACCCCAACAATGGGGCCACGGCGTTCAGCCACTTGTCCCAATACTTGCCGGAGTTCGTCGCTGTCGCCTTCAAACAAAACAGCATCATAATCTGCCTCACCCAAATCGGACATGGCAATTTGCTCGGCAGGCGCGTCCTGCCAGCCTCCCAGACCCAAACGGTCCAGTAGGATGGCCTGGTTGCCGCTACGTGCGCAGGCCTCGCGCTGAGCTTGCCAGCCGTGCACGCTGACAGGCATGCACAGAACGCGACCTCGTGGGTGCAACTGATAAATATTGGACTCGCCCGTCGGACCAGGCAAGACAGCACCCTGCTCCTGCCAAGCTTGCAAAGGCAGGTTCTGCGGGCAACGGCTAAGCAGTCGGCGCAAGTACAAGGGGCCGCCTGCTTTGGGGCCTGTACCCGACAAGCCCTCACCACCGAAAGGCTGTACACCCACCACCGCGCCCACCATATTGCGATTCACATAGACGTTACCGGCGTGAATGCGCGAAACGACACGCTCCACGGTTTCATCCAGACGGGTGTGAACGCCAAAGGTCAGTCCGTAACCACGTTCGTTGATCTGATTGATCAGGCTGTCCAGCTCGCTACGCTTGAAACGCATCACGTGCAGAACGGGACCGAAAATTTCGCGTTCCAGATCCTTGACCTGCTCGATCTCGATAATGGTCGGCAAGACAAAGGTGCCTGTCAGGCTGCGGCTTTGTTCACTTTGCGTGATACGGAAACCAGCCTCGCGCATGGCGCTGATGTGCTCTTCGATACCGGAGCGGGCTTCTTCATCAATCACCGGACCTACATCCGTGCTGAGCAGATCGGGATTGCCCACGCTCAGCTCCTGCATGGCACCGTTGAGCATGTTCAGCACACGCTCGGCCACATCTTCCTGAATGCACAGCAGCCGCAAGGCGGAACAACGCTGGCCTGCCGAGTCGAAAGCAGAATTCAGTACATCAAACACCACCTGCTCAGGCAAGGCCGAGCTGTCGACCACCATGGCATTCAAGCCACCAGTTTCTGCAATCAGCGGGACGGCCTGACCGTCTGCCGTCAGGCGTTTAGCCAATTGGCGATTCAAGCCCATGGCAACGGCAGTCGAGCCGGTAAACATCACAGCATTAACCTTCTCACTGGCCGCCAAAGGCGCGCCCACGGATGGGCCATCACCAGGCAGGAGCTGCAAGGCACCGGGAGCAATCCCTGCCTTGTGCAGCAGCCCGACGGCGGCCGCCGCAATCAGGCAGGTTTGTTCAGCAGGCTTGGCCAGGACGACGTTGCCTGCAGCCAGAGCCGCCGAGACCTGACCCAGGAAAATAGCCAAGGGGAAGTTCCAGGGGCTGATACACAGCACCACACCGACGGGACGATATTCGTCATTATCAAAGTCGCGCAGAACCTGTCCGGCGTAGTAACGCAGGAAGTCCACGGCTTCACGCACTTCGGCAATCGCATTCGCATAGGACTTGCCAGCTTCACGCACCAGCAGGCCCATCAAGTCCTGCATATTGTCTTCAAGCAGTTGGGCGGCTTGCTGCAGGGCGGCGGCGCGTTCTTCTACCGGCGTGGCCTGCCAGATTGGTGCATAGTGGCTGGCGGCGTCCAAAGCCTGCTCCACATCCTGTGCAGTGGCAAACATGACCTGCCCCACTACATCCTGATGATTAGCTGGATTACGCACAATCGTTGCCTTGGACTCGTCCCAGACCGGATTGCCCTGCCCCAGGATAGGCTGAGCCTGACGTGGCAAGGCAGCGGTTTGCATCAAGGTAGCGGCCAAAGAACCCAGGCGGTGCTCGTTGCTTAAATCCAGGCCAGCCGAGTTCAAGCGCTGCTCCGCCTCCCAGTACAACTGGCGCGGCAACGGAATCTTGTCATGTGGTCGACCCAAGGGTTGCAGGCTCAGGGCCTGAGCCACGGGGTCGGCAATCAGCTGCTCCATGTTCACATCGGCATCGCCAATCTGATTCACGAAAGAGGTGTTGGCACCGTTTTCCAGGAGACGACGCACCAGATACGCCAGCAAGGTTTCGTGAGAACCAACGGGTGCATAGATACGGCAAGGACGGTTCAGCTTGCCGTCCTTGATCGGGCCGACTACCTCGTCGTACAGGTCCTCGCCCATGCCGTGCAGGCACTGGAACTCGTATTGGCCGGTGTAGTAGTTCTGGCCAGCCATCACATAAATAGCAGCCAGGGTTTGCGCATTGTGTGTCGCAAACTGCGGGTAGACGGCTTCTGGGGCCTGCAAAAGCTTGCGAGCGCAAGCCAGGTAAGACACATCCGTGTGCACCTTGCGGGTGTAGACGGGGTAGTCTTCCAGACCATCAACCTGGGCACGTTTGATTTCCGAATCCCAGTAGGCGCCTTTCACCAGGCGCAGCATCAAGCGGTGACCGCTGCGGCGGGCCAGATCAATCAAGTAATCGATGACAAAGGGTGCCCGCTTTTGATAAGCCTGCACCACAAAGCCAATGCCGTTCCAACCTGCCAAAGACGGGTCAAAACACAGCTTGTCCAGCAGATCCAGGGACACTTCCAGGCGGTCTGCTTCTTCGGCGTCAATATTCAAGCCCACATCGTAGTGATGCGCTAATTGTGCCAAGGACAACAAGCGCGGGAACAACTCCCGCATGACGCGATCACGCTGGGAACGGCTGTAGCGTGGGTGCAGCGCGGACAGCTTGATGGAAATGCCGGGGCCTTCGTAAATCCCACGACCCTGGCTGGCACGACCGATCGCGTGGATGGCCTGCTCGTAAGCCTGGTAGTAGCGCTGGGCGTCTTCCGCTGTCGTCGCGGCCTCGCCTAACATGTCGTAGGAATAACGGAAGCCCTGCTCTTCAAACTTGCGGCTATTGGCCAGTGCCGAGGCAATGGTTTGGCCAGTCACGAACTGTTCGCCCATCATGCGCATGGCAACGTCCACGCCTTTGCGGATCAAGGGCTCGCCACCCTTGCCAATCATGCGGGTCAAGGCGGAGGACAAATTCTTTTCACTATTTACACTGACCAGGCGCCCCGTCAGCATCAGGCCCCAGGTGGCGGCATTCACAAACAACGAGGGGGACTCGCCCATGTGTGCACGCCAGTCGCCGTGGCTGATTTTGTCGCGAATCAAGGCATCGCGTGTCGCGCGGTCAGGGATACGCAGCAAGGCCTCTGCCAGACACATCAGGGCAACGCCTTCCTGGCTGGACAAGGAGAATTCCTGGATCAAGCCTTCTACGCCACCGCCACGGCGCTTGGCGCGCAAGGCTTTAACCAGACGAGCGGCCAACTCCTGGGCACGCGCACTTTGAGAAGAACGCGCTGCACTTAACAGCAAGGGCAGACAGTCGGTTTCTGGACGGCGGTAGGCGGCGGTAATGGCAGCGCGCAACACACTTTGCGGTTGCACATCCTGCGCAAAGCCGTAAAACGGGATGGAAGGCATGAGTACACCTTCTTCGGCGGCTTCGGAGTCCCCCCCGCTTAGCAGCGCCAATTCGCTGGGCAGCACACCGCGCTCGATTCCTTCGATATAAGACAGCAAGGCCTGCTTATGCAGCCAATGAGGGGTGCACTGCAACTGATCCGCCGCACGCCGCAGGCGCTCGCGCAGTTCTATATCGACTTTAATCCCTAAGGTTGTGCTCGCCATGCTTCTTATCCCGGTTACGCTTTGTTGACTGCGATAAGCCGAAATAATACTGATGGTTAACCCAAATTCGTATTCAGGTTAACCCGCACATAAAAAAGTTAACCAACAAGGTTAACTAACGCAGAGCATGGCTTTGCTCAGGTTAACCGGGACAGGTTTACCTTGCATTTGTGCGGCCAGTGCATCCGCCCAGCGCTGCTGCAATTGGCGATGCGCCTGCACCAGTTCTGGCACAGAGGACGCAGGCTCGGAGTCCAGCCAGCGGCATTGCTGGGCCTCCCCCTCAAAGCCAACTGGCGTCAGTGTCCAGCTCAACTCCAGGGTAGCGCGTTCGCCATAGACAGATTCGAAGCGCTGTACCAGCACATCGATCTGCCACAGCGGTGTTTTCGGAGCAGCGCTGGCCAACTGGGGAACGCCCAGGCGATCCTGCAAACCAGACGCCAAAGCCAGGGACATTTCATCAGGTAAAGGTGAGGCCCACTGGCTATCGTTGAGCAGGTTGACCTGCCCGCCCGCGGTCTGCGTCAGCACAAAGGATCGACGATCCAATTGAGCAGGCACATCCATGCGTCGCAACTGAAAGCCCTTCCACACTTGCGTGGAAGGAGCCGCAGCCGCCGGAGCGGCATTGGACGCTTGCAAGGTGTAGTAAGTAGGCGTGGTCGAAGCGCAAGCCGTCAGCAAACCGGCGAACGCCACGGGAATCAGAAAACGAGACATCATGGCGCAGGCTCCGGCAGCACGTCAGGGGAACGACCTCGCAGGACCGCCGAGGGCTGGCTTTGCAAGGTATCGCTTAAATCACGCAGGGATCGCAAGGAGCGCTTCAGCTCGCTCAAGGTTTGATCCACAGAAGTATTGAAGGAAGAATCCGAATCCAGCATGGCACCCAGTTTCTGAACAGCGGCATCCATGGACTTGAGAGCGCCATTGAGCTGCGGCACCGTCGTCTTGTCCAGTTGCTTGAGCACCTGACCTAGCTCCGTGAGCCCGCTTTGCAGATTCTTGCCGATCTGATCGAACGGGATAGCAGCAATCTTGGTAACGATATCGCTGACCTGCTCCTGCAAACGGTCGAAGTCGCCCGCAATGACGGGCACCACCAATGGCTTGGCGTTTTCATCGAAGTCCGCTTCAGGCGCTTTGTCGAAGAACTCTAGAGCAATGTACTGCTGGCCCGTAATCAGGCTGGCAGGACGCAATTGACCACGCAGACCACGCTCAACCATCGGTTTGAACAAGGCGCTCATTGGATCTTTCTCGTCCGGTCTAGCCTCCACCACCCGCTCGTACAGGCGGCCAAAACGCTGCGGATAGATACGTGCCTTCACCAGGGCAAAGAAGCGCTTACGCTCAAAATCGAACTCCAGATCCACATCGTAGACCTGCCCCAACTCCAGGCCCCGGAACTCCACCTTGGAGCCCGGCACCAGGCCACGCACGGACTGATGGAAATGGAAGCGCAATTCAACCGCGGGACCATCCGGCTCAGCCATCGCGCGCTCTTGTGTGGGGAACAGTTCGTATTGCGAATCAGCCTGAGCAATATCCGTAGGCTCGCCTTCCATCTGATCAAAGGCCAGACCTCCTGCCAAAGCAGAGACCAAGGAATGCGTACGCACATTAAAGCCGGTGGAATCCAGCGACATATTGACGCCGCTGACGTTCCAGAAGCGCGAGCCCTGCGTCACGAATTTGTCGTTAGGAGCATCGACAAACACCTGCACACGCACCCCATTGCCTTCTTCGTTCAGTTCATAACTGCTGACTTGCCCAACCTGTATGCCCTTGTAGTACAAGGGCGAACCCAGATCCAGCGAGCCCAATTCGGGCGCAGTCAACACGTAACGCTTACCAGCACGGCCACTGGTTACTTCCGGCGGACTTTCCAGGCCCACAAAGTCCAGTTGCTCGCCTTTTTTATTCACTTCAAAAGGCGCGTCCACACCGATATAAACACCCGACAACAAGGTGCCCAAACCGGAGACCCCACTTAAGCCCAAACGCGGGCGCACCACCCAGAAACGCGTGTCTTTTTGGGTAATGAACTCGGAGCCATCACGCTCGAGCTGCGCCGTGACCAAAACCCCTTTTCGACCCGGAGACACCTGAATGTCCGAAATCGTACCCACATCCACTTCGCGATAACGTAACTTGGTTTGATCCACGGCCAAGCCCTCGGCTGAATCAAAGCTGATCGTGATACGCGGTCCGGTCAACATCCAGTTGCGCAGCACCAAAGACGCCCCCACCACGGCGGCGGCTATGGGCAAAATCCAGATCCAGGAGAATCGGGATCGCTTGGCAGGAATCAGTCTAGGCTGTGCGGGCTCGGTCTGACCGTCAGGCTGATTAGTTGTAGGATCGTGCACCTTGTTTCCTTCAGGAAGTCGCCTGTGAGGCAGGCGGAGACGGCGTAGTTTGCGGTTCTATTATTAGTTCTTCGTGGGTATCCTGGTCCCAGCCTTGGCGAGGGTCGTAGCTAAGCGCGGCCAGCATGGTCAAAACCACCACCATGCCAAAGCTCAAGGCCCCCGCTCCAGGAATAATCTGCGACAAGCCTGGGAAGTTGGCCAGTGCTGCCATCAGAACCACCACGAATACGTCCAGCATGGACCATTGCCCAATCAGCTCGACCATGTCGTAAATGCGATTGCGTTGACGCTGTACAGCATTGCCACGCCAACGACGCCCCAACAAAAGAATCATCAAAGCCAGGAGTTTGGTGATGGGGACCACAATACTGGCGATGAACACGATCAATGCCAAGTCCCAGGAACCCAGTTGCCAGAGTTCAATGACCCCACCCAGAATCGTATGCGCGCTACTGCCTAAAATGCTGCGCAGCTCCATGACAGGCAGGACATTGGCTGGAATATAGAACACGCAGGCCGTCAACACCAGAGCGGCCACCCGTGTGCGGCTATTGGGCTTGCGTTTATGCACAGTTGCACCACAACGGTCACAGTCCGGTTTCTGACTGGACTGCACAAAGCCACAGTGGGTACAGGCACTCCAGGCTGGATGCTCTTTCAAGACCTGCCGGGTCGAAACCGGCACCAGATCACGATCCTCTGCCCAGCGCCACAAGCGCCCCGCCGTAATACGGCTCAAGCCGGTCAGCAGGAAGGTCAGAGCAAAAAAGGCGTACAGACCTGGCGCAATCGTCAAATGCCCGATCCCGGCAAATTTCACCATGGCCACGATCAAGCCCAGGAACAGCACAGCCGTCATGGACCAATGCTCCAGATGGCTCAAGGCCCGCAGCCCGATACCGAAATCGCCCGGCAAGGGTTTCTCTCGGGCAATCAGGCCCAAGGCCCAGAACTGGAAAATCAGTTGAAACAGCGGCAGCCAGAATCCCACCAACCCCGCCATGACGGACAAGCCCCAATACCCTTGCTGCCAGATCAGCAACAGGGCTTTGGGAAACGTGGGCGACACTGTTTTACCCGCCATGCTCAAATAGACAACGGGAAACAGATTGGCAATCAGAAAAAGAATAAAAACCGCCAAGACCAGCGCTTGCCATTCACGTGGTGAAAAGCGGCTGTGGCGGTAAAGTTCAGTATCGCAACGCACACAACGAGCGAGCCCCGCTCCTTGAACGGGGACTCGCTCGTGTACGGTGTCACAGTGCGTACAGACGATTAAGGGGCGCGATGCCCTCACGGCTTAGTCGACTAATTCCGGCTCGGGACGCGAAGAGGCCTTGCTACCGGGCTCATCAGGTCCTGAAGAAGGATATTCCAGTACCACCTCGCCGTTCTCGTCCAGATCCACCTCGACCTGGCCACCATCGACCAGACGACCAAACAGCAGCTCGTCGGCCAGGGCACGGCGAATAGTGTCCTGAATAAGCCTGTGCATGGGGCGGGCACCCATGGCTGGGTCGAAGCCCTTGGCAGCCAGATGTTCGCGCAAGGCGTCCGAGAAGGACACTTCGACGCGCTTCTCGTGCAGCTGGTTTTCCAGCTGCATCAGGAACTTGTCCACCACGCGCAGGATAATGTCGCGCGACAAAGGCTTGAAGCCAATGATCGCATCCAGACGGTTACGGAACTCTGGCGAGAAGTGACGCTTGATATCCTGCATTTCATCACCCGAGCGCTGGGGCTGGGTAAAGCCAATACTGGTCTTGTTCAGCGCTTCGGCTCCGGCGTTGGTGGTCATGATCAGGATGACGTTGCGGAAATCGGCCTTGCGACCGTTGTTATCCGTCAGCGTGCCGTGATCCATCACCTGCAGCAGGATGTTGTAGACGTCCGGGTGCGCTTTCTCGATTTCGTCCAGCAGCAGCACGCAGTGCGGCTGTTTGGTAACGGCTTCGGTCAGCAAACCACCCTGATCGAAACCGACGTAACCAGGAGGAGCACCGATCAGGCGCGACACGGTGTGACGCTCCATGTATTCGGACATGTCAAAGCGCAGCAGCTCTACGCCCAGCACAAAGGCCAACTGACGCGCCACTTCGGTTTTACCCACGCCGGTCGGGCCGGAGAACAGGAAGGAACCAATAGGCTTGTCAGGCAGACCCAGGCCAGAGCGCGCCATCTTGATGGCAGCTGCCAAGGCGTCAATGGCTACATCCTGACCAAACACCACCGATTTCAGATCGCGGGCCAGGGTTGCCAGCTTGTTGCGATCATCACTGGAGACCGTCTGGGGCGGAATGCGTGCAATACGCGAAACCGTTGCCTGGATGTCGGCCTTGCCGATAACCTTTTTCTGCTTGGAACGTGGCAGCAAGCGCTGCGCTGCACCAGCCTCGTCGATCACGTCGATGGCCTTGTCCGGCAAAAAGCGGTCGTTGATATAACGGGCGGACAACTCCGCTGCCGCCGTCAGGGCCGCCGCCGAGTAACGTACACCGTGGTGCTCTTCAAAATTGGACTTCAAACCACGCAGAATCTGGATGGTCTGCTCCACTGTCGGCTCAGCCACATCAATTTTCTGAAAGCGACGCGACAAGGCGTGGTCTTTTTCGAAAATTCCGCGGTATTCCGAGTAGGTGGTCGCACCCAGACACTTGAGCTGACCGGAGGACAGCGCAGGTTTGAGCAGGTTGGACGCATCCAGCGTACCACCCGAAGCCGAGCCGGCTCCGATCAGTGTGTGGATTTCGTCGATAAACAAAATGGACTGTGCCGTTTCCTTGAGCTGCTTGAGCACCGCCTTCAGGCGTTGCTCGAAGTCGCCCCGATATTTGGTCCCGGCCAGCAAGGCACCCATATCCAGCGCGTAAACACGCGCTTCACTAAGAATATCCGGGACGTCACCACGCTGAATGCGCAGCGCCAAGCCTTCGGCAATCGCGGTTTTACCCACGCCAGCCTCCCCGACCAGCAAGGGGTTGTTCTTGCGGCGGCGGCACAGCACCTGGATGACACGCTCCACTTCCTTTTCACGGCCAATCAAGGGATCAATGCGACCCAGGCTGGCTTCGGTATTCAGGTCTGTAGCGTACAGATCCAATGGGGACTTCTGGGCGTCCGAGCGCGTGTCGGCTTCCGCAGCAGCGGCGGCCTTGGGTGGCTCGGGGGCAGCAGGTTCCGGATTGGCCTTGGTGATACCGTGCGAGAGGAAATTGACAACATCCAGGCGCGAGACACCTTGTTGCTGCAAGTAATACACCGCATGCGAGTCTTTTTCCCCGTACATCGCCACCAGCACATTGGCACCGGAAACGACATTTTTACCGGAGTTGCTGGACGATACGTGCATGATGGCACGCTGTATCACACGCTGAAAGCCCAGCGTGGGTTGGGTATCGACCTCGCCTTCACCAGGGAAAGTGGGCGTATTTTCGTTAATGAATTTACGCAGATTCTGGCGCAGTGCATCAATATCGGCAGCACATGCTTTCAACACTTCCAGCGTGGAGGCGTTATCGAGCAGGGACAACAGCAGATGCTCTACCGTGATGAATTCATGGCGCGCGGCACGAGCCTCGACAAAGGCCATGTGTAGACTGACTTCAAGTTCTTCGGAGATCATGCTTCCTCCTACACGGCAAGAGTAAAACTAGGGGTTAAAGCTATTCTATGACTAATTTGCCTGATCTGAACAATACGGTAAACCATTAAATGGTCAAGCATCAGGCACCGGCTCCATCACACACTGCAAAGGGTGCTGTCGCGACTGCGCCAGTTGTCGCACAATTTCCACCTTGGTGGCGGCAATGTCGCGTGGATACACACCACAGACCGCCCGACCCTCGTAATGTACTTTAAGCATAAGCTGTTCGGCCTGCTCCGGGGTCTTGGCAAATACCCGCTCCAGTATATTCACCACGAACTCCATGGGTGTGTAGTCATCGTTGAGCAAGATGACCTGATACATGGGTGGTGGGGCAAGCCGCGCGGATTGGCGCTCTACCGTTGTGGCGCCTTGCTTATCGATCTCAATGGCCATAATACAGAACTAGGTGCTTTCCATAGGTTGACTGGGGGGAACAAAATTCAGCATCATCCGACTGATCGTGTCAACTTCACAATAAAAAAGTGAGGTGCCGCGATCACAGGCCCAGGGAGGGGCCGAAAAAAGTATCAACCATACACTAAGTTGAGAGGCAGCAAGCATGTCGGAAACTACCACCACCGCAGGCACTGGAGACAATCAAAAACTATCCGGGACCGTTAAGTGGTTCAATGATGCCAAAGGCTTTGGGTTTATTACACCCGATAACGGCGGCGAAGATCTCTTCGCTCATTTTTCATCCATTCAGATGAACGGGTTCAAGACTTTGAAAGAAGGCCAGAAAGTTCTGTATGAAGTCGCCCAAGGCCCCAAAGGCAAGCAGGCACTTAATATTACTTCGCCTTAAGATCTCTTGCGCTCTCGATTCTAACAAAAGCAGGTTCGCAACACACATGCAGTATCGCACTACGACTACGGGGCCTGCGCGCCCTGTTTTTTTTGCCTGTCTTCTGGCAGCGCTTTGTATTAGCGCCCCGGTCCAGGCGGATGAGACTCTTCCCACCCTGACACTATCCCTGGGTTCAAAACAAATCCAGGCTGAAGTGGCCGATCGCGACGAGACTCGTGCACAAGGTTTGATGCATCGAGAAAGCCTGGCCCCCGATCACGGCATGTTATTCGTATTCGAGCAAAGCGGAATGCCTTGCTTCTGGATGAAGAATACGCCTCTGCCGCTGGATATTGCCTTTATTACCGAAGAAGGCACGATTACCAATATCGAGGCCATGCAACCCTTTGATCTTCAATCCCACTGCCCGGTGCGACCTGTGCGCTATGCCTTGGAGATGGAACAAGGCTGGTTCAAGCAAGCAGATAAAAAGGCCGGTGAGACAATCACCGGCCTGCCTGCCCTGCAACCTTAGTTAGACGCGCTCAAGAATCAAGGCCACGCCCTGGCCGACACCAATACACATGGTGCACAGGGCGTAGCGTCCGCCTGTGCGATGCAACTGGTTGATAGCCGCAATCGCCAGACGCGCACCACTGGCACCCAGAGGGTGACCCAGCGCAATCGCGCCCCCGTTCGGGTTCACGCGAGGATCGTTATCTGCCAGACCCAGCATGCGAGTCACCGCCAGACCTTGAGCGGCAAAGGCCTCGTTCAGCTCGATCACATCCATTTGATCCAGAGTCAGACCCGCCAAAGCCAGCACCTTCTGGCTGGCAGGTGCCGGGCCAATACCCATGATGCGTGGCTCCACACCGGCAAACGCCATGGCCACCACACGAGCGCGCGGAGTCAGGCCTTGGGCTTCGACGGTTGCCTTGTTCGCAACCAGCAGCGCGCAAGCACCATCGTTCACACCCGAGGCATTGCCCGCGGTCACGGTACCATCGGCACGCACGACAGGCTTCAAGCGAGTCAGGGACTCCAGAGTCGTGGCACGTGGGTGCTCGTCCTTATCCACCACAATGGGATCGCCTTTGCGCTGGGGAATGATCACAGGGGTAATTTCTTCAGCCAGAATGCCGGCTTCCTGGGCAGCGGCAGCACGCAGCTGGCTATTCAGGGCAAACACGTCCTGGTCTTCGCGGGACACATTGAACTGCTGAGCCACGTTTTCAGCCGTTTCGGGCATGGAGTCCACACCGTACTGCTCTTTCATGGCTTTGTTGATGAAGCGCCAGCCAATCGTGGTGTCATAAATACCCGCGCTGCGGGAGAACGCTGTTTCAGCCTTGCCCATGACGAAGGGGGCGCGGCTCATGCTTTCCACACCGCCGGCCAGGATGAAAGAGGCATCGCCAGCGCGAATGGCACGAGCAGCCGAACCAATCGCGTCCAGGCCCGAACCGCACAGACGGTTCAAGGTCACGCCAGGCACGTCCACGGGCAAACCGGCCAGCAGAGCGGACATCCGCGCCACGTTGCGGTTGTCTTCACCCGCCTGGTTGGCGCAGCCGTACATCACATCATCCAGCTTGCTCCAATCGACTTGGGGGTTGCGCTTCATCAGCGCGGCAATAGGCACCGCACCCAGGTCATCCGCCCTCACAGCGGACAGCGAACCGCCATAACGTCCGAAAGGCGTACGAATTGCGTCACAAATAAAGGCGTCCTGACTCATGAAATTCACCCTGATATCTTGAATAAAATCACGCGAGAGCACTATGAAGAGCGCTCGAAATCTACTGTTTTGATAGTAGCGCTTGAGTACAGCCGGGTTTTTTCTGGTGATTCAGCATGTCCGCAGTGCGGTCAGTTTAGCGCATCCAGTCCCGAACGATCCGGCGGTCTATGCACCAAAGCGCCTGGTACAGTGACAAGCCGAATCCGCAGCAGGAAAAGCTTATTCAATTCTCATACCCGCAACGCCGGGTAATCACGGCATTAAGAAAACAAGGCGCGCTCGCACAGGAAAGCAGACGGAAGCCCTCTTCCCTGCACTCAAACCAATATGAGGACGCTCGTTTTTACAATCGCCAGCCGAACGACCCACTCAAAGCAGCACTAGAACTGTTCGGTGCAATTAAGCGCTTGACCACTTGAAGCAACTTTCGCTTGTGCCAATTCTAGTCGGGCGGCCAGGATGTCAGCCTGGAAGGCCTCCTCACTCTGCACACGAGCCACCGCGGCGGCGCCTATCACACGCCCCGCCTCCACATCACTTTGCCAATGTACATTGCAAATGACACGGCTTTGACCGAAAGACAGGCCACGAGCCAGCAACTCATTACTTCGTTCAGGGCTGATCTGCGCCAACACTAGTGCCCACGCCCAGCCAGCAGCCGCATGGCCGGAGGGATAGGAACCATCATTGCGCAAAAACTCCTCATCCGCTGGCGTGCATGTATCTTCATTATGAAGATCGAAAGGACGCACCCGCTGATACTTGTTTTTGGCTCCGTAGGTGGATAGACCCGCATCAGGCAACAAGCGACGCATCATCTGATAAATAACCGGCGTGCTCTCTTGGTCGATTTGAACTCCCAATGCGCACGAATAATTCTGAGCGGGCCGTGGAAATACCAAGTCTGCATCTTGTTTAGCCAGTGCCCAGCGAGCTGACCCTTTTAGCTGCCCGGCAGCCCGACGCACTTCTTCATCCCGGGCAAAGGCCGCACTATCTGCAGCCGGCGGCGGATCGAGGAGCATCACACTATCCGGCAGTTCAGTTTGGTCCAAGTAACCAGCCACCCGCTTGACGGAAGAGTGACTTTCCTCGACTTCCAAATGTGTAGAAGGCTGGGCGCTCAACTGACCCGCCGACAAAACCAAGACACTGCCCACCAGGCCCAACAAGGCAGGACGAACAAGCAAAGCAGCAGACATAGCAGACCTCGACTAAAGGAGCAAAAAGCCCCGGTTTCGGAAAACGCCAACAGCCGCGTGTGGAGCTCTTGACCCGGCTGAGACCGGTAAACACTGAAGCTGCATCCCGGCACGATTGGAAGACAATCCGCGATCTTGCCATTGCAGCCGCCAAACTGAATAGCGTGCTAGCCATTTAGTGCCACAGATCAAGCACCCTCATGGCCTGCTCATGGCATACTTCCCCCGTTGGTATCCTCTACAGGCTCATCATCATGCAAGGCAAGCCCGAAGTCCTCGACTATCTGAATCAACTGCTGCGCGGCGAACTCGCAGCGCGCGACCAGTACTTTATCCATTCCCGCTTTTACGAGCATCTGGGTTTCACGCAGCTTTACGAGCGCATGAACCACGAAATGGAAGAAGAAACACAGCACGCTGACGCCCTGATACGCCGCATCCTGATGCTCGACGGTATTCCCGACATGCGCCCCAATGCGTTTGAACCCGGCAAGGACGTGGTCGGCATGTTGCGCAAGGATCTGGAACTGGAATATGAAGTTCGCGCTGCTCTGCAAAAAGGCATAGCACTGGCAGAATCCGCCAGCGATTTCGTGACACGCGACATCATTCTGGCCCAGTTGCGCGACACGGAAGAAGACCACACCTACTGGCTGGAGAAGCAATTGGGCCTGATCGAAAAAGTGGGCCTGGAAAACTACCAGCAATCCCAGATGTAAGGTCTTCACCAACAAGGCATGGCCGCATACGCCCTATGACTTATTTTCATTGACGCCATAAAAAAACCGCCAGCATGCGCATGGCGGTTTTTTTATTGCCGGGTAGCCCTCCAATGAGCGCTACCCTCAACCAGGATGATTAACCCAGGTTCTTGGCGGCAAAGTCCCAGTTCACCAGGTTCCAGAAAATTTCCAGGTACTTGGGACGGGCATTGCGGTAGTCGATGTAGTAGGCGTGTTCCCACACATCACAGGTGATCAGGGCGACGTCGTCGGAAGTCAGCGTCGTGCCAGCGTTGCTGGTGTTGACGATGTCCAGGGAACCGTCGGCCTTCTTGACCAACCAGGTCCAGCCCGAACCGAAGTTGCCAACGGCAGACTTGGTGAAGGCTTCTTTGAAGGCGTCAAAGCTGCCCCATTTGGCGTTGATGGCATCAGCCACTTTGCCGGTAGGAGCGCCGCCGCCGTTGGGGGACAGGCTGTTCCAGTAGAAAGTGTGGTTCCAAACCTGAGCAGCGTTGTTGAACACGCCACCGGAGGATTTCTTGACCACATCTTCCAGGGAAGCGTTTTCAAATTCGGTGCCAGCAACCAGATTGTTCAGGTTGGTGACGTAAGCCTGGTGATGCTTACCGTAGTGAAACTCCAAAGTTTCCTTGGAGATATGTGGCTCAAGGGCGTTGAGTTCGTATGGAAGAGCTGGAAGAGTGAATGCCATTTCAATTCCTTCTAAAAAAAAACCGTGTTTGGTATCCAACAAGGACGACGCAGCCTAGAGCAGATCGTGCGTGCGCACCACATCCACCGACACATGACCGCGACTCAACTCGACATCGAGTCGTTCACCAATCTTTAAGTCTAACGCATTTTTTACAACTTTCCCCTCGCTATCCCTGACTATGGCATATCCACGATTGATGATAAGGCGCGGGGACAAGGCTTGCAGCGTTTGCTGGGCCGCGGCCAGGCGCTGGCGACGCAAAACCAGCGCATGATCCAGACCTTTTTCCAGCCGTTGGAAAAGCATATTCAGATTTTGCTGTCTTGACGTCAGCTGAGGAATGCTGCGCTCCAAACGCGCCCTCAAGGTAGTCAGGCGCAACGCAGCAGTATCGGGGACGCTGCGAGCCACACGTTGCAGCCTTTGGGTCAGATGATCCAGACGTTGCTGCTGCTGGGCCAGGCGTTGATGCGGAGAGACCAATTTGGCTACCGCCCGATCCAGACGCAGAGAGGCCCGATCCAGATGACGCTGCACACCGTGGCTCAGCGCGCCCATGCGCGCAAACACCTGTTCCAGTAACTGATCGCGCCCCAGACAGGCCAGTTCGGCGGCGGCGGTTGGCGTGGGTGCGCGCAAGTCAGCTACAAAATCAGCAATGGTGAAGTCTGTCTCGTGCCCCACCCCACTAATAATAGGGATAGGACTGGCCGCGATCAGACGCGCCAGACCTTCGTCGTTAAAAGCCCAGAGATCTTCCAGGCTACCGCCCCCACGTACCAGCAAGAGCGTATCAACCTCGGCCCGCTCAATCGCGGTTTCCAGAGCTTGCCGCAATCGCGGCGGTGCTTCTGCTCCTTGGACCGGAGCAGGATAAATAATGATGCGCACGTGCGGAGCACGACGCTCCATCGCAGTCAGGACATCCCGCAAGGCCGCGGCTGCCAGGGAAGTGATAATACCTATGCTGCGCGGCAAGGTGGCAATAGGACGCTTGCGTTCCGGCTCGAACAGGCCTTCGCTTTGCAACTGCCCCTTCAGACGCAGAAACGCTTCGTGCAAATCCCCCAGCCCGGCGCGGCGCATGCCTTCCACCTGAACCTGGAAGTCTCCGCGTGCCTCGTACAAGGTAACCGAGCAACGAAACTCGAAGCGCTCGCCCGCACGCGGCACAAATCCCACGGCCTGGGCTCGCCCCCGAAACATCACGGCACGAACAGCCGCCTTGTCATCCTTGATGGAAAAGTACCAATGCCCGGAAGCGGCCTGGGTAAAGTTGGACACTTCACCGCTAACCCAAACGACGGGCATGTGCTCGTCCAGCAACTGGCTGACACGGCGATTCAACTGTGCCACGGTCCATACCGCAGGTGCTCTAGATTCTTGATAATGCATCATATTCTTTGTTTTTTACTCGCCCCGAACTAGTTTTCCACCGCTCCGTATCCACAACTGTCATGCTTTTGTCAAATAGACGCCAAGACAATGGCTTCCGTTGAACACCTGATGCAGCACTTTACCGAAACCGGATAAGCCATTGAAATTAAAGACTATTTATAAAAACACCAAGATGGTCGAAAATTAGCCAGAGAACCTCTAAACCACCGCCCGAGCCACTATGGGATGTTTTATACACAGAATTATCCACAGTTTTTGTGGATAGTTTTAGCACTACACCTATTACTTCAAATACATCAGGGGTTTGGCCGTGCTTTGTGGGAAAAGACCGTAAAGTGTACCGCGCTCGCGCCGGAACATTCCCGCAATGCGGACAGGGGCTCTACAATAAGCGCTGATTTATTTCGTGACCGGATAATAGACTCGTGCTTACTTTGATCCATGCCGCTGGCTGGCCTGTCTGGTTCCTGCTGGCCTGCTCCATTCTTGCCCTGGGTTTGATCCTGGAGCGTCTTTTGGCTCTGCGCAGCAAACGAATTCTACCGGCCGGACTGGCACGCCAGATCAGCGAGCTGACGGCCCAGAACCGGATTCAGGACGAGTCCCTGCCCCGCCTGTACGATAACTCCCCTTTGGGTCGAGTATTAGCTACCGTACTGAAAAACCGCCACCAAGCTTCCGCCGTGCGTGAGTCCGCGGTCGAAGCAGAAGGCAAAGACATCAGCTACCAATTGAACAAGTACATTCCGGCACTGGGCACCATTGCCGTGATAGCCCCTTTGCTGGGCCTGTTTGGTACGGTTATTGGCATGATCGACATCTTTGCTGCCTACGACCCCGCCGGTGGCGACCCCAGCCTGATTGCCCGTGGCATTTCCGTGGCCCTGTACAACACCGCCCTGGGGATTCTGATTGCTGTCCCGGCCATGATCTTTCACCGCTACTTTCGCAGCCGTGCAGACTACCTGCTGCACTGCCTGGAAACGGAAGCGGGTGCGCTGGATCGTCTGTTGGCGCAGAGGGCCGTCTAATGCGCTTTCGCCGAGCCCAAGACCAGGACACGCTGGAACTGAATCTGGTGCCCTTGATTGATGTTTTGCTGGTGGTGCTGATTTTCCTGGCTGCCAGCAGCACCTTCGTGCGCTATCGCCAGTTGGATGTTTCCTTGCCCCAGGCTCAGGCCCAGGCCGCCCAGACCACGGAACTGCTTTTGGCCATCAGCCAGGACGGGCGCTACGCCTTGAACGGCATGTGGCTGGATGCCAGCAGTGGTTCTCCCCTTAGCCACGCCTTGTCGAGCGAAAAGACTGACGAAAACAGCAGCCTGCTGATTCTGGCCGATGCCCAAGCCCCCCACTTTGCGGTGGTCCAGGCTATGGAGGCCGCCCGTCAGGTTGGCATTCATCGCATTCACTTTGCGACCCAGGCCCCATGAGTGCGCGCGTCCGCCTGACTCATTGGCTTCACCAGCAGTGGCAGAAAAAAGGCTGGTTCAGCCTTGTGATGCGCCCGCTTTCAGCGCTGGCTGCGCTCTTCGTACAGCGCAAGCAGCAACGCTACGAGCAAGATCCCGCCGCATCCTACCGCAGCCCGGTGCCGGTGATCGTGGTGGGCAATATCATCGTGGGTGGCGCAGGCAAAACCCCCGTCGTCCTGGCTCTGACCGAGCAATTGCGCGCCCTGGGATGGACACCCGGCATTGTCAGCCGAGGTTACGGGGTAGAGATCGGCCCCAGCCCGCGCGTAGGCCAGGGCCAATTAGCCGCCGAACAATTTGGCGATGAACCCGCCCTGATTGCCGCCCAAACCCGGGCCCCCATCGCCGTTCACCCTCGCCGTGCGCTGGCGGCCCAGGCTTTGCTCGAGAAATATCCGGCAGTCGACCTAATCATTTCGGATGACGGCCTTCAACATCTGGCCTTGCAACGCGATATGGAAGTCGTGGTACAGGATGCTCGCGGTGTAGGAAATGGCTTGCTGCTGCCAGCGGGACCATTGCGTGAAAGCCCCGAACGCCTGCGTCGCGTGGACTGGCTGATCAGCCAGATTGTGGCCGACCAAACGCCGCCTTCCACCCCTCAACCCGCCGAGCCTGGCCGCGCCCTGAGCATGAGCCTGCGTCCTTATCAGCTGGAGCACCTGAGTTCGGGCCGTCGCCTGAGCTGGTCGGACTGGTATCAGGAATACGGCCAGCAAGAACTGCAGGCGCTGGCCGCCATTGGCCAGCCCGCCCGTTTTTTCACGATGCTGCGCGCTTGTGGTCTGCATCTGAGCCAGACTTTCCCCCTGCCCGACCATGCCGCCTTGCAAGCTCAGGACTTTCAGGCCCCGCATGAGGGGCCGGTACTCATTACCCGTAAAGACGCCGTAAAATGCCAGCACCTGAACGACCCACGCCTGTGGGTTGTGGATGTCCAGCCCGTGTTTTCACGCCCGGACTGGATTGCTGAACTGGATAGCCTGCTGCGCGAACGGCGCTCAACCTTACCCACATTACCCGGAGTTCAATAATGGAAGCTCGCCTACTCGAAGTGCTGGTCTGCCCCTTGTGCAAAGGCCCGCTGCGCCACGACCGCGAACAGCAAGAATTGGTCTGCAAGGCCGACAAACTGGCCTTCCCCATTGTGGACGGCATCCCTACCATGCTGATCAACGAAGCACGTCAACTGGACGCGCAGGAACCTTCCAGCAACTGATATGACTTTTTCCGTCATCATCCCTGCCCGCCTGGGCTCCACCCGTCTGCCCAACAAACCGCTGGCCGACATTGCAGGCCAACCCATGATCGTGCGTTGCGCTCAACAAGCCGCGCAAAGCGGGGCGCGTCAGGTCTGGGTGGCGACGGACTCACCGCAAGTGCTGGAGGCTGTACAGGCACATGGTTTCAATGCCTTGCTGACCGACGCAGAACACCCGACCGGCACCGACCGTCTGGCCCAGGCCGCTCGCCTGCTGGAGCTGTCCGAGGACGAGATCGTGGTCAATGTGCAAGGTGACGAACCCCTGATTCAGCCCGAGCACATCAATGCCGCCGCCGAGCTGCTGGCGCGCAGCGAACAGGCCGACATTGCCACGCTGGCCGCGCCCATCAAGAACGCCGAGACACTCTTTAACCCCAATGCCGTCAAAGTGGTTTGCGACCTGCAAGGCCGCGCCCTGTACTTTTCCCGCGCTCCCATGCCCTGGGCCCGCGACGCGCTGGCCGATGGCGAACAGGTGCTGGCCGACGGGCTTCCCGCATTGCACCATATTGGCCTTTATGCCTACCGAAATCGCTTCCTGCAGCAGTACGCCCAGCTACCTCGTGGGCCACTGGAACACTTCGAGTCTCTGGAGCAACTGCGAGCCATGGAAAACGGCTTCCAGATTATGGTTCACCGCCTCCAGGAGATTCCTGCAGCCGGGGTAGACACCGAACAAGACCTGGAAAGAGTACGCGCTCACTTCGCAAATCGGTTATAAAAGATCTTTTTTCTGCTCTATCCGAATAAAAAATGCGCTAAATATGCTGCAACGCATCATACTGAAGCGAGAATCGGATCGACGCATTTCCTGGAGGAATTCATGCGACTCATACTGCTCGGGCCCCCTGGTGCCGGCAAAGGCACTCAAGCTGCTTTCATCACCGAGAAATTTGGTATTCCACAAATTTCCACGGGCGATATGTTGCGTGCCGCTGTCAAAGCCCAAACCCCGCTGGGTGTAGAAGCCAAAAAAATCATGGACGCCGGCGGCCTGGTTTCGGATGACCTGATCATCGGCCTGGTACGCGACCGCCTGCAAGCAGCCGACTGTGAGCCCGGCTACCTGTTCGACGGTTTCCCACGCACGATTCCCCAGGCCGATGCCTTGAAGGATGCCCAGGTCAAACTGGACTTCGTGATCGAAATCGACGTACCGGAAGAAAGCATCATCGAACGCATGAGCGGCCGCCGTATCCACGCTGCCAGCGGTCGTAGCTACCACGTCACCTTCAATCCACCCAAAACCCCCGGTGTGGACGATGTGACGGGCGAACCCTTGCTCCAGCGCGACGATGACCGCGAGGAAACCGTACGCCACCGCTTGTCTGTCTATCGCGAGCAGACCCGCCCTCTGGTCGATTACTACTCGCAATGGTCAGCCACCGGCGACCCAGAAGCTCCGGCCTATCGCAAGATTTCCGGCGTGGGCAGCGTCGATGAGATCCGCCAGCGCATTGTGGACGCCCTGGCAAGCTAAGTAAGTCAAGATTCAGCCGGCCCCAAAAGGGCCGGTTGTTTATTATCCAAGGGAGACAAGCTCATGCAAATCAATAACAAGACTTTTATTGTCACCGGCGGCGCATCGGGTCTGGGCGCAGGCACCGTACGTATGCTGGTTGAAAACGGCGCCCGCGTGGTGATCGCCGATATTCAGGACGAGGCCGGTGAGGCTCTGGCCAAAGAGCTGGGCCAACTTTATCAGCGCTGTGATGTTACTTCCGAGCAAGATGCCCAGGCCGTCGTGGATCTGGCTTGCCAGGACAGCGCCCGCCCCCTGTTCGGACTGATCAACTGTGCCGGCGTGGCTCCCGCCTCGCGCACGGTAGGACGCAATGGCCCGCACACGCTGGACCTGTTCCAGAAAACCGTCATGATCAACCTGGTCGGCACCTTCAATATGTGCCGCCTGGCCGCTGCGGCCATGGGCAGCAACACCCCCGAAGCCTCGGGCGAGCGTGGCGTGCTGATCAACACCGCTTCGGTAGCCGCCTATGATGGCCAGATTGGCCAAGCCGCTTACGGCGCTTCCAAGGCCGGTGTGGTCGGTTTGACCCTGCCTCTGGCCCGCGATCTGGCCCAGACCGGCATCCGTGTCATGACGATTGCTCCCGGCATCTTCGGCACCCCCATGATGTTTGCCATGCCTCAGGAAGTTCAGGACTCCCTGGCGGCCAGCATTCCTTTCCCATCGCGCCTGGGTCGCCCTGAAGATTTCTCCCAACTGGTGCAGAGCATCATCAATAATGAAATGCTCAATGGCGAAACCATCCGTCTGGATGGCGCTATTCGTATGGCACCAAAATAACTTTCTGTATCGGCTCCAATGGGTTTGTTTCGCTCAGCGGCCACAATTAGTGGCCTGACGCTGCTGTCTCGTATCACCGGACTGGCACGCGATATTCTGATTGCCCGCGCCTTTGGGGCGGGCCCGCTCACCGACGCTTTCTGGGTGGCATTTCGCATTCCCAATCTGCTGCGACGCCTGTTTGCAGAAGGAGCGTTTTCACAAGCCTTTGTCCCCATCCTGGGGCAGGTGCGCAAGGAGCACGAGCAGGACAAGGTCCAGCAATTGCTGGACCGCGTCGCCCTGCTGCTGACCTTTGCTGTCATGCTGGTCACTGCCATTGGCATTGTTGCGGCCCCCTGGGTCGTCAGTGCCATGGCCAGTGGCCTGACCGCCCCCGAGCGACAAACCGAATTTGGTGCCGCCATCACCATGACGCGCATGATGTTCCCCTACATCATCTGCATGTCGCTGGTGGCTTTTGCCTCTGCGGTACTGAACACCTGGAGCCGCTTTGCGGTTCCGGCTTTCACTCCTATCCTGCTGAATCTGTCCATGATTGGCGCCAGCCTGTTTCTGGCCCAGCATATGGAAACACCCATTTACGCCCTGGCCGTTGGGGTGATGGTGGGCGGTCTGGCCCAATTGCTGGTGCAATGGAGCGCATTGGCCCGTCTGGGCCTGTTGCCACGATTCTCGCTACGACTGGGTGAAGCGCGCCGCGACCCTATCGTGCAGCGCATTCTTAAACAGATGCTGCCCGCCATTCTGGGCGTTTCTGTTGCGCAGATTTCCCTGCTGATCAATACCAATATCGCCACTTGGCTGCAGTCCGGCAGCGTGACCTGGCTGTCCTTTGCCGACCGTCTGATGGAGTTCCCCACTGCCCTGCTAGGTGTGGCACTGGGCACGGTCTTGCTGCCCAAGCTGTCGGCCGCCCATGCCGGCAAGGACGACAAGAACTACAGCGGCTTGCTGGACTGGGGCCTGCGCCTGGTCCTGCTGCTGGGCCTGCCTGCCGCCCTGGGCATGGCCTTACTGTCCGACGGCCTGGTCGCCACCCTGTTTCACTACGGTGCGTTTGCTGCCGCTGATGTTGCCCAGACCAAATTGGCAGTCGGTGCCTATTCGGTTGGCCTGGTGGGCCTGCTGGCCATCAAGATTCTGGCCCCCGGCTTTTACGCCCGCCAGGATATCCGCACTCCCGTACGCATCGCCATTGCCGTCCTGATCATTACCCAGCTCTTTAACCTGGTACTGGTGCCTACCTTTGCCCATGCCGGGCTGGCCTTGTCGATTGGCCTGGGTGCCACCGTCAATGCGCTGACCTTGCTGGTCATGCTGCGAAAGCGCGGGATTTACCAGCCCAATCATGACTGGTTACGTTTTTTCCTGAAGATTATTCCCGCCCTGGCTGCTCTGGCCACCGTCCTCTTGCTGGCTGACCGTTATATCGACTGGATCAGCCTGGGAGCCACGCCCCTGCTGCGTGTACTGTATCTGGGCGGCGTGTTGCTTGCCAGCGGCATTTCCTATTTCGGCATGTTGTTTATCGTAGGCATTCGCCCCTCTTACTTTACAAAGCGGGCTTAGTATCCTAGAATAATTGTCTTTGCCGATTAAACTTTAAAACTTAGGCTTTATTAAAAATGGCTAATTCCGCACAAGCACGCAAGCGCGCCCGCCAAGCAGTGGCTCGCAACAAACACAACGCCAGCATCCGTTCCATGCTGCGTACCGCTATCAAGCGCGTTCGCCAGGCTATCGAAGCCGGTGACAAAACCGCTGCTAACGAAGTATTCCGCAAAGCGACCAGCATCATTGATCGCGTTGCCGACAAGAACATCATTCACAAGAACAAGGCTGCCCGCCACAAGAGCCGCCTGTCTGCTGCTATCAAGGCCCTGGCCTGATTGCTGAAGATTTTTAATGGTTTAATCGGCTCTGGCCTAAAAACCAGTTAGAAAGGGGGTGCTTAGCACCCCTTTTTTATTAGCCACAAAACCATTGCCTGAACATGCAGGCCAATCATGCTAAGTTATGGATTTGCTTTTTCATTAGCGAGTCCCATGACACGTCCCATCGTGCTGCAACTGGCATCTTTGGCCCAGCACCCTTCTTTTGACGAAATCGACCGTCATTTCGAGCGCATTGTCCTCCAGGACCTGAACCAGCTCTCTGCCCAGCAGATCGAACGCGTACAGGTACTCCTGACCAGCGCTGTCACTGCTACCCCCGCTTCCTTGATGGACCGCCTGCCCGCTTTGAAAGCGATTTGCAGCGTAGGGGTAGGCTACGACTCCATCGACGTACAGGCCGCCAAAAAGCGCGGTATTCAGGTCAGTACCACTCCTGATGTTCTGAACGATTGCGTGGCCGATATGGCCTGGGCCTTGATGCTGGATGCGGCTCGCCGTGTGACGGAATCGGATCGCTACGTGCGTGCCGGTCTGTGGGACAGACCCAATGGTTTCGGGCTGGGGACGCGGGTCAGCGGCAAGAAGCTGGGCATTGTGGGCCTGGGACGCATTGGCCAGACCATTGCCCGCCGCGCCAGTGGCTTTGATATGGAACTGCGCTATCACAACCGCCGTCCACGTCACGATGTGCCCTGGCACTACGAGCCTTCCCTGATCGAACTGGCCCATTGGGCAGACATCATGGTGATTGCTGCCGTCGGTGGCGATGAGACACGGGGGCTGATCAATATAGACGTGCTGAACGCCTTGGGTCCCAAAGGGATTCTGGTCAATATTGCCCGCGGCAGCGTGGTCGATGAAAGCGCACTGATTGCCGCCCTGCAGGAAGGACGACTGGGCTCTGCCGGGCTGGATGTGTTCGAGAATGAACCCCAGGTGCCCCAGGCCTTGCGCGATCTGAACCAGGTCGTTCTGGCACCGCACACGGCCAGTGCAACGCACGAGACACGCGAAGCCATGCTCTCGCTGACGCTGGAAAATGTATTGCAGTATCAAAAAACCGGCAAAGTGCTCACGCCGCTTACCGTATAAAAAACAAGTCGCCTACCGTTTTCGCGGTGGCGACTTATTGAATGCGCTGTCTGAATCAGGAATCGACAGGGTCCATATTGTCGGGGTCAATGCCGCTGGTTTTTAAATTATTATCATCGGCAAAGCCACAGACGAATTTCCAGGCCAAAGGTTCAAGCTCTCGCAGGCGAGCATCCACCACCACACATCGCACGCCGTCAATCAATCGCGGCACCACATAGGGCGAATAGGTCAGATGACCACCCATCGCCCCAGCGGGACGAAACTGGGACATTACACCGGCCAAGCGTTCTGCCCAATCACTGGGACGAAAGCGCTGATCCTGCCGGGTCACACCATGGATTACAAGTTGCTTCACTGGCTCTGTCATAACAATTAATCGCTCATCGTGCAGTTCAGGTATGCTGCACCTTTTCCTTTCTCGCCACGCATTGTATCCGATCGCGGCCACGCAAAGCCCGGGATTCAATAAATTAGCCGCTTGACAATTTATTGCTAATCATTACTTTGCCCTCTCGCTTTATTCCAAAACCAAACGGTTTCCCCCTCCCCGCCACAGACCGGCTTTGCTCTTAATAGCCGGACAGGTTAAGATGGCTTTCTTTATCCGCAGGATTTTTTTATGGATGCCATCGTGCAAGCAGGACCGCTTCGGCACTTTCTGCAATTTCGCGACTTTTCTCACGACGAAATTTTATATGTACTGGAACGCGCACGCCTGATCAAAGACAAGTTCAAACGCTATCAGCCGCACCACACATTGCACGACCGCACCCTGGCGATGGTTTTTGAAAAAGCCAGCACCCGTACCCGTGTTTCGTTTGAAGCCGGTATGTATCAGTTGGGCGGTTCGGTCATTCACCTGACCACCACCGACTCGCAGCTGGGCCGCTCCGAACCTATCGAAGATACCGCCCGCGTGGTTTCACGCATGGTCGATATCGTCATGATTCGTACCTTCGAGCAAACCCGTCTGGAGCGCTTTGCCTCCCACTCGCGTGTGCCGGTCATCAATGGCCTGACCAACGAATTTCATCCTTGCCAGATTCTGGCCGACATCTTCACCTTTATCGAACACCGTGGCGATATCAAGGGCAAGACCGTGGCCTGGATTGGTGACGCCAACAATATGGCCTACACCTGGCTGCAAGCGGCGGAAATCCTGGGCTTCACCCTGCATGTGTCGGCCCCTAACGGCTACCACCTGGAATCCGATCGCACCGGCAACCCGGATTCCAGCATTCTGCGTGAATTCGACGACCCACTGGAAGCCTGCAAGGGCGCGCACCTGGTCACCACCGACGTGTGGACCAGCATGGGTTACGAAGACGAAAACGAAGAGCGTCGCAAAGCCTTTGCTGACTGGTGTGTGGATCAGGAAATGATGGATGTGGCCGACCCAGAAGCCATCTTCATGCACTGCCTGCCCGCTCACCGTGGCGAGGAAGTAACCGGCGAAGTCATTGACGGCCCACAAAGCGTGGTCTGGGACGAAGCCGAGAACCGCTTGCACGTACAGAAAGCGTTGATGGAGTTCCTGATTCTGGGTCGTCTGGAAGCCTGAGTGCTTCTACCCGGAGCAGACTTTGCTCAATGACATAAAAAGGGGATACGTCGTATCCCCTTTTTAATACCGGATCGCTTCACACGCCTATTCAAACGGGATTCAAATAATCCCTTTGAATATACGTTCTAAACTGGCGTACTGCTGATCCTTTAACCGCCAAACTCAAGTCCTGAAAGCGTCAGGCAATGCGATAAGCGATCTCAAGCAACACCGCCAACATCAACACCAGATTCGCTTTACTCCTGGATTTCCAAACCCGCCAAGCGATAGCCAACCTGCAACTCAGTCAGTAAATACTTGGGTTGTGCCGCATCCTCTTCCAGCTTTTGGCGCAGCTGCATCATGTACACCCGCAGGTAATGAGGCCGATCGGAATACGCCGCTCCCCAAGTTTCATGCAGCAAATGTTGGTGCGTCAGCACCTTGCCATGTCCCCGGATCAAGGCCGTCAGCAAGCGAAACTCGATCGGTGTCAAATGCACCGCCTCCCCGTCCCGCGTGACCTCATGGGAGGCCAGATCCACCTGCACGTTCCCAAAGCGAACCCGCGAAGAAGCCGTCTGAACATTCGGAACCAGCTGAGAGCGCCGTAACAAGGCCCGGATCCGGGCCAGCAGCTCCGGTACGCCAAAGGGCTTGACCAGATAATCGTCCGCCCCTGCATTCAAGGCTGCTACTTTTTCTTCCTCTCGCTCACGCGCCGACAGCACCAGAATGGGCGAATACACCCAGCTGCGCAGATCACGAATCAAGTCCTTGCCATCCCCATCGGGCAGACCCAAATCCACAATCATCAAATCAGGACGACGGGTTGCCGCATCCATGCGCGCCTGCGCCAGCGTGCTGGCCTCAATCACGGACATGCCTTCCTGCTCCAAGGCAATTCGCACGAAACGACGAATATTGGATTCGTCCTCCACGATCAGTATCTGGGCTTTGTTCATGTCAGTAGCTCGTCATCATCCATACGGGGAGCCGCTTTCCAGGGCAGGCGAATCTCGAAGATCACGCCATGGGGCATACGCGGCTTGGCGCTGATCGTACCACCATGTGCGGCAATAATCGTGCGACACAGGCCCAGCCCCAAGCCCACACCTGCCACAGAGGACTCTTTCTGCCCCCGGGTAAACGTATCGAACAAGCGCTCGGGATCACCGGGCGGCAAGCCTGGCCCGTCATCACTGATCATTAAATACATGGACTGACCAGAACACAGGCCGCGCAGGGAAATCGTACTGGTGACGGGCGTATATTTGGCGGCATTATCCAGCAGATTCGTCACCACTCGCTCCAGCAAAACACCATCCACCTCGATCAAAGGCAGGTCGGCCGCAAACTCGGTCACCACCTTGCGAGGCTGCAAAGCCGCTGAGCAACGGGCAACGGCAATCCCCACAATCTCGCCCAGGGCATGCCATTCCTTATGCAACTTCACCCCTTCGCTTTGCATACGCGCCAGATCCAGCAGGTTGGATACTTGGCGGCGCAATTCGTCCGATTCAATGCGGATCGATCGGGCAATATCCGTGCGCTCGGTTTCACTCAAGCCTTTGGGCTGCTCCAGCGTTTCTGCCAGGCCTCGAATCACAGTCAAGGGCGTGCGTAAATCGTGCGAGACAGCGGATAGCAAGGTATTGCGCATTTTCTCCCCCTCCATGCGCAGCACCGTATCCTGGGCGATTTCCACATAATGAATTCGCTCCAGAGCCTGGGCCAAGGTAAAGCAACAAGCATCCAGCAAGCGCCGTCCATCCGGTGTCCTCAAGGAAGCGGCTCCACCGGACTGCACCACCAAGACCCCACGCGGGGCCATGGGGCCTTTCAAGGGCAGATACAGGGCACTGGCACCGCTCAGGGTTTCAGTGCCATTACCGGCGGCTTCCATATGATCAAACACCCACTGCGCCACCGATAGCTCTACAAAGCCTGTATGACGAGTCGCTACCAACTGGTTTTGCTGATCCGGCACCACCAGTACCACCTGCATCTCGAACAAAGGTTCCAGCGTATCGCGGCAGACCGCCAGGACTTGTTCCAGGGCCAAGGCTCCGGCCAAGTCCCGGCTGACACGAGTCAATGCCGCAGCACGGCGTTCACCATCACGGGCAGCCCTGGCTTCGGCCTGCAGCTTGGCAGCCAGTTGGCCAATAATCAGCGCCACTCCCAGCATGACGCCGAAGGTAAAGACATATTGGGTATCCGTTACCGAGAAGGAATAGCGCGGCTCGACAAAAAAGAAGTCGAAAAACGCCACTGACAGCAAAGAAGCCCATACTCCCGCCAGTCGTCCCAAACGCAGGGCAATAAAGACCACAGTGATCAGGAACAGCATGATCACGTTGGAGAGCTCGAAAAAGGGCAAGAGCTTCTCGGCCAGCAAGGTGGTCACAACACAAATAATGGACGCAATCGACAAGGCCTTGCCTTGTGCCATGGGTTGTTCCAGCTCCAGGGGCCGTATGGGCCGCTGTACCGTATCCATACGCAGCAGCAGCAAACCAATTTCAGGGTTGCTGCGCGCCAAGCGCTCGGACAGACGAGTGCGCCAGGGCCAGATAGATCGCGCTGACGAGTTTCCCAAAATCAGCTTGGTCGCATTGCGTTGACGGGCATAGGCCAGAATCGTATGCGCCACATCCTGCCCGGCAATATTGGCAAACTCGGCTCCGGCATGCTGAGCGCTGGCCGCCAAGCGCACCAGTGCTTCCTGCGCCTTGATCTGCCCGCTTTCCTGCGGCGTATCCACATGCAGCACAATCCAGGGCGTCTGCAATTGCTGGGCCAAGCGCGCCCCCTCCCGAATCAGGGCTTCCTGGGCGCTATCGGCACTGACGCATACCATCAGTAACTCACGTGTCGGCCAAACTGTCCGGATCGCATGGGAGATCCGATACACATGCACGTCCGCATTGACCCGATCCGCCACCCGGCGCAAAGCCAACTCACGCAGAGCAATCAGATTGCCGCGACGAAAGAAGTTCTGACGCGCGTGGGCCACCGAGTCGGCCAGATACACTTTGCCCGCACTCAGACGAGACAAGAGATCATCCGGCGGCAGATCCACCAGCAAGACATCGGCCGCCCGATCAAAAATCCGGTCTGGCACCGTCTCCCGAACCCGTACCCCGACAATGCCGCCCACCACCTCATTCAGGCTGTCCAGATGCTGCACATTGAGCGCGGTATACACATCAATGCCCGCATCCAGCAATTCCTCCACATCCTGCCAGCGCTTGGCGTGTCGACTGCCTTCAATATTGGAGTGCGCCAGCTCGTCCACCAGCAGCAGCTGATAACCCGAGGCCAAGGCGGCATCCAGATCGAACTCCGTCACCGCCCGCCCCTGACGTTGATACTCCTTGCGGGGCAGCACGGGCAAACCGTCAATCAGAGCCTGGGTTTCCTGGCGGCCATGGGTTTCCACAATCCCGATAGCCACGGACACGCCCTCGGACTGGCGTTGATGCGCCTCCTTGAGCATGGCGTAGGTTTTCCCTACGCCCGCACAAGCGCCGAAGAAAATCTTGAGCTGCCCGCGACGAGGCTGGTGCGGATCTTCGCCAATCACCTGCAGCAGCTCATCCGGGTCCGGCCTATCCTCAAGTGACATGAATCTGCGCACTCCATCCAGAAAATTGCTATTGATCTTACGCTCTTATCCAAAAAACGGCGTCAGCAGCAAATCAATCAGCTTGATGCCTATGAAAGGGGCGATCAGCCCTCCCAAGCCGTAAATCAGCAAGTTGCGTTTCAGCAAACGGCTGGCCGGTTCGGCCCGATACTTCACACCCCGCAAGGCCAAGGGAATCAAGGCGATGATGATCAAAGCGTTGAAAATGACTGCCGACAGGATGGCGCTAGCCGGACTATGCAGTTGCATCACATTCAAGGCACCCAAAGCAGGATACGTGACCACAAAAGCCGCAGGAATAATCGCAAAGTACTTGGCCAGATCATTGGCAATGCTGAAGGTGGTCAGGGCACCGCGCGTCATGATCATCTGCTTGCCCACTTCCACCACACGCAGGAGCTTGGTGGGGTTACTGTCCAGATCCACCATATTGCCGGCCTCTTTAGCCGCCTGGGTGCCGCTGTTCATGGCCACGGCCACATCGGCCTGCGCCAGAGCAGGCGCATCATTCGTGCCGTCGCCAGTCATGGCAACCAGGCGACCTTCATCCTGATAGCGCCGAATCAATTGCAGCTTGTCCTCGGGCGTGGCTTCGGCCAGATAATCATCCACCCCGGCTTCGGCCGCAATGGCAGCGGCGGTCAGCTTGTTGTCCCCGGTAATCATGACAGTCTTGATGCCCATGGCGCGCAACTCGGCAAAGCGCTCCTTGATACCGCCTTTGACGATATCCTTGAGCTCCACCAAACCCAGCACCTTATTACCTTCAGTGACAACCAGCGGTGTGCTGCCCCGGCGGGCGACCTCATTGACCAAAGTGTCCAGTTCGCGAGGAAACACGCCGCCCTGGGACTCGATATGGGAGCGCATGGTATTTGCCGCCCCTTTACGAATCTGACGACCCTCGATATCAATGCCGCTCATGCGTGTATGGGCGCTAAAGGCAATGGTCTGCGCACCTTGCAATTCACGACCACGCAAATTGAAAAGCTGCTTGGCCAGCACCACAATGGAGCGTCCTTCGGGGGTCTCGTCCGCCAACGATGCCAATTGAGCCGCGTCTGCCAAGGCCTGTTCCGATACTTGCGGCGCGGGCAAAAAGGCCGAGGCCTCCCGATTACCCAGCGTAATGGTGCCTGTCTTGTCCAGCAGCAGAACATCCACGTCTCCCGCCGCCTCGATAGCGCGGCCCGAGCTGGCCAGCACATTGGCTTTCATCATCCGGCTCATCCCGGCGACACCTACCGCCGACAGCAAGGCACCGATGGTAGTCGGAATCAGACACACCAACAGAGCAATCAAGGCGGTAATCGTAACGGGCGAACCTTGGCCGGTCAGCACCGTCGCAAAGCTGGAGAAAGGCAGCAAGGTCACGCAGACCAGCAGAAAGATCAGCGTCAGGGCAACCAGCAAGATATTCAAGGCAATCTCGTTCGGCGTCTTGCCGCGCTTGGCGCCCTCCACCATCGCAATCATGCGATCCAGAAAAGCCTCACCCGGTTTGGCGGTGACCCGCATCACGATCCAGTCGGACAGAACACGGGTTCCCCCCGTAACGGAACAAAAGTCGCCCCCCGATTCCCGGATAACCGGCGCCGATTCACCCGTTATGGCGGACTCGTCTACCGACGCTGCCCCCTGCAGAACTTCGCCATCAGCCGGAATAATCTGGCCCGCCTCAACCAGCACATAGGCACCGGGCAACAGCTCGTCGCTGGGGACAGGCCAGGCGCGGCTATCACGGGCGGGGTCTTTCAGAACCTTGGCCATGACCCGCTTGCGCGTAGAACGCAGCGCATCAGCCTGAGCTTTACCACGGCCTTCTGCCACGGCTTCGGCCGCATTGGCAAACAGGACTGTAAACCACAACCAGGCTGCAATAGACCAGATAAATCCAGCGGGGGCCTCACCCTGCCCCATCAAGGCCTGAATGCCCAGCAAGCTGGTGACGATACTGCCCAGATACACCACACACATCACCGGGTTCTTGAACTGCACCCGAGGCGACAATTTCTTGAAGGCTTCCTTGCACACCGTGCCCCAGGGTACGGCCTGAAATGCCGTCGAACGCTCGGCCTCTTGCGGGGCTTTCAGATCAGTAATAGACATAATGACACCTGCTCCTAACGCACTGCGGGCTGGGCACGCTTGGCCATGTCCAGCGCCAGATTAAGCTCCAAGACCTGCACGCGTGGCTCGCCCAGCACACCTAATTGACGAGCACTGGTATAGCGATCAATCAGGACCTGGACCTGAGCCAGCGGCATACCGCGCACTTTGGCGATACGGACGGCCTGCAAACGGGCGTTGGCCACCGAAATATGCGGGTCCAAACCCGATGCCGACGCTGTGACAGCATCTACAGGCACAGGAGCATCCTCTGCCAAACCGTTCATCAGGCGATATGCCTTGCTGCGTTCTGCCACAGCCTCCAGCAGACTTTTGCTTAGCACCCCCTGATTGCTGGCCCCACTGGCCGCCGCGTTATAGGGCTGCGCAATGCTCTTGGAGGAGTCAGCCGGATCGGCTCCCAGCGTCGCGCTGGGACGCCCATGGAAATACTCGGGCTGACTGAAGTACTGACCAATCTGGCGCGAACCCACGAGTTGCCCGTCCCGCTGAATCAGGCTGCCCTTTGCCTGCTCCGGGAACAAGGCGGTGCCAATAAAGGTCGTGGCCAACGGGTAGGCAATGCCCGTCAACAGCATAAAAAACACGGCAGACAGCAGCACGGGACGCAACAAGCTTTTCATCGTCGGTGCCGCCGGTGTCGAAACCATAAATTGATGGGTAGACATGACAGTCAATCCTCAAAAAGTAATGCCATCGAGCATCAACAGGTGCTCCACAATCGGGCCCAGCGCCAGTGCAGGCAGGAAAGTCAGCCCGCCCACCACCAGGACCACGAAAATCAACAGGCCGGTGAACAAGGGGGTGGCCGTCGACAAGGTGCCTGGACCCGCAGGAACTGCTTTCTTGGCAGCCAGCGCACCGGCCAAAGCCAGCAGGGGGAGCAGGGTCAGATACCGCCCCACCAACATCGCCAGCCCTATCGTTGTATTGAAGAATGGTGTGTTCGCGTTGAAACCTGCAAAGGCGGAGCCGTTATTGGCCGTACCCGAGGTATAGGCGTACAGCACTTCGCTGAAACCATGCGGCCCCATATTGGACAGACTGTCCATGGTGGATGGCAGCACGCTGGCCAAGGCCGTAAAGCCCAGAATGCTGAAGGCATGCGCCAGCATGGCCAGCATCACGTACTTCATCTCCCGCGCCTCGATCTTCTTGCCCAGAAACTCCGGGCTACGCCCTATCATCATGCCCACCAGAAACACCGTCAGAATGGCGTAGCTGACCAGGCTGATAAAGCCCACGCCTATCCCGCCAAACACGTTGTTCAGCATCATTTGGGCAATCGGCACCAGGCCACCCAAAGGAGTCAGCGAAGAGTGCATGGCATCGACCGAGCCGGTAGTCGCAGCCGTAGTCACGGTGGCAAACAAGCTGCTTTGCGCCACACCGAAGCGCAGTTCCTTGCCTTCCAGATTGCCACCGCCCATCGTGCTGCTTTGGGTCTGGTCCACACCCAGGGAAGTAAGCAAAGGATTGCCTGCCTGTTCAGCGCTATAAATCAGGGACAGAAAACCGATGAACATCACCAGGAAGGCCGCAAAGAAAGCCCAACCCTGGCGACGACGAGCCAGCATGGAGCCAAAGGCGTAAGTCAGGGCCGAAGGCACCAGCAACATGCTGAGCATATGCACGGTATTAGTCAGCGGCGTAGGGTTTTCAAATGGATGAGCCGCGTTCATACCAAAGAAGCCGCCCCCATTAGTCCCCACATGCTTGATGCTTTCAAGGCTGGCTACTGGCCCCAGAATTATCTGCTGCTTGAGCCCTTCCAGCGTATTGACCACGACATCCGAGCTCAGTGTCTGTGGCATACCCTGCCAGATATACAGCAAGGCCAGCAGGAAGCTGCACGGCAAGAGCAAGCGATACAAGGAGCGGGTGAAATCCACCCAGTAGTTGCCAATATCCGCCGAGCTTTTACGGCTTAAGCCACGGATGAAACCTCCTGCCGCTGCCAGACCCGTTGTGGCACTGATCATCATCAGAAAGGTGATGGCCGCCATTTGGGAAAAATTGGACAGACTGGATTCACCCGAGTACGCCTGCCAATTGGTATTGGTCGTAAAAGACACAGCGGTATTGAAGGCCAGGTCAGGCGTTTGCGCGGCGCGCTGCAGACTGTCGCCCGGAATCCAGCCCTGCACCCGCAAAAGAATATATCCCAGAAGCAACATGGCGGCATTGCTCAACAAGAGCGCCAGACCATATCGCTTCCAGGACATTTTCTCTTCAGGATTCACGCCCAGCAGCCGATACGTGCCACGCTCGATCAAGCTGTGATTGGGGCTACCGAAAAAATGGGCAATCCATTTACCCACCACTACTAACAAGACCGTAGAGACGGCCAGAATAACTAGAAACTGCATCAGATCGTCCAGCATGACAGCTCCTCTTACAGCTTCTCAAGACCAAGAACAAATCCGGTCGCCATCGCAAAGAACGCGAACAGCACCGCTAAAAATAGAAAATCACTCATATGCACACCTGTTCCCACAATGAACACTTGCTGGCCTGAACTTAGAATTTTTCGGCCTTGAGCAAGGCATAGAACAAATAGATAAACAGCCCCAGAGAAATCCCTCCTGCCAGAACCGTAAAAAAGGACGCACTCATCCCGAACTCCCCGATCAATGCTGACTTGCAGCAGACAGAGAAAGTCTAGGAGTGGCGGCATAAATTCAGAGCAGTGTTTACTGGCCCGCGTATAAAGACGGCATATGGATTTGGGCCAGGGCGACACCGGCACGCTCCAGCAACTGATCTGTCCAGCGTTGATAAGTCTGTCTGGCAATAAGGTGCAAAGTGCTCAGGTGCTGATCCAGGCCCGACAAGATATGTTCTGCATCCTGGGCCGCCGGACCGTATACCTGCTCCAACTCGCAGCGGCCGTGATCACACCACTGACGGATGCTGTCGGCAGTCACTTCCAGGTGGCCTTGAAAGGCCCAATGCGGGCCCAGGCAGAAACCTTTATTCAGACAATGAGGGCCGTATAAAGTCCGGCTGGCCCCCGAGGGAATCTGGAAGGTGTCGTAATGCCAGTTGAACAGCATGGCACGCCTGGGCAGGCCCATGACACGCCGGGCGTAGGGACTGCTCCAGACCTGACCCCAGCCTATGTTCGGATACGGATTGCGCTGCACGCGGGCCCCCAGGGAACGCGCCAGCAGTTGTGCCCCGAAGCAATGCCCCAGAACCGGAACATGACGCTGAACCGCATCCTGCAACAAGGCATGCTCCTGCTCTATCCAGGGCAAAAGATCATTGACACTGCGATCACTGCCCAGCACCACCACCCCGCTGTAATCACGAGCCGACACGGGCGCCCGGCCATCCAGCGGCGACATGCACAAGTGATAGGGAAGACCGTGGCTCTCCAGATGATCCAGCAGCACCCCCGGCCCTTGCGTGACCTCGTGCTGCAAAACAAGAATGGGTTTCATGAGATAAAAGCCTGACCGCGCAGGCCTGTTGTTCAGGAGAACTCACTGTAGAACTGGCCGTATCAAGACCAGGATTTGTTTGCGATCAGGCTCGTATAAGTGGCATCAAGGTGCTTCCTGCTGCACACAAAAAACCAAGACCGTCATTTGCCTGACATATGCCTTTGCTCAAATGTAATCGTTTTCATTTTGACGGCTGGGTGTCATGGCCAACATAGGAATACTGGATGTCGCCAGAGCAGCACAGGTATCGGTTGCGACGGTATCGCGCGTGCTCAATGAGCCGGAAAAGGTGGGTGAGAAAACCCGCCTGCGCGTGCAAGCCGCGATCGACGCACTGGCCTATGAGCCCAATGCCTCGGCACGCAGTCTGCGCAGCCAGCGCAGCCGAGTCATCGGCGTGGTCTTGCCGACCTTGCTCAACCCCGTCTTTGCCGAGTGCCTGAAGGGCATCGCCGATACCGCAGCCCGCGGCGGCTATGCCATCCTGCCCTTCTTTACCGACTACCACCTGGAACGTGAATCCCAGGCCGTGGCTTTGCTCTTGGCCAGCAATGTGGAAGGCATTGTGCTGGTGGTCTCCAACCCGGCTCACTCTCCTGCTTTAGGTCGGCTGAGCAAGACACGCTGTCCCTACGTACTGGCGTACAACCTGCATCCCGAGCATCCTTGCGTCACCGTCAACGGCGAGCAGGCCATGATTGAATTGATCGGCCACTTGGCAAGGCAAGGCCATCGCCGCATTGCCATGGTAAGCGGTCATCTGCACGTTTCTGATCGCGCCCAGCAACGCAGCCGCGGCTATCTGAAAGGAATGGACAAGGCTGGCCTGGTGCCCATGCCACTGCTGGAAGTGCCTTTCATGGATCAAGGAGAGCAAAGGCAAGCACCGTCTTCTGAGCACGTGCATCTTGCCAGCGTCGCCCGACTCTTGCGCCAACCAGAACGCCCCACAGCCATGATTGGCTCCAACGATCTGATTGCCATTCGCTGTCTGCGCACGGCGCAGCAGATTGGCCTGCAGGTTCCCAACGATATCAGCGTGATCGGCTTTGACGGCATCGCCCTGGGCGCTGAACTGTTTCCACGCCCGGCCACCATCGCACAGCCCAATGAAGAAATTGGTCGCCAGTGCATCGGCCTGCTGCTGGAAGCGGTAGCCCAGCAAAAAACGGTTCCCGCGCAGGCCTCGGTTCTGCTGCCCTACACCTTCAACCCGGGCGAGTCCTGCGCCCCTGCCCCTTGTTCACCACGGGCGCATCCAGGATGAAGCCCCTTTCCTCTTCGGGACCCGCTCCCGCCCCCCTGCGTTCAAGCCAATCCCGGCTTTTGCCTGACACCACTTATTGACTGGAGTGATCGACCATGAAACATATGCTGAGCACATTGGCTTGCCGCCTGGCACTGCCCCTGGCCCTGATGACAGTGGGAAGCGCGGCTGCCGCGCAAACCGCCATTTGCTACAACTGTCCACCTGAATGGGCCGACTGGGCGAGCCAGATCGAGGCCATCAAGGCGCACACCGGCATTACCGTCCCGCCCGATAACAAGAACTCCGGCCAGTCCCTGGCCCAACTGGTTGCCGAGTCCGCCAACCCGGTCGCCGATGTGACTTATCTGGGCATCACCTTTGCCATTCAGGCCCAGAAAGAAGGCGTGACCCAGGCCTATAAACCCCAGGGCTGGGAGCAGATTCCCGAAGGCTTGAAAGACCCGCAAGGCCATTGGTTTGCAATCCACTCCGGCACCATGGGCATCATGGTAAACAAGTCGGCCTTGGGCAATGTGCCTGTGCCTGCCTCCTGGAACGACCTGCTCAAGCCCGAATACAAAGGCCTGGTCGGGTATCTGGACCCCTCTTCCGCCTTTGTGGGTTATGTGGGTGCCGTTGCCATCAACGAAGCCCTGGGCGGCAATATGGACAACTTTGATCCCGCCATCAACTGGTTCAAGGCCCTGCAAAAGAACAATCCCATCGTTCCCAAGCAAACCGCCTATGCCCGCCTGATTTCCGGCGAAATCCCCATCTTGCTGGATTATGACTTCAGCGCCTACCGCGCTCAGTACAAGGATGGCGAGGACGTCGCTTTCGTGATTCCCCAGGAAGGCACGATTGTGGTGCCGTATGTGATGTCCCTGGTCAACAAGGCTCCACACACCGAACAGGGACGCAAGGTGCTGGATTTTGTGCTGTCCGAGCAAGGGCAGTCCATCTGGGCCAATGCTTTCCTGCGCCCGGTTCGCAGCAGCGCCGTCAGCAAGGAAGCCCAGGCGCGCTTCCTGCCCGACAGCGAATACGCGCGTGCCAAGGCCATTGACTATGAGCGCATGGCACAGGGTCAGAAACCCTTTGCCGAGCGTTATCTGGCAGAGGTCCGCTAAGCGGTCCATGTGGAGTTAGCGTATGCAACGCAAATACCTGCTGCCCTTATGCTCGGCCCCTGCCGTCGCTTTCTTTGCCGCATTCTGGCTCTTGCCCGCGGTACAGCTTCTGGCCCTGCCCGCACAAGAAGGCATGCACACCTACTGGGTCGTGCTGACATCGGGGCGGTACTTGCAGGCCTTGCTGCAAACGCTGCTCCTGTCCGCCATCGTGACCCTGGCCACTTTGGTGCTGGGTGCCATGGTCGGCATCGTGATGGCTCGCTATCGCGTGCCAGCCAAGCGCCTGCTGCTCTCCCTGATGACGCTGCCCCTGTCCTTTCCTGGCGTCATCGTGGGCTTTTTCATTATCTTGCTGGGCGGTCGGCAGGGGCTGCTGGCCCAGATCGGCCAGGATCTGGGGCTGGGGCGAGTGACCTTTGCCTACGGCCTGCTGGGTTTGTTTCTGGCCTATCTGTACTTTTCCCTGCCCCGCGCCATTGCTACTTACACCGCAGCCGCCGAATCCATAGACCGCAACCTGGAGGAAGCCGCGCGCTCCTGTGGAGCCACACGCTGGGATATTGCCAGAGATGTCTGGATACCGGAACTGGCTCCCACGTCCCTGTCTTGCGGTGCCATTGTTTTTGCCACCTCCATGGGCGCTTTCGGTACGGCCTTCACCCTGTCCAGCCGCTACGAAGTGCTGCCCATCACGATCTATAACGAATTTACCAACTATGCGAATTTCACCCTGGCGGCCAGCTTGTCCATTTCCCTGGGGCTGCTGACATGGTTTACCTTGTGGCTGGCCCGGCGTCTGGTCCGCGATCCCTCGGTCGTTATTTGAGGGCACCATGAAACTGAAAACGGCTTCAAACCCCCATCGCCCTGCCCCCTTGCTTCTGGCTGTCACCGGACTGACCGTGCTATTCCTGCTCGGCCCCATTCTGGTTTCCGTGCTGGCCGGGCTGGTCAACAATTATCGTATTGGACTGAAAAGTGGCCTGACCCTGAAATGGGTGGAGCACGTCTGGGCCAACTACGGCAGCACAGTCTGGCTATCCCTGCAGCTGGCGCTGCTTTGTGTGCTGGCTGTCATTGTGCTGGGCGTCCCCTGTGCCTATGCCCTGGCACGCAGCCGCTCCCGTCTGGCCCGAAGCTTTGAAGAACTGCTGACCTTGCCAGTAGCGGTCCCCGGCATGGCCTCGGCCCTGGCCCTGCTGCTGGCCTATGGCTCCTTGCAAGGCTTTCGTCAAAGCTTCTGGTTCATTCTGGTGGGCCACATTGTGTTCACCCTGCCCTTTATGGTGCGCACGACCACGGCAGCTCTGCAAAAACGCAGCCTGATCGATCTGGAAGAAGCGGCCCGCTCGCTGGGAGCCAGCTTTACGCAAATCTTTTTCGGCATCCTGCTGCCGGCCATCCTGCCTGCGATTGTGGCTGGCAGCCTGATGGTCTTCACCTTGTCGCTGGGCGAGTTCAACCTGACCTGGATGCTGCATACGCCACTGACCCGCACCTTGCCCGTGGGGCTAGCCGATAGCTATGCGTCCATGCGTATCGAGGTGGGCTCGGCCTATACGCTGATTTTCATGCTCGTCATCTTGCCCGTGCTGTGGGGGCTGCAGACCTTGGCGCGCTTGCTGGAGAAACACTATGGAAAATAAACACGTACCGGTGCGTATCGAACACTGCGCCAAAACCTATGCCGATGGCACACGGGGTTTGCATCCCAGCACCCTGGACATCACCCCCGGTGAAGTCATGGCTTTGCTGGGGCCCTCGGGCTGCGGCAAGACCACCTTGCTGCGACTGATCGCCGGCCTGGAAATGCCCGATGCCGGCAGCCGCATTCTGTTCGACGGCCAGGACGTCACCCATCTGCCGATTGAAAAGCGTGAGGTCGGCATGGTGTTTCAACATTACGCCCTGTTCCCGAACATGACGGTGGAAGCCAATATCGGCTATGGCCCGAAGATCAAGGGAATGGATCCGGCCGCTCGCCAAAAACTGGTGGGTGAGCTGGTCGAACTGATGCGCCTGAACGGTCTGGAAAAACGCCAGCCCTCCGCCTTGTCGGGTGGGCAACGACAACGAGTTGCCATCGCACGTGCCATTGCCAATCAACCCCGCGTTCTGCTGCTGGACGAGCCGCTGGCCGCCCTGGATGCCAAGCTGAAAGTCTCCTTGCGCGACGAGCTGGCCGAGCTGCTGCGACGCCTGCGTATCACGGCCATTCATGTGACCCACGATCAGCAGGAGGCTTTTGCCATTGCCGACCGTCTGGCCGTCATGCACGAAGGCCGCATCATTCAGATTGGCGATGGCGAAAGCCTGTACCGCCATCCGGCCCACCCTTTTGTCGCCACCTTCCTCGGACGGGTCAACGTCCTGCAACGCAACGAACAAAGCCTGCTCAATAACGAGATCCGTCTGGCAGACCTGAGCCTGACTTGCCCCGAGACCTTGCGCGGGGCGCAGGAGTTACTGGTTCGCCCGGAAGACATCAGCGTTTGCATGGATACACCCAGCGGCTGGGCACGTGCCAAAGTGCGACAACGCAGTTTTATGGGCGGACGGGTGCAACTGACCCTGGACGTGGACGGACAAGCCCCTCTGACTGCCGAGGTAGACCGTGATCACGGAGCCGTCCTTGGCAGTACAGTGGGAATTCACATCAACCCCGGCAAGCTGATGCCCGGTACCGTCCCACTCTCTTAACGCAAGCGGATAACGATGCTGAAAACATTACTGATTCAAATGACGGACCCGCATATTCGGGAAGAAGGTCGGCTGGCTTATGGCCGTCTGAATACCGCACCCTATCTGCAGGACGCCATCAACCACGCTCTAGCCCTGCCCCAGAAACCGGATGCCCTGGTGTTGACGGGCGATCTGACCGACTTTGGTCGACCACAGGAATATGCGCACTTGCGCCGCTTGCTGGCACCGCTGGGCTCCATCCCGGTGTATTTGTTGCCGGGCAACCATGATGACCGCCAGCAACTACGCGAGAGCTTTCCCGAACATAGCTATCTGGGTAAGGCCGGGCCCGTTTGCTACAGCGTGGATATTGGAGAGCTAAGACTGCTGGCCCTGGACAGTGCGGTATTGGGAGCCAGCGCGGGCAGTCTGGATCAGGAACAACTGGACTGGTTAAGTACCGCGTTGGCCCAACAGCCTGAGCGCCCCACCATCATTGCCCTGCATCACCCTCCTTTCAACACCTTGATCGGCCATATGGACAAGATAGGCCTGCTGCAAGGAGCGGAACAACTGGAAGCGATTGTGCGCCGACACAGCAATATAGAACGTGTGATCAGCGGACATTTGCATCGCAATATCCAGATCCGTTTTGGCGGCACCATTGCCAGCACCGCCCCATCGGTGGCGCATCAAGTCTGTCTGGATCTGGCTGAAGACGCAGCGTCGGCCTGGACACTGGAACCGCCCGGCTATGCCGTTCATGCGCTGGACGGCCTTGGCCAGATCGTGACCCATACTGCCACCGTCGGCCAATTCGACGGCCCCTTCGCCTTCCATGAGCCAAGCGGGAAACTGATCGACTGATTGGGTGCACGGCGTACACCAACTGCTGCTTGGCCTTGATGGTCTCGTCAAGCCAAGTTGACTATAGGTCCCTCTTTGCTAGCTCAAGGCAGTAGCAAACACTGACAGCATTAAGCAAAGCCGTTCAAGAACGCTAGGCCCATCCCATAAAAAAACACCCCAATATCGGATTCAACGATATTGGGGTGTTTTGATACTGCTGCTTCAGATCAAGAGGGCTGCTCAGAGACACCCCGATCTGCAAGCCATGTCTTACTTCTTGCTGTCTTTCAGCTGAGGCACAGCCGAACCAGCGGCAGGAGCCAACAGGCCAGCCTGGGTGTAGGTGAACAGCTTGTCGCGCGTGTCCACGATGTCCAGATTACGCATGGTCAGCTGACCGATACGGTCGCGTGGCGAGAACATGCTGTCCACTTTTTCCATGCTCAGACGCTCGGCCTTGTAAGTCAGGTTAGGCGAGACGGTGTCCAGAATGGAGTAGTCGTTACCGCGGCGCAGTTCCAGTGTCACTTCGCCAGTTACGGCGCGAGCCACCCAGCGCTGGGCGGTTTCACGCAGCATGATGGCTTGTGGGTCAAACCAGCGGCCTTGGTACAGCAGACGGCCCAGACGCAAACCGTTGATGCGGTACTGTTCGATGGTGTCTTCGTTGTGGATGCCGGTGACCAGACGCTCGTAAGCGATGTGCAGCAAGGCCATGCCAGGGGCTTCGTAAATGCCACGGCTCTTGGCTTCGATGATGCGGTTTTCGATCTGATCGCTCATGCCCAGACCATGACGGCCACCAATGCGGTTGGCTTCCAGCATCAGTTCCACGGGGTCGGAGAATTCCACGCCGTTCAGGGCGACAGGCTGACCTTCTTCAAAGCGCACACGCACTTCTTCAGCAGCCACGGCCACATCGTCACGCCAGAAAGCCACGCCCATGATGGGCTTGACGATATTGATACCGGCGTTCAGATACTCCAGATCCTTGGCTTCGTGTGTGGCACCCAGCATGTTGGAGTCGGTGGAGTAGGCTTTTTCGGCCGACATCTTGTAGTCGAAGCCGTTTTCCTGCATGTACTCGGACATCTCGGCGCGGCCGCCCAGCTCATCAATGAAGGTCTGGTCCAGCCAAGGCTTGTAAATCTTCAGTTCAGGGTTGGTCAACAAACCGTAGCGGTAGAAACGCTCGATGTCATTGCCCTTGTAGGTGCTGCCGTCGCCCCAGATATGGACGTCGTCTTCTTTCATGGCGGCAACCAGCATGGTGCCGGTAACAGCACGGCCAATAGGCGTGGTGTTGAAGTAGGTTACGCCACCGGTGGTGATGTGAAAGGCGTTGCACTGCAAGGCGGCAATCCCTTCAGCCACCAGTTGCTGACGGCAGTCCACCAGACGGGCCAGCGTGGCACCGTATTCCTTGGCCTTGCGGGGAATCGCATCGTAATCGGGTTCGTCAGGCTGGCCCAGGTTCGCAGTGTAGGCGTAAGGGATCGCGCCCTTGTTGCGCATCCACAAAAGTGCAGCGCTGGTGTCCAGGCCACCGGAAAAGGCAATGCCGACCTTCTGGCCGACTGGAAGAGATTCAAGGATGGTTGTCATTATCGCGTCAGTAGTGGTGTGCAAGTACAGTTCCGCCCGTAAGGCTCTCTTGTAGAGCCCTGCCCGCGGCAGGATCAATATGTCATTATATCGTCTTGACCGACCCTGGACACCTTTGCGTAGCTGGATTTAATTACTCGATGAACTAGAACATCCATTTTTACCTGGAGACAAGCCATGCCCGAGACCCACGCTCAACCCGCTATCAGCCGCTATCCCGTCCCCACGCTGGCCGAAATGCCCGAGGATATTCGCAGTCGAATTGAAGCCGTCCAGGAAAAATCCGGTTTTATTCCGAATGTGTTTCTGGCCCTGGCCCACCGTCCTGACGAATTCCGTGCCTTTTTCGCCTATCACGACGCGCTGATGGAAAAGCCCAGTGGTTTGAGCCATGCAGACCGGGAAATGATTGTGGTGGCCACCTCCGCCGCCAATCAGTGTCATTACTGCGTGATTGCCCACGGTGCCATCTTGCGCATCCGCGCCAAGAATCCCCTGGTGGCAGACCAGGTTGCCGTGAACTGGCGCAAGGCCGATATTCCGGCACGCCAAAAAGCCATGCTGAGCTTTGCCATGAAAGTCTCGCAAAACGCTCAGGAGATTGAAGACGCCGACTTCCAGGCCCTGCACGAGCACGGTTTCAGCGACGAGGACGCCTGGGATATTGCCGGCATCAGTGCCTTTTTTGGCCTGAGTAACCGCATGGCCAACTTCATGTCCATGCGCTGCAATGACGAGTTCTACATGCTGGGACGCGTTCCCCGCTAAACATGATGCGTTACGCCCTGTTGTTTGCCGGGTGGATTTGTGTGGCGCTGGCGATTGCCGGCGCTGTTTTACCCTTGCTGCCTACCACGCCGTTTGTACTGCTGGCCGCGTGGTGCTTTTCCCGTAGCTCCCCCCGCTTTCATCAATGGCTGCTGGATCAACGCCATCTGGGCCCATACCTACGCAATTGGGAGAACGGCCAGGGCTTGACCCGCCAGGCCAAACGCCGGGCGCTGATCATGTTGTGGCTGTCGCTGGCCGTCTCGGCCTGGCTGACCAGTCACCTGGGCTGGTATCGACTCGGACTCTTGATTCCAGGCATTTTCGCCACCCGCTATTTGCTGCGTGCCAAAACCCTGGATGACACCCCTTCCGAGCCTGTGCAAAAATAGCCTGCTTGAACCGATTCTGGCTTGACCCTTTTTGCTTGAAACACCTATGTCCAATCCTGTCATCTTGCTGGCTGCCGCCTACATCACCAACTCTGAAGGCCAAATTCTCCTGGTCCGCAAACGTGGCAGCGCCTATTACATGCAGGCAGGCGGCAAGCTGGAAGCAGGTGAAACGCCCTTGCAAGCCCTGCAACGCGAACTGGACGAAGAACTGGGCCTGACAGCGGAAGAAACCGCCTCGGCCCGCTACGAAGCATACTTTGAAAGCCCCGCCGCCAATGAACCTGGTCACGTGGTTCATGCCCACGTTTTCACCTTGACGGTAAACCGGGAAATCCAGGCCGCCGCCGAGCTGGAAGAAGCACGCTGGGTCAGCCCGCAGGAAATCCGTTCGCTGACGCTAGCTCCCTTGCTGGCTAATCACATTCTGCCGCGCCTGTGCGCCCAGGCCGCCGTCTGAGTGCCAGCCCGCACAAGACTTCCTTCCGTCTTGTGCCGTCCAAGCCACGAACCGCCTATTTTTTGGCATAATGTCGCCCTTGAGTCCCCTCTTTTGGGGACGCAGCTAATTGCCCGACCAGCCCGCAACGGCGGGCTTTCTTTATTGAGCGCTAATTTATGTCCTCTTTGCCCTGTCAAGGCGCAATCGTCACCTTTACCCTGCAGCAGCTGCGTGCCGCCACGCAAGCCGGGGGGATTTTAGGTGTGTCCATCAAAGGACAAGGCAATCATTTTTTTGTACAAGTGGCCACGCGTGCCGGTCAGGCCGTGCTGGTTACCGCCCGCAGCAAAGATCCGCGCAGTTTCAAAAGCCCCTTGCAGGCCATGGTTCTGCTCAAGCAAGTCGGGATCGTCACTGGCCAGTTTGATCTGACCCAGTACTCGCCTGACCAGCACGAAACCGCCCCGCGCAGCCGTCGTCGCCCGGCCAAACCCAGCAAACTGGGACTGCGCTGGAACCGGATTGCAGAAAGCATCTCCAGCCCCGCTCAACCTTCTTTGGATGATCCCAGCCTGGACATCAGTGAAGAACAGACGCGTCGCCTGATCGCCAGGCAGGAAAACCAGCAGTTAAGCCTGCTGGGCAACTAAACGCAGCCCACTTGTGCCTCCGGACGTGTTGAGCGCATAAGCCGCGTCCAAAGCCTGTTCCAGGTCTTGCTGCAAGTGCTGGGGCTCTTCCAACCCCACATGCAAACGCAATAACTGCCCTTCCCCGAACAAGGCTTTCCCATTGCGTTTGGGCATATCCATGGGTAGAGCCAGACTCTCGAACCCACCCCAGGACAGACCGATGCCAAACAGGCGCAAGGTCCTGAAAAAGCAGGATAACTGCGCTTCGTTCAAAGGTTCCAGCACAAGGCCAAACAAGCCGGTAGAGCCGGTGAAATCCCGCTTCCAGATAGCATGACCGGGATGCGATTCCAATGCCGGATGCAACACCTGCTGAACCTGCGGGTGATTCTCCAGAAAACGGGCAATCTGCAAGGCACTGGCTTGGTGCTGACGCAAACGCACACCTAAAGTACGCATGCCGCGTAGCGCCAAAAAGGCATCGTCAGGACCGGCTGTCTGACCAAAATCATGTGCAGCACGGCGCAGCAACGGCCAGGCACGCTCATTCGCGGTGGCAATTCCCAGCAAGGCATCGGAATGCCCGGTCAGATACTTGGTGGCCGCCTGAATGGATACATCCACACCATGCTCGAAGGGCTGGAAGAACAAGGGAGTAGCCCAGGTATTGTCCAAGAGCACATACGCCCCCACCGCCTGTGCGCAGCGAGCAATCGCAGGAATATCCTGAATCTCGAAGGTGGCCGAACCGGGCGACTCTACGTACACCACCTTGGTATTGGGACGAATCAGGCTGGCCATGCCGTCACCCAAAGACGGCTCATAGAACTGCACCTGAATACCCATGCGGCTAGCCAGCACCTGCTGGGCAAACGCGCGTACCGGTCCATAGACTGAATCCGGTATCAGCAAATGATCTCCAACTTCCAGCATGCCCAACAAGGCATGAGTACAGGCCGCCAATCCAGAGGGAAACAAACTGGCCTGAAAACCGCCTTCCAGCTCGGCCACGGCCTGCGTCAAGGCTTGCAAGGTGGGATTAGTGAAGCGACCATAAGAGGCGTAGGGATTATCGGGCTCCTTGCGCTGCGCCCATTGTTCCAGATTGTCGGCCAGGATCGTGGAGCCGCGACAAACGGGCACATTCACAAAACCAGCCGACACGCTGGTGTCCCGTCCTACATGGGTCAAACGGGTATGTTGATAATTGCAGTCCTGCATGCTGTTTTCCTGATCCAGATCGCTAGAGATGAATGGAAACAGTCTACGCAAGAGCCCAAGGGCAATTATTGCGTTTTCACGCTATTGCAGGCAGAATTCCGAGAATAAAAACCTACAATCAGCAAGATTATTGGGAAATTATTTTTATGCTGGACAAATTCGACAAGCACATTCTGGAGATCCTCCAAAACGATGCCACCTTGGCCATCCAGGAAATTGCCGATCGGGTGGGTTTGTCCAGCACACCCTGCTGGCGACGCATACAGCGCCTGGAGCAGGAAGGCTATATCGAAAAACGGGTGGCTTTGCTCAGCTCTGAAAAGCTGAATGTCGGGGTGACGGTGTTTGTGGCCATCAAGACCAATCAGCACAACAAACAGTGGTACAGCCAGTTTTCGGCCGTGGTGGAAGCGATCCCGCAAATTGTGGAGTTCTATCGCATGAGCGGCGATACCGACTATTTGCTGCGCGTGGTTGTGCCTGACATCAAAAGCTTTGACCGTGTTTACCAGCGCCTGATCTCGGAAATAGAGCTGACCGACGTCAGCTCCAGTTTCGCCATGGAGCAGATCAAGTTCACGACCCGTCTGCCCCTGGACTACGCCTGATCCAGTGTGGTTCAAGGCTTAAAAGCTGTATTCCACATCCAGCGTCTGGCCGATACTCAGTCTCTGAGGTTTGGATTCAACCAGCATGGCCTGCATGCCAAACAAGGTCCCTTGCGGGAACTGACGGCTTTGCGCCAGGGCCAGGCCAGGTTGGGTACCCACATCCCCAGTCAGCTGATTCACATTGGGCATAGGGCAACGAGTACAGGGGCGGATAAAAGCAAAGCTCAAGCCTTCACTGCTGACGCCCAGCACATAGTCCTCTTCATACGCGGGCAAACCCTCAAAAACCACATTCGCGCGGAAACGATCCATGGGCACGGCCTGCTCACCCGACTGTTGCACCAGGCGGTTCAGCTCTTCCAGGGACGCCTCATTGGTAAACAGAAAAGGCAGCGCATCTGCAAAACCAAAACCGTTGATCTGATCACCAATCTGACGCCAGCCCTGGGCCTTTTCTTCCCAGGGACGCACACGCTCGGTCAGTACATAACGCCTGGCGCGGCTATGGTTACGCAATACCCGGCAAGGAGTCTGCAAAAAATCGCTAAACCATTGCGCGACCTGATCGCCCTCGTCCCGGCCCAAGGTATCTGAACTCCAGATACGCACGGACACAGCGACGTTATCCCCTGCCGGGGCATCCAGAGACCAGGACAAAGAATCCATACCAGGCGCTTGCACAGTAATCCGCCCGTCCTGCACCACTGGCTGAATCAAGGCCATGCGCGGCCAGCGACGTTGAGTCATGAATACGCCCTGTTGGTCAACAACAACCCACTCTCGGTCAAAGGCCAGGCCCGCAACGCTGACCTCCACGCCCTGCGGATGGGCCTGGGCGGCACAGGATTTGATGGGATGGGTAAAAAGGCCAGTGATGGTAATCATGAGTCGCAACAAAAAAGGCAAGTTAAGGGACTTATTCTAAAACAGGCTGAGCGCCTGCCTGCCCCTGCTTTGGAGACTGATTGCAAAGAAGTGGATCAGAAACATCGACTCTGAAAATCTATTTCGCACCAACACTTGACAACAGCGCAAAGCTATGAGTTAATAGTCAATTGATTGCACCAACATACCATTACATCAAGAAAGTGCGATCAACATTTTTTTGAATGTACCCACGCAAAACAGGTCCCTTTGACCTTCTGGCATGTCCCCAAACATGCGGGTATTCATTCACCACGGCGACGACAGCCACATCCAGACTTATTTTTTGCATCGTAGCGGACTCGCTCCGTCCATTTGCTTGGCAAACGAATAAGGCGCTGTCCATGCTGCCACAGAGCACGTCTGCCTGACATTTGTTCGACCAGCGCGGCTCTACATTGAAATAGCAATGGCTTGGCCTCCGTGTGGAGACCGATCCATCATGGTGTCATCAAATCTCAATAAAAAAACGATGTAATGACGCAACACGATAAGGAAAAAAATTATGAAAAATATCTATCCAACCGGTTTGGTATCGCGCCCTGAGCATATTGCCTTGAACAAGACCGATATTCGCATTGGCGATACCGTTTACTTGCAACCCAAGAACGGCCCTCGCATGGCGGGTACCGTGATTTTCAGCTCGCCTGTACACGGCTGCACCACCTATACGGCAGACGCGCAGAACCAGGACGCCAACGTGCGTTTCCGTTTCCGCCTGCAGGACGTGCATCACGTGGCTCCGCGCCACCCTTTGCCAGCCTTGAACTAAGGCTTTGCCTGCTAATGAATACGGGGAGCGGAACCCAACTCCCCGTATTTATTTCATTTGCAAACAGATAATTACAATTTGCAAGAAACATTCCTGCTTTCATCCTAAAATAGTGGCGGCTTGAAACTTATCCGACGCTGTAAAGCGTCCACGACGAGCGTGCGCTCCTATGGCAACGGATATGAAATCAAAGCAGGCTTCCTGCTTGCGCCCGCCGCGGCGCTATTCCTATCTCTCCCGTTTTTTCCTGTTCAGCCTGGTCTTGATCCTGACCCTGCTGGGCACCAAGCTGCGCCATTACGACGCCCTGACCATCTTCTGGCCTGCCGAGGCCGTGCTGCTGGGCCTGTTCATTCGTCGCCCGGATTGGGCCAGCCAGTTCCTTAACTGGGTCATTGTTGTTCTGGCCTATCTGTGTGCCGAACTGATCGCCCTCAATCCCCTGCCTATTGCCCTTTTGCTAACCTTGGCCAATGTCAGTGGCGTCGGGCTGGCATACTGGCTGATCACCCGCAATCCGCTGCTGGACCTGTCCTTGCGCCGGCCTCAGGCCATGCTGACCCTGGCTGCCTACTACGGGCTGGCCTGTGCCCTTTCCGCCCTGCTAGGCGGCATTGCCCTGTCTTTACATACCTCTCAAGCCTTGTCGCTGGCCATCCTGTCCTGGATGCTGACCGGCATGATCTCCTACACCGCTATTTTGCCCGTCATCCTGACTGCCCCGGCCCGCCCCATACGCCGTTTCATGGAGTACTGGAACGAGCCCCATTTGATGAGTCTGGCCCAGTTGGCACCCGCCCTGTCCTTATTACTGACCAGCTTGCTGAGTTTGCTGATTGACGGCCCCGGCTCCATGGCCTTTCCCGTCCTGCCTTTATTGTGGTGCGCCCTGAGCTACTCGCTCTTTTCCACCACCTTGTTGACCTTGTTCTATGTGCTCTGGACACTGTTCGCCCTGAGCCAGCCGGTCTACTTCCTGCCCAGCCAGCTATATACCTCGCTGGATCTGCTGTCGCTGCGCATCGGCATTGCCTCCATTGCACTCGCCTCCATTACCAGTGCCAGCTTGATCTCAGCCCGTAATCAGGCAGTGGAAAAACTCCAGCGGCTGGCTCACCACGATGCCCTGACCGGTTTGCTCAACAAGCAGGCCTTTTATCAGCAAAGCCAGACCATGTTGACTCAATGTCGCCTAAGGCACGTTCCTGTCAGCGTCATTGTTCTGGACATCGACCACTTCAAACCCATTAACGACACCCACGGCCACCATGTCGGTGACCTGGCCTTGAGCGCCATCACCCAGCGTATTTCCCTGGCTTTGCGCGATACAGACTTGTGCGGTCGATTGGGTGGCGAGGAATTTGGCATCTTGCTGCCCGACTGCAGCGCCACCCAAGCCCATGCCGTGGCCGAGCGCGTCCGCAAAAGTATTGCTCTGCGGCCCCTGGCCCTGGATAACGAGCAGCAACTGACCATGACGGCCAGCTTGGGTATCGCGACTCTGGAAGCCTCCACGCTGGATCTGCATGCTCTGCTTCGTCAGGCCGACACAGCCCTGTACGAGGCAAAACGTGCCGGTCGGGATCAGAGTTTTTCCTATCATTTCGCCGAACCACAAACGAAGACTTGACGCTATCCGTAAGCAAACCGATACTGATGTGTCAATACGAAACAAAACATCAGGGAGCGGTGATATGGCGTCAGTTTACGGCTCGCCCTTGTGCCAAGCGTGTTTAACCTTGCCACAGGGATTAAGTACTAGCCAAGCGCATGCTGACTTGCGTTTACTGGGACAGCATCCTCCCTCTCCTGACGGGGCTCATGAGACCCAGTACCGCTGCCTGAGCTGCCAGACCCACTGGCTGCTACGCACCAATCGCTGGGGCGTTCCCGAAGGCTTTCGCCTGAAACCCGTATAGGCAAAGCGGGGCACATGCACTACCATGACGGCTTTGTCTGTTAGCGATTCCCGTATGTCTGCCCTGCTGTTTGATACTGAAACCACCGGCACTGCCAAACCTCAAGTCATCGAGGCAGCCTGGCTGCGTTTAAGCGACCCTGTCTTCTTGCTGGTCAATGAAGAATTCGAGCAACGCTACCGGCCTGATGAGGCCAATTCTCTGGGTGCGCTGGCCACCCACCACATTTACGACGAAGAGCTGCAAGACTGCCCGTCGCATACCGAGTTCAAGCTGCCTGCCGACACCCAATACATCATTGGCCATAACGTGGACTACGACTGGGGCGTGGCCGGTTCGCCCAATATCAAGCGGATTTGCACTCTGGCCTTGGCCCGGCACTTGATTCCAGGCCTGGACAGCTACAGCCAGTCCGCCCTGATCTATCACATTGATCGCGCCAACGCCCGCGAGCGCCTGCGCAATGCGCACAGCGCCTTGGCCGATGTACGTAATTGCCTGGCACTCCTGCAATACTTGCTGGGCCTGACGCAAAACATCAATACCTGGGAACAGTTGTGGCAGCTCTCCGAGCACGCCCGGATTCCCACCATTTTGCATTTTGGCAAACACAAGGGCATGGCCATTGCCGATGTACCACAGGACTACAAGAACTGGTTGCTGCGTCAACCAGACCTGGATCCCTATCTGGTCAAGGCCTTGAAGGTCTAAACCTCAAGGTTCGTAAAATCCCTAATGGCTGTCAGCCATCATATGCCCAATGATGAAGGTCCCAACAAGAACTTCATGAGGTGGCAAATGATCGAGGTTGCATACGTCACGAAAGATATGCGTCGGGACCCTTACGAACGAATCACCCATCTTGGAGGCGCAGGCTGGCAACGCTCTCAACCGGATGTGGTCCAGCAAATTGAGCAGGGCCAGGAGGACTATTACATTCTTCTGGATGGCATTCCCGCCAAACTGATCGTGGCGCTCAGCCGTTTTGGTGCCAAGTACCTGAAAACTGAGCTTGAAGTTGAAGAGCCTCATATTTTGCTCAGCCTTCCCAGCCAGGCTGGTTAAGCAAGCCGGTCCTCCCTCCACTTTCCTTCAAGAAAAACAGAAAACGCGGCTTTAAGCCGCGTTTTTCCATGCCTGCCTTAAAACCTGTTTAAGGCTTGAGCAAATGCCATTGGCCATTACGTACCGTAATCAGCTCGCGACCACGCTCGTCAAAGCCGCTATGGTCTTCGGGCGACATGGTATACACACCTTGAGTAGCCACCAGATCACGGGTTTGCTCCAGCGCATCACGCAAAGCCGAACGGAACTCCGGCGTACCGGGTTTGGCCTTGGTAGCCGCCTCAGGAATTGCCTTTTCCAGCAAAAGACCAGCGTCGTACACGTTGGCACCAAATGTAGCGGGAGCCTGACCGTAACGCTCGGTATAGCGCTGGATGTAGTCCTGCGCGATAGGCTTGGACGGATTGCTATCGGCAATTTCAGGCAAGACCAACATCAGGCTGGCCGCCAGAATAGTGCCTTCAACCTGCTCGCCACCCAGGCTCAAGAACGCAGGCAGCGCAGCACCGTGAGTTTGGTAAATTTGCCCTTTGTAACCTTGCTTAACCAGCGTCACTTGTGGCAGAACAGCCGCAGCGCCAGTGCCGGCTACCAGGACCACGTCTGGTTTGGCCGCGTAAATCTTCAAGGCCTGGCCTGTTACCGAGGTATCGGAACGCACATAACGCTCGGTGGCCACAATCTTGATATTGTTCGCCTCGGCCAGTTCCTTGAACACGGTCAACCAGCTCTCGCCATAGGCATCGTTAAAGCCCAGGAAACCGGCTGTTTTCACGCCGGTATCGACCATATGCTTGACCAGGGCCTGAGCAATAATGTCGTCGTTCTGGGTCGTTTTAAAAACCCATTTCTTTTGCTCGGTCATGGGCAGCACGACGGACGCCGCGCCCACCGGTGCCAGCACAGGCGTGCCCGAATCGGCCGCAAACTGAATCAGACTCATGGCATTGGGCGAGCCGGTAGGCCCGATCAAGGCATCAATCTTGTCCTCGGAAATCATTTTCTTGAACAGCGTCACCGTTTGGTTCGGGTCGCTGGCATCATCCAGGGAGACATATTCAACCGTCAGATCGCCAACCTTGGTAGGCAGCAGCGGCACGGTATTGCGCTGCGGCAAACCGACCACGGCGGTCGGTCCAGTGGCCGAGGCGATCACGCCAATCTTGACCTGTGATTGAGCCGGTGCGGCCAGAGCGGCCAGAACAACGGACAAAGCGAAAGCAGTTCGAGTCAATTTCATAATGTGCAGAGCCAGTTAAGCCCTTCCCCCCTTGATATCAGCGCAGCCGCGCTTATATGGATTGATCTGGCATAAGATACCAAATTCCCCGTGCCGCACACGTCTTCTTGAACGATTTGCTCTGGCAGGTCTGCTTACAATTGTACGCGGGCACACACAATAAAGTAGTTTATAACGAAGCTACTGTTTACCTTTCATAGAGCGATCCCATGTCACTTCAGCAAATGCTGCAACAAATTCTGCAAAGCGGCCAAAGCGCACTAAAACAAGGTCAAGGCCAATTGAACTCCTCCGGCCTGGGTAAGAAGATCAGTGAACAAGCCGGTGGTTTTGGTGGCGGCGCTGTGGTAGGCGGCGTTCTGGGCGTCCTGCTGGGCAACAAGAAGTTCCGCAAAATGGGCGGTTCCATGGCCGCGTACGGCGGAGCCGCTGCCTTGGGTGCCCTGGCCGTCAAGGTCTATCAGAACTGGCAGGAACAAAATGCGGGCCAGCAAGCGGCCCCAACACCCGTGCAAGCGATCCCAGCCGCCCCGCTACCGCTGGCTTCCAACGGTCCGGCCGATACCCATGCCATGGTCATCCTGGCCGCTCTGGTCTCCGCTGCCAAGGCAGACGGCCATATCGGTGATGCCGAGCGCGAATTGATTGACGCGGAAATCAGCAAAATGGCCGCCCCCGAACAAGCCCGTCTCTGGCTGTCGCAAGAACTGCTCAAACCGGTTGACCCGCAAGCCATCGCCCAATTGGCGCAAACGCCCGAGATGTCCGCTGAAATCTACTTGACCAGTGCCATCGTCATTGATGAGCAAAGCTATATGGAACGCGCGTATCTGGACGAGCTGGCACGTTTACTATCCTTGCCAAACTCCTTGCGCGAAAGTCTGGATAATCAAGTACAAGCTTTACCCCAAGCTTGATCGGGAGTGGGACCGTTCCATCAGAACACCCCCACTCTGATTGTTTTATTTTTCAACCCCGGGCTGACACTCCCAATGCAGCCCACGACTCATCAAGGAAACCACTCATGAAAAACACCCTCAAGTTGACGATTGGTACATTGGCCTTAATGGGTCTGGCCGCTTGCGCGGCTCCAAACAACAGCAACACCGCGACTTCCGAGCGCCAAATGGATAAAGAAACCTCTCTGCAGGCTTATCACTGGCGTCTGTTTGCCACTACCGGCAAAGACGGCCAGCCAGCCCCCGCCATACCTGGCGCAGGCGGCGAGCAAGTCACCTTGAATTTCACTGACACCATGATGTCTGTCGACAATCTGTGTAATGTCCTGGGCAGCGGCTACACCATCAGCGGTTCCAAAATCACCTTTACCTCGCCAGTCAGCACCATGAAAATGTGCTCGGACCCCGAGTTGATGCGCAACGAACAAGCCGTTGGCAAATTGTTGCCTACAGCGACAGACTGGAGCATGGCCAAGGCCGATTCCGCACCGGATAATCCAGCACCGGTCCTTACCCTGAACTTTAAAGACGGCACCAAATGGCGCCTGAAAGGTGAACCTACTGCAACGACCCGTTACGGCAGCGAGCCTACCCGTGTGTTCCTGGAAGTGGCTGCACAAAAAGAGAAGTGCTCCCACCCCCTGATTCCAAACTACCAGTGCCTGAAGGTACGCGAGATCCAGTACAGCGATTCGGGCGTCAAGACCTACACGGGTGACTGGATGTACTACTACGGCGACATCGAGGGCTACACCCATACTCCTGGCGTTCGTAACGTGCTGCGTATCAACCGCTACGAACTGAAGAATGTGCCTGCAGACGCCTCGTCCAAGGCCGATGTTCTGGACATGGTTGTAGAGTCCGAACAAGTCAGCAAGTAACTCACGCAGCAACGTCGTCCAAGCGCTTTTTGCACTGACGACGTGATCGCATAGCCCCAAGGTTGGAGTTGATTCCGGCCTTGGGGCTATTTATTTCAGGGACATTTTTTTCGAGCCAGGAAGCAAACTGTCCTGGTTCAGATCCTCTAAAGCCCATAAGAAACAGCACATTCGGAGCCACAAATAGTTACTCACTGCTATGCTTTGAACCTAGTCAGCAAGCCTGCCCATCCGTAGTATGGAAATACCGGATAACATTTTTCACCTCCCTATTTATCCGGCTTCAGGCCTTGCGACATGCGAGGCTTTTTTTTATGCCTGAACGGTGATGAGGCTTGCTCTTATTTCAGCGGCCCATAAAAAATAAAAAACGCACCGGCACCAATCAGTGTGAAGCCAAGCAGGTGATTCAGCGTAAAGCTCTCTTTCAGATACAGCACCGAGAACACCACGAACACCAGCAAGGTAATGACTTCCTGCATGGTCTTCAGCTGCGCGGCACTGTAGACGGTGTGCCCCAAACGGTTGGCCGGCACCGCCAGGCAGTACTCCACCAAAGCAATACCCCAACTGATCAGCACGACTTTCAGCAAGGGGCTATTAGGATATTTCAGATGCCCATACCAGGCAATGGTCATGAACACATTGGAGACGACCAACATCAAGATGGGAAGGATCTTAGCCATTCTGGACACGAAAATAAAAAGCGGCCTGCACCGCGACCCGGCCAGTGTAGCGTCACATTTGAGCAGCGCCTATGGGGATAATCAGGCAGCAGAAAGACGGGGCATCAAGCAAGGGCTATCAGTCCACAACTTTCAAAAAATCCACCTCAATTTCGGGCGGGCGCTTGGAACTGGTATCGACTTCGCCAATCAGCTCCACCCTGGTTTTCTCATCCAAAGTCTGACCCGCAAAATGCTTGGCCTTGATCTCCGCCACGATTTCCCCGCTGCCATCAGAGAACAGAAACTTGTCGTGCGCCGTTTGACGTAGCAGATGACCTTGCACCCGCACGTCCTGATCATCGACGGGATTTTTCAGGATCTCCGCAACCGTCGTTTGACCAATCTCCGACGGGCCCGTGTACTGGGCATGGGCAGGAAACGACAGCGCGCCTGATAACAAAGCCAGCGCCACGGCCGAGCGCAATTTAACATAAGCAGACATAGTGACTCCTGTTGTTCATGGCTTGAAACTTAACCATAACAGCAGATATCATCAGCGTTCTAATTAAAATGGCGGTGTTGGGCTTGCCTTGTTACCAAGCGCGACATCACACCATCACTGCACCATGCCCCTTCTTGAGAACTTAGGCCCCCGCATCTGCATTCTTGGCCCATCCAATAGCGGTAAATCCACCCTGGCTGACGCGATCGCACGCAAGCTGGCCATCCCGGCCGTGCATCTGGATCAGCTCTACCACCTGCCCCATAGCAACTGGGTGCCCCGCCCCGAAGCAGATTTTGTTGCGCTGCACCAGGCGGCTATTGCGCAAGAACAATGGGTGATGGAAGGCAACTACACGCGCCACCTGGCCCCACGTCTGGCTCGCGCTACAGGTTTCATCGTGCTAGAGGTCTCCACCGCTACCAGCCTGCTGCGCTACTTCCGGCGCACCCTGTTTGAGCGCAACCGTCGTGGAGCCCTGGAAGGCGGTAAAGATAGTGTGAAATGGCAAATGATCCGCCATATCGCCATCGTGACCCCGCCCAATCGCCACAAATACTTGAGCATTTTCGAGGCAAGCACCTTGCCTAAAGTCAGACTAGGCAGCCCTCGCGACCTGAAACTGTTTTATCAAACCGAAGGCCTGCAACGCTAAGCGCACGAAGCGCTAACTCCTTGGGCTGTTTCCATCCGTGGGGCCCTATTTCCTCAAGGCCAACACATACCCCTGCAAACCGCTTAAAGCGCTCCGGTATCCATCAGCAACTCCTGCCATCTCTGTATATCGCTCTGCGCACAGGCCGACCACGTTGCGCAGCTGGCTGGCAATTCGGGCGTTTGCATCCAGCGCATGTCCGGCTCGGGCAGCCTGAGCCGCGACACGATCATTGGCGGCGGCGAGCTTGCTGTGCAAGCCGTCAAGATCGGCGCGAGCAGCCACAGCAACACGCTGGGCCGCATCCAGCTGCATTTGATAAGTGACTCGAACATCCTCCACCTCCTTTTGTAATCGTTGCTCCATCAAGCGCGCACGAACCTCGGCCTGCAACTGTGCCGCCCTGGTCTGCGCCTGGGCCAGCTCATAGCCTTTGCGATACTGCTCCTGACCATAAAGCGCCCCCCATAAAAAAAGGGCTGCCAGAACAGCAGCCCCTGCTAATGCAGACTTGATAGACATAACTGCCTCTCGGCCTGACGCCGCCGCTCCAGCCCCCGCAGTTTGCGGCCACCAGCATAGACCCAACGATCCAGCTCCTGACATGCTCCGGCTATATCCCGAGCCCGTAGCTTGCGCAGCAAGGTCGAATTGGCATAGGCCCCAGCCCCCACGTTATAAACAAAGCTGCTCAGCGCCACACGTACCTCATCCGGCAAGGGATAGCTAACGGAACGATCCACCACACTCAAAGCACGACGAACCTCCTGCTCCGTCAAGGCGTCGCAACGCTGCGGACTGGCCATGTCACCCAGCTTGACTCCTTGTGTGTAGCCGTAGCAGATAGTCGGAATGCCGACGGGGTCCACATAGGCGATCAAAGAGCGCCCCTCCCAGGCGGCAACCAAAGCAATCGCCGCCGAGACTACCCCTGCACCCAGCTTAGTCTTCAGATCCATGCTTCCACTCCTTGAACTGGCGCCAGGCACGCTGGATCCCGCCCACAATCCGCGCGGCCGCACGAGTAAAGTCCGGCAGCTTGGTCACAATCAAAATCACCACATAAGCCGCCCATAAAGTCAGCACAAAGTCCTGCATCGTCCAACCATAAATAAGCAGGGCCGAGCCGGTGCTTATGGGTAGGTGAGCGGCGTCGTTGTCGAACATCATTTTTTTCCTTGAGTAAGCGTGATCGCGAAACAGGAGAACCCGCAAAAACGCCGGACAACCGCTCCACAGGGACAAGAACTGTTGAAAATCACAGTTGAAACGGCCTGCCATATGGCCTACAAGACAGATTTACTTATGAATGCCACCCGTCAGCGCCGCCTTTCCCGTACCTGCCCTTCACTGGCAGAGGCCCTGGAGCGATACCTGAGTGAGGTGTCTACATTGAAAAAATCGGCCTACCAGGAGCGTTCCCTAACCCGAGCCTGGAACAGCACCTTGCTGGTAAACCGAAACCTGGCGCGAATTACCCCGCAAGACTTGCAACGAATCCGCGACGAATGGATGCAAGACCGCGCGCCAGCAACCGTCAATCGACGGATGGCCTTGCTTTCGCATCTCTATACCGTGGCGCGCAAGGACTGGGGCTATAGCTGGCTTGCCAATCCCGTTCAACTAATCCGACGCCCCGCCGTCAACGATGCGCGTGACCGTCGATTGTTTAATCAAATTCGTCTGTACGGCGTCAGTGCTGAAGAATGCCCACGCTCTGAATTCGAGTGGATACTGAAACATACCCGCTCCAGTTGCCTGCCCACTGTGGTTGCCTTGGCCGTCGAAACAGGCATGCGCCGCTCTGAAATTGTGAATCTGACGCGTGAACAAATCGATCTGACCCATGGGGTCATCACCTTGCAAGACACCAAGAACGGGGATACTCGTTATGTACCTTTAACACCGTTCGCACGCGACGCCCTGCGCAAGTGGCTAGTGGGAAAACCTTTGCGCGGTCGTATTTTTGATATCACTCCCGGCTCGATCAGTCGCGCCTTTGCTCGTGCTCGTCTACGCGCCCGTAAAGCCTACGAAAGCTTGTGCCGCCAATACAGCCGACGTCCAGTGCGAGCCTACTTCCTGGACCTGCGGTTTCACGATCTGCGCCATGAGGCTACCTCTCGCTTGGCTGACGTTTTCCCCGCCCACGAGCTTGCCAAAGTCACCGGGCATAGAGATACCCGAATGTTGCAACGCTACTTTCACCCTCGCGGGCGAGACTTAGCGCAAAAGTTGATGCGCAGCAAACTAGGTCGCGCCCAGGCCGACCACTTACGCCTGGGTGCCTGATCCCGGCCAAACAATCGCTTTGACAGCTGCTTCAGAAGCAGCGACATCAATCTGATCACGCAAGCCCTGACGCACACCGATAAATTGCTGGGTCATCTGCAAAAACAAGCGCACTTGTGCCAACGTCTTTTGACGCATTACGTCCAAGGAAATGCCACGTGCGGCTGCGATGCCATCCAGATAAGGGGTCGCTGCCGATGAGTCTGTGGACCATGCCAGAGCCTCTGCTTGCTGCACGGGCCAGGTCAAGCGCTCAGTCGCCGGATAACCTGCAGTCAGCTCCAGCACAGCACGCTCAAAGTCTGCATTCACGACCGCCAATTGCTGCTCACGCAGTTGCTCCAGGCTTGGCTCCGCCTCAGGCCCAGGCTCGACACTCAACCAGGTAGGCAATACACCAAGACCATCATACGTCTGGCCAAAGTAGGATTCGCCCAAGGTATAAGGCCCATCTGGGGTATAAAGCGTAGATTGACGATTGTCATCTACTAGTTGCCACTCCCCGGTACCTTCATCCCCAAACTGAATATCCAGCTTTTCCAAGCGCGATACCCAAAGCGCTACTTTACCGACAGGAATAGAGCCAGGCGGAGCAACAGCAACATCGCCAAATCCTTTTTCTTGATAAGGTGACTGGCCGCAAAACAGGCCATGAGCATCAGTTTGAAAATAAGACATAAAAAACTCCTGGCCACATCGTGGTGGCATGAAAAATTAAAAAAGTGACTATAGGACTGCAAATGCGAGACTGTTAGGAAGTAGCCAAAATGACGCAGTAGAGCGCATAGTAGGCTCAATGAGACTCGCTGAAATGATCGGGGGGGTTCCCTCTACTGGAGTATTTCTAGAGGAGCGAAACCCCGTAGAAAATTCCTACCGTATGACTGGTGCTGGGTTTTCCTCTACAGTTTCTTTTGACTCTAAACGGGTGGCTCGATCGAGCGTGGAAACACGCCCTGTCAACACTTCACTGCACCCTCGCATTCAAATTTGAACGCGAGGATAAAGAGCGGTATTAGTCGGACGGTTTTCACTCGAGGTACGTACTACACGAGAGCTATCAAAATTTATACGGCTCAAAAAATGACCGGTACCAGGAACTGCCCCCTGCGCATAGTGCGTCGCGTTACTGGAGACTCTAAATGGCCCGTTCGATGAGTCGGCAATTAATGATCCAACAATACCCACAATGGGTTGTGCCGTGTCCACTTGCGCAGAACCCAGTCCCCTCTCATTTGCAGTGTCAGCGTCAGTTCCGGTTGCGCGGATGAATTGATCACGCAAATCAGGTAGACGGAAACTGCCTGCAGAGACTCTGGAAAACACAAACGCTCCCTTCCTCCAGTCGCCGGGAGCAACAACGTGACCGTTTGCCTCTGCCCAGGCGACCAGGGCCACAAAGCGTGTATTGGTTGGAGCAACAACCTGCCCAATTGCATCCACTTCATCGGCACGGGCATCCCTTGATGTCCCCCACACGAAACGACCAACGTTCAGGCTGGCGTAACCGGTAAACGAACCGATGGTTTGCCATTGCAAAAGCTGCTGGCGGTCAATTGCGTAAATCACTGGACCTTCGTTAGTCTTGGGTGCAGTGGCAAACGTAGGAATAGAGGCTGATTTATCGGCCTTGGAGTCGGGGTCAAAGTTTTTGTCGTGCCAGATTTTGCACGCGGCACGATATTCCTTCTTACCCGACACTCCACCGTTTAGATAAAAATTATCAGTGTAAGGATCGGTGGACAGGCGCAAGCCTGCATTCAAGGACGTGCCATAAGGCATATCCAGAAAGAACGAGCCTCCGCCCCAAGTCGTAGCACGGTTCTGGTAGTACCACCCAAATGGGTTGACACTGTCTCGGCCATTAGCCGGATTGACAGTGCCTGCGCCCAAGCCATAATCCCCAACAGCCAGCGCCCGGTTCCATGCGGTGTACTCTCCGGATCGGCGACCGCGCCAAGCCAGCTCACCATCAAAAGACGCATAGAGCTGGCCACCACCGGAACCCGACTGACGGTGAAACACCACCCCTTGATTAGTCACACCGGCTGGCAAGTTGCTGGCGGCTCCTTGCGCATTAGGCACGTAATACATGCCAGCTCCTACCTCCAGCGTACTCAGATTTTCCGCCGGCCAAGCATCCGTCGTTGTATCAGCGCCCGCTCTGCCCAGGCCAAATGCACCTACCGTCAGAATTTTTCCGGCGGTAGTATCACGAGCCGAGGACTGCAGGTTCAGGCCCAGACCGTAAGGAGTCAGTGCCTTGGTCTTGATCGTCCGGGCAGCGGCCTCTGCATCACTAGCGTAGGCTGTCATACCCTTGACCGTCACGCTCGCATCAGGCGTTGCCGCCGTCAGAAGTTTGTTCAGCCCCAGCAGATCATTAGCACCGAGTGTGACCTTGCGCGCACTGGCAGCTGACTTGAACTGTCCCCACAACCAGGCAAATTTTTCATCGTTCAGTTGCTGCAGTTTGTTGAACTGCTCAACGGAAGGCGGAGTCGAGCCGATAAAGGCCCAGCCCAATTTGTATTGATCATCTTGCAGATCAATGACCCCTCCAGTTTGACCCCACTTGTACTCGAAGCCAGAATAAAAATTCACTGCTGCCATATTCACACCTCATAAAAAAACCGTCCGAAGGCGGTGGCTACCAACACGCGTGCGTAGTTGGCAATATTGGTTGTCAAATCACTCGTGCAAGCATCCCAACGCCAAAGCCATAAAAGCCCTGGCTGGTAAAGCCGAACGGTTTGTCGTTGGACCCGGTAAATATGTGGACGCCAACTCCAGCTGCCGCAGGTACCCACCGATAAGGATCAGCCATCAACGGGTTGTTAGGGCCAGGTAGAGCGCTGATCCAGATATTCAGCTTGGCGTTACCCACATCTTTGATGCGCACTTGGGAGACATCAAAAATTGTCTTCAAGGCCGCCGCAATTTCCGGGGTTGTGCCGTGTCCGTTATTGACGGCGATCTTCCAGTACAGGATTCGCCGGTACTCCGGATCCAGAAGCTTGCTGGAGCCCGATGTCTCGCTTTCATGTTCACGGCGAATGCGCGCCAGATCGAAGCCAACGGTAGCTGACTGACCGACAAAGCCAAAGAACTGCACGTAAACCGAGTTTTCAATCTCGCGAGATTGCCCCACGATCTGACCAATGCCATCCAGTTGGCGACCCACTGCAGCATCCAGCCAACGCTCGTCATGCAAAGCCTTGAGCTGATGATGTTCAAGCGGCACATACAAGGCTCGCACCAAAGACTCCAGCCTTGAGGAGCCGCCGTATTGGTCCAGAAAGTGTTTCCAGGCAATATCGGCATGATCTTGTTCCAGATTCATCACGTCACCTCGATCCGGCTGGCATCAAACAGCGCCTTCTGGGCATCCCCAATTTCAATATTGGCTGCCTTGTAATCAGCGGGACGAGGCACAAAATGGGGATCGGTGGAATGGGCAAGCTTCAGATCCACCTGCGCAATGCCCTTGGTGCCATAAATCAGACAAAAGAAGCGCTGGTGGCGTACATCCAGACCAATCGTGTGCTCTTGCCCGGTCGCCAAGATAGCTTTCTCTATCTGTCCAAAACCATCGGGCGGAAAGGCCTGCTCGTCTACCGGAAGCAAGCTCACCACTGCCCGCACCCACACGTATACAGGCTGAGGCCGATCAAACTGAATCAGTTGGATCCCTTCCGATGTGTCCAGCACTTTGATGACTGCACCATTGGTATCAATGCCGCCGCTCTTGAAGCGATAAATCGCATGGGCAATATCATCATCAAGGCCTCCATCAGCAATCACATGCACACTGTGCGGCTTGCGTCCGGCGGTATCAATTTGATCAGTTTGATTATTGAAAACCCGGATATCACTAATACCGGGAACCTCGTTAAGAATGTTGGGACCGATACTTGGTAGCGTAGCTGCACCAAACCGGAACACACCCAAGCGATAGCGCGCACGCAACTGAGCGTCTGTTTCTCGCTGATGTCCTACTGCCCCTTGCTGCAAATTCACGACCCGCGTCCAGCCGGGAACCAGTGTCACGATCGAATCCAGGTCCCCGGGTGCGGCCATCTCGGCGATTGCATCCACAGTTTCTGCCAACACAGGCGAACCAAGCTCTGCGAAAGACAGGTTGCTGCTTAGCTGGACACTGACTGCCAAGGTGGCCACGGCAACCAGACGGATGGTTGCGCCGTCACTGGCGATCTGTAAACCACTGGGTGCCAAAGCCGCCATCAACCCAGCCAGGACAGAAGCCATGGTGGCCCGGGTGCCACTGGTATAGACATAGGGCGTGCCATCTACCGTTACCGAATAGCTGGTCGAAGACTGCACAATCGGAGCAATCCGCAAATCTGCAGCGGTCTCCGCACCGATAATCAGGTCCTGGGTTGTGCGCCAGATCGTTTGCGTACTACGGTGACGAATCTGTGCACCAGCCGGAACTTGAGTGCCTTGCAGGCCATACGCCACGACATACACTCGACTGCGTTCTGCCTTCAAGCGCTTCACCCCTGAAAAAGACACTGCCCTGTCCAGGGAAGCGCCACTGGCCGAACCCGGATACATGGCGTAGTACACCCCCTCTCCCATTTCCCACAGAGCCGCTTCACGCTCGGCAAACGTGTCGATCAACACCCCCGTTACCGAATCCGGCCGGGTTTCCATATCATCAGGCAAGCCGCGAGCACGTAAATTGCGGCGCAGCTCTTCTATGATTTCCATCCGGATCTCAGGTAGGCGCGGCCGCACAAACCCCTCCGGAGTCACACCGTAATCAGCCATTTTTAAGAATCCTATTGGGTGACGGTGACCGTAAGCGGGCCCGCGTCTGTTTGAATTTCAGGCAACGTGATCCGGGCTCGGCGCGCAATGGCATTGAGCTCAATCTGCACCATGGGCACAGCAATCACACCTGGGACGGCACGCACTTTGGCGCGCACAATGTTTTCAATCTCAGCCCGATTAGGAGCCTTGACCATGATTTTTTCCAGATAGGGAACGCCCCAGCTCTGGTCCAGAAACCACTCGCCCAGAAAAGTCAGCAAAGTGATGGTAATTTGCTGACGAATCCGCCCAACCCCCTCAATCAAAACCAAATCCTGCTCTGAAGACAAAGCCAAATCATGGCGGCCATTAAGTTGCAGATCCCATGTCATTACACCGGCCCTCCAGTTGTGCCACCGCCGGTCTGCACCCCGCTATGACGATGGTCCGAACCGATGTTCTTGCCGTCATGCATAATCGTTCCCCCCTCAAAACTGGCACCACCACTGATGCTGATTGAATTGCCAGAGCCCCCCGAACCGGCCATCCCAGCGGTGTAAGTCAGCAAGCCGTTGACGGTGACAGGACTATCAAAAATAGTTTCCTGGGCAATAACATGCTGACGGGGTACGCGCACGGTCAAACTGCCATCCGGTGCCAGCTTCATCGAGCCAGGACCATATTGCACTGTCAGATTTTCCGTATCCGCTACCGGGCCAGGGCGCATTACTGGCGTAGCAAAGGCATCGCTCAAATCAAATTGACGGGGATCGTCGGGAGCCTGGTCTGAACCCGATAGCCAGTTCTCCAGGCTGCGTTGAGAAAAATGCAAAACAACGGGATCACCCGGTTTCAGGGGGACCGTAATCATGGCCTGCCCCGCATCGGCAATCGGCCAGCACACGGGTACAGCAACGATCAGCGGTGCAGCCAAAGTCTGACCATTGGCCAATTGCTTGGGCAAAGCTGGTTTTGCAGTCACGGTCTTGCCGTCGTAGGTCTGTACCACACCGGGCAAGCAGACATTAATGTCCGACAAAATAGACGTAATGAGCTGATTCATGAGCTGTCCCTCTCCTCTTCAGGTGATGCGTGCCGATCCAGCAGCTCCATCGTGGTATGCCAGTTTCCGGAGGCACTCCAATCCCCTGAGTGCTTCAGACTTTCTACCCGAAACCAATCCACTGCCTGGCGACTTTCCAGTTTGACCAGATCACCGGGGTTCAAGCCGGGCAACAGCAAGGATGTGACACGCCAACCATCGGCCTGCTGGCGTTCGGACTTGGTCCTTTCGCTGCCTTTGCTATCCGCCTTTTCTTTGGCGCTCTGCCGTATCCGTTCCGGATTGCCTAGCAAACCACTTTGTGCGGACAGAACAAAGCCCTTGCGCGGCGTTACTCCACAACGCTCAATTACTTGTAACTCGCCATTCTGTATGGAGTACTCGAGGCCGCTTCCCTGCACAACTTTATGCAAGGCCACGCGGGCAGCACCGTAAAAACTGAAACCGTTTTGCCAGACACGATCTGGCGCATCCTCAGCCATCACCAATGACAGGCCCATTTGGAAGGCAATATCCTCAATGATCAGCCGGGCCCGAACACCAGCACCACAGCCCAAGCTGACGACGGTGTCTCGAATTTGGGCAAAACCATCCAGCACCTCCAATTCGGTCACGATTTCCGCACCCTGAAAGCTACTTGCCCCCTGCACCACGGTTCCATAAGCCAGAAGTAAAGCCCCGTCTTCCTGACCGTAACCCGCATAAAGGGCGACCACATTATCGGGCTCCACAATGGCTTCACGGGTCTGCGGGCTCAAGTTCCAGACGCTGATCCTGATCTGGTTCGGAGACTCGCTGGTATCCTTGCTCACCTCAAACTTCATGCGCAATGGCGGAGCGATTTCCACGCCCTTCTCCCCTGGCCGGCCCACCAACAATCGGTACGTTCTATCGAAGCGCGCCATACTCTTGCCTGCTCAAGTAAAAGAAATTGGCCTGGCCGCTTAAAAAAGAGTCTCGATTCAATTGCAGTTTTTCATCCTGCACATCCACGATGAACTCTCCAGGGGGCACATTCAGATGCCGAAATTGCTCCAGCAATGGTGTGTTGGGTACCAGTACCAAACCATTCAAAATGCTTTTTGTATGGGCGTCCTGCAGCCCAAAAATCCAGATTTTGGCCTCACTGTTCCAGTTGAAGCTCAGAAAGTAGCTGGCTCCTTCCAGACTGGCTTCAATCACAAAGCTGTTCCGGTCTGCCAAGGGAATTTCAATCATGTCCCACTCCCTCCTTGCACTTTCAGATTGCTGGCAGGCGTGCTTTGAGACCGGGTATCACTGACTTTCCCACCCGCTGCCCCTGTCTGGCCCGCCTTGCCTTGAACAGAGGGTGCTACCTTGTCTGCAGGGATATCAGCCTCTCGCAGCTGGGCTACAACAATCTTCTGAAAGTTGCAGACCACATCCAGCTTTTCACCTTCATTCTTGCGAGTGATCGCTGCCTTGGTCATCGCGTAATTCTGATAAATATCAGCCCCGGTCACGATAGTGACAGGCTGACGTCGTTCATGAATCTGGCGAATTGCATCCTTGGCAGCAATCAACTTGGATCGGCCACCACTCAGAAACGTGTAAATACTGGCAGCGGTAATCACCCCTGACAGACTCAAAGTCTCAGGCTCCTGGGCAATGTGGTCGGAGATAACCGAACCATCCTCAACCGCGTACTTGCTGACGCTGGCAGTCAGCTCAGTTTCCTCCGTCAGCAACGCATCCAAAGGAATACTCCCCAGCATGCTTTGCTTGCCAGCCAAATCAAATAACAAGGTTACAAATGCCATGATGAGCACCCATAAAAAACGCCGCTCTGTGGCGGCGGGTCTGCATAAAGCGCATCAAGGGCGCAAGAAAAAGCAGGCTCAAGGTGGGGCTTCGGTATACGGAGCACGCGCACTCAGACCCTGACTCGAGTTGGCAAATCCATACTGCTGCACAGCCTGGCCCACCGTATCTACAATCTTGTCGGCCTGGTCTTTCGTCTGCACAGTCACCGTCATGGTGCGATTGTCGGTGTACTGGCCCGCCGCCCCTGTACTGGATACGGGAGTCGCCGTTTCAAAGCCCAAGGCACTCTTGACGCCATCCAATGTGGCCCAGCTTGGCAACTCCGGCACCATGGAGGAAAAGAAAGCTCCCACTTTGGCAAACTGCTCTTCAAACCAGTTGAACATACGGGTGAATGTGGCTTTGATCTCGACCCAAGTCTGCTCGGCTGCCAGCACGAACGTGTCCCAAAAGTCTTTCGCAAAACTCACAATCTCGTCGCGGTAGCTCAGGATCAATACAACCAGTGTCACGATCAAGGCCGGAATACCACCAATCAACAGCACCAGGCCAGTCACTACGGTGAGAACCGCTCCCCACTTTTCAATCCAGGAGTCCACAGTCTCTGCTCCGCCCCCTAGTAAGTCCTTGACCCATACTAAAGCACCACGAACGGCCTCAATCTCACCTTGCCACTGCTCGGATCGACCAATAATCGAACCCAGTACAGAATCGCCCCCCTGAAACCAGGAAATTACATCCTGAATGACCAGACTGATGGCTTCCACAATAATCATCCAGCGCAAGAAAGGACGGACCGCTACCCAGAGCTCCTTGGCTAATACCCCCGCTACGCCGACCAAGCCACGCAGCATTTGGGTCACAGACTGCCCTTTCCCTAGCAGAGCCCCCATCCCGGCTTCCAGCTTGCGCAGGCCCTGTGCTGCTCCAACCAGGAGCAGCAGATGCACAATTTGCTCAAGATGTTCACCCAACACTTTCAAGGTGAAACTCAACAGATCAATCACACCGGTCTGTTGCTGCAGTACCCCGCTAACCCGCGCCAGCTTGTCCGAAAATTCAGTCAAAGAGTTGACCAAGGAAGCTGGCAGTTTTTCCACGTCCCCACGCATGGTGTTCAACTGGCTACCCAGCGCAGACACCATCATGTCAGACGTAATCAGGCCTTGCTCAGCCAACTCAAACAGGTTCTGGCGAGTGACTCCCAGGGCAGGATTAGTCTTGTTCAAGCCTTCAAGCAAGTACGTCAACATACGCCGATTATTGGCCAGCATGTTCTGAAAGCCTTCCCCGCTCAGCTTTCCCTGAGCCAGATCCTTGACAAACTGCGCCATAAAAGCGCTGGTTTGTTGGGGGTCAGAGCCACTGGCCGTCAAGGACAGACCCGTTGCTGCGACCATATTCAGGCTGTCCCGGGCCCCCTTGCCTTGGCTTTGCATAAGCGGATGGATACGCAGAAACAAATCGGCACTTTGCGCAAACGGCTGGCGCGCCTGCACGGAATCTGCAACCAAACGCTGGTCAATAAACAGGTGTTCTTGTTCACCTTGAGAACTCATTGCGAGCTGTGCCTGCACCTGGTTGAACTGGTCACCTGCCAGAAGCACATCCTTGACCGTATCAAGACCCACATTTTTGACAATGGTTTGCTTGATAACCCCGGCCCAGGAACCGGATACCGTTCCCCCGGCCACACCCGGTCCTGTCGGCTTGCCAGCTTGTGATGGATCCAAAGAGCGAGCTCCCACCCCAGGTCCACGAAAGCCGCGCACCACATTCCCCACAGCCAGATGGGCGTTTTTAGCGCCACGCTCAAGCGCATTCAGGGCGCGACTTTGCTCGATGGACTGCCTGGCCAACTTCGCAAAGTCCACCGCATCCCTCTGAAGGCGCTGATACCACTGCGCATACGCCTTCAAGTCGGACAAGTCCACCAGGCTGCGCATATTCGCGACAATTTCACGGACATTTGTCATTACTTATTCACTGTGCGTGCTGCTTCCAAAGCAGCAGCCTCAGCGTCCATAAGGTGGTTAAACTTGATCAAATCCAGCAAAAGCACCTCCCGTCGGCGAATCTCGCCGACGGTGACTTTGCTGGCCATCACGGGCCGCCAGATCAGGAACTCTCTTTCGAGTTCTGGCTGATAGCTCCCAACGGGCTTGCCGGCAGTTGGCTCAGGTCCACACCAGAACGGCTGAGCCAACGCCCTAAAGGGGAGGCAAAATTCACCTTCAATACATGAAACAGCAGCTCCAGAATATCGGTGAACTCCTTGAAAGCCATCGCACGTGCCGCCGCATCCAGACGCATGTCCCGACCATTCATCGACACAGCTACGGAGTCGGCGTTGATCAAACGATCCGTCCACTGCTTGAGCTGACGGCCACTTAGCTTTTCGGACAATTTTCAATGGCACCGGTCATCAACACTTCGGCCTGCTCCGCTTGCGCCCCCAGACTCAGAGACAGCAGCTCCCCACTGCAGGTAGAAGATCTTTTTGCAAATCGCCAAAAACCTCCAGCGCCTCAAACGCATCCATCGGGGTAATCAGAAAAATGGTGTCATTGACCGTCACTTCCACTGGGCGGGCCATCAATCGTTACCCCCGTTGGTAAAGCCGCCCACCGCCTCCAGCGTCCATTCACGGCTGCCAATACCTTTGGCAAACGTCGCGTTGGCCTTCTTTTGCACCCAGGCGGTACCGGTAAACAGCGTACTGCCACGCAGGTCCGTGATCAGAATGGGAAATGCACCGGCACCGCCCGAGAGACGGTCCACGTCGCACAAGGACGAGAGCACATCGTTGGAACGGCTGGTTTGTTGCAGTGTGATCTTGATGATGTGTCGCGGGTCATGACTGATCGAGCGAGATACATCCCCATACACACCTACCGAGCTGCTGACACCATCACCCTGAGGCTCAATGCTGATGAAGGTGTCATCGGCTGGGCCCGTGACAGTATGTGCGCCCAGCACACATTTGACTTGCTTGGAATCGTAGCTTTTCAATTCATAGGCCATTTCAGGCTCCCAAAGAAAAAAGCCTGGCATCGAGCCAGGCTGGAGTTATGACAAGAAGGGGCGCTTAATCTCCTGGATTACAGGGCGTAGCTCAAGCTGCCCTTGATTTCCGACACATGAATGGCACCGGCCAGGCGAGCAGTGAAGTACACGTCGCGCAAGACACGATTAGCCTTGTCGTTGAAAGGAACCTGGCTGCTGCGCGGTAGACTCAGGGTATAGCTGGGAACAATGCGATCGTTCTCGTCCAGCTCTTCGGTAGCAATGCCACCGCGACGCACATTCAGGTCCAGTGGGGCACGAATGGCATTGCCAATCATCTGGATACCATCGTCGGTGAAGGCCACCTTGCCATCTGCATTGATCATGGCCGAGACCACAGACACCTTGATCTGCTCGACCAGCGCATCGCGCAAGCGAATAACATCAATCCATTCACCCGCCGCCGTCAAACCACCTTGGGTCACTGCAAAATTGCGGAATGGCTCAAAAGTGGAAAAGCTCTTGCCATGCGCCACCAAAGCCTGGCCTTCACTCAGCTCGTCATACGCAATGCCGGCCAGCTTTTTCAGTGCCCAAGTTTCCTGACCTGGGTAGTAAGTGAACATGGAGGACATCAAAGCAGCTTCAGGATACTGAATTGCGGCTGCCGCGCTATAAACGCCAAAGCTGCGGAAATACTGCTTTGCCTGCAACTGACTGGCCAAATCATCGGTCGAGTCCGGATCGAGAATGCTCGCATCGGCCGATGCCGTACCAAACAACTTCTCGTTGGATTCAGTCCAGGCGGCCGCCGACAGCACGTCCTCAATCACGCGGCTAGTAATAACCAGGCCATACCAATTAAAGGGCCCATTGGCGATGGTGGACAAAGCCTGAGTCACAGTCTCGGTGCCGGGCACCACCTGCATGGCCAGATTACCTTGCGGCTGAACAGCCAGAGCCGTACCTGCCGTTTTATTTTTCACCGTCACTACTGCCTCAGCAGCAGTAGCCGTCACAGGAGCAGCCGTTTGCGCAATCGCGCTAGCCAAACCCGAGGCAATTTCCGCTACCGTGTCTGCTTCCAGCGCCTTGTACGACACCTGCGCCTCCAGCTGTTGGCCCTGTTCGCCACGCCAGCGCAGCTGGACACGGTAGTCGGCATCAGGCACTGCACGACTTACCGAGATCTTGAGTTCGTCAACCTGACGACGACCAATAAAGACTTGACGTACGGCAGGAATCTGCGCGAAAGCATCACGCGCGGCCCAATACAAGGGGTCCGTATCTTGCAGACCCATGTCCAGCAGTTCATCCGCAGCGGTAATGGTCATGGCGCGTGCCGTGGAAAGCACGTGACTGCCCAAAATCAACATGTCGGAAAGGATTGCTCATTGATTGCGGTCGTACGCAACGCAATATCTACGTTTGCGATCCGAGATAGTTTTGCCATCGGTGGCTCCAAAAAGAAAAAAACCACCTGGATCGGTGGCTAAAGCGATAAAACTCGCGTTCATGAAAACAGGCCTGCTAAAAGACCTGTCTGGTCACTCAAGCGGGGACGGTTGCTCCCCTTTCACTTCCACAAACTCGATCACATGCACCTCATCGTCCAGACTGGCCGTATACATCACATCCAGGTCCAAACGTGCATGGGCTCTTCCGTACTCGGTCTGATCCTGCTCGACCTCCAACCTGAGAGCACGAACCAATGCAATGTTCAACTTCTCACTCAATGCTTGCAGCGCCTCGGACTCCAGTTTCAGATGCAGCTGCTCCAGAATTTTCCAACTGTTCGCAGCAAAACATCGCACTTGTACCAAGCTTGATACTGCACACTAATGTGGCGAACACCAGCGTCATTGACCCGTCCATAATGGCTCGGGCCAGGTCGGCCTTGAGTCAAGGAAAAAAGCAGATAAGGCATGGCAGGGAGCTGCCCCTCCTCAACTGGATCACGAAGCACCGCATACGGCTCGGCAGCTTTGGCGATCAGCGTGTAAAAATCATCTTGGGCATTGTTCATGGCAGTACATTTCCTGACCTGAACAAGCAGGCCAACACAGTGATCAAAGGACTCATCAAGAAAAGCGGTGTCTGATGCGAGGCATAAAAAAACCCCGCAGCAATTTCTTGCTCGGGGTTGTTTCGTTTGTATTGGACGCAACTTTGCACGCCCATTATTGCAATTAGCCTTGCAGATTCATAGCGGCCCATGTTGCAGACTGCAACGCCAGGCATAAAAGGCAGAGGTTTCACCCTCTTTGATCTTGTCCACCTGGCCTGAATCCTGCAATTGCACCAGCACACGCTTGACCCCTTCACGCATGGCGTTGCGTTGGGCTGTAGACAGCTCCATGCCTTTGCTGACGTGCCGCACATCTGGATCATGCGGAACTCTCGTCCCGGATAGGCCGCTAACAGGTCTATGACTTCGGCTGCATACTTCACCGCAAAATCTCCTTCTCGACTGTGATTCTGAAATCCATCAAATGGCGGCGGTAGTCCTCATCCCGAAGGACCGCGC